>NZ_BNBE01000001.1:3122500-4209918 GCF_014654895.1 Streptomyces filamentosus | reverse complement strand
ACGCGGGAGGGGGACGCTGACCGTGGCCATTCCCGGCAACTACCTGTCCGAGTCGACGTCGACCATCGAGCCGAACACCACGGGCTGGGCTCCGCTCCTCAACTGCACGCTCTCGCGCGCGACCGGGGGGACGGCGTCCGACGGCTGCCTGCAGATGCGGTCCGTCGCCGCCGGCGAGATGCGGTGCCGCACGTCCGCCTCCTACGCGGTCATCCCCGGAGTCGAGTACCTGGCTTTCGCCGACGCCTCCGGGGCCACTGTGCCCGAGCGGATCGGAATCCGGTGGCTCACTGCCACCTCGACGGAGATCGTCATCACCTGGGCGGTGACCACTGCGACCGCCTCCGCCACGTGGCATCGCATCGCGGTCGCCGACTACGCCCCGGCCGGCGCCGCGTATGCCCAGGTGGTCTTCTCCTCCACCCCGGCTGGCGCCGCCGTCAACTCGCTCTTCGACAACGTCTACCTGGGGCTTCCGAAGCGGTCCACAGGGAACCTGTTGTCCGCGAACGCGGAGACCAGTGAGCGCGCGAGCGAGTACGCGGCCACCACGAACTGCACGGTCAGCAGGACCGTGCCGATGGTGAACTGGTCGCCGCTCCTGTATGTCGCCGGCGGCCACGTGGCCACCATGACGGTGACCGCGAACGGCGCGGCCGAGATGCGGTGCACCGACACACCTCCGGTGACACCCGGGGTCGAGTACGAGGCCTACGCCTACATCCAGCCGCCCGCAGCCGGCAGCGCCGCCTGGATCGAGCTCCGCTACTACGACAGCGAAGGTGTGCGGGTCCAGACGACCCGCGGGGTGCTCGCCGCGCCGGGCACCGGCTGGTACCGGCAGAGGGTGCCGGCCACCGCCCCCGCCGACGCGGCGACGGCCGAGGTGGCGTTCGGCCTGAGCACCGCTACCGCCGGGCAGGTCCTCCGCTGCGACACGGTCGTGATCCGGGTAGGGCCGCGCTACGAGACCGGCAGCATCATCCCCCTGGAGCACTCCGATTTCGAGGCCGGAGTCGGCGGCTGGACCACCGTCGCGGGGGTCGCCACTCTCAGCCGCAGTACCCCCTGGGGGGCCGCGTTCCGGTCCGGGTCGTACTCTCTGACCGTCAGCTCGGCCACCGCCACCGAAAGCACCATCCGGTCGCCGAAGTTCACCCTCGAAAGCACCGGCCCCCACCGCTACGAGATTGCGTTCCAGGTCAGCGCAGGCGCGTGGAACGTGGCGACGGGCATCCGCTACTACAACAGCGGCGGCACCGAGATCGCCTCGGAAAGCACCGTCCCCGTTCCGATGGGGACGCCCGGGTGGTGGCTGCTGGTCACCGATGCCGACCCGCCTGACCTTGCGGTGAAGGTCGCCCTGGAGCTGACGCTCACCGCGACCGCGGCCTCCTCGACCGTCAGGTTCGACCGGGCCGCGTTCTACCCGTCGCTCCCCATCGACGATGCCTTCGTGAATGAGGCCACCGCGTCGGTCAGCCTCGTCATGCGTGAACTCGAGGTCGGGAATCTGCTGACCGTCTCGCGCACCACGCCGGACGGCGTGCGCACGCTGGTCCGCGGGCCTGACGGTCTCATCGACCGGATGCCGATCCTCGACTCGACCGTCGCCGTCGAGGACTACGAGGCGCCCCTCGGCATCGAGGTCACCTACAACTACGAGACCTACGAGGTCGGCGAGACCACCCCGGACCGTTTCGGGCTGTGGACGCGGACCGTGCCGGCCGGAGATCCCAACGAGGTGTGGTTGAAGGACCCCGGGATGCCGCAGCGCAACATCAGGGTCCTGGCGCAGCGGGCCCCGGACTGGCAGCGGAACATCGCCCAGGGGGAGTACCGCGTCCGCGGTCGCCGCAACTCGGTGATCCTCTCCGACGTCCGCGGCGGCCTGGAGGGCGAGCTCCTCATCTGGACCCGCTCCGACGAGGAGCGGCGGAACTTGCACTGGCTCCTCGACCCCGGCCGGGTTCTGCTCTGGCAGGCCGCGCCCGGTATGGGCATCGAGGACGTGTACGTCGCCGTCGGGCAGGTCACTGAGGGGCGCACGGTGCCGCAGGCCCAGGAGGTGTGGCGGTCCTGGGCCCTGCCCCTGAGGCAGGTCGACATGCCTACGGCCCTCGGCGTGTCCGGGTCGGCCGGCCGCACGTGGCAGGACGTTCTCGCCGAGTACGGCACGTGGGCGGACGTCCTGGCCCGCTTCTCCACGTGGGAAGACGTCTACCTGAACCGGCCGAAGGGGTGATCGATGTACCCCGTGTCCGACCGGTTCCTCGCCGCGATCGCCGAGTACCACACGCCTGTCACTGAGGTGACGCTGTACCGCACGGACGGCATCGTCGAGCAGCTGGCCCATACGGGCGGGTCGGTGACGGTGGACCGCGGGTCGTCGGTCCGCCGCACCTGCTCCATCACCCTGGCGGACACCAGCCTCATCCCGCGGGACCCCACGGCGAAGCTCAGCGTGTACGGCGCCCGGGTCCGGGTGACCCGCGGTGTCGTCTACACGGACGGAACCCGCGAACTGGTGCCGCTCGGGACCTTCCGCGTCGACGAGATCTCCGGAGACGTCGACGAGGGCCCGGTCACTCTGCAGGGCAAGAGCCTGGAGGCGGTCGTCTCCGACGACAAGTTCACGGCCCCGTACCGGGCAACGGGAACCGCGGTGTCCGCGGTCACCGCCCTGATCCGGCGGAGTCTGCCGGACGCCCCGGTCGACAGCAGTGCGGCTACCGACGCGGCGATCGGCGCCCGCACCTGGGACGTCGAGGCCGACCCGTGGGAGGCGGCGGTCGAGGTGGCGGCCGCGATCGGATGCGAGGTGTACGCGGATCCGGATGGCGTGTTCGTCATCGCCCCGCTGCCGGATCTGCTGACCGCCTCACCGGCGTGGACGATCGCGGCCGGTGAGGGTGGCGCCTACATCAAGGCTGACCGCACCACGTCGGCCGACGGCGTCTATAACGGGGTGCTGGCCCGGGGCGAGTCGACGGAGACCGCGACGCCGCCGGTGAGCTCGCTCGTCGTCGACAACGATCCCGGCAGCCCCACCTACTGGTCCGGGCCGTTCGGGCGCCGGCCCACGTTCTACTCCAGCTCCACTCTGATCACGGTCGGTGCCTGTACGCAGGCCGCGACGCTGCTGCTCCAGTCCGCGCGCGCCCCGAACGCGACCGCGGACATTTCGTCCCTGCCGAACCCGGCGCTCGCGCCCGGTGACGTGCTGCGGGTCGTCTACCCGGACGGCACCAAGGAGCTCCACCAGGCGTCCTCGTTCACCGTCCCCCTCGACGTCAGCAGCGACTTCACGATCCGGACCATCTCGGCAAAGGAGGGCACGTGAGCGGTGCGAGTGATCTGGCGGCCGCCCTCCGGCGCAACACACTCGGTGCAGCGCGCGCCAATCCCGGAGTGAAGGGCGCCGACTTCCACCTCGCAACCGTCTCCGCTGTCGGCAGCGACGGCACCGTCACCACCACCGACGGCATCATCGCCCGCCGCATGGAGACCTACCTCGCCCCCGTGGTCGGCGACCTCATCGTCGTCACCGTGTCCGGGAAAGGCTCATGGCTCGCCCTCGGCCGCACCGCGCCCTCCGACGCCGGTACCGCCTGGGTCAGCTACACGCCCACGTTCGTCTCGGCCGGTGGCGGCGCCGCTGCCGGGAACGCGCTCGTCGACGCGAAGTACACGCTCCGCGGCGATGAGTGCACCGTCAGGCTGTCGTTCGTGGCCGGTACGACGACCACCTTCGGAACCGGCACCCTGCGGTGGGGCCTGCCCTTCACGTCCGCGGCTCTGCCCAGCGCGTCGATGTTCTGGGCCGGATCGGCCATGTGCTCCGACGCCGGCACCGCCTACTACCCGGGCATGTGCCGTGTCATCGGCGGCACTTCCTACCTCGTCGGCATCAGTGCAGTCACCGCGGCAGGGTCCGCCGCCACCGAATGGCGCTTCGCCACCCCTTTCACCTGGGCGAGCACCGACTACGCCTCCTTCGGCGTCACCTATCAGATCGCGTAGAAGGGTGCCCACGTGGCCACCGACTCCTACGGGCAGGGGATCGTCGTCCCTGCCCTCACCGACGCCCCCAACATCAGCCTCAACGCCACAGGCATGGACGACATCGTCGGCCAGACAGTCCTGCGATTCAGCTCCGCATCCGCACGGAATGCCACTCTCGTCGGCGACCAGGCCCCCGTACCCGGGCAGATGGTGTACCTCGCCGCCGAGGACCGGTACGAGGGCCGGATGAGTGACGGCACCTGGCGCAGCATCAGCTCAGGTCCCTGGGTCCCCATCACTTTCGCGGCTGGCTTCGCGGCGAAAACGGGCACGCCCTCCTACCGGGTCAGCGGCGACACCGTCGAACTGCGCGGCACCGTCGAACGCAGCTCGGCCGTCCCTTTCGACAAGGGGGCCTCCTTCACCATTGCCACGCTGCCCGCTGCTGTCCGACCCGCGTTTTTCCGCTACTTCCCTGCCGCGACGGGCTACGTGTCCTCCCACATCTACGCCCGCATCGAGGTCGGAACTACCGGGGAGATCTCGGTCATCATCCCGCCCGGCACCGGCACCGCCACCTCGTGGCTGTCGCTCGACAGCTGCCGCTACTCCCTCACCTGACCTGGAGCCTCTTCATGATCCGTCTCCCACAGGTTGACCCCGACGGCGTGGTCTACCGCATCAACCTCTGGTCCGACTTCACCGGCGGCGTCCCCGTGCTCGTCAACGTGCCGGCCCGGACCGACCTCGACAGCCAGGCCATCGAGACCGAGGTGATCGCCCTCGCGAACCGGCTCGCCGCGCAGCTCCAGGTCGGGGTGACCAACATCCTCCGCCACGAGTCCACGAGCGCCGAGCTCCAGCTCGCGCCGTCCGAGGCCCCGTAGCCCACCTGTTCCTCGTCCGCCCCGCGCCGACTGGCCGGGGTTTCGTCATGTCTGGAGGCCCCATGGCCTGGTACCCCGGCGCCATCAAGATGGAGCTACAGCCGGAGTCTGATCAGCAGCCGGCCATCAGGCCGACGCAGTTCATCCTGCACAGCATCGCGGCCCCATGGGCGGCGCGCCGCATGTACGAGTACTGGCGCGACTCGACCAACCTCGACAGCCACTTCGGTCTCGGCTACGCCGGCGACCTCGGCCAGTACATCGGCACCGAGACCCGAGCCGACGCCAACTACCGGGCCAACCGCCGCGCGGACGGGACGGGCGCTGTCTCCATCGAGACGGCTTCGAACCTGCAGCACACGGACCCGTGGACGGCCGAGCAGGTCGAGGAGCTGATCAAGCTCGGCGTCTGGCTGCACCAGCGACATGGGATCCCGCTGCGGATCTGCCGCTCCTGGGACGACCCGGGCTACGGCTACCACTCCCTGCACCCCGAGTGGGCCGTCAGCGGGACGGCCTGCCCTGGCAAGGCCCGCATCGAGCAGTTCCGAGAGGTCGTGTTCCCGGGCATCGTCGCCCGCGCGACCAGCACCGAGGAGGACGACATGACCCCCGAGCAGGCCAAGCAGCTCGCCGACCTGGCCGTCGCCGTTAAGGGCCTCACGGCCGCGGTGAAGCGGATCGAGGAGAAGCAGCGGATCGCGCCCTGGCAGTACAAGCAGGAGGGCCTCGCCGACACGCGGGACATGAACCAGATCCTGCGTGACGTCGACAAGACGGTCCGCGTCACCGCGACGGGCGGCATAACCCCCGACCAGGTCAGCGCCCTCGTCAAGCAGATCGCGGCCCGCGTCGCGACCGACATCTCCGCCCGCCTCGCCAACTGAACGGACCACTCATGAAGATCTTCGGCAGAGAGCCTGTCTACCTGCTGGCTCTGGTCAGCATCTCCCTGAAGCTGTCGGCCGCATACGGTCTCGACGTCACCGACGCGCAGCAGGGCGCCATCATGGCCGTCCTCTCCCTGGCAGTCGCGCTCGCCACCGCGGTCGTCCTCAGGACCGGTGCCGCAGCTGCGGCCATCGTGAACCTGGCACAGGGTTTCCTGGCGCTGTTCCTCGCCTTCGGTCTCACCATGCCTGCGGAAACCCAGGCCCTGTGGATGGCCGCAGTCGAGGGCGCGGTCGCCCTGTTCCTCCGCCGCGAGGTGACGGCGCCGGTGCCCGCCCTGGCGATCGAGCAGACGAGCCCCGTCAAGGCGGCCGGCCCGTCTGGGGTGTAGATGGGCACCGTCCTGCTGCGGCGAGTCCGGATGCACCTCGGTCGCCGCGGCGTGTTCCTGCTGATCCTCGGTGTCGGGAAGACCTGCTGGGGCGTTTCCTTCCTGGTCGACCCGCCCGAGGCGGCCGGCCTGCAGCTCCTCACCCGGTTCTGCGACCTGCGCCACTGGTCGTGGCTGTGGATCATCTGCGGCATCGCCACGATCGTGGCCGCGTTCCTGCGCATCGGCCGCGACCGGTGGGGCTTCTATGCGGCGCTCATCCCGCCATCGGTCTGGGCAGTCGCCTACCTGGCCGCCGTGCTGACCGGCGACTACTCCCGCGGCCTGTGGGTCGCGATCTGGTACCTGACCTCCCACGTGGGGGTCATCATGTGGGCCGCGACGGTGCCCGAGTACTCGGTCCCCAAGTCTCCGCGCGGCCGGAGAGATGAGGCCCTATGAACGTCGGCGAGTGGGCAGCTGTAGTGGGTGCTGCCGGCAGTCTCCTCGGCGGTGGAGGCTTCTTCGTGGCCCGGGCCACGGTACGGGCGGCGCGCGCGACTGCTGCCGCTACGGAGGCGGCGGCCCGCGCGAACGCCGCACCGGCACAGCGGGCGGCCGACCTGGCTGTGCTGCAGGCGACGGTGGCGAGGGTGGACGAGGAGAACGGGTCGCTGCGGGGCCGGCTGTTCCGCCTGGAGTCCGTCGTCCGGGCCTTCTCGTGGACGGTGGACGAGCTGTACCGGTGGGCCCGCGACCCGGTGGGTAAGCCGCCCGAGGCACACCCGCTCGTCGACGAGTACAACCGGACGGGGGCGTGAGCATGGAGATGAAACCGCTGAGGCCGCTGCCTGTCGCCGTCGAGGCCGATGGGGAGACGCTCGCCGACATGGGGGTTGCCGACCCGCCGCACGAGCCCGACGTCGTACCGCCGCCTGACGAGACCACCTGAGGCCCAACGGCAACGCCCCCTCCTTCGGGAGGGGGCGGCTTCGTCGTGTCCGGGGTCAGGCGTCCGCCTCGGGGTGCCGGACCTTCTTCTTCAGCGCGGCCTCGACGGCGAACCGCGGCTCCCCGATGGCCTGCGCATGCTCGGTGACCGCGGCCTGTACGGCGGCTGCCGTTTCCACGGTGAGCGCGCCGGCCTGCTGCTCCGCCCAGGCTGCTTCTTCGAGTTTGATCAGTTCGTCAGGGAGTTCGATCGCCACGGTCGCATCGTAAGCGGCGCCTCTGACAGGGCTGCGACGGCACCCCGGACTGTCGGCGGCCAGTCGTACACTCGCGTCAACATCAGCGTCTTCTGGCTGACGCGATGCTCGGACCCGCCCGTCGGGACAGCGACCGACGGGCGGGACACCAATCCTCCTAGGCGGCGAGCTCCTGCTCGGCCTGGACGGCGGCATCCCACTCGACGAGCAGCCGGCCGTACTCCGCACGCCCCTCCGCCGTCAGCTCGCCGGCGCGCAGCAGGGCACGGATCCGGCAGTTGATGACGGCAGGATCGGCGGTGCGGCTGGCGGGGCGGGAGTGCTCGGACATGGGGGCAAGCCTACGGGGCGGGACTGACAGGACCTACGGGTTTGCCGGTGGGGCGCCATCTGGGATGAGGTCCCGGGCGGGGACGCCGAGGGCGGCGGCTACGCGGAGAAGGTGGCTGATTTTCGCATCATTCTGGCCGCCCTCTATGCGCTGGATTGTCGACCTGTCGATCTGGGCCAGGGCGGCGAGTTGCTCCTGTGTGAGGTCTGCGTAGAGGCGGGCGTCGCGGACCTTGCGCCCGAGCGCCTGCTGGGCGCTGGTGATCCATTCGGGCTGGTCGGCTGGCACGCGTCCAAGCTCGACCGATCATGATCATTTGTCAGCAGCTACTTTGCGGCTTTTTGTGATCATGGTTCAAATCGAGGTAGAAGGGTATGGCCGGAAGTGGCCCACACGGCCGCAGCCCTGCGTCAGCTAGCCCTCGCCGCAGGGCTAGGTGTAGTTTCCATGATTCGAACGCGCGTTCGCTCGAAAGAGTGAACTTCTCCGCCGACGCCGCATCCTTTTGCCATCGTGGAGAGTCGTTCCCCATAGACGTGCCGAGACGCCAGCTCAGGTGGCCCCCGAGTAGCGCTCTCGGCACACTAGGCGGCCCCCCTTCGACGGCAGAAGGGGGGCCGCTGCTCTGGTTGTTTCCTCGCCGGCGCCGCCTCTCCCCTTAGGGGATTTTTAGGGGACGGGCCCGTGTAGCGAGAGTGCTCAAGAGGCTAGCCAACGTGTAGTCAGAGTGCAGTCTCATGACGAAGGCCCAGGCCGAGCATTGCTCTGACCTGGGCCTTTGCCGACCCCGCATGAGGTCAGACTGGTGGGCGCGGACGGTTTCGAACCGCCGACATCTGCTTTGTAAGAGCAGCGCTCTACCCCTGAGCTACGCACCCTTGGAGGAGGCATCAGCCTACACGGAGGGGATGGGCGGATCGCAAACGCGTATGCGGGGAGGTCTGGGGGCGGGTGGGGCGAACCGGTGGGGTCGTGTGGTCGTCCTTGGTGGGTGGGAGAATGGTCGTTCGGACGGCGGGCACTGCGGAGACAGCACGGGAGAGGGTCGTGGCGGCGAGCGGCGCGAAGGGTAGGGCGGTGTCCGGGGGCGGGGGGCTGGTGCGGGTCGCGTTCTTGTTGCCGCTGGTGGTGGGGGTGCTGGTGCCTCAGTCGTTCGCTGGTGGCGGGGGCGGCCGGCGGTGGTTCGGGGGGCGTGGGGAAGGGCAGCGGGCGGAGGCGCAGGCGGCCAAGGACGCGGCTGCGGCGGCGTTCTACGAGCTGGACACCGCGCAGCGGGGGATGCGGATCACCATCGAGACGATCACGGCGGTGGACGGGTCGCCGGAGGCGCGGCGGGCCGTCGAGGAGTTCGCGGCGTTGGGGCGGCGGGTCGATGAGGTGTCCCATGTCTATATTTCTGCTGTTGACGCTCATGATCTCGATCGGGAGGAGCTCGACTCCGGGACGGCCCAGCGGGCCCGGGGGGAGCTGACGCGGGCCCGGGAGGAGCTGGAGCGGGTCAAGGGGGAGCTCGACCGGTTCGAGGCCGGGCTGGCGCCGTTGCTGGGCCGGGCCGAGACGCAGCTGGCGCGGCTCGCGCCCGCCGTGGAGCGGGCCCGGCAGGCGCTGCGCGGGGCGGGCGGTGCGCTCGAATCCGTACGGGAGAAGGGGCTGCGGGCCGATGACCTCGCCGCCCGGCTCGCCGCGCTCGGGCCCGAGCTGACCCGGCTCAACGAGGGGGCCGGGCGGCACGGGGTCGCCGAGACGCTCCAGCGGGCCGACCGGGTGCTGCGGGACGCGGAGGCGGTGCGGACGGAGGCCGAGCGGCTGCCGGAGCGGGCCGCCGAGATCGACAAGCGGCTGGTGTCGCTGCGGACCCGGACGCAGGCCCTGGCGACCCGGGCCGAGGCCGTCGAGCCCGTGCTGTCCGAGCTGCGGCGGCGGTACTCGGCCGCCTGCTGGCAGGACCTCCAGCACGTGCCGGAGCAGGCGGCCGGGGCCGTACGGCAGGCGGAGGAGCGGCTCGCGGAGGCGGGGGCGGCGCGGGCGGAGCAGCGGTGGCCGGACGCGACCGCCCTGCTGTCGACCGTACGGGCGCTGCTCGACACCACCGGGGAGGCCGTGGCCGCCGCGGGGGACCGGCTGCGACGGCTCGACGCGGTCGCGAAGGACCCGACGGCGGAGACGGACCGGGCGAGGTTCGCGGTGCGGGACGCGCAGCGGCTCGCCATGGAGGGCCGCACCCGGCCCGATCCGCGTCACGCCCGCCCCCTCGACGAGGCGGTGGCGCGGATCGACCGGGCCGTGGCGGGGCTGGAAGGGCGCCATCCCGACTACTGGCACTTCCTGGGCGAGCTGGAGGCCGTACGGGCCGAGGCCGCGCGCGTCGTCGCCGCGATCCGCGAGGAGCGGGGCGGGCACGCGCACTGAGGCCGCGCGCCGCGGCGGATCCGCCGCGGCCCGGCGGACCCGCTCCCGTGCCCGCGGCGCCCCCGCTAGCCTGGGCGCATGCCTCGTTACGAATACCGCTGCCGCACCTGTGGTGACACCTTCGAGCTGAGCCGGCCCATGGCCGAGTCCTCGGCGCCCGCCTCCTGCCCCGCCGGGCACGACGACACCGTGAAGCTGCTGTCGGCCGTGGCCGTCGGCGGGTCCGCGTCCGCCGGCGCCGCCCCCGCCGGGGGCGGGGGTGGCGGCGGCTGCTGCGGCGGGGGCTGCTGCGGCTGACCCGGGAGCCGGGACACCGTACGGCAGGATCGCTCAGGAAAGGAGCGCCGCCGCGCGGAAGCGGCGGAGGATCTCCTCCCCCGCCGCGACGCCCCGCTCCGCGAGGACGTCGAGGTGGGGGGCGGTCCAGGCCGTGTCGGCGAGTTCGCCGTGGCCCGGGCGCCAGGCGCGGTCCGCGGCGAGGAGCAGGTCGGCGTCGAGGAGCGAGTCGCCCGCGGCGAGGGTGAGCGCGGCGCCGGTGCGCCGGGCGACCTCGCGGACGGCGGCGCTCTTGGTGAGCGGCTTCGGCACCGCGTACACCTTGCGACCCTGGAGGGAGACCGTCCAGCCGCGGTCGGCGGCCCAGGCGCCGAAGCGTCCCAGCCAGTCCTCGGGCAGCCGCTCCCGCTCGACGACCAGATAGGCGAAGAGGTCCTCGGCGACCCGGTGCTTGCGCACCCAGGACAGGTCGGTGGTCGCGGTGAGGTAGGCGCGGATCTCGGAGAGCGGGGCGCACTCCTCGGCGAGCCGGCGGACGACGGACGCGTGCCAGTCGGGGTCGGAGACGCCGTCGACGAGGATGTGCCCGCCGTTGGCGCAGATCGCGTACTTCGGCGCGGTGCCCGGGAGCTGGATGCGCTGGTACTGCTTGCGGGTCCGGGTCGTGGTGGGGACGAAGAGGGTCTCGGCGCTGAGCAGCGCGAGGAGTTCGGCCGCCTCCTCCGTCATGTACGAGAGCGGCTTGGACTCGTGGACCTCGACGCACAGCAGCCGGGGCGCCTGCGCGTCCGGCATGCCGAGGGCGAGGGCCGCGGTCGAGTAGATGAGGGTGCGGTCGAGGTCGCTGGCGACCAGGGTCGTCGTCGCGGGGACGGCCGCCTTGGCCGCGGAGGCGTTCGCCGGGGTCGCGGGGACGTCTGCCGTCGTCGCGAGGGCATCCGCCGAGGTCGCGGGGACGCCCGTCGTGGTCACGGAGGCGTTCGCCGGGGTCGCGGGGACGTCTGCCGTCGTCGCGAGGGCATCCGCCGAGGTCGCGGGGACGCCCGTCGTGGTCACGGAGGCGTTCGCCGGGGTCGCGGGGACGTCTGCCGTCGTCGCGAGGGCATCCGCCGAGGTCGCGGGGACGCCCGTCGTGGTCACGGAGGCGTTCGCCGGGGTCGCGGGGACGCCCGTCGTCGTCGCGAGGGCATCCGCCGGGGTCGCGGAGACGCCCGTCCCGGTCACGGGGACGTCCGTCGTGGTCACGGAGGCGTTCGCCGGGGGCGTGGGGGCGTTCATCGGGACACCACCGCCTTGCCGTCGGCGCCTGTCGCGCCCCTCGTGTACTGGGGGTGTATGAGGCCCACGCAGGTGTACGGGAGGTCGTCGACCTCCTCCACGGGGACGCCGCGCTGCTCCGCGAGGAGGCGGACGTGGGCGAGGTCGGCGCCCGCGCCGCGCCGGGCGAGGATCTTCCAGGGGACGCGGCGCAGGAGGACGCGGGTGGTCTCGCCGACGCCGGGCTTGACGAGGTTGACGTCGTGGATGCCCTGCTCCTCGCTGATCCGCTCGACGGCCGCCCAGCCCTCCCAGGTGGGGGTGCGGTCGGTGGCGAGGAGTTCCTTGACGTCGGTGTCGACGGTGTCGGCGACCTCGTCGAAGCGGGCCTCGACGGCGTCGAGGAAGGCGACGGAGACGTCGGCGCCGGCCAGGTCGCGGTAGAACTTGGCGCCGTGGAAGTCGTCCGGTCCGACGAGGTCGGAGCGGAGCACCGTGCGCGAGATCAGGCCGGAGACCGTGGAGTTGAGGCACGCGGAGGGGATGAGGAAGTCCTCGCGGGTGCCGTAGGTGCGGACGCAGGAGCCGGGGTCGGCGAGGACCGCGATCTCCGGGTCGAAGCCGGCGAACTCCTCGGACTCCCGCAGGGCTGCGGCGAGTTCGCGGGTGATGGCGCCCTTGCCGGTCCAGCCGTCGACGAAGACGACGTCGGCCGGGTCGTGGTGGGCGGCGAGCCAGCGCAGGGCGTTGGCGTCGATGCCCCGGCCGCGGACGATCGAGACGGCGTAGTGGGGCAGGTCGAGGCCGTGGCGGCGGTGGGCCCAGCGGCGCATGAGGACGCCGACGGGGGTGCCGGCGCGGGCGAGGGAGACGAGGACCGGGCGGCCGGACCGCTCCGCCAGGACGGTCTCGGTGACGACGCCGACGGCGTGGGCGATGCGGGCGGCGGAGGACTCCAGGGCGCTGCGGTACAGCTCCTGGTAGCGGTCGCTCGGCTGGTACTCGACGGGCAGCGACTCGGCGTAGTGCGCGCCGCCGCGCTGGATGGCTTCCTCGCGTTCCTCGGTGGGCGCCTCCAGCTCGACGTCCGAGAGGTCCTGGAGCAGCCAGCCGACCTCCTCGGGGGCGTACGAGGAGAAGGCGGGGCCTCGGAGGGGCTCGGGCAGCATGGAGCTCCTTTCGGGAGCTTCGATGGTTCCGAAGGCTTCGGTGGCTTCGGCTTCTTCGGTGGCTTCGGGGGCGCGGGGCCCTGCCGCGACGGCGGGTGCCGCGACCGCTCCGGCCGCCCCGGGCGCGTACGACGGCACGACCGCCAGGACGACGTGCGGGATGTGGACGGCGAGCTGGGCCAGCAGGCCCTCCGGGGCGTGCAGCGCGGGGGTGTCGGCGGCGGAGTCGACGACGGCGACGACGGCGTCGTAGCCGCCTCCGGCGACGTTGTAGGCGTAGCGCTCGCCGGGGCCGTCGGCGGGGTCGTCGTGGGCGGGGAAGACGAGGCGGGTGCGTATCGCGTAGCCGGGGTCGTCGACGGCGAGGACGGGCGAGCGGGTGGTGGTGGAGTAGCGGACGTCGAGCCCGGCGTCCTCCAGGGCGCCGGCGAGCCGCAGCGGCGCGTACATCAGCTCCTCGAAGCCGAGGACGAGCACGCGGGGCCGCGCGCCGCCGGGCAGGTCCCGGGACGCGGCTCCGGGGGCGCCCTCCGTGCCGGCGGCCAGCGCCTCGGTGAGGGCTCCGGTCATCGCGGGCAGCGCCGCCTCCAGGCGGGCGCGGTGGTCGGGGGTGAAGCCGTGCCGGCCGCCGTCCGGGACGCCGGCGGGCCAGTCGAGGCCGACGCGGACGGGCGCGGCGACGGCGGTGAAGCCGCCGCGGGTGCGCGGGACGGGGGCCGCGCCGGGCGCGGGCTCGTGCCGGGCGACCAGCTCCTGGCCCTTCTCCAGGACGCCCTCGGGGAGGCCGACGGTGCCGGCGGCGAGGGTGAGGAGGTCGACGCGGGCGCCGATCTCGGCGGCGAAGGCGGTGAGCCGGTCGCGGTCGGCGGGGCCGCGCATGTCGACCAGGGCGACGACGACGTACCGCTCGCGGGGGTAGCGCTCGTGGAGGCCGCGGATGGTGTTGAGGACGGTGTTGCCGGTGGAGAACTCGTCGTCGACGAGGACCAGCGGCCCCTCGCCGGCCAGCAGCTCCGGGTCCTCCGGCAGCAGCAGGTGCGAGGTGGCGTGCGAGTGGGACTCCTCGAAGCCGCCCGCGGTGGCGACGCCGGGGACCGGGCGGCGGGTGGAGTGGAGGTACGGGGCGGTGCCGAGGCCGTCCGCGACGGCGTGGCCGAGGGCGGTGGCGGTCTCCGCGTAGCCGAGGACGACGGCCCGGCCGGCCTCCTCGGCCCCGAGGAGCTCGCGGACGCGCAGGCCGAGGCCGAGGCCGGAGCCGTACACGACCGAGGGGTGCTGCGG
Organism: Streptomyces filamentosus; assembly: GCF_014654895.1. Lineage (GTDB taxonomy): Bacteria > Actinomycetota > Actinomycetes > Streptomycetales > Streptomycetaceae > Streptomyces > Streptomyces filamentosus. The sequence continues at coordinate 4,195,834 of NZ_BNBE01000001.1, read as the reverse complement.
CACGTGTTTGCCGAGCACGCTGGACACGAGCAGGTGGGCCCGCTTGGGGTTGCGGCGCAGGGCGAGGCCCAGGAGGGCGGGCAGCTCCTCGTCGCCGATCAGTTCGACGCCGAGCCGCTCCGCGACCCACGTTCCGGTCCACACCACGTCGCCGCAGTCCTTTCGTCAGCCGGCGGGGAGCCGGCGGTGAGCTGGTCCGCCCGTCAGCCGGTGACGCCGGCGGCGAGCAGGTCCACGAAGCCGACGTCCTCACGGGCGACACCGAAGACCTCGGCGCGCACGAGGGTGCGCTCGGCCCAGGCCCGGTGGGGCTTCACTTCGTTCATCTTGTTCGTATAGGCGGAGCGGAGCACCCCGCCACCGTCCTGTTCCGGCCGGAGGATGTCCTGGGCGTCGCTCCACTCCTCGTGGCTGACCACGGACAGCGCGTGGACGGGCGACACGTGGGTGGGGTGGATGCAGGTCTTGCCGAGGAGGCCGTTGGCCCGGTCGAGCTCGATCTCGCGGAGCAGGCCGTCCATGTCGTGCTCGATGAGGGCGGTGCGCAGGTCCTCGGCGCGGCCCTCCAGGAAGGGGCTGCGGCGCAGCTGGGGCTTGAAGATGCGCTCGCCGGGGCGGAAGTACTCCCAGACGGGGCCGGTGATGGTGAAGCCGGTGCCGTCGGCGCGGCCCAGGACGTTGACGACGTCGGCGATGACGTTCGCGACGATCTTGACGTCGTAGGCGGTCATGTCGGGCGAGCGGCGGAGCCCGTAGGCGGAGCAGAAGTCGGTGACGCCGAGGCGGAGGGCGAGGACGCGGTCGCGGTGCTTGTCGGTGATCGACGCGATGCCGGCGAGGGTGTCGGCCCGGGTCTCCAGGTGGAGGAGCTCGGGGGACTCCAGGACGGGCATGGCGTAGAGGCGGCGGCCGGCGGTCTCCTCGGCCCGGGTGAGGGCTTCGAGGAAGGCGGCGCCGCGGGCCTCGGTGAATTTGGGCAGTACGAATCCGGACAGCAGGCCGATGGTGTCGCCGAGGCGGGCGGTGAGGTCGGTGATCTGGTGGGGCTCGCGGACCCGGATGAAGAGGAGGGGGACGCCGGGGCCGGTCGCGGTGGCTTCGGCGAGGTCACGGAACTGCCGGACCAGGTTGGCCTCGCCGGCCTCGACGTCGGCGTCGCTGATCGAATCCTCCAGGCAGAGGACCATGGAGACGACGCCGCGGGCGGCCTGTTTGCGGATGTCGTCGGCGAGCCGGGGCCGGGTCGCGGGGCTGTAGAGCGTGGCGCCGAGGGCGACCGCGAGGGTGCGCGCGGGCGAGTCGGCGGTGAATTCGGCAGGCTCGCGATGGAACAGCCCGCTCCGCACCGTGGACGGGATGTGTCCGAAATGACGCATGTGAGTCCCCGTCTTCCTCTCTTCGGCCCTGACGACATGTGGCCGGTAATAGTACGTAGGTGCGGGTGTCCGTAGTTCCCATCCCGTGTGAAATCCAGGTGACCCGGCCCCGTCCGGTCCGCCTCCCGGCCCCGTCCGGTCCCTCCCCCGGCCCTGCCCGGTCCCCTTCCCCCGGTCCCTCCTCCCCGCCCCTCCCCGACCCTTCCCACCCCTTGCCCGGCCCTTCTTCCGGTACCCGCGTTGTCCCGCGGTCGGGCAGGAGGGCAGGATGGCCGTCATGACGCACGCGATGCTGAAGGGCTCCAACGTCCCTCTCGACACCGCGGCCGTACGGGCCGTGCTCCGCTGGACCCCGGGCCCCGGGGTCCCCGACGTGGACGCCTCGGCCCTGGTCCTGGGGCCCGACGGGCGCGTCCGCTCCGACGAGGACTTCGTCTTCTACAACCAGCCGCGCCACCCCTCGGGGCTGGTCCGGCGGCTGCCGAAGAAGCGGGTCGCCGAGGGGCTCACGGACACCGTGGAGGCCGATCTCGGCGGACTCGACCCCTCGATCGACCGGGTGGTGCTCGCCGCCTCCTCGGACGGCGGGACGTTCCGCTCGGTGACGGACCTGCGGATCCTGCTGTACGACGCGGCCCCCGGGGCCGGGCAGGAGCCGCTGGCGCTCTTCGACGTGACGGCGGAGACCGGCGAGGAGACCGCCGTGATCTGCGGCGAGCTGTACCGCCGGGGCGAGGGGTGGAAGTTCCGCGCGGTCGGCCAGGGCTATCCGACCGGCCTGGTGGGGCTGGCGACGGACTTCGGCATCTCGGTCGACGAGGCCCCCGAAGGGGCGCCCGCCGAGGACCCGGCCGCCGAGGCGCGGCCGGTCGACCCGCTCGCCGAGACCACCGCCCTCGACGGCGGCCCCACCGGGAGCACCGGGGGCGGTACGGGCTCCGCCGAGGCCGGTACGGGCTCCGCCGCGCACCCGGACGACCTGACCGTCGCGCACGCCTCCGTCCCGTCCGCGCCGTCCCTGCCGCACGTCCCGCCGATGCCCGACCGGGCGCCCGCCTACGGCTACCCGCAGCCGCCGGTGCCGGTGCCCGCGTACGGGTATCCGCAGCCGGAGCCCGTCGTGGAGTTCCGGATGCCGCCGATGGGGCCGCAGTTCCAGCGTCCGTGACGGGCGGACGGGGTCAGGCCTTCGACTTGTAGCCGCGGCCCCACTGGAGTCCCCAGCCGTAGAGCCGGTCCAGCTCGGCCTGGAAGCCGTAGACGAAGCGCACCTCGCGCCGGACCAGCAGCTCGCCCTTGCTGTTGTCCACGGAGAAGACGGCGCAGGAGCGGGCCTGCGGGGCGCGCTCGTCGAGCTCGATCTCGATCCGGGGGCCGTTGCTCGGGTAGAGGGTGATCTTGGCGTGGGTCCGGTCGAAGGCCGGGGTCTGGTCGTAGATGTACGCGAAGAACAGCAGCCGCTTGATCTCGTCCTTGTGGTCGAGGTTGACGAAGATCGTCTCCCCCGAGGGGGCGCCGAAGCGGTCGTCGCCGCTGAGCTTCACGTACGGGGCGGTGTTGAGGTCGCCGAAGAAGCCGCCGAGCGGCTGCACCACGCCCTTGCTGCCGTCCTTGAGCTCGTAGAGGCAGCCGAGGTCGAGGTCGACGTTGACCATGCCCTGGGTGTGGGCCTGGACGGCCTCGGGCTTGAAGAACTGGGCGGGGTTGCGCAGCAGCCGGCCGCTCTGCCGGGAGCGGCCCTCGATGTCGGAGGTGCGCATCCGCCAGGAGAGGTTGACCCGGAGGTTGCCGGTGGCTCCGCCCTGCTGGGCGAGCGAGACCGTGGGACGGCGCCGGGTCAGGTCGATGGTGTGGGACGCGCCCACACCGGTGTCGAAGGACGTCGCTCGTCCCGGAAACAGGTTGTCCAGGAAGCCCATCGGGCCCACCCCCACTGGTCGCCGGTCGGCCGGTCGGCTCGGTCGCCGCGGCCCTTCTGCCCGCCCCGCCACGCGCCTGCGGGGCGGCCGGACGTGCCGGCCGCCCCGCAGGGGAAGCGTTCCTCATTGTCCCCGGTGTCACACCCCGTGGCGGGGCGCACACCCGGGAGCAGGGTGTCACACCCCGGAGCTCACCTCGGCCTTGTCGTCCGAGGAACCGCCCCCGGCCGCGGCGATGGCCTTGTTGCGGCGGACGGAGGACCAGAAGGACCAGGCGATCAGGACGACGCCGATGAGGCCGGTGATGACCTCGTTGATCTCGTACTGGATGGTGACCAGGAGGAGCACCGCGAGGGCGCCGATGGCGTAGTGGGCGCCGTGCTCCAGGTACACGTAGTCGTCCAGGGTGCCCTGCTTGACCAGGTAGACCGTGAGGGACCGGACGTACATGGCGCCGACGCCGAGGCCGAGGGCCATCAGGACGATGTCGTTGGTGATGGCGAAGGCGCCGATGACGCCGTCGAAGGAGAAGGAGGCGTCGAGGACCTCCAGGTAGAGGAACATGAAGAAGGCGGCCTTGCCGGCGAGCTGGACGGCGGAGACCTTCTTGCCGCTGCGCTTGGCCTCCTCCTCGGCCTCGTGCTCGCGCTCTTCCTCCTCCTCCAGCTTGTTCTCGAAGAAGCCGGAGAGACCGCCGACGACCAGGTACGTGATGAGGCCGGCGATGCCGGAGATCAGCACGGTCTGCGCCTTGTCGACGTGGGCGCCGCCGTGCTGGTGGGCGTGGGTCGCGAAGGTCATCGCGGTGACGAGCAGGACGATCAGCGCGATGCAGACCGACAGCATGTCGACCTTGCCGAGCTTGGCGAGCGGGCGCTCGATCCAGCGCAGCCACTGGATGTCACGGTCCTCGAAGATGAAGTCGAGGAAGATCATCAGCAGGAACATGCCGCCGAAGGCCGCGATCGACGGGTGCGCGTCGGTGACCAGTTCCTGGTAGCGGTCGGCGTCGTTGAGCGCGAGGTCGACGGCCTCGATCGGGCCGATCTTGGCGCTGATCGCGACGATCACGACGGGGAAGACCAGCCGCATTCCGAAGACGGCGATCAGAATGCCGACGGTGAGGAAGATCTTCTGCCAGAAGGCATTCATCTTCTTCAGGATGCCGGCGTTGACCACGGCGTTGTCGAAGGAGAGCGAGATCTCGAGGATGCAGAGGATCGCGACGACCCCGAACGCCTCCCACCCCCCGTAGAGCACCGCGGCCACCAGGCCGAGCACGGTGATCGCGAAGGACCATCCGAAGGTTTTCAGAAGCACTGCCTACCCCATTGTGTGATAACGCGGCTTTACGAAACGTTGACCCCGAAGTCTAGAGCGATGCCCCGCAGCCCGGACGCGTACCCCTGGCCGACCGCGCGGAACTTCCACTCGCCGTTGTAGCGGTAGAGCTCGCCGAAGATCATCGCGGTCTCGGTGGAGGCGTCCTCGGAAAGGTCGTAGCGGGCGAGTTCCTGCCCGTCCGCCTGGTTCACCACCCGGATGAAGGCGTTGCTGACCTGGCCGAACGTCTGGCCCCTGTTGTCGGCGTCGTGGATGGAGACCGGGAAGACGATCTTGTCGCAGCGGTCCGGGACGCGGGTGAGGTCGACGATCAGCGACTCGTCGTCGCCGTCACCCTCTCCGGTGAGGTTGTCACCGGTGTGTTCGACGGAGCCCTCGGGGCTGAGCAGCTGGTTGTAGAAGACGAAGTACTCGTCGCCCAGCACCCGGCCGGCCTGGCACATCAGGGCGCTGGCGTCGAGGTCGAAGGGGGCTCCGGTGGTGGACCGCGCGTCCCAGCCGAGGCCCACGAGGACCTTGGTGAGATTGGGTGCGGCCTTGGAGAGGGAGACGTTGCCTCCCTTGGCGAGCGTGACGCCCATGGTGTTCGGTTCCTCCCCGGTGAGTGCTGCTGCCATGAGGCACGTCCGGCGCCGCACGAGGGTGCGGCGCCGGACGTCGACGTGCGGGCGCCGGTCCCGGGCGGCTGCGCCCGGGCCGGACGGCCCGAAGGTGGTTCGGCTCAGACGTTGACGCCGAAGTCCTGCGCGATGCCGCGCAGGCCCGAGGCGTAACCCTGGCCGACCGCGCGGAACTTCCACTCCGCGCCGTGGCGGTACAGCTCGCCGAAGACCATGGCGGTCTCGGTGGAGGCGTCCTCGGAGAGGTCGTACCGCGCGATCTCGGCGCCGCCGGCCTGGTTCACGACGCGGATGAACGCGTTGCGCACCTGGCCGAAGGACTGCTGGCGGTTCTCGGCGTCGTAGATCGACACCGGGAAGACGATCTTGGCCACGTCGGCCGGCACGCCGGCCAGGTTGACCTTGACCTGCTCGTCGTCGCCCTCGCCCTCACCGGTGAGGTTGTCACCGGTGTGCTCGACGGAACCGTCGGCGCTCTTGAGGTTGTTGAAGAAGACGAAGTCCTGGTCGTTGCGCACCTTGCCGGCCTCGCTCACCAGGATGGCGCTGGCGTCGAGGTCGAAGTCCGTACCGGTGGTGGTGCGGACGTCCCAGCCCAGACCGACGGTCACGGCGGTGAGGCCAGGGGCCTCCTTGGTCAGCGAGACGTTGCCGCCCTTGCTGAGGCTGACTCCCACGAGTCCCTCCATCATTGGTTTCCGGGGACGACGCCCCCGGTCGTGCGTTGGCATCGGATCAACGACTGGATCCTAGTGACGGGTTCCCAGTCGAAACAGACGATTCGCCCGGGGAATCGGGGGGTGTCGGCCGACTTCCCCCGATTCCGGGGCGCGCGCGGGGGCTCAGAGGGTTTCGAGCGCCTTCACGTACGCGTCGAGGTCGCGGGCGTCCGGGAGGCCGTTGACGACCGTCCAGCGGACGACGCCCTCCTTGTCGATGATGAAGGTGCCGCGGACGGCGCAGCCCTTCTCCTCGTCGAAGACGCCGTAGGCGCGGGAGGCGTCGCCGTGCTTCCAGAAGTCGGAGAGCAGCGGGTACTCCAGGCCCTCCTGCTCGGCGAAGACGCGCAGGGTGTGGATGGAGTCGTTGGAGACGGCGAGCAGCTGGGTGTCGTCGTTGACGAACTTCGGCAGGTTGTCGCGGAGCTCGCACAGCTCGCCGGTGCACACGCCGGTGAAGGCGAAGGGGTAGAAGAGCAGCACCACGTTCTTCTCGCCGCGGAAGTCGGAGAGCTTCACGGTGCGGCCGTGGTTGTCCTTGAGCTCGAAATCGGGGGCCTTGGTGCCGACCTCGATCGCCATCGCGTACGCATCCCTTCGACGGGGCCCGGCCTCTGGGCCGAACCGGTGAACCCCACCCTACGGGGTGACCGGCGACGGCCCGTCCGGTGCCGGCCCGCGCTCCGTCCGCGCCGGGGCGGGGCGGGGCGCGGGGACGTGAAAGCCCCCGCCGGAACGTTCCCGGAGGGGGCCTCGCGCAGCAGGGGGATCAGCGCTTGGGAGCGGCCAGGCGGGTGCCCGTCCAGTCCTTCGCGACGCTGATGCTCTTGGTCTGGGAGAGACCAGCGGTCTGCGCGGCATCGTTGATGTCGCTCGGCTCGATGTAGCCGTCGCGTCCGGTCTTCGGCGTCAGCAACCAGATGTTGCCTCCGTCCTCCAGCAGACCGATGCTGTCCACCAGCGAGTCGGTGAGATCACCGTCCTCGTCACGGAACCAGAGGACGACGGCGTCGGCGACGTCGTCGTATTCCTCGTCGACGAGCTCCTGGCCGATGGTGGACTCGATGCCTTCGCGGAGATCCTGGTCGACGTCATCGTCGTAGCCGATCTCCTGGACCACCTGTCCGGGCTCGAACCCCAGCCTCGCCGCCGGGTTGGTCCGCTCCTCCGCGTGGTCCGCGGTCGCGCTCACGGCTTGCCTCCTGATCATGTATCGGAAAATGCTCGGGCCGCGCATGCGCGCGGCGCTGGCCGTAGTCCACACGTGACGGGGCGGATCGCGCAAGTACCCGGCCGCGGAGACCGCCGAAACGGTGACGTTTGGGGCCGTCTCACCGCAACTTCCGACGCAGTTCGACAGCGCTCCGTGATCAGGGAAACACGATTCGTCCCGCTTCGCGGGTTTCTACGGCTTCAGTCTGCCGAACGCCTTGACGAAACGCATGCGCGGATTGGGCGTAAGGTTGCGATTTGACCACACCCCTTGCCCGGGGAGGGCGCGGGGACGGCCACCTCTCGGCAAAGATGACGTGTGCCGCGAGCCGGGTACACGATGGACGTCCCGGCCCAGGGCACCTCGGCCTCCATGGGGCTCTCCCTCGTGGGACTCCCCCCGACCAGCGAAGGAACAGCGTGGCTCCCGGATCCGATCGCAACCCGATCATCATTGGCGGCCTTCCCAGCCAGGTCCCCGATTTTGACCCCGAAGAGACCCAGGAGTGGCTCGACTCCCTGGACGCGGCGGTCGACGAGCGGGGCCGGGAACGGGCCCGCTACCTGATGCTGCGGCTGATCGAGCGCGCCCGCGAGAAGCGGGTGGCCGTGCCCGAGATGCGCAGCACGGACTACGTCAACACCATCGCCACCAGGGACGAGCCCTTCTTCCCCGGCAACGAGGAGATCGAGCGCAAGGTCCTCAACGCCACCCGGTGGAACGCGGCCGTGATGGTGTCGCGGGCCCAGCGCCCGGGCATCGGCGTCGGCGGCCACATCGCCACCTTCGCCTCCTCGGCCTCCCTCTACGACGTGGGCTTCAACCACTTCTTCCGGGGCAAGGACGAGGGCGACGGCGGCGACCAGATCTTCTTCCAGGGGCACGCCTCCCCCGGCATCTACGCCCGCGCCTTCCTCCTCGACCGGCTGACGGCGACCCAGCTCGACGGCTTCCGCCAGGAGAAGTCGAAGTACCCGAACGGGCTGTCGTCCTACCCGCACCCGCGGCTGATGCCGGACTTCTGGGAGTTCCCGACCGTGTCGATGGGCCTCGGCCCGCTCGGCGCGATCTACCAGGCCCGGATGAACCGGTACATGGAGGCGCGCGGGATCGCCGACACCTCCAAGTCCCACGTGTGGGCCTTCCTCGGCGACGGCGAGATGGACGAGGTCGAGTCGCTCGGCCAGCTCTCCATCGCGGCCCGCGAGGGCCTCGACAACCTCACCTTCGTCGTCAACTGCAACCTCCAGCGGCTCGACGGCCCGGTCCGCGGCAACGGCAAGATCATCCAGGAGCTGGAGTCGATCTTCCGGGGCAACGGCTGGAACGTCATCAAGCTGATCTGGGACCGCTCCTGGGACCCGCTGCTCGCCCAGGACCGCGACGGCATCCTGGTGAACAAGCTGAACACCACCCCGGACGGGCAGTTCCAGACGTACGCCACGGAGACCGGCGGGTACATCCGCGACCACTTCTTCGGCGACGACCACCGGCTGCGGGCCATGGTCGAGTCCATGTCGGACCAGCAGATCCTCCACCTGGGCCGCGGCGGCCACGACCACAAGAAGATCTACGCGGCCTACGCCGCGGCCAAGGCCCACAAGGGCCAGCCGACGGTGATCCTGGCCCAGACGGTCAAGGGCTGGACCCTCGGCCCCAACTTCGAGGGCCGCAACGCCACCCACCAGATGAAGAAGCTGACGGTCGACGACCTGAAGCGCTTCCGGGACCGGCTGCACATCCCGGTGACCGACAAGGAGCTGGAGTCCGGCCTGCCGCCGTACTACCACCCGGGCCGGGACTCCGAGGAGATCCAGTACATGCACGACCGCCGCAGCGGGCTCGGCGGCTACGTGCCGACCCGCGTGGTGCGGTCGAGGCCGCTGGCGCTGCCGGACGACAAGACCTACGCGGCGGTCCGCAAGGGCTCGGGCCAGCAGTCGATCGCCACCACCATGGCCTTCGTCCGGCTGCTGAAGGACCTGATGCGGGACAAGGAGATCGGCAAGCGCTTCGTGCTGATCGCCCCCGACGAGTACCGCACCTTCGGCATGGACTCCTTCTTCCCGAGCGCCAAGATCTACAACCCGCTGGGGCAGCAGTACGAGGCGGTGGACCGCGAACTCCTCCTCGCCTACAAGGAGTCGCCGAGCGGCCAGATGCTGCACGACGGCATCTCCGAGGCCGGCTGCACGGCCTCGCTGATCGCCGCCGGCTCGGCCTACGCCACCCACGGCGAGCCGCTGATCCCGGTCTACGTCTTCTACTCGATGTTCGGCTTCCAGCGGACCGGCGACCAGTTCTGGCAGATGGCCGACCAGCTCGCGCGCGGCTTCGTCCTGGGCGCCACGGCCGGCCGCACCACGCTGACCGGCGAGGGCCTCCAGCACGCGGACGGACACTCGCACCTCCTCGCCTCGACGAACCCGGCCTGCATCGCCTACGACCCGGCGTTCGGGTTCGAGATCGCGCACATCGTCAAGGACGGTCTGCGCCGGATGTACGGCCCCCAGGCGGAGGACGTCTTCTACTACCTGACGGTCTACAACGAGCCGATCCGGCACCCCGCCGAGCCGGACGACGTGGACGTGGAGGGCATCCTCCAGGGCATCCACCGCTTCAAGGCCGCCGAGGCGGGCGCGATCCCGGCGCAGATCATGGCCTCCGGCGTCGCCGTGCCGTGGGCGGTCGAGGCGCAGCGGATCCTCGCCGAGGAGTGGAACGTCAGGGCCGACGTCTGGTCCGCGACCTCGTGGAACGAGCTGCGCCGCGAGGCCGTGGCCGTGGAGGAGCACAACCTGCTCCACCCGGACGAGGAGCAGCGCGTCCCGTACGTGACCCGCAAGCTCCAGGCGGCCGAGGGCCCCTTCGTGGCGGTCTCGGACTGGATGCGTTCGGTGCCGGACCAGATCGCCCGCTGGGTCCCCGGCTCGTACACCTCCCTCGGTGCGGACGGCTTCGGCTTCGCGGACACCCGCGGCGCCGCCCGCCGCTACTTCCACATCGACGCCCAGTCGATCGTGCTCGCGGTGCTGACCGAGCTGGCCCGCGACGGCAAGGTGGACCGGGCGGTCCTGAAGCAGGCGGTGGACCGCTACCAGCTCCTGGACGTGGCGGCCGCCGATCCGGGTCCCGCGGGCGGCGACGCCTGACGGGGCACGCCTCCCGGAGGACGTAGCGCCTGGTGAGGGGCGGTGGGGCCGGTGGCTCCGCCGCCCTTCGGCATTCCTTACGATGCCCCGCATGTCCGTGAAGAAGCAGCGCCCGCCGAAGGTCCGCTGGGAAGAGCGCACCCAGACCCCGCTGCTGGTGCTCGCGGTGGCCTTCGGCGTCGCGTACGCGGTGCCGATCGTCGCGCCCGGCGCCGAGGCGTGGGTGCTCCGGCTGTGCCACGTCGTGGAGTGGGCCGTGTGGGGCGCCTTCGCGGCAGACTACCTGGTCCGGCTCTGTCTCGCCCCGTCCCGCTGGGCGTTCGTCCGCTCCCACCCCCTCGACCTCCTCGCGGTCCTCCTGCCGCTGGTGCAGCCGCTGCGGCTGCTGCGGGTGGTCTCCACGCTCCTCCTCGTGGGCCGGCGGGCCCGGATGGCCCCGCAGATAACGCTCACCACCTATGTGGCGGGCGCGGTGGTCGGGCTGATGATGTTCGGCTCGCTGGCGGTGCTGCACGTCGAGCGGGACGCCCCGAACGGGAACATCAAGACCCTGGGCGACGCCGTCTGGTGGTCCTTCACCACGATGACGACGGTCGGCTACGGCGACCACGCCCCGACGACCGGTCTCGGGCGGGTGCTGGCGGTCGGGCTGATGCTCTCCGGGATCGCCCTGCTCGGTGTGGTCACAGCCAACATCGCGGCCTGGTTCATCTCCCGCTTCGAGCGGGACGACGCGGTGGAGCGCCGGCAGACGGAGCTCCTGGAGACGCTGACCCGGGAGGTCCGCGAGCTCCGCGCCGAAGTGGCCCGCCTCTCGGGCCCGGTCCCCCCGCGGGCCGTGCCGGAGCCCGCCGCACCGGAGCCCGCGGCACCGGAGACGGGAGCGGGGGCGGGGGCGGGGGCCTCTAGCGCTCCCAGAGTTTGAAGGCCCTGACCTCGTAGGGCGTCTGGGGGACCCAGGTGCCCCGGCCCGGGTACGTCTCGAACTCGCCCGCCTCCGCGCACTCCCCCGACTGGTACGTGGTCACGGGGCGTCCCGTGCGGACGGCGAGGGACTGGGCCGAGGCCCCGGCCGGGAGGGCGACGCAGCTGTCGAGGTCGGTCGTCGCCAGCTCGTACGTCCACGGCCTGCCCTTGAAGTCGGGCCGTGGCCAGAGGCAGAGCCTCCCGGGCCCGCAGACCCCCGTCGCGGCCCCGGCGGCCCCGGCGGCCGGGGCGACGGCCGCCGTGGGGGCCATCGGGGCCGCCGGCGCCGTCCGTGCCCCCTGGACGGCCGGGGCGGCCGGGGCGGCCGTCGCCGGGAGGGTGGCCAGGAGCAGGGCGGCCGTCCCCGTGAGTACCGCCATCGTCTTCGCGTTCATGCAGATCAACCCCCATGTCGTCACTCTCTGCAATCGAAAGCATGGAGGAGGTGACCCCGTGAACGGAAGAGGGGCCGCCCCCGTTCCTTCGAACGGGTGACGGCCCCTCAAGGGACCCGGACCGGGGAAGCCCGGGTCGGGCGGGTCAGATGTGACCGCCGCCCATGCCCTCCTGCACGTTCTCGCCGCGCTTGGTCAGCGTGGCGACCAGGGCCGCCACCACCGCCACCACGCCGGCGACGGTGAAGGCCAGGCCCATGCCTTCGAGGAAGGTGTCGTGGATGACGTCGGAGATCTTCGCGAAGAGGTCCGGGGTCATGCCGGGCGCCTTCGCCATCTCCTGCGGGGCCATGCCGAACTCGGCGGCCTCCGCCAGGCGCGGGTCGGCCGGGACCGGGATGCCGGCCTCCTTCCAGTTCCCCTCGAAGGAGGAGGAGACCTTGGAGGCCATCACCGCGCCGAGCACGGCGGTGCCGAGCGCGCCGCCGACCTGCATGGCGGCCTGCTGGAGGCCGCCCGCGACGCCGGAGAGCTCCAGCGGCGCGTTGCCCACGATGACCTCGGTGGCGCCGACCATGACCGGGGCGAGGCCCAGGCCGAGGAGGGCGAACCACAGGGACATGACGAGGGTGCTGGTGCCGGCCGAGAGGGTGATCATGCCGAACATCGCGGCGGCCGTGCAGACCATGCCGCCGACCAGCGGCACCCGGGGGCCGAACTTGGTGATGAGGGCGCCCGCCAGCGGCGAGGAGACGATCATCATCGCGGTCAGCGGCAGCAGGCGCAGACCGGCGTCGATCGGGCCGAGGCCCTTCACGCCCTGGAGGTAGAAGGTCACGAAGAACAGGCCGCCCATGAAGGCGAAGGCCATGAGGACCATCAGCACCACGCCGGCCGAGAGCGGCACGGAGCGGAACATGCCGAGCGGGATGAGCGGCTCGGCGACCTTCGTCTCCCAGACCGCGAAGACCGCGAAGAGGACGACGGAACCGAGCAGGCAGCCCCAGGTGTTGCCGCTGGTCCAGCCCCACTCCGCACCGGCCTGGATGAGGCTCCAGACGAGCAGGCCCATCGCGCTGGAGAGCAGCACGATGCCGAGGACGTCGAAGGAGCGCGGCGCGTTCTCCGCGCGGTGGTCCCGGAGGATCACCAGGCCGAGCACGAGGGCGAGGACGCCGACCGGCACGTTGATGAAGAAGACGGACTGCCAGCTGACGTGCTCGACGAGGAAGCCGCCGAGGATCGGGCCGCCGGCGGTGGAGGCGCCGATGACCATGCCCCAGATGCCGATGGCCATGTTCAGCTTCTCGGCGGGGAAGGTGGCGCGGAGCAGGCCGAGGGCGGCCGGCATCAGCAGGGCGCCGAACAGGCCCTGGAAGACGCGGAAGGCGATGACGGCGGCGATCGAGTCGGAGAGGCCGATGGCGCCCGACGCGGCGGCGAAGCCGGCGATGCCGATGAGGAAGGTCTGGCGGTGGCCGAAGCGGTCACCGAGCTTGCCGGCGGTGATCAGGGCGACGGCGAGCGCGAGCAGGTAGCCGTTGGTGATCCACTGGAGCTGGTCCAGGGAGGCGCCGAGATCGGCCTGGATGGCGGGGTTGGCGATGGCGACGATGGTGCCGTCGAGGGCGACCATCATGACGCCCACGGCGACGGAGAACAGGGTCAGCCAGGGGTGGCCGCGCAGGCCCTTCGCCGGGACCGGACCAGGCTCCCGGACGCCCCCCTGGCCCTGCGGGGCCTTTTCCACGGTGGTCTGACTAGTCATGGGAACGAGGCTAGTGACAGCCACTGACAATTGACAAAGCGATTCACGCGTCGGTAACTGTCACGTAGCTCACAGGTACCCTGAGCGCGAAGAAACTCCCGCAATCGACCGAAAAGAGACTCTGTTGACCGTGCCCGCGCCCGGACCTTCCGCGCCCGGACTGCGCGAGCGGAAGAAGCAGCGCACGCGCGACGCGCTCATCCAGGTGTCCCTGGAGCTCTTCACCACCCAGGGGTACGAGCGGACCACCGTCGACGAGATCGCGGAGGCCGTCGAGGTCTCCCAGCGCACCTTCTTCCGCTACTTCTCCTCCAAGGAGGAGGTCGCCTTCGCCGTCCAGCGGATGGTGGAGGAGGAGTTCGTCAGGGCGCTCGTCCGGCGCCCTCCCGAGGAGGGCCCCTTCGACGCGATGCGCCACGCGGTGCTCGCCGCGTGGGACGACGTGGGCGACGTGATCGACCGGATCGTCCCGGTCGAGCTGTACCTGAAGACCTTCTTCATGATCGAGTCGACGCCGGCGCTGCTCGCCGCGCACCTGCGCCGGTCCAGCGAGATGGAGGAGACGATCGCCCGCGTCGTCGCCCGCCGCGAGGGGCTCGACGTGGACGCCGACCCGCGCCCCCGGATCGCGGTGGCCGCCTTCGGCGGAGTGATGCGCGTCACCGGCCAGATGTGGGGCAAGGGCCCGGACCGCACCCTGGAGGGGATCCGCGCCCTCACCGAGCGCTACCTGGACCACCTGGGCCCCGCGCTCTCGCTGCACTGGCGGGAACCGGGCGCCCCGCGCGGCTGACCGTCCCGGGACCTCCGGAGGGCCCGGACGGGCGCGCCGGGGGACCTGTGGACGGGTCGTGCCGACGGGTCCCGGGCGGTCCGCGCCGACAGGTGTCCGGCAGCCGCACCGGAAGGTCCCGGCCGTCGCACCGACGGGCCTCGGCGGTCGTACCGGCAGGTCCCCGGCCGTCGCACCCACGGGTGCGACGACGGCCGTACCCTCCGGTGCGCGACGGCCGTGCCGACGGGTGCGACGACGGGCGCGTCATCTTCGCCGTCTAGGGTGTCCGCCCGTGACCTCCGCCGACGTCCCGCCGTCCCTCGTCGTCCTGCGCACCCTCCTCGTGCTGGGCGTCGTCCTCGTCATGCTCGCCACCACCGGGTGGACCACGATCCGGCACCGGCCGGCGTCCGGGCCGTCGATGGAGGCCGCGCTGGCCGCCTGGGCGCGGGAGCGGACCGGCGACGTCCCGCCGCCCGATCCGGCCACCGCCCCGCCCCGTACGGTCGCCGCCTGGTTCGCCTCGCTGGGACCGGACCGCTCCGAGGGCCTCGCCGAGCGGCATCCGTTCGTCGTCGGCAACCTCGACGGGGCACCGCCCGCCCTGCGCTACCGCGCCAACCGGATCGGCCTCGCCCGGGCGCTCGCCGCCGAGCGGCCCCGCCTCGACGACCCCCGGCTCTCCGCCGACGGCCGGCACGAGGCCCGCCGCCGGGTGGACCGCTTCGTCTCGCTGCTGGCGCCGGGCCGCCGGATCCTCGCCTTCGACCCCACCGGCACCGGCCGGACCGCCGAGGTCCTCGGCGACCTGGAGCGGGCCCGGCGGG
This sequence comes from Streptomyces filamentosus, assembly GCF_014654895.1. Taxonomy (GTDB): domain Bacteria; phylum Actinomycetota; class Actinomycetes; order Streptomycetales; family Streptomycetaceae; genus Streptomyces; species Streptomyces filamentosus. The sequence goes on along the minus strand of NZ_BNBE01000001.1, from coordinate 4,180,760 downwards.
TGTCGGTGGTCGTGCCCGGCGTCGACACCAACCTCCTCACCTTCCAGAAGACCCACGGCCGCTACACCGCCCCCGCCGGCATGGCGCGCGCCCTGTACGAGGCCGAGCGCCGCACCGCGCCCCGCGCCCGGGTCGCGGTCATCGCGTGGGCCGACTACACCGCGCCCGCCCGGGTGGGCGTGGACGCGGTCACCGGGCGGCTCGCCGCGTCCGGCGCCGACCGGCTCGTCCGGATGACCGAGGGCCTGCCGGGGACGGCCCGGGTGGCGCTCTTCTGCCACAGCTACGGCTCCGTGCTCTGCGGGCTCGCCGCGCCCCGGCTCCCGGGGCGGGTGACCGACCTGACGGTGGCCGGCAGCCCCGGGATGCGGGTGGAGACGGCGGCCGAGCTGGACACCCGGGCGCGGATATGGGCCATGCGGGACGACGCCGACTGGATCGCGGACGTCCCCCACCTGGAGGTCGGCGGGGTCGGGCACGGGGCGGACCCGGTGGAGCCGGAGTTCGGCGCACGGCTGGTCTCGGCGGCCGGGGCGGCCGGGCACAGCGGCTACTTCGAGCCCGGAACCGGGAGCCTCGACAACTTCGCGGCGATCGGCACCGGAGCCTTCGGACGGGTCGTCTGCGCACGTGCCGACAGCGCTTGCCACGGGGGAATCTCCGGCGGGACCGGCGTCTGACGCGCGTAGATCACGGAATTTCCTGATAGTTCCGAGGGGCGACGCACGGGCACGCGCCGCTTACGATGAGGCGTATGGGTGATGTGCTGGCCGGAATTCATGCCACCTGGGAGTTCGAGAGCGACGCACTCGTCATCCGCTTCGAACGGGGGATCCGTACGCCGAGGCTGTTCCAGGCGCTGCGCGAGCGACGCGTGCCGTACGAGGCGCTGGCCTCCGCGGTGCTCGCGCCGGGCAGGCGCGGCACCGTCGTCCTGCACGCCGTGCCGCGGCCGGGCGCCGATCCCCTGATGGAGGCGGCGGCCGGGCAGCTCAAGGAGACCTGCGACCCGTACCGGCTGGTGGTGCCCGCCGACCGGGAGGCCCTCGCCTCCCACTGGCGCGACGAGCTGGCCGCGGTGGTCCCGCCGGGCGCGGCGGACCCGGACGACCGGGTCGACACGGGCTTCCTGGTCGCGGCGCCGCAGGGGCCGCGCTCCTTCAAGGCGTACGACGGGAAGGCCACCTTCGACGGCTCCTCCGAGGTCTCCTTCCGCTGGTCCTCGACCATGGCGACGTCGGAGAAGTGGAAGACCGGTGACCAGATCTTTTCGGTGCGGGAGCTGAGCGGCGTCGAGTGGCGCTCGCCGGACTCCCCCGGCGGGTTCCTGCGGCTGCTGCCCCGGGGCGGCGCGCCCCGCACGGACCCGCCCGACCACGACCCGGCGTCGGTCGTCTTCGGCCTCGGCTACGGCCCCGTGCACGACTCCCTCCCCTTCGCGGCGGCGGTCCTCTCTGCGATCCGCGCCAAGGACCGCGCCCCCGTCCCGGCGGGCGCGCCCGATCCGGGGCACCGCGACCCCGGCGCCGTCGCCGAAAGGATTCGGCACCTGGGCGAACTGCACCGGGCGGGTCTGGTGACGGACGAGGAATTCGCGGCGAAGAAGACGGAACTCCTGGCGGAGCTGTGACGGGACGGGGCCGTGACGGGGCGGGGCTGTGACGGGGTGGGGCCGTGACGGGACGGAGCCGGGCGGGCGGGGAGGCGGGACGGGGGCGGACGGGCCCGGGGCCTGAGCCGGAGGGCCGGGACCGGTCACGGGGGCAGGGGATTCGGAGCCGTACCCCCCCGACCCCGTCCCCACGTCTCACACCCCCGTCTCATACCCAGGTCTCACCCGCGACCGTCCCCCCTGGTACGACGACGGCGGCGGGCGGCGAACCTAGGCTTGCCCGTCATGAGAGCGTTCCAGAAGCGGCCGTCTCCCCCGCCGGTGCCCCCGCGGTCGGCGTCCCCGCCGCCCGGATCCCCGCCGTCGGCGTCCCGGCGGGCGGCCGCGCGGGTCCGGGGGTGGTCGCGGGCGGTCGTGGGGGCGCTGGACGCGGCCTTCACCCCGCCCGCGCAGACCGGCGCCGCGCCCTTCGCCGGCTCGCCCTCGCGCTGGGTGCGGCTGCTGCCGTACGGCTTCGGGGTGGCGCTCGTCGCCTCCCTCCTGCCGGTCACCGTCAACCTCCTCATCACCGACTACGACGTGCCCGGCGCCCTCGCCGGGGCGCTCGCCACGGCGCAGACCGCGCCGCTGCTGCTCGCCGCCACCCGGCCGCTGCACGCCTGGTGGGTGGTCTTCCCCGCCGACGTCGCGGGCGCGCTCGTCCTGCTGGCCTCCGACGGGCCCCGTGCCCAGCTGTGGCCCTGGACCCCACCGGTCGTCGTCGGCTACTGCGCGCTGATGCTCGCGCTCGGGCTGCGCGAGCCGCGCCGCACCCTGATCGGGGTGTGGCTGGCGACGGGCGCGGCCGGCTATCTCCTGGAGACCGTCCGGCCGTACGGCGACACGGGCGTCTCCACGCTCCTCTTCGTGCTCAGCGGGGTGCTGCTGCTGCTCGCCTCGGCGGTGCGGGCCCGGAGCGAGGCCCAGCGCAGGCTCGCCGAGCAGGAGACGATCAGCGAGGCCGAACGGGCCCGCCGCACGCTCCTGGAGGAGCGGGCCAGGATCGCCCGCGAGCTGCACGACGTGGTCGCCCACCACATGTCGGTGATCACCGTGCAGGCGGACTCCGCCCCGTACCGCATCCCGGAGCTGCCGGAGGCGGCCCGCGAGGAGTTCGCGTCGATCGCGGGGAGCGCGCGGGAGTCGCTGGCCGAGATGCGCCGGCTGCTCGCGGTGCTCCGCAGCGACGGCGGCGAGGGCGAGCGGGCCCCGCAGCCGGGCCTCGACCGGCTCCAGCAGCTGGTGGAGGCGACCGTGCGGGCGGGCGTGCCGGCGGAGCTGGCGCTCGCGGCGGAGCTGGCCGGCAGGAGGACCGAGGTGCCGCAGGCGGTGGGGCTCTCCGCGTACCGGATCGTGCAGGAGGCGCTGGCCAACGTGGTGCGGCACGCGCCGGGCGCCCCGACCCGGGTGTCGGTGCGGGAGGACGGCGCCGGCCGGCTGACGGTCCTGGTGGTCAACGGACCCGCCACGGAGCCGGTCTCGCCCCTGGAGGGATCGGGCACCGGGCACGGGCTCGTCGGGATGCGGGAGCGCGTCCGGCTGACCGGCGGCACCCTCGACACCGGCCCGCTGCCGGACGGCGGCTTCCGCGTGGCGGCCCTGCTGCCCCTGGGGCCGGCGGACGCCGGGACGGGGACGGGGGCCGAGACGGGGACGAAGGCGGAGACGGGAACGAAGGCGGACGCGGGCACGGGCACGGACCCGCACTAGAGTCGGCCGGACAGCGGCCGTCTCACAAGCAAGGGTGTCGTGTGACCATTCGGGTGATCATCGTGGACGACCAGGCCATGGTGCGGGCGGGGTTCGCCGCGCTGCTCTCCGCGCAGGCCGACATCGACGTGGTGGGCGAGGCGCCGGACGGGCGGCAGGGCGTCGAGGTGGCGCGGACCGTCCACCCCGACGTGGTGCTGATGGACGTGCGGATGCCGGAGCTGGACGGGCTGGCGGCGGCCCGGGAGATCCTGCACCCGCCGGCGGGGGTGACACACCGGCCCAAGGTGCTGATGCTGACCACGTTCGACGTCGACGACTACGTGTACGAGGCGCTGCGCGCCGGGGCGTCCGGGTTCCTGCTCAAGGACGCGCCGCCGGCCGACCTGATCGCCGCCGTGCGGATCGTGGCGGCGGGCGACGCGCTGCTCGCGCCGTCCGTGACCCGCCGGCTGATCGCCGACTTCGCCGCCACCCGCCCGGCCGGCCGCAAGGACGTGACGGCGCTCCGGCTCAACGGTCTGACGCCGCGTGAGACCGAGGTGCTCGAACTGATCGCCCGGGGGCTGTCCAACCAGGAGATCGCGGAGCGGCTGGTGCTCGCCGAGCAGACCGTGAAGACCCACATCGGGCGGGTGCTCGCCAAGCTCGACCTGCGGGATCGCGCGCAGGCGGTGGTCTTCGCCTACGAGTCGGGCCTGGTGACCCCCGGGGGCTAGCCCCACCCCGGGCCGGGGGCGGGCTCCTCGTCCACCCCCTACCCGGGTATGGCACGGGAGTTGGCTCCCCGGTGTGACGTGCCGTCACCCGCCGTCTTCCTACCTTCCTCTCGCCGACGGACCGACAGGTCCAGGGGCCCACGGGCCGAGGACGAGAGAGGGAGGGCGGGCATGCGCCGCATCACGAGGACCCTGGTGACCGCCGTCATGGTGACGGCGGTCGTGGCGGGTACGGCCGGCTGGGCGTCGGGGGCCGCGCAGGAGCCGGTCACCGGGCCGCCGCCGGGGACCGCCGAGTGGCGGGCGGCGGGCCTGCCGGACCCGGAGCGGACCGACCCCGCGGGGATCGCCCGCTTCTTCGCCGGGCTCGGCCCCGGGGAGCGGCGGCGGCTCGTCCGGGAGCACCCGACGGTGGTGGGGAACCTGGAGGGGGCGCCGCTGGAGCTGCGGTACGCCGCCAACTCCCGCACCACCGGAGGGCGTCACCCGGGGGCCCGGGTCCTGGCGCACGATCCGCGCGGCCGGGGCCAGGTGGTCCTGGTGTACGGGGACCTGGCGACCGCCGAGCGGGTCGCGGTGCTCGTGCCGGGCTCCGACGTGGACGCCGGGCGCACCGGCTCCCTCACCCGGAAGGCCGTCGCCCTGCGGGAGGCGACCGGCGGGCGGACCGCGGTCGTCGCCTGGGCCGGCTACACCACCCCGGTCGGCGTCGGGCTCGACGCCGCCTCCGGGGAGCTGGCGGAGGCGGGCGCCGAGCGGCTGGTCCGCTTCGCGGAGGGGCTGCGGGCCGCCGGGGTGCGTCCCGAGCCCTCGGTCTTCTGCCACAGCTACGGCTCCGTGGTCTGCGGACTCGCCGCGCACCGGCTGAAGGCGAAGGACCTGGTGGTCTTCGGCTCCCCCGGCATGCGGGCGGAGAACGCGGCGGCGCTGGGGACCTCGGCCCGGGTGTGGGCGGCGAAGGACCCGACGGACTGGATCGACCGGGTGCCGTACCTCTCGGTGGGCGGGTACGGGCACGGCGCCGATCCCGCCGCGCCCGAGTTCGGGGCCCGGCCGGTGGAGGCGGGCGACGCGGTCGGCCACGACGGCTACTTCGCGCCCGGCACCTCCTCCCTGCGCGCCTTCGCCGCGATCGCCGGGGGGGACGTCCGATGAGTGCCCCCGCCACGACGCGTCCCGCGCCCACGGCCGCCGCGAAGCCCGCCGCCCCGGGCGCTCCCGCGAAGCCCCCCGCCCCCGCGAAGCTCCTCGCCCCCGTGAAGGCCCTCGTCCGGAAGGTGGAGGCCGGCACGCCCGCCCACCGCGACCGGGCCGTGGACGGGCTGCGGGCGCTCGCGCTGCTCGCGGTGCCCACCGGGCACTGGCTGCTCGGCGGGTTCACGCTCTCCCCGGACGGCGCGATCCACAACGCCTCGCCGCTCGCCTCCTTCGGCGCGCTCGCCCCGGCGAGCTGGGTCCTCCAGATGCTGGGGATCTTCTTCCTGGTCGGCGGCTGTGCCTCCGTGATGTCCTTCCGCCGCAGGACCGGCACCGTCCGCGCCTGGCTCGGCGGGCGGCTCGCCCGGCTCGGCCGTCCGGTGCTGGGGGTGACCGCCGTGTGGGCGGCGCTGCTGCCGCTGCTCCACCACGGGTTCGGGGTGCCGGTGGACACCCTGCGGACGGCGTCGACGCTGGTGATCCAGCCGCTGTGGTTCGTCGGGGTGTACACGGTGGTGACGGCGCTGACCCCGCTGTGCGTGCGGGCCGCGCGCCGGTTCGGGGCGTGGGCGGCGGCGCCGCTGCTCGGCTCGGTCGCGGTCGTGGACTTCCTGCGGTACGGCCCGTACGCGGACGCCGTGCCGTCCTGGCTGAGCCTGCTGAACATCCTGCCGGGCTGGCTCTTCGCTTACCAGCTCGGCGTCTCCTGGGGCGAGGGCCGGGTGAACCGCCGGCACGCGTGGGGGCTGCTGCTCGGCGGGGCGGCGCTCTTCGCCGCGCTGCTGCTGGTCTTCGGCTACCCGGCGTCGATGGTCGGCGTCCCCGGCGAGGCCCGGACCAACTCGCACCCGCCGTCGCTGCTGGTCCTGGCGCTCGCCGCCGCGCAGAGCGGGGCCGCGATCCTGCTGCGGGACCGGCTCGGCCGGTGGCTGCGGCGGCCCGCGCTGTGGGCGCCGGTCGTCGTGGTCAACCTGTCGGCGATGACGATCCTGTGCTGGCACCAGACGGCGATGCTGGCCGCGGCCGTCCCCGCCTCGTACCTCGGCGAGGTGCCCGGTCTCGTCGGGGCGCCGGACTCGGCCGGCTGGATCCTGGCCCGGCTGGCCTGGATGCCGGTCTTCGCCGGACTGCTCGTGCTCATCGGGCGGTACGCGCGGCGCTTCGAGTCGCCGTGGACGCGCACCGGACCGGCCCGCCGCGCGCTCGCGGGCGTGCTCGCGGCGGGCTTCGCGGTCTTCGCCCTGGGCCTCGCGTGAGCGGGCCCGGGGCGGGCGGGTCAGACCTCGCGGGCGGTCGCGGTGTGGCTCATGTCCGGGTAGCGGTCGCCCGCCACCAGGCCCGCGAGCGGCTCCAGTTCGGCCAGTTCGGCGTCGGTGAGGACGATGCGGGTGGCGGCGGCGTTCTCCTCCAGGCGGGACCGCTTGCGGGTGCCGGGGATGGGGATCACGGTCAGGCCGTGGACGGTGGCGCGCTGCTGCACCCAGGCGAGGGCGATCTGCGCGGGGGTCGCCCCGTGGGCGGCGGCGATCTTCCGGACCGGGTCGAGGAGGGCCGCGTTCCGCTCGGCGTTCTCGCCGCTGAAGCGGGGCTGGTGGCGGCGGAAGTCGTCGCCCGACAGGTCCCTTCCGGCGTCGGCGAAGGCGCCGGTGAGAAAACCGCGGCCGAGCGGCGAGTACGGGACGAAGGCGACGCCCAGCTCGGCGGCGGTGCCCACGGCGGAGCGCTCGACGTCCCGGGAGAAGAGCGACCACTCCGACTGGAGGGCGGCGATCGGGTGGACGGCGTGCGCCTCGCGCAGCTCGGGGCCTGTGACCTCGCTGAGGCCGAGGTGGCGGACCTTGCCCTCGGCGACGAGCTCGGCCATGGCGCCGACGGACTCGGCGAGGGGCACGGCCGGGTCGCGGCGGTGCATGTAGTACAGGTCGATGCTGTCGGTGCCGAGACGGCGCAGGCTGCCCTCGACGGCCTGCCGGATGTAGGCGCGGTCGTTGCGGATGCCCCGGCCCGCGCCGTTCCCGGGATCGCGCTCGATGCCGAACTTGGTGGCGAGGACGATCTCGTCGCGGTGGGCGGCGACGAAGGGGGCGAGGAACTCCTCGTTGGCCCCGCTGCCGTACATGTCGGCGGTGTCGATCAGGGTGACGCCGGCCTCCAGGGCCGCGTCGAGGGTGTCGCGGGCGGCGGCCTCGTCGGTGGAGCCGTAGAACTCGCTGATGCCCATGGCGCCGAAGCCCTGGACGCCCGCCTCGGGTCCGTCCGGGCCGCCGATGCGCACGGTGTCGATCTTCTCGCTCATGAGGAAGAGCCTCCGCAGATGGTTCCGTAGTGGTCGATCTTGAGGTCGAGCACGGCGAGCGCGGACCGGAGCTCGGAGATCCGGCTCAGCACGTCCCGGCGGGTGGCCTCCAGGAGGGCCCGGCGCTCCGCGTGGGTGTGCTCGCCCTCCCGCACCAGCTCCGCGTAGCGGACCATGTCGGCGACGGGCATCCCGGTGAGCCGCAGTTTGCCGACGAAGGCCAGCCAGTCCAGGTCGCGGTCGGTGAAGCGGCGCTGCCCGGTGTGCGACCGGTCGACGTGCGGCATGAGGCCGATCCGCTCGTACCAGCGCAGGGTGTGGGCGCTGAGCCCGGTCAGGGCGGAGACCTCGCTGATCGTGTAGCGGTCCTTGCGGGCGGCCGGTGGCCGGGGCGTGCTCTCGATCGCGCTCATGTCCCCACGCTAAAAGGTTGGAGTGCACTCGAAGCAAGTAGGCTCGGCCCCATGGAGAGCAGCAGCCTGCCGAGCCTGGCGGGGATCGAGAACTGGCCCGTCCCCACCGCGGCGGCGGCCGTCGTCCGCGCGGACGGCACGGTGGCCGGGAGCCACGGCCCGACCGGGCACCGCTTCCCGCTCGCCTCGGTGACCAAGCCGCTGGCGGCGTACGCGGTGCTCGTCGCGTACGAGGAGGGGGCGATCGACCTCGACGAGCCGGCCGGTCCCGAGGGCGCGACCGTGCGGCACCTGCTCGCCCACACCTCGGGCCTCGCCTTCGACGAGAACCGCGTCATGGCCGCGCCCGGCACCCGCCGGATCTATTCCAACACCGGCTTCGAGGTCCTCGGCGACCTGGTCGCCAAGGCCACCGACATCCCCTTCGCCGACTACCTGCACCAGGCGGTCCTGGAGCCGCTGGGCATGACGGCCACCTCGCTCGACGGCTCCCCCGCCAAGGACGGCGTGTCGACCGTGGACGACCTGGTGCGCTTCGCGGCCGAGGTGCAGGCGCCGCGGCTGCTCGACGCGCGGACGGTGCTGGACGCGATGACGGTCGCGTACCCCGGCCTCACCGGCATCCTGCCGGGCTACGGGCACCAGCGGCCCAACGACTGGGGGCTCGGCTTCGAGATCAGGGACGGCAAGTCCCCGCACTGGACCGGCACCACGTCCTCGCCGCGGACCTTCGGCCACTTCGGCCAGTCCGGCACCTTCCTGTGGATCGACCCGGACGCCCGCGCCGCCTGCGTCGCGCTCACCGACCGGGCCTTCGGGCCGTGGGCGATCGAGGCGTGGACGCCGTTCACCGACGCGGTCCTCGCCGACCTGCGGCGCTGACCCCCGGTCCTCCTCCCCCGGCCTAGTCGCCGTCCCCCGGCGGGGCCGCCGCCGGGCAGGTGGCCTCCGGGAGGGTGCCGTCCGGGCCCGCGACCGTCACCGCGCGCGTGCCGGAGCTGTCGACGGCGTAGGCGGCCGTGCACACCAGCTGGGAGACCGCCCGGCCGGACAGCTCCCGGGCCGGGAAGGGGACCTGGAGCCGGATCCCGCCCGTCCCGTCGGTCTCGACCCGGACCAGTTCGCCCGCGGCGGGCAGTTCGGTGGCCAGGCCCGCCCGCTGCTCGGCCGGGCGGGGGCCCGCGAGCAGCGCGGCCAGCACCTTCACCGTGGCGAGGCCGGAGGCGTACGGATGGTCGGCGTCGATCTCGAAGCCGGTGCCGGTGCCGTCGAAGGTGCCCCGCTCGGTCCGCTCGGGGGCGGGCCGGTAGGAGAAGGGGACCTCGCGGGAGACCGGCATCAGCTCTCCGTCCGGGCCGAGGAAGTAGAGCAGGATCCGGCTCTCCGGGATCTGCGCGAGGGCCACGGTCGGCGCGACGCCCGCCTCCACCACCTCGCTGCCCTGGATGCCGCAGCCGGTCGCCGCCGCGGCGGCCAGGAGCAGCCCGGCGGCGACCGCCCCGGCCCGGCGCCTCACAGCGGGATCCGTACGGTGAACACGGCGCCCCCCGCCGGGTGGTTGGCGGCCTCGACGGTGCCGCCGTGGAGCCGGACGTTCTCCTGGGTGATCGCGAGGCCGAGGCCGCTGCCCGCCGACCGGGCGCGGGCCGGGTCGGCCTTGTAGAAGCGCTCGAAGACGTGCGGCAGGACGTCCGGGTGGATGCCGGGGCCGCGGTCGGAGACCTGGACGACGAGCACCCCCGCCTCGCCGGTCCCGGCGCCCTCGTCGCCCGTGGCTCCCCCGGTGCTCCCGGTGCTCCCGGTGCTCCCGTCGGTGTACACCCTGACCGTGACCAGCGGCCTTCCGTGCCGCAGCGCGTTGCCGACGAGGTTGGCCACGACGACGTCGAAGCGGCGGGGGTCGAGGCGGGCCCGGATGCCCTCCCCCAGGGCCGCGTGGACCTGCCCGGGGTCCGTCCAGCGGCGGCTGATCAGGGTCTTGCGGACGCAGTCGGCGACGTCGACCTCGTCGGTGTGGAGTTCGGCGGCACGGGCGTCGAAGCGGGAGATCTCCATCAGGTCCTCGACGAGCACGGCGAGCTTGACGGTCTCGGCGCTGATCAGCCGGACCGCGCGGGCGGTGTCGCTGTCCAGGCCCTCGGCGTCCTCGTCGAGCACCTCGGTGACGGCGAGCATCCCGGCGAGCGGGGTGCGCAGTTCGTGCGAGACGTCGGAGGCGAAGCGGCGGGCGCGGGCCTCGGCGCGGCGCAACTCGGTGACGGAACGCTCCAGTTCGGCGGCCGACTCGTTGAACGTCCTCGCCAGGTCCGCGAGTTCGTCGCTGCCCTTGGCGTGGATGCGGGTGTCGAGCCGGCCGCGGCCCATGCTGTGGGCGGCGCGGCGCAGTTCGCGGACGGGGCGGAGGACGCCCCGGGAGGCGATCAGCGCCGGGACGAGGGCGATGGCGAGGGCGGGCAGGGCGCCGTCGCGGGCGGCGGTGACCATGGCCTCGACGTTGGCCTCCTCCTCGCGCAGTTCCATGACGGCGTAGAAGACGAGGCCGGTGGGCTGCGCGGCCTCCTCCCCGGCCCGGGTGATGAAGACGGCGGGGATCGCGATCGTCAGGTACGGGACGCCGTTCTTGACGACCCGCTGGAAGCTGGTGTGCGGGGTGTCCTGCCGCGCGTGGGCGCGGGCCCGCAGCTCCGGGGTGATGACGGAGGAGGTGGGGCGGTCGGTGGAGGAGACCCGCAGCGAGCCGTACTCGGCGTAGACCCGCCAGGGGCGCGGCTTGCCCTTCCCCGCGAGGTTCAGGAGGGTGTCGCGCAGCGAGTCCTCGTCGGGCGGCAGGGGGACGGCGAGGACGTCGACCTGGTCGCGGAAGGCGGAGACGGCGGTGTTCTGCGTCTGCTCCAGGATCGCGCTGCGGGCGGCCCGGTAGGTGAGGGCGGCGGTGGTGCCGCAGCCGACCGCCGCGACGAGGAGGAAGGCGAGGACCAGACGGGTGCGCAGGCCGAAGGGCCGGAGGCGGAGGCGGCGGGGAGACCTCCAGGCGCGGCCCCGGCCGTCCGCGTCCCCGTTCCCGTCCCCGCGCCTGGAGGTCTCCCCGCCGCCGCTCCCGTACGCGTCCCCGGTCCCGGTCCCGTACGGGTCCCCGGTCCCGTACGGGGTCCCCCCGGGGAGGTCCCTCGTGTCCCGCCCCGGCTCCTCCCGGGGCACGCAGGTCTTCACAGCGGTCCGAAGCGGTAGCCGAAGCCGCGCAGGGTCTGGATGTAGCGGGGGTCGCCGGGGGTGTCCTCGATCTTGGCGCGCAGCCGCCGCACGCAGGCGTCCACCAGGCGGGCGTCGCCGTGGTAGTTGTGCTCCCACACGTGCTCCAGGAGCTGCTGGCGGCTGAAGACCTGCTCGGGGGCGGCGGTCAGGTGGAGCAGCAGCTTGAGCTCGGAGGGGGCGAGGGCGAGCCGTTCGCCGCCCTTGGCGACGGTGAGTCCGGCCCGGTCGACGGCGAGGTCGCCGTGGTGCTCGACGGCGGGCCGGCCCCCGCCGGGCTCCTCGATGCGGCGCAGGACGGCCCGGATGCGGGCCTCGATGACCTCGGTGCGGGCGGGTTTGACGATGTAGTCGTCGGCGCCCGCCTCCAGTCCGACGACCACGTCGAAGTCGTCGCCGCGGGCGGTGAGCATGATGATCGGGAGCTGGCTGCTCTCGCGGACCCGGCGGCACACCTGGACGCCGTTCATGCCGGGCAGCATGAGGTCGAGCAGCAGCAGGTCGGGGCGGAACTCGCCGAGGGCGGCGAGACCGGCCTCACCGGTGGTGGCGGTGCGCACCTCGTGGCCGCGGCGCCGTAGTCCGAGCTCGACGCCCTCGCGGACCGAGGGGTCGTCTTCGATGAGGAGCACGCGAGGCATTCGTGGAGTATCCCAAGGTCGGCGGGGGTGCCGGTGGGGGCCCCCGGCGGGTGGTCGGATCGGGTCAGGCCCGGCGGGCGAGCCGGCCCGTGACTGCGGAGAGCAGGGCGGAGACCTCGGTGAGGCGCAGCGGCCGGGCGAGGAGGACGAAGGTGCCGAGGACGCAGGCCGCGCCGGCGAGACCGGAGACGACGGCGCCCGCGGAGGCGGTTCCCCCTGCGGCGAAGAGGCCGTACCCGGCGGCGGGGGCGGCGGCGAGGAGCAGCCGGCCGAGCCCGGTGCCGCCGTCGTCGACGGCGGGGAGGCGGCGCCGGAGGACGTGGGCGGTGAGGCCCCAGCCCGCCCAGAGGGCGAGCGAGTAGCCGGCGGCCATGCCGGTGACGGTCCAGCGGGCGGGGAGCCAGTGGTGCGCGGCGAGGGCGAGGAGCGCGTTGAGGCCGGCGATCACCAGGTTGAGCAGGAAGGGGGTGCGGGTGTCGCGGAGCGCGTAGAAGGCGCGGGTGCACACGTACTGCCCGGAGAGGGCGACCAGGCCGGGGGCGAGGGCCGTCAGCGGCCAGGCCATGGCGCGGACGGCGTCCGGGCCGGTCGCGCCGTGGCCGAAGACGGCGGACATCAGCGGCCCCGCGAGGGCGAGGAGGGCGCAGGCGGCGGGGACGACGGCGGCCGCGGTGGTGCGCTGGGCATGGCGGACGTCCCGGTGGACGGCGGCGAGGTCGCCGTCGGCGGCGGCGGCGCTCATCCGGGGCATGAGGGCGGTGACGAGGGAGACGGTGACGATGCCGTGCGGGACGGCCCACAGCAGGTAGGCGTTGTTGTACGCGGCGAGGCCCGCGCCGCCGGAGGGGCCGGCCCCGGCGGAGGGGGAGCCCGCGGAGGTGGCGACCCAGGTGGTCACCCAGTACGCGGCCTGGTTGGTGAGGACGAGGAGGACGAGCCAGCCGGCCGCGCGCAGCGGGGCGGTCAGGCCGCTGCCGCGCCAGTCGAAGCGGGGCCGGAAGCGGAAGCGGGCGGCGCGCAGGGAGGGCAGCAGGGCGAGGGCCTGGACGGCGATGCCGGCGGTGGTGCCCCAGCCGAGGAGGGCGGCCTCGCCGGCGGTGAGCGCGCCGCCGTCGCTCACCACGAGGAAGAGGCCGAAGACGGCGACGGCCACGACGTTGTTGAGGACGGGGGTCCACATCATGGCGCCGAAGCGGCCCCGGGCGTTGAGGACCTGCCCGAGGAGGGTGAAGAGGCCGAGGAAGAGGATCTGCGGCAGGCAGGCCCGCATGAAGGCGACCGTCAGGTCCCGCTGCCCGCCCTCGTAGTCGGTGTACGCGTCGACGAGGGCGGGCGCGGCGAGGACGGCGGCCGCGGCGAGGACGGCGAGGGCGAGGGCGCAGAGGGTGAGGAGGCGGTCGGTGTAGGCGGCGCCGCCGTCCTCGTGCTCCTTGGCGGCCTTGACCAGTTCGGGGACGAAGACGGCGTTGAGGGCGCCGCCGAGGAGGAGGGTGTAGACGATGGTGGGGACGGAGTTGCCCACCGCGTAGCCGTCGGCGACCGCGCCCGCGCCGAGCGCGGCGGCGACGACGGCGGCGCGGACGAAGCCGGTGGCGCGGGAGACGATCGAGCCGGCCGCCATGACCGCGCCGCTGCGGAGGGCGGAGGCGGGCTTCCGCCGGGCCGGCGCGGGTGGTGCGAGGGTGGTGCCGTTGCTCATCGGCGGGCCAGGTACGCCTGGAAGGCGCGGTACAGCGCCTGGTTGGTCGTGCCGTGCATCGGTGTCTCCCACTCCCCCAGCGTCTCGACGACCTGTCCGCCCGTGCCGAGCTTCCAGCGCAGCAGCCCGTGGGCGCGGTCGTCCGGATCGAGGGTGGAGGGTACCCCGCGCAGGTCGTAGACGGCGGCGCCGAGAGCGTGGGCGTCGAGGAGCATCCGCCACTGGAGGGCGTTGGAGGGACGGACCTCGCGGCGGTGGTCGGCGGAGGCGCCGGTCTGGTACCAGACCCGCTTCCCGACGGTGATCATGGTGTGGGCGGCGAGGACCTCGCCCTCGTGGCGGGCGAGGTAGAGCTTCATCCGGCCGTGGTGCTCGGCGTTGAGGACGGCGTACTGCCGCTCGTAGTAGGCGAGGGAGCGGCCGAGGCGGAAGCCGTCGCGCTCCTCGGTGATCCGCAGCAGCCGGTGGAACTCGGGCAGGTCGGCGGCGGAGCCCACGGTGATCTCGACGCCGGACTTCCGGGCCCTGCGGACGTTGCGCCGCCATTCCTGGTTGAGGCCCGCCCACAGGTCGTCGGGGGTGCGGCCGGTGAGCGGGAGCTGGAAGACGTGGCGGGGCTGGGCGTCGGCGCCGTCCTCGGAGTCGCCGCCGCAGCGCCGCCAGCCGCGGGCGCGGAGCCGTTCGGCGACGGCGGTGCCGAGGGGGTCGACCTCGTCGGCGAGGACGTCGCCGAGGCGGCGGCCGGGGCCGGTGGCGGCCTTGACGGTGGCGGCGCTCCAGCGGCGGTGGGCGGGGGCGGGGCCGATGCGGACGGCGAAGGCGCCGGAGGCCCGCAGGTGGGCGAGGAGCGGGTCGAGCCAGCGGTCGAGGCCGGGGTCGGCCCAGTCGGCGACGGGCCCTTCGGGGAGGTAGGCGAAGTGCTTGCGGGTGCCGGGGAAGGCCCGGAGGAGGACGAGGGCGACGCCGGTGAGCCGCCCGCCCTCCGGCCCCCAGCCGAGGAGCTGGTGGCGCCAGCCCTCCTTCACCCCGGCCCAGGACGGGAGCTGGAGGAAGCCGGGGCCGTCCGCGCCGGTGGCGCGGGAGGCGAGGAAGGCGCGGTACTCCTCCGGGGACACGGGGCCGAGCCGGAGCGGTCCGGCGGGCGGCGCCCCGGCGGCGCGGCGCTTCACGGGTGCGGGCGTCACGAGCAGCGCTGACACAACGACGGCCTCCTTGGTTCGTCCGCCCCTCGGCGGTTCGTCCGCCCCTCGGTGCGGTTCGTCCGCCCCTCGGTGGCGCGGTGCACAGCAGGCTCACAGCCGGATGAGACCGGTCCGCGCGGCGTGTGTGACGGGACCGTGACCGTTCCTCACCAGCCCCCGTCACATGGACCGGTGGCCGGGCGGAGGGCATCGGGAGGCGCCTAGAGTCCGGGCGTCCCACCCCTTTTCCTCTCCTCCGGAGGTGCCCCGTGCCGCCGATACGCACGCCCCGTCCCGCCCTGGCCGCCGTCGCCCTCGCCGTCTCCCTCACCGCCTGCTCGGCCGGGGCCGCGAGCGGTCCCGGGTCCTCCGCCGCGCCCGCCGGGCAGGACGGGCCGCCCGCGAAGGTGACCGTCGTGGCGCGGGAGGCGGGGAAGCCGGTGGCGGTGACGGCGGCCGGCGGGACGCTGGCGTCGGTGACGGTCACGGACGCGAAGGGCGGGCGGCTGGCCGGCCGGGCCGCGGCGGGCGGGGGCCGGTGGACCTCGGACCGCAAGGCGGCGCCGGGGACCTCGTACACGGTGGAGGTCGTCTCGCGGAGCTCCGGCGGGAAGGAGACGACGACCCGGTCCTCCTTCAGCACGGCGGCGGCGGAGCGGGTCAACCGGCTGACGCTGGCGCCGGGGAAGGGCACGACCGTGGGCGTCGGGCAGCCGCTGTCGATCGTCTTCGACCGGCCGGTGACCCGGAAGGCCGACGTGGAGCGGCAGTTGAGGGTCACGACCTCGAACGGCACCGAGGGCTCGTGGGGCTGGATCACCGACCACTCCGGCCGCGACCGGATCGACTGGCGGCCCCGGGAGTACTGGAGGCCCGGCACGAAGGTCACCCTGGAGGCCGACCTGAACGGCACGGACTCCGGCGACGGCTGGTTCGTGCGGGACTACCGGACCGGCTTCACCGTCGGCGCGGCGCAGGTGGTGCGGGTGGACCTCGACGCGAAGCGGCTGACGCTGGTGAAAGGGGGCCGGACGGTGCGGACCGTACCGGTCTCGGGCGGGACGCCCGGCGGCGACAAGCGGTCGTGGCGGGGCACGGCCGTGCTCATGGCCAAGGAGGGCACCATCCGGATGAACTCCGAGACGGTCGGGCTCGGCGACGCCTACGACAAGCTGGTCGACTACTCGCTGCGGCTCACCTGGTCGGGCATGTACGCCCACGCGGCGCCGTGGAACGCGGCGTACTTCGGCAGGGCCAACAAGAGCTCCGGCTGCATCGGCATGAGCTCCGCCGACGCGAAGTCCTTCTACGCGAGCGTCAACGTCGGCGATCCCTTCGAGATCAGGGGCGGCGACACGAAGGGGGTCGTCGCGGAGGGCAACGGCTACGGGGCGTGGAACGTCTCCTGGGCGGACTGGAAGGCGAAGAGCGCCCTGCGCTGACCCGCGCGGGGCGCGGCACCGGCCCCCGCCTCAGTCGCGGAACTCCCACACCAGCAGTTCGGCCGGGGCCGCCGCCACGGCCGTGAGCTCCGCCTCCGCCGTGATCCGGGCCGCGTCGCCCGCCGTCAGCTCCTCGCCCGCCAGGCCGACCGTCCCCCGGACCACGTGGACGTAGACGGCGTCCGCGGCGGGCAGCGCCACCCGCTCGCCCGCCGCCGGGCGGTGGACGCTCAGGACCGCGCCCGCCGCCGGCAGGTCGTAGCGTCCGGGCAGCTCCCGGACCAGGTCGTACGAGGGGTCCCCGCCGGTCTCGCGGGGGGCCAGCCACATCTGGACGAAGGCCAGGGGCGCGGCGCCGTCGTTGCGCTCGACGTGCCGGACGCCGGCCGCGGCGGACAGGTGCTGGAGGTCGCCGGGGCGGACGACGGTCTCGTGGCCCGCCGAGTCGCGGTGGGTGAGCTCGCCCTCCACCACCCAGGTCACGATCTCCGTGTGGGAGTGGGGGTGCTCGTCGAATCCGGCGCCGGGGGCGAGCCGCTCCTCGTTGACGGCGAGCAGGCCGCCGAAGCGGAGGTTGTCGGGGTCGTAGTACGGCCCGAAGGACAGGGCGTGCCGGGTCTCGACGCCCGCCGCCGGGTCGCCGCCGGGGTACCGCTCGGCCGCGCGCTGGATGCGTATCACCCCACGTACGGTAGCGCGGCCCGCCGGGGCGAAACCGCCCCGACCCCGCACGTCGGTGCCCGGATGAGGCAGTCTTGTCCCCGTGTCTGAACCCGTGAACGCCGCTCATCCGCACACCGCGACCCTGAAGCGCCTCGAACAGTCCTCCGGGCGGCTCGCCGCGAACGCCATCGCCCGCATGGACGAGACGCTGCCGTGGTACCGGGCGATGCCGCCCGAGAACCGTTCGTGGATCGGTCTGGTCGCGCAGGCCGGCATCGCCGCGTTCACGGAGTGGTTCCGGCACCCGGAGACCCCCCAGGCGATCTCGACGGACGTCTTCGGCACGGCGCCCAGGGAGCTGACCCGGGCGATCACGCTGCGGCAGACCGTGGAGATGGTGCGGACGACCATCGAGGTCATGGAGGTGGCGATCGAGGAGGTCGCCGCCCCGGGCGACGAGTCCGTGCTGCGCGAGGCGCTCCTCGTGTACGCGCGGGAGATCGCCTTCGCCACCGCGCAGGTGTACGCGCAGGCGGCGGAGGCGCGCGGTGCGTGGGACGCCCGCCTGGAGTCGCTGGTGGTGAACGCGGTGCTGTCCGGGGAGGCGGACGAGGGCGCCGTGTCCCGGGCCGCCGCCCTCGGCTGGAACTCGCCGGACCACGTGTGCGTGGTGCTCGGCACCGCTCCCGACGGCGACAGCGAGCTGACCGTGGAGGCGATCCGGCGGGCCGCCCGGCACGCCAAGCTCCAGGTGCTCACCGGGGTGCTCGGCGACCGGCTCGTGGTGATCGCGGGCGGCTCCGACAATCCGCTCGGCGTGGCGAAGTCCCTGATCGGGCCGTACGCGCCCGGCCCGGTGGTGGCCGGGCCCGTGGTGCCCGACCTGCTGGCGGCGACCCGCTCCGCGCAGGCCGCGGCGGCCGGGCTCAAGGCGTGCACGGCGTGGCAGGACGCGCCCCGGCCGGTCCTCGCGGACGATCTCCTTCCGGAGCGCGCCATCGCCTCCGACCCTTCGGCCCGCGAGCAGTTGGTGGAGGAGATCTACAGACCGCTGGAGGAAGCGGGTTCGGCGCTGCTGGAAACTCTGAGTGTCTACCTGGAGCAGGCCAGCAGTCTCGAAGGCGCGGCGAGGATGCTCTTCGTCCACCCGAACACCGTGCGCTACCGGCTTCGACGTGTGACCGACGTCACCGGGTGGTCACCCTCCGACGTCCGTTCCGCCTTCACCCTGCGGATCGCCCTCATCCTCGGACGCTTGGCCGAGGCGGAGGGGCAGTCCTAGACTTTTGTCGAACACCGACAATTCCCCCGACGGTTCTTCGTCCTAGTCCCCACGGGCGCCGGACACCGTCCCCAAGAGAGAGTGTGAGGGTGCTCGTACTCGTCGCTCCCGGCCAAGGCGCCCAGACGCCTGGCTTCCTGACTCCCTGGCTCGACCTCCCCGGCGCCGCCGACCGCCTCGCGGCCTGGTCCGACGCCATCGGGCTCGACCTCGTCCACTACGGCACGAAGGCGGACGCGGACGACATCCGCGACACCGCCGTGGCCCAGCCGCTGCTCGTCGCGGCCGGCCTCCTCTCCGCCGCCGCCCTCGGCGACGTGAACCCCGGCGCGGTCGCCGGGCACAGCGTCGGCGAGTTCACCGCGGCCGCGTTCGCGGGCGTCCTCGACGACACCGCCGCCCTGAAGCTGGTCCGCACCCGCGGCCTGGCGATGGCCGAGGCCGCCGCGATCGCCCCCACCGGCATGTCGGCGCTGCTCGGCGGCGACCCCGAGGTGACCGTCCCGCACCTGGAGAAGCTGGGCCTGACCCCGGCCAACGTGAACGGCGCGGGCCAGATCGTGGCCGCCGGCACGCTGGAGCAGCTGGCCGCCCTGGACGCCGACAAGCCCGAGGGCGTCCGCCGGGTCGTCGCGCTCAAGGTCGCCGGCGCCTTCCACACGCACCACATGGCCCCGGCCGTCGCCACCCTGGACCAGGCCGCGCGGGAGCTGTCCCCGTCCGACCCGACCGTGACGTACGTCTCCAACAAGGACGGCCGTTCCGTCGACACCGGCGCGGAGGTCCTCACGCGCCTGGTCGGCCAGGTCGCCAGCCCGGTCCGCTGGGACCTGTGCATGGAGACCTTCCAGGCCCTCGGCGCGACCGCGCTGATCGAGGTGTGCCCGGGCGGAACCCTCACGGGCATCGCCAAGCGCGCCCTGCCGGGCGTGGCCACCGTGGCCCTCAAGACTCCCGACGACCTGGACGCGGCCCGTACGCTCGTCGCCGAGCACACGGCCGTCTGACGAGGAGTGTCGAGAAGCATGTCGAAGATCAAGCCCAGCAAGGGCGCCCCGTACGCGCGGATCATGGGCGTCGGCGGCTACCGCCCCGCCCGGGTCGTGCCGAACGAGGTGATCCTCGAGAAGATCGACTCGTCCGACGAGTGGATCCGCTCGCGCTCGGGCATCGCCACCCGCCACTGGGCCTCCCCCGAGGAGACCGTCACCGCGATGTCGGTGGAGGCGTCCGGCAAGGCGATCGCCGAGGCCGGCATCGCCCCCGAGCAGATCGGTGCGGTCGTCGTCTCGACGGTCTCGCACTTCAAGCAGACCCCGGCCGTCGCCACCGAGATCGCCGACAAGATCGGCGCCGGGAAGCCGGCCGCGTTCGACATCTCCGCGGGCTGCGCCGGTTTCGGCTACGGCCTGACCCTCGCCAAGGGCATGATCGTCGAGGGCTCCGCGGAGTACGTCCTCGTGATCGGCGTCGAGCGCCTGAGCGACCTGACGGACCTGGAGGACCGCGCGACGGCCTTCCTGTTCGGCGACGGCGCCGGCGCGGTCGTGGTCGGCCCCTCCGACGTGCCGCACATCGGCCCCACCGTCTGGGGTTCCGAGGGCGACAAGTCGGAGACGATCAAGCAGACCGTGCCGTGGAACGAGTTCCACGCGGGCGACGTGTCGAACCTGCCGCTCAACGAGGCCGGCGAGATCAAGTTCCCCGCCATCACGCAGGAGGGCCAGGCGGTCTTCCGCTGGGCCGTCTTCGAGATGGCGAAGGTCGCCCAGCAGGCGCTCGACGCCGCCGGCATCACGGCGGACGACCTGGACGTCTTCATCCCGCACCAGGCCAACATGCGGATCATCGACTCGATGGTGAAGACCCTGAAGCTGCCGGAGCACGTCACGGTCGCCCGTGACGTGGAGACGACCGGCAACACCTCGGCCGCCTCGATCCCGCTCGCGATGGAGCGGCTCCTGGCGACCGGACAGGCGAAGAGCGGCGACACCGCGCTCGTCATCGGCTTCGGGGCGGGTCTCGTGTTCGCCGCGACGGTCGTTACTCTCCCCTAGGCGACCGGGACCTCCCGGAAGCCAACCCACCGAAGCAACCACAGAAGGAGCGCCACCATGGCCTTCACCCAGGAGCAGCTCGTCGAAGGTCTCGCCGAGATCGTGAACGAGATCGCCGGCATCCCGGTCGAGGACGTCCAGCTGGACAAGTCCTTCACCGACGACCTGGACGTCGACTCCCTGTCCATGGTCGAGGTCGTCGTCGCCGCCGAGGAGCGCTTCGACGTCAAGATCCCCGACGAGGACGTCAAGAACCTCAAGACCGTGGGCGACGCCGTCGACTACATCCTCAAGCACCAGGCCTGATTCGGCCCTGGTGGACCAGGCCCCACCGGGCCCGGTCCCCGCTGATTCGGTCCGCCACCCGGCGGTGGCGCCGTCTTTCGACCATCACACACATGGAGAACGAATTCCTGTGAGCTCGACCAATCGCACCGTGGTCGTCACCGGTATCGGCGCAACCACACCGCTGGGTGGCGACTCCGCAACGACCTGGGAAGGTCTTCTTGCGGGACGCTCCGGCGTCAAGCCCCTGGAGGGCGAGCGCTTCGCCGAACTGCCCGTCCAGATCGCCGCGACCGCGGCGGTCGACCCGGGCGACGTGCTCCCCCGCCCGCTGGCCCGCAAGCTGGACCGCTCGGCGCAGTTCGCGCTGATCGCGGCCCGCGAGGCGTGGGCCGACGCGGGCTACACCGGCCCGGCCGGCGAGGACGAGCGGATCGCGCCCGAGCGGCTCGGTTCCGTCATCGCCTCCGGCATCGGCGGTGTCACCACGCTGCTCGACCAGTACGACGTGCTGAAGGAGAAGGGCGTCCGCCGCGTCTCCCCGCACACCGTGCCCATGCTCATGCCCAACGGCCCCTCCGCCAACGTGGGCCTGGAGGTGAACGCCCGCGCCGGCGTCCACACCCCGGTCTCCGCCTGCGCGTCGGGCGCCGAGGCGATCGGCTACGCCATCGAGATGATCCGCAGCGGCCGTGCCGACGTGGTCGTCGCCGGCGGCACCGAGGCCGCGATCCACCCGCTGCCGATCGCCGCCTTCGCCAACATGATGGCGATGTCCAAGAACAACGACGAGCCCGCGAAGGCCTCGCGCCCCTACGACACCGCGCGCGACGGCTTCGTGCTCGGCGAGGGCGCCGGCGTCGTGATCCTGGAGTCCGAGGAGCACGCCAAGGCCCGCGGCGCGAAGATCTACTGCGAGGCGCTCGGCCAGGGCCTGTCGGCCGACAGCCACCACATCGCGCAGCCCGAGCCGTCCGGCCGGGGCATCGCCTCCGCGCTCCGGCACCTCCTGGAGACCACCGACCTGAAGCCGTCGGAGGTCGTCCACCTCAACGCGCACGCCACGTCGACGCCGCAGGGCGACGTCGCCGAGATCAAGGCGCTGCGGCAGGTCTTCGGCGACGACCTCGACCACGTGGCGGTCTCCGCGACCAAGTCGATGACGGGCCACCTCCTCGGCGGCGCGGGCGGCATCGAGACCGTCGCGACGGTCCTGGCGCTCCACCACCGCCTGGCCCCGCCGACCATCAACGTCGACGACCTGGACCCCGAGGTCGAGGCCGACATCGTCCGCGACGAGCCCCGCGCCCTCCCCGAGGGCACGATCGCCGCGGTCAACAACTCCTTCGGCTTCGGCGGCCACAACGTGGTCCTCGCCTTCCGGAGCGTCTGAGTCCCGGCCTCCCGTCGGCCCGCCCCTCCACCCGGAGGGGCGGGCCGACGGCGTTTCAGCGGGGGACGGAGACCGGGGCGGGCCGGTCGGTCAGGGACTCGTACCCGGCGATCCCGAAGGGCCCCCCGACGAGCAGGCCGAGCAGCACGAGGACGAAGACGAGGATCCCGTACCAGTCGCTCTCCCCCGTCGCGGCAGCGGCGGCGGCAGGGGCGGCGGCGGTGTCAGGCGTACCGGCGGAGCCCTCCGCGGCGGCTCCGGGCGCGGAGCCGGACGCCGGGGCGGGCGGCTGCGCGGGCTTCCCCGGCTCCACTTCGTCGTCCCAGAGGACGCCCGCGACGCCGAAGACCACCAGACCCGTGAGCAGCGCGCCCAGGGACCAGGCCACCAGATGGGCGGTGGGGTCGCCGGCCACCACCTGGTAGGCGAGGCCCGACAGGAGCGCCATGGAGGCGCTCAGGACCCCCGCTCCCAGCAGGACGGTGACCGCCGCGCCCGTCCTCCGCAGACCCTTCAACATCCGTCCCCCGCCCCGCGCGCGCCCTGCGCGCCTCGGGGCGGGAAGCTACAGCCCCCGGGTGAACGCGCTCAGACGACCTGGTGAAGCCAGCGGACCGGGGCGCCCTCGCCGGCGTACCGGAAGGGTTCCAGTTCGTCGTCCCAGGGCTTGCCGAGGAGTTTGGCGACCTCGGCCTCCAGGACCGTCTCGCCCTGCGCGGCCCGCGCGAGGGCGGCGCGGAGCCGGTCCTCGGGGACGAGGATGTCGCCGTGCATGCCGGTGACGGCGTGGAAGATGCCCAGGTCGGGGGTGGCGCTGTAGCGCTCGCCCTCGGCGGTGGGGCAGGGCTCGGCCGTCACCTCGAAGCGGAGCATCTGCCAGCCGCGCAGGGCGGAGGCGAGTCTGGAGGCGGTGCCGGTCTCGCCCTGCCAGGAGAACTCGGCTCTCCAGGTGCCGGGGGCCGCGGGCTGGCGGATCCAGTCGAGCTGGACCCTCGCACCGAGGACGCCCGCCACCGCCCATTCGACGTGCGGGCAGAGCGCGCGCGGTGCGGAGTGTACGTACAGGACTCCACGTGTCGTCACCGGGACCTCCAGTGTGGGACGAGGTTCGCCTTCCCAGCGGCCTCGGCAAACAGCATCAGGCGAATAACTCCGCAAACCTTCTAAAAAGGGACAGCATGTGACGTGATGTAATTTACCGGAGCCGGCCGGCGCGGGCGCGCCGCTGGTTCGACGGGGGAAAAGCTACCGTGCCGCGCCGTCCTCGGGGTGACGTACGGTCGGTCCGGGGGCGGGTGGACACGAAGCTTTCACCCGCCAGGACGTCAGCACGAAGGAGGGGGCCGGTGCCGCACGGCCGACGCCGCATCCGTACCGCCGTCGTGGGAGCGCTGCTCACGGCCGCCGCGCTCGCGGGCTGCGCCGGCTCGCCCGGTCCCGGCGGCGAAGCGGCCGCCCCGGCGCGGCCGAAGCCCACGGCCACCCCCACGCCCGCCTCGGCGTGGGCCGTCCCGCCCGCGTCCGTCGCCGCCGTCGGCGACTCCGTCACCCGCGCCTTCGACGCCTGCGCGCTGCTCGCGGACTGCCCGGAGGCGTCCTGGGCGACGGGGACGGACCCGGCGGTGAACAGCCTGGCGCTGCGGCTCCTCGGGCCCGGGAAGCTCGCGGGGAACAGCTGGAACCTCGCGCAGAGCGGGGCGCGGATGGCGGCCCTCCCGGCGCAGATGGCCCGGGCGGCGGCCGAGCGGCCCGGACTGGTCACGGTGATGATCGGCGCCAACGACGCCTGCCGGCCGACCCCGGCGGGGATGACGCCGGTGGCGGACTTCCGCCGCTCCTTCGAGACGGCGCTGGCCCGGTTGCGGAAGGACGCCCCGAAGGCGCGGGTGTACGTGGCGAGCGTGCCGGACCTGCGGCGGCTGTGGGACACCGGGCGGGCGGAGCCGCCGGCCCGGCGGGTGTGGGAGCTGGGCGTCTGCGGTTCGATGCTGGCCGACCCGGAGGACCTGGGGGCGGCGGCCGAGGAGCGGCGCGCCTCCGTGGCCGGGCGGGTCGCGGCGTACAACCGGGTCCTCGGCGAGGTGTGCGCGCGGGACGCGCTCTGCCGGTACGACGGCGGCGCGGTCTTCGGCTTCCGCTTCGACGCCTCGCTGCTGAGCGCCTGGGACTGGTTCCATCCGAGCCGCGAGGGCCAGGCGCGCCTCGCGGAGCTGGCGTACCGGCGGATCACGGCGGAGTAGCCCCGGGGCGGCGGGCGTCAGGTCCGCCGCCCCGGGGCCGTGTGCGGGATCGCCGGACAGGTCCTAGATCTCCACGGTGGCGGTCAGGCGCGGGTCGGTCAGCGAGTGGGCGGCGTGGACCTCGTAGCGGCCGGGGACCGGGGTCCAGGCGTGCCGCGCCTCGTCCCAGATCTCG
The DNA here is from genome assembly GCF_014654895.1 of Streptomyces filamentosus. Classification (GTDB taxonomy): domain Bacteria; phylum Actinomycetota; class Actinomycetes; order Streptomycetales; family Streptomycetaceae; genus Streptomyces; species Streptomyces filamentosus. Next base: position 4,156,467 of record NZ_BNBE01000001.1, on the reverse strand, counting down.
AAGGCGCGGCGCGGGAGGGCGATGACGGCCTCGACGGTCTCGCCGGGCGCGGCCTCGACGCCGGCGAAGGCGGCGAGCCAGCGGGCGGGGCGCTCCACGGTGTCGTCGGTCGGGGCGAGGTAGATCTGCACGGTCTCGCGGCCGGGGCGGTCGCCGGTGTTGGTGAGGCGGACGGTGACGGCCTCGGGGCCGGCGTCCAGGGACTCGTAGGTCCAGGTGGTGTAGCCGAGGCCGTGGCCGAAGGGGTACGCGGGGACGGCGCCGGCCTTGTCCCAGGCGCGGTAGCCGACGAAGAGGCCCTCGGCGTAGTCGAGGACGCCGTCGGTGGGGGTGACCTCGGTGACGGGGGCGTCGGCGAGGGCGGCGGGCCAGGTGGTGGGGAGGCGGCCGCCGGGCTCCTCGGCGCCGGTGAGGACGTCGGCGAGGGCGGCGCCGCCCTCCTGGCCGGGGAACCAGCTCAGCAGGATCGCGGCGACGTCGTCGCGCCAGGGCAGTTCGACCGGGGAGCCGGCGTTGACGACGACGACGGTGTTCGGGTTGACGGCGGCGACGGCGCGGACCAGGTCGTCCTGGCGGCCGGGGAGGGCGAGGTCCCGCCGGTCGAAGCCCTCGGACTCGACGCGTTCGGTGGTGGCGACGACCACGACGGCGGTGTCGGCGGTGCGGGCGGCCTCGACGGCTTCGGTGATCAGTTCGTCGGGGTCGCGGCGGGGCGCGAGGTGGACGAAGGAGAACATGACGGCGGGGAGCGGGGCGGCGAACTCCTTGGCGAGGGTGTGCCGGAGGGAGACCTCGACGGTCTCGCCCGCGGTGAGGTCGAGGGTGCCGCGCTCGACCGGGGAGCCGAAGAAGGCTTCGAAGGGGTCGGTCTCGGGGCCCATCTCCTGCACGCCGTCGAAGAGTTCGGTGCCGTCGACGGTGAGGACGAAGGCGCCGAGGCCGCGGGTGCCGAAGGCGTGGGCGCCGGTCTCGCGGGGGGTGAAGGTGCCGGTGACCTCGATGGAGGCGAGGGCGTCGTGGGTGACGCCGGCCGGGAGGTCGTCGCCGATCCACTGGACCTGGCCGTTGGGCAGGGTGCCCTCGCCGAGGACGGTGCCGGCGGCGTCGCGGCAGACCGCGCGGAGGGTGAATCCCTGGTCGGCGGGGGCGAGTTCGTCGCTGGGGTCGGCGCCGATCGCATAGGTCAGGGCCCCGTCCGGCAGGGCGGCGGCGAGGCCGTCGAGCGGGGAGACGACGTGCTCGGGGAAGACCTGGGCGGAGCCGCCGCCGAGGACGCGGGCGTCGCGGGCGGCGGCGCCGGAGAGGGCGACGGTGCCGGGCCTCAGCGGCAGGGCGCCGTGCTCGTTGCGGACGAGGACGAAGCCGCGGCGGGCGATCTCTCGGGCGAGGGCGTCGCCGTCGATCGGGGCGGGGTGCTCGGTGACCGCGGCGGGGGCGCCTTCGAGGGCGCCGACGCGGGCGGCGAGCCGGAGGACGTTGCGCACGGCGGCGTCGACGGCGGACTCGTCGGCCTCGCCGGCCCGGACGGCGGCGGCGAGGTGCTCGCCGTAGACGGTGTCGGGGCCGGGCATGGCGACGTCGAGGCCGCCGGCGATGTCGCCGGTGGTGGAGCGGGCGGCCATCCAGTCGGAGACGTTGAAGCCGTCGAAGCCCCACTCGCCGCGCAGGACCTCGTTGACGAGGTAGCGGTGCTCGGTCATCGTCACGCCGTTGACCTGGTTGTACGCGGTCATGATGCCCCAGGGGTGGGCGTTGGTGACGATCGCCTCGAAGGGGGCGAGGTAGAGCTCGCGGAGCGGGCGGGGGGCGACCGCGTTGTCGACGGTGAAGCGGTCGGTCTCGGCGTCGTTGGCGACGAAGTGCTTGACGGTGGTGCCGACGCCGCCGTCCTGGACGCCCCGGACGTAGCCGGTGCCGATGGCGCCGGTGAGGTACGGGTCCTCGCTGTACGCCTCGAAGTGGCGGCCTCCGAGCGGGGTGCGGTGCAGGTTGACGGTGGGGGCGAGCAGCACGTGGACGCCCTTGCGGCGGGCCTCCTGAGCGAGGAGGCGGCCGGCCCGGCGGGCGAGGGCGGGGTCCCAGGTGGCGGCGAGGGCGGTCGGGGACGGGAGGGCGACGGACGGGTCGTCGGCGGTCCAGCGGACGCCGCGGACGCCGATGGGGCCGTCGGACATCACGAGCGGGGCGAGGCCGATCTCCGGCAGGGCGGGCAGGGACCACATGTCCCGGCCGCCGAGCAGGCGGGTCTTGGCGTCCAGGTCGAGCTGGGCGAGCGCGGCCTCGACGGCTGCCTCGCGCAGGGCGTCGTCGTTCACGTCCGTACCTCCGCGTTGAAGTGCTGGTGCCGCCATGATGGGCACACCTACCTGTAGATCGGTAGGTGATGTTACTTTTTCGTTATATACACCATGGCGTACGGTCCTCGGGACGGGGACCTGCGGAAAGGGGGCCGACGATGGCACGGACCAGGAGCGAGGAGCGCCGCGCGGAGATCCTGCGCGCCGCCCTGGAGGTGATCGCCGAGCGCGGCTACCGGGGCGCCACGCTGGGCTCGGTCGCCGAGCGCGTGGGGCTGACCCAGCAGGGCCTGCTGCACTACTTCCCCACCAAGGAGGCGCTGCTCGTCGCCGTCCTGGAGGAGCGCGACCGCTGGGACACCAGCGGCGGCCGGGACCGCGAGGGCTGGCGGCTCGACCTGCTGGACTCGCTGGTCGAGTACAACGCGATGCGGCCGGGGATCGTCCAGACCTTCTCGGCGCTGCTCGGCGAGAGCGTCACGGACGGGCATCCGGCGCGGGCCTTCTTCACCGAGCGGTACGCGCAGGTGCGGGCCAACATGGCGGACGTGCTGCGGCTGGAGTTCGGCGAGCGGCTGCCGGGCGGGCTCACCCCGGAGCGGGCGGCGCCGCTGCTCACCGCCGTGATGGACGGCCTCCAGTACCAGTGGCTCCTGGATCCGTCCTCGGTCGACATGCCCGGCGCCTTCCGGGACTTCGTCCGGCTGCTGCGCGGGGACGAGGGGACACAGCCCCCTCCCCCCGGGCCGCGGCGGGACTGAGACCATGGGGCCATGCTGATCGCCGCCGCCCAGTTCGCCCCGGTCGCCGGGGACGTCGAGGCCAATGTCCGCACGATCGCCGGGACGGTCCGGGAGGCCGGGGCCGCCGGGGCCCGGCTCGTCGTCTTCGCGGAGCTGTCGCTCACCGGCTACGAGCCGGCCCTGATCCGGCAGGACCCGTCGCTGGTCCTGGCCGAGGACGACCCCCGGCTCGCGCCGCTGCGGGCGGCCTGCCGGGCGGCGGGGACGGCCGCGGTGGTCAACGGGCCGGTGCGGGGCGGGGGTCCGCTCCCCGGCCTGGCTTCGCTGGTGATCGGCCCGGACGGCGCGACGCTCGCCCGCTACGACAAGCGGCACCTCTTCCACGGCCCCGAGCAGGACACCTTCACGGCGGGCACCGAGGACGGGCGGTTCACGCTCGACGGGGTGCGGTTCGCGCTCGCCACCTGCTACGACAACCGCTTCCCGGAGCTCGCCGGGCGGGCCGCCGCCGACGGCTGCGCGGTCTACCTGGCCAGCTCGATGCTGGAGGACGGCAACGACTCCTTCGAGACCGTCTACCCGGTGCGGGCCCGGGACTTCGGCCTCTTCGTGGTGCTCGGCAACTCCCTCGGGCCGAGCGAGGCCGGCGAGGGCGGCGGCCGGTCCGGGATCTGGGGCCCCGACGGAGGGGTTCTCGCCGCCGCCGGCCCCCGGGAGCCGGGCTTCGTCCTGGCCGAGGCGGGCTGAGCCCGGCGGGAGCCGGGGGTACGGGAAAGGGCCGGACCGCCCGGGACGAGGCGGCCCGGCCCGGGGGGCCGTGCGGCGGAACCCCCGGTCCCCCGCACGGCCCGCCCGCCCGGGGACGGGGGTCAGGGCCCCGCCCCCGGGTGCTCTTCGCCCGTTACGGGGCGCTCAGGCCCAGCGTGTAGGCGCCGGAGCCGCTGTAGGCGTGCACGACGTAGCGGTAGTAGCCCGCGGTGCCGTAGTAGCTGGTGTCCTCGTCGGCGCCGGCGGTGCCGCCGACGGCCACGTCCGCCCAGGCCGACCCGTTCCACTTCTGGAGGTAGAGGTCGTAGTCGGTGCCGGCCGGGCCGCGCAGGCAGCCGACGTGGGTGCCGGCCGTCGCCGAGTAGTAGTACGAGCCGTTCGGCTGGACCGCGGCCTGCCCGGAGGTCAGGCTGCCCTGGTAGGTGTACTCGGTGGCGTCGCAGCCCGTGGGCTCCGGGACGGTGGTGCCGACCGCCAGCTGGTAGGTGACGGTGTGCGTGGCGGAGCCCGTACCGGTGACGGTGATCGGGTACGTGCCGTTCGCGGTGCCCGCGGCGACCTGGACGGTCATCGTCGAGGAGCCGCCGGAGGTCACCGAGGAGGGGCTGAAGGAGACGGTGACGCCGCTCGGGGCGCCGCTCGCGGAGAGCTGCACGGTCTGCGCGCTGCCGCCGGTGGTGCTGGTGGCGACGGTCGAGGTGACCGAGCCGCCCGGCTGGACCGAGCCCGAGGACGGGTTCAGGGAGAGCGTGAAGTCCGGGGTGGAGGTGCCGCCGCAGTCGGTCTCGCCGGACTGGGCGGGGACGCCGACCGCGTTCCAGGCCGCCTTCACCGCGTTGCACTCGGCGGAGCCGTAGGTGTTCTTCGCGGAGGTGAGGGTGGCGCGGCGGGCCGCGGGGTGGTTCCAGGAGGAGGTCTTCATCAGCAGGGCGCCCATGAAGATCTTTCCGGCCTTCTGGATGCCGATGCCGGTCACGGAGGACGGGCCGCCGGAACATATGGGGCTGGAGGGCTTGCCGCCGCCCGGGTTGGAGCCCTCGGCGAGCAGGTAGAACCAGTGGTTCTGCGGGCCGGCCGCGGCGTGGACCTCGGTGCCGGAGGTCAGCTGGGGGTAGCAGTTGGGGTCGCCGCCGACCAGCGAGGGGTTGTACATGTTCCGGATCGGCTTGCCGTCGCCGAAGAAGTTGACCTTCTCGCCGACCGTGTAGTCCGGGGTGTCGTTCGGGTTGTTGGCGTAGTGCTCGGTGAGCGCGCCGAAGATGTCGCCGGTCGACTCGTTCATGCCGCCGTTCTCGTTGGACGAGCCGGCGGAGCCCGGGGTGCGGTCGAAGATCTCGTGGCCGTACTCGTGGGCGACGACGTCGATGCCGGTGAGCTGGTTCGAGCCGGTCTGGGCCCGCCCGTAGGTCGTCTTCGTGCCGTCGTAGTAGGCGTTGACCTCGGAGAGGCCGGCGCGGGCCGGGACCATGCCGCCCTGGCCGTTCTGGCCGTTGTAGCCGAACCACTCCTTGAGCATGGAGTGTTCCTTCTGCGCCGCGTACATGATGTCGACGCAGGCGGTCACCAGGTCGTTGGCGCCGTTGTTGCCCCACGGGGAGGAGCCGGTGTACGCGCTGCCGTTCTGGCCGCCGCACTTGAAGCCGCCGCGGCTGGTGTCGGTCATCGAGGAGGCGGCGGTGTCGATGGTGACGTTGCCGTTGTGGTAGCCGCGGCCCTCGGCGTGCATCACCTTGTCGGTGGCCCGGGCGACCTTGCCGGTGCGGGCGTCGACGTAGGTGTCGAGGGAGCTGGGCAGGCCCTTCGCGGTGCGGCCGACGACCAGGGTGTGCCAGGCGAGGACGGGCTTGCCGTCCTTGAGGAGCACGGTCAGCTCGGGGGCGTCCGCGCTCTCCACGGCGGCCAGTTGGCCGCGCGCGGTGGCGAGGGCCGCGGCCGCGGTGACCTTCGCGGTCGTGGGGACCGAGATGGCCGGGGCGGCGGAGCCGGTGACGTCGCGGACCTTCCCCGCGGAGTCGGTGAGCACGACGGCGTCGCCGCCGCCGTGGACCGGGAGGCCCTTGTACGTCCGCTGGTAGGCGGCGTAGTAGAGGCCGTTCGCCCAGGGGGTGACGGACGTCCGGACGAGGTCCTCGTCGGCGCCGTGCCGCAGCTCGTCGAGGCCGCTGGCGGCGGCGGTGTCCGCGGCGGCGAGCGCCAGGGACTTGCCGTGGCCCGGCGGGACCGGCTGCGCCTGGGGAGCGGCGGCGGCGGTCCCGGCGAGGGCGGTGGCGAGGCTCGCGGAGAGGGCCAGGGCGGCCACGGCCGCCGTGAGTCTGGTGGGGTGCAACGTCGTGCTCCGTTCAAGGGTGGGGGAGACGGATCGTCGCGCCGAGTATGGGCGTGGACATGACTGGTTCGGGACATCTCATCCGGCATAAGACGCGGGTTATGGTGCGGTCGCGCGGCGCTGCGTACGCTGCTGAGATGCAGCTGGAGTTGAGGCATCTGGAAGCCGTCTGCCGGATAGCGGAGGCGGGCAGTCTGGGCCGGGCGGCACTCCGGCTCGGCGTCTCGCAGCCGGCGCTCTCGGCCCAGCTGAAGCGGATCGAGCGGGTCGCCGGCGGGGAGCTCTTCCTGCGCGGCCGGCACGGTGTGGAGCCCACTCCGCTGGGCGAGTTCGTCCTCTCCAAGGCCCGGCTGGTGCTCGGCGAGATGGACGCCCTGGCGGCCGGGGCGCGGGCCGTCGACCCGGACACCCCGCTGCGGCTCGGCTGCATCCTGCTCGTCCTCGTCGACAAGCTGCTGGGGCGGCTCGACCAGGTCGTCGCGGGCCGGGAGATCTCGGTGACCGTGGAGCAGTCCGCGACGACGCTGACCCGGCAGCTCGGCGCGGGCCGGTACGACGCGGTGCTGTACGGCGAGGTCAACGACCACGAGGTGCCGCTGCCGCAGGGGACGACGGCCCGCACCCTGGTGGCCAAGGAGCCGTTCTGCGTGCGGCTCTCGGCGGAGCACCGGCTCGCGGCGAAGGAGCGGATCGCGCTGGCCGAGCTGGCGGACGAGTCCTGGATGACGCTGGTGGAGGACGACGACGGGGGGCCGGAGGCGCTCGTCGCCGCCTGCGAACGGGCCGGTTTCACCCCGGCCCTGCGGCACCGGGTCGCCGACCGGAAGATCCACTACGACCTGATCGCCTCGGGCCGCGCGATCTCCCTCAGCCAGCCGACCGCCCCGCCCACCGAGGGCACGGTCCTCCGCCCCCTGGAGGGCGACCCGGTCACCGGCCGCATCCGCCTCGCCTGGAACCGCTCCGCGGTCTCCGCCCGGCACGCGGAGCTGCTGTACCGGGCGGCGGCCGAGGCCTATCTGGCGAACGTCGCCAACAACGCCTTCCACCAGGACTGGTGGGACGCCCGACCGGAACTGCATCCGGTCCTGGGGGACTGACCCGGCGGACCGACCCGGCGGACCGCTCTAGTCGTACGAGACGTCGGAGGCCGTGTAGCGGCAGGTGGTGCCGTCGGGGCCGGTGCCGGTCTCCACGGGCTCCTTGCCGGTGCTGTTGCCGGTGAAGCGGGTGCAGGGCCTGATCTTCTTCTTGGTGTCGCCGTGGATCCGGACGTTCCGGAGGGCGGCGGTGTCGCCGTGGTTGGCGTTGACGCCGACGATCGACTTGCCGGGGGCGGTGATGTCGACGTCGCTGACGACGACGGTGCGCTTGTACTGCTTCTTGCAGTTGCCGCAGGAGCGGACGAGCTTGCCGAAGTCGGAGACCTGGAACTTGGTGACGACGAGCTTGCCGGCGCCGTTGAACTGGAAGACCTTGTCGGAGGCGCCGCGGGCGCCGCCGCCGTAGACGGTGTGGACGGCGTTCGCCGAGGTGCCCTTGAAGGTGGCGGCGTCCTCGCCGACGTTCTCCCACCAGACGTTCTGGAGGGTGCAGCTGCCCAGGCAGTGGACGCCGTCGGCGGCGGGGGTGCCGAGCACGACGTTCTTGAGGGTGGCGCCGTCCTCCAGGACGAAGAGCGGCGGCTGGTTCTCGTCCTGGCCGTCGGAGCCGAGGTCGCCGGTGCCGGAGAAGCGCCTGAGCCTGCCGTCGTAGGTGCCGGAGACCTCGATGGTGGCGGGGACCGGCCTGTCCCCCTTGGCCGCGGGCCAGGCGGGGACGGCGGCGGGGGCCGCGGGGGCCGCGCCCGCCGGGGCGAGCAGGTCGCTCGCGACGAGGGCGCCGGCGGTGATCCCGAAGGCGGCCAGGCCGCCGACGAGTGCCCTGCGGCGGCCGGTCCTGCGCTTGTGTGACGTCATGGGTGACTTCCTCCGTGGGGGATGTGGTGCACCCCCTGGTCGCCGCCCGGGGAGGAAAGGTTGCCGTGTTCTTGATCGTTTTCTTCGCCGGTCCCGTCGCCCGTCTCGCCGCGCAGGTCGCGGGCCATGAGGGTGGCGCCGGCGACGGCGCCGGGCATCAGGAAGACGGCCACGAAGGGGACGACGAAGACGAGGGCCAGCGGGACGCCGAAGCCGAGGGCGGCCCCGCGCCGGCCGCGCAGCAGCGCCAGGCGCTCCTTGAGCTCCACGCCCCGGCGCTGGAGGGCGACGGCGGTCAGCTCCTCGGTGAGGAAGAAGCCGGAGACGCAGAAGCCGAGGGCGGGGACGACGGTCTGGCCGACGACGGGGATGAAGCCGCAGGCGAAGAGGAGCACCGCGTAGAAGGCGACCCGGAGCAGCACCCGCAGGCTGTCGCGGGCGGAGATCAGCAGCTCGCGCCAGAGCGGCAGACCGGACTCGGGGACCTCGCCGCCCTGGCTGCGGTCGACGTCCTCGGAGAGGGTCTCGTAGAAGGGCTGGCCGATGAGGAGGGTGACGGCGGTGAAGGTGACGACGGCGAGGAAGACGCCGAAGCCGACGAGGAGGGCCGTCATGGCGTTGCGGAAGATGTCCCGCCACAGGTCGGACCAGTCGTCGGCGACGGGGGTCGCCCAGGCCACCAGCTCGGTCGCGTTGAAGGCGAGGAGGCCCAGCGCGGCGACATAGAGGACGAGCGCCACCAGACCGGGCAACAGCCCGAAGCCGAACCGGCGTCCGTGCTGCGCCACCCACTTCTGGCCCTGGACCAGATGACCGAAACCCACCCCGAAATCACGCATGCGGGCAGCCTATCGGGACAGATCGCCCGGTCCGCACGCACGTGCGGGCCGCACCCCGGTCGGTGGGGGTGCGGCCCGCACGCCGTGCGTCCGGCGTGGCTCAGACGGCGAGCTCGACCGTGATGTTGCCGCGGGTCGCCTTGGAGTACGGGCAGACCTGGTGGGCCTTCTCGATCAGGCTCTTGGCGGTCTCGGCGTCCACGTTCGGGATGGAGGCCGAGATCTTGACGATGATGCCGAAGCCGTCATCGTTCTTGCCGATGCCGACCTCGGCGGTGACCGTCGAGCCGGAGATGTCCGCGTTCTCGTTCCGCGCGACGACGCCGAGGGCGCCCTGGAAGCAGGCGCTGTAGCCGGCCGCGAAGAGCTGCTCGGGGTTGGTGCCCTCGCCGGAGCCGCCCATGGCCTTGGGCGGGTTGACGACGACGTCGAGCTTGCCGTCGTCCGTGGCGACGCGGCCGTCACGGCCGTTCTCCGCGGTGGCGACGGCGGTGTAGAGAACCTCGGAGTGCTGGATGGACATGCTGGTTTCCGCTTTCTTCTTCCCGTCTCGACTCGCGCCCACGATCGCGACGGCTGGGGGAAGCCTACCGGTCCAGCGAGACGATCATCTTTCCGGTGTTGTCGCCGCGGAGCAGACCGAGGAAGGCGTCCACGCCGCTCTCGATGCCCTCGGCGAAGGTCTCGCGGTACTTCAGCTCGCCGGAGCGCAGCCAGCCGCCGACCTCCTCGACGAACTTCTGCTGGAGGCCGTAGTGGTCGCCGACCAGGACGCCCTGGAGGCGGAGCCGCTTGCCGATGATCAGCGCCATGTTGCGCGGGCCGGGGACCGGCTCCGTCTCGTTGTACTGCGCGATCATGCCGCAGATGGCGGCGCGGCCGTGCACGTTGAGCGAGGAGATCGCGGCCTCCAGGTGGTCGCCGCCCACGTTGTCGAAGTAGACGTCGATGCCGTCCGGGGCGGCCTCGCGGAGCTGGTCGCGGACGGGGCCGTTCTTGTAGTTGAAGGCGGCGTCGAAGCCGAGCTCCTCGACCAGCCACTTCACCTTCTCGTCGGAGCCGGCCGAGCCGATGACGCGGGAGGCGCCCTTCAGCCTGGCGAGCTGGCCGACCTGGCTGCCGACCGCGCCGGCCGCGCCGGAGACGAAGACGGCGTCGCCCTCCTTGAAAGAGGCGGTCTCGAAGAGGCCCGCGTAGGCGGTGAGGCCGGTCATGCCGAGCACGCCGAGGTACGTGGAGAGCGGGGCGAGCTCCGGGTCCACCTTGGTGGCGTGCTGGGCGGGCACGGCGGCGTACTCACGCCAGCCGAGGCCGTGCAGGACGTGGTCGCCCTCGGCGAAGCCCTCCGCGTTCGACGCGACGACGACGCCGACCGCGCCGCCGTCCATCGGGTGGTCGAGCTTGAACGGCGGGACGTAGGACTTCACGTCGTTCATCCGGCCGCGCATGTACGGGTCGACCGAGAAGTGGAGGTTCCGCACCAGGATCCGGCCTTCGGCGGGCGCCTCGACCGGGACCTCGCGGAGGGCGAAGTCGGTGGGGGCGGGCCAGCCGTTCGGGCGGGCGACGAGGTGCCATTCGCGGCTGGTGGCGGGCAGAGCGGTCATCGGCGGGACCTCCGGAGGGGAAAAGCTTCACTTGATGAAACAACCATGCGCCTGAATATTTCATGTTGTCAAGCATCGGAGTACGATGGCGCCCATGCCCACCTCACACAGCGACCCCGTGACCCTCGAAGTCGTCGAGCTGATCGGCACGGTCGTGGCGCGCTACCACCAGGAGTACGAGGAGGCCGCCGCCTCGCACTCGCTGACCGGCGCGCAGGCCCGCGTCCTCGGGCTGCTCGCCCTGGAGCCCACGCCGATGCGGAAGATCGCCGAGAAGCTCAAGTGCGAGCCGTCCAACGTCACGGGGATCATCGACCGCCTGGAGTCCCGGGGCCTGGTCGAGCGGCGCCCCGACCCGGCCGACCGCCGGGTCAAACTGGCCGCCCCCACCGACGAGGGCCGGGACACCGCCCGCCGCCTGCGGGACTCGCTCCGCTTCGCGCGCGAGCCCCTCGGCGAGCTGACCGGCGTGGAGCGCACCCTGCTCCGGGACCTGCTGCGCCGGATGCTGGGCGAGGACGCGGCCTGACGTCCCCGAGGGGCGGGACGAGCCCCTACACGCACCACCACAGGAAGCGGGTGCAGGTCTCCGAGGGCTCCGGCGCGGGTGTCGTCGGCGCCGGGGCCGTCGCGGTGGGCCGGGCGCCGCCCGAGCCGGACGGGGCCGGGGCGGTGGGCGGGGCCGACGCGCTCGGCGCCCCGCCGGGCCGCTCGCCCTGCGGGGCGGCGGTGGGCGTCGGTGCGACCGGCGTCGTGGAGGAGGGCGCGGGAGTGCCGGACGGGGACGCGGCCGTCGCGGACGCGCCGCCGCCCCGCCCCGCGCCGGTCCCCGTACCCGTGCCCGTACCTGCGCCCGTACCCGTACCTGCGCCCGCGCCTGCGCCCGTACGCGTCCCAGTGCCCCCGCCCGTCCCGGAAGCTTCCCCGCGGGGCGCGCCCGTGCCGGAGCCGGCCCCCGAGCCCGTGCCGGCGGGGCGGGGGCGGCCGGTGGGCGCGGCCGGGCCCGACGGGGTCCCGGCGAGGCGGTCGCCGTCGCCCGCCCGCTCCTCCCGGGACTCCTCCCCGTCCGGGCTGCGGCTCGGCAGGGCGGGCGGCAGGGGGGTCTCGGTGACCTCCAGCTCCTCCACCGCCGTCGCGGAGCCGCCCTTCTCCTCCGGGTCCTCGAAGGCCGCCTGCGCCAGGCCCAGCGAACCGGCCGCGAGCACGAGGCCCAGCGTCCCCAGCACGACCGGCCGGCCGCGCGACCGCCTCCGGCGGCGCACCCGCCCGGCGGACCTCGGCGGCACGACCGGGTCCAGCTCGTGGACGTGCTCGGGAGCGAGCGGGGCGAGGGGGTCCGGGGAGGAGAAGGGGTCCTGGGCACCGAGGGGGCCGGGAGGGCGGAGGGGGCCCGGGGAGTGGAGAGGTTCCGGGGAGTGGAGAGGCTCGGGGGAGCCGAGGGGTCCTTCGGCGTACGGGGCCGGGTGGGGCTCCGCGTACGGCTCCGGTGTCGCGGCGGCCTCGTGGGGCGCCGGACGGGACGGGGGGTGGGGGGCGTCGTACCGCAGCCGCTCGACGGGAGTTCCGCACCCGGCACAGGCGAGGGCCCCGTTGAGATGCCTCCGGCACGCGTGGCAGTAGTCCATGGGGCTCGCAGGCTAGGACGGCCGGGGCGGCCCCGGGGAGGCGAGGACGTGAGGATCTTGTGAGGAAACCGCAGGTGAGCGCCGTGCCGTCATGATTCTCCCGGTTCGGCCCGACCCCGTACCCACCCCGACCCTGTCCCGGCCCCGACTCCGCCACGCTCCCCCGACCCTCCTCCGCCCCTCCCTCCGCCGCTTCCCCCGACCCGCCTCCGCCGCCCTCCCCCGGCCCTTCCTCCCCCCCCTCCTCGCCCCTTCCCTCGCCCCTTCCTCCACCACCCCCTCGCCCCTTCCTCCACCCCTCCCCGGCCCCCTCGCCCCACCCCGGGCGGCTCAGCTCAGCGCGCGCGGCGGGCCCGGCGGTCGCACGATGCGAACAGGGAACCCGAACCGCGACACCTCGCCCGTGTCAGCACCGCACCCCGGAGGATCCGCCGTGACCGTCAGCCTTGAGCAACTGCGCCGTTGCCACGTCGCCGTCGACCTGGGTGCCGCCCGCACCCGGGTCTTCGTCAAGGGGGCCGGGCTCGTCGTCGACGAGCCGAGCGTCGCCGCCGTCAACACCCGCACCGGAGCGCTGATCGCGGTCGGCGCCTTCGCCGAGAAGATGACCGGCCGGACCCCCGACTACATCCGGGTCGTGCGCCCGGTCTCCGGCGGCACCGTCGTCGACATCGAGATGGCCCAGCGGATGCTCCGCCACCTCCTCGGCGAGAAGCTGCGCCGCCAGCTGCGCCGCAAGCCCCGGCTGCGCGCCGCCGCCTGCACCCCGCACGACAGCGACCCGCTCGCCCAGCGCGCCGCCGTGGAGACCCTGGTGGGCCTCGGGGCGCGCCGGGTCGAGCTGGTCGACACGCTGATCGCGGCGGCCGTGGGCTGCGGGCTGCCGGTGGAGCAGCCGACCGCGACCATGATCATGGTGTGCGGGGCGGCGACGACCCAGGTCGCGGTGCTCTCGCTCGGCGCGATCGTGACGGCGGAGCGGATCCCGGTCGGCGGCGACGCCATCGACCACGCGATCATCCAGCACCTGCGCCACCACCACGAGCTGATGCTGCCCAGCCAGTCGGTGCGCCCGCTCCAGCTCGCGCTGAGCGGCAACGGCCTCACCCCGGGCGGGCCGGTCTCCACCGAGATCCACGGCCGGGACGTGGCCACCGGCCTGGCCCGCTCGGTCACCGTCGACACGGCGGCCGTGCGGGAGGCGATCCACACCCCGCTGACGGCGGTGCTCGACGGCATCGGGAAGGTGCTCCGGGACTGCCCGCCGGACCTCGTGGCCGACCTCGCCGACCGCGGGATCATGATGGTCGGCGGCAGCGCGCTGCTCCCGGGCCTGGACCAGATGCTGCGGGACGCCACCGGCATGCCGGTGCACATCGCCGAACGGCCCGACGTCTGCGCCGTGCTGGGCCTGGGCGCGATGCTGGAGGGCAAGGTCCAGCCGATGGTCCTCGACCCGCTGGGCGACCACCGCGGGCTCGCGGACGACTTCACCGACCGCGCCAGGGAGGACGGCCGGGAGAACGACCGGGACCGCGCGTTCGCCGACGACCTGACGGAGTGACCAATCCCGACATCACCCGATTCGTACGTGGATGAGACCATGGTGCTCATGGCTGAGGACGAGGAAGCGGAGCGGGAAGGGGAGCGGGAGCCGGAAGGCGAGCGGGCCCGGCTGCCGATGCTGCTCGAAGCCGTCCTCGGCGTCGGCACGGACCTCGAACTCCGGGCCACGCTCCAGCACATCGTGGACTCGGCGACCGGGCTCGTCGGGGCGCGCCGCGGGGCGCTGGGGGTCCTGGACCCCGAACGCCCCCGGCTCACCGGCCTCTTCACCACCGGGATGACCGAGGAGGAGCGGGCCCTCGTCCGGCGGCTCCCGGACGGCCCGCACGGGGAGCTCGGCGTCCCGATCCGGGTGCACACGCAGGTCTTCGGCCATCTGCACCTCTCCGGCAAGGCGGGCGGCTTCTCCGGGGAGGACCTGGCGCTGCTGCGGGTCCTCGCCGCCCAGGCGGGCATCGCCATCGGCAACGCCCGGCTCTACGAGACCGCCCGCCAGCGCGAGCGGTGGATCGAGGGCGCGGCGGCCGTCACCACGGCCCTGCTCACCGGCGAGTCCGCCGAGGACGCCCTGATGACCGTCGCCGAACAGGCCCGGATCCTCGCCGGGGCGGCGGCCGGGGTGATCCTCCAGCCCACCCCCGAGGGCGGGATGGAGATCGTCACCGCGTCCACCACGGAGGACCCCGGCGAGCTGGTCGGCACCACCATCCGGCCCGGCTCCGCCGTCCTCGTCCAGCTCCTCGGCGGGGAACCGGTCTTCATCGAGGACTCGGCCACCGATCCCCGGATGACCACGCCCGTCCGCTCCCGCTTCGGCCCGTCGATGATGCTGCCGCTGCGCAGCGGCGGGCGGCTGATCGGCACGCTGGCCCTCCCCCGCCGCCAGGGCGACGAGCCGTACTCGGCGGTGGACCGGCTGCTCGCCTCGCAGTTCGCCTCGCAGGCGGCGCTCGCGCTGGTCCTCGCGGACGCCCGGCACGACCGGGAGCGGCTGGCCGTCTTCGAGGACCGCGACCGGATCGCCCGCGATCTGCACGACCTCGTCGTCCAGCGGCTGTTCGCCACCGAGATGATGCTGGAGTCGACCCGCCGCAGGGGCGGCTGCTCCGCCGCGGAGGACGAGCTGCTGGGGCGGGCGGTGGACGAGCTGGACTCCACGATCCAGGAGGTGCGGACGGCGATCTTCGCCCTCCAGCAGCCGCCGGCCGACGCGCCGACGACCTTCCGGGGCCGGGTGCTGCGGGAGACCGGCGGGGCGGGGGTGCTGCTCGGCTTCCAGCCCTCGGTGCGGTTCGCCGGGGCGGTGGACACCCTCGTCGACGAGCCGGCCGCGCGGAAGCTGCTGGCCGCGCTGCGCGGGGCGCTGGCGGCGGCCCACCGGCGGCCCGGGATCGGGCGGATCACCGTGGACGTCGGCGTCGGCGACGGGGGCGCGTGGCTGCGCGTCGAGGACGACGGCACCCCGCCGGCGACGGTGACCTGGCCGTAGCCCGTACGCACGACGGACCGGGCGCCGCACGCGCAGCCCCCGCGCCGCACGCGCGCCCCCGCGCCGTACGCGCAGCCCCCGCGCCGTACGCGTGCCCCCGCGCCGTACGCGTACCCCCACGGCGTCCGTGCCCCCGTGACGACCGTGCCCCCGGACGGAGCAGTCCCGCGCGCCGGGGTCCTCCTCCGGATCTTGACTGGAGGGGTGAACCCCGACGCCAAGACCCCGACCGCGGCGGCCTACCGCAACCTGGTGATGGCCACCATCGGCTTCACGCTGACCTTCTGGGCGTGGGACCTGATCGCCCCCCTCGGCAGCTGGTACGGCGACCGGCTGGGGCTGAGCTCCTTCCAGCAGTCCTTCCTCGTCGCCGTGCCGGTGATCGTCGGCTCGCTGGGCCGCATCCCTGCGGGCGCGCTGACCGACAAGTACGGCGCGAAGCTGATGTTCCCGCTGGTCTCCGCGCTGACGATCGTCCCGGTGCTGCTGCTGATCGTGGTGAAGGACTCCTACGGCCTGATGCTCGTGGTCGGCTTCCTCCTCGGCCTCGGCGGCACGACCTTCGCCATCGGCATCCCGCTGGTCAACTCGTGGTTCCCGCCGGAGAAGCGGGGCCTGGCGCTCGGCGTGTTCGGCATGGGCATGGGCGGCGTGGCGCTCTCCGGCTACTTCACGCCGCGGATCGCCAAGCACGGCGAGAACCTGCCGTTCCTCGTGGTGGCCGTCGCGCTGGCCGTGTACGCGGTGCTCGCCGCCGTCCTCATCACCGACCGCCCCGACCGCCCGGTGCCGACCGCCTCGCTGGCGACCCGGCTGGGCTCGGCGGGGCGGCTGCGGGTGACGTGGGAGCTGTCGGCGCTGTACGCGATCGGCTTCGGCGGCATCGTGGCCTTCGGCGTCTACCTGCCGACGTACCTGAAGAACTGGTACGAGCTGGACCCGACCGACGCGGGCACCAAGGCGGCCGGGTTCGCCCTGGTGACGGTCGTCTTCCGGCCGCTCGGCGGCTGGCTGTCGGACCGGGTCCATCCGGCGATCGTGACGGCGTGGGCGCTCGGCGTCGTCGCCCTCCTCGCCGTCGTCCAGGCCTTCGACCCGGAGCTGAACCCGGTCGGCACGATCGCCCTGCTGATCATGGCGGCGGGCCTCGGCACCGCGAGCGGCTCGGTCTTCGCACTGGTCTCGCAGGTCACCCCGCAGGCCCAGGTGGGCTCCGTGACCGGCATCGTCGGCGCGACGGGCGGCCTCGGCGGCTTCGTCCCGCCGCTGGTCATGGGCGGGATCTACAGCGCCAAGGACTCGTACTCGATCGGCTTCATGCTCCTGTCCGACCTGGCGCTCGCGGGCTGCGTGTACGCGTACGGGCGGATGCGCGGGATCCGGCCGGACGGCGACGGGGCGGCGCCGGAGGCGACGAAGGTCACGGCCGGGACGTCCTGACGGCCCGGCAGAATGCCCCTCGGCAGCGGTTCCGACGCGACCCGAGGAGTACGACCGGTGAGTGCGCTCTTCCCGGCCCTGAGCAGTCCTTCCGACCGGCCCGCGCTGCGCTGCGGCCCGGACGTCCTCTCTTACGGGGAGCTCGCCCGGGCCGCCGGCGCGCTCGCCGCCCGGCTCGCCGGGTCCCGGCGGGTCGCCGTGTGGGCCGTGCCGACCGCCCGGACGGCGGTCGCGGTGGTGGCGGCGCTGCTCGCCGGCGTCCCCGCCGTCCCGCTCAACCCCCGCTCCGGCGAGCGGGAGCTGGCGCACGTCCTCGGGGACAGCGCGCCGGACGCGGTGCTCGCGGGGCCCGGGGACGAGCTGCCGGCCGCGCTCGGCGGCCTCCCCCGGATCGACGTGGAGCCGGCGGGGCCGGCCGGGAGCCCGGTGCTCCCGGACCCCGACCCCGAGACGACCGCCCTGGTCGTCTACACCTCCGGCACCACCGGCCCGCCGAAGGGCGTGCTGCTCTCCCGGCGGGCGGTCGCCGCCTCCCTCGACGCGCTCGCCGAGGTGTGGTCCTGGACGGCGGACGACGTCCTGGTGCACGGGCTCCCGCTGTTCCACGTGCACGGCCTGGTCCTGGGGGTGCTGGGTCCGCTGCGGCGCGGCGGCGAGGTCCGGCACCTGGGCGCCTTCTCCGTGGAGGGCGTCGTCCGGGAGCTGGGGGACGGCGGCACGATGCTGTTCGGCGTGCCGACCATGTACCACCGGCTCGCCGACGCCCTCCCCGGCGACCCGGCGCTGGTGGAGGCGCTGTCGGGGGCGCGGCTGCTGGTGTCGGGTTCGGCGGCGCTGCCGGTCCACGACCACGAGCGGATCGCGGCGGCGACGGGGCGGACGGTGGTGGAGCGGTACGGCATGAGCGAGACGCTGATGAACACGAGCGTGCGGCCGGGCGGGCCGCCGCGGCCCGGGACGGTGGGGACGCCGCTGCCGGGCGTGGAGGTGCGGCTCGTGGAGGAGGACGGCTCGGTGCTCGCCGGGTCGGACGGGGAGGCGGTCGGCGAGGTGCAGGTGCGCGGCCCGAACCTCTTCTCCGGGTACCTGAACCGGCCGGAGGCGACGGCGGAGGCCTTCGACGGGGATCCGGCCGGCGGCTGGTTCCGCACCGGCGACATGGCGGTCCGGGAGGCGGACGGCACGATCCGGCTGGTGGGCCGGAAGGCCACCGACCTGATCAAGAGCGGCGGTTACAAGATCGGGGCGGGCGAGATCGAGAACGCGCTGCTCGACCACCCGGGGGTGCGGGAGGCCGCGGTGACCGGGGAGCCCGATCCGGACCTGGGCGAGCGGATCGTGGCGTGGATCGTCCCGGCCGATCCGGCGGACCCGCCGGCGGACGCGGAGCTGGCGGACCACGTGGCCCGGCTGCTCGCCCCGCACAAGCGGCCCCGGGCGGTGCGGCTGCTCGACGCGCTCCCCCGCAACGACCTGGGGAAGGTGCTGAAGAAGCGGCTGCCGCAGGGGTGACGGCGGAGGGCCGGACCCGTGCGGATCCGGCCCTCCCCCGCGCGGCGGGTTACCTCACGCCGACCGCGTGGATCAGCTCCTGGGCGACGGAGCCGCCCCGGTCGTCGGTGGCCCCGGCCCGCAGCGAGACGGCCGCCGCGCCGGACGGGACGCGGAGCTCACCGGTCCAGGAGGCGCCGCGGCCCTTGCGGAGGGAGACCCCCCTCCAGGTGGCGCCGTCGTCGTAGGAGACCTCCAGGCGGCCGCCGGTGATCGTGCCGGTGCCGGTGGCGCCCTTCACGTACTCGGCGGAGACGCCGACGGGGACCCGGGCGCCGGCCCGGACGTTCCCGTACAGGTCGGTGTCGAGGTCGAGGCCGAGGTTGAGCATCGGCAGGTAGGTGAAGCGGTCGGCCGGGGTCTCGGCGGAGCGGACGGTCCACTCGCTGCGGCCCTCGGTGCCGAGGCGCCAGCGGGCGGGGTCGAGGGCGGTCTCGGTGACGACCTGGTACGTGGCCTCCTGCGCGGGCGCGTCCCAGATGGTGTAGCCGGAGCCCGTCCTGCGGCCCTGCGACACCCCGTCGACGAACACCTCGGTGGTCTGGGTCATGGTGTCGTCGCCCCACACGTCGCCGAAGCCGGTGTGGTCGGGGCCGGAGTCGCCCCAGCCGGGGGTGTTGAACCGGACGGTGTCGCCGCTCCGCTGCTGGCCCCAGCCGAGGCCGGTGCCGAGCCAGGGGTGCCAGACGGGGCCGAACCAGTCGAGGCGGACGGTGGAGCCGCCGCGGTACACGGAGCGGCCGCCGCGCTCCTCCAGGGAGGTGCCGAGGTCGACGGACTCGTGCCACTGCTGGCCGGTGCCGGTGGAGACGTACTCGGTGCGCTCGGCGGGGAAGGCGATCCGCTCCTTGAAGCCGACGCCGACCGGGAAGGCGTCGGTGAGGGAGTAGCGGAACTCGCCGCCGTCCTCCTTCCGCCCGGTGGGCGCGTGGAAGGCGGAGCGGACGGTGGCCAGGTCGCGCTCGCCGGGGCGGTACGCCAGGTCGGTGCCGATGCTGCCGGGGTGGCCCTCGGAGAGGTCGTAGGTGTACGGGGTGAAGCGGGTGCCGGTGAGGTCGAGGCGGGTGCCGCGGGCGGCGCCGGCGGCGAGCCGGGCGGCGTCGGCGCGGTTCACGGTGGCGACGGCGAGCGGGCGGTCCTCGTAGTCGGCGGTGCCGAACCACTTCATCAGCCGGCCCGCGGCGTCGTCGGTGACGACCAGGGCCTTCGCCCCGGCGTCCTGCGCGGCCTGGGCGACCTCGGCCGGGTCCGCGCCGGGGGCGAGGCGGACGAGGACGGCCTTGCCGGTGACGTCCGTGCCCGCGTACTCGGCGGGGGTGCCGGTGCCCGCGTCGGCGAGGCCGAGGCGGTGGCGGCCTTCGAGGAGGCCGGCGCCCGCCTGCGGGCGGAGGTCGGCGAGGCGGACGCCGTCGACGCTCGCCTCCAGGACGGGCTTGCCGAGCCGCCAGGCGGTCCGGTACTCGAAGGAGCCGGTGGTGACGGGCGCGGTGGGCGCGGCGAAGATCGAGTCGTAGGTGAGGGGCACCTGCACGATGTCGGTGTAGGAGACGCCGTTCGCCTCGCGGTCGTACTCCATGAGGAGCTGGCGGGTCTCGGTGCGCCTCTCGACCTCGGCGCGGATCTCGCGCAGCTTCCGGCCGTCGAGGGTGATCTCGCGGTCGCGGTCGAGGACGACCTCGGGGGCGGTCAGGAAACCGAGGCCGAGGGAGTCGGCGCCGTGGGAGCCGCGCACGTCGAGGAAGGTGTCGACGGTGTACGTGCCGGGCTTCAGGCGGAGTTCCAGGGTGCCGGACCCGCCGACGGAGGCCGGGAAGGGGTCGTCGCCGGAGGTGAGGTTCCGCAGGCCGAGGCCCGTGGCGGCGGGGGCGCCGTCGCGGTCCTTGACGTGGACGGTGAGGGTGTGGCGCTCCTCCTCCTTGACCAGGCCGAGGGCGGTGTGGGCGACGGGGACGCCGCCGGCGGCGGCGGTGATCCGGCCGGAGCTGGTGCCGACCGGGGCGCCGGTGCCGTCGCCGGTGACGGTGGTGGACGCGGTGCCGCGGGCGGGGACGGTGAGGACGGTGTCGGCGAGGGTGGCGGTGCCGGCGGGCATGCCCTCGACGGCGAGGGTCAGCTCGACCGGGGCGCCGGAGGAGTTGGCGTAGGTGACGGTCCGGGTGACCGGCCGGTTCGCCTCGTACGGCCAGGAGAAGAAGCCGAGGTCGGCGGAGCCGGTGGCGGTGACGTCCGCGGTGACGGCGGCGGCGACGTCGACGCGGCCCGCGCCGAGGTCGTACGCGGAGTCGGCCAGCGTCTTCGAGGTGGACATGAGGGCGTCCTTGAGCTGGGCGCCGGTCCAGTCGGAGTGCTTCTCGGCGAGGAGCGCGGCGACTCCGGCGACGTGCGGGGTCGCCATGGAGGTGCCGTTCATCGAGGTGTAGAGACCGGTGCCCGCGGTGAGCCCGGAGCGGGCGGCGAGGATGCCGACGCCGGGCGCGGAGAGGTCGGGCTTGAGGGCCTGGTCGCGGTGGCGGGGGCCCTTGCTGGTGAAGTAGGCGGCCTCGTCGGCGGAGTCGACGGCGCCGACGGTGAGGGCGGAGTCGGCGGCGCCGGGCGAGCCGATGCTGCCGGGGGCGCCGGAGTTGCCCGCGGCGACGACGAAGAGGGCGCCGGTCTCGGCCGAGAGGGTGTTCACGGCCTGGGCCATCGGGTCGGTGCCGTCGCTGCCCTCCGGGGAGCCGAGGCTCATCGACACGATCTTCGCGTCGACGTCCTCGGCGGCCCACTCCATGCCGGCGATGATCTCCGACTCGGAGCCGTAGCCCTCGTCGCTGAGGACCTTGCCGACGGCGAGGGTGGTGCCGGGGGCGACGCCCTTCTCCCTGCCGCCGGAACCGGCGCCGCTGCCGCCGACGGTGGAGGTGACGTGGGTGCCGTGGCCGTTGCGGTCGGCGACCTCCTGGCCGGCGATGAAGGACTTCGACTCGGTGATCCGGCCGGCGAGGTCGGGGTGGGAGGCGTCGACGCCGGTGTCGAGGACGGCGACCTTGACGCCCTTGCCGGTGAGTCCGGCCTCCCATGCCTTCGGGGTGCCGATCTGGGCGTTGGAGTCGGCCATGGCGGCCTTCACCCGGGCGTCCAGCCACACCTTGGCGGGGGCGGCCGTGCGGGCGGCGGCCCTCCCGGTGAAGGACTGCCAGAAGGCGGCCGGGTCGGTGGCGGTGACGGCGGCGCCGCCGACGCTGGGCAGCGCGCGGACGGTCTCGGTGCCGCGCGGGGCGGCGGCGGGCGCGGTCCGGGCGTTCTTCCCGCCGTACGTGACGATCAGCGGGAGCGCGCCGGTGACGCCCTGCTCGGCGAGGCCGGTGACGTCGAAGAGGCGCGGGTCGAGGGCGCCGGAGTCGAGGTAGCGGCGGGCCTCGTCGGGGACGACCGTGATCCGGCCGTCGGCGACCCGGGTGCGGACGGCGCCGGTGGCGCCCTTCGCCCGGTCGACGGTGACGGTCCGCCGCCCGCCGTCGAGGCCGGTGAGGGTGACCCGGTCGCCGGTGACGAGGGTGACGGTGGTGGACGCGGCCGGACCCGTGGAGGTGCCGGGCACGGCGGCGGCCGCGGCGCCCGGCGCGGCGGCGGTCTGCCCGGCCGAGAGCATCACGAGGGAGACGCCGACGGCGATCAGCCCGGCCCTTCCTCTGGTCGGCGGTGCGGTCATCGAACGACTCCTCGCGGGCCCGGGGCTCGGGGGTGTGGGTTCCGGATCCGCGAGGAGTCTGGTCCGTGGGGCGGGAGTTGACTCCCGTTCCGGCTGGCGGCTATGTGCCGTGGCGGCCAACCGCCAGTCTGCCGGGGGTGGTTCGGGACGGTAACGTCCGTAACCGCCCCCGGCCGGGCTCAGGGCTTCGGGTCGTGGGCGTCGTAGCGCCGGAAGCCGCGGGCGTACAGCGCGAAGACGGCGATGGCGAGGACGCAGGCGAGTCCGCCGCCGGTGATGGCGACCGCCGGCGAGGTGAGGCCGGCGACGGAGCCGGCCACGAAGTCGCCGAGCCGGGGGCCGCCCGCGACGACCACGATGAAGACGCCCTGGAGGCGGCCGCGCATCTCGTCCGGGGCGGCGACCTGCATCATCGTGTTCCGGAAGATCATCGAAGAGGTGTCGGCGTAGCCGGCGGCGGCCAGGCAGAGCAGCCCGATCCAGAGGTTCCGGCTGAGGCCGAACGCGGCGATCGCGAGGCCCCAGGCGGCGACGGCGACGAGGATGGCCTGCCCGTGGTGGCGGATCCGGCCCTGCCAGCCGGAGACCACCCCGCCCATCAGCGCGCCGAACGCGGGCGCGGCGACGAGGAGTCCGGTGGTCTTCGCGTCGCCGCCGAACCAGAGCGCGGCGACGGCCGGGAAGAGCGCCTTCGGCTGGGCCAGGATCATCGCGAAGAGGTCGGAGACGAAGGTGGCGCGCAGGTTGGGGCGGGTGCCGAGGAAACGCAGCCCGTCGAGGACGGAGGCGCGCCTGGCCCCGGTGTGCTCCGGCGGCATGGCGGGCAGGCGCCACATCGCGTACAGGCTCGCGGAGAAGGCGAGGGCGTCGATGGTGTAGGCCGTCTGGTAGCCGGCGAGGCCCACGATCACGCCGCCGAGGCTGGGGCCGACGAGGGTGCCGAAGGTCATGACCATGGAGTTGAGCGCGTTGGCGGCGCGCAGCTGCTCCGGCGGGATCAGGCGGGGGATCATCGCGCTGCGGGCGGGCGAGTTGAGGGCGGCGCAGACGGCCTGGAGGGCGACGATCGCGTAGAGGAACCAGACGCGGTGGAAGCCGGCGAAGGCGGCGGCGGCGAGCGCGGCGGAGAGGACGGCGGAGCCGGTGGCGCCGGCCAGGCCGAGGGCGCGGCGGTCGACGGTGTCCGCGATGGCCCCGCCGTACAGGCCGAAGACGACGAGCGGGACGAGGGAGCAGAGGCCGACGAGGCCGACCGAGAAGGCCGAGCCGGTGATGTCGTACACCTGGAGGGAGACGGCGAGGGCGGTCATGCCCTGGCCGATCCAGGAGACGGTGTTCCCGAACCAGAGGCGGCGGTAGTCGGCGGAGGTGCGCAGCGGGGTGAGGTCGGCGAAGATCCGCCGCTTCTCCTCCTGCGGCGATTCGACGGCGGTCACGCGGCGTCCGCGCCGGGTCCGGCGGGGGCGGCAGGGGCGTCGGGTCCGGTGAGGTCGTAGCTCAGCTCGGGGCGGTCCCAGAAGACGCGGCCGGAGGCGGCGACGGTGCCGGTGCGGCGGGCGCCGGTGCGCAGGTAGAACTCCTCGGCGGGCGGGTGGGCGACGACCCGGACGGCGGTGAGCCCGGCGGCGCGGGCCTCGCCGGTCATGTGCTCCATCAGCCGGCGTCCGATGCCGAGCCCCTGGGCGTCGTCGGCGACGAAGGCGAGGTCGAGCTCGGCCTCGTCGAGGAGGAGCGCGTAGAAGCCGAGGACGCGGCCGTCGGCGTCGACGGCGACGTGGACCGGGTGGTGCTCGACGTAGGCGCCCCCGACCCGGTAGCCGTCGACCATGACGGCGTACGGGCCCCGGTAGGCGCCGGAACCGCGGACGAGCCGGGTCAGGCGGGCGGAGTCGGCCGCGGTGGCGCGGCGGATGGTGATCTCGGACATGACCCGAGTATAGGAGTGCTCTTTTTATTCGACCCTTACATTTTGATGAAGGGAGGCGGACCCGGGGCCGGCGCCACGCCCCGCCGCCGTCAGCCGCAGGAGGGGCGCAGCTCGTCGGGGTCGAGGCCGTCCAGGCGGGCGGCGAGGGCGGTGAGCCGTTCGCGCAGGTCGGTGATGTCCGCGAGGTCGAGACCGGTGGCGGCGCCGATCCGGCGGGGCACCCCGAGGGCCCGCTCGCGCAGGGCGGCGCCCTCCGCGGTGACGCGGACGGTGACGGACCGCTCGTCCTCGGCGCTGCGCCTGCGCTCGACGTGTCCGGCCGCCTCCAGCCGCTTGAGCAGCGGCGACAGGGTGCCGGAGTCGAGCCGCAGCCGCTCGCCGATCCCCTTGACGGGCAGTTCGCCGTGCTCCCAGAGGACGAGCATGACGAGGTACTGGGGGTAGGTGAGCCCGAGCTCCTTGAGCGCCTCGCGGTAGACGCCGTTGAAGGCGCGGGCGGCGGCGTGGAGCGAGAAGCAGATCTGCCGGTCGAGCCGGAGGAACTCCTCGTCGGGGAGGGTGTCGAGCGCGTCCATGGGTCCAGGATACAAGGAGGCCACTCGCACGCCATTGAGTTGTGCACAACTGAATAGTGCGCTACTAATGGTTCCACGGGCCGGGCCACCGGCCCCCCAGCCCGCACCGCCCCTCAGGGAAGGACCCCCATGGACGCCATCTACACCGCCGTCGCCACCGCCAACGGCCGCGAGGGCCGCGCCGTCAGCTCCGACGGCCTGCTCGACCTCCCCCTCGCCCACCCGCAGGCCCTCGGCGGCAACGGGCAGGGCACCAACCCCGAGCAGCTCTTCGCCGCCGGTTACGCGGCCTGCTTCGCCAGCGCCATGGGCGTCATCGCCCGCCAGGAGAAGATCGACATCTCCGAGGCGTCCGTCACCGCCGAGGTCTCCATCGGCAAGGACGCCGCCGACGGCGGCTTCGGGCTCGCCGTCGTCATGCGCGCCGAGTTCCCCGACCACCTCCAGGGCGAGGCCGGCCGCGTCCTCCTGGAGAAGACCCACGCCTTCTGCCCGTACTCCAAGGCCACCCGCGGCAACATCGCCGTGGACCTCGTCGTCGAGTAGTCCCCTGCGCTCCCCCGGGAGCCCCGGCAGCCCCGGACGGACCCGCGGCGGGCGGGGCTCCGCGTGGTACGTCCTCTTCCGGGGGAAGGAACCCCCGTACGGGGTGGCGACGGCTCCGGCCCGAGCCATACCCTGGACGACGGGGCCGCGGAGCCCGTACTGCCCATGTCCGATCGGGAGTTGGGAGCGCAAGAGCCGTGACGGGGGGTCTTTCGTTCGACGAGGGGCACGGCACTCACGCACCGGACCTCAGGCGTGAGCTGGTCGAGCAGCTGTGCGCGGTCCCGGGCCTCGAAGCCCCCGGCAGCCGCAGCCTCCTCATCAGCATGCTCGCGGAGCGGTTACCCGAGGTGCGCGACGTCCCGCAGCACGGACGGACCCGGCTGGACATCCTGGAGATCGTCCGGAGCTGCCTGCGCGAACCCCACGGCCTGCGCGAACTGGCCGACACCCTGAGCGACTACGCCCCCGGCGCCACCCCCGTCCGGGAGATCCGCAGGCTCGCCGACGCCGCCGCCACCGCACCCCCGCCCCTCCCCGACCTCCTCCCGGTCCTCCCCGAGGCCGAACTGCGCGAGGTCCGCGCCCTGCTGGCCCCGCTCCGGCACCTCGACGCCCTCGGCCTGCTCCACGCCGCGGCACACGAACTCCCCCTCCCCGCCCGCCCGGTGACCGGCCTCGACGAGGTCCTCGACCTGCTCACCCGGGTCAACGCCCGCCCCGACGGGCTCCTCCCGGTGTCCGTCCTCGTCGAGCACGTGATCAACGAGCTCGACGGCTCCGAGCCCCACCGGCCCACCGTCACCGCGCTGCGCGAGTGGAACGACGCGCAGGCCGCCAAGCTCCTCCTCACCCGGCAGCTCGCCGCCGTCCGCGCCGAGATCGCCCGCGAGGCCGCCGCGCGACCGGCGCCCGCCTGCCTCGTTCTCCAGTTGTGCAGAAGCGGAATGGACCCGGACCGGTACACGCTGTCCCACTGGCGCCAGATCCGGCCCGGTCCCTGGCGGCCCGCCCGCGGGGAGGACCGGCTCGTCACCCTGGCCGAGGTCCCCGCCGCCGTGGGCGAACTGGTCGGCCGCACCGAGGAGGAGTGGGCGGGCCGCCCCGGCCGCCCCGTCCTGGAGTTCTTCCTCCCCTTCCACCTGCTCGACCACCCCGTGGAGTGGTTCGCCTCCGGCTCGGGCCTCACCACCCCCCTCTGCCTCACCTACCCGGTGGTCCTGCGCAGCCTGGACCGGATGCGGGCCCCCCGGCACCACCGGCAGTGGCACAACCGCTGGCAGCGGATGCTCGACGCCCCCGACACCGTCTGCCACTGGGACACCACCGGGCAGCGCGACCACGACGCCGTCCGCTGGAGCAGCAAGCTCGCCTCCGACGAGGGCCTCGCCTCCGTCGGCTTCGACGTCCCCCCGCTGCGGGACGGGGCCGGCAGCCGCGCCTTCCTGGAGACCGCGCTGCGCGTCGGCGTGCCGCTGGCCGTGTGGGACCGCAGGCCCGCGCCGTCCCCCGACTTCCGCCGCCGGGCCAGGAAGCTCCTGAAGGGAAAGGCCGTCGAACTCCCGCAGCGCGCCAAGGAACTGCGGAGCGAGGCCGCCACCGCCGCCGCGAGGCAGCGGGACGTCCACCCGGGGCGGCACCTCGCCGTCCTCTTCGACGACCCCAACCGCCTCGTCGACTGGTCCGGGTCGCCGGGACCGGCCGCCGGGAGCGCGCGCGGCGGACACGACGACGAGGGGGAAACATGAGCGGTGTCCATCATCCGGTCGAGAGCGGCCTGAACGGAGGGCACGTCAGCAGCCGCAGCTGGTGGATCTACCGGGGCACCGGCCGGCCGCTGGCCGACATCCGCCTCGGCGACATCCTGCCGCCGCCGCCCGGCTGGCGGAACTTCGACGGCGGCCCCGTCCTGCCCCCCGTCCCGGCCGAGAGCGCCGAGACCGACCGCAGGCTCGGCGCCGTGGGCCGCGCCACCCCCCGGCAGGACCCGCACGACATCGACCTGATCAACACGGCCCTGCTGCTGCGCAGGCCGCTGCTCGTCACCGGCCGCCCCGGCATCGGCAAGTCCACCCTCGCCTACCTCGTCGCCCGCGAACTGGGCCTCGGCCGCGTGCTCCACTGGGGCATCACCTCCCGCAGCACCCTGCGCTCCGGGCTGTACGAGTACGACGCCATCGGCCGCGCCCAGGCCTCGCTCGGCCACCCCCGGCCCGCCGCACCGGCGCCCGGCCCTCCCGGGGAGGCGTCCGGGGGGTCCGGGGAGCCGCCGGGGGCGGGAGTCGCCCCCCGGATCGGGGACTTCGTCCGCCTGGGCCCGCTGGGCACCGCCCTGCTGCCGTACGAGCTGCCGCGCGTCCTGCTCATCGACGAGCTGGACAAGAGCGACATCGACCTGCCCAACGACCTCCTCCACGTCCTGGAGAACGGCTCCTACGCCATCCCCGAGCTGGTCCGCGCCCGCCACCAGGAGGGCCGGGCGCGGGTGTTCACCGACGACCCGGACGGCACGGCCCCGGTGGACGACGGGCTCGTGCGGTGCCGGGCCTTCCCGTTCGTCGTCATCACCAGCAACGGCGAGCGGCAGTTCCCCGCCGCCTTCCTCCGGCGCTGCGTCCGGCTGGACGTCTCGCCGCCGCGCGAGGACCAGCTCGCCGCCATGATCGCCGCCCACTTCCGGGACCAGGACGGCCGCCACACGGCCATGATCCAGGCGTTCCTGGAGCGCAGCCGGGAGAGCGGCGGACTCGCCACGGACCAGCTCCTGAACGCCGTCTACCTGCGGACGGCCGGCGTCCGGGACGACGACGAGACCTGGGGCGAGCTGCTCGACGCCCTCTGGCGGCAGCTGTCGGGGGCACCCTGATGGGCGACGACGACCGCTCGCTCCCGGAGCCCTTCGAGGTCGCGGAGGCGCTGTGGCTGCACGCGTACCAGACGCTCGCGGCCCGGCTCCCCCTGTCGTCCGCCCCGCCGCGCACCCGGCCGGGGACGCTGCCCGGGATCACCGGGCCGACCGGACCCACCGGGCCGACCGCGCCCACCGGACCCACCGGACCGCCGGGTCCCACCGGACCGCCGGGACCCGCCGGGTCCACCGGGCCTCCGGGGACCCCGGGGGCTCCCGGGACCGCCGGCGACGGCGGCCTCTCCCCGGCCGGCACGGCGGGGCTCCTCGCCCGGGAGTACGCGCTCTTCCGGGAGCTCCACGGCGCGCCCGCGCGGGCCGAGCCGCTGCCGGACCTGCGCGACGCCCCGGGCATCGGCCGCCGGCTGCGGCCGCTCAAGCAGGTGGTCCCCTCCCCCGTCGAGGTCGAGCTGGACGAGGAGTCCACCGCCGAGCACGCCGCCGAGGACGGCCTGTGGCTGCCCTACACCCGGGCCGCCGACGAGCGCCGCTTCGACCTGGTGCTGGTCGTCGACGACCACCCCACCATGGCCATCTGGGAACAGACGGTCGCCGAGTTCGCCGCCGTGCTCGAACAGCTGGGCGCCTTCCGGGACGTGCGGATCCGCCGCATGGGGGTCCGGGCCGGGCCCGGCGGCGACCGGGCGGTGCTCCACGGCGCGGTGGCGGACCGGGGACCGGCCGGCTCCCCCGCCGAACTCCTCGACCGGACCGGCCGCCGCATCGTCCTCGTCCTCACCGACGCCCTCGGGCCGCTGTGGCGGGGCCGGGCCGGACCGGAGGCGCTGGAGCTGTGGTCGGCGGCCGGTCCGACGGCCGTCGTGCACCTGCTCTCCCACCGGGACTGGCACCGCACCGCCCTCACCCCGCGGCGGGTGCGGCTGAGCAGCCCCCGCTCCGGCGCCCCCAACACCGAACTGGCCGTCTCCTTCGCGCCGGAGGAGTACGACCCCTTCGACCCGCCGCCCACCGCCTGGACCGCGCCCGTGCCGGTCCTGGAGCTGGACGCCGACTGGCTGGGCCGCTGGGCCGCGCTGGTCGCGGGCGAGGGCGGCACGACGGACGCCTCCGTCCTGCTGCTCGGCGCGCCCGGCCCGGAGGCGGACGAGGACCCCGGACCGGCCGGGGAGCCCGGGGCGCCCAGCCTCCAGGAGCGCGTCCGCCGCTTCCGCAGCCACGCCACCCCCACCGCCTTCCGGCTGGCGACCCACCTGGCCGCCGCCGTCCTCGACCCCCGGCTGGTCAGGGACGTGCGGCAGCGGCTCGTCCCGGAGGCCCAACCGGCGCACGTGGCCGAGCTGTTCCTGAGCGGGCTGGTCGAGGAGCCGCCGGCCGGGCCGGGCCCCGGCACCGCGACGCCGACCCCGCTGGAGTTCGTCGACGGGGCCCGCGAGGCGCTGCTCGCCGGGGCGATGCGGGCGGACACCGCGCGGGTGGCGCGGTCCGTCTCCGACTTCTTCGGCGACAGCTCCGAGGCGGCCCGGGGCCTCCACCGGGCCCTGCTCGCCCCGGAGGACGTACCCGATCCGCCGACGACGCCCGAGAGCCTGCCCTTCGTCCGGGTCGAACTGGCGATCCTCCGCGCCCTGTCCGGGCCCTATCTGCTGCGGGCCCATCGGATCAGTGCCGCCCTGGAGGGCGATTCGGTCACGCCCGGAACCGACCCTTTGCCCGACGATAGCCGCGATGACCCCGTACCTCCCGACACGGACGGCCCTGCCATGACCGAGACCACCGCCAGCCAGCACGAGCGCAAGAACGGAGAGGCCGTGAACCGGCACCCCGTCCCGGCATCCGACACGCCGACCCCCGCGGGCGGCACCCCCATCCCCGTGTCCGGCGTCATGGCCCCGGCCGGTCCCCCGTCCTTCCCCGGGCAGGCCGCCCCTCCGCACTCGCCCCCCGGGACCCGGTCGTCCGTGCCCGCCGTCTGGGGCAGCGTCCCCCCGAACAACCCCAACTTCGTGGGCCGGGAGGACCTGCTCGCGCAGATCCGGGAGCAGTTGCTGACCGGCGACACCTCGGCGGTGCTGCCGCACACGCTGCACGGCATGGGCGGCGTCGGGAAGTCCCAGATCGCCATCGAGTACGTCTACCGCTACGCCTCCGAGTACGACGTCGTCTGGTGGATCCCCTCCGAGCAGCCGGCGATGATCCTCACCGCGCTCACCGAACTCGCCCAGCGGCTGGGCCTGAACGTGACCAACGAGGCCAACCAGGCCGTCCCCGCCGTCCGCGAGGCGCTGCGCCGCGGCGAGCCGTACGGCCGCTGGCTGCTGGTCTTCGACAACGCGGAGAACGTGGAGGCCGTCCGCCCCTACTTCCCCACCGGCGGCACCGGCAAGATCCTCATCACCTCCCGGAACCAGGAGTGGGACCGGGTCGCGCGGACCCTCTCCGTGGACGTCTTCACCCGCGAGGAGAGCAAGGCGCTGCTGCGCCGGCGGGCCCGCGACCTCAGCGACGCGGACGCCGACCGGCTCGCCGAGGCCCTGGGCGACCTGCCGCTCGCCATCGAGCAGGCGGCGGCCTGGCAGGCCGTCACCGGCATGACCGTCCCCGACTACCTGCGGCTGATCAACGAGAAGATCGCCGAGCTGATGCTCGAACTCGTCCCCTCGCCGGACTACCCCATGTCGGTGGCCGCGGCCTGGGACGTCTCGCTGCGCCAGCTGGAGCAGCGCAACCCGGCGGCGCTCCAACTCCTCCAGGTCTGCTCCTTCTTCGCCCCCGAGCCGATCTCCCGCACCCTCTTCAACAACGCCCGGTCCACCACCATCGCGCCCGAGCTGGACGAGGCCCTGCGGCACCCGATCAAGCTGGGCCGGGCCATCCGGGAGATCAACGTCTACGCCCTGGCGCGGATCGAGCACCGGCACAACACCGTCCAGCTGCACCGCCTGGTCCAGGCCGTGCTGATCAACCGCATGTCCCCGCAGCAGCAGGCGGACATGCGGCACGGCGCGCACCTGCTGCTCGCCGACGCCAACCCCGGCTCCCCCGGCTCGCGTCCGCTGTGGCCCCGCTACCAGGAGCTGCTGCCGCACGTCGTGGTGTCCCGGGCGGTGGAGTGCGAGTCCCCGTGGGTGCGCCGCCTGGTCCGCGGCATGGTGGAGTTCCTCTTCGCCTGGGGCGACCACGCGGGCTCCGCGGCCATGGCCCGCGAGGCGCTGGAGATCTGGACCGGGAAGTTCGGCGCCGAGGACCAGCTGACGCTGGAGATGGCGAAGTGGCTGGCCTTCATCCTGCGGGTGCTCGGCGAGTACCAGGAGGCCGCCGCCATGATGGAGCGCACCGCCGACATCTACCTGCGGACGGTGGGCGAGGACGACGAGGGCACCATCGACGCCCTCATCCAGCTGACCAGCGGACTGCGGCTGCGGGCCGAGATGGGGCGCGCCCTGGAGGTCAACCGCACCGTGTACGAGCGCGCGCTGCGGGCCTTCGGCGAGGACGACCCGGTGACGCTCCGCGCGGCCCACAGCCTGGGCGTCGGCCTGCGGCTGATGGGGCGGTACCGGGAGGCCCGCGCGTACGACACGGAGACCGCCCGGCTCCGCGCCCTGCACCTGGGCGAGACCCACGGCGAGACCCTGAACACCCGGATCGGCCTGGGCATCGACATCCGCGAGACCGGCGACTACCTGGCGGGCGCCGCCCACCTGGAGGAGGTCTACGCCCGCCACCTCACCACCTACGGCGAGGACAACCCGGCCACCCTCGGCTGCGCCCGGGTCCTCGCGGTGGCCCGGCGCCGCGCGGGCGACCACGACGGGGCGCTGGAGCTCTGCGAGACGGCCTGGTCGAAGTTCCAGGGCAGGTACGGCCCCGACCACCCGGACAGCGTCGCCTGCTCGGCCAACCTCGTCGTGGACCTGCGGCAGGACGGCCAGCTGCGGCGCTCCCGGGAGCTCGGCGAGGCGACGCTCGGGCGGTACGCGGCGAAGCTGGGCCCCGACCACCCGTACACGCTCTCGGCGCGGGTCAACCTGGCCATCACCCTGCGGCAGATGGCGGACCAGGACGGCGCCCGGGAGCACCTCGGCGTGGCGCTGCCGGGGCTGCGGGCGGCGCTGGGCGAGGACCACGTGCTGACCCTGACGGCGGCGCTCGGCACGGCCAGCCAGCACGCCGCCGAGGGGCGGCACGAGGAGGCGCTGGAGCTGGACCGGGCGACCCTGGAGGCGCTGGCCCGGGACCACGGCGAGGACCACCCGACGACGCTGGCCTGTGCGACGAACGTCGTGCTGGACCTGCGCGCGCTGGGCCGGGACGCGGAGGCGACGGCCCTGCACACCGAGACGCTGGCGCGCTACCGCGAGCGGCTCGGCGAGGGCCACCCGGCGGTCGCGGCCTCCGCCGCGGGCAAGCGGGCGGAGGTCGACATCGCGCCGGTGCCGTTCTAGACGGGGCGGGCGGCGGGTCCGGTCAGGGGGCGGGGGTCGGGGCGGGTGCGGGGGCCGGTTCGGCCCCCGCACCGGCTCCGGCTCCGGTGCGGACGTCCGGGATCCCGGGCGGCTGCGCACCGGTTCCGGGGCGGCGCAGGAGCCGGATCAGCGGGCCGGTGGCGGCCGTGGTGAGCAGGGCCATCACGACGAGGAGCGCGTAGAGACGGGGGCCGATCACCCCGGCCTGGAGGCCGACGTTGAGCACGATGAGCTCGGTCAGACCCCGGGTGTTGAGCAGGACGCCGATCAGCAGCGAGTCCCGCCAGGGCTGGCGGGCGCCGCGCGCCGAGAGGGCGCCCGCGCCGACCTTGCCGACCACCGCCGCCAGCACTATCACCGCGAGGATCAGCAGGTCGGAGGCGTGCAGTCCGTCGAGGACGACGGCCATGCCGGAGATCGCGAAGAACATCGGGAGCAGCAGTCCGCCGATGTCCTGGAGCGGGCGCAGCAGCCGCTCGTCCGGGGAGCCGTCGGGCAGCCGGGGCATGACGACCCCGGCCAGCAGCGCGCCGAAGATGACGTGCAGGCCGAGCGCGTTGGTGGCCCAGGCGGAGGCGAGGGCCACGGTGACGGCGACCGGGACCCGGTGGGCCGCGGAGAGCCCCGGGCGGTTCGTCCACCACACGAGCAGGGGGCGGACGACGAGGACCATCACCAGGACGTGGACGATCAGCAGGGCGATCCGGACCGCCCAGGAGCGGGCCGAGCCGTGCGCGCCGCCGACCAGGACGACGGCGAGGACGGGCCAGCTCAGCGCGTCGATGACGCCGGCCGAGGCCATCGCGATGGTGCCGGGCCGGGTGCCGGAGAGCCCCTGGTCCTTGATGATGCTGGCGAGGACGGGCACGGCCGTGATGGAGAGGGCGACCGCCATGTAGAGGACGAAGGTGGCGTCGACCGGACGGCCGTCGTTGACGGCGGAGAAGCTGCCGGGGAGCAGCAGGACGATGCCCGCGCCGAGCAGCATGGGGAGGGCGAAGCCGCTCAGGGAGACCGAGGTGACGGCCTTCTGGTGGCGCAGCATCCCGAGGTCCAGCTCGTATCCGACCGCGAAGAGGAAGAAGACCAGGGCCACTTGGGCCAGGGAGGTCAGGACGGGCTGGATCTGCGGCGGGAAGAGGTGCTCGTGCACCTGGCCGGGGAGCAGGCCGAGCAGGCTGGGACCGAGCGCGATGCCCACGAACAGCTGTCCGACGACCGGGGGTTGGCCGAGTCTGCGGGCGAGGGTGCCCGCCGCGTGGGAGAGCGCGACGACCATGGCGAGCGCCGCGACGACGTGCGTGATGACGGAGTCCGTGCTCACCGGCATACCCCTTCCGGCATGTGCCCGACCTGGTGGCACATCCCTACGCAGTGTAGCCGCCGGGAGGGCAAGTGCCCTATCGTGAAAGCCATTTGGCCTATGCCGATGTGGACGGGGGTCAGCGGTGACGACGGTGCTGTTCGTACACGGCACAGGGGTTCGGGAGCCGGGTTACGGCGAGAGCCTGGAACGGGTCAGGGAAGGACTGCGGCCGTTGCGGCCCGACGTCGCGGTCACTCCCTGCTACTGGGGCGGACGGGCGGGTTCCGCGCTGCGGTCCGGCGGGCTCTCGGTGCCGGGGTACGGGTCCGCGCGGGACGTGCCGGGGGCGGAGCCGGACGGCACCGACGGGGACGTCGAGCTGTGGGGCCTGCTCTATCTCGACCCGCTGTTCGAACTCCGTCTGCTCGCCCCGGAGTCCGGGCCCCGGCCGGAGCTGGCGCCGGGGGCGGTGCCGCCCGGCGAGGCCCTGTCGGCGGCGGCCCTCGCGCTCGGCGGGGACGACCGGCTGCGGGAGCTGCTGGACGCGGCGGGCATCGGCGCGGAGTTCGCCGGGGCGGTGGCCGCCGTGCTCACCTCGCCGGACGGGCGGCGGTTCCTGCGCTCCCCCGCCGCCGCGGACGGGGCCGAGGAGCTGGCCCGGGCGTTCACGGCCGAGGCGGTGCGCCGCCGGACCGGGTCCGAGGGCGCACCGCCGGCCCTCGACGGCGCCGCCCGCGACGCGGCGGTGGACCGCGCCCGCGCCCTGCTCCCCGGCGGGGACGCGGGGGCGGGGACGCACCGGGGCCCGGTGACCCGGCGGATCGGGCGGCTGGCCGGGCGGCTGGCGCTGGGCCTGGCCTCGGCGCAGGCGGTGAAGCGGCGGTCCGCCCTCACCGACGCGGCCCACCCGGCCGCCGGGGACGTCCTGCTCTACCTGGCCCGGGGCGAGGCGCTCCGCGAGACCGTCGCGGAGGCGGTGCGGGCCGCCGAACCGCCGGTCGTGCTGCTCGCGCACAGCCTCGGCGGCATCGCCTCGCTGGACCTGCTGGCGACGCGGGACCTGCCGCAGGTCGAACTGCTCGTCACCGTCGGCTCGCAGGCGCCGTTCCTGTACGAGCTGGGGGCGCTGCCCGGCCTGGAGCACGGCGTCCCGCTGCCCGCCCGGGTGCCGCGCTGGATCAACGTCTACGACCGGCGGGACCTGCTGGGTTACGTCGGCGCGGGGGTCTTCCCCGGGCGGGTGGAGGACGTGGCGCTGGACGGCCGGCAGCCGTTCCCGCTGGCGCACAGCGCCTACTTCGGCAATCCGGAGCTGTACCGCCTCCTCGCCGCGGAGCTGCCGTGACGGCGGCCCGCCCGGAGCGGACGCACGCGGTCGTCGTCGGCGTGGAGCGCTACGCGGCGGGCCCGGCCTGGGACCTGCCGGGGCCCGCCGCCGACGCCCGCCGCTTCACCGCCTGGCTGCGCGGGCGCGGGGTGCCCGCCCCGCACGTCTCGCTGCTGCTGGAGCCGCTGCCGGGGACGGGCGGGCCCGAGGTCGACGTGCCCGCGGCCGGGGCCGGGCGGGAGGCCGTGCAGGAGGTGCTGACGCGCCGGCTGCCCGCCCTGGAGGGCGATCTGCTCTGGGTGTTCTGGGGCGGGCACGGCGTCACCGACCCGCAGGGGCACCGCAGGCTCTTCTACGCCGACGCCGGTCCCGACGACCGGCGGAACCTGGACCTGGACGCCTGGCTGACCGCCTTCACCACCGATCTGGTGCCGGGCTTCCCCCGGCAGATCTGGCTGGTGGACTCCTGCCAGACCTTCGTCGAGGAGCTCAACCTTGCCCGGACGCTGCCCGCCGAGATCCCGCCGGGCGGCGACCGGCTGCCGGGCCGCGAGCAGCTGGTGCTGCTCGCCTCGGGTCCCGGGCAGCGGGCGGCCAACGATCCGGTGCGGCGGACCGGGGCGTTCTCCCGGGCCGTCCTGGACGCGCTGGCGGGGACGGACGGCGGGCCGTGGCCGCCGGACATGACGGCCCTCGCGGACGGCGTCCTCGGGGAGTTCACCTCGGGGACCGCCGGGGGGCCCGCAGGACCCGGCGGGGGCGGGCAGCGGCCCACCTCGCTCTGGTACCGCTCCTGGGCGGGCGACGTACGACGGCTCGACGCCCCCGCTCCCGCCGCCCCGGCCGCGCCCGCCGCTCCCCCCGCACCGGCCGTGCCCGCCGCCCGGCGGCCGGAGGAGCCGGTGCCGGACGCGGGGCTGCGGGAACTGATCGGGCTGCTCGCCGGGTGGCCCGGCATGACGGACCAGAACCAGCGGCAGCTCGTCCTCGGCATGCTCCCCTCCGACCTGGCCGGTTCCATCCCCCGGCTGGGCGCCGCGCGCCCCGACATCATCAGCATCGTCCGCACCTGCCGGCGCCACCCGGGCGGCCTGGCCGCCCTCGTGGACGCGCTCGCGCTGCTCGAACCGGGCTCGGTGGAACAGCACGCGCTGGAGGAGTGGGCCGCACGCTGGCTGGTGCCGGAACAGGGGGGCGCACCCGGCTGATCACGCCCTTCCGCAACCCCTCGGCCTGCGTCATCATGGCAGTCCGACGGGGTTCAGCGGGGCAAGGGGGATGCCGATGCACACGTACGAGACGTCCACGGGATCCACCCCTCCGACGGGTTTCGCCGGCCCGCAGGGGCCCCCGGGGGCCACGGCCGTCCGGTCCGAACTGGTCGACCTCAGCGACGTCCCCCTGACCGACCTCCGGGCGCGGGACCCGAGGACGTACGCGCAGGCGCTGGAGCGGCTGCTCCGCCAGGTCGACCGGCCCCGGATCAACCTCTCCCCGGGCGGCGGCGACGGAGGACCCCAGCGATTCGACTGACGGTCCCCCGGGAGGAGACCCGTGCAGAC
Organism: Streptomyces filamentosus; assembly: GCF_014654895.1. Classification (GTDB taxonomy): domain Bacteria; phylum Actinomycetota; class Actinomycetes; order Streptomycetales; family Streptomycetaceae; genus Streptomyces; species Streptomyces filamentosus. The sequence continues at coordinate 4,119,989 of NZ_BNBE01000001.1, read as the reverse complement.
CGACCGAGGCCGTGAGCCCTCCCGCACCGCGCACCACCTCGTGCCCTCGGCCCACTTCGACGCGCTGGCCGCGGGCCGGGGCGGCCCCGGGACGGTCCGCTTCCTGCGGACCACCGAGCACAGCAGACGGCTCCTGCTGCTGCGCGCCCTGCTCGACACGGCCGCGACGACGCCCGGCGCGCTGGGGCCGCTGCCGTCCGTGGACGAGGCGTGGCGGGTGCTGGCCGCGGCCCAGGAGCGGGCGCCGGAGGAGTTCCGGGAGCTGCTGCTCCATCCGCACGTCGGCGTGTGGCTCGGGCACGGGCTGCGCCGGCTGCACCGCACCGCCTGGGGCGACGGGCCGCTGTGGACCGACCTCGGGCACCTGCACGCGGTGTGCGCGGTCGCCGCGCTGCGCGCCGGGCTGCCGCTGCGGACCACCGTGCCGCTGCGGGACGGCGCCGCCGCCTTCCCCACGCTCGGGCTCGCCCGGCTGCCGGGGCGGCCCCGGTGGGGCACGGCGGAGGTGGTGGTGGAGGCGGGCGGCCTGACGGTCGAGCCGCACCGCGAGCGGGTGCGGCCGCCCGCCGCGCCCGGCGGGACGGCCCCGGGCTGGCTGGGCCTCCACCGGCTCACCGCGCGGGCCGCCGGCCGGCCGGTGGAGTGCCGGCTGGACGACGTCGACCCGTACCGGGACCTGGGCGAGCCGCTGCCGCCCGACCGTCTCGGCCCGGCCGAGACGGCCCGCTGGCAGGACCGCTTCGCGCGCGGGCTGACCGTCCTGGAGGAGGCCGACCCGGAGATGGCCGCGGCGCTCGCGGAGGGGTTACGGAGCCTGACGGCGGTCCCGCCGGTGCCGGGCGGGCCGGTGCTCAGCGCCTCCTCCGGGGACGCCTTCGGCGGGGTGCTGACCTCGCTGCCGCCGGACCCGGTCTCCTTCGCGGTCACCCTGGTCCACGAGTTCCAGCACACCAAACTGGGCGCGCTGCTCCACCTGCTGACGCTGGAACGGGACGGCGGCGAGGAGCGGCACCACGCCCCCTGGCGGGACGACCCCCGGCCGCTGGGCGGGCTGCTCCAGGGGGCGTACGCCTTCCTGGGGATCACCGACTTCTGGTCCCGGCACCTGGAGAGGGCCCCGGCGGACCGGCGGGCGGCGGCCGAGTTCGAGTTCGCGCTCGGCAGGCGGCAGACCGGGGAGGCGGTCCGCACCCTCGCCGCCGATCCCGCGCTGACCGGCCACGGACGCCGCTTCGTGGCCGGCATGACCGCCCGGCTCGCCGCCTGGGAGACGGGCCCCCGGATCCGGCCCGGCGCCGACGCACTGGCCGCGTTCGCCGCCACCGACCACCGCACCGAGTGGCGGATCCGGCACCTGGCCCCCGCCCCCGACGACGTCCGGGCCCTGGCGCGCGCCTTCGCCGCGGGCGCCCCGCCCGTGCCCCGCACCGCCGCCCCCGCCGTGGTCCCCGACCCGGCCCTCCCCTGGTCGCACGCCCGCACCCGGCTGATCCGCCGGCTGCTCACCGCCTCGCCCGACGGCGGCCCCGAGCCCTCCGCCGCCGACCGCGCCCTCGTCGCCGGCGACCCGTCCGCCGCCGACGCCTACGCCCGGCTGCTCGCCGGGGATCCCGAGTCCCCCGAGACCTGGACCGGCCTCGTCCTGTCCCTCGCCACCGCCTCCCGCGCGGCCCGCCCGCTCCTCCACCACCCCGAACTGCTCCGCCCCCTCCACCGCGAACTGCGCGCCCTCGGCGTCCCGCCCGACCCCGCACGGCTGGCCCGCTGGCTCATCACGGCCCCCTCCTGAACCCGACGACACGTCAGGGAACATCTGTCCGAGGCGACTTGTACGGTGGAAGGAACGCCGTGCCCGCACGGCCGCGAAGGGGGAAGCCATGACGTTCGAAGAGGAATGGACCCAGCTCAAGGCCGACGCGCTGCGCAGGCGCGAGACGGGCATGACGCTCGCGTCGGCCGATGGGGGCGGGGGCGGAGGCGGCATACCGGGGTCCGACCTGGGGCTCCGTGAGGACCCCGTCCGCGCGAAGGCGTCGGGATTACGGGTCGCGAACGGCGAAGCCAAGGGAAAGACGAAGCTGGACGACGCGGCCGCCGTCGGCGGGATCCACGCGGGCTGGGAGGCCGGGGGCGCCAGCAACAGCTGCGTGGCCGCCTGGCAGCGGCGTCTGCGCTCGCTCGGCGACCTCGTCGACGACGCCGCCGACGCCCTGACGAAGGGCATGGACACCCAGATCAGCGAGGACGGATCCGTCGCCGCCCAGCTCCGGGCGGCGGCCGACTGGCTGGAGGAAGCCTGATGGTCTCCGTACCCGAACTCACCGGTGCCAGGCCCCAGCAGTGGCGCGAGGCTGCGGACGACGCCGTCGCCGCGGCCAAGCAGTGCGACGCCCTGGCCTCCTACGCGCGCGACGAGGTCGCCGCCACGCTCCGCCAGTGCTGGGCGGGCGACGCCGGGCGGGCCGCCCGTGAGAAGTTCGTCAAGCACGCGGGCGACTACGAGGCCGCGGCGGTCGGACTCCGCGCCATGGCCCGGACGTACGACGACCTCGCCGACGACATCGCCGCCGCGCAGCGCGACCTGACGAGCGCGCTGGACTACGCGCACCGGCGGGGGTTCGGGGTCGACGACAGCGGCCGGGTCAACGCCTCCGGACCGAGCGGGGAGGACGCGGCCGGCAAGGAGGCCGAGCGGTCCCACGCCCAGGAGGTCATCACCGACGCGCTGCGGCGGGCCGGGCGGGCGGACACGGACGCCGCCCGTTCCCTGCGGACCGTCGAGGGCATGACGGCGCTCGGCGACGCGAAGCTCGCCCAGGCGGCGCTGCTGCCGAACAGTCCGCTCGGCATAGCGCTGCGCCTCTCCGGCGGCCTGGACGGGCTCCACCCCATCAACGTCCCGCCCAACGTCCTGTCGGCCGTCAACCTCGCGTCCGCCGAGACCGGGATCAGCCGCAAGCTGCTCCTGTCCATCCTCTGGCAGGAACAGCAGTGGTACCAGAACCACAACCCCAGCCTGCGCGGCCCCCTCTCCGAGTTCGGCCGCTTCTTCGACTGGAGCCTGACCCTCGGGCCGAAGCCGGACAAGTCCCTGGGCATCACGCACATGAAGACCGACACGGCCAGGGCGGTCGTCGAGAAATACCGGGAACAGTTCCAGCTGGAGGACGGCCGCCACCTGGCCGATCTCGGCGATGCGGAACTCGCGGCGCTGATCGAGCACCAGCCCGAGCTGGACGTCCGGCTCAGCGCCTACCACTTGAAGGGTCTCCGGGAGGACGACCACGGCTCCGACACCGACAAGCAGCTCTTCACCCTCTACGCCGCCGACACCCCGGACGTGCGGGAGAAGAACGAGCAGTACGGTGACGAGTCGGAGCACCGGGGCGGCGACATCAAGGCCCGGGGCAGGAACTGGGACGCGATCGAGCCGCACCTCGACGACGCCATGGCCTGGGAGGCCCTGACCGACGAGGAACGGCTGGAGGCCATCCGGCACCTGGAGTCGCAGACGCCCGCAGGCCACCACGTCTCGCTCGAAACCCTCTACCGCTCCGGCCAGACCACGGGGACGGGAACCGGTGAGCCCGAACCCGGCACGCCGTCGCCCAGCCCCGGGCCCGCCCCGACCCCTCCAGGGAACGGCTGACCATGAAGAAGACGCTGCGCGCCCTCGTGCCGGTGCTGTTGCTGCTCGCCGTCACCGGATGCGACCGGTTCGAGCCGCGCGGGGGCGAGCCGCTGGTGCCCATGCCCGACCACGTGCCGAAGGGGCCCGTGTACGCCTCGGCCGACGAGGTCGTGGCGGCGCTGGAGCGGGCCGGGCTCCCGTGCGAGGTGATCCGGCAGCCCGGAACGAGCACCGCCGACTGCACCACCGAGATCGGCGGGACGGGCGTCGAGAACCAGATCCAGGTGCTGAACACCACCGACTTCAGCCGGGACGAGGTCGGCGACTCGATCGACAGCTGGCGGAGCGGCGGCACCACGATCGTGGCGGCGGGCAACTGGTTCGTCCGCGTCCTGCCGAACCAGGAGGCGCGTTACTCGCAGCGGATCGCCGAGGCCCTCGGTGCCGTCGTCCTCCCACCTCCCTACCCCCTCCCCGACATCCCGGAGGAGCCCGCCTACGCCACGGTGGGGGCCCTCGCCGACGCGCTGGAGGGGGCGGGGCTGTGCGTGGGGCGCAAGGAGGTCGACGAGGAGACGGCGTACTGCGGGACCCGGCTCCCGAAGGGGGACCCGTCGTGCCCCCGGAGCTCGCTCCTGAAGCGGTACGACAGCGTGCGGGAGCGGGACGACGCCCTCCGGCTCCACATCCGGAACGGGCTGGTGCCGGCCGAGATCGTGACGGCGGGCCGGTGGACGGCCGTGTACTGCGACCCGGCCGAGGCCCGGCGTGCGGCCGACGCGCTCGGCGGGGCCCTGGTCCACCACGAGGCGGGGAGCGGGCCGGCCGGCTGAGGGGCGCGCCGGACCGGGGGCGGACGGCGGTTCGGCGGCCGGGGCCTTCGTACGGCCCGTTCCCTCGTACGGCACCGGGCCCTCGTACGGCTCCGAGCTCTCGTACGGCCCGTTCCCTCGTACGGCCCCGGGTGTGGGCCCGGTGGGGGTCACGGCCGACGCTTCCGGACCGGGCGTGAGTTCGTCCGCCGTACGGCGGGTAGTCACGGCACGGCCGCCGGAACGTGGCACGCGGGCGCTCTCCTTGGGGCGCCCGCGCCCGCGTCCGCGCCCCGTCCCGGCCCGGCCCGGCCCGTCGCTCCGTCCCACCCCACCCGGAGGAGAACCCACCCATGGCCGATCTCGACCGCCGCCGGTTCCTTCAGCTCGCCGGAGGGGCCGTCGCGTTCAGCGCGCTCTCCGAGTCCATCGCGCGGGCCGCCGCCATTCCCGCGCAGGGCTCCACCGGCACCCTCCAGGACGTCGAGCACATCGTCGTCCTCATGCAGGAGAATCGTTCCTTCGACCACTATTTCGGGACGATGAAGGGCGTGCGCGGCTTCGGCGACCCCCGCCCGGTCACCCTGCCCAGCGGGAAGCCCGTCTTCCACCAGTCCGACGGCTCCAAGGTGACCCTCCCCTTCCGGCCCGAGAGCAGCCGGCTCGGCATGGAGTTCCTCCAGGGGCTCAACCACGACTGGGCGGGCGGGCAGAGCGCCTTCAACAAGGGGAAGTACGACAACTGGATACCGGCCAAGACCAAGGCCACGATGGCGCACCTCACCCGCGAGGACATCCCCTTCCACTACGCCCTCGCCGACGCCTTCACGATCTGCGACGCCTACCACTGCTCGCTCATCGGCTCCACCGACCCCAACCGCTACTACCTGTGGAGCGGGCACACCGGCAACGACGGCACCGGGGGCGGCCCGGTGCTCAACAACGCCGAGGCGGGCTACGGCTGGACCACCTACCCCGAGCGCCTGGAGGCGGCCGGGATCTCCTGGAAGGTCTACCAGGACATCGGCGACGGCCTGAACGCGGCGGGCTCCTGGGGCTGGATCAACGACGCCTACCGGGGCAACTACGGCGACAACTCCCTGCTGTACTTCAACAGTTACCGCAGCGCGCAGCCGGGCAGCCCGCTGTACGACAAGGCCCGCACCGGCACGAACGCCAAGGCGGGCGACGGGTACTTCGACGTCCTGCGCGCCGACGTGCAGGCCGGGCGGCTGCCGCAGATCTCCTGGATCGCCGCCCCCGAGGCGTTCTCCGAGCACTCCAACTGGCCCGCCAACTACGGCGCCTGGTACATCTCGCAGGTCCTGGACGCGCTGACCTCGAACCCGGACGTGTGGGCCCGTACCGCCCTCTTCATCACCTACGACGAGAACGACGGCTTCTTCGACCACGTGGTGCCGCCGTTCGTCCCCGCCGACGCCTCCTGGGGGAAGTCCACCGTCCCCACCGCCCTCGACTGGTTCCCCGGCCGGGCCGGCTACGCGGCGGGCCCCTACGGCCTCGGCCCGCGCGTCCCGATGCTCGTCGTCTCCCCCTGGTCCACCGGCGGCTACACCTGCTCCGAGACCTTCGACCACACCTCGGTCATCCGCTTCATGGAGGCCCGCTTCGGGGTGCGCGAGAGCAACATCTCGCCCTGGCGGCGGACCGTCTGCGGCGACCTCACCTCCGCCTTCGACTTCACCCGCAGCCAGAGCGCGCCGGCCGCGCTGCCGCCGACCGCCGGCTACTACCCGCCGGACCGCGCCCGCCACCCCGACTTCCCGGCCACCGCCCCGGCCGTCGGCACCATGCCCCGCCAGGAGCCGGGCGCCAAGCCCACCCGTCCCCTCAAGTACGCGCCGTACGTGGATGGTTCGGCCGACACCACGGCCGGCACCTTCCGGCTGTCCTTCGGCTCCGGGCCCTCGGCGGGCGCCCAGTTCTACGTGACCTCCGCCAACCGCACGGACGTCCCGTGGACGTACACCACCGGCGCGGGCGCCTCGGTGTCCGACACCTGGAACACCAAGTACTCCAAGGGCGTCACCGACCTCACCGTGCACGGACCCAACGGCTTCCTGCGCCGCTTCCGCTCCCCGGGGAAGACCGCCGTGCCCGAGGTCACCGCCCGGCACAACGCCGCCACGGGCGCCCTGGACCTCGTCCTCGCCCACACCGGCGCCCCGACGACGGTGACCCTGGCCGACGCCTACGGGACGACGCGGACCCTCACCCTCCCGGCGGGCACCACGTCCCTCTCCCTCGACGTCTCCGCCGCCCACCACTGGTACGACGTCACCGTCACCTCCCCGTCCCTCCCCGACTACGTCCGCCGGCTGGCCGGGCACGTCGAGACGGGCACCCCCAGCCAGTCCGACCCGGGGATCCTGACCGACTGACCCGTCGTCAGAAACCTTGTGCGGGGCGGCCGGTGAGACCGGCGTAGCCGGGGCCGTACCAGCGTCCGACCAGCCGGTCCGCGAGGGAGCCGCGGGGCGGCGGGACCAGGGTCCCGTCGCCCACGGCGGCCGCCAGTTCCTCCCGGGTGAACCAGCGGGCGGCGGTGATCTCCTCGCCGTCGACGGTGATCCGCGGCGAGGCGGCCCGCAGGTCGAAGGCCAGCATCAGGCTGCCGGGGAAGGGCCACGCCTGGCTGGTGACGTAGCCGGCGACCGCCGCGCGCACCCCGACCTCCTCCAGGAGCTCGCGGACCGCCGCCTCCTCCGCGGTCTCGCCGGGCTCGACGAAACCGGCCGGGGGCGACATCCGGCCCGGCGGCGCCACGGTCCTGCGGGCCAGCAGGAGACGGCCCCGGTCGTCGGTGACCGACATCATCACGGCCGGGTCGGTGCGCGGATGGTGCTCGGCCGCGCAGGAGGCGCACCGGCGGGAGCGGCCGTCGGCGCGGAGCGCGGCGGGGGCGCCGCAGCGCGGGCAGTGCGGCGAGGCCCGCACCCACTGGTGGAAGCCGACGGCGCGGAGCGCGGCGGCGGCCTGGACCGGGGGGAGCTCGTCCAGGACGTCCATCAGACGGGCCCGGCGGGTCCCCGGCGGGACGTCGGCGCGGGGCACGGCCAGGTAGGGCCTGCCCCCGGGGTCCGTCCCCGCCACCTGGCCCTCGGCCGGGGGCGGGGGCGTCAGCTCCGCGAGCTCCGGGCCCCCCGCGCCGTCCCTCAGCAGGACCGTGTCGCCGTCGACGGCGACCACCCGCGGGGCGTCGTCCCGGCCGGTCACCGGCCGCCCTCCGGCCCGGGGAGGGCGAGCAGGCGCTCCGTCAGGGACTCCACGACCCCGCGGCCGGTCTCCTCCCCGACGAGGTCGGTGCGCCAGCGGCCGGCCACCGACCAGTGGCCCTCCAGGTGCTGTTCGAGCTCCACGACGAGGCCGAAGCCGGCGCGGGGCGCGGGGACGCGCAGCGGGCGGCAGGTCACCCCGGGGGCGAAGGCGCCGCCGGGCTCCGGGGCCTGGAGGGCCACCATCACGTCGAAGAGCCCCGAGTCGGCGGCCCGGACGCCCAGGTCGCGGGCGACCAGGTCGAAGGGGAGGCGGGCCCGCCGCAGCGCCTGGAGCACCAGCCGGTTGACCTCGGTCAGGCGGGTGCCGGGATCCGTCGTCCGCAGTCCGCGCAGGGGCAGGACGAGGGGGTTGACGAAGCAGCCGAGGATCGGGGCGTGGGCCTTCTCGAACCGGCCGGAGGAGACCGTCGTGAGGTTGACGGCGTCCACGCCGAAGACGTCGCCGACGGCGGCGGACGTCTCGTGGAGCAGCGCCGACAGGACGATGGACCGGGCGGCCCTGACCGCCCCCTTGACCCGGTCCGTGGCGGGCGCGTCCAGCGCGATCTCGTGCTCGCCGCGCCCGCCCTGGTCGGTCTCGGCCGGGGCGAGGAGGGCCGGGGCGGGATCCGCGAGGACCTCCCGCCAGAACGGCAGGTCGGTCCCGGCCCAGTCCGGGACGCGGCCGGCCTCCCAGCGGGCGTACGTGCCGTAGCCGGGGACGGGGTCCCAGGCGGGGGCGCGGCCCGCCGCCCTGGCTCCGTAGGCGGTGCCCAGGTCCGCCGCGAGGAGCAGTTCGGACTGGCCGTCGAAGGCGATGTGGTGGAGGTTCAGGCAGAGCAGCCAGGAGTCCGGGGCGAGCGCGGCGAGCCGGGCCCGGACGGGCGGGCGCAGCTCCAGGTCGAAGGGGCTGTCCCACCAGTCGGCGCACACGAGCGCCGCGCGCTCGGCCGGCGGGAGCGCGGGGCCGTCCGGTGCGACGTGCTCCAGGGCGGTCCCGGCGGCCTCGGGCGGCAGGACCCGCTGGACGGGCTCGGGGGCATCGCCCCACAGGTAGACGGTGCGCAGCACCTCGTGGCGGAGCAGCACGTCGGCGAAGGCGGCGGCCATCGCGTCCGGGTCGACCGGTCCGGTGAGGTGGTAGGCGAGGACGACGTTGTTGTCGTCCTGGCCCGGCGCCATCTCCTCGTCCCACAGGAACCGCTGCTGGGCGTGGGACAGGCGGACGTCCCCGGCCCCGGTCACGCGCGCTCCAGGAGGGCGCGGTCGAGCTTGCCGTTCTGGGTGAGCGGCAGGTCGTCGACCTGCCGCCAGACGACGGGGACCATGTAGTCGGGCAGCAGCGCGGCCACGTGGGCGCGCAGGTCGTTGCCGCTGACGCCGTCCGTCGTGTCGGTGGTGTAGGTGGCGACGAGCTGGGAGTCCACGACGACGACCGCGGCCTCCCGGACCCCGGCCCGGCCGCGGACGGCCGCCTCCACCTCGTCGAGTTCGACCCGGTGGCCGCGGAGCTTGACCTGCCGGTCGATCCGGCCCCAGTGCACGAGGAGGCCGTCCTGGCGGCGGACGCGGTCGCCGGTGCGGTACCAGTCCCCGGGCGCGGGGCGGCCCCCGACGGGCCCGTGGGGGGCCGGGCCGCTCAGGAAGCGCCCCGCGTCGTCGGCCGGGTCGACGTACCCGGCGAAGCGCTGCGGGCCCCGGACGCACAGCTCACCGTCGTCGGCGGGGAGGCCGTCGGGGCCGAGCACGATCTCCTCCAGGTGGGGGTAGACGGTGCCGATGGGGACGGTGCCGTTGCCGGTGTCGGGCCAGAGCGCGGGGTCGTCGGGCAGGCGGTAGTTGACGCAGACGCCGGCGAGTTCGGTGGGGCCGTAGTTGTTCTCCACCACGGAGCCGGGGGCGGCCGCGCGCCACGCGGCGGCGGCCTCGTAGGTGAGCTGTTCGCCGCCGAACATGCTCCACCTCAGGTCCGGGAGGGAGCCGGGGGCGAGGGTGCGCATCCGGCGGGCGATGGCGATCACCGAGGGGACGGTGTCCAGGTGGGTGACGGCGTTCTCGGCGAGGAAGCGGACCGGGGAGCGCCAGGAGTGTCCGGCGGCGGCGACCAGGGTGGCGCCGGACGTCCACGCGGCGAGGATCTCGAAGACCGAGGCGTCGAAGGTGAGGTCGGCGGCCTGGGCCATCCGGCAGCCGGGGCCGAGTTCGTACCGCTCGACGACGTGGCCGAGGTAGGCGCGCAGGGCCCGGTGGTCCACCGGGACGCCCTTGGGGCGGCCGGTGGAGCCCGAGGTGTGCAGCACGTACGCCTCCTGGCCGGGCTCCGCCTCCCCCGCCGGGGGCCGTCCCCCGCCCTCCAGGTGGTCGGCGGCGGAGAGGAGCCGCGTTCCCGCGTACGTCTCCGGGTCCGGGTCCCCGCCGTCCGCGAGGACCGTCGCGGGGGCGGCGTGGGCCAGGACGTCCCGGACCCGCTGCCGCGGCCACCGGGGGCCGATCGGCAGGACGGCCCCGCCGGCCCGGAGGATGCCCAGGTACGCGGCGTAGGTGGGGAGATCGCGGCGGAAGAGGAGCCCGACGCGGCCGGGGCGCGGGCCGAGGCGGGCGGCGATCGCGCCGGCGGCCCGCCACAGCTCGGCGTAGGTGTGCTCCCGCTCCGCCACCCGCAGGGCGATCCGGTCCGGACCGCGCCCGGCCTGCTCCTCGATCGCGGACACGACGTCATGCATGGGTTTCTCCGGGGGTGTGGGGGGTCAGTGCACCAGCGCGTCGGCCGGGGTGCGCAGGGACCGCACGCTCGGGTGGGCGAGGCTCACGAGACGGGAGGCGAGGACCAGCACTGCGAGGCAGCCGAGGACGACGGCCAGGCCGCCGCCCGCGAAGGCGGCGCCGAGGGCGAAGCCGACCGGGCGCAGGGCGACGGAGCTGAGCCAGTCGTAGGAGGAGACCTTCGACATGGAGTCCTCCGGCACCTCGTGCTGCATGGTCGTCAGCCACAGGGAGTCGGCGGCGGTCATCCCCGCGCCGGCCAGGGCCACGGCCACGACCTGGACCGGGAGCGGGGCGCCCCAGGCCATCAGGAGCAGCATGGGGACGAGGAGGAGTTCGGCGAGCCGGGCGACGAGCATGGGCCGCTGGGGCTGGTAGCGGAGCAGGAAGAGGTCGCCGAGGACGTCGCCGACGCCGAGGGCCGCGATGAGGAGCGACCACTGCCAGACGCCGGTGCCGTTCTGCGAGGCGAGCACCGGTCCGACGACCATGAAGACGGCGACGGCCACGTGCGTGCACATGAAGCCGACGATGCTGGTCCAGATCCAGGGGGTGGTGCGGACGAGCCGGAAGCCGGCCGCGAGCTCCCGCAGGGTGCTGTCCTTCTCGCGCGGGGTCTCCCGGCGGGGCAGCTTGATCAGTGCCGCGCAGGCGCCGCTGACCAGGAAGGACAGTCCGTCGCCGATCAGCGCCCAGCCGGCGCCGACGGTCGCGATCAGCGCGCCCGCGAGCAGCGGTCCGAGCACGCCGGACATGCTGCGGGCGAAGGACAGCAGGGTGTTGGCGCGCTGGAGCTGGTCCTTGGGGACGGTGAAGCGGGTGAGGCCGGAGGAGGCGGGCAGGTGGAACGCCTGGGCGGCGCCGAAGCACACCTGGAGGAACAGCAGGAGCGGCAGCTGGACGCGGTCCGTCAGGAGCATGACGCCGACGCCGATCTGGCTGGCGGCGCGGACGCAGTCCATCGTGGCCATGACCAGGTGCCGGGGCAGCCGGTCGGCCCAGACGCCGCCGAAGAGGATGCAGACGACGAGGGCGACGGTGGAGGTGCTGAGGGCGAGGCCGGCGGTGGCGCCGGAGCCGGTCACCTCCAGCAGGCCGACGGTGACGGCGACCTGGCTGAGGGTGTTGCCGATGACGGAGACGGTGAAGCCCGCGTACTGGTAGGCGAACCGGCGGTGCCTGAAGGGTTCGAGGGACTGCCTCAGACGCATGTCGGGTGCTCCATGGTGGGGTCGGGGCCCGGCGGGGCCGCGGCGGCGGCGACCGGGTCCGGGAGGCCGGCCGGGTCGGCGAAGCCCTCGGTGAGGGTGGCGAGGACCCGGGTGATGACCCCGTCGAGGCCGGGCCGGTCGTCGGCGCGCACGGTGAGGTTGGTCATCCGGTACTGGAGGGCCGCCTTCTCGTCGCCGTCGCCCGCGAGCTCGTCCACGGCCTGGACGCCGGGGAGTTCGCGCAGGTCGCGGGGGCGCAGCGCGGTGCGGACGGTGCCCGTGCGGTGCCGGAAGGTGGGGAAGAGCCCGGCGGCCGTCCCGTCCGGCTCGAAGGGGGCGTCCGGTTCCGCGCCGAGCGCCGCGGCCAGGGCCGTACGGACCGGGTCGGGGGCGCCGACCAGGCGGAACAGGCGGGCGGTGTGGCCGGCGAGGCGGCCGTTGACCTCCATGACCTCCAGGCCGGAGGGCGTGAGGAGGAGTTCGGTGTGGGTGACCCGGTCGCGGACCCCCAGCGCGTCCAGGGCCCGGCCGGTGAGGTCGCGGGCGCGGTCGAGGAGGTCGGCGGGGAGCACCGAGGGCAGGATGTCGCCCTGGACGTTCACCGCGTCCGTGCCCTCGGGGCCCTCGTGGCGGCCGACGGCGACGGGCAGCTTGTCGAGGACGCCGAGGTGGATCCGGCGGGTGCCGGCGCTGACGGTCTCGACGGAGACCAGGCTGCCGAGCCAGGGCGTGCCGGCGGGGTGCGGGGCCGCCGGGATCCGGGTCTCCAGCAGCATCCCGTCCCACACCCGGCGGGCGGCGGCGTGCGCGGCGACCTCGTCCGGGCCGTCGAGGAAGGCGATCCCCCGGCCGCCGGCGGCCCGCCGGGGCTTGAGGACGCAGGGGCCGCCGAGCTCCGCGTACGCCCGGTGGAGGTCGTCGGGCGACTCGACGGGGGCGGCGCGCACGGCGGACAGTCCGGCGGCGTGCAGCACCCGCCGCTGCACCAGCTTGTCCCAGGGGGCCTCGACGGCCGGCGCGGGCGCCCCGCGGACGAGGCGGTCCAGCGCGTCGGCCCGTTCGAGCTCGTCGTCGTGGAAGGTGGTGACGCCGGCCAGGCCGAGGCCGGTCACCGGGCCGGGGTCGCTCTCCGGGTCGTCGGTGGCCGGCAGGACGTGGCACTCCAGGATGCGGGAGGCCAGCGCCACCAGGTCAGGGTGCGCGGCGGCGACCCGCGCGTCGACCAGGAGCACCGGGACGCACAGGTCACGGGCGGCGCGGAAGACCTCGCGGAGGTTGGCCGCGCCGTCCGGGGCGTGGCAGATCCCGAGCCGGGGCAGGGCGGGGGCAGACATGGGCGCGCGGGCTCACTTCGCCGCGGCGCGGGCGGCGGAGACCAGGGTCTCCAGGCGGCCGTCGAGGAAGAAGTCCTCCAGGGCCACCTCCACCCCGAGCCGGGACTCGACCCGCTCGACCAGGGAGACGGCCAGCAGCGAGTTGCCCCCGATCTCGAAGAAGTCGTCGCCCGGTTCGGGCGAGGTCACGTCGAGCACCTCGCACCACTCGGCGCGCACGATGTCGTCGATCTTCGTGTCCATGGTGTGTCTCCTCACTGGTCGGGCCTGACGACCCAGGTCGGTGCGAGGGTCGCCCCTCGCCGGGTCTTGGGGGTGGTCGCGTCCAGGCCCAGGTCGATCGTGGTGATCCCCCGGGCCTGCGCGAAGGCGACCGGGGCCTGGAACAGGCTCTCGGCGTACGCCTCGTGGCGGTGCGGATGCGCGTCGGCGAGGCCCGTCTCGTAGATCTCCAGGCCGGTGCCGCGCACACAGCCGAAGGTGACGGCCACGGGTCCGGCCTCGTCGGACACCGCGAAGGCGACGCGCTCGCCGGCCGGGTCGGCGGCCCAGCGGGCGAGCCGGGAGCGCACCAGCCGGGGGTGCTCCTCGACGCCGTACCGCCGTTTGACGGCGACGACGAGCTCCGCGGCCGCGGCCGTCAGCTCCCCGGCGGGCCGGACCTCGGAGCGGAGTCCCGCCTCGGCGGTCCTGCGGCGGTCCTTGAGGACGGTGCGGCGGCCGCTCTGGCCGAGCCCCGCCAGGTAGGAGGCGTCGGAGCCGTCCCCGGGCAGCCGGAGCAGACAGGTCACGCCGAGCTCGGCGGCCCGCCGGCCGGGGCCCCGGAAGTCGGCGACCTCGTCGTCCCGGACGTGCAGGGCGAGCGGGACGAGGCCGTCGCGTCCGGCCTGTTCCCAGGCCCGGTCGACCAGGCCCCGGCGCACCGCGCGGCGCCGCTCCTCCGTCAGCCCGGCGGCCACGGCCGCACCGGCGACCAGGTCGACGCAGCCGCCGACGAACAGCAGGTCCCCGGGGTCGGCGGGCAGGACGGCGGCGGTCTCCGGGCCGGGGTCGAGCAGGGCCTGCGGGATCTGGCCGGGGGTGCCGCGCAGCAGCGGCAGGAGGCCGACCGGGCGGCCCGCCTCGGAGGCGACGACCACGCGGCAGTGCCCGGGGCGGAGGTACGGGCGGCCGAGGCGGGGCGGCAGGAGGGCGACGGAGGCGGCGTCCCAGGCGGTGTGCGCGGCGGCCCCCGTCCCGGTCCCCGTCAGGAGGTCCGCCAGCTCCGTCAGGTCCGTGGAGTCCGTCAGGTCGGTCCGGCCCACCGGATCCGTCAGGTCCCGCGAGTCCGTCAGGTCCGTCAGATCCGTCAGGTCCACGATCCGGAAGTCCGTCCCGGTCACGGCGTCGGCCCGGGGTGTCGGGCGGCGCGGCGGCTCGGCGGCATGGTGCAACGCTCCTCGGCTGGTGCGCACGGGCACGCCTCGGGGAGGGTGCGCGTGCGGGTGTGGACGGAGTTCGGCTGCGGGCGCGGGTCAGCCGCGGACGCGGTCCTCGGGTGCGGGGCCGTCGGTCCCGGCGGCGGCCCGGCGGAGCTCGGGGGCGACCTGCTCGGCGAAGATCCGCATGGTCTCCCGGTCCACCGGGGGACGCAGGCCGAGGAGGAAGTCCCGGACGCCCAGGCGGACATAGGGCAGGAGCGCCTCGACGCAGCGCTCGGCCGTGCCGAAGGCCAGGTACTCGCCGACGTCGGGCGAGCCGGCCGGCAGCAGGGCCAGGCGCTCCCGCTTCCGCTCCTCGGCGCGGGCCTCGTCCGCGCCGAGGACGACCCGGAAGGTCATCGACATCCGGATCTCGCCGGGGTCGCGGCCGATCTCACGGCAGTAGGTCTCCAGGACGGTCTTCTTGCGGCGGTAGGTCTCGACGTCGGTGACGAGGGTGTTCCACACGTCGGCGTGGCGGGCGACGGTCCGCAGGGTGCGCTTCTCGCCCCCGCCGCCGATCACCAGCGGCAGGCGTTCCTGCACGGGCTTGGGTTCCAGGCACGCGCCGGCGAGCCGGTAGTGCCTGCCCGTGTGGTCGACGCGCTCGCGGGTCCACAGGCCGCGCATGATCTCGCAGGCCTCGTCGAGCATGTCCAGGCGGTCCCCGGTCCGCGGGAACGGCAGACCGTACTGCTCGTAGGCCAGGTCGGCCCCGCCGGCCCCGACGCCGAATTCCAGGCGTCCGCCGGACACGTGGTCGAGCGTGGCGGCGATGGAGGCGGCCAGGGCGGGATGCCGCCAGGTGACCGCGGAGACCAGCATGCCGCAGCGGATCCGGCGGGTGCGCGCGGCGAGGGCCGCCAGCAGCGTGGGACCGTCGAAGCAGGGACCGTCCGGGCCGCCGAGCGGAGGTCGCTGGTGGTCGAAGAGCGACACCCAGTCGTAGCCCAAGTCCTCTGCCTGGGTCCACAGTTCCAGGCATTCGTCGAAGTTCGCGTACTGCTGTCCGGAGTGGACCCCGAATCTGATCACTTGCTCCCCCTCGCGGCCCACAGCATGTGCTGGCGGCAACCGTACAAGACCAAGCAAGCCATGGAAAGACCCTTGCTTTGGCCCGAGTTGAGTGATCCAATCAACCACCGCTGCCGTTCGTCCAGGCCAGGGGGAGAATTGAGGATTCTGCGCGAGCGTGTCGGAACCACCACGGGACACGCGACGCAAGGACCCACCGACGTGGATGCCTACACACTGGATTCAGGCCGGGGCCTGGCAATCACGGTGTGGACGTACGGGGCCACCCTGGTCGAGGTCAACGTGCCGGACAGGGAAGGCCGTTCGGAGAACGTCGTGGTCCGGCTGCCCGATCTGCGGTCCTACGAGGACCCGGCCCTGAACGCCTACGTGGGCGCGACCGTCGGGCGCTACTGCCGCTGCGTGACCGGCGGCCGCATAGAACTCGACGGCAAGACACACGAGTTGGACCGGAACGACGACGGACACCACCTGCACGGCGGTTCGCTGGGCTTCGACAAGCACGTCTGGCGGGCCGAGCCGCTGGTGCTGCCGGACCGCCTGGTGCTGTCCCTGCGCCTGGACAGCCCGGACGGCGACCAGGGCTATCCCGGGACCCTCGCCGCCGAGGCGCGCTACGAGATCGACGCCGAGTCCCGGCTGACCTTCGACTTCCGGGCGACCACCACGGCGCCCACCGTCGTCGGGTTCACCAACCACGCGTTCTGGAACCTCGGCGGTCCGGGCCGGACCGTGGACGACCACGAACTCACCCTGAACTCCACCCGGTACGTGGCCTTCGACGAGCGCCTGATGCCGCTGGCGGGCCCGCCGCTGCCGGTCGCGGGCACCCCGCTCGACCACACGGCCCCCCGCCGGCTCGACGGCTCCCGGCTCGACAACTTCTTCGTCCTCGACGACCCCTCCTGGGCCGCCGAGGTCGTCCACCGGCCGTCCGGCCGGGCCATGCGCGTCCGCACCGACCAGAGCGGCGTCGGCGTCTACTCGGGTGACCACTTCCGCCAGGCGCGGGCTGGCCTGTGCCTGGAGACGGGTGCCTGGCCGGACGCTCCGAATCGTCCGGACTTCCCTTCGGTCCGCCTGGATCCGGGCCAGACTTACCGCCACCGGACCTGTCACGAGTTCCACACGATCGGAGACGTACCCGCATGAAGCTCTACCTGTCCTCCTTCCGGATCGGCAACGAGCCGGAGGCGCTGCTGCGGCTGCTGGGCGACGGCGGCCGCCGCACCGCCCTGATCCTCAACGCCGACGACTACAAGGACGAGGAGGGCCGCGCCGCCTCCCTCCAGCGCGAGCTGGACGAGCTCTCCGGCATCGGCCTCGACCCCTTCGAGGTCGACCTGCGCGACTACTTCGGGCGCGCCGAGGAGCTGGAGAAGGTCCTCTCCGCGGCCGACTGCGTCTACGTCCGGGGCGGCAGCGTGTTCGTCCTGCGCCGCGCCTTCCAGGCGAGCGGCGCCGACGAGGTCCTGAAGCGGCTGATCACCGAGGAGACCGTCGTCTACGCCGGTTACAGCGCGGGCCCCTGCCTGCTCGGCCCCGACCTGCACGGCATCCGCGGCGACGTGGACGACCCGGAGCTCGTGCCGAGCGGCTACGAGGGCACCACGATGGACTGGGAGTGCCTCGGCCTGCTGCCCTTCGCCCTCGCGCCGCACTACCGCTCGGACCACCCCGAGTCCCCGGAGATCGACCGGCTGGTCGAGTACTACGTCGAGCACCACGTGCCCTTCGTCGCCCTGCGGGACGGCCAGGCGCTCGTCGTGGACGGGGAAACCCGCACCGTCGTCGGATGACCGGCGGCTGGGAAGTTGCCGCCGACGCCGCCGAGGTGCACGCCCTCCTGGAGGCGTGCGACGCCCACCAGGCCGAGGCCACGGACACCCCCCGGCCGGTGCGGCGCCCGGAGACCACCGCCGCCCTGGTGGCGGGGGGGCACGTCCGGCTGCTGCGCGAGGACGGCAGGGCCGTCGGCATGTTCACCCTCGACACCCGGCCGCGCGCCGAGGAGCCCCCGGACCACCCGCACGCCGAGCGCCCCGCCTACATGAGCCGCCTCGCCGTCGCCCCCGATCGTCTTGCCGCCGGCTCCCTGGTCGGCGTCCGCTGTGTGCGCGAGGCGGTCCGCCTCGCCGGCTCGCTCGGGGCCGACGCCCTGCGGGCCGAGGCCAACCCGGACATCCGGAGCACCCGCGCCCTGCTCGCGTCGCTCGGTTTCGAGCAATGCGGCCCGGTGCACTCCGACGACACGGGCCGCCGCTTCGTGCACCTCCACAAATCCCTTGCCGTGAGGAAGAGCGCGCCATGACCGAGTACACCCCTCCGCCCGTGGTCGAGAGCCTGCTGGCCGACCCCCGTCCCGTCGTGCTCTTCGGCGCCGGCGACATCGGCGTCCTGGCCCACCACGTCCTGACCCGCCTGGGCGTGTCCGTCACCTGCTTCGCGGACGGCCGGGCGTCCAAGCAGGGGACCGAGCTGCGCGGACTGCCGATCCGTGCCATCGGCGACCTCTCCGAACTGGCCGGTGACGCCCTGGTGTTCCTCTGCGGGAACTACCTGAAGACGATGACCGACCGGGCCCGCGAGGCGGGCTTCACCCGCATCCAGGACTGCGTCGACCTGCTCGACGGCTTCGACTTCTCGGACTCCGGGGCGGACACCGGCATGAGCCCGGTGCTGATGGAGCGCAAGGCCGCCCTGCACAAGCACGAGACGCGCAAGGACCGCGAGCACGCCGAGGACACCCTGATCCTCAAGTACCTCGACGTGGTGGTCACCGAGGCGTGCTCGATGAAGTGCCAGGACTGCTCGAACCTGATGCAGTACTACGCCAAGCCGCGCCACAGCGACCTGGACCTGCTGGAGAGCGCCGTCGACCGGATCATGGACAGCGTGGACGGGATCTACGAGTTCCGCGTCCTGGGCGGCGAGCCGTTCGTCAACCCGCGGGTCCACCGGGTGATCGAGAAGCTGGTCTCCTACGAGGTGGTCGAGAAGGTCGTCGTCTACACCAACGGCACGATCGTGCCGCGCGGCGCCAACCTCGAGTGCCTGCGCGACGAGAAGGTCGTCGTCGAGATCACGAACTACGGCGAGCACTCCAAGAAGCTCGACGCGCTCCAGGAGACGCTGACCGCCGAGGGCGTCACGCACTTCTCGAAGATACCGGTGTGGACGGACTCGGGCCGGATCAAGTACGTCGAGCGCAGCGCCGAGGTGCTGGACGACATGTTCCGCAACTGCTGCGTGAACGACATCGTGACCCTCCTCAACGGCAAGCTGTACCGCTGCCCGTTCTCGGCCAACGCCCACAACCTCAAGGCCGTCCCGGACGCGCCGGAGGACGTGGTCGACCTGACCGGCGACCTGTCCGGCACGGAGCTGCGCGAGCAGATCCGCGCGCTGTACGCCCGCGACACCCACCTGACGGCCTGCGGCTCCTGCGCCGGCCGCGACTACCGGACGCCCCGGATCGAGGCGGCGATCCAGACCCGCCGCCCGCTGCCGCTGACCGTCGTCGGCTGAGGCGGGTCATGCGGATCGCCGTACTCCCGATCGACGCGATCGGCCACGTCAACCCCCTGCTCGCGATCGTGGAGGAGCTGGTCCGGCGGTCCGACGTGACCGAGGTCCGCGGCTTCGGCCCGGACCCCCTCGCGGACGCCTTCGCGTCCGTGGGGGCCGGTTACGCGACCGTCCCCTCGGTGCCCCTGCCGCCGACGCCCGAAGGGCTCGGTGACCTGCCGTTCAAGAGCTTCGTCCACCCGCTGTCGGTGAGCGACGCCTACCAGGAGGCCGTGGCGGCCTTCCGGCCGGACGTCGTCCTCTACGACGTGTTCGGCGTCCACGGCATGCTCGCGGCCCGGATCCACGGCGTCCCGTCCGTCTCCCTGGTGACCTTCCCCGGCTACGGGGCCCTCGGCGAGGACTTCGCCGTGCAGCACGGCCGCCCGCACCCGGAACTGACCCGGGCGTCCGGGACGTACCGGGAGCGGTACGGGGTGGACCCGCTGGCCGAGGGCCTGCTGCCCGTGCTGTTCCCGTCCCCCGACCTGTCCGTGGTCACGGCCGCGCGGGAGCTGTCCCGGGAGCCGGGCCCGGACGCGCCGCGCCTGGCGGCGGCCCTGGAGCCGTACCGGGACACCTGTGTGCACGTCGGCGCCTCCGTGGGGGCGGGCCGGTACACGCCGGGCAGCGCGCTCACGGGGCCGGTGCGCACCGAGGCGCGGGTCCGGCACGACTCCTCCGGCTTCCCCTTCGAGGTGCTGGACGAGGCGCGGCGGGCCGGCCGGTCCGTGGTGCTGTTCTCGCTGGGCACGGTCCTGACGGACTTCCGCTTCCACAGCCCGGTCGGCGGCGCGGACACCGGCCGCGCGTTCCTGACGGCGATGCTGGACCGGCTGGTCACGGCCCTGGGCGGCCGCGAGGACCTGCTGGTCGTCACGGCCGTCGGCTCCCTGCTCGACGCCGGGGACGAGCCGGACTGGCCGGCGAACTTCCTGGTGCGGGACTTCGTGCCGCAGCGCGAGCTGCTGGAGGGGTACGCCGACGCCTTCATCACGCACCACGGGATGAACTCGACCACCGAGAGCATCCTCGCGGGCGTCCCGATGGTGTCCGTGCCGGGCGTCGGGGACCAGTTCGCGAACGCGGCGACGGCGGTCGAGGGCGGTGCCGCGGTGGCGCCCTGGGACGTGCGGAACCCCTACGGCACGGTCACGGCGGAGCTGCTGCGCGAGGCCGTGGACCGGGTGCTCACCGACGGCGCGCACCGGGCCGCGTGCGCCCGGCTGCGGGACGCGATGCTCGCGGAGGGCGGGGCGCCCCGGGCGGCCGAGCTCGTCGCGGGCCTGCTCGCCGGGGCCCGCTGAGGCGGGTCCCCGGGGACGGCGGAAGGCGGGGAGGCACCGGACCGGTGCCTCCCCGCCTTCCGTCCGTTCCGGCGCCGCCGCGGCGGCGCCGGAGGGGACGCACGGTCAGGAGAGCGCGCAGGACTCGGAGGCCGGCTGCTCCTCGGCGAGGAAGATCGTCTGGGCCATCATCTTGAAGCCGGTCATGCGCTCGCGGAACGTCTCGATGGACTCCTCCGGGTGGACGGAGTCGATCACCGCGTGCGGGCCGTGGGCGTTGAACTGGTGCGAGACGCCCCGCGGAACCTGCATGTCCGCCCAGGAGTTCGGCGGGATGACGAGGTTGTAGCGGGTCCGCCGGTGGCCCTCGGGCACGTCCGGGTGGTCGTCCTCGAAGGTCTCGGGGACGAAGCGGGTGACGCCGGGGACGTCCGTGATCCGGATGGGGGCGAGGGAGGAGACCCGGATCCTGGTGTCGGGACCGGTCATCATCCGGACGAAGCGGAGCCCGGTGTGCAGGTGCATGCGGGAGCAGATGTCGCGGTCGACGACGTCGTAGAAGTCCATCAGGTACCGGTCCGCCTCGTACGCCTCGTACGGGGCGGCGAGCATGTAGACGTCGCCCTCCTCGAAGGTCTGGGCGCGGGTGATGCCGTCCGCGTCGGGCTTGGTGGCGGCCTCCGAGCGGTGCGCGTCCTGGACGAGGCCGCGGAGGCTGTCGGTGACGGCGAGCGCGATCTCCGGCGGGAACTGGGTGACGGGGGTGACGACGCAGTTCCCCGGGTCGGTGAACGTGAGGACGTCGTGGACCTCGTTCTCGTCGTCCGGGGCGTGCTTCATCGTCGCGTTCATCGGTACTCCTTACTGGGGTTCCGGCGCTGGGGCCGGCGAGAGAAGGGCTCCTGGGGAGCGGCGGAGGAGGGCCGGCCGCCGGATGGCGGCGGGTGCCGGCCGGGTCATTCCAGGCGTACGGTCACGCACTTGGGGCGCTGGTAGTCGGCGAGGGCCAGGGTGCTCAGGTCGGTGCCGTGGCCCGAGGACTTGCGTCCGCCGTGCGGGAGTTCGGGGGTCTGGTCGAGGTGGCAGTTGACCCAGGTCTCGCCGGCGTCCAGCTCGCCCGCCAGCGTGAGGGCGGTCGAGACGTCCGAGGACCACACGCTGGCGGCGAGCGCCTGGCGCACGCCGTTGGCGAGCTCGACCGCGTGCGCCAGGTCCCGGGCGCGCTGCACGGTCAGCACCGGCCCGAAGACCTCCTCCACCACGGCCGGGTCGTCCTCGGCGAGGTCGGCGAGGACAACGGACGGGCGCCAGTAGCCGCCGTCCTGCTCCGGGCCCGGCTCGGTCCGGCCCGTGTGCCGGACGCCCGCCCGGCTCTCGGCCAGGATGCGGTCGTGGCGGGCCGCCTGGTCGGGGTTGTTGAGCGGGCCGAAGTCGACGCCGGCGACCTTGCGGCCCATCTCGCGGGCCAGGCCCTCGACCACGGCGTCGTGGTTCTCGGGGAGCGTGATCACCCGCGCGGGGGCGGCGCAGCTCTGTCCCGCGTTGAAGACGGAGGCGGCGGCCAGCGAGGCGCAGGTGTGCGCGGGGGCGTCGGGCAGCACCAGGGCGGCGCAGTTGCCGCCGAGTTCGAGGCTGACCGGCCGCAGCCCGGCGCGGTAGGCGACGTCCAGGCCGCCGGCGGTGCTGCCGGTGAAGGCGATGGCGTCGACGGCGGACTCCACGAGCAGCACGCCGGTCTCCCGGTCGCCGGGGAGCACGCGGACGACGTCCTCGCCGAGGAGTCCGGCGGCGTCCTCGGCGAGGAGGAGCGCGGTCTCGGGCGTGGTCTCGGCGGGCTTGAGGACGACGGTGTTCCCGGCGGCCAGGGCCGGGCCGAGCCGCCACATCGCCATCATCAGCGGGTAGTTCCAGGGCACGACGGCGGCGACCACGCCGAGCGGTTCCCAGCGGACCCAGCTCTCGCGGCCGTCCATGCGCCGGCCGGCCGCCGGGGAGACCTCGGTGCGGGCGGCGCCCGCGTAGAAGCGGAGGACGTCGGCGCAGCCCTCGACCTCGCCCCGCGCCTCCGCCGCCGGCTTCCCGGTGCCGGTCCGCAGGGCCTCGGCGTACGCGTCGGCGCGGTCCTCGATGCGGTCGGCGAGCCGCAGCAGGCGCCGGGACCGCTGCCCCGGGGGGAGCGCGGCCCAGGCTCGCTGGGCCGCCGCCGCGGCCTCGACCGCGGCCGTGACCTCCTTCTCGCGCGCGGCCTGGTAGGGCGGGCGGGGCCGGCCCGTCCGGGGGTCGTGAGGAGTCAGCAGGGTCATGGTCGGGCCTCGGGATCCAGGGTCGGGGTACGGATGGTGGGGGCGGGTGCGGGTCAGCGCGGCGGCGGTGCCAGCAGGTCCCGCAGGGCCGGTCGGAGGATCTTTCCGGTGGCCGTCCGGGGGACCTCGGGCACCCGCAGGATGCGGTCGGGCTGGACCGCCTCGGCGAAGTGCGCCCGCAGGTGGGTGCGCACCGCGTCGTCGCCGACGGTGGCGGGGGCGTGCAGGGCCACCGCCACGACCTCGCCGAGCAGCGGGTCGGGGACGGCGGCGCAGGCCGCGTCCAGGACGCCGGGGAGGCGGCGCAGGGCCCGTTCCATCTCCTCCAGCGACACGGCCTCGCCCCGTACCTTGGCGATGTTCTTGCTGCGGCCGGTGATGACGAAGTACGTGCGGCCGGTCTCCTCGTCCAGGACCTCGTGGCCGAGGTCCTGGGAGTGGAACCAGCCGCCCGCGAACGCCTCTGCGGTGGCTTCGGCGTTGCCCGCGTAACGGGACATGACGTTGTGGCCGCGCATGCAGATCTCCCCGGGTTCGCCGGGGCGGGCGCGGCGGCCGTCCGGGCCGAGCACGGCGACCTCGTTGCCGGGGACGGCGATCCCGACGGTCGGGATGTCGGCGTCGAGCAGCAGGCGCCGGTAGGCGTCGTCGCCGATGTCGCGCGGCATGGTGGTGGAGAAGTTGGTGGTCTCCGTCAGGCCGTACCCCTGGAGGACGCGGGCGCCGGTCCTGGCGTGGACGGCGCGGGCCGTCTCGGCCGTGAGGGGGGCGGCGGCGGTGACGAAGTGCGAGAACTCCGCGGGCAGTTCACGGCGGCGCCAGACGGCGGTCAGGGCGTCGAGGACGCTCGGGACGACGCTGGCGACCCGGGGCCGGTGGAGCGTCAGGAGCTCCGGGTAGCGGAACGGGTCGAAGCCGGGGGCGAGGACCGCGCGGGCGCCCGCGGCCAGGGTGGCCATGAGCGTCAGGTGCACGCCGTTGACGTGGTGGACGGGCAGGCAGCCGAGGAAGGCGTCGCCGGGGCGCAGGCCGTGGTGCCGGACCATGGCGTCCGCGTTGGCGACGGCGTTGGCGTGGGTCTGGGCGACGAGCTTGGAGGCCGCCGTGGACCCGGAGGTGCCGAAGTACAGCATGTCGGCGTCCGGCTCCGGAGCCGCCGGGGACCGGTCGGCGGGCGGGTCGGGCAGCCGCTCGGCGCCGGGGACGCGGACGGTGCCGGGGAACCGGTCGCCGTCCGTGGCGGGACCGGTGAGGATCGTCCCGACGCCGAGGGCGGCCGTCTGCTCGGCGACCCGGGCGACCGGGTCCGCGGGGTTGAGCACGAGGACGGGCCGGCCGGAGCGCAGGGCGCCGAACAGGGCGACCACCGACGGGATGTCGTTGACCGGGGTGAGGCCGACGGTCTCGCCGGCCGGAAGGCCGAGGGCCGTGTCCAGCCAGTGGGCGGTGCGGCGGCTGTGGAGGTCGAGCTCCGCGTAGGTCAGCGTCCGCTCGGTGCCGTCGGCGGCCGGGGTCGTCAGGTACGGTTCCCCGCCGCGCTCCCGGGCGTGCCGGTCGAGGTGGTCGAGGACCGAGCGGACGCCGCCGGCGGCCGGGAAGGGCGCTCCCCGGTAGCGGTGGACGAGGTCCCGGTCGGCCGTGGTCCGGTCATCCATGCGCGCGCCTGGTCTCGTGGACGGCCTCGGCGAGGGTGCGGGCGGTGCGGAAGGTGTCGGCGGTGACCCGGTCCTGGGGCAGTTCGACGTCGAGGGCGGTCTCGACCTCGACCAGGAGCCGCACGGTGCGCAGGGAGTCGAAGCCGAGGTCCGCGAGGGGGTCGTCGGCCCGCTCCGGGCCCCAGGGCGACACCGGTCCGGGCAGCAGCCCGCGGATCACGTCCAGGACGGCGGAGAGCTCGGCGTCGGCGCGGGGGCCGGTCATCGCTCCTCCACCAGGGTCATGCGCTCGGCGGACTCCAGCGGCATGTGCGGCACGCCGAAGGCCAGGATCTCCAGCGGCTCGGGGACGTGCAGGTTCGTCTTCACGCCGTGCGCGTAGTCGGCGGGGACGAACACCGTGTCGCCGGCGCCCATCTCGTAGTCCACGCCGTCGATGTGGATGTAGCCGCGGGAGCTGAGCACGAAGAGGATGTGCGCGCCGGGGTGGGTGTGCAGCTCGAAGCGGGAGCCGGACTCCATGACGATGCGGTCGGCACCGATGGGCACGCCGCCCTCGATCAGTCCGCCGGCGCCGACCGTGCCGAGGATACCCGGGATGACCTCGTGCCGGGAGTCGAGCAGCTTGACCTCGGGCGAGGTGTAGATGTTCCGGACGTGCTTGTTCGGGTCGAAGACGGTGTCCATCGGTACCTCGTACCTCCTTGCTGTGTGCTGGTGAGCGGTGTCGACGGGGCCCGGCGGGCCGGGGGTCAACGGAGGGCGGGCCCGGTCGGGCGGTGCCTCTGGAAGGGACTGCGGCCCAGCTCCCGGGCGATGCCGAAGGCGAGGTGGGCCGCGAAGACCTGGTGGAGCAGCGGGGCGAACTCCTCGCGGGCGGTGCCGTGCACCGGGAGGACCTCGATCCGCTCGTCGAGGTCCCCGGTGTCCCCGGCGGGGGTCACGAGGGCGACCCGCCGGCCGAGGCCGAGGGCGCGGCCGGCGAGCTCCAGGGCGCGGGGGCGGGCGGGGCCGGGCGGGGCGAGGACCACGAGGGGGGTGTCGAGCGGGGCGGCGAACCGCTCCACGTGCCACCACTCCTCCAGGTCCCGGCCGTACGCGTGGACCCCGGCGCCCTCGACGACCTTGGCGGCGGCGTAGCCGGCCGTGCCCTCGGCGGGGCCGGTGCCGAGGACGGCGATCACGGGGGCGCCGGCCACGGCGCGTCCCCAGGCGGCGGCCCGCTCGCGGACGGCCGCCTCGGTGGCGGCGACGTCCTCGGCGAGGCCGGCGAGTTCGGCGCGGTACCCGGCGGCGGCGTCCGCGCCGCGGGTGGTCTCCGCGGCGCGGAGCGCGAGCACGAGCAGGGCGGCCAGGCTCGCCTGGTGGGTGCGGACGCCGGGGGACGGCTCGGGGTCGGGCAGGCCGACGGCGATGTGGGCGTCGGCGGCCCCGGCGAGCGGGCTGGTGTCCGAGCCGCTGATGCCGAGGGTGCGCAGTCCCCGGGCGCGGGCCGCGGCGACGCACTGGAGGACGCGCTCGGTGCGGCCGGACGCGGAGACGGCCACGACGAGGGTGCCGGGCGCGGCCGTGTGGACGTGGTAGCCGAGGAAGCGCTGGGCGGGCTGGACCTCGCAGGGCAGTTCCGCGAGGTGCTCGAAGGCCGCCTCGGCGGCGGTGCCGGCGTGCAGGGAGTCGCCGTCGCCGACCAGGCAGACGGAGCGGGCGGTGCCGGCCGCGCCGTCGGCGCCGTACAGCGCGCGCCAGGCCGCGTCGGCGCGGCCGGGGAGGGCCCCGGCGAGCTCGCGCAGGTCGTCGGCGAGGCGTCCGCTCTGGCGGACGAGGACGGCGGCGTCCATGGGGGCCGGGGCGGGGGCGGTCATCGGCTCTCCGGTCATCGGCACTCCGGTCATCGGGACTCCAGGGACCGGGCGATGTCGACGTAGGCGCGGACCCGGGCGACGTCGATCCGGCCGCCCCAGCCGCCGTCCTCCAGGCAGGTGCCGACGAAGGCGCCGTCCGCCTCGGCGAGCAGCCGGGCGGCGTTGCCGTGGTCGGTGTGCCCGGCGAGGATGATCGGGAGGCCGGGGGCGGCCCGGCGGACGGAGGCGACCAGCTCGTGGGTGCGGGCCTCGTCCGGGTCGCCGAGGGCGATGGCGTCGGCGCCCATGCCGCGGGCCGCGCGGGCGACCTCCGCGGTGGGCTTCTCCCCGCCGAACCAGCGGTAGTGCATGGAGTCGACGTCGGTGATCAGGCCCACGGAGCCGGCGGAGATCCGCTTGCGGTACTCGGCGACCGCGAGCGGGTCGGGGGCGACCATGCCGTGCGGGCTGAGCGTCATCCCGACGAGCGCGCCGGCCCGGATGAAGTGGCCGCCGGCCACCTTGGCGACGGCGAGGGAGGCGCTGACGGCGTTGCGCATGATCTGGACGCCGACGAGGAACCCGGGGGTGTCGGCCACGGCCCGGACGACGGCCTCGGTGATCAGGCCCATCGCGACCGTGCGCGCCGGGTCGCTGGTGTCCTCGACGCTGTAGACGCGGTCCACGGTCTGGATCAGGCAGCCGTCGGCCCCGCCGGCGGCGAGCGCCCGGGCGGAGGCCACGGCCGTGTCCAGGACGTCCCGGAAGGTCCCCTCCTCGTGGAAGGGGGTGCCGGGCAGCGGCTGGAGGTGGATCATGCCGATGACGGTCTTGCGGCCCGGGACGAGACGGAACTCAGGCATGGACGGCCTCGTCCCTGCGCACGCTGGCGCGGATGCGGTCGAAGGCCGGGCCCAGGTCCGTCCAGGGGCGGGCGGTGGTGAGGCGCACGACGCCGCTGCCGAAGCCGAAGTTGAGGATGCCGGGGTAGACGGAGACGCCCGTCTCGCGCAGCAGCTCGCGGAAGCAGAGGTAGGAGTCGTCCCAGCGGTCGAAGACGGCCGCGGTGTTGATGGAGTACTCGGGGCGCAGGACGTGCGCGACCTCGGAGAGGCGGGAGCCGCTGGCGTCGCGCAGGGTGCCGAGCGCGGCCTCTCGGGAGATCCGCTCCTGGCGGTAGCCCTCGTACGCGGACTGGAGTCCGGCGCGCCGGAGTTCGTACGACTCCTCGAACTCGGCGAGTTCGGCCGCGCCCACCTCGGTGACGCCGGTGATCATCCAGCGTTCCATGCGGGCGAGGACCTCGATGGCGGTGTACAGGAACGAGGGGGGGCCGCCGAAGCTGGTGGAGGCGTACTCGTAGTACGAGGCGATGAAGGAGGCGTCCGCCATGATCCAGCCGGCCTTGACGCCGGGGGCGGACCAGTTCTTGGAGAGGCTGGAGACCCGGATGACGTTGGGGGCCGCGCGGAACTTGCCGAACTCCCGGGCGGGGCCGAGCCATTCGTGGCACTCGTCCAGGAGGATCATGGTGTTGGGCGAGGCGGCGCGGATGAGCCGCTCCAGGTCGGCCTCGGTGACGCCGGCGCCCGTGGGGTTGGCCGCCGTCTGGAGCATGACGAACGGCGTGTCGGGGGTCAGCGCGGCGATGATCGGGTCGACCGACATCACGCCGTCGTCCGAGGAGACCGGGACCAGCGTGACCGGGGTGCGGCGGGCGATCGCCTCCACCAGCGGCGGGTAGTTCGGGATGGCGCACAGCGCGGGAGCGGCGTGCGAGGAGCCCGACAGGACGAAGTCGGCGAGGGAGCTGACCGCGAAGGTGCCGCCCATGGTGAGGGCGACGTTCTCGGCCGTGTAGGTGACGTCCGCGATCCGGGCGCTCTCGTAGGCGGCGACGGCCTCGCGCGCGGGGGCGCGGCCGCAGGAGTCGGAGTAGCCGTACCAGTCGCGGGAGAGGGCGTAGCGGAGGGTGTCCTTGATGGTCTCGGGCAGGCCCCACCGCTCCTCGTCGACGGAGCCGCCGGAGAGGATGTAGCGCGCGTCCTCCCGGAGGCTTCCGTAGAGGTCGTCGCGGAAGTAGGAGTTGAAGAGCTCCTTGACGAAGCGGACGGTCGCCCGCGAGGAGAGGACGTCCTCGGCCTCCACCTGGCGGCGGACGGTCGAGTTCCGCCAGCGTTCGGCCTGTTCGGGGCGGAGCGCCCGGTCGCCGAGGCGGTGCTCGACCCGGCCGAGCCAGAGGTCGCGCAGCTCGTAGGGGTCCTCCGGGTCGGCGGCCCGCCGGAAGACCTCCAGGGTGGCCTCGTCGACGGTGGGGGTGAACAGGCCGGCGGGGGTGGGGGCGGGGCGGGCGCCCAGGGCCGCCTCGTGCACCTCGCGGGGCAGGCTGATGGGGCGGACGGGCGGGGACATGTCGAACAGGGGCATGCCGTCTCCAAGGGAGAAGAAGGGGGGCCGGTGGGTGGTGCCGGGGCGTCGCCCGCGCGCGCTCACCCAGGGGTGGGACGGACGCGCGTCAGCGGATGCGGAGCCTCTTGAGGTGGCGGGTCCTGGCCGCGGCGTGGGGCAGCCCGGCCGTGCGCCCGTGGAAGAACCGGGTGTTGTCGATGACGACGAGCAGCCCGCGGGACCAGAGCACGCCGGAGGCGCCCCGGGCGTCGTACATGCGGGCGAGCAGGCGGCCGAGGGCGCCGTTGACGGCGTCCGGCGTGGCGCCCTCCGCCTCGCAGACCCAGCGCAGGGCGTCCTGCTGGAAGTCGCGGAAGGAGAAGACCGTGTGGTCCCCCCGGGCCCGCACGACGGTGGGCACGCCGGGCGCGTCGGCGTAGCGGGTGGCGCGGAGCAGACGGAGGTCCTCGGCGTCGAGGCCGGCGGCGACCTCGTCCATGGGGACGAGGACGGTGGAGGCGGAGTTGTCGCCCGGTTCCACGCACATGAGCACGATGTACCGGGGCTGGTCGGCGACGGAGCGTCCGCTGCCCTCGCTGTGCAGGGACAGCGGGTTGCTGGCGAAGGGCTGGAGGGACACGTCCTGGGTGATGCCGGCATCGGCCAGGAGGTTGAGGACGACGCCGTCCTCGACGTAGGACTGGACGGCCGGAGCGGTCTCGGGGATCGCGGTCCCGAGGGCCGAACCCAGCTTTCTGAAGTGGTCGTTGGGGAGCGGCTCGTCCAGCCGGACGACGCCGAGCCCGTACCGGAGGAGATCCTCCTCGATCCCTTCGAGGACCTTCCCGGGGAAGTCCGCCGCCGCGGCCGGGAAGCCCACCGTGGGCTCGGGCAACGTGCTCTCCGCGGAGAGGAGTCGGTCCCTGAGTCGACAGTGGTCGTCCGATGAGTTCTCGGTGAAGCTACCTTCAAGCATTCCCTACCCCCGCTGAACATGACATGCGCACCGAGGAGCGGGAACTGCGCGAACCGCCTGCCGGAAAAGGGTCGTTCCGGCGGGATCTGTGCTCGCGAGCGGCTGACACGCTCAGGCGATGCGGCGCTCGGCCAGCCGCCAGTTAACCCGAAAGATCACACGGATGCTAGATCCTTACCTTGCACAGGCGGCATTTCAGCTTCTATGTCCGCAAGGTTCCTCGGCGGAAATCGAGCCTGCCTGGTCAACTCCCGCGTTTTTCCCTGCATCTGACGTATTGACCGCTGCCGACCCTCCCCACCGCCCCAACCAGGGGTTACAGTCCTGGGGTCACAGCCTCGCCAGTGCGGGCTCGATGTCAACGAGGGGCGGCATAGGGGATGTTGGACACCCTTTTCATCAAGCAGGCCGAGCGGACTCCCGATGCGGTGGCCGTTTCCCATCCGGATGCTCGCGAGCAACTGACGTATGCGGAGCTGGATCTGGCGGCGGACGGGGTGGCCCGGCTGCTGCGCGACCGGGGCGTGGGTCCCGGCTCCTTCGTGGGCGTGTGCCTGCCGCAGGGCTGCCGGCGCATCGCCGCCTTCCTCGGCGCGTGGCGGGCGGGCGCGGCGTACGTGTCGATGGAGCCCGAACAGCCCGCCAACCGGCACCGGTTCATCCTGGAGGACAGCGGCGCCTCCTGCGTGATCACCTCCCCCGAGCTGGCCGACCGGTTCCCGCCCGAGCTGGTCCTCACCGACGCCGGCCCGGCCGCGGCCGCGGACCTGCCGCGCCTGGCTCCGCCCGTCGTCGCGCCGGACGCCCCGGCGATCGTCTACTACACCTCGGGCACCACCGGCACGCCCAAGGGCGTCCTCGTGGGACACGCGAGCATCGCCCACTTCCTGGCGAACGTCGCGGGCCCCGACCCGGACCTGTCCCTCGGCCCCGGCGACCGCACCGCCCAGCTCACCAGCCCCGCGTTCGACGCGATCACGTACGAGCTGTGGGCGACGCTGACCTCCGGCGCCACCCTCGTGGTGCTGCCCCGGGAGCTGCTGACCGACGGCGGGCTGCTCGGCGAGGAGTACCGGCGCCACGGCATCACCGCCATGATCACGGCCACCTCGGTCTTCCACGAGATCGCCCTCCAGAACCCCGCCGCGTTCGCCCCCCTGCGGCTGCTGCTCGTCGGCGGGGAGGCGATGGACCCCCGGCGGGCCCGCGACGTGCTCGCCACCCTGTCCGGCACCCTGGCCAACGTCTACGGCCCCACCGAGACCACCACCTTCGTCATCCGGCACGTCGTCTCCGGCGTGACCGACGAGACCCGGATCATCCCGATCGGCACGCCGCTGCCCGGCCTGGAGGCCCACGTCCTGGACGAGGAGCTCCGGCCGGTGCCGGACGGCGTGCGCGGCGAGCTGTACATGTCGGGCCCCTGCCTGAGCCTGGGGTACCTCAACCGCCCCGAGCAGACGGCCCGGGTCTTCGTGCCGCATCCGGAGCGCCCCGGCCTCGCCCTCTACCGCACGGGCGACCTCGTCCGGCGGGACGCCGACGGCGTGCTCGTCTACCTCGGCCGCACCGACCACCAGGTCAAGGTGCGCGGCCACCGCGTGGAACTCGGCGAGATCGAGGCGCGGCTGCTCGCCCACCCCGAGGTCGCGAACGCCTGCGTGGTGCTGCGCGGCGAGGAGTCCGACCGCGGGCTCGCCGGCTTCGTGGTGCCCGCCGGGACGGCGGGCCCGGACACAGCCGCCCGGGTGCGGGAGGACCTCGCGCGGGAGCTGCCGGAGTGGATGGTGCCCCGGCTGACGGTGGTCGACCGGCTGCCCCTCACCCCCGTCGGCAAGGTCGACCGCACGGCCCTGGCCGCGCTCGACCTCCGGCGCGGGGCGGGCGGCCCCGGTGCCGCGGCCCCGGCGGACGCCCCGGCGGAGGACGGCCTCTCCCCGCTGGAGCGGGTCCTGTCGGCCATGTGGCGCGACCTGCTGGAGGTGGACTCCCTCACCCCCGAGGACGACTTCTTCAAGATCGGCGGCCACTCCATCCTGCTCGGCCGCCTCAGCGCGAGGATCCGCCGCGACCTGGGGATCAGGCCACCGCTGCGTTCCTTCTACTCCCACGCCACGCTCGGCGCGCAGGCCCGCATGCTGGAGTCCCACGCCCCGGACCCGGCGGCCGTCGCGGCCCTCGCGTCCGCGGGGGGCTCCGGCGCGGAGGCCCCCGCGGCCGGTGCGGGAGGCGTCCGGACCGACACGGAGGGCGCCGTCGCCGGCGCGGAGGGCGTCGTCGCCGGCGCGGAGGGCGTCGTCGCCGGCGCGGGGCAGGAGGGCCGCGCGTGAACGCCCACGTCGTGCCCTGCGCGGACCTCGCCGAGTACCGCGAGCGGGCGGACGCCTGGACCGAGGGCCTGCCCTTCCCCGTGCTGTCCGGGCCTTCGCTGGACCGCTACCGGTCCCTCTTCCCCGAGGGGGAGCTGCCCCGGGTCGAGACCGCGCCGCGCGCCGGGACGGTGATCAGCGTCGGCGGCG
The DNA here is from genome assembly GCF_014654895.1 of Streptomyces filamentosus. Lineage (GTDB taxonomy): Bacteria > Actinomycetota > Actinomycetes > Streptomycetales > Streptomycetaceae > Streptomyces > Streptomyces filamentosus. The sequence goes on along the minus strand of NZ_BNBE01000001.1, from coordinate 4,087,930 downwards.
ACGCGGGCGCCGCGGGCCGGCTGCTGGCCGCCGCCACCGGCCGGACGCACCGCGTGGTGGAGCCGGCCGGCCTCGCCCGCGCGCTCGCCCCGCTGGCCGGCGAACTCGTCGCCGTGGTCGGCCTGGCCGAGGACATCACCGCCTCCGGCGACTGGCCGGGCGCCCACGGCCCGGTGGTCGGCGTGGTCACCGCCCGCGACCTGACGGCGCTGACCTGCCTCGTCTACCGGAGCCTCACCGCGGGGGCGGCGTCCGAGGACCGCGTCTTCGTGGCCACCCACCCCATGCTGGAGGACGCCGACCTGGCCGACACCAACGAGTTCGAGGACATCCTCGGACTCGGCAGGCGCAGGCCGAAGCTGCTGGTCCTCAAGGCGCTGGGCAAGGAGTGCTGCGCGGCGCTGCCCGACGGCATCCTGTGCGGCCGGTCCGATCCGATCGACGCCCCGCCGCCGCCCGCGGACCCCTCGTACCGGCACATGCCGTGCATGTACGGCGCGGGCTGTCACCGCGCCGACCTGGACGAGGACCGGCGGCTGCCCGCCGCGGAGCTGCACGCGACCGTGGTCTTCACCCACAGCTGCTCCTCCATCGCCGTGGGCACCAACGCCTATCCCCATCATGTCGCCCTGGGTCTGGGCCTGTTGGAGGGGACCGCCGTCGCGGTGGTCGGCGCGCTGGGCGTGCACATCGTGCAGCGGGGGGCGCAGGGGGACCTGGAGGACGCGCTCGCGGAGGACCTGCCGCTGGGCCGCGCCGTCGAGCGCCTGAACGAGCGGGCCCGGCCCATCAACGGCTGGCTGAACCGCTTCGGCCTGCTCGGCGACCCGGGACTCGTCCTCGGCCTGCCGGGCGGACGGGCGGCGGACGCCGTGGCGGGCGCGGCGGAGCCGGCCGGTACGGCGGTCCGGCGCGACGAGGAGGCGGTCCGGGACCTGGCCCACCTGAGCAACGTGGTCCTGCCCCGCCTGGAACGCCTGTGCTGGCTGGAACCGGGGGTCGACGCCCTCGCCGTGGAAGGGTTCCGCATCCGCGTGCGCGAGGCCGCCGAGGACCTCCAGGCACCCGACCTGGCCTCGCGGGTCGCCGGGATCGAGACGGACCTCGCCGCCTTCCAGCACGCCACGGCCGCCGCGATCGCCCATGACATTTATGTGAACGGGTGGAACTACGGCGGGCCTTCGCTCGACGGCCTGCGCGAGGTGTCCCAACGCCCCACGACCTGCCCGAACTGCGCCCGGGACCGGGCCGCCCTCATCACCATGAGGCACGTGGTGCACGCCGGCCTGACCGTGCGGACCCTCCAGTGCCGACGGTGCGGTGACCTATGGTGGACCAGCGAGGAGTCGGACGAACCGGCCTTCGTGCTCGAAGGGGCACTGGACACGGACGCCGTCTCGGGCCGCGTCACCGGCCTGTCGCGGACCCTGCGCAACGATTCCGAACACGTCCTGCGCGGCGGAATCGGATTCGCTTTCGCGATGCGCAGATTCCTGGGTCTCCCGCCCGAGATCAGCGCCCCGATCTCGGTGCTCCCGGGCGAGAAGGAGGAATTCACGGCCGAGATCGACCTGGTCGGTCACCAGCCGCGTCCGGACGTCCACACCGGGGTCTTCATCGCCATCGTGAACGGCGCGTACATCGCCTCGTCCTCCATGATGCGCCTGGCCCCGGCGGGGAGTTCGGAGCCCGTCCGCCCCCTGAAACGAATTTCCGATAATCGGACATCGCAAGGAATGCCGGTGAAATGACACTTCCGCATCCCGTGCATTTTCTGTCCCGTATCGGGAAGACTTGAGCTCCTTGCGTCCAAGCAGGCATAGTCGAACCGGAATGTGCATGGCGACCACAGCGGAGGAGTCCATGGCCACAGCATCAGACAGTCATCCCGCCGTGCACGAAACCCTGCAGCTGGTACGCCGGCAGCTGCGGGAGCAGGCGGACGCCGTCCAGGCACTGAGCACCCAACTGGACTACGCGAAGAGCCGTTTGGCGCTCCTGGAGACGCTCAACACCGCGCTGGACCAGTTCCAGCCGGGACAAGTGGAGGCCGCCTCCGCCGCCTCCGCCGTGCACGCCGTCACCGCACAGCTCCTCGGGAAGGGGGGCATCCCCTCCCAGCCCGGCCCCCGGCCGGTGCTCCCGGAGGCGCCCGTTCCCGAGGCGCCCGCCTTCGAGGCGTCCGCCGCCGAGGCCGCCGCCTCCGGGGCGTCCGCTCCGGAGCGGGGTGCGGCGGGGGGCGTCGACCTCGCGGGCTTCCGCGCGATCAAGCCCTTCTCCATCCAGGAGATGATCCTGAACGTGCTGTCCACGGCGGAGGACTCGCTGCGCACGCGGGACCTGGTCACGATCATCGAGCGCCTGCGCACCGAGGGCCACACGGATCTGCTGCGCGACTCCAGGCGCCCCGACTCGGTGGTCTCCTCGGCCCTCGACCGCCTGTGCAAGAAGGGCCTGGTGCGGAAGGTCGGACGGGGGCGGTACACCCTCGGCTGACCGGCCCGGCACGCGGTCCGCCGACCGGCCCGGCACGACTCCGCCGACCCGTCCGGTACGCGTTCCGCCGACCGGAGCCGTACGCGCTCCGCCCGCCGGGCCCGGCCCGTGGATCAGCCCCGCGGGGCGGCGAGCCGCTCGGCGGCGGCGTCCAGCCGGGCCAGCACCCGGGCACGGCCGAGAAGTTCCATCGACTCGAAGAGCGGGAGCCCGACCGTGCGGCCGGTGACCGCGACCCGGACGGGGGCCTGGGCCTTGCCCAGCTTGAGGCCGTGCTGCTCGCCGGCCGCGAGCAGCACGGCCTTCAGCTCGTCCGCCCGCCAGTCCGCGACGGCGGCGAGCCCGGACCTGGCGTCGGCCAGGAGTTCCCGGGCACCCGCCTTCATCGCCTTGTCCCACGACGCCCGGTCCCGGACCGGCTCGTCCAGGAAGAGGAAGTCCACGGCGTCGGTGATCTCCGACAGCAGGGCCAGCCGGGTCTGGGCCAGCGGCGCCGCCGCCTCGAAGACGTCCTTGTCGAACGCCTCCGGGGCCCACGGCGCGCGCGGGGCGACGAGCCACGGCGCGCAGGCGGCGGCGAACTGCTCGGGGGACAGCGCGCGGATGTAGTCGCCGTTGAACGCCGTCAGCTTCTTCACGTCGAAGAACGCCGGGGCCGTGTTGACGTCCTCGATCCGGAAGAGCCGCTCCAGCTCCTCGTACGGCATGATCTCCCGGTCCTCGCCGGGACCCCAGCCGAGCAGCATGAGGTAGTTCACCATCGCCTCGGGCAGGAAGCCCTCGGCGAGGTAGTCCTCCAGGGCGACCTTGTCGCGGCGCTTGGAGAGCTTCTGCCGCTTCTCGTTGACGATCACCGGCAGGTGGGCCCACACCGGCGGCTCCGCGCCGAGCGCCTCCCACAGCAGCTGCTGCTTCGGCGTGTTCGACAGGTGCTCCTCGCCGCGGATCACCTGCGTGACGCCCTCGTCCAGGTCGTCGACGACGTTGGCGATCAGGAAGACCGGGGACCCGTCGCCGCGGGCGATCACGAAGTCCTCGATCGCGCCGTTCGGGAACGCCGGCTCCCCGCGGATCAGGTCGACCACGACGGTCTCGCCCTCGTCCGGCGTCCGGAACCGCAGCGCCCGGCCCTCCTCGAAGGCCAGCCCCCGCTCCCGGCAGAACCCGTCGTACCCGAGGTGCTCCGAGCCCGTGCGCTCCTTCAACTGCTCCCGGGTGCAGTCGCAGTAGTACGCCCGCCCGGCCGCGAACAGCTGCAGCCCCGCCTCGCGGTGCCGGTCGGCGTTGTGCGACTGGAAGTACGGGCCCTCGAAGGCCGGGTCCTCGCCGTGGATGCCGATCGCCGCGAGCGCGTCGACGATGCCGTCGATCCACTCCGGCTTGTTGCGGGCCGCGTCGGTGTCCTCGATCCGCAGCACGAAGGTGCCGCCGGACTGTCGCGCCACCGCCCAGTTGTAGAGGGCGGACCGCGCGCCGCCGACATGGAACATGCCGGTCGGGGACGGGGCGAAACGGACGCGGACGGGGGTGGCGGACATGGCTCCCACGATACCCGCCGGTAAGACCCCCCGGCCGGACCGCCGGGGGGTGTCGGGTCACCGGTAGGTCGGCGCCAGGTGGCACAGCGCCGCGTCGGCCTCCGCCGCCGCCAGGGCGGGGGTCGCCGCGCGCGTCAGGACGTGGCCGAGGCGGTCGTGGCTGTTGCGCGGGTAGCGGGTGGCGCGGCCGGGCTCGGCCTTGCTGCGATGGGCCACCACACCGGGGAAGTTGGCCATCACGGCGGGGTCGGGGGCCTGGTCGACGACGCCGTCGCGGCCGGCCAGGAAGCGGATGGCGGCGCCCTCCGCCCGGGTGGGCACGAGGTCCGGCACGCCGCCGCTGGCGGCGACGATCGACTGTTCGAGGAGCGGGATGCCCAGGGCCTGTTCCACCAGGTCGGGGATGAAGTCGCCGCCGGTCCGGGCGTTGATCTCGATGAGGACGGGGCCGCGCGGGGTCAGCTTCACCTCGGTGTGCGCCGGGCCGAAGTCGAAGCCGATGGCGTCGAGCGCCTCCAGGACGAGGTCGGCCGCCCGCCCGGCGTGCGGCACCGTGGACGGGAAGGTGTGCCCGAGCTCGACGAAGTGCGGTGTCGTGCCCAGGAGTTTGTCCGTCACGCCGAGGACGGTGGTCTTCCCGGCGAAGGTGAAGGTCTCCACGCTGACCTCGTGCCCGAAGACGCACTCCTCGACCAGGGCTCCCGGAATCCTCGGCTGCCCCTTGGAGTTGACCGGGCTCTCGGCGATCTCCCTGATTCCGTCGGTGAGTTGTTCCACCGTGTGGCAGATGCGCACGCCGATGCTGGCGGACTCGTCGATGGGCTTGACCACGCAGGGCAGCGGGATCTCGCGGAGCAGCGAGTCGATCTCGTCGGTGGAGCGGACGAAGCGGAACGCGGGTGCGGACACGCCGTGTTCGGCGCAGGCGGTCCGCGTCCGCAGCTTGTCCCGGGCCCGTCCCGCGGCCTCCGGATCGAGGCCCGGCAGGCCCAGCCGGTGGGCGACGGCCGCGGCGGTGGGGACGTAGTACTCCATCACCGTCATGATCCCGCGCAGTCCGACGTCGCCGGGCGTCTCGCCGGGGCCGAGGGAGGTGAGGAGGGTCTTGGCGATCGCCTCCGGGTCCTGGGTGTCGCAGACCAGGACGTGCTCGGCGGTCTCCCGGATGGCGCGCGCGGTCTCCGGCTCGACGTCGTACTTGGCCGGGTCGGAGGTGACGAAGACGGGGGTGAGGCCCAGGTCCACGGCGTGCCGCAGGGCGCGCATGCCGGTGCCGGTGAGGTTGCTCTCCAGGAAGGCGAGCCGGCGCGGGAGGACGGGTGCGGCGGTCATCGGGTCACCGCCCGGCCGGTGACGGGGGCGTCGGCGAGCACGATCAGGTACGAGTCGCGGGCGCGGTCCACGGCGCGGTCGAGGGGGTCGCGCCCGGCCAGCCGGAGGATCCGGCCGGCGGGGGCGAGGAGCAGGACGTGGTACAGGGTGAGCAGCAGGGGTCGCACGGGGTTCTCCCGGTCGGATCGGGCAGGGGCGGGACGGGCCGGCGGGACGGCTGGGCGGCCGGCCGGCGGGTCAGTCGAGCGGGATCGCCTCCCGCCAGTCCTGCTCCTCGCTCCAGGCGGGCTGGTCCGCCTTCAGCAGCACGTGCTCGCCGAGGACGAGGACGTCCATGCCGGTGCGCATGAAGCAGGTGTACGCCTCCTCCGGGGTGTTGACGATGGGCTCGCCCCGGACGTTGAAGGAGGTGTTGATGAGGACGGGGCAGCCGGTCTGCTCCTTGAAGGCGGTCAGCAGCCGGTGGTACGGGGCGTTGTTCCGCGCGCTGACGGTCTGCACCCGGGCGGAGCCGTCGACGTGGGTGACGGCGGGGACGGTGGAGCGGGTGACCTTCAGCAGGTCGAGGCCGGAGGCGCCGGAGTCCTCGGCCGGCTCGACCCGCTGGGCCTCGGCGACCGGCGCGACCATCAGCATGTAGGGGCTGTCCTGGTCGAGCGCGAAGTAGTCCTTGAGGTCCTCGCGGAGCACGGAGGGCGCGAAGGGCCGGAAGGACTCCCGGAACTTGATCTTCAGGTTCATCGTGGACTGCATCTTCGGGTCGCGGGGGTCGCCGATGATCGACCGGGAGCCGAGCGCCCGCGGACCGAACTCCATGCGGCCCTGGAACCAGCCGACCACGGCCCCGTCGGCGAGGTGCCCGGCCACCGAGGCGGCGACCTCGTCGCCCTCCAGGCGGGTGTACGAGGCCCCCAGCCGGTCCAGCGTGCCGCCGATCGCGTCGGCGTCGTACGAGGGGCCGAGCAGCGATCCGGACATGGCGTCGTGTCCGCCGGCCAGGTGGTCGCGGCCCGCGCCGCGCTCGATGGCGACGGCCGTCGCGGCGCCGAGGGCACCGCCCGCGTCACCGGCGGCGGGCTGGATCCACACCTCGTCGAAGACGCCCTCGCGCACCACCTTGCCGTTGGCCACGCAGTTGAGCGCGACGCCGCCGGCCATGCAGAGGTGCTTCTCGCCGGTGAGCCGGCGGGCGGTGCGGGCGAGCCGGAGCACCACCTCCTCCGTCACCGCCTGGACCGAGGCGGCGAGGTCGAACTCCCTCTCGGTGAGGGGCGATTCGGACTGGCGTCGGGGTCCGCCGAAGAGCTTCTCGAAGGCCCGGCCCGTCATGACCTGGCCGTGCAGGAACTCGAAGTGCCGGGTGTCCAGGCGGAAGGAGCCGTCCTCCTTCACGTCGATGAGGTGCTCGCGGATGAGGTCGGCGTAGCGGGGGGTGCCGTAGGGGGCGAGTCCCATGAGCTTGTACTCGCCCGAGTCGACCTTGAAGCCGCAGAAGTACGTGAAGGCGGAGTAGAGGAGGCCGAGGGAGTGCGGGAACCTGATCTCGGCGACCGGGCGGAGCTCCGTGCCGGTGCCGTGCCACAGGGTGGTGGTGGCCCACTCGCCGACGCTGTCGACGCACAGGACGGCGGCGCTCTCGTACGGACTGGGGAAGAAGGCCGAGGCGGCGTGCGACTCGTGGTGGCGACGGGCGTCGACCTCCGGGACCCGGCCGAGGCCGAGCGCTTCGAGCTCGCGCCGGACCCGCCGGTCGGCAGTCCGCTTCCAGGCGCTCCACTCGGGCCGGGTGCGGAGGAAGGCCTCCAGGCCGCCGGGGGCGGTGCCCAGGTGGGTGGCCCTGACCCGCTGGTACTTCAGCTCCGGGTCCTCGTAGTAGGCGACGGCGGCGACGTCGTCGAGGGTCGCCCCCGCCTCCTCCAGGCAGTAGCGGACGGCGTTCGCGGGGAAGGAGGAGTCGTGGCGGACGCGGGTGAAGCGCTCCTCCTGCGCGGCGGCGAGGGGCCTTCCGTCGGCGATCAGGGCGGCCGCGCTGTCGTGGTAGAAGGCGGATATCCCCAGCACGAGATCGGTCATGTCAGTGCTCTTTCCACGTTCGGAAGGTCTGCGGAAGGTCTGTGGAGGATCGGCGGGAAGCCGGGCCGGAGGTCTGCGGGAAGGGGGGTCACAGCGGGCGGCTCGCGGACGCGGCGCGGCGCTGGGCCCGCCGGGCGGACCAGCCGGAGGGCGGGTTGAGCGCGCGGTAGCCGGTGCGGACGCGGGTCCACACCTCGTCCCGGGCGCGGGTGCCCGGGGGCGGCGCGGTGGTCGACATGTAGCTGTCGATGGCGTCGGCGGCCCACGCGGAGTGGCCGGTGGCCACGTTGTCGATGGTGTTGTGGATGTCGACGAAGCGGGTGCTGAAGCCGTGCGCGCGCAGCCCGAGCCGGGCGCGGCGGTAGCTGCCGCCGACTCCCGAGAGCTCCATGGCGAGGTTGAGGCCGAGGATCTCGGGCTGGAAGGTCTTCGGGAAGCGGCCGATGGACAGCCAGAACACCGGGAGTTCGAAGGAGCGGTCCTGGAAGCCGGGCCAGCGGGCGAACTCGGTGGTTCCGGTGGGCGGCAGCTCCACTCCCATGCTCTCCACCAACTGCCGGTAGATCAGGGGGTGGTTGAGTTCGGCACGGCCGTTGCCCAGCTCGTCCCAGTACGTCTCGAAGAGGGAGAAGCCGATGTCGGACGAGGCCAGGCCGTAGTCGGTGAAGCCCTGGAGCCAGGCGCCGTCGATCATCGTGAGCGGCGCGAGCTGCACGGTGGACTCCACGAGCGCCTCGCGGGAGGGAAGTTCGGCCTCCGCGGTGCTCTCGAACTCCTCGGCGTGCCGGTCGTGCTGGTCGGCCAGCCAGGGCCGCAGTCCCTCGGCGGGCCAGTCGCCGGGGAGCCGGAGCTCGCTCCCGTCGATGCCGTGGGCGGCCCTGCCGAGCCAGCCGTGCACGTACGTCCGGGCGTACGCGGACAGGGCGGGCGCCTGGGAGCGGCGCTGGAGCCTCGCGTACGCCTCCCTGAGGTCGGCCGGCGGCCGGTCGTCGGCGGACGGCCGCCGGTCCGGGTCCGGCCCGGCGGGGAAGCCGGCGGAGAGCGAGCCGGCGACGGCGTACGGCTCCGGCCCCCCGGCCCCGGCCTCGCCCCCGGTCTCGTCCCCGGCCCCGGCCTCGTCCACGGTCCCGGTCCCGGCGGCGGGCAGCGACCGGATCCAGTTCGCGAGGATCTCCAGATCGGTGTCGGTGAACACCCGGAACATGGCGCCGCGTTCGCTGACGAGCCCGTTGACGAGCGGGCTGCGCTCGGGCCTGCCGGGGCGGATCAGGGGGCTGGTCGCCAGGGCGTCGAGGAGCGGGCGCGGGGTGTCGACGGCCTCGCGCAGCCAGTCCGCGAGCGGGCGCCCGGCGAGCTGGTGGTCGCGGTGGTAGACGGAGCCCTCGCGGGCCCGGGCACGGAGCATCTCCGCGGCCCGGTGGGCCGGGTCGAGGACGGCCGCGAGGCGGCCGAACAGCCCGTCGTGCCAGCCCCGCAGCAGGGCGAGCGCGGCGCGGAAGCCGTCCGCGACCCGGGCGGGGTCGTCCTCCGCGTCGTCCAGCGCGGCCAGCAGCCGTTCGGCGGCGGGCAGTCCGCCGGGCGCGCCGACGTGCGGCCGGTGCAGGCCGGGGTCGAGGTCGGCCGGGTCGACGGCGGCGGCCGGCAGGTCGACGAGGACCAGCGCGGGCGGCAGTCCGGCCTCGCGCAGGCACAGGTCGGCGCCGGCGAGCTCGGCGCGGAAGTCGTCCGGGCGGCGCCCCATCAGCAGCAGCAGGGCGGGCAGGGCGAAGGCGTCGTCCGGGATCCGGACGTCGAGGGCGAGGCGCGCCGGGGGGTGGGCGTGCTCGGCGACCCGCAGGGCGCGCAGGACCTGGCCGCAGGCCGTCCCCCGGGCGTCGCGGGGGCGGCCCGCGCCCACGTCGGAGGCGTACAGGGTGAGGGCCGCGAGCGCGGCCGGGGCGTCGGCGGTGGCCATGCTGCTCAGCCACTGGAGCCAGGCGCCGGACACCAGGCCCAGGGGGGCCCAGTCCAGTGCCGCGCCCTGGGCGAGCAGCAGGCGCTCCGGCTCGCCGGGGAGGTCCGCGGCGAGCGTGCGGAACCGTTCCCGTTCGGTCTCGGCCCAGGTCCTGGCCTCCTTGCGGAGCAGGTCCAGGCCGAGGTCGGCGAGGTCGTCCGCGGCGGCCGCCCGCGCGGCCAGGAACTCGCGGACGCGGGAGGCCGACGGCTCCTCGGCCGCCGGGCACTCCGGCTCGGTCAGCAGGGCGTAGGCCGAGCGCGCGGAGGGCCGCGCGGCCGGGCCGGGGGTGGTCTTCCCGTTCGTCATCAGGTCGGCCACCGGTCAGAACATCGGGTAGATGGAGGCGTCCTGGCCCTTGCGGCGGGAGCGGGAGCGCCGGAGGACACGGTCGAGGATGCGGCGGATCAGTTTCATGCGGGTCTCTCCGTACGGGTCGGATGCGGGCGGCGGACGGCGGCGCGGGGCCGGGCGGAGCGGCGGCCCGGCCGGGTCAGCTCAGGCCGAGGTGCTCGGCGAGCAGGCCGGCGACGAGGTCGTGGCCGCCGTCGGTGAAGTGGATGCGGTCGACGAAGAGCCACTGGCCGGGGTCGGCGGCCTCGGCGAGGAGGGGGTTCATGTCGAGGAAGGGGACGCCGATGCCCGCGCAGCCCTCGGCGAGCGAACGGGCGTAGCGGCGGCCGGCGTCGACGGTGCAGATGTCGCCGTACGCGCGGCCGAAGTCGGCGATGGCGTCGAGCTCGGCGAAGAGGTGGCCCTCCTCGGTGGAGGGCCGCTCCCGCACCCAGGGGGCGAGCGGCTGGAGCACGAAGGTGAGCTTGGCGCCGAGGCCGGCGGCGAGCAGTCGCCAGTTGTCCAGGTGACGCACCGTCAATTCGGTGGCGCGGGCGATCTGTTCGTCCAGGGTGGGCGGGACGTGGACGGTCTCCGGCTCGGCGACGGCCTTGTGGGCCGCCCGGCGGGACATGCCGTTCTCCCGGAACTTGGCGAGGCGGGCCTCGCGGACCTGGTCGGCGTACTCGTGGCCGTTGAAGAACGCGCCCTGGTCGCCCTGGAGGTGCCGCGGCAGGCGGGCGAGGCCGAGGTTGTTGAAGCCGGTGAAGAGGACGATCTCGTCGATCTGCGGGACGAGGTGCCGGTAGAGGGTGAACAGCAGGAGTTCCTGGGCGGAGTTGAAGCTGCGGCCGCCGAAGTTGAGCCACGGCGTGGACGGCGCGTGCTTGTCCCAGAGGCGGGAGGACAGGGTGTGCGCGTCGGTGCTCGCCCCGATGCCGAAGACGGTGGAGCTGCCCGCGACGAGGCGCACCGGGCCGTCCGGCACCTCGCCGCCGGCCGAGGCGCGGCGGCCCTGCCCCTCCGAGACGCGGAAGCCGACCTCGTCGGTGCTGACGACCTCGGAGGTGTGTCCGGCGGGGTGGAAGTACATCAGGTAGGGGAGCCACCGGATGTCCCCGCGGTCGTCGAACTTCTCGGCGTAGCTGAGCATCTGGGGAGTCAGGGATGCGCGGTACGACGTCATGGCAGGAGGTTCCGCTTTCTCGAAGGAAGAGGAGGGAGGGGAGGGCGGTACGGGCCGGGGTCAGGCGGCGGGCGCCGGGTCGGGCGCGGCCTTGGCCGGGACGCGGTGGGTGCGGGTGGCCTCGGCGTGCCGGGCGGCCCAGGGCGCCAGGACTCCGGCGGCCACGAAGAGCCCGCCGACGGTGAGCCAGCCCGGCACCCCGTACCCCAGGCACAGCCAGGTCAGGAGGGCGGGCGCGAAGGACTCGGCGAGTCCCATCCCGATGCCGAAGACGCCGAGGTACTGGCCGAGGGCGTGCGGCGGGGCGAGGTCGTTGGAGAGTTCGAAGCCGCCGGCCGCCTGCCAGATCTCGCCCAGGCTGTGCAGGACGATGCCGGCCGCGAGCAGCAGGACCGCCTGGTGCGGCGGGACCAGGGACACGCAGGCGATCAGGGTGCTGGCGACGCCGAGGGTGGCGCCCGCGCGGCGCATGGCCCGTCCGGCGGCCCGGGGGGTGTCGACCCGCCGGGAGAGGCGGACCTGGAGGAGGACGACGAGGGCGGTGTTGAGGACGACGGCGCCGGAGACCGTCCAGCGCGGGGCGTCGGTGTGCCCGATGATCCAGAGCGGTACGGCGACGGTGAGGACGCGGTACTGGATCGACAGCACCCCGTCGAGGGCGGCGACGGCCAGGTAGGGGCGGTCGCGGAGGGCGGTCCAGGTCGGGCCGGGCCGGGAGGGCAGCGGGGCGGGGCGGGGCAGCCGGAGGGCGAGCGCGGCGGCCACCAGGAAGAAGACGCTGTCGGCGGCGACCAGGAGGCGGTAGGCGCCGGTGGTGTCGAGCTGGACGGCCCAGCCCGCGAGGGCGGCGCCGACGGTGATGCCGACGTTGGTCACCGCGCGGACGTAGGCCCGCAGTTCCTGGGCCGAGGTGCCGCCGATGGTGTTGATGAGGGGGCCGCGGGCGACGAGGAGCACGCCCTGGGCGACGACCGCCACGACGACGACCGCCACGAAGGTCCCGATGCCGTCGACGAGCAGGAAGGCGGCGGTCGCGGCGGCGCTGACCAGGAGGCTGGCGAGGAGGACGGGCCAGGGGCCGACGCGGTCGGCCAGCCGGCCGGCGAGGACGCCGAGGACCAGGGCGACGAGTCCGGCGGCGCTGAGCCCCAGGCCGACGTCGAGCGCGTCCAGGTCGACGACCTCGGTGAAGTACAGGACTCCGGAGGTGAGGAAGATCCCCTTGGCCGTGGCGCTCGCGAGGGTGAGCAGGGCCAGTGCCCGGCGCGGGCCGGGCTCGGGAAGTATCGCGGAGGGGATCACGGGGACCTGTCCGTTCGGTGCGTGGGGGCGCGGGCCGGGGCCCGCCGGCCGGGGTCCGTCCGGCCGGCGGCGGCGGGCCGGGTCCCGGGGCGGGCCCGGTGCGGGGCGGGGCGACGCTTCAGGAGCGGGTGGTGTCGGCGGCGAGGGACCGCTCGCCGGTCTCCGGTTCCCGGGGGGCGGGGTCGGCCCGGCGGTTCCAGAAGAGCGGGATCAGCAGGAGGGGTGCCACGGCGACGAGGAGGAAGGGGCCGTGGGCACCCCAGTGCGCCGCCACCAGGCCGCCGAGGAGGCTGCCGATCGGGTTGACGCCCCAGGAGATCATCCGGTGGAGGGCGTCCGCCCGGCCCATGAGGTCGTGGGGGGTGAGGCGCTGCCGCCAGGAGGTGGTGGCCACGCCCCAGACGGCGAAGCCGACGCCGGTGAGGGCGAGTCCGGCGTACACGGCGAGCGGATGGGCGAGGAGCGCGACCGTGCCGAAGCCCGCGCCGAGCGCGGCGAGCGCGACCACGACCATGCGTCCGCTGGAGAGGCGGGTGGCGAGGGCGCCGGCGGCCTGGGCCCCGGCGACGCCGCCGAGCGCGGAGCTCGCCATCATCAGGCCGTAGGCGTAGGCCGAGCCGCTCAGGACGTGCTCCGCGAAGTACGGCTGGACGGCCAGCGCGCCACTGTTGAAGAGGTTGATGACGCCGGCGCTGCACGCGATGACCAGGACGTGCGGGGTGACCCGCATCCACCGGGTGCTGACCCGCACGTCGGCGAAGACGGCCGCGGGGCCGCCGCCCTTCCGGCGTTCCGGTTTGTCCTCCAGGCCGGCCGCGACGGTCGCGAGGAGGGCGCCGGAGAGCAGGAAGCTCGCGGCGTCCACGACGAAGGGCAGGCTCTCGCCCAGCTCCAGCAGGCCCGCCCCGGCCAGCGGGCCGAGGAGCTGCCGGCCGAGGAGCAGCGCGGTGGACAGCGTGGCGTTGGCCCGTTCCAGCTGGTGTCCGGGCACGAGGGTGGGCAGGTACGCGAAGGCGGCCGAGGTGGCGAGGGATTCGAGGAGGCCCATGAGGAACGCCACGGCGTACAGCAGCGGGAGCCCGGCGTGGCCGGTGACCAGGCAGCCGACGAAGACGGTGAGCACGGCGAGGCGGAGCCCGTCGCAGACGAGCAGCAGCCCGCGGCGGCGCACCCGGTCGGCCAGCACCCCGCCGAAGATGCCGAGGACGAGGAAGGGCAGGGTGGCGGCGCCGAGGAGGACGCCGAACTCGGCCGGTCCCGCGCCCTGGCGGGCGGCGAGCAGCGGGAGGGCCGCGTAGCGCAGCCCGTCGCCGAGGAAGGAGACGGCCGAGGCCGCGAGGAACCGGCGGGCGGGGCCGTCCAGTTCAGCCCAGTTCCGCGGCACGGCGGGTCACCGCCTCCAGGGCGACGTCCACCGCGCGGCGGGTGCCGGCGCCGAGGAGGGTCCCGTCGGTGGGCAGGCCGAGGCCCGCGTGGTCGCTGGCCACGAGGACGGTGGCGGCGCGGACGCCGTGGATCCGGGCCACGGTGAGGACGGCCGAGGTCTCCATGTCGAGCGCGTCGACGCGGGTGGCCCGGCAGCGGTCGACGAGCGCGGAGTCCTGGGTGAGGACGGCGTCGAGGGAGTGGACCAGGCCGTCGTGGACCGGGCCGCCGGCCGCCTCCTTGAGGAGGCCCACGAGGGCGTGGTCGGCGACGGCGGGGTAGCGCTCGGGGCAGTACGCCGCGCTGGTCCCGTCGGCGGCGACGGCGCCGGTCGGCACGAGGAGGTCGCCGCAGCCGAGGGTGTCGGCGATCGCCCCGCAGTAGCCGACGCCGACGAGGGTGTGGGCGCCGCGCGCCGCGGCGGCCTGGACGGTCATCGCGGCGGCGGGGGCGCCGAGCTTCGCGGTGAGGACGCCGAAGGTGGCGCCGCCGCGGCGCATGACCGTCACGGAGCGGTGCCGGCGGACGACCTCGGCCTTCTTCTCCCAGACGGCGGGGTCGTAGAGGTCCGGGTTCTCCAGCGGCAGGACGAGCACCGGGGGCAGGGGGCCCTCGACGTCGGAGAAGAGCCAGCCGTCGGCGATGCCGCCGAAGGTGGTGCCCCAGTCCCGGGCAGGAGTGGGGCCGCGCCCGTCAGACACCGTTCAGCACCCTTTCCACGTGGCTGTCCACATAGCGCTCGAACCAGTACTTCCGGGTTTCGCAGAACGCGTCCTTGTGGTCGATCGTGCCGTATTCGGACAGCGTGTGTCCGGGGTGGCCGCCACCGCACAGTTCCAGCCACTGGCAGGAACTGCACTCCTCGATGCGCTCGCCGCGCCCCTGGAAGTTCGCCAGGTGCTCACGGAACTTCTCGCTCCGGAATGCCTCCGCGAGGCTGATGTCCCGGACGTTGCCGAGGGACCATTCCGGATCGACCCACAGCTGGTCGGCGAAGATCCAGCCGTCCGGGGAGACCCGGGGAAAGGCGTTGTACGCGAAGAGCTGCTTCGGGAAAAGCGCGCGTTCGAGCGTGTAACGGCCGTCCCTGCCATTGTTGAGATCGCCGAAGAAGTTGCCCCGCAATTGCAGCCGGGGGTTCTCGTAGGAGAGCAGCTTCTCGCCCGCCGAGGTCCATTCCTCAAGGGTCGGCGCGATGGACTCCCACGGGGTGTCCGCGGCGTTCCCCTGGGCTTCCCACTGGGAGAAGATGAGCCGGGCGAGATCGAAGCGCTCGGCTATCTCGATCATCGCGTCGATCTCGTGGATGTTGTTCTTGGTGATGCAGATGAAGAGCTGCGTCCGCCGGTTCAGCCCCATTTCCTGGAACATGCCCAGGGTCTTGAGGACCTGCTCGAAGACGCCCTCGCCGCGCACCGCGTCGTTGGTCGCGGGGGTCGCGCCCTCCAGGCTGACCTGGAGGTTGACCCGCCCGCCGCCGATGGCGTTGATCTCCAGGACCCGCTCGGCGAACTTGCGGGGGAACTTGTAGGCGTTGGTGTAGAGGTCGACGTTGTGGCCGCGCTCCACGGCGCAGTACTCGACCAGGTCGAGCGAGTTGCGCCGGACCGCCGCCTCGCCGCCGGTGATGGCGATGAGCTTGTTGCTGAAGGGCGTCAACTGGTCGACGACCGCGCGGAGTTCGGCGTCGCTGAGCTCGTCGGGGAGCTTGACGCCGGACGAGACGTAGCAGTGGCTGCAGCTCAGGTTGCAGGCGTTGGTGATCTCCAGGTGGAGCCCCTGGGGCTCGGTCTCCAGGAACACCGGGAGGCCCTGGCTGCGGTGGTGCGCGGCGGACACGAACAGCAGTCCGGCGGCGCGGAGCTCGTCGAGCAGGGCGCCGACGACCTTGGGGGAACGCAGGTGGGCGTTGTCCGTCGAGGCGATCACCTCCGCGGTGATCTGCTCCACCGTCCGGGTGCCGTCCGCGAGGGCGAGGACGGACTCGGCGCCGCGGCCCAGAACGGCCCAGCGCTGCGTCCAGGGGTCCACGACGAAGACGGCGACACCCTCCGGGCGCGATTCCGTCCGCACGACGTTCTTCGGATTGCTGAACGGACGCCACTTCGACCCGGCGCCGACCACGGTGATCGGCAGGGACTTTCCATCAGGTGCCGGTTCCACTCGAATCTCCATTCACCCGTGAGGGGCCCGTGTCCGGGCCCCTCACGTTCGCTACAGAATTGCCGATCTGCCTCAGGCGGCGCGGGCGCCGGCCGACGGGCAGATGTGCGGCTGGACCTGGGCGCCGTGGTCGAAGACCAGCTGGCTGCGGGTGGCCTCGGGAAGCTCCACGGCGACCTCGGTCTCGGCGGCAACCTGCTGCTCGGTAACAGCGTTGGACATGACCCCTCCTTCATTCGATCGATGGCATGGAATAACCCTCCGGACCTCGAAAGCATGTTCCCGAAGGGACGCCGGGAATGTAATCAGCGGCGATCAAGGAGGTCAACGGAGTTCCGACCGCGTCTCAGCACGCAGGACCACCGGCAAAGCTTTGGAGAAAGCCGGGACCAGGAGCGCGGTTCTGGTATATACCACGAGGCATGCCAGGACCGGACGGTCAAAAACGGGGCATTGCCACCCGCCGTCCGTCCGACATTTCCCATGTCGGTACGGCAGGAACGCTATCGCTCGGAATAACCGCCCATGGGACCACCCACCGGTGCACACGACCCCAAACGCCAAGGTCACGGACACCCGGGCGCGATGGAGCCGGCACCCGGGCCCGGTGGAGCCGGCACCCGGGCCCGGTGGAGCCGACACCGGAGCGCGAGGGACCGGCCACCCCGACGCGGTGGGGACGGGCAGCCGGGGGCGGCGGGGCCGGGTGCCCGGGCGCGGTGCGTCACGCCGCCCGGATGCGGCCGGGGAGGGCGCCCCCGGGGCCCGGCACGGGGAGGCATCCGGGTGACGCCGGCGTGTCGTTGCAGAACCTCCGTTCGACGGAGGCGCACTGTGGGAACGAAGAAGCCCGCGGCCGCAGGGGAATCCTTCCTGCGACCACGGGCTGTGGTGGGGCGGGTGGGACTCGAACCCACGGCCGACGGATTATGAGTCCGCTGCTCTAACCGGCTGAGCTACCGCCCCCGACACCGACGCGCGTACAAGTGTGCGCGCCGTCCTGCCGCAGCATAGCCGCTCATACGATCTCCTGCTCCGGATGATCGGTACGACCGGCTCCGCTCGACCATGAAGACAGCGGGCGGACGCGGATGGTTCCCGGGAACGCGAAAGAGGACCCCTGAGGGTCCTCTCTCGTCTGGCTCCCCCGACTGGACTCGAACCAGTAACCCTCCGGTTAACAGCCGAATGCTCTGCCAATTGAGCTACAGGGGACCGCGCTCCCCCGACTGGACTCGAACCAGTAACCTGCCGGTTAACAGCCGGCTGCTCTGCCAATTGAGCTACAGGGGATTGCTGCGTTGCACCGAACGGTCCTGCCCGGGGTCTCCCGGGCGGCGGGCGCTCGCTGCGAGACATACATTAGCGCAAGCAGGGGGGTGCTCCGCCAATCGGTATCCCCGGGACATCCCCGGGGCGCCCCCGGAACCTTCCAGGGAAGGATCGCAGCGTGCGGTACAAGCTGACGTTCGTCGCGGGTCTCGCGCTCGGTTACGTGGTCGGGACGCGTGCGGGACGCGAGCGGTACGAGCGGATGAAGAAGGCCGCCCAGGACTTCGCCCGGAACCCCGCCGTGCGCAACGCCGCGGAGTCCGCCGCGCAGACCGGCAGGCAGTACGCGGGGAAGGCCGCGCACGTCGTGGGCGACAAGGTGGGCGACCGGCTGCCGCCGGCCGTCACCGACCGGGTGACCGCACTGCGCGGACGCGGGCGCTCGAACGGCCGGATCGGCGAGGACGACGACTGGGGCACCAGCAACACCTGACCCGGAACCGGCCCGCGTGCGGCAGAATCGGGTGTCATGGGGATAGTCGCCGGACTCGACAGCTCTTCGGACGCCACGCGCATCGTGGTCTGTGACACGGACACCGGGGCCGTACTGCGGCAGGGCCATGCCCCGCACCCGGTCGACCCGAAGGCCACCGACGTGGACCCGCAGAGCTGGCTGCTCTCGCTCGGGGAGGCCGCGACCGGCGGACTCCTCGAAGGGGTGGAGGCCATCGGCGTCTCCGCGCAGGCGCACGGCGTGGTGCCGCTCGACGCCCAGGGCGCCCTGGTGCGCCCCGCCCTCCTCGGCAACGACAAGCGGGCCCAGGTCGCCGCCGCCGACCTCGTCGACGCGCTCGGCGGCCGGGACGCCTGGGCCGAGGCCGTCGGCACCGTCCCGCAGGCCGGGCTGCCCGTCGCCAAGCTCCGCTGGCTCGCCCGCGCCGAGCCCGAGCACGCCGCCCGGGTCGCCGCCGTCCTCCAGCCGCACGACTGGCTGGTCTGGCAGCTCCTCGGCCGGCCCGCCCGCCGCACCACCGACCGCGGCGCCGCCTCCGCCACCGGCTACTGGTCCGCCCGCACCGGGGCCTACCGCCCCGACCTGGTGGAGCTGGCCCTCGGGCACCAGGTCGCGCTGCCCGAGGTGCTCGGGCCCGCCGAGCCGGCCGGCACCACCCCCGAGGGGCTGCTGATCTCCGCCGGCACCGGCGAGACCATGGCCGCCGCCTTCGGGCTCGGCCTCGGCGCGGGCGACGCCGTCGTCTCGCTCGGCGCCTCCGGCTCCGTGATGGCCGTCCACCACCGGGCGCTGGACCGGCCGGGCCCCGCCGTCACCTCCTACGCCGACGCCACCGGCATGCACCTGCCGGTCGTCTCCGTCACCAACGCCGTCCGCACCCTGCGCGGCACCGCCGAGATGCTCGGCCTGCCGTCCCTGGACGAGCTGTCCGCGCTGGCCCTGAAGTCCACCCCCGGCTCCTCCGGGCTCGTCCTCCTCCCCTACCTGGAGGGCGAGCGGACGCCGCACCTGCCGCACGCCGCCGGCACCCTCACCGGGCTGCGCCGCGAGTCGATGAAGCCCGAGCACCTGGCGCGGGCCGCCTTCGAGGGCATGCTGTGCGGCCTCGGCGACGCCCTGGACGTGGTCCGCGGCCGCGGGGTCGAGGTCCGGCGGATCTTCCTGCTCGGGGCCGCCGCCGCGCTGCCCGCCGTACAGGCCCTGGCGCCCTCGCTGTTCGGCGTGCAGGTCGTCGTCCCCCAGCCGGCCGACTACGCGGCCCTCGGCGCGGCGAGGCAGGCCGCCTGGGCGCTCGGCGTGGCCCGCGGGACGCTCTCGCCGTCCGCTCCCCCGGCCTGGCAGGGCGCCGCCGCGCAGATCCTGGAGCCGGGCGAGGAGCTGCCGGCGGGCCAGGCCGTGCGCCGGCAGTACGCGGCGGCGCGGGACCAGGTCCACCCGGGGGCGCTCGGCGGCTGACGGCGCGGAGCGGAGCCGCGGACCGGAGCCGCGGACCGGGGGGTGCTTCGTAAAGTCTTCGCCAGGGCTGGGCCGAGCGCCCTAAACCCAGTCGTAACGGTTCCCGCCCCCGGGCGATAGTGGGAACCGTGCTCATAAGACTTCTCCGAACCCACCTGCGACCGTACCGAAAACCCATCGCTCTGCTCGTCCTGCTCCAGTTCCTGGCCACCTGCGCGAGCCTCTACCTGCCGACCCTGAACGCCGACATCATCGACAAGGGCGTCGTCAACGGGGACACCGGCTACATCCTGCGGTTCGGGGCGCTGATGATCGGCGTCTCCGTGGTGCAGGTGCTCTGCAACATCGGGGCCGTGTACTACGGGGCGCGGACCTCCTCCGCCGTCGGCCGGGACCTGCGCGGCGCCGTCTACGACCGGGTGCAGTCCTTCTCCTCGCGCGAGCTGGGGCACTTCGGCGCGCCGTCGCTGATCACCCGGACGACCAACGACGTCCAGCAGGTCCAGATGCTGGTGCTGATGGCGTTCACCCTGATGGTCTCCGCGCCCATCATGTGCGTCGGCGGCATCGTGATGGCCCTCGGCCAGGACGTGCCCCTGTCCGGGGTGCTGCTCGCCGTGGTGCCGGTGCTCGGCGTCTCCGTCTCGCTGATCGTGAAGCGGATGCGGCCGCTCTTCCGCACCATGCAGGAGCGCCTCGACACGGTGAACCGGGTGCTGCGCGAGCAGATCACCGGCAACCGCGTGATCCGCGCCTTCGTGAAGGACGGCTACGAGGAGGAGCGCTTCCGCGGCGCCAACCACGAGCTGACCGACGTGTCGATGGCGACGGGCCGGCTGATGGCGCTGATGTTCCCGACCGTGATGACGGTCGTGAACGTGTCCAGCGTGGCCGTGGTCTGGTTCGGCGCGCACCGCATCGACAGCGGCGGGATGCAGATCGGCGCGCTGACCGCCTTCCTCGCCTATCTGATGCAGATCGTGATGGCGGTCATGATGGCCACCTTCATGTTCATGATGGTGCCGCGGGCCGAAGTGTGCGCCGAGCGCATCGAGGAGGTCCTCGCGACCTCCTCCAGCGTGGTGCCGCCGGCCGAGCCGGTGACGGCGCTGGACCGGAGCGGGCACCTGGAGGTCAGGGGGGCGGACTTCCGCTACCCGGGCGCCGAGGAGTCCGTCCTGAAGGACGTGGAGCTGGTGGCCCGCCCCGGCGAGACCACCGCGATCATCGGCTCGACCGGCTCCGGCAAGTCGACGCTGCTCGGCCTGGTGCCGCGGCTGTTCGACGTGACCGGCGGCGAGGTCCTGGTCGACGGGGTGGACGTGCGCAGGCTCGACCCGGCGCTGATGGCGCGGACGGTCGGGATGGTCCCGCAGAAGCCGTACCTGTTCTCGGGCACGGTGGCGTCGAACCTGCGGTACGGCAAGCCGGACGCGACAGACGAGGAGCTGTGGCACGCCCTGGAGGTGGCCCAGGCCGCCGACTTCGTGCGGAAGCTCGAACACGGCCTGGAGGCGCCGGTCGCGCAGGGCGGCACCAACGTGTCGGGCGGTCAGCGGCAGCGGCTCGCGATCGCGCGGACGCTGGTCCAGCGGCCGGAGATCTACCTCTTCGACGACTCGTTCTCCGCGCTCGACTACGAGACGGACGCCCGGCTGCGGGCGGCGCTCTCGGCGGAGACCGCGGACGCGACCGTGGTGATCGTCGCCCAGCGGGTGTCGACCATCCGGGACGCCGACCGGATCGTGGTCCTCGACGAGGGCCGGGTCGTCGGCACCGGGCGGCACCACGAGCTGATGGCGGACAACGAGACGTACCGGGAGATCGTGCTCTCCCAGCTGACCGAGGCGGAGGCAGCCTGATGGCCGGTCCTGGCGGACGCATGATGGCCGGGGGCGCCCCCGGCGAGCGGTCGATGGACTTCAAGGGCTCGTCGAAGCGGCTGCTGCGGCAGCTGGCGCCCGAGCGGGCCGCGCTCTGGGTGATGCTGGCGGCCGGCGTGCTGTCGGTGGCGGGCGCCGTGATCGGCCCCAAGGTGCTGGGCATGGCCACCGACCTGATCTTCGCGGGCGTGGTCGGGCGGCAGATGCCCGAGGGCGTGACGAAGGCCCAGGCCCTGGAGAAGCTGCGGGCGGACGGCGACGGCGGCATGGCCGACATGCTGTCCGGGGTCGACTTCACGCCCGGCCGGGGCATCGACTTCGGCGCGGTCGGCGAGGTGCTGCTGCTCGCGCTCGCGGTGTACGTGGCGGCGGGCCTGCTGATGCTGGTCTCCACCCGCATGTCGATCCGGGTGATCAACCGGACCGTGTACCGGATGCGGGAGGACGTCCAGACGAAGCTGGCGCGGCTGCCGCTGTCGTACTTCGACCGCGCCAAGCGCGGCGAGGTGCTGTCGCGGGCGACCAACGACCTCGACAACATCGGGCAGACCCTCCAGCAGTCGATGGGCCAGCTCATCAACTCGCTGCTGACGATCGTCGGCGTGCTGGCGATGATGTTCTGGATCTCGCCGCTGCTGGCGCTGGTGGCACTGGTGACGGTGCCGGTGTCGGTGGTGGTCGCGGCGAGGATCGGCAAGCGCTCGCAGCCGCACTTCGTGCAGCAGTGGAAGACGACGGGCGCGCTCAACGCGCACGTGGAGGAGATGTACACCGGGCACACCCTGGTGAAGGTCTTCGGCCGGCAGGAGGAGGCCGCGCAGGGCTTCCGCGAGCAGAACGAGGCGCTGTACGAGGCCGGTTTCAAGGCCCAGTTCAACAGCGGCATGATGCAGCCGGTGATGTTCTTCGTGTCGAACATCAACTACGTGCTCGTGGCCGTCGTCGGCGGTCTGCGGGTGGCGAGCGGCACGCTCTCCATCGGTGACGTGCAGGCGTTCATCCAGTACTCGCGCCAGTTCTCGATGCCGCTGACGCAGGTGGCGTCGATGGCGAACCTGGTGCAGTCGGGCGTCGCCTCGGCGGAGCGGATCTTCGAGCTGCTCGACGCCGAGGAGCAGGCGCCGGACGCGCCGGCCTCCCAGGAGCCGCGCGACTTCAAGGGCAAGGTGGCCCTGGAGCACGTGTCCTTCCGCTACGAGGCCGACAAGCCGCTCATCGAGGACCTGTCGCTCACCGTGGAGCCGGGCCAGACGGTCGCGATCGTCGGCCCGACCGGCGCCGGCAAGACGACGCTGGTCAACCTCCTCATGCGGTTCTACGAGGTGACCGGCGGCCGGATCACGCTGGACGGCACGGACATC
Organism: Streptomyces filamentosus; assembly: GCF_014654895.1. Taxonomy (GTDB): domain Bacteria; phylum Actinomycetota; class Actinomycetes; order Streptomycetales; family Streptomycetaceae; genus Streptomyces; species Streptomyces filamentosus. Next base: position 4,065,604 of record NZ_BNBE01000001.1, on the reverse strand, counting down.
GCGGCGATGTCCCGGGAGGAGCTGCGGGCCGGGATCGGCATGGTCCTCCAGGACACCTGGCTCTTCGGCGGGACGATCGCGGACAACATCGCGTACGGCGCCACCCGCGAGGTGACGCGGGCGGAGGTCGAGGAGGCGGCGCGGGCGGCCCACGCCGACCGTTTCGTGCGCACCCTGCCGGACGGCTACGACACGGTCGTGGACGACGAGGGCGCGGCGGTCAGCGCGGGCGAGAAGCAGCTGATCACCATCGCCCGGGCGTTCCTGTCGGACCCGGTGATCCTCGTCCTCGACGAGGCGACGAGTTCGGTGGACACCCGGACGGAGGTGCTGATCCAGAAGGCGATGGCCCGGCTGGCCCAGGGCCGCACCTCCTTCGTGATCGCGCACCGGCTCTCCACCATCCGGGACGCGGACGTGATCCTGGTGATGGAGAACGGTTCCATCGTGGAGCAGGGCACGCACGAGGAGCTGCTGGTGGCGGGCGGGGCCTACGCCCGGCTGTACGCGGCGCAGTTCGCGGAGGCGGTCGCCGAGGTCGACTGACCGCGCGCCTGCCGCCGAGGGCCCGTGCCGGGTGCGGCGCGGGCCCTTCGCGCGTCTCAGTCGAGGTAGCCGCGGAGCTGGTCCGCGTAGGCGTGGTCGCGGAGCCTGCCGAGGGTCTTGGACTCGATCTGGCGGATCCGTTCGCGGGTGACGCCGAAGATCCGCCCTATCTCCTCCAGGGTGCGGGGGCGGCCGTCGTCGAGGCCGTACCGGAGCTGGACGACCTTGCGCTCGCGCTCGCCGAGGGTGGACAGGACGTCCTCCAGGTGGCGGCGGAGCAGCAGGAAGGCGGCGGACTCGACGGGCGAGGCGGCGTCGCCGTCCTCGATGAGGTCGCCGAGGTCGACGTCCTCCTCCTCGCCGACGGGGGTGTGCAGGGAGACGGGCTCCTGGGCGAGCCGGAGGACCTCGACGACCCGCTCGGGGGTGAGGTCGAGGTGCTCGGCGATCTCCTCGGAGGTGGGTTCGCGGCCGCGCTCCTGGAGCATGCGTCGCTGGACCCGGACGACCCGGTTGATGAGTTCGACGACGTGGACGGGGACGCGGATGGTGCGGGCCTGGTCGGCGAGGGCCCGGGACATCGCCTGGCGTATCCACCAGGTGGCGTAGGTGGAGAACTTGTAGCCGCGGGCGTAGTCGAACTTCTCGACGGCCCGGATGAGGCCGAGGTTGCCCTCCTGGACGAGGTCGAGCATGGTCAGGCCGCGGCCGACGTACCGCTTGGCGACGGAGACGACGAGCCGCAGGTTGGCCTCGATCAGCTTCCGCTTGGCGATCCGGCCGAGGACGACGAGCCGGTCGAGGTCGTACGCGAGCTGCGAGTCCAGGTCGGGGGTGAGGGCCAGCTTCTCCTCGGCGAAGAGGCCGGCCTCGACCCGGCGGGCCAGTTCGACCTCCTCCTCGGCGGTGAGGAGCGGGATGCGGCCGATCTCCCGGAGGTACTGCCGGAAGAGGTCGGCGGAGGCGCCGCTGCCCCCGTCGGCGGCGGGGCGGCGACGCTGGGCCGGGACCTCGGGGAGTTCCGGAAGGTCGTCCCGCCCGTCCGGCGGGGTGGTCTGGATCTCGGTCTGCACGGCGGGCGACCTCCAGGAGGGGCGGAACGGCTCCGTCGTCCAGTGTGGGGTACGACACATCGCCCCCACGAGGGGCGTGCGGCGACTTTTTGGTGACCGTCGGTCAGAGGGCGGCTGCGCCGTGCGACCGCAGGGCCACCTGGTACTGCTGGAGGACGTACAGCTCCTGCTGCGCGGCGGTCACCTGGTCCGGGTTCGTGTGCCCCAGCCGCTTCAGCGCGGCGTTGAGCTGGTCGATGCGACGGTCCACCGCGCGGAGCCGGACCGTGACCAGCTGCTCGGAGGCGTAGACCTCGTCCGGGCCCTTGCCCCTCGGCGTGAGGATCGCCTCCACGACGAGCTCGCGCACGAGGGTGCGGACGGTGTCGTTGGAGGCGGCCTCGAGGACGGCGTCCACGTAGTCGGCGGGGGCGCCGTCGGCGCCGCCGGCGTCGTGGATGCACTGGCGCACGGCGGCGTAGGGCGGTGCGGTGAACTCGTCCACGCCGTACGCGTCGAAGAAGGGGGAGACCAGTTCGGGACGCTGGAGCGCCAGCTTGAGCAGTTCGCGCTCGGTGCGGTGGGCGGGGCTGCGCAGGTTGAGCGCGGGTCCGGCGGGGACCGTGGGGGCCGGCACGTCGTCGTACGTGCGCTGCCTGCGCGCGGGCCCCGGGGCGTCGCCCTTGCCGCGCTGCCACTGGGCGATCTGGCTGACCCGCCGCACGACGAACTGGTCCTCCATGATGCCGAGCAGCCCCGCGAGCTTGACCGCGACCCGCTGGCGCACGGACAGGTCCTTCAGCTTCGCGACGACCGGGGCGGCTTCGTTCAGGGCGGCGGCCTGGCCCGCCGGGGTGTCCAGGTCGTAGCGGTTCACGATCTGGCGGAGGGCGAACTCGAAGAGGGGGGTGCGGGGCTCGACGAGGTCGACGACGGCGTCGTCGCCCTTGGCGAGGCGCAGCTCGCAGGGGTCCATGCCGTCGGGCGCGATGGCGATGTACGTCTCGGCGGCGAACTTCTGGTCGTCCTCGAAGGCGCGCAGGGCGGCCTTCTGGCCGGCGGCGTCGCCGTCGAAGGTGAAGATGACGCGGGCCGAGCCGTTGTCCATGAGGAGCCGGCGGAGGATCTTGATGTGCTCGCCGCCGAAGGCGGTGCCGCAGGTGGCGATGGCGGTGGTGACGCCGGCCAGGTGGCAGGCCATGACGTCGGTGTAGCCCTCGACGACGACGGCCCGGCTGCTCTTGGCGATCTCCTTCTTGGCGAGGTCGATGCCGTAGAGGACCTGGGACTTCTTGTAGATCGGCGTCTCGGGGGTGTTGAGGTACTTGGGGCCGGTGTCGTCCTCGCGCAGGCGGCGGGCGCCGAAGCCGACGATCTCGCCGCCGACGTCGCGGATCGGCCACATGAGGCGGCCGCGGAAGCGGTCGATGGGGCCGCGGCGGCCCTCCTGGGAGAGGCCGGAGACGACCAGCTCCTTGTCGGAGAAGCCCTTGCCGCGCAGGAAGCGGGTGAGGTGGTCCCAGCCGGCCGGGGAGTAGCCGACGCCGAAGTGCTCGGCGGCGGCCTGGTCGAAGCCGCGCTCGGAGAGGAACCTGCGGCCGATCTCGGCCTCGGGGGAGGCCAGTTGGCCGGCGTAGTACTCGGCGGCGGCCTTGTGGGCCTCGATCAGGCGGATGCGTTCGCCGCGCTGGTGGCCGGGGTTGTAGCCGCCCTCCTCGTAGCGGAGGGTGATGCCCGCCTTGGCGGCGAGGCGCTCGACCGTCTCCGAGAAGGAGAGGTGGTCGATCTTCATCACGAAGGCGATGGTGTCGCCGCCCTCCTGGCAGCCGAAGCAGTGGAAGAGTCCCTTGCTGGGGCTGACCTGGAAGGAGGGCGACTTCTCGTCGTGGAAGGGGCAGAGTCCCTTGAGGTTCCCGCCGCCTGCGTTGCGGAGCTGGAGGTACTCGGACACCACGGAGTCGATCGGGACCGCGTCCCGGACCGCCTTCACGTCGTCATCGTTGATCCTGCCTGCCACGCGTAGAGTCTACGGCTCGCCCGTACGTGTCAGAGCAGGCTCTCCAGGGGGACGGAGGGGTCGCAGAGGGCGTCCGGGTCCACGACGGCGCGGGAGCGGATGAGCTTCTGGACCGGCTCTGTGACGTCCCACACATTCACGTTCATGCCGGCGATCACCCGGCCCCCGTCCAGCCAGAAGGCGATGAACTCGCGCTTGCCGGTGTCGCCGCGGACCACGACCTGGTCGTACGAGCCGGGGGGCGCCCAGCCGGAGTACTCCATGCCGAGGTCGTACTGGTCGGTGAAGAAGTACGGGACGCGGTCGTAGGAGACGTCCCGGCCGAGCATGGCGCGGGCGGCGGCGGGCCCGCCGTTGAGGGCGTTGGCCCAGTGCTCGACGCGGATGCGGTGGTGGAGCGCGGGGTGCTCGAAGGCGGCGACGTCGCCGGCGGCGTAGATGTCGGGGTCGGAGGTGCGCAGGGAGGCGTCGACGGCGATGCCGCCGCCGTCGGCGCGGTCGACGAGGGCGAGGCCGGCGTTCTCGGCGAGGGTGGCGCGGGGGGCGGCGCCGATGGCGACGAGGACGGCGTGGGCGGGGTGCTCCTCGCCGTCGTCGGTGCGGACGGCGAGGACCATGCCGTCCTGGCCGGTGATCTCGGTGACCCGGGCGCCGAAGTGGAAGCGGACGCCGTGCTCGGTGTGGAGGTCGGCGAAGAGCTGGCCGAGTTCGGGGCCGAGGACGCGGTGCAGCGCGGTCGGCTCGTACTCGACGACGGTGACCTCGGCGCCGTAGGTGCGGGCGGCGGCGGCGACCTCCAGGCCGATCCAGCCGGCGCCCGCGATGACGAGGTGGCCGTTGTCCCGGCCGAGGACCTTGAGCTCGTCGCGGAGCCGCTCGGAGTGGGAGAGGCGGCGCAGGTGGTGGACGCCGGCGAGGCCGGTGCCGGGGACGTCGAGGCGGCGCGGTTCGGAGCCGGTGGCGAGGAGCAGCTTGTCGTAGCGGATGACGGTGCCGTCGCCGAGGCGGACGGTGTGGGCGTCCCGGTCGACGGCGGTGACGGTCTGGCCGAGGCGCAGCTCCACGTCGTGGGCCGCGTACCAGGCGGGCTCGTGGACGAGGGCGGACTCCCGGTCCTTCTTGCCGAGGAGGTGGTCCTTGGAGAGCGGGGGCCGTTCGTAGGGGTGGTCGCGCTCGTCGCCGATGAGGATCACCCGGCCGTTGAAGCCCTCCGCGCGGAGCGTCTCCGCCGCCTTGGCGCCCGCCAGGCCCCCGCCGACGATGACAAAGGTCTGATCTGCGTCGACCACGTTGGTTCCTCCTCGTTGCGACCGATTCCCTACGCTACGCCCCCGGGAGCGGCCCCGGCCGCACCGGCCCGGGACGTGCATGCGAGGGTCCCGCACGGCGGAGGAAGGCGAAAGGGGGCGGACGGCCCCTACCCGAGGGGCGTGCGGAGGCGGGCGTGGAGGGCTCGGGCGGTGGCGTCGGTGAGGGAGGCGATCTGGTCGACGATCACCCGCTTGCGGGAACGGTCGTCGGGCGCGGCGGCGAAGAGGGCGCGGAACTGCGGTTCGAGGCCGTCGGGGGCGCGGGCGACGAGCGCCTCGGCGAGTTCGGCGACGACGATCCGCTGGTCGGCGCGGAGCGCCTCCTGCTCGGCGCGCTGCATCACGTAGCGGTCGGCGACGGCCTTGAGGACGGCGCACTCGTTGCGGGCGGGGCGGGGGACGACGAGTTCGGCGCCGTAGCGGGTGAGGCGGCCGGAGCCGTACGCCTGGCGGGTGGCGCCCTCGGCGGCGAGGCAGAAGCGGCCGATGAGCTGGCTGGTGGCGTCCTTGAGGCGGGCCTGGGCGACGGCGGAGCCGTCGTAGCCGTGCGGCCACCACTCCTGGCCGAGGAGGCGGTCGAGGGCTTCGGCGAGTTCGGCGGGGTCGGTGTCCTCGGGGACGTAGCGGCCGATGGCGACGGCGAAGATCTCGGCGCGCTCGGGCTCGGCGTACAGCAGGTTGGGGTCGATGTGGCCGGCGTGCAGGCCGTCCTCGAAGTCGTGGACGGAGTAGGCGACGTCGTCGGACCAGTCCATGACCTCGGCCTCGAAGCACTTGCGCTGCTCGGGGGTGCCGCGCCGGATCCACTCGAAGACGGGCAGGTCGTCCTCGTACACGCCGAACTTGGGCGAGCCGGGGTCGGTGGGGTGGCCGCCGCGCGGCCAGGGGTACTTGGTGGCGGCGTCGAGCGCGGCGCGGGTGAGGTTGAGGCCGACGGAGACGGGCTCGCCGTCGGGGCCGGGGACGAAGCGCTTGGGCTCGATGCGGGTGAGGAGGCGGAGCGACTGGGCGTTGCCCTCGAAGCCGCCGCAGTCCTTGGCGACGTCGTTGAGCGCCTGTTCGCCGTTGTGCCCGAAGGGCGGGTGGCCCATGTCGTGGGAGAGGCAGGCGGCTTCGACGAGGTCGGGGTCGCAGCCGAGGGCGGCGCCGAGCTCGCGGCCGACCTGGGCGCACTCCAGGGAGTGGGTGAGCCGGGTGCGGGGGCTGGCGTCCCAGGCGTGGCTCCGGGTGCCGGGGGTGACGACCTGGGTCTTCCCGGCGAGCCTGCGCAGGGCCGCGGAGTGGAGCACGCGGGCGCGGTCGCGCTGGAAGGCGGTGCGGCCGGGCCGTTTGTCGGGCTCGGCCGCCCAGCGCTCCAGGGCGGTCGGGTCGTAGCCGGGGGTCTCGCTGGTGCCGTCGTAGCCTGCCATGTCTCGACGGTAACCGGAGGGACCGACAAAAGGGTTCAGATGGCCGCGAGTTCCCGCGCGGGGATGGCGGGGCCGCCGGTGCGGGCCCGGGCGGCATCGTCGTAGCGGTGCAGGACGAGGCGGGCGAGGGCCGGGTGGGCGCCGAGCGGTTCGGCGGCGATCCAGGGGGCGTGGGCGGCGGCGCGGGAGGCGAAGAGGCCGGGGGCGGTGAAGCAGGAGGCGACGGCGGTCCGGTGGCGGCCCCGGGCGGCGAGGGCGGCGACGGCCTCGGGGACGGTGGGGGCGGCGGCGGAGGCGTACGCGGGCAGGACGGGGGTGCCGCCGAGGCGTTCGCCGAGGGCGGCGGCGATCCGGCGGAGGACGGCGGCGGAGCGGGGGTCGCGGGAGCCGGCGGAGGCGAGGACGACGCCGGTGGAGCGGGAGGCGGAGTCGGCGGGGGTCCAGCCGGCCAGGGCGAGCCGGTCGGCGAGGGCCTCGACGAGGAGGGGGTGCGGGCCGAGCGGGTCGGCGGCGCGGGCGCGCAGGTCCGGGAGGGCGGCGAGCGCGGCGGGCAGGTCGTGGGCGACGTGGTGCCCGGGGGCGAGGAGGAGCGGGACGAGGACGGCCTCGCGGCCCTCGGCGGCGACGCGGGCGAGGACGTCGCCGAGGAGGGGCGCGTTCAGCTCGATGTGGGCGAGGCGGACGTCGAGGCCGGGCCGGAGCTCGCGGACCCGGTCGAGGAGACGGGCGAGGGTGGCACGCGCGCGGGGGTCGCGGCTTCCGTGCCCGACGGCCACCAGGACGGGGCCCCCGGCGGGGCCGGACGCGGGTCCCGGGGCGGGGGCGGGGCGGGGGCCGGTGAACGGCGTGGACGGCTGCATGGGCGGTGTACCTCCTGCTCGGTCTTCCCCGCCGGGGCGCCGTACGGACGCACCCGGAGGAGCTGGAGTCCGAGCTGCCGCGCGATCCGCTCCAGCAGGGCGGCGGCATCCGCGAACGTGCTGTCCGGCTCCGTCATGGACCGATACTGGCCCGGGCACGTTGCCTCCCCGTTGCGCGCCGGTCACGGCTCTTCTCCGTGACCGCACGCGGGTGTTTCGCGGGGCTCACGCGCACGCGGGGGCGTCCGTCAGGCGGCGAGCCAGACGCGGAGGGGGCCGAGCTCCCCGAAGCCGGCGGCGAGGGCGGGGGCCAGGTCGTCGCCGGACTCGTAGCCGACGACGGGGAGGGCGGGGTCGGCGGCGGCGAGGGCGGCGGCCCAGACGACGGCCGGGTCGGTGCCGTCGGCGGCGAAGAGGTTGGAGACGCCGGTGGCGCCGGCGCCGGTGGAGAGGACGGCGCCGCCGAGGATCCGCCCGGCGGGGCCGGGGACGGTGACGACGGTGACGGCCGGGTCGTCGAGGAGGGCCGGGCGGAAGAGGGCGGCCTCGTCGGCGTCGCCGCCGCTCCAGGCGTGCGCCCAGGCGGAGAGCGCCTCGGGGGTGTCGGCGCGGGTCCAGGGGGCGGCGGGGGCGGCCGGGGGGCCGGCCGGGCGGCCGATCCAGGTGGCGTCGAAGAGGGGCCGGAAGCCTTCGGGGGCGAGGTCGAGGCGGGCGTACGAGTCCTTGACCGAGGCGCCGGCGGTCCGGTCGACGCCGGCGAGGACGTCGGCGGCGTCCGCGTCCGCGGCGAGGGAGACGCCGTCGGGGTAGTAGAGGGGGGTGCGGCGGGGGCTGGTCCAGGCGCGGGGGCCGAAGGCGCCGGCGAGGCCGTGGGCCCGGCACATGGACTGGCACCACTCGGCGTTGTTCCGCACGGCGGCGGTCAGGAGCTCGTTGTTGATCACCGCCGGAGCTTACGGAACATGCACCCCTCTCCTCCCCCCTTTTTTCCTTCCGAATCACGGAATATCTTTTCCGTTATGAGAATGTCCCCCGCGTCGCTCCCCCGGCGCGTCCTCGCCGAGTTCACCGGCACCGCCGCCCTCGTCGCCGTGATCGTCGGCTCCGGCATCCGCGCCGACTCCCTCAGCCAGGACACCGGGGTCCGGCTGCTCGCCAACGCCTCCGCCTCCGCGATCGGCCTCGGGCTGCTCATCGCGCTCCTCGGGCCGCTCTCCGGCGCCCACTTCAACCCCGTCGTCACCCTCTCCGAGTGGTGGACCCGGCGCCGGGAACGGGAGGGCGGGCGCGAGGTCCTCGCCTATCTCGCCGCCCAGGTGGCCGGTGCCGTCGGCGGCGCGCTGCTCGCCGAGGCGATGTTCGGGCGGGCCCCCGGCTCCTGGTCCACCGAGCCGCGCGCCGCGCTCCACCTGCTGCTCGGCGAGGCGGTCGCCACCGCCGGGCTCGTGCTCGTCGTCCAGGGCCTGCGGCACGTCGGCCGCCCCCAGCTCGCCCCGGTGGCGGTCGCCGGGTACATCGGCGCGGCGATCTGGTTCACCTCCTCCGGCTCCTTCGCGAACCCGGCGGCCACCGTGGGCCGCTCCCTCACCGACTCCTTCACCGGCATCGCCCCCTCCTCCGTGCCCGCCTACGCCGCCGCCCAGCTCCTCGGGATGCTGGCCGGCATGGGGCTCGCGGGTGTGCTCTACGGAACAACGGGGCCCCGCGCCGAACCGGCGGGGGCCTCCGGACGTCCGTCAGGGTGACGCCCTTCCCCGACCCCCAGGAGTCCCCCGATGCAGGTCAGGTCCCCCCGGTGGCTCCCGCGCACCGTGCAGGCCCGCCGCCGTGCCGTGCAGGCCGTGATGGCGGCCGCCGTGCTGGCCCTGGCACCCGCGACCTGGATGCACACGGCCGCCGCCGGGAAGCTGCGCACCACGGCCGACGTGCCCGCCGGGGACGTCGCCGTGGTCTTCGGCGCGGGACTGTGGAAGGGGCGTCCGACCCCGTACCTGGCGCACCGGCTGGACACGGCCGCCGAGCTGTACCGCACCGGCAAGGTGAAGGTCCTCCTCGTCACCGGCGACAACAGCCGCACCGAGTACGACGAGCCGGGCGCCATGCGCGCCTACCTGGCGGCCCGGGGCGTCCCGGACGACAAGGTCGTCAGCGACTACGCCGGCTTCGACACCTGGGACAGCTGCGTGCGGGCCCGCAAGGTCTTCGGCGTGGACCGGGCGGTCCTCGTCACCCAGGACTTCCACGTCAAGCGGGCCGTCGCCCTGTGCGAGCGGGCCGGGGTCGCCTCGTACGGCGTCGGGGTCGCCGAACCGCACGACGCCACCTGGTACTACGGCACCACCCGGGAGGTGTTCGCCGCCGGGAAGGCCGCCCTGGACGCGGCCCTGCGGCCCGACCCGCGCTTCCTCGGCCCCGAGGAGGCCGGGGTCACCGAGGCCCTGGCCTCACCCTCCGCGCCCCGCGGCCCTGAGGGGAGGGCCCCCCGCCCGTAATACGGGACGCCGCCGCCCGTAACACGCCCGACGCACCCTGGGCGGCATGCCCGACGCCACCGCCGTCCCCACCCACTGCCCCTACTGCGCCCTGCAGTGCGGCATGAAGCTCCGTCCGACCGGCGCGGCGGAGCCACCCGCCGAGGTGGTCGAGCGGACCGACTTCCCGGTCAACCGGGGCGCGCTGTGCGGCAAGGGCCGCACCGCCCCCTCCGTGCTCTCCTCCCGGGTCAGGCTCACCGGGCCCCTGGTGCGCCGCCCTGACTCCGGGGCGCTCGAACCGGCCTCCTGGGAGGAGGCCCTCTCCGCAGTCGCCGAGGGTCTGCGCCGGACCCGCGCCGACCACGGCCCCGACGCCGTGGGCGTCTTCGGCGGCGGCGGGCTCACCAACGAGAAGGCGTACGCGCTCGGCAAGTTCGCCCGGCTCGTCCTCGCCACCTCGCAGATCGACTACAACGGCCGCTTCTGCATGTCCTCGGCCGCCGCCGCCCACCAGCGGGCCTTCGGCCTCGACCGGGGCCTGCCCTTCCCGCTGGAGGACGTCCCGAGGACCGGCTGCGTGATCCTCGTCGGCTCCAACCTGGCCGAGACCATGCCCCCGGCGCTGCGCTACCTCACGGAGCTGCGGGAGAACGGCGGAAAGCTGATCGTCGTCGACCCCCGCCGCACCCGCACCGCCGAGCAGGCCGACCTCCACCTCGCACCCCGCCCGGGCACCGACCTCGCGCTCGCCCTCGGCCTGCTGCACCTGGTGGTCGCGGAGGGCCGGGTCGACGAGGCGTTCGTCGCGGAGCGCACCACCGGCTGGGAGGCGGCCCGCGCCGGGGCGATGGCGCACTGGCCCGAGCACGTCGAGCGGATCACCGGCGTGCCCGTGCCGCTGCTCCGGGAGGCCGTCGCGCTGTTCTGCGACGCGCCCTCCGGCATGGTGCTCACCGCGCGCGGCCCCGAGCAGCAGTCCAAGGGCACCGACACCGTCGGCGCCTGGATCAACCTCTGCCTCGCCACCGGGCGGGCCGGCCGGCCGCTCTCCGGCTACGGCTGCCTCACCGGCCAGGGCAACGGCCAGGGCGGCCGGGAGCACGGCCAGAAGGCCGACCAGCTGCCCGGCTACCGCAAGCTCGACGACCCCGCCGCCCGCGCCCACGTCGCCGGGGTGTGGGGCGTCGCCCCCGAGACCCTGCCGGGGCCGGGGCGCAGCGCGTACGAACTCCTCGACGCGCTCGGCGGGGAGGTGCGGTCGCTGCTCCTGATGGGCTCCAACCCGGTCGTCTCCGCGCCGCGCGCCGCGCACGTGGAGGACCGGCTGCGCTCGCTGGACTTCCTCGCCGTCGCCGACGTCGTCCTGTCCGAGACCGCCGCGCTCGCCGACGTCGTCCTGCCGGTGACGCAGTGGGCGGAGGAGACCGGCACGATGACCAACCTGGAGGGGCGGGTGCTGCTGCGCCGCCGCGCCCTCGACCCGCCGGCCGGGGTGCGCACCGACCTGGAGGTGCTGCACGCGCTGGCCGCGCTGCTCGGCTGGGAGAAGGGCTTCCCCGCCGACCCGGAGGAGGTCTTCGAGGAGCTGCGGCGGGCGTCGGCGGGCGGCCCCGCCGACTACTCCGGCATCAGCTACCGGCGGATCGAGGAGGAGCAGGGGGTCTTCTGGCCCTGTCCCGGGACGGGCCCCGGCGAGGACGACCACGCGGGCACGCCCCGGCTGTTCCTCGACCGGTTCGCGACCGCCGACGGCCGGGCCCGCTTCGTGCCGGTGACGCACCGGCCGCCGGCCGAGGAGACCGACGCCGACTATCCGGTGGTCCTCACCACCGGCCGGGTCGTCGCCCAGTACCAGTCGGGGGCGCAGACCCGGCGGGTGGCGGAGCTGAACGCCGCCGCGCCCGGCCCGTTCGTGGAGCTGCACCCGCGGCTCGCGGAGCGGCTGGGGGTCGCGGAGGGCGAGCCGGTGGCCGTGGTGTCGCGGCGGGGGCGGGCGGTGGCCCCGGCCCGGATCACCGGGGCGATCCGCCCGGACACCGTCTTCATGCCCTTCCACTGGTACGGGGAGGGGCGGGCGAACACGCTGGTGAACCCGGCGCTCGACCCGGTCTCGCGGATGCCCGAGTTCAAGGTGTGCGCGGTCCGCCTGGAACGCGGCTGAACCGGTCGCCGGGGCCGCGTCGCGCGGGAGCGCGCCGGGGAGGCGGGCGGCCGGGGGCGCGCCCGGAAGGAGGGCGTCCTCCTCGGTGGCGGTGCGGCCGAGGAGGAGCCGGTCGTGGCGGCGTCCGCCGGGGCGGGGCGCCGTGGACGAAGAGTGGCAGGGTCACACGGCGGAGACCTCGGTTTCCAGCCATTCCCGGTAGGCGGCGGAGATCCGGACGAGCGGGGTGGCGACGACCTCCGGGGTCTCGTAGTCGTGCGCGGCGAGGAGGTGGGCCTCCAGGGCGGCGTACCGCGCCTCGGTGGTCTTGAGGTCGACCCGCCACTCCTCGGCGGTCTCGACGGCGGACTTCCAGTGGTAGACGGAGGTGACGGGCCCGGTGACCTGCGCGCAGGCCGCGAGGCGGGCCTCGACGGCGCCGCGCGCGAGCGCCTCCGCCTTGTCCCGGCTGTCGGTGGTGGTGGTCACGGTGAGGGCGCCGGAGGCGGGGAGGCTGGTCACGCCCCCACCGTAACCGCGCGGCCGGTCAGACGGCGTACGGCCGGACCGCCTTGGCGTCCTTGAGGGCGCGGCCCCACCAGGCGAGCTGGTCGAGCATCAACTTGGCGCCGGCCTCGGGGCCCGTGGGGTCCTTGAGCAGGCCGTCCTCGAACTGCCCGTGGACGTTGGGCAGGACGACGCCGTCGCGGACGGTCACGGCGTGCATCTCGGCGTAGACCTGGCGGAGCTGCTCGACGGCCCGGATGCCGCCGGAGATGCCGCCGTAGGAGACGAAGCCGACGGGCTTGGCGCGCCACTCGGTGTAGTGGCGGTCGACGAGGTTCTTCAGGGAGGCGGGGAAGGAGTGGTTGTACTCGGGGGTGAGGACGACGTAGGCGTCGGCGGCCTCCAGGACCGGCGTGACCCGGGCCAGTTCGGCCCGGACCTCCGGGCCCGGATCGTGGGAGAGGGTGGTGGGCAGGGAGACCTCGGCGAGGTCGACGACGGTGAGCTCGAAGTCGGCGCGCTCGGCGACGCGGGTGCGGAACCAGTCGGCGACGACGGGGGCGAAGCGTCCTTCGCGGTCGCTGGCGACGACGAGGGCGAGGGTCAGGGGGGCGGCGGCCTGGGCGGCGTTCGTGGTGTCCATGCGGAGAATCCTGGGACCTGAAGTTTGGTTGAGGTCAAGTCCCGCCGGGAGGAGTTTCCCGGGACTACCGTGACCCCATGACGACCACCCCTCCCCCGGCCCCCCTGCACGTCGAGATCGACGGCGTCCCCGCCGCCGAACCGGGGCCGCTCGCCCTGCTGTTGGGCGGCTACGGCCACTTCACCGCGATGCAGGTGCGCGACGGCCGGGTGAAGGGCCTCGGGCTGCACCTCGACCGCCTGGACGGGGCCACCCGCGAGCTGTTCGGCCGGCCGCTGCCCGGCGAGCGGGTCCGGCGGCTCCTCGCGCGGGCCGTCGAGGGGTCCGGACGGCGGGACTCCTCCGCGCGGGTGTACGTCTACGGGGACGGGCCCGGGTTCCGGGTGGTCGTCACCGTCCGCGAGGCCGCGCCCGACGGGCCCGGCGCCCCGCAGCGCCTGACCGCCGTCGACCACCTGCGCCCGGCGGCGCACCTCAAGCACCTCGGCGGCTTCGGGCAGAGGTACCACGGCGACGCGGCCCGCCGCGCCGGCTTCGACGAGGCCCTGCTGACCACCCCGGCGGGCGAGGTCGCCGAGGGCGCGGTCGCCAACGTCGCCTTCTGGGACGGCACCCGCCTGGTTTGGCCGACCGCCCCCCACCTCACCGGCATCACCATGTCGCTGCTCGCCCCCCGCCTCCCCTCGCTGCACCGCCCGGTCACCCTCGCCGAACTCCCCTCCTTCCGGGCCGCGTTCACCGTCAACTCCCGCACGATCGCGCCCGTGACGGCGATCGACGGGGTGACGTACCCGGTGGACGGGGAGCTGCTGGACCGGCTCCTGGTGGCGCTCGCGGAGGCACCGGCCGAGGAGATCCTTCCGGCGGGGTGAGAGGGGGCGGGGAGGGGGCGGACAGAGAGAGCGGGCGGGGAAGGGCCGTCCGCTGCGGGACGGGGCGGAGGACGGGCGGGCGGGACGGCGGACGGCCGGGCGGGCGGGACGGCGGCTGCCGGGCGGGCGGCACCGGGGACGGCCGGGCGGCACGGGGGACTGCCGGGCGGGCGGGCGACCCGCTCACCCGTTCGGCACGGGGTGTCGGCCGATGGCTCGAAAATGCCTCCGACCTGCGCAAACGCCCAGCCGCCAGTCGGCGCGCCGCACCGGACGGCGCAATCCTGATGACCCATCAGCAGGCGGGGCGCGGGGCGGGGCCGTTATCTCGGTCGTGGGGCCGTCATCGCGGTCCTACGGAACACCGAACGACCGCGCGCCCCGGAGGACCCCACCATGCGCCCCACTGCCCGCCTGCTCACCGGAACCGCGCTGACGGTCGTCGCGCTCGGCGCGTTCGCCGCGCCCGCCGCGTACGCGAACAACGACGGCCCCGAGACGCTGGAGGTCTACCCCTCCTCCGCCTCCCCCGGCACCACCGTCACAGTCAACACCCTGGCCTGCGGCAAGGACGGCCACGGCGTCGGCGACGCCAACGCGCTCGGCGCCGGGGAGTTCCAGCTCAACCCGAGCACGCACAAGGAGGTCGTGGTCGGGCAGTTCACCGTCCCCCAGCACGCCAAGCCGGGCACCTACTGGATCGGCGTGGCCTGCGACAACGGGCGGACCGCGCGGGGCGAGCTGACGGTGAAGCACCGCGAACCCAGCGGTCACGTGAAGACCGGTGTCGGCGGCAGCATCGGCCCCGACACCGCCCAGGTCACGGCGGGCGCGGCGGTGCTGGCCGCGGCTGCCGTCGGCGGTGTGTGGCTCCTGCGGCGCCGGGCGAGCGGCGCCCAGGGCCACTGAGCACACCGCCCCGTCCCGCCCCCGCCCGGCTCCCGCACACGGCCGGCCGGGGGCGGGCCCATCTCTTCCCCCACCCCCACCCTCCCGGAGTGAGGAACCGACGTGAGCAACAGGAGCAAGGGCTGGGGCATCGCGGTGGCCGCCTGCGTCGGCCTCTGGCTCGTCCAGAACGGCTCGCAGGACGTCACCCCGCCCGTGCCGTCCGCCGCGCAGGCGTTCGCCGCCGGGCCGAGCGTGCACACCGACGCCGCCGCCGACCCGCTGCCCTCGTCCCCGCCGGTGCGGCTGCGCATCCCGGAGACCGACGTGGACGCCCCGATGACCCGGCTCGGACTGGCCGGAAACGGCTCCCTGGAGGTGCCGCCGGCCGAGGACCGCAACCTGGCCGGCTGGTACGGGGACGGCGTCACGCCCGGCGCCAAGGGCACCGCGATCGTCGCCGGGCACGTCGACAACGCCGGCGGCCCCGCCGTCTTCTACACCCTCGGCGCCCTGAAGAAGGGCCACCGGATCGAGATCGACCGCGAGGACGGCAGGACGGCGGTCTTCACCGTCGACGCCGTCGAGGTCTACGACAACGACGCCTTCCCCGACGAGAAGGTGTACGGCGCGACCGACCGCGCCGAGCTCCGGGTCATCACCTGCGGCGGCGGCTTCTCCGCGAAGCGGGGCGGCTACCAGGGGAACGTGGTCGCCTTCGGGCACCTCATCGGGGTGCGCTGAACCGGGCCCGGCTCACGCCCACTGGTCCCAGCCGAGCTTCGCGACCATCGAGAGGACCACGACGAGCAGCACCCCGCGGACGAAGCCCGAGCCCTTGCTGAGCGCCATCCGGGCGCCGATCATGCCGCCGGTCAGGTTGAAGAGGGCCATCAGGGCGGCCAGCTGCCAGTAGACGGTGCCGGTCAGGGCGAAGGTGACGAGGGCGCCCGCGTTGGTGCAGACGTTGACGATCTTGGCGGTGGCGGAGGCCGTCACCAGGTCCAGGTGGAGCACGGCGGTCAGGGCGAGCACCAGGAAGGTGCCGGTGCCGGGCCCGAACAGGCCGTCGTAGAAGCCGATGCCGCCGCCGACGAGGACGATCGCGGTGAGGATCCGGGCCCGGGTGAGCGGCGCCCGGTCCTCGTCCGCGACCTTCGCCCCGAACGAGGGCCGCAGGATCACGAAGGCGGCCACCGCCACGAGCACCACGATGATCAGCGGCCGGAGCACCTCCCTGCTGATCATCGTCACGAAGAGGGCGCCGAACGACGAGCCCACGAGGGCCGCGAGCCCGACCCGCACCGCCGTCCACACCGGCACCTTCGTCCTGCGGGCGTAGGTGACCGCCGCGCCTGTGGTGCCGACGATCGCGACCGCCTTGTTGGTGCCGAGGACGTAGCCGTTCGGGGCGGTGGGGAAGGCGATCAGCAGCGCCGGCAGGAGCAGGAGCCCGCCGCCCCCGACCACGGCGTCGATCCAGCCCGCGACGAGCGCGGCCAGGCACAGCAGGACCAGGGTGGTGAGGGCGATGTCGGGCATGGCCGCGAGCCTAGGGACGGGATCGTTGGCCCGTCCATCGATCGCCTGATCATTGAGCAAGGTCTGAGCTTGCGTGCCCCGGCTCCCGGTCCGGGGCGGGCGGCGCGGCCGGGTCCACGGCGGCGGTGAGCAGGGTCGCGGCGAGCGCCCCGGTGGCGAGGAGCACGGCGGCGAGCCGGCGGCGCAGCCGCTCCTCGGTGGGCGGCTTCGGACGCGCCCGGTGCCGGGGCGGGGCGGTGTCAGGCACGGGCGGGCTCCTCGAAGTTCTCGGCGTGGATGCGGGCGGCCGGGACGCCGGCCCGGCGCAGCGAGGCGGTCGCGGCGCGGACCATGGCGGGCGGGCCGCAGAGGTAGACGTCGTGGGCGGCGAGGTCGGGGACGAGGGCGCGCAGGGCGCGCGGGGCGAGCGGGTCGTACGAGCCGTCCGAGGGGCCCAGCAGGTAGTGCAGGGCGGCCCGGCGCTCGCGGGCGATGGCCTCCAGCTCCGCGCGCAGCACGAGCCCGCCCTCGTCGGAGGCGCGGTAGAGCAGGGTCATGTCGCCGGGGCCGCCGGGCAGCGTCTCGAAGAGGGCGCGCAGCGGGGTGATGCCGACGCCGCCCGCGAGCAGCAGGACCTTGCGGCGGGTGCGGCGGTGGGCGGTGAGCGCCCCGTAGGGGCCGGAGGCGAGGACGCGGGTGCCGGGGCGGAGCCGGCGGACCCGGCGGGTGTGGTCGCCGCGGACCTTCACGGTGATCCGGAGGGTGTCGTCGCGGACCGGCGCGGACAGCGAGAACGGCAGGGCGGTGGCCCACAGCCCGCGGCTGAGGAAGCGCCAGCGGAAGAACTGGCCGGGTTCGGCACGGAGCCGGGCCACTCCCCGGCCGCGCACCAGGACGGAGACGACGCCGGGCGCCTCGTCGCGGACCTCGGCGACCCTGAGGTCGTGGCGGAGGGCCGCGCGGACGGGCACGGCGAAGCGGTACCAGAGGAGGAGGACGGCGACGGTGGCGTGGGCCATCGACCACAGCCAGCGGGTGGGGAGCCCGCCGGCGATGTCGGGGCCCGCGAGCTGGTGGACGAAGCCGAGCGCGGCGGCGAGCAGGGCGCCGAGGTGGACGGCGTGCCAGGTCTCGTGGCGGATCCGGCCCCGCACGGCCCGGGCCGAGGTGACGCCGACGGCGGTGAGGAGGGCGGTGCCGGCCGCGGCGGCGGCGATCGCCCCGTAGGAGAGGAGATCGCCGGTGGCGGTGAGGAGGTCGGTACGGGTGTGCACGGCGTAGCCGCAGAGGGCGAGGACCGTGTGCGCGGCGATCAGGCCGAGGACGTACCGGCCGCCCCGGGAGTGCCAGCGGGCCAGCCGGTCGGCGCCGACGCCGTGCTCGACGGCCGGGACCCGGGCCATCAGCAGGAGCAGCACGAGGACGCCGTACCCGGCGAGGAGCCCGGCGAGGTGCGCGCCGGTGGCGAAGAAGGCGTCGAGGCGGGCGGACGGCCGCGCCTGCACCCCCCACAGCAGCGCCACGGCCCCCGCCCCGCCGAGGATCCCGGCCCGCAGCCGCTCGGGCGCGAGCCGGGGCGCGGGGCCGGGAACGGGAGCGGGGACGGGTGCGGATGCGGGTCCGGCTGCGGATGCGGGTCCGGGTGCGGGTACGGATGCGGCTGCGGCCCGCGCGGCGCGGCGGGCGGCCCGCAGCCCCGCGTCGTGCCCGGCGGGCCGGTCCGCCCGGCCCCCGTCCGGAGGACCGGGCGGCACCGGCGGCACGGACGGCGCGAGCGGCACCGCGACGGGGGCGTAGAGGGGGTGGGGGCGGGCCTCGGTGGTCACCTTCGGCACCCTAGGGCGGCCCGCGGGCCGGAATCCCGGGCGCGGGCCCGCCGCCGCAATCCTTAAGGCCGTCTTGAGGCGAGCCTGATCACGGCTTAACCCGGCGGTCCCGGCGGCCCGCCCGGCCGCCTCACAGCCCCCTCCTCCCCCCGCGGAGATCAGCGTTCCGTACGGGAAACAGCCGGGATGCCACCGGGAAACACCGGGCCCGCACCCTTCCGGACATGAGTACACGGATCGTGGTGGTCGGGGGCGGAACGGCGGGCCTCCGCCTCGCCCAGCGCCTGCCGGTCACCCTCCTCGGCGAGGAGGCGCACGCCCCGTACAACCGGGTGCTCCTCGCCGACGTCCTCGCCGGACGGTACGCGCCCGAGGTCATCGCCCTGCCCGAGCCCCGCGAGCCGGTGCGCCGCGGGGTGCGGGCGGTGCGGATCGACCGGGCGGCCCGGACCGTGGAGTGCTCCGACGGGGCGCTCGTGCCGTACGACCGGCTGGTCCTGGCCACCGGCTCCAACCCGGTGCTGCCGCCGCTGCGCGGACTGCGCGGGGCGGAGCTGCCGGAGGGCGTGCACCCCTTCCGCACCCTCGACGACTGCCTCGCGCTGCGGGCCGCCGTCCGGCCCGGGGTGCGGGCGGTCGTCGTCGGCGGCGGCCTCCTCGGGGTGTCCGCGGCGCGGGCGCTCGCCGCGCTGGGCGCCGAGGTGGTCCTCACCCAGCAGGGCGAGGGCCTGATGGAGCGGCACCTGGACCCGCACGCCTCCGCGCTGCTGCGGGAGCACCTGGACGGGCTCGGCGTCGAGACGCACACCGAGTGCCGGGTCAGCGGGCTGCGGCAGCGGGACGGGGCGGTGACGGCGGTCGAGCTGGCCGACGGCTTCGTCCTGGACGCGCAGGTCGTGGTGCTGGCCTGCGGGGTGCGGCCCCGGGTGGCGCTGGCCCGCGAGGCGGGGCTCGACGTGCGGACGGGGATCGTCGTCGACGACGAGCTGCGGACCTCGGACCCGTACGTCCACGCGATCGGCGACTGCGCCGAGCACGCGGGACGGGTCTACGGCCTGGCGGGCCCGGCGCTCGAACAGGCGGACGTCCTCGCGGACGTGCTCTCCGGCGCCGCCGGGTCCCGCTACCCCGGCACCCGGGCGCTGACCCGGCTCACCCTCGGCGGGGCGCGGCCGCTGGACCTCGCCGCCTTCGGCGAGGCCACCGCACGGCCGGGCGACGACGTCGTCCAGCTGGCCGACGCGACCAAGGGCGCCTACCGCAAGGTCGTCGTCCGCGACAACCGGCTCGTCGGGGGCGTCCTCCTCGGCGACCTGGCCGCGGTCGGCGCGCTCGCACGGGCCTGGGAGGGCGACGAAGCCCTCCCCGAGGCCCCCCTGCTGCACCTGCTCACCCACGACGGAGGCTCCTCATGACCACCCCCACCATCGTCCTGGTCGGCCACGGAATGGTCGGCCAGCGGTTCCTGGAGGCGCTCGCCGACCGGGGCGTCACCGAGCGGGCCCGGATCGTGGTGCTCTGCGAGGAGCCCCGCCCCGCCTACGACCGCGTCCAGCTGACCTCGTACTTCTCCGGGAGGACGCCCGACGACCTGTCGATGGTCGAGGACGGCTTCATGGAGCGGCACGGCATCGAGCTGCACACCGACGAGCCGGTCGTGGCGATCGACCGCGCGGCGCGGACGGTGACCGCCCGGTCGGGGCGGGTCGTCGCCTACGACCACCTGGTGCTCGCCACCGGCTCGTACCCCTTCGTGCCCCCGGTCCCCGGCAAGGACGCCGCCGGCTGTTTCGTGTACCGCACGATCGAGGACCTGCTCGCGATCGAGGAGTACGCGAAGACGGCGGCGACGGGCGCGGTGGTCGGCGGCGGGCTGCTCGGCCTGGAGGCGGCCGGCGCGCTGAAGGGCCTCGGACTGGCCACGCACATCGTGGAGTTCGCGCCGCGGCTGATGCCGGTGCAGGTCGACGAGGGCGGCGGCGCTGCGCTGCTGCGGACGATCGAGGGGATGGGGCTGACCGTGCACACCGGCACGGGCACCCAGGAGGTCGTGGCGACCGCCGGCGCCGTGACCGGCATGAAGCTGTCGGACGGCTCCGAACTCGCCGTCGACATGGTGGTGTTCTCGGCGGGCGTCCGCCCCCGGGACCAGCTGGCGCGCGACTGCGGGCTCGGCGTGGGCGAGCGCGGCGGCATCGCCGTGGACGAGCTGTGCCGCACCTCCGACCCGGCGGTCTTCGCGATCGGCGAGTGCGCGCTCGCCTCGGACGGGCGGGTCTACGGCCTGGTCGCGCCGGGGTACGAGATGGCGCAGACGGTGGCCGCGGTGCTCGCCGGGGAGGCGGGCGGCGACACCGGATTCACCGGGGCCGACCTGTCGACGAAGCTGAAGCTGCTCGGCGTGGACGTGGCCTCCTTCGGCGACGCGCACGGCACCGCGGAGGGCTGCCTCGACGTCGTCTACTCGGACTCCCGCGCGGGCGTCTACAAGAAGCTGGTGATGGACGGCGAGGGCCGGCTGCTCGGCGGCGTGCTGGTCGGCGACGCCGAGTCGTACGGCCTGCTGCGCCCGCTGACCGGCACGAAGCCGCCGGTCGCCCCCGAGCAGCTGGTGCTCCCGGCGGGCGCGGGCGCGCCGGTGGCCCTCGGCCCGTCCGCGCTGCCGGACGACGCCGTCATCTGCTCCTGCCACAACGTCACCAAGCACGCCATCACCCAGTGCGCCTCGCTGCCCGAGGTGAAGAGGTGCACCAAGGCCGGTACCGGCTGCGGCAGTTGCGTGAAGGTGATCGAGAAGCTGCTGCCGAAGGCCGCCGACCAGGGGCTGTGCGGCTGCTTCTCCCACACCCGCACCGAGCTCTACGAGATCGCCCGCACCCTGCGGGTGACGTCCTTCGCCGCACTGCTGGACTCGCACGGCCGGGAGGCGGCGAAGGGCGGCGAGGGCTGCGAGGTGTGCAAGCCGACCGTCGGCTCCATCCTGGCCTCGCTCGCGCCGACCCTCGGGCTCGGCGGCTACATCCTCGACGGCGAGCAGGCCGCGCTCCAGGACACCAACGACCACCACCTGGCCAACCTCCAGCGCAACGGCTCCTATTCGGTGGTCCCCCGCATCCCCGGCGGCGAGATCACCCCGGAGAAGCTGATCGTGATCGGCGAGGTGGCCCGGGACTACGGCCTCTACACGAAGATCACCGGCGGCCAGCGGATCGACCTCTTCGGCGCCCGGGTGGACCAGCTCCCGGGGATCTGGACCCGCCTGGTGGACGCCGGCTTCGAGTCCGGGCACGCCTACGGCAAGGCGCTGCGGACGGTGAAGTCCTGCGTGGGGCAGACCTGGTGCCGCTACGGCGTGCAGGACTCGGTGAAGATGGCGATCCGGCTGGAGCTGCGCTACCGGGGCCTGCGCGCCCCGCACAAGCTGAAGTCGGCGGTCTCCGGCTGCGCCCGCGAGTGCGCCGAGGCCCAGTCGAAGGACTTCGGCGTGATCGCGACGGCGAGCGGCTGGAACCTGTACGTGGGCGGCAACGGCGGCGCGACCCCGCGCCACGCGGACCTGCTCGCCCAGGACCTGTCGGACGCCGAACTGATCCGGCTGATCGACCGGTTCCTGATGTTCTACATCCGGACGGCGGACCGCCTGGAGCGGACGTCGGTCTGGCTGGAGCGCCTGGAGGGCGGCCTCGACCACCTCCGGGACGTGGTCGTGAAGGACTCGCTGGGCCTCTGCGACGAGCTGGAGGGGCTGATGGCGGAGCACGTCGCCGGCTACCGCGACGAGTGGGCCGAGACCCTGGACGACCCGGAGCGGCTGCGGCGCTTCGTCTCCTTCGTGAACGCGCCGGAGACCCCGGACCCGACCGTGCGCTTCGTCCCGGAGCGCGACCAGATCAAGCCCGACCTGACGATCCTGACGATCGGCACCCTGGAAGGAGCCACGTCCCGATGACGACACCGACGACGCTCGAACTCTCCCCGGCCCCCAACTCCTGGATGACGGTCTGCGAGGAGGCCCGGCTGACCCCGGGCCGGGGCCTGGCGGCACTGCTGCCGGACGGCCGGCAGGCAGCGGTCTTCCGGGACCGGGCGGGCCGCGCGTACGCGATCGACAACCGCGACCCGTTCACCGGCGCTCAGGTGCTGTCCCGGGGGCTGATCGGCACGGCGGACGGGCGTACGTTCGTGGCCTCGCCGCTCCTGAAGCAGCGCTTCGACCTGGAGACGGGGCGGTGCCTGGACGACGACGGGGTGACGGTGGCGGTGTATCCGGTGCGCACCATCTAGCTTGACCGTTCGTTCCAGAAAGACGTAGGGTCCAACGCGTGGCCAGGACCAAGGAATTCGACCCCGAGGCCGCGCTCCGGGCGGCGCTCGACCTGTTCTGGGCGCGCGGCTACGAGGCGACGTCGATGGCGGACCTCGTGGAGCACCTCGGCATCGGCCGGGCCAGCATCTACGCGACCTTCGGCAACAAGCGCGAGCTGTACCTGAGGGCGCTGGACCGCTACCTGGAGACCCGGGACCCCCGACTCGTCGAGGAGCTGTCCGCGCCGGGCCCCGCACTGCCGGCCGTGCGGGCCGTCGTCCGCCGCTTCGCCGCCGAGGCGACGGCGGAGGGCGAGCGGCTGACCGGCTGCTTCGTCACCAACTCGGCCGCCGAACTGGGCCCGCACGACCCGGCGGTGGCCCGTCGGGTCGAGCTGAGCTGGGAGCAGGTCGAGACCCTGCTGTACGCGGCGCTCACCCGGGCCCGCGCCCAGGGGGAGCTGCCGGAGGGCCGCGATCCGCGCACCCTCTCCCGGATGCTCCTGGTCCTGCTCCAGGGCGTCCGGGTGGTCGGCAAGGCGTCCACGGACCCGGCCAGGGTGCGGGACGCGGCGGAGGAGGCCCTGCGGCTGCTGGACTGAGCGGCCGCCAGGGACGGGCGCCCCCTGCGGGCGCCTTCTTCCGGGCTCGATTCTGGAATGTACGGTCAAGTACAGAACATCGGGGGGCGGCATGACGACACCCGCGCACACCACCACGGCCACGGAGCCCGGGGCCGGACCCGGCGCCGGCTCGAGCGCGCCGATCCTCCTCGGCGCCGCCCGCGGCCCCGCCTTCGCCGGGCTGCCGCCGCTCGGCGGACGACCCGTCAAGTGACCCACGACCACAGGGGAGTTCCCATGTCCGCACGCTTCACCGGCCGCGTCGTCCTCGTCACCGGGGCCGGCTCCGGCCTCGGCCGGGAGATCGCCCGCGCCTTCGCCGCCGAGGGCGCGAAGGTGGTGGCCGCCGGCCGCACCGCCGGGGCCCTCGGCGAGACCGTGGCCCTGATCGAGGCCGAAGGCGGTACCGCGACCGCCGTCACCGCCGACGTCACCGACCCCGGGTCCACCCGCGCCCTGGTCCGGAGCGCGGTCGAGGCGTACGGCGGGCTCGACGTCGCCGTGAACAACGCGGGGATCTTCCGGGGCGGCCACAGCGCCGCCGACTTCCCCCTCGACGACTGGCGGGCCCTCCTCGACACCAACGTCACCGGCGTCCTGAACGCCCTCCAGGCCGAGGTCGCCCACATGCGGGCGCACGGCGGCGGCGCGATCGTCAACATCTCGTCCAACCTGGGCGCGCACGTCCGGATCCCCGGCGTCTTCGGCTACCAGGTGTCCAAGGCGGCCGTCTCCGCGCTGACCCGCGCCGCGGCCCGCGACCACATCGGCGACGGGGTCCGCATCAACGCGGTCAGCCCCGGCGCCGCCGAGTCCGCCATGTCGCTGCTGCCCGGCGAGACGGAGGCCGAGCGGGAGGTCCGGATGAAGGAGCAGTCGCCGCTGGGCCGGATCACCTCGGCCGCCGAGGTCGCGGCGGCGGTGCTGCACCTCGCGTCGGACGCGGCGGGCTCCACCGTCGGCACCGACCTGGTGGTCGACGGCGGCGTCTCCGCCTGAGCGCCCCGGGGCGGGAGCGCGGGCGGAGGGCGCTCAGCCCTCCATCGCGGCCGGGTCCATCCAGAAGACCTCCCAGTGGTGCCCGTCCGGGTCGGCGAAGGAACGGCCGTACATGAAGCCCATGTCCAGCGGCTCCTTCGCCGGGCCGCCGCCCGACGCGAGGGCCCGGTCGGCCAGTTCGTCGGCCTGCTCGCGGCTCTCGGCGTTCAGGGAGAGCAGCACCTGGGTGGTGGCGGAGGCGTCGGCGACCGCCTTGCCGGGGGCGGTGAAGGAGAGGAACTTCTCCTCGGTGAGCAGCATGACGAAGATGGTGTCGCTGATCACCACACAGGCCGTGCTGTCGTCGCTGAACTGCGGGTTGATCGTGTACCCGAGCTTCTCGTAGAAGGTCCTGCTGACGCCGAGGTCCTTCACGGGCAGGTTCACGAAGATCATCTGCGGGGCCATGACGTGTTCTCTCTTCTCCGTCGTGCGATGCCGTCGAGCGGTGCTGTCGAGAGGTAAGACGGCCCGGCCGGCCCGAACTCATCGCTCCGCCGGAGAATTCTTCTCGCTCAGGCCGCGGTCCGCAGGGCGAGGGCGGCCAGCGGGACGAAACCGCCCGTCCCGCCGGAGGCCGCCTCGGCCGCCGCACCCGGGCCGCCGAGCCGCTTCATCATCGAGACGGAGATCCGCTCCCCCATCGCCTTCGCCCGGTCCGCGAGCGGGCCCCGGTGGAGCCCGTCGACGGCCGCGTGCCAGAGCTGCACCCAGCGGCCGAAGTGGGCGGGGGCGAGCGGCCGGGCGGAGTGCAGGGCGGCGTGCGGGGCGAAGGCGTCCCGCCCGTACGCGGCGGTACGGAAGAGGGCGCGCTCCCAGAAGTCGGCGATGCGCGGCAGGTGGACCTCCAGGTCCGTGCCGGCGACCTCGGTGAAGAAGGGACCGATGAGGGGGTCGGCGAAGGCCGCGGTGTAGAAGCGGCGCAGCAGCACGTCGAGGTCGTCGCGGCCGCCGATGTCGGTGGGCTCCCGGGTCTCGCGCATGCGTCCAGTCTGCCGGGCCGTCCCCCTCCGTCCCCAGTGCCGAAGGTCCCGTCCGCTCAGCCCTCCGCCCGGCCCCAGCGGCTCAGGGTGTCCGTGTCCCGGTCGTGGGTGAGCCAGGTGCCGTCGCCGAGGGCCCGGACGCAGCCGGTGGCGGGGTGCGGGTAGGCGACGGGGCCGAGGATCGCGAGGGAGTGCGCGTCGAGGAGCCAGTGCCCGGGTCCGTCCTCCTCCTCGCCGTTCTCGGCGGCGGCCACGACCGTGTCCGCGTCGACGAACCCCGCCGCGTAGTCCCAGCACCGGTCCTCGCCCAGCTCGGAGGCGTCCCGCCCGGCGAGGACGGTGCCGTCCGGGGCGTGCAACCGGAGGTCGTCGCAGGAGTGCTCGACGGTCAGGTAGACGGGCCGGTCGGGGTGGACGTCGAGCAGGATCCGGTCGAGGTCCTCCCCCAGGTCCCGTACGCCGGACACCGCCTCCCCGGCCTCTCCGTCCTTCTCGCCCGCTCCGCCCGCTCCGTAGAGCAGGACGCCGTCCTGCCCCATGCCGATGCAGAGCAGCACGGTCCCGTCGCCCGGCAGCGAGAACTGGTGCGAGCCGGAGGCCGCGCTGTCCTCCAGCGGGGTCCGGGCGGTCTCCCGCCCGTCCCGGGCGTCCAGCACCACCCACTGCTCGGTCCCGTCCGCGTCGACGACGTGGGCCCGGACGGTCCGCCCGTCGGCGGAGACGTGCACCGAGCCGTGCTCCAGCCCCGCGCAGACCTCCTGCTCGTCGCCGGTGTGCGGGTGGCCGACCACCGGGCCCCAGCAGCCGTGCCGGTGCTCCCAGAGGACGCGTCCGCCGGCCGCGACCGCCCGGACGGCCCGCTGCCCCGAGAAGACGGCGAAGCTCCCGTCCGGCGCGACCGCGTCGACGCCCCGGTCCCAGCCGGGCCAGGGGGCGGGGAAGACCGCCTCGGGGCGCGGGAGGCCCGCCTCGGAGGCCGGCGCGCCCGCCTCAAGGCGCGGGAGGCCCGCCTCGGGGCCCGGCGCGTCCGCGAAGAGCGCCGCCACCCCGTACACCTCCAGGCGGTCGCCGCGCCGCAGCGCGAGCCGCCCGGCCGGGGCGCCGTGGGGCGGCCCCTCCACGAGGGCCACCGCCCCCGGCAGCCGTACCGATCCGATCAACCGCGCCCCGACGTCCATGGCCCGCAACCTAACGCCCCGCTCCCCGGCACCGGCACCCGCCCCTGTCCCTCGCCTCCGGCACCGCCCCGCCTCCGACTCCCCCGCCCCGCATCCGCCCCCTTCCCGTCACCGTTTGTTGATGCACAGTCAACTACCGGCTCCTAGGTTCATACCCCGCGCGGTCCCGCCGCCGACCGTGCGGCGGGCGGTCACCACACCCCTGGAGAAGACACGTGGAGCGACGCGGATTCCTGCGTGGAGCGGTCATCGGCACGTCGGCGGCGGCCTTCGGCGGCAGCCTGATGCGGGGCGCGGCCTACGCGGCCCCCGCCCAGCCCGGCGCGGGCCCCTACGGGGCGCTCGGCTCGGCCGACGCCAACGGGATCATGCTGCCGGCCGGGTTCACCAGCCGGGTCATCGCCCGCTCGGGACAGACCGTCCCCGGCACCTCGTACACCTGGCACAACGCCCCCGACGGCGGCGCCTGCTTCGCCGACGGCACGGGCTGGATCTACGTCTCCAACTCGGAGATCAACCCGAGCGGCGGCGCGAGCGCGGTCCGGTTCTCCTCGGCCGGCGCCGTCACCGGCGCGTACCGCGTCCTGGCGAACACCCGGCAGAACTGCGCCGGCGGCAAGACCCCCTGGAACACCTGGCTCTCCTGCGAGGAGGTCAGCCTCGGCTACGTCTACGAGACCGACCCGTACGGCGTGAACGCCGCCGTCCGCCGGGACGCCATGGGCCGCTTCAAGCACGAGGCCGCCGCCGCCGACCCGGTCCGCAAGGTCGTCTACCTGACCGAGGACGAGACGGACGGCTGCTTCTACCGCTTCGTCCCCACCACCTGGGGCAGCCTCGCCTCCGGCACCCTCCAGGTCCTCAAGGCGGGCACCGCCACCTCCGGCTCCTTCACCTGGCAGAACGTGCCGGACCCGGACGGCTCCCCCACCACCACCCGCACCCAGGTCTCCGGCGCGAAGAAGTTCAGCGGCGGCGAGGGCTGCCACTACGCCGACGACAAGGTCTGGTTCACCACCAAGGGCGACAACCGCCTCTGGCAGCTGAACCTCACGAACAACACCTACGAGCTCGCCTACGACGACTCGCTGGTGCCCGGCGGCGCCGCCCCGCTCACCGGCGTGGACAACGTCACCGGCGCCTCCTCCGGCGACCTGTACGTCGCCGAGGACGGCGGCAACATGGAGATCTGCCTGATCACGCCGGACGACACCGTCGCGCCCTTCCTGCGGATCACCGGCCAGTCCGGCTCCGAGATCACCGGACCGGCCTTCTCCCCCGACGGCACGCGGCTGTACTTCTCCAGCCAGCGCGGCACGTCGGGCAGCTCCTCGGGCGGCATCACCTACGAGGTGACCGGCCCGTTCCGCGCGTAACAGCGCTCCTCGCGCCGCTGGGTGCCGCCGCCGAGGAGGGCGGCGCCCAGCGGCGTCAGCGTGTGCAGCACCGCGTTCCCGTGCCGGAGGGTGGCGATGAGCCCGGCGTCCCGCAGCACGCCCGCGTGCTGGCTCGCGGAGGCCGCCGAGACCCCGGCCCGGCGGGCCAGCTCGCCCGTCGTCGCCCCGTCGCCTATCGCCCGCAGCACCTCCGCGCGCGTGTGGCCGACCAGCTTGGCCAGCGGACCCGCGCCCGGCGCCCGCACGGCCGGCGCCCCGCCGTGCGCCACCGGGTAGACCAGCACCGGCGGCAGCGCCGGGTCGCGCAGCATCACCGGGGTGCCCCGGCAGAAGTACGAGGGCTGGAGCAGCAGGCCCCGCCCGTCCAGGTGCACGTCCCGGTCCACCGGATAGGCGGCCTCCAGGACCGGCGCCCGCCAGGTCAGCGCGGGCGGCAGCGAACCGAGCAGCTCCTCCGCCCCGCCGTCCAGGACGGCCCGGCCCCGGCGGGCCCGGTCGGCCTCGACCTGCGCCCGCACGTGCGGCCAGTACGGCTCCACCGCCGCCCGGTGGTAGCTGCGCAGCGCCCCCATCAACCGGTCGAAGGGCTCCGGGCCGCCGTCGGCGAGGGCCCGCAGCGAGTGCGGCACGGTCCGGCCGCCGCTCCGGTCGGCGGCCAGCAGGGAGAGCTCCGAGCGGAGCCGGCCCGCGGAGGTGCCGCGGACCGCCCGCAGCCCCTCGTCGAGCCCGGCGAGGCCCTCCGGCGGGGTGAGGAAGTCGGGGAAATAACCCCGGCTGGGCACGAGGGCGGCGAGCAGCCGGGTCTCCCCGCCGAGCCGCGCCCTCGTTTCCGTACGCCATCCCCCGAACACCACCGGGCCGCGCCGGTCCCTTAAACGGTGAAAGCTGAGAATCGTTTCCCACAGGACGTCAGGACGAGGGGCGATCCGCACCCCCGCCAGATCGTCCGCGGTGAAATGAATACGAAGCATGAAGTCCCCACCTGTGCACTCGCAACCACCCCGTGATCGAGTATGCACACCATCACTGCACGTTACCAGGGTGTTTCAGCCACAGTTGAAAAGCATCGCGGCGAACAGGGCCCAACGGAAATGCTGTGCGGGTCGGACAGGAAACCTTCAGGACCGAGGTGACGTGGTGAAGACCGTGGGGGGCTTTGCCCGTCCGGCGGCGGTCGGCGAGGGTTGCGGCTCACCTGCCCGACGCGTGAAAAAGGGTGCGGCCCCCGGGTGGGGATCCGGGGGCCGCAGCCGAAACGCCCGCAAACACAGACGTTCAATTTCCAATAATTCAATGCGCACGTAATTGAGCGTGAATCTGACGTGAAAACGACGGGACGGACGCCTCCGCACAAGGCGTCCGTCCCGTTTCTTTCGCATCCGGGGCCGCCGTCCGCCGGTGAGGGTACGGAAGGGATGGCCGACGGCGGCCCCGGGGGCTCCACGGGCCGGGTCGTGCCTTCCGGTCGGGCCGGAGGGCACGGCCGCTCGGCCCTCGGGTCAGCGGCTGTCGCTGCCCTTCGACTCGGCCGCCGCGCGACCCGCCTCCAGGCGCGCCACCGGGATCCGGAAGGGCGAGCAGGAGACGTAGTCGAGGCCGACCTCGTGGAAGAAGTGCACCGACTCCGGGTCGCCGCCGTGCTCGCCGCAGACGCCCAGCTTGATGTCGGGGCGGGTGGCCCGGCCGGCCTGGACCGCGGAGCGCACGAGGGCGCCGACGCCGTCCTTGTCGATGGTCTCGAAGGGGCTGACGCCGAAGATGCCCTTCTCCAGGTACGCGGTGAAGAAGCTGGCCTCCACGTCGTCGCGGGAGAAGCCCCAGACCGTCTGCGTGAGGTCGTTGGTGCCGAAGGAGAAGAACTCGGCGGCCTCGGCGATCTGGCCGGCGGTGACGGCCGCGCGGGGCAGCTCGATCATGGTTCCGAGCGCCAGCTTCAGCTCCACGCCGGTCTCCGCCACGACCTCGGCGATGACCTTCTCGGCGTCCTCGCGGACGATCTCCAGCTCCTGGACGGTGCCGACGAGCGGGATCATGATCTCGACGCGCGGGTCGCCCTTGGCGTCGATCCGCTGGGCCGCGGCCTCGGCGATCGCCCGGACCTGCATGGTGAACAGGCCGGGGATGACCAGGCCGAGGCGGACGCCGCGCAGACCCAGCATCGGGTTCTGCTCGTGCAGCCGGTGCACGGCCTGGAGCAGGCGCAGGTCGTTCTCGTGCGGCTCCTTGCGGGACTCGGCGAGGGCGACGCGCACCGACAGCTCGGTGATGTCGGGCAGGAACTCGTGCAGCGGCGGGTCGAGCAGGCGGACCGTGACCGGCAGCCCGTCCATCGCCTCGAAGAGCTCGACGAAGTCGGCCTTCTGGAGCGGCAGCAGCGCCTTGAGGGCGTCGTCGCGCTCGGCGTCGGTGTCGGCCAGGATCAGCCGCTCGACGTACTGGCGGCGCTCGCCGAGGAACATGTGCTCGGTGCGGCACAGGCCGATGCCCTGGGCGCCGAAGCGGCGGGCGCGGGAGGCGTCCTCGGCGTTGTCGGCGTTGGCGCGGACGCGCAGCCGGCGGACGCGGTCGGCGTAGGCCATGATCCGGTGGACGGCCTGGACCAGCTCGTCGGCGTCGTCGGCGCCGGCGTGCATGCGGCCCTCGAAGTACTCGACGACCGGGGACGGCACGACGGGTACCTCACCGAGGTACACCTTGCCGGTGGAGCCGTCGATGGAGACGACGTCGCCCTCCTCGACGACCACGCCGGAGGCGGTGGTCATCCGGCGGCGCTTGGTGTCGACCTCCAGCTCCTCGGCGCCGCAGACACAGGTCTTGCCCATGCCGCGGGCGACGACGGCGGCGTGCGAGGTCTTGCCGCCGCGCGAGGTCAGGATGCCCTCGGCGGCGATCATGCCGTCCAGGTCGTCCGGGTTGGTCTCGCGGCGGATCAGGATGACCTTCTCGCCGGAGCGGGACCACTTGACGGCCGTGTACGAGTCGAAGACGGCCTTGCCGACGGCGGCGCCCGGGGAGGCGGCGATGCCGCGCCCGATCTGCTCGACCTCGGCGCGCTCGTCGAACTTCGGGAACATCAGCTGGGCGAGCTGGGCGCCGGTGACGCGCTGGAGCGCCTCGGCCTCGTCGATGAGGCCCTGGTCCACGAGCTGCGTCGCGATGCGGAAGGCGGCACCGGCGGTGCGCTTGCCGACGCGGGTCTGGAGCATCCACAGCTGGCCGCGCTCGATGGTGAACTCGATGTCGCAGAGATCCTTGTAGTGGGTCTCCAGGGTGCTCATGATCTCCATGAGCTGGTCGTACGACTTCTTGTCGATCGACTCCAGGTCGGCCAGCGGCACCGTGTTGCGGATGCCGGCGACGACGTCCTCGCCCTGCGCGTTCTGGAGGTAGTCGCCGTAGACGCCCTCGTGGCCGGAGGCGGGGTCGCGGGTGAAGGCGACGCCGGTGCCGGAGTCCGGGCCGAGGTTGCCGAAGACCATGGAGCAGACGTTGACGGCGGTGCCGAGGTCGTGCGGGATGCGCTCCTGGCGGCGGTACAGCTTGGCGCGGTCCGTGTTCCACGAGTTGAAGACGGCCTCGATGGCGAGGTCCATCTGCTCGCGGGCGTCCTGCGGGAAGTCGCGGCCGGTCTCGGCCTTCACGATCTTCTTGAAGTGCTCGACGACCTTCTTCAGGTCGGCGGCGTCCAGGTCGGTGTCGCTGGCGACCTGCTTGGCGGTCTTGGCCTCGTCGAGGGCGTCCTCGAAGAGCTCGCCGTCGACGCCGAGGACGGTCTTGCCGAACATCTGGATGAGCCGGCGGTACGAGTCCCACGCGAAGCGCTCGTTGTCCGCCTGGCGGGCGAGGCCGGTCACCGACTCGTCCGAGAGGCCGATGTTGAGGACCGTGTCCATCATGCCCGGCATGGAGAACTTGGCGCCCGAGCGGACCGAGACCAGCAGCGGGTCGTCGGCCTGGCCGAGCTTCTTGCCCATCTGCCGCTCCAGGGCGTCGAGGTGGGCGCTCACCTCGTCGCGGAGCTCGACCGGCTCCGAGCCGCTCTCGAGGTAGACCTTGCACGCCTCGGTGGTGATCGTGAAGCCCGGGGGCACCGGGAGGCCGAGGTTGGTCATCTCGGCGAGGTTGGCGCCCTTGCCACCGAGCAGGTCCTTCAGGTCCCTGTTGCCCTCGGTGAAGTCGTAGACGAACTTCTGATCATTGTTTTCCGACACGGGTCCCGACTCCTCGATGACTCGGTTGGCTGCCCTGACGGCGAGGA
Organism: Streptomyces filamentosus; assembly: GCF_014654895.1. Lineage (GTDB taxonomy): Bacteria > Actinomycetota > Actinomycetes > Streptomycetales > Streptomycetaceae > Streptomyces > Streptomyces filamentosus. The sequence goes on along the minus strand of NZ_BNBE01000001.1, from coordinate 4,033,757 downwards.
ACATACCCAGATCGAAGGCTTCTGGGGAGGTACGCCTACCGGTCACGCGGGCGTAACCACCCGTCCGCCAGCACTTCGAAAGTTACCGAGGTGAAGCTTCCGCTTTCACGCCCCGAAGCCCGCTTGACCCAATCCGGGGACTGAACGCTCATCTGAGCAGGCTTGGTGAGCATTTGCGTTCAACTCTTGAACGCAAAAAGGGTGGCACCCAGTGCCACCCTTCAAGCGGTGCAGCCACTCGTAACCTGCTCATCTGAGCACCACCCCCCTCAGGGGTGGCGAGGATCACTCCTCCGGCAGGGCTGGAATCTCAGCCCCCGGACGTGTCCAGCTCGGCGTCCTCGCTCACCCCGGCACAGTCGTAGGGGTCCTTCAGCCAGCCGTCCGGCAGGACGACCCGGTTGTTTCCGGACGTACGGCCCCGGGGACCGTCCGCCCCCGCCGGCCACGGCTGGTCCAGGTCCAGCTCGCTCAACTGAGCGCGCAGCTCGTCCAGGGACGAGGTGACCGCGAGCCGCTTGCGCATCTCCGAACCGACCGAGAAGCCCTTCAGGTACCAGGCCACGTGCTTGCGGAAGTCGATGACACCGCGCGACTCGTCGCCGATCCACTCGCCGAGCAGCGTCGCGTGCCGCACCATCACGTCCGCGACCTCCCGCAGGCCCGGCGTCCGGTAGCCGCCGGTGCCCTCCAGGCCCGCCACCAGGTCCGCGAAGAGCCACGGCCGGCCCAGGCAGCCGCGGCCCACGACCACGCCGTCGCAGCCGGTCTCGCGCATCATCCGCACCGCGTCGTCCGCCGACCAGATGTCGCCGTTGCCCAGCACCGGGATCTCCGGCACGTGCTCCTTGAGCCGCGCGATGGCGTCCCAGTCGGCCGTGCCGCCGTAGTGCTGCGCCGCCGTCCGCCCGTGCAGGGCGATCGCCGTCACGCCCTCCTCGACCGCGATCCGGCCCGCGTCCAGGTAGGTGATGTGGTCGTCGTCGATGCCCTTGCGCATCTTCATCGTGACCGGCAGGTCCCCGGCGTTCGTCACGGCCTCGTGCAGGATCGCCCGCAGCAGCGGCCGCTTGTACGGCAGCGCCGAGCCGCCGCCCTTGCGGGTCACCTTCGGCACCGGGCAGCCGAAGTTCAGGTCGATGTGGTCGGCGAGGTCCTCGTCGACGATCATCCGCACCGCCTTGCCGACGGTCACCGGGTCCACCCCGTACAGCTGGATCGACCTCGGCTGCTCCGTCGCGTCGAAGCGGATGAGCTGCATCGTCTTCTCGTTGCGCTCCACCAGCGCCCGTGTCGTGATCATCTCGCTCACGAACAGGCCCTTCCCGCCGGAGAACTCGCGGCAGAGGGTCCGGAAGGGGGCGTTGGTGATGCCGGCCATGGGCGCGAGCACCACCGGGGGCTGCACGAGGTGCGGGCCGATGGAGAGGGGGGAGAACGCGGTCATGGCCCCATTGTCCCGTACCGCGGGGAACGGCCGTCGGGAGCGGGGCGGGGAGAGCGGCGAGGACGCGCCTCCCCCTGCGTACGGCCTGGTCAGGCGGCGGGCCGGGCGTCCCGCTCCGCCGCCGCCAGCTCCAGGAGCCGGGCGCAGCCGGCCCGGGTCTCCTCGTCCAGCGGCACGTACGTGACGAGGACGGGGCCGGGGCCGGGCTGGAGCCACAGGTCGGTGTGCTCGAAGCTCAGCGGTCCGACCAGGGCGTTGCGGATGACCTTGGACACGCTGCCGGAGGAGACCACGTCGCGGCGGGCCCAGACCTCGCGGAACTCGGGCGAGGCCGCTTCGAGCCGCTGCACCAGCCGCTTCCAGGCCGGTTCGGCCAGGCACCCGGCCATCCGGGCGCGCAGCTTCCCGGCGAGGCGGGCGACCAGGTCCGGGTCGGTGACGGCGGCCCGGAACTCCGGATCGGTGCAGGCCAGCCAGAGCGTGTTGCGGTCCTCGGGCGGCAGCGCGTCGAGGTCGCGGAAGAGCCGCCCGAAGACGCGGTTGTGGGCGAGGACGTCGAAGCGGCTGTTCTGGACGGCCGCGGGCAGCGGCTCCAGCCGGTCGAGCAGCGCCCGCACGGCGGGGGTGACGGCCGGACTCGGCAGGCCGGGCCGGGGGTCGGGCCGCCCGGCGAGGGCGAAGAGGTGGGCGCGCTCGGCCGGGTCGAGGAGGAGCGCCCCGGCGAGGGCGTCGAGGACCTGCGGGGATACCTGGATGTCGCGGGCCTGCTCGATCCAGGTGTACCAGGTGACGCCGACGGCCGAGAGCTGGGCGACCTCCTCGCGGCGCAGGCCCGGGGTGCGGCGCCGGCGGCCCCGGACCAGGCCGACCTCCTCGGGGGTGACCCGCTCGCGGCGGCTGCGCAGGAAGGCGGCGAGTTCCCGCCGTCGGTCGTCGGGTCCGGTCGTCGGGGCGATGCTCATGCCCCCAGCCTGCCCGGCCCGGGAGCCCGGTGCCAGGCAGTTCCGGTACCAGGATGAGGAGGCTCTGGTACCAGGCCGGGGACGGGCGGATCGTCGGGGACGTGACCACGACGATCCGGCCTCCCTCCCGCACCGCCCCGGCGCCGTCCCTCGGCGCCCCGGGCCTGTTCACCCTCCTCCTGGGGGCCGCGCTGCCCCTCGTCGACTTCTTCGTCGTCAACGTCGCCCTGCCCTCGGTCGGCCGCGACCTCGGCGCGGGCGAGTCCCTCCTCGAACTGGTCGTCGCCGGGTACGGCCTGGCGTACGCGGTGCTGCTGGTGCTCGGCGGGCGGCTCGGCGACCTCTTCGGCCGGCGCCGGCTCTTCCTGGCGGGCCTGGTGGCCTTCGGCGCGACCTCCCTGCTCTGCGGGACCGCGCCGGGCGCCTGGAGCCTGGTCGGGGCCCGGGTGGCACAGGGTGCCGCTGCGGCGCTCCTGCTGCCGCAGGTCCTCGCGACCCTTCACTCCTCGACGACAGGGGCCCGCCGGGCGAGGGCGCTGAGCCTGTACGGGGCGACCACCGGGCTCGCGTTCGTCTCGGGCCAGGTGCTGGGCGGCCTGCTGGTCGCGGCGGACGTGGCGGGCCTCGGCTGGCGCGCGGCCTTCCTCGTGAACGTACCGGTGGTCCTGCTGGTCCTGCCGCTCGCCCTGCGCACCGTCCCGGAGACGCGGGCGGCGGCCCCGGCGCCGCTGGACGTCCGGGGCACGGTGCTGCTGGCCCTCGCCCTGGTCTCGCTGCTGCTGCCCCTGACGGAGGGCCGGGCGGCGCACTGGCCCCTGTGGACCTGGGCCGCGCTCGCGGCGTTCCCGGTCCTGGCGGCGGCGTTCTGGCGCACGGAGCGGCGCACCGAGCGGCGGGGCGGCACCCCGCTGGTCCCCCCGTCGCTCCTGCGCCTGGTCCCCCTCCGCCGGGGCCTCGCCCTCGTCCTCCCCCTGTCGGGCGGCTTCGGCGGCTTCATCCTGGTGATCGCGGTGGCGCTCCAGCAGGGCCTGGAGCTGGGCCCGGTGGCGTCGGGCGCGGCGCTCGCGCCGATGGCGCTGGCCTTCTTCGCGGCCTCGCTCGCCGGTCCCCGCCTGGTGGCCCGCTGGGGCACCCGGGTCGTCCCCGCGGGCGCCCTCCTCCAGGCCGCGGGCCTCGCCCTCCTCCTGTGGCCGGTGCTGCGCTCCTGGCCGGACCTCTCCCCCTGGACCCTGGCCCCCGGCATGACGGTCGCCGGCCTCGGCCAGGGCCTCCAGCTCCCCGTCCTCTTCCGCGTGGTCCTCGCCGAGGTCCCCCCGGAGCGCGCGGGCGTCGGCAGCGGCGTCCTGGTCACGACCCAGCAGGCCGCCCTGGCCCTCGGCGTCGCCACCCTCGGCTCCCTCTTCCTCTCCCTCGCGGCCTCCGGCCCCCTGGACGAGGCCCTGGCCACCACCCTCCTCGTCCAGCTCGCCCTGACCCTCCTCACCGCCCTCGCCGCCCTCCGCCTCCCCCGCGGCACGGGCTGACCCCCGCGGGCGGGAACGGAAAGGGGCCCGGACCGCGTGTGCGGTCCGGGCCCCTCGCCCCGGTCCTACTCCTCGGACGCCTCGGCGCCCTGGTTGCGCTCGCGCATCTTCTTCAGGAGGTCCTGCTTGCGGTCCTCCGCGGAGAGGCGGTCGGCGGCGCGGCCCTGCCGGGCGCCGTTCTGTTCGGCGCGGGACAGCTTCTTGCGCTGTCCGCCGACGCCGAGGAGGTTGTTACGGCCCTTGGCCATGGGGGGGCTCCCCTTCGGTGAGGTGTGCGGTGGTCGTCGGTCCGCCGGAGCGGCGCCGCTCTCACTCGTAGATCGGGAGGTGTGCGTGCATGCCCGCACGGTAGCGGGACGGTTCGGGGCGGTGCATCCGGTTTTCCGCGCCCCTCACCCGCCCGGCCACGCCCCCCCTCCCCGCCCGGCCGGGCCCCCGCACCCCGCCTTGAAGATCATTTGGCCTGGAATTTCCCCTTCCCTGCCCTGTGCCTGGCTAGCGTCCCGCCCACCGCACACCGTTCGCAGGGGGAGACCATGTCCGAGACCACCCGGCCGCCCGGCCCGCCGGCCCGCTCGGGAAAGGCGTCCGCCCTCGGCTGGATCCTGACCGTCGGGCTCAACGTGGTGGCGCCGATCGTCACGTACAACAGGCTGACGGAGCACCACGGCTGGTCCGAGTTCTCCGCGCTGCTGCTCAGCAGCGCCTGGCCGGTGCTGGACAGCGCGATCATGGTGGCCTGGCGGCGGAAGCTCGACGAGTTCGCGGTCGTCACGCTGGTCTTCCTGGTGATCACCGCCCTCGTCTCGCTGATCGGCGCCCACACCGCCCGCGCGCTGCTGGTGAAGGACTCCGGGGTGACCGGCCTGTTCGGGCTGCTCTGCCTCGCCACCCTGCTGGCGCCGCGCCCGCTGATGTTCTACTTCGGGCGGAAGTTCGCCACCGACGGCACCCCGGAGTCCACCGCGTGGTGGAACGGCCTGTGGCAGTGGGAGGGCTTCCGCTCCACCATGCGCACGATGACGCTGGTGTGGGGCGTGGCGTACGTGGCGGAGGCACTGGCGCGGATCGCGCTGGCGTACGTCCTGCCGACCGGCACCATGGTCGTGGTCAGCCCGGTGATGATCTACGGCGTGCTCGGCGCGCTCGGCCTCTGGACGGCCTGGTTCGGCAGGCGCCGGGCGGCCGAGGGCGAGCGGCGGCAGGCCGAGGCGCAGGCCGCGGCGGCGGAGGCGGCCGGGGCGACGACGGCCTGAGCCCCGTGCGCACGGGAGAGCCCCCGGTCCGAGAGGTGTCTCGGACCGGGGGCTCTCCCGTGTGCGGCCGGGCGGTTCAGCAGCCGATGAGGCGGGTGGCGAGGTAGCCCTGGATCTGGTCCAGGGAGACGCGCTCCTGCTTCATGGTGTCGCGCTCGCGCACGGTCACCGCGTTGTCCTCGAGGGTGTCGAAGTCGACGGTGATGCAGTACGGGGTGCCGATCTCGTCCTGACGGCGGTAGCGGCGGCCGATGGCGCCGGCGTCGTCGAAGTCGATGTTCCAGTTCTGCCGCAGGTCCGCCGCGAGGCCCTTGGCCTTCGGCGAGAGCTGCGCGTTGCGCGAGAGCGGCAGGACGGCGGCCTTGACCGGGGCCAGGCGGTGGTCGAGGCGCATCACGACGCGCTTCTCCATGACGCCCTTGGCGTTGGGGGCCTCGTCCTCGGTGTACGCGTCGAGCATGAAGGCGAGCATGGTGCGGCCGACACCGGCGGCGGGCTCGATGACGTACGGCGTGTAGCGCTCGCCGGACTCCTGGTCCAGGTACGTCAGGTTGGCGCCGGACGCCTTGGAGTGGGCGGTCAGGTCGTAGTCGGTGCGGTTGGCGACGCCCTCCAGCTCGCCCCACTCGCTGCCGCCGAAGGAGAAGCGGTACTCGATGTCGGCGGTGCGCTTCGAGTAGTGGGAGAGCTTCTCCTGCGGGTGCTCGAACCAGCGCATGTTCTCCTCGCGCAGGCCGAGGTTGGTGTACCAGTTCCAGCGCTGCTGCATCCAGTACTCCTGCCACTCCTCGTCCTCGCCCGGCTTGACGAAGAACTCCATCTCCATCTGCTCGAACTCGCGGGTCCGGAAGATGAAGTTGCCCGGAGTGATCTCGTTCCGGAAGGACTTGCCCATCTGCGCGATGCCGAACGGGGGCTTCCTGCGCGCGGTGGTCTGCACCTGGGCGAAGTTGGTGAAGATGCCCTGGGCGGTCTCGGGACGCAGGTAGGCGACGGAGCCGGAGTCCTGGGTCGGGCCGAGGTGGGTGGAGAGCAGGCCGGAGAAGTTCTTCGGCTCGGTGAAGGTGCCCTTGTTGCCGCAGTTGGGGCAGTTCAGGTCGGCGAGGCCGTTCTCGGGGAGGCGGCCGTGCTTCTCCTCGTACGCCTCCTCCAGGTGGTCCGCGCGGAAGCGCTTGTGGCAGGAGGTGCACTCGGTCAGCGGGTCGGTGAAGGTCGCGACGTGACCGGAGGCCTCCCAGACCTCGGTCGCCAGGATGACCGACGAGTCGATGCCGACGACGTCCTCGCGCGAGGTGACCATGTAACGCCACCACTGGCGCTTGATGTTCTCCTTGAGCTCGACGCCCAGGTGTCCGTAGTCCCAGGCGGCTCGCTGACCGCCGTAGATCTCACTGCAAGGGAAAACGAAGCCACGGCGCTTGCTCAGGCTGACGATGGTGTCGATCTTGTCGGCGGCCACGGTGCTCTCTTCATTACGACGACGAAGTGCGAATGCCACAGGTTACCGGCGCCCATGGGCCCGGTATCAAATCGGTGGGGCCCCGGCCCCGGGTGGCCGGGGTCACGGCCCGGACCGGCCGGAGGCAATTGACAACCGTTTCCAGTTTTGTTGAAAATGAGTGTCATGAACGTACGCCGTCTGATACCCACCACCGCCGTCACCGGAGCCGTCGCCCTCGGCCTCCTGACCCTCTCCGCCTGCGGCGGAACCTCCGACGCGGCGGACAAGGGGAGCGACGGCAAGCTGGACGTCGTCGCGTCCTTCTACCCCATGCAGTACCTGGCCGAGCAGATAGGCGGCGGCCACGTGGCCGTCCGGACCCTCACCGCGCCCGGCGTCGAACCCCACGACCTGGAGCTCAAGCCGCGGCAGATCGGCGAGCTCGCCGACGCCGACGTCCTCCTCTACCTCAAGGGCATCCAGCCCGCCGTCGACGACGCCATCGCCCAGGCCGGCGTCGAGCACACCGTCGACGCCGCCGGCCTCACCTCCGTCGAGGGCCACGGCGCCGAAGCCGGCGAGGGCCACGACCACGCCGAAGAGGGCGGCGAGTCCCACGAGGGCCACGACCACGGCTCCGGGTCCGGCACCGACCCGCACGTCTGGCTCGACCCCGTGAAGTACGCCGAGGTCGCCGAGGGCGTCGGCGCCGCCTTCGCGAAGGCCGACCCGGACCACGCCCCCGACTACAAGGCGAACACCGCCGCCCTGGTGAAGAAGCTCGGCGCCCTGGACACCGAGTTCGAGACGGGCCTGAAGAACACCGCCACCCGCACCTTCATCACCACCCACTCCGCCTTCGGCCACCTCGCCGAGCGCTACCACCTGGAGCAGGAGGGCATCTCCGGCGTCGACCCCGAGTCCGAGCCGAGCCCCGCCCGCATCAAGCAGCTCCAGGACATCGCGAAGGCCGACAAGGTCTCCACCGTCTTCTTCGAGACCCTCGCCAGCGACAAGACCGCGAAGACCCTCGCCGCCGACACCGGTCTGAGGACCGACGTGCTCGACCCGCTGGAGGGAATCACCGACAAGTCCCGGGGCGCCGACTACGTCGAGGTCATGCGATCCAACCTCGCCGCCCTCAAGACCGCCCTCGGCGCCAAGTAGGAGACCCCCGTGCGCGACGACCCCGTCCTCTCCGTCCGCGGCGCCACCGCCGCCCTCGGCGCCCGCCCCGTCCTGCGCGGCGTCGACCTCGACGTCGGCCGCGGCGAGGTCGTCGCCCTGCTCGGCGCCAACGGCTCCGGCAAGTCCACCACCGTCCGCGCGGTCATCGGCCAGGTGCCGCTGACCGGCGGCACCATCGAGCTGTTCGGCACCGAGCGGAAGCGGTTCCGCGACTGGGCCCGCGTCGGCTACGTCCCGCAGCGCACCACCGCCGCCTCCGGCGTCCCCGCCACCATCCGCGAGGTCGTCTCCTCCGGCCGGCTCTCCCGCCGGAGGTTCGGCTGGGCCACCCGGGCCGACAAGGCGGCCGTCGAGCGGGCCGTCGACCTCGTCGGGCTCGCCGACCGCGCCGGGGACTCCGTCGCCGCGCTCTCCGGCGGCCAGCACCAGCGGGTCCTCATCGCCCGCGCGCTCGCCTCCGAACCCGAACTCCTGATCATGGACGAGCCGATGGCCGGCGTGGACCTCGCCAGCCAGGAGGTCCTCGCCTCGACCCTGCGCGCACAGGTCGCCGGCGGCACCTCCGTCCTCCTCGTCCTCCACGAACTCGGCCCGCTGGAGCCGCTCATCGACCGCGCGGTCGTCCTCCGCGACGGCTGCGTCGTCCACGACGGGCCGCCGCCCGAGGCCCTCGGCCAGCACGCCCTGCCCGGCCACGACCACGTCCACCCCCACGCGGCCGGAGAGCCGCTCCGCACGGGACTGCTGACCTGACCATGGACTTCCTCGAACCTGCCTTCATGCAGCGGGCGCTCCTCGCGGCCGTCCTCGTCGGCATCACCGCCCCCGCCGTCGGCATCTACCTCGTCCAGCGCCGCCAGGCCCTGATGGGCGACGGCATCGGGCACGTGGCGATGACCGGCGTGGGCCTCGGCTTCCTGCTCAACTCCAGCCCGGTCTGGATGGCGACCCTCGTCGCCGTCGCCGGTTCCGTGGCGATGGAGCTGATCAGGGCGTACGGCAAGACCCGGGGCGACCTCGCGCTCGCCCTGCTCTTCTACGGCGGCATGGCCGGCGGCGTGCTGCTCATCAACCTCGCGCCGACCGGCTCCAACGCCAACCTCACCTCGTACCTCTTCGGTTCGCTGTCCACCGTCTCGCCCGAGGACGTCACCGCGATCTCGGTCCTGGCGGCCTTCGTGGTCCTGGTGACCGTCGGACTGCGCCGGCAGCTCTTCGCCGTCAGCCAGGACGAGGAGTTCGCCCGCGTCACCGGCCTGCCGGTGCGGCTGCTCAACCTGCTGATCGCGGTCACCGCCGCCGTCACCGTCACCGTCGCCATGCGGGTCGTCGGCCTGCTGCTCGTCAGCGCGCTGATGGTGGTCCCGGTGGCGGCCGCCCAGCAGCTGTCGAAGTCCTTCCGGGCGACCTTCGTGCTCGCCGTGGCGACGGGCGTCGCCGTCACCCTGGCCGGCACCGTCACCACGTACTACGTGGACGTCCCGCCCGGCTCGACGATCGTCCTGTACGCGATCGGCGTCTTCGTCCTGATGACACTGCTGGCCGCCCCGCTGGCCCGGCGCCGCGCCCGGGCCGCCGAGGCCGCCGCCGTGGAGGGCTGCGACACCCCGGTCCCGCCGGCCCGCGGGCCCGCGGACGACGTCAGGGTCTGACCCGGCCCGGGGGGGTACTGGCAGAATGACGGGGGCAACGGATACAAAGGAGGCCCCCGTGGCAACGGCAGGACCCCCCGTACGCGGCCGCTCCACCCGGCAGCGGGCCGCCGTGTCGGCGGCGCTGAGCGAAGTGGACGAGTTCCGCAGCGCGCAGGAGCTGCACGACATGCTCAAGCACCGCGGCGACTCCGTCGGCCTGACCACCGTCTACCGCACCCTCCAGTCGCTGGCGGACGCGGGCGAGGTGGACGCGCTGCGCACCAGCGAGGGCGAGACGGTCTACCGCCGCTGTTCGTCCGACGACCACCACCACCACCTCGTCTGCCGCGCCTGCGGCAAGGCCGTCGAGGTCGAGGGGCCGATGGTGGAGCAGTGGGCCGAGGCGGTCGCGGCGGAGCACGGCTTCGTGAACGTCGCGCACACGGTCGAGATCTTCGGGACCTGCGCGGAGTGCGCGGCGAAGTGAGCTGAGACCTGACATACGTGAGGGCCCGTTCCGGACGACCGTCCGGAACGGGCCCTCGCGCATGCCGTCAGATCCGGTTGCTGTGCCGGTCGAGCAGGGCGCGCAGCCGGTCGGCGTCGGCCGGGTCGGCGAGGCCGTGCTTGGGCAGGTAGGCGAAGCCGGAGCCGGTCTTCCGGGGCGTGAGCAGGACGAAGAGCCGGTCGGTCTCCGCGTACCGGGGCAGCATCGCCCAGCGGATGACCTGCTCGGTGTCCCGGGCGGCCCACCGGCCGCCCTCGGCGTCGACGACGGCCCGGGCCTCGCCCTGCGCGCGGACGGAGAGGAAGAACGCCCGGGCGACGGCCCACCCCATCAGGTGGACCGCGGCGACGGCGGCCGCGCCGAGCCCCGCCATCCCGGCCACGGTCCCCGGGTCCGGCTCGCCCGGGAGCAGCAGCTCCAGGGCTGCGACCAGGAGGGCGAGGGCCGCGGCGCCGTACGCGAGCAGGCGCAGCGCCCGCCACCAGCGGGCGGCGTCCAGGGTGACGCGCACCGCCTCGCGCACGTCGGCGAGGGCGGGGAGGTAGGCGAGTTCGATCCGGTCGTGGAGCGTGGGGTCGTCCGTTGTCCCGTTCACCCGCCGGATCGTAGCGCCACCCCCCGGTGGGCCCTCCCCCGGTCTCAGGCCTTGTCGAGGACGGCGAGGTCGGCCGGGTCGACGCCGCCGAAGCGGCGGTCGCGCTGGGCGTACTCGACGCAGGCGCGCCACAGGTCGCGGCGGTCGAAGTCGGGCCACAGCACGTCCTGGAAGACCATCTCGGCGTACGCGCTCTGCCAGATCAGGTAGTTGGAGGTGCGCTGCTCGCCGCTGGGCCGCAGGAAGAGGTCCACGTCCGGCATGTCCGGGTAGTAGAGGTACTTCTGGATGGTCTTCTCGGTGATCTTCGCGGGGTCGAGCCGGCCCGCCCTGACGTCCTCGGCGAGCGCCTGCGCGGCGTCGGTGAGCTCGGCGCGGCCGCCGTAGTTCATGCAGAAGTACAGCGTGAGCTTCGTGTTGTCCTTGGTCTGCTCCTGGGCGATCTGGAGCTCCTTGGCCACGGACTTCCACAGCTTGGGCATGCGGCCCACCCAGCGGACGCGGACGCCGAGGGAGTCGAGCTGGTCGCGGGACTTGCGGATGAAGTCGCGGTTGAAGTTCATGAGGAAGCGCACCTCCTCGGGGGAGCGCTTCCAGTTCTCGGTGGAGAAGGCGTACAGCGAGATCGAGCCCACGCCCATCTCGATCGCGCCCTGGAGGACGTCGAGGACCTGCTCGGCGCCGACCTTGTGGCCCTCGGTGCGGGGCAGTCCGCGCTCCTTGGCCCAGCGGCCGTTGCCGTCCATGACGATCGCGACGTGCTCCGGCACCAGCTCGCTCTGGAGCTTGGGCGGGCGGGCGCCGGACGGGTGCGGCTCGGGGGTCGCGTACTCCCGGCGCTGGCGTCCGAGCAGTCGTGCGATGGCCATGGCTGGTGTCTCCTAGCTGTTCTCTACGTAACGCAGGGAGCGCAGGCCGCGCTCCAGGTGCCAGTGCAGATAGGCGGACACGAGTCCGCTGCCCTCTCTGACGTGACGCGGCTCGCACGCGTCCGCCGTCGCCCAGTCGCCGGTGAGCAGCGCGCTGAGCAGGCCGATGGCCTCCGCCGAGGGTACGACGCTTCCGGGCACCCGGCAGTCGCCGCATATGACGCCGCCCGCCGCGACCGAGAAGAAGCGGTTGGGGCCGGGGAGTCCGCACTTGGCGCAGTCGTCGAAGCTGGGCGCGTAGCCGTTCACGGCGAGGGAGCGCAGGAGGAAGGCGTCGAGGATCAGATGGGGGGCGTGCTCGCCGCGGGCGAGGGTCCGCAGGCCGCCGACGAGCAGCAGGTACTGCTGGACGGCGGGCTCGCCCTCGTGGTCGGTGAAGCGCTCGGCGGTCTCCAGCATCGCGGTGCCGGCGGTGTAGCGGGCGTAGTCGGTGACGATGCCGCCGCCGTACGGGGCGATGGTCTCGCTCTGGGTGCAGAGCGGCAGTCCGCGGCCGATCAGCTCGCTCCCGCGCGCGAAGAACTGCACGTCCACGTGGGAGAAGGGTTCGAGCCGCGCCCCGAACTTGGACTTGGTGCGGCGCACCCCGCGGGCGACGGCCCGCACCCGGCCGTGGCCGCGGGTGAGGAGCGTGATGATGCGGTCCGCCTCACCCAGCTTCTGGGTGCGCAGCACGATGCCGTCGTCGCGGAACAGACTCATGGCCCCATTCTCCCGCACCCGGGGAGGCTCCCGGGCGCGGGTGGCGGGGCTCAGGGGACTTCGCCGCGGCTGCGGGCGTTGGCGTGGGCGGTGGCGGCGCTGAGGCGCTCGGCGGAGGTGGCCTCGCGGAGGCCCTCGGGGGTGACGTCCCACGCGCGTCCGCCGCCGAGGGGGCGGACCTGAACGTAGGGGCCGTCGTGTCCCATGACCCGCGCGACCCGCCCGGTGCGGATCTCCACGACGTACGCCCCGATCCGTAGTGCCATGGCCGGCCCTCCTTCCCGACGGCGGGTCCCGGTGCGCCGGGCCGGGGCCGTCGTACGGAATTCCCCGTTGTCGTTGCTCTCTGCTGTCTTCCTTCACCAACGTATGCCTTTCTGAATCCATTTCCGGTCTCCCCGCTCCGGGTGACCCGTGCGCCGTGGAATCGGCGCGCCCACCAGGGGAGTTCGGTGGTCTTCCGGGTGCGGTCCGGGCCGGGATGTTCGAGCGGATAATTCGATTCGGGGCCGTCGGGTCGACGGTGGGAACGGGGAAATCCCGGAGATCCGGGGGATTCCCGAACGGCCGCCCGGAGGGCCGGCGGGGGCATTTCCGGGGCGTCCCCGCTTTTGTTCCCGGCGTACGCCGGGGCGTGCGGAGGGGGCGCACGGGAGGGGCCGTCCGGGCGGTCGCCGGGACCGGGCATGGTGCGGGGCGGTCCGGTGCCCCTACGATCGGCCCGGGAGCGTCTTCCTGTCGCCCGCAGACGCCCCGGGACGCACCGACCGGCGGCGGAGGAACGCGGACGATGACGGCCACCCCCTCTCTGGTCCTGCGCGGTGGAGAATCGGTTCTCCGCTTCGCGGGCGGGCCGGTCACCCTGCACCGGCCGGACAAGGAACACCACATACCGCTGGCGGCGATCTCGTTCGTCCACGCCGAGGGGCGGTCCGTCGCGATCGTCCTCACGGCCTCGGGCGCGAACGAGCCGACGATCTACCGGGTGGCCGGGGTCAGCGAGGCCGGCGCGCTCGCCTTCGCGGACGCCGTGACGGCCGCCCTGCCCGAGGTCCCGGCCCCCGACGGCGCCGAGCTCGTCACGACCAGCACGCCCGGGGCCCCGGGACCCCGCCGCGCCCGCTGGAAGCCCGTCGCGGTCGCCGTGGTCGCGGTGCTCGTCGCCCTGGACGTGTTCATCGCCCTGAACGGCCCCCGGGGCGAGTACGCGGTCGTCTTCTGGATGGCGGCCGCCTTCGCCGCGACCGGCGTCCTCCTCGTGCGCTCGGCGGGCCGGGAGGCGTACCGGCAGTGGCGCCTGCCCCGGCACGGGATCACGGTCGTCGGCGAGTTCAGCCACTACACGAACGACCGGAAGGTGTACCGCTACACGGACGCCACCGGCGCCGGCCACACCTACACGGCGACCTCGGGCCCGGACGCGATCGAGCTCGCCTACGATCCCCGGGCCCCGGAGCGGGCGATCCAGCCGGACACCCCGTACGGGCGCGTCATGGGCGGGCTCGTGACGCTCCTGGGCTGCGTGATGGCGGCCGGCTCCGTGGCGGCGGCGGGCGCGCTGGTCCTCGCGGCGGCGCGGGGCTGAGCCGCCCCCGCCCCCGCCCCCGCCTCCGCCTCCGCCCCTTCCTCTTCCCCCCGCCCCCGCTCCCCCGGCGCACGCTCACCTCGAACCACTAGCATCGCTTGGGGAAGTCATAAGTTCGCCTTATGAGGGCATAGGCCGGGGTCGGGTACCACTTCGCCCCCCGGGTTATTTAGGGTGGCCTAAGTGTCGGCGGCCTCGCCGCACGTCGTATGCGAAGGGAACCCAGTCATGCCCCGCCCCCTCCGGGTCGCGATCGTCGGCGCCGGCCCCGCCGGCATCTACGCCGCCGACGCGCTGCTGAAGTCCGACACCGCCTCCGGGCCGGGCGTGTCCATCGACATCTTCGAGCGGATGCCGGCCCCCTTCGGCCTGATCCGCTACGGCGTCGCCCCCGACCACCCGCGGATCAAGGGCATCATCACCGCCCTCCACCAGGTCCTCGACAAGCCGCAGGTCCGCCTCTTCGGCAACGTGAACTACGGCACCGACGTCCACCTCGACGACCTGCGCTCCTTCTACGACGCGGTGGTCTTCTCGACCGGCGCCATGTTCGACCGCGAGCTCCAGATCCCCGGCGTCGGCCTGAAGGGCTCCTTCGGCGCCGCCGACTTCGCCTCCTGGTACGACGGCCACCCGGACGTCCCGCGCACCTGGGACCTGTCGGCCGAGAAGGTCGCCGTCCTCGGCGTCGGCAACGTCGCCCTCGACGTCGCCCGCATCCTCGCCAAGACCGCCGAGGAGCTGCTGCCGACCGAGATCCCGGCCAACGTCCACGAGGGCCTGAAGGCCAACAAGGCCGTGGAGATCCACGTCTTCGGCCGCCGCGGCCCGGCCCAGGCCAAGTTCAGCCCCATGGAGCTGCGCGAGCTGGACCACTCCCCGAACATCGAGGTCATCGTCAACCCCGAGGACATCGACTACGACGAGGGCTCGATCGCCGAGCGGCGCAAGAACAAGCAGACCGACATGGTCGCCAAGACCCTGGAGAACTGGGCGATCCGCGACGTCGGCGACCGCCCGCACAAGCTCTTCCTGCACTTCTTCGAGTCCCCCGTCGAGATCCTCGGCGAGAACGGCGAGGTCGTCGGCCTGCGCACCGAGCGCACCGAGCTCGACGGCACCGGCAACGTGAAGGGCACCGGCGTCACCACCGACTGGGACGTCCGGTCCGTCTACCGCGCGGTGGGCTACCTCTCCGACGAACTGCCCAAGCTGCCCTGGGACGCCGTCAGCGGCACCGTCCCCGACCGGGGCGGCCGGGTGATGGAGGGCGAGGAGCACATGGCCTCCACCTACGTCACCGGCTGGATCCGCCGCGGCCCGGTCGGCCTCATCGGCCACACCAAGGGCGACGCCAACGAGACCGTCGCGAACCTCCTGGAGGACTTCGCCGAGGGCCGCCTCCTCACGCCGGCGAGCCCGGAGCCCGACGCGGTCGTCTCCTTCCTGGAGGAGAAGGGCCTCACCTACACCACGTGGGACGGCTGGTACGCCCTGGACGCCGCCGAGAAGGCGCTGGGCGAGCCGCAGGGCCGCGAGCGCGTGAAGATCGTCGAGCGCGAGGACATGCTCCGCGCCAGCGGCGCGATCGGCTGACGCCGCACCCGGTCGTGACGGAGGGGGGCACCCGGCGGGTGCCCCCCTCCGTCACGTCTTCCGGGCCCGGCGTCAGGAGACCGTACGGGCGGAGGCCAGCAGCCGCAGGACGTCCTCCGGCCGGAGGCCGAGCGCCGTCCCGACGGTGCCCAGGACCTCCTGCTCGGCCGGGCTGTACCCGCCGTCGGCGAGGGCGATCCGGGCCGCCTGGAGCAGCAGCGCCTCCCGCCCGGCGGGCTCCAGGTGCGGGGTGAGCGGGGCGACGGCCTCGTGGATCTCGATGGCCAGGAGGGCGCCCTCGGGGTTGATCTCGGGCATGAACCGGCCGGTGTCGGCCTCCAGGGCCTCCACCAGGTCGACGAGCTGGACGGCCGTGCAGTCGGCGTACCCGGCGGACCGGACGGCGCGCACGGCCCGGTCCAGGACCTCGCGGGAGGCGGTGCCGCCGGCCGCGAGGACGGCGAGGGCGACGGTGTGGACGGCGTCCCTCAGCATCGCCGAGAAACGGCCGGTGGTGGGCCGCTCCAGCACCTCGGTGCCGAAGTGGGTGTGGCAGGCGGCGCACTCCACCACGGGGCCGGTACAGCCCCGTGGCAGGAGGGGGACGCCGAGGACGGCGAACCGGCGGCGGCCGGTGCGCCGTCGGTAGTTGCGGTCCCCGCCGCACTCCTCGCAGAAGAACTCGCCGTCGCCGATGGTGTTCCAGGAGGTGCGGATGCCGCAGACGGCCAGCTTCCCACCACGCGTCTTCCGGGCAGAACGCACGCGCACCTCCTCGACGGCCCGGCTGCACTGCCGGTGCGTGGGCGTGATGTTAGCCACATCCATGATGTGGCGTCAGCACCTCGTCACCACTTCGCACCGGAGATGGCCGAGACGTGACACCGGGGTTTCAGGCCCGGCGGCGGCGCTTCGCGAAGGCCAGGAAGCCTCCGCCGACGAGGACGGCGGCGACGGCCGCCCCGATGACGCCCGGTCCGACGGCCGATCCGGTCGTCGCGAGATCACCCTCCGGGGTGGTCGCGGAGGGGCTGGGAGCCGCGTCCGTCGTCTCCGGGGTGCCGGCCGGGGAGGTGGTCTCGGCGGGGGTGGCCGAGGGGGAGCCGGAGGAGCTCGCGGAGGGCGTCCCGGAGGGCGCGGGCGCGGTGGTCTCCGGGGTGCCCCCGGTGGGCGTGGGGGTCGGGGTGGCCGGCGGGGCGGTGGTGGCCGGCGGGGTGGGGACGGGGGTGTCGGTCGGCTCGGGGGTCTCGGGGGTGACGACCGGGCCGGGGGTCGTCTCCTTCGGCAGGCAGCCGGCGAAGGTCATCTGGTGGGTCTCGGCACCGGGGACGGTGACGAGGTTCCGGGCGATGACGGCGCCGTTGACGTGGCCGGGGCCGACGCCGGGGCCGCCCATGTGGACGGTGGCGCCGGGGGCGAGGATCGTGCCGGGCCAGGAGGTGTAGTTCTTCTTGACCGTGGTGGCCTGGGGGAAGTTCCACAGCAGCTTGGAGCGGATCGTGCGGTAGGCGTCCGGCACGTTGTAGTCGTCGATGACGGCCGCGCCGCCGGAGACGTTCTTGTAGTAGACGCCGTAGGTGGCGTTGGCGCTCATGTCGTACGTGGCGCCGAGGACGTTGACCAGGGTGGAGGCGCCGACCGGCACGTCCAGGGTGATGGCGCGGGCCTTCTGGAGGTCGGCGGCGTCCACGGCGAAGACGTTGAGCTCGCTGTCGGTGCCGGTGAGGAAGACGCCGTCGCCGGAGGCGGAGACCGAGCCGTTGGGCTTCTCGCCGGCCCAGCCGGCCGAGAGGGTCCGCAGGGTGGTGAACTCCTTGCCGAAGTCGACCGGGGAGGCGCCCTCGGCGATCGGTCCGTCGACGCCGAAGTTCTTGCCGCCGGAGGCGTTCACGACCTTCCAGGCCACGCCGGTGCCCTTGGTGATGACGACCTGGTTGGCGGAGAGGGTGCCGCCGACGACGAGGCTGTGGCCGCCGGGGAGCTTCGCGAGGTCGCCGGAGGTGAGCTGGTAGCCGACGGAGAAGCCGGAGGGGGCCTTCGGGTCGCCGAAGGTGGCGTCGCCGCCGACGGCGACCGCGCCCTCGGAGTCCGAGTGGCGCACGGAGTCCCGCTCCACGAACTCCGCGTACAGCCCGGCCGTGCCGAGCGGGTTCGGCACGCACTCGGTGGAGGCGGCGGAAGCGGCGGGGGCCCAGGCGAGGGCGGCTCCGGTCACCGCGAGGACGGTGGCCACGGCAGCGGACGTGCGCATGCGAAACTCCAGGTCAGGGAGTGCGGGGAGGAAGGGTGGGGAGGGTCCCGTGGGGAGTGGTCTGTACCATCCGTCACACCTTGATGTGCCGTCAACTCACCTGATATCGCGCCGATTCCGGCATGTCTACATGATCCTCCTTAAGCGAACCTGAAACTGTGACGCACCTCACAAAACACGGCGCCCCGCCCCCTCACGGAGGGGGCGGGGCACCGCACGGAGCGTGAGGTCAGCGCGCGGAGCGGTTGACCGCCGAGATGACCGCCTTCAGGGAGGCGCGGGTGGTGTTGGCGTCGATGCCGATGCCCCACAGCACGCGCCCGTCGATGGCGCACTCGATGTACGAGGCGGCCTGCGCGGAGGCGCCCTCGCTCATGGTGTGCTCCTGGTAGTCCAGCAGGCGGGCGTCCACGCCGACCGACTGGAGGGCGTCGAAGAAGGCGGAGATCGGACCGTTTCCGGAGCCGGTCAGGACGGTGTCGACGCCGTCGACGACCGCCTCCACGCGCAGGGTGTCGGTGCCGTCGGTGTCCGAGGTGGACTGGCCGGAGCGCAGCTGGATGCGGCCCCAGGCGTTGTCCGGGTTGGGCAGGTACTCGTCCTGGAAGACGGACCAGATCGCGGCCGGGGTGACCTCGCCGCCCTCGGCGTCGGTCTTGGCCTGGATGATCCGGGAGAACTCGATCTGCATCCGGCGGGGCAGGTCCAGCTTGTGGTCGTTCTTCAGGACGTAGGCGATGCCGCCCTTGCCGGACTGCGAGTTGACCCGGATGACGGCCTCGTAGGAGCGGCCGACGTCCTTCGGGTCGATCGGCAGGTACGGGACGGCCCACTCGATGTCGTCGACGGTGACGCCCTTCGCGGCCGCGTCGGCCTCCATGGCGTCGAAGCCCTTCTTGATGGCGTCCTGGTGGGAGCCGGAGAAGGCGGTGTAGACCAGGTCGCCCGCGTAGGGGTGGCGCGGGTGGACCTCCATCTGGTTGCAGTACTCGCTGGTGCGGCGGATCTCGTCGATCTGCGAGAAGTCGATCTGCGGGTCCACGCCCTGGCTGAACAGGTTCATGCCCAGGGTGACCAGGTCGACGTTGCCGGTGCGCTCGCCCTGGCCGAACAGGCAGCCCTCGATGCGGTCGGCGCCGGCCATGATGGCCAGTTCGGCGGCGGCGACGGCGGTGCCGCGGTCGTTGTGCGGGTGGACGGACAGGCAGACGTGCTCGCGGCGGGTCAGGTTGCGGGACATCCACTCGAAGCGGTCCGCGTGCGTGGAGGGCGTCGAACGCTCCACGGTGGCGGGCAGGTTGAGGATGATCTCGCGGCCGGGGCCGGGCTGCCACACGTCGCAGACGGCCTCGCAGACCTCCAGGGCGAAGTCCAGCTCGGTGTCGGTGAAGATCTCCGGGCTGTACTGGTAGCCGAAGGTGGTCTCCGGGCCCAGCAGCTTCTCGGCGTACTCCATCACCAGGCGGGTGCCGTCGACGGCGATCTGCTTGATGTCGTCCTTGGAGCCGCGGAAGACCACCCGGCGGAAGGTCGGCGCGGTGGCGTTGTACAGGTGGACGGTGGCGCGGTGGGCGCCGACCAGGGACTCCACGGTCCGCTCGATCAGGTCCTCGCGGGCCTGGGTCAGCACGGAGATGGTGACGTCCTCCGGGATCGCGCCCTCTTCGATGATGGAGCGGACGAAGGCGAAGTCGGTCTCGCCCGAGGACGGGAAGCCGACCTCGATCTCCTTGTAGCCCAGGCGTACCAGCAGGTCGAACATCTCGCGCTTGCGGGCCGGGGACATCGGGTCGATCAGGGCCTGGTTGCCGTCCCGCAGATCGGTGGACAGCCAGCGGGGCGCCTTGGTGATGCGCCGCTCGGGCCAGGTGCGGTCGGGGATCTCGACGGCCTCGTAGCGGCCGTACTTGTGGATCGGCATCCCGGACGGCTTCTGCGTGTGCGTCGCGTTGGTGATCGGCGTGGGCCGGCTGACGAACGGGGACTGGGACATGGCGTAGGGCTCCTCGGGTCCTCAGGGGGGACGGCCGACTGTCGAACGCAACACCGAAACCCGCGGGGAGGGGGTCGGCCTACGACTACAGGCCCTCGCCGCGGCAGCTAAGGAGAAGCAGCCCGAAACGCATGATGTGCGTCACCATAGCCCAGGCCCGGGGAAGGCGGACGTCCTGTTCCAGTATGCGGGACGGCCGTGTCGTCAAGACCCAAAGGTGACCCATCACTCCATTTCGCCAATCCCCGTCACTTCTCGTGACACCGCCGTCGCACAGTGCCACATTGCCGGGTATGACCTCCCCCTTCTGCACGATCGTGCCGCCCCACCTCCTGGAGCACCTGGCGGCCTCGGACAACCCCTCCGTCGCGGCGGCCGCCCGCCGCACCCTGATCGCCGACGCCTCGGCCCGCACCGCCCGGGTCCTGCCGCGTGCGGCCGCCGCCCCGGTCGGCGCGCCCGCCGGTCCCGCCGCCCCGCGCCGCACGATCCACGACGCCGGGCACCGCACCGCCCTGCCCGGCGCGAAGGTCCGCGACGAGGGCGAGGAGGCGACGCCCGACGCCACCGTCAACCGCGCCTACGCGGGCCTCGGCGCCACCTTCGCGCTCTTCCGGGACGCCTTCGGGCGCGACTCGATGGACGGCGCGGGGCTGCCGCTCATCGCGACCGTCCACTACGACGAGAACTACGGCAACGCCTTCTGGAACGGCGAGCAGATGGTGTTCGG
Organism: Streptomyces filamentosus; assembly: GCF_014654895.1. Taxonomy (GTDB): domain Bacteria; phylum Actinomycetota; class Actinomycetes; order Streptomycetales; family Streptomycetaceae; genus Streptomyces; species Streptomyces filamentosus. The sequence continues at coordinate 4,013,417 of NZ_BNBE01000001.1, read as the reverse complement.
CGACGGCGACGGCGAGGTCTTCCTCGACTTCACCCTCCCGGTGGACGTCATCGGCCACGAGCTGGCCCACGGCTTCACCCAGTACACGGCGAACCTGGAGTACTTCAGCCAGTCCGGCGCGCTCAACGAGTCGGTCTCCGACGTCTTCGGCTCGCTGGTGAAGCAGCACGCGCTCGGCCAGACCGCCGACCAGGCCGACTGGCTGATCGGCCAGGGCCTCTTCCACCCGGACGTGGAGGGGACGGCGCTGCGCTCGATGAAGGCGCCGGGGACCGCGTACGACGACGACGTCCTCGGCAAGGACCCGCAGCCGGCCCACATGGACGACTACGTCCGCACGAGCCGGGACAACGGCGGGGTGCACATCAACTCCGGCATCCCCAACCACGCCTTCTACCTGGTGGCGACCGAGCTCGGCGGCCACGCCTGGGACCGGGCCGGGCGGATCTGGTACGACGTGATGACCGGCGGCACCCTCACCCCCGAGACCCGCTTCTCGGAGTTCGCGGCGGCCACCGTGGCGGCGGCGAAGGCGCGGTACGGCGACGCGGCGGAGATCCAGGCCGTCACGAAGGCGTGGGCGGCCGTGGGCGTACCCACCGACTGAGCCGGACTGGTAGACACGTCCCATGCGGATTCGAGTGCGGCGCACGGGCGGTTTCGCGGGCATCGAGCGGTCGGCGGAGGTGGAGGTCACGGGCCCCGAGTGGGAGTCCCTGGCCGCCTCCGTCCTCGCCGCGGCGGCAGCCGTCCGGGGCGTCCCGGACGGCTTCTCGTACGAGATCACCATCGACGGCCGGACCGTGCGGTGCGCGGACCCGCACCTCACGGACGACCAGCGGACCCTCGTGACGAGGGTCCTCAAGGAGGGCGCCTAGCTCGCGTCGGCCGGGTGCGGCGGGGCGGGGACGCCCAGGTCCGTGAAGGGGCCGGTCAGGAGGGCGTACTGCTCCGGGGTGAGCCGGCCGCGCTTGAGGACCGCGCGGCCGGCGATGCAGATCGCGGACTTGGCGTCGGAGAGGAGCCCCGTGAGGTGGTCGTCCAGCTCGTCGGCGCGGGCCAGCAGCCCGTCGCGGACCCGGCGCACGAGCGCCGAGTCCTGCGCCGCCGACGGCCTCGCCGCCAGGCTCGCCTCCCGGCCGCCCCGGGAGCGCTCCTCGACCATCCGGTCGAAGGCGGCGGCCAGTCCGGCGGGCGGCAGGACGACCGCGTGGTCGACGAAGCGCTCCGTCCCCGCGTCGAGCACCGCTAGAAGCCGAGCCGGCGCAGCTGCTTGGGGTCCCGCTGCCAGTCCTTGGCGACCTTCACGTGCAGGTCGAGGAAGACCGGGGTGCCGAGGAGGGCCTCGATGTGCTTGCGGGACTTCATCCCGACCTCCTTCAGGCGGCTGCCCTTGGGGCCGATGATGATGCCCTTCTGGCTGGGGCGCTCGATGTACACGTTGGCGTGGATGTCGAGCAGCGGCCGGTCCGCGGGGCGGCCCTCGCGGGGGATCATCTCCTCGACGACGACCGCGATGGAGTGCGGCAGCTCGTCGCGCACGCCTTCGAGCGCGGCCTCGCGGATCAGCTCGGCCACCATGACCTGCTCCGGCTCGTCCGTGAGGTCGCCCTCCGGGTAGAGCGGCGGGGACTTCGGCAGGAGCGGGATGAGCAGGTCGGCGACGAGCTGGACCTGCTTGTCGCCGACGGCGGAGACGGGCACGATCTCGGCCCACTCGATGCCGAGCTCCCGGCCGAGCTGGTCGATGGCGATCAGCTGCTCGGCGAGGGTCTTGGAGTCGACCAGGTCGGTCTTGGTGACGATGGCGACCTTGGGCGTCTTCTTGATCTCGGCGAGCTCCTTGGCGATGAAGCGGTCGCCGGGGCCGAGCTTCTGGTCGGCGGGCAGGCAGAAGCCGATCACGTCGACCTCGGCCCAGGTGGTGCGGACGACGTCGTTGAGCCGCTCGCCGAGGAGGGTGCGCGGCTTGTGGAGGCCCGGGGTGTCGACCAGGATCAGCTGGGCGTCCGGGCGGTGCACGATGCCGCGCACGGTGTGCCGGGTGGTCTGGGGGCGGTTGGAGGTGATCGCCACCTTCTGGCCGACCAGAGCGTTGGTGAGGGTGGACTTGCCCGCGTTGGGGCGCCCGACGAAGCAGGCGAAGCCCGCCCGGTGGGGGGCGGTGTTCTTCTCATCGGTGTCATCACTGCGCACGCTCATGGGGGCCATTGTCCCCGATGAGCGGCCGCCCCACGTACTCAGTGCCCCCCTCGGGCCCGGCGGCGCCGGATCCGCCACCCCGCGAGGCCCCCGGCGGCGAGGAGGAGCGCCGCGGCGAACAGCCCGGGCAGGGCGAGGAAGGACACGCCGACGCTCTCCCGGACGTCCCCGGCGGTGGCGGTGAGGGTCACCTCGCCCCAGTCGAGCTGCGGCGAGCCGATCCACCGTTCGGTGAGCCGGATCCGCTGCCGGGGCAGCAGCTCGGACGGCACCTGGGCGAGCTCGCGGTCGAGCAGGCTCCGGCCGAAGAGCCCTTCGGCGCGCAGGACGACCTTGGGGTTGAGGGTGACGTTGCCGCGGTTGTGGAGGGTGTACGTGACGAGGGCGGCGGAGGTCCTGGTGCCGGGGACGAGCGGCCGGTCCTGGTCGAGGGTGACGTCCTCGACGGCGAGGGCGGGCACGGCCGGGCCGTTGACCTTGAGGTAGACGCGGGCGCCGACGGCCCGCTGGACGCCCAGGGCGACGGCGCCCCCGCCGCCGGGGGCGATCCGCTCGTCGAGGGCGACGACGGCGCCGGGGTGGTCGCCGGGGTCGGCGTCGGCGGGGACGGTGAGGGTGAAGGGGACGGTGACGGCCGAGCGCGGCGGGACGGTGACCGCGGTGCGCTCCGGCACGATCCAGGCGCCGGTGCCGGTCTGCTCCTCCCCGGCGGTGCGCAGGGCGAAGCCGCCGTCGCGTTCGGTGTTGTAGGCGTCGGCGCCGTAGAGCCGGAAGGTGAGGGGGGCGGTCGTCTTGTTGGCGACGGTGACCTTGTCGCGGAGGGTGGTGCCGGGATCGGCGGTGAGGAAGAAGTAGGGGCGTTCGCCGAGGCGGGCGGCGGCCGGGTAGACGGCCCACTCCTCGTTCTCGGCGGCGCGGGCGGCGGGGGCGGCCCCGAGGAGCAGCAGGGCGGCGCTCAGGAGGAGGACGTACAGCTTGCGACGCACGGTGCGGACCCCCGGGTGGGTGCGGGTGGGGAGGAGCGGACGCGGGGCGCCGACGGGCCGGCCGGGGGTGCGCCCGGCCGGCCCGTCGGCCGGTGTCAGGACAGGGTCAGCGTCAGGACGCCGGTGTAGCCGCCGGGGGCGGTGAACGCCGGGACGTCCAGGGACAGTCCGGCGTCGAGGGTGAACTCGCCGCCGGTGACCGTGCCGTTCTCGGTGGAGGCGAGGGTCGCGCCGCCGGTGCCGACCGGTCCGGCGGAGCCGGCCGTGCAGGCGCTGGGGCTGCCCTCCTTGGCGACGCAGGCCGGGGTCCAGCTGAGCCGGTCGGCCCCGATGGCGCCGCCGGGGCCGGTGAAGTCGGTGACCTTGCCGGTCACGGACCAGCCCGCGGGGCCGCCGCGGAAGTCCTTGACCGTCACCGTCTGCAACGCTCCGGTGGCCGCGCCGCCCTGGCCGAAGTCGACCGCGGAGAGCGCGACGGCGTCACCGGCCTGGGTCATGGACAGCTCGCCCGCCCTGACGGTGGCGGTGAGCCGCTGGCTGTTCGGCGGGGTCGGGGTGTCGTCGACGACCTGGTAGGCGATCGGGCCCGCGCCCTTCTCGGCGTTCCAGCCGGTGCCCTCGTACGCGACGATCCCGGTGGTCGCCCTGTCGTTCACCTTCAGGCGGGCGGTGAAGCCGCCCTCGCTGTCGGTGGTGACGGTCATCCGGTCGGCGCTCTCCGCCGCTCCGGCCCGGCCGACGACGGTGACCTCGGTGAGCGGGGTGAACCTGGCGCCGGTGACGGTCACCCGGACGCCGGGGGCGCCGGAGGTGGCGCCGAGTTCGAGGGTCCGCTCGTTGGGCACGGACTGGTCGCCGGCCTGGACCGTCTCGGAGACGGGCGCGGGCGGGTTGAGGACCGTGCAGGGGGTGTCCAGCTCCATGAGGTAGCTGGTGTGGATGTTGTAGTCGCCGGGCGCGAGGGTGATCGCCCCGGCCTGGGTGACCGTGAAGCTGCCGGTCATGGAGAAGCCCGGGAAGGCGCCCTTGCCGGGGACCGGCGGGTTCTTCCTGGGGCCGGTGACGGTGACCGTGCCGGTCTGCGCGCCGCCGAGGACGACCTTGCCGCTCGGGGTGAGGATGTCCGCCGGGAGCGCGAGGTCGACCGGGTTGGAGGCGGCGGGCTTGGTGATCGAGTAGGTCACCTTGACCGTGTCGCCGACCTTGGGCGCCTTGTTGTCGACCGAGACCACGGCGGTGGTGGTGCCCTCGATGGGCGGGATGCCCGCGATGGCCGGCGGGATGCAGCGGGTGGTGAAGTCCACCGACTGGGCGGAGCCGACGGCGTTCGCCGGGGCGGCGAGCGCGCCGCCCGCCGCGACCGCGAGGGCGGTGGCGCCGAGGACGGCGGTCCAGCGCCGTCTTCGGGTCACCGCCCGGGTTCGGGTGAATGCCATGTGAATGCCCCCTCCTGAGGGTCGAGAGGGCGCCATTGACGGCCGGGGGCCGAAAGAAGTCAAGAGAGACGGACCCCATTGCCTGATGGGTCATCAGATGTTGACGGGATCGGGCGGCGCGCGGGCTCCCGCGGGGCCGTCGGCGGGCACGCGGAGGACCGGTGCCGCCCTCGGCGGCACCGGTCACGAGTGGTGCGGCGGGTCAGCTGATGACGAACTGTCCCGGGGACTGCGAGGTCACCGCGTCGCAGTTCACCGTGACGCCGAAGATCACCAGCTTGAGGGCGACACCGGCGAAGTACGAGTTGAGCTTGTCGCCGGCCACCACGTTGGTCGCGGTCAGCGGGCCCAGGTTCGCGCTGCCGCCGGCCGGGATCGCCGGGTTCTTCTTGCCGGTGAAGACCCGGTTCGCACCGGCCGAGTTGGCCAGGGTGAACGTGGCGCTGATCGTGTCCGCGCCGACCGCGATCGGCGTGGTCACGGGAGCGGTGATCCAGACCTGGCCCGTGGTCCCCGAGTGGGTCATGGTGATCGTGGCGGTGCCGCCGCCCCAGCTCCCGCAGTCGTACGTGGCCGTCGCCGAACCCGGCGAGACGGCGGCGGAGGCCGTGGGGGCGAAGGCGAGCGACGCCGCGGCGAGCCCCGCGGCGACCGCTCCGGCCGCACCCAAGCTGCTTCTTCTCATGGTGGGTTCGTACCCCTTCCCGATGGACGCAGGGGTGCGGGCACTGCGTGGAATGACGGAGATCTGACGGCCCGTCGGACCGTCCGCCGCCTATTGAGACGCAGACCGCACGGGAAGGCAAGAGAAGTCGCGGAGATCCTTCACAAACGCGCAAGGGTCCGGCCCCGGCCGGACCCCCACACCGCTCCGGGCGCTCCTCAGCCCGCCGTGACCGCCGCGCGCAGCTGTCCGTCCGACCCCGCCAGCAGCACCGGCGTCCCGGGGCCGCCCAGGTCCCGCACGGCCGCCCGGTCCTCGTCGGACACGGCCTCGACGGCCGACACCACGGCCGCCGCCTCCAGCGACTGCGCGCCGCTCGCCACGGCCATCGCCACGGCCGTCCGCAGGGCGCTCAGCTTCAGCGACTCCAGCTCCACCGTGCCCGCGACGTAGGTGCGGCCGGTGTCGTCCCGTACGGCCGCGCCCTCCGGCACGCCGTTGCGGGCGCGGGCGCTGCGCGCCAGCGTGATGATCTTCAGGTCCTCGGGGCCGAGGTCGCCGTGCTCGCTGCTGAGTGTCATGGACCGAGCATAGGTCGGCGGGCCTCCTCAGCCCGCGACCGGGTACATCGCCCCCCGCCGGCCCTCCGGCGAGGCCAGCCACTCCAGCTTCTCCGCCGTGCCGGCCTCCGGCAGCGGGGTGTGCAGCACGATCACCAGGTCCGGGCGGGCCGGCACCCGCAGCTGGGTGGCCTCCATGACGAGCCGTCCGGCCACCGGATGGTCCATCTCCTTGCGGTTCAGGCCGCCCGGCCGGATGTCCCGGCGCTCCCACAGCTCGGCGAACTCCGGGCTCGCCGCCCGCGCCTGCGCGACCACCGCCCGGAACCCGTCGTCGTCCGGGCACTCCGAACAGGCCGACCGGAACTGCGCCACGATGCTCGGCGCCAGCTCCTCCCAGCCCCGCATCCGCTCCCGGTACAGCGTGTCGGTGAAGAAGTCGAGGAGGCAGTTCCGGGTGACGTCCGGACGCATCCCGAGCACGGCCGCCGCCGCCTCGTTGTACATGACCGTGTTCCAGTACACGTCCATGATGTGCGCCGGGAAGGGCATCCACGCCTCGATCAGCCGGCGCAGCCCGTCGCACATGTCCCGGTCCTCCGGAGCCGGTTCGAGGGCCGGCGGGTTGAGCCCCGCGAGGACGTACAGGTGGCGCCGCTCGGCCGGGCTCAGCTTCAGCACCCGGGCCACCGCGTCCAGCACCTGCGGGGAGACGGTGATGTCCCGGCCCTGCTCCAGCCACTGGTACCAGCTGACGCCGACCCCGGCGAGCACGGCGACCTCCTCGCGCCGCAGCCCCGGCGTGCGCCGCCGGCCGCCCGCCGGGAGACCGGCCTCCTCGGGACTCACCCGGGCCCGCCGGCTCATCAGGAACTCGCGCAGCTCCGCCAGCCGGTGCGCCTTGCCCCCGGCACCCTCCACCGCAGTGACCACGTCTGCTTCCTCCCCCGGACGCCTGGTGGTGCGACCAACAGGATAAGTTCCCGCTCCCCGGCGTTGTTCCCGGACCGCGAGGGTCGGGGACATGGCAACCCTGACCCCTCCCCCGGCGGCCCCCGCCGACCCCTCCTCCCCCGGCCCCACCAGCCCCTCCTCCCCCGCGCTCGCCGGCCGCGCCCGGCTCGTCCTCTTCGTGCTCTGCGCCGCCCAGTTCATCGTGGCGCTCGACTTCTCCGTCCTCAACGTCGCCCTGCCCGTCCTCGGCGCCGACCTCGGCCTCGACCGCTCCGCCCTCCAGTGGGCCGTGACCGCCTTCGCCCTCCCCTCCGGGGGCTTCCTGCTGCTCTTCGGCCGGATCGGCGACCTCTACGGCCGCAAGCGGGTCTTCCTCGGCGGCCTCGCCCTCTTCGCCGCCGCCTCGGTGCTCGCCACCCTCGCCCAGGGCCCGGCCTCCTTCCTCGCCGGCCGCGCCCTCCAGGGCCTCGGGGCCGCCGCGATCGTGCCCACCGGCATGTCCCTGCTGACCACCTCCTTCCCGGAGGGCCCGCTGCGCGACCGGGCGCTCGGCATCTCCGGCACCCTGATGTCGCTCGGCTTCACCGTCGGCATGGTCCTCGGCGGCGTCCTCACCGAGACCCTCGGCTGGCGCTCCACCATGGGCCTGCTCGCCGTCTTCACCCTGCTCGTGCTGCCGCTCGCGCCCCGGCTCCTCACCGAGTCCCGCACCCCGGACCGGCCCCGGCTCGACGTCCCCGGGGCGATCACCGTCACCGGCGGCCTGCTCGCCCTCATCTACGCCCTGACCACCGCCGCCCAGCGCGGCTTCGGCGGCGCCGACGTGCTCCTCGCCCTGACCGCCGGAGTGCTCCTGCTCGCCGCCTTCGCGGTCGTCGAGTCCCGGCACCCGGCACCGCTGGTCTCGCTGCCCATGCTGCGCCGGCGGACGGTCGCCTTCGGCAACCTCGGCGGACTCGTCACCTTCTCGATGATGTCGACGGTCGTCTTCGTGCTGACCCTGTACCTCCAGGAGACGCTGGGCCTGTCCGCCTTCGCCACCGGCGTCGTCTTCGGGATCCAGGGCGCCTTCTCGGTCCTCGCCGGAACGTTCACGCCGAAGGTCGTCGGACGGCTCGGCGCCCGCCGCACCCTGGTCGCCGGGCTCACCGGACAGGCCGTCTTCACGGCGGCGCTGCTCGCCGCCGACGGGCGGACGGGCGTGGTCGTGGCGACCGCCGCGGTCACCCTCGCCTCGATGTGCCACCTCGGCGCGATCATCTCGTACGGCCTCACGGTCACCTCGGGCGTCCGGGACGAGGAGCAGGGCCTGGCGACCGGCCTGGTCACCACCACCCAGCAGGCCGGGCTCACCGTCGGCATCCCGATGCTGGGCGTGCTCGCCACCACCGGGACCGGCCTCCACGACGGGGTGCGCACGGTGATCGCCCTGGACGCGGCCATCGTGCTCGGCGCGGCGGTCCTGATCGCCCTGGGCCTGCGGAAGCGGGCCTGATCACCCCGGGCCCGAACGGTCGGGGCCCGCGGAGACGGGTGACCGCCCGGGCCCGCGGAGACGGGCCCGGGCGGTCAGGGCCGGTCGAGCCGGAGCCGTACCGCCTTCGGCAGGCCCGCGACCACCAGGTCGTACGAGTCCTCGATGAGCTCCCGGACCATCCGGTCCGGGAGCCCGGCCACCTCCACCGTGTTCCAGTGGCGCTTGTTCATGTGGTAACCGGGAGTGATCTCCGGGTGCTCCTCGCGGAGCCGCACGGCGTCCTCCGGATCGCACTTCAGATTGACCCGCAGCGGCTCGCGGTCCGTCCAGGAGAGGGCGAAGAGCTTCCCGCCCACCTTGAAGACCGAGGGTTCGGGCCCGAAGGGGAACTCCTCGGTGGCGTCGTCGAACCCCAGACAGAAGGCGCGCAGCCGCTCCGGCGTCACTCCCGGTCCTCCCCCTCCGGTCCGGCCGGGGCGACCGGCTCGACGAGCACGGTGACGATCTTGTTCCGGCGGCCGGCCGGGGACTCGGCGGTCAGCCGCAGCTCCCGCCCGTCCGGCAGGGCGACGACGGCGGACGCACCGGAGATCGGCACCCGGCCGAGGGCCTTGGCGAGCAGCCCGCCCACCGTCTCCACGTCCTCGTCGTCGAACTCGTCGGGACCAAAGCCGTACAGCTCGCCCAGGTCGCCGACGTCGAGGCGGGCGGTGACCCGGTGCCGGTCGTCGCCGAGCTCCTGGACCGGCGGCAGCTCCCGGTCGTACTCGTCGGTGATCTCGCCGACGATCTCCTCCAGGATGTCCTCGATGGTGACGATGCCGGCCGTGCCGCCGTACTCGTCGATGACGACGGCGACGTGGTTGCGCTCCTGCTGCATCTCGCGCAGCAGGTCGCCGGCGTTCTTGGTGTCGGGGACGAAGGCCGCGGCGCGCATCGCCGTGGAGACCAGGTCGGCCTCGGCATCGCGGTTGATGTGCGTCTTCCTGACCAGGTCCTTCAGGTACACGATGCCGACGATGTCGTCCTCGTTCTCCCCGGTCACCGGGATCCGGGAGAAACCGGAGCGCAGCGCGAGGGTGAGGGCCTGCCGGACGGTCTTGTACCGCTCGATGCAGACGAGGTCGGTGCGGGGCACCATGACCTCCCGCACGAGGGTGTCGCCCAGCTCGAAGACCGAGTGCACCATCCGGCGCTCCTCGTCCTCGATGAGGGACTCCTGCTCGGCGAGGTCGACCATCGCCCGCAGCTCCGCCTCGGAGGCGAAGGGGCCCTTGCGGAAGCCCTTGCCCGGGGTCAGCGCGTTGCCGATGAGGATCAGCAGCTGCGGGATCGGGCCCATGACCCGGGCCAGCGGGACGAGGACGTACGCGGCGGCGGTTGCGGTGTTCAGCGGGTGCTGGCGGCCGATGGTGCGCGGCGAGACGCCGACCGCCACATAGCTGACCAGCACCATCACGCCGATGGCGACGAGCAGCGCCTCCCACGTCTCCGGGAAGTACTCCAGGCAGCCGTAGGTGACGAGGACGCCGGCCGCCATCTCGCAGGAGACGCGGACGAGCAGCGCCACGTTGAGGTAGCGGGTGGGGTCGGAGGCGACCTGGGACAGCTTCGCGGCGCCGCGCCGCCCGGAGCGGACGGCCTCGGCGGCACGGAAGGCGGAGACGCGGGCGAGACCGGCCTCGGCGCAGGCGGCGAGCCAGGCGACGACGACCAGGGCGACCGCGCCGAGAATCAGCTGGATGCTCATCGGGCGCGCGGCGTCAGTTGACGGTCGGGGCCGGGGACGGGCCGGTGAGGCCCCTCTCCGCGCGCCAGCCGTCGACGATCGCCGCCTGGAGGCCGAACATCTCGGCCTTCTCCTCCGGCTCCTCGTGGTCGTAGCCGAGCAGGTGGAGGACGCCGTGGACGGTGAGGAGCTGGAGCTCCTCGTCCATGGAGTGGTTCGTCGGGGCGTCCTCGCCCTGCTTCTTGGCGACCTCGGGGCAGAGCACGATGTCGCCGAGGAGCCCCTGCGGGGGCTCCTCGTCGTCCTTGGCCGGCGGGCGCAGCTCGTCCATCGGGAAGGACATGACGTCCGTCGGTCCGGGGAGGTCCATCCACTGGATGTGGAGCTGCTCCATGGCCTCCGCGTCCACCACGATCACCGAGAGCTCGGAGAGCGGGTGGATGCGCATCCGTCCGAGGGCGTAGCGGGCGACGTCGAGGATCGCCTGCTCGTCGACCTCGGTACCGGACTCGTTGTTGACGTCGATCGACATGTGCGGTGCTCTTCTACTTCCCGTTGCGGCCGGCGCGCTGCTCGTTGGCGCTGTCGTACTTCTCGTACGCGTCGACGATACGGCCGACGAGCTTGTGCCGGACGACATCCTGGGACGTGAGCGTCGAGAAGTGCACGTCCGGAACCCTGTCGAGGATGTCCCTGACCTGCCGCAGACCGCTCTTCGTGCCGTTCGGCAGGTCGACCTGGGTGATGTCGCCGGTGATGACGATCTTCGAGTCGAAGCCGAGCCGCGTGAGGAACATCTTCATCTGCTCGGGGTTCGTGTTCTGCGCCTCGTCGAGGATGATGAACGCGTCATTGAGCGTCCTGCCCCTCATGTACGCGAGGGGCGCGACCTCGATCGTCCCGCTCGCCATCAGCTTGGGGATGGAGTCCGGGTCGAGCATGTCGTGCAGGGCGTCGTAGAGCGGGCGCAGGTACGGGTCGATCTTCTCGTAGAGGGTGCCGGGGAGGAAGCCGAGGCGCTCGCCGGCCTCGACCGCCGGGCGGGTGAGGATGATCCGGGTGACCTGCTTGGACTGGAGGGCCTGCACGGCCTTGGCCATGGCCAGGTAGGTCTTGCCGGTGCCGGCGGGGCCGATGCCGAAGACGATGGTGTGCTTGTCGATGGCGTCGACGTAGCGCTTCTGGTTGAGCGTCTTGGGGCGGATGGTGCGGCCGCGGCTGGAGAGGATGTTCTGGGTGAGCACCTCGGCCGGGGTCTCGTCGGCGCCTTCGCCGTCCTCGGTCGCCTTGAGCATGGCGATGGAGCGTTCCACTGCGTCCTCCGTCATCGGCTGTCCGGTGCGGAGCACCAGCATCATCTCGTCGAACAGGCGCTGGATGAGGGCGACTTCCCTGGCGTCGCCGACCGCGCTGACCTCGTTTCCCCGGACGTGGATGTCGACGTCGGGGAAGGCCTGCTCGATCACGCGGAGCAGGGAGTCGCCGGAACCGAGGACGGTCACCATGGGGTGCTTGGCGGGAACCGCGAAGCGGGCCCGGGCCTCGCCCGGCGTTCCGTTGGGGGCTGTGGGTGTCTGCGTCATGGGCCGGCCCTCTGGCCTGCGCATACCTCCTGCTGCGGGGTTCTCGCTGCTCGACAACCTCTCGCACCCCAGCCTACGACCTGGTGCCCGTGTGCCCGAAGCGGTTTACGGGACCGCCGACCGGAAGCCGATGGTGGGCACCGCGCGGCGGGGCGGCCAGGGGCGGGCCGGGGCCGGCAGGAGGGCTTCGAGGAAGGCGTAGCGGGCCCGCAGGGCCTCCGGGTCCTGGCGGTCGTCGAGCTGCACGTGCTGCCACCAGGCGGCGATCTCGGTCCAGGTGGGGGCGGACAGCGAGCCGCCGAACTCCTGGACGGAGAGGGCGGCGGTGAGTCCGGCGAAGGCGAGCCGGTCGGCGAGCGGCCAGTCGGCGAGGGTGCCGGTGACGAAGCCCGCGACGAAGACGTCGCCGGCGCCGGTCGGGTCGAGGGCCTCGACGCGGATGGCCGGGACCTCGGCGGTCTCGCCGGTGGCGCCGTCCACGGCGTAGGCGCCCTCGGCGCCGAGGGTGACCACGGCGTAGCGGACCTTGTCGGCCAGCGCGCGGGCGGCGGCGCGGGGGCAGTCGGTGCGGGTGTAGCGCATCGCCTCGGCCGCGTTGGGCAGGAACGCCTCGCAGTGCTCCAGGTCCGTCAGTCCCGCCAGGTCCCAGCGGCCGGTGTCGTCCCAGCCGACGTCGGCGAAGATCCGCGTGCCGGAGCGGGCGGCGCGGGCCACCCACTCCTCGGTGCGGCCGGGGGCGAGGGAGGCGACGGCGGCGCGGGCGGGCGGCGGGAGGACGGCGGCGCCGTCCGGGTGGGGGGCCTCGTGGCCGTGCGAGACCATCGTCCGCTCGCCCTCGTAGGCCATGGAGACGGTGACCGGGGAGTGCCAGCCGGGGACGGTGCGGGAGAGGGCGAGGTCGATGCCCTCGCCCTGGGCCAGGGCGTCCCAGCAGTACTCGCCGTAGTGGTCGTCGCCGAAGGCGGCGGCCAGCGAGGTGCGCAGGCCGAGGCGGGCGAGGGCGGTGGCCATGTTGGCGACGCCGCCGGGGCTGGAGCCCATGCCGCGGGCCCAGGACTCGGTGCCGCGGACGGGGGCGCTGTCGAGGCCGGTGAAGACGATGTCCAGGAAGACGGTGCCGGTGAGGAAGACGTCGCAGGCCGGGTCGGCGGGGGCGCGGACGGTCTCCAGCGGGTCGACCCCGGTCTCCGGGCCGTACGGCTCCGGGGAGTGCGGGACCGGGTCGTACGGCTCCCGGGGGTACGGGGCCGGGTCGTACGGCTCCGGGGGGTGCGGGCCCTGGCGGCGGTCCTGGTGGTGGTCCGCGGGCCGGTTCCCCTGCGGGCCCGTACGCCGGTCTCCGCGCTGGTCTCCGCTGGCTGTGGTCACGGCGAACTCCCCGGTCGTGGTGCGGCGGGATCGGCACCGGGTGCCGATCCGGACAGTGTGCCCGATGGGGCCGGAGGGACGGGGGTGACGCGGCGAAACACCGCTCTATGCCCCGGATCCCTCCCTCCAAACCGATTGTGTCCTGTCTCACAGGATGAATCGGGGGAGCGTGTCTTCTCCGCCCATTCGGTTGCTTGATACACATGGTGCCGCGCCCCCGTGGATCTCCGGACGGCGTCTCATCCCCCTGTTCAGTTCCTGGAACGCCCATGCCGTCGCGCCCGCGTGCCCGGGGGCCCCTCGCCGCCCTCGTCGCCCTCTTCACGGCCGGTTATCTCGCCCCGTACCTGCTGCCGACCGTCGTCGGCCGGCTCGCCGCCGGACTCGGCCTCGGCCCGTCCCGGGCCGGTCTGACGGGCTCGGTGCTGCTGCTCGGCTCCGCCACCGCCGGTTTCGCCCTCGCCGCGCGCGTGGAACGGATCGGCCCGCGCCGGGCCGCCCGCGCCGGACTGCTCGCGATGCTCCTGGGGTACGGCTCCGCCGCCGCCACCGGCACCCTGCCGCTGGTGGTCGCCGGGGTCGTGCTCGGCGGCCTCGGCTCGGGCACGGCGACGGCCGTGGCGGCCTCCGGGATCGCCGGCCGGCCCGATCCCCAGCGGGCGTCCACCCTGGGCCTGCTGTCGGTGTCGGCGGTGGCCGCCGCGCTCTACCTGACCCTGCCGAGGCTCGGCGGCGGCCACGAACCGCCGCTGCTCGCGCTGGCCGCCGCCGCGGTCCTGGTCTGGCCGGTGACCGGCCGCCTGCCGGGCACCGCGCGCCCGGACCGCGGCGCCCCGCGCGCGAAGTCCTCCGGGCCCCTGCCGCACCTCCGGGCGGGCGCCGTGCTGGCGGGCTGCATCCTGTGCTGGTCCCTCGCGCAGAACGCCCTCTGGGGCGTCAGCGGCCGCATCGGCACCGGCCAGGCCGGGCTCTCCGAGGTCACGGTGGGCGGCGTCTTCGCGCTCGCGCTCGGCGCGGGCCTGACCGGGGTCACGACGGCGGGGGCGCTGGGCCCCCGGCTCGGCCGGGCGGTCCCGATAGGCGCGGGCACGGTCCTGATCGCGGGCTGCGTGCTGCTCAGCTCGACCGCGGGCGGACTGGCCTCCTTCGCCACCGGGGAGATCCTCTGGAACGCCCTCTACCCGGTCGTCCTCTCCTGCCTCCTCGGCCTCGCCGCCTCCCTCGACCCGCGCGGCCGCTGGGCCGTCCTCGTCGGCTCGGCGTCCTCCCTCGGCACGGCCTGCGGCCCGGTCACCGGCAGCGTCCTCTCCGAGACGGCCGGCTACCCCGGCATGGGCGCGGCCCTCGGCGCCCTCCTGCTCCTCGTCGCCGCGCCGATGACGGCGGTGGCCCTGTACGCCGCGAGCCCGCGCCCGTCGTCCCGGTGGGCACGGGTCCCGCCGGGGGCGGGACGGGCGGGCACGGGGACGGCGCCCTCCGCCGCGCCCGCCCTCTCCGTGCCCGGACCTCGCGCACGGGTGCGGAAGGCGTACGCCTCCGCCTCGGATCAGAAGGTGTACGCCTCCACCTCGGAGAGGTAGCGCGCGCGGCGGGGCTCGTCGTCGTCGAGGAAGGCCGCCTCGAAGGAGTGCCGCGCCAGCACCCGCAGCTGTTCCGGGTCCAGCGCCAGCGCGTCCCGCACCGCGTCGTAGTTGTCCCCGGCGTAGCCGCCGAAGTAGGCGGGGTCGTCGGAGTTCACCGTCACCAGCAGGCCCGCGTCGAGCATCTCCCGCAGGGGGTGGTCGGCGAGGGTGTCGATGACCCGGAGCCGTACGTTCGACAGCGGGCAGAGGGTGAGCGGGATCCGCTCGCGGGCCAGGCGCCGGACGAGCTCCGGGTCCTCCATGCAGCGCAGGCCGTGGTCGATCCGCTCCACGCCGAGGACGTCGAGGGCCTCCCGGACGTACTCGGCCGGCCCCTCCTCGCCCGCGTGGGCGACCCGCCGCAGGCCGAGCCGGGCGGCCTCCTCGTACACCTCGCGGAACTTCGCCGGCGGGTGTCCGACCTCGGCGGAGTCGAGGCCGACGCCGGTGATCCGGTCCAGGTACGGCTTCGCGGCCTCCAGCGTCGCGAGGGCGGACTCGGCGGACTCGTCGCGCAGGAAGCACATGATGAGCCGGGTGGAGATCCCGTACCGCTCCTCGGCCCGGTCGAGGGAGGCGGCCAGTCCCTCGACGACGGTGCCGATCGGGACGCCGCGGGCCGTGTGCGCCTGCGGGTCGAAGAAGATCTCGGCGTGCCGGACGCCCTGCGCGGCGGCCCGCTCCAGGTAGGCGTCGGCGAGGGCGGTGAAGTCCTCGGGGGTGCGCAGGACCGCCATCAGCGCGTAGTACAGGTCGAGGAAGGACTGGAGGTCGCTGAAGCGGTACGCCTCGCGCAGTTCCCCGGTGGTCGCGTACGGCAGGGCGACGCCGTTGCGCTCGGCGAGGGCGAAGGCCAGTTCGGGTTCGAGGGTGCCCTCGATGTGGAGGTGCAGTTCGGCCTTGGGGAGGGGCATGGGTGGTGCTCTATCTCTTCGGTACGGGGACCCTCATGAGGTCCTGGGCAATGCTCAGCTCGCCCTCGAATCCGGCGGCCCTGGCCTGCCGTTCGAACTCCGACGGGTCGGAGTAGCGCTGCGAGAAGTGGGTGAGGACGAGGTGCCGCACGCCCGCGTCGCGGGCGACGGCGGCGGCCTGCCCCGCGGTGAGGTGGCCGTGGTCCTCGGCGAGCCGGACGTCCGCGTCGAGGAAGGTCGACTCGATGACGAGCATGTCGGCGGCCTCGGCGAGGGCGTGCACCCCGTCGCAGAGCCGGGTGTCCATGACGAAGGCGAAGCGCTGCCCGCGCCGGAGTTCGCTCACCTCGTCCAGGGTGACGCCGCCCAGGGCGCCCTCGCGCTGGAGGCGGCCCACGTCGGGGCCCGCGATGCCGTGCGCGGCGAGCCGCTCGGGCAGCAGCCGCCGCCCGTCGGGCTCGACGAGCCGGTAGCCGAAGGACTCGACGGGGTGGGAGAGCCTGCGGGCCTCCAGGGTGAAGGCGTCGGTGACGGCGAGGACGCCGTCCGCCGCCACCGGCGCCTCGGTCAGCTCGACGGACTCGCGGTAGGCGGTGGCGTACCGCAGCCGTTCGAAGAAGTGCCGGCCGCTCTCCGGGTAGTGGGCGGTGACCTGGTGCGGGACCTGGTCGAGGTTGATCCGCTGGATCACCCCGGCCAGGCCGAGCGAGTGGTCGCCGTGGAAGTGCGTGACGCAGATCCGGTTCAGGTCGTGCGCGGCGACGCCCGCCCGCAGCATCTGCCGCTGGGTGCCCTCGCCGGGGTCGAAGAGCAGGCCGTGGCCGTCCCAGCGCAGCAGGTAGCCGTTGTGGTTGCGGTGGCGGGTCGGCACCTGGCTGGCGGTGCCGAGGACGACCAGTTCGCGGGCGGACACGGGTGCGGTCCTATCCGGGGGGCCAGTTGAGGCCGCGGCCGCCCAGCACGTGCGCGTGCGCGTGGAAGACGGTCTGGCCCGCGCCGGCGCCGGTGTTGAGGACGATCCGGTAGCCGCTGCCGTCGACCTTCTCCTGCGCGGCGACCTCGCCGGCCTCGCGCAGCACGTCGGCGGCGACGGTCGGCGCGGCGGCGGCGAGCGAGGCGGCGTCCGGGTAGTGGAGGCGCGGGATGACGAGCACGTGCGTGGGGGCCTGCGGGTTGATGTCCCGGAAGGCCAGCGTGGTCTCGGTCTCGCGGACGAGGGTCGCCGGCACCTCCCCTGCGACGATCTTGCAGAACAGGCAGTCGCTCTGCGGCTCTCCGGCCATGCTCGGGGCTCCTCGCCTTCGACGATTCCGCACGGGGGTCCCCGTACGGGGGCATGCTATCCGGCGGTGCCGGTCAGTCCTTGGGCATCCGCCGGTTGAGGGCCGTGCGGCTCGCCCAGTACGTGATGATCACGGTCCAGAACAGGAGCGTGCCGAAGCCGTTGACCGCGCCCTGGTCGAGGGACCACAGGGCGAGGGCGGCGAAGGAGTGGAGGCCGAGCAGGCCGACGGCCCCCGCCATGAAGAGCACGGGCCGGCAGTTGCGCGCCACCAGGAGCAGCGGGCGGCGCAGCCGGGGCGGCACCCGGCGGGTCATCCACACCGCCCAGCCGGCCCAGGCGCCGACGAGCACGGCCCCGCCGGCCAGGAGCGGGACGGCGGCGCCCGACCAGGTCGGCGGGGAGGGGATCCAGGCGCGGGCGACGGCGGAGGCGAGGAAGCCGAGGAGGGCGACCCAGCGGGCGCCGGCGGCGGTGCCCCAGGCCATCGCCTCCAGGTTGTAGCGGGCCTTGCGGTCGGTGAGGTCGAGGGCGGCGGAGGCGACGAAGCCCTCGGCGGCCTGGGTCCAGGCCCCGCGCCGCAGCCAGCGGCGGCGCAGCTTCAGCAGGGAGAGGTTGTTGTGGGCCTCGCTGCTCTGCGGGTTGAGCCGCAGGGTCGTCTCGTACGCCCGCCGGGCGGTGGCGTGGTCGCCGCGCCGCTGGGCGGTGAGGCCGACGAGGAAGTGGGCGGCGTCCTCCTCGGGGCCGAGGGCGACGGCGGTCCGCGCGGCCTCGTAGGCGGCGGCGACGCGGGCCCGGTCGCGGCCCCGGCCGGCCTCCGCGGTCTCGGCGAGCGCGGTGCCGAGCGCGTAGTGGCTGCCCCAGAACTGCGGGGCGAGTTCGACCGTGCGGAGGGCGGACGCCTCGGCGTCCCCGTACCGCTTGAGGGCGAGGAGGATCTGGGTGCGCATGAGGTGCGCGCCGATCTGCTCGGGCTCGGCCCGCAGGGCCTGCTCGACGGCGACGAGGGCGTCGGCGTGTCCGCCCGCCCGGTGCCGGCAGCGGGCGAGCAGGGTGAGCGCGTCGGCGTCCTCGGGGTCCTCGGCGAGGTGCCGGGCGGCGAGCTCCCCGGCCTGCTCGTACCGGCCGGCCTCGTAGAGCGCCTCGGCGCGGGCGAGCGCGGAGGGCGTGGCGGGCCCGGCGGGCGTGGCGGGGGTGGTCACAGCTTGCGCTTCCGCTTCAGGTAGGCGAGGAGGTCGTCGTAGAGACCGCCCTCGTTGGCGAACATGGCGACGTTCCGCGCGGCGGCGAACCAGGGTTCGGTGGAGGGCCGGATCTGCTTGGCGGCGCCGAGGAGGTCCTTGGTGGTGATGAGGCGGACGGAGCCGGTGCGGGCGGAGTCGAGGAGGGCGCTCTCGGCGGCGGTCTCGCACAGGTGGGCGAGGTCGGCGCCGGAGAAGTCCTCGGTGGCCTTGACGAGCTTGCCGAGGTCGACGGCCTCGATGGGCCGCTCGCGCAGGTGGTAGCGGAGGATCGCCTCGCGGGCGGGGGCGTCGGGCGGCAGGACGAGCAGGGTGCGGTCGAGGCGGCCGGGGCGGCGCAGGGCGATGTCGACGTCCCAGGGCACGTTGGTGGCGGCGAGGACGAAGACGCCTTCGTTGCCGGCGCCGGAGGCGATGCCGTCGAGTTCGGTGAGGAGCTGGTTGACGACGTTGCGCAGCCCGTTGTTCTGGGTGCGGGAGCGCTTGCCGCCGAGGGCGTCGAGCTCGTCGAGGAAGACGACGCAGGGGGCCTGGCGGCGGGCGGTCTCGAAGATGTCGTGGACGTTCTTCTCGGAGGCGCCGATCCACATGTCGAGGACGTCGGAGAGCGAGACGGTGAGGAAGTTCGCGCCGAGTTCGCCGGCGACGGCCCGGGCGATGAAGGTCTTGCCGCAGCCGGGCGGGCCGTAGAGGAGCAGTCCGCCGCGGAGCGACTTGCCGTAGAGGCGGCGGAGTTCGGGGTTGCGCATGGGGGCGAGGAAGGCGGCTTCGAGCCGTTCCTTGACGTCGGTCATGCCGCCGACGTCGGCGAGGCGGACGGCTCCGGGGGCGTCCACGTCCCAGGCGGCGGCGTCCCCGGTGAGCCCGTCCCCGCCCTCGGCCTGCGGATCCTCCAGGAACCGCGGCCCGACGAGGTCCGACACCTGCTCCTCGGCGGCGGCCCAGTCGAAGGAGGGCGGCCGTGGGGCGTCGGGCCGTGCGGGCGCGGGCGGCTCCGGCGCGGGGGCCGGTGCCGGGTCGGGCGCGGGCGGGACCGGCGGCACGCCCATGGCGCGGACCATCAGCGCGCGGGCACCGGCGTCCCCCGGGGCGTGCTGGAGCGCCGCGGCCGCCTCCGCGACGGCCTCGTCGCTCCGCCCCTCCGCGAGGAGGAGCTCGGCGAAGTGGAGGCGCAGGGGCACGTCGCCGGGCGCGGCGGCGACCGCGGCGCGCAGACTGCGGATCAGGGGGGACTCGTCGGCCATGCGGGTCAGCCTAGAAAAGACCCGAGCCCGATGAACAGCGGGTCCCCCACTCTGTGGACGAACCTCCGCCCCCGCCACCCTGTGGACAACCTGGGCGACGGCTCTTCCCCGGAGGCGAGGACCGCGGACGCCCCGCGTCCCCGCCCAGCCCAGCGTCCCTGCCCCCGCCCCCGGCGACCCCGTTCCCCGCCCTCCTAGTTCCAGCGCCCCGTGCGGCCGAGGACGAGGGCGGTGGCCGCCGTGCCCGCGGTGGAGGTCCGCAGGACGCTCCGGCCGAGCCGGTACGGCTTCGCGCCCGCCGCCTCGAAGGCGGCCAGCTCCTCCGGGGAGACCCCGCCCTCGGGGCCGACGACCAGCACGATCGAGCCCTTCGCGGGGAGTTCGGCGGTGGCGAGGGTGCCGCTGGGGTGGTCGCGGTCCTCGTGCAGCACGGCCGCGAAGTCGGCGGTCGCGAGGAGCTGGGCGACCTGCTTGGTGCTCATGAGGTCGGCGACCTCGGGGAAGCGGGTGCGGCGGGACTGCTTGCCGGCCTCGCGGGCGGTGGAGCGCCACTTGGCGAGCGCCTTGAGGCCGCGGTCGCCGCGCCACTGGGTGATGCAGCGGGACGCGGCCCACGGCACGACCGCGTCGACGCCGGTCTCGGTCATGGTCTCGACGGCCAGTTCGCCCCGGTCGCCCTTGGGCAGGGCCTGGACGACGGTGATCCGGGGCTCCTCCGCCGGGTCCTCGTGGTCCTCCGTCACCTCGACGGTCAGCCGGTCCTTGCCCTCGGCGTCCCGCACCACGCACGCGGCCCAGCGGCCCCGCCCGTCGGTGAGGACGAGCTCCTCGCCGGCCTGGAGGCGCTTCACGGAGACGGCGTGCCGTCCCTCGGGGCCCTCCAGGACGAAGGTGCCGGCGCCGGGGACGGCGTCGACGACGAAGACGGGGGCGGTCATGAAGCACTCCTGGGGGCCTGGTCGGCGAGTTCGGTGAGGGCGGTGTCGAGTTCGGCGGCGAGCAGCGCGACGAGTTCCCCGGCGGGCAGCTCGCGGGCCAGCCGGTGCCCCTGCCCCGCCCACAGGGCCATGCCCTGGGCGTCTCCGGCGGTGGCGGCGGCCTTCCGCAGCGGGGCGGTGAGGTGGTGGATCTCGGGGTAGGCGGCGGGGGCGTACGGGCCGTGCTCGCGCATGAAGCGGTTGACGAGTCCGCGGGCGGGCCGCCCGGAGAAGGCCCGGGTGAGGGCGGTGCGCTGGAAGAGCGGGTCGGTCAGGGCCCGCTTGTGCAGCGGGTGGGCGCCGGACTCGGGGCAGCCGAGGAAGGCGGTGCCGAGCTGGGCGGCGACGGCCCCGGCGGCGAGGACGGCGGCGATCTGCGCACCGCGCATGAGGCCGCCGGTGGCGAGGAGCGGCAGCGCGGTGGCCTCCCGGACCTGGGCGAGGAGGGCGAGGAGCCCGGTGCCGGGCTGCTGCTCGGCCGGGTCGTCGCGGTACGAACCCTGGTGGCCGCCCGCCTCGACGCCCTGCACGCACAGCGCGTCGGCCCCGGCGGCCTCGGCGGTGCGGGCCTCCTCGGCGGAGGTGACGGTGACGATGGTGCGGGTGCCGGCGCGGGCGAGGGCGTGGAAGGTCTCGGGCTTCGGACAGCCGAAGGTGAAGGAGACGACGGGGACCGGGTCGTCCAGGAGAATCGCCAGCTTGGACTCGTAGCCGTCGTCCCGGCCGCTGTCGGGGTCGCCGAGCGGGGTCTCGTACCAGCCGGCCTCCCCGGCGAGCTGGTGGCGGTAGACCTCGACGGCCGCGGGGTCGGCCGTGGGTCCGGCCTGGGGCATGAAGACGTTGACGCCGAAGGGCCGTCCGGTCAGCCTCCGGGTCTGCTTGACCTCCTGGTAGAGGCTGTCGGCGGTCTTGTACCCGGCCGCGAGGAAACCGAGCCCGCCGGCCTCGCAGACGGCGCCGACGAGCTCGGGACAGGAAGCGCCACCCGCCATGGGGGCCTGCACGATCGGGTACCGGAAGAGATCGTTCAGCGCGGTGGTGGACATATGGGCATCGTGCCATGCCCGATCGCGGGCACGGGAAAGGGGCGGCACCCGGAGTGCCGCCCCCTCACGCGGAGGTCACGCGGAGCGCGTCCGCGTCCCGGTCACGTGCGCCCGTTGAAGGCGTCCTTCAGCCGCGAGAACAGTCCCTGCTGGCCGGGCTGGAACTGGCCGGTGGGCCGCTCCTCGCCGCGCAGCACGGCCAGTTCGCGCAGGAGGCGCTCCTGCTCGGGGTCGAGCTTCGTCGGAGTCTGGACCTCGACGTGGACGATCAGGTCGCCGCGCCCGTTGCCCCGCAGGTGCGTGATGCCGCGGCCGTGCAGCGGGACCGACTGGCCGGACTGGGTGCCCGGCCGGATGTCGATCTCCTCCAGGCCGTCGAGGGTCTGGAGCTGCACCTTGGTGCCGAGCGCCGCCGCCGTCATCGGGATGGTGACCGTGCAGTGCAGGTCGTCGCCGCGCCGCTGGAAGACCTCGTGCGGGGTCTCCTGGATCTCGACGTACAGGTCGCCGGCGGGGCCGCCGCCGGGGCCGACCTCGCCCTCGCCCGCGAGCTGGATCCGGGTGCCGTTGTCGACGCCCGCCGGGATCTTCACCGTCAGCGTGCGGCGGGAGCGGACCCGGCCGTCGCCCGCGCACTCGGGGCACGGGGTCGGGACGACGGTGCCGAAGCCCTGGCACTGGGGGCAGGGCCGGGAGGTCATGACCTGGCCGAGGAACGACCGGGTGACCTGCGAGACCTCGCCGCGGCCGCGGCACATGTCGCAGGTCTGCGCGGAGGTGCCCGGCGCCGCTCCCTCACCCGAACAGGTGGTGCAGACGACGGCCGTGTCGACCTGGATGTCCTTGGTGGTGCCGAAGGCCGCCTCGTTGAGGTCGATCTCCAGGCGGATCATGGCGTCCTGGCCGCGGCGGGTCCGCGAGCGCGGCCCGCGCTGCGTGGCCTGCCCGAAGAAGGCGTCCATGATGTCGGAGAAGTTGCCGAAGCCACCCGCTCCGAAACCGCCCGCGCCACCGCCGCCGGAGGCGGAGAGGGGGTCGCCGCCCAGGTCGTAGACCTGCTTCTTCTGCGGGTCCGACAGGACCTCGTAGGCGGCGTTGATCTCCTTGAACCGCTCCTGCGTCTTCGGGTCCGGATTGACGTCCGGGTGAAGCTCGCGGGCGAGGCGACGGAATGCCTTCTTGATCTCGTCCTGGGACGCGTCGCGGCGTACGCCGAGGACGGCGTAGTAGTCCGTGGCCACTTACGACTCCGCCAGGATCTGTCCGACGTAACGTGCCACTGCGCGTACCGCTCCCATCGTTCCGGGGTAGTCCATGCGGGTCGGTCCGACCACGCCGAGTTTGGCGACTGCCTCGCCGCCCGAACCGTAGCCGACCGAGACGACGGACGTGGAGTTCAGCCCCTCGTAGGCGTTCTCGTGCCCGATGCGTACGGTCATGCCCGATTCCTTGACCTCGCCGAGCAGCTTGAGGAGCACGACCTGCTCCTCAAGGGCCTCCAGTACGGGCCTGATCGTCAGCGGGAAGTCGTGTCCGAAGCGGGTGAGATTGGCGGTGCCGCCGATCATCAGCCGCTCCTCGTGCTCCTCCACGAGCGTTTCGAGGAGGGTCGCGATCACGGCCGAGACCGTGGCGCGCTCCTCGGGCTCCTCGAAGGACTCGGGGAGGTCCTGCACCAGCTGCGGCACGTCGGCGAAGCGGCGTCCGCCGACCCGGCCGTTGAGCCGGGCGCGCAGGTCGGCGAGGGAGGTCTCGCCGAAGGGCGCGGGGCAGTCGATGACCCGCTGCTCGACCCGTCCGGTGTCCGTGATGAGGACGAGCATCAGCCGCGCCGGGGTCAGCGCGAGCAGCTCCACGTGCCGGATGGAGGAGCGGGTCAGCGACGGGTACTGGACGACGGCGACCTGCCGGGTCAGCTGCGCGAGCAGCCGCACCGTGCGGCCCACGACGTCGTCGAGGTCCACGGCCCCGTCGAGGAAGTTGTGGATGGCGCGCCGCTCGGGGGTCGACAGCGGCTTGACGCCGGCCAGCCGGTCCACGAAGAGGCGGTAGCCCTTGTCGGTGGGGATCCGGCCGGCGCTGGTGTGGGGCTGGGCGATGTAGCCCTCTTCCTCCAGGACCGCCATGTCGTTGCGGACGGTGGCCGGGGACACGCCGAGCCTGTGGCGCTCGGTGAGTGCCTTGGAGCCGACCGGCTCCTCCGTCCCGACGTAGTCCTGGACGATGGCGCGCAGCACCTCGAGTCTGCGTTCGCTCAGCACGCGCACACCTCCCGTTCCGGCCGTTCCGGTTGCTCCGCTTTTGGCACTCGCCCTGCCCGAGTGCCAGGAAACCCCCGGCCAGTGTACGGCCGGGCCGGTCGCTCCTGGCAAGGAGGCGGACCCGCTACCGTCGGGCACATGCGTATCGACTGGGCGGCTCAGGGGTGGGAAGGACTCGCGGACGGGGTGGGCCGGCGGCGGCTCCCCGGCTGGGACGCCACGACCGGACTGGTCGTGGGGGAACGGGCCGTGCTGCTGTACGACACCGGCGCCACGCTCGCCGAGGGGGCGGAGATCCGGGCCCGGGCGGAGGCCCTCGCCGGCGGCCGGCGCGTGACGCACATCGCACTCGGCCACCCCCACTTCGACCACGTCCTCGGCGCCGCGGCCTTCGCCGGCGCGGAGGTCTTCGGCGCGGTCGGCACCGACGAGCTCCTCGCCTCCCCCCGGACCCGCCGGGAGCTGTACGAGGACGCGGTGCGGCACGGCGCCGACGAGCGGGCCGCGGCGGAGGCGGCGGAGACGCTGGTGGTCCCGCACCACACGGTCACCGGCGAGCGGACCCTCGACCTGGGCGGCCGGCAGGTCCTCCTCGCCAACGTGGGCCCCGGCCACACCGGCCACGACCTGGTCCTGCTGGTCCCTGGCGAGCGCGAGACGGTCTTCTGCGGCGACCTCGTCGAGGAGTCCGGCGAGCCCCAGGCGGGCCCCGACGCGATCGGCTCCCGCTGGCCCGACGCCCTCGACCGGCTCCTCGCCCTCGGCGGCGAGGACGCGCTGTACGTCCCCGGGCACGGCGCGGTCGTCGACGCGGCCTTCGTGCGACGCCAGCGCGATGAACTGGCACGCCGCTTCGGGGTGTCGTAGCGTCCCCGGAATGCGCAGCTACGACGCGGACCTGACGCCCCCCTGGAAGAAGAAGCGGGCCCCCGCCCCGGAGGTTCCGGCCGACCCCGACCTGGTGGTCGAGGAGGTCTCGACGGGCTTCTGCGGGGCGGTGGTCCGCTGCGAGGCGGGCACGGTGACCCTGGAGGACCGCTTCGGCAAGCACCGCGTCTTCCCGCTGGAGCCGCGCGGCTTCCTCCTGGAGGGCCGCCCGGTGACCCTGGTGCGCCCCGCGGCCCCGGGCCCGTCCCGCCCCGCGCGGACGGCCTCCGGTTCGATCGCCGTCCCCGGCGCCCGCGCGCGCGTGGCCCGCGCGGGCCGCATCTACGTCGAGGGCCGGCACGACGCGGAGCTGGTCGAGCGGGTCTGGGGCGACGACCTGCGCGTCGAGGGCGTGGTGGTGGAGTACCTGGAGGGCGTCGACCACCTGCCCGAGATCGTCGCGGAGTTCGGCCCGGGCCCCGACGCCCGTCTCGGCGTCCTCGTCGACCACCTGGTCGCGGGCTCCAAGGAGTCCCGCATCGCCGCGCGGGTCGCCTCCCCCGACGTCCTGGTGGTCGGCCACCCGTACATCGACGTCTGGCAGGCCGTGAAGCCGTCCGTGCTCGGCATCCCCGCCTGGCCCGACGTCCCCCGGGGCCAGGACTGGAAGACCGGCACCTGCCGCGCCCTCGGCTGGCCCTCCGACAACACCGGCGCCGTCTGGCAGGCCATCCTCAGGCGCGTCGAGTCCTACAAGGACCTGGAACCGGCGCTGCTGGGCCGCGTGGAGGAACTCATCGACTTCGTGACGGCGGGCTGACCCCGGTCGCGCCCGGGGTCCCGCGCCCCGGAAGGCGCGGCCCGCGCCGCGCCTCAGGGACCGTGCCGGGCTCGCGGCTCCCCGGCACCGGACGCCGCCCCCTGATCCGGCCCGATCCGGAAGACGCGCCCTAGTCCACCAGGTCCCGCACCACCGCGTCCGCCAGCAGCCGCCCCCGCAGCGTCAGCACGGCCCGCCCGGCGGCGTACGCCTCCTCCTCCAGGAGCCCGTCGCCGAGCGCCCGCCCGGCCGCCGCGAGCCCCGCGGGCTTGAGCAGCGCCAGTTCGACGCCCTCCCGCAGCCGCAGTTCCAGCAGGATCCGCTCGACGCGCCGGTCCTCGTCGGCCAGCACCTCGCGTCCCGCGCCGGGCGACTTCCCGGCCCCGAGCGCCGCCGCGTACGCCCCGGGGTGCTTGACGTTCCACCACCGCACCCCGCCCACGTGCGAGTGGGCGCCGGGCCCGGCGCCCCACCAGTCGGCGCCGCGCCAGTACAGCTCGTTGTGGAGGCAGCGGCCGGCCTCGGAGGTGGCCCAGTTGGACACCTCGTACCAGGAGAACCCGGCCTTCTCGAAGGCCTCGTCCGCGATCAGGTACCGGTCGGCGTGGACGTCGTCGTCGGTCATCGGGACCTCGCCGCGGCGGATGCGCCGGGCCAGCTGCGTGCCCTCCTCGACGATCAGGGCGTACGCGCTGACGTGGTCCGGTCCGGCGCCGACGGCCGCGTCCAGCGAGGCCCGCCAGTCGTCGTCGGACTCCCCGGGCGTCCCGTAGATCAGGTCCAGGTTGACGTGCTCGAACCCGGCGGCGCGCGCCTCGGCGACGCACTGCTCGGGCCGTCCGGGCGTGTGGGTCCGGTCGAGGATCCTCAGCACGTGCGGCCGGGCGCTCTGCATGCCGAAGGAGATCCGGTTGAACCCCCCGGCGCGCAGTTCCTCCAGGTAGGCGGGGTCCACGGACTCCGGGTTGGCCTCGGTCGTGACCTCGGCGTCGTCCGCGAGCCCGAACTCGTCCCGGATCGCCCCCAGCATCCGTACGAGGTCGCCGGCGGCCAGCAGCGTCGGCGTGCCGCCCCCGACGAAGACGGTCCGCACCGGTCGCGGGTCGTCCCCGAGCACCTTCCGGGCGAGCCGCACCTCCTCGGCGACCTGCCCCGCGTAGTTGTCCCGCGAGGCGAGCACGCCACCGGCCCCGCGCAGCTCGCTCGCCGTGTACGTGTTGAAGTCGCAGTAGCCGCACCGCGTGGCGCAGTACGGCACGTGCAGATAGAACCCGAGCGGCCGCTCCCCCGCCCCTTCCAGGGCGTGCGCGGGCAGCGCCCCGTCCTCGGGCATGGGCTCACCATCGGGCAGTACGGAAGGCATGGGGTCCATTGTCCCGTACTGCCCGGGGTACCCGGTCCGGGGCCGCGCCCCGGACCGGGGCCGGGTCAGTCCTCCACCCGCCGGATGATCGCGCTGTGGGCGCGGTCGTCCGCCGAACGCCACTCGACGGTGTCGCCGGCCTCCCGCCACATCAGGGCCTGTCCGAGGGGGGTGTAGGGGCTCAGCCGCTCGGCGTCGCCTCCCGCCCTCAGGGCGATCTCGTAGGTCGTGATTCCGGTCGCACCGGAGTGCTCGACCCCGACGAGGCATCCCGGGGTGACGTGCCGGCCGCCGGCGCGGGGGTCCAGCTCGGCCTCGTCCAGGAGGGCCCTCAGGAAGTCCTTGCGGTCGTGCAGGGTGTCCAGCAGCTGCTCGCGCGCGGCCTGCTGGGACCGCCATGACGCCGAGTCCACCGCGATGATCTCCGGCTCCGGCCGTTCCAGTTCGTCCCGGATGCGGTCCAGCTCCCGCTGGACCCTCTGGTACGCCTTCACGGACAGCCGCCGGATCCGGATCCGTTCCTCCGCCGGCCGCCGCCCGGGTTCGGCCGTCGGCTTCTCCACCGGAGCGCCGGGAACCGCCGGAGCGGCGGGAGCCACCGGGGGCGCCGGCGTCTCCGCTCGTCCCTGCGGGACCGGCTCGGCCACCGGACGCATGAGTTCCGTGGACGACCCGTGCGAGGCCGCTTCCGGCGTCTGCCGGTCGTGGTACCGGACCAGGGCCGTCTGGTGGCCCGCCCGGAGCACGGGCACGTCGGTCTTGGCGATGCCGGCCCGGATGAGCCCCTGCACCTCGTCGTGGTCCAGCCGGGCCAGAGGCTCCCCCTCGCGGACGACCTCGACCACGTCACCGCCCGACGGGCCCGCGCCGGGCAGGAAGCGCGCCTTGCTCCGGCGCTCCTCGGCATTGGGCACGGTGCGCCTCATGCTGAAGGAGTGCTGGGCCGCGTTCACCTCCCCGCGCCGCAGCCAGGCCACGGTCCTGAACCCCGCCGGGTCGGTCGTCCACACCGCCTCCCCCGACCGCTTCCGAGGCTCCGCCCGGTCCTGGGGCTCGGCCGCGACCGGGGCCGGGGCCTGGGCCTGGGCCGGAACCTGGACCGGGGTCGTTGCCGGGGCCGGGGCCGGAGCCCGGGTCGGAACCTGGACCGGGACCGGGACCGTTGCCGTTGCCGTTGCCGTTGCCGGAGCCGGAGCCGGGGTCTGGGTCGGGACCTGGACCGGGGCCGGGACCTGCGGTCCGCCCGCGGGCGTCGCGGTGGGCGCGACGGCCGGGGCCGCCGTCTCCCGGTCCTGCGCCGGGGAAGGGACGCCGACCGTCTCCGGGCCCGTCCGCCCGTCCGCCGTCCTCTCGATGCCCAGCCTGTCGAGCTCCGCCCAGAGCGGCTCCAGCGCCAGGTCGGGGTCGAAGAAGAAACGGCTGCCCCTGATGCGCACGAAGGTCCAGCCCACCCGCTCCAGCTCGCGCTGGCGGGCCGCGTCCGCGTCCGCGTTCTCCTCCGTGTGGAACGCGTCCCCGTCGCACTCGACGGCGAGCCGTCGCGTACCTCCCTCGACGACGAGGTCGATCCGGTACCGCCCGGCCGGGTACTGCGGGCGGACGCGGTACCCCCTCCTCCTCAGGGCAAGGAAGACCCGCTGTTCGAAGAGGCTGTCGAAGGCGTCGTGGGGCTCGTCCTCCGTGACGTCGCCGAGGCCCAGGCCGTCCAGCTGCTCCGCGGGCCGCGAGAACCAGTCGAGGTACCGGCGGCGGAGGTCCGACTCGGCCAGCTCGGTCAGGGTCACGCTGTGGAAGAGCCAGACCTGGTCCCGGGCCCGGGAGGCCGCCACGTTGATGTGCTGCTGGTACAGCGTGCTGCTGTAGGAGCCGATCCGGCGCGGACCGTCCGGGCCGGTGAGCGAGGCCACGGTGGACACGAAGACGACGTCCCGCTCGTCGCCCTGGAACTCCTCCGCGCTGCCGACCCTGAGCCGGCGGCGCTGCCGCTCGTCGAGGGGGACGCGGTCGGCGAGCAGGTCCTCGATGCGGAACTTCTGCCCGTTTCCGAGGAGGGTGATCACGCCCATGGTCCGGCCCGCGTAGGCCGGGTCCTGGATGCACCGGACCACTTCCTCCACGAGGCGTTCGGCCTCCGGGGGGTTGGCCTGTTTCTGCCCGGTGCCCTCCACGTATCCGTCGGCGACGTGGACCGGGCGCAGCGGGGGCAGCCGGTCGGCGCCGTACTGCCGCAGCGGCTGGAGCTTGCCTCCGTAGCAGAGCTCGTTGGAGAACCCGATGATCTCCGGCATGCAGCGGAAGTGTTCGCGCAGCATGAGTCGGCCCCTCCCGCCGGCGAGCCCCGAGGCGATGTCGAAGAAGCTCGCCGTGGGCGCGAAGAGGTTGCGCCGGAAGTCGGGGAGCCCGCCGAGGACCCGCCGCTGGACGGCGAACAGCTCGTCGTGGTCGATGCCGACGTTGGCCGGGCTGACCTGCTTGTCGTCGCCCACCACGACGATCTTGGCCCCGAGCCAGGCCAGGAGCAGGGCCTCCGGGCCGGACTGGCTCGCCTCGTCGATGATGACCACGTCGAACCGGCCGGCCCGGTCCATCGGAACGGTGTCCGTGACCGCGTGCAGGGGCATGATCCACGCGGGGACGGCCTCCTGGCTCGCCCTGAGGCTCTCCCGGGCCTGCTGCCGGTACTGGTGCGCGTACTTCCCCGTCCCCTTCCCCAGCCGCTTGACGCTCTGCTGGTACGAGGTGAGGGCGACGGCCTGGTCGTCGGTGAGCCGGGAGAGGCAGCCGTACCACGCCTTGTCCGCCGCGAGCCGCTCCAGGCCGATGCGGATGTCGGCGTCGGCCTGGGCGAGGCGGGCCAGGGTCCGCTTCTCGGCGGCGGGATCGGTCAGCTCCTCCATCCGGGTGCACCAGGCCGACCACGCCCAGGCTTCCTCGTAGCGGCGCAGCCGCTCGCCCCAGACCGGGGACTCCGCCTCGGCCTCCAGCTGGTCCGCGAGCTCGGGCAGCCGGTCGGCGACGGCGGAGTAGGCCAGGTCGCAGGCGTGCTTGCGGGCCAGTGCCTCCCTCAGTTCCTCCAGCTCCCCGACCGCCTCGGCGTAGGCCCGCACGTCCTGCTCCTCCGCGGCGCGCCGGGCCCGCTCCACGGCGGACGGGACCCCCCGCTGCAGGGCGGCCGCGCCGAGGACGGCGGTGGTGTCCGCCAGGCTTCGGCGCGGTGCGGCGGCACGGCGGCTGGCGGCGTGGGCACGCAGCAGGGCCGCCACGGTGCTCCGGGGCTCGTCGTGCTGCCAGGCGAGGCCGGCGAAGGCGGGAGACCCGGATGCGGAGCGCACCAGGGCCGCGCGGCGGTCCGCGAGCGCCACGAGGGTCTCCAGGGCCTGGACGTGCTGCCGGAGCCGGGCCAGCCTGCGGGAGGGCGACTGCCAGGGCTCCGGGGTGCCGTACTCCTCCTCGGTGTCCTGGAGGTGGCGCTCCAGCCGTACCCGCTGGAGCACGGTCTCGGCGGCCTCCTGCGTCTGCACCGTCTGCCCGTCGACCTTCACGGTCTCCGGGAAGTCGCCCACCGCCTTGCGCAGCCGGGTCTTGAGGCCGAGGGGGCCGCGGAGCCTCTCGCCGGCGGCGAGGCCGTCGCGGAGCGTGGTCGCCAACCCGAGCGCGTCTGCCACGGTCAGCTTCTCCAGGCCGCTGACCAGGGCGTTCCCACAGGAATCCATGGCCTGTAGGGCCGCTTCCAGCGCCGCGTGGGAGCGGTCGGACTGCGCCCTCGCCTCGTGTTCCCTTCCGTCGAGGGTCTCCTGGCGCAGGGCGGTGAACCACGGCGCGCGCTCCTGCGCGCTTTCGGCCATCGCCGTGAGGAAGTCCTCCAGCGCCTGCGCCAGTCCCTCCTGCCGGTCCACGGGCAGACCGGCGACGTGGCCGTCGAGGGCGGACGACTGCGGGGTCGCGCGCAGGGCGGCCAGGTCGGCCTCGGCCTCCCGGACCGCGGTGACGGCCTCGGCGAACTCCGGTCCGGACAGGAGCTGCTGGACGGTGGGGAGCTTCGCCGAGACGGAGGCCGCCAGTGCCCGGTGCCGTGCGGTGAAGGCGAGGGCGGCCCGCCGGAGTCCGGCCACCGCGTCGGCGCTCACGACGGGTTCCGGGCCGGGGACCGTGCCGATCCAGTCGTGGACGGGCCGCTCGTCGTGGAGACGGCTCGCGATCTGCGCGAGGGTGCCCTGGTAGTCGCCGATGTCCGCGGGGTGGCGGTAGGTCTCCCGCTCGCGGATCGCGCGCAGTTCCTTGAGGGCGCCGGCCTGGACGGAACGGGCGGTGCGCAGCTTCTCCTCGTGGTCCTGGATGCGCCGCCGGTAGTCGCGCGGGGAGAACTCGCCCTGGCGGTCGAGAATCGCCTTCACCGACTGCTCCAGCTCCTGCTGGGCGGTCAGTTCGTCCGTGCGGCTCACGCAGAGTTCCCGCACGGAGAGGGGGAGCTTCTCCTTGAGGACCCTCAGGGCGCGTGAGGTGTGGCTGGTGATCAGCACCCGTTGTCCGTGGGCGAGCAGATCGGTGACGAGGTTGGCGATGGTGTGCGTCTTGCCGGTGCCGGGCGGGCCCTGGACGACGACGAGGCTGCGGTCCCGGAGCCGCTCGGCGATCGTGCGCTGCTCGTCGTTGGAGGGGAGCGCGAAGTAGAGCTCCTGCGGCGGGGCGCCCGTTCCGCTCCCGTCCGGGTCGTGGGGGCGGCCGGATCCGTCGAACCCCGCGGAGTCGTCCGTGCCCGCGATCGCCCGCAGCAGCCGGGTCGGTTCGGCCCCGTTCTCGATGAGACGGGCCACGTTCTGGAGGGCCTCCTGCATGCTGCGGCGGGTGCGCTCGCGCAGGAGGAGGACCGGGGCGAAGCGGACGACGGGCGCGTCCCCGTGCGCGCTCCGGCCCGGGCGGTCCGGTTCGGGGATGTACTCCCCCGATTGATGAGCCGCGATCACCCAGGTGTTGAGGGCCCGGTGCAGCAGGTCGCGGCCCTCCGGCTCGGTGGCGTCACCGGCCGCTTCCAGGTCCTTCAGGACGAGTTCCCGGGTGTGGGCACGCGCCTTCTGATCGGAGTCGAGCATCGATTCGTCGAGTGCGAACGCCCCGTGCTCGGGGTCCGGGGCGACGGTGATGGCACCGCTGTCCGGGTCGAGGGCGATGACGGCGCGACAGGTGACGAGATGGCGCCGGACGGGTTCGTCGCCCGACTGCCAGGCCAGGTGGCCGAGGCCGAGGAGGAGTTCGTAGCTCTCGCCGAGGTCGCTGACGTCCTCGTGGACGCGGTAGAGGCGGTCGTAGGCCCGCACCACGGGCTTGACGGCCCGGTCGTACCGGGCCCAGCCGGTCCAGAGCTCGGCCCACTCCCCGTACTGGGCCTTCACCTCGTCGCGCCGCTGGTACTCGTCGAGGGGGACGGTGCGGATGCTGCTGAGGGTGCTGCCGTCGGGGGTCGTTTCGGAGACGGCCAGCTCCGCGGTGGCGCGCAACCGGGGGGCGTCCTCGGGGTCCGAGTCGTGCACGAGGGCCGCGTCCAGCCAGAGGGCGAGCGGCTGGGGCGGGAGGGGAGGGGCGCTCCTCAGCGGCCGCTCGGCCCGCAGCCACAGCGGACGGTCGCCGGATATCGGTTCCCGGACGAAGTTCTGGAACTGCGGGGGGAGTTCGTCGAACCACAGGGTGTGCCGGGCACCGTCGTCGTGACGCACGGGCTTCGTCCGGGTTCCGCCGACCTCGGCGAGGTAGCGGAAGATCTGCCGGACGCGCGCGGCGTCCTCGGGCACAACGGCGGGGTCGGGCACGGTTACCTCGCTGACGGACGGCCGACGTGAAGATCTTGCGGAGATCCTATGTGTCGGCGCCGACGGCGAGGGCCCGGATGCCCGATCCCGCCGCTTCCCGGAGCGGCACGCTCCGGGAGGGCCGGTCAGACCTCGCGGGAGCCCGCGTACATGCCCTCGATGAGGTCCTTGTAGGTGCGCTCGACGACCGGCCGCTTCAGCTTCAGGGACGGGGTGAGCTCGCCGTGCTCGATGTCGAGGTCGCGGGGCAGGAGGCGGAACTTCTTGATGGTCTGCCAGCGCTGGAGGCCCTCGTTGAGGCGGTCGACGTAGCCCTGGACCATCTTCTCGGTCTGCGGGTCGGCGACGACCTCGGCGTACGTCTTCCCGCCCAGGCCGTGCTCGGCGGCCCAGCCGAGGAGGGTGGGCTCGTCGAGGGCGATGAGGGCCGTGCAGTAGTTCCGGTCGGCACCGTGGACGAGGATGTTGGAGACGAAGGGGCAGACGGCCTTGAACTGGCCCTCGACCTCGGCGGGGGCGATGTACTTGCCGCCGGAGGTCTTGATGAGGTCCTTCTTGCGGTCGGTGATCTTGAGGTAGCCGTCGGCGGAGAGCTCGCCGATGTCGCCGGTGTGGAACCAGCCGTCGGCCTCCAGGACCTCGGCGGTCTTCTCGGGCAGGCCGTGGTAGCCCTCCATGATGCCGGGGCCTCGGAGCAGGATCTCGCCGTCGTCGGCGATGCGGACCTCGGTGCCGGGGAGCGGCTTGCCGACGGTGCCGGTGCGGTAGGCCTCGCCGGGGTTGACGAAGGAGGCGGCGGAGGACTCGGTGAGGCCGTACCCCTCCAGGATGTGGATGCCGGCGCCGGCGAAGAAGTAGCCGATCTCGGGGGCGAGGGCGGCGGAGCCGGAGATGCAGGCGCGCAGCCGGCCGCCGAACGCCTCGCGGATCTTGGCGTAGACGAGGGCGTCGGCGACCTTGTGCTTGGCGGCGAGGCCGAAGGGCGCGGAGGCGGTGCCGGTGCGGCGGAAGTTGTCCTGGGTGGCCTTGGCGTACTCGCGGGAGACGCCGGCGGCCCACTGGAAGATCTTGTACTTGGCGCCGCCGCCGGCGCGGGCCTTGGCGGCGACCCCGTTGTAGACCTTCTCGAAGATGCGGGGGACGGCCGCCATGTAGGTCGGCTGGACCACCGGCAGGTTCTCGATGATCTTGTCGACGCGGCCGTCGACGGCGGTGACGTGGCCGACCTCGATCTGGCCGGAGGTGAGGACCTTGCCGAAGACGTGGGCGAGCGGCAGCCACAGGTACTGGACGTCGTCGCGGGTGACGAGGCCGGTGGCGGCGATGGCCTTGGCCATGTACGACCAGTTGTCGTGCGGCAGGCGAACGCCCTTGGGGCGGCCGGTGGTGCCGGAGGTGTAGATGAGGGTGGCGAGCTGGTCGGCGGTGATCGCCGCGACCCGCTCCTTGACCGCCTCGGGGTGCTTCTCCAGGTACGCGGCTCCGCGCGCCTCCAGGTCGGCGAGGGTGAGGACCCACTCGTCGGAGGTGTCGGCGCCCTCGGCGTCGATGACGACGACGTGGTGGAGGCCGGGCAGGTCGGCGCGGCGCTCGACGGCCTTGGCGAGCTGGGCCGCGTCCTCGGCGATGAGCACCTTCGACGCGGAGTCCGCGAGGATGAAGGCGGACTCCTCGGCGTTGGTCTGCGGGTAGACGGTGGTGGTGGCGGCGCCGGCGCACATGACGCCGAGGTCGGCGAGGATCCACTCGACCCGGGTGGAGGAGGCGAGGGCGACCCGCTCCTCCGGCAGGACGCCGAGGTCGATCAGGCCGGCGGCGATGGCGTAGACGCGCCGGGCCGCCTGCCCCCAGGCGAGCGACTTCCAGTCGTCCGGCCCCGTGCCGGAGGCGGCGGGCACCGGGTAGCGGTACGCCTCCGCGTCGGGGGTGCGCTCGACCCGTTCGAGGAAGAGCGCCGCGACGGAGGGCGGCCGGTTGTCGATCTGGGTCTGGTTGTCGCTCACGTCGTCCTCCGGGCGGCGGCGATGCCTGTTGGCGGTGCAACTACGGATGCGTAACTAACTCACGAGTAACCTTCGGGGGGCTTCAGATTAGAGCGCCGACGTCCGGCGCGTAAGGGCCTGTGGATAACGAACGGGTCCGCGCGCCATCGGCACGCGGACCCGTTCGCCGTCCACAGGAGCTGACCGCTCCTTGACCCGGAGCTGACTACTTCTTGCCCTTGCCGCCGGACTCGTCGCTCGACAGGACGGCGATGAAGGCCTCCTGCGGCACCTCCACCGAGCCGACCATCTTCATGCGCTTCTTGCCTTCCTTCTGCTTCTCCAGCAGCTTCCGCTTGCGGGAGATGTCACCGCCGTAGCACTTGGCGAGGACGTCCTTCCGGATGGCGCGGATGGTCTCGCGGGCGATGACCCGGGAGCCGATGGCGGCCTGGATCGGCACCTCGAACGCCTGCCGCGGGATGAGCTCGCGCAGCTTGGCGACGAGCCGCACGCCGTACGCGTAGGCGGCGTCCTTGTGGGTGACGGCCGAGAAGGCGTCGACCTTGTCGCCGTGCAGCAGGATGTCGACCTTGACCAGGCTGGACGCCTGCTCGCCGGTGGGCTCGTAGTCGAGGGAGGCGTATCCGCGCGTCTTGGACTTCAGCTGGTCGAAGAAGTCGAAGACGATCTCCGCGAGGGGCAGGGTGTAGCGGATCTCGACCCGGTCCTCGGAGAGGTAGTCCATGCCGATCAGGGTGCCGCGCCGGGTCTGGCACAGCTCCATGATCGCGCCGATGAACTCGCTGGGGGCCAGGATCGTGGCGCGCACGACGGGCTCGTACACCTCGTCGATCTTGCCCTCGGGGAACTCGCTCGGGTTGGTGACGGTGTGCTCGCTGCCGTCCTCCATCACCACGCGGTAGACCACGTTCGGCGCGGTGGCGATCAGGTCGAGCCCGAACTCGCGCTCCAGCCGCTCGCGGATCACGTCGAGGTGGAGGAGGCCGAGGAAGCCGACGCGGAAGCCGAAGCCGAGCGCGGCGGAGGTCTCCGGCTCGTAGACCAGCGCGGCGTCGTTGAGCTGGAGCTTGTCGAGGGCCTCGCGGAGGTCCGGGTACTCGGAGCCGTCCAGCGGGTAGAGGCCCGAGAAGACCATCGGCTTCGGGTCCTTGTAACCGCCGAGGGCCTCGGTCGCGCCGTTGTGCAGGGAGGTGATCGTGTCACCGACCTTGGACTGGCGGACGTCCTTCACACCGGTGATGAGGTAGCCCACCTCGCCGACGCCGAGGCCGTCGGACGGCGTCATCTCCGGGGAGGAGACGCCGATCTCCAGGAGCTCGTGGGTCGCGCCGGTCGACATCATCTTGATGCGCTCGCGCTTGTTGAGCTGCCCGTCGACGACACGGACGTACGTCACGACGCCCCGGTACGAGTCGTACACGGAGTCGAAGATCATCGCGCGGGCGGGGGCGTCGGCGACGCCGACGGGGGCCGGGATGTTCCGGACGACCCGGTCGAGCAGCGCCTCGACGCCCATGCCGGTCTTCGCGGAGACCTTCAGCACGTCCTCCGGCTGGCAGCCGATGAGGTTGGCCAGCTCCTCGGCGAACTTCTCCGGCTGGGCGGCCGGGAGGTCGATCTTGTTGAGGACCGGAACGATGGTGAGGTCGTTCTCCATCGCCAGGTAGAGGTTGGCGAGGGTCTGCGCCTCGATGCCCTGGGCGGCGTCGACGAGGAGGATCGTGCCCTCGCAGGCCGCGAGCGACCGCGAGACCTCGTAGGTGAAGTCGACGTGCCCGGGGGTGTCGATCATGTTGAGGATGTGCGTGTTCCCCTGCGCCGGCCCCTCGGTGGGGGCCCAGGGCAGCCGGACCGCCTGGGACTTGATCGTGATGCCGCGCTCACGCTCGATGTCCATCCGGTCGAGGTACTGGGCGCGCATCTGCCGCTGGTCGACCACACCGGTCAGCTGGAGCATCCGGTCGGCGAGCGTGGACTTGCCGTGGTCGATGTGCGCGATGATGCAGAAGTTGCGGATCAGAGCCGGGTCGGTACGGCTCGGCTCGGGCACGTTGGTAGGAGTCGCGGGCACGCAGGGTTCTCGTCTCGGGCGGTGTTCGGAACGGGTACGTAGCCCCCATCGTCCCATGCCCGCCGCCGGACGTCCGGTTCGGGCGGTCCGGCCCCTCGTTTGGGCGGCCGCGAGCGCGCCTGATACCGTGGACAGCTGTGTCTCGTGTGCCCTCTCAGCTGCGTGGCACATACCTGAAGAAACATCGAACCTGTAAAGGCTCTTTCAGTGGCGAACATCAAGTCCCAGATCAAGCGGAACAAGACCAACGAGAAGGCGCGCCTGCGCAACAAGGCCGTCAAGTCGTCGCTCAAGACCGCGATCCGCAAGGCCCGTGAGGCTGTCGCCGCCGGCGACCTCGAGAAGGCCACCGTGGCCGCCCGTGCCGCCTCGCGCCAGCTCGACAAGGCCGTCTCGAAGGGCGTCATCCACAAGAACGCCGCCGCCAACAAGAAGTCGGCGCTGGCGATCAAGGTTTCCTCCCTCCAGGGCTGAGTCCGGATCTCCTGATCTCAGGCTGTACCCGGCCGTACGGGACCCAGCGGACCCTCTCTACCGCTCCCGCCCGGCCCCCCGGCCCGTACGCGAGACGCGTTCGCCACGCGTGTACGGGACCACAAGAGCAGTGACCCGAGGCCCCGGCCGCCCCTTCCCCAGGGACGACCGGGGCCTTCGGCGTGCTCGGGGGGCGCGGGGAGGACGGCGTACGGCAGGGGTGCTCGGCGGGGCTCAGCCGGTGGCACGGGAGGCGCGCCGCCCGGCGTCCCCCGAGGCGGCGGCGCCCGGCCCGCGCACCCCGCAGGCCCGCACCCGCTCACACCCACCCGCCGGCACGCACCCGCCCGCACCGGCGGAAAGGCGCTCCGCGCCGTCAGCGCCCCCCGCGTCCCGCTCTGGCCGCACGCGCCACCGCGACGACCGCCTTCTCCAGGGCGTACTCGGGGTCGTCGCCCCCGCCCTTCACTCCCGCGTCCGCCTCCGCGACGGCCCGCAGCGCGAGGGCCACCCCGTCGGGGGTCCAGCCCCGCATCTGCTGCCGGACCCGGTCGATCTTCCACGGCGGCATGCCGAGCTCGCGCGCGAGGTCCGCGGGCCGCCCGCCGCGCGCGGTGAGGAGCTTGCCGATGGCCCGGACGCCCTGGGCGAGGGCGCTGGTGACGAGGACGGGCGCGACCCCGGTGGACAGCGACCAGCGCAACGCCTCCAGCGCCTCCGCGGCCCGCCCCTCCACGGCCCGGTCGGCGACGTTGAACGACGAGGCCTCGGCCCGCCCGGTGTAGTACCGCCCGACGACGGCCTCGTCGATCGTCCCGTCGACGTCCGCCGTCAGCTGGGTCACCGCCGAGGCCAGCTCCCGCAGGTCGCTGCCGATGGCGTCGACGAGGGCCTGGCACGCCTCGGGCGTGGCGGACCGCCCGAGGGTCCGGAACTCCTGCCGGACGAAGGTGAGCCGCTCCGCGGGCTTGGTGGTCCTGGGGCAGGCGACCTCCCGCGCGCCCGCCTTGCGGGCCGCGTCGAGGAGTCCCTTGCCCTTGGCGCCGCCGGCGTGGAGCAGGACGAGGGTGATGTCCTCGATGGGCGCGTCGAGGTAGCCCTTGACGTCCTTGACGCTGTCCGCCGAGAGGTCCTGCGCGTTGCGCACGATCAGCACCTTGCGCTCGGCGAAGAGCGAGGGGCTGGTGAGCTCGGCGAGGGCCCCGGGCTGGAGCTGGTCGGAAGTGAGGTCCCGTACGTCCGTGTCGGCGTCGGCGGCCCGCGCGGCCGCCACCACCTCCCGGACGGCACGGTCGAGGAGCAGGTCCTCCTGGCCCACGGCGAGCGTGACGGGGCCGAGGAGGTCGGTGCGGGAAGTCTTGTCGGTGGCCATCGCCGTCCAGCATCCCACGCGCCTCCGACATCGGACCGCGCGCGAGAATGGCCCCGTGAGTGAACGACACGTACTGGTGCTCCCCGACCGCGACGCCGCCGAGGAGGTCGCCGAGGAACTGGCGGCCCGGTTCGGCGTGGCCGAGGAGCCGCAGCTGGTCCGGGACGCGCTGGCCGGCGAGGACGACGCCGAGGACGCGCAGTGGCTGGTGGTGGTCGAGGACCCGGCGGGCCGGCTCGATCCGGCGGCGCTGGACGACTTCGCCGCCGAGTACGAGGGCTGGCTGGAAGCCCCCTAGCCCCTCGCCTCCCCCGGCCGGCCCTTCTTCAGCCCCTCCCCCTCCGGCCTCCCCCCTCAGCCCGTCTTCTTCGGCACGATCTGGACGTCCAGGTCGATGGAGATGCTGGAGCCGACGGCGGCGATGCCCCGCGCCAGCAGGGTCTGCCAGGTGAGGGTGAAGTCCTCGCGGTGGAGTTCGGTGGTGGCCCGGCAGGCGCAGCGGGTCTCGCCCTCCAAGCCGCTGCCGAGGCCGAGGTACTGGGTGTCGAGCGTGACGGTGCGGCTCACGCCGTGGAGGCTGAGCGCGCCGGTGACGTTCCAGCGGGTGCCGCCGCGGTGGGTGAAGCGCTCGCTGAAGAACTCGATGGTCGGGTGGACGCCGATGTCGAGGAAGTCCCCGGACCGCAGGTGGTCGTCGCGCATCTGGACGCCGGTGTCGATGGAGGCCGCGTCGATGACGACGTGCATCGCGGACTGCTCCATGCGGTCGGCGATGCGGATCGCCCCCGCGAAGCTGTTGAACCGTCCGTGGATCCGGGCCAGTCCGATGTGCCGGGCGGTGAAGCCGACCTGGGAGTGGGTGGGGTCGATCTCCCAGTCCCCGGGCTCCGGCAGCGGCGGCTGCGGGGCGACCTGGAGCAGGACGTCACCGAGGTCGGCGTGGGTCCCCTGGCCGACGACGGCGGTGCCGTGGTGCGGGGTGTAGCCCTCGGAGGTGACGGCGATCCGGTACTCGCCCGCGGGGACGGTGGCGAGGAGGGTCCCGTACGGGTCGGTCTCCCCGCCGAGCACCTTGCGGCCGGCCGGGTCGGTGAGGGTGACCTCGGCCTGCCGCAGCGGCTCGTGCACGGGGTCGAGCACCCGACAGCTCAGGACTCCGGCCGAGGCCGGCACCTCGAATCCGGCCAGGGCCCCGCCCCGGCCTCCGGTCTGCGTCCGCTTCCCGAAGAGACCACCGAACATGTTTCACGCACCCCCGTGCGACTCGTTCATCATGCAACGAATTCGCATTCGATCACTCCGGGTGCGTTCGAGGCAAACGCGACCTTGTTACCGACGAGTC
The DNA here is from genome assembly GCF_014654895.1 of Streptomyces filamentosus. Taxonomy (GTDB): domain Bacteria; phylum Actinomycetota; class Actinomycetes; order Streptomycetales; family Streptomycetaceae; genus Streptomyces; species Streptomyces filamentosus. Next base: position 3,973,752 of record NZ_BNBE01000001.1, on the reverse strand, counting down.
CGAATTATGCGTTCCGCTTCTCCTCCCCCGCTTTCCCCGCCGCCCTCCCCGTGCCTCCTCGCACGCCTACCCCCGTGCTTCTCCCCGTACGGCGGGCAGCTCGTCGAGCACGATGCCGAACAGGTCCCGGTACGCCTCGCGCAGCTCCTCGTCCGTGCCGAGCTCCCGCTCGACGCGCTCGCCGGCCACGGTCCGGTACAGCCTCCGGCCGCCGATCGAGACCCGGCCCTCCTCGGTGAGCAGGGAGCAGATCACCCCCCGGGTGAAGTGCGAGTCCGGCGAGGTCCGGTGGTACCAGGCGCCGGCCGTGAAGTCCGCGAGCGCCCGGGGCCGTCGCTCCAGCCGGTAGCGCGGCGTGCCGTTCCGCACCACGTCGAGGTCCCCGTCCGTCCCGGGGGCCTCCCGGATCAGGAAGACCCCGGCGGGGTCGGTCTGCTCCCCCCGCTCGTCGAAGGCCAGCGGAAGGTGGCTGTGGTCCCCGAAGCCGACGTCGGCCAGCCACCGCTCCCCGTCCCCGGTCCGCACCAGCAGCGCCATGTGGTCGTACGGGATCCCCACCCGCCCGTCCGGTCCGAAGACGCGCGCCTGGAGCAGGTCGACCCGGTGACCGAGCGCCCGGAGCAGGGCGGCGAACGCGGTGTTCAGTTCGTAGCAGAACCCGCCCCGCCGGGCCGTGACCACCTTGCCCACCAGCGCCTCCTCGTCGAGGACGATGTCCTCCCCGAGGTGGATGGACAGGTTCTCGAAGGGGACGGTCCGCAGGTGCCGCAGATGCAGCTCCCGCAGCGCCTCCGCGTCCGCCCGCTCCGGCCGCCGGACCCCGATCCGCTCCAGGTACCGGGCGACGACGGCGTCCGACAACCCCTCGCGCTCCGCATGCTCTCCGCGCTCTCCGTACTCTTCGCGCTCTTCGCGCTCTTCGCGCTCTTCGCGCTCTTCGCGCTCTTCATGATCGTTCATGGACGCAGTCTGCCCGTCGGTACCGGATCAGGGGGCGACCTCGGCCGTTTCCCTTTCCCTGTCGGGCAGTTCGCGCATCCGCGGGAGGGGCGAGGGCAGCAGCCACAGGACCGCGAAGGCCGCGCCCACGGTGGCGATCCACAGGGTGGGGCGGGTGCCGATCGAGGCGCCCAGCAGGCCGCCGACGAGGGCCCCGACGGGACGGAAGCCGTGGTTGAGGGTGCGGAAGGCCCCCATGACCCGGGCCCGCACGCCGTCGGGTATGAGCGCCATCTGGAAGGACCCGGCGGCCACGTCGACGATCATCACCCCGACGCAGGACAGGAACTCCGCGACGAACAGCACGCCCATCACGACCGGCAGCGGACCGTCCGCGGCCGGTATGAGGACCAGCGGCAGGGTGAAGCCGAGGAAACCGGTGACGAGGGAGCCACCGATGCCGATCCGGCGGACGACCGCCCCGCTGAACGCCGCTCCGAGCAGACCCCCGACGGCTCCGGCGCCGAGCACCAGGCCGAGCAGTCCCGCCCCGAGCCCGAGGTCCTTGGTCACGTAGAGGACGAAGAGGGTGTGGAACATGTAGTTGAAGAACTGGACGGTGCCGGAGGCCGCGAAGAGCGCCCGCATCGACGGCTCCCGCACCACCCAGCGGATTCCCTCCGTGAAGTGCCCCTTGGCCACGGGCTCGGGAGCGGGCTCGACCGGTCTGATCCTCGCCAGGAACCCGGCCGACGCCAGGTAGGTGAAGGCGTCGGCCACCAGCGCCACGGGGGCGGTGAGCGTCTGCACGAGTACGCCGCCGATGCTGGGCCCGGCCAGCCAGGCCGCCGAACGGCTGCCGTTCACCAGCGAGTTGGCCTGCACGAGGTCCTTGGTGGGGACGAGGACCGCGAAGAGCGTGGCGTTGCACGCCTCGAAGAGCACCGACAGGGCGCCCACCCCGAGGGCGACGACGTAGAGCTGACCGAGGGTCAGCAGGTCGAGGGCGTGGGCGACGGGCAGGGTGAGCAGCAGGACGGCCCGCCCCAGATCCGTGGCGATCATGATCCGGCGGCGGTTCGCCCGGCGGTCGACGAAGGCCCCGAAGGGCAGGTTGAGCAGCAGGGCCGGCAGGAGTTCGAGGGTCTTGAGCCAGCCCATCTGGGCCGCATCGGCGCCGAGCACGAGCACGGCGGCGAGCGGCAGGGCCATCAGGGAGATCTGGTCGCCGACGAGCGAGACCGTCTGCCCGGTCCAGTAACGGCGGAACGTCCGTTCGCGCAGCAGGGCGGGCACGCGCCCGGTGAGGACCATCCCTGTCACTCCTCGTCTTCGTCGGCGTTCGGGTCCAGAAAGGCGATCTGCAGGAAGCTGACGGGCCGGGCGCCCTCCGGCCGGAGCGCCGGGTCGCCCTGGCGGTCCTCGTAGGGGCGCAGCAGCTCGCCGATCCGCTCCTTCAGGGAGGTGAGCTCCCCGGGGGTGAGGTAGACCAGGTCGTCCCCGAAGGTCTCGGCCTCCCGCCACTCCTTCGGCACCTCGCCCCGGCCCGTGAGGGTCCGCGCGAAGCGGGTGAAGTACAGCTCGGCGGCGGCCACGCTGAGCGCGTCGGTCGCCTGGGCGACGGCGGGGTCCTCGCTGTGGGCGGGCCACTCGGTGTACCGGGCGGTGGCCCGCCAGGGCTTCTCCCGGCCGCGCCCGCCCGGCGCCTCCTCCACCAGCCCGTACTTGGCGAGTATCCGCAGGTGGTACGAGCAGCTGGCCACGGATTCGCCGGTCAGCTCGGCGGCCCGGGTGGCGGTGAAGGGCCCGTGCCGGCGGAGCAGCCCGACCAGCGTCATCCGCAGGGGGTGGGCGTAGGCCCGCAGGGCCAGGGGGTCGGTCAGCCGCACGCTGCGGGGCTGGTCACCCCCGGGTGCCGAAGCGCCGTTCTCCTCGTTCTCCTCCATGTTCTCCTCCATGATGTAAAGCTATCTATAGAAAGACTTCTTTACAAGCATTCCTTTAGAGGAACTTCTCCGCAAGGAACCCCTCACCAGCCCCGGGCCACGGCCACCAGCCCCTCCCCGGCCCCCGCCACCGCGATCGCCCCGTCCCGGTCGGTCCGCAGCACCCGCGCCCCGCCCGCCCGCAGCGCCGCCAGCGTCCGCGGGGACGGGTGCCCGTAAGGGTTCTCCCTCCCTGCCGACACCAGCGCCAGCCGTGGCCGCACCGCCCCGGTCAACCCCGGGTCCTGGTGCGGGGAGCCGTGGTGGGCCACCTTCAGCACGTCCACCGCGCCCAGCTCCGGATGCGCCCGCCACAGGGCCCGCTGCGCCGGCGGCTCCAGGTCGCCGAGCAGCAGCAGGCTCGCCCCGCCCGGCGCCCTGACCAGCAGCGTCACACTGGCGTCGTTCGGCCCGCCGTCCGGCGGCCCCGGCCCCGCGGGCGGCCACAGCACCCGCCACTCCAAGGCCCCGATCCGCCGCCGCTCCCCCGCCACCGCCCGCACCACCGGCACCCCCGCCTCGCCCGCCACCCGCCGGACGAACCCCGCCTGCCCGGGCGGCTCGTCGAGGCCGGTCGTCTGGACCGCCCCCACCGCCCGCCCCTTCAACACCCCGGGCAGACCGGTCACATGGTCGGCGTGGAAGTGGGTCAGCACCAGCAACGGCACGCTCCTCACCTCCAGTTCGCGCAGGCAGCGGTCCACCGCCACCGGGTCCGGCCCCGCGTCCACCACCACTCCCGCTCCCTCTCCCGCCGCGAGCACCGTCGCGTCCCCCTGTCCCACCTGGCACATCGCGAACACCCAGCCCGGCGGCGGCCACCCACTGATCCAGCGCACCAGCGGCACCGGCCGCGCCACCACGAGCACCAGCAGCAGCACCACCCCGACCACCGGCCAGGTCCGGTGCCGCAGCCGCCGCACCCCGGCCACCACCGCGACCGTGACGAGCGCCAGCGCCGCCCCTCCCCACCAGCCGCCGGGCCACGCCAGCTCCGCTCCCGGCAGCTCCGCCCCCGCCCGCGCGACCCCGGCGATCCACCCGGCCGGCCATCCCGCCACCCACGCCGCCCCCTGCGCGCCCGCCGCCCACAGCGGCGCCACGGCGAGCGCCACGAAGCCGAACACCGTCGCCGGGGCCACCGCCAGCTCCGCGAAGAGGTTCGCCGGGATCGCCACCAGACTCGTCCGGCCCGCGAAGACCACCACGACCGGCGCGCTCACCGCCTGCGCCGCGAGCGCCGCCGCCAGCGCCTCCGCGAGGCGCCCCGGCACCCCGCGCAGCCGCAGCGCCTCGCTCCACCCCGGCGCCACCACGAGCAGCGCCCCGGTGGCCAGCACCGACAGCAAGAATCCGTAACTCCGCGCCAGCCAGGGGTCGTACAGCACCAGGACCAGGACCACGGCGGCCAGCGCCGGGACCAGCGACCTCCTGCGGCCGGTGGCGATCGCCAGCAGTGCGACCAGCCCGCAGGCCGCCGCCCGCAGCACGCTCGGCTCGGGCCTGCACACCACCACGAAGGCCAGCGTGAGCCCGCCGCCCGCCAGCGCGGTGCCGCGCAGCGAGAGCCCGATCCTGGGCGCGAGCCCGCCCCGCTCCGCCCGCGCCGCCCGCCCCGGACGCCCGACGAGCAGGAGCAGCACGATCGACAGGTTGCTGCCCGAAACGGCCAGCAGGTGCGTGAGATCGGTGGCTTCGAAGGCGTCCCGCAGCTCGGTGCCGATCCGCGAGGTGTCCCCGACGACCAGCCCCGGGAGCAGCGCGCGGGCGTCCGGGGCGAGGCCGTCGGTCGCCGTGCGCAGCCCGGCCCGCAGTCCGCCGGCGGTCCGCTGGAGCGCGCTCGGCGCCCCCACGATCCTCGGCGGCCCGGACCGCGCCTTGAGCACGGCCGCGAACGGATCCCCTGGCTCCCGGGGCGGGGCGAACCGGCCTCCGATCCTCAGCCGGGTGGACGGCAGCAGCCCCAGCCACGCCCGCCGGTCCGCCCCCGGAGGCACGATCAGCAGCACCGGCGTCCGGGTCCGCACCGCCCCGCCGCCCGCTCTCTCCACCCGGACCACCTCGATGTCCATCACCACCGACACCGGCACCATCCCCTGCCCGCTCACTCGGGGCCGGGTGAGCCGGGGATCGGAGGTCACGGTCGCCTCCACCCAGGCCCTGCCGTACTCCTGGGCCAGGACCGGCACCGGCCCCCGCCGCAGATCCGCCGCGTGCAGCCCCGCCGAGGCGGCGCCCGCGGCGGCGCACAACAGCACCCCGGCCCAGGCCGTGGCCCGGAGCCGCCGCCCCCGCCCGGCATCCCGTCCCCGTTCCCGAACCCGTCCCCGAAACCGCCACCGCAGGACCGTCGGCGCCAGCAGAACCGTCGCGGCAACCAGACAGAGACCCACCCCGGCGACCACCCACCACCCGGCGACCCCCAGGGCCACCGCGGCGGCGGCCCAGGCCGCCAGCGCGAGCGGCACGAGCCGCAGGTCGGCGGGTTCCTCCCGCCACGCCTCCCGCGCGTTCTCCTCCCCGGCCGCCCTCCCACCGCCGGACGCCCCCGGCTCCTCCCGGGTCACGGCCGCACCAGAGGCCGGAGGTCCGCGAAGCGCCGCTCGCCGATCCCGTCGACCTCGCGCAGTTCCTCGACCGCGCGGAACCCGCCGTGCTCCGCGCGGTGCTCGACGAGACGCCGTGCGAGCACCGGCCCCACCCCCGGCAGCCCGTCGAACTGCTCGGCCGTCGCCGCGTTGAGGCTCAACGGCACTCCGCCGCTCCCCCCAGGCACCGCCCCCGGCCCGCCCCCTGGCGATGGCACGGGCGCCCCCGGCACCCCTGGCACTCCGACGAGCACCTGTTCACCGTCGAAGAGGACCCTGGCCCGGTTGAGCCCGGTCAGATCCGCGCCCGGGCGCGCGCCTCCGGCGGCCCGCAGCGCGTCCGCGACCCGCGACCCGGCCGGCAGGGTCAGCACCCCCGGACTGCGGACCTTCCCGCCCACGTCCACGACGACCTCCGCCGGGACCTTCCCCCCGACCGGATTCTCGCCCGCCCCCCTGCCCAAGCCCCCTCCCGAACCGGCCCCGGACGGCAGTGCCGACTCGGGCGGTGCCGGCTCGGGCGGGGTCACCGGCGGCGCGGCGTCGACGATCTCCGGGGCGCGCACCGGCTCGGGCCGCCCCGCCCAGAAGGTCCCGGCGGCCGCGCAGGCCGCCACCACCAGGACCACGGCGAGCGCCGCCAGGGTCCTCGGCTCCAGCCCGCACCGGGTCTGCACCCATAACGGCAGCCGCTCCCCCACCGCCGCCCGCCACGAAGAAGCCCGGGACGCAGCCGAGCGGGAGGAAGACGAGGACGAGGAAAGCGGAGAGGAAGAGGAAGAAGACGAGGCCGTGACCGAAGACGTACGAAGATCCATGCCTGCGACGGTAGGTTCCCCCGCACCCCCGTGCCGTCGCCCGCCGACTTCCGTGGAGAACGACGCGGCTGTGGACAACTCTCTCACCCACAAGGGCGAGAGGCCCTGTCTCAGCGCGGCGAGACGACCACCGCGAGCAGTCCCGGCCCGGTGTGCGCCCCGATGACCGCGCCGACCTCGCTGACGTGCAGCTCCGCGATCCCCGGCACCCGTTCCCGCAGGCGCTCGGCCAGCGCCTCGGCCCGCTCCGGTGCCGCGAGGTGGTGGACGGCGAGGTCGACGGGGCCGGAGCCGGCCTGCTCGACGGCCAGCTCCTCCAGCCGGGCGATCGCCTTCGACGCGGTCCGCACCTTCTCCCGCAGTTCGATGCGGCCGCCGTCGAGTTCGAGCAGCGGCTTCACCGCGAACGCGGAGCCCAGCAGGGCCTGGGCGGTGCCGATCCGGCCGCCCCGGCGCAGGTAGTCCAGGGTGTCGACGTAGAAGTAGGCGGAGGTGTCCCCGGCGCGCTTCTCGGCCGCCGCGACCGCCTCGTCGAGCGAGCCGCCGGCCTCGACGACCTCCGCCGCCGCGAGGGCGCAGAAGCCGAGGGCCATGCCCATCATGCGGGTGTCCACGACCCGTACGGGTACGGGTGCGTCCTTCGCCGCGAGCACGGCGGCATCGTAGGTGCCGGAGACCTCGGCGGAGAGGTGGAGGGAGACGATCCCGCGCGCACCCGCCTCCGCGGCCTCGCGGTAGGTCTCGGCGAAGACCTCGGGGCTGGGCCGGGAGGTGGTGACGGACCGCCGCTTCTGCAGCGCCTCGGCGAGCGCTCCGGCCGAGATCTCGGCGCCCTCGAGGAGGGCCTGGTCGCCGATGACGACGGTCAGGGGGACCGCGGTGATGGCGTGCCGTTCCCTCGTCCGGGAGGGCAGGTAGGCCGTGGAATCGGTGACGATCGCGACATGCCGGGACATGAGCGGGAGGTTACCCGCCGCGACCGCCCCACGGCAGCCCGGCCCCGATCGCACCCGTCGCGCACCGGCACGGAAGTGGCACCGGAACGGAAGCAATTACCTGTATGGAAGCGGCACCAGCACCAGCACCAGCACCGAAGCAGTACCAGCACGCAAGCGGCACCGGCGGCGACACCGGTACCGGCGGACCGGCACGGACCCGCCGTGCGCCTCCGCGGGTGGTCAGCCGGCGGACTCCGGGCGGGCCGTCTTCTCCCACGGGTAGGCGGTGGTCCGGTGGTCAGGCGCGGTGATCGCCTGCGGCCCGTCCCCGGCCTGCGGCTGCCCGGGCCCCTGCCCCGGCGCCCCGGGGGCCGACTCGTACCAGGCATCCTGGGACGCACCCGTCCGCCCCGATGTCCCGGTCGTCGTCCGGTCGTCGGTGGTCCAGTGGCGCAGCGCGCCGGTCTCCATGTCGATCTGGGCGCTCAGCGTCTCCAGGTCGTCCTCGGCGAACCTCCGGGCCCGGTCGCGGGCGGCCTGTCGCAGCGCGTCGGCCGAGCCGGTGATCCGCTCCGTCCGCTCGGTGAGGGCGGGCAGCTGCGCGGCCACGTACGCCTTGTCCGGCTCCCGCTCCATCCGCCTGAGGTCCTCGTCCAGCTCGCGGCCGTGCGCGCTGAGGCGGGCGAACAGGTCGAGCGACTCCCGCAGCGAGGCGTCCTCCACGGCGCCCGCCTGGAGCGCCTCCTGGGTGGCGCGCATCGAGCCGCGCAGGGCGAGCCGCAGCTTGGCCAGCTCGGCGGCGACGCCGATCTGGCCGAGGCTCTTGGCCCGCAGGGTGGTGTCTTCGACGGTGCGGCGGGCCTGGTCGATGGTCCGGTCGACGCCGCGCTTGGCCGCCTTGGCGACCTTCACCGTGGCGTAGATCCCGAGCGCCACGAACGAGAGGAACAGCAACGCCAGGATCGTGACAATCGTGGCATCCATGTGTGTCGCTCCTCGGCTCCGTCGGGGTCCCACGGCTGTGGTTCTTCCACGGTAAACGGAACGGGCAGGCCGAGGGTTCCCTCGGAACCCCCAACCTGCCCGTAGGGGAAACCCCTAGTACCGCCGGGGCACTCAGGCCACGATGTTCACCAGCTTCGGCGCGCGCACGATCACCTTGCGGATCTCGGCGCCGCCGAGCGCGGAGACGACGTGCGGGTCGGCCAGGGCAAGCGCCTCCAGGTCGGCGTCGGAGATCGACGGGGAGACCTCCAGGCGGGCCTTGACCTTGCCCTTGATCTGCACGACACAGGTCACGGTCTCGTCCACCACGTACGCCGGGTCGGCGACCGGGAAGTCCTGGTGGACGACCGAGTCGGCGTGGCCCAGGCGGTGCCACAGCTCCTCCGCGATGTGCGGGGCGAGCGGGGCGATCAGCCGCACCAGCTGCTCGGCGACCGGGCGGGCCACCGGGCCACCGGACTTGGTCAGGTGGTTGTTCAGCTCGGTGATCTTGGCGATGGCGGTGTTGAAGCGCATCGCCGCCATGTCCTGGGCGACCCCGTCGATGGCCTTGTTCAGGGCGCGCAGGGTGTCCTCGTCGGCGGCGCCGTCGGTGACGGTGACCTCGCCGGTCGCCTCGTCGACGATGTTGCGCCACAGCCGCTGGAGCAGCCGGTACTGGCCGACGACGGCGCGGGTGTCCCACGGGCGGGAGACGTCCAGGGGGCCCATGGCCATCTCGTACAGGCGCAGGGTGTCGGCGCCGTACTCGGTGCAGATCTCGTCCGGCGTGACGGCGTTCTTCAGGGACTTGCCCATCTTGCCGAGGACGCGGCTGACCTTCTCGCCCTCGTACCAGAACGCGCCGTCGCGCTCCTCGACCTCGGCGGCCGGCACCGCGATGCCGCGGGCGTCGCGGTAGACGAAGGCCTGGATCATGCCCTGGTTGTAGAGCTTGTGGAAGGGCTCGGCCGAGGAGACGTGCCCCAGGTCGAAGAGGATCTTCGACCAGAAGCGGGCGTACAGCAGGTGGAGCACGGCGTGCTCGGCGCCGCCGACGTACAGGTCGACACCGCCGGTGGGCATGCCCTCGCGCGGGCCCATCCAGTACTGCTCGATGGCCGGGTCGACCAGCTTCTGGTCGTTGTGCGGGTCGAGGTAGCGCAGCTCGTACCAGCAGGAACCGGCCCAGTTGGGCATGGTGTTGGTCTCGCGGCGGTACTTCTTCGGCCCGTCGCCCAGGTCGAGGGTGACGTTGACCCACTCCTCGTTGCGGGAGAGCGGGGTCTCGGGCTGGGTGTCGGCGTCGTTCGGGTCGAAGGTCCGCGGCGAGTAGTCCTCGACCTCGGGCAGCTCCAGCGGGAGCATCGACTCGGGCAGCGCGTGGGCGACGCCGTCCTCGTCGTAGACGATCGGGAAGGGCTCGCCCCAGTACCGCTGGCGGCTGAACAGCCAGTCGCGGAGGCGGAAGTTGACGGTGCCCTCGCCGATGCCGCGGTCGGCCAGCCAGGCGGTGATCTTCGCCTTGGCCTCGACGACCCCCAGGCCGTCCAGGGAGATCTCGTCGTTGGCGGAGTTGACCAGCTTCGCCTCGTACGAGCCGAAGGCGTCGTCCCAGGTGGACGGGTCGGTGCCGCGGTCGTCGCTCGGCTCGACGACGCAGCGCATCGGCAGCTCGAAGGCGCGGGCGAAGGCGAAGTCGCGGGAGTCGTGGGCGGGGACGGCCATGATGGCGCCGGTGCCGTAGCCCATGAGGACGTAGTCGGCGATGAAGACGGGGACCCGCTCGCCGCTGACCGGGTTGGTCGCGTACGCGCCGGTGAAGACGCCGGTCTTCTCCTTGGCGTCGGCCTGCCGCTCGACGTCGGACTTGGAGGCGGCCTGCTTGCGGTAGGCGTCGACGGCCTCGGCGGGGGTGGCGTGGCCGCCGGTCCACACCGCGTGGGTGCCCTCGGGCCAGGCGGCGGGGACGATCTTCTCGACCAGGTCGTGCTCCGGGGCCAGGACCATGTAGGTGGCGCCGAAGAGGGTGTCCTGACGGGTGGTGAAGACGGTGATGGCGTCGGTGTCGCCGACCTGGAAGTCGACGCGGGCGCCCTCGGAGCGGCCGATCCAGTTGCGCTGCTGGAGTTTGATGGCCTCGGGCCAGTCCAGGCCGTCGAGGTCGTCGAGCAGGCGGTCCGCGTAGGCGGTGATCCGCATGTTCCACTGGCGCAGCTTGGACTTGAAGACGGGGAAATTGCCGCGCTCGGAGCGGCCGTCGGCGGTGACCTCCTCGTTGGCCAGGACGGTGCCCAGGCCGGGGCACCAGTTGACCGGCGCCTCGGAGGCGTACGCCAGGCGGTACTCGCCCAGGACCTCGGTGCGCTCGGCGGCGGTCAGCTCGCCCCACGCGCGCGTGGCGCCGGGGACCTCGCGGGTGCCGTTCTCGAACTGCTCGATCAGCTCGGCGATCGGGCGGGCCTTGGCGGCCTCGTCGTCGTACCAGGAGTTGTAGATCTGGAGGAAGATCCACTGGGTCCACTTGTAGTAGTCCGGGTCGATCGTGGCGAACGACCGGCGCTTGTCGTGGCCCAGGCCCAGCCGGCGCAGCTGGACCTTCATGTTCTCCATGTTGGCCTCGGTGGACACGCGGGGGTGCGTGCCGGTCTGCACGGCGTACTGCTCCGCGGGCAGGCCGAAGGCGTCGAAGCCGAGGGTGTGGAGCACGTTGTGGCCGGTCATGCGCGCGTGGCGGGCGAAGACGTCCGTGGCGATGTAGCCGAGCGGGTGGCCGACGTGCAGGCCCGCACCCGAGGGGTACGGGAACATGTCCATGATGAACTTCTTGGGCCGGGCGACGAGCTCGGGGTCGCCCGCCAGGTCGCCGGAGGGGTTCGGCGCCTCGTAGGTGCCCTCGGCGTCCCAGGCGTCCTGCCAGCGTGCCTCGATGTCGGCGGCCATCGCCGCCGTGTAGCGATGCGGAGCCGCCGTCTCGGCGGCGGTGTTGATCTCGGTCATGGTCCTAGAAGCTCCATCGATCGTCTCTGCCCACTGCCACGAACTGCCACGAAATGAAAAATCCCCTCGCACAGGAGGGGACGCCGCGCCGACTCCGACGGGGATGTCTTCCGCCCGTCGGGACTGATCAGCGCGGCTCGATAAGCAGGAGGCGTACGGCACGCATGGCGCCAGGGTACCGCAGCGTCCACACGGGCCGCATCGGCGTTCACGGGGTGGCGACGACGACGAAGCGGGCCATCCGATACCGGATGACCCGCTTCTCTTCTGTGGAGCTAAGGAGAATTGAACTCCTGACCTCCTGCATGCCATGCAGGCGCTCTACCAACTGAGCTATAGCCCCTCATCGTGCGACACTCAGCGTACCGCAGAAGTGCGGCGAGCCATCCGCTACGGATGGCCCGCTTGCCTTCTGTGGAGCTAAGGAGAATTGAACTCCTGACCTCCTGCATGCCATGCAGGCGCTCTACCAACTGAGCTATAGCCCCTTGTGAGGATCTCCGCTCGGCTCCCTCTCGGGTCTTCCTCGCGGCGACGGACAGAACAGTAACCGGCCGCCGGGCAGAACTCCAAATCGGTTTCTCCGGTCCCGCCGGGGGCTCCGGGTAGGGTCGCCGTCTGTGTCTCCCTCCGCTCCTTCCCCGTCCCGCGCCCGGCCGTGGCCCCTGGTCGCCGCCGCGGCGGCCTGCCTGATCTCGTTCGCGGCCTTCTGGGTGGCGCAGCGCGCCGCCCACGTGAACATGCTCGACGTGATGGTCTACCGGGCCGAGGCCGAGACCCTGCGGGCCGGCGGCGACCTGTACGCGATGCGCGCCACCTCGGCGAACCTGGCGATGACCTATCCGCCGTTCGCCGCCGTGCTGTTCCTCCCGCTGACCCTGGTGGGCGTCCCGCTGATGCGGACGCTCTCCACGGCGGGGAACCTGCTGCTGGTGGTGGCCCTGGTGCAGCTGTCGCTCCAGCTGGTCCGCCCGGTGCTCGCCTCGCCCGCGCGGCGCGCCGATCTATGGCGTACGACACTGTGGGTGGCCGCGGTCGTGGTCTGGTGCGAGCCGGTGTGGACGACCCTGCGGTACGGGCAGATCAACCTGCTGGTCGCGGTGGCGGTGCTGTGGGACCTCACCCGCCGCGAGGGGAGCCGCTGGGCCGGCCTCGGCATCGGACTGGCGACCGCGGTGAAACTCACACCCGGGCTCTTCGTGGTGCTGCTCCTCGTCGCGGGCGTGCTGCTGTGGCGCCGGGACCGGGGCGTGAACCAGTGGCTGCGCACCGCGCTGACCGCGACCGGTGTCTTCCTCGTCACGACGCTGGCGATGGTGGTGGCGCTCCCCGCGGACTCGAAGACCTTCTGGACGCGGACGCTGTTCGAGACGGGCCGGGTCGGGCACGCCGAGGAGACGGCCAACCAGTCCCTCAGCGGGGTCCTCGCCCGGCTGATGCACACCGACGCGCCCGGCCTGTGGTGGCTGGCGGCGGCGGTGCTGCTGGGCGGTGCGGCGATGGTGCTCGCGGTGCGGGCGGCGGTGCGCGGCGACAAGGCGGTGGCCGTGGTGGTCACCGCGTTCACGGCGCTGATGGTCTCCCCGATCTCCTGGTCCCACCACTGGGTCTGGTGCGTGCCACTGCTGATCCTGCTGTACGACCGCCACGCGCGCGCGTGGCCGGTGACGGGCGTCGTGGCCGTGGCCTTCGCCTCGTTCGCGCTGTGGTGGGTGCCGCACGACCCGGGCCGTCCCGAACTCGACCAGAACGCGGGTCAGATGCTGCTGTCGGCGGTCTATCCGCTCACGGCGACGGCGGTCTTCGCCGGGTACGCGCTGACGGTGTGGCGGACGCGCCGCCCGGAGGCCGCGGAGGCCTCCCGGGAGCCGATGGCGGTCCGGGAGCCTCAGGCCGTGGCGAAGGAGTAGAACCGCTTGAGGGTGCAGTGCTCGTCGAGGAGCCGGCCGTAGATCGGCTCCCCTTCGAGCTCGCGGTAGGTCTCGATCGGGTCGCCTTTTATGATCAGCGCCCGCGCGCACTCCTCGCACCAGTACTGGTAGTCGGGGTTGACGGGGTCCATGTCCCGCACGATGGGCGTGCCGCTGCCGCACCAGTCGCACTTCCGCCTGTGCGCACCCAAAGGCCACCCTCCCGTCCGGAACCCGGTCCCCCTCCGGCCGTCCGATTCTGCCATGGCCGGACGACCGCCCAGAAGTGACAAAAAGACAGATCCCGCCCCCCTTGTTAGGGGGACGGGATCCGGTGACTGTGGAGCTAAGGAGAATTGAACTCCTGACCTCCTGCATGCCATGCAGGCGCTCTACCAACTGAGCTATAGCCCCTCGTGTTCTTCGCGACCAGCGCTGCGAACAAGAAGAACTTTAGCCTGCGACCTGCCGGAAAGTGAAATCCGGGTCTCCGGCCGGTCCGGCCGTCAGGTGTCGTCGCCGAGGACCGGCTCGGGCAGCGATCCGGCGTTGTGCTCCAGGAGGCGCCAGCCCCGCGCGCCCTGCCCCAGGACGGACCAGGAGCAGTTGGAGAGGCCGCCCAGGCCCTCCCAGTGGTGGGGCTCCAGGCCGAGGAGCCGGCCGATGGCGGTGCGGATGGTGCCGCCGTGGCTGACCACGACCAGGGTGCCGTCCTGCGGGAGCTTGTCGGCGTGTTCCAGGATCACCGGGGCGGCCCGGTCGGCCACCTCGGTCTCCAGCTCGCCACCGCCCCGGCGCACCGGCTCGCCGCGCTTCCAGGCGGCGTACTGCTCGCCGTACCGGGCGACGATCTCCTCGTGGGTCAGCCCCTGCCACTCCCCCGCGTACGTCTCGCGCAGCGCGGCGTCGTGGGCGACGGGCAGCCCGGTGAGGGCGGCCAGCTCGGCGGCGGTGGCCGCGGTCCGCTTCAGGTCGGAGGCGACGATCGCGTCGGGACGGAGGGCGGCGAGCAGCCGGGCGGCGCGGCGGGCCTGGTGGATTCCGGCTTCCGTGAGCTCGATGTCGGTCGAGCCCTGGAAGCGGCGCTCCAGGTTCCAGGAGGTCTGGCCGTGGCGCCACAGGACGATGCGGCGGCCGGTGCCGCCCTTGGCGGTGCTCAGCTCAGCTCACCGTCCGCCCCGTCGAGGTCGGCGCCGGTCAGGGCGGCGTGCTCGGCGGCCTTGCCGCGGGTCTTCACGGCGTCCTCCGGCAGGGGCAGCTCGGGGCAGTCCTTCCAGAGGCGCTCCAGCGCGTAGAAGACCCGCTCCTCGCTGTGCTGCACGTGGACGACGATGTCGACGTAGTCCAGGAGGATCCAGCGGGCGTCGCGGTCGCCCTCGCGGCGCACCGGCTTGGCGCCGAGCTCCTTCTGGAGCCGCTCCTCGATCTCCTCGGCGATCGACTTGACCTGGCGGTCGTTGGGCGCGGAGGCGAGCAGGAAGGCGTCGGTGATCGACAGCACGTCGCTGACGTCGTACGCGATGATGTCGTGAGCGAGCCGGTCGGCCGCCGCCTGGGCGGCGGCGTTGACGAGCTCGATGGAGCGATCCGTAGCGGTCACAAGCAGGCTTTCGTCGGCGGTCCAGTACCCCTCCAGGGTCTCACGGACCGCCGACGACCCCGCAAACGATTACGAGGCGCCCGGAATCTCGTAGTCCCGGCCGAGGACGACGGTGACGGCGGCGTTGCCCGCGGGCTTGCCCTTGACGACGGATCCGGCGGGCAGGCCGAGGGTCTTGGCGACCTCCGCGGCGGTGACCTTCTGGGCGTCGTCGCCGTAGACGACCTGGGACTTCGCCAGGCTGTCGGTCTTGCTGCCGCCGACGAAGGCGTAGCCGCCGTTGACCAGGACGATCTTGGCCGCCTCGACGGCGTCCTCGCCGGTGCCGTCCTTGATCGAGACCCGCGGCACGCCGCCGGCGTCGAGCGGGGCGACCTTGCCGCCGAGGATCTCCTCGACCACGCCGCCGGTGCCCTCGGTGAGCGCGCCGTCCTGGCCCACGGGCAGCAGCGCCGTCTTGTAGGCGCCGGTCTTGGCGTGCTCGGCGAGCTTGGCCAGGGAGGCGCCGAGGTCCTTCTCGGGGAGGGACGGGTCGGCGATCTGCTGGAGGTACTCGACGGCGGTCGTGGCGTTCGCGGCGTCGCTGGGCATCTTGCGGAGCACGCCGCCCACGACCTGGCCGAAGCGCTGGAGCTGCTTGGCCTCGGCCTCGCCGGGGGCCCGGTGGGTGGCGTAGGCGACGGCGGCGCGGCCGTTGAGGGTCTGCTTCTCGCCCTTGGCGACGAGCGGGTCGGCGCCCTTCTTGCCCTGGGGGTCGGGGACCGCGGTGTCGGTGTCGACGTCGATGCCGCCGAGGTACTCGACGAGGTTCTCCAGGTACGGGGTGTCCAGGCGCCAGGTGCCGGCGATCTTGGCGCCGAGGAGGTTGCCGATCGCCTCGCGGGTGCCGCTGGAGCCGTCGTCGTCGACGGACTTGCCGAGGGTGGTGGCGGTGCCCTCGGTGTCGGCGACGGCGAGGGCGTTGGGGAGCAGGACGGTGGTGCCCTGCTCGGTGGTGCTGTTGTCGACGAGGAGGGCGGTGGAGGTGCCGCCGCCGCGGGTGTCGTGGAGGTGGAGGACGATCGTGTCGCGCTGCTGGGGGCCGGCGGCGGTGTTCCCCTGCCGCTGCCCTTCGGAGTCGCCGGTGCCGGGGAGCAGACCGGCGGACCAGAGGTAGCCGAGGCCGCCGACGACGGCGAGGACGAGGACGACGACGAGGGCGATCACCCGGTTGCGGCCGCGGCGGCGGGCCTCCTCGCGGCGTTCCGACCGGCTCTCGGTGAACTTGAGCCAGTCGATGACGTCCTCGGAGTCCTCGTCGGGCTCCTCGATGAAGGAGAACTGCTCGGTGCGGTACTCCCGGTCGTCGCCGCCGGCGTCCGGCCCGCGGGGCGCCCTGGGGGCGGGGGCCTGCGGCTCGGGGGCGGGCGGTTCGGGGGCGGGCCGCTGGCCGGGGACGCCCGCCGGGGCGGCGGTGACGGGCGCGGCGGGCTCGGCGGCCTGCCACTGCTGCGCGCCGTAGGGGTCGTACGGGTCGTGGGCGGCGGGCTGCCGGGCGTAGCCCTGCTGCCCGCCGGCGTAGGGGTCGTACGGGGACTGCTGGGGGGCCTGGGGCTGGTGCGGGGCCTGGGGCTGGGCGTAGGGGTCGTAGCCGTACGCCTGCTGCTGTCCCGCGTACGGGTCGTACGCGGGCTGCTGGAGGGCCTGGCCCTGCTGCTGGTACACCGGCTGCCCGTACATGTCGTAGCCGATGATCTGCGGCTGCGGCTGGTACGGGTCGTACGGGTTCTGCTGATCGTTCACCGGTGCCCCTCCCCGGGACTCACTCGCCGCGGTACAGCTGGCGCTTGTCGATGTAGCGGACCACGCCGTCCGGGACCAGATACCAGACGGGGTCGCCCTTCGCGACCCGGGCGCGGCAGTCGGTGGACGAGATGGCGAGGGCGGGGATCTCGACGAGGGAGACGCCGCCCTTGGGCAGTCCGTCGTCGGTGAGGTCGTGACCCGGCCGGGTGACGCCGATGAAGTGGGCGAGGGAGAAGAACTCGTCCGCGTCGCGCCAGGTGAGGATCTGCGAGAGCGCGTCGGCTCCGGTGATGAAGAAGAGGTCGGAGTCCGCGTTGAGCGAGTGCAGTTCGCGCAGGGTGTCGATGGTGTAGGTGGCGCCGCCGCGGTCGATGTCGATGCGGCTGACCGAGAACTGCGGGTTGGAGGCCGTGGCGATGACCGTCATCAGATAACGGTCCTCGGCCGGCGACACGGCCTTGTGGCTCTTCTGCCACGGTTCGCCGGTCGGTACGAACACCACCTCGTCCAGGTGGAACAGGGCGGCGACCTCGCTGGCCGCCACCAGGTGTCCGTGGTGGATCGGATCGAACGTCCCGCCCATCACGCCGAGACGGCGCTTGCCGCTGCCGCCAGTAGGCACTTCCTGCTCTCCCATGCGTGCAGAGCCTACTGGCACGGCGGCGGGCGCCGGATCAGCGGCCTCCCGGTCGGCGTCCGGCTCAGCGGTCGCGGTTGAAGCGGGTGGTGATCCAGAGCAGCAGCATCAGCGCGACGAAGGCGCCACCGCCGGTGAGGTACGGGTTGAGGCTGTCGTGGTTGCCACCGTGCTCGGCGCCCTCGGAAGCAAGCGTGACGAGGTTGGCGGCGGTGCTGTGGAGGCTCATCTTCGGCAGACCTATCCGATCGGGGGTGGGAGCGGAGACTTCGCGCACATCGTATGCGGGCCGTCCCGGCTGTCTCACGCCGACTCAGGCGTTGGCGTCCCCGTCGTTCCCGGACGCCCCCCGGGCGGGGGTGTCCGCGGGCCGGGGAGCGGCCTCGCCGGGGGCCTTCTCATCGGTGTCCCCGCCGCCGTATCCCCGGAGCAGGAACCAGGCGAGGAAGGCTCCTCCGACCATGGAGACCAGCAGGACGATGCGGAGCGTGTCTCCCGGTCCCTGCTGCGCCGCTGCGGCGAGCTCGGTGAGGGTGGCGGTGGCCGCGGCGATGTCCGGCATGCGGGGCGTGCTCCTCGTTGTCCACAGGGCCCGAGTTGTCCACAGGCTCCCGGCACACGGTAGCGCCCTCGCCTAGGGTGGGTCGCGTCAGGGGGACGAGTACCGACTCGTACGAAGGGGCAGGGGGCGTTCATGGCCGGAAACACCGGAAGCACCGGAAGCACCGGAAGCACCGACGGAAACCAGCGGGGAGGCGTGCCGAGCCGGCAGCGCAAGCGGTTCCCCGGCATCTCCTCGCGGGCCTACGAGCACCCGGCGGACCGCTCGGCGCTGGTGGCGCTGCGGAAGCTGAGCGGCTTCGACACGGTGTTCAAGACGCTGAGCGGGCTGCTGCCCGAGCGGAGCCTCAGACTGCTCTTCCTCTCCGACTCCGTCCGGGTGAGCGACGCGCAGTTCTCCCACCTCAACGACATGCTGCGGGACGCCTGTTACATCCTGGACCTGGACCGGGTGCCGCCGATGTACGTGACGCAGGACCCGGTGCCGAACGCGATGTGCGTGGGCCTGGACGAGCCGGTGATCGTGCTGACGACGGGCCTCGTCGAGCTGCTCGACGAGGAGGAGATGCGGGCGGTGATCGGTCACGAGGTCGGGCACGCCCTCTCGGGCCACGCGGTCTACCGGACGGTGCTGTTCTTCCTGACGAGCGTGGCGCTGAAGGTGGCCTGGATCCCGCTGGGGAACGTGGCGGTGATGGCGCTCGTGACGGCGCTGCGGGAGTGGTTCCGCAAGTCGGAGCTGTCGGCCGACCGGGCGGGGCTGCTCGTGGGACAGGACCTGCGGGCGTCGATGCGGGGCCTGATGAAGATCGCCGGCGGCAATCACCTGCACGAGATGAACGTGGACGCGTTCCTCGCCCAGGCGGAGGAGTACGAGAAGGCCGGTGACCTGCGGGACTCGGTCCTGAAGATCCTCAACGTGCTGCCGCGCTCGCACCCGTTCACCACCGTGCGGGCGGCGGAGCTGAAGAAGTGGGCGGAGAGCCGCGACCACCAGCGGATCATGGACGGTCACTACCCGAAGCGCTCGGAGGACAAGGACACCTCGGTCACGGACTCCTTCCGGGAGTCGGCCGGTCACTACGCGCAGACCGTGCGGGACAGCAAGGATCCCCTGTTCAAGCTGGTCGGGGACATAGCCGGCGGCGCCGGTGACCTGGCGGGCGACCTGGGCGGACGGCTGCGGAACGTGTTCGGCGGCGGGACGCCGAAGGACTCCGGCAAGGACGCCGGCAAGGACACGGACGAGGGGAAGGACTCCGGCGAGAGCTCCGGCAGGGGCTCCGGGGAGTAGGCCGACGGGCCCGGACACCAGGGGTCGGACGTCGAGGCCCGGATCCTCAAGGCCCGGATGTCAGGGCTCGGGCTGGGCGGCCGGGGCCAGGGCGCCGCAGAGGGCCGGGGCGGCGGGGCGGTCGGTGGCGTACGGGTCGGTGAGGACCGGCCGGGAGCGCTCCGAGGCCCCGGCGCCCGCCAGGAGCGGCTTCAGTCCGCCGGTGGTGTCGGCGCCGCACGCCTGCGGTCCGGCCTCGACGGTGCTGGTCAGCAGCTCGGCCCGGTGCATGCGCAGGTCCTCGCGGTCGAAGCGGAAGTGCAGGGTGCGGTGGACCGTGAAGAGCGAGGCCGGGGCGGTGGCGGCCGAGTCCGCCGGGCGCAGCGCATAGGTGAAGGTGTGGTCGGCCGTGACGTCCAGGGTGTCGGGGGTGGTCTCGGCGAAGCGGAGGACGCCCTGGACGCGGGGCGCGGGCTCGGCGACGGCGACCTGCCGGGGGTCGAAGCGGACCACCCAGGCGGCGACGGCGTGCCGGCCGTCGTCGGCGGGCGACTCGACGCTGCGGTCGAACTGGGCGAGCTGGTCGGGGTCGAGCAGCAGGCGCGCGGGCCGGACGGTCCGGCCGGCGAGGACGTCGGGTTCCAGGGAGGAGGCGACGAGGTAGTCCTTGGCGGTGCTGAGGGCGGTGACGACCTGGCTCTCGGAGAAGTGGGTGGTGCGGGCGGCGACGGGGAGGTCGATGCCGGCGGCGGCGGGGCGGTACTGGGCGGCGGGGCTGCGGGCGAGGAGCCGGGCGGGGTCGCCGCCGGGGACGGGGCCCTGCGGGGCGAGCGGGACGACGGTGGTGGTCAGCGGTTCGGCGCGCTGGTCCGGCGGAGGCTGGTAGGGGTTGCGCAGGCCGAGGTAGACGGCCGTGCCGAAGGCGAAGAGGATCAGCAGGATCAGGAGGAGGGCCTGGCCGGAGCCCCGGCGGCGGGCGGGGCCGGGGCGGCTGCGGACGGCGATGGCGTGCTCCCCCATCCGCTCCCGGGCCGAGTACTCCTGGAGGTGGGCAGCGCGGACGAACGCCTCGTCGAAGACGACGGCTCGGTACTCGTCCTCACCGCCGGGGAGTCCCTCGGGAGTCCCCTCAGGCGGGTCGCCACGCCCTGCCATACCTTCAGGGTAGGTCGGCGGGGGCTTCGGTAAACGCCCAGGTACACGACAAGTTCGGAAGTTTTCCGCCGTCGGGGTGAAGGCGACGCCGCCCGGAGCGGAGGCGCTGCCGCCGGGGCGGGAGACCGCCGTCCGGGTGGGGGATCGCCGTTCGGGTGAGAGGCCGCCGTCAGGGTGGGAGACCGCCGTCCGGGGGACCTGCCGTCCCTGGGAGGGGGCGGGGCGTCCAGGAGGGGCGGGGGTCCGGGAGGGGCGGGCGATTCGGAGGAGGGCGGGGCGACGAGGAGGGCAGGGTGTTCGGGGGTCAGAGTGTTCGGGGTCAGGGTGTTCGGGGGCTCGTGGGGGCCGGTGGGGGCGTCCGAGCGGGACCGGCCGGGTGGGCCGCGGCGGGCGGCTGGGCGGCGGCGGTCGCGGGGGTGCCGGTGAGGACCGGTACCGGGGGGCCGGGGGCCGGGGAGACGGCGGGCGGGGCCGGGTCGGTCTGGTCGACGCCGGTGGAGGCCGGGGGGACCTGGTCCTGCCGGTTGGCGGCGGCGCCGCGGTAGACGGCGGTGAAGGCGAGGGCCACCATGCCGATGCCCATGACGAGGGCGAGGAGCCAGGCGACGGGCCGGTGCCAGCGGGCGCTGCCACGGTAGGGGCGCAGGGCGCCGCCGTGGCGGCCGTAGGGGCTGGCGTCGTCCCCGATGTCGTCGGGCTCGTAGGTGAGGCCGAAGGGGTCGCGGCCCTCGTCGTAGGGGTCCTCGTCGCCGGCGCCCCGGAGGGCGCGGGCGCGGGCCGACTCCGCTTCGGCGCGGGCCTGGGCGGAGGCGAGGAGGCGTTCTACGGCCGTCGGCTCGTGGAGGGTGGCGGCCCGGACGAAGTCCTCGTCCAGGACCACGTCCCAGCGGCCCTCGGCGGCGCCTCCGCGCTCGTCGTCGGGCTCCCAGCCGTTCGGGGACGGCCTGCCCCCTACGTCGTCCGGCACGGATTCAGAGTAGACCGGGGACGTGGTTTTGGGCAGGGAGAGCGCGAAGTCTCCCCACCCGTACCGAAAGGGGGCGTGCGGGGTGGTGTCACCTGATGTGGCCGTCGCCGGTGACGATGTACTTGGTGGAGGTGAGCTCCGGAAGGCCCATGGGGCCGCGGGCGTGGAGCTTCTGGGTGGAGATGCCGATCTCCGCGCCGAAGCCGAACTGTCCGCCGTCCGTGAAGCGGGTGGAGGCGTTGACGGCCACCGTGGTGGAGTCGACCAGTTGGGTGAAGCGGCGGGCGGCGGCCTGCGAGGTGGTGACGATGGCCTCGGTGTGGCCGGAGGTCCACATGCGGATGTGTTCGACGGCCTTGTCGAGGGAGTCGACGACGGCGGCGGCGATGTCGTGGGAGAGGTACTCGGTCTCCCAGTCCTCGGTGGTGGCCGGGACGACGGTGGCCTTGGTGCCCTCGGCGTGGGCGAGGACCCGCTCGTCGGCGTGGACGGTGACGCCGGCCTCGGCGAGGGCGTCGAGGGCCCGGGGCAGGAAGGCGGCGGCGACGTCCTGGTGGACGAGGAGGGTCTCGGCGGCGTTGCAGACGCTGACCCGCTGGGCCTTGGAGTTGATCAGGATGTCGACGGCCATGTCGAGGTCGGCGGTGGCGTCGACGTAGACGTGGCAGTTGCCGGTGCCGGTCTCGATGACCGGGACGGTGGACTCCTCGACGACCGTGCGGATGAGGGAGGCGCCGCCGCGCGGGATGAGGACGTCGACGAGGCCGCGGGCGCGCATCAGCTCGCGGACGGAGTCGCGGGACTCGCCGGGGACGAGCTGGATCGCGTCGGCGGGCAGTCCGGCGCCGCCGACGGCGTCGCGGAGGACGGTCACGAGGGCGGTGTTGGAGGCGTACGCGGAGGAGGAGCCGCGGAGCAGGACGGCGTTGCCGGCCTTGAGGCAGAGGGCGGCGGCGTCGACGGTGACGTTGGGGCGGGCCTCGTAGATGATGCCGACGACGCCGAGGGGGACGCGGACCTGGCGGAGGTCGAGTCCGTTGGGGAGGGTGGAGCCCCGGACGACCTCGCCGACCGGGTCGGGCAGGGCGGCGACGTGACGGACGTCGGCGGCGATGGCGCGGATCCGCTCGGGGGTGAGGGTGAGCCGGTCGATGATCGACTCGCTGGTGCCGGCCTCACGGGCCTTGGCGATGTCCTCGGCGTTGGCCTCGACGATCTCCGCGGTGCGGACTTCGAGGGCGTCCGCGACGGCGAGGAGGGCTTCGTCCTTGGCCGCGCGCGGCAGTGGCGCGATCTGTGCGGCGGCGCCACGGGCCCGGTAGGCGGCCCGGGTGACCGGGGTGAGGTTGTCGAGGGGCGTGAGCGAGGTCATGCCCGCAGGGTACTGGTACGGGCGGGCCGACCCCGTACGTACGACGGGCGCATCCCGCAGTGCGAGACGCGCCCGTGCCACCGTACGGACCGTCGGGGGCCCGGCCCGTCAGGACCCGGGCCACCGGCCGGTCAGTAGGGGTGGACTCCGACCGGGGCGGCGGGCGGCGGGCCGTAGCCCTCCGCGATCCGCTGGTGGTAGGTCTCCCGGTCGATGACCTCCAGGCCGACGATCTCCCACGGCGGGAGCTTCGCGGTCTGCCGGTGCTCGCCCCACAGCCGGAGGGCGACGGCGGCCGCGTCGTGCAGGTCGCGGGCCTCTTCCCAGTACCGGATCTCGGCATGGTCGTTGGCGTAGCGGCTGGTCAGCAGGAAGGGGTGGTCGTGGGCGAGCTGTTCGAGCCCGCGCCGGACCTCCTTCAGCGGCGACTCGACGCCGGACACGCTGAGGGTGACGTGCCACAGCTTGGACAGCGGGCGTTCCCCCGTGCCCGTGTCCCGTGTGCCCGTCTCGGCTGCTGTGCTCCTGCCTTCCGTGGCCCTGTCCCGTGCCGCGTCGAAGTCGGCTCCGGCCTCGACACTCGTCAGGGCGCGTTCGGCCGTCCCTCGGGGCGGTGCCCCCGGGCGCGCTCGTCTCACCGGCGGCCTCCTGTGTGATGCGTGTGGTGCTGTACGCCGCTTTGCTCGTTACCCCCGGGACAAAGTTGACCAGTCCGAGCCGTCGCTTGGGGCGGTTTTGGTAAAGGTCCCTTCCGGATGGCAGGAGTTTCAGCCGTTTCGGCGGCCGTTTCGCAAGGGCTTCCGCACGGGTTTCCCGCCATTTCCAGGCCCCGGGCCGGGGGTCAGCCCAGGACGACGAGGTCGTCGCGGTGGACGACCTCCCGCTCGTACTCGGGGCCGAGTTCACGGGCGAGGGCGGGGGTGGAGCGGCCCAGCATCCGGGGGAGCTCCTTGGCGTCGAAGTTGACGAGGCCCCGGGCGACGGCGCGGCCCGTGGAGTCGCGGAGTTCGACGGGGTCGCCCGCGACGAAGTCGCCCTCGACTCCGGTGACGCCGGCGGCGAGCAGCGACTTCTTGCCCTCGGTCACGGCCCGCACGGCCCCTTCGTCGAGGGCGAGGGAGCCCTGCGGGGTGGAGGCGTGGGCGAGCCAGAGGAGGCGGTCGGCGGAGCGGCGGCCGGTGCGCTGGAAGTACGTGCCGGTGTCGCGGCCGGCGAGGGCGTCGGCGGCGCGGCTGGCGGAGGTGAGGACGACGGGGATGCCGGCGGCGGCGGCGATCCGGGCGGCCTCGACCTTGGTGACCATGCCGCCGGTGCCGACGCCCGCCTTGCCGGCGGAGCCGATCTCGACGTGGGCGATGTCCTGCGGACCGCCGACCTCGGCGATCCGGGAGGTGCCGGGCTTGGCCGGGTCGCCGTCGTAGAGGCCGTCGACGTCCGAGAGGAGGACGAGGAGGTCGGCGCGGACGAGGTGGGCGACGAGGGCGGCGAGCCGGTCGTTGTCGCCGAAGCGGATCTCGTCGGTGGCGACGGTGTCGTTCTCGTTGACGACCGGCAGCGCGCCCATGGCGAGGAGCTGGTCGAGGGTGCGGTAGGCGTTGCGGTAGTGGGCGCGGCGGCTGGTGTCGTCGGTGGTGAGCAGCACCTGGCCGACGCGGACGCCGTAGCGGGCGAAGGAGGCGGTGTAGCGGGCGACGAGGAGGCCCTGGCCGACGCTGGCGGCGGCCTGCTGGCGGGCCAGGTCCTTGGGCCGCCGGGTGAGGCCGAGCGGGGCGAGGCCGGCGGCGATGGCGCCGGAGGAGACCAGGACGATCTCCTTCTCGCCGCCGCTGCGGACCTTGGCGAGGACGTCGACGAGGGCGTCGACCCGGTCGGCGTCGAGGCCGCCGGCGGCGGTGGTGAGGGACGAGGAGCCGACCTTGACGACGATCCGGCGCGCCTCGGTGACGAACGGCCGGGCCACGGACGCCGCGACGGCGGGCACCCCGGCCGGGGACCCCGAAGCCGAGGACGCCGAGGGCACGGACTCCGAAGCCGAGGACGCCGGAGTCGCGGACGCCGGAGGCGGGGTCGGGGCCGGCGGGGTCTGCGCAGTCGCGTCCTGTCGGTTCGTGTCCTGCTGCACCGTCGCCATCTCCGTCGCCACTGCGCCGTCCTCACTCGCTGTTCTGGCGCCGTGCGCTCCCGGCACGGTCGCGAGGGGCAATCTACGCGAGCCGGGACGGCTGCCGCTCCTCCGTTTCGTCCTGCGGACCGGGGTCCCGGCTGACGAGGATGCGGCGGGAGATCAGGTACGTGAAGGGGATGGCGACGACGGCGGCGACGAGCGGCGCGATCCGGTCGTCCGTGCCGGCCCAGGTGACGAGGGCGTAGAGGCCGGCGCTCTGCACGAGGTAGTTGGTGACGTTGGTGAGCGGGAAGAGGGCGAACTTCTTCCAGGTGGGGCGGGTGCGGTAGGTGAAGTACGTGTTGAGGAAGAAGGAGCCGACCATGCTGAGCAGGAAGGCGAGGGTGTACGCGGCGAAGTACGGCATCCAGGGGTGGAGCAGCAGGTAGCAGCCGAAGAAGGTGCCGGTGTTGATCCCGCCCACCACGCCGAAGCGGATGATCTGGCCGAGCTGGTCTCGCATGGGCCCATCAGATCGCCGCGAGGTGAACGGGACGTGCCGCGGGGGCGACGCCCGCACGGCGAACGGCCCCCGCGCACGGACGGGGTGCGCGGGGGCCGTTCGGGGAAAG
Organism: Streptomyces filamentosus; assembly: GCF_014654895.1. Lineage (GTDB taxonomy): Bacteria > Actinomycetota > Actinomycetes > Streptomycetales > Streptomycetaceae > Streptomyces > Streptomyces filamentosus. Next base: position 3,948,504 of record NZ_BNBE01000001.1, on the reverse strand, counting down.
GGGCTCAGACGGTCGCGCCGCGGCGGGCGGTCCAGCCCGCCCAGGCGGACTCGATCATCTCGCGGACGTCGTGCCGGGCCTTCCAGCCGAGTTCGGCGGCGATGCGGTCGGCGGCGGCGACGACGCGGGCCGGGTCGCCGGGGCGGCGCGGGGTGACGAGGGGCTCGGTGGTGTGCCCGGTGATCTCGTTGATCAGCGCGACCATCTCGGTGACGGAGACGCCCTCGCCGCGGCCGATGTTGACGGTGAGGTCGCGCGGCTCGCCGGCCGCGGCCCACTCGGCGAGCTTGCGGGCGGCGACGAGGTGGGCGTCGGCGAGGTCCTCGACGTGGATGTAGTCGCGGATGCAGGTGCCGTCGGGGGTGGCGTAGTCGTCGCCGAAGATCCGGGGGGCCTCGCCGGCGTCGAGCCGCTCGAAGACCATCGGGACGAGGTTGAAGACGCCGGTGTCGGCGAGCTCGGGGGTGGCCGCGCCGGCCACGTTGAAGTAGCGCAGGCAGGCGGTGGAAATGCCGTGGGCCCGGCCGGCGGCGCGGACCAGCCACTCGCCGACGAGCTTGGTCTCGCCGTACGGGCTGAGCGGCGCGCAGGGGGTCTCCTCGGTGACGAGGTCGACGTCCGGCATGCCGTAGACGGCGGCGGAGGAGGAGAAGAGGAAGTTGCGCACGCCGGCGGCGGCGACCGCCTCCAGGAGGACGGTGAGGCCGACGACGTTCTCGCGGTAGTAGTGCAGCGGGAGTTCGACGGACTCGCCGACCTGCTTCTTCGCGGCGAGGTGGACGACGCCGGTGACGGCGTGCTCGGCGAGCGTCCGGTCGAGCAGTTCGCGGTCGAGGGTGGAGCCGACGACCAGCGGCACGCCCTCGGGGAGCCGGTGGGCGTACCCGGTCGACAGGTCGTCGAGGACGACGACCTTCTCGCCCGCGGCCGTCATGGCCCGGACCACGTGCGCGCCGATGTAACCGGCACCGCCGGTGATCAGGTACGTCATGCTCTCCCCACATCCCTCTGTCGCTGAGCCTGCGCGGCGCCCGTCTCCGGGCGCCGCCGTCCCCACCGTACCTGCTGCCCGTCGGAGCGCCCCGACGCCGGCGGCCGGTCCTCCCCGCGCTCCCCCGCGCCCCGCTCCCAGGGGGCGCGCGAGCAGTGCTCGCGCGCCCCGGGGGTGGTCTCCGGAGGCGGCATACTGAGGGTGCTCACTCTCCGCATATGCACGTGTTCGAGGAGTAAACAGCAGTGCGAAATCCCGAGTCACCCCGGCTGCTGGGGGTCTACCGCCGAGCCGTTCCCGACCGGGTGCGCCGGGCCGTCGTCGCGCAGGTCGACGCCGATGTGCGCCGCCGCGTGAAGCTGCGCATCGCCAGCGGGACGGCCGCGGCCGAACGCCTCCGGCGCAACCGGCTGGCCCGGCGGTACGCGGCGCTCACCGCGGGTCCGGACCGCGCGGTGATCAGCGTCGGCCGGGAACCCAAGGTGGCGCTGGTCACCGAGGGGATCACCCCGCTGCGGGCCCGCCGGGCCAATCTGGAGGCGGTGCTCGGCGCGCTGCGCGCCGCCGGCGTCCCGCACTTCTGCGTCCCCGGCAAGTCGGACACCTCCTCCGCGGTGGCCGTGCGCGAGGAAAACCGGGCCGCCGTGCTCGCCGCCCTCGCCGAGGCCTGCGCGCGGGAGCCCGGCTACGCGGCCCGGGTCGGCGGGAACGGCCCGGTGGTGCAGGGCTCCCAGCCCGGTTTCGCCGCCGGGACCTGGCACCGGCTGCGCAGCGCCCCGGTCCTGCGGCTGACCTGGTACCGCGCCGACCCCACCCACCAGCTCAAGCTGGGCGAGGCGTACGGCTGCGACGTGGAGTTCTGGCGCGAGGAGGACGGGGAGCTGGCCGCGCCCCGGCCCGGCCGGGTCACCTCCGTGCTGCCCCGCCAGGGCCGGACGGTCGAGGCCCCGGAGTCGTGCTTCACCGACTTCACGGACGTCCGGCCCGGGGCCAGGGGCGGCGGCCCGCATCCTCCGGCCCCGCTCGTCCCGGCCCGTGCCGAGACGGCCGTCGTCCGCATCGACCAGATCACCTTCCCCGTCGACGTCGTCTACACCTGGGTGGACGGCTCCGACCCGGCCTGGCTGCGGCGGCGCGCGGAGTACGCCGGCGAGGCGTACCACGCGGAGGCGGCCAACGCCGCCCGCTACCTGAGCCGCGACGAGCTGCGCTACTCGCTGCGCTCGCTGCACCTCTACGCGCCCTGGGTGCGGAACGTCTTCCTCGTGACCGACGACCAGACGCCCGCCTGGCTGGACACCACCGTCCCCGGGCTCCGGGTCGTCTCGCACAAGGAGATCTTCCGCTCCCCCGAGGTGCTGCCGACCTTCAACTCGCACGCCATCGAGTCGCAGCTGCACCACATCGACGGGCTGGCCGAGCACTTCCTCTACCTCAACGACGACGTGATGCTGAGCCGGGAGGTCACCCCCGGGGACTTCTTCCACGCCAGCGGGCTCACCAAGTTCTTCCCCTCCCCCGCGCTGGTGCCGCTCGGCGAGCGGAGCCTCGACGACCCGCCGGTGGCCGCCGCCGGGAAGAACAACCGCCGGCTGATCGAGGAGCGGTACGGCGCGGTCCTGGTGCAGAAGATGAAGCACATGCCGCACCCGCTGCGGCGCAGCGTGCTGGAGGAGATCGAACGGGAGTTCGCCGCCGAGTACCGCCGCACCGAGCGGAACCGCTTCCGCAGCGTGGACGACATCTCCATCGCCTCGTCGCTGCACCACTACTACGCCTTCCACACGGGCCGCGCGGTCCCGTCGACCGACCTGCCGTACGCGTACCTGGACCTCACCCACCCGTGGACGGAGACCCGGCTCGGCCGGCTCCTCGCCCAGCGCGACCGGGCGGTCTTCTGCGTCAACGACACGGTCTCGACGGAGCAGGACGCGGGCGGGCAGAAGGACCTCATCACCCCGTTCCTGGAGGCGTACTTCCCGGTGCCGAGCCCGTACGAGAAGCGCTAGCGGCGCGCACGGAGGAGGGAGGGGGCGTCCGGACGGCACCGGACGCCCCCTCCCTCACGTGCACAGGGGCCCTCACCCGCACAGGGGCCTCACGCGCGCGGGCCCTCGGTGCGCGAGCCCTCCCTGGCCCGCGGGCCCTCAGTCCTTCTCGTACGGCGAGCGCACCGGGAAGTACGCCTCCAGGAAGGCGCGCAGCACCCGGTCCCGCTCGTCCAGGGGGACCTCCGCGTCCGCGGACTCGCCGACGCAGATGACGTCCCGGTGGCGGGCCGCGAGGAGCCGGCTGAGCGCCACGTGGTGCTTGTGGTCGCCGATGTTGGTGTACGCGGCGGAGATGCCGCCGGGGGCGGCCCGGCCCGTCAGGTAGCCGTAGTGGTGGTGGAGGGAGGAGGTGATCGACAGGTCGGTGCGGCCGCGGAACGGCGCGGCGGCGGTCCTGGCGGTCTCCTCCGGCCAGCGTTCGGCGATCTCCGCGAGGACGCTGCGGCGCAGCGGGTGCGGGGTGTGCAGGAAGCCGTGGGTGGCGATCCGGCCGAACGCCTCCTCCAGGAGGGCCTGGTTGTTCTTGGCGGCGACGAAGTAGCCCTCGGTCTCCTCGGTGACCTCGCCGGGCGGGACGGCGGTCGGGGAGCGGAAGAAGAGCGAGTTGCCGTTGGAGAGGAAGAACTTGTTCGGAGCGAGGGGGCGGCCGAAGAAGACGTCGTCGTTGACGTAGAGGAAGTGCTCGGCCAGCCCGTCGATGCGGTGCAGCTGGGACTCGATGGCGTGCGAGTTGAAGCAGGGCAGCCAGTCGGGGTCGGCGAACAGCTCGCGGTGGCTGACGATCCGGACGTCCGGGTGGGAGGTGTCCAGCCAGGACGGCGTCTGGTCGTCGGTGACGAGGAAGATCCGCCGGATCCAGGGGGCGTGCGCGGCGAGGGAGCGCAGCGAGTAGCGCAGTTCGTCGCGGTTGCGGAAGCGGACGTCGCCGGACTGGGCGTCGTCGGTGGCCAGGCCCTGCTCGCGGCGGGCGGCGTCGCGCTTGGCCCGCCACACCGGGTCGGTGTCGTCGACCCAGGTGTAGACGGCGTCGACGGGGAAGTCGACGTTCCACATGAGCTTCTTGGTGAAGACCTCCAGGGTCGGGTAGTCCCGGCCGGCGACGGAGACCCGGGCGTCCCCGTCGAGGGAGGGCAGCCGGGGGCCGACCAGGGTGGTGCCGCGGGGAGCGGTGTACCAGCCGGTGTCGCCGTCCTCCTCGGGCCAGAACTCGACGCCGCAGCCGTACACCGGCCCGTACCGCAGGGTCCGGCTGTCGCTGACCAGCGGCTTGAAGATCCGCACCCCGGCGACCTCGGGGGCGTGGACGAGGGTCTCGGCGAGCCGGGCGCCGGGGGCGGCGGTCCGGGGGGCGACCAGCTCGGCGTAGACGGGCCGGCCGTGGAGCTCGGTGCCGAGGGCGTGCAGCGCGCGCTCCCGGTCGGGCTCCTTGACGGCGAGGCGGTGGCCGACGGTCGTGGGGTCGTGGAGCAGGACGAAGGGGACGCCGTGGCATTCCAGGGCCTGCGCGGTGAGCTCCAGATTGATCTCGCCCATGCGCCAGGACGGCACGTCGTCGCGGACCTCGGCGAGCCGTCCGGCCGAACGGACCAGGGACTTGGGGTCCTTGGCCTGGAGGATGACCTCGCGGGCCTTCTGCTCGTCGGCGGAGGGCGAGAGGCGGCTGATCGGGGAGGAGACGGCGAAGCTGCGGCTGCCGCCGGCGGCGACCCGGTGGGCGGCGCGGTCGGCGCGGGCGGCGGCGCGGGCCGCCGGGTCCTCGGCGCGCAGCGCGGTGAAGAGCTCGTCCCAGCGGGCGGTGACGACGTCCGGGGCGAAGCGCTCGCGGGCCCCGGCGCGGGCGGCCGCGCCGTAGGCGGCGCGCAGCTCGTCGTCGCCCATCAGGCGGGACAGGGCCGCGCCGAGCGAGGCGATGTCGTCGGCGGGCACGAGCAGGCCGTCCGTCTCGTGGCGGACGATCTGGGAGGGGCCGGTGAGGGTGTCGTACGCGACGACCGGGACGCCCGCGGTGAACGCCTCCAGCATCACCAGGCCGAAGGACTCGACGCGCGAGGGCATCAGGCAGATCGCGGCGGTGGCCCACTCCTCGGCCATCCGGCGGCTGCGGCCGACGAGTTCGACCCGGTCGTGCACGCCGAGTCCCTCCACGAGCCTGCGCAGGGCGGCGAGTTGGGGTCCGTCGCCGAAGATCCTCAGCCGCCAGCCCGGGTGTTCGTCCGCGACCTCGGCGAACGCCTGGATCGCGTGGTCGAGTTGCTTCTCCGGGACCAGCCGGCCGGCCACCACGACGGTCTTGGAGCCGAGGTCGGAGCGGGGCCGGTATCCCTCGGGCATGGCGTTGGGGATGGTGGCGAGGCGCGGGGCGGCGGCGCCGAGCGACTCGGCGAACCACTCGGTGGTCAGCTCGGTGAGGGAGACGAGGGCGTCGAGCCGGGGGGCGTGGGTGAGGAGCGGTTCGCCGGTGGCGCCGCGCAGCTGGGAGACCCGGTGCTCCTGGTGGACGACGGCGACCCGGGCGGGGGCGAGCGCGACCGCGGCGGCCATCAGGGCCGGGGTGGTGGTCACCAGGACGTCCGCGTCGAGGCCGGAGAGGGCGGCGGTCATCTCGATGTCGGAGAGCCGGTCGAAGGTGGGCTCCCAGGCGGGGGCGATCAGTTCGCTGGGCAGTCCGGCGAGGGTCTCGCACTCGGCGGCGGTGAGCGCGGAGGGGCGCACGGGGCGCGGCGAACGACCGGTGCGGTCCACCAGGTAGCGGACGGCCACGTCCTTCGCCTCGGGCAGGAAGGGCTCGCTCTCCGTCCTGAACACGCTGAGGATCTCGACCTCGTGACGTGGCGTCAGCTGGAGGGCCTGGGTGTAGGCGGCCATCTCCGTGCCGCCCATGGCGTCGCCCCAGGTGAGCAGGATGGTGATCTTCATACGCGTTCCTCCGCGCCGCCGGGGGCGTCTTCGAGCCCGACGCAGGAGACGGCGAGCGCCCCGGCCGAGGTGATGTAGGCGTGCACCCGCAGGAGCGAGCCGTCTTCCAGGGCGATGATCCGGAACGAGGTGCGGATCACCTGGTCGCGCCGGCGCAGGTCGGTGAGCCGGCGGCCGATCTTGAGGCCGGTGCGTCCCTGCTGGAGCTGGATGTCCCAGCGGGACGCCTTGCGGCCGGAGACCATGCCAGCCAGCGGCAGGTCGAAGGCGAAGGCGTCGCCGTCCCACTCCAGCGGGGCCCGGACGGTGGCGCCGCTGCCGCGCCGGACCGCCTGGGCGGTGTACGCGGCGGTCGGGGCCTGCCGGGCGACGACCCGGCCGCGTACCGTGATCCGGTCCCAGCGGAGGGCGAAGGTGTCGAGTTCGGCCTGGTGGGCGGGGGCGCGGACCTTGAGGACGGCGAAGCCGTCGACCGAGCGCATCAGCCGGAAGTGGGCGCCGCCGACCGGGTCGGGCGAGACGGGGGCGACGGGCCCGTCGCCGGCGGGGAGGGCGACGGCGGCGACGCCGGTCCGCGTCTCCTGTCCGCCGGGGGCGGTGAGGACGGTGGCGACGCGCCACAGCCCGGCAGAGAGCCCGAGGCCGGGGCCCGCGCCGGCGGTGGATCCGGCGGTTTCGGTGGATCCGGCGGTTTCGGTGGCTCCGGCGGTTTCGGCGGCTCCGGCGGTCCCGGCGAAGCGGAGCGCGGTGGTCGCGGTGAGGAGGAGGGTGCCGTCCGGCTGCGGTTCGAGCTCCAGCGGAAGCCGGAAGGTCCGTCCGCCACGGGCGAGTTCGAGCCGGGCGGCGGCGACCTCGGCCGAAGGGGGCGCGAACACGGCGACGTTGAGGGTGCGTCCGCCGAGGACGGAGAGGTGCAGCGGACGGAGCGCGGGCCGGGGCGGGATCCCTCCGCCGAACGCCGGTGCGGTGTGCAGCCGTTCGACCCGACGGCGCATCCTCACCGCCACCCGCCGGGCTCGTTTCGCGGCACCCACCGCGTAGGGCAGCAAGGCGTCACTCACGACAATCCCGGCTTCCGTTCTGGGGGGGCTGACAGTCGGTGCCACATAGTGGCAAGGGCCCAAAACGAAGGCAAATCGGTGTCGAAGCGTCCGACGGGTGACGACCCTCACTCCTGCGGATGAAACCCGCGTGACCGTTTTCCCCCTCTCACCTCGGCAATCCCCTTGGGAGGAAAAGGAAGGACACGGGGGTCATGGGACGCTGGACCACTTTCGACGCCATCGCGCCCTCCCGGCGCGGACTGCTCGTCTCCGCCGCCGCCGTCGCCCTCGCGGGGGCCGCCGGCGGCTGCACCGGAGGGCCGTCCGGCCACCCCGCCCCGGCCGCCGCCCCGGTGCCCGTGCGGCGGCTCTCCGACACCCGGTACGCCCAGGGCGCCGGCTTCGCCCCGGCCGGGCGCCCCGCCGTCCTCCAGATCGTCGCCCACCCGGACGACGACCTCTTCTTCATGAACCCCGACCTCGTCCGCGACCTGACCGCCGGCATACCCGTGACCTCGGTGTACGTCACCGACGGCGGCTCCTTCGGACGGAACGCGGCACCCGGTTCGCCACCGCCCGCGCCCGACGTCCCGGCGTACGTCTCCGCCCGCCAGCAGGGGCTGCGGCAGGCGTACGCGCGGATGCTCGGCGCACCGCTCTTCACCCCCTGGGAACGGACCGCCCTCGCCCTCCCCGGCGGGCGCCTCGCGGAGGCGAACCGGCTCGTCCACGAGGGGCGGAGCGCGGAGCTGATCTTCCTCGATCTGCGCATGCACGCCAGGAACGGCACGAGCGCCGTGAATCTCACCCGATTGTGGGACAGCCCGGGGGTCACGCTGCCCACCCGGCCCGCCCCCGAGTCGCCGGTCCGGCGGAGCTTCCCGTACACCCGCCGGGACCTCCTCGACGCGCTCGTGTTCCTCCTCGGCCGGGTCCGGCCGGCCCTCGTCCGCACCCTCGACCCCGACCCGGACGCGCAGGCGCACGACCGGGACCATCCGCGCGGCAGCGACCAGGACGGCTACTCCGACCACCCCGACCACACCGCCGCCGGGCTCTTCGCCTGGGCGGCGCTCGCCCGCTGGGCCGGACACGGAGGCCGGGCGCCGGCCGTGCAGGCGGAGGCGTACCGCGGCTACTACAACCAGCGCTGGCCGTACAACCTGCCGCCCGCGACGGTCGCGCTCAAGGCGCACCACCTCGACGCGTACGGGGGCGACCCGGGGTGGCGGTGCGGCAACCCGTCCGGCTGCGGCGACTACGCCCTCGGCGGGGCGGCCGTGCTCGCCTCGAAGAAGGGCTGGGTCCGCTCCACCCACCGGCGCCACCCCGGGGCGGGACCGCGGGCGCTCGCCGGGCCGGACGGGCGGCCGGTGGTGTACGGGGTGCTGGGCACCCGGCTCGCCCGCTGGCGGCCCGGGCCGGGGGGCGCGTTCGAGCCGCCGGAGGACCTCGGCGGCGAGCCGCTCGCCCCGTCCCTCTCCGTGGTCCGGGCCCCCGACGGGCGGCACCTCGTCCTCGGCCTGCGCTTCTCCTCGCTGGAGGGGGACCCGCGGCGCGACGTGCGGGAAGTGGTGCTGCTGCGGCAGCGGACGCCGGGCGGGGCGTTCGAACGGGAGTGGCTCGGGCTCGGCAACCCGGAGACGGAGCCGCGCCGCACCCGGCTGACCGGACCGCCGGTCGCCGTGACCGGCGGCGACGGGCGCGTCCACGTCTTCGTGCGCAACGGCGACAAGGGCGTCGGCACGCGGGTCCTCGGCACCGACGGCGCCTGGTCGCCGTGGCGGACGCTGCCGGGCGGCGGCGTCCAGGAGGGGCTCGCCGCCACGGTCGACGGACGCGGGCTCGTCCACCTGTTCGCCTCGTCCGCCCGGCGGGTGGAGCACTGGGCGCAGCGGACGCCCGGCGGCGCGGTCCACCCGGGCGCGCGGCCGCCCGCCGACCGCGTCGGGGACGTCCCCGACGCGGTCACCGCCGCCGACGGGGCGGTCCTCCTCGCCTACCGGCGCGCCGCGAGCGACACCGTCGTCGTCGCCCGGCTGGACCCCGGGCGCGGACGGCGCTGGACGACGCTCGGACGGCCCTCGATACCGGGGTACGGGCGGGTCGCCGTCGCCCCGGCCGACGGCGGCGGCGTCCTCCTCGTCCCCGCCGGCACGGCCCGGCCGCCGGCGTACGACCTCACCGGCGCCCGCACCGCCCCGGCCGCCGCCCCCTCCCCCGCCGGCACCGCGGGCGCCCCCGCCCTCCTCCTCTCCCCCACCGGCACCCCCGTGGCCGTCACCCTCCCCCTCACCGCCACCCCCACCCTCACCCCCCTCCGCCCGGAGACCCCCGCCTGACCGGCCTCCGGTCCCGGCCCCGAACACGCCGGAACCCCCGGCGGCCCATGGCCACCGGGGGTTCCGAACACCTCGCGAGCTCCCGCCGGAACGGGGTGAACCCGTCCTGGAACGGGTTGAACCCGTCGTACTCCCGGTCCGCCCCGTCGTGCCCCGCCTGACGGTCACGGCGGCGCTGGGCCGCCGGACGCGGGGCCTCGAGGCGGTGGGCAGATCCCCACGCCGCCCCCTCGCACCGCGAGGCCCCGGGGGGCCTCACAGGCAGCGGGCGACTGCGCCGGACTCCGTCCGCCGACCGGGCGACCGACCCGCTAGAACGGGTTGAACTCGTCGTACTCCTGGTCCGCCTCGTCGTGCTCCGCCTGACGGTCACGGCGGCGCTGGGCCGCCGGACGCGGGGCCTCGAGACGGTGGTCCTCGCCTCGGCGGCCGAGCATCTCGGCGCCGGCGATGAGGGAGGGCTCCCAGTCGAAGACGACCGCGTTCTCCTCGGAGCCGATGGCGACGCCGTCGCCGGCGTGGGCGCCGGCCTTCAGGAGCGCGTCCTCGACGCCGAGGCGGTTGAGGCGGTCGGCGAGGTAGCCGACGGCCTCGTCGTTGTTGAAGTCGGTCTGGCGGACCCAGCGCTCCGGCTTCTCGCCGCGCACGCGGTACACGTCCTCGTGCTCGTCGTAGACGACGGTGAAGCCGGCGTCGTCGACGGCCTTCGGGCGGATGACGATGCGGGTCGCCTCCTCCACGGGCTTCGCGGCGCGGGCCTCGCCGACGATCTCGGCGAGGGCGAAGGAGAGCTCCTTCAGGCCGGTGCGGGCGACCGCGGAGACCTCGAAGACGCGGTAGCCGCGCTCCTCCAGGTCCGGGCGGATCATGTCCGCGAGGTCCTGGCCGTCCGGGATGTCGATCTTGTTGAGGACGACGATGCGCGGACGGTCCTCAAGACCGCCGTACTGCTTCAGCTCCTCCTCGATGATGTCGAGGTCGGACACCGGGTCGCGGTCGGACTCCAGGGTGGCCGTGTCCAGGACGTGGACGAGGACCGAGCAGCGCTCGACGTGGCGCAGGAACTCCAGGCCGAGGCCGCGGCCCTGGCTGGCGCCGGGGATGAGGCCGGGGACGTCGGCGATCGTGTAGACGGTCGAGCCGGCCGTCACCACGCCGAGGTTCGGGACCAGGGTCGTGAAGGGGTAGTCCGCGATCTTCGGCTTGGCGGCCGAGAGGACGGAGATCAGCGAGGACTTGCCGGCGCTGGGGTAGCCGACGAGCGCCACGTCGGCGACGGTCTTCAGCTCCAGGACGATGTCCTGGAGGTCGCCGGGCACGCCGAGCAGCGCGAAGCCGGGGGCCTTGCGGCGGGCGGAGGAGAGCGCGGCGTTGCCGAGGCCGCCGCGGCCGCCCTCGGCGGCGACGTACGTCGTGCCGTGGCCGACGAGGTCCGCGAGGACGTTGCCCTTCTTGTCGAGGACGACGGTGCCGTCGGGCACGTACAGGACGAGGTCCTGGCCGTCCTTGCCCGCGCGGTTGCCGCCCTCGCCGGGCTTGCCGTTGGTGGCCTTGCGGTGCGGCGAGTGGTGGTACTCCAGGAGCGTGGTGACGGACTGGTCGACGACCAGGATCACGTCACCGCCGCGGCCGCCGTTGCCGCCGTCGGGGCCGCCGAGCGGCTTGAACTTCTCGCGATGGACGGAGGCGCAGCCGTGGCCTCCGTTACCCGCGGCGACGTGCAGCTCGACGCGGTCCACGAAGGTGGTCATGGTTCTGTGCCTCCAGCAGTCAGCTTGGTACGGAATGTCTATCTAGTAACACGCGAAAGGCGGACCCTCTTCCCTGCCGGGAAGTGAGGTCCGCCTCCGCAAAGCGTCCGATCAGGCGACCGGGACGATGTTCACGACCTTGCGGCCACGGAAGGTGCCGAACTGCACCGAACCGGCCTGCAGGGCGAACAGCGTGTCGTCGCCACCGCGACCGACACCCGAGCCCGGGTGGAAGTGGGTGCCGCGCTGGCGGACCAGGATCTCACCCGCGTTGACGACCTGACCGCCGAAGCGCTTCACGCCGAGCCGCTGGGCGTTGGAATCGCGACCGTTCCGGGTGGACGATGCGCCCTTCTTGTGTGCCATTGCTCAGTCCCTCTTTACTTCGCGGCCGTCGGGATGGACGTGACCTTGATCGCCGTGTACTGCTGACGGTGACCCTGGCGACGGCGGTAGCCGGTCTTGTTCTTGTAGCGCAGGATGTCGATCTTGGCGCCCTTGGTGTGGTCCACGACCTCGGCCTGGACCTTGATGCCGGCCAGGACCCACGGGTCGCTGGTCACGGCGTCGCCGTCGACGACGAGCAGGGTCGAGAGCTCGACCGTGTCGCCCGGCTTGGCGGTGGAAATCTTGTCAACCTCAACGATGTCGCCGACAGCAACCTTGTGCTGGCGACCACCGCTGCGCACGATGGCGTACACGCGGATCTCTCTCTCACTCGGTAATGGGGACCTCTGACGCCAGCCGCCCACGCGCGGGCCTGGGCCCACGGTGATCCGGATCGGACGAGCGGCCTCTCCCGGCGGGCGGGAGGGGGGTGCTCAGAGGCACGGCGCGTCATAGACACGCCGAGGGTCTAGGTTACGGGCGGCTGCCACGGAGGGCAAATTCGCCCGCGGGGGCGCGGACCGCGCCCGGTGGACCCTTCGGAAAGGGTCCACCGGGCGGCGGGGCCGGGGTCAGTCCTGGGCCGGGGCCGAGGTCTTCTCCGCCGCCTTCTTGGCCGGGGCCTTCTTGGCGGCCGTCTTCTTCGCCGCCGTCTTCTTGGCCGCCGTCTTCTTCGTGGCGGCCTTCTTGGCGGTGGCCTTCTTGGCGGCCGTCTTGCGGACGGCCTTCTTGGCCGCCGGGGCGGCCTCGGGCTCCTCGGCGGCGGGCTCGGCCGGCGCCTCGGGCTCCGCGACCGGGGCGGCCGCGGCCACCACGATCTCGGCGGCCTCGGCGCCCGCGGGGGCACCGGCCGGCGCGGTGGCCTTGCGGACCACCCGGCGGCGGGCGCGCGGCGCGGCGGCCACGGGGGCCTCCTCGGCGACCGGCTCGGCGGCGGCCTCGGAGGCGGTCTCCACGACCGGCTCCGGCTCCGGCGCCGTCACGGCCTCCGGCTCCGCGGGCGCGGCCGCGACGACGGTCTCGGCCTCGGCGGCCGGCCCGGACGTCGAGACGACCGGGGAGGTCACCCGGCGGGTGGCCCGGCGGCGGGTGCGGGCAGGAGCGGCCTCGGCGGGCGCCTCGGCGACCGGAGCGGCCTCCGGCTCCACGACGGACTCCACGGCGGACTCCACGACGGGCTCCGCCACGGGCCGCGCGGCGGGCTCCGCGACCGGCTCGGCGATCGGCGTCGGGACCGCGGGGGCGGTCACCGGCGCGGTCACCTTGCGGGTGACGCGGCGGCGGCCCCGGCCTCGGGTCGCGGCGGCCTCGGCCTCGGCGGCGCTGCCGTACAGCTCCTCGTCCGGGGCGATCGGCACGGGCACGGCCACCGGGGTGGCCAGCTCGGCCGCGACCTCGGCCTCGGTCTCCGGGGCCTCGGCCTCGTGGACCTCGTGCGCCTCGTGGGCGTGGTCGTGGCCCTCGCCGCCGCGGCCGCGCTTCTTCGCGCGCTTGCCGCCACCGCCGCCGCCGTGGGCTGCGGGCTGCTCCATGTGGACGATGACGCCGCGGCCGTTGCAGTGGACGCAGGTCTCGGAGAAGGACTCCAGGAGGCCCTGGCCGACCCGCTTGCGGGTCATCTGCACCAGGCCGAGCGAGGTGACCTCGGCCACCTGGTGCTTGGTCCGGTCACGGCCCAGGCACTCCAGGAGGCGGCGCAGCACCAGGTCGCGGTTGGACTCCAGGACCATGTCGATGAAGTCGATGACGACGATGCCGCCGAGGTCGCGCAGCCGCAGCTGGCGCACGATCTCCTCGGCCGCCTCCAGGTTGTTCCTGGTGACGGTCTCCTCCAGGTTGCCGCCCTGGCCGGTGAACTTGCCGGTGTTGACGTCGACGACGATCATCGCCTCGGTCTTGTCGATCACCAGCGAGCCGCCGGACGGCAGCCAGACCTTCCGGTCGAGCGCCTTCATCAGCTGCTCGTCGATCCGGTAGGTGGCGAAGACGTCGACCTCGCTGGTCCACCGCGTCAGGCGGTCGGCCAGGTCGGGCGCGACGTGCGAGACGTAGCCGTGGATGGTCTCCCAGGCTTCGTCGCCGCTCACGATGACCTTGGAGAAGTCCTCGTTGAAGATGTCGCGGACGACGCGGACGGTCATGTCCGGCTCGCCGTAGAGCAGGCTCGGCGCGGACGTCGAGATCTGGGCCGCCTTCTTCTGGATGTCGGCCCACTGCGCCTGGAGGCGCTCGACGTCGCGGCGCAGCTCGTCCTCGCTCGCGCCCTCGGCGGCGGTGCGCACGATGACGCCCGCGTCCTCGGGGACGATCTTCTTGAGGATGGTCTTCAGGCGGGCGCGCTCGGTGTCCGGGAGCTTGCGGCTGATGCCGGTCATCGAGCCCTCGGGGACGTACACGAGGTAGCGGCCCGGGAGGGAGACCTGGCTGGTGAGGCGGGCGCCCTTGTGGCCGATCGGGTCCTTGGTGACCTGCACCAGGACGGGCTGGCCGGACTTGAGGGCGGACTCGATGCGGCGCGGGCCGTGGCCCATGCCGAGCGCCTCGAAGTTGACCTCGCCGGCGTACAGGACGGCGTTGCGGCCCTTGCCGATGTCGACGAAGGCGGCCTCCATCGACGGCAGCACGTTCTGGACCTTGCCCAGGTAGACGTTGCCGACGTACGAGGTGGACTGCTCCTTGTTGACGTAGTGCTCGACGAGCACGTTGTCTTCCAGGACGCCGATCTGGGTGCGGTCGCCGTTCTGGCGGACGACCATGACGCGCTCGACGGCCTCGCGGCGGGCCAGGAACTCGGCCTCGCTGATGATCGGGACGCGGCGGCGGCCCTGCTCGCGGCCCTCGCGGCGGCGCTGCTTCTTGGCCTCCAGGCGGGTGGAGCCCTTGATGGACTGCACCTCGTCGGACGGCTCGGCCTTCTCGCGGGCCGGGCGGGGCTCGCGGACCTTGACGACCGTGCGGACGCCGTCCTCCTCGGTGGCCTCGCCCTCGCCGGAGGCGTCACCGCTGCGGCGACGGCGGCGACGGCGACGGCGGGAGCTGCTGCTGCCGGAGAAGCCGGACTCGTCGGCGTCCTCGGACTCCTCCGCCTCCTCGTCCTCGCCCTCGGCGTGCTCGCCGGTCTCGTCGTGGAACTCGTCGGTCTCCTCGGCGTCCTCCGCCTCGGCCGACTCGCCGCGGCGGCGGCGACGGCCCCCGCGACGGCGGCGGCGGGAGGGGCGGTCGCCGTACTCGTCGGCGTCCTCGGACTCCTCCGCCTCCTCGGCCTCGTCGGCGACGTGCTCGACCTCGGGCTCGTCGGCGACGGTCGTCGGGACGGGCTCGACGGCGACGGGCTCGCCGCGGCGGCGGCGACGGCGGCGGGCGCCGGTCTCGCGCTCGGCGGCGGGCTCGGCGGCCGGGGCGGCCGTCTCGACGACGGTCTCCTCGGTCTCCTCCGGCTCCTCCTCCTCGACCTCGGCGGCAGCGGCGGCGGCGAAGGCTGCGGTCTCCGGCGTCTGGAACATGGGCTCGGTGAAGACCGGGGCCTGGAAGACGGCGACGGCGGGACGCTCGGCGCGGCGCGGGCGGTCCTCGGCGGCGGCCGGCTCGGAGGTGAACTGCGGCGCGCTGACGCGGCGGCGGCCGCGGCCGCGGGTGGCGGCGGTCTCGGCGGCGGCGACCTCGGCACCGTGGGAGGCGATCTCCTCGACGGTGTCCGCGGGCAGGCTCTCGCCGGCGGCCGGGGCGGCGATCTCGGCCGCGACGTCCGGGGTGACGGGCGCGGCGGCCTTGCGGGTGGCGCGGCGGCGGGTACGGGCCGGAGCGGCCTCGGCGGGCTCCTCGACCGGGGCCTCTACGGCCGGGGCCGGCGCGGCCTCGACCTCGGCCTCGACGGCCGGCGTCGTGGACGTCACCGGAGCGGTGGCCTTGCGGGTCGCACGGCGGCGCGTACGGGCCGGGGCCGCCTCGGCGGGCTCCTCGGCGGGGGTCTCGACGGCCGGGGCCGGGGCGGCCTCGGTCTCGGCGGCCGGGGCCGTGGACGTCACCGGGGCGGTGGCCTTGCGGGTCGCACGGCGGCGGGTACGGGCCGGAGCGGCCTCGGCGGGCTCCTCGACCGGGGCCTCTACGGCCGGGGCCGGCGCGGCCTCGACCTCGGCCTCGACGGCCGGCGTCGTGGACGTCACCGGAGCGGTGGCCTTGCGGGTCGCACGGCGGCGCGTACGGGCCGGGGCCGCCTCGGCGGGCTCCTCGGCGGGGGTCTCGACGGCCGGAGCGGTCTCCACGACCTCTGCGGCCTCGGCGGTCTCGCCGGCGGCCGTCACCGGCGGGCCGGCGGGCCGGGAGGCGGCGCGGCGCCTGCGGCGCGGCGGCAGCTTGTCCCCGGGGGCGTTGCTGTCGTTGTTCTCGGTGGTCTCGTTGGTGTTTTCGAGCATGCGGGCGGTTCTCCCGTCACGCTCCCGGGCGCCGCGTCGGATTCCGGAGGGCGGCACGGACGCGCGTCGTGCGCGGTGCCGCCGTCCGGGGCGCGGGCGCCGCACGGGAGCTGAATGTCTGGCTCGCCGGTTCCGTACGCCCGATGCGTACGGCCTGGCGAAAGTCTCCTGGTCAGTGCGCGGCCCGACCCAGGTGGCTCCCGAGTGCCAGGGCTGCGCGCGACGTCGTCCCCTACGCGGGGCCTGCCTCCGGCGCCGTCGCCCGGGCGGTCGCGGCGGCCGTGGGTGGAGCGGCCGTGACTGCCTCGCGGTCGGGCGCGAGCGGGTCGGTCACCGTGCCGGACTCCTCGTCGAAGAGCCCCTGCGCCAGCCTGGTCACCGCTGCGGGGACCGGCGGCGCCAGGTCGGCCACAGCTCGGAGACCGGACAGGACGTCGTCGGGTCGCACGGCAGGTGTCACGTGCCGAACAACCAGCCGCAGTATCGCACAGGCACCCTCGGCGGGCCTATCACCCTGGGGATCGCCCTGGGGACGGTCCGCGACGAGTTCGGCGACGGCGGCGCGGGTGTCGAAGGTGCGGATGCCGTTCTTGGTCTTGCGCTGGACCTCGACCGTCTCGGCCGCGAGGAACGCCTCGACGGCCTTGGCGGCGTCCTCGACGGGCACGCCGTCGAGCCGGAGCTCCCACACGGAGGCGGTGAGCCGGTCGGCGAGGCCGGAGGTGCGGGCCTCCACGGCGTCGGTGATGTCGAGGCCGGCCGGGAGGGACTCGTCGAGCAGGACCCGCAGGGTCTCGGGGTCGCGGCGCTCGGTGAGGGCGATCTCCAGGAACTCGGCCTCGGAGCCCGTACCCGTGGGGGCGGCGTTGGCGTACGACACCTTGGGGTGCGGGGTGAAGCCGGCCGAGTACGCCATGGGCACCTCGGCGCGGCGCAGGGCGCGCTCGAAGGCGCGCTGGAAGTCGCGGTGGCTGGTGAACCGGAGGCGGCCGCGCTTGGTGTAGCGCAGACGGATGCGCTGCACCGCCGGTGCGGGCGGCGGGCCTTCGGGCTGTCGCTTGCCCAGTGGTTCTTCTCCTCGGTGCGGGGCGGGCGCGGTGGCGCTCCGCCCGGAAGTCTCGGGACGTCCCGTGGGCTCCCGCCCGGACCATCCCCGCGGGGCAGGGAGGTCTCGGGGGCGGGCGCCGCGCCGGGGACGTGCTTGTACTACCCAGAGTACGCGCCCGGGCCACCTCGGGTTCCCCGGAGGAGGGCCGGGAGCGTGTCGGGGCAGGTCAGCGGGGGCCGCCGAAGAGAGCGGTCCACACCTCCCGGGTGGCGGTGCGGACGGCGCGGCCGACGGCGGCGACGGGGCCCCAGACCCAGGTGCGCAGCCAGTGGCCGACGGGGGTGAGGACCGCGCGGTACACCCAGGCGAGGGGGCGGCCGATCGCGTTCCACAGCACCCAGCGCAGGGCCCGGCCGACGGCCCGCGAGACCTGTCCCGCGATGTCCCAGGCCCAGGCGAGGGCCGCGCCGACGAAGCGGCAGACGGGGCCGAGCACGTACCGCCAGAGCCAGGTGAGGGGGGTGACGAGGAGCAGGTCGATGACCCACCAGACGGCCTTGGCGACCGGGACGACGACCCATTCCCACAACCAGCGCAGGGGGACGACGAGCAGGTAGTGGAGGAGCCACCCGAGGGCCCGGCCGATCGGGGCGAGGACCCATTCCCACAGCCAGCGGAGCGGGACGACCACCAGATGGTGGAGGAGCCACCCGAGGGCTCGGCCGATCGGTGCGAGGACCCAGCGCCAGAGCTGCCGGAAGCACCAGGCGAAGGCGTCCCAGACCAGCCGGAGGGGCAGGACGACGACGAGGGCGATGGCGCGCGCCACACCGGTGAGGCAGCCCGGGTTTTCCGTGTTCATGCCCAGAACGACGTGCCGGGCGGGCGTCGGGTTCCGGCCGCGGCGGCCGATACCAAGGCGTTACGCGGCCGGAAACGCGGGGCATCCGTACGGAGGCGGACGGAGCCACCCCGCTTCCCCGAGACAGCCCCGTAACCTAGGGTGCGTCACCTCGTGCTCGACGCACGTCCGGCACGCCCCCGTCCCCGGGGGTCTCCTCCTCCGAAGACATCGAGGCTCGGCGTGAAAATATCCTTCCTCCTGGTAGACCGCTGTCACATCGGCGGTGTCGTGAGCGCGATCCACAACCTGGCGGGCGCGCTCGCGGACCACCACGAGGTCGAGCTGGTCGCCCTCCGGCGCAACCGCGACCAGGCGTTCTTCCCGCTCGACCCCCGGGTGAAGACGACCGTCCTGACGGACCAGCGGAAGCACTCCCACGTCTCCGACCTCGACGACCCGCTGAACGAGGCCTGGCCGCTCATCTACCCGAACGAGCCGACGGACAAGAAGCCGTGGGTCGGCCGCCTCGCGGAGAAGCGGCTGCTGGAGTACCTGGCGACGACCGACGCCGACGTGGTGGTCAGCAACAACCCCAAGATCACGATTCTGCTCGCGTACGCCGAGGGCGACTTCCTCAAGGTCGCCATGGAGCACTCGCGCCCCGCCCAGTACGGCCCGCACATCCGTGACGCCCGCTTCCGGGACGCGTACCCGAAGATGGACGCGATCACCGCGCCGACGCCGGACGAGCTGGAGACCATCGCCCGCCACGTCCCCGGCGTGAGCCACATGCTCGCCGCGCAGCCCAACTGCATCCCGGCCCACGCGAGCCAGATGTCCACGGGCGAGAACAAGGTCGTCGTCACCGCCGGCGTGCTCAAGGCGCACAAGGGCTTCGACGACCTCATCGAGGCCTTCTCCACGGTGGCCCCGCGCCACCCCGACTGGAGCCTGAGGATCTACGGCGCCGGCCCCGAGCGCGGCGCCCTGCGCAGGAAGATCGACGAGACCGGCAGCAACAACCAGGTCTTCCTGATGGGCCCGGCCACCCCGGTCACGCCGGAGTTCGCCAAGGCGTCCCTCTTCGTGCTGCCCTCCCGGCTGGAGGCCTTCGGCAACGTCACCGTCGAGGCGATGGCGGCCGGACTCCCGGCGATCTGCTACGACGCCCCGCACGGCCCCCGCAACATCATCACGCAGGGCGAGGACGGCTACGTCGTCCCCGTCGGCGACAAGGAAGCGCTCGCCGAGCACATCGAGAAGCTGATCTCCGACGACGACCTGCGCCGGAAGATGGCCTCGGCCGCCGTGGCCAACGTGGTCCGCTTCCAGGAGGCCGCCACCGCCGAGCGCTTCGAGAAGCTCGTCGAGGCCATGCGCGCCCGCCGGGCCGTCCCGCGCACGGCCACCGCCGTGGTCACCCCGCAGGGCGACGTCCGGGTCCGCGTCGACGGCCTGGCCGTCGACGCCGAGCTGGTCTGCAGGGACACCCGCAAGAAGGCCGCCGACGTCGTCCTGCCCTTCGTCGGCGGCGAGGCGCTGGTCCCCACGCTCGGCAAGCTCGCCGAGGGCGACTGGCAGCTCCTCGTCCGCGCCGCCGGCGCCGAGCTGCCGCTGCGCTCGGCCGGCTGCGACACCCTGCACATCCTGGGCCTTGAGCACCCGCGCACCGAGGGCCCCGCCCTCTCGCTGCTGCTGCCGTACGCGTACACGGACGGCACCCTGCGCGTCCAGAGCCGGGTGCGCGCCCAGCACGTCGAGGTCGCGGCCGTCGAGGCGAGCGCCGCCTCGATCGTCGTGCACGCCGCCGCCTGGGGCGTCGGGCTCGGCGCCGGCAGCGTCATCGAGGCCGTCCACCGCAAGGAGGCCGACAAGAACTTCACCTTCCCGGTGAAGCCCGGCGCCGACGGCCGTTTCACGGCGACCCTGGACAACGCCGCCGCGGCCCGCCTCCACAAGGGCGGCGCCGAGGACGTCTGGGACCTGTGGCTGCTGCCCGACCAGAAGTCCCCGCGGGTCCGCGTCTGCAAGCTCGCCACGGACGTGCTCGTCCCGATGGACGTCTTCACCTTCCCGTACCCGGTCGTGAGGTCCCCCGCCGCGCCGGCCCCGGCCGCCGCGGAGACCAAGCCGAAGGCCACCGGCTGGCGGGGCCGCCTCGCCGCCGCCCCCACGGCCGTGGCCACCGCCGTCGGCGGCACGGCCCACGAGCTGCGCCCGTACTTCGCCAGCAACGGCCAGATGTCGCTGAAGATCGTCGACAAGAAGTAGCGCGGAACGGCGAGAACGACGACAGGGGCCCCGGCCCGCAGGTCTCCCTGCGGGCCGGGGCCCCTGTCGTCGTCCGCCGGGGGCCTAGAGCGGCGCCCCCTCCTCGGCCGTCTTGAACATCAGGTCGGCCAGGCGCTCCGACGCGTGGCCGTCGTCGAGGTCGCAGAAGTTGTGGTGGAACCTGTCGTACTTCTCCTGGTACTCGGCCGACACCCGGTCGACGTCGAGGATCGACTGGATCAGCTCGTCGGAGGTCTCGATGAGCGGGCCGGGCGCGTCCTCCTCGAAGTCGAAGTAGAAGCCGCGCAGACGGTCCCGGTAGTGCTCCAGGTCGTACGTGAAGAACAGCATCGGACGACGCAGGTGGGCGTAGTCGAACATGACCGACGAGTAGTCCGTGATCATGATGTCGGCCGCGAGGTACAGGTCCGCGATGTCCGGGTACTCCGAGACGTCGAAGACGAAGCCGTTCCCGGCACCGGGGACGAGGTCCACGATGTTCGAGTGGCGGCGCACCAGGAAGACGTGGTCGTCGCCGAGGCGGCGGCGGGCGTCCTCCAGGTCGACCCGGAGGTCGAACTTGAACTGGCCGCGGCTGTGCGACAGGTCGTCACGCCAGGTCGGCGCGTACAGCACGACCTTCTTGCCCTTCGGCAGGCCGAGCTTCTCCTTCACGGCCGCGGCCCGCTCGTCGCGGTCCTCGGCGTAGAGGTAGTCGTTGCGCGGGTAGCCGGTCTCGGCGATCAGGCCGTCGTAGCCCATGGCGCGCTTGAGGATCGGCGTGCTGAAGCGGTTCGACGAGACGAGGATGTTCCAGTTCGCCGACTCCTGGACCAGGCGCGCGTGGTAGTTCGGGTCGAACGCCGGCGCGTTGATGTCCAGGCCGATCTTCTTCAGCATCGTGCCGTGCCACGCCTGGACGATGACCTGGCCCGCGCGCCGCTTGATCCAGTGCGGCAGGTGGCCGTTGGTGACGATGTACCGGGCGCGGGCCAGCGCCTCGTACCAGTCGACGCCCTGGAAGCGGACCGCCTTGAGCGTGTCGGGCAGCTCGACCTGGCCGTCGCGGACCGCCCACAGGTGCTCGACGTCCGCGCCCCGGCGCAGCAGCTCCTCGTGGACCGCGCGCGGGCTGTCCGAGAACTGCTTGCCGTTGTAGCTGACGTAGAGGACCTGGTCGCGCAGCGGCAGCTCGCGGGCGGCCTGGTAGACCTCCTGGCGGAGCTGGTACTGGCGGTTGGCGCCGCGCTCCCGGTCGTCGAGGTCCGGCAGGCAGTGGAGCTGCGCGTGGTCCTGCCAGAGGATCTCCAGCTGGTAGGCGCGGCCGTCGGCGGCTCCGTCCAGCGGGAACTGCGGCACGGCGAGCCGGTCCGCGACGAGCGACATCCGCGGGTCGGTCTCCTTCGGGCCGTCCAGGCGGAAGACCCAGCGGCCGGTCTTCAGCGGAAGGTTGTCGGAGGGGCCAGACATCCGGGAGGGGCGGAAGGATGCCTCGAAGGTGCCGTCCGCGTGCACGGTCAGCGGGACCTTCCGCTCGTCGAAGCGGCTCTTCGCGCTGACGACCAGGTGGTAGCCGGTCAGGTCCGCCGGGGCCGTGCCGCGGAGCGTGAACGTGCCGTCGGACTCCGAGATGCCGGTGATCTTGCCGCGCAGCGGACGGCCCGAGAACTTGAAGTAGCCGTTGGTGCCGCCGAGGACCGCGACCTCGTTGCGGTCGGCGCCCTCGCCGAAGGACTCGGGCAGGCGGATCTGGAGGTCGGCGAGACCGTCCATGATCACGGTCTTGACGTTCCGCGGGTTCTGGTCGGGCTCCTCGATGCGGATCTGGGTGCTCCAGTTCCGGCGCATGGTCTTCGCGGCGTCGGGGGTGCCGGCGTCCAGGTGCTCGGGGAGCAGGGCGATGTCACGGAGCGGGACGCGCATGCGGAGCAGCTTGTGCGGGCCGGAGTGGCCGAGGACCTCGGCGGGGTAGAGGAGGACCTCGCCGCTGCTCTGGTTGATGACCCGCAGGAAGAGCTCGGTGCCCTCGGCGACGACCTCGCGGAAGGTGCCCTCGACGACGAGCTCCTCGCCCTCGGCGCGGAAGGCCGTGATGAGGGCCGAGACCTTCTCGATGCGCAGCTTGAGCGCGGCCTTCCGGACCTCGGGGAGCAGGCGGTAGTTCTCGTCGAGCCACTGGTAGGGCGGGTAGGAGAGGCGGTCGGAGCCGTACGAGTGCACGGAGCGGGAGCGCACGAGGCCGCCGGACACGGCGCGCATGCCGACGTGCCAGAGGCCCTCCTGCCACTGGTCGCCCTTGCGCAGACGCGCCGGGTCGATGACGGTCTCCCAGCCGGCCCAGTCGAAGTTGTGGCCGCGGCCCTTGTGCCCGGAGTCGGTGGTGGCCTGGGGGGCGTAGATGTTGCCGAGCGGGATGAGGGTACGGCGCTGGGTGCCGTCCTTCTTCAGCTGGAGCATCTTGACGATGCTGTGCTTGCCGGTGTGGTCGACGCGGTCGATCCAGGCGTGGCCCGTCAGCTTCAGCTTGCCGTTCTCCCAGCGCAGGTCCGTCAGCGGGGAGCGCAGCTGGAGGTCCTTGTCGGTCCGCAGGAGCTTCTTGGGGACCAGGTCGGGCTGGGACTCCAGCGAGGGGTACTTGGCGTACTTGCGCACGACGCCCTCGATGGGCACCGGCTCGCCGACGCGCTCGTCCTGGATGAACGCGATGAGCTCCTTGACCGCGTGCTTGCGGGTGAGGAGCCACTTCACGCGCAGCGCGGTGGGGAGCGTGTCGATCAGGTCGAAGTCGATGCCGTCGAGGAACTTGTTGGCCGTGCGGATGAACTCGGCGTGGTACTCCGCGTCGCCGTCGGGCATGACGTTGAGGAAGATGCGCAGGTCGCCGGTGAGCACCGTGCGGTCGTAGTCGCGCTTCAGCGCCTCGGCGCCCGGCTGCGAGGCGAGGAAGCGGCTGACGCCCTCCACGGCGGTCGCGCGGTCGCGGACGGCCTTCGGCACGTTGCGGCGCTGGGTGATCGACGGGTTGGAGATGCCGTCGCGCAGCCGCCAGTAGTACGTGGTCTGGCTGATGATGTCGACGGACTCGGCGAGGTACAGGGCCGGGATGGTGACCGGGATGTCCTCGTACAGCACGCCCTCGGGGAAGCGGAACGCGTGCTGGTCCCAGAAAGAGCGGCGGAACATCTTGTTGCAGGCGATGCGGTCATTGAGCAGGATCCGCTTCTTGCGGACGTGCGTCTGGCGGACCGTGCCCTGGGAGATGAAGCGGTGCATCGGCGACTGCCACACCCGGGTCGAGTTGAGGTGCTCGACGTTGCCCGCCGCGAAGGAGGACTGGGTCTCGTCGAGGGTCTCGACCATGATCCGGTAGGCGTCCGGCGGGATCACGTCGTCGCTGTCGACGAAGGTGAGGTACTCGCTCTCCGGGGCCAGGGCCGCGAGGCCCGTGTTGCGCGCGGCACCCAGACCGGCGTTCTCCTTGCGGATCAGCCGGAAGCGCTTGTCCCGCTCCGCGAACTCCGCGGCTATGGAGTTCGACTCGTCCGTCGACCCGTCGTCGATCATCAGCACTTCCAGGTCCTGGAAGGTCTGGGCGGCGAGCGAGTTGAGGCAGGCGGGTAGGTACTCCGCCACGTTGTAGATCGGGACGATGACGCTGAGCCGGGGTGCCATGAAGTTCTGCGTTCCTTTCCATTTCAGACCCGCTCGACAGGCTCGAGCGTCTGAGGGAGTGACGGGGCGTGCTTTCGGTTGTTCCAGCGGACCGATGGGGGGTGTCTCCCCGCCGAGAAAGACCCGCCTGCCGGCCCGTCCGCCCCGGTGCCGGAGCTCAGCACCGCCACAGCTCTTCAGAATAGACGATGGGTCCCACGACCGTTCGAACCCAATTGGCCCCTTCCTCACCCGCCGGGAAGACTCCGTTCACCCCGCCCGGGACCCGTCCGGGGCCTGCCGGGGCCCGCCCGGGGCCCCTCCGGGGGCCCGTACGGGTGACCGCTCCCCCGGAAGACGTTCGAGCGGTCCTGTCATACTGCGCTTGAGCGGTTCGACTGAGGAGAGACACACGGTATGCCGTCTGCAGCTGCCCCCCGTTTCAGCGTGATCATCCCTGTCTACGGGGTCGAGGGCTACATACGCGAATGCATCGAGTCGGTGACCTCGCAGAGCTATCCCGACTTCGAGATCGTCGCGGTCGACGACCGCTCCCAGGACGGCAGCGGCGCCATCATCGACGAGCTCGCCGCCCGCGACCCGCGCGTCCGCGCCGTCCACCGCGCGGAGAACGGCGGCATAGGCGCCGCCCGCAACACCGGCATAGCCCACGCCCGCGGCGACTACCTGCTCTTCCTCGACGGCGACGACTCCATACGCCCCGGCTCGCTCCAGGCCCTCGCCGACCGGCTCGACGAGACCGACGACCCCGAGATCCTGCTCTTCGACTACGTCCGCACCCACGTGGACGGCAGCGTCGAGGCCAGCAAGTCCGGCAAGCACCTCGCCGCCGTCCGCGGCCAGGTCGTCGACCCCCGCGCCCACCTCGAACTGCTGCGGGTCTTCGCCGTCGTCTGGAACCGCGTCTACCGCCGCGACTTCTTCACCACCGGCGGCTTCGACGGCGCCGGCTTCCACTTCACCGACGGCCTCTACGAGGACGCGCTCATGGTCTACACGACCATGGCCACCGCCCGGCGCGTCGCCGCCCTGGAGTACGTCGTCGTCGAGTACCGCCAGCGCCGGCAGGGCAGCTCCATGCGGAGCAGCTCGCCCCGCAAGCACTTCGTCATCTTCGAGCAGTACCAGCGGGCCTTCGACTACCTGGCCGGGCACCCCGGCCTCGACGACTACCGCAAGGTCGTCTTCGAGCGGATGGTCAGCCACTTCCTCTACACCCTCGCCCGCGGCTTCCGCATACCGCGCAGCCACCGCCGCGCCTACATCCACCAGGCCGGCCAGGCCTACCGGCGCAACGAGCCCAAGGGCTTCACCCCGCCCCCCGGCCTCGTCGGCCTGAAGTTCAAGGTCCTGCGCACCGGCTCGTACGCCGCCTTCGAATCGCTCAAGGCCGCCAACGGCACCCGCGAGACCGCCTTCCGCGCGCTCGGCCGGTCCAAGCGCTGGGGCGGCCGCAAGGCCCTGAAGACCTACTACGCGGTGCAGCGCCGGCTCCCCGTCGACGAGAACCTCGCCGTCTACTCCGCCTACTGGGGCCGCACCCCCGGCTGCAACCCGCTCGCCGTCCACGAGGCCGCGAAGAAGCTCGCGCCGAACCTGCGCGGGGTGTGGGTGGTCAACCAGGCGCACGCCGGGAAGCTGCCCGCCGGCATCACCCGGGTCGCCCCGGCCACCTTCGGCTACTGGAAGGCGATGGCGCGGGCGAAGTACCTGGTCAACAACGTGAACTTCCCGGACTCCGTGATCAAGCGCCCCGGCCAGGTCCACCTCCAGACCCACCACGGCACCCCGCTCAAGCGGATGGGCCTGGACCAGCAGAACTACCCGGCCGTCGCCCGCAGCATGGACTTCGGCAAGCTCATGGAGCGCGTCGACCGCTGGGACTGGAGCGTCTCCTCCAACCAGCACTCCACCGAGCAGTGGGAGCGGGTCTACCCGGCCGCCTTCAAGACCCTGAACACCGGCTACCCGCGCAACGACGTCTACTACCGGGCCGGCGCCGAGGACGTCCGCCGGATCCGCGGCGCCCTGGGCATCGCCCCCGGCAAGAAGGCGATCCTGTACGCGCCCACCGTCCGCGACCACCAGCGGGACGCCTTCGTCTCCCGCCTGGACCTGGCCCGCTTCGCCCGCGAGCTCGGCCCCGACTACGTCCTCCTGGTCCGCGCCCACTACTTCTACGGCGCCGACCGCGAGCTGGACGCGCTCGCCGAGCGCGGCGCCCTGGTCGACGTCTCCCGCCACCCGTCGGTGGAGGAGCTGTGCCTGGCGGCGGACGCCCTGATCACGGACTACTCGTCGATCATGTTCGACTACGCCAACCTCGACCGGCCGATCGTCACCTACGCCGACGACTGGGAGATGTACCGCACCTGCCGCGGGGTGACCTTCGACCTGCTCTCCGGCGAGCCCGGCGACACCCCCGGTGTGATCGCCACCACCGAGGACGAGCTGATCGCGGCCTTCCGCGACGGCACCTGGCGGGGCGAGGAGGCCGCCGCGCTGCGCCGCGCCTTCCGCGAGCGCTTCTGCGCGTGGGACGACGGCCACGCCGCCGAGCGGGTCGTCCGCGCCGTCTTCCTGGAGGAGGAGGGCCTGCGCCCGCCGGTCGTCCCGGTCGCCGAGCGGACCCCCGCGCCCTCCCCCGAGGCCGCCACCGCGACCACGGGCACGACCGCCGAGCCGGAGCACGTCGCCGGCTGACGGCGGCGCGGAGCCCGTACGCGAAAGGGGGCGCCCGGACGGAGATCCGTCCGGGCGCCCCCTTCGTGCGCGTGCGGCTACTTCACCACGGTGAGCGGGAGGAGCTTCTTGCCGGTGGGGCCGATCTGGATGTGGGTGTCCATCTGCGGGCAGACGCCGCAGTCGAAGCACGGGGTCCAGCGGCAGTCCTCGACCTCGGTCTCGTCGAGGGCGTCCTGCCAGTCCTCCCAGAGCCAGTCCTTGTCGAGACCGGAGTCCAGGTGGTCCCAGGGCAGGACCTCCTCGTAGGAGCGCTCGCGGGTGGTGTACCAGGCGACGTCCACGCCCTGCTCGGGGAGGGTCTTCTCGGCGCAGGCCATCCAGCGGTCGTACGAGAAGTGCTCGCGCCAGCCGTCGAAGCGGCCGCCGTCCTCGTAGACCGCGCGGATGACGGCGCCGATGCGGCGGTCGCCGCGGGAGAGCAGGCCCTCGACGATGCCGGGCTTGCCGTCGTGGTAGCGGAAGCCGATCGAGCGGCCGTACTTCTTGTCGCCGCGGATCTTGTCGCGGAGCTTGAGGAGGCGGGCGTCCGTCTCCTCGGCCGACAGCTGCGGGGCCCACTGGAAGGGGGTGTGCGGCTTGGGCACGAAGCCGCCGATGGAGACGGTGCAGCGGATGTCGTTCTGCCCGGAGACCTCGCGGCCCTTGGCGATGACGTTGATCGCCATGTCGGCGATCTGGAGGACGTCCTCGTCGGTCTCGGTCGGCAGGCCGCACATGAAGTACAGCTTCACCTGGCGCCAGCCGTTGCCGTAGGCGGTGGCGACGGTCCGGATGAGGTCCTCCTCCGAGACCATCTTGTTGATGACCTTGCGCATGCGCTCGGAGCCGCCCTCGGGGGCGAAGGTGAGGCCGGAACGGCGGCCGTTGCGGGTCAGCTCGTTCGCCAGGTCGACGTTGAAGGCGTCCACGCGGGTCGAGGGGAGGGACAGGCCCACCTTGTCCTCGGTGTAGCGGTCCGCGAGGCCCTTCGCGATCTCGCCGATCTCGGTGTGGTCGGCGGAGGACAGCGAGAGGAGGCCGACCTCCTCGAAGCCCGTCGCCTTGAGGCCCTTCTCGACCATCTCGCCGATGCCGGTGATGCTTCGCTCCCGCACGGGGCGCGTGATCATGCCGGCCTGGCAGAAGCGGCAGCCGCGGGTGCAGCCGCGGAAGATCTCGACGGACATGCGCTCGTGGACGGTCTCCGCGAGCGGCACGAGGGGCTGCTTGGGGTAGGGCCACTCGTCGAGGTCCATGACGGTGTGCTTGGACACGCGCCACGGCACCCCGGACCTGTTCGGGACGACGCGGCCGATGCGGCCGTCCGGCAGGTACTCGACGTCGTAGAACGCCGGGATGTACACCGAGCCGGTCCTCGCGAGGCGGAAGAGGACCTCCTCGCGCCCGCCCGGACGGCCCTCGGCCTTCCACTGGCGGATGATCTCGGTCATGTCGAGGACGGCCTGCTCGCCGTCGCCGATGATCGCCGCGTCGATGAAGTCCGCGATCGGCTCGGGGTTGAAGGCGGCGTGGCCGCCGGCGAGCACGATCGGGTGGTCGACCGTCCGGTCCTTCGACTCCAGCGGGATGCCCGCCAGGTCGAGGGCGGTGAGCATGTTGGTGTAGCCGAGCTCCGTGGAGAAGCTCAGGCCGAAGACGTCGAACGCGCCGACGGGGCGGTGGCTGTCGACCGTGAACTGGGGCACCTTGTGCTCGCGCATCAGCTCTTCGAGGTCCGGCCACACGCTGTAGGTGCGCTCGGCGAGGACGCCCTCGCGCTCGTTCAGCACCTCGTACAGGATCATGACGCCCTGGTTGGGCAGACCGACCTCGTACGCGTCCGGGTACATCAGAGCCCAGCGGACGTCGGCGCTCTCCCACGGCTTGACCGTGGAGTTCAGCTCTCCACCGACGTACTGGATCGGCTTCTGCACGTGCGGGAGCAGAGCTTCGAGCTGCGGGAAGACAGACTCGGCAGCAGACATCTCGAACCTTCGTGAGCTGGCAGGGGGGCGACTCTCAAGCGTACCCCGGTGCTCAGCGGGTCAGCGCCGCCCGGAGATCCGGGGCCGCCGCCCGCTCCCACACGTCCGGCAGCTCGCGCTCGCCCGCCGCGGCGGCGGCCGCCTGGCGCTCGTGGAGAACGCCCCAGGTGAAGGAGGGTTCGCCGGCCGATTCGGCCTGGCGGGCGAGGTCGTCCAGGGCGGCGCGGGCGACGACGGTGTCCTGGTGGTCGCCGAGGAGGCTCTGGACGGCCTTCACCCTCTTGGAGAACCGTTTCGCGGGCTTGCCGAGGGTCGGGACGGCGGCGTCGGCGGCGTACCGGGCCCGCTTGGCGGCCTTGCGGGCCTCGTGCAGGGCGAGGTCGCGCTCGTGGCCGGGGGCGAGGTCGAGGGCGGGGCCGATCCGGTCGGCGAGCCGGCGGTGGTCGCGCCGGATCGCCTTCGGCAGCGCCTTCGCGGCCTTCTTCCGCGCCCCGGGGCGCAGCGGCGGGTCGGCGAGCAGGCCGTCGAGGGCGTCGAGGAGGGCGAGGTGGCGGGGCGAGTCGAGGGCGGCGAGGACGCGGCGGGCGCCCTCGCGGGAGCGGGCGTGGTCCCAGGTGCGGAGCCGGCCGCGGACGGGGCCGTGGCGCAGCGACCGGGGCAGCGCGTCGAGCGCGTCGCCCAGCCGGGCGTGCAGGACCTCCTGGTCGCGGGCATGACCGAGTTCTCCGGCGAGCCACTTCAGCTCGGCGCCGAGCGGGTCCGTGACCTCCCGGTCGAGGACCTGGCGGTAGGTCTTGAAGGCGCTGCGCAGCCGCCGGCAGGCGACCCGCATCTGGTGGACGGCGTCGGGCAGCTCGCGGCGGACGGCGGGGTCGAGCCGGACGAGGGCGTCGACCTGCTCCCGTGCGTACGCGAGGACGGCGGCGCCCGCGGTGCCGTCGGCGGGCGGCTCCGCCGGTTCCCGGGGCTCGGGGGCGAGGCCGGTCCCGTCGAGGGCCCGGGCGAGCTTGGAGGGGGCGGTGGAGGGGTGGATGCCGGCCTTCCGCAGCCGCTTCTCGACGGCGTCGAGGACGGCCGGGTCGGCGTCGTCGGCGAGCTCGACCTCGATCTCGGTCCAGGCGGCGGTCCGGTCTCCCCCGCCGAGGAGGCGGTCGGCGCGGACGGTGTCGACGGAGAGCTCGGCCAGGACCGTGCCGTCCGCGTCCCTGAGGTGCCGGACGTCGCGGGAGGAGCGGAGGCGGACGACGGGGACGACCTCGGCGCCGCGGACCCGGGAGCGCAGGAGCGCCGCCAGGGGGCGCGGGAGGGTCTTGGAGAGCGGGGCCCTGATCTCGTCGCGGATCCCGGGGGCGACGGGGAACTTGAGGTGCCAGCCGGCGTCCCGGCCGCCGGTGCGGCGGCGCAGCGTGAGGGAGTCGGCGGCGAGCCGGAGCCCGGCCGTGTCGTGGTAGACCGCGTCGAGTTCGGTGACGCCCTCGGCCGTCACCGACGCGACCCCGGCCGCACGGGTGAGGTCCGGCAGCCGGGTCTCCTCGGTGGCTTCGTACTTCCGCTCGATCTCGCGCTTGGTCTCCGCCATACCTCGAATCTAACCGCCGGAGCGCCGGGGTGTCAGGCGGTCATGGGCCGTTGCACCCGGATCGACTGGAGGAGTCCGATCGCGACCCAGACGGCGAACATGGAGGAGCCGCCGTAGGAGACGAAGGGCAGCGGGAGTCCGGCGACGGGCATGATGCCGAGGGTCATGCCGATGTTCTCGAAGGACTGGAAGGAGAACCAGGCGATGATGCCGGCGGCGACGATCGTGCCGTAGAGCTCGGTGGTCTCGCGGGCGATCCGGCAGGCGCGCCAGAGGATGACGCCGAGGAGGACGAGGATCAGGCCGGCGCCGACGAAGCCGAGCTCCTCGCCCGCCACCGTGAAGACGAAGTCGGTCTGCTGTTCGGGGACGAACTGGCCGGTGGTCTGGGAGCCCTTGAAGAGGCCGGAGCCGAGGAGGCCGCCGGAGCCGATGGCGATGCGGGCCTGGTTGGTGTTGTAGCCGACGCCGGCCGGGTCGAGGTCCGGGTTGGCGAAGGCGGCGAAGCGGTTGATCTGGTACTCGTCGAGCATGCCGAGGGCGGTGACGAGGACGGCACCGCCGATGCCGGCGCCGATGAGGCCGAGGACCCAGCGGTTGGAGGCACCGGAGGCGAGGAGCACGCCGAGCACGATCACGATCATCACCATGACCGAGCCCAGGTCGGGCATGAGCATGACGATGCCCATGGGGAGGGCGGCGAGGACCAGGGCCTTGGCGACGGTGCCGTGGTCCGGGTGGAGCTGGTCGCCCGCGTCCACCTTCGAGGCGAGCAGCATCGCCATCACCAGGATGATGGTGATCTTCACGAACTCGCTGGGCTGGAGCGAGAAGCCGCCGCCGACCACGATCCACGCGTGGGCGCCGTTGATGGTGGCGCCGAGCGGGGTCAGGACGGCGAGGATCAGCACGATCGACAGGCCGTAGAGGAACGGCACCGCCCCCCGCAGGGTGCGGTGGCCGAGCCAGACCGTGCCGATCATCAGCGCCAGGCCGATGCCGGTGTTGAGCAGGTGCCGGAAGAGGAAGTAGTACGGGTCGCCCTGGTTCAGCTCGGTGCGGCCGCGGGTGGCCGACCACACCAGGAGCGCGCCCAGGAAGGAGAGGGCGAGCGCCGAGAGCAGGATCGGCCAGTCGAGGCGGCGGACCACCGAGTCCCGGGCGGTGAGCCTGGCGAGGGTGCCGCGCTCGGGCGCGTACCGGGAGACGGAGAAGCCGTGCGGTGTGGTCATCGGTTCAGTCCCTCCGCCCGGTGGCGGCGGGCGGTCCGGCGAGCGCGGCCGCGCCGTCCTCGGCCGGGTCGACCTTCTGCGCCTCGGGGTCGTACGGCTTGATCTTCGGGGCGTCGATCGAGCCGTCGGCGTCGATCTTCGGGAGCGCCTTCTGCGGCGTGGGCAGCAGGGCGCGCTTGAGGTCCTGGTTGCCCGCGTCGTCGAGGCCGTAGAGGGCGTCGTAGATGTTGCGCACGGCGGGGCCGGAGGCGCCGGAGCCCGTACCGCCCTGGGCGATCGTCATGACGATCGAGTAGTCCTTGGTGTACGTGGCGAACCAGGAGGTCGTCTGCTTGCCGTAGACCTCGGCGGTACCCGTCTTGGCGTGCATCGGGATCTTGTCCTGCGGCCAGCCGCCGAACCGCCAGGCGGCCGTGCCGCGGGTGGCGACACCCGCGAGGGCCTCCTCTATCAACTTCTGCGTGCTCGCGTCCATGGGCAGCTTGCCGTGGGACTTCGGCGCGATCTCGGTGACCTTCTTGCCGTCGGGGCTGACGATCGCCTTGCCGACGGTCGGGTTCCACAGGGTGCCGCCGTTGGCGATGGCGGCGTAGATGGTGGCCATCTGGATGGGGGTGACGAGGGTGTCGCCCTGGCCGATGGAGTAGTTGACCGAGTCACCGGCGCGCATCAGGTTGCCTTCGAGGCAGTTCTCGTAGGAGAGCTGCTCGACGTAGCTGCCGCCGCGCTTGC
This sequence comes from Streptomyces filamentosus, assembly GCF_014654895.1. Taxonomy (GTDB): domain Bacteria; phylum Actinomycetota; class Actinomycetes; order Streptomycetales; family Streptomycetaceae; genus Streptomyces; species Streptomyces filamentosus. The sequence continues at coordinate 3,916,524 of NZ_BNBE01000001.1, read as the reverse complement.
CGATCTTGCACCAGTAGTCCTTGTTGGCCTCCCAGAAGTTCTGCTTCCACTTCCGGTCGGGGACGCGGCCGGTGACCTCGTTGGGCAGGTCGATGCCGGTGACGGCGCCGAGGCCGAACTGGTGGGCCGTCTTGTAGAACCAGTCCTTGGCGTCGGCCTTGGGCTTCATGCCGCCGTCCTTCTGCCACTGCTGGTGGGCCAGCGCGTAGTAGACGGTGTCGCAGGAGACCTCCAGGGCCTGGCCGAGCGTGATGCTGCCGTGGCCCTGGGACTCGAAGTTCTTGAAGACCTGGTTGCCGATGGAGTACGAGGACGGGCACGGGTAGCGGCCGTTGAACTCGTATCCGGCGTTGACCGCGGCCGTGGTCGGGATGACCTTGAAGATGGAGCCGGGCGCGGCCTGGCCCTGGATGGCGCGGTTGAGCAGCGGGAAGTTGGAGTTCTTGCCGGTGAGGGCGGCGTAGTCCTTGGCGGAGATGCCGCCGACCCAGGCGTTGGGGTCGTAGTCGGGCTGCGAGGCCATGGCGACGATCCGGCCGGTCTTCGTCTCCATGACGACGACGGCGCCGGCGTCGGCCTTGTAGTTCTCGCTGGTGTTCTTGTCGTACGTCTTCCGGGCCTCCACCATCGCGTTGTGCAGCTCCCACTCGGCGACCGCCTGCACGCGGGCGTCGATGGAGGTGACGACGTTGGAGCCGGGGACGGCGGGGTCGGACTTGGCCTGGCCGATGACGCGGCCGAGGTTGTCGACCTCGTAGCGGGTGACGCCGGCCTTGCCGCGCAGTTCCTTGTCGTACGTGCGCTCCAGGCCGGAGCGGCCGACCTGGTCGGAGCGGAGGAACGGCGAGTCGGTGTCCTTGGCCTTCTCGATCTCCTCGTCGGTGACCGGCGAGAGGTAGCCGAGGACCTGCGAGGTGCGGGACTCGCCGGGCGCCGGGTAGCGGCGGACGGCGGTGGGTTCGGCGGTGATGCCGGGGAAGTCCTCGGCGCGCTCGCGGATCTGGAGGGCCTGCTGGGTGGTGGCCTCGTCCGTGACCGGGATCGGCTGGTAGGGGGAACCGTTCCAGCAGGGCTTGGGCGTCTGGGAGTCGCAGAGCCGGATCTTGTTGATGACGTCCTCGGGCTTCATGTCGAGGACGCCGGCGAGCCGGGTGAGGACGGCCTTGCCGTCGTCCTTCATCTTCATCAGCTCGGTGCGCGAGGCGGAGACCACGAGGCGGGTCTCGTTGTCGGCGAGCGGGACGCCCCGGGCGTCGAGGATGGAGCCGCGGACGGCGGGCTGCACGACCTGCTGGACGTGGTTGTTCTTGGCCTCGTCCGTGTACTCCTTGCCGTTGCGGATCTGGAGGTACCAGAGCCGGCCCCCCAGGGTGAGCAGCAGCGAGAAGACGAGGATCTGGATGACGACGAGCCTGGTCTGGACCCGGGGGGTCCGTCCGGTCTCGGGGATGTTGCTCATGCTGCCGGTGCCCCCTCGGTCACAGTCGCTTGACTCCCTTGATGCGTCCGGCGCGGGTGGCGCGGGTGCGGGCGGCCTTGACGCGCAGGCCGCCGCGCTGGGTGCCGATCCTCAGGCCGGTGCCGGAGGAGAGCCAGCCGGAGGAGACGTCGGAGCCGCCCGCGCCGGTGGCGTCCGCGACCGGGTCGTTCTCGGCGCGGCGGGCCAGGGCCATGACGAGCGGCACCGTGAACGGCGCGAGGAGCAGGTCGTAGACCACGGCGGTGAAGAGCAGGGAGCCGAGGCCGACGTGGCGGGCGGCGGTGTCGCCGACGAGGGCGCCGACGCCCGCGTAGAGCAGGGTGGAGCCGACGGCCGCGGCGACGACGGCGGCCATGGGGCCGAAGGCGGAGGTGAAGCGGCCGTTCTCGGGCCGGACGAGGCCGACGAGGTAGCCGACGACGCAGAGCACGAGGGCGTAGCGGCCGGCGGCGTGGTCGGCGGGCGGCGCGAGGTCGGCGAGCAGGCCGGCGGAGAAGCCGACGAGCGAGCCGGTGACGGGCCCGTGGACGAGGGCGAGGGCGACGACGGTCAGGAGGACCAGGTCGGGGACGGCGCCGGGGAGCTGGAGCCGGGCGAGGACGGTGACCTGGACGACGAGGGCGACCACGATCAGGGTCGCGGAGAGGAGGATGCGGTTGAACTTCACGGGGTCGCGTCCTCCTGGCCGTTCGGGTCCTGGGGCTGGTCCTGCGGCTGGTTCTCGTCCTGCGGGGGGTCCTGCGGCTGCTGCCGGGCCAGGTCCTGGGCGGGCTTCTCGGCCTCGTCCGCGAGCGGCTGGTCCTGGAGCGGCCGGTCGGCCTTCTCGCCCTGGGCCTGCTCGCCCTCGGCGGGCGGCTTCGCGGTGACCGTGACGGTGACGGTCGGCGCGGGCTTCGGCTTCTGCGGGAGCACGGTGTCGCGCGGGTCGGAGCGGGGGGCCTGGACGACGACGCCGACGATGTCGAGCTTGGTGAAGCCGACGTACGGACGGACGTAGACGTTGCGGGTCAGGCCGCCGCCCGCCGGGTCGACGCGGACGACCTCGCCGACCGGCACGCCGGGCACGAAGGGCTTGTCGGCGCGCGAGCCGAAGGTGACGAGCCGGTCGCCCGCCTTCACCTTGGCCTTGCCGTTGAGGAGCTGGACCAGCAGCGGGCGGTCGCCCTGGCCGGTGGCGAAGCCGAGTTCGTCGGTCTTCTCCATGCGGGTGCCGACGGTGAAGTCGGGGTCGTTGGCGAGGAGGACCGTGGAGGTGGACGGGCCGACGGTGGTGACCCGGCCGACCAGTCCTGCGCCGTTGAGCACCGTCATGTCGCGCCGGATGCCGTCGCGGGCGCCGACGTCGATGGTGACGGTCCAGGAGAAGCCCTGGGCCGCTCCTATGGCGATGACCTGGGCGCCCTTGACGCCGTACTGTCCGGCGCCGGCGGTCTTGAGCAGGGAGTCGAGCTCGCGCAGCCGGTTGCGGTTGCGGTCGTCGCTGCCGAGCTTCGCCTTCAGCTCGGCGTTCTCCTTCTCCAGGGCGGCGATCCGGGTGTGCCGTTCGCCGGAGTCCCGGACCGCGCCTATGGCGTTGCCGATGGGGTCGACCGCCGCCGCGACGCCGTTCTCGACGGGGCCGAAGACGGCGGCGGCGGCCTGCCGGGCGCCGTCGACCGGCGACTCCTGGCCGCCGCGGATGTCCACCGTGATCAGCGCGAACGCGATGGCGACCAGCAGCACCAGGAGCAGCCGGCTCTCTCGTGTGTCCCTCACGTGCGGCGGCCGTGCCCTTCCTCGTGGTTCGTTGTGCAGATGTTCGTACCGTACGGGCTCGGGCCCGGCCGATGGGTCAGCGGCGCGGCTGGGCGTCGAGGACCTGCTGGAGGGCCTCGAACTCCTCGACGCACTTGCCGGACCCCAGGGCCACCGAGTCCAGCGGGTCCTCGGCGATGTGGATCGGCATGCCGGTCTCGCGGCGGAGCCGCTCGTCGAGTCCGCGCAGCAGGGCGCCGCCACCCGTGAGAACGATGCCGCGGTCCATCACGTCACCCGAGAGCTCCGGCGGGCACTTGTCGAGCGTGGTCTTCACGGCGTCGACGATCGCGTTGACCGGCTCCTCGATGGCCTTGCGGACCTCGGCGGCGGAGATGACGACGGTCTTGGGGAGGCCCGAGACGAGGTCGCGGCCGCGGATCTCGGTGTGCTCGTCCTGCTCCAGGTCGTAGGCCGACCCGATGGTGATCTTGATCTGTTCGGCGGTGCGCTCGCCGAGGAGGAGCGAGTACTCCTTCTTGATGTGCTGGATGATCGCGTTGTCCAGCTCGTCGCCGGCGACCCGGATGGACTGTGCCGTGACGATTCCTCCGAGGGAGATCACCGCGACCTCGGTGGTGCCGCCGCCGATGTCGACGACCATGTTGCCGGTGGCCTCGTGGACGGGGAGGCCGGAGCCGATGGCGGCGGCCATGGGCTCCTCGATGATGTGCACCTGGCGGGCGCCGGCCTGGGTGGACGCCTCGATGACGGCGCGGCGCTCGACGCCGGTGATGCCGGAGGGCACGCAGACCACGACCCGGGGGCGGGCCAGGTAACGCCGCTTGTGGATCTTCAGGATGAAGTAGCGGAGCATCCGCTCGGTGATCTCGAAGTCGGCGATGACGCCGTCCTTCAGCGGACGCACGGCGACGATGTTGCCGGGGGTCCGGCCGATCATCTTCTTCGCCTCGGCACCCACCGCGAGGATCCCGCCGGTGTTGGTGTTGATCGCGACGACGGACGGCTCGTTGAGGACGATGCCTCGACCCCTGACGTACACCAGCGTGTTGGCGGTCCCGAGGTCGACAGCCATGTCACGGCCGATGAACGACATGAAGTTCCCCTTGTTTCCCATGGCTGAGGGTGGTGCGGCGAAGAGTTTTCATCGTAGTGCCGCTCACGCGGATGGCGCGCGCTGGTCCACCTCTGTACTAGGTGACGGTAGGACGCGGCGATCCGTTCCCGGGATTGGCGTTCATATGCCTGGGGGCGGCCGAATTCCTTCGGTCGCCCCACCTCATGGCTGCTGTTCGGCTGACGCGGGGTCAGGCCGGGCCGGGTCAGACGAGACCGGGGAAGAAGATCTTCAGCTCGCGCGCGGCGGACTCCTCGGAGTCCGAGGCGTGGATGAGGTTCTCGCGGACGATGGTGCCGAAGTCGCCGCGGATGGAACCGGGGGCGGCGGCGATCGGGTCGGTCGGACCGGCCAGCTGGCGGACGCCCTCGACGACCCGCTCGCCCTCGACGACGAGCGCGACGACCGGACCGGAGGACATGAAGCCCATCAGCGGCTCGTAGAAGGGCTTGCCCTTGTGCTCGCCGTAGTGCTGCTCCAGCGTCTCCTGGTCGAGCTCGCGCAGCTCCAGGGCGGCGAGGGTCCAGCCGGCCTTGCGCTCGATGCGGCCGATGATCTCGCCGATCAGACCGCGGCGGACCGCGTCGGGCTTGAGCAGGACGAGCGTGCGCTGGCTCACGGGGGGAACTCCTTCGGGAGGGTGTGCGGGCCTATGAATCTACAGGGCCCGCACCGACCTCCGTCACGCAGCGTCAGGCCCTGCGGAGCCCTGGGCCGCGGCGTTCGAGGCGGCCCAGCGGGCCTTGATCTCGTCCACCCTGCGCCCGTAGTGCACCGAGCACCACCAGAGGACGGCGAAGACCGCCCCGAGGAAGTACATGACGGGCACGAAGAAGCCGCTGAGGATCAGCCCGATCTGGAGCGCCCAGCCGAGCTGGACGCCACCGGGACGGGTGAGCGTCCCGCAGAGCAGCACCGACAGGACCATGGCGACGCCGCACACCCACCAGACGGTGGAGGTGGTGAGGGAGTCGTCCTTCATGGCGACGAGACCGGCGAAGCCGATCACGAAGAACTCGCCGATGAGGGTGGAGGAGCAGAGCGTGCGCATGTCCGGGTCAGCCCCTCTTGAGCAGCAGCCGGGCGTCGCCGACCGTGAAGATCGAACCGGTCACCAGCACGCCGGCGCCGCCGTACTCGGCCTCCTCCTCGGCGAGCGTGATCGCCGCCTCCAGGGCGTCGGGCAGCCGGGGCTCCACGACGACCCGGTCCTCGCCGAAGACCTCGACGGCGACCGCGGCGAGCGCGTCGGCGTCGGTGGCGCGGGAGGTGGAGTTCTGGGTGATCACGATCTCCGCGAAGATCGGCTCGAAGGCCTCCAGGAGCCCACGGGCGTCCTTGTCGCCGCTGGTGGAGACGACGCCGATGAGCCGGGAGAAGCCGAATGCCTCGGAGACGGCCTCGGCGGTGGCGCGGGCCCCGTGGGGGTTGTGCGCGGCGTCGAGGATGACCGTCGGTGAGGAGCGGACGACCTCCAGGCGGCCGGGCGAGGAGGTCTGGGCGAAGGCCCGGCGCACGATGTCGACGTCGAGGCTGCGGGCCTGCTCGGCGCCGATGCCGAAGAACGCCTCGACGGCGGCGAGCGCCACGGCCGCGTTGTGCGCCTGGTGGGCGCCGTACAGCGGCAGGAAGATGTCGTCGTACTCGCCGCCGAGGCCGCGCAGGGTCAGCAGCTGGCCGCCGACGGCGACCTCGCGGGAGACGACGCCGAACTCCATGCCCTCGCGGGCCACGGTCGCGTCGACGTCGACGGCCTTCTTCAGGAGCACCTGGGCGGCGTCCACCGGCTGCTGGGCCAGGATGACGGTCGCGCCCTGCTTGATGATCCCGGACTTCTCGCCGGCGATGGCGCCGGTGGTCTCGCCGAGGCGGTCGGTGTGGTCCAGGTCGATCGGGGTGACGACGGCGACGGAGCCGTCGATCACGTTGGTCGCGTCCCAGGTGCCGCCCATGCCGACCTCGACGACGGCCGCGTCGACGGGGGCGTCCGCGAAGGCGGCGTAGGCCATCGCGGTGAGGACCTCGAAGAAGGAGAGGCGGTACTCCTCCCGGGCGTCGACCAGCTCCACGTACGGCTTGACGTCCTGGTACGTCTCGATGAACCGCTCGACGGAGATCGGGGCGCCGTCCAGGCTGATCCGCTCGGTGTAGCTCTGCACGTGCGGCGAGGTGTAGCGGCCGGTGCGCAGCTCGAAGGCGCCGAGCAGGGACTCGATCATGCGGGCGGTCGACGTCTTGCCGTTGGTGCCCGTGATGTGGATCGAGGGGTACGCGCGCTGCGGCTCGCCCAGCACGTCCATCAGGGCGGCGATCCGCTGGACCGACGGGTCCAGCTTGGTCTCGCCCCAGCGGGTCGCCAGCTCGGCCTCGACCTCGCGCAGCGCCTTCTCCAGCTCCGGGTCCTCCGGGCGGCTGGGCACGGGGTCGCCCTGCGGCGGTCCGGCCAGCGCGCGCAGGGTGCGGCTGCCGGCCTCGATCACCGCCAGGTCGGGGTCGCGGTCGGTCGCTTCGTCGACGAGGTCGTCGAAGGCGTCGTCATGCTCGTCGGCGTGGTCGCGCGGGTCGCTCGGGTCACTCACGGGGGCAAGTCTACGGAGGCGCACCGACAGGACGATGGACCCACCCCTTTCGGGACCTTCGGCCCGCCGTCCGCCGGGGCCGCCCGGCAAACTTGGCGATCATGGACATAGGCATCGATCTCGGCACGGCCAACACCCTCCTCTACGCGCGCGGCCGGGGCATCGTGCTCGACGAACCGTCCGTGGTGGCGGTCCGGGAGGGCTCCCGGCACGCGCTCGCGGTCGGCGCGGAGGCCAAGGAGACGATCGGCCGGACGCCCGGGTCGATCACCGCGATCCGTCCCCTCAGGGACGGGGTGATCAGCGACTACGAGGCGGCGGAGGAGATGATCCGGCACTTCGTCCGCAAGGCGGTGCCGGGGCGGCGGCGCCCCCGCACCCGGATGGTCGTCTGCGTGCCGAGCGGGGTCACCCCGGTCGAGCGGCGGGCGATCGTGCACGCCGCGACCTCGGCGGGCGCGCGGGCCGTGCACCTCATCGAGGAACCGATGGCGGCGGCGATCGGGGCGGGGCTCCCGGTCTCCGACCCGCGCGGCTCGATGGTGGTCGACATCGGCGGCGGCACGACCGAGGTGGCGGTGATCTCGCTCGGCGGGATCGTCACCGCGCAGTCCCTGCGGGTCGGCGGCGACCGCTTCGACACGGCGGTCGCCAACCACGTCCGCAAGGAGCACGCGCTGCTGATCGGCGAGCGGACGGCGGAGGACGTGAAGGTGGCGATCGGCTCGGCGTGGCCGGTGCCGGGCGGCGAGGAGTTCGAGCGGAGCGTCTTCACCGTGCGCGGCCGGGAGAGGGTCAGCGGTCTGCCGCGCACGGTGGAGCTCACCGTCCCCGAGGTCCGGGCCGCCCTCGACGAGCCGGTGGAGGCGGTCGTCGCGGCGGTGCGGGGGACGCTGGAGGAGTGCCCGCCGGAGCTGTCCGGCGACGTGATGGAGCACGGCATCGTGCTGACCGGCGGCGGGGCGCTGCTGCCGGGCCTGGACCTGCGCCTGGCCTCGGCGACGGGCATCCCGGTCTTCGTCGCGGACGCCCCCCTGAACTGCGTCGCCCTCGGCTCGGGCCGCTGCGTCGAGGACTTCGACGGCCTCCAGCGGGTCCTGGGCAAGGCGGAGTCGGCGCGGTAGGCCGTCTGGGTGGGGACGGGGCCGTACGGGGGCGGAGCCGCACGCGGCGGGCGGAGCCGCACGCGGAGGGGGCGGAGCCGCACGGGGGCGGACGGGGCCGGCGGGCGGGTCCGGCGGTCGTGTGCGTGCGCGGGAGCGGACCCGCGGGTCAGCGGTGGAGGCCCGCGGGGAGACGGGCCTCCACGCCGTACGTGCCGTCCCGCCGGGTGGTGGTGAGGGTGCCGCCCATGCTGGCGACCCGTTCGCGCATGGAGACGAGGCCGGTGCCGGTGGAGACCGGGGCGCGGTCCGGCGGCTGCTTCGGCAGCGGGTTGCGGACCTCGATCCGCAGGTCGGGGCCGACCACGTCGATCACGACCCGGACGGGCAGGCCGGGGGCGTGCTTGGCCGCGTTCGTCAGGCACTCCTGGACGACCCGGTGGACGGCCGTCTGCCGCAGCGGCGACAGCGCATTCGCCTCCTCGGCGACGCGCAGCTCCACGGGGCTGCCCATCCGCTCGCTCTCGGCGGCGAGGTCCGCGAGGCCCTCCAGGCCCCGGGTGGCCTCCTCCCCGTCGGCGCGCCGCACGATCGTCTCGTTCAGCATGAGGTGGGCGCGCCGGGCGGTGTCGGCCAGCTCCTCGAAGTCCTTCTGGTGCGCCTCTCCCCTGGCCCGCACGGCCAGCACCTCGGCGCGGACCGCGAGCACGGTCAGCTCGCGCCCGACGAGGTCGTGGACGTCCCGGCCGACCTGGATCCGCTCCTCCTGGACGGCCTGCCGGGCGGCGGCCTCGCGCCGCTGCGCCTCCAGGGCGCGGACCAGGTCGTGGCGGTGCGCGGCGATGCCGACGCCCGCCGCGAGGACGCCGATCGGGACGACCAGGCTCAGGAAGTCGCTGAGGGTGTCGCCGTGCCGGGCGGGCCAGCCGGGCGTCAGGAAGAGGCCGTACGCGACGGCGATGTAGAGCGCGGTGGCGCCGACCGCGACCCGCCGGCCCCGGAAGCGGCCGAGCGAGTACAGCGCGAACTGGATCATGGTCAGTTCGTGGAGCCAGCCCATCAGGCCGAGCGCCACCACGTACGGCACCCAGGGCGCCCGGCGGCGCAGCACCAGGGTCGCGGCGCCCGCCGCGAGGACCAGGGTGGCGGTGACGCCGGTGAGGGAGTTGTCCGCCCGGGCCAGGCCCGGCACGTCCAGGACCATGAGGCCGAAGGCGCTGAGCGCGGTGACCACGTCGAGGGCGCGGGGCGAGACGGCCCACCGGTCCACGCAGCGGCGGAGCGCGGAGACGGAGGGGAGGCGGAGCATGCCTCCATCATCCAGGGTCCTTGGTCCCGACGCCGTGGACCCGAAGTCCCGTCTGCTGTGACATCAGGCACTTCGTCCGCATTCCCGTTCGGCTCGGCACCGTGTCCGGCACCCCCCTGGAACCCGGCGTCGGCCCGGTGGCGACCGGGTCCTGACCCGCCCCGGACACGCGGAAGGGGCCCGGGACCGTGACGGTCCCGGGCCCCTGTCGCGTACGGGCTACGCCTGCGGCAGGCGGTTCAGCTGGGCCTGGATGCGGGCGATGTCCTCGTCCGCCTTGGCCAGCCGGCCCTTGATCTTGTCCACGACGTTGTCGGGGGCCTTCGCCAGGAACGCCTCGTTGCCGAGCTTGGCCTCGGCCTGGGCCTTCTCCTTCTCGGCGGCGGCCAGGTCCTTCGCGAGCCGCTTGCGCTCGGCGGCCACGTCGATGGTGCCCGACAGGTCGAGCGAGACCGTCGCGCCGGCGACCGGCAGGGAGGCGGTGGCCTCGAAGTCCTCGCCCTCCGGCTGGAGGCGCAGGATCTGGCGGATGGCCGCCTCGTGCGCGGCCAGCGCGGTGCCGTCCAGGTCCAGCCGGGCGGGCACCTTCTGGGCGTCCTGGAGGCCCTGCTCCTTGCGGAAGCGGCGGACCTCGGTGACGACCCGCTGGACCAGCTCGATCTCCTTCTCGGCGGCCTCGTCGCGGAAGCCCGAGTCCTTCGGCCAGTCGGCGATCACGAGGGACTCGCCGCCGGTCAGCGTGGTCCACAGGGTGTCCGTGACGAACGGGACGATCGGGTGCAGCAGCCGCAGCATGACGTCCAGGACCTCGCCGAGGACCCGGCCGGAGACCTTGGCGCCCTCGCCGCCGGCGAAGAACGTGGTCTTCGACAGCTCGACGTACCAGGCGAAGACCTCGTCCCACGCGAAGTGGTAGAGCGCCTCGCTCAGCTTCGCGAACTGGAAGTCGTCGTAGTACGCGTCGACCTGCGCGACCGTCTCGCCCAGGCGCGACAGGATCCAGCGGTCGGTCGCCGACATCTCGGAGGCGTCCGGCAGCGGGCCCTCGATGGTGGCGCCGTTCATCATCGCGAAGCGGGTCGCGTTCCAGATCTTGTTGGCGAAGTTCCGGGACGCCTGGACCCAGTCCTCGCCGATCGGGACGTCGACGCCCGGGTTGGCGCCCTTGGCCAGGGTGAAGCGCAGGGCGTCGGAGCCGTACTTGTCCATCCAGTCCAGCGGGTTGACCGTGTTCCCGAACGACTTCGACATCTTCTTGCCGAACTCGTCGCGGACCATGCCGTGGAAGGCGATCGTGCGGAACGGCGGCTGCCCGTCCATCGCGTACAGGCCGAACATCATCATCCGGGCGACCCAGAAGAACATCAGGTCGTAGCCGGTGACCAGGACGGAGTTCGGGTAGAACTTCTCCAGGTCGGGCGTCCGCTCCGGCCAGCCCATCGTGGAGAACGGCCACAGGCCGGACGAGAACCACGTGTCGAGGACGTCCGTGTCCTGGGTCCAGCCCTCGCCGGTGGGCGGCTCCTCGTCGGGGCCGACGCAGACCAGCTCGCCGTCCGGGCCATGCCAGACCGGGATGCGGTGGCCCCACCACAGCTGGCGCGAGATGCACCAGTCGTTGAGGTTGTCGACCCAGTCGAAGTAGCGCTGCGACATGTCGGCGGGGTGGATGTCCACCCGGCCGTCGCGGACGGCGTCGCCGGCGGCCTTGGCGAGGGTCTCGACCTTGACCCACCACTGCATCGACAGGCGCGGCTCCAGTGTCGTCTTGCAGCGCGAGCAGTGGCCCACGGCGTGGACGTACGGGCGCTTCTCGGCGACGATCCGGCCCTCGGCGCGCAGGGCGGCGACGATCGCGGAGCGCGCCTCGAAGCGGTCCAGGCCCTGGAAGGGGCCGTGGACGGTGATCACGCCGCGCTCGTCGAGGACCTCGATGGACTCCAGGTCGTGGCGCTGGCCGATGGCGAAGTCGTTCGGGTCGTGCGCCGGGGTCACCTTGACGGCGCCGGTGCCGAACTCCGGGTCGACGTGGGCGTCGGCGACGACCGGGATGGTGCGGTCGGTCAGCGGCAGCTTGATCCGCTTGCCGATCAGGTGGGCGTAGCGCTCGTCGTCCGGGTGGACGGCCACGGCGGTGTCGCCGAGCATCGTCTCGGCGCGGGTCGTGGCGACGACGATGCTGTCCTCGCCCTCGCCGTACTGCATGGAGACGAGCTCGCCGTCGTCGTCCTGGTAGTCCACCTCGATGTCGGAGATGGCCGTCAGACAGCGCGGGCACCAGTTGATGATGCGCTCGGCGCGGTAGATCAGCTCGTCGTCGTAGAGCTTCTTGAAGATGGTCTGGACGGCGCGGGACAGGCCCTCGTCCATGGTGAAGCGGTCCCGGCTCCAGGCCAGGCCCTCGCCGAGGCGGCGCATCTGGCCGGCGATCTGGCCGCCGGACTCGGCCTTCCACTCCCAGACGCGCTCGACGAACGCCTCGCGGCCCAGGTCGTGGCGGGACTTGCCCTCCTTGGCGAGCTCGCGCTCGACGACGTTCTGGGTGGCGATGCCGGCGTGGTCCATGCCCGGCTGCCACAGCGTCTCGTAGCCCTGCATGCGCTTGCGGCGGGTGAGGGCGTCGATCAGCGTGTGCTCGAAGGCGTGGCCCAGGTGGAGCTGGCCGGTGACGTTCGGCGGCGGGATGACGATGGTGTACGCCGGCTTGTCGCTCTTCGCGTCCGCCTCGAAGTACCCGCGTTCCACCCAGCGCTCGTACAGCGGGCCCTCTACCTCGGCCGGCGTGTACTGGGTCGGCAATTCGGCGGTGGCTGCTGTCTGCTGCTGAGTGTTCTCGGTCACGAGCCCAGTTTAGGGGGGTCGCGGCCCTGTCCCGAAACACGATGGTTCGGTAACGGTGTGACCCCCGCCGCCCCATCACGGGGCACCTTCCGCCAGGATGTTCGCTACGCATAAACGTCCTGTGAGGGGAAGCAGTAGATGAGCTACAACCAGCCGGGTCCGTACGGCGGCCAGCAGCCGCAGCAGCCCGGACCCTACGGCCAGCAGCCCGGCCCGTACGGCCAGCCGCAGGCCCCGCAGCCCGGTTACGGCTACCCCCAGCAGGCCCCGCAGGGCGTGCCGCCGCAGCAGCCCTACGGCTACCCGCAGCAGCCCAACCCCTACGGCCAGCAGCCGCAGTACGGCGCCCCCCAGGGCCCCGGCGGCTACGTGCCCCACCCCCCGGCCCCGAAGAAGTCCAAGACCCCGCTGATCATCGGCGCGGTCGCCGTCGTCGCGGCGATCGCAGTCGGCGCGTACTTCCTGATCGGCGGCGGTGGCGGCGCGTCCGTCGCGAACGACGGCCCGCACAAGCTGGTCACGCCGGAGACGGTGCTGGGCGAGTACAAGAAGTCGGCCAACAGCGACAAGGCCCAGAGCGAGGACGACGATTTCATCAAGGACGCCGCGAAGTTCGGCGTCAAGAACCCGCAGCGTGCCAACGCCCAGTGGGAGGTCAAGGACGAGAGCAACCCGCTGAGCGGCAAGCTTCTGCAGTTCGGTGGCGTCTGGGGCGAGATCGAGGACCCCGAGAAGACTGTCGACGCCCTCTTCGCCAACATGAAGGCCGAGTCCGAGAAGGAGAAGGACTCCGAGGCCCAGCTCGTCGGCGACCCCAAGTCGGTCACGCCCGAGGGCCTCGACGGCGCCGTGATGAAGTGCCAGGAGATCAAGTCGAAGCCCGGCGCGGAGTCCGGGGGCCTCGGCCCCAAGGAGGTCACCATGCCTGTCTGCGTCTGGGGTGACCACAGCACCGTCGGCTACGTGATGCACATCAACATCGCCGACATGATGACCGGCAAGGGCGGCACCATCGACGACGTCGCCGCGATCGCCGCCAAGCTCCGCAAGGAAGTCCGCGTCAAGCTCTGACGCACCGACCGCACGCGAAGGGGCGCCCCGCCGGATTCCGGCGGGGCGCCCCTCGCTTCGTGCCTGCGGTTACGCCGACTTCTCGTGGCGGCCGTCGTTCTTGACGATCCTGGGGACCAGGGTCGGGTTCACGTTGTTGCGGACGACGTCGGCGGTGATGACGACGCGGGCCACGTCCTTGCGGGAGGGGACCTCGTACATCACCGACTGGAGGACCTCCTCCATGATGGCGCGCAGGCCGCGCGCGCCGGTGCCGCGGAGGATGGCCTGGTCGGCGATGGCCTCCAGGGCGGGGCGGTCGAAGTCCAGCTCGACGCCGTCGAGTTCGAAGAGGCGCTGGTACTGCTTCACCAGTGCGTTGCGCGGCTCGACGAGGATCTTGAGGAGGGCTTCGCGGTCCAGGTTGTGGACCGAGGTGATCACGGGGAGGCGGCCGATGAACTCGGGGATCATCCCGAACTTCACCAGGTCCTCCGGCATGACCTCCTGGAACTGGTCGCTCGCCTCGATCTCGCGCTTGGAGCGGATGGTCGCCCCGAAGCCGATGCCCTTGGCGCCCGCCCGCGACTCGATGAGCTTCTCCAGACCGGCGAAGGCGCCGCCCACGATGAAGAGCACGTTCGTCGTGTCGATCTGGATGAACTCCTGGTGCGGGTGCTTCCGGCCGCCCTGCGGCGGGACGGAGGCCGTGGTGCCCTCCAGGATCTTCAGGAGGGCCTGCTGCACGCCCTCGCCGCTCACGTCCCGCGTGATCGACGGGTTTTCGCTCTTACGGGCGACCTTGTCGATCTCGTCGATGTAGATGATCCCGGTCTCGGCCTTCTTGACGTCGTAGTCGGCGGCCTGGATCAGCTTGAGCAGGATGTTCTCGACGTCCTCGCCGACGTAGCCGGCCTCCGTCAGCGCCGTCGCGTCGGCGATGGCGAACGGGACGTTGAGCATGCGGGCCAGGGTCTGGGCCAGGAGCGTCTTGCCCGAACCCGTGGGACCCAGCAGCAGAATGTTGGACTTCGCCAGCTCGATGGCGTCGTCACGGCCCTGCGCGCCGCCGTTCTCGCCGGCCTGGACGCGCTTGTAGTGGTTGTACACAGCGACCGAGAGGGCCTTCTTCGCCGGCTCCTGGCCGACGACGTAACCCTCCAGGAACTCGTAGATCTCGCGGGGCTTGGGGAGTTCCTCCCAGCGCACCTCGCTCGTCTCCGCGAGTTCCTCCTCGATGATCTCGTTGCAGAGGTCGATGCACTCGTCGCAGATGTACACACCGGGTCCCGCGATGAGCTTCTTCACCTGCTTCTGGCTCTTTCCGCAGAACGAGCACTTGAGCAGGTCGCCGCCATCACCGATGCGTGCCACGAGGTGCTTCCCCTTCGCCTGGGAGCCGCTTGGTTCAGCGACTCCTGGTGCCTCATATTCGACGGTACCTTGCCGGGCCCCCCGTTCGGGCCCCCCTTGGCACGGTTCACATGGTCGCGATTCGGCCACACGAGCCGTGCCAGGGAAGGTCGGACGTCAGTGCGCGGCGGCGGCCGTGCTCTTGCGGGTGGAGACGATCTGGTCGATCAGGCCGTACGCGAGGGCGTCCTCGGCCGTGAGGATCTTGTCGCGCTCGATGTCGTCGCGGATCTTCTCGATCGGCGTCGAGGAGTGCTTGGCCAGCATGGTCTCCAGCTGGTCGCGCATCCGCAGGATCTCCTTGGCCGCGATCTCCAGGTCGGAGAGCTGCTCGCGGCCGGTGCCGCCGGACGGCTGGTGGATCAGCACGCGGGCGTTCGGCAGGGCCATCCGCTTGCCGGGGGTGCCGGCGGCGAGCAGCACGGCCGCGGCGGAGGCCGCCTGGCCCATGCAGACCGTCTGGATGTCCGGCTTCACGAACTGCATCGTGTCGTAGATGGCCGTGAGCGCGGTGAAGGAGCCGCCGGGGCTGTTGATGTAGATCGAGATGTCCCGGTCCGGGTCCATCGACTCCAGGCACAGCAGCTGCGCCATGACGTCGTTGGCGGACGCGTCGTCGATCTGCACGCCGAGGAAGATCACGCGCTCCTCGAAGAGCTTCGCGTACGGGTCGTACTCGCGCACGCCCTGCGAGGTGCGCTCGACGAAGCGCGGGACGACGTAGCGGTTGTCCATCGGCGCGCCGGTGTACAGGCCGCTCGGGGAGAGGTTGTTCTGCATGTGGGTGTTCACCGTCCTGGTGGCGTTCGGCGGGGGGCTGGGGTTCTTCGGCGGGCCGTCGGCGCTCAGGCGCCCGTGCCGCCGCCGCCCGGAACACCCGCGGCGTGCGTGATGATGTCGTCGATGAGGCCGTACTCCTTGGCCTCCTCCGCGGTGAACCAGCGGTCGCGGTCGCCGTCGCGGATGATCGCCTCGACGGTCTGGCCGGAGTGGTGCGCGGTGATCTCGGCCATGCGCTTCTTCGTGCGAAGGAGGTACTCGGCCTGGATCTTGATGTCGGAGGCGGTGCCGCCGATGCCGGCGGAGCCCTGGTGCATCAGGATGTCGGTGTTCGGCAGCGCGAAGCGCTTGCCGGGGGTGCCGCCGGTGAGCAGGAACTGGCCCATGGAGGCGGCCATGCCCATGCCGATGGTGACGACGTCGTTCGGGATGTACTGCATGGTGTCGTAGACGGCCATGCCGGCCGTCACCGAGCCACCGGGGCTGTTGATGTAGAGGAAGATGTCCTTCTCCGGGTCGGCGGCCAGGAGGAGCATCTGGGCGGTGATCTTGTTGGCGATGTCGTCGTCGACCTGCTGGCCGAGGAAGATGATGCGCTCGCCGAGCAGCCGGTTGTAGACATGGTCGCCGAGGCCGCCACCGATGGACGGCTCACCCGCGGCGTAAGGCTTCAGATTCGTCACGTATCCACCTGCTCGTCTCCGACGGCCCCGGGCCGTCTCCGCGTCTCGTTCTGAGGGCAGTGCCCCCGTATTCATGGACCCTAACGCGCAGGTGGGACAACGCCATCCCGGTTCCCGAACTGTTCGCTGGGAGCGCAAGGTGAGCGACGGGCGCATGAAAGGGGCCGGGTACGTCCACGGGCCCGGACGCACTGCTGTGCGTCCGGGCCCGTGGCGCGACGGAAGCGCGCGGGGCGCGGGGCCCCGGCGTCGGCCTGGTGGGGCCTACTTCTCCTCGGCGGCCTCGGCCTCGCCGGTGACGGCCTCGACCGTCTCGGCGGCGGCCTCGACCTCGTCCTCGTCGTCGGAGAGGTCCACAACCTCGCCGTTGGTGTCGACGACCTTGGCGGCCTCGACGACGACCGCGAGGGCCTTGCCGCGGGCGACCTCGCCGACCAGCATCGGCACCTGGCCGCCCTGGACGACGGCCTGGGCGAACTGGTCGGGGGACATGCCGGAGGAGGCGGCACGGCGGAACAGGTGCTCGGTGAGCTCGTCCTGCTCGACGTTCAGCTTCTCCGTGGAGACCAGCTCGTCGAGGAGGAACTGGGTCTTGATGCCCTTGACCGCCTGCTCCTTGGTCTCGGCCTCGAACTCCTCGACCGTCTTGCCCTGGAGCTCCAGGTACTTCTCCAGGCTCAGGCCCATCTGGCCGAGCTGGTGGTGCTCCAGGTTGTGCTTGCGGGTGTTGACCTCGTCCTCGAGGAGCTTCTCGGGGACGGGGATCTCCGCCAGCTCCAGGAACTTCTCCAGGACGCGCTCCTGGGCCTGGGTGGCCTGGTCGAACTGCTTCATGTTCTCGAGGCGCTTGCGGCTGTCGGCCTTGAGCTCGTCGAGGGTGTCGAACTCCGAGGCCATCTGCGCGAACTCGTCGTCCAGCTCGGGGAGCTCGCGGGCGGCGACGGCGGTGACCTTGACGGTGACCTCGGCCTCCTTGCCCGCGGCCGAGCCGCCCTTCAGCTCGGAGGTGAAGGTGGCCTCGCCGCCGGCCTCCAGGCCGGTGACGGCGGCGTCGATGCCGTCGAGCAGCTCGCCGGAGCCGATGGTGTACGAGACGCCGTCGGCGATGCCGTCGGGCAGCACCTCGCCGTCGACCTTGGCGGTCAGGTCGACCGTCACGACGTCGCCCTCGGCGGCGGCGCGCTCGACCGGGTTGGTGGACGCGAAGCGCTCGCGGAGCTGCTCCACGGACTTCTCGACGTCCTCGTCGGTGACCTCGATGGCGTCGACCTCGACCTCGATGCCGGAGTAGTCCGGGATCTCGATGGTCGGGCGGACGTCGACCTCGGCGGTGAAGGCCAGCAGCTCGCCGTCCTTCAGCTCCGTGATGTCGACCTCGGGCTGACCCAGCGGGTTGACCTCGGCCTCGTTCACGGCCTCGTTGTAGAACTTCGGGAGCGCGTCGTTGACGGCCTCCTCCAGCACGGCGCCGCGGCCGAACCGCTGGTCGATCACACGAGCCGGGATCTTGCCCTTGCGGAAGCCCTTGACCGTGACCTGCTGGTTGATCTTCTTGTACGCCGCGTCGAGGCTGTCCTTGAGCTCCTCGAAGGGCACCTCGACAGTGAGCCGAACCCGGGTCGGGTTCAGGGTCTCCACGGCGCTCTTCACGGTTCGGTCTCCTTGTGGCTGATTCCTGGATTCCGGACGGGCCGCGCGGGGCGGTTCCGGCCGATGGGCCCGGTCAGAAAGACACACGGGCACGCAGCTTGCATAGTAACCGCACGTGGGACGGGGCCCACAACGTGATCAAGAACCCGCGAGGTCGGAGCCGTCGGGGATCGCGAGGATCGTGCTGGTCGGGGTGGCGGGATTTGAACCCACGGCCTTCCGCTCCCAAAGCGGACGCGCTACCAAGCTGCGCCACACCCCGTCGGTGCGACACGTAGGGTACATGTACGGGGACGCTGCGACGCCCCCTGTTTCCGGGGGCGTGCACGGACGGCTCCGGACCGGCTACGATGCTTCCGTGCCGCGCCGGTTCCGACCTGCGGCGCGTTCCGTGCGGGCGTAGCTCAATGGTAGAGCCCTAGTCTTCCAAACTAGCTACGCGGGTTCGATTCCCGTCGCCCGCTCTGTGTACGCCTCCGGGCCCGGTTCCTCACTGAGGAACCGGGCCCGGAGGCGTTTCCGGGACCGGCGGATCAGAACTTGATGCCGCTGATCGTCCGGCCTATGGAGTCCAGGAAGGTCTGGATCTCGTCGGACATGCCGGTGAAGGCGAGGAAGAAGCCGAAGAGGACGGCGACGGCGGCCGGGCCCCCCTTGAGGCTGCCTCCTCGGATCATCACCACGAGGACGATCGCCAACAACAGCACCATCGGCAGCGAGACGGCCACAACTGATCACACCCTCGGTCGGTTCCACTGGCCCGGGGGCGTGCTTTCCGGACACCCCCCGCGGCTCCATCGTCCCACCAAGCCCCTTGCCCCCACCCGGGGGTGACGAACCGTCGTTCAGGCGGGGCGGGAGATGATCAGGAGGGCGCGGTCGTCGTTGACGTCCTTGGCGACCGCCTCGATGAGGTGCCAGGCGACGCCCTCGAAGCCGCCGGGGACGCAGCGGTCGGCCTCGCCGGTCAGCCGGTCGATGCCCTCGGCGAGGTCGCGGTCGGCGGCCTCGACCAGGCCGTCGGTGAAGAGCATGAGGACGTCGCCGGGGTGCAGGGTGCCCTTGACCGGGTGGAACTCGGCGCCGTCGTAGACGCCGAGGAGGGGTCCGTCGCCGTCCTTCTCCTCCCAGCGGCCGGTGCCGGAGTGGAGCTGGAGCGCGGGCAGGTGGCCGGCGGAGAAGAGCTCGTAGTCGCCGGAGTCGAGGTCGAGGACGAGGTGGACGGAGGTGGCGAAGCCCTCGTCCCAGTTCTGCCGGAGCAGGTAGCCGTTGGCGGCGGGCAGGAAGCCGTGCGGCGGGAGCGAGCCGAGGAGGCCGCCGAAGGCGCCGGAGAGCAGCAGGGAGCGGGAGGCCGCGTCCATGCCCTTGCCGGAGACGTCGGTGAGGACGACCTCCAGGGTGCGGCCGCCGTGGGTGCGGGCGGCGACCACGAAGTCGCCGGAGAAGGACTGGCCGCCGGCCGGGCGGAGCGCCATCTCGCGGTGCCAGCCGCGCGGCAGCCGGGGCAGGGCGCTCTGCACCCGGAGCCGCTCGCGCAGGTCGAAGAGCATGGTGCCGCCGCGCCGCCAGGGCACTCCGACGCGGGCCCGGAACTGGGCGATGAGCAGGCCGAAGAGGCCGCAGGCGGCGACCACCAGGACGGTGCCGGGGGTGACGCGGGCGGGCCCCTCGCCGTACGGGCCGAGGATCGCGGACTCGACGATCAGGCCGCCGGCGGCCGCCGCGTACAGGGCGAGGAGGCTGGCGGGGCGCAGCAGCAGCCCGCCGGCCACGATCGGCAGGACGAGGGCGACCGGGGAGCACCAGACGGGGTCGAGGACGGTGCCGCAGACGATGGCGGGGACGGTGAGGAGGAGGCCGGCGAGGGCGAGGCGGTCGGAGGTGCCGCCGCGGAAGTAGTCGACACCGGTCCGGCGCAGCGCGACGCGGGCCCGGCGGACGCGCCTGCGCAGCCGGGCCCCGTACGTGTTCACTCCCGTGCGGTCACCCATTGGCCTGGACCCTATCCACCCGGGCCGCTCCCGTGCAGGGGTACCCCGGTGACAAGGCGGCCGAAAACGGGTCGCCCCGGGCACGATCCGCTGCTATCGATGGCATATGACTACTGAATTGCGGGTGCTCGACCCCTCGGAGTGGGACCGCTGGTTCGCGGCGCTGGAGCTGGCCTTCGGGGGCCTGGCGGAGGAGCCGGAGGAGCGGGCGCTGTGGCGCGACCTGACCGAGTGCGGGCGGTCGCTGGGCGTCTGGGACGGCGACCGGGCGGTGGGGACGGCGGGGGCGTTCTCGTTCCGGCTGACGGTGCCGGGCGGGGCGGCGGTGCCGGCGGCCGGGGTGACGATGGTGAGCGTGGCCGGAACGCATCGCAGGCGCGGGCTGCTGACCTCGATGATGCGCCGGCAGCTCGACGACGTGCGGGCGCTGGGCGAGCCGCTGGCGGTGCTGACCGCCTCCGAGCCGGTGATCTACGGGCGGTTCGGTTACGGGGCGGCGACCTGGTCGCAGCGGGGGACGATCGACACGACGCGGGTGCGGCTGGACGTGCCGGCGGGCACCGACGAGGTGGCGCTGCGGATGGTGCCGGCGGAGGAGTCCACGGCGGTGACCGAGGCGGTGTACGCGCGCATGGCGCCGCTGCGGCCGGGGACGACGCTCCGCGCGCCGGGCTGGGAGCGGCTGCCGGTGCTGGACGCGCCGGGGTCGCGGAACGGCTCGTCGCCGCTGCTGTGCGTGGTGGCGGAGCGGGCCGGGGAGGTCGTGGGGTACGCGTACTACACGATCAGGGCGGACTGGAGCTGGGCGGGCGCGAACGGTTCGGTGGGGGTGCGCGAGCTGCGGGGGCTGGACCCGGTGGCGGAGGCGGCGCTGTGGCGGTTCCTGTGCTCGGTGGACCTGACGACGACGGTGCGCTTCGACAGCCGTCCGGTGGACGACGCGTGGCAGCACCTGGTGTCGGACGTGCGGCGGTGCGAACCGACCGTGCGGGAGGGGCTGTTCGCGCGGCTGGTGGACGTGGGCGCGGCGCTGGAGGCGCGGACGTACCAGGCGCCGGTGGACGTGGTGTTCGAGGTGGCGGACGCGTTCTGTCCGTGGAACGCGGGGCGGTGGCGGCTGTCGGGGGACGCGAAGGGCGCGGTGTGCGAGCGGACCTCCGACGCCGCCGATCTCTCCCTGTCCGTACGGGAGTTGGGCGCGGCCTACCTGGGCGGCACGTCCCTGGCGGCGCTGGCGGGCGCGGGCCGGGTCGCCGAACTGCGGGAGGGCGCGCTGGCGGAGGCGTCGCTCGCCTTCGGATCCGCCGTGGCGCCCTGGCTGCCGCACGGCTTCTAGGTCGCGCTCACGCCTGGCAGGTCGGGCACCAGAAGAGGTTCCTGGCCGCCAGGTCCGCCGTGCGGATCTCCGTGCCGCAGAGGTGGCACGGGAGGTTCGCCCGGCGGTAGACGTAGACCTCGCCGCCGTGGTCGTCGACGCGCGGCGGGCGGTCCATCGCCTCGGGGGTGTGCTCGGGGCGGACGGTGTCGATGCGGTTCAGGCGGACGCCCTCGCGCATGAGGGCCACGAGGTCGTCCCAGAGGGCGGTCCACTCCCCCGCCGTGAGGTCGCGGCCCGCGCGGTACGGGTCGATGCCGTGGCGGAAGAGGACCTCGGCGCGGTAGACGTTGCCGACGCCGGCGATGACCTTCTGGTCCATGAGCAGGGCGGCGATCGTCGTGCGGGACTTCGAGATCCGGCGCCAGGCCGCGTCGGGGTCGTCGGCCTCGCGGAGCGGGTCCGGGCCGAGCCGGTCGTGTATCGCCCGCTTCTCGGCGTCGGTGATCAGCGCGCAGGTGGTGGGGCCGCGGAGGTCGACGTACGACTCCGGGTTCGCGAGGCGCAGCCGGACGGTGTCGGCGGGCGGCGGGGCGGGGGCGCCGCCGAAGGCCACCTTGCCGAAGAGGCCCAGGTGGATGTGGACCCACTGGTCGCGCGGGAAGCCGAGGAAGAGGTGCTTGCCGTGCGCCTCGGTGGTCTCCAGGACCTCGCCGTCGAGGAGGGCGGCGGAGTCGGAGAACTTGCCCTGGGGGCTGGAGGCGCGCACGGGCCGGCCGCCGAACCGTTCGCGGTGGTCGGCGGCCAGCCGGTGGATGGTGTGCCCTTCGGGCATCAGGCGGTGGGCTCCTGCGGGTGGTGGGCCGGGATCGGGGGGAGCTCGCCGGTGGTCTCGTACGCGCTCAGCATCTCGATCCGGCGGGTGTGGCGCTCGTCACCGGAGTACGGGGTGGCGAGGAAGATCTCGACGAACTTGGTCGCCTCCTCCTCGGTGTGCATGCGGGCGCCGACGGCGACGACGTTGGCGTTGTTGTGCTCGCGGCCGAGGGCGGCGGTCTGCTCGCTCCAGGCGAGGGCGGCACGGACGCCCTTCACCTTGTTCGCGGCGATCTGCTCGCCGTTGCCGGAGCCGCCGATGACGATGCCGAGGCTGCCCTCGTCGGCGGCCGTCTTCTCGGCGGCGCGCAGGCAGAAGGGCGGGTAGTCGTCGAGGGCGTCGTAGATGTGGGGGCCACAGTCGACGGGCTCGTGGCCGTGGGCCTTGAGCCACTCCACGAGGTGGTTCTTGAGTTCGTAGCCGGCGTGGTCGGAACCGAGGTAGACGCGCATGGCTCCGAGTGTGGCACGGCCGGGACGGGGCAGGCGTCAGCGGGGTCGGGACCTCGGTCCCGGCGGGTCACGGACCTTCGTCCCGTCTGGTCCGGACCTTATGTCCCGAATCACGATCCGGAATCAACTCTTCCGTACCGGCCGGTCGCCGGGTTTCATGGCTCCGGCTCGCGACCCGAGCCACCCCCCACACCCGAAGGAAGCGTTCATGAACACGCAGCCGACCCTCGCCGAGGAAGGCGACACCACCGGCGACCCCGGCGCGGCCCCGTCCTCCGACGGCCTCAAGGCCGGGCTCAAGAACCGCCACCTGTCGATGATCGCCATCGGCGGCGTCATCGGCGCCGGCCTCTTCGTCGGCTCCGGCGCCGGCATCGCCGCCGCGGGGCCCGCGATCCTCCTCTCCTACGCGCTCGTCGGCGCGATGGTCGTCTTCGTGATGCGGATGCTCGGCGAGATGGCCGCCGCCCGGCCCTCCTCCGGCTCCTTCTCCGCCTACGCCGACCAGGCGCTGGGCCGCTGGGCGGGCTTCACCATCGGCTGGCTGTACTGGTTCTTCTGGGTGGTCGTGCTGGCCGTCGAGGCGACCGCGGGCGCGGTCATCCTGGAGGGCTGGGTCCCGGCGGTGCCGCAGTGGGCGTGGGCGCTGATCGTGATGGTGGTGCTCACCGCGACGAACCTGGCCTCGGTGGCCTCGTACGGCGAGTTCGAGTTCTGGTTCGCCGGGATCAAGGTCGTGGCGATCGGCGCCTTCGTGGTGATCGGCCTGCTCGCGGTCTTCGGCGTGCTGCCGGGCTCGGACAACCCGGGCGCGGGCTTCGCGCACCTCACGGACGCGGGCGGCTTCATGCCGAAGGGCGCGGGCGCGATCCTGACCGGCGTCCTGATGGTCGTCTTCTCCTTCATGGGCAGCGAGATCGTGACCCTCGCGGCGGGCGAGTCGGAGGACCCGCAGCGGGCCGTGACCAAGGCGACGAACAGCGTGATCTGGCGGATCGGCGTCTTCTACCTGGGCTCGATCTTCGTGGTCCTGACGCTGCTGCCGTGGAACGACCCGTCGATCGTGGAGAAGGGCTCGTACGTCGCCGCCCTCGACTCCATCGGCATCCCCGCGGCCGGCCAGATCATGAACGTGATCGTGCTGACCGCCGTGCTGTCCTGCCTGAACTCGGGCCTCTACACGGCCTCCCGGATGGCCTTCTCGCTCGGCCGGCGCGGGGACGCGCCGAAGGGCTTCGCGAAGGTCGACAAGCGGGGCGTGCCGAAGGCCGCGATCCTCTCCTCGGTCGTCTTCGGCTTCGTCGCGGTGTTCTTCAACTACCAGTGGCCGGACACCGTCTTCGCCTTCCTGCTGAACGCCTCCGGCGCGGTGGCGCTCTTCGTCTGGCTGGTCATCTGCGTGACCCAGCTGCGGATGCGCGGGATCATCCTGCGCGAGTCGCCCGAGAAGCTGGTCGTGCGGATGTGGCTCTTCCCGTACCTGACGTGGGCGACGATCGGCATGATCGTCTTCGTCCTCGGCTACATGCTCTACGACGGCGGCAGCGCCCGGGAGCAGGTCGTGCTCTCGCTCCTCGTGGCCGCGCTGGTGCTGGCGGTCGCCCTGGTCCGCGAGCGGACCCGGAAGACCGCCGCCCGGGGCTGACCCCCGCCGTACGCGAAGGGCCCGCCGCTCCGTGCCGGAGCGGCGGGCCCTTCGCGTACGGCGGGGGTCAGCCCTTGCGGCCGACGAGCTTCCAGGCGGCCGGGAGGGCGCCCATGGCGAGGGCGGCCTTGAGGGCGTCGCCGATGAGGAAGGGGGTCAGGCCGGCGGCGACCGCCTGGCCGAGGGTCATGCCGGTGGCGAGGGCCAGGTAGGGCACGCCGACCGCGTAGATGATCGCGGAGCCGAGGACCATGGTGCCGGCGGTGCGCAGCACCGAGCGGTCGGCGCCGCGGCGGGCGAGGGCGCCGACGACGGTCGCGGCGAGGAGCATGCCGAGGACGTAGCCGAAGGACGGCATGGCGTAGCCGGAGGCCGCCTCCGCGAACCACGGGACGCCCGCCATGCCGGCGAGGGCGTACAGGGCGAGGGCGAGGAAGCCGCGGCGGGCGCCGAGGGCGGTGCCGACGAGCAGGGCGGCGAAGGTCTGGCCGGAGACCGGGACCGGGGAGCCGGGGACCGGGACGGTGAGCTGGGCGGCCAGGCCGGTGAGGGCGGCGCCGCCGGCGACGAGGGCGAGGTCGCGGACGCGGCTCGCCGGGAGGAGGTCGGCCAGGACGGTGCCCGTACGGAGGGTACGGACGGGGGCGGCGGCGGTGCTCATCGGTACTCCGCGGGGGTGAGGGGGCGGGGACAGGGTGACGCTACGGCAGGAGTGAACGTTCGATCACCGTCAGCCGCCGACAAAGCCGCGCCGCAGGGCTTCATCGAGTTCCGACAAAGGCGCCCCCGACCCGCGGGCGCCACGTGACGCTTGTCACTGACGACTCGGCAGGTGTCGTCCCTTTTGCGTCCGGAGGTGCCCAGCGGGGAGACTGTGGGGTCTCCATAAGTTCCTCTCCCAGAGCGCGAGTCCCCCACCATGCGCGACGACGCCCCGCCCTCCTCCCCCCTCGCCGAACCCGAGCCCCTTTCGCACGGCCTGAAGCAGCGTCACCTGACGATGCTCGGGCTCGGCGGGGTCATCGGCGCCGGCCTCTTCGTCGGCTCCGGGGCGGGCATCGCCGTCGCCGGGCCCGGGATCGTGGTCTCGTACCTGCTCGCGGGGGCGCTCGCGATGCTGGTGATGCGGATGCTCGGCGAGATGTCGGCGGCGATGCCGGCGTCCGGGGCGTTCTCGGTGCACGCGGAGCGGGCGCTCGGCCGCTGGGCGGGCTTCTCGGTGGGGTGGCTGTACTGGTTCCTGCTCGTCGTCGTGCTCGCCGTGGAGGCGACAGGCGCGGCGCGGATCGCGCACGGGTGGGTGCCGGGGGTCCCGCAGTGGGGCTGGGTGCTGCTCTTCATGGTGGTCTTCACGGCGGCGAACCTGGCGGCGGTGAAGAACTTCGGCGAGTTCGAGTTCTGGTTCGCGGCGCTGAAGGTCGGCGCGATCGTGCTCTTCCTGGCGCTCGGCGTCCTCGCGATCGGCGGCTGGCTGCCGGACACCGATCCGGTGGGGCTCGCGAACCTGACCGGGCAGGGCGGCTTCCTGCCGAACGGCTGGTCCGGAGTGGTCTCCGGGGTCCTCGCGGTGGTCTTCGCCTTCGGCGGCCTGGAGGTCGTCACGATCGCGGCGGCCGAGTCGGAGGACCCGGCGCGAAACGTGGCGCGGGCGGTGCGCAGCGCCGTGTGGCGGATCCTCCTCTTCTACGTGGGCTCGATGCTGGTGATCGTGACCCTGCTGCCGTGGACGTCGATCGTGCCGGGCGAGTCGCCGTACGTGGCGGTGCTGGACGCGATCGGGGTGCCGGGCGCGGGGCAGATCATGAACGTGGTGGTGTTCGTGGCGCTGCTCTCGGCGCTCAACGCCAACCTGTACGGCTCGTCCCGGATGGTCTTCTCGCTGGCGGAGCGCGGGGAGGCGCCGAAGGGGCTGCTGCGGGTGTCGGGCGGCGGGGTGCCCCGGCGGGCGGTGCTCGCCTCGGTGGCGTTCGGCTTCGTGTCGGTGCTGCTGAATCTGAAGTGGCCGGACTCCGTCTTCCTCTACATGCTCAACGCGGTCGGCGCGGTGCTGCTCTTCGTGTGGGCGCTGATCGCGGTGTCGCAGCTGCGGCTGCGGCCGCGGATCGAGCGGGAGGTGCCGGAAGCGCCGACGCTGCGGATGTGGGGCTTCCCGTGGCTGACGTGGACGGCGCTGGCGGCGATGGCCGCGGTGCTGGTGCTGATGCTGTGCGACGACGCGAGCCGGCCGCAGGTGCTGTGGTCGGCGGGGGCGACGGGGGCGGTGCTGCTGGTGGCGGGGGTGCGGGAGCTGCTGGAGGCCCGCAGGTCCACGACGAAGCGGAACTAGATCTTCACCTTGTGTGAAGGTGGTGACCGTATAGCGGACACCCGTTCCCCCTGAGCGGTACCGGCACCCAGACTGTGGGCTCCCCTCCCCGTCTCAGCCTATGAACAGGGTTGCCCATGTCTCGGACCACCGCACCCGCGCGGGCCGACCGCCAGGACGGCACCACCGCTCCCGCCGAGGGCCTCTCGCACGGCCTCAAGCAGCGCCATCTGTCGATGATCGCGCTCGGCGGCGTCATCGGCGCCGGCCTCTTCGTCGGCTCCGGCGCCGGCATCGCCGCCGCCGGGCCCTCGATCGTCGTCGCGTACGCGATCTCCGGCGTGCTCGTCATGCTGGTCATGCGGATGCTCGGCGAGATGTCCGCGGCCAACCCCGCCTCCGGCTCCTTCTCCGTCCACGCCGAGCGCGCCTTCGGCCCGTGGGCCGGCTTCACCTCCGGCTGGGCCTTCTGGTTCCTGCTCTGCGTGGCCGTCGGCCTGGAGGGCATCGGCGCGGCGAACATCATGACGGGCTGGTTCCCGGGCACCCCGGAGTGGGCCTGGGTGCTGCTCTTCATGGTGGTCTTCTGCGGCACCAACCTGGCGGCGGTGAAGAACTTCGGCGAGTTCGAGTTCTGGTTCGCCGCGCTGAAGGTCGGCGCGATCGTCCTCTTCCTCGGCATCGGCGTCCTCGCCATCACCGGCCTGCTGCCCGGCACCGACGACATCCCCGGCACCTCGAACCTCCTCGGCGACCACGGCTTCTTCCCGAACGGCTCCGAGGGCCTGATCGTCGGCCTGCTCGCCTCCGTCTTCGCGTACGGCGGCCTGGAGACGGTCACCATCGCGGCGGCCGAGTCCGAGCACCCGGTGCAGGGCGTCGCCAAGGCCGTCCGCACCGCGATGTGGCGGATCGCGCTCTTCTACATCGGCTCGATGGCGGTCATCGTCACCCTCGTCCCGTGGGACGACCCGGCGGTCGTCGAGAAGGGCCCGTACGTCGCCACCCTCGACTTCCTGGGCATCCCGGCCGCCGGCCAGATCATGAACGTGGTCGTGCTCGTCGCCCTGCTCTCGGCGATGAACGCCAACGTCTACGGCGCCTCCCGGATGGCCCGCTCGCTGATCGCCCGCGGCCAGGGCCCGCGGGCCGTCGGCCGCACCTACGGCGGCGTGCCGCGCCCGGCCGTCCTGCTCTCCTCGGTCGTCGGCTTCGGCGCCGTGCTGCTGAGCTACTGGTCGCCGGACAAGGCGTTCATCTGGCTCCTCAACACGATCGGCGCGATCATCCTCGTCGTCTGGTTCTTCATCGCCGCCTCCCAGCTGGTGCTGCGCCGCCGCACCCAGCGCGAGGCCCCGGAGAAGCTGGTCGTGCGCATGTGGGGCTTCCCGTACCTGACGTGGGTGGCGCTGGCCGGCATGGCCGGGATCTTCTACCTGATGGCCGTGGAGGAGGGCACCCGGGTGCAGCTGTACGCCACGGGCGCGCTGACCCTGGTCCTCGCGGCGGTCGGCTTCGGCCTCCAGAAGGCGCGCGCCGCCAAGGGCTGACGCCCCGACAACCCCTTCCCGAACGCCCCGCCGGGCAGCCCCGGCGGGGCGTTCGGCATCTCCGGGCCCGGGTCCGGGTCCCCGTCCGGGCCCGGCCGGGGGAACTAGGACCAAGGACTGATCAACTTCTCCCGCAGGTGCTGTTAGCCTGCACTTGCATATAGGTTGCAATAAGAGAAGTCAGCGGAAGGGCTCGGCACATGGCGATCTACACACTTCCGGAACTGCCGTACGACTACGCGGCACTGGAGCCGGTGATCAACCCGCAGATCATCGAGCTGCACCACGACAAGCACCACGCCGCCTACGTCAAGGGCGCCAACGACACCCTGGAGCAGCTGGAGGAGGCCCGCGACAAGGAGCAGTGGGGCTCGATCAACGGCCTGGAGAAGAACCTGGCCTTCCACCTCTCCGGCCACATCCTCCACTCCGTCTACTGGCACAACATGGCCTCCCCGAAGGGCGGCGAGGGCGGCGGCGAGCCGCTGGCCGCCGACGGCACCGGCGAGCTCGCGGACGCGATCACCGAGTCCTTCGGCTCCTTCGCCAAGTTCAAGGCCCAGCTGACCAAGGCCGCGGCGACCACCCAGGGCTCCGGCTGGGGCGTCCTCGCCTACGAGCCGATCAGCGGCCGCCTCATCGTCGAGCAGGTCTACGACCACCAGGGCAACGTCGGCCAGGGCTCCGTGCCGGTCCTCGTCTTCGACGCCTGGGAGCACGCCTTCTACCTCCAGTACAAGAACCAGAAGGTCGACTTCATCGACGCCATGTGGCAGGTCGTGAACTGGCAGGACGTGCAGAAGCGCTACGCCGACGCGAAGGGCCGCACCCCCCTCATCGGCATCTGAGGAAGCTCCTGCTCGTGATCGTCTTCTCCACCTTCACCGGGCAGGCGGATGAAAGAAGGACCCCCGCGATGACGTGAATCGCGGGGGTCCTTCCGTGTGCGGCGCGGACCGCTCGGGGGCGGACTACTCGAAGCTGGGGCCCGCCGTCCGGGTGCGCTTGATCTCGTAGAAGCCCGGGGTGGACGCCACGAGCAGCGTGCCGTCCCACAGCCGGGCCGCGGCCTCGCCGCGCGGGGTCGGGGTGACGACCGGGCCGAAGAAGGCGACCTCGTCGCCGTCCGGGCCGGGGACCGCGATCACCGGGGTGCCGACGTCCTCGCCGACCTTCCCGATGCCCTCCTGGTGGGAGGCGCGCAGCTCGGCGTCGTACGTGTCCTTGTCGGCGTACTCCGCCAGGTCCTCGGGCAGGCCGACGTCCTTCAGCGCGCCGGCGATGGCCTCGCGGGTCGGGCCCTCGCCGTTGTTGTGGAAGCGGGTGCCGAGCGCGGTGTAGAGCTTGCCGACGACCTCGTCGCCGTGCAGCTGCTGCGCCGCTATGACGACGCGGACCGGGCCCCACGCCTTGGTCTCCAGCATCTCGCGGTACTCGGCGGGGACCTCGTCGAGGCGGTGCTCGTTCAGGACGGCGAGGCTCATCACCTTCCAGTTCACGTCCACCGGGCGGACCTTCTCCACCTCCAGCATCCACCGGGAGGTCATCCAGGCCCAGGGGCACAGCGGGTCGAAGAAGAACTCGGCGGTGGTCCTGCTCTCGGACATGTCACTCCTCTGTGCGACGGGCGGGCGATGTGCGCCGTCAGGGCGCAACACCGACCGGCCGGAGGGCATTCCCGTGCGCCGGGCGACAGGTGCTCATGGGAGGATCGGTCCTGTTTCGAACACGCCACGAAGGAGTGACCGTGCCCGGTGAGAACCTGTCCCGCGACGAGGCCCACGAGCGGGCCGCTCTGCTGTCCGTCGACGGCTACGACGTCGCCCTCGACCTGCGCTCGGCGGTCGGCGAGTGCACGGAGGCGGTCCGCACCTTCCGCTCGGTGACGACGATCCGCTTCCGCCGCACGGGGGACGCCGACACGACCTTCGTGGACCTGATCGCGCCCTCGGTCACCTCCGTCACCCTCAACGGGCGGGAGCTGGACCCGGCGGTCGTCTTCGACGGCGCCCGGATCGCCCTCGACGGCCTGGCCGACGAGAACGTGCTGGTCGTCGACGCGCAGTGCGCCTACAGCCGCACCGGCGAGGGCATGCACCGCTTCGTCGACCCCGAGGACGGCGAGGTGTACCTGTACACCCAGTACGAGCCGGCCGACGCCCGCCGGGTCCACGCCGACTTCGAGCAGCCCGACCTCAAGGCGCCGTACCGCTTCGAGGTGACCGCGCCCGAGGACTGGACGGTGTGGAGCAACGGCGCGGGCGAGCGCGGCGCCGACGGCGTGTGGCGCTTCGCCGAGACGAAGCCGATCTCCACGTACATCACCTGCGTGGTGGCCGGCCCGTACCACTACGTCACCGACACCTACCGGCGCGGCGACCTGGAGATCCCGCTCGGCGCGATGTGCCGCAAGGGGCTCGCGAAGCACTTCGACGCGGACGACGTCTTCCTCGTCACCAAGCAGGGCTTCGACTTCTTCCACGACAACTTCGACTTCCCGTACCCCTTCGGCAAGTACGACCAGGCCTTCGTGCCCGAGTACAACCTCGGCGCCATGGAGAACCCCGGCATGGTCACCTTCACCGAGGAGTACGTCTACCGGGGCAAGGTCACCCGGGCGGCCTACGAGCGGCGGGCCAACACGATCCTGCACGAGATGGCCCACATGTGGTTCGGCGACCTGGTCACCATGGTCTGGTGGGACGACCTGTGGCTGAAGGAGTCCTTCGCCGACTTCATGGGCTCCTTCTCGCTCGCCGAGGCCACCCGCTTCACCGACAGCTGGGTCACCTTCGCCAACAACCGCAAGGCGTGGGCCTACCGCGCCGACCAGCTGCCCTCCACCCACCCGGTCACGGCCGACATCCGCGACCTGGAGGACGCCAAGCTGAACTTCGACGGGATCACGTACGCCAAGGGCGCCTCGGTCCTCAAGCAGCTCGTCGCCTACGTGGGCCGGGACGCCTTCCTGGAGGGCGCCCGCCGCTACTTCAAGCGCCACGCCTACGGCAACACCCGCCTGGGCGACCTGCTGTCCGTCCTGGAGGAGACCTCGGGCCGCGACATGAAGGCGTGGTCGAAGGCCTGGCTCCAGACCTCCGGGGTCAACGTGCTCGCCCCCGAGATCACCTACGACGCCGAGGGCCGGATCACCGAGCTCGCCGTCCTCCAGGAGGGCGGCGAGCCGCGCCCGCACCGCGTCGCCGTGGGCCTCTACCGGCGCGTCGACGGGGCGCTGGTGCGGTACGCGCGGGCCGAGGCCGACATCGCCGGCGCCCGCACCGTCGTCGACGCCCTGGCCGGCAGCGAGCGGCCCGAGCTCGTCCTCGTCAACGACGACGACCTCACGTACTGCAAGGTCCGCTTCGACGAGGGCTCGCTCGACACCCTGCGCACCCGCCTCGGGGACATCACCGACCCGCTGGCCCGCGCGGTGTGCTGGTCGGCGCTGTGGAACCTCACCCGGGACGCGCTGATGCCGGCCCGCGACTTCGTCGCCGCCGTGCTCGCCTTCGCCGGGCGAGAGACCGACATCGGCGTCCTCCAGATGGTGCACGCCTGGGCGCGGACCGCCCTCGACCACTACGCGGCCCCCGCCTGGCGTGAGGAGGGCGGCCGGCTGCTCGCCGAGGGCGCGCTGCGCGAGCTGCGGCTCGCCGAGCCGGGCGGCGAGCACCAGCTGACCTGGGCCCGCTTCTTCGCCGCGACCGCCACCGGCGAGGCCGACCTCCAGCTCCTGGAGGGGCTGCTCGCCGGCACCGCCCGGATCGACGGCCTCGACGTCGACCAGGAGCTGCGCTGGGCGCTGCTCTCCCCGCTCGCCGCCACCGGCCGCGCCGACGAGACCCGGATCGGCGAGGAGCTGGCCCGGGACGACACCGCCAGCGGCAAGCGCCACCAGGTGCGGCTGCTCGCCTCGCGGCCCTCGGCGGCGGTGAAGGCCCAGGCGTGGGCGCAGGTCGTCGAGTCGGACGCGCTGTCGAACGCGCTGGCGGGCGCGGTGATCGCCGGGTTCGCGCAGCCCTCGCAGCGCGAGCTGACCGCCCCGTACGCGGAGAAGTACTTCGCGGCGATCGAGCGGATCTGGGCCGAGCGCTCGATCCAGATCGGCATGGACGTGGTCCGGGGGCTGTTCCCCTCGCTCCAGGACCGTCCGGAGACCCTGGCCGCGGCCGACGCCTGGCTGGCGGAGCACGCGGACGCGGCCCCGGCGCTGCGGCGCCTGGTCCTGGAGTCCCGCGACGACCTGGCCCGCGCGCTGCGGGCGCAGGAGTGCGACGCGCGGGAGGGCGACGCGTCGGAGGCATGACGGGAGCGCCGGGGAGGGAGCCTTCCGCAGGGGACTCCCTCCCCGGCCGTCCCTCCCCGGCCGTCCCTCCGGGCCCGTCTCTCTCGGCAGTCGAACGCGCGTACTTTAGTGCGGGCTTGTCCGGATTGGGCAACCGGCCTGTAACAGGCCGTTAGGACCGGGCCGGAGGGCGGAAGACCCCCGGCATGAACCACGACACCTCCCTCACCCCCCGCTCCGGCTCCCTCTCCGCCACCCGGGGCATCACGCAACGACTCGCCTCCACCGGCCAGTTGCGGGCCATGGGCGTGCCCGCCGCCGAGGTCGCCGGACGGTCCGCGGACGGCGGCGACTGGCGGCAGCTGCTCCCCGGCGTCTTCCTGCTCCGTCCGGGCGCCCCGACCGGCGACGACCGGCTGCGGGCCGCGCTGCTCTACGCCCGCCGGGACGACGCGGCGGCGCCGCACGGCCCGGGCCCGATGCTCACCGGGCTCGCCGCGCTCGCCCTGCACGGCTTCGCCTCCGCTCCCCCGCCGGACGCCCTGGAGCGGGTCGAGGTCCTCGTCGGCCGCACCCGGCGGCTGCGCTCGACCGGTTTCGTCCGGGTGGTGCGGGCGCCCGAGTCGCCGGAGCCGGTGGAGCTGGCCGGGCTGCCGGCCGCGCCGGTCGCCCGCGCGGTCGCCGACGCCGTCTCGGGACTGCACGACGCCGGGACCGTCCGGCTGCTGCTCACTGAGGCGGTGCGCGGCGGTCACTGCGAAACCACGCTTCTGGTGCGGGAGTTGAGCCGGTCGCGGCTGCTGACCCGGCCGCACGTGATGGACGCGGTGGACTCGCTCCTGGTGGAGGGGCGGGCGCTGTCGGAGGAGCGGCTGTACGAGATGGTGCGGGACTTCGCGCTGCCGGACCCGGTGTGGAACGTGGACCTGCGGCTGCCGGGCGGGCCGCACCTGGGCGGGGTGGACGCCTACTGGCCCGACCAGGCGGTGGCGGTGGAGCTGGACACCCGGGCGCCGCGGCAGGACGAGGACGCCCTGTGGTCCGAGTACACCCGCAAGCGGGAGCACCTGGAGCGGCTGGGCATCACGGTGGTCCACCTGACCCCGCGCAAGCTGCGCGAGGCGATGGAGCAGCAGGCCACCGTGGTCCGCACGGCGCTGATGGCCGCGTCGGACCGGCAGCCCGCCGCCTATGTCGTCGTCCTGCCCCGGTGAGCGCTACTTCTTCGCCGGGACCGTGCCGCAGAACTCGGCGTCGATGACGGCCTGGGTGTCCCCGGTCCAGTCGGCGTTGATGTTGGCGGCGAGGGTGTGCCGGCCGTCGCGGGTGGTGTACGCCTCCGAGAGCGAGCCGTGGATGCCGCCGCCGTGTCCCCAGATCTCGGTGCCGCAGCTCAGCTTCTGCCAGGAGATGCCGAGGCCGTAGCGGTAGTCGGGGTACTGGGGGGAGACCGGCACGGTGGTGGTGAGCTCGCGCATCTCGGCCTTCGGGAGGAGCCGGCCCTTGAGGAGGGCGCGGTAGAAGGTCTGGAGGTCGGCCGAGTCGGAGATCATCTCGCCGGCCGCGTGGGCGAGGGAGGGGTTGAGCTCGGTGACGTCGTGGACGGGGGACGTCTTCTCGGGGACGAGCGTGGAGTAGGCGCGGCTGCTGGGCCGGGGGACGTTCACCCGGGTGCCGGGGACGCTGGTGGCGCGGAGCTTGAGGGGCTTGATGATCCGGTTCTCGACGGCCTTGCCGTAGGGGCGGCCGGTGACCTCCTCGATGACGAGCCCGGCGAGGACGAAGTTGGTGTTGGAGTAGTGCCAGGAGGTGCCGGGGGCGAAGTCGGGGGCGTGGCTCGTGGCGACGGCGACCAGGTCGCGCGGGTTCCAGGTGTCGTAGCGGTGCTCCAGGAAGCCGGGGCCGAAGACCTTCTCCTGGAAGGCGGGGTCCTCGGTGTAGCTGTAGACGCCGCTGGTGTGGTTGAGGAGCTGGCGGACGGTGATCTTCCGTCCGTCGTGGCCGTTGCCCCGGACGAGGCCGGGGAGCCACTTCTCCACCGGGTCGTCGAGGTCGATGCGGCCCTCGGCCTGGAGCTGGAGGAGGACGGTGGCGGTGAAGGTCTTGGTGATGGAACCGACGCGGAAGCGGTCGGCGCCGCCGCGCTCGCCGGCGGTGCCGGTCCAGGAGCGGCCGTCGATCCGGGCCTGCGCGACGGCACCCGGGACGCCCGCGTCGACGTTGGCCCGGAGCGCGGCCAGGGTGGCGGCGTGGTCCTGCTTCGCGGGGGCCGCCGGGGCGGCGGGGGCTCCGGCGGTCGTCGCGAGGGCGGGGGCGGCGAGCGCGGTGACGGTGAGGCCGGCGGCGAGCGCCGCGGCGACGACGGTACGGGCGGTGCGGGTGGTTCGCATGTGGGTTCCCCTGTGTGCCTGGTCCGGTACTGCGGTCGGCGGGGAGGACCACGGGCGGTGCGGGAGGGTTGAGCCCCCGCGCACCGGTTGAGCCTTTTTCAGCCGTTCGCCGGATCCGTGCGCGGGGAGCGGCCCACGGGGGGCCGCCGGCGCCACAGGTCGAGCCCGACGTCGACGAGTTCGACCCGGGTCAGGCCGGGCACGGAGTCCAGCGGGTGCCAGGCCGCGAGGTCGGTGGAGCCGCCGGTCTCGTGGCGCAGCGCGCCGCCGGTGACGCGGGCCTCGTAGACGATCCCGAGCCCCTGGAAGGAGCCGGGGGCGCCGATCCGGGCGATCCAGCCGCGCATGATCGAGTCGATGCCGAGGAGGGCGGTGGGCTCGACGGCGTACCCCGTCTCCTCCTCGACCTCGCGGACGACGGTCTCGACGGGCTCCTCCCCGTGCTCCATGCCGCCGCCGGGCAGCGTCCACCGCTTGACGCCGTCCCTGGCGACCCAGCGGGCGAGCAGTATCCGACGGTCCCGGACGATCACGGCGTAGGCCGCCACCCGCAGCTCCTGCTTCATGTCCAGCAGGCTAGGCGGACGGCTAGATCCAGTACACGGGATATGCGCGGCGGGTGGCGCGGGCGGTGACGAGGCCGACCGCGACGAGCAGGACGCAGGAGGCGGCGAGCAGGCCGGTGAAGGTCCAGAACGGCGGGGAGCCGAGGGCGACGATCACGGCGGTGGCGGCGGCCGGGGAGTGCGGGGCGCGGGCCAGCATCATCACGCCGAGGGCGAGTCCGCCGGCGACGGCGGCGCTCCACAGGCCGGGGCCCGCGACGGCGAGGACGGCGAAGCCGGTGAGGGCGGAGAGGAGCTGGCCGCCGATGACGGAGCGGGGCTGGGAGAGGGGCAGCTGCGGGGAGGCGGCGACCAGCGCCATGCTCGCGGCGAGCGGCGGGATGAGCAGCGGGTGGTGCAGGACGGTGCCGAGCGCGACCAGCAGGAGGAGGGCGGCGGTGCTGACGCCGGTGGCGGCGAGCAGGGCCGTCGGACGGGGGCGGGGCGGCGGGCCGGGGCGGGCGGGCGCGGGGGCCGGGGCGGCGGCGGGGACGGTGGCGGTGGGCGCGGACGGGGTGGGCGCGGTGGTCTCGGAAGCCTGGGTGGCAGTGGTCACGGGTTCCTCGGGATCATCGATCGGGAGTCCGCGTGCGGGCGGCAGGGGGCGCGATCAGGGGGTGGTCGGGTTGGCCGGGGAGTACTCGGGCGCGGACCAGCGCAGGGGGCCGGCGGCCGGGGTCTCGACGACGCTGTCGACCCGGAAGCGGACGAACCGCTCCTCTGAACGGTATACCGTTTCCGCCCGGCCGCTCAGCTGGAGGGTCGTCCCGTTCTCCCAGTCCAGGAAGAGGAGACCGGCCCTGTCGTCGGTCTCCAGGTTGCCGAGTGTGAGGAACATCGCGTTTCCGGGATAGTCCCGCCAGAGGAGCTCGCGGGGGCTCTCGGCGCGGACGAAGCCGGGGTTGCCGCCGCGGTGGCTGGCGTCGGCGCCGTCCGGTCCCGTGGTGGCGACGAAGAAGGTGTCGGCCGCGCGGACGGCGGCCAGCTGCGCCTCGGTGAGCGCGTCGCCGCGCAGGGCCCGGGGGGCGTCCGGGCCGGCGGGGCCCGAGCCGTACAGCTCGCGCTTCTGGAGGTACTTGGGGCAGTTGGCGAAGACCTGCTCGGCCTCGATCAGGAGACCGCGGGCGCTGGGGCGGGCGGTGCCGTTGAGGCGCATGCGGCGGCGGGTGCGGGGGTCGAGCGCGAGCGTGCCGACGCGGGCCTCACCGGCCAGCGCCGGGGCCAGCGGGTCGCCGGGCCGGACCCCGCCCGCGACCGACACCGTGTGCGGGCCGGTGGCGCGGGCGAAGCCGGGCGCGCCGGTGAGCAGGCTCGCCCAGACGCGGCCGTCCGGGGCCGCCGCGCCGAGGACCAGCATGGGCTGGGCCTCCAGGAAGGCGGCGGCGACGGGACGGATGCCGGGGCGGATGCTCGGCGCGATGTGGGCGGCGGCCTCCCGGAGGCCGAGCCGTTCCTGGACGGCCAGGGAGCCGTGGTGGTACGCGGTGCCGGTCATGGCGGCCTCCTCGGGCGCGGGCTCGGCGGGATGCGGATGCGGACGACACGGACGCGGGCACGGGCGAGGGCACGGACGCGGACGCGGACAAGTGCGCGGGCCCGGGCGCGGATCCGGGTGCGCCCGGGCGGCTAGAAGAAGCCGCAGGTGGGGGCCGCGCCATGGGGGGCCGGGGCCTCCTCGGCGCCCTTGGGGACGGAGATCTCCAGGCGGGTGCCGTCCGGGTCGTGGAAGAAGATGCCGCCGGAGGCCGCGCCCTCGCGGTGGGCGACGACGCCGTCGTGGGCGAAGGTGACGCCCCGCGCCTTGAGGGCGGCCTCCGCCTCGCGGACCTTTTCGATGGACTCGGCCTCGAAGGCCAGGTGGTGCAGGCCGGCGCGGGTCGCGTCGTAACCGCCCTCCGCCTGCTGCCAGAGGGTGAGGACGAGCCGGCCGCCCTGGCCGAGGAAGGCGTGGCGGCGGCCGTCGGCGTCGCCGGAGCCGATCACCTCGAAACCGAGGACCTCGCCGTAGAAGCGGAGCGAGCGGTCCAGGTCGGTGACGTTGACGCCGATGTGCGCCGTGTTCAGCGTGCCGATCGCGGACATGACGGTCCCCCTCGTTTCCGGTCGCCCCCTTCGGGCTAACCGCTTAACTCGACTTTAGAGGTTAGAAGACGAAGGGTGCAACCCGCCACGTACGCTTGAGGGGTTAGATCACCCCGGGGATCGAGGAGGATGCCCGCCATGACCGCCCCGCCCGCCGCCGACCCGCGGCCGCTGACCGGCGAACCGCTCTCCCTGGACCTGCTCAACACCCGCTGGATGGAGGAGGGCGAGCGCCAGGACCTCCTCACCGGCACCGACGGCCTGGCGGTCTGGCTCGCGGCCAACGGCCTCGGCGGGCGCTTCGCCGCCGACGCGGCCACGCTCGCGCACACCCGCACCGCCCGGGAGGCGCTGAAGGACCTGGTGGACCGGCCCGGCGACCCGGAAGCCGCCGCAGGGCTCGACGCCGTCCTCGAACACGGCCGGATCCGTGCGGTGCTCACCGCCGAAGGCCCCGGCGAGCGGACCGAGTTCGCCGATCCGGCGTGGGGCCCGGCGTGGACGGCCGCCCGCGACTACCTGGAGCTGCTGCGCACCGCCCCCGACCGGATCAGGACCTGCGCGCACGAGGCGTGCATCCTGCACTTCCTCGACACCTCGCGGAACGGCACCCGCCGCTGGCACTCGATGGCGACCTGCGGCAACCGCGCGAAGGCGTCCCGGCATTACGCCCGCAGCAAGGACCAGTAGGACCCGACCCGCCGCCGGAGCTGCGTCGAGTCGCCGTCGAATCGCCCCCGTTGGGGGCGATTCGTCATTTCTGGCGGAGACTCCACAGTGGCGGATGTACGCCACGACGACAACCGGCCCTCCAAGAACTCTCCACAAAACCCTGTCACTTGCGAAAGGCTGAGCGGTCATCCGGTACCGAAATCCGGACCCCCTTCTTTCACAAACAGGGATGTAAATGACCACCCCCGAAACGCAGAGCTCCATATCCGGGCGCTCGACCTCTGGGACCAGACGAGCGGCCCGTATCGCCGCCGCCGCCGGCCTGGTGACCGCGCTCGTCGCGGCCGGTGCCGCTCCGGTCCTCGCCGCCGACGACCCGGCGACCACTCCCCCGGTCAAGGCCGCGGAGCCCGCCGACAAGCTCGGTGCCACCGACGCGCAGCGCCTCGCCGAGGCCGAGGCCGCCGGCGAGTCGCACGTCACCATCCTCGTCGCCACCGCCCCCGGCGCGACCGAGCAGGTCGCCGGCCAGCTCGACGCCGTCCCCGGCGGCTCCGTCGGCAAGCGCAACGACGAGCTCGGCTACGTCCGCGCGACGCTGCCGACCGCCAAGGCCGACGCGGCCATCAAGGCCGCCACCAAGCTCTCCTCCGTCCAGTCGGTCGACCTCCAGGCGGAGATCGTCCTGGACGACCCGACCCCGGACGCGGCCGGCTCCGCCCAGGGCACCACGGTGGCCCGGACCTACCCGGCGCCGTCGAAGCGCACCCCGGCGAAGAACCCGTACAACCCGTCCCACGAGACGGGCGCCGTCGAGTTCGTCGAGGACCACCCGAAGGCCGACGGCCGCGGCGTGACCATCGGCATCCTCGACTCCGGCGTCGACCTGGCCCACCCGGCCCTCCAGAAGACCACCACCGGCGAGCGCAAGATCGTCGACTGGGTCACCTCCACCGACCCGATCGCCGACGGCGACGGCACCTGGCGCGCCCAGGTCACCCCGGTCGCGGGCCCGGTCTTCACCGCCGCCTCGCAGTCCTGGAAGGCGCCCGCGGGCTCCTACCAGTGGAGCCGCTTCAGCGAGTCCGTCACCGCGGGCGGCGACCCGGCCGGCGACGTCAACCGCGACGGCGACACCACCGACGTCTTCGGCCTGCTGTACGACCCCGTCGCCGGCACCGTCCGCGTCGACACCGACCAGGACAACGACTTCACGGACAACGAGCCGATGAAGCCGTACAAGGACGGCAACCAGGTCGGCTACTTCGGCACCGACGACCCGGCCACCGACGTCGCCGAGCGCAGCCCGTTCGTCGTGGAGATCCGCAAGGACGTCCCGATGGACCCGTACGGCGGCTCCTGGGTCGGCCAGAAGCGCGACTTCGTCAACATCGGCCTCGTCGAGTCCTCGCACGGCACCCACGTCGCCGGCATCACCGCCGCCAAGGGCCTCTTCGGCGGCAGGATGAACGGCGCCGCCCCCGGCGCGAAGATCGTCTCCTCCCGCGCCTGCACCTGGGACGGCGGCTGCAGCAACGTCGCCCTCACCGAGGGCATGGTCGACCTCGTCGTCAACCGCGGCGTCGACATCGTCAACATGTCGATCGGCGGCCTGCCCGCGCTGAACGACGGCGACAACGTCCGCGCCCGCCTCTACACCCGTCTCATCGACGAGTACGGCGTGCAGCTGGTGATCTCGGCCGGCAACTCCGGCCCCGGCACCAACACGATCGGCGACCCCGGCCTGGCCGACAAGGTCCTCTCGGTCGGCGCGGCCGTCTCCCAGGAGACCTGGGCCGCCAACTACGGCTCGGCCGTGACGAAGAAGTACGCGATGTTCCCCTTCTCCTCGCGCGGTCCGCGTGAGGACGGCGGCGCCACCCCGCTGATCACCGGCCCGGGTTCGGCCGTCAACACCATCCCGACCTGGCAGGCCGGCGAGGGCGTGCCCGAGGCCGGCTACGAGCTGCCCGCCGGCTACGGCATGCTCAACGGCACCTCGATGTCGTCCCCGCAGGTCGCGGGCGCCAGCGCGCTGCTGCTCTCCGCCGCCAAGCAGCGCGGCATCGAGCTCTCCCCGCTGACCCTGCGCACCGCGCTCACCTCGACCGCCGACCGGATCCCCGGCGTCGCGGCCCACGAGCAGGGCTCCGGCCGCATCGACATCGTCGACGCCTGGGAGTCGATCGAGGACGGGGCCACCGCCCACGCCTACAAGGTCGAGGCCCCGGTCGACACCGTGATCTTCCCGGCCCCGCACACCGGCACCGGCGTGTACGACCGCGAGGGCGGCCTCAAGGTCGGCCAGAAGAAGGTCTACGACGTCACCGTCACCCGCACCAGCGGCCCGGACCGTGCCCTCTGGCACGAGCTGGACCTCAAGTACAACGACGGCACCTTCCGGATCCTCGGCGACGACGAGGTCCGCCTCCCGCTGAACACCCCGGTCACCGTCAAGCTGGAGGCCCGCCCGAAGACCGCCGGCGTGCACAGCGTGATCCTGGAGGCCGACGACGAGCGCACCGAGGGCGTCGACAAGCAGATCCTCGCCACCTCGGTCGTCGCGAGCGACCTGGTCGCCCCCGGCTACGACTTCAAGGCCGAGGGTTCGGTCCAGCGCAACAGCCACAAGTCGTACTTCGTGACCGTGCCGAAGGGCGCGACCTCCCTGGAGGTGGCGATCGGCGGCCTGAAGGAGAAGAGCCAGACCCGGTTCATCTCCATCCACCCGTACGGCGTCCCGGTCGACCCGACCGCGACCACCATGTGCTACCCGCACTACAACCCGGCGAACACCTGCCGCCCCGACCAGCGCTCCTACGCCAACCCGCAGGCCGGCGTCTGGGAGATCGAGGTCGAGGCCCGCCGCACCTCGCCGGACCTGGACAACCCGTACAAGCTGGACGTCACCGTCCTCGGCGCCTCCTTCGACCCGGCCGTCCAGACGGTCGCCGAGGCGAAGGTCGGCGTGCCGTCCGCCGTCGAGTGGACCGTCACCAACAAGTTCGCCGGCATCGACGGCAAGCTGAAGGGCGGCTCGCTGGGCTCGGCCAAGGTCGAGACCCCGACCATCCAGCACCACGAGACGCAGACGAGGACCGTCACCGTCGGCGAGGGCGTCGAGCGCCTCGACATCGGGATCGGCAACACCTCCGACAAGGCCGCCGACCTCGACCTGACCGTGCTCCTGAACGGCGTCAAGGTCGCCTCCTCGGCGGACGGCGACTCGGAGGAGGCCGTCTCCCTCGTCAAGCCGAAGGCCGGCACGTACACCGTCGTCATCGACGGCTACGCGGTCCACGCCGAGGGCGGCACGACCTACGACTACAAGGACGTGTACTTCTCCTCGGCGCTCGGCACCGTGAAGGTCGACGAGACGAAGACCTACCCGCTGGCCAACGGCGCGAGCACCAAGGTCCCGGCCGAGGTCCTCGTCGGCGGTCCGGCCCCCGAGGGACGCCAGTTCTTCGGCGAGGTCCGGCTCGTCAACGCGCGCGGCACCGTCGCGGGCACCGGCAGCGTCCTGATCGGCAGCGTCACCCCGTAGCACCCCGCGGCACGAGGAGGGGCGGGCGTCCGTACGGGCGCCCGCCCCTTCCGCGTCCCCGCCCTTCCGGGCCCCCGGTCCTTCCGGCTTCGGCCGAAGCCGGGACCCGGCCCTCACGGGTTCGGCCGAGGCCGGGACCCGGCCCTCACGGGTTCGGCCGAGGCCGGGTCCCGGCCCTCACGGGTTCGGCCGAAGCCGGGACCCGGCCCTTTCGCGCCCCCGCCCCTCCGGGTTCAGCCGCGGCCCGGGCACTCCGCGTCCCCGGCCTCCGCGAGGGCCTTCGCGACCCACTTCCGGCCGTACTCCAGCTCGTCGCGGACCGGGCCGACGTCCTCGCCGAGCTCGCCGGGCGGCTCCATGTCCTGCCGGAAGGTCAGCGTCCCCTCGTCGGCGAAGCGGGAGACGACCACCAGCATCCGCACCCCGGGCCGGTAGTACGACGGGTCCGCCGCCCAGCCCCGGAAGGTCAGCTCGCCGGAGTCCGGCCCCGCCGGCCTGGAGCGCCGCTCCACCCGCAGCACCACCCGGAACTCCCCGTCCTCCCCGGTCGGCCCGGCCCGCAGCACCGTGCCCTCGGCGACGTCCGTGGCGCAGGCCACGATCCCGCCGGGGGTGAGCTTGGCGTCGGCCGCCCCGAGCCCCCCGGACGACGTCCCGGGCCGGGACGCCAGCCACGCCCCTCCGGTGCCGAGCACGCCCAGGGCCAGACAGGCCGCGAGCACCCAGGCCGCCGCGCGCCCGCGCCGCCGGGGACGCACGACCCCGGGACGTACGACCCCGGGACGTACGTCCTCCGGGGGTGCGGCCCCGGGAGGCACGGCCCCCGGGGGTGCGGTCAGCGCCGCGGCGAGGACGCCCAGCTGCTCGCGGATCACGGCCACGTCCGCCAGGGCGCGGGCGACCTCCGGGTCGTCCCCGGGGTCCTCCCCGTCCCCGGGGAAGAGGGCCAGCGCCAGCGGGTCCCGTTCCTGCTCGTCCACCCTCACACCACCTCGTCCGTGCGAAGCCGCAGCCGCATCGCGCGGACGGCGGCGTGCAGCCTGCTCTTGACCGTCCCCTCGGGGACCCCCAGCTCCTCGGCGATCCGGGCCACCGGCAGGTCCGCGTAGAAGCGGAGCACCAGCACCTGCCGCTGGTGGGCCGGGAGCGCGTCCAGGCCGTCGGCGACGGCGAGCGCGAGGACCCGGGCCTCCTCCCCGCCGCCGGCCCCCGGCTCCGGCAGCGCCGTCAGCCGCTCCCCCAGCCGCGCGTCGCGGCGCCGGGCCCGGTGCCAGTCGGCGGCCACCCGGGTGGCGACCACCGCGCACCAGGCGGCCGGGGAGCGCGGCGGCTCCCCCTTCGCACGGGCCTCCACGAGACGCAGACCCACCTGCTGCACCCCGTCCTGGAGCTCCGCGTACGGCACTCCGCCCAGCGCGAGGACCGCCCGCACCCGGTCCGTCAGCGCCGCGTCCATCTGTTCCACCCCGCCCCCTCTCCCTCGTCGGACCCCCCTTCGACGCACGGGCTCCGCGAAACGTTCATCCGGACGCCGCGTCCGCCCCTCGGACAATGGATTGGACAAGGAACGGCAGGCGGCACGCATCATGGGGGGCGGCAGCACCTGCACACACGTACGGAGGAGTCCCCGTGAAGGTCGGAATCGTCGGAGCCACCGGTCAGGTCGGCACAGTCATGCGCAAGATCCTGGCCGAGCGGAACTTCCCGGTCGACGAGCTGCGGCTCTTCGCCTCCGCCCGGTCCGCCGGCACGGTCGTGGACGGCGTGACGGTCGAGGACGCCTCCACCGCCGACTACACCGGCCTGGACATCGTGCTCTTCTCCGCCGGCGGCGCCACCTCCAAGGCCCTCGCCGAGAAGGTCGCCTCCCAGGGCGCCGTCGTGATCGACAACTCCTCCGCCTGGCGCCGCGACCCCGAGGTCCCCCTCGTCGTCTCCGAGGTCAACCCGCACGCGGTCAAGGACCGCCCCAAGGGCATCATCGCCAACCCGAACTGCACCACGATGGCCGCCATGCCGGTCCTCAAGCCGCTCCACCAGGAGGCCGGCCTCACCGCGCTGGTCGCCACCACCTACCAGGCCGTCTCCGGCTCGGGCGTGGCCGGCGTCGCCGAGCTGCGCACCCAGGCGTGCGCCGTGGCCGAGCGGGCCGACCAGCTGGCCTTCGACGGCGGGGCCGTCGAGTTCCCCGAGCCCGCCGTCTACAAGCGCCCCATCGCGTTCAACGTGGTGCCGCTGGCCGGCTCGATCGTGGACGACGGCTCCTTCGAGACCGACGAGGAGCAGAAGCTCCGCCACGAGTCCCGCAAGATCCTGGAGATCCCGGACCTGAAGGTGTCCGGCACCTGCGTCCGCGTCCCGGTCTTCTCCGGCCACTCGCTCCAGGTGAACGTCCGCTTCGAGCGCCCGATCGGCGTCGAGCGGGCCTACGAGCTGCTGAAGGACGCCGAGGGCGTCGAGCTGTCCGAGATCCCGACCCCGCTCCAGGCGGCCGGCAAGGACGCCTCGTACGTGGGCCGCATCCGCGTCGACGAGACCGTCGACAACGGCCTCGCGCTCTTCCTCTCCAACGACAACCTCCGCAAGGGCGCCGCGCTGAACGCGGTGCAGATCGCGGAGCTGGTGGCGGCCGAGCTCCGGGGCTGACCCCCCGTCCACGCGAAGAACGGCGGTCATCCTTCCGGGTGGCCGCCGTTCTTCCGTGTTCGCCCTGGGAAATGTGCCGTGCGTCTGCGACACGCCCCGTGGAAAGATGGCCCAAACGTCACGAAACCGAGGAGTTGACCGGGTGCCTGGTACGAACCTGACCCGTGAGGAGGCTCAGCAGCGGGCCAAGCTGCTGACCGTGGACGCGTACGAGGTCGAACTGGACCTCACCGGTGCGCAGGAGGGCGGGACCTACCGG
Organism: Streptomyces filamentosus; assembly: GCF_014654895.1. Classification (GTDB taxonomy): domain Bacteria; phylum Actinomycetota; class Actinomycetes; order Streptomycetales; family Streptomycetaceae; genus Streptomyces; species Streptomyces filamentosus. Next base: position 3,872,140 of record NZ_BNBE01000001.1, on the reverse strand, counting down.
TCCGTCACCACCGTCCGCTTCGATTCCGCCGAGGCGGGCGTCGAGAGCTTCATCGACCTCGTCGCCCCCGCCGTCCACGAGGCCGTGCTCAACGGGCACGCGCTGGACGTGGCCGCCGTCTTCCGCGACTCGCGGATCGCGCTGCCCCACCTGAAGCAGGGCCGCAACGAGCTGCGCGTGGTCGCGGACTGCGCCTACACCAACACCGGCGAGGGCCTGCACCGCTTCGTCGACCCGGTCGACGGGCAGGCGTACCTGTACACCCAGTTCGAGGTGCCGGACGCCCGCCGGGTCTTCGCCTCCTTCGAGCAGCCCGACCTGAAGGCGACCTTCCAGTTCACGGTGAAGGCGCCCGAGGGCTGGAGCGTCGTCTCCAACTCGCCGACCCCGGAGCCGAAGGACGGGGTGTGGGCCTTCGAGCCGACCCCGCGGATCTCCTCGTACATCACGGCCCTGATCGTCGGCCCCTACCACTCGGTGCACTCCTCCTACGAGGGCCCCGACGGGCAGGTCGTGCCGCTGGGCATCTACTGCCGTCCGTCGCTGGCGGAGCACCTGGACGCGGACCACATCTTCGACGTGACCCGGCAGGGCTTCGGCTGGTTCCAGGAGAAGTTCGCGTACGCCTACCCGTTCGCGAAGTACGACCAGCTGTTCGTGCCGGAGTTCAACGCGGGCGCGATGGAGAACGCGGGCGCGGTCACCATCCGCGACCAGTACGTCTTCCGCTCGAAGGTGACGGACGCGGCCTACGAGCGGCGCGCCGAGACCATCCTCCACGAGCTGGCCCACATGTGGTTCGGCGACCTGGTCACCATGGAGTGGTGGAACGACCTGTGGCTGAACGAGTCGTTCGCCACCTTCACCTCGGTCGCCTGCCAGGCGTCCGTCGAGGGCACCCGCTGGCCGCACGCCTGGACCACCTTCGCCAACGCGGAGAAGACCTGGGCCTACCGCCAGGACCAGCTGCCGTCGACGCACCCGATCATGGCCGAGATCAACGACCTGGAGGACGTGCTCGTCAACTTCGACGGCATCACGTACGCCAAGGGCGCCTCGGTCCTCAAGCAGCTCGTCGCCTACGTCGGCGAGGACGAGTTCTTCAAGGGCGTGCAGGCGTACTTCCAGCGCCACGCCTTCGGCAACACCCGCCTGAGCGACCTGCTCGGCGCGCTGGAGGAGACCTCCGGGCGCGACCTGAAGACCTGGTCGAAGGCGTGGCTGGAGACGGCCGGCATCAACGTCCTGCGCCCGGAGATCGAGACCGACGAGAACGGCTCGATCACCTCCTTCGCGGTCCGCCAGGAGGCCCCGGCGCTGCCCGCCGGCGCCAAGGGCGAGGCCGTGCTCCGCCCGCACCGCATCGCGATCGGCTTCTACGACTTCGACGCGGCCGGCGCGCTGGTCCGCACCGAGCGCCTGGAGCTGGACGTCGAGGCCGCGGAGCTGACCGGGGTGCCCGCGCTGGTGGGCAGGGCCCGCCCGGCGGTCGTGCTGCTGAACGACGACGACCTGTCGTACGCCAAGGTCCGCCTCGACGAGGTGTCGCTGCAGAACGTCGTCGAGCACCTCGGCGACTTCGCCGAGTCGCTGCCGCGGGCGCTGTGCTGGGCCTCGGCCTGGGACATGACCCGGGACGGCGAGCTGGCCACCCGCGACTACCTGGAGCTGGTGCTCTCCGGCATCGGCAAGGAGTCCGACATCGGCGTGGTGCAGTCGCTCCAGGCCCAGGTGAAGGCGGCCCTGGAGCTGTACGCGGCGCCGGAGTGGCGGGACGCGGGCCTGGCCCTGTGGACCGAGGCGGCGCTCACCCACCTCAAGGCGGCGGAGCCGGCGAGCGACCACCAGCTGGCGTGGGCGCGGGCCTTCGCGGCGACCGCCCGGACGCCGCAGCAGCTCGACCTGCTGGCCGGTCTCCTGGAGGGCCGGGAGACGATCGAGGGCCTGGCCGTCGACGCCGAGCTGCGCTGGGCGTTCGTGCAGCGGCTCGCCGCGACCGGCGTCTACGACGAGGCGGAGATCGCGGCCGAGCTGGAGCGGGACCGCACGGCGGCCGGCGAGCGGCACGCGGCGACGGCCCGGGCGGCGCGTCCGACCGAGGCCGCGAAGGCGGAGGCGTGGGCGGCGGTCGTCGAGGACGACAAGCTGGCCAACGCGGTGCAGGAGGCCGTGATCGTCGGCTTCGTCCAGTCCGACCAGCGCGAGCTGCTCGCCGCGTACACGGACAAGTACTTCGCCTCCATCAAGCGCGTGTCCGAGACCCGCAGCCACGAGATGATCCAGCAGATCGTGGTCGGCCTCTACCCGACGCTCCAGGTCTCGCAGGAGACGCTGGACGCGACGGACGCGTGGATCGAGGAGAACGCCCCGGTCCCGGCGCTGCGCCGGCTGGTGACGGAGTCCCGCGCCGGTGTCGAGCGGGCCCTGAGGGCCCGTGCGGCGGACGCCGCGGCCGGCCGCTAAGCACGGAGCGGTACGACGAAGGGGCGCCCTCCCCCACGGAGGCGCCCCTTCGCCGGTTCCCGGTGCCTACCGGCTCGCGCGGTCGAAGCGGGCGCGCAGGTCGGCGGCGCCCTCCTCGGTGAGGGAGCCGTGCAGGCGCATGCGGGCGACGCCGCCGTCGGGGAAGGCGTCGAGGCGCACGTGGGTGACGACCGCCCGGGCGGGGAGCTTGAAGCGGTGCAGGGTGTCGGGCTGGAGGCGGGTGCGCGGGACGATCTCGAACCACTCGCCGGACTCGCCGTTGCGGCCCTGGAGGGCGATCCAGCCCGCCGAGTTGCCCTTGAGGTAGGCGGTGTCGATCTCGACGGCGCGGACGGCGCCCTGGGCCGGGAGGCGGAAGCGGACCCAGTCGTTGGTGCCGCGCACCCGGCGGCGGCGGTTCTCCCAGCCGTCGTCCATCTTGCGGGAGGTGCCGGGCAGGATGATCTGCGTCGGCGAGGAGTAGAACTTGTCGGAGGCGTCCTCGTACGACCCGCCGTTGAGGACGGAGAGCAGGTCGATCGTGCCGAGGAGGCCGAGCCACTCGGGGTCGGGCAGCACCTCGCCGTGGACGCGGAGGCGGGCGACGCCGCCGTCCGGGTGCTGGCAGAGGCGGACGTGGGTCCAGCGGCGGTCGCTGTCGATCGCGAAGCCGTTGGCGGCGTGGCCGCGGACGGGGGTGGGCGGGACGAGCTCCTCCCACTTCGCGTCGAGCAGCTCCTCGGGGCCGGGGCTGCCCTCGACGGCGGTGGCCTGGACGCTGACCTTCTGCGGGTAGTTGCCGCGGAAGTGGGCGGTGTCGACGATCAGGCCCCTGATGACGCCGGGGGCGCCGAGGCGGACGATCGCCCAGTCGTGGTCCTCGGGGGCGGGGAAGACGTTCTCGGCGTCGGCGCCGCGGCGGCGGCGGGTCTCCCAGCCGTCCATGATCTTGCCCTTGTGGCCGAAGTGCTCCGGGTCGAAGACGGCCCGCTCGCGGACGAGGAGGTTCTCGCGCTCGGCGAAGAACTCGTCGTTGGCGGCGACGACGCCGGCGCCGAGGCGGCGGTCGGCGAGGTCGACCAGCTCGGTGAAGGGGAAGTCGCCGGTGCGGTAGTCGGCGTACGGGTCGCCTCCGGCGTACGGGGCGGCGTCGTTGGCGTGCGGGTCCTGGGTGTCCTCGATGGCGGTCATGGTCCGACTGTCCCCCGCCGGGAGCCCCGGGGTCCATCGAATGTTTTCGACAGGTCTTTTCAGCCCTGCTGAACGTTCTCGCGCTCCACGGCGACCTGGCGCAGCGCCGCGAGGACCCGGGCCAGCGCGGGGGCGTCCTCGGCGCCGCGCCGGACGGCGGCGACGACGTGGCGGCGGGGCTGGTCGGCGGAGAGGACCCGCATGACGACGCCGGTGCCGCTCCGGCGGTCGGCGGCGGCCATGCGGGGGACGAGGGCGATGCCGAGCCCGGCCTCGACCATGGCGAGGATCGCGGTCCAGCCGGAGGCGCTGTGGGCCTGCTCGGGCACGAAGCCGGCGGCCTCGCAGGCGGCGGTGGTGATCTCGGACCAGGGGCCGGAGCCGCCGAAGATCCAGGGTTCGGCGGCGAGGTCGGCGAGGCGCAGGCCGGGGGCGCCGGCGAGCGGGTGGCCGGCGGGGAGGGCGACGTCGAGGGGGTCGGCGAGCAGCGGCACCCGGCTGAACCGGGCGTCGCGGGCGGTGGGCGCGTGGGCGGCGAGCGAGAGGGCGAGGTCGGCCTCGCCGGCGGTGAGGAGTTCGTACGCCTCCCCGGCCTCGGCCTCCCGGATGCGGACGCCGAGGCCGGGGTGGGCGGCGCGGAGCTGCCGCACGGCGGGGACGAGGAGGGCGGGGACGGAGGTGGAGAAGGCCGCGACGCGGACCTGGCCGGCCTCGCCGCGCAGGTAGCCGTCGAGTTCGGCGTCGGCGCGCTCCAGCTGGGCGAAGACCGCCTCGGCGTGGCGCAGCACGAGGTGGGCGGCGTCGGTGAGCCGGACGCGCCGCCCGTGGGCCTCCAGGAGCGGCACGCCGAGCTGCCGGGCGAGGTTGGTGAGCTGCTGGGAGACGGCCGAGGGGGTCATGAGCAGGGTCTCCGCGGTGGCGGTGACGGTGCCCCGGTCGCGCAGGGTGCGCAGGATGTGCAGCTTCTTGATGTCCCACTCGGTCATGGGCCGCAACATATCCGGCCCGGGTCAGCGGGCGGAGCTCAGTGCCACCCCGCCGAGGACGAGGGCCATGCAGACGCCGCCGGCCAGGCCGAGTTCCTCGCCGAGGAGGGCGTACGAGAGCAGGGCGACGCAGACCGGCTGGAGGTAGTAGACGGCTCCGGCGCGGGCGGCGCCGACGAGGGAGACCGCCTTGTTCCAGGCGAAGAAGGCGACGGCGGAGGAGAGCACGCCGACGTAGAGCAGCGGGCCGACGGTGCCCGGGGTGGCGGGGAAACCGCCCTGGACGGCGAGGGAGACGGCGTAGGCGGGGGCGAGCATGAGGGCGCCGAGCGCGAAGGTGGCGGCGAGGAAGGCGAGTTGGTCGATCTCGGCCGGGCGGCGCTTGAGGAGGGCGCTGTACGAGGCGAAGCAGAGGGCGGCGGCGAACATCCACAGGTCGCCGGCGGAGGGGTCGACGGTGAGGGAGCCCTTGCCGACGAGGAGGAGCACGCCGAGGACGGCGATCGCGGTGCCCAGGACGCGGCGGGTGCCGAGGCGTTCGCCGCCGAGCCGGGCGTAGCCCGCCATGATCACCGGGGAGGCGGCCATGATCATGCCCATGTTGGTGGCGGAGGTGGTCAGGCCGGCCTGGTGGACGAGGGTGTTGTAGAGGGCGACCCCGGACAGCGAGGCGAGGGCGGTGAGGCCGAGGTGGCGGCGGATGAGGGTGCGCTGCCGCCAGAAGGGTCGGGCGGCGAAGGGGGCGACGGCGAGGAGGGCGATGATCCAGCGCCAGAAGACGGCCTGGACGGGCGGGACGGAGTCGGCCATGTCGCGGGTGGCGACGAAGCTGCCGGACCAGACGACGGTGGCGAGGAGGGCGAGCAGCAGACCGGGACCGGCGCCCTGGGCGGACGCCGGTCCCGGTCTGTCGGAGCGGGAGGGGTGGCGGGCGGTGAGGAGGCTCATGCGGCCTACCGTCGCACCGCCGAAACCTCCAGGTCCATCGAAAGTTCCTGACGGTTCTTTTCAGCAGAGCTGAACGGTACGGGAGTGGCGGCGGGCCCGGCGGGGGCCTGGGGCTCCGCCGGGGCCTGCGGCTTCGCCGGGGCGAGCTGGCCGAAGAGGGTGGCGCCGAAGGCGATCAGCATGCCGAGGACCTGGACCGGGCCGAGGGCCTGGCCGAGGGCGGCCCAGCCGATGACGGCGGCGGTGATCGGGGAGAGCGGGCCGAGCAGGGTGACCGAGGAGGCGCTCAGCCGCTCGATGCCGCGGAACCAGAGGAAGTAGGAGATCGCGGTGTTGCCGAGGGCGAGGTAGGCGTAGCCGGCGAGGTTCGTGCCGGTGAGGGCGGGCGGGGCCCCTTCGGCGAGGAAGGCGACGGGGAGGACGACCAGGCCGCCGGCGGTGAGCTGCCAGCCGGTGAGGGCGAGCGAGCCGACGCCCTCGGGGCGGCCCCAGCGCTTGGTGAGGACGACGCCCGCGGACATCGACAGGGAGGAGAGCAGTCCGGCCCCGACGCCGATCAGATCGAAGGCGGCGCCCGCCTTGAGGACCACGAGGCTGACCCCGAAGGCCGCGGTGACGGCGGTGAGCAGCGTCCTCGTCGTGGGTTTCTCGCCGAGGAGGAGGGCCGCGAGGCCGACGACGAAGAGCGGGCCGACGGAGCCGACGACGGCGGCGACGCCGCCGGGCAGCCGGTAGGCGGCGAGGAAGAGGAGCGGGAAGAACGCGCCGATGTTGAGGGCGCCGAGGACCGCCGACTTCCACCACCAGGCGCCCCTCGGGAGCTTGCGGGTCAGCGCGAGGAGCAGCAGGCCGGCCGGGAGGGCCCGCATGAGGCCGGTGAAGAGCGGCCGGTCGGCCGGCAGGAACTCGGTGGTCACGAAGTAGGTCGAGCCCCAGGAGATCGGGGCCAGGGCGGTGAGCGCGACGACGGCGGCCTTGCGTGACATGACGGGACTCCCCCTGGGCGTTGCGTCCCGGCGGTCCGGAGCGCGACTGGCTTGGCGGTAATTAACTTAGCACTAAGCTACTTGCTTGCAAGTGACTTTCTTGCCATCGACCGAGAGAGGACGGAACACTGAGGTCATGAACACGCAGCCGCCCCCGCACGACCCCGTCGACGCCATCGCCGCCCAGTGGGCCGTGGTCCGCCCCGACCTCGACACGCTCCCCATGGCGGTCTTCGGGCGGATCTACCGGCTGTCCGCGGCCATGCGCGCCCAGGTGGACAAGGCGTACGCGCCCTACGGCATGGCGCTCGGGGAGTTCGACGTGCTCGCGACCCTGCGCAGGTCCGGAGCGCCGTACACGCTCTCGCCGCGCGAGCTGACCGCCACGCTGATGATCACCACCGGCGGGATGACCGGCCGGCTGGACAAGCTGGAGAAGGCCGGGCTGCTCACCCGCAGCCCCGACCCGAACGACCGGCGCGGACTGCGCGTCACGCTCACCGAGCGCGGCCGGGAGCTGGTGGACCAGGCCGTCGGCGCGGGCCTGGAGCGGCAGCGGGAGGCCCTGGAGGCCGCGCTGACCCCCGAGGAGGCCCGGCAGCTGACCGGCCTGCTCAGGAAGCTCCTCGCGACGACGGCGTGAGCGCGGAGGGCTCCCGGAAGCGCCGGGGGCCCGTACGGCGCCGGGGGCCCGGCGGCACCGGGAACGCCCGGCCGGGAACGCGCGAGGGCGCCGCACGGCCGGTGCGGCCGTGCGGCGCCCTCTGACGGACGGAGGAGGCGGTTACGCCTTCTTGCGGGACTTGTCGAGGACCATCACCAGGCCGGCGATGACTCCGAACAGCACCAGCGGGGCCAGCACGAAGAGGCCGAGGGTCTCGACGACCTCCAGCTTGGGGGCCGGGTCGTCACCGTCGTCGCGGGTCAGCGCGAGCGCGGGGGACGACATGAGCAGCATCATCAGCGTCGTACCGGCCGCGACGGCGCCGGCGCGCAGGGCGTTCTTCTTGTCCACGGTGCAAAAGTAGCGAACACCTAAACGGCCCGCGCGCCCGGGGGTGCCGTACGGGCTCCCACCCCCTCCGCGGCGGTCCGCAGCAGGGCGTGCGCGCGGGGCGAGGAGGCGATCCGCTCCAGGGTGAGCGGCTGCCCGCCGGGACCCGCCACCGGCAGCCGCCAGTTGGGGTACTCGTCCCAGGTGCCCGGCAGGTTCTGCGGTCTGCGGTCGCCCACCAGGTCCGGCAGCCACACCCCCACCAGCCGGGCCGGGGTGCGCGCCAGGAAGCGGTGCACGGCCCGGATCTCGGCCGCCTCGTCCCCCGGCCCCTCCGGGAGCAGCCCGAGCCGCTGGAGGAGGGCGAGCCACTCGGCCGTCTCCGCCGCGTCGGCGGCCCGCTCGCGCGTCAGGTCCCCGCCGAGCAGCCCGAGGCGGTGGCGCAGCAGCACGTGGTCGCCGGAGAGCCGGGCGGCGGTGGACGGCAGGTCGTGGGTGGTGGCGGTGGCCACGCAGCCGGGCCGCCACGCCTCCGGCGGCAGCGGGGCGCCGCCGGCCGCCCAGTCCCGCTCGAACCAGAGGACCGAGGTGCCCAGCACGCCGCGCGCGGCCAGCGCCTCGCGGACGCCGGGCTCGACCGTGCCCAGGTCCTCGCCGACGACGAGGGCGCCCGCCCGGTGGGCCTCCAGGACGAGGACGGCGAGCATCGCCTCGGCGTCGTAGCGGACGTAGGTGCCCTCGGTGGGCTCCTTGCCCTCCGGCACCCACCAGAGCCGGAAGAGACCCATCACGTGGTCGATGCGCAGTGCGCCCGCGTGCCGCAGGAGTTCGCGCAGGAGCCCGCGGTACGGGGCGTAGCCGGCGGCGGCGAGGGCGTCGGGCCGCCACGGCGGCAGGCCCCAGTCCTGGCCCCGGGAGTTGAAGGCGTCGGGCGGGGCGCCGACCGACATCCCGGCGGCGAAGTCGCCCTGCCGGGCCCAGGTGTCGGAGCCCTCCGGGTGGACGCCGACGGCCAGGTCGTGGACGATCCCGACCGCCATCCCGGCCTCCCTGGCCGCGTCGGCGGCCTCGCCGAGCTGCCGGTCCGTCAGCCAGGCGAGCCGGCAGTGGAAGTCGACCCGGGCGGTCAGCTCCGCGTCGGCGCGGACCGCCGCCGCCGCGCCGTCCGGGGTCCGCAGCTCCTCGGGCCAGGAGCGCCAGCGGGGGCCGTGGCGCTCGGCGAGGGCCTGGTAGGTGGCGTGGTCCTCCAGGGCGCGGCCGCGCTCGGCGAGGAAGTCGTGGAGCTCGGCCCGCCTCCCGGGGCCGGGTTCGACGGCGGCGACGAGCTCCAGGGCGCGGAGCTTGAGCGCCCAGACGGCGTCCCGGTCGATCTCGGCGCCCTTGGCGAGGACGCCCTCGCGCAGTTCGGCGGCGGCGGCGAGGATCCGGTCCAGCTCCTCGCGGCGGCCCGGGTCGAGGTGGGCGTACTCGGGGATCCGCTCGATCCGCAGGTGGACGGGGTCCGGGAAGCGGCGCGAGGAGGGGCGGTACGGCGAGGGGTCCGAGGGCGCGCCGGGCACGCCCGCGTGCAGCGGGTTGACCTGCACGAAGCCGGCTCCGTGCGCGCGGCCCGCCCAGGAGACCAGGTCGCGCAGGTCGCCGAGGTCGCCCATGCCCCAGGAGCGTTCGGAGAGCAGCGAGTAGAGCTGGACGAGCAGGCCGTACGCGCGCGCGCCGGGCTCCGGGACGCGCGCGGGGGCGACGATCAGGGTGGCGCGGGCGGTCCGCCCGTCGGGGGCCTCGGCGTCCACGGCGTGCACGCCGAGCGGCAGCCCCGCCCAGTCGTCGCCCGGGTGGACGGCGCCGTCCTCGGTGGTGACCCGCAGCCGGGTCCCCTCCGGCAGCCCGGCGGGCGGCGCGGGCGGCCCGTCTCCGGCGTGCCGGACGAGGGTGGGCGGGAGCAGCCGCTCCCGGTCGGCCCGCTCCGCAGCGCCCAGGGCGGCGGCGACCGCCTCCGGGGTGCCCGCGTCGACCCCGAGGGCGCCGAGGACCGCGACCACGGTGGCCTCGGGCACGGGCACGGTGACGCCCTCGGACGGGCTGAACTCGGTGGCGACGCCGTGACGGGCGGCGAGGCGGGCCAGGGTCACTTCTACACTCCGGGGGACTCCGTGGCGCCCCAGGCGGCGGGGGCCGGGGGCTCGCTGGTGAGGGGGGCCGCGCCGGTGAGGGGCGGCTCGCTGGTGAGGGGCGCGGCGCCGGCCAGGGGCGGCTCGCTGGTCAGCGGCGCGGCGGCGTCCCCGGCGGGTTCGCTGGTCAGCGGCGCGGCCGGGAGCCGGTCGGGGGCGCCGGGGGCGGCCTGGCGCGGGATCCGTATCCGTCCGGTCTGCGGGCGGGCAGTCGTGGTCACGGGGGTCTCCCGGTGGGTCTCGGCGGGTGGCCGACGGGTTCGACGGGTTCGGCGGGTGGCCGGCGGCCTCGGGTACGACGAGTGACAGTCCTACCCATCCCTCCTCCCTTTGCCCCTTTTACCGGGAGAAGAAGGCGAAAGGGCGGCAGCTCGCCGGAGGATCACCGGGCAAAGCCGACACTTCGCCCCGTCGCATTGACACCTCCGTGCGACGGGTGGTGGGGTCGTAACCCGCTCGTTACCAACCGGCCGGGCGGGGCCCGCCGCTGACGGTCCGGCGGGTCCCGGCCCCGGCGAAGGGAGACCCCGTGACCCCTGTGCGTCCGGGACGCGGACCGCGTACGGCGACCGCCGTCGCCGCCGTCCTCGGCGGCCTCCTCGGCGGTGCCGTGCCCGGCGCGGCGCAGGCCGCCCCCCGTCCGGTGGCGGTGCCCGACCTGGCCCCACCGGCCTTCGCCCCCGCCGGGCCGCTCGCCGCCGCCCCGGCCGTGCCCTCGCCCCGGACCGCCGCGCGGGTGGCGGCGCCCTCCGTGTGGCCCCGGCCGCAGTCGCTGACCGCCGCCGGGTCCCCGGTGCGGCTCGGGGAGCGGGTGACGCTGGTGGCGGACGGGGACGCCGATCCGTACGCCCTGGCGGCGCTGCGGCGGCTGCTCGCCGGCGCCGGGGTGCGCGCCGTGCACGAGGGGCTGCCGGGCGCGGGCCCGGTGCTGCGGGTCTCGGGCCCGTCCGGGACGGCGGCGCGGGAGGCGCTGGCGGCCCTCGGGGCGGCCGGACGGGACGGCCTGCCGGACGGCGGCTACCGGCTGGCGGCCGGCCGCTTCGGCGGCCGGGACACGGTGGCCCTCGACGGGGCGGACGGCGAGGGGCTCTTCCACGCGGTGCAGACGCTCCGTCAGCTCCTCGGCGAGGGACCGGACGGCGTCGGCGGGGAGGTGCCCGGCGTCCTCGTGCGGGACTGGCCCGGCACCGCCGAGCGGGGGGTCGCGGAGAGCTTCTACGGCACGCCGTGGACGACCGCGCAGCGCCTGTCGCTGCTCGACTTCCTGGGCCGCACCAAGCAGAACCGCTACCTGTACGCGCCGGGTGACGACCCGTACCGCGCGGCGCGGTGGCGCGAGCCGTACCCGGAGGAGCAGCGGGCCGCCTTCCGCGAGCTGGCCGAGCGGGCCCGGGCCAACCACGTGGCACTGGGCTGGGCGGTGGCCCCGGCCCAGTCGATGTGCCTGTCCTCGGACGCGGACGTGGCGGCGCTGACGCGGAAGCTGGACGCGATGCGGGAGCTCGGCTTCCGCTCCTTCCAGCTCCAGTTCCCCGACGCCGGGTACGGCGAGTGGACCTGCGACGAGGACGCCGACGCCTTCGGCCGGGACGCGGCGGGCGCGGCCCGCGCGCACGCGCGCGTGGCGAACACGGTGGCCCGGCACCTGGCCGGGCGGGACCCGGACGGCGAGCCGCTGACCGTGCTGCCGACGGAGTACTTCCAGGCGGGCACCAGCGAGTACCGGTCGGCGCTCGCGCGGGCGCTGGACGCGCGCGTCCGGGTGGCCTGGACGGGCGTCGGGGTCGTGCCGCGCGCCATCACGGGCGCCGAACTGGCCGGGGTGCGGGCGGCCCTGGGGCAGCGCCCGCTGGTCACCATGGACAACTACCCGGTGAACGACTACGCGCAGGACCGGCTCTTCCTGGGTCCGGCGACGGGCCGGGAGCCGGCGGTGGCGACCGGTTCCGCCGCCTACCTGGCGCAGGCGATGGAGCAGCCCGCCGCATCCCGGATCCCGCTCTTCACCACCGCCGACTTCGCCTGGAACCCGCGCGGCTACCGCTCCGGGGAGTCCTGGCGGGCGGCCGTCGCCGACCTCGCGGGCCCCGATCCGGCCGCCCGGGAGGCGCTCGGCGCGCTGGCGGGCACCGCGGCCTCCTCGCTGCTCGCCCCGGACGCCGGGGCGCCCGGCCTGAAGCCGCTGCTGCGCGCCTTCTGGGCGGCGCGGGCGACGGGGACGGCGGCGGAGCGGGAGCGGGCGGGCCGGGCGCTGCGGGGCGCGTTCACCGTGATGCGGGAGGCGCCGGAGCGGCTGGGGGACACCGCGGACGGCGCGCTGCGCGCCGAGTCGGGGCCCTGGCTGGAGCAGCTGTCCCGCTACGGCGCGGCGGGCGAGGCGGCCGTCGACATGCTCCTCGCGCAGGCGCGCGGCGACGGTCCCGCGGCCTGGCAGGCGCAGTTGCGCCTGGAGCCGCTGCGGCCCCGGCTCGCGGCGAGCGGGGCGACGGTCGGCGACGGGGTCCTCGACCCGTTCCTCGACCGGGCGGCGAAGGAGGCGGCGGCCTGGACGGGCGCCGACAAGGACCCGGAGCGCGAGGTGGACCGGGCCACCGGCTCGTACACGCTGCGGCTGGACCGGGCGCGGCCGGTGGAGGCCGTGACGGTGCTGGCCGGGAAGGCCCCGAAGGAGCCCGCCGGCGAGAAGGCGGACCCGGCGGGGAAGCGGGCGCCCCGCGCGCGCGTGGAGGCGTACGTGACGGGCGAGGGCTGGCGGTCGCTGGGGCCGCTCTCCTCCTCCGGCTGGACGCAGACCGAGCTGAAGGGGCTGCGCGCCGAGGCGCTGCGGATCGTCTGGGACGCCGCGGGCCCGGCGCCGGACGTGCGCTCGCTGGTGCCGTGGTTCGCGGACGGGCCGAAGGCCGGTCTGGAGCTGGCCCGCACGGAGACGGACCTGGAGATCGGCGGCCCGGCGGCCCGGGTGGACCTGGAACTGACGGGGCGGCGGGCGGCCGGGGTGCGGGGCCCGCTGACCGCGCGGGCGCCGGAGGGGATCGCCGTGCGGCTGCCGAAGGAGGCCGTGGTGGAGCGCGGCGGGACGAGCACGGTGCCGCTGGAGGTGTCGGTGGCGCCGGGCACCCCCGCCGGGGAGTACCGGGTGCCGGTGGCGTTCGCGGGCGAGGAGCGGGTGCTGACGGTCCGCGCCTTCCCGCGCACCGGCGGCCCGGACCTGGCCCGGACGGCGACGGCCTCCTCGTCCGGCGACGAGACGCCCGACTTCCCGGCCGCGCTGGCCGTGGACGGCGACCCGGGGACCCGCTGGTCCTCGCCCGCCGAGGACGACGCCTGGCTCCAGCTGGAGCTGGCCGCCCCGGCCCGGATAGGCCGGGTGGTCCTGCGCTGGCAGGACGCCCACGCCTCCCGCTACCGGGTGCAGGTCTCGGCCGACGGCCGGAACTGGCGGACCGCGGCGACCGTCACGGACGGCCGCGGCGGCACCGAGTCGGTGCGGATGGACGCGGCGGACACCCGCTTCCTGCGGGTGCGGGGCGAGAAGCGGGCGACCCCGTACGGCTACTCGCTCTGGTCGGTGGAGACGTACGCGGTGGTCCCGCAGGACCGGAAGGACCCCCGGGCCCCCCGGGACCCGTCGGCGGGGGCGGAGGACGCCCCGGAAGGGGGGACCCCGAAGATAGGGACCCCGGCGTCCGGGACCCGGCAGGAGGACACGGAGTCCACGGAATCCAGGGAATCCACGGAATCCATCAGGGAGAAGGACGCGCCGGAGGGGGAGGCACCGGAGGAGGGCGCGCCGGAGGGGGGCGCCGCTCCCTGAGCGGCGCCCCGGCTCCGTGCCCCTCCCCGCGTCCCTCCTGGGGACGCGGGGGCCCGGAGACGCGAAGGGCCCGGATCAGCCCGTCGTCAGCGCCCCCGCGGGGGTGTCGGCGACGGAGTCGATCCGGGCCATCGCGGCCTCGGCGCCGTACGGCTGGAGGTAGGGCAGCCACCGGGGGTCCCGGTGGCCGGTGCCGATGATCCGCCAGGCCAGGCCGGTCGGCGGCGCGGGCTGGTGGCGCAGTCGCCAGCCGATCTCCCGCAGGTGCTTGTCGGCCTTGAGGTGGTTGCAGCGGCGGCAGGCCGCCACCACGTTCTCCCAGGCGTGCGTCCCTCCCCTGCTGCGCGGGATGACGTGGTCGACGCTGGTCGCCACTCCCCCGCAGTACATGCAGCGCCCGCCGTCGCGTGCGAAGAGGGCCCTGCGGGTCAGGGGGACGGGACCCCGGTAGGGGACCCGCACGAAGCGCTTCAGTCGTACCACGCTGGGCGCGGGGACGACCTGGTGCTCGCTGTGCAGGAAGGCGCCGGACTCCTCGATGCAGAGGGCCTTGTTCTCCAGTACGAGGACGAGTGCGCGGCGGAGCGGTACGACGCCCAGGGGCTCGTACGACGCGTTGAGGACCAGGACATGCGGCACGGATGCCTCCTATGGCGCCGGCGGCGCGTGGCTCGCGCCGGGACGAACTGCTCTCAGTCTCTCCTCATGCCTGGTCGGAGCGCCACCACGTTCCCGCGATCGGCGGGGCCGCGCCGGACGTGTTCTCGACCACACCGGCATGTCTTCCGGGTATGTGCCCGGGTGAGGTCGGTCTCTCCCTCGAACAGGGCCACGGGTGCACGTCCGACGCCCCGTTAGGGTGGATGGCCTGCGTACGCGATGCCTGGAGGTTGTCCCGTGTCCTGGTCCGTCCTGGCGGCCGCCACCGAGCCCGAGCCCATCCCGGTGTCTCTGGACGAGGCGGCGGAGAAGGCCACCAACGCGGCGAGCTGGGTGGAGGAGAACTGGTCCACCTGGCTGAACACCGGTCTGCGCATCCTGCTGATCGTGATCGTCGCCCTGATGCTGCGGTGGGCCGTCCGGCGCGCCCTGACGAAGCTGATCGAGCGGATGAACCGCTCCGCCCAGGCGGTGGAGGGGACGGCGCTCGGCGGACTGCTCGTCAACGCCGAGCGCAGGAGGCAGCGGTCCGAGGCGATCGGCTCGGTGCTGCGGTCGGTGGCGTCGTTCCTGATCCTGGGCACCGCCGGGCTGATGGTGCTCGGCGCCTTCGCCATCGACCTGGCGCCGCTGCTCGCCTCGGCCGGTGTGGCCGGCGTGGCGATCGGCTTCGGCGCGCGGAACCTGGTGACGGACTTCCTGTCCGGCGTCTTCATGATCCTGGAGGACCAGTACGGCGTCGGTGACTCGGTCGACGCGGGCGTGGCCTCCGGCGAGGTCGTCGAGGTGGGGCTGCGGGTGACGAAGCTGCGCGGGGTCGACGGCGAGATCTGGTACGTGCGCAACGGCGAGATCAAGCGGATAGGGAACCTCAGCCAGGGCTGGGCGACGGCGGCGGTCGACGTGACGGTCCGGCCGACGGAGGACCTGGACCGGGTGCAGTCGGTGATCGCGGCGGCGGGCGAGGCGATGGCCAAGGACGAGCCGTGGAACGAGCGGCTGTGGGGTCCGGTGGAGGTGCTCGGTCTGACCGAGGTGCTCCTGGACTCGATGACGGTCCGGGTCTCGGCGAAGACGATGCCGGGCAAGAAGCTGGGCGTCGAGCGCGAGCTGCGGTGGCGGATCAAGCGCGGTCTGGACGAGGCCGGCATCCGGATCGTGGGCGGGCTGCCCCCGCAGGCGGCGGAGGACGCGCCGGCCGATCCGACGGCGGGCATGGCGGCGCCCTCGGTGTTCTCGAACGCCGCCTCGCCGCAGTCGGCGGCGGCCACCCCGCTGCCGCGGTCGGACCTCTCCAAGCCCTGACCCGCAAGCCCTCGGACACCCCCGCCGGTAACGCTTCGGTTGCCGTCGGGGGTGTCGTGCGTCTGCGGGTATTGACGCCCGGCAACGCCCGTCCTACCGTCCTCCCACCGGATAGGAAACTTTCCTAACAGTGTGGAGAGCGCCACGGCGCGACGAGGAGAGCGGTATGGCAGGCATCCAGGGCACCCCTGGCACCCCGCGCGTCCTGCGGGCCATGAACGACCGCGCCGCGCTCGACCTGCTCCTGGAGCACGGCCCCCTCTCGCGGACCCGGATCGGCAAGCTCACCGGCCTGTCCAAGCCGACCGCCTCCCAGCTCCTCGCCCGCCTCGAAGCCGCCGGGCTCGTCGTCGCCACCGGCACCACCGCGGGCCGCCCCGGACCCAGCGCCCAGCTGTACGCGCTGAACCCGCGCGCCGGACACGCCGCCGGACTCGACGTCAACCAGCACCGCATCCGCGCCGCCGTCGCCGACATCACCGGCGCCGTCGCCGGCGAGTACGAGCTCCGCACCGAGGGCCGTACGGGAGCGGGCGTGGTCCGGCAGGTCACGGAGGCCCTCGACGGGGCCGTCGCGGCCGCCGGGCTCGCCCCCGGCGACGTCCGCCGCCTGGTCATCGGCACCCCCGGCGCCTTCGACCCGGCCACCGGGCGCCTCCGCTACGCCTCCCACCTGCCCGGCTGGCACTCCCCCACCCTCCTGGAGGAGCTGGCCGCGGCCCTGCCGATGCCCTTCGAGTACGAGAACGACGTCAATCTGGTGGCCGTCGCGGAGCGGGCGGTCGGCGCGGCCCGCGGCCACGAGGACTTCGTCCTGCTGTGGAACGAGGAGGGCCTCGGCGCCGCCCTCGTCCTCGGCGGCCGGCTGCACCGGGGCTTCACCGGCGGCGCCGGCGAGGTCGGCTTCCTGCCGGTCCCCGGCACCCCGCTGGTCCGCCAGGTCGCCAAGGCCAACTCCGGCGGCTTCCAGGAGCTCGCCGGCGTCCAGTCGGTGCCCCGGATCGCCCGCGCGGCCGGCCTCGACACCCCCGACCACCCCTATGTGGAGGTGGCGTGCGGGCTGCTCGCCCGGGCCGCCGCGTCCCCCGGCGAGGGCCCGCACGCGGAGCTGCTCGACCGCTACGCCGAGCGGCTCGCCACCGGTCTCGCCTCGCTCGTCGCCGTCCTCGACCCCGCTCTGGTCGTGCTGTCCGGAGACGTCCTCGTCGCCGGCGGCGAACCCCTGCGGGCCCGCGTCCAGGCCGAGCTCGCCGACCTCGCGGCCTCCCGGCCGCGCCTCGTCCTCACCTCCGTCCCCCGTGAACCCGTGCTGCGCGGCGCGCTGGAGAGCGCGCTGGCCACCACCCGCGACGAGGTCTTCGACACCTCGCGCTGACCCGTCCCCGTCCCCCGTACGACGGTCCCGGGCACCTCCTCGCCCGGGACCGGCCCCCGCCACGTCCCACCCTCCAGGGAGACCCCGCCATGCCCGCACGCACCCGCAGGAGCGCCGCCGCGCTCGCCGCCACCGCCTCGATCGCCCTCTTCGCCTCCGCCTGTACCGGCTCCGCGAACAACGCGGCGGCGGACGACCCGAAGGCGGAGACCACCCTCACCTTCTGGCACGGCTGGACGGCCCCCTCCGAGGTCAAGGCGATCGAGGAGAACGTCGCCCGCTTCACCAAGGCCCACCCGAACATCAAGGTGAAGATCGTCGGCAACATCAACGACGACAAGCTCGGCCAGGCGCTGCGCGCGGGCGGCTCCAACGGCCCCGACGTGGTCGCCTCGTTCACCACCGCCAACGTCGGCAAGTTCTGCCACACGGGCGCCCTCGCGGACCTGAAGCCCTTCATCGAGAAGGACGGGCTGGACCTCGACAAGACCTTCCCGAAGGTCCTCCAGGACTACACCCAGTTCGAGGGCAAGCGCTGCACCCTGCCGCTGCTCTCCGACGCGTACGGCCTCTACTACAACAAGGACGCCTTCCGGAAGGCCGGGCTCGACCCCGAGGCCCCGCCGAAGACCTGGTCCGAGTTCACCGCGGTCGCGAAGAAGCTGACGAAGGAGAAGGGCGACTCGTACGAGCGGCTCGGCTTCATGCCGACCTACCTCGGCTACGAGACGGTCGTCTCGCACTACATGTCGCAGTGGGGCCACGGCGGTTACTTCGGCGAGGACGGCAAGTCCGCGGTGGGCACCGACCCGGCCTTCGCCGAGATGATGACGTACCAGAAGTCGCTGGTGGACGCGCTCGGCGGCTTCGCGAAGCTCGACAGGTACCGCACCACCTTCGGCGACGAGTGGGGCGCCAAGCACCCCTTCCAGACCGGCCAGGTCGCCATGCAGCTGGACGGCGAGTGGCGGCTGAACTTCATCAAGGAGGCCAAGGTCCCCTTCGAGGTCGGCGTCGCGCCGCTGCCCGTCGCGGACGACGAGGCCGCCGAGTACGGCAAGGGCTACCTCTCCGGCACGATCATGGGCATCGCGCCGCAGAGCAAGAAGCAGAACGCCGCCTGGGAACTGGTCAAGTACATGACCACGGACACCGAGGCCGTGGTGGGCTTCGCCAACGCCATCGGGAACGTCCCCTCCACCCTGGACGCCCTGAAGTCCCCCGACCTGAAGTTCGACGCCCGCTTCAAGACCTTCCTGGACATCGCCCGCCACCCGAAGTCCACCACCTCGGACGGCGCGGTGAACGGCTCCGCCTACCAGGACACCCTCCAGAAGTTCGCCCAGCAGTACGAGAAGGGCCAGGTCCCCGACCTGAAGAAGGGCCTCGCGGACACCGCGGCCCAGATCGACCGCGACATCGCCGCGGCGAAGTGACGGCCGGACCCCACCCATGAGCACGGACATCCTGCCCGCGAAGGAGGCGGCCGCCCCGGCCGCCTCCGGCCCCGTCGCCCGGGGGCGCAACACCCTGCGGTCGAAGCGCCGGCGCGACGCGCTGCGCACCCTCGCCTTCATGTCGCCGTGGCTGATCGGCTTCGGCTTCTTCTTCGTCTATCCGATGGCCTCCACCGTCTACTTCTCGCTGATGCGGTACGACGGCCTCAACCCGCCGCAGTGGCGCGGCCTCGACAACTGGGCGTACGTCTTCTCCGACTTCCCCCAGTTCTGGCCCGCCCTCCAGAACACCCTCTGGCTCTGCGTGGTCATGGTGAGCTGCCGGGTCCTCTTCGGCCTCGGCATCGGCCTGCTGATCACCAAGATCAAGTCGGGGGCGGGGGTCTTCCGGACCCTCTTCTACCTGCCCTACCTGGCACCGCCGGTGGCGGCGACCCTCGCCTTCGTCTTCCTGCTCAACCCCGGCACCGGGCCGGTCAACTCGCTCCTGGAGGCGGCCGGGCTGCCCGCCCCCGCCTGGTTCAACGACGCCGCCTGGGCCAAGCCGGCCCTCACCGTCCTCGCCGTGTGGGGCGTCGGCGACCTCATGGTCATCTTCATGGCCGCCCTGCTGGACGTGCCGAAGGAGCAGTACGAGGCCGCCCAGCTCGACGGCGCGGGCCCCTGGCAGCGGTTCCGGCACATCACGCTGCCGAACATCTCGCCGATCATCCTCTTCGCCGTCGTCACCGGGATCATCAGCGCGATGCAGTACTACACGCAGCCGATCGTGGCCGCCAAGGTCGCCTCGGGGAAGATGGGCGGCTCCGGCGAGGTCTTCGTCCCCGGCTACCCGGACGACTCCACGCTCACCCTGCCGCAGCTCGTCTACAACCTCGGCTTCAGCCAGTTCAACTACGGCGCGGCCTGTGTGATCGCGCTCGTGCTCTTCGCCTTCTCCATGGCCTTCACCGCCCTGCTCATGCGCCGGCGCGGCGGCCTGATCGGCTCGGGGGACTGAACCATGACCACCGCAACCGCCCCCTCCGCCACGAGCCCCGCCGCCCTGCGGGCCCGCCGCAAGGCGCTGCTCCAGTGGATCGCCGTGCACGCGCTCGGCGTCGCCGCGGCCCTCTTCTTCGTGCTGCCCTTCGTCTTCGTCCTCCTCACCTCCCTGATGAGCGACCAGCAGGCGCTCACCCGGGACCTGACCCCGGACAGCTGGCACTGGGAGAACTACACCAAGGTCTTCGAGACCGAGGGCTTCCTCACCTGGTGGCGGAACTCGCTGCTCTACTCGGGACTCGGCACCCTCCTCGTCGTGGTGTCGTCCGTCCCGGTGGCGTACGCCCTCGCCAAGTTCCGCTTCCGCGGCCGGCACCTGTCGATGCTGCTCGTCATCGCGATGATGATGCTGCCGCCGCAGGTCGTGATCATCCCGATGTACCTGTTCTGGGCCAAGCAGATGGACCTGTCGGGCACGCTGTGGCCGCTGATCGTCCCGATGGCCTTCGGCGACGCCTTCGCCGTCTTCCTGCTGCGGCAGTTCCTCCTCACCATCCCCGACGAGTACGTCGAGGCGGCCCGCATCGACGGCTGCGGCGAACTGCGCACCCTGCTGCGGATCGTGCTGCCGATGGCGAAGCCCGGCATCGCCGCCGTCGCCCTCTTCCAGTTCTTCTACTGCTGGAACGACTACTTCGGGCCGCAGATCTACGCCTCCGAGAACCCCGGCGCCTGGACGCTCAGTTACGGCCTGGAGTCCTTCAAGGGCGCGCACCACACCGACTGGAATCTGACCATGGCCGCGACCGTCCTGGTCATGGCCCCCGTGATCCTCGTGTTCTTCTTCGCCCAGAAGGCGTTCGTCGAGGGAGTCACACTGACCGGAGTGAAGGGCTGATACGAGAATGAAGCTCGCTGTCGTGGGGGGCGGTTCCACCTACACCCCCGAACTGATCGACGGATTCGCGCGGCTGCGCGACACCCTGCCCATCACCGAACTCGTCCTCGTCGACCCCGCCGCCGACCGGCTCGACCTCGTCGGCGGCCTCGCCCGGCGGATCTTCGCCAAGCAGGAGCACGACGGGGCGATCACCACGACGACCGACCTCGACGCCGCCGTCGAGGGGGCCGACGCCGTCCTCCTCCAGCTCCGCGTCGGCGGCCAGGCCGCCCGGAACCAGGACGAGACCTGGCCGCTGGAGTGCGGCTGCGTCGGCCAGGAGACCACCGGCGCCGGCGGCCTCGCCAAGGCGCTGCGCACGGTCCCCGTCGTCCTCGACATCGCGGAGCGGGTCCGGCGCGCCAACCCGGACGCCTGGATCATCGACTTCACCAACCCCGTCGGCATCGTCACCCGCGCCCTGCTGAACGCCGGGCACAAGGCCGTCGGCCTGTGCAACGTCGCCATCGGCTTCCAGCGGAAGTTCGCGAAGCTCCTCGGCGTGGCCCCGTCCGAGGTCCACCTCGACCACGTCGGCCTCAACCACCTCACCTGGGAGACCGGCGTGCGGCTCGGCGGCCCGGCCGGCGAGGACGTGCTGCCGCGGCTGCTCGCCGAGCACGGCGACGCCCTCGCCGGCGACCTGCACCTGCCGCGCCTGGTGATGGACCGGTTCGGGGTCGTCCCCTCGTACTACCTGCGCTACTACTACGCGCACGACGAGGTCGTGGCGGAGCTGCGCACCAAGCCGTCGCGGGCCGCCGAGGTCGCCGCGATGGAGAAGGAACTCCTGGAGATGTACGGGGACCCGGCGCTCGACGAGAAGCCGGAGCTGCTCGCCAAGCGCGGCGGCGCCTTCTACTCGGAGGCGGCCGTGGACCTGGCGGCGTCCCTGCTGGGCGGCGGGGGTTCGCCGTACCAGGTGGTGAACACGTACAACAACGGCACGCTGCCGTTCCTGCCGGACGACGCCGTCATCGAGACGCAGGCGGCGGTCGGCCCCGGCGGGGCGGTGCCGCTGCCGGTCGCGCCGGTGGACCCGCTGTACGCCGGGCTGATCGCGAACGTGACGGCCTACGAGGACCTGGCGCTCGACGCGGCCCTGCGGGGCGGCCGGGAGCGGGTCTTCAAGGCGCTGCTCGCGCACCCGCTGGTCGGCCAGTACGCGTACGCCGAGCAGCTCACCGACCGGCTGATCGCCCACAACCGGGAGCACCTGGCGTGGGCGTGAACCCGGACGACGTGCTCCTCGCGGTCGACGCGGGGAACAGCAAGACCGACGTGGCGGTGCTCGCCGCGGACGGGACCGTCCTGGGCTCCGCGCGCGGCGGCGGGTTCCAGCCCCCGGTGGTGGGGGTGGCCGAGGCGGTCGGCGCGCTGGCGGAGATCGTGGGGCGGGCGGCCGCCGACGCGGGCGTGCCCCCCGCCTTCGCCCACGTGACCGCCTGTCTGGCCAACGCCGACCTGCCGGTCGAGGAGCTGGAGCTGGAACGGGCCCTGTACGCGCGGGACCTGAGCCGCTCGGTACGGGTCCACAACGACACCTTCGCGATCCTGCGGGCCGGGCTCGACGAGCCGCGCGGGGTCGCGGTGGTGTGCGGCGCGGGCGTGAACTGCGTGGGCATGACCCCGGACGGGCGGACCGCCCGCTTCCCGGCGATCGGGAAGATATCCGGGGACTGGGGCGGGGGCGGCGGACTCTCCGACGAGGCCATGTGGTTCGCGGCGCGCGCGGAGGACGGCCGGGGCGAGCCGACGGAGCTGGCCCGCGCGCTGCCCGCGCACTTCGGCCTGGACAGCATGTACGCGCTGATCGAGGCCGTGCACCTGGGCCGGATCACGCACGCCCGGCGGCACGAGATGGCCCCGGTGCTCTTCCGGGTGGCGGCGGAGGGCGACCCGGTGGCGCTGTCGCTGGTGCACCGGATGGCCGAGGAGGTCGTGGCGCTGTCGACGGTCGCGCTGCGGCGGCTGGACCTGCTGGACGAGGAGGCGCCGGTGGTCCTCGGCGGCAGCGTGCTCGCCGCCCGGCACCCGCAGCTGGAGGACCGGCTGCGCGAACTCCTCGCGGAGCGGGCACCGAAGGCGGTCGTCCGCTTCGTGACGGCGCCTCCGGTGCTGGGCGCGGGGCTGCTCGCCCTGGACCAGTGGGGCGCGGTCCCGGGGGCGGCGGAGCGGCTGCGGGCGCACTACGCGGGCTGACCCCGCGCATGTTCACCTGTTCGAGCGATCCCCCGGGTGGAACCGATCCGGGGGATCCGTCGTATTCAGAGTGAGGGGTGTTCGAGGGGAGTTCGGGGAGGGCTCGGGGAGGGACCGGGAGGTCCCGGCGCGGCGGCGAGGGGGGTTCGCCCTCGGAAGTCCCGCGGGAGTGCGGCACGATAGGCACAAGATCGTGTCATTCCCGGTGTGCGGGCGGGTCCCCTGCGGCCATACTGCTCGCCGGGGTCGATCGACGTCGAGACCGAGGGGGAGGTCACGTGACACACCCGCCGAGCGCGCCCGCCGGGGCGGCGCGGGCCGGGGCGCCCGCGTCCGCGCGGCCGACGGTGCCGCCGCAGGGCTCGCGCCCGCCCGCCGCCGGCGCCCCCGGCGCCGCTCCGCCGCCCGCGCGGGGGGCCTGGGCCACCGGGCGCGAGGTGCTGCGGACCGCCGCGACGACCGAGCCGGGACGGCTGCGGATCCTCGGGGCCGTCCTCGCCCTGCTCGTCCTGGCGCTGGGCACGGTCGCCGGCCTGGAGGCCGCCGACCGCTCCGCCGCCGCCGAGGACGTCGTCGGCCGCAGCCAGCCCCTGAGCGCCGACGCCGCCGCGATCTACCGCTCCCTCGCCGACGCCGACTCGACCGCCGCGGCCGGCTTCCTCGCCGGCACGCTCGAACCGGCCGAATCCCGCGCCCGCTACGACCGGGACATCGCCACCGCCTCCCGGCTCCTGGTGAAGGCCGCGGCGAACACGGACGGCTCGGGCGAGTCCGCCCGCGAGATCACCGCCCTCAACGAACTGCTGCCGCGCTACACCGGCCTGATGGAGCGGGCCCGGGCGGCGAACCGCCAGGGGCTGCCCCTCGGCGGCGCCTATCTGCGGTACGCCAACCAGGAGATGACGACCCGGCTGCTTCCCGCCGCCGAGCGGCTGTACGCGGCGGAGACCGACCGGCTGCACCGGGACGACGCGGACGCCCGCGCCTGGCCCTACCCGGCGCTCGGCGCCGGGGTCCTCGCGCTCGGCCTCCTGGTGTGGGCGCAGCGCCGGGAGTACCGGCGGACGAACCGGGTGTTCAGCCGGGGCCTGCTCGCCGCCACCGCCGCCTCCGTGGTGGTGCTGCTGTGGCTGGCCGGGGCGCACACCGTGGCCAGGGCCGGCCTCGGCTCCGCGCAGAGCGAGGGCCAGGAGTCGCTCCAGCTCCTCACCGAGGCCCGGATCAGCTCCCTCAAGGCCCGCGCCAACGAGAACCTGACGCAGGTCGCCCGGGGCGCGGTGCTCACCGAGGACGGGAAGAACGACAAGTACGAGGCGGAGTACGAGACCGGCATGGGCGCGCTGACCGACGCGCTCGGCCGGGCCACCCGGCTCGCCGACGACGAGGCGGGCCGGGCCCCGCTGGCCGAGGCCACCGCACGGGCCGGCGAGTGGCGCGAGCGGCACGCCGCCGCGCGGGAGCTCGGCGAGGCGGGCGAGTACCGGGCGGCCCTCGACCTGATCGTCGGGCCCAAGGGCGCGGAGGAGCCGAAGGATTCGGCCGGCTGGTCCTTCGACCAGGTCGACGCGGCCCTGGAGCGGGCGCTCGCGCACGAGCAGGACGAGTTCACGCGCTCCGCGCGCGGGGCGGTGGACGCGCTCGGCGGACTGCCACTGGGCGCGGCGGCGCTGGGCGCGCTCGGCGCGCTGGCCGCGGTGCTCGGCATCAACCGAAGACTGGCGGAGTACCGGTGAGAGGGGGCGGCATGGCACACGACGAGCCGGCGGCGCGCCGGGCGGCCCGGCGGCTGCGGGGCTGGGGCGGCGTGGCCGCGATGGGCGCGGCCTGCGCGCTGACCGCCTCCCTCACCCTGCTGCCGCTGACCCACGCGGCGGCCCCCGAGGCGCCCGCCGGCCCCTTCGGCCCGGGGCCCGGCGTGGGCACCGGCGTGCAGGTCAAGGTCGACACCTGCGAGCACCCGGAGGCGTCGCTGCGGCCCTCGACGGCCGACGGCCCCGCGGTCTCCGCGATCAAGCGGCGGGGCAAGCTGATCGTCGGCGTCGACCAGTCCAGCTACCGCTGGGGCTTCCGCGACCCGGAGAGCGGCACCCTGGAGGGCTTCGACATCACCCTGGCGCGGGCCATCGCGAAGGACCTGCTGGGCAGCGAGGACGCGGTCGTCTTCCGCACCGTGCCCACCAACCAGCGGATCGCGGCCCTCGACAGCGGCAAGGTGGACCTCGTGGTCCGCACGATGACGATCAACTGCAAGCGGATCAAGCAGGTGGCGTTCTCCACCGCCTACTTCCGGGCCGGGCAGCAGGTGCTGGCGCCGAAGACCTCGCCCGTCACCGGCCACGACGCCTCCCTGAAGGGGCGCCGGGTCTGCACCGCCGAGGGCTCCACGGCCTACGAGGCGCTGGAGGAGCAGTCCTTCGGCGCGGTCTTCAGGGACGAGGGCGACGGCACCCCCGCGGACCGGAACCTGCTGACGGTGCCGAACCAGCTGGACTGCCTGGCCCGGCTCCAGATGGGCGAGGTCGACGCCGTCGTCACCGACAACGCCCTGGCGGCCGGACAGGCCGCGCAGGACCCGGCGGTGGAGCTCAAGGGGAAGCCGTTCACCGAGGAGTACTACGGGGTGGCGGCGAAGCTGGGCAACGACGACCTGGTGCGCCGGGTCAACAAGGTCCTGGAGGACTACCGCAGGGGCCCCTGGCAGGAGGCGTACGGGATCTGGCTGGAGGCGGGGCTCGGGAAGGCCGGGCCGCCCGCCCCGCTGTACAAGTAGGGACCGCCGCACGGGCGGGGACCGCCGGACGGGCACGGCCCGCCGGACGAGCAGAAGGAGATGAGGAGAGCGATGAGCGTCGCGGGACCCCCCGGTCCGGTGATGGACCGGGACGAGGTGGACCGTGCGCTTGCGCGCCTCGGCGCGGAGCACAAGGCGGTCGAGGACTCGCTCCTCGCGCTCCAGGACCACGCCGGGCGGCGGCTCCTCGAAGGCGCCGGGCTCACCGGCACCACCCGGGAGCGCTGGGCGACGGCCGAGCGGACCATCACCGTGCTCTGGACCTGCTTCGACGCGTACACGACGGCGCTGCGGGAGGCCCGGGAGGTCCGGTCGCGGCGCACGTGGCCGAAGCCGGAGGAGCTGGCCGAGCTGACCGAACGGCTGCGCGGCGAGTCGGTGCACGTGCCGGGCGGCTCCGGCGAACGGGCGCTGCTCGCCGAGCGGTTCACCCTGGACGGCCTGGTGCGCCGGATGAACGAGCTGTACGCGGCCTCGCTCGACGTGGTGGTGACGGCGGACGCGGTCTGGTCGGCGCTGCCCGCGCGGATAGACCTGCTCGCCGCCGAGCTGGGCCGGACCCGCTCGCTGGCGCACTCGGTCGGGGTGCGGCCCGGGGAGCATCCGGCGGGCGACGAGCTGGAGTCGATCACGGCCGAGCTGACGGAGCTGCGGGAGCGGGTGATCAGCGATCCGCTGGCGTTCTGGCGGCCTGCGGCGGGCAGTTCCGCGCCGGGCGGGGGACGCCCGGACACCGCGCGGTACGACCGGGCGGCGCTCGCCCTGGAGGACGTGCGGCGGGAGATCGAGGCGGTCCTCGCGGTCCGGCAGGACTCCGAGGAGCGGCTGCTCAGGCTGCGGGACGTGCTGTCCCGGGCGGACCGGACCCTCGCCGAGGCCCGGGTGGCGCGCGGCGAGGTCCTCGCGAAGATCGCCGCGTCCGAGGTGCCAGCGGTGAGCGGGCCGTCCACCGCGCTCCAGGAGCGGCTCCAGGCCGCCGCCGAGCACCGCAGGCACGCGCGGTGGCACCGGCTCTCGCCGCTGCTCGACGCGCTGGAGCGGGAGGCGGAGGAGGAGCTGCTGCGGGCCCGCGACTCGCTGACGGCGGTGACGGCGCCGCTCGCGGTGCGGGCGGAGCTGCGCGGCCGGCTGGACGCGTACCGGGCGAAGGCGGTCCGGCTCGGCGGGGCGGACGACCCCTTCCTCACGGAGCGGTACGACGCGGCGCGCCGGATGCTGTGGAGCGCGCCCTGCGACCTGCGGGCGGCGGAGCAGGCCGTCCTGCGCTACCAGCGGGCGGTGGCGGACCTGCTGTCCGGTCCGGCCCAGACGGAGGGACGACAGTGGTGAGCGGACGGACGGGGGCGGGCGGCTGCCAGCGGCCCACCTGCGGGGGCGCGTACGAGGACGTGGGCGGCGGCGAGCTGTACTGCGACACGTGCGGGCTCGCACCGGTGGTGGCGCCCAGCGGACGGCTCCAGGCCAATCCGACCGGGGTGGCGGTGCCGGGGAAGCGCGGCGGCGGGACGGGCGCGGGCTTCGGCACGCCGTCCGAGGCGGCGGCGTGGGGGCCCGACTCGGGCTCGGCGCGCAGCGCCTCGCGGCCGTCCTCGCGGGCCTCGTCCCGCTCCGCCTCCTCGCGCCGCTCGGTGTCGGGGCGGCTGTCGCGCTCGCTGTCCGGGGCGGTCACGGGCCGTTCGGTGTCGGTGCGCAGCTCCCGCTCCTCGGGCGTGCAGTCGACGCGGGGGCGGCTGGGCGCGGGGCTGGTCGCCGTCCCGGAGGTGCCGCGCCCGGACCCGCGCGCGGCGGTGATGGAGAACCCCGAGGTCCCCGAGCGGAAGCGTTTCTGCTCGCGGTCGGACTGCGGGGCGCCGGTGGGCCGCTCGCGCGGCGACCGGCCGGGCCGCACCGAGGGCTTCTGCACCTCGTGCGGGCACCCGTACTCCTTCGTCCCGAAGCTGCGCGGCGGGGACGTGGTGCACGGGCAGTACGAGGTGGCGGGCTGCCTCGCCCACGGCGGCCTCGGCTGGATCTACCTCGCCGTCGACCGGGCGGTCTCGGACCGCTGGGTGGTCCTCAAGGGCCTGCTCGACACCGGCGACCAGGACGCCATGGCGGCGGCCATCTCCGAGCGCCGCTTCCTCGCCGAGATCGAGCACTCCAACATCGTCCGCATCTACAACTTCGTCGAGCACCTCGACCCGCGCACCGGCTCCCTCGACGGCTACATCGTCATGGAGTACGTCGGCGGCAAGTCGCTCAAGGAGATCGCCAACGACCGGCGCACCCCGGAGGGCCGGCGCGACCCGCTGCCGGTCGAGCAGGCGTGCGCGTACGGCATCGGGGCGCTGGAGGCCCTCGGTCACCTGCACAGCCGCAAACTCCTCTACTGCGACTTCAAGGTGGACAACGCGATCCAGTCCGAGGACCAGCTCAAACTCATCGACATGGGCGCGGTCCGGCGGATGGACGACGCCGAGTCGGCGATCTACGGCACGGTCGGCTACCAGGCCCCCGAGGTCGCCGAGGTCGGCCCGTCCGTCGCCAGCGACCTGTACACGGTGGCCCGCACGCTCGCCGTGCTCACCTTCGACTTCCAGGGCTACACCAACGTCTTCGCCGACTCGCTGCCGGAGCCGCAGCACATCGAGGTCTTCCAGCGGTACGAGTCGTTCTACCGCTTCCTGGTGCGCGCCACCGACCCGGACCCGGCCCGCCGCTTCGCCTCCGCCGAGGAGATGGCGGAGCAGCTGACCGGCGTGCTGCGGGAGGTCGTCGCGCTCCAGTCGGGCCGGCCCCGCCCCGCGCTCTCCACCCTCTTCGGCCCGGAGGTCCGGGTCACCGACACCACGCTCTTCGCCGAGGACTCCGGCGACGTGTCGGTGCTGGGCGCCCGCCGCACCGGCCGGGCCCGGCGCACCGCGCCCCCCGCCGCGGCGGGCGTCCCGGCCGGACAGCGGCTCGACGCGCTGCTCGCCCCGCTCGACGCGGCGGCCACCGCCCTCGCGCTGCCGGTGCCCCGGGTGGACCCGGCGGACGCCAACGCCGGTTTCCTCGCCGGTCTGGCGGCCGCCGCCCCCGCCGAACTCCTCGGCGCGCTGCGGGCCGCGCCCGCCGACACCCCCGAACTGCGGCTGCGCGCCCTGCGGGCCCAGCTCGACCTGCGGGACCTGGTCTCCGCCGGGCAGACGCTCGGCGCCCTGGAGCAGTGGGAGACCGACGACTGGCGGGTGGTGTGGCACCGGGGCGTGGCCTCGCTGGTGGGCGGCGACCTGACGCACGCGGCCCTCGCCTTCGACGCGGTCTACGACGCCTTCCCCGGCGAGCCCGCGCCCAAGCTGGCGCTCGGCGTCTGCGCGGAGGTGCTGGGCCAGCTCGACAACGCCGCCGAGTACTACCACCTGGTGTGGACGACCGACCCCGGCTTCGTCAGCGCCGCCTTCGGACTCGCCCGGGTGCGGCTCGCCGCCGGGGACCGCACGGGGGCGGTCGCCGCGCTCGAATCCGTACCGGAGTCGTCCATCCACTACACGGCGGCCCGGGTCGCGGCCGTCCGGGCGCGGCTGCGGCGGCGCCCCCCGAACGAACCGCTCGGCGCCGACCTGACGGCCGCCGCCGCGCAGGTCTCGGCCCTCGGCGGCTTCGGCCTCGACCCGGTGCGCCGGGAGCGGTTGTCGGCGGAAGTGCTCGGTACCGCCCTCGACTGGGTACTCTCCGGGAGTCCCGGTGCCGCGCCGGGCGGCGGGCAGCCGCTGCTCGGGAGCGCGCTGGACGAGGGCGGGCTCCGCTCCGGCCTGGAGCGCGCCTACCGGGTGCTGGCCCGGCTCGCCCAGCGGGGCGAGGAGAGGATCGAACTGGTGGAGCGGGCCAACCGCTACCGCCCCCGGACGTGGGTGTGAGGATGTCCCAGAAGCCCCAGCCGCCGTCGCACGGACTCACCGCCTGTCCGAATCCGGAGTGCGGCGAACCCGTCGACCCGAGGGACCGCTACTGCGGGGCCTGCGGCCACGACCTGTCGGCCACGGTGGAACAGCCCGCCGGGCAGGACCGGCCGACGATGCCGATCGCCGCGCCCGTCTGGCCCGAGGCACCGCCCCGGGAGCCCGGCTCCCTGTCGACCATGACGCAGCACCCCGGCGAACTGCCGGGCACGGACTCCGGCGGCCACGCGCTGCCGGCGGCGCCGGTGCGGACGGACGGGCCGGCCGCCCCGCCCGCCGGACCCGTGGCCGCGCCGGCCGGGGAGCCCGCCGGTGGTCCGGCGGCCGGGCCGGCCGGTGGGGCCGCCGCGCCGCCGAGCGGGGAGACCGTGCGGGGCGGGGGCGACTTCGAGCTGGCCGCGCCCGATCCGCGGGCCGCCGTCCGGGTGGACCCCGCCGGAGGCCCCACCGCGGACCCCGGCGGGGACGCAGCCGCCGGAGACGTGCCCCCCGGGGACGTCCCCGAAGGGGTCTGCGTGGCCTGCCGGGCCGGGCGGGTCGACGGGGACGGCTACTGCGAGAACTGCGGACACGCCCAGCCCCGCGAACGGGACCACATGGAGCGGGAGTTCCCCACCGTCGCCGCCGTCAGCGACCGCGGCCTGCGCCACCACCGCAACGAGGACTCGTTCTCGATCCGCGAGGCCGTCCTGCCCGGCGGCCGGCCCGCCGCCGTCGCCGTCGTCTGCGACGGCGTCTCCTCCGCCCACCGTCCCGACGAGGCGTCCGCCGCCGCCGCCCGCACCGCGGGCCGGGTGCTCGGCGAGGCCCTGCCCCGCGGCACCCACCCGCAGCAGGCCATGCACGAGGCGATCGTCGCCGCCGCCGAGGCCGTCACCGCCCTGGCCCGCACCGGCGGCGACGACACCGCCCCCGACTCCCTCCACGGCGGCAACTCCCCCGCCTGCACCATCGTCGGCTCCGTCGTCGCCGACGGACTGCTCGTCGTCGGCTGGGTCGGCGACAGCCGCGCCTACTGGGTGCCCGACGACCGCACCGCGCCCGCCGCCCGGCTCACCGAGGACGACTCGTGGGCCGCCCAGATGGTCAAGGCCGGCCTCATGAACGAGGCGCAGGCGTACGCGGACGAGCGCGCCCACGCCATCACCGGCTGGCTCGGCGCCGACGCGTACGAACTGGAGCCGCACACCGCCGCGTTCAAACCGGACCGGCCCGGCGTGGTCGTGGTCTGCACCGACGGCCTGTGGAACTACGCGGAGGCCGCCGAGACCATGGCCCGCGTCCTCCCCGCCGACGCGGCGCTCCGGCCGCTGCCCGCGGCCCGGGCCCTCGTCGGCCACGCCCTCGACGGCGGCGGACACGACAACATCACGGTCGCGCTGCTGCCGTTCGTCCCGCCGCCCGCGGGGGCAGGCTCCTCCTGACCGCCCGTCACCTCCGCCGCTGCCGCCGCCACCCCAGAGGAGCCCCACCCCGATGGCGAACTTCGCCAAGCCGTCCGTGCCGCAGTTCTCGGTGGACGTCTACCAGAACGCGTACCTGCCGGACGGCGGGCGGGACGTCGACGCCGTCGTCACCGTCACCGCGACCGGCGGCGGCACCAGCGGGGCGACGGGCTTCACCGCGGGCGGCCCCGCCGGCGTGGTGATCGTGGTCGACTGCTCGGGCTCCATGAACTACCCGCCGGCCAAGATGGAAGGCGCCCGGGCCGCCACCGCCGCCGCCGTCGACACCCTCCGCGACGGCACCTCCTTCGCCGTCGTCGCCGGCACCCACGTCGCCACCCCCGTCTACCCCGGCGACGGGCGGCTCGCCGTCGCGGGCCCCCGCACCCGTGCCGAGGCCAAGCAGGCCCTCGCCCGGCTCACCCCGGACGGCGGCACCGCGATCGGCACCTGGCTGCGGCTCGCCGACGCGCTCCTCGGCGGCGAGGACCTCGCCATCCGGCACGCCGTCCTCCTCACCGACGGACGCAACGAGCACGAGAGCCCCGAGGCGCTGCGGGCCGCGCTGGACGCCTGCGCCGGCCGCTTCACCTGCGACGCGCGGGGCGTCGGCACCGACTGGGAGGTCAAGGAGGTCACCGGCATCGCCTCCGCGCTGCTCGGCTCCGCCGACATCGTCGCCGACCCCGCCGGGCTCGCCGCCGACTTCACGGCCATGATGGAGAACGTCATGGGCAAGGGCGTCGCCGACGTGGCGCTGCGGCTGTGGACCCCGGTCGGCGCGGAACTCGTCTTCGTCAAGCAGGTCGCCCCGGCCGTCGCCGACCTGACCGGCCGCCGCGCCGACACCGGACCGCGCGCCGGGGACTACCCCACCGGCTCCTGGGGCGACGAGTCCCGCGACTACCACGTGCGGGTCCGGGTCCCGGCGAACACCGTCGGCCAGGAGATGCTCGCCGCCCGCGTCTCCCTGATCCTCCCCGACCCGGCCGGCGGCGAGGCCCGGCCCGTGTCCCAAGGACTGATACGAGCCGTCTGGACCCACGACGTGGCGATGGCCACGGCCATCAACCCGCAGGTCGCCCACTACACCGGCCAGGCCGAGCTCGCCGACGCCATCCAGCAGGGCCTGGACGCCCGCAAATCGGGCGATAGGGACGGAGCGACCGCGAAACTGGGCCGCGCGGTGCAGCTCGCGGCGGCCTCCGGGAACGCGGATACCGCGAAACTCCTTTCGAAGGTGGTGGACGTGGTCGACGCGGCGGCGGGTACTGTGCGGTTGAAGGCGAAGGTCGCGGAGGCGGACGAGATGACACTCGAGACCCGTTCCACCAAGACCGTTCGCGTCAAGAGGTAGCCCGGCCACCGGGCCGGACGACGAGAGGGGGAAGCACCGACATGCCGACCTGCCCGAACGGACACCAGTCGGTCTCCGACGACTGGTGCGAGGTCTGCGGCCACCGCATGACCGGGCCGGGTGCGCCGGCGGGTGCCGTACCGCCGCCTCCCCCACCGCCCCCCGGCCCCCCGGTCCCCCCGCCCCCGGGCCCTCCCGGACCCCCGCCCGCCTACGGCCACCCGCACCCGGCCCCGGCGGGCCCGCCCCCTCCCCCGCCGGCCTACGGCTACCCGCACCCGAACCCCCCGGGCCCGGGAGGTCCCGGCGGCCCCGGCTTCCCGCCCGGTCCGGGTGCCCCCGGCTTCCCCGACGGCCCCGGGGCCCCTGGCGGCCCGGGTGCTCCGGGACGCCCCGGCTTCCCCGGCGCTCCCGGCGGAGCGAACGGCCCCGGCTTCCCCGAGCGCCCCGGTACGCCCGGCGGCCCGGGCGCGCCCGGCGGCCCCGGCGACCCCCGCTTCTCCGACAACCCGGGCGGCCCCGGCAGGCCCGGCGGCCCCGGGGGCCCGGGCTTCTCCGACGGTCCGGGCAGGCCCGGCGGAGCCGGCGGTCCTGGCTTCCCCGACGGCCCGGGAAGGCCCGGTGGTCCGGGCGGTCCTGGCTTCCCCGACGCTCCGGGCAGGGCCGACGGCCCTGGCGGCCCCGGCTTCTCCGGCGGTCCCGGCGCGCCCGACGGCCCCGGCTTCCCCCATGGTCCCGGCAGGCCCGGCGGCCCGAACAACCCCGGTTTCCCCGGTGCTCCGGGCGGCCCCGGCTTCCCTGACGGTCCCGGCCGTCCCGGTGCACCCGGCGGTCCGGGCAACTCCGGCGGTCCCGGTTTCCCCGGCGGCCAGGACGGCCCCGGCTTCCCTGGTGCGCCCGGCGCTCCGGGCGGTCCCGGCTACCCAGGCGGCCCCGGTGCGCCTGGCGGCCCCGGTGCGCCCGGGGGCCCCAACGGCCCCGGCTTCTCCGGTGGTCCCGGCGCCCAGGGCGGCCCTGGCTTCCCCGGCGCCCCTGGCGGTCCGGGCGGTCCCGGCTTCTCCGACGGTCCGGGCAGGCCCGGCGGTCCTGACGGCCCCGGTGCGCCCGGCGGTCCCAACGGCCCCGGCTTCTCCGGTGGCCCCGGTGCACCCGGCGGCCCCAACGGCCCCGGCGGTCCCGGTGGCCCCGGCGGTCCCGGCGGCCCCAATGGCCCCGGCTACCCCGGCGGTCCCGGCGCCCCCGGCAATCCCCCCTCCGCGAACAGTGCCTTCGGTGCCGGTGGGGATCCGAATGCCACCGCGCAGGCGGAGCTGTGCCCGCAGTGCCGGACGCCCCGGGAGCACATGGCGCCGTTCTGCGAGGAGTGCCGCTGGAACTTCCTGACGGGTACCGCGACCTCGTACACGCCGATCGCGCCGCCGCAGGCACAGCGTCCGCTGGGGCCGCCTCCGGTGACGCCGGCGGCGTCCGCCGCGCCCGTGGCGCCGCCCGCGCAGCCCGCACCGCCCGCGCCTCCCGCACCGCAGGACCCGTTCGGGTACCACGACTCGCGGCCCTCGCAGGTGAACCGGCCCGCGGAGCCGTTGGGGGCGGAGCCGACCCACCACCAGGCGCCGCCGCGGGCGGACGACGACTGGGTGCTGTCCCCGCCGTCGCAGGCGCAGCCTCCGCAGGCCCCGCAACCGCCGCGGCCGCAGGCCCCGCAGGGGTGGACGGCGCACATCGGGCCGGACCGGGACTACTTCATGGCGATGATGCGCCGCAGCGGTCCCGAGGCGTCGGGGCTGAACCTGCCCGCGTACGCGCCGCCGAAGCAGCTGCCGCTCCAGGGCAACCAGGTGTCGATCGGCCGGCGCCGGCACTCGACGGGCGAGGCCCCGGACATAGACCTGGCGGTGCCGCCGGAGGATCCGGGCGTCTCGCACCAGCACGCGGTGCTGGTGCAGCAGCCCGACGGCTCGTGGGCGGTGGTGGACCAGAACTCCACCAACGGCACCACGGTCAACGGCGGCGAGGAGCCGATCCAGCCGTACGTCCCCGTCCAGCTCCAGGACGGCGACCGCGTGCACGTCGGCGCCTGGACGACGATCACCGTCCGGCGGGGCTGAGCCGGGGAGGGGCCGGGGGTCCTAGACCTCCGGTCCTCGTCCGGTCCGTCTGAGACGATGGAACGGTGAACGAGATTCCCGGGGACGGCACCGTGCAGGAGCAGACCTTCTACGAGCAGGTCGGCGGCGAGGAGACCTTCCGCCGTCTCGTCCGGCGCTTCTACGAGGGCGTCGCCGGGGACCCGCTGCTCCGCCCGATGTACCCGGAGGAGGACCTCGGTCCCGCCGAGGAGCGGTTCGCGCTCTTCCTGATGCAGTACTGGGGCGGCCCCGGCACCTACAGCGAGCGCCGCGGCCATCCCCGGCTGCGGATGCGGCACGCCCCCTTCGCCGTCGACCGGGCCGCGCACGACGCCTGGCTCCGGCACATGCGGGCCGCGATCGACAGCCTGGAGCTGGCGCCGGAGCACGACGCCCAGTTGTGGCGGTACATGACGTACGCGGCGGCCTCGATGGTGAACACTCCCGGCTGAGAACCGCCCGCGACCGGTCCGGACCACTCCGTGCCACCGGATGAACACATTCCAGGAACCGATCACCGAATAACGGTCACGATCGCATCAAGGTCGGTGCGCAAGCGGTTTCCAGCGACCCATGGCCGATGAAAGCATTCCCGGAACGTTTCGAAAGTTCGACAGGCGTTCGGTGACTGCGGACGCGCGTGGAGCGGCCAGGGGGATGGGTGACGGGGTTCGTACTTCTGCGCGTCAGGGCTCACCGGCTGCTGCTGGGCGCGGCGCTGCTCGCCGTCGTCCTGACGACGACGGTGCTCGCCGCCCTCGCCGCCTTCTCCGGCTCGATCGGCGACGCGGCGCTCCAGGCACGGCTGCGTGACCGTTCGGCGGCCGCCTCCACGCTGCTCGTCTCGGGTCAGATACCGGCCGACCGGCGGGCCGCCGCCGACCGGGCGGTCACCGACAGCGCCCGGCGCGCCTTCGACGGACTGCCCGTCACCGTGCGGCGTCTGGAGAGCTCCGGGCCGTACGCGCTGCCGCGGTCGCTCCAGCCGCCCGCCGCCCGCCAGGGCGATCCGGACCTGACGCAGTTCGCCGCGCTCGACCGCGCGCGGCTCACCCTGGTGCGGGGCGCCTGGCCGTCGGCGGCGCGCACCGGCGGCGTGGTGGAGACCGCGCTGCCCGAGCAGGCGGCGAAGCGGCTGCGGACCGGCCCCGGCGCGGTCCTCGAACTCACCGACCGGCTCACCGAGAAGAAGCTGCGGGTCCGGATCACCGGCGTCTACGGGGCGACCGACCCCACCGACCCCTACTGGCTGCTCGACCCGGCCGGCGGGCGGGGCGTGCGGACGCTCTCCTTCACCACGTACGGGCCGCTGCTCGCCGACCCCTCGGTGCTCGCCTCCGGCACGCTCGCCCCGGGCGGGACCTCCTGGCTCGGCACCGCCGACTTCTCCCGGCTCCACACCGACGGGATCTCCGGTCTGCGGGCCTCCGCGACCCGGGAGCCGGAGCGGCTGCTCGCCGACACCACGACCTTCGGGACCACGCTCAACGTGACCACGGGGCTGCCGACCGCCCTGGCGCAGACCGAGCGCGCGCTCGCGGTGTCCCGTTCGACGCTCCTCGTCGTCGCCGTGCAGCTGGTGCTGCTGGCGGCCTACGCGCTGCTGCTCGTCGCCCGGCTGCTCAGCACCGAGCGGTCCGGCGAGACCGCGCTGCTGCGGGCCCGCGGTGCCTCCCGGCGCCGGATCACCGCCCTCGCCGCCGCCGAGGCGCTGCTCCTCGCGGTGCCCGCCGCGCTCCTCGCCCCGCTGCTCACCGGCCCGCTGACCCGGCTGTTCGCCTCGCGGTCCGGGCTCTCCTCGCTGGGGGTGGAGCTCGACACCTCGCCGGGCGCCACGGTCTGGCTGGTCTCCGTCGGGGTGGCACTGGCCTGCGCGGCGGCGGTCGTGGCGCCCGCGCTCGCCTCCCGCGACGGCGACGCCGTGTCCCTGCGCAAGGCGCGCGGCGGGACGCTGCCGTGGCCGGTGCGGGCGGGCGCGGACCTCGCGCTGCTGCTGGTCGCGGGCATCGCGCTCTGGCAGCTCCAGCGGCAGCCGGAGGCCGCCGCCGACGGCGGCGCCGTCGACCCGGTGCTCGTCGCCGCGCCCGCGCTGGCGCTGCTCGCCGGCACGGTCCTGACGCTGCGTCTGCTGCCGCCCGCCGCGAAGCTGGCCGAGCGGCGCGCGGCCGGCGGCCGGGGCCTGTCGGCAGCACTGGCCGGCTGGCAGTTCAGCCGCCGGCCGCTGCGCGGCGCGGGCCCGGTGCTGCTCCTGGTGCTGGCCGTGGCGATGGGCATGCTGGCGGTCGGGCAGAGCCGTTCGTGGGAGCGGTCGCAGCACGACCAGGCCGATTTCCGGGCGGGTGCCGAGGTGCGGGTGCTGGGCTTCGGTCCCGGCGACCCGGCCCGGACGGCGCGGCTCGCGGCCGTCCCCGGGGTCCGCGAGGTCGCCCCGGTCCGCCGGGAGTCCCTGGACGTCGCCGGGCACGGCGCGGCCGTGCTCGCCGTCGCCACCGACCGGCTCGGCTCCGGGCTGCTGATGCGCGAGGACCTGGCGGGCTCCTCGCCCGCCGGGCTGCTCGCCCCGCTCGCGTCCCGGGACGGCGTCCGGCCCGGCCTGCCGGTGCCGGAGGGCAGCCGCGCGCTCGTCGTGGACCTGCGGAGCCGGGCCGCGAAGGGCGTCGATCCGGGGCAGGTCACCCTCGCCCTGGAGGACGCGCACGGCGTCCCGTACCGGCTGCGGGCGGGCGTCCTGCCGCCGGACGGCCGCACCCACCGGATGACGCTCGACCTGACGGCGCTCACCACCGGCGGCGCCCGCGGCCCCGGCGGCCTGGTCCTCACGGGCATCGAGCTCTCCGCCTACTTCTCCGAGCACGTCGAGCACGCGGCGACCCTCCGGGTGGACCTGCTCGGCGTCACCGGCGCGGACGGGAAGCTGCGGACCGTCGACCCGGCGCGCACGCTGGCCGGCTGGACCGCGGACTTCGAGCAGACGCTGGAGGGCAAGACCCAGGACCCGAGGAAGCTGGTGATCAGGGAGCAGGGTCCGGCCGCGGGCGGCGGAACGCCGTACGAGGCCGCGTACTCGCTGGAGGACGTCTTCTCCAGCCCCTTCCCGCCCCCGGCGGAGAGCTACGAGGTGCGGCTGACCTCGCCGGTGGGCGAGCACGCCGAGCGGCTTCCGGCGATCGCCTCCGAGGCGTTCATGGCGGCGTCCCGGGCGAAGCGGGGCGACGTCGTGCAGCTGTCGTTCGGCGGCCGGCAGGTGTCCGCGGTGATCGTCCGGGTCGTGGAGGACCTGCCGACGACGGGGACCGAGGGCCGGCCCGGCGACGCGGAGGCCGCCTCCGGCATGCCGGACGACGGCGGCGGCGTGCTCGTCGACCTGAAGTCCGCCAACCGCGCGCTCGCGGCCGTCGACCGCCTCGCCCCCGTGGCGCCCACCGAGTGGTGGCTGACCCCCGAGCGGGGCCGGGCCGCCGCCGTCGCGAAGGAGCTGCGGGGGGCCACCGGCGAGCCCGGTGAGCTCGTCGTCCGCGACGAGATCGCCTCCGGGCTGCTCGACGACCCGCTGGGCGCGGGCCCCCACACCGCCCTGATGGCGGTGGCGGCGGCCGCGGCGGCGCTGGCCGCCGTGGGCTTCGCGGTCGGTTCGGCCGGTTCCGTACGGGAGCGGGCCGCCGAGTTCTCGATCCTGCGGGCCATCGGCGCGCCGCGCCGCCGGCTCGCCCGGCTCCTCGCGGCCGAGCAGGGCGTCCTCATCGGCGTCGGCCTGCTGGTGGGCGTCGCCCTCGGCTCGCTGCTGGCCCGGGTGGTCGTCCCCCTGGTGGTGCTGACCGGCCGGGCCACCCGGCCCGCGCCGCCGGTCCTCGTCGAACTGCCCCTCGGCGAGGTGGCCCTGCTCCTCGCCGGGGTCGCCGCCCTGCCGCTCGCGGTCGTCGCGGCCATCGCCCTGCGCCGCAACGATCCGGCGGTCACCCTGCGCCACCAGGGAGACAACTGATGTCCGACGTCCCGCGCGAGGAGTCCCGCCCGATGCAGTCCGCAGGCGCGTCCCCCGACCACCGGCCCGCGCCGGCGGCCGAGTCCGAGAAGGCGCCCGGCCGGGCCGTCGCCCCCTGGGTGCGGACCCGGCTGCGGGCCGCACCCGGCGCCGCGGCCGGTCTGGCGCTGCTGGTGTTCGTCACCGCGCTGCTCGCCGCCGCGCTGCCGCGGGTGGTCGACTCGTACGAGACGGAGGGCCTGCGGCACGCCCTGCGCACCGCCCCCGCCCACCGGGCCGTGCTGGAGATCACCGACCCGCTCCCGCCGGCCGCCTCGCGCGAGCCGGAGGGCCTGCGGGAGGAGCAGGAGGAGCTGCGGGCGCTGCTGCCGGCGCCGCTGGCCACCGACCGGGGGCAGACCGTGCACGGCATGCGGACGACGACACGGGTCGTCGGTCTCGACCCGTGGCTGCCGAAGCCGGACGGCGAACCGGTGGAGTTCTTCGCCGCCTCGGTCTCCGACCTGCCCGCGCACGCGGAGCTGCGCGGGGGCCGGATGCCCGCCGGCACGCCGAAGAAGGCGGAGGCGGCGGTGACGGCCGCGACGGCGAAGGCCCTCGGGATCGAGGTCGGCTCCGTCGTGCACGTGCCCGGCATCGGCGGCGACCCGATCGCCGTCACCGTCACCGGCGTCGTCGAGCCGCACGACCCGCAGCGGTCGTACTGGGCGGTGAGCCCGCTGCTGCGGACGCCGTCGCTGACGATGAAGCCGGACCCGATGCAGACCACGTACTACTGGGAGGCCGGTCTGCTGCTCTCCCCCGCGTCGGGGTCCGTGCTCACCTCCACCACGGGCGTCCCCGAGGTCTACTGGCGCTACCCGGTGTCCGCCGACCGCCTCGCCGCCCGGGACGGCGAGCCGCTCGCGGCCGCCCTGGACTCGCTGGCCGGCGGGCCCGTGCTCGCGGCGGTCCGCGAGGTCACCGGGCCCACCGGCCTGATCTCCACCGAGCTCGACGAGGTCGTCGCCGCACAGCTCGCGTCCCGGGCCGCGATCTCCCCCGTCGTCGCCGTCGCCGTCTTCGGCATCGGCGCGGTCGCCGTGGTGGTGGTCGCGATGACCGGCGGGCTGTTCCTCGCCCGCCGGGACGCCGAACTGACCCTGCTGCGCGCCCGCGGCGCCTCCCTGACCGGCATCGGCCTGCGGCTGCTCGGCGAGACCTCGGTGGTCGCCGGCCCGGCCGCCGCCCTCGGCCTGGTGGCGGCGGTGGCGCTGGTCCGCGGCCCGGACACCCCCGGCGCCCCGGCCCTGACCGGCTCCGCTCCGCTGCTGCCCGCCGTCCTCGCCGCCGTCCTGGTGGCGCTGGTCGCGGCCCTCGTGCTGCCGGTCCGGGCCGTGCTCCGGCACCGGGCGCCCCGGGTCCACGGGGCCCGCGAGGACATGATCGACGCCAAGACGTCCCGCCGCCGCACCGTCGTCGAGCTGACCGCGCTGGTCCTCGCGGCGGCCGCGATCGCCTCGCTGCGGCTGCGCGGCACCTCCGACTCCGGCGACCACCTGGTCAGCGCGGCGCCGGTGCTCGTCGGCGTGCTCGCCGCCTTCGCGCTCGTACGGTTCCAGCCGCTGCCGCTGCGCTGGCTGGCCCGCCCCGCCCGCCGGCTGCGCGGCGCCGTCGGCCCGCTCGCCCTCGCCCGCGCCGGACGCGCCTCGGCCACCGGGGTGCTGCCGCTGCTCGCGCTCGTCCTCGCGCTGACCACGGCCGCCTTCGGCGGCTCGGTCCTCGCCGGGGTCACCGACGCCCGCGACCGGGCGGCGATCCTGGCGACCGGCGCCGAGGCCCGGGTCGAGGGCCGCACCGAGGGCCTGCTGCTGCCGCCCGGGACGGTGGAGGCGGTGCGCGGCGCGAAGGGCGTCCGCGAGGCGCTGCCCGTGCAGATCGAGTACGGGGTGTCGCTGCCGTCGCCGGGCTCCGCCGACTCGCCGATGAGCGCCCCGCTCGTCGCCGTCGACCCCGCGGCCTACGCGAAGCTCGCGCGGCGCACCGGCAACGGCGCCTTCCCGCCCGGACTGCTCGCCACGACCGGGAAGGGCGGCCCGGAGGCCGTCGGCGACACCGACCGGGTGCTGCCCGCGCTCGCCTCGCCCTCGGTCGCCGCCCGCTTCGCCGGCCGGCCCGCACTGCTCAACACGGCGACCGGCAGCTTCCACGTGAAGGTGGTCGCGGTCCGCGACTCCACCCCGGCGGTGCGCGGCGAGGACTTCCTCGTGGTCAACGCCGCCGACGTCACCAACCGGCGGCAGACCGCCGTCCTCGTGGGCGGCGCCCCCGACGCGAAGGCGCTGCGGGCGGCCGTCGCCGGGAAGTCCGGGAAGTCCGGGGACTTCACGGTGACACTGGCCTCGGAGACCCGCGAGGCCTACGTGGACTCGCCGCTCCAGTCCGGCGCCGAGACGCTCTACGCGGCGGCGATCGGCGCGGGCGCCGCCTACGCGGTGGTCGCCGTGCTGCTGTCGCTGACGCAGAGCGGCCCCGAGCGGGCCGTGCTGCTGTCCCGGCTGCGGACGATGGGCCTGACCCGGCGGCAGGGACGGCGGCTGCTCGGCCTGGAGGCGCTGCCCCCGGCGGTCTTCGCCGCGCTGGGCGGGGCGCTCGCCGGCTGGGCGACGGTGCCGCTGCTCGCGCCGGGCATCGACCTGCGCCTGCTGGCCCTCGCCACGGCGGAGGGCGGTGCGGCGCTCGCCGGGGTGCCGCTGCGGGTCGACCCGTGGTCGCTGGTGCTGCCGGCGGTGGCCGTGGTCCTCCTGACGGGGACGGCGGCGGCCGTCCAGGCCTGGTGGACGGGCCGGAAGAGCTCGGTGAAGGAACTCAGGGCAGGAGACGCACGATGACGACGACCGCGAACACGACCCTGGAGGAGCTGGAGCGGCGCGCGAACGCGCACCGGGACCGGCCCTCGTACGGCCACGACGCGCTGATCGCCTGCGACCGCCTGGTGCGGATCTTCACCACCGACGGGGTGGAGGTGCAGGCGCTCCAGGGACTCGACCTGCTCGTCAAGGAGGGCGAGCTGATGGCCCTGGTCGGGGCGTCCGGCTCCGGCAAGTCGACCCTGATGAACATCCTGGCCGGCCTGGACGTGCCCACCGCGGGCGCGGCCCGGGTCGCGGGCTGCGACCTGCTCGCCATGACCGGCCGGGACCGGCTGCGCTACCGCCGCGAGGTCGTCGGCTTCGTCTGGCAGCAGACCGCCCGCAACCTCCTCCCCTATCTGACGGCCGCCCAGAACGTGTCGCTGCCCATGCAGTTGGCGGGCAACAAGAAGAAGCGGGCGGAGCGGGCCGAGGAACTGCTGACGATGATGGACATCGCGCACTGCCGGGACCGGCGTCCGCACCAGCTGTCCGGCGGCCAGCAGCAGCGGGTCGCCATCGCCGTCGCGCTCGCCAACGACCCGAAGGTCCTCCTCGCCGACGAGCCGACCGGCGAGCTGGACTCGGCCACCGGCGAGCAGGTCTTCGCCGCCTTCCGCCGGGCCAACGAGGAGCTGGGCACCACGATCGTGATCGTCACCCACGACCAGGCGGTCGCCACCGAGGTGCGCCGCACGGTCGCCATCCGCGACGGCCGCACCTCCTCCGAGGTGCTGCGCCGCACGGAGGTGGACGCGGAGGGCCAGGAGTCGCTGGTGGCGCGGGAGTACGCGATGCTCGACCGCGCGGGCCGGCTCCAGCTCCCGGCGGAGTACACCACGACGCTGGGGATGGAGCACCGGGTGGCGCTCGAACTGGAGCAGGACCACATCGGGGTGTGGCCCGACGACGCCGAACACTGAGGACGCGGGGGACGGACCGGGCCGGGCACGGAGTCGGGCACGGGCGACGCCGGACGCCGGCGGGGTCGGGCGCCGCGGAACCGGCCCC
Source organism: Streptomyces filamentosus (assembly GCF_014654895.1). Classification (GTDB taxonomy): domain Bacteria; phylum Actinomycetota; class Actinomycetes; order Streptomycetales; family Streptomycetaceae; genus Streptomyces; species Streptomyces filamentosus. Next base: position 3,830,141 of record NZ_BNBE01000001.1, on the reverse strand, counting down.
GGCCCCGGCCGCGTCCCCGCACCGGGGGTGGTCGGGATGGGGAAGGGTCGCGTCTTCGGACACGTCGGGGCGGTGGCCGTGCCGCTCGGCGCGGGCGTACTGCTCCACCTGTGGGGGACCTGGTCGATGCGGTCCGCGCAGGGCGTGCCGACCGCGCTCGCGGTCCTCGTCGGGCTCGTCCTCGCCGGGCTCGCGGCGGCGGCGCACGACGTGCTCTTCCGCGAGGGCGGCAGCGTCCTCGCCCTGGTGCTGCTGCTCGCGGGGCTCGGCGCGGTGTGGATCGAGGCCAGGGACGCGCGGGTGCGCCCGGAGACGGTGCGCTGCGTGGTGGTGGGGAAGGTGCGGGTCACCGACCACCCCACCTTCGGCGAGGGCGCGCCGGACGCGAAGCGGCTGTACCACCACACCCTGGACTGCCCCGGCGGCCGTCCGAAGGACTTCGCCTGGGAGGAGAGGCTCGGCGAGGCCGGAAAGCCCGTCGAGATCGCCTACGACCCGGCCGGCCGCATGGACCCCGTCCCGGCCTCCGAGAACGTCGCCCGGGGCTCGCTCGCCGTCCCGGCCGTCCTGCTGCTGCTCTCCACGGCCCTCTCGGTGGCCGCGCTGGCGGCGGAGGGGACGGAGCGGAGGGTGTGGTGACGGCGGGGCGGCGCTCGCGGGCCCGGGCGGGCGTCGCTCGCGGCGCCGGGGCCGGTGTTGCGAAGCCGGTGTTACGGGGCCGGGGTGACCGTGAGCGCGGCGGGGGCCTTGCGCAGGGCCACGGAGCCGTACGGGGTGCGCAGCCGCAGCCACGGCCCGGCGGCCAGCAGGTCGGCGGGCACGTCCCGCGGCGGCAGGAAGCCCAGCGACTGGGCGGCGTGCACGGCGCGCAGCGGCAGGCCGGTGGCACCGAGGGTGCGGGACCAGATCTCCCGGCCGACGCGGTCGCGCTCGGTGCGGGTGCGCAGCTCCTCGGGGAGCTCCCCGTCGCGGCGGCGGAACTCGGCGACGGCCGCGGCGACCGCCCCGCGCAGTTCCCCGGCCGCGGGCAGACCCGGGACGGGCCGCCAGCCGGTGCGCGGGGGGAGGACGCCGGCCCAGGGCGGGCCGGTGACCGCGTCGGGGACGACGGCCTTGCCGGACGCCTCCTCCACGCCGTCGAGGAGGGCGCCGGCGGAGACGGTGACGTCGAGGTCGACGGCGTCCTCCAGACGGGCCGTGCGGATCGCGAGGACCTCGAAGGACGGCGGCCGTCCGAAGACGGCGAGCGCGCCGCCCCCGGCCTGGAGGCGGACGGCGGCGGCGCGGTCGTAGTGCACCAGCCGGCCCAGGAAGGCGGCGAGGGCCGCCGCCTCCCTGGGGTCGGCGAAGTGCAGCGGGGCGAGCACGGTCATGCGGCGGACGTCATCCCGTCGTCGACGTACTCCTGGAGGAAGCGGCGCTCCTCCTCGGAGATGCGGCGCGGCCGCTGTGCCTCCAGGTCGAAGGGCACGACGACCGTGGACGCCCGGACGTAGGTGACGCCGGGGTCCTTGATCTCGTACGCGATCGTCAGCGACGCCGCGCCGATCTTCGTGACCCAGGACTCGATGGTCACCGGCTCGTGCCGGTGGACCAGCGGCCGCAGGTAGTCGATCTCGTGGCGGGCCACGACGGACCCCCCGGAGAAGGACGGGCTGCCGTCCCCCGGCGCCAGCCGGAACATGAAGTCGATCCGGGCCTCCTCCAGGTAACGGAGGAAGACCACGTTGTTGACGTGCCCGAAGGCGTCCATGTCCGACCAGCGGAGGGGGCAGCTGTAGAGGTGTCTCGCCACGGCCTGATCAGCCCCGGGTGAGCTTCTTGTGCGTGGCGCGGTGCGGACGGGTCGCGTCCGGGCCGAGCCGCTCGACCTTGTTCTTCTCGTAGGACTCGAAGTTGCCCTCGAACCAGAACCACTTGGAGTCGCCCTCGTAGGCCAGGATGTGCGTGGCCACCCGGTCGAGGAACCAGCGGTCGTGGGAGACGACCACGGCGCAGCCGGGGAAGTCGAGGAGCGCGTTCTCCAGCGAGGAGAGGGTCTCGACGTCGAGGTCGTTGGTGGGCTCGTCGAGGAGCAGCAGGTTGCCGCCCTGCTTGAGGGTGAGCGCGAGGTTGAGGCGGTTGCGCTCACCGCCGGAGAGCACGCCGGCCGGCTTCTGCTGGTCCGGGCCCTTGAAGCCGAACGCGGAGACGTAGGCGCGGGACGGCATCTCGACCTGGCCGACGTTGATGTAGTCCAGCTCGTCGGAGACGACGGCCCACAGCGTCTTCTTGGGGTCGATGTTGGCGCGGCCCTGGTCGACGTAGGAGATCTTGACCGTCTCGCCGATCTTGATCTCGCCGGCGTCGGGGGTCTCCAGGCCCTGGATCATCTTGAACAGCGTGGTCTTGCCGGCGCCGTTCGGGCCGATGATGCCGACGATGCCGTTGCGGGGCAGGGTGAAGGAGAGGTCGTCGATGAGGACCTTCTCGCCGAACGCCTTCGAGAGGTTGTTGACCTCGACGACGACGGAGCCCAGGCGCGGGCCCGGCGGGATCTGGATCTCCTCGAAGTCCAGCTTCCGCATCTTGTCGGCCTCGGCGGCCATCTCCTCGTAGCGCGCGAGACGCGCCTTGGACTTGGCCTGACGCCCCTTGGCGTTGGACCGCACCCACTCCAGCTCTTCCTTGAGGCGCTTGGCGCGCTTCTCGTCCTTCTTGCCCTCCACCTTGAGGCGCTCGGCCTTCTTCTGGAGGTAGGTCGAGTAGTTGCCCTCGTACGGGATGGCGCGGCCGCGGTCGAGCTCCAGGATCCACTCGGCCACGTTGTCGAGGAAGTACCGGTCGTGGGTGATGGCCACGACGGTGCCCTTGTACTTGGCGAGGTGCTGCTCCAGCCAGTTCACCGACTCGGCGTCGAGGTGGTTGGTGGGCTCGTCGAGGAGCAGCAGGTCGGGGGCCTCCAGGAGGAGCTTGCAGAGCGCCACGCGGCGCTTCTCGCCACCGGAGAGGTTGTTGACCGGCCAGTCGCCGGGCGGGCAGCCCAGGGCGTCCATGGCCTGCTCCAGCTGGGTGTCCAGGTCCCACGCCTCGGCGTGGTCCAGGTCCTCCTGGAGCTTGCCCATCTCGTCCATGAGCTCGTCCGTGTAGTTCGTGGCCATCTCCTCGGCGATGGCGTTGAACCGGTCGAGCTTGCCCTTGATCTCCGCGACGCCGTCCTCGACGTTCTCCAGGACGGTCTTGGACTCGTCGAGCTTCGGCTCCTGCATGAGGATGCCGACCGAGTAGCCCGGGGAGAGGAAGGCGTCGCCGTTGGACGGCTGCTCCAGCCCGGCCATGATCTTCAGAACGGTGGACTTACCGGCACCGTTCGGGCCGACCACACCGATCTTCGCACCCGGCAGGAAGCTCAGCGTCACGTCATCGAGGATGACCTTGTCGCCGTGCGCCTTGCGCGTCTTGCGCATCGTGTAGATGTACTCAGCCAAGAGAAACCGTCCGGCAAAGAGTGAGTGGGCAGATACACCCATCTTGCCGCACCTCCGCCCCCAGGCGGAAACCAGTACCTCGGGGCCGGGTCGGGAACGGGCCGGGGGGACGGGCGGGGCGACGGACCGAGGGAACGGGCCAGGGGGGACGGGCCGGGGAGCGGGGCCGGGGGGCGGGGCCGGGAGAGGCCGAGGCGGCGGGGCAGGGTGGCGGGCCGGCATCGTGGGCCGGGGACCGTCGGGGGCGGCGGGCCGGGACGGCGGCGGGCGACCGGCGGCCGGCGGCCGGCGGCCGGGAGGAGCCGGGGCGGGTCGACGCGGGGTTTCCGGCGTGCGGACGTGCGACGGCCCCGGACGCGGGTGCGTCCGGGGCCGTCCGTCACGGGGCGTTCTCACCCCCGTGACGTCATGCCGTTCGGTCCCTGCCGTTCGGTCCGTGCCGACCGGCGGTGCCGCTTACTGACCCGCGGCCTTCTTCTTGCGGAGGAAGAACACCGCGGCGCCGCCGGCCAGGACGAGCGCGACGGCGATGCCGGCGATCATCGGGGTGGCGTTGGAGCTGCCGGTCTCGGCCAGGTCACCGCCGGTGGTGCCGGTCGTACCGGTCGTGCCGGTGGAGGCGTCCGTGGTGGTGCTGGGCGCCGGGGTGGCGGTGGTCGACGGGGTGGCGCTCGTCGAGGGGGTCTCGGACGGGGTGCCGGTCGACGGGGTGTCCGACGGGGTCGCCGTCGGCTCCGGGGACGGGGCGGTCTTGCAGTCCAGGACGCCCTTGAAGGACTTCGAGAAGCCGTTCGCGTCGGTCACGGTGATCTCGTACACCGCGTCCTCGTCGACCGGGACCGTGACGGTCTTGGTCTCGCCCGGGGCGACCGTGTAGGAGGTGCCCTTCACGTCGAAGGTCCAGTCCTCGTCACCCTCGTTGGTGGCGGTGACGTCGACGCCGCCCTTGGCGCAGTTCTCGGCGACGGTGACGGCCGGAACGGGGCCGGTCTTGGCCCAGGAGGCGGCGACCTCGGCGTTGACCGCCGACTTGCTGCTGCCGGCCAGGATCAGGGTCTGCTCGTGGCCCTCGACGCTGCCGAAGACGCGGCCGATCTGGACCGTGGTCTCGGTGGCCAGGCTGATCTTGGTCTCGCCGTCGGCGGTGCCCGCCGGGACGTCGAGGAAGAGCTCCTTGCCGTTGCCCGTGGTGGTGACGGCCTGGCCCGCGCCGTCGACGACCTTGACGCCCGCCGGGGCGTCGGCCGGGAGCGAGACGGTGACGGTGCCGTCGGCGGCGGTGGTGGCGACCTTGACCGGGCCGAGCTTCTCGCCGGGCTTGCCCGCGAGGGAGGCCGGGGAGGCCGCGAGGGAGACCTTGGGCTCCTCCTGCTCGGGGGCCTTGGCGGCCTCCGCGACCAGGTACTCGGCGAGCGCCTTGGCCTCCGGGTCCTCCGGGGTGGCCGTGACGTCGTCGGAGTACTTCCAGATGGCGGCCTGGGTGGCCGTGGCGGCCTCGTCACCCGTGAGGGAGCCGACGCCCGCCTTGCCGGCGAGCGCCTTGAGGTCGTTCACCTGGGGGTAGGAGTTCTGCAGGATCCAGCGGATCTTGCCGGCGTTCTTGTTCTCGTGGAGCGTCGACTTGTCCCAGTCGGTCTCCTTGTACTTCGTGCCCGGGTCGGTCGACGTCCACAGGTCGATGCAGTACGCCTGGAGCGAGCCGCCGCCCTCGACGGTGAGGTCGAAGAGGCCGCCCCACTGGATCGAGTCGCCCCGGTCGCTCTCGATCTTGATCTTGCCGGACTCGGTCAGACCGCCGAGCGTCGCGGCGGCACCGTGTCCGCCCGTGCCGGGCTCGTCGGCCATCGCCGGGCCCGCGAAGGCTATGGCGCTGGAGACGACCAGGCCCGAGACCAGCGTCGCGGCGGCCATGCGGGCAGCGCTGCGCCCACGAACTGAAAACATTGATTTCCCCTCCGGGCGAGCCGCTCCGCGAACGTGGTCGATTCGCGTGGGGGGAGCGCCCGCCTGCAGCCTCACTGACCCAATGGGCTCATGCGCCTCACTGAGTACTCGGGAATCCTAGGGAGGCGGAAGAGCCCGGTCCCCGGTCATACGACGAGATAACCATTCCGTCTCGGAATCGTTATACCCCCGGCGAGTTGGTCGACAAATCCCCACAACGCATGGTCAGGGGGCGGTTACCAGCTGGTGTGCGGCGGTCGTCCAGGGGTCCTCCTCCCCCTTCGGATCGGCCCTCGCCACCCCCCTGCGATCCGTCAGGTCGCCCTCGCCCGGGAGCGTTCCGCCCCCCGGCCCCGGCTCGGTCCGCACGGTCCTGCGGAAGGCCGAGGTGCCGCGCGTCAGGTCGTGGCCCACGGCGAGCGCGTCGATGTCGACGAAGGTCTTGCGCTGCCCGTCGCGCTCGTCCTCACGGACCTTCAGCCGGCCGTGCACCACCAGCGGTTCCCCCACCGAGACGGAGGCGGCGAGGTTGGCGCCGAGCGTCCGCCAGGCCGAGACCGTGTAGAAGCTGGTGGCGCCGTCCGTCCAGGCCGCCCGCTCCCGGTCCCACCGCCGGGCGGTCACCGCGAACCGGAAGCGGGCCACGCCCCCCGCCACGGTGTCCCGGTACTCCACCGCCGTCGCCACGTTCCCCACCAGCGTCACCGTCGTGTCGTTCATGTCCGTGCCCCTCCCTGGCCCCGCGGGCTCCACGCCCCGGGATCCGCTCCCGTCCTGGTGGACACCATGCTGACCGGACGGCGGAAAGCCCGCCGGCGCCTGTGGACGACCGACGGGCTGTGGACAACTCCCCCACCCGGTGGGGGGACGGGGCGTCCCACCCGGTAGGGGGACGGGGCGTCCCATCCGGGAGGGGGGGACGGGTCGCCCCATTCGGGAGGAGGACAGGTCGCCCCGTCCGAGAGGGGGCAAGTCGCCCCATCCGGAAGGGAGACGAACCGGCCCTCCGGGAGAGAGGCGGCCCCTCCCTCAGGGAAGCGCTCCGGTCCGTCCTCCCCCTCCGGGGAGGGGCGGACCGGGAGGCCGGACCGGGAGAGGCGGACCGGCAGAGGCGGACCGGAGCACTTCCCCCCTCCCCGCTCAGCGGACGCGGGCTCCCGCCCTGGTCGCGCCCAGCCGCAGGGCGCCGCCGCGGCCGCCCGTGCCGACGATCCTCGGCGAGGGACGGGGACCGGCCACCTTCGCGTACTGCTCGCGCACCTCGCGGTACCGCAGCAGTTCGGCCGAGACGGGGTCGAGGACCCGGGCCCGGCCGCAGGCGGCGGCCGCCTCCGCGAGCTTGCGCTCGGCCTCCTGCCCGTACCTCCGGGCCGGTCCCTTCACCGCGCTCTCGCAGGCCCATTCGATCAACGGGCCGCCGACGATCCCGGCCAGCATGACCAGGACCGGCGGCAGCAGCCCGGGGGGCACGACGCCCACGATCTGGCCGACCAGCCACAGGGCGCCGAAGAGCTGGAGGAGCGTCATCAGGACCTGGGCGAGGACGGCGGCCGGCCACCAGGCGGGCCGGGGCGGGCGGGCGGCCGGGTCGCCGAGGCCGGCGGCCAGCTCGTCCAGCGCCTCGGGCAGCCCCTCGGCGCCGCGCTGCGCGGCCTCCCGCACGGCCTGTGCCCAGGGCGCGGGCAGCCCCAGCGACGCCTCGTCGGCCACGATCCGCACCGCCTGCTCGACCCGCTGGCGGGCCGTCAGCTCGTCCTCGACCGGCGACGCGAGCCGCGGATCGGTGGAGCCGTGCGCGCGCTGCCGCTCGTACCAGCGGTAGAGCCGCAGCCAGGGGCTGCCGCAGGCGCGGATGGCGCCCCGCCGCCAGACCCGCTCGGCGGCCTCGCCGGCGGCCTGGGCGCCGACGGCGACGGCGAGGCGGCCCGCGAACTCCTCGCGGCTCCGCTCGCCGAGCCCCACCCGCCCGTCCGCGACGTACGCGGGCCGCAGCCGGGCCGCGGCGGCGTCGATGTCGGCGGCGAGGCGACGCTCGGGCGCGGTGCGTTCCTGGACGAACCGGGCGAGGAGTTCGCGCAGTTCGGACACCCCCTCGCCGGTGAGGGCGGAGACGGGCAGCACGGTCGCGCCGGGTTCGCCGTGCTCGCCGAGGGCCATGCCGTCCTCGTCGAGGAGCCGGCGCAGGTCGTCGAGGACCAGTTCGGCGGCCTCGGCACCGAGCCGGTCGACCTGGTTGAGCACGACGAAGGTGACCTCGGCGTGCCCGGCGAGCGGCCGCAGATAGCGCTCGTGGAGGGCGGCGTCGGCGTACTTCTCCGGGTCGACGACCCAGATCACCGCGTCGACCAGGCCGAGCGCCCGGTCGACCTGGTCGCGGTGGGCGGTGACGGCCGAGTCGTGGTCCGGCAGGTCGATGAGGACGAGCGACTGGAGCGCGGCGTCGGCGGCCCCGCCCGCGAGGGGGCGGCGGCGCAGCCGGCCGGGCACCCCGAGCCGGTCGAGGAGCCCGGCGGCCCCCTCGGACCAGGTGAGGGCGAGCGGGGCGGAGGTCGTGGGGCGGCGCAGCCCCGTCTCGGAGACGGCGACGCCGGCGAGGGCGTTGAAGAGGGTGGACTTGCCGCTGCCGGTGGCGCCGGCGAGGGCGACGACGGTGTGCCGGGAGGAGAGCCGCTGCCGGGCCGCGGCCTCGTCGAGGACCCGCCCGGCCTCGGCGAGGGCCTCGCTCTCGACCCGGGTGCGGGAGAGCCCGACGAGTTCGTGCAGGGCGTCGAGCCGGGTGCGCAGCCCGCCCCCGTAACTCCCGCCGAAACCGCCGGCGTCGGAGCCCTCGCCGTCGTCCGCCGGCTCCCCGGACGTCTCCCCGGGCATCTCCCCGGGGGCGATCCGCTCGGCGGCCCGCCGGGCGATCAGCCCGTCGTCCCACCGCTCGCTCTTCTCCGCAGCCGCCTTCGACCGTTCCGACCTCTCCGACCTCTCCGGCCGCTCCGACCGCTCCGGCCGCCCTGGCGTCTTCGTCATCTCCGGCTTCTCGGCCACGTCACTTCTCCTTCTGCAGTACGGAGAGCGCGGCGATCAGCTCCGCCTGCGGCTCGGGGGTGACGCCGAGGGCGTCGAGGGGGGCGAGGCGCCGGTCGCGTTCGGCGTGCAGGACGCGGTCGACGTGGGTGAGGACGAGGTCGCCGCCCTTGTCGCGCAGGCGCAGGGCGGCCTGGGCTCCGAGGAGTTCGGCGAGGCGCTCGCCGGCCGGGCGGGCGCGGCGGCCGCCGAGGAGGGAGGCGGCGAGGAGGGCGGCGACGGTCTCCGCGTCGGGGAGCGCGACACGGGCGGCGCCGCGGCCGGAGGGCTTCTCCACGCCCCGTACCTCCTCCTCGGCCAGCTCCTCCAGGACGCGCCGCCAGCGCCGCACCTCCAGGCCGATCCGCTCGGCGACCGCCCGGTCGCCGCCGGGGGCGGTGCGCAGCGCTCCGGCGGCGGGTTCGCGGCGGTGGACCTCGCGGATCGTCTCCTCGGCGGCGGAGACGGCGCAGTGGAGGAGGGCGGCGAGGGACTCGGTGAGGGCGTCGAGGAGTTCCTCGGCGGTGCTGTCGCGCGGGTAGGCGCGCCAGCGGGCACGGGCGTCCCCGGCGAGCACGGCCCCCTTCCCGAGCTCCTTCCGCACGCGCGCGCCCTGCCCGCGGTAGGCGTTCTCGACGGCGCCCCCGAGGCGTACGGCGGCGGCGTACTGCGCGGCGACGGCCCCGGCGAGCTCGGGGAGCCGGGTGTCGAGGGAGTCGATGACGCCGGTGGCGGTGCGGGAGACGGCCTGCTGGCGGGCGGCGGGGTCCTCGGCCCGGTGCGCGAGCCACGCCCGCAGCGCGGCGACGGCGCTCTCGGGCAGCAGCCCGCACCCGTCCCCGGTGGACTCGGGCAGTTCGGGGATGGTGAAGCGCGGTACGTCCCCGAGCCCGGCCTTGGCGAGCAGCGCCTCGTACTGCCGGGAGACCTCGCCGACGACCTGGTGCGGCACCCGGTCGAGGACGGTGACGAGGGTGGCGTCGTACTCCTTCGCGGTACGGAGCAGGTGCCAGGGCACGGCGTCGGCGTACCGGGACGCGGTGGTGACCATCACCCAGATGTCGGCGGCGCACATCAACTCGGCGGCCAGCAGCCGGTTCTCGACGACGAGGGAGTCGATGTCGGGGGCGTCGAGCAGCGCCAGCCCGCGGGGCAGCGTGGCCGCGGTCTCGACCCGCAGGGCGTTGTCCCCGGCCTCGGCCCCGGCGGCCGGGTGCTCCTCGTCGGCCTGCGGCAGCCACACCCGGGTGAGCTGCGGCAGCACCCGCAGCCCGGCGAACCAGTGGTGGTCCTCCGGGTGGCAGACGAGCACCGGCGTCCGCGTCGTCGGCCGCAGCACCCCCGCCTCGCTCACCCGCCGCCCGACCAGCGAGTTCACCAGCGTGGACTTCCCCGCCCCCGTCGACCCGCCCACCACCGCGAGCAGCGGCGCGTCCGGGTCCTTCAGCCGCGGCACCAGGTAGTCGTCGAGCTGCGCGAGCAGTTCGGCCCGGGTCTGCCGGGCGCGTGGCACGTCGGGCAGGGGAAGGGGAAGACGCACGGCCGCGACTCGGTCGCGCAGGGCGGAGAGTGCGTCGATCAGCTGAGGCCGTTCGTCCAAGGTCACCACATGCGAAGAATGCCCAATTTATGAGCGTTTTTGAAGCGTATAAGAACCCTGCGCGCCGAAGAAGGGGAGGGGGAACGGAACCCCGGGCATAACGACTGCACAACACCCGCCGCGCACGACGCGAAAAGCGCTGCGCGAATCGCACCTGCCTGCGATTATCGGTTCGCTTCACCGAACCTCCACATCGTGCCACGCAGGCGAAGCAACCGGCCCGAGGCGACAAGAGCCCTATCCTTGTCCCCGCAGGCACACCCAACCCGGGCCACCAGGCCCAAGGCCACCACCGGCCCCCGTAGCTCAGCGGATAGAGCAGGTGCCTTCTAAGCACTTGGCCGCAGGTTCGAGTCCTGCCGGGGGCGCAGAGCGAGGCCCCTCCTTCGGGAGGGGCCTTTTTGCTGGTCAGGGGCGGTTTTCGGTCGGGGGTGAGGGGGTCGGGGAAGGCTCCCCCAGTGGCTGGATCTGTCCGGCTGAATCCGGTCAGAGGCGGCCCCTGGCGGCTGGATTTCCCGAAAACTTCCCGAAGTTTTGACGTCGCCCGCTGTCCTGCCTCAATCGGATCCGCGTGCTCTCCTCCGCCGCCGGGTGCCTGGGTGGATGACGTCGAGCTGCCCCTCGACGCCGGCGGGCAGGCAAGAGCGCGGCACGGGATGGGGGGAGGCGAGCGAGGCGGCGAAGATCGCGACCAGATCGTGAGGCGTGCTGCCACTGAAGGTCGCGCACCAGAGATACGAGGTGCCGACAGAAGGTTCCGCCCACGCCTGCCAGCCGAAGCGACCAGGCCGCGGATCGGCATCGCGAACGAGCGGGGGCACTTCCTCCAGCGAGATGCCGGCGGAGAGCCCGGGGCGAGAGCGGCGATGAGCGGGCGGTCGATGTCGCGTACCCATCCTTGGGCACAGGCCGCCGAGAGGACGATCTCTGGGCCATCGAAGGAGAAGGCGGGGTCCGTGCGGGCCTCGAGGGCGAGAAGGAAGTCGGTCAGCGCCTCGTGGGGGACGCCGGCGGTGAAGTACGCGTTCCACTCAGGCAGGCCGCTATCGGGATGGGACCGGGCGGAGATCTGCCAGGCAACCGGAAGGTCTCCCAGTTCGAACGAACAGGCGGCGCGTGTCCACTCGGCACCACACAGCCCGTTGGGGCTCGTGTAGAGAAGGGTGTCGCGGGCAGTCGGCCACATCCGCCAGCCGGCAGACGAGAGGGTCGCGGCCACCTGGTCGGCGAGAGACTCGTCGTCGCCCGCCAGGTGACGAGGGGTAACCCAGTAGGTCGCGTCGGGGAGGGGGATCGTTTTGGTGCTGCCGGTGCAGGGTGCCTCCATGGGATTGGGGCTCTTGGGCGGCCATCTACCTTGGCATGACCACGGAAGTGCTTCCAGTTCCTTCGGGCTCCTTCCCCGTCTGCCTCCGGCGAACTGGCACAACAAAAGGCTGTAGATTCTCGGCTTCCGTGGCCAGACCTCAGATCGGGTGGCCACTGTGTGGCCCTTTGGCCACGGCCACCGCAGCCCCTCTTGATCGCCAAAAACCACGACGACTACGCTGCCCTCGTCACGGTGTGTCGCGCGGCACGAACGGTCGGCAGACGTCGGCACGTAGGTGTTGCCTGAGGGGGATGCGGGGTGGGCCGGCTTGGATCGCCCCATGGCCGTCGCGGCTGGTGTGCCGCCCATCCAGTTCGGCGTGCACGAGTACCGCACTGGGAGCGCGGACGGTGCCCGCGCCGACTTCGAGAAGATGGTCGCGCAGCTGGCTGCTGCTACCACCCCGAACGTCCGGATGATCGCTGCCAACCCAGGTGACTGGGGAGTGGATGCCTTCGCCGGTGATCTCGGTGGGGCCATCACGGTGTGGCAGTCCAAGTACTTCATGCCGGTGACCACCACGAGCCATTCGCAGCAGATTCGGGACTCGCTCTCGCACGCTCTCAAGGCAGCCAAGGAGCAGGGTCACACGATCACGATCTGGGTTCTGTGCATCCCGTCCAGCATGGATGGTCCCGCAGCAAAGTGGTGGGACGGTTGGAAGAAGCGGATGCAGAAGGAGCACAGCCTCGTCATCGAGCTGTGGGACGAGACAGCCCTGATGCGTCGGCTTCAAAGCCCCGAAGGCGACCAGGTTCGCCGTGCCTACTACGAGCCGTACGGGTCTGCACTGCCAGCAGTTGAAGAACAGCTTCGGCTGGTGTTGGAGGTGGAGGACGAGAAGGCGGTCGCCCTCGACTCGGCATTGTTCGTCCGGCAGATGGTCGAGGCGGGTCATGTGGAGCTGACCGCAGCCAAGCGGCAGTTCTTCAACGCTGACCTGGTGGCTCGCGAGATCGCGCACAAGGCGGTGCCTGCGGAGGTGGCCGCACTCAGTTCAGCCGACGCCACGTTGCACGGATTGTGGGAGATGCAGTTCAACGAGTGCTGCGCCGAAGACGCCCTCCCGGCACTGCATCGGCGTGTGTGGCGGGATGTGCGCGACGAGCACGACAAGCTGCCCAAGAACTTGCGCCTGGAACTGGTACACAGCTGGGGTCTGGTGCACCGGCTGGTAGACAACCGCAAGGCGGGTTGGGTCAAACACTGGCGACAGATCGCTGACAACCATTCCGACGGCTGAGCGACGCCGTGCCTGTCCCGCCAAGACGATACGAGGGGTTCGCCGTGGAAGCACACCGTCCGGTAGTAATGCCGGAGGACGAGGTGCAGTTCCGGCTCGCCCAGCTCCTTCTCCTCCTGGACGCTGTTGCCGGGCATGACGCGAACGGAGCGAGCCTGGAACGTATCGGCTACTACGACTTCCTGTCCGCGAACCCGTTCCTCGTGATCCGGTCCGAAGACCGAGAGGCCAACCTGTTGCGACTGGCCGGCTTCGATCCGCAGGTGCTGTCCTACGCCTCCTCCTCGCAGCGGTTCACCAGCCGCCGCGAACGGATCCAGCACGACCTCGCGCTCCTTATTGCCTACGGATGCTGCGAGGTCCACAACCACAAGGGTGCCCTCGCGTACACCATCAGCCCCCGTGGCCACGAACTCGGGGCGCAGTTCACCGCGACCTACGCCGACTCGTTCAGCACCGCTGCGTCAATCGTCGTGCGCCGACTGCACCGGCTCAGCGACAAGGCTCTGCGGGAGCAGACGGCGCGGTGGCTGCGCCCGGACGGCCACGGCGGCCCCGGTGCCGCACTCATGAGCGTCCTGGGCCCAGAACCACACCCGTCCGACATGCCCTGGGAGGGATGATCACCATGCAGCCTCTGCCCGGCATTCGGATCCGGCGTCTGCGCCTGGCCGGCATCGATCGCACCTATGACGTCGACTTCAGAGACGCGCAGCGCGTGCGCCCTCTGTCCGTGGTTGCCGGAGCCTTCAGCTCGGGCAAGACCGCGGTGCTGGAGTTCATCGCGTACGGGCTCGGTGCCAAGAGACACCCCCGGCATCCGGAAGTGCTGAGGAAGGTCCGCTCCTGCCTTCTCGAAGTCGAGCTGTCCGGCGAGCCGCACGTGATCGAGCGCTCCGTCGGCGAGCCGTCGAAGGTCGCGTACGTGCGCCGGGGAACGCTCGACAACCCCGCCCTGTCCAACGCCGAGAGCAGGCCAATCGAGCCGGCCGGGGCACCCGACAGCTTGTCCTCACTCCTCCTGGGGCACTGCAAGCTCGAAGGCGTTCAGCTGCGTGAAGCACCCACGAGCCGCGAGTCCCGCACGGACCCACTGAGCTTCCGTGACCTCATGGCGTTGGCGTTCCTGCCGAACGAGCGCGTAGCCGACAAGCACTTCCTCTTCGAGAACCAATTCATGAAGAGGCACAAGCTGAAGCAGGTCGTCGACGTCGTCTTCGGCGTCCACGACGACCGGGCCGTCGAGCTCGGTCAACGCATTCGCGAGCTCGGGACCCGCCTCAGCAACGCGAAGGCTGAGCTCGCCGGCGCCCGGGCGTTCGTACAGGAGCAGCGTGGCCCCATCGACCTGCGAGACGCGCTCACCCCTCAGGCGTTCCACTTCGAGCTTGCCGAGATCGCCGAGCAGCTCCAGGCACTCGACCACCAGGCCCAAGCCGGTACGGCCTTCGCTGCCCAGCTCCGCCGCGAGCATCAGCAGGCGGCCCAGACATCCAGGCGAGCCGCAGCCGTCTTGCGAGACTGCGAGAGCCAGCTCGCCCGCATGCTGCCTCTTCGCGCGCAGTACGCCGACGACCTCCTCAAGCTGGGCATGTTGGCCGAGGCACGACAGCTGTTCGACCCCCTGAGCGTCACAACGTGCCCAGCCTGCTTGCATCGTCTGGCCGGCCCGCCTTCGAGGACGGATGGCCAGTGCAGCCTGTGTCACCACACGCTTCCCGAGGGAGAGGAGCCCCTCACTCTCGGTTCGGCGGACTCCGAGCATGGCACGGACGAGAACCGCCTGGACGTCGCGGCCGAGATCCGTTCCACAAAGGCCCGCCTGAAGGAAATCACCACCTACATCGACGAGCTCGACGCTTCGCTCACGGAGTTGAAACTCCACGCGGAAGACGCGGCACTGGCCGAACAGCATGCGGCTGCTGCCCTGGATGAGGCGACCTCCCCAGCGGTATCGCCCTACCTCGCCGCACGCGATAGTCTCCAGCGCCGCCGCGAAGAGGTACTGCGCCAAGCCCAGCACGCGGAGAACGCCGCCAAACTCAACGAAGGCATCGCCAAGCGCGTTGCCACCGTGGAACGACACGAAGCTCAGATCGCCGGCCTCCGCGAAGAACTCGACCAGCTGGGCGACGCCGCCCGCGACCGTGACCGCGTCCTGGCCCGCATCAGCGGACGCTTTGGCGAACTCCTGCACCAGTGGCGCTACCCCAAGCTCAGCCAGCCATTCATCGACTCAAACCTAACGCCGCACGTACGCGGTGACTCCTACCAGGAGGCCTCTTCCGGCGCCAGAACTCTCCTGACGCTGGCATGGCAGCTCGCCGTCTTCGAGGTCGCCATCGAAACATCAGCCGCACACCCGGGCTTCCTCATGATCGACAGCCCGCAGAAGAACCTCGGCCACGGCGGCACCCTGGACTCCACCATCGCCGACGCCGTCGCCATCGACGACTTCTACCGTCACCTGACGGCCTGGCTAGCCGAGCAGGGCGCAGGGGCCCAGGTCATCGTCGTCGACAACAGCCCACCCGACCTTGTCGAAGACTGCGTCGTCGTGCGGTACAGCCGCAGCGAGGACCGTCCTCCGTACGGCCTGATCGAAGACGAGGTCGGCACGGAGGAATCCAGCTAGTGGTCTGGTTTTGAGGTCGTGGGTCGCCACGTGAGGCGGCCCCTGTCTCAGATTGCGGTGTTCGCCTGCGGCCGGTCGCGCGTTCACGCTGTCCTATGGGCATGGGCAGTACCCGGCTGGAACCTGTCGTGCTGTCGGAGGCCGAGCGGCTGACGCTGGAGAACTGGGCAAAGCGCCGCTCGACCGCGCAGGGGCTGGCCGTTCGCGCACGTGTCGTGCTGGCCTGCGCGAACGGATGGAACAACGCGGTGGTCGCCGCGCGACTCGATGTCGGCAGAGACACCGTGCGCCGCTGGCGCACACGGTTCCTGCGCGACAGCCTCGACGGACTTGCGGACGAGCCGCAGCACAGAGTGCCACGGACCATCACCGACACCTAGATCGAAGAGGTAGTGGTCCGCACCCCGGAAGAGACACCTCCTGCGGGCACGCACTGGTCCAAGCGGGAACTGGCCAAGACGGTGGGGATCTCTCCGGCCAGTGTCCTGCGGATCTAGCACGCCTTCGGTCTGCAGCCGTGGCGGACCGAGACGTTCAAGATCTCCCCGGCCCCGTTCCTGATCGACAAGATCCGTGACGTCGTAGGTCTGTTTCTCGCTCCGCTGGCGAACGCCGTCGTCTTCGCGGTCGACGAGAAACCGCAGATCCATGCCCTTCAGCGGACCGCATCGGTCCTGCCCATGATCCCGGGAGTGCCCGAGCGCCGCAGCTTCGGCTACGTGCGGCACAGCACCGTCGACCGGTTCGCCGCCCTGAACACCGCGACCGGCAAAGTCATCAGCAAGCTATCCGCACAGCACCGTGCGGTCGACTTACTCGACGAGATCGACCGCCGGACCGACAAGGGCCTGGCGGTCCACGTCATCTGGGACAACCTCTCCGGCCACTTGTGCACCCGTGGTGCACAAGTGGCTCCTCGCGCACCCCCGTTCGTTTCCAGCTCCACTTCACCCCCGCCTACTCATCTTGGATCAACCAGGTCGAACGGTGGTTCGCCGAGCTGGAACGGCGCTGCAGAGTGTTCTGCTCACTCGACGACCTCAAGAAGGCGCTCGAAGACTGGATCAAGGTCTGGAACGCCCAGGCCCGACCCTTCAGATGGACCAAAACCGCCGACCAGATCCTCGACCGCATCTGCCGATACTGCGACAGGATCTCCGAACCAGGTCACTAGCTCAGGAGCCAGGCTCGCCGTACACCGCTAGGTGTCCTTCGACTTGAAGGTCATCTGCACTCGGGCAAGGGTGGCTGTTGATCCGAGCAGCTTGATCCTCTTACTGAAGCTTCGAAGATTCACTTTACTGAAGGTTGGCAGGTCTTGAGGCAGCCACTGTTGGTCGTCGAAGGCAATTGCATAGGTAACAAACTTAGGAGGCATGCTACCTGCGACCCCCACCAAGGCCGGGTTGATGGAATTGACCGCCTCAAGGAAGTCGCTGCGGTACGCGGCGTCAGAGATAAGGGTCTGAGCCGAAACGAACCCTTGCGAAAATAGGTGACTGAGGGTCTGACTGCCCGTATATTTCTTCACATGAACTAGATAGCCATCCGCATGCAGCAGGTCGCATGCCTCGATCTGGTCACCTTCCGAGTAAATTGGATGCCTGTCGAGGCAAATCAAGTCATTCCGACCTTCTGCGGCCCTCTCATTGAAATGCTTCTCCCAGTTCTTCTTGGGCCCCCAATCGTCCCACGTTCGCAGGTTGAGGACATCAGTCACATCCTCAATCTGGGCAAGGTCCTCATCCAGCTTCTTGGAGTAACTTTCGGCGAGTGCGTACCACTTACCTAGAGTGAGAAGGTAACGCCGATCCTGATTTCCCGCTTCGAATATGAGCCAATGCTTCAGCGGTCTCGCTATGCTGGCGGCAGCCCCATTGGAGTCCCGAGCCTGGACCTTCATGCTCGCCAGGCTGGTGACGCCAAACTTTCCAGGGAAGGAAAGTATCGCCGCTCGGAGAGATTGCAGACTCATCTCCTCGAACTCTTGACTGTCTTCACCTTTGTATATTACAAAGTTGTGGATGTTCTCTACAGAGAGATCATCCGGAGGGGCGAAAGCGAGCAGATGTACGTCCAGGCCCTCAGCCGCCGGCCCTTGCGTATTCCGTACACGATCGCCGAAGAACTCCATAGTGAGGAGCCTCTCAAGAGTCTTAACGACCTCACTCTTGGCCCGCAGTGGCTCAAGCGAGTCAATAAAAGCGAGGTCTTTTGTCACATCCCCCGTCTCTGCCGTCTCCAGCATCACGCCTAAAACGTCACGAACCCGATTCAGGTCGGTTTCGAGCTTAAACGCAACGGAATCAGTCGCAACTACGGCACCCAACTCGGGGAACTCGACCCCTTCGCTTAGGTTTCCGATCAACTTGCGAGTAAACTCGCCGTCTAGTTCGACCTCGAAATCTGATATCGAGGAATTCGTGGGAATCTGCACCCACTGTGATCTAGCAGAAGAATCGATACGACGACTACCAACTCCCGTCATCGCCTTACTATCGAACCTCCGTGCCGCAAATCGCAGGCCAAAGTTCGCTTCCACCCAAGACCACTCGAGGGTCGAGCTGCCATATCCAAAACAGATGGCAAAGGTCCGATTCTTCACGGGCAGAAATATAACGAGCCGATTGGAGAAATTCAGCACCCCCTCAAGTTCGGAGAAGGCCGGAGCGAGCAGCCGAGCCCAGGCTGGAACATTTTCGGTCCGATCGCGCAGATAAGCAACGCAGCCATCGGGCGCATTATCGGAGTTGGCGAGCTTACGCATTTCCGACTTACTACCCGGGCGATATTGAACACGAAGCGCCTTTTCGCAGTCCTTGAGCCCCTCGCGAAGCAGGAAGCAATTAAAGCGCAGGGTCGGGTTTCTTTCCGCCACGATCACACCCCCGGAGAATATTTGGGGATTTATAGCATGGTAGGGCGCATGTTGTGAAGCAGTTCAGTCGAGGCGCTCCTAAATAGAACAGAGGCTCGACTCCTAAAGCTTGATGGCTTGATGGCATCGAGGGGGATGAGGTTGGGACGTCCGCCCAGGCAGGACGTTGGTTGTCACCACGGGCCAGCCGCACCCCAGTAACTGGCTGGGCGTTGAAGCGGAGCCCGTCAGGCCGGACCATGTTGCCGCCAGTATCAAGGAGGCACTGGCGCAGGGCTGGGAGCCTGCCGGGTCCGGCTCCCCCTTCCTGCTTGACCAGTCGGCGACTTTCGTCCCGTCGCCTTGATCGTCAGACAGCCTGGGGCTAAAGCCCTGAAACAGCTTGCCGGTGCGAGAGGGTGATTCGACGTTGGACCGTGTCGATGTCAAGGATCTTGACCAGTAGCGCGTCACCCACCTGGATGCCGAGCTGGGGGTTTTCCAGGTGCTCGTCGGCCAGTTCGGAGTTGTGTACCAGCCCCTCGAAACCGTTCTCCATCTCTTCCACGCATACGAAGACGCCGAACGGTATGAGTTTGGTGACGCGGCCGACGAGGGTCTGGCCGATCTGCACGGTCAGCAGTGGCATCGGATCTTCGTGCAGGGCCTTGAGGGACAGTGATACGCGTTCGCGGACGGGATCGACGTCGAGGATTTCGGCGTTGACCTCCTGACCGACGGAGACGATGTCGGATGGGTGGTCGAAGGGGCGCCATGACAGCTCGGGGATATTGATCATCGCTTCGAAGCCGCCGATGTCCACGAAGGTGACGCCGAAGTCGGCGATGCGGGTCACCGTGCCGGTGACGATCTCGCCTCGGTGAAGGGTCTTGAGAAGGGCCCAGTTCCGGTCGCTCGGCGTCGGCTCGGTCTGCCAGCGGGCCCGTACCACTCCGTCGTCGTCAGGCATGACGGCGGTGAACAGAGGCGCACGTTCATCGGCATACACGGACAGGAGCGCTGCAGCTTCGGCATCGGACAGCCGGGCGGCCAACTCCGCGAACTCATCCTCGTCAGCCACAGCGCTGTGGATCCGGCCGCCCTTGTCCTGCCAGACACATTCGACGAGGCCCTCGGCGGGGAGGGCACCGATGACTGCGTCGACGTCGGAGCACAGGTCCGGCCACACGGCCAGCCGGGCGCGGGGAGCGATCCCGGCGCGAACTGTGTCGACGGAGTCGCGCGTGAGGCGGTGCCACCGCGAGGCGCCTTCGACGTACGTCTCTTCCAGAAGCCCGGCGCGGCATGCGGCGACTGCCCAGCGCAGACCGGCCCAGAACTCGTCGTCGCCGGGCCGCTGGACATCTGCGCCATCGGTCTCCATCTCGTACGGAGAGGAGTCCAGGCGTTCCGGGAACAGCCCCAGCGCGCGGGTTCGGGCCAGCGCCTCCTCGCAGGGCCGGCTACTGCCGATGTAGAGGTACTGGTCCCATCCCACATGGACCGCGAACGCGCCTTCTGCCTCCAGCCGGCACCAGGCGCCGCTGTCACGCAACATGGCGCGCACCAGCTCCAGCGCGGTGTCGAGCGGTACCTCTGCCCCGTCGTGAAAACCGGTCGGACCGGCAGGGAAGAGCCCGGCCAACCCAAAGCCGTCCACTGAAGGCTCCGAACCGAAGTGCGCGAAGGACGGAACCTGCGGTTCACGTACGGCCAGGTGCTCGACGCCGGTGTCTTCGGCGAAGGCCGCGACCGCCTGAAGATAAGACGCCTCGACCTCGCCGTGATCGCTGACCGTGTCCTCACTGCCGGTGTAATGCCCGTGTTCGTCACGGTCGGCGGGGTCGTACTTGGTCACGCGGTAGACGTAGGGGAGTTGCACCGTCCCATCATCCAGCACGCTACCTTCCGCCCCCGCGAGGAATTCCCATGGAGGTGAGACAGGCGTCCCGAGCCACCGAAGAGGGGAAGCCGCTCACCAGGAGGTGAGACGGCCCTCCGGTGTGTGCGTGAGCGTCACGCAGCCGATCCAGTCACCGCTTTCCGGGTACTCCCAGTTATCCGCGTCGACCAGGGCGTTCAGCAGTTCCTCGCGGGCGAGGGGCGGACCGGGCTGGAAGCCGGCGCCCCCGCTCGGAGGCGTCCAGGGGATGACGCGGCACACGTCGATCCACCCCCTGTCGATCAGGGGTAGGAGGATGGGAACCAGCTCTCCGGGCGGAGCCGATGCGAGGGGTTCGTCCAGATCTCCGCGGACACCCGGGAGGATGTCGATCTCAAAGGCGTTGAGCATGAACGCGCGCTCGGCGGCGGAGAGGTCTTCTGGAGCGTTCACACCGGGATCGTCGCACGGCTGATGCCGGTGGCCACAGTCCCCTCCATTGACGGAGGTGATCGGCACCGTCAGGGTCGGTGCATGGATTCCACCCTCGCATCGCTCGGTCGCAGAGCGGCCTGGTCGAAGCTGCTGGAGACGTACCGTCCTCGGCCCACTGACGATCAACAGGGTCCGCCGTCCCTGGGATGCCTGATCGAGGCAGCTGGCCGCAATGCCACGCTCGGCGCAATGTACCCCTGGGTGTCGATGCAGCAGCTGAGCGTGTCCACGGAGAACAGATGGGAGGAGTGGGGGCATGCCCCGCTTCCGGCGATGTTCGCCCGGCCCGACGGGTACGCGGTGGTGGGCCACGACCGGCGTGGGGAGATCGTCCGGCTGACGACGCCCGATCCGGCAAAGGCCGCCGCGTTCGCAGCGGGCCTGCTGCGCACCGATGACGCCGTGAGGTCGGAGGGACCGCGGGCATGGTCGTCCGAGGCGGAGCGAGTTCTACGGGAGGCGGGCTGGCATCCCGGGCGGGCTGTCGATACGACCGGCTGGAAACAGCAATTGGAGCAGGACGGCTTCCGCTTTCATGTCGCTGCCGAGGACTTCCTGCGCGAGTTCGGCGAACTGGTGGTCGGGCACGGTGGTGCCGGCATCACACGCGCCCGGGAACCCTTCGATCTGGACCCACTCCTGGCGCTGGGCGAGGCCGACCGCTTCGACGAGTGGGGCGAGGAGATCGGCCACCACCTCTTCCCGGTCGGCGAACTTGCCGGCGGGTTCCTCGGCCTGGACGAGGACGGTGAACTGTACGTCGTCGACGACTGGCCGGGCCGATTCGGCCGTATGCCCGAGGCCATGGAGAACCTCGTTCTCGGCGTCATGCCCGTTCACATGCCGGAACCCAAGTCGACCGGGGCGCCCGAGTAGGCCGGGGCGCAGAAGAACGTCCCGCGCCGCCGGCACAACACTCGTGGTCGTCCGCTCAGGACGTCGCGGCGTTCCTGAACGTGGCGAGGAGCGCCCGGGCGCGGCCCCGGAAGGCTTCGTCCTGGCGGATGATGCGGTTCTCGACTCCCGAGCGGACGACCCGGGCGTCGCCGTCTGCGAGGACTTCGAGCCGGCGCAGGTGGTCACCGTTCAGGGCGGCGCCTCCGAGGGCTTCCAGGGCGACGCAGGCCCCTGCCGGGTCGGCGTCCCACTCAGCCGAGGCCAGAACGGCGGAGGCGAGTGCGGCGTGGTCCAGAGCGGCAGGGTCCGCCACGGCTACGAGGGCCAGGACGACGGCCGGCGCCTGCACCGGATCGCTGAGGGCTTCCTCCAGCCTGGCGGTGAGCGGCCGGCCGGCAGGGCCGAGGAGCGCGGTCGCCCGGGCGGCCCTCACCACCGACCAGCGGGCCCACTGGCTCTGCGCGGCGCGGTCGAAGACCGACGCGAGGACGGCGACGACAGGTTCAGGGTCTCCTGTGACGCGCCACAGGGCTTCGGCGAGGGCCGTGTCCGTGTCCAGCGCGGGCGTGGTGTCCTTGCCCGGATCACCGAGCGCCTCACGGAGGAGTGGTGCCAGAGCCGCTCCTCGGGAACCGAGTACGGCAGCGGTCCTGGCGGCGTCGCGCGGGTCGCGGCCACCCCGGCCGAGTTCCTGTTCGAGGCATCGCAACAGCGGCGCGGGTTCGCCCGTGAGGTCGTACAGGGCCTTCGCCGCCGGGAGGACGTCCCGCTGTGCTGCCGCTCGCAGCGCGGTGACGGCCGTGTCGCGATCCGCTGGAGCGCAGTCTGCCGCGACGGAGGCAAGGGCACGTGTGGCCTGGTCGGGAATATGGGGGATCGCTGCGCACAGCTCGGGCAGCGCAGCCGCCGCCTCGGCGCCCCACCCGGCCAACAGGCTGGTCAGCTGCCACGGTTCGTTGCCGCTGAGCGCCGCGGGCTGGGAGAGGCGGGAGCGAACCGCTTCGAGGAGTTCCCTGTCGAACGGGAAGGCCGCGCTTTCCGCGTCCCACAGTCCGGTCGCTGCGTCGAGGGCGCGCGGGCGGTGCCCGAGGCCGGCGGCGAGGAGCGGGGCAGCTTGCTCGGGTGCGACGAGCACGAGTGCGGCCAGAGCACGGTCGGCGTGATCGTCCTCCCGGTCCAGGTTCCGTCCGGCGAGAGGGGCGAGCGCGTCCGCAGCGGGTTCGGCGGCGCGGCCCAGCCGCGCCAGGAGAGACGCCATGTCCACCACTGCCTTGTCGTCGACGGCCGCCGCACGCAGGCTCTCCACCAACTGCTGTGGGGCACTGCGGGAGAGCATGCAGGCGCGGTCGGCCGCCCAGGCGCCTTCGGCCCGGACCTCGGCCCGGCTGTCGCGCAGGGCCGCGTCGACCAGGGCGAACGCCGCCTCCCGCGCCGGTCCGTGATCCCGCCCCAGGAGAGCCTCGACGACGGCGGCCAGCGGCTCGCCGCGTTCGAGGTCGAAGTCGGAACGCGAGGAGTCGGCCGGCAGGAGCGACAGCATCGTCGCGTGCAGGGAATCAGACCACGGAGCGCCTGAGTCGAGGCAGGCGAAGAGGGCGGCCAGCCGCACCACGGCAGGCTGGGACGGGTCCAGGACGGAAACCGCCTCAGCCGCTCCGCGCTGCGGGTCAAGCCGAGCGATCCCGGCCAGGACCTCGGCCCGGACGGCGGGCTCGGTCTCCTCCGCCCAGCGGATCTCCAGAGCGGGCAGGACGGTTCCGCCGTCACGCGTGTGCGAAACCGCCCAGGCGACGGTCCGCCGGACGTCCGACTCGGCATTGGCCAGCAACGGCAGAAGCAGCTCCAACTGCGCGACCACGGCCGCCCGGACACCACCCGGCGCCACCCCGTACTCGTCCTCGCTCTCGGCCATGCCACCGAGCAACCCCAGGACGTCAGCCGTACGGTGGCCCGCCGCCGCGATCCTGGCCAGGAACGGCACCGCTTCCGCGCTGGCCGCGTAGACCGTCCCCTGATGCAGCACGCTCCCGTACAGCTCCGACAACGCTTCGGACGCCGCAGCGGCGTCCGTACCTGTCAGAGCCCGGAGCAGATCGGGAACGTCTTCCGCGCTGCCGTACGCGTGGGAGGAGGAGGCCCAGGGCACAGCATCCAGGCCGTCGAGCGGGTGTGCGAGATCCATGCGGGGCATGGTGCCATCCGCCCCTGACAGAGCCTCCCCGCAGCCAGCTGCAAGGCTCCTAGGGTGCCCTTCCCACTGGTTGAAGCAACCGGCCGCGTCACGCGACGGCACATCGGACACAGCGGCCTTCAAGACGCGGCTCGGTCGGCAACGCACGAGAAGCACCACGCCGAGGCGTCATCGTGCCCGAGCATCTCTCGACGAAGAGACTGCGGCACGAGCAGGGCCGACACTCGAAGGCAACCGCGAGCCTGGCAGGGCCTGGGGGCCTTCGATGCGCTGCTGGAGTTCGGCGATCTGGCCGGTGACGCAGCGGGCGTAGGTGGAGAGCAGGACCGGGACGCTGTTGCCGCCCCAGTCGGCGACCTGGGCGGGCGGGATGCCGTTGTTGAGCCAGGTGGTCAGGCAAGTGTGCCGGAGGTCGTACACCTGCTTGCCGACGGGCGAGTTGTACTCGTGCTCGGGCAGGACAGCCTCGCGGGCCTTTGCCCAGATGCGCCGGTAGACCGAGCCGGCCAGGAAGCCGCCCTTCTCTCTGGGGAAGATCAGGACGCCGGACTTCAGCTGATCGCGCGCGATCAGGCCCTGAAGGCTCGCGACGAGGGCGGGGTGCCCCAGTCCATCGGAGTGCAAGAGGGAGTGCTCCTGGTCGCACTCGACGCTCGTCAGGTGCGGGTGTGATGATCCGCCGCATGGCTACCTGGCTCGACGGCACCGACTTCGCCCGCTACGCGCTCATCCCCGAGGAACTCCTCCCGGCATGGGAAGGGACCGAGGCGGACGACGTGATCGACGAGTACGTCTCGGCCCTGCGGATCGCCGGCCGCGACATCCTGACGCTCGGCGCCGAGCCCCTGCCCGTCACCTGGCTCGCCGAGCCCCTCACGTTCGCCCGCTGGTGCTACGCCGACGACGACGCGGGACTGCTGTCCGCCGTCCACGCCGCCGGGTCCGCCGACGGCTGGAAAGACGTCCTCGCCCTCGAACTCGGAGGACGATACGTCCTGGCCGACGCCGCCTACGAGGCCGACAGGATCCTCGGCTCCCTGCAGGATGCACAGCGGCCGGCGGAGACGCTCCGCGTCGAACTGCCGGCGGGCCGCTATCGCGTCCAGTCGCTGACCGTCGATCCCGACGCCACGACGCAGTTCATGCTGGAACGGCTGCTGCCCGAATAACCGGTCAGTCGATGGGCCCCCTGCTGAGACGCGGTCATGCACCACCCCGGTCTCAGTCCCTGCGCCCACCTCGCCGCCGAGGACGGCGATACGTCCGAGGAGTTCGGCAGCGTCGTCCGGTTCGTCACCGATCCCCCTTTCCAGGGGAGGTGTCGGTCCCCTCGGGTGCCTGTGGGGTGGGCGGGGGCGGCCGGGGGCTCGGCTGTGGGTTCAGGCGGGGTGGCCTGCTTCGAGGTCTCGGACGTCGCTGAAGCGGAGAAGTCGCGGTGTGGTGGAGGGGCGGGGGCTCTGGGCCACCGGGGCCAGGAGGAAGCCGGTGTGGTCTCCGCCGTCCACGCGGTCCAGGACGCGGCCGACGAGCCACGCGCACGCGTCGGCCAGGACCGGGGCTCCGCCTTCCGCCGGACGCCACTCCAGGCCGGCGAACTTGTCGGTGTCGTCGCCCGTTCGCTCCCCGAACAGTTCGGCCAGGGGCTTCTGGTCGCGCCGCAGGGCGTGGACGGCCAGGTGGGAGGCCCGGTGGGCGACGCGGTGGGTGTGGTTGGCGGTGGAGATCCACACCAGGAAGCGGGGCGGGTCCATCGAGCACTGCGAGGCGAAGCCGACGAGACAGCCGGCCCGTTCGCCGTCGGCCGCCGCGGTGACGACGTACATCGGGTAGTCGAGTACGTCCGTGAAGCCGTCCATACCGGTCATGGCCGGCTCCCCTCGCTCTCCGTCGGCGGCCCGCCCGCGTCGCCATTGTCCCGCCGGCTCACGCCGTCCGCCGCTCGAACCGTCCCGGCCGCCCGGCTCCTCCGGCGTCGCGGCCCGCGCGGACGCATGAGTACGAAGGGGGTGGGAACACGCCCTCACAGCGCCTCCCGCCTCGCGTGCGCATGGGGAGGGGGAAGCGGGTGGGGGTGGGGATGCCGAGGGGAGGGGCGCGCGACGAGTGAGGGAGAGGGTCGCATGGCTGCCACGCAACGGGTTCGGGCGGGGAGACGTGTCGTACCGGTCACCGGCCGGAGAAGGTGCTCTTCCCGGAGGACGGCATCACGAAGGCCGACCTCGCCGCGTACTACCGCGCCGTCGCCCCGCGGATGCTGCCGCACCTGCGCGGGCGTCCCCTCATGCTGGAGCGGCGTCCGGACGGGATCGGCGGCCGGGGGATCATGCAGAAGGACGTGCCGGACCACTTCCCGGAGTGGGTCCGCCGCGTCGAGCTGCCGAAGGAGGGCGGCACCGTCACGTACGTGCTGTGCGAGGACGCGGCCACGCTCGTGTTCCTCGCCGATCAGGGCTGCGTCACCGTGCACCGGTGGTTGTCCAGGGCCGACCGCCCCGACCATCCTGACCGGCTGGTCCTCGACCTCGACCCGCCGGACGACGACTTCGGCCGGGTGCGGGAGGCCGCACGCCTGCTCCACGGGCTGCTGGACGAGGTGGGGCTGCCCTCCCTGCCGATGACCACCGGTTCGCGCGGGCTGCACGTCGTGGTGCCGCTGGACCGGCGCGCGCCCTTCGACGACGTCCGCGCCTTCGCCTCGGACCTCGCCGGCGTGCTCGCCGACCGCCATCCGGACCGGCTCACCACCGAGGCCCGCAAGAAGGCCCGGGGCGGGCGGCTGTACCTCGACGTCCAGCGCAACGGGTACGGGCAGACCGCCGTCGCCCCGTACGCGGTCCGGGCCCGCCCCGGCGCGCCCGTCGCGGCCCCGGTCACGTGGGACGACCTGGAGGATCCCGGCCTGGGGGCGCGCCACCGGAGCCTCGCGGACGTGGACCTGCTCCTGAAGGACGACCCGTGGAGCCCCGCTCCCCGGCCCCGCTCCCTCGGCGCGGCGGCGGACCGTCTGCGCCGCCTCGGCCTCCGTCGTCCATCGGGCCGGTAGGAACGCTTCCACCTGGGCGGCCAGGGACGGAGAGAGGACGCGACCGTCCTCGGCCCCGGGGCGGGCCCGGTCGGTGCTTTCCTTCCTGGACGGCCCGGCCTCCAAGGGAGTCCGCGTCCTCTTCTGCGCCGGGCCGGCCGTCTTCTTCGTCAACTGACCTTGATTCACTGGGCAGGTGGGGATACGGTCTCCGGCAGCATCGCGTGTCGGTCACCGGCTGGGTGAGACATGGAGGTGTCGGGACATGCCCTCGGAGGCATTCCTTGTCAGTCGATTTGAATCACACGATCGTTCACGCCCGGAACAACCGGGAGTCCGCCGAGTTCTTCGCGGACCTTCTCCAGCTTGAGATCACCGCCGAGTGGGGCCCGTTCATCGCGGTCGGCCTGGGCAACGGCGTCACGCTGGACTTCGCCACCATCCCCGCGGAGAGCATCACCCCGCAGCACTACGCCTTCCTGGTCTCCGAGGAGGAGTTCGAAGCGGCGTACGCGCAGATCAGGCGGCGCGGCATCGAGCACTACGCCGACCCCCACCGGAAGCAGCCCGGCACGATCAACCGCAACGACGGCGGCCGTGGCGTGTACTTCATGGACCCGGCGGGTCACGCCATGGAACTCATCACCGTGCCGTACGGCGGCTGGCCCTCGTAATCGCAGGTCTTGAGGATCACCCCCCTCCGCACCCTCTTGCGGGTGCGGAGGGGGACCTCGGCAGGCGCCTGTGCCCCTCGAAGATCGCCGCCGGCGCCGCGGGGCGCTCCGCGGACCGCCTTGGGCGAGGCGTCCGCCGACTGTCCTCTGCCCTTCGTTCTTCGTTCTTCGCCCTTCGCCCTTCGCCCTTGCCTGCGCACGACCGCGTGGTGTTTCCCCACGCCTGGCGATGCCGACGGCCACCCGGTCGGACCGGTCGGACCGGCAACGCCACAACAACGCAGGCACCCCCCGCATCACCAATCCGCCATCGACCACACCCTCGGGAGGTACTTTTGATCCACATGTCCATTGAAGAACACACGGTGGCCGACGGCGCGGCCGGGCCTTACGCCCTCACCACGGGGCCGGACGGCGCCCTGTGGTTCACCCTCGTCCACAGCGGCCGGATCGGGCGGCTCGTCCCCGGCGAGGAGCCGACGAGCCACCGCCTCGCTCCTGACAGCGGGCCGACCGTCATCACCACCGGGCCCGACGGGGCCCTGTGGTTCACCGAGTACAAGGCGGGCCGGATCGGGCGGATCACCGTCGACGGCGTGATCGACGAGTTCGACGTGCCCACGCCCGGCTGCGGGCCGTTCGGGATCGCGGCGGGGCCCGACGGCGCGCTGTGGTTCACCGAGACCGCCGCCGACCGCATCGGCCGGATCACCGTCGACGGCCGGGTCACCGAGTTCCCGCTGCCCGTCACGGGCGCGTTCCCCTCGGCGATCACCGCCGGTGGCGACGGCGGGATGTGGTTCGCCCTCAACCAGGCCAATGCCATCGGGCGGATCGGCATGGACGGCGCCGTCACCCTCCATCCCCTGCCGACGGAGGCGGCGGCGCCGGTCGGGATCACGGCGGGCCGGGACGGCGCGGTGTGGTTCGCCGAGATCGCCGCCGGGCAGATCGGCCGGATCACGCCCGACGGGCGGATCACCGAGTTCCCGCTGCCCGACCGCGCCGCCCGGCCGCACGCCGTCACCCTCGGCAAAGACGACGGCGGGAACGGCGGTGACGGTGACGGCACCGTGTGGTTCACCGAATGGGGCGGCAACCGTATCGGCGCGATCACCCCCGACGGCTCCGTCACCCTCCACGACCTGCCCACTCCCCGCTCCGAACCGCACGGCATCACCATCGGCCCCGACGGTGCCGTGTGGGCCGCGCTGGAGATCGGCGCACTCGCCCGCATCGCCCCGTCGGGCAGTGCCTTCCCCTCGCGCTCAGGTCATGCTCAGGGCGCGAGTTCGTTCCCGCCGAGTCCGTTCTGACTGAGTCCGTTCTCGCCCTGAGTGCGGGCGCATGCGTGGAGAGCCTCCTTCGGGAGGGTCTTCCTGCTAGGCGGAGCGGTGGGCGGCGCGGTGGGCGCGCCGCCCATCGCCTCGTACGCCGGCCGCCTCGTACGCCGGCCGCCTCGTACGCCGGGCGCCTCTCGCACCAGCCGCCTCACCCACCGGTCCAGCGAATCGCCCGGCCGAGGAGCCGAGTTGGACCTGGACAGAACGGTCCTCCTGGCCTGTGCGCCGGAGGACCGGATCGTGCTCCTGGCGGGTGGCGGACACGGGGTCCCTCGTACGGGGGGGCGAGTGAACGTTTCGGCTGTTTCCTGGGCGATGGGGGCCGGAAGGAACCGCGGAGCCCCGGCGTCCGGCCGGGGCCGTCCCGCCTGCCCTGGAGGCGGTCGGACGAGCGCGAGGAGCGGCTCACGCAGGCCACGGCCGGCATCCCAAGCGCGATCTTCTGGTTCCTGCCGGCCACGCCGACCATCACGGTGATGGCCCTGGCCACCTGCCTGCCGCGCAAGAACAACCGCGGGCAGCTGATCACCCTCGCCGTGATCACCGCCCTGCTGACCACCACGCTGTGCATCATCCGGGACGTCGACCGGCCCTTCGGCGGGATCATCTCCATCCAGCCGACCGCGATCGACGAGGCCGAGCGGCAGGCCGAACGCGACTTCGCGGTGAACCACCCGGCCGAGGACGTGCCGTGCGACGAGGCCGGGAACCGGAAGCGGGCCGTCTGACGGGCCGGACCCCCAGGGACGCCGGGCCGGCCGAGGTCCCGGGCCGCCTGAGCCCCCGGGTCATCGGGTGTGCCGGGCCATCGGGTGTCCCGGGCCGCACGGAACCCCGGCCGTCCGCGTCCTCAGGCGGTGTGGAGGGTGCGGAAGCGGGCGGGGGCGGCCGGGTCGCGGTCGGTGATCTGGACGGGGGGCCGCGTCCACTGCCAGAAGGAGGCGCCCGGGGGGCGGTCGAAGCGGATCTCGCCGCGGGTGCCCTCCACCGCCGTACGCGGCCAGGAGGCGGCGACGGCGGGGCGGTCGGGGCCGTGGGCGCGGAGGGCGGCGGCGAGGACGGTGATCGTGTCGTGGCCCTCGAAGGCCACGAAGGACGGCTCCGCGCCCAGGCGGACGCGGAGCTCCTCCCCGACCCTGACGGCACGGGGGCCCGGCCGTTCGGGGAGGTAGCGGAGGAACGGGACCGCCGCGCCGTCCTCCCCCAGGAGCTCCGCCCACTCGGCGAACTCCGGCTGGCCCGCGGGGGCCCCGACGAGGAGCCCGGCGAGCCGCGGGTCCCGGCGGACCGCGGCGACGATCGGGACCGCCGGGTCGGGGAAGCCGGTCAGGAGGAGGAGCGCCGTCGCGCCCCCGGCGGCGAGTGCGTCGCGGATCTCCCCGGGGGACAGGGCGCGCGCGTCGAGTTCGGTGACGGTGGCGCCGCGGGGGGTCAGGTGGTCCCGGAGGATGCGGGTGCCCGCCGCCCAGTAGACGCTCGGCTCGGTGGCCACCGCGACGCGGGTGTGGCCTCCGGCCAGGAGGAAGTCGGCGTAGACGCGCCAGCCGTGGGACTGGGGCGGGGCCAGGCGCGCCACCCGGTCCGTCGGCTCCTCGGTGAGTGCGTCGAGGACCGCCGAGGAGCAGAGGAACGGCAGGCCGCGGGCGTCGGCCCGGACGGCCGCCGCGCGGGCCGCGACGCTGTGGTACTCGCCGACGAGGGCGACCGCGCCCAGACGGTCCAGCTCGTCCACGGCCTCCTCGGCCCGCCGCGGGTCGGCCGCGGTGTCCCTGACCAGGAGTTCGAGCGGCCGTCCCGCGATCCCGCCGGCGGCGTTGGTCTCCTGGACGGCCAGCTCCAGGCCGGCGAGCAGGTGCCGGCCCGCCTCCGTCCAGCCGGGCCGGGACAGCGGCGCGAGGGCGCCGACCCGGATGGGGGACGGGGACTGGGACGAGGACTGGGGCTGGGGCTGGGGCTGGGACGACGGTGACGATGACGGCGACGGCGACGGCGTGCTCATGGCGGACCTCCGGTGCGGCGGATGGTGCGGCGGGCGGTGCGGCAGGCGGTTCAGTGGACGTACGACGGGCGGTGCGGCGGGCGTACGGCGGGTGCGCGACCGGCGTGCGGCGGGCGGTGCGGCGTCCCGTACCGGGGGACGGCGGTCGTGCCTCAGCTCCGGCGGTCGGCGTCGGCAGTGGTGTCGCGGACGCCGAGGCGGAGGTGTTCCACGTGGTAGAGCGCCTGGTCGAGGAGTTCGGCGACGTGGTTGTCGTAGAGCGCGTAGACGATCGAGCGGCCGTGGCGCTCGCCGGTGACCAGGCCGAGGTTGCGCAGCAGGCGCAACTGGTGGGAACAGGCGGAGGGTTCCATCCCCACGGCCTCGGCGAGGTCGCCGACCGCGCAGGGACCTTCCTGCAGCCTGGCGAGGATGTACAGCCGGGAGGGGGTGGCGAGGGCCTGGAGGGTGGCGGCGACGTCGGCGGTGCCGACGGCGTCGAGACGCTCGCGGGGGGTGGTGCCGGTGGTGGCGGCGGTTCCGTGGCCCATGGGCCCATCATACGGATGACACATGAAGACCTCTTCAGATGTTCCGGTATGTTGAGGGCGTCCGCACCGCCGCACCACCGGACCCCCCTCCCGAAGGGTCGTTTCCCATGCCTTCCTCACCCCCCTCTCCCACCTCTCCCGCCTCCCCCACCTCAGCCGGCCCCCTGGGCCGGAGGCCCTCCCCCGCCCCCTCGGCACCCCCCGCCCCGCCCCGCCGCCGCACGCGGCTGCTCGCACTGCCGGAGGTGCGCTGGGCGCTGGTGGCGCTCGGCCTGTTCCTCCTCGCCCTCCCCCCGTACCTCCTGGACGGCCCCGCCTGGCTGTGGGGCGTCCTCTTCGCGGGCGCCTACGCCGCCGGCGGCTGGGAGCCGGGCCGGGAGGGGCTGAAGGCGCTGCGGGAGCGGACGCTCGACGTGGACCTGCTGATGGTCGTCGCCGCGCTGGGCGCCGCGGCGATCGGGCAGGTCCTGGACGGCGCGCTGCTCATCGTCATCTTCGCGACCTCCGGCGCCCTGGAGGCCCTGGCGACGGCCCGGACGGCGGACTCGGTGCGCGGGCTGCTCGACCTCGCGCCGGCCACCGCGACCCGGGTGCTCGCGGACGGCTCCGAGGAGACCGTCGACGCGGGGCGGCTCGCGGTCGGGGACACCGTCCTGGTGCGGCCCGGGGAGCGGATCGGCGCGGACGGGCGGGTGACCGCCGGGACGAGCGAGGTCGACCAGGCGACCATCACCGGCGAGCCGCTGCCGGTGGTGAAGGAGACGGGCGACGAGGTGTTCGCCGGTACGGTCAACGGCACCGGCGCCCTGCGCGTACGGGTCGGGCGCGACCCGGCGGACTCGGTGATCGCCCGGATCGTGCGGATGGTGGAGGAGGCGTCGCGGACCAAGGCGCCGACGCAGCTGTTCATCGAGAAGGTCGAGCAGCGGTACTCGGTCGCCATGGTCCTCGCGACCCTCGCCGTCTTCGGCGTCCCCCTCGCCCTCGGCGACGACCTGTCCTCGGCCCTGCTGCGGGCGATGACCTTCATGATCGTCGCCTCGCCGTGCGCGGTGGTGCTCTCCACCATGCCGCCGCTGCTGTCCGCCATCGCCAACGCCGGGCGGCACGGCGTCCTCGCCAAGTCCGCCGTGGTCATGGAGCGCCTGGGGCGGGTCGACGCCATCGCGATGGACAAGACCGGCACCCTCACCGAGGGCACCCCGCGCCTCACCGACGTCCGGCCGCTGCCCGGCGGCGGACTGGACGCCGACGCCCTGCTGCGGCTCGCGGCCTCGGCCGAGCACCCGAGCGAGCACCCGCTGGCCCGCGCGGTCGTCGACGCCGCCCGCGAGCGCGGTCTCGCCCTGGCTCCCGCCGGGGACTTCACCGCCGCGCCGGGGCGCGGGGTGACCGCCACCGTCGAGGGCCTGCGGGTCGAGGCGGGGGCTCCCGCCCGGCTGCTGACCAGTGATCAGCATGCGGACGTGGT
This sequence comes from Streptomyces filamentosus, assembly GCF_014654895.1. Lineage (GTDB taxonomy): Bacteria > Actinomycetota > Actinomycetes > Streptomycetales > Streptomycetaceae > Streptomyces > Streptomyces filamentosus. Next base: position 3,797,468 of record NZ_BNBE01000001.1, on the reverse strand, counting down.
AAGCGAGTTGGAGGAGTCGGGACGGACCGCGGTGGCGGTGCTGTGCGACGGGCGGCCGGTGGGCGTCCTCGGCGTCGCGGACCGGCTCCGGCCGGACGCCGCCGCGACCGTGGCGGCGCTGACCCGGCTGACCGGCCGCGCCCCGGCCCTGCTGACCGGAGACAACGAGCGCGCGGCGCGGCACGTGGCCGCGCGGGTCGGCATCACCGACGTACGGGCCGGACTGCTGCCGGAGGAGAAGGTGGCCGCCGTACGGGCCTGGGAGGCGGAGGGCCGCCGGGTGCTGGTGGTCGGCGACGGCGTCAACGACGCGCCGGCCCTGGCCGCCGCGCACTGCGGGGTCGCGATGGGCCGCGCCGGGTCGGACCTGGCCCTGGAGACCGCCGACGCGGTCGTCGTGCGCGACGAGCTGGCCGCCGTGCCCGCCGTCGTCGCCCTCTCCCGCGCCGCCCGCCGGCTGGTCGTCCAGAACCTGGTGATCGCCGGGGTGTTCATCGCCGTGCTGGTCGCCTGGGACCTGATCGGCACCCTGCCGCTGCCCCTGGGCGTCGCCGGGCACGAGGGCTCCACCGTCCTCGTCGGCCTCAACGGCCTGCGGCTGCTCCGCCCGGCGGCCTGGCCCCGTCCGTGAGGGACTCGGGGGACGCGGGGGATACAGGGGACGCGAGGGGGCCGAGGGCCGCCGCCGCGCTGTCCAGGAGCATCTCCAGGGCCGTCGGGTAGGCGCTGGTGTTCATCCGGGCCACGAGGCGGGGCGCGGTGGCGGCGATGTGGGGGTGGGTGGCGGCGGGCAGGCGGGCGTAGGTGGCCTGCCAGACGGCCTCGTCGGCGGCGCGGGCGCCGTGCGGGAGGGCGAGGGCGGCGGCGTCGAGGGCGGCGAAGGCGAGGGCCTGGTCGATGAAGGCGTGGTAGACGCGGACCGCCCCGGCGTCGGGGAGGCCCGCGCCGCGCAGGACGCCGAGGATCGCCTCGTCGGCGGCGATCTCGTGGGACCGGCCGCTGACCCGGCTGGCGGTGAGGATCGCCGCCTGCGGGTGGGCGAGGTAGGCGGAGTGGATGCGCAGGCCGAGGTCGCGCAGGTCGGCCCGCCAGTCGCCGCCGGGGCGCCAGCCGCGCAGGGCGCGGCCGATGAGCTCGTCGCCGACGGCGAGGAGGAGGTCGTCGGTGGAGCGGAAGTAGCGGTAGAGGCTGCTGGGGTCGGCGCCGAGGGCCGCGCCGAGGCGGCGCACGGTCAGCCCGTCCCTGCCGTGCTCCTGGAGCATGCGCAGGGCGGTCTCGATGTAGAGGCGTTCGGAGAGGACCACCCCTCCCGCCTTGACGGGTTTTCTGCGGCGCCGTGCCGATTCCGGCACCACTTCCTTAGGCATGACGGACCACTCTCCCTCTCCTTCCCAGGTTATGCCAACACCGTTGACCCCTTTCGGAGCGGGCGGCTTTCATGGGCGCACTCCCGGGATCCGTCTGGTTCAGACCGATGAGAGGTGGTTTCTCAGCATGCGCGTACTGCTCGTGGGGGCCGGTGGTGTGGGGACCGCCGTCACCCGGATCGCCGCCCGCCGTCCCTTCCTCGGCCACATGGTCGTGGCCGACCACGACCCGTCCCGGGCGGAGGCGGCCGTCGCCGCGCTCGGCGACGCGGCCGGCGGCCGGTTCTCCGCCGCCCGGCTCGACGCCTCGGACCGGGGGGCGGTGACCGCCCTCCTCGAACGGGAGCGCTGCGACGTCCTCCTCAACGCGACGGACCCGCGGTTCGTGATGCCGCTCTTCGAGGCGGCGCTGGCCGCCGGGTCGCACTACCTCGACATGGCGATGTCGCTGTCGCGGCCGCACCCGGAGCGGCCGTACGAGGAGTGCGGGGTGAAGCTCGGCGACGCCCAGTTCGAGCGGGCGGCCGCGTGGGAGGAGGCGGGGCGGCTCGCGCTCGTCGGCCTCGGCGTGGAGCCGGGCCTGTCGGACGTCTTCGCCCGGTACGCCGCCGAGGAACTCTTCGACACCGTCGAGGAGATCGGCGTCCGCGACGGCGCGAACCTCACCGTCGACGGCTACGGCTTCGCGCCCTCGTTCTCCATCTGGACGACCATCGAGGAGTGCCTGAACCCGCCGGTGGTGTGGGAGGCGGACCGCGGCTGGTTCACCACGCCGCCGTTCAGCGAGCCGGAGGTCTTCGACTTCCCCGAGGGCATCGGGCCGGTGGAGTGCGTGAACGTGGAGCACGAGGAGGTGCTGCTGATCCCCCGCTGGGTGGACGCCCGCCGGGTCACCTTCAAGTACGGCCTGGGCGAGGATTTCATCCGGACGCTGAAGGAGCTGCACCGCGTCGGGCTGGACCGCACGGACCCGGTGACGCTGCCGGACGGGACGCGGGTCTCCCCGCGGGACGTCGTCGCGGCCTGCCTGCCGGACCCGGCGACGCTGGGCGACCGGATGCGCGGCAAGACCTGCGCGGGCACCTGGGTGAAGGGCACCAGGGACGGGGCGCCGCGCGAGGTGTACCTCTACCACGTGGTCGACAACGAGTGGTCGATGCGCGAGTACGGCTCCCAGGCCGTCGTCTGGCAGACCGCCGTCAACCCGGTCGTCGCCCTCGAACTGCTCGCCACCGGCGTCTGGACCGGCTCGGGCGTCCTCGGCGCCGAGGCCCTCGACCCACGCCCCTTCCTGGACCTCCTCACGGAGTACGGGTCGCCCTGGGGGCTGCGCGAGCAGTAGGACCCCGCGCGCCCCGGACATCGCCGCCGCCCCGGGGACTGCCGGTGCCACCCCCGGGCGCTCTCGGCACCGCCCCCGGGCGCTGTCGGTGCCGCGTACGACAATCGGGGCCATGACCGCGACCGCCGCCCCCGCCCTCACCGCCCGCGCCCTCAACCGGGCCACGCTCGCCCGCCAGCTGCTGCTGGCGCGGGAGGCGCTGTCCGTGGAGGAGGCGGTGCGGCGGGTGGTGGCGCTCCAGGCGCAGCAGCCGGGTTCGCCGTACGTCGCGCTGTGGAACAGGGTGGCGGACTTCGACCCGGCGGGGCTCGACGCGGCCGTGGGCGCGTTCCGGCTCGTCCGCTCGACCCTGCTGCGGATCACCCTGCACCTCGTCCACGCCGACGACCACCGCCCGTTCCGGGAGGCGGTGGAGCCGACGCTGCGCGGGAGCCGGCTGCGGGACCGGCGGTTCACGGACTGCGGCATCACCCCGGACGACGCGGACCGGCTGCTGCCGGACCTCCTGGCGTACGCGGCCCGGCCCCGCGGCGGGGAGGAGCTGCGGGCCCGGGCCGAGGAGCTCTGGGGCGGCGGGACCCTGACGCCGACGGCGGGCCGGCTGCTCCGGCAGTACGGCCCGGTGTGGCACGTCCCGTCCGGCCCGCCGTGGCAGTACGGCACCTCCCCCGACTTCGTCGCCGCCGCCCCCGGCCCGGTGTCGGCCGCCCCGGAGGCGGCGGCGGCCGGCCTGGAGGTGCTGGCCCGCCGCTATCTGGCCGGCTTCGGCCCGGCGTCGGCGCCGGACCTGGCCCGCTTCGCCCTGGTGCAGCAGGGCCGGGCCCGCGCCGCGCTCGACGCGCTCGTCCGGTCCGGCGCGGCGGAGGTGCTGGCGGGCCCGGACGGGAAGCCGCTGTACGACCTGCCGGGGGCGGTCCGCCCGGACGGGGACGCGCCCGCGCCGCCGCGCCTGATGGCGATGTGGGACAGCACGCTGCTGGCGTACGCGGACCGGGGCCGGATCCTCCCGGACGCGTACCGGAGGCACGTCATCCGGGTCAACGGCGACGTGCTGCCCACCCTGCTGGTCGACGGGTACGTCGCCGGGGTCTGGCGCCCGGTCGGCGGCGGGATCGAGGCCACGGCCTTCCGTCCGCTGACGGCCGGCGAGTGGGACGGGCTCGCGGCCGAGGCGGTGTCGCTGGGGAGGCTGCTCACCGGCCGCGATCCGGGGGTGTACGGGCGGTACGGCCACTGGTGGGCGAAGGGCCTGCCGGCGGCCGAGGCCCGCGTCCTGCCCTACTGACGGCCGATCATGTCCCGCAGGGCGACGTTGAGCCGGAGGACGTTGACGCGGGGTTCGCCGACGAAGCCGAGGATCCGGCCGTCGGTGTGGTCGGCGACGAGCTTCTCGACCGCCGCGACGTCGAGCCCGTTGCGTGCGGCGACGCGGTGGACCTGGAGCTTCGCGTACTCCGGGGAGATGTGCGGGTCGAGGCCGGAGCCGGAGGAGGTGACGGCGTCGGCGGGCACGTCGGAGGGCTTCACCGCGTGGCCGGGCGTGGAGTTGTCCTCGACGACGGCGGCCTTGGCGTCCTTCACCCACCGGATCAGGTCCTCGTTGTCGCCGGAGCGGTTGGTGGCGCCGGAGAGGACGATCGAGTACTGGGTGTTGACGCTGTTGGTGCCGAGGCCGTTGGAGGGGCGGGGCTGGAACCAGCGGAGGTCGGGGGCCGGGGTCTCCTCGCCGTCCTTCAGGGGGAGGGTGTAGGTCTGGCCGATGAGTTCGGAGCCGACGACCTTCCCGCTCGCGTCCGCGATCTCGGAGCCGTTCGCCCTGCCGGGGAAGGTGAGCTGGGCGATGCCGGTGACGGCGAGCGGATAGAGGACGCCGCAGACCAGGGTGAGGACGAGGAGGGCGCGGAGGCCCGCCCAGAGCACGCGGCCGGTGTTTCCTACGGAGTTGTTCATGGCGGCGATCAACCGATTCCGGGGATGAGGGTGAGGAGCATGTCGATGAGCTTGATGCCGATGAACGGGGCGATCAGGCCGCCGAGTCCGTAGATCCCGAGGTTGCGCCGCAGCATCGAGTCGGCGCTCGACGGGCGGTAGCGCACGCCCTTCAGGGCCAGCGGCACGAGGGCGACGATGATCAGCGCGTTGAAGATGACGGCCGACAGGATCGCGGACTCCGGGGAGGCCAGGCCCATGATGTTGAGCTTGTCGAGGCTCGGGTAGGCAACGGCGAACATCGCGGGGATGATCGCGAAGTACTTCGCGACGTCGTTGGCGATCGAGAAGGTGGTCAGGGCGCCCCGGGTGATGAGGAGTTGCTTGCCGATCTCGACGATCTCGATGAGCTTGGTCGGGTCGGAGTCGAGGTCGACCATGTTGCCGGCCTCCTTCGCCGCCGACGTACCGGTGTTCATCGCCACGCCGACGTCGGCCTGCGCGAGGGCGGGGGCGTCGTTGGTGCCGTCGCCGGTCATCGCGACGAGCTTGCCGCCCGCCTGCTCGCGCTTGATGAGGGCCATCTTGTCCTCGGGGGTGGCCTCGGCGAGGAAGTCGTCGACCCCGGCCTCCTCGGCGATCGCCTTCGCGGTCAGCGGGTTGTCGCCCGTGATCATGACGGTCCTGATGCCCATGCGGCGCAGCTCGTCGAACCGCTCCCGCATGCCCTCCTTGACGACGTCCTTCAGGTGGATGACGCCGAGGACGCGCGCGCCCTTCTCGTCCTTCGCTGCGACGAGCAGCGGGGTGCCGCCGGCCTGGGAGATGCGGTCGGTCAGCGCGCGGGCGTCGGGGGCGACCGTGCCGCCCTGCTCCTCGACCCAGGCGATGACCGAACCGGTCGCGCCCTTGCGGACCTTGCGCCCGTCCACGTCCACGCCCGACATGCGCGTCTGGGCGGTGAACTCGATCCAGGCCGCTTCGGACAGCTCGCCCTGGTGGCGCTCGCGCAGCCCGTGCTTCTCCTTCGCGAGGACGACGATCGACCGGCCCTCGGGCGTCTCGTCGGCCAGCGAGGAGAGCTGGGCGGCGTCCGCCAGCTCGGCCTCGGTGGTGCCGCGTACGGGGACGAACTCGGAAGCCTGCCGGTTGCCGAGCGTGATCGTGCCGGTCTTGTCGAGCAGCAGCGTCGACACGTCGCCCGCGGCCTCGACGGCGCGGCCCGACATGGCCAGGACGTTGCGCTGGACCAGGCGGTCCATGCCGGCGATGCCGATCGCGGAGAGCAGCGCGCCGATCGTCGTCGGGATCAGACAGACCAGAAGGGCCGTCAGGACGATGAGCGAGGTCTGCCGGTCGGCTCCCGCGTAGATCGCGAACGGCTTCAGCGTCACGACGGCCAGCAGGAAGACGATGGTGAGGGACGCCAGCAGGATGTTGAGGGCGATCTCGTTGGGCGTCTTCTGCCGGGCGGCGCCCTCCACCAGGTTGATCATCCGGTCGATGAAGGTCTCGCCGGGCTTCGTCGTGATCTTGATGACGATCCGGTCGGAGAGCACCTTCGTGCCGCCCGTGACCGCGCAGCGGTCGCCGCCGGACTCGCGGATCACGGGGGCCGACTCGCCGGTGATGGCCGACTCGTCCACGCTCGCGACGCCCTCGACGACGTCCCCGTCACCGGGGATGACGTCCCCGGCCTCGCAGACCACGAGGTCGCCGACGCGCAGGTCGGTGCCGGCCACCTGCTCCTCGCCCGTCCCGGTCAGACGGCGGGCGACGGTGTCGGTCTTGGCCTTGCGCAGGGTGTCGGCCTGGGCCTTGCCCCGGCCCTCCGCCACCGCCTCGGCCAGGTTGGCGAAGACCGTGGTCAGCCACAGCCAGGCGGTGATCGCCCAGCCGAACCGGTCCCCCGGGTTCATGACGGCGAGCACGGTGGTGACGACCGAGCCGACCAGCACCACGAACATGACGGGGGACTTGACCATGACGCGCGGGTCGAGCTTGCGGAGCGCGTCCGGGAAGGAGGCGATCATCTGCTTCGGGTCGAAGAGGCCGCCGCCGACGCGGCCGGTCCCGGCGGACCGTCCGGCGGGCTCCGGGGACTTCGGGGGCCGGGTGGGGGCGGGGGTGAGGGTGCTCATGCTGCGAGTCCTTCGGCGAGCGGTCCCAGGGCGAGGGCCGGGAAGTAGGTGAGACCGGCGATGATCATGATCGTGCCGACCAGCAGGCCCGTGAACAGCGGCTTCTCGGTCCGCAGCGTGCCCGCCGTCTCCGGCACGGGCGTCTGCTCGGCGAGCGAACCGGCCAGCGCGAGGACGAACACCATCGGCAGGAACCGGCCCAGCAGCATCGCGATGCCGATGGTCGAGTTGAACCACTGCGTGTCGGCGTTCAGGCCCGCGAAGGCCGAACCGTTGTTGTTGGCGCCCGAGGTGAAGGCGTACAGGATCTCGGAGAAGCCGTGCGCGCCCGAGTTCGTCATCGAGTGCGCCGGGGTGTCCAGGACGAACGAGGCCGCGGTGAAGCAGAGCACGAGGGCGGGGGTGACGAGGATGTAGCAGGCGGCGAACTTGATCTCCCGCGTGCCGATCTTCTTGCCCAGGTACTCCGGCGTGCGCCCGACCATCAGGCCGGCGATGAACACGGCGATGACCGCCATGACCAGCATGCCGTAGAGGCCGGAGCCGACGCCGCCGGGCGCGATCTCGCCCAGCTGCATCCCCAGCAGGGTGATGCCGCCGCCGAAGCCGGTGTACGAGGAGTGGAAGGAGTTCACCGCGCCCGTCGACGTCAGCGTCGTGGCCACCGAGAACAGCGAGGAGCCGGCGATCCCGAAGCGGGTCTCCTTGCCCTCCATCGCCCCGCCCGCGAGCTCGAACGCCGGGCCGCGGCCCGCGAACTCGGTCCACATCATCAGTGCGGTGAAGCCGATCCAGATGACGGCCATCGTGCCGAGGATCGCGTAGCCCTGCCTCAGCGAGCCGACCATCCGGCCGAAGGTCCGCGTCAGCGCGAAGGGGATGACGAGGATCAGGTAGATCTCGAAGAGGTTGGAGAGTCCGTTCGGGTTCTCGAAGGGGTGGGCGGAGTTGGCGTTGAAGTAGCCGCCGCCGTTCGTGCCCAGCTCCTTGATGACCTCCTGGGAGGCCACCGCGCCGCCGTTCCACTGCTGCGTCCCGCCGCCGAACTGGCCGACCTCGTGGATGCCGGAGAAGTTCTGGATCGCGCCGCAGGCCACCAGGACGAGCGCGCCGATCACCGCCATCGGCAGCAGGATCCGCACGACGCCGCGCACCAGGTCGGCCCAGAAGTTGCCCAGCTCACCCGTACGGGACCGGGCGAAGCCGCGCACCAGGGCGACCGCGACCGCCATGCCGACCGCCGCCGACACGAAGTTCTGCACCGCCAGGCCGCCGGTCTGCACGACGTGGCCCATGGCCTGCTCGCCGTAGTAGGACTGCCAGTTGGTGTTCGCGACGAACGACGCGGCGGTGTTGAACGCCTGGTCCGGGTCGATCGACACGAAGCCGAGCGAGCCCGGCAGCGCCCCCTGCACCCGCTGGAGCAGGTAGAGGAAGAGGAGGCTCACCGCGGAGAAGGCGAGGACCCCGCGCAGATACGCCGGCCAGCGCATCTCCACCGACGGGTTCGCGCCGATCGCCCGGTAGATCCACCTCTCGGGCCGCAGGTGCCTCTCCGAGGAGTAGACGCGCGCCATGTGGTCGCCCAGCGGCCGGTACGACAGGCCGAGGGCGGCGACCAGCGCCAGAAGCTGGAGGACTCCAGCGAGAACAGGACTCATCTCGGGGGCTCAGAACCTCTCCGGCTTGACGAGGGCGAGGACGAGGTAGCCCAGCAGGGCGGCGGCCACGAGCAGGCCGACGATGTTCTCGGCACTCACAGCTTCGCCACCCCCTTGGCGATGAACGCCACCAGCGCGAAGACCGCGATCGTGGTGACGACGAAGGCCGCGTCGGCCATCGTGAGCTCCCGGTGAAGAAGGAAAGCGGATTCTCGGACGAGATGAGGAAACCCCGCCCCCGGGCCGTCGCCGCCGCCGTTGACGGCCCCCTGACGCCCGCCGCCGCCGTCTTGACGGTTCCCGAACACCGCTTGACGCGCTCTTGACGCCGGCCCGCCGCCCCCGGCCCGCCCGGTGCGGCCCGCCCCGCCGCCCATTGCCAGCCACCGTGATCACACTTATGGTCGAGCCACACACCTACGGACCGGGATGCTCGTCAGTCCCGGGGCGGTCCGCCGTTCACGGGCCGGACGGCGGGGGGCGCACGACCGCGGGACGCGGGCGCGCTGGACGCCGGGCGTACGGGATACACGTATCCGCGTACCCGCAGGAGCTGAACCGCATGAGCAAGCACGTCCTGGCCCAGAACCAGTACGGCAAGGCCGAGAACCGCGTCGTCCGCGTCTCCCGCAAGGGCGGCGAGGACGGCGCCTGGCACGAGATCCGCGACCTGAACGTGTCGGTGGCGCTGCGCGGCGAGTACCGCGACGTCCACCTGACCGGCGACAACGGCAACTGCCTGCCGACCGACACCACCAAGAACACGGTCTACGCCTTCGCCAAGGAGCACGGCATCGCCTCCCCCGAGGCGTTCGCGATCCTCCTCGCGAAGCACTTCGTGACCTCCCAGGAGGTCATCCGCGAGGCGCAGGTCCGCGTCGAGGAGTTCGCCTGGGAGCGCATCCCGGTCCCGACCCGCAAGGAGCAGCACTCCTTCGTCCGCCAGGGCCAGGAGGTGCGCACCGCGCAGGTCACGTACAGCGAGACCACCGGCCTCCAGGTGCTGTCCGGGCTGAAGGACCTGACGGTGATGAACTCGACCGACTCCGAGTTCCACGGCTTCATCAAGGACGGGTACACGACGCTCCAGGAGGCGTACGACCGGATCCTGGCCACCAAGGTCACCGCCCGCTGGGCGAACTCGGCCACGGCGGCGGCGGACCCGGAGCACGACTGGGACCGCTCGTACGCGAAGGCCCGCCGGCACATGCTGGAGGCGTTCGCGGAGACGTACAGCTACTCGCTCCAGCAGACCCTGCACGCGATGGCCTGCCGGGTCCTGGACCACGTCCCGACGGTCAACGAGGTGCGGCTCAACCTGCCGAACAAGCACCACTTCCTGGTGGACCTGGAGCCCTTCGGCCTGAAGAACGACAACGAGGTGTACTTCGCGGCGGACCGCATGTACGGCCTCATCGAGGGCACCGTCCACCGCGACGGCGTGCAGCCGGTGATCGCCACCTCGGACTGGATCACCGCCTGACCGTCCCCTCCGGACGCGGCCTAGGGCAGCCCGGCCACCGCGGTTCCGAGCCATACGGCTCCGAGCCCGGCGGCCAGGCTGCCCGCCGCGTTCAGCACCGCGTGGCCCTTCGCCCCGCCCTCGTACAGCCGCAGCGTCTCGTACGAGAAGGTCGAGTACGTGGTGAGGGCGCCGCACAGGCCGGTGCCGAGCAGCAGCTGCGCCCGGCCCGAGGCGACGCCGGTGAGCAGGCCGAGCGCGAACGAGCCGGCCACGTTGACCACGAGGGTCCCCCAGGGGAAGGCGGAACCGTGGCGGGCCTGCACGGCCCGGTCGGTGAGGTAGCGCAGGGGGGCGCCCACGGCGGCGCCGAGCGCGACGAGCAGCCAGTTCACACCGGCTCCCGCCGCACCCACAGCGCCCGGCCCGCGGCGACGCCGGCCGTGACGGCGGCGAGCGCGGTGACCAGGGTGCCGCCCAGGTAGAGGACGGCCTCGACGGGGCTGCCCGCGCCGAACAGGCGGCGGGTGTCGAGCGCGTACGTCGAGAAGGTGGTGAAGCCGCCGCAGAACCCGGTGCCGAGGAAGGGCCGCAGGAGCGGGTGCGGGGCGGCGGGGGCCTCGGTGGCGAGGACCGTCAGCAGGCCGAGCAGGGCGCAGCCCGCCGCGTTGACCGTGAAGACCGTCCAGGGGAAGGTGCCGGGCGCGGTCGGCCACAGGAGCGTCGCCGCGTAGCGGGCGGAGGCGCCGAGCACGCCGCCGGCGGCGACCACCCCGACGACCGGCACCTGTTCCCGCATTCCCATGCCCCCAGGTTAAGGGCGCGAGGCGCACGGGCGCGGTCCCGGGCTGGGGCATTGACCGGCACGCCCGTGCCGCCTCGCTCTGCGATGGTCCGGCGACGGAGCGCGACGGGTCAAAGCGCCTCCGGCGAGTGTGTCAGCTCCCGGCGGTCCTCCGCCCGGGGGGCCACCGGGAGCGGCCGGGGGGTGTGGCCGGGCCACCGCCCCGGCCGCCCCTGGGGTGTTCCGGGGCCCTCCGGGGCCTCCCGGGGGTCCGCCGGAGCGCAGGTCAGGGGCGGGGCGGTGGTCCGGCCACCATCGGGGCGCCGATTCGGGTGCCGGGTCCACCTCGTCGGGGAGGGGGTGGACGGGCGACGGTGGAGGTGCAGCGGGAGGCAGCTGCGCATCCTTCGGGCAGGACGGGCAGGAGTGTCGTGAGTACATCCGTCGCAATCAAGTACGGAACGGCCCCGGTCGTCCCGCAGACCGTGCCGCGCCCCCGGGTCCGCGCCGTGCCCCGGGCCGCCGCGCCGGGGCCCGGCGCCGACGTCTACACAGAGCTGACCTCCGCCCTCTTCGCCGGTTTCGCCCGCCGCGACCAGCGGCTGAAGGCCGAGCAGTACCTGCACGGGCTGCTGGCCGCGCAGGGCCGCAAGTCGATCCGGAACATCGCCGCGCAGATCGGCGGCCCGGCGGCCGAGCAGAGCCTGCACCACTTCATCTCCAGCTCCACCTGGGACTGGCAGCCGATGCGCGCCTCGCTCGGCCGGTTCCTGGAGCGCGGCGGCCACCCGCAGGCGTGGGTGGTGCGGCCGATGCCGATCCCGAAGGCCGGCGAGCACTCGGTGGGCGTGGACCGGCGCTTCGACCCGGAGCGCGGGCAGGTCTTCCAGGGCCAGCAGGCGTTCGGCGTGTGGTTCGCCGGCGAGGAGCTGAGCGCGCCGGTCAACTGGCGGCTGTTCCTGCCCGATCCGTGGGTGAAGGACCGCACCCGGCGCGACCGCGCGGAGGTGCCGGACGAGGCGGGCGAGGAGACGCTGGAGGAGTGCGCGGTCTCCGCGGCCCTCGACACCGCCCGCTGGACCGACATCACCCGCAAGCCGGTGCTCCTCGACATCCGGGGCGGCGCGGGCCGGGCGGCGCTGGCGCGGCTCGCCGCCGCCGGGGTGCCGGTGGTGGCGCGGATCGGGGCCGGTTCGCGGCTGGCGATCGCGGACCGCTCGCTGCCCGGCTTCGGCGCGGGCCCGCTGCCCGCGGGGCAGATCCTGGAGTCCCTGAAGGGCCTGCGCAGGCCGGTCAGCTGGGTGGACACGGTCGGCGGGGCGCGGACCTCGCGGACCTCGCTGGCCACCGCCGTGCGGGTCGCGCTGCCCTCCCCCGGCGGGGAGCGGATGCGGCCGCTGATGCTGCTCGGCGAGTGGGACGACCCGCGCCGGGGCCCGGCCCGGGTGTGGATCAGCGACCTGACGCAGGCCACGGTCGGTTCGCTGCTGCGGCTGACGAAGCTGGCGCAGCGGGTGGACCGGGACTTCGCCGCGGTCGGCGAGGAGGCGGGCCTGCGGGACTTCGTGGGCCGCTCGTACCGGGGCTGGCACCGGCACATCACGCTGGCCTCGGCCGCGCACACGGCGACGGTGCTCGGGGCGGCGTACGGCGCGGGCCACGGCGTCCGCCGGGCGGCCGGCTGACGCGCTCCCGGAGTCCGGCGGGCCTCAGTCGACGGGGCCCGCCGGGTGCCGGAAGGGCGTGGGGGCGGTCCTGCGGCGGGCCAGCACCTCGCGGGTGCGCTGGAGCCGCAGGGCCAGCTGGACCTCCAGGACCTGGCCGGGCTTCTGCCATTCGGGGCCGAGGAGTTCGCCGATGCGCTCCAGGCGGCGGGAGACCGTGTTGGGGTGGACGTGCAGGGCCTCGGCCGCGTTGGTGGGGCTGCCGCCGGAGGCGAAGTACGCCTCCAGGGTGCGGGTCAGGTCGGTGAGCCGCTCGGCGTCGTAGTCGAGGACGGGCCCGATCGCGTTCTCCACGAAGCCGTCGACGTCGTGGTCGTCGGAGAGCAGCATGCCGAGGAAGCCGAGGTCGGCGACGCCCGCGGCGGAGCCCGTACCGCCGAGGGCGCTCATCGCGTCCAGGCAGCGCAGCGCCTCCGCGTACAGCGGGCCGACCGCGTCGGGGCTGGCGCCGGGTCCGGCGGCGGCGACCGAGACGGGGTGGCCGAGGAGCGGGGTGAGCTCCTCGGAGACCGCGGCGGCCGCGGCGGAGGCGTCCACGCCGGGGAGCAGCAGCACGATGCAGCCGCCCTGCACGGTCTTGAGGCCGGAGAGCCGGTACGCGTACGAGGACGCCCAGACGACGGCCCGGCCCTGCTCGCCGCCCTCCGGCCGGGCGACCACGAGGACGTGCGGCCTGCGCAGGTCCACGCCGAGGCGCCGGGCGCGCCGGGCGATCTGCTGCGGGGCGTGCGGGGGGTCGGCGATGAGGTCGTCGAGGAGTTCGTCGCGGACGGGGCCCTCGGCGACGGCGGTGGAGCGCTGCATGAGGAGGAGCAGGGCGACGGACTGGGCGACGAGTTCGAGGAGCCGTCCGTCCTCGTCGGTGAGGCCGCCCTCGGCGCGGACGACCAGGCCGCCGAGGTCCTCGGACCCCGCGATGACGGGGGCGACCCAGACGGAGTCGGCGGCGAGCACCGGGCGGCGGCCCGCGTGGGCGTCGAGGGACGCCTTGGCGACGGCCTCCTCGTCGAGGCCGGGGAAGTCGCCGCCGCCGGCGAGGCGCCGGCCGCCGGGGTCGCGGACCATCACGGCGGCGTCGAGGGCGTCCCCTGCGGCCATGACGACGTGCGGGAGGTCGCCGCCGGCGAGGACCAGGTTCATGATCCGGCCGTGGGCCTCGCTGACGTGCCGCATCCGGGCGAGGCTGGTGCGCACGCGCGCGCTGTCCTGCTCCAGTTCGAGGAGTTCGGCGCGGGTGCGGTCGAGGAGCCCGGCCTTCTCGACGGCGAGGGCGGCCAGGTCGGCGAGGGCGCCGAGCAGGGCGATCTCCTGCGGGGTGTAGGAGCGGACCCGGCGGTCGGCGCCGAAGAGGGCGCCGATGACGGAGTCCCCGCTGCGGAGCGGCACGCCGAGGACGGCGCGCAGGCCCTCGGCGCGGACGGCCTCGGTGCCGGGGTCGGAATCCGCCTCGGGGCCGGTCCCGGGGGCGGGGCCGGTGGGGGCCGGGTCGGCGGTGAAGCGCGGGTCGGCCGGGTAGTCGGGGGTCCAGACGGGCTCGCCGGTGCGCTGGACGAGGCCGCCGATGCAGTTGCCGGTGCCGACGTGCAGGCCCGCGCCGAGGCCGGGCCGGGTGGTGGCGCCGGTGTCGCCGCCGGTGCGGGAGCCCTCGGTGACGCGGATGTACGAGGTCCCCCGGGGGCCGCGCAGGGTCACGTAGGCCATGTCCATGCCGAGGAGGAGGCGGGCGCGGCGGGCGACGATGCGGAGCAGGCCGTCCAGGTCGTAGCTGAGCGTCAGGTCGCGCGCGGTGTCGGTGAGCACGGCGAGCGAGGCGTCGCCGCGGGCGGACCGGGCGCGGTCGGCGGCGCGCTCCGCGTGGAGGGCGCCCGCGAGGTCGACGGCCCGCTCCAGCCTGCCGAGTCCGGCCTCGTCGAGCCCGGCGAGCCGGGCCTCGTCGAGCAGTGCCTCGAACTCGCCGGGCGAACCCTGTCCGGCGAGCAGTTCCAGGACCGCGAGCAGCGCGTCGGCGCCTGCGCCTCCGTCCGCGCCGTGCGTGTCCATCAGCCGCCACCCCCGTAGTCGAGCTTAAATCGGGCACCTCGGAGGAAACCCGTCCTCACGGCCGAAACTAATTCGGTCCCGGAAGCGGGTCAACGGTGACGTGCGGCACTTCATTCCCCCCGGGCCCGGTATCGCCCGGTGGACGGAACCGACGGGCCGTCAGACGGCGACGGCCACGCCCTTCGCCACGGCCTTCACCGCGCCCTTCGCCGCGGGCTCGGTGCGGCCGGGCTGGGACTGGCCGGGAACGCGCGGCAGACCGGACACGGGAAGGGGCACCGGGAGGGGCGCCGGGGCGAGTCCGTGGGCGCCCTCGTGGTCGGCGGCGTACGGGGCGTGGCCGCCGGCGCCGGCGGGCACCCGGGTCTGACGCAGGGTCAGGACCGAGTGGCGGAGCCTGCGGAGGCGGGCCGAGGGCTCCATGCCGTTCTCCCGGTGGAGGATCGTGCGCAGCCGCATGTAGACGGCGAGGGCCTCGTCGTGGCGGTCGCAGCGGAGCAGGGCGACCATGAGGTGGGCCTGGAGCGGTTCGTTGGTGGCGTAGCGGGCGGCGAGCCCGGACAGTTCGGAGAGGATCTCCTCGTGCCGGCCGAGGCCGAGCTGGGCCTCGACCCACTGGTCGAGGACGCTGAGCCGGGCGTTCTCCAGGCGCTCGATCTCGCGGCGGAGGCAGGGGCCCGCGGCCACGCCCGCGTACGGCTCGCCGCGCCAGAGGGCGAGGGCCTCGCCGAAGCGGAGCGAGGCGCGCGACGGGTCGCCGGCGTCCATGGCCCGGTATCCGGCGCCGGCCGCGCGCTCGAAGCGGCCGATGTCGTGGACGCCCGTGCCGGTGTCGAGGCGGTAGCCGCCGGGGAGCGAGACGAGGACGGCGTCGGCGGTGCGCCGCTCGGTCCAGCCGCCGGGGGCCTCGCCGTCCTCGGACCGGTGCAGGGCGCGGGCGATGAGCGCCCGCAGCTCGGCTATGTGGGACGCGAGTTCGGTGCGGGCGCCGCGCGGGGCGCCGGACGGCCACAGCTCCTCGGTGAGGACGGTCACGGGGACGACCTGGCCCGCGAAGGCGGTGAGCAGGGCGAGCACCTGGCGTGGCGCGGCAGCGGTCGGGGTGATCGAGACCCCGCCCTCACTGACCGACACCCCCCCCAGGATGTGGACGTCCACTGTGCCCCCCTCGATGTCCGCGCACGCGGATCCTCGCTTGATTAAAAAAAACCCCCGGAGCCATGTCAATAAGAAACCGGAAGGTACGGAATCCGGATCCCTGAAATCGGAGTGGTTCTCCCTTTTTGGGCGGATATAAGTACGAACGATTCTCGCCAGGGGCTGAAAGCCACTCCACGTGAGAGGCGTGTTTCGGACTCGGTAGTTTGGTTTTGAAGGGTCTCTGTGGATGCGACCGCCGCGATCTTCGTCGAGATCGCGCCAACCCGGACCCCAAGCAGACCCCGGGGTCTGTTTCGACGCCGGCGCGACGGCCCGGAGGGCGGCCCGGGGATCGGTCCGAGGATCGGCCCGGAGATCGGCCGCCGCTCAGCCCGCCGCGGCGGCGGTGAGGAGGCCGAAGGCGACGACGATCAGGGCCGTACGGGCCCGGTGGTAGGCGTTCCAGCGCGGCTCGAAGGCCGCGCGGGTCGCGGCCGGGTCCTCGGCGGGCCCCTCGGCGGCGGCGAGCGCGTTGTTGAGGGGGACGTTGCCGACGGCGGTGACCAGGTGGTTGAGGAGCGCGCAGACGAACCCGGCCAGCATCAGCCAGCGCTGGGCGCCGGTCCGGTCGTCCACCGGCACCAGGTAGGCGGCGATCGGGAAGACCGCGACGCCGGCGAAGACGGTCATGAAGACCGCCCTGGGCACCGCCTCGTTCACCCTGCGCATCGCGGCGACGAACGCGGCGTCCGGGAGGCGGCCCAGAGCGGGCATGACCCCGGTGAGGAAGACGAGCAGGAAACCGGCGTAGAGGCCGGTGCTTCCGACGGCGAGGGCGAGCAGCAGGGAGGCCATGGCCTCATGATGCCGCCCTCCCGGCGGAGCCGCCCGTTCCCCTCGGGACTCTTCCCCGCGCGCGCGGGGAAGAGCCGTACGGACACGGACGTATGGGGCGGACGCGCCCGCGCGCGAGGGGCGGACGCCGTCACGCGTACGGGCCGGGCACGCTCACGCGTAGGGGTCGGAGGAGCGGAACTCCCCTTCCTCCCGCGGGCGTTCGCCGATCAGGCGGTCCGCCTGGCGGACCGCCTCGGCCAGCTCGCCCACCACCGCGGAGCCGGAGCGGCCCCGGATGGCGTCGGCGTACGCGGCCAGTTCGGCCAGGCGCGGCGCGCCCGGCAGGCCGCCGCCGCGCAGCTCCTCCGCGAAGTAGGCGGAGATCGCCGAGAGTTGCAGGCTGTCGTGACCGGCGTCCCAGAGGCGGGCGCCCAGCGCCTGCGTGCCGACCGTGCCGGAACGCTCGCTCGGGGCGCGGGACTCGGGGTCGAGCCAGCGGACGGTGGCGGTGGCGATCCGGCCGCTCGCGCCGGGCCGGGTCTTCACCGCGTACAGCGCGGTGACGGTGTGGCCGGCCCCGATCTCGCCGCCGTCGACCCGGTCGTCCCGGAAGTCCTCGTCGGCGACCTCGCGGTTCTCGTACCCGATGAGCCGGAAGCGCTCCACGGTCTCCCGGTCGAAGGCCACCTGCGCCTTGGCGTCCCGGGCGCGCGGCTCGACCTGCACGGGCAGCTGGTCCACGAAGACCTTGCGGGCCTGGTCGCGGGTGGAGATGTACGTGGTCTGGCCGTCGCCCCGGTCGGCGAGCCGTTCCATCAGCTCGTCGCCGTACTCGCTGCCGACGCCCACCCCGAAGAGGGTGATGCCGTGCTCCCTGCGCTGCCCCTCGATGCGGGAGAGCAGGGCGTCGGCGGCCGTCTCGCCGGTGTTGGCGAGGGCGTCGGAGAGCAGCACGACCCGGTTGACCGCGCCCTTCCGGTGCCCCGCGGCGGCGACGTCGTAACCGGTGGACAGGCCCGCCTCCAGGTTGGTGGAGGAGCGGACGGCGAGGGCGTCGACGGCCTCGCGGACCCGTCCGCGGGCGTCGCCGAGCCGGGTCATCGGCAGCAGGGTCTCGGCTTCGTCGCTGAAGGCGACCAGGGCGATCGAGTCGTCGTCGCGCAGCCCGTCCGCGGCGAGCCGCAGGGAGTGCTGGACGAGGTCGAGCCGGCCCGTCTCGCCCATCGAGCCGGAGACGTCGACGACGAAGGTGAGGGCGGCGGGCGGGCGTTCCCCGTCCCGGTCCGCGTCCCGGGTGGCGAGGCCGACCCGGACCAGCGACCAGCCGTCCGCGCCGGTCGCGGCGCCGTCGACGGTGACGCTGAAGCCGTCGACGGCGGGGCGCGGGTAGTCGGGGCGGAAGCTGTTGACGAACTCCTCGGGCCGCACGGTGGAGGGCTCGGGCAGCCGGCCCTCGGCGAGCGAGCGGCGGGCGTAGCCGTACGAGGCGGTGTCGACGTCCAGGGCGAAGGTGGAGAGGTAGTCGGGGGCGGGGCCCGGGGCCCGCTGCTCGCCCTCGGGGGCGTCGGCGGACCGGCCCTCGCCCTGCCCCTCCCCCTGTCCCGCGGTCCGGCCGTCCGCCGGGGCGGGCGCGGCGGTGCGGCCCCCTCCGGGGAGCCGCGGCGCGGGCTTCCGGTGGTCGGCCGCCGTGTCGTTCCCGCTGCCGGCGCAGCCGCCGAGGACCAGTCCGGCGGCGAGGACGGCGGCGAGGACGGCACTTCTCCTGCGTGTGCGGTTCATGGGCAACTCCCCGTTTCCCTGAGGGACTTGTGCCGGGCGAGGACCACCGCCGGGTGCGGCGGGGCCGGGCCCGGCTCCTGAGACTGTGACGAACGGGAGGCCCGTGCGGAGCGCGCGGAGGAGTTGCGGATGGATCTCGATGTGGCAACGGACGCCGGAATGGGGCAGGTGGCATGGAGACGCCAGGTTTGTCCACAGGGGTTGTCACCGTGTGCAGTCACATGAGTACATTGAGTGGACATCGATGGGACGGGGGTGGTCAGCGGTGGCAGAGAACGCGGGCTCCGTGGTGCTCGCCCGTTCGGCGATGAACCGGGCCGCGACCGAGGGACAGCGGCCGGCGGGGCGCCCGGTCCGGGGGGCGCGGCGCATCAGCGCCGTGCTCGCCGGGCTGGCCGCCTCGACCCGGCACGAGCTGCTGACCTTCGACGATCCCGCGGCCTCGGCGGAGCGCGCGATCCCCGAGCCGTTCCTGGAGCTGGCGGGAGCGTGCATGCGCGCGGCGGTGGAGCGGGCCGGGGAGGTGCGGCGGATCGTGCCCCGGCACGCGCTCCCCCGGCTGGAGGGCGGGCCGCGGATACCCGGGCGGGCGCGGTGCGCCGACACGATCCCCTTCAAGATGATCGTGGTGGACCGGACGGTGGCGGCGGTCCCCCTCGACCTGGAGCTGTTGTACAACGGGCTGCTGCTGATCAGGGACCCGGTGGTGGTGCAGGCCCTGGTGCGGGCCCATCACGTCTGCTGGACGGCGGCCGAGGAGCTGGGCCGCGTCCCGCCGCCCCGGCCGCCGGGCGGCCTCCCGGAGCAGCTCCGGCCGGTCCTGGAGGCGCTGTTGTCGGGGCTGACCGACGAGACGGCCGCGGCCCGGCTCGGCATGTCGGGGAGGACCTACAGCCGGCGGGTGGGCGAGCTGCTGGCCACCCTGGGCACGACGAGCCGCTTCCGCGCGGGCGCGGAAGCGGCTCGGAGGGGGTGGCTGTGAGACCCGGCGGGCGGCCGTCCTAGGACACGATGTCCTTGCGGGCGAAGCCCCGGAAGGCGAGGGCGAAGAGCACCAGGGCGTACGCCACGGAGACCGCCGCGCCCTGGATCATGCCGCCCCACTCCAGGCGGGGCTGGAGGGCGTCGATCCAGGCGAACTGCCAGTGCGCGGGCAGGAGGTCGCGCCAGTCGCCGAGGGCGGTGACCGCGTCCAGGACGTTGCCGACGATCGTCAGGCCGACGGCTCCGCCGACCGCGCCGAGCGGGGCGTCGGTGCGGGTCGACAGCCAGAAGGCGAGGCCCGCGGTGACCAGTTGGGAGACGAGGACGAAGGAGGTGGCGACGAGCAGCCGGAGGACGGCCTCCCCCGCCGGGAGCGACCCGCCGGTGGGCAGCTGGAGCGGGCCCCAGCCGTAGGCGACCGTGCCCGCGGCCAGGGCGAGCAGCGGCAGCAGGAAGAGGGCCGCCGTGCTGTAGCCGAGCGCGACCGTCAGCTTGGCCGCGAGCAGCCGGGCACGCGGCACGGGCGCGGCCAGGAGATAGCGGAGCGAGGACCAGCCGGCCTCGGAGGCGACGGTGTCGCCGCAGAAGAGCGCCACGGGGATGACGAGGAGGAAACCGGCCGAGACGAAGAGGCAGGTCGCCGCGAAGTTGGCGCCCGAGGCGGTCGCCGTGTCGATGAGGGTGATCCGGCCGCCGCGGTCGTCGGCGTCGGGGCCGCCGATGGCGAAGGCCACGATCAGGACGAAGGGCAGGGCGGCGAGCACCCCGGCCATCACCAGGGTGCGGCGGCGCTTCCACTGGCGCAGGGCCTCGACGCGCAGCGGCAGCGTGCGGCCGGGGCGGTAGCCGGGGGCGAGGGCCTCGGGGCCGGGGGCCGTCGCGGTCATGCGGATCCTCCGATCAGGGTCAGGAAGGCGTCCTCCAGGCGTCGGTGCGGGCCGATCCCGGTCAGCGGGACGTCCAGGCGGACGAGTTCGCCGATCAGCGCGGTCGTGTCGGCGGCCGCCCCCTCGGGGGCGTCGAGGCGGACCAGGAGACCGTCCTCCGCGCGGACGGCGGAGCCGACGCCGGGCAGGGCGGCGACCTTCTCCACCAGCACGTCGGAGACGGGCGCGCCGAGGGTGACGAGGAGGGTGTCGCCGGCACCGGTGATCTCGGCGACCGGACCGGCCTGGACGAGCCGGCCGCGGTCCATGACGACGAGGTGGGTGCAGGACTGCTCGACCTCCGCGAGGAGGTGGCTGGAGACGATGACGGTGCGGCCGCCCGCCGCGTACCGGATCATCACCTCCCGCATCTCGCGGATCTGCGGCGGGTCGAGGCCGTTGGTGGGTTCGTCGAGGATGAGGAGGTCCGGCAGGCCGAGCATGGCCTGGGCGATGGCGAGGCGCTGCCGCATGCCCTGCGAGTAGGTGCGGACGGCCCGTTCGAGGGCGCCGCCCAGGTTGGCGATGCGCAGGGCGTCGTCGAGGTGGGCGTCCTCGGCGGGGCGGCCGGTGGCCTTCCAGTACAGCTCCAGGTTCTCCCGGCCGGTGAGGTGCGGCAGGAAGCCGGCGCCCTCCACGAAGGAGCCGACCCGGGAGAGGACCGGGGCGCCGGGCCGGACGGCCTGGCCGAAGACGCGGATCTCGCCCTCGTCGGGGCTGATCAGGCCCATCAGCATGCGCAGGGTGGTGGTCTTCCCGGCGCCGTTGGGGCCGAGGAGGCCGAGGACCTGGCCCTGTTCGACGCGGAAGGACAGTTCGCGGACCGAATACCGCTCGCCGCCCCTGTACTTCTTCGACAGGCCGGTGATCTGGAGCGGGACGGCGGCCAGTTCCGGGTCGGGCGCCGGGGCGGCGGTGCGGCGGCGGCCGGTGAGCAGGAGCGCGGCGGCCACGGCGAGGCCGATCAGCGGCAGGCCCCACACCCACCACGGCAGGCCGGCGGCCCGGGTGGTGACGGCGGGCGCGGTCGGCACGGCGAGGGGGCCCTCGACGGCGACGGTGTAGCCGGCGGTGGCCGCCGGGGAGGCGTAGCCGAGGTCGGTGGCCGCGACGACGAGCCGGAGCCGGTGCCCGGCCTCCACCTCGTGGTCGATCGCGGGCAGGGTGAGGGTGACGGACCGGCCCCTCCCCGCGTCCTCGACGCGGAGCGGGGTGACGAGCCCGCCGGGCAGCACCTGCTGCCGGCCGTCCGGCCCGGCGTCGTACAGCTTCGCGAAGAGGACGGCGGAACCGTCCGGGGCGGTGGAGGTGACCCTGACGCGGACGGTCGGGGTGCCGGTGACGCGGAGCGGCGCGGACTGCGGGGCGGCGTCGAAGCGGGCGTGCTGGCCGGGGAAGTCGAGGGCCAGGCCGACGCCGAGCGAGGAGGAGAGCCCGCCGAGGCCGCCGCCGAGACCGGGCACGGCGGAGAGGGCGGGCGGGGCGGCGCCCGCCGGGTTGGTGAAGCGCTGCGGGGGGCCGGTGAGGGCGAGTGCGCGGGTGTCCTCGCGCAGGCCGGGGTAGCGGTCGGCGGTGGCGGCGCGCAGCGTGGCGCGGCCGTCCGTGGAGTCGACGCCGCCGGTGCGGCTGACGCGGAAGGCGGGGCCGGTGTCGACGGAGGCGTCCTTCTTCAGCCAGCGATCGAACCAGGCGCCGATCCGGTCCTCGACCCGGCCGGCCTCGCGGTCGCCGCCGTCGTGGCCGCCGGCGATCCAGTCGACGGCGACGGGGGCGCCGTTCGCGGCGAGGGCGCGGGCCATGGCGTCGGACTGGTCGAGGGGGAAGAGGGAGTCGGTCTGCCCCTGGACGATGAGGGCGGGGACCTTGATGCGGTCGCCGACGGCGGAGGGGCTGCGGGCCTCCAGGAGGGCGCGGGCGGCGGCGTCGGGGCGGCCGGAGACCGCGACGCGTTCCTTCAGGGCGCAGACCTCGGGGGCGAAGCGGCCGCAGGCGTCGCCCCGGGCGTCGGTGCCCATCGAGAAGAGGATCCCCGCCCACAGCTTCTTGTAGACGCCGTCCGGGAGGAGGGCGTCGGCGAGGTTCCAGTAGGTGATCTGCGGGGCGATGGCGTCGATCCGGGAGTCGTGTCCGGCGGCGAGGAGCGCGATCGCGCCGCCGTAGGAGGCGCCGGTGACGCCGACGCGCGGGTCGCCCGCCCCGTCGAGCAAGACCTCGGGGCGGGCGGCGAGCCAGTCGACGAGCCTCCCCGCGTCCCGGACCTCGTGGTCGGGGTCGTTGAGGCCGATCTTCCCGCCGGAGGCGCCGAAGCCGCGGGCCGACCAGGTGAGGACGGCGTACCCGTCGCGGGCGAGCCGTTCCGCCTGGGGCCGGACGTCGTCCTTGGAGCCGCCGAAGCCGTGGGCGAGGAGGACGGCCGGGCGGCGCCCGGAGCCGGAGCCGGTGAAGTACGAGGTGTCGATCCGCACCCCGTCGAAGGTGAGGGCCCGGTCCTCGCGGTGGACGGGCGGGGGGTCGTCCAGGGCGGCGGCGGACCAGGCGCCCGCGCCCGCGAGGACGGCGAGGACGCCGGTGACCGCGGCCCACCGGGGAAGTCGGAGTCGCATGGTCCCGAGCCTAAGCGGGCCGGCTGTGCGCGGGCGGCGCCCCGGGGCGGAGACCGGCGGCCTCCTGGAGGCGTACGCGGTACGGTCCGCGTACAGCGGTCGCGGTACGCGAGGGCCGGGAGGCGGCATGGCGGGAACGGGCGGTTTCGGGATCCGGCGGGCCGGGACGGTGGCCGAACTGCTGGCGGCGGCACACCTGTACGACGGTCCGGCGCGGCCGGAGTGGGCGGAGCGCTTCCTCGCCTCCCCCGGCCACCTGATGCTGATCGGGTACGCGGCGGACGGCTTCCCCGCCGGTTTCGTGACGGGGATCGAGATGATCCACCCGGACAAGGGCGCCGAACTGTGCCTGTACGAGCTGGGGGTCGACGAGGCGTACCGGCGTCGGGGGCTCGGCCGGGCGCTGACCGAGGCGCTGCTCGCGGCCGCCCGCGAGCGGGACTGCGCGGGGGCGTGGGTGCCGGTGGACACGGACAACGGTCCGGCGCTCGCCACGTACCGCTCGGCGGGCGCGGCGGACGAGGGGGTGTGCGCGATCCGCGCCTGGTCCTTCGACGACGAGCCGTGGGCCGTGCCTTCCTGATCCGGCCTGATCCGGCCTGATCCGGAAGACACGGCCTGGACAGGACACGGCCCGGACGGCCCGACGGCCCCCGGGCCGCGCGCGGTGCGCGCTCCGGGGGCCGTCGGACGTCCGCGGGGTCAGTGGTTGCGCGGGAAGCCCAGGTCCACGCCGGCGGGGGCGTCGGCCGGGTCGGGCCAGCGGGTGGTGACGACCTTGCCGCGGGTGTAGAAGTGCACGCCGTCGTTGCCGTAGATGTGGTGGTCGCCGAAGAGCGAGTCCTTCCAGCCGCCGAAGGAGTGGTAGCCCACCGGCACCGGGATCGGCACGTTGACGCCGACCATGCCGGCCTCGACCTCCAGCTGGAAGCGGCGGGCGGCGCCGCCGTCGCGGGTGAAGATCGCGGTGCCGTTGCCGAACTTCGAGGCGTTGATGAGGGCGAGGCCCTCCTCGTACGTCTCGGCGCGCAGCACGCAGAGGACCGGGCCGAAGATCTCGTCCTGGTACGCCTTGGCGGTGGTCGGCACGTGGTCGAGGAGGGAGAGGCCGATCCAGTGGCCGTTCTCGTGGCCCTCGACGGTGTAGCCGGTGCCGTCGAGGACGACCTGGCAGCCCTCGGCCTCGGCGCCGTGCACGTAGGAGGCGACCTTGTCGCGGTGGACGGCCGTGATGAGCGGGCCCATCTCGGAGGCCGGGTCGTTGCCGGGACCGATCTTGATCTTCTCGGCGCGCTCGCGGATCTTCTCGACGAGCTCGTCGCCGATGGCGCCGACGGCGACGACGGCGGAGATCGCCATGCAGCGCTCGCCGGCGGAGCCGTACGCGGCGGAGACGGCGGCGTCGGCGGCGGCGTCGAGGTCGGCGTCCGGGAGGACCAGCATGTGGTTCTTGGCGCCGCCGAGCGCCTGGACGCGCTTGCCGTTGGCGGAGGCGGTGGTGTGGATGTGGCGGGCGATCGGGGTGGAGCCCACGAAGGAGATCGCGGCGACGTCCGGGTGCTCCAGGAGGCGGTCGACGGCCACCTTGTCGCCGTGCAGGACGTTGAAGACGCCGTCCGGCAGGCCGGCCTCGGCGAGCAGCTCGGCGATCTTCAGGGAGGCCGAGGGGTCCTTCTCGCTCGGCTTGAGGACGAAGGTGTTGCCGGTCGCGATGGCGATCGGGAACATCCACATCGGCACCATGGCCGGGAAGTTGAAGGGCGTGATGCCGGCGACGACGCCGACCGGCTGGCGGATGGACGCCACGTCGACCCGGTTGGAGACCTGGGTGGACAGCTCGCCCTTGAGCTGGGTGGTGATGCCGCAGGCCAGGTCGACGATCTCCAGGCCGCGGGCGACCTCGCCGAGGGCGTCGGAGTGGACCTTGCCGTGCTCGGCGACGATCAGCTCGGCGATGGCGTCGCGGTTGGCGTCGAGCAGCGCGCGGAACTTG
The DNA here is from genome assembly GCF_014654895.1 of Streptomyces filamentosus. GTDB lineage: Bacteria > Actinomycetota > Actinomycetes > Streptomycetales > Streptomycetaceae > Streptomyces > Streptomyces filamentosus. Next base: position 3,772,756 of record NZ_BNBE01000001.1, on the reverse strand, counting down.
AAGAGGACCGTGGTGCGCTGCGCCAGCGAGGAGGTGCCCCAGGTGGCGAAGGCGTCCTTCGCGGCGGCGACGGCCGCGTCGACCTCCTCCACCGAGGCGAGGGCGACCCGCGTGGTGACGGCGCCGGTGGCCGGGTCGGTCACCGGGCCCCAGTTGCCCGAGGTGCCCTCGACGGTCTTGCCACCGATCCAGTGGTGGACGCTCTTCGTCATGACGTGTTACTCCTTCGGGACCTTCAGAGATGGCGGCGTCGGGCGGTGACGTGCCGGTCGTACTCCTCGCGGGCCTTGACCGCCGACGGGCGGGTCGAGATCTCGGCCACGGGCACATCCCACCACGCCTGGGCCGGGGGCGGGCCCGACACACTGTCTGCCGTTTCGGTCTCGACGTAGACACATGTGGGATCCGTGGCGCTCCGGGCGTCGGCGAGGGCTTCCCGCAGGTCACGGATGGTGCGGGGGCGCAGCACCCGCATCCCGAGGGAGGCCGCGTTGGTCCCGAGGTCGACGGGGAGCGGGGGGCCGGTGAAGGCTCCCGAGGCGTCCCGCAGGCGGTAGTCGGTGCCGTACCGCTCGGCGCCGACCGCCTCGGAGAGGCCGCCGATGGAGGCGTAGCCGTGGTTCTGGAGGATCACCAGCTTCAGCGGGAGGCGTTCCTGCACGGCGGTGACGATCTCGGTGGGGTTCATCAGGTACGTCCCGTCGCCGACGAGGGCCCAGACGGGCCGGCCGGGGGCGGCGAGGAGGACGCCGATCGCGGCGGGGATCTCGTAGCCCATGCAGGAGTAGCCGTACTCGACGTGGTACTGGTCGCGGGAGCGGGTCCGCCACAGCCTGTGGAGGTCGCCGGGGAGCGAGCCGGCGGCGTTGACCAGGATGTCGGTGGAGTCGACCAGGGTGTCGAGCACGCCGAGGACCTGGGCCTGGGTGGGGAGGGCGGTCTCGTCGGGAGCGGCGCAGGCGGCGGTGACCCGGGCCTCCCAGCGGAGCTTCTCCTCGGTGTACTCGTGGACGTAGTGCGCGGCCACGTGGTGCGGGTCGAGGAGCGCGTGGAGCTGTTCGAGGCCCTCGCGGGCGTCGGCGACCAGGGGCAGCCCGGCCTGTTTGTGCGCGTCGAAGGCGGCGACGTTGAGGTTGACGAAGCGGACGGAGGGGTGGCCGAAGAGGGTGCCGGAGGCGGTGGTGAAGTCGGTCCACCGGGTGCCGACGCCGAGGACGACGTCGGCGGTGCGGGCCAGGTGGTTCGCGACGGCGGTGCCGGTGTGGCCGACGGCGCCGACGTCCTGCGGGTGGTCGTGGGGCAGGGTGCCCTTGCCGGCCTGGGTGGAGGCGACGGGGATGCCGGTGGACGCGGCGAGTTCGGCGAGCGCCTCCTCGGCCCGGCTGTGCTTGGCGCCGCCGCCGGCGACGATCAGCGGGCGGGCGGCGCCGGCGAGCGCGGCGACGGCCGCGTCGAGTTCGGCCTCGTCGGGCGAGGGGCGGCGGATCCGCCAGGTGCGGTCGGCGAAGAACTCCGCGGGCCAGTCGTACGCCTCCGCCTGCACGTCCTGCGGGAGGGCGAGGGTGACGGCTCCGGTGGCGGCGGGGTCGGTGAGGACCCGCATCGCTTCGAGCGCGGCCGGGATCAGCGCCTCGGGGCGGACGATCCGGTCGAAGTGGCGGGAGACGGGCCGCAGGCAGTCGTTGACGGAGACGTCGCCGGCGTACGGCACCTGGAGCTGCTGGAGGACCGGGTCGGCGGGGCGGGTCGCGAAGGTGTCGCCGGGGAGCAGCAGCACCGGGAGGTGGTTGACGGTGGCGAGGGCGGCGCCGGTGACGAGGTTGGTGGCGCCGGGGCCGATGGAGGTGGTGACGGCGTGCGCGGAGAGCCGGCCGGTCTGGCGGGCGTGGCCGACGGCGGCGTGCACCATGGCCTGTTCGTTGCGGCCCTGGTGGAAGGGCATGTGCTCCTCCTCGACCAGGGCCTGGCCGATCCCGGCGACGTTGCCGTGGCCGAAGACGCCCCAGGTGGCGGCGATCAGCCGGTGCCGCTCGCCGTCGCGTTCGGTGTGCTGGGCGGCGAGGAAGCGCACCAGGGCCTGGGCGACGGTGAGGCGGACGCTTCCGGTGAGGCGGACGCTCACGCGTATCCCTCCGTGTGGTCGGGGTGGAAGCTGATCCGCCACTCCCGTTCGGGGCCGGGTCCGGCCATGACGTTGAGGTAGTAGAGGTCGTGGCCCGGCTGGGCGATCGAGGGGCCGTGCCAGCCGTCGGGGACGAGGACGGCGTCGCCGTGCCGGACCTCGGCGAGGAGGTCGGCGCCGCCGGGCCGGGAGGGCGAGATCCGCTGGTAGGCGTAGCCGCGCGGGTCCTGGATCTCGTAGTAGTAGATCTCCTCCAGGACGGATTCCGTGCCGGGGCGGTGCTCGTCGTGCTTGTGCGGCGGGTAGGAGGACCAGTGGCCGCCGGGGGTGACGACCTCGACGGCGATCAGCCGGTCGCAGGCGAACCCGTACCGCTCGTCGGCTCCGGCGGGGGCGGCCGCGGCGAAGTTCCGCACCGTACGGCTCCGGTCGCCGCTGCCGCGGGTCTCGACGGGAACCTCCGGCGCGGGACCGTAGCGGGCGGGGAGTCGTCGCCCGCACTTCGCTCCTGCCAAAGCGAAGCGGCCCCCCGCGCCGGAGGCGATCTGGGCGTGGGCGTCGCGCGGTACGTAGACGAAGTCGGTCACGGAGGAGAACGCGCTTGCGCGGCCGCCGAGTTCGAAAAGCTCCCCGTCGACGCGCACGGTACAGGCACCGGCCAGCGGAAGCACCACCCACTCGGCGTCCGCGCTGTCGAAGCGGTGCTCCCCGCCGGGCGGCAGGTCGAGGACCCGGAGCGCGCAGTGGTCCCATCCGGCGGTGGAGGGGTCGATGTCCACGGCGTACGGTCCCCGGGCGGCGGTCCCGGCGGGCAGGTGGAGGCGGCTGGTCACGGGTGGTCGTCCTTCGGGGGGAGGGTGCCCGTGCCGGTGGCGAGGGCCCGGTCGATCTCGGCGGCGTCCGGCATGGCGGGGGCGCAGCCGAGGCGGCCCGCGACGATGGATCCGGCGGCGGAGGCGCGGCGCAGGGTCTCCTCCAGGGGGAGGCCGGCGAGGAGGCCGTGGACGAGGGCGCCGCCGAAGGCGTCCCCGGCGCCGAGGCCGTTGACGACCTCGACGGGCAGCGGGGGCACGGCGGCGCGGCGGCCGTCCGCGGCGAGCGCGAGGACGCCCTCGGGGCCGCGTTTGACGACGGCGAGCGGCACGGCGGCCGGGCCGCCGGGGCTTTCGGGTCCGGTGGGGGCGAGGAGGCGGAGGAGGGCGCGGGCGGCGGCCTCCGGTTCGCGTTCGCCGGTGGCGACCTCGCACTCCTCGGCGTTGCCGACGGCGACGGTGGCGTGCCGCAGGGCTTCGGCGTAGTGGGGGCGGGCGGCGGCCGGATCGGGCCAGAAGGCGGGCCGCCAGTCGAGGTCGAGGACGGTGTGGGGGCGGCCGGAGCGGGCCCGCAGGGCGGTGAGGGTGGCGGCCCGGCTGGGTTCCTCGCTGAGGCCGGTGCCGGTGGTCCACAGGACGCGGGCGGCGCGGACCGCGTCGAGGTCCAGCTCGTGCGGGTGGATCTCCAGGTCGGGGGCCTTGGGGCGGCGGTAGAAGGTGAGGGGGAAGTCGTCGGGCGGGAAGAGGGCGCAGAAGGTGACGGGGGTGGGGTGCTCGGGGACCTCGGCGACCCAGCGGGCGTCGACCCCGAACTCCTTGAGCTCGCGCCGGAGGTAGGTGCCGAAGGGGTCGGCGCCGGTGCGGCTGATCAGGGCGGTGCGGCGGCCGAGGCGGGCGGCGGCGACGGCGACGTTGGCCGGAGAGCCGCCGAGGAAGCGCCGGAAGGTGTCGACCCGGTCGAGTCCGACTCCGCTGCGGAGGGGGTAGAGGTCGACGCCGAGCCGCCCCATGGTGATCAGCTCGTACGGCTCCGACTCCACCCGTGCCACCTCTCGACTCCGGCGTCCGCTCCCAGGTCTAGTCGCCCGTCGGGAGGCGTGTCAACGACATGTCCGGACATTCTGATGACTACCGGACGGCCGCCGGACGAGCGGCGGACGAGCGGCGGACGCCCCCTGGAGGGGTCCTGGAGGGGGTGGCCGGGACCGGCGGTCGTCTTGACGCTGGTCCGGGGCGCGGTCAAGGTGGCTGGCATGACGAAGCCGTCGTTGCCGTCGCCGTCGCCCTCCCGCATCCGGATCGGTTCCGCCCCGGACTCCTGGGGGGTGTGGTTCCCCGACGATCCCCGGCAGGTGCCGTGGCAGCGGTTCCTCGACGAGGTGGCGGGGGCGGGCTACGAGTGGATCGAGCTGGGGCCGTACGGCTATCTGCCCACCGATCCGGCGCTGCTCGCCGAGGAGACCTCCCGGCGCGGGCTGCGGGTCTCGGCGGGCACCGTCTTCACCGGGCTGCACCACGGGCCGGCCGTGTGGGAGCGGACCTGGGCGCACGTGGCGGAGAACGCGGCGCTGGCACAGGCGATGGGCGCCCGGCACCTGGTGGTGATCCCCTCCTTCTGGCGGGACGACAGGACGGGTGAGGTGCTGGAGGACCGGGTGCTGTCGGCGGAGCAGTGGCGGCACCTGACGACGCTGACCGAGCGCCTCGGCCAGGAGGTGCGGGAGCGGTACGGGCTGCGGATCGTGGTCCATCCGCACGCCGACACCCACATCGACGACGAGGAGAGCGTGGCCCGCTTCCTCGACGCCACCGACCCGGAGGCGGTGGCGCTCTGCCTGGACACCGGGCACTACGCGTACGCGGGCGGGGACAGCGTCAAGCTGATCGAGACCTACGGGGAGCGCATCGGCTACCTCCATCTGAAGCAGGTGGATCCGGCGGTGCTGGCGGGGGTGCGGGCCGAGGGGCTGCCGTTCGGCCCGGCGGTGGCGCGGGGCGTGATGTGCGAGCCGCCGGCGGGGGTGCCGGAGCTGGGGCCGGTGCTCGCGGCCGCGGCGGCGCTGGACGTGGAGCTCTTCGCGATCGTGGAGCAGGACATGTACCCCTGCGAGCCGGACGCCCCCTACCCGATCGCGCTGCGCACCCGCGGCTACCTCCGCTCCTGCGGGGTGTGACCGGGGAGAGCGGACAGGACGGGACGGGCCGGCAAGCGGGGACGGCGGCGCACGGGGACGCGCCTGGGGGTGCGACCGGGTGCGCGGCCGGGAACAGGGCCGGGGGCATGACCGGAGGGGCGGCCGGGGACAGGGCCGGGGGCTCCGGCGCACGGAAGCGCGCCGTGGTGACCGTTCGTCACTTCTGTCACGGGCTTCGCCTTTCTGTCACGCATGTCTCGGTTACGCGGGTTCCACGTCACAGGCGTTCGACAGCCGCTTCCGGGCCGTCCGGACCGGTCGTTCTCCGGGCACAGGCTCAGTGATCACCGACGCCACCGCCCGCAGCGCCCCCGAACGGCACCCCCGCCACCGCTGCACGGCACGGGGCGTGAGGGAGGTACAGGCATGACGGACAGGAACCTCTGGTCGTACAAGGACATCGCCGCCCACATCCGGGTCCAGCCGGACACGGTCCGCTCCTACCGGAAGCACGGGCTGCTGCCGCCGCCCGACCACGTGGAGGGGGGCAAGCCCTTCTGGTACGCGGACACCGTCCGTGCCTGGGTCGCGAACCGTCCGGGCAACCGGGCCCGCCGCGACTGACCCGTCCGTCCGGCCCGCGCGGCGCCGTCCTCCGGTGGAGTCCGGAGGGCGGCGCCGCGGTGCGTCTCAGCTCCGGCTGCCGACGGGCTCCCGTATCTCCTCCGCCCCCTCGGGAGCGGGAGCGGGGGCGGCCGGCGGCTCGGACTCGCTGATGCCGAAGCGGTCGTGGAAGCGGCGCAGCGGGCCGGGGGCCCACCAGGTGAGCCGGCCGGTGAGCTTCATGACGGCGGGGACGAGGAGGCTGCGGACCACCATGGCGTCCATGAGGACGGCGAGGGCGACGCCGAGACCGAGCATCTTGGTGTTGGTGACCCGGGAAGTGCCGATGGCGACCATGACGACGGCGAGGATGACGGCGGCCGCGGTGATGAGCCCGCCGGTGCGGGCGAGGCCGAAGCGGACGGCTCCCTCGTGGTCGCCGGTGGTGTCGTACTCCTCCTTGATGCGGGAGAGCAGGAAGACGCCGTAGTCCATGGAGAGGCCGAAGGCCACGCAGAACATGAGGACCGGCAGCGTGGTCTCGATGTCCCCGGTGGCGGTGAAGCCGAGGAGGCCGGAGAGGTGGCCGTCCTGGAACACCCAGACGACGGCGCCGAACATCGCGGTGAGGCTGAGGGCATTGAGGACGACGGCCTGGAGGGGGATGAGGACGCTGCCGGTGAGCAGGAAGACCAGCAGCAGGGTGACGAGGACGATGACGGCCGCGGCCCAGGGCAGCCGCTCGCCGATGGCGTCCTTGGAGTCGACGAGGACGGCGGCCTGTCCGGTGACGGAGGTCGTGAAGGGGGCGTCCGCGGCACGCAGCGCGCCGACCGCGCGCTGGGCGTCGTCGCCGACGGCGGAGCCCTCGGGCAGCACGCTGTAGTAGGCGTGGGCGCCCGTGCCGGTGCCGGAGACGACGGGGCCGTCGACCCGGACGACGCCGTCGAGGGCGGCGATCCGCTCGCGGTAGGCGGTGTACTCGGCGGGGGTGGCGGCGCCCTCGGCGAGGACGGTGAGGCTGCCGCCGGGGTCGCCGGGAAAGCCGGTGCGCAGCTCCTCCTGGACGACGCGGGAGGAGGCGGTGGCGGGCAGCTGCCGGTCGTCGGCGGTGCCGAACTTCACGCCGAGGAAGGGCAGGCCGAGCAGGACGAGGCCGGCGGTGGTGAGGACGGCGAAGACGGGGGCCCGGCGCATCACCAGGCCGGCGGCCCGCGACCAGCCACCGCCCGCCCCGGCGTCCTTCCCCGGGGCGCGGCGGCGGCGCAGCAGGCGGCGCAGGTCGAGGGCGTCGACCCGGTGGCCGAGGAGCACCAGGGCGGCCGGGAGCAGGGTGAGGGCGGCGGTCGCGGCGAGCAGGACGACGGCGATGCCCGCGTAGGCGAAGGAGCGCAGGAAGTACTGCGGGAAGACGAGCATGGCGGCGAGCGAGACGGCGACGGTGAGGGCGGAGAAGAGCACGGTCCGTCCGGCGGTGCGCAGGGTGGTGCGGACGGCGGCGGCGGGGTCGGCGCCGGCGGCCAGCTCCTCGCGGTAGCGGCGGACGACGAAGAGCGCGTAGTCGATGGCGAGGCCGAGGCCGAGCGCGGTGGTGAGGTTCTGTGCGAAGACGGAGACGTCGGTGAACTCGGTGATGCCGCGCAGCACGGCGTTGGTCCCGAGGATGGCGACGATGCCGACGCCGAGCGGCAGCAGGGCGGCGACGGCGCTGCCGAAGACCATGACGAGCAGGACGAGGGTGATGGGCAGGGCGATCAGCTCGGCCCGGAGCAGGTCCTCCTGGATGATCTCCTGCATCTCGTGGCGGACGGCGAGGCCGCCGCCGAGGGTGACCTCCAGGGGGCCGTGGGTGCCCCGGTACTCCGGGGCGATCCGGTCGAGGACCTCGCCCGCGGCCTTCTCCTCGCCGGGGATCCGGGCGGCGACGACGGCCTGGGTGCCGTCCTCGGAGCGGAGCGCGGGCGAGCCGGTGGTCCAGTAGGAGCCGACGCCCTCGACGCCGGGCTCGGCGGCGAGCCGCTCGGTGAGTCGGCGGGCCTCGGCGGCCGCGGCGGGGTCGTCGACGCCCGCCTTCCCGGTGTCGACGAGGAGGATCAGATTGGGCTGGGAGCCGGGGAACTCCCGGGCCAGCGCCTCGGTGGCGTAGGTGGATTCGGCCGCCGGGTCCTCCCAGCCGCCGCTGCCCATCCGCTCGGCGACGCCGCCGCCCGCGAGGACCGCGAGGGCGGTGAGGACGAGGGCCACCAGCAGGGTGAGCCGGGGGCGGGCGGTCACGAACCGCGTCCATCCCCCGGTCGCGGGCGGCGCCGTGCCCCCGCCGCCCCGCACGGGGGGCTTCTCCTTGACTTCGGACATGACGCGGTGTCCCCTTCACCATGGCCCTCGCGCTCGCTTCCCGGCAGGTCGCGTGGGCCGCCCATTGCCATAGACTGGCAAACACGAGTGATCGCTCGCGTAATCAAAGAATGCGAGCGACCTCTCGTGTTTGTCAACGCGTATCGAGAAGGGCTGGGGACAGACATGTCCGAGGACCCCAAGCCGCGCCGCCGGCAGGCCCGCGGCGAGCGCCGCATCTCCCAGCTGCTCCAGGCCGCCGCGGACGTGTTCTGCGCGAACGGCTACACCGCCACCAGCACCAACGCCATCGCCCGCGAGGCCAAGGTCTCCCCCGGCACGCTCTACCAGTACTTCCCGAACAAGGAGGCGATCGCCATCGAGCTCGGCGGGCGCCTCGTCCACGAGATGCGCGAGCGGCACGGCCGGATCTTCACCCCCGAGAACGCGGCACTGCCGCTGCCGGAGCTGATCGACGCGGTGCTGGACCCGATGATCGAGTTCAACTGCCTCAACCCGGCCTTCCTCGCCCTGATGCACGGCTCGGACGTGCCCGGCCGGATCGCCGAGGAGCACGACGAGCTGCACGCCTCGCTGCTCTCCCAGGTCCGCGGGCTCATCGGCGCGCGGGCCGTCCCCCCGCTCCCCGCCGACCGCCTGGACCGGGTCGCCGACATGGCCTTCGCCGTCTTCAAGGGCGGGCTCGCACTGGTCGTCGCCGCCCCCGAGGGGCCCGCCAGGGAGGCGGCCGTCGAGGAGCTGAAGAAGGTGATGTACCGCTACCTGGCGCCGGTCGTCGGCGAGGCCGTGCCCGCCGGGGCGGCCGGGGCGCTCACCACGCCTCCGACGACCCGCTGACCGGCTCCCCCTCTTCCGCCCCCTCGGGCGTCCGGTCCCGGCCCGCCCGCACCCGCAGCGCGAGCAGCGGGAAGACCAGGACGGAGACCATCCCGGCGCCCACCAGCGCCGCCGCCTCGCCCGCCGCGAGCGCCCCGTCGTCCAGGCCGATGGTGGTGATGGCGACGACGAGGGGCAGCGCGGTGGAGCCGTACAGCACCAGCGCGCCCCGGTCCGTCCGGTCGAGGTCGCGCGGGGCGAGGAACCACATCGGGCCGCCGCGCACCACGAGGAAGAGCAGCAGGAAGACCGGCAGGAGCAGCAGCGACCGGCCGCCGGAGAGCAGCGAGTCCAGGTCGAACTCGATGCCGGTGACGACGAAGAAGACCGGCACGAGGAAGCCGAAGCCGACCCCCTCGACCTTCTCCAGGATCTCCGGGCCCGCCTCGGGCGCGGCCCCGGTGAGGACGAGCCTGGTGATGAGCCCGGCGGCGAAGGCGCCGAGGAGGACGTCGAGGCCGAGGGCCGTCGAGGCGCCGAGCATCAGCGCGATCAGCAGGAAGACGAAGCGGACGGCGAACTGTCCGCTGGTGTGCAGGGTCCTGGCGATGACGGTGGCGAACCACGGCGGCCGGGGCCGCAGCGCCCAGTAGACGGCGGCGACGGTGAGCGCGGCGAAGACCGCGAGCAGCACGGTCGACTGCGCCGCGGTCCGCCCGCTGAGCAGCAGCGCCATGGCGATGATCGGCCCGAACTCGCCGACCGCGCCGAAGGCCATGACGACCGAGCCGAAGCGGCCCCGCAGCCCGCCGGAGTCCCGCAGCACGGGCAGTACGGTGCCGAGGGCGGTGCTGGTGAGGGCCACGCCGATGAAGACGCCGGTGGAGTAGCCGCCGCCGAGCAGGACGCCGGCGGTGAGGCCGAGCGCGAGCGCGACCAGCCAGGCCCACACCGAACGGCGGAGGGTGTCGCCGCGGACCTTGCCGAACTCGATCTCGTACCCCGCCAGGAAGATCAGCATGGTGAGGCCGAGCTCCGAGAGGCCGTCGATCAGCTCGTCGGAGCGGGCCCAGCCGAGGACGTCGGGGCCGACGAGGATGCCGAGGAGGATCTCGAAGACGGCGAGCGGGACGGGGATCCGGCGCCCCGTCCAGTAGGCCAGCAGCGGCGCCAGGACGGCGATCGCCATGATCAGGACGAGCGTGCTCCCCGAATGCGACATATCGGGTATTTACCATAAGCTCCGGTCAGACGCCCTGTCGGCGGAGGGACTTGGAGGCCCGCGGATGTACGACCACCGGACGACGGCCCAGCCCCCTCCGCAGCCCCCGCCCCCTCCGGCACAGGCCGGACCGCGCCCCGGCCTGTGGAAGCGCTGCCTGGGGGGCGGCCTGGCCCTGTGGGCGCTGACCGCGGTGGTCACCTACGCCACCGCCAACACCACCCTGCTGCCCACCCTGATCCTGCTGGGCAGCTTCCTGGTCCCGGGCGTCTTCGTGCTGTGGGCCTACGAGCGGCACGGCCGCGACCTCGGGCTCCCGGTGATCCTCGGCTGCTTCGTCACCGGCGGCATCCTGGGCGTCCTCGGCGCCTCGGTCATGGAGTACTACCTGCTCCACCCCTCCCTGTGGATGTTCCTCGGGGTGGGGCTGATCGAGGAGGCGGTGAAGCTCGCGGCCCTGATGTTCGTCGTCCGCCACCGGCCGTACCTGCGCGGCCGGCGGGCCGGCCTGGTGCTCGGCGGGACGGTCGGCTTCGGCTTCGCCGCCTTCGAGAGCGCGGGGTACGCCTTCAACGCGGCCGTCACCATGGACGGCATCGACCTGCGGTCCCTGCTGGAGACGGAGATCCTCCGCGGGGTGCTGGCCCCCTTCGGGCACGGCCTGTGGACGGCGATCGCGGGCGCGGTGCTCTTCTCCTTCCGCCGCCCCGACGGCCGCTTCCGCCTCGCCGGTCCGGTGGTCGGCGCCTACCTGGGGGTGGCGGCGCTGCACGCGCTCTGGGACTCGATGCACGGGATCGCGCTCTGGCTGGTGCTCCGGATGACCACCACGGACCTGGACCGCTCGCTCTTCGCGCAGGGGTACATCCCGCAGCCCACGTCCGAGCAGGAGCACCTCTTCACCCTCTTCTCGGTGGGCGGTCTGGTGCTGGTGACACTGGTGGGGCTGGCGTGGCTGAGATCGCTGGCGCGACGCGATCCGGACCCGACTGGATTTTATACCCCCTAGGGGTATAGCATCGCGGACGTAAGGGTCCGAACCGAAGAGGAGCAACCCATGGCCGCCGAGACGCAGACCGAACTCACCACCGTCTACCAGGTCAAGGGCATGACCTGCGGCCACTGCGAGGGCGCCGTCTCCGGCGAGATCTCCGCCCTCCCCGGCGTCTCCTCCGTCACCGCGGTCGCCAAGACCGGCGAGGTCACCGTGGTCTCCGCCGCCCCGCTCGACCGCGAGGCCGTCGCCGCCGCCGTCGACGAGGCCGGCTACGAACTGGTCTGAGCCGCCGCCGCACCGGTGTCGGAGCGGGGCCGTACCGTTGCGGTACGGCCCCGCTCCCCTTTTTGGAACCGCACATGCCCAGCACCACCGTCACCGAGCTGACCATCGGCGGGATGACCTGCGCCTCCTGCGCGGCCCGCGTCGAGAAGAAGCTCAACCGGATGGACGGCGTCACCGCGACCGTCAACTACGCCACCGAGAAGGCCCACGTCGAGCACCCGCCCGAGGTCGGCGTCGACGAGCTCATCGCCACCGTGGTGAAGACCGGCTACACCGCCGAGGAACCCGCGCCGCCGGAGCCCGCGGAGGACCCCGGCGCCGATCCCGACCCCGAGCTCGCCGCGCTGCGCCGCCGGCTGCTCGTCTCGGCCGTCCTCGCCGCCCCCGTGGTGCTGCTCGCCATGGTCCCCGCCCTCCAGTTCGACAACTGGCAGTGGCTCTCCCTCACCCTCGCCTCCCCCGTCGTCGTCTGGGGCGGCCTCCCCTTCCACCGGGCCGCCTGGACCAACCTCCGGCACGGCGCCGCCACCATGGACACCCTGGTCTCGGTCGGCACCCTCGCCGCCTACGGCTGGTCCCTGTGGGCCCTCTTCCTCGGCGACGCCGGGACGCCCGGGATGCGCCACGGCTTCGACCTCACCGTGGACCGCGCCGACGCCTCCTCCGCGATCTACCTGGAGGTCGCCGCCGGCGTCGTCGCCTTCATCCTCCTCGGCCGCCACCTGGAGGCCCGTGCCAAGCGGAAGGCCGGCTCCGCCCTGCGGGCCCTGATGGAGCTGGGCGCCAAGGACGTGACCGTCCTCAGGGACGGCCGGGAGGCGCGGGTGTCGGTCGACGGCCTGCGCACGGGCGAGCTCTTCGTGGTGCGCCCCGGGGAGAAGGTCGCCACCGACGGCACCGTCGAGGAGGGCTCCTCCGCCGTCGACGCCTCGCTGCTCACCGGCGAGTCCCTGCCCGTCGACGTCGTCCCCGGCGACCCGGTCACGGGCGGCTGCGTGAACGTCTCGGGCCGGCTCGTCGTGCGGGCCGGCCCGGTCGGCGCCGACACCCGGCTCGCCCGCATGGCGAAGCTCGTCGAGGACGCGCAGAGCGGCAAGGCCGAGGTGCAGCGGCTCGCCGACCGGGTCTCCGCCGTCTTCGTCCCCGTGGTCCTGCTGATCGCCCTGGCCACCCTCGGCTTCTGGCTCGGCACCGGCGCGGGCGCGACCGCCGCCTTCACGGCCGCCGTCGCCGTCCTCATCATCGCCTGCCCCTGCGCCCTGGGCCTGGCCACCCCGACCGCGCTGCTCGTCGGCACCGGCCGGGGCGCCCAGCTCGGCATCCTCATCAAGGGCCCCGAGGTGCTGGAGTCCACCCGCCGGGTCGACACCGTCGTCCTCGACAAGACCGGCACCGTCACCACCGGCCGGATGGCCCTCACCGGGGTCCACCCGGCCGCCGGGACCGACGAGGAGACGCTGCTGCGGCTCGCCGGGGGCCTGGAGCACGCCTCCGAGCACCCGGTGGCCCGGGCCGTGGCCGCGGGCGCCGCCGAGCGGCTCGGCGTCCCCGCCGACGCCCTGCCCGTCCCCAAGACCTTCGAGAACGTGCCCGGACTCGGCGTCCGCGGCTCCGTGGACGGCCGGCTCGTCCTCGCCGGCCGGGCCGCCCTGCTCGCCGCCGAGGAGGTGCCGGTCCCGGCCGGTGCGGAGCCCGGCGCCGTGCTCGTCGCCTGGGACGGGGTGGCGCGCGGCTCCCTGACCGTCGCCGACGCCGTCAAGGACACCAGCGCCGAGGCCGTCGCCCGGCTCCGCGGCCTCGGGCTGCGGCCCGTCCTGCTCACCGGCGACCACCGGGCCGTCGCGGAGGCCGTCGCCGCCGAGGTCGGCATCGACGAGGTGATCGCCGAGGTGCTGCCGGAGGAGAAGGCGGGCGTGGTCCGGCGGCTCCAGGCCGAGGGCCGTACGGTCGCGATGGTCGGCGACGGCGTGAACGACGCCGCCGCGCTCGCCACCGCCGATCTGGGGCTCGCCCTGGGGACCGGCACGGACGCGGCGATCGAGGCGAGCGACCTCACCCTGGTCCGGGGCGACCTGCGGGTCGCCGCCGACGCCATCCGGCTCTCCCGCCGGACCCTGGGGACGATCAAGGGAAATCTCGCATGGGCGTTCGGCTACAACGCGGCCGCCCTGCCGCTCGCCGCGGCCGGCCTGCTGAACCCGATGATCGCGGGCCTGACCATGGCTTTCTCGTCCGTCTTCGTGGTGACGAACAGCCTGCGGCTGCGGCGGTTCCGTTGATTTCACCTACGTGTGACGCACAAGTCCTTCACAAAGAGACCTAGATCACAGATATTGGGGGGTAACCATCTGGGCTGTTCGCGAGTCTAAGTGGGCGATGCCAGAACGTCTTGGGGGACGTTCGCCGGGATGTCTTGGGGGACGTCCCGACAGGCAAGCGCGGCCGGGGCACGTGCAGCGGGGAGCTTGAGCGGCCCTCCCGTACGTACCCCGGCAGACCGCGCACCGGACGCCCGGCCCGGATCCCGTGGGGGGAATCCGCACCGGGGATATGGGAAGCGCCCCGCTCGCCGACCCGTGGGGGGATCGGAGAGCGGGGCGCTTCTGTACGTCCGGGAGGCTCCCAGCCGGCCTGTGCGGGGCCGGCTCAGCGCTCCTCGACCGGGACGAAGTCGCGGAGGACCTCACCCGTGTAGATCTGGCGCGGGCGGCCGATGCGGGAACCCGGCTCCTTGATCATCTCGTGCCACTGGGCGATCCAGCCGGGCAGCCGGCCGAGCGCGAAGAGCACGGTGAACATCTCGGTCGGGAAGCCCATCGCGCGGTAGATGAGACCCGTGTAGAAGTCCACGTTCGGGTAGAGGTTGCGCGAGACGAAGTAGTCGTCGGAGAGCGCGTGCTCCTCCAGCTTGAGCGCGATGTCCAGCAGCTCGTCGGACTTGCCGAGGGCCGAGAGGACGTCGTGCGCCGCCGCCTTGATGATCTTGGCGCGCGGGTCGAAGGACTTGTACACCCGATGGCCGAAGCCCATCAGGCGGACGCCGTCCTCCTTGTTCTTCACCTTGCGGATGAAGGAGTCGACGTCGCCGCCGTTGGCCTTGATGCCCTCCAGCATCTCCAGCACCGACTGGTTGGCGCCGCCGTGCAGCGGGCCCCACAGGGCGGAGATGCCGGCCGAGATCGAGGCGAACATGTTCGCCTGCGAGGAGCCGACCAGGCGCACGGTGGAGGTCGAACAGTTCTGCTCGTGGTCCGCGTGCAGGATGAGCAGCTTGTCGAGCGCGGAGACGACGACCGGGTCGAGGTCGTACTCCTGCGCCGGCACCGAGAACGTCATGCGCAGGAAGTTCTCGACGTAGCCGAGGTCGTTGCGCGGGTAGACGAACGGGTGGCCGATCGACTTCTTGTACGCGTACGCGGCGATCGTCGGGAGCTTCGCGAGCAGCCGGATCGTCGACAGGTGGCGCTGCGTCTCGTCGAACGGGTTGTGGCTGTCCTGGTAGAAGGTGGACAGCGCGGAGACCACCGAGGACAGCATCGCCATCGGGTGGGCGTCCCGCGGGAAGCCGCGGAAGAAGTTCTTGACGTCCTCGTGGACCAGCGTGTGCTGGGTGATCTCGTTCTGGAACGTGGAGAGCTCTTCGCCCTTCGGCAGCTCGCCGTTGATCAGCAGGTAGGCCACCTCCAGGAAGGTGGACTGCTCGGCCAGCTGCTCGATGGGGTAGCCGCGGTACCGCAGGATGCCCTGCTCGCCATCGAGGTAGGTGATGGCGGATTTATAGGCGGCGGTGTTGCCGTATCCGCTGTCCAGGGTGACCAGCCCGGTCTGGGCTCGCAGCTTGCCGATGTCGAAGCCCTGGTCGCCGACGGTGCTCTCGACCACCGGGTAGGTGTATTCACCGTCCGCGTACCGCAGTACTACAGAGTTGTCGCTCACGTCATCCCTCACCGACGTAGTGCCTCTTCTTCGAGGTGCCCTGACTGTCTCTACCATCCCCCACTCGGCTCAGGAGAGTGCACTCGGGGTCGCCATTGGGCCAATCGGCGGCACTCAGTGCCGCCAACCTGCTCATCCTGCCCCCTTCGCCCCGGTTCCGGAAGCCCTCCGTGATCTTTCACACGGGGGCGCCCCCTGTGAGGCGATGGGCCAGTGCGGTAAAGCGCCGGCCCGCCGACACCGTGCGGACCGCCTGGGCGATCGCACGGCGCGAGCCCACCAGGACGACGAGCTTCCGCGCCCGGGTCACGGCCGTGTAGAGCAGGTTCCGCTGGAGCATCATCCACGCACTCATGGTGACCGGGATCACCACCGCCGGATACTCGCTGCCCTGCGAACGGTGGATGGTGACCGCGTACGCGTGGGACAGCTCGTCCAGCTCGTCGAAGCCGTACGGCACCTCCTCGTCCTCGTCCGTGCGGACCGTCAGCCGCTGCTCCACGGGGTCCAGCGCCGTCACCACCCCGACCGTGCCGTTGAAGACCCCGTTCGCCCCCTTGTCGTAATTGTTCCTGATCTGGGTCACCTTGTCCCCCACGCGGAAGACCCGGCCGCCGAACCGCTTCTCCGGAAGGTCCGGACGGGCCGGGGTGATCGCCTGCTGGAGCAGGCCGTTCAGCGCGCCCGCGCCCGCCGGGCCCCGGTGCATCGGTGCCAGGACCTGCACGTCCTTGCGGGGATCGAGGCCGAATCTGGCCGGAATCCGGCGGGCCGCGACCTCGACGGCCACCCGCGCCGCGTCCTCCGTCTCCTCCTCGGCGAAGAGGAAGAAGTCCGGCAGCCCGTCCGTGCGCGGCGGCACGCCCTCGTTGATCCGGTGGGCGTTGACGACCACCCCGGACTGCTGGGCCTGCCGGAAGATCCGGGTCAGCCGGACCGCCGGGACCGGGCTCCCGGGGGCCAGGAGATCGCCCAGGACCTCGCCCGCACCGACCGAGGGCAGCTGGTCCACGTCCCCCACCAGCAGCAGGTGGGCGCCCGGGGCGACGGCCTTCACCAGCTTGTTCGCGAGCAGCAGGTCGAGCATGGACGCCTCGTCGACCACGACGAGGTCGGCGTCGAGCGGCCGGTCCCGGTCGTACGCCGCGTCCCCGCCCGGCTTCAGCTCCAGCAGCCGGTGCACGGTCGACGCCTCGGCGCCGGTCAGCTCGGCGAGCCGCTTGGCCGCGCGGCCGGTGGGCGCCGCCAGCACCACCCTGGCCTTCTTGGCCCGGGCCAGCTCCACCACCGAGCGGACCGTGAAGGACTTGCCGCAGCCGGGGCCACCGGTGAGGACCGCGACCTTCTCCGTCAGCGCCAGCCGGACCGCCTGCTCCTGTTCCGGCGCCAGGGAGGCCCCCGTGCGCTCCGCGAGCCACGCCAGCGCCTTGTCCCAGGCCACGTCCCGGAAGGCGGGCATCCGGTCCTCCGGGGCCCTCAGCAGCCGCCGGAGCTGCCCGGCGAGGGAGAGCTCCGCGCGGTGGAAGGGGATCAGGTAGACCGCCGTGACCGGCTCCCCCTCCGGCCCCGGCACCACCTCCCTGACCACCCCCTCGGGGTCCTCCGCCAGCTCGCCGAGGCACTCGATGACGAGCCCCGTGTCGACCTGGAGCAGCTTCACGGAGTCGGCGATCAGGCGTTCCTCGGGGAGGAAGCAGTGGCCCTGGTCGGCGGACTGGGAGAGGGCGTACTGGAGGCCCGCCTTCACCCGCTCGGGGCTGTCGTGCGGGATGCCCACGGACTGGGCGATGCGGTCGGCGGTGAGGAAGCCGATGCCCCACACGTCGGCGGCCAGCCGGTAGGGCCGCTCGCGCACGACGGAGATCGAGTCGTCGCCGTACTGCTTGTAGATCCGGACGGCGATGGACGTGGAGACGCCCACGGTCTGGAGGAAGACCATCACCTCCTTGATCGCCTTCTGCTCCTCCCAGGCGGCCGTGATGTTCTTCGTCCGCTTCGGGCCGAGCCCCGGCACCTCGATGAGCCGGCCGGGCGACTCCTCCAGGATGTCGAGGGTCTCCAGGCCGAAGTGCGTCGTGATGCGGTCGGCGAAGACGGGGCCGATGCCCTTGACCAGGCCGGAGCCGAGGTAGCGGCGGATGCCCTGGATCGTGGCGGGCAGCACCGTCGTGTAGTTGTCGACCTGGAACTGCCGCCCGTACTGCGGGTGCGACCCCCAGCGCCCCTCCATCCGCAGCGACTCCCCCGGCTGGGCGCCGAGCAGCGCGCCGACGACGGTGAGCAGCTCCCCCGCGCCCCGCCCGGTGTCGACCCGGGCGACCGTGTAGCCGCTCTCCTCGTTGGCGTACGTGATCCTCTCCAGGACCCCCTCGACCACGGTGGGACGGTGCGGCTGACCCTCGTTGGACATGGACCGACGGTAGCGAAGGGCACCGACAGCGGGGGCGGGACCGTGGGCGACTCCCGTGCCAGGATGCCGAACGGAAGGACGAACCGTAGCGTTTCGGGCATGAGTGAAAGTAGTGACTCCTTCCAGGACGAGGTCCTGGCCGAACTCGGCGAGGACCGCCTGGCGGAGATCGCCACGCTCGCCGGCACCGACACCGCCGGGGCGCGGGCCCTCGTGAACGGCTCGGTCTCGGAGCTCTCGGGCGAGCTGCGGCAGGCGGCGGCCGAGCCGGCCGGCACGGACGAGGTCAAGGCCGCCGTCGACGAGGTCGCCTCCGGGGAGCCGCCCCTCCAGGGCGTCGCCTCGTTCGGCGGCCTCGCGGCCGGCGGCCTGATGGCGGGCGTCCTGGCCAAACTGGCCAGGCCCGCCGCCCACGCGGTCGCCAAGCGCACCGGCCTTCCCCCGGCCACCGTGAACCGCGCGGTCGACCTCCTGGTCCCGGTGGTCCTGGCGGTCCTGACGAAACGCGCCGCCACGAAGAAGGGCGGCGGCCTCGGCGACCTGCTGGACGGCGGGAAGTAGCCCGGCCCCGCCGCACACGGGGCCGGGCCGGGAGGGCCCCCGCCGCACACGCGGGGGCGTGGTCCGAAGCGAGGGAACGGATCAGACCTTGAGGAAGGCCGCCAGGGTCTCCTCCAGGACCTCGACGCCGTCGCGCGCCCACAGGGCGTCGTTGAACAGCTCGACCTCCACCGGACCCGTGTGGCCGACCCGTTCGAGGAGCTCCGCCCACCAGGTGAGGTCGATCGCGCCGGTGCCGAGCTGGCCCCGGCCGTCGAGGACGCCCTCCGGGAGGGGGGTGGTCCAGTCGGCGAGCTGGAAGGAGTGGATCCGGCCGCCGGCGGCGGCGCGCTCCACCGCCGCGGGGGCGTTCTCGTCCCACCACAGGTGGTAGGTGTCGACGGTGACGCCCACCTGTTCGGCCGGGAAGCGCTCGGCGATGTCCAGGGCCTGGTCCAGGGTGGAGATCGCGCAGCGGTCGGAGGCGTACATCGGGTGGAGGGGCTCGATGGCGAGGCGGACCCCGCGCTCGCCCGCGTAGGGGGCGAGGGCGCCGACGGCGTCCGCGATGCGCGCGCGGGCCCCGGGCAGGTCGCGGCTGCCGGCGGGCAGGCCGCCGGAGACCAGGACGAGGGTGTCGGTGCCGAGCGCCGCCGCCTCGTCGATCGCCGCGCGGTTGTCGGCCTCCCAGCCGTCGGTGGTGAAGAAGCCGCCCCGGCAGAGGGTGGTGACGGCCAGGCCCGCGTCCCGCACCAGGCGGGCCGTCGCCTCGATCCCGTACTCCTTCACCGGGTCGCGCCACAGGCCGATCCCGGGGACGCCGAGGCGGACGCACTCCTCCACCAGCTTCGGCAGGGGCAGTTGCTTCACCGTCATCTGGTTGATGCTGAAGCGGTCGCGGTTCACTGGGGCACTCCGTGGACGGTGAGGAGGGCGCGCATCCGGGCCTCGGCGCGGGCCGGGTCGGGGAACAGGCCGAGGCCGTCGGCGAGTTCGTAGGCGCGGGCCAGGTGCGGCAGGGAGCGGGCGGAGTGCAGGCCGCCGACCATCGTGAAGTGCTCCTGGTGGCCCGCGAGCCAGGCGAGGAGGACGACGCCCGTCTTGTAGTAGCGGGTCGGGGGCTCGAAGAGGTGGCGGGAGAGCGCGACCGTGGGGTCGAGCAGCTTGCGGAAGCCCGCCGTGTCGCCGGTGTCGAGGGTCCTGACGGCCTCGGCGGCCAGCGGGCCGAGGGGGTCGAAGATGCCGAGGAGGGCGTGGCTGAAGCCCTGTTCGTCGCCCGCGATGAGCTCCGGGTAGTGGAAGTCGTCGCCGGTGTAGCAGCGGACGCCCTCGGGGAGCCGGCGGCGGAGCGCGACCTCGCGGCCCGCGTCGAGGAGGGAGATCTTGACGCCGTCGACCTTGTCGGGGTGGGCGGCGATGACCTCCAGGAAGGTCTCGGTGGCCGCGTCGAGGTCGGCGGAGCCCCAGTACCCCTCCAGGGCCGGGTCGAACATCGGACCGAGCCAGTGGAGGACCACCGGTTCGGCGGCCTGGCGCAGCAGGTGGCCGTAGAGGTCGAGGTAGTCCTCGGGTCCGGTGGCCGTGGCGGCCAGCGCGCGGGAGGCCATGAGGATGGCCTGGGCGCCGGACTCCTCGACGACGGCGAGCTGTTCCTCGTAGGCGGCCCGGATCTCCGCGAGCGCGGCGGGGCCGGTGAGCTGGTCGGTGCCGACGCCGCAGGCGATCGCGCCGCCGGCGGCCTTCGCCTCGGCGGCGGAGCGGCGGATCAGTTCGGCGGCGCCCGCCCAGTCGAGGCCCATGCCGCGCTGGGCGGTGTCCATGGCCTCCGCGACGCCGAGGCCGTGGGACCACAGGTGGCGGCGGAAGGCGAGGGTGGCGTCCCAGTCGACGGCGGCGGGGCCGTCGGGCGTGGTGTCGGCGTACGGGTCGGCGACGACGTGCGCGGCGGAGAAGACCGTACGGGAGGCGAGCGGGCCGGGCGCGGCGGGCACGAGCGGTTCGGCGCGGGGCTCGTACGCGCGCACGGCGCCGCCCGGGAGGGGGAGGCGGAGGGTCACAGCGACACCTCCGGGACGTCGAGGCGGCGGCCCTCGGCGGCGGACCTCAGGCCGAGTTCGGCGAGCTGGACGCCGCGGGCGCCGGCGAGGAGGTCCCAGTGGTAGGGCTCGTCGAGGACGACGTGGCGGAGGAAGAGCTCCCACTGGGCCTTGAAGCCGTTGTCGAACTCGGCGTTGTCGGGGACCTCCTGCCACTGGTCGCGGAAGGAGTGGGTGGCGGGGAGGTCGGGGTTCCAGACCGGCTTGGGGGTGGCGCTGCGGTGCTGGACGCGGCAGCCCCGCAGCCCGGCGACGGCGGAGCCCTCGGTGCCGTCGACCTGGAACTCGACGAGCTCGTCGCGGTTGACGCGGACGGCCCAGGAGGAGTTGATCTGGGCGATGGCGCCGCCCTCCAGGTGGAAGGTGCCGTAGGCGGCGTCGTCGGCGGTCGCCTCGTAGGGCTTGCCCTGCTCGTCCCAGCGGCGCGGGACGTGGGTGGCGATCTCGGCGGAGACGGCGGTGACCCGGCCGAAGAGCTCGTGGAGCACGTACTCCCAGTGCGGGAACATGTCGACGACGATGCCGCCGCCGTCCTGGGAGCGGTAGTTCCAGCTGGGGCGCTGGGCCTCCTGCCAGTCGCCCTCGAAGACCCAGTAGCCGAACTCTCCGCGCACGGACAGGATCTCGCCGAAGAAGCCGCCGTCGATCAGCCGCTTGAGCTTGAGCAGGCCGGGGAGGAAGAGCTTGTCCTGGACGACGCCGTGCTTGACGCCCTTCTCGGCGGCGAGGCGGGCGAGCGCGAGGGCGCCGGCGAAGTCGGCGGCGGTGGGCTTCTCGGTGTAGAGGTGCTTGCCGGCCTCGATGGCCTTGGTGAGGGCGTCGGCGCGGGCCGAGGTGACCTGGGCGTCGAAGTAGACGTCGATCGTGTCGTCGGCGAGGACGGCGTCGAGGTCGGTGGACCACTCGGTGAGGCCGTGCTTCTCGGCGAGGGCGCGCAGGGCGTGCTCGCGGCGGCCGACGAGGACCGGTTCGGGCCAGAGGACCTCGCCGTCGCCGAGGTCGAGGCCGCCCTGCTCGCGCAGCGCGAGGATCGAGCGGACGAGGTGCTGGCGGTAGCCCATGCGCCCGGTGACGCCGTTCATGGCGATGCGGACGGTCCTGCGTGTCATGGAGGGTTCCTCTCCCCGGCGGGCGCGCGCCCTCGTTCTCGTTCTCGTGGGAGAACGGGGGCGAGAACGGGCTCGTGTGAAAACAGGACAGGAAGCGCTTTCTCGTCGAGGATAGAAAGCGCTTTCTGCTCGCGATGACGCTAGCCTGCCGACAACACGTCGGACAAGGCCCCGGAGGTACGCACGCGATGACCGTCACCCTGGCGGACGTGGCCGCCCGCGCCCGGGTCTCCCCCGCGACCGTCTCCCGCGTCCTCAACGGCAACTACCCGGTCGCCGCCTCCACCCGCGAGCGGGTCCTCAAGGCGGTCGACGAGCTGGACTACGTCCTCAACGGGCCCGCCAGCTCGCTCGCCGCCGCCACCTCCGACCTGGTCGGCGTGCTGGTCAACGACATCGCCGACCCCTTCTTCGGGATCATGGCGAGCGCCGCGCAGAGCGCCATCGGCGAGGGCGCGTCGGGCCGGGCCGGCGGCGAGAAGCTGGCCGTCGTCTGCAACACCAACGGCTCCCCCGAGCGCGAACTCACCTACCTCACGCTGCTCCAGCGGCAGCGCGCCGCCGCCGTGATCCTCATGGGCGGCTCGCTGGAGGACCCGGAGCACCTGGCCGCGACGGCCGCGAAACTGGCCCGGATGGCGGAGGCCGGGACCCGGGTCGTGCTGTGCGGGCGCCCGCCCGTGCCCGGGGACGCGCACACCGCCGCGCTCGTCTTCGACAACCGCGCCGGGGGCCGCCGGCTCACCGAGCACCTGCTCGGCCTCGGCCACACCCGGATCGGTTACGTCGCGGGCCCCGCCGACCGCACCACCACCCGGCACCGCCTGGAGGGCCACCGGGAGGCCCTCGCGGCGGCGGGCGTCGCCGAGGGCCCCACCGTGCACGGCCCCTACGACCGCGCCGCCGGTCACGCGGCCGTCGCCGAACTCCTCGCCCGCGACCCGGGGCTCACGGCGATCGTCGCCGCCAACGACACGGTGGCCCTCGGCGTCTGCGCGGCCCTGCGGGAGCGGGGCCTGTCGATCCCCGGGGACGTCTCCGTGGCCGGCTTCGACGACCTCCCCTTCTCGGTCGACGCGGTCCCGGCGCTGACGACCGTCCGCCTCCCCCTCCACGACTCCGGTGTCCGCGCCGGGCGGCTGGCGATGGGCACCGAGGACGCCCCGGCGCACGGCACGGAGACGGTCCCGGGCGAACTGGTGGTACGGGATTCGACGGCGCCGCCGCGGGGGTAGGGGGCGGCTATCGTTGTGAGCGACGACACACGGAGGATCTCGTGACGACCACACTGATGGACACGTCCAGCGCCTGGGACGTCCTGGAGGACGCCAACCTGCCCGAAGGTTTTCGCGTAGAGATCACGGACGGAAAGATCATCATGACGCCGCAGGGCGAGCAGCAGTGGAAGGTGATCCTTCGGGCCGCCCCCCAGATCGAGCAGCAGCTCGCCGGACACGGCGACATCCTCTCGGAGGTCATGATCGACTTCCCGTCCAGCCTCTGGGGCTATGCCCCCGACCTGGCGATCATCGCCCCCGGTTCCGAGCGGAACAAGCGCGGCCGCTTCGAGTGGCACAGCCTTGAGGCCGTCCTGGAGATCATCTCGCTCAGCACCCGGGACAACGACTTCGAGAAGAAGCTCCGGATGTACGCGGAGTGCGCGATCCCGCTCTACGTGATCATCGACCCCTCCGGCAACTCCTGCGTCGTCCACAGCAACCCCACCCGCACCGGCGTCTACACCGATCAGGAGGAGATCCCCTTCGGGGAAGACCTGGTCCTCCCCCTCGACGGCCGCGAGATCGTCGTGAAGACCGACGGGTTCCCGCGCTCCGAAGGCTGATTCACCCGGCGGTCAGGCCCGTGGCCGCGAGGACCGCGTCGACGGTCTCGTCCACCGTCAGGTCGGCGTTGTCGATCCAGAGGGCCCGGTCGGCGAGCTCCTCCCGCATGGCCTCGTCGAGGAAGGCCCAGTTGGTGGTGAGGCGCTTGTGGCGGGCGTTGTTCCGCTCCCACGCCTTGTCCGGGCCGGGGGCCAGGATCACCGTGTGCAGCGGGACCGCCGCCGGCATGTGGGCCCGGTAGAAGTCCAGGTGGGAGCGGCGGACCACGACGTCGTCCAGGACCGGGAGGAAGCCGGCGGCGGCGAAGCTGCCCGCGAGGAGGCAGGCGTTGCGGGCGCGCAGCAGGATCTGCCGGTCCGCCTCGGGGTCGCCGTCCGGGCTCGGCCAGTGGCCGCCGCTGACGATCAGCTCCTGGAGGTGGTCGACCTCGACGTGCGCGGCGCGGGCGAAGCGGGCGGCCAGGGCGGCCGAGACGGTCGACTTGCCGCTGCCGGGGATGCCGGCCAGGAGCAGCGCTCCGGGCGCGGGGGCGGGGACGTCGACGGTCACGTTCTCGAAGGTCATGCGGGCCTTTCCTCGCTGATGGGACCCCCGGACGATACGGGGACGGGGACCTCCCGCACCAGGGGTTTCCGGGCCGCGGCGCGGCGCGGGGCCAGCGAGGTCAGGGCCACCCCGCCGACGAGGAGCGCGGCGGCGGCCCAGCGCAGGGGGCTGATCCCCTCGCCCAGGAAGAGGGCCGCCGAGGACATCCCGAAGACGGGGACGAGGAGGGAGAAGGGGGCGACGGAGGAGGCCGGGTGGCGGCGCAGCAGCCAGCCCCAGGCGCCGAAGCCGAAGACGGTGGTGATCCAGGCGACGTAGACGATGACGCCGACGCCGGTCCAGTCGAGGGAGCGCAGCGCGGCCAGGTCCCGCTCGGGGCCCTCCAGGAGGAGGGAGAGGCCGAGCAGCGGCAGGACGGGGACGGTGCTGACCCAGACCATCCAGTTGAGCGGGTCCGGCGGGGCGGCCTTGCGGGTGAGGACGTTGGAGACGCCCCAGCAGACGGCGGCCGCGACGACCAGGACGAAGCCGGTGACCGGCCCGGAGGCGCCCTCGTCGACGGCGGCGACGGCGATGCCGGCGAGGGCCACGCCCATGCCGAGGACGGCGCGCCGCCCGGGGCGCTCGCCGAGGACCGCGAAGGCGAACAGGGCGGTGAAGACGGCCTGCACCTGGAGGACCAGGGAGGAGAGCCCGGCGGGGGCGCCGAGGTCCATGCCGGTGAAGAGCAGCCCGAACTTGGCGACGCCCAGGGCGAGTCCGACGGCGACGATCCACTTCCAGGCGACCTTGGGGCGGCCGACGAGGAAGACCGCGGGGAGGGCGGCGACGAGGAAGCGGAGGGCGGAGAAGAGCAGCGGGGGGAAGTGGTCGAGGCCGATCTCGATGACGACGAAGTTGACCCCCCAGACCGCGGCGACGAGGGCGGCGAGGGCGATGTGTGCGGGGCGCATGCGAGGAGCATGGCCGCCGGTGACCGTGTAGCACCAGCACAGGTCTCTTCATGGTTGGATGAAGCGTTGCTGCATCCAGGACGTCCGCCGGAGGTTCCCGTGCTCGATCTCGGCCGTCTGCGCGCCCTGCACGCCGTCTCCGTCCACGGCAGCGTGGGCGCCGCCGCGACGGCGCTCGGCTACACCCCGTCGGCGGTCTCCCAGCAGATCGCGAAGCTGGAGCGGGAGACCCGCACGACCCTGCTCGAACGGAGCGGGCGGGGCGTCCGGCTCACCGACGACGCCCAGCAGCTCGCCTCCACGGCGCGGCAGTTGCTGGCGATCGTGGAGGAGGCGGAGGTACGGCTCGAAGAGCGGCGGGGCCTGCCCGCCGGGCGGCTCTCCCTCGGCTGCTTCCCGAGCGCGGCGCGCGGCCTGATGCCGCGGGCGCTCGCCGAGCTGGCCCGCCGCCATCCCGGGCTCGACGCCCGGCTGACCGAGGTCGACCCGCACCTGTCGGTGGACCTGGTGGCGCGCGGGGTGCTCGACCTGGCCGTGGCGCACGACTGGGACATCGCCCCGCTGCCGACGCCGCCGGGGGTGGAGCAGGCGGTGATCGGCGACGACGGCTGCGACGTCCTCGTCCACCGGGACCATCCGCTGGCGGCGCGGCGGGCGGTGCGGCGGGAGGAGCTGGCGGACGAGCGGTGGATCTCGCAGCCGCCGGGGACGGTGTGCCACGACTGGCTGATGCGGACGCTGCGGGCGACCGGGTCCGAGCCGCTGGTCGTCCACCAGGCGGAGGAGAACCACACGCAGGTCGCGCTGGTCGCGGCCGGCCTGGGCATCGCCCTCGTCCCCCGCCTCGGCCGCGGGGAACTGCCCCCGGAGGTGGCCCCCCTGCGCCTCGACCCGGCCCCGACCCGCCGCCTCCACGCCCTGTGGCGCGCGGGCGCGGCCCGCCGCCCCGCGATCCGCGAGACGGTCCGCACCCTCCAGGAGCTGTGGCCGTCGATCGCGACGACCTCCTGAGCCCCCGGCCGGAGCCGCGCTCCGCCGCCGCTCCCCCGGCGGGCCGAGCCCCGGGCCGGCGCGGAGTCCGGTGCCGTGCGCCCCGGCGGGCGGCACCTCCCGGAGCCGCCTCCCCGCCGCCGCTCCCCCGGCGGGCGGAGTCCCGGGCGGGGCGGGCCCCGGCCCCTCGGGCGCGGGGCCCGGCGGGCTTCGGCCCTCGGAGCCGTACCGCTGACTTCTCGGCGATTCGTGCGGGAATCCTTGACCGGGCAGTTACTTTCAGACTATCCGTTCACCTTGGAAGTTTCCTTCATCCCGCACGGCCGGAAGGAGCACCAGTGCCCCACCCCGCCCACGCCCCCACCCGCCGCACCCTGCTCGCCGTCGGCGCCGCGGCGGCCGCCGCGGCCGTCACCGGGGCGGCCGGTCCCGCCGCCCAGGCCGCCCCCGCCGCGCTCGACGCCCGGACCGAGGAGCGGCTGCGCCGGATCGTCGGCCGGATGTCGCTGGAGGAGAAGGTCGGCCAGGTCTTCGTCTCGCGGGTGTACGGCCATTCGGCCACCGACCCCGACCGGGGCGACGCCGACGCCAACCTCCGGGAGCTCGGCGTCCGGACCGCCGCCGAGCTCATCGGGCGCTACCACCTCGGCGGGATCATCTACTTCGCCTGGGCCCACAACACCCGCGACCCGCACCAGATCGCCGAGCTGTCCAACGGCATCCAGGCCGCCGCGCTCGCCTCCGGCACCCCGGTCCCCGTGCTGATCTCCACCGACCAGGAGCACGGCATCGTCTGCCGGATCGGCGAGCCCGCGACCCTCCTGCCGGGCGCGATGGCGCTCGGCGCGAACGGCTCCCCCGCCGACGCCCGCAAGGCGGCCCGGATCGCGGGCGCCGAGCTGGCCGCCATGGGCGTCCGGCAGGACTACGCCCCGGTCGCCGACGTCAACGTCAACCCCGGCAACCCGGTCATCGGCGTCCGCTCCTTCGGCTCCGAACCGCGCGCCGTCTCCGCCCTCGTCACCGCGCAGGTCCGCGGCTACCAGGGCGCCGGGGTCGCGGCCACCGCCAAGCACTTCCCCGGCCACGGCGACACCGCCGTGGACAGCCACTACGGCCTGCCGGTCATCACCCACACCCGGGAGCAGTGGAGCGCGCTGGACGCCCCGCCGTTCCGGGCCGCGATCGCCGCCGGCATCGACGCGATCATGACCGCGCACCTCGTGGTCCCCGCGCTCGACCCGTCCGGGGACCCGGCGACGCTCTCGCACCCCATCCTCACCGGGGTGCTGCGCGGGGAGCTCGGCTACGACGGGGTGGTGGTGACCGACGCCCTCGACATGCAGGGGGTGCGCACCAAGTACGGCGACGAGCGGGTGCCGGTGCTCGCCCTCAAGGCGGGCGTGGACCAGCTGCTCAACCCGCCGAAGCTGGACGTGGCGTGGAACGCGGTCCTGAAGGCGGTCCGGGACGGGGAACTGACGGAGCAACGGCTCGACGAATCGGTTCTGCGGATCCTGCGCTTGAAGGCCCGCCGCGGCCTGTTCGCGGAACCGTGCACGACCCGCGAGGCGGTCGACGGGGTCGTCGGCACCGCCCGGCACCTCGCCGAGGCCGACCGGATCGCCGAGCGGACCACCACCCTGCTGGTCAACGAGGACGGCTTCCTGCCCCTCTCCCCGGCCTCGCACGGCAGGGTCCTGGTCGTCGGCGCCGACCCGGCCTCCCCGTCCGGGACGACCGGCCCGCCGACCACCACCCTCGGGGCCGCCCTGCGCGAGCTGGGCTTCGCGCCGACCGTGCTCTCCACCGGCATCACCCCGACCGCCGCCCGGATCGAGGAGGCGGTGGCCGCGGCGGCCGGACAGGACGTGATCGTCGTGGGCACGTACAACGTCTCCGCGGCCAGCCCGCAGCGGACGCTGGTGGCGCGCCTCGCGGCGACCGGGGTGCCGGTGGTGACGGTCGCGATCCGCAACCCGTACGACGTCGCCCGGACCACCGGGCAGCGGGCCGCGCTCGCCGCCTACTCCTGGACCGACGTCGAACTCCGGGCCGCCGTGCGGGTGCTGGCCGGGCGGGCGAAGCCGCGCGGACGCCTCCCGGTCCCGGTGCGGAGCGCCGAGGACCCGGCGGTGACGCTGTTCCCGGTCGGCTTCGGCCTCTCGTACGCCTGACGCCTCCCGTACGCCTGACGCCCCTCTCGCACCCCTCCCCCTCGGATGTCCGAGGGGGAGGGGTGCGGCTCCGTGCGCGGGGCCGCACCCCCGGGGTCCTACGGGCGCAGACCGTGCTCGCGCGTCACGTCCTCGTCGACCGTCCGGTCGAGGCGGGCGTCGAAGGCGGCCAGCGGCTGGGCGGCCGCGACGGCGGGGGCGTCCACGCCGGCCCAGGCGAGGATGCGGGCGGTGGCCTTCTCCCGCTCGGCGTCGACGAGTCCGGCGACGTTGGCGCCGTGGTTGCCGCCGGGCGCGTAGTAGACGTAGCTGTCCCGGGCGCCCTTGTCGACGCGGAACGGCTCGGCGCCCCACGGGTCGTTCTGGCCGTAGACGAAGAGCATCCGGTTCGCGTTCTTGCGGACCCAGTCGTCGACGTCCCGCATCACCCACGGCTTGAACTTCATCGGGATCTCGCGGGGCACGAAGCTGGACGCGGGCTGGTAGCCGTAGCGGCTCAGGCCCGCGAGGTGCGGCTGCCTGATCGAGGGCGAGCCGAGCTCGGTGGCCGCCTGGTAGTAGTACGGCGTGTAGTACTCCAGGCCCTGGTCGGTGTAGGCGCTCCAGCCGGCGTAGGCGTCGATCGTCTCGTAGACGGCGTCGTCGCTCGCGCCCTTCGCCTCCGGGATCGTGTCGCAGACGTCCTCGCCGTAGTACTGCCAGAAGCCCCAGACGAAGTCGAGGACGGTCGCCTCCCACGCCTTGTCGAGCGAGCCGACCGTGTTGAAGGTGGCGCCCTCGGCCGCGGCCCACGTCTTGAACTTCTCCTGGAGCGGGGCGCGGCGGAGCAGGGCCTCGCGCTGGAGGGAGTTCAGGCGGTCGCGGCACTCCTTGGTGCCGACGTTCTCGAAGAACCGGTCGTAGGCCGAGTCCTCCTTGTTGACGACGTCGTTGGGGGCCACGTAGGCGACGACGCCGTCCATGTCGCGCGGGTAGAAGCGCTCGTAGTAGGTGGCGGTCATGCCGCCCTTGGAGCCGCCGGTGGACAGCCAGTTCTCGCCGTAGACCTTCTTCAGGGCGGTGAAGATCCGGTGCTGGTCGCTGGCCGCCTGCCAGATGTCCAGCTTGGACCAGTCGGCGGGCGCCGGGCGGGACGGCGTGAAGAAGCGGTACTCCATGGAGACCTGGTTGCCGTCGACGATCCGGGTCGGCTCCGCGCGGCCCGGGGTGGTGCTCAGGCCGTAGCCGCTGGTGCGGAAGACGGTGGGGCGGTCGGTGCCCTTGTGGAGGACCGAGATCCGCTGCTGGAACGTGCCGGCCCAGGGCCGCTTGTGGTCGATCGGCTGCTCGTAGTTCAGGACGAAGAAGCGGTAGCCGGCGTACGGCTTCTCCTCGATCAGGCTCATCCCGGGGATCGCCAGCAGGCGGTCCTTGATGTCCGAGCTCTGCGCGTCCGCGACGGTGCTGCGGGACTCCGTCTCCGCGGCGGTGGCGGTGGCCACGCCGGTGGAGCCCACGGTGCCTATGAGCACCGAAAGCGACAGCATCAGTCTCAGCGACTTACGCATTCACCCTCCCCATGATTCACAACGGTGCCGTGAACCTAGCGGGGCGGGCGTCCGGGCCGCCAGACCCGGCGGGGCCTTACCTCTGCATCAGCACAGGATCCAGCCGGTGCTGACGGAGCGTCCGGAGACGGTCGCGGAGGCGCGGACGCAGCGGTTGAGGGCGTGCACGGTCACCGGACCGGCCTGCCGGCCCCACCGCCCGCCCACGACGGCGGCCCGGCCGCCGCGCGGCTGGAGCGTGACCCTCATGGGGCGCGGCGCGCCGGGCCGCTTGGCGAGGACCAGCGCGCAGGCGTAGTGGCGGGTCCGGTAGAGCCGCAGCTCGCCGGTGGCGAAGGAGACCGTCCGGGTGGGCCGCCCCTGGCAGACGGAGACCGCCCCGGCGCCGCCCGCGCCCGGCCCGGCCAGCACGAGCAGCCCGGCGGCGAGCGCGAGCACGAGGGCGTACGCGACGGGGTGGGCCCGCGCGCGGGCGAGGCGCCGGCGGAGGCGGGCGCGGACGGCGGACGCGCGGACGGCGGACGCGCGCGGGTGCGCGGGGACGGGGCCGGGGCACGGTCGGGCCGTCGTGTCTCCGGGCATGTCCGTTCCTCCCCCGCTGGTGCCGTGGCCGTACACGCTTACGACGTACCCGACGCCCGTACGGTTGCCGCTGTGGGACGGGTCACGCCGCGGACCGCCCCGCGGCCCCCTCCCCAGCCCGCTCCTCGGCCCGTTCCCCCCCTCACCCGGCCTCACCCGGCGAAGTAGGCCATGACGAGGCCGAGGAAGAGCGTCTCGGCGCCGATCAGCGTCCACAGGGCGGCCCAGCGGGCGCGGGTGGGCGGGGCGCCGTCCGGGACGGTGAGGGCGCGGACCAGGGCGCCGCCCGCGACGGCCAGGGTCGCCGCGTACAGCCAGCCGGGGACCTCCCCGCACGTCCCCCGCACCACGCACCGGGTGCCGCTCTCGGAGGCGAGGGCCAGCACCACCCCGAGCAGCGTCGCCGGGAGGAACAGCAGCCCGGCCCAGAGCGCGCAGCGGCGCAGGGTGCGGGCCGGGACGAAGGGGGAGCCTGGGGCGGGGGCCGGGGCGGGGGCGGAGGTGGGGGCCTGGTCGTTCACCCTCCGATCCAACCCCGGCCGCCGCGCCCGGTCATGAGCCCCCGTACTCAGATCGCGGCCGGCTTCCCCGTGCTCAGGTCCGGCCGGCTCCCCGCCCCGTCAGATCGCGGCCGGCTCCTCCTCCGGCTCCGCGTCCGCCTCGCCGATGAAGGTGCGCCAGAGGGCCGCGTACCGGCCGCCCCGCGCGAGGAGTTCGTCGTGGCTGCCGTCCTCGGCGACCCGGCCGTGGTCCATGACGACCACCCGGTCCGCGCGGGCCGCCGTGGTGAGGCGGTGGGCGACGATCAGGGTCGTGCGGCGGCCGGAGAGGCGCTCGGTCGCGGCGTTCACCTGGGCCTCGGTGGCCAGGTCCAGCGCGGCCGTGGCCTCGTCGAGGAGGAGGACGTCCGGGTCGACGAGCTCCGCGCGGGCCAGGGCGATCAGCTGGCGCTGGCCCGCCGACAGGTTCCGGCCGCGCTCGGCGACCTCGTGGAGGTAGCCGCCGTCCAGCGTCGCGATCATGTCGTGCGCGCCGGCCGCGCGGGCCGCCGCCTCCACCTCGGCGTCGGTGGCGCCGGGCCGCCCGTAGGCGATGGCGTCGCGGATCGTCCCGGCGAAGAGGTACGCCTCCTGGGGGACGACGCCGAGCCGGTGCCGGTACGAGGTGAGGTCGAGGTCGCGCAGGTCGGCGCCGTCCGCGGTGACCCGGCCCGAGGTCGGGTCGTAGAAGCGGGCGACCAGCTTCACCAGGGTCGACTTGCCCGCGCCGGTCTCGCCGACGAAGGCGACCGTCTGCCCGGCCGGGATCCGCAGGTCGATCCCGGTGAGCGCGGCCTCCTCCGTGCCGTACGCGAAGGACACGTCCTCGAAGGCGAGCTCGCCGCGCAGCGACAGGACCTCGCGGGGCTCGGCGGCGGCGGCCGTCGACGTCGGCTCCTGGAGCAGTTCCTGCATGCGGCCGAGCGAGACGGCGGCCTGCTGGTAGCCGTCGAAGACCTGGGAGAGCTGCTGGACGGGGGCGAAGAACAGGTCGATGTAGAGGAGGTAGGCGACCAGGGCGCCGGTGGTGAGGGTGCCCGCCTCGATCCGGTTGGCGCCGACGACCATGACGGCCGCGGCGGCGCCCGAGGACAGCAGGGTGACGAACGGGAAGTACACCGAGATCAGCCACTGGCCGCGCACGCGCGCTTCCCGGTAGGCGTCGCCGCGCTCGGCGAACCGGGCGGCACCCGCCCGCTCCCGGCCGAAGGCCTGCACGATCCGCAGGCCGGCGACGGACTCCTGGAGGTCGGCGTTGACGACGCCGATCCGCTCGCGGGCCAGCTCGTACGCCTTCACGCTGGAGCGGCGGAACCAGTACGTGGCCAGGGCCAGGACCGGCAGGGTCGCGAAGACCACCAGGGCCAGCTGGAGGTCGAGGACCAGCAGCGCCACCATGATCCCGAAGAAGGTGACGACCGAGACGAAGGCGGTGACCAGGCCCGTCTGGAGGAAGGACGACATGGCGTCGACGTCCGTCGTCATCCGGGTCATGATCCGGCCGGTCAGCTCGCGCTCGTAGTAGTCCAGGCCGAGCCGCTGGAGCTGGGCGAAGATCTTCAGGCGGAGCGCGTACAGCACCCGCTCGCCGGTCCGGCCGGTCATCCGGGTCTCGGCGGTCTGCGCCGCCCACTGCACGAGGACCGTGACGAGGGCGAGCGCGGAGGCCGCCCAGACGGCGCCGAGCGCCAGCCGGTTCACGCCCTCGTCGATGCCGTGCCGGATGAGGACCGGCAGCAGCAGGCCCGCGCCCGCGTCGAGGGCGACCAGGCCGAGGCTGATGAGGAGGGGCACGCCGAAGCCGCGCAGCAGCCGGCGCAGCCCGTAGCTCGCCTCCGGCTCCACCGCCCGCGCCTCGTCCACGTCCGGGGTGTCGACGGCGGGCGGCAGGGCGTCGACGGCGGCGAGCAGCTCCGGGGTGGCGCCGACGGCCTTCGCCGCGCGGTCCCGGCTCTCGTCCCGCACCCACAGGGCGGGGGTGATGCCCCGCTCGGCGTCGAACTCGGCGTCCAGCTCGGCGCGCAGCGCGTCGTCCTCCGCCGGGGCCGCGGGCCCGGCCTTCAGGAGGTGTCCTGGCGAGACGCCGCCCAGCTCGTCGGGGTCGGTGAGGAGCCTGCGGTAGAGCGCGGAGCGCTCCTGGAGCTCCTCGTGGGTGCCGAGGTCGGCGAGCCGGCCGCCGTCGAGGACGGCGATCCGGTCGGCGAGGCCGAGGGTGGAGCGGCGGTGCGCGATGAGCAGCGTCGTCCGGCCCGCCATGACGGCCTTCAGTGCCTCGTGGATCTCGTGCTCGACCTTGGCGTCGACGGCGGAGGTGGCGTCGTCGAGGACGAGGAGCCGGGGGTCGGTGAGGATCGCGCGGGCCAGCGCGACGCGCTGGCGCTGGCCGCCGGAGAGGGTGAGGCCGTGCTCGCCGACCTTGGTGGCGTAGCCGTCCGGCAGCTCGGCGATGAAGCGGTCCGCGCGGGCGGCGCGGGCGGCGGCCTCGACCTGCTCGTCGGTGGCGTCGGGGACGCCGTACGCGATGTTGGCGCGGACGGTGTCGGAGAAGAGGAAGGAGTCCTCGGGGACGAGGCCGATCGCGGACCGCAGCGACTCCAGGGTCAGCTCGCGGACGTCGTGACCGCCGACGAGGACGGCGCCTCGGGCCACGTCGTAGAAGCGGGGCAGGAGGAGGGAGACGGTCGACTTGCCGGAGCCGGAGGAGCCGACGAGGGCGACGGTCTCGCCGGCCCGCAGCTCCAGCGAGAAGCCGTCGAGGACGGGCCGGTCGCCGGAGTAGCCGAAGGTGACGTCGTCGAACTCGACGGTCGCGGGGGCGTCGGCGGGCAGTTCCTTCGTGCCGTCCTGGATCACCGGCTCGGTGTCGATCAGCTCGACGACCCGCTCCACGCCGGCGCGTGCCTGCTGGCCGACGGTGAGGACCATGGCGAGCATCCGGACCGGGCCGACCAGGGAGGCCAGGTAGGAGGAGAAGGCGACGAAGGTGCCGAGGGTGATCTGGCCCTTGTAGGCGAGCCAGCCGCCGAGCGCGAGGACGGCGACCTGGCCGAGGGCGGGGACGGCCTGGAGGGCGGGGGTGTAGCGCGAGTTCAGCCGGATCGTCCGCAGCCGCGCGGCGAACAGCTTCCGCCCCGCCTCCCGGATCTTCCCGGTCTCCTGCTCCTCCTGCCCGAAGCCCTTCACGACCCGGACGCCGGTGACGGCCCCGTCGACGACCCCGGCGACGCCGGCGGCCTCCTGCTGGGCGGCCCAGGTGGCCGGGTGGAGACGGGTGCGGCTGCGCTTGGCGATCCACCACAGGGCGGGCGCGACGGCGAGGGCGACGAGGGTCAGCGGGACGGAGAGCCAGGCCATGACGGCCAGCGAGATCAGGAACAGCAGCACGTTCCCGACCGTCATCGGCAGCATGAAGAGCAGGCCCTGGATGAGCTGGAGGTCGCTGGTGGCCCGCCCCACGACCTGCCCGGTGGACAGCTCGTCCTGGCGCCGCCCGTCGAGCCGCAGGATCGTCCCGTACATGTCGTCCCGGAGGTCCCGCTGCACGTCGAGCGCGAGCCGGCCGCCGTAGTAGCGCCGGACGTAGGTCAGGACGTACACGAGGACGGCGGCGGCGATCAGCAGCCCCGTCCACACGGCCAGGGAGCGGGTCCCGGTGCCGATGACGTCGTCGATGATCACCTTGGTGATCAGCGGGACGAGCGCGAGCAGCGCCATGCCGGCCAGCGACGACCCCAGCGCGAGCACGACGTCCGTCTTGTACCGCCAGGCGTACGCCCACAGGCGCCGCGCCCACCCCTGTTCCCGCTGCTGCCCCACCACGGCCACGTGGCGCCTCCCGTCCGTCCTGGTCTACCGGAAGGCGACAACGTGCCCGACGTGCGATTTCATCCCGCGGCAACAAAGACCGGGCTTTGGTCCTAGGACCCGGGTGTCCGTGCGCCGGTTGTGCTCCGGATGCGTCCCCGGCGCGGGTTCCCGGAGCCCGGGGGCGGGGCAGGGACCCGGTCGCCGCAGAACAAGCTGCGGCAGCACCTCCGGCACGCGGGCGACCACGTCGTGGCGGCCGTGGCGCGCGGTGGGGCGCACGCGAAGGCGGCCGTGGAGGCGGGCCCCGGCAGCGCGTCCGCTCAGAGGTGCGTCGGTTCGAACATCTTCAGGAGGGCGGGGAGGACGACGACCGAGGGGCCGGGGGTGGCGAGGGCCTTGGACAGGTCGGCCGTCAGGGTCTCGGGGGTCGTCAGGGCGGCGGGGACGCCGAAGGACTCGGCGAGGGCGACGAAGTCGGGGCGGGCGAGGTCCGTGCCGGTGGCCTCGCCGTAGGCGTCGGTCATGTAGGCGCGCAGGATGCCGTAGCCGCCGTCGTCGACGATCAGCCAGGTGACGTCGAGGCCGTACTGCTTCGCCGTCGCCAGTTCCGCGAGCGAGTACATGGCGCCGCCGTCGCCGGAGACCGCGAGGACCGGGGTCGTCGGGTCGGCGACGGCGGCGCCGAGGGCGGCGGGGAAGGCGTAGCCGAGGCCGCCGGCGCCCTGGGCGGAGTGCATCGTGTTGGGGTGCCGGGCGTCGAAGGCGGACCACGCCCAGTAGGCGAGGATCGTCATGTCCCAGAAGCTGGGGGCGCGCGGCGGGAGCGCCGCGCGGACCGCCGCCACGACCTGCCGCTCCAGGTCCAGGTCCTGCGCGGCGAGCCGGTCCGCGACCTTGTCGAGGACGGTGCGGACCCGGTCCGGGGCGGTGGCGTCGGTGCGGTCCCGTGCCGTCTCCAGGAGCGCCTGGAGGGCGAGCCGGGCGTCGGCGTGGATGCCGAGCGCCGGGTGGTTGGCCTCCAGCTTTCCCGCGTCCGCCTCGATCTGGATCACCCGGCCGCGCGGGGCGAAGGTGTGGTAGTTCGAGGACAGCTCGCCGAGGCCGGAGCCGACGACGAGGAGGACGTCGGCGTCCTCCAGGAAGTCGGTGGTGTGCCGGTCCTCCAGCCAGGACTGGAGGGACAGCGGGTGCTTCCAGGGGAAGGCGCCCTTGCCGCCGAAGGTGGTGACGACGGGCGCGTCGAGCTTCTCGGCGAGCGCGCGGAGCTTGCCGGAGGCGTCGGAGCGGATCACCCCGCCGCCGGCGATGATCGCGGGCCGCTCGGCCGTGGAGAGGAGGTGCGCGGCGAGCGCGGTCAGCTCGGGGCGCGGGGCGAGGTCCTCGGGCGTGGCGTCCATGGCGGTGACGACGGGGAGGACCGTCTCCGCCGTGAGCACGTCCTGCGGGATCTCGACCCAGACGGGGCCGTGCGGGGCGGTGAGCGCGGACTCCCAGGCGGCGGCGATCGCGGACGGGATCTGGGAGGCGGTGCGGGCGGTGTGGACGGACTTCACGACGTCCCGGAAGCTGGCCTGCTGGTCGCGCAGCTCGTGGAGGTGGCCGTGCCGGCCGCCGCCGAGCCCGGCGGCGGGGATCTGGCTGCCGAGGGCGAGGACGGGCGCGGACGCGGCGGCGGCCTCCTGGAGCGCGGGGAGCGCCATGAGGGCGCCGGGGCCGGTGGAGAGCAGCAGCGGGGCGGCCTCGCCGGTGATCCGGCCGTAGGCGTCGGCGGCGAAGCCGGCGTTGTTCTCGGCGCGGAGGCCGACGTAGCGCAGGGAGGAGCGGCGCAGGGCGTCGAACACGCCGAGGGAGTGCTGCCCGGGGAGACCGAAGACCGTCGTCGCGCCGAGGCCGGCGAGGGTCTCGACGACCAGGTCGCCGCCGGTGCGGCCGGGGGGCGGGTTGAGGGCGGCTTCCGTCTGCGCGGGCGTGGGGCGCAGGACCAGGTCGTGGTCGTGGGTCATGGGGCCGGTTCCTCCGGGTGGTCGGTCTCGGGTGCGACGGGTGCCCGGCCCGCCGGAGCGGGGCCGGGCACCCCCGGGAATTATCGGCTCGCCGCGATCTGCCGGCTCATGATCGTGGTCAGCTCGTACGCCGTGTGGGAGGCGGCGACGGCGGTGATCTCGGCGTGGTCGTAGGCGGGGGCGACCTCGACGACGTCGGCGGAGACCAGGTTGCAGGAGGAGAGGCCGCGGAGGATCTCCAGGAGCTCGCGGGAGGTCATGCCGCCGGCCTCGGGGGTGCCGGTGCCGGGGGCGTGGGCCGGGTCGAGGCAGTCGATGTCGATGGAGATGTACAGCGGGCGGTCGCCGATGCGCTGGCGGAGCTGGTCGGCGACCTCGTCGGCGCCGCGGCGGTAGACGTCGGCGGAGGTGACGATGCCGAAGCCCATCTTCTCGTCGTCGGTGAGGTCCTGCTTGCCGTAGAGCGGGCCGCGGGTGCCGACGTGGGAGAGGGCGGAGGTGTCGAGGATGCCCTCCTCGACGGCGCGGCGGAACGGCGTGCCGTGGGTGTACTCGGCGCCGAAGTAGGTGTCCCAGGTGTCCAGGTGGGCGTCGAAGTGGAGCAGGGCGACGGGGCCGTGCTTCTTGGCGACGGAGCGGAGCAGCGGGAGGGCCACGGTGTGGTCGCCGCCGAGGGTCATCATGCGGGCGCCGGTGGCGAGGAGGTCGTCGGCGGCGGCCTCGATGGTCTCGACGGCCTCGTTGATGTTGAAGGGGTTGGCGGCGATGTCGCCGGCGTCCGCGACCTGCGCGAGGGCGAAGGGGGAGGCGTCCTGCGCCGGGTTGTAGGGGCGCAGGAGGCGGGAGGCCTCGCGGATGGCGTTGCCGCCGAAGCGGGCGCCGGGGCGGTAGGAGACGCCGCTGTCGAAGGGGATGCCGACCACGGCGACGTCGGCCGTGCCGACCTCGTCGAGCCGCGGCAGCCGGGCGAACGTCGCGGGGCCGGCGTACCGCGGGACGCGGGACGAGTCGATCGGGCCGCGCGGGGTGTTCTGGTCGCTGCTCATGGGTCGGTGCCTCCTGGGCCGTCGTCGGGGTGCGGCTCGACCGTAAGTCGCCCGAAAGCCACATTGAAGTGTACGTTTCCTCCACCTTCCGGCCCTGGAATGTACGAAGGGACCATGACCGTGACGCCTTCGGGACCGAGCTCCACCCCCCCGGCGCCGCCGGTGCCGCTCGCCGCGCTGCTCGCCCGCCGGGAGCTGGGGCTGCGGCTGCTCGCCGGGCCCGGGGACGTGGCGCTGCACTGGGTGCACGCCTCGGAGATGGCGGACCCGTACCCGTATCTGCTCGGCGGCGAGCTGCTGCTGACGGCGGGCGTGCAGCTGGCGGACCCGGCGCGGTTCGCGGCGCGGGTGGTGGAGGCGGGCGCGGCGGCGCTGGGCTTCGGGGTGACGCCGGTGTACGACACGGTGCCGCCGGAGCTGGTCGAGGCGTGCGTGCGGCACGGGCTGCCGCTGATCGAGGTGCCGCCGGGGACGCCGTTCACGGCGGTGGCGCGGGCGCTGTGGCGGCTGATGGCGGAGGCCCGGCTGCACGAGCTGCGCCGGGTGGCGGAGGCCCAGCAGTCCCTGGCGGCGGCCGCCGCGCGCCCGGCGCCGGTCCCGGCCGTCCTGAGGGCGCTGGCGTCCCGGCTGGGCGGGTGGGCGGTGCTGTACGGGGCGGACGGCGGGGTGTCGGCGGCGGCCGGCCGGGAGCCGCCGGAGGAGGCGGCGCGGGCCCTGGCGGACCTGGCGGGGGTGGTCGGGCCCCGGCCGGGCGGTCCGGCGTCGGCGAGCGGGGAGGGCGGGGGGCTGAAGCTGGCGGCGTACGCGCTGGGCGGCGACGGCGGGCCGGTCCTCGGGGTGGCCGCGGAGCGCCGCGACCCCGGCGACCACACGGTCGCCGGGGTGGCGGTGGTGCTGCTCTCGCTGCTGACCGCCCCGCACCGGGCCGGCGGGGCCCCGGAGCGGGCCGGGGCGCTGACCCGGCTGCTGCTGGGCGCGTCCGCCGCCGGGGAGGCGGCGGCGCTCTCCCCCGGCCCGTGGACGGTGGTGCACGCCCGGGGCGGGGACGGGACGCCGTTCGCGGCGGCGGCGCTGGCGGCGGCCCTGGGCACGGACCTGGTGGACGACGGCGAGGCGGTGCGGCTCCTGCTGCCGCCGGGCGCGGCGGTGACGGCCCGCCCCGGCTGGACGCTCGGCGCGAGCGCCCCGGCCGGCCCCGACGGACTGGCGGTGGCCGACGCGGAGGCGGGCCGGGCGCTGCGGCGGGCGGAGGCGATCCGCGCGCCGCTGGTGCGCCACCGCGCGGACGGCCTGGCCGGGCTGGTCGACCCGGCCGAGGCCGCCGCCCACGCGCGCGTGCTCCTCGCCCCCCTCAGCGGGCCGCAGGCCGAGACGCTGCGCACCTGGCTGTCCCTGCACGGCGGCTGGGACCGCACCGCCGCCGCGCTGGGCGTGCACCGCAACACGGTCCGCCAGCGGATCGCCCGCTGCGCGGCCCTCCTGGACCGCGACCTGGACGATCCGGACGTGCGGATGGAGCTGTGGTTCGCGCTGCGGTCGGGGCCGGGGGCTCAGTAGAGCTTGTTCACGGCCGTCTTCGTGGTGGTGCGGAAGGCGGTCAGGGGGGCGTCGGCGAGGTCGCCCATCTGGCCCCAGCGGACGAAGGTGACGGTGCGGCCGTCGCGGCCGACGGAGAAGAGGTGGATGTCGGTGTTGCCGATCTGCGGGTCGGCGGTGTCGAGGCTGTAGACCCAGGCGCCTTCCTCGACGGCGAGCTTGCCGTGGTACGCGCTGACGGCGTCCAGGCCCGGGTTCTGCCGCTCCAGGAGGGGGCCGCAGCCGGCGAGGGAGGCGCGGAGGGTGTCGACCAGCTTCACCGCGTCGGCCTCGGTGCGGGTCACGTGGGTGATCTGGACGCCGTTGGTGTCGAGCTCGGTGCTGAACTCGCGGTAGCGGGTGTTCTGCGCCGGGATCTTGTACGGGACGCAGAGGGCGCCGCCGTTCTCCGGG
This sequence comes from Streptomyces filamentosus, assembly GCF_014654895.1. Lineage (GTDB taxonomy): Bacteria > Actinomycetota > Actinomycetes > Streptomycetales > Streptomycetaceae > Streptomyces > Streptomyces filamentosus. Next base: position 3,733,295 of record NZ_BNBE01000001.1, on the reverse strand, counting down.
ACGCCCGCGAAGACCGGGGTGGCGGTCCACGGCGTCGACGAGGGCGGCATCTGGGAGGCGGCGAGGAAGGCGGGCAGGGCGGCGGCCTGCGCCGGGGCGGCGGCGAGGGCCGCGAGGCCCAGGGCGGCGGCAGCGGCGGCGGCGAGCGCGGTGCGGAGCTTGGTCATGACGGTTCGTTCCCCCGTGGGTCGTTCGGTCGGGTGCTTCCACCAGCGTCGGGGCGCCGCCGGGCCGCCGCAACGGTGACGCGCCGACCACCCGTCCCGGAACCATTCCACCCCCGGTGACGTGGGAGGACGTGAAGGGCTGGGACGCCGGGACCGAGGGGGACGGGATGCCGAAGGACGCCGGGGCCGGGGAGTTCGCGCGGCTCGTGCGGGCGCTGAAGGCGCGGGACGGGCGGAGTTTCGAGGCGCTCGGCCGCCGTCTGAACGTCAGCGCCTCCACCCTGCACCGGTACTGCTCCGGCGCGACCGTCCCGGAGGACTTCGCCGTCGTCGGCCGGCTGGCCGCGCTCTGCGGGGCGGACGCGGAGGAGCGCCGGTCCCTGGAGGAGGCGTGGACCCGCGCGGACCGCGCCCGACGCACGGCGGCCCCGGAGCCCGAACCCGAACCGGAGCCGGAGTCCGAACCGAAGCCCGAGCCGGAGCCGGAGCCGGAGCCCACAGCCACGGCCGCGGCCGGCGAGCCCGCCGCACCCGCTCGGCCCTCTCCTCCCGTCCCCGCCCCGCCGGGCCTCCCGTCCGGGCGGGGGCGCCGCCGGTGGGCGTGGGCGGGCCTGGTCGGCGGGGCGCTCGCGGTCGTGGGGGCGGTGACCCTCGGAGTCGTACTCCTTCCCGGGAGGTCCCCGGGGCCCGGGGTTCCGCCGCCGCCCCCGCCGCCTCCGCTGACGTGGACCGTGGCCTCGCACCTCTGGAAGAACGGGTGCGGGCACACCTATCTCGCGGAGCGGGCGCCCGGGGCGCCGCCGGTGCCGGCCGACGCGCGGCGGTGGGCGGTGGCGCGGGGGGCCGTGCACGGCGGGGAGACGCTGGTGCGGGTGTCGGTGCAGGGGAAGGGCGCGGCGGCGGTGGTGCTCCAGGCGCTGCACGTGCGCGTGGTGGAGCGCGGGGCGCCGCTGCCGTGGGCGGCGTACCGGATGGACGACGGGTGCGGCGGGGCGGTGACGCCGCGGTCCTTCGCGGTGGACCTGGACCGGCCGCGGCCGGTTGCCCGGCCCGTGGACGGGTACGACGCCTCCGGGGAGGAGGGGCGGGAGCTGCCCGCTGTCTCCTTCCCGTACGCGGTGACCGCCGCCGGGCCGGAGGAGCTGCTGGTGTCGGCGCGGACGGCGGGGTGCGACTGCCGCTGGTACCTGGAGCTGGAGTGGAGCGCGGAGGGGCGGCGGGGCACGGTCCGGATCGGGGACGAGGACGGTGCACCCTTCCGGACCAGCGGGGTGGAGGGGCGGCCGGTGTACGGGTACGACTCGGTGGAGCGGGCCTGGATCACAGGCGGGGAGTCTGGACAGGGCGGGTGACCGCTGGGTAACTTCAGGGGGAGACAGACTGAGCAAGCGCTTAGACAACTGGGCCCGCACACCGGAGGAGTCGCACCGTGCGCCGTACCGTATTCAACGAGGACCACGAGGCGTTCCGGGAGACCATCCGCGCCTTCATCGAGGCCGAGGTCGTCCCGGTCTACGACGAGTGGTTCGCGGCCGGCCAGGCGCCGCGCGACTTCTACTACAAGCTCGGCGAGCTGGGCATCTTCGGCATCAACGTGCCGGAGGAGTTCGGCGGCGCCGGTCTCGACACCCACAAGTTCGAGGCCGTCCTGTACGAGGAGACCTCCCGCGCGGGCGTCCAGTTCGGCGGCTCCGGCGTGCACGTGCTGCTCGCCCTGCCGTACATCAAGATGCTCGCCACCGGCGACCAGAAGAAGCGCTACCTGCCGAAGTTCGTCTCCGGCGAGGAGATGTGGGCCCTCGCGATGACCGAGCCGGGCACCGGCTCCGACGTCGCGGGCATGAAGACCACCGCCAAGCTCTCCGAGGACGGCACCCACTACGTCCTCAACGGCGCCAAGACCTTCATCACCGGCGGCGTCCACGCCGACCGCGTGATCGTCTGCGCCCGCACCTCCGCGCCGTCCGAGGACGACCGCCGCTTCGGCATCTCCCTCTTCGCCGTCGACACCAAGTCCGAGGGCTACTCCATCGGCCGCAAGCTCGACAAGCTCGGCCTGAAGACCTCCGACACCGCCGAGCTCGCCTTCGTCGACGTCAAGGTCCCGGTCGAGGACCTGCTCGGCGAGGAGGGCAAGGGCTTCTACTACCTCGGCCACAACCTCGCCTCCGAGCGCTGGGGCATCGCCTTCGGCGCCTACGCGCAGGCCAAGGCCGCGGTCCGCTTCGCCCAGCAGTACGTGCAGGAGCGCACCGTCTTCGGCAAGCCGGTCGCCCACTTCCAGAACACCAAGTTCGAGCTGGCCGCCTGCCAGGCCGAGGTCGACGCCGCCGAGGCCGTCGCCGACCGCGCCCTGGAGGCCCTGGACGCGGGCGAGCTGACCCCGGCCGAGGCCGCCTCCGCCAAGCTCTTCTGCACCGAGGTGGCGCACCGCGTCATCGACCGCTGCCTCCAGCTGCACGGCGGCTACGGCTACATGAACGAGTACCCGATCGCCCGCCTGTACGCCGACAACCGCGTCAACCGCATCTACGGCGGCACCAGCGAGATCATGAAGTCGATCATCGCGAAGAGCATGGGCCTGTAAGTGCCCGAAGCTCCTTCCGCACTGGATGACCTGCTCGACCTGCTCGACCTGGAGCGGATCGAGCAGGACATCTTCCGGGGCCGGTCCCGGTCCGCGATCGTCCCCCGCGTCTTCGGCGGCCAGGTGGCCGCCCAGGCGATGGTGGCGGCGGGCCGGACCGTCCCCGCGGACCGGCTCGCCCACTCGCTGCACGCGTACTTCCTGGTGCCGGGCGACCCGGGCGCGCCGATCGTGTACGAGGTGGACCGGATCCGGGACGGGCGGTCCTTCACCACCCGGCGGGTCGTCGCCGTCCAGCACGGGCGGCCGATCTTCCACCTCTCCGCCTCCTTCCAGGCGTACGAGGAGGGGCTCGACCACCAGGCGGGGATGCCGGACGCGCCCGACCCGGAGTCGCTGCCGACCGCCGAGGAGATGCTGCCCCGGCACCTGCCGGAGGACATCGCCCGGCGGCTCGTCGAGGCCCGCGCGGCCGTCGACCTGCGCTATGCCGGGACCCCGCCGTGGGGCTCCGTCGGGGAGCCGCGCGAACCGCGCTCGCAGGTGTGGTTCCGCACCAACGGCAAGCTCGCGGACGACCCGCTGCTGCACGTCGTGCTCGCCACGTACGTCTCCGACATGACGCTGCTCGACTCGGTGCTGCTCGCCCACGGGCGGGGCGGCTGGGCCGTCGGCGACGTGGTGGGCGCCTCGCTCGACCACGCCATGTGGTTCCACCGGCCCTTCCGCGCCGACGAGTGGCTCCTCTACGACCAGGAGTCGCCGTCCGCCGCCGCCGGGCGCGGTCTCGGCCAGGCCCGGATCTGGACGAGGGACGGGCGGCTCGCGATCTCCGTCATCCAGGAGGGTGTCGTTCGCGTCCCGCGCCGCTGAGCGGGCATACCGTCCGATCATGTCCGACAACGGCGAGAGCACCGTCACCGTCCTCGTGGCGGCGGGTGCGAATCTGGGGATCGCGGTCGCCAAGGCCGCCGCGGGCGTCATCAGCGGGTCGAGCGCGATGCTGTCGGAGGCCGCCCACTCGGTCGCCGACACCGTCACCGAGGTCATGCTGCTCACCGCCCTCAAGCGGAGCGAGAAGCCCGCCGACGAGGACCATCCGGTGGGGCACGCGGGCGAGCGGTACGTGTGGGCGATGCTCGCCGCCGTCGCCACCTTCGTCGGCGGCGCCGTCTTCTCCGTCTACGACGGCGTCCACACCCTCACCCACGGCGAGGAGCTGGGCGACCCGCTCGTCTCCTACATCGTGCTCGGCGTCTCCTTCGTCCTGGAGGCGTTCTCCCTGCGGACCGGCGTCAAGCAGGTCCGGGCGGAGGCGGAACGGATGCGGGCGCCGTTCGCCCGGTACCTGCGGCTCACACCCGACACCACCGTCAAGGCGGTCGTCATGGAGGACTCCGCCGCCCTCGCCGGCCTGATGCTCGCGGCCGGCGGCCTCCTCGGCGGCCAGCTCACCGGCTCCGGCGTCTGGGACGGGATCGCCTCGATCCTCATCGGCTGCCTGCTCGTGTACGTGGCCTGGGTGCTGGGCCGGGCCAACGCCCAGCTCCTCATCGGCCGCCCGCTGCCCCGCGCGATGCGGGCCGAGGTGCGCGAGGAGCTGCTGGGCGTCCCCCACGTGGTGGACGTCCTCGACCTGATCACCCTCATCCAGGGGCCCGGCGAGGTGCTGATCGCCGCGAAGGTCGACTTCCGGGACGTGGTGACGGCGGCGGAGGTGGAGCGGGCCTGCGAGCGGGCGGAGACCCGGCTGCGGGCCCGCTTCCCCTCGGTGCGCCGGGTCTACCTGGACCCGACCCCGGGACCGGATCCGGCCCCGGGACCGGCGCCGGGCTGAGGTGTCAGGCGAGCAGTCCGGCCGCGTTCAGCAGGTAGGCCGTCATCGGCTCGTAGAAGCGCGGGTCCACGACGTGGTCGTCGAGCGGGACGGTGACCTTCATGGTGCCCTCGGCCTCGGCGACGAAGAGCGCGGGGTCGTTGCAGTCCGCGTAGCCGACGGAGTCGATGCCGCGCTGGGCGGCGCGGCCGGCCCAGCCGTGGTCGGCGACGACCAGGTCCGGCGCGGCCTCGCCGAGCAGCGCGAGGCCGTCGAGGATCGCGTTCATCGGCTCGGGCGAGTGGGTGTGCCAGAGGCTGGCGCCCCGCTCGAAGACGGCGACGTCCGCGAACTGCACGACGTACCCCTCGTCGGCGACGAGCCCGCCCGGGATCCGCACGATGTCGCAGCCCTGCGCCCGCAGCGCGGCGGCGACCCGGCTGTGCGCGTCGATCAGGGCGCCGGGGTGCCCGGTCGCGAACAGCACCCGCTGGCGGGCCGCGGCGGCCTCCTTGAGGCGGCCGGCCATCCGGTCGAGGGCGTCGACGGTCAGCTGGGGGTCGATGGTGTCCTGGCCGGCCCGGTGGGCCGGGTCGTCGACGACGCCGCAGCGCTCCGCCATGACGGCCAGCACGTCCTGCTCGTCCGTCCACCGGTCGCCGAGCTCCAGGCCGAGCCAGTAGTGCCGGTCGCCGTTGGCGAGCTTCCGGTAGTGGTCCAGGTTGTTCTCACGGGGCGTGGCGACGTCCCCCGCGATCCGGGTGCGGAGGAGGTGCTCGACGAGGGCGTCACGGCTGAGTATCGGCATGCGGCTCATTCTGCCGGGCTCCCGGGCCGGTTGGGGCGGTGTCCCGGGGGGCGCTCAGGGGGCCGGGGCGTCCAGGGCGGCCAGGGCGCCGTGGGCCAGGCTCCTCAGGAGCCGCTCCAGGTCGGCGCGGTCCAGCGGGGTGCGCAGGTGGGGGGTGGAGTTGAGCAGGCCGAAGACGGCGTGCACGGCGGCCCTGACCTCGGGCTCGCCGGCCTCCGGGTGGAGGGCGCGGACGACGTCGACCCACAGCTCGACGTACTGCCGCTGGAGCTGCCGGACCCGCTTGCGGTCCTCGTCCTTGAGGCGGTCGAGCTCGCGGTCGTGGAGGGTGATGAGCGGCCGGTCGTCGAGGGCGAAGTCGATGTGGCCGTCGATGAGGGAGGCGAGGAGCGCCTCCGGGGCGCCGCCGGCCTCCGCGACGCGCAGCCGGCCGCCGTCGAGGAGCCGCTCGCTGATGCCGACGAGGAGCTCCGCGAGCATCGCGTCCTTGCCGGGGAAGTGGCGGTAGAGGCCGGGGCCGCTGATGCCGACGGCGGCTCCTATCTCGTCCACGCCCACGCCGTGGAAGCCGCGCTCGGCGAAGAGGCGGGCGGCCTCCTTGAGGATCTGCTCGCGGCGGGTGGGGGCGTCCGTCCGCGGGGGGCTGGTGGTCATGCGTCCCATCCTAGACAACGCGGTTAGCGGTCGTTAACCTGAGCGCCGTACGTTAACGCTCATTAACCGGACAAGGGAGATCGGTCGATGCAGCAGGCACCTGTGCTGTCGAGTGCGGCGGATCCCGCCTCGGCCGCCTGGCGGGCCAACGAGGCGGCGCACCGGGAGCTCTCCGGGACCCTCCGCGCCAAGCTGGCGGAGGCCGCGCTCGGGGGCGGTGAGAAGTCCCGCGCCCGGCACACCGCGCGCGGGAAGCTGCTGCCGCGCGACCGGGTGGACACCCTCCTGGACCCGGGCTCGCCGTTCCTGGAGCTGGCGCCGCTCGCGGCGCACGGCATGTACGGCGGCCAGGCCCCGGCCGCCGGCGTCATCGCGGGCATCGGCCGGGTCTCCGGCCGCGAGTGCGTGATCGTCGCCAACGACGCCACGGTCAAGGGCGGCACCTACTACCCGATGACCGTGAAGAAGCACCTGCGGGCGCAGGAGGTGGCGCTCGACAACCGCCTCCCCTGCCTCTACCTGGTGGACTCCGGCGGCGCCTTCCTGCCGATGCAGGACGAGGTCTTCCCGGACCGCGACCACTTCGGCCGGATCTTCTACAACCAGGCCCGCATGTCGGGCGCCGGGATCCCGCAGATCGCGGCCGTCATGGGCTCCTGCACGGCCGGCGGCGCGTACGTCCCGGCGATGAGCGACGAGGCCGTGATCGTCCGGGACCAGGGCACGATCTTCCTCGGCGGCCCGCCCCTGGTGAAGGCGGCGACCGGCGAGGTCGTCACGGCCGAGGAGCTGGGCGGCGGCGAGGTCCACTCCCGGATCTCCGGCGTCACCGACCACCTCGCGGAGGACGACGCGCACGCCCTCAGGATCGTCCGGAACATCGTGGCGACCCTGCCCCAGCGGGGCCCGCTGCCGTGGAGCACCGAGCCCGTCGAGGAGCCGAAGGTCGACCCGTACGGGCTGTACGGCGCGGTCCCGGTGGACTCCCGGACCCCGTACGACGTGCGCGAGGTCATCGCCCGCGTGGTGGACGGCTCCCGCTTCCAGGAGTTCAAGTCGGAGTACGGGCAGACGCTGGTCACCGGCTTCGCCCGGATCCACGGGCACCCGGTCGGCATCGTCGCCAACAACGGCATCCTGTTCGCCGAGTCCGCGCAGAAGGGCGCGCACTTCATCGAGCTGTGCGACCAGCGCGGGATCCCGCTGGTCTTCCTCCAGAACATCACCGGCTTCATGGTCGGCAAGGCGTACGAGCACGGCGGCATCGCCAAGCACGGCGCCAAGATGGTGACGGCGGTCGCCACCACGCGCGTGCCGAAGCTGACGGTCGTCGTCGGCGGCTCCTTCGGCGCGGGCAACTACTCGATGTGCGGCCGGGCCTACTCCCCCCGCTTCCTGTGGATGTGGCCCAACGCCAAGATCTCCGTCATGGGCGGCGAGCAGGCCGCCTCGGTCCTCGCCACCGTCAAGCGCGACCAGCTCGGGGACGCCTGGAGCGCCGAGGAGGAGGAGACCTTCAAGGCGCCGATCCGCGAGCAGTACGAGACGCAGGGCAGCGCCTACTACGCGACCGCCCGCCTCTGGGACGACGGCGTGATCGACCCGCTGGAGACCCGGCAGGTGCTGGGCCTCGCGCTGACCGCCTGTGCCAACGCGCCCCTGGGTGACCCCCAGTTCGGCGTCTTCCGGATGTGAGGACCCTGACGATGCAGCAGATGTTCGACACCGTCCTCGTCGCCAACCGGGGCGAGATCGCGGTCCGCGTCATCCGCACCCTGCGGGCGCTCGGCGTCCGCTCGGTCGCGGTGTACAGCGACGCCGACGCCGACGCCCGGCACGTGCGGGAGGCCGACACGGCGGTACGGATCGGGCCCGCGGCGGCCTCGGAGTCGTACCTCTCCGTCCCCGCCCTGCTCGACGCGGCCCGCCGCACCGGCGCGCAGGCCGTCCACCCCGGCTACGGCTTCCTCGCGGAGAACGCGGCCTTCGCCCGCGCCTGCGCGGACGCCGGGCTCGTCTTCATCGGCCCGTCCGCCGAGGCGATCGCCCTCATGGGCGACAAGATCCGGGCCAAGGAGACCGTGAGGGCGGCGGGCGTGCCCGTCGTCCCCGGCGACGCCGACCCCCGGGTGGCCGAGGCCGCGCGGGAGATGGGCCCGCCCGTCCTGCTGAAGCCCAGCGCGGGCGGCGGCGGCAAGGGCATGCGCCTGGTGCGGGACCTGGCGGTCCTGGACGAGGAGATCGCGGCGGCCCGCCGCGAGGCCCGCGCCTCCTTCGGCGACGACACGCTCCTGGTGGAGCGGTGGATCGACCGCCCCCGGCACATCGAGATCCAGGTCCTCGCGGACGCGCACGGGAACGTGGTGCACCTCGGCGAGCGCGAGTGCTCGCTCCAGCGCCGCCACCAGAAGATCATCGAGGAGGCGCCCAGCGTCCTCCTCGACGGGGCGACCCGGGCGGCGATGGGCGCGGCGGCCGTGGAGGCGGCCCGGTCCTGCGGCTACGTCGGCGCGGGCACGGTCGAGTTCATCGTTCCGGGCAACGACCCCTCCCAGTACTACTTCATGGAGATGAACACCCGCCTCCAGGTCGAGCACCCGGTCACGGAGCTCGTCACCGGCCTGGACCTGGTGGAGTGGCAGCTCCGCGTCGCGGCCGGCGAACCGCTCGACTTCGCCCAGGACGACGTCCGGCTCGACGGCTGGGCGGTCGAGGCCCGGATCTGCGCCGAGGACCCCTCCCGCGGCTTCCTCCCGTCGGGCGGCACGGTCCTCGCGCTGGACGAGCCCTCGGGCGACGGGGTGCGCACGGACTCGGGGCTCCTGGAGGGCTCCGAGGTCTCGTCCCTCTACGACCCGATGCTGTCCAAGGTCATCGTCCACGCCAAGGACCGCCCCACGGCGCTGCGCCGGCTCCGCGCGGCCCTCGCGGAGCTGACCACCCTCGGCGTCCCCACCAACGCGGGCTTCCTGCGCCGTCTCCTGGCCCACCCGGACGTGGTGTCGGGCGCGATGGACACCGGCCTCGTGGAGCGGGACGCGGAGTCGCTGGTCCCGCGGGGCGTGCCGGACGAGGTGTACGCGGCGGCGGCCGCCGTACGGGGCGCGGAGCTGGCCCCGGAGCCGCGCGGCGGCTGGGCGGACCCCTTCGACGCGCCGACCGGCTGGCGGCTCGGCGGCACGCCGAAGCCCCTCGCCTTCCCCCTGCGGGCGGCGGGCGCCGAGCCCGTCACCGTCGAGGCGCCCGGCGGGGCGCGCGTGACGGACCGTTCGGTCACCGTCACCGTCGACGGGATCGTCCACTCCTTCCGCCGGGCCGGCGCCTGGCTCGGCCGGGACGGCGACTCCTGGCACGTCATGGACCACGACCCGGTGGCCGCGGCGCTCTCCGGGGCGCGGCACGGCGGGGCGGACACGCTCGCCGCTCCGATGCCCGGCACCGTCACCGTCGTCAAGGTGGCGGTCGGGGACGAGGTGGAGGCCGGGCAGAGCCTGCTGGTGGTGGAGGCGATGAAGATGGAGCACGTCATCTCCGCCCCGCACGCCGGCACCGTCACCGAACTCGACGTCACGCCCGGCACGACCGTCGCCATGGAGCAGGTCCTGGCGGTCGTCACCCCCCGCGAGGAGGCCGGCGCATGAGCACCGGACTGCCGATGACCGTCACCGACCCGGCGCTGCCCGCCCGGGTGAGGATCCACGAGGTCGGCCCCCGGGACGGCCTCCAGAACGAGAAGACGGCCGTCCCGACCGGGGTGAAGGCGGAGTTCGTCCGGCGGCTCGCCGCCGCCGGGCTCTCCACCGTCGAGGCGACCAGCTTCGTGCACCCGAAGTGGGTGCCCCAGCTCGCCGACGCCGAGGAGCTGTTCCCGCTCGTCAACGGCCTGCCCGTGCGCCTCCCGGTGCTCGTGCCGAACGAGCGCGGGCTCGACCGGGCGCTCGCGCTCGGCGCCCGCGAGGTCGCCGTCTTCGCCTCCGCCACCGAGTCCTTCGCCCGGGCCAACCTCAACCGGACCGTCGACGAGGCGCTCGCCATGTTCGAGCCGGTCGTCATCCGGGCCGTAGAGGCCGGCCTGAAGGTCCGCGGCTACCTGTCGATGTGCTTCGGCGACCCCTGGGAGGGCGCCGTCCCCGTCGAGCGGACCGTCCGCGTCACCAAGGCCCTCGCCGACATGGGCTGCGACGAGCTGAGCCTCGGCGACACCATCGGCGTCGCCACCCCCGGGCACGTCCAGGCCCTCCTGACCGCCCTGAACGGGGCCGGGGTGCCCACCTCCCGGCTCGCCGTGCACTTCCACGACACCTACGGGCAGGCGCTGTCGAACACGCTGGCCGCGCTGCGGCACGGCGTGACGACCGTGGACGCCTCCGCGGGCGGCCTCGGCGGCTGCCCGTACGCCAAGTCCGCCACCGGCAACCTCGCCACCGAGGACCTGGTGTGGATGCTCGACGGCCTCGGCATCGAGACCGGGGTCGACCTGGCCGCCCTCACCGCCACGAGCGTGTGGATGGCCGAACAGCTGGGCCGCCCGAGCCCGTCCCGTACCGTCCGCGCCCTCTCCCACAAGGAGTCCTGAGCATGTCCCTCGACCACCGGCTCTCCGCAGAGCACGAGGAACTCCGCCGCACCGTCGAGGCGTTCGCCCACGACGTGGTGGCGCCGAAGATCGGCGACTACTACGAGCGCCACGAGTTCCCGTACGAGATCGTCGCCGAGATGGGCCGCATGGGCCTCTTCGGCCTGCCGTTCCCGGAGGAGTACGGCGGCATGGGCGGCGACTACCTCGCCCTCGGCATCGCCCTGGAGGAGCTGGCCCGCGTCGACTCGTCCGTGGCGATCACCCTGGAGGCGGGCGTCTCGCTGGGCGCCATGCCGCTGCACCTCTTCGGCACCGAGGAGCAGAAGCGCCAGTGGCTGCCGAAGCTCTGCGCGGGCGAGATGCTGGGCGCCTTCGGCCTGACCGAGCCGGGCGCGGGCTCGGACGCGGGCGGCACCCGCACCACCGCCGTCCGGGACGGCGACCACTGGGTGATCAACGGCTCGAAGTGCTTCATCACCAACTCCGGCACGGACATCACCGGCCTGGTGACGGTCACCGCGGTCACCGGCCGCAAGGACGACGGCCGGCCGCTGATCTCCTCGATCATCGTGCCGTCCGGCACCCCCGGCTTCACCGTCGCCGCCCCCTACTCGAAGGTCGGCTGGAACGCCTCGGACACCCGCGAGCTCGCCTTCGACGACGTCCGCGTCCCGGTGGAGAACCTGCTCGGCGAGGAGGGCCGCGGCTACGCCCAGTTCCTCCGCATCCTCGACGAGGGCCGGGTCGCCATCGCCGCGCTGGCCACGGGCCTCGCGCAGGGCTGTGTGGACGAGTCCGTGAAGTACGCGAAGGAACGCCACGCCTTCGGCCGCGCGATCGGCGACAACCAGGCCGTCCAGTTCAAGCTGGCCGACATGGAGACGCGCGCCCACATGGCCCGCATCGGCTGGCGCGACGCCGCCTCCCGCCTGGTCATGGGCGAACCCTTCAAGAAGGAGGCGGCGATCGCGAAGCTGTACTCCTCCACGGTCGCCGTCGACAACGCCCGCGAGGCCACCCAGATCCACGGCGGCTACGGCTTCATGAACGAGTACCCGGTGGCCCGCATGTGGCGCGACTCGAAGATCCTGGAGATCGGCGAGGGCACCAGCGAGGTCCAGCGCATGCTGATCGCCCGCGAGCTGGGCTTCACCGCGTAACGGCGTCCGGACGGATGCGAGCCCCGGCGGAGGACCGTACTCCGCCGGGGCCCGCACCGGTTCAGGGGGCCGTGGCCGTCAGGCGAACCGCGCGATCGGGTTCACCAGGTCGCCGACGAGCTGGAGGGCCGCCGACGGGTCCGCGAGGTCGACCATCTGCTTGTTGTTGCGCAGCTGGAGGCGGTTGAGCGCGGACAGCGCGAAGGTCTCCGCGAACACGTCGTACTGCGCGAAGCGGTCCGCCAGCTCCGGCTTCGACGCCTGGTAGTCCTTCACGGACTCGGCGACCGTCCGCCAGAAGACGTCCTCGTCGGCGACGCCCTCCGCCGCCAGGGTCGCGCCCAGGAAGCGGAAGAAGCAGTCGAAGACGTCGGTGAAGACCGACAGGAGCTTCATGTCCTCGGGGACCTCGGCGCGGATCCGCTCCACCGCCGGCGGGAGGACCGCCTGCGGGTCCATGACGCAGATCTCCTCGGCGATGTCCTTGAAGATCGCCCGGTCGACCGCGCCGCGCTCGTCCAGGACCAGGATCACGTTCTCGCCGTGCGGCATGTAGACCAGGTCGTAGGCGTAGAAGCAGTGCAGGACCGGCAGGAGGTACGCGTCGAGGTACTTCCGCAGCCACGCCGCGGGCTCCAGGCCCGAGTCCTTGACGAGGGCGCCCGCGAAGGACGCGCCCGCGTGGTCGACGTGCAGCAGCGAGGCCATCGTGGCGAGCCGCTCGCCCTCGGCCAGCCGCTCCACCGGCGACTCCCGCCACAGGGCGGCGAGCATCTTCCGGTAGGGCGAGTAGCGGTCGGTGGCGGCCTCGTACTCCAGGTGCCGGTAGCCGACCGCCGCCCGCTCGCGGATGATCGAGAAGCGGGCCGCCCGGAGGACCGGGTCCGACGCGACGAGCTGCGCCAGCCAGTCGTTGATGGCCGGGGTGGCCTCCATGTAGGCCGCCGACAGGCCGCGCATGAAGCCCATGTTGAGGACCGAGAGGGCGGTCTTCACGTAGTGCTTGGACGGGTCGGAGGTGTTGAAGAAGGTGCGGATCGACTGCTGCGCCAGGTAGGCGTCCTCGCCCTCGCCCAGGTACACCAGCCGCTCCCGCGCCACCTCGGCGGCGAAGGTCACGGACAGCTTGTTCCACCACTGCCAGGGGTGGACGGGCATGAGGAGGTAGTCGGCGAGGTCCAGGCCGCGGGCGGCGAGGATCCCGGCGAAGCGGTCCACGGCGGCGTCGCCGAGCTCGGCGCGGATGAAGGCGTCGTACTCGATGTCGGCGCCGGCGGTGAAGGCGGCCCGGTCGCGGTGGGCGGCCAGCCAGATCAGGTGGATCGGGGCGGCGGCCTCGGGGGCGTAGGCGCGGTACTCGTCGACGCCGAAGCCGAGGCGGCCGTTGTTGGCGACGAAGCAGGGGTGGCCCTCGGTCATCCCGGTCTCGACGGCCTGGAAGTCGGCGCGGGCCAGCTCGGCGGCGGTGACCCGCGGTTTGGTCGACTTGTAGGCGGTGCCGGCCAGGGTGGAGGAGATCTCCTCCAGGTAGACCGGGAGGATCTCGTCGCTCAGGCCGAGGGAGCCGCGCAGCTCGGTGATGAACTGGAGGGCGTCCAGCGGGAGCTGCTCGTCGCCGCGGTGGCGGCTGATCGACTCGGGGTAGACCTGCCAGTGGTCGAGGGCGAAGCGGTCCGCGGTGAAGCGGTACTCGACGGTGCCGTCGTCGCTGAGCACCCGGTAGCGGGACTCGCCCAGCTCCTGCGGGTTCAGCAGCCGCTCGTGGGCGAACTCGGCGAGGCCCTTGCGGATCAGGGCGCGCTCGGCGTCGGCCCAGCGCTCGGGGGTGAGGTGGGAGACGGGGTTCATATGCGCGCTCCGGCGGCGGTCTCGAACTGGGCGCGGGTGCAGAAGCTCAGCAGGGCTTCCTTCTCCGGCTTCTGGATCGCGCGCTCGGGCACGAAGCCGACGGCCTCGTTGAGCGCGTGCACGGCCTTGTTGCGGACGTCGGGCTCGACGACCACGCGGGCGGTCGCCGGGTCGGCGAACAGCTCCCGCATCACGGCGGTGATCACCAGGCGGGTGAAGCCGTGCACCGGGGTGTCGGTGGGCGCGACGAGGAAGTGCATGCCGACGTCGCCGGGCTGCGGCTCGTACAGGCCGACCAGCTCGACCTCCGCGGGGTCGTACCGCTCCATGAGGAAGGCGGGCTCGCCGTCGACGAGGCCGATGAAGGCGTCGTGGTGGGGGTGCGCGGCGATCTCCATGTAGGCGCGCTCCACGTCCTGGAGCTTCGCGTCCTGCATCATCCAGAAGGCGGCCTTGGGGTGGGTGACCCAGGGGTGGATCAGCTCGGCGTCCTTGAGGGGGTCGAGGGGCCGGATCTCGACGGCGGGGGTGGCGGGGGCGGTCATACGGCGAACTCCTGGAACGCGATGGTCTTCTCGACGGGGTAGTACTCGGACCCCAGCATCTCCCCGATGATGTAGGCGTTGCGGTACGCCCCCATGCCCAGGTCGGGCGAGGTGATCGAGTGGGTGTGGACGCCGGCGTTCTGGAGGAAGACCTCGCGGCCCGTGGTGTCGACCGCGTAGTTGCGGGCGACGTCGAAGCGGCCCCGGCCGTCGAAGCGCAGCCGGTCCTTCAGGGGCTCCAGGAAGGCGGGGACGGCGTACTTGTAGCCGGTGGCGAGGATCAGGCCCTCGGTCTCGATCTCGTACTCCTTCTCCTGCTCCTCCTGGCGGAAGCCGAGGGTGTACGTGCCGGTCGTCTCGTCGTACGAGGCGGTGTGCAGCGCGGAGTTGGTGAGGAGGCGGGTGGGGACCGGTCCGGCGAAGTTCTTCTGGTAGAGCAGGTCGAAGATGCCGTCGATGAGGTCGCCGTTGATGCCCTTGAAGAGGCCCTTCTGCTGGGACTCCAGGCGGTAGCGGGTCTCCTCGGGGAGCGCGTGGAAGTAGTCCACGTACTCGGGGGAGGTCATCTCCAGGGTGAGCTTGGTGTACTCCAGCGGGAAGAAGCGCGGGGAGCGGGTCACCCAGTTGAGCCGGTATCCGTGGACGTCGATCTCCGACAGGAGGTCGTGGTAGATCTCGGCGGCGGACTGGCCGCTGCCGACGATCGTGATCGACTTCTTGCGCTGGAGGGCTTCCTTGTTCGGCACGTAGCGCGAGTTGTGGATGAGGTCGCCGCCCAGCTCCCGGCAGGAGTCGGGGACGTACGCCGGGGTGCCGGTGCCGAGGACGATCCGGCGGGCCAGGAACGTTTCCCCGGACTCGGTGGTGACGACGTACACCTGGCCTGCCTCGTCGTAGGAGACGGCGGAGACCGTGGTGGAGAAGCGGACCGAGGTGACCTTGTTCGCCGCCCACCGGCAGTAGTCGTCGTACTCGGCGCGCAGCGGGTAGAAGTTCTCGCGGATGTAGAACGAGTACAGCCGCCCCTTCTCCTTCAGGTAGTTGAGGAAGGAGAACGGCGAGGTCGGGTCGGCGAGGGTGACCAGGTCCGACATGAACGGCGTCTGGAGGTGGGCGCCGTCGAGGAACATCCCCGAGTGCCACTCGAAGTCCGGCTTGGACTCCAGGAAGAGGCCGTTCAGTTCGTCGATGGGTTCGGTCAGGCAGGCGAGGCCCAGGTTGAAGGGACCGAGCCCGATGCCGATGAAGTCGTACGTACCGGCGTTCTCAGGCGTGGACAAGGTTCTCTCCCAGGTACTGCTCGGCGTGGCCGGCGATCAGATCGAGGACGGCGGCGATGTCGGACACCGTGGTCTCGGGGTTGAGCAAGGTGAACTTGAGGTACTGGCGGCCGTCGACCTTGGTGCCGGCGACGACGGCCTCGCCCGAGGCGAAGAGCGCCTTGCGGGCGTAGAGGTTGGCGCGGTCGATCTCGGCGGGCGAGGTGACGGCCTCGGGGACGTAGCGGTAGACGAGGGTGGACAGCTGCGGCTGCACGACCACGTCGTAGCGGGGGTCGGCGGCGAGCAGGTCGTGGCCGGCGGCGGCCAGGTCGCAGACCTCGTCGAAGAGTTCGCCGACGCCGTCGGCGCCCATGACGCGCAGGGTCATCCACAGCTTGAGGGCGTCGAAGCGGCGGGTGGTCTGGAGCGACTTGTCCACCTGGTTGGGGATCTGCTCGGCGACGGTGCGGCGCGGGTTGAGGTAGTCCGCGTGGTACGTGGCGTGGCGCAGGGCGGCCCGGTCGCGGACCAGGATCGCGGAGGAACTCACCGGCTGGAAGAAGGACTTGTGGTAGTCGACGGTGACCGAGTCGGCGCGCTCGATGCCGTCGAGGAGGTGGCGGCGCTTCAGCGAGGCGAGCAGGCCGCAGCCGTAGGCGGCGTCGACGTGCATCCAGGCGCCGTACTCCTCGGCGAGGGCGGCGATCTCCGGGAGCGGGTCGATGGAGCCGAAGTCGGTGGTGCCGGCGGTGGCGACGATGGCCATCGGGATCAGGCCCTCGGCGCGGCAGGTCTCCAGCTCGGCGGCGAGGATGACGGACTGCATCCGCTTGTTCCGGTCGACCGGGATCGAGATGACGGCCTCGTGGCCGAGGCCGAGGAGGGTGGCCGACTTCTGGACGGAGAAGTGGCTGCACTCGGAGGAGAAGATCCGCAGGCGGGACAGGTCGGTGGTGCCGGCCTCCTCGCGGGCGAGCAGCAGCGCCTGGAGGTTGGACTGGGTGCCGCCGCTGGTGAACACGCCGTCGGCGAGCGGGCCGAGGCCGATGCGGGCGGTGGTCCAGTCGATCAGTTTCCGCTCGATGAGGGTGGCGCCGGCGGACTGGTCCCAGGTGTCGAGGGAGGAGTTGACGGCCGAGAGGACGGCCTCGCCGAGGACGGCGGGGATGACGACCGGGCAGTTGAGGTGGCCGAGGTAGCGCGGGTGGTGGAAGTAGACCGCGTCGCGGAGGTAGACGTCCTCCAGCTCGTCGAGGGCGGCGGAGGCGTCACCGAGGGGGCGGTCGAGGTCCACGGCGTCGATCACGGGCGCCAGTTCGGCGGGGGTGACGCCGGTGAACGGGCCGCGCGTCGCGGCGAGTTTCCTCGCCACCCGCTCGACCCCGTCGGTGACGGAGCGCCGGTAGCTCTCCGCCGTCGTGTCGTTGAGCAGGTGCGAACGCATGTGGGGGCCCTTCCGGGACGAGGGACGCGGAATACGCAACCGTTGGTGCTGAAGTAAGGTTAGCCTAACCTAATTTGATACGACAACGGCCCCCCACCCGATGAACGGTGGGGGGCCGAAAGCCCTTGACCTGAAGGCTGCTTGAGCGCCCGTCAGTTCTGCACGGCGGCCTGTGCCGCGTCCTGGTCCGCGTCCTGGGCCGCCTCGTCCGGCACCTCGCGCAGGGCGTCCTCGGACAGCCCCTTGCGCCAGTAGCCCACGAAGGTCACCCGGCGCCGGTCCAGGCCGCGTTCGCGCACGAAGTGCCGCCGCAGCGCCTTGACCGCACCGGACTCGCCCGCGATCCACACGTACGGGGACTCCCCGGGCAGCTCCGCGCCCGCGATCGCCTCCGGGCCGGAGGGCGCGCCCTCCTCCCGCACGAGCCAGGTGACGGTGGCGTCCGCCTGCGTCGCAAGTTCCATCCGGTCGCCGGAGTACGGCACTTCGAGGAAGACCCGGGCCCGGGTCTCGGCCGGCAGCCACTCCAGGATCGCGGAGGCGGCGGGCAGCGCCGTCTCGTCGGCGCAGATGAGCACCGAGTCGGCGTCCTCCGGCAGCCGGAAGCGGACCCCGGTGTTGTCGGCGACCGCCGGGCCGAGCACGACCACCCGGTCGCCGGGCTTCGCGTGCTGCGCCCAGCGGCAGGCCGGGCCGCCGTCCTCGTGGACGGCGAAGTCGATGTCGACCTCGTCGGGCCCGGTGCGCTGCTCGCGGACCGTGTACGAGCGCATCACGGCCCGGACGTCGGCCGGCATGGCCCGCCAGGCGCCGAGGATCCCGTACATGTCGGGGTCGTCGAGCGGCGGCAGGACCGGGGCGTCCTGGCCGGGGTGCGGCAGGAAGAGGGAGAGCGACTGGTCGCGGCCCCCGGCGGCGAAGCCCTTGAGCTCCTCGCCGGTCGCTCCGGTGAAGGTGACGCGGACCAGCGACGGGCCGAGCCGCCGCGTCCGGTCGACCTGGAGGGAGAAGAACTGGAACGGGGCGGTCTCGGCGGTCGTCATCGGGTCAGGACACCTTCTTCGCGTTCTCCAGGGCGGTCGCCAGGTCCTCCAGGAGCGGCGCGCACTTGGCGTAGGAGTAGACGGGCTCGGTCACGCGCGGGAAGACCTGGCCGGCCTTGACGGCGGGCAGCGCGGCCCAGGTCGGCTTGGCCTTCAGCTGCTCGGGCTGGAGGGTGCCGGTGCGGTTGTCGAGGAGGATGACGTCGGCCTTGTACTTGTCGACGTTCTCCCAGCTGAGGAGCTCGAACCAGCCGGACGGGTCCAGCTTCGTCGGGACGACGAGGTTGATGCCCAGCTCCTGGAAGAAGAGCGTGTCGGTCGGGCGGACCGGGGTGGAGACGTAGAAGGTGTTCGGGTCGCCGGAGCCGATGAGGACCTTGATGTCCTTCTTGCCCTGCGCGACCTTGCGCAGGCGCTCGGCGGCGGCCTCGAAGCGGGCCTTGTCCTTCTTGACCTGCTCGCTGTTCACGTCGGCGCCGAGGGAGGCGGCCAGGTCGGCGTGGCGCTGGAGCACGGACGGCATGGACTTGCCGGCGGCCCACAGGGCGACGCTCGGCGCGATCTTCAGGATCTTGGCCTTCTGCTCCTCCGGCACGTACCAGAGGGCGTCCTTCTCCCACATGTCGGTGATGAGGACCTCGGGCTGGAGCTTGAGGTACTCCTCGATCTTGAACTCGCCCCAGACGTTGCCGATGACCTTCACCTTGGTGATGTCGAGGTCGCCGGCCTGGACGTCGGGCTTCCTCTCCTTGGTCTTCGGGTCCTCGACGTAGGTCGGGCCGAAGACGCCGGTGACCTCGACGCCGAAGTCCTTGAGGGCGGCGGCCATGCCGGTGAAGGCGACGATGTTCTTCGGCGTGGCCTTCGTCTTCACCGTCTGGCCGCGGTCGTCCTTGAACTCCCAGGAGCCGGACTTCGCCGAGGCGCTCGCCCCGGAGCCCTTTTTGCCGCTGTCACTGTCGCCGCAGGCGGCGAGCACGGCGCCGAGCCCGAGGGCGCCGCCCGCGGCGAGGATGCCGCGACGGGTGAGGGAGGTGGCTCGGGCGCTGCTGGGCATGGCGAAGTCGCTTTCGGTACGTGCCGGGGTCGGCCTGGGCGGTTCGAGGTAGGTAAGCCTTACCTCACGGCGAGCAGGTTAGCCTAACCTCAGTTCGATCGACAGACCCGGGGCCCGGAGGTCTGCGTCACATCCCGGCGACGGAGCGTGTCCTGCCGGACGGAGGACGGCGGGCCGCCGGAATCCGGGGGCACCTCCTCTTACTGAGGGTCGCCCCGCCCACCGCCCCCCTCACCGAAACGGCCAAGGTCTGGACCAAAAGGCGCCTCCAGGCCGATGATCATGCGGTCCCTGCCCGATTTCGGGCAGGATTCTTGCGGGAACCCGGATTCACCCCTCAATATTCATGGGTGCTCGAACGCCGCCCGTCCCATGACGACCTCATCGACCATCTGGTCCGGAGCACCGCGCTCCAGCGTGGTGAGGCCGCCCGGGTGGTGCTCGACGTGCTGGCGTACTTCGACGAGACGACCGAGGAGTTCGTCCGGCGCCGCCACCGCGAGCTGCAGTCCGGCGGCGCGGTGAACGCGGAGATCTTCGAACGGATCTCGGGCGAACTGCCGCACCGGGCCGTCGCACCGCCGGAGCTCTCGCTCCGGCAGCTGCGCCGGATCGTCTACGGCTGAGCACCACAGCACTCTCACCAACCGGAGGGGTTTCCTTTATGTGCGGAATTGTCGGTTACATCGGTAAGCGCGACGTGGCGCCGCTGCTCCTGGAGGGCCTGGCCCGCCTGGAGTACCGCGGTTACGACTCCGCCGGTCTCGTCATCAACAGCCCGAAGAGCGCGGCGCTGAAGATGGTCAAGGCCAAGGGCCGGGTCCGCGACCTGGAAGCCCGCGTCCCCAAGCGCTTCTCGGGCACCACCGGCATCGCGCACACCCGCTGGGCCACCCACGGCGCCCCGAGCGACCACAACTCGCACCCGCACCTGGACCCCGAGAACAAGGTCGCCGTCGTCCACAACGGCATCGTCGACAACGCCCAGGAGCTCCGCGCCAAGCTGGAGGCCGACGGCGTCGTCTTCGCCTCCGAGACCGACACCGAGGTCATCACCCACCTCATCGCCCGCTCGCAGGCCGAGTCCCTGGAGGACAAGGTCCGCGACGCGCTCAAGGTGATCGAGGGCACCTACGGCATCGCCGTGATGCACGCCGACTTCAACGACCGCATCGTCGTCGCCCGCAACGGCTCGCCGGTCATCCTCGGCATCGGCGAGAAGGAGATGCTGGTCGCCTCCGACGTGGCCGCGCTCATCGCCCACACCCGCCAGGTCGTCACCCTCGACGACGGCGAGATGGCCACCCTCAAGGCCGACGACTTCCGCACCTACACGGTCGCGGGCGCCTCCACCACGGCGACCCCCGAGACCGTCGAGTGGGAGGCCGCCTCCTACGACATGGGCGGCCACGACACGTACATGCACAAGGAGATCTCCGAGCAGCCCGACGCGGTCGACCGCGTGCTGCGCGGCCGGATCGACGACCGCTTCTCCACCGTGCACCTCGGCGGCCTCAACCTCGACCCGCGCGAGGCCCGCACCATCCGCCGCATCAAGATCCTCGGCTGCGGCACCTCGTACCACGCCGGTCTGATCGGCGCCTCCCTCATCGAGGGCATGGCCCGCATCCCGGCCGACGCCGAGCCGGCCTCCGAGTTCCGCTACCGCAACCCGGTCGTGGACCCCGACACCCTCTACATCGCCGTCTCCCAGTCCGGCGAGACCTACGACGTGCTCGCCGCCGTCCAGGAGCTCAAGCGCAAGGGCGCCCGCGTCCTCGGCGTGGTCAACGTGGTGGGCTCCGCCATCGCCCGCGAGGCCGACGGCGGCGTCTACGTCCACGCCGGCCCCGAGGTCTGCGTCGTCTCCACCAAGTGCTTCACCAACACGGTGGTCGCCTTCGCGCTCCTCGCCCTGCACCTCGGCCGCATCCGCGACCTGTCCGTCACCGACGGCAAGCGGATCATCGAGGGCCTGCGCAAGCTGCCGGCCCAGATCGAGGAGATCCTCAAGTCCGAGGACGAGATCAAGCAGATCGCCGCGGAGTACGCCGGCGCCCAGTCGATGATGTTCATCGGCCGCGTCCGGGGCTACCCGGTCGCCCTGGAGGCCTCCCTCAAGCTGAAGGAGATCTCCTACATCCACGCCGAGGCGTACCCGGCCTCCGAGCTGAAGCACGGCCCGCTCGCCCTCATCGAGCCCGCCCTGCCGACGGTCGCGATCGTCCCCGACGACGACCTGCTGGAGAAGAACCGCGCGGCCCTGGAGGAGATCAAGGCCCGCTCCGGCCGCATCCTCGCCGTCGCGCACCAGCCGCAGGCCAAGGCCGACCACACCATCGTCGTGCCGAAGAACGAGGACGAGCTCGACCCGATCCTCATGGGCATCCCGCTCCAGCTCTTCGCGTACCACACCGCCCTCGCCATGGGCCGCGACATCGACAAGCCGCGCAACCTGGCCAAGTCCGTCACGGTCGAGTAGTCGCCCGGCGGGACCTGTCCCCCGCCGCACGACGCCACGGCCCCGGGCCTGTCCCCCGGAGCCGTACGCCGGGCCTGTCCCCCGGCGGAGCCGACCGGACACGAGGAACGGCCCCCGCGCTTCCCAGGAGCGCGGGGGCCGTTCTGCCGTGCCTTCCCTCTGTTACGCGGCTGCCGCCGTGCTGCCGCCGCGCGCACGGCCCAGGGCCGTGGGCCAGCCGGCGACGGCCGCCGTGGCGCCGTACCAGGCCGCGAGCCCCGCCAGCGCGGCCACCCAGCCGCCCGCCTTGCCGAGGCCCTCGTTGCCCGCCAGGGCGGCGATGCCGGAGAGCACGAG
The DNA here is from genome assembly GCF_014654895.1 of Streptomyces filamentosus. Classification (GTDB taxonomy): domain Bacteria; phylum Actinomycetota; class Actinomycetes; order Streptomycetales; family Streptomycetaceae; genus Streptomyces; species Streptomyces filamentosus. The sequence goes on along the minus strand of NZ_BNBE01000001.1, from coordinate 3,711,507 downwards.
CGCGACGAACAGCAGTCCGTACACGCCCTGCCCGAAGGCGCCGCCGCCCTTCGCGGCCAGCGTCAGCGTGAGCGCCAGGAGCGCCCACAGGAGCAGGAAGAGACCGGCCGCGTCGGCCGAGGCCCCGCCGCCCACGCCGGTCCCCCAGGTGAACCAGAAGGCGCCGAGCGCCGCGTAGGCCGTGCCGTCGGCGGTGCTGCCCGCGCGCAGGGCGAGCAGGCCGACCAGGAAGAGCGTCACGCCACCGACCCAGGTGGCGAGACCCGCGGCATCGGCTGCCGCGACGTTGTCGATCACTCCGGTGCCGCCCAGGCCGAAGGCCAGGAGGGTCAGTCCGAGTGCGAGGTTTCCGAGGGTGGAGGTGCCGTTCCCCGACGCGACGTCCTTGTTCACGTGGGGCTCCCTTCGAACGAGCGGTGATGCCGCGTGAGCTGCTGTGTTCCGTGACCTTTAACTACCCTTCACAAGCGCACAAATCACCTGAGGAAGGAAGAATTTATCGCCGGGACACGGGAGTTGGCGGAGATCCTTCACAACTCGGCCGGGCCGGGGCGGGATTGCGGGACCGAGCGGGGTCACGAGACCCAGCGGAGTTGTGGAATCGAGCGGGGCTACGGACCGAGCGGGGCTGCGGACCGAGCGGGGCTACGGGATGACGATCACGGGCCGCCGGGCGCGGCGCGCGAGCCGGCCGGCGACCGAGCCGAAGATCCGGCCGACGATCCCGTGGGTGGAGCCGACCACGATCGCGTCGGCCGAGTACTCGCGGCCGACCTCCTCCAGCTCGTGGCAGATGTCCCCGCCGCGCTCCACCAGGATCCACGGCACCTCGGACAGGTGGTCCGCGCAGGCCAGCTCCAGGCCCAGCACCTCGGTGCGGTGGTCCGGGACGTCGACGAAGACCGGCGGCTCGCAGCCCGCCCACACGGTGGTGGGCAGCCGGTTCGCGACGTGCACGATGATCAGGCCGGAGCCGGAGCGACGGGCCATGCCGATGGCGTACGCGAGCGCGCGCTCACTGGACGTGGAGCCGTCGAAGCCGACGACGACGCCGTGCCGGAAGGCCGGGTCGCAGGCGTGGCGTGGCTGTTCCACCGCGAGGGGGTCGACCGTGGAGTCGGCGACGCGCTTGCGGTCCGCGGGTTCGGGGAATTCGTGACCGGCCATCGGTGTCTCGGCTAGGGAAGTCCTCGTGGGAAGGGACGGGGGAGGGGGCGGATCGACGGGTGGCGGCGGAGCTGTGTCCGGGAATCATCTTCCCAAGCCCATACCCCCAAGGGTACGGCGACACTCCTCTCCTGCCCAGAGCTCGCCGTTCCGTGCCCGGCGCGCACACCGCTCGTCCGCGCCCTGCGCGCGCGGTGTCCTCCGGGAGGATGCACGAAGGGTTCACCATCTGGCAATGCCGGATGTGTCCTACAGGCGTCCTCCGGTCAGGTGCCCCGAGCCCGCCCGGGGGGCCGAACGGGCGTCGCCCGGAGTGACCGGAACGTTCCGTTCCTCGTTCCCCACGGGTCCGGATCACCACCGCAGGGAGACCGCCCGTGCCCGCACCGTCCACCCCCGCCTCCGCCCCCTCCCCCGCCGCCCCCTCCTTCGTCCGCTCCGGCCGCCGCGCCCGGGTGCCCGGCCCGGCGGCATCCGCCCCGGGGAAGCGTCTCGGGGGACGGGACGGGGAGGGGGGCGGGGACGGGCGCGGGGAGGGACACGGGGAGGGGTACGGGGAGGGGCCCCGCGCGGAGTGGGCTCCGGGGCCCGGCGAGGAGGCCCGCGGGGCCGCCGACCCGGCGGGGGACGTGGTGCGCTGGGCGGTGTTCTGCTGCGCCCTCGTCCCGCTGGTGCTCGTCGCCTTCGGGACCTCGCTGGGCGGGGCCGGCGGCGCGGCCCTGGGGCTCGCCTCCGTGACGGCCGCGTGCCGGCTGCTGCTGCGCCGCGCGGAACGCGGCCTGCGCGCGGAGGGCGCGGGCGGCGGAGCCGCCGGGGGCCGGCGCCGGGGCTGAGCGGCGCTCTGCGCCGGAGCCGAACGACGCCCCGCGCCGGGGCTGAACGGCGCTCTCGCCGCCCTCGCCCGCCGCCCCGGCGAAGCCCCTCACCGCCCCCGGCGAGACACCCGCCGGGGCCCCTCCCTCCCCCACCGGAACCCCCGCCGAAGTCCTGGCCCGCCCCGCCGGGAACGCCCCCGAAGCCTTGACCGAACCCCGTCAGGAATCCCCCCGAACTCCCGCCAAAGCCTCACCGGAATCCCCCTGGAACCCCGCCCGAGGCCCGCCGGAATCCTGCCGGAACCCTGCCAAAACCCCCTCCGGGATCGCCGCGAACCCCCTCCGAGTTGACAGGTTCGCACAGCCGATCCCATATGTTTTCAGCCAACTTGAAGTTCCCGGCGCGTCCTTGGCGAAACGGTACGCCAGCCCTCCCCGCATCCCCGGCGAAAGCCCAGCCCCAGGGGCCCGTACCCCACCCGTACGGCCACTTCTCCGCCGTGGGCGGCTCTCCGGACCCCCTCCGGCCGCTCGCCCGGGGATCGATCGCTTCACGCCAAGTTGCCATGTCGACAATGTGCCGGATCGAGAACTTGTCACGCCGGCGGCACGGGACACAGTAGATTCGATCATGGGTACCGAAGACTGGGGTCTCGTGCAAAACCGAGGGGAAACGTGGCACAGCGACACGACCAGGGAGACGCGAACACCGAGGGGGGCTTAGCGCCATGAGCCAGGACTCCGCCGCACCGGAGGTCGCACGGAAGCTGTCCGGGCGCCGCCGTCGCGAAGTCGTCGCGGTGCTGCTGTTCAGCGGCGGCCCCATCTTCGAGAGTTCCATCCCGCTCTCCGTGTTCGGCATCGACCGGCAGGACGCCGGCGTGCCGCGCTACCGGCTGCTCGTCTGCGCAGGGGAGGACGGCCCCCTGCGGACCACGGGCGGGCTCGAACTCACCGCGCCGTACGGCCTGGAGGCGATCGGACGCGCCGGGACGGTCGTCGTCCCGGCCTGGCGCTCGATCACCTCGCCGCCGCCGCCGGAAGCGCTCGAAGCGCTCCGCAGGGCGCACGAGGAGGGGGCCAGGATCGTCGGCCTGTGCACCGGGGCGTTCGTCCTCGCCGCGGCCGGCCTGCTCGACGGCCGCCCGGCGACCACGCACTGGATGTACGCGCCGACGCTCGCCAAGCGCTACCCGTCGGTCCACGTGGACCCGCGGGAGCTCTTCGTCGACGACGGGGACGTGCTGACCTCCGCCGGCACCGCGGCCGGAATCGATCTGTGTCTGCACATCGTGCGGACCGACCACGGCACGGAGGCCGCCGGAGCGCTCGCGCGACGGCTGGTCGTCCCGCCGCGGCGCAGCGGCGGTCAGGAGCGCTACCTCGACAGGTCTTTACCCGAGGAGATCGGCTCCGACCCGCTCGCCGAGGTCGTGGCCTGGGCGCTGGAGCACCTCCACGAGCAGTTCGACGTGGAGACCCTGGCCGCCCGCGCTTACATGTCACGGCGGACCTTCGACCGCCGCTTCCGCTCGCTGACCGGCTCCGCGCCGCTCCAGTGGCTGATCACCCAGCGGGTGCTCCAGGCGCAGCGGCTCCTGGAGACCTCGGACTACTCGGTGGACGAGGTCGCGGGCCGCTGCGGCTTCCGCTCGCCGGTGGCGCTGCGCGGCCACTTCCGGCGGCAGCTCGGCTCCTCGCCGGCCGCCTACCGGGCGGCGTACCGGGCCCGGCGGCCGCAGAGCGAGCCCCCGGCGCCCGTCCTGGAGACGGTGGTGCCCGCCCAGCTGGCGGCGGGGATCCGCCGTCCCGGGGGCCCGCTGGATCCGGGGAAGCCGCAGGGCGACGCCTACACGCCGGGCCGCCCCGCCCTGCCGGGCCAGCGCAGCGCGCCGTAGAGGCACCGGAAGGACCTGCGCCGCCACAAGCGGCGCGACGCGGTAACCGACGGGCGTCCGGGGACACCTCCCCCGGACGCCCGTCGGCGCGTCCGGAGAACACCACCGGAGAGCGCCACCGAAGAAGACCGCCGGAGAACACCGTCGCAGAGCACCGCCGGAGAACACCGTCGCAGAGCACCGTCCGGAGGGGACGGCGGACACCGGTACGCCCCCGCGGGGGCCGCTCCCCCGCGCTTCGCCCCTAAGGTAGGACGCATGAACGATCGCATGGTGTGGATCGACTGCGAGATGACCGGGCTCTCGCTGACGGACGACGCACTCATCGAGGTGGCCGCGCTGGTCACCGACTCGGAACTGAACGTGCTCGGCGAAGGCGTGGACATCGTGATCCGCCCGCCGGACCGCGCCCTGGAGACCATGCCGGAGATCGTGCGCCAGATGCACACGGCCTCCGGCCTCCTGGACGAGCTGGCCGGCGGCACCACGCTCGCCGACGCGGAGGCCCAGGTCCTCGCGTACATCCGGGAGCACGTGAAGGAGCCCGGCAAGGCGCCGCTGTGCGGGAACTCGGTCTCCACCGACCGCGGCTTCCTCGCCCGCGACATGCCCGCCCTGGAGAAGCACCTGCACTACCGGATCGTCGATGTGTCCTCGGTCAAGGAGCTGGCGCGCCGCTGGTACCCGAGGGCGTACTTCAACAGTCCGGAGAAGAACGGCAACCACCGGGCGCTCGCCGACATCCGCGAGTCCATCGCCGAGCTGCGCTACTACCGCGAGGCGGTCTTCGTCCCGCAGCCCGGCCCGGACACCGAGACCGTGAAGGAGATCGCGGCCCGTCACGTCGTCCCGGCGGAGTAGCACCCCCCGGAGGGGCCGCTCGCGCACCCGGGGAAAACCTGTGCGCGAGCACCCCTCGGAACCCTGTAGACTTCTTCTCGGCCGGTCAGGGAAACCTTCGGGAAAACCGCCGGTCGTGGTGGGTATAGCTCAGCTGGTAGAGCACCTGGTTGTGGTCCAGGATGTCGCGGGTTCGAGTCCCGTTACTCACCCTGATGGCGGAGGCCCCGGTTCGGAAGAACCGGGGCCTCCGTCGTTCCCGCGTCCGCTAGGAGCAGGTGAGCACGGCCGGGGGCGGGTTGCTCCCCGTCCAGGAGGCGTTGAACCCGAAGGTCGTGGAGCCGCCGGGCGGGACCGAGCCGTTGTACGGGAGGTGCGTCGCCGTCACGGCGGTGCCGGTCTGGACGACCGCAGCGTTCCACGCCTGCGTGACCCGCTGCCCCGCCGGGTACTCCCAGCCGACCTTCCAGCCGGTCAGCGGTGCCGTGCCGGTGTTGCGGACCGTGACCTGGCCGGTGAAGCCGCCGCCCCACTGGCTCTGCACCGTGTACGCGGCGGTGCAGGCCGCCGGACCCGGCGGGGTGCCCGGGTCGGTGCCGCCGTCGCCGCCGCCGGTCCCCGCGGTGTCGCCGTAGACGATGCCGCGCCCGTTGGTGGCGACGTACACCCGGCCGTAGACGCGCGGGTCGCCGGTGATGGTGGCGCCGGTCCAGCCCCACTGGTGGGCGTCGTCGTTGATCCGGACCCAGGTGGCGCCCGCGTCGGTGGAGCGGAAGATGCCGCGGACGCCGCCGATCTTCGCGCTGGAGTAGAGCGCCGGGTAGGAGGCGCCCGGGGCGGCCTTGCCGAAGCCGATGGCGTCGGCCTGGTCCACGCCGGCGACCTTCGCGAAGGTGGCGCCGCCGTCGGTGGAGTGCCACAGGCCGTACGCGCCGTCCGGGGCGCCGCCCGCGAGCCAGAGGTCGCCCTTCCTCCCGGGGACGGCCTTGAAGCGGACCGGGCCCTCGGCGGGCAGTCCGGTGGCCCTGGGGGTGAAGGTGAGGCCGCCGTCGGCGGAGGCGTAGAAGGTGCCGTCCTCGAAGCCGTAGAAGGTCTTCGGGTCGACCCGGTCGGACTCCACGGTCGCCCCGGCGGGGATGCCGGTGGAGGCGGTCCAGGAGGTGCCGAAGCCGGTGGCGGCGTGGACGCCGGCGGTGCCCTCGGGACTCCAGATGAAGCGGGCGCCGTCGGCCGCCGCGGCGACCGTGCCGCCGCCGGTGACGCCCGCGGGCTCCTGCCCGGCGAACCAGTTCGCGCCGTTGTCGGTGGAGAAGGCGACCCGGGGGCCGCCGTCGAGGTGACCGGAGCGGACGAGGACGTCCGGCTTCGTCTCGGCGTAGTCGAGGCTGGTCGTCGAGGTGAAGTTCGGGGAGGTGAACATCATCGGCGGGACGGCGGAGAGGTCGGTGTGGCGGAAGCCGCCGACGTCTCCGAGGGCGCTGATCAGCGGGGCGCCCGAGGGCGGTGAGACCAGGTCGAGGACGGCGGTCTCCTCCAGGCCCTTCACCATCGGCCGGATGGTGAAGTCCGTGTTCGTGTCCCACTTCGTGAGCTCGGTGGTGCCGTAGACGGTGGCGCCGGTGCCGTACAGCATCCGGTCCGGGTCGAAGGGGTCGATCTCCAGGGCCTCGGTCATCCAGCCGAGCTTGGGGGCCTGCTCGGGCGGGGTGGGGTTGCCGCCCCAGGTCAGCCACGGCACCGACGACACGTCCATCGTGTAGCGGTTCGCGCGGGTCGGGTAGGAGGAGTAGTCCCACGCCCTGGTCCAGGTGGAGCCGCTGTCGGTGGTGCGGAAGATCTGGGTGTCCGGCCACCAGGAGCTGTAGGCGGAGACCATGACCGTGCCGGGGTGCTGCCGGTCGACGGTGAGGCCGCTGAAGCCGTGGTAGGTGTCGGCCTCGGCGACGGGGCTGATGTCCTTCCACTCGCCGGTGGCGGTGGCGTACCGCCAGACCTTGCCCCTGCCGCCGTCGTACGGGCCCGCGGTGTCGCTGTACGCGAGGTAGAGGTAGCCGTTCTCCGCGTCGAGGACGCCCTTGTGGGCGAGGTACCCGGTGGGCTGTCCGGCGAGGCGGGTCCAGGTGGCGCCCGCGTCGGTGGAGCGGTAGACGGCGTTCTCCTTGTCGCCGACGCCGACGTAGATCGTCTTCGTGGCGGTGGCCCCGGCGCCGGTTCCGCTGCCGGTGGACTCGTCGAAGGTGACCCAGACGATGCCCTGCTCGTCGGAGTTGTAGCCGCTGGTGTCGGTGGGGTCCTGCTGGTAGCCGCCCGGGTTGGTGAAGGAGGTGACCTTCGCCCAGGTGGCGCCGGAGTCGGTGGAGCGCCACAGGCCGTTGCCGCTGGGGGCGCCGAGGTAGAGGACGTTGTTCTTGTGCGGGTCGACGGCGAGGCGCTCGCCCATGCCGCGCCCCGGCATGTTGCCGCCGAGCTTGAAGGGGAGGTCGGCGCGCCGCCAGGTGGCGCCCCGGTCGGCGGAGCGCAGGACGGCGCCCGTGCCGGGGTCCCAGTCGTTGGTGTAGGTGCCGACGGCGGCGTACACCCTGTCGGGGTCGGCGGCGTCGGAGGCGAGGGAGACGACGCCGGTGTGCCCCCAGTCGTCCCAGCCGACGTGGTCGAGGAGCGGGATCCAGGCGGAGCCGGCCTGGTCCCAGCGGTAGGCGCCGCCGATGTCGGTGCGGGCGTAGAGGAGGTTCTTCTCGGTCCGGTTGAAGACCAGGCCGGGCACGAAGCCGCCGCCGTCGATCCGGACGTTCTTCCAGGTGTACGCGGGGGAGGCCGCGGCCCGGGCGGGGGCGGGTTCGGCGGCGCCGGCCGGGAGGGCGCCCGCGAGGAGGCCGGCCGTGAGGGCCAGGCCCGCGAGTCCCGCGAGGAGTCGTGGTCTGCGCATGGGTATCCCGTCGGGAAGTGAAGTATGGGAGCGCTCCCACTATCCGAGCCCTGTCAGAACACGGTCAATACGCGGGACCCGTCGAAGACGTTCGACGACCGCGCCCGGCCGGTGGGCCGAACGGGTGAGGCGGGGCCGGGCCCCGGCGCCGCCCCGCCGGCCGCCCCGGCACCGCCGCCTACGGTCGGGGCCATGGGGTGGAGGAACGGACCACGACGGCGGACCGGCGCGCGCCTCCGCGCCCGCGCCCTGCCGCTCGCCGGAGCACTGCTGCTCGTCGCGGCGCTGCTCGGCGGCTGCGCCACCGACCCGCCGGTGCCGGCGCCCCCGGGCGGCGGGCCGGAGGTGGACGGCGCGGGCCGCCCGGTGACGCTCACCGTCGGGGTGTACGGCACCTTCGGCCTCAAGGAGGCCGGGCTCTACGACACGTACATGCGGCTCCACCCGGACGTCGCGATCCGCCAGACCTCCCTCGCCCGCGCCGACGTCTACTACCCGCAGCTGCTCACCCACCTCACCGCCGGCGCCGGCCTCGCCGACGTCCAGGCCGTGGAGGTGGGGAACATCGCGGAGGTCGTCGACACCCAGGCGGACCGGCTGGCCGACCTCGCGCACGCGCCCGGCGTCGACGAGGCCGCCTTCCTGCCCTGGAAGTGGGCGCAGGCGCGGACCGACGACGGGCGGGTGCTGGGGCTCGGCACCGACATCGGACCGCTGGCCGTCTGCTACCGCAAGGACCACTTCGCCGCCGCCGGGCTGCCCACCGACCGGGAGGAGGTGGGGCGGCTGTGGGCCGGGGACTGGCGCAAGTACCTGGAGACGGGCCGCCGGTTCGCCGCGCGGGCCCCCGAGGGGGTCGCCTTCACCGACTCCGCGTCCGGGGTGATGGCCGCCGTGATCTCCGGCGCGAAGCTGCGCTACTACGACGCCGGGGGGCGGCTGGTGGTCGGGTCCAACCCGGCGGTGCGGGCCGCCTGGGACCTCGGCGCCGAGTTCGCGCGGTACGGACTGACCGCCCGCTTCCAGCAGTTCACCCCCGACTGGGACCAGGGCTTCGCGCACGGGCGGTTCGCCTCGATCGCCTGCCCGGCGTGGATGCTCGGTTACATCCAGGACAAGGGCGGCCCGGCCGGGAAGGGCCTGTGGGACGTCGCGAAGGCGCCCCGGCCGGGCAACTGGGGCGGCTCCTTCCTCGTCGTCCCGTCGGCCGGGAGGCACGTGGCGGAGGCGGCGGAGCTGGCGGCCTGGCTGACCGCCCCCGAGCAGCAGGCGGTGCTCTTCGAGCGGCGCGGCAGCTTCCCGAGCGCCGAGGCCGCCTTCGGACTGCCGCAGGTCCGGGGCGCCCGGCACCCGTACTTCGGGGACGCGCCGGTCGGCCGGATCTACTCGGCGGCGGCGCTCGGCGTGCCGGTGGCGCCGGTCGGGCCGAAGGACGGCCTGGTGAACACGATCCTGTCGGACACCGGGATGCTCCAGGTCGACCAGACGGGACGGTCGCCGGACTCGGCCTGGCGGGCGGCGATGCAGGCGATCGACAACGCGCTGGACCGGTGAGGTGGGCGGGATGGCCGAGGACGTGGTGGAGCGGGCGCTCGCCCCGGTGGTGCCGGCGGGACGGGCGCGGCGGGAGCGGCTCGGGCGGCTGCGGTCGCGGTCGGCGCCGTACGTGCTGGTGGCGCCGTTCTTCCTGCTGTTCGGGGCCTTCGGGCTGTTCCCGCTGGCCGCGACGGCGTGGACCTCGCTGTTCCGGGTGGAGCTGACGGACCCGGGGGCCCGGGAGTGGGTGGGGGCGCACAACTACGCCCGGCTGCTGACCGACGACTTCTTCTGGAACGCGCTGGCGAACACGGTGGTGATCGGGGTGCTCGCGACCGTCCCCCAGCTGCTGCTCGCGCTCGGCGCCGCGCACCTCCTGGACGCGCGGCTGCGCGGGCGGCTCTTCTTCCGGGTGGCGGCGCTCGCCCCGTACGCGACCTCGGTGGCGGCGGCGACGCTGGTCTTCGCGCTGTTCTACGGGCGTGACCAAGGGATGGTGAACTGGGCGGTCGGGCTGGTCGGGCTGGACCCGGTGGACTGGCAGAACGGCCCGTGGGCCTCGCGGTTCGCGGTCGCCTCGATCGTGATCTGGCGCTGGACGGGGTACAACGCGCTGATCTACCTGGCGGCGATGCAGACGGTGCCGCCGGAGCTGTACGAGGCGGCGGCGCTGGACGGGGCGGGGCGGTGGCGGCGGTTCTGGCACGTGACGCTGCCGGGGCTGCGGCCCGCCCTCGCCTTCACCGGGATCGTGTCGACGATCGGGGCGGTGCAGCTCTTCGGCGAGCCGCTGCTCTTCAGCAGCGGCGCGGGCGCCTCGGGCGGGGCCGACCACCAGTACCAGACGCTGGGGCTCTACCTGTACGAGCAGGGGTGGGTGAACCTCCACCTGGGGCGGGCGGCGGCGATCGCCTGGGCGATGCTGCTGCTCCTGGTGGTGGTCTTCGGGCTGGTGCGGCTGCTGGGCCGGAAGGGCGGGCGGCGGTGACGGGGCGGGGCGGGCGCGCGGCGGCGAGGGGGCGGCCGGGGTCGGGATCGGGATCGGGGCCGGGGTCGGAGTCGTACGAGCGGGGCGGGTGGGGCACGTATCTGCTCCTGGCGCTGTTCACGGCGGTGTCGGTCTTCCCGCTGCTGTGGACGGCGGTGGCCGCCTCGCGGACGAGCGGGCGGCTCGCGCAGTCGCCGCCGCCGTTCTGGTTCGGGCGGAACCTGGGGCGGAACCTGTCGGTGGCCTGGGGCGAGGGCGGGATGGGCGAGGCGCTGGCCAACACGGCGGTGGTGGCCGGGTCGGTGGCGGTCGGCACGGTGCTGTTCTCGACGCTCGCCGGGTTCGCCTTCGCCCGGCTGCGGTTCCGCTTCCGGGGGCCGCTGCTGCTGCTCGTGGGGGCGACGATGCTGATCCCGCCGCAGCTCGGGGTCGTCCCCCTCTATCTGCTGATCGCGCGGATCGGCTGGACCGACCAGCTCCAGGCGGTGGTGCTGCCCTCGCTGGTCTCCGCCTTCGGCGTCTTCTACATGCGCCAGCACCTGCTGGGCGCGCTGCCGCCGGAGCTGCTCGAAGCGGCGCGGATGGACGGGGCGGGGACGCTGCGGGTGGTGTGGCACCTGGTGCTCCCGGCGGCGCGGCCGGCGATGGCGGTGCTGGGGATGCTGTCGTTCGTGGCGGCGTGGAACGACTTCTTCTGGCCGGTGCTCGCGCTCACCCAGACGGGGAACCCGACGGTGCAGGTGGCGCTGACGGGGCTCGGGCGGGGCTACGTGCCGGACACCTCGGTGGTGATGGCGGTGGCGCTGCTGGGGACGCTGCCGCTGCTGGTGGTGCTCGCGCTGTTCGGGCGGCAGATCGTGGGCGGGGTGATGCGGGGCGCGGTGAAGGGGTGACGGGATGGCGGGGGGTCACCGGGGGGGTGTTCACCCGATCGGGCGCGGCGGCGGTCCTTTATTGATCTTCCGCTGTTATTTTCCATTTATGTCCGCTATGAACGGTTTGCTCATCGCGTGGGCGGGGTGAGGGCCGATGGGAATCCTGCGTGACCACCCCGAACTCGCCCTCTTCGTCTGCCTCTCCGCGGGATACCTCGTCGGCAAGCTCCGGGTCGGTCCCATCACGCTCGGCGGCATCTGCGGGACCCTGATCGTCTCGCTCCTCATGGGCGCCTGGGCGGAGGTCACCGTCTCCGACGACGTCAAGACGATCTTCTTCGCGCTCTTCATCTTCTCGCTCGGCTACCTCGCCGGACCCCAGTTCTTCGCCAACCTCAACAAGAAGAGCCTGCGCTACTTCACGCTCTGCCTCATCGAGGTCGTCTGCGTCGTCGGCATCGCCCTCGGCCTGGCGGAGGCCTTCGACCTGGACGTCGGCACCGCCGCCGGCATCCTGGCCGGCGCCGCCACCGAGTCCGCCGTCGTCGGCACCGCCACCGAGGCCATCGGCAAGCTGTCCGACCTGACCCAGGAGCAGATCACCCAGTACCAGGGCCACGTGGCCACCGCGTACACGGTCTGCTACCTCTTCGGCCTCATCACCATCGTGATCTACACCAGCCAGATCATGCCGATGATGATGCGGATCAACCTCCGCGACGCCTCCCGCGAGCTGTGGGAGAAGATGCGCGGCTCCGGCGGCGGCCTGGAGTCCGACGAGCGCGAGGCGCTGCCCAACATGGTGGGCCGCACCTTCCTCGTCACCCTCGCCGACGGCGCCCGGGTCTCCGACCTCGAACAGCGCTTCGGCAACCGGGTCACCGTCGAGGCGGTGAAGCGCGGCAGCGACATCAGGACCCCGCCGCCGCCCGACTTCGAGCTGACCCTCTCCGACCTCGTCCTCGTGGTCGGCCGGCGCTCCCACATCATCGACGCGGGCCGGCACATCGGCCCCGAGACCCCCGCGGTCCCCGGCCTCGACACCCCGCTCGCCACCAAGCAGGTCTCCGTCACCGACAAGGAGGCGGTCGGCAAGTCCCTGGACCGGCTGACCACCGAGCACCCGGAGATCGCCTCCGGCGGGGTCTACGTGACGGACGTGCTGCGCAACGAGTCCCATCTGCCCGCCACCCCGGAGACCGTCGTCCAGCGCGGCGACGTCCTCACCCTGGTCGGCGCCCGCTCCTCGCTCGGCAGGCTCGCCTCCAAGGTCGGCGCGGTCGTCAAGAACGACGCCACCGACTTCATCTACCTGGGCCTGGGCATCGCCTGCGGCTCGCTCCTCGGCCAGGTCGTGGTGAAGTTCGGCGACGTCCCGATGTCCCTGGGCACCGGCGGCGGCTGCCTCATCTCCGGTCTGCTCTTCGGCTGGTTCCGCTCCCGCACCCAGACCTTCGGCGCCTTCCCCCCGCAGGCCGCCACCACCCTCAAGGACATGGGCCTGGCCATCTTCATCGCCTGCACCGGCCTGGTCTCCGGCCCGCAGGCGTGGCCGCTGCTCAAGGAGTACGGGGCGCTGCTGCCGTTCGCGGGCATCGCCATGGTCCTCGTGCCCGCCACGATCTCGCTGTTCGTCGGCCGCAAGCTGCTGGGGATCGAGAAACCGCTGCTGATCGGCGCCATCGCGGGCCAGCAGTGCTCCACCCCGGCGATCACCTCCGTCACCCAGGTCGCGCAGAGCTCGGTACCGATGCTCGGCTACACGATCACCTACACCCTCTCCAACTTCCTGCTCCCGCTGACGGGACCCCTGCTGGTCGGCATTCTCGGAGCCTGAGAGGCGGCGCCCCTCCATGATCGACTTCCTCAACCGGAACATCTTCCAGCCCCACCCCGAACTGCTGGTCTTCATCACCGTCGCCCTCGGCTTCCTCTTCGGGAAGCTGCGCTACAAGGCGATCGCGCTGGGCGCCGTCACCGGCTGCCTCGTCGCGGGCCTGCTGCTCGGCGCCCAGTTCAAGATCACCATCGACGCCACGGTGAAGAACCTCTTCTTCACCCTCTTCCTCTTCGCCCTCGGCTACCGGGTCGGCCCCCAGTTCTTCCGGGGCCTGAAGAAGGACGGACTCCCCCAGGTCGTCAACGCGGTCGTCGTCTGCGTCACCGGCCTGCTGGTCTCCTGGGGCTTCGCCGTGATGCTGGGGTACGGCCCCGGGCTCTCGGCCGGCCTGCTCGGCGGCGCGCTCACCCAGTCCGCCGTCATCGGCGTCGCCCAGGACGCCATCGGCAACCTGCCGGGCCTGAGCGCCGACCAGATGAAGACCGAGGAGAACCTCGTCGCGATCGGCTACGCGGTCACCTACCCGCTCGGCACGATCCTCTGCGCCATCCTCCTCGCCAACATCCTCCCCCGGCTCTACAAGCGGGACCTCGCCGCCGAGTCCGCCCGGCTCGCCAAGGAGCTGGACGCCCCCGGCGACAACCCGGACCTCGCCGAGGGCTACTACGAGGTCGTGCTGCGCGCGTACACGATCCGGCGGCCCGACCTCGTCGGCCGCACGATCGACGACTTCGAGGACCAGCAGAAGGCCCTCGGCCACCGCATCTACATCACCCGGGTGCGGCGCGACGGCACGGTCCTCGACCACGACCAGCGGACCGTGCTCCGCGAGGGCGACACCGTCGCCGTCTCCGCGCTGCGCGGCGCCCTCGTCGACTTCGACGCCCGCACCCACATCGGCCCCGAGACCGACGACGTCGAACTCCTCGGCTACGAGACCGAGACGCTCCACGTGGTCGCCTCGAACAAGGAGCAGCTCGGCAAGACCGTCGCCGACCTGCGCCGCGAGCCCTTCATGGTCGGCGTCTACATCGACAAGATCTACCGCTCCGGCTCCGAGTTCCCCTACCGCCTCTCCACGAAGATCGAGCGCGGCGACACGGTGATCCTGACCGGCCCGAAGCGGCTCGTGGACCCGGCGGGCAGGGCCATCGGCAAGCCCGTGCCGACCTCCTTCGCCACCGACATGCTCTGGGTCGGCCTCGGCGTCTTCCTCGGCGGCTGCCTCGGCATCCCCGCCCTCACCGTCTCCGGCGTGCCGATCTCGCTGTCGACCTCCGGCGGCGCGCTGATCATGGGCCTGGTCTTCGGCTGGATCCGCGGCAAGTACCCGACGTACGGCAACGTCCCGCCGGGCGCCCAGTGGTTCATGGACACCTTCGGGCTGTGCGCCTTCGTCGCCGTCGTCGGCATCAACGCGGGACCGAGCTTCACCAGCGGCCTGTCCACGGCCGGCTGGGGGCTGCTCCTGTGGGGCGCGGTCGCCACCCTGATCCCGCTGGTCGTCGGCTTCCTCGTCGGCCACTACGTGCAGAAGATCCGCTTCCCGATCCTGATGGGCGTGCTGGCCGGAGGCCAGACCACGACGGCGGCGATCGGCGCGATCAACGAACAGTCCAGGTCCCAGATCCCCACGCTCGGCTACACGATCCCCTACGCGGTGGGCAACGTGCTGCTGACCATCTGGGGCGCCGTGATCGTCCTCCTCAACCACTGACCCCGAAGGACACCCCATGCCCAAGACCACGTTCACCCGCGAGGAGATCAAGTCCTTCGCCCAGCTCTCGCCGTTCGAGCTGAAGGACAAGTTCATCACCATCGCCCAGGCCGTCCAGGCCGACCAGCCGGGCCAGAAGGGCAAGTCGTCGGTCCAGATGCTCAACGCGGGCCGCGGCAACCCGAACTGGATCGCCACCAGCCCCCGCGAGGCGTTCTACGCGCTCGGCTACTTCTCGCTCACCGAGTCGCGCCGGGTGTGGACCGCCGACGACCTCGGCGGCATGCCCGAACTCAAGGGCTCCGGCGCCCGCTTCGACGCCTTCGTGCGGCAGCACCCCGACCTGCCCGGCATCGAACTCCTCCAGAAGTCCGTCGAGTACGCCGTCGAGCGCTTCGGCTTCGACAAGGACGCCTTCGTCCACGAGCTGAGCGACAGCACCATCGGCGACAACTACCCCGTGCCGGACCGCATCCTCGCCCACACCGAGCAGGTCGTCCGCGGTTACGTCGAGGACGAGATGTTCGACAAGCGGCCGCCGGAGGGGAACGTCTCGTACTTCGCCACCGAGGGCGGCACCGCCGCCATGTGCTACATCTTCGACTCCCTGATGAAGAACGGGATCCTGAAGAAGGGCGACCGGATCGCCCTGATGGTGCCGGTCTTCACCCCGTACATCGAGATCCCCGAACTCGACACGTACGAGTTCGACGTCGTCCACGTCAACGCCTCGCTCTTCGCCGAGACCGGCGTCCGCGAATGGCGCTACCCGGAGGAGGAGGTCGCCAAGCTGGCGGACCCGTCGGTGAAGATGGTCTGCCTGGTCAACCCCTCCAACCCGCCGTCGCTCGCGCTGAGCCGGCGGGTCGCGGACCAGCTCAAGGACATCGTCGCCACCGACAACCCGAACCTGGTGGTCGTCACCGACGACGTCTACGGCACCTTCGTCCCCGGCTTCCGCTCGATCGCCGCCGACCTCCCCCACAACACCCTGCTCGTGTACTCGTACTCGAAGCACTACGGCTGCACCGGCCACCGCCTCGGCGTCATCGGACTCCACGACGACAACGTCATCGACCGGATGATCGCCGAGCTGCCGGCCGCCGAGAAGGAGCGGCTCGCCAAGCGGTACGGGACGCTCACCCTGGAGCCGGAGAAGATCCGGTTCATCGACCGGCTGGTCGCCGACTCCCGGCAGGTCGCCCTCAACCACACCGCGGGCCTGTCGCTGCCGCAGCAGGTCATGATGACGCTCTTCTCCCTCTTCGACATGCTCCCCGAGGGGCAGGCGTACAAGGAGCGGCTGCGGTCGATCGTCGGCCGGCGGCTCGACCTGCTCCTCGAAGGCGCCCAGATGAAGATCGCCGACGACGACAAGCGGGCCGGCTACTACATCGAGCTGGACCTCCTCGCGGAGGGAGAGCGCGTCCACGGCAAGGACTTCGCGGCCTTCCTGGAGAAGAACTACGAGCCCGTCGACCCGCTGTTCCGGCTCGCCGAGCAGACCGGCGTCGTCCTCCTCAACGGCGGCGGCTTCGACGGCCCCGAGTGGTCGGTCCGGGTCTCGCTGGCCAACCTCGACGACCTCGACTACCTGAAGATCGGCCACCACCTGCGGGCGATCTTCGACGACTACGCGGACGAGTGGCGGGCCTCCGCGGCCTGACCGGCCCCGCGCGCGTGAGCGTGCCCCGGCCGAGGGTGGGGGTGTCTTCGGCCGGGGCACGCGCTGTGGGGGGAGGAGATGGCTTTTCGGGGGAGCCGGGGGCTTCTACCGGTAGGCGGCGAACGCCTTCGTGAAGGCCAGCGGCTGCTGGAGGACCGAGGAGCAGGTGGCGTCGGCGCGGTTCACGGCGCCGTCCGGGCACTGCTTGTCGCGGGTCGAGGACCACATCGACAGCCGGCCGAGGCCCTTCGACTTCGCGAAGTCGACCAGCTGGGTGGCGTCGTCGACCGTGAAGACCTCGGTGGTGACGTCGTTCACGCCGATCATGGGGGTGACGGCGACGGCCTTCCAGGCGGCGGCGTCGGAGAGCCCGAGGACGCCCTTGAGCTGGGCCTGGGTCGCGGTCGCGGCCTGGATCGCGTACGTCCCCATGTCGGCGCTGTAGGCCGGGCCGTAGTCCATCGCCATGATGTCGACCGCGTCGATCCGGACGCCGTTCCTCTTCGCGTCGGCGAGCAGGCTCACCCCGGGCTGGGTGAGGCCCTCGGGCATCACCGGCAGGGTGAAGGAGACGTTCAGGTCCGGGTGGGCCTTCTGGAGCCGGGCGATCGCCTGGGAGCGGCGGGTGTTGGCGGCCGTGTCGGGCAGGGCCGCGCCCTCGACGTCGAAGTCGACCTTGGTGAGCCCGTACCGGTCGACGACCTCGCCGTACGCCGCCGCCAGGTCGGCGGCGCTCGCGCAGTTCAGCGCCAGCTCGTGGCCGGCCGCGCCGCCGAAGGAGACCCGCACGTCACCGCCCCGGGCGCGCAGGGCGGTGATCTGGGCGGCGACCTTGTCGGACCCGAGGTCGGTGACGCCGCCCCACAGCGGGGCGCAGGAACCGCCGGAGGTGATGAAGGCCAGGTTGAACTCCTTCACGCCCGTGGCGGAGGCGGTGGCGAGCAGGTCGTACGCCGGGTGGAGCGAGGTGTCGACGTAGGGGGCGAACTTCGCGGCGGCGGCCGGGCTTCCCGTGGAGGTGGAGGACGGAGTGGGCGTGGGGGTGGGCGTGGGGGTGGGAGTCGGCTTCGGGGGTGCGGTGGTGGCCGCCGTGGCCGTGGGGGTCGGCTTCGCGGTGGCCGTCGCGGTCGCGGTGGGCTTCGGGGCCGTGGTGGCGGTCGCGGTGGGCTTCGGGGTGGTGGTGGGGCGGCCGCTGGGGGTGGGGGCGGGGCCGCCGGCCGAGCAGGCCGCCTTGTCGATGAGACAGCCGGTGGGGTCCCCGGCCTGTCCGGCCGCCGAGGTCACGAAACCGACGGTGACGGACTGGCCGGGGGCGAGCCTGCTGTTCCAGCTCGCGGGCTTCACGGTGACGTGCCGCCCCGAGACCGTGTGGTCGCCGTTCCACAGGGAGCCGATGACGGTCCCGGCGGGCAGGTCGAACTCCAGCGTCCAGTCGGACCGGACGGCGGAGGTCTCGTTGGTGACCACGTACTGGCCGGTGTAGCCGCCGGTCCAGGAGGAGGTCCGGGTGTAGGCGGCGCCGACGGCGGCGGCCTGGGCGGTGCCGGTGAGGGCGAGGACCGCGCCTCCGGTGATCGCGGCCGCGACGACCGCGACGACGGCCTTCGTACGGCCGCCGGCCCTGCGCCGGTGCGCGTTGCTGCCCATGACGTGCTGCCTCCGTGATGCGGGGGGTGGGGTGCGGAAGCACGCTAGCGCCGGGGATTCGGACAAATGCCTTACTGCGGGAAGGGGTTGGGATTCTTAGGGTCCGCTTAAGGAAGCCATCACCACGGGCAAAGGTTCAGCGGCGCGGAGCCTTGCGGCGGCGGGCCGGGCGGTGCGAGCGGCGGCCTCCGGAGCCGTCGGCGCGGTGCGCGCCGAGTCCGATCCAGATGCGCACCTCCGTGCCGCCGAGGACCGAACGGCCGATGCGGACGTCGCCGCCGGTCGCCTCCGCCATGCGGCGCGCGATGTCGAGGCCGAGGCCCGTGGAGCCGTCGCGGGCCCCGCTGTTGCCCCGGGCGAGCGCGGCGGCCGGGTCGGCGATCCCGGGGCCCGCGTCCGAGACCAGGACGATGACCGCGTCCTCGCCGTTGTGGACGTCCACGGAGAAGGCCGTGCCCTCGGGGGTGTGCCGGAAGACGTTGCCGAGCAGGGCGTCGAGGGCGGCGACGAGTTCGGGGCGCGCCACCGGGATGCGTACCGGCCGCTCGACCCCCGCGAGACGGACGAGCCGCCCCTCGTCCTCGGCGAGCGCGGACCAGAACTCCATCCGCTCGCGCACCACTTCGGCGGCGTCGCAGCCCGCGCCGGGACCGGTCGGCGGGGTCGTCTGCGGCTTCGCCTCGCGGGCGGTGCGGATGATCGTGTCCACCTCGCGCTCCAACTGCTCGACGGCGGCCCGGGTCTGCTCGGCGGCGGGGCCGGAACCGAGGGAGGCGGCGTTGAGGCGGAGCACGGTGAGCGGGGTGCGCAGCCGGTGGGAGAGGTCGGCGGCGAGCTCCCGCTCGTTGGCGAGGAGCTGGACGACCTGGTCGGCCATGGAGTTGAAGGCGACGGCGGCCGACTTGAGCTCGGGCGGGCCCTCCTCCGCGACCCGGACGCCGAGCCGCCCCTCCCCCAGCTCGTGGGCGGCGCCGGCGAGCCGCTGGGCGGGGCGGACCATGCGGACGCCGAGCCGGTCGGCGACGGCGAGCGAGCCGACGATCAGGGCGACGCCGACCCCGGCGAGGACGAGCCAGGCGGTGGCGACGCCGTTGGTGACCTCGGCCTCGGGGACGAACAGCTCGACGACCGCGACCTGCCCGGAGCTGAGCGCGGTCGGCTGGAGCAGGGCGTAGCCGCCGGGGACCTCGGCGATGGACGCGCGGCCGAGGGTGCGGGTGGCGGCCAGCTCCTCGGCGCCCGCCCGGCGGGTGCCGATCTCCAGGGCCTGGCCGCCGGGTTCGGCGGCGGGCACGTGCACGGCGAGCCGGCCGGCGGCCCCGTCCTCCGTGGTGGCGACGGCCTTCTCCAGCTCCGTCCGGTCGGTGGTGATGGCGAGGACCGGGGCGAGCCCGGCGCCGCGCCGCTCCGCGTTGGAGAAGGCCCGGTCGCGGGCCATCTCCTTGACGACGAGGCCGAGCGGGACGGCGAAGGCGATGACGACCATGGCGGTGACCGCCAGCGACACCTTGACGAGGGCCCACCTCACGGCCGGTCCCCCGTCCGCCGCGCCTTCCGGATCCGCCGCGCCTTCCGGGTCTCCCGGCGGGTGCCGGGCCTCACGGCAGGTGCTCCCGGGGCGGTTCCAGCTTCACGCCGACGCCGCGCAGGGTGTGGAGGTAGCGGGGCCGGGCCGCCGTCTCGCCCAGCTTCCGCCGCAGCCACGACAGGTGGACGTCGATCGTCTGGTCGTCCCCGTACGCCTGCTGCCACACCTCGGCGAGCAGCTCCTTGCGCGGGACGACCACGCCGGGCCGCCCGGCGAGGAAGGCCAGCAGGTCGAACTCGCGCCGGGTCAGGTCGAGCGGGACGCCGTCCAGCTCGGCCTGGCGGCGCAGCGGGTCGATGGCGAGCCCGCCGACCCGGATCTCCGTGGTCGGCGCCGCCTCCCCGGCCACGGACCGGGCGCGGCGCAGCACGGCGGCCATCCGGGCGGTGAGGTGCTCGACGGAGAACGGTTTCACCAGGTAGTCGTCGGCACCGGCGTGCAGCAGCCGGACGATCTCCGCCTCGTCGTCCCGGGCGGTCGCGATGATCACCGGTACGTCGGTGATGCCGCGCAGCATCTTCAGCGCCTCGGACCCGTCCAGATCGGGCAGACCGAGGTCCAGGACGACCACGTCGAAACGGAAATGGGCGACCTCGCGCAGCGCCTCCAGGGCCGTACCGACGCTCCGTACCGTGTAGGAGGCGTCGGTCAGCTGCCGGATGAGGGCCGAGCGCACGAACTGGTCGTCCTCGACCACGAGCACACTTGCCATGGGCCGCACCGTACGCCATCCGGGGGACGCCGCGGTCAGGGTCCACCTCCCGGCCCGCCCCGGCCCGGCGTGGGGCAAGATGGCCCGGATGCGAAGAGGACTCGTTCACGCCCTGGCCTGGTCGCTCGCCACCGGCGCGGCGGTCACGCTCTCCTGGTGGGGGGTGCACACGGTGCTGTCCGGCACGGTCTACGACCCGCCGCGCGCCCTGCCCCTGCCGGTCGGCACCACCCCGGGCGACCTCGTCCCCGCCGAGACCGCCATCGGCGACCCGGCCACGTCCTCGACCCGCCGGCCGGTGCCCGAGTCCCCCTCCACCGCTCCCCCGTCGTCCGCCCCCGCGACCGGGGCCCCGAAGGCCACCCGCCCGGCCCTCGCCCCCTCCCGCACCCCGTCCCCGGACCCGGTCCCCGATCCGTCCCCGACGACGGGGAGCACCTCCGCCCCGGCCGCCGGCGGGGACTCCTCCTCGCAGGTGAAGAGTTACGCGGTGGACGGCGGCCGGGTCACCTTCGACCTCGGCGAGACCTCCGCCGAGCTGGTCTCCGCGACCCCGGCCTCGGGCTGGCAGATGCAGGTGTGGAAGCAGCCGACCTGGATCCGGGTGACCTTCACCCAGGGCGGCCGCGAGCTGTCCGTCTTCTGCCTGTGGCACGACTCGGCGCCCCGCGTCCAGATCGAGGAACGCGCGGCCTGACCGGCCCGGTCAGCGGAAGACGGACGGCGGCGGGGCCGGGGACGCCTTCGCGGTCGCGTCGGTGACCGGGACGGCACCGCCGGTGAAGTCGGCGAGGGCCCGGCCGTGCTCGACGCGGCCCGGGTGCGGGTCGGTGGCGACCCGGCGGGTCAGGTCGGCGACGGCGAGCTCGCGGTCGGAGGCGACCAGGACGGCGTTCCCGAAGCGGCGGCCGCGCAGCACGGTCGGATCCGCGATCAGGGCCAGCTCGGCGAAGAGGCCGGCGGCGGTGGCGATCTGGCCGCGGAGATGGGCGAGCGGCGGACCGTCGGCGAGGTTCGCGGCGTACGTGCCCCCGGGCCGCAGGGCGCGCTTCACCTCGCCCAGGAACTCGGCGCTGGTCAGGTGGGCGGGGGTGCGGGCGCCGCGGAAGACGTCCGCGATGATCAGATCGGCCCAGCCGTCGGGCACCTTGGCGAGCCCGGCGCGGGCGTCGGTGGCGCGGATCCGGATCCGGGCGCCGGGGTCGAGCGGCAGCTCGCGGCGGACGAAGCGGACGAGGGGCTCGTCGATCTCCACGACCTGCTGGGTGGAGCGGGGCCGGGTCGCGGCGACGTACCGGGCGAGGGTGAGGGCGCCGCCGCCGAGGTGCACGGCCTGGAGGGGGCGGCCGGGCGGGGCGGCGAGGTCGGCGACGTGGCCGAGCCGCCGCTGGTACTCGAAGGTGAGGGCGGCGGGGTCGTCGAGGTCCACGTGGGACTGCGGGGCGCCGTCGAGGAGGAGCGTCCAGGCACGGGGACGGTCGCGGTCGGGTATCAGTTCGGCGAGCCCGCCGTCGACGGTCTCGGTGGCGGCGGCCGCCGCCCGCTCGCGCTGCTTGTTCCTGGCCATCCGTCCATTATCGGCGGGACCGGGGCGCGGCGTTCAGTGACAGCCGTCGGCCGCCTCGATGAGGCGGGCCGCCTCGCCGAGGGCGCGGCGCAGGTCGGCGGGGTCGGTGACCGGGCCGGTGTCGCCGGGGGGCAGCAGCCAGCCGGCCGGGCGGGGGGCGTCCCCGGCGGGCTCGGGCAGCTCGGGGAGCTCCGGGAGGCGCAGGCCGCGCCCGGAGGTGCGGGTACAGGCGCTGCCGGGCAGGTCCCAGGCGGCGGCGGTGCCGGGCGGGACGAGGAAGCCGAGGGTGTCGCAGGCGCCGTCGTGGAGCACGGGCCCGACGGCCGGGACGCCCCGGCGGCGGAGGATGTCGACGGCCTCCAGGCCCTGCCGGGCGGGCACGGTCACCAGGTCGCAGGGCTCGACGCCGCCGGTGACCCGCACGGTCGCGGCGGCGGCCGGCACGGTCGGGGCGGCGGGGAGCGACATGGTCGCGGCGGCGGGCGGCATGGTCGCGGCGGTCGTCACGGGCGACGCGGTGGCCATCGCGGTGGTCTTCATGGGCGACGCGGTCGGCATCGTGGTCGTCGCGGTCGGCACGGTGGTCTCGAAAGGCGCGGCGTTCTCGGACATGGACCCCTCCTCGCTTCCCAGAGGAGACACGTTCTGTCTCTCCCATACGGTTCAACGCCCCCGCGCGTCAACGGCTACGGCGGCACGCCGCCGCAAAGGATGGCAGTTCATGGCAGATCGCAGGCGAGATATCCGATTTGTAGCCAAACTCAACGTACTCGACCGGTCACAGAAGGTACGTTCTTGCCGCCGGAACACCCGGCAGCACCAGGAGAGGGCTCGGCCATGTCCATGCCACGGGCAGTTCCCAATCTCGCCTTCCGACGGCTCCGCGGACAGCACTCCCCGGGGGAGTTCGCCGCCATGGTCCGCCGGGCGGCACGGGAGATCGGCGAACAGGTCGCGTGCGACGCCCGCTACATCGGGCGCGTGGAGGCGGGTGAGATCCGCTGCCCGAACTACGCGTACGAGCGGGTCTTCCTGCACATGTTCCCCGGGCTGACCCTTGCCGACCTGGGTTTCTCCGCACGGGAGACGGTACGCGGCCGACGGCAGGCCGCACCGTCCGGGGCCCCCCGGCCCCCCGTCCTCCCGACCCGGAACGATGAGGAGAGCGACGTGCTGCGTCGCGCATTCATGACGAGCGGCACCGCCACCCTGGCGGCCGTCTCCTGGGGAATCGGCTCCACCGCGGCCGCGATCCCCAGCCCCCGCGGCACCCGCCGCATCGGCGAGACCGAGGTCCTCGCCGTCGAGGACGCCGTACGGCGGATCCGCCTGCTCGACGACCGGCACGGCGCCGACGGGCTCTACAAGGTCGCCGCCCAGCCGCTGCGCACCGCCTACGACCTGCTCGACCAGGGCACCGCGGCCCGCCGCTCCACCGAGGACCGGCTGCTCGCCGGCGCCGGCGAACTGTCCCTCTCCGTCGGCTGGCTCGCCCACGACTCCGGCCGCCACGAGGACGCCCGCTCCCACTACGCCGAGGCCCTCGCCACCGCCCGGGTCTCCGGGAACGCGGCCCTGGAGGCGCACGCCTTCTGCAACACGTCCTTCCTCGCCCGCGACACCGGCCGCTACCGCGAGGCCGTCCGCGCCGCCCAGGCCGGCCTGCGCGCCGCCGGGCCGCTCGGCTCCGACCGGCTCCTCGCCCTGCTCTCCCTGCGGGAGGCCGCCGCCTGGGCCGGACTCGGCGACCGCTCCACCGCCGAACAGTGCCTCGGCCGCGCCCACGAGCACTTCGGCCGCGGCCACGCCGACCAGGACCCCGAGTGGATGTCCTTCTTCGGCGAACCCGAACTGGAGGCCCTGGAGGCCCACTGCTGGGCCGCCCTCGGCGACTGGAGCCGCGCCGCCCGCCACTCGTACCGCGCCACCGTCCTCCAGCACCCCCGCTTCGCCCGCAACCTCGCCCTCTACCGCGCCCAGCTCGCCGGCAACCTCGCCCGCGCCGGCCGCCGCGACGAGGCCGAGGCGGAGGCACGGCGCGTGGCGGACTCGCTGGACGACGGGATCGCGTCGGCACGGATCCGGGGGCTGCTGGCGGAGACGCGGCTCATCCTCACGGGGGCGTGAGGGAGGGGATGTTGGCTCCAGGATCCCGGATCCAACATCCAACATCCGATATCCAACATCCTGGATCTTGGATCCGGCATCCCGGATCCGACACCCAACATCGGGATCCAGGATCCAACCTCCGGGATCCAACCTCCGGGATCCAACCTCCGGGATCCGACACCCCGGATCCAATGTTCAGGAGATCGGAGATCGGAGGTCGGAGGTCGGAGGTCGGATCCGATGTCCCGGATCCGACCCCCCTGATCCCGGATCCCTGATCCCGGATCAGCCCTCCAGGTGCCCCGTGTCGTTCCACCGCTCGATCGCCGGCGCCCCGTACGCCCAGCCGAGGACCGACAGGCTCGTCGGGTCGAGGCGGATGCGGGCGGCGAAGGAGACGTCCTCGCCGAGCCAGCGGGCGCCGATGGAGCGCAGGATGTGGCCGTGGGCGAAGACCAGGACGTCGCGGTCGGCGGAGCGGGCCCACTCGACGACCTGGTCGGCGCGGGCGGAGAGCTGGGCGAGGGACTCGCCGTCCGGGACGGCGTCGCGCCAGATCAGCCAGCCGGGGCGGAGTTTCTGGATCTGGGCGGGGGTCAGGCCCTCGTAAGCGCCGTAGTCCCACTCCATCAGGGCGTCCCAGGGTTCGGCGCGGTCGCCGAAGCCGGCCAGGGCGCAGGTCTCGCTCGCGCGGACCAGGGGGCTGGTGCGGACCTCGACGCCGGGCAGGCCCTGCCAGGGGCCCCGGTGCAGGCGCTCGCCGAGCAGGGCGGCGCCGCGCCGGCCCTCGTCGAGCAGCGGGATGTCGGTCCTGCCGGTGTGCCGTCCGAGCAGCGACCACTCGGTCTGGCCGTGTCGGGCGAGCAGGATGCGCGGTGCCATGGGTGGGGCTCTCCAGATCGTGCACGGGTGCGGAAGCGGAACGGGCCCTTTCGGCGGGTGCCTCCGGGGCCTCCTGAGGGGGGTCTCCATCATCCCGCAGGTGGCCCGGGCGCGAACTCCCGGTGTCCCCCGGGCGGAACGCACCCGCGTTGTCAGTGGCGGATGGGAGACTTCCGCGGGTGAGCGCTTCCCTGGACGACGGCCGGTCGCGGCCGGCGCAGACGACGGACCCCGTCCCGACCCCGGCGAGCCGGCGCAGGACGCGGGAGAGACTCGCCGAGCTGCGCGGACCCTCGGTACCACCGCGTCCGCTGGACGCGCGGGCACTGGCCGCGCTGGCCGCGAACCCGGGGTGCCGCCGCCGGGCGCTGCTCGACGGCGCGGGCGTGGACAAGGGGGCGCTGGCGTCGCGGCTGGGTTCCCCGGCGCCGTTCGGCCAGTCGCAGTTCGCGATCGTGCGGGGCAACAGCTTCGAGGCGAAGGTGAAGGCGGACGGCGGGCGCGAACTGCTGCGGCTGTTCGGCGTGGAGGACCCGGGGACGGTCTCGGTGCCCGAGCTGTCGGCGTCCGGGCCCGAGGGGCGGACGGCGCGGACGGCGCTGGCGCTGCGCGAGGCGACCGCGGCCGGCGGGTGGACGCTGCTCGACCATCCGCTGCTGACCCTGGAGGTGGCGGGTTCCCCCGTGCACCTGGAGCCGGACGCGGTGGTGGTGGACCCGGCCGGGCGGTGGACGGTCGTGGAGATCAAGTCCTTCCCGATGCTGGACGGGGCCGCGGACGCGGCGAAGGTGGGCGCGGCGGCCCGGCAGGCGGCCGTGTACGTGCTGGCGCTCGAACGGGTCGCGGCGGTCACCGAAGGGGCCGAGGTCGGCCACGGGGTGCTGCTGGTCTGCCCGAAGGACTTCTCGAACCTGCCGACGGCGTCGGTGGTGGACGTGCGCAGGCAGCGGGCGGTGACCCGGCGGCAGCTGGACCGGCTGACCCGCGTCGAGGAGATCGCCGGCGCCCTGCCGGAGGGACTGACCTTCGACGTGCGGGAGCGTTCGGCGGAGGAGTTGTCGGCGGCGGTGGAGGCGGTGCCCCACGCGTACGCGCCGGAGTGCCTGGCCGCGTGCGAGCTGGGCTTCCACTGCCGGGGGCGGGCCCGGGAGGCGGGCGAGGTGCAGACCCTGGGGCGTTCGGTGCGGGGCGAGCTGGGGGCGCTGACCACGGTCGGCGCGGTGCTGGCCGCCGCGCGGGGCGAGGCGGGCGACCCGGAGGACCCGGCGGTGGCGGCGCTGCGCCGGGCGCGGGCCCTGCGGCAGGAAGCGCTGACGGAGGCCGCCGCATGTCGCTGATCGCGCACCTGGCGCGGATGGAGGCCGTCGAGTCGGGCCGGGCGCAGCCCCTGGCGACCGTCCGGCACCGGCACCTGTCCGAACGGCCCCTCGTGCTCGTGCCGCTGACCACCGCCGGTGAGGCCGGGGCCCCGCTGGGGGCGCTCGTCGGCACCGGCCCGGACGAGCCGCGGCTCCTCGTGGTGCCGCAGCCGCGGGACCGGGAGCTGCGGTTCGCGTTCCTCGCCGAACTGGCCGAGGAGGTGCTGCCGTACGTCGACGGGTACGCGGACGCCGTGGAGCCGGTGGAGCGGAAGGACCCCGCCACCGGCGAGAAGGTGCAGGTCGAACTCTGCCTGGACGCGCCGCAGCTGATCGTGCCGAGCCGGGCCGGGATCGAGTACGTACGGCTCCTGGGGCGGTCGACGCGGTTCCGGCGGACCGCCGAGCAGGACCCGGACACGCCGTATCCGGCGCCGCCGCGGGTGCCGCTGCTCGGCCGCTGGCTGACGCACTACGGGGAGCGGGCCCGGGTGCCCGGCTCCTCGCTGCTGCTCGCGGCGACCGACCTGCTGAACCGGCACTGGGCGACCGGGCAGTCCTCCCTGGAGGACCAGCACCTGGGGGCGCTGCTCGCCTGGATCGACCCGTACGACGACGAGCCGGGCGCCGAGGCCGCGTACCGGGCGGAGCTGGGGCGGGACTCCCGGGGGCAGCTGCTGTGCCCGCCGGCCGGACCCGCGACCGACCCGGCCTTCGACAACCGGCTGCTGGCGCCCGCGATCGAGGCGTACGACCGGGCCCGGCAGGCGGTCGGCGCCGCCGAGGACGGCGAGACGGCGGACGCGGCCCTCGCCGCCCTGCACCGGGCCGAGCGCGAGGTCCGCCGCCTCGTGGTCTCGCAGCTGAAGCCGACGTGGGACGCGACCTGGCGGGCGCTCGGCCTGCTGCGGGAGCTGCCCGAGGGGGCCCGGGTCGCCGACCGGTGGACCCGCGACCGCTGGTCGTTCACCGGGCACCGGGACAAGGTCGCGGCCGGGGAGCCGCCGCAGCCGCGCCGCGACGACGCCGTGACGGCCGCCGCGAAGCTCGCCGCGCGCGAGCAGGCCCAGGGGCGGCTGGACGCGCAGGAGGCCCTGGACGATCCGCTGGTGCTGGCCGGACGGCGGCTGGCGGGCGAGGCGTTCACCGGCGAGGTCGTCGAGGTGACCCCGGCGTGGACGGAGGCGCGGCGGCCCGCGCCCCGCCCGCTGCTGACGTTCCGCACCGACGACCGGCCTCGGCTGGAGCCGGGCACGAAGGTGTACCGCTCGCTCGACGGCAGGCCGCAGACGGCGGAGTTCGTGGCCCCCGAGGAGGACGGGGCGCTGGTGCTGCGGCTCCTCGACAAGATGGGCCGGGCGAAGGAGCCCGCGGAGGGCACGGTGCCGGAGAAGGGCGAGCGGATCGCCTGGACCCTCTTCGAGCACGACCAGCGGACGGGTCCGAAGCTGCCCGCCCCGGAGGACACGCCGTGGACCCACGGCGGCCCGCCGCGCTCCGCCGACGGCGAACTCCCCGACGCCGTGACCCCCGAGGACCTGCTGTGACCGTGTACGACCCCGCCGTGCCCGACCCGGCCGAGGCCGCCGCGAAGGCGACGGCGGAGATCCTGGAGTCCACCCTGCGCTCCGCCGCGCGGGGCGTCGTCGTCGACTCCCCGCCGGGCGCGGGCAAGTCCACCCTCGTGGTGCGCGCCGCGCTCGAACTGGCCGCCGCGGGGCGCCCCCTGATGGTGGTGGCGCAGACCAACGCGCAGGTGGACGACCTGGTGCTGCGGCTCGCCGAGAAGGAGCCCGGCCTGGAGGTGGGCCGGCTGCACTCCAGCGACGGCGACCCGTACGACAAGGCGCTCGACGCGCTGGAACAGGTGCGGAAGTCGGCGAAGGCCGGGGACCTCGCCGGGCTGCCGGTGGTGGTCTCGACGGCCGCCAAGTGGGCGCACGTGAAGAACGTGGAGCCGTGGGCGCACGCGATCGTCGACGAGGCATACCAGATGCGGTCGGACGCGCTGCTGGCGGTGGCGGGGCTCTTCGAGCGGGCCCTGTTCGTGGGCGACCCGGGGCAGCTGGACCCGTTCTCGGTGGTGGGCGCGGACCAGTGGGCGGGGCTCTCGTACGACCCCTCGGCGAGCGCCGTGTCGACGCTGCTCGCGCACAATCCGGAGCTGCCGCAGCACCGGCTGCCGGTCTCCTGGCGGCTGCCCGCCTCGGCGGCGCCCCTGGTGTCGGACGCCTTCTACCCGTACACGCCGTTCCGTTCCGGCACCGGCCCCGGCGACCGGCGGCTCTCCTTCGGGGTGGCCTCCGACGGCTCGGCCCCCGACCGGGTCCTGGACGAGGCCGCGGAGTCCGGCTGGGGCCTGCTCGAACTCCCCGCCCGGAACACCCCGCGCACCGACCCGGAGGCCGTCCACGCGGTCGCGCTGCTGGTCCGCCGCCTGCTGGACCGGGGCGGCGCGGCGGTGAGCGAGCGCGCCGAGGAGCCCGTGCCGCTGACCGCCGGCCGGATCGCGGTGGGGACCGCCCACCGCGACCAGGCGGCGGCGGTCCGCGCGGCCCTCGCGGAGCTCGGCGTGTCCGGGGTGACGGTCGACACGGCCAACCGCCTCCAGGGCCGCGAGTACGACGTCACGGTCGTCCTCCACCCCCTCTCGGGCCGCCCCGACGCGACCGCCTTCCACCTGGAGACCGGTCGCCTCTGCGTGCTGGCCTCCCGCCACCGCCACGCCTGCGTCGTCGTCTGCCGCGCCGGCGTCACCGACCTCCTCGACGAGCACCCGTCGACGGAACCGGTCCAGCTGGGCGTCGCCGTGAAGTTCCCCGACGGCTGGGAGGCCAACCACGCGGTCCTGTCCCACCTGTCGGAGCACCGGGTGTCCTGGACGCCGTGACTCCGGTGCCGGCCCCACGGGGCACGCCTCCGGGCGGTCTTGCGGGGCGCGGGAGAATGGTGGGTGGTCCGGGTGTCCGGGCCGTGCGCGTGCGAAGAGGAGCTGAACGATGGCGGAATCCGCGGAGCGGAGCGGACAGCGGCGGCTGCGGCCGGCGCCCCTGGTCTTCGAGCCTGCCGAGGCGACCGCCGACCCCGAGCACTTCTTCGACCTGGAGTCGATCGAGGACCCGAAGGAGCTGCTGGCCCGGGCGACCGAGCTGACGCTGGCCTTCCGGGCGGCGGCGGACCGGGCGGTCGAGTTCCAGGCGGTGGCGGCGGCGCAGCTCGCCGACCCGAAGCGGTTCGACCGGCTGACGGCGGCGGACGTGGCCGGGCGAGCCGCCTGGACCGAGGACTACGCGCGGAAGATGATCGAGTTCGGGCGGGACCTGATCCGGACGGAGGGGCGGCCCGCGGAGGACTGAGCCCCCGGGCCTGGGCGCACGGCGCGCGGCACGACGGGCCGCGCGCGGGGGCGGTGCGTACGGACCCCACGCACGGACCACACATACGGGTGGCGCGTGCGGAACACGCGTACGGAACGCGCGTGCGGAACAACCGTTCGGCATATGCCGGGGCGAACGATACTCCCCGGATCATGGCCCTGTCCGTGTTTCCCGGAGTTCCCCCGCAGTTTTCCGGAACTCTCGGCGTTCGCTCCGTCACGGCCGGTAGACCTGTCCGCATGACGACGACGACCTGGCTGCGCGACGAGACCCCGTCCACCCACGACGTCTTCCGTTTCCTGGGGACGGCGGGCGAGGAGCGGCACCAGACCGCCCGGGTCACCGCCGCCGGGGCCGCCTGGCTGGCCTCGGCCGCGGCGGGGCCCGCGGACCTCGGGACGGCGCTCGCGCGCTGGGAGGCGCGGCCGGAGTCCCCGGCGGTGCTGCCCTGCGGGACGGCCTTCGACGTCGTCAGCGTGGACCCGGTCTTCGGCCGGCGGATGCTGGACCGGCTGTGGGAGGAGGGGCCGGGCTCGGGCCCGGTGGCCGCGCACCGGGGACGGATGCTGCTCTTCGCCGCGCCGGGCACCGCCCAGCGGCTGCCCGCGCTCCTCGACTGGGAGGAGTGGGGCGAGGGCGTTCCCCGGCCGCTCTGTCACGGGACGGGCGACGCGGTGACCGTTCCGCCGCTGGTCCCGGCCGCCCCGGAGTCCTCCCGGCCGCGCTGGCTGGTCGCCCCGGACACCCGCAATCCCTGGCTCCCCGGCCCCGAGGTGATGCTCTGGGCCTGTGTCCGGGCGGCCCGGGCGGTTTCGGCGGCCGGTGTGCGGGTATCGATTTTTGCTCCCGCCGTTCAGGATGCTAATGTCTACGACGTCAGCAGGCGCCGCTAGCTCAGTTGGTTAGAGCAGCTGACTCTTAATCAGCGGGTCCGGGGTTCGAGTCCCTGGCGGCGCACCGACAGGAAGAGGCTCCTCGCGAAAGCGAGGGGCCTCTTCCGTTTGCCCGGGACCGCCGTGCGCCGGGGGTGCCGTGCGCCGGGATCACCGCGCGCGGAGTTCCGTGCGCCGGGGCTCAGAGGCCCGGCGGAGTGATCCGTACCGTCCAGACGCCGGCCCGGCTGCGGTCCGCGACCTCGATCCGGACGCCCGTGCCGGGCACCGTGAGCGTCTCGCCCACCTCCAGCGGGGCGTCCGCGAGCGGCGGGTAGACCGAGCGCTCCCAGCACGCCTCGGTGGCCGGGTGGCCGTCGACGACCTCGACCGGACCGTCGCCGGAGGCCGCGCGCGCCCGGACCCGGTAGACGAGGACGCCCTCGGTGCAGGTGTCGGCGTCGTTGCCGGTGGCGGCGCGGGCCTCGACCGCGAGGACGCTGTCGGGGCCGGTGCGGACCACCGCGAGCCGGGTGCCGCGCGCGGTCGGGGTCGCCGGGGCGGCGGAGACCGGCTCCAGGGCGACGACCCTCGGCTCCCCGTCCCGTACGCAGGCCACCTGCGAGCGGTCCAGCCAGCCGAGCTTCCACTTGTGCCAGCCGAAGGGGTCGGGGGCCAGCCCGAACTGGCTGCCCATGACGTCCCAGTCGCCCACGTGCGTGTCCCAGTCGCCCTTGCCGTCGGCGGGCCTGCGGTAGAGGTCGGGCAGGTCGAAGACGTGGCCCGTCTCGTGGGCGAGGACGTTCCGGTCCGGCGGGTGCCGCTCGAAGACCGTGACGACCCGGCGGATCTTCGCGCCGTCGGCCTCCACCGGCCGCTCCAGGTTGACCACCTTGGTGGCGTCCGAGTCCACGCCGGGCGCGTCCGGGTCGGCCACCAGATAGACGATGTCGTACCGGGAGAAGTCCACGGAGGCGTCGGCCGCAGCGATCGCGTCCCGCAGGTAGTCGGCCCGCTTCCCGGCGTCCCAGTCGCGCCGTATGTCGTACTCGGTGGACGGGCGGGGCATCGGCGTCCAGGCGTCCCGGGGGTGCGGGCGCAGGTCGAAGCGGCCGTAGGAGGCCCGCCGGAAGAACTCGGTGGTGCCCGGGAAGTGGTCGGCGGCCAGCTCCTCCGGGGTGGTCACCGGGGTGGCGTCCGGGAAGGACAGGAAGATCATGACCGCGTCGAGGGACCGCTCGGGGCGCGGATAGGAGCCGTTCCAGCTGTCGAGGCCGAGCGAGTGGTGCGCGGCGGTACGGGGCAGGGCGCAGGGACCGGCCGAGGGCGCGGCCGCGGCGGGCCCGGCGACCAGGCCGGTGGCCGCGAGGGCGGCGAGGGCGGTGAACGAGGCGGCTCCGGCGCGCAGCCGGGAGCGCTCCACTCCCCCGGGTGGCTGCTGACCCTCCACGTGGACCTCCGGTTCGCGAGTGCGGGACACCTCACCCACCTTGTGATGGTTCACGGTGTTTCGCATGTTTCCGCTGCCCCGGTCGGGTGAGGGAGTGGCGCAAGGGTGACGCCGGAGTGACATGTTCCATCTCACGGAAAGTCACATTCGGTCATTCCTGAGGCGCCATGTGTCAGCCCCGGGCGCAAACGGTCGCGCGGGAGGGCGCGCGGTGGCCGGCCTCACACCCGCCCGGCCCCCGGCCCACCGCCCCGGAGCTGGAACGCTCCCCCTGCTGGCTCTATGATCGGCACACTTGTCCCAGGCCGACCATTCCGACCACATGTGAACGGCCCCACTGCACCACGGGAGCGAGCGGTGAGCGGAACCCCCGAAGGACCGGTACACCCAGACCCGCCGGGCGTCCCGCCCGCCCGTCCGGTACTCACGGAGCGTGAACTCCGCGACTACCGAGCGGCCTTCCGCACCTCCCAGCTCGCCATGGCCCTCGTCGACCGGGACGGCCTGGTCGTCGCCGCCAACGACTCCCTCGGCGCCCTCCTCGGCACCGACAGCGCCGCCCTGCGCGAGCAGGCCGCCGCCGACCTCGTGGACCTCGCCGCCGACGGCCGCACCTGGCAGGCCTACCGCGAGGTGCTGCGCGGCCGCCGCTCCCGCTTCCGCTGCACCCGCCGGCTCAAGCACCCCGACGGGCGCAAGCTGTGGGCCGAGGTCACCGTCGCGCCCGTGCCCGACACCGGCCGGGTGCTGCTCTCCCTCACCGACATCAGCGACCGCCGCGAGCTCCAGGCCCGGCTCCGCCACCTCCAGATGCACGACCCGGTGACCCGCCTCCCCAACCGGGCGCTCTTCTTCGAACGGCTCTCGGCCGCGCTGGAGACGGCGGCGGCGGAGAGCGCGGAGCCGGACCGGCCCGCCTTCCCGTACGCGCCGCACGGCCAGGGCAGAACGGGGCGGATCGGCCTCTGCTACCTGGACCTCGACGGCTTCAAGGCGGTCAACGACACCCTCGGGCACCGGGTGGGCGACCGGCTGCTGGCCGCCGTCGCCGGCCGGCTCACCGAGTGCGCCGACAGCGCCGGCTACACCCGCAGCGGCGGCCTCCTCGTCGCCCGGCTCGGCGGTGACGAGTTCGCCGTCCTCGTCGAGGACTCCACCGGTACGGAACAGCTCGCCGACCTGGCCCGCTCGGTCCTGCACGCCCTTGAGCGGCCCTTCGACCTCGGCGGCCAGCGGCTCTCCGTCTCCGCCTCCATCGGCGTCGTCGAGCGCACCGCCGCCGGCACCACCGCCACCGGTCTGATGCAGGCCGCCGACACCACGCTGTACTGGGCGAAGGCCGACGGCAAGGGCCGCTGGACGCTCTTCGACCCCGAGCGCAACGCCCACCGGATCACCCGGCAGTCGCTCTCCTCCACGCTGCG
Source organism: Streptomyces filamentosus (assembly GCF_014654895.1). GTDB lineage: Bacteria > Actinomycetota > Actinomycetes > Streptomycetales > Streptomycetaceae > Streptomyces > Streptomyces filamentosus. Next base: position 3,678,253 of record NZ_BNBE01000001.1, on the reverse strand, counting down.
GCCCGCCGTGGAGCGCGGGGAGTTCGCCCTGGAGTACCAGCCGCTGGTCGACCTCGCGGGCGGGGCGGTGCGCGGGGTCGAGGCGCTGGTCCGCTGGAACCACCCGCAGTTCGGCGTGCTCCCGCCGAATCGGTTCGTCGGGATCGCCGAGGAGGACGGCACGATCGTCGAACTCGGCCGCTGGGTGCTCCGCACCGCCTGCCGGCAGGCCCGCCAGTGGCAGAAGGACCACCCGCGCGAGCGCCCGCTCTTCGTCTCCGTCAACGTGGCGGTCCGCCAGGTCTGGGACTCCGACCTGGTGGCGGACGTCGCGGGGATCCTCGCCGAGACCGGCCTCGCCCCGCACCTGCTCCAGCTGGAGCTGACCGAGTCCGCCGTGATGGGCTCGGCGGGACGGCCCCTCCAGGCGCTCCAGGCGCTCAGCGACATGGGCGTGCGGATCGCCATCGACGACTTCGGCACCGGCTACTCGAACCTCGCCTACCTCAGCCGGCTGCCGGTCTCCGTCCTCAAGCTGGACGGCTCCTTCGTCCGCGGCTTCCAGGACGAGGAGCACGCCAACCCGGCGGACGAGCTGATCGTGGAGGCCCTCGTCCAGCTCGCCCACCGCCTCGGCCTGACGGTGACCGCCGAGTGCGTCGAGACCGTCGGCCAGGCCGCCCGCCTCCGCCGCATCGGCTGCGACACCGGCCAGGGCTGGCTCTACTCCCGCGCCGTCTCCCCCGACCACATCGCCGCGATGCTGGAGGGCACCACCCCCCTGCGGGTCTGCCCCCCGCCGGGGACCGGCGCCCGGCGGCGGTGCGGTCCCGGCGGTGCTGTACTGGAGTGACCCGCTCCGAGGAGGCGCCATGAGCCCCTCACCCCCGCCCGACCCCTCCGCCTGGCGCCGGAACGCCCCGCCGCCCCGCAGCCCCGGGCCGCGGCGGCCACGCAGGGGCGCGCGCTTCTGGTTCAAGGCGCTCGCCCTCGCCTTCGTCCTCTTCCTGGGCTTCGGGGCCCTGCTGGAAGCCGTCTCCCCCGACGAGGAGAGGACGGCGGACACCCCGGTCCGGGCCGTCGAGGATCCCCCGGGGACTACGGGGACGACGGGGACGACGGGGACCCCCGAAACCCCCGGGACGGCTGAGACGACCGAGGCGACCGAGGCGGCTGAGGTCGCCGAGACCACTGCGGCCACCGGGACCACCGGGGCGGCCGAGGCTCCCGAGACCTCCAGGGCCGCCGGAGCGGCCGAACCCCCCGGGACCACGGGGACAACAGGGACCACGGGGACCACAGAGCCTCCCCGTACCCCCGCGTCCCGCACCGCCGTGGTGACGCGGGTGGTCGACGGCGACACGGTCGAGGTGCGCGGGCGGGGGGCGGTCGTTCCCGCCGGGGCCGTCACGCGGGTCCGGCTGCTGGAGATCGACACGCCGGAGAAGGGCGAGTGCTTCGCCCGGGAGGCCACCGCGCGGACCCGCGCCCTGCTGCCCCCGGGGAGCACGGTCCGGCTGGAGCGGGACGACGAGCTGAAGGACCGGTACGGCCGTTATCTGCTCTACCTGTGGAACGAGGACGGCGTCTTCGTGAACGAGGCGCTGGTGCGGGGCGGCCACGCGAAGAGCGTGCTGTACCAGCCCAACGACAAGTACTGGTCCCGGATCTCCCGCGCGCAGTCCGCCGCCCGGAGCGCCGACGCCGGCCTGTGGGGCTCCTGCCCCGCCACCCCCGCCGTGCGCCCCACCACGGCCGCTCCCCCCACGACCGCCCCCAGGACGGCGGTTCCTCCCACGGCCGCTCCCACCACTCCCGCCGCCCCCGCGCCGCGGCGGACCGCGCCCGGCCTGCCGCCGGGGCCTCCCGCGGGCGTGCCCGACGTGGACTGCTCGGACCTGCCGGGTCCCGTGTGGGTCGGATCCGACGATCCCCACCGGCTCGACCGCGACGGCGACGGCATCGGCTGCGACTCCTCCTGAACGGCGCCGGTCCGGCGGCCCGCGCGCGCCCGGCTCCGGCATGGGACTGCCCCCGACCGGAGGGACATTCCGGGCGGGGGCAGTGGTTCAGGGGGTGTTACGGGCGGTCAGGGCTCAGCAGGCGCCGAGGTCCTGCCAGACGCCCCACTCGCCGGTCGTGCCGGGGGTCTCGTTCTGGGTCCACCACTTGGCCTTGTACTTGCGGCCGTTGTGGGAGACCTCGTTGCCCGTGTTGTAGACCGTGCCGGCGACGTAGGCCGGGACCGTGCCGCAGCCCGTGCCGGGCTGGGTGGTCGGCGGCGTGGTCGGCGGGGTGGTGGGGGGCGTGGTCGGCGGGGTGGTCGGAGGCGTGGTGGTGGGCGGGGTGGTCGGCGGGACGGAGGTGCCGCCGAGCGCGTCGTTGATCTGGCCCAGCAGGGTCGCCTTCTCGTCCAGGCCGAGGAGGGAGTACATCATCGCGCCGCCGAGGCCGCGCTGCTTGCCGTAGTTCACCCGCTCCTGGATGGACTTCTGGTTCAGGCCGGTGAAGAACTCGCCGTCCTTGTAGAAGTACGAGGACTTGGCCTGGTCGTCCCAGAAGGTGGTCGCCGCGTTGTCGACGATGCCGCCGAGCTCCTTGTAGTGCGCGATGCCGGCCTGCTGCGAGAGCGGGCGGACGTTGGAGCCGCCGGTGGCGGTCTGCGCGAGGCCGTTGGTGGTGCCGGCGGGCACGCCCTTCCAGCCGCGGTAGTAGAACTCGTAGCCCAGCGTCAGCTTGTTCGCGGGGAAGCCGCCGGCGATGCCGTAGGCCGGCTTGCCGTCGATCCAGGAGTCGATGGCGGCGTCGATGCTGTACTTCTCGGTGCCCGGCGCGATGACGTCGGTCGGGTCGTTCGAGCCGGAGTAGAGCGGGGACTGGTGGTACGTCGGCCCGTCGCCGTCCCAGGCGCCGTGCATGTCGTACGTCATGATGTTCGCGTAGTCGAGGTACGCGCCGATCTTGTCCGTCTCGATGTGCTTGATCTTGTCCTGGCCGGCCGGCATCGCCGCGGTCAGCAGGTACTTCTTGCCGCCGTTGGCCGCGCCGTACTCGTCGAGCTGCTTGCGGAACTCGGCGAGGAGCAGGGTGAAGTTCTGCTTGTCCTCGGGGGCGTAGTGGTTGCCCAGGTGGCCGCCGGAGGAGCCGGGGTACTCCCAGTCGATGTCGATGCCGTCGAAGATGCCGGCCGCGGTGCCGGGGCCGCCGAAGCCGCCCTCGACCGGGAGGTTGCCCTTGATGTACTGGTCGATGCAGGAGGAGACGAGCTTCTTGCGGCTCGCGTCCGTCTTGGCCGCGTCGCTGAAGTACTTGGAGTAGGTCCAGCCGCCGAGGGAGATGTTGATCTTCAGGTGGGGGTACTTCGCCTTCAGCTCCTTGAACTGGTTGAAGACGCCCACGATCGGCTGGTCCCACTTGTCGGCGACGCCGTCGACGGAGTCGGCCGCGGAGAAGGACTTCTGGTAGTCGGCGTAGGAGTCGCCCGCGCCGTCGCCCGCGTTCGGGTTGTTGTCGTCACCCGCGGCCTTGTTGGCCATGAAACACGTCAGGTTCGTCGGGTGGATGTTGCCGAACGAGTAGTTGATGATGTCGAGCTTGCTCGCGATGCCCCGCGTGTCGAGGTGCTTGGGGTAGAACGCGTTGCCGTACACGCTCCACTGGTCGTAGTACGCGATGCGCACCCCGCCGGCGGAGGCGGTGGTCGAGGCATCGGCGGCCTGGGCGGAGCCGAGGCCCGCCGTCGCGGCGAGGGCGCCGGCGGCGAGGGCCGAGCTGAGCAGCGCGGCGATCATGGACTTACGGGGGTGCACGAGCGTCCTCCGATGGGGGGTACTGGTGGTGCCGTACAAGGAGTTGGTGAAGTGATAGCCCCCGCGTGAACAGTGCGTCAATGGTCTGAACCAGATTGAGGACTAGACCAATTCGCCGGAGAAAGTGCTCGTCAGAGGCGCGCAGCACAAAACGGAACCGCCCGCCACCATGCGTGACGAGCGATTTAAGGTTTCTTTAGGGAAGCCGGCGGGATGGTTCGGCGATGAACCATCCCCCCGCCGGAATCAGGGATTCAGTTCGCCGGGGGCTCCGCCTCGGGCAACCCGTAGGCGTCGGCGATCAGTTCGTAGCTCCGCAGCCGGGCCCCCCCGCCGTGCGCGTTGGCGGTGATCATCAGCTCGTCGGCGCCGGTGCGCTTCTGGAGCCCGTCGAGCCCGGTGCGGACCTCGTCCGGCGTGCCGTGGACGATGTTCCCGAGCCAGTCCCCCACGAACTCCCGCTCGGCCGGGGAGAATCCGCGCTCCGCCGCCTCCGCCTCCTCGGGCGTGGGGACGAGTCCGGGCCGGCCGGTGCGCAGCCGCAGCATCGAGACGGCGCCCGTGAGCACCTGGCGGCGGGCCTCCGCGTCCTCGTCGGCGGCGAGGGCGGCCACGCCGATCAGGGCGTAGGGCTCGGACAGGACCTCGGAGGGGCGGAAGGACTGCCGGTAGAGGTCGAGGGCCGGGATCGTGTTGCGGGCCGAGAAGTGGTGGGCGAAGGCGAACGGCAGGCCGAGCAGGCCGGCGAGCCGGGCGCTGAAGCCGGAGGAGCCGAGCAGCCAGACCGGCGGGCGGCCCTTCGGCCCCTGCACCGGGCCGGGCACGGCGTGGATCCGGGCGTACGGGTGCCCGTCCGGGAAGGAGTCGTCGAGGAAGCGGGTCAGCTCCGAGAGCTGCTCGGGGAAGTCGTCGGCGCCCTCGTTCAACCGGTCGGTGCGGCGCAGGGCGGCGGCGGTGGCGCCGTCGGTGCCGGGCGCGCGGCCGAGGCCGAGGTCGATCCGGCCCGGGGCGAGCGCCTCCAGGGTGCCGAACTGCTCGGCGATCACCAGCGGGGCGTGGTTGGGGAGCATCACGCCGCCGGAGCCGAGGCGGATGCGGCTGGTGTGGGCGGCGAGGTGGGCGAGGATCACCGCCGGGGAGGAGGAGGCGACCCCGGGCATCGAGTGGTGCTCGGCCACCCAGTGGCGGTGGTAGCCGCGCCGCTCGGCGAGCCGGCTGATCGCGACGCTGGTGGCGAGGGACCTGCTCGCGGTGGAGCCGCTGCCCACGGTCACCAGGTCCAGGACGGAGAGCGGTACGGGTGCCGAGCCCCGGGCCCTTCCCCGTACGGCGTCCTCGTCCGCCGTGCCTGCGTCTGCCTGGGTGCCGGTCTCGCTCACCGTCCGGTCCTTCCTCCGTGCGAATGGGTCCAACGGAGCGGCAACCGGGGTGCGGGAACGGTTATTCCGGGGCGAACGGCGCGCTCCGGGTGGCTGGGGTCACATTCCAGCCAGCGGAGGGAGGGATTCCGGGTCCGCTTCTCCGGGGAAAATCTTGGTTTCTCCTTAAACGGAACCCCCTCTCGAACAGGGGTGCGCACCGCTCTGACCTGAGGCTCTTCCCCGCAGGAATGCCCTTGGCATATGCCAGAGTGGTGCGTCCCAGTACAGGGGCGGGTCCCTCCGCATCATTCTCGCCAACAGCCGCCCCGTTGAGGGGGTTTGGCGGCTATCGTGGTACGGAAGCTTGCGGTCACAACCTGGTAGGGGGAAACCGTGGCGCTGAAGCCCGAGCCCACCGCGCCGTTCCACTCGGTGCAATACGCCCTGCGCGTCCTCGAGACGGTCTCGCGCCACGGCGGCGGGGTGTCGGACGCCCAGATCGCGCGGGAGACCGGCCTGCCCGTCGCCCACCTGGCGTCGCTGCTCCTCATGCTCCGGCGCGAGGGGTACGTCGAGCAGGTCTCCGACGGCGCCTACGTCATCGGGGACTCCCTGGTCCTCCTCGGCTCCGGCTCGACCCGCCGGGAAGCCCTGGAGGCCAAGCTCCAGGAGACGCTCACCGAACTGCGCGACTCCGTCGGCGCGGCCGTCTACATCAGCCGGTACATCGACGGCGAGGTGAAGATCACCCAGTTCGCCGACGGCCCGCGCACGCCCAAGGTCCACGAGTGGGTGGACTTCCGCTCCGCCGCGCACGCCAGCGCGGTCGGCAAGTGCCTGCTCACCCAGCTCGACCTCGACGGCCGCCGCGACCACCTCTCCCGGCACAAGATCGCCCGGCTGACCTCCCGGACGATCACCAACGAGAAGGTGCTGTTCTCCAAGCTGGACAGCCAGCCGGCCACCGTCCCGGTCCTCGACCTCCAGGAGTACGCGGTCGGCACGGTCTGCGCAGCGGTCCCGCTGACCGCCGGCTCCGCCGTGGGCTGCCTGGCGCTCTCGCTCCCCATCGAGCACGCGCACCGGCTCCGCTCGGCCGCCGACACGCTGAACCGGCGGGCGGCCCCGGTGGTGCTCTCGCTGGCGATCTGAACCCGTACGGAGCAGGGCCCCGGCGGGGTGGTCACGAGCACCCCCCGGGACCAGGTAGTATTTTCTCTGTCAGCAGGCGCCGCTAGCTCAGTTGGTTAGAGCAGCTGACTCTTAATCAGCGGGTCCGGGGTTCGAGTCCCTGGCGGCGCACCGACAGGAAGAGGCTCCTCGCGAAAGCGAGGGGCCTCTTCTGCTTGCCCGGGACCGTCGCGCCCGGGGTCCCGGTGGCCGGATCCCGGCGCCCGGGACCGGCTCGGGTCCCTCACGCCTGGAGGTAGGCGAGGACGGCGAGGACCCGGCGGTGGGTGTCCTCCGCCGGGGGCAGGTCCAGCTTGGCCAGGATGTTGCCGATGTGCTTGCCGACGGCGGCCTCGGTGACGACGAGCCGCCGCGCCACCTCGCCGTTCGAGTGCCCCTCCGCGACCAGCGCCAGGACCTCCCGCTCGCGCGGGGTCAGCGCGGCCAGCGGATCGCGGCGGCGGCGCAGCAGCTGCCGCACGACCTCCGGGTCGACGACCGTGCCGCCGGCCGCGACCCGGTCCAGGGCGTCCACGAACTCCTCCACCTGCCCCACCCGGTCCTTGAGCAGATAGCCGACGCCGCTGCCGTCGCCCGAGTCGAGGAGGTCGGCCGCGTAGTCCCGCTGCACGTACTGGCTGAGGACGAGGACCGGCAGCCCCGGCCGCTCGGCGCGCAGGGCGACGGCCGCCCGCAGTCCCTCGTCCTGGAAGCCCGGCGGCATCCGCACGTCGGTGAGGACCACGTCCGGTTCGTGGGCGGCGACCGCCGCGCGCAGCGCCTCCGCGTCGCCGACCGCCGCCACCACCTCGTGCCCGAACCGGGCCAGCAGCCCGATCAGTCCCTCGCGGAGGAGGACGCCGTCCTCGGCGAGGACGACGCGGAGCTGACGCGGCACGGGATCTCCACTCGTAGGACCGTCGGCCCGCCCGGCGGGCTGGTGACCGTCAGTGTGCCATCGAGGACGGCGAGCCGGTCGGCGAGACCGGTGAGCCCGGAGCCCCGGGCCGGATCGGCGCCGCCGCGCCCGTCGTCCTCCACGGTGAGGACGAGGACCCGGCCGTCGTGCCGGGCGGCGAGCCGGGCCCGGGAGGCGCCGCTGTGCCGGTCGGCGTTGGCGAGCGCCTCGCGGCCCGTGAAGTACGCGGCGCTCTCCACGGCCGCCGGCAGCCGGGGCAGCCCGGCGAGGTCCGTGTCCACCGGGACGGCCGTGCGGTCGGCGGCGTCCGCGAGGGCCGGGCCGAGGCCGTAGTCGGCGAGGACCTGCGGGTGGATGCCGTGGATCAGCTCGCGCAGCTCGGCGAGGACCTGCCCCGCCTCCTCCTGCGCCCGCGCGAGCCGCTCCGCCAGCGGCCCGTCCGGCGGGGCGTCCAGCCGGGCCAGGCCCAGCGTCATGGTGAGGGCGACCAGCCGGTGCTGGGCGCCGTCGTGGAGGTCCCGCTCGATCCGGCGGCGCTCGGCCTCGAAGGCGTCCACCAGCCGCGCCCGGGAGGCGATGACCTCGCCGAGCCCGTCCGGCGGGCTCGGCGAGAGGAGCGTCCGGGCGAGCGCGCCCCGGCACGCCGCGTACAGCCCGAGGGGGTACGCGAGGGCGACGAGGAGCAGCGCGCCGAGCAGGGCGGCGGCGAGGGCGGGCGGGTAGGAGGTGACCAGGACCGTCTTGAGGACCTTCGTCTCGTGCCCGTCGGCGGCGAGCAGCACCGGCGCGGCCAGCAGTGCGCCCGGCACCCCGAGGGCGACGGCGAGCACGAGGGCGTCGAGCGGCCACAGCACGGTCGCGAGCAGCAGCCCGTACGCGAGCTCCCGCCACGTCGCGCCCTCCCCGGCCCGCACCCGCACCCACGCACCGAGCCCCGGCTCCCCCGGCACCCGGTGCGGATCGGGCGCGGGCCGCCGGTCCACCAGCCGCAGCCGCAGCCGCTCGGGCCCCCCGAGGGCGACCCCGCCGAACAGCAGCAGCGGGATCCCCGCCACCAGCAGCGAGGCCACCAGCAGCACGAGGAGCACGGCACAGGCCACCGCCCCCGCCACCACCCCGCTCGCCAGGTACCCCCCGGCCCTCCAGGGCCATCCGCCGAAGGGGTACCGGCGGGGCCGGAGCACCACCGCCTGCCACACGTCACGGGCTTCCATGACCGCCCACCGTAGGCGCCCGCGCCGCACCCGGACCATGGGGCAGGAGGGCGGGCCGGGGGTGGGGCCGGCCCCACCCCCGGCCCGCACCGCCCCGGCGCGCCCCGGCCGCCTCGTCCCCTGCCGGGCCGGGCCCGGTCCGGCCGGACCCTACGATGCGGCCATGACGATGACCGGGGGCGTCGTGCCCTCCTCACGGGTGCTGTTCGACGGGTCGCGCGAGAACTGGCGGGAGCCGGGGCGGCCGCGCCCGGTGCGGGTGTACGTGTGGGAGCCCGAGGGGCCCGCCGCCGGGACCGTCGTGGTCTCGCACGGGACGGGCGGGTCGGGTGCCGACATGGGCTGGCTGGCGGCCCCGCTGCGGGCGGCCGGCTTCCGCGCCGTCGCCCTCGACCACCACGGCAACAACCACGTCGACGGCTACGAGCCCGAGGGCTTCGTCCACGTGTGGGAGCGGCCCCGGGACGTGTCCTTCGTGCTCGGCGCGCTCGGCGCGGAGGGGCCCCTCGGGCCGGTCGGCGTCGCCGGGTTCTCCGCCGGCGGCTACACGGGGGCGGCGACGGCCGGCGCCCGGCTCGACACCGGCGTCCTGGAGGCGGTGCTGGCGGAGGAGGTGCCGCTGCCGGCGGTTCCCGAGTTCCCCGGCCTCCTGGAGGCGCTGCGGGCGAAGCGGCCGGGCGAGCCGCTGCCCGCCGCGGCCGGGGCCGACCTGACCGACTCCCGGGTGCGGGCCGTCTTCCAGGTGGCGCCGGGGATGGGCCGGCTGGTCACGCCGGAGAGCCTGGCCGGGATCCGGGTGCCGGTGGGCGTCCGCTGGGCCGGGGCGGACGACATCTGCCCGTACGACCTCGACATCCGCCCCTACCTGGAGCACGTGCCGACGGCGGACGGCGTCTCGGTGGGCCCGGCGGTCCGGCACGACGACTTCTTCGCGGACGAGCCGGCCGACCCGACGGCCCGGGTGCGGGCCGGGGCCGACGCGGCGGCGTTCTTCACCGAGCACCTGGGCTGAGCCGCGTCCTCCGGGTCACGCCGGCGCGCGGCCGTGGTCGGCGTACTGCGCGCGGAGGGCCGTGAGGGCGGGTTCGGCGAGGGGTTCGTAGGGGGCGCCGGGGGTCGGACGCCACCAGACGGGGTCGGGGCAGAGGAAGGAGTCGCGGCGCAGGGCGGCGCGGTGGATCTTGTTGGTGGCGGTGAGGGGGAGGGCGGGGGTGACCCGGACGAAGCGCGGGGGCATCTTGGTGCCCAGGTCGGGCTGGGCGGCGAGGAAGGCCGCGAAGGCGACCGGGTCGAAGGCGGTGCCGGGGCGCAGCGCGAGGGCGGCCATGACCTGGTCGCCCGCCACCGGGTCGGGTATCGCGTAGACGGCGACGCCCGCGGCGCGGTCCCAGCGGGCGAGGATCGCCTCGATCATGGCGGCGGCGAGGTTCTCGCTGTCGACGCGGAGGCGGTCGTCGGTGCGGCCGGCGAAGTAGAGGAAGCCGGCCTCGTCCCGGTAGAAGAGGTCGCCGGTCCAGTACCAGCCGCCGCGGCGGCGGGCGGCCTCCGCGTCCGGGTTGCGCCAGTAGCCCTCGAAGGTGCCGGTGCCGCCGCGGTTGACGAGTTCGCCGATGGCCTCGTCGCCGTTGAGGAGCCGGCCGGCGGGCGAGAAGCGGGCCGGGGGGCAGGCGCGCAGGGTCTCGGGGTCGACGACGGCCAGGTCGTCGCCGGGCGCGGCGCGGCCGATCGCGCCGGGCGGGGTGTCGGGGGTGCGCTGGACGGACGCGCCGCCCTCGGAGGAGCCGTACCCCTCGACGAGCGGCACTCCGAAGCGCTCGCGGAAGCGGGCCGCGTCGGCCGCGCCCGCCTCGGTGCCGAAGCCGAGGCGGAGCCGGTGGTCGCGGTCGTGCGGGCCGGGCGGGGTGGCAAGGAGGTACTGCACGGCCCGGCCGACGTAGGTGAAGTAGGTGGCGCCGAAGCGGCGGACGTCGGGGAGGAAGCGGGAGGCGGAGAAGCGGGCCCGCAGCGCGACCTGGGCACCGGCGGCGAGGGCGGGCGCCCAGTCGGCGATGACGGCGTTGCCGTGGAACATCGGCATGCAGACGTAGTGGGTGTCGTCCGGGCCGGTGGAGAAGGCGCGGGCGAGGGAGGCGCCGGCGGCGGCCACCGCGCCCTGGCTGCGGAGCGCGGCCTTGGGGGCGCCGGTGGAGCCGGAGGTGAAGGTGAGGAGGTAGCGGGTGGCGGGGGTCACGGGACCGAGGACGGCGTCGCCGGGGCGGGCGTCCGCGTAGGGCGCGAGGAGCTCTCCGTACGCCTCGGTGTCGGTGACCAGGACGCGCACCCCCGGCAGCGGCAGGCCGTCGAGGAGCGGCAGGTGGGCGCGCTGGGTGACGAGGACCCGGCAGGCGGTGTGGGTGATGTCGCGGGCGAGTTCGGCGCCGCGACGGGTGGGGTTGACGCCGGCGACGGCGGCCCCCGCGAGGGCCGCCGCGCCGAGCCAGAGCGGGTACTCCGGCGTGTTGTCGAGCAGCAGGCCGAGGTGCGGCTCGCTCCCCGGCCGGGGTGGCATGAGGTCCACGAGCAGGGCGGCCCGCGCGGCGGCGCCGGCGGTGGCCCCGTGGTGGCTGAGGGTGTGGTGCTCGTCCCTCAGCCCGGTCCGGTGGTCGCCCCACCGGCGTCGTACGAGTTCCGCGACGGTGTCCGCGCCGACCGCGCCCGCCCGTGTCGTGTCCGTCATGCGGCGGACTGTAACTGACGCAGCGTCAGAACTTAACGTCCGAGCAGGCGTAGAAGGCGTTGCCGGTGTCCGCGATGGTCCACACCGCCAGGATCAGGTGGCGGCCCGTCTTGCCCGCCGGGATGGTCCCGGAGTGCGAGAGCGTCGACGGCGGCTGCTGGTTGTTGTAGGGGACGGTGAGGAAGGGCTGCGGGTCGAGGGCGGCCCGGGTGAGCTTCTGGTTCGGGTCCCAGCCCTGCTTGGTGATGTAGTAGCGGAAGTTCGTCGTCGCGTGGCGGGCGGTGAACTGCCACCGGAAGGTGTAGCTCTGCCCGGCCGTGACCTGGGTCGCCGGCCAGGCGCCGCCGCGCGGGTCGTCGAGCTGCGCGAAGCGGGAGTTGCCGCCCGCGCAGAGCGTGCCGTCGGCGGGGCCGCCGGTCGGGAAGCCCTTGGGGCCCTCGACGGACTGCGGCTCCCACTTGATGTCGCCGCAGTTGGCGACCGTGCCGTTGGCACAGAGCTTCTGGCGGCTGATCGGCGAGTCGGTGTAGCCGTGGCTGTTCGCGGTGCTGGTCGCGAAGAGCGAGGCGGCCGTGACGCCCAGCGCCACGGCGGCCAGCCCTGTCTTCTTGCGCATGCTGTCGCTCCAGGGAGAACGTGGGGGAGTTCCGTGGTGCCCATGGGTCGTGCCGCGCGCGTGCGTGTGGTGCGTATGCGTACGCGTGGTGCGTGTGCGTACGCGTGGGTGCGGAAGGGGCTGTTCTAGGTCTAGACCAAGTACCAAGGTAGGGACGAGAGTTGAACATGTCCATACCAACGGCAGAGCGGTCCGGGCGGAACCGGAAGCCGGGTCACGCCCCCTCCCCCGGACCCCCTCGGCCCGTGTAGAACGCCACCGTCAGGTCCTTCACCAGCGCCTTCCGCTCGTAGTCGTCCAGCTCGACCAGACCACGACTGGTCAGCCGGTGGACCACGTCGTCCACCGCGTCCACCACCGACGTCAGGACGCTGTCCCGGTGCTTAGCGTCGATCGCCGCGATCCGCCGCCGGCGCATCGCCTCCGCGACCTCGGGGGCGTACTCGATCCGGGTCGGCTGCGCCGAGAACACGTCGAGGCCGACCGGCGCGCACTCCGCCGACAGCATCCGGGTCAGCGCCTCCCCGACCGCCTCCGCGTCCCGCAGCGTCGGCGCGTCCTCGTGGAACGCGTCCGCCGGCAGCTGCGACAGCACCCGCGCCATCGCCGCCTCCACCTGCTCCCGCAGGTAGTCCTCGTGGTCGTCCACGGCGAGCGCCGCCCGGACCGTGTCCCGGACCCGCCACACCACCAGGACCGTCACGTCCAGCGCGGTCCCCTTCGCGTCCACCGCCGGCAGCGGCTCGCTGCGCCAGTGCCGCAGCCGCACGTCCACCCGGCGGCGCAGCAGCAGCGGACTCGCCCAGACCAGACCGGTCCGGCGGACCGTCCCCCGGTACTCGCCGAACAGCGTCAGGACCCAGGCGTAGCCGACCCGGCCGCGCCCGAGCCCGCCCACCGCGAACAGCAGCGCCAGCACGCCGAGGGCGAGCGCCCCCCACTGCGCGAGGTGGATCCCGTGGTATGGACGCGGGGGCAGCCGCAGCATCCGCGCGGCCCCGGCGGGCAGGGCGCCCGCCCACCACACGACGGCCGCGCACCCGGCGAGCGCCAGCAGCCCGCCCGCCACGCCGACCCAGCCCGGCAGCACCCGGGCGGCCCGCTCCACGATCCCCGGATCGGCCGTCGGTGCGGGCCGCGCGGACCCGGCCGCCTTGGCGTGCGCGCCGGCGGGCCGCGGGATCACCGTGCGGGACGCGTCCCTGGACGTGTCCCGCGCGGGCGTCCGGCCCGTGGGCGGGGCCATGGACACGGTGTCGGGGCCGGGGTCCTTGTCCGCGGGGGCGCCGGGGGCGGCGGGGGGCCTGGCCGCGTCCTCGCGGAAGAGGAGGTGGACGGGGATCGAGCCGGTGGTCTCCGTCCCGATGAGGTTCTTCCGCCGGGGCAGCCGCCCCACGGCCGCGACGGGCGGCGCGACGGACGCCACCCGCCCCTTCGTGATCCGCCCGAAGTCGAGCACGTCCCGCTCCTCCTTGAACACCCCGACGCCCTGCGCCCCCACGGGCAGGTCCGGCACCTCCGGCAGGTCGGAGCTGCCGGAGGCGGGGGGTGCGGAGGACGTGGTGGGCGCGGGGGGTGCAGGGGATGCGGAGGACGTGGTGGGCCCGGGGGATGTGGGGGGCACGGGGGATGCGGGGGGTGCGGCGAGGGGTCTCAGACCGGCTCCGGTACGCGGCAGGGCTGCGTGCCCGACCGCCGAGGGAGCGACCGGTACGGGCTCCGCCACCGGGGCCCGGCGCCCCCTCGGGGACGTACGGGCCGGCGAGACCGGGGCGGAAGCGGGGGCGGGAGCCGGGGCCGGGGTGGGAGTCCGGCGCACCCTCGGGGTCGTACGGGTGAGGGACACCCGGACGGCCGGGGCGGGGGCCGGACCCGGGGCTCGCGCCGGAGCCGAGGCCGGAGCTTGGGCCGAGGCCCGTGCCGGAGCCGGAGCCTGGGCCTGGGCCGAGGCCCGTGCCGGGGCCGGGGGCGGCTCCGGGGCCCGGAGCCGGAGGGGCTCCGGGGTCGGGATCAGGGCAGGGGCCTGGGGCTTCGGGGCCTGCTCCTGCGCCGGCTCCGGAGTCCGCTCCGGGACCGGCCCGGTCGACGGTTCCGTCGCCGCCGCCGGAACCCCGAGCACCAGCCCGCCCGCCGCCGGGGACGGGGAGGGAGCCGGTGAGGGTGAGGGTTCCAGGGGCGGGGTGCTGGGGGGACGGCGGGGGAGGGTGCCGTCGGTGAGGCGGCGGGCCGTGCGCGCCGCGTCGCGCGAGGCCGCCGCGCCGGAGTCGTTCGGGGTCGCTGCCGTCATTCGGGTCCACCTCTTGCTCTCGGGTTCATCGGAACAAACGCCGCCAGGTCTCCGGGCCCGGGTAGCCGTCGGCCGCTGCGCCGCGCCAGCCCTGTGCCCGCTGGAACGCCTCGACGTTGCGGCGGTCCGCCTCCGTCCAGCGCGGACCGGGTCCCGACAGGTAGTGCTTGCCGAAGCCCCGCTTCACCAGTTGTTTGCCCAGCTTCTCCACATATGCGTTGGATTGGCCCGGACGGAAGGAGCCACGCCCGGGAAACCCCGTCGCATCTGTGCTCGGACCGCTCGAACCACTCGAACCGCCGATGTCCCGCCCCCCGCCCGAGACGAGGAGCCGCCAGGTGTGCGGGCCCGGCAGTCCGTCCGCCTCCGTGCCCTTCCAGCCCTGCGCGAGCTGGAACGCCCGGGTCGCCCTGCGGTCGGCCTCGCCCCACTTCGGGCCGGGCCCCTGGGCGTAGTAGGAGCGGGCGCCGCGCTCGACCAGCATCCGGCCGAGCCGGGTGACGTACGCGTTGTTCGCGCCGGGGCCGAACTTGGTTCCGCCCGGGTACGCGGCCTCCGTGGGCGTCGCGCCGGCGCCGGTGCTGCCGCTGACCAGGCCCTTGTAGCGGTAGGCCAGGTAGCGGCCGGAGTTCTCCCAGTAGGCCATCGGCGTGGCCTGCTTCCGGGTGCGCGGCTTGGTCTGCTCGTACGCGATGTAGGACGTGTGGGTGTAGTCCGTCCAGCCGCCGAAGATCGTCACGTGCGAGCCCCGGGTCGGGCTGGCCGGGTTGTGGAAGAGCAGGATGTCGCCGGGCTGGAGCTCGGCCCGGTCGATGCGGACGGCGAAGCGGTCGAGGCTGCCGGTCCACTCGTTGCTGCGCAGGTTCCAGGCCATGGAGATGTAGCCGGAGCAGTCCTGCCGGTAGCCGTCCGACCAGTACTTCTCCATCGAGTACGGCACCTGGGCCGAGACCCACGTCTTCGCCCGGTTGATGATCTCCGTGCGGGTCGTCCGCCGCAGCGACTCCACCGAGATCTGACTGGTCGTCGGGACGGCGCCGGGGAGGGGGGCGCCCTCCGCCGGGGCGCCCGGCGGGCCGTGCAGGGGGGCGCGGCCGCCCTGCGGGGTGTCGGAGGCGAGGGCGGCCTCGGCCGCGCCCGCCGCGTCCGCCGGGGTGACGGGGGCCCGGGGGGTGAGGGCGGTGGCGACGCCGGTCGCCCCGCCGCCGCCCAGGACCGCGCCCGCCGCCGTCACCAGGACCAGGGCCCGGCGGGCGCCGTGCGCCGCCGGGTGGCCGCCCGCACGGACCGGCAGGCCCAGCGCGAGGTCGCGCCGCTGCCGGGCACAGCCCTGGCAGCCGCAGTCGGGCGCGGGTTCGATTTCCTCGAAGACCGGCACGCTCATGCGATTCCCCTCCACACTCGTCAAGATCTTTTCGGGCCTCGTTTCGGGCGTCAGTTTCTCAACTGTCCGGACAAAACGCATTTTGACGGATCAACGGCCTGATACGACCATCCGACAGGCCGGAGACGATCGCCGTTGGTCAGGAGCACCCCTGGAGGTCGGGTAGAGTTATCCCTGTCAGCAGGCGCCGCTAGCTCAGTTGGTTAGAGCAGCTGACTCTTAATCAGCGGGTCCGGGGTTCGAGTCCCTGGCGGCGCACCGACAGGGAAAGCCCCTCGCGAAAGCGAGGGGCTTTCCTCTTGCCGTACGTCAACTACCGTGCGTTTCGGGCCAGTTCCAGGGCGTAGGCGTCGAACCACTCCCCCGCCCTCGGGCCGCCCCTGCACTCCCCGTCCGACTCGCCGGGCCGCTTGATCCACAGGTAGGCGCGGACCAGCGGGTCGCCCGTCCGCAGGGTCGGCGGCTCGCCGAGCGCGCGGCCCGGCGGGTTGCACCAGTTCTCCGCGGGGTCGCCCGCCGTGTATGGGCCGTTCCCGTTCCGGCTGGTGTCGACGACGAAGGGCTTGCCGCCGACCAGGGCGGAGAGCCGGCGCCCGTACGCCACGCTCTCCTTCGTCGTGCGGAAGTTCGAGACGTTCACCGCGAAGCCGTCGGCCGCCGCGATCCCGGCCTGCCGCAGGGGCTCCGCGAGGTTCTCCGGCGCGGTCCAGCCGGCGTTGCCCGCGTCCAGGTGGACGGTGACCCCCGGCTGCCGCTTCAGGCGCTCGACCGCGGCCTTGAGCAGGGCGTACCGCTCGCCGTGGTGCTGCTCGGCGGTGCAGCCGTCGACCACGTGCATCACCGCGTCCGGCTCCAGGACCACCGTCGCCCGGCGGTCGCCGATCCCCCGGGCCACGGCGTCCACCCAGACGCGGTACGCCGCCCCGTCCGGCGCGCCGCCCGCCGAGTGCAGGCCGCAGTCCCGGTTCGGGATGTCGTAGAGGACCAGCAGCGCGGCCCGGCCCGCCTTCGCCGCCGCCTGGGTGATCTCCCGCGCCTCCGCCTCCGGGCGGTCGGGGCGGATCCACTCGGCGGCCGGGCGGCTCGCGATCCGCTCCAGCAGCGCGGCCTCCGCGGTCCGGCCCGCCGCACGGTGCGCGGCGACCGCCCGCGCGGCCTTCCCGTCCGGATTCACCCAGAAGGGTGCGTCGGCCGCGGGGGCCGGGCCGGGAGCGCCGGGGCCGGCGGGGGCGGCGCAGGCGGTGACGGTGACGGTGACGAGCGTGAGGAGTGCGGCGAGGGCGGTGGGCGTGCGTGCGGGCATACGGACCCTCGGGCGCGTGCGGGGTGGCGGAGTCGTCACCATCGTGACACGGCACCCCCCTGCACGACGCGAGGCACGCCCCGCCGCCGCCGTCCCCACGACCATGCGCCCCACCGGGCTCGCGCCCGCGCCCCTTGCACGGCGCGGGCCGCGCCCGCCGTCCCGCACGTGCTGCCGCCCGCGCCTGTTGCGTGGTGCGGGTTGCGCCCGCGTGCCCGTCGCCCCCTGCGGGCTGCGCCCGCTGTCCCCGCACGGGCTGCGCCCGCGCCCGTCGCCCCTGCGGGGCTGTCGCCGTCGTCCCTGTGGGCAGGTGTCCCGCAGGGCGGGACGGGTGGGCACAGGGACGGCGCCCGTAGCCGGGCCGAGGCTTTCCGGGCCTGGACCCGCACCCGGTGCGCGGCGCACTTGTGGTGCGGGTCCAGGCACGTAAGCGGAGGCACCCGCGAAGGGTGCCGTTCCGTTGTGCCCACCCGTTCCGCCCCAGCGGAACGACTGCCCACAACGGAACGGCGGTGGCAGCGCCCAGCACCGGCCGAGCGCCCGCCCGCAACGGAACGGCGGCGGCAGCGCCGCATCCGCGTGGGCCCGGGACCGGGGGTGGGCGCCGCCCCTGCGGAACGACCGTCCGCAACGGAACGGCGGCGGCGGCCCCCGCGTCGGGCCTCGGGGGAGGGTTACTCCGTCGAGGTCAGGTAGGCCGAGACGACGACGTTCGCGGTGTAGAGGCCGGAGGCGCGGTCGAAGGTGCCGCCGCAGGTGATGAGGCGGAGTTCGGCGCGGGCGGGGTCGCGGGGGCCGTAGACCGCTCGGGGGTCGAAGCCGTCGCGGGGGACGACCCGGACGTCGTCGACGGTGAAGACGGCGACGGATCCGTCCGTCCGGGTGACGCGGACGGTCTCGCCGGGGCGGGCGGAGCTGAGGCCGTAGAAGACGGCGGGCCGGGTCTCGGTGTCGACGTGGCCGACGAGGAGGGCGGGGCCCGCCGCGCCGGGCGTGGTGCCGGGGCCGTACCAGCCGACCGTCTGCGGCATCTCGTACGGCGGCGGGTCGACCGCCCCGTCGGCGTCGAGGCCCCGGGGGACGACGGGGGCGTCGATGCCGAGGGCGGGGATCTCGACCCGGCGGGGGCTCGCCCCGCCGGGCAGCGGCGCGCGGGACGGCGGCAGGTCCACGCCCAGGGGGCGGCCGACCGCCGCGATGTCGCCGTGCGTGGGGGCCGAGCTGCCGCCGGGCCCCAGGGCGTCCTCCCGGCCCCAGAGCCAGAGGCCGAGGAGCAGGACCGCCCAGGCCACGCCCGTGACCGGGCGGCTCGACGCGGCCACGCTACTGCGCGCGCCGGCGGCGGGAGCTGCGGAAGGCGACCGCGACGGCGGCGACGGCGGCCATGCCGAGGCCGAGCAGGGTGTACGGGGTGCCGAGCCCGTCGGCGCTCGCCGTCTGGGCGACGCCGGGCGCGGCGGGGGCCGCGAAGGCCGCGGTGCCGCCGCCGCCCGCGCGGACCGGGGCGACCGGGACCGGGCGGTGGGTGGGCTGCTGGTGGTGCTTGACGTGGACGGTGCCGACGTCATGGTGGTCGTGGCCGTCGCAGGTGACGCTGACCCGGTACGTGCCGTCCTCCAGGCCGGGGCGGATGCGGGCCGCGCCGGAGAGGGGGTAGCCGCCGTCGCGGCCGGTGAGCTCGGAGTCCGCGGTGAACGCCTGGGACTTGGCGGCGCCGGTGGTGCCCCCGCAACCCTGGACCCGGATGTCCACGTCGGTGTCGGGTGCGGTGGTGGACGGGGTGACGGTGGCCTGGACTCCGTCGTGGGCGAGGGCGGTGCCGGCGGCGGGCGCCAGCAGCAGAGCCAGGGCCGCCCCTGCGGCACGGAGAGCGATGGGACCTGAACGCATGGTGACCTCCTGATACTGGCAGGGTCACCCGGTCCGGGGGTTTTCGCATCCGCAGGGGCGGCGGCCCGGGCGGGTCAGATCCGGTCGACGAGGTCCGCGATCGACTTCACGACCTTGGAGGGGCGGAACGGGAAGCGGTCGATCTCCCGCTCGGTGGTCAGGCCGGTGAGGACGAGGAAGGTCTGCATGCCCGCCTCCAGCCCGGCCAGGATGTCGGTGTCCATCCGGTCGCCGATCATCGCGCTGGACTCGGAGTGGGCGCCGATCGCGTTGAGCCCGGTGCGCATCATCAGCGGGTTGGGCTTGCCCGCGAAGTACGGGTCCTTGCCGGTGGCCTTGGTGATGAGGGCGGCGACGGAGCCGGTGGCGGGCAGCGGGCCCTCCAGGGAGGGGCCGGTCTCGTCGGGGTTGGTGCAGATGAAGCGGGCGCCGTTGTTGATGAGCCGGACGGCCTTGGTCATCGCCTCGAAGGAGTACGTCCGGGTCTCTCCGAGGACCACGTAGTCGGGGTCGTGGTCGGTGAGGACGTAGCCGATGTCGTGGAGGGCGGTGGTGAGGCCCGCCTCGCCGATGACGTACGCGGTGCCGCCGGGGCGCTGGTCGTCGAGGAACTTCGCGGTGGCGAGCGCCGAGGTCCAGATGTTCTCCACGGGCACGTCGAGGCCCATGCGGAGGAGGCGGGCGTGCAGGTCGCGCGCGGTGTAGATCGAGTTGTTGGTGAGGACCAGGAAGGGCTTCCCGGTCTCCCGCAGCTTCCTGATGAACGCCTCGGCGCCGGGGATCGGGACGCCCTCGTGGATGAGGACGCCGTCCATGTCGGTGAGCCAGGATTCGATCGGCTTGCGCTCTGCCATGGGTGCGGGACTCCTGCCGTACAAGTCGTGCGTGTGCTGGGGGCGACGCGACAGCGCTGTGGCGACGCCCCCAGCGTAGGTCAGGAAGTGGTCACGGTGACCCCGTCGATCGTCCAGTACCAGTTGTTGGAGCCGGTGTAGCGGAAGCGGAAGCTGACGTTCGAGGCGCCGGCGGGGACCGCGACGGAGAGGGACTGGGGCTGGGAGATCACGTCGGAGGTGTAGCTCTTGACGAGGGTCGGGGTGCCGCCGTTGAAGGAGGCGAGCACCTGGGCCGTCTGGGAGCCCTCCTGGCGGTAGAGGGTGGTGAATCCGAGGGTGACGCGGGCGGCGCCGGCGACCGCGTACGCCGGGGTGACGAGGGTCGTGTCGTACGCGCCGGAGGAGGACTTGTCCGCCCACTCGTCGGAGTCGGCGACGGCGAAGACGCCCCGGGCGCGGACGTTGAGCTCGCGCCACTGGTCGCGCTGGGAGCGGGACCAGAACTCGTCGGTGGCGAAGGACCAGCCGCGCCATTCGGCGACGCCTCCGGTGCCCATGGCGTTGTCGACGACGGACCAGCCGCTCGGCGGGGTGTGGGTGAAGCCGAGGACGCCGGCGGGGATGCCGGTCTCGTCGACCCGGCCGCCCAGCGAGCCGTACAGGGCGTCGAAGGGGTCGGTGGAGCGGTCCTGGATCGGCTTGCCGTCGAGGCCCCAGGACGGGTCGGGGACGATGCCGAGCTGGCGGAAGACGGTGGGGGCGACGTCGACGAGCCGGGTGTCGACGGGGCGGGCGCCGGCGGCGATGCCGGGGCCCTGCGCGAGGACGAAGGTGCGGCGCTCCTCGACGCTGGAGCCGCCGTGGCCGCCGGCGTCGGTGTGGCCGTGGTCGGTGGTGACGATGATGGTCCAGCGTTCGGCGGCGCGGGTGGGGCGGGCCTCGATCGCGCCGAGGAGGCGGCCGAGCTGCCCGTCCTGGACGGCGATGGCGTCGAGGTACTTCTGGCTGGCGGCCCCGTGGTTGTGGCCGATCTCGTCGGTCTCGCCGAAGTAGACGAAGAGGACGTCGGGGTTCTGGTCGCGCAGGACCTGCTCGGTGAGGTCGGTGATGAGGGCGTCGTTGACGACGTAGTCGTTGTCGTAGACGAGCTTCGCGTCGGCGCCGGGGGTGACCGTGCCGTGGGTGTCGAGCTCGGGCCAGTCGACGGCGGCGAAGAGCGAGAGGCCGGGGCGGACCTGGTTCAGCCGGGCGAGGAAGCCGGGGTACTTGGCGTAGTTCTTGCCGGTGAAGGTGTTGTCCTTGACGCCGTGCTTGTCGGGCCAGACGCCGGTGGAGATCGTCGACCAGCCGGGGCCGGAGGAGGTGGCGGCCATCGGGTCGGCGTAGAGCAGGGAGCGGCCGTAGGTGCCCTTCGCCATCAGGGACTTGAGGACGGGGGCGTTCGCGGCGTCGATGCGGTCGTGGCGCAGGCCGTCCATGCCGACGACGAGGACCTTGTCGGCGCTGGTGCCGTTCGGGAGCGTCGGAGGGGTCGCCGCGAGGGCGGCGGGGGCGGTGGCGAGTCCGGCGGCGGCGAGGGCGGTGCCGGCGCCCGCGGCGGCGAGCACGGTACGTCGGGAGATGCCGGGGAGCGGCATGTCGGAGCCTCCACGAGAGGGGGAAAGGGGGCGGTTGCGCACAGCGACGCCCCTGGTTTCCCAGGGGCGTCGGTCCGTACCCGTTATCTTTCCGCTATCTGCGGAGGGGGTCGAGGGACGTGCGGTGAACTCTCAGCTGCCGGTGGCGGACTTCCACGCGTCCACGTAGGACGACAGGTTCTCGTCGATGTCGGCCCAGTCCGGCTCGAAGATCTCGACGCCCTCGATCAGTTTCGCCAGCTCGATGGCGTTGGCGTCGGTGGCCTTGACGTCCTTGCGGGCGGGGAAGCCTCCGCCGACGGCGCTGACCTCGCGCTGGGCGCCCTCGCTCAGCATGAAGTCGAGGAGCTTCCTGCCGTTCTCGGCGTGCGGGGCCTCGTCGACGAGGCCGGCCGCGTAGGGCAGGGCGAAGGTGGTGGGCTTGCCGCCCTCCTTGGCGGGGAACCAGATGGCGAGGTTCGGCATGGACTTGGCCTGGGCGAAGTTCATCTGCACGTCGCCGTTGGCGACGAGGAGTTCGCCCTTGTCGACCTTGGGGGCGAGCTTGGAGGTGGAGGAGGACGGGCCGACGTTGTTGGCCTGGAGCTTCTTCAGGTACTCCAGGGCGGGCGCCTGGCCGCCGAAGTCGTGCATGGCCTTGATGAGGACGGCGGTGCCGTCGCCGGCGACGCCGGGGGTGGAGTACTGGAGCCTGTCCTCGTACTTCTCGTCGAGGAGGGCCTCCCAGGTGCCGGGGGAGGCGGGCAGCTCCTTCTTGTTGTGGATGAAGCCGAAGTAGTTGTTGACGACGGAGGTCCAGGAGCCGTCGGCGGCCTTGTCCGCACCGTCGACCTGGTCGGCGCCCTTCGGCGCGTACTTCTGGAGGAGGCCCTTGGAACCGGCCTGCTGGATGAAGGGCGGGAGGGTGACGATCACGTCGGCCTGCGTGTTGGACTTCTCGCGGAGGGCCCGCTGGACCATCTCCCCGGAGCCGCCCTCCACGTACTTCACCTTGATGCCGGTCTCCTTCTCGAAGTCGGCGAAGACCTTGTCGTACCAGCCGTCGCCCTTCTCGCCCTTGAGGCCGTCGGCGCTGTAGACGGTGACGACCTTCTCGTCGGAGGCGGCGGAGGAGCCGCCGCAGGCGGTGAGGGAGGCGGCGAGGACGAGGGCGCCGGTGACGGCGGCGACCGGCTTGGCGTGCGTAAGCATGACGTCGTTCTTCTCCTAGCGGTACGAGGCTCGGGTGCGGATGCGGGAGACGGCGAGCAGGACCAGCAGGGTCGTGGCCATGAGGACCACGGCGAGCGCCGATCCGGTGAAGAGGGACCCGCGGTCGGTGGCGGTGAAGACCAGCACCGGCAGCGGCATCCAGTCCGGCGGGTAGAGCATCATCGTGGCGCTCAGCTCCCCCATGGACAGGGCGAAGCAGAGCCCGGCGGCGGCGCCCAGGGAGGGCAGCAGCAGGGGCAGCCTCACCCGGAGCAGGACGTACGAGGGGCGGGCGCCGAGTCCGGCCGCCGCCTGCTCGTACACCGGGTCGAGGCGGCGGACCGCCGCCGAGACCGACTGGTGGGCGAAGGCCGTGACCAGGACCGTGTGGGCCAGGATCACGATCCAGCGGGTGCCGTTGAGGAGCAGCGGCGGCCGGGAGAAGGCCACCAGGACGGCGAGGCCGACCACCACCGACGGCACGGCGAGCGGCAGCACGAAGAGCGCGTCCAGGATCCGGCGGCCCCGGCCGCGCAGCGAGGCGGCGGTGAGGGCGGCCCAGGTGCCGAGGGTGAGGGCGAGGAGGCTGGCGGCGGCCGCGGTGACGAGGCTGGTCGTCAGGGCCTGGAGGGACTCGCCGCGGACGGCCGCCGTGTAGTGCTCGGCGGTCGGTCCGGACGGGAAGGCGCCGGACCAGTGGGTGGAGAAGGACGCGGCGACGATGACGAGGAGGGGGACGGCGAAGAGCGGCACGAAGAGGACCGCGAAGGCGAGCCAGGACGCCCACCGTCCGCCGCGGCTATGCACCAGCACGACGGCTCACCACCCGGTAGACGGCGTAGAGGCCCACGGAGATCGCGACGTTGACGACGGCGACGACGCAGGCCGCGGCGTAGTCGGATTCGAGGATGGCCTTGGAGTAGACGAGCATCGGGAGGGTCGTGACGCCCTTGGCGCCGGTGAAGAGGACGATCCCGAACTCGTTGAGGCACATGACGAGGACGAGGCTGCCGCCGGCCGCGAGCGCGGGCAGCGCCTCGGGGAGGATCACCCGCCGCACGATCCGCGCGGGCCGGGCGCCCAGGGAGGACGCGGCCTCCAGCTGCGCGGTGTCCAGCTGGGAGAAGGCGGCGAGCAGCGGCCGCATCACGAAGGGCGTGAAGTAGGTGATCTCGGCGAGGAGCACGCCCCACGGGGTGGTGAGGAAGTGGAAGGGTCCCTCGGCGGCGCCGGTGGCGCCCGTCCACAGCCCGTTGGCCATGCCGACCGTGCCGTACACGAAGAGCAGGGCGAGGGTGATGAGGAAGGACGGGAAGGAGAGGAAGACGTCGATGAAGCGGGAGACCGCCCTCGCCCCGGGGAAGGGCACGAAGGCGACGACCAGCGCGAGGGCGAAGCCGAGGACGAGGCAGCCGACGGTGGCGCCGGCGGCGAGCCACACGGTGGTGACGAGCGCGTCCCGGAAGGACGCGGAGGCGAGGACGTCGGCGTACGCGCCGGGCGCCAGCGACTCCTGGACGACGAGGCCCAGCGGGTAGAGGAAGACGAACCCGAGGACGGCGACGGGCGGCAGGGCCCAGACCCAGGTGGGGACGGTACGGCTCCGGGGGCGGCGGGCCGCCGCGGCCACGGGCGGCGCGGTGGCCCCGGCGCTAGCCATCGTTCACCCCCGCCGCCAGCAGCACCGCGTCCTCCGGCGCGAAGTGCAGGGTGATCTCCTGGCCCAGCGGCGGCGTGTCCCGCAGCTCGCGGACGTCCGCCTTGACCCGGTGGCCGCCGACGTCGACGTACAGCCGGTGGGTGGCGCCCCGCCACTGGACCTCGGAGATCCGGCCGCGCAGGGCGTTGGGGCCGTCGCCGAGGCCGACGAGGTGGGGCCGTACGCAGAGGGTGGCGGCGGCGCCGGGGGCCGCGCCGTCGACCGGGACCTTCAGGGCGGTGCCGGCGAAGTCGACGCCGTCGGCGGCGACCCGGACGGGCAGCAGGTTGGCGTTGCCGACGAAGGAGGCGGTGAACTCGGTGCGGGGCCGCCGGTAGAGCTCCTGCGGGGTGCCGCAGTCCTGGAGCCGCGCCTTGTCCATGACGGCGATCCGGTCGGCGAGGGTGAGCGCCTCGACCTGGTCGTGGGTGACGTACAGGAGGGAGACGTCGGGGAGTTCGCGGTGCAGCCGGGCGAGTTCGGCGAGCATCCCGGAGCGGAGCTGGGCGTCGAGCGCGGAGAGCGGCTCGTCGAGGAGGAGGACGTCGGGGCGGATGGCGAGGGCGCGGGCGATGGCGACGCGCTGCTGCTGGCCGCCGGACAGCTCGCGGGGGTGGCGCTTCGCGTAGGCGCCCATCCCGGTCATCTCCAGGGCCTCGGCGACCCGGCCGGGGACCTCGGCCCTGGGGTGCTTGCGGGCCTTGAGCCCGAAGGCCACGTTCTCGTCGACGCGCATGTGCGGGAAGAGGGCGTACTGCTGGACGACCATGCCGATGCCCCGCTTGTACGGCGGGAGGTCGGTGACGTCCCGCTCGCCGATGTGCACGCGGCCGGCGGAGGGCTGGACGAAGCCGGCGACGGCCCGCAGGGCGGTGGTCTTGCCGGATCCGGAGGGGCCGAGGAGCGCCATCACCTCGCCGGGGCCGACGGTGAGGGTGAGCGCGTCGAGGACGGTGGTGTCCCCGTACCGGACGGTGACCCCGTCGAAGCGGATGCCGCTGGTCACGACTCGTACTCCCGTATCGCCGCCGGGAGTCCGGCGATCGAGGGGAGGACGTGGGTGGCGCCGTGCTCCTTGAGCGCGGCCTCGCCGTGGGCGCCGGTGAGGACTCCGGCGACGAGCCCGGCACCGGAGCGGACCCCGGTGAGCATGTCGTACGAGGTGTCGCCGGCGACGGCGATCCCGCGCACGTCGTCGACGGCCCCGGTGCGCAGGAGGGCGGCGAGGACCATGTCCGGGTACGGGCGGCCGCGGCCGCCGGCGTCGGCCGGGCAGAGGGTGAGGTCGGCGAGGTCCCGCCAGCCGAGGGCGTCGAGGACGGCGTCCTGGGTGACGCGGGCGAAGCCGGTGGTGAGGACGACGGTGCGGCCCTGGGCGCGGAGTTCCGCGACGGTCTCGGCGGCGCCGGGGACCGGGGCGATCAGGCCCTCGGAGACCAGCTCGCCGTACGCCTCCTCGAAGGCCGTGTTGGCCTGCCGGGCGCGGGTCTCGTCGCCGCCGAGGAGGTGGCGGAAGACGGAGATCTTGGACTCGCCCATGGTGGCGCGGACGTGGTCGATCATCGTGGCCGGGTCCTCGCCGAGGCGTTCGGCGGCGGCCGTGAAGGCGCGCTCGACGAGGCCGTCGTCGGCGACGGTGGTGCCGGCCATGTCGAGGACGACGAGGCCGAGGGTGTTCTGCGTGGTCATGTGTGTCACCAGCCCAGTTCGTTCGCGGTCTGCTCGGCGATGGCGGGCGAGCAGGTCATGCCCCGGCCGCCGGGTCCGGTCACGAGCCAGACCCCGTCCCGCACCCGCTGGCGGTGGACGACCCGGGTGGTGTCCGTGCACTGCGCGTACACGCCGGCCCAGCGGCGGCGGATCGCGGGCAGCGGGCGGCCGAGCAGGGACTCGACGACGCGGACGAGGTGCTCGTAGGGGTCCTCGACGGTGTCGAAGGCGAAGGGGTGCTCGTACTCGTGGGTGTCGCCGATGGTCAGTCCGCCGTCGAGGCGCTGCACCATGAGCAGCTGCATCTTGTGTGCGGCGGCCGTGGGGTCCTGTGCCTGGCCGGCGTCGAGCGCGTCGAGCGCGCCGGAGGCGTAGGCCGGGTAGTAGCGGAAGGAGTCGGCGTCGGCGACGGAGGTCGTCAGCGGCTCGCCGAGCGGGGCGGTCTGCATCATCTGGAGGCGGACGCGGCGGACCGGTACCGGCCCCGCGACCTCGCGGACGAGGCCGGAGAGCCAGGCGCCGGTGCACAGGACGACGGCGTCGCCGCTGTGCAGGTCGCCGTGGTCGTCGCGGACGGCGTGCTCGCCGACGACCTCGCGGACCTCGCGGTTCGGGAGGAAGGTGTAGCGGCCGGTGGCGAGGAGCGCCTCGCGCAGGGCGAGCTGGGCGGTGCGGGGTTCGACGGCGGCGTCCCGCTCGCACCACAGGGCGGCGTCGAACGCTCCGCGCAGGGCCGGGTTGACCGCGCGGGCCTCCTCGGGGGTGAGCAGCTCGTAGCCGCGCGCGGCGGCGTCGTCGCGGGCGACGGCGGCCTCGGCGACGGCCAGCTCCAGCGCGCCCCGGACGGGGGTGAGGGAGCCGATGGCCCGGAAGCCGAGGCCGGGGACGCGGGCGCCGATGCCCTCCCAGAGCTCGCGGGCGCGCAGGGCGGTGTCGAGTTCCTCGCCGCCCGCGCGTCCGCTGACCCAGATCTGGCCGAAGTTCCTCAGGGAGGCTCCGCGCGCCTCGGCCTCGCGCTCGATGTGTACGACCTCGTGGCCGCGTTCCACTGCCTGCCAGGCGTGCATGGTGCCCACCACGCCGGCTCCTACGACGATCACCTTCATGCCGTCCACGCTCGGGGCGGCGGGTGTCCCGGGCGGGTCGGCGGGGCGACGGAACGGTGAACGGCCCGACAAGCTTGGACCAGACCCGTTACCTTTCCGTTATCGAACCAAGGGGGTGAAACGGGCCCTTTCCGGATCAGTCCTGGCGGCCGAGGTGGGTGGTGAAGCTGAAGCGGTCGCCCCGGTAGAGGGTCCTGACCCGCTCCAGGGGCCGCCCCTCCTCGTCCCGGGAGAGCCGGTGCAGCAGCAGCATCGGCAGGGCGGGCGGGGTGCCGATGAGCAGCGCCTCGCGGGGGGTGGCGAGGACGGTCTCGATGCGCTCGTCGGCGTCGCCGAAGGAGATCCCGAGCCGCTCGCGGAGGTAGCCGTAGAAGGAGGAGTCCGGGTCGAAGTCGCGGTCGAGGCCGGGGACGCGGGCCTCGGAGACGTACGTGCTCTCCAGGCCGACCCGCTCGTCGTCGGCGAGCAGCACCCGCTCCATGTGCCAGACCGGCTCGCCGGGCCGCACGCCGACCTCGGGGGCGAGCGCGTCGGTGCAGGGGAAGCGGTCGAGGGAGACGATGCTGCGGCCCGGGCGGCGGCCCTGGCGGCGGACGCCCTCGGTGTAGCTGGCGAGGGAGAGGGGCTGTTCGAGCTTGGGCCCGGCGACGACCGTGCCCCGCCCCCGCCGGCGCAGCCTGCCCTCCAGGAGGAGTTCGCGCAGGGCCTGCCGGACGGTCTCGCGGGACACCTCGTAGCGGACGGCGAGGTCCCGCTCGGTGGGCAGCGCGCCGCCCTCCCCCAACTCGTCGACGAGGACCGCGAGTCGCGCCTTCACGGCGTAGTACTTGGGCACCCTGCCGTGCTCCGGGACGCCGGAGCGGACGGGGGCGCCGGGGGCGCTCGGGACGTGGTGCTGGTTCATCCGGGGATCGTCGCAGACGGGGGTGAACGGGAGGGTGTACGGAGGGTGACCCGCGGGTTCGGCGGGTCGGGGCGCGCGGGTCCGGGGGGCGTGCGGGTCGGGGGGCGCGGGTCGGGGGCGTGCGGGTGGGGGCGCTCGGGCCAGGCGGCGTGGGACGGGGGGCGGGTCGGGAGCGCGTGGGTGAGGGGCGTGTGGGTCGGGGCGTACGGATCGGGGGCGTGCGGGTCGGGGGCGTACGGATCGGGGGTCAGGCGCCGCGCAGGCGGCGGCCGGAGCGGGCGAGGAGGGCTCCGGCCAGGACGAGGGCCGCCGCCCAGGGGGCCAGGAGGGCGGCCGCCTCCCTTCCGGTGCGGGCCAGTTCGGGGCGGTGGGGGACGGGAGGGTGAGCGGAAGGGGGGCGGGGGGCGGGGGCGGTGTCGGCTGGGGGCGGCGCGGTGGGGGTGCCCCGCGGAGGCGTCGCGGGGGCGGCCGGGGTGGTCCTCGGAGGGGTGGCGGGGGCGGTCGGCGGAGGCGCGGTGCCGGAGAGGGCGGGGGGCGTGGCGAGGGGGCGGGACGCGTCGGGATCGGGGGCGGCGCCGGGGTCGGCGTCGGGGTCGGGCGGGCCGATCGTCAGACGGTAGTCGCCGGACCGGCCGACCCAGTCGCCGTCCGCGCCCCGGCGCTGGACGAGCGCGGCGTTGACGACGACCTCGTCGGGCACGGCGTCCGCCCGGAAGGCCAGCCGGACGGGGACGGTGACGGTCCGCCGGGCGGGGACGGCGAAACCGGCGAAGTCGTCGGGGTCCGCGGCACCGGAGGGGCCCTCGGTGCCGGAGGGGCCGTCGGGGCCCTCGGTGCCGGAGGGGCCGTCGGGGCCCTCGGTGCCGGTGAACGCGCCGACGTTCTCGGCCTCCTCGGTCGCCTCGAAGGCGACCGGGCGCCAGCGGACGGACCCCGCGTCCCAGAACTCCAGGCGGATCTGCTCGGGCCGCAGGGCCCGTTCCCCGTCGGTGAGGACGAGCACCGGATGCACCCCGGCGCAGGGGGCGCCGGTGGTGTTCCGCACCTCCAGCTCCCAGGAGGCGAAGGGTCCCCCGGCGGGGTACTCGGCGGGGCCGGAGCGGATCCGGGTGGCGAGCGGGAAGCCGGGGGCGGAGGCGTCGCCGCAGACGGGCGCCGGGGCGACCGCTGCCGCCGCGGGGGTCGCGGAGAGGACGGCGGACAGGGTGACGGCCGCGGCGGCGAGGAGGGGAGCTCCGCGCGAGGACCGGAGGGCGGGTGCCATGTACGGGTGCCTTTGCTGCTCGCGGACGTACCGGGCGCCCGCGACGCTGCCACACCCGCCGGCCGGGAACGGGCGGCGACACCGGCCGGGAACCCGGCCGGCCCGCCGAATCCGCCCGATCAGCGTATGGTCCGACCTTCCGATGAACGGTCACGGCCGGATTCCGGGGCCGGTGCCGGGGCGGAATCCGGGGCGGGCTTCAGGGTCGGCTCCGGGCCGGAGGCGGGGTGGGGCTCGGGGTGGGACTCGGGTGTCGGGCCCGGCGCGGGCTTCCGGGCCGGGGCCGGGTCCGGGGCCGGCTCCCGGTCCGGGTCCAGGCCGAAGACCGGGGCCAGGACGAGCTGGGCGGCGCCGAGGGCGACGGCGTGCGGGGCGTCCGCCACCTCGACGGGGGCCGGGAGGCGGAGTCCGGCGAGGACGGCGGCCGTGCCGTCCGCGAAGACGCCGGGCGCGGCCAGCACCGTCCGGCCGCCGAGCAGGACCCGGTCGATGTCGAGGAGCCGCACCAGGTTGGCCGCGCCGGTGCCGAGGATCCGCGCGGCCTCCGCCAGGTCCCCGCGGACCACCGCCGCGAGGCAGAGGACCTCCAGGCAGCCGCGCGCCCCGCAGGCGCACGGGGGCCCGTCGAGCTGGACGGTCTGGTGGCCGAGCTCGCCCGCCCCGGTCCGCTCGCCGCGCAGCGGGGCGCCGCCGACGACGAGGCCCGCGCCGAGGCCCGTACCGAGGTGGACGTAGGCGAAGGAGCGGGGGGCGCCGGGCCGGACGGCGAGGCCGAGGGCTGCGGCGTTGGTGTCCTTGTCGAGCGCGACGGGCAGCCCGAGCCGCGCGGCCAGCACGTCCCGCACCGGGAACCCGTCCCACATCGCCGCCCCCGTCACCCGGCCCGCCACCCCGCGCCGGTGGTCGAGGGGTCCGGGCATGGCGAGCCCGGCCCCGAGCACCCTCGCCGGGCCCTTGCCGACCGGGTTCTCGTCGTCCGGTCCCTTGCCGTCCGTGCCCTCGCCGTCCGTGCCCTCGCCGTCCGTGCCCTCGCCGACCGGTCCCTCACCGTCCGGGCCCTCGCCGGCCGGGGCGGTCGCGGCCAGCAGCGCCCGTACCTCCTCCGCCGTGGTGGCGAGGACCCGCTCCGGGCCGTCCGTGAGGGTCAGGGGGCGGTGGCGGAGGGCCACCGGGGCGCCGGTGAGGTCCGTGAGGGCGAGGGTCAGGGCGTCGCGGTCGAGGTGGATCCCGAGGGCGTGCGCGGCTGCGGGGACCAGGCGGAGCACCGTACGGGGCTTGCCGCCGGTCGAGGCGCGGCGGCCCGCCTCCGCGGCCAGGCCCTCGGCGCGCAGCCGGGCGGTGATCTTGCTGACGGCCTGGGGGGTGAGGCCGGTGCGCCCGGCGAGTTCCAGGCGGCTGATGCCCGCCTCGCCGGCCGTGCGCAGCAGGTCGAGCACGAGGGCCGCGTTGTGGCCGCGCAGGGCCGCCAGGTTCGCGCCGCCGCCCGGGTCTCTCGTCATCACCGTCACCGGCCCATTCTCCCCCTTGCTTGCACTTCGGCAACAGCGTTGCTTAAGTGGCTTTCATGACCACCACCCCCCACTCCCCCGGTTTCCCCCACTCCCCGGACTCCCCCCACGCCCGCCCCCTCCGCGTCGGGCTCGTCGGCTACGGCCTCGCGGGGTCCGTCTTCCACGCCCCGCTGATCGCCGCCACGCCCGGCCTGGAGCTCTCCGCCGTCACCACCGGCAACGCGGAACGCGCCGCCGAGGCCCGCGACGGGTACCCGGGCGTCCGGGTGCTCGAACGGCCCGAGGAGCTGTGGGCCGACGGCGCGGAGCCGCTGGACCTGATCGTCGTCGCCTCCCCCAACAAGACGCACGTGCCGATCGCGCGGGCCGCCCTGGAGGCCGGGCTGCCCGTCGTCGTGGACAAGCCGCTCGCCCCGACCGCCGCCGAGGCGCGCGGCCTCGCGGAGCTCGCCGAGGAGCGGGGCCTGCTGCTGTCCGTCTTCCAGAACCGGCGCTGGGACAGCGACTTCCTCACCCTGCGCCGCCTCCTGGAGGAGGACGAGCTGGGCGAGGTGCAGCGGTTCGAGTCGCGCTTCGAGCGGTGGCGGCCGCGTCCGAAGGGCGGCTGGCGCGAGTCCGGCGCCCCGGAGGAGATCGGCGGGCTGCTCTACGACCTCGGCAGCCACGTCGTGGACCAGGCGCTCGTCCTCTTCGGCCCGGTCGTCTCCGTCTACGCCGAGTCGGACGTGCGGCGGCCGGGCGCGGAGGCCGACGACGACACCTTCCTCGCCCTCACGCACGCGAACGGCGTCCGCTCCCACCTGTACGTGAGCGCGACCGCCGCCCAGCTGGGGCCGCGCTTCCGGGTGCTGGGCCGGCGCGCCGGCTTCGTGACGTACGGCCTCGACCCGCAGGAGGCGGCGCTCCGCGAGGGGCTGCGGCCCGGCCCCGGCGCGGTCTGGGGCGTGGAGCCCGAGGCGCTGTGGGGCCGGGTCGGTTCCGGGGAGTCCCCGCTGACCGGCGGCGGCACGCCGGTCGAGTCGGTGCCCGGGGACTACCCGGCGTACTACGCGGCCGTCGCCGCCGCCCTGCGCGGCACCGGGCCGAACCCGGTCACCGCGTGGGAGGCGGCCGCCGCCCTGGACGTCCTGGAGGCGGCCCGGAGGTCCGCCCGCGAGGGCGTCACGGTCACGCTGCCCCGCCCGAGCGGCGGCGCCGCCGGCTGACGGCGACGAGGACGCCGCCGCCGAGGGCGAGGCCGGCCGCCGTCACGCCCATGACGACCTTCCCGGTGCCCGCGCCGGTCTCGGGGAGGTGGCCGCCGCCGTCCGGGCCGTGGTTCCCGCCGCTGCCGTGGCCGCCGCCGGTGCTGCCGCCGTCGCCGTAACCGCCGTCGTCGCCGTACCCCCCGTCGGAGCCGCCGCCGTCCGTCAGGCCACCGTCCGTCAGACCGCCGTCAGCGGAGTCGGTGGGGCTCGGCGTGGGCTCGGTCGGGGTGGGGGTGGTCTCCGTGGGCGTCGGCTCGGTGGGCGTCGGCTCCGTGGGGGTCGGCGTGGTCTCGGTCGGCGTCGGCTCGGTGGGGGTGGGGGTGGTCTCCGTGGGCGTCGGCTCGGTCGGGGTGGGGGTGGTCTCCGTGGGCGTCGGCTCGGTCGGGGTGGGCTCGGTGGGGGTCGGCGTGGTGTCGGTCGGCGTCGGCGTGGTGGGCGTCGGGTCCTCGTCGCAGGACGGCAGGTCGCCGTTGAAGGGGTAGTTGTGGATCTCCTGGCCGCCGCCCCCGCCCGGCTCTGAGGCGTGGGTCAGGTTGCCGGTGGTGAAGAACCGGCCGTTCATGCCCGGCATGGTGATGGTGGTGGTGCTCGCCTGGTTGCCGACGAGGACGCTGCCCGCGAACTGCGCGGTGCCCTCGAACTTCACCCGGGTCGCGTCGGGGAAGTTCCACAGCAGCCGGTCGCGGAGCCCCGGCAGCCCGGCGATGTAGGTGTCGATGGTCCGCTCGGCGCCGAGGACGTTGACGAGGACGGTCGCGTTCGCCGGGATGCCGTTGAACGTGATGCCCTGTTGCCCGCCGCTCGGCGACTCCAGGTCGAAGTCGACGTTGAAGACCTGGAGCGCGGAGGTGCCGTCGCCGGTGAACACCGTCTCGCTGCCGTTGTTGACGGCGGTCCCGGTGGCGGTGCGGGAGGCCCCGTCCACGTACGCGTAGCACTGGCTCGCGGAGGTGAGCTCGTCGCGCAGTCCGGCGTACGGGGCGGCGGCGCCGGCGTCCTTGACCGGGTCGGGGACGACGGTGCCGGTGACGGTGCCCGCGTACTTCGTCTTGCCGGTGACGCTGCCCTCCTCGGTGAGGAGGCGCTGCTCGGGGGCGACCGTGATGTTCTTGCCCACCGTGAGGAAGTCCGTGCCGTTGTCGGGCACGACGCGCGAACCGACGCCCGCGACGCCCACGTTGTAGACCGCCGAGACGCCCTCGCGCTTGTTCTGGTCGAAGCTGCCGAGGACGACGACCTTGCCCTCGGCCTCTGCGGCGGCCTCACGGACGAGGAAGTCGCCGCCGACGAAGACGTTGACGGCGTTGTCGCGCCAGACGACGTCGCCGTTGTTGATGTCGGGGTACGCGGGCGGGCAGTTGCCCGGCTTGCACGGGCCGAGGCCGCCGGGCAGCGGGTCGGCGGCTCCGGTGACGGCGAGCCCCCCGACGAGGGCACCGGCGGCGAGGACCGCCGTGGCGGCGGAGAGGGCGAGCCGCGCCCTGCGGTCGGAGGTGCGTGCGCTCTTCACAGGTTCCATACGCGGCAATATGCAGAAATAAGGTACGAAAACGCGGCATCACACGCGGAGCGCCGCGATAATCAGACCGACGTCACCTGCCGGGGCTGGGTGCGGGGCCGGGTACGGGCCGCCCCCGCCCCCGCCCCGGCCTGGTCCGGCTCCGCGCGGGGTGTCAGGCGCTCTTCAGTTCCTGCCGCTGGCGGCCCAGGCCCTCGATCTCCAGCTCGACGACGTCGCCGGGGCGGAGGTACGGCTTGGGGTCGGGCTGCCCCATGGCGACGCCGGCGGGCGTGCCGGTGTTGATCACGTCGCCGGGGTAGAGGGTCATGAAGCGGCTGACGTACCGGACGACCTCGGCGACCGGGAAGATCTGGTCGGAGGTGTTCCCCTCCTGCTTCAGCTCGCCGTTCACCCACAGGCGCAGGGTGAGGTCCTGCGGGTCGGGCACCTCGTCGGCGGTGACCAGCCAGGGGCCGAGCGGATTGAAGGTCTCGCAGTTCTTGCCCTTGTCCCAGGTGCCGCCGCGCTCGATCTGGAACTCTCGCTCGGAGACGTCGTGCGCGAGCGCGTACCCGGCGACGTGCGCCAGGGCCTCCTCGTCGGTCTCCAGGTAGCGGGCGGTCCGGCCGATGACGATCGCCAGCTCGACCTCCCAGTCCGTCTTCACCGAGCCGCGCGGCACGAGCACCGTGTCGTCCGGGCCGACGACGGTGTCGGCGGCCTTGAGGAAGACGACGGGCTCGGCCGGGGTGGCCTGCCCGGTCTCGGCGGCGTGGCCGTGGTAGTTCAGCCCGATGCACACGACCTTGCCGATCCGGCCGACCGGCGGGCCGACCCGCAGCCCGGTGGCGTCGCCGGAGCCGCCGTACGCGGGCAGCACGCCGGCCTCGGCGGCGGCGCGGATCCGGTCGAGCGTGGCGGTGTCGGAGAGCAGACCTCCGTCGACGTCGTCCGTGAAGGAGGACAGGTCGCGGAGGGTGCCGTCCCCGTCGAGGAGGGCGGGACGCTCGGCGCCCGGCGGGCCGACTCGCAGCAGCTTCATGGTCTTCTCCCTGTGGTCGAGGTGGGCCCGGGGGAGGCCCTTCGGTGCCCCGGCCGATGGAGTGCGGCCATCGGAGGATCGTCCGATCCTCCAAGACTCCCGTTCAGCCCGCAAGACCCCGTTCAGCCAGCGGACCCTTACGCGTGAGTAGGGTCCGCTCGACGACGGCCCAGGTGGTGCTGGTCGCGAGGTAGAGCCCGACCGCGAGCGGGACGAAGGCGACGGTCACGACGGTGCCGAAGGAGAGCAGCGGCAGGACCGAGGCCGTGAACCGCGCACCGGGCAGCGGAGGCTGGGCCCCGGAGGTCTTGGCCTTGGGGGTCTTGGCCTTGGAGGGCTTGGCTTTGGAGGCATTGGCTCCGGGGGTCTTGGTCCCGGAGGTGTTGGCCCCGGCGGTCTGCCGCTGTCCGGCGAGCTGCCGCCGGGTCTGCCGGTACTGGTACGCGGCGACGGCGGCGGTCAGCGCGAAGAGGGCGGCGTACACCAGCCCGGCCGCCCCGAAGGGCCCGCCGTCGGCGAGGGCCCCGGCCCACCGCCCGTCCAGCGGGGCGCCGAGGAGGCCGTGCCCGGCCATCCGGTCGCCGGAGGAGAAGAGCGAGTACAGCAGGAGGAAGGCCGGCACCTGGAGCAGGCCGGGCAGCAGCCCGGCGAGCGGCGAGACCTTCTCCTCGGCGTGCAGGTCCAGGAGGGCCCGCTGGAACCGCTCCGGCCGGTTCCCGTACCGCTCGCGGAGCGCGGCGACCCGGGGCGCGAGCCGGGCGCGGGCCTCCTGCCCCCGGACGGCGGCGCGGGAGAGGGGGTGGACGGCGAGCCGGACGAGGGCGGTGAGCAGGACGACGGCGGCGGCGGTCGCACCCCCGGCGAAGAGCGGTTCGAGCACCCCGGCGAGCTCCCCGACGAACGCGGAGAACGCGTCGAGGACGGAGGGCGGGAACGGCGAGAAGGCGAGGGGAGCGGAGGGGGAGACGAGCGGGGAGACAGGCGGGGGGACGGCCAGGGAAGCGGACAGGGACAGGGACAAGGGAACCCTCCGGGGTTCGTCGTGCCGGGGATGGGAGGTCTCGGCATGACGGACCGCGCGAGGGCGTCCTCGCGCACGGTGGCGCGGGACCCCTACGCGGCCGCCGGGAGGGGCCGGCCGGGCGCCCGGGGCCTGCGGCGCCCCGCGGCGTCGGGGTCGCGCTGCGGGAGGAAGGCCGTGCGGCGGGCCCGGTCGCGCAGCGCGGTGCGTATGAGCGCGGGCGGCACGGCCGGGGACGTACGGGCACCGACGAGGGCGCGGACGACGGAGGCGGCGGCCACGGCGACCGCCGCACCGACCGCCGCGCCGACGAACCCGTCGGGCCCTCCGGCGAGGAGCGCCCCGGCGAACGAGAACGCGAGGGCCAGGAGCACCGCCAGCAGGGCGACGAGGGGCGCGAATCGGCGCAGGACCAGACTCCCGCTCATCACGCCCCCCGTTCCCCGTACTTCACTGTCCGTCGAGTAGGACGAACAGCCGTACGGAAGGGTTCCCGGCGCCGCTGCGGAGTCACTTCCGGGCCGCTGCGAAGTCGCCACGGAGTCTCTTCCGGGCCTCTACGGAGTCGCTTCGGGGTCCAGCGGGACGAGGAGCCGGCGGGGCCGGAGGAGGGCGCGGGCGACGGGGTCGGCGGGGTCGGGGTCGAGTCCGGCGCCCGGCCGCATCTCGACGTCGGCGGGCGGCACGGGCACGCCGCAGGCGGGGCACTCGCCGTTCGTGGCGAGTTCGGTGCCGCAGACGATGTGGTGGAAGTGGCGCATGGGGGTGGTGCCGGGGAGTTCGTCCCTCCCCCAGGCACCGAGGGCGCGCAGCACCGGCCAGAGGGCGAGGCCGCGGTCGGTGAGGACGTACTCGTCCCGGGGCGGCGCGTCCTGGTACCGGCGCCGGTCGAGGACCCCGACGTCGACGAGGGCCTGGAGGCGGGCGGCGAGGACGGCCCGGGGGGCGCCCAGGTGGGAGAGGAAGTCGCTGTAGCGGCGGACGCCGTAGAAGGCGTCGCGGACGACGAGGAGCGTCCACCGCTCGCCGACCACTTCGAGGGCGCGGGCGATGGAGCACTGCTGCTGGACGTAGTCCTTGCCGAGGGCCATGCCGACCAGCGTACCGAAAACAGGGGTTCATTGAACGAACCGAGCGGGTAGAGTGCTGGTTCATTGACCGAACCGACCCAACGGACCGATCAGCGATCGGGTGGAGGTCCCCGTGCGCGCTGCCCACTCCCCGTCCTCATCCTCGTCCCCACCCCCGTCCCCGGAAGCCCCCGGCGAGGGCACCCCCGCCCCCTCCCGGCCCGTCCTCGCCGTGACGGCCACCGCCACCGCCGTCGCCCTCATGAACTACACGGCGCCGATGTTGACCCTCCCGGCGATGGCGGACGCCTTCGGCACCCCGTCCTCGGCGCAGGCGTGGCTGCTCAACGGCACCCCGCTCGGCCTCGCCGTCCTGCTCCTGGTGGCGGGCGCGCTGGCCGACGCGCACGGCCGGCGCCGGGTCTTCCTACTGGGCACGCTGGCGCTGGGCGTGACGACGGCGCTCGGCGCCCTCGCGGACTCGACCGCCCTCTTCACGGCGGCGCGGATCGCGCAGGGCGCGGCGAGCGCGGCGGTCCTCGCCGGCAGCCTGGGCCTGCTGGCCGACGCGTACCCCTCGGGCCGCGACCGGATCCGGGCCACCGGGATCTGGGGCGCCGCCGTGAGCGGCGGCATCGCCCTGGGCCCGCTGCTGGCGGGCCTGATCGGCCTGCTGGACTGGCGCCTGGCGTACGGCGCGCTGGGCGCCGCGGCGGTGGTGACGGCGGCGGTGGGCGCCCGCAGGCTGGCTCCCCCGCGACCCCGGCCCGGGGACGCGACCCCCCGGCCCGGGGACGCGCCCCCCCGCCCCGGACCCGCGGCTCCCCGCCCCGACCTGGCGGGCGCGACGGCGCTCGCGCTGGCGCTGGGGGCGCTGCTCACGGCCCTGACCCTGGGCCGGGACGGCTGGCTGCGCCCGGCGGTCGGCGCGCTGCTCCTCGCGGCGGCGGCCCTCACCGCCCTCTTCCTCCTGGTGGAGCGCCGCGCGGCGGACCCGATGATCGACCTGGGGCTGCTGCGGAGGCCGGCGTTCCGGGCGTCGGTGCTGGGGGCGCTGTTCACGGGCCTGGCGGTGATCGGCCTGTTCAGCGTGCTCCCGGCGCTGCTCCAGCGCGGGGCGGGCCTGGCGCCGCTGAGCACGGCCTGGCTGTTCCTCCTCTGGTCGGGGACGGCGTTCGTGGTGGCGCTCCAGGCCCGCCGGCTCGCGGGCAGGCTCTCCGCCCCGTACCAACTGGCCCTCGGCTTCGCCCTGTCGGCGGTCGGCGTCCTGCTCCTCCTCGGCACCCTCGGCTCCCCCGGCCTGCCCTGGCCGCGCCTGATCGCCGGCCTGCTGGTGGCGGGCGCGGGCAGCGGCCTGCTGAACGCGGCGCTGCCCCGGCTCGCGGTCGACTCCGTGCCGCCGGAGCGGGCGGCGATGGGCTCGGGCGCGAACAACACGGCCCGCTACATCGGTTCGGCGGCGGGCGTCGCCCTGGCCCTCGCCCTGACGGCGGCCGGCCCGGACGCGCCGCTGCTGGCCTCGGCGGGCCTGGCGGCGGCGGGCGCCGTCCTCAGCGTCGCAGGGTCGCCCAGACGATGAGCCGGTAGCGGGAGGTGAACTCGGGCGTGCAGGTGGTCAGGGTGAGGTAGGACCCGGCCTCGGAGTACCCGTACGACGGCTTGACCACCGACCGGGGCACGGGCCGGATGACGCCGGTGTCGCGCGGCGAGGTGACCGGCAGGATCTGGTCGACGAGGTAGGTGTACGTGCCCTCCCGCGTCCGCAGCGTGATCTCGTCGCCCTTCCGGAGCCGGTTGACGTACCGGAAGGGCTCGCCGTGCG
Organism: Streptomyces filamentosus; assembly: GCF_014654895.1. Taxonomy (GTDB): domain Bacteria; phylum Actinomycetota; class Actinomycetes; order Streptomycetales; family Streptomycetaceae; genus Streptomyces; species Streptomyces filamentosus. Next base: position 3,640,044 of record NZ_BNBE01000001.1, on the reverse strand, counting down.
TGTTCCGGTGCCCGGCGAGCGCGACGTTCCCCTGCCGGCCGGGCACGGCGGTGCCGGGGTAGTGCCCCACGTACCCCTTGTCGAGCACCTTGCTCTTGGAGATCCCCTGCGCGACGGGCACGGTCAGCCCGATGCGGGGGATCCGGAGCACGGCGAACGCCTCGCCGGAGGGGGGCCGGGAGCCGGCCGGAACCGGCGACCGCCCCGGCGGGGCCCCGGAGCCCGAGGAGCCGGAGCCGGAGTCGGAATCGGGGCCGGCCTCGGGATCGACCGTGGGCGTGCCGGCGGAACTCCCGGCGGCCGGACCCCCCGCGGTCGCTCCCCCGGGCTCCGGGGCGGGAGGAACGCCCTCCCCGCTCCCCCGCCCCCTCTCCCACTCCCGCTCCAGCACCCGCACCTGCTCGCCCGCCTCGGCGCGGGCCTGCCGATTGGTCCACCACAGCTGGTGGACGACGAGGAGGAGGATGAGAACGCCGCAGGTGACGACGGTCTCGGCGGCGCCCCAGAGCACACGGGCGAGCCCACGGCGCCCCGGGCGCGCCTGGACCACGACCGGCACCCGCTCCCGTCCCCTGTCCCGCACGCCCGGCACGATAAGCGCTGCGGCACCAACTCTCCAGGGCCGTACAGCAGTACGGTGAAGGACATGCGCCCTGACACTCCTGCCGCCCACACCGCCGAAGCCGACCGTCTGCTGCGCACCGCCGCGCAGTACCCCGGAGACCGGGAGCCGCTGCTGCTCCGGGCCGCGGCCCACCTGGAGCTCGCGGACGACCGGCCGGGCGCGACGGCCCTCTACGACGACCTGCTGTCCGGGGACCCCGCCGACCCGCACCTGATCCGCGCCCTCAAGGCGTCGAACCTGTGGGAGTACGGGCACGAGGCCGAGGCGAGGGCCATCATCGACGGCGTCCGCCGCGCCCGCCCGGCGGACGCGGCCCCCTGGGAGATCGCCGCGGAGACGCTGGAGGCCCACGACGAACTGGAGGCGGCGGAAGCCACCCTCACCGAGGCGGCCGGCCTGCTGGCGACGGGCCCGGAGGAACTCCCCCACGCCACCGTCTCCCTCCTGGTCACCCGCCACCGCGTCCGCCGCATGCTGGCGAGGGACCACGACGCGTGGGACACCCTCGCGGACCGCCTCCACACCGCCACGATCCCCCTGGACGAACTCCACGACCCGAAGCGCCTGTGGTCCCTCGGCTCCTCCGACCCCACCGAACTCCAGGCCGAGATCGCCCGCCTCCGCTCCGAACTGGGCACCTACCGAACGGCCCTCTCCCGCCCCTTCCCGGTGGCGGTCCTCCACTGGCCCGAGCCCGAGCTCACGGAACTCCTCGCCTCCTACCCGGAGCTGGAGACGGAGTACCCCACCTACCGCGCCCACCTGACGGACATCGAGGCCTCCCTCCGCGAACTCGCCGCCGCCGGCACCCCCAACCTCGGCATCGTCCGCGCCACCGTCCCCTCCTACGAAGCCTTCGCCGCCTCCGAAGCCACCCACCCCTCCCAGGCCCCCCTCCTCCCCCAATACGCCACCACCCTCGCCGCCCGCTCCCGAGCCCTCCCCTGGCCCCCTCTCCGCACGGAGGCGTGCTGGTGCGGCTCGGAGCGGGCTTATGGGGAGTGCCACGGGGCGGATGGCGAAAAAAACCTGTCCGGTAAGTGACGGACCCGGGCGAGAGCATTTGACGCCGCACCCGATGCCACGAGGAAACTCGCAGCAGCAGGAGCGCCCTCGCCGCAGCCCGTTCCACCTACAGACAGGACCTTTCGTTGCTTCCTCTCGACGTCTCTGCAGCTATAAACATCCAGACGCAGAATTTGCTGGCCAGCGACCCCGGCCTCGCCGTGGTGTGGCACCACCTCCGCGGCCTGGACTCCGCGGAGCGGCGTTTCGCACGCACGCTCCGCGACACGATCGACCAGCTGCTGAATGGCGAGGACACGGGACGCTACGACTGGAACTCCCTCTACAAAACGGAAAAAACGCATGCCGGCACGCTGGTCGAGATCAAGCTCCAGCGTGAGTTCGGCTTCGGTGACGGTGCCGAAATGGACTATCGCATCGCCGGCATCGACGTGGACTGCAAGTACTCCCAGCAGTTCGGCGGCTGGATGATCCCGCCGGAAGCCCAGGGGCACCTCTGTCTGCTCGTCTGGGCGAACGACGAGCAGAGCCGGTGGAGCGCAGGCGTTTTCCGGGTCCGGGACGAATGGCTGAACAAGGGCAACAACCGTGATCTGAAACTGACGGTGAAGGCACAGCACCGCGACAAGATCGCGTGGCTCTGGCGGGATGCGGAGCTGCCCGAGAACGTGCTGCTGCACATGGATGCCGACGACCGTGCGGCGGTTTTCCTCTCGCGGTCCGGGCAGGCCCGCCTCAACGAACTCTTCCGCCGGGTACAGGACCGCAGGATCGGCCGGAACGTGATCCGCACGGTGGCTCAGCAGAAGGACTACATGAAGCGGGTCCGGGGCAACGGCGGTTCCCGCTCCGCGCTGCGCAAGGAGGGGTTCCTCATCATGGGCGAATACGAGAGCCATCGCCGGATCGCCGCCAAGCTGGGGGTGCCCGTGCCGCTGGACGGTGAGTTCGTGAGTACGCGCGTCACGGAGGTGGGCCCTGGAGACCCAAGGCGCAGCGTGCTGCTGGATGACCGCCTCTGGGCTCGCGCGCGGCCCGGAGAGACTCCGGCGCCCGGTCCGTCGCTGCCCTCGCACACGGGGTGACACCGGCCCGGGACTACCGGCCGGACAGGAAGCCTCGCGGTTTTCTGGCAGGCTGATAACCGGAGGGTCAGAACATCGATGCCACAGTCCAGTGACACACCGGAATGGTCGCCGCCAGAGGGCTCCTGGGCGTCGTCCGCCGCCCGGCGCAGGAACATGCAGGCGATCCGCAGCCGCGACACCAAGCCGGAGCAACTGGTCCGGCGGCTCCTGCACGCCCAGGGGCTTCGCTATCGCGTCGCTGCCCGGCCCCTGCCTGAACTCAGGCGGACGGCGGACATCGTGTTCCGGCCCGTGAAAGTGGCGGTCTTCATCGACGGCTGCTACTGGCACGGGTGCCCCGAGCACTATGTGGCTCCCCGCACCAACCCGGGCTACTGGTCCGGCAAGGTGGCCGGGAACATGGCCCGCGACAGCGACACGGACCAGCGCCTCCGTGACGCCGGCTGGACGGTGCTCCGCTTCTGGGAGCACGAGTCCCCGGACGAGTGCGCCGCCCGGATTGCCGCCGAGGTGGAAAAGCGTCGTGCCCGCACCCGCGGCGCGGGCACGACGTGATCAGACCTGGCTCGCGTCCCGCTCCCGGGCGGCCTTCAGGACGTCCATGATCGACCGGCCCACTGCCTCCGCGACCGGCGGCGGGAAAGCGTTGCCGACCTGACGGTACTGGGCCGTCTTGCCGCCGTCGAAGATCCAGTCGCCGGGAAAGCCCTGCACGATCGCGGCCTGCTCGACGGTCAGCATCGGGCCGTCGGGGCCGAACAGGTCCCGGTCCTCGGACTGCTTCTTCCGGGCGGTTTCAGCGTCGTTGGCCACGCCGAGACCGGAGACGCCCAGCTGCTTCCAGGTCGCCTTGGCGCGGCTCGGCCCGAGGTCGGCACCACCGTGCTTCTTCGAGCCGCCCACGAGCGTGGGGGCGATGCCGGCGCCGCCCTTGGCCACCAGCTCCTCGTGACGCTCCGTGGCCTTGTTGTGCCACCGCGCATAGGCGGCACGCGCTTCCTGGCCCCGGGGACCGTCGTAGTACGCGCGGTAACGCGCCTCCATCGACTCCTCAAGCGCCTTGACCACACTGACCGGGCTCTCGTGGGTCGACGTCGGCCATTCGTACTTCAGGTCCCCCTTGAGGACGTCCTGGCGGATGGCGACGAGGATCGCGCGGGGCCGCAGCTGCGGAACTCCGAATTCGTGCGCCTCCAGGATGTCCCAGTGGCACACCTCGTACCCGAGACCCTCCTCGGTCACGACAGAGCCGTCGTCAGCACGGTAGGTCCCGCCTTGCAGCCGGGCCTTGATGTAGTCCCGGTAGTCCGAGAACTTCGGGTCCAGGATGCCCCGCACGTTCTCGATCATCACTGCACGTGGCTTCAGTTCCTCGACGAGGTACAGCATCCGGGGAAAGAGGTCTCGCTCATCATCCCTGCCCAGCTGCTTGCCCGCATGAGAGAAGGGCGGGCACGGCACACCACCGGCCAGGAGATCCAGCTCGCCCGGCTCGATCAGCTTCCCGTCACGGCGGACACTTTCCAGGGGCTCGAATTCCGTGACGTCCGCGTGGCTGAGGTCACAGTGCCGTTCCTCCCAGGACCAGTCCGGCCGCGCTTCGATGTTCCGCCGCAGGGTCTCCCTCGCGTGCTTGTCGATCTCCACGAGCGCCAGGTGCCTGAAACCGGCACGGTGCAGGCCGATGGCCTGTCCGCCGGCTCCAGCACAGATCTCGATTGAGGTGAACTCCGATTCAGTGCTGGCCATGCACCCTCCTTCGAACACGAACCCCGCCGGCGCCTTGTGCCACCAGCTATCACAGAGGGTGACAGACCCCACTGACAGTGCGCCCGTCAACTGACAGCGCCCACATAAGTGTGCGGCATCATGCGCCGGTGCTTGACCGTCCGGGCGGGCGACACGGGAGCGTACCGGCTTGGCCTTGGGAGAGCCCTAGCCCGCCGCTCCAGTGATCAGAGTGAGGACCAGGATCCCGAGGGTGAGCGCGCCGGCGAACGCCGCGAACCCCCACCGGACCGAGGCGGGGACCGGCTGTCCCTCCCAGCGCGCGAGGGCAAAGGCTCCGGCGGCGACCACAGCCGCCCCGAAAAGGACGAAACCGATCCCGACGACCAGGGCCAGCGAGATGTGCAGCATGAAGGAACTCCTGTGGAACGTAAGAGAGGAGGCGACCCGAATCGGGGCGCCACAAAGACCGGAGCGGACGATCGCGTCCCGGCTCCGTGCTGGGTTCTTCGAAAATGCCCTGGGGGGCGGTTCGCTACTGCTCCGGGCCGCCCTCCGGGGGGAGGCTGGCGCGCATGATGATCTCGGCGGAACCCGCCAGACCTGCTCCCATCAGGGCCAGCGCGAGTCGCATCGTGGCATCTGCCCCGCGCTGACCGTCCGCGAGGAGGAGCGCCTCAGCCAGGTCCGTGTCACCAGTGGCGTGAAGACCGGCCACCGCTTCGCAGACCTGGGTATCACTGAGGGTCCTGCTGGCCGACCACGCCGTCCCGACGAGGCGGCGAAGGTCTCCCGCGGCCCGGGCCGATCGCAGAACCTCCAAAGCTTCTCCCACCTCGCGGCTCTGGGCGGACCCCGTGGCAGCCTCGGCCTTGACGTTCTCCGCGGCTTCCGCCATCGCGGCGTCCTCCGTCCTTTCGACGTTCCCGGCGCTCCGCCGGTCCTGCGCCGGTCCCGTTGCCGGAAGGGTGCCGGAAGGCCGGGCAGCCTCCGCAGCCCTCGCCTCGGGGACGAAGCCCGCGATGACGATCGCCGCATGGAGGTCTCGGCCGGAACGGTCCAGCAGGGCGTGTGCGTGCAGCTTCTCAAGCCTGGGCAGGGTGACCCGCGCATCAGCCACGGAGTGCGCCCGGGCGGCCGCGAAAAGGGCGCGGAGCTTCGGCAGCCGAGGCATACGACGGCCGGTCCAGTAGTTGGAGAGCGTGCTGGGCGGGATGCCCAGCTGTCGCGCGCGTACGCGCTGCTTGCTGGACGTCATCGCGTTCACAAGGTCGCGGAACCCTTCGGCGAACGCCACGCGTGCGGGACTGCACCCTTCGTGAAACGTCTTGCGCGTCTGGCCCATAGCGGCCATCGAACCTCCCGAGGCAAAGGGACTCATCGAGGATTCAGTCTCCCGCGGTCATGTGAACGCACAACCAGGAACGAACGGTTCCGCCGTGCTTCCTGTTTGCGTTCTCAGGCCCCCTGTTCTCGGTGTTTGCGTTCCCGGTCAACTAGGTCCCACGTGTTTGCGCTGGCCCGCAAACACGTGGGACCACTTGATCTCTTCGCCGACCGCCTCATCCAATGGGAGAGTGAGCGGAACTGGACCACCAACATTCCATAGGGGACTCACGGCCCAGGTCGTCAATTAAGGAGAGAATCGTGACGAATGCTGACATCCCCTCGTGGCGAACCAGCACGAAGGGAACCATGGTCCGTTGCGCACTCTGGCTCGTCACAGAAGTCGGCGTTGGTTCGGTCTTCACCAAGACCCAGTTGCGCGAGGCGTTCCCGGAGACCTCTCAGATCGACCGGCGCATGCGGGATCTCCGGGTGCACGGCTGGAACATCGCGACAAACCGGGAAGACCCCACTCTCTCCCCCCACGAGCACCGGTTCGTCGAGATGGGGGCAGAGGTGTGGAAGCCCGGTCAGGCGCGGGTGAAGCCGGCTGCCGCGGGCATCAGCGCTCCCCAGCGCCGTGAGATCCTCGAACGGGACGATCACCTCTGCCGGGTCTGCGGCATCGCCGCCGGCGAGGCATACGACGGGGGAATCGAAACCGCGCAGCTGGACATCGCCCGCCGCGAGGTACTGAAGCCCGGCGGAAAGACCGTCGAGCTGGTCATCGAGTGCCGCCGGTGCAGGATTGGGGGCCGGGGCCGGCAAACCGATGTCAACGACGTGCTCAGCCGACTCTCAAAGATGAGCGGAGTGGAACGCGAGCTCTTCACCCAGTGGGTGGCTGCTGACCACCGGGACTTCAGTGCCATGGAGCGGCTCTGGGGGCAGTACCGCAGCCTGCCGTCCGAGTCCCGCGAGACCGTCCGCGCCGCTGTCCGCCGCCCCTGACACACCGACCCGAAGAGCTGAGAAGAAAACGGGCTGAGGCCCGGAGTTGAGGAGAACCGTGGGGATGCTGGCGTTCGCGCTTCCGCCGAAGAGCCCAGAGAACATCGAGTTCGTCGCACGACGGCTCGACGAGTCGACCGCAGGTGACGGAACCCGTGAGACCGTCACCGTGGAGTGGAATGGCCGGCCACTTCACGTCGGTGTGATCGACATGCCGCTGCGCGATGTCTACTACAACCCCGCGACCCACCGGATCAGAGCACAGCGCGACCACGATCCCGAGCTCGCCCGCGGGCTGGAGTCGGACCCCTGGAGCGTGGAGAGCCAGGAGTACCTCGACCGGCTGCTCAGGGGAAAGCCCGCCAGCCCGGACGAGACCGATCCGGACTTCGAAGCGCTCCTGGAAAGCCTTCGCTCCGTCGATCAGCAGGAACCCGGGCTCATGACGCACGAGGGAATCCTCGTGAATGGCAACACCCGTGCCGCGGCCCTTCGCCAGCTGGGACGTTCGTCGATCCGGGTCGGGGTCTTGCCGCGCTCCTTCACCTGGGACGACATCAACGCGGTGGAGCTGACCCTTCAGCTGCGTCCGGACAAGCGCCGGGACTACTCCTACATCAACCGCCTGATCGCCATGGAAGAGCAGGAGCTGATGGGACGTGAGGCGGCCGACATCGCCCGCGCCTTCCACATCCAGCTCAAGACCTTCCGGCAGGAGCGGTGGATCCTCGGGGTGATCCGGGACATGATCCAGCGGAGCGCCACCCCGGAGGGTGCTCAACTCGGCCTCTCCGACTTCGAAGGCCACCAGGAGAACCTGAAGGAGCTGCACCGCGCGTACGAGAAGGTGCGCGCTTCGAGCCAGGAGCAGGCGGAACGGGTGAAGGAGAACCGCATCGCCGCGATCATCCTGGACTTCGCCAAAACCAAGACACGTGTCATCGGACAGGAATTCCAGGGAACCTATCTGGAAGACAATCTGCCGGCCCTCTTCCGGGCCGCTGCCGCTGAAGGGCAGAGCACAGCCGGAATCTCCATCCCCGGGCTCTCCGTCGCCGTCGCTCCGCCGGCCGATCCGGTCGTCCGGGCCCGGGCGGTCACCGACCAGATCCTGCGCGCCCGTGCCACTGAAAGCTCCCGGCATGTACCGGACATGGTGCGGGAGGCCGCTCAGCGCGACATCTCCGAGGCGCGCAAGGGGATGCGCCGCGCGCTGGACGCGGCAGAGCGCGACGACCGCCTGAAGAAGGTCAGGCAGACAACCGCCGAACGTCTCGACGATGCCCGCGCGGCGATCGACCAGAGCGTGAGCGATCTGGTTCAGGCACTCGGCAGCAACAGCCTGGACGAGGCAAGTTTCGATAGCGCGCTGCTCGGCGTCAGGAACAGTCTCGCGAAGCTGGCCCGACAGGCCAGCCGTGGAATCACCACACGCGGAGACGGTATCAGCTGGCTGATCAAGGCGAGTGAGGACTGAGAGTGGCTGACACCGGAGAGCCCTCTCTCAGAATCGGCTTCGACGAGACCCGGACCAAGGTAGTGTTCCGGAGCCTCGCGGACGGCCAGGAACATCTTGTCCGCTTCATCGCGCGGTACAGCAGTGGGAGTCAGCGTGGCCCGCAGGCCGCAGAAGTGGACCTGGAGGAGTTCCTCGCCCAGCTCACCCTGCTCACCCACTGGCACGACCCAGCTGGCGTCGTCTTCTCCCCCGACCTGAGAACGCTCACCGAAGGATCGGTAAGGGACTCCCAGGCCGTCGAGGTACGCCTCCAGGCAGGCCAGCGCGGCGAGGAGATCCCGGAGGAGATCTCGCCCTCTGAGGTGCCCGGCCTTCTCGGTCCTGCCTGGACGGCTCCGCTGACAAGCTTCCAGCGGCGCGATGCCGCCAAACTGCTTTCCCTGACGCACGGCGCGAACTTCAGCGTCCCAGGGGCGGGCAAGACCCGCACTGCCCTCGCTGTGTACGCGGCCCTCCGGCAGGCCGGCAAAGTCCGGCGGCTCCTGGTGGTCAGTCCGAAATCCGCGTACGAGGCATGGACAGAGGAAGCCGCCTCGTGCTTCACCACTCCTCCTGTCCTGCGGATCTTCCAGCGTTCACAGGACAGTGAAGCGGAGATACTGCTCGTCAACTACGAGCGGCTGAGCCGGCACCAGTCACAGCTCGCCCAATGGCTCACAGCCGCCCCGGCCCTCATGGTGCTGGACGAGGCGCATCGGATGAAACTCGGCGTCCGGGGCACGTATGGCACCAGCTGCATGGCGCTGGGCCCGCTGGCCGCGCACCGGCTCATACTGACGGGAACCCCCGCGCCAAATGGTGCCAAGGACCTGGAAAGTCTTCTCTCCTTCGTCTGGCCCGGTCATGGGCGGCGGGCCGTGGACAGAGCGGTGTCCGGCGGTGACCTCAGCCATGCGAGCCGGGTACTGCGGCCGCTGTTCACCCGCACGACAAAGAGCGAACTCCAGCTCCCCCCTATGGAGGTGGGGGTGAAGTACGTCGAGCTTCCCGAAACCCACCGCCGGCTCTACTCCGCGCTCAAGAACCAGCTGACCGACCTCCAGGACCGCGAGCAGGAGGAGTTCGCACGACTGGGCAAGGTCCTCGTGTACCTGATGATGGCCAGTACGAATCCGGCTCTGCTGGAGACAGGATCCGACCGGTACCAGCCCTTGCCTTTCTTCCCTGTCCCTCAACGGCCATCTACCGGAACCCCGTTGATGGAACTCCTACGGGAGCTTCCCCGCTACGAAACGTCCCCGAAGTACGAGGCTGTCCTGCGGACGGTGACGGAAAACGCCCGCATGGGACGGAAAACCCTCGTCTGGTCAACGTTCGTACGCAACCTGACCACCCTCGCGGCCGCTCTCCGTCCTCTCCACCCCGCGGTGGTCCACGGCTCCACCCCCGACCGCGACGAACAGATTCGCAGGTTCCGGGAAGACCCGGAGTGCATGGTGTTGCTCTCCAATCCAGCGACGCTCGGCGAAGGCATCAGCCTCCACCACGTCTGCCACGACGCCGTCTACCTGGACCGGGATTTCGCGGCCGGACGTTACCTGCAAAGCCTTGACCGCATTCACCGGCTCGGGCTGGCTCCGGGCACGAAGACCCGGGTGACCGTCCTGGTGGCAGAGGGCACCATCGACGGCATCGTGCACGAGCGTCTCGGACACAAGCTCGAGTTCATGGGGAAAATCCTGGATGACCCCACCGTGCACGAGTTGGCCGATCCCGAGGAGGACCTCGCTCCGTGGGGAATGGACGCCTGGGACCTCCGCGCTCTTCTTGAGCACCTCGGGAACCCCTGAGCCTTAACCCTGGGAGCCCCCCGTACGCTCGAAGGAAGACCATCCGCCGACCGGAAAGAAGGCCCCGTCATGCCCAGCCCCCGCATCCCCTCCCCCGCCGTAGCCGCCGCCGGTCTCGTCGGTGGTTACGCAGTCGCCCGGTGGACGAAGAAGCGGCCGCTCGGTGGGGTGGTGCTGGCGGTGGCCGGTGGGGTGGCGGCCCGGGAGTGGCAGCGGGTGGGCGGGGTGAAGGCGGCCGTGGGGCTGTCCGCCGCGTATGTGGCGGCGTTCGGGGGGTCGCATCCGCTGGCCAAGAGGATCGGGGCCTGGCCCGCGGTGTTCTCCGTCGCGGGGGGAATGGCCGCCGCCTCCTGGGCCGTGACCCGCGAGCGCGGCTGACCCGCGCGCGGTCACCGGAGCCGGGCGGGCGGGCCCGGAGCCGCGCGCGGTCACCGGGTCCGGGCCCGTCGGGGACCGTTGCCTCAGCCGCCCACCGCGTGGCTGATCGTGTAGATGGCCAGGCCGGCGAGGGCGCCGACGACCGTGCCGTTGATGCGGATGAACTGGAGGTCGCGGCCGATGTTGGCCTCGATCTTGCGGGAGGTCTGGGTGGCGTCCCAGCCGGCGACGGTGTCGGTGATGAGGGACGTGATCTCGGTGCGGTAGGTGGTGACGACGTAGGTGACGGCGGATTCCAGCCAGCCGTCGACCTTCGCCTGGAGGCGGGGGTCGGTGGCGAGGCGCTTGCCGAGGGAGATCAGGGAGGCGCGGGCGCGGAGGCGGAGCTGGCTCTGGTCGTCCTCGGCGGCGGCGATGATGAGGGCGCGGACCGAGCCCCAGGCGGAGGCGATGACGTCCTGGACCTCGGGGCGGGCCAGCAGGTCGGACTTGAGGCGTTCGACGCGGGCGCGGGTCTCCGTGTCGGACTGGAGGTCCGCGGCGTAGTCCGTGAGGAAGCGGTCGATGGCGCCGCGGGCGGGGTGCGCCGGCATGTCGCGCATCTCCGTGACGAAGCGGAGCAGCTCCTTGTAGACGCGCTCGCCGACCTTGCGGTCCACGAAGCGGGGGGTCCAGCCGGGGGCGCCGCCCTGGACGGCGTCCATGACGGAGTCGCCGTGGGTGACGAGCCAGTCGTGGGCCCGGACGCAGACCAGGTCCACGGCGCGGTTGTGGGCGCCGTCGGCCACCATGCGCTCCAGGGTCTTGCCGACGCCGGGGGCGATCTCGGCCGCCTCCGCCCGGCGGGTGATCGCCTCGCCGACCACCGCCTGCACGTCCGCGTCGCGCAGCACGGTCAGCGCGCCGCGCAGGGCCGTGGCCGCCTCCTCCGTGACCCGGTCCGCGTGGGCCGGTTCGGCGAGCCAGGTGCCGAGGCGCCCGGCGACGCCCAGGGCCCGCAGGCGGCCCCGTACGACGTCGGCCGACAGGAAGTTCTCGCCGACGAAGGAGCCGAGCGAGGCGCCCAGCTGGTCCTTCTTGGTGGGGATGATCGCCGTGTGCGGGATCGGCAGGCCCAGCGGGTGCCGGAAGAGGGCGGTCACCGCGAACCAGTCGGCCAGCGCGCCGACCATGCCGGCCTCGGCCGCAGCGGCCACGTACCCCGCCCAGGCGCCCGCGCCGGAGTTCTCCGCCCAGGTCGCCAGGGCGTAGACCACCGCGACGAACGCCAGCAGGGCCGTCGCCAGGGCCTTCATCCTGCGGACGCCACGGTTCCGCTCTTCGTCCGCCGCCGTGTACGTGAAGCTCACCATCCGCCAGACCTCCTCACATCCTCACCTCAGGGACTCCCGGGGCCTCCCGTGAGTTCCCCGGCCGCTCCCCCGTACATCTTCGCGATCACGGACTCGATGTCCGGTTCCCGCACCGAGAGGTCGACGAGCGGGTACGCCTCCGCCACCGCCGCGACCAGCGGCGCGGCCGACGCGGAGGCCGGGAAGGCCAGGTGCTGGCGGGGGCCGTCCGCCCGGACGAACCGCGCGCCGGGCACGTCCGTGATCGGCGGGAGCTCGCGCGCCAGGTCGACGACGAGCATCCGTTCGCCGTCGCCGGCCTCGTGCAGGCCGGCGAGGCCGCCGTCGTACACCAGCCGCCCGTGGTCGATGACCATCACCCGCGAGCAGAGCTGCTCGATGTCGGTCAGGTCGTGGGTGGTGAGGAGCACGGTGGTGCCGCGCTCGGCGTTCAGCTCCCGCAGGAAGCCGCGCACCCGGGCCTTGGAGACGACGTCGAGGCCGATCGTCGGCTCGTCCAGGTACAGCACCTCCGGGTCGTGCAGGAGGGCGGCCGCGATGTCGCCGCGCATCCGCTGCCCCAGGGAGAGCTGGCGGACCGGCACGTCGAGGAGGTCGCCGAGGTCGAGGAGCTCGACGCAGCGGGCCAGGTTCTCCTCGTACCGGTCGTCGGGGATGCGGTACATGCGGTGCGTCAGCCGGTACGAGTCCCGCAGCGGCAGGTCCCACCAGAGGGTGGTGCGCTGGCCGAAGACGACGCCGACGCGGCGGGCCAGCCGGGTCCGCTCCCGCGCGGGGTCGATGCCCGCCACGCGCAGGCGGCCGCCGCTGGGGGTGAGGATGCCGGTGAGCATCTTGACGGTGGTGGACTTCCCGGCCCCGTTCGGACCGATGTAGCCGACCATCTCGCCCCGGTCGACGGTGAACGAGATGCCGTCGACGGCCCTGACCTCCCGGCGTTCGCGCCGCAGCAGGCCCGTCTTCCGGCGGACGGTGAAGGTCTTCTCCAGGCCGTCGAGTTCGATGAGGGGCACGGGTTCTCAGCTTCCTGTCGATCGGTAGGCACGGACGCCCGTCCGCCACGCCAGGCCCGCGACCGCGCAGCAGACCAGGGCGACGAACGGCGGGGCGAAGGCCGCCCAGGACGGCACCCCGGCGGGGGCGGGGCGGCCGAGGACGTACAGCGCGGGCAGCCAGTTCACGAAGGCCAGCGGGACGACGTACACCACGCCCTTCACCAGGTCCTGCGCGAAGACCGCGGGCGGGTACTGGAGCAGCGTGTTCCCGCCGTACGTGAACGCGTTGGTGACCTCGGAGGCGTCCTGGAGCCAGAAGAGCGCCGACGCGCCCAGCACCATCACCGCCATGAAGATCACCGCCCCGCAGACCACCATCCCGGGCACCATCAGGACCTTCTCCCAGGACCACGCCACCTCGTCGCGCAGCAGCACCAGGCTCCACACCAGCACCATCAGCCCCTGGAGGACCCGGCCGAGCCGGCGCAGCGCGAACTTGTCCGCCGCGACCTGCGCGAGCAGCGGCACCGGCCGCAGCAGGAACACGTCGAGCGACCCGTCCCGGATCCGGCGCCCCATCCGCTGGAGCGAGCCCATCGTCAGGTCGGCGGCCCCGAAGGCCGTGCCGGTGCTGCCGTACAGGAAGGCGACCTCCGCGAAGGAGAACCCGCCGAGCCCCCTGACCTGCCCGAACATCAGCAGGATGACGACGAAGTCGAAGAAGGTGACGCAGAAGGAGGTGAAGAGCGTCAGGGCGAAGGAGGCCCGGTAGGCCATCGTGGACCGGATCCACATGGCGGCGACCATCCGGTACGTCCGCAGGCCCTCCACGGCCGTGCGGTACGGCGACGGGCCGCCGGGATCCGCACCGTACGGGAACGGGCCGTCGATGTCCGTACCGTACGGGGCCGGGCCTCCGGAGCCCGTACCGTACGGGGACGGGCCACGGCCGCCCGTGCCGTACGGCTCCCCGACCGGCGTGCGGAGCCGCTCAGCCACCCTGGACCACCACCTTCCGCGTCGCCGCGCTCTGGGCCGCGCGGCCCGCCGCCAGCAGCACGGCGAGCCAGCCGAGCTGGAAGCCGTACGCGCGGACGAGGCCCCAGCCCTCCCCGTACCGTCCGAGGTAGACGTCCGCCGGCACCTGGAGCAGCGCCGCCCACGGCAGCGCGTGGGCGAGCTCGCCGAGCGCGCCCGGGAAGACGTTCAGCGGAAGCAGCATCCCGGAGAAGAACAGGCCGGTCAGCCAGGCCGCCTGGACCACGCCCTGACCGTCGAGGAGCCAGAAGGCGCTCATCGCGACCAGGTACCAGAGCGCGAAGGACACGAACGAGCCGAGCGCCACCGCGAACAGGAAGGCGGCCCAGCCGGCCGGGCCGTCCGGGAGGGTGAAGCGGAAGGCGAGCGCGCCGATCAGGAGGGGGACGGCGCCCCGGCCCGCCAACTGGTAGGCGCAACGGCCCGCGTTGGCCGCGCACCACCACGACTGGAGGTCGACGGGACGGTGGAGGTCGACGGCGATGTCACCGGTCCTGATCCTCTCGATCAGCTCGTCCTCGAAGCCGCCGCCCATCAGGCCGCAGACGGTGAGGAGCGCCTGGCCGATCCAGACGTAGGCGAGGGCGTCGGAGGAGGAGTAGCCGCCGAGGTCGGGCCGTTCGGCCCACAGGGCGAGATAGGTGTACGAGAGGACGAAGCCGAAGACCGTGTTGGTGAAGAGGCCCGCCAGCGTCGCCACCCGGTAGGTGGCGTGACGCCGGAAGCCGCCCGCGGCCACGGTCGCGTACAGCCGCAGCATGTTGTCCCTTTCGGAGCACGTGCGGAGGGAAGGGGAGGAGGTGGGGGGAAAGAGGGCGAAGCGCATGACCCTAGTGGCCGCCGGCACCTCGCCGCGAGCGGTTTTTCCGGCCGATCTCCCGGCGGCCCCCCCTGATGCGATCCCGGCGACCCCGGCCGCTCCCCCGGCGCACTCCGACCGCTCCCCCGGCGCACTCCGACCGGTCTCCCGGCACACTCCGACCGGTCTCCCGGCGCTCGCCAGGCGCTCACCCCGGAGATTTCCCGTCACCACCCCCTCACCTTCGGGAGTTTCGCCCGCTTTATGTGCACTATGTGATGCCATGTCCCCTTCTGCGCGTCCCGTCCCACCCGCCGCCCCGCCTCCGGAGGAGGACCCGGGCTGGGAGGCGAGGGACCCCACCCTCCCCGCGCCCCGCACCGGCGCACGCCCCCGGGCGTCCCTCCCCCGGCGGCTGCTGCGCACCCTCCTCGGACTGCTGCTGCTCGGCGGACTGCTGCTCGGCGGAGCCCTCGTGGCCGGATACCTCCTGGTGGACATCCCCGCCGCCAACGCCGCCGCCGTCGCCCAGTCGAACCTCTACCTGTACCGCGACGGCACCGTCCTCGCCCGCGACGGCGAGGTCAACCGCGAGAACGTGCGCCTCGACCGCATCCCGCTCACCGTCCGGCAGGCCGTCCTCGCCGCCGAGGACCGCGACTTCCACACCTCGCGCGCCGTCGACCCCAAGGCCATGGTCCGCGCCGCCTGGAACACCCTCACCGGAAAAGGCCGCCAGTCCGGCTCCACCATCACCCAGCAGTACGTGAAGAACTACTACCTGGGCCAGGAACAGACCCTCACCCGCAAGGCCAAGGAATTCTTCATCGCGATCAAACTGGAACGCGAGAAGACCAAGGACGAGATCCTCCAGGGCTACCTCAACACCAGCTACTTCGGCCGCAACGCGTACGGCCTCCAGGCCGCCGCCCGCGCCTACTACGGCAAGGACGCCGAACGCCTCGGCACCGCCGAGGGCGCCTACCTCGCCGCCCTCCTCAAGGCCCCCAGCGCCTACGACGTCACCACCCACCCCGAACACCGCCCCGCCGTCCTCGCCCGCTGGGGATACGTCCTCGACGGCATGGTCAAGGAAGGCTGGCTCACCCCCGGCGAACGCGCCGCCCTCCGCTTCCCCGACCCCCAGACCGCCCGTCCCGGCACCGGCCTCTCCGGCCAGCGCGGCTACCTCGTGCAGGCCGTCGAGGACTACCTCACCGACCGCGGGATCGTCGACGAGAAGACCCTCGCCGGCGGCGGCTTCCGCATCGTCACCACCATCGACCCCACCCGGCAGGCCCTGCTCACCCGGGCCGTCGAGGAACGCGTCACCCACCGCCTCGACCCCGCCGCGAACCCCACCGACCGCTACGTGCGCGCCGGCGCCGCCGCCGTCGAACCGGCCACCGGCCGCGTCGTCGCCCTCTACGGCGGCGTCGACTACACCGAGCAGTACGTCAGCAACGCCACCCGCCGCGACTACCAGGTCGGCTCCACCTTCAAGCCCTTCGTGTTCACCGCCGCCGTACAGAGCGGCGCACAGACCCAGCACGGCGAACCGATCACCCCCTACACCGTCTACGACGGCACCGACCGCCGGCCCGTCGAAGGCTGGCCCGGCGCCCCGTACGACCCCGCCAACGAGGACGGCGAGAGCTACGGCGACATCCCCGTCAACGCCGCCACCGACCTCTCCGTGAACGCCGTCTACGCCCAGATGGCCGTCGACGTCGGCCCCGCCCACGTCCGCCGCACCGCCGTCGCCCTCGGCCTGCCCCCCACCACCCCCGACCTCACCGCCTCCCCCTCCATCGCACTCGGCCCCGCCACCGCCAGCGTCCTCGACATGGCCCAGGCCTACGCCACCCTCGCCGCGCACGGCCGGCGCGGCGACCACACCCTCGTCGCCGGCATCACCCGCGACGGAGAACCCCTGCCGCTGCCCGCCCCCGGACCCCGGCAGGCGGTGGGACGCGAAGCCGCCGACACCACCACCGCCGTGCTGCGGGGCGTCGTCGAGACCGGCACGGGCACCGCCGCACAGGCCGCCGGACGCCCGGCGGCCGGCAAGACGGGCACGGCGGAGGACGACAAGGCGGCCTGGTTCGCCGGCTACACCCCGGAACTCGCCACCGTCGTCGCACTGATGGGCCAGGACCCGGAATCCGGCCGACAGGAACCGCTGTACGGAGCCCTCGGCCTCCCCCGGGTCAACGGCGGCGGCCCCCCGGCCGAGATCTGGGCCCGCTTCACCCGCGAGGCCCTCGCCGGAACCCCCGCCCGCGACTTCGACCTGCGCCTGATGCCCGGCGCGGAACTCCCCGAGGTGCCACCCGTCCCCGACGGCTCGGAGGAGTGGTACGACACGGGCGAGGCGGGCCCGGGAGCCGCGAAGCGGCCCAAGACCCCGAAGACCCACCGGGCGCCGACCGCGGGCTAGTGCCCGGAGGTCGCCTTCAGACCGACCACGGCCACCAGCAGCAGACAGACGAAGAAGATCCGGGCGGCGGTCGCCGGCTCACCGAGCACCACCATGCCGAGCACCGCCGCACCGGCCGCGCCGATGCCGACCCACACGCCGTAGGCGGTGCCGATGGGAAGGGTCTTGGCCGCCTGCGACAGCAGCACCATCGACGCGACGATGCCGGCGGCCGTGAAGACGCTGGGCCAGAGACGGGTGAAGCCTTCGGTGTACTTCATACCGATCGACCAGCCGACTTCGAGCAGACCGGCGACGACGAGAAGAACCCAGGCCATGACGAGACACCTCCGCGAGACGGGACGGAACAGGTGCGTCGTCTTTGCGGAAACCCGGTACGGCGCGTCTCGTCGGGGTCCCCCCAGCCTAGCAAAGAACGGGCAAAAGCCCTGGTGACACCGGTCACCAGGGCTCCCACCGCGCTCGGGGTCCTACAGATACAGCCCGGTCGAGTCCGTGCTCTGGAAGCGGTCCGCCGCCACCGCGTGCAGGTCGCGCTCCCGCATCAGGACGTAGGCGACGCCCCGCACCTCCACCTCGGCCCGGTCCTCGGGGTCGTACAGCACCCGGTCGCCGATCTCGACGGTCCGGACGTTCTGCCCGACCGCGACCACCTCGGCCCAGGCCAGGCGCCGGCCGACGGCGGCGGTCGCCGGGATCAGGATCCCGCCGCCGGACCGCCGCTCCCCCTCCGGGGAGTCGGTGCGGACCAGGACCCGGTCGTGGAGCATCCGGATGGGCAGCTTGTCGTGGGTGTTCTCGCTCACGGGAGGAACCTACCGGCCGGCCTCAGCCCTTGCGCTTCCGGGAGGAGCCCAGCAGCAGCCCGACGACCGCGACGGCCACCAGGGCGGCCGGGACCACGCGCTCCAGGCGCGGGGCGCCGTCCTCGTGGGTGAACCGCGCCTTCACGTCCGAGACCACCCGGTTCACGGCGACGAACGCCCGCCCCGCGGTCTCGTCGACGGTCGAGGCGACCCTGGCCCTGGCATCCCCGATGATCGTGCTGGGATGCATCCGAATGCCGATCTCGTCGAGCGTGACGGCGAGCTGGTCGCGCCGGCGGACGATGTCCGCCTCGATCTGCGCAGGGGTCCTGGCGTCCGACACCGCGCTGCCTCCGTAGTCGTATTCCGGTCGTTGGTGGACAGTCTGTCAGTTCCGCCGCCCGAGGGCCGTCCCCGACCCCCATTAGGCTCATCCCGTACGCGCACACCCCCCGAGGAGAGCGAGCCATGAGCGAGCGACTGCAGCCCGGCGACACCGCCCCCGCCTTCACCCTGCCCGACGCGGACGGCAACGACGTCTCCCTCGCGGACCACAAGGGCCGCAAGGTCATCGTCTACTTCTACCCGGCCGCCCTCACCCCCGGCTGCACCAAGCAGGCGTGCGACTTCACCGACAACCTCGACGTGCTGGCCGCCGCGGGCTACGACGTCATCGGCGTCTCCCCCGACAAGCCGGAGAAGCTCGCGAAGTTCCGCGAGAAGGAGAACCTCAGGGTCACCCTGGTCGGCGACCCCGACAAGTCGACCCTGGAGGCGTACGGCGCCTTCGGCGAGAAGAAGCTCTACGGCAAGACCGTCACCGGCGTCATCCGCTCCACGGTCGTCGTCGACGAGGAGGGCAAGGTCGAGCACGCCTTCTACAACGTCAAGGCCACCGGCCACGTCGCCAAGATCATCCGCGACCTGGGCATCTGACGACCGCCCCGGCGCCCACCGGCGGGCCCGCACCCCTGACACCGGGGGCGCGGGCCCGTCCGCTTTCCGTACGCGGTACGGCGTAACCGTCCGATATTCGGCTCGTTAGTCCGTGCGAGATCCGTACTGGGGAGGGGATCACATGGGCACGAGCCCGTACACGAAGGACCGGCTGGAATCGGCGGCACGAGGGGCGCGGACCCTGACGGAGGCGCTGGAGCGGCTGGGGGTGGACCCGAGGAGCGGGACGCGGGCGTACGTGTCCGCACGGATCCGGAAGCTGGGCGTGGACACCTCGCACTTCGAGCGGGAGGGGGTGCGGTGGACCAGAGAAGCGCTCGTGGAAGCAGTCGCGGCATCCAACAGTGTGTGGGACGTTCTCCGCAGGCTCGGGGTCGACCTGGTCGGCGGCCAGCACACCCACATCAGCCGACGGATCAAGGCGTACGGGATCGACACTTCGCACTTCACGACGCCGACGCGGAGCGGGCGCACGAGGCACGACCAGCGGCGTCGAACCCCGGAGGAGATCCTCGTACTGAACCCCTCACCGCACCCCCGGCGCGTCCGGAGCAACCGCCTGAAGAGCGCGCTGCTGGAGACCGGCGTCGAGGAGAAGTGCGCACTGTGCGGCGTCGGGGCAGTCTGGCGCGGCCGTCCCCTCCCCCTGGAGGTGGACCACATCGACGGCGACTGGCGCGACAACCGGCCCGAGAACCTGCGGCTCCTCTGCCCCAACTGCCACTCCGCCACGGACAACTACCGCGGGCGCGGGAAGGGACGCGCCAGGTGACGGCGGACGGCAGGCGGTACACACGTGAGCGGCTGGCCGAGGCCGCGGCCCATTGCGGAGACATCGAAGCGGTGGTGGCTTTCCTCGGAGCGGAGCCGTCCGGCCACCGGTGCCGGTACCTGATGCGACGCTTCGCCCACTTCGGCATCGACATCTCACACTTCCCGCCCTTCGGGCGGGGCCATCGGCCGAGCGCGGCCGAACTGCGGGCCGCGATCGCCTCGTCCTGTTCGTTCCGGGAAGCCTTGCGCCGCCTGGGCCGGAAGGACAACGATTCCCAACGCGCCAACCTGAAGAAGTGGGTCACCGAAGACGGTCTGTCGACCGCTCATTTTCTGGGACGGTCCCACCAGCGCGGGAAGCGGAGCCCGACCGCCAAGCGGCCGGACGAGATCCTGGTACGGCACGGCAGCGGGCGCCGCACAGCCACCCGAACGCTGCGCCGCGCCCTACGCGAGGCCGGAGCGCCCGACCGGTGCGCCGGGTGCGGTGTCGGTGCCCGGTGGCACGGCAAGCCGATGACCCTGGAGATCGACCACATCAACGGAGACCGGCACGACGACCGGCACGAGAATCTGCGGCTGCTGTGCCCCAACTGTCACGCGGTCACCAGCACCTGGTGCCGAGGAGGCAAGCGCCGCCAGCCGTTTTAGGCACCCCTGCCCCCAACTCGCCGCCTGCCGCTACGATGGCAGGCGGCTAGCGGCCTTGGCGGAACGGCAGACGCCTCGCATTTAGGGTGCGATGGGAGTAATCCCGTGAGGGTTCGAATCCCTCAGGCCGCACAGAGCTTCAAATCGAAGGCCTCCTTCGGATTTCCCGGAAGGAGGCCTTCGGCATGCTCCCCTCAGCCCAACAGCTCCCGCACCACCGGCGCCAGCGCCCGGAACGCCTTGCCTCGGTGGCTGATGGCGTTCTTCTCCGCCGGGGTCAGCTCCGCGCAGGTGACGTCGTGGCCGGCCGGCTGGAGGATGGGGTCGTAGCCGAAGCCGTTGGTGCCGGCCGGCTCGTGGCGGAGGGTGCCCTCCATGCGGCCTTCGACGACGCGTTCGGTGCCGTCGGGGAGGGCGAGGGCGGCGGCGCAGGCGAAGTGGGCGGCGCGGTGCTCGTCGGCGATGTCGGAGAGCTGGGCGAGGAGGAGGTCCAGGTTGGCCTTGTCGTCGCCGTGGGTGCCGGACCAGCGGGCGGAGAAGATGCCGGGGGCGCCGTTGAGGACGTCGACGCAGAGGCCGGAGTCGTCGGCGACCGCCGGGTGGCCGGTCGCCTTCGCCAGGGCGTGGGCCTTGAGGAGGGCGTTCTCGGCGAAGGTGACGCCCGTCTCCTTCACGTCGGGGATCTCGGGGTACGCGTCCGCGCCGACGAGTTCGAGGTCGAGACCTGCGTCGGCGAGGATCGCGCGGAGTTCGGTGATCTTGCCCGCGTTGCGGGTGGCGAGGATCAGGCGCTGTCGGGTCATGCCCCCGATTATCCCGGGGTGCAGACCTTGCCGATCTCGGTGGCGGCGTCGGTGACGGGGGTGATGTCGGGGGTGGTGTCGCCGTTCTTCACCGCGGTGCGGACGGATTCGACGCCCTTGGTGAGGTCGTCGACGGCCTTGGAGAGGTCGGCGTTGTCCGTCGTGTCCTTGAGGTTGCCGAGCTCCGTGGAGATGGAGTTCAGGGATTCCTCGATCTGCGTCACGTCGTTGGAGGCGTTGGAGACGGCCTGCTGGAGGTTGGTCACCGAGGTGGCGATCGCGTCGGCGGTCTTCACGCAGTCCATCGCCTTGTCGAGGGCTCCGCAGCCGGTCAGCATGGTCGTGACGGCCGCCGCGGTGGCGGCGGCGAGGGCTATGGTGCGGCGGCGCTTCACTGTTCGGGTCCTCCCCTGGTGCGTATGCGTGGACGGGGCGCACGGTATGACCGCGCGCCCCGTGCCGTAAAGGACGCAGCCGCCGCGGGGAGGGTTCCTCCGGGTCAGAGGGTGGCGTCGAGGGCCTTGCGCTGGAGGTCGGCGAGGTCGGCGCAGCCGGCGGCGGCCAGGTCGAGGAGGGCGTTGAGTTCGGTGCGGTCGAAGGGTTCGGCCTCGGCGGTGCCCTGGACCTCGACGAAGCGGCCGTCGCCGGTGCAGACGACGTTCATGTCGGTGTCGGCGCGGACGTCCTCCTCGTAGCAGAGGTCGAGGAGGGGGACGCCGCCGACGATGCCGACGGAGACGGCGGAGACGGTGCCGGTGAGGGGCTTGCGGCCGGCCTTGACGAGCTTCTTGGCCTGGGCCCAGGCGACGGCGTCGGCGAGGGCGACGTAGGCGCCGGTGATGGCGGCGGTGCGGGTGCCGCCGTCGGCCTGGAGGACGTCGCAGTCGAGGACGATGGTGTTCTCGCCGAGTGCCTTGTAGTCGATGACGGCGCGGAGGGAGCGGCCGATGAGGCGGGAGATCTCGTGGGTGCGGCCGCCGATCTTGCCGCGGACGGATTCGCGGTCGCCGCGGGTGTTGGTGGAGCGGGGCAGCATGGAGTACTCGCCGGTGACCCAGCCCTCGCCGCTTCCCTTGCGCCAGCGGGGGACGCCTTCGGTGACGGAGGCGGTGCAGAAGACCTTGGTGTCGCCGAAGGAGATGAGGACGGAGCCCTCGGCGTGCTTGCTCCAGCCGCGTTCGATGGTGACGGGGCGGAGCTGTTCGGGGGTACGGCCGTCGATGCGAGACATGGGACGAGCGTAGCCGTTCCGGTGGTGCGGGCCGGTCGGTCGCCGGGTACGCGCGAGGGCCCGTTCCCCTGCCGGAACGGGCCCTCGCCAGCTGGTGTCAGCTGCTCACATCATGTCTTCGATCTCGGCGGCGATGGGGTCCGCGTCGGTGCCGATGACGACCTGGATGGCGGTGCCCATCTTCACGACGCCGTGGGCGCCGGCGGCCTTGAGGGCGGCGTCGTCGACGAGGCTGGGGTCGGCGACCTCGGTGCGCAGGCGGGTGATGCAGCCCTCGACCTCTTCGATGTTGTCGATGCCGCCGAGCCCGGCGACGATCTTCTCAGCCTTGCTGGCCATGTGTTTCTCCCTGTCCGTCTCTGTTCGCGGGACACGCGAATCTCGGCGCACCGACGGTCCGCTTTGCCACGGTAACCCACGGTTGGCCCAACTTCGCTAGCGCATGCCGCCGTTCTGCCGAATGATGACGATCACCGGCGGCCTGTCCTCAGCGGGCTCCCGGAGCCTACCGCAAGTGGTCTACACCAGTCTGCAACGAGCCGCGGGCCCGCTTTGTTCCGGGTCAGGGAGGTCGCCGATGAGTACCGACAGCGCAGCAGCCCGCCCCAGGAAGGTCTCCTGGGGCGGCTTCTTCCAGGGCCTCCAGAAGATGGGCCGCAGCCTCCAGCTGCCCATCGCCGTCCTGCCCGCCGCGGGCATCATCAACCGGCTGGGGCAGCCGGACGTCTTCGGTGCGGACGGTCTGGGCTGGGACAACCTCGCCAAGGTGATGGTGGGCGCGGGCGGTGCGCTGCTCGACGGCAGCCTCGGTCTGCCGCTGCTGTTCTGCATCGGCGTCGCGATCGGCATGGCGAAGAAGTCGGACGGTTCGACGGCGCTCGCGGCGGTGGTGGGCTTCCTCGTCTACTACACGGTGCTGCGCCAGTTCCCGAAGGACTGTCCGACGGGGACGAAGGACATCGGGGGCGGCTGCCTCGGCGTCGACGACTCCTTCGCCGGGTACACGTACCAGAATCCGGGCGTCTTCGGCGGCATCGTCATGGGTCTGATGGCGGCGTACCTGTGGCAGCGGTACCACCGCACCAAGCTGGTCGACTGGCTGGGCTTCTTCAACGGCCGCCGGCTCGTCCCGATCATCATGGCCTTCGTCGGCATCCTCTTCGCCGGGCTCTGCCTGTGGATCTGGCCGCCGATCGGCGACGCGCTGGAGAGCTTCAGCGACTGGCTGGTCGGGCTGGGTGCGTGGGGTTCGGGCATCTTCGGCGTGGCGAACCGCGCGCTGCTGGTGATCGGTCTGCACCAGTTCCTGAACGTGCCCATCTGGTTCCAGTTCGGCTCGTACACGAAGCCGGACGGGACGGTGGTCCACGGTGACATCAGCATGTTCCTGGCGGGCGACCCGGAGGCCGGCCAGTTCCTGTCGGGCTTCTTCCCGATCATGATGTTCGCCCTGCCGGCGGCGGCGCTGGCGATCACCCACACCGCGCGGCCGAACCGCCGCAAGGAGGTCGGCGGCCTGATGCTGTCGGTGGCGCTGACCTCGTTCGTCACGGGCATCACGGAGCCGCTGGAGTACTCGTTCCTGTTCATCGCGCCGGTGCTGTACGGCATCCACGCGGTGCTGACGGGTGTGTCGATGGGCGTCACGTGGGCGCTGGGCGTGAAGGACGGCTTCAGCTTCTCGGCGGGTCTGATCGACTACGTGATCAACTGGAACCTGGCCACCAAGCCCTGGCTGATCATTCCGATCGGCCTCTGCTTCGCCGTCGTGTACTACGTGATCTTCCGGTTCGCGATCACCAAGTTCAACCTGCCGACGCCGGGCCGCGAGCCCGAGGAGGTCCAGGAGGAGCTGGAGCGGGAGAACACGAAGTGACGCTCCGTCGAGAGCTGTCCGTTTCGGGGCTTTAGGGCCCCTGTCGGGTCGTGTGGAAGGCCCCTGGACCTCGTGGTCCGGGGGCCTTTTGTCACGCCTTCATCACTATGGCCGCGCACCAAAAATTCGAAGGTTCCTTATCTAAGTCTCACGTGCTACAACTGGTCTACACCACTCATTGGTGTAGACCACGCGGTCCAGACCACCGCGTTCCACGAGACGCCGCCGTCACCCCCTTTCCACTGTCCTCTGGCGGCGCCTTGCCTACTGGAGGAAGTTGATGAGTACGGCCACCGCCCAGGCCGCCGCTCCCGCGAAGAAGCGCGGATCCGGCCTGTTCCAGGGCCTGCAGAAGGTCGGTCGCAGCCTGCAGCTGCCGATCGCCGTGCTGCCGGCCGCGGGCATCATGGTCCGGCTGGGTCAGCCGGACGTGTTCGGCGCCGAGGGTCTCGGCTGGGACAAGGTCTCCGCCGTCTTCGGCAACGCGGGCGGCGCCATCACCGGCGCCCTCCCCCTGCTCTTCTGCGTCGGCGTCGCCATCGGCTTCGCCAAGAAGGCCGACGGCTCCACCGCGCTCGCCGCGGTCGTCGGCTTCCTCGTCTACAGCAAGGTCCTCCAGGCCTTCCCCGTCGTCGAGGCGAAGGTCCAGGCCGGCGCGGACATAGCCGCGAAGTACAACGACCCCGGTGTCCTCGGCGGCATCATCATGGGTCTGCTGACCGCGGTGCTGTGGCAGAAGTTCCACCGCACCAAGCTGGTCGACTGGCTCGGCTTCTTCAACGGCCGCCGGCTCGTCCCGATCATCATGGCCTTCGTCGGCCTGGCCGTGGGCGTGTTCTTCGGCCTCGTCTGGGAGCCCATCGGCGACGGCATCGCCAGCTTCGGCGAGTGGATGACCGGCCTCGGCGCCGGTGGCGCCGCGCTCTTCGGCGGTGTGAACCGCGCGCTGATCCCGATCGGCATGCACCAGTTCGTGAACACCGTCGCCTGGTTCCAGCTCGGTGACTTCACCAACGCCGCCGGCGAGGTCGTCAACGGCGACATCCCGCGCTTCCTGGCCGGTGACCCGTCGGCCGGCATGTTCCAGTCCGGCTTCTTCCCGATCATGATGTTCGGCCTCCCGGCCGCCGCGATCGCCATCGCGCACTGCGCCCGTCCGGAGCGCCGCAAGGTCGTCCTCGGCATGATGGTCTCGCTGGCCCTGACCTCGTTCGTCACCGGCGTGACCGAGCCGATCGAGTTCTCCTTCATGTTCATCGCGCCGATCCTGTACGTGCTCCACGCGCTGCTGACCGCCCTCTCCATGGCCGTCACCTGGGCGTTCGGTGTCCACGCGGGCTTCAACTTCTCGGCCGGCTTCATCGACTACGCCCTGAACTGGTCGCACGCGACCAAGCCGTGGCTGATCATCCCGATCGGTCTCGTCTTCGGAGCCCTCTACTACGTGGTCTTCCGCTTCGCGATCACCAAGTTCAACCTCCCCACCCCGGGCCGCGAGCCCGAGGAGGAGATCGAGGACCTCACCAAGGCGTGAGCCCCTCCCCCGCACCAAGGCGAAGGCCCCGGAACCCGAAGGTTCCGGGGCCTTCCCCGTTCCGCGGGCCGTGCGGTCACACCTCGTAGACCGCGCCCGCCTTCGCCAGTTCCGCCGGTCCTCCGTACACCTCGCGGGCGTCCGCCAGGTTGCGCTCGCCGTCGGTCCACGGGGGGACGTGGGTGAGGACGAGGCGGCCCACCCGGGCGCGGGTGGCGTGGGCGCCGGCCTCGCGGCCGTTGAGGTGGAGCTCCGGGATGTCCTCCTTGCCGTGGGTGAAGGACGCCTCGCAGAGGAAGAGGTCCGCACCGTCGGCCAGGTCGTGCAGGGCGTCGCAGACGCCGGTGTCGCCGGAGTACGCCAGGACGCGGCCCTCATGCTCGACGCGGATGCCGTACGCCTCCACCGGGTGGCAGACCCGCGCGGTGCGGATGGTGAAGGGGCCCAGCTCGAAGCCGCCGGTGGTGAGCGTGCGGAAGTCGAAGACCTCGCTCATCGAGGTCGGCGAGGGGGTGTCGGCGTAGGCCGTGGTCAGCCGCTGCTCGGCGCCCTCGGGGGCGTACACGGGGATCGCGTCGCAGCGGCCGCCTTCGTGCCGGTAGTAGCGGGCGACGAAGTAGCCGCACATGTCGATGCAGTGGTCCGCGTGGAGATGGCTGAGGAAGATCGCGTCCAGGTCGTACAGACCGATGTGGCGCTGCAGCTCGCCGAGGGCGCCGTTGCCCATGTCGAGGAGCAGCCGGAAGCCGTCGGCCTCGACGAGGTAGCTCGAACAGGCCGATTCCGCGGACGGGAACGACCCGGAGCAGCCGACGACGGTGAGCTTCATAGGAGCGTGAACCTCCGTGGACGGGTGCGGTCAGGCACGCAGGGGAGGGGGGAGGCCGTGCGGGTCTGTCGAGCGTACGGCGCACGGGGGCCCCTCGCTCCTTCGCGGCGGCCCGTTGTGGGCGAACTCACGGGCTCTGTCACCGGTTCGGATGGACGGCGGGGCGGGGCGGCGCGGTGACGGCGCCGCCGGTAACGTCATGGGGTATGGACACGTCGTGGTGGCCCGCGCTGGCCGCGGTCGTGGTGATCGCGCTGGTGGTGGCGGTCGCCGACGGGCGGCGGCGCTCGGCGCGCCGGCCGGCGCCGGGGCGTGCCCGGCCGCCGGTCCGCACCCGTCCGCCGGGCCGGCCGTCGGGCCGGAAGCCGGGTGCGCGGGTGCCGCGGGCGCGGGAGATCTGGTGGGCGGAGGTGCCCTTCGAGGACGGGCCCGGGTCGAAGGACCGGCCCTGCCTGGTGCTGTCCGTGCGGGGTGACCGGGTGCTCGTCGCGAAGATCACCAGCAAGTACCACGACGAGCGGCCCGGGGTGATCGCGCTGCCGCCGGGGGCGGTGGGCGACGCGCGGGGGCGGCCGAGCTTCCTGGAGACGGACGAGCTGCGGGACGTGCCGGTGGGGGACTTCCGGCGGAGGGTCGGGGAGGCGGACCCGGTCCTGTGGGACCAGGTCCGCCATCTCGCGCGCTGAGCCGGGGCGGTGCGCCTCGCTCCGGTGCCGGGGCCCGGCGGTGCAGAGCCGGGCGGTGCGGGTCCGGGTGCGCCTAGGCCCAGAGCTGGCCCTGGACCGTGGCGATGGCCTCTTCCGTGGTGGCGGCGGTGTAGAGGCCGGTGGAGAGGTACTTCCAGCCGCCGTCGGCGACGACGAAGGCGATGTCGGCGCTCTCGCCGGCCTTGACGGCCTTCCTGCCCATGCCGATGGCGGCGTGGAGGGCGGCTCCGGTGGAGACGCCGGCGAAGATGCCCTCCTGCTGGAGGAGTTCCCGGGTGCGGGTGACCGCGTCGGCGGAGCCCACCGAGAAGCGGGTGGTGAGGACGGAGGCGTCGTACAGCTCGGGGACGAAGCCCTCGTCGAGGTTGCGCAGGCCGTAGACGAGGTCGTCGTAGCGCGGTTCGGCGGCGACGATCTTGACGTCGGGCTTGTGCTCGCGGAGGTAGCGGCCGACGCCCATGAGGGTGCCGGTGGTGCCGAGGCCGGCCACGAAGTGGGTGATGGACGGCAGGTCGGCGAGGATCTCCGGGCCGGTGGTGGCGTAGTGGGCGCCGGCGTTGTCCGGGTTGCCGTACTGGTAGAGCATCACCCAGTCGGGGTGCTCCGCGGCCAGTTCCTTGGCGACCCGGACGGCCGTGTTGGAGCCTCCGGCGGCGGGTGAGGAGATGATCTCCGCGCCCCACATGGCGAGGAGCTGGCGGCGCTCCTCGCTGGTGTTCTCGGGCATGACGCAGACGATGCGGTAGCCCTTGAGCTTGGCGGCCATGGCCAGCGAGATGCCGGTGTTGCCGCTGGTGGGCTCCAGGATGGTGCAGCCGGGGGTGAGCCGGCCGTCCTTCTCCGCCTGCTCGATCATGTGGAGCGCGGGGCGGTCCTTGACCGAGCCGGTGGGGTTGCGGTCCTCCAGCTTGGCCCAGATGCGGACGTCCTCGGAGGGCGACAGCCGGGGGAGGCGGACGAGCGGCGTGTTGCCGACGGCCGCCAGCGGGGAGTCGTATCGCATGGGGCCGGGCCGCTCAGACCATGCCGCCGGCGACGGCCGGCAGGATCGTGACGCTGTCGCCGTCGGACAGCTTGGTGTCGATGCCGTCGAGGAAGCGGACGTCCTCGTCGTTGAGGTAGACGTTGACGAAGCGGCGGAGCTTGCCTTCGTCCACGATGCGGGCCTCGATGCCGGTGTGGCGGGTCTCCAGGTCGGCGAAGAGCTCGGCGAGGGTCGCGCCGCTGCCGGCGACGGCCTTCTCGCCGTCGGTGTAGGTGCGGAGGATCGTCGGGATGCGGACCTCGATGGCCATGGCGTGGGCTCCTGTCGGATGGGCGTGGTGGGCGCGCGGCGGAACCCCCCGCGCGAGGGGGTGGTGCGTGGTGGGTGCGCTCGGCCGGGTCGTTCAGAGCCCAGCGCGGTTCGGACAGATCGCGCTGGCGAGACGGCACAGGTCGACGTGCAGGCGGCCTACGAGCAGGGCTGTGCTCGGAGTCTCTTCGCTCACGTCGTGGGAAACCATGGGCTCATCGTATCGATTCCCGGTCCGGTTTCCGGAATGTGATCTCGGATGCTGGATGCTTTCCGACCGCCTGTCGGACACGGCG
Source organism: Streptomyces filamentosus (assembly GCF_014654895.1). Taxonomy (GTDB): domain Bacteria; phylum Actinomycetota; class Actinomycetes; order Streptomycetales; family Streptomycetaceae; genus Streptomyces; species Streptomyces filamentosus. Next base: position 3,611,171 of record NZ_BNBE01000001.1, on the reverse strand, counting down.
CGCCCTCGGGGGTCGCGCCGTGTACGTCCGTGCGGGGCGGGCGGTGGTTACGCGTACTCCTCGACGACCTTCACGTCCTCCTCCTCCACGACGCCCTCGACGATCGTGTAGGAGCGGAACTGGAAGTCGCCGGCGCCGTCGGTGTCCGCGGTGGAGACCAGGACGTAGTGGGCGCCGGGCTCGTTGGCGTAGGTGATGTCGGTGCGGGAGGGGTAGGCCTCGGTCGCGGTGTGCGAGTGGTAGATGATCACGGGCTCCTCGTCCCGGTCGTCCATCTCGCGGTAGAGCTTGAGGAGGTCGGCGGAGTCGAACTCGTAGAAGGTGGGCGAGCGGGCGGCGTTGAGCATGGGGATGAACCGCTCGGGGCGGCCCGAGCCGACCGGTCCCGCGACGACGCCGCAGGCCTCGTCGGGGTGGTCCGCGCGGGCGTGTTCCACGATCCGGTCGTACAGGGCCCGGGTGATGGTCAGCATGCCGACAGGATAAGCAGACGGGCCGCTCCGTACCGAGGGGTGGTACGGAGCGGCCCGTATGCCGGGACGGTGCAGGTCAGGAGCGCTTGGCGAAGGCGGCGCCCTCGGGGTCGCGGGCCTTGAGGACCAGGTAGGCGACGGCGAGGAGGAGGCCCCAGACCGGCGCGCCGTAGAGGGCGACGCGGTTGCCCTCGTCGATGCCCATGGTCACGACGACGAGGCCGATGAAGGCGAGGGCGAAGACGCTGGCCCAGATGCCGCCGGGGGCCTTGAAGGAGGACTGGGGGAGCTCGCCGCGGTCGGCCTTGAGGCGGAAGCGGATCTGGCAGACCAGGATCATGATCCAGGCCCACATGCCGGAGATGGTGGCGAAGGAGACGACGTAGTTGAACGCCTCGCCGGGCCACTGGTAGTTGATCCAGACGCCGACCATCATCAGCGCGGCGGAGAAGGTGGTGCCGATGAGCGGGGTGCCGCTCTTCGTCAGCCGGGTGAAGAGCTTCGGGCCCTGGCCGTTGAGCGCGAGGTCGCGCAGCATGCGGCCGGTGGAGTACATGCCCGAGTTGCAGGAGGAGAGGGCGGCCGTGAGGACGACGAAGTTGACGATCGCGGCGCCGGCCTGGAAGCCCATCTCCTCGAAGGCGGCGACGAACGGCGAGACGCCCGGCTTGAAGTGGGTCCACGGGACGACCGACAGGATCATGATGAGCGCGCCGACGTAGAAGACGGCGATGCGCCACGGCACGGTGTTGATGGCCTTGGGCAGGACGGTCTTCGGGTCCTTGGACTCGCCGGCGGTGACGCCGACCAGTTCGACGGCGAGGAAGGCGAACATGACCATCTGGAGGGTCATGAGGGTGGAGACGATGCCGTCCTCGCCGGCGAAGAAGCCGCCGAGGTCCCACAGGTGGGTGATCGAGGCGGTGTCGCCGGCGTCGGAGAAGCCGATCGTGAGGATGCCGGCGCAGATCAGGATCATGCCGACGATGGCGGTGACCTTGACCATGGAGAACCAGAACTCCAGCTCGCCGAAGAGCTTCACGGAGATCAGGTTGGCGCCGTAGAGGATCACGGTGAAGACGAGGGCGGACAGCCACTGCGGGATGTCCCACCAGTACGTCATGTAGGTGGCCGCGGCGGTGACTTCGGTGATGCCGGTGACGACCCAGAAGAGCCAGTACGTCCAGCCGGTGACGAAGCCCGCGAAGGGGCCGATGAACTCCCGCGCGTACTCGGAGAAGGAGCCGGAGACGGGGCGGTACATGAGGAGCTCGCCGAGCGCCCGCATGATGAAGAAGATGACGAGGCCCGCGAGGGCGTACGCGAGGATCAGGCTGGGTCCCGCCTTGGAGATGCCCTTGCCCGCACCGAGGAAGAGGCCGGTGCCGATGGCGCCGCCGATCGCGATCATCTGGATCTGGCGGGCGCCGAGTGCCCGGTGGTAGCCCTCGCCGGAGGCGGAGTCCGCGGCCTCGTTGCCGTCGTGCTGCTGGTCGACCTGCGCTGAGGTCATGGTGGTGCGCCTTTCTCCATGCTGATCCGCGCGACTGCGAGTGCGTCTGCTGCGGATCAGGTCCTGATCCCCCCGGATGTGGATGGAGTGCCACCGGCGGTCAGCCGGCCGAAGCGCCCTCGGGAACAGGGGTGGCGTGCCCGAGTGGTCGTGAAGATTTATCACGGGGTGGGGGGTGATCGACGGAGTTGAGTGTGGTGCACACCACAAAAAAATACGGACAAAAAGAAAGAGGGAGGGCATCGGGCCCTCCCTCGCACTCCTCTTATAACGAGTTCGTTATGCGGATTTGAGCGTCCGCTGAGCGAACACCCCGCCGCGGCCGTCCGTCAGGACATCAGCGTCTCCACCAGTGACTCCTGAAGCGCGCCCAGCCAGAGGTAGGCCATCACCATCGGCTTGCGCGGATCGCTGTCCGGCAGCCGGTAGAGCCGCTCGCTCTCCTCGTCCTCGGTGATCTCCAGCCGGGTGGCGATGGTCAGCCGCAGGTCGTTGAGGGCGCCGAGCCAGGCCCGGGACTCGTCCGGGGTCAGCTTGAGGAGCACGGACTCCTCGGCGTCCGCCGGGGCCAGTCCGTCCAGGGCCCGCACCACCGCGAGGGCGTCCTCGCGCTTGCGGGCCCGCAGGTCGTTCTCGGTGAAGCGGCGGAAGTCGGAGGCGGCGGAGCGCAGTTCCTCGGTGTCGTCCGCGTACGCGTCGGGGAAGAGCCGGCGCAGGGCCGGGTCGGACGGCGGCTCGCTGGGGCCCTCGGCGAAGAGCGCGGCGAGCGGGTCGGCGTCCGCGTCGGGCTCGTCGCCCGGTCCGATCAGCTCCAGGAGCTGGACGGCGAGGGAGCGCAGGATGGAGACCTCGACCCCGTCGAGCGAGACGGCCGCGCCGCCGCCGGGGACCGCATCGAAGTGGCCGGCCATCAGCCGCGGTCCTGGGTCAGCGTCGCCCACAGCCCGTAGCCGTGCATCGCCTGCACGTCCCGTTCCATCTCCTCGCGGGTGCCGCTGGAGACCACCGCGCGGCCCTTGTTGTGCACGTCGAGCATCAGCTTGTGCGCCTTTTCCTTGGAGTAGCCGAAGTACGCCTGGAAGACGTAGCTGACATAGCTCATCAGGTTCACCGGGTCGTTGTGCACGAGGGTGACCCAGGGGACGTCGGGCTCGACGACCGCGGAGACCTCCTCGGCCGACTCGGTCCGTTCGATCTCGATAGGCGCGATGCTCACTTACCCCATGCTGCCACCCGGGCCCCCCTGTCGCACAAACGGGCCGCCTCCGCCACGGACGCCGCACCACTATTCGTCACTCTGACGAATAGTGCGCTAGCATCGTCCTCATGAACGCTGCGGACCTTGGGCTCCCGGTGGACGTGCCGTCGACCGCCCTCTTCACCGACCAGTACGAGCTGACCATGCTCCAGGCGGCCCTCCGGGCCGGCACCGCCGACCGGCGCTCCGTCTTCGAGGTCTTCACCCGGCGGCTGCCCGAGGGGCGCCGCTACGGCGTCCTCGCCGGCGTCGGCCGGGTCCTGGACGCCGTCGAGAACTTCCGTTTCGACCCGGCCGTCCTCGGCTTCCTGCGCGAGCGGGGCATCGTCGACGAGCCGACCCTCCGGTGGCTGGCGGGCTACCGCTTCTCCGGCGACATCTGGGGCTACCCCGAGGGCGAGGTGTACTTCCCCGGCTCCCCCGTGCTGCGCGTCGAGGGCTCCTTCGCCGAGTGCGTGCTCCTGGAGACGGTGATCCTCTCGATCCTCAACCACGACTCGGCCATCGCCGCCGCGGCCTCCCGCATGTCGGCCGCGGCCGGCGGGCGCCGGCTCATCGAGATGGGCGCCCGCCGCACCCACGAGCTGGCCGCCGTGGCCTCCTCCCGCGCCGCCTACGTCGGCGGCTTCGACTCCACCTCCGACCTCGCGGCGGGCTTCCGCTACGGCATCCCGACCGTCGGCACCTCCGCGCACGCCTTCACCCTGCTCCACGACAGCGAGCGGGACGCCTTCCGGGCCCAGGTCGACAGCCTCGGCCGGGGCACCACCCTCCTCGTCGACACCTACGACGTCGCCGAGGCCGTCCGCACCGCCGTCGAGATCGCCGGGCCCGAGCTCGGAGCCGTCCGCATCGACTCCGGCGACCTGCTGCTCGTCGCCCACCGGGTCCGCCAGCAGCTCGACGAGCTGGGCGCCCGGGACACCCGGATCGTGGTCACCTCCGACCTCGACGAGTACGCCATCGCCTCGCTGGCCGCCGCGCCCGTGGACGCGTACGGGGTGGGCACCCAGCTCGTCACCGGCAGCGGCCACCCGACCTGCTCGATGGTCTACAAGCTGGTCGCCCGCGCCGCCTCGGCGGACCCGAAGGCGCCGCTGGTGCCGGTGGCGAAGAAGTCGCTGGGCGGCAAGGCGTCCGTCGGCGGCCGCAAGTGGGCGGCGCGCCGCCGCGACGCCGACGGGGTCGCCGAGGCCGAGGTGATCGGCACCGGACCGGTCCCGGACGCGCTCGCCGCCGACCAGCTCCTGGTGGAGCTGGTGAAGGGCGGCGAGGTGGTGGCCCGGGAACCGCTGGAGGCCGCCCGAGCCCGGCACATCGCGGCCCGCGGCGCCCTGCCGATGTCCGCGATCCAGCTGTCGCGCGGCGAGCCGGTGCTGCCGACGGAGTACGTCTAGGACGGCCGCTCCTGGAGATACGTCCAGAGCCCGGACGCTTCCCCTCCCGGACCGGAGGGGAAGCACCTAGGCTCGGGCCCCACCATCCCCTTCCCACCCCCGAGGACACCCGTCATGCACCGCGCACTGATCGTCGTGGACGTACAGAACGACTTCTGCGAGGGCGGCAGCCTCGCGGTGAGCGGCGGCGCGGACGTCGCCGCCGCCATCACCGAGCTGATCGGCGAGGCGGCGGGCGCCGCGTACCGACACGTCGTCGCGACCCGCGACCACCACATCGACCCGGGCGCGCACTTCGCGCCGCCCGGCCAGGACCCGGACTACGTCGACTCGTGGCCGGCGCACTGCGTGGCGGGCACCGAGGGCGTGGGCTTCCACCCGAACTTCGCCCCGGCCGTCGCCGGCGGCGCCGTCCAGGCCGTCTTCGACAAGGGCGCGTACGCCGCGGCGTACAGCGGCTTCGAGGGGCGGGACGAGAACGGCGGGACGCTGGCCGGGTGGCTGCGTGAGCGGGAGGTGACCGAGGTCGACGTGGTCGGCATCGCCACCGACCACTGCGTCCGGGCCACCGCCCTGGACGCGGCCCGCGAGGGCTTCCGCACCCGCGTCCTGCTCGACCTCACGGCCGGCGTCGCCCGCGCGACGACGGACCGGGCGCTCGCGGAGCTCCGCGAGGCGGGCGTGGAGCTCTCCGGCGAGCCGGTCGTCGCCCCTTAGGGCGCGTCTTCCGGATCGGGGAGACGCGCCCAGGCCCGGCAGGGGCCCTCGCGCGGTCCCGGTGGCCCTCAGGCCGCCGGGGCCTTCGGCAGGGCCCGGGCGGGGTGCCACAGCTCCTGGGCGGCGCCCGGGGTGGACCGCCACAGCAGTCCGTCGGGGTGGTGCAGGACGGCGGTGATCTCGTCCGGGGTGGGCGGCTCGGCGTTCCCCCGCAGGTAGACGGAGCGCAGTCCCAGGTTCCGCAGCCTGGTCAGGGCGCGGGCCCGGTTCGCGGCGTGGACGAGGAAGCGCACGGTCCCGCCGTCCCCCGCCGGGCTGGGCAGCCCTATCGCGACCACCACGCTGCCTCCCGGCAATCTGCAGAATCCTCCACCAGGCATGCGGAACCACTCCCCCGTGAGCCGGCTGTGAGCCGGCTGTCAATAATTCTCTGGTCAGAGGCACCTAAACACGATCGGCCGCCGCCCGCTAGGGGGCGACGGCCGATCACGCTTTGACCTGCGGGTTTACCGCATCACTTCACAGACGGACCCACGCGGACCGTGATCGTCTCGCCGTTCTTCGGCTCCTTGACGACCTGGATCTTGGTGTTGGTGTCAGTAATCTTGACACCGGCGCGCGGGGTCTCCGTGGACCAGTAGCTGTTGGTCCGGTCGTCGAAGACGGGGTTGCCCGGCAGCGACGGGACGAAGGTCGCGACGTCCTTCGAGTGGAGCTGGAGGGCGTCGGTCCGGTAGGTGCCGAAGGTGGAGTCGTACGCCTGGACGCGGTTGCGCATCAGGGTGCCGTCCTTCCACTTCAGCGGCGCCGGGTGGGCGTCGACCGGCAGGATCAGGCCCTGGCCCGGGTGGGCGGAGGTGTTGTTGTCCTTCTGGGACAGGTCCCACTTCCAGATGAGCAGGCCGTTCTGGTACGGGTAGTGCTCGACCCAGCTGGCCTTGTCGCCGGTGAAGCCGAAGTTGTACGGGCCGACCTTGAGGGTGGCGTCGTACGAGACGTACTGGCGGTTCTCGGCGATGTAGTACTGCTCGTACTCGTTGGTGAAGCCCTTGCCGACCCGCGAGAAGCCCTTGGCGGTCCAGCCGTTGTCACCGTTCTCCGCGCCGTCCGCGAAGACGGTGGAGCCGTCGGCGGTCAGCGTGATGGCGTCGGCGGTGAAGCCCTTGCCGCCCGCGCCGCCGTCCGTCTGGTAGCGGAAGCGGAGGTCGAACTTCTTGCCCGCGTACGCCGAGAGGTCGTAGACGAGCTTCTTGTGGGCGCCGGAGACGTCGGTCAGCGCCGGGGCGCCGGCCGCGTCGCGCGGGAGGGCCACGCCGTCGGCGGTGCCGTCCACGGCGGTCCAGTTGGCGCCGCCGTCCGTCGACACCTCGGTGTAGAGGTAGTCGTACTCGGCCTCGATGTCGTACCAGCCCTGGAGCTCCAGGGAGGCGGACGACCTGCCCGTCAGGTCGACGGAGCGGGTGAGGGTGTTCTTGAGGTCGTCACCCATGTCGCTCCACCACTGGGACGCGCCCTCGGCGGGGGCGACGATGTCGGTGGTGACGGCCTTCTTCGGCAGCTCGACGACGAGCGCCTGCGGGTTCTTGGTGTTGTACTCGGCGACGCCCAGCTTGTGGGTGGAGTTCCACTTGCGGGACTCGTTGCTCACCTTGGTGTAGTTGAGCCAGCCGAGCTGGAGCTTGTCCCAGGCGTTCATGTCGCCGGGCATGTCGCCGATGGCGTCCTTGCCCAGGCCGAGCCAGGAGCCGGAGGACATGAGCGACCAGAAGCCGGTCGAGTTCTCGCCGCCGGCGGTGTCGTACAGGTCCGGCAGGCCGAGGTCGTGGCCGTACTCGTGGGCGAAGACGCCGAGGCCGCCGTTCTCGGGCTGCATCGTGTAGTCGCCGACCCAGATGCCGGTGTCGCCGATCGGGGTGCCGCCGGCCTTGTTGTTCGCCGGGCCGGTCTTGCCCGCGCTGGTGCCGTAGGCGTACCAGCGGTGGGCCCACAGGGCGTCGGTCGCCTGGGCGCCGCCGCCGGCCGACTCGTCCTCGCCCGCGTGGACGATCTGGAAGTGGTCGATGTAGCCGTCGGGCTCGTTGAAGTTGCCGTCGGCGTCGAAGTCGTAGCGGTCCCACTGGTCGTAGGACGCCAGGTCGGCCTTGATCTGGGCGTCGGTCTTGCCCTTGGCCTTCTGGTCGGCGACCCAGGCGGTGACGCCGTCGCGGACGGTGTCCCACACGTTGGCGCAGTTGGTCTGGCCGCAGTAGTTGGAGCCGTAACGGGCCTCGTTGTAGGGGACCTTGACCCAGTCGGAGACGGCGCCGTCGACCGAGTAGCGGCCGGACGAGGTGCGCTCGTAGTAGGTCTTCAGGGAGTGCTTCGGCTGGCCCTTGGCGTCCTTGCCGGTGCCGAAGTACATGTCCTGGAAGTGCTGCTGGTTGTAGTCGGCCTTCCACTCGGTCGAGTTGTCGACCGCGCGGTCCGGCTTGGCTATCGCGTTGTGCAGCGGGCCGGGCGTGCCGCCGAACTTCGGCTTCAGCTCGGTGGTGTCGTCGTCCTTGCGGTCGACGAGGGTGGTGTTGTCCACCTGGTCGCCGAACTCGACGAGGATGGTGAAGATCTTGTCGGTCTTCTCGCGGCCCAGCTCGACGTACTTCTTGGCGTCGAGCTTGACGACCTTGGAGCCGCCGCGGTTCTCGACCTTGGCCTCGCCCTTCAGGACCTGCTCCAGGGCGGCCTTGCGCTGCTGGGCCTGCTGCTTGCTGAAGGGACCGTCCAGGTCGTGGTCGACCTTGGTCTTGTCGGTCTCGCTGCCCGGGGCGGGGTCCTGGCGGACGTCCGCCGCGGAGATGCGGCCGTCCTCGTTCGCCCAGGCGGTGCCGAAGGTCGAGGCGGTGGCTGCGGTGGCCGCGAGGGCCACGACGATCGCGGACGCCCGAATCGTCCGTCGTCTGTTGGTCACTTGGTGTCGTTCCTCCCCGGCGCCCGCGCCCTAGGACCAGGAGGTGGGGTGTCCGTCCGGCGGGGGTCGCGCGTCACAAGTGACGACATTCGACCGGAGAGAACCGAGAAAAGACAGATCTTGACTTGCACGCGCCAAGTGCACTATGCGGGTGTCGAAATCCGGTATGCGGACGGTCAGGGAAGGTAAAAGAAGGGAAAGTCGCGGTGCCGGAGAGGTCCGCCGGGCCGTGTGGGCGGATGCCGTGCGACCCGTGCGCCCCCCGTGCTCCGGCACCGTGGGTCGGGTCACGCTTACCCGGCGTTCCCTCCGGGCATCTGGCCCCCGTAGAGTCGGCCGGGATCCCGGAGGGGCGGTATCCGTCATGCAGCGTCCGAACGCAGCGCAGTACGCCTACGGTTCGGCCGTCGTGGTCCTCGCGACCACCGCGCTCCTGCTCCTGACCGGGGCCACCGGGCCGCCCGGCGTCGCCGCGGCCTGTCTCGCCGGTCTGGTGCTCGGCGTCCTCGTGGCGGTGACGATGCCGGGAGGGGCGCGGCCCGTCAAGACCTCCGGCGGGGCTCCCGCCCGCGCCGGGAACGACGCGGCCCGGGTACCGGCCGCGCAGGTGGGTGCGGGAGCCGATGCCCGGACCGGTCCGTGAGGGTTCCGTCCGTTCCGCCGACGGCTACTGCGCCACGGTGACCACCACCGTCTTCGCCGCCTTGTCGTGCAGGCCCTGCTTGTAGGGCTTGTCGACCATGATCAGGATCAGCAGCAGCAGCGGCCACAGGCAGGCGCAGCAGATCAGCGCGGGCAGCCACAGCACGACCGCGCGCAGCAGCGACTGGCTCATCGGGGGCGTGGAGCCGTCGTTGAGCATCGCGACCCGCAGCTTCATCAGCCGCTTGCCGACGGTCTGGCCGTTCTTCGCCGTGAGCACGGTGTCGTAGGCGACGTAGGCGACGATCGTGAGCAGCTGGAAGACGATCGAGGTGCCGCCGGTGAAGGCGTCCTGGAAGTCGGTGTCGTTCTCCGTCGCCCGCTTGTAGATGTCGAACGGGATGCCGATGATCGCGAGCGGCACCGCGATGATCAGCCAGTCGATGAGCCGTGCCAGGACGCGGCGCCCGGTCTCGGCGAGCGGCGGCATCCCGGAGAGCGGGTCGGTGCCGCCGTAGCCGCCCCCGTGGCCGCCGTACGGGGGTGGGGGCGGGTACGGGGAGCCGTACGGGTTCCCGGGCGGCGGAGGGCCGGGCGGAGGGCCCGGAGGCGGGTCCTGGGGCCGCTTGCTGAACGGGTCGTCGTCGGGGGGCGGGCCGGGCGGCGGCTGGGTGCTCATGGGGGCATCGCATCCCGGCCGCCGGGGGCCCGCAACGGATGGACGCCCGTTCGGGGGACCCGCTCCCCCGCGCGGCCCGGCGTCAGGCGCGGGCGACGAAGGTGCGGGCCGCCTTGTCGTGCCAGCACTGGCGCCACGGGCGGTCGAAGACGCACCACAGCACGTTCAGGACACCGATCACCAGCAGGCCCAGGAAGGTGTACAGGAACCAGCGGCGCAGCGCGCGGCCGAGGGTCGGCGGCTCGTGCGCCTCGATGTCCCGGACCTGGATCCCGCAGAGCTTCTTGCCGAGCGTGCGGCCCCACTTGGCCGTGGGCAGCGCCTCGTACAGCACGCCGAGGACGAGCAGCAGGCCGAGCGCGATGCCGAACTGCACGGAGGTGGTGCCGTCGACCAGCCAGACCCGGACGGTGACGCCGGACCGCTTGGCCGCCTCGATCTTGGTGTCGATGTGCTCCAGGGCGGCGGTCACGAAGGGGAAGGCCGCGCCCCCCGCCGCCGCGCCGAGGAGGAGCGTGTCGACCACCCGGGCGAGCAGCCGCCGGCCGAGCCCCGCCGGGGGCGCGGAGGACTGCTCGCGGACCGCCTGGAGGAAGGGGTCCTCGACCGGCGGCTTCCACGGCACCACCGGCTGCTGCGGCGCCTGCACCTGGGCCTGCGGCTCCGGCGCGGGGTGCGCCCAGGAGGGCGCGGCCGGCTGGGGGTGCGGGTGGGCCTGGGGGGCGGGCTGCGCCGGCTGGGGCTGTACCGGCTGGGGCTGGGGCTGTACGGGGTGGGGCTGCGCCGGCTGGGGCCGTACGGGCGCGGGGGCCGGGGCCGGGGTCTCCCGCACGGGCGCCGGGGCCGGGGTGACGGGCATGCCGCCCAGGCGGGCCGGGGTGCCGGCGAGCCGGGGGTCGGCGGCGGGGGCGGCCGTCTCGGCCTGCGCGGGCGCGGCCGGCCACTCGACCGGGGACCTCGGGTCGGGCACGGCGGGCGCGGGGGCCGGATCGGCGGCGGGCGCGGGGGCGGCGGGCGCGCTCCAGGCGGCCGGGGCGGCCCGGTCCTCGCCGTGGCCTGCCTGCCGGGAGGCGTCGGCCCGCCAGGCGGCGGCCGGTTCGCGGACGGGCGGCTCCTCGTCGAAGAAGAGCGGACCGGTCTCCTCGACGGCGGCGGCCGGGGCGGGTTCGGGGGCGGGCGGCGCCGCGGGGACCGGCGCGGGGGCCGGGCTCGGGGCGAGGACCGGACCGGCCGGCATCGCGGAGGCGGGCGGGACCGGCGCGACCTCGCCGTCCTTCGGCGCGGGCCGGCTCGTGCCGGGCACCCAGGAGCCGCCGTTCCAGTACCGGATGTATCCGGGGATCGACGGATCCGGGTAGTACCCCGCCTGCGGTACCTCGCCGCCGCCTCCGGGAGGAGTAGCCACTGCCCCGACTCCGTTCAGTCACAACGTTCCGTCACCACACTAAGGAGGCACAGTAACGAAGAACGCCGCCGCGGGAAGAAAGAGCCCGCGAGAAAGGACGCCTTCGGGGCGACAGCGGCCGGAATCGATCACTCCACGTGAGGTTCGGCCCCTGGATCGCCCTTGGATCGCCCTCCTCGGGAGGGCGGGACGCGGGCCGGGCGGGGGGCCGGGCAGGGGCCGGGCAAGGGGCCGGAAAAAACTTCCCGAAAAAACTTCCCGAAGTCGCGTAATGAACTCCGGGGAGCGCGCTCTCTCCAGGTGAAGGCCCGTCCGGGGCCCCAACGAGAGGCGGCAGCCATGCGGAACAACACCGAGCCCACCACCGTCGAGCGCGAGCTGGAACTGAAGCTGGTCCTGTCCCCGGAGCGGTCCGTCCCGGTCCCGGCCAGGCTGGCCTACCGCACGGACGATCCGTACGCCGTGCACATCACCTTCCACATCGGTTCCGAGCACCCGGTGAACTGGACCTTCGCCCGCGAACTCCTCGTCGAGGGCGTCTTCCGGGCGTGCGGCCACGGGGACGTGCGGATCTGGCCGACGAAGGTCGACGGCCGCAGCGTCGTCCTGATGGCCCTCTCCTCCCCCGACGGCGACGCGCTCCTGGAGGCCCCGTCCCCGCAGGTGTCCGCCTGGCTGGAGCGGACCCTGCGGACGGTCCCGCCGGGCACCGAGTCGGAGCGCCTCGGCATCGACGACGGCCTCGCCGAACTGCTGGCGACCACGGTGGTCGGCGACGACCTGTGGCTGCGCGACCCGTGGCCGTCGGACGAGTCGCAGGACGGCGAGCTGTGAGCCCGTACGGGCGGGTTCAGAAGAGCTTTCCGGGGTTGAGCAGGCCCAGCGGGTCGAAGACGCGCTTGATCTCGCGCTGGAGCTCCAGGCCGACCGGGCCGAGTTCGCGGGCCAGCCACTCCTTCTTGAGGACGCCGACGCCGTGTTCGCCGGTGATGGTGCCGCCGAGGGAGAGGCCGAGCGCCATGATCTCGTCGAAGGACTCGCGGGCGCGCCGGGACTCGTCCTCGTCGGCGGGGTCGAAGCAGACGACCGGGTGGGTGTTGCCGTCCCCTGCGTGCGCGCAGACGCCCACGGTGAGCCCGTGCTTCCCGGCGATGGCGGTGGTGCCGGAGAGCATCTCGGCGAGCCGGGTGCGGGGCACGCAGACGTCGTCGATCATCGTGGCGGGCTTCAGGGTCTCCAGGGCGGTGAGGGAGAGCCGGCGGGCCTGGAGGAGGAGTTCGGACTCGGCGGCGTCGGCGGCGGGCACGACCTCGGTGGCCCCGGCGGCGGTGCACAGCGCGCCCACGGCGGCGAGGTCGGCGGCCGGGTCGGGGGTGTCGAAGGCGCACAGGAGCAGCGCCTCGGTGGTCTCCGGGAGGCCCATCCGCGCCATCCGGTTGACGGCCCGGACGGTGGTGCGGTCCATGAGTTCGAGGAGCGAGGGCGTGTGGCCGCGCTCCATGATCGCGCAGACGGCGGCGCAGGCGGCGTCCGCGGAGGGGAACTCGGCGGCCAGCACGAGCTGCCCGGGCGGCTGCGGCCGGAGCGCGAGGACGGCCTTCACGACGACGCCGAGGCTGCCCTCGGAGCCGACGAAGAGCCGGGTGAGGTCGTATCCGGCGACGCCCTTGGCGGTGCGGCGGCCGGTGTTCAGGAGCCGTCCGTCGGCGAGCACGACCTCCAGGCCGAGGACGTACTCGGCGGTGACGCCGTACTTGACGCAGCACAGTCCCCCGGAGGCGGTGCCGATGTTCCCGCCGATGGTGCAGGACTCCCAACTGGAGGGGTCCGGCGGGTAGTACAGACCTTTTTCGGCGACCGCGCGGGACAGCACGGCGTTGATCACGCCGGGTTCGACGACGGCGACCCGGTCGACCGGGTCGATCTCCAGGATCCGGTCCATCTTGACGAGGGAGAGCACGACGCACCCCTCGGAGGCGTTGGCGCCCCCGGACAGTCCGGTGCGGGCGCCCTGCGGCACGACCGGGACGCGGTGCGCGGTCGCGGTCCGCATGACGTGCCGCACCTGTTCGACGGTGCGCGGGAGCACGACGGCCGCGGGGATGCCGGCCGCGCAGAAGCTCGCCATGTCGCGGGAGTAGGAGGCCGTCACGTCCGGATCGGTGAGGACGGCGTCGGCGGGCAGCCCGGCCCGCAGGTCCGCGAGGAGGCCGGCGCGGGGGCCGTCGTGGGAGCCCCGGCGGGGCGTCTGGAGATCGTCCATGGTCCCAGCGTGGCACCGGGGGCCATCGGTGTGAACCCGCCGGAGCGGGCGGCTCGTGCGCTCCTCGCGCGGACGGGCCCGGGCGCACAGTGAGGCGCATGAGCCCCATGAAGAGCCAGAACGTGTCGCGGCTGGTGCTCGCCTCCGGGGTGGGGGCGGTGCTCGCGGCGACGGCGCTGCTGTACCTGCCGGAACTGCGCGGCGGCGACGGGCCGCCGCGGCGGCCGGGGCCGGTGGAGCGGGCGGTGGACGCGGCGCGGGCGGGGGCCCCGGCGGCGCTGCCGGACCTGACGGCGCTCGTCCGGGACCGGGAGGGGTGGCTGCGGGAGCATCCGGACGACGGGGCGTCGTGGGCGGTGCTGGGCGCGGCCTACGCGGAGCGGGGTGTCCGGCTCGGGGACGCGCGGGACCTGCCGCGGGCCGAGCGGGCGCTGAACCGGTCGCTGGCGGAGCTGCCGGCGGCCCGGGGCAACGTGGACGCGCAGCTGGGCCTCGGGGCGCTGGCGGCGGCGCGGGGCGACTGGAAGGCCGCGAAGGAGTGGGGCGAGCGGGCGAGGAAGGCCGCGCCCCGGCGCTGGACGGTCTATCCGCCGCTCGTCGAGGCGTACGGCGGCCTCGGGGACCGGCCGGCGGCGTGGAAGGCGATGGAGCGCCTGGAGGAGCTGCACGGCGGGTCGGTGGTGCGGGGCCTGGCCGCGCAGACGTACCGGGACCGGGGGTGGCGGGAGGACGCCGACGCCACGGCCCTGGACGCGGCGGCGCTGGCGGGCACGGACGCGGAGCGGGCGGAGGCGTACGCCCGGCTGGGGCGGTTCGCGTGGGAGCGGGGCGAGCCGGCCGAGGCGCTGGAGCGGTACGGGGCGGCGCTGCGGTCCGTGCCGGACCACGGTCCCTCCCTGGCGGGCCGGGCGCGGGCGCTCGCGGCGCTGGGGCGGACCGCGGAGGCCCGGCGGGAGTGGCGGGCGGCGGTGGCCCGGCAGCCGCTGCCGGAGTACGTCCTGGAGTCCGGGGAGCTGGCCGAGGCGCTGGGCGCGGACGGCGAGGCTCGGGCGGCGTACGAGCGGCTGCGGGGCGGGAGGTGGGCCTCGGGCTCCACGGAGGTGGTGCGGGGGCTGCTCGACGCCGACCACGGCGATCCGGCGGGCGCGGCGGCCCGGCTGCGGGCGGCGTGGACCGGGGGCCACCGCTCGGCGGCGGTCGCGGACGCGCTGGGCTGGGCGCTGCACCGGGCGGCCGGGCCGGGCGGCTCGGAGGAGGGGCTGCGGTACGCCCGCCGGGCCGTCGACGAGGGCCCGCGCAGCGCCTCGTACACCTACCACCTGGGCGAGATCGAGCGGGTGCTCGGGCGGACGGGTCCCGCGCGCCGCCACCTGGCGGAGGCGCTGCGGATCCACCCGTCGTTCTCCCCGCTGCACGCGCCGCGCGCGCGGGCGGCGCTGGCGGAGCTGGGCGAGCCGGACCCGGACGCGGTCCCGAAGGACGCGCTGGAGGCGAGGTCCGCAGGGGGGCGGGGGGCCGGGGTGAAGTCCCGCACGGGGGCGGAGTGAAGTCCCGCACGGGGGCGGGGAACTGAGAAGGCGCGTCCGGGCGGGCCCCGTGCCCCGCCCGGACGCGCCGACCGGTCCTACAGGTTGCCGCGCTTCTCCTGCTCGCGCTCGATGGCCTCGAAGAGGGCCTTGAAGTTGCCCTTGCCGAAGCCCATGGAGCCGTGGCGCTCGATCATCTCGAAGAAGACGGTCGGGCGGTCCTGGACCGGCTTGGTGAAGATCTGGAGCAGGTAGCCGTCCTCGTCGCGGTCGGCGAGGATCTTCAGCTCGCGCAGGGTCTCGATCGGGACCCGGGTGTCGCCGACCCACTCGCCGAGGGTGTCGTAGTACGAGTCGGGGGTGTCGAGGAACTGCACGCCGGCGGCGCGCATCGCGCGGACGGTGGCGACGATGTCGTTGGTGGCCAGCGCGATGTGCTGGACGCCGGCGCCGTTGTAGAACTCCAGGTACTCGTCGATCTGCGACTTCTTCTTCGCGATCGCGGGCTCGTTGATCGGGAACTTCACCTTGAGGGTGCCGTCCGCGACGACCTTCGACATCAGCGCCGAGTACTCGGTCGCGATGTCGTCGCCCACGAACTCCTTCATGTTCGTGAAGCCCATGACCTTGTTGTAGAAGCCGACCCACTCGTTCATGCGGCCGAGCTCGACGTTGCCGACGCAGTGGTCGATGGCCTGGAAGGTGCGCTTGGCCGGCGGCTCGACCATCGGCTCGGCGGCGGCGTAGCCGGGGAGGTACGGGCCGGTGTAGCCGGAGCGCTCGACGAGGGTGTGGCGGGTCTCGCCGTAGGTGGCGATGGCGGCGAGGACGACGGTGCCGTGCTCGTCCTTCAGCTCGTACGGCTCCACCAGGCCGGTGGCGCCCTGCGCGACGGCGTGGGCGTAGGCGGCGCGGGCGTCCGGGACCTCGATCGCGAGGTCGATCACGCCGTCGCCGTGCTCGGCGACGTGCGCGTCGAGGAAGCGGCCCCAGTCGCTGCTCGCCTTGATGACGGAGGTGAACACGAAACGGGCGGAGCCGTTGGTGAGGACGTAACTGGCGGTCTCGCGGCTGCCGTTCTCCGGTCCGGAGTAGGCGACCAGCTTCATGCCGAAGGCCGTGGAGTAGTAGTGCGCGGCCTGCTTGGCGTTGCCGACGGCGAAGACGACCGCGTCCATGCCCTTCACCGGGAAGGGGTCGGCCTCGCGCTCGGTGGAAGGGGTGTGGTCAAGGGTCTCAGTCATGGGAGCAGCGTCCCGCCGCCCCGCAAGGTGCGCAATAGTTTGCTTCAGGAGTGGGCAATCTGCACAGCGACCCGGCAGTATGTGCGGGCGACTTGTACATCGTGACCATTCGGAGGGTGCCGTGGCGATCGATCATCTGGACGGGCGGCTGATCGTGCTCCTCGCGCGCGAGCCGCGCATCGGCGTCCTGGAGGCGTCCCGGCGCCTGGGGGTGGCCCGCGGCACCGTCCAGGCGCGGCTCGACCGGCTCCAGGCGAGCGGGGTGATCCGGGGCTTCGGCCCGCAGGTGGACCCGGCGGCCCTGGGCTATCCCGTGACGGCCTTCGCGACGCTGGAGATCAAGCAGGGGCAGGGCGCGGACGTGCGGGAGCACCTGGCGACGGTGCCGGAGGTGCTGGAGCTGCACACGACGACCGGCCACGGGGACATGCTGTGCCGGCTGGTGGCCCGGTCGAACGCGGACCTCCAGCGGGTGATCGACAAGGTGGTGGCCTTCGAGGGGATCGTGCGGGCGTCGACGGCGATCGTGATGGAGAACGCGGTGCCGCTGCGGATCATCCCGCTGGTGGAGCAGGCGGCGGGCGGGGAGCCGGGGTAGAAGCCGTGCGGGGCCTTCCGGGGCCTCCGCCCCCTTGGACCTGATGGCTTCTCCGGGCCTTTCCGGGGCCTCTCCGGGCCCCCTCCGAGCCTCGCGAAGATTCCAAAGAAGGTGTTGCAAAGAAAGGCTTGCAACACCTTCTTTGCATGTCTACTCTCAGAGCATGCCCGAGCCCGACAAGGCCGCGAAGGCCCCCGAGACTCCCGACGCCCCCCAGACCCGGGTGCTCGACCCGCGCTCCCTGCGCGGCCTCGCCCACCCCCTCCGCATGCAGCTCCTCCGCTCCCTGCGCCACCACGGGCCGGCCACCGCCTCCCAGCTCGCCGAACGCCTCGGCGAGTCCAGCGGCGCCACCAGCTACCACCTGCGCCAGCTCGCCGCCCACGGCTTCGTCGAGGACGACCCCAGCCTCGGCAAGGGCCGGGAGCGGTGGTGGAAGGCGGTCGCGCAGGGCATCGTCTGGGACGAGTCCCTCGACCAGAGCTCCGACCCCGACGTCCGGGGCGCCGCCGACCTCTTCCTCCACGAACTCGCCGACAACCACACCCGGGAACTGTCCACCTGGCTCGCCACCCGGCACGAATGGCCCGCCTGGACCGGCGCGACCGACATGAGCGACTACACCCTGCGGCTGCCGCCGTCCGCCGTGCGCGAGCTCGGCGAGCGCATGCACGCGCTGCTCAACGAGTACCGGGACGTGCCGGAGGCGCAGGCGCCGGACGCCGCGCGCGTGCGGTTCCACCTGCACGCGTTCCCGCAGCGCGAGGACTGAGCCGGCGACGCGGGGCCCCTCCCCCGCCCCGCCCCTCCCCGCGACCGGGGGCTCCGCGCCCGGGCCCCGCACCTCGAACGCCGGCGGGCCGGAACACCCGGCCCGTCCGCCCCCGCGGGGCTCCGCCATGCCCTCCTCCGCCCCACGCCCCACACCCCACACCCCGCCCCTCGTCACTCCCGCCCACGGAAGGGACCACTTCGTCATGCACTCCGACATCCACCTCCTCCTCCACCGGACGACCGCCACCGAGACCCACCGGAAGGCCGCCGCCGCCGCGCGGACCGCCTCGCTGCGGGAACTGGTCGGGCGGCGGCTCGTCGCCTGGGGGATCCGCCTGTCCGGACCCACCGACCTCACGGTCACCCTCGCCGCATGAGCGCCGCGGGGGGAGAACGGGGGAAGGAAGGGGCCGACAAGCGGCCCCTGTTCACGGTCCTGACCGCCAACGCGGTCTCCATAGCGGGCAATTCGCTCACCCTCATCGGCGTGCCGTGGTTCGCCCTGGAGACCACCGGCAGTCCGGGCAAGGCCGGCTTCGTGGCCTTCTGCGCGGCGCTGCCCGTCGTCCTCTCGGCGATCGCCGGAGGGCCGGTCGTGGACCGGATCGGGCGGCGGCGGGTCGGGATCGTCTCCGACGTGGTGTGCGGGCTGGCGCTCGCGGCGATCCCGCTGCTGCACCACACGGGACACCTGGCCTACTGGATGCTCTGCGCGCTGATGGCCGTCAGCGGGCTCTTCCAC
Source organism: Streptomyces filamentosus (assembly GCF_014654895.1). GTDB lineage: Bacteria > Actinomycetota > Actinomycetes > Streptomycetales > Streptomycetaceae > Streptomyces > Streptomyces filamentosus. The sequence continues at coordinate 3,592,996 of NZ_BNBE01000001.1, read as the reverse complement.
GCGCCGGGCGAGACGGCCCGCTACGTCCTCGTGCCGGACCTGGCCGCCCGGGCGGGCACGCCGCTGACGCGGGCCGCGAGCCTGTACGACGCGGTGTCGCGGGGGGCCAGGATGGGCGGCGCGGCGTTCGGCGGCGTGCTGGTGGCGGTCGTCGGCGCCGACACCGTGCTCCTCTTCGACGCGGCGACGTTCGGGGTCTCCGCGGTGCTCACGGCCGTCGGGCTGCGCGGGCTCGCCGCGGCGGCGCCGCGCCGGGAGGGGCCGCCGCTGTCGGCGGAGCGGTACCGCGCGGACCTGCGGGAGGGGTACGCGTACCTCTTCGGCGACCGGCTGATGTTCGGCATCATGCTGATGGTCATGGTCACCAACGGCCTGTCGCTGAGCTGGAGTTCGGTCCTGCTGCCGCTGCACGCCCGGGAGCACCTCGGCGGTCCGGCGATGCAGGGCCTGCTGGTCGCGGTCTTCGCGGGCTGCGCGCTCGCCGGGGCGCTGCTCTACGGCGCGGTGGGGCACCGCTTCCCGCGCCGGGGGGTCTTCACGGCGGGCTTCCTGCTGGCCGGGGCCCCGGTGTTCGTGGTCGCGGCGGCGACGGACACGGTGGCGCCGCTGCTCGTGACGGCGGTGGCGGGCGGGCTCGGCGCCGGGGTGCTCAACCCGATCCTGGCGACGGTGATGTACGAGCGGGTGCCGGAGGAGCTGCGCAGCCGGGTGGCGGGCGCCAGCACCGCCGGGGTCCTGATGGCGACGCCGCTGGGCGGTCTGCTGACGGGGCTGCTCGTCGAGCGGGCGGGGCTGACGGCGACGCTGCTCGGGATCGGCGCGGTCTACTTCCTGGTGACGCTCGCCCCGGCGGTCTTCCCCGCCTGGCGCGGCCTGGAGGCGGACCCCGTCAGCAGGACGGAACCTTCGACTCCCGCCCCTGCCCCAGGTCCCGCAGCGAGTCCACCGCGTCGCTGAGCGCGGAGACGGGGACGAGCCGCATCCCGTCGGGGAGTTCGGCCTGCGCGTCGGAGCACTCGTCCTTCGGCACGAGGAAGACGGTGGCGCCGTCGCGGGCGGCGGCCTGCGTTTTGAGGGAGACGCCGCCGACCGCGCCGACCTTGCCGTCCGGGGCGATCGTGCCCGTACCGGCGACGACCTTGCCGCCGGTGAGGTCGCCGCCGTCGCCGTCGCCGTCGAGCTTGTCGACGACGCCGAGGGCGAAGAGCAGGCCGGCGCTGGGGCCTCCGACGTCGGCGAGGTGCAGCTCCACCTTCACCTTCGCCGGGTCCAGCTCCAGGAGGTTCAGGGCGGCGAGGGCGGCGGCGTCCTGGGACTCCTTCATCTGCCCCAGGTTCCGCTTCTCGATCTCGGCGTCGGACTTGCCCGGCGGGTAGACGGAGTCGTGCGGCAGCACCGCCCGGTCCGTGCGGAACCAGGCGTCGGCCACGTCCCCGAGGCCGACGTCCGTGCCGGGGCCCGTGGCGAGGATGGTCGTCATCCGCAGCTGGCCGCTGGTGTCCCGGACCGGGGCGCCGGTGACCGTGATGACCTCCCGCCCCTTGTCCTCGCCCAGGACGTCGGTGGTGGTGCCGGGCTGGGCGATGGCGAAGGGCAGCGGCGCGAACCCGGCGACGGCGACCAGCGCGACGACGGGCACGGCGCACGCCGCGAGCGCGCGGGACCGGGGCATACGGGAGAGACGCGAGAGCACGTCCCCAATCTACTGGGCCGCCGGGGACACCGGTCTCACCGGCGTACGCGGCCCGGAGCGCCGGCGCGGAACCCCCCGAGCTCCCGGCCGAGGAACCCCCTCAGCTCGTGGCGGACGGCCGCGGTGGCCGCCGCCGCGTCGCCGGGGCCGACGAGCCCGTCCCGTACGGCCCGCGGCACGAGCCCGGCGGCGTGCAGCCGGGGCACGACGGCCGCGAGGTCCGTGAAGGCCCAGTGGTTCGCGCCGCGCAGGGTGCGGCGGCGGGCCCGCAGCCCCGCCCAGGAGCTCTCGATCCGCGCGGCGCCCTCGAAGCCGTCCGTGCGCAGCAGGAGCAGCGGCCGGTGGCCCGGCCAGGGCTCCAGGTCGAGGTAGCCCTCCAGGTTCGCCACCGCCCGGACGCGGGGGTCGCGGGCGGCGAGCAGGGCGGCGGCGGTGCCGCCCGCCGAGTGGCCGCAGACCGCCGTCCTGCGCGGATCCGTGATCCCGGCGGCCGGGAGCTCGCCGAGCCGGTCGAGGACGAGGCGGAGGTCGGCGACGCGGGTGTCGGCCATGGTGCGGAAGGTCGCCGGGTCCGGCGGCCCGTACAGCACCGTCTCCCGGACCGTGCCGTCCGCCAGCTCCACCTGGCTCGCCTCGCCCGGGTGGTCGACGAGGACGACGACCGCGCCGTGGCTCGCCAGGTCCTCGGCGAGGCCGGTGCCGAGGGTGCGGGCGTCGCCGCCGCCGGGGGTGTACAGGACGACCGGCCGGCGGCCCGGCAGCGGCGGCGCCCCCGCGTGCGCGTGGGTGAGCGTCCCCGCCCAGTCGACCCCGGCGGCGGGCAGCCCCCGGGACAGCGGCGCGATCGCCCCGAATGCCTTCGCCTCCCCCGCGGTGAGCTGCGGGACGCGCGGCAGGCCCGCGGCCGTCCGGGCCGGGTACACGACGCTCACGACGACCTGCCGGGCCCCGAGGGCCGGGTCCCAGGGGTCGGTGCGGGCCGGGTCGGTGAGGAAGTGCCGGGCGTGCCCCACGGGGTGCGGCCCGGTGGGCGCGGGCAGCACGGGCACCAGCCCGTCCGCCGCCCGTGCCGGCGCCCCGGGCGAGGCGAGCGGGACCAGGGAGGCGGCGCCGGCCAGCGCGGCCCCGAGGAGCGTGCGGCGGGAAGGGGTGCGGAGGGAAAGAGGTTCCATGCCCGGCATGCTGGCTCCGGACGGCCCTCCCGGACGAACCTTCAGGCAGGGCCCTTAAAGCTGGACCGGGCGCGGGCGCCGTGCGACGGAGGGACGGGGAACGGTGGGGGTCGGGGGCGTGCTGCGGATCCACTTCACGGCGGAGGACTGGTCGCGGCTGCGGTGCGCGCCGCGGCCCTCGCCCCTGCCCGAGCTGCACGCGGCCCTGCTGATGCTGGGGGCGCCGCACGAGGGGCTGCTCTTCGGCCGGTGGCGGGCGCGGACCGCGCGGGCCCTGCCGGCGGCGGCGGAGGCGCTGGCCGACCTGGTGCCGGGCGGGGCGCCGCCCTCGTTCCTGGACGTGCTGGGCGAGACCCGGGAGGAGGGCTTCGCGGCGATCCGGGCGGCGGCCCCGGAGCTCGTGCGGTCCGAGCTGGAGCGGGTGTACGCGGGGCGGGGCCCGGCACCGGCCTGGATCAGGGACCTGCACGCGGGCGGGGCGGACGGGTGGCGGACGCTCGCGGGGGCGCAGCGGGCGGCGTACGGGGCGGTCCTCGCGCCCGTGTGGGGGCGGGTGCAGGACCTGCACCGGGCGGAGTTCGCCCGGCACGCGGTGGTGCTGGCCGAGGGGGGCCCGGAGGCGGCCCTGACGGCCCTCGGGCCGGGCTCGCGGCTGCGGGACGGGGTGTGGGAGTGGCCGGGCGGGACCGGGGACGTACGCCTCGGGGGGCGGGGCCTGGTGCTGCTGCCGACCTTCCACTGGCGGGGCGCGCCGCTGGTGCAGGACGTGCCGGGGCGGCCCGTGGTCCTGGCCTATCCGGCGGGCCCCGGGCTTCCGCCCGCCCCGGAGGGCCCCGGAGGGCCCGAGGAGGCCCTGGCGGGGGTCCTGGGCGGCACCCGGGCGGCACTGCTGCGCGCGCTCGCCGGGCCGTCCACCACGTCCGAACTGGCCGGTGCGCTGGGGGTGTCGGCGGCCACGGTCTCGGCCCACACGGCGGCCCTGCGCGCGGCGGGCCTGCTGGCGACGGTCCGCGCGGGCCGGGCGGTGCACCACACCCGGACGCCGGTGGCGGAGCTGCTGCTGCGCTGACGACGCGGCGGAGGGGCACCCGTACGCCACGGGTGCCCCTCCGCCGCCGGTCTCACGGTCGTCAGCGCAGGGCGTCGGCGACCTCCCGGGCCGCGTCCACCACGCGGGGGCCGACCCGCTCCGGCACGGCGTCGGCCAGCATGACCACGCCGACGCTGCCCTCGACCCCGGTCACCCCCACGAGCGGCGCCGCCGCCCCGCTCGCCCCGGCCTCCAGCTCGCCGTGGGTGAGGGTGAAGCCCGGTTCGATGAGGGTGCCCTGGCGGGCGGCGAGGATCGCGCGTCCGGCCGCGCCCCGGTCCAGCGGGTGGCGGAAGCCGGCCCGGTAGGCGACGTGGTAGTCGGTCCAGGTGGGCTCGACGACGGCGACGGCGAGCGCCTCCGCCCCGTCGACGAGCGTCAGGTGGGCGGTCGCGCCGATGTCCTCCGCGAGGGAGCGCAGGGCGGGCAGGGCCGCCTCGCGCACCAGCGGATGGACCTGGCGGCCGAGGCGCAGCACGCCGAGGCCGACGCGGGCCCGGCCGCCCAGGTCGCGGCGGACGAGGGCGTGCTGTTCCAGCGTGGCGAGCAGACGGTAGACCACGGTCCGGTTGACACCGAGTTTGTTGGACAACTCGGTGACGGTCAGGCCGTGGTCGGTGTCGGCGAGCAGCTTGAGGACTCTGAGTCCTCTGTCGAGCGTCTGGGAGGTCTCCGCGGTCACGACGCCCTCTCCTTCGAAGTGAAAGTGGCGGCGGGCTCCCACGGGGGTTCGCGGCGCCGGTCCCGTCGGCGACGCACGTCAGAGGCCGCCGGCAGGAAGGGGTACACCGGCTGCGCTCCGCGGCGGCGCTGCCACGGGGCGGTTGCTTTGTGCGGGGACAGTAGCGACCCGCTCCGCTCAGCGGAAGACCTCGTCCAGAATCCGGGCGCGGGCGACCGGATGCGGCCGGTTCAGGACCTTCGTCGGCCCTCCTCGGGACTTTGGCTGACAAGGACGGCTATGTCGTGCACGTAGCGTGGAGGGTGCCGGCGGCCGTCCGTGGGGGCCGGCCCCAGCGCCGTACCGCTTCGCGTGGAACGGCGGAGAGGCCCGTACGACCGCCGTCGTACGGGCCTCTCCCATGCCGCCGGAGGGGTCGGGGCTCACCGCATGCGGGTGGCCCACTCCTGCACCTTCTTGATCCGCTCGCGGATCTGTCCCGCGGTGGCCTCCGCGCTGGGCGGGCCGCCGCAGACCCGCCGCAGCTCGGTGTGGATCACGCCGTGCGGCTTGCCGCTCTGGTGGACGTAGGCGCCGACCATGGTGTTGAGCTGCTTGCGCAGTTCGAGCAGTTCCTTGTGGGAAACGACGGGGCGCCGCTCGGCGGGCAGTTCCAGGAGGTCGGCCTCGCTGTCCGGCCGCTTGCGGCTGTGCGCGATCTGCCGGGCCTGCCGCTTCTGGAGGAGCAGCTGCACCTGGTCGGGTTCGAGGAGGCCGGGGATGCCCAGGTAGTCCTGCTCCTCCTCGCTGCCGGGGTGGGCCTGCATGCCGAACTCGGCGGCGTTGTAGAGGACGCGGTCGAAGACGGCGTCGGACTCCAGCGCCTCGAAGGGCAGCATGTCCTGCTCGCCGGTGTCCTCGTCCTGCTGCCGCTCGGCCTCCGCCAGCTCCTTCTCGGACTCGGCGTACGGGTCCTCGTCCTCGCCCGCCTTCTTCGGCTTGTCGAGGACGTGGTCGCGCTCGACCTCCATCTCGGTGGCGAAGCCGAGGAGGCTGGGGATCGTGGGAAGGAACACGGACGCGGTCTCGCCGCGCCTGCGCGATCGCACGAAGCGGCCGACGGCCTGCGCGAAGAACAGCGGCGTCGAGATCGTCGTCGCGTACACGCCGACGGCGAGCCGCGGCACGTCGACGCCCTCGGACACCATCCGGACCGCGACCATCCAGCGGTCGGTGTTGTCGCTGAACTCGTCGATGCGGTCCGAGGCCGCGGCCTCGTCGGACAGCACGACGGTGGCCCTGGTGCCGGTGATCTCGCGGATCAGCTTGGCGTAGGCGCGGGCCGAGTCCTGGTCGGAGGCGATGACGAGACCGCCGGCGTCCGGGATGGACTTGCGGACCTCGGTGAGGCGCTGGTCGGCGGCGCGCAGCACGTTCGGCATCCACTCGCCGCGCGGGTCGAGCGCGGTGCGCCAGGCCTGCGAGACGGCGTCCTTGGTCATCGGCTCCCCGAGCCGGGCGGCGATCTCGTCGCCGGCCTTGGTGCGCCAGCGCATGTTGCCGCTGTAGGAGAGGAAGATGACCGGCCGGACGACGCCGTCGCCGAGCGCGTTCCCGTACCCGTAGGTGTAGTCGGCGGAGGACCGGCGGATGCCGTCGTTGCCCTCCTCGTACGTCACGAAGGGGATGGGGTTGGTGTCGGAGCGGAACGGCGTGCCGGTGAGCGCGAGCCGGCGGGTGGCCGGCTCGAACGCTTCCAGGCACGCCTCGCCCCACGACTTCGAGTCGCCGGCGTGGTGGATCTCGTCGAGGATCACGAGCGTCTTGCGCTGCTCGCAGCGGTTGCGGTGGAGCATGGGCCGCACGCCGACGCCGGCGTACGTGATGGCGACGCCGTCGTACTCCTTGCTGAGCGGCCCGGCGCTGTACTCCGGGTCCAGCTTGATCCCTATGCGTGCCGCGGCGGCCGCCCACTGCTTCTTCAGGTGCTCGGTGGGGGCGACGACCGTGACCTGCTGCACCACGTGGTGGTGCAGCAGCCAGGACGCGAGGGTCAGGGCGAAGGTGGTCTTGCCGGCGCCGGGCGTGGCGACCGCGAGGAAGTCACGGGGCTGCTCCTGGATGTACTTCTCCATCGCGCCCTGCTGCCAGGCTCGCAGCTTGTTGGCGGTGCCCCAGGGAGCACGGCCGGGGAAGGCGGGAGAGAGGTGATGAGAGGAGGTGGCGGTGGTAGTCACGATCTCCGGTTCGATGTTCGTCCAGATATGACAACCGGGCCACCTTACCGGCGGGGCGGGGGGAACCTCGTGCGAACGGCCCCGAGCGGGGCAGGTTGCGACTCAGCTCACGCCGGGACCAGCAGCCCGCGCAGCCCCCGCGCGATCGCCCCGACCTCGTCGGTCGAGCCGGTGGCGACGTCGATGACCAGGCGTTCCGCCGCGTCGAGCCGCCCCGCGTCCCGCACGAGGACGGTCTGGTCGTCGACCGCGTCTCCGGCGACGACCAGACCGTCTTCCGCGGAGAGGTGCCCTCGGGCCGCTCGGGGCCGGAGTGGTACCGCTCAACGGGGCGCCCGTGCCCCCAGCCGCGTCGCCACCCACGCCCCCGCCGCCGCGACCCCCGCCATCGGCAGGAAGACCGCCGCGAAGGCGCCCGGGTGGGACGCCTCGGACGCGGCCGAGGTCACCGCGTGGCCGACCGCCCCGCCGCCGAGCGCGGCGAAGGCCGCCCCGCCCGCGGAGAGCAGCAGCACGTTCGACAGGCCGTCGGAGATCTGGAGCGCCGCCGAGTTCGCGCCCGCCTCCTCCGGCGGGGACAGCTTCATCAGGAGCACGCTCGTCGAGGCGATCACCACGCCCATGCCGAGACAGCCGAAGGCCCAGGCCACGGCCACCACCCACACCGGGACGCCCGGCAGCAGCACGCTCGGCGCGGCGGCGATCGCGGCCGCGACCAGCAGCATCCCGAGGACCACCAGCCGCTCGCGGTACGGCTCCGTCCACGGCCGCGACTGGATCCAGGAGCCGAGCGCCCAGGTCAGGCCGCCGAGGGCCAGCGAGAGACCGGCGAGCGTGGGACTCAGCCCCCGCTGGGTGACGAGCATCAGCGGCACGAAGGACTCCGCCGCGATGAACGACCCCGCGGCCACGCCCCGCAGCAGGACGACGGCCGGCAGTCCGCGGGCCGCCCGCACCGTGCCGCGCGGCAGCAGCCCCCGCACCGCCGGCACGAGCAGCGCCGCGCCCACGGCGGCGGGCAGCAGCGACGGCCAGCGCAGCTCCTGCCCCGCGTACTGGAGCAGTCCGGCGCCCGCGGATATCGCGAGGGCCAGCAGGACCCGGCGCCGGTCCCAGGGCGCGACGGGCGCCGACGGGTCGGCGGGCCCGGAGGCGGTCCGCCGGATCGCCGGCAGCGCGAGGGCCAGCGGCAGCACGACGAGCACGGGGATCCCGACGAAGACCCACCGCCATCCCAGGTGCTCGGTGATCGTCCCGGAGGCCAGCGGCCCGACGACGGACGGCACGACCCAGCTCGCCGCGAACGCCGCCATGATCGCGGGCCGCAGGTGCTCCTCGTACGCCCGGCTCACGACCACGTACAGCGCGACGATCACCAGCCCGCCGCCCAGCCCCTGCACGGCCCGCCCGAGGATGAACACCCACATCGCCGCCGCCGTCCCCGACAGCAGCAGCCCCGCCGCGAAGGCGCTGATCCCGGCCGTCAGCGGCACCAGCGGCCCGTTCCGGTCGGACCACTGCCCGGCCACGACCATCCCGAAGAGACTGGTCGTGAAGTACGCCGAGAACGCGAACGCGTACACCGACACCCCGTCCAGCTCCCGCGCGGCGACCGGCATCGCCGTCCCCACCGCGGTCGCCTCGAAGGCGATCAGCAGCACGACCGACACGATCCCGATGCTGAGCGCCCGGTGCGCCCCGTCCAGGACGGAGCCCCGGGGGGCGTCGGGCGGCGTCGGGCCGACGGCTGTCTCGGCATCACGGGGTTCGAGGGCACTCATCCCCCCAGAGTAAGGTTCGTACCTTTCTATGACCCCTGTCGCGGGTCGTATCCCGCCTTCCCTCTTTGGTCGTACGCCGCCTACCCGCCCCGAGGCCGGAACACGGGCGCCGCGTCCAGCCCCGCGTCCCCCTCGCACCCGAGCTTCCGGACGACGGCGAGGGTGGCGGAGTGGAGGATCGTGAGGTGGGCCTCGCGGACGGGGACGGTGTCGGGGAGCTTGGACCTGAGGAAGGTGAGCGTGCCCCTGATCCGGACGGGGCGCTTGTCGGAGCCTTCGAGGCGGGGACTGGTGCACCTGACGAAGAGGTACGCCTTCTCCGGGCCGGAATGGGCTTCCACTCCCATGCGGTAAGGGTGGATCCCCCGGGGACGGACGTCACCGAGGAGATCGTCGTCCCGGTAGAGGCCGAACCTGATGTTGATCTCGTCGCTGTTTCCGGAAGGGCTGATCCGGCACAGGGCCCGCCTCGGTGTCCTGCGCGGGACCTTCCCGTAGTCCTCGGCCAGTTCGGCGGTGCTCCGCGCCAGCCCTCCGCCGGGCTCGTGGTCGAACCTCTCGGTGTCCAGCACCGTCTCCAAGGCGCGGGCCGCATCGGGAGAAAGCGTGCCGTCACACTGCTGCGCGGCCGTGACCCGCTCCGGCTCCGCCTCGTCACCCCCGCCACAGCCGGAGACGAGAAAACATACGGCCAGTCCAGAGGCAGCGCTTCGCAGCACCCTCCCCACGGAAGGTCCCGACGGTCCCACGTCATCACCCCGTTTCCGGCCCGTTGCCGATCTGCCCGGCGAACGAGTTGCCTGTCGCGTAGCCGATGTCCACGGCCTCGATGAGGTCCTGCCTGAGCGCCCCGCCCACTTGCTCTCCACGTACGTCGAGAAAGTGCCGCATCGGCGATTCCGCGCTGTGCCTGCCTGCCGTGTAGACGGCCTCCCGGTCCCCGTCGGCCTTGTCCTCCGTGGCATCCTTGTACTCCTCGACGGATTTCTCGGACCAGTCTCCGACGACCACTCCCGCAAGGGTCTCCATGGTTCCGGAGACCGTGTCGACCGCGAGCGGCACGAGGATCGCGGCGGCTCCCGCCGTCGCGGCGACGGGCGGCACGAAGGCGACGCCCGCCGCGACGGCGGTGCCCACCCCGAGCTCCACCCACGCGGCCTTCTCCTCCTGGGCCTTCTCGTAGTCCTCGATGGCCTTCTCGCCCTCGGCCTTGATCTGCTCCGCGCGTGAATCGTCCAGCAGCCCCTGAAGCTGGGCCCCGGTGCGGGCGGCCTCACGGGCGGCCGGCTCGTCGATCCGCCCGTCAGGACCGACCTGGGCCTCCAGCATGCTTGCGGTATGGAGGCGATCCGCCATCGTCATCGTCGCGTACGCGTCCGGGTGCTGGCCCAGGACGCTCAGGAAATGGGCAGCTGCATCCCTGCCGAACTCCGGATGGCGTGCCGAGATGGCGGCGGCCTCCTTCAGGGATTCGCCCTCCACGTCCGGCGCGTGGACAGCGTTCGGATCGTTGTCGCTCAGAGCCCATTTGAGGTCTTCGACATATCCGGCGCCCATGACGCCCAGGCTGTCCGCCAGAGCCGACTGGTGCTTCTTGACGAACTCGGCGTCCCCGTATGTGTCCACCACGTTCTTCATGATCCCGGCCGTGGTCTCGTCCCGGTGGAGAACGGGACGCGGATCGTCCCAGGCATGCCCCAGCGTCGCCGCCTCCAGCGCGTGCCCCAGGGCGTCCGGCATGTAATCCTTGGCGTTCTTCGCGTCGCTGCCGACGTGGTCCGCGAAGGACGCGTACTTCTTGTCGGCGAAGTAGTCGAGGTAGTTGTCGCTCGCTCCCAGCTCCAGCGTCCCCCCGACGCTCCCGTCCCTCTCGTACGCCGTCGGCCCGGCCGAGAAGAACTCCTTCGCCGCCTCCGGGCTGTGGCCGAGTGCCTCCAGCATCGGGATCACCGGGTCGAAGCCGTAGCCGTTGGTTCCGGAGGGGTTGTACGTGCCGTGGTTCCCGGGGCCCATCAGCATGCGATCGGGTTTGAAGAGGTCCGGTTCCCTGGCGTGGAGCTGGGTGATGTGTTCGGCGATCGGGACGAGGAACTTCCGGTCGTAGTCACCGTGGCGCAGGAGGCCGCCGAGGAGCTGGTAGCCGTAGGGGCCTGTGCCGTCGGGGCGGGAGGGGAGCGAAACGCGTTCGGTGCCCAGTCTGCGCATCTCGGCGGACCAGTCGCTGGCCCATTCGGCGTTGCTCTGGGTGGCGTTCGCGAGGTTGAGGCCCAGGTTCTTCTGGAGGGCGCGGACGTCCGTCAGGCGTTCCTCGTCGCGGGTGTCGGCCGCGAGTTCACCGAAGAACCGCAGTGCGCCCTCGGGGCCGAGACGGTCGTAGAAGATCCGGGAGAACTCGCCCGCCTTCCGGTTGTCGGCGAGGAGTTCGTTGAGCTGTTCCAGCTCCGCGTGCGTAAGGTTCCGGCCCTTGCGGGCCAGGTCGACGGCACGCTGGGCCTCCTCGGCGTCGAGGCTCAGGTACTTCGGGGCGTTGAAATCGTGCGGATCGTCGGTGACATTGGCGCGCAGGGCGAGCACGCAGGCGGTGTCGGCGTCGATGCAGTTCTCGACGACGGCGTCGATGCGGCGGCGCAGGGCGGCGATGCCGGCCGCCTCCTTCCGGCGGGCCGCGTCGAAGGCGGGGTCGTCGCGCGACCCCTTGTCCTCCGCCACCGGGTGGCGGGCCTCGACGCTGCCGTCCGCTTTCACCACGAACCCTTGGGCAGGGGCGTCGATCTCGACGATCCGCTTCAGTTCGTCCTGGGCCTTCTTGAAGGTTCGGTGACCGTCCCGGAGGATCGCGTGGATGCCGCCGGCCGCCTTCGCCGCGTCCGTGAACTCCTTGGCGGTCTTGTCGATGAAGGGTTTCGTGACCTCGGCGTTCAGGCCGCGCCAGTCCTCGGCGCGGGATTCCAGGACCATCTTCCGGTGGGCGTCCTCGGCGAGGACGTCCAGTTTGCGCCGCATCTCGGCCCAGCGGTCGGCCGCGTCCTCCAGCCGGCCGAGGGGCACTTGATACACGTCGTCGAAGGTCAGCACGGTCGGTCCGCTCCTCGCCTACTCGAAGTACTCACTGATCTTGGAGACGGCGAGCGAGGTACCGACCTCCGCGTCGTCCTTCGCGTGCGAGGCCACGCTGTGGTCGAGGTGGTTGGAGATGTGCCCGACCGCGTCCAGCAGGGTGCGGAGCTGAAGGTCCCAGGTCTCCACGACGTTCGCCAGGACCGCTCCCGTGTGGAAGTGGTGGGCGGTCAGCAGGCCCGCCGCCAGCGAACTGTCGTCCCGGGCGTGGTTCCCGTCCTTCGCCAGCCGACCGTGCAGTCCGTACGCGGCGTGGCCGATCGCGCCGAGGTGGTCCTGCCGTACGGAGAGGTCCGCGCCGGGGCTCCAGCGCCCCTGGTCGTTCGGCAGTCCGTTCAGCCGCATGCCGGTGCCGCCGTTCCGCGCGGCATCCCGCGCCGCGGCCCACTCATCCTCGAACGCCACGCTTCCCCCCGCCTCCAGGAATCGTCCCTCCGGCCGCTCGGCTTCGATCGCGACCAGGGCGACAGACTTTACTCGTGCACACGGCGCATGACGGCGGCGTGTGCGGCGCGAGCGTCCATTACCGGCCATGAGCCCTTGACCCATGGGATTTTCATGATCCTCGGCGACCAGCACCCTTCCCGTTTCGATCGCACGTTCGCTTCCGCTATCGGCCATCTTCGCCCACCACCCCTGAGTCCGTCACATCCTTCGCTCCGTCTCCGCACCCGACTGTGAACGGCGTGTGGCAGCGGCATTGCGGTCCCGTGGCATGCCCCCGGAACCCCTTGAGTCCCTTTCCGGCGGCTCCTAGTGTCTTCCTTGTCGCCACACCAACCCGACCGTGTGCCCGAGTGGTTCAGGGGCTCGTCTGCAAAGCGAGTGACGTCGGTTCGAATCCGACCACGGTCTCCGAGGTTCCTCCCCGCCGGCGCGTCCGGTGGGGAGGAGCGCAGCTTGGTTCACACGAATGCCTCCATGCCCTTCACCCGGGCATGGAGGCATTCGCGCGTCGGGGGGAGGGGGAGTCGGCCGGTGCCGGGGCGGAGGAGCGACAAGACCCGGGCGGAGGAGCGACGGGACCCGCGGCGAGCGGGTCCCGTCGTGCGTCAGCGCGTCCTCAGGCCGTCCTCAGGCCGTCGTCGCCACCGCGGACTGGGGCCGGATGGGGAGGCGGTTGACCGGGCGGCCGGTCGCCGCGCGGACGGCCGCGGCCACCGCCGCCGGGGAGGTGACGACGGGGACGGCGCTCGCGGCCTTCGCGCCGAAGGGGGCGACGACGTCGCGCTCCTCCACCAGCTTGACGATGCGGATGTCGGGGGCGTCCAGGGAGGTCGGCAGGGCGTAGCCGGTGAGGTCGGGGTGGCGGACCAGGCCGCGCGCGGTGCGGAGGTTCTCGGTGAGGGCGGCGCCGACGCCCTGGGTGACGCCGGCCTCGATGCGGACGGCGAGCTGGGCGGGGTTGAGGATCCGGCCGACGTCCTGGGCGACGGCCATCTCCACGACCCGGACCGAGCCGAGTTCGATGTCGACGTCGACGACCGCGCGGATGGCGCAGAAGGCGAGGCCGACGAAGGCGTCGCCCTGGCCGGATTCGTCGAGCGGCTCGGTGGGGTGCGGGCGGCACTGCGCGGTGGCCCACAGCTCCTTGCCGTTCATCTCCTCGGCGACGGTGGTCGACAGGACCCCGTCGTACGAGGTGATCTTGCCGTCGCTGATCTGGAGCAGCTCGGTGGACATGCCGAACTTGTGGGCCAGCGGCTGGAGGAGCTGGGTGCGGACCATCCGGGCGGCGCGTTCGACGGCGCCGCCGGAGACCCAGGTGTGCCGGCCGTGGGTGGCGGCGCCGGCCGGGGGCTGGTCGGTGTCGACGGGGGCCACGTGGACCTCCTCGACGCCGAGGGTCTCCTGGACGATCTGGCGGGCGAGGGTGGAGAAGCCCGAACCGGTGTCCACGGCCGAGCAGATGACGGTGGCGACGCCGTCGAGGACCCGGACGGTGGCGGTGGAGACCTCGTCGGTGCCCTCGGCGCCGAGCATGTGGACCATGCCGAGGGCGTAGCCCACGCCCCTTCGCACGGCGCCGGGTTCGCCCGCGCCCTCGGGTCCGCCGGGCAGCAGCCAGTCCTCCTCCGGGGTGTCCTTGGGGAGGGCGGGCAGCGGGAAGTCACGTACGGCGGCGAGGAGTTCGGCCACCGGGGCGGGGCAGGTGACGGTCTGTCCGGTGGGCAGCAGGTCGCCGGTGGACAGGACGTTCCGCATGCGCAGTTCGGCGGGGTCGACGCCGAGCCGGCCGGCGAGCTTGTCCATCTGCGCCTCGTAGGCGGCGCAGACCTGCATCGCGCCCTCTCCGCGGACGTGGCCGGAGGGCGGGTTGTTGGTGCGGACGGCCCAGCCCTCGACGAAGGCGTGCGGGACGACGTACGGGCCGCAGGCGAAGGCGACGGCGGCGGCGAGGGACTCCGAGGAGGAGTCGGCGTAGGCGCCGGCGTCGAGGAGGATCTGCGCCTCGACCTTCACCAGCCGGCCCTCGGCGTCGGCGTGGTGACGGTAGCGGAGCAGGGTGGGGTGGCGGTGGGCGTGGCCGAGGAAGGACTCCTCGCGGGTGGCGGTGAGCTTCACCGGGCAGCCGGTGCGCAGGGCGAGCAGGCCGAGCGGGATCTGGAAGCCGGGGTCCTCGCGGTCGCCGGTGGCGCCGGGCACGCCGGTGACGACGATCTTGACCTGGTCGGGGGCGAGCCCGAAGCAGGCGGCGGCGAGGTCGCGGTCGGTGTGCGGGTCGGTGGAGGCGGTGTAGAGCTCGACGCCGCCGTCCGGGCGGGGCACGGCGAGTCCGGCCTCGGCGCCGATGGGGGCCGGGTCCTGGCGGCCGATCCGGTAGAGGCCCTCGACGACGACCTCGCCGGTGGCGTCGGGGTCGCCGAAGCGGAGCGGGATGTGCCGGATCAGGTTGCCGTCGGGATGGAGGGGTTCGGCGGCGAAGGCCTTCTCGGGGTCGGTGACGGGCTCCAGGAGCTCGTACTCGACGAGGATGGCGGCGGTGGCCAGCCGGGCGGTGTCGGGGTGGTCGGCGGCGACGGCGGCGATGGCCTCGCCGTGGTGCCGGACGAGTCCGTCGGCGAAGACGGGCCGGTCGGCGACCTGCCGGCCGTAGGTGGCGGTGCCGGGCACGTCGCCGGCGGTGATCACGGCGCGGACGCCGGGCATCGCCTCGGCGGCCGAGGTGTCGACGGAGACGATCCGGGCGTGGGCGTGCGGGGAGCGGAGGACCGCGGCCCACAGCAGGCCCTCGGCCCACAGGTCGGAGGCGTACGGGAAGGTGCCCTCGGCCTTGGCCCGCGCGTCGGCCTGCGGGAGGGAGGCGCCGAGGCCCCTCAGGGGGGTCTCGGGTTCCGGCGCGGCGCCGGCCGCCTCCGCGAAGGGGAGCGTGGGAATGGCGGTCGTCGCGTCGTTGCTCACGCCCTGCCTCCGTCGTGCTGGTGCTGGTGCGGGATGGGGGCGGAGGCGTCTTCCTCGCCCGCGGCGGCGTGGTCGGCGGGGCCGGCCGCGCGCTCGGCGACGACCTCCTCGACGGCCTGGAGCACGCCCTTGTAGCCGGAGCAGCGGCAGAGGTTCCCGGCGAGGGCCTGGCGGGTCTCCAGCGGGGTGGGGGCGTGGTTGCCCTCCAGGAGGTCGTGCACGGTCATGCACATGCCCGGGACGCAGAAGCCGCACTGGACGGTGCCGCAGCGCGCGAGGGCCTTCTGCACGTCGGACGGCTCGCCGTCGGTGGCGAGCCCCTCGACGGTCCGCACCTCGGACCCGGCGGCGGTCGCGGCCGGCACCAGGCAGGAGGCCACGAGCCGCCCGTCCACCTGGACGTTGCACGCCCCGCACTCGCCCTGCGAGCAGCCGTCCTTGGCCCCGGCGAGGCCGAGGCGCTCGCGGAGCACGTACAGCAGCGACTCGCCGATCCAGGAGTCCGTGACGGGCCGGTCGGCGCCGTTGACCCGCAGGACGTACGAGGTGTGCGGGTGCTCGTCGCTGTCGACGGAGGTGTACGAGGGCACCGGGGCGTCCGGTACGTCCCCGGGCTCCTCGGCGGCGGCCACGGCGGCGGTCTCCGGGACGGCGGCGTCCGCGTCCGGCTCCGGCTCGGCCTCCGCCGCGGGTCCGGCCCCGGCCTCCGGCCCGGGACCCGGCTCCGGCTCCTCGGCCGCCTCCGGCACCGCCCAGGGCGCCGGGGCGCCGCCCGGCAGGGTCGGCGGGGCCTGCTCGTACGAGACGGGCCCGGCCGCGCCGGGAGGGGCGCCGAGCGGCACGTCGGGCGCCGCGTCGTGGACCGTCTCGGACGCCGCGTCGGGCGCCGCGTCGAGGGGCACCTCCGCGGGCACCTCGCCAAGCGCTTCGGCGGGCGCGGCGGGGGCCTCGGCAGGCTCCCCGGCGGACTCCCCCACGGGCGTCCCGGGGCCTTCCGCCCCGAAGTCCGGCACCTCGAAGGACCGCGTCCCGAAATCAGGCGCCCCGAAGTCAGGCGCCCCGAAGTCAGGCGCCCCGAAGTCAGGCGCCTCGAAGCCCTGCGGCCCGGGATCCTGCGACCCGGGACCCCGGTCCCCCGGCCCCTGTTCCCCGAAGCCCCGCGCCCCGAAGTCCGGCACCTCGAAGGACCGCGTCCCGAAATCAGGCGCCCCGAAGTCAGGCGCCTCGAAATCAGGCGTCCCGACGCCTTCCGTCCCGAAGTCGGGCACCTCGAAGGACTGCGTGCCGAAGGCCGGGGCGTCCGCGGGCGCCTCCGGGGCCGGCCACTGCCCGGTGGCGCCGAAGTGCCACTCCGCCGTCGCGTGCGGGTCGTGCTCCGCGTACGGGCGCGCGGCGGGGCCGCCCGCGGCCTCCTCGCCGTAGCCGTGCGGCAGCGGCTCGAACGGCTGCTCCGGGAGGAGCTCGACGCCCTCCGCCGGCGGCTGCGCCAGCGGCTGGAGCGGGACGATCATCGGCGGCGTGTAGCCGTGGCCGGGGGCCTCCAGCGGCACCCCGTCCAGCATGAACTCCGGCGGCAGGTGGACGAAGGCCGTCGCGCCCTCGTCGTACCCCTCGCTCTGCGGGATCGGCTCCCAGCCGCCCGGCGCGGCGGGGGCCGCGGTCTCGTTCGGCTCGTGGTTGCTCGTGCTCACGACAGGGCCCTCCCCAGTGCCCGGCGGGCGAGAGTGGCGACGGTGCGCCTCAGGTGCAGTACGGCCGGGGGCAACTGCTCGTCGCCCGGCGGATCGGGGACGCAGGCCGCGGCGACGTACTCGCCGAAGGCCGTCAGCGCCTCGGGCGCGAGCCCCCGGTCGTTGTCCCAGTCGACCAGGGAGGCGATCCAGCGCTCGGCCTCCAGCGGCCGCAGCGGCATCGGGGCGACCGCGCCGACGGCGCAGCGGACCCCGCGCCGGGCCGGGTCGAGGACGACGGCGACGGAGGCGGTGGCGCGGGCCGGGCCGGTGCGGCCGGTGGCCTTGAGGAAGACCTGCGGGGCGTGCAGCAGCGGGACGCGGACGAAGGCGACGAGCTCTCCCGCGGCGAGGAGGTCGCGGCCCGCGAGGAGGTGGGAGACGGGGATCTCGCGGGTGCCGAGCGGGCCGACGACGACGAGGTCGGCCTCCAGCGCGGCGAGCACGGGCAGCGAGTCGCCGGTGGGGGCGGCGGTGACGACGTTGCCGCCGAGGGTGCCGGCGTTGCGGATCTGGGGCGGCCCGGCCGCGCGGGAGGCGGCGGCGAGGGCCGGGATGAGGGCCGCGAAGTCGGGGCGGCCCATGCGGGCGTGGGTGAGGCCGGCGCCGAGGAGGGCGTGGCCGTCCTGGTACTGCCAGCCGCGGATCTCGTTGATGCGGCCGAGGCCGACGAGCCCGGCGGGGCGGAGCTGGCCCCGGTTGACGGCGGCCATCAGGTCGGTGCCGCCGGCGACGGGGACGGCCGCCGGCATGGCGGTCAGCGCGGCCACGGCCTCGTCGAGCGAGGCGGGCAGCGTCACGGACTGCGCCGTCTGTGGTGCGTGCGTGGTCAACCCGCTGCCCCTTCCCGGTTGTCCCGGTCCGTCCCCGACTGTGCCCGGCCGCCGTGCGCCCGCGAGCGGACGCACGGCGCGCCCGTGTGTGGGCGTACCGTACGTGCTCACAGGCCGGACGGGGCAACTCTGGCACATCTTCCGAGCCGTCCGGAGCGAGGGGCCGCGAAGGGTCCTTCGCCCGGGAGACCCGGGATGCCCGGGGATGTACCGAGGCCGCCCGGGACGCCCGGGGACGTCCTGACAGAGAAGGTAACTCCCGTTTCGCCGCTCCCGGGTGACCCCGGGACGCGAGGTGGCTCACACGATCGGGGGCGGCCCGTCGATCGGGCGGCCGAGCAGGCCGGGGCGGCGCTGCCAGGGGGCGGGGCCGGTGGGCGGGCGGTAGGCGACGCCGAGGGCGTCGAGGCGGCGGTAGTGGGTCTCCATGCGGCGCAGGAAGCCGTCCGTGTCGCGGTCGGCGGGGGCGGGCAGTGCGGACCAGGCGACCTCGGCGAAGGCGGCGAGCCGGGGGAAGACCTGGTAGTCGACGCGGTCGCGGTTCTCCATGACCTCGGTCCACACGTTGGCCTGGGTGCCCAGGACGTGCCGGGCGGCCTCCTCGGAGAGGCCGGGCGGGACGGGCTCGAAGCGGTACACGTCGGCCAGGGTCCGCACGAAGCCGATCGGCACCGGCTCGTCCTCGCCGGCGTCCTGCCGGTGGTCGAGGTAGACCTGCTGCTCGGGGCACATGACGACGTCGTGCCCGGCCTCGGCGGCGGTGATCCCGCCGCCGTAGCCGCGCCAGGAGGAGACGGCCGCGCCCTCGGCGAGGCCGCCCTCCAGGATCTCGTCCCAGCCGATGAGGCGGCGGCCCCGGTCGGCGAGCCAGCGGTCGAAGTGGCGGATGAACCAGGACTGGAGGCCGTCCTCGTCGCCGACGCCGAGTTCGGCGATGCGGGCCTGGGCGGCCGGGGACTCCTTCCACTGGTCCTTGGGGCACTCGTCGCCGCCGACGTGGACGAAGGTCGACGGGAAGAGGGCCAGGACCTCCTCGAAGACGCCCTCGTAGAAGCGGAGGACCTCCTCGGTGGGGGCGAGGACGTTCGGGTTGACGCCCCAGGTGTCCCAGACGGTGAGGGCCTCGGTGTCGACGACGTCGGTGTTGCCGAGCCAGGGGTACGCGGCGATGGCGGCCTGCGAGTGGCCGGGGAGGTCGATCTCGGGGACGACGGTGATGTGCCGCTCGGCTGCGTGGGCGACGATCTCGCGGATGTCGTCCTGGGTGTAGAAGCCGCCGTGCGGGGTGTCGTCCCACAGCGGGGAGGCGCGGTGGCCGCGCTTGGAGCGGGCCCGCCAGGAGCCGGCCCCGGTGAGGCGCGGGTACCGCTCGATCTCGATGCGCCAGCCCTGGTCGTCGGTGAGGTGGAAGTGGAAGACGTTCAGCTTGTGCGCGGCCATCAGGTCGAGCAGCCGCAGGACGTCCTCCTTGGCGGTGAAGTGGCGGGACACGTCGAGGAGGAGGCCGCGCCAGCCGAAGCGGGGGCGGTCGGCGATCTCGGTGTGCGGGAGCGCCCAGGTCCTGCCGGGCAGCGGCGCCCGCCGGTACGCGTCGGGCCCGAGGAGCTGGCGGAGGGTCTGGGCCCCCCAGAAGAGCCCGGCGGGACCGCCGCCGTCGAGGAGGACGCCGTCGCCGGTGACGGAGAGGCGGTAGCCCTCGGGGCCGTGCGCCTCGGCCGTCTCCGGGGAGATCCGCAGCCGGACGGCGCCGGGCCCGGTGCCGTCGGGGAGGGGCAGGCCGGTGGCGGCACCGAGGACGGAGCGGAGCCAGCGGGCGGTGGGCCCGGTGCCGGGTCCGGCGTCGAGGGCGGTGCTCGCGTCGAGCGGGAGCAGGCCCCCGGGGTGCTCGGCCGTCAGGGGGGCGGGGATCAGGTCCGTATCTGCCATCACGTCAGTCCTTCACCGCTCCGCCGAGTCCGGAGACCAGGCGGCGCTGTACGAGTACGAAGAAGACGAGCACCGGGATCGTCATCACGGTCGATCCGGCCATGATTCCCCCCCAGTCGTTCTCGTCGGGCTTGAAGAAGACGAGCAGTGCCATCGGGAGGGTGGACTGCGAGGTGTCGCTGATGAGGAACGACTTGGCGAAGAGGAAGTCGTTCCAGGTGGAGATGAACGAGAAGACGCTGGTGGCGACGAGGCCGGGGAGGACCAGCGGGAAGAGGATCGTCCACAGGAAGCGGGCGTGGCTCGCGCCGTCGATGCGGGCCTGTTCCTCCAGGGCCTCGGGCACGGCCCGGACGAAGCCGCGCAGCATCCAGATCGCGAAGGGCAGCGAGAAGGCGAGGTGGGGCAGGACGAGCGAGCCGAGGGTGTTGAGGAGTCCGGCGTCCCGCATGAGGAAGAACAGCGGGATGGTCAGCGCCTCCACCGGGACCATCTGTGCCACCAGGAACATGACGAGGATCGTGGTGCGGAAGCGGAAGCGGAAGCGGGTGACGGCGGTCGCCGCGAGGAAGGCGACGACGGCGGAGGCGAGCACCACCGTGGTCGCCACCAGCAGGCTGTTGAGGAAGTAGCGGCCGAAGTCCTGCTGCTCGAAGACCCGCCGGAAGGAGTCGAGGGACGGGGAGAGGGTCCAGGGCCGGGGTTCGGTCGACTGGACCTCGCCGGCCGGTTTGAACGCCGAGAGCACCATCCAGTAGAGCGGGAAGGCGACGACGGCGGCGGTGAGCAGGGCGGCGGCCTCGGCGAGCAGCCGCCCGGGGCGGCGGACGCCGGGGATGCGGAGGGCGGTCACAGTTCCTCCCCCTGTCGGCGCAGGATCCGCAGGTACACCAGGGTCACGGCGAGCAGGATCAGCAGCATGACGACGCCGATCGCCGCGCCCAGGCTGTACTGGGAGGAGGCGAATGCCTGCTGGTAGGCGTAGACGTTGAGGACGAGGTTCTGGCCGGCGATGCCGCCTCCGCCCGTCATGACGTAGATCTGGGTGAAGACCTTGAAGTCCCAGATGACGGACTGGATGGTGACGACGGCGAGGATCGGGCGGAGCAGTGGCGCGGTCACGGAGCGCCAGATCCGCCACGGGGAGGCGCCGTCGAGGGCGGCGGCCTCCAGGACCTCGGCGGGGACGGCCCGGATCCCGGCGTAGACGGTGACCATCACGAAGGGGAACGAGCACCAGACGACTTCGAGGAGGACGAGCGCGAAGGCGCTGTACCGCCCGTAGGTCCAGGAGAAGTCGCCGAGGCCGAGGAGCTTGTTGACGGGGCCGAAGTCGGCGTCGAAGAGGAAGACCCAGACGGTGGAGCCGGTGACGGCGGGGGTGGCCCAGGCACCGAGCGCGGCGAGCATCAGGGCGAGCCGGGGCAGGGCCCGGACGCGGGTGAGGAGGACGGCGAGGGCGCAGCCGACGGCGAGGGTGCCGGCGACGCAGGCGGCGGCGAAGACGACGGTGGCGAGCAGGACCTGGCGGAACTGCGGGTCGGTGAAGAGGGCCGTGTAGTTGCCGAGGCCCTGGAAGGAGGTGGGTTCGCCGCCGCTGACCTGGGCCTGGGTGTACTCCAGGAAGGAGATCAGGCCCAGTTGGTAGACGGGGTAGACGAGGAGGGCGCCGAGTACGGCGAGGGCGGGCAGGAGGTAGAGCCAGGGGGTCCACGCGGAGGTGCCGGTGCGGTTCTCGCCGGTACGGCTCCGGGGGCGGCGGCCGGGGGTCTTCCCGGCGCTCGCGGACGGGGGCGGGGCGGGGGCGGTGAGGGTCATGCGGGTCAGCCCGCCTCGGCGAAGGCCGCGTCCATCTTCTTCGCCGCGTCGTCGGCGGCGGCCTTCACGCCCTTACGGCCGCTGGCGATCTCCTGGAGCATCGTGGGGACGACGAGCGAGGAGTCGATGCGGCCCCAGGCGGCGGTGGCGGGCACGAACTTGGTGCCGGCGGCGAGGGTGTCGATGAAGGGCTTCACGAAGGGGCGGCGTTCGGCGGCGGTGGCGCGGACGTCGGTGAAGGTGGGGAGGAAGCCCATGGCGTCGAAGAGCCTGCCCTGGGTCTCCTTGCCGGTGAGGTCCTTCATCAGCTCGACGGCGAGGGTGCGGTGCGAGGTGGACCTGAGCACGCCGATGTTGTTGCCGCCTGCGAAGGCGGGGGCGATGGAGCCGGGGGTGGTGCCGGGCAGCGGGACGACGGCGTACTTGCCCTTGACCTGGCCGGCCTCGACGGCGGCGTGGCTGAAGTCGCCGCCGATGGCCATGGCGGCCTTGCCGGCGGCGAAGGCGGTGACGGTGGCGTTGCCGCCCATCTGGGCGCAGGTGGCGGCGGGGCAGTTGTCGTCGCCGAGGAGCGAGGTGTAGGTGGTGAGGCCCCGGACGGCGGCGTCGCCGTTCAGGGCGGCCTTGTAGGCGCCGGAGGCGTCCTTGGTGGCGAGGTCGCCGCCGGCGGCCCAGACGAAGGGCAGGGCGCCGTAGGTGTAGGCGCCGCCGACGGCGATGCCGTACAGCTCGGGCCTGGCCTTGCGTATCTTCTTCGCGGTCGCGACGAGTTCGTCCTGCGTCTTGGGGGCGGTGAGACCGAGGTCGGTGAAGACGTCGGTGCGGTAGTAGAGGGCGCGCAGGCCGACGAAGAGCGGGGCGCCGTAGACCTTGCCTCCGACGGTGACGGACTCGCGGGCGGTGGGGTCGGTGTCCTTCGCCTCGTCCCAGGCGGTGAACTCGGCGGTGACGTCGGCGAGTCCGCCGTCCTTCACGTAGCCGGCGGTGTCGGTGTTGCCGTACTCGATGACGTCGGGTGCGGACTTGGGGTCGTTGAAGGCCGCCTTGACGCGCTGGGCGCGGGTCTCGACGGGGATGTACTCGACCTCGACCTCCGTGCCGGGGTGGTCCTTCTCGAAGGCGGCGACGGCTGCGTCGACGACCTTCTCCTTGGGCTGGTTGGCGACCTCCTGGAAGAGCCAGACGCGCAGGGTGCCGCTCTTCTCGTCGCCGCCGGCGGCGGGGGCGGAGGTCTGTGGGGCGCAGGCGGCCAGGACGGCGGCGGCGAGCGGCAGGGCGACGGGGGCGGTGATCCGGGCAGGAAGCTTCATGGCGGTTCCCCTCCGAGCTGTGCGTTGCAACATGCGCAACGGGCGTTTCGTATTGCACAACAACAGCGGTGAGGTTAGGCGGGCCCGGCGATCACGACAAGAGGTCTCGACCACTTCGCCCCCGGCGCGGGGCCCCGGAAACGCGGAACGGCCCCCGTCGCGCGCACCTGGTGGTGCGCGCGACGGGGGCCGTTCCCGGCGGAGCCGGAGGGGTTACTTCCCCTTGCCGTCCTTGCCGCCCTTGTCCTTGTCCCCGCCCGAGCCCATGGACTCGTAGATCTCCTTGCACATCGGGCAGACCGGGTACTTCTTGGGGTCGCGACCCGGCACCCAGACCTTCCCGCAGAGTGCGACGACGGGAGTGCCGTCGAGGGCACTCGCCATGATCTTGTCCTTCTGGACGTAATGGGCGTAGCGCTCGTGGTCGCCGTCGCCGTGGGACACCTGCGGCGTCGGCTCTACGAGGGTTCCCGTACCTGCCCCGCGATCGGGATCAAGAGTGCTCATGCGCCCAAGGGTACTGAAAGCCGCGGGGCTCAGTTGAGCGAAGGGTCGTCGGGATAGGTGGCGACCATCGCGAGGTCGCCGCGCTGGCGGCGGAGGACCTGCCGCCAGAGGGTCTCGGGGGTGGGCGAGGAGACGTCGCCGGGTTCGGACTCGACGACGTACCAGGCGCCTTCGGTGAGCTCCTCCTCCAGCTGGCCGGGGCCCCAGCCCGCGTACCCGGCGAAGATCCGCAGGGCGCCGAGGGCGGGGCCGAGGAGCTCGGGCGGGGTCTCCAGGTCGACGAGCCCGATCGCGCCGAAGACCCGGCGCCAGCCGAGCGGGCCCTCGTCGCCGGGGATGACGGCGAGGCCGAGGGCCGCGTCGAGGGAGACGGGACCGCCCTGGAAGACGACGCCCGGTTCGCCGGCGAGCTCCGCCCAGGCGGCGAGGACGTCGCCGACGGTGACGGGGGTGGGCCGGTTGAGGACCACGCCGAGCGAGCCCTCGTCGTCGTGGTCGAGCAGCAGCACCACCGCGCGGTCGAAGTTCGGGTCCGCGAGGGCGGGGGTGGCCACGAGCAGCCGTCCTGTGAGCGAGGACACCTCGGTCATGCGACACATGATCCCGCATCTTCGGCGCGTGCGGGGGTTCTCGGGCGGAAACCCGGGAAAGCGGGGAAGGCGGGGACGAGCCCCGCAGGTCGGAAGGGACGGGACGGGACCGCCCGGACCACCCCTCCGGAGCAAGCGGACGGTGACAGTCCGCAAGATCGCGGAGACAGAGGGTGTTGTGCCGAATTCATTACGTCTGCCAGGCACCCCGAGGGGCCCGATCGGGGTCCAATGGCCCCTTACCCTTTTCTCTGGCCACCCGACCGACGACTCCGGAACGCGAGATTCATGACCGGCACAGACAGCCAAGACGTACTGCTTGTCCACGGCGGAACCCCGCTGGAAGGCGAGATCCGCGTCCGCGGCGCGAAGAACCTCGTGCCCAAGGCGATGGTCGCCGCCCTCCTCGGCAGCGGTCCGAGCCGGCTGCGCAACGTGCCGGACATCCGCGACGTCCGCGTCGTCCGCGGGCTGCTCCAGCTGCACGGCGTGACCGTCCGTCCCGGCGAGGAGCCCGGCGAGCTGGTGCTCGACCCGACGCACGTCGAGTCCGCCAACGTCGCCGACATCGACGCCCACGCCGGTTCGTCGCGCATCCCGATCCTCTTCTGCGGCCCGCTGCTGCACCGCCTCGGCCACGCCTTCATCCCGGGCCTCGGCGGCTGCGACATCGGCGGCCGGCCGATCGACTTCCACTTCGACGTGCTCCGCCGGTTCGGCGCGACCATCGAGAAGCGGGACGACGGCCAGTACCTGGAGGCCCCGCAGCGCCTCCGCGGCTGCAAGATCCGCCTCCCGTACCCCTCGGTCGGCTCGACCGAGCAGGTGCTGCTCACCGCCGTCCTCGCCGAGGGCGTCACCGAGCTGTCGAACGCGGCGGTGGAGCCGGAGATCGAGGACCTGATCTGCGTCCTGCAGAAGATGGGCGCCATCATCTCCATGGACACCGACCGGACCATCCGGATCACCGGTGTCGACAAGCTCGACGGCTACACCCACCGGGCGCTCCCGGACCGCCTGGAGGCGGCCTCGTGGGCCTCCGCGGCGCTGGCCACCGGCGGCAACATCTACGTGCGCGGCGCCCAGCAGCGCTCGATGATGACCTTCCTCAACACGTACCGGAAGGTCGGCGGCGCCTTCGAGATCGACGACGAGGGCATCCGCTTCTGGCACCCGGGCGGCTCGCTGAACGCGATCCACCTGGAGACCGACGTCCACCCCGGCTTCCAGACCGACTGGCAGCAGCCGCTGGTCGTCGCCCTGACGCAGGCGTCCGGCCTCTCCATCGTCCACGAGACGGTGTACGAGTCCCGGCTCGGCTTCACCTCGGCGCTGAACCAGATGGGTGCCCACATCCAGCTGTACCGCGAGTGCCTGGGCGGCTCCGACTGCCGCTTCGGCCAGCGGAACTTCCTCCACTCGGCGGTCGTCAGCGGCCCGACGAAGCTCCAGGGCGCCGACCTGGTCATCCCCGACCTGCGCGGCGGCTTCTCGTACCTGATCGCGGCCCTGGCCGCCCAGGGCACGAGCCGGGTCCACGGCATCGACCTGATCAACCGCGGCTACGAGAACTTCATGGAGAAGCTCGTCGAGCTGGGCGCGAAGGTCGAGCTGCCGGGCGGCGCGCTCGTGTAGCGCTTCCGGCGGAAGGCCCTGCGGGGCCTTCTGCCGGGCGAACGGAAGGGCGGCCACCCCCGAGGGGGTGGCCGCCCTTTTCGTGCGCCTACAGGCCGCTTACTTGCCCTTGGCGGCTTCCTTGAGCTTCGAGCCCGCGGAGACCTTCACGCTGTAGCCGGCCGGGATGTTGATCGGGTCGCCGGTCTGCGGGTTACGAGCGGTGCGAGCGGCACGGTGGGTGCGCTCGAAGGTCAGGAAGCCGGGGATGGTGACCTTCTCGTCGCCCTTGGCGACGACCTCGCCGACGGTCTCGGCGAGGGCGGCCAGCACGGCGTCGGCGTCCTTGCGGGTCACCTCGGCGCGGTCGGCCAGCGCGGCCACCAGCTCACTGCGGTTCATGTTGTTACTCCCGTGTTCTTCTTGCCTGTGAGGCGTGAGATCGAAGCCGATGCTGCCAGGGGCCTCGGACAGTCCCCGGACCCGGGTCTGCCTCGCGCGATCCCTCGCGCCCTGGGGGTTCCCCCCTGGACGAAGTCCTCGGGGGAGCATCCTGCCCCCACCAGCGGCGGGAACGCCAATCCGGCACCCTCTGGGGTCACACGAAAAGCGTCGCATCCCCCTGCCGATGACGTAGCGTCGACTCCCCGCAAACGGTGCGGAGCCGAAAAGCCACCCTAAAGGCGGGTTTACGGCTCCGCGAATCGCGACACGCTCAGGCGCCCGCGCCCGCCGCCTTGGCGGCGTTCCTGACCGCCCCGGCCACGGCGCCCGCGACCTTGTCGTTGAAGACCGACGGGAT
Source organism: Streptomyces filamentosus (assembly GCF_014654895.1). Lineage (GTDB taxonomy): Bacteria > Actinomycetota > Actinomycetes > Streptomycetales > Streptomycetaceae > Streptomyces > Streptomyces filamentosus. Next base: position 3,566,713 of record NZ_BNBE01000001.1, on the reverse strand, counting down.
GATGTAGTTCGGGTTCAGCTCGTCCTCGGTGACGACGTCCGCGAGGGCGGTGGCGGCCGCGAGCATCATCTCGGTGTTGACCGTCCGGGACTGGGCGTCCAGCAGGCCGCGGAAGACGCCGGGGAAGACCAGGACGTTGTTGATCTGGTTCGGGAAGTCCGAGCGGCCGGTGGCGACCACCGCGGCGGTCTGCCGGGCGGCGGCCGGGTCGACCTCCGGGTCCGGGTTCGCGAGCGCGAACACGATGGAGCCCTCGGCCATCGCGGCCACGTCCTCGGCGCCCAGCAGGTTCGGGGCCGAGACGCCGATGAAGACGTCCGCGCCGACGACGGCCTGCTTGAGGGTGCCGGTGACGCCCTCCGGGTTGGTGTTGTCGGCGATCCAGCGCAGCGGCGAGTCGGCCGGGGCCTCCACCAGGTCCTCGCGGTCGGCGTGCACGACGCCGTGGATGTCGGCGACGACGGCGTGCTTGACGCCCGCGGCGATCAGCAGCTTGAGGATGGCCGTGCCGGCCGCGCCGGCGCCCGACATGACGACCTTGACGTCCCCGATGCCCTTGCCGACCACGCGGAGCGCGTTGGTGAGGGCGGCGAGCACGACGATGGCGGTGCCGTGCTGGTCGTCGTGGAAGACCGGGATGTCGAGGGCCTCGCGGAGCCGGGCCTCGATCTCGAAGCAGCGGGGCGCGGAGATGTCCTCCAGGTTGATGCCCGCGAAGCCGGGGGCGATCGCCTTCACGATGGAGACGATCTCGTCGGTGTCCTGGGTGTCCAGGCAGATCGGCCAGGCGTCGATGCCGGCGAAGCGCTTGAAGAGGGCGGCCTTGCCCTCCATGACGGGCATGGCGGCCAGCGGGCCGATGTTGCCCAGGCCCAGCACGGCGGAGCCGTCGGTGACGACCGCGACCGTGTTGCGCTTGATGGTGAGGCGGCGGGCGTCCTCGGGGTTCTCGGCGATGGCCATGCACACGCGGGCGACGCCCGGGGTGTAGACCATCGAGAGGTCGTCGCGGTTCCGGATGGGGTGCTTGGACGCCATCTCGATCTTGCCGCCGAGGTGCATCAGGAACGTGCGGTCGGAGACCTTGCCGAGGACGACGCCCTCGATGTCCCGCAGCCGCTCGACGATCTCGTCGGCGTGCGCGGTGGAGGTCGCGGCGACGGTGACGTCGATCCGGAGCTTCTCGTGGCCGGATGCGGTGACGTCGAGACCGGTCACGGATCCGCCGTGGGACTCGACAGCCGCGGTGAGCTGCGAGACGGCGGTGCCGCTCGCGGGCACCTCCAGGCGGACCGTCATCGAGTACGAGACGCTGGGCGCCGTTGCCATGACCGGGTTCCTCTGCTTTCCCTAGCTTCGTTGCTACGCCGCCCCGGCTGGTCGCCCGGCTTGCGCCCTCCGATGGTCGCACCTACCTGCCGGTAGCAGGTAATGCGGTCATTTCGTTTTCGGAAAGTAGTTTCCACCATACGAGAGATGCGGGGGCAACAGAAGGGGCCCCGGTCGTCTTCCCCGACCGGGGCCCCAACTTCGTATGTACGTCTAAGTGACACCGACCCGCCATGCTCGCCTCGCGGCAAGTGGTCCCTCAAAGGGACGAAGGTTGGGCCCGGGGGCTTGGATCGAGCCGGTGTCACGACAAGGCTAACAAAGACTCCCCGAAGGTGATTCCCTCCGCGCGTGTTGACCGGAAAACACACCCGGAGGGCCCCGGTCCCGCCCCGGCCCCGGCCCTGTCCGGTCCCTGGCGGGGCCCTGTCCGGTCCCGGCCCCGCCCCCGGCCTCAGTCCCGCAGCAGGTCCGGCACGCCCGCCTCGTCCGGCAGGTCCCGCTCCCCCGCGAGCACCGTCAGCGCCTGCGTCGACCGGGTGAGGGCCACGTACAGCACCCGCAGCCCCGCTGGGGACTCGTCGGCGATCTCCGCCGGGGAGACCACGAGGGTGGCGTCGTACTCCAGGCCCTTCGCCTCCAGCGAGCCGAGCGCGACCACCCGGTCGCCGAGCCCGTCGAGCCAGCGGGCGGCCTCCGCACGCCGGTCCATGGCGACGACCACGCCGACCGTGCCCTCGACCTCGGAGAGCAGCCGCGCCGCCTCCTCGCGCACGGCCCCGGCCAGGTCCCCGGCCTTCGCCACCGCGAGGAAGCGCGGCCGGACGCCGGTCGAGCGGACCGCGCGCGGCGACTCCTTCCCCGGCATGGCGAGGGCGAGGACCTTCCCGGCCAGCTCGGCGATCTCCGCCGGGTTGCGGTAGTTCACCGTCAGCTCGAAGCGGCGGCGCGGCCGGGAGCCCAGCGCCTCGTCCCGGGCCGCGGCGGCCTCGTCCGGATCGGACCAGGAGGACTGGGCCGGGTCGCCGACGATCGTCCACGTGGCGTGCCGGCCGCGGCGGCCGACCATCCGCCACTGCATGGGCGTCAGGTCCTGCGCCTCGTCGACGATGACGTGGGCGTACTCGGTGCGCTCGGCGGCCAGCCGCTCGGCCCGCTCCCGCTGGGTCTCCTCGCGCACCGGCATCAGCTCCTCCAGGCCGGTGAGCTGGTCCAGCGGGTCGTACTCCCGCTTCCGCTTCGGCCGGGCGGGCGCGCCGAGCAGGGTGTGCAGCTCGTCGAGGAGGGCGACGTCGTGCACGGAGAGGCCCGGGCGGCGCAGCGAGCGGGCGAGCCGGCGGACCTCGCCGGGGTTGAGGATCCGGCGGGCCCAGCGGCCCAGCCGCTTCTCGTCGGCCATCGCGTCCAGGACCCGGCGCGGGGCCAGCTCGGGCCACCAGGCGTCCAGGAAGGAGAGGAACGCGTCCTCGGTGGACACGTCCTCGTCGAAGGAGGAGCGCAGCTCGGCGGCGAGCTCGGGGTCGCTGTGCCGGCCCGCGGCGCCCGAACGGGCGTAGAGCGCGTCCAGGAGGAGGCGGCGGGCGCGGGGCCGCAGCAGGTTGACCGGGGCGGTGCCGGACAGCACGTTCTGCCGGATCCGCTTCAGGTCCTCGGCCGTCAGCTCCAGCCGGCGGCCGAAGGCGACCACGCGGAGCAGCTGCGGCGCGTCCGGGCTCTCCAGGGCGCCCCGGGCGGCCTTGCGGAGCACCGCGAGCATCCGCGACGAGCCCTTGATCCGGGAGACGGCGGGCTCGTCGTACGCGTCGGCCTCCGCGCCGTCGACCAGGCTGCCCAGCGCCCGGATGGCGACCTGCCCCTCCTCGCCCAGCGAGGGCAGCACGCCCTCGGTGTACGAGACGAGCAGCGGGGTCGGCGAGACGATGAGGATGCCGCCCGCGTACCGCCTGCGGTCCTGGTAGAGCAGGTAGGCGGCCCGGTGCAGCGCCACGGCGGTCTTCCCCGTGCCCGGCCCGCCCTCGACGTACGTGACGGAGGCGGCGGGGGCGCGGATGACGAGGTCCTGCTCCGCCTGGATGGACGAGACGATGTCGCGCATCGAGTGCGAGCGGGCCTGCCCGAGGGCGGCCATCAGGGCGCCGTCGCCGATGACCGGCAGCTCGGCGCCGTCGAGGGTGGCCTTCAGCTCGGGGCGCATCAGGTCGTCCTCGACGCCGAGGACGCGCCGCCCCTTCGAGCGGATGACGCGGCGGCGCACGACCCGGCCCGGTTCGACCGGGGTCGACCGGTAGAAGGGCGCGGCGGCCGGGGCCCGCCAGTCGATGACCAGCGGGGAGTAGTCGGCGTCCAGGACGCCGATCCGGCCGATGTGCAGGGTCTCGCCGATCTCGGCGGTGTTGTCGGGCCGGACGGCGTCGTCGGCGGGCTCCACGGAGGTGTGGGCGCCGTCGGGCCCCCTGACCCCGTCCTTGCCCTCCAGGAGGTCGATCCGGCCGAACAGGAAGTCCTCGAACTCGTTGTTGAGCCGGTTGAGGTGGATGCCGGCCCGGAAGACCTGGGCGTCGCGCTCGGCGAGGGCGCCGGGCGTGCCGACGTGTCCCTTCCGGGCGGCGTCGTTCATCAGGAACTCCGCCTCGTGGATCTTCTCCTCCAGGCGGCGGTAGACCTGGTCCAGATGTTCCTGCTCGACGCCGATCTCACGGTCTCTGACCGTGTCGACGGCTTCCTGCGCGGCCACTAAGGCCCCCTTCTGACGTGCACTGGGCAGCCGTCAAAGGTACGCCACCGGGGGCCGCCGTGTCAGGCGAGGGGCGGTGCCTCGTCGTGCAGGATCCGCTGGAAGAGCTGATGGTCCCGCCACTCGCCGTCGATGTGCAGGTAGCGGGGCGCGAAACCGATCCGCTCGAACCCGGCGCGGGCGAGGACGCGCAGGGAGGCGTGGTTGTACGGCAGCACGGACGCCTCGATCCGGTGCAGCCCCAGGGTGTCCCGCGCGGCCCTCAGCACCTCGTCGACGAGCGCGCCCGCGAGGCCCCGGCCGGTGTGCTCCCCGTCCACCCAGTAGCCGAGGGAGGCGCTGCGGAAGGGTCCGAGGACGATCCCCGACAGGATGGCGGCCCCGACGATCCGCTCGCCGTCGACGGCGAGCCACCGCCGCCCTCCGTCGGCCAGCCGCTCGGCCTGCGCCGCGGCCGTGTAGTACCCCTCGGCCCGGTGCGGCTCGTAGGGCCGCATGTGCTCCCGGTTCCGCTCCAGCGCCTCCGCGAGCGCTCCCGCGTCCTCGGCCCGCCCCTCCCGCACCACCACCGAAACGTCCATCCCCGCAACCTACTCCCCTGCGCCGGCCCGCCGTTCCGTCGTGGGCGGTCGTTCGGTCGGGACGCATGCCCACAGGGACGCCGGGGCCACGGGGGCGACGGGTCACGGCGTGGGGTCCAGGGAGAGCCGGTAGCCGCGCTTGACGACGGTCTGGATGAGCTTGGGGGCGCCCAGGGCCGCGCGGAGACGGGCCATCGCCGTCTCGACGGCGTGCTCGTCCCGTCCCGCGCCCGGCAGCGCCCGCAGCAGGTCCGCGCGGGAGACGACCCAGCCGGGCCGCCGGGCGAGGAGGCCGAGGAGGGCCATGCCGGCGGGCGGCACGGGGCGGAGTTCGCCGTCGACGAGCACCGCGTGGCCGCGGATCTCGACGCGGTGGCCGGCGACGGGCAGCGTCCGGGAACGGGCGGGCAGTTCGGTGCACAGGAGCTGGACGAGCGGCCCGAGCCGGAAGCGTTCGGGCTGGTGGGTGGGGACGTTCTCGGCCTGGAGCGGCAGGGCGGTCACGGGCCCGACGCACACCGCGAGCACCTCGTGCCGCAGCGCTTCGACGGCCCGGTCCCGTACGCCCCGTTCCGCCGCCCGCGCGAGGAGCGACGCCGCGGCGGGCGCGCTGGTGAAGGCGACGGCGTCGACGGCGCCGGACAGCACCGCGTCGAGGAGACGGTCGAGCGGTCCGAGGTCCTCCGGCGGCATCCACCGGTAGACGGGGACGGGCACGACGGTCGCCCCGGCGGCGGTGAGCGCCTCGACGAAGCCGGGGAGGGGTTCGCCGTGGAGCTGGAGGGCGACGCGCCTGCCGTCGACTCCCTCGGCGAGGAGCCGGTCGAGGACCTCGGCCATCGACTCGGAGCCGGGCGACCAGGTCTCGGTGAGTCCGGCCGCCCGGACGGCCCCCTTGACCTTGGGCCCGCGGGCGAGGAGTTCGACCTTCCGGAGCGCGTCGAGGAGCCCGGAACCGTACCCCCAGCCCTCGGCGGCCTCGACCCAGCCGCGGAAGCCGATCGCGGTGGTGGCGACGACGACGTCAGGGGTGTCCTCGATGATCTCCTTGGTGGCGGCGAGGAGTTCGGTGTCGTCGGCGAGGGGGACGATCCGCAGGGCGGGGCCGTGCACGACGGCCGCGCCGCGCCGGCGCAGCAGGGCGATGAGTTCGTCCGCGCGCCGGGCGGCGGTCACGCCGACGGTGAAGCCGGCCAGGGGTCCGTGTTCGTGCTGGTCCATGGTCATCGAGGGTGACGCGGACGCGTGACGGTCGGGGTTCACGCGTATTTCCTGCCCGTTACGGTACGCGCCGCGCATCCCGGGTCACACCTTCGCGTATCCGGGCCGGTCCTCGGGCTCCTCGGCGCCCGCGGCGGTGTCGGGGACGGCGGCCGGGCGCCGAAGGTATACCGCCCAGGTGACGGCGATGCAGGCGGCGTAGAAGGCGAGGAAGGCGAGGAATGCGCCGGTGCCGGTGCCGGCGGTCTGGAAGGACTGGCGGAAGGCGAGGTTGATGCCGAGGCCGCCGAGCGCGCCGACGGCTCCGATGAGGCCCATGGAGGCGCCGGAGAGGCGTCGTCCGTAGGCTTCGGCGGCCTCGCCGGACAGGCCCTTGCGGTGGCCCTGGGCGAGGAAGATCGCCGGGATCATCTTGTAGGTGGAGCCGTTGCCGAGGCCGCTGAGGGCGAAGAGGGCGATGAAGCCGACGAGGAAGACGGCGAGGGACGCGGTCACCGAGGCGTGGATGACGACGCAGGTGGCGGCGGACATGGCGGCGAAGGTGGCGAGGGTGATGCGGGCGCCGCCGTGCTTGTCGGCGAGGGCGCCGCCGTAGGGGCGGACGAGGGAGCCGAGCAGCGGGCCGATGAAGGTGAGGGAGGCGGCCTGGAGCGGGGTGCGGCCGAACTGGGTCTGGAGGACCAGGCCGAAGGCGAAGCTGTAGCCGATGAAGGAGCCGAAGGTGCCGACGTACAGGAAGGCCATGATCCAGGTGTGGCGGGCCCGCACGGCTTCGAGGACGGCGCCGGTGTCGTTCTTCACGGGCGTGAGGTTGTCCATGAAGAGCGCGGAGCAGGCCGCGGCGACCACGATGAGCGGCAGGTAGACGCCGAGGACGATCCTCGGGTGCAGGGCGCCGGCGGTGCCGATGACGAGGAGGCCGACCAACTGGACGACGGGGACGCCGATGTTGCCGCCGCCGGCGTTGAGGCCGAGGGCCCAGCCCTTCTTCCGCAGCGGGAAGAAGGCGTTGATGTTGGTCATGGAGGAGGCGAAGTTGCCGCCGCCGACGCCGGTGAGGGCGGCCACCAGGACGAAGGTGGAGTAGGAGGTGCCGGGTTCCATCACCGCGTAGGCGACGCCGGTCGGCAGGAGCAGCAGCAGGGCGCTGAAGACGGTCCAGTTGCGTCCGCCGAAGCGTGCGACGGCGAAGGTGTACGGGATGCGGATCAGCGCGCCGACGAGGGTCGCGGTGGCGATGAGGAAGAACTTCCCTGCGGCGTCGATGCCGTACTGGGGCCCCATGAAGAGGACCATGACGGACCACAGGCTCCAGATGGAGAAGCCGATGTGTTCGGAGAGGACGGAGAAGGCGAGGTTGCGTTTCGCGATCCGTTCGCCCTTCTCCCGCCAGAAGGTCTCGTCCTCCGGCTCCCACACGTCGATCCAGCGCCCGCGCATCTCGCACCTCCACCGGTGTCGGACCCGGTTCCGGATCCCTGTGGCAACGACGCTAGGGAGGGCGCGTTTCGGGGCGGTGCCGTGAGGTGACGGCGGCGGAACCTTGCTCTCACCCGGGCGGGCCGGGCCGTGTGAGCGGCAGGCCGGGTTCGTCCTCGGGGAGCCAGGAGCCGGCCGGGCGCTCGTGCCAGCCGCCGGCGCGGGCCAGTTCGGCGGCGGCGGTGCGCAGGGCGTCGAGGGCGGGGTGGCGGGCGCCCTTGCGCCAGACGAGGCTGACGGGCGACAGGGGCACGGGGTCGACGAGGGGGCGGAGGGCGCAGCCGGGCATCGGCGGGAAGCCGACGACGGCGAGCACCGGGTGGCGGTGCTTGGCCATGATCCGCTGGAACTCCTCCTTGCCGACGGCGAGCGGCGCGGGCGGCGAGAGGTGGATGCCCCGGCCGGCGAAGAGCCGGACGGCGAGGTCGGTCCACTCGGGGGTGCGGTCGTTGCCGGCGCCGGCGTAGAGGCGTTCGCCGGCGAGCCGGGCGAGCGGCACCTCGGGGAGGGCGGCGAGCGGGTGGTCCTCGGGCAGGACCACCGCCATCGGCTCGTACCGCACGAACTGCGCGTCGAGCCGGGCCCGCAGGCCGGGCGCGAGCCCGCCGTACCGGCCGAAGGAGGCGTCGAGCCGGCCGGCGAGGATCTCCCGCGCGGCGCCGGTGAGCCCGGACTCGAAGCGGGCCATCAGCTCCTGGTCGGGGGCGAGTTCGCGGGCGCGGCGCAGGACGGCGTCCTGGACGAGGCCGGGGCTGTTGAGGTCGACGAGGAGGGGGCGGGGCGCGGCCCGGAAGGCGTCGCGGAGCGCGTCGTGGGCGTCGAGGACCCGGCGGGCGTACGGGAGGAGCCGTTCGCCGTCCGGGGTGAGGGCCACCTGCCGGGTGGTCCGGGCGAAGAGCTGGGTGCCCGTCTCGCGTTCCAGGCGCCGGATGTCGCGGCTGAGGGCCTGCTGGGCGACGAAGAGCCGGCCGGCGGCGCGGGTGAAGTGCAGTTCCTCGGCGACGGCGGTGAAGGCGCGCAGCAGCCGGGGGTCGATGTCGTACGGTGGGGCCACCGCCGCATTCAACAACACACGTGCGTGAATCGCGACCGTACAGGTGTTGGACGGTCCGGGCGGCCGGGCCGGAGCCTTGACCCATGCCCCAGCACCTCCTCGTCCCCACTCCGGCGGGCCCCGGCCTGGCCCCCCGCTACCGCGAGCGGCCCGCCGCGCTCCCCCGCAACCCCTACCTCCGGCTCTTCGCCCTGCCCGGCACGCGCGCGTTCGCGGCGGGGAACCTCGTCGCGCGGCTGCCGTCGGGGATGTCCGGCGTCAGCACCGTGCTCATGGTGTCGGCGGCGTACGGCTCCTACGCCCTGGCCGGCGCGGTCGCCGCGACCGGTCTGGTGGCGGGCGCGCTGACGGCGCCCTGGGTGGCCCGGCTGGTCGACCGGCGCGGGCAGGCCCGGGTCGCCGTCCCGGCGGCGGCGCTCGCCGCCCTCGGGCAGGTGCTCCTGGCGCTGTGCGTCATGGGCGGGGCGCCGCCCTGGGCGCTGTTCCCGGTGGTGGCGCTGACGGCGACCGCGCCGAACGCGGGCGGCATGTCCCGGGCCCGCTGGGCGCACCTGCTCCGGGGCGACGCGGCGGCGCTGCACACGGCGAACTCCTTCGAGCAGGCCGTGGACGAGCTGTGCTTCATGCTCGGGCCGGTGCTGGCGGCGGTGGTCTGCTCGGCGTTCTTCCCGGAGGCGGGCACGCTGACGGCCGCCGCGCTGCTGCTGGGCGGGGTGCTGCTCTTCGCGGCCCAGCGGTCGACGGAGCCGCCGGTCGTTCCGCACACCTCGGGGGGCTCGCCGCTGCGGCTGCCCGGCACGGTCCCGCTGCTCGCGGTCTTCCTCGCCACGGGCGCGGTCTTCGGCTCGCTGGAGGTGACGGCGCTGGCGTTCGTGGACGGCCCGGTCGCCGGCCCGGTCCTCGCCCTCCAGGCGGCGGGCTCCTGCGCGGCCGGCCTGCTCTACGGCCGGGCCCGCCGGACCGCCTCCCTGCGTCTCTGCCTGGCCGCGATGACGCTGGTGATGACGGCGCCCCTGCTGGCCGCCCGGACGGGCTCCCTCGCGGCCCTCGCGGCCGGCCTGCTGGTGGCGGGCATGGCGACGGCCCCGACGATGGTCACGGGCATGGGCCTGGTCCAGCGCCTGGTCCCGCCCTCCCGGCTCAACGAGGGCATGACCCTGGCCGTGACCGCCCTCCTCGCGGGCGTCGCCACCGGCTCGGCCACCGCCGGCTGGACCGCCGACCACGCCCCGTCCCCGTCCTTCGGCTTCGTCCTCCCGGTGACGGCGGCGGCCCTGGCGCTGCTGCTGTCGCTGCGGACGGACATGACGAAGGCCCGGCGGTCCTGAGGACCGCCGGGCCTTCGCCCACATGGGATGAGGTGTCCGGGAGGTGTGTGGCCTCCCGGGCGCTCGGTGGAGATGGCGGGAATCGAACCCGCGTCCAACGGTGCGGAACCAGGGCTTCTCCGTGTGCAGTCTGGTGCGATTTTCTCAGCCCTCCGAATCACCCAGACAAGTCCGGAACGGGCTCAGTCACTGTTTGATTTCCCTCTTCACCCCGTGACCGGGATCAAGGTTTAGTCCCCTTCATGATGCCAGGATCCGGGTCGGGAACAGCCCCGGGCTGACACTTCGCAAGTCGCTACTTAGGCAGCGAGGGCGAAGGAATCGCGCTTGGTGTTGGCGATTATTGGTTTCGGCGCGTGGTTTACGAGATCATTGCCGCTTCCTCGACACGCTTCCCCTGCTTCGACATCCGCTGTCGAAACCGATCATCCCCATGTTGTGTTTTCAATCCGTGCGCCCTCGGTGGGGTGCGTGGCCCATGGTACGTGACCGGCGGGCCCGGTTGCCAGCGTATTAACGCTCCTGGGCGCGCTGGCGCCGCTTCGCCGCCGCGACGGCGCGGGCGGTCTCGCGGGTGTCCTGCTTCTCCCGCAGCGTCTGGCGCTTGTCGAACTCCTTCTTGCCCTTGGCGAGCGCGATCTCGCACTTCACCCGGCCGCCCAGGAAGTACAGCGCGAGGGGCACGATCGTGTGACCGGTCTCCGACGCCTTCTGCTCCAGCTTGTCGATCTCCGCCCGGTGCAGCAGCAGCTTCCGCTTCCGCTTCGCCGAGTGGTTGGTCCAGCTGCCCTGCATGTACTCGGGCACGTGGATGTTGTACAGCCACGCCTCGTGGCCCTCGATCTGGACGAAGCCGTCCACGAGCGAGGCCCGCCCCATCCGGAGCGACTTCACCTCCGTCCCCATGAGCGCCACGCCCGCCTCGTACGTGTCGAGGATCAGGTAGTCGTGGCGCGCCTTCTTGTTCTGCGCGATGAGCTTGCGCTCCGGCGCCTTGTCGGCTGCCTTCTTCGCAGGCTTGCCCTGCACGTTGACGAGTCCCTTGGCCATAGTGCGGTCATTTTCGCACTACGAGCCCCCTCCGAGGCCACTCAATACCCGGCGGGCCCGGTCCTCCGCCCCCTTCCCGGCCGGCAGGTCGGGGGCGATGCCCCGGCCGTCGACCTCGTGCCCGGCGGGGGTGCGGTAGTGGCCGACGGTCAGCTCGGCGACCGAACCGTCCGGGAGGGTGCTGGGCATCTGCACGGAGCCCTTGCCGAAGGTGTTGGAGCCGACGGTGACCGCCCGGCCCCGGTCCTGGAGCGCCCCGGTGAGGAGCTCGGCCGCGCTCATGGTCCCGCCGTCGACCAGCGCGACCAGCGGCCGGCCGGTGTCGCCGCCCCGCTCCGCGTACAGGGACCGCTGCTCGCCCTCGACGTCGTACGTGGCGACGAGCCCGCCGTCGAGGAAGGCGGAGGCGGCGGAGGCGGCCTCGTCGACCAGCCCGCCGGAGTTCCCCCGCAGGTCCAGCAGGACCCCGGCGCCGGCCGGGGCGGTGCGGACGGCCTCCCGCACCCGGGCGCCGACGCCCTTGCTGAAGGCGCTGACCCGGATGACGACGGTCCGCGCGTCGGGGCGGCTGACGGCGACGGGGTCGGTCGCGAGCCGCTCCCGCCGCAGGGTCTGGGTCCAGGTCATGCCGTCCCGCCGGATCCGCAGGGCCACCGTCGAGCCGGGCCGGCCGTCGCCGCGCAGCAGCGAGACGGCCTCGGAGACGGACAGCCCCTCGGTGGCCCGACCGTCGACGGCGAGCAGCAGGTCCCCGGCCCGCACCCCGTGCCGCCCGGCGGGCCCGTCGGGCCGCACCCGGGCGACCTCGACGCCGCCCTCCGGGGCCGTACGGGCGGCGGAGAGGCCGACGCCGGTGTAGGTGCCGTCGAGGGACTGCTCGAACTCGGCGTACTCCCGCCGGTCGTAGACCGCGCCCCAGCGGTCGCCGCTGCGGCTGACGAACTCCTCGGCGGCCTGCTTTCCCGACTTGCCGTCGGCGACGGCCTCGGCGGCGACCCGGTGCAGGGTCGCCCGGTCGTAGACGGCCCGGTCCCCGCCGCCGGTGCGGGGCTCCGGCCCGGCGGCGTCCTCGCGGGGCAGCGCGCCGGTCGCGGCGGCGGTGGCGAGGACGCCGGCGAAGACGAACGTGAGAACGGCCCCGCGGACGACACCGCGGGGCCGGAGACAGAGGTGCGCGGAGCCGGCCGGCATGGCGCCCACTCTAGGACAAGGTGATGGCGCCCCAGGGGTTTTGACTCCAGGACGCCATCCGCCGTCAGTGGTCTCTTCTCACACCTTCAGGTACTTGCGCAGCGCGATGAAGGCGGCCACGGACGGCATCAGCAGTCCGATGACGATCACCAGCGGCAGCTGGGCGAGGACCACGTCCCAGCCGATGAAGTTCACCAGCGGCATCTGCTCGGCGAGGTTGAGGCCGTGGTCGACGAGGAAGTACCGGCCGGCCACGAGCAGCACGCAGGCGAAGGCGCCGCCGATGAGCCCGGAGAACGCGGCCTCCATGATGAACGGCATCTGGATGTAGAAGCTGGAGGCGCCGACCAGCCGCATGATGCCGGTCTCGCGGCGGCGGCTGAAGGCCGAGACGCGGACCGTGTTGATGATCAGCATCAGCGCGATGACCAGCATCAGGAGCATGAGCGCGACCGCCGCGTAGTTGACGCTGCGCATCATGTTGAAGAGGGTCTCCAGGATGGAGCGCTGGTCCTGCACGGACTCGACGCCGTCCCGGCCGGCGAAGGCGGTGGCGACCACCTTGTACTTCTCCGGGTCCTTCAGCTTCACCCGGAGCGACTCCTGCATCTGGTCCGGGGTGATGACGGAGGCGATGGCGGTGTCGCCGTACTGCTCCTTGTAGTGCGCGAAGGCCTCCTCGGCCTTCTCGTGGATGACGTTCTCCACGATGTCCATCTTCTTCAGATCCGCCTGGATCTGCTCGCGCTGCTGCGTGGTGACGGCGCCCTTGGAGCACTTCGGCGAGGTCGAGGCGTCCGTCTTGTTGCAGAGGAAGATGGAGACGTTGACCTTGTCGTACCAGTAGTCCTTCATCGTCTTGACCTGCTCCTGCATGAGCAGGGCACCGCCGAAGAGGGCCAGCGACAGGGCCACGGAGACGATGACCGCGAAGGTCATCGTCAGGTTGCGCCGGAGACCGACGCCGATCTCGGAGAGCACGAACTGAGCGCGCATGGTGTTCTGGTTCCCCCGCCGTCAGTGCTGGTAGCCGTAGACGCCGCGCGCCTGGTCGCGGACGAGGCGGCCCTTCTCCAGCTCGATGACGCGCTTGCGCATCTGGTCGACGATGTTCTGGTCGTGGGTCGCCATGACGACGGTGGTCCCTGTCCTGTTGATGCGGTCGAGCAGCTTCATGATGCCGACGGAGGTCTGCGGGTCGAGGTTGCCGGTCGGCTCGTCGGCGATCAGCAGCATCGGGCGGTTGACGAACGCGCGGGCGATCGCGACGCGCTGCTGCTCACCACCGGACAGCTCGCCCGGCATGCGGTCCTCCTTGCCGCCCAGGCCGACCAGGTCGAGCACCTGGGGCACGGCCTTGCGGATCTCGCCGCGCGGCTTGCCGATGACCTCCTGCGCGAAGGCCACGTTCTGCGCGACCGTCTTGTTCGGCAGCAGGCGGAAGTCCTGGAAGACGGTGCCGAGCTGGCGCCGCATGTGCGGCACCTTCCAGTTGGACAGCCGGGCGAGGTCCTTGCCGAGGACGTGCACCTGCCCTTGGCTGGTGCGCTCCTCGCGCAGGATCAGACGGAGGAAAGTCGACTTTCCGGAGCCGGACGAACCGACGAGGAAGACGAACTCCCCCTTCTCGATCTCCAGGGAGACATCCCGGAGCGCGGGGCGGTTCTGCTTCGGATAGGACTTGGAGACGTTGTCGAATCGGATCACGGATGCACCACGGTCGGCCGGGAGTAGGTGTGCGTGACCTTACGCGAACCGGGAAGGCCCGCGCAGTCGCGCTCCGGGCTTGCGTGCTTTATCCTTTTTCGTCCTTCCGGGGCGGGGGCGGGGTGTTTGCCACCGGGGCGCGCCGGAAGCCCGTGGAGCTGGCAGAGTGGTAGGGGGAACGTCCGGACGGTGTCGGGCGTTGTCCTGTCGTGAGCCCCGTGCGGGAGGAGGAGAGCGTATGACCTACGACCGACTGGTGTGCGCCAACTGCGCGGCCCCGGTCGCCGAGGGTCGCTGCCCCGTCTGCCGGGCCAGCCGAGAGCGCCTGGAGCCTCAGGGACTGTCCCCCGCGATGGTCCTGACGCTGGTGATCGCCCTGCTGGGCACGCTGGCACTGCTGGCGGCTGTCCGTACGGTGTAGGACGGCACACGAGCCGGAGAGCGGAAAGACGAAGGGCCGGGGAGGAAGCCTCCCCGGCCCTTCCGCGTGCTACGTCACTCAGGCGGCGGCGCCGCGCCCGCCCGCGACCAGGCGCGGCAGGAAGCGGAAGCCGATGCCACCGGCGATCATCGTGGCGGCACCGATGATGAGGAACGAGGTCTCGGCGGCGCCGGTCTCGGCGAGCTCCTCCTTGGCCTCGCCCTGCTGCACCGGCTGCGAGCCGGCCTGCTGGGTGTCGGTGTTGTTGTTCGAACCGGTGGAGCCGGTCGAGCCGTCGGAGCCGGTCGAACCGGTCGAACCGGTCGAACCGCCGCACTCGACGCCCTCGGCGGTCACGGTGCAGTCGCCGGAACCGCCGTCGGAGGAACCGCCGTCGGTGGAGGAACCACCGTTGTCGGAGGAACCGCCGTCGGTGGAGGAGCCGCCGTTGCCGCCGTTCCCGTTGCCGCCGTGGCCGCCGTTGCCACCGTTGCCGTTGCCGGAACCGGAGTCGTTGCCGCCGTTGCCGCCGTTGCCGTTCCCGTTGCCGCCGTTGTCGCTGTTGCCACCGTCGGCCGCGCCACCGTCGGCCGCGCCACCGTCAGCCGCACCGCCGTCAGCGGCGCCACCGTCAGCCGCACCACCATCGGCAGCACCGCCATCGGCCGCGCCACCATCGGCCGCACCGCCGTCAGCGGCACCGCCATCGGCCGCGCCACCATCGGCCGCGCCACCGTCAGCCGCGCCACCATCGGCGGCACCGCCGTCAGCGGCACCACCATCGGCCGCGCCTCCATCAGCGGCGCCACCGTCAGCCGCACCACCATCGGCAGCACCACCGTCAGCGGCACCACCGTCAGCCGCGCCACCATCGGCCGCGCCACCGTCAGCGGCACCGCCGTCAGCGGCACCGCCGTCAGCCGCGCCACCATCGGCCGCGCCGCCGTCAGCAGCACCACCGTCAGCCGCGCCGCCATCGGCCGCGCCACCGTCGGCCGCGCCACCGTCGGTGTTGCCGCCGCCGGAGTCGCCCCCACCCGGGTTGCAGCCGAGCGGGTCCGTCTCGCAGTCGTCCTGCGTGGTCTGGGTGCCGATCTCCACCTCGACCGCGCCGTTCCCGCCGACGGCCTGCGCGGCGCCCGCCGCGGTCAGGGACGCACCGGCGATGATCACGGCACCGGCCGCGACTCGCGCCAGGCGGACTCGCGTCTTGTTGGTCATCTGGTTGCTACCCCCAGTAGCTTCATCTCGTCATGGGGCAGCGCCAGGGGCCCCGGGCACGGGAGGCGACATGGTTACTGGACCTGCCCCCCGTTCACACGCGCCCCAGATATGCGCATGCCATCCAGCCACCCTTCCGAGTTTCCGATGCAGCGTCAAGGCCGTTGCGCGCGCAATGCCCGAAAGATCATCCCTTGCCCGCGATGTGACGATGCAACTGTGACGTAAACCCGGAACTACGGCCTCTGTGGGGGCAGTTCCCTTGTCGACAAAGCGCCCCGATCGCCCGTACACCGCTTGCACCGGCGAACGGACCGGGCCCCGCACGAGAGGTGCGGGGCCCGGAAACGAACGCTGCGGGAGACTACTTGGCCTGCTCCTGCTGCTTGCGCCAGCGGATGCCCGCCTCCAGGAAGCCGTCGATCTCGCCGTCCAGGACGGACTGCGGGTTGCCGACCTCGAACTCCGTCCGGAGGTCCTTGACCATCTGGTACGGGTGGAGGACGTACGACCGCATCTGGTTGCCCCAGGAGCTGCCACTGTCCTTGAGGGCGTCCATCTTGGCCCGCTCCTCCTGGCGCTGGCGCTCCAGGAGCTTGGCCTGGAGGACGTTCATGGCGCTCGCCTTGTTCTGGATCTGGGAGCGCTCGTTCTGGCAGGAGACCACGATGCCGGTCGGGAGGTGCGTGATGCGCACGGCCGAGTCGGTCGTGTTGACGCCCTGGCCGCCGGGGCCGGAGGCGCGGTACACGTCGACGCGCAGGTCGGACTCCTCGATCTCGACGTGGTCCGAGGACTCGACGACGGGGAGGATCTCGACGCCCGCGAAGGAGGTCTGGCGGCGGCCCTGGTTGTCGAAGGGCGAGATGCGCACCAGGCGGTGGGTGCCCTGCTCGACGGAGAGGGTGCCGTAGGCGTACGGCGCCTTGACGACGAAGGTGGTCGACTTGATGCCGGCCTCTTCCGCGTACGAGGTCTCGTAGATCTCGGTCGAGTAGCCGTGGCGCTCGGCCCAGCGCAGGTACATGCGCTGGAGGCGCTCGGCGAAGTCGGAGGCGTCGACGCCGCCGGCCTCGGCCCGGATGTTGACCAGGGCCTCGCGCGCGTCGTACTCGCCGGAGAGGAGGGTGCGGACCTCCATCTCGTCGAGCGCCTTGCGCACGGAGGTGAGCTCGGCCTCGGCCTCGGCGCGGGTGTCCGCGTCGTCCATCTCCTCGGCGAGGTCGAAGAGCACCCCGAGGTCGTCGATGCGGCCGCGCAGCGCCTCGGCCTTGCGGACCTCGGCCTGGAGGTGGGAAAGCTTGCTCGTGATCTTCTGCGCCGCCTCCGGGTCGTCCCAGAGGGACGGGGCCGCGGCCTGCTCTTCGAGCACGGCGATGTCTGCCCTCATCTTGTCGAGGTCCAGGACGGCCTCGATCGACCCCATGGTCGAGGAGAGGGACTTCAGCTCTTCGGATACATCGACGACTGCCACGCGTCCAGCGTAACGGCTCCGGACCGGGAGCCGAACCCGCGACCGCCCGGCCTGTGGACAACCCGCCCCGGGGGGTTACGGCTGCTGCGCCGGCTGCGAGGCCGGGCGGGAGTCCTGGGGCGGGGCCGCGTCGTCCCCGGCGAGCGCCAGATAGCCGCCGGCGCCGAGCGCCCCCACCGCCACGACGGCCGCGATGCCGAGGGTGATGCGGCGCTTGCGGACGGCCCCGGCCTTGTTGCGGGCCGAGCCGGGCCGGCGGGCGCCGGCCGGGCGGGGGGCGCGGGCGGTGCCGTGCGGGCCGCCGGACAACTCCTCGGGGCCGGGCACCCGCATGGAGGTGTGGGTGTCGCGGTGGGAGTCGGCGGAGGCGCCGGGCACCAGCGGGACGGCCGCGCGGCGGCGGCCGGTGTCGGTGGCGCCGGCGGAGGCGGCGTACGCGGCGTCCTCCTGCGGCTCCGGGGGCGCGGCGGGCTCGGCGTCGGGCTCGTCCACGTCCAGCGGCGGGATGCCCTTGAGGAGCGGGAGGACGTCGGCGAGGCGGGCGGCCAGCTCGGAGGCGCGCAGCCGGGAGGCGGGCGCCTTGGCGAGGCACTGGACCATCAGCTGCCACAGCTCCTCGGGGATGCCGGGGAGCGGGACGACGGTCTCGGTGACGTGGCGGCGCAGGACGGCGCCGGGGTGGCCGCCGCCGAACGGGGTGAAGCCGGCCAGCAGCTCGTACAGGACGGTGGCGAGGGCGTAGATGTCGACGGCGGCGCGCGGCGGCAGGCCCTCGACGATCTCGGGGGCGAGGTAGTCGGGGGTGCCGATGATCCGGGTGGCCTTGGTGCGGCCGGGGGTGTCGATGAGTTTGGCGACGCCGAAGTCGGTGAGGAGGGCGGGGTGGGCGCCGCCGGGGCCGAGCGGGCCCTCCATGTCGAGGAGGATGTTCTCCGGCTTCACGTCCCGGTGGACGACGCCGGCGGCGTGCGCGGCGGCCAGGCCCTCGGCGACGTCCTTGATGATCGCGACGGCCGCCTCGGGGGCGAGGCGGCGCTCGCGGTCGAGGCGGGTGCGCAGGTCGGTGCCGCGGACCAGGTCCATGACGAGGGCCAGGTCGTTGCCGTCGACGACGAGGTCGCGGACCTTGACCACGCGCGGGTGGTCAAGGCCGAGCAGGGCGGTGCGCTCCTGCACGAAGCGGCCGACGAGTTCCTGGTCGGAGGCCAGGTCCTCGCGCAGCAGTTTGACGGCGACGGGGCCTTCGGGCCCCTCGCCGAGCCACACCGTTCCGGCGCTGCCCCGCCCGAGGATCTGGTGGGTGGTGTAGCGGCTGCCGATGTTCCGTGCCAAGACTGCTCCCTCAGCGGCTGCGGTTCGCGTCAAAGTTACGCGTCCCGGGCCGCCGGACGTCACTTCCGGAGCGAAATCACCCTCCGGAAGTCGATAAATCGGCGATACGACCGCCCGAACGCGGTCGTACCGCCCCTCCGCCGGCCCGCGCTACTGGCCGGTGCCGCCCGACCCGGTGCCGCCCGAGCCGGTGGCCTCCCCGATGGTGGAGATCCAGTCGCTGACGGTGGAGATGCCGTCGCCGATGGCCTCCCAGTAGCCCTTGCCCTGGGCGATCCAGTCCTGGAGCGGGGTGAGCTCCCAGACCAGCCAGCCGCCCACCACGAAGAGGACGATCATGACCAGGCAGCCCTTGAGGCAGCCGAGGCCGGGGATCCGCACCGGGTTGGCGCTGCGCCGGCGCGGCTCGCGCGGGGCCGGGGCGGGCGGCTGCGGCTGCTGGGGCTGCTGCGGCGGCGCGTACTGCTGCGGCGGGGGCGCGTAATGCTGCGGGGCGGGCTGCTGCTGCCGGTACTGCTGCGGCGCGGGCTGCTGGGGCGCCGGGCGCTGCTGCTGGTACGGCGGTTGCTGCTGCGGCTGCTGGTGGCCCGGGGACTGCTGCCGGTACTGCTGCGGCGGGGGGCCCTGCTGGTAGGGCGGGGCCTGCGGCGGCTGCTGGGGCTGCTGCGGGCGGCGCGCGGGGCGGCGGCGCAGCGGGTCCTCGCTGGGGTCCAGGTACTGCACCTGGGTCTGGTCGTTGCGGTCGCGGGCCGCGCGGAGCTGGGTCTGCCAGGGGTGCGGGTCCTCCGCCGGCGGGTTCGGCGGCATGGCCGGCATGACGGCGGTCGGGTCCGCGGCGCCCGCGGGGCCGCCCGTCGGCAGCACGGTGGTGGGGTCGGCGGAGCCGGCCGGGCCGCTCGTGGGCAGGACGCTGGTGGCGGCGGCCGGGTCGAACCGCCCGCCGGCGCCGGCGGGCAGCACCTGCGTGGGGTCCGCCGCGCCGGGGGCCTGCGGGACCTGGGCCGGGTCGGGGTCCGGGGCGAGGAGGGCGCCGACGCCCTCGGCGGCCTCGATCTGGGCGGGCGAGGAGTGCACGCCGATGCCGGCGGCGACCGTGCGCAGGCCGCGCGCCAGGTTCACGGCGCTGGGGCGCCGGTCGGGGTCCTTGCTGAGGCAGCGCTCGATGACCGTCCACAGCGGGGCGGGCACGGTGGAGGGACGGCGGGGCTCCTCGCTGAGGTGCATGTGGAGCACTTCGAGCGCGGTGCCGCCGGCGAACGGCGGACGGCCGGTGACCAGCTCGTACAGGAGGATGCCGGCGCCGTAGACGTCGACGGCGGAGGTCTGCGGACGGCCCTCGGCGGACTCCGGCGCCACGTACGCGGGCGTGCCGACGAACTCGTGGGTGCGGGTGAGGCCCGGGGAGTCGGCGAGCCGCGCGATGCCGAAGTCGGTCAGCATCGGGTGCATGGCGCCGTCGCGCTCGGCCAGCAGCACGTTGGCCGGCTTGAGGTCGCGGTGGACGACGCCGTCGGCGTGGCTGGCGGCGAGGGCGTCGGCGATCTGCGCGGTGAGCAGGGCGGCGGCGACCGGGGTCAGCGGGCCGCTCTCCCGGAGGTAGCGGTGCAGGTCGGGGCCCTCGACGAGGTCCATGACCAGGGCGAGGACGTCGCCCTCGACGACCAGGTCGCGGGTGCGCACGATGTTCGGGTGCGTGAGCCGCAGGAGGACGGACCGCTCGCGCAGGAAGCGCATCACGATGTCCGCGTCGTTGGCCAGCTCCTCCTTGAGGACCTTGATCGCGACGGTCTCGCCGGGCTGGCCGGGAACGGCCGCCTCGGCGCCCGCCGTCTCCCGCTGGCGGGCTCGCCAGACGGTGCCCGTGGCGCCGCGGCCGAGCGGCTCCTCGAGCAGGTACTTGCTGCCGATTGGCCGCACGTCACGCGCTCCCTGCTGATCGTGGCCCCGGGTGGTGCCGCTCGGCGTACCGAGCCGGGGCCCCGGAGGTCCTGTCGTCTCTCTGTTCTGACCCGTCCGGGTGTCCGACCCACTCTAGTGCCGCCGAACGGGTCACAGGCCGGTCGTCCACAGGCGGATTCCCGCTGACGCGTGCGCCGCGCGGCGGGCCGGCGGGAGTCCTCCGGCGGGGCCGGGGTTCCGTCCGAACTTGTCCGGAAGAAGACGCTCCTCCGGCCGGGATGGTTGCCGCACCGGCCCCGCGACCCCGCCCGACCCGGCGTTTTCGCGTCACGCCCGGCGGCCCCGGCGGAACTTCCAAGATCACTTCGGGGTGACCCGGCGGCGGGCTGTCCGCGGCAGGTGCGAGGATGCCTCCAGCACGTCGCACCGGTGGGGTCGGGAGCCCCCGCGCCGTGCCGACCTGTACCGGGCGACGCGTCCGTGCCGGGTGGGGGAGACACCGGGCGGCCCCCTGCCGGCACCTCGCGCAGAAGGGACCGCTGACGGCGATGCAGATCCGGCTGACCGTCCTCGCGCCGCACGCCGGCCACGGCGCCGGCCGTGCCTGCGACGTGCTCGTCACCGCCCCCGCGGGCACCGCGCTGTCCGCCGTGGCCTCGAACCTCGCCGCCGCCGTCGCCGGCCCCGACCCGGCCGGCACGGGCGCCCCCGTGCTGTACGCGGGCGCGGAGCGGCTCGACGCCCGCCGGTGCGTGCTGGGCGAGCCGCCGCTGGTCGACGGGGCGGTCCTGGCGCTCCAGGCGCCCGCCCCGGACGACCGTACCGATCTCGCCACCGCCGCCTCCGCCGCCCGGCTGCACGTGGTCGCGGGCCCGGACGCGGGCGGGGTGCACCTGCTGCACGGCGGGGCGATCAGGATCGGCCGGTCCGTCGAGGCGGACGTGCCGCTGGACGACCCGGACGTCTCCCGCTCCCACTGCACGGTGACCGTCGCCGAGGACGGCCGGGTCACCGTCGCCGACCTCGGGTCGACGAACGGCACGACGCTCGACGGCGCCCCCGTGGGCGCCCGCCCGGTCCGGCTGCGCCCCGGCTCCCTGCTGCGCCTCGGCGAGTCCACCCTGCGCCTCGCCGTCCCCGCCGACGACCCGGCGGACGCCGGCGCGCTGCCCACGGCCCCCGACGGCGAGGGCCACCTCCGCGTCCCCCCGCCCGGCTCCGCCGCCGCGCCCGACGCCCCGGCGCACACCGCGCGGCCCGGCACGGGCGCGTGGCCCGCCGGAACCCCGGGCGGCCCGGCCGGACCGGACCCCTGGCCCGGCCGGGGCCCCGAGACGCACGGCGGCGCCCAGGGAGTGCCGCTCGCCGACGCCCGGCCGGCCGCCGGGCACGCGCGAGGCGCCGGGGACGGTGCCGGTGACGGGGGCGAGGCGCACAGCCGGGTCCGTACGGGTGCCGAGGGCGCCGATCCGGCCACCCGCAGGGCCGGCCGGCGCGGGCTCGGCGCCTGGGCCCGGCGGCTCGCGGGCGGCCGGGAGGCGGAGCCCGCGCCGGGTGCCCTCCCCGCCCCGGCGGCCACGGAGGCGCCCGGTGCCGACGCGTCCGCCGCCGCGCCCGACACCTGGCCCGACCCGGCCGCCGTGCTGCTCACCGCGCTCGGCCCCGGCCCCCGGCTGTGGGAGCGGGCCCCCGGGCACCCCGAGTCCCTCGTCGTCCGGCTCGGCACCTCCGACCGGGCCGAGCTGTCCGGGGTGCCCGTGACCGTCGCGCTGCGCGAGGCCGGTTCGCTGGGCCTGGCGGGCCCCGCCGACCGGCTGGCGGGCCTGGCCCGGTCCGTGGTGGCCCAGCTGGCCGCCCTGCACTCCCCCGCCGACCTGGAGATCGTCCTCGTCAGCGCCGACCGCAACCGCCCCGTGGAGGAGCGGCGGCGCGCCTGGGGCTGGCTGGGCTGGCTGCCGCACGTGCGGCCCGCGCACGGCCAGGACTGCCGGCTGCTCCTCGCGTACGACCGCGAGCAGGCGCAGGCCCGTACGGCGGAGCTGACCCGGCGCCTGGACGACGGCCCGCTCGGGCCCGGCTGGGCCAGCGCGGACCGGGCGGCGGTCGCGGAGGCCGCCGCGCGGTACGCGGGTCCCGCGACGGTCGTCGTCGTGGACGGCGACCCGGGCACGGCGGCGCTGCGCGAGACGGTGGCGCGGCTCGCCGGGGCGGGCGCGGCGGCCGGCATCCACCTGGTCTGTCTGGCCGAGGCCCCCGCGGCCTCTCCCGCGTCGCCGGTGGCCGCGACCTACGAGGCGGCCTGCGCGGCCTCCCTGGCCTTCCGCGAGTGCGGGGCCGCCGCCCTGCTCAGCGGGGACGTGGCGACGGCGCTGCGGCTGCTGCGGAGCTCCGGCGGGAGGGTCGCGGGCCACGGCACGGTCGGGGTCGTGGACGCGGTCTCGCTCGCCTGGGCGGAGCGCTTCGGGCGGGCCCTCGCCCCCCTGCGGACGGACACGGCGTCCGCCGCCCCCGGGCGGGCGGCCGCGCTGCCGCCGTCCTCCCGGCTCCTCGACGAGCTGGGCCTGGCGCGGGCCACTCCCGCTTCCCTGATGGCCCGCTGGGCGTCGGCCGGGGAGGGCACGGCCGTCCTCGGGGCGGGCCCGCGCGGCCCGCTCGCCGTCGACCTCACGGCGGAGGGCCCGCACCTGCTGATCGAGGGCCCGGCGGGCAGCGGCCGCACGGAGCTGCTGCGCGCGGTCGCCGCCTCCCTCGCGGCCGGCGGCCGACCGGACCGGCTGGGCCTGCTCCTGGTGGACGGCGCGGGCGGCGAGCGCGGCGAGGGCCTCGCGGCCTGTACGGAGCTGCCGCACGTCACCGAGCACCTGGTGGCCTCGGACCCGGTCCGGATGCGGGAGTTCGCCCAGGCGCTGGGTGCGGAGCTGAAGCGCCGCGCGGAGCTGCTCGGGGACGCGGACTTCGCGGACCGGCGGCCCGCGCGCGCGGTGGTGGGCCAGCGGACGCCGAGCGCCGCCGAGGCGGTGCCGCAGGGCGTCCGCGCGTCCGTCCGGCTCCCGGACCGGTCGGACCTCGGGGACCGTCCGAGCGGCCGGACGCTGCGCACGGGCGCGGGCGCGGTGGGCGACAGCCCGTCGGCCGCCGAGCGCTCCCGGACCGCCTACCAGGGCGCGGACGACCTCGTGGACCGTCCGAGCGGACGCGTGCCCCGTCCGGCGCGCGAGTCCGACGAGCTGCCGGACACCCCCGGCGACCGCCTCGGCGGCCGGGCCCGCGTGGGCGACCTCCCGGCGGCCTTCCACACCCGCGCGGGCACGCGCACGCCCGCCGCCGACCTCCCCGTCCGCCCCGGCGGCCGCACCCTCCGCACCGACCCCCCGGGCGCCGAGGACCTCCCCCGCACGAGCAGCACCCGCAGCAGCCGCACCTCCCGCCCCGACGACACCGACGTGACCGGCGCCCCGAGCGGCCGCACGCCGTACCCGGGCGCGGGGGACGTGACCGGCGGGGCGAGCGGCCGTACCCCGTACCCCGGCGCCGGGAACGTGACCGCCGCGGCCGGCGGCCGTACGCCGTACCCGAACGCCGGGAACGTGACCGGCGGGGCGAGCGGCCGAATCCCGCACCCGGGCGCCGGGGACGTGGGCGGCGGGGCGAGCGGCCGTACGGCGTACCCGGGTGCCGGGGACGCCGCCGGCGGGAGCGGGCGGCGCGGGGCCTATCCCGGGACCGAGGACGTGACGGGGAACAGCAGCGCGCGTACGCCCCATCCGGGCAGGACGGGGGCCGGGGACGCGCGGGCGCGGCGGGCCGGGGCCGGGGACCTCGGGGGGAGCGGGAGCGGCCGGACCGGGTACCCGGCGGACTCCGCGCAGCCGGCGGACGACGCCTCCGGGCGGATCCCGCACCCCGCCGTCTCCGGGGACGTCCCCCCTCCGCCCGGAGGGCGGCTCGGGGGGCGTTCGGCCGGGGACCTGGGCGAGCGGCCCAGCAGCCGGACGCTCCGCGCGGACGACGGGGCCGGGCCGGTCGCCGACCGGGGCACCGCGCGCGTGCCGCGGCCGGTGAGCGAGGAGGACCACCTCCCGCGGACCGCCGCCGGGCGGGTCCCGCTGCCGCGGCTCGTCGTGCTGGTCGACGACTTCGACGCCCTCGTCGCCCCCGCACTCGGCGCGCCGGGCCGGCCCGCCGCCGGGTCCGTCGTCCGGGTCCTGGAGACGATCGCGCGGCACGGGGAGCGGCTCGGGGTGCACCTGGTCGCGGCCTCCGCCCGCCCGGACCGGACCGCCGACACGGACCTGGCGCACGGCGCCCGGCTCCGCGTGGTGCTGGACGCGCCGCCGGGCACGCCCGGGCCCGACGTCCCGGCGCCCGGCCGGGGGCGGCTGGGGCATCCGGACGGGCGGGTGACGCCGTTCCAGGCGGGCCGGGTCACCGGCCGGATCCCCCGGACGGCGACGCTCCGGCCGACCGTCGTCCCGCTGGAGTGGGAGCGGATGGGCGATCCGCCCGCCCGCCGCCCGGTCCGCGAGCTGGGCAACGGCCCGACGGACCTGGCGCTGCTCGCGAGCGCGCTCGACCGGGCCGCCCGGTCGGTCGACGCCGCCCCGGTCCCCCCGCTCACCCACGCCTGACGCGCCCCCGGCCCCCGGCAGCTCCTCCGAGGACCTGCCGGGGGCTTTTCCCTGACCTGTCGGCCCCTCCCGGCCCGTCAGAAACCGGGCGCCGGAAGCCGGGCGCCAGGAGCTGAGCGTCAGGGGCTGAGCGTGCGGAGGCCCGCGACGGCCGCGCGGGTGAGCTCGTCCACGTACCCCTTCGGGAGTTCCGTACGGGCGACGACCAGGCGCCAGTAGAGGGGGCCCACGAGGAGGTCGAGGGCGCGGGCGGGGTCGGTGCCCTCGGGGAGCTCGCCTCGGGCGACGGCCTCGCGGACGATCTGGGCGACGACGCCCTCCTTGCCGTCGAGTCCGTCGAGGAGCGCGGTGCGGACCGGTTCGGCGATCTCGGGCTGCCGGGCGGCCTCGACGAGCAGTTCGGGGATGACCTGCGAGGCGATCGGGTGCCGCAGGGCGTGCGAGGCGACGGTGAGGAGGGCCCGTACGTCCCCTTCCAGGGAGCCGGTGGCGGGCGCGGGGAGGCCCTGCGCGGCGACGGCGCCGACGAGGTCGAGGACGAGGGCGAGCTTGGACTTCCAGCGCCGGTAGACGGCGGTCTTCCCGACGCCCGCGCGGCGCGCGATGCCCTCGATGGACATCCGGGCGAAGCCGACGGCGGCCAGTTCCTCGAAGACGGCGGCGCGGATGGCCTCGGTGACGTCCTCGCGGAGCACGGCGGCTCCGGCGGGGGCGCGACGGGGCGTGGGGGTGCTCATGGACGGCATCCTAACCAGCGGCCACGACACGACGAGACGGTTGCGTTCCGACGTCGTGCGTCCTAACCTCCCCGTAGCGACGATACGGACCCGTCCCGACGTAAAGGCTCCAGCGCGCCGGTCCCGACGCGAAGGCTCCGGCGCGCCGATTCCGGCGTGACGGTTCCGATGCGCCGACCCTGCCGTGCCGGCCCTGACGCGTCGGGGCCGACGCACCGGCCCCGGCGCACCGGCCCCGCACGGCCGCCCCGCGCCCGTACCGCCGGCTCCGACCCCCCGCGCCCCTCCGCCGAAAGCGCCCGCACGTGACCCTGACACTGCCCCCGCCGCCGACCGCGACCCCCGCCCGGCCGGCCGGCCCGCCCCCGGCCGGCCGCCGCGCCCCCGACGAGGACCTCGCGGCCCTCGCCCGCCGGCACGGCCTCTCCGTCAGCGGCGCCCGGCCGCCGCTGACCGCCTACGTCCGCGGCCTCTGGTCCCGCCGCGACTTCATCGCCGCCTTCGCGACGGCCCGGCTGACGGCGCAGTACAGCCAGGCCCGGCTCGGCCAGCTGTGGCAGCTCATGACGCCGCTGCTCAACGCGGCCGTGTACTACCTGATGTTCGGCATCCTGATGAACGCCCAGCACGGCGTCCCGGACTACCTCCCCTTCCTCCTGACCGGCGTCTTCGTGTGGACCTTCACCGCCAACACGCTCACCGCCGGCACCCGCGCGATCAGCGGCAACCTCGGCCTGGTCCGCGCCCTGCACTTCCCGCGCGCGAGCCTGCCCCTCTCGCTCGCGCTGCTCCAGCTCCAGCAGCTGCTGCTCTCGCTCGCCGCGCTCGTCGTGCTGCTTTTCTGCTTCGGGGAGTTCCCCACCTGGAGCTGGCTGCTCGCCGTGCCGGCGATCCTGCTCCAGACGCTCTTCAGCGCCGGCGTCTCGCTCGCGCTCGCCCGGCTCGCCGCCCGCACCCCGGACATCAGCCAGCTGATGCCCTTCGTGCTGCGCACCTGGATGTACGTCTCGGGCGTGATGTGGTCGTTCTCCTCCATGGCGGCGAGCGGCCGGTTCCCGGACTGGGTGGTCCTGGCCCTCCGGTGCAATCCGGCGGCGGTCTACATCGACCTCGTCCGCTTCGCGCTCGTCCGCAGCTTCACCGCGGAGCAGCTCCCGCCGCACGTGTGGGCGCTGGCCGCGGGCTGGGCGCTGCTCGCCTTCGCGGGCGGCTTCGTGTGGTTCTGGAAGGCAGAGGAGACGTACGGCCGTGGCTGACCCCGGAGCGGGAGCGGCGGCCCCCGGCGCCCCCACCGTCATCGCCGACGCCGTCCACATCGCCTACACCGTGCCGACCGGCCCCGGCACCCACCGCCGGGTGCACGCGGTGAGGGGCGTCGGCTTCGTCGCCCGGCGCGGCGAGTCGATCGGCCTGATCGGTTCGAACGGATCGGGGAAATCGACCCTCCTGAAGGCCATCGCGGGTCTCCAGCAGACCGAGAGCGGCCGCGTCTACACCCGTGGCCGCCCCGCCCTCCTCGGCGTCGACGCGGCCCTGATGGGCGACCTGTCCGGGGAGCGGAACGTGATCCTCGGCGGGCTCGCCATGGGCATGAGCCGGTCCGGGATCGCGTCCCGCTACGAGGGGATCGTCGACTTCTCCGGGCTGCCCGACGGCCGCGACGGCCGCGAGAACGCCCTGGCCAGACCCATGCGGACGTACTCCTCCGGCATGGCCGCCCGGCTGCGCTTCGCCATCGCCGCGACCGCGCGGAGCCACGACGTGCTCCTCGTCGACGAGGCCCTGGCCACCGGGGACGCCCGCTTCCAGCGCCGCAGCCGCCGCCGGATCGACGAGCTGCGGGCCGCGGCGGGCACGGTCTTCCTCGTCGCCCACTCGCACGCGACCATCCGGGAGACCTGCGACCGGGCGCTCTGGCTGGAGGCGGGGACGCTGCGGATGGACGGTCCGGCGGAGGAGGTGACGGCGGCGTACGAGGAGTTCACCAGGACGGGCGCCACCCCGCCCGACGAATAAGACATAAGCCGCACATCAGACCTAAGGTCGGAGGCGTGACGACGCCCGATCACCCCCACGCCTCCGATCACCCCCACGCCCCCGGCCGCTCCCGCCCCTCCGACCACGCCCCTGCCGCCGACCCCCCTCACGCCACCGACCGCCCTCCCTCCCCCGCCTCCCCGGCCCCCACCTCCCTCACCCGCTCGCCCTTCGAGTCGGACACCTTCACGTCCGCCACCTTCGTCACCGTCGGGCGCGGCCCCGCCCTCGCCCTCGCCGCCGTCTGGCTGGTCACCCGCCTGGGCATGCTGGTGCTGCTCGCCTCGGACAGCCTCGGGATCGGCGGGGTCGGCCAGGAGGTCCAGCTCCTCTACCGGTACTGGTACGGCCAGTTCGCCGACGGCACCTTCCCGCCCGCCGACCCGACCTGGCAGTACCCGCCCGGCGCCGGCCTGGTGATCATGGCGCCGGGGCTGCTGACGCCCTGGCTCGGCTACGCCCAGGCGTTCGTCGTCCTCACCCTGCTCGCCGACGCCGCCGTCACCCTCGGCCTGGCCCTCGCCGACCGCTCCCGGCTCACCCACGGCGCCTGGTACTGGGTCTGCGCCCTGCCGCTCCTCCTGCACCTGCCGCTCGCCCGGTACGACGTCCAGGCCACCGCCCTCGCCGTCCTCGCCCTCCTCGCGCTCAAGGGCCGCTCCCCCGCCGCCCACCGGCTCGGCGGGGTGCTCGCCGGGCTCGGCGCGATGGTCAAGGTGTGGCCCGCCCTCGCCCTGATCGGCACCCCCCGGGGCCGCACCACCCGCGAGGCGTGGACGGCCGCCGCCGTCACCGCCGCCACCCTCCTCGCCGTGCTCGCGCTCTTCTTCTCCGACTCGCTCGGCTTCCTGCACCGGCAGGGCGCCCGGGGCATCCAGATCGAGTCGCTGGGCGGCACCGCGCTCGCGCTGGGCCGCGCGGCCGGGCTGTGGCCGGGGACGGTGGAGATCCGCTACGGGGCGTACGAGTACGTCGGCCCGTACGTCTCCACCCTCGGCCACCTCTTCCTGCTGTTCACCGTCGCCGCCCTCCTCTGGCTGGTGCTGTGGCGGCTCCGGGCCCGCCGCTGGACCGCGGCGACCCCGCTCGACGCGGCCCTCGCCGCGACCCTCCTGCTCACCGTCACCAGCCGGGTGATCAGCCCCCAGTACCTGATCTGGCTGCTCGGCCTCGCCGCCGTCTGCCTGACCTCGCGCCGCACCGTGATGCGGCCGGTGGCGCTGCTCCTGCTCCCCGCGGCGGCCCTCAGCTCGCTCGCGTACCCCGTCCTCTACGCCGACGTCGTCACCGGCACCCCCGCCGGCGTGGCCGTGCTCGTCCTCCGCAACGCCCTCCTGCTCGCCGCGGCCGCCGTCGCCGCCCGCCGCCTGTGGACCGCCACGGTCTCCCCCGTACGCGCATAGCCCCCGGGAACGGGCAAGGGCCCCGCCGGACGGAGAACGTCCGGCGGGGCCCCGCCACCGCGTCACACGGCTAGCTGTGCGTGCGCAGCAGCGTCCGCATCGTCCGCATGGCCACCGACAGGTTGGCCAGGTCGAAGGTGTCCGAGCCCTGGATCTCCTCCAGGGTCGTCCGGGCGCGGCCCAGGATCGCGGCGTTCTTCTCCTCCCACGCCTTGAAGCGCTCCTCCGGCGTCGCGGTGCCCTCGCCGGTGGTGAGGACGTCGGACGTGAGGGCCGCGTGGGCGGCGAAGAGGTCCTCGCGGATGGAGGCGCGGGCCATGGACTGCCAGCGGTCGGCCCGCGGCAGCTCGATGATCCGGTCCATCAGGTCGGTGATGGACAGCCGGTCGGCCAGGTCGTAGTAGACCTCGGCGACGGCCAGCGGGTCCTTCTCCGTGCGGTCGGCGATCGCGACGATGTCGAGCGTCGGGAAGGCGGAGGAGAAGCCCGCGACGCGCACGGCCAGCTCCTCCGGGACGCCGAAGCCGGTCAGCTCGTCGAGGATCGAGCGGTACCACTCCTGGTCCGCGCCGCGCAGCAGCTCGGGCAGCCGGTCCCGGACCTGCTCCACGCGGTCGGCGAAGAACTCGATGGTCTCGCCGATCGCGAGCGGCTGCGGCCGGTTGTTGAGCAGCCAGCGGGTGCCGCGCTCGACGAGCCGGCGGGAGTGCAGCCGCATCCGGGTCTGGATCTCGGCCGGGACCTGGTTGTCGAGGGCCTCGACGGCGTCCCAGACCTCGCCGAGCCGGAAGATGGCCCGGGCCGCGGCCTGGGCGCGGACGATCTCCTCCAGGGACGCGCCGGTCTCCTCGCGGAGGCGGTGCAGGAAGGTCGAGCCGCCGGTGTTGACGGTGTCGTTGACCAGGACGGTGGTGATGATCTCGCGGCGCAGCGCGTGCCCGTCGACGGCCTCGCCGAACTTCTCGCGCAGCAGCGTCGGGAAGTAGGCGTGGAGCAGGCCCGCCAGGTACGGGTCGTCGGGCAGCTCGGTGCCGATCAGCTCGTCGGCCACCGTGATCTTGGTGTACGCGAGGAGGACGGCGAGCTCGGGCTGGCTGAGGCCCTTCTCGTTGCCGAGCAGCTCGCGGATCTGCCGGTCGTTGGGCAGGAACTCCAGCGAGCGGTCCAGCATCCCCTCGCGGCCCAGGCGGCGCATGAAGCGCTGGTGGGCGTGGAGCAGGGACGGCGACTGGGCGACGGCGTTGGCGAGGGCGACGTTCTGCGCGTAGTTGTTGCGCAGGACGAGCCGGCCGACCTCGTCGGTCATCTCGGCGAGGATCTTGTTGCGCTGCTTGACGGTCATGTCGCCCTCGGCGACGAGCCCGTTGAGCAGGATCTTGATGTTGACCTCGTGGTCGGAGGTGTCGACGCCGGCGCTGTTGTCGATGGCGTCGGTGTTGATCTTGCCGCCCTCGCCCCCGGGGCCGCCGGCGCGGGCGAACTCGATGCGGCCGAGCTGGGTGGCGCCGAGGTTGCCGCCCTCGCCGACGACCTTGGCGCGGACGTCCTGGCCGTCGACGCGGATGGCGTCGTTGGCCTTGTCGCCGACGTCGGCGTTGGACTCGGCCGAGGACTTCACGTAGGTGCCGATGCCGCCGTTCCACAGCAGGTCGACGGGCGACTGGAGGATCGACTTCATCAGCTCGGCGGGGGTGAGCTTGGTGACGCCCTCCTCGATGCCGAGCGCGGCCCGCATGTGGGCGTTGACCGGGATCGACTTCGCGGTGCGGGGGTGGATGCCGCCGCCCGCCGACAGGAGCGAGGCGTCATAGTCGGCCCAGGAGGAGCGGGGCAGGTCGAAGAGGCGGCGGCGCTCGGCGTACGAGGTGGCCGCGTCCGGGTTCGGGTCGATGAAGATGTGGCGGTGGTCGAAGGCGGCCACCAGGCGGATGTGCTCGGAGAGCAGCATGCCGTTGCCGAAGACGTCGCCGGACATGTCGCCGACGCCGACGACGGTGAAGTCCTCGGTCTGGGTGTCGTGGCCCAGCTCGCGGAAGTGCCGCTTGACGGACTCCCAGGCGCCGCGGGCGGTGATGCCCATGCCCTTGTGGTCGTAGCCGGCGGAGCCGCCGGAGGCGAAGGCGTCGCCCAGCCAGAAGCCGTACGACTCCGCGACGCCGTTGGCGATGTCGGAGAAGGTGGCGGTGCCCTTGTCGGCGGCGACGACGAGGTAGGTGTCGTCCTCGTCGTGGCGGACCACGTCGACCGGGGGCACGACCTCGCCGGCGACCAGGTTGTCGGTGATGTCGAGGAGCGCCGAGATGAAGGTCTTGTACGAGGCGATGCCCTCGGCGAGCCAGGCGTCGCGGTCCACGGACGGGTCCGGGAGCTGCTTGGCGACGAAGCCGCCCTTGGCGCCGACGGGCACGATGACGGTGTTCTTCACCATCTGCGCCTTGACCAGGCCGAGGATCTCCGTGCGGAAGTCCTCGCGGCGGTCGGACCAGCGCAGACCGCCCCGGGCGACCTTGCCGAAGCGCAGGTGGACGCCCTCGACGCGCGGCGAGTACACCCAGATCTCGAAGGCGGGGCGCGGGGCCGGCAGGTCGGGGATGGCCTGCGGGTCGAACTTCATGGAGACGTACGAGTGCGGGGTGCCGTCGGCCGTCTTCTGGAAGAAGTTGGTCCGCAGGGTCGCCTTGATGACGGTGAGGAAGGACCGCAGGATCCGGTCCTCGTCCAGGCTCGCGACCTGGTCGAGGGCGCCGTCCAGCTCCTCCAGGATGCCGTCGGTGAGCTCGGTGCCGGCGCGCTGCCGCTCCGGCGCCATCCGGGCCTCGAAGAGGGAGACCAGCAGCCGGGTGGTGTGGACGTTGTTGCGGAGGGTGTCCTCCATGTAGTCCTGGCTGAAGGTGGAGCCGGCCTGCCGGAGGTACTTGGCGTAGGCGCGCAGCACCATCGCCTCGCGCCAGGTGAGCCCGGCGGAGAGGACGAGGGAGTTGAAGTTGTCGTTCTCGGCCTCGCCGGTCCAGGTGGCGGCGAAGGCCTCCTGGAAGCGCTCGCGGGCGTCGTCGCCGACGTAGTCGCCGCCGTTGCCGGTGGGCGCGGGCATCCGCAGGCCGAAGTCGTAGATCCAGGCGTGGGTGCGGTCCGCGCAGCGGAGCTCGTACGGCCGCTCGTCGGTGACCTCGACGCCGAGGCGGTTGAGGACCGGCAGGACGGCGGAGAGGGAGACCTGCTCGCCGGTCTTGTAGATCTTGAAGCGGCGCTCGCCGGGGCCGGCCGCGACGGGCTCGTAGAGGGAGAGCGCGAAGTCCTTGCCGCTGGCGGCGAGGGCCTCCATGCGGACCAGGTCGGCGACGGCGGCGCGCGGCGAGTGGTCGGCCTTGTAGCCCTCGGAGAAGGCGTTGCCGTAGCGGCGGAGCAGCTCGGCGGCGCGCTCCTCGCCGAACTCGGCGTTGAGGGCCTCGCCGAAGCCGTCGGCCCAGGAGCGGGCGGCGTCGACGAGCCGGGCCTCGATGCGGTCCACGTCGGCGTCGGTGAGGGCGGCGAGCTCGGTGCCGGGCTCGACGCGGATGACGAAGTGGAGGCGGGAGAGGATCGACTCGGTGTTCCAGGCGGTGAAGTCGACGGAGGTGCCGTTCAGCTCCTCCTTGAGGATGTCGATGATCCGCAGCCGGACGCGGGTGGTGTAGCGGTCGCGCGGCAGGTAGACGAGGGCCGAGTAGTAGCGGCCGTACTCGTCCTGGCGCAGGTAGAGCCGCAGCCGGCGCCGCTCCTGGAGGTAGAGGACGCTGGTGACGATGGAGCGCAGCTGGTCGACCGGGGTCTGGAACAGCTCGTCGCGCGGGTAGGTCTCCAGGATCTGGAGGAGGTCGCGGCCGTCGTGGCTGTTGGCGGAGAAGCCGGCGCCGGCCAGCACCTCCTGGACCTTGCGCTTGACGACGGGCACGCGGCGCACGGACTCGGTGTACGCGGCGGAGGAGAAGAGGCCGAGGAAGCGGCGCTCGCCGATGACGTTGCCCTCGGCGTCGAACTTCTTCACGCCGACGTAGTCGAGGTACGAGGGGCGGTGGACGGTCGCGCGGCTGTTGGCCTTCGTCAGGATGAGCAGCTTGTGCTCGCGGGCCTTGGCGCGGGCGTCGGCGGGCAGCCGGCTGAAGGACGGGGAGACCGGGTGGGCGTGGTGGCCCTCGTCGTCGCCGCTGTGGTGCGGGTCGGAGCGCAGGATGCCGAGGCCGGTGCCGGGGACGGCGGCGAGGGCGTCGCCGTCGACGAGCTCGTACTCGCGGTAGCCGAGGAAGGTGAAGTGGTCGTCGGCGAGCCAGCGCAGCAGCTCCTGGGCCTCTTCGACCTCGGTGGGCCGCAGGTCGGAGGCGGTGGGCTCGGCGGGGAGGCCGTCGGCGATGCGCAGCGCGGCGTCGCGCATCTTCTCCCAGTCCTCGACGGTCTCGCGGACGTCGGAGAGGACGCGGAGCAGGTCGGCGGTGATCTGCTTGAGGTCGGCCCGGTCGGTCTCGCGGTCGATCTCGACGTGGATCCAGGACTCGGCGAGCGCGTCGTGCGGCAGCTCGCCGTGGATCTGGGTCGAGAGGACCTCGATGAGCCGGCCGGTGATGTCACGGCGGACGAGGACCTGCGGGTGGATCACGACGTGGATGCCGCGGCCCTGGCGGGACAGCTCGTTGGTGACGGAGTCGACGAGGAACGGCATGTCGTCGGTGACGACCTCGACGACGGAGTGGCTGCTGGTCCAGCCGTTCTCCTCGACCGTCGGGGTGTGCACGCGGACGTTCGCGGTGCCCTGGGGGCGGTTCTCCGCGAGCCGGTAGTGGGAGAGCGCGGCGCCGAAGACGTCCACCGGGTCGCGGTCGGTGAGGTCCTCGGGCGCGGTGTGCAGGTAGTAGCGCTGGAGATAGTCGAGCACTGTGTCGCCGGCCGGGCGTTCGCCGCCCTCCGGGCCCGTCGGAAGTAGCCCCCCGACCGGGCTGTGCTCAGCTACGCGGGCGGCCCTCTCGAGCAGCTCGGCCTTTGCTTCGTCCAGCTTGGTCTGCATGTCCTCTGCTCCTGTCGCGCGCCGTTGCGTGACGTCGGTGGAAGAAAGAAAGGACACAACGCCTCGACGCGGTGATTCCGGTCGAAGACGACGTTATGCCCGGATGAGAGATGCCCGGATCGAAACCGGCCACGGAGGGCGGGGTTTCCGGACGGAGGAGATCGGCGAACGCACGGGCGGCCCGGCCGCGTGAGCGGACCGGGCGGCAGCCGGGGGCCGCACTGCCCCCGCGGCGTATCGCGCTGATCACGGGAAAAGCCTATCGCTCGAGCCCCCCGACCCGTCATGAGCCGTATGTGTACAAAAGCGGGGTGGGAAGTTTGACGTTCTGGACAGCGACGCATGCACTCTTGGCGGATCACGCGGAACGGTGCAGCGTGGACGCGTGCACGACGACGGACGGACCGTCCCTGGAACCGGGAGAGCCATGGCGAAGATCCTGATCGTGACGGGGGACGCGGCGGAGTCGCTGGAGGTGTTGTACCCGTACCAGCGTCTGCTCGAAGAGGGGTACGAGGTCGACATCGCCGCCCCCTCGCGCAAGCAGCTGCGTTTCGTGGTCCACGACTTCGAACCCGGTTACGACACGTACACCGAGAAGCCGGGCTACACCTGGCCCGCCGACCTCGCCTTCTCGGAGGTCGACCCGGGCGACTACGTGGCCGTGGTGATCCCGGGCGGCCGCGCCCCGGAGTACCTGCGCAACGACCCGGAGCTCCGCAAGATCCTGAAGTCCTTCTTCGACGCGGACAAGCCGGTGGCGCAGATCTGCCACGGGCCGCTGCTGACGGCGGCGGTCGGCGGCCTGGAGGGCCGCAGGGTCACGGCGTACCCGGCGCTGGAGCCGGACATGCAGGCGGCGGGCGCCGACTTCCAGGACTCGGCGGCGGTCGTCGACGGCCTGCTGGTCTCCTCGCGCGCCTGGCCGGACCACCCGACCTGGATGCGCGAGTTCCTGAAGGTGCTGCGCGCGAAGGGCTGACGGAGCGCGGCGCACGGAGACGGGGGCGGCCCGGCACGGACCGCCCCCGGCCGTCCGGCACGGGCCGCCCCGTGACTCGCCGTCCGGCACGGGCCGCCCCGTGACTCGCCGTCCGGCGCGGACCGTCCCCGTACGGGTCAGACCAGCTCCTCCGCGACGGCGACGGCCTCCTCCAGGGAGTCCACCACCGGCACCCCGACCCGCTCCAGCGAGGCCCGGCTGTGCGAGCCGCCGGTGAACAGCACGGCCTTCGCCCCGACGTGCGCCGCCGCCACCGCGTCGTCCGCGGCGTCGCCGATGACGACGATCCGCTCGGCGGGCACGGCCAGCGCCTCCAGGTGGCGCACCATGTGCCCGGACTTGCCGTCCGTGGAGCGGTCGGGCCGCCCGTCGACGCGGACGAACCGCTCGGCGATGCCGTGCCTCCGCACCAGCGGCAGCAGCTCGGCGTGCGGCGCCAGCGAGAGCAGCGACTGGGTGGCCCCGGACGCCTGCCGGGCGGCCAGCAGCTCGGCGGCGCCCGCGGTCAGCCCGCAGCCCTCGGCCCGCTCCCAGTAGTACCGGTGGAAGGTCCCGTCCATCAGGGTCCACTCGGCGTCCGTGGGCAGCCTCCCCATCAGCCGCTCGTAGAACTTGGGCACCGGGACGGTGTACAGCTCGCGGTAGCGCTCCAGCGTGAGCTGTTCGAGGCCGAGCTCCGCGAAGGCCGCGTTGGTGGCCCCGATGACGGCGGCGATGTCGTCGAGCAGGGTGCCGTTCCAGTCCCAGACCAGATGCTTCTTCATGTACTGCTTCCCCATGGGCCGACGGTACAGCCCGCCGCCTCAGCCGAGGAGGGAGGGGA
This sequence comes from Streptomyces filamentosus, assembly GCF_014654895.1. Lineage (GTDB taxonomy): Bacteria > Actinomycetota > Actinomycetes > Streptomycetales > Streptomycetaceae > Streptomyces > Streptomyces filamentosus. The sequence goes on along the minus strand of NZ_BNBE01000001.1, from coordinate 3,531,026 downwards.
TCTCCTGGATGCCGAACCAGAGCAGCTCGTGGTCCTCGGCCCCGTCCACGACGAACTGGGCGTCGTCGTCGCCCTGGTCGGCGGCGCCGAGCGCGGCGGCGGCGGCCGTGACGTCCGCCTCGGCGTCGTCCGCGTCGGCGTGCACGGCGGCGGCCTTCGCGAGGGCGACGGCGGCGGCGATCCGGACCTCGCCGATCGCGCCGGCGTCGAGCCCGCGGTCGGGGTCCGCGGCGGCGTCCTTGTCGGGGACGTCCACGGCGACGACCACCCGGCGGCGGGGCGCCTCCGGGTCGCCCGCGACGAGCCGCAGCGAGGCGGCGGCGGCGCGGCTGAGCGCCGCGTACTCCAGCTCCTCGATGTCGTCGGAGACGTACCACTCGCGCAGCGCGGGGGTGACGGCGTAGGCGGTCAGCGGGCCGGGGCCCAGCTCGCCCGCCTTGTGCGCCTGTGCGAGACCGGGGAGGGTCAGGGGGACGTACACGCGCATGGCTGGCCGCTTTCGTAGTCGGAAACGCCCTCAGGATACGTCCGGCCCCGCGACCCCGGGATGTCCACCCGTCACCCGCCGTCCCCCGGATAGGTGAATCACCCAGCGTGTCCGCCGACCGCTCCCCCGCCCTTGCGGCACCCTCCGGCGGCCCCGTACAAGATCCCCACGGAAAGTTACCGCCCGGTATCAACCGGTCACCCTCCGAAGGGATCCCCATGCCCCACGCCACCCCGGCCGCGCCCGCCCGCACCACGACCGCCCGCGCCGCCGCGGCACCCGCCGCGACCGTCCCCGCGCCCCGCACCTCCCCCGGCACCCGCCTCGGCCGCCTCGCGGGCCGCCCCGGGGCCGCCGGAGCCCCGGCCGCGGGCGCCCACCCCGTCCGGCGGCCCGGGACCGCCTCCCGCCGCGCCCTGCCCGTGCACACCGCCTTCGCCGAGCGGCTGCTCGCCGTGCTCAGCGGGGACCGGCCGGTGCACTCGATGCTGGGGCTGACCGTCGGGGAGGCGTACGAACAGCTGGTCCTGCTCGCGCCCAGGACGGCCGCCCGGGGACCCGGCCCCCGGCCCGTCCTGCGCCGGTGCGCCGCCCAGCCGCACGCCGGGGACACCGTCCTGGAGGTCTTCGCCTCGCTCGCCGCCGGCCCCCGGATCCGCGCCCTCGCCTTCCGCCTGGAACTCGGCCCCGACCACCGCTGGCGCTGCGCCGCCGTCGAACTGGACGGCCTCGGCCGGCTCACCGACGGCGAGAGCGGCGCGGGCGGCACAGGAGGCACGGGCGGCGCGGTCCGGGCATGACGAAGGGCCCCGCCGGACGGATCCGGCAGGGCCCTCCCCCATGCTCAGGTCACTTCTTGCGGCGGCGTCCGCCCGCGTTCTTCTGCGCCTTGCGGCGCTCCGCGCGGGTCATCCCGTCGCCGTCGTCGTCCGACTCGAAGTCGCCCTCGACCACACCGCCGTCACCGTCGACCGACGGCGCGGAGAAGTGCAGCCGGTCCGGCCGCTGCGGGGCGTCGAGCCCCTTCGCGCGGATCTCCGGGCGGCCCGCAGCCACGGCCTCGCCCTTGTCCAGGGACGGCGCGCCGGCCTGCACCGGGACCTCCTCGACCTGCTGCTCGACCTGGACCTCCAGGTTGAACAGGTAGCCGACGGACTCCTCCTTGATGCCCTCCATCATGGCGGTGAACATGTCGAAGCCCTCGCGCTGGTACTCGACCAGCGGGTCCTTCTGCGCCATCGCGCGCAGGCCGATGCCCTCCTGGAGGTAGTCCATCTCGTAGAGGTGCTCGCGCCACTTGCGGTCCAGGACCGACAGGACGACCCGGCGCTCCAGCTCGCGCATGATCTCCGAGCCGAGCTGCGCCTCGCGCGCCTCGTACTGCTCGTGGATGTCGTTCTTGATGGACTCGGCGATGAACTCCGCGGTGATGCCCGCGCGGTCGCCCGCCGCGTCTTCCAGCTCCTCGACGGTGACCTTCACCGGGTAGAGCTGCTTGAAGGCGCCCCACAGCCGGTCGAGGTCCCACTCCTCGGCGAAGCCCTCGGCGGTCTCCTGGGCGATGTAGTCGTCGATGGTGTCGTCCATGAAGTGCTGGATCTGCTCCTGCAGGTCCTCGCCCTCCAGGACGCGGCGGCGCTCGCCGTAGATGACCTCGCGCTGGCGGTTGAGGACCTCGTCGTACTTCAGGACGTTCTTGCGCGTCTCGAAGTTCTGGGTCTCGACCTGCGACTGGGCGGAGGCGATGGCGCGGGTGACCATCTTGTTCTCGATCGGCACGTCGTCCGGCACGTTGGCCATGGCCATGACGCGCTCGACCATCTGGGCCTTGAACAGGCGCATCAGGTCGTCGCCGAGCGACAGGTAGAAGCGGGACTCGCCCGGGTCGCCCTGACGGCCGGAACGACCGCGCAGCTGGTTGTCGATGCGGCGCGACTCGTGGCGCTCGGTGCCCAGCACGTACAGGCCGCCGAGCTCCTTGACCTCCTCGAACTCCGCCTTCACGGCCTTCTCGGCGCGCTCCAGGGCGCCGGGGAGGGCCGCGGCCCACTCCTCGACGTGCTCGACCGGGTCCAGACCCGCCTGGCGCAGCTCGGCCTCGGCCAGGTCGTCCGGGTTGCCGCCGAGCTTGATGTCGGTGCCTCGGCCGGCCATGTTCGTGGCGACGGTGACGGCGCCGCGGCGGCCGGCCTGGGCGACGATGCTGGCCTCGCGCTCGTGGTGCTTGGCGTTCAGCACCTCGTGCGGGACGCCGCGCTTCGACAGCTGCTGCGAGAGGTACTCGGACTTCTCGACGGACGTGGTGCCGACGAGGACCGGCTGGCCCTTCTCGTGCTTCTCCACGATGTCGTCGACGACGGCGGCGAACTTCGCGACCTCGGTCCGGTAGATCAGGTCGGACTGGTCCTTGCGCTGCATCGGCTTGTTCGTCGGGATCGGGACGACGCCGAGCTTGTAGATCTGGTGGAACTCGGCCGCCTCGGTCATCGCCGTACCGGTCATGCCGGACAGCTTGTCGTAGAGGCGGAAGAAGTTCTGGAGGGTGATCGTGGCGAGCGTCTGGTTCTCGTCCTTGATCTGCACGCCCTCCTTGGCCTCGATGGCCTGGTGCATGCCCTCGTTGTAGCGGCGGCCGGCGAGGATACGGCCGGTGTGCTCGTCGACGATCATGACCTCGCCGTCGATGACGACGTAGTCCTTGTCCTTCTTGAACAGTTCCTTCGCCTTGATGGCGTTGTTCAGGTAACCGACGAGCGGGGTGTTCACCGACTCGTAGAGGTTGTCGATGCCCAGCCAGTCCTCGACCTTGGCGACGCCGGCCTCGTGGATGGCGACCGTGCGCTTCTTCTCGTCGACCTCGTAGTCGCCGGTCTCCTCGATGCCCTTCAGCGGGTTGCCCGGCTCGCCCTTGGTGAGGCGGGTGACCAGCTTCGCGAAGTCGCCGTACCACTTGGTGGCCTGGTCGGCCGGGCCGGAGATGATCAGCGGCGTACGGGCCTCGTCGACGAGGATCGAGTCGACCTCGTCGACGCACGCGTAGTTGTGGCCGCGCTGGACCAGCTCGTCCTTCGACCACGCCATGTTGTCGCGCAGGTAGTCGAAGCCGAACTCGTTGTTCGTGCCGTACGTGATGTCGCAGGCGTACTGCTCGCGGCGCTGCGCCGGGGTCATGTTGGCGAGGATGCAGCCGACGGACAGACCCAGGAACTTGTGGACCCGGCCCATGAGCTCGGAGTCGCGCTCGGCCAGGTAGTCGTTGACCGTGATCAGGTGCACGCCCTTGCCGGACAGCGCGTTCAGGTACGCCGGGAGCGTGCCGACGAGGGTCTTGCCCTCACCGGTCTTCATCTCGGCGACGTAGCCGAGGTGCAGCGCGGCACCGCCCATCAGCTGCACGTCGTAGTGGCGCTGGCCGAGGACGCGCTTGGCGGCCTCGCGCACGGTGGCGAAGGCCTCCGGAAGCAGGTCGTCGAGGCTCTCGCCGTCGGCGTACCGCTGCTTGTACTCCTCCGTCAGGGCCCGCAGGTCGGCGTCGGAGAGGTTGACGAAGTCCTCTTCGATGGAGTTGACCTGGTCCGCGATGCGGTGCAGTTTGCGCAGGATCTTGCCTTCGCCTGCACGCATGAGCTTGTTGAAGACGGACACTGAGGCTGGTCTCCTTGCCGGTCGGGCCTGGCACTGGGTCTTGTCACGGACACGAGCGCGGGCACGGCAGGTGGTCCCCACCGCAACGGCCATCGTAAGCGAGACCACCCTCGCGGAGGGAGGCCCACAGGGCCGCCGCCGTACGTCCGCCCACAAGAGAGAACGGCCGAAGGCGCCGGAAGGTGCCGCGCCTTCCGAAAAGTGTTCGCTTCCGCCCGGCGGGCTCCTCACAATCCGGGCATGGATCCCATCACGCTCACCAGTGAACGTCTCCGGCTGCGCGCCTTCGTCCCCGAGGACGAGGACGTCGTGCTCGCCCACTGCCAGGACCCCGCGATCCGCCGCTGGACGACCGTCCCGGACCCGTACACGCGCGAGGACGCCGTCTTCTTCCTGAACCGGATCGTCCCGGACGGCTGGCGCGACGACTCCGACTACGCCTTCGCCGTCGAGCCGCTCGACGGCGGCCCCCTGATCGCCGCCACCGGCCTGCACAACCGCGGCTCCGGCGTCTGGGAGGTCGGCTTCTGGCTGGCCCCCGGCCACCGCGGCCGCGGCTACATGACGGAAGTGGTGCGGACCGCCGCCCACTGGGCCTTCACCGGCCTCGGCTGCGTCCGGCTGATCTGGCGCGCCGAGATCGGCAACACCGCCTCCCGCGCGGTCGCCGAGCGCGTCGGCTTCACCCCGGAGGGCGTGCAGCGCGCGGGCCTCCTCCACAACGGCACGCTCCGGGACTGCTGGATCGGCTCGCTGCTCCCCTGCGACTTCGGCCTCCCGAGCCCCCTGCCGTATCTCCCGCCCCGCGAGGCACCGCCCGCCGTGGCCCCCCGCACCGACCTCCCGGAGGGCCCCGGCGCTGTCGGTCCGGGGGCCTAGGGTTCCTTCATGACGACCGAGCCGACGACCGTGCCGCCGACCGCTCCGACGACCGCGCCCGCCCCCGCCCCGAAGCCCGCCGCCGAGCTCTCCGCCGACGAGGCCCGCCGGATCGCCCTGCGCGCCCAGGGCTTCCTCGGAGCCCCCGACCGCAGGGCGGGCGTCCCGGGCGTACTCCGTCACCTCGGCCAGGTGCAGCTGGACACCATCTCGGTCCTGGCCCGCTCGCACGAACTCATCCCGTACGCCCGGCTCGGCGCGATCGGCCGCGCCCCCGTGGAGCGGGCGTACTGGTCGGAGCACCGCGCCTTCGAGTACTGGTCGCACGCCGCCTGCGTCCTGCCCGTCGAGGAGTGGCCGCTCTTCGCCTTCCGCCGCCGCGCCTACCGCTCCCGCCCCCAGTGGCACCACGACCTGCCGGCCGGGGCCTACGCCAAGGTCGTCGACCAGCTGCGGGCCGAGGGCCCGCGCACGGCGACCGAGCTCGGCGGCGCCAAGAACAAGGGCGAGTGGTGGGACTGGTCCGACACGAAGATCGCGGTCGAGCGGGCGCTGATGTACGGCGAGGTCGTCGTCACCGAGCGGCGCGGCTGGAAGCGCGTGTACGACCTGGCGGAGCGCGCGATCCCGGCGGCGCTGCACCACGACGACCTCGACGACCTCGCGTGCGTGCGGCGGCTCGTCCGGCAGGCGGGCGAGGCGCTCGGCGTCGGCACCCGCGCGGACATCGCCGACTACCACCGGCTCAAGGGGGAGCAGTTCGACGCGGTGGTGGCCGACTCGGGCCTGGTGCCGGTGACGGTGGCGGGCTGGGGGAAGCCCGCCTGGGCGGACCCGGCGGCCCTGGCCACCGAGCCGCGCGGCCGGCACCGCACGACGCTCCTCTCGCCCTTCGACTCGCTGATCTGGGAGCGGGCGCGCACCGAGCGGATCTTCGGCTTCACGCACCGCCTGGAGGCGTACGTCCCGAAGCAGCAGCGGGTGCACGGCTACTTCGCGATGCCGGTCCTCTCCGGGGGCCGGCTCGTCGGCCGGGTGGACCCGGCGCGCGAGGGCCGCGCCCTGGGCGCCAAGCAGGTCTCCCTGGACGGCCCGAAGGCGGTCGAGCCGGTCGCCCGGGCCCTGCGGGAGGCCGCCGCCTGGGTCGGCTGCGAGTCGGTGCGCGTCGAGCGCGTCGACCCTCCCGAGCTGGCCCCGCCGCTGGTCAGGGCCCTGGACGCGTAGGCGCGGGCGCCCGGCGTATCAGCGGCTCAGCGGATCTCCAGGATCTTCTCCCGCATCGCGTAGACCACGGCCTCCATGCGGGAGTGGAGCTGGAGCTTCTCCAGGATGTTCCGGACGTGGTTCTTGACCGTGTTCTCGGAGATGAAGAGTTCCTTGGCGATGTCCCGGTTGTTCATGCCGGTGGCGACGAGCTTGAGGACCTCCAGCTCGCGGTCGGTGAGGCGGGGCGCGGGGACGAGCCGGCGCTCGTCGGTGCGCTGGATCATCGACTTGAACTCGGTGAGGAGCTTCGACGCCATGGAGGGGCTGATCTGCGACTGCCCGTCGGCCACCGCGCGGATCGCGGTGGCCACCTCGTCGGTGGAGATCTCCTTGAGGAGGTAGCCGGTCGCGCCCGCCTTGATGGCGTCGTAGAGGTCGGCCTCCTCGTCGCTGATCGTCAGCATGATGATCTTCGCGCTGGGGGCGACCTCCTTGATGGAGGTGCACGCCTCGATGCCGCCGCGGCGGGGCATCCGCACGTCCATCAGGACGATGTCGGGCAGCAGGTCCGCCGCCTTGTCGACCGCCTCGGCGCCGTCGCCGGCCTCGCCGACGACCTGGATGTCCTCCTCCTGCGCCAGGACGATCTCCAGGCCGCGCCGGAAGAGTGCGTGGTCGTCCACGACGAGGACCCGGATCGGCTCCTTGCGATAGGGCTCGCCGGCCGATTCCGATCCTTCCGGAGCAGCCTCGCGCACGAGCGCACCGCGCTCGTGCCCGCTGAGCACCGGGCCGAAGTTGTCTGCCATCGTTCCTCCCCCTGAAGGCCGTGGCCTGAATTCGTTTCCGGTCCTCCAACCACTGCCCGAGAAGCACCGGTTGGCGTGCACGCCATGATTCCATGCCCGGGCGGCCCCGGGGCGGCCTCGGGGGCGCACAGGGGTGCCCCTGGGGGCGCGTGGAGCGCTCCAGGGGCACCGGAAGGGGCGCACGGGGCGGAAGGGGACGGTGGCGGTCCGGCCGGCCGCGGAGGGCCGGCCGGTCAGCCGTTCGACGGGTCAGCCGCCGAGCGCGCCGCCCGCTCCGCCGCTGCTGCCGTCGTTCTCGGCGAGCGGGTCGTTCTCCAGGTGGATGACGCCGTAGTCGTAGGCGTGGCGCCGGTAGACGACGCTCGGCTGCTTGGTCTCGGCGTCGACGAAGAGATAGAAGTCGTGGCCGACCAGTTCCATCTCGTAGAGGGCCTGGTCGAGCCCCATGGCGGCGGCCCGGTGCGTCTTCTCGCGGACCACCAGCGGCCCTTCGCCCTGGACCTCGATCGAGCCCATCATCGTGGTGGGCACCTCGCCGCCGGCCTCGTCGGCGACGAGCTCGCCCTGGCCGTTGAGCTGGGCGACACCGGGCACGACGTCGGCGACCTCCGCCGCGGAGAGCCGGCCGGTGCCCCGGCGGGTGTAGCGCTTGTCGTGCTGCTTGCGGAGCCGCGCCTCCAGCTTGTCGCTGGCCAGGTCGAGGGCCGCGTACGGGTCGGCGGCCGACGCTTCCGCCCGGATGACCGGACCTCGGGAGTGGAGGGTGATCTCCACGCGGTCGGACCGGTCGGCCTGCCGCGGGTTGGGCTCCTTGGACACCTCGACGTCGAGGCTGATCACCTTGCCGTCGAGCTTCTGGATCTTCTCCAGCTTCAGCTTCTCGGCCACGTGCTTGCGGAACCGCTCGGGCACCTCGGTCTTGCGGCCCTTGACGACGATGTCCACGCAGAACTCCGTTCCCGGATAGCCCGGCCGGCTCCTAGGCCGACGGGCATCTCCCTTTGCACCAGCTCCGGCATTCCGCCGGAGCTCGGACTTGGCGACTTCGGCTCTCGTCCTCCCCAGTCGACAAGATCGCCACCCCGTCGACGAGAGGTTAATTCGCCCTGAACTCCTGTCCTGTAGCGCAACCATGTATGCGGCGAGGGAGCGGATTCACCTTCCCTCACAACCGAACATAGCCCCTTCGGACGGGTGTCGGCACCCGCTACCGCGACTTACCTCCATTCGGATGCCTTCACCTCTCACCACCTGCAACGATCCAAGTTTCCGACGAGTTCCGGTTTATTTCGAACGAAGCGGGAGATGATGCGATCACAGCCGCCACCCGCTGTTCGAATTCGTGCTGCGCGGAATCCCCGCCGATTCCCGTCGGTGTGCGGGGAATGAACGGATGGTGTACGGCCCCGAGGGCGCGCGCCGCCTCCGCGAGCGTCGCCCCGGTGGTCATCAGGTCGTCCACGAGGACCACACGTCCGGCCGCCAGCAACCGCGCCCCGCCCGGCACCACCTCCAGCGCCCCCGCGAGATTCGCCCGCCGCCCGCGCGCGCCGAGCCCCGCCTGGTCGGCCACGGCCCGCCCCTGCCGCAGCACCGGCAGCACCCGCGCCGGCCGGCCCGCCCGCCGCAGCCGCCCCGCCGCGGCCAGCGCCAGCCGCCGCGTCGGATCGTGCCCCCGCGCCCGCACCGAACGCCGTGACGAGGGCACCGGCACCAGCAGCAGCGGCCTCGCCCGCCGACCCCCGCACGACCCCTCACGCGCTCCCGCGAAGGCCCCCGCGGCCCCCGCTGCCTCCTCCGGAGCCCCCACCGCCGCCTCCACGGCCCGCGCGAGCGCCCCGCCCAGCGCCCCGGCCAGCCCCAGCGCCCCGCGCTCCTTGTGCGCGATCAGCAGCGCCCGTACCGCCCCCTCGTACGGCACCGCGGCGTGCACCACCGGCAGCCCCGGCGGCTCCGGCGACGGCCGCACCCGACCGGGCGACGTCCCAGGGGGCCCCTCCCCCTCCCCCGCCCCACCCCCCGCGAGCACCTCGCCGCACCCCGGACAAGGCCCGCTCCCCGGCGCTCCGCAGCCCTCGCAGACGCCGGGCAGCACCAGTCCGGCGATCTCCTGCCACCAGCCCCGCATGACCCCACTCTGGCGGGGGCCGCGGGCCCCCGCCACCCCTGTGGACGAGGGCCTGTGGACAACTCCGGCGGGCTTCGGCTAGCCGGGGTAGACCGGCGCCGTCCCGGCCTTCACCACCGGCTGCCAGTTCGCGCCCGGCATCAGCCGCACGATGCCGTCGTTGCGGGAGGCGGCCACCAGGGGCTGGTTCTCGCGGTGTGGCGCGGCCACCGCGCTGACCCCGTTGAGGCCCGGCAGCACCGAGGTCGCGGAGGTGGACCCGTCGGTCTGGAGATAGCGGATCTGCTGCACCCCGCCGGCCTCCCGGCCGACCACGACGAGCCGGCTCGGTCCGGCCCAGGACACGGCCGACACCGATTCCATGCGGAGCGCGACGGGCTGGAGGTCCCGCACGGACACGACCTGCTCGTCGGTGCCGTCCTCCCGTTCGATCCGGCCGATCTGGAGGGTCGTCCTCCCGTCCCGGGTGATCAGGAGCGCGATCCGCACGCCGTCCGCCGAGACCCGCAGGGACTCCACGCGGGTGTCCTCCGTCAGCCACCGCGCGCGGACCTCGGTCCACTTGCCGGTGCCGCCGGGCACCACGACGAGCCGCTGGTGGCCCGGGGCCCGGTCGGCGATCCACAGGTCGCCCCGCCCGTCCCAGCTGGGCTCCGACAGCCGGTCCTCCGGCCTGGCGCCCGCCCCGGCCCGGCTCCGCAGGACGGTCTGCGCCTGCTCCTGGTCGGAGGTGAGCGAGGAGACGTGGAGCGCGGTGCCGTCCTTGGAGACGCCGGCCGCCAGGGCGCCGTCGTGGGTCACGGCCACCGCGCCCAGCGGCACCGTGCCCTTGCCCAGCGGGCCCGGCACGGGGGCCGCCGACTGCGCGGCGTCCTTCCCGGAGGGGGCCAGCGCCATCATCCGGCCGTCCTCGGCGACGAAGTACGCCGCCTCGTCGCGGCCGGTCTCCCTGACCGCCTGGAACTCCTCCGCCTGCCCCTTCCCGAGCCGGCACAGCCCCTTGCCCCCGGCGTCCAGGAGTTCCACCTGGTCGACGTTGACGGAGGGCAGGTCGCCCAGGGTGACGAGCAGCTGGGCGGCGAGGCGCCGGCACACCTCGCCGCCGAACCGGTCGGCCTTGACGTTGAGCGGCACCTTGAGCGTCGACTGGTCGTCCGTGGTCAGCGTGGTGACGTCCTCCTTCAGGCCGGTCCCGGTCGGGTAGGGCGAGTCGACGACGGGCCGCAGCCAGGGCGTCGGGCCCTCCAGGAGCGCCTTGACGGTCTGGGTGACCGGGTCCATGCGGGTGACCGGGTCCTGCCGCTGCCGGATGTAGACGGGGTCGGCGACCAGCCAGTTCTCGCCGGAGGCGAAGTAGTACGTGTTCACGGACCGGTAGTTCCGCAGGAAGTCGGCCTCGCCGAGGATCAGGCCGGGCGGCAGGTCGTCGATCCGCCACTCCTTGTCCTTGCCGCCCGCGGTGGGCTCCTGCACGACGTGGATCGCCTGCGCGTACTCCTCCGGGACGGTCGGCCGGTACGCGTGCCGGTCGTCCACGACCGCGATCCGCCGGCCGGAGATCGGGTAGGTGCGGCCCTGGGTCTCCAGGTTCGCGGTGCGGTCGGCCTGCTCGCGGTCGGGCGCGGTGCCGCCGAGGACGGTGATGCTCTGCTCCGGCTTCCAGCTCTTGGCGGCCTTCCGGGTCAGGTACTTGCGGGCGGTCGCGAAGCCGGGGTCGTCACTGGTCATGGCCTCCAGGAAGCCGTCGACGATCTCGTCCGGGTTCGCGTTCTCCCGGGGGGCGACCGCGTAGACCCGCACCTGCGAGTCGCCCGCGTTGGCCCCGCGTACCCCCTGGACCTCGCCGCTGTCGGGCATCGTGGCGCAGCCCGTCGCCAGGAGCCCGCCGCAGGCGGCGAGCACCAGGGCCCGTCCGCCGCGTCCCCGCCCCCGCACGTCCCCTCGCGCGTCAGCGCCCACCTGTGCCGCCCTCCTGCTCCGCGTTCCCCGACGCACTGCCCTGTCCCTGTCCCTGTTCCGCCGTCGTCCGCGCGACCACTCTGGCGCCGCTGCCGGGCAGCGCCGCCGGGTCGACGGCCGCTCTCGGCGGCCCCGGGAGCCGCGGCGTCACGGGGGGCAGCGGAGGCCGCTCCCCGGCCGGCTGGGCCGGCACCGAGGCGGTCGGGCCGGTCTCCCGGGCCCGTCCGGCGGCCTGTTCGCGGTTGCGCCGGGAGTCCTCGGGCTCCAGCGGTATCGGCGATCCCCGCAGCGGCTCGTCCGCGGTGCGCGGCAGCGTGAGCCGGAACTGCGAGCCGCCGCCGGGTTCGCCCCACGCCTGGAGCCAGCCGCCGTGCAGCCGCGCGTCCTCCACGGCGATCGACAGGCCGAGGCCCGTTCCGCCGGTGGTACGCGCGCGTGCCGGGTCGGCCCGCCAGAACCGGTTGAACACCCGGGTCGCCTCGCCCGGCTTCAGACCGACGCCGTAGTCGCGTACGGCGACGGCGACGGCCCCGCCGGCCGCGGCCAGTTTCACCACCACGTCCCGGCCCTCGCCGTGCTCGACGGCGTTGACGACCAGATTGCGCAGCACGCGCTCGACGCGGCGGGCGTCCGCCTCTGCCACGACCGGCTGCTCGTCGCCGACGACGACGATCCGGGTGCCCTTGCGTTCGGCGAGCGGCTCGGCGCCGCCGATGACGCGGCGCACCACCTGCCGCAGGTCGATCGGCTCGGCCTCCAGGGCGGCGGCGCCCGCGTCGAAGCGGCTGATCTCCAGGAGGTCGGAGAGCAGCGACTCGAAGCGGTCGAGCTGGTCGCCGAGGAGTTCCGCGGAGCGGGCGGTGACGGGGTCGAAGTCGACGCGGGCCTCGTGGATGACGTCGGCCGCCATCCGGACCGTGGTCAGCGGCGTCCGCAGCTCGTGCGAGACGTCGGAGACGAACCGCCGCTGCATCCGCGACAGCTCCTCCAGCTGCTGGATCTTGAGCTGGAGGTTGGACGCCATCTTGTTGAACGCCTCGCCGAGGCGCGCGATGTCGTCCTCGCCGGTGACCTTCATCCGTTCCTGGAGCCGGCCGGCGGAGAGCCGCTCGGCGATCCCGGCCGCCATCCGCACGGGCGTGACGACCTGCCGGACCATGAACCAGGCGATCGCGCCGAGCAGCACCATCACGAAGAGCCCGGCGGTCGCCAGGGTCGTCTTGACGAGGGAGAGGGACTCCTCCTCCTGCGTGAGCGGGAAGAGGTAGTACAGCTCGTACTGCTTGCCCTCGGCGTCGTTGAGCCGCTTGCCGATGACGAGCCCCGGCTCGGACGGCTTGTCGCTGGTGTAGTGGATGCGGCTGAACTTCTGGAAGGTGTTGCTGCCCTGCGCCACCGAGTACCGCAGGTCGGCCGGGACCGACCGGGCGGGGTCGACCTCGCCGGAGGCGCGGGCGCCGCGGCTCGCGGTGTCGCTGGAGTCCAGCGAGAGCGCCACCACGTTGAAGGCGCTCTGTCCGCCGCTGGCGAGCTGTTCCACGAGCGTGGAGCGCCAGTTCACGGAGGATCCGGCCCGCCCGCCGTCCTGGCCGGGCGTGGACGGGGTGGTCGCGGCCCGGTCCCGCGCGGCGGAGAAACCGCCGGCGGCCTGGCTCTGGGCGGCCTTCTCCTTGGTGTCGAGGAGGCCGTTGCGGACCTGTCCGATGACGACCAGGCCCAGCAGCAGCACCACGCCGAGGGACATCAGGAGGGTGCCCGCGACGACCCGCAGCTGGATGTTCCGCCGCCACAGCCGTACGGCGGGCAGCAGCGGCCTGCGCACCAGGCGCGCGACGATCCGGAAGACGCGGCCGCCCCTCCGCCCGTCGGGGAGGAGCAGTCCGCCGTGGCCGAGGCGGCCGGAACGCGAGCCCCCCCGTCCCGGTCCGGCAGCCCGCCCCGTACGGCCCCCGGGGGCCGGGGACTCCGGAGCAGTACTGCCCGTGCTCATATCAGCTCGGTCCCGCCTTGTAGCCGACGCCGCGGACGGTCACGACGATCTCCGGACGCTCGGGGTCCCGCTCGACCTTCGAGCGGAGCCGCTGGACGTGCACGTTCACCAGCCGGGTGTCGGCGGCGTGGCGGTAGCCCCAGACCTGCTCCAGGAGCACCTCCCGGGTGAAGACCTGCCACGGCTTGCGCGCGAGCGCCACCAGCAGGTCGAACTCCAGCGGCGTCAGGGCGATGGACTGCCCGTCCCGCTTCACGGAGTGCCCGGCCACGTCGATGACGAGGTCGCCGATGGTGAGCTGCTCCGGCGCGGGCTCCTCGGAGCGCCGCAGCCGGGCCCGGATCCGGGCGACGAGCTCCTTCGGCTTGAACGGCTTGACGATGTAGTCGTCGGCCCCGGACTCCAGGCCCACGACGACGTCGACAGTGTCGCTCTTGGCCGTCAGCATCACGATGGGCACCCCGGACTCGGCCCTGATGAGCCGGCACACCTCGATGCCGTCCCGTCCGGGCAGCATCAGGTCCAGCAGCACCAGGTCCGGCTTGGCCTCCCGGAATGCCGCGAGCGCCTTGTCGCCGTCCGCGACGAACGACGGCTCGAAACCTTCACCCTTGAGCACGATCCCGAGCATCTCGGCCAGTGCGGTGTCGTCGTCGACGACGAGAACGCGTCCCTTCATATCGACATCATCCCATTTCCGTATCAGTCGTAAGGCGGCTGGTGAGATACCTCACCGACCTGCGACGACGTCCGGACACACGCGATGACCGCCCGTGTCCGGAGGTGTCGGCGACAGTCACGGACGTCGCCCCCCGTGCCCCCGTGGTCGCCCAGAACCGTACCTCGCGCGGGCCGGTACGCCCACGGTGCGGACGTCCCGGAAAGGGCGGGAAACCGCGTGTTCCGCCCCGGTCCGCGGCCGGGGCCCGCATGACACGATGGCAGCCGGCCCGCCGACCGCCCGCGGACGGCCGCCGTGACCGAGCCGGTTCGCCGACCGGCACCGCGACCCGATCCTCCCGAGGTGGACGACCGTGAACGACACTCCGGGCCGGCACACGCCCGGATCCGCCCCTTCCGACAGCCCGTCCGACGGCTCCCCCGGGAGCCCGTCCGACGGCCTCCCCGAGACCTCCTCGCAGAACTCCCCGGGAAGCCCTCCCGGGGGCGTTCCCGAGGGCTCCTCGGGGGCCTCCTCCGACCGTGAGGGCGGCTCCGGCCCCCGGTGGTCGAAGGACCAGCCGCCCGCCGGCCGGTGGGCCCCGCCCACAAGCGGCCCGAACCGTCCACCGGCTCCCGGCCGCGCCTGGGGCGGTCCGCCCCCGCAGCGCGGCCGGGGCGGCCTCGGCGCCCCGCCCGCCCCGAAGCCGGGCGTGATCCCGCTCCGCCCGCTCGGCGTCGGCGAGATCCTCGAAGCCTCGGTGGCGATCCTGCGCCGTCACTGGCGGACGGTCCTGGCCGTCACCGTCCCGGTGGCCGTGGTCACCCAGATCGCGCTGGTGATCGTCCAGCGCTACCTCTCCGTGGCCCAGCCCGTCCTGCACCCCGACGCGACGCCTTCGGAGCAGCTGGAGGCGGCCTCCGCGTACCTCCGGGCCTCCTTCGCCGAGCTGGCTCCGTCGATGCTGGTCTCCATCGCGGCCTCGGTCTTCGTCAGCGCCCTGCTGACGGTGGTGGTGAGCCGGGCCATACTCGGCCGTCCCGTCACCTTCTCCGAGGCGTGGCAGGAGGCGAGCCCCCGGCTGCCGAAGCTCCTGCTGCTGTCGCTGGCGCTCCCGCTGGCCGCGGGCCTGTTCTCCTTCGTGGCGATGCTCCCGGGCCTGCTGCTCGGCGGCGGCGGTGGCGCCGCGCTCGCCTTCCTCGGCGGTCTGGCGGCCTTCGTCGTCGTCATCTGGCTGCTGATCCGCTTCAGCCTGGCCTCCCCGGCCCTGATGCTGGAGCGCCAGGGCCTCCTCCAGTCGCTGAAGCGTTCCGCGAAGCTGGTCGACGGCTCCTGGTGGCGCGTCTTCGGCATCACGGTGCTGGCCCAGCTCCTCATCGGCATCTTCACGATGCTCCTCACGATCCCGTTCACGGCGATCGCCTTCGCCCTCGACGGCATCGAGGCGGGCACCGGAACGGCGGTCAGCTGGACCTATCTGGTCGTCATGGCCGTCGGCGGTGTTCTCAGCAGCGCCCTCACCTATCCGATCGCCGCCGGCGTCACGGTCCTCCTGTACGTGGACCAGCGCATCCGCCGTGAAGCTCTGGACCTCGAACTGGCCAAGGCCGCCGGCCTCCCCGGCTACAGCTCCACGGAAAGCTAGAAGCGGTACGCCCCCGGAGGAAACTCCGGGGGTCCCCTCTGCTGATGAAACCGGCGTAGAACGCAGAAAAGCCCCGCACCATATGGTGCGGGGCTTTCCCACAATGATTGTTCGG
Organism: Streptomyces filamentosus; assembly: GCF_014654895.1. GTDB lineage: Bacteria > Actinomycetota > Actinomycetes > Streptomycetales > Streptomycetaceae > Streptomyces > Streptomyces filamentosus. Next base: position 3,515,502 of record NZ_BNBE01000001.1, on the reverse strand, counting down.
CGGTGTCCTACTCTCCCACAGGGTCCCCCCTGCAGTACCATCGGCGCTGAAAGGCTTAGCTTCCGGGTTCGGAATGTAACCGGGCGTTTCCCTAACGCTATGACCACCGAAACACTATGAAGATGTGAACTCCAGCCAGATACTTGGCGAGTTCGTTACTTCAGAACAAACACAGTGGACGCGAGCAACTGAGGACAAGCCCTCGGCCTATTAGTACCGGTCAGCTCCACCCATTACTGGGCTTCCACATCCGGCCTATCAACCCAGTCGTCTACTGGGAGCCTTACCCTCTCAAGGAGGTGGGAATACTCATCTCGAAGCAGGCTTCCCGCTTAGATGCTTTCAGCGGTTATCCCTCCCGAACGTAGCCAACCAGCCATGCCCTTGGCAGGACAACTGGCACACCAGAGGTTCGTCCGTCCCGGTCCTCTCGTACTAGGGACAGCCCTTCTCAATATTCCTACGCGCACAGAGGATAGGGACCGAACTGTCTCACGACGTTCTAAACCCAGCTCGCGTACCGCTTTAATGGGCGAACAGCCCAACCCTTGGGACCGACTCCAGCCCCAGGATGCGACGAGCCGACATCGAGGTGCCAAACCATCCCGTCGATATGGACTCTTGGGGAAGATCAGCCTGTTATCCCCGGGGTACCTTTTATCCGTTGAGCGACGGCGCTTCCACAAGCCACCGCCGGATCACTAGTCCCGACTTTCGTCCCTGCTCGACCCGTCGGTCTCACAGTCAAGCTCCCTTGTGCACTTACACTCAACACCTGATTGCCAACCAGGCTGAGGGAACCTTTGGGCGCCTCCGTTACCCTTTGGGAGGCAACCGCCCCAGTTAAACTACCCATCAGACACTGTCCCTGATCCGGATCACGGACCGAGGTTAGACATCCAGCACGACCAGAGTGGTATTTCAACGACGACTCCACAACCACTGGCGTGGCCGCTTCACAGTCTCCCACCTATCCTACACAAGCCGAACCGAACACCAATATCAAACTGTAGTAAAGGTCCCGGGGTCTTTCCGTCCTTCTGCGCGAAACGAGCATCTTTACTCGTAGTGCAATTTCACCGGGCCTATGGTTGAGACAGTCGAGAAGTCGTTACGCCATTCGTGCAGGTCGGAACTTACCCGACAAGGAATTTCGCTACCTTAGGATGGTTATAGTTACCACCGCCGTTTACTGGCGCTTAAGTTCTCAGCTTCGCAACCCCGAAAGGTCACTAACCGGTCCCCTTAACGTTCCAGCACCGGGCAGGCGTCAGTCCGTATACATCGCCTTACGGCTTCGCACGGACCTGTGTTTTTAGTAAACAGTCGCTTCTCGCTGGTCTCTGCGGCCACCCCCAGCTCAGACAGCAAGTGTCATCACCGGTGATGGCCCCCCTTCTCCCGAAGTTACGGGGGCATTTTGCCGAGTTCCTTAACCATAGTTCACCCGAACGCCTCGGTATTCTCTACCTGACCACCTGAGTCGGTTTAGGGTACGGGCCGCCATGAAACTCGCTAGAGGCTTTTCTCGACAGCATAGGATCATCCACTTCACCACAATCGGCTCGGCATCAGGTCTCAGACTATGTGCACGACGGATTTGCCTACCGTGCGTCCTACACCCTTACCCCGGGACAACCACCGCCCGGGCTGGACTACCTTCCTGCGTCACCCCATCGCTTACCTACTACCACCTTGGTTCGCCGGCTCCACCACTTTCCATTCCCCGAAGGGTCCGGAACGGCTTCACGGGCTTAGCATTAATGGGCTCGATATTGGGCGTTTCAAAGCGGGTACCGGAATATCAACCGGTTGTCCATCGACTACGCCTGTCGGCCTCGCCTTAGGTCCCGACTTACCCTGGGCAGATCAGCTTGACCCAGGAACCCTTAGTCAATCGGCGCACACGTTTCTCACGTGTGTATCGCTACTCATGCCTGCATTCTCACTCGTGAACCGTCCACAACTCGCTTCCGCGGCTGCTTCACCCGGCACACGACGCTCCCCTACCCATCACAGTCCCCGTTGGGGGTATGTACTGCAATGACACGACTTCGGCGGTACGCTTGAGCCCCGCTACATTGTCGGCGCGGAATCACTTGACCAGTGAGCTATTACGCACTCTTTCAAGGGTGGCTGCTTCTAAGCCAACCTCCTGGTTGTCTCTGCGACTCCACATCCTTTCCCACTTAGCGTACGCTTAGGGGCCTTAGTCGATGCTCTGGGCTGTTTCCCTCTCGACCATGGAGCTTATCCCCCACAGTCTCACTGCCGTGCTCTCACTTACCGGCATTCGGAGTTTGGCTAAGGTCAGTAACCCGGTAGGGCCCATCGCCTATCCAGTGCTCTACCTCCGGCAAGAAACACACGACGCTGCACCTAAATGCATTTCGGGGAGAACCAGCTATCACGGAGTTTGATTGGCCTTTCACCCCTAACCACAGGTCATCCCCCAGGTTTTCAACCCTGGTGGGTTCGGTCCTCCACGAAGTCTTACCTCCGCTTCAACCTGCCCATGGCTAGATCACTCCGCTTCGGGTCTTGAGCGTGCTACTGAAGCGCCCTGTTCGGACTCGCTTTCGCTACGGCTTCCCCACACGGGTTAACCTCGCAACACACCGCAAACTCGCAGGCTCATTCTTCAAAAGGCACGCAGTCACGAGACACAAGCAAGCTTGTGTCCGACGCTCCCACGGCTTGTAGGCACACGGTTTCAGGTACTATTTCACTCCGCTCCCGCGGTACTTTTCACCATTCCCTCACGGTACTATCCGCTATCGGTCACCAGGGAATATTTAGGCTTAGCGGGTGGTCCCGCCAGATTCACACGGGATTTCTCGGGCCCCGTGCTACTTGGGTGTCTCTCCAACGAGCCGCTGATGTTTCGTCTACGGGGGTCTTACCCTCTACGCCGGACCTTTCGCATGTCCTTCGACTACACCAACGGTTTCTGACTCGCCCTGTCGCCGGCAGACGACAGAAAAGAGATCCCACAACCCCGCATGCGCAACCCCTGCCGGGTATCACACGCATACGGTTTGGCCTCATCCGGTTTCGCTCGCCACTACTCCCGGAATCACGGTTGTTTTCTCTTCCTGAGGGTACTGAGATGTTTCACTTCCCCTCGTTCCCTCCACACTGCCTATGTGTTCAGCAGTGGGTGACAGCCCATGACGACTGCCGGGTTTCCCCATTCGGAAACCCCCGGATCAAAGCCTGGTTGACGGCTCCCCGGGGACTATCGCGGCCTCCCACGTCCTTCATCGGTTCCTGGTGCCAAGGCATCCACCGTGCGCCCTTAAAAACTTGGCCACAGATGCTCGCGTCCACTGTGCAGTTCTCAAGCAACGACCAGCCACCCATCACCCTGATCCATACAGACCAGGTTCACTGGGGCCGGCATCGCGAAGACACAACCTTGCGGCCGTACCCTCAGATACCCAACAACGTGCCAGGCACGATCTCTTGAGGTCTCTTCACGTTCCACGCCGAAGCAGTACTGGTGAAGGACTCGCCTGATCGTGCCAACTAATCAACGTTCCACCCATGAGCTGACCGTGCAGAACGTTTGCCTGCAATCGGTATGTGCTCCTTAGAAAGGAGGTGATCCAGCCGCACCTTCCGGTACGGCTACCTTGTTACGACTTCGTCCCAATCGCTGGTCCCACCTTCGACAGCTCCCTCCCCGAGGGGTTGGGCCACCGGCTTCGGGTGTTACCGACTTTCGTGACGTGACGGGCGGTGTGTACAAGGCCCGGGAACGTATTCACCGCAGCAATGCTGATCTGCGATTACTAGCAACTCCGACTTCATGGGGTCGAGTTGCAGACCCCAATCCGAACTGAGACCGGCTTTTTGAGATTCGCTCCGCCTCGCGGCATCGCAGCTCTTTGTACCGGCCATTGTAGCACGTGTGCAGCCCAAGACATAAGGGGCATGATGACTTGACGTCGTCCCCACCTTCCTCCGAGTTGACCCCGGCGGTCTCCTGTGAGTCCCCATCACCCCGAAGGGCATGCTGGCAACACAGGACAAGGGTTGCGCTCGTTGCGGGACTTAACCCAACATCTCACGACACGAGCTGACGACAGCCATGCACCACCTGTATACCGACCACAAGGGGGGCACCATCTCTGGCGCTTTCCGGTATATGTCAAGCCTTGGTAAGGTTCTTCGCGTTGCGTCGAATTAAGCCACATGCTCCGCTGCTTGTGCGGGCCCCCGTCAATTCCTTTGAGTTTTAGCCTTGCGGCCGTACTCCCCAGGCGGGGAACTTAATGCGTTAGCTGCGGCACCGACGACGTGGAATGTCGCCAACACCTAGTTCCCAACGTTTACGGCGTGGACTACCAGGGTATCTAATCCTGTTCGCTCCCCACGCTTTCGCTCCTCAGCGTCAGTAATGGCCCAGAGATCCGCCTTCGCCACCGGTGTTCCTCCTGATATCTGCGCATTTCACCGCTACACCAGGAATTCCGATCTCCCCTACCACACTCTAGCCTGCCCGTATCGGATGCAGACCCGGGGTTAAGCCCCGGGCTTTCACACCCGACGTGACAAGCCGCCTACGAGCTCTTTACGCCCAATAATTCCGGACAACGCTTGCGCCCTACGTATTACCGCGGCTGCTGGCACGTAGTTAGCCGGCGCTTCTTCTGCAGGTACCGTCACTTTCGCTTCTTCCCTGCTGAAAGAGGTTTACAACCCGAAGGCCGTCATCCCTCACGCGGCGTCGCTGCATCAGGCTTTCGCCCATTGTGCAATATTCCCCACTGCTGCCTCCCGTAGGAGTCTGGGCCGTGTCTCAGTCCCAGTGTGGCCGGTCGCCCTCTCAGGCCGGCTACCCGTCGTCGCCTTGGTGGGCCGTTACCCCACCAACAAGCTGATAGGCCGCGGGCTCATCCTTCACCGCCGGAGCTTTCCACCCGTCAAGATGCCTTGACAGGTCGTATCCGGTATTAGACCCCGTTTCCAGGGCTTGTCCCAGAGTGAAGGGCAGATTGCCCACGTGTTACTCACCCGTTCGCCACTAATCCACCCCGAAGGGCTTCATCGTTCGACTTGCATGTGTTAAGCACGCCGCCAGCGTTCGTCCTGAGCCAGGATCAAACTCTCCGTGAATGTTTACCCGTGATCGGGTCACACTCGCGTTGAGCGGGACAGACGAGCCGGAATAGGGCCCGCTGTCCACAGCGTCCTCGCTGTGTTATCGCCACCCCCCCGAAGAGGATGGACTTTTCAAAGGAACCTCGACCAACCGGAACCGGCTGGACGGGGTATCAACTAATCTGGCGTTGATTTTTGGCACGCTGTTGAGTTCTCAAGGTGCGGACGCTTCCTTCAGTCCCGTTTCCGGGCCCTCCGGGCGCTTCCTTCGTTTCCGACTCTATCAGATCTTTCCGACCCGATTTCCTCGGTGCTTTCCGGTCCGAGTTTTTGTTTTCTCGGGCCTTCCGGCGCTTTCCGACTTTATCAGAATCATTTTCGGCCGCCTAATCGGTGGCTTTTCGTGATTTGCTGCAAAGAATCGGAAGTGAGTCAGACTCTAGTTGATTACTGCCGAGCTGTCCAGCTCTAGGCAACCATCTGAATCTACCTCCCCGCGTCCACCGTGTCAACGGTTTTTTCGGGCACCGGAGGAGACTAGCAGCTCGTCAGGGTGCGACGCACATCTGACGGTCAGGTGGCGGGGGGAAAGACCGAGGGTGGCGTGTCGAGGTCTTCGAGTTCGATGCCGGGGGCGGCGAGGACGACGTCGCCGGCGATGTGGACGGTGTGCCGTTCTCCCGTGTCCAGGGTGGTGACCTCGTACGCGTCGACGGTCAGGGTGCCCAGGTCGGTGGGGTGCGGGGTGGTCTCCCGCAGGGCCCAGGACTGGTCGACGGTGAGGGGGGCGAGGACCGGGTCCGTGAAGGCGACGAGCCGGACGCGGGTCTCGGGGGAGGCGGGGGTGAGGCGGAGCAGGCGGGTGAGCGCGACGAGGAACGCGGGGGACGTGCCGGTGAAGGCGTGGGCGCGGACGTTGCCTTCGGTGGCGTGGGTTCCGGTGGGGTCGGTGCGGACCCAGGTGACGCCGTCGAGGGCCGCACCTCGGACCTGCCAGCTCGACGCGTGGAGTTCCAGGCGGATGGGGCGGCCGAGTTCGTCGACGGCCAGGTCGACGGAGCCTCGGTGGTCGCCGCCGGGGGCGGTGGTCTGGGAGACGTAGCGCCAGCCGGAGGGGCCGGGGGCGCAGTGGAAGTGCTCCTCGCCGAGGGGGGTGTGGTCGTGCGGGTCGTGGAGCGAGTAGCGGCCGCGGGGCATCGCGTGGTCCTCGGATCGGTCGGTGGGAGACGGGGCAGGCCCCCGGCACGGGGTGCCGGGGGCCTGCTGGGGTCGTCGCGTCGCCCGGTCGTGCGCCGGGAAACGGATCAGTAGCGGTAGTGGTCGGGCTTGTACGGGCCCTCGACCGGGACGCCGATGTAGGCGGCCTGCTCCGGACGCAGCGTCGTGAGCTTCACGCCCAGCGCGTCGAGGTGGAGACGGGCGACCTTCTCGTCCAGGTGCTTCGGGAGGGTGTACACGTCGGTCGGGTACTGCTCCGGCTTCGTGAACAGCTCGATCTGCGCCAGGGTCTGGTCCGCGAAGGAGTTCGACATCACGAACGACGGATGACCCGTCGCGTTGCCCAGGTTCAGCAGCCGGCCCTCGGACAGGACGATGACGACCTTGCCGTCCTCGAACGTCCACGTGTGGACCTGCGGCTTCACCTCGTCCTTCACGATCCCCGGAATCCTCGCCAGACCCGCCATGTCGATCTCGTTGTCGAAGTGACCGATGTTGCCCACGATCGCCTGGTGCTTCATCCGGGCGATGTCGGACGCCATGATGATGTCCTTGTTGCCCGTCGTCGTGATGAAGATGTCCGCCGTCTCCACCACGTCGTCCAGCGTCGCGACCTGATAGCCGTCCATCGCCGCCTGCAGCGCGCAGATCGGGTCGATCTCCGTGACGATCACCCGCGCGCCCTGGCCCCGCAGCGACTCCGCGCAGCCCTTGCCGACATCGCCGTAACCGCACACCACGGCCGTCTTGCCGCCGATGAGGACGTCCGTGGCACGGTTGATGCCGTCGATCAGGGAGTGGCGGCAGCCGTACTTGTTGTCGAACTTCGACTTCGTCACCGCGTCGTTCACGTTGATCGCCGGGAAGAGCAGGGTGCCGGCCTGCATCATCTCGTAGAGGCGGTGGACGCCGGTGGTGGTCTCCTCGGTGACGCCGCGGATGTCGGACGCCAGCTGGGTCCACTTCTGCGGGGACTCGACGAGGGTGCGGTTGAGGAGCTGGAGGATGTAGCCGTACTCCTCGCTGTCCGCGGTGGACGGGTCCGGGGCCGAGCCGGCCTTCTCGAACTCGACGCCCTTGTGGACGAGGAGGGTGGCGTCACCACCGTCGTCGAGGATCATGTTCGGGCCGCCGGTGGGCGAGTTCGGCCAGGTGAGGGCCTGCTCGGTGCACCACCAGTACTCCTCCAGGGTCTCGCCCTTCCAGGCGAAGACCGGGACGCCCTGCGGGTTCTCCGGAGTGCCGTTCGGGCCGACGGCGATGGCCGCGGCGGCGTGGTCCTGGGTGGAGAAGATGTTGCAGGAGGCCCAGCGGACGTCGGCGCCGAGGGCGACGAGGGTCTCGATGAGGACGGCGGTCTGGACCGTCATGTGGAGGGAGCCGGTGATGCGGGCGCCGGCGAGCGGCTGCGTCTCGGCGTACTCACGGCGGATCGCCATCAGGCCGGGCATCTCGTGCTCGGCGAGGGTGATCTCCTTGCGCCCGAAGGCGGCGAGGGAGAGGTCGGCGACCTTGAAGTCCTGCTGTGCGGCAGTCGTCATGACTGTTGCTGCTCCTCGGTGGGATCGCGTTGCGAGGGTCGGTTGTGGCGCCTGACACCGCGACCTGGGCACCTGCGGGCACACGAATGCCCGGGTGGTTCGCGGTGCAGTCGTCGGAGGCCCTCTCTCCCTCGGCCGGTCCCCGAAGGGGCCGCCCGACCGCCATCAGCAGCGACGTCTGGCTCCTTCCGAATCTACACCGATCGGCGTGCCGGGTGCAGGGCGCATGGGCGAGGCCCCCGGGGCGGCGCGGTGCGCTCCGGGGGCCTCGACAGGGTGTTCGGCGGGTGGTGCGGGGTCAGTGGCCGCTGCCGCCGGGGGTGGCGGCCGGGTCGGCACCGGCCGCCGCGGCGGACTCGCTGTAGACGTCCGGCTCCAGGTAGATGACCCGGGCGATGGGGACGGCGGCGCGGATGCGCTCCTCGGCGGCGTCGATGGCGCGGGCCACCTCGGTGGCGGTCTCGTCGTGCGCGACGGCGATCTTGGCGGCGACGAGGAGCTCCTCGGGGCCGAGGTGGAGGGTGCGCATGTGGATGAGGCGGGTGACGGTCTCGCCGTCGACGATGGCGTCCTCGATCTTCTTCACCTCGTCGAGTCCGGCGGCCTCGCCGAGGAGCAGCGACTTGGTCTCCAGGGCGAGGACGATCGCGATGGCGATGAGCAGGACGCCGATGCAGAGGGTGCCGATGCCGTCCCAGACGCCGTCGCCGGTGGCGAGGGCGAGGCCGACGCCGCCGAGGGCGAGGACGAGGCCGACGAGGGCGCCGAGGTCCTCCAGGAGGACGACGGGGAGCTCGGGGGCCTTGGCGCGGCGGACGAACTCCTTCCAGCTCAGGCCGCCGCGGATCTGGTTGGACTCCTTGATGGCGGTGCGGAAGGAGAAGGACTCGGCGATGATCGCGAAGACCAGGACGCCGACCGGCCAGTACCAGGCCTCGATCGGGTGCGGGTCGTGGATCTTCTCGTAGCCCTCGTAGATGGCGAACATGCCGCCGACGGAGAAGAGGACGATGGAGACGAGGAAGGCGTAGATGTAGCGCTCGCGGCCGTAGCCGAAGGGGTGCTGGGGGGTGGCCTCGCGCTGGGCCTTCTTCCCGCCGAGCAGGAGCAGTCCCTGGTTGCCGGAGTCGGCGAGGGAGTGGACGCTCTCGGCGAGCATGGAGGACGAACCGCTGAAGAGGAACGCCACGAACTTGGCTACGGCGATCGCGAGGTTGGCGGCGAGGGCCGCCACGATCGCCTTGGTTCCGCCTGACGCGCTCATGGGTCTGTCTGTTCCCTTCGTCGATGCTCCGGCCCTGGTTCCGCGACCGCGGCCGTGGTACGGCCGGTCATTGTTGCATCAGGCCACGACGGTGGCCCGGAACACGGTGCCCGCTCCGGAGAGTTCGACGGCCTCGCCGGCCGGCACGAAGACCGATTCACCCGGGGACAAGGTGATTTCCCCTGCTTTCGGGTGTCCGGCGGTGGCGAGCAGGATCTGCGGGGTGGCGGCGGTCAGGTCGGTGGGGGCGGCGCCCTCGGCGCGTACGAGGCGGGAGAGGCGGAACTCGTCGATGGGGGTCTCGTAGACCTCCTCCCCCGACGGGGACGCCTCGGGGCGCAGGACGCCGGGGTCGGCGGGCTCGAAGCGGACGACGCGGAGGAGTTCGGGGACGTCGACGTGCTTGGGGGTGAGGCCGCAGCGGAGCACGTTGTCGCTGTTGGCCATGATCTCGACGCCGAGGCCGGAGAGGTAGGCGTGGGGGACGCCGGCGCCGAGGTAGAGGGCTTCGCCGGGCTGGAGCGTGACGTGGTGCAGGAGCATCGCGGCGATGACGCCGGGGTCGCCCGGGTAGTGGTGGGCGAGGGCGGCGTACGGGGCGTGGGCGCCGCCGAGCCGGTCGGCGGCCGCGGCGGCCTCGGCGACGGTGCGCGCCGTCTCGTCGGGGTCGGCGGTGAGCAGGGCCGTGAGGACCTCGCGGAGGGCGTCCTCCTCGGGGTGGGCGTGGAGGAGGTCCACGTACGGCTTGAGGGAGTCGACGCCGAGGGCGGCGAGGGTGTCGGCGGCCTCGGCGGGGGCGCGGAAGCCGCAGAAGCCCTCGAAGGGGGTGAGGGCGCAGATCAGCTCGGGCTTGTGGTTGTCGTCCTTGTACGTGCGGTGGGGGGCGTCGACCGGGATGCCGGCGGCCTCCTCGGCGGCGTACCCGGCGCGGGCCTGTGCCAGGTCGGGGTGGACCTGGAGGGAGAGCGGGGCGCCGGCGGCGAGCACCTTGAGGAGGAAGGGGAGACGGGGGCCGAACCTGTCGACGGCGGCCGGGCCCAGTTCGCGCACGGGGTCGGCCTCGATCAGGGCGTTCAGCGGGCCGCGGGCGGTGAGCGAGGGGGCACCGGGGTGGGCGCCCATCCACATCTCGGCCTGCGGCTCGCCGGTGGGGGCGGTGCCGAGCAGTTCCGGGATGGCCGTCGTGGAGCCCCAGGCGTAGGGGCGGACGGTGTTGACCAGGCGTTCCATGGTGCCTTCCAGCTCTTCGGGTGGTGACGGTGATGTGCCAGACGACAGATGACAGGGGGTGGGTAACGTGCGGGCGTCCGGGACCTGGCGGGCGGGTGGCCGGGGTCGTACGCCGGTGTGGCCCGGGGGCGTACGGCGGGGGGCGTACGCCGGGGGGCGGGGTTTCCTCGTCCGTTCCGGGGCGTCCGTCCAGGCGCGCGGGCCAGGTCAGGGGGCCAGGTCAGGGGGCCATGTGGCCGGAGGTCGCCAGGGAGAGGTAGACGGCGGCGAAGTCGGTGACGGCGAGGAGTTCCGCGAGGGTCTCCAGGGCGTCGCCCTCCTCGGGTTCGAGCTCGCTGACGGCGGTCTCGTGGCCGAGGGCGAGTTCGCGGGCGGCGGGGGCGGCGGTGAGGCCGCCGGCCGGGCGGTCGCGGAGGAGGACGACGCGGGCGCGCGGGGCCTGGGTCTCCTCGACCCGGTCGCGGAAGAAGTCGTCGGGGTCGGCCGCGGCGGCGTAGGCGCCGGTCAGGAGGACGCCGTGGGCGGGGAGCGCCTCGGGGAGCTCGGCGGCGAGCGCGGGGAGGCCGGCGAGTTCGGCGAGGACGGCGGCGAAGCGGCGGCCGGCCGGGCCCGCGGCGTCGCCCTCGGTCCAGATGAGGGGCAGCGACTCGGCGAGTTCGGCGGCGAGGGTCTTGGCCGGGTTGGAGTACGTGGCGATGGCCGGGCCGCAGCGTTCGGCGGTGCGGTCGAGCCGGTCGGCGACCCGCTCCAGGGCCTCGGGCGGGGCTTCGAGGAGGCCGACGCGGTCGAGGAGGGCGAGGAGCGGGGTGAAGAGGGCCCACAGGGCGCCGGGGCTGGCGGAGAGGTTCTCGCCGTACTCGTCGGGCTGCTCGTGGGGGGCCATCGCCAGGGGGACGAAGAGGCCGTGGGAGTCGCTGACGGCCTCGGAGAGCGGGGAGCCCTCGGGGGCGACGGCGACGACGGTGATGCCGCGGCGGTATGCCTGTCCGGCGAGGAGCGCGAGGCCGGGTTCGGAGCCGTCGGTGGTGGGCAGCAGGAGGAGGTCCACGGACCCGGCCCAGCCGGGGAGGGCCCAGCGCAGGGCGCCCGCGGCGGGGGCGACGCCGGTGGGCGCGAGCCGTACGACGGGGGCGGAGGCTCCGGCGAGGGCGCCGATCAGGTCGGCGACGCCGGCGGCGGCGGTGCCGGGGCCCGCGACGAGGACGGCGCGGGGACGGCCCTCGGGGCGGAGGTCGGCGATGCCGGCCTCGGCGGCGTGGCGGGCGGCGGTCCGGACCCGGGCGCCGGCCTCCGCGGCGCCGCGGAGCAGGCCGCGGCGGTCGGCCAGGGCGAGGGCGTCCGGTGCGTCTAGCAGGGTCTCGTCCAGCATGGGGGCCTCCGGGTGCGGTGCCGGGCGCGGGTGCGGTGCGGGTGCTCGGGGCGGGCGTGCGGCGGGGCGGGCCCGGGTGCCGGTCCCCGCGGCGCCGCGCGGCAGGCCGTGGCGGGTCAGGCGGGGCGGCGGGCCTCGTCGACGAGGAGGACCGGGATGTCGTCGCGTACGGGGTAGGCGAGGCCGCAGTCGGGGGAGGTGCAGACCAGCTCGGGGGTCTCGTCCGCCGTGCGGTCGTTCAGCGGGGCGTGACAGGCCGGGCAGGCCAGGATCTCCAGGAGGCCGGCTTCGAGCGGCATGGGGTGTCCCTTCGTACCAAGTGATCGGTGCTGGTCAGCCTACCGCCGGGTCCGGGCGGACGCGGCTCGGCGAGCGGCGTCCGCGCGGACCCGGCGGGGGGTGGTCAGGAGGTGGCGCGGACGAGGACGAGGACCTCGTCGCGGACCTCGGCCATGGTGGCCTCGTCGCGGGCCTCGACGTTGAGGCGGAGCAGCGGCTCGGTGTTGGACGGGCGGAGGTTGAACCACCAGTCGGCGGCGGAGACGGTGAGGCCGTCGAGCTCGTCGAGGGTGATGCCGTCGCGGCCCTCGTACACGGCCTTCACCGCGGCGGTCCTGGCGGCCTGGTCGGCGACGGTGGAGTTGATCTCGCCGGAGCCGGTGTAGCGGTCGTAGGCGGCGACCAGCTCGGACAGCGGGCCCTCCTGGCCGCCGAGGGCGGCGAGGACGTGGAGGGCTGCCAGCATGCCGGTGTCGGCGTTCCAGAAGTCCTTGAAGTAGTAGTGCGCGGAGTGCTCGCCGCCGAAGATGGCGCCGGTCTTCGCCATCTCCTCCTTGATGAAGGAGTGGCCGACGCGGGTGCGGACGGGGCTGCCGCCCTGCTCGCGGACGACCTCGGGGACGGACCAGGAGGTGATCAGGTTGTGGATGACCGTGCCGCCGGGGTGCCTGGCCAGTTCGCGGGCGGCGACGAGGGCGGTGATGGCGGACGGGGAGACCGGCTCGCCGCGCTCGTCGACGACGAAGCAGCGGTCGGCGTCGCCGTCGAAGGCGAGGCCGAGGTCGGCGCCCTCGGCGCGGACGCGGGCCTGGAGGTCGACGATGTTCTTCGGGTCGAGCGGGTTGGCCTCGTGGTTCGGGAAGGTGCCGTCGAGCTCGAAGTACATCGGGACGGTGTCGAGCGGGAGGCCGTCGAAGACGGTGGGGACGGTGTGGCCGCCCATGCCGTTGCCGGCGTCGACGACGACCTTCAGCGGGCGGATCGCGGTGAGGTCGACGAGGCCCTTGAGGTGGGCGGCGTAGTCGGCGAGGGTGTCCCGCTCGGTGACGGTGCCGGTGGTGGGGGCGGCCTCGGGGGCGCCCTCCTCCAGCCAGCGCTCGGCGAGTTCGCGGATCTCGGAGAGGCCGGTGTCCTGGCCGACGGGGGCGGCGCCCGCGCGGCACATCTTGATGCCGTTGTACTGCGCCGGGTTGTGGGAGGCGGTGAACATCGCTCCGGGGAGGCCGAGGCTGCCGGAGGCGAAGTACAGCTGGTCGGTGGAGCAGAGCCCGATGAGGGTGACGTCGGCGCCGAGGCGGGCCGCGCCGCGCGCGAAGGCGGCGGAGAGGCCGGGCGACGAGGGGCGCATGTCGTGGCCGACGACGATCGCGTCGGCGCCCGTCACCCGGACGAAGGCGGCGCCGAAGAGTTCGGCGAGTTCCTCGCCCCACTGGTCCGGGACGACCCCGCGGACGTCGTACGCCTTCACGATCTGCGACAGATCGGCAGTCACGGATCCACCCTCCTGAGTTCTCGGCACGCGTGTGCGGCGCGTGTGCGGAACGCCCAAACTACCCGGAGCGGGCGGGAGGGCACGCGGACGGTGGCTGGTTGTGGACGGCGTCGGAGCGCCGCGGGGGTGCGGCGGGGGGCGCCGGGTGCCGTGACGGTCGCCGTCGGCGGGAGCGGGCGGGGTGCCCGGCCGGGTGCCGTGGCGGGGTGGCGGCGGTCAGTTGTCGGGGGAACGGAGCACCCGGAGGTGGCCGCGGCGGCCGACCTCCATGGGGTCGCCGCCCCGGCCCGTGCCGGGCTTGCCGCCGGCCTCGGCGGCGCGCTCCTGGGGGCGGGCCGCTTCGCGGACCGCGTTGGCCAGGGCTTCGAGGTCGTCACCGCTGGGGCGGGTGGGGGCGGAGGCGTCGGAGAGCCGCACCACCTCCCAGCCGCGCGGGGCGGTGAGGCGCTCGCTGTGCTCGGCGCACAGGTCGTAGCAGTGGGGCTCGGCGTAGGTGGCGAGCGGGCCGAGGACCGCGGTCGAGTCGGCATAGACGTACGTCAGTGTCGCGACGGCAGGGCGGCCGCACGCGGTGCGCGAACAGCGACGTACAGGGCTCACGACGTTGGACGGTACCGCACTCTTGACCGGGCCGCGACGACTCTCCCCCAGGTCACTCCACCGTGTCGCGGTGTGACGTCCGACACCCCCCTTCGAGTGGTACCCGTTCCGACCTGCGGAGGAAGGGACGCAAGGGGGGTGGCACCAGGGGTGATTCGGACAGGGAAGGGGAGAAATCCGGTCAGGCGCGGCCAGATGGCCGATCGTGAGCCGGTGCCGAATCGTGCCCGGGGACGGCCGGAATGTTCAGGTTTCGACAGGGGCGGGGGGGCCGGGGTGGTGCGGGACGCGCCGTTCGGCGGGGAAACGCCACGGTGCGGAGTGACCCAGGAGAGTTACGCTGCGTCAGTGATGGACACTCCTGTGCCGCCCGTGCCGCCGAGCCCCCCGCAGAACTCCGGGGAGCCTCCGGCCGAGCCGCGGGTCCGCCGCCGCGACCGCCACGGCCGCGGGATGCGGGGACCCGTCGCGCCGCCGCAGGTCCCGCTGTCCCAGAGCCGCGCGGACACCTTCCGCGATCTGGTGCTGGACTCGGTGGAGCGCCTGGAGCGGCGCTGGCCGCAGCTCCAGGACGTGGACTTCATGATCCTGGAGGTGCCCCCGGCGCTGACGGGCGAGATCGTGCCGCTGGGCGGGTCCGTGCCGGCCGAGAAGCGGGAGCCCGCGCGGGTCGTCGTCTACCGGCGGCCGGTCGAGCTCCGCTCCAAGTCCCGCGAGGAGCGGGCGGCGCTGGTCCACGAGGTCGTGGTGGAGCAGGTCGCCGAGCTGCTCGGCCTCTCCCCCGAGTCGGTCGATCCCCGGTACGGGCAGGACTGAGGTCGGACGGGAGCTGTACGGGCAGGGCTGAGACCGGGCGGGCGGGAGCGGTACGGGCAGGGCCGCGACCCGGCGCGCGGGACCGGGAGCGGTACGGACAGGACTGAGGTCGGGCGGGCGCGACCGGGCCGGGGCGCTTCGCCGGGGCCGGGGCCGGGCGGCTTCACCCGGACCGGCGCGAGGCGCCTTCGCCGGGGCCGGGCCGGGACCGGTGGGGTCCCGGCCGCCGCCGGTGCGGGTCTCAGTCGTCCAGGACCCCCAGGTCCTGGCGGGCGGTCGGGACCTGGACCGTGCCCCGGTCGTCGACGAGGGTCTGGACGGTGAACATCGGGATGCCGTCCTCCGTGACGGTGAGGGACCGCGCCGCGTGGACCGGGCCGCCCGAGACCGGTTCGACGGTCACCGCGTAGGAACCCTTGACGCCCTTCGGGGCCAGGTCGGCGAGGACGGTCGTGGTGCCGCCCTTGACCGTGACCGTACGGGTGGCGGGGGCGCCGCCCTCCGTGCCGGCCGAGGCCGTCACCTTCACCTGGGCGTCCGTCTCGGACGCGGTGAGGGTCAGGACGGTGCCCTCGGCGCGGTTGTCGGCGACCGTGGCCCGGGCGGCGATCGGGGCCGTCGCCGGGATGAACGCCAGCTCCTGGTCGGATCCCTTGCCGCGGACCACCCGGAGCGCGGCCACCACGGGGACCGGCTTCTTGGGGTCGCTGGGGGTGAGCAGCAGGGAGGCGGCGGCGCCCCGGGTGAGGTCGGGCAGGTCGACGGAGGCCGTCATGCCGGCCTTGACGTGCAGGGACTCGGCGGCGGCGGGGACGATCGTGCCGTTCGGGGTGACCAGCTGGATCTTCAGGTCGGCGTCGGACTCGCCGGGGGCGAGGGCGACGAGCCGGACGCCGGTGGCGTCGGCCGGGATGCCGGGGAGCACGGCGCGGGCCGCCGGGTCGGCGGAGGCGGCGAGCCAGTCGCTGCCGAGGCCGTCGGCGGCGGAGCCGAGGACGGCGCCGACCCGGCCGGAGCGGGTGGTGACGTGCGCCGTCAGGTTCTCCTGGGCGCCCTCGGAGAGGAGGGGGCCCAGGAGGACGGGGACGGTGGAGTGCGGGGGGACCTCGACGCCGCTCTGGGCGACGGAGGTCTTCAGCTCGCCCTCGGGGCCGTACAGCTCGATGTCGGCGACGGCGATGCCGTCGTCCGGGTTGGTGAGGTGGATGTAGTCGGAGCGGCCCTTGCCGGTGGAGGCGCCCGGGAACCAGAAGTCGGTGTCCGGGGCGGAGCAGGTGACGCCGAGCAGGCCGCGGGCGGCGCCGGCCGTGACGAGGGTGGTCTGCTGGACGGTCCAGCCGGGGGCGAGGGCGCCGGTGGCGGTGCCGGTGAGGCCGTGGGTGACGGCGCCGTCCGTCTCGGCGGAGACGGGCTTGCCGGGGGCGGTGACGGTGGCGGGGGCCTTCGGGGCCTTGCCCTTCTTGCCGGTGGCGCCGGACCCCTTCGGCTTCTCGGCGACGGCGAGGACGGCGGCGGGCTTGGTGGCCTCGCCCTCGCCGGCCGGGGCCGGGGCCCCGGTGCCGGCCGGGGTGAAGGAGGTGGTGCGCGTCTCGGCGATCTCCGAGGTGCTGGGTGCCGGGCAGAGCAGGCTGGTCCGCTCGACCGGGAGCCGGGCCGCCTGGGGTGCCGGGGCGGCGGAGGCGGCGGACGCGGCGGGGTCGCCGGGGGCGGTCATCGCGGCGAAGCCGGTGACGGCGGCGAGGGCGGTGGCGACCGCGATCAGGGTGAGGGGGGTGCGCTTCACTGGTTGCTGCTCCCGTCGGGACGCCGCTCGGTCTCGTGGCCCTGCGGGTATCCGTGGTCGTAGCCGGGGTAGCCCTCCTGCGGGGGGTACGCCTGCGGGTTCTGCGGGTCGTGGTCCGGCGCGGCGGGGTAGCCGCCCTGCGGGCCGTACGCCTGTCGGTCGTAGCCCTGCGGGTCGTAGCCCTGCGGGTCATAACCCTGCCGGCCGTAATCCTGCTGGTCGTAGCCCTGGGGCTCGTACCCCTGCCGGCCGTAGTCCTGGGTGCCGTAGCCGTCCTGGGCCGGGTGGCCCTCCTGGGCCGGGTGGCCCTCCTGGGCCGGGTGGCTCTCCTGAGCGGGGTAGCCGTCCTGGGCCGGGTAGTCCTGGGCCGGGTAGTCCTGCTGGGGGTACGCGTACGCCTGCTGCTGGTACGGGTCGGCGGCGTACTCCTGCGGGTAGCCCTGCTGGTCGTAGCCCTGGGCGTACGGCTGCTGGGCGTAGGCCGGCTCGGGCTCCGGGGCGGGCCACTCCTCCGGTTCGGCGGTCCGCCGGCCGGGGATCGGGGCGGGCTCGCCGGGCGGGCCGGGGGGCTGCTCGGCAGCGGCCTCGGCCTCCGCGGCGGCGCGCAGGCGGCGGGCGCGGCGGCCGTCGCCGTCGGTGGGCTGGGCCGGGATGGCCGCCTCCTCCTCGGGCAGGTCGTCGTCGATCTCGCGGCGGCGGCCGGGGAGGGCGAGGACGACGAGGACGACGGCGAGGCCGAGCTGGGTCCAGATCCAGACCGTGTGGGCGAACGGCTCGTCGTGGGTGAGGTCGAGGCGGCCGCCGTTCGGCGGGAGCTGGAAGCCCTGGGCCCAGCCGTCGAGGGTGGTCGGGGTGAGCGCGGTGCCGTCGAG
Organism: Streptomyces filamentosus; assembly: GCF_014654895.1. Lineage (GTDB taxonomy): Bacteria > Actinomycetota > Actinomycetes > Streptomycetales > Streptomycetaceae > Streptomyces > Streptomyces filamentosus. The sequence goes on along the minus strand of NZ_BNBE01000001.1, from coordinate 3,497,932 downwards.
GGTGGCGGTCCAGCCCTCGTCGGCGCGGTCGGCGACGCGCAGGACGCGTCCGGCGGGGCCGGCCGGGATGTCGGCGTGGGCCTCGACGGGTCCGGCGGGGACCAGGACGGCCTTGGCCGCGGCGGTGTCCGCGGCGGCGCCGGTCTTGGCGGCGGGCGGGACGATCATCACGCGGGCGATCTCGCGGTCGACGCGCCAGAGGGCGGCGCCGTCGAGCTGGCTGAGCCGGGAGAGGCCGGGGGTGGTGTCGAGGACGCGGCTCATCTGGCGGGGCGAGCCGTCCTTCACGAGGACGTACCGGATGGCGAAGGCGCTCAGTTCCTGCGTCTGGTCGGCGCCGGAGCCGGCGACGAGCTTGGCGACGACGGAGTCGAGGCGGGGGTCGGGCTCGGCGGTCGCGGTCAGCTCGGCGTCGCCGAGGCGGGCGCCGGAGCCGCGGACCAGGGTGTAGTCGACCGCGCCGGGCGAGGTGCCGGCGAGGACGAGGGTGCGGGGCTGGTCCTCCTGGCCGCTCTCCTCGGCGACGAAGGCGGGGACCTGGACGGGGTCGCGGCGGGTCAGCGGGCCGTCGGCGCCGCCGATCATCCAGCTCGCGGCGGCGACGGCGGGGCCGACGGCGCAGGCGAGGGCGATGAGGGCGGCGACGGGCTGGCGCCAGCCGAAGCCGTGGGCGGCGACGCGGGTGCGGCCGCCCTCGGCGCCGATCATGCCGGCGGCGATGAGGGCGGAGCCGTAGACGAGGGTGGCGGGGCCGGCCCAGCCGGTGCCGCCGGCGCCGTTGGTGAGCGCGGCGAGGAGGAGGCCCGCGAGGGCGGCGGCCCAGGCGGCGAGGACGGCGAAGCGGCGCTCCTCGCGGAGCAGCGCGGCGAGCCCGGCGAGGACCAGGCCGATCAGGAGGAGGCCGCCGGTGGTGCCGGGGCCGCCCGGGTCGCCCGCGAGGAGGTCGACGGCGGAGGCGGTGCCGGTGTTCAGGTCGAGTCCGGCCTCGTGGAGGAAGGCCGAGGGGCTGGTCAGCAGGGAGAGCGACCAGGGGGCCAGGGCGAGGACCGGGGTGCCGACGGCGGCGAGGAAGCGGAGCCCGTACGCGGTGATGTCGTCGCGGCGGACGGCGAGGACGCCGAGGCCGAGGAGGACCGCGAGCGGCCAGACGGCCGGGGTGAAGGCGGTGGTGACGGTGAGCAGCAGGGCGTAGGCCCAGGTGGCGCGCCAGCTGCCGCGGTCGGGGCGGTTGAAGCCGTGGGCGGCGACGGCGGCGCGGGCGATCAGCGGGAGCAGGACGGCGAGGATCGCGGTGCCGAGCCGGCCGGTGGCGAGGGCGCCGGTGGCGGCGGGCAGGAAGGCGTAGGCGATGGCGCCCCAGGCGAGCAGGAGGCGGGAGCCGACGAGGCCGCGGGCGGCGAAGTAGGCGGTGAAGCCGGCGAGCGGGACCGAGCAGACGAGCAGGACGGTCAGCGCGGTGGAGGTGGAGCCGAGGAAGAGGGCGGAGAGCGCGGCGAGGATCCCGAGGTACGGCGGGGCGGTCTGGGTGCCGCCGGTGCCGAGGGTGTGCCACGCGTCCGCGTACCGGTTCCAGAGCTCGGAGACGGTGTCGGGGGCCGGGAGCAGGACGCCGCCGGCGAGGGAGCCGCCGGCGAAGAGGTTGCGGCAGGCGACGAGGGAGACGACGAGGAGGAGGGCGAAGAGGACCGGTCCGGGCTTGCGGGCGATCTTCTTCAGGCGGGCGAACTGCTCGATCTCCAGGAAGTCGGCGTCGTCGCCGCCGGGGCCGGACTCGACGGCGCCGTGGCGGGAGCCGGAGTCGGCGTCGTCCTCGCCGAAGTGGGAGGCGATCTGTTCGGCGGCGGCGCGGACGGTGGCGCCGGGCGGCGGGAAGAGGGGGCGGAGCTCGCCCGGGGGGACCGCGGGGTTCTTGCGCCGGGTGCGGGCGGCGAGGATCTTCTCGGGCCGCAGCAGGGTGGTGAGGAGGCCCATGATCTCGTCGACGGCCTGGCCGGGGGCCTTGCCGACGAGGAGGACGAGGGTGCGCAGCAGGGTGCCGAGGACGAGCCGCAGCAGGATGTACGGGAGGGCGCGGCCGCGGCTGTTGGCGAGCAGCGTGTAGACGGCGGCTGCCTTGTCGACGCGGTGCGGGCTGGCGGCGGTGCGGCCCGCGCAGTCGACGGAGCGGCGCTCGCGGGCGGACGCCTCGGCGTGCCGGAGGACGGCGTCGGGGGCGACGAGGACGCGGTGTCCGGCGGCGTGGGCGCGCCAGCAGAGGTCGACGTCGTCGCGCATGAGGGGCAGGCGGCGGTCGAAGCCGCCGAGCTCCTCGAAGACGTCCCGGCGGATGAGCATGCCGGCGGTGGAGACGGAGAGGACGGGGCGGATCTGGTCGTGCTGGCCCTGGTCCTGTTCGCGGCGGTCGAGGCCGGTCCAGCGGCGGCCGCTGCGGGCGATGGTGACGCCCGCTTCGAGGAGCTGCTTGCGGTCGTACCAGCCGCGCAGTTTGGGGCCGATGACGGCGGCGTACGCGTCGGAGTCGGCGACGCGCAGGAGTTCGGCGAGGGCGCCGGGCTCGGGGGCGCAGTCGTCGTGGAGCAGCCAGAGCCACTGGACGGGGTCGCCGTGCGGGAGTTCGGGGAGGTCGTACGCCTCGTCGTTCCAGCTGCGGGTGACGGGGTCCCAGCCGCTGGGGCGCTTGAGGTAGGGCAGGTCCTCGGGTCCGAGCAGGGGCGCGGTGCGGACCGCCTCGTCGACGGCGGCGCCGAAGCCGGTGCGGCGGGCGAGGTGCAGGACGCGGTCGTCCCCGACGGCTTCGGCGACGAGCCGTGCGGACTCGTCGGCGCTGCCGGTGTCGGCGGCGACGACGCTCTGCACCGGGCGCTCCTGGGCGAGCAGCCCGGAGAGCGCGTCGGGCAGCCAGCGGGCTCCGTCGTGGGTGACGAGCACGGCGGTGACGACGTGCCTGGGGAACTCAGGAGTTGAGGACATCGAGCTACGGGCCCTCCGGCCGGGGTCGCCCGCGACGGGGCGTGGGAGCGGCTTGGACGGAGGCCCACACTAACGGCTGTGGCGGGAGGGGTCCGCCCCTGTGGACGGCGGCCTGTGGACGACGGGGGCGGTCGTCGTCCTCCGCTCACCCGTCGGTGTCGTCCCCCCGTACGTGAAACGGTCCGCCTCCTGTGCCGGGCACAGGGACGGACCGTGGGGGTCTTCGCCGGGGTCTTCGCGGGGGTCGTTTTCCGGCCGACCGGCGGTTCAGACGGCGGCCTTCTTGAGGCGGCGGCGCTCGCGCTCGGAGAGGCCGCCCCAGATGCCGAAGCGCTCGTCGTTCTGGAGGGCGTACTCCAGGCATTCGGAGCGGACTTCGCAGGCGAGGCAGACCTTCTTGGCCTCTCGGGTCGAGCCGCCCTTCTCGGGGAAGAAGGACTCGGGGTCGGTCTGGGCGCACAGCGCGCGCTCCTGCCAGCCGAGTTCCTCGTCCGCGTCCTCGACCAGCAGCAGTTCCTGGAACAACTCGGTCATCTGCGCCCCTCGTCTGTCTGTGCGTCCCGTGGTGTGGCCGTGATCGAGACGGCCGAACGACACGAGTGAAATTACAAGTTCGTGCTCTGTGCGAGTCAAGCCGAGATCTGCTATTGGGCCCCGTATTCACTCTGCGGAACCAAGCCTATGCGGAAAGTGTTCAAATCACCAAAAACCGTGACACATCCCACCGGCGGATCCCGCAGTGTCGTCCGTCTGCCCAGAGAGACGTGCGAGACACGGATCCTGTTGCGATCCAGCCATGGAAGCGATCCGGATCACAGTCCGGTCACGGGGACGCGGAGGGGACCAGGTGCCGCCGCCATGTTTAGGAGCGCGACTGCTGCGCACCTTGCCTGGTCGGGGCTTGAGCAAACCTTTCTCCGGACACAGCAACCGGATGAGGTGAAACATTACCCCCAAATCGGGCATTGAGTTGACAGTCGGGTGCCCCTCCCGCCACTTTGGTGGCATGCCAGCGACCGCAGCGCCCTCCGCGACCCACGCCCGTGGGTTCCGCCGCGCTGTCCAGGCGCGCTGTTGCTGTTGCTGTTCCGGCTGTTGATGCCCCCGAGCTCCGGCCGCCCCTCCCAGCGTCACCCTGCGTCACCCGTGTCACCCGCGCCCCACGTGCCGTGACCCCCCCACCGCATCGTCTGTTTCTGCTGAGGAACACCCCACCCATGAACATGGACAGCGACCTCCAGATCGCCGGCGACCTCATGGAGGTCCCGCACCTGCTCCAGCCCGAGCGCGAGCACCCCGTCACCGTCGCCGAGTTCGCCGGCCTCGCCCGCGAGCTCGCCGCCGACCCCGCGCAGTGGGCCCCGCACGTCGAGTACGACGCCACCAGCCGCTGGTACCACCGGCTGCGCACCGGCCCCGGCTACGAGGTCTGGCTGCTCTCCTGGGTGCCCGGCCAGGGCAGCGGCCTCCACGACCACGGCGGCTCCTCCGGCGTCCTCACCGTCCTGCGGGGCGAGTTGACGGAGCGTACGGACCGGGGCGTGCGGACGCTGCGGCCCGGCGCGCAGCGGGTCTTCGCCCCCGGGTACGTCCACGAGGTCGCCAACGACTCGCTGGAGCCCGTCGTCAGCCTCCACGTCTACTTCCCCGGGCTCACCGAGATGCCGATGCACGAGTCCCCCCAGGGCCGGTGCGCCCCGGCCACCCCGGAGGTCGTCCCCGCCTGACGGTCCCGCCCGCCACCCGGCCACCGCCCCTCGAGGAGCGGCCCGCGGCTGACACACTGTCCGCATGCGCATTGTGGTTCTGGCAGGCGGCATCGGTGGTGCCCGTTTCCTTCGCGGTCTCAAGCGGGCCGTCCCGGACGCGGAGATCACGGTCGTCGGCAACACCGGTGACGACATCCATCTCTTCGGGCTCAAGGTCTGCCCCGACCTGGACACCGTGATGTACACCCTCGGCGGTGGCATCCACGAGGAACAGGGCTGGGGACGCGAGGGCGAGACGTTCGCGGTCAAGGGGGAGCTCGCCGCCTACGGGGTCGGACCCGAGTGGTTCGGCCTCGGCGACAAGGACTTCGCCACCCACATCGTCCGCACCCAGATGCTCGGCGCCGGCTACCCGCTGAGCGCCGTCACCGAGGCGCTCTGCGCCCGCTGGCAGCCGGGGGTGCGGCTGCTGCCGATGTCCGACGACCGCGTCGAGACGCACGTGGCGATCGAGGTCGACGGCGAGCAGCGGGCCGTGCACTTCCAGGAGTACTGGGTGAAGCTGCGCGCCTCCGTCGACGCGAAGGCCGTCGTGGCCGTCGGTGCGGAGGCCGCGAAGCCCGCCCCCGGCGTCCTGGAGGCGATCGCCGCGGCGGACGTCGTCCTCTTCCCGCCGTCCAACCCGGTCGTCAGCGTCGGCACCATCCTCGCCGTGCCCGGCATCCGCGAGGCGGTCGCCGCCTCCCCCGCGCCGGTCGTCGGCCTCTCCCCCATCGTCGGCGACGCGCCCGTGCGCGGCATGGCCGACAAGGTCCTCGCGGCGGTCGGCGTCGAGTCGACGGCGGCGGCCGTGGCCCGCCACTACGGCTCCGGACTGCTCGACGGCTGGCTGGTCGACACGGTGGACGCGGGCGCCGTCGCCGGCGTCGAGGAGGCGGGCATCGCCTGCCGGGCCGTGCCGCTGATGATGACCGACGTGGACGCCACCGCCGAGATGGCGCGGGCGGCGCTCGCGCTGGCCGAGGAGGTCCGGGCATGACCGGTGCGTCCCCCTCGTACCGCGTGTGGGCGGTGCCCGGTCTGCCCGAGGTCGCGCCCGGCGACGACCTGGCCAAGCTGATCGCCGCCGCCGCCCCCGACCTGGCGGACGGGGACGTCCTGCTCGTCACCTCGAAGATCGTCAGCAAGGCGGAGGGGCGGATCGTCGCCGCCGACGACCGCGAGGAGGCCATCGACGCCGAGACGGTGCGGGTGGTGGCCCGGCGCGGCACGCTGCGCATCGTGCAGAACCGGCAGGGGCTCGTCATGGCCGCCGCCGGTGTCGACGCCTCCAACACCCCGGCCGGCACGGTGCTGTTGCTGCCCGAGGACCCCGACGGCTCGGCCCTGCGGATCCGCACCGGGCTGCGCGAGGCGCTCGGCGTGGACGTCGGGATCGTCGTCACCGACACCTTCGGCCGCCCCTGGCGGTCCGGGCTCACCGACGTCGCGATCGGCGCGGCGGGCGTGCGGGTCCTGGACGACCTGCGGGGGATCGCCGACTCCCACGGCAACGAGCTGAACGTGACCGTCGTCGCCACCGCCGACGAACTCGCCGCCGCCGGCGACCTGGTGAAGGGCAAGGCGACCGGCATGCCGGTCGCCGTCGTGCGCGGCCTGCCGCACGTCGTCGGGGACGACGGGGAGCCGGGGGCGCGGGCGCTGGTGCGGTCCGCCGAGGGCGACATGTTCCGCCTCGGCACCTCGGAGGCCGTACGGGAGGCGGTGACGCTGCGGCGGACGGTACGGGAGTTCGGCGACGGGCCCGTCGACCCCGGGGCCGTACGGCGCGCGGTCGCCGCGGCCCTGACGGCGCCCGCCCCGCACCACACCGTCCCGTGGCGGTTCGTCCTCCTGGAGTCCCCCGAGTCGCGGCTGCGGCTCCTCGACGCGATGCGGGACGCGTGGATCGCGGACCTGCGGCGGGACGGGAGGTCCGAGGAGGCCGTCGCGAAGCGGGTGCGGCGCGGGGACGTCCTGCGGAACGCGCCCTACCTCGCCGTGCCCTGCCTCGTCACGGACGGCGCCCACTCCTACGGCGACCCGCGCCGGGACGCCGCCGAGCGCGAGATGTTCGTGGTCGCGGCGGGCGCGGGCGTGCAGAACTTCCTCGTCGCGCTGGCGGGCGAACGGCTGGGCTCCGCCTGGGTGTCCTCGACCATGTTCTGCCGGGACGTGGTGCGGGAGGTGCTCGGGCTGCCGGAGCACTGGGACCCGATGGGCGCCGTCGCGATCGGCCGGCCGGCCGGTCCGGCGAAGGAGCGGCCGGCGCGGCCCGTCGCGGAGTTCATCGAGGTGCGCTGAGCCGCCGGCGGCCCTCTCGGGCGGGGATCAGAGGCGGCGGATGTCGCCCACGGCCCGGCGCGGGGCGCGGCGGGGCGGGGTGCGGCCGCTGAGGAGGATCAGGCGGGCGGCGCGGTGGCGCTGGCCCGCGTAGGGGGCGAGGAGCTCCAGCATCCTCGCGTCGTCGGCCGTGGGGTCGCCGTCCAGGGCCCAGCCGACGATGCCGGGGAGGTTCAGGTCGCCCGCCGAGACCTCGTCCGGGGCGCCGTGGGTGCGCTGGACGGTCTCCGCGCTGGTCCACGGCCCGATGCCGGGGACCAGCTCCAGGCGGGCGCGGGCCTCCGCCGGGGGCATGGCCGCGGCCTCCTCCAGGCGGGGGGCCACCCGGGCGGCGCGGACGACCACGGCGGCGCGCCTGCTGTCGACGTTCGCGCGGTGCCACTCCCAGGACGGGATCCGCGCCCAGGTGCGGGGCTCCGGCATCACGTACATGCCCTCCGGCGCCGGGCCCGGGGCCGGCTCGCCGTACCGGCGGACCAGGCGGCGCCAGGAGCCGTACGCCTCCGCCGTCGTGACCTTCTGCTCCAGGATCGACGGGATCAGGGACTCCATGACCAGGCCGGTGCGGGTGAGGCGGAGGCCGGGGCGGTGGCGGTGGGTGGCCAGGACGAGCCGGTGGCGGGGGACGAAGGCGCCGGGGTCGTCCTCGGCGCCGAGGAGGGCGGGGAGGCGCGCGTCGAGCCAGGCCGCGCCCGGGCCCCAGGTGTCGGCCGCGACCCGCCCCTCCAGGGCCCGTACGCGGAGGGTCGCGGGGCCCTCCGGGGTGCGGGTCGCCCGCCAGAACGCCCCGTCGCGCGTGGCGCGGAAGGCGGGGTCCTCGGGGCCCCTGCGCAGGGGCGTGAGGGTGAGGCGCAGGTCCAGGGCGTGGCCGTCGGCCGTGACGGGGGTGGGGTGCGGGTCCCGGTGCGGGTTCGGGTGCGGGACGAAGCGGCCGGCCATGGGTACGAGCCTAGCGGGACGGACCGGGGGCGGGGCGGGTTCGGGCACGGGTGGGGGCGCAGGTGCGGAGGCGCCCGTGACGGAACGGTGCCGCCGCCGCTCGCGGAGCGCGTGCTCGCGGCGGAGCGGCGGCGGCCGTGGGGGCGCTACTGGTCCGAGCTGAAGCGGACCGTGCCCGCGGGGAGGGTGGCGTCGCACCAGATGCGGATGCCGTCGCGGAGTTCGTTGTCGGGGCCGACGTGGGCGCCGTCGCCGATGACCGCGCCCGTGAGGACGGAGCGGGCGCCGATGCGGGCGCCGGCGCCGACGAGGGAGTCGGTGACGACCGCGCCGGGCTCGATGACGGCCCCGGCCAGGAGGGTGGAGCCGGTCACCCGGGCGCCCTCGCCGACCGTCGCGCCGGCGCCGACGACCGTGCCGCCGGTGAGCTTGGCGTCGGGGGCGACCCGGGCGGAGGGCAGGACCAGGCGGTCCCCGCAGCGGCCGGGGACGGCCGGGGAGGGGGCACGGCCCAGGACCAGGTCGGCGGAGCCGCGGACGAACGCCTGCGGGGTGCCGAGGTCCAGCCAGTACGTGGAGTCGACCATGCCCTGGAGGTGGGCGCCCGAGGCGAGGAGCTCCGGGAAGGTCTCGCGCTCGACGGAGACCGGGCGGCCGGTGGGGATGGAGTCGATGACCGAGCGGCGGAAGACGTACGCGCCGGCGTTGATCTGGTCGGTGACGATCTCCTCGGGCGTCTGCGGCTTCTCCAGGAAGGCGGTGACGCGGCCGGTGTCGTCGGTGGGGACCAGGCCGAAGGCGCGGGGGTCCTCGACGCGGGTGAGGTGGAGGGAGACGTCGGCGCCGGAGTCGGCGTGGGTGGCCACCAGGGCGCGGATGTCGAGCCCGGTGAGGATGTCCCCGTTGAAGATCAGGACGGGCTCGTCCGGGCCCGAGTGCAGCCGGGAGGCCACGTTGCGTATCGCGCCGCCGGTGCCGAGCGGTTCCTCCTCCGTCACGTACTCCAGGCTCAGGCCGAGGTCGGAGCCGTCGCCGAAGTGCGGTTCGAAGACCTCGGCGAGGTAGGAGGTGGCGAGCACGATGTGCTCGACGCCGGCGGCCTTGGCCCGGGCCAGCTGGTGCGTCAGGAAGGGGACGCCGGCCGCCGGGACCATGGGCTTGGGCGTGTTGACCGTGAGCGGTCGCAGCCGGGTGCCCTTGCCCCCGACCAGGAGGATCGCCTCTGTCACGTGTCGTCTCTGCTTCCTGCTTCGGGGCCGTTCGGCGCGCCCGTCTCGGTCGTCCGTGCGATATGACCGGTCAGTTTATGCAGATGGTTGCCTCGGCGCCCCCATCAGCGCCTTCCCTGGTACTTCGCGGAGGAGGCGCGCGCGGTCCCGAGTTTGCCGTACAGGCGGCTTCCGGGGCACTCCGTGGCGAATCCGTCACGGTGTCCCGCGATGGCGTGGAACGCGACCTTCCTGCCCTTCTTGTAGCGGTTGCCGCCTCCGGAGACGAGGGTCTGGGTGCCCTTGGGGTTGACGCCGTGGAGGCCGAGTTTCCAGGCCGTCAGGCGGGCGACGGCGGTCACGGCGGCGGCCGGCGGGGCGCTGCCGCCGAAGCTGCCGAGGACGGCGATGCCCATGCTGTTGGTGTTGAAGCCGAGGGTGTGCGCGCCGAGCACCGGCTTGGCCACTCCCCCGGCCCGGCCTTCGTAGATGTTTCCGCACCTGTCGACGGCGAAGTTGTAGCCGAAGTCACGCCATCCGCTGCTCTTCACGTGGTAGCGGTAGATACCGCGCAGGACGGAGGGGGCCTGGGCGCACCGGTAGTTGTTGCCGGTGGCGGTGTGGTGGACGAAGGCCGCCTTGATCGTCTTGGTGTAGACGAAGCCCTTCTCGCGGAGCCGCTCGTCGGCGCCCCAGCCCTTGCGGGTGATAATCCGGGGGCGGGGGCCGATGTAGGGCTTCTTCGCGGCCGCCGGGGCCGCCGCCGTCGCGGCCTGCGCCGCCGTCTCCGCCGTCTCCGCCGTCTCCGCCGGGATGACCGCCGCGCCGGCCGGGGCCCACTGGCCGTTCGCGGCGCTCGCGGCGGCCTCCGCCGCCGTCAGGGCGGCCGGCGGGGCCATCGCGCGGGTGCCGGGGGCCGGGTCGGCCGGGGCCTCGCCCGGGTCGACCAGTTCGAGGCGGAGGCCGGCCGGGAGGCGGACCCGGTCGGTGCCGGTGTCCGCCGTCTCGGCCCGTACGCGGATCTCCACGCCGTCCGAGTCGCCCACCCACAGGGGGGCGGTGGAGCCGCGGAGGGTGCCGGAGGCGCCTTCGGCGGTGCCGGGGTCGGCGCCGTGCTCGTCGTTGTGGGTCTCGACGTCCTGCCACGCCGACCAGACGCCGTCGGCGGCGGCGCGGGTGCGGACCTGGACGGTGCCGTGCAGGACGGCCGCCGGGTCGTCCCAGACCACGCCGACGAGCGAGAAGGGGCTGACGTCCCGCCGGGTGAGGCCCTGTTCGGGCGCGGCGCCCGGGTCGGTCCCGAAGGTCCGGACGGAGGTGCCCAGCGGCCGCAGCGGCAGCGACCGGGTGGAGCCCGGCGGTTCGTCCCCGCCCGGCGACGGCTCGGCCGGGTCCCGCGACGGCTCGGCCCGGTCCGACGGCCCCGCGTCCGGGCCCGGTGGCAGCGCGCTCGGGCCCGCTGGCCGGCCGGTCGCCGCCGGGCGCGCGGTGGCCGTCGCGGGGACGGCGAGGGTGACCGGCAGGGCGAGCGCGGCCGCGCAGGCGACGGCGACCGAGGAGGCGAGTGAGGCACGCATGGGCCGATCGTGCGGAGCCCGGGGGCGCGGCGCGCGGCGGAAGGGTGACGGCGCGTCGGGCCGACCGGAGGACGCCGTCACCGGTACGGCCCAGGGCGGCGCGCGGGCCCGCGTACCCTGTGCGGCGTGAACGCCAGCGACCGCACCCCCGCCGACCTGCTGCGATCCGCGCTCGCCGCGGACCCCGGCCGTCCCTTGGTCACCTACTACGACGACGCCACCGGTGAACGGGTGGAATTGTCCGTCGCCACCTTCGCCAATTGGGTGGCGAAGACGGCCAACCTGCTCCAGGGCGAGCTGTCCGCCGGGCCCGGCGACCGGCTCGCGCTGCTGCTGCCCGCGCACTGGCAGACCGCCGTCTGGCTGCTCGCCTGCTCCTCCGTCGGGGTGACGGCCGAGCTGGGCGGCGACCCGGCCGGCGCCGACCTGGTGGTGGCGGGCCCGGACGCGCTGGAGGCGGGTCTGGCCTGCTCCGGGGAGCGGATCGCGCTCTCCCTGGCGCCGCTGGGGCGCCGCTTCCCGTCCGTGCCCGCGGGATACGCGGACTACGCGGTGGAGGTCCCGGGCCAGGGCGACCGTTTCGCGCCGTTCGTCCCGGTGGACGCGGACGCTCCCGCCCTCGTCGTCGACGGTACGGAACGCAGCGGCTTCCAGCTCGTCGAACAGGCCCGGCTCGACGCCGCCCGTCTCGGCCTCGGGCCCGGCTCGCGGCTGCTGTCCGGGCTCCCGTACGACGGCTGGGAGGGGCTCTCGGCCGGGCTGTACGCGCCCCTGGCCGCGGGCGGCTCCGTGGTGCTGTGCCGGAACCTGGGCGAGCTGGCGCCGGAGTCCCTGGAGAAGCGCATCGAGAGCGAGCGGGTCACCGCCACCGCGCTCTGACGGCCGCCCCGCCCCGGGCACGTCCGCCCGGGCGGACGTACGGAAGCCCTGGCCCGGACGTACGGAGGGCCCGGTGCGGGCGTACGGACGGCCCCGGGTCACGTGCGGACGGCCCGGCGCGGGCGGGCTTTCGCGCGTCCGGTGCACCCGTTCGGCCGATCGACGCGCCGCGTACCCGGGTCCGCGGGGCGAGTCCGGTACATGATCGGCGCGGGGGGAGTCGCCTCCTCCGTACAACCCCGCGCCGGGTCCGGCGGTCTCCTCCAGCGACCGCCGGGCGCCCGCCGCGCCTCCGATCGCCCCGAAGGACGGACGACGACGTGACGGACCGCGCTGGCACTCCCGCCGAACCGGACCCCGGACCGGCGCCGGAACCCACCTCCGAACCGACGTCCGAAGCGACGGCCGGGCCGGGGACCGAACCGGACTCCGGCGCCGGTCCCGGCCCGGGGGGACCCGCCCGGCCGCGGCGGCACTGGCTGCGGTGGACGGCGCTCGGGGCCTCCGTCGTGCTGCTCGCCGCGGCGGGGACCGGGTGGTGGTTCTACCGGAAGCTCGACGACAACATCACCACGGACACCACCGCGGCGGACGAGCTGCGCCGGTACGAGAAGGAGCGGCCGACGGCCGTGGTGTCGGCCGCGCGGAACATCCTCCTCATCGGCTCGGACACCCGCTCCGGGGAGGGGAACAGCGAGTACGGGCGGGACAAGGGCACCCAGCGCTCGGACACGGTCATCCTGCTGCACCTCGCGGCCGACGGGTCCGGGGCGACGGCCGTCTCGATCCCGCGCGACCTGATGGTCACGATCCCGAGCTGCGCCGAGGCGGGGGGCGGCCGGACGCGGGAGCAGCTGGCGCAGTTCAACTGGTCCTACGAGTGGGGCGGGACGGCCTGCACGATCCGTACCGTCGAGAAGCTGACCGGGATCCGGGTCGACCACCACATGGTCATCGACTTCCGGGGCTTCAAGAAGATGGTGGACGCGGTGGACGGCGTGGAGGTCTGCCTGAAGGAGCCGGTGGACGACTCCGGCGCCAAGCTGAAGCTGCCGGCGGGCCGGCAGACCCTGAACGGCGAGCAGGCGCTGGGCTTCGTCCGGGCCCGGAAGTCCCTGGGGAACGGCAGTGACACCGAACGGATGGACCGCCAGCAGATGTTCCTGGGCGCGCTCGTCAACAAGGTGCAGAGCAACGGGGTGCTGCTGAACCCGGCGAAGCTGTATCCGGTCCTGGACGCGGCGACGAAGTCCATCACGACGGATCCGGGCCTCGACTCGCTGCGGGACCTGTACGAACTGGCCCGCGCGATGCGGTCCGTGCCGACGGAGAAGGTGCAGTTCCTGACCGTGCCGCGGCGCCCGTACACGTACAACGCGAACCGGGACGAACTGGTGCAGCCCGCCGCGAGTGAGCTTTTCCGGCAACTCCGGGAGGACCGGCCGGTCGAGGTGGCTCCGGCGGAACCGGAAGGGGGTGCGGACGCATCTCCCGACGGGAAGCCCGACGACGCGGACGCCCCCGTGCCGAGCGCGACGCCCACCTTCACGGGGCGGACCGCCGCGGAGGGGGTGTGTTCCTGAGGGCCAGGAGGCCCGCGGGTAAAGGGGGTCCCAAGGGGGAGGCGGCAAGGGTTGTGGTTTGGGCAAATTGCCCAGTTGTAAGGGGCGTGGAATTTGTCACTGGCGTCGCCCCGCGCTGAACTGGGCGGATAGTGTGACGCGATCCGGTGCACCCCGACCGCGTGGTCGCACTCAATCAGGATCGAACGACCGAGCGGCGCCCACAGGGGGAGGCGCCCCGCGTGGCACCGACGGAGGACAGGAACCGTGGACGCGCACAGCCGTGGACGGGCGGACGAGATCGACCCCGCCGACCAGTGGGTGCTCAACCCGCAGACCGGCAACTACGAACTGCGACTGGACCACTCCGCTGGGCAGTCGCCGCAGCCCTCGCAGGCACCGCAGCCGTCCCGCACCGACAGAACTCCTTCCGGCGGACCCGATTCCGGTATCACCGGTTCCGGTACCCGCTCCGGCGGCCGTCGAACCACTCCCGCCGAAGCTCCGGTCCCCGGCCAGCGCCGGCGCCCGGCCGAACCCGACACCGCGGACCCGGTCCCGGGCTCCGGCCGGCGCGTGCCCGCGCAGAGCCGCCGCAAGCGCAAGCAGGGCGCGAGCCGCAAGAAGAAGGTCCTGCTGTGGACCGGCGGCACGATGGCCTTCGTCCTCGTGGGCGGCGCGGTCGGCGCGTACGCGATCTACAGCAAGCTCAACGGCAACCTCGGCGTCGTGGACGTCGGCACCGCCGCCAAGCCGGCGTCGATCAAGGGGCCGCTCAACATCCTGATCATCGGCAACGACGTCCGCACCGGCGAGGGCAACGAGAGCTACGGCAACAAGGACAACGTCACCGGCCACGCCGACACGACGTTCCTCATCCACATCGCCGAGGACCGCACCAACGCGACGGCCATGAGCATCCCCCGCGACCTCAAGATCGAGATCCCGGAGTGCCCGACCAAGGTCGGCGACACCACCAAGGTGATCCCCGCCTCGGTCGGCAAGGTCAAGTTCAACCAGTCCTTCGGCGTCGAGGGCCGCGACCCCGGCTGCACCATGCGGACCGTCACCCAGATGTCCGGGCTGCCGATCAACCACTTCATGATGGTCGACTTCAACGCCGTCAAGAAGCTGTCCACGGCCGTCGGCGGCGTCAAGGTCTGCCTCGCCAAGCCGATCAACGACAAGACCTACTCGAAGCTCAACCTCCCCGCCGGCGAGCACCGCGTCCAGGGCGAGCAGGCCCTCGCCTTCCTGCGGAACCGGCACGGCCTCGGCAACGAGAGCGACCTCGACCGCATCAAGCAGCAGCAGCAGTTCGTCGCCTCGATGATCCGCCAGCTCAAGGAGGAGACCCTCGACAGCCCGACGAAGCTGCTCGACGTGGCCAACGCCGCGACCGAGTCGCTCACCGTCGACAAGGGCATCGGCGACGCGATGAAGCTCACCGCCCTGGCGAAGGAGCTCGCCAAGGTGGACCTCAAGAACATCACCTTCCTGACCGTGCCGGTGGTCGACAACCCCGACGAGCCGCCGACCAAGCGCGCCACCGTCGTCCTCGACTCCGTGAAGGCCCCCCAGGTCTTCAGCATGATCGAGCAGGACGTCTCCTTCACCGAGGTCAAGAAGAAGGAGGCCGACGCCAAGAAGGCCAAGAGCCAGGCGCAGGCGAAGCTCCTCCAGGGCCCGAAGGCACCGGCCTCCGAGGTCCGCGTCGACGTCTACAACGGCAGCGGCATCCAGGGCGCGGCCCAGGCGACCATCAACTGGCTCCAGAACGAAGAGGGCGTGCTTCGCTCGACCAACAAGAGCAACGCCCCCGAGAAGGCGGCGAAGACCACGCTCTCCTACGCACCGAACCAGGCCGACCAGGCCCGCGCGCTCGCCGCGATGATGGGTCTGCAGGCCACCGCCCTCAAGCAGGGCACCACGGACGCCGGGGAGCGCGAGCCCATGACGCTCGTCCTCGGCGCCGATTTCAAGGGCGCGGGGGTGCCCATGACCGCTCCGACGAAGGCGCCGGACGTCGGTCAGGTAGAAGCGGACAAGAAGGTGTGCGCCCAGTGACCCGAGAACAGCGGGTTCCGGCGCGCCCTTGACGATGAGGGGACCTGGGGTGGGACAGAACAGCGTGCGACGGGAGGGGACGCAGCCGAGCGTTCCGCACGCCCGAGACCGGGGCTGGGACGACGAGCTGCACGGCGCGGGCGAGGCGACCGGAGCCGGAGGAGAGGCCGAAGCGGCCTCCGTGCCGGCGCCGGGCGGCCGCGCCGCCCGCCGGCGGGGGGCCGGCGGCGGATCCGACGACGACGGCACGGACACGGCCGCCGCGAACACCGCGGGCGGCCGCGCCGCCGCGCGCCGGCAGGCCAAGAAGGCCGGCAAGCGGAAGGTGCTGCGCTGGTCGGCGATCGGCGTGGCGGTGCTGGTGCTCGGCACGGCCGGCGCGGGATACGCGTACTACGAGCACCTCAACAGCAACATCCAGAGCGGCGGCCGGGCCGGCGGCGACAGCGGGGTGAAGAAGGCCCCGCCGAACGCGCTGGGCGACACCCCGCTGAACATCCTGCTGATCGGCTCCGACAGCCGGGCGGACGAGAAGAACATCGCGCTGGGCGGCAGCCGCAAGGACAAGGACCGTCCGCCGCTGGCCGACGTGCAGATGCTGCTGCACGTCTCCGCCGACCGGCAGAACGCCTCGCTGATCTCCATACCGCGGGACACCGTCGTCGAGATACCCGACTGCAAGGGCGAGGACGGCAAGGAGTACCCGGGCACGAACAACCGGCCGATCAACGAGACGCTCACGCGCGGCGGTCCCGGCTGCACCCTGACCACCTGGGAGAAGCTCACCGGGACCTACATCGACCACTGGATGATGATCGACTTCGCGGGCGTGGTGGCGATGGCCGACGAGGTCGGCGGCGTCCCCGTCTGCGTGAAGACCGGCGTCTGGGACAGGTCGACCACGCAGCAGCGGGGCGGTTCCGGCCTCCAGCTCCCCAAGGGCACCCACGACGTCAAGGGCGTGCAGGCGCTCCAGTGGCTGCGCACCCGGCACGCCTTCGGCAGCGACCAGAACCGCGCCAAGGCCCAGCACATGTACCTCAACGGCATGATGAAGCGGCTCCAGGAGCAGAACGCCTGGTCCGACACCGGCCGGCTGACGGGCCTGGCCGAGACGGCCACCACGTCGATCAAGGTCTCCGACGAGATCAGCACCGTGGCCAAGCTGTTCGAGCTGGGGATGCAGCTGAAGAACGTCAAGCTGGACCGCCTGACGACGGTGACCATCCCGACCGCGCCGTACGCGCAGAACCCGGACGCGTGGCTCCAGCCGGTGGAGTCGTCCGCCGACAAGATCTGGTCCATGCTCCGGGACGACGTCGCCCTCGACAAGAACGGCGACAAGGCCCCGGCAAAGCCCAGGGCGTCGGCCTCGGCGAAGCCGAAGAAGACCGCGGCGGCCCCGGGCACCCTGCCCGTCACCGTCGTCAACGGCACCGACGGCGAGGACGAGCCGGCGGTCGAGGGGCGGGCCAAGAAGATCGCCACCGCCCTCCAGGGCAAGGGCTTCGCCCAGGCCGCCTCCGCCCAGGAGGGCAAGCCCAGCAAGGGCACGGTCGTCGGCTACCCGAAGGCCCAGGGCGACCAGGGCCGGGCGGACGCCGAGTCGGTGGCGAAGGCCCTCGGGCTGCCGCTCTCCACGGTCCGCGCGGACTCCTCGATCCAGGGGATCACCCTGGTCGTGGGCGCCGACTGGCGCGAGGGCGACACGTACAAGAGGCCGACGCACGAGGCCGGCGACCTGCCCGAGAACGCCGACGACAAGGTGGACTGCATGGACGTCTACTCGGTCTACCAGTGGGACGGGAAGAGCAAGAGCTGATCCGCTCCCCTTCGCGCGCACGACGGCCGGGCCCCGCGGCGGGGCCCGGCCGTCGCCGTCCGGGCGTCAGCCCCGCGCGGGCTCCGGGCGGCGGCTCGCGATGACCTTGCGGGCGAGGGAGCGGGGGCTGGTGAGGAAGCCGAAGCCCCAGGACAGGTGCATGGTGGCGAGGGCCAGGGGGATGCGGGCGCGGGCCTTCGGGGACAGGCCCCGGCCGGCGGGGAGGGAGCCGGCGGTGATCGCGGCGAGGTAGCCGGCGGGGACCATGAGGCCGAGGGGGGTGAGGGCGACACCGACGAGGGTGCCCGCGGCGAGGGCGCAGAGGGCGGCCGGCGGGGCGAGGTAGCGGAGGCCGAGGGAGCCGGGGTGGTAGCGGCCCACGACGCGGCGCCAGCGGCCGTAGTCCTTGTACTGCTTGGCGAGGGCCCGGACCGTCGGGCGGGGGCGGTAGCGGACGCGCAGGTCGGGCGAGAACCATATGAGGCCGCCGGCCCGGCGTATGCGGAAGTTGAGCTCCCAGTCCTGGGCGCGGACGAACTCGACGTTGTAGCCGCCCTGTTGTTCGAGGGCCTCGCGGCGGAAGACGCCGAGGTAGACGGTGTCGGCGGGGCCCGCCGCGCCGCCGGTGTGGAAGGCGGCATTGCCGACGCCGATCTTCGAGGTCATGGCGGCGGCGACCGCTTCCTCCCAGGCGTTCTCGCCCTCGGCGTGCATGACGCCGCCGACGTTCTGCGCACCGGTCTCCTCCAGGAGGCGGACGGCGGTGGCGACGTAGTCCGGGGAGAGCATGCCGTGGCCGTCGACGCGGACGACGACCGGGTGCCGGGAGGCCTTGACGGCGGCGTTGAGCGCGGCGGGGGTGCGGCCGGTGGGGTTGGGCACGGTGCGGACCCGGGGGTCCTCCCGTACGAGCTCCGCGGCGATCTCGTCGGTGCGGTCCCGGGACGGGCCGAGCGCGATGACCACCTCCATCTCGCCGTCGTACTCCTGCTCCAGGATGTGGCGGACGGCGCTGCGCAGATGCCGCTCCTCGTCGAGAACCGGCATGATCACGGATACGGGGGGCGTGGCGTTCATCAACGGGCCACGTTACCGCGAACGGGTGACACCGACGCGTGCCGCCGGGGCCGGTCGGCCTGCCGACTGATCGTATGGGCCTACCGTGCTCACGGTCCCCCTGTCGCACCCGCGGAGGTGTCCGTCCGTGCCCACGCCGCCCCGCACCCCCCGTCCGCCCCGTGGAGCCGGTGGCGGCGCCCGCTCGCCCCTGCCCCGGCGCGGCGGCGGCCCGGTCCCGGTGCGGCGGGCCCGGCGGCGGCCCCGCTGGGGGATGCGGGTGGCGACGGCGCTGTCCGTGGTGGTGCTCGCGGCGGGCGGGATCGGGCACGCGGTGGTGACCGGTCTGGACACCGGGATCACGCGGGTGGACCCCTTCAAGGACATGAAGAACCGCCCCCGGGCGGGGACCGGGATGAACGTGCTGGTCGTCGGCACCGACGGGCGGGACAGGATCACGCCCGAGGAGAAGCGGAAGTACCGGCTCGGCGGGGCGCCCTGCCACTGCACGGACACCGTGCTCCTCGTGCACATCTCGGAGGACCGGGAGCGGGCGAGCGTCGTCTCGCTGCCCCGCGACTCGTACGCCGAGCTGCCCGAGCACACCGACCAGAACAGCGGCGAGAAGCACCGGGCGCACCCGGTGAAGCTGAACGCCGCCTACGCGGAGGGCGGCCCGGCGCTGACCGTGCGGACGGTGGAGGCGATGACCCGGGTCAAGATCGACCACTATCTGGAGGTCGACTTCACCAGCTTCATGCGGACCGTGGACGCGGTCGGCGGGGTGCAGATCTGTACGACGAGGCCGGTCAAGGACGCGTACACGGGGCTCGACCTGGCGGCGGGCACGCACGAGCTGGACGGCGGGCAGGCGCTCCAGTACGTGCGCTCCCGGCACATCGACGGGGCCGCGGACATCGGGCGGATGCAGCGGCAGCAGAAGTTCCTGGCGGCGCTGGTAGACCGGCTGACCGGCGGCGGGGTGCTGTTCAACCCGGTGCGGTTCCGGGAGGTGGCGACGACCCTGCTCGGGTCGGTGCGGGCCGACGAGGACTTCGGCACGGACCAGCTCCTCGCGCTGGCCAAGGCCATGCGGGGGTTCACCCCGGCGTCCTCGGAGTTCGTGTCCGTGCCGATCGGGACCATGGACTTCCCGGTGAAGGGCATCGGGTCGACGGTGAAGTGGGACGCGGCGAAGGCGCAGCGGCTGTTCGCCGCGGTGCGGGAGGACAGGCCGCTGGCCGCGCCCCCGGAGCCCGCCGCGCGGGGGCCGAAGGCCGTCGTGGTGGACGTCGCGCCGCGGACGATCCGGGTGCAGGTCCACAACGGGACCCGGATCGACGGGCTCGGACGGAAGGTGGACGACGCGCTGCGGGGGACGGGCTTCGACACGACGCGGGCGCCGGTGACGGGGACGGGGCCCGTGCGGGAGCGGACGGTGATCGAGTACGACCCCCGGTGGGACCGGTCCGCGAAGTCGCTGGCGGCCGCCCTGCCGGGGGCGGAGCTGAAGGCGGTGCCGGGGCGGGGCGGGACGCTGCGGGTGGTCGCGGGCACGGGCTACCGGGGAGTGACGGCGGTGCGGGCGGAGGCGGCACCGGCCCGGGGGCCGTTCGAGGCGGTCACCGGGGACCAGGTGGTGTGTCCGTGACCCGCCGGGAGGGGCGGGGGCGGCTCAGTCGAGGTACCCCTCGGCGATCCTGCGCTCGCGCAGCTCCTTGATGGCCTGGCGGCGGGCGAGCCGGTGGGTGCGGCGGATCTGGGCCTCCTGGTAGCGCCGCTTGTCCTGCTCGGTCTCGGGGAGGACCGGGGGGACCGTGCGGGGCCTGCCGTCGGCGTCGACGGCGGCGAAGACGAGGTAGGCGGAGCCGACCTGGGTGGCGGGGGTGGTGTCGTTCCACCGCTCGGCCATGACGCGGACGCCGACCTCCATGGAGGAGCGGCCGGTCCAGTTGACCTGGGCCTTCACGTGGAGGAGGTCGCCGACGCGGACGGGCTCCAGGAAGGCCATCTCGTCCATGGAGGCGGTCACGGCCGGGCCGCCGGAGTGGCGGCCGGCGACGGCGCCCGCGGCGTCGTCGACCAGCTTCATGATCACGCCGCCGTGCACCGTGCCCAGGAGGTTGGTGTCGTGGCTGGTCATGATGTGGCTCAGGGTGGTGCGGGAGGCCGATGTGGGCTTGCCGGGGATGTCGACCTGTTCTGTCATGTCCTCCACCTTATGCCGGGTATCGGCGCTGTCCGCTTTGCATCAGCTTCGCAACAGCACCGGTCCTATTTTCCACCCGGCCTGTCGCCCGGAAAGCGGAGACCGGCACACTGGTCCGCATGAATGACTGGCCTGAGCAGCCCGAGGGCGCCCGCCCCATGCGGCACGTGCAGAGACGACCGCAGTCTCCGGAGTACCAACAGGGGTACGACCAGGGGCAGGCGTACAACCAGGGGCAGGGGTACGACCAGGGACGGGCGTACAACCCGAACTTCACTCAGGCGCAGGCCACGGGGTACGACTCCGGGTACAGCAACGGCCAGGTGTACGGCTCCCCGCAGAGTGGCGGAGGTCACGGTTCCGGCGGTCCGGGGGGACCTGCCGGCCCGGGGTCCCGCCCCACCGGTCCCGCGCCGGACTGGCGCAAGCGGATCAAGATCGGCTCGATCGTGCTGGTCGTCGGCGTCCTCGCGTGGGGCGTCGGCACCTACGCCTGGGCGGCCTCGCAGATGCGGGGCGAGGTCGACCTCTCCAAGGTCATCGAGCGGCCGTCCGAGGGCGACTGCACGACGTACCTGATCGTCGGCTCGGACAGCCGCGAGGGCATGACGTCGGAGGAGAAGAAGAAGCTCCACACCGGTTCCGCGGAGGGCAAGCGGACCGACTCGATGATGATCCTCGCGGCCTGCTCCAGCGGGAACACGATGATCTCGCTGCCCCGCGACTCCTGGGTGACGATCCCGAGCTTCGTCGGCTCCGAGTCCGGCAAGCAGTACCCGGCGCGCGGCGGCTCCAAGCTGAACGCGGCCTACGCGATGGACGGGCCCGAACTGCTGGTCCGCACAGTGGAGTTCAACACCGGGCTGCGGATCGACCACTACGCGGAGATCGGCTTCGCCGGCTTCGCGAACATCGTGGACGCGCTCGGCGGCGTCGAGATGAACATCGAGAAGGGCTTCAAGGACAAGAACTCCGGCGCGAACTTCCAGGCCGGCGAGCAGACCCTCAACGGCGAGCAGGCCCTCGCCTTCGTCCGCACCCGGTACGCCTTCGCCGAGTCGGACCTGGCGCGGACCAAGAACCAGCAGAAGTTCCTGTCCGCGCTGGCGAACCAGGCGGCGACGCCGGGCACGATCCTCAACCCGTTCCGGCTGTACCCGACGCTCGGCGCCGGCCTGGACACGCTGATCGTCGACAAGGACATGTCCCTGTGGGACCTGGGCCAGATGTTCTTCGCGATGAAGAGCGTCAACGGCGGCGACGGCAGGTCCATGAACATGCCGATCGCGGGCAGCGCGCCGCAGGGCTCCCTGAAGTGGGACATGCCGAAGGTGAAGCAGCTCGTCGAGCAGATCAGGAACGACCAGAAGGTCACCGTCGAATCGAACCGGTGACCTTCCGGGGCCGCGGCCTCCCGTCTGCGGTTACGGGAGGTTGCGGGCCATGACGATGCGCTGGACCTGGTTGGTGCCTTCGTAGATCTGGGTGATCTTGGCGTCGCGCATCATGCGCTCGACGGGGTAGTCGCGGGTGTAGCCGTAGCCGCCGAGGAGCTGGACGGCGTCGGTGGTGACCTCCATGGCGACGTCGGAGGCGAAGCACTTGGCGGCGGCGCCGAAGAAGGTGAGGTCGCCGTCGGTGCGCTCGGATTTGGCGGCGGCGGCGTAGGTGAGCTGGCGGGCGGCCTCGAGCTTCATGGCCATGTCGGCGAGCATGAACTGGATGCCCTGGAAGTCGGCGATGGGCTTGCCGAACTGCTTGCGTTCCTTGACGTAGCCCTTGGCGTAGTCGAGGGCGCCCTGGGCGATGCCGATGGCCTGGGCGGCGATGGTGACGCGGGTGTGGTCGAGGGTCTTCATGGCGGTGGCGAAGCCGGTGCCCTCGGCGCCGATCATGCGGTCGGCGGGGATGCGGACGTTGTCGAGGTAGACCTCGCGGGTCGGGGAGCCCTTGATGCCGAGCTTCTTCTCCGGGGCGCCGAAGGAGACGCCTTCGTCGGACTTCTCCACGACGAAGGCGCTGATGCCCCTGGAGCGCTTGTCGGGGTCGGTGACGGCCATGACGGTGTAGTACTCGGAGACGCCGGCGTTGGTGATCCACCGCTTGACGCCGTCGAGGACCCAGAAGTCGCCGTCGCGGACCGCGCGGGTCTTCATGCCGGCCGCGTCGGAGCCCGCGTCGGGCTCGGACAGGGCGTAGGAGAACATCGCCTCGCCGGCGGCGAGCGGGGCGAGGTACTTCGCCTTCAGCTCCTCCGACCCGGACAGGATCACCGGGAGCGAGCCCAGCTTGTTCACCGCCGGGATCAGCGACGAGGACCCGCACGCGCGGGCGACCTCCTCGATCACGATGACCGTCGCCAGCGCGTCCGCGCCCGCACCGCCGTAGCTCTCCGGGACGTGGACCGCGTGCAGGTCGTTCGCGACCAGCGCGTCCAGGGCCTCCTGCGGGAACCGGCCCTCCTCGTCCACCGCCGCCGCGAACGGGGCGATCTTCGCCTCCGCCAGCGCACGCACCGACTCCCGGAGCATCTCGTGCTCCTCGGAGGTCCGGTACAGGTCGAAGTCCTTGCCCATGGTCTCGAGCTCCCTGGCTTGCTAACTACCGTTAAGTAACCCAAAGAGTAGGGCGTGGACCGGGGCCCTGTCAGGGCCCGACTATGCTCGGGCAGGCAGTTCGCCCGACACCACTGGAGTCCCGCATGGCCCTGAAGATCACCGTGATCGGCACCGGATACCTCGGCGCCACCCACGCAGCGGCCATGGCGGAGATGGGCTTCGAGGTGCTGGGGCTCGACGTCGTCCCGGAGAAGGTCGAGCTGCTGGCCTCCGGCCGCGTCCCCATGTACGAGCCGGGCCTGGAGGAGCTGCTGGCGAAGCACGTCGCCGGTCTGGAGGGCTCCACCGGACGGCTGCGCTTCACCACCTCCTGGGAGGAGGTCGGCGCCTTCGGCGACGTCCACTTCGTCTGTGTGAACACCCCGCAGAAGCACGGCGAGTACGGCTGCGACATGAGCTACGTCGACGCCGCCTTCGCCTCCCTCGCCGCCGTCGCCCGCGAGGGCTCCCTCGTCGTCGGCAAGTCGACCGTGCCGGTCGGCTCGGCCGAGCGGCTGGCCGCGACCCTGCCCGCCGGCGTCGACCTGGCCTGGAACCCCGAGTTCCTGCGCGAGGGCTTCGCCGTCCAGGACACCCTGCACCCGGACCGGATCGTCGTCGGCGTCTCGGGCGACGGCGCCGGGCGGGCCGAGAAGCTGCTCCGCGAGGTGTACGCGGTCCCCGTCGGCGAGGGCTCGCCCTTCGTGGTCGGCGACTTCCCGACCGCCGAGCTGGTGAAGACGGCCGCGAACTCCTTCCTCGCCACCAAGATCTCCTTCATCAACGCGATGGCCGAGATCTGCGAGGCGGCCGGCGGCGACGTCGTCAAGCTGGCCGAGGCCATCGGCCACGACGAGCGGATCGGGAACAAGTTCCTGCGGGCCGGCGTCGGCTTCGGCGGCGGCTGCCTGCCCAAGGACATCCGGGCCTTCATGGCCCGCGCGGGCGAGCTCGGCGTCGACCAGGCGCTGACCTTCCTCCGCGAGATCGACTCCATCAACATGCGGCGGCGCGGCCAGATGGTCGAGATGGCCCGCGAGGCGGTCGGCGGCTCCTTCCTGGGCCGCCGGGTCGCCGTCCTCGGCGCCGCCTTCAAGCCGGACTCGGACGACGTCCGCGACTCCCCCGCGCTCAACGTGGCCGGCCAGATACACCTCCAGGGCGGCCAGGTCACCGTCTACGACCCCAAGGGCATGGACAACGCCCGCAAGGTCTTCCCCACCCTCGCCTACGCGGACTCGGCCCTGGAGGCCGTCCGCGGCGCGGACGTGGTCCTGCACCTCACCGAGTGGCGCGAGTTCCGCGAGCTCGACCCGGCGGAGCTGGCCGCGGTCGCCTCCTCCCCGGTCGTCCTCGACGGGCGCAACGCCCTGGACGGCGAGCGGTGGCGGGCGGCCGGCTGGACGTACCGGGCGATGGGCCGCCCGCGCGCGTGACGGCACGGCCCGGAGGAAGGGGCGCCCCGGGGGGCGCCCCTTCCTCGTTCTCCTGCGGTACGCGTACGGCTCAGGCGGCGACGGGCCTGATCCGGTTCGTACGGGACAGGAACTCGGTCTCCCGCAGGGCCCGGGTCGCGTTCCCGTGGGCCAGGCCCACCAGGTCCCCGGCCGGCCAGCCGCGCCGCAGCAGCTCCGCGAAGAGCGGGACGTAGCCGGCCGCCCGGCCCGTCAGGCGGGAGAGGCCCGTGGAGCCTGGCCCGGCTCCGTCGCGCACCCGGTCGAGGAGGTCGGCGGTGGCCGCCGGGTCCTCCCCGACGGGCACCATGCAGACGGCGCCGTTCTCGCCGAGCAGGCGCAGCACGTCGTCCGGCAGGGCGTCCGGGGCGGCCCGGGTCAGCAGGGCCGGGGCGCGGGTGACCGCGAGGACCTTGCGGACGGTGTCCTGGTCGGCGCCGGAGAGGTCCACGGCGAGGCCGATGCGGTTCATCTCGCGGACCGCCTCCCGGGCGAAGCGGTCGAAGCGGGTGAGGTTCACGGCCCGGACGCCGAGGGCGTGGTAGGCCCGCAGGGTCGCGGCGGAGCCGCCGAGCGCGGTCCAGCCCACCGGCCCGAGGAGGGCGGCGACCCGGCCGCAGTTGCGCGCGTGGGCCATCTCCGAGGTGGTGTGCGCCAGGCGCAGGTCCTCGGGGCAGGCGGCCACGAGGGCGCGGATCGTGTCCAGGCGGCGCAGGGTCCCGATGGCCCCGTCGTCGCCGTCCACGTCCAGCGACCAGAGCTGCGCCCCGGCCTCCCGGGCCCGCGCGGGCGGCAGGTCCTCGGGGTCGAGGAGCAAGGGCAGTTCGGCGTGTCCTTCGAGGACGGGCTGGGCGGCGAGGATCGCCCGGGCGCGGGCGGTCTCGTCGAACGGCGGGGGTGGTGGCTCCGGGGGCTCCAGCGCGCCGACCCCGCCGGAGGCGGCAGAGAAGGGGGGATGATCGTCTAGATCTGCCATGGCACTACTCACTACTCCGAAACTCGGTGATGCAGTACTACCCCGCCGAAGGGGCGGGGCAGTACGTTCCACCGTGCCGGAGGGACCCTCCGGGGGCCCGCCGGACTGCGCCGTACGGGTGAGGGTGCCGGTCAGGCCCCGTCGAGCTGCGCGAGCGTGGCGTGGGAGGCGGGGGTGCGGGCGGTGAGGTCGCGGGAGACGGACTCGGCGTCGCGGAGCACGCGCAGTGCGTTCGACCAGGTCAGCTTGGCGAGGTCGGCGCGGGACCAGCCGCGGTCGAGGAGTTCGGCGATCAGGCGGGGGTAGCCCGCGACGTCGTCGAGGCCGGCCGGGGTGAAGGCGGTGCCGTCGTAGTCGCCGCCGATGCCGATGTGGTCGACGCCCGCGGCCTCGCGCATGTGGTCGAGGTGGTCGGCGACGGTGGCGACGGTGGCGACCGGGCGGGGGTGGACGGCCTCGAAGGCGGCGTGGAGCTCCTTCGCGCGCGGGGTGGTGTCGAGGTGGTGGAGGCCGTGGGCGCGGAGGTTCTCGTCGGCGCGCAGGGTCCACTCGACGGCCGCGGGGAGGATGAACTTCGGGACGAAGGTCGCCATCGCCACGCCGCCGTTGGCGGGCAGCCGCTCCAGGACGTCGTCGGGGACGTTGCGCGGGTGGTCGCAGACCGCGCGGGCGGAGGAGTGGGAGAAGACCACCGGGGCGGCGGTCTCGTCGAGGGCGTCGCGCATGGTGGTGGCGGCGACGTGCGAGAGGTCGACGAGCATGCCGCAGCGGTTCATCTCGCGGACGACGGCGCGGCCGAAGGCGGTGAGGCCGCCGTGCCGGGGCGCGTCGGTGGCGGAGTCGGCCCAGTCGTTGTTCTCGTTGTGCGTGAGGGTCATGTACCGCACGCCGAGGGTGTGGAAGGCGCGCAGGGTGGCCAGCGAGTTGTTGATCGAGTGGCCGCCCTCGGCGCCCTTGAGGGAGGCGATGCGGCCCTCCGCGCGGGCCTTGGCGACGTCGTCGGCGGTCCGGGCGGGCGCGAGGTCGGCCGCGTACCGCTCGACCAGCCGGTCGACGGCGTCGATCTGCTCCAGGGTGGCGCTGACCGCGTGGTCGCCGGCGAACCGGCCGGGGACGTAGACGGACCAGAACTGGGCGCCGACCCCGCCGGCGCGGAGCCGGGCGAGGTCGGTGTGGAGGGAGGCCGAGCGGTCGCCCGCGATGTCCAGCTTGTCGAGGTCGTAGCCGCACTGCTCGCGCAGCGCCCACGGCAGGTCGTTGTGCCCGTCGGCGACGGGTGCCTCCGCGAGGAGGGCACGGGCCTCGGCGAGCCGCTCGGCCGCGCTCACTGGCCGAACCCGAAGGATTCGCCGCCGGCGACCTTGGCGCGCAGCCGCTTGCCCTTCTCGGTGGCCTGGCCGTTGAGGTCCTGGAGGAAGCCGCCCATGCGGGCCTGGAGCTCCGGGTCGGCGGCGGCCAGGATCCGGACGGCGAGCAGGCCCGCGTTGCGCGCGCCGGCGACGGACACGGTGGCGACCGGGATGCCGGCGGGCATCTGGACGATGGAGAGCAGCGAGTCCATGCCGTCGAGGTACTTCAGCGGCACGGGGACGCCGATGACCGGGAGCGGGGTGACGGAGGCGAGCATGCCCGGCAGGTGGGCGGCGCCGCCGGCGCCCGCGATGATCGCCTTCAGGCCGCGGCCGGCCGCCTCCTCGCCGTACGCGATCATCTCGCGGGGCATGCGGTGGGCGGAGACGACGTCGACCTCGTACGGGACGCCGAACTCGTCGAGCGCCTGGGCGGCGGCCTCCATGACCGGCCAGTCGGAGTCGGAGCCCATGACGATGCCGATGAGCGGGTTGCTCGCCTCGTTACTCAACGATCGTTCCTCGCAGGTAGTCGGCGGCGTGGCGGGCGCGCTCCAGCACCTCGTCCAGGTCGTCGCCGTAGGTGTTGACGTGGCCGACCTTACGCCCCGGCTTCACGTCCTTGCCGTACATGTGGATCTTGAGCTGCGGGTCCCGGGCCATGCAGTGCAGGTAGCCCTGGTACATGTCGGGGTAGTCGCCGCCGAGGACGTTGCACATCACGGTCCACGGGGCGCGCGGGCGGGGGTCGCCGAGCGGCAGGTCGAGGACGGCCCGGACGTGGTTGGCGAACTGGCTGGTGATCGCCCCGTCCTGGGTCCAGTGGCCGGAGTTGTGCGGGCGCATCGCCAGTTCGTTGACGAGGATGCGGCCGTCGGTGGTCTGGAAGAGCTCCACGGCGAGGTGGCCGACGACGCCGAGCTCCTTGGCGATCCTGAGGGCCAGCTCCTGGGCCTGTCCGGCCAGCTCCTCGTCGAGGTCGGGGGCGGGCGCGATCACGGTGTCGCAGACGCCGTCGACCTGGCGGGACTCGACGACCGGGTAGGCGACGGCCTGGCCGTGCGGGGAGCGGACGATGTTCGCCGCGAGCTCGCGGACGAAGTCGACCTTCTCCTCGGCGAGGACGGGCACCCCGGCGAGGAAGGCGTCGCGGGCGTCCTCGGCGGTGCGGACGAACCAGACGCCCTTGCCGTCGTAGCCGCCGCGCACGGTCTTGAGGATGATCGGGAAGCCGTCGCCCTCCTCGGCGAAGGCGACCGCGTCGGCCGGGTCGGCCACGATGCGGTGGCGGGGGCTGGGCGCGCCGATCGCGTCGAGCCTCGCCCGCATCACCCCCTTGTCCTGGGCGTGCACCAGGGCGTCGGGCCCGGGGCGGACGGGGATGCCGTCGGCCTCCAGGGCGCGCAGGTGCTCCGTGGGGACGTGCTCGTGATCGAAGGTGATCACGTCGCAGCCGCGGGCGAACGCGCGGAGCGTGTCCAGGTCGCGGTAGTCGCCGATGACGACCTCGCCGGCCACCTGCGCCGCCGAGTCCTGCGGGGTGTCGCTGAGGAGCTTGAACTTGATGCCGAGGGGGATGCCCGCCTCGTGGGTCATGCGGGCGAGCTGCCCGCCGCCGACCATGCCTACTACCGGGAACGTCACCCTCTTAGGGTATCCGCACCATCCGTGAACACTCTTCCGGCTGTGGATTGACACAAGGCGTGACGGGGTAGGGACCGGTTTTCCACAGCTTTCGTGGCTACCCGGGCGGGTGACACGGGAGGCTGGTTAGCATGAGTGGGTTGACGTCACCCGGACGTCACCCGACGGACGGACCGACCCCACCATGAGCGAACCCGGCGCGCTGCGCATGCGACTCGCCCTGCTCGGCCGAGAGGTCGCCAAGTTCGGCGTGGTCGGCGGCCTCGGTGTCCTGGTCAACCTGGCCGTGTTCAACCTGCTCCGGCACACCACGGAGCTTCCGATGGTGCGGGCCAGCCTGGTCGCCACGGTCGTCGCCATCGCCTTCAACTACGTGGGGTTCCGTTACTTCACGTACCGCGACCGCGACAAGTCGGGCCGCACCAAGGAGATGACGCTCTTCCTGCTGTTCAGCATCGTCGGCCTCGTCATCGAGAACGGCGTGCTGTACGCGGCGACGTACGGCCTGGGCTGGAACGGCTCGCTGGCGAGCAACTTCTTCAAGTTCTTCGGCATCGGCCTCGGGACCCTGTTCCGCTTCTGGTCCTACCGCACCTGGGTGTTCCGGGCGCTGCCGGCGAAGGAGGCCGTGCAGACGGCGGAGTCCTTCCTGGAGCAGGCGGAGCCCGTACCGTCCCCCCGGCGGGCCGGACGGCCGCAGCCGGACCGCGTCTGACCGGACCGCGCCCGGCCCGACCGCGCCCGGCCCGACCGGACCGCTTCCGGCCCGTCCCCGCGCGGCGGGGTTCACCGTACGGGGCGGGCCTCCGGCTCGTCCGCGACGCTGCGGGCCTCCTTGCTCAGGAAGAGCGCGAAGACCGGCGGGTGCTGCTGGAGCAGTTCCAGGCGCCCGCCGTCGGCCTCCGCGAGGTCCCGGGCGACGGCGAGGCCGATGCCGGTGGAGCTGCGGCCGCTGACCGCCCGCTCGAAGATCCGCGCGCCGAGGTCGGCGGGGACGCCGGGGCCCTCGTCGGTGACCTCGATCACGGACTGGTTGCCGGTGACGCGGGTGCGCAGGGCGACGGTGCCGCCGCCGTGCATGAGCGAGTTCTCGATGAGCGCGGCGAGGACCTGGGCGACCGCGCCCGGGGTGCCGATCGCCCGCATGCCCTGCTTGCCGGAGTGGACGATGGCGCGGCCCGCGCTGCGGTAGGCGGGTCGCCACTCCTCCAGCTGCTGCTTGACGACCTCGTCGAGGTCGAAGGCGACGGCGGAGCCGGAGCGGGGGTCCCGGGAGTTGGTGAGCAGCCGCTCCACGACGTCCGTGAGCCGCTCGACCTGGGTGAGCGCGATCGTCGCCTCCTCCTTGACCGTGTCCAGGTCGTCGGCGAGCGCGACCTCCTCCAGGCGCATGGAGAGCGCCGTCAGGGGGGTGCGGAGCTGGTGGGAGGCGTCGGCGGCGAGCCGGCGCTCGGCGGTGAGCATCCGGGCGATCCGTTCGGCGGACGCGTCGAGGACGTCCGCGACCCGGTCCAGCTCGGGGACCCCGTACCGCTTGTGCCGGGGCCGGGGGTCGCCGGAGCCGAGCCGTTCGGCGGTCTCGGCGAGGTCGGTGAGCGGGGACGCCAGCCGGTTCGCCTGGCGCACGGCGAGGAGGAAGGCCGCGAGGACGGCGAGCCCGGCGACGGCCCCGATGATCAGGGCGGTGCTGCCGACCTCGGACGTCACGGCGGACCGGGACTCCTCGACGATCACGGTCTCGCCGCGCTCCCCCTCGGCGTAGCCCCGGATGACGCTGTCCGTGGGACGGGTGCCGATCTCGATGGAGGGCCGGCCGGGCATGGTGACCAGCGCGTACCGCTTCGCGCCGCTCTGCTCCGCGAGGATGTCGGGGTTCACCGGCTCGCCGCCGATGAGCCGGCTGTCGACGATCGACACGATGCGGAGGGCCTCGGCGTCGACGCTCTCCTGGGCGCTGCTGGTGATCGTCCTCGTCTCCACGAGGACGAGGGAGACGCCGAAGACGGCGATCACGACGAGGACGACGGCGAGGGTGCTGGTGATGAGGCGACGGCGCACGCCGCCGAGCCTACGGCGTCCGGGGGTGCGGACGCCGGTCGGACTCCGGTCGGACGTCGGCCGGACACCGGTGGGGACGTGGGCGCGGACGCCGGTGCGGGCGCCGTGCGGTGTCAGCTCTTCTCGAAGCGGAAGCCGACGCCCCGGACGGTGGCGATGTAGCGGGGGTTGGCCGCGTCGTCGCCGAGCTTCTTGCGGAGCCAGGAGATGTGCATGTCGAGGGTCTTGGTGGAGGACCACCAGGTGGTGTCCCAGACCTCGCGCATCAGCTGGTCGCGGGTGACGACCCGGCCCGCGTCCCGGACGAGGACGCGCAGCAGGTCGAACTCCTTCGCGGTGAGCTGGAGCTCCTCCTCGCCCATCCAGGCGCGGTGCGACTCGACGTCGATGCGGACGCCGTGGGTGGCGGGCGCGGGGGCGGGCTCGGTGGCGCCGCGGCGGAGGAGGGCCCGGACGCGGGCGAGGAGCTCGGCGAGGCGGAAGGGCTTGGTGACGTAGTCGTCGGCGCCCGCGTCGAGGCCGACGACGGTGTCCACCTCGTCCGCTCGGGCGGTGAGGACCAGGATCGGGACCGTGTGGCCGTCGGCGCGCAGCCGCCGGGCGACCTCCAGGCCGTCCATGCCGGGCAGGCCCAGATCGAGCACGACCAGGTCGACGCCGCCCTGGAGGCCGGTGTCGAGGGCGGTCGGTCCGTCCTCGCGGACCTCGACCTCGTACCCCTCCCTCCGCAGGGCTCGGGCCAGCGGTTCCGAGATGGACGCGTCGTCCTCGGCGAGCA
Source organism: Streptomyces filamentosus (assembly GCF_014654895.1). GTDB lineage: Bacteria > Actinomycetota > Actinomycetes > Streptomycetales > Streptomycetaceae > Streptomyces > Streptomyces filamentosus. The sequence goes on along the minus strand of NZ_BNBE01000001.1, from coordinate 3,466,696 downwards.
GTACACGGGTCATGGGGTGATGGTAGTCCGGACGGGTGCCGGGCCGGGGCGGGATCACCAGGCGCCGGGGGCCGCCTCCGAAGCAGGGCGCGTAACCTTGAGATCACCTTGGAAAGGCGGCTGTTGGTTCCTCAGTCGCCTGTGATCCATCTCTCAAGTCCTTCCATATCCGGCACTGTCGTGTCGTATGGTGGCGAGACGTCTGTAGCGGTATCGGGGGCCTTTGGCGAGCTTTGTCAGCCAAGGTCCCCTTTGCTGCGGGAGGTTGGCCCTGCCGGCCTCGGACGGTGAACGACCTGTGGGCCGGGTCCCGCGGCGCGAAGACGCGCGGCGGGGCGTGGATCCCGGGCGGGGCGCGAACGTCCCGGCCGGTGCCGGCCACCCCCCACCGGGCGCATCACGCTCATGAGGCGTCGCGTCCCGACAGAGCAAGGATCGACATGGCGGCACCCCCCGTTTCCGTGGGCGCGGAGAAGACCTTCTTCGGACACCCCCGCGGCCTCGCCACCCTCTTCATGACCGAGATGTGGGAGCGCTTCTCCTACTACGGCATGCGGGCGCTTCTCGTCCTGTACCTGGTCTCCGGCGGCGCCGACGCGGCGACCGGCAGCCAGGGTGGCGGACTGGCCATGACGGCCGCCACGGCCACGGCGATCTACTCCGTGTACGTGTCGATGGTCTACCTGATGGCCATGCCGGGCGGCTGGTTCGGCGACCGCGTCTGGGGCGCGCGCAAGACCGTCGCGATCGCCGGTTTCGTGATCATGGCCGGTCACCTGTCGCTGGCCCTGCCGGGCCAGGCGATGTTCTTCCTCGGTCTGGCGCTCGTCGCCGCCGGTTCCGGTCTGCTGAAGGCCAACATCTCGACGATGGTCGGCCACCTCTACGACGGCCCGGACGACCCGCGCCGTGACGGTGGCTTCACCCTCTTCTACATCGGCATCAACCTGGGTGCCTTCGTCGCCCCCTTCGTCGTCGGCACCGTCGGCGAGAAGGTCAACTGGCACCTCGGCTTCGCGCTCGCCGCGCTCGGCATGGGCCTGGGCCTCGTCCAGTTCCTGTTCGGCACGAAGCACCTGAGCCAGAAGAGCAACGTCGTCCCGAACCCGCTGTCCCCGGCCGAGCGCAAGAACGTGCTGGTCAAGGTCGCCACGGTCCTGGTCGTCGCCGCCGTCTTCTACGGCGTCGTCGTCGCCATGGGCATGTACACCCTGAACTGGGCGATCGTCCCGATCACCCTCGCCGGCCTGATCATCCCGGTCGCCGTCCTGGTCCGCATCAAGCGCGACAAGGACCTGTCGAAGACCGAGCAGTCGAAGATGACCGGCTACATCTGGTTCTTCGTCGCCGCCGCCGTCTTCTGGATGATCTACGACCAGGGCGGTTCGACCCTGTCGCTGTTCGCCGACGGCAAGACCGCGGACACCGTCCTCGGCTTCGGCTTCCCGGCCACCTGGTACCAGTCCCTGAACCCGCTCTTCGTGATGGCGCTGGCCCCGGTCTTCGCCTGGCTGTGGCTGTGGCTGGCCCGCAAGAACCAGGAGCCGAACACCATCGTGAAGTTCGCGATGGGCCTGGTCCTGGTCGGCGCGTCCTTCTTCGTCTTCATCGTCCCGATGAACATGGCGGGCGACGGCACCAAGGTCTCCCCGATGTGGCTCGTCTCGATCTACATGATCCAGACCATCGGCGAGCTGTGCCTCTCCCCGGTCGGCCTCTCGGTCACCACGAAGATGGCGCCGCAGAAGTACGCCTCCCAGATGATGGGCGTCTGGTTCCTCGCCGTCACCGCCGGCGACTGCACCACGGGCCTGCTCTCGCTGGCCGGCGTGGACCTGAACGGCACCGGGGTGATCGCCATGGAGGCGTCCCTGGCGGTCGTCGCGGGCATCGCGATCTACATGTACCGCAAGAAGGTCCAGGCCCTCATGGGCGACGTGCACTGACGCACGGCCTCGCGCGACGGGACGGCCCCGGCACACCGGAAGGTGTGCCGGGGCCGTCCCGCTTTCCGCCGGGGCTCCTCCCGGATCAGGGGCGTCTTCCCGGGTCAGGGGCGTCTTCCCGGGTCAGCGGGTGCGGCGGGCCATGCGCCGCCACGGGGTGAAGGTGAAGACCGCGCCGCCGAGGAGGATCGCCGTGCCGGCGACGAGGCCGAGGGCGCGCAGGGTGCCGTCGTCCTCGGCTCCGGTCTGGGCGAGGCCGCCGCCACCGGAGCCGTTGCCCGACCCGTTGTCGCCGGAGCCGGAGCCGTTCCCGGAGCCGGAGCCGTTGTCGCCGGAGCCGGAACCGTTGCCGCCGCCGTTGTCGCCGGAGCCGCCCGCGCCGCCGGACTGCTCGGTGGTGTCCAGGGTGAGGGACACCGGGGCGGCGGCCTTCGGCGTGCAGGGGATCTCGATCGGGGTGGCGCCCGGGGCGAGGACGACCGTGATGGTGAGCGCGCCCGGCGCGAGGGTGGCCCTGCCCGTGGCGCCGGGCCGGTAGGTGCCCTTCATGTCGGTGAGGCTCACCGGGTCGTTCGCCTTGAGCTCGGTGGGGTTGGGGGCGCCGGTGACCTTCACCGTGCCGCTGTCGTCCCCGCCGATCTTGAGGACCATGCTGGGCGTGAGGGCCTTCGCGGGCAGCGGGGCCGGGGTCGGCATGACGTTCTTGGCCGTCCTGACCGTGAGGTCGTAGGCGCCTCCGTTCTTCCTGGCGCTGATCGACACCTTGGTCGTGATGGAGGGCGGCGCGCCGGGGCCCGTACAGGCGAAGGCCACGTCGACGTCCTTGCCCGGGAAGTCGGTCCGGCCACCGGAGCCGCCGCCGGAACCGCCGGAGCCGCCGGAGCCGGAGCCGGAACCACCGGAACCACCGGAGCCGCCGGAGCCGCTGCCGGAGCCTCCGGAGCCGGAGCCGCCTCCGCTGCCCGAGCCGCCCCCGCCGTCGGTCACCTTGATCGTCGCACCGACGGGGACCCGCTCCTTCGGCGCGCACTTGGTGTTCGTGGACATCGGCTTCGACACGTTGATCGTGTACGCGTCGGGCGTCAGCGTGACGTCACCGGCCGCGGTCAGCTTCAGGGTCCCCTTCATCTCGGACAGGACCATGGGGCTGTTCTTGGGGATCGGCGGGTTCTGCCGGGGCCCCTCCATCGCGATCGTCCCGCTCTGCGCCCCGCCGACCTTCATGGTGCCGGTCGGCTTCACGGTGTCGGCGTCCAGATCGAGCATGTCGGGGTTCTTCGAGGCGGGCTTGACCGTCTTCCAGACGACCTCGACGGTGTCGCCGACCCCGGCGGTGGCGGGGGCCGTGACGAGCACCGTGGTGGTGCCCTGGACCGGCGGCAGGCCGGAGATCGACGGCGGGATGCACTCCGTCTTGAACGAGGTCTGGGCGGCCTGGACGGGGCCGGCGGAGAGCAGGATCCCCGCGCCGCCGAGCACCAGCGCGACCGCGGCCGCGCTCATCCTCCGTTGCGTGCTCAAGGTTGTCCCTTCGTCGTCGGACTGTTCTCGGACGGTGCGGAGTCGGGGAGGAACCACGGCAGGACCGCGGTCGTCCCGGGGCCGTCCGCGTCCACTGGTACGGGGACGGGGACGGAGTCGCGGTTCCGGCCGCCGGCCCGGTCGACGAGGACCATGCCGATCCGGAAGAGGGCGGCGGGGACGACCACGCCGAGCAGCGCCCAGAAGAGCACCACGCCCCACGGGCGGCCCACCTTCCAGGGCTGCTCGGCCAGGAGCTTCCCGCCGTGGGAGACGGAGACCCGGTGGTCGCCGTGGGCGCCCGCGGCGAGCTCCACGTCCAGCTCGATCTGGGCCTTCTGGCCGGGTTTGATGGTGCCGCGCCACTGGTGCTCCTCGTCGCGCGGGGCGAGGACGCCGCGGGCGGTGCCGACGAGGAAGACCGGGTCGCGGACCGGTGCCGTGCCGAGGTTCCCCACGGTGAGGACGAGGGTGCGGGCCGGGGGCGCGCCGAACCAGGTGAGGATCCCGTCGGACCCGTCGAGCCGGACGGCGGTGAGGACGGCGAGGCGGCCGTCGCCCGCGGCGTCGGGCAGCGGGGCCGTGGGGTGCCCGTCGACGGCGAGGGCGGCGTCGACGACGTCCTGCTGCCCGGTGACGCCGGAGACGTGGACCACGCAGGGGCACGGCCGGGGCGGGGCGGCGACCGGCAGTTTGACGCTGAAGGCGCCGCGCGGGTCGACGGTGGCGGCCCGGCCGTCGGTGTTGGCGCAGGAGTTGGTGCCGCCCGCGACGCCCTTCTCCGGGGTGCCCTGGCCGCAGAGCAGCACCATCAGCAGGGCGCCGGCCTTCCAGCCGGTGCCGCTGACCGTGATCTCGCCGCCCTTGGGGGCGCGGTCCCGCGAGACCGCGACGGCGGGGCCGTCGGCGGGGGCGGGGTGCGCGGGCACGGCCGGGAGCAGGACCAGGACGAGGGCCGCGAGCAGCGGGGCCAGGGCCGTACGGGCACGGGCGGCCGGTCTCATGCGGGGGCTCCCTTCGTGCGGCGCCGCCGCAGCGCGTACGCGGCTCCGCCCGCGGCGAGCAGCGGGACGGCCGCGCCGGCGAGGGCGGGCGCGGAGGCGAAGACGGCACCGGTGGCGGTGGTGGCCGGGGCGGCGCCGGGGACGGTGGCGGTGAGCCGGACGGTCACGGAGTCGAGGGCGGGCGGGTCGGGCCAGGGTTCGGTGCGGGCGGCGCGCTCGCCGGGGCGGAGGCTGAGCGGCAGGGGCCGCCCGGGGCGGTCGAGGACGGTGCCGAGGAGGCCGTCGGCTCGGACGGCGAGGCGGGGCCGGTCGAGGACGGTGCTGCCGCGGTTGACCAGGGTGTAGTGGAGGGTGCCGGTGGCGCGGTCGACGCGGGCGTCCTCGACGGTGAGGGCGGCGAGCTCGGGGCCGCTGACCTTCAGCCGCAGGTCGACGCGGACGCTCCGGGCGCCGGCCCCGGCCCGCACCGTCCCGCGGTGCTCGCCGGGCGGGGTGTCCGCGGCGACGGTGACGGCGAAGGGCACGTCGGCGCGGGTGCGGCCGGGCACGGTGACGGAGCGGGCGGCGAAGGCGACGGCGGCGGGCCCGTCGCCGGTGAGGGTGACGGTGAGCGGGCGGGGGCCCGGGTTGGTGACGGAGAGGGTGTCCTCCAGGACGCTGCCCGCGGGGCCTTCGAGATAGGCGTACGGCCGTCCGGCGGCGGGGGCGGCGGTCCACTCGGCGGGCGAGGCGGGGGCGACGGGGGCGACGGGCGAGGCGGGGACCTGGGCGGGCGCGGCGAGGACCGGGGCGGCCGTGGCCGGGGCCGCCGTGGCGGCGAGCGTGCCGAGGACGGCGGCGGTGGCGGCGGTCACGGCCCGGAGGGCGTGCGCGGCCCCGGTCATGAGCGGGCCGGGCGGGTGCCGGACGGGCGGAGACCTTGCGGGAGGGTGCCGGACGGGCGGGTGCCGGACGGGCGGGGGCGGCGGGTGAGCCAGAGCAGGCCGGCGACGCCGCCGAGGAGGACGGTGCCGCCGAGGGTGCCGAGGGCGGTGGTGACGGACGTCCCGCCGGTCCTCGGCAGTTCGCCGCCGGGCAGGGCCGCCTCGGGCTCCGGCGCGGGCGCCGGGCCGGTTCCGGCGTCGGGGAGGCCGGTGACGGCGAGGGTCAGGGAGGGGGCGGGCTCGTTCCCGGGGGTGCAGACGGCGGCGTCCATGCCGAGGGCGTGGACGGTGAGCACGCCGGCGGTGAAGGTGACCGTGCCGTTGCGCTTCGGGGTGTAGGTGCCGGTGAGGGTGCCGATGCGGATGGGGGTGAAGGCGGGGACCGCGGCGGCGTTCGGCGCGCCCTTCACGCGCACGGTGCCCTTCTCGTCGCCGCCGAGGACGAGGTCGGCGCGGGGGGTCATGACGCCCTTGGGGAGTTCGACCGGGCTGTCGGAGACGCCCTTGTCGAAGGTCATGGTGAGGGCGTAGGAGTCGCCCTTCCTCTCCGCCGTGATGTCCACGGGCGAGACGGCGCTGCGGTCGCCGATCTTCGTCCGGCAGGCGTACGACACGTCGACGACCTCGGCGTGGGCGGCCGGTGCGGCGGCCAGGCCGGCCGGTCCCCAGGCCGCGACGGCGGCCGCGAGCACGACGGCCGTCCTCCTCCGGTTCGGCTTCTTGGACACCCGTGACCCCTCACCGCAATTTCCTGACGTCCCATCAGATTGGGCGTCAAGGTACGCCCGGGGCCTCACGGAGGGAAGAAGGACGACGGTGAAAGTCCTGCGGTGACGGGGCCGGGAGACCGGCAGGCGTCAGGGCCAGACGTCAGGCGTCAGGCGTCAGGCCGTCAGACGGCAGGCGTCAGGCCGCCAGACGGCAGGCGTCAGGGTCAGGCGTCAGGCGTCAGGCGTCAGGCGTCAGGCAGGCGAGGCCAGTTCGGCCCACACGGTCTTGCCGGGGGAGCCCGGCACGCGCCGCACGCCCCAGTCGAGGCAGAGCCGCTGCACGATGAACATGCCGTGCCCGCCGGGGCGTCCGGCCCGGTGCGGGGTGCGGGGGGCGGGCTGGCCGGAGCCCCGGTCGGTGACCTCCAGGAGGACGGTCCGGTCGTAGCGGACCACCCGGAGCTCCTCGGGCCCCTCGGCGTGCAGGCAGGCGTTGGTGACGAGCTCGGAGACGACGAGCAGGACGTCCTCGGCGGCGGCCCGGCGGTCGGCGGTGGCGGCGGGCAGCCAGCCCCACTCGGTCAGGGCCGTGCGGGTGAAGTCGCGGGCGAGCGGAACGGTGCCGCTGGTCTCGCCGAGCGAGAGCGTACGGACGTCGGAAGCCTGGTCCATCAGCACTTCACCTCACCGGTCGACGAGACAGCAGGGGCAGGGGCGTACGGGAGTGGCACGGGGCGCGGCTCCGGCGGAGGTCAGCCGGAGTCGGGCAGGACCGCGGCGAGGGTCTCGTGCACGGTGAAGACCGCCTCCGCTCCGGTGATCTGGAAGACCCGGGCCACCGCGGGCCGCATGGCCACCAGATGGACCGCGCCGCCCGCGTCCTCGGCCCGCAGCCGCGCCCCGAGGAGCACGTTGAGCCCGGTCGAGTCGCAGAAGTCGAGCCCCGCGCAGTCGACCACCAGCAGGGTGCGTCCCGCGTCGAGGGCGTCGTCCAGCGGGACGCGCAACAGCTCGGCGGTGTGGTGGTCGAGCTCTCCCACCGGGACGAGGAGCGCGGTGCCACCGTCCACGGTCCTGGTCTCGACCCTCAGCCGCGCGGGCTGCGCACTGCCGACGTGCTGGCGGTCCATGTTCGGGTCCCTCCTCGCTCGACTCCGAAGAACCCTACTAGCGAGGTGCCTTCCCGTGCACATGAGCCCACCACAAAACCACACATAACGGATTATCGCCACTTGCAACGACCGCCGCCGAGCAGGTAGGGCTAGGAGGGAACACCCGATCCGGCCGGCTTGGAGGCGCCGCAAACCGCACCCCGACATCCACCCTGGAGGAGACCCATGTCACCCCGGCTCGACGTCACGCGCACCCCCACCGCGCCGTCGACAACAGTCCTTCCCCGTACCGCCGCCCCCACACCGGCGGTCCCCCCGGCGCTCGACGGCCCGCTCGACCGGGTCGCGCCCGGCGACGCCCGCGCCCTCTCCAAGGACCTCTTCGCCCGGCTCGCCGAGCTGGAGGAGGGGACCCACGAGCACGCGTACGTCCGCAACACCCTCGTCGAACTCAACCTGGCCCTGGTCCGCTTCGCCGCCGCCCGTTTCGGCACCCGCAGCGAGCCCATGGAGGACATCGTCCAGGTCGGCACCATCGGCCTCATCAAGGCCATCGACCGCTTCGAACTCGCCCGCGGCGTCGAGTTCCCCACCTTCGCGATGCCCACCATCATCGGCGAGATCAAGCGCTTCTTCCGCGACACCTCCTGGTCCGTGCACGTGCCCCGCCGGCTCCAGGAACTCCGCCTCGACCTGGCGCGGGCCGGCGACGCCCTGTCCCAGCGCCTCGACCGGGCGCCCACCGTCGCCGAACTCGCCGCCGAACTCGGCATCACCGAGGACGAGGTCGTCGAGGGCATGGCCGCCAGCAACGCCTACACGGCCGCCTCGCTCGACGCCCAGCCCGAGGACGACGACCACGGACAGAACGAGACCGCCCTCGCCGACCGGCTCGGCTACGAGGACCACGGCCTGACCGGCATCGAGTACATCGCCTCCCTCAAGCCGATGATCGCCTCGCTGCCCGAACGCGAACGGCTCATCCTGTCCCTCCGCTTCGTCACCGGCCTCACCCAGTCGGAGATCGGCGCCGAGCTCGGCATCTCCCAGATGCACGTCTCCCGGCTGCTCTCCCGCACCCTCGCCCGGCTGCGCCGCGGGCTCACCCTGGAGGAATGACCCGCCCCTCCGGTGGGGAACGTCCCCTCCTCTCCGGCGGAATGGCCTCCGCGTCCCCCCGCGAGCCGCCAAAATGGTGACGGAAAGGGCCCGTTCACGGTCTGCGACCCGGACGGGCCCTTCCGTACGGCCGGGGGGAACAGGGGGAGTCCGATGGTTTCCGCACACGGGGCACGCGGGGCGCAGGAAGCGCGCGGGGCACGCGGGGCGCAGGGAGCGCACGCCGAGCTGGAGGCGCGCATGCGGGCACGGCTCGGCGGCCGGGACTGCCTCTACGTGCCGTCCTGCCGCCTCGGCCTCTACCTCGCCCTGCGGCACTGGTGCCCGCCCGGCGGCCGGGTCCTGATGTCGCCGGTCAACGACGACGTCATCTTCTTCGTCGTGCTCGCCGCGGGACTCCGGCCCGTCCAGGCGCCCCTCGACCCGCACACCGGCTCCCTCGACCCGGCGGCCGTCCCCGACGCCGTCTGGTCCGGGCTCTGTGCCGTCCTCACCACCAACCTGTACGGCAACCCCGACCCGGCGCCCGGCCTGCGCGAGCGCTGCGACCGGCTCGGCATCCCGCTCCTGGAGGACGCCGCCCACGCCATCGGCTCCACCGTCGGCGGCCGGCCGGTCGGCGCCTGGGGCGACGCCGCCGTCTTCAGCCTCTCCAAGCACGCCGGGGCCAGGACCGGCGGCTTCCTCGCCGTCGCCGACCCCGCCCGGCGCGTCGCGCTCGCCGCCGAACGCGACGCCCTGCTCCGCCCGTCCGGGCCCGGAGGCGAACTCGCCCGCCTCGCCCGCCCGTACGCCGAGTCCGCCGCCCGCGCCCTGCGCCTGACCCGGCCCGCGCACGCCGCGCTGCGCGCCCTCGGCGTGCACGAACGGCCCGGCATCCGGATGCCGTTGCGCCCCGCCGAACTGACCCGGGCGCTCGGCGCCGCGCCCGCCCTCGACCCCTTCCACTCCTGGATCCGGGTCGACCTGCACGACTACCGGCTCCGTACCGGCCCCGCCCGGCTGCGCCGCGTCCGCACCCGGCTCGCCGCCCTCGACGCCGTCCTCGACGCCCACCGCGCGGGCACCGCCCGCCTCCTGGCCACCGAGTACGCCTCCCCGGACGCCCCCGCCGGCGGCCGGGTCCAGCCGCTCTTCCGGGTGCCGCTCCTGGTCGAGGACCGGGAGGCCGCCGCCGCCGCGCTCGCCCGCCGCGGGATCCCCGTCGGCTACCTCTACGACCCGCCGCTCGACGCCTACGCCGGGGCCGATTTCACCGACCCCTCCCCCGACCCCGCGCCCGCCGCCTGGTTCGCCCGGCACGCCCTGCCCGTGGACCCGCGCCGCGCCGACGAGGCCCTGGCCGCCCTGCGCGCCTCGGGCGCCCGGCCCGCCGTGCCCGCGCCCGCCCCCGGCGGCGCCCGGTGAGCGACGCCGTACGGGCCAGGAGCACGGCCCCCGACGCCCCCGGGACCCCCGGCACCGGCACGTCCGAGGCGAAGGACAGGGGGGCGGGCGGGGGCGCGGGCGGCGGCGAGGACTCCCTCTTCCGCAACGCCTACGCCCTGATGCTCTCCACCGGCGTCTCCGCCGCCCTCGGCCTCGGCTTCTGGCTGGTCGCCGCCCGCCACTACTCGGAGGAGGCCGTCGGCCAGGGCTCCGCCGCCATCGCCGCCCAGCGGATGCTCGCCTCCCTCACCGCCACCACCCTCACCGGCGCCGTCGTCCGCTACGTCCCCCGGGCCGGCCGCGCCACCGGCCCCCTCGTCGTCCGCCTCTACCTGCTCAGCACGGTCGTGGTGGCCGCCGCCTCCGGGATCTTCCTGCTCACCCTGGACCTGTGGGGACCCTCGTACGCGCCCCTCGGCACCGTCTCCGCCGGGATCTTCTTCACCCTGTCCTCGGTCGGCTGGGCGTTGCTCACCCTCCAGGACGGGGTCCTCACCGGCCTGCGGAAGGCCGTCTGGGTGCCGGTCGGCAACGCCGTCTTCTCCGTCGGCAAGCTCGTCCTGCTCGTGCTCCTCGCCGGCGCCCTGCCCGTGCTCGGCGTCTTCGTCTCCTGGGCGGCGGCGATCGCGCTCTCCACGCTGCCGCTCGCCTGGCTGGTCTTCCGCCGGCTCATCCCCCGGCAGGCCCGCGCCGACCGGGACCGCGAGCCGCCCTCGTACCGCGAGATCGGCCGCTTCGTCGCCGGGGACGCCGCCGGCGCCCTCTTCAGCCTCCTCATGATCAGCCTGCTGCCGGTCATGGTCGCCGTCCGCTTCGACGCCGCGCACAACGCCTTCTTCTACACGGCGTACACCGTCGGCGGCACCATGGAGTTCATGGCCATCAACATGGCCTCCTCGCTCACCGCGCACGCCTCCCACAGCCCCGGCTCGCTCGCCGAGGGCGTGCGGGGCGCGCTGCGCCGGATGGTGCTGCTGCTCGTCCCCGTCGTCCTCGTCCTCGTCCTCTTCGCGCCGCTGATCCTCACCCCCTTCGGCGCGGGCTACACCGAACACGGCACGACGGTGCTGCGGCTGCTGGCCGCCGGGGCGCTCCCCCGGGTCGCGGTGGAGCTGTACATCGGGGTCCTCCGCGTGCAGGGCCGCACCGGCATGCTCGCCGCCGTCCAGGCCGGCATGTGCGTCCTCGTCCTCGGCGGCGCGGCCGTCCTCCTCGGCCCCTTCGGCATCGACGGGGCCGGGATGGCGGTCCTCGGCGGCATGACGGTGATGGCAGCGGTGTGCGTCCCCGGCCTGCGGGCGGTCCTCAGGACCCCGCCGCCGCACGCCCCGGAACGAACCCCCGCCCCGGCCCCCACCTCCTCCTTCGCCGACGACGACGCGTACGGGACGGGCTGGGCGCGGCAGAACGCCTACCTGCGCTCCACGGCGGCCCAGGACACGGTGACCCCGGCCTTCGGCATCCCCGTGTACGTCCCCCACCAGCGCCCGCCGCACCGCCCCGCGCCGCCGGTCCGCCGCACGCCCCCTCCCCCGCCCCCCGCGGGGAAGGCGGCGGCTCCCGTCCTGTGGGCCCTGCTGGGACTCGCGGCGGCGGCCTTCTGGACCCCGCTCGCCCTCGCCGAACCCCTCGCCGCGACCCGGCTCTCCGGCACCGGCCTGCTGGCCGCCCTGCCGGTCCCCACCCTGCTGGCCGGCCTGCTCCTGGTCGCCCTCCAGGGCGCGGCCGTCGCCCCGCGCGCCTTCCGCCCCGGCTACGCGACGGCCGTCCTGACCGTCACCTTCCTCGCCCTGCACACCGCCCCGACCCTCCTCGGCCTGCCCTCCCCGCCCGCCACCGGCCCCGGCGCCGCGCTCCTCCCCCCGGGCCCGCCCGCCGAGACCGCCCCCGTCGCCGCCCAGGCCCTCTGCCTCCTCCTGTCCGCCGTCCTCCTGCGCGTCTGCGGCGCGCCCCCCCGCGTCACCGCCGGCGCCGTCTGGGTGCTGGCCTGGGCCGGCTGGTCCGGCCAGCAGCTCTTCGCCACCACACCCCTCCCCGTGCTCCTCGGCCTGACCGGCATCACGATGGCGGCGTACGCGATCCGGGGACTGCGGGCCTGAGGGCGCGTCAGCCCTTCGGCAGGGGCTGCCGGAAGTACGGGGCCCGGCCCGCCTCCCGGTAGCCCTGCAGGCCGGGGCCGGAGTCGACGGTCAGGTCGCAGCCGGGGCCGGGGACGGCGCGGTTCCAGTGGACGTACGCCCGGGCCTCGGGCAGGGTCGGCGCGACCTCGGGGATCCGCGCGTACCAGTCCCGCTGCCGCTCCGGGCGCTCCGGGTCGGGGGCGGTGGCGTACTCGGCGAGCATGACCGGCTTGTCGGCGGAGACGTTCGCGCGGAGCCAGTCGTAGGAGGGGCGCTGGCTCTCCTCGAAGTCCCGCCAGGTGTCGGTGTCGTGGCAGCGGTAGTAGTTGTACTGGTCCATGCCGATCCAGTCGACGTACCGGTCGCCGGGGTAGAGCGCCTTCATCTCCTCGGCCATGCCCAGGTAGCCGGAGACGGTCCAGACCCAGACCACGTTGTCGGCGCCGAACTCCCGGAAGCGGTCGTGGAGGTGCCGGTAGGCGGCGACGTACTCCTCGGGGGTGCCGGCGCCCTCCCCGATGCGGGCGTCGGCCTCCTGGTCGAAGGAGAGGAAGACCCGCTTCCCGTACGCCTTCACGCGGCGGATCTGCGGGTCGATCACCTCGGCGTCGTACTTCCCCGAGGCGATGTTCCGCCAGCCGAGCTGGGTCTCGGTCCAGCCCGCGTGGTGGGGCTCCCGCCAGACGGTGGACTCCCAGGCGAGCATCAGCAGCCGATCGCGGCCGAGTTCCCCTTCGTCCTCGGTGAGGAGCGTCCCGTCGAGGCGGTTGCCCGACATGTCGTGGTAGGCGTAGACGAGGTCGAGCCTGCGGCCGATCCTCTGTTCGAATGCGTGCACGGGGCGGGTGAGCGAGCCGTCCTCGTCGTAGGGGACGTACGCGCCCCACCAGGCGCCGCAGGGGGCGACGAGCCGGTGGTCGGGGGTGCAGTCGGCGTCGCGCCCGGTGGTGGTCGCCCAGGCACCGATCCCGGCGATCAGCGCGACGACGGCGGCGAGCGCAGCGGTGAGGCGTCCGCCGGAGGCGCCCCGGGCACGCCGTCCGGTCACCGGCCCCCGCCGGACTGGGCGGTGCCCGTGGCGGCGGGCAGCGGGAGGCCGGGCAGCAGGGCGGCGACGGTGGTGAGGGCGGCGAGCGGGACGAGGAAGGCGGCCACGGAAAAGCTCCCGGCCAGGAAGAGGCCGGTGGAGGTGAGGGCGGCGAGGGAGAGGCTGAGCGGCGCGGCGAGCGCGAACGTCTCCAAGCGGGTGCCGGGACGCGGTCCGCGCGGCCGGGGGTGGAGCAGGGCGAGGCCGGGTCCGAGGCAGACGAAGAGGAGCACCGGCGGCCAGCGCAGCGGGAAGGCGTTGGGCAGCAGGGTCGCGGCGAGGGCGAGCCAGCCGGAGACGGCGAGGACGGCCCTGGCCCCGGCCCGGGGGGCGCGGGAGGCCGCTGTCGGGTTCGGGTTCGGGTTCACGGTCACGAGGCACCGCCCGGGGTGGTGGTCGACGGGGCGTAGGCGAGGACGATGCCGTACGGCTGCTCCTCGACGGTCCTGAAGAGCGGGGACGCCTTGAGGCGGTCGCGCAGGAGGGCGAAGCCGCCGGACGGCAGCAGTCCCTCGCCCGCGGTGTAGACGTCCTGGGTGCGGGTGAGGACGACGTGGACGGCGGCCCCCGGGGGGATGCGGTCGGCGAGATAGCGGGCGGGGTCGACGAGCATCCGCTCGTTCTCGGCGGGGTCCTGTTCGCAGAACCACCAGTGCTCGACCTCGTCGTAGCGGTGCAAGGCCTGCGGGAAGGAGCCGGAGGTGGCGAGGAGCAGCCCGCCGGCGGGCATCCGGTCGATGGCGCGGGTGACGAGCGCGGACTCGGCGGGCGGGGTGTAGTACATGGCGTCCTTGCCGTAGTAGGCGGGCAGGAAGCCGGCAGTGAGGGCCAGGAGGACAGCGGGCAGGGCGACGGCGGTGATCCGGCGGCGGGCGAGGGCGCCGCGGCTGCGGCGGGCGCCTCCCGCGGCGGGGACGAGCGCTGCGGCGGCGAAGAAGGCGGCGCCGGGCAGCCCGAAAAGGTAGACGCGGAAGAGCATCTCCCCGCCGTAGTCGTTGACGGCGAAGAGCGGCAGGGGGGCCGCCGAGGCGAGCAGCAGCGGAAGGGTGCTGCGGGTGAGCCGGCGGCGGGCGAGGACGGCGATCACGGCGCAGAGGGCGACGGCGAGGGCCATGGCGATGCCGGCCCGGCCGGCGAGTTCGGGGCCGGGTCCGGTGAGCTGTCCGGTGTAGCCGGCGCGGGAGTTCTGGGTGAGCCGACCGAGGGAGTCCTTCAGGGTGGCGAGGGTCTCCAGGAAGAGCGGGCGGCCCATGGTGAGGTCCCAGGCCAGCGTGATCAGGCCGGTGACGGCGAGGAGGCCCAGGTTGCGGTAGCGGCGGGTGAGGCAGAGGGCGGCCAGGACGACGCAGAGCATGACCGGGGTGAGCTGGTGGACCGCGTTGATTGCGAGGATCAGCGGGGCCAGGACGAGGACGCCGATCGCACGCTGCCGGGTGCTCGTGGCCGGCGGCACACCCGCGGCGGCCGGATCGAGCGCGGCCCGGTCCCCGAGCCGGTCCGCCGCGCCGGGACGGACGAAGTGGCGCAGGACGACGGTGAGTACGGTGAGGTGGAGGACGTACGCGAGTCCCTGCGGCGCCAGGTAGTCCTGGCCGACCCAGTTGGCGAGCTGGAAGATCCAGACGGCGGTCCACACCAGCCGCCAGTCCTCGGTGAAGGTGCGGTAGAGGAGCACAAGCACCGGCAGGAGGATCAGGCCGAGGACAATGGGAGCCCAGTTGAGGTAGGCGGCGGTGGACTCGACGCCGAAGGCGCGGACGAGCGCCGCGTTGAGGGTGAAGAAGCCGGGCCACTGGTCGTAGGCGGACATGTTGCCGGACAGCCCGGCGTACGGGCGGAGTTCACCGGCACCGAGGAGGGCGCTGACGACGGCGTCGTGCTTGGACGCCCAGGGGTAGCGCACGGCGTCGTAGAGGACGGCGGGGGCCGCCTTGAGGGCGACGAGCAGCGCGACGCAGTGGACGAGCGGCCAGCCCGGGGCGGTGCCCGCGCGGCGCAGCGCCACCAGGAAGCCGGCGGTGAGGACGACGAGGGAGGCGTAGAAGGGGAGGGGCAGCCGGTCCAGGAGTCCGTAGTCCTCCATGGAGCGGAAGTCGACCAGGGGCAGCGCGAGTCCCCACAGTCCGAGGCCGAGGACCAGGAGGGCCGGGGACAGCCAGGCGGGGGGTCCGGCGGTGCCCGGGCGCGGGGCCTTCGGGTGGGGGGTGGTGGTGGGGCGGGGTGGGGCGGGTGTGGTTTGCGGAGTCTGGTGGTGCTGCACGGTGTGGTTCTCCCCCCACTGTCCCCTGACGGAGCCAGGAAACGTACTTCGGTCGGGTCCTGGTGCACAACTCCCGCTTCGGGTGCGGGGTTTGATGATCTTGGCGGTGTCGCTCAGCCCGCGAACTCCGGACCTTTCAGGAGGGCTCGGGTCCTGCGGTAGAGGCGCCAGCCGAGGGTGGGGAGGGAGTCGGGGTAGGGGGCGGTGCGGGCGCCGGTGCCGGCGAGCCAGGCCCGGACGTCGGCGGTGGTGTGGGTGCGGCGGACGATGAGGCGGGCGATGCGGAAGGGTTCGTCGGCCGGGGAGCTGAGGGCGTGGCGGACGGCGACGGCGGAGGCGTAGCCGGCGGCCCGCGCGGCGCGGCGGACGGCGGGGCTGTTGTAGCCGTGCGGGTAGGCGAGGTGGCGGACCTCGTGGCCGAGGAGGTCCTCCAGCTCCGCCTTGGGGTCGGCGAGTTCGCGGCGGAGCGCGGCGGGCCGGAGGGTGTCGAGCTGGGGGTGGCTGACGGTGTGGGCGCCGATCTCCAGGCCGTGCTCCTCCAGGCGGGGGGCCTGCGCCAGGGTCATCATCGGGGCGGGCGGCAGGAGGCAGGGGCGGCCGGGGGCGAGGGCGCCGGTGGTGAGGTACGCGGTGGCGGGCAGGGCGCGGGCGGCCAGCGCCTCCGCGGTGGGCCCGGCGAGGTCGGCGAAGCCGTCGTCGAAGGTGAGGACGACGGGCCTGGGCGGCAGCGGCGTCCCGGCGGCGAGGTGTCCGGTGAGGGCTCCGATGGTGAGCGGGGTGCGGCCGCTGTCGGCGATCGCGTCCAGGTGGGAGGCGAACTGCCTTGGCGTGACGGCGAATTCGGCGATCCACGCGGGCGGATCGTCCGTCACGGGGTGGTAGAGGAGGACGGGGATGCGGGTCATCGGCCGCTCCGGCGGGTCAGGCGCGCCTTGAGGTAGCCCGCCGGGCCGTGGAGCATGCCGCGCCGCTCCAGGCGGGAGAGGGCGGCGGGCCACGGGTGGTGGTGGGTGCCGTGCGCGCCGGGGACGCCCCCGCCGGGGCTCCCGCCGCGTGCCGCGGTCATCGTCCGGGCGTGGGCGAGGCCGCGCGGCAGGCGGGCGAGGAGCGCGGGCAGCAGGGCGGGGCGGCGGACGAGGGTGGCGGTGAGGTACGCGGTGAGCCCGGCGCCGTAGCCGTACGCCTGGTTCTCCAGGTCCTGCCAGGTCTCGCGGTGGTGGTGCCAGACGAGGGCGTCGGGGGTGTAGCGCAGGCGGTGGCCGGTGGCGAGGACGGCGACGAAGGCGTACAGGTCGTCGCCGCCGCGCGCCGGGGTCCCGGTGCCGGTGGCCGGGTCGAAGCCGCCCGCGCGGCGGAGCGCGGAGGCCCGGAAGGCCATGTTGGCGCCGGAGCCGAAGCTGCCGGCCGTGAACGGGAAGAGGGGTTCGTCGGCGGGCGGCCGGGCCGGGTCGTACAGGCGCGGCGCGAAGCCCTTGGCGAAGCCGCCGTGGGATTCGAGGAGGACCTGCGCGGGGGTGGACAGCCGGGCGGGCAGGATCAGGCCGGTGACGCAGCCGAGCCCGGGATCGGCGGCGAAGGGCGCGGCGAGGGCGCTCAGCCAGCGCGGGTCGGCGATCACGTCGTCGTCGGTGAAGGCGAGGACCTCGCCGTCCGCCGCGGCCGCCCCCGTGTTGTGGGCGGCGGCGAGCCCGGGGCGGTCCTCGCGGACGTACCGGACGCCGTGCCGCGCGTACCGCCCGCCGGTGACCAGGTCGCGGGTGGCGGTGGTGCGGGGCGCGTTGTCGACGACGATCAGCTCGTGGTCCGGGTGGTCCTGCGCGAGGAGCGAGTCGAGCGCGCGGGCGAGGGACGCGGGGCGCTCCCGGGTGGCGACGACGACGGAGGCGCGGGGCGGAGGGGCGGAGGCCCCGGTCGCCGTCGCGGACGCCCTCGTGGCCGCCGTCCCCGCCGCGTCGAACTCCGCCGCCCGCCGTTCGGCGTCGGCCCGGGGGGCGGTGTCCGCCGTCCGCCGCTCCGCCGCGAGCGCGGCGAGGATCCGGGCCGGGTCCTCGCCGTCCTCGTAGCGGGCGAGGACGGTGGCGACCGGGCGTCCCGCGGCGCGGACGAGGGCGTAGACCTCGCCGGGGACGACCGGCGGGGCGCCGGGGGCGGGGCGGAGCCGGAGCGGGGCGCCGGACGCGTCGAGGTCCAGTTCGGCGACGGAGACGGCGGGGGCGGCGGGCGCGGGCGGGCGGCTCATCGGGGGCCCGCCGGCGGGGTCCGGCGGTCGCCGCGCAGGGCGGCGGCGGTGTTCAGGGCGCCGCGGGCGCGGGCGGCCAGGGCCGGGCGGGCGCGGACGTAGGCGTGGGCGGCGCGGACCGGGTCGCGGCGCAGCCGGTGCAGGACGGTGCGCGGGTCGGGGCGGGTGACGGCGCCCTCGTACACGGTGAGTTCGCCGGTCTTCAGGGAGTCCTTGTACTCCGCGGCGCCGCGCCCGAGGTCGAGGAGCCGGATCCCGGCGCCGGCCGCGCCCTCGGCCATCCGCAGGTGGAGGACGAGGCCCGGGGAGTACTTGGCGAAGGCCGGGTCGTAGGCGGGGAACCAGCACGACAGGACGCTCGCCGACCGCAGTCCGAAGTGGGCGGCGACCGGGCGGTCCCCGGCGTACAGCACGGACAGCAGGCCGGAGCAGCCGGGCGCGCGCTGCTCGTGCAGGCGGCGGACCAGGGCGCTGATCCACTGCTGGGCGAAGCGGTCGCCGCGGCCGGTCCTGCGGTACTGCGCGGACTTCCACGCCATGAGGGTGCGCAGGGCGGCCGGGTCGCGCTCGTCGAGGACGAAGCGGAGGCCGCCGTCGGTCTCCCGGGCCAGCTTCCGCTCCTTGGCGAGGGTGGTCCTCAGGAACTTCGGCGACTGGGCGCGCAGCAGCGCCTCGTACGCCGGGTAGCCCTCGCCGACGTCGATGACGGGCGAGGCGAAGGACTCGTCGGCGGCGCCCTCGAAGAGGGTCTGGCCGGCCTCCAGGTTGTCGTACTCCCAGAAGACGAGCCCGCAGGCCCGCAGCAACGCCCCCGTGCCGGGCCGCAGTCCGGGCCGGAAGACGCCGCCCTGGCTGTCGGAGACGCCGAAGCCGATGGCCCTGCCGCGCCCCAACGGGCCCTTCTCGTAGGGGAAGAAGCCGACGGGTTCGTCGCCCTCCCACCACACGGCGACCCGCGCGGCGGGCCGTACGGCTCCGACGGCGAGGGTGAACTCCGGCTCCATGAAAGGGTTCGCGGGAACCCCGGACGCGGCCCGCAGCCTCCGCCACGCCCCGGTCTCGCGCGCGCCCAGCTCCCCCGGCCGCACGATCCGCACCCGCAACGCACTCACCTAGCCGACCCCCCGGTCGTTCCCGGTCATCCCCCCGGACACCGTCCGGGGCACCGCCCGGACAGGACGCTACCGGGCCGGACCGCTCCCCGGCAGGGATACTCGGGCTTTCGATCACGGAGGGGGCGGGGGACGACCGGAGCGCTGCCGGGGCGCGCGGTGGCCCTGGTGCGGGAGGCGGCCCGACGGGAAGGGGTCAGGGGAGGTCGGGGAAGGAGATGACCGGCTCGCGGTGGACGCGGGTCACGTCGATGTCCGGCGAGGCGGGGACGCCGAAGGGTTCGACGGTCACCAGGGTGCCGTAGCCGGTGACGTCGACGGCCATGGCGGAGCCCGGGAGGCGCAGGTCGACCCGGGCCACCGGCGATCCGTACGGTCCGCGCATCTGGTGGATGCGGGCCGCCGGGTAGCCGAGGGCGAGCAGGCGGGTGCGCAGGGCCGGGTAGTCGGTCCGGCCGGGGGTGAAGGCCCGGATGATGCGGTCCTGGTGGTGGTGGGCGACGCACTGGTCGTCGAGGCCGAGGGGCACCTCGGGCACGGGGGTGCCGGCCGTCGCCGCGCGCTGCGCCCGGTCGGTGTCCGCGGTCTGGGTCCTGGCCGGTCCGCAGGACCTGACGACGTTCCCGGCCCACTTCCGGAAGTGGGGCTCCGCCGGCACGAATCGCCATGCCTCGGGCCCGGCCTTCACCTGGACCCGTGACGTCTTCGCCGGGCTCTTGGCGGCGGGGGTGGCCGCGCTCGCGGCGCCGGTGCCGGCGGTCAGGGCGAGGGCGGCGCCGAGGACGGCGGCGGTGACGGGCTTCGAGAGGCGCTGGCTGATTCTCATGCGGGAATCATGCGGGCGGCCCCGGACCACCCACATGAGTACTCCTACTCAACGGCCCCTTGTGCACCGGTGGGTTGCCGGTGCGTCAGACGACCCGGACGCCCCTGCGCCAGACCTCCGTGACCAGCGGGACGCCGGGGCGGTAGGCGAGGTGGACGTGGGAGGGGGCGTCGAGGACGGTGAGGTCGGCGCGGGCGCCGGGGGCGAGGCGGCCGACGTCGGTGCGGCGGAGGGCGGCGGCACCGCCCGCCGTGGCGGACCAGACGGCCTCGTCGGGGGTCATGCCCATGTCGCGGACGGCGAGGGCGACGCAGAAGGGCACGGAGGAGGTGAAGGAGGAGCCCGGGTTGCAGTCCGTGGAGAGGGCCACGGTGACGCCCGCGTCGAGGAGGCGGCGGGCGTCCGGCCACGGCGCGCGGGTGGAGAACTCGGCGCCCGGCAGCAGCGTGGCGACCGTGTTCCCGGAGGCCAGGGCGTCCACGTCCGCGTCGGTGAGGTGGGTGCAGTGGTCGGCGCTCGCCGCGTCCAGCTCGACCGCGAGCTGCACGCCGGGGCCGTACGAGAGCTGGTTGGCGTGGATCCTCGGGAGGAGGCCCTTCGCCTTGCCCGCGGTGAGGATCGCGCGGGCCTGGTCGCCGTCGAAGGCGCCCTTCTCGCAGAAGACGTCGATCCAGCGGGCGTGCGGGGCGCAGGCGTCGAGCATCGGGCCGGTGACCAGGTCGACGTAGGCCGCCGGGTCGTCGGCGTGCTCGGGGGCCACGATGTGGGCGCCGAGGTAGGTGACCTCGTCGGTGTGCTCGGCGGCGATGCGGAGCGCGCGGGCCTCGTCCTCGACGGTCAGGCCGTAGCCGGACTTGGTCTCGAAGGTGGTGGTGCCCTGGCGGAGGGCCTCGCGGAGGTGGCGGGCGACGTTGGCCGACAGTTCGGCGTCGCTCGCGGCGCGGGTCGCCGCGACGGTGGTGCGGATGCCGCCCGCCTTGTAGGGCTGCCCGGACATGCGGGCGTTGAACTCGGCGGTGCGGTCGCCCGCGAAGACGAGGTGCGAGTGGGAGTCGACGAAGCCGGGGAGGACGGCGCGGCCCCCGGCGTCGACGCGGTGGTCCGCGTCCGGGGCCCGCGAGGCGGGGCCCGCCCAGGCGACCGTCTCGCCGTCGAGGACGAGGGCGGCGTCCTCGATCAGGCCGAGGGGGCCTTCGCCGAGGGCGGGGTCGTTCGTCACGAGGCCGGCGATGTGGGTGATGACCGTGGTCGTCATGGTGTGCTCCGGTGCGGGCGGGGGGGGTCGGGTGCGGGCCGGTGACCGGGGTCGCGGGCCCCGTTCCGCCCCGGCGGAACGCCTGCCCACGACCCGGTGGTCAGTCTCTGAGGGCGGCGATCGCCTCGGCGAGGGCCCGCGGCACGTCCGGTACGGAGACGTGGGCGCCGTCGCGGACGATCTCCCGGCCGCCGACGACGACGTGCCGGACGTCGGCGGCGGTCGCCGCGAAGACGGCCGTCTCGGCGGCCAGGCGCGGCACCGGGCCGGCGGTGCGGACGGTGTCGAGGGCGATCGTGGCGAAGTCGGCGGGGGCGCCGGGCTCCAGGACGCCCGCGTCGGGCCTGCCGAGGGCGGCGTGGCCGTCGGCGGAGGCGGCGCGCAGCAGGGCGGCGGCGGTCCAGTGGCCCCGGATGTGGGTGCGCAGGCGCTCGTTCAGCTCCATGGCGCGGGCCTCTTCGAGGAGGTCGATCACGGCGTGGCTGTCGCTGCCGAGGGAGAGCGGGGAGCCGGCCTTCTGGAGGGCGGCGGCGGGGCCGATGCCGTCGGCGAGGTCGCGTTCGGTGGTGGGGCACATGCAGGTGCCGGTGGAGGTGGAGCCGACGAGGGCGATGTCGGCGTCCGTCATGTGGGTGTTGTGGACGCCGGTGGTGCGGGGGCCGAGGACGCCGTGGTCGGCGAGGAGCCGGGTGGGGGTGACGCCGTGGGCGGCGTGGCAGGCCTCGTTCTCGGCGGTCTGCTCGGAGAGGTGGACGTGGAGCGGGGCCCGGCGCTCCTCGGCCCAGCGGGCGACCGTGGACAGCTGGTCGGCGGGGACGGCGCGGACGGAGTGGATCGCCGCCCCGATCCGTACGCCGTCGCGTTCCTCGAGGGCGGAGACCCGTTCGGCCCACTTCTCGGCGGTGCCGTCGGAGAAGCGGAGCTGGTGGTGGTCGGGGGCGGCGCCGAAGCCGGAGGAGAGGTAGGCGGTGTCGAGGAGGGTGATGCGGATGCCCGCCTCCCCGGCCGCCGCGATGAGGGCCTCGCCCATGGCGTTGGGGTCGGCGTAGGGGGTGCCGCCGGGGGCGTGGTGGAGGTAGTGGAACTCGCCGACGGCCGTGATGCCGGCCAGCGCCATCTCGGCGTACACGGCCCGCGCCAGCGCGAAGTAGCTGTCGGGGGTGAGGCGCTGGGCGACGGAGTACATGACCTCGCGCCAGGTCCAGAAGGTGCCGGAACCGACCTGGACGGTGCCGCGCAGGGCCCGGTGGAAGGCGTGGCTGTGGGCGTTGGCGAGTCCGGGGACCGTGAGGCCGCGCAGGACGGTCGCGCCGGGCGGCGGGGTGTCCGCGCCGGTGCGGACGGCGGTGATCCGGCCGTCCGTGACGTCGAGGGCGACGCCCGGCTCGGTGTGGGAGCCGAGCCAGGCGTGTTCCAGCCAGTACGTCGTCGTCAGCGGCACGCCAGTTCCTCCAGTACGTCGGCGAGGGCGAGGACACCGGCCACACAGTCGTCCTCGGTGGCGTGCTCGGCCGGGGAGTGGGAGACGCCGGTGGGGTTGCGCACGAACATCATGGCGGTCGGGATCGACGCGGAGAGGATTCCGGCGTCGTGTCCGGCGCCCGTGCCGAGGACGGGCGTCTTCTCGCCGAGGACGCGGCTCAGCTCGTCGCGCAGGGCGTGGGAGAAGTCGACGACCGGGGTGAAGGACTCGCGGGCCACGGCGAGGTCGATGCCGTGGGCGGCGGCGTAGGCGTGGGCGGCGGTCTCGATGCCGGTGACGACGGCGTCGAGGGACTCCTGGTCGGCGGCGCGGGCGTCGAGCCAGCCGCGCACGAGCGACGGGATGGCGTTGACGCCGTTGGGTTCGACGGAGATCTTGCCGAAGGTGGCGACGGCGCCCGCGAGTTCGGCCTCGCGGCGGGCGGCGAGGACGGTCTCGGCGTACGTCAGCATGGGGTCGCGGCGGTCCGCGAGCCGGGTGGTGCCGGCGTGGTTGGCCTCGCCCGCGAAGTCGTAGCGCCAGCGGCCGTGCGGCCAGATGGCGGAGGCGATGCCGACGGCGTCGCCGCTCAGGTCGAGGGCGCGGCCCTGTTCGACGTGGAGCTCGACGAAGGCGCCGATGCGGGCGAGCCGCTCCGGGTCGGGGCCGATCGCGTCGGGGTCGTGTCCGGCGGCCTCCATGGCCTGCGGCAGGGTGATGCCGTCGGCGTCGCGGAGCTCGTACGCCTTCTCCTTGGTGAGCTGCCCGGAGGCGAGGCGGGAGCCGACGCAGGCGAGGCCGAAGCGGGCGCCTTCCTCGTCGCCGAAGTTGACGATGGCGAGGGGGCGCCTGAAGGAGGCGCCGCGGGCGCGGAGTTCGTCGAGGGCGGCGAAGGCGGAGACGACGCCGAGGGGGCCGTCGAAGGCGCCTCCGTCCGGGACGGAGTCCAGGTGGGAGCCGGTGACGACGGCGTCGCCCGCGGCGGGGTCGCCGAGCCAGGCCCACTGGTTGCCGTTGCGGTCGGTCTCGACGTCCAGGCGGCGGGCCTCGGCCTGCATGCGGAACCAGAGCCGGCAGTCGGCGTCGGCGGCGGTCCAGGCGTGGCGGCGGTAGCCGCCGGAGGCGGCGTGGCGGCCGATGGGGGCGAGGCTGCGCCACATCGCGTGGAAGGACGGGGAGGACGGGGCGGTGGGGGCGACCGGCACGGCCGGGGAGGTGGACTCCCCGGCCGTGCCCTCGTGGGACGGGGTCACGAGGGGTCACCCTCGCGCATCGGGATCCGGACGCCCTTCTCGTCGGCGACGCGCTCGGCGATGTCGTAGCCGGCGTCGACGTGCCGGATGACGCCCATGCCGGGGTCGTTGGTGAGCACGCGGCGGATCTTCTCGCCGGCGAGCTCGGTGCCGTCGGCGACGGAGACCTGGCCGGCGTGGATGGAGCGGCCCATGCCGACGCCGCCGCCGTGGTGGAGGGAGACCCAGGAGGCGCCGGAGGCGACGTTGACCATGGCGTTGAGGAGCGGCCAGTCGGCGATGGCGTCGGAGCCGTCGAGCATGGCCTCGGTCTCGCGGTACGGGGAGGCGACCGAGCCGCAGTCGAGGTGGTCGCGGCCGATGGCGAGGGGGGCGGCGAGGGTGCCGTCGGCGACCATGTCGTTGAACATGGCTCCGGCCTTGTCGCGCTCGCCCTGGCCGAGCCAGCAGATGCGGGCCGGGAGGCCCTGGAAGTGGACGCGCTCGCCGGCCATCTTGATCCAGCGGTGCAGGGACTCGTTCTCCGGGAAGAGGTCGAGGATCGCCTTGTCCGTCTTGTGGATGTCGGACGCCTCGCCGGAGAGGGCGGCCCAGCGGAAGGGGCCCTTGCCCTCGCAGAACAGCGGGCGGATGTACGCCGGGACGAAGCCGGGGAAGGCGAACGCGCGGTCGTAGCCGGCCAGCTGGGCCTCGCCGCGGATGGAGTTGCCGTAGTCGAAGACCTCGGCGCCGGCGTCCATGAAGCCGACCATGGCCTCGACGTGCCTGGCCATGGACTCGCGGGCGCGGGTGGTGAAGCCGGCCGGGTCCTTGGCGGCGGCGTCGGCCATGTCCTCGAAGGCGACGCCGACGGGGAGGTACGACAGCGGGTCGTGGGCGGAGGTCTGGTCCGTCACGATGTCGATGGGGGCGCCCTCGGCGAGCATCTGGGGGAGCAGTTCGGCGGCGTTGCCGAGGAGGCCGATGGAGAGCGGGCGGCGGGCGTCGCGGGCCTCGACGGCGAGCCGGAGGGCGTGGGCGAGGTCGTCGGCCTTGACGTCCAGGTAGCGGTGCTCGATGCGGCGCTCGATGGCGCGCGGGTCGACGTCGATGCAGATCGCGACGCCGTCGTTCATCGTCACGGCCAGCGGCTGGGCGCCGCCCATGCCGCCGAGGCCGGCGGTGAGGGTGATGGTGCCGGCGAGGGTGCCGCCGAACTTCTTCGCGGCGACGGCGGCGAAGGTCTCGTAGGTGCCCTGGAGGATGCCCTGGGTGCCGATGTAGATCCAGGAGCCGGCCGTCATCTGGCCGTACATGGTGAGGCCGAGCTGCTCCAGGCGCCGGAACTCCTCCCAGTTGGCCCAGTCGCCGACCAGGTTGGAGTTGGCGATGAGGACGCGGGGCGCCCACTCGTGGGTCTGCATGACGCCGACCGGGCGGCCGGACTGGACCAGCATGGTCTCGTCCTGCTTGAGGGTGCGCAGGGTGCGGACCATGGCGTCGAAGGAGCGCCAGTCGCGGGCGGCCTTGCCGGTGCCGCCGTAGACGACGAGCTTGTCGGGGTGCTCGGCGACCTCGGGGTCCAGGTTGTTCTGGAGCATCCGGAGGGCGGCCTCCTGCTGCCATCCCAGGGCGCTCAGTTCCGTACCGCGCGGGGCCCGTACGGGGCGGGGTCCTGACATGGCGGTGCCTCCTCGAATGTCGTTCAGATATTCACATCCTGACCTGCTGAATACTTGTAGTCAACAGGGCGCGTGCGGGCCGTGGTCCCCGTGCGCCCCGCCCCCGGCCGCGCGCACCCCCCGCCGCCGGCCCTCGCCACGCCGCGCGCCCCGCACGCGGCCTGTACGCCCGCGGCCTACCCGCCCCCCGCCCCGCCCGTCAGGATGGGACCCATGGCCTCCTACCGCCGTGACCTCGCCGTCCGTGCCGCCGTCGCCCAAGGACTCCTCACCCCCGAGAGCCCCGTCGTCGCCCTCCTCGACGTCGCCGGCATCCGCGCCTCCGCCGCCGCCCTGACCAGCGCTTTCGCCGCCGTGACCCGGGGCGGGGTGCTGCACGCCTTCGCCGTGAAGGCGTGCCCGCTGGTGCCCGTGCTCCGGCTGCTCGCCGACGCCGGCATCGGCGCCGAGGTGGCCAGCCCCGGGGAGCTGGCGCTCGCCCGGGCCGCCGGGCTGCCCCCGTCCCGCACCGTCCTCGACTCGCCCGCCAAGACCCCCGCCGAGCTCCGCGAGGCCCTCGCCCTCGGGATCGCCGTCAACGCCGACAACCTCCAGGAGCTCGCCCGGATCGACGCCCTGGTGGCTTCCGCCCCCACCGCCTCGCCGCTCGGGCTCCGGGTCAACCCGCAGGTCGGCGCCGGGTCCATCGGCGCCCTGTCCACCGCGACCGCCACCTCCAAGTTCGGGGTGGCGCTGCGCGACGAGGGCGCCCGGGAGGCGGTCGTCCGGGCGTACCTGGACCGCCCCTGGCTCACCCGGCTGCACACCCACACCGGCTCCCAGGGCGTCCCGCTCACCCTGATGGCCGAAGGCGTCCGGGCCGTGTACGAGCTGGCCGAGGAGATCAACGCGAAGGCGGGCCGCCCGCAGGTCGACACCCTCGACATCGGCGGTGGCCTGCCGGTGAACTTCGCCTCCGAGGAGGAGACCCCCACCTACGCCGACCACGCCCGGCTGCTCGCCGCCACCGTCCCCGGCCTCTTCGACGGCCGCTACCGCCTGGTCACCGAGTTCGGGCGCTCGCTGCTCGCCAAGCACGGCACGGTCCTGGCCCGCGTCGAGTACACCAAGACCTCCGGCGGGCGCCCGATCGCCGTCACCCACGCCGGCGTGCAGCTCGCCACCCGGACCGTCTACGCCCCCGAGGCGTGGCCGCTGCGGATCCTCGCGTACGACTCCGAGGGGCGTCCCCGCTCCGGCCGGGTGACCGTCCAGGACGTGGCGGGCCCCGCCTGCTTCGCCGGCGACCTGCTCGCCGCCGGCCGCGCGCTGCCGCTGCTGCACCCGGGCGACGTGGTCGCCGTGCCCGACACCGGGGCGTACGCCTTCGCCCACCACTACGCCTACAACAGCCTGCCCCGGCCCGCCGTGCACGGCTTCGCCCTCGCGGACGACGGGGCGGTCTCCTTCGCGACCGTCCGCGCCGCGCAGACCCCGGCGGAGATCGTGGCCGAGGCGGGCGGCGCGCACGCCGACGCGCTCGTCCGGTAGCGGCGGGCCGGGACAGCCCCTTCGATGGAGCCATGACCACCACCACCGTCGTCGTCGAGCGCCGGGTCGCCGCCTCGCCCGGCCGCGTCTGGGAGGCGATCACCGACCTGCCGGACCTGCCCCGGGTGCTGTCCGGGGTGCAGCGGGTCGAGGTGCTCACCGAAGGGGTCTTCGGCGTGGGCACCCGCTGGCGCGAGACCCGGCGGATGCTGGGCAGGGAGGCCACGGAGGAGATGACCGTGACCGAGTGCGAGCCGCCCGACCGGTACGTGACGTCCGCCGCCTCGCACGGCATGCGGTACGTCTCCGAGCTCTCCCTGCGCGCGGACGGGCCGTCCGGCAGCGTGCTGCGGATGGCCTTCTCCGCCCGCCCGGCGCACGGCCGCACGCCCGGCCCGCTGGCCCGCCTCCTCGCCCGCCTCGGCGCGCGGGCCGTCTCCCGGGCGCTCGCGAAGGACCTCGACGACATCGCGCGGGCGGTCGAGTCCCGCTACTGAGGGGCCGGTGCCGTCGGACACTTCCCTCCCCCGTCCGGACACCCGCCGCCGGACGCCCGAGGGCCGGCCGCCGTCCGGCCCGTCGAACGCTCTTTATCCGATTCCGGCCCCGCGAAGGCATGTTCCGATGGAAAATGCCAGAACTCCCTCCCCCGGGCGTGTCATTCAGTAACGTCACCGTCACTGCCGTTGTTCGCACGTCGTATCGGGAGGGGAACCCGCGTGCCCGGAATCGACGAGTGCCTCATGGAGGCCATGACCCTGCCGGGTGCTCGCGGTGCCTCCCTGGTGGACTGGAACAGCGGCCTCGCGCTCGGCACGGCGGGCGAGTCGCCGGTCGGCGACCACGAGACGACGGCCGCCGAGACCGCCGAACTCGCGCGTGCGGCAGCCGAGTTCGACTCCTTCACCGTCTCCGCCGAAGGGCCGGGAGCGGACGGGGACGAACCGCCCGTCGAGGACCTGATCGTCACCACCCGGGCCGGCTACCACGTGCTCCGCTTCGTCCGGACGTCCTTCGACAGCAGCGTCTTCCTCCACCTCTGGCTCGACCGCGACACCGGCAACCTGGCCCTCGCCCGCCTCCGCCTCGCCGACATCGCCGAACGACTGGTCCTGGGATGAGCGTCTCCCCCATGCTCGTGCGGCTCGCCGCGGAGAAGGCCACCGGCGCCCTGCTGCGCGACCACGGCACCCTCTACCTGGTGGACGGCCGGGTCGTGCACGCCGAGAGCCCCGCCGCCCCGGGCATGGACGTCCTGCTCACCACCGCCGGGCGGATCCCCCGCGAGGGCTGGGACGAGGCCGTCGACCGGGCCGGCGCCCACCGCGCCGTGGGCCGCTTTCTCGTGGACAGCGGCCGGCTGGGCGACGGCGAGCTGGAGATATGCCACCTGGGGGCCGTCTTCGACGCCGCCTTCTTCGCGCTCTCCCCCGCCAGCGGCCCCACCCGCTTCCGGTACGGCGTCGGGCACTGGTTCGGCACCGTCCGCCCCGTCTCCGCCGAGGCCGTCGAGCGCGAGACCCTCCGCCGCCGCGAACTCCTCGACGCCGTCTGGCCGTACGCCTCCGTCGACACCGCCCCCGTCGTGCCCCGCCCCGCCGCCCCCGGCCAGGGCCTCGGCGCCCGCCGCCGCGCCCTGCTCGCCGCCGCCGACGGGGTCCGCACCCCCGCCGACCTGGCCCGCCTCCTGGGCCGCCCCGCCTTCCACACCCTCCTCGACGTCCGCAGGCTCGCCGCCGCCGGACTGATCGAGACCCCGCTCGACGCGGCCCCCGACGCCACCCCCACGCCCCCTCCCCCGGCCTTCCCCCCGGTCCCCCCGGTGGCCGACCCCGACATCGCCCTGCTGCGCCGGCTCCGTGACGCCCTGGAGGCACACCTGTGATGAGGCGTGCTCTGCGCCTGCGCGCCGAGAGGAGACAGTTGATGACTGCCGAAGCCGAGGTGCTCGGCGAGCTCAGACGGCTGCGCGCCCGGCTGCCCCAGCTCACGGGAGCGCTGGCCGCCAGCGCCGACGGCCTCGTGCTCGCCCACGACACCGTGGACGGTGCCGCGGAGAGCGTGGCCGCGCTGACCGCCGCCGCGCTCGGCGTGGGCCGGCGGCTCACCGAGTCCACCGGCCAGGGCGGCTTCCGCGAGCTGCTCGTCCGCGGCGAGGACGGTTACGTCGCCACCTACGCGGCAGGCGGCTCCGCCGTCCTCACCCTGCTCGCCGAGCCCCGCATCAACGTGGGCCGGCTCCACCTGGAGGCCCGCCGCTCCAGCACCCGGATAGGGGAACTGGTCGACCGCGCGCTGGAGCGCCGGGACCTGAACCGATCCGCCACCCCCAGGACCACCGGCCCGACCCCGAACCCGAACCCGAACCCGTAGAGAAAAGAAGGAAGTTGCACCATGAGTAACGTCGAAACCGCCCTCAAGGACGCCGCCTCGATCGACGGCGCGATCGGTGCCGCCCTCGTCGACTACACGAGCGGCATGGCGCTCGGCACCATCGGCGGCGGCAAGGAGCTCGACCTGAACGTGGCCGCGGCGGGCAACACCGACGTCGTCCGCGCCAAGGTCCGGGCGATGGAGATGCTGAACATCAACGAGGAGATCGAGGACATCCTGATCACCCTCGGCAGCCAGTACCACCTGATCCGGCTGCTCAAGAGCCGCACCTCGCAGGGGCTCTTCCTCTACCTGGCGCTGTCGAAGGACCGGGCCAACCTGGCGATGGCCCGCCACCAGCTGAAGAAGATCGAGGCCGACCTGGAGGTCTGACCCCGCCCGGCGGCCCGCCCTACTCGACGAAGAGCCCCCGCTCGGCCGCCTTCGCGTCGAACTGCTCCAGGCGCGCCTGCGCGTCCGGCAGTCCGTCCGCCATGGCTTCGAGGAGGACCCGGCCGAGGAGCATCGGCGCGCAGGCGGTGTCGAAGGCGAGGCCGGTGCCGACGGCGGCCGGGATGAGCAGGTCGGAGTGGGCGGCGACGGGCGCGAAGGCGGACTCGGCCACGGTCACGACCGTGAGCCCGGCCGCCCGCGCGTACTCCAGCGCCTCGACGACCTCGCGCGGGTGCCGGGGGAGCGCGAAGCAGAGCAGCGCGGTGGCCCCGGCCCGTACGGCGGCGTCGATCCGGTCGGTGAGCATCGAGCCGCCCTCGTCGAGCAGCCGGACGTCCGGGTGCACCTTGGCGGCGAAGTAGGCGAAGCCGCGGGCCTGTGAGGACGCGGCCCGCAGGCCGAGGACGAGCAGCGGCCGGGAGCCCGCGAGGACCCGGCCGGCCCGTTCCACCGGCGCGGGGTCGGCGAGCAGTCCGGCGAGGTGCCGCAGGTTCTCGATCTCGGCGAGGACGGCCTGCTGGTACGCGTTGTGCCCGGTGTCCTCCCCGGGCGCGGGCTCGGGCGGCGCGACCTCCCGCAGGTGGCGGCGGAGCGCCGGGTAGCCGTCGAAGCCGAGGGCGACGGCGAAGCGGGTCACGGAGGGCTGGCTGACGCCGGCCAGCTCGGCGAGCTCGACGCTGGAGAGGAAGGGCGCGTCGGCGGCCCGCCGGACCATGCAGTGGGCGATCCGCCGCTGCGTGGGCGTGAGCCGGTGCCCCTCGAAGAGCGCCTGGAGCCGCCCGGCCGGGCCGTCGCTCATGCCGTCCCCCTTCAGTCCGTCAATCCATTCATCCCTGACCCTGCCTGCATAAGGATATGCAGAGGGGTGGGAGGAGGAGAGGGCGCGGCGGGGAGGAAGGGGAGACCGCGGGGAAGAAGTGGCGCGGGGACCGCCGCACCCCCATCGCTGGGGGGCGGGACGACGGCGGTCCCCGCGGGGGACACGGGCCCGGGTTCAGGGCCGGTCTCCGCGTCCGCGGCGTCTTCAGAGGTCCGGGAGCCGCTCCGGAAGTTCTGTGACGCCGACGAGGAAGACTCTGCCGGAGCCGTGTTAAGCGGGTGCTGCGCGGACGTGACGCGCTCGTACCGTTTGCGCGAACGCCCGAGCGGACGGCCGGGCGGACGACCGGACGAACGCCCGGACGGACACCCTGACGGGCACCCGCCGCCCCTCCGGGGTGCTACTTCCCGCCGTTGGCCAGGAAGGCCAGCAGGTCCTGGCGGCTGACGACGCCGGTCGGCTTGCCCTCGACGAGGACGATCGCGGCGTCGGCGTCGCCGAGGACCGCCATCAGGTCCGCGACCGGCTCGCCCGAGCCGACCTGCGGCAGCGGGGCGGACATGTGCCCCTCCAGCGGGTCCTCCAGCTTCGCCTTCTGCGTGAAGAGGTGGTCCAGGAGCTCCCGCTCGACGACCGAGCCGATGACCTCGGCGGCCATCACGTCGGGGTGGCCGGCGCCGGGCTTCACGATGGGCATCTGGGAGACGCCGTACTCGCGCAGCACCTCGATGGCCTGGCCGACGGTCTCGTCCGGGTGCATGTGGACCAGCGAGGGCATGACGCCCTCCTTGTGCCGCAGCACGTCGGCGACGGTGGCGGTGGAGGTGTCCTCCAGGAAGCCGTAGTCGGCCATCCACTCGTCGTTGAAGATCTTCGACATGTAGCCGCGGCCGGAGTCCGGCAGCAGGACGACGACGACGTCGTCCGGGCCGAGCTCCCTGGCGACCTCCAGGGCGGCGACCACGGCCATGCCGCAGGAGCCGCCGACGAGGAGGCCCTCCTCCTTGGCGAGGCGGCGGGTCATCTGGAAGGAGTCCTTGTCGGACACGGCGACGATCCGGTCCGTGACGTTCCGGTCGTAGGCGGTGGGCCAGAAGTCCTCGCCGACGCCCTCGACCAGGTACGGACGGCCGGAGCCGCCGGAGTAGACGGAGCCCTCGGGGTCGGCGCCGATGACCTTGACCTTGCCGCCGCTGGCCTCCTTCAGGTAGTTGCCGGTGCCGGAGATGGTGCCGCCGGTGCCGACGCCCGCCACGAAGTGGGTGATCCTGCCCTCGGTCTGCTCCCACAGCTCGGGACCGGTGGTCTCGTAGTGCGAGCGCGGGTTGTTCGGGTTGGAGTACTGGTCGGGCTTCCAGGCGCCGGGCGTCTCGCGGACCAGGCGGTCGGAGACGTTGTAGTACGAGTCCGGGTGCTCGGGGTCGACGGCCGTGGGGCAGACGACGACCTCGGCGCCGTAGGCCCGCAGCACGTTGATCTTGTCGAGCGACACCTTGTCCGGGCAGACGAAGATGCACTTGTAGCCCTTCTGCTGGGCCACGATCGCCAGGCCGACGCCGGTGTTGCCCGACGTGGGCTCGACGATGGTGCCGCCGGGCTTCAGCGCGCCGCTCTGCTCGGCCGCCTCGATCATCCGCAGCGCGATGCGGTCCTTGACCGACCCGCCGGGGTTGAAGTACTCGACCTTGGCGAGGACGGTGGCCTGGATGCCTGCCGTCACGTTGTTGAGCTTCACCAGCGGGGTGTTGCCGACGAGGCTGATCATCGAGTCGTGGAATTGCACCGTGTTCTCCGGGGTCTCCGTAATGGTGTGGCCAGCGTATGCGTAGTCGGGACGCCTTTCGGGGCAGTTAGACCCTGAACGGCTCGAAGGACCTGTGGGGCCCGTGCGGCTCGAAGGAGGTGGTGCCCCCGATGTCCAGGGCGAGGGTGGCGCGCCGGATCGCGGCGGGAGCGGCGTACGGCGGCGGGAGCATCGGCCTGATCGGTGTGGCCGCGATGGGGGTCGTGCTGGCGGAGGCGCAGCTCGCGAAGCGGACGGTGGGCACGGGCACGGCCCCGCTGCCGCCGGCGGCGGACGGGCTGTACGGGAGGCCGTTCGGCACGGAGGACCCGCTGCGGCTGGCCCTTCTGGGTGATTCCACGGCCGCCGGGCAGGGCGTGCGCCGGGCGGGTCAGACGCCGGGCGCGCTGCTCGCCTCGGGGCTCGCGGCGGTCGCCGAGCGCCCGGTGGCGCTGCGGAACGTGGCGCTGTCGGGGGCCCGCTCGGACGACCTGGAGCGGCAGGTGTCGCTGCTGCTCGCGCAGCCGCTGGGCCCCCCGGACGTCTGCGTGATCATGATCGGGGCGAACGACGTGACGCACCGCATGCCCGCGACGGAGTCGGTACGGCTCTTGGCGGCGGCGGTGCGGCGGCTGCGGACGGCCGGCGCGGAGGTGGTCGTCGGCACCTGCCCGGACCTGGGCACCATCGAGCCGGTCTACCAGCCGCTGCGCTGGCTGGCCCGGCGGGCGTCCCGGCAGCTCGCGGCGGCGCAGACGATCGTGGTGGTGGAGCAGGGCGGGCGGACGGTGTCGCTGGGCGACCTGCTGGGACCGGAGTTCGAGGCGAACCCGCGGGAGATGTTCGGGGTGGACCTCTTCCACCCGTCGGCGGAGGGGTACGCGACGGCGGCGATGGCCGTGCTGCCGACGCTGTGCGCCTCGCTGGGCGTGTGGCCGGAGCCGGACCGCCCGGAGCCGGAGCGCCGCGAGAGCGTGCTGCCGGTGGCGAAGGCGGCGGCCGCGGCGGCCCGGCAGGCGGGTACGGAGGTGACCGGGGCGCGGGCCCCGTGGGCGCTCCTGAAGCACCGGCGCCGGCGGCGGCTGGCGGAGCCGGAGGCCGGGGAGGCGGCGGGGGCCGGGGCGGGGGCCCCGCCCGGGAGCACGCCCGGGGAAGCGGCCGGGGACGCGGCGGAGGACGGAGGCCGCCGGGAGGGGCGGGAGGGGCGTGCGGAGCCGCTGCCGCAGGACTCCTCGCAGAGCTGAGCAAGCGCTTAGAAAAGAGGCCCTCGTCACACGCCGATTCCGGTGACCCCGTGCGGTACGTACGGGTAACTTCCCTTTGAGTCCGACCGCCACCAGCCCCCTGGAGCCGTGATGCCCGAAGCCGTGATCGTCTCGACCGCCCGTTCTCCCATCGGCCGGGCCTTCAAGGGCTCCCTGAAGGACCTGCGCCCCGACGACCTCACGGCCACGATCATCCAGGCCGCGCTCGCCAAGGTCCCCGAGCTGGACCCGCGCGACATCGACGACCTGATGCTGGGCTGCGGCCTCCCGGGCGGCGAGCAGGGCAACAACCTGGGCCGCATCGTCGCCGTGCAGATGGGCATGGACCACCTGCCGGGCTGCACGATCACCCGCTACTGCTCCTCCTCGCTCCAGACCTCCCGCATGGCGCTGCACGCGATCAAGGCGGGCGAGGGCGACGTCTTCATCTCGGCGGGCGTCGAGATGGTGTCCAGCTTCGCCAAGGGCAACTCGGACTCGTGGCCCGACACCCACAACCCGTTCTTCGCCGAGGCCGAGGCCCGCACCGCCGAGGTCGCCGTCTCCGAGGGCTCCTCCTGGCACGACCCGCGCGAGGACGGCCTCGTCCCCGACGCGTACATCGCCATGGGCCAGACCGCGGAGAACCTGGCCCGCTGGAAGGGCGTCACCCGCCAGGAGATGGACGAGTTCGGCGTCCGCTCGCAGAACCTCGCCGAGCAGGCCATCAAGAACGGCTTCTGGGAGCGCGAGATCACCCCGGTGACGACCCCGGACGGCACCGTCGTCTCCACCGACGACGGCCCGCGCGCCGGCGTCACCCTGGAGGGCGTCTCCGGCCTCAAGCCGGTCTTCCGCCCCGACGGCCTGGTCACCGCCGGCAACTGCTGCCCGCTGAACGACGGCGCCGCCGCGCTCGTCATCATGTCCGACACCAAGGCGCGCGAGCTGGGCCTGACGCCGCTGGCCCGGATCGTCTCCACCGGCGTCTCCGGCCTCTCCCCCGAGATCATGGGCCTCGGCCCGGTCGAGGCGTCGAAGCAGGCCCTGAAGCGCGCGGGCCTGTCGATCGGCGACATCGACCTCGCCGAGATCAACGAGGCCTTCGCCGCGCAGGTCATCCCCTCCTACCAGGACCTGGGCCTGGACCTGGACAAGGTGAACGTCAACGGCGGCGCCATCGCCGTCGGCCACCCCTTCGGCATGACGGGCGCCCGCATCACCGGCACCCTGATCAACAGCCTCCAGTTCCACGACAAGCAGTTCGGCCTGGAGACCATGTGCGTCGGCGGCGGCCAGGGCATGGCGATGGTCATCGAGCGGCTGAGCTGAGCCGCAGCGGAGGGTGGGGGTCGCCCGAGGAACGAGGGCGGCACCTGCCCGCAGCGGAGGCGAAGCGCAGCGCGACCGAAGAAACGAGCGGCTGAGCTGAGCCGCAGCGGAGGGTGGGGGTCGCCCGAGGAACGAGGGCGGCACCTGCCCGCAGCGGAGGCGAAGCCCAGCGCGACCGAAAAAACGAGCGGCTGAGCTGAGCCGCAGCGGAGGGTGGGGGTCGGTTCCAAGGCCCGCTTCCGCGCCCCGCTCTCCACGCGCCGAACGCGTCAACCACCCCGCGTCCAAGCCGTGACCGAATCTCCCCCAGGATGTGACATACATCCCGGGGGAGTTCGTTTTCCCAGGTCAGAGCGGTTCCGGGACTAAACGCCCGACCGAAATACCTGTCCAATTCGTGACGTAATGCACTGACAGGCCGCCCCGCCCCACGACAAGCTGATGTAGGAAGTCGGGGGATCGACTCGAATCGGGAGTACGTCAGTGAGCGCCATGTCTCTTGCCCTGCTGCTGACCACCGCCGCTGCCACGGCCGTGGGCGCCGCTGCCCTGCACCACGTGCGGGGTCTCCGCAAGGAGGTCACCGCCCTGCGCACCGAGCTCGCCGGCGGTCACGGCGCGACGGTCCCCGCGGCCCGTGCCACGCCCCCCGCCGAGATACGGGCCGCGGTCGCCGAGGCACTGGCCGAGGAGCGCGAGCGCGAGCTCGCCGAGGCGCGGGCCTTCTGGGCCGCGCAGGAGGCCCGGGACGCGGCCGACGCGCCCTCCGCCCTCCTGGGCGGTGCGGGCGGCGAGGAGGCCGGTGGTCTCTTCGTCCCGCGCCAGACGGACTTCGTGGGCCTGGAGGCGATGGCGCTGGAGGCCATGGAGGCCGAGGCGGCCGCCCTGGACGGCGTGCTCGACCCGCTGGACGACTTCCCCGAGTACCCGGAGGACTCCGCCGAGCTGGCCGCCGCCCGCCGCCGCCACCCCTCGCACCCGGACTTCGTGCCGGTGCAGACGCCGGTGGTCACCGACCACGAGCGCACGGTGGCGCGCCTGGAGGAGCTGGCGGACACGGCGACGGCCCTGACGGACGTCCGCCCCGGCCCGCTCGGCACCCTGGACGTGTACGTCTTCGCCGACGGCACCACGCTCTGCATGACCCCCGGCCACCGCGAGACCGCGGAGCGGCTGGCGGACGCCCTGCGCGCCGGTCACGCCCCGGTGCTCCTCGGCGGCTCCGGCGTCTCCGGTGCCTTCGCCCTGACCTTCTCCTACGGCGACTCCGACGAGGAGAACGTCTACATCCTCGCGGACCGCGTCATCGCGTCCCTCTGACGCGCCACGGGCCCGGCCGCTACAGGCCCGACCGCTCCAGCGCCTCCCGCACCAGCCGCACGGCCTCGTCCAGCTCCCGCTCGCGGGAGGGGGACGGGGCCGTTCGCAGTGCCTCGGCCAGGTCGGTGCCGGTCACGGCGACCTGGTCGGCGACGGTGAAGACGCCCGCGTCGGGGACGAGCCGCGGCTCCCGGCCCGGCTCCTCGATCCGCTGCGCCCGGAGGGCCAGCTCCCGGGCCAGCGCCAGGCCCTCCGCCGCCGCGCCCCGCTGGAGCCGGCTCTGCGGGGCGGCCCGCAGCCGGTCGGCGAGGCGTTCCACGGCGGCGGTCAGTTCAGTCGTATCCAGCACCCGGCCGACCCTACCGGGGCGGAGACCCCCGTCCCCCGCCCCGGTCCGGCCGTCCCGGCCCGTCACTTCGCGTGGCGTCCGAGGAAGTCGCGGACGAGTGCCGCGATCTCCTCGCCGTGGGTCTCCAGGGCGAAGTGTCCGGCGTCGAGCAGGTGGATCTCCGCGTCGGGCAGGTCCCGGGCGAATGCCTCGGCGCCGGCCGGGCCGAAGATCTCGTCGTTGCGTCCCCAGACGGCGAGCAGCGGCGGCCGGTGGGTGCGGAAGTACTCCTGGAAGGCCGGGTAGCCGTCGAGGTTGAACTGGTAGTCCCAGAAGAGCTGGAGCTGGATCTCCTTGTTGCCGGGCCGGTCGAGTCCCGCCTGGTCGAGGGTCCAGGTCTCGGGGGAGATCCGGTCGAGCCGGTCGGCGGGGACGCCGTGGGTGTACTGCCAGCGGGTGGCCTCTGCGGTGAGCAGCTCGCGCACCGCCGGCTCGTGGGCGGCCCGGTCCCGGGCGTGGGCGAAGAGGACGTCCCAGAAGGGCGTGAAGCCCTCCAGGTAGGCGTTGCCGCTCTGGGTGACGAGCGCGGTGACGCGCTCGGGGTGCCGGGAGGCGATCCGCAGGCCGATGGGGGCGCCGTAGTCCTGGATGTAGAGGGCGAAGCGCTCGACGCCGAGCCGGTCGAGGAGGCCGAGGGTGATCTCGGTGAGCTTCTCGAAGCCGTACGCGAAGTCCTCGACGGCGGGGGCGGCGGAGGCGCCGAAGCCGATGTGGTCGGGGGCGACGAGGTGGTAGCTGTCGGCGAGCTCGGCGATGAGGCCCCGGTACATGTGCGAGCTGGACGGGAAGCCGTGCAGCAGGACGAGGGTGGGGTTGGCCGGGTCGCCGGCCTCCCGGTAGAAGACGTCGAGTCCGTCGACGGTGGCGGTGCGGGCGCGCAGGGCGAAGCTGGACATGGCTGACTCCCCGTTTCCGGTCTCCGGTCGGGAGAACGATCGTTCTCCCGATGCCCTGTAGAGTAGGAGAACGTTGGTTCTC
Source organism: Streptomyces filamentosus (assembly GCF_014654895.1). Classification (GTDB taxonomy): domain Bacteria; phylum Actinomycetota; class Actinomycetes; order Streptomycetales; family Streptomycetaceae; genus Streptomyces; species Streptomyces filamentosus. The sequence goes on along the minus strand of NZ_BNBE01000001.1, from coordinate 3,429,437 downwards.
CACGCAAGGGGTGAGTGGCGATGGATGCGGAAACCGCCGGCCTGAAGGTGCTCGACACCGCGGAGCGGCTCTTCGACGAACGCGGGGTGCAGGCCGTCGGGATGGACGCCATCCGCGCCGCCTCCGGCGTCTCGCTGAAGCGGCTGTACCAGGTCTTCCCGTCCAAGGAGCTGCTCGTGGAAGCCGTCCTGAGGCGCCGGGACGAGGCCGTCAGGGGCGCGATCGCCGCCCACGGCGCCGAGGCCGCCCGGGGGCCGTACGAGCGCGTCCTGGCGGTCTACGACTGGCTCGGCGCCTGGTTCGCCGAGCCCGGCTTCCGCGGCTGCGCCTTCATCAACGCCTTCGGGGAGCTCGGCGGGGTCACCCCGTCCGTCGCCGCGATCGCCCGCGAGCACAAGGAGGCCGTCCGGGCCTACCTCGCCGAGCAGACCGACGCCCTGGGCGCCCCCCGGGAGCTCGCCGACCAGCTCGCGCTGCTCGCCAACGGCGCCATGGCGGTCGCCGGCATCACCGGCTCCCCCGAGCCCGCCGCCCAGGCCCGCGCGGCCGCCCGGGTCCTCCTGGACGCCGCCGCCGCGCGATAGGCCGCGCCCTCCGGACCGCGCCGGGCCCCGCGCACGGCTCCGGGGAACGAGAAGGGGCCCGCCCGGCTGTGCCGGACGGGCCCCTCCCCCGAGTTCACGGGGTGCGTCAGTCGTCGCCCTGGAGGATCGACAGCAGACGCAGCATCTCCAGGTAGATCCACACCAGGGTCATGGTCAGACCGAAGGCGGCCAGCCACGCCTCCTCGCGCGGAGCACCGTAGGTGATGCCGTCCTCGACCTGCTTGAAGTCGAGGGCCAGGAAGCAGGCGCCCAGGATGATGCCGATGACGCCGAACAGGATGCCGAGGCCGCCGCTGCGGAAGCCGAGGCCGTCACCGCCGCCGAAGACGGCGAACAGCAGGTTGACCACCATGAGCAGCATGAAGCCCATGGCCGCGGCCATCACGAAGCCGGTGAAGCGGCGGTTGACCCGGATCCAGCCCATCTTGTAGGCGGTGAGCACACCGGCGAAGACCGCCATCGTGCCCAGGACCGCCTGGATGACCACGCCGTCGGCGATGTACGTCGAGACGGCGGCCGAGATCACTCCGAGGAAGACGCCCTCGAAGGCCGCGTAGCCCAGGATCAGCGCCGGCGACGGCTTGCGCTTGAAGGACTGCACCAGCGACAGGACCAGGGCGACGAGGGCGGCGCCGATGGCGATGCCGTACGACTTGCCGAGGTTCGCCGGGTCGACCGGCAGCAGCAGCCAGGACAGGACGGCGGTGAGCACGACCGTGCCGAGCGTCATGGCCGTACGGCTCACGACGTCGTCGATCGTCATCACGTTGCCGCGCGCCTGCTGCGGGAAGCCCGTCTGGACGTCCTGCGGCGCGTAGGGGTTGGTGGCGTACGGGTTGGCCGTCGCGCCCTCGGCGTACGGGTTACCGGTCGCGTAGGGGTTCGTTCCGACGGCGGGGCCCCCGGCCTGCGGCTGCTGCGCGTTGAAGCCCGCGGAGCCGTTGTCGCGGCTGAACCCCCGTCGCGAGAAGACCGGGTTGCTGCTCCTCATCTCACTCCTCCATGGAGGGCCGCACTGCGCGGCCTTGCGTCAAGGGTAATGCGTAGGCAAAAGAAACTCTCTAGTGCTCGGGGAGGATCTTTTGCGACAGTTTTCGATCTTCCCCGGCCGGCGGCGGCCATGCCACCCGCCGGTCCCCGGCGGGGAAGGGGGCCCCTGGCCCGGAGGGAGGGGGCCCCTGGCGCGGGGAGGGGGACCCCTGGCGCGGAGGAGGGGAGGATGGGGGGGGGAAGGGGCCGTTCGCCGGGCCGCAGGCGTCTCCTGGGGCCCGGGTGGTGCCCGGAACCGGACTTGAACCGGTACGGCCCGAAGGCCAGCGAGGTTTAAGCTCGCCGTGTCTGCAATTCCACCATCCGGGCGTTGCCGCGAACCTCCGCGTCGGCACACGAGCCTATCGGGGGCCCTTCGCTCGTTCAGCGGAACGAGTGCCTGATGTTGTCTTATTTTATTGACGTCTGAGGGTGCGTCAGTGCAGGTCGGGGCGGTTTTCGCGAACTGTGACCGGGATCGCGGGCGCAAAGCTTCACCCCCCGGATTGACCAGATCTCGCCGCAGGTGTGTCACGTCCGTCCTCGGGGTCGCCGTCATACCAGAGGAGGAGGCCGGGGCTCCGCGGTCCGACCCGAGAGGGCCCCCGGAACGGGCACGTGGACGGACGCCCCGGACACGAACGTTCGAAACGATGGAGTGGTTCCCGGGACACCGGGTTCCCGCTCATCCGATCCGACCGTCGTGACAGGAGTCCCCTCGTGACCACCACCCCCACCGTGCCCCGCGCCACCGCGGTGGCCGCCCGCGCCACGGAGCTCACGAAGGTCTACGGCCAGGGCGAGACCCAGGTGGTCGCGCTCGACCGGGTCAGCGTGGACTTCCGCCAGGGCGAGTTCACCGCGATCATGGGCCCCTCCGGCTCCGGCAAGTCGACGCTCATGCACTGCGTCGCCGGCCTCGACTCCTTCTCCTCCGGCTCCGTCCGGATCGGCGACACCGAGCTGTCCGCCCTCAAGGACAAGCAGCTCACCCAGCTCCGGCGGGACAAGATCGGCTTCATCTTCCAGGCGTTCAACCTGCTGCCGACCCTCACCGCCATGGAGAACATCACGCTCCCCATGGACATCACCGGCCGCAGGGCCGACCAGGCGTGGGTCCAGAAGGTCATCGACATGCTCGGCCTCTCCGGCCGCCTCAAGCACCGCCCCACCGAGCTCTCCGGCGGCCAGCAGCAGCGCGTCGCCGTCGCCCGCGCCCTCGCCTCCCGGCCGGAGATCATCTTCGGCGACGAGCCCACCGGAAACCTGGACTCCCGCTCCGGCGCCGAGGTCCTCGGCTTCCTCCGGAACTCCGTCCGCGAGCTCGGCCAGACCGTCGTCATGGTCACCCACGACCCGGTCGCCGCCTCCTACGCGGACCGCGTGATCTTCCTGGCCGACGGCCGGATCGTCGACGAGATGCTCCGCCCCACGGCGGACGGCGTGCTCGACCGGATGAAGGCCTTCGACACCAAGGGCCGTACGAGCTGACGCGCCCCGCGCGCCCCTCGTACCCGATCCCCCGCCACCCGGACCCCCAGGACCCCACCCATGTTCCGTACCGCCCTGCGCAACGTCCTCGCGCACAAGGCGCGGCTGCTGATGACCGTGCTCGCCGTGATGCTCGGCGTGGCCTTCGTGTCCGGCACCCTCGTCTTCACCGACACCCTCTCCCAGGCCTTCCGCGGCCAGTCCGCGAAGAGCTACGACGACGTGGCCGTCGCCGTCAGCCTCCGGCCGGACCCCGAGGAGGCCGCCAAGAACCCGGGCCTCTCCCAGGCCACCGTCGACAAGGTCGCGAAGCTCGACGGCGTCACCGGCGTCCAGCCCCGCGTCGACGGCTTCGCCGGCGTGCCGGACGCCAAGGGCAAGCTGATCGGCTCCGGCTGGTCCAACAAGGGCGTCAACTTCGCCCCCGGCCCCGACGGCAAGGACCCGGCCCTCTCCTTCACCTCCGGCGACGGCCCCACCGCGGCCGGCCAGATCGCCCTCGACAAGGCCACCGCCGACAAGGGCGGCTACAAGGTCGGCGACACCGTCCGCGTCGCCACCAACGGCCCGGTGAAGGAGTACGCCCTCTCCGGCGTCTTCACCACCGAGGACGGCGCCGTCAACGCCGGCGGCAGCCTCGTCGTCTTCGACGCCCCGGTCGCCCAGCAGCTGTACCTGAAGCCCGGCTACTACTCCGACCTGAACGTCTCGGCCGCCCCCGGCGCCGACGACGAGAAGCTCCGCGACGAGGTCCTGAAGGTCGTCCCGAAGGCCGCCACCGCCCAGACCGGCCAGGACCTCGCCGACGAGCAGGCCCGGCAGATCGAGTCCGGCCTCGGCGCCCTCAACCAGACGCTCCTCGGCTTCGCCGGCATCGCCCTCTTCGTCGGCGTCTTCCTGATCTCCAACACCTTCACCATGCTGGTCGCCCAGCGCACCAAGGAACTGGCCCTGATGCGCGCGGTCGGCGCCTCGCGCAGGCAGATCACCCGCTCCGTCCTGGCCGAGGCCGGCATCGTCGGCGTCGTGGCCTCCGCCGTCGGCTACCTGCTCGGCATCGGGCTCGCCGTGGGCCTGCGCTCCGGCATGGCCGCCTTCGACATGAAGGTCCCGGACGGCGACCTGGTCCTCGGCACCACCCCGGTCCTCGCCGCCTTCGGCGTCGGCGTCGTCATCACCATGCTGGCCGCCTGGCTGCCCGGCCGCCGGGCCGCGAAGATCCCGCCGGTCGCCGCGATGAACAGCGTCCACGCCACCCCGAACGCCAAGTCGCTCGTCGTGCGGAACGCGATCGGCGCCGCGATCACCGCCATCGGCGCGGTCCTCATCGTGCTCGGCGCGAACGCGGGCGGCGACGAGGGCCGGATGACCATCGCGGGCGGCGCCTTCGCCACCCTCATCGGCATCATCATCCTCATCCCCTTCCTGTCCCGGCCCGTGATCGCCCTGATCCGCCCCTTCTTCGTGAAGGTCTTCGGGATCTCCGGCAAGCTCGCCGGCCTCAACGCGGTCCGCAACCCGCGCCGCACCGGCGCCACCGCCTCCGCGCTCGCCATCGGCCTCACCCTGGTCACCGGCCTCACCGTGATCGGCGTCAGCGCCGGCCAGGCCCTCGACAAGATGACCGTCGACCAGATCAAGGCCGACTACATGGTCACCATGGCCAGCGGCGGCGGCCTGTCGGACGAGGCCCTCAAGGCCCTGGAGAAGGCCCCGGGCGTCACCGCGGTCTCCCCGCAGCAGGCCGGCGCCCTCGACATCAAGGGCACGTACGTCTCCGCGTCCGGCGTCACCCCCGGCGCCATCGAGAAGGTCCTCAAGGTCGAGGTCGTGAACGGCTCGCTGGCCACCCTCGGCCAGGGCCGGATCGCCGTCGCCGACAAGACCGCCGAGAAGCGCGGCCTGAAGGTCGGCGACTCCGTGCCCGTCGAGTACCTCGACAAGAAGAAGGGCACGCTGACCGTCGGCGCGGTCTACAAGGACAGCGAGTTCCTCTCCCCCGTCCTCGTCGACACGAAGATCCTCGACGCGCACGACCCGGAGAAGTACATCCCGCAGATCTTCGTCTCCACCGAGGGCGGTCCCGGCGACGCCCACGAGCAGGCGCTGATCAAGGCCATGGGCGACAACCCGGCGATCACCGTCATGGACCAGAAGGACATCCGTGACGAGTTCGGCGGGCAGATCAACCTGCTCCTGAACATCATGTACGGCCTGCTCGCGATGGCCCTGATCATCGCCGTCCTCGGCGTCGTCAACACCCTCGCGATGTCCGTCTTCGAGCGGCAGCAGGAGATCGGCATGATCCGGGCGATCGGTCTCGACCGCCGCCGGGTGAAGCGCATGGTCCGCCTGGAGGCCGTCGTCATCTCGGTCTTCGGCGCGGTCGTCGGCATCGGCCTCGGCACCTTCCTCGCCTGGGCCATCGGCAAGACCTTCGAGGCGAGCCTCCCGGGCTACGGCCTGGTCGTGCCGTGGGACCGGGTCGGGATCTTCCTGGTCCTCGCCGCCCTGGTCGGCGTCCTGGCCTCGCTCTGGCCGGCCCGCAGCGCCGCACGGCTGAACATGCTCACCGCCATCAAGGCCGAGTAGCCCCGCCCGCACGAGGAGGAGGGCCGGTCCCCGCACGGGGGCCGGCCCTCCTCCCTTTTCCCTACTCCGTCCACTCCCGCGTCCGCAGCGGCAGCCCGCTCGTCCCCGACACCGGCGTCCGCACCGCCAGGAACTGGTTGACGCCGATCCTGTTGCGTTCGAAGGAGACCGCCGAGGCCGCCATGTACAGCCGCCAGATCCGGGCCCGCTCCGGGGAGACGAGCCGGACCGCGCGGTCCCAGTCCGCCTCCAGGTTCGCCACCCACCGGCGCAGCGTCAGCGCGTAGTGCTCCCGGATCGCCTCCACGTCCCGGACCTCGAAGCCCGCGTCCTCCAGGGTCGTCAGGGTGCGGCCCATGGGCGCGAGTTCGCCGTCGGGGAAGACGTACGCGTCGATGAACGGGTCCACGTGGTACGCCTCCTCGTCGGGCTCGGGGCGGCGCGAGATCTGGTGGTTCAGGAGCCGCCCGCCGGGCTTCAGGAGGCCGTACAGGAGGTCGGTGTACTCCCGGTACCGCACGGCTCCCACGTGCTCCGCCATGCCGATGGAGGAGATCGCGTCGAAGGGGCCGTCCGTCACGTCCCGGTAGTCCTGGACGCGGATCTCGATGCGGTCGGTGAGCCCCTCCTCGGCGATCCGCTTGCGGGCGAAGGCGGCCTGCTCGCGGGAGAGGGTGATGCCGACGACCCGGGCGCCGTACTCGCGGGCCGCGTGGAGGGCCATCGAGCCCCAGCCGCAGCCCACGTCGAGCAGCCGGTCGCCCTCCTTCAGGGCCAGCTTGCGGGCGACGAGGTCCAGCTTGTGCCGCTGGGCCTCCTCCAGCGTGCCGTCCTCGGTCCAGTAGGCGCACGAGTAGACCATCGACGGGCCGAGGACCAGCGCGTAGAAGTCGTTGCCCACGTCGTAGTGGTGACTGATCGCCCGCCGGTCGGTGCGCCTGCTGTGCAGGCCGCCGTGGCCGCGGGCCTCCTCGGCCGGCGGCTTCGGCGGCGGCAGCGGTCCGGCGAGCCGGAGGAGCCGTCCGGCGGCGGCGCGCACGCGCGGGTCCCGTACGGCGGAGAGCAGGCCGCCGCCGTCCCCGTCGCGCTCCCAGATCAGTCCGGAGAGCCGGTCCAGGGCCTCGTAGAGGTCTCCCTCGACGTCGAGCTCGCCGGCCACCCAGGCGCGGGCCAGGCCCAGTTCGCCGGGCTTCCAGACCATCCGGCGCAGCGCCCTGCGGTCCCTGATCACGAGCACGGGTCCGTCTCCGGCCGGGCCGGCCTCGCTGCCGTCCCAGGCGCGCAGCCGCACCGGAAGGGGACTTCCCAGCAGATCCTCGGCGAGAGTCGCGAGCCGCGTCGCGGCGTCGGCCATGGTGAAACACCTCCGTGGTCCTTGCCCCAGGCTTGTCCGTCACCAAGGGAACACCGTCGGTAGGGGTTTCCCATCCCGCCGCGGCGCAAGGACTCGGCAAAGCGCGCCGAGAACACGCCGAAGGGCCGCCCGCACCACGGATGACGGACGGCCCTTCGGTACTGCCGGGGGTGTTACGACGCCTTGGCCTTCTCCGGGGCCTTCGCCGCGGCGGGGGCCGGGGCGGGCTTGGCGGCCTCGTAGAACTCCTCGCGCGGCGTCTCCATGGCGCCGAGCGAGACGACCTCGCGCTTGAGGAACATGCCGAGGGTCCAGTCGGCGAAGACGCGGATCTTGCGGTTGAAGGTCGGCATCGCCATGCCGTGGTAGCCACGGTGCATGTACCAGGCGAGACGGCCCTTGAGCTTGATCTTGAACTTGCCCATGACGATCATGGCGACGCCCTTGTGCAGACCGAGGCCGGCCACGGCGCCCTTGTTGGCGTGGCTGTACTCCTTCTGCGGGAAGCCGCGCATGCCGGACACGACGTTGTCGCCGAGGATCTTGGCCTGGCGCAGGGCGTGCTGGGCGTTCGGCGGGCACCAGGCGCGCTCGGCCGGGACGCCGGCCTTCATCGCGGCGAGGTCCGGGACCTGGGCGTTGTCGCCCGCGGCCCAGACGTAGTCCATGCCGTTGACCTGGAGCTTCTCGTTGCAGTCCACGTGGCCGCGGGGGCCGAGCGGGAGGCCGAAGCGGGCGAGGGCCGGGTTCGGCTTGACGCCGGCGGTCCACACGATGGTGTTGGAGTCGACCTCGAGGCCGTTCTTGAGCACGACGTGGCCGTCCACGCAGGAGTCCATGGAGGTCTCCAGGTAGATCTCGATCCCGCGGCTCTCCAGGTGCTCCTTGCCGTACTGGCCGAGCTTGGGGCCCACCTCGGGGAGGATCTTGTCGGCGGCGTCGACCAGCACGAAGCGCATGTCCTCGCGGGAGACGTTCGTGTAGTACTTGGCCGCGTCGCGGGCCATGTCCTCGACCTCGCCGATGGTCTCGGCGCCGGCGAAGCCGCCGCCGACGAAGACGAAGGTCAGGGCCTTGCGGCGGACCTCCTCGTCGGTGGTGGAGTCGGCCTTGTCCAGCTGCTCCAGGACGTGGTTGCGCAGACCGATGGCCTCCTCGATGCCCTTCATGCCGATGCCCTGCTCGGCGAGGCCGGGGATCGGGAAGGTGCGGGAGACGGCACCCATCGAGATGACCAGGTAGTCGAAGGGCAGCTCGTACGCCTCGCCGACGAGCGGCGCGATCGTGGCGACCTTGCGGTCCTGGTCGATGGTGGTGACGCGGCCGGTGAGCACCTCGGCTCCGCGCACGACGCGTCGCAGCGGGACGACGACGTGGCGCGGCGAGATGCTGCCGGCGGCGGCTTCGGGGAGGAAGGGCTGGTACGTCATGTACGACCGCGGGTCGACGACCGTGACGGTCGCCTCGGCGTAACGCATCTTCTTGAGGATGCGCCGCGCGGCGTACAGGCCAACGTACCCGCCGCCTACGATGAGGATCCTGGGACGCTCCGTGGTGCTCATGGCATCGAGTATCCACCCACGGCAGGGGGGCACCTCGTGCGCCCCTTCACAAGCTCTTCGGGGTGCTCTGCTACACTCCGCCGCCCACGTGATCCACATCATGTTCCTGCAAAGGAACCGGAGTGCACTGGTGAACGTTGTTCACCGCCCCTGAACTGGCCGGGAGAGCCCCCGTTAACGTCGGACCAGCGGGTGCGTTCACACGATGGAAACTTCGAGCGAAGTGGCCTCCACACCTGCGAAAGGGTCCTGATGACCCCCTCGGGAGGCCCTAAGACCTTCCTCGGGTGCCATCAGGACCCTTTTCCTTGTGAAGAACTTCACGAAGCTTTTCCGACAGGGTGTCGCCGGACCCCTCGATAGCTGCCCGCTATGCCACGGATAGGGCGATCCCATCGAGGATGTCGTGCTCGCTGACCACGACCTCGGCCGCTCCGACCCGCTCCACGATCTCCTGGAGGACGAGCGCGCCGGCCACGATGACGTCCACCCGGCCGGGGTGGACCACGGGGATCGCGGCCCGCTCGTCGTGGGTGGAGGCGAGCAGCATCCCGGTCACCTCGGCGACCCGCTCGGCGGAGATCCGGGAGTGGTGGACCTTCGCGGAGTCGTACTCGGGCAGGCCGAGGGCGATGGCGGCGACGGTGGTCACGGAGCCGGCGAGGCCGACGAGGGTGTCGGCCGACGCGATCGGCACGGCCTCGGCGGCGAGGTCGAGGGCGGCGCGGACGTCGGCGCGGATCGCCTCGGCCTCCTCGGCGGTGACCGGGTCGTGCCGGACGTGCCGCTCGGTGAGCCGGACGCAGCCGATGTCGACGGAGCGGGCGGCCTCGACGTGGCGGTTGCCCACCACGAACTCGGTGGAGCCGCCGCCGATGTCCACGACCAGGCGGCGGTCGTCGCCGCGCAGCTCGCCGGTGGCGCCGGCGAAGGAGAACGCGGCCTCCTGGTCGCCGCTGATGACCTCGGGCTCGACGCCCAGGATCGCCACGACCCCGTCGACGAAGTCCTGACGGTTCTCGGCGTCGCGGGAGGCGGAGGTGGCGACGAAGCGGATCCGCTCCGCGCCCAGCTCCTCGATGACGGCGGCGTACTCGCGGCAGGCGGCGAAGGTCCGCTCCAGCGCCTCGGGGGCGAGCCGGCCGGTCCTGTCGACGCCCTGGCCGAGCCGGACGATCGTCATCCGCCGGTCCAGCTCGACGAGCTCCCCCGTCCCGGGGTGCACGTCGGCGACGAGGAGGCGGATGGAGTTCGTGCCGCAGTCGATTCCGGCGACCCGGGTCACTCGCCCTTCCCCTCTTCCTCGTCCGCGCACGGGTTCACGCACGGGCCCTTCGCCCACCACTCGGGGAGCATCGCCAGGGCCTCGTCGCCGAACGGGTTGACGCCCGGGCCCGCGACCAGCGAGTGGCCGACGAGGACGTGCAGGCACTTCACGCGGTCGGGCATGCCGCCGGCGCTGGGGAAGCCCTCCAGCACCTCGATGGCGTCGCGGCGGGCGATGTAGTCCTCGTGCGCGGCGCGGTAGGCGGCGGCGAGCTCCGGGTCGGTGGCGAGCCGGGCCTGCATCTCCTTCATGACCCCGTTGGCCTCCAGGGTGCCGATGGCCGAGGCCGCCCGGGGGCAGGTGAGGTAGTACGTGGTCGGGAAGGGGGTGCCGTCGGGCAGCCGGGGCGCGGTCTCGACGACGTCCGGGTTGCCGCAGGGGCAGCGGTGGGCGATGGCGCGCAGGCCGCGCGGCGGCCGGCCCAGCTGCGCCTCGAAGGCGGCGACGTCCGCGTCGGTGGGCTCGGTGCGTGCGGTCTGCGGAGGGGGCGTTTCCATCGTGGATCCTGAGTCGGGTCGGTCAGTGGCGGTCGGCGTTGTCGACGCCGTCCCAGAGGTTGTCGTACCAGGGGCGCTCTGCGGTGCCCTGGTCGGCGCGTGGGCGGTCGGCCGCCCCGGGGTCGTTCACGGTGAAGCCGGTCTCGCCGGGGAGCAGGTAGTGGAGGTGCTCGCGGGCGAGGCGGCGGACGTAGGCCGGGTCCTGGAGGCGGGCCTTCTCGTCCCGCAGCTCCTCGACCCGCTGTGCCGCCTCGGCGGCCCTGCGCTCCTGCTCCTCGATCTCGCCCTGCTGGGAGACGTAGCTCCTTATCGGGTAGGCGAGGGCGACGACGAGGGAGCAGACCACGAGGGCGAGGAAGGCGGCGCGGCCGGTGAGCCGGGAGCGCCGGGCCTGGCGGCGGGTCTGGGAGCGGTAGACGCGGGCCGCGGTCTGCTCGCCGAGCAGCCTGATCCGGGTCGCGGTCGAGAACCGGTCCCCGTTCTTCACGGCCATGCCGTCCCGCCTCCCCTGATCGCGCGTACGTCCCCGCACACGGTACGGGACCGTGTGCGGGGACGCGGGCAACTACGGGTGCCGGGCAGGTCAGCCCTTGAAGCGCGGGAAGGCGCTGCGGCCGGCGTAGACGGCGGCGTCGTCGAGGATCTCCTCGATGCGCAGCAGCTGGTTGTACTTGGCGACGCGCTCGGAGCGGGCCGGGGCGCCGGTCTTGATCTGGCCGCAGTTGGTGGCGACGGCGAGGTCGGCGATGGTGACGTCCTCGGTCTCGCCGGAGCGGTGGGACATCATGCACTTGAAGCCGTTGCGCTGGGCGAGCTCGACGGCGTCGAGGGTCTCGGTCAGCGAGCCGATCTGGTTGACCTTCACCAGGAGGGCGTTGGCGGACTTCTCCTCGATGCCGCGGGCGAGGCGCTCGGGGTTGGTGACGAAGAGGTCGTCGCCGACGAGCTGGACCTTCTCGCCGAGGCGCTCGGTGATGACGTTCCAGCCGGCCCAGTCGTCCTCGAAGAGCGGGTCCTCGATGGAGACGAGCGGGTAGGCCGCGACGAGCTCCTCGTAGTACTCCGTCATCTCGGCGGCGGAGCGCTCCTTGCCCTCGAAGAGGTACTTGCCGTCCTTGTAGAACTCGGAGGCGGCGACGTCCAGGGCGAGGGCGACGTCCTTGCCGGGCACGTAGCCGGCCTGCTTGATGGCCTCCAGGATGAGGTCGAGCGCCTCACGGTTGGAGCCGAGGTTCGGGGCGAAGCCGCCCTCGTCGCCGAGGCCGGTGGAGAGGCCCTTGGTCTTCAGGACGGACTTGAGGGTGTGGTAGACCTCGGTGCCCCAGCGCAGCGCCTCGGAGAAGGACTCCGCACCGATCGGGGCGATCATGAACTCCTGGATGTCGACGTTGGAGTCGGCGTGCGACCCACCGTTGAGGATGTTCATCATCGGAACGGGCAGCAGGTGCGCGTTCGGGCCGCCCAGGTAGCGGAAGAGCGGGAGGTCGCTGGCCTCGGAGGCGGCGTGCGCGACGGCGAGGGAGACGCCGAGGATGGCGTTGGCGCCGAGCGAGGACTTGTCCGGGGTGGCGTCCAGGTCGAACATGGCCTGGTCGATCAGGCGCTGCTCGGTGGCGTCGTAGCCGACGAGCTCCGGGCCGATCTGCTCGATGACGGCGAGGACGGCCTTCTCGACACCCTTGCCGAGGTAGCGGTTCTGGTCACCGTCGCGAAGCTCCAGGGCCTCGAACGCACCGGTGGAGGCACCGGACGGCACGGCAGCACGGCCGGTGCTGCCGTCGTCGAGGCCGACCTCGACCTCGACCGTGGGGTTGCCTCGGGAGTCCAGGATTTCCCGGGCTACGACGACGTCGATGGACGGCACGAGCATCTCCTTCTGGGATGTGACGCTAGGTGTGACGCATGGGTCGCAAGGTCTCGTTCGCCTTGCGACAAGAGCCTAACCGGCTCCGGCGCTCCGGCCAGCCGACCGCCCGTCCCCTGGGACGAAAAAGGGCCCAAGAGCACGTATCAGGGGACGAAAGACCCGGGATCTACTGGACAGTAACGGCAGAACCCCGGTCCCGAGCCACGGGGGAAGGGGCTCGGGACCGGGGTGGTCACCGCGGGAGGGTCGCCGGGCGCCGGTGAGCCGCCGGACTCACCGGTGCCGCGGGGGTCACTTCAGGTGGAGCTGCTGGCCCGGGTAGATCAGGTCGGCGTTCTCGACGACGTCCTCGTTGAGCTCGAAGAGCTTCGCCCAGCCGCCCTGGACGCCCTGCGCCTTGGCGATCTTGCTGAGGGTGTCGCCGGCCACGACCTTGTACTCGCCGTCGCCCTTCTTGACCTTCTTGCCGGTCGGGGTGGTGACGGTCTTCTTGGCGGCGGCCTGCGGGGCGGCCTGGGTGGTGGTGCGCTTCGGGGCCTGGCGCTGCTCGCTGCGGGTGGCGGGCTGCTCGGCGGTGCGCTGCGGGGCGCTCTGCTGCTGGGTGCTCTGCTTCGGGGCGCTCTGCTGGGGGGCCGCCTCGGCGGAGCCGCCGTCGTAGGAGGCGCCGGAGAGGCCCACGCCGCAGCTCGGCCACGCGCCCTTGCCCTGGCCCGCGAGGACCTTCTCGGCGACGGCGATCTGCTGCGACTTGCTGGCCTGGTTGGCCGTGGGGGCGTAGGCGGTGCCGCCGTACGCGGCCCAGGTGGAGGCCGAGAACTGGAGGCCGCCGTAGTAGCCGTTGCCGGTGTTGATGGACCAGTTGCCGCCGGACTCGCACTGGGCGACGCGGTCCCACTCGGAGGAGGTGGCGGCGGAAGCGGTGCCCGCGGCCATCAGCGGGGCGGCGACGGCCGCGCCGGTGACGCCGACGAGGGCGACGACGCGGGTGGCCTTGGAGGGACGACGACGCTTGCCCGTGCCGGAGAACAGCATGGAGTTTCCTCTTCACCGACGCCTGTGAGGTGAGCTGTCGGGTTCGGGCTTGAAGAGTTCGCCCGGCCACACGTCCTTGCGTGCGGCTTCACCCCTAGCCGGTCGTCGGCCGTCTGTCTCAACGGCCGGGACCGGCACGAACCTTGGGTCCCCCACTCCTGCCTGCGGCGCTTTCGCGACGACAATTCCCGGCGGCCGACGGCAGGACTCGGCGTTTCGGTCGACGGGGCCCGCGGTGGCGAGCGGTGACGACCGTAGACACACAGGTGCTCGAAGTTCAAAGAGGCTTACGTCGGACAAAACGCCCTTACTTGCACCCCGTCAGACCTCGTTTGCGCAGGTGAGGGCTGACGGGAGCAAAGTTTGCGGGCGTGACACGCCAGTTGAGGCGAAGAGACCCATGTCTCACTTTCCCAAAAGCGGACATACAACCCTGAAACGGCCTCACTTCTCCGTCGGAGGGTCCGTCAGCTCAAGGCTCTGACCAGGGAGGATGAGATCCGGATCGGCGCCGACCGTCTGCCGGTTGGCGTCGTAGAGGGCGTCCCAGCCGCCGGGGAGGTCGTTCGCCTGCGCGATCTCCGACAGGCTGTCACCCGGACGCACGGTGTATGCGTCACTTGCGTCCTGCTTGACGGTGGTCGATGCCACCTTGTCCGCCGCTGCGGCGTGACGCCCGGTTTCCTGGGAGGTGTCCGTTACGTCGGTTTCCTCCGTGGCCGCGTCACCCCGGTGCTTGCCACTGCCGGGCGTGGCCGACGACGCGTCAGACCCGTCCGTACCGGGGGTCACGGGGGTGTCGGGCGTCACCGGGGCCTCGGGGGCGACGGGGGTCCCGGGAGCCGCCGGGGTCCCCTCGGAGGCGTCCGGCGCGTCCGGGGTGCCCGGCGTGCCCGTGGAGGCGTCCGGGGCGTCCGGCGCGGAGGTCGCGGGCGGCGGCGTGGCCGTCCCGCCGGGGGCGGGCGTCACGGGCGCGGCGGAGCCGGCGGGGGCGGTGGGCTTCACGGGGGCCGCGGGCGCGGTGGTGCCGCTCCCCGCCGCCTTCTCGGCGGCCTCGGCGGCCTTCGCCGTCTCCTCCGCCCTCGCGGCCTCCGTCTTCTCCTGCGTGCCGGTGGCCGCGCCGGCGTCGGCACCGCCCGTCCGGTTCGACTCGGGCGCCACTCCGCCCTCGTCCTCCTGCGCGACGGCGGGGCCGGGCTCGACGCCGGTGGCCTTCCCGTCGTTCGTCAGGCCCGCGATGGGGGCGCAGGTCGCCCAGTCGGTGCTGCCGGAGGCGAGGGCCTTGTCGGCCACGGCGATCTGCTGGGCGCGGCTGGCGAGGTCGGGGCTGGGGGCGTACGCGAGTCCGCCGTGCCGCTCCCACGCCTCCTGCGTCATCTGGAGGCCGCCGTACGCGCCGTTGCCGAGGTTGGCGCTCCACTGCCCGCCGGACTCGCAGGCGGCGACCCGGTCCCAGGTGGCCGCGTCGGCGGCGGAGGCGGAGCCGGTGGCGAGCAGCGGCAGGGCCAGGGCGGATCCGGTCACTCCGGCGGTGACGACGATCGCGGGTGCCTGGCGGGGTCGGCGGTGTCGTCCGTTTCCGGAAAGCATGTCGGGGCCTTTCGCGTGACGGCGGGGACGGCGGGGACGGCCGGGATGGGGCCGAACGTTGGCGCGAACGTAGCCGCATTCGAACGTCCGTCACAAGTCGATGGCTTCGCGATCACGCGAAGATCACATTTCTGACACCCCGTCATCTGCCTTACCGGTGTGCAGAGGGGGTGAATTCCACCGGAAGCGTGCGCAATCCCCTCATGATGAGGCCGCCGCGCCACCGCAGTTCGTCCGGATCGACGCCAAGTCGCAGGTCCGGAAGCCGGGTCAGGAGGGTGGCGAGCGCGGTCTGCCCCTCCAGGCGGGCGAGCGGCGCACCCAGGCAGTAGTGGATGCCGTGCCCGTACCCGAGGTGCTGGTTGTCCTTCCGGCCGAGGTCCAGGACGTCCGGCGCGCCGAAGCGCTCCGGGTCCCGGTCGGCCGCCGCGAGCACCACGAGGACCGGGTCGCCGGCCGGGATCGGCTGCCCGCCGATCGTCAGGCCGGTGGTCGCGTACCGCCAGGTCGCCAGCTCGACCGGCCCGTCGTACCGCAGCAGCTCCTCCACCCCGGTCTCCAGGAGTCCGGTCTCCCCGGCGGCCAGCGAGGACTGGAGCCGGGCCCGCTGCTCCGGGTTCCGCAGCAGCGCGTAGGTGCCGTTGCCGATGAGGTTGATGGTCGTCTCGAAACCGGCGAAGAGCAGGACGAAGCACATGGCGACGGCCTCGGCCTCGGTGAGGTGGTCGCCGTGGTCGGAGGCCCGGATGAGCCCCGAGATGAGGTCGTCCGCCCCGTCGTCCTGCCCCAGGTCCTCGCGCTTGCGGTGGATGAGCTCGGCGAGGTACCCGCGGATCTTCTTCACCGACCGCGCCACCCCGCCGCGCGGCCCGCCGCCGTGCCGGATCATCATCCCGGCCCAGTCCCGGAAGTCGTCCTGGTCCTCGGCGGGCACGCCGAGCATGTCGCAGATGGCGTAGATGGGCAGCGGGAAGGCGAACTCGTGGATGAGGTCGGCGCTGCCCCGCGCGGCGAAGGAGTCGATCAGCCGGTCGGTCAGCTCCTGCACGCGCGGCGCGAAGGCCGCCACGCGGCGCGGCGTGAACGCCTTCGACACCAGCCGCCGCAGCCGGGTGTGGTCCGGCGGGTCGATGTTGAGCAGATGGGTCATCAGCCCCGCGCTGCGCTCGCCCGGGATGCCGGTCTTGCCCGGTTCCGCGTGGTGCACCGGGTTCTTCGACAGCCGCTGGTCGGCGAGGGCCTGCCGCGCGTCCGCGTACCGCGTGACGAGCCACGCCTCGACCCCGCTGGGCAGCCGCGTCCGGTGCACGGGCGCGTGCTCCCGCAGCCAGGCGTACGCCGGATACGGATCGCTCGCGAACTCCCAGCTGAACAGCTCCGGCACGGGGGCGGGGGCGGAAGCGGTCCCGGAGGCGACCGGTGCGGCGCCGGAGCCGGCCTCGGGAGCGGCCCCGGAGGCGGTGTCGCGGGCGGCCCCGGAGGTCGTTCCGGAGACCGGGCAGGAACCGGGGTCCGTACGGGACGTTCCGGGCGTATCGGGCATCGGGGCGGGTCCTTCACTCACGCCCCGACCGTACCGCCCGCCCCCTCCCCCTTCCCCTTCTCCCCTCTTCTCCCCCCTTCTCCCCCGACCGCCCCTCCCGCCCCGACCTGACGTGATCACCGCCCGGTGATCACGTCGTGACGGCCCGTGCCCTACATTTCCCCGCGTGGACCTCCCCCTGCTGAGAAGTACGTTCGCGGTCGTCGAAAGACGCGCCGAGCACGCCGTCACGTACTTCTACTCGCACCTCTTCTGGCGCAACCCCGGCGTGCGCGCCCTCTTCCCGGAGGACATGGTCCCGCAGCGCGACCGGCTGTTCGCCGCGCTCACCCACGTGGTGACCGCGCTCGACGATCCCGCGCTCCCCTCCTATCTGGAGCGGCTGGGGCGCGACCACCGCAGGTTCCTCGCGACGCCCGCCCTGTACGCGGCGGTGGGCGAGAGCCTGCTCGCCGCCTTCGCGCACACCGCGGGCCCCGCCTGGACGGTCGAGGCGGAGAAGGCGTGGACGGAGGCGTACGGCCTCGTCGCGGACCTCATGCTCAAGGGCGCGCAGGAGTCCGCCGCGGCCGGGGAACCCTCCTGGTGGGACGCGGACGTCGTCGGCCACCGGCGGCACGGCGACGACCTGGCCGTCCTCACCCTCCGCCCCCGCATGCCCTTCTCCCACCTGCCCGGCCAGTACGCCGGCGTCAGCTCGCTCCGGGTCCCGCGGGTGTGGCGCACGTACTCCCTCGGCAACGCCCCCCGCGAGGACGGCACGGTCGACCTGCACGTGAGCCGGATCCGGGGCGGGGCGATGAGCACGGCCCTGGTGGACGGTGTCCGGCCGGGCGAGACGCTGCGGCTGAGCGCCGCCGGCGGGGCGATGACCTCGCACACCGCGCCGGGCGGACTGCGCACCTACATATGCGCCGGTACGGGCTGGGCGCCGGTCAAGGCCCTCCTGGAGGAGGCGGCCGACACCGACCCGGAGGCCGCGGGCCGGATCTTCGTGGTCGCCCGCTCCCGGGAGTACCTGTACGGGCGGGAGGAGACGGAGCGGCTGGCCGCGCGGCTGCCGGGCCTGAGCGTCACCTACATCACCGCGGCCCCGCGCCGCCCCCGCGACCAGGCCACCGAGCGCCTCCTCACCGCGCTGCGGTCCTGCGGCCGCTGGCCGGACCACGACGTGTACCTGGCGGGCCCGCCCGGTTTCCTCGCCGAGGTCGCCGAGGTCCTGGACGAGCTGGGCGCCTCGCCGGACCGGGTCCGGCACGACGTCCTCCCCCCGGCGGGCCGCTTCGCCACCCGCCCGGCCTCCCGCGCCGAATGGCTCCTCCAGCCCCCCGCCGTCCGCTGGCACGACCCGGCGGCACGGGCCCCGCGCTAGGCCGCGCCTTCCGGACCGCGCCGGGCCCGCCGGCGCCGGACGGCCCTGCGGACGAGCTCCTCGGCGGCCCAGAGCGCCATCAGCCAGCCGAGCGGCCGGAGCCACTCCCACACCCCGCCGTCCAGCGACCAGACCACCCCCAGGGCGAGGAGCAGGAGCACCTGCCCGTTGCCGTCCTCGGACGGGGGCCTGCGCAGCCGCTTCAGGAACCGGTCCTTCAGGGTGCTTCCGTTCACAGTCCCTCCGCCGCCCGGATCGCGTCGCGGTACGCGCGGGCGGCGGCCCGCAGGGCGGCCTCGGGGTCGACGCCCTCGGCCTCGGCGCGGGCCGCGAGGGCCAGGAGTTCGTAGCCGACGCCGTCGCCCTCCGGGAGGCCGACGCCGAGGCCGGCCGTGCGGGCGCGGCCCGCGAGCTTGGCGGCGAGCGCGAGGCCGGGCTGGCCGACGGGCACCCCGTCGGTCACGGACTCCCGCCGCTTCTCGACGGCCTTGGCGCGCAGCCAGTGGGCGCGGACGTCCTCGGGGGTCTCGGCGGTCTCGTCGCCGAAGATGTGCGGGTGGCGCTGGATCAGCTTCTCCACGAGGGTGCCGGCGACGTCGTCGACGGAGAACGGCTCCTCGGGGTCCTCCTCGGCGATCCGCGCGTGGAAGACGACCTGGAGGAGGACGTCCCCCAGTTCCTCGCGCAGCTCGTGCCGGTCGCCGGCCTCGATCGCCTCGACGAGCTCGTACGCCTCCTCGATGGCGTACTTGGCGAGCCCCCGGTGCGTCTGCGTCGAGGACCAGGGGCACCGGCGCCGGATGAGGTCCATGACCTGGACGAGGTCGAGGAGGCGGGCGCCGGGGAGGTCGTACGAGCCGGGCAGCAGCTCCAGGTCGGGCATGGCGACCCGGCCGGAGCCGGCGAGCCGGGCGAGCCCGTCGGTGAGGGCGCCGTCGCCCTCGCCGGAGGGCAGCACGAGGACGGTGCGGCCTCCGGCGCAGGCGGCGACCAGCTCCTCGGCGGTGGGGCGGGCGTGCTCGACGGCGACGCCCGCCTCCCGCAGGTAGGGCAGCTGGGGGTGGTGCTCGTCGGGGCAGAGCACCCGGTCGGCGCCCCGCAGTGCCTTCCAGGCGGGCCAGGACAGCAGTCCGGGCGCCACCCGGTGGCTGGCGGTGAGCAGGACGACGCGGCCGGGGTTCTCGGAAGTCACCCCTCGAACCTACCCCGCCGCCGGGCCCCTCCGGGATCGTCCCCGGGACCGGCCGGACAGGGCCCGGGACCGGCCCGGATCGATCCCGGAGCGGTCCCGGGCCCTGCCCGGATCGGCGTGCGGTCAGCCCGGCAGCTGCTCCGGGCCCGCCGCGGCCTGTTCGCGGGTGACCTCCAGGAGCCACGGCGTGGTGTCCGCGCCGGTGTCGAGCTGGACCTTGGTGTCGTCCCAGGCGCCGTAGCGCGGGTTCACGTCGATGTCGAGGGCCTTCGACGCCTCGGAGAAGACGTCCTGGAGCTTCTTCTGGCCCTCGGGGGTCTCGGTGACGCCCAGCTTCTCGATGACCTTCGTCATGAGGACGTTGCGGCGGACGACGTCGTCGACCTGGCCGGGGGCGACGCCCTGCTGCTGGAGGAGGACCGCGGCGAGGCCCTCCTCGCCGCCGTTCTCGCGGACGAAGGCCGCGTGGGTCTGCTGGAGTTCGGCGCGCGTGGCGGTGACGCCCGCGTCGGCGGCGACCTTGCCGAGGATCCGGTCGAAGATCAGGCCGTTGAGCTTCTGCCGCCCGAGGTCGCCGGTGGCGGCGATCAGCTGGGCGGCCTGCGGGGACGTGGACTGCGCGTCGCGGGCCGCCTTCACCTGGGCCTGGAGGGTGGAGACGTCGATGCGCTCGCCCCCCACGACGGCCGCGGCGCCCGGATGGGCCTCGCCGCCGCACGCGGTGAGCAGCGGGGCCCCGGCGAGGAGCGCGGCGGAGAGGACGAGCGCGGTGCGGCGTGCGGGACGGTCGTGGCGGCGGTCGCGGCGGTGCAAAGGAGCCTCCCGGGCTGGTCGTGCGTCAGTTGGACGACCTTGCGGTGATCGATGGTAGGGAGTCGCCGGGGCCGTAGCCACTCCTTCGCAGGGACAACTTGCCCGTCACCGCGTCACGGGGGTCACTTCCGGACGACCGTCTCCCACAACGAGGCACCCGCCCCCCGGGTGTCGGCCCGGGCCGTCTCCTTCTCCCGGCCGGTGTGCGTCTCGGCGACCAGGTAGTGGGGCCGGCGCTTCACCTCGTAGTAGATGCGGCCGACGTATTCGCCGATCAGGCCGACCATGACCATCTGGACGCCGGCGAGGGCGGTGACGGCGACGAGGAGGGTGACGTAGCCGGGCGTGTCGACGCCGTGGGCGAGGGCGTCGGCGACGATCCACCCGGCGTAGGCGAGGGCGACGGAGACCAGCAGCAGGCCGAGGTAGACGGCGGCGCGCAGCGGCTTGTTGTTGAAGGAGAGCAGGCCGTCGAGGCCGTAGTTGAGGAGTTTGCCGAAGGTCCACTTGGACCGGCCCTCCTCGCGCACCGCGTTCTCGTAGGCGAAGGTCGTGGTGCGGAAGCCGACCCAGGAGAAGAGGCCCTTGGAGAAGCGGTTGTACTCGCCGAGGCCGAGGATCGCGTCGACCGTGCGCCGGGACAGGAGGCGGAAGTCGCCCACGCCGTCGACGAGTTCGACGTCGACGAGCCGGTTGATCGCCCAGTAGTAGACGCGGGCGGTGAGGGTGCGGGTGACGCGGTCGCCCTCGCGGGTGCGGCGGGCGACGACCTGGTCGTACCCCTCGGCGTGCAGCGCGACCATCCGGTGCACCAGCTCCGGCGGGTGCTGGAGGTCCGCGTCCATGATGACGACGGCGTCGCCGGCCGCGTGCCGGAGGCCGGCCAGCATGGCGGCCTCCTTGCCGAAGTTGCGGCTGAAGGAGACGAAGCGGACCCGGGCGGGGTCGGCGGCGGCGAGGTCTCGCAGGATCGGGAGGGTCCGGTCGCGGCTTCCGTCGTCCACGTACACGATCTCGAAGTCGCCCTCCAGGGCGTCGAGTTCCTTCGTCACGTGGTCGTGGAAGCGGGCGAGGACGTCCTCCTCGTTGAAGCAGGGGACGACGAGAGAGAGCAGCACACGGCACACCCAAAGGCAGGGCGGTGTCCCGCCCGCCCCACGGGGGTGACGCCCAGAAGACCATTGCGTGAACTGCCCCGCGCCGGGCGGGCCGGGGCCCTCCGCCGCTGCGATATTCGGACCCGCCATGCGAACAGTTCTGCGAAAAGTCCTGTGGTCCGTCCCGCGCCCCGCCCCGCGCGCGCCCGGCGCGCCTCCTCCGGCCGCGCCCCCCTCGGCCCCGTCCCCGGCGCCCGCGCCCCGCGCCGGCGCCGCCACTCCCGCCGCGGCCGTCCTGGCCGGGCTGCTCGCCGCCGTCGCCGTCTGCGCGGGGGACGCCGCCGCGCGGGTCTTCCCCTTCGGGCCGCGCCACCGGTCCGTGAACGACCTGGCGAACCAGTTCCTCCCCTTCCACGCGCACCTGTGGGACCTGCTGCACGGCCGCGCCGACGGCGGGCTCCTGCTGAACTGGAGCACGGGCTGGGGCACGTCCTTCCTGCCCGACTACGGCACCTACCTGTCGAGCCCGCTGGCGCCGCTGGTCGCCCTGGCGCCGCGCGCGGACGTCGAGTACGCCCTCTACGCCCTGACCGTCCTCAAGACGGCCCTGGCCGCCGCCGCCCTCGCCGTCCTCCTGCGCCGCCTGTCCACCGCCCCGGCCCCGTGGTGGCCCGCGGTCCTCGGCGCCGCCTACGCGCTGTGCGGCTGGTCCCTGGTGGAGGGCACCTACAACCCGATGTGGCTGGACGGCCTGATCGCCTTCCCGCTGCTGTGCCTGGTCGCGGAGTGGACCCGCGGGGGCGTCCGCCCGGTCCTCGGCGTGCTGACGGTCGCGGTCTGCTGGACGGCGAACTTCTACACGGCGTACATGGCGACCCTCGGCGCGGCCCTCTTCCTCCTGGCCCGCCTGGGGACGACCGGCGGGCTCCGGCCCCGCGCCCTCCTCCGCCCCGTCACCACGGTGGCCCTCGGGGTGGCCCTGGCCGCGCCCGTCCTCCTGCCCGTCCTCCTCTCCACCCGGCAGGCGCACCCCGGCGTCGTCCGGGACTTCGAGGCGGCGGGGGCGGCGGACGCGCTGGCGCGGCTGCTGCCGGGGACGTACGGCTTCTCGACGCCGGCCGCCTTCGTCGCCGTGCCGGTGCTGCTGCTCGCGGCGGCACTCGCCTTCCGGCGGGACGTGCCGGGCCGGGAGCGGTGGGTGTGGACGGGGCTCGTGCTCGGCGTCGCCGCGTCCCTCCAGTGGGGGCCGACGCACCTGGTGTGGCACCTCTTCGCCACGCCGAACGGCAGCCCGTACCGGCAGACCTTCGTCCTCACCGGGCTGCTGGTGATCGCCGCGTACGCCGGTCTCGCGCACGGCCCGCCGGGCCGCGGGCCCCTGGCGGCGGGCTGCGCGGTGGTCCTCGCGCTGACGGCCGCCGCCCTCCCCAGCCCGCTCGCGACCCGCCCCGCGCTCCTCCTGGGCCTCGCGGGCCTCGCCGCGACGGCCGCCGCGCTGGCCCTCCCCCGCCGGGGCCGGTACGCGGCGCTCGCCGCGCTGCTCGTGACGGGCACGCTGCTCGGGCAGGCCGCCGCGACGACGGCGTACGCGGACCGCGCCCGCCTGGCGCACCTCGACGACTACCCGCCGTACGGCCCCGTCCAGCAGCGCCGGGCGGCGGCCCTCGCGGCTGCGGACGGCTGGCCCGCGTACCGCACGGACGCGGGCCTGCCGCGCGTCGCGGGCAACGACCCGCTGCTCCTCGGCGGCCAGGGCGCGGCCTACTACAGCAGCCACACCCCCGCCGTCCTCACCGCCCTGCTCACGTCCCTCGGCGGCGGCTGGACCTCCCGGGGCCGCGCCCTCCAGACCCTCGACAACCCGGTGACGGACGCCCTGTTCGCGGTCGGCGCCCGCTGGCGCGACGGCGGGGTCGTCCGTACGGGCCCGGTGCTGCCGCTGGTGACGGTCCGCCCCCCGGCCCCCGCCCCGGCCTTCGGCCCGTCCCCCTTCCGCAACCAGGAACTCCTGCTGGGCGCCGAGGTGTACGTCCGTCCGCGCGGGGGCGCCTGCCCCACCGGCACGGAGGTCTTCCTCTGGGCCCCCGAGCGCACCGGTGACGTCCGCCTCGGCCCGGCGCCCCCCGTCCGCCTCCTCGGCGGCGGCCCCAAGCGGCGGGCCGCGATGGCCTCCCTCGGCGCGCAGCCCGCCCCCGGCGTCCGCCCGCACGTCCCTCCGGGCCGGGGCCCGGCGGAGCTGGGCTGCCTGGACCGCACCCGCCTCCGCGCGGCGGTGACGGCCCTCCGGGCCGGGGCGGCCGTCTCGGTCCGCACCACCCCCTCCGGCCTCACCGCCGTCCTCCCGCCCGGCGCGGCCGGCACGGCGCTGATCGCCGCCCCCGCCGTCCCCGGCTGGACCTGCGACGGCCGCGCCCCCGACTCCTACGCGGGCCTGCTCTCCATCCCCGTGACCGCCCCCGTCCTCTCCTGCTCCTTCCGCCCGCCGGGCCTCGTCCCCGGCCTGGCCGTGGCGGCGTCGGCCGCCCTGGCGGGCCTGGTGCTGCGGCGGACGGCGCTCCGGTCCGGGAGGACTAGCCGCGCCTCCGGTGCCGCATCCGCCACGTCGTGACGGCCCCCGCGCCGGTGAGCAGCAGCGCCAGCGCCGCCGTCCACACCTCCCGCGAGGCCCCGGTCTCCGGCAGCTCCCCACCGGGCCCGCCGGTGCCGGGCGGGACGGAGGTGGTGGGCGTGGGCGCGGGCGTCGGTTCGGTCGGAGTCGGGGTGGGCTCGGTGGGAGTCGGGGTCGGCTCCGTGGGGGTCGGCGTGGGATCGGTCGGGGTCGGCGTCGGCTCCGTCGGAGTCGGGGTCGGCTCCGTGGGAGTCGGGGTCGGCTCGGTCGGAGTCGGGGTCGGCTCGGTCGGAGTCGGAGTCGGCTCCGTCGGCGTGGGCGTCGGCTCGGTCGGAGTCGGCGTGGGACTGGGCTCCGTCACCGGCCGGTTGTAGAGGACGCAGCTCACCGCCGACAGTTTCGGGACCTGGACGGTGAAGCCGGGCGCGGCCTCCGTGCCGGTGTTGGTGACGGCGACGGGCGTGCCGTCGTCGAGGTCGGTGCAGACGGCGTTCCGGCCGTCCCGGGTGACGAGTTCGTACCCGTCCTGCTGGGTCTCGGCGACCGTGACGGCGGCGCCGTCGACGCCGGTGGGGAAGGTCGGGTGGAAGACGACGCCGCCGGTCCCGTCGTCCGTCGTCGTCCGGGTGTCGGGCAGCCCGCCGACCCCGGCCGTCGTGGTGGAGGCGTCGAACTGCCAGCCGGCGCCCGCCGGTTCGGCCCCGGTGACGTCCTCGCCCTCGCCCTCGGGGGCGATCTGCTTGATGACGGAGAGGGTTCCGTCGCAGTGGGTGAGGGCCATGTTCCGCAGGGCCTCGCCGGCGGCGGCGAAGTCGGTGGTCTGGTAGTGATCGGCGGCCTCGGGGTCCGGCGCCTGCGGGTCGTACGCCGTCTGGCCGGAGATCGCCCGCAGGTTGAGCCCCGAGACGCCCTCCACGCCCTTGCCGACGCCCACGGCGACCACCCTCTCGCCCCGCGCCTTGACGGCGTTCGCGGCGAAGACGCCGCCCTCGACGTCCGCGAAGTGGGTGTTCGAGCCGTCGCCCTGGTAGGGCTTGGAGAAACGGGTCGGGTTGCCGTCGGTGAGGACCACGACGAGGTCGTACGTGGGATCCGCCTGCGCCACGGCGTTGAGGCCCTGGTCCCAGTTGGTGCCGGAGCCGAGGCCCCATCCCGCGTACAGCTCCTTGAACTCCTCCGCCCCGGCCTCCGTCGACACCGGCACCAGGTCGGGGTGGTTGGCGGTCCCGGCGGAGGGCGAGTTGCGGTCGAAGGAGAAGAGCGCGAGCCGGGAGGGCGTGCCGGTCAGGGTGTCCGTCAGCTTGTCCGTCGCCGCCTTGAGCTGCGGCAGGGCGCTGCCCACGGAGGAGGACAGGTCGAGGACGACGGCCACGTCGAGGCCGCAGGCGGCGGGCAGCGGCGGGTTGACGCGCGACTGCTGCCAGGTGCCGGTGGAGGCGAGGTACGGCGTGGCCGCCCAGTCGGTGCTGCGCATGAAGTCGGCGGTGGAGGTGTACGTCCTCCCGCCCTCCAGCGCCGGCGTCCGGAACTGGTAGGCCGACTCCTCGGATCCCGACCCGCTGCCCTTGCCGGTCCGCAGGGAGGGGTTCGTGTACCACCCCGCCGGCACCCCGTCCGGCAGCTGTCGCACCCAGAACCGGCTCCCCTCGTTGTCCCCGCCCGCGCCCGTGTCCGGCACGGTGAAGGAGCAGTCCCCCTCGGCGTCGGACGTGCACGTCGCCCAGGCCGCACCGAGCGGCTCCCCGGCCTCCTCCGTCGCGTACAGCCCCAGCCGCACCCCCGCCAGTGGCGTGACGTCCGCGTCCCCCTCCCGGTCCGCCCCCGTCCGTACGGTGACCACCGACGTCCCGGCGGAGGGCGACGGCACCTCGGCGGCACCGGGAGCGGGCCGGGGGACCGGTGCCGCGAAGGCGACCGGCGCGGCCCCTCCGGCAAGCAGGAGGGCGGCGAGAGCGGCGGAGAAGCGGTGCGATGCCATGCCCGGAACTTATCCGATTAGCACCTTTTATCCCGTTCTGATTCTCCCGTGTGTCGCCCCCTCGCCCCGACCGGCGGCATGTTCGACCGGTTCGCCGGGCACGGCGAGGAGTTGGGGGCCGGGGCTCCTCGCTCACCGCCTCCTGAAGCGGCGGGCCAGGAGGAGGCCGGCCGCGGCGCAGGCCGTGGCCAGGGCGGCCGTCGCGTGGGCCGGGAGGGAGGGGCCGCTCTCGGCCAGTTCGCCGTCTCCGTAGCCGCCGGGCTCGGTGGGGGTGGGCGTCGGGGCCGGGGTCGTGGGTTCGGAGCTGGAGGGTTCCGGGGTGGGCTCTGAGGTGGTGGGTTCCGGAGTCGGCTCCGACGTGGTGGGTTCCGGGGTCGGCTCCGACGTGGTGGGTTCCGGGGTGGGTTCGGACGTGGTGGGGGACGGGGTCGGGGTGGGGGCGTTCTCGCAGGAGAGGGTGGCCGCGAAGGGGAAGTGGTGGATCTCGCCGGCGTCGGCGTCGGCCGCGCGCTTCGCTTCGAGGGGGCCCGCCGTCAGGGCCTTGGCGATGATGTCGCCCTCGATGTCGGCGGGGTCGACGTCGGTGACGTGGGCGCGGGGGGCGTAGATCGTGCCCTCGATCGTGTCGCCGGTCGCGATCGTGACGGCGGTCGCGTCGGCGAAGTTCCACAGGATGTAGGGGGCGTCCGCGCCGGTGACGCCCGCCAGGTTGGGAACGTCCCAGGTGAAGACGCCGCCGGTGGCGGTCGTGTCGACGTCGATGACGAGGGGACCCTTCTCGGTGGGGCGGTCGAGGAAGGTGATCTCGGAGAGGGCGTTCAGTTCGGCGCCCGTCAGGCGGAGGACGTTGGTCCTGGTGCCGTCGAGGGCGAGGCGGCCGGGGGCCTCCGGTTCCACGTTGCCCGCGCAGGTCGCCAGGGCGTCCGCGCGGTCCCGGTAGTCCGCGAAGAGGTCCGTGAAGTCCATCAGGCCGGGTCGGGGGCCGACCGACAGGGCGGGCTGTTCGACGGTGAGCTCGATGCGGGGGGTGGAGTCGTGCCCCTGGGCCGTGGCGACGACCTGCGTCTTCACGGCCGCGTTGTTGGCGTCCTGGGTGACGACGTCGCTGCCGGTGAGGTCGCCCACCTTCACGTAGCCGTCCTGGAGCACCTTGAGGACGCCGACGGGGCTGCTGTCCGCGGAGGAGATCCGGCCGCCGACGAGGAGCGCGGTGGGCCGCGCGTCCGTGCCGTCCCTGAAGGTGCCGGGGGTGTGCAGGGCGACGTTGTACCCGGCCCCGTAGGAGAGGTCCCCGCCGATCGCGACGGGCCCCTCGGACTCGGTGGAGCCGAGCAGCGCGTCGGTCTCGACGACGACGTCGAAGCCGTTGTCGCCGGAGACGGGGTTGCCGACGTCGACGGTGTCGGCCACGGCGGCGGGGACGCCGGCGGCCAGTGTGACCGCGACGGTGCAGACGGCGATCCCGAGGAGCGAGTACGGCTTCTTCATACGAGCAGATTGCGCCGGGGCCGTACTCCGTCCTCCCTGACACGCCCGTCTCCCGCTTCGAATGCAGTAACGGGACCCGCCGCTCAGGCCGCCGCGCCCGCGCCCCGCTCCTGGCAGTCCCGGCACTTCCCGTAGGCCTTCGCGTAGGCCACGGGGAGCGCCCGTTCGCACGTGTCGCAGCTGTCGTAGATGGGCACGTCGTGGATCCGCATGCCCCACCTCCCCGGCTCCTGCCACTGCTCCTGCGGGGATACGGGGGCGGGCGGGGGCACGGGGGCGGGCGGGGGCACGGGAGCGGGCGGGGGTGCGTACGCGGGCTGCGGCGGCTGGAACTTGGCCAGCCGGTGGGCCAGCAGGCCGCCCGGGTTCGTCAGCGGCTCCGGCAGGGACGCAGCGAGCGCGTGGGCGATGGCCTCCGCGCCCAGGCCGCGCTCGAACCACCGCTCCACCCCCGGCGCCAGCCGCTCCGCGTCCCGCGCCGACAGCGTCAGCCGGGGGTCACGCCGGCACAGCTCCTGGAGCAGGAGGACCGAGCGCTCGACGGGGGCCGCGGGGGCCGCGGGGGCGGGCGCCGGCACGAAGGCCGGGGGGAGGGGCGCGGACGGGGGCGGGGGTGGAGGCGGGGGCGTGGTCCGCTTGTCCACGGCTTCCGGCTTCGACTCGGGCTTCGGCTCGGCGTCGGGCTTCGGCTCGGCGTCGGGGTCGGGGTCGGGCTCCGGATCTGCTTCCCCGCGCGGCACGTTGAACCAGGTCGTCCGGGTCGTCAGGCGGCCGTCCGGCCCGCGGACCTTCTCCCTCAGGAGGTAGCCGGCCCGTTCCAGCTCGCGCAGTGCGGCGGCCACCCGCAGCTCGCCTTCCTTGGACTCCTTCGCGAGTTTGCGGACGGTGATGTCCTCCCCGTCCGGGAGGGACTGGACGTAGCCCGCGAGGCCCCGGGCGGTGAACGACAGGGCGTGCCGCCGGAGGAGTTCGTTGCTCACGGAAGTGGCTTCGTCGGCGGCCAGGGGTGTGTCGACGTGGATGACTCCACGGGCGAGCAGGGGAGCGTTAGGGTGCACGGTATCCATGAGGGAAGCTCACTTCTTCCTTGGTGGTCAGGCCCTCGCCCCGGGATGCCAGTCCCAGCGGGGGCCGACTTTTTTCTCGAATGTCGGATTGGCGTGAGCATATGCCACGCAACCACCCCTAAATCCAGCCCAGTTGGCATAGTTCGCCCGGGAGAGTGAAGCCTCGCGCACGGTTGCCATGGGGGGCCGGGGTGGGGGTGGACGGGATGGACGGGGGTGGAGGGAAAACCATCCCCCCATCCATCCACCCCCATAGACCTGAAACCATGGTTGTCTCGCGTCCCGCCGCTCCCCCGCCTCCCTCGACCCGGTCGTCAGACGTGCAGTTCCGGCGGGAAACCGGTCCAGCGGAGGTCGGCGGTGAGGTGGCCGGTGTCGTTGAAGAGGAGGACCGCCGGGGGGCGGCCGGGGGCGTAACGGATCACCGTGAGGGCCGCGTTGGCGTGGTTGATGCCCATCCAGCGCCAGGCGGGGGCGTCGAGGGCGGCGCGGACCAGCCAGCCGACGAGGAAGTTGTGGGTGACGACGAGTTCGTGGCGCGGTTCGTCGCCCTCGACGGGGCCCGTGAAGCGCGCGACCGCCTCCGCCGCCAGCGCGGGGCCCTGCGCGCGCTCCCCGGCCGGGAACTGCTCCAGGAAGCCCAGCATGCCGTCCGCGCTCTCCGCCGGGAGCTCCTCGCGGGCGGGCTCGTACGGGACGTAGTCGCCGGCCGCCGCGTCGACGCGCACCGGCACCCCGTCCAGCCGGTCCCCGATCAGCCGGGCGGTCTGCGCGGCGCGGGCGAGCGGGCCGTGGTGGACGGCCGCCAGGGGGACGCCGCGCAGCCGGTCCCCCAGCAGCGCGGCCTGCCGCCTGCCCGCTTCCGTGAGCCCGGTCTCGTCGGGCGTGGCCTCGGCGTGCCGGGTGAGGTAGAGGTGGCGGGCGGCGGTGCGGGTGGTCATGACGGACGCCTTCCGGGGAGTCGATCTCGTGGACTCCGGCGGGGACGCGGGGGGTTCGGCGGCCGGTTCCCGCGTGCCCGCGTACCCGCGTTCCGGCGTCACGGCGCGCCGGCCGGCGCGCCGCCGGTCAGCGGCCCCCGGGCACCCGGTCGTCCTGGATCGGGGGGATGCGCCAGCGGGTGGGGTCCGGCAGCCGGGTGTTGGCGCTCGACGCGGCGACGGGGGCGTTGACGAGCAGTGCGGCGGCCAGGAGGCCGAGGACGGCGCTCGCCGTGCCGGAGACCACGTCCAGGAGGACCGGCACCAGGGCCGCGAGCGCCGCTCCCAGGCGCAGGAACAGGCCGCCGTGGACGTCCGCGCGGAAGGCCGGCAGGGGACGGGGCGGGCGGGCCGCCAGGCCGGGGACGGTGGGGTGCAGGTTCGCCGGGTCGGTGAGGTAGCGGTCGGTGTAGTCGAGCGCCGCGTAGCCCCAGACCATCTCGCCGGTCTCGGAGACCATCGCCACGGGGTACGCGGGCAGACCGCCCCGGCGGGCGACCGCGAGGGCCTGCTCCCAGCGCTTCGGCCACACGACCCAGACCGGTTCGCCCTTGAACCGCGCGGCGAAGAGGGAGAACTGGCCGATGGGGCTCTGCCCGAAGAAACCCGGGCGCAGCGACTGGGTGCCGTAGTACTTGCCGATGCCGTCGCGGAGCTTCAGCATCTGGTCGGTCGTCGGGACCGGATCGACGAGCTTGGGGTTGTCCTCGTCGATGATCCGTATCCAGTCGCCCGACTCCAGCTCGAAGCGGACGGCGTACACCTCGCCGGCCTTCGCGTCCTGGGCGAGGAAGCGGTGCCGCTCGGGGAGCCGGCGGACCAGCAGCCGCCCCAGGACGGGGAGGAAGCACAGGCCCCAGAGGACGAGGGCGAAGCAGCCGAGCACCGCGAGCGCCTCGTGGACCTCGCCCCACGCGGCGAAGCGGTACGCGGCGAAGGGGGCGACCGCCGCGAGCAGGAAGCCCACGGCCGCGTACCAGTCCACCGGATTGCGCCGCAGCACGGACGGCAGGCCCCGGAAGGGCTGCGGCGCGGGCGGCGGCACCGCCTTCCCCCGGGTCGCGAGGGCCCACGCCCCGGCGCACGCCGCCCCGGCGGCGAGGGCCGCGAGCACGTCCCAACGGGGGCCGTCCGCGCGGTCGTCGACCAGGCAGAGGACGAGGGCGACGGCGGCGCAGGCGAACGCTGCGGCGCGCAGGGCTTCGGCGGTACGGCTTACGGGGCGGGCTCCCGGTCGGTCCTGGAGGGCTGCGGGGGAAACGGCGGACGGGATCGTACGTCCGTCCGCCGTGTCCAGACCCGCACGGTGACCGAAAAGTTGTACCGAAGCGGCTTTTCCCGGTCAGGGACGCGCGTACGGCACCGTCATGATCTCCATGTTGTGGCCGTCCGGGTCGTCGAAGTACGCGCCCCGGCCGCCGAAGAGGCCGTTCACCTCGTGCGGTTGCGTGTGGTTCGGGTCGGCGTAGTAGGTGACCCCGGCCGCCTCCAGGCGGTCGATCATCGCGTCGAAGTCCTCGTCCGCGACGAGGAAGGCGTAGTGCTGGCCCTGGATGGGGCCTTCGGGGGCCTGGTAGAAGTCGAGCGTCACGCCGTTGGCGAGGTCGACGGGGAGGAAGGGGCCGAAGGGGGCGCCCACCGTGAGGCCGAGGATCCCGGCGAGGAAGCGGGCGGAGGCGGAGCGGTCGGAGGAGTGGACGACGGTGTGGTTGAGCTGGACCTGAGGAGATGTCACCCCGCGACCGTACGTGACGCCCCGCTCCCCCTACCAGCGCGTATCGGCCCGACCGGTCAGCTTTCACGCCCCAGTTGGCGCTGGTGCTCCAGCGAGCGGCGCAGCTCCGCCGCCAGCGGGTGGTAGGGGCCGTACAGCCGCTCCGCGTCCAGGAGCAGCCGGTTCAGCTCGGCATGGCCCTCCTCGTGGCGGCCGGTGGCGATCAGCAGCTGGGCGGTGCGGCGGCGGACGTCGAAGGCCCGGACGGGGTCCTGCGCGGGGCCCTGCTCGAAGGCGGGGAGGACGGCGCGGAAACCGGCGAGGGCCTCGGCGGTCTCGCCGAGCTGTTCCAGGCAGAGCGCGATGTCGTGGCGGAAGGAGGCGTTGCCCGGGTCGTCCGCCGCGAGCCGGCGCAGCTCGGGCAGGGCGCGCCGGTACTGCCCGTCGTCCAGCAGCGTGGAGGCGTACTGCTTGCGCAGGATCCGGACCACCGGCGAGCCCTCGCCGTGCTCGGCGGCGGCGGCCGGGAGGATCCCGCCGAGCATGTCGACGGCCTGAGTGAGCGCACCCTCGCCGAGGAGCCGCTTCACCTCCTCCACGGCCCCGGCCACGTCCGCGCCCCGGGACACGGGGGCCTGGACGGAGATCCTGGGGTCCGGGGCGGCCTGGGGCGGAACCACCGGAACCGGCGGGAGCGGCGGCACGGGCGGGGCCGGGGGCCGGGCCCGGGGCGCGGCGGGCCAGGGGGCGTGCGGGCGGAGGAAGGGGCGGGTGGGGTCCATGGGGCCCGAGGGGGTGCCGCGCGCGGGCAGCAGCGGCAGCAGCGCCTCGTACACCTCGTGCGCGCCGGACGGGCGGTCGGCCGGGTCCTTGGCGAGGAGGCGCAGCACGAGGGCCTCCAGGGCCGCGGGGACCTCGGGGCGGACCTGGCGCAGCGGCAGCGGCGGCTCGTACAGGTGGCGGTGGAGGACGCCGAGGGCGGTGGAGCCCGCGAAGGGCACGTTCCCGGAGAGGAGTTCGTGCAGCAGGACGCCCAGCGCGTACAGGTCGGTGCGGGGGCCGACCGCGCCGCCCATGGCCTGCTCGGGCGCCATGTAGGCGGGGCTGCCGATGGGTTCGCCGGTGTGGGTGAGGCGGGTGGTGTCCGAGTCGAGGACGGAGGCGACGCCGAGGTCGAGGACGGTCATCGTGCCGTCCGGGCGGACCATCACGTTCCGCGGCTTGAGGTCGCGGTGGACGATCGGCACCGCGTGCACGGCGGCGAGCACCGCGCACAGCTGCGCGGCGACGCAGACCGCCCACTCCCAGGGGTACGGGTCGTGCTCGGCGAGGTGGTCGGCGAGGTCGGCGCCGTCCACGTACTGCATGACGAGGTACAGGTCGTCGCCGTCGCTGCCCGCGTCGTGGACGGTGACCAGGCCGGGGTGGTCGACGTGCGCGGTGACCCGGCACTCGCGGACGAAGCGGCGGCGCAGCTCGTCGGCGGCGGTGCGGGGGCCCGTCAGGGCGGCCGGGCTGAGGAGCTTCACGGCGACCCGGCGGTCGAGGCGGGTGTCGTACCCGGTCCACACCTGGCCCATGCCGCCCTGCCCGATGACGGTGGACAGCTCGTACCGCCCGCCGATGACCCGGCCGTTCACTTCCCCTCCTCCTTGCGGAGCAGGTCGCTCAGCTCGTCCAGCTCGGCGCGGACCTGGTCGATGCGGGGGGACGGCGGGGGCGTGGGGGCGGGGTCGTACGGGTGCGGGGGCGGGACCTGCGCCGCGTACGGGTTCCCGCTCGGGAGCGTGGCCGCCGTCGCCGGGTTCACCGGCGGGTAGCCGTACGCGGGCGCGGGCGCGTGGGGCGGGAGGTACGGCCCCGGGGCCGCCGCGCGGTGGTGCCTGATGTCCGTCGCCAGGTAGTGCCAGACCACCGCGACGGCCATCGCGATGTCCACGGCCGCGCCGACGTTGACCTGCCAGGAGTCCGGCTCCTCCTGGAGGAGGACGAGACAGCCGACGGTGGCCGCCAGCTGGGCCCAGAAGAGGACCCAGTCGCGGACCGTGCGGCGCATGATCGCGAGGCGGAGCATCGCGACCCAGGCGAGCAGGCCGAGGGAGACCACGGCGACGGCCGTCACGAGCACGCGGACGGCGATGGTCCCGGCGGTCGCACCGCCGCCACCGGGACGGGGGCCGGGGCCCGGCACTCCCCCGCCGGGGCCGTACGCACCGTCGCCGGGTCTCGGTGCGGGAGAGGCGGGCATCTGTCCGTACATGCGATTTCCCCCCAGGGACGGCTGATCTCGCTATGAGATTAGCTCCGCCGCTCCCCCGGTTGGACGCTTCCGTCCGCGAGGCCGTCGTAGAGGCCCTGGACGAGCTGTTCGCCCAGCCGGGCGGTGAGCCGGAGGGCCTCCTCGAAGGCGGCCAGGGAACGGTAGCGCTCGCCGTGCCGGCGCTGGTCGGCGAGCGGCAGCCGGGGCAGCTGGAGGCGGCGCACGTCGAGCCGGGTGGCGGTCGAGGCGAAGCTGCTGGCCTGGCGATTGTTGGCGGTGCCGCGCAGGAAACCGGCGAGGAACCAGGGGTCGAGCGCCTCCGGGTCGGGGCGCAGCAGCTGGAGGCTGCGGCCGAGGGCGGCGCCCGCCGTGGCGGCGTCGACGACGCGGGCGGAGGGGCCGCCGCCGAGGACGGGCACGACGACGTCGCCCTCGCGGACGAGCACGGGGTCCTCGGCCGGGCCGCCGGCGGCCTCCGGGAGGGTGCCGGAGGGGGCCGTGCCGGTGAGGACGTCGTGCTCGGTGAGGACGGGGACCTCGCGTCCGGCGGGGGCGGTGCCCTGGCCGCCGGTGCGGAGCTGGAGGGCGCCGGTGCGGGCCAGTTCGCCGACGGTGGTGAGCGGGCGGGGCGCGGGGCGGGCCGGTTCGGGGACCGGGGCGAGGGTCAGGGTGCGGCGCAGGGTCGCGTCCAGGCGCTCGCGGACGGCGGCGAGTTCGGCGGCGGAGCCGCCCGCGTCGGGGGCGGTGAGGTAGCGGGCGGGGGCGAGGTCGACCTCGTCGTCGAGGAGGTCGATGACGGGGACCGCGCGGGCGAGGGTGTCGTCGGCCGCACGGCCCGCCCAGGCGTCGAGCACCGCGTTCTGGAGGGCGGTCCAGGGGAGCTTGTCGCGGCCCGCGTCGGGCACCAGCCCGGCGGTGTCCACGAAGAGGGCCTCGGCCGGGGGGCGGCGGTCGGCGGCGGGCCGGACCAGGACCCACAGGTGGAGCGGGATGCCGTACGGGGGCGCGGCGCCGGCCGGGAGGGCGACGACGGCCCGCAGGGCGCCCCGGCGCAGCAGGTCGGCGCGGATGCGGCGGCCGGAGCGGCGGGAGGCGACGGCGGGGGGCATGAGGAGGACGGCGGTGCCGCCGTCGCGGAGCCGGGCCAGGGCGTGCTGGACCCAGGCCAGCTCGGACTCGGTGCGGGCGGGGAAGCCGTACTCCCAGCGGGGGTCGTAGGCGAGCTCGTCGTGGCCCCAGGCGCGCTCGTTGAACGGCGGGTGGGCGAGGACGGTGTCGGCGCGCAGGTCGGGGAAGGCGTCGGCGCGCAGGGTGTCGCCGGCGGCGGAGCGGATGTCGGCGTCGCCGTGGAGGGCGAGGCGGAGCGCGGAGAGCGCGGCCAGCTCGGGGTCGGCGTCCTGGACGGCGAGGACGGCCGGGCGGGCGGCGGCGCGGAGCAGGCCGCCGGTGCCGGAGGCCGGGTCGAGGAGGACGGCGGCGGGCGGGTCCCCGGCGTCGGCGGTCGCGGCGGCGGCGAGGGCGGCCATCAGCTCGGCGAGCGGCGGCGGGGTGAGCGTGTACTGCCGGGGGTTGGCGTCCAGGTGGCGGCCGAGGAGGAACTCGAACGCCTGCCGGGGGCCGCCCAGTTCGGCCGCCAGCTCGACGGCGGCGCGCAGCAGCGGCGCGGCGGGCGCGAGTTCGCCTGCGGTGGGGGTGCGGACGGCCCGGGGGACGCCGAAGCGGAGGGTGAGGACCTCCTCCAGGGCGGCGGGCAGGGCGTCGGTGAAGCGGGGCTCGGGGAGCGCGGCCAGCTCGGCGAGGCCCGGGGGGCGCTCGCGCAGGAGGAGCAGGACGCAGCCGGTGTGGACGAGGCCGGCGAGGGTGCCCGCCGGGTGTCCGGCGAGCTGCTGCCAGACGCGCTCGCGGAGCGGGACCTCGGCGAGCTTGCCCTGCTCGCGGAGCCACTGCTCGACCTCGGCGAGGGAGAAGGAGGGGCTGGTCTCGGTGCCGCCCACGGGCTTGGGGAAGTCGGTGTGGCGGCGGCGCCAGTTGCTGACGGCGGCCCTGCCGACGCCCGCGAGACGGGCGATCCCGGCGGCGGTGACCTCTGCTGCGGCCTCCGCGACGACTTCTGCGGCTTCTGCGGTGGCCTCTGCGGCGCTGTCCTCGGGCACCTGCACCCTCCGTCCTCCTGCTCGTGCGACCTGGGAACACCGAGCATACCGACCGGAGGGGTTCACGGTGTGGACGGAGACGAACTTTGTGAACGTGGTTGACTCGGTTCACAGACGCTGCTTTGATTACGGCATCGAAGCACGGAGTCCACAGGAATCCCTCTCGACACCCGAAAGGTGTTCACAGCCATGTCGAAGTCTCAGACGCAGCGCAGCTGGTTCGCCCGCCACAAGGTCCTCACCGCCGCCGGCGCGGTCGTGGTCGTCGTCGCCATCGGCGCCGCGATGGGCGGGGGCGGGGACGAGGGCACCCCGGAGGCGAAGTCCTCCGCCCCGGCCGCCTCGGGCTCCAAGGACGGCGGCGCCAAGGACGGCGGCGCCACGGGCTCGAAGGCCCCGGAGTCGAAGGCCCCGGAGAAGAAGGCCGTCACGATCGACGGCGAC
Organism: Streptomyces filamentosus; assembly: GCF_014654895.1. Taxonomy (GTDB): domain Bacteria; phylum Actinomycetota; class Actinomycetes; order Streptomycetales; family Streptomycetaceae; genus Streptomyces; species Streptomyces filamentosus. Next base: position 3,393,782 of record NZ_BNBE01000001.1, on the reverse strand, counting down.
GGCGACTTCGAGGTCGGCTCCGACGTCAAGCCGGGCCTCTACCGCTCGACGGGCAACGAGGACGCGGGCTGCTACTGGGAGCGGGCGAAGGACGCCAAGGGCGAGCTCGACTCGATCCTCGCGAACGACAACGTGACGGGCACGGCCTACGTCGAGATCAAGAAGAGCGACAAGTTCTTCAAGTCCACGGGCTGTGGCACCTGGGAGGCCGTGGACGCCAAGGCCACCGGCACCCCCCGGAGCGAGCTGAAGGGCGACGGCGGCATGTTCAAGGTCGGCGTCGACGTGGCGCCCGGCACGTACAAGTCCACGGGCAACAAGGACGCCGAGTGCTACTGGGAGCGCTCGAAGGACGCCGGCCACGGCGTCGACTCGATCCTCGCGAACGACAACGTGACCGGCACGGCGATCGTCAAGATCACCGCCAAGGACGGCTACTTCAAGTCGACCGGCTGCGGCGACTGGACGAAGACGTCCTGACGCGGTGGCGGGTCAGGCGACCGAGTGCCGCACCCACACGTTGGGCTCGACGTAGACCGCGTAGCCCCGCGCGGCCTCGCAGTGGACGGGCACCAGGGCGCCCGGGACCTCGACCTCGCCGTCGGTGTCGAAGGGCAGCCCGGTCCACTTCCGCCACTGCTCCAGCGAGCCCGACACCGTCATCGACGCGGGCGCGACCGCCTCGATCCGGCCGCCCGCGCGGACGTGCACCCGCAGCCACGGGTCGTGCGGCAGCCCGTCGTCCTCGCGGACGCGGAAGGCGTACTCGTGGATGGAGGCGCCGGCCTCCAGGTGCTTGCCGTTCGGCCGGACGGGCGCGACGAGTTCGGCGAAGCCGAGCCGGCGCACGTTCTCCCGCATCGCGGCCAGCATCCGGTGCGAGATGCCCCGCCCCAGGGCGCTGGTGTCGACGGTGATCTCGATCGCGCTGACCGTGTCGGGCTTCTTCCCGTGCCGCAGGTCCGAGAAGGCCCACAGCAGCACCTCGTCCCAGCCGCGCTCCGGCAGCTCCCCCCGCCCCTTCGCGTCCAGCACGAAGGGCACGCTGAAGCCCCGGGCGACGACCGCGCCGGCCGGATCGGTGGCGACGAGGACGTACTCGGGGAAGTCCCGCACGATCCGGCCCATGTGGGACCAGCCCACCGGGTCGTACATCATGAACTCGGGCCACAGGTCCTTCATGGACCACATCGGCCCTTCGAGTTCGGGCCGCTCCGCGAGCGTGGTGATCGTCAGTTCCTGGTCCATACCCGCAGGTTAGGCGCGTCGTTCGACGCCGCCAACCGATTATCGAACGTCATGGGGCGGGTCGCCGGGCGGGCGTTCAGCCGCCGCACTGCGTCAGCATCGCCTTCTTGTCGGCGGTGGTGACCGGCAGCGCGTACTTCTTCGCGACCTGGGCGAAGCGGACCGCGTAGGCACAGCGGATGTCCCGCGACGGGGGCAGCCAGGTCGCCGGACCGGAGTCGCCCTTGGCGGAGTTGGCGCGGCCCTGCACGGGGAGCAGGTTCAGCGGGTCGTTGGCGAGCTGCTGCCGCTTGCTCTTCGACCAGCGCGACGAGCCCATCTGCCAGCTGTACGACAGCGGGACCACGTGGTCGATCTGGACCTCGGCGGCCTTCTGCTTGCTCCAGTCGATGGTGGTGCCGGTGTACGGGTCGGCCAGCTTCATCGACACGACCACGCAGTTGGAGCCGGCCCGGTAGGACAGGTCGTAGCCGTCGCGGCGGAGCATGTCGTTGCGGGTGTCGCAGCCGTTGCGGGCCAGCGGCACGCCCTCGACCTTGTCCATCCAGGCGTAGCCGAACGCGTCCCGGTCGTATCCGGTCTTCGTCCCGCGCCCCCGGGTGGCGAGCCCGTCGATCAGCTCCCGCGCCCGCGCCCGCTCGGCCTCGGCCGTCACCGGCGCGAGGCCCGCCCGGACGCCGTTCGGGTTGTCGAAGGGGTCCGTGCCCGAGACGGAGGAGGAGCCACCGCCGGGGGCACAGCCGGTGAGGCCGGCGAGGAGCACGAGCCCGGCGACGGAGACGGAAGCGCGCATGCGGACGGGGGCGGACACGGGGGCGGACACAGGGGCGGAAGAAAGCTTTCGGCGTATCGACACGAGCGAATCGTAGGCACAAAACCCCTGATAGGGATCGTTTCCGCACCGACGGCCGATCCCGTGTCAGACCTTCCCGATCCCGAGGGTGTTGTCGGCGGGCAGCAGGCCCGAGCCGATCGCGGCGAGCCAGGGGCCGCCGAGGAGTTCGGCGAGCCGGGCGGTCGCGTCCTCGCCGAGCGCGGCCCAGGGCGCGGCGGCCAGCTCGTCCGTGCGCCGCTCCACCCCGGCGCGCAGCTCCCGCCCGGCGGGCGTGGCGCCCCCGTCGGCGTCGACCAGGCCCCGTACCGCCAGCCGGTCCCGGGCCGCCGCCCACTCCTCCGCCGTCCAGCCCCGGCTCGCGAAGACGGCCTCGGGCGCGGCGCCGATCGCGGCGAACGACACCAGGGCCTCGGCCGGGTCGAGCCCGGCGCCGAGCAGCGCGGCGAGGTGCCCGTCGCCCCGGTGCTCGCGCAGCAGGGTCGCGGCCTGCCAGAGGACGAGGTGCGGCTCGTCGGCCCAGGGCAGCTCGGCGTGGGCGGCGGCGAGCGGCCGCCCGGCGGTGTCCGCCGCCTCGGCGGCCCGCCGCGCGAGTCCGGCGGCCTCCGCGAGCCCCGGGGAGGCCACCGGCCCGCCGGCCCCGTCCCCGAGCACGGCCCGCAGGGTCCGGTCCGCCGCCCGCAGCCGCGCCGCGAGGACGTCGCCGGGCGCGGCGACCTCCCAGGCGGCGGGCACGTACCGGCCGACCATCGCCGGGCTGAAGCTGTAGAAGGCGGAGGCGACCCGCACCGTCCCGGCGGCCCCCAGCGGCGCGGCCCGCCACGCGAAGTAGGCGGGCCACCGCTCCCCGACGCCGTACCCGAGCGCGGCGGCCTCCTCGAACGCCTCGGGGGCGTAGTAGTGCAGGGCGTGCAGCGGTTCGAGCAGGTGCCACATCTGTCGTACGCGAGCGGTGTCCACGGGGACCCTCCACAAGGCGGCGCGAAACGGACCACGGAGCAATCTAGCCACTGACAAGACTGCGCCCGTCCGTGCAACTTGTCAACGACTAGACACGGATTACGCTGCTCCCATGACGAGCCGGAACCGGAACACCTACCACCACGGCGACCTGCGGCAGGCGGTCCTGACGGCGGCCCTGGAGGTGATCGCGGCGGACGGCCCCGGCGCCCTCAGCCTCCGCGACCTGGCCCGCCGCGCGGGCGTCTCCCACGCCGCCCCCGCCCACCACTTCGGCGACCGGACCGGGCTCCTCACCGCCATCGCCGCCCAGGGCTTCGGCCTGCTGGCCGACGCCCTCGCCGCCGGCACCTCGCTCGCCGACCGGGGCCGCCGCTACGTCCGCTTCGCGGCCGACCACCCCGCGCACTTCCAGGTCATGTTCGCCCCCGCCCTGCTGCGCCCCGACGACCCTGACCTCACGGCGGCCCGCGACCGCGCGGGCGCCGCGCTCCGCGCGGGCGTCGCCGGCCTCCCCGGCCCCGACCCCCGCGCCACCGGCATCGCCGCCTGGTCCCTCGCCCACGGCTTCGCCACCCTGTACCTCACGCACAACGTGGACGACGCCGTGGGCGCCCTCCCCCCGGAGGAGTACTTCGACGCCCTGACGGGCTTCCTCACGGAACGGACCGAACGAACGGAACGGACCGAACGAACCGGCCGGGAGCGGTGACCGCGGCCCGGCGACGACGGGTCAGTCCAGGATCGTCGTCAGGAACTCCCCCGTCCACGCCAGCAGTTCGCGCCCGACCAGCGGCTTGCCGCCGATCGGGCGGGTCGCCGGGCGGGGCACCAGGATCTGGTGGACGGCCGGCTTGATGACGGACTTGGGGTGGAGGCGCTTGAGGCGGAGCTCCTGGGACTCCCGCAGCTCCACCGGGGCGAAGCGGATGTTGGGGCCCTGGAGGACGATCTCGCCGACGCCGCAGGCACGGGCCAGCATGCGCAGGCCCGCGACTAGGAGGAGGTTCTCGACCGGCTCGGGCAGCTTGCCGTAGCGGTCGGTGAGCTCCTCGCGCACGGCCCTGACGTCCTCCTCCGTGTTCGCGGAGGCGATCGCGCGGTACGCCTGGAGGCGCAGCCGCTCGCCGGGCGCGTAGTCGTGCGGGACGTGCGCGTCGACGGGCAGCTCGATCTTGACCTCCAGCGGCGCCTCCTCCTCCGCGCCGCCCTCCAGGGAGGCGCGGTAGTCGGCGACCGCCTCGCCGACCATGCGGACGTACAGGTCGAAGCCGACGCCCGCGATGTGACCGGACTGCTCGCCGCCGAGCAGGTTGCCCGCGCCGCGGATCTCCAGGTCCTTCATCGCCACGTACATGCCCGCGCCCATCTCGGTGTGCTGGGCGATCGTCGCGAGCCGCTCGTGGGCGGTCTCGGTGAGGGGCTTCTCCGGCGGGTACAGGAAGTAGGCGTAGCCGCGCTCGCGGCCCCGGCCGACGCGGCCCCGGAGCTGGTGGAGCTGGGAGAGGCCGAAGTTGTCGCCGCGCTCCACGATGAGGGTGTTGGCGTTGGAGATGTCGATGCCGGACTCGACGATCGTCGTGGAGACGAGGACGTCGAACTTCTTCTCCCAGAAGTCGACGACGACCTGCTCCAGGGCCTGCTCGGACATCTGGCCGTGGGCCGTCGCGATCCGCGCCTCGGGGACGATCTCGCGCAGCCGCGCCGCCGCCCGGTCGATCGAGTCGACCCGGTTGTGGATGTAGAAGACCTGGCCCTCGCGCAGGAGTTCGCGGCGGATCGCCGCGCCGATCTGCTTCTCCTCGTACGGGCCGACGAAGGTGAGGACGGGGTGCCGCTCCTCCGGCGGGGTGGTGATCGTGGACATCTCGCGGATGCCGGTGACCGCCATCTCCAGGGTGCGCGGGATCGGGGTGGCGGACATGGTCAGGACGTCGACGTTGGCGCGGAGCTTCTTCAGCTGCTCCTTGTGCTCGACGCCGAAGCGCTGCTCCTCGTCGACGATGACCAGGCCGAGGTCCTTGAACTTCGTCTCGGACGAGAAGAGGCGGTGGGTGCCGATGACGACGTCGACGGAGCCCTCCCGCAGCCCCTCCAGGGTCGCCTTCGACTCGGCGTCCGTCTGGAAGCGGGACAGCGCCCGCACCTTCACCGGGAACTGCGAGTACCGCTCGCTGAACGTGCCGAAGTGCTGCTGCACGAGGAGCGTCGTGGGCACGAGGACGGCGACCTGCTTGCCGTCCTGGACGGCCTTGAAGGCCGCCCGGACCGCGATCTCCGTCTTGCCGTAGCCGACGTCGCCGCAGATCAGGCGGTCCATGGGGACGGTCTTCTCCATGTCCTCCTTCACCTCGGCGATGGTGGACAGCTGGTCGGGCGTCTCCGCGTACGGGAAGGCGTCCTCCAGCTCCCGCTGCCACGGCGTGTCCGGGCCGAAGGCGTGCCCGGGGGCCGCCATGCGGGCGCTGTACAGCTTGATCAGGTCCGCCGCGATCTCCTTGACGGCCTTCTTCGCCCGCTGCTTCGTCTTCGTCCAGTCCGCGCCGCCGAGCCGGTGCAGCGTCGGCGCCTCGCCGCCCACGTACTTGGTGACCTGCTCCAGCTGGTCGGTGGGGATGTACAGGCGGTCGCCGGGCTGGCCGCGCTTCGCGGGCGCGTACTCGACGAGGAGGTACTCGCGGGTCGCGCCCTGCACGGTCCGCTGCACCATCTCCACGTACCGGCCGACGCCGTGCTGCTCGTGCACGATGTAGTCGCCGGCCTCCAGGGTCAGCGGGTCGATCGTCTTGCGGCGCTTGGCGGGCATCCGCTGCCCGTCCTTGCCGGCCGCCTTCTGGCCGGACAGGTCGGTCTCGGTGAGGACCGCGAGGCGCAGCGCCGGGTCCACGAAGCCGTGGTCGATGGAGCCGGTCGACACGTGCACGACGGCCGGCTCGACCTCGGCCAGGTCCGCGTCGAGCCGGGCCGCGATGCCCTCGCCGCCCAGCACCTCGGCCGTGCGGGACGCCGGGCCGTGGGCCTCCGTCACGTACACCGTCCGCCAGCCCTCGGCCAGCCAGCCCTTGGTGTCGGCGAGCGCGCGGGCCGTGTCGCCGCGGTACGACTCGGGGGCGTGCATGCCGAGGGTCAGGGTGTCCCCGCCGGTGTCGTCCTCGTCCGCCGCGAACGGCGACACCGACCACCACATCATGCCCAGCTCGCGCGCCCGGTCCCGGACGTCCGCGATCCCCCACAGGGAGGCCGCGCCGACGTCGATCGGGGCCTCGCCGCCGCCCGCCGTCGCCGCCCAGGACGCCTGGAGGAACTCCTGGCTGGTGGCGACGAGGTCGGCGGCCCGGGTCCGCACCCGCTCGGGGTCGCAGACCACCGCCATGGACCCCTCGGGCAGCACGTCGAGCAGCAGCTCCATGTCGTCGACGAGGACCGGCGCGAGGGACTCCATGCCCTCGACCGCGATCCCCTCCGCGATCTTGTTGAGCAGTTCGCCCAGCTCCGGGTGCTCCTCGGCGAGCGCCGCGGCCCGCTGCCGCACCTCGTCGGTGAGCAGCAGCTCGCGGCAGGGCGGCGCCCACAGGCCGTGCTCGGCGACCTCCAGGGACCGCTGGTCGGCGACCTTGAAGTAACGGATCTCCTCGACGTCGTCGCCCCAGAACTCGATCCGGAGCGGGTGCTCCTCGGTCGGCGGGAAGACGTCCAGGATGCCGCCGCGCACGGCGAACTCGCCGCGCTTCTCCACCAGCTCCACCCGGGAGTACGCGGCGGCGGCCAGGCCCTCCACGACCTCGTTCAGATCGGCGGTCCGCCCGCTCCGCAGCGCCACCGGCTCCAGGTCCCCGAGGCCCTTGACCTGCGGCTGGAGCACGGACCGGATGGGCGCGACGACGACGGAGACGGGCCCGGCGGACGGGTCCTCGGCGGACGGGTGGGCGAGCCGCCGCAGCACGGCGAGGCGGCGGCCGACCGTGTCCGAGCGGGGCGACAGCCGCTCGTGCGGCAGCGTCTCCCACGAGGGGTACTCCACGACGGTGTCCGGGTCGAGCAGCGACCGCAGCGCCGCCGCCAGGTCCTCGGCCTCCCGCCCGGTCGCCGTCACCGCGAGCACCGGCCGCCCCGAGTCCCGCGCCAGCGCCGCCACCGCGAAGGGCCGGGCGGCCGGGGGCCCCACCAGGTCCACGTGCGGCCGGTGCCCGTCGGCGGCGGCCGCCACCGCCTCGGTGAGGGCCGCGTCCTTGACGACGAGGTCGAGCAGACCGTGCAGGCTCATGGGGTCTTCCATCCCGGTGCGTACGTGGGTGAACGAACAGAACGAACAGAACGAACAGAACGAACAGGCGGACAACGCGAACGACCCGACACGTACCACGGGCCGGGTCCTCCACCCTACGACGCCGGACCGCCCCGGGCGCGGGGGATCCCGTGCGCGGGCCGAAGGACTGACGCTCGTCACCCGGGACAAGAACATCCCGCTCCACGACGTACCGGTGCTGTCCGTCGGAGACGGGCGGCCGTACGGCCCCGGTGCGCCGCTCGCACCGGGGCCGTACGCCGTGTCCCTCGGCCGGTCGCTCGCGGTCAGTCGCTCGCGATCGCGTTCAGGACGTTCATGCGGCCCGCGCGGAAGGCGGGGACGAGGGCGGCGAAGAGGCCGACGAAGGCGGAGCCGGCGAAGACGGTGAGGATCGTCGGCCAGGGGATCTCCAGGACGCCCAGGCCCTCCAGGGCGAGGAGCCGCTGGGCGGCGGTGCCCCAGCCCATGCCGAGGACGAGGCCGAGGAACGCGCCGAAGAGGGCGATGACGACGGACTCCAGGCGGATCATGCGGCGGAGCTGGCGCCGGGAGAGGCCGATGGCGCGCATGAGGCCGATCTCGCGGGTGCGCTCGACCACCGACAGGGCCAGCGTGTTCACGACGCCGAGGACCGCGACGACGATCGCCAGCGCCAGCAGGCCGTAGACGATGTTCAGGAGCTGCCCGACCTGGTCCTTGAGGTCTTCCTTGTAGTCGGCCTGGTTGGACACCTGGTACTGCGGGTACGGCGCGAGCGCCGTCTTCAGGGCCTCGTACGCGGCCTCCTCCTGCCCGTCCTCCGCGCTCGCGAGGAGCAGCGCGCTGGCCGGGAGCCGGTCGGCCGGCAGGTGGGCGCGGGCGGTGGTGACGTTCGTGTACATCGCGCCGTTGTCGACGTTCCCGGTGTCCGCGGTGATCGCGGCGACCTTCAGCTTCGCCGTCGACCCGTGGTCGAAGGCGACCGTCAGGACGTCGCCGACCTCCACCCCGTGCTCGGTGGCGTAGTCGCTGCCCACGGACATGGCGCCCGGGGCGTACGCGCCGGCCAGGTCGCCGGAGGTGACCTCGCGCCGGAGGTCGCCGGGGTAGCTCGGCTCGGTGGCCGCCAGCCACTCCTTCGACTCGGTGCCGCGCGGGTCGGTGATCCGCACGTCGACCGGCCGGTACTCGGTGACGTGGTCGAGGCCCGCGGTCCTCTCCACCGCGGCCTGCGCCTGCGGCACGATCGGCGCGCCCGTCCGGTTCTGCACGATGTAGTCGGCGCCGACGGACCGGTCCAGCTCGTCGGTGGCGGAGGCCACCATGGAGGAGCCGACGACGGAGAGGCAGGCGACGAGCGCGAGCCCGATCATGAGGGCGGCGCCGGTGGCGCCGGTGCGGCGCGGGTTGCGCAGCGCGTTCCGTTCGGCCATCCGGCCGACGGGCCCGAAGACCCGCAGGACGACCGCGCCGAGGACCCGGACGACCACGCCCGCGAGGAGCGGGCCGACGACGACGAAGCCGAGCAGCGACAGGACGACGCCGGCGCCGAGCCACAGCGAGCCCGTGCCCGCCTTCCCGGCCTGGGCCGCGGCCCACAGCGCGCCGCCGCCGGCGAGCACGAGCAGCAGGCCGATCGCGCCGCGGACCCGTCCGGCCCGGCCGTCCGCGGGGGTGCCGGCGTCGCGGAGGGCGGCCATCGGCGAGATCCGGGCCGCCCGCCGGGCGGGCACGTAGGCGGAGAGGACGGTGACGAGGACGCCGAGGGCGAGGCCGACGACGGGCGTCGTCCAGGCGACGGTGAGGTCCCGGGTGGACAGCTCCATGCCCAGGGAGGACATCAGCTCCATCAGGCCGACCGCGAGGCCCACACCGGCGGCGACGCCGGCGACCGACCCGATCAGGCCGAGGAGGAGGGCCTCCAGGAGGACGGACCGGTTGATCTGCTTCCTGGTGGAACCGATGGCCCGCAGGAGGCCGATCTCGCGGGTGCGCTGGGCGACCAGCATGGAGAAGGTGTTGACGATGAGGAAGACGCCGACGAGGAAGGCGATCCCGGCGAAGCCGAGCATGGCGTACTTCATGACGTCGAGGAATCCGGCCAGGTCCTCGCTGCCCTCGTCGGCGACCTCGGCGGCGGTCTGGACCCGGAAGCCGTCGCCGAGCGCGGCGGCGACGTCCGCCTTCAGCGCGGTGTGGGCGACGCCCGGCTCCGCGTCCACCACGACCTGCGTGAACAGCCCTTCCCTGCCGAGCAGTCGGCGCTGGGCGGTGGCGGTGTCGAAGTAGACGACGGTGGCGCCCGGGTTGGTGACCTTGAAGTCGACGATGCCGGACACCTTCGCGGTGAAGTCGCCGGCGGCGGAGATCGTCCGCAGCTCGGAGCCGAGCTCCAGGCCGTGCTTGTCGGCGGTGCCCCGGTCGACGACGACGTCGGTGGGCCCGCGCGGCTCGTGTCCCTCGGTGAGCTCGACGGAGCGCAGCTCGTACGGGTTCCAGTCGACGGCGATCGTCGGGGCGCCGCTGGTCGGCCCCACGTTCTCGTTCGCCGCGTTCACGACGGTGACGCCGAGGGAGGTGACGGAGCCCCGCGCCTCGGCGACGCCCTCCGCCTTCCGCACCTTCTCCACGACGGAGGCGGGGAGGGACTCGGGGCGGCCGGTGTCCGGCGTCTCGTCGGACGGGTCGCCCGCGGCCGGGGAGACGGTGACGTCGGCGGCGGTGACGGCGAAGAGCTTGTCGAAGGTCGTGTTCATGGTGTCGGTGAAGACCAGGGTCCCGGACACGAACGCGACGGACAGGAGCACGGCGACGGCGGAGAGCGCCATGCGCCCCTTGTGGGCGAGGAGGTTGCGCAGCGAGGTTCTGAGGACGGTCACGACGTCCGCCCCCGCGCGTCGAAGTCGGAGGTCTGGGGGCGTCCCCCGGAAAAGAGGAGCATCCGGTCGAGGACGGCGTCGGCGGTGGGCCGCTCCATCTCGTCGACGATCCGCCCGTCCGCCAGGTACAGCACCCGGTCCGCGTAGGACGCGGCGACCGGGTCGTGGGTGACCATGACGATCGTCTGCCCCAGCTCGTCCACCGACTGCCGCAGGAAGCCGAGGACTTCGGCGCCGGCCCGCGAGTCGAGGTTGCCGGTCGGCTCGTCCCCGAAGATGATCTCCGGCCGGGCGGCGAGCGCCCGCGCGACGGCGACGCGCTGCTGCTGCCCGCCGGACAGCTCGTTCGGCCGGTGCTTCAGCCGCCCGGCGAGCCCGACCGTGTCGACGACCCGGTCCAGCCACTCCCGGTCGGGCCTGCGGCCCGCGATGTCCATGGGCAGCGTGATGTTCTCCAGCGCGCTCAGCGTCGGCAGCAGGTTGAACGCCTGGAAGACGAAGCCGATCCGGTCCCGGCGCAGCTGGGTGAGCTTCTTGTCCTTGAGGCCGGTGATCTCGGTCTCGTCGAGGAAGATCTGGCCGCCGGTGACGGTGTCGAGGCCGGCGAGGCAGTGCATCAGCGTCGACTTGCCGGACCCCGAGGGGCCCATGATCGCGGTGAACCGCCCGCGGGCGATGTCCACGTCGACGTGGTCCAGCGCGACGACCCGGGTCTCCCCCGAGCCATAGGCCTTGACGACCTGCCGCGCCCGAGCGGCGACGGCCGTACGCCCTCCAGTACCCCCGTGCCTGGGGATGGTCACAGCCGAAGTCACGGTTCTCTCCTGAGCGGTAGACGGTGTGCGGGAACGAGCGGTGTGCGGAACGAGCGGTGTGCGGGAACGAGCTATGCGCCGAACAAGCCGCGTGTAAGAACAAGCTAAGAACCGTCCCCCGCCCTTCTCGTCCTCCGCCGGAACGACCGGCCCCTGGATCACATGGGGGAGCACCCCCTAGGGGTTCCTCCACCCGTGGTGCCGGTGAGACCCTGTCCGCGCACATTTAGGTGTACGAAGAAAGAGAGGGGCGGGCAGGGTGAAGGACGGCGGAGAGGGCGGCGGGAAGCACGGAGACAAGACCCCGAGCGGTACGGCTCCGAGCGCGAGGGCCCAGGAGGGCGCGAAGGTCACGGCGGGCGCGGCCCCACCCGCGCAGGCGCCGTCCGGACAGGTCCCACCCGCGCAGGCGCCGCACGAGCAGACACCGCCCGCCCAGGTCCCGCCCGCGCAGGTCCCACCCGAACAGGCGCCGCCCGCGAATCCCCGCCGGGCCGCCGTCGTCGCCGCGCTCATGCTCTGCATGGCGCTCGCCGCCCTCGACGGCACGATCGTCGCGACCGCCGTCCCCCAGATCGTCGGCGACCTCGGCGGCCTCTCCGTCTTCTCCTGGCTCTTCTCCGGCTACCTGCTCGCGGCGACCGTCGCCCTCCCCGTCTACGGCAAGCTCAGCGACACCTACGGCCGCAAGCCGGTCCTCGTCGCCGGCACGATCGTCTTCCTCGTCGGCTCGCTCCTCTGCGCCGCCGCCTGGAACATGGCCGCCCTCATCGCCTTCCGCGTCGTCCAGGGCCTCGGCGGCGGCGCCCTCCAGGGCACCGTGCAGACCCTCGCCGCCGACCTGTACCCGCTGAAGGAACGCCCCAGGATCCAGGCGAAGCTCTCCTCCGTGTGGGCCACCGCCTCCATCGCGGGCCCCGCCCTCGGCGGCCTCTTCGCCGGGTACGCGGACTGGCGCTGGATCTTCCTCGTGAACCTCCCGGTCGGCGCCGTCGCCCTCTGGCTGATCGCCCGCCACCTGAAGGAACCCGCACGCCCGCCCCGTACGACCCCGGTCCGCATCGACTGGCCGGGCGCCCTCGGCGTCTTCGCGACCGGCGCCCTGCTGCTGACCGCCCTCGTCCAGGGCGGCGTCGCCTGGCCGTGGCTCTCCGCGCCCTCCCTCGCCCTGCTGGGCGGCGCCGCCCTCCTCGCGGGCCTCACCGTCGTCGTGGAGCGGCGCGCGGCGGAACCGATCATCCCGGGCTGGGTCTGGCGCCGCCGCACGATCGCCGCCGTCAACCTCTCCCTCGGCGCGCTCGGCCTCCTGATGGTCGCCCCGACCGTCTTCCTCCCGACCTACGCCCAGTCGGTCCTCGGCCTCGGCCCGATCGCCGCCGGCTTCGTCCTCTCCGCGTGGACGCTCAGCTGGCCCATCTCGGCCGCCCTCTCCAACCGCGTCTACACCCGCATCGGCTTCCGCATGACCGCCGTCATCGGCATCACCGGCGCCCTCGCCCTCCTCCTCGCCTTCCCCTTCCTCCCCTACCCCGGCGAACCCTGGCAGCCCGCCCTCCTGATGCTCGCGCTCGGCGCCTGCCTGGGCTTCTTCCAGCTCCCGCTGATGGTCGGCGTGCAGTCCACCGTCCCCTACGAGGAGCGCGGCACCACCACCGCGTCCGTCCTCTTCTGCCGCCAGGTCGGCCAGAGCGTCGGCGCGGCGGCGTTCGGCGCCGTCGCCAACACCGTCCTCGCCGCCCGCCTCGGAGGCGGCGACCTCGACGCCGTCGCCCGCGCCCTGGAGGCCCCCGCCGCCCTCACCGCCGAAGCGGCGGACCACCTCCGGCGGGCGGTCGACGCGGCCGTCGACCACGTCTACTTCGGCGCCGCCGCAGCCGCCGCCCTCGCCCTCCTCGCCCTCCTCACCCTGGCCCCCCGCCGCTTCCCCGTACTGAAGGAGGCGTCCGGCGAGGACGAGTGAACGCGAAAGCCCGGCACCGTCCTGGACGGACGGCGCCGGGCTCCCCTACGACCTGCTACTCCGCCGAGGCGCCCTCGACGAACGCCGCCCAGGAGGCGGGGGAAACGGCGAGCTGGGGACCGTGCGGGACCTTGGAGTCACGGACGTGGATGAGGGTGGGGTGCGCGGCGACCTCGACGCACTCGCCACCTTCACCGCCGCTGTAGCTGGACTTGCGCCAGTCGTAGGCGACCTCGATGCACTCGCCGCCCGAGCCGCCGCTGTAGCTGCTCTTGAACCAGGCCAGATCTGCGGTACTCATAGCTCTCCCAGCAGTTGCTTCAGGTGCTCCAGGGACTCTGGTGGCGTGAGTGCCTGTGCGCGCATGATTCCATACCGCTCGGCGTAGGTGCGTGCCTCTTCGAGCTCGGTGAACAGACGGGCGGTTCCGTAGCCTTCGGCGTACGCGACCTCCCGCTTCCCTTTTAGGGTCAGGAGGGTGAACTGACCTTCCAGGGCCGGATGTTCGGTCCGTTCGTTCGGCATGATCTGGAGGTGGACGTTCCTGAGGGCGGCCACTTCAGCGATGCGCCGAATCTGCTCCCGGAAAGCGTCCCGACCACCCATGGGGCGGTGGAAAACGCTCTCCTCGATGACGAAGCTGATCGTCGGCGCCGGCCGCTTCTCGAAGAGGACCTGTCGAGCGAGTCGGTCAGCGAGCCGCTTCTCGATCTCCTCCTCGTCGTAAAGCGGGCGGTGATGCCGAAAGACCGCATCCGCGTACGCATGCGTCTGGAGAATGCCGGGAACGACCTGCGGAGCGTAGTAGTGCAACGCCACCGCAGCCGCCTCCGCCGCAGCGAAGCTCCGGAACCAGTCCGGATGCCGCACCCGCGCCCGCGACAGTGCCTGCTCCGTGTCCTCCACGGCCGCCACCAGCACGCCCTTGGCCTTCAGCACCTCGTCCGCCCGCATCAGGAAATCCGGCTGCGGAACCCGGACGCCCCTCTCCACCGCGGAAATCAGGTCCTCGCTGCAATGCGTCTCCGCAGCGAGCTGCGCCTGACTCAACCCGGCGTTCATTCGCAGCACCTTGAGCATCTTGCCCAGGGCCTTGAACAAATACGTCGTACCGTCCACCTCGGCCGGCTTCTCCGGCCGCTCCCCTTGCTGCTTCCCCGACATTCGCACCACCCTTTTGGCGCACCCGTACCATCGCTCAGCGCTGTCGCGTCACTGCTGGTCAGCGTAGGACCGGGCGCCGCCCCCGGTACCGGGAAGCGGGAAATCACCACCCCCACAAGTGAACGCGCGCCGGGGCACGCGCCCCGGCCGGTCCCCGCGCTCCGGGCGCGCGCCCGACCCGCCACGAGGGTGGGCGGAATACCCCCGCCCGGCGGCGAGTTGCCCCGGCATGCGACACGATCCGGAACCGCGAGGCGGAATCCACCCCCTGCTCGCGGGCCGGTTCAGCCCGCACCGCTTCGATCCGGCGGGGGCCGTGGACGACGGAAAGCTCAACCTGCTCCTCGAGGCGGCCCGTTGGGCGCCCTCGGCGGGGAACTCGCAGCCGTGGGGGTTCCACGTGAGCCGGCCGGGGGAGGCGGAGCACGCGCGGGTGCTGCCGCACCTGGCGCCGAGTTCGGCGCGGTGGGCGGCGGGGGCGGGGCTGCTGGTGGTCGCGCTGACCCGGCGGCACGTGGGGGACGGCGACCTCCAGTACTCGGAGTTCGCGGACTACGACCTGGGGCAGGCGATCGCCCACATGACCGTGCAGGCACAGGCGCTGGGCCTGGCCGCGCACCAGTTCCGGGCCTTCGACCTGGAGGGGCTGGCCGAGGAGCTGGACCCGGCGCCCGGGTGGGCGATCGTCTCCATGGTGGCCGTGGGGAGGGCCGCCGAGGAGGCCCCCGCCGTCCGCCCCCGCCGCAGCGTCGCCGACCTGCTGGCGGCGCCGTGGACGGAGGCGGAGTAGCGCGGGCCCCGGCGGGTCAGAAGCGCTCGGTCCCTCCCGGCGCCAGCCCGGTCCGCCGGGGCGCCTCGAACGGCGCCCGCCAGTCCCCCGTACCGGCGTAGAAGGACTCGGCGAAGCCGTCGGAGACGAGGAGGTCCTGACGGGAGTCGCCGTTCGCGTCGCCGATGCCGACGAACTGGCGGAAGGCCCCCCAGCCGCCGCCGATCCGCACGCGCTGCGCGAAGGTGCCGTCGCCCTTGCCGAGGTACAGCCACAGCACGCCGTACCGGTCGCGGGCGACGAGGTCGCCGGCCTTCGCGCCGCCGAGGTCGCCGGTGGCGGCGAGGTCGTTGTAGACGCCCCAGCCGCCGCCGACCCGCTTGCGCGCCTTGAACGGCGTCGTGGCGTTCCCGGTGGCCGCGTAGAGCCAGAGGGCGCCCGTCCGGTCGGCGGCGACCACGTCCGCCCGGCCGTCGCCGGTCAGGTCGGAGCCGCCGGTGATCCGGTCGTACGTGTTCCACCCGCCGCCGACCCGCACGCGCGGGCGCAGCGGCTGCCGCACGTCGCCCGTGCCCTGGTACAGCCACAGCACCCCGTCGCGGTCCCGGGCGACGGCGTCGGCGACCGGGGAGCCCGCGACGTCGCCGACCGACTCCAGGCGGTCGTACGCGCTCCACCCGCCGCCGAAGTCCACCTCCTGGAAGGCGGCGGGCGTCCGGGTGTCCGGGTCGACGACGAGGTCCACGACGTGCGCGCGCCCACCGGTCCGCGTCAGCAGCTCGGGCGCGCCGTTGCCGTCGAAGTCGTGCAGCCCGGGGGTGCGGCGGACGGTGAACGTCCCGGAGGCGGCGACCGGCGCGCCCAGGCCGCTGAGCTGCGTCGCCTCGAACTTCCAGGCGTACCGGCCGGCCTCGGCGGGGCGGCCCGGCGTGCCGAAGTCCTCGCCGTTCCACGTGAAACCGACCGCGTCCGTCCCCATCGGCCCCAGGTTCCGGAACACGACCGGCTCCTCGGCGCGGGGGCCGTCCAGGCGGGTGATCGTGACGCGCGAGGTCCCGATCCGCCCGGCCACCTTCCACCGGAAGGCCGCCGCCCGCGTCCGGTCCAGGTCGATCGTGGCGGGCACCTCGGCGCCCCCGTACACGAGGACGGTGGGCTCGCCCGTGGGCGCGACGGGCTCCGCGACGGGCAGCCCCTCCGCGTCCAGGGTGAGCCGGTACAGCCCCTCGCCGTGCTCGACCGAGCCGCCCCGCGCCATCAGGGAGCCGTCCGGCCCCGGCACGAGCCAGCCCATCGTGTCGAGGACCCGCACGGGCGTCCCGGTGCCGTCCGCGCGCTCCGCCATCAGCGGGCCGCCGTCGCCGGACGTCTCCGGCCGGGTGGTCCCGCCGTGCACCAGCCAGCCGCCGAGCAGGGCGTAGGGGTGATAGGCCGGGACTCCGGTCTTCCGGACCGGCCCCGTCCCGCCGGTCCCCCGGGCGGCCACGGCCACGTGGGACGGGTCCGTCTCGTCGGGCCACGCGACGTGCGAGGCCGAGACGGAGACCGGCGCGCTGTTGTAGGGGTCGCGGCGGGGGAAGTGGTCGGTGACCGCGCCCGAGGCGACGTCCAGGACGCTCCGCGTGTACCGGCGGGCGTCCACCGGTCCGGCGGAGACGACGAGGGCGGCGGTGCCGGCGGTGGTCTCGGTGACCCGGAAGGCGGCGAAGTCGGCGGGCAGCCCCGTGACGGGGCGCTCCTCCGGGCCGTTCGCGCCCGGCGTCACCAGCCGCGCCTCCACGGTCCCGTCCTCCCCGACCACGTTGACGACGAGCGTGCCGCCCACGGCCCCCCGGTAGACGTACCGCTCGCCGTCCTCCGCCAGCGCGTCGAGGTCCACGACGTACGGCGCCGCCCCCGAGGCCAGGTCGCGGACGGTGAACACCCGCGCCTCCGTCAGCGAGGTCGGGTGCTTCCCCGTCACGACGACGTCCGAGGCACCGAGGTCGCACCGGTCGCCGTTCGGGTCGTCGCGCACCACCTGCGAGGCGCCCGTCGCGTAGGAGGTCCAGCTCACCGTGTGCCCGGACCTGGTGAAGAAGCCCTTCTCCCCGCCCCCGAGGAGCTCCACGTACCCCTTCGGGTACGTCACCGCCGTTTCCTGGCCGTCCTGGGCCGCGAGCGGCGCGGCCGGTGCGGCGAACGCCGGGACGGTGCCGCCCGCGGCGGCGAGGGCGACGGTGATGGCGGCGGCGGCGATTCTGCGACTGCGCGGACGTGCGTGGGTCATGTGTGCGGGTTCCCCTCCCCTGATGAAGACCGAGAGGCTACCGCTTCCCGCCGCTCACGCGCGGTGGGGTTTCCGGGGCGAGACGCAGAAGGGGTGGCCCGCCGGGTCCAGCAGCACCCGCCACAGGCCGGGGCGGGGCTGGACGGCGGGGACGGCGGCGCCGAGGGCACGCAGCCGGGCCTCCGCCGCGTCCAGGTCGTCCACCTCGAAGTCGAGGTGGAGCTGGGCCGGGACCTCGTCCTCCGGCCAGGTCGGAGGGCGGTGTCCGGCGACCCGCTGGAAGCCGATGAGCAGGCCGTCCTCCGCCACCAGGCCCGCGAAGTCCTCGCCCGACCGCCCGTGCAGCGGCAGCCCGGTGGCCTCCGCGTAGAAGGCGGCGAGGGCGAGCGGGTCGGGGCAGTCGAGGTTCACGGCGGTCAGTCGCAGGCGCATGGCCGCGAGACTAGGAGGCGGAGCCCTCCTCCGGCTCCCGGTTTTCCGCCGCCCCGGGCCCGGCCGGCCCGTCGGACGCGGGAGAGCCGCCCGCCGGTTCCTCGTCAGGTCCCGACCCCGGCTCCGACCCAGACTCCGACTCCGGCTCCGGCTCCGCCGCCGTCACCGGGCGGCCCGTCAGCGCGGCCAGCGAGTTGCGGATGTGCTCCATGTGCGAGTGGATCTCGTCGCGCGCCTCGTCGTGCTCGCGCAGGACCCGCTCCGTCGCCCGCTCGGTCCGCTCCGCCGCGAGCCGGGCCTCCGCCAGGATCTCCGCCGCCCTCGCGTCGGCGTCCTCCTGGCCGTGCCGGGCCTCCTCCTCGGTGCGGGCGAGGGCGCGGCGGGCCTCCTCCAGGCGGGCCTCGGCCGCGGCGACCTCCTCCGCGTGCCCGGCTTCGAACGCGGCCACGGCGGCCTGCTCCGCACGGTCCGCCTCGGTCCGGGCGGACCGGTGCTCCTCCTCCTGCCGGGCGACGAGCTCCGCGGCGCGGTGCCCGGTCTCCTCATACGCCTCCCGGGCCGCCGTCCTGGCGCCTTCGGCGTCCCGGCGGGCGATGGTGGCGAGCTCCTCCGCCCGCTCCCGGGCGGCCTCCAGCGTCGCACGGGCCTGCGCCTCGGCCGCGGACCGCAGCCCCTCCGCGTAGGCGTCGGCGGCCTCCCGGGCCTCGCGGGCCGCGGCGTCCGCCGCCTCCGCGACCGCCTGGGCCTCCGCCTCGGCCGCCCGCACCAGCCGCTCGTCCTCCTGCTCCGCCAGCCTCAGGATCTGCTGCGCGGCCTCGCCCAGCTCCTCGTACCGCTGCGGCTTCAGCGCGGCGACGGCCTCCCGCAGCGCGGCCAGCTCCGCTTCCATCTCCTTGGCGAGGACGGTGAGCCGCGCGGCCCGCTCCCACGCCTCGTCGCGGTCCTCCGACAGCGCGGCGAGGTAGCGGTCGACCTGCTCCGGGCGGTACCCCCGACCCCGTCCGACGGCAAAACTCATCCCTGGCGCCCCTTCCTCCGGTCCCCTCCAGGATGCGCCATCAGAACGGACAAAAGGCGCCCGACGTGGTCACCCACCGAGCGCCCTTCGTCACATTCCGCCTAACTAAGCGTCAGACCGGAAGCGGAGCGGAGATCAGAGCAGACCGTCCCACATCTGCTCCAGGAGCACCGACCACCAGTTGTCCGGCGAGGACAGGGCGGCCGGGTCCAGCATCGCCAACTGCGCCTGGAAGTCCACCGTCCAGCGACCCGCCTGCTCCGGCGTCAGCCCGAACCGCAGCCGCCACATCCGGCCCAGCAGCGCCATCGACCGCGTGAACTCCGGCAGCCCCGTGTTCACGAACTGCGGCGGCACCGGCGCCCCGCCCGGACCGGCCTCCACCGGCACCGCCACGATGTGCGCGGTCCCGTACTGGACACAGATCGCCCGCCCGAAGTCCGACCCCAGCACCAGGTACGAGCTCGCGTCCGACGCCGCCTGCACCTGCCGCTGCGCCGCCAGCTCCGCCAGCGTCGGCACCACCGGCATCGCCGGCTGCGCCCAGAAGAACGGCCCGAAGTCCGCCGGGAGCCCCGCCCACATCAGCGTGACCGCCACCGCCTCCGGCACGCCCTGCCGCGACACCGCCCGCTGGTCGAAACGCAGGATGCCGGGACCGAACGCCCCCGCCAGCTCCTGCGCCACGCCCTCCGGCGGCACCGGAGGCGCCGGCTGCACCTGCGGCAGCGGGGCCCGCACCGGCGCGGGCCGCGCCGGACCGTCCGCCACCTGATGCAACTCGCCCTGATGCGTGAGCAGTTGGCGCATGCCCTGCTGGCGGCCCAGGTGATCGCGGCCGTACGGAGCGATGCTCGTGATCCGCGCCTGCGGCCACGTCTCGCGGATCATCCGCGCGCAGTAACCGCCCGGCAGCTCGCACGACTCCAGCTCCGTGTGCAGCTCCAGCACCTGCTGCGGCGGCACACCGAGCCCGCGCAGCTCGTGCAGGATCTGCCACTCCGGATGCGGCGTGCCCGGCGCCGAACGCCGGATGATCTGCTGCTCCGAACCGTCCGGCGCCCGGTACCGCAGCACCGCCTGATAGCCCGGACCGACCGTCGGCACCCCGGCCGGCGGCTGCGGCGGATACCCGTACGCGGGCGCCGGAGCCGGAGCCGGAGGCGGTACGGGACCCGGCGCCGGACGCGGCGGCCGAGGAGCCTGCGGCGCCTGCGGAGCCGGAGCGGGCCCCGGCGGCGGCAGCGGCGCACCGGGACCGCCCGGACCCGGCTGCGCCAGCATCGTCGGCGCGTGCTCGATCCCGTGCGCCGGCGTCCCCGGACCACCCGGGACGCCCGGCGGCGGCGGAGGAGGCGGAGGCGGCGTGCCCGGCCCGCCGCCCGGACCCACCGGACCCGGATGCGCCAGCATCGTCGCCGCGTGGTGCACCGGCTGCGGAGGCGTCACCGGCCCCGGCGGCGCCGGAGGCACGACCCCCGGCGGAGGCGTCTGCGGCGTCAGCTGCGTCGGCACGTAAGCGGCCCCGGCACCCCCGGAAGCACCCGCACCACCGCCCGACGTCCCGCCCGGCACCCCCGGCGGGGGCGGCGGAGGCGGAGCGACCGGCCCGCGCGCCTTCGGCGGACGCGTCGCCTTGCTCGTCGCCGCGTCCGCGATGTCCCCCGCACCCGAAGGCGCGGCCGGCGGAACCGCCGGAGGAACCGCCGGAGGCGGCGTGGCACCCTGCGGCGCGGGCGCCGCCGGATCCAGCCGCGGCGCCACCGCCGTCTTCGGCAGCGCGCTCCCGCCCTGCATCAACGCCGTCGGCGCGTCCGCACCCACCACCGGCGGCGGCGCGTCCTCGTCGTCGGCACCCGACAACGGCGGCGCGAAGACCGTCGCCGGCAGCGGCACGCCCTCCACCCCGCCGGAACTCGCGTTCGCGTCCACCCACGGACCGGCCTGCGCGGCCGGAGCCGCCGGCACCCCGTCCATCGCCGTCGGCTCGTACTCCCCCTCGGAAGAGGAAGAAGAGGAAGAAGAAGAGGAAGAGGACTCGGAAGAAGAAGAGGGAACGGGCTGCACGGGAAGCGGCAGCGGCACCGCGGGCGTCTCCGAACCGTCCGAGGGCTCCGCCCCCGCCGACGACACCGACACCGAACCCGACCCCGCACCGACCACCGCACCCGGCAGGTCCTGCACGTCCTGCGTGTCCTGCACGTCCGGCGCGTCCTGCGGCTCCCCCGCCTCCTGCGAGGCGTTCGGCCGCTGCGGCAGACCGATCTTGTCCGCCGCGTCCTGCAACCACTCCGGCGGACTCAGCAGGAACGACGTCTGGTTCAGGTCGATCCGCGCCGGAGGCGCCGCCGGAACCGACTCCGCGGCCTCCTCCGAGGCCCCGTACTCCTCCTCGTACCGCCGGATCACCTCGCCCACCGGCAACCCCGGCCACAACGTGGCCTCACCCGAATCCCGCGCGATCACCAACCGCTGCCGGCCCAGGTCCACCGTCGGACCGCCCTCACGGGCCTCCGCCCACACCACGAAACCCAGCCCGAACTCCCGGACCCGCACCTCCTGGTGCTGATACGGCGGCAGATCGCCGTTGATCCACTCCTCGGCGCGCTCCTGCGCCTGCGCGAACGTCACCACAGCCGGCTCACCCTCCCACCGGGGCCACGGGGACGGCACGCGCGAAGCCACCGTCCACCATCAGATTCGCGACCGTCTCCAGCTCCGGCGGATTGCCCGCCAGCCGCGACAGGAACGCGTCGAAATCCGCACCGCACGGCAGCAGCAGACGCTCCGCCCGCTCCTCCACCGACCAGCGCGCCGCCTCCTCACCGGAATCCCGCGCGTCGTCGTACGCACAGAACCACACCGAACCGGCCCCGGCGCCCCGCACCTTCACCGCCACCAGACCACCCTGCACGAACGCCACCCCCAGGTAGTCCTTCGTCAGGTGGTCCCGCAGACACTTGTTGACGTAGACGAGGTCGTTGACCCCCGCCTCCTCGCGCACCGTGAAGAACGGCTGGTCCACCAGCACGCCCAGCTCCGCGTCGAGCGCCGCACCCACCGGCGCACACCCGCCCGCCGCCTTCAGGAACGACCGGTACGCCCCCGGAAGCCGGTACCCCAGGTCCTCCTCGACGCCCTGCAACTGCTGCTCCGACACCGCCACCCGGCCCTTCGGCAACCCGAAGTGCACCGGACGCGTCTCCTGCAACGGCCGCGTGCCCCGCTTCCCGTGGTCCACCGCCGCCGTCGCCACCCCGCCGTGGTGCCGCAGCAACGCCTTCACCTCGACCGGCACCAGCTCCAGCCGGCGCGAACCCACCACGTGGTGCCACGTCCACCCGTGCGGCGTCGCCACCGCCGGAATCGTGTCCCACAACTCGTGGCCCGTCGCCGCCATCGCCGCGTTCGCCGACACGTAGTCCGTCAGCCGCAGCTCGTCGACACCGAAACCCTCCGGAGGCTCCGCGACCTCCGCCGCCGCACGCGCGTACGGCGAGAAGTCCGGATAGCCGCGCTCGTCCACCCGCACACCCCGCGGATGCCGCGAAGCACGCACCGGATCCGGGAAACGCACGACCTGCCCGGCATAAGCCGCGTTCGGTGGCGCGACGGCCTGCCCGAGCCGACCTGTCGTCATGGCGGTTGCCCCCTGCATGGCGTCACTGGCTGCTACTGCTTGCTACTGCATGTCCCTGCTCGCTCCGGCCGCCGCACGCCCCTGCGCACGGCCGCGCCCGACCGACCCCGCACAGCCTATGCGCTGCCACAAGACCACGAACCGGCCCGCGCCCCCACCACCCCACCCCGCACACCCACCGTCACCAACCGTCACGAACCCATGACAGGCCGACCACGGCTCCGACACACCGACGCGGCGAAACCCCCACCCAGCTTCCCCAGATGCCTCCCCATTTGGCAGGCTGTGCACCGCAACTCGGGGGATTGCAGGAGGGGAAGACCAGCACCATGTACGCCAGCACGACGCCCACGCAGGGTGACCCACGCCTCAACTGGAGCAGCGACACCGGCACCGGGCGCGCGCCCCTGCTGCTCCACCGCCGCGACGGCATCCTGCCCGCCGTCGGCGCCGCCCTCTCCGTCCGCGGCGAGACCCTCACCTGCACCGCGGGCCGCGGCGACACGCCCCCCGTGCTGCACCCCCTCGTCCAGGACTTCCTCGACACCCTCACCAGCGGCCAGCGGGAACGCTTCACCGGACGCTGTCCCGAAGCCATCCTCCTCTCCCGGCACCTCACCGCCACCGAGAACAACCGCTCCAAACGCGCCCAGCGCAAACCCCTCACCGCCGGAGAAGCCCGCCGCAGCCTCAAACAGGCCAAGATCACCGCACGGCGCATCCGCGAGGACGGCGACCCCCTCCACGGCAGCTACGCCGCCCCCTGCCGCTCCTGCACCGCCCTCCTCGACCACTTCGGCGTCCGCAGCGTCACCCCCACCGAGAACGGCTGACCCGCCCCATGTCCGACACCACGCGCTTCCCCGTCAACGTCGACGCCGCCCTCCGCGACGCCGGCTGGCAGCCCGGACGCTGGGACATCAAACTCGCCGAGGAATGGGCCGACACCCTCCGCGCCCACGTCTCCCCCGCAGGACACCGCCACAGCGTCTTCCCCGCCGTCGTCGAAGCCTGGGCCGAATTCGGCGGCCTCCACCTCACCGCCCCCGGCCACGGACGCCAGATAGCACCCGCCACCCTCCGCTTCGACCCCCTCGCCGGACTCCACCTCGCCCGCACCCTCGCCGACCTCGGCCGCGCCCTCGGCACCGAACTCGCCCCCCTCGGCGAAGAGGGCGACCACCAGGCCGTCCTCGCCATGGACGCCGAAGGCCGCGTCTACAGCCTCGACCACACCGGCGACTGGTACCTCGGCCACGACATCGACACCGCCCTCGCCACCCTCGTCACCGGCACCCGCCCCACCCGCCTCACCGCGGGCTGAACCGGCCCCGGCGACCGGACCGGCACCCGCGACCGAACCGGCCCCGGCGCGGCCGAACCAGCCCCGGCGACCGGACCGGCCCCGTCACGACTCCCGTACGGGAATCACCGCCGACACCTTGAAACCGCCCGCGTCCGTCGGACCCGACACGAACACCCCGCCCAGCCGGGACACCCGCTCCTTCATCCCCACCAGACCGTTCCCCCCGCTCGGCAGACCCGCGTCCGCCGCACCCGCGTCCGAGGGACCGTTCTCCACCTGCATCGCCACCTCGCCGCCCCGGTGCGCCAGCCGCACCACGACCGCCGCCCCCCGGCGCGTGCTTGTGCACGTTCGTCAGCGCCTCCTGCACCACCCGGTACGCCGTCCGCTCCACCTCCGGCGGATACGCCCCCGGCTCCCCCGCCTCCCCCAGCACCACCAGCTCCACCGCGGCCCCCGCAAGCCGCGACTCCTCGCACAAACCCTCCACCGCGTCCAGCCCCGGCCCCGCCGCGGCCTCCGCCGCCGCCGCGGCGGCCCGACCCACCGCCGCCAGCGGCACCGCCTCCAAAGCCGCCGGAACCGCCGGAACCGCCTCCTCCCGCAGCACCCCCAGCATCTCCCGCAGCTCCGTCAACGCCTGGCGCCCCATGTCACCCACCAGCGCCGCGTTCCGCACCGCCTTCTGCGGGTCCTTCAACGCCACCGCCTGCAACGCCGCCGCGTGCACCACCATCAACGACACCCGGTGCGCCACCACGTCGTGCATCTCCCGCGCGATCCGCCGCCGCTCCTCCTGCCGCGCCCACTGCGCCCGCTGCTCCGCCCGGTCCGCCAGCAGCGACAGCTCCTGCTCCAGCGAGTCCGCCCGCTCCCGCAGGCTCTCCATCAGCCGCCGCCGCGCCCCTATGTAGAGCCCGAACAGCACCGGAGGCGCGTTCAGCCCCAGCGTCATGAACAGCGCCATCACCGGCACGTACCAGGTGCTCGGATCGAAGTCGTCGGCCTGCGCGGCGATGTCCCGCCGCATCTCCACGGCCGTCACCACGAACACGGCGACCGTCGCCATCCCCGCCAGCACCGCCGTGTACCGCCGCGGCACCTCGGAGGCGGCCAGCGTGTACAGCCCGACGACCCCCATCAGGAAACCCATCTCGGCCGGCGCCACCGCGATCGACACCAGCACCACGGTGATCGGCCACCGCCGCCGCACCAGCAGCACGGACCCCACCAGGAACCCCAGCAGCGCCCCCAGCGCCTCCGGCCCCCCGGCCCTCCCCGCGAACGACACCCCCTCGGCGGCACACTCCACCGCCGACACCAGCGCCAGCCCCCCGTCGAGCACGACGCTCCGCCGCCGCCCCCACCACCACGTACGCGCGCCCGGCGCGTCCCGATCTGCCCCCGTTGCGGTCATGCCCCCACCCTACGGGCGCCCCCCGACGAAATCCGAAGGACGTCAACCTCTCGCACACCAGTCCCTCGAACTATTGAATCGCCACGATTTCGACCCCACGCGTCCGCATTCCGGACGACGCTCATCACATGACCGCAGAAATGAACAGGTACGCGGACTTCGAGAACCTGCGCGCCCAGGCGGTGGCCCTGCGCCGCGAGGGCCTCAGCCTCCGCCAGATCCGCGACCGCCTGAAGATCTTCAACAACGACCTCCTCCAGCGCCTGGTCAAGGGCGAACCTCCGCCCGAGTGGACGAAGCGCCCCAACGCGAAGGACGACCTCCGGAACCGCGCCCGCCAGCTCCGCCTCCAGGGCATGACGTATGACCAGATCCAGGTCGAACTGGGCTGCTCGAAGAGCTCGATCTCCCTGTGGGTACGGGACCTGCCGAAGCCGGAGCGGCGTTATACCCCGGAGGAGCAGCGTGCGCTGATGCGCGAAGGGCTCGCGCAGCAGCGCCGCGCCCGTCGCAACGAGTACGAGGCCGCCCGACAGGCCGCTGAGGCCGAGATCGGAGCCATGAGTGAGCAAGAGCTCCTGATCGCCGGCGTCGCGCTCTACTGGGCCGAGGGTGCGAAAAGCAAGGCGTACTCCCGCCGGGAACGCGTCATCTTCGTCAACAGCGACCCCCACGTGATCCTGGTCTTTCTCGCTTGGCTTCGGCTTGTCGGCGTGGCCGAGGAACGGATCAGTTTTCGCCTGATGATCCACGAGTCCGCCGACGTGCACGGCGTCGAGCAGTACTGGGCGGGCCTCGTCGGAGTGAACATCGGCCAGCTCAAGCCCACGACCCTCAAGCGGCACAATCCGCTGACCACTCGGAAGAACACCGGGGAGGGCTACCGAGGGTGCCTCGTCGTGGACGTGGCCAAGAGCGCCGAGCTCTACCACCGGATCGAAGGGTGGTGGAACGGAATCGTGGCCCGCTCGATCAACCGTCTCCGGTAAGGTCTGAGGCGCTATCCCCCGTGGTGTAACTGGCAGCACACCAAGTTTTGGTCTTGGCAGGACAGGGTTCGAATCCTTGCGGGGGAGCCACAGCGCACACGTCCTCTGTTCGGGCCCCGACCTCCCAGGTCAGGGCCCTTCTTCATGGCCGCCCCCTGACCCCCCGGTATCCTTCGTGCGTCCACCACCCAAAGCCGAAGGGCATATCCGTGAGCGCCAACCGCCCGGCAGCCGTCGTCGTCCTCGCAGCGGGTGAGGGCACCCGCATGAAGTCCAAGACCCCCAAGGTGCTGCACGAGATCGCCGGACGGTCGCTCGTGGGGCACGTGGTGTCCGCCGCGCGCGAGCTGGAGCCCGAGCACCTCGTGGTGGTCGTGGGCCACGCCCGGGAGCGGGTGCGCGGGCACCTGGAGGAGGTGTACCCGGGGACCCGTACGGCCGTGCAGGAGGAGCAGAACGGCACCGGGCACGCGGTGCGGATGGCCCTGGAGGAGCTGGGGGCCGCGCCCGAGGGGACCGTCGTGGTCGTCTGCGGCGACACCCCGCTGCTGTCCGGCGCGACGCTGAGGGCGCTCGCGGAGACGCACTCCGGCGACGGCAACGCCGTGACCGTGCTGACCGCCGAGGTGCCGGACGCGACCGGGTACGGGCGGATCGTGCGGAACCCGGGGAGCGGGGCCGTGACGGCGATCGTCGAGCACAAGGACGCCTCGCCGGGCCAGCTCGACATCCGGGAGATCAACTCCGGGGTGTTCGCCTTCGACGGCGCGCTGCTCTCGCAGGCGATCAAGCAGCTGCGGACGGACAACAGCCAGGGCGAGGAGTACCTCACCGACGTGCTGTCGATCCTGCGCGAGGCGGGTCACCGCGTCGGCGCCTCCGTGGCTGCCGACCACCGCGAGATCCTGGGGATCAACAACCGGGTGCAGCTCGCCGAGGCCCGCGCCCTGCTGAACCAGCGGCTCCTCGAGGCCGCGATGACGGCCGGCGTGACCGTGGTCGACCCGGCGTCGACGCTGGTGGACGTGACGGTGACCTTCGAGCAGGACGCGGTGATCCACCCGGGCACGCAGCTGCTGGGGGCGACGCACATCGGCGAGGACGCCGAGGTGGGGCCGAACACGCGGCTGACGGACACCGTCGTGGGCCGGGGCGCGCGGGTGGACAACACCGTGGCGGTCTCCGCCGAGATCGGCGAGGGCGCCTCCGTGGGGCCGTACGCCTACCTCCGTCCGGGCGCGCGGCTCGGCGTGAAGGCGAAGGTCGGCACGTACGTCGAGGTGAAGAACTCGACGCTGGGCGAGGGCACGAAGGTCCCCCATCTGTCGTACGTGGGTGACGCGACGATCGGCGAGTACTCGAACATCGGCGCGGCGAGCGTGTTCGTGAACTACGACGGCGTGGCGAAGCACCACACCACGATCGGGTCCCACTGCCGGACCGGTTCGGACAACATGTTTGTGGCTCCTGTCACGATCGGGGACGGGGTCTACACCGCCGCCGGGTCCGTGATCACGAAGGACGTGCCGGCGGGTGCGCTGGCCGTGGCCCGGGGCCAGCAGCGGAATATCGAGGGTTGGGTCGCCCGGAAGCGGCCCGGCAGCGCGGCGGCGCAGGCCGCCGAGGCGGCCTCGGAGGGGTCGGCCGGCGAAAGCTGACCGGAAACGGGTACGTCAATGGAGGCGTACCGTGATACGTGCACACAAATTCGGCTGGTTCGCACACGCGCCCGGGAGTTCCGGGTGGGCGGGTCTTGCGGCCAGAGAACACGTCTGAGGAGACAGTGCTGTGACCGGGATCAAGACGACCGGCGAGAAGAAGCTGATGCTCTTCTCCGGCCGCGCCCACCCCGAGCTGGCCGAGGAGGTCGCGCACCAGCTGGGTGTCGGTCTCGTTCCGACCAAGGCGTTCGACTTCGCCAACGGTGAGATCTACGTCCGCTTCCAGGAGTCGGCGCGCGGTGCGGACTGCTTCCTGATCCAGAGCCACACGGCTCCGATCAACAAGTGGATCATGGAGCAGCTGATCATGATCGATGCTCTGAAGCGGGCTTCGGCCCGGAGCATCACCGTGATCGTGCCGTCGTACGGCTACGCCCGTCAGGACAAGAAGCACCGCGGCCGCGAGCCGATCTCGGCCCGTCTGGTGGCGGACCTGATGAAGACGGCCGGTGCGGACCGCATCCTGACGGTGGACCTGCACACGGACCAGATCCAGGGCTTCTTCGACGGCCCGGTGGACCACCTGTCGGCGCTGCCGGTGCTGGCGGACTACGTGGGCGGCAAGGTCGACCGCGAGAAGCTGACGATCGTCTCCCCGGACGCCGGCCGCGTGCGCGTGGCCGACCGCTGGTGCGACCGTCTGGACGCGCCGCTGGCGATCGTGCACAAGCGCCGTGACAAGGACGTCGCCAACCAGGTGACGGTGCACGAGGTCGTCGGTGACGTGAAGGGCCGCGTCTGCGTGCTGGTGGACGACATGGTCGACACCGGCGGCACGATCTGCGCCGCGGCGGACGCGCTGTTCGCGCACGGTGCGGAGGACGTCATCGTGACGGCGACGCACGGCATCCTGTCGGGTCCGGCGGCCGACCGCCTGAAGAACTCGAAGGTGAGCGAGTTCGTGTTCACGGACACGCTGCCGGTGCCGGGTTCCCTGGAGCTGGACAAGATCACGGTGCTGTCGATCGCGCCGACGATCGCGCGTGCGGTGCGCGAGGTCTTCGAGGACGGTTCGGTGACGAGCCTCTTCGAGGAGCACTGAGCCGTCGGACCGCCCGGTCTTTCGTGGTGAGGGCCGTCTTCCCCGTCCGGGGGAGGCGGCCCTCCCGCGTGTGACGGGGTGATCCATTTGGGCGGCCGGAGGGGGGCGGGTAGACTGCCGGGGTTGCTCGGCGAGGGAGGCCGGTACCCGTTCTCGGGTCGGCGCTCCGTTATCGACGCGCTCTTCGTAGCAGGCCATCGCCAGTCGGCGGCCGGGTGACAGTCACAGACGTCACCACCACTTACGAGGAGTGCACATGTCCGAGGTGAAGCTCGCCGCCGCCGTCCGCACCGAGTTCGGCAAGGGCGCCGCCCGCAAGATCCGCCGTTCCGGCAACGTCCCCGCCGTCGTCTACGGTCACGGCTCGGACCCGATCCACCTGACGCTGCCGACGCACCAGACCACGCTGGCGCTGCGCACCCCGAACGTCCTGCTGTCCCTGGACATCGAGGGCAAGGGCTCCGAGCTGGCCATCCCGAAGGCCGCCCAGCGCGACCCGCTGAAGGGTGACCTGGAGCACGTCGACCTCCTCCTCGTGAAGCGCGGCGAGAAGGTCACCGTCGAGATCGTCGTCGAGACCGAGGGCGACCTGGCCCCGGGCGCCTTCCTGGTCGAGAACGTGCTGAACACGCTCTCCGTCGAGGCCGAGGCCACCCACCTCCCGGAGTCCGTCACGGTCTCCATCGAGGGCCTGTCCGCCGGTGACTCGATCCACGCCAAGGACGTCGCGCTGCCGAAGGGCGCCGCCCTGGTGACGGACCCCGAGGCCGTCGTCATCCAGATCCTGGCCGCGCAGGCCGAGGAGCCGGCCGCCGACGCCGCCGAGGGTGACGAGGCCGCCGAGGCCTGAGCCGTAGGCTCTTGTCCGACGTGACGGGGTGACGGACCGCGCTGCGGTCCGTCACCCCGTTTCTCTGTGTCTGGTGAATGGGGAGAGTGCGATGACCGACGACGCGAACGCGCCCTGGCTGATCGTCGGCCTCGGCAATCCGGGGCCGGAGTACGCGGGCAACCGCCACAACATCGGCTTCATGGTGGTGGACCTGCTGGCGGAGCGGATCGGCGGGAAGTTCAAGCGGGCGCAGAAGGCGCAGGCGCAGGTGGTGGAGGGCCGGATCGGTCCGGTGGGTCCGGCGAACCGGCGGGTGGTGCTGGCGAAGCCCATGTCGTACATGAACCTGTCCGGCGGGCCGGTGACGGCGCTGCGGGACTTCTACAAGGTGCCGACCGCGCACGTGCTGGCGGTCCACGACGAGCTGGACATCGACTACGCGACGCTGCGGCTGAAGCTGGGCGGCGGGGACAACGGGCACAACGGCCTGAAGTCGATGACGAAGGCGATGGGTCCCGACTACCACCGGGTGCGGTGCGGGATCGGGCGTCCGCCGGGCCGGATGCAGGTGGCGGACTTCGTGCTGAAGGACTTCTCCTCGACGGAGCGCAAGGAGCTGGACTGGTTCGTGGACCGGTCGGCGGACGCGGTGGAGTGTCTGGTGACGGAGGGCCTGGAGCGGGCGCAGTCGGCGTACAACTCCTGAGCGGGTGTGCGCGGGGGGCGTGCGGTTCCCGGGCGGTGGTCCCGGGGCCGTACGACTGTACGATCGCGGGTCATGACGCACGTCCGGAACGCCGCCATGGTCCTCGTCGCCGTCCTGCTCGTCGTGGCGGGGGTGTGGGCGTCGTGGGGTTCGGCGCAGCACGTCCTGCTGGCGAAGGGGCGTGAGCACGGGACGCTGGCGGTGTCGCGCTGTACGGAGGAGCGGTGCGTGGGGCGGTACCGGGGGGACGGGCCGCCGCGTGAGCTGGGGATCGAGCGGTCGGTGGCGGCGGGGCCGGGTGTGGTGATCCCGGTGGTGGTGAAGCCGGGGACGGCCGAGGGCGTGCGGACGGGGTGGGGCGGCGGGCTGCACGCGTGGCTGCCGCTCGGCGGGGCTCTGGTGCTGGCGGCGCCGCTGGTGGCGGGCGGTCTGCGGCTGCGGCGGACGGCGTGGGGGATGGCGGGTGCGGGCGTGGCCCTGTGGGTGGCGGCGTTCTTCACTCTGTGACGGGTCCGTCCCCGCTCCGTGACGGACCCGAAGGTATGGCCGGATTCAACCAGTTCCTGGCGGGATCGTTATGCGCCTCTGGGTTAAGCGTGGCTTAAAGGGACGGATAGGCTGCGTCCGCCACCTCCCACGGCATTCCCTCATCCCGACAGATGGACGACTGCACATGCGACGCTCCCTCATACCCGCCGCCACGCTCGTCGCGGCCCTGGCGGGCTCTCTGGCCCTGGCGCCGACCGCCTCCGCGACCGGTGGCGACAACGAGATCACGCTGAACCAGAAGCTGCCGCTCACGGCCGCCGACGCCAAGCCGGGCGAGTGCCCCGACAGCATCCCCGCGAACCAGGACGGCTGGCACTTCGTCCTCCCCGGCAACAAGGGCGAGTTCGTCAAGCTGGAGGTCACCTTCGAGCCCGGTGGCACGCAGGTCATCGAGGACTTCAGCACCTTCGGCAACCCGAAGGGCAAGCACGCGTACGTGGCTTCCCCGGCCGGCGCCACGCTGACCGCGGCCTCGGCCACGATCAAGGGCACCACGCCGCAGGACGAGTTCCAGCTCTCCCACACCTGCGCCGCCGAGGGCGAGGAGACCACCGGGGGCAACGCCACCGGTGAGACCACCGGTGAGACGACCGGCGAGACCACCGGTGAGACCACTGGCGAGACCACTGGCGAGACGACCGGTGAGACGACCGGTGAGACGACCGGCGAGACCACCGGCGAGACCACCGGCGAGACCACCGGCGAGACCACCGGCGAGACCACCGGCGAGACCACCGGCGAGACCACCGGCGAGACCACCACCGGTGAGACCACCGGCGAGACCGCCACGGGCGAGACCACCACGGGCGAGACCACCACCGGCGAGTCCACCGCCACGGGCGAGACGACCTCCACCGAGGGTTCGACCTCCACCGGTGGCACCGCCACGACCGGTGGTTCCACCACGGGTGGGGCGGCCACGACCGGTGGCGCGGACACGGGCTCGACCACGGGTTCCGCCACGGGCGGCACCGAGGAGGGCAACCTCGCGGAGACCGGTGCCGGCGCGCCGGTCGGCGTCCTGGCCGCCGCCGCCGCGGCGCTCGCCGCGGCCGGTGCGTTCCTGGTGATGCGCCGCCGCAAGGCCACGCAGAACTGACGCGCCCCGTCACACGGAAGTGCCCCCGCGGGAAGCCCGCGGGGGCACTTCTTTTCGTGCGGCA
Source organism: Streptomyces filamentosus (assembly GCF_014654895.1). Classification (GTDB taxonomy): domain Bacteria; phylum Actinomycetota; class Actinomycetes; order Streptomycetales; family Streptomycetaceae; genus Streptomyces; species Streptomyces filamentosus. The sequence continues at coordinate 3,361,804 of NZ_BNBE01000001.1, read as the reverse complement.
GGGGCGTCAGCCGGTGTTGCGGAGGCCCGCCGCGACGCCGTTGACGGTCAGGAGCAGGGCCCGTGCGAGCAGCGGGTCCGGTTCCTCGCCGGCCTCGGCGGCCGCGCGCTGGCGGGCGAGGAGGGCGACCTGGAGGTAGGAGATCGGATCCAGGTAGGCGTCGCGGATGGCGAAGGTCTGCTGGAGCACCGGGTGGGAGTCGAGGAGCTTCTCGCCGCCGGTGACCCTGAGGACCTCCTCGACGGTGAGCGCGTGCTCCGCCTCGATGGCGTCGAAGACGTGCTTGAGCTCGTCGGGGACGAGGGTGTCGACGTAGTGGCGGGCGATCCGCAGGTCGGTCTTCGCGAGCGTCATCTCGACGTTGGAGAGGAAGTTGCGGAAGAAGTGCCACCGCTCGTGCATCTCGCCGAGGACCGCTTCGAGGCCGGCCTCGCGCAGGGCCTTGAGGCCGGAGCCGACGCCGTACCAGCCGGGGACGATCTGGCGGGACTGGGTCCAGCCGAACACCCAGGGGATGGCGCGGAGTCCGTCGAGGGAGACGCCGGAGCCGGGGCGGCGGGAGGGCCGGGAGCCGAGGTGGAGGTCGGCGAGCTGGTCGACGGGGGTGGAGGCGAGGAAGTACGCCGGCAGGCCGGGGTCCTCGACGAGCTTGCGGTAGGCGGTGTGGGCGGCCTCCGAGACGGTGTCCATGGCGGCGTCCCAGCGGGCGAGGGCGTCGTCGGACTGGCGGGGGGCGGTGTGGAGGGCGGAGGCCTGGAGGGTGGCCGCGACGGTCAGTTCCAGGTTCTCGCGGGCCAGCGAGGGGATGAGGTACTTGTCGGAGATGACCTCGCCCTGCTCGGTGACCTTGATCTCGCCCTCCAGGGTGCCCCAGGGCTGGGCGAGGATCGCGTCGTGCGAGGGGCCGCCGCCGCGGCCGACGGTGCCGCCGCGGCCGTGGAAGAGGCGGAGGCGGACGCCGTAGCGGTGGGCGACGTCGCGGAGGCGGCGCTGGGCGCGGTGGATCTCCCACTGGCTGGTGGTGATGCCGCCGAACTTGGAGGAGTCGGAGTAGCCGAGCATGACCTCCTGGACGTCGCCGCGGAGGGCGACGAGGCGCCGGTAGGAGGGGTCGGCGAGCATGTCGTTGAGGATGACGTCGGCGGCGCGGAGCTCGTCGGTGGTCTCCAGGAGCGGCACGATGCCGATCTCGGCCCAGCCGGCGTGCAGGTCGATGAGGCCGGCCTCGCGGGCGAGGACGGCGGCGGCGAAGACGTCGTCGGCGCCCTGGCACATCGAGATGATGTAGGACTCGATGACCTCGGGGCCGAAGCGCTCGAAGGCTTCCTTGATGGTGTGGAAGACGCCGAGGGTCTTCTGGCCGTCGGCGTCGAGCGGGGCGGGGGTGGGGGCGAGGGGGCGGCGGGAGCGGAGTTCCTTGGCGAGGAGCTTCTGCCGGTAGTCGCGGGGCATGTCGGCGTAGCGCCAGGACTCCTCGCCGAGGCGGTCGAAGAGCTGCCCGAGGGCGTGGTGGTGGGCGTCGGCGTGCTCGCGGACGTCCATGGTGGCGAGCTGGAGGCCGAAGGCGGACAGCGTGCGGATGGTGCGGTCCATGCGGCCGTCGGCGAAGAGGCCGCCGCGGTGCTCGCGCAGGGAGGTCTGGATGAGGGTGAGGTCGCGGATGAGTTCGGCGGTGCCGAGGTAGTCGCGGCCTTCCTGGTGGGGGGTGCCCTGGGCGAGGCGTTCGCGGGTGTTGAGGAGCTTCTGGCGGACGCAGGTGGCCTTGAGGCGGTAGGGCTCCTCGGCGTTCAGCCGCTTGTAGCGGGGGCTGATCTCGGGGAGGAGGTCGAGGTCGCGCTGGAGGGAGTCCAGGAGTTCCTGGGTGGCTCCGGTGTAGCGGATGGAGTTGGAGAGCAGGCCGCGGAGGAAGTCGATGAGTTCCAGTGCGTCGGTGATGCCGTGCTCGTGCTGGAGGATCAGGACGTCCCAGGTGACCTGGGGGGTGACGTTGGGGTTGCCGTCGCGGTCGCCGCCGATCCAGGTGCCGAAGGTGAGGGGGCGGGTGCCGGCGGGCAGCTCGTAGCCGACGCGTTCCAGTTCGGCGGCGAGGTCCTCCAGGACGTCGCCGACGGCGCCGGTGTGGAGCTCGTCGAGGTAGTAGATGGCGTTGCGGGCCTCGTCGGCGGGCTCCGGCCGGACGACGCGGAGTTCGTCGGTCTGCCAGATGAGGTCGATGTTCTCGGCGAGCCGGAGGTCGTGGCGGCGCCGGTCGGACTCGATGACCGGGGTCTCCAGGAGGGCGCCGATGCGGCGGAGCTTGTTGAGGACGGAGCGGCGGGCGGCCTCGGTGGGGTGCGCGGTGAAGACGGGGCGCACGTTGAGGTTCTTGACCGTCTCGCGGACGTGGGCGGGGTCGCCGTCCTTGAGCATGTCGGCGGTGCGGGCGAGGAGGCTGCCCTCGGCGGCGCGCTTCTCGCGGAGTTCGCGGCCGCGGTGGACCTGCTCGGTGACGTTCGCGAGGTGGAAGTAGGTGGAGAAGGCGCGGACGAGCTTGGCGGCCGTCTCCAGTTCGACGCCGCGGAGGAGCTCGGCTGCTGCTTCGCCGTCCTCGCGGGTGAGGCGGCGGACCTTCTCGACGAGGTCGAGGAGGTCGTGGCCCTCCTGGCGGACGAGCGTCTCGCCGAGCAGGTCGCCCAGTCGGCGGATGTCGGCGCGCAGCTCGGCGTTGGTCGTGGGGGTCTGGTCTGCACTGCTCACAGGTGCGGCTCCTTGCAGTGTTCGAGCACGTCTGGAGGGTTCTGGAGGCTTGCGGACCGCGCTGTCCGACGTCCCCAGGATAGGTGTCCATTCCCTGGACGGCGGGCAGGGTCCCGCTTGTGCCCTCTTGCCGCGCGCCGTCGCGCTGCCATACTTACGTCGCCGTAGGTTACGGAGCCGTAGCCTCGGCCCGTTCTTCGCCGTACCCTCTCCCCCTTTCCCCTCATCCCCAGGGACACGTATGACCATCACTCCCGAGGTGACCTCGGTTTCCGAGGCATCCGCACCGGCCCAGGCCCTGCCCTCCGCGACGCTCGGCGGGGACAGCAAGGGCTCCGTCGAGCAGGTGGCCCTGCTGCTGTTCATCGTGGTGCCGTTCGTGGCACTGGTGGCGGCGGTGCCCCTGGCCTGGGGGTGGGGGGTGAGCTGGCTGGATCTGGGGCTGATGACGGCGATGTACTTCATCGGCTGCCACGGGATCACGATCGGTTTCCACCGGTACTTCACACACGGTTCGTTCAAGGCGAAGCGGCCGCTGCGGATCGCGCTGGCGATCATGGGGTCGCTGGCGGTGGAGGGTCCGCTGGTGCGGTGGGTGGCGGATCACCGCAAGCACCACAAGTTCTCGGACGCGGAGGGCGACCCGCATTCGCCGTGGCGGTTCGGGGAGACGGTCCCGGCGCTGATGAAGGGCCTGTGGTGGGCCCACATCGGGTGGATGTTCGACGAGGAGCGGACGCCGCAGCACAAGTACGCGCCCGATCTGATCAAGGACCCGGCGATCCGCCGGATCTCGCGGCAGTTCGTGCTGTGGACGATCGTGTCGCTGGCGGTCCCGCCGGTGGTCGGCGGTCTGGTGACGTGGTCGTGGTGGGGGGCCTTCACGGCGTTCTTCTGGGGTTCGCTGGTGCGGGTCTGCCTGCTGCACCACGTGACGTGGTCGATCAACTCGATCTGTCACGCGGTGGGCAAGCGTCCGTTCAGGTCGCGCGACCGCTCGGGGAACGTGTGGTGGCTGGCGGTCCTGTCGTGCGGCGAGTCCTGGCACAACCTGCACCACGCGGACCCGACCTCGGCCCGGCACGGCGTGCTGAAGGGGCAGGTCGACTCCAGCGCCCGGCTGATCCGCTGGTTCGAGCTGGCGGGCTGGGCGAGCGACGTGCGGTGGCCCGCGCGGTCGCGTATCGACGCCCGGCGCCAGGCGACGCCCGCCGACGCGGCATGATGGAAGGCGTGGCGATCGACGGCAGTTCCAGCAGCAGCGGCGAGCAGAAGCCCCGGCGTGGCCGGCGGGTGAGGATGACCGGTGCCGAGCGCCGGGAGCAGCTTCTGGACATCGGCCGGACGCTCTTCGCCGAGAAGGGCTTCGAGGGCACGTCGGTGGAGGAGATCGCGGCGAAGGCCGGGGTGTCGAAGCCGGTGGTGTACGAGCACTTCGGCGGCAAGGAGGGCCTGTACGCGGTCGTGGTCGACCGGGAGATGCGCCAGCTGCTCGACGGGGTGACGGGGGCGCTGACCGCCGGGCATCCGCGGGAGCTCCTGGAGCAGGCGGCGTTCGCGCTGCTCGACTACATCGAGAAGTACACGGACGGCTTCCGGATCCTGGTGCGGGACTCGCCGGTGGCGCAGTCGACGGGCACGTTCGCGTCGCTGATCAGTGACATCGCCACGCAGGTCGAGGACATCCTGGGCCTGGAGTTCAAGGCCCGGGGCTTCGATCCGAAGCTGGCCCCGCTGTACGCGCAGGCGCTGGTGGGCATGGTGGCGCTGACCGGCCAGTGGTGGCTGGACGTCCGCAAGCCGCGGAAGGCCGAGGTGGCCGCGCACCTGGTGAACCTGGCGTGGCACGGCCTGGACGGCATGGAGCAGAAGCCGCGGCTGATAGGGCACCGGAAGAACTGAGGCCGGTGGCGGCCCGGTCCCGCGCGCGGAGGTGCGCGGGACCGGGCCGCCGGTGTTTGTGGGGCCGGGGCGCGCGGGACCGGCTCGTGGAGGGCTCGCGCGCGGGCTCGCGGGGCCGGGGCGCGCGGGGCGCGCGGGACCGGCTCGTGGAGGGCTCGCGCGCGGGCTCGCGGGGCCGACTTGACGGATCACGAAAAGATTCGTTGCCCCCTCAACGATCAAGGCTATGATCCCCCCACACCGGGGGGTGTTCGCCCTTCGCACGCGGCCCCTTCCGTGCCGCGCGAAGGCGTCGCGGACCCCCGTCCCGGTACCTGTTCTCACGTTCCCCAGGGGGGGATCACTTTGCGTACCGCTTTCTCCGGGCGCGTCCGCCGCGTCGCCGCGTGCACCGCCCTCGCCCTCTCCGCCGGCATGCTGCTGGCGACCCCCGCCTCGGCCGGCACCCCGGTGCCCGGCCCCGTGGCCGAGCAGCCGTCCGTCTCCGTGGAGCTGCCCACCCGGGCCCTCGTCCCGGCGCCCACGGGCCGCGCGGGCGCCGCCGCGGCGGCCGGCGACACCAAGCCGCTCGCCGACCTGAACAGCGACGGCTGGGAAGACAGCATCTTCCGCGCCCTGAACGGCAAGCTGTACTCGGCCCTGTCGGACGGCGGCGGCGCCGAGTTCCTGGCGGGCCGCGGCGAGGTCGCCAAGGACGTCATTCCGATCGGCAACCAGGGCGGCACCTCGGTCCGCCCCGAGGTGCTCGTCCTCTCCGAGACCGGCACCCTGACCATGTACCAGGACGCCCACCGGGACAGCTACTACACCGAGCGGACCGTCGGCGCCGGCTGGCAGGTCTACAACAAGGTCTTCTCGCCCGGCGACGTGAACGGCGACGGCCGCGCGGACGTGCTGGCCCGCACCCACGGCGGCGAGCTGTTCCTCTACACGGGCACCGGCCACATGACCGGCCCGCTCTCCACCCGCAAGCGGGTCGGCAGCGGCTGGGACCTGTACGACCAGCTGGCCGGCGTCGGTGACGCCAACGGCGACGGCAGGGGCGACCTGTACGCCCGCGACCGCTCCGGCCGCCTGTGGTTCTACGCCGCCACCGGCGACCCCGGCAGGCCGCTCGCCACCCGCCGGCTCATCGGCCAGGGCTGGAACACCTACAACCAGCTGGTGTTCGCGGGCAGCGGGCGTCTCGCCGCCCGTGACAAGGACGGCACGATGTACCTGTACGACCCCATGGGCGGCGGCACCCTGTCCCCGCGCCACAAGGCCAGCGACACCGGCGGCTGGGCCGGCGTCTCGCACTTCGCGAACTCCGGCGCCCTGCCGCACACCGGCAAGGCGGGGCTCTACGCCCGCACCAAGGGCGGCAACCTGTACTGGTACGGCGTCACCTCCCGGGGCGTGCTGAGCGCGCGGCAGCAGGCGTCCGACGAGAGCGGCTGGAACGGCATCCACCTCTTCCACCTCTCCTCGCTCGACCCGGACAACATGGGCGACTTCGGCTGGATCTACGAGGACGGCCTGTCCGTGGGCGGCGCGTTCATCGGCTGGGGCTGGAACGCCTACAACAGCGTCGCCGGCCCCGGCGACCTGAGCGGCGACGGCAGGGGCGACCTGCTGGCCCGCGACCGCGGCGGCGTCCTGTGGCTGTACAAGGGCAACGGCCGCGGCACCGCGTTCTCCTCCCGGATCCGGGTGGGCGACGGGTGGAGCGCGTACAACAAGATCCTGGGCGCCGGCGACTACACCGGCGACGGCCGCGCGGACCTGCTGGCCCGCACCAAGGGCGGCGACCTGTACCTGTACGCGGGCACGGGCTCGGCGAGCAAGCCGTTCAAGGCCCGGAAGAGGATCGGCGGCGGCTGGGGCGCGTACCAGCACATCGTCGCCCCCGGCGACCTGAACGCCGACGGCAAGGCGGACCTGCTGGCGGCGACGCCCGGCGGCACGCTGTACCGCTACACGAACACGGCGCCCGGGACCTTCGCCAAGCGCGTCCAGCTCGGCACCGGCTTCCAGGTCTACAACTTCATGAACTGACGCCCTTCGAGGCCGTCCGCCGTGCCTCTCACCGGTCCGACCGGTGCGGGGCACGGCCGTTCGTAAACCGTTCGCCCCGGTGTCAGGGGCGGGGGATAGACTCACGCTCATGTCCGGGGGGATGTTCGCCCTTCGCGCGCCGAGACGCGCGCGAAGACGCCGCGAACCCCTCTGGGTCCTCATTCGTCGCTTCGTTCCCCAGGGGGGGATCTTTTGCGCTCCGTGTTCTCCGGGCGTGGCCGCCGCGTCGCCGCGTGCACCGCTCTCGCCCTCTCCGCCGGCATGCTGCTGGCCACCACCCCCGCCTCGGCCGACACCCCGGCGCCGCGCGCCACGGTCGAGAAGCAGACCCCGTCCTTCACCCCGCCGAAGCTGGTCCGTCCCGCCCAGGAGGGCGCCCGGGCCGGTGCCCAGGCGGCCGAGGCCACCTCGCCGCTCCTGTCCGACCTGGACCTCGACGGCGTCGAGGACATGGTCTTCCGCGCCGTGGACAACGCGATCTACACCACCGCCGGCCCGGAGGGCGACGAGGTCGTCCTGGCCCGCACGGACGTCCCCAAGGACATCATCCCGATCGGCAACCAGACCGGTGACGCCGAGCCGGAGATGCTGGTCCTCGCCGAGAACGGCGCCCTGACGCTGTACAAGGACGTCGCCCCGTACGGCACCCCGTACGAGTACGCGGTGGGCGGCGGCTGGCAGGCGTACAACAAGATCGTCGCGCCCGGTGACGTCAACGGCGACGGCAGGGCGGACGTGATCGCCCGCACCCCCGCCGGCCAGCTGTACCTGTACCTGGCCACCGGCGACCCGGCCAAGCCGCTCGGCACCCGCAGCCTCGTCGGCTCCGGCTGGGGCGAGTACGACCAGCTCGTCAGCCTCGGCGACGCCAACGGCGACGGCAGGGCGGACCTGTACGCCCGCGGCAGCAACGGCACCCTGTGGTTCTACGCGGGCACCGGCGACACGACGAAGCCGTTCGCCACCCGCAAGTCCGTCGGCAGCGGCTGGGGCATCTACAACCAGCTCGTGCCCGCCGGCAACGGCGACATCTGGGCCCGCACCCACAAGGGCGCGATGTTCCTGTACACCGGCAAGGGCAACGGCACGCTGAACGCGCCCATCAACGCCGGCGGCGACGGTTCCTTCGCGGGCATCGAGCAGTTCGCCGGCGGCGGCAACATCCCCTTCACCGGCAAGAACGGCTTCCTCGCCCGTGACACGGGCGGCACGATGTACTGGTACGGCCCCTCGACGACGGGCACGATCACCCCGCGCCAGCTCGCCAGCGACCCCGCCGAGTGGAAGGGCCTCACCTGGAACTCCATCTCGTCGCTGAACCCCGACAACCTCCAGGACACCGTCCAGGTCCTCGACGGCGAACTGATCACCGACGGGACGTACTTCGTCGGCTACGGCTGGGACGCCTACAACGCCCTCGTGGGCGTGGGCGACCTGAGCGGCGACGGCAAGGGCGACCTGCTGGCCCGTGACCGCGGCGGCGTCCTGTACCTGTACAAGGGCAACGGCGAGGGCGACAAGTTCGCCACCCGCATCCGCGTGGGCTCCGGCTGGGGCGGCTACAACAAGCTGTTCGGCGCCGGCGACTACGACGGCGACGGCCGTTCCGACCTGCTCGCCCGCACCACGGGCGGCGACCTGTACCTGTACCCGGGCACGGGCGACGCCACCAAGCCGTTCAAGACCCGCTACCTGATCGGCAGCGGCTGGGGCACCTACAAGCACCTGGCCGCGGCGGGCGACCTGAACTCGGACGGCAAGGGCGACATCGTCGGCATCACCACCGGCGGCGAGCTGTTCAGCTACCTCACCGTCTCCCCGCGCAAGTTCTCCACCCGCGCGCGGTACGGCGCCGGCTTCCAGATCTACAACCAGATCGGCTGACGCCTCCCGGCGGCACAGCGCGGCGGCCCCGCACCGGACTCCTCCGGTGCGGGGCCGCCGTGTTCCCGGGACCCTCCGGGACCGGTCAGCGGGGCTTGCGGGCCACCGCGAAGACGCGCCGGAAGGGGAAGACCGTGCCGTCCGGGCCCGGCGGGTACGCCTCGCGGAGGAGGTCGCGGTACTGGGCGAGGAAGGCGTCGACGGCCTCGCGGTCGTCGCCGAGGGCGGTGAGGACGGGCCGCAGGGCGGTGCCCTTGACCCAGTCGAGGACGGGGTCCTCGCCCCGGAGGAGCTGGCAGTAGACCGTCTCCCAGGTGTCGGTCTCGCAGCCGAGGGCGGTGAGGCGGGTGAGGTACTCGGCCGGGCCGAGGATGTGGACGAAGCGCCGGCCCTGGTCGCCGAGGCGTGCGCGCCACTCGGGGCGGGCGCACAGTTCGCCGAGGAGGGCGTGGCTGGGTGCGGTGAAGTTGCCGGGGACCTGGAAGGCGAGGGTGCCGCCGGGGCGCAGGCCCTCGATCCAGGCGGCGAAGGACTCGGGGTGGTCGGGCACCCACTGGAGGGCCGCGTTGGAGACGATCAGGTCGTAGGGCTCGTCGGGGGTCCAGTGGGCGGCGTCGGCGGGACGGAAGTCGAGCCAGCCGCCGCCGGCGGTGGTGCCCGCCCAGTCCTTCCCGGCGCGTTCGAGCATCTCGGGCGAGAGGTCGAAGCCGGTGATGTGGGCGTCGGGCCAGCGGTCGGCGAGGAGGGCGGTGACGTTGCCGGGGCCGCAGCCGAGGTCGGCGATGCGGGCGGGGCGGTCGTGGGCGGGCAGCCGGGGTATTCGGTGGAGGAGGTCGAGGAAGGGGCGGGTGCGGTGGACGGAGTGCCGCAGGTACTGCCGCGGGTCCCATACCGGTGCGGCCGCCGCGGATTCGACGGAATGCATGTTCGAAGCCCCCTTGCTGGCGAGAGTCGGTCAAGCGGAACCGGGTTCCGGCCGGGTCCCTTCCCCCCTCACCCGGAAAGTATATCTCTACATCAAGATTCACGAGATCGAGAAACTCGAATGCAAGAGACTTTATGTCAACAGACCCACTACACTGATCACATGGAGGACGAGGTCGACCGGCTGGTCGCTGCATGGCGCCGAGAGCGCCCGGACCTCGACGTGGAGCCGTTGGAGGTCCTCAGCCGCGTCTCCCGGCTGGCCCGGCACCTCGACCGCGCCCGGCGGCTCGCCTTCTCCGAGCACCAGCTGGAGCCCTGGGAGTTCGACGTCCTCACCTCGCTGCGCCGCGCCGGAGCCCCGTACCAGCTCTCCCCCGGCCAGCTCCTCACCCAGACCCTGGTCACCTCCGGCACGATGACCAACCGGATCGACCGGCTCACCAAGAAGGGCCTGGTCGAGCGGCTGCCCGACCCCAGCGACCGGCGCGGGGTGCTGGTCCGGCTCACCCCCGAGGGACGGGACCGCGCCGACGAGGCGCTCGCCGGACTGCTCGCCCAGGAGCGGGCCATCCTCGCCCAGCTCTCCGGCCCCCAGCGCACCGAGCTCGCCGGGCTGCTACGCCGGCTGACCGCCCCGTTCGACAACGTCCCCGGCTAGCGCCGGGGCGGGCACCGGGCCCGCCAGCGGCGCCGGGCCCACGCCCGCCCGCCGGGCCAGCGCGACCGCCGCCAGCGTCGAGTGGACGCCCAGCTTCCCCAGCACGTTCTGCGTGTGCGTGCGGACCGTGTGCGGGGAGAGGAACAGCCGCTCCGCCACCGCCTTCCGGCCCAGCCCCGCCACCATGCAGCGCAGCACCTCCCGCTCGCGCGGGGTCAGCGACTCCACCAGCCGCTCGCTCTCCGTCCGGTGCCGCCGGGCCGCCGTCAGCTCCCGCAGCACCCCCGTGAGCAGCGCCGGCGGCAGGTGCGTCTCGTCCCGCAGCACCCCGCGGACCACCGCGAGCAGCCGCTGGAGCGAGCAGTCCTTCGCCACCCACCCCGAGGCCCCCGCCTGGAGCGCGAGCGCGGCCCTGCGCGGGTCGTCCCGCTCCGCGAGGACCACCGTGCGGACCGCGGGCTGCGCCTTGCGCACCCCGGCGGCCAGGGCGATCCCGTCCGCGGCGGGCTCTCCCTCCGGCCCGGCCGGTGCGGCCGCCGGGGCAGCGGGACCCGTGCCCAGATCGGCGTCGACGAGCAGCACGTCGAACCTGCGGCCCTCCGCGAGGCCCCGCTCCAGGCAGCGCAGGGCCGCGGGGCCGCTGCCCGCCGCGGAGACGTCGACGTCCGGCTCGGCCGCGAGCGCGGCGGCGAGCGACTCGGCGAAGACGCGGTGGTCGTCCACCACCAGGACCCGGATGCGTGCCACGGACAAACCCCCAAGATGTCGAGGAGAGACCGGCGCGGTACGGCGCCGGGGGCGGGTCCGCCGGGTGCGCGGCCGCCGCCGTGCCCTGAGTGGTACCCCGCTCCCGGCGCCGTACCCGACGGGTCTCGCCCCCTGAACGGCACCGGCCCCCACCGGCGCTGCCCCACAGCGTAGGGGCGGGGCACCGTCGTGGGGGCCGAATGGCGGAACTGTCCGAAGCCGTGCGGTCCCGGGGGATCCGGGGCCCGGCGGGCCGGGGTTCAGAGGCGGCGGGCGCCCGCCGAGGGGACGGCGGGGAAGACGCCCGGCTCCGCGTACCCGGCGTCCGCGAAGGCGGAGCGGACCGCCGCCGCGACCGGGGCCGCGCGGTCCGCGTCCACCAGGACCACCGCGGAGCCGCCGAAGCCGCCGCCGGTCATCCGCGCGCCCAGCGCCCCGGCCGCGTTCGCCGTCTCCACCACCAGGTCCAGCTCCGCGCAGGAGACCCGCAGGTCGTCCCGGAGCGAGGCGTGGCCCTCGGTGAGGAGCGGGCCGACCTCCCGGGTCGCCCCGGCGTCGAGCAGGGCGATCGTCCGGGCCACCCGGTCGTTGTCGGAGACCACGTGCCGGACGTACCGCAGCGTCGTCCCGTCGGTCAGCCGGGCGAGCGCGGCGGGCAGGTGCGCGGCGTCCACGTCGCGCAGGGCGCGCACCCCGAGCGCCCGCGCGCCCGCTTCGCAACCGGCGCGCCGCTCGGCGTACGCGCCGTCCCCGAGCGCGTGCTTCACCCGGGTGTCGACGACCAGGAGTTCCAGGCCCTCGGCGGCGAGGCCGAAGGGCACCTGCCGGTACGACAGGTCGCGGGTGTCCAGGTGGAGGGCGTGGCCCTCCTCGGCGCAGGCGGAGGCCATCTGGTCCATGATCCCGCAGGGCACGCCGACGAAGGCGTTCTCGGCGCGCTGGGCGATCCGGGCCAGTTCGGGGCGGGTGAGGCCGAGGCCGAAGAGGTCGTTCAGGGCGAGGGCGGTGACGACCTCCAGGGCGGCGGAGGAGGAGAGCCCGGCGCCGGCGGGGACGGTGGAGGCGAGGTGGACGTCGGCGCCGCCGATCGTGTGCCCGGCCTCCCGCAGGGCCCAGGCGACCCCGGCCGGGTAGGCGGCCCAGCCGCCGCCGGAGAGCGGTTCGAGGGCGTCCAGGGCGAGCTGGACGATGCCGCCGTCGGCGTCGGCGGAGTGCAGCCGCAGGACGCCGTCGTCGCGGCGGGAGACGGCGGCGACGGTGGTGTGCGGCAGGGCGAGCGGCAGCACGAAGCCGTCGTTGAAGTCGGTGTACTCGCCGATCAGGTTGACCCGGCCGGGGGCGGCCCAGACGCCGTCGGGCGCGGCGCCGTACAGGGCCTCGAAGTCGGTGGGGACGCTCATGCGCCGGTCTCCTCCTGGCGTCGGCGGGCGAAGGCCCAGGCGTCGGCGACGACGTCGGCCAGGTCGGGGCGGGACGGCGTCCAGCCGAGCCGGGTGCGGGCGGCCTCGGCGGAGGCGACCAGGACGGCCGGGTCGCCGGGGCGGCGGGGGGCGGTGACCTCGGGGACCGGGTGGCCGGTGACCTTGCGGACGGTCTCGATCACCTCGCGGACGGAGAAGCCGTTGCCGTTGCCGAGGTTGCAGATGAGGTGCTCGCCCTCGGTCATGGCGTCCAGGGCGAGGAGGTGGGCCTCGGCGAGGTCGGCGACGTGGATGTAGTCGCGGACGCAGGTGCCGTCGGGGGTGGGGTAGTCATCGCCGTAGACGGAGATCGCCTCGCGGCGGCCGAGGGCGACCTGGAGGACGAGCGGGATCAGGTGCGACTCGGGGTCGTGGCGCTCGCCCAGCCCGCCGTACGCGCCGGCGACGTTGAAGTAGCGCAGGGAGGCGGCGGCGAGGCCGTGGGCCGCGCACTCGCCGGTGACCATGTGGTCGACGGCCAGCTTGCTCGCCCCGTACGGGCTGGTGGGGGCGGTCGGCGCGGTCTCGGTGATCGGCACGGTCTCCGGTTCGCCGTAGGTGGCGGCGGTGGAGGAGAAGACCAGCTTGCGGACGCCGGCCGCGCGCATGGCGGCGAGCAGGGCCATGGTGCCGCCGACGTTGTTCTCCCAGTACTTCTCGGGCCTGGCGACGGACTCGCCGACCTGGGAGAAGGCGGCGAAGTGCAGGACGCCGTCGTAGGAGCCGTCGAGCCAGGCGGCGGCGTCCTGGACGCGGCCCTCGACGAACTCGGCTCCGGCGGGGACGCCCTCGCGGAAGCCGGTGGAGAGGTCGTCGAGGACGGTGACCCGGTGGCCCCGCTCCAGGAGGTGGGCGGCGACCACGCCGCCCACGTAGCCCGCCCCGCCCGTGACCAGGTACCTCTTCGGAGTCGTCATGCGCTTGCCACCTCTCGGATGCGCCGGGCCGCGTCCTCCGGCCGGATGTCGTTCATGAACGCGCCCATGCCGGACTCGGTGCCCGCGAGGAACTTCAGCTTCCCGGAGGCGCGCCGGACCGTGAACAGCTCCAGGTGCAGCCCGAAGTCCTCCCGCCGCGCGTCCGCGAACGGCGCCTGGTGCCAGGCGGCGATGTAGGGCGTGGGCGGCTCCGCCGGGCCGAAGATCCGGTCGAAGCGCCTCAAGAGTTCCAGATAGACCTGTGCGAAGCCTGTCCGGGCCGCCTCGTCGAGGGCGAGGAGGTCGGGGACGCGGCGGGTGGGGTGCAGGTGGACCTCGTACGGCCAGCGGGCGGCGTACGGCACGAAGGCGATCCAGTGCTCGGTCTCCAGGACGACCCGTTCGGCGTCGGCGCGTTCGCGGGCGACGAGGTCGTCGAAGAGGTTGCGGCCGGTCTCCCGGCGGTGCTCGTCGATGCGGCCGAGCATCAGGGCGGTCCGGGGGGTGACGTAGGGGAAGCCGTAGATCTGGCCGTGCGCGTGGGGCAGGGTGACGCCGATCTCGCGGCCCCGGTTCTCGAAGCAGTAGACCTGCTCGACGCCGGGGAGCGCGGAGAGCGCGGCGGTGCGGTCGGTCCAGGCGTCGAGGACGAGGCGGGCCCGTTCCTCGGTGAGGTCGGCGAAGGAGGCGGTGTGGTCGTCGGTGAAGCAGACGACCTCGCAGCGGCCGAGGCCGCCGGAGAGGGAGGGGAAGCGGTTCTCGAAGACCACGACCTCGTACGACGCGTCGGGGACCTCGCTCTCGTGGCCCTCGCGGGCGGGGCAGAGCGGGCAGGCGTCGGCGGGCGGGAGGTGGGTGCGGCCCTGCCGGTGGGAGGCGACGGCGACGCGGTCGCCGGTCAGTGCGTCGTACCGGATCTCCGAGCGGGAGGTGACGGGGGCGAGGGGGCGCGGGTCGACGGCGGTGCGGACGGCGTCGTCGCGGCTGTCGTAGTAGAGGAGCTCGCGCCCGTCGGCGAGTGTGGTGACGGTCTTCTTCACGGGGTGCCCTCCGGGCAGGATCAAACAGAACCACGCACAAAGAACCACATTCAAACATCGCCGTCAATGGCGGAGCCCCGCCCGGCACGTCCGCCGGGCGGGGGCGGGGTGATCAGCGGGGTCGGCGCTGGGAGGGGACCGCGCGGTCGAGGAGGCCGGTGCGGGCCGCCAGGGCCGCCGCTTCGAGCCGGGAACCGACCCCCAGCTTCATCAGGACCCGCTGGACGTGGGTGCGCGCCGTGCTCGACGCGATGCCCATGCCCTCCGCGATCAGCCGGGTGTCCTCGCCCTCCGCGACCCGCACCAGGACCTCCACCTCGCGCCGGGTCAGCAGCCGCAGCAGCCGCTGCGCCTCGTCGTCCGGCTGCGCCGCCGGGTTCAGCAGCTCCGCGAAGGCCCCCGCGAGCAGCTGCGGCGCCACCGCCGCCTCCCCCGCGCGGGCCTTCAGGAGCGCCCGCTCCACGCCCTCGATGCGCTCGTCGTGCCGGACGTACCCGGACGCGCCGGCCGCGAAGGCCGCGGCGATCCCGCGCGGCGAGGGCACGGGGCCCAGCACCACCACGGCCAGCTGCGGCCGCTCCCGCTTGATCCGCGCCACCGGGTCGAAGGCCCCGGGGGCGGCCGGGGCGGCCGTGCCGAAGAGGCAGACCTCCGGGGCGCGGCCCACCACGAGTTCGGCGGCCCCCGCCGTCGGGGCCGCCGCGGCGAGCACCCGGTGCCCGCGCAGTTTCAGTGCCGAGGCGAGCGCCTCCGCGAGCAGGCGGTGGTCGTCCACGACCACGAGCCGAACGCCCATCCCGTCCATCCCCCATCCCCCGGGCGTGCCGTCCCCGGCACCTCTGACCCGGCAAGCTACACGCTCCCCCGCCCCGCGGGGCGTCAACCTCCGCGCCACGAACGGGGGATGCCGGGCGTGATCGCCCCGCTCCCGCCCGCGGACCCGCCCCGCGGACGACGGAAGGGCCTCCCCGGGATTCCCGGGGAGGCCCTTCCGTCCGCTGGGCGGCGTCAGCCCTTGGTGCTGAACGACACCGCGAGGTACCGCTTGCCGTACGCGCTGTCCGACTCGCGCGTCTTGTTGACGTAGGTGGCCGAGAGGAAGAGCCGGCCGTCGGCGTAGCGGAACTCGGAGCCGGTGACGGAGAAGCTGGTCTCGATGTCCCGGTTGCCCTTGTCCGACGGGTTCGCCAGGAGCAGCGTCTCCTTCATCGTGCCGCCGTGCACGGACACGATCTGCCCGCCCTTGTCGTACGGCGGGATCTTGTACGCGATGAGGTCGCCGCCGTCCATGCGCAGCGGCATCAGCGTGTACCCGTCGCCCGCGTCGGCCTTCTCGGGCGCCATGCGGCCGTTGGCGAGGTCGAAGGCGACGATCTCGTTGGTCTCGGCGCCGTACTCGCCGGTGGAGCCGTCGTGCTCCTCGGTCGGCAGGTAGAGCCGGCCGTTGCCGACGAGGGCCTGCGAGCAGTCCTCGACGGCGGTGGAGCCGCAGCGGGCCGCGTAGCGCTCGGCGGGGGCCGTGATCTTGGTGCGCAGCTTCCCGGTCTTCTCGTCGATGGAGAAGAAGTCCGAGATGCCGCTGCCGTCGTCGGCTGCGTCGCCGACGTTGGCCGCGACCACCAGCGGCTGGGTGGAGATGACCGCCGTGTACTTCACGCCCGTGGGCATCTTGTACTGCGAGATCGGCTTGCCGGTCTTCGGCTCCAGGTTCTGGACGAGGACGGACTCGGCGCCGTACGCCCCGCACTTGCGGACCGCGACGAGGCCGGTGCCGCCGCCGTACCCCATGTCGTAGCAGCCGTCGTCGTTGGACTGCGGCTTCCACAGCACCTTGCCGGTGGCCGCGTCGAAGGCCGCCCCGCCGTCGGTGCCGCCGGCGGCGACGGTCCCGCCGCCGAGCGTGACCTCGTTGAAGCGGGCCTTCTCGTCGCCGCCGCCGGTGACGGACGCGGACCACAGGAGCTTGCCGCTCTTCAGGTCGACCATGCCGACCTTGTTGCAGCTCTGGTAGTAGCGGGGCGCGACCCGCTTGGCCTCCTCGAAGAGGATCGGCACCTTGTGGTCGGCCGTCACGTGCCGGGACGCGCCGCAGACCTGGCCGGCCAGCGGCAGGGTCCAGGAGACGGTGCCCTTGTCGAGGTCGTAGCCGACGACCGAGTTGATCCCCGTCTTCACGTAGGTCGTGTCGGTGAGCCACGAGCCGTCGACGGGCGTGGTGTCGGGCACCTTCGGCATGTCGAAGCGGAAGGCCAGGCGGGAGCCGGTCTTCTCGCCCGCCTTCTCCTTGCCGTCGCCGCCCAGGCCGTTGCCCGAACCGCCGTCGGAGCCGCCCGGACCGGAGCCCGCGTCGCCGGACGGGGCCTGGCCGGTGCCGCCCTGGGGCTTGGCCTCCGGCTGCGGGTCCGAGCCGGAGTTGGCGTACCAGATGCCGCCGCCGACGATCAGGGCGACGGCCACGACCGCCGCGACGATGATCTGCGCCTGCGCCGACAGCTTCTTCCCGCCGCCCGGCGCCGGGACCGCGGCCGGCTGCTGCGGCGCGGTCGGGTAGCCGTACGGCGGCTGGGCCGGGGTGTTGTACGGCGGCTGGGCCGCGTACGGCTGCTGCTGGGGCGCGGCCGGGTAGCCGTACGGCTGCTGGGGCTGCTGCGGGTACCCGTAGCCCGGGTCGGGCTGCGGGGCCTGCTGCGGGTAGCCGTAACCGGGCTGTCCCTGCGGGGCCTGCGGCGGCGGGGGCGTCGGTGCGCCGAAGCCGCCCGGGGCCGGGTCCTGCGGGGCGCCGAAGCCGCCCGGGGGCTGGTTCGGCGGCTGGTTCGGCGGCGGAGGGGGTGGCTGGGTCATCGGTCCGCGTACCTCACTTGCTGAAGCCCATCATCGTCTTGGTCTCCTTCTCCTCGGCGTCGTTGGACGCGGAGACCCGGCCCGCCGCCACCACGAACGTGCCGTTGCCGTAGGCGTAGCCCGCGCTGAAGAAGCCGCTCTCGATCTGCGCGACCGAGACCGGGTGCTTGAGCAGGATCTTCGGCGCGCCGCCGGTCGGGGCGATCGTCGCGACGGCGCCGCCCTTGTCGAACTTGGGCGCGACGTAGACGAGGACCTCGCCGCCCTCCATGCGCAGCGGCGTCATCGACTGCTCGGCGGGCGCCTTGGAGCGCCACTTCGGCTTGCCGTTCCTCAGGTCGAAGGCGACGACCTCGTTGGAGTCGCCGTAGTCGACGTCGGTCGACATGTAGAAGGTGTCGCCGGCGGCGGCGACGCCCGTGCAGCCCTGGAGGTTGCGGCCGAAGATGATCAGGCCGCCGCCGCAGCGCGGGGCGAACTTGTCCTTGCCGCCCTGGATCTGGGAGCGGACGCTGCCGTTCGGGTTGAGCGCGACGATCGACCACTTCTTCTGCTCGCGCTGGAAGGTGGAGACGACCAGCGGGTTCACCGAGTAGACCTTGTCGACCTCCCAGGTGGCGGGCAGCCGGTAGGTCCACTTCGCCTTGCCCGTGTTGGGGTCGACCTCGCTGACCGTGTGCTGTTCCTTGCTCGCGTCGGCGGTGCGGCACTGGTTGGCGGCGACCATCTTGGTGGCGTCACCGGCGTACGCGTACGGCTTGCAGTCGCCGGTGGGGCCGGTGAAGACCTGCTTGCCGTCGGTGAGGGAGAAGCCGTAGGCGCTGCTGCTGCCGGCCGCGGTCACCGTGTTGCCGCCGATGGCGAGGGTGTTGTCGGAGAAGGCGAAGAGGCCCGTGGGCTTCGGGACGGCCTTCTTCCAGCCCGCCTTGCCGGACTTGAGGTCGATCTGCTGGAGCATCGTGCACTTGGCGCCGTCCTTGGCGCTCTCCTCGTACCCGAAGACCATCAGGCCGTTCGCGCCGGGCTGGGCCGGGGCCGCGCACAGCTTGAACGGCAGGTCGACCTGCCACTTCTTGGCGCCGTCGGCGAGCGAGTAGCCGGACACGCCCTTGTACATGGCCTTGATCACGGTGTCGCCGACGATCCACGGGCCGAAGACCTCGGAGCCGTTGCGGGGCAGGTCGACGTCGTTGGTGGTGAGGAAGTTGACCTTCGACTCGCCGGGCTCGCGGGCCGCGTTGAGGTCGTCCGTGCCCTCGCCGCCCTTCTCGCCGTCGCCGGAGCCGTCGCCCTGGTCGACGGACTCGGAGGGCTTCGGGGCGGCGGTGGCGCTGGAGCTGGCGCTCGTCGCCGGGCCGGCGACGGGCGGCTCCTCGTCGTCGCTCTTGCCGACGACGGCCCAGGTGGTGACCGCGGCGACGACGACCGCGCCGGCGGCGATCGCCGCGACCAGACCGGTGCGGCCCTTGAAGGGACCGCCGCCGCCGGCCGGGGCGGGGGCGGGCGCGCCCGGGTACATCGGCTGCGTCTGGCCCGGGTAGCCGCCCCCGTAGGGGTTCGTCTGCTGCCCGTACGGGCCGGGCTGCTGGCCGTACGGTCCCGGCTGCTGCTGCGGCTGGCCGTACGGGCCCGGCTGCTGCGGCTGCTGCGGGTAGCCGTACGGGCCGGGCTGCGGGGCCTGCTGCGGGTAGCCGTAGCCGGGCTGGGCGGCCGGCGGCGGGACGGCCGGCTGGGCCGGGGCGGTCGGCGGCTGGGCCGGGGCCTGCGGCGGCCGGCCGGGCATCTGCGGAGGCTGGCCGGGCATCTGCGGCGGGACCGGCGGCACGCCGCCCTGGTTCGGGTTCGCGTTCGGATCCTGGGGAGCTCCGAAGCCCCCCGGCGGCTGGTTGCTGGGCGGCTGGGTCATCAGCGCTTCCCCCTTGGCTGTGAGCGGGTTTTCTTTCTACCACTCACGAGGTGGCGCAAAAGCGACCGGTCCATCCCTTGTGCCCAAGGGAGGACCGGTCCGTGATGCCGTCGTTATGCGTTCTCGGCCAGTTCCAGCCAGCGCATCTCCAACTCTTCACGTTCTCCGCCGAGTTCCCTCAACTCGGCGTCGAGCTTCGCGACCTTCGCGAAATCCGTCGCGTTCTCGGCGATCTGCGCGTGCAGCTTCGCCTCCTTCTCGGAGATCTTGTCGAGCTGCCGCTCGACCTTCTGGAGCTCCTTCTTCGCGGCGCGCGCGTCCGCCGCGGAGACGCCCGCGGCGGGCTGCGCGGCGGGGGCGGCGGGCGCCGGGGCGGTCTCCTCGACCATCCGCCGCCTCCGCTCCAGGTACTCGTCGATGCCGCGCGGCAGCATCCGCAGCGCCCGGTCGCCGAGCAGGGCGAAGGTGCGGTCCGTGGTCCGCTCCAGGAAGAAGCGGTCGTGGGAGATGACGACCATGGAGCCCGGCCAGCCGTCGAGGAGGTCCTCCAGCTGGTTCAGGGTCTCGATGTCGAGGTCGTTGGTGGGCTCGTCGAGGAAGAGGACGTTCGGCTCGTCCATGAGCAGGCGCAGCAGCTGGAGCCGGCGGCGCTCGCCGCCGGACAGGTCGCCGACCGGCGTCCACTGCTTCTCCTTGCCGAAGCCGAACTGCTCGCAGAGCTGCCCCGCGGACATCTCGCGGCCCTTGCCGAGGTCCACCCGGTCCCGGACCTGCTGCACCGCCTCCAGGACGCGCAGCTGCGCGGGCAGTTCGGTGACGTCCTGCGAGAGGTAGGCGAGCCGCACGGTCTTGCCGACGACGATCCGCCCGGCCGGCGGCTGCTTCTCGCCCTGCGTGACGGCGGCTTCCGCCAGCGCCCGCAGGAGTGAGGTCTTGCCCGCACCGTTGACGCCGACGAGGCCGACGCGGTCGCCGGGACCCAGCTGCCAGGTCAGGTGCTGGAGCAGCGTCTTCGGACCGGCCGTGATCGTCACGTCCTCCAGGTCGAAGACCGTCTTGCCGAGCCGGGCGTTGGCGAACTTCATCAGCTCGCTGGTGTCCCGGGGCTCCGGCACGTCCGCGATCAGCGCGTTGGCCGCCTCGATGCGGAACCGCGGCTTGGAGGTGCGGGCCGGGGCGCCGCGCCGCAGCCAGGCCAGCTCCTTGCGGACCAGGTTCTGCCGCTTGACCTCCTCGGTCGCGGCGATCCGCTGCCGCTCCGCGCGGGCGAAGACGTAGTCGGAGTAGCCGCCCTCGTACTCGTACACGTCACCGCGCTGCACGTCCCACATGCGGGTGCAGACCTGGTCCAGGAACCAGCGGTCGTGGGTGACGCAGACGAGCGCCGAACGGCGGGCCCGGAGGTGGCCGGCGAGCCAGGCGATGCCCTCGACGTCGAGGTGGTTCGTCGGCTCGTCGAGGACCAGCAGGTCCTGCTCCTCGATCAGCAGCTTCGCCAGCGCGATGCGGCGGCGCTCGCCACCGGACAGCGGGCCGACGACCGTGTCCAGACCGCTCTCGAAGCCGGGCAGGTCCAGGCCGCCGAAGAGGCCGGTCAGCACGTCGCGGATCTTCGCGTTGCCCGCCCACTCGTGGTCGGCCATGTCGCCGATGACCTCGTGCCGGATCGTCGCCGCCGGGTCGAGCGAGTCGTGCTGCGTCAGCACGCCGAGCCGCAGGCCGCCGCTGTGCGTGACCCGGCCGGTGTCCGCCTCCTCCAGGCGCGCCAGCATCCGGATGAGCGTGGTCTTGCCGTCGCCGTTGCGGCCCACGACCCCGATCCGGTCCCCTTCGGAGACACCGAGCGAGACCCCGTCGAGCAGGGCACGGGTGCCGTACACCTTGCTGACGTTCTCGACATTGACCAGGTTGACGGCCACGTTGACTCCAGTGCGGGGCGATCGATCGACGTACCAGGGTACGTCGGCCGGGCCCGCCGGCGGCCCGGCCGCCCGCGTCAGGGGCGGCTCCGGCCCGGCCGGTCCACCAGGAACCAGCCCGCCAGCGCCATCGCGACCGCCGCGGGGGCGGTCACCTCCACCGCGACCAGGGTCGCCGCGTGCCCCTCCAGGAGGCCGCCGAAGCCCGTCGTCGACAGGCCCAGGACGCCCAGCAGCGCGAGCGTCGCGCCGGCCGCGGCCAGCGGGCCGGAGCCGCCCGTGCGGGGCACCGCGGACGGGGCCTCGAAGCGGCGGAAGACCAGGACGAGGAGGGCCGTCAGGAGGACCGCCGCGAGGAACCGGACCGGCAGCTGCGCCCACCAGGCGCCCGTCGCCGGCTCCGGGAGCCGCGCGCCGAGCCCGAGCAGCGCCCCGTACACGCCCAGCATCGCCGTCAGGTGCCACAGGAACGCCGTCATCGCGATCCCGTTCGCCGCGACCACCGCCCGCCACACCCGCGCCCGCGCCGCGAACCGCGCCCCCGGGCCGCGCAGCAGTTCCACCGCGCCGATCAGCCACAGGCCGTGGCAGAGCAGCGCCAGCGTCGGCGGGGCCATGTTCGACACCTCCTCGCCGGGCATCCCCACCATCGACAGCGGATACGGGCCGAGGGCCACCAGCACCGCCGCGCCCGCGAGCCCCGCGCCCGCCAGGACCGCCGGGCGCCGGATCATGCCGTCCGCCCGCAGGAAGCCCAGCTGGTGCACGGCCAGCCACACGAACGCGAAGTTCAGGAACCCGACGAACGGCACCCCGGCGGCGAACCGCAGCACGTCGACCGCGACCGCGGCGGCGGCCAGGCCCGCGAAGGCGCCCCAGCCCCAGCGGCCGTGCAGGCGCAGCAGCGGCGGCGTGAACGCCACCATCGCCAGGTAGATCCCGATGAACCACAGCGGCTGCGCCACCAGCCGCAGCGCCACCCCGGTGAGCCCGGTGTCCGCGCCCGCGAGCTGGAGCGCCAGGGCCGCCGCGCCCCACACACCCACGAACACCATCGTCGGGCGCAGCAGGCGGCGCAGGCGGGCCCGCAGGAAGTCCGCGTAGCCGGGGCGGGAGCGGTGGGCGAGGGCGTGCGCGAAGCCGCCCACGAAGAAGAAGACGGGCATCACCTGGAGCGCCCACGTCAGGACCTGGAGCTCCGGGACGACCGCCAGCAGGTTGCCGACCCCGTCGTCCGTCACGGCCGCCATCAGCCAGTGCCCGCACACGACGACCCCGAGCGAGACCACCCGCAGCAGGTCCACGTACCGGTCCCGGCCCGCCGGCGTCCCCTCGGCGAGCTCCCGCGCGCTGATTCTTCCCATGCCGCCACGGTGCCGCGCGCGCCCCGCAGGACGACAGGGCGCCCGTACTCATGTCCGCCTGAGTACGGGCCGGGGGGCGTGCGGGCGGGTCAGAGGAGGGTGGCGCCCGGGGCCGGGGAGGTGGCGGTGCGGGTGGTGCGGCAGGTGCCGGAGGCGCGGAGGGCGGCGGCCACCGCGTCGGCGGACTCCGCGTCCTTGACCAGGAAGGCCGTGGTGGGTCCCGAGCCGGAGACGAGCGCGGCCAGCGCCCCCGCTTCCGTGCCGGCCGCCAGCGTCGCCGCGAGGGACGGCCGCAGCGAGAGCGCCGCGGGCTGGAGGCCGTTGGACAGGGCGGCGGCGAGGGCGGCGGTGTCGCCGGTGGCCAGCGCGTCGAGGAGGGCCGGGGAGGCGGCCGGTTCGGAGACGTCGGTGCCTTCCGCGAGGCGGTCGAACTCGGCGTACACCGCCGGCGTCGACAGGCCGCCGTCGGCGACGGCGAAGACCCAGTGGAAGGGCCCGGCGACGGGCAGCTCCGTCAGCCGCTCGCCGCGGCCGACGCCGAGCGCCGCCCCGCCGACGAGGCTGAAGGGCACGTCGGAGCCGAGTTCGGCGCAGATCGCGAGGAGGTCCTCGCGGGGCGTCCCCAGGCCCCACAGCGCGTCGCACGCGAGGAGCGCGCCCGCGCCGTCGGCGCTGCCGCCGGCCATGCCGCCGGCGACCGGGATGGCCTTGGCGATGTGGAGGTGGACGTCGGGGGCGATGCCGTGCCGGGCGGCGAGGAGCGCCGCGGCGCGGGCGGCGAGGTTGGTGGCGTCGAGGGGGACCTTGTCCGCGTCGGGGCCCTCGCAGGTGACCGTCAGCCGGTCCGCGGGGGTCGCCGTGACCTCGTCGTACAGGGACACCGCGAGGAAGACGTTGGCGAGGTCGTGGAAGCCGTCGGGGCGGGCCGCGCCCACCGCCAGCTGCACGTTGACCTTCGCCGGCACGCGCACGGTCACGCCCGCCGCGCCCGTCACGTTCACCTCGCCCGTCACGCCCGCCTCGCCCGTCGCGCCGCCGCTCACGCCTTCGCCTCCGCGATCCGCGCGAACTCCTCCACCGTCAGCGCCTCGCCGCGCGCCTGCGGCGAGATCCCGGCCTTCACCAGCGCCTCCTCGGCGGCGGCGGGCGAGCCCGCCCAGCCGGCGAGGGCGGCCCGCAGGGTCTTGCGGCGCTGCGCGAAGGCCGCGTCGACGACCGCGAAGACCTCGGCCTTGGAGGCGGTGGTCGCGACCGGCTCGGCGCGGCGCACCAGGGAGACGAGGCCCGAGTCGACGTTGGGCGCGGGCCAGAAGACGTTGCGGCCGATGGCTCCGGCGCGCTTGACCTCGGCGTACCAGTTCGCCTTCACGGAGGGGACGCCGTACACCTTGTTGCCGGGCTTGGCCGCGAGCCGGTCGGCGACCTCGGCCTGCACCATGACGAGGGTCCGCTCGATGGTCGGGAAGCGGTCGAGCATGTGCAGCAGGACGGGCACGGCCACGTTGTACGGCAGGTTGGCGACGAGCGCGGTCGGCGCCGGGCCCGGCAGCTCCCGGACGAGCATGGCGTCGGAGTGGACCAGCGCGAAGCGGTCCTTCCGGTCCGGCATCCGCGCGGCGATCGTCGCCGGCAGCGCGGCGGCCAGGACGTCGTCGATCTCGACGGCCGTCACCCGGTCCGCGGCCTCCAGGAGGGCCAGGGTGAGGGAGCCGAGGCCGGGCCCCACCTCGACGACCACGTCGTCCGGGCGGACGCCCGCGGTGCGGACGATGCGCCGGACGGTGTTGGCGTCGATGACGAAGTTCTGGCCCTTCTGCTTCGTGGGGCGCACGCCGAGGGCGGCGGCCAGCTCACGGATGTCGGCGGGGCCGAGGAGGGCGTCGGGGCCGTCGGGGCCGGTGGTGGTGCTCACCGGTACAGCGTACGGGTCGCCGCACCGGTCACCGCAGCAGCCTGCGCCCGCAGTGCGGCCAGGGTCCGGCGCCGCGCTGCACGTACAGCTTCTTCGCGCGGAAGGTCTGCTCGGCGGCGGGCGCGTCCTGGGCGACGCCGGTGCCGCCGAGGGAACGCCACGTGCCGGGGTCGAACTGGTAGAGGCCGCCGTACGTCCCCGAGGGGTCGACGGCGTCCGGGCGGCCGCCGGACTCGCAGGCGGCGAGGGCGCCCCAGTCCAGGCCGTCGGCGCCGGCGACGGAGGCGGGGAGCGGGCGGGTGCCGACGCGGACCTTGCGGGAGACGGGCGCGCGGACGAGCTCCTCGCCGGTGCGGCGGGGCCGCTGCTTCACCCCGTTGACGGAGCGCAGGTGGTACGTGATGCGGCGCAGGCCCGGCGTGCCCGGCCGGTCGACGACCTCGGTGCCGGCGAAGAGCCCGGGGTCGCGGATCCGCTCGACGGCGTACGGCACGGCCTCCTCGCGGGTCTGGGTGGTGCCGGTGATCCGCAGGACGGTGACGGTCTGCCCGTCGCGGGGGAAGGCGTCGCCGGGGACGGAGGTGGTGTCCTCGCCGCCGAGGGTGATGCCGGCCTCGTCGAGGGCCTCGGCGATGGTGGCGGCGTTGGTGCGGACGGTCCGCTCGCGGCCGTCGGCGAGGAAGGTGACCGCGCGTTCGGTGCGGACGTCGAGGGCGAGTCCGGTGCGGGAGATGGCGGTGGAGCGGGAGACGGACAGGTGGGCGCCCTCGGCGCGGACGCCGAGCTGGCGCAGGGCGCCGTCGACGGTGTCGGCGGTGGTCCACACCTGGCGGCGGTGGCCGTCGAGGGTGAGGGAGACCGGCCGGCCGTAGCGGAGGACGACCTCGGCGTCGCCGGAGAGTGCCTCGCCGGGGGCGGGGGCGACGATGTCGTGCGCGCCGACCGTCAGCCCCTCGTCGGCGAGGAGCTCGCCGACGTCGTCGGCGAAGGTGTGCAGGGTGCGGGGGACGCCGTCGACGGTGAGCCGGACGGCCTTGTCGTCGGCGACGAAGGCGCTGGTGCCGCCGGCCAGGAAGGCGACGACGAGGGCCTGCGGGACGAGCCGCCGCAGGCCGTCCCCGGCGGGCCGGGCGGCCTTGCGGCGCCGGGCCCCGCGCCGGGCGGCGGCCCGGCCGCCCTGCGCGGGGACGGGCGCGGGGGCCGGCGGTGGTGCGGGGGCGGTCAGCGGCGCCGCCTGGGTGGGCTGCTCGTGGAAGGGCAGCGTGGCCGTCGCGCCCCACCGCCCGGCGCGGGGGCCGTCCTGAGAAGTGCTCACGAGGCCGGGACCCTAGCCCCGGCGGCCGTCACTCTCCAAAGCGACCCGGCTACGATGCGTAACCGTTATGCGGGGCCGCGCGGCGACGGCGGACGTCGGGGGGCGGGCATCGGGCGGGCTTCCCGGCCGTCCCCGGCCGTCAGTAGTCGAAGGCGCGGGCCGTGTTCACGGCGAGGGCCTCCGCCATCGCGTTCTCGTCGATCCCGCGCACGGCGGCCATCGCCCGGACGGTGACCGGGATCAGGTACGGGGCGTTGGGGCGGCCCCGGAAGGGCGCCGGGGTGAGGAAGGGGGCGTCGGTCTCGACGAGGACGAGGTCGAGGGGGGCGACGGCGAGGGCGTCCCGCAGCGGCTGGGCGTTCTTGAAGGTCATGTTGCCGGCGAAGGACATGTAGTAGCCCTCGGCGGCGCAGATCTCCGCCATCTCGGCGTCGCCGGAGTAGCAGTGGAAGACGGTCCGCTCGGGGGCGCCCTCCTCGTCGAGGACCCGCAGCACGTCGGCGTGGGCCTCGCGGTCGTGGATGACGAGCGTCTTCCCGTGCCGCTTGGCGATCTCGATGTGGGCGCGGAAGGAACGCTCCTGCGCGGCCATGCCCTCGGGGCCGGTGCGGAAGAAGTCGAGGCCGGTCTCGCCGACGCCGAGGACGTGCGGCAGGGCGGCCAGCCGGTCGATCTCGGCGAGCGCGTCGTCGAGCGCCGCGTCGCCGCCCGCCTCCCGCGCCCCCTGCCGGGACCAGCCGTCGGGATCGCCCAGCACGATCCGGGGGGCCTCGTTGGGGTGCAGGGCGACGGCCGCGTGCACGCTCGGGTGGGCGGCGGCGGTCTCGGCGGCCCACTGCGAGCCCTTCACGTCGCAGCCGACCTGCACGACCGTCGTCACGCCGACGGCGGCGGCCCGGGCCAGCGCCTCCTCGACGGTGCCGGACTGCATGTCCAGGTGGGTGTGCGAGTCCGCGACCTCCACGAGGAGGGGCTCGGGCAGCGGCGGCGGGGCGTCCTTGGCACTCATGGCCCCGATCGTACGAGGGCGGCGAGCGGGTCCGCGCGGCGGTTTCGGCGCGGGGTCCGGTGCGGGGGCTCCGGTGCGGAGGTCCGACGACGGGGACTCCGGTGCGGGGGCTCCGGTGCGGAGGTCCGACGACGGGGACTCCGGTGCGGGGGTCCGGCGACGGGGTCCCGTGCCGGAATCCCCGCGCCGGAATCCCGGTGCGGGGCCGTCGGCGCCGCGCTCGCCGGCGCCGGATCCTCAGTGCCGGCCGCGGAAGGGGTGCAGGAGGTCGGAGAGGTGCCAGTGGTGCGGGACCGGCGGCTTCTCGTCCCCCTCGGTCAGCTCCTGGCCGACCGGCCCGGCCGGCGACACCGGCCTGGTCTCCTTCGAGCCGCGCCGGTGGTGCTCCGTCGCGGCGATCATGTCGAGGACCGAGGACACCTGTCCGGCGCGCATGATCCGTACGACGTGGCCACCGCAGTTCATGCAGGTCGGGCTCGACAGCGGGGACGGGACCCGCTCTCCGTCCGCCTTGTACACGACGAACGCCTGACCTCTGGCGTCCGTGTGGTGCTCTATCTCGTAGGACTGCTCCCAGCCGTAGCCGCAGCGCATGCAGGCGAAGGCGTACGCCTCATGGGCGACGGGCGTTCCGGTGCCGGTGGTCTCGCTCATTCCAGCTCCTCTCCACTGGTCCAGTGGACGCCTTTTCGGGCCGGAGCGCATCAGCACGGAAGGAAGCATGGAATGGTTTTGGGCGTTCCCTTGCCAAGCGCCCTGCGAAGGCTCCCGGCGCCGGATCCGGCTTTGCCTTAAAGGTTATCCCTTTACCGTTTCCGAAGCCTTTCCGGAGCCTCGCGGGCTTTTCCCGTCACTTTTCACGACGCGTTCTTTGCCGCCACCACCGCATCGAAGACCTCCCGCTTGGGAAGCCCCGCCTCCACGGCGACGGCCGCGATCGCCTCCTTGCGCCGCTCCCCCGCCTCCTCGCGCACCCGCACCCTGCGCACCAGCTCGGCGGCGTCCAGCTCCTCCGGCCCGGTCTCCGGGGCGCCCTCGACGACGACCGTGATCTCGCCGCGCACGCCCTCCTTCGCCCAGGCCGCCAGCTCGCCCAGCGGGCCCCGCTTGACCTCCTCGTACGTCTTGGTCAGCTCCCGGCAGACGGCCGCGCGGCGGTCCGTGCCGAAGACCTCGGCCATCGCGTCGAGGGTGTCGTCGAGCCGGTGCGGGGCCTCGAAGTAGACGAGGGTGCGGCGCTCGGCGGCGACCTCCTTCAGCCGGCCGAGCCGCTCGCCCGCCTTCCGGGGCAGGAAGCCCTCGAAGCAGAAGCGGTCGACGGGCAGGCCGGAGAGCGCGAGCGCGGTGAGCACGGCGGACGGGCCGGGGACGGCGGTCACCTTGATGTCCGCCTCCACGGCGGCGGCGACCAGGCGGTAGCCGGGGTCGGAGACCGACGGCATGCCCGCGTCGGTCACCAGCAGCACCCGGGCCCCGCCGGTCAGCGCCTCGACCAGTTCGGGCGTCCGGGCCGACTCGTTCCCCTCGAAGTAGGAGACGACCCGGCCCGTCGTGTGCACGCCGAGCGCCCGGGTCAGCCCGCGCAGCCGGCGGGTGTCCTCGGCCGCGACGATGTCCGCCCCCTCCAGCTCGGCGACGAGCCGGGGCGGCGCGTCCGCGATGTCGCCGATGGGGGTGCCTGCGAGTACCAGCGTTCCTGTCACCCGCCCATCCTCCCAGCCCGCGACGGCCCCGGCGGCCGGGGAGGGGCGCCCGCATCCGCACCCGCGCCCGCATCCGTACCCGCCCGTACCCCCCCGTACCGGCGTCCGTACCCGTACTCGCGCCCGCGCCGCACCCGCCCGTACCGCTCCCCCTCCCCTCCCCGCACCCGCCCGTACCGGCGCCCCGCCCCGCCCCGTACCGCCCGGACAGGCGACGCGCACAGACGCAGTCCCTACGATGGCGCGGTGACCCGTACCGCACCCGAGGCCCCGGAGGGCCAGCACTCCA
The DNA here is from genome assembly GCF_014654895.1 of Streptomyces filamentosus. Taxonomy (GTDB): domain Bacteria; phylum Actinomycetota; class Actinomycetes; order Streptomycetales; family Streptomycetaceae; genus Streptomyces; species Streptomyces filamentosus. The sequence goes on along the minus strand of NZ_BNBE01000001.1, from coordinate 3,333,217 downwards.
TGGCGCCGACCGTGGCCGAGCCCTCTTCGTGGCAGCTGCGGCTGCGTCGCTTCGGCTACCGCCCGCCCGCCGCAGGCACCCTCGCCATCGGCACGAGGGACCGGCTCGACCCGCCGTACACCCGGCCCTCGCCACGGATCACGTCGCTGCTCGGGCTGGGCCCGGCGGCGGCCGACCGGCTGTGGCGGCTGGCCGCGTGGGGCGGCCCGCTGCTGGTCGCGGCCGTCGCGGGCGTGCTCCGGTTCTGGAACCTGGGCAAGCCGCACGCGGTGATATTCGACGAGACGTACTACGCCAAGGACTCCTGGGCCCTGATCAACCAGGGCTACGAGGGGGCGTGGCCCAAGGACATCGACAAGACGATCCTGAAGGACCCGGGCTCGGTCCTCATCCCCACCGACCCCGGCTACGTCGTCCACCCGCCCATGGGCAAGTGGGTCATCGGCCTCGGCGAGAAGATCTTCGGCTTCGAACCGTTCGGCTGGCGGTTCATGGTCGCGCTGCTCGGGACGCTCTCCGTCCTGATGCTGTGCCGGATCGGCCGCCGCCTCTTCCGCTCCACCTTCCTCGGCTGCCTCGCCGGGCTGCTGCTCGCCGTCGACGGCCTGCACTTCGTGATGAGCCGCACCGCGCTCCTCGACCAGGTGCTGATGTTCTTCGTGCTGGCCGCCTTCGGCTGTCTGGTCCTCGACCGGGACCGGACCAGGAAGCGGATCGCGGCGGCGCTCCCGGAGGACGAGGAGGGCGTGCTCCGCCCCGACGCGGAGATCGCCGAGACCCTGCGGCTCGGCTGGCGCCCGTGGCGGATCGCGGCCGGCGTGATGCTGGGCCTCGCCGCCGCCACCAAGTGGAACGGCCTGTACGTGATGGTCGGCTTCGGCCTGATGACCGTCCTGTGGGACGTCGGCGCCCGCCGCACGGCCGGCGCGGTCCGCCCGTACCTCGCGGTCCTGAAGAAGGACGTGCTGCCCGCGTTCGTGTCGGTGGTGCCGGTGGCCCTGGTGACCTACCTGGCGACCTGGTCCGGCTGGCTCGCCACCGACAAGGGCTACTTCCGCGACTGGGCCGCCAAGCAGGACGCCCTCCCGGGCGGCGGCGGCACCTGGTCCTGGCTGCCCGAGTGGCTGCGCAGCCTGTGGCACTACGAGACCGAGGTGTACAAGTTCCACGTGGGCCTCACCTCGCCCCACACGTACGAGTCGAACCCCTGGTCCTGGATCGTCCTCGGCCGCCCGGTCTCCTACTTCTACGAGTCCCCCGCCCCCGGCACCGCGGGCTGCCCCGCCTCCGCGGGCGAGAAGTGCGCCCAGGAGATCCTCGCCCTCGGCACCCCGCTCCTGTGGTGGGCCGCCTGCTTCGCCCTCGTGTACGTCCTGTGGCGCTGGGCCTTCCGCCGCGACTGGCGCGCCGGGGCGATCGCCTGCGCGGTCGCCGCGGGCTGGGTCCCCTGGTTCCTCTACCAGGAACGCACCATCTTCGTCTTCTACGCCGTCGTCTTCGTCCCCTACCTCTGCCTCGCCGTCGCCATGATGATCGGCGCGATCATCGGCCCCAAGGGCTCCACGGAGAGACGCCGCACCTTCGGCGCCGTCGCCGCCGGCTGCCTGGTCCTCCTGATCGTCTGGAACTTCATCTACTTCTGGCCGATCTACACGGCGACGCCGATCCCGATGGATCAATGGCGGGCGCGGATGTGGCTGGACACGTGGGTCTAGCCGCGCGGACGTGAGGAGAGGGCGCGACCAGTGGTCGCGCCCTCTCCTCGTGGCCTCGCCTACTTCCGGGGAGTGTCCGCGGGGACCGTGCAGTGGGCCGCCTTGTGGGCCTGCTCGGCGGCGATCTCGGCGAGGCGGCGGAGGTCGTCGACACGGTCGGCGGGGGCGGGGCCGCGGAGCTCGACGTAGGTGCTCAGACTGGAGTCTCCGTACGGCAGGCAGGCGGAGTGGACCGCCGCGACCCTCAGGTTCTCCGGGGTCGTGGTGAAGGCCCAGCGCCCGGCGTCGAAGGCCACCGGCCTGCGCCCGTCGGTGTTGCCGAGCACTTCCTCCCGCCAGCTCTGCTCGCTGCTCCAGGCCCCCATCTCCGTGCGCGCCAGCAGCAGCCGACGGCCGTCCCCGCTGATGGAACAGCTCGACAGGTGGTGCAGGTCGGTGGGGCTCAGGCCGCGGGGCGTGCCTCCCTCACGGGGGATCCGGTAGGAGACGGCGTACGGCAGGAGCCGGTTCAGGATGTCCGCCGCCTCCTGCGACGTCCCGAAGGACGGGCACAGCTCGCTCGCCTCGATCGTCCCCTTCGGCTTCTTGAAGGGCGGGGTGTTGGTGGCGTGGCTGATGCCGGCCCAGGCGGCGGCCAGCGCCAGGACGACGAGGGCGGCGATGCCGCGCTTCTTCGCCGGGTTCATGGTCACTTGTCCTTCTCCAGCTCGTTCGGGACGCCCATGCCCTCGCAGTAGTCGCGGATGTTGGTGTGGGCGGAGGTGAAGCCCGCTTCGGCCTGGCCCGCGATCGAGGACACCACGCCCGGGTAGGACGCGCCCGACTTCTTCTCCGACTCCTGGGCGGCCTTCTCCACGAGGGCGAAGGTCGACTCGCGGGTCGCGTTGATCTCCTCGCCGTTGCGGTAGATGACCTCGCCCGAGCTGTCCTTCATCAGGCCGTCGGTGAGGCCGCCAATGATCTCGCCCGCGACCGTCTCCGCGATGCCGCCGACGATGACGCCGCCCGGTCCGACCATCGACGCGGTGCCGACGCCGACGCCGATGCCGACGAGGGACTCGCCGAGCTCGCCCGCCTTCGTGATGGCGTCGTTGAACTCGGCGTCCTTGTTGCCCGCGTCCAGCTCGGCGGCGTACGCGCGGCCGGCTCCCAGCATGCCCTGGATCTCGCCGGCGTTGTGGGCGATGGCGCCGGTGGCCTTCTCCAGGTTCTGCGCGGGGGTGTTCCCCTCCTGGTCGACGAAGGCGTCGGGGTGGGCGAAGTGGTGCTCCAGCATCCCCGCCGTGTAGGCGTGCTGGCCGACGCTGACGGCCGCGTACCCCTCGGGGTTCTGTCCCACGGTGTACAGGAAGCGGGTGAGGTCCTGCTCGTTGAGGGGGGCCGCCGCCCCCGCGATCGGGTAGAGCCTGTCCTCGCCGGCGTCGCCCGCGCGCAGTCCGCGGTGGATGTCCGCCATGTACTCCGCCGAGATCTGTCCCATGCTGTCCGACATGAAGCTGTTGTCGGTGAGGCGGGAGGGGTCCTGGGAGACGGACTTGACGATGTCGGCGTACAGCTTCGCCTGCTCCTCCGAGTGGACGCTCGTCGCGGAGGTCGGGAGCTCGCCGGCCGGGTGGCCCGTGGTCGCCGCCTCCAGCGCGGCCGCCAGGTAGTTCTTGCCGGAGATGCTGTCCTCTCCCTCGGAGTCCTGCTCCTGCATCCACTCCCGCTCCTCGAAGAGGTACTGGAAGTTGGAGAGGCCGATGTGGCCCTTCTTGCCGTTGCCGTCGGTGTCGCGGGTGAAGGGGTTGTTCTCGGCGTCCTTGGCGATGAACTCGGAGTTGAAGAATTCCGTGGCGGCGTCGGGGCTGTGGGAGAGGGCCTTCATGTAGCCGGTCATCGGGTCGAAGCCGAAGTCGGTGCCGGTGGTGTTCAGGTGGGGCCAGAGGCCGCCGCCGTGGTAGCCCCAGATCTGTTCGGGGCGGGCGCCGTTGCGTACGCCCTCCTGTTCCTTGGCGAGCATGTTGGTGCCGTAGCCGGTGAGGAAGTCGTCGTCGTAGTCGCCCCAGCGCATGAGGTTGCTCATGACGACGTAGCCGGAGACGCCGTAGGTGCCGCCGACCGGCTTCTCCACGGCCTGGAGCATGTCGAACTTCCAGCGCGACATGTCCGTGCTGCCGCTCTGGGTGGCGTTGGCGAGGGTCAGGCCCAGCTGCTTCTGGAGGTCCTTGTACTGGTCGAAGCGCTTGCCGTCGGCGGCGTGGTCGCGGCTGTTCGGGTCGTTGAGCCCGGCCCAGAAGTCGAGGGTGCCCTGGGCGCCGAGCTTCTGGGCGAAGGTGGTGGCGAAGAGGTCGTCGCCGCTGTACCGGGTGAGGCCGTTCAGCAGCTTGTCGAACTCGGCCTCCGTCAGCTTGCCCGGGTCCTTCTTGGCGAGGGCCGCGAGGTCCTCCGCCTCCTTGATGGCGGCGGCGGCCTGGTCCCGGTCGGCGTACTTCGCGTCGCCGAAGCCCTTCTCGGCCTGGTCGACGAGGGCGCGCAGGATCTTGGCGGCGGAGCTGTCGCTCTCGGCGGCGCTCCGGATGATCCTGTCGATCTCGTCGCGCACGCCGTCGACGGTGGCCTGGGTGACGTCCTTGCCGGCGTCGCCGTCGACGGCCTTGGCCGTGAAGTTCTTCCCCGAGGGGACGACGGAGACGTTCCGCTGCCGCGCCGACGAGATGGCCTGCTCCAGGTCGCCCTTGGCCTTCTTCAGCTCGCCGAGGGTGTCGCGGAGGATGTTGCGGACGGAGGTGGCCTGGGTGTGCGCGTCGGCGAACTCGCCGGCGGTCTTGTCGATGAACCTCCGGCCGACCTGCGAGTTCACGCCCGACCAGTCGGCCTTGGCGGCGGCGCCCTTCAGGCCCTCGCTCGCGTCCTTCTCCAGTTTCTCCAGGTTGGTGACGAGGGTGTTCCAGTCGGTGAGCGCGGTGTCGAACGTGCCGAACTTGGCGTGCAGCAGGGTGTCGAAGTCCATCACTCGCCGTCCTTCTTGTCGCCCTTGTCTTCCTTGTCGCCGTACACGAGGTCGTTCGGCCTGCCGGGTTCGGACGCCCGCTCGTCGAAGCCGGCGTCGAGGGTGGCGATGCCGCTCATGCGCCGCTCGATGAAGGTCTCGTCGCCCGCGTGGGCGTTCTTCGTGTAGTCCATGTGGTTCGAGATGTGCGCGCAGGCGTCCATGAGGTCCGCGAGCGCGGAGGACCACCGGAGGGAGACGTGGGTGAGCGCGCCGCCCAGCTCGAAGCCCTGCCCGGAGAGGTCGGAGGCGGCGGAGTCGGTGGTGGTCTCGGCCACCCGGCCCTCGCGCCACAGGCGGTTGTAGAGGCCGAAGGCGTGGTCGCCGATCTTCGAGAGGTGCTCGTTGACGACCTTCAGGTCGCCCTGGCTGTTCGTGGACAGCGACTTGCCGTCCGGTTCGTCCGGCACCCGGTTCAGCTGCATCCGCGTCGAGGAGGCCCCGGCCGCCTCCGCCTTGAGCTGGTTCCACTCGTCCCACGCCATGCCGGCTCCTTCCCGTCGATGCGGTGGCAACGCCAGACGGCATCTTAAGGAGGCGGGACGCCGACACCACGGGCGAGTACGGACTTCTCCCGTCTTCACCGTTCCTTCGCAGGGGAAAAGTCCCGCACGCCGGATGTGACAGGTGTGGCCGTTCTCGCTCGACAGTTGTCAGAGGCGGCTGATTCACTCGATGGTCCACACGGGGAGGGGAACCCAAGTCATGCGCAGTGGAGCGAAGACCGCGGTCGTCGGAGGTGTGTTCCTCGTCGTCGCGAGCGGCGTCGGGTACGGGGGGTACAACCTCTGGAGCGGGATCACGGGCGGCTCGGAGGACATCGGCACGCAGGCGGGGGCGCGGCGCACCGGACCGGTCACGGAGGAGGAGGTCACCGCCACCACGCGGGACTTCCTCGCCGCCTGGGCGGCCGGGGAGGCCGACCGGGCCGGGCAGTTGACGAACGACCCGGTGGCGGCGGGCCCGGCGATCGCCGCGTACCGCGAGGGCGGCGGCGTCTCGGCGATGGAGGTCACGGCCCGGGCGCCGGTGGGGGCGACGGTGTCGTTCACGGTGAAGGCGACCGTCACGTACGAGGGGGTGTCGAAGCCGTGGACGTACGCGTCGAAGCTCGCCGTCGTCCGCGGCGAGTCCACCGGCCGGCCGCTGGTGCGCTGGACGCCCACCGTCCTGCACCCGAAGCTGGCCCCCGGCGCCACCCTGCGGACCGGCACCGCCAAGGCCCCCGCGGTCGAGGCGCTGGACCACGAGGGCGTCGCGCTGCCGCCCGAGAAGTACCCGTCCCTGGTGCCCGTCCTGGACGCGCTGCGGCAGCGGTACGGCGGGAAGGCCGGCGGCGAGGCGGGCGTCGAGACCTGGATCGAGAACGCGGAGGGCGTGCCCGGCACCACGCTCCTGGTGCTGTCGAAGGGCAAGCCGGGCGAGCTGCGGACGACGATCGACGCGGGCGTGCAGGCGGCGGCGGAGAAGGCCGTGAAGGACTTCCCGAACGCGGCCGTCGCCGCCGTCGAACCGTCGACCGGCGCGATACGGGCGGTCGCCAACAACCCGGCGTCGGGCTACAACACGGCCTTCCTCGGGAAGCAGGCGCCCGGCTCCACGATGAAGATCGTGACGGCGGCGATGATGATGCGGTACGACGTCGCCGGTCCGGATTCGCCGGTGCTGTGCCCGGCGGACGTGCAGTGGGACGGACGGACCTTCCAGAACCTCGACCGCTTCACCACCAGCGGCGACCTGACCAACGCCTTCGCGCGGTCCTGCAACACCGCCTTCATCAAGGCGATCACGCCGCTGAAGAAGAAGGGCGTCCACAACACCGCGCTCGGTGACACCGCCCGCAAGTGGTTCGGCATCGGCGAGCGGTGGTCGGCCGGCGTGGCGACCTGGGACGGGGCGGTGCCCGAGTCCGCCGGGCCCGAGACGGCGGCCTCGTACATCGGCCAGGGGAAGATCGAGATGAACGCGCTGAACATGGCGTCGGTCTCCGCGACCGTGAAGAACGGCGGCTTCCTCCAGCCGTACCTGATACCGAAGGACCTGGACGGCCGGGAGTTCGCCGAGGCCGAGCCGCTGCCCGGCGCGGTCGCCGAGGGGCTCCAGAAGATGATGCGGGCCGCGGCCACCGCCCCGCACGGCACCGCCCGGCAGGCCATGGCCCCGGTGTCCTCGCCGAAGGGCGCCAAGACGGGCTCGGCGGAGGTCGAGGGCCAGGACTCCAACAGCTGGTTCACCGGCTACTCCGGCGACCTCGCCGCCGCCGCCGTCGTCCAGGCGGGCGGCCACGGCGGCGACGCGGCGGGACCGGTGGTGGCGGCGGTCCTGAAGGCGGGCTGAGCCGGGGCCCCGGCAGGAAAGGAGGTCGCATGCCCCCTACACCCACCGCTACGGTGCGGGGCATGACGACCGGAACCCCTGACGCCTCCGCCTCCCCCGCCCACCCCCGATTCGCCGCCGCGCTCGCCGAGTTGGGCCTCGACGTCGAGGTCCGCCGCTTCCCGGACGAGACCCGCACCGCCCAGCAGGCCGCCGACGCCATCGGCTGCGAGGTCTCCGAGATCGTGAAGTCGCTGATCTTCGCGGCGGACGGGGTGCCCGTGCTGGTCCTCATGGACGGGGCCTCGCGGGTGGACGTCGAGCGGGTGCGGGAGGCGCTGGGCGCGGCGGAGGTCACCCGTGCGGACGCGCGGGTGGTGCGGGAGACCACCGGCTACGCGATCGGAGGCGTACCGCCCTTCGGGCACCTCACCCGGACCCGCGTCCTCGCCGACGAGGGCCTCCTCGGCCACGCCCTGGTGTGGGCCGCGGCCGGCACCCCGCACTCGGTCTTCGCCCTGCCCCCGAAGGAACTGGTCGCCCACGCGGGCGCGACCCTCGCGGACGTGCGCGAGCGCACGGCGTGACGCCGCCGGTCGCGTGCGTGGTGCCGGCCGCGGCGGTCACGCACGCCTCGTGGCACGCCCGGCGTCACGGCGAGGGTTCCGAGACGGACGGGATCGCGGGGGCGGGCGTCGGCGTCGCGGGCGGTGGCGGCGCCGGGGACGGCGGAGCGCTGTCGGTCGCCGGACGGGCGGGCGGGGCCGGCGGCGGCGTGACGTCGCCCGGAAGCAGGACGAGGACCGCGACGGCCGCCGCGAGCGCGAGGGCCGCGAGGACGGCCCCCCGGACGCGGCGGGTGCCCCGGACCCGGCCCTCGGGCGGGGCGGCGGGCCGGAGGTCGTACGGGGTGAGGAGCGCGGCGCGCGCGGCGAGCGCGGCACGGAGCCGGGCCTCGGTCCGCGCCGTACCGCCGGGGGACGGACTCACCTGGGGTCCTCCAGTCTCTTCTCCAGGGCGTCGAGGGCCCGGCTGGCGGTCGACTTGACCGTGCCCCGGGACAGGCCCAGGGTGTGGGCGATCTGCGCCTCGGTCAGCCCCGACCAGTAACGGAGGACGAGCACCTCCCGCTGGCGGTGGGTCAGCCCGGCCAGGGCGGCGAGGACGTCGCGGTGCTCCTCCGCGAGCAGGAGGGCCTCGTCGACGGGCGGCCCCGCGCCCTGGTGGGGCGGGACGTACGCGCGTGCCGTGCGGCGCCGCCGCAGGACGGAGCGCGCCGCGTTCACCACGGCGGTGTGCAGGTACGCGGCGGGGTCCTGGAGCCCCGCGAGCGAGGTGCCGTACGCCCGGCAGACCGCCGCGAAGGCGTCCTGGACGACGTCCTCCGCCGTGTGCAGGTCGTCGACCAGGAACAGCGCCAGCCGCACCATGTCGAGCCGCCGCGCCCCGTACAACTCCGCCAGCGTGGGCCCCCGCCCGTCCTCGTGCCACACCGGCAGCACCCGCGCGACACGCCCCCGGGCCCCACGGACCCCCTCGGCCCCCGACACCCGGGCGAGAAGGCGGAACCACCACGACCGGCCCCGCCCCGGCCGGGCCCACCGCGAAGGGGCCCACCGCGACGGGGGCACTGCGGACATCACGTACTGCATGAGCCTCGTTCCGGAGGACCGACGAGGAGGAGCGGGCCCGGCCCGCCCCTCCCCCTTGCCTGGCGTTACTTGGCGGCGCCGGCGCCCGGGTGGACCACCCGGGGCGCGCTCTCCGGAGCGACCGGGGCCGGGACCGGAGCGGGCGTGGAGGCGGAGCCCGGAGCCGGGACCGGAGCGGGCGTCGAGACGGAGCCCGGAGCCGGGGCGGGCGCGGGCGTGGCAGCGGAGACCGGAGCCGGAGCGGGCGCGGGCGTGGCGACGGAGGCCGGAGCCGGAGCGGGCGCGGGCGTGGCAACGGAGACCGGAGCCGGAGCGGGCCGGGAGACAGCGCCCGGAGCCTTCCCCGGCGCCACGGCCTCCGGAGCCGCCTCGGGCTCCGCCGGGGCAGGGGCCGGGGCCGCCTCGTCCGGCGTGGTGACCTTCGGGGCGGCCGGGGCGGGGGCCGGCCCGGAGTCGGCGACGGCCGAGGCGGTGAAGGCGCCGCCGAGCAGGAGGACGGCGGCACCGGCGGCACCGAGGAACCGGGGACGGCGCTTGGACGTGAGGGACATGGGACTCTCCCGAGGGAACGAGGGGACAAGGTTCTGAAGGGCGCCTTCAACCCACCAGACGTCCGGCACCCCCCGGGGTTGCGCCCCGCCCGAAAAATTCTCCGGAGCGGCCCTCACCGGCCGGACCCCCCGCCGCCGCAACCTCCGCCCAGACGACCTTGCCGGGCCCCCGGCGATCCCCGATGCCCCATCCGGCCGCGAGGGAGTCGACGAGGGGAAGACCCCAGCCGCCCTCGGCCCCCTCCTCCGGGAGGCCCATCAGCGGCCGCGTCTCCGAGGCGTCGTGCACTTCGATGCGCAACACCCGCCCCACCCGCGAAAAGCGGGTCTCGATCTCCCGCCCCGGGACCCGTGCGTGCCGCACCGCGTTGGTCAGCAGCTCGGACAACAGGAGCGCGGCGACGTCCGCGACGGCGTCCCACCCCCAGCGCTCCAAGGTGCGGCGCAGTTCGCGGCGGGCCGCCGGCACGCTCCGAGCGACGTACCGCCAGCGCAACACCACGATCTCCTCGCCTGGGGACGCCCCATACGTTTCCGTCACTCGATGCTCCTCACTCCCGACCCGGACGCCGACAGTCCCAGGACTGCCGAACCATTCCGATTCAGAATGAGGTCACAGTCCCAGGACTGTCAACAATCCTGGGACTGTGTTTGACTGCATTGACGGAAGGAGCGGGTGTGGCACCCAAGTGGCGGGAGCTGGCGGACAGGCTGGCCGAGCGAATCCGTGCCGGGGAGTGGGGCGCCGGGGAGCGGCTTCCGCACATCCGGGAGCTCGTGGAGGCGGGCGAGGGGTCCAAGTCCACGGTGCATGCCGCGTACCGGGCGCTGGAGGCAGAGGGGCTGGTGACTTCCTCGCGGGGGCACGGGACCGTCGTGCGGGAGCAGGCTCCGCTGAAGCGGCTCGGAGTGGCTCGGTACGACAAGGCGAAGTGGCGCGACGGCGACGAGGTCGCCTTCGCCGCCGACCGGGTGGCGTCCGGGCGGACGTATCGGCGCGGGGACCAGACGCAGACCGTGGAACGGCTTCCCGCCCCGGCGCCCGTCGCCGCCGCGCTCGGGGTTCCCGAGGGATCCGAGGTCTACGCGCGCGCTCGCCTGGTCAAGGAGAACGGCCGACCCACGCACACTCTCACCAGCCACTACCGCCCCGAACACGTCGAGGGCACCCGGCTCGTCGACCCTTCCCCCGGTCCCGCAGGCCGGGGCGGCGGCTTCCGTGTGCTCTACGACGCGGGGTACGAGATCGACCACATGCGGGAGGAGTTGCGCTCCCGCCCGGCCACCCCGGAGGAGACGGCGCGCCTCCAACTGGCGCCCGGCGAGTGGGTGGTGGAGCTGCACCGCACCGCGTACACGGCCGACGGCACGGCCGTCGAGTTCGCCGTCGGCGTCCACGCGGCGACCCGTTTCGCTTGGACGTACGACTTCCGCGTCCCCGACAGCGCGAAGCCGGAAGGGGAAGGCCGATGATCACGGCGCGGGACTGGGAGGACGCCCGCGTCCTCTGGGACTTCCAGCGGATGGGGCACGAGCCGCGGGCCTGTTCGGTCGGTGTCGGGCTGGGGAGCCACGACCTCGGCGTCGCGGACGTGACGGCGGAGCTGTACCGGCGGGGGCTGGTGCCGCTCGTCGTCTTCACGGGGGCGACGAGCCCCACCACCCGCGCGCGGATGCCCCGGGGCGAAGCGGTCCACTACCGGGAGCGGGCCGTGGAACTCGGCGTGCCCGAGGACGCGATCCTGGTCGAGCCCCGGGCCCGCAACACCGGCGAGAACATCCGCTTCTCGCGCGACCTGCTCGCCGAGCGGGGCACGCCGGTGGACTCCGTGCTGCTCGTCAGCAAGCCGTACGAGGAGCGCCGGGCGTACGCGACCGCCCGCAAGCTGTGGCCCGCGGCGGAGTTCGTCTGCGCGTCCGCGCCCCTGGACCTCCCCGCGTACGCGGAGTCCGTCGGCGACCCCCGCCTCGTCCTGGACATGCTCGTCGGAGCCGTCCAGCGCCTCCTGCTCTACCCCGCCCGGGGCTTCATGATCGAACTCCCCGTCCCGCTCCCGGTCACGACCGCCTACGAGCGGCTGCGGGAGCGGGGGTTCGTGGGGCGGCTGGTGGCTATACCCGCTCCCGGTACGTCCTGACCGCCGTCGGCGTGAGGGCGCGGATCACCGCCCAGGAGGGCCGGGAGGTCAGGGCGCCCGTGCAGGCGGCGAGGTCGTCGCCGGAGTCGCGGAAACACCACGCGTCGAAGGCGCCCAGTGCCTCCAGTTCGGGCGTGGGGGCGAAGCGGAGTTCGCAGTGGACCTGGTCGTAGTGGGCGTGGTCACCGTCCCCGTCGCAGGTCTCGAACTGGCGGACGAGGTCCAGGGTGAAGGCTCTCGGGCCGTCGAAGGCGTACGTGCCGTACTGGACGAGGAGGCCGTCGGCCTCGGGGGCGTCGGGGACGGTGAAAGGGCGGTCGGCGAAGCGGAGGAAGGCGTGCCAGACCTCCTCCGTCCGCGCCGGACCGGGGCCGCGAACCGAGGCCAGCTCCTCGTCGAGGAGGCGGACGGCTTCGGCGGGGTGCAGTGTCACGCGTCCTCTGCTTCGGCTTCGTCCAGGATCTCCCGGAAGTGGCGGTTGACCGCCATCAGGCCGCCGTCGACGCGGAGGGTGGTGCCGGTGATCCAGGCGGCGTCGGGGGAGGCGAGGAAGGCGACGGCGGCGGCGATGTCGTCGGGGGTGCCGACGCGACCGAGGGGGTAGGCGCGGGCGCCCAGGGCGGCCAGGGCCTGCTCGCGGCCCGCCCAGGAGGGGGTGGCGATGGTGCCGGGGTTGATCTGGTTGACGCGGACGCCGTGGGGGGCGGCTTCGCCGGCGAGGGTGCGGGTGTAGGAGCCGAGGGCGGCTTTCGCGGCGCTGTAGGCGTGGTCGCCGAAGTCGGCCTCCGCGTTGACCGAGCCGATGGTGACGACGGCGCCGCCCGTCGCGGCCAGGTGGGGGAGGGCGGCGCGGGAGCAGTGGACGGCGCCGAGGAGGGTGCCGTGGAGCTGGCGGCGCCAGTTGTCGTCGGGGTCGTCGACGAAGGGGACGAAGGCGTTGTTGACGAGGACGTGGAGGGCGGGGAGGCCGCCGATCACCTCGTCGACCGACTGCCGGTCGGTGACGTCGAGGCGGTGGGCCGTCGCGTTCGGGAGGTCCGCCGCCACCGTCCGCGCCGACTCCTCGTCGACGTCGGTGACCAGGACCCGCGCGCCCTCCGCCGCCAGCCGCCGGGCGGTCGCCGCGCCGATGCCGCTGCCCGCGCCCGTGATCAGCGCCGTCCGCCCTTCGAACCGCTTTGTGAGATCCATGCTCCGATCTCAGCACCGATCGCGGGCCCCGACTACCCCCCTCTATCGTTTTTCGATAGATTCCCATCGTAAGTCGATCGGAGGAGGGGCCATGGGAAGACTGACGGTGCTGGTACTGCGGGCGGTGCTGGTGGCACTGGCGGCCGGGTCGGTGTTCGTGCAGGCGGTGATGATCCCGCTGCTCGCCGCCGATCTCGACGGGGCGGAGGGAGATCTGGTGCACCTGCGGACGCCGCTCCTGGTGGTCTTCTTCCTCGGGGTCGTCACGGTCCAGGTCACCCTCGTGTGCGTGTGGCGGCTGGTGACGATGGTGCGGCGCGGGACCGTCTTCTCCCACGCCGCCTTCCGGTACGTGCACATCGTGATCGGCGCGCTCGTGGCCGCCGCGCTGCTGGTCTTCTCCCTCGCGGTCCTGCTGGCGCCGGGCGAGGCGGTCGCCCCCGGGATCGTCCTGTTGATCTGCGGGGTCTCCCTGGCGGTCCTGGGGGTCGCGCTCATCGTGCTGGTGCTGCGGATGCTGCTGGCCCAGGCCGTCGACCGCGACGTCGAGGCGACGGCGCTGCGCGCCGAGCTCGACGAGGTGATCTGATGCCGATCGTCGTCGACATCGACGTGATGCTGGCCCGCCGGAAGATGTCGGTGGGCGAGCTCGCGGAGCGGGTCGGGATCACCCCCGCCAACCTGGCGGTCCTCAAGAACGGCCGGGCCAAGGCCGTGCGCTTCACCACCCTCGCCGCCCTGTGCGAGGCCCTCTCCTGCCAGCCGGGCGACCTCCTGCGCTGGGAGGAGGGGGCCGGAGGGGACGGGGAGCCGGAGGAGTAGGCGGGTTGCGGGCGGGAAACCGGTGGGCGGCGGCCGGTTGCGGCCCTACCGTCACCCGGATGGAGATCTCCTTCCGGAAGCTGCCGGACAACCAGCACGAGATCCTGGTCCGCGCCCGCAAGGGCCCGGACGTCAGGCTGCCCGCCGCGCCCGTCGGGCCGACCGTGCCGCACGACCTGGTCCACGCCGTCGTGGAGACCGCCCTCGGCATCGAGGACGGCTTCTGGGGAGCGACGGCGCGCGGCGCCACGTTCGAGGGCTTCGAGCTCGTCGTCCCGGGCCGGCACCGCCGGTCGGGGACGAAGGTGCTGCGCCGGGGCGGCGACGCCGTGCTGGCCGCCGAGCTCCGCGTGAACTGGGCCTACCGGGTGTGGCGCGGGCTGCCGACGGAGGGCCGGGGCGTCGGCCGGCCGCTCCTGGACGCGGAGGCCCTGGCGAGGACGGGGCCGCGTCTGGACGCCGCCGCCGCCCGCTGGGCCGCCGTCCCCGAGAGCGGGGAGCTCCTCTGGCGCTGGGGCGCGGACAGTTGAGCCGCGGGCTCAGCCCGTCCGGCCGTCGAGGGAGGTCCGCACCGCTCTCACCAGGGCCTGGGCGCGCGGGTCGGCGGTGACCGTCCTGCGCATGCCGTTCGTGACGTAGGCGAAGGCGGTGCCGGTCTCGGGGTCGGCGAAGGCGAGGGAGCCGCCGCGGCCGGGGTGGCCGAAGGAGGTGGGGCCGAGGAGGGGGCTGGCGGGGCCGTGGAGCATGTGGCCGAGGCCGAAGCGGGTGCCGACGAGGAGGACCCGGTCGGGTCCTGCGGATTCCTCGGTGCGGGCCAGCGCGAGGGTGGCGGGGGCGAAGAGGCGGGGGCCGCCGTCGGGGAGGGCGCCGAGGGTGGCGGCGTAGAAGCGGGAGAGGGCGCGGGCGGTGGCGACGCCGGCGGCGCCGGGGAGTTCGGCGGCGCGGTAGGCGGGGTCGTTCTCGTCGGGGGCGGGGTCGATGACGGCGAAGGCGCGGCGGGTGAGGGAGTTCGGGTCGTCCCAGGCCTCGGTGACGGACCGCTTGGGGCGGAGGCGGACGGCGCCGGTGTCCTCGGGGGCGTCGACGGGGGCGACGCGGCCCACGCGGTGGGTCTCGGAGTCGGGGAGGCCGACCCACAGGTCGAGGCCGAGGGGGGCGGCGATCTCCTCGGCCATCCAGCGGCCGATGGTGCGGCCGGTGACGCGGTGGACGAGGCCGGAGAGGAGCCAGCTGAAGGTGTGGGGGTGGTAGCCGTGGGCGGTGCCGGGTTCCCAGACGGGGGCCTGGGCGGCGATCGCGGCGGTGGAGGTCTCCGGGTCGGTGGCCTCGGCGAGGGTGAGGGGGCGGTCGAGGACGGGGAGGCCGGCCTGGTGGGCGAGGAGCTGCCGTACGGTCACGCGGTCCTTGCCGGCGGCCTTGAACTCGGGCCAGTACGTGGCCACCGGGGCGTCCAGGTCGATCTGGCCGCGCTGGTGGAGGAGGAGGGGGACGGCGGCGGAGACGCCCTTGGTGGCGGAGCGGACGACCTGCGCGGTGCCCTCCGTCCAGGGGTCGGTGCCGCCGTCGGCGTCCTTCGTGCCGGCCCACAGGTCGACGACCTTGACGCCGTCGTGGTGGACGGCGACCGCCGCCCCGCGCTCGCCGCGCTGCTCGAAGTTGCGCAGGAACGCGTCCCCGACCGGCTCCCAGCCCGGTGCCACCGTGCCCTGGACGTCCACCTGACCCACTCATCCTTTCGTACGAACGGGCCCCATCGTCTCAGGCGACGGACCCCGGGACGAATCCGAAGGGGAGTTCGAGGCGGTGGCGGTTCATGAGCTCCTCGTCGCCGAGGATCTCGCGGGTCGGCCCGTCGGCGGCGATCACGCCCTCGCTGAGGACCAGCGAGCGCGGGCAGAGCTCCAGGGCGTACGGCAGGTCGTGGGTGACCATGAGGACGGTGACGTCCAGGGAGCGCAGCACGTCGGCGAGCTCGCGGCGGGAGGCGGGGTCCAGGTTGGAGGACGGCTCGTCGAGGACGAGGATCTCGGGCTCGCCGGCGAGGACGGTCGCGACGGCGACCCGGCGGCGCTGTCCGAAGGAGAGGTGGTGCGGGGGCCGGTCGGCGTAGCCGGTCATGCCGACCTTCTCCAGGGCCCGCTCCACGACGGCGTCCAGCTCCGCGCCGCGCAGTCCGGCGGCGGCCGGGCCGAAGGCGACGTCCTCGCGGACGGTCGGCATGAAGAGCTGGTCGTCGGGGTCCTGGAAGACGATGCCGACCTTCCGCCGGATCTCCGCCATGTGCTTCCTGCCGACGGGCAGTCCGGCGACGGTGACGGTGCCCGCGCCGGCGGTGAGGATGCCGTTGAGGTGGAGGACGAGGGTGGTCTTGCCGGCGCCGTTGGGGCCGAGGAGGGCGACGCGCTCGCCGCGCCCGATCGTGAGGTCCACGCCGAAGAGGGCCTGGTGGCCGTCGGGGTAGGCGTAGGCGAGGCCGGAGACCTCCAGCGAGGGGGTGTTCACAGGGTCCGTCCGAGGATGCAGATCGGGAGGGCGGCGAGCGGCAGGGCGAGGGCCGCCGCCCATTGGGCGCGGGTGGTGGGGCGCTCGTCGAGGAGCGGCATGGTGCCGGTGTAGCCGCGGCTGACCATGGCGAGGTGGACGCGTTCGCCGCGCTCGTACGAGCGGATGAAGAGGGCGCCGGCGGACTTGGCGAGGACGCCCCAGTGGCGGACGCCGCGCGCCTCGAAGCCGCGGGAGCGGCGGGCGACGGACATGCGGCGCATCTCGTCGGTGATGACGTCCCCGTACCGGATCATGAACGAGGCGATCTGGACGATCGGCGAGGGCAGGCCGAGGCGCTGGAGGCCGAGGATCAGGGCGCGGAGTTCGGTGGTGGCGGCGAGGAGCACGGAGGCGGCGACGCCGAGGGTGCCCTTGGCGAGGATGTTCCAGGCGCCCCACAGGCCGGGGACGCTCAGGGAGACGCCGAGGACGGAGGTCTGCTCGCCGGGGACCACGAAGGGCATGAGGACGGCGAAGGCGACGAAGGGGATCTCGATGGCGAGCCTGCGGAGCAGGAAGCCGGCGGGGACGCGGGCGCGCGCGGCGACCGCGCCGAGCAGCGCCGCGTAGAGGGCGAAGGCCCAGACGGCCTCGCGGGGGGTGGCGACGACGACGAGGACGAAGCCGAGGACGGCGACGAGTTTGGTGTGCGGGGGCAGGCCGTGGACCGGCGAGTCCCCACGCCGGTACAGCTGGTGCGCGTGGCCCGCTCCCATCGTCAGACCCGGGCCCCGCCGGTGTTCTCCGTACGGCGGCGGCGGACGGCCCAGAAGGCGCCGGTGCCGACGGCGAGGGTGGCGCCGACGCCGATGACGCCGGCGAGGCCGCCGGAGAGGCGGGCGGACTCGACGCCCTCGACGCCGTAGTCGGCGAGCGGGGAGTCGGCGGTGGCGTGCTCGTACTGGTCGGCCTTGGCGTCGATGCCCTGGTCGGCGGCGACCTTCTCCAGGCCGTCGGGGCTGGCGGAGGCGTAGAAGGAGACGACGCCGGCGAGGACGAGGGCGGTGACGACGCCGCCGATCCACAGCTTCCGCGGGCTCTTCGGGGCGGGGGCCTCGGGCGCGGCGGGCGCCGCGTCGACGAGTTCGCCGCCGACGCGGAGCTTGAGCGGGGCGGTGAGGCCGCGGGCGCCGTGCACGAGGTCGGGGCGGACGGCGAGGACGGCGCCGACGGTGAGGGCGGTGATGGCGGCCTCGCCGACGCCGATGAGGACGTGGACGCCGACCATGGCGGTGAGGACCTTGCCGACGGGCACGTCCGTGGTGCCGCCGACGGCGTAGACCAGGGTGAAGGCGGCGGCCGCGGCCGGTACGGAGACGAGCGCGGCGACGAAGGTCGCGGCGGTGACGCCGCCGCGGGTGCGGGGCAGCACGAGCCGCAGGCCGCGGAAGACGGCGTACGCGGCGACGACGGTCACGACGCCCATGACGGTGATGTTGACGCCGAGGGCGGTGAGGCCGCCGTCGGCGAAGAGGACGCCCTGCATGAGGAGGACGACGGCGATGCACAGCACGCCGGTCCAGGGTCCGACGAGGATCGCGGCGAGCGCGCCGCCGAGGAGGTGGCCGCTGGTGCCCGCGGCGACCGGGAAGTTGAGCATCTGGACGGCGAAGACGAAGGCCGCGACCAGGCCCGCGAGGGGGGCGACGCGGTCTCCCCCGGCCTCGGGGGAACCCCCGAGTTCCTTGCGGGCGCCGCGCAGGCTGACGGCGACGGCCGCGGCGGCGACGACGCCGGCTGCGGCCGACACGGGGGCGTTGATGAATCCGTCGGGTACGTGCACGTACTGAATGATGAGTGCGGCTGCAAAAGACTTGCAAGAGCGCAGGGATCACAAGATGGCGATGTGAGACCGGACACGTCGGGCATGACCCCGCACCCCTCGGGGAAGAATGCGACATCAAGGAGCAAAAGCACCACGCCGCATCCGCCACGCCGTGAGGAGCCATCCGATGCCCGCCGTCGAGGACCGCGCACGAGGTCGGCTGATCAGCGACGCACCGGTGGCCCGGGCCGTCCCCGTGACCCTCCGCTACGACCCCGGCTTCTCCCCCGCGACCGTCCGCTTCGTCCTCCCCGGCGGCGCCGAGTGGTCCTTCCCCCGGGCCCTCCTGGAGGACGGCATCCACGACCCCGCCCACCGCGGCGACATCGCGGTCTGGCCCTGCGGCCGGGCGCAGACGGTGGTCGAGTTCCACGGCGAGGAGCAGGTCTCCGTCGTCCAGTTCGACAGCACCGCCCTGACCCGCTTCCTGGAGCACACGTACGCCGCCGGCGCCCCGTCTCTCACGGTGCGCTGACGGCGTACGGTCGCGTCGGATCCCCGTCCCCACAGGTCCCGGCGCGGTCCGGGGCACGCCCCCCGCTCAGGGGCGGCCCCGGGGATCACGGGGGCGCTACGCCTTCACGAGGTCCGGCTTCCGGTCCTCGGCGGCGTCGTGGGCGGCGAGGCCCTCGCCCTCCACGTCGACGGCGGGCAGCACCCGGTCCAGCCACTTCGGCAGCCACCACGCCTTGCGGCCGAGGAGCGCGAGGACGGCCGGGACGATCGCCATGCGGACGACGAAGGCGTCGAAGAGGACGGCGACGGCGAGGCCGAAGCCGATCATCTTGATCATCTGGTCGCTCATCCCGATGAAGCCGGAGAAGACCGCGATCATGATCACCGCGGCGGCGGTGACCACCCGGGCGCTGTGCCGGAAGCCGGTCACGATCGCCTCGCCGGGCCGCTCGCCGTGGACGTACGCCTCGCGCATCCGGGTGACGAGGAAGACCTCGTAGTCCATGGCGAGGCCGAAGACCACGCCCACCATGAAGATCGGCATCATCGACATGATCGGGCCGGTCTGCTCGACGCCGAACAGGCTGCCCAGCCAGCCCCACTGGAAGACCGCGACGACGGCGCCGAGGGCGGCGACCACCGAGAGCAGGAAGCCGAGGGCGGCCTTGAGCGGGACCAGGATCGAGCGGAAGACCACGGTCAGGAGGACGAAGGCGAGGCCGACGACGAGTGCCAGGTAGGGCACGAGGGCGTCGTTCATCTTCTGCGAGAAGTCGATGTTCATCGCGGTGGCGCCGGTGACGAGGACGTCGTCGCCGGTGGCGCCGCGGATGTCGTGGACGAGGGTCTCGGTGGCGCCGGAGGACGGGCGGTCCTCCGGGATCACCGTGATCATGGCGGCGTCGCCGGCCTTGTTGGGCGTGGCCGGGGTGACGGCGGCGATGCCGTCGAGGCCCTTGATGGTGTCGACCGTCCTGTCGGCGGCGGCCCTGTCGCCGTCGACGACGACGAGCAGCGGGCCGTTGAAGCCGGGGCCGAAGCCGTCGGAGAGCAGGTCGTAGGCGCGGCGCTCGGTCGCGGAGACCGGCTTCACGCCGTCGTCGGGCAGGCCCATCTCCAGGGAGGCGGCCGGAACGGCGATGGCGCCGAGGCCGAGGACGCCCGCGAGGAGGACGAGGACGGGGCGGCGGATGACGAAGCGGGCCCAGCGGGTGCCCGCGTTCGGCTTGCCGGTCTCCTCGGCCGTGCCCTTGCGCTGCTTGCGGCCGACCACCTTGTCGCCGGCGAAGCCGAGCAGCGCGGGGATCAGGGTGAGCGCGATGAGGACGGCGATGACGACGGTGCCGGCGGCGGCGAAGCCCATCTTCGTCAGCATCGGGATGTTGACGACGGCGAGGCCGACGAGGGCGATGACGACGGTCAGTCCGGCGAAGACGACGGCCGATCCGGCGGTGCCGGTGGCGCGGCCCGCGGCCTCCTCCTTGCTCCGTCCGTCGGCCAGTTCGGCGCGGTAGCGGGAGACGATGAAGAGGGCGTAGTCGATGCCGACGGCGAGGCCGATCATCATCGCGAGCGTGGAGGTGGTGGAGCCGAGGTCCAGGACGTTCGCGAGCGCGGTGATCGTGGAGACGCCGATGCCGACGCCGATGATCGCGGTGAGCAGCGGCAGTCCGGCGGCGACGAGCGAGCCGAAGGTGATGACGAGGACGATGCCGGCGATGACCACGCCGACGATCTCCCCGGCGCCGGTCTCCGGCATGCTCTGGAGGGCGTCGCCGCCGAGCTCGACGGTCAGGCCCTTGCCCTGGGCGGCCTGGCCGGCCTGCTTCAGGGCCTCACGGGTCTCGTCGGTGAGCTCCATCCCGTTGACCTCGTAGGCCACGGAGACGTAGGCGGTGGAGCCGTCCTGGGAGACGGCACGGGCCTCGTACGGGTCGGCGACGGAGACGATCTGGTCGGATCCGGACCGCAGGGCGGCGACGGTCTCCTCGACGACGGCCTTGGGCTCGGCGTCGGTCATCTTCTGCCCGTCGGGGGCCTTGAAGACGACGCGGGCGGTGGCGCCGTCGGCGCCGGCGCCGGGGAAGCGCTCCTCCAGCAGGTCGAAGGCGCGCTGGGCCTCGGTGCCGGGGATGGAGAAGGAGCTGGAGGTCGCGGCGGGCGCGGTGGCGGCGCCGACTCCGGCGAGCGCGAGGAGCGCCACCCAGAGGAGGGCGACGAGCCGTCGGCGCCGGAAGGCGCTGCGGCCCAGCTTGTACAGGAAGGTGGCCACGGGTGCGTACTCCCATTGTGGGGTGGGACAGGGCATGGGGAGCCGGCCCGACGGCGTGAGCGGTGCGCTGTCAGGTGGAGCGGGGACGAACGGTGGTGCGGGGGGTCAGGCGCCGAGTGAGGGGAGCACGACGGCGTCGACGTAGGCGCTGAGGAAGGCGTGGTCGACCGGCTGGTCGTCGACCAGCGGGCGGGCGACGAACGCCCCGATCAGCATGTGCGGGACGAGTTCGAGCGCCGGGTTGTCCGGGTCGATCTCGCCGCGTCGGACCGCACGGGCGAGGACCTCGCCGAAGCCGTTCAGCTCGGGTTCGATGAGCAGCTCGCGCAGGGCCCGGTGCAGGTCCGGGTTGTCGTGGACGGCATGGGCGAGACCCCGCATCAGCGCGGTGTCCTTCTCCATCTGGCAGTCGTCGGTCAGCGCCATGAGGGCCTGGAAGTCGCCGCGCAGCGAGCCGGTGTCGATCTCGGTGAGGTCGACGGGCTTGTTGTGGCGCAGGGCCCGGGCGACCAGCTCCGGCTTGCTCCCCCACTGGCGGTAGAGGGTGGCCTTGCTGGAGTGGGTGCGGGCGGCGACGGCGTCCATGGTGAGGGCGTCGTAGCCGACCTCGCGGAGGAGGTCGAGCACGGCCGCGTACAGCTCGGACTCCCGCTCGGGAGTGAGTCTGCTGCGGGCCATCCTGGACCTCCGGGCCGAACGAAACGGTTTCGTACTCTTCGTACGGTACGAAGGTACCCCGCCGCCCAGCGAAACGAAACCGTTTCGTACGTGTCCTGGGCCACACCCTCCGTCCACAGGTGTCTCCGGATCCCGTGGTTGTCCACAGATCCGCCGGTACGGGTTGCCGCGCCCCCTCCGCGCGGAAAGCATGAACGCGTGAGTGACGACGTGGCCTACCTCCGCTTCCCGCACCTCCACGACGACCTGCTGTGCTTCACGGCCGAGGACGACCTCTGGATCGCCCCCCTCGTGCCTGAGGGGCACCGCCCGGGCCGCGCCTGGCGGCTCACCGTCGACCGCACCCGAGCCGGGCACCCCCGCTTCTCCCCGGACGGGCGGCACATCGCGTACACGAACTGGCGCAGCCTCGACCCCGAGATCCACCTCGTGCCGGTCGACGGCGGCCACGCCCGGCAGCTCACCCACTGGGGGTCCACCGACACCCGCGTCTGCGGCTGGTCGCCCCCCGACCCGAGCGGCCGGTCCGACATCCTCGCCGTGTCCTCGCAGGGCCAGCCCTTCTCGTACTTCTCCTGGGCGTACACCGTCGCCACCGACGGCTCCCCCGGCGGCCGGATGCCCTGGGGCCCGGTCTGCGACATCGCCGTCCGGGACGTCGGGGGCGAGCGCCGCACCCTCCTCCTCACCGGCACCCCGCCGCACGAACCCGCCGCCTGGAAGCGGTACCGGGGCGGCGCCACCGGCCGGCTGTGGCTGCACGGGGAGCGGCTGCTGCCCGACATCGGCGGCCACCTCGCCGACCCGATGTTCGTCACCGACCCCGGGACGCCCGAGGGGTACCGGATCGCCTTCCTCTCCGACCACGAGGGCGTGGGGAACGTCTACTCCTGCCGCCCCGACGGCACCGGCCTGCGCCGCCACACCGACCACGCCGACTTCTACGCCCGGCACGCCTCGTCCGACGGCCGCCGCATCGTCTACCAGTGCGCGGGCGAGCTGTGGATCGTGGAGGACCTGGCCGCCGGCGCCGTGCCCCGCCGCCTGGAGGTGCGGCTCGGCGGCCAGCGCGCCGGCCGCCGCCCCTACCAGCTGCCCGCCGCCCAGCACGTCGACGCGCTCTCCGTCGACGAGACCGGCCGGGCCAGCGCCGTCGGGGTGCGCGGCAGCCTGTACTGGCTCACCCACCGCGACGGACCCGCGCGGGCCATCGCGGACACCCCCGGCGTCCGCGTGCGGCTCCCCGAGATGCTCGGCAGCGGCGGACAGATCGCCTACGTCACCGACGCCGAGGGCGAGGACGCCGTCGAGATCGCCTCCCTCCCCCGGGCCACCGGCGACCGGCCCCCGCGCCGGCTCGCCGCCGGGGAGCTGGGCCGGGTCGAGGAGCTGGTCGCCGACCCCGAGGGCGAGCGGCTCGCCATCGCCTCGAACGACGGCCGCCTCCTCCTCGTCGACGCGACGGAGGAGACCAACGGCGAGGTCACCGAACTCATCCGCTCGGTCAACGGCCCCGTCCGCGACCTCGCCTTCTCCCCGGACGGCGCCTGGCTCACCTGGTCCCACCCCGGCATCGGCCGCTCGCTGCGCTCCATCAAGCTCGTCCGCATCTCCGGCCCAGGAGCGCGCACGGTCATCGACGTCACCAACGGCCGCTTCGAGGACGAGAACCCCGTCTTCACCAGCGACGGCCGCTACCTCGCCTTCCTCTCCTGGCGCGGCTTCGACCCGGTGTACGACGTCCACACCGGCGACCTGTCCTTCCCGCTCGGCTGCCGCCCCTACCTCGTGCCGCTGTCCTCCGCGACGCCGTCCCCCTTCGCGCTGCTGCCCGACGGGCGCCCGGCCGCCGGCGGCATGGACCCGGCCGACGACGGCGCCGACAGCGGCGACGGCACGGTCACCGTGGAGATCGAGGGCCTGCCCGACCGGGTCACCCCCTTCCCCGTCGCCGCCTCCAAGTACTCGGCGCTCTGCCCGGTCTCCGGCGGCGGGCTCGTCTGGCTGCGCTGGCCCATCTCCGGCGCCCTCGGCGAGACCTTCGCCAATCCCGCCGACACCTCCGGCCGCCCCACCCTGGAGCACTTCTCCGTCGTCAAGGCCCGCCGCACCGAACTCGCCCGCGACCTCGACTGGTTCGCCGTCAGCGGCGACGGCAGCCGGCTCGTCGTCTTCGACGAGGGCGAGCTGCGGGCCGTCCCCGCCACCGAACCCGCCGACGGCGACTCCACCGTCTACCTCGACCTGCGCCGCATCCTCCACGACGTCGACCCCGGCGCCGAATGGCGCCAGGCCTACGACGAGGCCGGAAGGATCGTCCGCTCCTACTTCTGGGAGCCCGGCATGGGCGGCGTCGACTGGACCGCGATCCTCGACCAGTACCGGCCGCTGGTCGAACGGGTCGCCTCACCGGACGAGTTCGCCGACCTGCTGCGCGAGGTCATGGGCGAGCTCGGCACCTCCCACGCGTACGTCACCCCCGCCCGGCGCAACGAGGGCCCGGCGCACTACCAGCGCCCCCAGGGCCTCCTCGGCGCCAACCTGGTTCCCCGCGACGGCAGTTGGGTGGTGAAGCGGATCCTTCCCGGTGAGTCCTCCGACTCCAAGGCCCGCTCGCCGCTCGCCGGCACCGGCATCCGCGAGGGCGCCGTCCTCACCCACGTCGACGGCCGGCCCGTCGACCCCGTCGCCGGCCCCTACCCGCTGCTCGCCGGCACCGGCGGCACCACCGTCGAGCTCACCTTCACCCCGGCCGGCGGCGAGGGCCGCTCCCGCCGCGTCGCCGTCGTCCCCCTCGTCGACGAACGCCCGCTGCGCTATCAGGACTGGGTCGCCAAACGGCGGGCCGTCGTCCGCGAACTGAGCGGCGGCCGGTGCGGCTACCTCCACATCCCCGACATGGGCGGCTCCGGCTGGGCCCAGTTCAACCGCGACCTGCGGATGGAGGTCTCCCGCCCCGCCCTCATCGTGGACGTCCGGGGCAACGCCGGCGGACACATCAGCGAGCTCGTCGTGGAGACCCTCACCCGCAAGATCATCGGCTGGGACCTCACGCGCAACGCCCAGCCCGTCAGCTACGCCTCCAACGCCCCGCGCGGCCCGGTCGTCGCCCTCGCCGACGAGGCCACCTCCTCCGACGGCGACATGATCACCGCCGCGTTCAAGCTGCTCGGCCTCGGCCCCGTCGTCGGCCAGCGCACCTGGGGCGGGGTGGTCGGCATGACCGGCCGGCACAAGCTCGGCGACGGCACCCAGATCACCGTCCCGATGAACGCGGCCTGGTTCACCGAGTGGGGCTGGTCCGTGGAGAACCACGGCGTGGAACCCGACCTCTCCGTGCTGCGCACCCCCCTCGACTGGGCCGAGGGACGGCACGCGCAGCTCGACGACGCCGTCCACCGGGCCCTCGCCCTGCTCGACCGGACCCCGGCGGCGAGCCCGCCCGGCTACGACGCGGTGCCGGACCGCTCCCGGCCCGCGCTCCCGCCGAGATCGAGCTCGTAGGCGGTGCCGAGCTCGCCCGTCTCCAGGACCACGCCGCCCACGGCACCGAAACCGGCGCGGGCCAGGACCGCGCGGGAGGCGTCGTTGCCGTGGGAGACGACGGCCGTCAGCCGGCGGAGCCCGTACTCCTCGGCGGCCCGCCGGATCACCTCGCGCACGCCGTACGTGGCGAGCCCCCGGCCCGTCGCCTTCTCGGCGAGCCGGTAGCCGAGCTCGGCGGTCCCCGCCTCCGGGTCCACGTCGTTGAGGTTGATCCGGCCCAGCACCTCGCCGCCCTCGGCGACGAGCACGTGGAAGTGGAGCTCCCCGGCCTCCTGGGCCTCGACCAGCTCCCGGTGCCGGGTGTCGAAGTCGGCGAAGTACGCGTCGCCCCGGTCGGGCACGCGGCCGGCGAAGAAGGCCCGGTTCTCGGCCTCGAAGGCGAGGACGGCCGGGGCGTGGTCACTGCGGATGCGTTCGAGTGCGACGGACATGCGGCGAGCGTACGGAGTACGGGGCCGGGACGCCCGCGAGTTACGGCAAGCTCCCGTGTGTGCATGCGCACACGCGCGGAGGGCGCACCCGGCGTCCCGGGTGCGCCCTCCGTCACAGGACGGCGTCAGGAGTCGCGACCGGTGCGCTCCCGCAGCTCCCGCTCGGCGCGCTCCTTGGCGTCCTGGGCGCTCTCGCGGCCCTGGGTGGCGCGCTGGGACGCCTCGTCCTTGGCGTCCCTGCCCTTGCCCGTGGCCTGCTTGGCACGGTCGGCGAGCTCCTGCGCCTTGTCCTGGAACTGGTCCTTGATGCCCATGAAGAGTCACTCCTAGAAGGGTGTGAGGGGGGCGGGGCTGCGTGCCCCGGGGCCTCGACCAGCCTTGCACGAGCGAACATTCCACGCATTTCGATCAGTCACCGTGCGTGTCGGACGCCGTCAGGCGCGCTCCCTCCGGGCGTGCTCGTCGGCCGCGCCGCCCGCGCCCACCAGTCCCTTGGAGACCGTGGAGAGCCGGGGCTCGAAGCGGGCCACCTCGCGCTTGCCGACGCTCGCGATGACGCCGGGCAGGTAGCCGCGGATCGACTGCATGCCGCGCAGCCACCACTGCGCGTACACGTGGGCGGAGCGGCGCTCGATGCCCTCGACGATCCGGTCGACGGCGGGGCCGAGCGGGTAGGTGCGGTTCGACGGCCAGGGCAGCCGCTGCCTCAGCTCCTTCATCACGTCGTCCTGGTCGGCGCCCCGCACCATGTCGGTGTCGGTCCAGGAGAGGTAGCCGACGCCGACCTTCACGCCCTTGTAGGCGACCTCGGCGCGCAGGCTGTGCGCGAAGGCCTCGACGCCGGACTTGGAGGCGCAGTACGCGGTCATCATCGGGGCGGGGGTGATCGCGGCGAGCGAGGCGATCTGGAGGAAGTACCCCCGGGACTCCATGAGGACCGGCAGGAAGGCGCGGCCGGTGACCGCCCCGCCGATGAGGTTGACCTCGATGACCCGCCGCCAGGCGACCGGGTCGGACTCGACGAACGGGCCGCCCGCCGCGACGCCCGCGTTGGCGACGACGATGTCGACCTTCCCGAAGCGCTCCTTCACCTCGGCCGCGACCCGGGCCATCGCCTCGTGGTCGGTGACGTCGGCCTCCCACCAGTCGGCCTCGGTGTGCAGCCGGCCGGCGACCTCCTTGAGGAGTTCGGGCTCCAGGCCGACGAGGGCGATCCTCGCGCCGCGCGCGGAGAGCTTGCGGGCGAGGAGCTCGCCCACGCCGCGGGCGCCGCCGGTGACGACCGCGACCTGTCCTTCCAGGCTGACCCTGCTCATGCCCCTGCCTCCTTGCTGGTCGGGTGCGCTCCGAGGTACGTGAGCGTCAGTTCGCGGATCTGGGCGGTGACGGCCTCCGGGGCCTCGACCGGCGTCATGTGGCCCATGCCGGCCAGTTCGGTCAGGCCGGTGCAGTGCGGCAGGGCCTCGGCCATGGCCCGGGAGTGGACCGGCGGGGTGAGCCGGTCGGCGGTGCCGACGAGGACGGCGGCGGGCACCCGCAGCTCGCGCACGGCCGCCTCCAGGTCGAGCCCGGCCAGCACCTGCGACCAGCCGTACCGGGAGGGGCGCGGACAGGCGTGCACGATCCGGGCGCAGGACTCGACCCGGTCGGGCGCCGACCCCGGTCCCATCGTCGCGTACTTGAGGACCTTCTTCGAGATGCCGTTGACCGGGCCCAGCGGCGCCTTGGAGCCGAGGACGGCGCCGGTCAGCCGGGTCCGCAGCCCGCCGGGGCCGAGCGGCACCACGGTCGCCTCGGAGGTGAGCCTGGACGGGCCGGTGGAGCAGAGCAGGACGGCGGCGGCGTGCTGGACGAAGCCGGGCCGGCCGGCCGCCGCCATGATCGTCATGCCGCCCATGGAGTGGCCGGCGACGACGGCCCGCTCGCCGGGGCCGAGGGTGGCCGCGAGCACGGCCTCCAGGTCGTCGGCGAGCGCGGTGGTGGAGTAGCCGCCGGGGGCGGGGACCGGGGAGCGGCCGTGGCCGCGCTGGTCGTAGGCGACGACCCGGTGGTCGGGGGCGAGCGCCCGGATCTGCTCGGCCCAGAAGGCGGTGGAGCAGGTCCAGCCGTGGGCGAGGACGACGGCGGGCGCGCCCTCGGGGCCGTACACCTCGGTGTGCAGCTCGGCGCCGTCGGCGGAGCGGACGGTGAGGGTGCGGGGGGCGGGGAGGCCGATCACGAGGCGGCCTCCTTCTTCCGGGCGGGACGGGCGGTGGCCCTGACCGGTGCGGGCGCGCGGACGACCTCGTACTCGGAGAGGTCGACCTGCCGGGTCTCGCGGCGGAACTCGCCGGTGGTGCCGGGCCACAGGGTGGTGTTGCGGCCGTTGGCGTCGAGGTACCAGCTGTCGCAGCCGCCGGACTTCCACACGGTGCGCTCCATGCGCTGCTGGACTTTGCGGTTCCAGGCGCCGACGGCGGAGGGACGGACGGCGAGGGCGGCCCGGCCGCCGAGGACGTTCAGCTGGCGCAGGTAGTCGGCCATGTAGTTCAGCTGGGACTCGATCATGAGGATCATGGAGGAGTTCCCGAGGCCGGTGTTGGGGCCGATGATCGTCATCCAGTTGGGGAAGCCGGCGGCGGTGGCGCCGCGCAGCGACTCCATGCCGTCCTTCCAGTGCTCGGCGAGCGAGCGGCCGTCGGCGCCGATGACGCGCGGGGCGATCGGCATGTCGGTGACCTGGAAGCCGGTGCCGAAGATGATCGCGTCGACCTCGGTCTCGGTGCCGTCGGAGGCGACGAGGACGCTGCCGCGCACCTCCTTCAGGCCGGGGACGACGTCGACGTTGGGCTGGGCGACCGCGGGGTAGTACGTGTTGGACAGCAGGATCCGCTTGCAGCCGATGCGGTACGAGGGGGTGAGCCTGGCCCGCAGCACCGGGTCCTTGACCGCCTTGGCGATGTTGGCCTTGGCCAGCTTCTCGACCAGGCCCAGCTCGCCGGGGTGCTTGGTGAAGGCGCCGACCTGGAGTTCGCGGATGCCCCAGAGGAGGCCGCGCCGCACGGTGGCGGTGACCGGCAGCCTGCGGTGGAGCCAGCGCTCGGGGCCGCTGATGGCGCGGTCCATGCGGCGCATGACCCAGGGGGGCGTGCGCTGGAAGAGGGTCAGTTTCCCGACCTCGGGCTGGATGGCGGGGACGATCTGGATGGCGGAGGCGCCGGTGCCGATCATGGCGACGCGCTTGCCCCGCAGGTCGTAGTCGTGGTCCCAGCGGGCCGAGTGGAAGACCTTGCCGGGGAAGCCGTCGAGTCCGGGGACGTCCGGGATCTTCGGGTCGGAGAGCGGGCCGGTGGCGGAGACGACGACGTCGGCGGTGAAGGAGCCGGAGCTGGTCTCGATCCGCCAGCGCAGCGCCTCGGCGTCCCACTCCATCCGCAGCACCTCGTGGTTCAGCCGCAGGTGCGGCCTGATGCCGAAGGTGTCGGCGACGTGCTCCAGGTAGGCCCGGATGTGCCGCTGGCCGGAGAAGGTGCGGGGCCAGTCGGGGTTGGGCGCGAAGGAGAAGGAGTACAGGTGGGAGGGCACGTCGCAGGCGCACCCGGGGTAGCTGTTGTCCCGCCAGGTGCCGCCCACCGAGTCGGCCCGTTCCAGGACGACGAAGTCGGTGATCCCCTCGCGGCGCAGCCGGACGGCGGCCCCGAGCCCACCGAACCCCGATCCGATCACCGCCACCCGAACGTGCTCGTGCTTCGCCATGCCGCCTCCCGTGCGCCCGGCCAAGATTCCGCCAGCAATCACTGGCACAGTCGGGACTGTAGAGCAGCTCCATACCGAGCGGTAGGGGTACGGCGAGGGAAAGTTACCGGCGGTACAACATAGGCTGGCGGGCGTGGCAGAACGATCAGGGCACCCACCCCACGAGTACCGGATGGCGGAACTGGCCGAGGCGGCCGGCATCACCGTCCGCACGCTCCGCTTCTACCGCGAGCGCGGCCTGATCCCGCCGCCGCGCCGCGAGGGCCGGATCGCCTGGTACGACGAGCGGCACCTGGCCCGGCTGCGCACCATCGCCGCCCTGCTCGAACGGGGCCACACCCTCACCGGCATCGCGGACCTCACCACGGCCTTCGAGTCCGGCCGGGACGTGGGCGAGGTCCTCGAACTCGGCACCCCCACCGAGGAGGAGCCGGTCCGCCTCACCCCCGGCGAGCTCGCCGACCACTTCGACGGCGAGGTCACCCCGGAGAACCTCGCGGCGGCCCTGGACCTCGGCTACCTGGCGACGGACGGCGAGGAGATCGTCCACGTCAGCCGCCGGCTCCTCGACGTCTCGGCGGCCCTCGTCCGCGAGGGCGTTCCGCTCGCCGAGGTCCTGAAGGCCGGCGCCCGGGTGCGCGAGCACGCCGACGCCCTCGCCGAACTCTTCGCCGAGGCCCTGGGCCCGCACGTGCGGGGCGGCGACCTGAACCGGCTGCGCCCCCTCGCGAAGAGCGTCGTCGACGCCGAGCTCTCCCTCGCCCTCGACCGCCGCCTGCGACCGGGGGACGCCTGAGCCCGCGCCCCCGGCCGTGGGCCGGGAGGCGCGGGAACCGATCGGGCAGCGGCGGGCCGGGGCCGGCCTACAGGTCGTAGACGGCCGTCACGGGCGCGTGGTCGCTCCAGCGCTCCTCGTGGGTGGCGGCCCGCTCCACGTAGGCCTTGGCGGCCTTCGCCGCGAGGCCGGGCGTGGCCATGTGGTAGTCGATGCGCCAGCCCGAGTCGTTGTCGAAGGCGCGGCCCCGGTAGGACCACCAGGAGTACGGCCCCTCCAGGTCCGGATGGAGGGCCCGCAGCACGTCCACGTACCCGCCGTCGGTCCCCTCCAGGACGCGGGTGAGCCAGGCGCGCTCCTCGGGCAGGAAGCCCGCCTTCTTCTGGTTGAGCTTCCAGTTCTTCAGGTCGGCCTCGCGGTGGGCGATGTTCCAGTCGCCGCAGACGACGACCTCGCGGCCCTCGGCGGCGGCCCGGACCCGCAGCTCCTTCAGGTACGGCAGGAACTCGCCCATGAAGCGGTACTTCTCGTCCTGGCGCTCCGTCCCCTCCTGGCCGGAGGGGAGGTAGAGGCTGGCGACGACGACACCGGGCAGGTCGGCCTCGACGTAGCGGCCGGAGCCGTCGAACTCGGCGGACCCGAAGCCGACGCGGACCGCGTCGGGCTCGCGCCGCAGGTAGAGGGCGACGCCGGCGCGGCCCTTGGCGGCGGCGGGGGCGAAGGCGGTGAACCAGCCCTCGGGGCTCCGCACCTCGTCGGGGAGCTGGTCCTCCTCGGCGCGGACCTCCTGGAGGCACACGGCGTCGGCTGAGGTCCCCGCCAGCCACTCGACGAAGCCCTTCTTGGCGGCGGCGCGGAGGCCGTTGACGTTCGCGGTCGTGACAGTGAGCATCCCGGGAGAATACCGACAGCCGCAGCTCGCATACACGTACGATTGCGGCCATGCACATCCAGCCGACGCCGTACGACCACCCCGACGCGGTGAAACTCCAGGACGCGGTGCAGGCCGAATACCGGATCCGCTACGACGGCGAGGGCGACGTCACTCCCCTCGACCCCGGCATGTTCGTCCCGCCGCAGGGCCTCTACCTCCTCGCCTACGACCCCGAGGGGCTCCCGGTCGCCAGCGGCGCCTGGCGCCGCCAGGACGAGAACGAGGAGGGGTACGCGGACGGCGACGCCGAGCTGAAGCGGATGTACGTGGTCCCCGAGGCGCGCGGCCTGGGCCTGGCCCGCCGCATCCTCGCCCTCCTGGAGGACGACGCCCGCGCCGCGGGCCGCACCCGCATGGTCCTGGAGACCGGCACGGCCCAGCCCGAGGCCATCGCCCTCTACGCCTCAAGCGGCTACGAGCCGTGCGTCAAGTTCGGCCACTACCGCGACTACGACAGCAGCCGCTGCTTCGCGAAGCCGCTGCGCTGATCCCGCCGCCGGTGCGGCGCGCTCCTCCGGGGGCGCGCCGCACCGGCGCGTCCGGGCACAAAGCAAAGATCCCGGTCAGTCTTCCGACTGACCGGGATCTCGTCACTTGTGGACCTGAGGGGATTCGAACCCCTGACCCCCTCGATGCGAACGAGGTGCGCTACCGGACTGCGCCACAGGCCCCTGCGACGTGTGAAACATTAGCACCCCGGCCGCCGAGAAGAAAAATCGCTTACGCCGCAGGTCAGATGAGGCCCCGTTCGGGACTCCCGTCCGCCGGGTCCGCTCATTCGTTGGCGGCGCGGGGGCGCTCGTCGTCGTGGTCGGCGTACTGGTCGAAGAGCGGGGTGCGGCCGTGGTCGCGGCCCCGGCGCGGCGGCGCCTGGCGGCGGCGCGGGGCCGGGGAGGCGGCGGGGGGCTGCTCGGCGGTGGAGGAGCGGGCCGCGCTCCAGGTCTCCGGGTCGGTGACGTCCACGCCGTTGGAGGCGCGCGGGGCGACCGGCGCGGTCACGTACGTGGGCAGCGGCACCGGCACCGGGTCCCAGCTGTCGCCGCGGGCCGGGCCGCGCTCGCGCTGCTGGTCCACCCACTCCGCGTGGTCGGTCTGCTCGACGAGCGCCCGCCGGTCGGCCTCCTGCGGGGAGACCGGCGGCGCGGGCGAGGGCTCCGGCTCGGGCGACGGGGCGGCGGCGGCCCGGCGGGTCTCGCGGAGCCGGGCGGCGGCGGCCTCGGCGCGACGCCGGTCCATCACGTAGACGAAGCGGCGGCGCTCCTGGCCGCGCAGGTGCACGATGTAGGCGCTGAGCAGCACGGCGGGGACGCCGGGCGCCCACAGGAAGGCGACGCCGCCGACGGCGGCGACGACGGCCCCGAGGGTGAAGGCGGAGAAGAGCACGATCGTGGTGCGCCGGCGGCGGGCCAGGGCCTTGCCGCGGCGGGCCCGCTCGGCGGCCGTGCGGGGCGCCGGGGCGGCCTCCGGGGCGGGCGCGGGCTCCGGCGCCGGTTCCGGCTCGGGGAGTTCGAGGCGGGCCTCGGTCCTGGCCGGAGGCGCGGAGAAGGCCCGGACGTCGACCGAGCTCAAGTGCTCGGTCGCCGCGTCCGGGTCCACGTCGGTCGCCGCCTCCGGGGCCGTACGGTCCCGCTCGCGGAGCTCCTTGGCGTACCGGCGCTCCATGCCCGCCCGTCCGGAGAGGAGCCGGATGGCGGTGCTGAAGCGTTCCGTCGGACGGGCCTCGTTCAGCTCGTCCTGCCTGCGGAGCCACATCGGCACCAGGTAGGCGGCCCAGGCCCCGACGATGACTGCGTAGATGAGGCCGCTGCTGCTCACGCCTCACACGGTAGAGGGGTTCTCGACGGGGCATCGGCCAATTGGCCCGGTGTGTCGCACGATCTGGCTGATATCACTGAACTTTTTTGTGATTGTTCAGATCGATTGGTGTTCATATGCCACTGGAATTCGAACAGTTATGTGAATAGCGCAGGGGTGGACCTTCCGGTGACGCCCCGTCGGGTTCCACCTCACGCGGCGTCCCGGCGGCGCGTCCGGTGCCAGCGGGCCAGCAGCCCCTCCGGGACCTCCTCCGCCGTCAGCGCGAAGACCAGGTGGTCCCGCCAGGCGCCGTCGATGTGCAGGTAGCGCGGCCGCAGCCCCTCCTCGCGGAAGCCGAGCTTCTCCACCACCCGGCGCGACGGGCCGTTCTCCGGCCGGATGCACACCTCCATGCGGTGCAGCCCGACCGTCCGGAAGCAGTGGTCGGTGGCGAGCGCGACCGCCGTCGGCATCACCCCGTGCCCGGCGACCTCGCTGTCCACCCAGTACCCCACGTGCCCCGAGCACATCGAGCCCCAGGTGATCCCGGCCACCGTCAACTGCCCGGCCATCCGGCCCCGGTACTCCACGACGAACGGCAGCATCCGCCCGGCGTTCGCCTCCGCCCGCAGGTGGCGCACCATCTGACGGTACGTGGGACGCCGGCCGGGCGGCATGCCCGGAGCGGGCGGCGGGACCGTCGCCTCCCAGGGGCGCAGCCACTCGCGGTTGCGGCGGTTCACCTCCCGCCACTCCCTCTGGTCCCGCATCCTTATCGGCCGGAGCAGCACGTCTCCGTCGACGAGGACCACCGGCCAGGCCGTGGTCATGACGCCGGGCCCGCTTCCGCCGGTCTCGGGTGGTCGCCGCCCCGGATCTGGTCCACGGCGTGCCGCAGCAGCGGCTCCAGGACGGCGAGGCCGTCCCGCACCCCGCCGGTCGAGCCCGGCAGGTTCACGATCAGCGTGCCGCCCGCGACCCCGGCGAGACCGCGCGAGAGCGCCGCCGTCGGCACCTTCTCCCGGCCGTACGCCCGGATCGCCTCCGGGATGCCGGGGATCTCCCGGTCCAGCAGGCGGGCGGTGGCCTCGGGCGTCTCGTCGGTCGGGGAGATCCCGGTGCCGCCGGTCGTGAGGATCACGTCGTACCCGGCCTCGACGCCGGCGCGGAGGGCCGCCTCGACGGGCGCCCCGTCCGGCACCACCCGGGGGCCGTCGACCGCGAAGCCCATGGCCCGCAGGCCCTCGGCGACCAGCGGGCCGCCCTTGTCCTCGTAGACCCCGGCGGAGGCCCGGTTGGAGGCGGTGACGACGAGCGCCGCGTACGGGGCGGGCGGGGCGCCCCCGGCGCCCCCTGTGAGGGACTCCGGAGCGGGTTCCGCGTGGTCGTGCGCGCCCGCGACCCGGCCGCCGCGCGTCACGCCTCGTCCCGGGTCCAGTGGCCCGACTTGCCGCCGGTCTTCTCCTCGACCCGCACGTCGGAGATGACCGCGCCCTTGTCGACCGCCTTCACCATGTCCACGACCGTCAGCGCGGCCACCGAGACGGCGGTCAGGGCCTCCATCTCGACGCCCGTGCGGTCCGTGGTCCGCACGGTCGCCAGGATCTCCACGGCCTCGTCGGTGACCGACAGGTCCAGCGTCACCCCGGAGACGGCCAGCGGGTGGCAGAGCGGGATGAGGTCGGGGGTCTTCTTCGCGCCCATGATCCCGGCGATGCGGGCGGTGGCCAGCGCGTCGCCCTTCGGCACGCCCTCGCCGCGCAGCAGCTCGATCACGCGCGGCGAGACGAGCACCCGCCCGCTGGCGCGTGCCGTGCGGGACGTGACGTCCTTCGCCGATACGTCGACCATGCGGGCGGCGCCCGCCTCGTCGATGTGGGTGAGACCTTGCTGCGTGCTCATGGCCGTGACACTCCCGGTCGCTGTGTGGGACTGCACCGTACCCCCACCCGCTCCCCCTCAGCCGAGGAGGACCACGTCCAGCTCGTCGCCCGGCTCCGCCCCGTCCCGGTCCTCCGGGACGACGAGCAGGCAGTCCGCGTGGGCGAGGGCGGCGATCAGGTGCGAGCCGGCACCGCCCACGGGGGTGACGGTGCCCGACTCGGCGTCGTACGTCCCCCGGAGGTACTGGCGGCGGCCCGGCGGCGAGGTGAGGGCGGCATCCGTCTTCAGGGCCGCGCGGACCACCGGGCGGTGCAGGTCCTCCAGGCCCATCAGGGCGCGGATCGCGGGGCGGACGAAGAGCTCGAAGGAGACGTACGAGGAGACCGGGTTGCCCGGCAGGGCGAGCAGCGGGATCTGCTCGGGGCCGATCGCGCCGAAGCCCTGCGGCTTGCCCGGCTGCATCGCCAGCTTGCGGAAGTCGACCTGCCCGTCGGCGGTCAGGGCCTCCTTGACCACGTCGTAGGCGCCGACGCTGACCCCTCCGGTGGTGACGAGGAGGTCGGCCCTGATCAGCTGGTCCTCGATGGCGGCGCGCAGCGACTCGGCGTCGTCGGCGACGGCGCCGACCCGGTAGGCCAGGGCGCCCGCGTCCTTGGCGGCGGCGGCCAGCGCGAAGCTGTTGGAGTCGTGGATCTGGCCGGGGCCCAGCTCCTCGCCGGGCTGGACGAGCTCGCTGCCGGTGGCCATGACCACCACGCGGGGGCGCGGCCGGACCCGGACCGTGCCCCGGCCGATCGCGGCGAGCAGGCCGAGCTGCGGCGGCCCGAGGACGGTGCCCGCCGCGAGGGCGAGCTCCCCGGCCCGGACGTCGCTGCCGGCCCGGCGGACGTGGGCGCCGGCCTCGGCCGCGCGGTGCACCCGCACCTCGCCGGCGGCGCCCTCGGGGGCGGTGCTCGCGGCCCGCATGCCGGTGGCGGCTCCGCCGCCGGTGCCGCCGTCGGTCCACTCGACCGGGACGACGGCCTCGGCGCCCGGGGGCAGCGGGGCGCCGGTCATGATCCGGGCGGCCTGGCCGGGGCCGACCTCGGGCAGGCCGCCCGCGCCCGCGGCGACGTCGCCGACGACGGTGAGGACGGCGGGGAACTCCCCGGTCGCGCCCGCGACGTCGGCGACCCGCACCGCGTACCCGTCCATGGAGCTGTTGTCGAACGGCGGCAGCGCCGCCGGCACCGTCACGTCCTCGACGAGGACGCAGCCCTGCGCGTCGAGCAGCGGGAGCTCGATCGGGTCGAGCGGGCGGACCGTCGCGAGGACGTCGGCCAGGTGCTCGTCGACCGACCACAGGCCGCGCGCCGGTCCCGCGCAGGGGTCGCCCGGGCCGTGGCCGTGGGCCCCGTCGTCGCCGCGGCCGTGCTCCCGGGGCTCCCGGGACGGTGCCGTGTCGCTGCTCAAGGTGCTACATCTCCTCGTTGACGTATCTCCGGAGCCAGGCCCGGAAGTCCGGTCCCAGATCTTCACGCTCGCACGCGAGTCTGACAATGGCACGCAGGTAGTCGCCGCGGTCCCCGGTGTCGTAACGGCGGCCCTTGAAGACGACGCCGTGCACCGGTCCGCCGATCTTCTCGTCGCCCGCGAGCTTCTGGAGGGCGTCGGTCAGCTGGATCTCGCCGCCCCGGCCGGGCTCGGTCTCCCGCAGCGTGCCGAAGACCGCGGGGTCGAGCACGTAGCGGCCGATCACCGCGTAGTTGCTGGGCGCCTCCGCCGGCTCCGGCTTCTCCACCAGGTCCGTCACGCGCACCACGTCGCCGTCGACGGTCGCCTCGACCGCCGCGCAGCCGTAGAGGTGGATCTGCGCGGGGTCGACCTCCATGAGGGCGATCACGCTGCCGCCCTCGCGCTCCTGGACCTCGACCATCCGCGCGAGGAGGGGGTCGCGCGGATCGATGAGGTCGTCGCCGAGGAGGACCGCGAAGGGCTGGTCGCCGACGTGCGGGGCCGCGCACAGCACCGCGTGGCCGAGGCCGCGCGGGGCGCCCTGGCGCACGTAGTGCATGGTCGCGAGGTCGTTGGACTCCTGGACCTTGGAGAGGCGTTCGCCGTCGCCCTTGCGGCTCAGCGCCTCCTCCAGCTCGTAGTTCCGGTCGAAGTGGTCCTCCAGGGGACGCTTGTTCCGGCCGGTGATCATGAGCACGTCGGAGAGTCCGGCGGCGACGGCCTCCTCGACGACGTACTGGATCGCCGGCTTGTCGACGACCGGCAGCATCTCCTTCGGCGTCGCCTTCGTCGCCGGCAGGAAGCGGGTGCCGAGGCCGGCGGCCGGGATGACAGCCTTGCTGATCCGGCCGAGCCGGGGGAACGACTGATTCATGCAGGCACCATAGCCGCTGGGGAATGAGAGAAAGATGTGGCTCCGATTAACTTTCTCCCGATAAACCCCGTTACTGGAGATTCCTGAGGGAACGCTGTGCAGAAAGAGAATCCCGACTTGTCCGAAAAGGCCATCCTGAGGCGCCGGTTGCTGGACGCCCGCGCCGCCCTCTCCCCCGACGACCTCGCCCGCACCGCCGGGCAACTGGCCGGGCACGGCGCCGTCCTGCCCGAGCTGGCCGGGGCCGCCACCGTCGCCGCGTACGTCTCGGTCGGCCGCGAGCCCGGCACCCGCGCGCTGCTCGACGCCCTCCGCGTGCGCGGGACGCGGGTCCTGCTGCCGGTGCTGCTGCCCGACAACGACCTCGACTGGGCGGTGTACGAGGGGGCCGGGGCCCTGGCGAAGGCCGGCCGCGGCCTCCTGGAGCCGACCGGCCCGCGGCTCGGCCCGGACGCGGTGTGCACGGCGGACGCGGTGCTGCTGCCGGGGCTCGCGGTGGACGCGCGCGGCATGCGGCTCGGCCGGGGCGGCGGCTCGTACGACCGCGTCCTCGCCCGGCTCGCCCGCGCCGGGAAGGACCCGGCGCTCGTGGTGCTCCTCTACGCGGACGAGGTGGTCGCGCGGGTCCCGGAGGAACCGCACGACCACCCCGTGCACGCGGTGGTCACCCCGGAGGGGGCGACTCGTTTCGGCCGGACCTGATCACGGTCCTGGCGTTTTTCGGCCTTTCCCGATCACGGCCTGAGCGTCAGCGTGTCCTTCGCCGCCGCGTCGACCGCCGCCTTGCCGTAGGGCCAGTCGTACAGCTCGCCCTTGGCCCAGGCGTCCGTCTGGTCCGTGTAGTTGTCGTGGAAGGCGTGGCCGGAGGCCCCGGTCAGGTTGATCCACCGGGACTTGTCCCAGTCGCCGACGTTGACGACCATCCGCATCGACGGCACCCAGATGACCTCGTAGCCGCCGGCCGCGTTCCAGCCGGTCGCGTCGACCGCGGCCTCGCCGCCGCCGAGGTTCCACGGGCCGCGGTTCAGCAGCTGCTGCACCACTCCGGGACCGGCGGTGCCGAGCGTCTGGTTCTTCAGGGTCAGCTGGTGCAGCCGGCCCCAGCTCCAGGTGGAGACGTCCTTGCCGAGCTTGGCCGTCAGCTCCCAGCGGGCGTCCTTCATGGCCCGGGCGAGCAGCTGGTCGCGGGTCTCGGTGGCCGGGTCGGTGCGGGTGGCGGGGGTGACCCACCACTCGTTCTTCTCCTGCTTGAGGAGCGGGCGGACCACCTCGTACCAGCGGTCGCCGCCGTCCGGCTGCGCCGAGTCGGGGTCCCGCTCGCCGCACTCGCGGACCAGCTTGTTCTGCTCGTCGACCGGCCCGGTGGCGTCGACCGGGCGGACCATGACGCAGTCGCCCTCGGCGCGCACCTCCTTGGGCAGCTTGTCGCCGAAGGACAGCTTGAGGACGTTGCGCCAGACCGCGTTGAAGTACGCGGCGGCGGCCGAGTCGGGCTCCTGCGTGTAGTCCCAGCCCTCCAGGAGCTTCTGCGCCTCGCGGACGTACGGGTCGGAGACGTCGATCTTCAGCAGCAGCGGGTTGAGCAGCGTGGCGATCTCGCTGCGGTTGTCCGTCTGCATGGTCCGCATGTCGTCCGGCGAGATCTTGCCGCCGTCCTTGGTCTTCGACTCGATGAGGTCGTTGATCCGCTGGCTGCGGGAGCCGTAGCCCCAGTCCTTCGTGAGCAGGTCGTCGTACTGCTCCGGGGAGATCACGGCCTGGTTGGCGGTGACGATGTAGCCGCGGTCCGGGTTGTACTCGTACGGCAGCTGCTCGAAGGGGATGTAGCCCTTCCAGCGGTAGCGGGAGTCCCAGCCGGGGGCGGGCAGGGTGCCGTCGCCGGTGGCGCGGCGCGGGATCTTGCCCGGGGACTGGTAGCCGATGTTGCCCTTGGTGTCGGCGTAGACGAGGTTCTGCGAGGGGACCTCGAAGTTCTTCGCGGCGGCCCGGAACTGCTTGAAGTCCTTGGCGAGGTTGAGCGCGAAGATCGCGTCCATCGACCTGCCGGGCTGGAGGGCGGTCCACTGGAGGGAGACGCCGTAGCCCTCGGCGCGGTCGGGGGCGGAGTTGCCGACGGGGGCCTTCTGGCCGACCTTCTCCAGCTCGGAGGAGCGGTCGGAGACCAGCGGGCCGTGGTCGGTGGAGCGGACCGTGATGGTGCGGTTCGAGCCGCCGGCGACCTTGATGGTCTCCTCGCGGGTGTCGAAGGGCTTGGCCTTGCCGTCGACGAGGTAGCCCTCGGGGGTGACCTTCTCCAGGTAGAGGTCGGTGACGTCGGCGCCCAGGTTGGTGAGGCCCCAGGCGATCGAGTCGTTGTGGCCGATGATCACGCCGGGCATGCCGGAGAAGGTGTAGCCGGCCACGTCGTAGCGGCAGGTCGCCGAGACCGAGCGGCAGTGCAGGCCCATCTGGTACCAGAGGGACGGCAGCATCGGCGCGAGGTGCGGGTCGTTGGCGAGCAGCGGCTTGCCGGAGGTGGTGAGGTCGCCGGAGACGACCCAGGAGTTGGAGCCGATGCCGTTGCCGTTGGGGCCGAGCAGCGCCGGGACGCCGTCGAGGACGTCGGAGAGGCCGGAGAGCGCGGCGAGCTGGGCGCTCGCGCCGCCGGAGCCCGTACCCGTGCCCGTGCCCGTGCCGGAGCCGTCGCCGGCCGCCTCGTCCTTGCCCGCCGCCGGGTCGAACTTCTTCGTCACCGGGTCGACCGTGCCGCGGTCGAGGATCGGCTGGTGGAGGTCGTACGGGTACTCCGGGTACAGCTGCTTGATCTGCGCCGGGGTCAGCCGGCTGGTGAGCAGCGAGCGGTCGATCTCGTCCTGCATGTTGCCGCGCAGGTCCCAGGCCATGGCCTTGAGCCAGGCGACCGAGTCGACCGGGGTCCACGGCTCGATCGCGTAGTCGTTGGCGAAGGACAGGGCCGCGTACTCGACGGAGACGTCCTTGGCGTCCCGGCCCTTCAGATAGGCGTTCACGCCCTCCGCGTACGCCTGGAGGTACTTCTTCGTCTCCGGCGCCAGGACCTCGTCGTACTCCCGCTGCGCCACCTGCCGCCAGCCGAGGGTGCGCAGGAAGGCGTCGGTGTCGACCTGGTCCTCGCCGAACATCTCGGAGAGGCGGCCGGCGGTGAGGTGCCGGCGGACGTCCATCTCGTAGAAGCGGTCCTGCGCCTGGACGTAGCCCTGCGCGCGGAAGAGGTCGGTCTCGTTGTCCGCGTAGATCTGCGGGACGCCGTTGGCGTCGCGCTTGACCTCGACGTCGCCGGAGAGCGAGTCGATCCGGACCTCGCCGGTGGTCTGCGGGAACGAGGCCCGGACGGTGCCGACTCCCCACCAGCCGCCGAAGGCGACGGCCCCGACCAGCGCAAGGACCAGGAGCAGGACGATCAGGCGGGCGCGCCTGCCTTTCTTCTTGGCGGGAGGCGCGGTCGTGTTGGAGGGCATCGCTGTCCTTCGAGGGGCAGGGTGGTCCTGGAGTACGGGAGCAACCTTAGGCGCAGCGCCTGCGGGCCCTGGACTCGGTGTCAGGAAGGAACCGCACAGATGACCGCATCGGAGAACGGCCCCGCGCAAAGAAGGCGTCAAGAAAGCGTTAAAGATTAGGTAAGGTAACGAAGTACCTGCCGCTGGAGGAACGATCCGGCGCACGCGAGGGAAGGACCGGCGCACTGACTGTCCACGAGCTCAACGAACTCCTGCTGATCAGCTCGCTCGTCCTGCTGATCGCGGTCGCCGCCGTGCGGATCTCCTCCCGGAGCGGGCTCCCCAGCCTCCTCCTCTACCTCGGCATCGGCATCGCCATGGGGCAGGACGGCATCGGCAACGTCGCCTTCGACAACGCCGAGCTCACCCAGGTCATCGGCTACGCGGCCCTCGTCGTCATCCTCGCCGAGGGCGGCCTCGGCACGAAGTGGAAGGAGATCGAACCGGCCCTGCCGGCCGCGGTCGTCCTCTCCACCGTCGGCGTCGCCGTCAGCGTCGGCATCACCGCCGCCGGTGCCCACTACCTCGTCGGCCTGGACTGGCGGCAGGCGCTGATCATCGGCGCCGTCGTCTCCTCCACCGACGCCGCCGCCGTCTTCTCCGTGCTGCGCAAGGTGCCGCTGCCGTCCCGGGTCACCGGCGTCCTGGAGGCCGAGTCCGGCTTCAACGACGCCCCCGTGGTCATCCTCGTCGTCGCCTTCTCCACCGCGGGACCGATCGACCACTGGTACGCCCTGGTCGGCGAGATCGCCCTGGAGCTCGCCATCGGCGCCGCCGTCGGCCTCGCGGTCGGCTTCGTCGGGGCGTACGGGCTCAAGCACATCGCCCTGCCCGCCTCCGGCCTCTACCCGATCGCCGTCATGGCCATCGCCGTCAGCGCCTACGCCGCCGGCGCCCTCGCCCACGGCTCCGGCTTCCTCGCCGTCTACCTGGCCTCGATGGTCCTCGGCAACGCCAAGCTGCCGCACGCCCCCGCCAACCGCGGCTTCGCCGAGGGACTCGGCTGGATCGCCCAGATCGGCATGTTCGTCCTGCTCGGCCTGCTCGTCACCCCGCACGAGCTCCTCAACGACTTCTGGCCGGCCGTCGTCATCGGCCTCGTCCTCACCATGGTGGCCCGCCCCATGGAGGTGCTGGTCAGCCTGCTGCCCTTCCGCATCCCCTGGCAGGAGCAGGCCCTGATGTCCTGGGCCGGCCTGCGCGGAGCGGTGCCCATCATCCTCGCCACCATCCCGATGGTGAGCCAGATCGAGGGCAGCGAGCGGATCTTCAACATCGTCTTCGTCCTGGTCGTCGTCTACACCCTCGTCCAGGGCCCGACCCTCCCCTACCTCGCGAAGGCGCTGAAGCTCGGCGACTCCTCCGGCGCCGCCGACCTCGGCGTCGAGTCCGCCCCGCTGGAACGGCTCCGCGGCCACCTGCTCTCCGTCGCCATCCCGCCCGGATCCAAGATGCACGGCGTCGAGGTCGCCGAGCTCCGCCTCCCGGCCGGCGCCGCCGTCACCCTCGTCGTACGGGACGACGCCAGCTTCGTACCGGGCCCGGCGACCGTGCTGCGCAAGGGCGACGAGCTGCTCGTCGTCGCCACCGACCCGGTGCGGGACGCCACCGAGCGCCGGCTGCGCGCGGTCGGCCAGGGCGGCAAGCTCGCGGGCTGGCTCGGCACCGGCGGCGGCCCGCGGGCGGTCGAGACGACCCGCACCCGCTTCCACCGGCCCGCGTCCGTGACGGGGAAGGACGAGGGAACGGAAGACTGAGGGGGCCGGGAGCGAGGACCGGCGACCGAGGGAACAGAGGGTTAATCGCCGGCATTATTTCGGGGTCAGGAGCGTTCTCCCCAGTGGAATCACAGGCGGGAGAACGTTCCTCCCTGTACCATGAAGGCACACTTGATCGAACCAACTCTGCCTGACGCAGAGCTGGCGCGACCGTATGGCGGCCGCGGAACCCCTCCCGCAGGGGGGTCCACCGGTATCTACCGCAGTTCCGCGCAAGAGGACAGCTCTCGGCGAGACCGGCACCACCGTGCCCCGGCGCGCTACCAGGCGGCAGAAAGGCCAGGACCGTGGCGTCCACGGTCGTCTCCGAGAAGCGGCCCGGCTACGGGCAGCTGCTGCGCACCCCCGGTGCGCTCTCCTTCCTGATCCCCGGCTTCGCCGCCCGGCAGCCCTTCGCGATGCTCACCATCGGCATCGTCCTGCTCGTCCAGCACACCACCGGTTCCTACGGCAGCGCCGGCGCCGTCGCCGCCGTCACCGGTGTCTCCATGGCGCTCTTCGCCCCGCAGAGCGGCAAGCTCGCCGACCGCTTCGGCCAGCGCGCCGTCCTGGTCCCCGGCGTCCTCGTCCACTCCGCCGCCGTCTCGCTGCTGGTCGTGCTCGCGCTGGCCGGCGCCCCGCTGTGGGCGCTGTTCCTCGCCGCCGTGCCCGCCGGCGCCTCCGTCCCGCAGGTCGGCCCCATGGTCCGGGCCCGCTGGGCGGCCAAGCTCGACGGCACCCCGCTGATGCCGACCGCGGCGGCCTTCGAGTCGGTCACCGACGAGTTCACCTTCGTCGTCGGCCCGGTCCTCGCCACCGCCCTGTGCACCGGCGTCCACCCGGCCGCCGGCCTGATCACCGAAGCCGCCCTCACCCTCTTCGGCGGCCTCTTCTTCGCCGCCCAGCGCGCGACCCAGCCGCCCTTCGGCGCGCTCGCCGCCGCCGGCCGGAACGGCGCCGAGCCGCACCGCTCCGCGCTGTCC
Source organism: Streptomyces filamentosus (assembly GCF_014654895.1). Lineage (GTDB taxonomy): Bacteria > Actinomycetota > Actinomycetes > Streptomycetales > Streptomycetaceae > Streptomyces > Streptomyces filamentosus. The sequence continues at coordinate 3,290,301 of NZ_BNBE01000001.1, read as the reverse complement.
GTCCCCGGCGTCCGCGTCCTGGTCGTCGCCTTCCTCGGCATCGGCGCCGTCTTCGGCGGCATGCAGGTCTCGCTGACCGCGTTCAGCGAGGAGATCGGCAACCCCGGCGCCAACGGCCTGCTGTACGGCGTCTTCGCCGCCGGCAACATGCTCGCCGGCATCGCCATGGGCGCCGTCGCCTGGAAGATCGGCCCCCGCCGCCGCCTGCTCCTGGGCTACGCCGGCCTCACCGTCGCCGCGTCCCTGCTGTGGACCGCGCACTCGGTGCCGCTGCTCGCCGCCCTCGGCCTCGTCGTCGGCCTGTGCATCGCCCCGGCCCTGATCACCGGCTACACCATCGTCGAGACCCTGATCCCGGCCACCGCCCGCACCGAGGCGTTCACCTGGCTCACCGGCGCCGTCGCCCTCGGCCAGGCCCTGGCCGTCACGGTCGCCGGCCGGCTCGCCGACGCCCACGGCTCCGGCGCCGGATTCCTCGTCCCCGCGGCCGGCACCGCGCTCGCCTTCGTCACGCTCGTCGCCCTGCGCTCGCGGCTCAGGCCGCGCGAGGCGAGCCGGGTCGCGGCACGTGGCATCGGTCACCGAGTGCCGGTGGCGGTGGACTGAACCCGCGGAATACGTCACTATGGATCGTCGTTAGCACTCGATGAGTGTGAGTGCCAGGAGGAAGACTAGTGCCGACCTACCAGTACCAGTGCACCGAGTGCGGCGAGGGCCTCGAGGCGGTCCAGAAGTTCACGGATGACGCGCTGACCGAGTGCCCCGCCTGCCACGGCCGCCTCAAGAAGGTGTTCTCGGCCGTCGGCATCGTCTTCAAGGGCTCCGGTTTCTACCGGAACGACAGCCGCGGTGCCTCGTCCAGCAGCTCCCCCGCCGCGAAGAGCTCGACGTCGTCCTCGACGTCCACCTCCTCGTCGGACGCGAAGCCGGCCTCGTCGACGTCCACCTCGACGTCGTCCGCGCCGTCTTCCACCCCGGCCGCCTGAGGCCGGACCCCGCACCACCCCCGCCGGAGCCCCGGCCGCGCCCTCCGCGCGGCCGGGGCTCCGGTGCGTTCGGCCGGGGGCGGCCTGTGCGTGCGGCCTGTGCGTCCGCACGCACCGGCCGCGGCAGACCGTGACCACCTCGGCAGACCGTGACCACCTCGGCACCGGCCCGCTGTGATCCCGTCCGAACCACCCGAACGAGCGGGCGGATTGTCCACAGCCCGCAGGCTGTCCACAGGCCGGAGCGGGATCGCTGGACGAGCGGGAGAGTGAGCCGCATGCAGACGACTCACGACCACGCTCCCCTCCGCTCCGGCCTCATGCCCGGGTCCATGCCCGGCTCTCTGTCCGGCCTCGCGTCCGACTCCCTGCCCGCCCCCCTGTCCGGCCTCGCGTCCGGGTCCATGCCGGATCCTGGGTCCGGGGCCATGCCAGGTCCCGTGCCCGGTCCCTGCGAGGTCCCGGACTTCGCGCCGCTCCGGGTGCGCGGCACGGGGCTGCGACCCCGGCTGCGGCGGGTGCCCGGCGCGCTCCTCGTCACGGCGGCCGCGGCGCTCGCGCTGACCGCCCTGGCCGGTTCACCGGGGCGGTACGACCCCGGGCCCCGCCCCGCGTCGGCCCCCGCGGCCCGCTCCCCCGCCCCCGTCCGGCTCGTCTCCGCGCCGGTGCGGATCGCGGACGCCGACGCCGTACGGCTCCTGCGCGCCGGCGACCGGGTGGACGTCATCGCCGCGCCGGCCGTCAACTCCCCGCTGGACGGCGGCGGAAGCACCGTACGGGTGGTGGCGCGGGCCGCCCGGGTGGCCGAAGTGCCCCGGCCGGGCGAGACTCGTCCGGACGGAGGGGCCTTGATCGTCCTCACCGTGCCGCGGGCGACGGCGACGGCACTGGCCGGTGCCGGTGTCACTTCCCAACTGGCGGTGACCCTGTGCTGATTCGCACTGACTCGCTGTCAAGTCACCGTCCCGTGTGTATGGATTGGACGGCCCTGCGCCCTTCACGGCCTAATGGCTCCGCACACAGCAGCACATCCGAAGAAAGGCACCTTGGTGGCCGAGAAGAAGGAAAGCGTGATGGCGGGCTTCAAAGCCTTCCTGATGCGCGGAAACGTGATCGATCTCGCGGTGGCGGTCGTCATCGGAGCCGCGTTCACCAACATCGTGAACTCGGTGGTCAAGGGCATCATCAACCCGGTCGTGGGCGCCTTCGGCACGAAGGACCTGGAGAGCTACAGCTCCTGCATCAAGGACCCCTGCAAGGTCGTGGACGGCGAGATGCAGGGCATCCTGCTCCAGTGGGGCCTGGTCCTCAGCGCGATCCTCAGCTTCCTCATCACCGCGGCCGTCGTCTACTTCCTGATGGTCCTGCCGATGGCCAAGGTCCTCGCCAAGCGTGCCGCGCACGACAAGGCGAAGGAGGGCGTCCAGGAGACCATGGAGGTCAGCGAGCTGGAGGTGCTCAAGGAGATCCGCGATTACCTGATCGCGCAGCGCGGTCCGAGCGGCCAGGGCTCGCACTCCGCCTCCTGAGCGCGGCGGAGTCCGCCCGTCAGAGGTGGTGCGGCGGCTTCTCGTCGAGGAAGCGTGCGAGGTCGGCGGCGCCGCCGCCGGCCGGAGGCCGCTCGCCCCACCCGCGGTCCGTGTCGTCCGCGGACTGCACGTCCAGCGGATCGTCGAAGACGATCACCGGCTTCGGAGGGTTCTCGGAATGCGGCCGAACGCCGGTCTGCTTCGCGTCTCGCGGTCCGTGGGCGGGGGCGGTGCTCATGTCTTCAGAGTACGCCCGCCGGCCCGCCCCGGACCCGGCTGATCAGCGGTCCTTCGGATCCAGCGCCCACAGGCCGAGGACCACCAGGAACGACAGGACGAGGAACCCCGCGCCCCACCACGCGGTGCCGGTGTCGCCGGACATCCACTCGTCGACCACGATGGTCAGCCCCCAGAGCTGGCCGATCACCACCGTGAGCGCCAGCGCCAGCCGCGCCGACAGCTTCGAGGAGCGCTCCGGTTCCTGCTCCGTGCCCGCCCCGGGCCCCGGGCCCGTGTGCCGGATCCGCGGGTCGCCGTAGCCGCTCGTGGGCCGGATCTGCGGATAGCGCTCGTGCACCGGCCGGTTGAGCCGCGGCTGCGCGCTGCCCGGGTGGTAGGAGGGCGGCTGGGTGGCCGGGGCGGTGTCCCGCGGGCGGGGGGCCTGCGGGTCCTGGGGGAAGGGCGCGTCCGTCATGCGCGTTCGCTCCCCTCGCCAGCGGCCTGCTGGACGCGGCAGAGCCGCAGGTCGTCGCCCTGCTGCCGGCACAGGCCCTCCCGGAGGCTCTCGCCGGAGCGGGCGGTGCCGATGGCCCAGACGCTGCCGTCGACCTGCTCGATCAGGATCACCTTCGGCAGGCCGCGCGGTGGCGGACCGGCGGTGACCTCTCCCGTGCGGGCGTCGAAGATCCCCTCGTGGCAGGGGCAGTACAGCTCGCCCTCGCTGCCCCGCTCCTTGCGCCACAGGACGGCGCAGGCGAGGTGGGTGCAGACGGCGGAGTAGCCGGCGAGGGTGCCGTCCTCCATGCGGACCGCGATGGCCCGGTCCTCGTCGCCGGGGTAGCGGAAGGCCAGGGACTCTCCGGGCATGATCCGGTCGGCGATCCTCTTGGGCTCCGGGGCGCCGTCGCCGTCGCCGTGCCGGTGCAGGATGCCGGAGGCGACGGCGACGCCGCCGACGGCGAGGCCGCCGGAGACGGTGGCGACGATCCGCAGGTAGTCGCGGCGGGTGGTCAGGGAGTCGGCGGCGATCCGGTCGTGGAGCGCTTCCTGGGCCGCGTCGGCGCCGGCCCCCGGCGCGGGCGGCTGCGGGTCGGTGACGCTCATCGGACGTCCCTTCCGTTGATCTCGACGACGGGGAGGCCGCCGGGCACGGGCCACTGGACCTTGTCGGCGGGGACGACCATGGCCACGCCGGTGTGGACGACGACGTCGCCGAAGGTGAAGGAGTCGGCGACCTGGACGCCGGGGCGTTCGGCGCGGAGCTCGTCGAGGGTGCCGTAGAAGAGGGCGCCGGTGGGGCAGACGGTGGCGCACATGGGGGCGAGGCCGTAGGCGGTGCGGTCGTAGCAGAGGTTGCACTTCATCTGGAGCTTCGCCTGGAGGTCGATCTTCGGCACGCCGAAGGGGCAGGCGTTGACGCAGTTGGCGCAGCCGATGCAGCGGGTGGTGTCGGCCTGCTGCACGACTCCGTCGGCGGTCACCAGGATCGCGTCGGCGGGGCAGACCTCGGCGCAGGGGGCGACGGGGTCCTCGCAGTGCATGCAGACGGTGGGGAGGGAGGCGACGGAGTGTCCTTCGTCGGGGTAGTCGAGGTGGATCATCGACTTGCCGCGGTGCGAGTCGCATTCGCGGCAGGCCGAGACGCATGCCTGGCAGCCGATGCAGCGGCCCGGGTCGATGAAGATCGTGCGGCCCATCATGTGCGGTCAGCTCCTCTCCGCGGTCCCGCGGCCCTGCGGGGACGTCGGGGGCAGGGGGTCGGTGCGGGAGACCTGGGTCTCCGGGTAGGCGAGCTGTCCCGGGGCGGTCGGGGGCGCGGGGACCTCGTCGACGCGTTCGGCGGCCTCGATGCGGGCCGCGCAGACCTTGTACTCGGGGATCTTCGAGCGGGGGTCGAGGGCGTCGACGGTGAGGGCGTTCGCGGCGGTGGGGACGGGCCAGTGGTAGGGGACGAAGACGGTGTCGGGGCGGATGGCCTCGGTGACCAGGGCGGGGAAGACCTCGCTGCCGCGGCGGGTGACGACGCGGACCGGGTCGCCGTTGCGGAAGCCGTGCGAGGGGTGGACCTCGACCCACGGGCGGGGCGTCTGCTCGACGAGGGCGCCGAGCCGGCGGGTCTGGTTCCCGGAGAGGAAGTGGGCGACGGTGCGGCCGGTGGTGAGCGAGAGGGGGTACTCCTCGCTGTACGGGTCCATCGGCGGGTGCCATTCGACGACCTGCATGTGGATCTTGCCGTCGGGGTGGTAGGTGCGGCCGTCCTCGAAGAGGCGGGGGGTGCCGGGGTGGTCGGTGGTCGGGCAGGGCCAGGCGATGCCGCCGGTCTCCTCCAGGCGTTCGTAGGTGATGCCGTAGTAGTCGTTGACGGTGCCGGCGGAGGCGATCCGCAGTTCCTCGAAGACGGCGCGGGAGTCGGGGAAGGCGAACTTGTCGCCGGCGCCGAGCCGCCTGGCGAGCTCGCACATCACCCAGGTGTCGGTGCGGACGCCGGCCGGGGGCTCCTGGGCCTTGTTGTGCTTGACCACGCGGGCCTCGGCGTTGGCCATGACGCCCTCGTCCTCGGCCCAGACGGTGACGGGGAAGACGACGTGGGCGTTGGCCGCGGTCTCGGAGAGGAAGAAGTCGAACTGGGCGTGGAACTGGAGGGTGTCGTAGCCCTCCTTGACCGTGGCGTAGTTCGGGAGGGAGACGAAGGGGTTGTTGCAGATGCCGATGAGGCCGCGGATCTCGGCGCGCTGCATCTGCCAGACCATCTCCATCATGGAGGTTCCGGCGGCGGGCAGTTCGGATTCCTCGATGCCCCAGATCTCGCAGATCTGGCGGCGGTGCTCGGGGTCGGAGATGGAGCGGCCGCCGGGGAGGAGGTCGGACTTCTGGCCGTGCTCGCGGCCGCCCTGGCCGTTGCCCTGGCCGGTGATGGTGCCGTAGCCGGCGCCGGGCCTGCCGATGTTCCCGGTGGCGGTGCAGAGGTTGATGATGGTGAGGCAGTTCTCGACGCCCTGCGAGTGGTGCTCGACGCCGCGGGCGTGCCAGGCCATGGCCCGTCCGGCGCCCGCGAACATCCGGGCGACCTGGACGATCTGCTCCTCGGGGACGCCGCAGATCGACGCGGAGCGGGACGGCGGGTACTCGGCGACGGTGGCCCTGACCTCGTCCCAGCCGGTGGTGTGGGCGGCGAGGTAGGCCTCGTCGGTCAGTCCCTCGGCGACGATCACGTGGAGCACGGCGTTGAAGAAGGCCGAGTCGGTGCCGGGCTTGAGGGCGACGTGGACGTCGGCGGTGCGGGCGACGGCGGTCTGGCGGGGGTCGACCACGATCAGCGTGGCGCCCCGGTCGCGGGCCCCCCACAGGTACTGGGTCATCACCGGGAAGCATTCGCCGACGTTGGACCCGGCGATGAGGAGGCAGTCGGTGAGGAGGATGTCGGAGAAGGGGTTCCCGGCCCGGTCGATGCCGAAGGCGAGCTTGTTGGCGCCGGCGGCCGAGACCATGCAGAGCCGCCCGTTGTAGTCGACGTGCTTGCTCTTCAGGGCGACCCGCGCGAACTTCCCGACGAGGTAGGTCTTCTCCGAGTAGAGGCTGGCCCCGCCGAGGAGACCGAAGGCGTCGTTGCCGTACTCCCCCTGGATGCGGCGGATCTCCGCGACCGTGTGGTCGAGCGCCTCCTCCCAGCTGACCTCGCGGAACGGCTCGTCGCGGTTGCGCCGCATGAGCGGGGAGGTGAGCCGGTCGGGGTGGTTGACCTGCTGGTAGGCGTTGATCCCCTTGGGGCAGAGCCGCATCCGGTTGATGTCGTGGTTCCGGGGCTCCACTCCGAAGACCTTGCCCGCCCGGTCGACCCGCAGGTACATCCCGCACTGCACCCCGCAGAAGCAGCAGTGGGTGGGGACGAGCGTCTCCTCGTTCTGGTCGGCGTGCCACCGGTCGGCGGGGATCCCGCCGGCGTCGCGGAAGTTCCGCGTCCCCGGCGGGGCGACGGACGGGTCGATCGGCAGCGCGCGGGAAGGGTCGGTCGCGGTCACTTACTTGAAGCCCTTCTTGACGTGGGTGAGGTAGGCGTTGCCGCGGAGGACGCGCTTGCAGCGGGGGCAGTACTCGGCCCACTCGTCGAAGTCGAGCTTGAGGTCCTTCATGGTGCCGCGCAGGTTCTCGACGTAGTCGGGGGTGTCGATGGGCTCGTGGCAGCGGCGGCAGGTCCGGAGCTCCTCGTCCTTGCGGCGGGAGGTGTACTTGAAGAGCTGCATGCCGACGGCGGCGGGCCGCTGGACGATGTGGAAGAACTTCCCGAAGGGGATGTAGATCAGGGTGAAGACGACCGAGACCATGTGGAGGATCGCCAGGAACTCGTAGCCGCCGCCGTGCAGGAAGATCGAGGAGAAGGTGAGCAGCAGGCCGGTGACCGAGATGACGATCAGGGCGATCAGCGGGATCAGGTCGTAGGCGAAGCGCTGGCCGGTGATGGCGCCGCGGTCCTTCATGCGCCGCCACAGGAAGTAGGAGGCGCCGGCGATGACGAGGACGGCGGCGATGTCCAGGCCGTGGAACATGAGCCAGCCGAGGACGCTGAGCGCGTCGAAGCCGAGGATCTTGAAGCCCCAGATCCGCATCTCGTAGCCGGGTCCGTCGCCGGTGTCCGAGGTGAAGGTGAACCAGCCCCAGGTGAGGGGGAAGGTGATGAGGGCGGCGAGGACGCAGCCCCAGAAGAGGAGCTGGTGGGCGGCCCAGCGGGCGTGCGAGCGGGCGCCGAGGAACTTCTGGAAGCCGAGGTAGGTGGCGATCATCTTCGGCAGCGCGGTGGGCGCCTTGCGGAAGTTGGCGGCGGAGAAGAAGGAGCGCCAGCCCTGGCGGAAGAGCCTTCGGGCGCCGGGGGCGGAGACCCAGACGGTGTAGCGGTGGGCGACGCCGAAGGCGAGGAAGACGGTGGCGACGGCGTAGGGCAGCAGGGCCGAGTCGAAGTCGCGGAGGAGCCGGCTGCCGAGGACGATCGCGAGGATCAGGAGGGCGGAGACGGCGGTGCCGGCGAGGACGGCACGGCGGCGGACGGCGGCGGGCGTCTGGGGCGCGGGGGCCTGAACGGCCCCTTGGGCGGGCGAGTCCGGCGCGGGGGTGGGCTCGGCGGTCTGCGGTGGCTCGGTCACGGGGCCACGGTAGGACGTATGTACCCTTTTGGCCCGCTATGCGAAGCGGCGGGGTGAACGTGTCGCCGGGGTGCCGGGCGGGGTCACACGGCGTTCAGTCCGTGGGCCCGGAAGACCTCGCGGACGTCCGCGACCTGCTCGGGGGTCGGCGAGGGGGTGTCGTGGAGGGTGAAGGGCTTCTCCAGCGCCTGCCACTTGGCCTCGCCCAGCTTGTGGAAGGGGAGTACGTCGACGCGGGAGACGTTGCCGAGGCCGCCCGCGAAGGCGGCGACGCCCTCGACGTTGGCGGGGTCGTCGGTGAGGCCGGGGACGAGGACGAAGCGGACGTGCACGTCCTGGCCGAGGTCGGCGAGGCGGCGGGCGAAGTCCAGGGTGGGCCGCAGCGGCCGGCCGGTGACCTCGCGGTACGTCTCGGGGTCCCAGGACTTGATGTCGAGGAGGACCAGGTCGGTGTCGCGCAGCAGGGCGTCGGTGGCGCGGACGCCGAGGAAGCCGGAGGTGTCGAGGGCGGTGTGCAGGCCCAGCTCGTGCTTCATGCGGTGCAGCAGCTCGCCGGTGAAGACGGGCTGGAGGAGCGGCTCGCCGCCGGAGACGGTGGCGCCGCCGCCGGAGGCCGCGATGAAGCGGACGTACTTGGACGCCTCGGCGATCACGTCGTCGGCGGAGGTCCGCCTGCCGTTGCGCATCTTCCACGTGTCGGGGTTGTGGCAGTACAGGCAGGTCAGCGGGCAGCCGGAGAGGAAGGTGACGAAGCGGGTGCCGGGGCCGTCGACGCCGGTGGACAGGTCCCACGAGTGCACCGAGCCCTCGGACGGGCGGTGGGTCGCCGCGGCGGCCGGGGTGGCGGCCCGGACGGGGGCGGCGGGACGGACGGGGATCTCCGGGCCGAGCAGCGTGGCCATGGCAGGGCCTCCTGGGAAGGAGCGGGGCGTGGGGCGGTGGGGGATGCGGTCCCGGGGCCGGGGTGAGGGTTCCGGCCCCGGGGCCGCACGGAGGGGGGTGCTACAGCGAGCCGTGGAAGGTGCGGTTCAGCACGTCGAGCTGCTGTTCGCGGGTGAGGCGGACGAAGTTCACCGCGTAGCCGGAGACCCGGATGGTGAGCTGCGGGTAGTTCTCGGGGTGCTCCATGGCGTCCATGAGCACGTCGCGGTTGAGGACGTTGACGTTCATGTGGAAGCCGTCGCTGGCCATGTAGCCGTCGAGGACGCCCGCGAGGTTCTTGATCCGCTCCTCGGGGGTGCGGCCCAGGCCGTCGGGGGTGACGGTGTTGGTGAGCGAGATGCCGTCCTCGGCGTCCTCGTACGGGAGCTTGGCGACCGACAGGGCGGAGGCGACGTAGCCGTGGGTGTCGCGGCCGTTCATCGGGTTGGCGCCCGGGGAGAAGGGCTCGCCGGCGCGGCGGCCGTCGGGGGTGTTGCCGGTCTTCTTGCCGTAGACGACGTTCGAGGTGATCGTCAGGACGGACTGGGTGTGCTCGGCGTTCCGGTAGGTGGGGTGCTTGCGGACCTTCCGCATGAACTCCTCGACCAGCCAGACGGCGATCCCGTCGACCCGCTCGTCGTTGTTGCCGTAGGCCGGGTAGTCGCCCTCGATCTCGTAGTCGGTGGCGAGGCCGGTCTCGTCGCGGACGGGGCTGACCTTCGCGTACTTGATGGCGGCGAGGGAGTCGGCGGCGACGGAGAGGCCGGCGATGCCGCAGGCCATGGTGCGGCGCACGTCGCGGTCGTGGAGCGCCATCTCGAGGCGCTCGTACGCGTACTTGTCGTGCATGTAGTGGATGACGTTCAGCGCGTGGACGTACACGTCCGCGAGCCATTCCATCTGCTCGTCGAACTTGGCCATGACCTCGTCGTAGTCGAGGACCTCGGCGGTGAGGGCGCCGGTGGCGGGGCCGACCTGGGCGCCGGACTTCTCGTCGCGGCCGCCGTTGACGGCGTACAGGAGGGTCTTGGCGAGGTTGACGCGGGCGCCGAAGAACTGCATCTGCTTGCCGACGGGCATCGCGGAGACGCAGCAGGCGATGGCGGTGTCGTCGCCGAAGCGGGGCCGCATCAGTTCGTCGGACTCGTACTGGACGGACGAGGTGTCGATGGAGACCTTGGCGCAGAACTCCTTGAAGCCCTGGGGCAGCCGCGGCGACCAGAAGACCGTCATGTTCGGCTCGGGGGCCGGGCCGAGGTTGTAGAGGGTCTGGAGGTAGCGGAAGGAGGTCCTGGTGACGAGCGGCCGGCCGTCCTCGCCCATGCCGGCGATGGACTCGGTGACCCAGGTGGGGTCGCCGGAGAACAGCTCGTCGTACTCGGGGGTGCGCAGGAAGCGGACGATGCGGAGCTTGATGATGAAGTCGTCGACGATCTCCTGGGCCTGCTCCTCGGTGAGGAGGCCGGCCTCGATGTCGCGCTGGAGGTAGACGTCGACGAAGGTGGAGGTGCGGCCGAGCGACATCGCGGCGCCGTTCTGCTCCTTCACGGCGGCCAGGTAGGCGAAGTACAGCCACTGGACGGCCTCGCGGCCGGTGGTGGCGGGGCCCGAGACGTCGTGGCCGTACGAGGCGGCCATGGCCTTCAGTTCGCCGAGGGCGCGCATCTGCTCGGACAGCTCCTCGCGGAGCCGGATGGTCTCCTCCAGGGAGCGGTTGCCGGCGGGGAGGCCGTCGAGCTCGGCCTTCTCCTCCTTCTTCACCTGGATGAGGCGGTCGACGCCGTAGAGGGCGACGCGGCGGTAGTCGCCGATGATGCGGCCGCGGCCGTAGGCGTCGGGGAGGCCGGTGACGATGCCGGCCTTGCGGGCGGCGCGGATCTCCGGGGTGTAGGCGTCGAAGACGCCGGCGTTGTGGGTCTTGCGGTACTCGGTGAAGACCTTCTCCAGCTCCTCGGAGACCGGGTAGCCGTAGGTCTCCAGGGCGCCGGCGACCATGCGCCAGCCGCCGTAGGGCATGATCGCCCGCTTGAGGGGGGCGTCGGTCTGGAGGCCGACGATGAGCTCCTTGTCGCGGTCGATGTAGCCGGGGGCGTGGGCGGTGATGGTGGAGGGGACGTCGTGGGAGACGTCGTGGACGCCCTTGGCGCGCTCCTCGGGGAACCTGTCCGTGATCGCCTTCCACACGGCGGTGGTCCGCTCGGTGGGGCCGGCGAGGAAGGTGTCGTCGCCCTCGTACGGGGTGTAGTTCTGCTGGATGAAGTCGCGGACGTCGACGGCGTCGCGCCAGAGTCCGCCCTTGAAGCCCTTCCAGGCCCGTTCGGTCACCGTGGTCTCCGCAGGAGTCGCAGTCACTTCCCGACACCGCCTTCTTCGAATCAATCGTTCGCGTCGTTGCTTACCTTCATTTCACTCCTTCTGATCGATCATTTGGCTCGGCATTGGTCACCGGCGCGGGGCCGGAGGTCCCGTTTCCGGGCATGCGGAAAGGCCCCGCCTCGGCGGGACCTTTCGCGGGCTGTTCCGGGCCGGTCAGCTGGGGGCCTCGGCGCCCTTGCGGGCGTAGAACCACCAGGTCACGACCATGCAGCTGACGTAGAAGGCGACGAAGCCCCACATCGCGCTGGTGACGGCGACCGAGCCGAAGAGCGCCGGGATGAAGAAGAAGCCGTAGGCGGCGATCGCGGAGGTGAAGCCGGTGACCGCGCCCGATTCCATCTCGGCCTGCTTGAGGGCCTTGGCGTGCTCGGGGGTGCCCTCGGTGAGGCCCTTCAGGTGCGTGCCGCGGAAGATGACCGGGATCTGGCGGAAGGTCGAGCCGTTGCCGATGCCGGAGAAGAAGAACGCGGCGAGGAAGCAGAAGAAGAAGCCGTAGAAGTTGCCGCCGTCACCGCCCGAGGGCAGGAAGTTGATCACGCCGACGATCGAGGCGGCCATGCCGACGAAGGAGAGGATGGTGACCCGGGCGCCGCCCCACTTGTCGGCGATCCAGCCGCCGGCCCAGCGGGCGAGGGCGCCCACGGCGGGGCCCATCCAGGCGTAGGTGGCGACGGAGTAGTCCGGGAAGGTGGTCTTGATCAGCATCGGCAGGGCGGCGGCGAAGCCGATGAAGGAGCCGAAGGTGCCGACGTACAGCCAGGTCATCAGCCAGTTGTGCTTGCGCTTGAAGATGACCTTCTGCTGCTTGAAGGGGGTGGACGCCACCTTCAGGTCGTTCTGTCCGAACCAGGCGACGGCGGCGAGCACGAGCAGGACGGGGACCCAGAGGAAGGCCGCGTTCTGGAGGTGGACGGGGGTGCCGTCGGCCTTGTGCTGGGCGGAGCCGATCGCGATCGTCGACCAGGTGATGACGATCGGGGTGAGGAGCTGGACGACGGAGACGCCGAGGTTGCCGAGGCCGCCGTTGATGCCGGTCGCGCTGCCCTTCTTCGCCTTGGGGAAGAAGAAGCCGATGTTGGCGAGGGAGGAGGCGAAGTTGGCGCCGCCGATGCCGCAGAGGGCGGCGATGGCGACCATCACGCCGTACGGGGTGGTCGGGTCCTGGATGGCGATGCCGAGCCAGATCAGCGGGATCACCAGGACGGCGGTCGACAGGGCGGTGAAGCGCCGCTGGCCGATCATCGGGCCGAGGAAGGTGTAGAAGATCCGGGCCGTGCCGCCGGTGAGGCCGGGGATGGCCGTCAGCCAGAAGAGCTGCGAGGTGGAGAAGCCGAAGCCGACGTCCTTGAGGTTGGTGGCGGTGACCGACCAGACCTGCCAGACGACGAAGGCGACCAGGAGGGCGGGGACCGCGATCCACAGGTTGCGGTTGGCGACCTTCTTGCCGAACGACTTCCAGAAGAGTTCGTTCTCCGGCTCCCAGTCGGTGATGGTCCGGCCGGGGCGGTACTGCTCCGCGTCGTACGAGGTGGGAGACCCACCCGTGGTTCTGCTGTCCTGGACTACGGAACTCATGGCGCTTCCCTGACTTCCCTGACGTCTACGAGCCCTTTCGAGGCTTCTTCCTTGCCTTTCCAGGCTGCTCTTCGCCCCGGGGGCACCGTCAGTGCCGATGGTCGCGAGGCCGGGCGGGCCTAGGTCGGCCGCCGGGACGGCCCTAGGTCCCGCCCGGGGAGGGTCGGTCGGACCGCCCCGGCACGGGGGTGCCCCCGGGCCGGGACGACGGCCCCTGGAAGGGGTGTGGGGCCGTCGGCCACGGGCCGGGGGCAGTCTGGGGACGCGCTCCCCTCCGTACGGACACGAGGACGGGTGCGGGTGCGGGTGCGGGCGCCGTGGGCGTCAGTCGCGGCCGGGGCGCGGCGCCCGGGGCACCGGCAGCAGCGGCAGCGAGACCTCCGGGTCGTCGAGGCAGGCGCCGGTCCGCAGGTCGAACTCCTGCTTGTGCATCGGGGAGGCGACCACCGGCACGCCGTCGCGGCTGCCCATGATGCCGTTCGCGATGACGTCAGCGCCCGAGAACGGATCGCGGTTGCCCACCGCGTACACCTCCCCGTCCGCGTCCTTGAACAGCGCCGCCTCCGTGCCGTCCGGCAGCACCGCCGCACGGCCGCGGCCCGGCTCCAGGAACTCGACGCCCGCCACGTGCGGCTCGAAGCGGGCCAGCGCTTCGGGGTCGTCCAGGACGGCCCGCCACTCGTCGCGGTAGGCGGCCACGTGCCGGTCCATCTGCGCCTCCAGTTCGGCGCCGATGCCGAGCGAGTCCTCGACGAGCACCTCCCGCAGGTGGGCCAGGCCGTCGCCGGAGCCGCCGAGCCGCTCCAGCCAGGCCGAGGTGCGCTCCAGGCGCTCGCCGGTCCGCAGGTAGTACATGAGGAAGCGGTCGATCAGCGCGAAGAGTTCGGCGGCGGTGAGGTCGGAGGCGAGGAGGTCGGCGTGGCGGGGGCTCGCGCCGCCGTTGCCGCAGACGTAGAGGTTCCAGCCGCCGGCGGTGGCGATGACGCCGATGTCCTTGCCGCGGGCCTCGGCGCATTCGCGCAGGCAGCCCGAGACGCCGCCCTTGATCTTGTGCGGGGCGCGCAGGCCCCGGTAGCGGAGCTCCAGGTCGATCGCGAGCTGGACGGAGTCGCCCTGGCCGAAGCGGCAGAACTTGGCGCCCACGCACGACTTCACGGTCCGCAGGGACTTGCCGTACGCCTGACCGGACTCGAAGCCGGCGGCGACGAGGCGGCGCCAGATCGCCGGGAGGTCCTCCTTGCGGGCGCCGAAGAGGTCGATCCGCTGCCCGCCCGTGATCTTGCTGTAGAGGCCGTGGTCGCGGGCCACCTCGCCGATGGCGATGAGCTGTTCGGCGGTGATCTCGCCGCCGGGGACACGGGGGACGACGGAGTAGGTGCCGTCCTTCTGGAGGTTGGCGAGGAAGAGGTCGTTGGAGTCCTGGAGGGCGGCCTGTTCGCCCTCCAGGACGTGCCGCAGGCCGAGTTCGGGGGCGAGGGTGCCGAGGACGTTGGCGACGACGGGCTTGCAGACGGTGCAGCCCGCGCCGCCCGCTCCGTGACGCTCCATCAGTTCGGTGAAGGAGCGGATGTGTTCGGTGCGGACGAGTTCGTACAGCTCGGGCCGGGAGAGCTCGGGGAAGTGCTCGCACAGGCCGCGCCGCTTCTCGACCCCGGCGGCGTCGAGGACGGCCTGGAGGGTGTTGACGCAGCCTCCGCAGCCGGTCCCCGCCCTGGTGCAGCGCTTGACGCCGCCGATGTCGGTCAGGCCGTGCTCGGTGATCGCGGCGGCGACGGCGCCCTTGGTCACGTTGTGGCAGGAGCAGACGACGGCGTCGTCGGGGAGCGCGTCGGCGCCGGGCGGCTCGGCGCCGCCCGCCCGGGGCGGCAGGATGAACGCCTCGGGCGGGGCGGGCAGGAGCCGTCCGGCGTGCGGCTTCAGGGAGCCGTACGCCTCGGCGTCGCCGACCAGGATGCCGCCGAGGAGCTGCCCCTCGGGGCCGAGGAGGAGCTTCTTGTAGACGCCCTCGCGGCCGTCCGAGAAGACGATCTCGGTGGCCTCGCCGCCGGCCGCGAACGGGTCGCCGAAGGAGGCCACGTCGGCGCCCATCAGCTTCAGCTTGGTGGAGGTGTCGGCGCCGGTGAACTCGGTGGTCCCGTCGCCCGCCAGCTGGTCGGCGACGGCCTCCGCCATCTGGTAGCCGGGGGCGACCAGGCCGTAGACGCGGCCGTCGGAGGTCTGGGCGCACTCGCCGATCGCGTACACGTACGGGTCGGTGGTCCGGCAGTGCGGGTCGACCGCCACTCCCCCGCGGTCGCCGACGGCGAGGCCGGCCTCGCGGGCGAGGCGGTCGCGGGGGCGGACGCCGGCGGAGAAGACGACGAGGTCGGCGGCGATCCGCTCGCCGTTCGAGAGGGCGAGGGCGCCGACCCGGCCGTCCGCGGCGGTCTCGACCTCGGCGGCGCCGACGCCGGTGTGCACGGCGACGCCCATCGACTCGATGGTGGACCGCAGGGCGGCCGCGCCGCCGTCGTCGACCTGGAGCGGCATCAGCCGGGGCGCGAACTCCACGACGTGGGTGGCGAGTCCGAGGGAGCACAGGGCGCCCGCCGCCTCCAGGCCGAGCAGTCCGCCGCCGATGACGACGCCGGTGCGGGCCTCGTCGCGGGCCGCCCACGCGGTGAGCGCGTCGACGTCGTAGAGGGTGCGGTAGGTGAAGCAGCCGGGGGCGTCGGCGCCGGGGATCGGCGGCACGAAGGGGTACGAGCCGGTGGCCAGGACCAGGGCGTCGTAGGGGACGACCGCGCCGGAGGTGGTGGTGACGGTCCGGGCGGCGGTGTCGATGTGCTCGGCCGGGTCGCCGAGGCGGAGGTCGACGCCGTGCCCGGCGAGGAAGCCGGGGGCGGGGAGGCCCAGGTCCTCCGGCGCGGTGCCGGCGAAGACGGAGGAGAGGTGGACCCGGTCGTACGCGGGGACGTCCTCCTCGGCGAGGACGGTGACGCGCCAGCCGGGCTCCCCGTCCCCGGCCGCGAGCGCCCCGCGCTCGGCCAGCGCCTCCAGGAGCCGGTGGCCGACCATGCCGTGGCCGACGAGGACGAGGGACGGGCTGGGGGACATGGGGCGCTCCGGGGGTGGGGGCTCTGCGACGTCTCTGCTGCTGCGGTGCTGCTGCGGTGCTTCTCCGACGCTTCTTCGGCGTCGCTTCGACCGTAGGCGCGCGCCGGGGGTCCGGCGGCCCGGAAAAGACCCGAAGGGAAGGGACTTGCGGCCCGCCCGCCGGGGCCGAACGGCGGGCCTCCCCGCGCTCCGGGCGGCCTAGCGTGGTGGGTACGGACCGGCCCGGCGCACGACACCGCCGCACGGCCCGTGTCCGGCCGCGGCCCCCGGGCCGGTGCACCCCGGGAGCCGCGGCCGGAACGGCGGCACGCGCGCGTGGACGCGCGGAAGCGGACGCGCGAGAGCAGATGCAGAGGTGCGGGATGTGGAAGCCGGACACGGGGGTACGGGGCGCGGGCGGGTTCGTGGACGGGTCCGGCCCCGCCCGTGGACCGGCGCTCGTGCTGGCCGTGCACGGGAGCGCCGTGCCCGAGGCGGGGGCCGTCGTCGCGCGGCTCGCGGAGGGCGTCCGGAGGCTGACCGGCGTGCCCGTCGTGGTCGGGCACCTCGACCACCAGGCGCCGTCGCTGCCGTACGTCCTCGCCGACCGGCCCGGTGCCGTGGTGGTGCCGCTGCTGCTGGGGGACGGCTACCACCGGACGGTGGACGTCCCGGCCGTGGCCCGGCACTTCGACTGCGCGGTGACCCCGGGGCTCGGCGGCGAGCCCGCCGTGTCGCTGGCGCTGTACGACCGGCTGCGGGCCGCCGAGCGGGCGGCGGGCGGTCCGTCGGACGCGGTCGTCGTCGCGGGGGCCGGTTCGTCCCGGCCGGGCGGCAACGACGGGACCCTGGCGGCGGCGGAGCAGCTGGGGCGCCTCCTCCCGGTGCCGGTGACCGTGGCGTACTGCTCGGCGGCGGGCCCCGCTCCGGCGGAGGCGGTGGCACGCGCGCGTGCGGACGGTTTCCGGCGGATCGCCGTCGCGGCCCACCTGCTGGCGCCGGGCCGCTTCGGCCGGGCGCTGGAGGGGCTGACGGGCACGCACGCGGTGTCGGCGCCGCTGGCGGACCACCCGCGCCTGGCCCGGCTGGTGGCGGCCCGCTACGGGGCGGCGGTCCGGGACGGGGCAGGCCATGAGGTGCGTCACGGGGCGGTCCGCGTGGCTTGAGGGGCCGGGGCGGCGGGGCTCTGATGTGCTGGGTCCATGACACGACCTTTCCTGCCGCTCACCGCGCGTTCCCGCGAGGAGACGCACCGGACCGCCACCCCGCTGGAGCTCTTCTTCGACCTGTGCTTCGTGGTCGCCGTCGCCCAGGCGGGCGCGGCGCTCGTGCACGCGGTCGCCGAGGGGCACGCGGGCGAGGGCGTCGCGAACTACGCGATGGTCTTCTTCGCCATCTGGTGGGCGTGGATGAACTTCTCCTGGTTCGCCTCGGCCTACGACAACGACGACGTGCTGTACCGGGTGGTCACGCTGGTGCAGATCGCCGGCGTGCTGATCCTCGCCGCGGGCGTCTCGCGGGCCTTCGAGGAGCACGACTTCCTCGTCGTCTACCTCGGCTACGTGGTGATGCGGGTGGCGCTCGCCTCGCAGTGGCTGCGGGCCGCGCGGCACGCGGCGTCGGCCGAGGAGCGCACGATGTGCCTGCGGTACGCGGGCGGGGTGCTGGTGGTGCAGGCCGGCTGGCTGGCGCTGCTGTTCGTGCCGGACGGGGCGAAGCCGTGGGTGTTCCTGGTGATGGCGCTGGCGGAGCTGGCGGTGCCGGTGTACGCGGAGAAGGACGCGCCGAGCACCTGGCACCCGCACCACATCGCGGAGCGGTACGGGCTGTTCACGATCATCGTGCTGGGCGAGTCGGTGGCGGCGGCGACCGTGGCGGTGAAGTCGGGGATCGTCGAGCACGACGCCCTGAACGAGCTGCTGCCGATCGCGGCGGGCGGGCTGCTGATCGTCTTCGCGGCCTGGTGGGTGTACTTCGTGGTCCCGGCGCACGACCGGCTGACCGACAGCAGGCAGGGCTTCCTGTGGGGGTACGGCCACTACGTGATCTTCACGTCGGCGGCGGCGATCGGCGCGGGCCTGGAAATCGCCGTGGAGCAGGCGGTGGGCAAGGCCCACATCAGCACGCTCGCGGCCTCGGCGTCGGTGACGATCCCGGCGGCGGTCTTCCTGCTGTCGGTGTGGGTGCTGCACGCCCGCTACTTCAAGGTCGGCCTGGCCCAGCAGGCAGTGCTGCCGGGGGCCGCGGCGGCGATCCTGCTGTGCTCCTTCGCGGGCCGCTGGGCGGTGCTCGCGGCCGGGCTCGTGGCGGCGGCAGCGGTGGCGGTGGGCGTGACGCTCACCGCGCGGAACCCGGCGACCCGCCCGGCCCCCCTGCGGTAGCCCCCTGCGATAGGAAGAGGACATGACAGCACCCGGGCACCCCTCCGACGACACCACCGACGGCCCTCCCGGCAACACCGCCGACACCACTGACGGCACCGACGGCATCACCGACGTGCCGGGCGTCCGCGTCGGCCACGCGCGCGTGGCGGGGCCGCGGGCCCTGTCCGGGACGACGGTCGTCCTCGCCCCCGAGGGCGGGGCGGTGGCCGCCGTGGACGTGCGGGGCGGCGGACCGGGGACCCGGGAGACGGACGCCCTGGACCCGAGGAACGTGGTCCAGCGGATCGACGCGCTCGTCCTGACCGGCGGCAGCGCGTACGGCCTGGAAGCCGCCGCCGGGGTGATGGCCTGGCTGGAGGAGCGGCACCGGGGCGTGCGGGTGGGGCCCCGGCCCGAGCACGTGGTGCCGGTGGTGCCGGCCGCCTGCGTCTTCGACCTGGGCCGGGGCGGCGACTTCGCGGCCCGCCCGGACGCGGCGACCGGCCGGGCCGCGGTGGAGGCCGCGGCGGCGTCGGGGGACCACGCGCGCGTGGCGGTGGGCGCGGTCGGCGCGGGCACCGGCGCGGTCGTCGGCGGGCTGCGCGGGGGCGTCGGCACGGCGGGCCTCCGCCTGGCGTCGGGGATCACGGTCGGCGCCCTGGTGGTGGTGAACGCGGTCGGCTCGGCCGTCGACCCGGCGACCGGCGTCCTGTACGGCGGGCTCTTCGAGGACGGCTCCGCCCCCGGTACGGTGCCGGGGCGGCCGTCGCGCGCGGTGCACGAGGCGGCGGTCCTGCGGCTCGCGGAGGCCCGCGCGGCCTCCGTCGCCCCGCCGCTGAACACCACCCTCGCGGTGGTCGCCACGGACGCGGTCCTGACCCGCGCCCAGGCGCAGAAACTGGCGGGCACGGCGCACGACGGCATCGCCCGCGCGATCCGGCCGGTGCACCTGATGAACGACGGCGACACCGTCTTCACGCTCGCCACCGGGGCCCGCGAGCTGCCGGCCGGACCGGGGCCGCTCGCCCTGAACGAGCTGCTGGCGACCGGCGCCGACCTGGTGACCCGGGCGATCGTGCGGGCGGTCCTGGCGGCGCCGCCGGGGCAGCGCGGTCCGGGCGGCGACTTCCCCTCGTACGGGGAGCTGTACGCCCAGCCCCGCGGCGGCTGCTTCCAGTGAGAACAGGGGAATTGAAAAGGTGGCGGCTGCGGGAACTTCGGCGGCGGCACCCTCGTTTTCCCGAACACCGACCCCGTTGTCGGACCCAGGGACTACGTTAAGCAAGCACCAAGTGACATGCGGCGACGGCCTGGAGACCCTCTTGAACGATCCGCGGGATCACCACGATCCGTACGAGACGACCGAGACGCACGTCGAGCGGCTCCTCGGCCGGGCGCTCAACTCCTTCGACCTGCCCGACGCGACGGTGGAGCGCCTGGACGCGGCGCTCGCCCACTCCACCGCGCTGCACTCCTCGCACCACAGCTCCTCGCTGCGCCGCACGACCTACCGCCACACCTATCTGCTGGCCGACGGCAGCGCCCTGACCCTCTGGGAGCTCGTGCACAACGCGGGCCGGGACGGCTCCCCGCAGCACGAGCTGTACGCGGAGGAGGCGGAGGCGCGGCTCGCCGCGTCCCGGCTGCCCGCGGGGCCGCTGCCGGAGTGGACGGTGGAGCGGGCCGACGGGCTCCCGCCGGAGGAGGACGACGACCTGGCCGCGCTGAGCGCGCTGCTGGCCCGTCCGATACCCGCCCAGCCCCGGATGTACGTGCCGGACGACTCGGCCGACCACGCCCGCCGCGTCCTGCGCCGCGCGGAGAACGCCGACCGGCCCTCCGAGCGGACGGCCCGCCGGCTGCGGATCGCCTTCGCCCACCACATCACCCAGGTCTTCGGCCGCCACTGCCCCGTGGAGGGCGGCCGGGAGGCCGGTTTCACCCTCTACGAGCACCAGTTCCTGCTGCTCGACGGCAGCGAGCTGAGCCTGTGGGAGGTCGAGCACACGGCCACCCCGGACGGCCGGCACATGTGCGAGGTGTACGAGTCGGAGGCCGCGGCCCGCGGGGCGATGGAGGCCCGGTCCCGGGTCCGCTGACCGGCCCCGCAGCCGCCCCGCCGGGCGTGCCGCGTCCGGACCGGCTCAGACCCCGGCCGGCGCGCCCAGCGACCGTACCGCGAACTCCCGGTTGGCCCGGGTCTGTTCGCGGTACGCCTCGGGCAGGTCGGGCAGGCCGAGGAGACGGTCGCAGGCGGCGAGCGAGGCGGCGTGGTCACCGGCCCAGTACGCGGTGATCGAGTGCTCGAAGAGCAGCCCCCAGCGGTAGACCCACGGCTGGAGGAAGAGCAGGTCCTCGGTGGGCGCGGGACGGTCCAGCACCTCCTTCAGCAGGGCGTGCGCGGCCTGGTGGCGGTCGGCGAGCCGGAGCCGCGAGGCCAGTTCGTACACCGCCTCCAGACGCTGCGGGCGGGACTCCCAGGCCCGCAGGAGGGCGTCCTGCGCGGTCGGCCAGTCGCCCGCATCGGCGGCCAGCACCCCCACCTGGAGCAGCGCGTAGTAGACCTCCTCGCCCCAGCCGCCCATGGCCGCGCGTCGCTCGTAGAGCCCGATCGCCTCCCGGGTGCGGCCCATGTCCCGCATGGTCTGGGCGAGGTAGAAGACCGTACGGGGATTGCCCGGGTCGCGGACGAGTTCGGCGCCGAGCAGCCGGGCGTCCCGCTCGAACTTGTCGTGCCGCGAGCCGCCGTCCGCGTGGTCCTCGATGACCAGCGCGTCCAGGTTCCGCTGCTCGTGGTCCCGGTCCGCCGTCAGGTACTCGTGGGTGACGCCCTCGTACCGCCACGGCAGGTCCGCCCGGACCAGACGCTTGATGCGGTACTCCAGCGCGCCCTCGTGGCGCAGCATGTACGCGTCGGCCGTCAGCTCGGGCAGCGGACCGTCCTGCCGCAGGACGTGGTCGGCGTCGAGGAGCAGCAGGAAGTCGGCCCGGCCGCGGGCCAGCTCCCGCGCGCGGGCGACGTTCCGGCTGCGGTTGTGCCCGAAGTCCACCCAGGGCTCCTCCACCAGCTCCCCCGGGATCCCCGCGAGGGCCTTCCTGACGAGGTCCTGGGTGCCGTCGGTGGAGCCCGTGTCGGAGACGACCCAGATGTCCACCAGGTCGCGGACGGAGGCGAGGCACCGCTCGATGACCGAGGACTCGTTCTTGACGATCATGCACAAGCACAGGGACGGCCGCATGACAACACCACTTCTCGCGGTTCGGTCGGGGGGCGACGGTAGGCACGGCCCGCCGCGCGCACGGCGGCGGCGCGCCGACCGGGGGTTCCGCGTTCGCCGTCATGTACGCGTCCATTGGAATGGCGCCGCTGGGCCAAGGCGCTGAGAGTGCCCCGGAGCCCGTCAAGGCCCCCCACCGGCGGTCCGATGAACCGATGGGAAGTCCATCCCACCCCCGGATCCGGCCGACCGTTCCGCGCGGATCCCCCCTACCGCTCTCGCGTCGGCGCCCCCGTGCACCGGCGGAGGAAGGAGCCCCCATGCGTCCCGACCCCAGGACCCGGTCCCCGCTCGGCCCGCTGCCCCGCCGGCGCGTCTGGCTCGGCGGCGGCGCGCTGGCCTCGGTCGCGCTCGTCCTCACCGGCTTCGCCCCCACCGCCTCCGCGTGGGGGACCCCCCGGGTCCCGGCCTCGGACGCGGCGGTGTCGAACCCGCTGACGGGCTGCAAGCACCGGGCCCTCCCCGGGTCCCCGGGCACCTCCGCCCCGGGGGACTTCCTGGCCGAGGAGGCCGGCGGGCCAAGAACGGCCACGGGCCCCAGCGGCGGCTGCAAGGGCCCGACCGGACCGACCGGCCCCAAGGGCCCCAAAGGCAACACCGGCCCCAAGGGGCCGACCGGTCCCAAGGGTCCCACCGGCCCGAAGGGCCCGACCGGAGCGACCGGCCCGAAGGGCACGACGGGGGCCACCGGGCCGAAGGGAGCGACGGGCGCGACCGGAGCCACGGGCCCGACGGGCGCGACCGGAGCCACGGGTGCGACCGGAGCGACCGGAGCCACGGGTGCCACCGGCCCCACCGGGCCCTGCGTGTCCATCGACAGTTACGCGCCCTCCAACACCGAGGACTTCCAGGCCGCGCTCTACGGCGGCAAGGCGTACGTCGGGCGGGCGGACGTCCCCGGCGGCACGATCGCCTGGCAGGACCTGACGAACACCACGCCCTCCAGCCCCGACCCCACGACCGACCCGGCCAACGCGAACTACCCGGCCGACGCCTGCGGCATCACCATCGAGGCCCAGGGCAACGACGCCTACGTCCGGGTGATCACCACGGACGGGCAGGTCTGGCAGACGCACGGCGACACCATGGGCGGCACCTTCGTCTGGAACGAGGACTGGACGCAGCAGACCACGCCGACCCCGATCGCCCTGCGCGCGGTCGAGTTCAAGGGCGACCTGCGCCACCGCGGCGCGGTGAACCCCTGACGCCGACGCGTCCCCGGCGGGAAAAGCCCGGAGGGGCGGCGCGTCCGTGGACGTGCCGCCCCTCCGGGGCCCTTTCGCGCGGTGCTGCGGTGCTCAGCGGGTGAGGGCGGGCTCCTTGTCCACCGCGGCCGGCTCGTCGCCGTCCGCGCCGCCCTCCAGGTGCTGCTTCGGCTTCGCCGGAAGGGCGAACATCACCAGGAAGATCCCGGCGAGGACGACCGCCGCCCAGCCCAGGGCGTTGCGGAAGGCGTCCGTGAAGGCCGCCGCCGCCTCCGCGGGGGCCCGGATCGGACCCCGGTCGTCGATCACGCCGAAGAAGACCACCGAGACCAGGCCCAGGCCGATCGCGTTGCCCATCTGGCCGGTCGTGTTGATCAGGCCCGACGCCGAACCCGCGTGCTCCTTCGGCACCTCCGAGAGCACCGCGTCCGTCAGCGGCGCCACGATCAGCCCCATGCCGAGACCCATGACCACCAGCGCCGGCAGCATCTGCCAGGGCGAGATCCCCGCCTCGTACCGGCCCGCGAGGAAGAAGTAGAAGAGGATGCCGGCGACCATCGTCAGCGCGCCGGCCTGGAGCACCTTGCGGCCGAAGCGGGGAACCAGCAGCTGCACCGACAGTCCGGCGGCCGTCGAGACCGCGATCGAGAACGGCACGCCGGTCAGACCCGCCTTGAGGGCGCTCCAGCCGAGGCCCACCTGCATGTAGAGCGTCCACACCAGGAAGAAGATGCCGAGCACGATGCCGAAGGTGAGCTGCACCGCGATGCCGGCCGCGAACGACTTCACGCGGAACAGGGACAGCTCGACCAGCGGGGAACCGTCCTTGCGCGTCTTGTGCCGCTCGTACGCGACGAGGACGCCGAAGACGACCGGGCTCGCCGCCATCATCAGGTGGCCCCACAGCGGCCAGTCCAGCTCGCGGCCCCGGGTCAGCGGGTAGATCAGCAGGAGCAGCGCGGCCGTGACGAGCACGACGCCGACCAGGTCGAGGCGGAGCGCCTTCGGCGCCTTCGACTCGATGATGTACGTGCGGCCGAGCAGCAGCGCGGCGACGCCCACCGGCAGGTTGATCAGGAAGATCGGGCGCCACTCCAGGCCCGCGATGTTCCACTCGGTGAGCAGCGCGCCGAGGAGCGGGCCCGAGACCGCGCCCAGCCCGACGATCGCGCCGAACAGGCCGAAGACCTTGCCGCGCTCGTGCGCCGGGAAGGTGACGTGGACGATCGACAGCACCTGCGGCACCATCATCGCCGCGGCCGCGCCCTGGAGGAGGCGGGAGGCGACCAGCATCTCCGGACCGGCGGCGAGGCCGCACAGCGCGGAGGCGAGCGTGAAGCCCGCGGTGCCGACGAGGAAGAGCCGCTTGCGGCCGTAGATGTCGCCGAGGCGGCCGCCGGTGATGAGGCCGGCGGCGAAGGCCAGCGCGTAGCCGGCGGTGATCCACTGGATGGCGCCGAAGGAGGCGCCGAGGTCGTGCTCGATGCTGGGGATCGCGATGTTGACGATGGTGGCGTCGACCAGGTCCATGAAGGCGGCCGTCATGACGATGGCCAGGGCGATCCAGCGCTTGCTGTCCCCCGTGGTGGTGCTGTCCGCCCCCGCGGCGGCGTCGGTCTCGTGTGCGCTCATAGGAGGACCATAGAAGCGAACTAGGTCAGAACACGTCCTCTTTTCCCCTCATGCTGGTGCCATGACGGACACTCCGGCACGACTCCTCAATCTGCTCTCGCTCCTCCAGACCCCGCGCGAGTGGCCCGGAAGCGAGCTCGCCGAACGGCTCGCGGTCTCCTCGCGCACGATCCGCCGCGACATCGAACGCCTGCGGGACCTCGGGTACCCCGTCGAGGCGTCCAAGGGCGCGGTCGGCGGCTACCGGCTCGTCGCCGGCACCGCGATGCCCCCGCTGCTCCTCGACGACGAGGAGGCCGTCGCCATCGCCGTCGGCCTCCGCGCCGGGGCCGGGCACGCCATCGAAGGCGTCGACGAGGCGTCCGTACGCGCCCTGGCCAAGCTGGAACAGGTCCTGCCGTCACGGCTGCGGCACCGGGTCTCCACCCTCCAGCACGCGACGCTGCCGCTGACCCGGGGCGACGGGGCCACCGTCGCGCCGTCGACCCTGACGGCCCTCGCGGGCGCCGTCACCGGCCGCGAACGGCTGCGGTTCAGCTACCGCGCGGGCGACGGGGCCGAGACGAAGCGGCTCGTCGAGCCGTACCGGCTGGTGTCCACCGGGCGGCGCTGGTACCTCGTCGCGTACGACCTCGGGCGCGAGGACTGGCGGACCTTCCGGGTCGACCGGGTCACCGACCCGCTCGCCACCGGCGCCCGCTTCACGCCGCGCGAACTGCCCGAGGGGGACGAGGCGGCCTACCTGGCACGGTCCATGACGCGGGCGCAGGGGGGCGGCGAGCTGGACCTCGACGTGGAGTTCGCGGCACCGGCCGAGTTCGTGGCCGCGCGGCTGCCGGCGCACCTCGCGCCCGTCGCGGACGGGCCGGAACGCTGCCGGATCCAGGGGCGCGTCACCGACACCGTGGAGTGGCTGGCGCTCCGCCTCGCCCTCCTGGAGGTCGACTTCACCGTCCACGCCCCCGCCCCCCTCCGCGCCCACCTCCACACCCTCGCCACCCGCCTCACCGCCGCCACCCGCTGACCCCCGGCCCGGCCGCGCCGCCGTTCCGCGGGCCCCCTGCCCACCCCTGGGCCCGGCCCCGCGCGGGTGCGGTGCCGCCGCCGTTCCGTTGCGGGCGGGCGTTCCGCCGGGGCGGTGCCCACCCTTGGGCCCGGTCCCGCGCGGATGCGGCGCTGCCGCCGTTTCGTTGTGGGCAATCGTTCCGCCGGGGCGGAACGGGTGGGCACAACGGAACGGCACCCTTCGCGGGTACCTCCGCTTACGTGCCTGGACCCGCACCCCAAGTGCACTGCGCACCGGGTGCGGGTCCAGGCCCGGAAAGCCTCGGCCCGGCTAGGGGCGCCGTCCCTGTGCCCACCCGTCCCGCCCTGCGGGACACCTGCCCACAGGGACGACGGCGACAGCCCCGCAGGGGCGACGGGCGCGGGCGCGGCCCGCACCGCCAGGGCGCAGGGGCGGCGCGCACCGCGAGGGCCCGCGGCCCGGGGGATCCGGGTCGCCGGGCGCCTCAGGCCACCGCGTCGAAGCCCGTGTCCCTGGCCATCTTCTTCAGTTCGAGGAGCGCGTGCTTCTCGATCTGGCGGATGCGCTCGCGGGTGAGGCCGTGCTCCTTGCCGACCTCCGTGAGGGTCCTCTCGCGGCCGTCCTCGATGCCGTACCGCATACGGATGATGGAGGCGGTGCGGTTGTCCAGCTTGTCGATGAGGTCGTCGAGCTCCTCGCTGCGCAGGAGCGTGAGGACGGACTGCTCGGGCGAGATCGCGGAGGTGTCCTCCAGGAGGTCGCCGAACTGGGTCTCGCCCTCGTCGTCGACGGACATGTTGAGGGAGACCGGGTCGCGCGCCCAGTCCAGGACGTCGGTGACCCGCTCCGGTGTGGAGCCGAGCTCCTCCGCGACCTCGGCGGGCTCCGGCTCGCGCCCGTGCTCGCGGTTGAACTCGCGCTGGACGCGGCGGATCCGGCCGAGCTCCTCGACGAGGTGGACGGGGAGCCGGATGGTGCGGGACTGGTCGGCGATGGACCGGGTGATGGCCTGGCGGATCCACCACGTGGCGTACGTGGAGAACTTGAAGCCCTTGGCGTAGTCGAACTTCTCGACGGCGCGCACGAGGCCCGCGTTCCCCTCCTGGATCAGGTCGAGCAGGGGGAGGCCGCTGCGCGGGTAGCGCCGGGCGACGGCGACGACGAGCCGCAGGTTGGACTTGATGAAGAGGTCCTTGGCGCGCTCGCCCTCGGCGGCCAGTGCCTGGAGCTCCTCGCGGGTCGCCCCGCCCGCCTCGGTGTCCTCCACCTCGCCGTCGAGTATCTGCTGGGCGTAGACGCCCGCCTCGATGGTCTGGGAGAGCTCGACCTCCTTAGCGGCGTCGAGCAGGGGCGTGCGCGCGATCTCGTCGAGGTACATGCCGACCAGGTCGCGGTCGGCGATCTCCCCGCCCACGGCGCGAACGCTGCTTGCCCGGCCGTCCCCGCTCTTGGCGGTGGACTGACGACGGGCGACGGCACGGGTTGCCATGCGTGCTCCCTTGCTGAGTAGGTCGCGACACCCTTCCGGGTGCCCTGCATCCGACGGAAACAACGACCGGAAACGGGACAGAATTCCCAGGGGACTCAGGATTTTCGCGATCATGCAGTATCCTGCACGGCCGCCACCCCGCCCGGCGGGCCGGCGCCCGGCGTGGATCCGCAGGTCAGACCCCTCGGGGCGGCCTCCGAAGCGGCCTTCCGGCGCCTTCCGACCACACTGTCGGTGAGACGACGCTCACATCTACCCCGTCCCTTTCCCCTCACTCCCCCGGACGCCGGACCGGGGACGGAGGGTTGCCTCCGCCGCACGGTGTAGGTCCCCGGACCGTTACGGACCGGTCCCCGCCGGGCCTACGGTCACCGCCATGGACACCACCGGCATCCTCGACGAGGCCCTCGAACGCCTCCACTCCTCCGGTCCCGAGCGGAACGGCTGGCTCACCAACCACGCGCCGATGGCCGTCGAGGCGCTGGTCCGGCACGGTCACGCGCCGGACGTGCACCGCTGGCTGGACGGGTACGCGCCGAAGCTGGAGGAGGCGCCCGCCCCGTACGCCCCGGTCACGGCGGGGAACTGGCGGGAGGCGCTCGGCGATCCGGCCCGGATCACCGACTGGACCCGGTTCCTCGCCCGCGAGCTGGCGGACCGGCCCTGGCGGGAGGTGCTGGCCGAGTGGTGGCCGCGCCTGCTGCCGGGCATCGCGGGCGGCGCCACCCACCCGGTGATCCGCACCGGGCACGCCGTACGGACGCTGCTCGCGCCCGGCGGGGAGACGGCGCCGCGCCGGGCGGAGCTGGCGCACGCGCTCGGCTACTGGGCGGCCCGCCACCGGGCGCTGCCGCCGCTGACCCCGCTGGCCGCCGCGCCGACGGCGGCCGCCGCGCTCGACGCCGTACCGCCCGTCCCGGAGCAGGAGGGCGGGATCCGGGAGCGGCTGGCGCAACTGACGGCGTTCCCGGAGTGGGGCGGCGCCCCGGATCCGGACGCGGCGCGGGAGCGGCTGACGGAGCTGGTGGCGGCGGCGACGCACCGGTACGCGTCCCACGGCCACGGCGAGCCGATCATGCTGGTGCACGCGGCGACCGCCCCGAACGCGGTGCTGCGGGCGCTCCCCGCCCTGCCCCGCGCGCTGTGGGCGCCGAGCCTGTCGGCGGCCTGGGCGGCGGCGGCGGCGGTGACGGCCGCGTACGCGCCGCGGGAGGCCGCACCGTACGAGGCGTACGCGGCCGGTTCCGCCGGTCTCGTCCCGGAGGAGGTCTTCGGGCGGGCGGCGGCGCACGGCGACGACCACACGATCAAGTTCACGGACACGGCGCTGGACGTCGGCGACCCGCTCGCGCTGGCCGCCGCCGTCCGCTCGGTGGAGCTGAACCCGCCCGCCCCGTAAGGACCTGACCAGGGCCGCGAGGGCGGGTGAGGTTCGGTCGAGGTCCGTCGAGGGCCCGGTCGAGGTCCGGTCGGGGTCGCCGAGGGCCCTGCCGGGGCTCAGCCGAACTGGACGGACCGCTTGGCGAGCCCCATCCAGAAGCCGTCGATCACGGACCGCTCGGCGTCGAGGTCGCCCGCCGCGTCGGCGGCGCCCATGGTGACGAAGAGCGGCGCGAAGTGTTCCGTACGGGGGTGGGCGAGGCGGCCGGCCGGGGACTTGTGCTCGAAGTCGAGCAGGGCGTCCACGTCCCGCGCGGCGAGGGCCTCGTGGCCCCAGGCGTCGAACTCGGCGGACCAGGACGGCACTCCGCCGCCGTGGCGCAGCGCGGCGAGGTTGTGGGTGAAGAAGCCGCTCCCGACGATCAGCACGCCCTCGTCGCGCAGCGGGGCGAGCTTGCGGCCGACGTCCATGAGCCGGCGCGGGTCCAGGGTCGGCAGGGAGATCTGGAGGACCGGGACGTCGGCGTCGGGGTACATCTCGACGAGCGGCACGTAGGCACCGTGGTCGAGGCCCCGGTCGGGGATGTCCTGCACGGGGGCGCCGGGGGCGCGGAGCAGGGCGCGGACGGACTCGGCGAGCGCGGGCGCGCCGGGGGCGGCGTACTGGACCTGGTAGTAGTGCTCGGGGAAGCCCCAGAAGTCGTACACGAGGGGCAGCGTCTCGGTGGCGCCGAGGGCGAGCGGCGCCTCCTCCCAGTGCGCGGAGACCATGAGGATCGCCTTGGGGCGGGGCAGGCCGGCGGACCAGGCCGCGAGCTCGCCGGGCCAGACCGGGTCGTCGGCGAGCGGCGGGGCGCCGTGGGACAGGTAGAGCGCGGGCATCCGTTCCAGCGTGGCGGCCATGACGGCGGGTCCTCCTCCGGCAGAAGTTCTTGAAACTTCAAGCTGATGCGTGCAGCTTAAACGTAGATAGTTCAACTTTCAAGGATGAGTCGTACGATGGGTGACATGGGAGAGAAGGACCTGATGGAAGACGCACCTGGAGCGGGGCCCGGAACGGCGCCGGAGCCGCGCTGGCTCGGCGACGACGAGCAGCGCGTCTGGCGCGCGTACCTCCACGCCACCACGCTCCTGGAGGATCACCTCGACCGCCAGTTGCAGCGCGACGCGGGCATGCCGCACGTCTACTACGGGCTGCTGGTCCAGCTCTCCCAGGCACCGCGCCGCCGGCTCCGCATGACTGAGCTGGCGAAGAGCGCCAAGATCACCCGCTCCCGGCTCTCGCACGCCGTCGCCCGCCTGGAGAAGAACGGCTGGGTACGCCGCGAGGACTGCCCCTCCGACAAGCGCGGCCAGTTCGCCCAGCTCACCGACGAGGGCGTGGAGGTGCTGCGGAGGACCGCGCCCGGCCACGTGGCGGCGGTGCGGCAGGCGATGTTCGACCGGCTCTCCCCCGAACAGGTGACCCAGCTCGGCGTGATCATGCGGGTGATGGCGGAGGGCCTGGAGCCCGCGGGCCCGGACGCGGACCTGCCCTGGCTCCGCTGAGAGCGGGACCAGGGCAGGGGGAGCAGGGACGGAGGGCCAGGGCAGGGACGGGGCCGACCGGGTCCGGAGGGGCCGAGGCCGGCCCGGAGGGTTGGAGGCCCCCGGACCGGACTGGACCGGATCGGACCCGGCCTGGACCGGACCGGATCGGACCGGACCGGACCGGACCGTGGGGAGGTCGCCCCGTCAGTGCGCGACGACCGGGACCCTCACCTCGTCGTCCGCGCCGGACCCGGCGACGGCGCCCGTGTCCGGCTTGCCGGTGGTGATCAGGGTGACGGCGATGGCCGACGCGGCGGCCAGGATGCCGACCGCCCACCAGATCGCCGAGGTGTAGCCCTCGACCATGCCCTGGAGCTGGAGCAGCTTCTGGGCGTCCGGGGTGGTCGCGGCGGCGGCGTGGTCCGTGAGGTACGCGGTCGTCGCCGAGGCGGCGATCGTGTTCAGCAGGGCCGTGCCGATGGCGCCGCCGACCTGCTGCGAGGTGTTGACCATCGCGGAGGCCACACCGGCGTCCTTCGGGTCGACGCCGTGCGTGGCGAGCGACATGGCCGGCATGAAGGCGGTGCCCATGCCGAGGCCGAGCAGCAGCTGCGCGGGCAGGATCAGCCCCGCGTACGAGGTGCCCACCTCCAGCTGCGTCAGCATCAGCATGCCGATCGCGGCGGTCAGGAAACCGGGGCCCATGAGGAGGCGCGGCGGCACCCGGGTCATCAGGCGCGTGCCGATCTGCGTCGAGCCGATGATCATGCCCGCGATCATGGGCAGGAACGCGAAGCCCGTCAGGACCGGCGAGTAGCCCTTCACGACCTGGAGGTAGTAGGTCAGGAAGAGGAAGAGGCCGAACATGCCGATGACGGCGAGGCCGAGCGAGAGGTAGACGCCGCCGCGGTTGCGGTCGGTGAGGACGCGCAGCGGCAGCAGCGGGGCCTTCACCCGGGCCTCGACGAGCACGAAGGTCCCGAGCAGGACCACCGAGGCCACGAACATGCCGATCGTGCCGGCGTCGCTCCAGCCCTCGGACTCGGCGCGGGTGAAGCCGTAGACGAGCGCGACCAGGCCCAGGGTGGAGAGGACCACGCCGGGGACGTCGAGCGCGGCGCGGTTGCGGCCGCCGGCCGGCTCGCGGATCACGAGGTACGCGCCGACGGCGGCGACGACCGCGAACGGGATGTTGACGAAGAAGGTCCAGCGCCAGTTCAGGTACTCGGTGAGGAAGCCGCCGAGGATCAGGCCCACGGCGCCGCCGCCGCCGGCGATCGCGCCGTAGATGCCGAATGCCTTGGCGCGCTCCTTGGCGTCGGTGAAGGTCACCGCGAGCAGCGAGAGCGCGGCGGGCGCGAGCAGCGCGCCGAAGGCGCCCTGGAGCGCGCGGGCGCCGAGCATCATCGCCTCGCCGGTCGCCGCGCCGCCGAGGGCGGAGGCGGCGGCGAAGCCGGCCAGACCGACGACGAAGGCGCGCTTGCGGCCCCAGAGGTCGGCTATGCGGCCGCCGAAGAGCAGCAGACCGCCGAAGGCGAGGGCGTAGGCCGTGATGACCCACTGCCGGTTGCCGTCCGAGATCCCCAGGTCCTGCTGGGCGGAGGGGAGGGCGATGTTCACGATGGTCGCGTCGAGCACGACCATCAGCTGGGCGAGGGCGATGAAGACGAGGGCCTTCCAGCGACCGGGGTCGGGCTGGAGGACGGCCGCTGACCTCTTGGTCTCGGCTGTTTCGGGCATGGGGGTAGCCACCTCTTGGTGCGAAGGGGAAGAAAAAGGTCTAGAGGGGGTTCACGGAGGGCCGGGAGGTGCCCTCGCGCGTCACGCGTCGCGTCTCAGGTCCTCCAGGGTCACGGCCGAGCCGGGGAGCACGGAGCGGGCGGGTGCCTCCAGGCCGTCGAGGAAGAGCTGGAGGTGCCGGTGGACGAAGGGGGCGAAGGCGGCACACCCGGTGCCGGGGAGCGGCCGGGTGAGCTGCGAGACGCCGACCAGCAGGTCGCCGGCGCCGACGTCCGGGCGGAGCCGGCCCGCCGCACGCGCCAGGCCGAGAAGGTCCTCGACGGACTCCTCCAGCCGGCCCCGCTCGGCGACGAGGTCGGGGTGGTCGTGGTCGAAGCCCGCTTCGAGCATCGGGCAGAGCGCGCCCACCCGTTCGTCGGCGGCGCCGTGGACGAAGTCCCGCACCGCGTCGAAGGCGTCCGCCCCGCCGGCGCGGACCGACTCGGCGCCCCGCTCGGCGAGCCCGGCGACCCGGGCGGTCAGGGAGAGGACGACCTCGTGGACGAGGTCGGCCCGCTCGGGGAAGTTCCGGTAGAGCGTGGCGTTGCCGACTCCGGCCCGGCGGGCGATCTCGTCGTAGGGGACGAGGGGGCCGAACTCCACGAACATCTCGCGGGCCGCCGTCACCAGCCGCTCGCGGTTGCGCAGGGCGTCGGCGCGCGGCCGGGGGACGCGCCGCACGGCCACGGCTCCGCCGTCCGCGCCGCGCGCACCGTCCGCACCGCTCACGCCGCGCGTGCCGCGCACACCGTCCGCACCGCTCACGTCGCTCACGCTTCCTCACTCCCCGCCCGGCCCGACCGGCCGGTTCTCGGCCTTCCGGAGCCATCCGGGGCCATCCGGGGAAAGACTCCCCACTTCGTTCGGACTCTCTCCTAAACGGGGAAGGAATCCCCGCTTATTTCCCGGGCAAATGTGACCTGAGTCACAAGGCATTCGACCCGCGTCACACGGCGACCGCGGGGCGCGCATACCCACGATCGGTCCACCCGGCGCGCGCCCCCGGACCGCTCCGCCCAGGCTGATCGCACGGCACCCCGCCGCTGACCTGGCCCCGACCGGAGAGGCGACCGCATGCAGCACACCCGCCGGCGGATACGCAGACCGGTCGCCCTCGCGGCGACCTCGGCCCTCCTGCTCACCGTGCTCGTCTCGGCGAGCACCACGCTCCCCGGGCCCGCCCCGGCCTCGGCAGGCCCCGTGGCCGCCGCGCCGGACACCACCCGGCTCGGACCGTGCCGCATCGCCACCGCCATGGGCGTGCAGATGTCGGAAGGGCTGCCGACCGCCCCCGGGTACGCCCGCTCCACCGGCCGGATCCGCGCCCTGACCCTCATGGTCGACTTCCCCGACGCCCAGGGCGAGGGCACCGCCATGAGCCGCTTCCGCGAGTTCTTCCCGCAGACCTCCGACTGGTTCCGCGTCAGCTCGTACGGCCGGCTCCAGTACGGCGCCGAGGCCCCGATACCCGACTGGCTGCGGATGCCGCGGCCGTTCTCCTCGTACGGGATCGAACGCGGCGCCCCCTACGAACCGGGGTACCGCTCCTTCGTCGAGGACATCGTGAAGGCGGCCGACCCCAAGGTCGACTTCAGCGCCTACGACCTGGTCAACGTCCTGGTCACGCCGAACGCCGGCCCCTCCGCCCTGGACACGGTCCTGTCCGTGACCTTCTCCGGCAACGACGACGCGCCCTACGCCGACGGCGTCCCGCTCGCCAACACGTCCTTCGTCTACAGCCGCCAGGACGACGGCTCCGGCAGCTTCGACCGGACCGGCTACCGCGTCCTCCCCCACGAGAACGGCCACGTCTTCGGGCTGCCCGACCTCTACACCGCCGAGGGCGGCGGCACGGTCGGCCACTGGGACATCATGTCCGAGGACTGGGGGGCCAACAACGACCTCCTCGGCTGGCACAAGTGGAAGCTCGGCTGGCTCGACAACGACCAGATCCGCTGCGCCTCCGTCACCGGCACCAGCGAGCACCTGCTCACCCCGCTGGCCGTCGCCGGCGGCCCCAAGCTCGTCTTCGTCCCGCTCACCGACACCACCGGCTACGCCGTCGAGGTCCGCACCCGCGAGGGCAACGACGAGGCCGTCTGCGAACCGGGCGTCCTCGTCTACCGCGTCGAGACCGACGTCGACACCGGCCACGGCCCCGTCACCGTCGCCGACAGCGACCGCGCCAGCGGCGGCTGCACCCGCCGCCCCAACGTCCACGCGGAACTCTCCGACGCCCCCTTCCGCCCCGGCGAGACCTTCACCGACCGCACCAACGGCATCCGGATAGGCGTCCTCGACGAGGACCCGGCGGGCAACTTCCGCATCAGGATCAGCCGGAACTGACGGGGGCGCCGGAACCGGCGGAGGCGGCGGGACCGGAGGCGCCGCGAGCAGAGGCGGCGTCCCCGTCCCCGGTTCCGCCCCCGGTCCCGACCCCGACCCCGGCCCCGACACCGCCCCCGGCCTCCGCCGCCAAGAGGCCCCGCAGCTCCCCCTTCAGCACCTTCCCGCCCGCGTTCCGGGGCAGCTCCCCGTCCCGTACGAGGATGTGCGCGGGCACCTTGAAGGCGGCGAGGCGCGCGGCGACGTGCGCCCGCAGTTCCTCCGGCCCGGCCGCCGCGCCCGGCCGGAGCCGTACGACCGCCCCGACCTCCTCGCCCAGGAGGGCGTGGGGCACACCGGTCACCGCCGCCTCCCGCACGTCCGGATGCGCCTGGAGGACCCCCTCCACCTCGACGCAGTACACGTTCTCGCCGCCCCGGACCACCATGTCGGTGAGCCGGTCGACGACCGCGACCCGCCCCTCGGCGTCCATCCGCGCGAGGTCCCCGGTCCGGAACCAGCCGCCGGGCGCGAAGGCGGCGCGGGTGGCGGCCTCGTCCCGCCAGTAGCCCCGGAACAGCGACTGGCCGCGCAGCCACAGCTCGCCGACCCCGTCGGCCCCCGGCGCGTCGATCCGCACCTCGGTGGCGGGCGAGGGCCGGCCGACGCTGCCCGGGTGGGCCCGGTACTCGGCCCCGACGTTCGCGAAGACGCCCCCGCAGGTCTCGGTCAGCCCGTAGCCGTTGCGCGGCTCGATCCGCTCCCCGTACCCCGCCGCGAGCCCCCCGGTGATCCCCGGCGGCGCGGCGGCCCCGCCCGTGCTCAGCAGCACCAGGGACTCCAGCGGATCACCGGTCTCCCGGGCGAGCTCCAGCAGCTGGAGCGCGGTCGTCGGCACCCCCGCGTAGTGGGTCACGCGATGGGTCCGGATCAGCTCCAGGGCGCGCGCCGGATCCCACTTCCGCATCATGACGAGCGTGCCGCCGGCCGCCATCACCGCGTAGAGCGAGGTGAAGGCGGCGACGTGGAAGAACGGGAAGGTCGTCAGCGACACGATCGCCGCCCCGCCGCCCGGCCGCTCACCGCGCGCGAGGGCCGCCGCCGCGGCGAAGTACCGGGGATGGACGGCCGCCCCCGCCTGCGCGAGCTGCGTGGCGACGGCCCCCTTGGGCCGCCCCGTGGTCCCCGAGGTGTAGAAGATCGTGGCGTCGTCCTCGGGCAGCACCTCGACGTCGGGCGGCCCGAGAAACGGATCGGCGTCGGCCTCGTACGCCGCGAACCCCTCCTCCGCGGCCCCGTGGAAGACGACCCCCGGCACCCCGGCCCGCCGCGCCCAGGCCCGCACCCGGGGCACCCGCTCCCCGTCGACCAGCAGCAGCCCCGGCTCGCAGTCACCCAGGGCGTACGCACACTCCTCCTCGCCCCACCAGGCGTTCAGCGGCACCGCGACGAGCCCCGCGAGCTGCACCGCCCAGAAGGCCACCTGCCACTCGGGAACGTTCCGCATCGCCACCACGACCCGGTCCCCCCGCCGCAGCCCGTACTCCCCCACCAGCCGCCGCGCCAGCCCACAGGCCTCGTCGAAGAACCCCCGATAGGTGACCGCCCCGCCCTCGGACACCAGAAACACCCGGTCCCCGTAAGCCCACACGGCCTCGACGAACTCCCTCAGCGTCCGGGGCCCCCGCACATAAACCCCACCCCGCACCTCGAACGGCGCCCCGTCCCCGCACAACCGCCCACCACCACCCACGACCCTCTCCTCCCGCCCACCCGCCACCACCCCGCGACGCTATGCGCGCCCACCCCCACCCATCAACCCACCCCCATCCGCTAGGCTGTCAGCGGTCACTCAGCACAAACCCGACCACCGAGCTCGACGCCCACCCGGGCCGAGCAAACCCCGCCTCCGTAGCTCAGGGGATAGAGCACCGCTCTCCTAAAGCGGGTGTCGCAGGTTCGAATCCTGCCGGGGGCACCAGTCCAAAGGCCCCTCACCTACGGATATCCGTAGGTGAGGGGCCTTTGGCGTCAGCTTCTGACATCGACGGCGGCGGTCGGTCGAGGACCGCCGCGAGCGCGCGGAGCGAAATGCGGATGCGCGCCCCCAGGCCCGGCGGGCAGGATCGCGCCATGTCGACGGATGTCAGCGGAATGATCGAGTGCCGACCAGGGGCCCGCCTGTGGGGCCTGGACGATGAGGACACGGTCTGGGAACCGGGCATCGACCTCTTCCTGCTGAACAGGGGCAACGCCTACGACGGCCTCGCGTGCCTCTTCGGAATCCGCAACTCCTTCGGCTTCCGCCCGCTTGCCGAGGGCCGTGGCTTCCCGGACGACGCCTCGGAAGGGCTGCGCCGTGAGTTCGCCGGCTACGGCGGCCCCGACTCCGTGTACGGGACGACATGGGTGACCTGGGCCGAGCTGGCCGCCGCAGACTGGCAGGAGACGAACGCCTCCGGCACACGAAGCCGTGCTTCGGCCGCAGGGGCCGACACCGACTGGGGCCGCGTCTGGAGCGTCATGCGCATCCTCAGCGAAGTCCACGAGGCGGAGAACGTCCGTCTCGTCGTCTGGTTCCACTGACTCGGCCCCGCGCGGAACACGGGGTCGGGCCAGACAGGCATCGGCACACGCAGCCACAGTCAGGGGTACCAGGCCCAGAGCTTCATGCCCGTTCCTAGCCGGCGGGACCACGGCGCCTGACGTCAGCGGCGGAAGGGCTCCCGTCGATCTCTGTGGGGCCCTTCAGCTGCGCAGGTCCGGCCAACCGTCTTCGTTGGAGCAGCTCTCGTAGCAGTAGCGGGTCGTGTGGTCCCACTCTTTGCCAGTGGCCCGTTCGTACGCCTCGTCCGGGACGTACAGGAGCCATTCGCCGTCGCGCTCGGTGGAGGTGAACGGAGCGAACTCGTCGGGGTCGGAGAAGACGCTCTCCCAGACGGCTCGGCCTGCGGCGACCACCGCGCACCGGGAGTACAGGAAGCCGTCGGCCGACTGCGGGAAGGGTCTGCCGCCCGGGGCGTCATGTCGATCACCGGCAGGATGCCGAACTTCTCCTGGTCCAGACGGTGGAGCGCCTCGGCATGGCGTTCCGCGAAGCCGATGATGTCGGAGACGGGGCGGCGGCTCAGCTCCTCGGCGAGGCGGTGGCAGCTCTCTTCGGTGGCTTCGCCGTTCAGGGTGTCTATCAGTGCCCAGAAGTCGGCCCATGTCATTCTCACGGGCGCAGGATGACAGGCTGGTCCGACAGTCCTCGTCCGGCGCCGACGGCGGTGGGGCCCTCCGGCCGGAGGGCTACGGCGGGGGCTGGCCGGGGCCGTGGGGGAGGTGGAAGCAGGCGACCAGGGCGCTGTCGTCCTCGGTGAGGTAGAAGACGAAGGTGTGCGTCCCGTCGGCGGAGTCGATCATTCCTCCGCGCACGGGGCGGCCGTGTTCGCGGAGGAGCTGTACGGCTCGGGCCAGGCCGAAGGGTTCGGTTCCGCGGAGCCGGGCGCGCTGGAGGCGGTAGGAGAAGACGCCGACGTGCTGCCCCGCGGGGCGCGTCCTTTCCGATGTGTTGTAGGTGCCACCGCCGCGGAGGACGGCCAGGGCGGCTGCCGACGCCTCCTCGGCGTCGTCCTCGAACAGCTTCTCCAGCACGTGCCGTTCCATGGCCACCTCCACCGGGATCCTGCGCTGCCGTCGCCGGGGAGCGCAACCCTGGGGGCGCCTGGCTCCCGGGGGGGAACCCGGGTGGGGGCGCGTCCGTCCCAGTCGGAGCGCGCGTCGGGCGTGCGTCTGGCCGGGGAGCGGGGGCGTCATGACGGACCGGTTCGGCAGGTGGGGGCGGGAGATCGTGCGCCGTGGCGGGGTGGCGGTGGGAGGGGTGGTGCTGCTGGCCGGGGGCGCCGGGTGCGGCGCGGCCGGCGGCGGGGTGCACGGGGGCCCGGCGTCGGAGGCGGCTTCGGAGGCGGCTTCGGCCGAGGGGGGTGCGGGTCCTGCTCGGGAGGCGCCGCCCCTCATGGTCCTGCGGGGGAAGGACGCCCCTGTGGCCGGTCTTCTCAGGCTCCTCACCGGGACGCTGGTCGTCACGGAGGAGAACTGCGTGGCCGTGCGGTCGGGCACCGGCGGGAAGATCGTCGCCCTCGACCGGGGCCACGGCTGGACGGCCCGGGTCGAGGACGGCAGGGCCGTCGTCCGTGACGATCGCGGAGAGGTCTTCGCGCGCGAGGGCGACGAGGTGGGTCTGGGCGGGGGGACCTCGGGGCGGACCGTCGACCATCCGTGCGCCGGGTCCGGCGTGGTGTTCTCGGTCGACAACGCGCCCGTCGACGAATAGGTCCCGTGCGGGGGGCCTGTCACGTTCCCCGGGTGCCCGTGGCCTTCAGCGGCGGGGGCGGGTGGGGCGGGTCAGGGCCAGGATCAGGGGGTTGGTCAGGATCCAGTAGGCGGGGTGGACCCGGCCGTCCTCCTTGGAGAGGGGGCCGGGTGCGCCGTCACGGTGCAGGTGGCGGAAGAGGCGGTCGTAGGCCGGGCCGCCGGCCAGGAGGAGGAGAGGGGCGGTGAGGATCGCTCCGGCCCAGACCGCGCAGCGGAGGGGCAGGTGGGCGGGGCCGTCTATGCGCACGGGACGAGTATGCGGTGGGGGCGGGGGGAGGGGACGCGTCGGCCCCGCCCCTGGAGGGGCGGGGCCGACGTGCTCGTGGGTCAGGGGGTCTTGAGGACGGTTTCCGTGCGGAGGGGGGTGTGGGGGGTGGGGGTGGTCTCCAGGGTGGTGATGTGG
This sequence comes from Streptomyces filamentosus, assembly GCF_014654895.1. Taxonomy (GTDB): domain Bacteria; phylum Actinomycetota; class Actinomycetes; order Streptomycetales; family Streptomycetaceae; genus Streptomyces; species Streptomyces filamentosus. The sequence goes on along the minus strand of NZ_BNBE01000001.1, from coordinate 3,251,715 downwards.
CCGGCTGCCTTGATGTCCCGGGCGGTGAGGGTCAGGTGGTGCAGTTCGGCGGGGGAGGCGAAGACCTTGAGGAGGGTGACCTCGGTGCGCATGGAGACCTTCGCCCCGGACTTGGCGCGGCGGACCTCCGCGATGGTCCTCCGGGCCGTGGCCAGGACCTCGGGGTCGGCGTCCGCCGCCGGGCGGAGGGTTTCGGCGGGGTCCGGCCAGGGGGCGCGGTGGACGGAGCCGGGCTGCCACCAGGACCAGACCTCTTCGGTGACGAAGGGCAGGAAGGGGGCGAAGAGGCGCAGCAGCGTCGACAGGGCCGTGGTGAGGGCGGCGCGGGCGGACGCGGCGGCCTCGGGGCCGAACTCGCCGTAGGCGCGGGCCTTGACCAGCTCCACGTAGTCGTCGCAGAAGGCCCAGAAGAACTGCTCGGCGCATTCCAGGGCGCGGGTGTGGTCGTACTCCTCGAACGCCTCCGTGGCGGTGCGGACGACCTCGGAGAGGGTGGCCAGCAGGGCCTTGTCCAGGGGGTCGGTCACCGGGGAGTCCGGGGTGGCGTCGAGGGGGCGGGGGCCGGACTCCGGAGCCGGGTCCGTCAGGCCCAGGACGAAGCGGCTGGCGTTGAGGAGTTTGACGGCCAGGCGGCGGCCGACCTTCATCTGGCCGGTGTCGTAGGCGGTGTCCGTGCCGGGGCGGCCGCTCGCCGCCCAGTAGCGGACGGCGTCGGAGCCGTACTGCTGGAGCAGGGCGAGCGGGGTGACCACGTTGCCCCGGGACTTGGACATCTTCTTGCGGTCCGGGTCGAGGATCCAGCCGGAGATGGCGGTGTGCTTCCAGGGGAGCGTGCCGGACTCGGTGTGCGCGCGGACGATCGTGGAGAACAGCCAGGTGCGGATGATCTCGTGGGCCTGCGGGCGCAGGTCCATCGGGAAGACCCGGGCGAAGAGGTCGTCGTCCCGCTCCCAGCCGCCGGCGATCTGCGGGGTGAGGGAGGAGGTGGCCCAGGTGTCCATCACGTCCGGGTCGCCGATGAAGCCGCCGGGCGCGCCCCGCTGGTCCTCGCGGTAGCCGGCGGGCGCGTCGGTGCTCGGGTCGACGGGCAGCGCGGACTCGTCGGGCACGAGGGGGTGGTCGTACCGCGGGGTGCCGTCGGCGTCCAGGGCGTACCAGACGGGGACGGGCACGCCGAAGAAGCGCTGGCGGCTGACGAGCCAGTCGCCGTTCAGGCCGGCGACCCAGTTCTCGTAGCGCACCCGCATGTGCTCGGGGTGCCAGTGGAGTTCCCGGCCCCGGGCGAGGAGGGCCTCGCGCAGGTCCTCGTCGCGGCCGCCGTTGCGGAGGTACCACTGGCGGGTGGTGACGATCTCCAGGGGCTTGTCGCCCTTCTCGTAGAACTTCACCGCGTGCGTGATCGGCCGGGGTTCGCCGCGCAGGTCGCCGCTCTCCCGGAGCATGTCCACCATCCGCGCGCGGGCGGTGTGCGCGGTGGCGCCGGCCAGCCGGGCGTACGCCTCGCGGGCGGCGGCGGAGTCGACGCCGGGCGGCGGGTCGGCGGTGAAGCGGCCGTCCCAGCCGATCACCGGGCGGGTCTCCAGGCGGAGTTCGCGCCACCAGACCACGTCGGTGGTGTCGCCGAAGGTGCACACCATGGCGATGCCGGTGCCCTTCGCGGGGTCCGCCGTCCGGTGGGCGACGACGGGGACCTCCACGCCGAAGACCGGGGTGCGGACGGTGCCGCCGATCAGCGGGCGGTACCGCTCGTCGTCGGGGTGCGCGACGAGGGCCACGCAGGCGGGCAGCAGTTCGGGGCGGCTGGTGGTGATCAGGACCGGTTCGCCGCCGGGCCGGTGGAAGGCGAGGTCGTGGAGGGCGCCGGGCCGCTCCCGGTCCTCCAGCTCGGCCTGGGCGACCGCCGTGCGGAAGGTGACGTCCCACAGCGTCGGCGCGGCCGACGGGTACGCCTCGCCGCGGGCCAGGTTGCGCAGGAAGGCGCGCTGCGACGCGGCGCGCGCCGGGCCGCCGATGGTCCGGTACGTCCTCGACCAGTCGACGGACAGGCCGAGGAGCCGCCACAGCTCCTCGAACGCCTTCTCGTCCTCCTCGGTGAGCCGCTCGCACAGCTCGATGAAGTTCCGCCGGGAGACCGGGACCTGTTCCTTGCCGGGGTTCCCGGGCGGGGTGAGGTCGGGGTCGTACGGCAGCGAGGGGTCGCACCGCACGCCGAAGTGGTTCTGCACCCGGCGCTCGGTGGGCAGGCCGTTGTCGTCCCAGCCCATGGGGTAGAACACCGTCTTGCCGCGCATCCGCTGGTGGCGGGCGACGGCGTCGGTGTGGGTGTAGGAGAAGACGTGGCCCACGTGCAGGGACCCGCTGACGGTGGGCGGGGGCGTGTCGATGGAGAAGACGCGCTCACGCGGCTGGGCGGCGTCGAAGGCGTACACCCGCGACTCGTCCCACAGCCGCGCCCACTTCTCCTCCAGGCCGTCCACGGAGGGCTTCTCCGGGACCTCGGGTCGTCGCTGCGTGTGCGTCATCCACGGATCGTAGTGCGGGAGTTGGTGGCGCTCCGGGAATTTCCGGCCCGCACCCCTCCTCTCCCTCCCTTCCTCCTCTCCCCCTCCCCGGGCACGCGAAAGGGCCCCGCCCTGGAGGCGGGGCCCCGGCTGCCGGGAGCGCTGGTTCAGTCCTGGGCGTCGAAGGTGTCCGGGACGGGGAGGGTGGACCAGTTCGGGAGGGGCCAGGCGACGACGACGGCCCGGCCCACGACGTCGGTGAGGGGGACCATGCCGCCGCGGCCGTCGTCCTGGTGGTAGCGGGAGTCCTGGGACGCCTGGCGGTGGTCGCCCATGACCCACAGGTGGCCGGCGGGGACGGTGACCTTGAAGCGGCCGCCCTCGTCGTCGCTGCACGGGGTGTTCCCGGCGTACACGTACGGCTCGTCGAGCGGGCGGCCGTTGAGCTTGAGGGGGCCGGTGCCCTCGCACTCGACGGTGTCGCCGGCCACGCCGATGACCCGCTTGATGAGGTGCTGCTCGCCGGCGGCGGGCATCAGGCCGACGAAGCCGAGGGCCTTCTGGACGGTGGTCGGCGGGGTCACCGGGTGCCCGGCGAGCCAGTCGGCGGGGTCCTTGAAGACGACGACCTCGCCGCGGTCGGGCTCCGAGCCGAACCACGGGGTGAGCTTGTCGACGAGGACGCGGTCGTCCTTCTGGAGGGTGTTCTGCATGGAGCCCGAGGGGATCAGGAACGCCTGCACCAGGAAGGTCTTGATCAGGAAGGCCAGCACCAGGGCGACCACGGCGAGGAGCGGGTACTCCACCCACGGGGAGAGCCTGCGGCGGCGACGGCGGCCGGGCGGCCCCGCCGCCTCCCGCGCACCGGCCTCCCCACCGGCATGGGTGTCGGTGTCGGTTCCGGTGCCGGGCTTCGTCTCCGTCGCCACGTCTCGTGCGTCCGTCACGTCCGCCGTCCCCGATCCAGTTGGTTCCTGCCGCATGGGACGACCCTAGGGCTCCCGGCGGGGCCCGCGCAGTCCCCTGCCGGGTTCACCCTCCTTATGAGTGACCCGGCGGGCGGCCCGACGAGCTGCCCGCCGGGGCCTCAGCGCAGTTCCTCCGGGCAGGCCGTGCCGCGCGGGAAGAGCTTGTAGGGGGCGGCCAGGCGGTACGTGCCGGCCTTGGGCGCGACCAGTTCCGTCCACTCGTCGCCCTGCTCGTCCGGCTCGGCCTTCACCAGGCAGCCGTCCTCGTTGGCGAAGACCTTCGGGAGCTCGGTCTCGGACTCCTCGCGGGCCAGCTTGGACTCCTCCGTCTCCTGCGGGGGCTCCAGCTTGCCGCCGTTCTCGTCCATCAGCGCCAGCCACGGCGAGTAGGGGACGCGGATCCTGACCCGGGCCGGGCGGTCGAGGTGGAGGACGACCTCGTTCTCGGCGGCGCGCTCGACCTGCGCGGGGGCGTCGGCGAGGGGGGTGGCGCCGGCGACCTCGTACAGCCGCCAGTTCGCGTCGGACCAGATCTGGTTCAGGTACGGCAGGCCCTTGTCGACGAGCTCCGCCTCGCGGGCGGCGCCGGAGTCGGGGGCGCCGGTGGGGAGGACGACGTACCGGACGGCCCAGCGGTGGAGCCACTCGCGGTAGTTCACGGCGTTGAGGGTGTCGTCGTAGAAGAGCGGGTTGCGCTCCATGTCCGCCTGCCGGTTCCAGCCGCGCGCCAGGTTGATGTACGGGCTGAGCGCCGAGGACTCCCGGTGGCTGGAGGCGGGGACGACCTCGACGCGCGCCTTCCGCGCCTCCCGCACCTGGAGCTGGTTGATCAGCGGCGCCACCTCGAAGGCCCAGGAGGCGTCGGGGCGGGTGCGGATGACGTCGTCGACGCCCTTGAAGCCGATCCAGAAGTTCAGGCCGAGGACGGCGAGGACGAGCGCGTACCAGCGCCGCGAACGCGGCCGGGCGTACGGCAGGGCCGCCAGCAGCACCACGCCCGCGAAGAGCATCGGCAGCCGGGAGATGTTCGAGCCGATCTGCGAGTCGATCAGCCAGGTCAGGAAGGTGCCGACGGTGTAGCAGGCGGCGGCCGTGCGGACCGTCCGCCAGTCCTTCGGCACGAGGAAGAGGACGAGGATCCCGAAGACCAGCGGCAGCGCGGTCGAGGCGAAGGCCATCGGCTGGGTGCCGGAGAAGGGGAAGAGCCAGGAGGAGAGCGCGACGACCGCCACCGGGGCGAGGCCGATCGCGTACGCCCCCGGGCGCCGCTTGTTGAGGAAGAGGGCGGCCGCCACCACGCCGAGGAAGAGGCCCGCGACGGGGCTGCACGCCGTGGCGAGCCCGGACAGCGGGACCGCGAAGACCGCCTTCGCCCAGCGCTTGCGGCGCCAGCGGTGCGGCCAGCAGAAGACGGCGGCGACCGCGCCGAGCGCGAACATCATGCCGAGGCCGAAGGTCACCCGGCCGGACAGCGCGTTGCAGAGGAAGGCGAAGACCCCGGCGAGGGAGCACGCCAGCGGGTTCCGCACCGCCGGCACCCGCACCAGGAACAGCGCGGTCAGGGCGGCGGACAGCGTCCCCGCGATCATCATCGTCGAGCGGACGCCGAGCACGGACATCACGTACGGCGAGACCACGCTGTACGAGACCGGGTGCATGCCCCCGTACCAGGCCAGGTTGTACGCGGAGTCCGGGTGCCGTCCGACGAACTCGGCCCAGGCGTCCTGCGCGGCGAGGTCGCCGCCGCTGTTCGCGAACCAGAAGAACCACAGGAGGTGGAGGAGCGCGGCGACGCCCGTCGCCACCATCACGGGGTAGCGACGCTTGCGCCGGAACGGCGTGGGCGGCGGCGGGGTCCGCCCGGGGGCGGTGCGCTGGTTCGGAAGCACTATTCGCGAGGGTGAACCGGAGGTGGGGGGCGTGGGGGTGCCGGACGGGTCGGGAAGGGGTGCGGCGGCCGTGCTGCGGCCCGCGCGTGTCGGCTCGGCGGTGGTCACTGCGGCCCTTTCCCGTGCTGCTTCCCTGCTACCCGTCTCGCGTCCCGCGCGTCCCGCGTGTCGCGTCTCGTCCCCCGAAGACGCTAACAGCAGGGCGCCCCGGACGTCCGGGGCGCCCTGTGCGCGGGTGGGCCGGCCGGGTCAGCCGACCCGGGTGAGCTTCTTGTCGAAGCCGGGCTCGACCAGGTCCTCCTGGAGGGCCACGGGGGAGCTGACCTTCCCCGCGCCCTCGCCGACCGCGATCGTGCCGACGACGTCCCCGGCCCTGCCGGAGTGCGGGACGGCCCTGCCGCCGTCGGTCAGCGCCAGCTCGACCTTCAGGCCCGGCCAGCCGACCGCCTTGATCTCCTTCGTCGCCACGACCGGGGTCCGGCCGCCGAGCCCGTCGTCGACGTAGCCGACGACCTGGCCCTTCTTGACGACGGCCGCGGAGGTGACGTCCTCCTGGGCCTTCTTGATCAGCTCGTAGCTGTAGTCGATCGACAGCTGGAGCTTGTCGTTGAGGATCTTGGCGTTCTTCGCGCCCATCACGATGCCGAGGATGCGGCGGGGCTGGCCGTCGACCAGGGTGTTCGCCGACCAGAGCAGGTTGCCGCCGGCGGGCGTGGACGAGCCGGTCTTGATGCCGCTCACACCATCCTTGAGCAGGATGTTGTTGTTGTTCTCGATGCGGCCGGGGATGCCGTCGACCGTCACGTTCGGCATGTTCACGATCTCGCGGAACACGTCGTACTGCATGACCGCCTTCGCCAGCTTCAGCTGGTCCCGCGGGGTCGACACGGTCGAGTCGAGCAGGCCGGACGGGTCGGTGTAGCGGGACTGGGTCATGCCCAGGTCCTTCGCGGCGGCGTTCATCTTGTCCACGAACGCCTGCTCCGAACCGGCGTCCCAGCGCGCGAGCAGCCGGGCCACGTTGTTCGCGGAGGGGATCATCAGGAGCTCCAGGAGCTCCTTCTCCGTGTAGGTCTGGCCCTCCCGCACGGCCGCCGTCGACTCGTGCGTGGCGTTCGCCTGCTCCGCGGCCTTCTTGTCGATGGTGATCTCGGGGCCCTGCTGCTTCCCCTTGATCGGGTGGTCGCGGAGGATCACGTACGCGGTCATCGTCTTCGTCACGGACGCGATCGGGGCCGGCTTCTGCGCCCCGTACGTGCCCATGGAACCGACGCCCTCGACCTCCACCGCGCCCTGGCCCTCGTTCGGCCACGGCATCTGGAGCGGGCCGCCGCCGAAGGTGAACGTGGGCTCGGCGGAGAGCTTCAGGACGGGCGCGGGCAGCGGCCGGACCACCTGCGCGATCGCAAAGACGATCAGGAGGATCAGGACCAGCGGGGTCCAGATCCGGATCCGGCGCATCGTCGTCCGCCAGGCGCTCGGCGGCGGGGGCGGGGTGTTCGTCAGCTCGGCGAGCAGGTCCAGCGGCGGCAGCGGCGGGAGCGGCTGCTGCCGGGTCCGCTCGGCCTCCGCCGGAGCGGGCGGGGGCGTGGCGCCGGCCTTCGCGGGGGCGGCGGAAGCTTTCGCCGGGGAGGCAGGGGAGGCCGGGGCCGCCGACGTGGACGCCGCGGCCGGTCCATCCTTCTCATCCGACTTGTCCGAGCTGTTCGCGGACGGCCCGGACTTCGTCGGGAGGTCCGGGCGCAGCGGTACGAAGGTGCTCGTCCGCTCGCTGTCGGAGCCGGGGCCCTCCAGGTCGCGCGGCAGCTTGAGCGCGGTCGTCGGCTGGTCCACGGCGGGCGCGGCCGGCGGCCGGACGGCGCGGAACATGGTGGTGGGCTGGTCGACGGGGTCCTCGGCAGCGGGCTTCGCCGCGGCCGGCTCCGCGGTGGTGGTGGAGTCGGTGGCGGCGGGCCCGGACGCGTCGGCCTTCGGAGCCGCGTCCTTCGGAGCGTCGGACTGCGCGGAGTCGGACTTCGGAGCGTCGGACTTCGGGGGCTCGGGCGTCTCCGCCGGCCTCTCCCCCGGCTTCGCGGTCGTCCGCCCGGCCGCCTGCTCCGCCGGCTTCTTCGCGGCGAACCAGGACGGCGCCTCCGACGCCTTCGGCGCCTCGGGGGCCTCCACGGGCTCCTCGGCGTCCGCCGGGGCCTTCTCGGGCTCCGCAGCGGCCTCCACGGCCTCGGCGGGCCCCTCGGCCGTCCCGGGCTCTCCCGCGGCCCCGGACGCCCCTCCCTCGGCCTCAGCGGCCCCGGAGGCGTCCCCGGGCCGGTCCTCGCCCGCGGCACCGCCCTCAGGGCTCTGGGAGCCCTGGGAACCACGGGAGCCCTCGGCGTCCCCGCCCTCCGCCGCCTTCGCGACCCAGGCCGCCACGGCGTCCTTCAGGCGGTCGCCCTCCGGCGCGCCGGAACCGTCAGCCGGCTCCACCGCCTCGGAAGCCGACTCCGAAGCCGCATCCGACCCCGACCCCGACCCCGACTCCGATCCCACCGGCTTCGCCTTCGCCTTCGCCGGCTCCGCGTCGTCCTCGGGGGTGCGCGGCGCCAGGGTCTTGAAGACCGCCGTCGGCTGGTCCACCCGTCCCGGCCCGGCCGTCGCGGGCGCCGGGGAGTCCGAGGACGCAACCGTCGACGACGATCCCGGCGTCCTGCCCTCCGACGACCCCTGCTGCTCCGCCCTGTCGGGGGACTCGCCCGCCACCGTGCCTCCTCCATGCGTCATGCGTACGTCCGAACCGTCTACCAGTGTCCTGTGTGAACCCCTTGGCCCCCGTGCTAGACGAGAACGACATACCTACTGGTTCCAGGACGAACCACCCAGGCACTCTCGACAGATGAATGTGAGAGGGGTCACCCTGTCATTCATCCACGCGGGGAGGCATGGATGGGCAGGAGCCGCAGAAGTATTCCGGAAGAGCTTCTACTGCTCGCTCTGGACCCGACCACGGGTACCACAGCGCAGCCGCAGTCGCTCGATCTGGGCCTGGCCGGAGCACAGCTCGTGGAGCTGGCGCTGGCAGGACGGATAGCCCCTGACGGGGATCGTATCGCCGTGGTGATGCCACGGCCGACCGGAGATCCGACCCTGGACTCCGCACTGGAACTGCTGCGCAGACGCGGCAGTCCGGTCCGGGCCGTCCACTGGATCGGCGGACCCCGACTGGGGCTCCGCCAGACGTATCTCTCGCATCTGGAGCGATGCGGCATGGTGCATGCCGTGGAGGGCCAGATGTGCGGGGTGCTGCCGACGACTCGCTACCAGGCGACGGACACGGCGATCAGCCGGGAGATCAGGACCCGGCTGGACAGTGCGATCCGCACCGGCGTACCGCCGGACCCGCGGACCGCGGCGCTCGCCGCGCTGGCCCACGCGGTCGGTCTCGGCAAGCACCTGTACCCCGGCAACGAAGGACGGTCGTCGCGGTCCCGGCTGCGCGACCTGATCCGGCACGACCCCATGGGCGGTCTCGTCGCGCACGCGGTGATGGACGTCCAGAACGGGGCGGCCGCACAGCCGCGCCGCGGCAACGGCCCGGGCGTACCCGCCCAGCCGCGCGGCGGCATGGCCCGCGCCGCCGTCCACTAGACGGCGGCCGCCGGCCCGGAGACGCGACACCACGCACCGCCACCGCACGTCACGCACCACCACGCACCACACGCTTTTCCGGGAGCCGCACAGGGGGTGCGGGGCGTCTTCGGGCGCCCCGCACCTTCGCGTCCGCGCTCGCGTTGTCGCGGTTTCCCCCCGCGCGCAGCGCCATTGGTGGCAGTCTGCCAAGCAGTAGATACTCACAGCTACGCATCGCAGACAGCAGCCGGAGGTGCAGTTTCCGTGGCGTCCAGTGTCAACCCCACCGTCAGGCGACGCCGATTGGGCCAGGAGCTGCGCAAGCTCCGCGAGGGCAAGGGCATGACGGCCGAGCAGGTGGCCGAGCGCCTCCTCGTCTCCCAGTCCAAGATCAGCCGTCTCGAGAACGGCCGCCGCTCCATCAGCCAGCGCGACGTGCGCGACCTGTGCGGGGTGTACGAGGTCGAGGACGAGGCCATGGTCAACTCCCTCATGCAGATGGCCAAGGACTCGCGCCAGCAGGGCTGGTGGCACGCCTTCGGCGACATCCCGTACAGCGTCTACATCGGCCTGGAGACCGACGCGCAGAGCCTGCGCGTCTACGAGCCGCAGATCATCCCCGGCCTGCTCCAGACCCGCGCGTACGCCCACGCCGTCATCTCCGGCGCGCTGCCCGAGTCGACGCCGGCCGACGTCGAGAAGCGGACCAACGTCCGCACCCGCCGCCAGGACCGGATCCGCGACGAGGAGAGCCCGCTGCGCCTGTGGGCGGTCATCGACGAGGCCGCGCTGCGCCGGATCGTGGGCAACCCGCAGGTGATGGCCGAGCAGTTGGAGCACCTCCTCGAGCAGTCGTACCTGCCGCACGTGACGGTGCAGGTGCTGCCCTTCCACACGGGCGCGCACCCGGGCATCAGCGGCCAGTACTCGATCCTGGAGTTCCCGGACACCTCCGACTCCAGCGTCGTCTACATCGAGGGCGTGACGAGCGACCTGTACCTGGAGAAGGCGCCGGACGTGGCGAAGTACAGCTTCATGTACGAGCACCTGCGGGCGCAGGCGCTGGGCGTGGAGCAGACCCGGGAGTTCGTCGAGAAGATCGCCAAGGGGTACGTGCAGGGCTGACGGTCCCGGCGGCCGGGACGGCCGGCGGTCGGGGCGGTCCCGGCAGTCGGGGCGGTTCGGGCAGGTCAGGCAGGTGCGGACAGGCCCGGCCAGATCCGGCGGGACGGACAGGTCTGAACCACAGGGGGCAGGTACGGTACACCCCCGGCTCGGCCCGGCGGAAGCTCGGATGGAATATGCCACCCGGTCGTGTGAACGCCGGTCCCGTCGCTCGGGACCGGCGAGTAGCGTCGATCAGGCCGGTGAAGACCACACCGGCATCGACACTGAAGCCCTCAGGGCAGAACCGGAGTTGAGCACATCATGGCCATCACCCAGGGTGCGACCGACAGCTGGACCAAGTCCTCCTACTCCGGCGGCAACGGCGCCTGCGTCGAGGTGAAGTCCCCGGTCGTCGCCGCCATCGACGTCCGCGACTCCAAGGCTCCCGAGGGCCCGTCGCTCTCTTTCGGACCGGGCTCGTGGAACGCCTTCGTCGGCCAGGTGAGCAACGGGACCCTCTGAGGTCCGCGGAAGAACCTCCCCCGGTACCGCCTCCGGCACCCGGAGTGCCCGCAGTGCCCGCACCATCCGAAGTACCCGCACCACCCGCAGGGCCCGCCCTCTCGTCCGGTCCGCCGTCCTGGCCGAGGGGGCTCGCTCATGTCCGGGGGTCCGTCACCTCACCGCAGCCGGTCCACGTACCGGTCCGTCCCCGGGACCGTGGGGACGAAGGGGGCGACCAGTTCCACGCGGCCCGCTCCGCCCGGGAGGGCGTCGAGGTCGGCGAAGTGGTCCCGCCAGCAGTCGCGGGGGTCCCGCTCCAGGAACCAGAGGAGGGTGAGGCGGGTGTCGACACCCTCGACCTGCTTCACGTACGTCATGCGGTCGCCGGGGAGCGGGGTGGGGCGGAAGACGGTGACCATGGCCGCCGGGGAGCCGGCGAGGCGGCGCGGGAGTTCGCGGGCGGCGAGCCGTTCGAGGAGGGCGGCGCGCTCCTCGGGGCCGGCGCAGTCCACGACCTGGAGGATCAGGCCCGCGTAGGGGTGGTCGAGGGCGTGGAGGTCGCGGGGGCCCGCCGCCCCGTCCCGGTACACGGTCGCCTCGTGGTCCTGGAAGGACGTGAAGACGTGGGTGCGGGCGTGGTGGACGCGGGCGTCGCGGTTGAGCCGCTTGTTGATGGCGACGGTCCACTTCATGTGCTCGTCGTAGCGGCCCTCGGTGATCCAGTACGTGGAGAGGTAGCAGCCGGCGGTGACGGGCCGCGCGACGGCCGACTCCTCGGGCGTCCGCAGTTCCTGGAGGTCGCGGGTGGCGACCCAGCGGCGGCCGGCGAACATCCAGGGCATCGCCATCGCCCCGGCGTAGTAGTGGTCGTCCTCGTACCAGCGGTTGTAGGCGTACTCGTGGCCCGGGTGCGGTTCCACCATGGTGATCAGGGCGTGCCCGGGACGTGTCCCGTACGGCCCGGTGGCGGCCAGCTCCCCGTACGCGTCGGCGTCGCTCATCGCGGCTCCCCTCGGCTCTTCCCCGTGCGGCTCGGGTCACCTACTCTGACGGACCGTCAGATCAGTGACCAGAGGCGGGAGGCACCCGGATGCTGCTCCAGGGGAAGACGGTCGTCGTGTCGGGCGTCGGGGCCGGCCTCGGCCACCGGATCGCGGAGGCGGTGGTGCGCGACGGCGGGAACGCGGTCCTCGGCGCCAGGACCGCGGCGAACCTCGCCAAGACGGCCGCCGCGATCGACCCGGACGGGCGGCGCACCGCCCACCTCGCCACCGACATCACCGACGAGGCGCAGTGCGGGGCGCTGGCCGCGCTCGCCGTCGAGCGCTTCGGCGCGATCGACGCCGTCGTGCACGTCGCCGCCTGGGACTCGTACTTCGGCGGGCTCGCGGACGCCGACTTCGCCACCTGGCAGGGCGTCCTCGACGTCAACCTCCTCGGGACGCTGCGGATGACCCGCGCCTGTCTGCCCGCGCTGCGGGCGGCGGGCGGCGGCTCGGTCGTCTTCATAGGCACCCAGTCGGCCGTCGCCGCGCCCTCGCAGGTCCGGCAGGCCGCCTACGCGGCGTCCAAGGGGGCGCTGACCTCGGCCATGTACTCGCTGGCGCGGGAGCTCGGGACGGAGCGGATCCGGGTCAACACCGTGCTGCCCGGCTGGATGTGGGGGCCGCCGGTGGAGGCGTTCGTCCGCTTCACCGCGCAGACGGAGGGGGTGCCGGAGGAGGAGGTCCTGGGGCGGCTCGCCTCCCGGATGGCGCTGCCGGAGCTGGCGTCGGACGCGGACGTCGCCGAGGCCGTCGTCTTCCTCGCCTCCCCCCGGGCCCGCGCGATCACCGGCCAGTCCCTCCTGGTCAACGCGGGCGAGCTGATGCACTGAGCCCCCGCCCGGTTCAGAGGACCGGGTAGCGCTCGTGCCAGGTGGGGGTGTGGAGGGCGGCGGACTGGGTGAGCTCCATCGCGAAGTCGTCCGACAGCTCCAGGACCGTGGACCGGCCCTCCAGCGCCGCCAGCCAGGCGGGCGGGAGGGCCGTCTCGCCGTGCTGGGCGCCGAGCAGCGCGCCGGTGACCGCGCCGGTCACGGCGGACGGCCCGCCGTGGCTGACCGCCAGCCTCAGGCCGTGCCGGACGTCCTCGCCGACCAGGGCGCAGTAGACCGCCGCCGCCAGCTGCCCCTCGGCCCGGTCCTCGTCCGCCCCGAGCGCCGTCACCCGGTCCGCGTCCGGGACCCCTTCCCGTACGGCTCCGAGGGCACGGGCCAGCGCCCGCGTCACCGGCTCGTGGCCGGGGCGGGGGGCCAGCAGCTCCAGGGCCGTGCCCACCGCCGCCTCCACGGAGGCGCCCCGGGCGACGCCGTGGACGGTGACCGCGAGCGCGCCGGCGGCGAGCACGGCGGCCGGGGCGCCGTGCGTCTGGGCGGCGCACTCGACGGCCAGCTGGCAGACGAGCTGCGGCTCCCAGCCGACGAGCAGGCCGAAGGGCGCGGAGCGGGCGAGGGCGCCGGAGTCGGCGGCCTCCGGGTTCTTGGGCCGCTCCGGGGTGCCGAGCCGCTCGTCGCCGAGACCGGTGAGGCAGGCGCGCGGCGCCAGCCGGCGGGCGTAGAGCCACTCCTGGCGGCCCAGCCAGCCGTTGTCGCGGCGGCGCTCGTCGGGGCCCCAGTCGCGCTGGGTGGCCGCCCAGCGCAGGTGTGCGCGGTGGACGTCGGTGGGCGGGTGCCAGACGCCCCCGTCGCGGCGGACGTGGGCGCGGACCAGGCCGTCGACGGTGAAGAGGCTCATCTGGGTGGCCGCCGTGACGGGCAGGACGCCGTCCGGGGGCTCCGTCAGGCCCGCCCCGCCGTGCGCCGCGCGGATCTCCTCCAGCGTCCGGTCGTGCACGCCCGCGCCGACCGCGTCGCCCACGGCGGCGCCGAGGAGGCAGCCCCGGACGCGGGAGCGGAAGTCCTGTTGTTCCGTGCGGCCCCATACGGCCGCGGCAGTGGTGGTCACGGTGTGCCCTCCCCCGTCCGAGGTGCCGTTCAGCGGTCTCCGCAGCACTGTAATCGACCGGGTCTGCCCGTTCGGGGGTCAGAGACTTATGTGATCGGACGCCCTTCAGGCCGCTTTTGACCGGAGTTCATCCGGGGTTCGCGGGCGGCCCGGGCCGCCCGCCGCACGCCCCCCGCGACACGGGCCCCGCGCTCCTCCCCCGCGCCGGGGCCGCCGCCGTCCGGGGAGGACGGCATCGGGCCTGGCGGGCATCGGCCCCGGCGGGCGGCCGTCCTCAGCCCTCGACCACCGGCAGCAGCTCCGGCAGGTGGCCGTCCGACGCGCGGGCGGCCTCCTGCCGTTCGGCCGGGACCCGGCCGTAGAGGGTGGTGCGGGGGCGGGAGGGGCGCCCGGCCGCCTCCGCGATCGCCTCCAGATCGCGGATCGATCGGTACGACCCGTAACTCGACCCCGCCATGCGGGAGATGGTCTCCTCCATCAGCGTGCCGCCGAGGTCGTTCGCCCCGGAGCGCAGCATCTCCGCCGCGCCCTCCGCGCCCAGCTTCACCCAGCTGGTCTGGATGTTGGGGATGTGGGTGTGCAGGAGCAGGCGGGCCATCGCGGTCACCGCGCGGTTGTCGCGGACCGTCGGACCCGGGCGGGCGATGCCGGCGAGGTAGACGGGCGCGTTGGTGTGGATGAACGGCAGCGTCACGAACTCGGTGAAGCCGCCGGTCTCCTGCTGGATGCGGGCCAGCGTGCGCAGGTGCCCGAGCCAGTGGCGGGGCTGGTCCACGTGCCCGTACATCATCGTCGAGGACGAGCGGATGCCCAGCTCGTGGGCGGTGGTGACCACCTCGATCCAGGTGGCGGCGGGCAGCTTGCCCTTGGTCAGCACCCAGCGGACCTCGTCGTCGAGGATCTCGGCGGCCGTGCCGGGAATCGAGTCGAGCCCGGCCTCCTTCGCCGCCGTCAGCCACTCCCGGATCGAGAGGCCGGTGCGGGAGGCGCCGTTGACGACCTCCATCGGCGAGAAGGCGTGCACGTGCATGCCCGGGACCCGCTCCTTCACCGCGCGGGCGATGTCGAAGTAGGCGGTGCCGGGCAGGTCGGGGTGGATGCCGCCCTGCATGCACACCTCGACCGCGCCGACCTCCCACGCCTGCTGGGCGCGGTCGGCGACCTGGTCGAGGGAGAGGGTGTAGGCGTCGGCGTCGGTGCGGCGCTGGGCGAAGGCGCAGAAGCGGCAGCCGGTGTAGCAGACGTTGGTGAAGTTGATGTTCCGGGTGACGATGTACGTCACCTCGTCGCCCGAGACCGACCGGCGCACGTCGTCCGCGACGCGGGCCAGCGCGTCCAGGGCGGGCCCGTCGGCGTGGAAGAGGGCCAGCGCCTGCGGGTCGGTGAGCCGCGTCGGGTCGTCGGCGGCGACGGCGAGGGCCTCGCGCACGTCGGCGTCGATCCGCTCGGGCGCCATGCCGGGCGCGGCGGCCTCGCGCAGCGCCTCCCAGTCGCCGTAGACGTCGTCGAAGTCGGTGCGCCGGTCCCCGGTGCGGCCCTCGGTGTCGACGGCGATGTGCAGGTCGGTGCGGCCGGTGGCGGTGAAGACCTCGTCGGGCTCCTGCCAGGGCAGGCCGCGCACCACCGCGTCCGGGTTCGCGAGGCCCGTCTCCGGGTCGGCCAGCGCCCGCACGTGCGGCACGATCCGGGGGTCCAGCCACGGCTCGCCGCGCTTCACGAACTCCGGGTAGACGCAGAGCCGTTCGCGCAGCTCGAACCCGGCGGCGGCCGAGTGCCCGGCCAGCTCGTCGATGCGGGGCCAGGGCCGCTCCGGGTTGACGTGGTCGATGGTGAGCGGGGAGACGCCGCCCCAGTCGTCGATGCCGGCGGCGATCAGCCGCCCGTACTCCGCGTCCACCAGGTTCGGCGGGGCCTGGAGGCAGGCGGAGGGGCCCATGATGAGCCGGGCGACGGCCACGGCCGCGACCAGGTCGTCGAGTTCGGCGTCGGGCGTCGACCGCATGGCGGTGTCGGGCTTGGCCCGGAAGTTCTGGATGATCAGTTCCTGCACGCCGTGGTATGCGCGGGCCACCCGCCGCAGCGCGAACAGCGACTCCGCCCGCTCCTCGTACGTCTCCCCGATGCCGAGCAGCAGCCCCGAGGTGAAGGGCACGGACGAGCGTCCGGCGTCCTCCAGCACCCGCAGCCGCACGGCCGGTTCCTTGTCCGGCGAGCCGAAGTGCGGGCCGCCGGGCTCGGACCACAGCCGGGTCGCGGTCGTCTCCAGCATCATCCCCATGGACGGCGCCACCGGCTTCAGCCGCTGGAAGTCCGTCCACGACAGGACGCCCGGGTTGAGGTGCGGCAGCAGCCCGGTCTCCTCCAGGATCCGCACCGACATCGCCCGCACGTACGCCAGCGTGTCGTCGTAGCCGTGCGCGTCCAGCCACTCCCGCGCCTCCGGCCACCGCTCCTCCGGCTTGTCGCCGAGCGTGATCAGGGCTTCCTTGCAGCCGAGCGCGGCCCCGCGCCGGGCGATGTCCAGCACCTCGTCGGGCGACATGAACATCCCGTGCCCGTCACGCCGGAGCTTCCCGGGCACGGTCACGAAGGTGCAGTAGTGGCACTTGTCACGGCACAGCCGGGTCAGCGGTATGAACACGCTCTTCGAGTACGTGATCACCCCCGGCCGCCCCGCCGCCTCCAGGCCCGCGTCCCGCACCCGCCCCGCCACCGCCACCAGCTCGTCCAGGTCCTCGCCCCTGGCCCGCAGCAGCACCGCCGCCTCGCCCACGTCGAGCGCGACCCCGTCCCGCGCCCGCCTCAGCGCCCGCCGCATGGAGTTCCGGGTCGGGGTCCCGCTCTGCTGCTCGGCCGGCAGGCCGTCCTGGTGGTCCGTCATGCACCGAGCATACGAAGCGTGCGCGGGCGCCTGAACCCGCGCACGGGGGCTCGTCCGTCACTCCGCGTACGCGGCGTACCCGTCCAGGACGCGCAGGACCTCCGGTTCGGGGGCGGGCGGGAGCTGGAGGACGGTCTCCTCGCAGCCCAGGTCGGCGTAGTGGGCGAGCTTGCCGGGGGTAGGGAGGACGGCGTAGGGGACGACCTGGAGGGTCTTCGGGTCGCGGCCGGCGTCCTCCCAGGCGCGGCGGAGGAGGGGGAGGTCCTTCGTCAGGCCGCGGCCGCCGATCGGCATCCAGCCGTCGGCGTGCGCGGCGACGGCGGCGAAGAGCTTCGGGCCCGCGGCGCCGCCGAGGAGGACGCGGGGCGCGCCGCCGGCCGGCTTCGGCCAGGCCTCGGACGCCCGGACGGAGTGGCCGTGGGCGCCCTCGTACGCGGTGGGCTCGGGGGCCCACAGGGCCCGCATGAGGGCGAGGCGGTCGTGGACGAGGTCCCGGCGGGTGCGCCAGACGACGTTGTGGTCGGCGGCCTCCTCGCGGTTCCAGCCGTAGCCGAGGCCGAGGGTGAAGCGGCCGCCGGAGAGGTGGTCGAGCGTCGCGATCTGCTTGGCCAGCGCGATCGGGTCGTGCTGGGCGAGCAGGGAGATGCCCGTGCCGAGCGCGAGCCGTTCGGTGACCGCCGCCGCCTGGGCGAGGGCCACGTAGGGGTCCAGGGTCCGCCCGTACTCGCGGGCCGCCTCGCCGCCCACGGGGTGCTCGGTCTCCCGGGACACGGGGATGTGGGTGTGCTCCGGCAGGTACAGCCCCGCGAAGCCGCGCGCCTCCAGCTCGCGGGCGAGCCGCACGGGCGTGATGGTCTCGTCGGTCAGGAAGATCGTGGTCGAGATCCGCATGACCGCACGGTAGGGGCTGCGCCGGCGGATTCCGAGGGGTGCGGCGGGAACGGGTGCGCGCGTCCCCGCCGCACCCCTCCTTCAGCCCGCGCCCCGGCCCCGGCCCGGGTCCACCGCCCGGTGGACGGCCGCCAGGTCGCCGTACCCGCCGCGCTCCCAGACCTGCTCGCGGAAGCGCTGGAGGGTGAGGGGGGCGTGCGCGCCCGCCGGCGGTTCCCGGCGGGAAAAACCGCCGGTGGCGCCGCCGCCGGGCTGCTTGGATGGCGCGCGTGCTGAATCGAATCGAGGCGTACTACGACGCCGTTCCCCGCTCCTCCGCCCGCGCCGAGGACTTCGGGCCGCTGACCTTCTTCGTGCGGGAGGGCTCCGACGGGTGGCCGTTCTACGCGCGGCCCGTGCTCGGCCACGCCGGGCCGGTGCGGGTGGAGGACGTGGAGAGGGTGCGGGCGCGGCAGCGGGAGCTGGGGCTGCCGGAGGCGTTCGAGTGGGTGGCGGAGACGACGCCGGGGCTGCGGGCCGCCGTGGAGGCGAGCGGGCTCGTGGTGCACGAGCATCCGCTGATGGTCCTGGAGGGCGAGCCGCTGCCCGTGCCGGAGCCCGCGGGGGCCGTGGTGCGGACGGTCGGCGCGGACGACCCGGGCCTGCCGGCGGCCGTCGCCGCCCCGTACGCGGCCTTCGGCGCGACCGCGGGCCCCGGGGACGCGCGGCGGGTCGCGGAGCGCGTCGCGGCCGGTCTGACCGTCCTCGTCGGTGCCTTCGACGCGGCGGGCGGGGAGGGGCTCGCGGGCGGCCAGGTCCAGCCGGTCGGCGGCGTCGCGGAGGTCGTGGGGGTCGGCACCCGGCCGGAGGCCCGCCGCCGGGGCCTGGGGCTCGCGGTGACGGCCGCGCTGGTCGCGGAGGCCCGCGCGGCCGGGACCGAAGTGGTCTTCCTGACGGCCTCGGACGCGGACGTGGAGCGCCTCTACGCCCGCCTCGGCTTCCGCACGGTCGCCACCGCCCTCATCGCGGAGGCACCGGAGGCACCGGAAGCCCCGTAGGCCCGGAAGGCCCCGGAGGCAGCGGGAGTCCCAGGCACCCCGGGGGCGGGTGCGGGGGCTCCGGCCTCCTGACCATGGAGACGTCCACCCCGTCCTCCGCCTCCGCCACGAATCCCGCCCGCTCGTAGAGCCTGCGGGCCGGGCTCCCCCGGAGCACGTCGAGCCGCACGGCCGCGCCCTCCGCGTCGGCCCGGTCCAGGAGCCGCCGCAGGACGGCGGTGCCCAGGCCCCGGCCCTGGAGGGCGGGGTCCAGGTAGAAGTGCTCCAGGCGGAAGTGGTCCGGCCCCGGCCGGAAGGTGACGCACCCGGCGAGGGGACGGTCCGGGGTCTCGACCACCGAGGTGTGCGCGGGCGAGAACCCGTCCCGCAGCCGCTGCCGCACCCGGTGCGGGTCGTAGCGGCCGAGCCGCTCCAGGTCGGCGCGCAGGACGACCGCCCGCAGCTCGGCCACGGCCTCGACGTCCCCGGGCCGGCCCGGCCGCAGCCGCCAGCCCCCGTTCCCGTACTCCTCGTCCATGGCGGGATCGTAGGGAGCGGGCTCGTAACCGCCCGCACCCGGGGCGCGTTGGACGGGCCATGAAGAGGATCCTCACCGCAGCCGCCCTGACCGCCTTCGCCGCCGCCGGGGGCCTCGCCGCCGCCGGCACCGCGGCGGCCGACACGGGCGGCATGAACCTGCCCTCGGTCGTCCCCCTCAGCGGCGTCCTGAACCCGAAGCCCCTGCCGCCGCAGGCCGCCGACCTGCCCCCGGCCAACCAGGCCGTGAGCGGGCTGCTGCCCGTCGGGAAGTAGCACCGGGACCGGAAAAAGGCACGAAGGTGACGGCACCCCCCACGGGGCCGTCACCTTCGCGTTTCTGGGTGACTCAGGGGCGCGTGCGGCCCCGGGTCAGTCGGCGACCACCAGCGACGGGGTCTCCTTGGTGAGGACCTCGCCGCGGAAGAAGGCCGGGCTGCGGCGCTGCATGACCAGCATGAGGACCGCGCCGAGGACGAGCAGGCCGACCGCGATGACGAAGACGGAGCCGACGCCGAAGACGGCGGAGCCGGAGCCGTAGGCCGGGTCCCACATGTCGTAGAGGGTCTTGCCGAAGACGGCGGTGAGCATCAGGCCGCCGAGGGCCGGCAGGAGGCCCTTGAAGGCCAGGTCGCGGAAGGAGCGGAAGAGCTCGGCGCGGAAGTACCAGACGCAGGCGAAGGCCGTGATGCCGTAGTAGAAGCAGATCATGAGGCCGAGCGCGTAGATGGTGTCGACCAGGACGTGCTCGCTGACCAGGGTCATCACGGTGTAGAAGACGCCGGTGGCGACGCCCGCGACGACGGTGGCCTTGCCGGGGGTCTTGAAGACCGGGTGCACCTTCGTGAAGGACTTCGGCAGGGCCTCGTAGGTGGACATGGCGAGGACCGTGCGGGCGACCGGGATGAAGGTGGTCTGGAGGCTCGCGGCGGCGGAGGCCAGGACCGCGACGAAGAGCAGGATGCCGAGGACCGGGCCCATGACGGGGCCGGCGAGGGCGGCGAAGACGTTGTCGGAGGTCTCCGGGTTGGCGAGGCCGAGGCCCTGGTCGCCGGAGCCGACGGCCATCTGGGCGGCGATGCCGGTGGCCAGGTAGGAGCCGACCAGGACGACCATCGCGATGAGTGCGGCGCGGCCGGGGGTCTTGTCGCTGCCGACGGTCTCCTCGTTGGACGCCATGCAGGTGTCCCAGCCCCAGTACATGAAGATCGAGAGGGAGAGGCCCGCGGTGAAGGCCGCGAAGGACTCGACGGCGAAGGGGTTCATCCAGGACCAGGAGAAGTCCACGGAGGTCTCGAAGGAGCCGGCCTTGGAGAGGGCCAGGGCGACGAAGACGGCGAGGACGACGAGCTGGAGGACGACGAGGGTGTACTGGACGCCCTTGGTGGCCGTCATGCCGCGGTAGCTGATCGCGGTGGCGGCGGCGATGAGGGCGAGGCAGGTGACGATGTGGACGGCCTTGTTGTCGTCCAGGGCGGCGATCGACCCGTTGCCGGTGATCTCGCCCGCGAGGAGCCAGAAGTACGAGGTGGCGACGCCGGCCAGGTTGGAGAGCACGATGATCGTGGCGATCACCAGGCCCCAGCCGCACATCCAGCCGATCTTGGGGCCGAAGGCCTTCACCGTCCAGGTGAAGGAGGTGCCGCAGTCCGGCATGACCTTGTTGAGCTCCCGGTACGCGAAGGCGACGAGGAGCATGGGGAGGAAGCCCGCGAGGAAGACGGCGGGCATCTGGAGGCCGACCTCGCCGGCGGTGGAGCCCAGTGTGGAGGTCAGGCAGTAGACCGGGGCGACGGTGGATATGCCGATGACCGCGTTGCCGAAGAGGCCGACGGAGTTGCCGCCGAGGCCCTTCTTGCGCACGCCTTGCGTGTCCCCCGGGGCATCGACGCCCCTTACCGTGTCTCCGGCCTGGGGCCGCACGTCCACCTGAGTCATGAACGTGACGTTAAATGCTGCGGTTTCCTTATCCGGAGCGCTTGACTCCGCTCACTTGATCGATCATCGCCTTGCATTGCGAGGGCAGATCGGGACACCCGCCAATGATTGAAAGATCGACGAACCCGGCGGACCGACCAACTGGTAGGTCGGACGCCGAGTGTCCGATATGCGGGAACCGCAGCAGAGCCCGAAATGTCCGTTTCAAAATTTTCCCGAGGAATTTTCCGGGAGAACGTCCGGCCCTTGCGGCACGGCCTCTCCAGCGGTCGGCCGGCCCGCTCGGCCCGGCCCGCCCGACCCGTTCAGCCCGGCCCCCTCAGCCCGGCCACACCATCGCCTGGAGCTCGCTGTAGGCGTGGAGCGCGTACGAGCCCACGTCCCGCCCGACGCCGCTCTTCTTGAAGCCGCCGAAGGGCGCCTCCATGTTCCGGCCGATGGTGTTGATCCCGACCCCGCCGGACCGCAGCCGGGCGCCGACCCGGAAGGCGCGGGCGACGTCCCCGGACCACACGTAGTCGATCAGGCCGTAGTCGGTGTCCCCGGCGAGCGCGATCCCCTCCTCCTCGTCGTCGAAGGGGACGACCACGACGACCGGGCCGAAGATCTCCTCGCGCACCACCCGCATCCCGGCGGTGCAGTCGGCGAGCAGCGTCGGGGCCACGTAGAAGCCCTTCGCGAGGTCCGGGCGCTCGCCGCCCGCGACGACCCGCGCCCCCTCCTTCCGGCCGAGCTCCACGTAGGACTCCACCCGGTCGCGGTGGGCCGCCGAGATCACCGGGCCGACCACCGTGCCCCTCTCCGCCGGGTCCCCCACCCTCAGGTGGCCGGTGTAGGCGGCCAGCTTCTCGACCAGCCGGTCGTGGATCCCGCGCTGGGCGAGGACCCGGGTCGGGGCGGTGCAGATCTGGCCGCTGTAGAAGGCGAAGGTCGTCCCGATGCCCATGACCGCCGCGTCCAGGTCGGCGTCGTCGAAGACCAGCGCCGCGCCCTTCCCGCCGAGTTCCATCAGCTGCCGCTTGAGGGTGCGGCCGCAGACCTCGCCGATGGCCTGGCCGACGGCGGTGGAGCCGGTGAAGGAGACCATGTCGACGTCCGGGGAGTCGACGGCCGCCTCGCCCGCGGCGGGCGCCGAGCCGGTGACCAGGTTGACCACCCCGGCGGGGACGCCCGCCTCCTCCAGGGCGCGGACCATCGCGAAGACCGACAGGGGGTCCTGCGGGGCGGGCTTCACCACGACCGTGTTGCCCATGGCGAGGGCGGGGGCGATCTTGCCCGCCGGGTTGGCCCAGGGGTTGTTGTACGAGGTGATGCAGGTGACGACGCCGACCGGGCGGCGCACCGCGACCGCCCCGAGGACGCCGGCCCGTCCCATCGGCCCGGCCTCGCTGATCTGCGGCGGCAGGGCCTGCTCGACCGGTTCCAGGGCGCCCCGGGCGTACCGGCGGAAGCGGGCGGAGCCGACGGCGACCTGCATGCTCCGGGCGGTGGCGGTGGTGGCGCCGGTCTCGGCGCGGGCCAGCTCGACGTGGGCCGCGGCGTCGCGGGCCATGAGGCCGGCGGCCCTGTCGAGGATCGCGGCCCGCTCCTCGGGCTTCGTCCGGGACCAGTCGGCGAAGGCCTCCCGGGCGGCGGCGGCCGCCTCGTGCACCTGGGCCCTCGACGCCTCGGGGGCGAGGCCGACGACCTCCTCGGTGGCCGGGTTCACCACCTCGTAGTGGCCGCCCTCGGGCTCGGTCCACGCGCCGCCGACGTACAGCTTCTCGGTGATCGTCATCGGGTGCCCACCGTCCTCGTGTCGCGGCCCGAGCGCAGGACGCGCCCGGGAACGGCCCCGGTCACCTCGTCGTCGCGGACCGTCTCCACGCCGTTGACGCGCACGGAGACGACGCCGACCGCGCGGGAGTCGAGGCGCGGGCTGTCGCCGGGCAGGTCGTGGACGAGGGTCGCGGGGCCCGCGTCGATCCGCCCGGGGTCGAAGAGGACCAGGTCGGCGTGGAAGCCCTCGGCGATCCGGCCGCGCTCGCGCAGGCCGAAGAGCCGGGCCGGGTCGTCGCTGAGCATCTTCACGGCCCGCTCCAGCGGCACCAGCTTCCGGCCGCGCAGGCAGTCGCCGAGGAAGCGGGTGGTGTACGGGGCCCCGCACATGCGGTCCAGGTGGGCGCCGGCGTCGGAGCCGCCGAGGAGGACGTCCTCGTGGTCCCAGGTCTCGCGGCGCAGCGCCCAGGAGGCCGGGTCGTTGTCGGTGGGCATCGGCCACAGGACGGTCCTCAGGTCGTCGTTGGCGCAGATCTCGACGAGGCACTGGAAGGGGTCCTGGCCGCGTTCGGCGGCGATGTCCTCCACGACGCGGCCGGTCAGGCCCTCGTTCTCGCGGCTGTACGTGTCGCCGATGACGTACCGGCCGAAGTCCGCGAGGCGGCGGAAGACGCCGGCCTCCTTGGAGTCGGCGCGGCGCAGCATCTCCGCGCGCACCTCCGGGTCGCGGAGCCGCGCGATCCGCTCGGGCACGGGCAGGCCCAGGACCTCGCCCCAGCCGGGGATGAGGTTGAGGGCGCAGAAGGTGCCGAGGGACATGTTCATGGGAGTGAGGATCGGCATGGTGAGGGCGACGATCCGGCCGCCGGACCTGCGGGCCCGTTCGGAGGCGGTGAGCTGGCGGGGGACGCGTTCGGGGACCGCGGCGTCGATGGTGAGGACGTTCCAGTTCAGGGGCCGTCCGGCTGCCGCGGACATCTCGACGAAGAGGTCGATCTCGGCGTCGGAGAACTGGTCGAGGCAGCCCGCGAGGATCGCCTCGATCTGGGTGCCCTCGTGCTCGCCGACCGCCTTCGCGAGGGCGATCAGCTCGTCGGGGGCGGCGTGCCGGGAGGCGACGGGGGCGCCGTCGCCGTCGGAGTGGGTGGCCGACTGGGTGGTGGACAGGCCCCAGGCGCCGGCCTCCATGGCCTCCTTGAGGAGGGCGGTCATCTCGGCGAGCTGCGCCTCGGTGGGCCGGCCGCCGACGGCGTCGGCGCCCATCACGTAGCGGCGCAGGGCGCAGTGGCCGACCATGAAGCCGGCGTTGACGGCGATCCGCCCCTCCAGGGCGTCGAGGTACTCGCCGAAGGAGGACCAGCTCCAGTCGACGCCCTCTTCGAGGGCCTTGAGCGCCATGCCCTCGACCTTGGACATCATGCGGCGGGTGTAGTCGGCGTCCTCGGGCCGGTCCGGGTGGAGCGGGGCGAGGGTGAAGCCGCAGTTGCCTCCGGCGACGGTGGTGACGCCGTGGTTCATGGAGGGGGTGGCGTACGGGTCCCAGAAGAGCTGGGCGTCGTAGTGGGTGTGCGGGTCGACGAAGCCGGGGGCGAGGACGAGTCCGGTGGCGTCCTCGGTGGTGCGGGCGGCCGCGCCGGGCGGCGGGAAGGTGATCCGTCCCCCCTGGATCCCCACGTCCGCGACGTACGCGGGGCCGCCGGTGCCGTCCACGACGGTGGCGCCCTTGATGAGGTGGTCGAGCATGGCGGTCCCTTTCTGTACGTGGACGTGCTCGGTGCGTGGCTTTCGCGCGCGGGCGCGCTCGGTGCGTGGACGTGCTCGGTACGCGGGTGTGCCCCGGCTCGGGGCCGCCGCGGAACGGCTTCCGGCCGGGGCAGGTACGGGGCGGCGGTCCGGGAAGACACCGCCCCGCGCTGTGGTGGTCGGGAGGGGGGAGGCGGGCGTCCGTGCCCGCGCCCGGCGCCCCGCCCCCTCCGCTACCGCCCGGCGGCCTGCCGGAAGCGGGTGGTGCGGTGGACCGGGTCGGTGTCGATCTCGGGGATCACGTGCTCGCCGATCAGCTTGATCGTGTTCATCGTGTCCTCGTAGCCGATCCCCACCGGGAGGCCGAAGGAGAGCTGGTCGGCACCGGCCCGCTCCCAGCGGCGGCACTGCGCGAGGACCTCGCCCGGGTCGCCGCAGATCATCAGCTCCTCGGCGATGAGGAGTTCGATGATCTCGGCGGAGTACTCGGGGAGCAGCTCGGGCCACTCGGGGACGCCTTCGGGGCGGGGGAAGGTGTCGTGGTAGCGGAAGAGCAGCGACTGGAGGTAGTTCAGTCCGCCGCCCGCGGCGATCTCGACGGCCTTCTCGTGGGTCTCGGCGCAGATCGCGGTGGAGGTGACCATGACGTTGTCGTTGACGAAGTCGCCGACGGCCTTGGCCTCCTTGATGGCGTTCTTGTAGGACTCGACGACCCATTCCATGTCGGAGACCTTCTGGACGCTGAAGCCGAGGACGCCGAGGCCCATCTTCCCGGCCATGGCGTACGAGGACGGGGAGCCGGCCGCGTACCACATGGCGGGGTGGGAGGAGCCGTACGGCTTGGGGAGGATCTTGCGGGGCGGCAGGGACCAGTGCTTGCCCTGGAAGCCGACGTACTCGTCCTGGAGCCACATCTTGGGGAACTCGGCGATCGTCTCCTCCCAGAGTTCCTTGGTGTGGTTCATGTCCGTGATGCCCGGGAAGAAGCCGAGGATCTCGTGGCTGCCCGCGCCGCGTCCGGAGCCGAACTCGAAGCGCCCCTCGGAGAGGTGGTCGAGCATGGCGACCTTCTCCGCGACCTTCACCGGGTGGTTGACCGGGGCGAGCGGGTTGAAGATGCCGGAGCCGAGGTGGATGCGCTCGGTGGCGTGGGCGAGGTAGCCCAGGTAGACGTCGTTGGCCGAGAGGTGCGAGTACTCCTCCAGGAAGTGGTGCTCGGAGGCCCAGGCGTACTTGAAGTTGGACTTGTCCGCCTGGATGACGTACTCGGTCTCCTCCATGAGTGCCTTGTGCTCGGCTTCGGGATCGGTCTCGGCGCGCTTGCCGACGTATCCCTGTACGAAGATCCCGAATTCCACGGAAGTCACCGTCCTCGTGAGTTTCTGACGTGTCGTCAGATTCTTGGATGAGCTGCGCCCTGTCAATACCTGATGGATCGTCAGATGCGTTCAGAACAGGGAGACCCCGGCCAGCCAGCCGCCGTCGATCACGAACGGCTGGCCCGTCACGTACGAGGAGTCGTCCGAGGTCAGGAAGAGGGCGAGGGCCGCCACCTCCTCCGGGCGGCCGATCCGGCCGAGCGGCACGAGCTTGCGGTACAGCCCGCCGGTGGCGGCCGGGTCCACCCCCTCCGGGTTGCTCATGGCCGTGTCGATCGCCCCCGGGCAGACCGCGTTCACCCGGATGCCCTTCGGGGCCAGCTCCAGGGCCGCCACCCGGGTCAGCCCGAGCACCGCGTGCTTGGAGGCCGCGTAGGCGCCGACCCCGGCCATCCCCGTCACGCCCGTGTACGAGGCGGTGTTGACGATCGTGCCGCCGCCGGCCGCCGCGATCTCCGGCGCCACCGCACGGATGCCCAGGAAGCAGCCGGTCTGGTTGACCGAGACGACCGCCCGGAACTCCTCCAGCGGGGTCGAGAGCAGCTCGTTGAAGCGGAGGATCCCGGCGTTGTTCACCAGGCCGTCGACGTGCCCGAACCGCTCCTTCGCCACCGCGACGGCGGCGGCCCACTCCTCCTCGCGGGTCACGTCCAGGTGGACGTACGCGGCCCGCTCCTCCCCCAGCTCCTTCGCCAGGGCCTCCCCGGGGCCGTCGAGCACGTCCGCGAGGACCACCCGCGCCCCCTCGGCGGCGAAGAGCCGCGCCTCCTGCTCGCCCTGCCCGCGCGCGGCCCCCGTGACGACGACGACCCGTCCGTCCAGCTTGCCCATGCCGTACTCCCTACAGATGCGGGGCGACCCCTTCGGCGAAGGCCGCCATCTGGTCGATGAGTTCGCCGCGGCTCCGGCTGCGGAACCGCACCTGGATCTGGCCGACGCCCATCGCCCCGTACTCCCGCAGCGAGGCCGCCAGCTCCTCGGGCGGGCCCGTGAGCGTGCGGCGCCCGGTCTCCCAGGCGGGGGTGCCGACGTACAGCGGCTCGGCGATCGCGCCGAAGACGAAGGGGCCCGAGGTCCCCGCCTCCTCGCGCAGCCGCCGGATCCGCCCGATCCGGCGGGCCAGCACGTCCCGGGGGTCGCCCTGCGGCAGCCAGCCGTCGCCCTTGAGCGCGGCCCGCCGCACCGCCGCCGGCGAGGAGCCGCCCACCCAGACCGGGACCCGCTCCTGCGCGGGCCGGGGCCGCTGCCCCAGGTCCTTGAAGGAGAAGCGCTCCCCCAGGTGCTCCGGGTACTCCTCCGGGCCGAGCGCCGCCCGCAGCGCGTCGAGCGTCTCGTCGAGCACCCCGCCGCGCCCCGCGAAGTCCGCGCCGACCGCCTCGAACTCCTCCTGCACGTGCCCGGCCCCCACCCCGAGGACCAGCCGGCCGCCGGAGAGGTGGTCGAGGGTCGCGTACGCCTTCGCGGTGACCAGCGGGTGGCGCAGCCCCACGACGGCGACGTGCGAGAGCAGCCGGACCCGCTCGGTGGCGGCGGCCAGGAAGGAGAGCGTGGCGACCGGGTCGTACCAGACCGTGCCCATCCCGGCGGCGAGCCGGCGCGGGATGGCCACGTGGTCGCAGCAGGCGACGTAGTCGAAGCCGTGCGCGTCCGCGGCGCGGGCGATCGCGACCAGGTCGGCGGGTCCCGCGGCGGCCTCCCAGGGCTCGGCGTAGATCACGGACTGGGACTGGACGGGCAGCTGCATGCCGTAGACCACCATGGGGACCCCCTTGTCTGACGCATCGTCAGTTACGGCGACGGGGTCATGCTGTCGCCTGACGGGCCATCAGGCAAGGGCCTCCGGGGGAGCGACGACCGCCCGACGCCTTGCCGCATCGCCTCCGACTTGATATGCAGCACAATCTGCCGCACACTGTGAAGCATGGCCACCATGACTCGAAAGAGCGTCCCCCTCGACGCACTCGTCGAAGAGGCGATGGAACGCGTACGCCGCCATGACAGCCCGGAGAACACGGCCCTGCGTCAGGTCACCGGGATAAACGTGAGCGACGACACCTCGGATGCCGAGATCCTCCGCGCACTGCTCAACGCCGGCCGGGTCGCCGTCCAGGAGAAGGCCCTGGAGAACGGCTACGCGGCACTGGCCGCGGCTCAGGACGACGAGGACCGCGCCTACGCCGCCGCACGTCGCGCTCGCAGGCGAAGCGGCGGAGCGGGCGAGTGACGGAGATCGTTCCCGTGCGGGGACGGCTGTACCGCGCCGATCTGGGGTTCGGCCTCAAGCCCTGGCTCGTCGTCTCCAACAATGCGCGCAACCAGAAGCTGGACGAGTGCCTGGTGGTCCGCATCACCACGAGCGACAAGCCCGACATCGCGAGCATCGTCAAGCTGGGGCCGAATGACCCAGTGGTCGGCCGGATTCTCTGCGACGACCTCGGCCCGATGTACCGGGACGACATCAAAGCCGACCTCGGCGCCCTCTCCGCACAGACGATGACGCAGGTGGCCACAGCGCTGCGGCACGTCCTGGCCATCTAGCGGAGGACCCCCGCTCGGGCGCAACCGGCGGGGGCCGTTCCACGGCCCTCTACGTCACGGCCTCCAAAGGCCCTCCGGGCTCAGCCCCAGCAGGTCGATCGCGTTGCCGCGCACGATGCGCTCGACGACGTCCGGCGGCAGGTGGCCCATCTGCGCCTCCCCCACCTCCTTGGACTTCGGCCAGGTGGAGTCGGAGTGCGGGTAGTCCGTCTCGTAGAGGACGTTCGCCGCGCCGATCGCGTCGAGGTTGCGCAGCCCGAAGGCGTCGTCGAAGAAGCAGCCGAAGACGTGCCCGGCGAAGAGCTCCGACGGCGGCCGGGTGACCTTGTCGGCGACGCCGCCCCAGGCGCGGTTCTCCTCCCAGACCACGTCCGCCCGCTCCAGGATGTACGGGATCCAGCCGATCTGGCCCTCCGCGTACATGATCCGCAGGTTCGGGAAGCGCTCGAACTTGCCGCTCATCAGCCAGTCGACCATCGAGAAGCAGCAGTTGGCGAAGGTGATCGTGGAGCCGACCGCCGGCGGGGCGTCCGCCGAGGTGGACGGCATGCGGCTGGACGAGCCGATGTGCATGGCGATGACCGTGCCGGTCTCGTCGCACGCCCGGAGGAAGGGGTCCCAGTGGTCGGTGTGGACCGAGGGGAGCCCGAGGTGCGGCGGGATCTCGGAGAAGGCGACGGCCCGGACCCCCCGGGCGGCGTTGCGCCGCACCTCGGCGGCGGCCAGCTCCGGGTCCCAGAGCGGGATGAGGGTGAGCGGGATCAGGCGGCCCCGCGCCTCGGGCCCGCACCACTCCTCCACCATCCAGTCGTTGTACGCGCGCACGCAGAGCAGCCCGAGCTCGCGGTCGGACGCCTCGGTGAAGGTCTGCCCGCAGAAGCGCGGGAAGGTCGGGAAGCAGAGCGCGGACTGGACGTGGTTGACGTCCATGTCGGCGAGCCGGTCCGGGACGGAGAAGGAGCCCGGCCGCATCTGCTCGTAGGTGATGACTTCGAGGCGTATCTCGTCGCGGTCGTAGCCGACGGCGGTGTCGAGCCGGGTGAGCGGCCGGTGCAGGTCCTCGTAGACCCACCAGTCGCCGATCGGCCCGTCGTCGCCCTTCGCGCCCATGACGGGCGCGAACTTGCCACCGAGGAAGGTCATCTCCTTCAGCGGGGCCCGGACGATCCGGGGGCCGGTGCCGCGGTACCGGGACGGGAGCCGGTCGCGCCAGACGTGCGGGGGCTCCACGGTGTGGTCGTCCACCGAGATGATCCTGGGGAAGGTCTCCTGGGTCTCCATGCCGTTCACGGTAGCGCCGATCTGACGAACCGTCAGCTACTGCGGCGGCGGGGGGTGCGGACGGGGCGGGCGCGGGGTGGGGTGGGCGCGAGGCGGGTTCGGGGTGGGTGCGAGGGCGAGTACGGGGCGGGCGCGGGGCTTCGCGGGGGCGTCGCCGGCACTTGTCCACAGCCGTCCCCTCCCCCCTCCCCCCCTCTCCCGCGCTCCTTGGCGCCGTCCACAGCCATGCGCGGCGTCGCGCACAGCCGTCCCCGGCGTCGTCCACAGCCGTCCGTGGCCGTCCACAGCCCTCGTCCGCAGTTGTCCACAACGGCCGACCCGATGCTGACGCGCTCCCTCCGGACAAGGCAGACTGTCCAGGGCGATACCAGCGGTACGGGCAGGGGGAGCCAATGGGGCAGGAGAGCGGGCCACGCGTCCCGGCGCAGGGCTCCGGCCGGAGCGGGGCCGGAACGGACTTCGGCGTGCCCCGGCACCGGGAGGGCACGGACCGGCCGGGGACGGACCGAAAAGAACCGGCCATCCACGGGGCCGGGACGGAAGCGCACGCGGGTACGGACACCGGGACCGGCACGGGAACCGCCGCCGGGGCCGGCACGGGAGCCGTCACGGGAGCCGTCACGGACACCGCCGCGGGAACCGTCACGGACACCGCCGCGGGAGCCGGTGCGAGGACCGCGGCCGAGCCCGGCACCGGACTGCGGTTCGGCGTGCTCGGGCCCGTGCGGGCCTGGCGGGACGGAGAGGCGCTGGCCACCGGGTCGCCGCAGCAGCGCGCCCTCCTCGCCGCCCTGCTCCTCCGCCGCGGCCGCACCGCCACCGCCTCCGAACTCATCGACGCGCTCTGGGGCGAGGAGCCCCCCTCCCAGGCGCTCGCCGCGCTCCGCACGTACGCCTCCCGGCTCCGCAAGGTCCTCGGCGCCGAGGTGCTGACCAGCGAGTCCGGCGGGTACTCCCTGAAGACCAGCGCGCTCGACCTCACCCGCGCGCAGCAACTCGCCGCCGAGGCCGAGAAGCTGCGGGCCGGCGGCGACCGGTCCGCCGCCCGGGCCCGGCTCGCCGAGGCCCTCGACCTGTGGGACGGCGAGGCCCTGGCCTCCGTCCCCGGCCCCTACGCCGAGACCCAGCGGACCCGCCTGGAGGAATGGCGGCTCACCCTCCTGGAGACCCGCCTCGACGTCGACCTGGAGACCGGCGCGCACGCCGAGGCCGTCTCCGAACTGACCGCGCTCACCGCCGCGCACCCGCTGCGCGAGCGGCTGCGCGAACTGCTGATGCTCGCGCTCTACCGGGGCGGACGGCAGGCCGAGGCCCTCGCCGTGTACGCCGACACCCGCCGGCTCCTCGCCGACGAGCTCGGCGTCGACCCCACCCCCGAACTCTCCCGGCTCCAGCAGCGCATCCTCCAGGGCGACGCCGAACTCGCCCGTCCCGTCGAGGAACAGGCCCCGGCCGCGTCCCCCGTCTCCCGGCCGGCTCAACTACCCGCAACGGTCCCCGACTTCACGGGCCGGGCCGCCTTCGTACGGGAGCTGGGCGCGCAGCTCGCGACCGCCGAGGGCTCGGTCATGGCCGTCTCGGCGCTCGCCGGCATCGGCGGCGTCGGCAAGACCACGCTCGCCGTGCACGTCGCCCACGAGGCACGCCCGCACTTCCCGGACGGGCAGCTGTACGTCGACCTCCAGGGCGCGGGCGCCCGCGCCGCCGCGCCCGAGACCGTCCTCGGCTCCTTCCTCCGCGCCCTCGGCACACCGGATTCGGCCATTCCCGACTCCCTGGAGGACCGGGCCGCCCTCTACCGCTCCACGCTCGACGGCCGCCGCGTCCTGGTCCTCCTCGACAACGCCCGGGACGCCGCCCAGATCCGCCCCCTGCTGCCCGGCACGGCCGGCTGCGCGGCCCTCGTCACCAGCCGCATCCGCATGGTCGACCTCGCGGGCGCGCACCTCGTCGACCTCGACGTGATGTCCCCCGAGGAGGCGCTCCAGCTCTTCACCCGGATCGTCGGCGAGGAGCGGGTCCAGGCGGAGCGCGAGGCGGCCCTCGACGTCGTCGCCGCCTGCGGCTTCCTCCCCCTCGCGATCCGCATCGCCGCGTCGCGGCTCGCGGCCCGCCGCACCTGGACGGTCTCGGTCCTCGCCGCGAAGCTCGCCGACGAGCGCCGCCGCCTCGACGAGCTCCAGGCCGGCGACCTCGCCGTCAAGGCGACCTTCGAGCTCGGCTACGGCCAGCTCGAACCCCACCAGGCCCGCGCCTTCCGCCTCCTCGGCCTCGCCGACGGCCCCGACATCTCCCTCGCGGCGGCGGCCGCCGTCCTGGACCTCCCCCTCTGGGACACCGAGGACCTCCTGGAGGCCCTGGTCGACACGTCCCTCCTGGAGTCGGCCGCCCCCGGCCGCTACCGCTACCACGACCTGGTCCGGCTCTACGCCCGCGCCTGCGCAGACCGCGACGAGCACCCCCCGTCGGAGAAGGAGGCGGCCCTCTCCCGCCTCCTCGACTTCTACCTCTCGACGGCCGCCGGGGTCTACGCCGTCGAACGCCCCGGCGACCGCCTCGTCGACCACCTGGAACCCACCACCCACCAGGGCCTGACCTTCACCGACCGCCACCAGGCCCAGGACTGGCTCTACGCCGAGTCCCACTGCCTCCTCGCCTGCGTCCGCCAGTCCGCCGCCGCCCCCGCCACCCTCCGCCGCGCCGTCGACCTCCTCTGGGCCTCCCTGGACCTCGCCGAGTCAGGCGCCAACTCCAAGGAGTACGAGGCGGTGGCGACGGTCCTGCGGGGCGCGGCGTCGAAGACGGGGGACGTACGGGCGGAGGGCCGCGCGGCGATCACGCTGGCGTACGTCCACCAGCTGTCCGGCCGCTTCGACCAGGCCGACACCGAGGCCGGTGAGGCCCGCCGCCTCGCCACCGCCAACGCGGACCCGATGTCCCTGTGCTGGTCGGCCAACCTGCTCGGGGTGACCGCCATCTACCGCAACCACTACTCCGAGGGCGAGACCCATCTCCAGCAGGCCATCACGGAGTTCCGGTCCGCGAAGGACTCCGCGGGCGAGGCGAGCGCCCTCTGCAACCTCTCCCGGATCCATCTGCTGACGGGGCGCACCGAGAGCGCCGTACGACTGGCGCTCCAGGGAGCGGAGATGTACGACGCGCTCGGCCACGCCCTCAAGGGGGCGAACGGGTGGTACGCCCTGGGAGTCGCCCTCACCCGCAGCGGGCAGCTCTCCGAGGCGTCGAGCAGACTCCGGGACGCGCTGGCCGTCTTCACCAGCAGCCGGCAGCGCCTGTGGCAGGGCATGGCCCTCTTCCGGCTGGCCGAGGTGGACCTCGCCGGGCGCAAGAACGCCCAGGCGGCTTCCAACGCCGAGATGGCGCTGACGGTCCTGCGCGACATCGGCGGGGAGTGGCGGCGCGGCAACGTGCTCACCGTCCTGGGCCGCGCGCTCAGCGGCCTGGGCCAGCGGGACCGCGCCCAGGTCTGCTGGGCGGAGGCCCTCGACATCTACACGCGCCTCGGCTCCCCCGAGGCGGCCGAGGTCCGCGCCCTCCTGCACCCCGCCGCCGCGGCCTGACCAGCGGGACCACGGCGTTCATCGTTCGTTTATCGCCCCGCGCGATGCTTCCTTCATCGATCCGTCGCGTCGGGGGGCAGGCGGGTCAGCGAAGAGGCTGTCACCAGCAGGCAATAGGGTGAGCGGCCCCTGAGCAAAGGTCCGTCCGGCTGTCCATGGGGGAACGGCCGGACGGACCTCGGACCTACCTGATCTCGAACGACAGGAGACAGCAATGAGCGACGACCAGATCATCAAGCCGGCCAACGTCCACGTCACGGGCGAGCCCGTCGACATCGAGGTGAAGAACGTGCACGTCACCGGCGGTGAGGACGCGGCCGAGGCGATAGCCGAGAAGATCGGTGTGAAGAACGTGCACGTCACCACCGAGCCCCTCGGCGACGCCGTGACGGCCGAGCCGCTCGGCAACGTGCACGTCACCACCGAGCCGGCCAAGTAGACCACTCCCCACGGGGTTGACGGCACCGGCGGCGCCATCGGGGGAGCCGCCGGTGCCATCCACCGGGGCCCGGTCGACGGGGGAGCACACGGTCCGGGGGAACGCCCGGCGGAACCAGGGGGGATCCGTCCGGCGAGGACCGTGCGCAACGCGATCGGGCCACCGACAGGAAGGGGCCGGGCATCTGCCCGGCCCCTTCCCGCGTGCGCGGACCACCTGACGAAGTAGTCCGTTCCGCTTCGCGGTCGTCCGAACGCCGCCGCGAGGATCGATCTGCCCGATTGTCCCCGCTTCATGAGGAGTCCCCATGCGCAGCACGACACGCCTGCTCGCCCTGACGTTCGTCGCCGTCGCCCTCGCCTTCGGCGCGGCCGCACCCGCCTCGGCCAACGTGCACATCACCACCGCCGACACCTCCCACGACGACCTCCGCGCCGGCCGCTGACCCAGCCCTCACCCCCCGGCCGGGAACCGCGCCACCAACAGGGCTCCGCCGGTTTCCGCGTCCTCGATGGAGAGGGTGCCGGCATGGGAGGTGGTGAGGTCCCTGGCGATGGGGAGGCCCAGTCCGGCGCCGCCGGTGGTGCGGGTGCGGGCCTCGTCGAGGCGGGTGAAGCGGTCGAAGACGCGGGTGCGGTCGGCGGGCGGGATGCCGGGGCCGTCGTCGTGGACGGACAGGAGCAGCTCGGGGCCGGAGCGGGTCACCGTCACCGTGACCTCCGTCCGCGCGTGGCGGCAGGCGTTCGCCAGGAGGTTGCGGAGGAGCCGGTCCAGGTGGGCCGGGTTGCCGGGGAGGACCGCGGGGGCGGGTGCCTCGCAGCGGAGACGGAGCGCGGCGGACTCCGGGAGGTGCTGGTGTTCGCGCACCAGGTCCTCCGCGAGGGCCGACAGGTCGACGGGGATGCGGACGGGCGGGGCCGCGCCGTGGCCGGCGAGGAGCAGGAGGTCGTCGGCGAGGTGCTGGAGGCGGACGACGTCGGTGGCCGCCTCCGTGACGACCTGCCGCCAGTCGTCCACCGACTCCGGGTGTCGCAGCGCCGATTCGAGCTGGGCCCGCAGCGAGGCGAGCGGGCTGCGGAGTTCGTGGGCCGCGTCGGCGGTGAACTCGCGTTGCCGGGTGGCCGCGGCCTCGACCCGGTCGAGGGTGGCGTTCGTGGTGCGGGCGAGGTCCGCGATGACGTCCTCCGTGGGCGGGACCGGGACGCGGCGGTCCAGTGACTGCCCGGTGATGTCGGCGAGTTCGCGCCGGATCGCGTCGACCGGCCGCAGCGCCCGCGCGACCATGACGTGCACGAGGAAGCCGGTGAGCAGGGCCGTGAGCGGCACGCCGGTGGTGAGGGCGATCCAGTAGACCTTGTCGAGCGAGTCGTAGGCGTCGTTCAGGGTCTGGAAGGTGTGGACGCCCCCGAGGAACAGCGCTCCGGTCGCCGCTGCGGCCGTCAGCGCCACCCGGCCCCGGAAGGAGATCCGGGCGCCGCCCCGGCCCACCGCTGCGGCGACGGCCGCCGCCGTGAGGAGGCCGGCGGAGGGGCCGATGCAGACGAGGGCCCAGCGGAACGCCTTCTCCGCGACGTCGACCTTGTGCTGTTCGTTCTCGCGGACGAGCCAGCTGCCGTAGGTGGCGTACAGGCAGGCCGTCACCGCTCCGGCGACCGCCGCGCCCCGGAGCCGTACCCACCACGGGCCGCCCTTCCCCGCGAGGAGGCAGACGGAGGCGACGTACAGCGCTCCGGCCCAGGTGCCCCAGGTGGTGATCTGCTCGATCTGCGGGCCGACGCGGTCGTGGTTGATGTGGACGGCGGGCCAGGGGGAGCGCGGTCCGGCGGCGCGGTCGGCGTACTGGAGCCAGGCCACGGCGGTGCCGACGACCAGGGCCGCCGCCAGGCCGGAGGCCCACACCGGGCGGGTCGCCCAGACCGGGCGCGCGGGAGGGGCGGAGGAGTCACGCACGGCCGCTCACCCGGTAGCCCGCGCCCCTCACCGTCTCGATGGTCTCGCGGCCGAAGGGGGCGTCGATCTTCTTCCGCACGGCGCTGATGTAGACGTGCACGATGTTGGGGTCGCCGGTGAAGTCCGCCGACCAGACCTCGTCGAGGACGTCCAGGACGGGCACCACCTCGTCGAGCCGGCCCAGCAGGCAGTGGAGGACGGCGAACTCCTTCGGGGTGAGGGCGATCTGTTCGGCGCCCCGGCCGCAGGTGCGGCGGGCCGGGTCGAGCCACAGGTCGCCGGCTTCGAGGAGGGTGGGGACGCGGGCGCCGCCGCGCCGGACGAGGGCGCGCAGCCGGGCTTCCAGGACGACGTACGAGAAGGGTTTCGCGAGGTAGTCGTCGGCGCCGGTGTCGAGGCCCTCGGCCTCGTCGTACTCGCCGTTCTTCGCGGTGAGCATCAGCACCGGCACGTCGTTGCCCTCGGCGCGCAGCCGGGCGCAGACCTGGTAGCCGCTGAGGCCGGGCAGCATGAGGTCCAGGAGGACGGCGGCGTAGCGGTGTTCGCGGGCGAGGTGGAGGCCGGTGACGCCGTCGTGGGCGGTGTCGACGGTGTAGCCGACGGCGGTGAGGCCGCGCCGCAGCGAGGCGGCCATCCGTTCCTCGTCCTCGATCACCAGGATGCGCATGGGTCCGAGTATCGCCGGTCGCCGGACGGGGTCCCCTGAGGAAATCCTCAGGGGGCTTCAGGGGCCCTTCAGGGGGTGTCGCCGAGGCTGCCCCCATGCTCATGATCACCGCCGTCGAGAAGCCCCGGCGCGTCGCCGCCCCGGTCGGCAGGGCCGGGCCCGCGTGCGTCGCCCTCGTCCTCTTCGTCCTGCACGCGGCCTTCGCGCTGCGCAACCACGCCCGGTTCCGGACGACCGGCTACGACCTGGGGATCTTCGGGCAGGCGGTGCGGTCGTGGGCGGAGGGGCGGCTGCCCGCGTCGGAGATCCGGACGGCGACCGCGCCGGCCGGTTTCGAGGGGGAGGCGCTGCCGCTGCTGGGGGACCACTTCCATCCGGTGCTCGCGCTGCTCGGCCCGGTGTACCGGCTGGTGCCGCACGTGGAGGTGCTGCTCGTGGCGCAGGCGGCCCTCGTCGCGGCGACGGTGTACGTGACGGGGCGGACGGCCGGACGGCACCTGCCCCACGGGGAGTTCGCCGGTCCGGTGGTCGCGGCGGCCTGCGGGCTGGCGTGGGGCGTGCAGACGCTGATCGGCTTCGACTTCCACGAGGTGGCGTTCGCGCTGCCGCTGCTGGCGCTGGCCTGCCGGGCGTACCTGGACGGGCGGTCGCGGGCGGCGGCCTGGTGGGCGGCCGGGCTGCTGCTCGTGAAGGAGGACCTGGGGGCGACGGCGGCGGTCCTCGGGCTGCTGATCGTCCACCGGGCGCGCGACCGGCGGGAGCGGCGCACCGGATGGTTCCTGGCCTGCGGGTCCGTCCTCGCCGCGCTGCTCGTCCTGAAGGTGGTGGTCCCGGGCTTCGCGCCGGACGGGCGGTACCTGTACGCGGAACGGATCGGGGGCGCGTACGGGTTCCTCGACGGCTGGCCCGTGAAGGCGCTGACCGTCCTGGCGCTGCTCGCGGTCACCGGGGGCCTGGTGGTGCGCAGTCCGCTGGCGTGGCTGCTGCTGCCCACGCTGGCCTGGCGGTTCACCTCGTCGGTGCCGTCGCACTGGGAGCCGGGGCTGCACTACTCGGCGGTGCTCGTGCCGGTGGCGTTCGCGGCGCTGGTGGACGCGGTGCGGCGCGGGGCGCGGCCGCCGGTGCCGTGGCCGCGCGGCGACGGCCGGGGGCCCCTGCTCGCGGCGCTCGGGGCCGTGCTCCTGCTGCTGCCCCTCCAGCCGACGGCGCAGCTCGCCACCCCGGGCTTCTGGCGGGAGGGGCCGAGGGAGGCGGCGGCGCGGGCGGCGGTGGGGCGGGTGCCGGACGGGGCGCGGGTGGCGGCGAGCAACGCGCTCGCCCCGCACCTGACGGACCGCACGACGGTGCGGCTCGCGACCCCGGCCCTCCTCGACCGGGCGCCGGCCGTGGAATGGCTGGTCCTGGACCGGGCGGACGGCTTCCCGGCGGGGGCGACGGACGGGGTGCTGCGCGCGGTGGCCGGGGATCCGGCCTGGCGGGTGGTGCGGGACGGCGACGGGATCGTCCTGCTGCACCGCGAGAAGGGTCAGCCGCGGGCGTAGGAGCCGAGGCCGACGAGGCAGTAGACGTACTCGCTGATGGTGGTGCCGTTCATGGTGTAGCGGTGCGAGAAGGCGTACTGGGTCCTGGGGTTGGCGTTGCACTTGTTCATGTCGGAGGTGAAGGGGAAGGTCTGGATGACCTTGTAGTGGGCGTCCGAGGCCGAGCAGGGGACCTCGTCGACGCCGCTGACGGACTGGGCGGTCTCCGAGTCGGGGAGGGTGCCGTTGAGGCAGGTGCCCTTCTCGTAGGGGTCGGGCTCCTCTTCGGTGGGGGTGGCGGCGGGGTCGGTCGGGAGGCCGAGGTCGAGGCTGGGGAAGGGCGAGACGGAGAAGGTGGGGATCGTCGGCCGGGAGACGGTGGGTTCCTCGTCGTCGTCGTCGCCCAGGAGGTACGAGCCGCCGACGATCGCACCGATGACGAGGAGCGGCACGAGGCAGCCGGCGACGCCGGACTTCCGCTGCCGGGGGGCCTGGCCGCCGGCGACGGTGATGCGGAGGAGGACGGTGGTGCCCGCGAAGGGGACGGGGACGACGTCGCCGTTCCGGCAGGGCGGGACGTGGATCTCGGTGCGGCCGCCGCCGGGGAGGTTCCCCGGGAGGGTCACCGGGATGACGACGCCGGTGGCGGCCTGCTGCGGGGTGAGGGTGAGGGGGATCTCCTGCGTGGACACTGCTGCTCCTCGGAGGGAGAGGGGGCACGTGGCGTCTTTATGACGTGGACACGTCGTCAGGTGGTTGCGGCCCCGCCCTTCTTTCCATAAACGGATTCCAGTACTCCGGAAATTCGGTAGGGGGCCGCCTCGCCCCCACGGGGTCAACCCCGCTTCCGCAGCTCCCCCTTGACCACCTTCCCGCTCGCGTTGCGCGGGAGTTCGGTGACGAACTCGACCTGCCGGGGCACCTTGTAGTTCGCCATCTCCCGCCGGGACCAGGCGATCAGGTCGTCGGCGGTGACCCGCGCACCCGGCCGCCGCACCGCGAACGCCTTGCCGACCTCGCCGAGCCGGGCGTCGGGGACGCCGATGACGGCGACGTCGGCGATGTCCGGGTGCAGGCCCAGGAGTTGCTCGATCTCGGCGGGGTAGGCGTTGAAGCCGCCGACGATGAACATGTCCTTGAGGCGGTCGGTGATCCGGAGGTTGCCCGCCCCGTCGAGGACGCCGATGTCGCCGGTGCGCAGCCAGCCGTCCGGGTCGATCGCCTCGGCCGTGGCCGCCTCGTCCTCGAAGTAGCCGCGCATCACGTTGTGGCCCCGGACCAGGACCTCGCCGGTGTCCGAGAGCCGGACCTCGGTGCCGGGGACGGCGCGGCCGGAGGTGGTGGCGATCGTCGCGTCGGGGTCGTCGCGGCGGCACATGGTGACGAGGCCGCTCGCCTCGGAGAGGCCGTAGGCGGTGAGGACGGTGCCGATGCCCAGCTCGGAGCGGAGGCGCTCGACGAGGAGCAGCGGGACGACGGCGGCGCCGGTGACGACCAGCCGGAGGGAGGACAGATCGTGGGCGGCGCGGGCCGGGTGGTCGAGGAGCGCCTGGTGGAGGGTGGGCGGGCCGGGCAGCACGCTGATCCGCTCGGCGGCGACGTTGGCGAGGACGGTGTCGGCGGTGAAGACGGGCTGCGGCACGATCACCGCCCCGCGCATCAGACAGGCGAGGACGCCCGCCTTGTATCCGAAGGTGTGGAAGAAGGGGTTCACCACCAGGTAGCGGTCCCCCTCCGCGAGTCCGGCGAGGGCCGCCCAGTCCTCGTAGCAGCGCAGGGTCTGGGCGTGGGTGATGACGGCGCCCTTGGGGCGGCCGGTGGTGCCGGAGGTGTAGATGACGTCGGAGGGGGCGTCGGGGTCGATCGCGTCGGCGCGGGCCCGTACGCGCTCCGCCGGGATCCGGTCGCCCTCGGCGAGGAACGCCTTCCAGGTGGTCCAGCCGGTCTCCTCGGGGGCGGTGTCGCCGAGGACGACGACCCGTTCCAGGTGCGGCAGGGGCACCCCGGCGCGGCGCAGGGAGGCCACGTACGAGGTGCCGAGGAAGGTGCCGGTGACGAAGAGGAGCCGGGCGCGGGAGCGGGCCAGGACGTCGGCGGCCTCGGTGCCCTTGAAGCGGGTGTTGAGCGGGACGAGGACGGCGCCGGCGGTGACGGCGCCGAGGGCGGCGACGATCCAGTCGAGGCTGTTGGGCGCCCAGACCGCGACCC
Organism: Streptomyces filamentosus; assembly: GCF_014654895.1. GTDB lineage: Bacteria > Actinomycetota > Actinomycetes > Streptomycetales > Streptomycetaceae > Streptomyces > Streptomyces filamentosus. The sequence goes on along the minus strand of NZ_BNBE01000001.1, from coordinate 3,211,832 downwards.
GGTCCCCGGGCCGTGTCCCGGCGGCCAGGCAGGCGGCGGCGGACCGCTCGACGCGGGCGGCGAGTTCGGCGTACGAGACGCGGACGCGCCCTTCGGCGACCGCCTCCCGTCCGCCCCACCGCTCCCCCGCCGCCCGGACGAGTCCCGGGATCGTGCCCCACTCCAGGTCACCACGCATGTCGAACCCCCAGCCTCGGTGTAGCTGACTATCCGTCAGATTAGTTGTAGCCTGACGCGCTGTCAGCAGTGCTGCCCCATGAGGAGGTCCGGTGCTCAAGGACGCCACCGCCATCGTCGGCATAGGACAGACCGCCTTCGCGAAACAGCTCCCGGAGACCGAGAAGGCCCTCGCCTGCCGGGCGATCCTCGCCGCCCTCGACGACGCCGGCATCGCCCCGTCCGAGGTCGACGCCTTCGCCTCGTACACCATGGAGGAGACCGACGAGGTCGAGGTCGCCAAGGCCATCGGCGCCGGCGACGTCACCTTCTTCTCCAAGGTCGGCTACGGCGGCGGCGGTTCCTGCGCCACCGTCGGCCACCTCGCCGCCGCCGTCGCCACCGGCCAGGCGAGCGTCGGCGTCGCCTGGCGGTCCCGCAAGCGCGGCTCCGGCCCCCGCCCCTGGAAGAACACCGCCGTCCAGCTCCCCACCCCCGGCCAGTGGACCCGCCCCTACGGGCTGCTCCGCCCCGCCGACGAGATCGGCATGCTCGCCCGCCGCTACATGCACGAGTACGGCGCCACCCGCGACCACCTCTTCAACGTCGCCCTCGCCTGCCGCAACCGCGCCAACCAGAACCCGGACGCGATCATGTACGAGCGCCCGCTGACCCGCGAGATGTACATGACCTCCCGCTGGATCAGCGAGCCCCTCTGCCTCTTCGACAACTGCCTGGAGACCGACGGCGCCCTCGCCTGCGTCGTCGTCTCCGCCGAACGGGCCCGCGACTGCCGGCAGCGGCCCGTCTACGTCCACTCCGCCGCCCAGGGCCTGCCCGCCCAGCACCACGGCATGGTCAACTACTGGAACGACGACCCGCTCTCCGGCCCCGCCTGGACCGCCGCCCGCCACCTGTGGCGGACCGCCGACTTCGGCCCGGACGACGTGGACGTCGCCCAGATCTACGACGCCTTCACCCCGCTCGTGCCGCTCTCCCTGGAGGGCTACGGCTTCTGCAAGCGCGGCGAGGGCGCCTCCTTCACCGAGGGCGGCGCCCTCGAACTCGGCGGCCGGCTCCCCCTCAACACCGGCGGCGGCGGGCTCTCCGAGGCATACGTCCACGGCTTCAACCTCATCAACGAGGGCGTGAAGCAGCTCCGCGGCACCTCCACCGCCCAGGTGCCGGACGCCGCCACCTGCCTCGTCACCGCCGGCGAGGGCGTCCCCACCTCGGCCCTACTCCTCAGGAGCTGACCCGATGCTGAACCCCGTCATCGACGAAGACGGCGCCCCCTTCTGGGAGTTCACCGCCCGCGGCGAACTGCGCGTGCAAGGCTGCGCGGACTGCGGCGAGCTCCGCTTCCCGCCCCGCCCCTGCTGCCCCCACTGCCAGTCCTTCGCCACCGAGTGGCGGCTCATGTCCGGGCGCGGCCGCATCTGGTCGTACGTGCTCCCGCACCCGCCGCTGCTCCCCGACTACGCCGAACAGGCCCCCTACAACGCGGTCCTCGTCGAACTCGCCGACGCCCCCCGCATCCGCCTCGCCGGAAACGTCGTCGCCGCCCCCGACGCCCGCCTCGACTCCGTCGACCCGGCCCGGCTCCGCATCGGCGCCCCCGTCCGCGTCGCCTTCACCGAGATCGACGGCATCGCCGTGCCCCGCTGGCTCCTGGAGCGCGGATGACGATCTCGCTGGAACGGGACGAGGAGACCGGCGTCGCCGTCGTCACCCTCGACCGGCCCGAGCGGCACAACGCGCTCACCCTCGCCATGGCCCGCGAACTCGGCGCGGTCTGGCGGGGGTTCCGGTACGAGGACGGGATCCGGGCGATCGTCGTCACCGGCGCCGGCGGGCGGGCCTTCTGCACCGGCATCGACCGCGACGACGCCGGACGGGTGCCGCAGCCCTCCTCCCCGTACACCATCGACGACCCGCTGGTCGCGATCGGCCCCAAGGCCAACGACCTGTGGAAACCGGTGATCGCCGCGGTGGAGGGGATGGCCTGCGGCGGCGCCTTCTACCTGCTCGGCGAGGCCGAGTTCCTCATCGCCGGCGAGACCGCGGCCTTCTTCGACCCGCACACCACCTACGGCATGGTCAGCGCCTTCGAGACCGTCCACATGGCGCAGCGGATGCCCTTCGGCGAGGTCGCCCGGATGGCGCTCATGGGCTCCGCCGAGCGGGTGTCCGCGCGCCGGGCGTACGAGACGGGGCTGGTCAGCGAGGTGACGGAGGCCGGCGGGGCGCTGGCCGCCGCGCGGGAGGCGGCGGCCGTCCTCGCCTCCTACCCCACCGGGGCCGTGCAGGGCACGGTGCGGGCCCTGTGGTCCGCCAAAGAGGCCGTCAGGTCCCAGGCCCTCGCCCAGGCCCCGCACCTGGTGACGCTCGGCAACCTGCCGGCGGACCGGCAGGCGGAGCTGTTCACGAGCCGGCGGACGGGGTACCGGACGCGGTAGCGGCGGACGGGGTGCCGGTGGGGGCGGGGACCTCGGTCACGTCCCGGACCACGCACTTCCTGACCTTGTCGACGGCCCGGGGCTTCGTCATCCCCAGCTCGAAGTCCAGCCGTCCCCCGGCCCCCGGGCTCACCGTCGTCACCGCCGTGTCGACCGGGGACCCGGTGCCGTCCCGGAACTCCAGCGTCACCCGGTAGGTGCCGCTGGAGCCGTACCGTCCCTCGTCGGCGATCCGCAGCGTCGCCGTGGTGTCGGCCCTGCGGGCGGGCTTCCCCTTGCGCTTCTTCTGGGCGGGCTTCACGCAGTCGACGACGGTCACCCTGGCGCCGGCGGTGGTGGTGGCCGAGACGGAGGGCGCGGGGTCGGCGGTGTAGCCGCTGCCGGAACCGGAGTCCGAGCCGGAACCGCCGGAGCCCGAGCCCTCGTAGTCGTCGTTGTCCTTCTTGTCGCTGGAGCAGCCGCCCCCGCCGCCGCTGCTCTTGCTCTTGCTCTTGCTCTTGCCGCTTCCGCCCTTGCCGCCGCCGCTGCTGCTGGTCTGGAAGCCGGTCAGCGCCAGCACCACGACCGTCAGCACGGCGGCCATCTTCACCCGGGTCCGCACCATCGTCGTCTCCCCGTCCCGTCCGTCCGTCATGTGCGCGCCACACCCTAGCGGGGCCCCCGGCCCGCATGGCGGGTCCCGCCCGGCGGGCGTAGCGTCGAGAGCGAGAGAGCCGGACCGCGAGAGCCCCCCGAGGAGGCCCACCGATGATCCGCAACGTCGTCGGCTCGGTCCTGGCCCTCGCCGGAGCGACGGCCGCCGTCTGGAGCCCCTTCCGTGCCTGGTACGACGGCCGTCACGGCAGCGACTACGCGATCGGGGACCTCTTCACCGGCATCACCGGCGAGGACGCCGGGGTGCTCCGCTCGATCCTGCTGCCCTTCGCCTTCGCCGCCCTCGTCGCCCTGCTCGGCGTGGTGCTGCGCTCCCGGCTGCTCGTCGCCGCCGCCGGGGTGGTCGTCCTCGGCTTCACCGTCCTGTGGATGGTCCGGGTCGGGCAGGCCGAGGGCAGCCTGGTGGTCTCCGGGGACGGCCGCGGGCTCGGCGACGGCGTCGCGAACGCCTTCGGCGGCGGGGTGCTGCTCCTGCTCGGCGCCCTCGTCATGTCGGGCCGCCGGGCCGCCTCCCACCGCCTGCCGCCCGGACCGCCGCCCACGCGTCCGACGCTCGACGGACCGCCGCCCGCGGCCCCGTACGACGCCGAGACCCGCTCCATGCCCTACGCCGCCCCCGGCCGCTTCGACGTCCCGGCCGAACCGCCCGGCGACGGCCACGACCGGGACGGGCGCCCCGGCGTCTAGCGGGCCGCGCCCCGGCCGGTCGCGGTGCCCTTCGCGGCGTCCAGCGCGTACACGCAGCGGTCCTTGCTGCACGCGTACACGACCCCGCCCTTCGCCACCGGCGAGCCGGTGATCTCGCCGCCGGTGGCGAGCTTCCAGCGGAGCTGCCCGCCGGTCGCGTCCAGGGTGTAGAGGACGTGGTCGGCGGAGCCGAAGTGGACCCGGCCGTCGGCGACGACGGGGGTGCCGACCAGCTCGGCGCCGGCCGCGAACCGCCACCTCGGGGTGCCGGTGACCGCGTCCAGGGTGTAGAGCGCGCTGCCGCTGCCGACGTGGACGTTGCCGTCCGCGACGAGCACCGGCTCGGCCGACTGGCGCTGCTCGGTCGCGATCCGCCAGCGGTCCTGGCCGGTGGTGGCGTCGAGGGCGTAGACCGTGCCGAGGTGGTCGGCGAGGTAGACGCCGCCGCCGGTGACGGCCGGGCCGGGCGCGAAGGCGGGCGGGGAGAGGAAGACGGCGGGCGCCTCGAAGTGCCAGCGGACGTGCCCGGCGGCGATGTCGATCGACAGGACGCGGGTGCCGGCCGAGACGTACACGCAGCCGTCCTCGGCGGGGGCGACCCGGACCGGCACGTGCCCGCAGGAGGCCGCGTCGCCGATCGGGTACGACCAGCGCTCGACGCCCGTGCGGGCGTCCAGGGCCTTCAGCCGGGCGTCCTGCCACACGTACACGGTGTCGCCGTGGATCGCCGGGCCCGCCTCCGGGGTCTCGAAGTCGGTCTGGCAGCCGGTGACCTCCCACAGCTTGGCGCCGTTGGACGCCTCCCAGCCCTGCACGCCGCCGCCCCGGGTGCCGGTGACGACGGTGCCCCGGTCCACCCGGAGGGAGTACACCCAGGCGTCCGTGCGGTGCCGCCAGCGCTCGCCGCCGTCGGTGGCGTCCAGCGCGTACAGGGTGGGGCCGTCGGAGGCGTGGATGCGGCCCTGGGCCACCGCCATCGACCAGGCCACGTCCCGGGTCTTGAACTGGCGCCGGCCGGAGCCGGTGTCCAGCGCGTGCACCTCGAAGGAGGTGACGTAGAGCAGGTCGCCGTCGACGACCGGCGTGCCCCACACGTCGTTCGACATGCGGAAGCGCCACGGCCGCCACGGGCCGGGCTCCGGCTGCGCGGCCGGCTGCGGCACGGGCGCGGGGGCGGGCGCCGGGGTGACCTCGCCGCCGGGCGGGCGGACCCAGCCGGTGGCGTGCGGGTCGGCGGCGTGGCCCACGGCGAGCGCCGCCCGGGTGTCGGCGACCCGGGGCCCGGGGCCGATCGGCACGGTGGCTCCGCCGAGCCGCACCGGCCCGCCGGAGCCCTCCGCCGGGCCCGCGTGCCGGCCGCCCGCGTGGGCGGGCTCCGGGTCGCGCGGATCGCGGCCGTCGTACGGGACGGGCGGGCGCGGCGGCATCGGCGGCGGGGAGACCGGCGGCTGCGGGACCGGCCGGCCGCCGCGGCGGGTCTCGATCATGGCGACGGCGCTCTCGGGCAGCCACGCGGAGGCGGTGCCGCTGTCGTCGCTGCCCGGGCCGAAGAGGTGCGGGGCGAGCATGGCCTGGAGGTCGGCCGGGGTGGGCCGCTGCGCCACGTCCATCTTCATGCACGCCTCGATGAGGGGCCGCAGCTCCTCGGGCAGGCCCTCCAGGTCGGGGCCCTCGCGCAGCAGCATGAAGACGGTCTCGACCGGGTTGGCGCCGTGGAAGGGCGCGTGGCCGGTGGCGGCGAAGACCAGCATGGAGCCCAGCGAGAAGACGTCGCTGGCGCCGGTGACGCTGCGGGAGTCGCGGGCCTGCTCGGGCGACATGTAGGCGGGGGTGCCCACGGCGACGTTGGTCATCGTCAGCCGTGTGTTGGAGACGCCGGACGCGATGCCGAAGTCGATCACCCGGGGGCCGTCCTCGACGACGAGGACGTTGGACGGCTTGAGGTCGCGGTGGACGAGCCCGGCGCCGTGGATGGACTGGAGGGCCTCGGCGACTCCGGCGGCGAGCCAGCGGACGGCCTGGGCCGGGAGCGGCCCGCACTCGTTCACTATCTCTTCCAGCGAGGGCGCGGGCACGTACGCGGTGGCGAGCCACGGCACGGCGGCGCGCGGGTCGGCGTCGACGACGGCCGCGGTGTAGAACCCGGACACCGCCCGGGCGGCCTCGACCTCCCGGGTGAAGCGGACCCGGAACAGCTGGTCCTCCGCGAGCTCCGTGCGCACGGTCTTGATCGCCACGCGCCGGCCGGACGCCGAGCGCGCGAGATAGACCAGACCCATGCCGCCCGCGCCGAGCCGGCCCAGCACCTCGAAGGGCCCGATGCGTCTCGGGTCGTGCTGCGTCAGCTGTTCCACTTGCCTGCCACCTCCCCGTACGGGCCATGACGGTACGGCCCGGACCCCTGATTCTTCCTGTCCGGAGCCCCGGTTGCGAACCCGGGGGCGGATCGGGGTGTCACGGGTCACGCGGAGGAGCGGCCTCACGCCCCGGACGGCGGCTCCGAGAGGCCGGAGGACGGCTTCGCGTACGGATCGGAGGACGGCTTCGAGCGGCCGGAGGGCGGCCCGGACCGCGGCTCGGACGGCGGCCCGGACGACGGCCCGGAGAGTTCGGAGGCGCCGGACGCCGGGCGGGTGAGGGGGACGGTGTCGGTGGAGAGGGCGCCGGAGCCCGGCTCGGAGAGGAGGGGCTCGGCGGGCGGCTCCCCCGCGGTGTCCTCCCCGGCGGGGGTGGTGGCGCGGGCGGGCCCCGCGGGGGCCCCGGCGGCCGGTTCGGCGAGGACGGCGAAGCGGGCGCCCTGGTTGTCGTGGAGGACGGCGATCCGGCCGTAGGGGGTGTCGGCGGGGGGTTCGGCGACCCGGCCGCCGAGCCGGACGGTGGTGGCGCACGCCTCGTCGCAGTCGCGGACGGCGAAGTAGACGAGGACGTGGTCCGGCATCTCGGCGGGGAAGGCGTCGGTGATGACGGCCCGGCCGCCGAAGGCGGTGTCGTCGCCCGCGCGGGAGCCGGGCGGGGACCAGACGCGGTAGTCGAAGCCGGGTTCGCGGCCCTCCTCCGCCGGGTCGGCCTGGCGGCCGAGCCAGCCGAAGACGGAGGCGTAGAAGGTGTCCACGGCGCCGGGGCTGCGGGTGTAGACCTCCATCCAGCAGAAGGAGCCCGGCTCGTTGACGACCTCGAAGCCGTCGTCGTCGCCGGACTGGCGCAGGCCGAGGACGGCGCCGCCGGGGTCGGCGGCGAGGGCGAGGACGCCGAAGGGGCCGACGGGGTACGGCTCCATGACCATCCGCCCGCCGGCGGCCTTCACCCGGGCGGCGACGGTGCCGGCGTCGCCGGTGGCGAGGTAGACGGTCCAGGTGGTGGGCATGCGGCCGTCCCGCTTGGGGAGGAGCCCGGCGACCCGGCGCCCGCCGAGCAGGGCCTCGTCGCGGTCGTCGTCGAAGGTCCAGCCGAAGAGCTCGCCGTAGAAGCGCTTGCCCGCCTCCAGGTCGGGGAGCTGCGCGTCCACCCAGCAGGGGGTGCCCTCTGTGTAACCGGCCATGCCTCCACGCTAGGGCGGCGGGGTCGGGGGCGCGCTCCGGTGTGCGCCGTACGGGGCGGGCGCTCGGGGCGGGAGGGGCGGGCGCCGGGGGGAGTGGCGGTACGGGACCGGGGGGCCGTGCGGAGTCGGGAGGTCGTGCGGGGCCGGGGGGCCGTGCGGGACCGGGGGGCCGTACGGGACCGGGAGGCCGCACGGAGCCGGGGTGGCCGGCCTTGATCGACTTGTCCACGGGGTTGTCCACAGGCTGTTCAAGAACCGGCCCCCGGGAAGGGACCTCGCCCCCGCCCCGCCCTCCGTGGCGCGTTCCGGCCCCCGCGACCCGCCGGGGACACCCCCGCCGACCTCGGGGAACGGTCCGCACCCCATTTGCAGTCGGCCGAATCGCGCGCCGATCCCCCCTCGGTAAGCTGACGGCATGACAGGACAAGTACGCACCGTCGACGGCCGTGTGGCCGGACGACGCGGCCAGGCGACGCGGCAGAAGCTGCTCGACTGCCTCGCCGAGATGCTCAGCTCCTCGCCGTACCGGGACGTCAAGGTCATCGACGTGGCCCGGAAGGCGGGCACTTCACCCGCGACGTTCTATCAGTACTTCCCGGACGTCGAGGGCGCCGTCCTGGAGATCGCCGAGGAAATGGCCAAGGAGGGCGCCGGGTTGACCGAGCTGGTCTCCGGCCGTTCCTGGGTCGGCAAGGCCGCCTGGCAGACCTCCGAGGACCTCGTCGACGGCTTCCTCGACTTCTGGCGGCGCCACGACGCGATCCTGCGGGTCGTGGACCTCGGCGCCGCCGAGGGCGACAAGCGGTTCTACAAGATCCGCATGAAGATCCTGAACTCGGTCACCAACTCCCTGACGGACGCGGTGAAGGAGCTCCAGGCCAAGGGCAAGGTCGACAAGGAGGTCAGCGCCGCCGCGATGGCGGGCTCCCTCGTGGCGATGCTGGCCTCGGTCGCCGGCCACCAGAAGGGCTTCACCACCTGGGGCGTGAAGCAGGCCGAACTCAAGCCGAACCTGGCCCTGTTGGTGCACCTGGGCATCACCGGCAAGAAGCCGGTCAGATAACCCGGAGCCCGTTCCTTCCCCCGTCCTGTCGTCGGCGCCGGCGCCGGTCACCGCCTCCCCCGGGAGACGGGACCGCCGTCGGCGCCGTCGTGTCGGGGCCCGGCCCGCCCCCGGGGGGGCGCCGCCGTCCCGCCGGGGCCCGGATTCACCTGCGGGTGAGCCGGAAGAGCCGGATCTCGCGGTCCACCCGCGCCTGGTAGGAGGCGTACGGGGGCCAGAAGGCGAGGGCCGCCTTCCAGGCCGCCGCCCGCTCCTCCCCCGTCAGCCGTTCGGCCCGCACGGCGACGGTCTCGCCCTTCCAGCTGATCTCCGCGTCCGGATGGGCGAGCAGGTTCGCCGTCCAGGAGGGGTGTCCGGGACGGCCGAAGTTGGAGCCGACGAGCAGCCAGGTCCCCCGCTCGGGCTCCGGCATGCAGGCGAGCGGCGTGGTCCGCCGCCGTCCGCTCCTCGCGCCGGTGGCCGTGAGCACGACCCCGGGCAGCATCTGGGTGCTGAGCAGCTTCTTTCCGCCGCTGAGCCGGTGCACCGCCTTGTCGAGGGCGGGGATGACGTGCGGGGCGATCCGGGCGAAGGTCCGGGTGGAGGAGACCTTCTGGACGAGTTTCACTCCGACGCGCATCAGGCGGCCGCCTCTCCGGGGAGTCCGGTGCGCTGCGCCGCGCGGGCGCGGAGGCGTCCGGCGGGGCCGAAGAGGAGTTCGTCGGCGGCGGCGCGGCGGCCGTAGCGGTCGGCCTCCTGCGGGGGCACGGCTTCGCCGGCGGCGGCGCGGAGGGCTTCGAGGGCCTGGGCGAGGGCGAGGGGGCCGCTCTCGGGCCCGGGTCCCGGTTCGCGGGCGGCGCAGTACGTCAGGGCGCGGGCGGTCTCGACCTGGACGTGGACGTCGGCGAGGCGGTGCCGGGCGGCCGGGGTTCCGGTGGCGCCGGGCGCGCGGCGGGCGGCGTGGCCGAGGGTGCGTTCCAGGGCGCCCCGGGCGGCGCCGGTGGCCTCGGCGGCGAGGAGGACGGCGGCGGTGCGGCCGACGGCGGCGAGGACCGTGAGGACGGCGGCGGGGTCGGCGGGGTCCTCGCCGAGGAGGGCGGCCGGGACGTCGCGGAGCTGGACGGTGGCCTGGGCGCGGGTGGGGTCGAGGCCGGTCTCGCGGGTGCGGACGAGGCCGGGGCCCGCGTCGTCGGCGCGCACCAGGTAGAGGAGGGTGCGGCTGCGGGCGAAGCCGCCGGTGTGGGCGGCGACGAGGAGGAGTCCGGCGCTGTGTCCGTCGAGGACCCGTTCCGCCTCGCCGTAGAGGAGCCAGCCGTCGCCGCCGGGGGCGGGGCGGGCCTGGACGCCGCCGGCCCGGCCGTCGCCGGACCAGGCGCCGGTGGTGTTGTCGCCGGTGAGGCCGAGGGCGTGGGCGAGGGAGCCGCCGGGGGCGGCGAGCGCGCAGGTCAGGCCGCCGTCGGCGATGCGGGGCAGCAGTTCGGCGCGCTGGGCGGGGGTGCCGAGGGCGGCGACGAGGGGGGCGGCGAGGACGCTGGTGGCGAGCAGCGGCGAGGGCGCGAGGGCGCGGCCGGTCTCCTCGCAGGCGAGGGCGAGTTCGTGGGTGCCGCGTCCGGTGCCCCCGTACTCCTCGGGGAGGGCGAGTCCGGCGAGGCCGAGGTCGCCGGACATGCGGGCCCACAGGTCGGGGTCGTACCCCTCGGGGGCGGTGGGGGTGGTGCGGGGGCGGCGGTCGAGCAGTTCCCGCAGGGTGCGGCGGATCTCCCGCTGTTCCTCGGTGAGCGCGGCGGTGTCCGCTTCGGCGGCGGTGTCCATGGGGCTCCCTCCGTATCTGACGGTGCGTCATGTTAGGGCGGGGGAAGGCCGGTTGCCCAGAGAAGCGCGGGTCCCGATCGGAGCGATCTGATGTACCGTCAGATCCATGACCGCCTCCGGCACCACCCCGCCCCCGCCCGGCCGGCGCCGGGTCGCCGTCGCCGGCGTCGCCCTCTCCGACTGCGGCCGGGTCGACACGGCCACCCCCTACGCCCTGCACGCCCAGGCCGCCCGCCGCGCCCTCGCCGACAGCGGCCTCGACCGCTCCCTCGTCGACGGCCTGGCCTCCGCCGGACTCGGCACCCTGGCCCCCGTCGAGGTCGCCGAATACCTGGGCCTGCGCCCCACCTGGGTCGACTCCACCTCCGTCGGCGGCGCCACCTGGGAGGTCATGGCCGCCCACGCCGCCGACGCCATCGCGGCGGGCCGGGCCAACGCCGTGCTCCTCGTCTACGGCTCCACCGCGCGCGCCGACATCAAGGCCCGCCGCCGCACCGCCAACCTCTCCTTCGGCGCCCGCGGCCCGCTCCAGTTCGAGGTGCCGTACGGCCACACCCTCGTCGCCAAGTACGCGATGGCCGCCCGCCGCCACATGCACGAGTACGGCACCACCCTGGAGCAGCTCGCCGGGGTCGCCGTCCGGGCGCGGGAGAACGCGGCGCTCAACCCCGAGGCCATGTTCCGCACCCCCGTCACCGTCGACGAGGTCCTCGGCGGCCCGATGATCGCCGACCCCTTCACCAAGCTCCACTGCTGCATCCGCAGCGACGGCGGCTGCGCGGTGCTGCTCGTCGCGGAGGAGTACGTCCCCGACACCCGCAAGGCCCCGGTCTGGGTCCTCGGCACCGGCGAGCACACCTCCCACACCACGATGTCCGAGTGGGCGGACTTCACCGTCTCCCCCGCCGCCGTCAGCGGACGCCTCGCCTTCGAGCGCGCCGGGGTCACCCCCGCCGACGTCGACGTCGCCGAGATCTACGACGCCTTCACCTACATGACCCTGGTGACCGTGGAGGACCTGGGCTTCTGCGCCAAGGGCGAGGGCGGCGCGTACCTCGCGGACGGGTCCGCGGTCCCCGTCAACACCGACGGCGGCGGGCTCTCCGCCTGCCACCCCGGCATGCGCGGCCTCTTCCTCCTCGTCGAGGCCGTCCGCCAGCTCCGCGGCGAGGCCCCCGGCCGCCAGGTCCGCCGCCCCGACGGCTCCCTCCCCGAACTGGCCGTGGCCTCCGGCACCGGCGGCTGGTTCTGCTCCTCGGGCACGGTGGTCCTGGGCAGGACCTGACGCCGCGGGGGGCCGCGCGGGACCCGCCGGGAGGACCGCGCCCGCCTCCCGGCGGCGCCACCGCCGCCTACCCTCGCCCCATGAGCGACTTCCACCACGCCCTGCGCTCGCTGCGCGTCTGGGACACCGAGCTGCCCCCCTTCGACCCGGCGACGGCCCCCGAGGAGCCCCTCGCGCTCTTCCACGCCTGGTTCCTCGACGCCGTCGCCGCCGGGCAGACCGAGCCGCACACGCCCTCGCTCGCCACGGCCGGCGCGGACGGCCGCCCCGACGTCCGCACCGTCATGCTGCACGACGCCGACGCCCGCGGCTGGCACTTCGCCTCGCACGCCACCAGCGCCAAGGGCCGCCAGCTCGCGGCCCGCCCCGAGGCCGCCCTCGGCTTCTACTGGCCGGTGCGGGGCCGCCAGGTCCGGGTCCGCGGCCCCGTCGGCACCGCGAGCCGCGAGGAGGCGTACGCCGACCTCCACGCCCGCACCACCGGCGCCCTCGCCGCCGCCCTCACCGGCCGGCAGAGCGAGCCCCTGGACTCCCCGGAGGCCCTCGCCGAGGCGAGCGCCGCCGCCTGGGCCCGCGCCGAGGCCGACCCGGCCGCCGACGCCCCCACCTGGACCCTGTACGTCCTCGCCCCCACCGAGGTCGAGTTCTTCCAGGGCGACGCCCGCCGCCGCCACCTCCGCCTCCGCTACCGCCGCGAGGGCGACGCCTGGACCCGCGAACTCCTGTGGCCCTGACGGGAGCCGGCGCCTACTCCGCGTACCTCCCGCCGTCCTCGTACAGCTCCTCGATCTCGCGCGCGAAGTCCCGCAGGACCGCCCGCCGCCGGAGCTTCAGGGAGGGGGTGAGGTGGCCCGAGGCCTCGGAGAACTCGGTGGTCAGGACGCGGAAGGCGCGGATCGACTCGGCCCGGGAGACCAGGCGGTTGGCGTCGTCGACGGCCTTCTGCACCACCGCCAGGAGCTCCCGGTCCCGGGCCAGCTCCCACAGGGCCAGGTGGTCCTTGCGGCGCATCCGCCGCCAGTGGGCGAGGCCCTCGTGGTCCAGGACGACGAGGGCGCAGACGTACGGGCGGTCGTCGCCGACCACCATGCACTGGGCGACCAGCGGGTGGGCGCGCAGCCGGTCCTCCAGCGGGGCCGGGGCGACGTTCTTGCCGGCCGAGGTGACCAGGAGGTCCTTCTTGCGGCCGGTGATCGTGAGGTAGCCGTCGCCGTCGAGGTCGCCGAGGTCGCCGGTGGGGAACCAGCCGTCGTCCGTGTACGGGACCGCGGTGCCGCGCCGCGCGTCCCAGTAGCCGGCGAAGACGTGCGGGCCGCGCAGCCACACCTCCCCGTCGGCGGCGATCCGCACCCCGGTGCCCGGCAGCGGCAGGCCCACCGTGCCGGTGCGCGGCGCGAGCGGCGGGGTGACCGTGGACGCGGCGGTCGTCTCCGTCAGGCCGTACCCCTCGAAGACCTCGACGCCCGCGCCCCGGAAGAACTCCGCGAGCCGCACGCCCAGCGGCGAGCCGCCGCAGATCACGTACCGCACGCGCCCGCCGAGCGCGGCCCGGATCCGGCGGTAGACCAGCGGGTCGTAGAGGGCGCGCGCGGCCCGCGCGGAGAGCGAGGGCGCGTCCGTGGCGCCGAAGCGGCGGGCGGCGCGGGCCGCGCGGTCGAAGGCGGCGCCCCTCCCGGCGCGTTCGGCGGCGGCCCGGGCCCGGTCGTGGACCTTCTCCATCACGTACGGGATCGCGAGCAGGAACGTCGGCCGGAAGGCCGCCAGGTCGTCGAGGAGCGCCTCGCCCTCCACCGACGGCGCGTGCCCGACCCGTACCCGCGCCCGGACGCAGCCCACCGCCACCATCCGGCCGAAGACGTGCGAGAGGGGCAGGAAGAGCAGCGTGGACGGCGGTTCGCCGCCCTCGGGGGCGAAGACCGGGTGCAGGAGGCGGACCGCGTTGTCGACCTCGGCGAAGAAGTTGGCGTGGGTGAGGGCGCAGCCCTTGGGGCGGCCCGTGGTGCCCGAGGTGTAGACGAGGGTGGCGAGCGCACCGGGGGTGAGCAGTCCGCGCCGGGCCGTCACCGCCTCGTCCGGGACCCGCGCCCCCGCCCTGCGCAGCTGCTCGACCGCGCCTGCGTCGATCACCCACAGGTGGGCGAGGCCGGGCAGCTGCCGGCGTTCGGCGGAGACGGTCCGCGCCTGGTCCGCGTCCTCGACGACGCAGGCGACGGCCCCCGAGTCCTGGAGGATCCAGCGGGTCTGGAAGGCGGAGGAGGTCGGGTGGACGGGGACGGTGACCAGCCCGGCGGCCCAGGCCGCGAAGTCGAGCAGCGTCCACTCGTAGGTGGTCCTGGCCATCAGCGCGAGCCGGTCGCCGGGTCCGAGCCCGTGCGCGACGAGCCCCTTGGCGACGGCGTGCACGTCGGCGGCGAAGCGGGCGGCGGTGACGTCCTGCCACTGCCCCGCCGCGTCCTTCCGGGAGAAGACCACCGCGTCCGGCTCCTGCCGGGCGTTGTCGTACGGCAGGTCCGCGAGCGAGCCGCGGTCCACCCGGGGCACGAGCGCCGGGACGGAGACCTCCCGCACCCGGCCGTCGACGAGGGTCAGGACGGGGGCGGCGGGGACGGCGGCGGGATCGGGCGGCACGGGGCGGCTCCTCGGTTCTGCGCGATGAACGAAAGGTCGTGCGTCGTGGAGCAGAAGTGCGGCGGAGCGGGGTGGCGCGGTGGGGGTACGGCGGTGGGGCGGGTACGGCGGTGGCGCGGGCCCCGGCGGAGGCCGGGAGCGCGGCGGGGTGGCGCGGTGGGGCGGGTACGGCGGTGGGGCGCGGGTACGGCGGTGGCGCGGGTACGGCGGGGCGCCCCGGCACGGCGGGAGGGGCGGCGCGCGGGGGCGCCGTCTTGACTAGCGGGTAACCTTACTGCGCGGTAAGGCTCAGCGGGGAGACCATCGCTCGTTTTTCATGAGGTTCCCGAGCCCGGACCAGGCGAAGTTCATCAGCGTGGCCGCCGCCTCCCGGGCCGTCGCCCCCGGCGTCCCGTTGGCCCAGGTCGCCAGCGACTCGGCGGAGCCCACCAGCGCCTGCGCCAGCGCCGCCACGTCGCGCGGGCCGATCTCGACCGGCCCGTGGGCCGCCCGCGCGGCCTCCCCGATCAGGCCGGTCACGAAGTCGGCGATCTCCTCCCGCATCCGCGCCGCCTCCGTCGCGAACGGCTCGCCCTGCGTCCGCGCGTGCCGGCTGAGCACCGCCCAGGCGTCCGGGTGGCCCGCGGTGTGCTCGAAGAAGGCGAGGAGCCCCGCCCACAGCCGCTCGTCCGGCGGCACCGACACGTCGGTCACGACCTCGGCGACCGCGGCGAGCAGCGCCTGCGCCTCCCGCCGGATGCAGGCGGTGAAGAGCTCCTCCTTGGAGTTCAGGTACAGGTAGACGAGCGGCTTCGACACCCCCGCGAGCTCGGCGATCTCGTCCATCGACGCCGCCTGGTACCCCTGCCGCGCGAAGCAGGCCACGGCGGCGTCCAGCATCTGCCGCTCCCGCACGGCCCGCGGCAGCCTCTTGGTCCCCGCCACGCGTCTTCTCCGCCCCGCTTCCAAGATCGATCGCCGAGTCGTCCGCGAAAGCCTACGTGCCCCCCGCCCGGACGGGGGCGAGGGGCACGCAGGCGTCGGGGGACGGGGTCAGGCAGCGACCGCGACCTTCTCCGGGGCGGCCTCGCGGGTGTCCTCGGGGCCGTCGATCGGGGACGCCGAGGCGTTCTCGTACGCGGTGAGGTCGAGGATCTTCTCGCGGGCGGAGACGATCACCGGGACGAGCGCCTGGCCGGCGACGTTGGTGGCGGTCCGGATCATGTCGAGGATCGGGTCGATCGCCATGAGCAGGCCGACGCCCTCCAGCGGGAGGCCCAGGGTGGAGAGGGTCAGCGTCAGCATGACCGTGGCACCGGTGAGGCCGGCGGTGGCGGCGGAGCCGATCACCGAGACGAAGGCGATGAGCAGGTACTCCTTGACGCCCAGCTGGACGTCGAAGATCTGCGCGATGAAGATCGCGGCGAGCGCCGGGTAGATCGCGGCGCAGCCGTCCATCTTGGTGGTGGCGCCGAACGGGACGGCGAAGGAGGCGTACTCCTTCGGGACGCCGAGGCGCTCGGTGACGCGCTGGGTGACCGGCATGGTGCCGACCGAGGAGCGGGAGACGAAGGCCAGCTGGATGGCGGGCCAGGCGCCCTTGAAGAACTGGACCGGGTTCACCTTGGCGACGGTCGCGAGCAGCAGCGGGTAGACGCCGAAGAGGACCAGGGCGCAGCCGATGTAGACGTCGGCGGTGAAGGTCGCGTACTTGCCGAGGAGGTCCCAGCCGTAGTTGACGATCGCCTTGCCGATGAGGCCGGCGGTGCCGATCGGGGCGAGGCGGATGACCCACCACAGGGCCTTCTGGAGCAGCTCCAGGATCGACTCGGAGAGGGAGAGGATCGGCTGGGCCTTCTCGCCGAGCTGGAGGGCGGCGATGCCGGCGACGGCGGCCATGAAGACGATCTGGAGGACGTTCAGCTCGGTGAACGGCGTGATGACGTCCGTCGGGATGATGCCGGTGAGGAAGTCGATCCAGCTGCCCTGGCCCTCGGGGGCCTTGCCGTCGGCGGGCGTGAGGCCGGTGCCGGCGCCGGGGTTGGTGACCAGGCCGATCGTGATGCCGATGGCGACCGCGACGAGCGAGGTGATCATGAACCAGAGGAGGGTCTGGGCGGCGAGGCGGGCCGCGTTGTTGACCTTCCGGAGGTTGGTGATCGAGACCAGGATCGCGAAGAACACGAGCGGGGCGACGGCCAGCTTCAGCAGCTGGACGAAGATGCCGCCGACCTGGATCAGGGTCTCCTTGAGCCAGGCGACGTCCTGGCTGCGGGCGATCCAGCCCAGCAGGACGCCGAGCACGAGACCGGCGACGATCTGGGCCCAGAAGGGGACCTTGGGTATCCGGGACGAGGGCTTGGCCTCGGTGGCGGACGCGGACACGGGCACTCCACAGATGCGTATCGGGGGGAATACGGGGACGGGGGTGCGGCACACACACGCTTTCACGCGGGCCGCTGCATGATGCCGGGTCAGAGCACGCGGCAACAGACCGCGGACATACAGCGGCAGAGGTCGACGTGCAGGCGCGCCACGAGCGGGGTGCCCGGGGCGTGAGAGAGGCGCACTGCTGTCGTCATGGCCGATACGTTAACACTTGAACTTTGAGAACCTCAAAGCTGTTCTTTGAGGGCAGGAACCGGCCACCCCCGACCGAAACGCAGAAAGCCCCTGGCCAGAGCCATGGAAACCCATGCGACTCACACCAGGGGCACCCCACCTGTGAGGAACCTTACGCAGCCCTTACACCCCTCCCCCGCATACGGAATCCCCTCACGGGGCCTCCGGACGGGGGCACGGGGCGGGGCCGTGGGGCGGGAACAGGGGAAGGGATCAGGGACGGGGCCAGGGGGCGGGATTAGGGGACGGGATTAGGGGACGGGCAGCCGGTAGCGCATCCGGTACCGGTGCGCCGCCTTCGTCATCAACGTGGCCTCGATCGGACGCCCGCCGTCGGAGTAGACGACCCTGAAGGCGACGAGGACGGGCATGTCCTTCGGGAGCTCCAGCGCCACGACCTCCTCCTCCGTCGGGATCTCGGACGACAGCTCGTCCACGAACTCGCGCGGGGGCAGCCCCATCGAGTCGAGCAGCGCCGGCGTACCTCCCCGGATCAGCTTCCGCTCCAGTACGGCGGTGCCCTCGACCAGACCCAGCGGGTAGTACGACCGCGCGAGCTCCGTCGGCTCCTCGTCCAGGAACAGGAGCTGCTTGCGGAGCACGGCCCGTTCGCCGTCCCCGAGCCGCAGGGCCTCGGCCACCTCCACCGGCGGGACGACGACCTCGACGTCGAGGAGCCGGGATCTGCCGACCTGCTGCCGCTTCGCGGCTTCGGACACCCACGGGTAGGGCTCGCCCGGCCTCGCCGGCCTCATGTAGGCGACCGGTTCGACGCATTCCTGTGCGTGCTGCCGCACGTACACGCCTTTGCCCGGCAACCCTTCGAGGAGCCCCTCGGCCTTCAGCATCTGAAGTGCCTTCTGGACGGTCGTGTTGGCCACGCCGCCGTACTGCTCCATCAGTTCGGCCGTCGAGCCCAGCTTGCTGCCGGGCAGGAGGTCTCCGCGAGTGATCCGCCGCCGGAGCTCCGCCGCGATCTTCTGGTGCGGCGATCTCGGGTCCTTGATCTCCCTCGCCATCACGCACCCTGCTTCCCGAGCCGGTACGTGAGGTGCCTGCCGGCCGGCATGGTCATCAGGGACGCCTCCATGGGCACCCCGTCGGCGGTCCGTGTCAGCCGGAGAAGCCGGAGGACGGCGCTCCCCTCGGCCAGCTCCAGGTGTCCGCGCTCCTCCGCGCCGGCCAGGGCGGCGCTCACGTCCTCGACGACCTCGGCGCCGGTGTACCCCAGCTCCTTGAGCAGGGTGACGGCGCCGCCGGGCACCTTGCGCGGCTCCGCGAGGGGCGTGCCGCCCGCGACGGAGAGCGGATAGTAGGAGTCGGCCAGCTCCACGGGGTGGTCGTCCAGCAGGATCAACCGACGCCTGACGACCACCCGCTCTCCCTCGGCGAGCCCCAGAGCGACACGGACCGCCTCGGGTGCCTCCACCTCGCCCGCGTGGAGAAGCCGCTGGCCACCACGACGCCCCCGGCGGGCGGCCTCATCGGTCCACGCGTCGCTCCGACCGGGCTCGCGCGGGGCCAGGTACGGCGCGGTCTCACTGATCCACGCATCGCCCGACATGTGCCTACCTCCAGCTCACTGTTGCCAGTGACCCTACTTCCTCACCCCCGAAGAGCCGAGCTCAACCTTAAGGGCTTGCCACTTAAAGCGGCTTGCGCTTAAAGTCTGAGGCATGGAGACGACGGACCCTGACGCGGCGCAGCCCGCTGCCCCCGTGCCACCGGCAGGCCTGAGCCCGGCCCTCCGAGCCCGTGCCGAGGCCGGGTGGCGGATTTTCCTCGACCGGTGGTCCGATGCCGAGGAGGAGCCCGAGCGGTGAACGAGCCGGACGCGGAAGGGCTGGAGGGGCACCCTCTCCTCCGCCGAAGGGTCCGCGACATCGCGAGCGGAGGTGAAGGGGTGCTGACGGCCGTCGTCCACGAACGGCACGACGGCCGGCTCCTCCGCATCGCACACCTCCAACCCGCCGCAGGCATCGCCTGGACCACGGCGGCCGACAACATCCGGCCCGCCCCGGGCCGCGACCTCCCCGCGGAAGGGGAGGGAGATCGTCCCGTTCCGACGAACGGGATCCGCACGGACCGACCACGGAAAGGAACAGCCATGACCGATCTGTCGCACACGGAGGACACCCCTGCCGAGGCAGAGGTCCTCGACATCGGGGACGCCGCCGAACTGACCGAGGGCCAGGGCGGCGGCCAGAGCGAGGACAAGCGGCGCGCCTACAACTGTTGACCCCGTCGAGTGGCCCCGGCTTCCCGCCGGGGCCACTCCCCGATCCCCGACCCCTCGGAACGAAGGAGTGACCGGATGCCCATCGGGGGATTCAGCGCGAACCGGCCCGGCCTGCCCCACCCGGTCGGTGCGCACGTCCTCGCCGCGCCGACCGCCTGGCGGTCGGGCGGGATTCCCGTACGCGTCGCGCGGCACGCCGACCGGTGCGTGCTCGTCGCCGGACCGTGCGGGGCGGACGACGGCGAGGTCCGGGGCCTGGCCCGCCGGGCGGTGCCCGCGTCCGTCGCGTGGCGGTGGCCCGGTGCGTACGCGGTGATGGAGGACGCGGGGAACGGCGTGGTCGTGCACACCGATCCGGTGGGCGCGCTGCCCGTGTACGCGGTCGCGTGGGAAGGAACGTGGGCCTGGTCCACGTCGGCGAGGTTCCTCGCGGCCCTGGCCGGCTCCCGGATCGACGTCGAACGACTGGCCTGTGCCGTGCTCGCCCCGTCCCTACCGGTCCTCGCCGAAGGCCGGAGCCACTTCGACGGGGTCGAACAGCTCCCGCCGGGCTGCCGCGTGGCACTTCCCCCTGACGGCAGTCCGTACGCGGCCTCTGCCACCTGGCGTCCCGACCCGGTCGGCGGACCGCCGCACCTGCGGCTGCGCAATGCACTGACCTCAGCCGTACGCCTCCGGGCCACCGCCGACCCGGCGCTCGCCGGCGACCTGTCCGGCGGGCTGGACTCCACCACGCTCTCCGTCGTCGCCGCCTCCATGCTCGACCGCCCACTCGACGCCGTCACCGTCCACCCGGAGGGGATGACGGACGGAGCCGACCTCTCGTACGCCCGGCTCGCCGTCGCCGCCTCGAACGGACGCATCGCGCACCGGCCGCTTCCCCTGACCGCCGCGCACCGGCCGTACACCCGCCTGCACGGCGTACCCGTGACCGACGAGCCCGCTCCGTCCACGCTCACGCACACTCGTCTCCTCGGACAGCTCCGATGGATGCGGGAAACGCTGGGAACCCGTACCCATCTGACCGGGGACGGCGGCGACAGCGTCCTGTTCCAGCCGCCCGCTCATCTCGCCGATCTCGTACACCACGGCCACTACCGCCGGGCGGCGGGCGAGGCCGTCGGCTGGGCTCGGCTCCGCCGCACTCCGGTCACGCCCCTGCTCCGGGACGCCGCGGCCATGGCGCGGACCACCCGCGCCCAGGCGCTGGCCCGCCTGGCCACGAACCCCGGCGAGCGCCTGGGCACGGGCGACGTCCGCTGGTTCCCCACCCTGCCCGTCCCGCCCTGGGCGACTCCGGACGCCCTCCGGCTCCTCGCACGGGCCGCCGAACGGGCCGCAGCCCGGCCCGACGTCCTCCCGGGGCTGGACGCCTCCGTCCGCGTCCTCGTGGACGAGATCCGGGAAGTGGCCCGCACGGCCGCCGCGGACGCCGAACTGGCGGCGAGCGAAGGAATCGACCTGCACAACCCTTTCCTGGACGCCCGGGTGGTGGACGCGATCCTGCGGACCCCGCTCCGCGACCGGCCTCCGCTCCACGCCTACAAGCCGACCCTGACCAAGGCGTTCGCCGACACGTTGCCCGCCGAGGTCCGTGCCCGCACGACGAAGGGCGGTTTCGAGGCCGACCACTACAGCGGCATGCGCGCCGCCCTGCCCGAACTGCTCGACTCGGCGGGCCTGCGCCTCGCCGCACTCGGCCTGCTCGACCTGGCCCGCTTCCGGGCCGACGTGCGGCGGGCCTCTGCCGGAGTGCCCATGCCGCTGGCCACCATCGAGCAGGCGCTCACCGTGGACGCCTGGCTGCACGCGATCGACCGCACACCCCCACCGGTATGGGCCTCCCCCGTCCCCGGGAAGGCGGTCTGATGGACGCCCTCGTCGACTTCGGACACGTCCGCGTCCTCATCGACTACGACACGGGCCGCGTCCGCTGCGCGCTCCCGGCCAGGTCCGGCCCGACCACCGCCCCGGCCGCGAGCTGGGGCAGCACGGAGCATCCCGCCGGGCTGACCCGGCCACCTGGCGCGTGGAGCCCCCTGGCGGCCACCGCTCTCTTCCTCGTCCTCGCCGTAAAACGCGCGGGGCCCCGGCGGACTGCCATGCGACGCGTCCTGCGCATCGTGCGTGCGGCCCACTCCGTCACCGTCGGGCCCGCCGACACCCGGCAGGCGGCCTCAGCCGTCGGCGCCGTACGGCGCGCCGCCTGGAGCTCTCCCGACCGCACCGCCTGCCTGGAAGAATCGGCCGCCGCCGTCCTGCTCCTCGCCCTGCGCCGCCGCTCCGTCGTCTGGCACCACGGTGTCGCCCCCGACCCCGTCCGCCTCCACGCCTGGATCGCCACTCACGACGGCGTCCCCATCGCCGAGCCCGCATCGACCCGCGCCTGCACCACGGCCCTCACCATCGGAGCTGCTCCGTGACCGACCTCTGGCTCTCCACCCCCACCTGCGCCCTGGGCCCCTACCGGGCGGACCTCACCGAGACCTACTGGCGGTGGGAACAGGACCCGACGCTGATGGTCGGCTACGGCCGACAGGTCCCCGAGTCACTGGAAGCCCGTGCCGAGGGCATGGCGCACCAGCTCCGGGGGGCCAACATCCGCTTCACGGTCTACGACCTGACCGGCGACGAACCCGTCCCCGTGGGCGTGACCACACTCCTGCCCGACGACTCCGTCCGCACGGCCGAGTTCGTCGTCATGCTCGCCAGGGAAGCGCGCGGACGCGGCCTGGGCGCGGAGGCGACCCGCCTCACCCTCGACTACGCGTTCCACGTGTCGGCCCTGCGCATGGTCTGGCTGAAGGTGCTGGCGCCCAACTCGGCGGCCGTCGCGGCGTACGAACGCGCCGGCTTCCGGCACGCCGGGAGGCTGCGGGAGTCCGGCTACTGGCTCGGAGAGGTCTGCGACGAGGTGCTGATGGACGCGCTCTCGGCCGACTTCAACGGGCCTTCGGCGGTGAGGGCCCTGCTCTCCGGGGAGTGACGCCCGGCCCTGGGTACACTCCCGGATCCCACCCCCGGCCGCTCCCTCAGAGCGCGTCCTCGCGGGTCCGGTTGGCGTCGAGGCGGCCCTTGGCGCGGTCGACCTTCTCGACGATCTCGGCGCTCAGGTCGTCGCGCTGCTTGCGGAGCAGGACGAAGCTGAGGGGGGCGGAGACGACGATGGAGAGGAGGAGGACCCACAGGAGGTTGGAGTCGCCGAGGCCGCGCGGGAGCACGCCGGCGTAGACGAGGCCCCACAGGGCGAGGAAGCACCCGGCGAAGATGCCGAGCCGCATCAGCGAGTAGCGGAGCATGACCCACTCTTTCGTTCCGAGGTTCCGAATCTTCCCCATACGGGACGAGCCGTCCTCCAGTGAAGCACGGGGGGCGGCGGCCGCCCGAAGGGGGGTGGGGACGGGGCGGGCCGGACCGGCCGGGGGTCGCGGGCGCCGGGCGGGGCGTCCGAGGGACGGAATCCTCTTGAGCCCTCCCTGAAGTAATAGATACAGTCCATCTATGACCCTTACCTTCGAGGTCGATCCGACGGTCGACCGCTCCCTGACCGACGGCGTCCTCGCCCTTTGGGCCGACGTCTCCAACGCGGGCGGCGCCGTCGGCTTCGTCCCGCCCGTCACCCCCGAGGAGATCCGCCCCTCCCTCCTCAAGCACCTCACCGGCATGGACCGGGGCACCACCCGGCTCCTCGTCGGCCGCGACGAGGACGGCCGGATCGCCGCCACCGCCTTCTTCGCCTTCAACGCGCACCGCCTGATGACCCACTGGGTGTGGCTGTACACGGTGATGGTCCACCCCCGCCACCAGGGCAAGGGGTACGGTCTCGACCTCATGGCCGCCGTGGAGCACGCCGCCCGCACCGCCCCCGGCTTCGAGGCCGTCGAGGCGATCCGGCTCGGCGTCCGCGGCGGGACCGGCGTCGACTCCTTCTACGCCCGGGCCGGGTACAAGGAGGTCGGGCGGGTGCCCGGCGCGATCCGCGTGGCCCCCGGCGACGACCGCGACGACATCACCATGCTGCTGCCCCTGACCTGACCCGACCCGACCCGATCGGGCAGGGATTGTCGGGTCCGGGGCCGCGCCCCGTTCCTACGGTGGGGGGACCGAACCAGAGAGAGAAGGACAGGCCCCGTGCTGGACGGACTGAACCGGGCCCTCGACCACGTCGAGGCGCGCCTCGACGGCGAGCTCGACCCCGCCGCGCTCGCCCGGATCGCCGCCACCTCCGAGTACCACTTCCGGCGGCTCTTCTCCGCCCTCGCGGGGATGCCGCTGTCGGAGTACGTGCGGCGCAGACGGCTCACCGTCGCGGGCGCCGAGGTGCTCGCCGGGGAGCGGACGCTCCTGGAGATCGCCGTCCGGTACGGCTACGGCTCCGGGGAGGCATTCGCCCGCGCGTTCCGCGCGTTCCACGGCGTCGGCCCCGGCGAGGCCCGCCGCACCGGGGCCGCGCTCACCGCCCAGCCGCGCATGTCCTTCCGGCTCGTCGTCGAAGGGAACAGC
The DNA here is from genome assembly GCF_014654895.1 of Streptomyces filamentosus. Lineage (GTDB taxonomy): Bacteria > Actinomycetota > Actinomycetes > Streptomycetales > Streptomycetaceae > Streptomyces > Streptomyces filamentosus. The sequence goes on along the minus strand of NZ_BNBE01000001.1, from coordinate 3,188,228 downwards.
AGCATGAAGTACCGCACCGTGACCAGGGACGCCTTCCGGATCGTCGGGGACCGGGCCAGGGTCCCGCTCGTCCACCAGGGCGAGAACCCGGCGATCGCCGCCCAGATCCGGGGCCTCGGCCAGGAGGCGCTGGGCCGGCTCGCCGCCCTGTCGGCCGGGGAGCCCGCCGGGCTCGTCTCCGCCGTCGTCCACCTCTCCGGCAGCCGCGAGGAGGGCGTGGAGCTCGACCACTGGTACGGCGCGGTCGCGAAGGACCGGGCGCCGGAGCCGTACGAGACCCTGGACGTCCCCGCCGGCACCTGGGCCGTCTTCGAGAACGAGGGCCCCTACCCGCAGGCGCTCCAGTACCTGTGGCGGGACGTCTTCACCGAGTGGTTCCCGTCGAACCCGTACGAGAGCCGCCCCGGCCCCGAGATCCTCTCGGTCCGCCCCTCGGCGGACTGGACGACGGCGGCGGCGGAGCTGTGGATCCCGGTGGAGCGCACCGGGGCGTGAGGAAGGCCCGGCGGGGATCACCCGCCGGGCCTCTCCGTCCCGCGCGGACGGGCCTCAGACGCGCATCGCCTGCGGCGTCTCCCGCCGGTCGGCGTCCGGGCCCGGGTACTCGCGGATGATCTCGTACCGGGTGTTCCGCTCGACCGGCCGGAAGCCCGCGTCGCGGATGAGCTCCAGCAGGTCCTCGCGGGTCAGCTTGTTCGGGGTGCCGTAGTTGTCGGCGTCGTGCGTGATCTTGTACTCGACCACCGAGCCGTCCATGTCGTCCGCGCCGTGCTGGAGCGCGAGCTGCGCGGTCTGGACGCCGTGCATGACCCAGAAGACCTTGACGTGCGGGACGTTGTCGAAGAGGAGCCGGGAGACCGCGAAGGTCTTCAGGGCCTCCGCGCCGGTCGCCATCGTCGTGCGCGCCTGGAGCTTGTTGCGGACCTTGCCGTCCTGCATGTCCACGAAGTCGTGCTGGTAGCGCAGCGGGATGAAGACCTGGAAGCCGCCGGTCTCGTCCTGGAGCTCCCGCAGCCGCAGCACGTGGTCGACGCGGTGGCGCGGCTCCTCGATGTGCCCGTAGAGCATCGTCGAGGGGGTCTTCAGGCCCTTCTCGTGGGCGAGGCGGTGGATCCGGGACCAGTCCTCCCAGTGGGTGCGGTGGTCCACGATGTGCTGCCGGACCTCCCAGTCGAAGATCTCGGCGCCGCCGCCGGTCAGCGACTCCAGGCCCGCCTCGATGAGCTCGTCGAGGATGTCGGAGGCCGACATGCCCGAGATGGTCTCGAAGTGGTGGATCTCGGTGGCGGTGAAGGCCTTGAGGGAGACGTTCGGCAGGGCCTTCTTCAGCTCGGAGAGCGAGCGCGGGTAGTACCGCCAGGGCAGGTTGGGGTGGAGCCCGTTGACGATGTGCAGCTCGGTGAGGTTCTCGTTCTCCATCGCCTTGGCGAGGCGGACGGCCTCCTCGATGCGCATCGTGTACGCGTCCTTCTCCCCCGGCTTGCGCTGGAAGGAGCAGTAGGCGCAGGAGGCGGTGCACACGTTGGTCATGTTCAGATGCCGGTTGACATTGAAGTGGACCACGTCGCCGTTCTTGCGGGTCCTGACCTCGTGGGCCAGCCCGCCGAGCCAGGCGAGGTCGTCGGAGTCGTAGAGGGCGATGCCGTCCTCACGGCTCAGCCGCTCCCCGGCGAGCACCTTCTGCTCCAGCTCCCGCTTGAGCCCAGCGTCCATCTCCGGCCGCCTCCCATATCTCCGAAATCAGGCTTCACCCACCGTACTCTCAGCCCTCCTCGGGCAGATCTCCGACCCGGTTCTCCCACTTGGTGGAGAGCACGATCGTGGTGCGGGTGCGGGAGACGCCCTTGGTGCCGGAGAGGCGGCGGATCGTCTTCTCCAGACCGTCGACGTCGCTGGCGCGGACCTTGAGCATGAAGGAGTCGTCGCCGGCGATGAACCAGCAGTCCTCGATCTCGGCGAGGTCCTTCAGGCGGCGGGCCACGTCCTCGTGGTCGGCGGCGTCGGAGAGGGAGATGCCGATGAGGGCGGTGACGCCGAGGCCGAGGGAGGCGGCGTCCACGGTGGCGCGGTAGCCGGTGATGACCCCGGCCGCCTCCAGGCGGTTGATGCGGTCGGTGACGGAGGGGCCGGAGAGCCCGACGAGCCGGCCCAGCTCGGCGTAGGAGGCGCGGCCGTTCTCGCGCAGGGCCTGGATGAGCTGCCTGTCCACGGCGTCCATAGGTATACGACCTTCCATTGTCCAGCGATACCGCAAGTTTAGGTATAGAATCTAAGGCATGCAGGGGTTGCAGCCCTGCGAATCTTTCAACAGATCAAAGACGATCTTTCAGGAGTGAGAACACCGTGTACACGATCGAGATGGCCTACGCCCGTATGCGCGAGCTTCAGGACCTGGCCAACCGCTCGCGTGCCCACCAGACCGCCTCCGCCTCGAAGCGGGCCACGAAGAAGGCCGCGAAGAAGCGCTAACCGGCACGGGGAACCCCCGGAGCTCCTCCTCCGAGTTCCCCCCGCCACCGGCGGTACAGCTCGTGCGGCACCCCTGCCGCGTCGAGCACCCGCCCCGCGACGAAGTCCACCAGGTCCTGGATGTGCGTCGCCCCCGCGTAGAACGCCGGAGAGGCGGGCAGCACCACGGCGCCCGCCTCGTCCAGCGCCACCATCTGCCTCAGCGTCTGCCCGCTCAGCGGGGTCTCCCGCACCGCGACCACCAGCGGCCGCCGCTCCTTGAGCGTCACGCTCGCCACCCGCTGGAGCAGGTCCTTCGACAGACCGAGCGCCACTCCCGCCACCGCGGCGGTCGAGGCCGGCACGATCAGCATCCCCTTCGCCGGGTACGACCCCGAGGACGGCCCCGCCGCCAGGTCGCCCGCCGGCCAGTACCGCACGTCCTCCAGCGCCTCCACCGGCACGTCGTACGCGTCGGGCTTGCCGTCCGCGCCCCGCGCCAGCCACGCCGCCAGGTCCTCGCGCCAGTGCGCGTCGCGGAAGCCGATGCCCGTCTCGTCGAGCAGGGTGAGCCGCGAGGCCCGCGACACCACCAGGTCGACGCCCTCACCCGCCGCGAGCAGCCCCCTCAGCACGGACGCCGCGTAGGGCGTACCCGACGCCCCGGAGACCCCCACGACCCAGGGGGTGCGCTTGCCGTCGTTCATGCTGCGGAGCCTACGGGGTGAGCCCGCGGACCAGCAGGTCGAGCAGGGCGCAGAGGAAGAGCGAGATGCCGATGAAGCCGTTGGTCGTGAAGAACGCCCTGTTCAGGCGCGACAGGTCGTGCGGCTTCACGATCGAGTGCTCGTAGCAGAAGGCGGCGGCGACGATCACCAGGCCGACCCAGAAGAAGATCCCGGCGCCGGTGGCGAGCGCGTACCAGACCAGCAGTCCCGTGGTGACGACGGCGGAGGCGCGGGCGCCCCACAGGGCCGCCGGGATGCCGAAGCGGGCCGGCACCGACATCACGCCGTGCGCCCGGTCCGCCTGCACGTCCTGGCAGGCGAAGATCAGGTCGAAGCCGCCGATCCAGACGCCGACCGCCAGGCCCAGGATCACCGCGTCCCACGACCACGCACCGGTGACCGCGAGCCAGGCGCCGATCGGGCCGATCGCCTGCGCGAGGCCCAGGATCGCGTGCGGGAAGTTCGTGAACCTCTTGCCGTACGGGTAGACGACCATCGGGATGACGGCCAGCGGCGCCAGCGCCAGGCAGAGCGGGTTCAGCAGGGCCGCCGCGCCGAGGAAGACGACGACCGCGATCCCCGCGCCGGTCCACGCCGAGCGCACCGACACCGCGCCCGTGACCAGCTCGCGGCCGGCCGTGCGCGGGTTACGCGCGTCGATCTCCCGGTCGATGATCCGGTTGCAGGCCATCGCGAAGGTCCGCAGCCCCACCATGCACACCGTCACCAGGAACAGGGTCCACCAGTGGATCTCCTTGTCCAGCTGGAACATCGCGGTGAGCGAGGCGATGTAGGCGAAGGGCAGCGCGAAGACCGAGTGCTCGATCATCACGAGCCGCAGGAACGCCTTGGTGCGGCCCGGCTGCGCGCCGGGCACGGCGGCCGTGGCCATCACAGCCCGTACTCCTTCCAGCGGCGGTCCACCAGGGCCGCCGTCGCCGGGTCCGACTCCACCATGTCCGGCCAGCCGCCGTCCCGGGTGTAGCCCTCCTCGGGCAGCTTCCTCGTGGCGTCGATGCCCGCCTTGCCGCCCCAGAACTGCTGGTAGGAGGCGTGGTCGAGGTGGTCGACCGGGCCCTCGACGACCGTCAGGTCGCGGGCGTAGTCGGTGTTCCCGAGCGCCCGCCAGGAGACCTCGTGCAGGTCGTGGACGTCGCAGTCCTTGTCGACCACGACGATCAGCTTGGTCAGCGACATCATGTGGGCGCCCCAGATGGCGTGCATGACCTTCTGCGCGTGCTTCGGGTACTTCTTGTCGATCGAGACGATCGCGCAGTTGTGGAAGCCGCCGGACTCCGGCAGGTGGTAGTCCACGATGTCCGGCACGATGATCTTGAGCAGCGGCAGGAAGAAGCGCTCCGTCGCCCGCCCCAGCGGCCCGTCCTCGGTCGGCGGCCGGCCGACCACGATCGACTGGAGCAGCGGGCGCTTCCGCATGGTGATGCAGTCGATCTTCAGCGCGGGGAACGGTTCCTGCGGGGTGTAGAAGCCGGTGTGGTCGCCGAAGGGGCCCTCCGGCAGCATCTCGCCCGGCTCCAGCCAGCCCTCGATCACGACCTCGGCGTTCGCCGGGACCTGGAGCGGCACGGTCTTGCAGTCGACCATCTCGATCCGCTTGCCCTGCACGAAGCCGGCGAAGAGGTACTCGTCGATGTCGCCCGGCAGCGGCGCGGTGGAGGCGTACGTCACGGCCGGCGGGCAGCCGAAGGCGATCGCGACCGGCAGCCGCTCGCCGCGCTCGGCGGCGACCGCGTAGTGGTTCCGGCTGTCCTTGTGGATCTGCCAGTGCATGCCGATGGTGCGCTTGTCGTGCCGCTGGAGCCGGTAGAGCCCCAGGTTCCGCACGCCGGTCTCCGGGTGCTTGGTGTGGGTGAGGCCCAGGTTGAAGAAGGAGCCGCCGTCCTTCGGCCAGGTGAAGAGCGCGGGGAGGAGGTCGAGGTCGACGTCGTCGCCGGTGAGGACCACCTCCTGCACCGGGGCGTCCTTCACCTTCTTCGGCGGCACGTGGACCATCGAGCCCAGCTTGCCGAAGGCCTCCCGGACGCCGACGAAGCCGTGCGGCAGCTCCGGCTTCAGCAGTCCGCCGATCTTCTCGCTGATCTCGCCGTACGACTTCAGGCCGAGGGCCTTGAGCAGCCGCCGGTCCGTGCCGAACACGTTCATCGCGAGGGGCATGGAGGCGCCCTTCACGTTCTCGAAGAGGAGCGCGGGGCCTCCCGCCTTGTTCACCCGGTCGACGATCTCCCCGACCTCAAGGTACGGATCGACTTCGGCCTTGATGCGCTTGAGGTCGCCTTCGCGCTCCAGCGCCCTGAGCAGCGAGCGGAGATCGTCGTGAGCCATACGGGCAAGTATCGGTCACCGGCTACGCTGGAGGTGTCACCGGGGCCGACTCGACGCGCCCCCGCCACCGCTTCCAGGGGGCCGCACCACATGCTCAGGGCGTTGTTGTTCATCCTGCCGCTGGCACTGCTCATCTACGCCTTCATCGACTGCCTGAACACGCCCGAGGACGAGGTCAAGCACCTGCCGAAGGTGATCTGGGTCCTCGTGATCCTCCTCTTCCCGCTGGTCGGCTCGGTGGGCTGGCTCGTCGCCGGGAAGGAACGGCACCGCGTCGGCGGCGCCGGACGGCGGTCCGGCGGCTGGGTGGCCCCGGACGACAACCCGGAGTTCCTGAAGTCGCTCTCCGATGAGCGCAAGCAGCGGGACGAGGCCCTGTTCAAGGACTGGGAGGACGACCTGAAGCGCCGCGAGGACGAGCTGAGGCGCCGCGAGGCCGGGGAGGACCGGGAAGGCCGCGAGGGCGACGCCGGGGACAAGGACTCGTGACGGCGCCCCGGCCCGCCACCACCCGACGGGCCCCCGCCCGCTCCGGGGACGTCTGATGGAGCTGCGGCTCCTCGCGACCTTCGAGAAGGTCGCCGAAGTGCTCTCCTTCACCCGCGCCGCCGCCGAACTCGGCTACGCCCAGTCCAGCGTGACCGCCCAGATCAAGGCCCTGGAGACCTCCCTCGGCGCCGGGCTGTTCGACCGGCTCGGCGGCCGCATCCGGCTCACCCCGGCCGGCGAGCGGCTGCTGCCGTACGCGCGCCGCATGGCCGAGCTCGCGGAGGAGGCCCGGACGGCCGTCGCCGACGGGGAGGCGGCCGGGACGATCACCGTCGGGACCATGGAGTCCCTCACCACCTACCGGCTCCCGCCGCTCCTGGAGTACGTCCACCACCGCCACCCGGGCGTCCGGCTCTCGCTGCGCCCCACCCTCGGCGACGCCACCCGGCAGGCCCTGCGGCAGGGCACGTACGACCTCGGGTTCCTCATGGAGGCCGGCACCGAGCACGAGGGCCTGGAGTCCGAGGTCCTGGCGCCCGAACCGCTGGCCCTGGTCGCCGCGCCGGGCCACCCCCTCGCCGGCCGTACGGGACTGACCGCCGCCGACCTCGTGGACGCCGCACTGGTGGGCACCGAGCCGGGCTGCGCCTACCGCGACCTCTTCGAGGCGGAGCTGGCGGCCGGCGGCGCGGCGGCCCCGGCGTTCCTGGAGTTCGGCACCATCGAGGCGAGCAAGCGGGCGGTCGCCTCCGGGCTCGGGATCGCGCTGCTGCCCCGGATCACCGTCCAGGAGGAACTGGCGTCCGGGGCGCTCGTGGCGCTCGGCTGGGAGCCGCCCTTCACCCTCTTCACGCAGCTCGCGTGGCGGCGGGGGAAGCGGCTTCCGGCCCACGTGCGACTGTTCGTGGAGCAGGCGCGGCGGCTCGCGCGAGAGTGACCCGCAGGCTCGCCAGGACGATCAGCGGCACGCCGAGCGCCTGCACGAGCCCGATGTGGTGCCCGTACACCGCCCAGTCGACGACCATCGCGACCGCCGGGTAGGTGAAGGCGAGGACCGCGATCTTCGGGGTGGGCAGCTTGGCGTAGGCCGCGTACATGAGCACGTACATCAGCCCGGTGTGGATCAGACCGAGGCCGGCCAGCCACCCCCACCCCGCGCCCAGCCCGGCGACCGCCCCGAAGTCGGCGAACGGCAGCAGCAGCGGCACCCCGGCCACCACCTGCACGAGGGCGATCAGGTGCGGCCGCACACCGGTGACCCGCTTGGTGACGAAGGTGGCGAGGGCGTACAGCACGGCGGCGGCGAGCGCGTACCCGAGCCCCTTCAGGGAGGCGGTGTCGCCCGGCCGCACCCCGGAGACGAGCACGAGCCCGGCGAAGGCGACCGCGAGCCAGCCCAGCTTCCCCGCCGGGATCCGCTCCCGCAGGAGGAGGGCGCCGAGCAGCACCAGGAAGAACGGCTGCGTGTGGTAGGCGACGGTGGCCAGCGAGATCGAGGAAGCGGCGTACGCCTCGAAGAGGAACACCCAGTTGAAGACGATGAACACCCCGCCGAGCAGCGCGAGTCCGAACGACCGCCGCGTGAAGCCGTGCCCCCGGAAGTACCCCCGGGCCAGGCTGTACAGGCCGAGCGCGACCGCCCCGAAGAGGCAGCGGAAGAACACCACCTCGAAGGGCGACGCCCCGGACTCGACGACGAAGACGCCGAGGGTGCCCGACAGCACCATGGCGAGGGTCAGTTCGACGGTTCCCCTGGTCTCGTTTCTCATGCCGGCGACGCTACGGAGGCGGCCCGGCCCCGGTCCACGGGCCACCGCACCGTCCTCCCGATGCCCCCATCGAAGAAACCGATGGGCCGGGAGGGAACCCGCCGCCAGAAAACACAGCGGAGGCGGAATACCCGCGCACGACGTGCAGTTGGCACCATCGCACCACCCCGTACTGCCCCGCACCGCCCCGCACCACCCCACCGTCCCGCACACGGCCCCGTGCCCCCAGGAAACCGGAGCAGACATGACCCCCGACGCAGCGACCGGCCCCGGCCGCTCCTTCCTCTTCGTCCTCGGCAGCTCCCGCCCCGACGGCAACTCCGAGATCCTCGCCCGCGAGGCCGCCGCCCACCTCCCCGCCTCCGTGCCCCAGCGCTGGGTGGACCTGAACCGCCTCGACCTCCCCGACTTCCAGGACGGCCGCCACGAGGACGAGGACCACCGCCCCGGCGAGGTCGAGGAGGAACTCCGCCGGGCGACCAGGGAGGCCACCGACATCGTCATCGTCTCCCCCCTGTACTGGTACACCCTCTCCGCCCAGACCAAGCGCTACCTCGACTACTGGTCCGGCTGGCTCAACGTCCCCGGCTCCGACTTCAAGCAGCACATGGCCGGCCGCACCCTCTGGGGCGTCACCGCCATGGCCCACGACGAACACGTCGTCGCCGACGGCCTGACCACCGCCCTCCACAACTCCGCCGCCTACCTGCGCATGCGCTTCGGCGGCGTCCTCCTCGGCACCGCCTCCCGACCCGGCCGCATCCGCGCCGACGAGCCCGCCCTCACCCGCGCCAGGACCTTCTTCGAGAACGACGCCCCGCCCGCCCTCTTCGCGTACGAGAAGGAGGAGGCGCTCACGGGGGCGTGATCCCGGCGGCCGGGCCCGGTCCCGTGCGTCCACCACCTCCTGGACGAGAACCCCCTGCGTTTCCGATCAAGGGGGCAGGGGAGTTCTCAGCCGGCGTCGAGCGAGCGCCGGACTCGGCTGATCGCGCGGTGCGCAGCCGCGCCGTAGACGGCCGACTCGCGCAGGGTGTCCCAGACCCGGCGGTAGAGGGCGACGGTGGGGGCGTCGTCCAGGTACAGCTCCGCGTGCCAGTCCTCGGTGATCACCAGACGGTCATCGAAGATCCAGAACGCGTTGGCGGGCGGAATGCTCAGGGCGGCGTCCAGAGGCACGATCCCGAGGTCCACGGTGTCCAGCCCCACAGCTCCCACGAGGCGGTCGCACTGTGCCGCCAGGACCTCGGGAGGGGCCACCCTGGCGTGCAGCGCCCCTTCCCACATCAGCAGGTGCAGCTTCCGGCCCGGCCGATACAGCCACTCCTGCCGCTTCATCCTGGCCCGTACCGCGTCCTCGGTGTCACGGGGGGAGTTCTGGAGCATGGAGTAGTGCCCGAAGACGGCGCGGGCGTAGTCCGGGGTCTGGAGGAGGCCGTTCACGACGAACGAGTCCCACACGTGCAGTGCGTGGGCGTCGTCGGTGATCGCACTCCACGCCTCCTGCACGGGGCGGTGCCCCCGGGCGAGCTGGCGACGCCACGACCTGATCTGACTTTCGAAGCCCCTCAGACGGGCGTGCAGTTCCTCGTACGCCTCCGGGCGGCCGGTGGCGTCCGCCCATGCCCGGAGGTCTTCCGCCGTGGGGGTCTGGCGGCCGTTCTCCAGCTTGCTGATCTTCGACTGCGGCCAGTCGAGCATCCCGGCCAGGGCGGTACCGGTGAGACGGCCGCGAGGACTCTCGGAGCGCAGCTCTCGCAGTCTCCGTCCCAGTTCCTCGCGTGCCCTCTGATAGTCCGTGCTCACCGGTACCCGTTCCTTGCGTTCGTCCTACTTGCTCAGGTCTTCCCCGAACCCCCGGTAGGGCACGGCGTGATGCCATGCCGCGTCACGGACCACGGCGTACCGGACAACCTCGGCCGGTTCGGTGATCAGCTCCACGTCCACGAGGTCGTCGTCATCGCCGAACCGCAGCAGCGCAACGAGCCGGCTGTCGAACAACCAGAAGTCCTCGGAGGGGAGATGGAGTTCATCCGCCTGCGCCCGGGACAGGTTCCTGATGTCCTCGCCAACGGCACAGTTCCTCTTGGCGTTGTCCATCAGGTAGAGCTGCCCCGGGGTGGGCGGACTGTCCACGATGCGCACGCGCTCGAACCTCTTGCCCTGCGCGGTCTGGGCGCGGACGTTCGCGCACCAGTCGTCCTCGTAGTCCCATTCGATGGGCTGACCGGCGGAGAACTGCGCCCACGTGTCGGTGGCTTCGTCGGACGCGAACCGCCTGCGGGTCTCCAGCCGCCACGCGGTGTGCTCGAAGGCCTCGAACAACTTCGCGAAGGCGTCCAGGTCGATGATCCGGGCCTGACGGGTCCTGTCCTTCGGCGTCCAGTCCGTCAGCAGCTCCCGGGGGACGACTACAGCGACTTCCCCATCAGAAAGATGCTGCAGTTGGGCCACGTCCTGAGAGCCAGTCAGCGGGGGCCCGTGCACGATCACCTCTCCCGACTCCAGGTCCTCGTGGATCGACGGGCAACCCCCGCCGCCCGAGCCCGTGCCGTTGAACCGCAGCCTGCGCGCCATGCTCCATCACCTCTCCCGCGTGGAACGACGAGACCCAGCGTGTCCGAGGCCGCCCGCGAATGTCGAGGCATCCCAAGAGGGCGCGCGAGAATAACCGAGAATACTCTCCCTTGTCCCCAACTCCCCTTTCCTAACGTCGAGTCACCAACCGCGACCGATGCAGGGGTACGACATGGCCACCACATCAGCAGACACCGACGCCAGCCGCTGGGAGTACACCACCTACGCCCCGAAGGGGGAGACGTGCCCGGCGTGCATGAGGCCCATCGGGCCCCTTGAGCGCGTCCGGAGGGGAACGCTGGAACGGCAGTCCGGGGCTCTCTCCGTCGTGTACCGGCATCTGGGGAAGTGCCCGGCGTAAGGGCGCCCCCGATGACCGGACGGCCCACGGCCCGGCCGCGCGTCCTGTCCCCAGAGTGCCGACTGGGTGAGCGGCCCGGCTACGGGGACGTTCACGGATGGTGCCGCCGGACCGAGGACGTGCCCCTGCCCCACTCGGGCGGGAACATCCTCCTCGTCCCCAAGTGCCAGTGCCCGTGCCATGACCGGTAGCGGTGGGCGGCGACGGAAGCCGGCGGTCCCGGCGACGTACTCCTCGCCGGGGCCTTACTTCCCACCTCCGACCCACCCGCCCACCGCCTTGTGCGCGGCACGGACGGTGTCGCCGGCGCGGCCGACGGAAGCGGAGCGTGGCGCCTCACGCCCCGGCGGCGGGATGGCAGGGGCATCCGCACACGAGGTACCGCACCCCCGGCACGCCGCTGTCGCGGGGTGCGTGATCGCGGCAGCGGTCGTGGCGGCCGACGATGCAGCGCGGCGAGCGGAATTCCGGTTCGGGTTCCGGCTCCACCGCGAGGACGCGGGCCGCCAGGGACGCGCTGACCGCGTCGGCGATCTCCGGCGTCACCCACCAGCCGTCGCCCGCGCGGTCGCGGTGCAGGCCGCCGTGGCCCACGTCGAGCACGCAGACCGACCCGCCCCACACCGGCCGGACCGCCTCCGCGACGGCGTACACGGACCGCCGCGCCCCGCACCGGCTCATCGGGTGACCTCGGCGTGAATGTTCCGGCGGTCGAGGTCCACGCCGACCGTGGCCAGCCACAACGTCCACCGGCGCCGCCGTCGCGCCACCGGCACGAGCCTCCAGAGGAGGAGAGGGAGGAAGGGGATCAGGGCGTGCACGATAAGGTTCCGCACGTCATCAACTCCGTTGAAAGTTGGTGGCCATGCCCCGGGAGGTCTAGCCACCTCGCCGGGGTCTTCGCGTCCCGCAACCCTATAAGGCATGTATAGCTCTGCATAGCTCATCAGTGGTTCGCACAGGTATTCGATGCTTACGTTGGGCGTGTGCCCGACAGCGGAAAGATCCCCGAGTTCAACCCCCAGGGCCCCCAACTGGTCTACGTCGCGGTGGCCGATCACATCGCCGCCCGCATCGCCGCAGGCGAACTCGGACCGGGCGCCCGCCTGCCCGCCGAGCGGGACCTCGCCGTGGAGTACGGCGTCGCCTACCTGACGGTCCGCCGCGCGGCCGGGGTCCTGCGCGAGCGGGGCCTGATCGTGACCGTCCACGGCAAGGGCACGTTCGTCGCCGATCCCCTCCCGGCGGACGGAAGCACGCACCGGGCGTGATCCCGGCGCCCCGCCGGGGAAGGCTCCCCCCATGGACCAGGAACAGGCGCGCCGGTGGCTGGCCACCGCGTTCGAGGAGGCCCGGGCCGGGCTCGGCGAGGGCGGGGTGCCGATCGGGGCCGCGCTCTACGGGGGCGGCGGGGAGCTGCTCGGGCGGGGGCGCAACCGGCGGGTGCAGGACGGGGATCCGTCGGCGCACGCGGAGACCGCCGCGTTCCGGGACGCCGGGCGGCAGCGCTCGTACCGGGGGACCACCATGGTCACCACCCTCTCCCCCTGCTGGTACTGCTCCGGGCTCGTGCGGCAGTTCGGGATCTCGCGGGTGGTCGTCGGGGAGGACCGGACCTTCCGGGGCGGGCGGGACTGGCTGGCGGAGCACGGGGTGGAGGTCGTCGTGCTGGACGATCCGGCGTGCGCCGCGCTGATGCGGGGGTTCGTCGCCGATCGGCCCGAGCTGTGGAACGAGGACATCGGCCAGGGGTGAGGCCCGCCCCTCCCCTGGCCGACCGCGCCCGCGGTCCCGCGCCGCGGGCGCCGGCCGGGACGGCGGTCCACGGCGGCGAGTCCCACCGACACCTCCGGGAGCGGCTCGACGCGATCGCCACGGACCGACAACGCCTCAGCAACAGACCCGAAAACACACTCCTGTTCCCAACACACCGTCTATATCCTCGTGTTGACTGCGACGGGGGTGGCGGGTGGACCGAGAGCTGTACGGCCGCGAGGCGGTTCTGGAGGCGCGCGGGCTCGCCGCGCGGCTCGTCGGGCTCGGACCGTACGGCCACGGGCGCGTGCCCTTCGAGCACGGCGAGGACCCGCCCGTCACCGTCTTCACCGGCGGCCGCGGCATGGGCAAGACGGTGCTGCTCAAGGAGGTCCGCAACCGCTACCGCGGCCTGACCCCGCTCGCCCTGCTCGACTGCGGGCACGTCGAGGAGCCCGCCGACCACGGGGCCGGCTGGTCGCCCGTCACCGGCGCCCTCGCCGAACTGGCCGTGCAGCTCGGCCGGCGCGGCGAGGCCGTGAAGCCGGTGCCCTTCCCCCGGCTGTCGCTCGGCCTCGTCGCCGTCACCTCGGTCGGCTGGACCCGGGACGACGACGAGCGGGCCCGCCGGGACCTGCTGCGGCTCGGGCCGCTGCTCGCCACCGTCGACGCCGGGCGGACCGCCGCCGCCTCCTGGGTCGGCAAGGTCCTCGCCAAGCTCGCCGGCACCGCCGCGGAGGCGGGCGCCCCCTTCGCGGGGCTGATCGCCGAGGCCACCGTCGAGACGGTCGTCGAGGAGTTCTTCAGCCGTTTCAGGAAGGCCCCCGAGGACTGGTTCGGCGGTTACCGCAACGCCGGCGGGCGCGGCCGCGCCGGGCTCCAGCAGCTCGCCGTCGACTTCGCGCAGGGCGGGCCGCGCCGCGAGGAGGCCGAGTCCTTCCTCGTCCTCACCCTCACCGAGGACCTGCACCGCGCCTACACCGGACTGAAGGTCGGCAGCCGCGTCGGCCGCCCCCTGCTGCTCCTCGACAACGCGCACGAACCCGTCGGCCGCGCCCTGGTCGAACCGATTCTGCGGGCCCGCGCCGACGGCCGCCGCGACCACACCGTCGTCCTCGCCACCTCCCGGCCGCGCGAACACGAGGCGCTGCGCCACGCCACCCGCGTCCGGCTGCCCGAGACCGCCCACCAGGCCCCCTGCCCCCGCACCAGCCGGGTCGGCTCCGGTCTCCTCGCCGTCGAGCTCACCCCGCTCACCCCCGCCCAGACCCGCGCCGCCCTCGACCGCCACGACCCGGCGGGCCGCACCCCCGCCGACCTCTCCCGGGCCGTCCACCGGCTCACCGGCGGCCGCCCCCTCGGCGTCGACCTGCTCTGCCGCGCCGTCGGCGAGACCCCGCCCGACGCCCGCACCGGCCTCACCCCCGGCGACCTCCTCGACCTCACCGTGGAACTCCGCGAGGACACCGCCCCCGTGCCGGTCGTCCCCGCCCTCCTCGGCGCCCTCCTGCCGGTCCCCCGCACGGAGCCGTACGCCGTCCTCGCCGCCGCCCACGACGAGGAGTCCGCGCGCCGCCTCGCCCAGGCCCGGCTGCCCGGCGAGTCCCTCGACGGCGACGTCGCCCTCCGCGTCCGCGACCGGCTGCGCGCCGAGCACTGGGCCGAGCACCCCGGCCGCTTCGTCGGCGACCCGCTGCTGCGCGCCCTGCTGCTGCACCGGCTGCGCTTCGCGGACGGCGACCACCCCCACTACGCCGCCTGGCGGGCCGTCCACGAGACCCTCCGCCGCCACTACGGGCCGCAGCCCGGCCCGTACCGGCTCCACCACGACCTGGCGCTCGGCGAGACCGCCGAGGCCGTCGCCCACCTGCGGCTCACCTTCCCCGAGCCCGACGTCCTCGGCTGGCTCGGCCGGCTGCGCTTCATCGCCTCCGCGCCCTGTCCGCGCGAGCGCGGCCGCACCGGCCCCGACCCGCGCCGGGCCGTCGCCCTCGGCCAGGACCCCGACCCGCGGCTGCCCGCGGGACTCGACCCCGACTCGGCCGAACTGCACCTGTCCGTACGGCGCCTGCTGCACGCCGTATGGCTGCTCACCGATCCGCTCGCGCTGCCCGACGAGGAGGTCGCCGACCGGCTGGCACACGAACTGCGCCGGCTCTCCGGCCGCCACCTCACCGGCAGCGGTCCACTGTGGGACGCGGCCGGGCACTGGCCGCGGGACATCCGCGCCTGGCGGGAGCCCTCGCTCCCGCCGGGGCGCGAGGACGGAGTCTGACGCCATGCTCGACCGGCTGCGCCGCCGCGTCTTCTGGACGCCCCGGCAGAAGTTCCTCACCCTGCTCGTCACGACCGCCCTCGTCGTCGGGGCCGGCGGCTGGGGCCTCTACACGGTCCTCGAACCGGAGGACCGTTCCTGCGCCCCCGGAGTCGCCCGCCCCGCGAACAGCACGGAGTGCGTCGGCGTCGACGGCACCGGGCACGACTTCCGGGTCCCCGCGCTCACCGCCGTCACCGCCGCCATCGGCCGCGAGAACGCCGCCCTCAAGCCCGGCGAGTACGCCACCGTCGCGCTCCTGCTGCCGATCACCTCCACCGACCCCGGCACCGCCGAGAAGATCCTCCGCGAACTCCAGGGCGCCTACGCCTACCAGTACCGGGCCAACCACGAGTCCAACAGCGAGACCCCCCGGATCCGCCTGGTCCTCGCCAACACCGGCAACAAGAACGCCCACTGGCGCACGGTCGTCGACCGGCTCACCACCATGACCGGCGCCCCCGACCGGCTCCGCGCCGTCTCCGGCGTCGCCACCTCCTCCGCCGAGGTGCGGGAGGCGGTCACCGCCCTCACCGGCGCCGGGATCGCCGTCGTCGGCACCACCATCACCGCCGACGACCTCGCCAACGGCCCCGGCCGCGACCGCTTCCCCGGCCTCGCCCGGGTCTCCCCCACCAACAGCGACGAGGCGAGGGCCCTCGCCCACTTCGGCAGGGTCGACGCCGCCCGCGCGATCCTCGTCCAGGACTCCCGCACCGGCGACCACTACATCGACACCCTGCGGTCCGCCTTCGCCGAGTCCCTCAAGGGCGCCCCCTACGAGCCGCAGCTCTACACCTCGCCCACCGACAACACCGAGGAGGGCAACACCGCCAACACCTTCCGCCAGATCACCCACCTGATCTGCGACACCCGCGCCGAGACCGTCTTCTTCGCCGGCCGCCACACCCAGCTGCGCCAGTTCATCAACGCCCTCGGCTCGCGCGGCTGCGCCGACCGCGCCTTCACCGTCCTCACCGGCGACGAGGGCTCCTACCTCGGCGCCGACACCAAGCTGAACCGCGCCGCCCTCGGCCGGAAGCTGACCGTCCGCTACGCCGCGCTCGCCCACCCCGACGCCTGGAAGCCCGGCTCCGGCCGGACCGTGCCCGCCACCGGCGGCTCCGTCGTCGCCTTCGACACCTTCCTCACCGACATCGCCCGCGCCGACGAGAAGCCGGTGCCGCTCCGCGACGGGCAGGCGATCGTCGCGTACGACGCGATGGCGACGGCCGTCCACGCCATCCGCCAGGCCACCCCGCCCGACGCCCCCTACCCGGAGCTCGCCGACGTCGTCACCCAGTGGCCGCAGGTCAAGGGCTCCCTGCGGGTCCAGGGCGCGAGCGGCTGGATCTGCCTGGACAACCACGGCAACCCGTACAACAAGGCCGTCCCCATCGTGGAACTGGCCCCCGACGGCACCCAGCGCTACGTGCAGACCGCCTGGCCCGAGGGGAGGCCCCCCGCGGAGAGCTGCCTGCCCCCGAAGAAGGGCTGATCCCGGAGGAGGGCCGAGACCGGAGAAGGACCGAGACCGGAGAAGAGCTGATCCCGGAGGAGGGCTGATACCGGAGGAGGGCCCCGATCCCGGAAGAGGGTCGCCCCTGGCCCAGGGCCGACCCCGAAGAAGGGGGATCCCTCCGCCGCCCGGCCCCATCCGCGCATGAGCGCGGCGCCGTCCGGGCAGGCGGTCGTCCAGACGGGCCCCGCGGGGCGGCGACGGGACGAGGTGACGGGTGGCGCACGACGGCGGACGGGACGAACGGGGCGAGCGGCACGACCGGGGCGCGCGGGACGGCGGGCGGCTCGCTCGCCTGCGCCGCGACCCCTTCGCCGTCCAGACCCTGCGGTCGACGGCAGCGGCCACGCTCAGCTACGTCGTCGCCCTCCGGCTCAGCAGCGAGCCCGTCCCCCTGACCGCGCCCCTCACCGCGCTCCTCGTCGTCCAGGTCACGCTCTACTCCACCCTCACCACCAGCCTCCGCCGGGTGAACTCGGTCGTCGTCGGCGTCCTCATCGCCATCGCGTTCAGCGCCGTCGTCGGCCTCTCCTGGTGGAGCCTCGCCCTCGTCATCCTGGCCGCGCTGCTCATCGGGCGGCTCGTCCGCGTCGAGGAGTTCGTCCCCGAGGTCGCCATCAGCGCCATGCTCGTCCTCGGCGTCACCCAGGTCTCCGACACCGCCTGGGACCGGGTCCTGGAGACCCTCATCGGCGCCGTCGTCGGCATGCTCTTCAACCTGCTGCTCGCCCCGCCCGTCTGGGTCGACACCGCCGGCGACTCCATCGAGGACCTCGCCCGCCGGATGCGGCTGCTCCTCCTCGACGTGGCGGAGGAGTTCGGCGGGGCACCGCCCGTCGAACGGGCCGCCGCCCGGCTCCACGCCGCCCGCCGCCTCGACGACGACGTCGCCGACGTCGACGGGGCCCTGCGCACCGCCGAGGACAGCCTGCGGTTCAACCCCCGCGTCAAGGAGGGCCTCCTCCACCGGGTGGTGCTGCGCACCGGCCTCGACACCCTGGAGATCTGCGCCGTCGTCCTGCGGGTCCTCGCCCGCACCCTCACCGACCTGGCGAAACACCGGGCCGGGGACACCCTGCTCCCCGACCGGACCGCGCTCGCCGTCCGGGAGACCGCCCAGTACACCGCCGACGCCCTCGTCAGCTTCGCCGTCCTCGTCACCGCCCGCGGCAGCGGGGACGCCGAAGCCGCCGAGGACCGCCTCGCCGGCGAGCTGCGGGCCGCCCGCGCCTGCCGGGACGACGCCGCCGACCGGCTCCTCGCCCTCGCCCTCGCCGACCCCGGTCGCTGGCAGCTGTACGGAGCGCTGCTCACCGAGGTCGACCGGATCCTCGACGAGCTCGACCCCGGGCACCGGGGCCGCCGGCTGATGGAGGAACTGGACCGGCAGACCCGCGAGCGCCGGGAGCGCCGCCGCCGCCTCACCCTCCGCGACCGCTGGAAGTCCTTCGGCCGCCGGGCCGGGGCCGGCCGATGACCGGCCGGGAGGGGACGTCCGCACGCCCGGCGGGCGGATGACCGGAAGAACCGAGGGTCTCCGCGCGCCCGGCGGGCGGATGACCGGGAAAAACAGGGGTACTCGCCCGCCCGACGCGCGGATGTCCGACGGGGGGCAGGGGGCACCCGCACGTCCGACGAGAGGAGCGCCCATGAGCGCGACGCCCGCTTCCGCCACCGGGGGAGACACGGTCACCACCGCCGTACCGGCCCGGCTCGACCGGCTCCCCTGGTCACGCTGGCACTGGATGATCGTCATCGGCCTCGGCACCGTCTGGATCCTCGACGGCCTGGAGGTCACCATCGTCGGCAACGTCGCCGGCCGGCTGGCCGAGGAGGGCAGCGGCCTCGACATCACCGCCGCCCAGGTCACCGGCGTGGCCGCCGCCCTCTACGTGGCGGGCGCCTGCTCCGGCGCCCTCTTCTTCGGGTGGCTGACCGACCGCTACGGCCGCAAGAAGCTCTTCATGATCACCCTGGTCGTCTACCTCGGCGCCACGGCGATGACGGCCCTGTCCTTCGAGTCCTGGTGGTTCTTCCTCTTCCGCTTCCTCACCGGCTTCGGCATCGGCGGCGAGTACGCGGCGATCAACTCGGCGATCGACGAGCTGATCCCGTCCCTCCACCGGGGACGGGTCGACCTGATCATCAACGGCAGCTACTGGCTGGGCGCCATCGGCGGCGCCCTGCTCTCCGTCGTCATGCTGGACACCGACATCTTCCCGAAGGACCTGGGCTGGCGGCTCAGCTTCGCCCTCGGCGTCGTCCTGGGCCTGGTCGTCCTGCTGGTGCGGCGGCACGTCCCGGAGAGTCCGCGCTGGCAGTTCATCCACGGCCGCGGCGAGGAGGCGGAGGAGCTGGTCTCCTCCGTGGAGCGGGAGATCGAGGCGGAGAAGGGCACGAAGCTGCCGCCGCCGGCCGGCGAGATCACCATCCACCAGCGCAAGAGCATCGGCTTCGGCCTGATCGCGAAGACCGTCTTCGGCCGCTACCCGCGCCGCGCCACCCTCGGCCTGTCCCTCTTCATCGGCCAGGCGTTCCTCTACAACGCGATCACCTTCGGCTTCGGCACCATCCTCATCACCTTCTTCGACGTCCCCACCGGCAGCACCGGCTACTACTTCGCGGTGATCGCGGCGGGCAACTTCCTGGGGCCGCTGCTGCTCGGCCGGCTCTTCGAC
This sequence comes from Streptomyces filamentosus, assembly GCF_014654895.1. Classification (GTDB taxonomy): domain Bacteria; phylum Actinomycetota; class Actinomycetes; order Streptomycetales; family Streptomycetaceae; genus Streptomyces; species Streptomyces filamentosus. The sequence continues at coordinate 3,169,247 of NZ_BNBE01000001.1, read as the reverse complement.
ACCGTCGGCCGCCGGATCATGATCTCGGGCACCTACCTGCTGTCCGGCCTGCTGCTCTTCGGGACGGCCTGGCTCTTCGACCGGGGCTCGCTGACCGCGACGACCCTGACGGCCTGCTGGTGCGTGGTGCTGTTCTTCGCCTCGGCCGGGGCCTCCAGCGCCTATCTGACCGTCTCCGAGATCTTCCCCATGGAGACCCGGGCCATGGCCATCGCCTTCTTCTACGCGATGGGCACGGCGGCCGGCGGCATCAGCGGCCCGCTGATCTTCGCCGGTCTCACCGAGTCGGGCGTCGTCGGCGACACGGTGCTGGCCTTCCAGATCGGCGCCGGCCTGATGTGCGCGGCGGGCCTGGTGGCGGCCTTCCTGGCGGTGAACGCGGAGCGCCGCTCGCTGGAGGACATCGCCGAGCCCCTGTCGGCCGTCCGCGACGACCGGTCCTAGGCGGCGCGCCCTCCGGGTCGTCCTAGGGGACCCATTTCGGCCAGGGCGCGGCGTCCCTGGCGTACAGCTCGCGCAGCTCGCTCCAGCGGCCGGTCGTCCACTGCCGCCAGTCCGTCGGTCGGCCGTCCAGGGCGTCCCGCAGCCGCTCGAAGTGGTCGTGCCAGCCGGCCAGGCGGTCGAGGAGCAGCTCCCGGTCGCCGCGGAACCCGTGGGTGAAACGCAGGACGGTCGACGCCCCGCCGGCGGCCGGTTCCAGATGGAACCGGATCCGTCCGTGCGGGGCGTCGACCGTGTACTCGGCCACCTGGTCGGGGTCCCAGGCGGTGACCCGGCCCGAGACCTCCGCGCTGCCGTTGAGCCACCGGAGCGTGACCGCCCCGCCGAGCCTGGGTTCCAGCGGGTCCGCCGCGCAGAGCCAGGACGGCAGGCCCTCCGGGGAGGCGACCGCCGCCCACACCAGCGGCTGCGGGTGCGGCAGCTCGATCACGTACCGCAGCAGGCGCGCGTCGCCGTCGTGGGTCTCGCTCCTGCCCCGGGGTATCTCGCTCATGACTCCAGCGTGGCCCCGCGAGGGGGCCGTGCCAGCTCAGACGCCCGCGTAGGAGTGCTTGCTGCTGACGAAGATGTTCACGCCGTAGTAGTTGAAGAGGAAGCAGCCGAAGGCGATGAGCGCGATGTACGCGGCCTTGCGGCCCTTCCAGCCGGCCGTGGCACGGGCGTGCAGGTACGCGGCGTACCCGACCCACGTGATGAAGGACCAGACCTCCTTGGCGTCCCAGCCCCAGTAGCGGCCCCACGCGTCGCCGGCCCAGATGGCGCCCGCGATGATCGTGAAGGTCCACAGCGGGAAGATCGCCGCGTTGACCCGGTAGGAGAACTTGTCGAGGGAGGCCGCGGAGGGCAGTCGCTCCATGACGGAGCGGGCGAAGGCCCCCGGCTTGCCGCCGGTCGCGAGCTTGTTCTCGTACGAGTCGCGGAAGAGGTAGAGCAGGGTGGCGACCGCGCCGAGGTAGAAGACGGCGCCGCAGAAGATCGCGGTGGAGACGTGGATCCACAGCCAGTACGAGTCGAGGGCCGGGACCAGCTGGTCGCTCTCGGTGTACAGCCAGGTGGTGGCGAGGCCCAGGTCGAGCAGGACCGTGGTGACCAGCGGGAGGCCGATCCAGCGGACGTTCTTCTTCGCGAGGAGGAAGCCGAGGTAGGTGCCGACCGCCACCGTGGAGAAGGTGGTGGAGAACTCGTACATGTTGCCCCAGGGGGCGCGCTGCACGGAGATCGCGCGGGCGATCACGCCGGCCGCCTCCAGGGCGAAGGCGAGGACCGTCAGCGAGACGGCGATCCGGCCGTACAGGTCGCCCTTGACGGTGCCGCCGGCCGCGCCGGGGCCGTCAGGGACGTCACGGGTGCCGGCCGCGGACCGGGTGACGACCTTCGGCTTCTCGATGACCGCGGTGCCGCCGCCGGCCTGCTTGACCCGGACGGTCACGGTGGCGGGCGCGGCTTCGGTCTTCGTGCCCGTCAGCGCGGCGGCGGTGCGGCCGACCTTGCTGCGGCTGCCGAGGACCCATTCGGCGATGTGGGCCAGGAAGGCCAGGGTGTAGACGGCCATCGAGGCGTAGACGAGCTCGTTGCTGAGCTGCGCCAGGCCCTCGTTGGTCTGGGCGGCGAGGATCACTTCTCGACCCCTTCTGAGGCTTCTGCTTCGGCAGGTTCGGGCGCGGGGGGCGCCGTGGCGGTGAGCGCGACCGCGAGGTCGGCGAGCTCCTCGGGCAGCTTGGTGGACTCGCTGCGGCCGAGGCCCGCCATCTCGACGACGGTCGTGCCGTCCTCGCCGCGGACGGCGCGGACCCAGACCCGGCGGCGCTGGATGAAGAGCGAGCCGGTCAGTCCGGCGATGGCGGCGATGGCGCCGGCGAGGGCGAGGCCGTTGCCCGGCTGCTGGGTGACCTGGAAGCTCGCCCACTCCTTGATGTCCTTCTCGAAGGTGATCGAGCCGGCGCCGTCGGGCAGGGTCATGGTCTGGCCGGGCGCGAGCCGCTGGGCGACGCCGGTGCCGCCCTCGACCTCGAACTGCTTCATCTTGGTGGTGTCGAGCTGGTACACGTTCTGCGGCAGTCCGGAGTCGACGCCCAGGCTGCCGTGGTAGCCGGTGAGGGCCATCACGGGGTCGACCAGGGCCGGGAACTGGGAGAACATGCTGCCCTTGCCGGCGCCCGCGAAGGTGGGCACGAAGAACGCCTTGAAGCCGAGCTGCTGCTTCTCGCCGTTCTTGTCGCGGTAGCCGTCCATCACCTTGATCGCGCCGCTGGAGGTGAGGTTGTTGTCGATGGGCAGCAGCGGGACGGCGCCCGTGAAGACGACCTTGCCGTCGCGGTCCCGGACGGTGACGACGGGCGCGTACCCGTGGGCGATCAGGTAGACCTTGGAGTCGCCGAGCTTCAGCGGCTCGTTGACCCTGATGACGGCCTTCTCGTCCTTGCCGCCGCCCCGCGTGTAGGTGACGGCCGCCTCGAAGGTGCGGGGGGTTCCCGTCTGCGGGCCGCTCGTCTCGTACGTGCCGGTGAAGCTGTCCAGGGTGAAGCTGAACGGTTCCAGCTCGTCGACGGCGAACTGGGAGCCGGACTTGAAGTCGTCGTACTGGGTGAGCGTGTTGGAGAAGCCGTCGCCCTCGACGACGAGCTTGCCGCCCTCGGACTTGAAGAGCTGGCCCCAGGCGAAGGCCACCAGCATCACGATCAGGGCGATGTGGAAGAGGAGGTTGCCGGCCTCGCGGAGGTAGCCCTTCTCGGCGGCGACGGCGTCACCGGCCGCGCGGGTCCGGAAGCGGCGGCCCTTGAGGACGCCGAGGGCGGCCTCGCGGACCTCCTCGGGGCTCGCCCCGGTGCGCCAGGTCGTGTACGCGGGGAGGCGGGTGAGCCGCTTGGGGGCGCCCGGCGGCAGGCCGCGGAGCTGGCCGACGAACTGCCAGGTGCGCGGGACGATGCAGCCGATGAGGGAGACGAAGAGCAGGATGTAGATCGCGGAGAACCACACCGAGCTGTAGACGTCGAAGAGCTGGAGCTTCTCGTAGAGCGGGGCGAGGGTCTCGTGCGCCTTCTTGAAGTCGGCGACCTTGAACTCGTCCGCGCTGGTCTGCGGGATGAGGGAGCCGGGGACGGCGCCGAGGGAGAGCAGGAAGAGCAGGATCAGCGCCACCCGCATGGAGGTGAGCTGGCGCCAGAACCAGCGGATCCAGCCGACGACCCCGAGGGTGGGGCCGCCGAGGACGCCGTCGGTCTCCTCCCGGGGCGCGGTGGAGAGCTGTTCCCCGGCGTCGCCGAGGCCGTCGCGCTGTTCGGTCGTTTCGGTCTTGCTCATCGATCAGATTCCCACCGTGAAGCCGCTGGACCAGCCCTGCATCGTGGAGACCATGCTGTCCCAGACGCCTGTGAGGAGGAGGACGCCGGTGACGATCATCATGCCGCCGCCGATCCTCATGACCCACACGTAGTGCTTCTTCACCCAGCCGAACGCTCCGAGGGCCTTGCGGAAGGCGATGGCGGCGAGGACGAAGGGGACGCCGAGGCCGAGGCAGTACGCGAGGGCCAGTATGGCCCCCCGTCCGGCGCTGGCCTGTTCGAGGGCGAGCGCGTTGACCGAGGCGAGGGTCGGGCCGATGCACGGGGTCCAGCCGATGCCGAAGAGCGCGCCGAGGACCGGGGCGCCGAGGAGGCCGGCGACGGGCTTCCGGTGGAAGCGGAACTCGCGCTGGGTGAACCAGGGCATCAGCCCGGCGAAGAAGAGCCCCATGAGGATCATGAAGACGCCGAGGACGGTGCTCAGCGTCCCGCTGTACTCCTGGAGCGTGGCGCCGAAGTAGCCGAAGAGGGCGCCGCCGGAGACGAAGACGGCGGTGAAGCCGGCGACGAAGAGGAGGGCGCCGGCGGTCATCCGGCCGCGGCGGCTGTCGGCGAGGTCGGTGCCGGAGACGCCGGTGACGTACGACAGGTAGCCGGGGACGAGCGGCAGCACGCAGGGGGAGAAGAAGGAGACAAGCCCGGCCAGGAGGGCGACGGGGACGGCGAGCAGCAGCGCTCCGCTGGTGACGGTCTCGTTCACCGGCGGTCACTTCTCCTTGAGGAGCGGGTCGATCATCGAGCGGAGCTTGGTGTCGTCGATGGCCATGAGCGCGCGGGCGGCGATCTTGCCCTCCTTGTCGAGGACGACGGTGGAGGGGATGCCCTTGGGGCTGAGGGTGCCCTTGGGGAAGCCGAAGAGGATCAGCTTCCCGTCCCGGTCGTAGAGGCTCGGGTAGGGGATCTTGTAGTCGGCCTCGAAGGCGAGCGCCTGCTGCTTGTTGGCGTCGCGGGTGTTGAGGCCGACGAAGGCCACGTCCTCGCCCTTGAGGTCGTTCGCGACCTTGGCGAAGTGGGGGGCCTCGGCGCGGCAGGGGCCGCACCAGGAGCCCCAGACGTTGAGGACGACGACCTTGCCCTTGAGGTCGGCGACGTCGAGCTTCTCGCCCTCCAGGGTCTCGCCGGCGATCTCCTCGATCCCGGCGCGCTCGCCCTTGGGGACGGTGGAGATGCCGCCCTTGCTGGTGACGAAGTTGGCGCCGTTGCCGCCGGAGGTGTCGTTGCCGTCGCCGCCGCAGGCGGAGAGCGCGAGGGCGGCGGACAGCACGCCGACGACGGCGAGGGCGGCGCGTCGGGGGGCAGGACGGAGGCCACGGCTAAGGCTCATGTGAAAAGTTTCGCATGGGCGTTTGGGGGATCTTGGGCACCCCCCTACGTGCCCGTAACGCCCCTTGTCAAGATCGCCTAAGCGGCTTTCAGGTACGAGGCCCAGCCACCGGCCGGCTTCTGGCCCACGTCGAGGGTGCGCAGACGGGCCAGGACCGCCGGGTCCTGGACGTCCATCCAGTCCGTGAACTGGCGGAACGACACCAGCCGGACGTCCTTCTTCCCGGCCATCGCCTTCAGCGCCTCCTCGACGGCGTCCATGTAGATGCCGCCGTTCCACTGCTCGAAGTGGTTGCCGACGAAGAAGGGCGCGCGGTTCGTCTCGTACGCGCGCGTGAAGCCGCCGATCAGCGCGTCGGTGGCCTGCTTGCGCCAGCCGGGGTAGCGGGAGGGCATGCCCTTGGTGCTGTTCTGGGACTGGTTGGCGAGGATGTTGTAGTCCATGGACAGCACCTCGAAGGAGTGCCCGGGGAAGGGCACGGCCTGGAGCGGGAAGTCCCAGATCCCCTTGCGCTTGACGGGCCAGGTCTGGCGGCCGCCGGGCGAGCTGGCGTCGTAGCGCCAGCCGAGGCGCTTGGCGGTGGGCAGCAGGTTGTCCTGGCCGAGGAGGCAGGGGGTGCGGCCGCCGACGAGTTCCTTGGAGTAGTCGAAGGGCAGCGGTTCGAGGTCGGTCCAGCCGCTGTTGGTCTTCCACTCGGTGACGAACTTCACGGCCTGGTCGATCTCGCTCTGCCACTGGGCCGGGGTCCAGTTGCCGACGGAGCCGGAGCCGCCGCAGAAGTGCCCGTTGAAGTGGGTGCCGATCTCGTGCCCGTCGAGCCATGCCTCGCGGACGTACTTCAGGGTGTCCTTGATGTGGGCGTCGGTGAGGTAGCCGATGTCGGAGGCGCCGACGCGGTTGTTCGGGGGCCGGTAGAGGCTCTTCTTCGACTCGGGCAGCAGGTAGATGCCGGAGAGGAAGAAGGTCATGGCCGCGTCGTGGTTGCGGGCCAGTTCGAGGAAGCGGGGGAAGAGGCCGTTGCCGACCTCGCCGGCGCCGTCCCAGGAGAAGACCACGAACTGCGGCGGGGTCTGGCCCGGTTCCAGCGGGACGGGGGCGTCGGGCTGGTGGGGCTGCTCGCCGGTGTCCGCGGTGGAACCGTCGCCGATGAGGCGGACGTCGTCCTTGGTCGGGGCGGGCGTGGTGGTCCCGGTCTCGGGGGCGCCGCCCTTGTCCGGTCCCGAACTTCCGGTACCGCCCTCGCCCTTGTCGCTGCACCCGGCGATGCCGAGCGCGGCCGCCGCTCCGACACCCGCCCCGAGAAGGCCCCTTCGACTGATCCCGCGCATGTCATCCCCATTCGCGCTGTTATATGACCCGAAACATCATCCAAACCGACAATGAGTGAGATGCAGGGATGAACACGGAGGTTCCGGTCAATCGCACAAAAATTTCAGGGCGGTCGAATGACATGTACATCATCCGCCGCCCTGAATCGTGGGCCGCACCGGGGTCCCTTCGCGACGCGGCCGGCGCCGGGGGCGCGGCGCCAGGGGGTCGCAGGGGGCCCGTCCGGCAACGGGCGCCGGATCAGGCCCCGGGATCGCGGGCTACGCCCCGAAGGCCTTCGCCTTGCCCTTCACCGGCTTCGCGCCGGCCCGCAGGTGCACCGGCACCAGGTCGATCGCCGGCTCGCTGTACCCCACCGAGACGATCTTGTCGCCCTTGTACGTGAACGAGGTCAGCGAGGCCAGCGTGCACTGCCGGCGCCGCGGGTCGTGCCACAGCCGCCGCTTCTCCACGAAGGACCGCACGATCCAGATCGGCAGCTGGTGGCTGACCAGCACCGCCTCGTGACCTCGCGCCGCGTCCTTCGCCGCGTCCAGCGCGCCCATCATCCGCACGACCTGCTCCACGTACGGCTCGCCCCACGACGGCTGGAACGGGTTGGTGAGGTGCTTCCAGTTGCCCGGCTTGCGCAGGGCCCCGTCGCCGACGCCGAAGGTCTTGCCCTCGAAGACGTTCGCCGCCTCGATGAGCCGCCCGTCGGTGGCCAGCTCCAGGCCGTGCGACTTGGCGATCGGCGCCGCCGTCTCCTGCGCCCGCTCCAGCGGGGAGGCGACGACGTACGTGATGTCCCGCCCGGCCAGCGACTCGGCCACCCGCTCCGCCATCTCCCGGCCCAGCTCGGAGAGGTGGTACCCGGCGCGGCGCCCGTACAGCACGCCGTCCGGGTTGTGCACCTCGCCGTGGCGCATCAGGTGGACGACGGTGACGTCCTCCGGGCCCTTCCCGGCGGCGCTCACGCGCTCGCCCCGGCGGCGGCGCGGGCGGCGGCCGGCAGCGCGGCGGCGATCCGCTCGACCGCGCGCTCGTCGTGCGCGGCCGACACGAACCACGACTCGAAGGCCGACGGCGGCAGGTAGACGCCGTCCGCGAGCATCGAGTGGAAGAAGGCGTTGAAGCGGAACGCCTCCTGCTTCTTCGCCTCGTCGTAGTTCCGCACCTCGTCGGCGGTGAAGAAGACCGAGAACATGTTGGACGCCGCCTGGAGGCGGTGCGCCACGCCCTCCTTGGTGAGCGCGTCGCTGACCAGGCCCTGGACCTCCGCCGAGACCGCGTCCACCTTGTCGTACGCGGCCTGGTCGAGCAGCCGCAGCTGCGCGAGCCCGGCGGCGGTGGCGATCGGGTTTCCGGAGAGGGTGCCCGCCTGGTAGACCGGCCCGGCCGGGGCGAGGTGGCCCATGACGTCGGCGCGGCCGCCGAAGGCCGCGGCCGGGAAGCCGCCGCCCATGACCTTGCCGAAGGTCATCAGGTCCGGCTTCACGCCGTCCACGCCGTACCAGCCGGCCCGGCTGGTGCGGAAGCCCGTCATGACCTCGTCGGAGATGTAGAGCGCGCCGTTCTCCCGGCACAGGTCCGCGAGGCCCTGGTTGAAGCCGGGCAGCGGCGGGACGACGCCCATGTTGCCGGGCGATGCCTCGGTGATCACACAGGCGATCTCGCCCGGGTGCGCGGCGAACGCGGCCCGCACGGCCTCCAGGTCGTTGTACGGCAGCACGATCGTGTCGCCCGCCTGCGCGCCGGTCACGCCGGGCGTGTCGGGCAGGCCGAAGGTGGCGACGCCGGAGCCGGCCGCGGCGAGCAGCGCGTCCACGTGCCCGTGGTAGCAGCCGGCGAACTTGACGACCTTCGCGCGGCCGGTGAAGCCGCGGGCCAGCCGGATCGCGGACATCGTCGCCTCGGTGCCGGAGGAGACCAGGCGCACCTGCTCCACCGGCTCGACCCGGGCCACGATCTCCTCGGCGAGCGCGACCTCGCCCTCGCCGGGGGTGCCGAAGGAGGTGCCGCGGGCCACGGCCGCCTGCACGGCGGCGGTCACCTCGGGGTGGGCGTGACCGAGAATCATCGGCCCCCAGGAGCAGACGAGGTCGACGTACTCGCGACCGTCCGCATCCGTGAGGTACGGACCGGTACCGGACACCATGAACCGGGGCGTACCGCCCACAGCCCGGAAGGCCCGCACCGGTGAGTTCACGCCGCCGGGCGTCACAAGGGACGCGCGGTCGAAAAGCGTCTGTGAGACTGGGGCTTCGTATGAATACGACACAACGATCCTGACCTGCGAGTACGACGTCTGGTACGGAGGGACGGTGTGGGCACCCTGGACATCACGCCGGGACGGCTCTCCTCCGTGTCTGCGAAACTGGGGCGTCATAGGGATGGCTCACACGATCCATGGTGTCAGAGGCCACGGCGATTCTTGCGGACAGGTGTTTCACCGGAAGAACGCGGGGGAGGTCACTGACACGATGATCGGGTTGCGCGGCGGGGTCGTGTTGCCGAGAAAAAGCAGTCGGGTGGAGATATGCATCGCGGTGGCGGACCGGGCGAGGGGACGGACGACCTGGGTCCGGAGCCTGTCCGGCGGGGGAGGCACCGGCGGCGACGGGCCGAGGATCCCGCGGCGTCGGACGATCGCGCGTCCCTGGAGCAGCCCGCGTCGAACCCGTCCCCCGGGGGCCGCGGCTTGGCGGTGACCTACAAGTACTTCGGCGCGCCCAACGGCGCCACGGCGGCCCGCGTACCGATCTCGATGCGCCCGGAGGAGCTCGGCGGCGACGAGCTGGGCATGGGCGGCATGTTCTCCAAGATCAAGCCCGAGACGATAGCGGCGATGGTGCTCACCGGCATCCAGGGCCTGCCGCTGCACAAGGTCCCCCCGCTGGAACTGGTCGTCCTGCACCCCGACTACGCGGTGGTGAAGCTGCCCACGACCGTGGTCGACCCGCTGCGCGCGATCGGCGAGGAGTCGGTCGGCGCCGCCGCCTTCATCTGGTCCACCGTCCCCGACCGCGGCGGCCCGCGCGACGCCTTCGACGTCTACCAGCTGCTCCACGAGTGGCAGGACTTCTCCGTCCGCCTCCACGAGGCCGGCCACCAGCCGTACTGCCTGGTCTGGCCCTGACGGCTGGCTCTCTCCGCGTTTCCGACCGTCATAGCGCATGAAATTAGGACGAATCGGATCTAATGCGTGGAGTTGATCCGTTGCTCCACAGAGGCGCCGTACGAGGAGGCCCCCGCCGTGACCGGAACACGAACGTCCGCAGCCCGTATGCCCGGAGCCCGCACCGGAGCCGCGACCGGCCGGCCCATGCAGCTCGCCGAGGTCGCCGCCCGCACCGAACTGCCCCTGCGCACCATCCGCCAGTACGAGGACCGCGGCCTCGTCGGCCCCTCCGCCGCCTCTCCCGGCGGCTTCCCCCTCTACACGGACGACGACGTGGCCCGGCTGATGGTCATCCGCCGCATGCAGCCGCTCGGCTTCGGCCTCGACGAGACCCGCGAACTCCTCCTCGCCATGGACCGCCTGGCCGCCGACCTCCCCGACACCGACGACGCCCTCGACCCCGCCGAACGCGAGGAACTCGTCGCCCGCGTCCGCCGCTACGAACAGGCCGCCGCCGCCCGCGTCGCCGAACTCCGCCTGGAACTCGCCCGCGCCGAGGAGTTCGCCACCTCCCTCCGCTCCCGCCTCACGGCCTGAGCAGCGTGGGCAGCGGGAGCGGCCTGAGCGGAAGAAGCGGCGGGGGGACGGACCCTCCGGGGGGCGCGGGCTCAGGCCGTGAGGGCCTCCGCCAGGGCGCGGAAGAAGCGGGCGTAGGCGGCGGGGCTCGGGGGAATCTCCGGGTTCCACGGCACCAGGCGCGCCCCGGCCGGCAGCCGCTGCGGACCCTCGGGCCGGGTCGCGTGGGCCCGGCTGTCGTACAGGACCAGCGCGGGCGCGAGGTCCAGGGCCCGCTCCCAGCCCGTGGTCAGCCAGTTCGCCCCCGGGCCCGGCCCCGGGTCGAGCAGCCGGACGCCCAGCCCGGCCAGCCGCGCCAGCTCCGGCCACGCCTCCGGACGCGCCAGGTGCACCTGCTCGACCCCCGCCCCGGAGAGCGCCAGCACCCCGCGCCCGGCCCCCGCGGGCGCCGCGACGGCCGCCCGCACCGCCGCCTCCGCCGCCTCCAGCTCCCCCGCTCCGGCCCCCGGCCCGGCAACCGGGGCGCCGAGCACCGCGCCCAGCTCCCCGAAGCGCCCGATGATCGCCGGCAGGCTCAGGTCGTTGCCGACGGAGAGCGCCGCCAGCGGCACCCCCAGCCGCTCCACGAGCCCCTCGTCCACGGCGTACGGGCTCTTCCCGTCGTACGTGACGTCCACCACCAGCTCCGGCCGCAGCTCCCGCAGCCGCTCCTCGTCCAGGGCCCGCCCCGGTCCCAGGTACGGCACCCCGGCCGCCGCGAGCCCGCCGTCCTTCGCCGGGTCCGGCTCCACCCCGTCGTGCCCGGAGCCGTACACCGCGACCGGCACCACCCCCAGATCCAGCAGCGCGGCGCCCGCCCTCACATAGGCGACCACCCGCGCGGGCCGGTCCGGCGCGTCCAGCGCCGTACCCCTGTCGTCCGTGAAACCCCATCCGTGCGCACCCGTTCCGGACATGCGGCTGCTCCCCTCCCGGCCGGAATCTGCCTCCGCCGCCACCTTCGGACGGTTCCCCGCCCCGCACAAGAGGGCCTCCCCCGACACCGCCACCCGGGACTTTGGTCCCGGACCCCCCTGCCGAAAGTCCCCCACGGTGGTGTTAACTGAACGGGTCGGGAGGAAGCAGTAGGAATCGCCTGCGCCGCCGCGCCCGCACGCCACCCTGCCGGGGCGTGCGCCGTGCACCGGCCCTTTCGCCCTGGAGTGAACGTCATGTCCGACCCCGGCCAGTTCTCCGACCCCCGCGTCCTCACCCTCTTCGCCGTGCTCGCCGTCGCCACCGGCGTGTGGCTGGCGGCCGGTCTGCGCGCCCGCGCCCGCCGCTCCCGGACGCCGATGGCCCGCGTCTGGCACCCGCAGGAGTCCGTGCCGCTGACCCCGGCCGAGGAGCTCGCCTTCGGCCGGGTCGTCTCCCGTCTCTCCCTCACCTCCACGGGCCGCCTGCGCTGACCCGCCCCCGCCGGACGGCGACAGCCCCTCCCCGCCCTCTCCCCGCCCTCGGGATCTCTGCCCTCAGGCTCCCTGTCCTCAGACCTTCGGCCAGGCCCGAGGGGTGATCCACTCTTCTCGAAGTCAAGGTGCGCGTCGTCTGCGCGACCGTGTGCGTCGTCGACGTCATGCCTCCGACACCAGGAAAACTCCCCGGACCCGTCCTGAGGAAACGGGCCCCCGCCCCTGGTCCGCCCCCGATCCCGGCCCCTAGGGGCAGCCAGGGCCAAAGCTCTCGCGGGCCGCTAGGCTCGGCGCCATGCCCGACTCCGCTCCGCGCCGGGACACCCGGGGCATCGTCGCCCCCGCCGAGCTCCTCTCCCGGGTCCGCTTCCGCCGGCACCTCCCGGCGTCGGAGCTGCGCCCGTACCTGGAGCACTACTGGCTGCTGGACTGGGCGCTGCCGGAGCCGTACGTCAGCCGGGTCGTCCCGCACCCGTCGGTGAACCTCGTCTTCCAGCGGTACGGCCCCCTCGACGGCTCCTCCCCGGCCCGGTCAGGGGCCGAGGTCTCCGGCGTCGGGCTCGGGCTCTTCACGAAACGGCTCGAAGGAGTGGGCCGGGTCTGCGGGGTGCAGTTCCGGCCCGGCGGCTTCCGTCCCTTCGCCCCCGCCCGCCCCGTCTCGGACTGGACGGGCCGCCGGGTCCCCCTGCCCGAGGCGTTCCCGGGCACCACGGGCGGAGTCACTGGCGGAGTCACGGGCGGACCCACGACCAGGGCCACAGGCGGAGACACGGGCGGAGCCCTCATCGACGCCGGTCCCGACACCGATGCCGGCATCGGCCCTGACACCGGTCCCGACACCGATGCCGGCATCGGCCCTGACACCGGTCCCGATGCCGTTGCCGGCGCCGGTCCCGAGAGCGATCCCGGGAGCCGGGCCGTCGACGAGGCCGTGCTCTCCGCCGTGCTCTCCCCCGACGCCGGCCACGCGCGCGTGGCGGCGCTCGACGCCTTCCTGCTCGCCCGCGGTCCCGCCCCCGACCCCGCCGCCGCGCAGGCAAGGGAGCTGGTGGAGCTGGTCCGCACCGACCGCACCGTCCGCCGGGTGGCCCGGCTCTCCCGCCTGTCGGGGCTGTCGGCCCGCTCCCTCCAGCGGCTCTTCGCCGCCCACGTCGGGGTCGGACCGAAGTGGGTGATCCTCCGCTACCGCCTCCACGAGGCCCTGGAACGGGCCGAGGCCGGCACCGCGCCGGAGTGGGCGGACCTCGCGGCCGAACTCGGCTACAGCGACCAGGCCCACCTCGTCCGGGACTTCACCGCCACCCTCGGCCTCTCCCCCACCGCCTACGCCCGGGAACTGTCGGTGCCGTGACGTACGGTGCGCGCATGAGCCAGGAGACCCGCCCCGCCGCCACCTCCGTCCGTCTCGTGCCCTGGTCCGAGGAGGACGCCGGACTGCTGCGCGCGCTGAACGCGCCGGAGCTGATGGAGCACCTGGGCGGCCCGGAGACCGAGGAACAGCTGGAGCGCCGCCACCGTCGGTACGTCGGCCTGAGCACCGACGCCACGGCCGCGGGCCGGATGTTCCGGATCGTGCTGCTGCCGGAGGAGCGGACCGCCGGCTCCATCGGCTTCTGGAGCACCGAGGAGAACGGCGAGCAGGTGTACGAGACGGGCTGGGCGGTCCTGCCGGGCTTCCAGGGCCGGGGCGTCGCCACCCTCGCCGCGCGCGCGGTGGCGGAGCGGGCCCGGGCCGCGGGCCTCCACCGCCACCTGCACGCCTTCCCGTCGGTGGAGAACGCCGCGTCGAACGCGGTGTGCCGCAGGGCCGGTTTCGAACTGCTCGGGGAGCAGGACCTCGAATACCCGCCGGGCCGTCCGATGCGCTGCAACGACTGGCGGCTCGACCTCCTCGGCCCGGGGACCGCGACGGCCCCGGGGACTACTGGGGAGCGGTGAGCGGCCGGCTGAAGTGGAAGGCCACGATGTCGAAGCGCTCGCGCAGGTAGAACCGGTGGGCGCCGGTGCGGTGGGTGCCGGAGTCGAGGTTCAGCTCGTGGCAGCCGGCCGCGCGGGCGTGCTCCTCCAGGTGGGCGACGAGCGCGTGGCCGACGCCGGTGGAGCGGGCGTCGGAGGCGGTCACCAGGTCGTCGACGTACAGCTTGCTGAGCGAGCTGGTGTTGAAGACCAGCCGCCAGCCGGCCGCGCCGACGCAGCGCCCGTCGTCGCCGTAGGCGGCGGAGAAACGCAGGCCCTGCGCGTGGCCGCGCGCGTACACCTCGCGGAAGAGGTCGGGGGTGAGGTGCGGGCGCAGCTCGACGAGGACCGGCAGGAGGTCGCTCTCCAGACGGGCGTCGCCGGGCTCGAGGTCGATGATCTTCATGCGGGGACGGTAACCCACCCTCCGCCGCCCGGAAATGCCGTGGCCCGCCGTCGCGGGCCGGTGCGATCCTGTCCCCGTGAACGGACCGGAGATCCACATCAGCTTCGCCCCCGGCCTGGCCGTCTTCGTCGCCGCCGAGCGGCGCGCGGGCCGCACCTCCGTGGTCACCGACGGCGTCTCCTCGCTGGGCCACGTCGTCGAGTCCCTCGGCGTGCCGCTCACCGAGGCCGGGCGGCTCCTGGTCGACGGCCGTCCGGTGGCCCCCTCGCACGTGCCGGCGGCCGGAGAGACGGTCGAGGTCGAGGACGTCGCCCGCCCCCAGCCGGTGCCCGGCGCGCCCCTCCGGTTCCTGCTCGACGTGCACCTGGGCACGCTGGCCCGGCGGTTGCGGCTGCTGGGCGTGGACGCCTCGTACGAGAGCGAGGACATCGGGGATCCGGCGCTCGCCGCGCTCTCCGCCCGGGAGCGGCGGGTCATGCTCTCCCGCGACCGCGGGCTGCTGCGCCGCCGCGAGCTGTGGGCGGGGGCGTACGTGTACAGCGACCGGCCCGAGGAGCAGCTCCGCGACGTCCTGGAGCGCTTCGCGCCGCCGCTGGCCCCCTGGACCCGCTGCACCGCCTGCAACGGGCTGCTGACGGAGACCGGCAAGGACGAGGTGCGCGAGCGCCTGGAGCGGGGCACCGAGAAGACGTACGACGTCTTCGCGCGGTGCGAGGAGTGCGACCGGGTGTACTGGCGCGGCGCGCACCACGCCCGGCTGGAGGCGATCGTGGACGAGGCGGTCCGGGAGTTCGGCGCCCCGGCGACCTGAGGCCGGGGCCCGTACGGCGCCCCGGGACTCCCGGCACTCCGAAGCGCTTCGGGACCTCTCGAACCGCCTCGGAGCTCCTCAGGACACCTCAAGTCTCCTCTCAGGGCTCCTCAGGGCTCCTCAGGGCTTCTCGGCGGTGAGGTACCTCTGTACGGTCGGCGCCAGCCAGGCCACCAGCTCGTCCCGGTCCATGTCGACGGCGGGCCGGAGGCGGAGCACGTAGCGGGCGAGCGCCATGCCGAGGATCTGGGAGGCGACGAGCGCCGCCCGGGCCGGGGCCTCCTCAGGTCTGGGGCAGACGCCGAGGGTGACGGGGCCCAGCTGCTCCTCGAAGACGGCCTGCATGCGGGCGGCCCCCGCCTCGTTGGTGACGCCGACCCTGAGCAGGCCGGTGAGCACGTCGTCCCGCTCCCAGCGGTCGAGGAAGTGGTTCACCAGCACGGCCCCGATGTGCCGGGAGGGCAGGGCGCCCAGGGCCGGCAGCGCGAGGTCGATCTCGGAGGCGGCGGCGAACAGCCCCTCCTTGTTGCCGTAGTAGCGCATGACCATCGAGGGGTCGATCCCGGCCTCGCGGGCGATGGCCCGGATCGTGGCGCGCTCGTAGCCGTCGGCGGCGAAGCGCTCGCGGGCGGCCTCCAGGATCGCGGCCCGGGTGGCGTCGGAACGGCGTGCGGTCGTCATGCCCGCAAATGTAGGCCAACAGGTGTTGACACGCCACGGCGGCTCGCCCTACCTTTGTCAACGAGCGTAGGCCAACAAGCGTTGACTACCGGAGGCAGCCATGCCCACCACCGACACCCACCCCGCCGCCGCCGACACGGACGTCCTCGTCGTCGGCGCCGGACCCACCGGACTCCTGCTCGCCGGCGACCTCGCCGCCGCGGGCCTCGACGTCACCCTCGTCGAGCGCCGCCCCGCCGGCCGCTCCTCCCTCACCCGCGCCTTCGGCGTGCACGCCCGCACCCTGGAACTCCTCGACTCCCGCGGCCTCGCCGACGCCCTGGAGGCCACCGGCACCCCGCTCACCCGGATGCGGCTCTTCGGCCGCCTCTCCCTCGACCTCGGCCGCCTCCCCTCCCGCTTCGACCACCTCCTCGTCACCCCGCAGTACGAGGTGGAACGCCTCCTCGAAGAGCGCGCGGCCGCCGCCGGCGTCACCTTCCGCCACGGCACCGCCCTGCGCGCCCTCCGCCAGGACGCGGACGGCGTCACCGCCGAACTCACCGGCCCCGACCAGACCCCCCTCACCCTCCGCGCCCGCCACCTCGTCGGCACCGACGGACACCGCAGCACCGTCCGCACCGCCCTCGGACTGCCCTTCCCCGGCACCTCCGTGATCCGCTCGATCGTCCTCGCCGACGTCCGGCTCGCCGACGAGCCCGCCGAGACCCTCACCGTCAGCGGCTCCGGCGACACCTTCGTCTTCCTCGCCCCCTTCGGAGACGGCTGGTACCGCGTCATGGGCTGGGACCGCACCCGCCAGGTCCCCGACGACGAGCCCGTCGGCCTCGACGAGGTCCGCGACCTCGCCCGCCGCGCCCTGGGCACCGACCACGGCATGCACGACCCCCGCTGGCTGTCCCGCTTCCACAGCGACGAACGCCAGGTCCCCGCCTACCGCGTGGGCCGCGTCTTCCTCGCCGGCAACGCCGCCCACGTCCACTCCCCCGCCGGCGGCCAGGGCATGAACACCGGCCTCCAGGACGCCGCCAACCTCTCCTGGAAGCTCGTCGCCGTCCACCGCGGCGAGGCCCCCGACCCCGAGGCCCTCCTCGACAGCTACCAGACCGAGCGCCACCCCGTCGGCGCCACGGTCCTGCGCACCAGCGGCGCCCTCGTCCGCCTCGCCATGGCCCGCACCCCCGCCGCCCGCGCCCTGCGCACCCTCGCCGCCACCGTCCTCGGCACCCTCCGTCCCGCCTCCACGAAGGCCCTCGCCACGCTCAGCGGCCTCGGCATCGCCTACGCCCCCGCCCCGGGCGGCGGCCGCTCCTCAGGGCGCCGCGCCCCCGACGTACGGCTCCGCGAGGGCCGCCTCCACGCGCTGCTGCGCGCGGGCGAGTTCGTCCTCATCGCCCCCGAGGGCGCCTCCCCGGCCCTGCCGTCGATCGCCCCGACCACCGCCGCCCGCGTCGTCCGGGCCACCTGGCCGGACCCGGCCCGCCGCACCTCGGTCCTCGTCCGCCCCGACGGCCACGTCCTGTGGACCGACCGATGACCACGCCCACGAGGGGCGGGACGCCACCCGCGAGGACCCGGAAGGGATCAGAAGACGTACGGGTCCCCGGTCGCGAGCACCAGCACCCGGTGCCGGTCGTTGAAGGAGTTCCGGTCGACCCCGCCGGCCCGCCAGGCCGTGCTGACGTCCACCGTCAGCTCCTGCGGCCGCCCCAGCGCCCGCAGGTCCAGCGCCAGCTCGCCCGCCGCCCCGCCGTCCGGCAGCGCGCCCGTACGGCAGGACACCACCCGGGCGCTGCTCCACAGGCAGCCCGGCGGCAGCTCCTGGCCGCCCTCCATGGGCGTGGAGAAGGCCAGCCGGACGGTGGCGTCCGCGACGTCGGACGGACCGTGGTTCTCCGTCACCAGCCACACCCCGACCCGCCCGTCCCACAGGGACACATGGCCGTGATGGGCCAGATCCGCCTCGGCCCCGGCCGCCACCCCGCCGGACACCGCACCCGCCGGGCCGCCGGCCGGATCGCCGGCCCCGTCACCGACCGCCCCGGCGGCCGTCCCGGCACCCACCACCACGAGCGCCGCGAGCACGGCCCCGAGCACACCCTTCGACATCGCACGCATAAGCCAAAAATACCCAGAGATCATCACCTTTTCTGACAATCCGTCAGTCAGCGTGTCCCCCATGGCACCCTGCCCCCATGCAGACCACCCGCTCCATCGCCCTCTTCGTCCTCGCCGCGCTCTTCGAGATCGGAGGAGCCTGGCTCGTCTGGCAGGGCGTCCGCGAGCACCGGGGATGGATCTGGATCGGGGGCGGCGTCCTCGCCCTCGGGCTCTACGGCTTCGTCGCGACCCTCCAGCCCGACGCCGAGTTCGGCCGCGTCCTCGCCGCCTACGGAGGCGTCTTCGTCGCCGGGTCCCTCGCCTGGGGCATGGTCGCCGACGGCTACCGGCCCGACCGCTGGGACGTCCTCGGCGCCCTCGTCTGCCTCGCCGGCATGGCCGTGATCATGTACGCCCCGCGCGGCCGCTGACCGCCGCCTATCCTGGCCACCACATCCACCGACCACCTGTGCGAGGAGTCTCCGCCATGTCCGCCCCCATCGCCGTCGTCACCGGAGCGAGCAGCGGCATCGGCGCCGCCACGGCCCGGCAGCTGGCCGCCGCCGGCTACCGCGTGGTCCTCACCGCCCGCCGCAAGGACCGCATCGAGGCCCTCGCCGCCGAGATCACCGAGGCCGGCCACCAGGCCACCGCGTACCCCCTCGACGTGACCGACCGCGCCGCCGTCGACGAGTTCGCCACCGCCTTCCGCTCCCTCGCCGTCCTCGTCAACAACGCCGGCGGCGCCCTCGGCCTCGACCCCGTCGCCACCGGCGACCCCGAGGACTGGCGCCGCATGTACGAGGTCAACGTCCTCGGCACCCTCCACATGACCCAGGCCCTCCTGCCCGCGCTCACCGCGAGCGGCGACGGCACCGTCGTCGTCCTCTCCTCCACCGCGGGCCACGGCACCTACGAGGGCGGCGCCGGCTACGTCGCCGCCAAGAACGGCGCCCGCGTCCTCGCCGAGACCCTCCGCCTGGAGATCGTCGGCACCCCGGTCCGCGTCATCGAGATCGCCCCCGGCCTGGTCAAGACCGAGGAGTTCGCCACCACCCGCTTCCGCGGCGACACCGACCGCGCCGCCAAGGTCTACGACGGCGTGGCCGCCCCCCTCACCGCCGACGACGTCGCCGACACCATCACCTGGGCCTGCACCCGCCCCCCGCACGTCAACATCGACCTCCTGGTCGTCCGCCCCCGCGCCCAGGCATCCAACACCAAGCTCCACCGCGAGCCGCAGGCCTGACCGGACGCGCGGAAGGGCCGGGTGCGACGCACCCGGCCCCTCCGACGGCTCGGCCCACCGGCCCTTCGGCCCGCGACCGCTCAGCCCTTCACGCAGATGACCTGCTTCAGCTTGGCGACGACCTCCACGAGGTCCGTCTGCCGCTCGATGACCTTCTCGATCGGCTTGTACGCGCCGGGGATCTCGTCCACGACACCGGAGTCCTTGCGGCACTCCACGCCCCGCGTCTGCTCCTCCAGGTCCCGCGTCGTGAAGCGCCGCTTCGCCGCGCTCCGGCTCATCTTCCGGCCGGCGCCGTGCGAGGCCGAGTTGAACGAGGCCGCGTTCCCCAGGCCCTTCACGATGTACGAACCGGTGCCCATCGAGCCGGGGATGATCCCGAACTCCCCGGAGCCGGCCCGGATCGCGCCCTTGCGGGTCACGAGCAGGTCCATCCCCTCGTACCGCTCCTCCGCCACGTAGTTGTGGTGGCAGGAGATCACCGGCTCGAAGCTCACCTTCGCCTTCCGGAACTCCCTGCGGACGACCTCCTGGAAGAGCGCCATCATGATCGCGCGGTTGTACTTCGCGTACTCCTGCGCCCAGAAGAGGTCGTGCCGGTAGGCCGCCATCTGCGGGGTGTCCGCGACGAAGACGGCGAGGTCCCGGTCGACGAGCCCCTGGTTGTGCGGCAGCTTCTGCGCCACGCCGATGTGGTGCTCGGCGAGTTCCTTGCCGATGTTCCGGGACCCCGAGTGCAGCATGAGCCACACCGAACCGGACGTATCGATACAGAACTCCACGAAGTGGTTTCCCGAGCCGAGCGTGCCGATCTGGAGCGCGGCCCGGTCCCGCCGGAACTTCACCGCGTCCGCCACCCCGTCGAAGCGCGACCAGAAGTCGTCCCAGCCGCCGGTCGGGAACTGGTAGAGCCGCTTCGGGTCGACCTCCTCGCGGTGCATGCCGCGGCCGACGGGGATGGCCTGTTCGATCTTGGAGCGGAGGCGGGAGAGGTCGCCCGGGAGGTCGTTCGCGGTCAGGGAGGTCTTCACGGCGGACATGCCGCAGCCGATGTCCACGCCGACCGCCGCCGGGCAGACCGCGTCCTGCATGGCGATGACCGAGCCGACCGTGGCGCCCTTGCCGTAGTGCACGTCCGGCATGACCGCGAGGCCCTTGATCCACGGCAGCGTCGCCACGTTGTGCAGCTGCTGCATCGCGCCGCCCTCCACCGTGGAAGGATCGGCCCACATCCGGATGGGCACCCGCGCCCCCGGTACCTCTACGTACGACATACTCCCTCGATTCCCCCGAAAAGTCCGATAACGCAAAAACCGGAGCCAAAGCCCGTACAGGTGACGGCGGACCGGCATCAACGGCAGTGCGTGCGATAGACATTGTGTCCATCCGCCCTCAGAGGGCGGCAAACAGTTTTCGGGAAGACTTCAGGAGAAGGGAGTCGGGGACGGTGCAGCGAAAGAGGTACTCACCCGGCCGCGCCCCCGGCACCCTGCTCGGTCTCGGTGCCGGGCTCGCCGTCGCGCTCGGTGCCCTGACGGGCTGCTCGGCGGCGGACTCCCCGGAGGGGGTCACGATCGACGCGAAGGCGGGTGCCGCCGCGGCGCCCGTCGCGCCCCCCGGCCGCTACCGCACGCTCTTCGAGCCCTGCGGTGCCGTCCCGCAGACCACCCTCCGCGACCTGCTCCCCGGCACGGCCTCGCTGGCCGACGCCGACCGCGCCAAGGCGTTCCGGGGCACGGCGGCCGTCACGTACGACACCGACCGGCGCGTGGGCTGCGCCTGGAGCGCGGACACCGACGACGGGTCGCACCGGCTGGTGCTCGACGTGGAGCGGGTCGTCTCGTACGACCCCACGGTGAGCGACGCCGCGCGCGCCCAGGAGGTGTACGTCCGCAAGCAGCTCGCGGCCAAGATCCCCGTGCCGGCGACGCCCACGCCCACCCCCACGCCCCCCGCGGGCACCACCGCCCCCACCGGCACCGTGTCCCCCGCCTCGGCCACCACCGCGCCGACGGGCACCCCGTCCGGGAACCCCTCGGACGGCGGGACCACCGCTCCCGCGACCACCCCCGCCACCCCCTCCGCCCCGGCCACGACCGGTCTGGAGCCGCGCCTGCTGAGCGGCCTCGGCGACATCGCGTTCGTCGACGACACCCTCGGACCGGCCAGCGCGAACGGCCACCAGCGGGTCGTGAGCGTGGTGTTCCGCACATCGAACGTGATCGTGACCGTCGAGTACCAGCAGCGGACGACGGGTTCCGTGGCGGCCCCGGACAGCAAGGAACTGCAGGACAGGGCCCAGAACCTGGCCCGGCTGCTGGCCGACCGGCTGGAGGAGTAGCCCGCCGTCCCGCGCCCCGCACGACCCCCCGGGCGGCGGGGGGACCACGTAACGTGTCGGCGTACCCAGGGCCGCCGTCCGGCGCCGCCGTACGACAAGCGACTGAAGGAACCATGCAGCGATCAGCTCCGCGACTCACCCGCATCCTCGCCTGCGCCGCCCTCCCGGTGATGCTCGTCGTCGCCGGCTGCTCCTCGGACTCGGGCAGCGACGGCGGCAGTGGCGGCGGGGCCGGGGACGCCGCTGCGAAGGGCACGGCGACCGCGACCGCGTCGGCGACCCCTTCGCCGACGCCGACCGTCGAGCCCGCGAAGTTCGCGGAGCTCCCGCAGGCGTGCAAGGCGCTCACGGCGAAGACGACGTCCTCGCTGGTGCCGAAGGCGAAGAACGCGAAGGGGACGGCCGCGGCCTCCTCCGACCTGTCGCACCGCGCCGGCTGCTCGTGGAACGGCCTGGAGGACAAGGGCGTCAAGGGCTCGCAGTACCGCTGGCTGGACGTGTCGTTCTACCGCTACGACTCCGAGGTCTCGCTGGGCAGCGGCCAGGAGCGGGCGCAGGAGAACCTCGCCAAGGAACTCGGCAAGGTCCAGGCCACCACGGGCGCGAAGAAGCTGGCCACGACCTCGGCGACGGGCATCGGCGACGAGGCGAAGACCGTCACGTACACGGTGAGGAAGACCGACGAGGACTTCGTGTACGCGTCGATCGTGGCGCGCACGGGCAACGTGCTGGTGCTGCTGTCGTACAACGGCGCCGGGTACGCGGGCGCGCCGACGCCGGATGCGAAGAAGATCGTCGAGGGCGCGACGAAGGCGGCGAAGGAAGCGGTCGCCGCCGTGGCCGCGGCCAACAAGTAGCCGCACCCGTCCGCCGGGCGGACGGGGACACGGATCACCCACAAATCAACACAGACAGGCACGCGCGAACGGAGCCCGGCCCTCCCCAGGGGGCCGGGCTTCGTTCATGTGTGCCACTCTGGGGCCGCGAGACGTCGAATCACGGGAGGGGATCGCGGGTGGCCGCGATGGAGCTGACACGCACACACCGCATACTCATCGGCCTCGTCATCGGCGGCGCGGTGATCATCGCGGGGATCGGTTTCGCGGGTTCGTACGCGGCCGTGCGCGAGCTTGCCGTGCACAAGGGCTTCGGTACGTTCTCGTACTTCTTCCCGATCGGCATCGACGCGGGCATCTGTGTGCTGCTCGCCCTGGACCTGCTGCTGACGTGGCTGCGGATCCCGTTCCCGCTGCTGCGGCAGACGGCGTGGATCCTGACGGCGGCGACGATCGCGTTCAACGGCGCGGCGGCCTGGCCGGACCCGCTGGGCGTGGGCATGCACGCGGTCATCCCCGTGCTGTTCGTGGTGTCGGTCGAGGCGGCGCGGCACGCGGTGGGCCGGATCGCGGACATCACCGCGGACAAGCACATGGAGGGGGTGCGGCTGACCCGCTGGCTGCTGTCGCCGGTGCCGACGTTCCGGCTGTGGCGGCGGATGAAGCTGTGGGAGCTGCGCTCGTACGACCAGGTGATCAAGCTGGAGCAGGAGCGGCTGATCTACCAGGCCAGGCTCCAGGCCCGGTTCGGGCGCGGCTGGCGGCGCAAGGCGCCGGTGGAGGCGCTGATGCCGCTGCGTCTCGCCCGGTACGGCGTCCCGCTCGCGGAGACGGCCCCGGCGGGCCTCGCGGCGGCGGGCGTCGAGCCCGCCCTGCTGCCCCCGAACCCGAACGCGGCCCTGCAACCGGCCCCGGCTCCGGCCCCGGTCGTGGTCCAGGCGCCGACGGCGGTCCAGGAGCTCGCCCCGGCCCCGGTCCCGGCCCAGCAGCAGCCGCAGCCGCAGGGCCGGCAGCCGGTGGCGCAGCCCGTCCCGGTGCCCCAGCAGGCCCAGCCTTCCCCCCAGCCTCAGCCGAACCACGAGAGTCCCTGGTTCGACGCCCAGCAGGTCACCCCGGAGGGGTACGGCGGCACGTACACCGCGCAGCCCACGGAACCGGGGGACCTCCCGGAAGGCGCCCAGGAAGCCGTCGGGGAAGCCGCTCCGGAAGGCTTCCAGGAGGGCGCCCCGGCGAACCTCGCGGAGGCCATCCCCGGCGACGCCCACCCGGTGGAGGGCGAGCAGGCGGGTCCCGAGCTGTTCGGGGTGCTCCAGCAGCCCGACCCGAGCCAGGAACCCGATCCGCAGATGGAGGAGTTCCGGGAGATCGCCTACAAGGTGATGTACGCCTTCGTGCAGGAGAACGACCGCTTCCCCACGCCGTTCGAGCTGGACCAGATGGTGGCGGACGTGTACGGCTTCCAGCACCTCCCGGCGCCCCAGGCCGACCTGCTCGAACTGGTGACGCCGGAGGTCCAGGAGCGCGTCCAGCAGGACCTGGTGGAGTACGACCCCTCCTGACCGGCCCTCCGGGGTCCTGCCCGGAGCCGCCCTCCGGTGTCCTCCTCCTGAGCCCCTCCCGTCCCTCCTGACCCGCCCCGTCCACGCCGAAGGGCCGCCCCCGATCCCGGGGGCGGCCCTTCGGCGTGCGTCAGCTCACGCGCCGAGCAGCTTGCGGACCCGGTCCGCGCCCACGGCGAGGAGCAGGGTGGGCAGGCGCGGGCCCGTCTCGCGGCTCACGAGGAGCTTGTAGAGCAGGGCGAAGAAGGAGCGCTGGGCGACCTTCAGCTCGGGCGTCGGCTTGGCCTCGGGGGTGAGACCGGCCATGACCTTCGGGACGCCGTAGACGAGCGTCGTGAGGCCGTCGAGCGACCAGTGGCTGTCGAGGCCCTCCAGGAGCAGCCGGAGCGACTCGCGGCCCTCGTCGTCGAGGGAGCCGAGGGTCTCGGCGTCGGGCTCCTCGCGGACGATGGTGCGCTGGTCGGCCGGGACCTGGGTGGTGATCCAGTTCTCGGCGCGGTCGAGGCGCGGCCGGACCTCGTCGAGCGAGGCGACCGGGTGCTCCGGGTCCAGGTCGGTGAGGATCCGGAGGGTCTGCTCGTCGTGGCCGGCCGTGATGTCGACGACCGAGGCCAGCGTGCGGTACGGGAGCGGGCGCGGGGTGCGCGGGAGCTCGCCGGCCGCGGTGCGGGCCGCACGCGCGTGGGCGGCGGCGTCGGCGGGCAGGACGGTGCCGTCGGCGACCTTGGCCTCCAGCTTGTCCCACTCGTCGTAGAGCCGCTGGATCTCCTGGTCGAAGGCGATCTTGAAGGACTGGTTGGGCCTGCGGCGGGCGTAGAGCCAGCGGAGCAGCTGCGGCTCCATGATCTCCAGCGCGTCGGCGGCGGTGGGGACGCCTCCCTTGGAGGAGGACATCTTGGCCATGCCGCTGATGCCGACGAAGGCGTACATGGGGCCGATGGGCTGCACGCCGTCGAAGATGCCGACGATCTGGCCGCCGACCTGGAAGGAGGAGCCGGGCGAGGAGTGGTCGACGCCGGAGGGCTCGAAGATGACGCCCTCGTAGGCCCAGCGCATGGGCCAGTCGACCTTCCACACCAGCTTGCCGCGGTTGAACTCGCTGAGCTTCACGGTCTCGGCGAAGCCGCAGGAGGAGCAGGTGTAGCTGAGCTCGGTGGTGTCGTCGTCGTAGGAGGTGACGACGGTGAGGTCCTTCTCGCACTGCCCGCAGTAGGGCTTGTACGGGAAGTAGCCGGCGTCGCCGCCGGAGCCGTCGTCCTCGCCGGCCGCGCCGGAGCCCTCGGCGGCCTCCAGCTCGGCCTCGTCGACCGGCTTCTGGGACTGCTTCTTGGGGGCCTTCTTCGTCCGGTACTGGTCGAGGATGGCGTCGATGTCGCCGCGGCGGCGCATGGCGTGCAGGATCTGCTCACGGTAGACGCCGGAGGTGTACTGCTCGGTCTGGCTGATCGGCTCGTACTCGACGCCGAGCTCGTCCAGGGCGTCGATCATGGCGGCCTTGAAGTGCTCGGCCCAGTTGGCGTGGGGCGAGCCGGCGGGGGCCGGGACCGAGGTCAGCGGCTTGCCGATGTGCTCGGCCCAGCTCGCGTCGATGCCCTCGATGCCGTTCGGCACCTTGCGGTAGCGGTCGTAGTCGTCCCACGAGATGAGGTGCCGGACGGCGTACCCGCGGCGGCGGATCTCGTCGGCGACCAGGTGCGGGGTCATGACCTCGCGGAGGTTGCCGAGGTGGATCGGGCCGGAGGGGGAGAGGCCGGAGGCGACGACGACCGGTTTGCCAGGCGCACGTCGCTCCGACTCGGTGATGACCTCGTCCGCGAAACGGGAGACCCAGTCGGTCTCGGTGCTGCTCTGAGCCACGGTCGGTACGTCCTTCTTTCCGGATTCTTACGGGAATGCCTCGAAGCCTTGCGCCTTCCATTCTCCCAGACGGAACGACGCACTCCGAGGTTGTCCACAGGCGGGGTCGTCCACGGGCGGGAAACCCCGGTCGTCCACAGGCGGGGAAAACACGTTGCCCGCCCATGGGACACTTGACAAGCGATATAGACCACCGGGACACCCGGACACGACACAACAGGAACGGAAGCTCATGGCCTCGGTCCCTTCCCTCGCTTCGACCGTGCAGCAGCGCCTCGCGGAAGGCCTCTCGGCAGCCCTGCCGGAGGCCGGTTCCGCCGACCCGCTGCTGCGACGAAGCGACCGGGCCGACTTCCAGGCCAACGGCATCCTGGCGCTGGCCAAGCGGTTCAAGGGCAACCCGCGCGAGCTGGCCACGAAGGTCGTCGAGTCCATCCCGGCGAACGACGTGCTGAAGGAGATCGAGGTCTCCGGCCCCGGCTTCCTCAACATCACCGTGTCGGACGCGGCCATCGTGGAGACGCTGGCGGCCCGCGCCGCCGACGCGCGCCTCGGCGTGCCGCTGAACGAGGCGGCGGGCACGACGGTCATCGACTACGCCCAGCCGAACGTGGCGAAGGAGATGCACGTCGGCCACCTGCGGTCCGCGGTGATCGGCGCGGCGATGGTGGAGATCCTGGAGTTCACGGGCGAGACCGTGGTCCGCAGGCACCACATCGGCGACTGGGGCACCCAGTTCGGCATGCTCATCCAGTACCTGATCGAGCACCCGCACGAGCTGGACCACGAGGGGGACGGCGCGGAGGTCTCCGGCGAGGAGGCCATGTCGAACCTGAACCGGCTGTACAAGGCGTCCCGCGCGCTCTTCGACTCGGACGAGGGGTTCAAGACCCGGGCACGCGCCCGCGTGGTCGACCTCCAGGCCGGCGACGAGGAGACCCTCGCCCTGTGGCAGCGGTTCGTCGACGAGTCGAAGATCTACTTCTACTCGGTCTTCGACAAGCTGGACATGGACATCCGCGACCCCGACGTCGTCGGCGAGTCCGGTTACAACGACATGCTCCAGGAGACGTGCCGCCTCCTGGAGGAGTCCGGCGTGGCGGTCCGCTCCGAGGGCGCGCTCTGCGTGTTCTTCGACGACGTGAAGGGCCCGGACGGCAACCCGGTCCCGCTGATCGTCCAGAAGTCCGACGGCGGCTTCGGCTACGCGGCGACGGACCTGTCCGCGATCCGCGACCGGGTGCAGAACCTGAAGGCGACCTCGCTGCTGTACGTGGTGGACGCCCGCCAGTCGCTGCACTTCAAGATGGTCTTCGAGACGGCCCGCCGGGCCGGCTGGCTGAACGACGAGGTGAAGGCCGTCCAGCTGGCCTTCGGCACGGTCCTCGGCAAGGACGGCAAGCCCTTCAAGACCCGTGAGGGCGAGACGGTCCGGCTGGTGGACCTGCTGGACGAGGCGATCGACCGGGCCTCGGCCGTGGTCCGCGAGAAGGCCCGCGACCTGACCGAGGCCGAGATCGCCGAGCGGGGCGCCCAGGTCGGCATCGGCGCGGTGAAGTACGCGGACCTGTCGACGTCGGCCGCCCGCGACTACAAGTTCGACCTGGACCAGATGGTCTCGCTCAACGGCGACACCTCGGTGTACCTCCAGTACGCGTACGCGCGCATCAAGTCGATCTTCGGCAAGGCCGGCGACCGCACCGCGCTCGCCCACCCGGAGCTGGAGCTGGCCCCGGCGGAGCGCGCGCTCGGTCTGCACCTGGACCAGTTCGGCGAGACGGTGGCCGAGGCCGCCGCCGAGTACGCCCCGCACAAGCTGGCCGCGTACCTGTACCAGCTGGCGTCGCTGTACACGACGTTCTACGACCAGTGCCCGGTGATCAAGCCCGAGCCGCCGAAGGAGGTCGCGGAGAACCGCCTCTTCCTGTGCGACCTGACGGCCCGCACCCTCCACCAGGGCATGGCCCTGCTGGGCATCCGGACGCCCGAGCGCCTCTGACGCCGCCGGGGGCGGGTGGATCGCCGCCGGGCGACCCGCTCGCCCCTGCGGCTCCGCGGCCCGCGGCCTACCGGTTGATCGGGTAGGACGTCCGCCCGGACACCTCGTCGATCTCCGTGTGGGCCTTCTGGAGGAGCTGCGAGGCCAGGTCCATCAGGGCGCGGGCCCCGGCGATCTCCTCGCCGACCCGGAGCTGCTCGGGGTCGGAGGGGTGGCGCTGGGCGGTGCCGTGGGCCCGGAACTCGGTGCCGTCCGAGAGCCGGACCATGGCCGCGGCCCGCGTCCGGTCCCCCTCCTCCTTGAACTCCATGTCGACGTGCCATCCGACGAGCGTGTTCATCATGAGGACCACCTCCGGGAGGTACCTGTCGGGTACCTCTCCAGGGTGCGCCGTCCGATGGCCCCCCACCACCCGCCCCAGGAAGCCCCCACCCCGGCGCATCACTCACCTCGGGGGCGCCCGCCCCTGAGGAAGCGGTCTAGCGGCGGCCCGCCGCCAGCATCCGCGCGGCCTCGGTGGCCCAGTAGGTGAGGATCATGCGGCCGCCCGCGCGGCGGATGCCGGTGAGGGTCTCCAGGATCGCCTTCTCGCGGTCGATCCAGCCCTTCTCGGCGGCGGCCTCGACCATCGCGTACTCGCCGCTGATCTGGTACGCGGCGACGGGCACGTCCACGGCCTCGGCGACCTTCGCGAGGACGTCCAGGTACGGTCCGGCGGGCTTCACCATCACCATGTCCGCGCCCTCCTCCAGGTCCAGCGCCAGCTCGCGCAGGGACTCGCGGAGGTTGGCGGGGTCCTGCTGGTAGGTCTTGCGGTCGCCCTTGAGGGAGGAGCCGACGGCCTCGCGGAAGGGGCCGTAGAAGGCGGAGGAGTACTTCGCGGTGTACGCGAGGACCGACACGTCCTCCTTGCCGATGGTGTCCAGGGCGTCGCGGATCACGCCGACCTGGCCGTCCATCATCCCGGACGGCCCGACGACGTGGACGCCCGCGTCGGCCTGGACCTGCGCCATCTCGGCGTACCGCTCCAGGGTGGCGTCGTTGTCGACCCGCCCGTCCTCGTCGAGGACGCCGCAGTGGCCGTGGTCGGTGTACTCGTCGAGGCAGAGGTCCGACATGATCACGAGCTCGTCGCCGACCTCGGCCCGCACGTCGCGGATCGCGACCTGGAGGATGCCCTCCGGGTCGGTCCCGGCGGTGCCCAGGCCGTCCTTCTTCTCGTCCTCCGGCACGCCGAAGAGCATGATCCCGGAGACCCCGGCCTCCAGCGCCTCCACCGCGGCGCGCCGCAGCGTGTCCCGCGTGTGCTGGACGACGCCGGGCATGGCCCCGATCGGCACGGGCTCGCTCACGCCCTCGCGCACGAAGGCGGGCAGGATCAGGTCGGCCGGGTCCAGCCGGGTCTCGGCGACCATCCGCCGCATGGCGGGCGTCGTCCGCAGCCGCCGCGGCCGCGCCCCCGGAAAGCTTCCATACGAGTTCATCCCCCGAGGCTACGCCCGCCCCGGGCCCCCACTTACCGACACCCTGTTGCCGTCCCGCGCGGGGTGCGCGGGACGGCAACAGAGGTCGTACGGGGTCAGGTCGTGCGGCGTCGCCGTGCGCCGGGGCGCCGCTCGCTGGGCCGCGTCACGGGGTCGCCGGCCTCCAGCGCCGCCTCCCGCCGCCGGATGCCGAACTCGGCGAGCGCCTCCGCCAGCTTGTGGACGGACGGCTCGGGCGAGAGGACGTCGACCCGCAGGCCGTGCTCCTCCGCCGTCTTGGCCGTGGCCGGGCCGATGCAGGCGATGACGGTCACGTTGTGCGGCTTGCCGGCGATGCCGACCAGGTTCCGCACGGTCGACGAGGAGGTGAAGAGCACGGCGTCGAAGCCGCCGCCCTTGATCGCCTCGCGGGTGTCGGCCGGCGGGGGCGAGGCGCGCACGGTGCGGTACGCCGTGACGTCGTCGACCTCCCAGCCCAGCTCGATCAGCCCGGCGACCAGCGTCTCGGTCGCGATGTCGGCGCGCGGCAGGAAGACGCGGTCGATCGGGTCGAAGACCGGGTCGTAGGGCGGCCAGTCCTCCAGGAGGCCCGCCGCGGACTGCTCGCCGCTCGGCACGAGGTCCGGCTTCACGCCGAAGTCGATCAGCGCGGCGGCCGTCTGCTCGCCCACCGCGGCGACCTTGATCCCGGCGAAGGCGCGGGCGTCGAGCCCGTACTCCTCGAACTTCTCGCGCACGGCCTTGACCGCGTTCACCGAGGTGAAGGCGATCCACTCGTACCGTCCGGTCACGAGTCCCTTGACGGCCCGCTCCATCTGCTGCGGGGTCCGGGGCGGCTCGACCGCGATGGTCGGCACCTCGTGGGGCACGGCGCCGTACGAGCGCAGCTGGTCGGAGAGCGACGCGGCCTGCTCCTTGGTGCGCGGCACGAGCACCCGCCAGCCGAAGAGCGGCTTGGACTCGAACCACGAGAGCTGGTCGCGCAGCGCCGCGGCGCCGCGCTCGCCGACCACGGCTATCACCGGCCGGTGGCCCTCGGGGGAGGGGAGCACCTTGCCCTGCTTGAAGACCTGGGCGATCGTCCCCAGCGTCGCGTTCCACGTCCGCTGGCGCGTGGTGGTGCCGGCGATGGTGACGGTGAGCGGGGTGTCGGGCTTGCGGCCCGCGGCCACCAGCTCGCCGGCGGCCGCGGCGACCGCGTCGAGGGAGGTGGAGACGACGACGGTGCCGTCGGAGGCGCCGACCTCGCTCCAGCAGCGGTCGTCGGCGGTGCGGGCGTCGACGAAGCGGACGTCGGTGCCCTGCTCGTCGCGGAGCGGCACACCGGCGTACGCGGGGACGCCGACCGCGTTCGCGACGCCGGGCACGACCTCGAAGGGGATGCCCTCGGCGGCGCAGGCGCGCATCTCGGCGCCCGCGTTGCCGTCGAGGCCGGGGTCGCCGGTGACCGCACGGACCACCCGCCTGCCGCCGCGCGCGGCCTCCATGACAAGATTAGCCGCATCCCTCAACACGGGGACGCCGGCGGCTGTTGACGCCTCGTCAACAACCGCCAGCTCAGGCGTGCTCACGCCCGCGCGCGCATGGCCGCGGACGACGTCGAGGACCTCCGGCTCGGCGATCAGGACGTCCGCTCCCGCCAGGGCCTCGACGGCCCGCAGCGTCAGGAGTCCGGGGTCGCCCGGGCCTGCCCCGAGGAAGGTGACGTGGCCGTGGCCCGCGAAGACGGGGGACACGGGACTGGTGGTCGGACTGGTGGGGTTCAAAGTGCTCGCTCCCCCATAAGACCGGCCGCACCCTTGGCGAGCATCTCGTCCGCGAGTTCGCGTCCGAGCTCCATCGCCGCGCGGTTCGTCGCGGGCACGGGACCGGTGGTGGACAGCTGCACCAGCGTGGATCCGTCGGTGGTGCCGACGACAGCCCGCAGGCGCATTTCGGTGATGGCCGGCTTCCCGTCGTCCAGGAGATCGGCGAGCGCACCCACGGGTGCGGAACAGCCGGCCTCCAGGGCGGCGAGCAGGGACCGCTCGGCGGTCACGGCGGCCCGGGTCAGCGGGTCGTCGAGTTCGCGGAGTTCGGCGACGAGGTCGGCGGAGGCCGCCGCGCACTCGACCGCCAGGGCCCCCTGGCCGGGGGCGGGCAGGACGGAGTCGACCGGGAGGGGGTCGTGGGACAGGGAGCCGAGGAGTTCCTCGGTCCCGCCGATGCGGTTGAGGCCGGCCGCGGCGAGGACCACCGCGTCGAGCTCGCCGCTGCGGACGTAGCCGACGCGGGTGTCGACGTTGCCCCGGATCGGGACGCAGGTGAACTCCAGGCCGTGGCTGCGCGCGTACGCGTGGAGCTGGGCCATGCGGCGGGGCGAGCCCGTGCCGACGCGGGCGCCCTTGGGCAGCCGGTCGAGGGTCACGCCCTCCCCCGCGATCAGGACGTCGCGCGGGTCCTCGCGCTCCGGGATCGCGGCCAGCACCAGGTCGGGGTGCTGGGCGGTCGGCAGGTCCTTCAGGGAGTGAACGGCGAAGTCGACCTCGCCGGCGAGCAGCGCGTCGCGGAGGGCGGCGACGAAGACGCCGGTGCCGCCGATCTGCGCGAGGTGCTCACGGGAGGTGTCCCCGTACGTGGTGATCTCCACGAGCTCGACGGGCCGGCCGGTCAGCTGCCGGACCGCGTCGGCCACGTGGCCGGACTGGGCCATGGCGAGCTTGCTGCGCCTGGTCCCGAGCCTCAGTGCCCTCTCGGTCATACTCGCCCTCGGTTCTTGAC
This sequence comes from Streptomyces filamentosus, assembly GCF_014654895.1. GTDB lineage: Bacteria > Actinomycetota > Actinomycetes > Streptomycetales > Streptomycetaceae > Streptomyces > Streptomyces filamentosus. The sequence goes on along the minus strand of NZ_BNBE01000001.1, from coordinate 3,137,586 downwards.
GTCGGCGTCATTCAGGTCGGCCCGGGAGACGGAGGCCACCGTCTCCGGGTCGAGGTCGAAGAGTGTCCGCAGCGCGTCCGCGTACCCGGCACCGCCGGGCTCGCTGGCGAGCTGCTTGACCCGCACGGTCGGCGCGTGCAGGAGCTTGTCGACGACGCGGCGCACGGTCTGGGTGATCTCGGCGCGCTGCTTGTCGTCGAGGCCGGGGAGGCGGCCTTCCAGGCGGGCGACCTCGCTGGCCACCACGTCGGCGGCCATGGTGCGCAGGGCGACCACGGTCGGGGTGATGTGGGCGGCCCGCTGGGCGGCGCCGAAGGCGGCGACCTCGTCGGAGACGATGGAGCGGACCTGGTCGACGTCGGCGGCCATGGGGGCGTCCGCGGAGGCGTCGGCCAGCGACTCGATGTCGACGAGCCGGGCGCCGGGGATCCGGTGGACGGCGGCGTCGATGTCGCGGGGCATGGCGAGGTCGAGCAGGTACAGGGGTTCGTCGCGGCCCTCGGCGGCGGCCGCGACGGCGTCGCCGGTGAGGACGAGGCCGGTGGCGCCGGTGCAGGAGACGACGACGTCCGCGCGGCGCAGTTCGTCGCCGACGGCAACCATCTCGGCCGCGCGCGCGGTGACGCCCGTGCCGCCGGGCTCGGCGAGGATCTCGGCGAGCCGCTCGGCGCGGGCGAGGGTCCGGTTGGCGACGACGATCTCGGCGACCCCGGCGCGGGCGAGGGTCGCGGCGGCCAGCGAGGACATGGAGCCGGCGCCGATGACGAGGGCGCGCTTGCCCCGCGCCCAGGTCTCGACGGCGGTGTCCTGGGCGAGCTGCTCCAGACCGAAGGTGACGAGCGACTGCCCGGCCCGGTCGATGCCGGTCTCGCTGTGGGCGCGCTTGCCGACCCGCAGGGCCTGCTGGAAGAGGTCGTTGAGGAGCCGTCCCGCGGTGTGCAGCTCCTGGCCGAGGGCGAGGGCGTCCTTGATCTGGCCGAGGACCTGGCCCTCGCCGACGACCATGGAGTCCAGGCCGCAGGCCACCGAGAAGAGGTGGTGGACGGCCCGGTCCTCGTAGTGCACGTAGAGGTAGGGGGTGAGCTCGTCCAGGCCGACGCCGCTGTGCTGGGCGAGGAGCGTGGAGAGCTCGGCGACGCCCGCGTGGAACTTGTCCACGTCGGCGTAGAGCTCGATGCGGTTGCAGGTGGCGAGGACGGTGGCCTCGGCGGCCGGTTCGGCGGCGAGGCTGTCCTGGAGGAGCTTGGCCTGGGTGTCCGCCGGCAGCGAGGCCCGCTCCAGGATGGAGACGGGGGCGCTGCGGTGGCTCAGCCCGACGACGAGGAGGCTCATGCCGGCATCACGGCGGGGACGTCCCCGTCGGGTCCCTTGCGGCCGCCCTCGGCGGTGGTGCGGGTGGCGACCGGCGGCGCCACGGGCGCGGCGGCCTGCGGCGGGGCGGGCTGCTCGTCGCCCGGCTCCTCGCCGGCCTTGCGCTGCTCGTGGAAGGCGAGGATCTGGAGCTCGATGGACAGGTCCACCTTGCGCACGTCGACGCCGTCCGGCACGGAGAGCACGGTCGGGGCGAAGTTGAGGATGGAGGTCACGCCGGCGGCGACGAGCCGGTCGCAGACGGCCTGGGCGACGCCGGCCGGGGTCGCGATGACGCCGATGGAGACGCCGTCCTCGGCGATGATCTTCTCCAGGTCGTCGCTGTGCTGGACGGGGATCCCGGCGACCGGCTTGCCGGTCATGGCGGGGTCGGCGTCGATGAGCGCGGCGACGCGGAAGCCGCGGGAGGCGAAGCCGCCGTAACCGGCGAGCGCGGCACCGAGGTTGCCGATGCCGACGATCACGACGGGCCAGTCCTGGGTGAGACCGAGCTCACGGGAGATCTGGTAGACGAGGTACTCGACGTCGTAGCCGACACCGCGGGTGCCGTACGAGCCGAGGTAGCTGAAGTCCTTGCGCAGCTTCGCGGAGTTGACCCCGGCCGCGGCCGCGAGCTCCTCCGAGGAGACCGTGGGTACGGAGCGCTCCGACAGCGCGGTCAGGGCGCGCAGATACAGCGGAAGGCGGGCGACGGTGGCCTCGGGAATTCCTCGGCTACGGGTCGCCGGTCGGTGAGTTCGGCCAGTTGCCACGGTGCTCCTGCGGGATGAGCGGGGCTGCAGGCGGCCACACGTCCCAGGACCGCCCCGTCGAATGCAGGCTATGTCTTTGTGAACGCGTGCACAAAGATGGTGTCCGTTTTGTCCGGCCAAAGTGACCGGGGTCACGCGGCTGGTTCTCGTCGATACGGAACCGCCGAGCCGTGCGACGCGTTGAGATCCCGAAGGGGGCAAAGCCGCACACACTCCTCACGACGTGGCCCCCGAATGCCAACAAAACGTCCACGATGGTAACCGGCTTTCGGTCACGCACCCAGTTCGCGCCGCAGCCGATCGGCGTCCACCCGCCAGAAGGTGTGCTGCTCCCCGTCGACCAGGACGACGGGAATCTGCTCCCAGTACTCCTTGTACAGCGCCTCGTCCTGGAGGATGTCCCGCTCCTCCCAGCGCGCCCCGGTCTCGGCGCACACCGCCTCGACCACCGCCCGGGCGTCGTCGCAGAGGTGGCACCCCGGCTTCCCGATCAGCGTCACGGTCCGCGCGGCCGGATCCTTCGCCGCGTCCTTCTTCTTCGCACGTCCGAACATGCCGCCATTGTCCCGCCCGGTCACGGCGGGGACCCGCACTGTTCACACGACGGCACCCCCACAAGTCGGGAAGTACCGAACAGACTGGCTATGCTCCAGACATGGCCGCTCTGGGATGGCTCACCCCCCGTAGGCGCTCCGCCACCGCGCGCAGCGTCCTGGCAGGCGAGGCCGCCGCCGAGGCGGCCCGCAAGACCTCGCTCCAGCTGGAACAGGAGAGAGAGGAGGCCGCCGCCCTGGAGGCGGCACGCGCCTCCGAAGCCGAGCCCGAGGAGCCCGAGTTCCCCGTCGTCGGGGACGTGCGGGCCGCCGCCTTCTTCGACCTCGACAACACCGTGATGCAGGGCGCCGCGATCTTCCACTTCGGCCGCGGCCTGTACAAGCGGAAGTTCTTCCAGCGCCGCGAACTCGCCCGCTTCGCCTGGGCCCAGATCTGGTTCCGGCTGGCCGGCGTCGAGGACCCGGCCCACATGCAGGAGGCCCGCGACAGCGCGCTCTCCATCGTCAAGGGCCACCGCGTCTCCGAACTGATGTCGATCGGCGAGGAGATCTACGACGAGTACATGGCCGACCGGATCTGGCCGGGCACCCGCGCCCTGGCCCAGGCCCACCTCGACGCCGGCCAGAAGGTCTGGCTGGTCACGGCCGCCCCGGTCGAGACGGCCACGATCATCGCCCGCCGCCTCGGCCTCACCGGCGCCCTCGGCACCGTCGCCGAGTCCGTCGACGGCGTCTACACCGGCCGGCTGGTCGGCGAGCTGCTGCACGGCCCCGCCAAGGCCGAGGCCGTCCGGGCGCTGGCCGCCGCCGAGGGCCTGGACCTCGCCCGCTGCGCCGCCTACAGCGACTCCCACAACGACATCCCGATGCTCTCGCTCGTCGGCCACCCGTACGCGATCAACCCGGACACCAAGCTGCGCCGGCACGCCCGGGACCGCGACTGGCGGCTGCGCGACTACCGGACCGGCCGCAAGGCCGCCAAGATCGGCATCCCGGCCGCCGCCGGCCTCGGCGCCGTCGCCGGCGGCACCGCCGCCGCGGTCGCCCTGCACCGCCGCCGGCGCTGACGCCCCCGCCGGCCCCGCACCGCGGACCCCCGCACCACCGACACGCACGATCTCGCGGGCACCGCCGGTACGCACGGTCCGCCGGTCCTCCCGTACGCACGGTCACCGCCGACACGCCCGAGCGCGCGCCGCTTTCGCCTCCCGTACTCGAACCGCCCCGCGTTTCCCGCGCGCCACGCCCGTGGCGATACGTTTCGGCTGCGATCATCTGCGACAACCACGGACCAAAGGGACTCACCCGTCCGTGGTCGAACAGCCCCGCACAGCTCGACTCCCAGGCATTTCACCGCCCTTACCCACGAGCGGCCCCGATCACTCCCCCTTACCGCACATGAGCACAACGCAACGCCGACGCAGTCACACTCGGAAGTCATTCGATCAATAACCGGTCACCAACTGCGACTTGATCTGTCGACAAGCAGTAACAGAACCGACGTAATCGATGATTTGAGCAACTGGGTGTAGTGCTGCCTGTACGAAGCGTTATTCTCCTCAGACGCACAGCGGAACCCTCCCGTCGCCACGACGAGTGAACGGCTCCGCACTGCACGTGATGGAAGCTCTGCCTCTGGGAGTCCCGTGTACCCACACGTCGGGGTTGACGCCTCGGGCCTGGCTACGCTGCGCGCAACGGTCCTCGACCACTTGCGTGGCTTCGTCCCCACCGCGTACGCCGGCCCTGCCCTCGCCTTCGCCACACCGGCACTCGCCGGTCCTTGCTATGCCCTGGCCGACGGCGGTGCCGCCGTCGGCAGACGGGGCGCGCGCGGCGGCGCGGGAGCCCCGACCACCGCCCGGCGCCCCACCGCCGACAGCGACAGCGCCCGCATGATGGACCTGGTCGAACGCGCCCAGGCCGGGGAGGCCGACGCCTTCGGCAGGCTGTACGACCAGTACAGCGACACCGTCTACCGCTACATCTACTACCGCGTCGGCGGGAAGGCGACGGCGGAGGACCTCACCAGCGAGACCTTCCTGCGCGCCCTGCGCCGGATCTCCACCTTCACCTGGCAGGGACGCGACTTCGGCGCCTGGCTCGTCACCATCGCCAGGAACCTGGTCGCCGACCACTTCAAGTCCAGCCGCTTCCGCCTCGAAGTCACCACCGGTGAGATGCTCGACGCCAACGAGGTCGAGCGCAGCCCGGAGGACTCCGTCCTCGAGTCCCTCTCCAACGCCGCGCTCCTCGACGCCGTCCGCCGGCTCAATCCCCAGCAGCAGGAGTGCGTGACCCTCCGCTTCCTCCAGGGCCTCTCGGTCGCCGAGACCGCGCGGGTCATGGGGAAGAACGAGGGCGCCATCAAGACCCTCCAGTACCGGGCCGTCCGCACCCTGGCCCGGCTCCTCCCGGAAGACGCCCGCTAGCCCACGCGGGCCGCCGACCGCCGCCGTCCCCACCTCTTCCACATCCCCGCCCCGCCCCCTCACCCCACCCCCTCCCCCGTGGTCACGTGTCCCCCTCACCCACACCCCTCCCCCCACGCCACCACTGCCCGTCCCACATCACAGTCGGTGACGCCTCGATGACCCACTGGTCCGATCATCTTTCGCGCGTAACCCAAGTGCCGCGCCGCTCGTTGTGCGAAATGCAGGCTCCCTGTGGTCACGCCCTGCCCGCAGACACTCACTCTTTCGTGTGGATGTGCTCAAGGTGCGCAACCTTCCGGACCCCCTGGGGAGTCGACCGTCATGACGAGAGGAGGTGCCGCCAGTGATCGCGAACGTGCACCGGCGGGCGAACGCCTTCGCCCAGGCCCTGGAGGACCGGACGTCCGAGGGCGCGGCAGCCGAACGGCCCGACGCCCCCGCCGACACCGGCGACCAGGGACGACTGTTGACCTTGGCGAGCGACCTCGGCGCACTGCCGAAGCCGGAGCTCGACCCCGAGGTCAAGGTGGTGCAGCGAGCCCAGCTCGTCGCCGCCATGGAGGCGATGTTCGCCCAGGGGACGGCCGCCGCAGGCCCCACCGTCCCGGAGCAGCGGACCACACGGGGAGCCCACCGGGCCTCACCCCTGCGGAAGCTCCGCCCACGCTCCCGCTGGACCAAGGGCCTCGCCGCGGGCGGCCTCACCGTCGGAGTGGCCGCCGGAGCCTTCGGCGGCGTGGCCGCCGCCAGCTCCGACGCCCTCCCCGGTGATTCGCTCTACGGACTCAAACGAGGCATGGAGGACCTCAAGCTCGGCATGGCCGACGACGACGCCGACCGCGGGGGCATCTACCTCGACCAGGCGTCCACCCGGCTCAGCGAGGCCCGCCGCCTCATGGAGCGCACCCGCTCCGGCGACCTCGACCACGAGTCCCTCGCCGAGATCCGCCGCGCCCTCGGCGGCATGAAGCACGACGCCGAGGAAGGCCACCGGCTGCTCCGCCAGGCCTACGACCAGAACGGCGAGATCGCCCCCATGGCCCGGCTGAACTCGTTCTCCCAGGCCCACCGCGACGCCTGGAACGGCCTGCGCGACCGCCTCCCCGTCCAGCTCGCCGACGTCGGCGAAGAGGTCACCGGCGTCTTCGACGCCATAGACCAGGAGGTCGAGCCGCTCCAGTCGATGCTGCCCCGCACCCCCGAGAGGAGTGCGGTCGACACCGGCGGCTCCAGCAGCAGCCCCGCCGCCCCGCAGCGCCCGCAGGGCACGGACCCGCAGCACCCCCCGGCCACCCAGGAAGCCCCCACCCAGGGCGACCCCTCGGCCACCGCCCCCCGCCCCACCGGCAGCGCCCACTCCGCCGGCCCGGGCCCCGACAGCGGTACCGGCACCGGAGCCACCCCGAGCCCGGGCGCCGAGACCGGTACCACCGCCCCCGAGGAAGACGGCCTCCTCGGCGGCAACACCGGCGGCCTCCTGCCGTCCCCCACGGGCACCACCCCGCCCGCACCCGAGGACGGACAGGTGACCCCCACGCCCCCGGACGTCACCATCCCGCCACTCCTGCCGGGCCTCCTTCCGGGCCTCGGCATCGACAGCGAGGACGCTCGCTGACAAGCAGAAGGGGCGCCCCCACGGACGGGGGGCGCCCCTTCTGCCATGCCCGGAGACGGCCGCTCCCGGGGCGATCCGGGGATCCTCAGAAGAAGACCGACCGCCGCTGCACCAGCAGCTTGTACAGCGTGTGCTGGATCTGCTCCCGGACCTGGTCCGTCAGGTTGAACATCAGCATCGGGTCCTCCGCCGCCTCCGCCGGATAGGAGTCCGTGGGGATCGGCTCGCCGAACTGGATCGTCCACTTCGTCGGCAGCGGCAGCGCCCCCAGCGGACCCAGCCACGGGAAGGTCGGCGTGATCGGCACGTACGGCAGCCCGAGCAGCCGCGCCAGCGTCTTCGCGTTGCCGATCATCGGGTAGATCTCCTCGGCGCCCACGATCGAGCAGGGCACGATCGGCACCCCCGCCCGCAGCGCCGTCGAGACGAAGCCGCCCCGCCCGAACCGCTGGAGCTTGTACCGCTCCGAGAACGGCTTCCCGATCCCCTTGAAGCCCTCCGGCATCACCCCGACGACCTCGCCCGCCCGCAGCAGCCGCTCCGCGTCCTCCGCGCACGCCAGGGTGTGCCCCGCCTTCCGGGCCAGCTCGTTGACCACCGGCAGCACGAAGACCAGGTCCGCCGCGAGCAGCCGCAGGTGCCGGCCCGCCGGATGGTGGTCGTGCACCGCCACCTGCATCATCAGCCCGTCCAGCGGCAGCGTCCCGGAGTGGTTGGCGACGATCAGCGCCCCGCCCTTCTCCGGGATGTTCTCGACGCCCTTCACCTCCACCCGGAAGTACTTCTCGTACACCGGACGCAGCAGCGACATCAGCACCTGGTCGGTCAGCTCGGCGTCGTACCCGAACTCGTCGACCTCGTACTCACCGGTGACCCGCCGCCGCAGGAAGGCCAGCCCGCCCGCGAGCCGCCGCTCCCAGCCCGACCGGCCGCCTGAAGCCTCCCCTGCGGAAGCCTCCGCAGCACCGGACGCCTCAGCACCGGATCCCGGAGCACCCACCCCCGGGGCGGCCGGCTCCGGAGCAGCGGGCTGCCCGGCCTCGCGGGCGCCCGGCAGCGCCCGTACCGCCGCCGTCCCCGTGTCGGGACCGGCCGGGTCCTCGGACCGGGCCGGGCGCCGCCGGGCCCGCGAACGGTCGTCGTCGAAAGGAATCACCTTGGCGTCCGCCATCACTGTCGCCGCTCCTCAGGCACCGTCGTCGGAAGGGGTCACGGGGGCGCCCGGGACGAGCCGGCCGGCCAGCCGGTCCACCGCGCCCGCCAGGACCGCCGGGGGCAGCGGCCCCGGTCCCCGGCTCGCCGCGAAGTCCGCGAACGCCTCCGCCGTCGTGTAGCGCGGCCAGAAGCCCAGGACCTCCCGCAGCTGCGCGGTCGAGACGACCCGGCCGTGCGTGAGGAGCCGGATCTGCTCGGGCGCGAAGTCCGTCAGGCCCACCGTCCGCAGCGCGGAGCCCACCCAGGTGACCGCCGGCAGCAGCACGGGCACCGTCGGCCGCCCGAGCCGCCGGGCGCACTGCGACAGCAGCAGCACCCCGTCGCCCGCCACGTTGAAGGTGCCGCTGTTCAGCGAGGCCCCGGCCGGCTCCTGCGCCACCAGCCCCAGCACGTCGATCACGTCGTCCTCGTGGACGAACTGGAGCCGCGGGTCGTAGCCCAGGACCGTCGGCAGCACCGGCAGCGACAGGTACTCGGTCAGCGGCGACTCCACCCGGGGCCCCAGGATGTTCGCGAAGCGCAGCACGCACACCGCCACGTCCGGCCGGCGCCGGGCGAAGCCCCGCACGTAGCCCTCGACCTCGACGGCGTCCTTCGCGAAGCCGCCGCTCGGCAGCGCCTTCGCCGGCGTCGTCTCGGTGAAGACCGCCGGATCCCGGGGTGCGGAGCCGTAGACGGTCGTACTGGACTTCACCACGAGCCGGCCGACCCGCGGCGACTTCTGGCAGGCCCCCAGCAGCTGCATGGTGCCGATGACGTTGGTCTCCTTGACCGACGTCCGGCCGCCCGCGCCCAGCGCCGTCCCCGTCACGTCGAGGTGCACCACCGTGTCCACCCCGTGCTCCGCGAGCACCTTGGCGATGGCCGGGCGGCGGATGTCCGCCCTGACGAAGTCGGCGGCCCCCAGGGAGTGCGCCGGTTCGACCGCGTCCACGGCCACCACCCGGTCCACCCCCGGATCCCGCTGGATCCGCCGTACGAACCGGCCCCCCAGGTGCCGGGCCGCACCGGTGACGAGCACGACCTTGCCCAAGATCAGCGCCTTCCGTCGGTCTTCCCTGGCGTCTTCCCGTAGCCGCCACCGTAGCGCCTGCGGATTTCGGCGCAATGAAACGTGGCCCCCCACCTGGTGGTGGAGGGCCACGCCTCTCGCGGCTGCCGCGCGGGCGGCTGCCGTTCTCTTACTTCTTGTTGCGACGCTGAACGCGCGTGCGCTTGAGCAGCTTGCGGTGCTTCTTCTTGGCCATCCGCTTGCGCCGCTTCTTGATAACAGAGCCCACGACTACCCTCGCTCACTTCTTCTCACTGGTGCGGGGCGTCTGGGCCCACACGACCTACGAGGGGTCAGCCTACCGCTCCTCGCACCACACGAGTAATCCGAGGGCGGTACGGCTCTCACCGACCGTTCAGCCGCAGGACGGCCGCGCGTCCGCTACGCGGTCCCCACCCCCACGTACGACTCCCTCAGGTACTCGTGAACAGCCTGTTCCGGGACCCGGAAGGACCTGCCCACCCGGATCGCCGGTAGATGACCGCTGTGCACCAAGCGGTACACGGTCATCTTCGAGACGCGCATCACCGCGGCGACTTCCGCCACGGTCAGGAACTTGACCTCGTTGAGAGGCCGATCGCCAGCAGCCATGACCCACCTGTACCTTCCGCCGCGACGCCCACCGGCTTCCCCTCCGGTGACTCTTCGTCGTCGAACGCTCACGAATCAGAGTAGGGGCGGGTGGTGCGAGTGGGGAAGAGGAGCCCCTATCGCCCGTTTACCGTGACAGACACGCTCGATTGAGTACATAGCGCGTGAGGGGACGGTAGTACGCCGAGCGCACCCCGTCATCGATCGGGACGGCCACCGCCACCTGCCCCTCGGCCTCCCCGACGAAGAGCGCGGGATCGTCCGTGTCGGCCAGCCCGATCGCCTCGATACCCAGCTGACCAGCACCGCAGACCCATCCGTGGTCCCCCACGACCAGCGCGGGCAGCGGCCCGCCGGCCTGCGCCGCACTCTCCAGCGCGGCCCTGACCGGCAGCGCCGAATGGGAGTGCGCCCCCGCCTCGCGCCCACCCTCCGGGGGCTCCTCCTGCCGTACGAACGCGACGCCGCGCACGTAGTCGACGCGGTGCGTGCGTAGACCGAACCGGGTCGCCATGTCGACACATCGCCCCTGCGCGGGGGTGAGTACGTCACATCCCACCGCCGACAAGGCGTCTGCGAGAGCGGCGTAGAAACCGAGCAGGCGGTGCGGATGGCCCGTGCCGAAGAGCACCGGGGCCCGTCGCGCCGCCGCCTCCGCGAGCCGTCCCGCGAAGGCGTCGAGCCCCCGCAGGGTCCGCTCCGGGTCGATCACGTCCGGTCCCGACCGGTGCGCCGGGTCCTCCGAGACCCCGCACTTCTCCGCCATCAGCCGCAGCAGCTCCGGCTCGCCCCAGCCTCCGGCCGGCACGAGCCCCAGCGTCACCCGCGGGTCCCGCGCGGCGAAGAGCCGGTAACTCCGCAGGCTCTCCTCCCGCGAGGTAGCCACCGTCCCCGCCAACCCCGCCGCCAACAGATGCGCCCGCAGCGCCCCGGTACTCAACACCCTTCCGATGCTGCCGGATCGATCCTGCCGAAACGTCAAAACCGGCCGGGCGCCGCACAGTTGGCGTAACAAGGGGTACGGATCGGGCGGGCGCGGCTCAGGCGAGGAGGCCGCGCAGCGGGAAGGCCGCCCGCCGGGTCGCGAGGACCGCCTGGTCCAGCCGGTCGGCGGGGTCGTAACCCGCCGACCAGTCGCGGAAGTCCACCGGCCACCGGCCGTCCGTCATCCGCCCCGGGCCCAGCTGCCGGGTCCGCGCGTACACCTCGTCCCGCCACGAGGACGGCACGACCGTCTCGGGCGCCACGGGCGCGTGCGCGGCGATCCCCACGAGGTGGGTCCACGACCGCGGGACGACGTCGACCACCGCGTATCCGCCGCCGCCCAGCGCCACCCACCGGCCGCCGGAGTGCGCGTGCGCCAGCTCGTGGCATGCCTCCTGCACGGCCCGCTGGGCGTCCAGGGACACCGCCAGGTGCGCCAGCGGGTCGTCGAAGTGGGTGTCGGCCCCGTGCTGGGTCACCAGGACCTGGGGCCGGAAGCCGGCGAGCAGTTCGGGGACGACGGCGTGGAAGGCCCGCAGCCAGCCCGCGTCCCCGGTCCCGGCCGGCAGCGCCACGTTGACCGCGCCGCCCTCGCCGGGCCCGCTCGCCCCGGTCTCCTCCGGCCATCCGGTCTGCGGGAAGAGGGTCCGCGGGTGCTCGTGCAGCGAGATCGTCAGGACCCGCGGGTCCTCCCAGAAGGCCGCCTGCACCCCGTCGCCGTGGTGCACGTCGACGTCGACGTACGCGACCCGCTCCGCGCCCAGTTCGAGGAGCCGGGCGATGGCGAGCGAGGCGTCGTTGTAGACGCAGAACCCGGAGGCGGCGCCGGGCATGGCGTGGTGCAGCCCGCCGGCGAAGTTCACGGCGTGCTCCGCCTCGCCCCGCCACACGGCCTCCGCGGCCGCCACCGACTGCCCGGCGATCAGCGCGGACGCCTCGTGCATCCCCTCGAACGCCGGGTCGTCGACCGTCCCGAGCCCGTAGCCCTGGTCGGCGTGGCGCGGGTCGGCCGAGGCGGCCTTCACCGCGGCCACGTAGTCCTCCCGGTGCACGAGCCGCAGCGTGGAGTCCCCGGCGGGCCGGGCGGCGACGACGTCGACCGCCCCGTCGAGCCCGAAGGACCGGACGAGCCCCATGGTCAGCGCGAGCCGCACCGGGTCCATCGGGTGCTGGGGCCCGAAGTCGTACCCCGTGACAGCTTCATCCCACATCAACAGTGCGCGGCCGCTCATGCCCGCCACCGTATCGGGCCTCCCGCGACCCGAACGACGTGGCATACGCCACCGTGACGAGGACGAGCACCATCGGCACCAGCATGGCCCCGCGGTAGCTCCACGCGTCCCCGAGGGCCCCCACGAGCGGCGAGCCGACGAGGAAGCCGACGTAGTTGAAGACGTTGAGCCGCGCGACGGCGGCGTCGCTGTTCCCCGGGAAGAGCCGCCCGGCCGCCGCGAAGGTCTGCGGCACGATCACGCTCAGCCCCAGGCCCAGCACGGTGAAGGCCGCGATGCCCACCCACGCCGACGGCGCCACCGCCACCAGCGCGAACCCGCAGGCGGCGAGCACGGCCCCGGCCCGCACGACCACCGAAGCCCCGAAGTACCGCACCCCCAGGTCACCCACGGCCCGCCCGAGGAGCGTCGTCACCATGTACGCGTTGTACGGGACGGTCGCCGCCTCCTCGGAGCTGCCGAGCACGTCCTGGAGGTACTTCGCCGACCAGTTGGAGACCGTCGAGTCCCCGATGTACGCGAAGGTCATCACCAGGCACAGCGGCAGCAGCAGCCTGAACGCCGGGGACCCTCCCTTCGCCTCCGCGCCCCCGTCCGCGGCCGGCTTCCCGTCCACGTACCACCGGCTGCCGAGGTACGCGGCCGGCGCCAGGACCACGACCACCGGGAGATAGGACCAGAACAGCGACAGGTGCCAGTGCGCCCCCACCCACGCCAGCGAGGCCCCGGCGATCCCGCCGAGGCTGTACGCGGCGTGGAAGCCGAGCATGATGCTCCGGCCGTACGTCCGCTGGAGGCTCACCCCCAGCATGTTCATGGACGCGTCGAGCGCGCCGACGGAGAGCCCGAACGCGCCGAGCGCCACGGCGGCCATCCACAGCGCGTCCCCCGCGCCCACGCCCAGCAGGGCGAGCAGGACGACGGGCTGCGACCACCGCAGCACCCGCGAGGGCGCCACCCGGGCGACGACCTTCTCCGTCGCCACGCTCGCCGCTCCGGCGAGGATCGGCACGGCGGCCAGGAAGAGGGGCAGGAGCCCGTCGGAGATTCCGTACCGGTCCTGGATCCCGGGTATTCGGGTCACGAGCAGGGCGAAGGCCACGCCCTGGACGAAGAAACTGAAGGCCAGGGAACCGCGTCCCCGCCGCAGCCGCGCATCGGTCATGGCGGCTCAGCGTAGGGCCGGAACCTACCGCTGGGTAGATGGATCACAGACCCAAAATCGCCGGGAGTTCCTCCATCCGCGAGAAGAAGCCCCGCGCTCCGGCCAGCCGGTCCTCGGGGGTCATCGCCGTGAAGCCGTGGACGTCCATCCCGGCGGCGAGGGCCGCCTGCACGCCGAGCCGGCTGTCCTCGATCACCACGCACCGTCCGGGTGCCACGCCCATCCGTTCGGCGGCGTGGAGGAAGAGGTCCGGCGCCGGCTTCCCGCGGCCCACGTCCTCGGCGCTGAAGACGAGTTCGTCGGGGAACCAGGCGTCGAGCCCGGTCTTCCGGTGGCCGACCCGGATCCGCTCGTGGCTCCCGGACGAGGCCACGCAGTACGGCACCCCGGCGGCCACCAGCGCCTTGAGCACGTCGGCCGCCCCCGGCACCGGCTCCAGCTCGGCCCGGAAGGCGGCGAAGACCCGCGCGTGGAACACCTCGTCGAAGTCCTCCGGCAGCCGCTGCCCGCTCCGCTCCCCCACGAGGTCGTGCACCCGGTGCATGGCGGCGCCCATGTAGTCGCGGAGGGAGTCCTCGTAGGTGGTGGGGTGTCCGAGTTCGGTGAGATAGCCGGCGAGCAGCCGGTTGGAAAGCGGCTCGCTGTCGACGAGCACGCCGTCGTTGTCGAAGATGACCAGGTCGTAGCGCATACGACCAGACTAGAACGCAAAAATGCCTCAACCCCAGGACTTTTGTCCTGGGGTTGAGGCTAAAAATTGTTCGGCGGCGTCCTACTCTCCCACAGGGTCCCCCCTGCAGTACCATCGGCGCTGAAAGGCTTAGCTTCCGGGTTCGGAATGTAACCGGGCGTTTCCCTAACGCTATGACCACCGAAACACTATGAAGTTGAACTCCAGCCAGATACTTGGCGAGTTCGTTACTTCAGAACAAACACAGTGGACGCGAGCAACTGAGGACAAGCCCTCGGCCTATTAGTACCGGTCAGCTCCACCCATTACTGGGCTTCCACATCCGGCCTATCAACCCAGTCGTCTACTGGGAGCCTTACCCTCTCAAGGAGGTGGGAATACTCATCTCGAAGCAGGCTTCCCGCTTAGATGCTTTCAGCGGTTATCCCTCCCGAACGTAGCCAACCAGCCATGCCCTTGGCAGGACAACTGGCACACCAGAGGTTCGTCCGTCCCGGTCCTCTCGTACTAGGGACAGCCCTTCTCAATATTCCTACGCGCACAGAGGATAGGGACCGAACTGTCTCACGACGTTCTAAACCCAGCTCGCGTACCGCTTTAATGGGCGAACAGCCCAACCCTTGGGACCGACTCCAGCCCCAGGATGCGACGAGCCGACATCGAGGTGCCAAACCATCCCGTCGATATGGACTCTTGGGGAAGATCAGCCTGTTATCCCCGGGGTACCTTTTATCCGTTGAGCGACGGCGCTTCCACAAGCCACCGCCGGATCACTAGTCCCGACTTTCGTCCCTGCTCGACCCGTCGGTCTCACAGTCAAGCTCCCTTGTGCACTTACACTCAACACCTGATTGCCAACCAGGCTGAGGGAACCTTTGGGCGCCTCCGTTACCCTTTGGGAGGCAACCGCCCCAGTTAAACTACCCATCAGACACTGTCCCTGATCCGGATCACGGACCGAGGTTAGACATCCAGCACGACCAGAGTGGTATTTCAACGACGACTCCACAACCACTGGCGTGGCCGCTTCACAGTCTCCCACCTATCCTACACAAGCCGAACCGAACACCAATATCAAACTGTAGTAAAGGTCCCGGGGTCTTTCCGTCCTTCTGCGCGAAACGAGCATCTTTACTCGTAGTGCAATTTCACCGGGCCTATGGTTGAGACAGTCGAGAAGTCGTTACGCCATTCGTGCAGGTCGGAACTTACCCGACAAGGAATTTCGCTACCTTAGGATGGTTATAGTTACCACCGCCGTTTACTGGCGCTTAAGTTCTCAGCTTCGCAACCCCGAAAGGTCACTAACCGGTCCCCTTAACGTTCCAGCACCGGGCAGGCGTCAGTCCGTATACATCGCCTTACGGCTTCGCACGGACCTGTGTTTTTAGTAAACAGTCGCTTCTCGCTGGTCTCTGCGGCCACCCCCA
>NZ_BNBE01000001.1:2455000-3117500 GCF_014654895.1 Streptomyces filamentosus | reverse complement strand
ACATCCTGGCGTACGGGGCCGACGAGGTGCCGGTGGGCGAGGACCAGACGCAGCACGTGGAGCTGACGCGGGACCTGGCGGTGCGGTTCAACCAGCGGTACGGGCACACGTTCACCGTGCCGAAGGCGACGCGGCCGGAGGTGGCGGCGCGGGTGATGGACCTCCAGGACCCCTCCTCGAAAATGGGGAAGTCCCACGAGAACGGGGCGGGGATCGTCTATCTGCTGGACGACGCGGACACCGTGCGGCGGAAGGTCATGCGGGCCGTGACCGACAGCGGGCGGGAGGTCGAGTACGACCGGGACGCCAAGCCGGGGGTCGCCAACCTGCTCGACCTGATGGCGGCGGCGACGGGCGGGGACCCGGAGGAGCTCGCCGGGGCGTACGCGTCGTACGGCGCTCTGAAGAAGGACACGGCGGACGCCGTCGTCGAGCTGCTGCGGCCGGTGCGGGAGCGGCACGCCGAGCTCGCGGCGGATCCGGGGTTCGTGGACCGGGTGCTGAAGGAGGGGGCCGAGCGGGCCCGGGGGACGGCGCGGCCGCTGGTGGACCGGGCCTACCGGGCGATCGGGCTGCTGCCCGCCGCCTGACGGAAGGCGGTGCGGTAGTCGCGCGGGCTGGTGGCGAGGTGCGAGGCGAAGTGCTGGCGCATCGTGACCTCGCTGCCGAAGCCCGCGCGGCGGGCCACCTCGGGGAGGGGGTGGTCGGTGAGTTCGAGGAGTTTCTGGGCGGCGGCGACGCGCTGGGTGATGAGCCAGTGGAGGGGGGTGGTGCCGGTGGTGGCCTGGAAGTGGCGGGCGAAGGAGCGGGGGGACATGCCGGCGCGGGCGGCGAGGCTCGCGACGGTGTGGGGCCGGTCGAGGTGGGCGAGCGCGTGGGCGCGGACGGCGGCGAGGGCGTCCCCGTCGCGGTCGGCCCTGGGGGTGGGGCGCTCGATGAACTGGGCCTGGGTGCCGGTGCGGAAGGGGGCGGTGACCATGGAGCGGGCGACGGTGGCGGCGACCTCGGCGCCGTGGGCCGTACGGACCAGGTGGAGGCAGAGGTCGATGCCGGCGGCGGTGCCGGCGGAGGTCCAGACGCCCGTGTCCTCGATGTAGAGCGCCTCGGGTTCCACGCGGATCCGGGGGTGGCGGGCGGCCAGGGCGTCGGTGAGGCGCCAGTGGGTGACGGCGCGGCGGCCGTCGAGGAGGCCGGCGCGGGCGAGGACGAAGGCCCCGGCGCAGAGGGAGGCGACGGGGACGCCCGCGGTGTGGGCGCGGCGGAGGGCTTCGAGGACCGGGGGCGGGACGTCGGCTTCGGGGTCCTCGATGCCGGGGACGAGGACGAGGTCGGCGGGGGTCAGGGCGTCGAGCCAGTCGAGCGGGCGGTCGGGGGTGAGGCTCAGGCCGCCGCGGAGGGGGATGGGGGCGGCCGGGTCGGCGGCTGCGCGGCGGAGGTCGAAGGCGGGGACGCCCTGGCCGGTGCGGTCGGTGCCCCAGACCTCCGTGACGACGGAGACGTCGAAGGCGCGGATGCCGGGGAAGGAGAGGAGTGCGATGCGCTGCGGGGCCGCCATGCGTGGCAGTAAACCATCGATCGGTGACTTCGGAGCCTCTGGGGCGGGCGGCCGGGCGGCGGCAGGATCGTGGTCATGGAGATCGAGGAGAACGCAGCGCTGATCGTCGTCGACGTCCAGAAGGGCTTCGAGTCCGGGTCCTGGGGGCGCCGGGACAACCCGGAGGCGGAGGGGAACGTGGCCGCCCTGATCGACCGGTGGCAGGAGACGGGCCGGCCGGTGGTCTTCGTGCGGCACGACTCGTCGGTGGCGGGTTCGCCGCTGGCGCCGGGCAGCGGGGGCAACGCCTTCAAGGACTTCGTCGAGGAGCGGCGGGGCCGGGGCACGGGGCCCGAGGTGCTGGTGACGAAGACGGTGAACTCCGCCTTCTACGGGGAGCCGGACCTGGACGCGTGGCTGAAGGGGGCCGCCGACGGACGGCGCGGGCAGATCGTGATCGTCGGGATCCAGACGAACATGTGCAACGAGACGACGGCCCGGATGGGCGGGAACCTCGGGTACGACGTGCTGTTCCCGCTGGACGCGATGCACACCTTCGACCTGGCGGGGCCGTTCGGCTGGACGCTCACGGCGGAGGAGCTGACCCGGGCGACGGCGGTGTCGCTGCACGGCGGGCGGTTCGCCCGGGTCGTGACCACGGAGGACGTCCTGAAGGGGACGGCCTCCTAGGAGGGGTCAGCCGTTGCCGGAGGCGAGGGCGCGGCTGCGGTCGCGGGCTGCTTCGAGGGCGGCGATGAGGGCGGCGCGGACGCCGTGGTTCTCCAGCTCGCGGATGGCGCTGATGGTGGTGCCGGCCGGGGAGGTGACGGCCTCGCGGAGCTTGACGGGGTGCTCGCCGCTGTCGCGGAGCATCACGGCGGCGCCGATGGCGGCCTGGACGATGAGGTCGTGGGCCTGGGCGCGGGGCAGGCCGAGGAGGATGCCCGCGTCGGTCATGGCCTCGACCAGGTAGTAGAAGTACGCCGGGCCGGAGCCGGAGAGGGCGGTGGCGGCGTCCTGCTGGGACTCGGGGACGCGGAGGGTCTTGCCGACGCCGCCGAAGATCTCCTCGGTGTGGGCGAGGTGCTCGGGGGTGGCGTGGCTGCCGCCGGAGATCACGGACATGCCCTCGTCGACGAGGACGGGGGTGTTGGGCATGACGCGGACGACGGGGGTGCCGGGGCTGAGCCGTTCCTCGATGAAGGCGGTGGTGATGCCCGCGGCGGCGCTGATGACGAGGCGGTCGGTCGCGACGTGGGGGCCGAGCTCATCGAGGAGGCGGCCCATGTCCTGGGGCTTGACGGCCAGGATGAGGGTGTCGGCGCGCTTGGCGGCCTCGGCGTTGGTGACGGTCTCGACGCCGTAGCGGTCGCGGAGTTCCTCGGCGCGCTCGCCGCGCCGGGTGGTGACGAGGAGGTTCGTGGGGCGCCAGCCGGCTCGGATCATGCCGCTGAGGAGCGCTTCACCGATCTTGCCGGTGCCGAGGACTGCGACGGTCTGGGACATGGCTCTCTCACCTCGCCGAGGGGGTACGTGTCGTCATCCTCGCACCGGCGGGGCGGCCGGTGCGCGGGGTGTCCGAGGTTCGGTCACGCGGTGCGGCGGCGGAGCGTGGCGGCGCCGAGGACGAGGACGAGGACGGCGCAGCCCGCGACGACGAGGGCGTCCCGGACGAAGGCGGGGGTCATGTCGGGGTGGCGGAGGACCTCGTTCATGCCGTCGACGGCGTACGACATGGGCAGGACGTTCGAGATCGCCTCCAGTGCGGGGGCCATCTTGTCGCGCGGGGTGAAGAGGCCGCAGAGGAGCAGCTGGGGGAAGATCACCGCCGGCATGAACTGGACGGCCTGGAACTCGGAGGCCGCGAAGGCGGAGACGAAGAGGCCGAGGGCGGTGCCGAGGAGGGCGTCGAGGAGGGCGACCAGGAGGAGGAGCCAGGGGGAGCCGGTGACGTCGAGGCCGAGGAGTCCGACGGCGAGGCCGGTGGCGAGGACGGACTGGACGACGGCGACGAGGCCGAAGGCGAGGGCGTAGCCGGCGATGAGGTCGGCCTTGCCGAGGGGCATGGCGAGGAGGCGTTCGAGGGTGCCGGAGGTGCGTTCGCGCAGGGTGGCGATGGAGGTCACCAGGAACATGGTGATCAGCGGGAAGATGCCGAGGAGCGAGGCGCCGATGGTGTCGAAGGTCCCCGGGCTGCCGTCGAAGACGTAGCGGAGCAGGAAGAGCATCGCGCAGGGGACGAGGAGCATCAGCGCGACGGAGCGGGGGTCGTGGCGGAGCTGGCGCAGGACGCGGGCCGCCGTGGCGAGGGTGCGTGCGGGGGTCATGGGCGGGGCTCCTCGGGGGCGGGGCGGGCCGCGGCGGTGTCGACCAGGTGGAGGAAGGCCGCTTCGACGGTGTCCGTGCCGCTCCGCCGGCGGAGGGCGTCGGGGGTGCCTTCGGCGAGAACCTCGCCCTCGCGCATGAGGAGGAGGCGGTGGCAGCGCTCGGCCTCGTCCATGACGTGGGAGGAGACGAGGAGGGTGGTGCCCCGGTCGGCGGCGAGGCGGTGGAAGAGGTCCCACAGGTCGCGGCGGAGGACGGGGTCGAGGCCGACGGTCGGTTCGTCGAGGACGAGCAGGTCGGGGGTGCCGAGGAGGGCGACGGCGAGGGAGACCCGGCTGCGCTGGCCGCCGGAGAGGCGTCCGGCGAGGGCGTCGGCGCGGCCGGTGAGGTCGACGTCGTCGAGGGCGTGGGCGACGGCGGTGCGGCGGGTCTCGCGGTGGGCGCGGCCGGGGAGGAGGACCGCGGCGAAGTGGGCGAGGTTCTGCCGGACGGTGAGGTCGTCGTAGACGGAGGGGGCCTGGGTGACGTAGCCGATGCGGGGGCGGAGGCCGGGGTGTCCCGCGGGGCTGCCGAGGACGGTGAGGGTGCCGGTGACCTTGGCCTGGGTGCCGACGACGGCGCGCATGAGGGTGGTCTTGCCGCAGCCGGAGGGACCGAGGAGGCCGGTGACGCGGCCGGCGGGGACGGTGAAGTCGAGGCCGCGCAGGACGGTGCGGTCGCCGCGTACGGCGGTGAGGGCGCGGGCGGTGATCGCGGGGGGCGGGTCGGGGGGTTCGGGTTCGCCGGAGCCGTTGCCGTTTCCGGGACCGGTGCCACGTCCGGATCCGCTCCCGGGTCCGGTGCCGGGCGCTCCGGAGTCGTAATTCATCATGTGATGAATAGTGGGGACGGAAAAGCCCCCGCGTCAAGGACCGCGGGGGCTCGGGCCCGAGGGCCGCCAGGGGCGCTCGGGCGGGAGGCCGTTACGGCCGCCTGGGCTTCCTGCGGGCCGCCGGATTGCCGGTGCGGGCGCCGCGGCGCTTCTCGTGGCGGGCGCGGGCCGTCTCGTACTCGGCCCGGCGGAGCTTCTCGCCGGGGGCCTCCACGAGGCACCGGAGGGCGTACGCGAGGAGGACGCCGATGAAGCCGATGGCCTTGAGGCTCTTGAGGGAGTCCTCGCGGGCCTGGTCGGCGGGGCGGCGGCCGAAGCCCTCCCAGGTCTTGGTGAAGGCGATGGCCGCGCAGACCGCGAACATCAGGATCACCAGCGTGTTGACGAGCCCGCCGACCTCCGCGACCTGGAGGCCCTGGTAGGCGAAGCGCAGGACGAAGGCGCCCGCGACGGCCGCGGCGAGCGCGCCGACCGCGAGGCCGGCGCGGCGCAGTCCGTAGTGGGCGCCGTGGTCGACCCAGCTCGTCCCGAAGAAACGGATCTCCTCGGGCTGGGGTCCGCTCGTACCGGTCTCGGGGGTCCGCTTGTCCTCGCTCACGAGGTCGATTATCCCCGGACCGGGCCCCGGAGGGCCGAGGCGGAGGTCCTCAGACGCAGCGCGGCGCGACGTAGTCGTCGCTGCCGGTCCGGACGTAGGCGTCGGAGACGTACTGCCCCGCGGCGATGCCGTCCCAGATGCGGGTGGTGCCGTACGGACCGGTGACCCACTCGCCCGGCTTCTGGCAGTGGACCGGGACGGTCACCCCCTCGGCGAGGACCTTGACCACCGGGTACTGCGTGCCCGGACCCGAGCGGACGTTGAGCCGGTAGCCCGGCGCGACCTCGTAGTACTTCACCGCCATGATGTTCTCCCCCTGGCTTCACTCTGTGCGACGCGCGCAGGCTAGCAAGCTCCTCCGACATCGCGGTGCGCATCGACTAGGCTCCGTCGCGTCGCGCAGGCGCGCGCGGACGGACGCGGAACCACACGGGGGTGGGAGATGCCGCCGTTGAGCAGGACCGATGCCGACCGGGATCCCGGAGGACCGGAGTACGCCGGGGAGTACCGGCTCCAGGCGGTGCTCGGCGCGGGCGGCATGGGCGTCGTCCACCTGGCCTCCTCGCCGTCCGGGCTGCGGCTCGCGGTGAAGGTGGTGCACGCGCGCTACGCCGAGGACCCCGACTTCCGGGCCCGGTTCCGGCAGGAGGTGGCGGCCGCCCGCCGGGTCAGCGGCGCCTTCACCGCGCCGGTCGTGGACGCCGACCCGGCCGCCGAGCGCCCCTGGATGGCCACCCTCTACGTCCCCGGCCCCACCCTCGCCGACCAGGTCCGCCAGCGCGGCCCCCTCTCCCCCGCCGAGCTGCGCCGGCTGACCGCCGGGCTCGCCGAGGCGCTGCGCGACATCCACCGCGCGGGGGTCGTCCACCGGGACCTCAAGCCGAGCAACGTGCTCCTCACCGACTCCGGCCCGAAGGTCATCGACTTCGGGATCTCCCGGCCCGTCGACAGCGACCTGCGCACGGAGACCGGGAAGCTCATCGGCTCGCCGCCCTTCATGGCGCCCGAGCAGTTCCAGCGCCCGCGCGAGGTCGGTCCGGCCGCGGACGTCTTCGCGCTCGGCTCGGTCCTGGTGCACGCGGCGACCGGCCACGGCCCCTTCGACTCGGACAGCCCGTACATCGTGGCGTACCAGGTGGTCCACGACGAGCCGGACCTCACCGGGGTGCCCGCGGAGCTCGCGCCGCTGGTCGCGCACTGCCTCGCGAAGGAACCGGCCGACCGGCCCACCCCCGCCGAGATCATGGCGGCGCTGCTCCCGCCCTCGTACGAGGCAGAGGCGTTCATACCGTCCCAGCGGCGGCGGCCCGCGCTGCCCGCGGACCCCTTCGCGCCCGGCGGCCAGGACGGCGGCCGGACGGACGGCCACGTCCCCGCGCGCGGCGACGGCTTCGGCGGGGGCCTGCCGGTCGACACCGCGACCCGGCCCGCCGGGGCCGCCGTGCCCCCGCGCCGGCGCCGTCCCCGGCTCGCGCCGCGGCTGACGGTCTCCGCCGCGGTCGTGCTCGTCCTCGCCGGGGCCGGGACCTACGCGGCGCTGCGCCCGCCGGCCCGGCCCGCCGTCGAACCGCCCACCCACCCGGCCGAGGTCGCGACCTCCTTCGACGGCTGGCAGACCCGGCTCCAGGAGTACGGCGACGCCACCGCGCCCGCCTGCGTCCACGAGGCCGGCTCCCTCTACTGCGCGGCGCGCGGCGTGACGCTCGCCCGGCTCGACCCCATGACCGGCGAGGTCCTGTGGAAGCGGACCGGCCCGGTCGACGCGGAGCCGCCGGACGCGCCCGTGCCGCTCACCGGCGGCGGGGAGCGGCTGGTCGGCGCCGCGCCGAAGCCCGGCCCGCTGCGCGCGTACGGCTCCGAGGACGGGACGCCCGGCTGGACCGCGCGCACGGACGTCCCGGAGACGTACCGCCCGGCGGGCGAGGTGGTGGTGTTCTCCGACGGCCGGGGCGCGCTCCGGGCGCTGGACGCGCGGAGCGGGGCCCCGCGCTGGGCCCACGGGCTCGCCGGCTTCGACGCGCCCGTGGTCGGCGCGTACGACGCCCCCTCCGGGCTGCTCACCGTCTCGGAGACGGCCGCGGACGGGCTCAGCACGCGCGTGGGGGCGGTGCTGCCCGCGACCGGCGAGGTCGTGTGGAGCAGGATCGTGAGCGGGGACGCCACCCCGGTCGGCCGCACCCGCGACGGGACGCTCGTCCTCGCCTCTCGCTACCAGAGCGACCTGGTCGACGCGCTGGTGCTGCTCGCCCCGGGCGACCCCGGCGACCCCGCGAGCGGGCCGGCGCACGGCGCGGAGCGGCGGATCCCGATCCAGGAGCGGATGCCGGTCAGCGGCATCGCCGTGCGCGGCACGGTCGCGTACCTGCTCTCCCTGGACGGGCGGGTGCTCGCCGTGGACACGGCGAGCGAGAAGGGCACCCGGCTCTGGGCGCTGGAGACCGGCGCCTCGAACGTCTCCCCGCCCGTCCTCGGCCCCGACACCCGGCTCTACCTCACCGCGGCCGACGGGCGGCTCTTCGCCGTGGACACCACGCGCGGCGCGGTCGTCGGCCAGACCCGCCCCCGGCTGCGGAACGGCCGGCTCGGCTACGCCACGCAGGTTCCGGCACCCCTGGTCGCCGGGAACCGGGTCTTCGGCACGGCCCCGGACGGCTCGGTCTTCGCGGTGGACGCGCGCGTGGCGGAGTCCTGGTAGGGGCCGTCGGTACGGGTGACGGGCGCGGGCGCGGGTGACGGGTACGGGCGTGGGCACGGGCGCGGGTACCCCCGGTCCGGGTCCGGACCCGGGAGCCGTCCACACGCGCGCGAGCGCGGGAGGCGGGGCCTTCGCTCCCGCTTCCCGCGCCCGCGCGGTGTGCGTGCGCGGGCCCGCCGTGCGGCGGGCCGTCCGCGTCAGCCCAGCTTCGACACGTCCCGGACCGCGCCCTTGTCCGCGCTCGTGGCCATCGCCGCGTACGCCCGCAGCGCCGCCGACACCTTGCGCTCGCGGTTCTTCGGGGCGTAGACGCCGCCGAGGGCCTCGCGGCGGGCGGCGAGCACGGAGTCCTCGACCAGCAGCTCGATCGAGCGGTTCGGGATGTCGATGCGGATCCGGTCGCCGTCCTCGACGAGGGCGATGGTGCCGCCGGAGGCCGCCTCGGGGGAGGCGTGGCCGATGGAGAGGCCCGAGGTGCCGCCGGAGAAGCGGCCGTCGGTCACCAGGGCGCAGGTCTTGCCCAGGCCCCGGCCCTTGAGGAAGGAGGTCGGGTAGAGCATCTCCTGCATGCCGGGGCCGCCCTTGGGGCCCTCGTAGCGGATGACGACCACGTCGCCGTCCTTGACCCGCTTGTTCAGGATCTTCTCGACGGCCTCCTCCTGCGACTCGCAGACGACGGCCGGGCCTTCGAAGGTCCAGATCGACTCGTCGACGCCGGCGGTCTTCACGACGCAGCCGTCGACGGCGAGGTTGCCGTGCAGGACGGCGAGGCCGCCGTCCTTCGAGTACGCGTGGGCGGCGTCGCGGATGCAGCCGCCGGCCGCGTCGGTGTCGAGGCTCTCCCAGCGCTCGGACTGGGAGAAGGCGGTCGCGGAGCGGACGCAGCCGGGGGCCGCGTGGAACAGCTCGACGGCCTCCTCGGAGGCGGCGCCGCCGCGCACGTCCCAGGCGTCCAGCCACTCCTTGATGGAGCGGGAGTGGACCGCGTGGACGTCCTCGTTGAGCAGGCCCGCGCGGTACAGCTCGCCGAGGAGGGCCGGGATGCCGCCGGCCCGGTGCACGTCCTCCATGTAGTACGTGCGGTCCTTGACGACGTTCGGGGCGACCTTGGCCAGGCAGGGCACCCGGCGCGAGATCGCGTCCATGTCCGGCAGGCCGTAGTCCAGCTCGGCCTCCTGGGCGGCGGCGAGCAGGTGCAGGATCGTGTTGGTCGAGCCGCCCATGGCGATGTCGAGGGCCATGGCGTTCTCGAAGGCCGCGCGGGTGGCGATGGAGCGCGGCAGGACGGAGGCGTCGTCCTCGTCGTAGTAGCGGCGGGTGAGGTCGACGACCGTGCGGGCGGCGTCCTCGTACAGCGCCCTGCGGGCGGTGTGGGTGGCGAGGACGGAGCCGTTGCCCGGGAGGGAGAGGCCGATGGCCTCGGTCAGGCAGTTCATCGAGTTGGCGGTGAACATGCCGGAACAGGAGCCGCAGGTGGGACAGGCGCTCTCCTCGATGCGGGAGATGTCCTCGTCCGAGATGTTCGGGTTCACCGCGTCGGAGATCGCGTCGACCAGGTCGAGCGTGCGGACCGAGCCGTCGACGAGCGTGGCGCGGCCGGACTCCATCGGGCCGCCGGAGACGAAGACCGTCGGGATGTTGAGGCGCAGGGCGGCCATCAGCATGCCGGGGGTGATCTTGTCGCAGTTGGAGATGCAGATCAGGGCGTCGGCGCAGTGGGCCTCGACCATGTACTCCACGCTGTCCGCGATCAGGTCGCGGGAGGGCAGGCTGTAGAGCATGCCGCCGTGGCCCATGGCGATGCCGTCGTCGACGGCGATCGTGTTGAACTCGCGGGCGATGCCGCCGGCGGCCGTGATGGCGTCGGAGACGATCCGGCCGACGGGCTGGAGGTGGGTGTGGCCGGGGACGAACTCGGTGAAGGAGTTCGCCACTGCGATGATCGGCTTCCGCCCGATGTCCGCGCCCGGTACACCGGAGGCGCGCATAAGGGCGCGTGCGCCCGCCATGTTGCGGCCGTGGGTGACAGTGCGGGACCTCAGCTCGGGCATCGTCGCTCGCTCCTCGTGATGGATGTGCTTCCTCCGAGCGTACGCCGACGCTCCAAGATCTGGACACCCTGTCCGACATGCGGGACGGCGTCCCAGGGGTCGGTCGCCCCGCCGGACCGCCCCGGCCGCGCCGCGCGCGGGCGGTCACGCCTCCGTCAGGTACCGCTGGAGCGTCGGGGCCACGTCGGCCACGATCCGCTCCGGGTCCGCCGAGGCCAGCGGCTCGACCCGGACGACGTACCGCAGGATCACGATCCCGATCATCTGCGAGGCCGCCAGCTCGGCCCGGAGCCTGGGGTCCGGCACGGCGAGGCCCGCGGCGATCCGCTCCAGGAGGCGCCGCAGGACGAAGTTCC
Source organism: Streptomyces filamentosus (assembly GCF_014654895.1). Taxonomy (GTDB): domain Bacteria; phylum Actinomycetota; class Actinomycetes; order Streptomycetales; family Streptomycetaceae; genus Streptomyces; species Streptomyces filamentosus. Next base: position 3,107,070 of record NZ_BNBE01000001.1, on the reverse strand, counting down.
GCAGCACCGTCGCCGCCGCCTCGTGGGTCACCGCCGAGCGGATGACCGCGAGCAGCGGGGCCCGGGTCGCCGGGTTCTCCCACACGCCGACGAAGAAGCGGGCGAGGCGCTCGCCGACCTCCTCGCGCGGGCCGTCGAGGATGGCCGGGACGACCAGCGCGGGCTCGAAGGAGACCTCGATCGCCGCCGCGAAGACCTCGTCCTTGGTGCCGAAGTAGTGGTGCACCAGCGCCGGGTCGACCCCGGCGGCCTTGGCGATGCCGCGGACCGACGTCTTGTCGTAGCCGCGCTCCGCGAACTCCGTCCGTGCCGTCTCCAGGATGCGCTCGCGGGCGCCCGGGGCGGTGTCGCCGGCGGCCCGCGCGGGGCGGCCGCGGCGCCGGGGGGAGGCGTCGCTCACGCGCGGGTGCCCCGGGACGCCGAGGCCAGGTGGAGCCGGGTGAAGGCGAGGGCCTCGGCGAGGTCGGCCTCCCGTTCGGCGGCGGACATCGCGCGCCGGGTGTTGACCTCGATGACGACGTGTCCGTCGAAGCCGCTCACCGCGAGGCGCTCCAGGAGCTCGGCGCACGGCTGGGTGCCCCGGCCGGGCACCAGGTGCTCGTCCTTGGCGGAGCCGCGGCCGTCGGCGAGGTGGACGTGCCCGAGCCGGTCGCCCATGCGGTCGACCATCGCGAGGGCGTCCGTGCGGGCGGTCGCGGCGTGCGAGAGGTCGACGGTGAAGTGCCGGTAGTCGTCCTTGGTGACGTCCCACTCGGGGGCGTACGCGAGCATCTCGCGGTCCTTGTACCGCCACGGGTACATGTTCTCGACGGCGAAGCGGACGTCGGTCTCGTCGGCCATCCGCCAGATGCCGGTCACGAAGTCGCGGGCGTACTGGCGCTGCCAGCGGAAGGGCGGGTGGACGACGACCGTGGACGCGCCGAGCTTCTCGGCGGCCGCCCGGGCGCGCCGGAGCTTGACCCAGGGGTCGGTGGACCAGACGCGCTGGGTGATGAGGAGGCAGGGGGCGTGGACGGCGAGGATCGGCACCTGGTGGTAGTCGGAGAGCCGGCGCAGCGCCTCGACGTCCTGGCTGACCGGGTCGGTCCACACCATGACCTCGACGCCGTCGTAGCCGAGGCGCGCGGCGACCTCGAAGGCCGTCGCCGTCGACTCCGGGTAGACGGAGGCCGTCGACAGGGCGACCTTCGCATCCGGGACGCGCACCGCTGGTTCTGCCACGACAGACAGGGTACGGGGCCCACCTGGGCGCGGGAGGGTGGTTCCGGTCACCCTCCGCACGCCCCGGCTCCGGGGGCGCGGGGCCCTCACGCGCCCGCCAGGACCTCCGGGAGGTGGTCGAGGCGGCGGAGGATCACGCCCTCGCGCAGGGCCCAGGGACAGATCTCCAGCCGGTCCACGCCGAGCAGGTCCATCGCGCCCTCGGCGACCAGGGCGCCGGCCAGGAGCTGGGCGGCGCGGCCCTCGGAGACGCCGGGCAGGGCGGCGCGCTCGCCGCCGGTCATGGCGGCGAGCCGCGGCACCCACTCCTCCAGGGAGGCGCGGGTGAGGAGCCGTTCCACGTAGAGGCCCTCTCCGGAGCCGGGCGCGCCCGCGATCCGGGCCAGCTGCTTGAAGGTCTTGGAGGTGGCGACGACGTGGTCGGGCTTCCCGAAGCGGCTGAACTCGCCGACCGTGCGGGCGATCTGGGCGCGGACGTGGCGGCGCAGCGCCTTGACGTCCTCCGTGTCGGGCGGGTCGCCGGGCAGCCAGCCGGCGGTGAGCCGGCCCGCGCCGAGCGGCAGGGAGACGGCGGCGTCGGGGTCCTCGTCGATGCCGTAGGCGACCTCCAGGGAGCCGCCGCCGATGTCGAGGAGGAGGAGCTTGCCCGCGGACCAGCCGAACCAGCGGCGGGCGGCGAGGAAGGTGAGCCGGGCCTCCTCGCCGCCGGTGAGGACCTGGAGGTCCACCCCGGTCTCGTCCTTCACCCGGGCGAGGACGTCGTCGGCGTTGGTGGCCTCGCGGACGGCGGAGGTCGCGAAGGGCAGGACCTCCTCGCAGCCCTTGTCCTCGGCCGCGTGGAGCGCGTCCCGGACGGTCCCGATGAGCCGCTCGACGCCGCCGGGCGCGATGGCGCCGCGCTCGTCGAGGAGTTCGGCGAGGCGGAGCTCCGCCTTGTGGGAGTGGGCGGGCAGCGGGCGGGCGCCGGGGTGGGCGTCCACCACGAGCAGGTGCACAGTGTTCGAACCGACGTCGAGGACTCCGAGTCTCATGGCGGAAACGCTACTGCGCCGACCCGCATACGCTTGGCGTTGTGCCAAAGACGAAAAAGGCGAAGCCGGGCAAAGACAGTGCCTCCGGCGGTGACGGGGCCGCTCAGGACGTGCGGGACGTGAAGTACGCGCGCGACGTGGAGGGCGCGAAGCCGCCCGTCAAGGGCGTGACGAAGCAGCGCAAGGGCGCCGAGCCCGACGAGCAGGGACTCGACTTCCCGCGCGCGTGGGTGGAGTTCGCGGACCCGGCCGACGAGGAGCAGGTCTTCCGCTGCGACCTGACCTGGCTGACCTCGCGGTGGACGTGCGTCTTCGGCAGCGGCTGCCAGGGCATCCAGGCGGGCCGGGCGGCGGACGGCTGCTGCACGCTCGGCGCCCACTTCTCCGACGAGGACGACGAGAAGCGGGTCGCGGAGCACGTGGCGAAGCTGACGCCGGAGCTGTGGCAGTTCCACGACGTCGGCAGCGAGACGGGATGGACGCAGGTCGACGACGACGGCGACCGGCAGACCCGCCGCTGGAAGGGCTCGTGCATCTTCCAGAACCGGCCGGGCTTCGCGGGCGGCGCGGGCTGCTCGCTGCACATCCTGGCCCTGAAGGAGGGCCGGGAGCCGCTGGAGACGAAGCCGGACGTGTGCTGGCAGCTGCCGGTGCGCAGGACGTACGACTGGATCGACCGGCCCGACGACACGCGCGTGCTCCAGGTGTCCATCGGGGAGTACGACCGGCGGGGCTGGGGCCCGGGCGGTCACGACCTGCACTGGTGGTGCACCTCGGCGACCTCCGCGCACGGCGGCGGGGAGCCGGTCTACGTCTCGTACCGGCCGGAGCTGGTCGAGATGATGGGCGCGGAGGCGTACGAGGTGCTGGTCGGGCTCTGCGAGGCGCGGCTCGCCTCCTCGCTGCCCATGGTGGCGCCGCACCCGGCCGACCCGAAGCCGTAGCCGCCGGGTCCCGCGGACCTCAGGAGGTGGGCTGCGGGGCCGGTTCGTCCGTGGTCGGCGGGGGCGTCGTCGGCTCGGTCGTCGGGGGCTCGGTCGGGGGCTCCGTGGTCGGCGGCGGGGTCGTCGGCTGCTCCGTCGTCGGGGGCGGGGTGGTCGGTTCGGTGGTCGGCGGCGGGGTGGTGGGCTGCTCCGTGGTCGGCGGGGGCGTCGTCGGGGGCGTGGGCACGGTCGGCGGGACGGTGGGCACGCCGGTGGGCGGTGCGGTCGGCGGGGTCGTGGGCTCCGTGGTGGCCGCCGGGGGCGGCACCACCCGGTCGTCGACCGGGGCGGCGGGGCCCCGGCCGCTGATCCGCAGCACCGCCCCGGTGGGGTCGACGCCGATCCGGGCGCTCCACGGGCCGCGCGGTTCCCCGGCCCGGTCGACGCGGACGGCGACGGTGACGGTCTCGCCCGGCCCCAGGGTGCCGGAGGCCCGGCTCACGTACAGCCAGGGCGCGTCCGTCCACAGCTCCCAGTCGACCGGGGTGCCGCCCTGCCCGGTGAGGGTGATCAGGGTGACGTCGCCGAGGCAGCGCGCGGTGACGCCGATCCAGCCCGGTGCCGGGTCGCCGGGCCGGGCGGGGGCGGTGGGGCCCGCGGGCCTGGCGGGGGTGACGACCTCGACGGAGACGCCGGGGGAACGGCTCGCCTGGGTGGAGCGGGAGTCCGGGGTCGTACGGGCGCTGCCGGCGTTCTCGTACCGGTCGGAGGAGCGGCCGTCCGCGTCCGTCCCGCCGTTCTCCCCGGCGCTGACCCGGGAGCCGTCCCGTCCGGCCTCCGCGACGGCGGGGACCCCCCGGTAGGACGTCCACAGGGCGAGGACCGGCGCGGCAACCACAGCGGCGACCACGGTGGTGGTGACCGCGCGGGCCCGCATCCGGTCCCGGCGGGCGACGACGTCCTTGGGGTCGATCGGGAAGCCGGTCGGGGCGAAGCGGGGGGCGCCCGTCCGCGCGCGCGGGACGTGCAGCATCGCCATGTAGGCGGCGGCCCGGGGCGCCTCGACGAGCGGCAGCCGGTCCTGGACGGGGCGCGGCCCCCCGCCGGGCCAGGGGGCGGTGGCGCCGACCCGCTCGGCGGTGCGGCGGCAGACCGGGCAGTCGTCGACGTGCCGGACGAGCTCGGCGCGCAGGGCCGCCGAGAGGATCACCCGCTGGTCGCCGGTGAGGAGCCGGGCGACGGTGGGGCAGCTGCCGGTGGAGACGACGGCGAGCGCGGCGCGGGTCCGCTCGACCTCGCAGCCGGCGGTGGCGAGGAGTTCGCGGGCGGCCTGCGGGTCGAGGGCGAGGACGGCGGCGACCTGGGCCGGGGTGAGGCCGTGCCGGACGGCCAGTTCGAGGGCCTCGCGCTGCTCGGGGGTGGTGCCGGCGGCCTCGGGCCAGGCGAGGGTGGCCAGCTCCGCGCGGCGGCGCTCGGCGGTCTCCGCGGAGACCGGCGGCGGCGCGGCCGGGGTGACGGCGGGGCGGCCGGTGTGCGCGCCCTGGCGCCGGCGGCGCTGCTCGCCGAGGCTGCGCAGGCAGGCCCAGCGGGCGAGCGCGTACAGCCAGGCGGTCCTGCCCTCCTCGTCGGAGGGGCAGCGGCCGTGGTGGCGCTCGGCGGCGGCGAGGACGTCGCCGAGGACGGCGGTGGCCGTGTCGTGGTCGCAGAGGACCGAGAGGCAGTACGTGAAGAGCCCGTCGAGGGCGGCCTCGTAGCGGGCGGGGGGCCGCTGGCCGTGCGTGCGCGGTCCCTGCTGCGGGCCGCGGCGCGCCCGGTGCGCGCCCGGGGTGCGGGAGGAGTCCAGCCTGCTGCTCGTCACTGGGCGACCGTAGGCGCGCGGAAGGGCACTCTTCATACCGGATCCGCCGTTCTCAGCCTTACGGGTGAACCCCTCACTCGAAAGGGGACAGGAACGGGGTGTTCCGCTGCCGGGGGCCGGGGTTGTCCACAGACGGGGCGCGGGTGGCGGTCCGCTGTCGGTGGCGGCGGCTACGGTGTGGAGCATGGCTGCCCGTACGAAAACCGCCAAGGACCGGCCGTCCTACCGCTGCACCGAGTGCGGCTGGCAGACGGCCAAATGGCTCGGCCGCTGCCCCGAATGCCAGGCATGGGGGACGGTCGAGGAGTACGGCGCGCCCGCCGTCCGGACCACCGCCGCCGGCCGGGTCTCCTCCGCCGCCGTCCCCATCGCCCAGGTCGACGGCCGGCAGGCGACCGCCCGCACGACCGGCGTCGACGAGCTGGACCGGGTGCTCGGCGGCGGCCTGGTGCCCGGCGCGGTGGTGCTGCTCGCGGGCGAGCCGGGCGTCGGCAAGTCCACGCTGCTGCTGGACGTGGCGGCGAAGGCGGCCAGCGACGAGCACCGCACGCTGTACGTGACGGGCGAGGAGTCCGCGAGCCAGGTCCGGCTCCGCGCGGACCGGATCAACGCCCTGAGCGACCACCTCTACCTGGCGGCGGAGACCGACCTGTCGGCGGTCCTCGGCCACCTGGACGCGGTCAAGCCCTCGCTGCTGATCCTGGACTCGGTGCAGACCGTGGCCTCCCCGGAGATCGACGGCGCCCCCGGCGGCATGGCGCAGGTCCGCGAGGTCGCGGGCGCGCTGATCCGGGCCTCCAAGGAGCGCGGGATGTCCACGCTGCTCGTCGGCCACGTGACGAAGGACGGGGCGATCGCCGGTCCCCGGCTCCTGGAGCACCTGGTGGACGTGGTCCTGCACTTCGAGGGCGACCGGCACGCGCGCCTGCGCCTGGTCCGGGGCGTGAAGAACCGGTACGGGGCGACGGACGAGGTCGGCTGCTTCGAGCTCCACGACGAGGGGATCACGGGTCTCGCCGACCCGTCCGGACTGTTCCTGACCCGCCGGGACGTGGCCGTGCCGGGCACCTGCCTCACGGTCACCCTGGAGGGCCGCCGTCCGCTGGTCGCCGAGGTGCAGGCGCTGACCGTGGACTCGCAGATCCCGTCGCCGCGCCGGACCACCTCGGGCCTGGAGACCTCCCGGGTCTCGATGATGCTGGCGGTGCTGGAGCAGCGCGGCCGGATCAGCGCGCTGGGGAAGCGGGACATCTACAGCGCCACCGTCGGCGGGGTGAAGCTCTCCGAGCCCGCCGCCGACCTGGCGATCGCGCTCGCCCTGGCCTCCGCCGCGAGCGACACCCCGCTGCCGAAGAACCTGGTCGCGATCGGCGAGGTCGGGCTCGCGGGCGAGGTCCGGCGGGTGACGGGCGTCCAGCGGCGGCTCGCCGAGGCGCACCGGCTGGGCTTCACCCACGCGCTGGTGCCGTCCGACCCGGGCAAGGTGCCGCCGGGCATGAAGGTGACGGAGGTCGCGGACATGGGCGACGCCCTGCGGGTCCTGCCCCGCGGTCGCCGCGCGGCCCGGCCGCCGGAGGAGTCCGCCGGCTGACGGGCCCGGAGGGGCGGGAGCCGGGGGCAGGGAGCCGGGACGGGGGGCCTGGAGGTACGAGCGGGGCCGGGCGGGTGCGGACGGGTCGGGCGGGACGGGCAGGTCCTGGTGGGTGCGAACGGATGCGGACGGGTGCGGACGGGCCGGGCGGGTCCCGGCGGGTGCGGGGTGGTCGGCGGGGCCGTTCGTGCGTCCCGGGGGTACTCCGGTGGGGCGGTCGAGGGGTAGGCGCTCGGCCGAGCGGGTAGGGCGGATCGCGACCGGGCCGCCCCGGTGGGTGCCCGCCCGGAGCGCCCCGGACCGGCGCGCGGCCCAGGGCGGCTGGGTGGTGTCGCTAGACTTTGCCCTGGTCTCGCCCATCCGTACGAGCCGGAGGAGTGCAGTGGCAGCCAAGGACGGGGCAGCAGCTCCTGGAAAGTCCGGCACAGGCTCCGGCAACGAAGCGCTGATGCGCGCGGCCCTGAGCGCGGTCGCGCCCGGCACCGCCCTGCGGGACGGCCTGGAGCGGATCCTGCGCGGGAACACCGGTGGCCTGATCGTCCTCGGCATGGACAAGACGGTCGACTCGATGTGCACCGGCGGCTTCGTGATCGACGTCGAGTTCGCCGCCACGCGCCTGCGCGAGCTGTGCAAGCTCGACGGGGCGCTCGTCCTCGACAAGGACATCACCAAGATCCACCGGGCCGGCGTGCAGCTGGTCCCGGACGCCTCCATCCCCACCGAGGAGACCGGCACCCGCCACCGCACCGCGGACCGCGTCTCCAAGCAGTGCAACTTCCCGGTCGTCTCCGTCTCCCAGTCGATGCGGCTGATCGCGCTGTACGTGAACGGCGAGCGGCGGGTCCTGGAGGAGTCGGCCGCGATCCTGTCCCGGGCCAACCAGGCGCTCGCGACCCTGGAGCGGTACAAGCTCCGCCTGGACGAGGTGGCCGGCACGCTCTCCGCGCTGGAGATCGAGGACCTGGTGACCGTGCGGGACGTCACCGCCGTCGCCCAGCGCCTGGAGATGGTCCGCCGGATCGCCACCGAGATCGCGGAGTACGTCGTCGAGCTCGGCACCGACGGCCGGCTGCTCTCGCTCCAGCTCGACGAGCTGATCGCGGGCGTGGAGCCGGAGCGCGAGCTGGTGATCCGGGACTACGTGCCGGAGCCCACCGTCAAGCGGTCCCGCACGGTGGCCGAGGCGCTGACCGAGCTGGACGCGCTCTCGCACACCGAGCTCCTCGAACTTCCCGTCGTGGCGCGGGCCCTGGGCTACAGCGGTTCGCCCGAGACCCTCGACTCGGCGGTCTCGCCGCGCGGCTACCGGCTGCTCGCCAAGGTGCCGCGCCTGCCCGGCGCGATCATCGAGCGCCTGGTGGAGCACTTCGGCGGCCTCCAGAAGCTGCTCGCGGCGAGCGTGGACGACCTCCAGGCCGTGGACGGCGTCGGCGAGGCCCGCGCCCGCAGCGTCCGCGAGGGCCTGTCGCGGCTGGCGGAGTCCTCGATCCTGGAGCGGTACGTCTGACCCCGGGGCGGACCCGCGGCCGTGCGCCGGGGCAGACGTGGTGTCCGCCCCGTGCGGTCAGTCCTTGGCGAGGGTGAACGGGGCCGCGAGGACCTTCGCCCCGGGCAGGGACGCCTCCAGCAGGTAGTTGCCCGGGGCCGCCTCGCCCGCCGGGGCGGTGGCGCACCGCGGGGCGCTGCGCCGGCGGTCCCACTCCACGGTGTGGGTGATCGTGGAGTGCGCGGGGACCTTCAGCAGCACCGGGTCGCCGGGGCGCGGGCAGTCGTCGGAGGCCCACAGGCGCTCGTTCTGCGGGTCGCTGATCTTCAGCACCGCGGCGCGGGGGCCGAGGTCGGCCTTGCAGTCGGCGCCGGAGGTGTTCTTCACCACGAGGTGGAAGCGGGGCTTCTCGCCGGGCTCGTACTCGAGCTTGACGCTTTCCAGCTTCAACTCCAGGGCGTTCACAGGGCAGTCGGGGAGCTGCGAACCGGCCGGGACGCGCTGGCCCGCGCCGCTGCCGGCCCCGCCGTCGCCGCCCGCGCCGTCGGTGTCTCCGTTCTTGCCCGCCGTACCGGAGCCGTCGCCGGAACCGTCACCGGAGCCGGGGTCCGCGCCCGAGCCCGTGTCCGTACCGGAGGCGGAACCGCTGCCCGAGCCGGGGTCCGCGCCCGAACCGGAACCCGGCCCCGAGCCGTCTCCCGTACCGGAGTCGCCGGATCCGCCCGACTCGTCGCGGCCGCCCGGCTGTTGGCTGATGGCCGGTCCGGTCCCGCCGGGGCCGGGGGTGATGGAGGGCGCGGGGGACGCGCCGTTGGCCGCGTCGTTCGACTTCTTCCCGCCCCCGTCACCGGAGGTGACGGCCCACAACGTGAGCAGGCCGAGGAGCGCGATCAGGCACAGCGCGACCGCCCTCCGTCGCCAGTAGATGGTGGAGGGAAGCGGCCCGACCGGATTGCGCAAAGATCCCACGACCCGAACCTTACGAGAGATCCGGTCCAACTCCCGCCCCACCCGCCGCCCGAGACCCCAAGTTTTGCCGATGATCACATCCATGATCGGATCGGCCGCGGAGCGGAACTCCCCGCGCGGGGACCGGAAATCACCCCTCCTCACGCCCATCCCCCACTTTCGTCAGGGGTCGGATCCTTCCTTGGCCCAGGGCACGAAGGTCGTGGTTCCGGTTAGCGTCATGCACCATGGACAACCTCCTCGACCTCTCCGACCGTCTCTACCTCGACGTCCTCGACTTCGCGCACACCACACCGCACTGGTTCCAGTGGCTCGCCGAAGTCTGGACGGAGCTCGGACTGCTGCTCTTCGGAGCCCTGTTCCTGGCCGGGTGGTGGCGCTCTCGGACCGGATCGAGCCAGGCGATGGCCCTCGCGCTCCTCGCCCCGCTCGCCACGGCCTTCGGATACGTGGTGAGCGAGGCCCTGAAGTCGCTGATCGACGAGGAGCGGCCGTGCCGGGCCGTCGCCGGGGCACCCGCCGCCCTCATCGACTGCCCCGTCTACGGCGACTGGTCCTTCCCCAGCAACCACTCGGCCATCGCCGGAGCCGCCGCCGTGGCGCTCGCCCTCTCCTGGCGCGGGATCGTGTGGCTGACCGTGCCCATGGCGATCCTCATGGCCTTCTCCCGCGTCTTCGTCGGCGTCCACTACCCGCACGACGTGACCGCGGGCCTGCTCCTCGGCGCCCTCGTCGCCTTCCTCGTCATGCGGGCCGGGCGGAAGCCGGTGGGCGCGCTGGTGGAGACGGCCCGCTCCAGCAGGAGCGCGGCGGTCGTGTGGTGCGCGGGCCGGGGGCCCGCGACCCCGGCGCACGCCTCCACGCGCCCCGGGCGCCGTGCGCGGGCGCGCCACGGCGCGTACTGATCACTCCCCGGACGTGCCAGGATCGGGGGTGCCATGACTTCCATCGATGCCCCCTCCTCCCGGCCCGCCCCCCTCGGCACGGGCCCGTCCGACACCGCCCGCGCCGAGCTGCACGGTCCGGTCCTCGCCTGGTTCGACCGGCACGCCCGCGACCTCCCCTGGCGCCGCCCCGAGGCCGGTGCCTGGGGCGTCATGGTCAGCGAGTTCATGCTCCAGCAGACCCCCGTCGTCCGGGTGCTCCCGGTGTACGAGCAGTGGCTGGCCCGCTGGCCGAGCCCGGCCGCCCTGGCCGCCGAGCCGCCCGGCGAGGCCGTCCGCGCCTGGGGCCGGCTCGGCTACCCGCGCCGGGCGCTGCGGCTGCACGCGGCGGCCGTGGCGATAAGGGACCGGCACGACGGCCAGGTGCCCAGCGACCACGGGCAGCTCCTCGCCCTCCCCGGCATCGGCGAGTACACCGCCGCGGCCGTCGCCTCCTTCGCCTACGGTCAGCGCCACGCGGTCCTCGACACCAACGTGCGCCGGGTCCTCGCCCGCGCGGCGAGCGGCGTCCAGTACCCGCCGAACGCCACCACCGCCGCCGAGCGGCGCCTCGCCCGCGAGCTGCTCCCCGAGGACGAGGCCACCGCGGCCCGCTGGGCCGCCGCCTCGATGGAGCTGGGCGCCCTCGTCTGCACGGCCAAGAACGAGGACTGCGGCCGCTGCCCCCTCTCCGACCGCTGCGCCTGGCTGCTCGCCGGCAAGCCCGCCCACGACGGCCCGCCCCGCCGCGGCCAGACCTACGCCGGCACCGACCGCCAGGTCCGCGGCCGGCTCCTCGCCGTCCTCCGCGACTCCCCCGGCCCCGTCCCCCAGTCCGCCCTCGACGCCGTCTGGGACGAACCCGTCCAGCGCGGCCGCGCCCTCGACGGTCTGGTCTCGGACGGGCTGGTGGAACCCCTGGACGGCGGCCGGTACCGGCTTCCGCTGACCTGAACTGACCTGACTCGGTCGGCGCCGGCCTGCCCGCCCCGGATCCAGGATCCTGGACGTTGGATCCAAGATCCTGGACGTTGGATCCAAGATCCTGGACGTTGGATCGTGGATGTCGGATCCAAAATCCTGAATGCCGGATCCAAGATCCTGGATGTGGGATCCCGGATCCCGGATCCCGCTGTTACACAACCGATGGGCAGCCGTGCGCCCACCGACGGCTGCCCCGCACAACCCCGTGACAACCGCTCCGTAGCGTCGTCCTCGACACGGAGAACAAGCAGGTCACGGGGATGCGAAGGCGGTTGGGATGAGCCAGGGCGAGGTGCTCGACTTCGAGGAGTACGTCCGCACGCGGCAGGACGCGCTGCTGCGCAGTGCCCGCCGGCTGGTCCCCGATCCGGTGGACGCGCAGGACCTGCTCCAGACGGCCCTGGTCCGGACGTACGGACGGTGGGACGGGATCGCGGACAAGTCGCTGGCCGACGCGTACCTGCGCCGGGTCATGATCAACACGCGGACGGAGTGGTGGCGGGCGCGCCGGCTGGAGGAGGTGCCCACCGAGCAGCTGCCGGACGCGAGCGTGGACGACGCGACCGAGCAGCACGCCGACCGGGCCCTGCTCATGGACGTCCTCAAGGTGCTGGCGCCCAAGCAGCGCAGCGTCGTGGTGCTGCGGCACTGGGAGCAGATGAGCACGGAGGAGACCGCGGCGGCGCTGGGCATGTCGACGGGTACGGTGAAGTCCACGCTCCACCGCGCGCTCGCCCGGCTCCGCCAGGAGCTGGAGAGCCGCGATCTGAACGCCCTCGCCCTGGGGCGGCCCGAGGAGCGGACCGGAGGACAGCGGTCGGCTGCGGCGGCCGTACGAGGCGACGGAGGGGGACGAGAGCGGTGCGCGGCCTAGACGACGGCGGGGTCGACGGCGAAAGAGCCGTCGACGGCGGTGCCGGCGGGACCCGTGGCGGGACGGCCCGGGGGGCCGCTCCCAAGGCGGCGGGCGTCACGGCGGTGGCCGGGCTCGCCGCCCTCGGCCTGTTCGTGGCCGGGTGTTCCACGGGCGGCACGGGTTCGCGCGACGAGGGCGCGGCCCGTTCCGACGCGCCCGCCGCGGCCTCGCTCACCCCGTCCGTCGGGGCCGCCGACGAGGGCTCCGCGAAGGAGGCCGGCCGGGTCGACCCGATCGCGCTGCTGAAGGGCGACCCGAAGATCGGCGCCCGTCTGAAGGCCGATCTGAAGCCCTGCGTGGCCGACGCGTACCCGGTGGACACCTCGTACGGCGACCTCACCGGCGGCGCCGCGCCCGACGTCGTCGTCAACGTGATGACCTGCGGCGACGCGGTGGGCATCGGGACGTACGTCTACCGCAAGCGGAGCGCCGGGAGCGCCGCCGCCTCCGGCACGACCACCGCCGGCGGTTACGAGAACGTCTTCATGGCCGAGGACGCGGCGGTCTACGGGACCATCGACCGCGGCGACCTGATCGTGACGAAGCAGGTGTACGCGGAGGACGACCCGGTCGCCTACCCGTCGGGCGAGGACGTGATCACGTACCGCTGGTCGGGGAACCAGTTCACCCGGCACGACTGGGTGCACAACGAGTACAGCAGGGCCGTCGGCGAGGGCGACGGGCCCACCGAGGCGCCGCAGCCGGTGCCGAGCCAGCCCGCCGCCGGCTGAGGACCCCGCCGCCGGCCGAGAATTACACCCCACCAGCGAAGGACCCGCACGATGGCCGAGACCCATGTCCTGTTCGTCGAGGACGACGACGTCATCCGTGAGGCCACCCAGCTCGCCCTGGAGCGGGACGGCTTCCGGGTGACCGCGATGCCCGACGGGCTGTCCGGTCTCGACGCCTTCCGCGCCCACCGGCCCGACATCGCGCTGCTCGACGTCATGCTGCCGGGCATGGACGGGGTCAGCCTGTGCCGCCGGATCCGCGACGAGTCGACCGTGCCGGTGATCATGCTGTCGGCGCGCGCCGACTCGATCGACGTCGTCCTCGGCCTGGAGGCCGGGGCGGACGACTACGTCACCAAGCCCTTCGACGGCTCCGTGCTGATGGCCCGCATCCGGGCCGTGCTGCGGCGCTTCGGCCACGCGGCCGGCAGCGGGGCGGGGGACGCGGCCGGGGAGGCCGCCGGCGACGGCGGGCCGCTGGTCTTCGGCGACGGGGACCTGGAGGTCGACACCGAGGGCATGGAGGTGCGCCGGGGCGGCGAGCCGGTGGCGCTGACGCCGACCGAGATGCGGCTGCTCCTGGAGTTCTCGTCCGCGCCGAACACGGTGCTCTCCCGCGACAAGCTCCTGGAGCGGGTCTGGGACTACGGCTGGGGCGGCGACACCCGGGTCGTCGACGTCCACGTGCAGCGGCTGCGGGCCAAGATCGGCCAGGACCGGATCGAGACGGTCCGCGGCTTCGGCTACAAGCTCAGGGGCTGATCGGTGAGAGCGCTCCCGCTCCGCACCGGCGTCCGCTGGAAGATCGCCCTGGCCATCGCGGCGGTCGGCGCGCTGATCGCGGTCACGCTCAGCGTGGTCGTGCACAACGCCGCCCGGATCTCGATGCTCGACAACGCGCGCGAGGTCCAGATGGAACGGCTGCTGTTCGCCCAGCGCCTGTACGAGACCTCGAAGCCGAAGGAGCCGCGCTTCGGCGCCAAGCTCAACGACCCGGCGCTGCCGGACCAGCTCGACCAGCTGATGCGCGACCAGCGGCGGGGCACGTACGTGCAGGAGCACCGGCACGGCGGGCCGCCGGACGTGTGGGCGGCGGTGCCGCTGGCCAGCGGCGACGTGCTGTCGCTGCACATCCCCTTCGCCGACCGCAGCGCCACGATCATGAAGGACCTGGACCGGGCGCTGGTCATCGGCTCGGTGTCGGTGGTGTTCGGCGGCTGCGCGCTCGGCATCCTGGTCGGCGGGCAGCTGTCCCGGCGGCTGAGGAAGGCCGCCGCGGCGGCCGGGCGGGTCGCCCAGGGCAACGGCGACGTCCGGGTCCGGGACGCCGTCGGCGGGGTCGTACGGGACGAGACCGACGACCTGGCGTGGGCGATCGACTCGCTCACCGACGCCCTCCACGAGCGGATCGAGGCCGAGCGGCGGGTCACCGCGGACATCGCGCACGAGCTGCGGACCCCGGTGACGGGGCTGCTGACGGCGGCCGAGCTGCTGCCGCCGGGGCGTCCGACCGAGCTGGTGCGGGACCGGGCGCAGGCGATGCGGACGCTGGTCGAGGACGTCCTGGAGGTGGCCCGGCTGGACGGGGCCTCGGAGCGGGCGGAGCTCCAGGAGATCGCGCTCGGCGAGTTCGTGGACCGGCGGGTGCGGGCGGTGTTCCCGGACGCGGAGGTCCGGGTGGTGCACGAGTCCTGGGTGTCGACCGATCCGCGCCGCCTGGAGCGGATCCTCGGCAACCTGCTGGCCAACGCGGCCAAGCACGGCAGGGGCCCGGTGGAGGTCACCGTCGAGGGCCGGGTGGTACGGGTGCGGGACCACGGTCCCGGTTTCCCCGAGGCGCTGCTCCGGGAGGGCCCGAGCCGCTTCCGCACCGGGACGAGCGACCGCGCGGGGCAGGGCCACGGCCTGGGCCTGACGATCGCGGCCGGTCAGGCGCGGGTCCTCGGCGCCCGGCTGACCTTCCGGAACGTGGCCTCGGAGGGCGCGCCGGAGGGGGTCGGCGGGGCGGTGGCGGTGCTGTGGCTGCCGGACCACGCGCCGACGAACACGGGGAGCTTCCCGATCCTGCGGCTGCCGGGGTAGCGGGCCGGTACGCGCGCGCGGGGCCGGGGGGCCGTGAGCGCCTCGTCGCCGTCCTGCCCGAGGGCCGGTACGCGCGCGTGGGGCCGGGTCTCCGAAGAGACCCGGCCCCACGCGCGTGCGCACTGTCTTCTAGACGGTCTCGGCGACCTTCGCCGAGCCGTCCCCGGCCGGCTTCTCCGCGGGCGCGGGGCCGGCGCCGCGCAGCGCCACCTCCTTGACGAAGAAGGCGAGGACGAAGCCGAGGACGGCGACCGCCGAGCCGACGAGGAAGGCGGAGTGGGTGCCGGCGGCGACCGCGTGCTGGTAGGCCTCGCGGAGCGCCTCCGGGAGCTTCGCCAGGCTGGCGGCGTCGAGCTGGGCGGTCCGCTCGGTGAGGGCGGAGCCGCCGCGGGAGGCCATCTCGTCCTGCACCCGGCTGGTGAAGAGCGAGCCCATGACGGCGACGCCGAAGGAGGAGCCGAGGGTCCGGAAGAGGGTGGTGGAGCTGGAGGCCACGCCCATGTCCTTCATCTCGACGCTGTTCTGCGCGACGAGCATGGTGATCTGCATGAGGAAGCCCATGCCGGCGCCGAGGAGCGCCATGTAGAGGCCGGAGACCAGGCGGGTGGTGCCGGTGTCCATCGTGGAGAGCAGGAACAGGCCGATGGTCATCAGGACGCCGCCCGCGATGGGGAAGGCCTTGTACTTGCCGGTGCTGGTGGTGAAGCGGCCGACGACCAGCGAGACGACCATCATCGACAGCAGCATCGGCAGGAGCAGCAGACCGGAGTTGGTGGCCGAGGCGCCCTGCACGGACTGCTGGAAGATCGGCAGGTAGAGGACCGCGCCGAACATCACGAAGCCGGTGATGAAGCCGATCAGGGACATCAGGGTGAAGTTGCGGCTGCGGAAGATGTGCAGCGGCATGATCGGGTCGCTCGCGCGGGTCTCCACGTACAGGAAGGCGGCGAGCGCGGCGACGCCGGTGGCGCAGAGGCCGACGACGGTGGCCGAGCCCCAGGCGTACTCGGTGCCGCCCCAGGTGGTGACGAGGACGATCGCGGTGATGCCGACGGTCAGCAGTCCGGCGCCGAGGAAGTCGATCCGGGTGCCGGCCGCGCGCCGCTTCTTCGGCAGGTGGAGGACGGCGGTGACCATGGCGAGGGCGACGGCGCCCAGCGGCAGGTTGATGTAGAAGGACCAGCGCCAGCCCCAGTGGTCGGTGATGGTGCCGCCGACCAGCGGGCCGCCGATCATGGCGAGCGCCATCACGCCGGCCATCATGCCCTGGTACTTGCCCCGCTCGCGGGGCGGGATCAGGTCGCCGATGATCGCCATCACGCCGACCATGAGGCCGCCGGCGCCGAGGCCCTGGACCGTGCGGAAGCCGATGAGCTGGCCCATGTCCTGGGCCATGCCGCTGAGCGCCGAGCCGATCAGGAAGATGACGATCGAGGTGAGGAAGACGCCCTTGCGGCCGTACATGTCGCCGAGCTTGCCCCAGATGGGGGTGGAGGCGGCGGTGGCGAGGGTGTAGGCGGTGACGACCCAGGAGAGGTGCTCCAGGCCGCCCAGCTCGCCGACGATGGTCGGCATCGCGGTGCCGATGATCATGTTGTCCAGCATCGCGAGGAGCATCGCGATCATGAGGGCGAGGAGGACGACACGCACGCTGCGCGGTGACTCCGGCTCCCCCTGGGCCTGCTGCTCGGTGCTTGGTGCGGTGTCCGTCATGGCCGTCCCCTTACTTGCCGCCCGGCTAGTTACTACACTGGGGGACGGTAGACGCGGCACTTGCCGGTCGTCAAGTAAGTTTATGGAAAAGTGGGAGTGAACAGCCATGGCCCGAGGCAACACCCGCCAGCGCATCCAGGACGTGGCTCTCGAACTCTTCGCCGAGCAGGGGTACGAGAAGACCTCGCTGCGGGAGATCGCGGAACGCCTCGGCGTCACCAAGGCCGCGCTCTACTACCACTTCAAGACCAAGGAAGACATCATCATCGGGATCTTCCAGGACCTGACGCGGCCGATCGACGAGCTGCTGGCCTGGGCGGCCGACCAGCCGCGCACCCTGGAGACCCGGCACGAGATCCTGCGCCGCTACCAGCGGGCGCTGCTCGGCGCCGCCCCCCTCTTCCGCTTCATGCACGAGAACCAGGCGAGCGTGCGGGAGCTGAGCATCGGCATGAGCTTCAAGGAGCGCCTCTTCGGGCTCAACGAGTTCTTCCAGGAGCCCGACTCCTCGATGGAGGACCGGGTCCGCTCCGTCAGCGCGATCTTCACGCTGCACGCGGGCACCTTCTTCATGCAGAACGTCGAGGGCGACCCCGAGGAGAAGCAGAAAGCCGTCCTCGGGGTCGCCCTCGACCTGGTGGACCGGGCCCACCGGAAGCAGTAGCCGCCCCGCGCCGGGGCGGCGGCCGCCGTGCGTCAGATGCCGACGCCGTGCGAGCGGAGGAACGCCATCGGGTTGACGGCGGAGCCGTAGTTCGGGGTCGTGCGGATCTCGAAGTGCAGGTGCGGGCCGGAGGAGTTCCCGGTGTTGCCCGAGAGGGCGATCTTCTGGCCGGCGGCGACCTTCTGGCCGATGTGGACCTTGATCTTCGACAGGTGGGCGTACTGCGAGTACGTGCCGTTGCCGTGGCGGACCACGATGGCGTTGCCGTACGCGGGGCCGTCGCCGCCGCCGTTCGGGCCGGCCTTCACGACGGTGCCGGCGCCCGCGGCCTTGACCGGGGTGCCGACCGGGACGGCGAAGTCCTGGCCGGAGTGCTTGTGGGCCCACATGGCGCCGCCCTGGTTGTAGCTGGCGCTGAGGGCGTACGAGGTGACCGGCTTGACCCAGCCCCTGGCCTTCTTCGCGGCGGCCGGCTTGGCGGCGGCCTTCTTGGCCGCGGCCTTCACCTGGGCGGCCTGGGCGGCCTTCGCGGCCTTCGCCTTGGCGGCCTGGGCATGGGCGGCCTTCACCTGGGCGGCGGCCTTGGCCTGGGCCTCGGCCTGCGCCTTGACGGCGGCGGCCGCGGTCGTGGCGACCGGGGCGGCCTTGCTCTCGGCGGCGAAGGCGGACCCGGCGCCGGCCGCCAGCGTCGCTCCCAGGCCCGCGGTGGCGAGGGCGACGGCGGCGGTGCGGACGGCGGGGTTCATGACGCGCTTCGACATACGGGGGAAGACCTCCGGACAGAACGGGACCCGACGCGATCGGTGCGTTGCGCCGGGCTGGCCGTTCTTTGGTAACCCGCCACCCAGGTCATCCCAAAACACCCCATCTACGACACCGGATCGTAGCGATCTCCGCCGGAATACAACCCTTGACACCTCCGGAGGCACCTCCCGAAAACGGACATATCTGCCCAAGTTCTCGGGTTTAGCCGCATGTCGCAGAGGTCGCGAAAGGCCCGTAACGCGGCACGGCGTCCGATTCGACCCCCTCGGGACCAAGGACCCTGAGGTTGATGCGCCTATGTTCCGTTTTGTCCCTCGCGGTTGCTACGACCCCGCCTAGTACCCCCCGAAACCCCTGTGCGCCTTGTCACCGCGCCGCCCCTGCCATTGGGACCTGGATCACGCAACCGGAAGCCTCCGGAGGCCGTCCCGCACTACGCTGACCGCAAGGGGACCTACGGGGGGACACACGTGGAACCGGCACTCATCGGCGCCCGGCTCGCATCGGCCGCCATTGGCCCGCTGCTGAGGAAACTGCTGGTCAGCGAGGTGCCCGGCGCGGGGCTCACCGGCACGGACCGGCCCGTGCGGCTCGCCTCCCTCCTCTCCTTCCGCGGCGAGAAGCGCAGCCTCACCGAGAAGGACGTCCGGAAACTCGCCGCGGCCCTGGTGGACCGGACCTGCGAGGGCCCCGGCGAGCGGCCGTTCCCCGCCGACGAGACCGAGGCCGTCACCGACGCCCTCGCCGCGAACCTACTGGCCCTCGGCGACCTCGACATGGACGACGTCCAGGCCGTCCACCTCGGCCACCGGGCCCTCGCCCGCCGGCTGCGCGCCGCCGCGCCCGCCCCCGACGGCCTCTCCGCGGACTCCGTCCACTACCTGGAGACCGCCACCGAGTGGGCCTGCCGCCACGTCCTGGAGTTCTTCACCCGCCGCCCCTCCTTCGTCGCCCGCACCCTCGTCGAACAGAGCCGCGGTCAGGCCGCGCTCGCCGCGAAGCTCGACGCCGTGGCCACTGCCCACCCGGGCCCGGCCGCCGAGGACGCGGCCTTCGAACGGCGCTACCTGGCCCACCTGGCCCGGCTCCACGGCCACCTCACCATCTACGGCATCGACCTCCACAACTCCGAGGAGGACTGGCCGCTCGACGTGGCCTACCTGTCCCTGGAGGCGACGGGCGAGACCCCCGGCACCCACCCCGACCACCGGGAGCCGCACTCCCTGCGCGCCGACCTCGCCCCCGCCACCCACGACCGGATCCTGCTCCGGGGCCAGGCCGGCTCCGGCAAGACCACCCTCGTCCAGTGGCTGACGGTCTCCGCGTGCGCCGCTCCCCCGGCCGACGGCATGGGCTACCTCCACGGCCGCGTCCCCTTCGTCCTCCCGCTGCGCACCCTCACCCGCCACGGCGAGCGGCTCCCCGACGCCGACCGGTTCCTCTCCGCCGCCGACTGCCCCCTCACCCCGCCCGACGGGTGGGCCGACCGGGTCCTCGCCGCCGGCCGGGGCCTCGTCCTCGTCGACGGCATCGACGAGATCCCCGAGGCGGAGCGCGGCCGGGCCCGCGACTGGCTGCGCGGGCTGCTCGCCGCGTACGGCACCGGCAACCGCTGGCTCGTGACCTCCCGCCCCACCGCCGTGCGCGACGACTGGCTCGCCCGCGACGGCTTCACCGAACTGACCCTCTCCCCCATGGCCCCCGCCGAGGTCGCCACCTTCGTCCGCCGCTGGCACCGCGCGGCGGGCCCCTCCGCCGCGCCGTACGAACAGCAGCTCCTCGACTCCCTCCGCACGACGGAGCACGTGGCCCAGCTGGCGACGAACCCCCTCATGTGCGGCCTCGTCTGCGCCCTCCACCGCGACCGGCGCGGCTACCTCCCCCGCGGCCGCAAGCCCCTCTACGACGCGGCGCTCTCCATGCTCCTCGCCCGCCGCGACCGCGAGCGCGGCATGGGCGCCCCCTACGGCGTCGTCCTCGACGAGGCCCCGCAGATCCAGCTCGTCCAGCGCCTGGCGTACTGGCTGACGCTCAACGACCGCTTCCAGATGGACCGCGCCCGCGCGGAGTCCCTGGTCGCCGACGCCCTCCCCGCCATGGGCCTCGCCGACGCCCCGCCGGACCGGGTCTTCACCCACCTCCTCCACCGCAGCGGCCTCCTGCGCGAGCCCACCGCCGACAGCGTCGGCTTCGTCCACCGCACCTTCCAGGACTACCTGGCCGCGAAGGCCCTGGTCGACCACTGGGACATCGGCGTCCTCGTCCGCCACGCGACCGACGACCGCTGGGAGGACGTCATCCGCATGGCCGTCGGCCACGCCCGCCCGCGCGAGGCGGCGGAGATCCTGCGCGAGCTGCTGGGCGCGGCGGACGCGGCCGGCGACCGCCGCACCCGGCTCCGCCTGGTCCTCCTGGCGGCGACGGCCCTGGGCCACGCCACGGAGGTCTCCCAGGAGGTACGGGAGGAGATCACGCGCCGCACGGGGGAGATCGTCCCGCCCCGCGACCCGGACGAGGCCCGCGAGCTGGCCTCGGTGGGCCGGATGGTCCTGGACCTGCTGCCGGGCCCGGAGGGGCTGGACGACAGGTCGGCCGAGATGGTGGTGATCACGGCGAGCCACATCACGGTCGACGCGGCGATCCCCTACCTGGCGCGCTTCGCCGGCCACCCGGCCCTGGACATCCGGGCCCAGCTCGTCTGGGCCTGGAAGCGCTTCGAGACCCGCCCGTACGCGGAGGAGGTCATCGCCCGCCTCGACCCGACGGACCTGCGCCACATCGTCGCCGAAGACGCCCAGGCGGACGAACTGCTCCGCCTCGACCTCGCCCCGCACCGGCTGGAGATCGGCGGAGGCGTGGGGGACGAGCGGGTGACGGCGCTGCTGGAGCGCTGCGACCTCACGGAACTGTCGATCACCCGGAGCCCCGGACAGGTCTTCCCGGCCGGGCTGCTCCGGCAGGAGGCCCTGGAGACGCTCTCCGCCTTCCTCCCGGCCGGCGTGCCGTGGAGGTGGGCCGACCTCCCGTCGGCCCCCCTGCGCCGGCTGTACACCAACGATCCCCCCGCCGACGGACTCACGGGCCTCGCCCGGTACCCGGAGCTGTCCGAGGTCTACGTGGGCGAGATGGTGCCCACCAGCGAGGAGGACTGGCGGACGCTGGTCGACCTGCACTGGCTGGACTACCTGACCCTGACCTTCGAGGCCCTCGCCTCCTGCCCCGACGACGTCGTCCTGCCGATGGTGACGACCCTCCACCTCACGGAGGTCTCCGCCGGGGCGCCCCTGGCCCGGGTCTTCCCCTCCCTGCGGCAGGTCGTCGCGCTGGTCTCCCCCCTCCCCGGCGCCGAGCGCCTCCCCCCAGGCGTCCGGGTGGAATGACACGGCAAAAAGGGGCGGCCCCGGAACCACCAGGTTCCGGGGCCGCCCCTTTGACCGCTACACGCTCGGCGCGTGCGTCACGCGTCCTTCGACAGGTTCGGGCCCGTCTCGCCCGCCGCGACCGGAGGGGCGTCCGGCAGCGCCGACTTCTCCTCGCCGCGGAAGGTGAACTTGCGCTCCTCGCCCTCGCCCTCCGTGTCCACGACCACGATGTGGCCGGGGCGGAGGTCGCCGAAGAGGATCTTCTCGGACAGCGTGTCCTCGATCTCGCGCTGGATCGTCCGGCGGAGCGGGCGGGCACCCAGGACCGGGTCGTAGCCCTTCTTCGCCAGGAGCTCCTTCGCGGACTGGGAGAGCTCGATGCCCATGTCCCGGTCCTTCAGGCGCTCGTCCACGCGGCCGATCATCAGGTCGACGATCTGGAGGATGTCGTCCTGGGTCAGCTGCGGGAAGACGATGATGTCGTCCACGCGGTTGAGGAACTCGGGGCGGAAGTGCTGCTTCAGCTCCTCGCTGACCTTCGCCTTCATCCGCTCGTAGTTGGACTTCGTGTCGCCCTGGGCGGCGAAGCCCAGGTTGAAGCCCTTCGAGATGTCCCTGGTCCCGAGGTTGGTCGTCATGATGATGACCGTGTTCTTGAAGTCCACGACCCGGCCCTGGGAGTCGGTCAGGCGACCGTCCTCCAGGATCTGGAGCAGGGAATTGAAGATATCGGGGTGGGCCTTCTCGACCTCGTCGAAGAGGACGACGGAGAACGGCTTGCGGCGCACCTTCTCGGTGAGCTGGCCGCCCTCTTCGTAGCCGACGTATCCGGGCGGCGAGCCGAAGAGACGGGAAACCGTGTGCTTCTCGCTGAACTCCGACATGTCGAGGGAGATCATCGCGTCCTCGTCGCCGAAGAGGAATTCGGCGAGCGCCTTGGAGAGCTCGGTCTTACCGACGCCGGACGGGCCGGCGAAGATGAACGAGCCACCGGGGCGCTTCGGGTCCTTCAGGCCGGCGCGCGTGCGGCGGATGGCCCGGGAGAGACCCTTGACGGCGTCCTTCTGGCCGATGACGCGCTTGTGGAGCTCGTCCTCCATGCGGAGCAGACGCGAGGACTCCTCCTCGGTCAGCTTGAAGACCGGGATGCCGGTGGCGGTCGCGAGGACCTCGGCGATCAGCTCGCCGTCGACCTCGGCGACGACGTCCATGTCGCCGGCCTTCCACTCCTTCTCCCGCTTGGCCTTCGCGGCGAGGAGCTGCTTCTCCTTGTCGCGCAGGGACGCGGCCTTCTCGAAGTCCTGCGAGTCGATCGCGGACTCCTTGTCGCGGCGGACGCCGGCGATCTTCTCGTCGAACTCGCGGAGGTCCGGCGGCGCGGTCATCCGGCGGATGCGCATCCGGGAGCCGGCCTCGTCGATCAGGTCGATCGCCTTGTCCGGGAGGAAGCGGTCCGAGATGTACCGGTCGGCCAGGGTCGCGGCCTGGACGAGGGCCTCGTCGGTGATGGAGACGCGGTGGTGCGCCTCGTACCGGTCGCGCAGGCCCTTGAGGATCTCGATGGTGTGCGGCAGCGACGGCTCGGCGACCTGGATGGGCTGGAAGCGGCGCTCCAGGGCGGCGTCCTTCTCCAGGTACTTGCGGTACTCGTCGAGCGTGGTGGCGCCGATGGTCTGGAGCTCACCGCGGGCCAGCATCGGCTTGAGGATGCTGGCGGCGTCGATCGCGCCCTCGGCGGCGCCCGCACCCACGAGGGTGTGGAGCTCGTCGATGAACAGGATGATGTCGCCGCGGGTGCGGATCTCCTTGAGGACCTTCTTCAGGCGCTCCTCGAAGTCACCGCGGTAGCGGGAGCCGGCGACCAGCGCGCCGAGGTCCAGGGTGTAGAGGTGCTTGTCCTTGAGGGTCTCGGGCACCTCGCCCTTGACGATGGCCTGCGCCAGGCCCTCGACGACGGCGGTCTTGCCGACGCCGGGCTCGCCGATGAGGACCGGGTTGTTCTTGGTGCGGCGGGACAGCACCTGCATGACCCGCTCGATCTCCTTCTCGCGCCCGATGACCGGGTCGAGCTTGGACTCGCGGGCGGCCTGCGTGAGGTTGCGGCCGAACTGGTCGAGGACCAGGGACGTCGAGGGGGTGCCCTCGGCAGGACCGCCGGCGGTGGCGGCTTCCTTGCCCTGGTAGCCGGAGAGCAGCTGGATGACCTGCTGCCGGACCCGGTTGAGATCGGCGCCCAGCTTCACGAGGACCTGGGCGGCGACGCCCTCGCCCTCGCGGATCAGGCCGAGCAGGATGTGCTCGGTGCCGATGTAGTTGTGGCCGAGCTGGAG
Organism: Streptomyces filamentosus; assembly: GCF_014654895.1. Lineage (GTDB taxonomy): Bacteria > Actinomycetota > Actinomycetes > Streptomycetales > Streptomycetaceae > Streptomyces > Streptomyces filamentosus. The sequence continues at coordinate 3,083,521 of NZ_BNBE01000001.1, read as the reverse complement.
GGCCTCGCGGAGCGAGAGCTCCAGGACCTTCTTGGCACGAGGGGTGAAGGGGATGTGGCCGGACGGGGCCTGCTGGCCCTGGCCGATGATCTCCTCCACCTGCTGGCGGACCGCCTCGAGCGAAATCCCGAGGCTCTCCAGGGCCTTAGCGGCGACACCCTCACCCTCGTGGATAAGGCCCAGAAGGATGTGCTCGGTGCCGATGTAGTTGTGGTTGAGCATCCGGGCTTCTTCCTGAGCCAGGACGACAACCCGCCGCGCGCGGTCGGTGAACCTCTCGAACATCGTTAATCGCTCCTCAGAGCGGTCAGTCAGTTAGGGGTCGATCCCCTCCCTGTCCTTCCGCAGCTTAGTCCCGCAAGCGGGGACCGCTCATTCCAACTGCCGACATCCGTCCGGATCACCCCCTTGTCCGTGGGGTGGTCCGCTGCCGAACAGCCGACAAATGCTCCAACTCGATGGTGCGAGACGATGTTCCCGCAGGCCAAGTAGTTACCCCCGCCTTGAGTACGCCGATGGCGAACGTGAGACGGCCCTGCCCGGCGAGTCACCCCTCTCCACTGGGAATGTCTTACCCGTATGGTCCGACACTCCATGCGGCGCACCCCGGTTCCCTCCGCTACCAGCGAACAGGCTTGCCTCGCCGAATGCGCTCGTACGCCCCATTCCCGGACACCTCGGGTGCCCGGACCGGAACGTTACGTCACCGGTGGCGCCGGGGCCGTAACCTCCTCGGCTCCCCGGGAGTTCCCCGGGCATGGCCCTCACCGTCCCGTTTCCCCGCTCGCCGCTCGACGGCGACCGGGCGCTCGCGCTCTGGTACGAGCGGGAGCTCGGATGGGCGACCGTGCCGGGTCCGCCGGTGCAGCTGGTGACGGGGCTCCGCTTCGACGTGCTGGAGCTGCCCGCGGCGGCCGGCCGGGGGGTGCTGCGCCGGGTGGGCGCCGCGACGGGCCCGGTGGCCCTGCTGGGGCGCCGGATGCGCTTCCTGGTGGCCGCGGGAGGCGCCGAGGAGCTGCCCGGCCTGCTGGAGTGGCTGGAGTGGGGCGGAATCTCACTGGATCTCGTGGCACTGGGCGCCGACGGCCGGATGACCGCTCCCCCGCCTCCGGGGCGGGGCGGATCCGGCGCGCCGGGCGCCGCCGTCTGGCTGCGGGCCCCCGAGCCGGGGCGTGAGGTCGAGTCCTCGCTGCCGGCTCCGCGGTCCGGGCCGTGGGGCCGTGCGGAGGCCCCGTGTCTGACGCGCCTGGTGGCCGCCGCCGCGGTGGAGTGCCACCGGCTGCGGCTGCTGGGCGTCCCGGCCGGGGGACCGGCCGCCCGGCGGGGGGCGCCTCAGCGGTTCGCGTCCTCGTAGGCCGCCTTGACGTGGGCCGGGACGCGGCCGCGGTCGTTGACCTCGTAGCCGTTCTCCTTGGCCCAGGCGCGGATCTTCGCCGTGTCCTGGCTGCCGGCGGCGGCGACGCGGCCCTTGCCGCGGCCCGCGGTGGTGCGGCCCCCGGTGCGGCGCCCGTTCGCGGTGTACGGCTCGAGCAGGCCACGGAGCTTTTCCGCGTTGGCGGTGGTGAGGTCGATCTCGTAGGTCTTGCCGTCCAGCGCGAACGTCACGGTCTCGTCCGCCTCGACGCCGTCGAGGTCGTCGACAAGAAGGACCTGAACCTTCTGTGCCACCGGATTTCCTTTCATCGAAAATGCAGTACGCGGAAAGGAAACCGCTTTTCCGGGAAAAACACAAACCCCTGGCAGAGGTTCAGAAGCCCGGCAACGCGGGAAACGTGCGCGATTCGGACATAGGGTTCTGCCGGGGTTCCCCGGGGGTTCCGCCGGGCTTCCGGTCACAGGTGCAGAAGCATCCGGCTGTTGCCCAAGGTGTTCGGCTTCACCCGTTCGAGACCGAGGAACTCGGCGACACCCTCGTCATAGGAACGCAGGAGCTCGGCGTAGACATCTCCGTCGACCGGGGTCTCGCCGATCTCGACGAAGCCGTGCTTCGCGAAGAACTCGACTTCGAAGGTGAGACAGAAAACCCGGCGCACACCGAGCCAGCGCGCCGTCTGCAACAACTTGGTGAGCAGCTGGTGACCCACGCCCGCGCCCTTGAACTCCGGATCGACGGCGAGCGTGCGGACTTCCGCGAGGTCTTCCCACATGACGTGCAGGGCGCCGACTCCGACGACCTCCGCGTCCTCGTCGCGTTCCGCGACCCAGAACTCCTGGATGGCCTCGTAAAACGTCACCGTCGCCTTGTCGAGGAGGATGCCGCGGCGCGCGTAGGGATCGACCAGACGTCGCACGGCGGCGACGTCGGAGGTGCGGGCACGGCGTACGGTGACGGCTTTCGACATGGGGGGACGGTACCTCTAGGAGGCCGTGGGATCCCCTTCGCCCTCCTCCGGCGCGGTGGGGAGCGGGTTGTCGCGCTGGACGATCCGGACGGCGTCGTTCAGCGACTCCCGCTGTTCCGGCGACATCATCCCGAAGAAGGCGACCAGGGCGGCCGCGGGGTTGTCGCTCTGCGCCCAGGCCTCGTTCATCAGTGCGGCCGAGTAGGCGGCGCGGTTGGAGACCGCCGTATATCGATAGGCGCGGCCTTCGACTTCCCGGCGCACCCAGCCCTTCTGATGGAGATTGTCCATGACGGTCATGACGGTGGTGTAGGCGATGGAGCGTTCCTGCTGGAGGTCTTCCAGGACTTCCCGGACGGTCACCGGGCGGTTCCATTGCCAGACGCGCGTCATGACGGCGTCTTCGAGTTCTCCCAGGGGACGGGGCACGCACTCACCCTAGTGGGAGATAACGCCGATAAGTGTCATTGATCCGCCAAGCGCGGCGAAAACAAGACAAAAGGGGTACGCGACCGAAGGCGGTCGCATACCCCTCGGGTTCCGCGTCGCTCAGGAGTCGGAGGCGTCCGGCTGGCGGGCCGATTCCGCGCGGGCGAGGGCCGCGTCCACGGCGGCGTCCTCCTTGGCCTTGTTCGGGCCGCCCTGGCTCTTGACGATCACGACGATGAGGCCGATGAAGAAGGCGGCCATCACGACGGGGGGCAAAAGCGCGGATACGTAGTCCATGCCGACCAGGGTAGCTAGCCCGCGGCCCGTTCCTCGGGCGGGGGCGGGGGTACGGGGCGGCGGCGCGGCGGGAAGACCTCGGAGGGCTTGGGCACCGGGCGCTCGGCCGGGGCGGGGGCGGACGGGCCGGGCCGGGGCTCCTCGGTCGCGCGGCCGCCGGGCAGGGCGAGCAGCCGGGCCCGGGAGGCGCCGGCCGGGGCGCTCGCGGTGGCCTGGGAGACCCGGGCGAGGCGGGCGCGGACGGAGCGCTCGGCGAGCACCTGGCAGCGGTCGAGCAGCCGGGCCGCGTCGGGGTTGGCGCGCAGGGCCCGCAGCGCGGCGAGGTCGTCGGCCCCGGGGTCGTAGCCGTCGGCCAGCGCGTCCTCCAGGAGGTCCAGGTAGCCGGGGAGCGAGCCGGGGAGCGCCTCGCGGTAGCGGGTGAGGTCCGCGAGGAGGAAGGCGCGCAGCCGGACGGCCTCGCGCACGGCCTCGTCCACGGAATCGGCCAGGCGGAGGGCGTCGCGGACGTCCTCCTCCGGGAGGGGGGCGGGATGGAGGGCGTTGGCGAGGGCACGGCGGAGCACACGCAGCTCGTCCGCGCTGAACGCCATGCCGCCGCGGGATCCGTATGGCGTGGGCATGGGCCGACGATACGCGCTAATCGGACAAATTTCGCTTAGCGATCATCCGGCGCGTCGGCCCCCGGCGCCCCTTCCCACCTGCGGGTTCCCGCCCCCGCGCGGGGGCGGGACGGGCGGGGACGATCACCCGCGCGCCCGGCCTCCCCGGCGCCCGCGCGGCGGCCCTCTCCGGCGGCGGGGCGGCGCTCTCCGGCGGCGGGGCGGCGCTCTCCAGCGGCGGGGCTGCGGCGCTCTCCAGCAGCGGCGCGACCGGACCCCGGACATCCGGACGCCCGGTCACCCGGACGCCCGCGCGACCGCCGCCCCGGGCCGCCCGCGCGGCCCGGGGCGGGGTCAGCCCCGGGAGACGTTGCGCTCGTACACCAGGCGCAGGCCGATCAGGGTCAGCCAGGGCTCGTGCTCGTCGATCTCCTTCGAGTCCGCGAGGACCACCGGCGCCAGGGCGCCCGTCGCGATCACCGTGACCTCCGAGGGGTCGCCCCCGGGGCCGACCAGCTCCCGCTTCATCCGGGAGACGACGCCGTCGACCTGGCCCGCGTAGCCGAAGACGATGCCGGACTGCATCGCCTCGACGGTGTTCTTCCCGATCACCCCGCGCGGCCGGACCAGCTCGATCTTCCGGAGCATCGCGCCCTTCGCGCCGAGCGCCTCGACCGAGATCTCGATGCCCGGGGCGATCGCCCCGCCCGCGTACTCGCCGCGCGCGGTGACCGCCTCGTACGTCGTCGCCGTGCCGAGGTCCACCACGATCGCCGGACCTCCGTAGAGCTCCACCGCCGCGACGGCGTTGACCACGCGGTCCGCGCCGACCTCCTTCGGGTTGTCCGTGAGGATCGGCACGCCCGTCTTCACCCCGGGCCCCACGAGGACCGCCGGCACGTCCCCGTAGTAGCGGCGGGTCACCTCGCGCAGTTCGTGCAGCACCGAGGGGACCGTCGCGCAGATCGAGATCCCCTCGATGCCGTCGCTCAGCTCGGCGCCGAGCAGGGGGTGCATGCCCATCAGTCCCTGGAGCAGGACCGCCATCTCGTCGGCGGTCCTGCCGGGATCCGTGGAGATCCGCCAGTGCTCGACGATCTCTTCGCCGTCGAAGAGCCCGAGGACCGTGTGCGTGTTGCCGACGTTGATGGTGAGCAGCATCAGCCGCGCACCTCGCGCAGGTCCAGGCCGATGTCGAGGATCGGGGAGGAGTGCGTCAGGCCGCCGACCGCCAGGTAGTCCACGCCGGTCGCCGCGTACGCCGCCGCGTTCTCCAGGGTCAGCCGGCCGGAGGACTCCAGGAACGCGCGGCCGGCGACCAGGGCCACGGCCTCCTCGGTCTCGTCCGGCGTGAAGTTGTCCAGCAGGATCAGGTCGGCGCCCGCCTCCAGGACCTCGCGGACCTGGTGCATGGTGTCGACCTCGACCTCGATCGGCACCTCCGGGAACGCCTCCCGGACGGCCTTGAACGCCTCGGCGACGCCGCCGGCCGCGACCACGTGGTTGTCCTTCACCAGGGCCGCGTCCGCCAGCGACATCCGGTGGTTGACGCCGCCGCCGCAGCGGACCGCGTACTTCTCCAGGGCGCGCAGGCCCGGCGTCGTCTTGCGGGTGTCGCGGACCTTGGCCTTCGTGCCCTCCAGGGCGTCCGCCCACGCGCGCGTGGCGGTGGCGATACCGGAGAGGCGGCACAGGATGTTCAGCGCGCTGCGCTCGCCGGTGAGCAGGTCGCGGGTCCGGGCGGTGACGCTGAGCAGCAGGTCGCCGGCCTCGACGCGCTCGCCGTCCTCGCGGTGCCGCTCGACCTCGAACTCCTCGGTGCAGACGATCGACAGGACCGCCTCCGCCACCCGCAGGCCGGAGACCACGCCGGCCTCCCGGGCCACGAAGTCGGCGGTCGCGACGGCGTCCTCCGGGACGGTCGCCACGGTCGTCACGTCCACCCCGCCGTCGAGGTCCTCGGCGATCGCCAGGTGGGCGATGTCCTCGACCTGGACGGGGTCGAGGCCGGCGTCGGTGAGCAGCTGGGCGAGCGCGGGGTCGAGCCCGCACTCGTACTCCTCCGCGTCCCCGCAGCCGCAGCCGTCGCCGCAGCCGCCGGACTCCTCGTACGAGTTGATCTGGATGAGGGGGACGTCCACGGGCTCGGGACGGGCTTCCTCGGGCGTGCTCACGACTGCGGCTCCCTGGGGGCTTCGGGGGTTACGGGGGATCACGGGGGGTCACGGGGATCACCGGGGTCACGGGGATCCCGGGTCACGGCGTCACCGGGTCACGGCGTCACCGGCGGGAAGTCCGCGGTCCCGGTGGTGCGCACCACCGGGCTGCGGTCGGGCGTGAGGTGGACGACCAGGTGGCGGCGCCACCGCTCGTCGTCCCGGTCCGGGTGGTCCTCGCGCCAGTGGCAGCCCCGGGTCTCCTCGCGGGCCAGGGCGGACGCGGCCAGGACCCGGGCCACGCACAGCAGGTTGGTGGTCTCCCAGGAGTCCACGCCCGGCTCGGCCGCCTTGCGGTCGTCCTCGGCGCCCTGCCGGAGCGCTTCGAGGGCGTCGGTGGCGGCCGTCAGGCTCGCGGCCGACCGCAGCACGCCCGCGTACCGGGTCATGATCCGCTGGATGTCGCGGCGGGCCTCGGGCGCGATCAGCGTCAGCACCGCGCCCGCGGCCCCGGTGCGCGCCACGCCCTCGCGGTGCGGGCCGTGCTCGGCGAGGTCCGCGGCGATCCGCTCGGCGAAGACCAGGCCCTCCAGGAGCGAGTTCGAGGCCAGCCGGTTGGCGCCGTGGACGCCCGTGCAGGCCACCTCGCCGCAGGCGTACAGGCCGGGGACGGTGGTGCGGCCGCGCAGGTCGGTGCGGACGCCGCCGGAGGCGTAGTGCGCGGCCGGGGCGACCGGGATCGGGTCGGTGACCGGGTCGATGCCGTGCGCCCGGCAGGCGGCCAGGATCGTCGGGAAGCGCTGCTCCCACATCTCGGCGCCGAAGTGCCGGGCGTCCAGGTACATGTGCTCGGCGCCCTGCTCCCGCATGCGGCGGGTGATCGCCTTGGCGACGATGTCCCGGGGCGCCAGCTCGGCCAGCTCGTGCTGCCCGAGCATGAACCGGACGCCGTCCGCGTCGACCAGGTGCGCGCCCTCGCCGCGGACCGCCTCGGAGACCAGCGGCTGCTGGCCCTCGGCGCCGGCGCCGAGGAAGAGCACCGTCGGGTGGAACTGCACGAACTCCAGGTCGGAGACCTCGGCCCCGGCGCGCAGCGCCAGGGCGACGCCGTCGCCGGTGGAGACGGGCGGGTTGGTGGTGGCGGAGAAGACCTGGCCCATGCCGCCGGTGGCGAGGACCACGGCGGGGGCGCGGACGGCGCCGACGCCGTCGTGCTGGCCCTCGCCCATGACGTGCAGGGTGACGCCGGACGCGCGGCCCTCGTCGTCCTTGAGGAGGTCGAGCACCAGTGCGTGCTCGACGGTGCGGATCCCCCGCGCGCGGACCGCCTCGACCAGGGCGCGGGAGATCTCCGCGCCGGTGGCGTCGCCGCCCGCGTGGGCGATCCGGCGGCGGTGGTGGCCGCCCTCGCGGGTGAGGGAGATCTCGCCGTCGGAGGTGCGGTCGAAGGCCGCGCCGGTGGCCATCAGGCGGCGGACGGCGTCCGGGCCCTCGGTGACGAGGAGGCGGACGGCCGGCTCGTCGCAGAGCCCGGCACCGGCGACGAGGGTGTCGTCCAGGTGCTGCTCGGGGGTGTCGCCCTCGCCGAGGGCGGCGGCGATGCCGCCCTGGGCCCAGCGGGTGGAGCCGTCGTCCAGGTTGGCCTTGGTGACGACGACCGTGCGGAGCCCGGCGGCCTCGCAGCGCAGGGCGGTGGTCAGCCCGGCGACGCCGGAGCCGATCACCACGACGTCCGCGTCGACGGCCCAGCCCGGCTCGGGTGCGTGCAGTCGTATTCCGGTCACGAGGCGGCCCCCTGGGTGGCTCCGAAGCGCAGTGGAAGGTTGTCGATCAGTCGGGTGGTGCCCACGCGCGCGGCGACCGCCAGGATCGCCTCGCCCCGGTGGCCGTCCCCGACCTCGGTGAAGTCGGCGGGATCGATCAGGGCCAGGTAGTCGAGGACCAGCGGCGGCTCGGCCTTCGCCGCCTCGTCCAGGACGGCACGGGCCGCGGCCCGCACGGCGTCGGCGCCGCCGCCCTCGGCCGCCTGCGCGACCGCGTGGGCGTCGGCGGCGGCCCGGGCCTCGCCGATCCGGGACAGCGCCTCCGCGCGCCCGGGGTCGGCCGGCAGCGCGACGGCGCGCGCGTGCAGGGCCTCCTGCGCGGCGAGCCGGTCGCGGCCGGCGAACAGGGCCGCGGACAGGGCGAGGGCGGTCCGCCGCTCGCCGGGCGACAGGTAGCGGTTCCGGCTCGACAGGGCGAGGCCGTCGGCCTCGCGGACCGTCGGCACGCCGACGATCTCCACCGGGAAGTTCAGGTCCTGCGCCATGCGGCGGATGACGGCCAGCTGCTGGGCGTCCTTCTGGCCGAAGAACGCCAGGTCGGGCGAGGTCAGGTGGAGCAGCTTGGCGACGACGGTGAGGACGCCGTCGAAGTGGCCGGGCCGGGAGGCGCCCTCCAGGCGGTCGCCCATGGGCCCGGCGGTGATCCGGACCTGCGGCTGCCCGCCGGGGTAGACCTCCTCGGCCGAGGGCGCGAAGACGGCGCTTGCTCCGGCCGCGAAGGCCAGCTCCAGGTCGGCGTCGAGGGTGCGCGGGTAGCGGTCGAGGTCCTCGCCCGCGCCGAACTGGAGCGGGTTCACGAAGACCGTGACGACGACGAAGCCGTCGGGCCCGACGCGCTCGCGGGCGGCCCGCACCAGGGTCGCGTGGCCCTCGTGGAGGGCGCCCATGGTCATGACGACGGCGTTGTGCCCCGGCTCGCCGCCGAAGTGCGCGCGCGCGTACTCCAGGTCCTCGACCGTGGAGACCAGCTCCGCGGGCGCGTGGCGCCGGGCACCCTTCCGGTCGGACAGGCTCATCGGTCGTCTCCTCGCGGCCCGTCGGCGGGGCCGGTCGTGTCGGCTGGGAGGTCGGCGGCGAGGACTCCCAGCAGGTCCTGGGCCAGCTCCGGTTTGAGCAGCCCGTGCGCGAGCGCCCGGTCGGCGGTGGTGCGGGCCATCGCCAGATAGCCGTCGACGGTGCCGGGGGCGTGCTTGCGCAGCTCGGCCACGTGGGCGGCGACCGTGCCGGCGTCGCCGCGCGCGACCGGGCCGGTCAGGGCCGCGTCGCCGGACCGCAGCGCGTTGTCCAGCGCGGCGCCCAGGAGGGGGCCGAGCATCCGGTCCGGGGCGGCCACCCCGGCGGTGCGCAGCAGCTCCATCGACTGGGCCACCAGGGTGACCAGGTGGTTCGCGCCGAGGGCGAGGGCCGCGTGGTAGAGCGGCCGGGCCTCCTCGGCGATCCACTCGGGCTCGCCGCCCATCTCGATGACCAGCGCCTCGGCGGCGAGCCGCAGCTCCTCGGGGGCGGTCACCCCGAAGGAGCAGCCGGCCAGCCGCTGCACGTCCACGGCCGTGCCGGTGAAGGTCATCGCCGGGTGCAGGGCCAGCGGGAGCGCGCCCGCGCGGCGGGCCGGGTCCAGGACCCGCGCCCCGTACCGCCCCGAGGTGTGCACGATCAGCTGGCCGGGCCGGACGGCGCCGGTCCCGGCGAGTCCTTCGACGAGGCCCGGCAGGGCGTCGTCGGGGACGGTGAGCAGGACGAGGTCGGCGAGGGCGAGCACCCGCGCGGGCTCCACCACGGGGACGCCGGGGAGCAGGTCGGCGGCCCGGCGCCGGGAGGCGTCGGAGACCGCGGAGACGGCGACCGGGCGGTGTCCGGCGAGCCGGAGGGAGGCGGCGAGCGCGGGGCCGACGCGGCCCGCGCCGACGACTCCGACGGTGAGGCGGGCGGGCCGGTCCTCGGCCCTGGGTTCTGGCGCTGCTGGTGCGTTCACGGTGGGTACGGCCTTCCCGTTCCAGTCCGCGGCGGGTACCGGACGATTTCTGGTCATGCTACGCCAGCGTTTCGCCCTCCTTCCGGCTGTCCACAGGCCGCGGCGCGGCCCTGGGGGACGGTGTGATGATCTGTCCATGAATGTGGATCAGGTGTCATCGGGAACGACCGGTGAGGCGGCCGGCCGGGCCGCCGGGGAGACGTCCGGCGGGGTCGCCGGAGGGGTGACGGACGAGGACGCGGCGCGCCGGCACCGGGCACGGGTGTGGGGCGGGGCCGCCCGTTCGCTGTGGCGGCCGTCCGTGGAGGGCACGGTCGGCGGCCGGCTGCGGGCGCTCGCCGGGTGGATGGAAGCGGCGGGCCTCGCGGACGCGTCCGTCGACGTGTACGGCGACGGCCTCGTGGAGGAGCTGGAGGAGCGGACCGCCGCCGAGCTGGGGATGCCCGCCGCGGTCTTCTTCCCGACCGGCACCATGGCCCAGCAGGTGGCGCTGCGCTGCTGGGCGGGGCGGACCGGCAGCCCGGTCGTCGCCCTCCACCCGCTCGCCCACCCCGAGGTCCACGAGGGCGGCGCCCTGGGGGCCGTGTCGGGGCTGCGGACGGTCCACCCGACCGACGCGCCCCGGCTGCCGACGGCCGAGGAGGTGCGGGACCACCCGGAGCCCTTCGGGACGCTGATGCTGGAGCTGCCGCTGCGGGACGCGGGCTTCGTGCTGCCGTCCTGGGAGGAGCTGACCGCGGTCGTCGACGCGGCCCGCGAGCGGGAGGCCGTGGTCCACTTCGACGGCGCCCGCCTGTGGGAGTGCCCGACGCATTTCGGCCGCCCGCTCGCGGAGGTCGCCGGGCTCGCGGACAGCGTCTACGTGTCGTTCTACAAGTCCCTCGACGGCATGTCCGGGGCCGCCCTCGCCGGGCCGGAGGACCTCGTGGAGGAGGCGCGGGTCTGGCGCCACCGGTACGGGGGACAGCTCTTCCAGCAGTACCCCGTCGCGCTGTCCGCGCTGCGCGGCCTGGACGTCGAGCTGCCCCGGCTGCCCTCGTACGTGGCCCACGCGCGCGTGGTCGCCGACGCGCTGCGCGGGGCCTTCGCGGAGACGGCCGGCCGGGCGGGCGGTCCCGGCTGGTTCCGGGTGCACCCGGAGGTGCCGCACACCCACCAGTTCCAGGTGTGGCTGCCGTACGAACCGGACGTCCTCACGGCGGCCGCGCTGGCCCAGACCGAGCGGACCGGCGTCTGCCTCTTCCGCCGCTGGTTCGCCCCGGGCGCGGGCGGCCCGCCGGGCACCGCCGTCACCGAGGTGACGGTGGCGGCGGCGGCCCTGGACTGGACGGCCGAGGAGGTCGGGGCGGCCGCCCGGGACTTCCTGGCGTCCGTCGGGGGCTGAGGGCGGGGGCGGGCGCACGGGACCTCCCGGCGTCCGCCGAAGGCGGGGGCCGGCAGCCGGCGCCGGCCCGTCCGGTCCGGCCCGGTCGGTGCCGCTCAGGGCCGCTCAGGGCCGCTCAGGGCCGGGGTGCCCAGCCGTTCGCCGCCCGGCTTCGGGCGAGGCGCGCCGCGGCCCGGGCCGGAGCCGTACGGAAGCGACCGGGAACGGGAGAACCCGGAACGGGGGAACCGGGGACGGGAGAACCCGGGACCGGGGAACCGGGGCGGCGGGACCGGTCGGGGCCCGCGCGGCGCGGTACCGGTCGTAGAGGTCGCGCAGGACGGCCGCGTCGTGGGTGCCGGGGGCGGGCGGGGCGGGCTCGCCCCGTCGCGCGGCCCGGTGGCTGTCGAGGAGGTGCTGCCACAAGGCGTCCACGGGGCCGCCCTGGGTCCCCGCCGCTCCGCCCCGCGCCCCGATGGACGGCCCTCGTCGATCGGGGCGACGGCGCCCCGGGGGCATCCCGCACCATGGGGACGTGAGCGTGACCATCGACATCACCGGAGTACCGCCGGAGCGGATCGTCTTCAGCCCCTCGCCGCTGGCCGAGCTGGGCAACGCCGTCCACGTCCTGGCGGAGCCGGGGCACCACCCCGGGCACCACGCGTGGGCGACGGCGACGGCGGCCGCGCTGGAACCGGGCCTGGCGGACCGGCTCCTGGAGGCGGACTTCATGTGGCGGTCGACGCGGTCCGACTTCCTGATGCCCCCGCGGCCCCGGGAGACCCTGGCCGAGGAGCTCGACGACCTCGACCGCATGGACGACGAGAAGTTCGTCGGGGCCGCCCTGGAGATCTCGTGCAGCCCCCGCTACGCCCGGGGCGGCATCCCCTCGCCGCTGGTCGACGAGCGGTCCGCGCGGCGGGCCCTGGACCTGGCCGCCGCGCGCGGCCCGCGCCAGGCCGCGTTCGCGGAGCGGATGCTCGCCGCGCCCACCGCCACGCGCGCGTGGATCCGGCGTCTCCTGGAGGACTGCGACGAGGCGTTCTTCGCCGACACCTGGCGCCGGATCCGGGTCCAGCTCGCCGCCGACGCCCGGCACAAGACGGAGCTGATGCGCCGCAAGGGGCTGGCCGACGCCCTCGCGGACGCCTCGCGGGCGCTGCGCCTGGAGGAGGACCCCGACGGCAGCCGGATCGTGGTCGACAAGCTGATGGAGGCCCGGACGGCCGCCCCCGCCGACGCCGTGACGCTGCTGCCGAGCGCCTTCGGCCGGCCGCACCTCATCGCCCTGTACTCGCCCGGCTGGCAGCCGGTGATCATGTATCCGGCGGCCAGTCGCGAGGTCGGCGTCCCGGAGTCCGTGGAGACCGTGCGGCTGCGGCTCGACGCCCTCGCCCACCCGGTGCGGATGCGGATGTGCCGGAGCCTGGCGCGCGGCCCGTACTCGACGAGCGAGCTGGCCGACGCGTACGGCATCACCGCCCCCGAGGTCTCCCGCCACCTCGCGGTGCTCCGGCGGGCCGGGCTGCTGACCACCCGCCGCCGGGGCCGCTACGTCCTGCACCAGCTCGACTTCTCCGCCGTGTCCCGGCTGGGCAGCGACTTCCTGGAGTCGGTGCTGCGCTGACGCGGCGGGGCGGCGGGGCGGCGGGGTCAGTCGAGGCGGAGGTGGGCGAGCCCCACCCTGATCCGCCGCAGCCGGTGCCGCAGCGGGCCGTCGGTGTTCGGCGCGAGCCGCAGCCCGGCGAGGTCCGCGACCCGGTCGGCGACCTGCGGGACGGTGAGGTCGTCGGTGCGCAGGTGGTGGGCGAACTCCGGGGCGGCGAGGGCCGTCAGGCAGGCGTCCAGCCGCGCCACGGCGAAGCTCTCCCGCTTCAGGCCGCGCCCGAGGCCCCGCTCGGCGAGCCGCCCGAGCACCGTCTCCCGCCGGGCGAGCAGCGCGACGTGCCGCACCCGCTCCTCGCCGTGCGCCTCCCGCAGCCGTCCGACGGTCTCCGCGAAGTACCCGGGGTCCACGACCGTCATCGGCACCAGGACCGGCCCGTCGTGCCGCCGCAGCGCCAGGTCCAGCACCTCGTGCACGCCCCGCCGCCAGGCCGGCAGGTCCTGGAAGTCGCCGCGCAGCTCCGGCGGGAGGGTGCGGTGCAGCCCGAAGCCGATGTGCTCCGGGTCGCAGACGACGCTGCCCGGCAGGCGCCGGAGCAGTTCGTGGGCGGTCTGGGTCTTGCCGCCGCCGAAGGGGCCGTTCAGCCAGACCAGCACCTCAGCGCCCGCCGCCGCCCGCGCGGACCAGGCCCGTCTCGTAGGCGAGGACGACGACCTGGACGCGGTCGCGGAGGGACAGCTTGGTGAGGATGCGGCCCACGTGGGTCTTCACAGTGGCCTCGGAGAGGACGAGGCGGGCGGCGATCTCGCCGTTGGAGAGGCCCTGGGCGACGAGGAGCATGACCTCGCGCTCGCGCTCGGTCAGCTTCCCCACCTCGGCGTGCTCGGGGTCGCGCCCGGAGGAGGGGAGCATCGGGGAGAAGCGGTCGAGGAGCCGGCGGGTGGTGGAGGGGGCGACGACGGCGTCGCCGCTGTGCACCGAGCGGATCGCGGCCAGCAGCTCGGCCGGCGGCACGTCCTTCAGCATGAAGCCGCTCGCGCCCGCCTTCAGGCCGGAGAAGGCGTACTCGTCGAGGTCGAAGGTGGTCAGGATCAGCACCTTCGGGGCGTCCGGCCCGGCGCAGATCCGCCGGGTCGCCTCCACCCCGTCGAGGCGCGGCATGCGGACGTCCATGAGGACCACGTCGACGGCGGTGGAGCGCAGCACCTCCAGGGCCTCCGCCCCGTCGCCCGCCTCGGCGACGACCTCCATGTCCGGCTGGGCGGCGAGCACCATGCGGAAACCGGTGCGGAGCAGCACCTGGTCGTCGACGAGCATCACGCGGATGGACATGGGGTTCCTTCGGTGGGTGGGGACGGGGCTCGGGCTTTCAGTGTGCGGGCTTGAGCGGCAGCAGGACGCTGATCCGGAAGCCCCCGCCGGGGCGCGGGCCCGCGTCCAGGGTGCCGCCGACCATGCCGACCCGCTCCCGCATGCCGATCAGGCCGTGGCCGCGGCCGTCGGCGCCGCCGTCCTCGTACATCTCCTGGGGCGCCCCCCGGCCGTCGTCCTCGACGAGCAGGCCGAGGCCGTCGTCGAAGTAGACGAGGCGGACGCTGGCGCCGGCGTCGGGGCCGCCGTGCTTGCGGGTGTTGGTGAGGGCTTCCTGGACGATGCGGTAGGCGGTCAGGCCGACGCCGGTGGGCAGCTCGCGCGGGGTGCCCTCGACGGCGAGGTCCACGGTCAGGCCGGCGCCCCTGACCTGCTCGACGAGCTCCTCGATCTGCTCCACGTCGGGCTGGGGCACGTACTCCCCCGCCTCCTGGTGTTCGCCGGTGCGCAGGATGCCGAGCAGCCGGCGCATCTCGGCGAGCGCCTGCCGGCCGGTGGTGGAGATGGTCTCCAGGGCCTGCTTGGCGGTCTCGGGGGAGGCGTCCATGACGTAGGCGGCGCCGTCGGCCTGGACGACCATGACGGAGACGTTGTGGGCGACGACGTCGTGGAGCTCGCGGGCGATCCGGGCCCGTTCGGCGGCGACCGCGACCTTGGCCTGGGCCTCGCGCTCCTTCTCCAGGCGGGCGGCCTTCTCCTCCAGCTGCGCGAAGTAGGCGCGGCGGGTGCGCAGGGAGTCGCCGAGGACCCAGGCGAGGGCGAACGGCACGGACATGATGACCGTGAAGAAGACCTGGGCGGGGACCGAGACGTTCCCCTCCAGGGGCCATCTCAGCTGGGAGAGCGGGGCGGCGCACAGGCCGCCGGCGAGGGCGACGCGGGAGGCCCAGCGGGGGCCGTCGTGCGCGGCGACGGTGAAGATGATGACGAGCATGGCGAAGTCCGCCATGAACGGCGCGAGGTCGAGGACGAGCTGGACGACGCCGAGGGCGACGGCCAGGACGAGCATCCGCTCGGGCGCCCGCCGCCGCAGGGCGACGACCAGGGAGTACAGCACGGCGACGGCCCCGTAGCCGACGGGGTCGCCGAGGGACGGGGTCACCGACCCGATCCACAGCAGGGACATCCCGAGGAGGACGACGGCCCAGAAGACGTCGACGCCCGTCGGGTGGCTGCGGAGGAAGTCGTAGAGGCGCTGCACGTAACCCAGAGTAGGGAAAGGGCGGGGGCGGGGGATCAACCGTGGGGCCGATCCTCACGGCGGGACCCGTACGCCCGGGGGTGGAGACTGGGGCGCGTGACGGATGAGGTGACGGACGGGACGGGACGGCCGCCGGGCGGGGGGCCGGAGTACGTACGGGAGGACGGGGCCCGTGGGGCCTCCCGGGGCGCGCGGACGGAAGGGCCGGAGTGGCGGGGGTGGCGGGAGGCCACCGAGCGGGCGCTGTACGGCCCCGGGGGCTTCTTCCTGCGTCCCGAGGGACCGGCCGGGCACTTCCGCACCTCGGTGCACGCCTCGGCGCTCTTCGCGGGGGCGGTGGCCCGGCTGCTCGTCCTGACGGCGGAGGAGCTGGACACCGACGAGGTGACGCTGGTGGACGTGGGCGCGGGCCGGGGCGAGCTGTCGGCCGGGGTGCTCGCGGCGGTGCCGGCGGGGCTGCGGGTGCGGGTCTGCGCGGTCGAGCGGGCCGCCCGGCCGGCCGGGCTCGACCCCCGGGTGGAGTGGACCGGCCGGCCGCCCGAGGGGGTGCGCGGCCTCCTCTTCGCGAACGAGTGGCTGGACAACGTCCCGGTGGACGTCGCCGAGGCCGACGGGGACGGCACGGCGAGGTACGTGGAGGTGCGCGCCGACGGTGCGGAACGGCTGGGCGCGCCGGTGACGGGCGCGGACGCGCGGTGGCTGGACCGCTGGTGGCCGCTGTCCGGGCCGGGCGCGCGGGCGGAGATCGGCCGGCCCCGGGACGAGGCGTGGGCGGCGGCCGTCGGCTGTCTCGCGGCGGGCCGGGCGGTGGCCGTGGACTACGGGCACGTACGGGGCTCCCGGCCGCCCTTCGGCACGCTGACCGGCTTCCGCGCGGGCCGCGAGGTCGCGCCGGTCCCGGACGGCGGGAGCGACCTCACCTCGCACGTGGCGATGGACGCCTGCGCGGCGGCGGTCCCCGCGCGCGCGGCGGCCGAGCTGACGACCCAGCGGGAGGCGCTGCACGGGCTCGGGGTCTCGGGCTCCCGGCCGCCGCTCGCGCTCGCCTCGACCGACCCCGCCGGGTACGTGCGGGCGCTCGCCGCCGCCGGGGAGGCGGCCGAGCTGACCGCCCGCGGGGGTCTCGGCGACTTCCTGTGGCTGAGCCAGCGGGTGTGAGGGCCGGTTTCCCCAGGGCGGGGGGTCTCCCCGGGCCGGTGGTGCGCGGGCCGGGTCGTCCACGGGCCGGGGGCTCGCCCGTGGGAGGGGCGTCCGGCGGGGGATACTGTCCGGCATGACGGAGACCACGGTCGGCATCGGCGGCGCGGCGGAGAGCACCGACATGGTGCTGAACATCGGCCCGCAGCACCCCTCCACGCACGGCGTGCTCCGGCTGCGGCTCGTGCTCGACGGCGAGGTGATCCGGCAGGCGGAGCCGGTCGTGGGCTACATGCACCGGGGGGCGGAGAAGCTCTTCGAGGCGCGGGACTACCGCCAGATCGTCATGCTGGCCAACCGGCACGACTGGCTGTCCGCCTTCTCCAACGAGCTCGGCGTGGTGATGGCCGTCGAGCGGATGCTCGGCATGGAGGTGCCGGAGCGGGCGGTGTGGCTGCGGACGCTCCTGGCGGAGCTGAACCGGGTCCTCAACCACCTGATGTTCCTGGGGTCGTACCCGCTGGAGCTGGGCGGGATCACGCCCGTCTTCCACGCCTTCCGGGAGCGCGAGGAGCTCCAGACGGCCATGGAGGAGGTCTCCGGCGGCCGGATGCACTACATGTTCAACCGGGTCGGCGGCCTCAAGGAGGACCTGCCGGCGGGCTGGCTCGGCCGGGCCCGGCAGGCGGTGGCGTCCGTGCGGTCCCGGATGGACGTCTACGACCGGCTGGTGCTGGGGAACGAGATCTTCCGGGCCCGCACGCGCGGGGTCGGCGTCCTGGACCGGGAGACCGTGCACGCCTTCGGGGTGTCCGGTCCGATCGCCCGCGCCTCCGGCGTCGACTTCGACCTGCGGCGCGACGAGCCCTACCTGGCCTACGGGGAGCTCCAGGACACCCTGCGGGTGGTGGTCCGCGAGGACGGCGACTGCCTCGCCCGCTTCGAGTGCCTCCTGGAGCAGACGCACAACGCCCTGGAGCTGGCCGACGCCTGTCTGGACCGGCTGGCCGAGCTGCCGCAGGGGCCGGTCAACCAGCGGCTGCCGAAGGTGCTGAAGGCCCCGGAGGGACACACGTACGCCTGGACCGAGAACCCGCTCGGGCTGAACGGCTACTACCTGGTGTCGAAGGGCGAGAAGACGCCGTACCGGCTGAAGCTGCGCTCGGCCTCGTACAACAACATCCAGGCGCTGGTGGAGCTGCTGCCGGGGACGCTGGTCGCGGACATGGTCGCGATCCTGGGGTCGTTCTTCTTCGTCGTCGGCGACATCGACAAGTAGGGCGGGCGGCACGGCGAAGGCCCCCCTCCCGGAGGAGGGGGGCCTTCGCTCGGAGTCACCGGTTGACGGCCCCGCGGAGTTCGGCGACGTCGAGCTGCTCGGTCTCGTCGTGCGCCGTCAGGTCGATGACCTGGCCGATCGGACCGGCCGCCGACGGGCGGGCCACGACGGGCCCATCGGCATCGGCGTCGGCGGGCGCGCCGGCCGGGGTCCCCCCGGCGGGGGCGGGCGGCGGGACCGGGGTCAGGAGCGCGGGCCGGACGGCCGCCGCGCGGGCCTCCTCCAGGACCTCCTCGCCCACCACGTCGGCGAGGTCGGTGTCCTGGACGGCCTCGATGGCCGCCGCCTTCTGCGTGCCGAAGAAGTCGAAACCGCCCTCGGTGCGCGGGACGGGACGGCGGGCCGCGTACGGGACGATCGCGCTGGCCGCCGGGACCGCCGGGGTCCGGTCCTGCTCCGGGGGCGCCGGGGCGAGGGCCTTCGTGCCGGTGGCCGGGGCGAGGGCCGCCGGGGCGTCCTGGCCGGCCGGGCGGGCGTGCTGCTCGGCGGCGTGCCGGCCGCGCGGCTCCTCGGTCTCGGCGGCGCGCTCGGCGAGGTCGCGGGCGCGGGCCGCCTCCGCGGTGCGGCGCGCCCGCTGGGCGGCGGCGTTGCGGGGCAGGTCGCGCAGGGCCTCGGCGGCGGCGCGGTACGCCTCCGGGGTGGGCGCCGGACCGGCGGCGGTCAGCTCCTTGGGGGCGTCGGCCTTCGCGCGGGCCAGGACGCGGCGGCCTTCCAGGGCACTGGCCCGCTCGGTCTCGGCGGTCGCGTAGCGGCGCAGCAGGTCGGCGTGCTCGCCGCGCAGCCCGGCCAGTTCGACGCGCTTGGCGCGGAGCTTGGCGTCCAGGCGGATGCGCAGGGCGCGGGACTCCTCCAGGTCCGCCTCCAGTTCGGCGAGGCGCTCCTCGGCCTTCCACTGGTCGGCGGTGCGGGCGCGGGTCAGTTCGGCGACCTGGTGGCCGGCGCTGCGGTCCCAGCCGCGCATGAGGACGGCACCGGTGACGGCGGCGGCCGCCGCCGCGACGGCGAGCAGCCGCACGACCACGAGTTCCCCGGGGATCCAGGCGGCCGCGGCGCAGACGACCGCGGCGCCGGCGACCGCGGAAGGCGGCATCAGCTTGTGCAGAGGCGGGGAATGGCGGTGACGTCCACGTGGCATGGCCTGAAATTTACCGTGCGTAGGGACGGCGTGGGGGGTCGGCCCGGCAATCTCTTGGCCACTTCTCGACGACGGAATCGGCGAGACCGCGTTCCGCTTCCGCTTCGGACCGACTTCCCCTCTCCGGCGCCTACTTGCCGACCAGCCCCTTCTCCTTCAGATAAGCGGCGGCGACGTCCTCCGGCTTCGCCCGCTCGGCGTCGACCTTGCGGTTGAGTTCGGCGAGATCCGCCGTGGTCAGCACCTTGGTGATCTTGTCGAGGGCGGCGGCGACCTCGGGCGTCCCGGCCTCCTTCTCGTTCACCACCGGCAGCACGTTGTCGGCGTTCTGGAGCTTCTTGTCGTCCGTCAGGAAGACCAGTCCGAAACTCTCCACCGTGGCGTCCGTGGTGGTGGTCAGGACCAGCTGGTCCACGCCGTCCGCGACGGCCTGCTTGGCCTGCGGGGTGCCGACGCCCTTGGGGTCGATCCCCGTCACGTCGATGCCGTAGGTCTTCTTCAGACCGGGGGCGCAGAAGGGGCGGACCGCGCATTCGTCGCCCGCCGCGATCTTCACCCCGATCTTCGCCGCGCCGAGATCGGAAAGGGTGGTGAGCTTGTTCTTCGCGGCGAATTCCTTCGACACCGCGAAGGCGTTCTGGTCGACCGCCTCCCCCGCTTCCAGGACCTTCAGTCCGCGCGGCTGCGCGAGCGTGCGGAGCGCGTCGACGGTGGCCTTCACGTCACCGGAGGCGACCGGCTTCTCCTCGGGCGCCTTCGGGCCGTTCGCCTTCGCGTTGAGGAATTCCGCGAGCGTCGCCGCGTATTCCGGTACGACGTCGATCTCGCCCTTCTCCAGGGCGGGTTCGTAGAGCTCCCGGTTCTTCACGGTGGTGACCGAGGTCGTGTACCCCGCGTCGCGCAGCACCTGCGCGTACAGCTCGGCGAGCACCTTCGACTCGGTGAAGGCGGCGGCGCCCACCACCAGGGAGCCCTTGCCGCCGCCGGAGCCGCCGGAGGTCTTCTCCTTGCCCTGCTCCAGGCTGTCGCCGCCGCAGGCGGCGAGGGAGACGGCCAGCGCGGCGGCGCCCAGCAGCGCGCCCGTGGCGCGCGAGATCCTGTTCACGAGTTCAGCCCTTCGCTTTCGGTGTTCGGTACGTCATGTGCGGGGCGTCCGGGGCGGCCGGGGCACCAGGAGCCGGTCCAGGCCCACGAGGAGCCCCTCCACCACGAGGGCGAGCAGCGCCACCAGCACGGCGCCCGCCACCACCTGCGCGGTGTCGTAGAGCGCGAAGCCGGCCGTGATGATCCGGCCGAGGCCGCCCTGGCCGACCATGGCGGCGATGGTCGCGGTGGCGACCACCTGCACGGCGGCGGACCGCACCCCGGTCATCACCACGGGCGCGGCGAGCGGGAGTTCGACCCGGGTGAAGACCTGGCCGCCCGTCATCCCCATGCCCCTGGCCGCCCGGACGGCAGCCCGGTCCACCTCGCGCACGCCCACGTACGCGTTGGTCAGCAGCGGCGGCACCGCGAAGAGGACCAGGGCGGTCACGGTCGGCACGTAGCCCGCGTTCCGCAGCGGGGAGACCATGAAGAGGGCGAGGACGGCGAAGACCGGGACCGCCCGCCCCACGTTCGACACGTTGACCGCCAGCGCGCCGCCGCGGCCGAGGTGGCCGAGCCACAGCCCGAGCGGCAGCGCGACCGCGCCGGCGATCAGCAGCGCGAGCCCGCTCACGTAGGCGTGCTCCGCGAGGCGGGCGGCGACGCCCTCCTCCCCGGTCCAGTGCGCGCCGGTGGTGAGCCAGGTCCACGCGTCCGTCACGACCCCCACCTCACCCACCCCCCGGCGCGCCCCGGTCCCGGGCCCAGGGCGTCAGCAGCCGCTGGACGCCCAGGAGCAGCAGGTCGGCGACGACGGCGAGGAGCACGCAGAGCACGGAGGCGGCGAGGACCTGCGCCTTGAAGAAGGTGGGGAGGGCGTCCTCGATGAGGTTGCCGAGGCCGCCGCGGCCGACGACCGAACCGATGGTGGTGAGGGCGATCGTGGAGACGGTGGCCATCCGGACGCCGGCCATCAGGACCGGCAGGGCGAGCGGCAGTTCGACCTGCCAGAGCAGGCGCCAGGGGCCGAAGCCGAGGCCGCGGGCGGCCTCCCGGGTCTCGGCGGGGACGGCTTCGAGGCCCGCCAGGGCGTTCCGCACCAGGATCGTCAGGGCGTAGAGCACCAGGCCGGTGACGACGAGGGCGGAGGAGAGTCCGAAGACGGGCAGCAGCAGCGAGAACATGGCGAGCGACGGCACCGTGTAGAGCAGGGTGGTCAGACCGAGGACCGGGGCGGCGAACCGCGGGCGGGCCCGGACGAGGAGGGCGAGCGGCAGGGCGACGAGCAGCGCGATCGCCACGGAGGCGGCGGTGAGGCCGACGTGCTGGACCAGGGCGTCGGTCAGCTCCCCGCGGCGGGTGCGCAGGTACTCCCCGCAGACCCAGTCGTTGGCGACCAGGCAGTTCGACGGGCTCATCCGGACCTCCCCCCAGGCCGTCGCTAGAACGCGTGTCTGACGACCCTAACCCCCGCCACCGACAACGGGGCGGCATCCGGAGCCCGCGCCGCCGATCCGCCACGTCGCGGCAACACGGCCTTCACACACGCCGGGTGAGGAGGGGACAGAATGGGCCCATGATCCGGTTCGAACAGGTGACCAAGCGCTATCCGGACGGCACCACCGCGGTCGACGACCTCTCGTTCGAGGTCGCCGAGGGGGAGCTCGTCACGCTCGTCGGCCCCTCCGGCTGCGGCAAGACGACCACGATGATGATGGTGAACCGGCTGGTCGAACCGACCTCCGGACGCGTCCTCGTCGACGGCCGGGACGTCGCCGGGGTGGACCCGGTCGCCCTGCGCCGCAAGATCGGCTACGTCATCCAGCAGGTCGGGCTCTTCCCCCACCGCACGGTCCTCGACAACACCGCGACGGTCCCCGCCCTGCTCGGCTGGAAGAAGGCCGCGGCACGCGCGCGCGCCGCGGAACTCCTCGAACTCGTCGGCCTCGACCCCGCCGTCCACGGCCCCCGCTACCCCGCCCAGCTCTCCGGCGGGCAGCGCCAGCGCGTCGGCGTGGCCCGCGCCCTCGCCGCCGACCCGCCGGTCCTCCTCATGGACGAGCCCTTCGGCGCCGTCGACCCGGTCGTCCGCGAACGGCTCCAGAACGAGTTCCTCGCCCTCCAGGCCACCGTCCGCAAGACCGTCCTCCTCGTCACCCACGACATCGAGGAGGCCGTCCGGCTGGGCGACCGCATGGCCGTCTACGGGCAGGGCCGCATCGAGCAGTTCGACACCCCGGCCACCGTGCTCGCCGCCCCCGCCACCCCGTACGTCGCCGACTTCGTCGGCGGCGACCGGGCCCTCAAGCGGCTCGCGGTCACCCCCGTCACCGCCGGGGACCTCGACCCGCTGCCGGCCGGCACGCCCGCCCCCGCACCCCGCTCCGTACCCCTCGGGGGCAGTCTCAAGGAGGCGCTCGCGCTGCTCCTCCAGGAGGACTCCGGGCACCTGACCGTCACCGGCGCCGACGGGGCGCCGCTCGGCACCCTCACCCCCGCCGGGGTCCACCGCGCCCTGCGCCGCGCCACCACCGGGACCGACGCCGGATAGGCCCCCGGTCAGTCCGCGCGGAGCTTCCCGCTCATCCACACCAGGCCGGGCGGGATCTCCCGGTTCCAGGTGGTGAAGTTGTGCCCGCCGCTCTCCAGCGTGATCGAGGAGACCCGCGCCGGGCTCCTCACCTTGGCGATGAAGTCCCGCGTCCCCTTCAGGTTCCCCTCGCCGGACCGCGACGTCGTCACCAGGAACGAGGACGCGGGCTGCGGCCGGTGGTCCAGGCTCCACAGCAGGTCCGCGCGCTGCCGCAGCCCCCGGTCGCCGTGGAACAGGTCGCCCGTCGTCACGTCCTCCGCCGCCTTGTAGTACGCGGAGAAGCCCGCCCCGGCCGCGAACCGGTCCGGGTGGTGCAGCGCGATCTTCAGGGCGCAGTAGCCGCCCGTCGAGTTCCCCATGAAGCCCCAGTTCCGGGGCTTCGTCCCCACCCGGTACGTCTCCGAGACCGCCCGCGGCAGGTCCTCGGCGAAGAAGGTCTCCGTCCGCGGGCCGCCCGGCACGTCCACGCACTCGGTGTCCCTCGGCGGCGCCACCGTCGGCCGCAGCATCACCAGGACCATCGGCTGCATCCGGCCCTCCTTCGCCTGGAGGTACGCCGTCCGCGGGTACTTCAGCCCCTTGATCAGGTTCTCCGCCGTGCCCGGATACCCCGTCAGGACCACCGCCGCCGGGAACGTCCGCTTCGCGTACCGCTCCTGGAAGTACTCCGGCGGCAGGTAGACGAAGGCCGGCGAGGTGATGCCCGACCGGTCGCCCCGGACCACCACCTGCTGGATCTGCCCGCCCACCGACGGCCGCGCGCCGCCCGGCACGTCCAGGGCCCGCTTCCCCACGACGCGGACGTCCTTCGAGGCGGCGCCGTGGTCGACGACCACCCCCATCTCCTGCTCCTGGCCGAAGAGGTCCGCCCACGAGCCGTAGAAGAGGAAGGAACGGTTCGCCGCCAGACCCACCGCCGCGAACAGCGCCAGCTGCGTCGCCAGCAGCAGCCCGACCCGGCCGGCCACCGGCCGCCAGCCCCGCCGGGCCAGCCGGGGCCACAGCAGCACCGTGACCGAGAACAGCACGACGGCCGCCGCCACCGCCGTGACGAGCGTTGTGCCGCTGGTGAGACCCATGAGACGTCCGAACCTTCCTCGTCTTCCGACTTCCCGGACGTCCCGACGACTTCCTGAGAATTTCCCGTACCCGGATGAACCCGACCCCGCCCGGCCCCGTCCTAAGGAACGCCCCGGCCCGGGGCCGGAAATCGACCACGGAAGCACGGGAAGCGCGGGAAACGATGTCTGTCACGGTAGATGGGGACAAAACATCATCGGTTCCGGTTCGGGTCCGGCGAATTCTGAACGGCCCCGCCCCGGAGAGGGTCCCCTCCCTCATCGGCACCGGCTGCGCCCTCGTCGGGCTCCTCGACGTCGCCGCCGGGGTCTTCCCCCGCTTCCGCGCCAGCCGCGTCCACGCCCTCGCCGAGATCCTGCCCGGCACCCTCGGACCGCTGTCCGCCGCCGTCTCCCTGAGCGCCGGCGTCCTGCTGCTCCTCCTCGCCCACGGCCTCAAGCGCCACAAGCGCCGCGCCTGGCGGGCCGTCGTCCTCCTCCTGCCGCTCGGCGCCGTCGCCCAGTTCGTCTGGCGGCACTCGGTCCTCGGCTCGCTGCTCTCGCTCGGCCTGCTCCTCCTGCTGCTGCGCCACCGCGCCCAGTTCGCCGCCCTCCCCGACCCCCGCAGCCGCTGGCGCGCCCTCGCCAACTTCGTCGTCATGGGCGCCGGATCCATCGCCCTCGGCCTCGTCGTCGTCAGCGCCCACCCCCGCCGCGTCGTCGGCGACCCCAGCCTCACCGACCGCCTCGAACACGTCCTCCTCGGACTCCTCGGCGTCGAGGGCCCCGTCGCCTACACCCACGGGGTCGACTGGACCGTCGGCTACTCCCTCGGCGCCCTCGGCATGCTCACCGCCCTCACCACCCTCTACCTCGCGCTCCGCCCCGAACACCCCGCCGCCCGCCTCAGCGACGAGGACGAGACCCGGCTGCGCGAGCTCCTCGAACGGCACGGCGGCCGCGACTCCCTCGGCCACTTCGCCCTCCGCCAGGACAAGGGCGTCGTCTTCTCCCCCAGCGGCAAGGCCGCCGTCTGCTACCGCGTGGTCTCCGGCGTCATGCTCGCCAGCGGCGACCCCATCGGCGACGTCGAGGCCTGGCCCGGCGCCATCGAACGCTTCATGGACGAGGCCCGCGCCCACTCCTGGACCCCCGCCGTCATGGGCTGCTCCGAGACCGGCGGCCAGGTCTGGACCCGCGAGACCGGCCTCGACGCCCTCGAACTCGGCGACGAGGCCGTCATCGACGTCGACGCCTTCTCCCTCTCCGGCCGCGCCATGCGCAACGTCCGCCAGATGGTCAAGCGGATCGAACGCGGCGGCTACACCACGCGCGTCCGCCGCGTCCGCGACCTCGACGACGAGGAACTCGACCGGGTCCGCGAAGCCGCCGCCGCCTGGCGCGGCACCGACACCGAGCGCGGCTTCTCCATGGCCCTCGGCCGCATCGGCGCCCCCGGCGACGGCGACGCCGTCATAGCGACCGCCCACCTCGCCACCCCCGAGGGCGAGGCCCCCGGCCCCTACGGCGACCTCAAAGCGATGATCCACTTCGTGCCCTGGGGCGCCGACGGCATGTCCCTGGAGCTCATGCGCCGCGACCGCACCGCCGACCCCGGCATGAACGAGCTGCTCATCGTCGCCGCCCTCCAGGCAGCCCCCGGCCTCGGCATCCGGCGGGTCTCCCTCAACTTCGCCATGTTCCGCTCCGCCCTCGCCCGCGGCGAGCGGATCGGCGCGGGCCCCGTCCTCCGCCTCTGGCGCGGCCTCCTCCTCTTCCTCTCCCGCTGGTTCCAGATCGAGTCCCTCTACAAGTTCAACGCCAAGTTCCAGCCGCGCTGGGAACCCCGCTTCGTCGTCTACCGCGCCGGCCGCGACCTGCCCCGCATCGGCCTCGCCGCCATGCAGGCCGAAGGCTTCCTCACCCTCGCCCTGCCCCGCCCCTTCGCCCGCCGCCGCCCCGCCAGGGCCCCCCGGCCCTGCGCCCACGCCGTGCCCGTGCGGGGCGCCCGCGACCACGAGATCAGCCCGGCCTGAAACCGCCCCCCGCCCCGCCGGGCCCTACGCTGGTCATATGAGTACGACGATCGACCGGGGCGCTCCCCTCGGCCTTCCCGAGTGGGACCGCTGCGCGGTCATGGGCGTGGTCAACGTGACCCCGGACTCCTTCTCCGACGGCGGCCGCTGGTTCGACACCACGGCCGCCGTCAAGCACGGCCTCGACCTCGTCGCCCAGGGCGCCGACCTCGTCGACGTCGGCGGCGAGTCCACCCGCCCCGGCGCCACCCGGGTGGACGAGGAGGAAGAGCTCCGCCGGGTCGTCCCCGTCGTCCGCGGCCTCGCCGCCGAAGGCGTCACCGTCTCCGTCGACACCATGCGGGCCTCCGTCGCGAGCGCCGCCGTCGCGGCGGGCGCCGCCCTCGTCAACGACGTCAGCGGCGGCCTCGCCGACCCCGGCATGGTCCCCGCCGTCGCCGCCGCCGAGGTCCCCTTCGTCGTCATGCACTGGCGCGGCTTCAGCCAGGACATGAATGGCCTCGCCGTCTACGAGGACGTCGTCACCGAGGTCGTCACCGAGCTCCGCACCCGCATGGAGGCCGTCGTCGACGGCGGCGTCGCCCCCGAGCGGATCGTCATCGACCCCGGCCTCGGCTTCGCCAAGCTGGCCCCCCACGACCTCGCCCTCGTCGCCCACCTCCCCGAGCTGCGCGCGCTCGGCCGCCCGCTCCTCGTCGCCGCCTCCCGCAAGCGGTTCCTGGGCCACGTCCTCACCTCGCGCCCCGGCGCCGCCCCGCCGCCCGCCCGCGAGCGCGACGCCGCCACCGCCGCCGTCTCCGCCCTCGCCGCCCACGAGGGCGCCTGGGCCGTCCGCGTCCACGAGGTCCGCGCCACCGCCGACGCCGTCCGCGTCGCCCGCGCGGTCGAAGGAGCCCGGTGACCGCCGGGCACGAGGCCGGCCGGACCGCCGCCGACCGGACCGCCGTGGAAGCCGCCAACACCGCCTTCTACACGGCGCTGGAGGAGGGGGACTTCGACGGCCTCGAAGACCTGTGGCTCGACGACGGCGGCGGCACCGGCGTCTCCTGCGTCCACCCCGGCTGGCCCGTCCTCACCGGCCGCGCCGAGGTGCTCCGCTCGTACGCGCTGATCATGGCGCACACCGACTACATCCAGTTCTTCCTCACCGACGTCCGGACCTCCCTGGCCGGCGACACCGCCCTCGTCACCTGCACCGAGAACATCCTCAGCGGCGGCCCCGCCGAGGACGGCGCCGAGCTCGGCCCCCTCGTCGGCCAGCTCGTCGTCGCCACCAACGCCTTCCGCAGGACCCCCGACGGGTGGCGGATCTGGTCCCACCACGCCTCCCCCGTCATCGCGGGACCCGACGACGACGCACCCCCCGGACCCCCCTCCGACGACGCGGGAGGCTCCGCCTGACGGGCCCCGACAGCAAGCGCTGTCGGAGGCCGCAGGTAGATTCGACGGAGGACACCGGCCGTCCGCACCCGGCCACGTGCCCCTCACCACTACGACAGCAGGAGTGATTCGCGTGGATCGTGTCGCGCTGCGCGGCCTCAAGGCCCGAGGTCACCACGGCGTCTTCCCCAAGGAGCGCGAGGAGGGGCAGACCTTCATCGTGGACCTGGTCCTCGGCCTCGACACCCGCCCGGCGGCCGCCGACGACGACCTCACCAAGACCGTCCACTACGGCGTCGTCGCCGAGGAGGTCGTCGACGTGGTCCAGGGCGAGCCCGTGGACCTGATCGAGACCCTCGCCGAGCGCATCGCCCAGCAGTGCCTCAGCCACGCGGGCGTCCAGGAGGTCGAGGTGGTCGTCCACAAGCCGGACGCCCCCATCACCGTGCCGTTCGACGACGTGACCGTCACGATCACCCGGAGCCGTCGATGAAACCGAACCAGAGCGACCCCACCGTCCAGCCCGTGCCGGCCTCCGTCGTCGCCACCGTCGACGCCGCCGACACCACCCTCTCCAACCCCCGCTGGGCCGTCGTCGCCCTCGGCGCCAACCTCGGCAACCGCCTGGAGAACCTCCAGGGGGCCGTGGACGCCCTCGGCGACACCCCCGGCCTCCGGGTCAAGGCCGTCTCCCCCGTCTACGAGACCGAGCCCTGGGGCGTCGAGGCCGACAGCCAGCCCGCGTACCTCAACGCGGTCGCCCTCGTCCGCACGACCCTGCCGCCCTCCTCGCTCCTGGAGCGCGCCCAGGCCGTCGAGGAGGCCTTCCTCCGCGTCCGGGACGAGCGCTGGGGCGCCCGCACCCTCGACGTCGACATCGTGGCGTACGCGGACGTCGTCTCCGACGACCCGGTCCTCACCCTCCCGCACCCCCGCGCCCACGAGCGGGCCTTCGTGCTGGCCCCCTGGCACGACGTGGACCCGGAGGCCCTGATCCCGGGCCGCGGCCCCGTGGCGGCCCTGCTGGCCGAGACCGGGCGCGCCGGCCTCACGCCCCGCCCCGACCTGGAACTCCGCCTGCCCGAGTAATCGTTACGCTACGTGGCAGACCGCCCGCGACCACGTGAAGGACACCCGGTGAAACAACTGCGGCTCAAGGTGCTCGCCGGACTCTTCCTGGTCGCCGGCGTCCTGTCCTGGGGCGGTGCCCGCCTCTGGGACTCCGTCGGCACGCTCCCCAGCGTGCCGCTCGCCGCGCCCGTCGTCCTCGCCGTGATCGCGGTGGTCCTCACCGCGACGGCCCTCTCCCTCCGGGCCCGTCTCAGGGCCCAGCGCGAGCGCCGTCCCGGCGCCAAGGGCGTCGAACCCCTGATGGCCGCCCGCGCGGTCGTCTTCGGCCAGGCCAGCGCCCTGGTCGCCGCCCTCGTCGCCGGCCTCTACGGCGGCGTGGGCGTCTTCCTCCTCGGCTCCCTCGACGTCCCCGCCCGCCGCGACCAGGCCCTCTACGCCGCCGCCGCGGTCGTCGCCGCCTTCGCCGTCATCGCCGCCGCCCTCTTCCTGGAACGCGTCTGCCGGCTCCCGGAGGACGACGAAGGCCCGGGCGGGGCCCGGGCCTGAGTCCGTCGCGGGAGGGCGTCAGCGCGCCATGATGAGGCTCATCGCCTCGGCGCGGGTCGCGGGGTCGCGCAGCTGGCCGCGGACCGCCGAGGTGATGGTCTTCGCGCCCGGCTTGCGGATGCCGCGCATCGACATGCACATGTGCTCGCACTCGAAGACCACGATGACGCCGCGCGGCTCCAGGATCTCCATCAGCGAGTCCGCCACCTGGGTGGTGAGACGTTCCTGCACCTGGGGCCTGCGGGCGTAGACGTCGACGAGCCGGGCCAGCTTCGAGAGCCCGGTGATCTTGCCGGTGGTGGACGGGATGTACCCCACGTGCGCCACCCCGCGGAACGGGACGAGGTGGTGCTCACAGGTCGAGTACACCTCGATGTCCTTCACCAGGACCATCTCGTCGTGGCCCAGGTCGAACGTCGTCGTCAGGACGTCCTCGGGCTGCTGCCACAGCCCGGCGAAGATCTCCTTGTACGCCCGCGCCACCCGCGCCGGCGTCTCGCGCAGGCCCTCGCGGTCCGGGTCCTCGCCGACCGCGATGAGGAGCTCCCGTACGGCGTTCTGGGCGCGCTTCTCGTCGAACTCGCCGATCGTGCCTTCGCCGTCCAGCGTCACCGGGTCGGTCATCTGTGCCTCGTTCCGTCTGTCTGACAGGGCGCGAAGAAAGGACCGCGCCCCCACAGGCTAGAACCTGTGGGGGCGCGGCTTCCATTCCGGGGGGTCCGGGGCTCAGGGCTCCGGGGTGTCCTCGGGGGCGATGTCGATGCCCTTGGTGGTGTCGACCGCCGGGGCGGTGCCGTTCGCCGTCGTGCCGTTCGCGCTGTTCGTCAGGGCCAGCTCCTTGGGGGAGAGGACCGGCGGACGCGTGGACGGGGTGCGGCGGGAGGAGCCGGTCCAGGCCGGGCGGGCCGGGCGGCGGACGATGGGGGCGAAGATCTCGGCGATCTCCTCCTTGCCCAGCGTCTCCTTCTCCAGGAGGGCGAGGACCAGGTTGTCGAGGATGTCGCGGTTCTCGACCAGGATCTCCCACGCCTCGTTGTGCGCGGTCTCGATGAGCTTCTTGACCTCTTCGTCGACCAGCGCGGCGACCTCTTCCGAGTAGTCCCGCTGGTGCGACATCTCGCGGCCGAGGAAGGGCTCGGTGTTGTCGCCGCCGAACTTGATGGCGCCGAGCCGCTCGGTCATGCCGTACTGCGTGACCATCGCGCGGGCGGTGGCCGTGGCCTTCTCGATGTCGTTCGCGGCGCCCGTCGTCGGGTCGTGGAAGACGAGCTCCTCCGCCGCGCGGCCGCCCAGCATGTACGCGAGCTGGTCGAGCATCTCGTTGCGCGTGGTGGAGTACTTGTCCTCGTCCGGCAGGACCATCGTGTAGCCCAGGGCGCGGCCGCGGGACAGGATGGTGATCTTGTGGACGGGGTCGGCGTTCGGGGAGGCCGCCGCGACCAGGGCGTGACCGCCCTCGTGGTACGCGGTGATCTTCTTCTCCTTGTCCGACATGATCCGGGTCCGCTTCTGCGGGCCCGCGACCACGCGGTCGATCGCCTCGTCCAGCATGTGGTTGTCGATCAGCTTCTTGTCCGAGCGGGCGGTCAGCAGCGCCGCCTCGTTGAGGACGTTGGACAGATCGGCACCGGTGAAGCCGGGGGTGCGGCGGGCGACGGCGGCGAGGTCGACGTCGGGCGCGACCGGCTTGCCCTTCTGGTGGACCTTGAGGATCTCCAGACGGCCCTGCATGTCGGGACGGTCGACGGCGATCTGCCGGTCGAAGCGGCCCGGGCGCAGGAGGGCGGGGTCGAGGATGTCGGGGCGGTTCGTCGCCGCGATGAGGATGACGCCGCCCTTGACGTCGAAGCCGTCCATCTCGACCAGCAGCTGGTTGAGGGTCTGCTCGCGCTCGTCGTGACCGCCGCCGAGGCCGGCGCCGCGGTGGCGGCCGACCGCGTCGATCTCGTCGACGAAGACGATCGCCGGGGCGTTCGCCTTGGCCTGCTCGAAGAGGTCGCGGACCCGGCTGGCGCCGACACCGACGAACATCTCGACGAAGTCGGAGCCGGAGATCGAGTAGAAGGGCACCCCGGCCTCGCCGGCGACGGCGCGCGCGAGGAGCGTCTTGCCGGTTCCGGGCGGGCCGTAGAGCAGGACGCCCTTGGGGATCTTGGCGCCGACGGCCTGGAACTTCGCCGGCTCCTGGAGGAACTCCTTGATCTCGTGGAGCTCCTCGACGGCCTCGTCCGAGCCGGCGACGTCCGCGAAGGTCGTCTTGGGCGTGTCCTTGGTGATGAGCTTCGCCTTGGACTTGCCGAACTGCATGACGCGGGAGCCGCCGCCCTGCATCTGGTTCATCAGGAAGAGGAAGACGACCACGATGAGGACGAAGGGGAGGAGGGAGAGCAGGATCGAGACGAAGGGCGACTGCTTCGTCGGGGAGACCGTGTAGCCCTTCTCGATCTGCCCGGCCTCGAACTTCTCCTGGAGCTTGTCGGCGAGGTCGGCGCCCTGGGTGCCGATGTAGCTGGCCTGGACCTTGCTGCTGCCGTCGATCTTCGTGTCACCGGAGAGTTCGAGCTTGACGACCTGCTCGTCCCCGGTGGTGATCTTTGCCTGCTTGACCTGGTTCTTGTCGATCGCCTGGACCACCTGGCCGGTGTCCACCGTCTTGTAGCCCTCGGACGAGCCGACGACCTGCATCAGCACGACCACGGCGAGGACGGCCAGCACGATCCACATGACCGGCCCACGGAAGTATCGCTTCACGTCCATCCATACGGAGCGAGAACGCCCCGTCCCTCCTGCCCGTAGGTAAATGCTGCTGTGAGAGCCGCAGTATGAAAAAGCTGTTCTTCGGACGGTACCTCAGCATCGTCGCCCGCGACCGCCTTCCCGTGCTTCAACGGAGGGAAGGCGGTGCGGGTTCCCCGTACGGGAGCAGTCGTTCAGCCGCCGTAGACGTGCGGGGCGAGCGTGCCCACGAAGGGGAGGTTCCGGTACTTCTCCGCGTAGTCGAGGCCGTAGCCGACCACGAACTCGTTGGGGATGTCGAAGCCGATCCACTTGACGTCGATGGCGACCTTGGCGGCGTCGGGCTTGCGCAGCAGGGTGCAGACCTCCAGGGAGGCCGGTTCGCGCGAGCCGAGGTTCGACAGGAGCCAGGACAGCGTCAGACCGGAGTCGATGATGTCCTCGACGATCAGGACGTGCCTGCCCTTGATGTCAGTGTCGAGGTCCTTGAGGATGCGGACGACGCCCGAGGACTGGGTGCCGGCTCCGTAGGAGGAGACGGCCATCCAGTCCATGGTGACAGGGGTGGACAGGGCGCGCGCCAGGTCCGCCATCACCATCACGGCGCCCTTGAGGACACCGACGATGAGCAGGTCCTTGCCCGCGTATTCCGCGTCGATCTTCGCCGCCAGCTCGACCAGCTTGGCGTCGATCTCTTCCTTGGTGATGAGCACCGACTGGAGGTCGGTGCCCATGTCCTTCTCGTTCACCCGGGTCACTTTCGTTGCAGCGTGCGTCAGCCTTGCCGGATGACAAGTCTGCCACCCTGCCTGCGGGCTTCCACCCGGCCGGGCAGGTTGATGGCGCCCTGACCGCGCCATCCGGTGATGAGCCGGTCGAGTTCCTCGATGTGCCGGGCGAAGAGGGAGCCGGCGGGCGCGCCCTCGGCGATCACGGCCCGGCGCAGGACTCGGCGGCGCACGGCGGGGGGCAGGCCGTGGAGCTTGTCGCACGCGAGGGCGCCGGCCTCGTCGCGCACGGAGGTCTCGGCGTCGGCGGCCCAGGTGTCGAGGGCGTCGGCGTCGTCGCGGGAGAGCTGGGCCGTCCGGGCGAGGGCTTCGACGACGCCCTTGCCGAGGGCCTTCTCCAGGGCCGGGAGGCCTTCGTGGCGGAGCCGGGAGCGGGTGTACGCCGGGTCGCTGTTGTGGGGGTCGTCCCAGACGGCGAGCTCCTGGGCGATGCACGCCTTGCGGACCGTCTGGCGGTCCAGCTGGAGGAAGGGGCGGCGGTAGCGGCCCCGGGCCCCCGAGACGGCGGCCATGCCGGAGAGGGACCGGATGCCGGAGCCGCGGGCGAGGCCGAGGAGGACGGTCTCGGCCTGGTCGTCGCGGGTGTGGCCGAGGAGGATCGCGGTGGCGCCGTGGCGTTCGGCGGCGGCGTCGAGCGCGGCGTACCGGGCGTCGCGGGCGGCGGCCTCGGGGCCGCCTTCGCGGCCGACGGTGACGGCGACGGACTCGACGGGGCCGAGGCCGAGGGCGGTCATGCGGTCGGCGACCTCGCCGGCGCGGCCGTCGGAGCCGTCCTGGAGGCCGTGGTCGACGGTGATGCCGCCGGCCCGGACGGGGAGTTTGCGGGCCTCGAAGGCGAGGGCGGAGGCGAGCGCCATGGAGTCGGCGCCGCCGGAGCAGGCGACGAGCACCAGGGGGTGCGTGTCGCGGGGGGCGGCGGGATCGGCGGGGTGCTCGGTGAGGACGTCGTGGAGTACGCGGCGGACCGCCAGGCGTATCGCCGCGACCGCAGGATGGGGACCCATGGTTCGGTGCCCTTCGTGAATGGGGTGGGGTGCCTCGGTCGGAGTCTTAAC
This sequence comes from Streptomyces filamentosus, assembly GCF_014654895.1. Taxonomy (GTDB): domain Bacteria; phylum Actinomycetota; class Actinomycetes; order Streptomycetales; family Streptomycetaceae; genus Streptomyces; species Streptomyces filamentosus. The sequence goes on along the minus strand of NZ_BNBE01000001.1, from coordinate 3,050,402 downwards.
GGTCGGAATGGGGTGTTCGGTCACTCAGAGTGCGTCGATGGTGACAGAAATGCGGCCCTTACCCGAGCATTGCACGCCTCACCCCACGCCCAGGGTCCCTCGGATGGGTGATTGGTGGTGCGCCCCGGCGTGTTCCGCCGGGGTGTCGTGACGGGATCCGGTCCCGATCCGGCCCCGGACCCGCCTCCCGGCCCGGCTTCCGGTCCGCCTCCCGGTCCGGCTCCGGACCCGCCTCCCGTCCTGCCCCCGGGCCCGGTCTCCGGTCCGTCTCCCGGTCCGCCGGCCGTTCCGGTGCGGGGTCAGCCCTCCGTCCGGCGGTGGACGCGGGCGATCCAGTCGTCGGGGGCGGCGATCTCGCTCTTGGTGGGGAGGGTGTTGGGGGAGGTCCAGACGCGGTTGAAGCCGTCCATGCCGACCTGGTCGACGACGGCGCGGACGAAGCGCTCGCCGTCGCGGTACTGGCGCAGCTTGGCGTCGAGGCCGAGGAGCTTGCGCAGGGCCAGGTCGAGGCGGGAGGCGCCCCGGGCGCGGCGCTGCTGGAACTTCTCGCGGATCTCGGCGACCGAGGGCACGACCTGGGGGCCGACGCCGTCCATGACGTAGTCGGCGTGGCCTTCGAGGAGGGACATGACGGCGGTGAGGCGGCCGAGGATCTCGCGCTGCTCGGGGGTCTGGACGAGTTCGACGAGGGAGGGGGCGGCGTCGCCCTCCTCGCCCTCGGGGCGGCCGCCGGCGAGGGTCTGGAAGGCCTCCCGGAGCCGTTCGACGAAGGTACCGGGGTCCACCTCGGTGGCGGCGAGGAATGTCTGGATCTCGCCCTGGAGGTGGTCGCGGAGCCAGGGGACGGCGGTGAACTGGGTGCGGTGGGTCTCCTCGTGGAGGCAGACCCAGAGCCGGAAGTCGTGCGGCGAGACCGCGAGCTCGCGCTCCACGTGGACGATGTTGGGGGCGACGAGGAGGAGCCGGCCGCCGGTGCCGGGGGCGCCGGGGAGGTCGCGGGTGGCGGGGGCGAAGGTCTCGTACTGGCCGAGGATGCGGGAGGCCAGGAAGGACAGCAGCATGCCCAGCTCGACGCCGGTGACCTTGCCGCCGACGGCGCCGAGGACGGTGCCGCCGGGGGTGGCGGCGCGGCGCTCGTTCATCTTGCCGAGGAGCGGGGTGAGGAGCTCGCGGAAGCCGGCCACGTTGGCCTTGATCCAGCCGGTGCGGTCGACGACGAGGACGGGGGTGTCGGGCGCGTCGGTGCCCTCGGGGAGCATCCGGGTGTAGGCCCGGACGTGTTCCTCGGCGGCCTTGGCGTGGCGGCGGAGCTCGGCGACGACGGCGCGGGCCTCGTCGCGGCCGACGTCGGGGCCGGGGCGGACCAGCCTGGTCGCGGTCGCCACCGCGAGGTTCCAGTCGACCGTTCCGGACGTGCCTGCACCACCGATGCTCGTCATGCGTCAACCGTACGGGTTCGGGGCCCTTCCGGGCCCTCTCCGGAGGGTGGCGCGGGGGTCACTTCTGGCCGGTGAGGGCGGCGGAGAGGCGGTCGAGGGCGGGCTGGGCGAGGTCGGGCGAGGGGGTGCGGCCGGCGAGGAACGCGAAGGCGAGGAGGCGGCCGTCGGCGGCGACGACGGTGCCGGCGAGGGTGTTGACGCCGGTGAGGGTGCCGGTCTTGGCGCGGACGAGTCCGGCGCCCGCGGGGGCCTGGCCGTAGCGGCCGGCGAGGGTGCCGGTGAAGCCGCCGACGGGGAGGCCGGTGAGCAGGGGGCGCAGCTCGGGGTGGGCGGGGTCGGCGGCGCGGGCGAGGAGGCCGGTGAGGAGGGCGGCGGAGACCCGGTCGCGGCGGTCGAGTCCGCTGCCGTCGGCGAAGCGGGCGCCCGCGAGGGGCAGGTCGAGGGTGCCGAGCTGGTCGCGGACGGCCTTCTCGGCGCCCCGGAAGGAGGCGGGCTGCTCGCGGGCGAGGGCGGTCTGCCGGGCGAGGGCCTCGGCGAGGTCGTTGTCGCTGTTCGTGAGGGTGCGCTCGACGAGGTCGGCGAGGGGTGCGGAGTCCGTACGGGCGAGGGGGGCGCCCTTCGGGGTGCGGCCGGGCCCGGGCGCGCCGGCGACCTTCACGCCGGCGTCGGCGAGGTGGCGGGCGAAGGCGGTGGCCGTGTCGAGGGCCGGGTCGCCGGAGCGGGGGGCGGGTCCGCTCGCGCTGTCGTCGAGGCGTCCTTCGCGGGTCATCAGGGCGGTGACGGGCGCGAGGTTCTCGTTGGGGCCGATGGGGTGGAGGGCCGGCCCCGGGTAGAGGCTCGTGTCGTAGGCGAGGCGCACGGAGGTCCGGCCGCGCTTCTGGAGGGCGCGGGCGGTGTCCCCGGCGAGGGCCTTCAGCCGGGCCGGGTCGAGGGTGGGGTCGCCGCCGCCGGTGAGGGTGACGGAGGCGCTGTCGGGGGCGGCGGTGACGGTGGTGCCGATGCGGTGGTCGGGGCCGAGGGCGGAGAGGGCCGCGGCGGCGGTGGCGATCTTGACGGTGGAGGCGGGCGTCATCGGGGTGGCCGCGCCCTCCCCGTACAGCTGCTTCCCGGTGGCGGCGTCGACGACGGAGGCGGTGCGGGAGGTGCCGAGGCCGGGATCGGCCAGGAGGGGGACGAGGGCCCTGGCGAGGTCCGCCGGGCGGCTGCCGGGGGCGGGGGCGTCCAGGGCGGTGAGGACACACGGGGCGCTGGGGGCGGGGGCCGGTGCGGCGGGCCTCGGCGGGGCGGCGGGGGCGGCGGCCGGGGCGGGGTGACGCTCGCCACCCGTCGCGGGGGCGGCGGCGCGGGCCCGCTCGGCCGTACGCTGGCCTCCGTCCCAGGGGCCTGCCGCGGTCGCCGCCGCGGCGGCGAGAGCCAGACCGAGCACGGCGGAGCCCGCCGTGAGCTGCCACACCCTCGGCTCCGGCATTGCTGACCAGCCCCTTTCGCGATCACGTACGTGCGTGAGGGACACTTAATCACCGCGCGTCGTCGCGAGCATTCAGTTGTGCTGATTCAGGAGGAGCCACCCGTGGAGTTCGACGTTCTCATCGAGATCCCGAAGGGATCGCGGAACAAGTACGAGGTCGACCACGAGACCGGTCGCATCCGTCTGGACCGTCGCCTCTTCACGTCGACGGCCTACCCGACCGACTACGGCTACGTGGAGAACACCCTCGGCGAGGACGGCGACCCGCTGGACGCGCTGGTCATCCTCGACGAGCCGACCTTCCCGGGCTGCCTGATCAAGTGCCGCGCCATCGGCATGTTCCGCATGACGGACGAGGCCGGCGGCGACGACAAGCTGCTGTGCGTGCCGGCGACGGACCCGCGCATGGAGCACCTGCGCGACATCCACCACGTGCCGGAGTTCGACCGCCTGGAGATCCAGCACTTCTTCGAGGTCTACAAGGACCTGGAGCCGGGCAAGTCGGTCGAGGGCGCCGACTGGGTCGGCCGCGAGGCCGCCGAGGCCGAGATCGAGAAGTCGATCGCGCGCGCCAAGGAGCAGGGCGCCCACTGACGCCCGGTCCCGAGGGACTTCACGGAAGGCGGTGCGCCCCGGTGACGGGGTGCGCCGCCTTCCGCGTGCCCGCGCCCCCGACGTCCCGCCCCCGGGCGTCCGTCCTCCGTGTGCCCGGCTTCGGGCGATCCGCGTTTCGCACGCCCGTCTGACGCCCATACTGGAATCCACGATTCCCTGGGTGTGAGGCGGAGAAAGTGGTGGCGGAGCCGGAGGGCCCCGAGGAGGTTCCGGAGGACCGGAAGCCCCTGTCGGACGAGGCGACCTCGGAGTTCGCGCTGCCGGAGGGGCTGGTGCCGGAGCCGCCGCCGGAGCCGGAGGGCTCGGCGTTCGTGGTCCCGGAGGGGCTGTCGCCCGAGCCGCAGCCGGAGCCGGAGGGCTCGGCGTTCGCACCGCCGTCGACGTACTCCGCGAAGGACTCGCCGACCGCCTTCACCCCGGCGTACGGGGTCCCCCTCGCGCGGCTGCCGCACAACGCCCCCTGGCAGGACCGGATGCGGACGATGCTCCGGCTGCCGGTCGGCGACCGGCCCGTGCCGGAGGCGCCCACGGGGAAGGACGAGACGGGCCCCTCGGTGCCGCGCGTGCTCGACCTGGCCCTCCGCATCGGCGAGCTGCTGCTCGCGGGCGGGGAGGGCGCGGAGGACGTCGAGGCGGCGATGTTCGCGATCTGCCGCTCGTACGGCCTGGACCGCTGCGAGCCGACGGTCACCTTCACCCTGCTGTCGGTCACGTACCAGCCCTCGCTGGTGGACGACCCGCTGACGGCGAACCGGACGGTGCGCCGCCGGGGCACCGACTACACGCGCCTGGCGGCGGTCTACCAGCTGCTGGCGGACATCAACGCGCCGGCGCACGAGGTGTCGCCGGAGGAGGCGTACCGGCGCCTCGCGGAGATCCGGCGCAACCGGCACCCGTACCCGGGCTGGGTGCTGACGGCCGCGGCGGGACTGCTGGCGGGCGCGGCCTCGCTGCTGCTGGGCGGTGACACCACGGTCTTCTTCGTGGCGGCGCTGGGCGCGGTGCTCGGCGACCGGCTGGCGTGGCTGTGCGCGGGGCGCGGGCTGCCGGAGTTCTACCAGTTCCTGGTGGCGGCGATGCCGCCGGCCGCGATGGGGGTGCTGCTCACGCTGCTCCACGCGGAGCTGCGGCCCTCGGCGGTGATCACGGGCGGCCTGTTCGCGCTGATCCCGGGGCGGGCGCTGGTCGCGGCCGTGCAGGACGGTCTGACCGGCTTCTACATCACGGCCTCGGCCCGGCTCCTGGAGGTCGCCTACTTCTTCGTGGCGATCGTGGTGGGCGTGCTGTCGGTGCTGTACGTGGCGGTGCAGTTCGACGCCCAGCTCAATCCGGAGGGGACGCTGAGCCCGGTCGAGCGGCCGGTGACGCAGATCCTGTCCTCGATGGTGCTGTGCGCGACCTTCGCCGTCCTCCTCCAGCAGTCGCGGGGGACGGTCGTCTTCGCGACGCTGAACGGCGGGGTGGCCTGGGTGGTCTACGCGTCGATCGCGGTGACGGCGGAGGGCTCCGCGGTGATGGCGACGGCGGTGGCGGCCGGTCTGGTGGGCCTCTTCGGGCAGCTGATGGCCCGCTACCACCACACCTCCTCGCTGCCGTACGTGACGGCGGCGATCGGGCCGCTGCTGCCCGGTTCGGCGACGTACTTCGGTGTGCTCGCGATCGCCCAGAACAACCTGGACCAGGGCTTCAACTCGCTCGCGAAGGCGGCGGCCCTGGCCCTGGCGATCGCGATCGGGGTGAACCTGGGGAGCGAGCTGGCCCGCCTCTTCATGCGGGCCCCCGGCGCTGGCTCCGCCCGCAGCGCGGCGAAGCGGACCAGGGGCTTCTAGGGCTTCTGGGGCTTCTGGGGCTTCTTTGCCGGGCGCGCCCCCCGTCACGCGGAAGCCCCGCTCCCGGCCGGACGGCCGGAGGGCGGAGCTTCTGTCGTGTGCCGTGTCCTAGCGCGGGGGGTGCCGGTCGTCCCCGCCGTGCTGCTGCGGCGGCGGGTTCTGGCCGTCGTAGCCGCCGTAGCCGGGCTGCCGGGCGCCGTGGCCGGGCTGCTGCTGGGCGCCGTGGCCGGGCTGCTGCTGGGCGCCGCCGTAGCCGTAACCGGGCTGCTGGTCGCCGTAGGCGCCCTGCTGGGCGTCTCCGTAGGCGGGCTGCTGGGCTCCGTAGCCGCCCTGACCGGCGTAACCGCCCTGGTCCGCGTAACCGCCCTGGTCCGCGTAACCGCCCTGGTCCGCGTAGCCACCCTGGTCCGCGTAGCCACCCTGGTTCGCGTAGCCGCCCTGCTGGCCGTAACCACCCTGCTGGTCGTATCCGGCCTGGTTGCCGTACCCGCCCTGCTGCCGGCCGTAGCCGGCCTGCTGCCCGTAGCCGCCCTGCTGGCCCTGCCCCGCGTAACCGCCCTGACCGGCGTAACCGCCCTGGTCCGCGTAACCGCCCTGCTGGCCGTAGCCGCCCTGCTCGCCGTACCCGCCCTGCTGCCGGCCGTAGCCCCCCTGGTCCGCGTAGCCGCCCTGCTGGCCGTAGCCGCCGCCCTGGCCGGGCCGGTCGTCGTGGCCGGGGTGGTGGCCCTGGTCGCCGGGGGCGGGCCAGTCGGAGTGCTCGCCGGGGGCGGCCGGGGGCGCCGGGTCGGCGGGGGGCTCTTCCTGGGTCCGGGCGGCGGCCTTCTTCGACTGGGAACGGGCCCGGAGGTACTCGATCACGATCGGGACGACCGAGACGAGGACGATGCCGACGAGGATCGCCTCGATGTGCCGGTGCACGAAGTCGATCTTGCCGAGGGAGGCGCCGAGCAGGGTCACGCCGGCGCCCCACAGGACGCCGCCGATGATGTTGAAGGTGATGAAGGAGCGGTAGTTCATCCGGCTGACGCCCGCGATGATCGGCGTGAAGGTGCGGATGATCGGCACGAAGCGGGCCAGGATGAGGGACTTCGGGCCGTGCTTCTCGAAGAACTCGTGGGCCTTCTCCACGTTCTCCTGCTTGAAGAGCTTGGAGTCCGGGCGGCGGAAGAGCGAGGGGCCGACCTTCCGGCCGAAGAGGTAGCCCACCTGGTCGCCGAGGATCGCCGCGGCCACGACCAGGGTGCAGACCAGCCAGAGCGGCGAGTCGAGCTTTCCGGTGGTGACGAGGAGGCCGGTCGTGAAGAGCAGCGAGTCACCGGGGAGGAAGAACCCGATGAGGAGGCCGGACTCGGCGAAGACGATGGCGAGGACACCGATCAGGCCGAAGGTCTGGATCAGGTAGTCCGGATCCAGCCAGCTCGGTCCGAGGGCAAGCGTGTTCACGGGTTCCGGGCTCCTGCCGGTCGGGGTGGGGGCATGTCGGGGGTGCGGCGGGACATGCCGACGGCGCGCCCCAAGCTATCAACGTGGAACGGCCACCCCCGGTTCCACCCGGCCCGCACGGGATGCGGAGGGGCGCCGCTGCGACGACCCTGGGTGACCAGGAGGTGAGTGCCGATGGGCATCGAGGAGTACGGAGGCGGTCAGGGACCGCACCCCGACGTGCTGGTGGTGACGACGAACGACGTCCCCGGCTACGAGGTACGACAGGTGATCGGCGAGGTCTTCGGACTGACGGTCCGCTCGCGTCACCTGGGCAGCCAGATCGGCGCCGGTCTCAAGTCGATGATCGGCGGCGAGCTGAAGGGACTGACGAAGACCCTGGTGGAGACCCGGAACCAGGCGATGGACCGCCTGGTGGAGCAGGCCCGGGCGCGCGGCGCGAACGCCGTGCTGATGTTCCGCTTCGACGTGACGGAGGCCGCGGACGTGGGCACGGAGGTGTGCGCGTACGGCACCGCGGTGGTCATCGCGGAACGCGCCTGAACCCTTGCGGGACGGGTGCGGGGCGGGTCCGGGCGCGTACGGGGCGGGTGCGGGACCGCGTACGGGACGGGGCGGGCGCGTACGGGCCGGGGCACGGCCCCGGACCTCGCCAGGCCCCCGGCCCGGTCCCGCATCCCGGCCCGGTCCCGCGCCCCGGCCCGGTCCCGCAGGACGCGGCCCGGGCGGGCCCGTGCGAGTGGGTGCCGCCCCGGCGGCGGGCGGACCCCTCCGCGTACCGCCCGGGGAGAGCAGTCCGGTCGCGTCGGAGTGGTGCGGGGTGCGCACCGCGACCCCGGCGAGGCCTGCGACCTGTCCCACGGAGCAGCCCATGCGGCCGTCCGCCCTTTCCCTGCCGGTACGCCGTCGGCCCGGGTCCTGACGTCACGTGAGGTGCAGGCCCCGCGCCTCGGGTCTTTCGAGGTGTTGTGCGGCAATTGCTCACTTATGGTGGGGCGGTGGCCACCGATCATGACGCGACCGCCCCCGCCGAAGCCCCGGTCCGGGTCCTGCTCCCGCAGGTCCTGCCCGCCCTCGTGGTCGGCGCCGGGTCGGCCCTCCTCTTCCTCGGCGTCAGCAGGATCGCCGAAGAGCTCCAGTCGGTGCTCTGGGAGACGCTGCCCGACGCGCTGGACATCGGTCCGTACTCCTCCCTGTGGATGATCGTCGTCCTCACCGCCACCGGCGTCGCGGTCGGCCTCGTCGTCTGGAAGGCCCCCGGGCACGCCGGTCCCGATCCGGCCTCGGAGGGGCTCGGCGGCCCGCCGCTGGCGCCCGGCGTGGTGCCGGGCCTCCTCGTCGCCAGCACCCTCGCCCTCGCCGGCGGCGTCAGCCTCGGCCCCGAGCAGCCGACGATCGCCTCCGCGATCGCCCTGGCCGTCTGGCTGGGGCTGCGGGCCGCGCCGGGCACCCCGGGCGCCTTCTGGGCCTCCCTCGCCACGGCGGGCACCTTCGGCGCCCTCTTCGGCACCCCCGTCGCCGCCGCCCTGGTGCTCTCCGAGGCGCTCGTCGGACGGCCCGGCAAGGGCTCCCTGTGGGATCGGCTCTTCGCGCCGCTGGTCGCCGCCGGCGCCGGGGCGATGACCACCCAGCTCTTCTCCTCCCCCAGCTTCGCCATGGGCCTCCCGGCGCTGACCGACCCCGGCTGGGAGGACCTCCTCGCCGCCCTCGTCGTCGCCACCCTCGGCGCCCTCTTCGGCCTCCTCGGCTGCTACGCCTTCCCCGCCCTCCACCGGGCCTTCGGGCGGCTGCGGCACCCGATGCTGATGCTGCCCGCCGGCGGTCTGCTCCTGGGCCTGCTGGGCGCCCTCGGCGGCCATCTGACGCTCTTCAAGGGCCTCCACGAGACCAAGGAGCTCGTCGGCTCCCTCGGGGTGTACTCCTCCGGCGAACTGGCCAAGCTGGCCGTGGTGAAGTCCGTCGCGCTGCTGGTGGCCGCCGCCTGCGGCTTCCGCGGCGGCCGGGTCTTCCCCGCGGTCTTCATCGGCGCCGCCCTCGGCCTCGCCGTCCAGGCCCTCGTCCCGGAGATCCACCCGGCGGTCGCCGTCTCCTCCGCGGTCCTCGGCGTCCTCCTCGCCACCACCCGGCAGGGCTGGGTGAGCCTCTTCGTCGCCGCCGTCCTCGCCTCCTCCCCCGCCATGCTCTCGCTGCTCTGCCTGGCCACCCTGCCCGCCTGGCTGGTCGTCACCGGCCGCCCGCAGCTCGAACTCGACCACCGGGGCGACGCCCTGCGCTGACCCCGCCCGCAGCCGAAGAAGGAGCCCCCATGGCCGCCCTCCACAAGGGACCCGACGACAACGAGTCCGATTCCTTCCGCCGGCTCGCCCTCAACCCCTTCTACGGGGAGGCGAACCCGATCGGCGGCATGACCGAGGCACCGCCCCGGCACCGGCTGCCGGCCGGCCCGCTGCCGCCCTCCAGCGCCTACCAGCTGGTCCGCGACGAGCTGATGCTGGACGGCAACTCCCGGCTCAACCTCGCCACCTTCGTCACCACCTGGATGGAGCCCCAGGCCGGGGTCCTGATGGGCGAGTGCCGCGACAAGAACATGATCGACAAGGACGAGTACCCGCGCACCGCCGAACTCGAACGGCGCTGCGTCGCCATGCTCGCCGACCTCTGGCACGCCCCCGACCCGTCCGCCGCCGTCGGCTGCTCCACCACCGGTTCCAGCGAGGCCTGCATGCTCGCCGGGATGGCCCTCAAGCGCCGCTGGACCAAGAAGAACGCCGACCGCTATCCGGCCGCCCGCCCCAACCTGGTGATGGGCGTCAACGTGCAGGTCTGCTGGGAGAAGTTCTGCAACTTCTGGGAGGTCGAGCCCCGCCTCGTCCCCATGGAGGGCGACCGCTACCACCTCGACGCCGCCTCCGCCGCCGCCCTGTGCGACGAGAACACCATCGGCGTCGTCGCCGTCCTCGGCTCCACCTTCGACGGCTCCTACGAGCCCGTCGCCGACATCTGCGCCGCCCTCGACGACCTCCAGGCCCGCACCGGCCTCGACGTGCCCGTCCACGTCGACGGCGCCTCCGGAGCCATGATCGCCCCCTTCCTCGACGAGGACCTGGTCTGGGACTTCCGGCTCCCCCGCGTCTCCTCGATCAACACCTCCGGCCACAAGTACGGGCTCGTCTACCCCGGCGTCGGCTGGGCCCTGTGGCGGGGCCCCGAGGAACTCCCCGAGGAGCTCGTCTTCCGGGTCAACTACCTCGGCGGCGACATGCCGACCTTCGCCCTCAACTTCTCCCGCCCCGGCGCCCAGGTCGTCGCCCAGTACTACACCTTCCTCAGGCTCGGCCGGGAGGGCTACCGGGCCGTCCAGCAGACCAGCCGGGACGTCGCCCGGGGCCTCGCCGAACGGATCGAGGCCATGGGCGACTTCCGGCTCCTCACCCGCGGCGACCAGCTGCCCGTCTTCGCCTTCACCACCGCCCCCGACGTCACCGCCTACGACGTCTTCGACGTCTCCCGCAGGCTCCGCGAACACGGCTGGCTCGTCCCCGCCTACACCTTCCCCGCGCACCGCGAGGACCTGTCCGTCCTGCGGATCGTCTGCCGCAACGGCTTCTCCGCCGACCTCGCCGGCCTCCTCGTGGAGGACCTGAACCGCCTCCTGCCCGAACTGCGCCGCCAGCCGGGCCCCTTCACCCGCGACAAGGAGGCCGCGACCTCCTTCCACCACTAGGCCGCGTCCTCGGGACCGGGCCGCGGCAGGCCGGATCGCGCCGGGCCGGGCCGGGGCCCGCCGCCGGCCCCCGGCTCAGCCCTCGTTCTCCAGCGCGATCAGGTCGAAGGAGCCCTTGCCGTCGAGGGATTCGCGGATGATGTCCGCGTGGCCCGCGTGCCGGCCCATCTCCTGCACCAGGTGGAGGAGCATCCAGCGGACCGAGACGCGGGTGCCCGCGGGGAACCAGGGCGCGGGGGGCAGCGGGAAGGTGTCGTCCAGGCTCGGCACCGTACGGACGAACTCCTCGGTCTCCTTCGCCACGCCCTCCCAGAAGGCGAGCACCCCGGGGACCGTCTCGTCGCCGACGAGCCGGTGGCCCTCGGCCCAGGTCTCCTCGGTGCGCTGCCGCTCGTTCTCCCGCTGCTGCGCGAGCCTGAGCCAGTTCAGCTCGACCTCGGCCACGTGCTTGGCCAGGCCGGAGAGGCTCAGCTCGCTGACGCTGGGGCGGCTCGCCGCCTGCTCCTCGGTGAGGCCGAGGAGGGAGCGGCGGAGCGCGGCGCGCTGGACCTCCACGAAGTTGAGGAACGCGCCGCGCTCGTCGCCGGGAGCCTCCGCAGGAACAAAAGCCACCATGCTGTCCGCCTTTTCTCGTGTGTCGCTCGGGCGATGCCCACGTTACGGAGGAAGGCGGACAGGTGCTGTCCTAGAAGGGGAAGCGGCTGCGGCCGTGCTGGATCGAGATCCACTTCTGGGTGGTGAACGCCTCGATCATCGCGTCGCCGTTGAGCCGCCCGATGCCCGAGTGCTTCTCGCCGCCGAAGGGGACGATCGGCTCGTCGTGGACGGTGCCGTCGTTGATGTGGATCATGCCGGTGTGGATCCGCCTGGCGACCCGGACGCCCCGCTCGACGTCGGCGGTGTGGACGGCGCCGCTGAGCCCGTACGGGGTGTCGTTGGCGATCCGGACGGCCTCGTCCTCGCCGTCGAAGGGGAGGATCAGGGCCACCGGGCCGAAGATCTCCTGGGAGAGGACCGGGGCGCCGGCGGGGACGCCGGTGAGCACGGACGGGGAGACGAGGCTGCCCTCGACCGTGCCGTGCAGCAGCGCGGTGGCACCGGCCGCCACGGCCTGCTCGACGGCGCCCGCCACGGACTCGGCCTGCTGGGTGTTGATGAGCGGGCCGATGTGGGTGGCGGGGTCGGCCGGGTCGCCGACCCGCAGGGTCCTCACCTTCGCCACGAACTTCTCGGTGAACTCCGCCTCCAGGCGGCGGTCGACCAGGATGCGGTTGGCGGCCATGCAGACCTGCCCCTGGTGGACGAAGCGGCTGAAGACGGCGGCGTCGACGGCGTAGTCCAGGTCGGCGTCGTCGAGGACGATCAGGGCGCTGTTGCCGCCGAGTTCGAGGACGGCGTGCTTGAAGTTCTGGGCGCAGACGGTGGCCACGTGACGGCCGACCTTGTCGGAGCCGGTGAAGGAGATGACCTTCGGGACCGGGTGGGTGAGCAGCGCGTCGCCGATCTCGGCGATGTCGGTGACGACGACGTTGAGCAGCCCGGCGGGCAGGCCCGCCTCCTCCAGGATCTTCGCGACCAGGGTGCCGCCGCAGATCGGGGTGTTCTGGTGCGGCTTGAGGACGACCGCGTTGCCGAGCGCGAGGGCGGGGGCGACCGACTTGAGGGAGAGGAGGAAGGGGAAGTTGAAGGGGGAGATGACGCCGACGACGCCGACCGGGAGGCGGTAGACGCGGTTCTCCTTGCCGTCGACCGGCGAGGGCAGGATGCTGCCGGCGGGGCGCAGCGCCAGGTGGACCGCCTCGCGCAGGAACTCCTTGGCGAGGTGCAGCTCGAAGGCGGCCTTGAGGCGGGTGCCGCCGAGCTCCGCGACGATCGTCTCGGCTATCTCGTCCTCGCGGTCCTCGACGATCCGCAGCGCGCGCTCGAGGACGAGCCGGCGGGCGTAGGGGTTGGTCTCGGCCCAGGCGGTCTGCGCGCGCTCGGCGGCGCGGTAGGCGAGGTCCACCTCGCCGGCGGTGGCGACCGTGATCGAGGCGAGCTTCTCCCCGGTGTACGGGTTGAAGTCGATGATGTCCCACGAGCCGCTGCCGGGCTTCCACTCCCCGTCGATGTACTGGTGGGCCAGGTCGGTGAAGTGCGACATGGTGGAGACCCCTCTACCCGCTACCTAACAGTGCGACTGATGTGGCGTCATCGTACTGATGTATCAAGAGAGTTGGAGGAGGCCCCGGAGGAGGTCACGACTTTCGGCCGGATCCGGACTGTCCTTCGCCAGTTTCTCCATCGCCGCCGCGTACTGGGCGACCTCCTCCCTCTTGTCGAGGTAGAGGGCCCCGGTGAGCTGTTCGAGGTAGACGACGTCGGAGAGGTCGGACTCGGGGAAGCTGAGCATGGTGAAGGCGCCGCTCTCGCCGGCGTGGCCGCCGAAGCTGAACGGCATGACCTGGAGGGTGACGCCGGGCTGCTCGGAGACCTCGATGAGGTGCTTCAGCTGTCCGCGCATGACGGCCCGGTCGCCGTACGGGCGGCGGAGCGCGGCCTCGTCGAGGACGACGTGGAAGTGCGGGGCGCGCTCGGAGACGAGGACCTTCTGCCGTTCGAGCCGGAGGGCGACGCGGCGGTCGATCTCGGCCCGCGAGGCGCCGGGCATGCCCCGGGAGACGACGGCGTGGGCGTACTCCTCCGTCTGCAACAGGCCGTGCACGAACTGCACTTCGTAGACGCGGATGAGGGAGGCGGCGGCCTCCAGGCCGATGTAGGTCTGGAACCAGCCGGGCAGGACGTCGCCGAAGCTGTGCCACCAGCCGGCGAGGTTGGCCTCGCGGGCGAGGCCCAGGAGCGCGCCGCGCTCGGTCTCCTCGGTGACCCCGTAGAGCGTGAGCAGATCCTCTATGTCCCTGGCCTTGAAGCTCACCCTTCCCAACTCCATGCGGCTGATCTTGGATTCGGAAGCGCGGATCGAGTAGCCGGCGGCCTCGCGGGTGATCCCCCTCGACTCGCGCAGGCGCCTCAGCTGGGAGCCCAGCAGGATGCGCCGGACCACGCTCCCGCCCGCTCCGTTCATTTCGCCTGCGGTCACGGCTCCCAGCCTCCCGATCATGGTGACGAGCCCCCGTCGAGCCCCGGATTCTGCCACCAAACGCTTCAGCCCGTACACATCCGATTACGGAAAGGGGAGCCGGGGGGCCGGTTCCGGACGGCGGGGGGCGCGTCGGCGTCAAGAAGATTTCCACAGATTCGCCACAGGGTCGGACAGGTCCGGCACGCTCGGGCGCGTGCACGTGCATCTGCCCTTGCATCCCGTGGGCGCATTCGGAACCATGGACCCCGCGCAGCCGCGTACTTGTTCGCGTTGTCGGGTTGTTGCACCGTTTCGCACCGTTGTCGCACCACCGCCGCGATTCCCGGGAGTGCCTCGCATGGGGACGAATGGATCGACCGTGCTCGAGCCTTTACGGCAGGGTCTCCCGCCGATCGATCCCGGCGCCGTCTCCACCTCCGCCTCCTGCGCCCTGCCCGCCCGGTACGAAGCCGTGCGCGGGGCAAGGAAGTTCACGAGCAGGACGCTCGACGAGTGGGAGCTGACGAGCCGCTTCGACGACGTGGCCCTGGTGGTCTCCGAGCTCGTCACCAACGCGCTGCGGCACGCCGTCCCGGACGGTGCGGGACCCGACGACCCGCAGGGTCCGCCGGTGCGGCTGCACCTGATGCGCTGGGCCTCCCGGCTGGTGTGCGCGGTGCGCGATCCCAGCAGGGTGAGCCCCGAGGCGCGCGGCGGCGAGGAGGACTTCTCCGCCGAGTCGGGCCGCGGCCTGTTCCTGGTGGAGTCGTTCAGCGACAGCTGGGGCTGGCACCCGCTCGCCGGGACGCTCCAGGGCAAGGTGGTGTGGGCGCTCTTCCGGGTCGGACCGGAGGAGTAGGCCCCGGGGGCACGAGCGGCCCCCGAGAAACGGAGAAGGGGAAGGGCCCGGCGGACGTCCGCCGGGCCCTTCCCCTTCTTCCGCGCTTCCGTGTGCCCGCAGGTCCCGGCGCGCCTCAGACGAGGTGGTCGAACTCCCCGTCCTTGACGCCGAGCAGGAGCGCCTCTATCTCGGCCGGCGTGTAGACGAGCGCCGGACCGTCCGGGTGGCGGGAATTGCGCACGGCAACGTTTCCCCCCGGCAGTTTGGCGAACTCGACGCACGAGCCCTGGGAGTTGCTGTGCCTGCTCTTCTGCCAGACGACGCCCCGCAGCTCCGTGGCCGCCATGCCGTTGTACGCGTGACGCGCGTGATGCATTGGTAGCTCCCCGAGTTGCTTGGTGCAGGTGTCAACTTCCTCGGATCATAGCTGCGTTCACATGCCGATGCATGAGCAGATGCACGTGCACGAGGCGTGGCGTAGCCGCTACGCGACTCAGCGTGCGATCGGCGCGGGGAGGCGCCCCGGAGTGGCGGAGAACGCGCGGAAAAGCGGGCGGGCGCACGGGAGAACAGGAGAACGCCCCCGCGATCTTCCCATCCGGATGGACGGGCGCGCGGGGGCGTCGGTTCCCGGGGAGGTCCCGGAGGGCGGGGTCAGCGCTCCTCGCGGAACTCCACGTGACGGCCGGCCACCGGGTCGAACTTGCGGAGGCTGAGGCGGTCGGGGTCGTTGCGGCGGTTCTTGCGGGTGACGTAGGTGAATCCGGTGCCCGCGGTGGACCGGAGCTTGAGAACGGGTCGTATCTCGTTGCGTGCCATGCCGCCGAGGTTAAACGAAAACGAATCCCATTGCCAATATGATCTCCGACACCCTCACGGGAGGAAGTCCCGGCAGGTCAGAGCCGTGGCGGCGCGGACGGCGGACGGCCCGCGCGGCCGTACAGCCGGATGCCCGCGTCGCCCCGGGCCCTGGATCACGGCGGACCCGGGGAAAACGTCGCCGGAGGGGGCGGGGTCAGGCGCCGGAGAGGGGCGGAATCAGGCGTCGGAGAGGGCGGGGTCAGGCGCCGGAGGGGGCGGGGTCAGGCGTCGGAGAGGGCGGCCGACAGTTCGTCCAGGGCGTCCAGGAGCAGCCGCGGGGCCTTCCGCAGCAGCGGGTCGGTGACCTCCGTGTCCCAGGCGGCGACGGTCTCGCGGAGGTCGTCCCAGACGGGGACCGTGCGCTCGCGGACGGCCTTCGCGCCGCGTTCGGTCGTCTCGCGCAGCGCCTCCGCGAGGCCCGCGGCGGCGGGCAGCGGCGGGGCGCCGCGCTCGGGGAGGTGGGCCTCCAGGAGCATGGCGGCCCGGCCGAACTCGGCGAGCGCGTGGCCCGCGCCCTCGGCCGCCGCGTGCGAGAGCCCCCGGTGCCGGACGGGTTCGTGGCCGGCCAGGCCGAGGGCGTCGTGCCAGGCCACGCGCGCGGCGCGGGCGGCGAGCAGGGCCTCGCGGACGTCGGGGCTGCCGGGCCCGGCGGGGTCGGCGTACCGGGCGGCGACGGCGGCGGCGTACCGCCCGGAGGCGGCCAGCCAGTCGGCGAGCCGGCCGCGCAGCCGGGGCGTCTCCCAGGCGGGGTAGACGGCGTAGGAGAGCATCGCGAGGAGGCCGCCGAGGAGGGTGAGCAGCACCCTTTCCCGTACGGTCTGGGTCACCCCGGAGCCCTCCATGCCGAGGAGGAAGACGACGTACGCGGCGACGCAGACCTGACTGACGGCGTACCCCGTCCGCATCAGCAGGTACATGCCGAAGGCGCAGAGGACGGCGAGGGCGGCGGAGAGGTACGTCCCCGGGTGCGCGGTCTGCACGACGCCGGAGGCGAGCGCGACGCCGACGAGCGTGCCGCCGAAGCGGGCCACCGAGCGGGCGTACGTCTGCGAGAAGTCCGGGCGCATCACCATCACGGAGGCCATCGGCGCCCAGTACCCGTGGCCGAAGGGCAGCGCCAGGCCGAGCAGATAGCCGGCGGCGGCGACGGCCGAGACGCGGATCGCGTGCCGCAGGATCGGCGACCCCGGCCGCACCTCCGCCCGCATCTTCGCGAGGACGACCGGTGCGAGCCGGAGGAGGGTGGGGCGGGTCCGGGCGGCGAGCGAGGGGTGTGCGGCCCTCGCGCGGGCGTCGGCCGCGGCACCCGCACCCGCACCCGCACCCGCGTCCTCCCCCGCTTCCTCCGCCGTACGGGCCTCCCCCGGGCTCGTCTCCGTGCGCGGCTCCGCCGTCTCGACGACGTCGCCGAGGAGGGCGATCAGGCGGAGGGCGGCGCGGTGGGGGCGGTCGGCGAGGATCGTGCCGGTGTCGGGGGTGCGGAGGACGGAGACGGCGGCCGGGGGCAGCCGGACGGGCTTGCCGTGCCGGATCGCGTGCGCGGCGGCGTCGAGGACCGTCCCGGCCGCGGCGAGCAGTTCGCGGACCCGGTCGCGCTGCGGACCCTCGGCCGGGGCGCCGACGGCCGGGTCCGCGAGGGAGGCGAGCACCGGCCGGATCCGTTCGGCGAGCCGGCGGGGCCCGTGGAGCTCGGCGGGCCGGCGGCGGGCCTGCCGGGGGGTGACGGCGGCGGCGCTGCGGGCGGTCATCAGCGGTACGGGGTCGAAGGGCGCGACCGGATCGTGGCGCAGCCGCCGCGCGTAGTCGGCCTCCGCGGCGAGCGCGTCCGCGAGCGCGTCCCGCTGCGCGCCCCAGGGGCGGACCGGCAGCAGCACCACCAGCGCGGCCTGTACGAGCCCGCCCGCGAAGATCATGACCGCGTGCCCGGCGGCGGTGGCGACGGAGGTCGGCAGGGTGACCGTGACCAGCATGATCGCCACGTTGGAGGAGGCGATGATGCCGGCCGTGGGCCCGGCCGCCCAGGCGAGCCCGGAGAGGAAGGTCCACAGCAGCAGGAGGGCGAGGAAGAGCAGCAGGTGGGCGCCGGTCAGATAGCCAAGGAAGGTGGAGACGGCGAGGCTGCCGCCGGAGGCGAGCGCGAGCGTGGGCCGGGGCCGCCAGGACCGCTGGAAGGTCGCGATCGCCGCCTGGAAGGCCCCGAAGGCGGAGGAGGCTGCCACGGCCGGCCCGAAGACGGCCAGCGAGAAGCCGACGACCAGCGCGAGGCCGAGCGCGCCCCGGGCGGCGATGGCGGGGGCCAGCCGCCGCCGCTCGACGGTGAGGCCGGAGCGGGCGGTCTCCCTCAGCGCCCGGAGCCAGCTCATGGACCGAGCGTAGCGACGATCAGCCCGTACCCGGACATTTCACCTCGCGGCTTCTCTCGCGGCTTCCCTCACGGCCTCCCTAGCGGCTCCCTTCGCGGCCTCCCTCGCGGCTTCTCTCACGGCCTCCCTCACGGCTCCCTTCGCGGCTTCAGCTCCGGGCGCGGCGGTCGAGCCGGGCCCGGTCCGGGGCGAGGGTGGCGGAGTCGGCGGCGGAGGCACCGTGCTGCCAGCCCTCCTCGTCCCACATGGCGCGGACCCGGGTCGCCCGGGTCTCCGGGAAGAGCTCGTCGGTGCGGGCCGTCACCGCGACCTCGCGGGAGGCGAGGACCGGCAGGAGGGTGGGGGCCTCGGCGGCCACCCGGCGGGAGGTCGCCTCCAGGCGGGCGCCGAGCCGGTTCGCGTACGCGAGGAGGAAGGACTGCCGGAAGGACTTGGTGCGCTTGCGGCCGCCCTTCCGCTGCTCCGCCTCCGCCCGGGTCATCGCCGCCGTGCCCTGCACCAGGAGCGAGGTGTGCAGCAGCTCGACCGGGTCGAGGTCGGCCTCGAAGCCGACGACCGTCGAGAAGCCGTACGCCTCGTTCCACACCGCCCGGCAGTGGTTCGCCGTCGCCACCGCGTCCAGCAGGATCGCCTTCGCCTGCTCGTACGGGGGCTCCACGCCGATCCGGATCGCGCCGGGCGTCTGCGGCGACGGCGCGCCCGCCGCGAGGCCCGCCTCGTCGAGGCTGTGCCGGGCCATCAGCTCCTGCGCCTTCGCGGTCAGCGCCTCCGCCTCCTCCGGGTAGCCGGTGGCCTCGGCCTTGGCGAGCAGCGCCCGGATCCGGGTCAGCATCCGCGGCTCCCCCGCCGCCGCGGGCGGCAGCGTCTCGCCCGGTACGGGTCCCACCGCGTCGAGCCGGGGCAGCCGGACGAGCAGCCGGTACAGCTCCAGGACGGCCGTCGCGTGCGAGAAGCGGTCCAGGGGCGCGCCCGGCTCCTCCAGCGCGTCGAGCTGCTCCCGCCAGCGGCGGGGCAGCGTCGCGTACCGCGCCGTCTCCGCCCGCACCAGGACGCCGAGCAGCCGCCCGTGCTCCTCCGCCAGCTCGCGGCGGACCGTGCGCGCGAGGTCGGCGGGCTGCCAGCCGCGCTCCCACAGGGTGCGGACGAACTCCTCGCCGCGCCGGGCGAGGGCCGCGTCGGCGGCCGGGTCGGCGGCGAGCATCGAGGCCGCCGTGTCGAGGGAGCGGTCGTCCCGGCTGTGCAGCGCCTCCCCGAGCGCCCGCCCGACGGTGGACTCCCGTGCCTCCTCCTGCATGACCGTGCCCTTCCGTACCGCTCCGTGCACCGGGCTCCTCCGCGCCGGCCGCTCCTTCGATGGTCTCAGGGCGGCGGGCCCGCGCCCCGGCCCGCCCCTCGGGGGTGGGCCTGGCCCCACCCCGGGACGCCCGGCAGACGGCGTGCCCCGCCCCCGGTGAAACGGTTCGCTGGAGCCATGCCCCAAGCCACGCCGAATGCCGCGCCGAGCACTGCTCCGAATCCCGTGCCGAGCACTGCTCCGAATCCCGTGCCGAGCGCCGTGCCGAATCCCGTGCCGAGCGCCGTGTCCGACGTCCCGCCCGACGTCCTGCCGGACGCCACGGCCCGGACGACTCCGCCTCCCGCCGCCGTACGGCTCCGGGGGCTCGTGCGGCGGCACGGGGAGGTCCGCGCCCTCGACGGCGTCGACCTCGACGTCGCCGCCGGGACCTTCACCGCCGTCATGGGGCCCTCCGGCTCCGGGAAGTCCACCCTGCTGCGCTGCGCCGCCGGGCTCGACCGGCCGGACGCGGGCCGCGTCGAGGTGGCGGGCACGGCCCTGGAGGGGCTGGGCGAGCGGCGGCTCACGCTGCTGCGGCGGGACCGGATCGGCTTCGTCTTCCAGTCCTTCAACCTGCTGCCCACCCTGACGGCCGCGCAGAACGTGGCCCTCCCGCTCCGCCTGGCCGGCCGCCGTCCGGCGCGCGGCGAGGTCCGGGCGGCGCTCGCCCGGGTCGGTCTCGCGGGCCGGGAGCGGCACCGGCCCGCCGAGCTCTCCGGCGGCCAGTGCCAGCGCGTCGCCGTCGCCCGGGCGCTGATCGCCCGCCCCGCCGTCCTCTTCGCCGACGAGCCGACCGGCGCGCTCGACTCCACGACCGGCGCGGAGGTCATGGACCTGCTCCGGGCCCTCGTGGACGAGGAGGGCAGGACGCTGGTGATGGTGACCCACGACCCGGTCGCCGCGGCCCGCGCCGACCGCGTCGTCTTCCTCGCCGACGGCCGCCTCGCCGGCGAACTCGCCGCCCCGACGGCGGGCGCGGTGGCGGCCCGACTGGCGGACCTCCGGCCGGCGGGCGCGGGGCGCGAGGGCACCGGGGGTGCCGCGTGCTGAGCGTCGTCATGGGCGGGGTGCGGGCGCGGTGGGCGTCGTTCCTGGGCGGGTTCCTCGCGCTGGCACTGGGCGTCGGGCTGCTGACGGCGACCGGGCTCGGGCTCGCCGCCGCCCTGGATCCGCCGGCGCACGCCCCCGAGCGGTTCGCCTCCTCCCCCGTGGTCGTCCTCGGCCAGGACCGGCTGACGGTGGAGGTGCGGCGCGGGCCCGGCACCGCCCCGGTCTCCCGGCCGCTCGACCGTCCACAGCCTGTGGACATCGAACTGCTGCGCGAACTCCGGGCGCGCTGGGCCCTGCGCCAGGACCCGGCCGGCGCCCCGCGCCCCGATGCCGTCGGCCTCGACGCCCCCGCCGACGAGGTCCGGGCCGTCGTCGGCGGCCGGGCCCTGGTGCTCACCGGCGACGAACGCCGCCGCGCCGACCCCGGCCACGAGCGCGACGGCCGCGAACTCACCGGCCTGACCGCCCTCCTCGGCACCACCGGCGGCGTCGCCGCCTTCGTCTCCGTCTTCGTCGTCGCCTCCGTCTTCGCCTTCTCCGTGGCGCTGCGCCGCCGCGAGTTCGGACTGCTCCGCACCGCCGGGGCCACCCCCGGCCAGGTCCGCCGGCTGCTGCTCGCCGAGGCGCTGCTGCTCGGCACGGCCGCCTCCGCGGCGGGCCGCGGCCTCGGCGCCCTCGCCGCGCCGCCGATGGCGCGGGAGCTGGTGGCCCGGGGCCTGGCGCCCGGCTGGTTCACCCCCGCCGTCTCCGGCGGGAGCGCCGGATGGCCGTACCACCTGGCCTTCTGGACGGGCCTCTGCGTCGCCCTCGCCGGGGCGGCCGCCGCCGCCCACCGCGCCTCGCGGACCGGCCCCGAGGCGGCGCTCCGCGAGGCGGACGTCGACCGGGACGTGCTGCCGCCCGGCCGGGCGCTGCTCGGCGCCGGACTCCTCGCGGCCGGCGCGGGACTGCTCCTGTGGACGTACGCCACCGACCCGGGGGCGCTGCTCAAGCGGAAGACGTACACGACCCTGCCGATGCTCCTGACCGGCGGCGCGGCCCTGCTCGCCCCGCTGCTCGTCCGGCCCGCGGCCCGCCTCCTCCCGGTCCCCCGGGGCGGGGCGGTCGGACTCCTCGTCCGGGCGAACGGGGCGGCCGCCGTGCGCCGCACCGCCGCCGTCGCCGCGCCCGTCCTGGTGACCGTGGCCCTGGCCGGGACCCTGTTCGGCGCGTCGGAGGGGGTGGCCCTCGCGAAGGAGACGGAGGCCCGGCAGCGGACGGCGGCGCCGTACGTGGCGGAGGGGCCGGGGCTGCGGCTCCCGGCGCCGGAGGCGGGCGCGGTCGTCGCCGCCTCCGGGCCGACCTCCCTCTTCGTACGGGACGGGGCCGAGGCGCTGGTGAAGTACGGCGCCCGCGCGGTCGCCGACCCGGCGGCCTTCGCCCGGCTGGCCCGGCTCCCGGTCGTCGCGGGCGACCTGCGGGACCTGGACGACCGCTCGATCGTCGTCAACGAGGAGTTCGAGCGGCGGCGGGTCGGCGAGGAGGTCGAGGTGTGGCGGGCGGACGGCAGCGGTCCGGTACGGCTCCGGGTAGCGGCCGTCCTGGCCCTCGGCACCGGCGACAACGGACCGTACGTCACCCGCGCCCACGCCCCCGGCACCGTCCTCGACCGCCTGGAGTCGGACCGCCCCCTGCCCGGCGCGGACGCCCCCGCCGCGGCCCCTCCGGGCGGGAACCCGGCCGCCAGGACCGGCCTGCGCCTGCTCCTCGGCCTCGTCCTGCTCCACACGGTGATCGCCCTGGGGAGCACCCTCCTCATGGCCACCTCGGCACGGGGCCCCGAACTGGCCTCGCTGCGCCTGGCCGGCGCCACCCGCGCCCAGGTCCTGCGGGCGGTGGCGGGCGAGTCGGTGCTGGCCGTGGCCATCGGGACGGTCCTCGGGCTCGTCGTGACGGCCGCCGTCCTCGGCACCCTCGCCGCCGGGCTCGCCGCGCTCTCCGCGCCGGTGGTCCTGGCCGTGCCGTGGGCCCTGACGGGCGCGGCGGCGGGCGGCTGCGCGCTGGTCGCCGTCGCCGCCTCGGCCCTCTCCGCGTGGCGGCCCGCCCGCTGAGCGGCGATGGTGGGACGGGGCGGTGGCCGGGGTCGGAGCCGGGCCACCGCCCCGCGCGGGCACGCGCGCGTGGCACTGGCACAAGGGCCGTTCGACCGCACGTGGCACCGCCCCGCGCGGGCACGCGCGCATGCCCCCTTCCCCCGGTCGTCCCCCTCGGTCGCCCCACTCGGTCGTCGCTACGGCACCAGGACGAGCTTGCCGCGGACGTGGCCCGTCTCGCTCAGTTCCTGGGCGCGGGCGGCCTCCTCGAGGGGGAGGGTCTCGGCGTGGCGGAGGCGCAGGGTGCCCGCGAGGACGCCCTCCGCCTGGGCGGTCAGCCAGCCCCGCACCCGGTCGAAGTCCGGCTCGGGGAGGCTGTAGGCGATCCCGTGCTCGGCCGCGTCCACGGAGGCGATCGTCGCGATCCGCGCCTTGTCGGCCGTGCCCTCGCCGCCGAGCAGGGCGATCGCGACCGGCAGCACGCCGTGCCCGGCCGCGTCGAAGACGGCGTCGACGCCCTGCGGGGCGGCCTCCCGCACCCGGTCGGCGAGCCCGTCGCCGTACTCGACCGGCACCGCGCCGAGCTCCCGCAGATAAGCGTGGTTCGCGGCGGAGGCCGAGCCGACGACCGTGACGCCCGCGGCGACCGCGAGCTGGACGGCGATGGTGCCGACGATCCCGGCCGCGCCGTGCAGGAAGAGCGTCTCGCCCTCCCGCACGCCGAGCTCCGCCAGGACGCGGGCCGCGGTCTCGCCGGCGACCGGGAGGCCCACCGCGGCCTCCCAGGAGAGCCCGGCCGGCTTCGGCAGGACGTTGCCGGCGAGGGCGTACCGGGCGTAGGCGCCGGTCTTCGACCAGCCGAACACCTCGTCGCCGACGGCGAGTCCGGTGACGCCCTCGCCGACCGCGTCGACCGTGCCCGCGACCTCGATCCCCGGCACGGCGGGGAACGTCGTCGGGAAGTGCGCCTCCAGCAGGCCCCGGCGCACCTTCCAGTCCATCGGGTTGACGCCAATCGCCGCCACCCGCAGCCGCACCTCGCCGGGTCCCGGCTCCGGCACCACGGCGCCGGTCTCGTGCCGCAGCACCTCAGGACCGCCGAACTCCTCGAAAACGATCGCTTCCATGGTCGTCATGTCGCCCTCCGTAGAAGCCCGTTCGCCCCGGCGACCGGCTTTCGAACACCGATCGGCGGGCCCGTACGGGCCGTTGGTCCGCCGGACGCCCGAACTCCGGCCGCCCGCTTCTCCCGACGTGGTCCAGCGTGCGCCCCCGGACCCCCGTTCCCCGCCCTCCCTCCGGCCAGTCCCACCCGTCCGAAAGACCGGCGCCCCCGCCCGGAGCCCTGGTTAGGCTGAGGCCATGGAAGCGTCCACGCTGACCGCCGCGTACGAGATCCTCCGCAGCCCGCTCGACCAGATCCTCGGACGCCTCTCGGCCGCGATCGCGCCGCTCGTCCCGCACCTCGGCGCCGCCGAACTCTCCACCCACTGCGCGCACTCGCCGTTCAAGCGGACCGGCGCGGCCGACGGGCTCACCACCGCCGACCTGGCGCCGCTGCTCGCCGCCGGCGTGCCCGGCGAGCCCTGGCAGGGGACGGCCCGGCTCGGCGGCCGGACGCGGACGGTGCTCGCCGCGACGAGCGGCGCCACCGCCCGCCACTCCCTGCTCCTGCTGCTGCGGGAGGACGGCGCCCCGCCCGCGGGACCGGCCGAACTGGCCCTGGTCCAGGGGCTGTGGAACCTGGTGACCGCCCACCTCGACCGCTTCGCGACCGAGGCCGTGCCGGGGGCGCTGGCCCGGTCCAGGACCGCCGCCGACACCCGCGCCCGGGTCACCGCCGAGCTGACCACCGCCCACGTCGCCGCCCTCTCGGGCCTCCTCTCCGTGCTCCGCAGCGGCGCCCTGGACGCCCCGGCGGCCCGCGCCTCCGCCACCGAACTCGCCGCCGCCGCGCTCGCCGAGGCCCGCGCCGCACGGCGGCAGGACCGCGAGATCGCCGAGGAACCGGCCCGCGAGGCCTTCGCCCGGCTGGCCGACCAGCTCCGGCCGATGCTCCGGCACGGCCCCGTACGGCTCGAACTCGGACCGCCCGACGAGAGCCGCTCGCTCCCCGCCGACGTGGCGCACGGCGTCCGGTCCGTCGTCCGGGCGCTCCTCCTGATCCTCCTCGACCAGGAGGGCCTGAGCCGGGTCCACGTCGGCTGGCAGCTGACCGGGGACGAGCTGCGGGCGTCCGTGCGCGACGACGGCCCCGGCCGCTTCGCCGTCTGCGAGGCCGGGGCGGGCACCGTCCGGGACCAGCTGGACGTCCTCGGCGGACGCCTGGAGGTCGAGGCCGTGCCGAACTGGGGCACCACCATGACGGCCGTCGTGCCGCTGGCCTCCCCCGACCCCCGGGCGACGGCCGCCCACCCGCTGACGGGCCTCGGCGAGCGGGAGGTCGAGGTCCTGCGGCACCTCGCCCTCGGCCACCGCAACCGCCGCATCGCCGAGGAGCTGCACATCAGCGAGTCCACGGTGAAGTTCCACGTCGCGAACATCCTCGGCAAGCTCGGCGTCGGCTCCCGGGGCGAGGCGGCGGCCCTCTTCCACGCGGCGGCGTAGGGGCTTCCGGTGTGCGCGCGGCGCCGGACCCTTGCGGGCCGGGGCGCGAGCGGCGCAGGACCTTTCGGACGTGCGGCCCGGGTCCGGAAGCCCGGCCGCCCCCCGGCCCGGAAGCCCGGCCGACCCGGGTCCGGAAGCCCGGCCGACCCCCGGTCCGGAAGCCCAGCCGGCCCCGGCCCGGAGGCCCGGCCGGCCCCGGGTCCGGAAGCCCGGCCGACCCGGATGTCGCGGCCCCGCTGTCAGTGGCGGGTGCCAGACTCGCATTCATGAGCGAGAGGTGGGCGCTGGCCCCGGAGCCGGAGGGGGAGGGCGCGGTCCTGGTCCCCCTCGGGCCGGACGGCGCGCCCGCGGGGGAGGTGCGCCGCGAGCCCGACCTCGTCGCGGCCGTCCGGGACCGGCCCGACGCGGCCCGGTGGGTGTGGCGGTCCACGGCGGAGGTGTACCCGCGGCTGCTCGCCGCCGGCGTCCGCGTCGAGCGGTGCTACGACGTCGAGAGCGCCGAGCAGCTGCTCCTGGGGCACGAGGGCCGGCTCGGCGAGCCCCGCTCGGCCGCCGCCGCCTGGGCCCGGCTGCGCAACGCCCCGGTGCCGCCCGACCCGCCGCCCCGCTCGGCCGAACCGGGCTCCCAGGACTCCCTCTTCGAGCCGTCCCCCACCGCCCCCGTCCCCTTCGAGGGCCTCCTCGCGGTCTACGCCGAGCAGCAGCGCCGCCACGACCGCGCCGCGCACCCGGGCAGGATGCGGCTGCTCACCGCCGCCGAGTCGGCCGGGATGCTGGTGGCCGCCGAGATGCACCGCGCCGGGCTGCCCTGGCGGGCCGACGTGCACCGGGAGCTGCTGCGCGAGCTGCTCGGCGAGCGGTACGCGGGCGGGGGCGAGCCGCGCCGCCTCGCGGAGCTCTCGGCCGAGGTGTCGGCGGCGTTCGGCCACCGGGTCCGGCCGGACCTGCCGGCCGACGTGGTGCGGGCCTTCGCGCGGGCCGGGGTCCGGGTGCGGTCCACCCGCCGCTGGGAGCTGGAGGGCGTCGACCATCCCGCGGTGGCGCCGCTGATCGCGTACAAGAAGCTGTACCGGATCTGGACCGCGCACGGCTGGTCCTGGCTGGCGGACTGGGTGCACGACGGCAGGTTCCGGCCGGAGTACCTCCCCGGCGGCTCGGTCAGCGGCCGCTGGACGACCAACGGCGGCGGGGCGCTCCAGATCCCGAAGGTGATCCGGCGGGCGGTCGTCGCCGACGAGGGCTGGCGGCTGGTGGTCGCGGACGCCGACCAGATGGAGCCCCGGGTGCTCGCCGCGATCTCCCGCGACCCGGGCCTGATGGAGGTCGCAGGCCACCCGGACGACCTCTACACCCGGCTGTCCGACCGGGCGTTCTCCGGCGACCGCGACCACGCCAAGCTGGCCCTGCTGGGTGCGATCTACGGCCAGACCAGCGGCGACGGCCTGAAGAACCTGGCGGCGCTGCGCCGCCGCTTCCCCCTCGCGGTCGGCTACGTCGACGAGGCGGCGAAGGCGGGCGAGGAGGGCCGGCTGGTCCGCACCTGGCTCGGCCGGACCAGTCCGAAGGCGGTCGGCGCGGGCGAGGACGACGAGGCGGGACTGCCCCAGGAGGTCGCCGAACAGCCCGCCCCCGAGGAGGGCTTCACCCCGGGCTACGCCTCCAACAACGCCCGCGCGCGCGGCCGTTTCACCCGGAACTTCGTGGTCCAGGGCAGCGCCGCCGACTGGGCGCTGCTGATGCTGGCGGCGCTGCGGCGGTCGATCGCGGCGTCCGGGATGCGGGCCGAGCTGGTCTTCTTCCAGCACGACGAGGTGATCGTGCACTGTCCGGCGGAGGAGGCCCCGGCGGTGACGGAGGCGATCCGGGCGGCGGGCGACGAGGCGGGCCGGATCGTCTTCGGGCCGACCCCGGTCCGCTTCCCGTTCACGACGGCGACGGTGGAGCGGTACGCGGACGCCAAGTAGCGTCCGCGCACCGCTCGTTGCCGTCCCTTCCTACTGGGCGGGGCGGCGGATGGGGAGCTTCGCCCACTTCGGGTCGAGGGCGAGCGCCTTCAGCTGCTCCATGCCGAGCGCGGGCTCCGGCCGGGTGGCCGCCTCGTGCTGGGCGCCGCTGTTGAAGGCGGAGACGACGACCCGGAAACCGTCCTTCCGCAGGGTGTCGGCGGTCCACCAGACCACGCCCTCGCCGCCCTTCTCGCCGGGCTGCTGACTCAGCTTGACCTTGCGGCCGTCGGGCAGGGTGGTGACGTCGCCGGAGCCGAAGAGGTCGCCCGAGACGTCGCCCATGCCGTACTGGACGTTGACCTGGAGGAGGCTCTTGCCCTGGCCGTCGTCGACGACCGCGTAGGCGAACTGGCCGTCGCCGCCCTTGTCGACGACCCGGAGGCCGTCGGGCACCAGGTCGGTCAGGGTGGTGAGGACGCCGTCCCCGGTGACCTCCGGCGCGGGCTTGCGCACCTTGCCCGGCTCGCCCTCCTTGCCGGGTGCCTTCCCGGCGGGCACGGCGGGCAGCTTCGGGATCTGCTTCAGCAGCGGCCGCCAGCCCTCGGCGGTGACGAGCGTCTTCAGCTGGGCGGCGCTGAAGGGCGGGTCCTCGCGGCTGATCTCGGCGCCCTTCTCGGCGGGCGCGTTGTACTCGCTCGCGTCGATGAGGAAGCCGTCCTCGGTGAGCAGCGTGGCCCGCCAGTTCTTGGTCTCCTCGCGCTTGTCGGGGTACTCGTACCCCTGGAAGACCATCAGGCGGGACCCGTCGGCGAGCCGCTCCGCCTTGCAGTGGTCGTAGGGGACGTAGACCTTCGAGGGGCAGGTCACCATGTCGGTGCCCGCCTCGGCGCTGCGGCCGGCCCGGGAGAGGAAGACGCCGAAGGCGGCTTCGCCCTCGCCGTCGTCGTAGACGCCGCTGACGCCCTGGCCGGTGCCTTCGAGGCCGTCGAACCGCCACTGGCCGGCCGGGGTGTTGGCCCTGACGACGTCCGCGATGGCGGAGAGCGGGATCTGCGCCTCGCCGGGCTTCAGGGTGTCGGAGGTCGGCTTCCCGGCCGGCTCCGCCGTCGGGCTCGGCTTCGCCTTCTGCTCGGCCGCCCCCACGGACGCCTTGGCCGGCTGGGCGGGGGTGACGACCGTACCGGCGTAGACGCCGCCGACGCCGATCGCGGCGAGCGCGAGGGCGCCGCCGGTGACGGCGAGCCTGCGGCGCAGCAGCCGGCGCCGGCCTCGGGCGAGGCCGCCGGAGACCAGCGCGGACCGGCCGTCGACGGGGAAGCCCTCGCCGGCGGCGCGCAGGGCCGAGCCGAGTTCGCCGACGAACTCGCTGTCGGGGTCGTGGTGTTCGTTCGTGGACATGACGAGATCACCGTCTCTGCTTCGGAGGTGCGGAAGGAAGGAAAGGAGAACCGGGACCGGTCCGGGAGGAGAAGTCCCGGGACGGTCGGAGGAGAGCCGGAACCGGTCCGGGAGGAGAAGTCCCGGGACGGTCGGAGGAGAGCCGGAACCGGTCCGGGAGGAGAAGTCCCGGGACGGTCGGAGGAGAGCCGGAACCGGTCCGGGAGGAGAAGTCCCGGGACGGTCAGCGGGCGGCGAACTCGGCGATGCTGCCGCCGAGCCGCTGCCGCAGCTTGCCGAGCGCCCGGGTGGACCGGGTGCGGACGGCCGCGGAGCTGGTGTGGAGGGCGTCGGCGGTCTCCTCGACGCTGCGGTCCTCCCAGTAGCGCAGCACCACGACCGCCCGGTCCTTCGGGGGCAGTGCGGCGAGCGCGTCGAGGAGGGCGATCCGCAGCAGGGGGTCCCTGCCGTCGTCCGGGGTGTGCTCGGGAAGCTCGCCCAGCGGCCGTTCGGTGGCGGAGCGCCGCCGCTGGTGGCTCAGGAACGTGCGGACGAGGACGGTCTGGGCGTACGCGGCGGGGTTGCCGATCCGGGAGACCCGCCCCCACAGGGCGTACATCTTCCCCAGCGTCTCCTGCGTGAGGTCCTCGGCCAGGTGGACGTCCCCGCTGGTCAGCAGGCAGGCCGAGCGGAACAGCTGGCCGGTGCGCGCCGAGGCGAACTCCAAGAACTCGTCCGCGCGGGACGTTCTCATGTCCCTCCTCCCCCTTGTCGGTCGCGAGTGGTCACGGGCGGTCGCCCTGTGCGATCCCCCGCACTCGCCGTGCTGCCGTGCACCCCTTCGACGCGATGGGCCCGGGGAAATGTTTCATCGAACTCGCCCGCGCACGCATCCGAAGAAGCGGAATCGGGTAATCCTGTTGATATGAACACTCTCAGCGCAGCAGAGGTCCTGGCGGCTGGGGTCTGGCAGTCAGGTCTGGGACAAGTGATCGGCGGCCTGGTTCTCGTGGCCGTCCTTATCGGAGCCTTCTGGTTCGGCTACCGGGTCCGCACCCGCGAGCCCCGCCCACCGCAGCCCGACGAGCAACCGCACCGCCCGGACACCGACCAGCTGCCTGGCGAGATGACGGAGTACCGCCGCCCGGCGGAGGTGCCCCGGACGGACGGCGCCCACCGGCTCATGCCCTACCAGCTCAAGGACGGCGGCACCCCCGCCGAACCGCCGAGCGAGGAGAAGCGCAAGTGGGGCGGCATCTCCAGCGGCGGCTTCGGCAGCGGCGGCACCGGACACGGCGACTGACCATGTCCGCCGCACCGGCCCCCGCGCGGCTGCGGGCCATGGCCCGGCGGCTGCTCGGTTCCCCCCACGAGGCGGACCGGGCACTACGGACCACGACCCGCGTCCTCGCCTCGTACGGCCCCGGCCCCCGGGCGCGCCGGGGCCCGGGGCCCGTCCCCGATCCCGGCCCGCCCCCGGAGACCGTCCTGGCGCGGGTCTGCCTCGGCCGCCTCCGGGCCCGCGAGGCGCGCCGCACCACCCCGTGGGACCCCTGGGCGGCCCCCGCCGCCTCCGGCTCCGGGCTCTCCCCCGCGCTCACCCCGGCGGAACGGCTCGTCCTCGTCTTCCACGACCTCTTCGGCGTCCCGTACGACGACCTCGCCCCCGCCCTGGAACGCGGCCCGGCGGCGGTCCGGCAGATCGCCGTCCGGGCGCGGGCCCGCGCCCGGACCGCCGAGGAGATGCCCGCCCCCGACCCGGCACGGCTGCGGGGCGCCGTGGACGCGGTCCTCGCCGCCGCCCGCTCGGGCGACACCGCGGCCCTGCGCTCCCTGCTCGACCCGGACGCGGTCCTGCGGGCCGACCCCGGCGCCGTACGCCGCGGGGTCCGGCCCGCCCACGGCGCCCCGGCGGTCGCCCGCGCCCTGGCCGCCCGGGCCGCGACGGCCCGCCCGGCCCTGGTGGACGGCGCCCCGGGCCTGCTCGCCGCCCCCTCCGCGATCTACGTCTTCACCGCCCCCGCCGGCCCGATCACCTCGGTCGACGTCCTGGCCGACCCGTCCCACCTCTCCCACCGCACCATCGCGGTCCCGGCGTGACGGACCACCCGGCAGACCCACCGCAAGACCCACCGGCAGACCCACCGCAAGACCCGCCTGAAGACTCACCGCGAGGCCCCCGGGAGACCTTCGGAAGACCCCGGAAAAACCCCTACCCCCCTACCCCTCCCCGCCGTCGACCCGCCGCCCGGCCCGCTCCGCGATGTGACCGGGCACGGCGGCCGCGAGCTCCGCGGGCAGCGCGGGATCCGGCACCGGCGTGCCGAAGGCGGTCACCACCGGCAGCACCCCGGCCCACAGCCCCAGCTCCGCGTCCTCGGAGTCCCCGTCGTCCGGCGGGCCGCTCCGCGTCTTCACCGACGCCTCGGTGAGGTCCAGCGCGAGCAGCGCGGTGGCCGCCAGCTCCTTCCGGCTGGGCTTGCGCACGTACTCCCACTGCCCCGGACTGCTCTGCTCGGTCAGCGCCCGCAGCCCCCGCAGCTTCTCCTCCGGGTCGGTCACCACCTCGGGAACCCCGTAGACCATGGCGCACCGGTAGTTCACCCCGTGCTCGAACACCGACCGCGCCAGCACCAGCCCGTCGACGTGCGTCACCGTCACGCACACCGTGCTCCCCGGCGCCCGCACCAGGCTCCGGCTGGCCACCGACCCGTGCACGTACAGCCGGTCCCCCTCGACCCCGTACGCCGTCGGCACCACCATCGGCACCCCGTCCACGGTCACCCCGAGATGGCACAGCCACCCCGCCGCCAGCACCGCGTCCAGATCCTCCCGCCGGTGCGACCCCTTCTCCCGCATCCGCCGCAACCGCGTCCGCTCCGTCACGCCCGGCCCGTCCCCGCCCATGCTTCCCCCTGCTCCCCTGAAACCATCCCGAGAACCACGAAACCCCAGGTCAGATGAGATCCGACCTGGGGTTCCAAGTGAGCCGCCTTCGGGATTCGAACCCGAGACCTACGCATTACGAGTGCGTTGCTCTGGCCAACTGAGCTAAGGCGGCGCGCTGCGCGTCACCATGATTGGTGCAGCAGCGTCGCCAAGTCTACACAGTTTCCGGGGGTGCTCCGACCAGGGGCGGAGCGGGTGGGGGCGGGGGTCAGGAGCAGCGCTTGCCGGCGGGGGGCGGGGTGCCTTCGAGGAGGTAGGTGTTGATGGCGGTGTCGACGCAGTCGCTGCCCCGGCCGTAGGCGGTGTGGCCGTCGCCCTCGTAGGTGAGGAGGGTGCCGGAGGAGAGCTGGTCGGCGAGGGACTCGGCCCAGCGGTAGGGGGTGGCGGGGTCGCGGGTGGTGCCGACGACGAGGATCGGGGCGGCGCCCTCGGCGGTGATGCGGTGCGGGCGGCCGGTGGCCTCGGCGGGCCAGTAGGTGCAGTTGAGGGCGGCCCAGGCGAGGCCGGCGCCGAAGACCGGGGACGCCTTCTCGAAGGAGGGGACGGCCTTCTCGGCGTCGGCGGGGCCCTGGTAGGCGGGGGGCAGGTCGAGGCAGTTCACGGCGGCGTTGGCGAACATGAGGTTCGTGTACGAGCCGTCCGGCTCCCGCTCGTAGTAGCTGTCGGCGAGGGCCAGGAGGGCCGAGCCCTCGCCGCCGATGGCCCGGGTCAGGGCCTCGCGCAGCTGCGGCCAGGCGCTCTCGTCGTACATGGCCGCGATGACGCCGGTGGTGGCCAGCGACTCGCCGAGGAGGCGGCTCTCGCCGGTGGGGACGGGGGCGGCGTCGGCGGCGCGGAAGAACTTCTTCAGGGCCTCGCCCGCCGACTCGGGGGTCCCGGTGCCGAGCGGGCAGTCGGGCCGGGCGACGCAGTCGGCGGCGAAGGCCCCGAACGCGGTCTCGAAGCCGGCCGTCTGGTCGCGGTTGAGGTCGAGGGCGGAGAGGGACGGGTCCATCGCCCCGTCGAGGACGAGCCGGCCGACCCGGCCGGGGAACAGCTCGGCGTAGGTGGCGCCGAGGAAGGTGCCGTAGGAGGCGCCCACGTAGTGCAGCCGCTCGTCGCCGAGGACCGCCCGCAGGATGTCCATGTCCCGGGCCGTCTCCACCGTGGAGACGTGCGGCAGGACCTCGTCCGTGCGCTTCTCGCAGCCCTCCGCGAACCGCTGGAACGAGGCGACCAGCGCCTTCGTCTCCGCCTGGTCGTCCGGGGTCTGGTCGACCTGCGTGTACGCGTCCATCTCGGGGCCCGTCAGGCACTCGACCGGCTCGCTGCGGGCGACGCCGCGCGGGTCGACGGCCACCATGTCGTAGCGGGCCCTGACCGGCTCCGGGTAGCCGACGCCCGCGTAGCCCTGGAGGTAGTCGACGGCCGAGCCGCCCGGCCCGCCCGGGTTCACCAGGAGGGAGCCGATCCGCGTGCCGGGACCGCTCGCCCGCACCCGGGAGACGGCGAGCCGGATCTCGGGCCCGGCCGGCTTCGCGTAGTCGAGCGGGGCCCGCAGGGTCGCGCACTGGAAACCGGCGGTGCCGCAGTCCCGCCAGGCGAGCTTCTGGCCGTAGAACTCCTTCAGCGCCTCCGGCGCGGGCGACGGCCGGTCCGCCGCCCGCGCCCGGGTGGTCCCCGGGTCCGCCGGAGCGGCCGCGTCGCTGCCGCCCGTGCAGCCGGAGAGGATCAGCCCGGCGGCGGCGAGGGCCGTGGCGGAGGTGCGGAGGAGACGCCTGGAGTCCATCCCCGGAGCGTATCCGGCCGGGTACGGAACGTGTCCAATCGCCACCGGTGCCGGATCCGGCCCCCCCGGGGGCGTCAGCGGAGCGCCATCGTCATCGCCTCCACCGCGAGCAGGGGCGCCACGTTGCGCCCCAGGGCCGTGCGGCAGGCGAGGACGGCCTCCACCCGGCGCAGGGTGCGCTCGGGGGTGGTGTCGCGGGCGATCCGCTCGATCGTGTCCCGTACGTCCTCGTTGGCCAGCGGGGTGCGGGCGCCCAGCTGGAGGGCGAGCACGTCCCGGTAGAAGCCGGTCAGGTCGGTGAGGGCGAGGTCCAGGCTGTCCAGCTGGGTCCGGCGGCCCCGGCGCTTCTGCTTGTCCTCCAGCTCCTTCATCATCCCGGCGGTGCCGCGCGGCATCCGGCCGCCC
Source organism: Streptomyces filamentosus (assembly GCF_014654895.1). GTDB lineage: Bacteria > Actinomycetota > Actinomycetes > Streptomycetales > Streptomycetaceae > Streptomyces > Streptomyces filamentosus. The sequence continues at coordinate 3,017,248 of NZ_BNBE01000001.1, read as the reverse complement.
TGCACGGCGCCGAGGGCCGCCTTCAGCTCCTCGGTCTCCTTGACGTCGACCTCCTCGGCGACCTGCTTCGCGTCCTCCGCCGCCGCGTCCACCAGCTCCTGGGCGGCCTTGAAGCAGCCGCCGATGTCCGCGACCCGCACCGGCAGCTTGAGGACGACGGCGCGGCGGGCGCGGGCCCGCTCGTCGGTGGCGAGCCGGCGGGCCCGGTCGACGTGCCCCTGGGTGGCGCGGGCCGCCGCGTGGGCGACCTCCGGCTCGATGCCGTCGCGCCGGATCAGCACGTCGGCGACGGCCTCCACCGGCGGGGTCCGCAGGCTCAGGTGCCGGCAGCGGGAGCGGATCGTCGGCAGCACGTCCTCGACCGAGGGGGCGCAGAGCAGCCAGACCGTGCGCGGGGCGGGCTCCTCGACGGCCTTCAGGACGGCGTTGGCCGACTTCTCGTTCAGCCGCTCGGCGTCGGTGACGAGGATGACCTGCCAGCGGCCGTTGGCCGGGGAGGTGAAGGACTTGCGGACCGTGTCCCGCATGTCCTCGACGAGGATCTGGGTGCCCACGGCGGCGATCGCGGTCACGTCGGCGTGGGTGCCGACCAGCGTGGTGTGGCAGCCGGTGCAGAAGCCGCAGCCCGGCGCCCCGCCGAGCGCCCGGTCGGGGCTCACGCACTGGAGGGCCGCCGCGAACGCCCGGGCGGCGTCGACCCGCCCCGCGCCGGGCGGGCCCGTGAAGAGCCAGGCGTGCGTCATCTTCGACGCCTCGGGCCCCGGCCCGCCCTCGGCCTGGGCGGTGACGAGCGCGTCGGCGTCCCGCGCGGCGGCGGCGAGCTGCTCCTCGACCCGCGCCTGCCCGACCAGGTCGTCCCATACGGCCATGTCTGCCCCTCCTGAAGGTACGTCCTCCATTGTGGGGCAGCCGACTGACAACCCGTCCCGGCGTCTCCGGGGACCGGCTGCGCAGGGACGGTACGCCGAAGGCCCGGCACCGCCCGAGACGGGGTGGCACCGGGCCTTCGGCCCGAGCGTCGGATCCGGAGCGCCGACGGGCCTCGGAGGCGCCCGGACGGTCAGCGGCGCCCTCGGCGGCCGTCCCCGTCCTCGTCGTCCCCTTCGTACCCGCCGAACAGCTCGTCCGCGAGCGTCGGCAGGTCGTCCAGGGGGGTCTCCTCGGCCCAGTCCGAGCGGCGGCGCGGCCTGCCCTCCTCGTCGAGCTGGGGCAGCTCGCGGGTGACGTCGTTCGCCCCCCGCGCACCGGCCTCGTCCCGGAAGAAGTCCTGCGGCACCCGGTCCACCGGGTCGGTCCGCCGCGCCCCGGGACGCTCGTCCCGCACGGCCGGCAGCACCGCCGTCTCGTCCGCAGCGGTGTCCCGGACGGGCGGCAGCACGGCGGTCTCGTCCGCCGCGCGGTCGGTCACCTGCGGCAGGACCGCGGTCTCGGCCTCGGGCCGCGGGTCCTCCGGACGGACGACCGGCGTCGGCACGGTGACCTCGTTCGGCGAGACGCCCGAGGCGCCCGCGCCCCTGCCCGTGGCCGTACCGGAACCCGTACCAGCACCCCTCCCCGTACCGGAGTCCGTTCCCGCCCCCGTGCCCGAAGAGCCGCCGGCGGATCCGCCCGCGTCCTTGTCCAGCTTCACGATCGGCGTCTGGACCGTGACCTCATTGGCGGACTCCTCCGCGGCCCTGCGCGCGGCCGCGGCCCGCTTCTCGGCCTCGGCACGCTCCTCCGCGGCCCGCTTCTCGGCGGCGGCGCGCCGGGCCGCCTCCCGCGACGCGGCCTCGGCCGCGGCCTTCTCCGCGGCGGCCTTCGCGGCCTGCTCGGCGGCCAGCTTCTCCGCCGCCGCCGCGGCCTCCTCGGCCGCCTTCGCCGCGGCCGCGGCCTCCGCGAGCCGGCGGGCCTCCTCCGCGCGGAGCAGGGCCTCCTCGGCCTTCCGCTGCTTCTCCTGGCGGAGCGCCTCGGCCTCGGCGCGGAGCCGGGCCTCCTCCTCGGCCTGCTTGCGGAGTCGTTCCTGCTCCTCGCGGCGGGCCTTCTCCTCTGCGGCGATCCGGGCCTCCTCGGCCTTCCGCCGGGCCTCCTCCGCCTGCCGCTCGGCCTCCAGACGGCGCGCTTCCTCCTCCTCGCGCCGCTTGCGCTCCTCCTCCTCGGCGCGCAGCTTGGCGAGCTGGGCCTGGCGCTCGGCCTCCAGGCGCTCCTCCTCGGCCTTGCGGGCGGCCTCCTCCTCGGCCTTGCGCCGCGCCTCCTCCTCGATCCTCCGGCGGGCCTCCTCCGCGGCCTTCACCTCGGCCTCGGAGAGCGGCAGCATCCGGTCGAGCCGGTGGCGCACGACGGTGGTGACGGCCTCGGGCTCCTGCCCGGCGTCGACGACGAGGTAGCGCGAGGGGTCGGCGGCGGCGAGGGCGAGGAATCCGGCCCGCACGCGTGCGTGGAACTCCGGGGGCTCCGACTCCAGCCGGTCCGGCGCCTCGGTGAACCGCTCCCGGGCGGTCTCCGGGGAGACGTCGAGGAGGACGGTCAGGTTCGGCACGAGGCCGCCGGTGGCCCAGCGGGAGATGCGGGCGATCTCGGTCGGCGACAGGTCGCGGCCCGCGCCCTGGTAGGCGACGGACGAGTCGATGTACCGGTCGGAGATGACGATGGCGCCCCGCTCCAGGGCGGGCCGGACCAGGGAGTCGACGTGCTCGGCGCGGTCGGCGGCGTACAGCAGCGCCTCGGCGCGGTTCGAGAGCCCGGCCGAGGAGACGTCGAGCAGGATCGAGCGGAGCCGCTTGCCGATGGGGGTGGCGCCGGGCTCGCGGGTGACGACGACCTCGTGGCCCTTGGCGCGGATCCAGTCGGCGAGCGCCTGGACCTGAGTGGACTTGCCGGCGCCGTCGCCGCCCTCCAGGGCGATGAAGAAACCGGTCGCGGACGGGGCCTGGGCCGGGTCGGCGCCGCGCAGCGCGTCGCGCAGGTCGCGGCGGAGCGGCACGCCCGCGCGGTCGTCGGTCTTCGCGAGGACGAGCGCGGCGACGGGCAGCAGCAGGGCGCCGACGAGGGCGAGGGTGAAGGCGGCGCCGCCGTGGTCGAAGACGAAGGCCCCGGAGTCGGAGACGAGCCGGTGCGGGCCGATCAGGGCGGCGAGCAGCGGGGCGGCGAGCGCGCCCACGGCGATGCCCACGCGCGCGGTGGCCTGGAGGTGGGCGGTGGTGCGCTCCCGGCCCGGCTCCTCGGTCTCCTGGTCGATCAGGACGTGACCGGTGTTGGCGGCGACGCCCGCCGCGTATCCGGCGAGGGCGGCGAGCAGCAGCACCGTCGCGGTGTCGGGCACGAGGCCGACGGCGATCAGGGCGACGCCGGTGACGGCGACGGCGAGGGCGAGCAGCCGGCGCCGGGAGAGCACCGGGAGGACGGAGCGGGCCGTGCGGATGCCGAGGGCGGTGGTCCCGGCGAGCGCGAGGACGAGCAGCGCGTAGGTGACGGGCCCGCCGCCGAGGTCGAAGGCGTGCAGCGCGGCGAGCGAGGCGGCCGCGGCGACGGCGCCGGCGACGGTGGCGCAGGCCAGGACGAGCAGCGGTACGGCTCCGGTGCGGCCCTTGTCGCCGGCGGGGCGGCGCAGCCCCTCCAGCGGCGAGCGGGGGCGCGGGGTCCGGCCGCCGGGCAGCGTCATCGGGGCGAGGACGCTGACGGAGGCGGCGAAGAGGCCGGCGGCGGCGTACGAGCCGAGGGCGGCCTGGTGGAGCGAGAACCAGTCGATGCCGGAGCCCAGCAGGTTGCCGACCAGGGTGGCGGCGAGCAGGACGGCGGCGGCGGCCGGGACGGCGAGGAAGGCGGTGCGCTGGGTGAGGGTGCGCAGGGCGCCGAGGTGGTCGGGGAGCGGCCGGACCGCGTCGCCCTCGACGGGCGCGGCGGGCAGCAGCGCGGGCGCGGCGCCGTCGCGGCAGACCGTCCAGAGGCGCTCGGCGGCACCGGTCAGGAAGACGGTGCCGAGCACGAACCACAGGGCGCTGCCGGGGACCCAGTCGATCCACAGGGGGGCGACGACGAGGAGCGCGATCCGCAGCCCGTCGGCGCCGATCATGGTCCACCGCCGGTCGAGGGCGGCGCCGGGCGCGGTGAGGACGGTGAGCGGGCCGAGCAGGACGGCGCCGAAGAGGACGGTGGCGAGCAGCCGGGCGCCGACGACGGCGGCCACGGTGAAGGCGAGGCCGCGGGAGCCGCCGCCGAAGGCGTCCGTGCCCGTCGCGGCCTGGAGGCCGAGGAGGACGAGGACGAGGAGGGCGAGGGCGTCGCCGACGCCGCCGACGACCTGTGCGCTCCACAGCCGGCGCAGCGGCTGGTGGCGTACGAGGGCCTTCACGGCGCGCTCCCGGGAATCCGCGACGAGGGCCGCGTCGAAGACGGGGGCGGCGCCGGGGGCGGGTGCGGCTTGGGAGTCGCCCAGAAGCTCTGGCTGCTCTGCTCGCGTCATCCGTCCACCCTATCCGGACGGCCCTGCCCACCGGGTCCACAGCCGAACAAACGTGGGAAGGGCAGGAGCGTCCGCCCCTGCCCTTCCCCGCTGCCCCGTGCGGCCGGGACTACTCCGGCTTCGCCGACGCGGCCTTCTTGGCAGCGGTGGCGGCGGTGGTCTTCCTGGCCGCCGTCGTGGTCTTCTTGGCGGCCGTCTTCTTGGCCGCGGTGGTCTTCGCGGCCGTCTTCTTCGCCGCCGTCTTCTTGGCCGCGGTCTTCTTCGCCGGGGCCTTCTTGGCGGTCTTCTTCGCCGGGGCCTTGGCGCGCTTCTCGGCCAGCAGCTCGTAGCCGCGCTCGGGCGTGATCGTCTCGACGCTGTCGCCGGTGCGCAGGGTCGCGTTGGTCTCGCCGTCCGTCACGTACGGGCCGAAGCGGCCGTCCTTGACGACCACGGGCTTCTCGCTGACGGGGTCGGTGCCGAGCTCCTTCAGCGGCGGCTTGGCGGCGGCCCGGCCCCGCTGCTTGGGCTGGGCGTAGATCGCGAGGGCCTCCTCCAGCGTGATGCTGAAGAGCTGGTCCTCGCTGGTCAGGGACCGGGAGTCGGTGCCCTTCTTGAGGTACGGGCCGTAGCGGCCGTTCTGCGCGGTGATCTCGACGCCCTCGGCGTCGGTGCCGACCACGCGCGGCAGCGACATGAGCTGGAGGGCCTCCTCCAGGGTGACGGTGTCCAGGGACATCGTCTTGAAGAGGGAGGCGGTGCGCGGCTTGACCGCGTTCTTGCCGGTCTTCGGGGTGTCCTCGGGGAGGATCTCGGTGACGTACGGGCCGTACCGGCCGGCCTTGGCGACGATCTGGTGGCCGCTGACCGGGTCGGTGCCCAGCTCGAAGTCGCCGCTCGGCTTGGCGAGCAGCTCCTCGGCGTACTCCACGGTGAGCTCGTCGGGCGCGAGGTCCTCGGGGACGTCGGCCTTCTGGTAGCCCTCCTGCTCCCGCTCGCCGCGCTCGACGTAGGCGCCGTAGCGGCCGACGCGGAGCACGATGCCGTCGCCGACGGGGAAGGAGGAGATCTCGCGGGCGTCGATGGCGCCGAGGTCGGTGACGAGTTCCTTGAGGCCGCCGAGGTGGTCGCCGTCGCCGTTCCCGGCGTCGGCGGCGCCGCCGGTCGCGGCCCCCTCGCCCTCGCCGAAGTAGAAGCGCCTCAGCCACGGCACGGACTGGGCCTCGCCGCGGGCGATGCGGTCGAGGTCGTCCTCCATCCTGGCGGTGAAGTCGTAGTCGACGAGCCGGCCGAAGTGCTTCTCCAGCAGGTTGACCACGGCGAAGGAGAGGAAGGACGGCACGAGGGCCGTGCCCTTCTTGAAGACGTAGCCGCGGTCGAGGATGGTGCCGATGATCGAGGCGTACGTCGACGGGCGGCCGATCTCGCGCTCTTCCAGCTCCTTGACCAGGGTGGCCTCGGTGTAGCGGGCGGGCGGCTTGGTGGCGTGGCCGTCGGCGGTGATCTCCTCGGCGGCGAGCGCGTCGCCCTCGGCGACCTGCGGCAGGCGCCGCTCGCGGTCGTCGAGCTCCGCGTTCGGGTCGTCGGCGCCCTCGACGTACGCCTTCATGAAGCCGTGGAAGGTGATGGTCTTGCCGGAGGCCGAGAACTCGGCGTCGCGGCCGTCGGCGGAGGTGCCGCCGATCTTGACGGTGACCGAGTTGCCGGTGGCGTCCTTCATCTGGGAGGCGACGGTCCGCTTCCAGATGAGCTCGTACAGCTTGAACTGGTCGCCGGTCAGACCGGTCTCCGCCGGGGTGCGGAAACGATCACCCGAAGGCCGGATCGCCTCGTGCGCCTCCTGGGCGTTCTTGACCTTGCCCGCGTAGACGCGCGGCTTCTCCGGCAGGTAGTCGGCGCCGTACAGCTGCGTCACCTGGGCGCGCGCGGCGGCCACGGCGGTGTCGGAGAGCACGGTGGAGTCCGTACGCATGTAGGTGATGAAGCCGTTCTCGTACAGCTTCTGCGCCACCTGCATGGTCGCCTTCGCGCCGAAGCCGAGCTTGCGGCTGGCCTCCTGCTGGAGGGTGGTGGTGCGGAAGGGGGCGTACGGGGAGCGGCGGTACGGCTTCGACTCGACCGAGCGGACGGCGAAGCGGGTGTCGGCGAGGGAGGCCGCGAGCGCGCGGGCGTTCGCCTCGTCGAGGTGGAGCACGGCCTCGCTCTTCAGCCGGCCGTCGGCGCCGAAGTCGCGGCCCTGCGCGACGCGCTTGCCGTCGACCGCGGCGAGGCGGGCGGTGAGGGAGGAGGGGTCGCTCGGGTCGCCGGCGCGGCCGGTGGAGAAGGTGCCGGTGAGGTCCCAGTACTCGGCGGAGCGGAAGGCGATGCGCTCGCGCTCGCGCTCGACGACGAGCCGGGTGGCGACGGACTGCACGCGGCCGGCGGAGAGGCCGCGCATGACCTTCTTCCACAGGACCGGCGAGACCTCGTAGCCGTAGAGGCGGTCGAGGATGCGGCGGGTCTCCTGGGCGTCGACCATCCGCTTGTTCAGCTCGCGCGGGTTGGCGACGGCGGCCTGGATGGCGTCCTTGGTGATCTCGTGGAAGACCATCCGGTGGACGGGGACCTTGGGCTTGAGGACTTCCTGGAGGTGCCACGCGATGGCCTCGCCCTCGCGGTCCTCATCGGTGGCGAGGAAGAGCTCGTCGGACTCGGCCAGCAGGTCCTTGAGCTTCTTGACCTGCGCCCGCTTGTCCGCGTTGACGACGTAGATGGGCTGGAAGTCGTGCTCGACGTCGACGCCGAGGCGGCGCACCTCGCCGGTGTACTTCTCCGGCACCTCGGCGGCGCCGCTGGGGAGGTCACGGATGTGCCCGACGCTCGCCTCGACGACGTAGCCGGGGCCGAGGTAGCCCTTGATCGTCTTCGCCTTGGCAGGCGACTCGACGATGACGAGTCGGCGGCCGCCGTGTGCGGTCTCGCTGGTCGGGGACAACTTCGCTCTTCTCTCCGGTCGACACTCTCCAGGCCCGTACGGGCCCGTGCGGGCCAGGGCCTGGCCTGTACGGCGCTGGCAGCGCCACCTCAGCGCCGGTACGACGCTGGGCGCGCACGACAGCGCCACGGACGGTGACGCTCCCGTCGCTGCGGAGTGTGACGGTACAACCCGCCCCCGTGTCAAACGGCGAAAGCCCGCAACGGCCACTCGAACGGTAACCCGACTCCTGCCCTTCCTGCCGCCCGGACTGCCGGACCGGCGGGGCGGCCGGGTGTGGAGCGCGTCTCAGCGCGGCGCGCGGGCGGCGGCTCAGAGGCGGCCGAAGCACCAGACGCCGAGGGCGAGCGAGAGCGCCCCGGCGAGGCCCGCGAGGACGGCGGCGGCGCGGGGGGCGGCGCCGAGCGCGACGGGCTCGCCCTGCCGGACGCGGACCGTGGTCCACAGCAGCAGCGCGCCCCCGAACAGCGCGAACGCCGTCCCCGCGAAGATCGCCGGCCCGCTCTCCATGCCCGTACCCGCTTCCCGTGTCCGCGCCGTGTCCGCGCGGTGTGTCTCCCCCGGAGGCGTCCCGGAAGGGAGCCGGGGCGTCCTGGAAGGGAGGCTGACACCTCACGGCGTCAAGGACGCGAATTCCGGGTGAACGACGCGGGCCGGGGCGCGCGGTTTCACGAAGATGGCCGGTACCGCCCCACTACTCCGTCCCCCTCCTCACTCCTCCCCCTCCGCCGGAAGCAGGGACTCCGGGACGAGGAAGCCCTCCTCGACGAGGAGCCGGATCGACTGCGGGGTGCGGTCCCGCAGCAGCACCGGGTCCTCGCCCATCAGCTGGGCGATCGCGTCGAGGATCCGGCCGGCGCTGAGCGTGCCGTCGCAGACGCCCGCGAAGCCGGCGCCCACGTGGTCGACCCGGGTGGCGCGGCGCATGCCCCGGTTCTGCCGCAGGACGACGTGCTCGGGGTCCTCGGCACCGGGCAGCCCGACCTGCTCCTGGACCACCTCGGGGGCGAGGGTGAAGCTGTCCTCCAGGAGGGCGGCGTCGTCGTGGGTGCGCAGGTAGTCCTGGCGCTCGAAGTGGGCGCGGACGTACGGGCCGAGCGGCTGCTCCACGGGGTGCGGCCACTCCTCGACGACGATCGACGGCTCGGCCGTCCCGGCGGCCACCGTGGGGTCGCGCCGCAGGGTGATCCAGCCGAAGCCGATCGCCCGGGTGCCGCTCTCCTCGAAGGAGTCCAGCCAGCGGTCGTACGCCGCGCGGTACGCCTCGGGGTCGCCGCGGTGGTCGCCGCTGTCGCGCAGCCACAACTCGGCGTACTGGGTGACGTCCTGCACCTCGCGCTGGACGATCCAGGCGTCGCAGCCCCGCGGCACCCAGGAGCGCAGCCGGTCCTGCCAGTCCTCGCCCTCGACGTGCTGCCAGTTGGCGAGGAACTGGGCGTACCCGCCGTCGTTCAGCCGCTCGCCGGCCTGCCGGACGAGGGTGCGGCACAGGTCGTCGCCGCTCATCCCGCCGTCCCGGTAGGTGAGGCCGGCGCCGGGGGAGATCACGAACGGCGGGTTCGACACGATCAGGTCGTACGTGTCGCCGTCGACCGGGTCGTACAGCGAGCCCTCCAGCAGCTCGGCCTCCCGGGCCCCGGAGAGGGCGAGCGTCAGCCGGGTGAAGTCCAGCGCCCGCGGGTTGAGGTCGGTGGCGGTGACCAGGGTGGCGTGCCGGGCCGCGTGCAGGGCCTGGATGCCGGAGCCGGTGCCGAGGTCGAGCGCGGCGGCGACCGGGGTGCGGACCGTGATCCCGGCGAGGGTGGTGGAGGCGCCGCCGACGCCGAGGACGACCCCCTCGTCCTTCCTCCCGATGCCGCCGGCCCCGCCGACCGCGCAGCCCAGGTCGGAGACGATGAACCAGTCCTCGCCGTCCGGACCGCCGTACGGCCGCACGTCGACCGTCGCCCGTACGGCGTCGTCCTCCCGGACCGCCCAGCCGTCGGCCAGCGCCTCGTCCAGCGGGAGGGCGGCGGCGGCCCGGGCGGGCTCGACGGCCTCCTGGAGCAGGAAGAGCCGGACGAGGGTCTCCAGCGGGGAGTCGCCGCGGGTGGCGCGCAGGGCGGGCACGGTCTCGCTGCGGGCGAGCGCCGCGTAGGCGGGGGCGCCGAGCAGGTCGAGCAGGCCGTCGGCGGTGAAGTCCGCGGCGAGCAGGGCCTCGCGCAGGAGGGCGGCGTGCGCGGGCACCGGAAGGCTGGTGGTCAGGCTGGTCGTACTCACGCACTCCATTGTGACGGCCGCCGCCGACAACCGGCCCACCGACAGTCCGAGGGCCCGGGCCCGGCGCGAAGGGGCTCGGCACACACACGTCGCGCGTACCGAGCTTCTTCGCGCCGGGCCCGGGTCAGGCCAGAGCCACGACTCCGGATCGGGCCGGGGTGGTGGCCCCGGGGCGGGTCGGGGTCACGACTCCGACGAGGCGGACGCCTTGGCCTTCGGCGAGGCGGAGGTGGTGGGCGTGGCGCCCGCCTTCGGGGACGCGGATCCGGACGGCGTCTTCGGCATCGCCGGCGTCGGCTTCTGGCAGCCCGGCTGCTTGGCCATGGCCTGGCCCAGCTCGCCGTTCTCCAGGTTGGCCAGCGCGTTCTGGTCCATCTTCTCGATCTTGGTGAGGCCGTCCGCGACGGTCTTCAGACCCTCGGCGAACTTCTGCTGGTTCGTCGGGTCGAGCGCGTCGACCTGCTTCTTCAGCCCGTCGTAGGCGACGGCGGTCGCGTTGAGCTCGGCGATGACGTCCTTCTGGACCTTCTCGCCGTTCTCGATCGGCGGGACGCCCGCCGTCTCGACGGCCTTGGCCAGCGCCCGGTCGGCGTCCGCGATGTCCTTGAACGCCTTGGAGTCGGCGGCCTGGATCTCCGCCGGACGGCTGTCCGCCGCGGTCGAGATGATGATCTGGTGGGCGTCGGCCCGCTTCTGGATCTGCGGCTTCGCCTGGTCGCAGAACGACTTGGCCCAGTCGTTGACCTTGTCGCCCTCGTCCTCGCTGCAACCGGACAGCACGAGCATCAGTACCGCACTGCCGGACAGCGCCGCCGCAAGCTTCTTGTTCACCGGATCGGTCCCTTCCAAGACTCCCGGCCCCGGAACATACACGCCGCGCGGACGACTTCCACCTTTCGTACGATGGATTCCTCCCGTGTTGAATCCGTTTGACCCAAGCGGTGACCGGCCTGCGGACGGTTCGCGCACCCCGGAAATGAGACGGACGACACGTCAGGAGACGGCCACCCTGCGCCGCTTGGAGACGTACACCGCGACGACCACCACGAGCAGCGCCAGGGCCGCGATCCCGGCCCGCGCCCACGCGTCGGCGTCCGCTCCGTAGCCGAAGCGGACCACCGTCGGGGCGATCAGCAGCGCCACCAGGTTCATCACCTTCAGCAGCGGGTTGATCGCCGGCCCCGCCGTGTCCTTGAACGGGTCGCCGACCGTGTCGCCGATCACCGTCGCCTCGTGCGCCGCACTGCCCTTGCCGCCGTGCGCGCCGTCCTCGACCAGCTTCTTCGCGTTGTCCCAGGCGCCACCGGAGTTCGCCAGGAAGACCGCCATCAGCGCACCGGTGCCGATCGCCCCGGCGAGGTACGCCCCCAGCGGCCCGACCCCCAGCGCGAAGCCGACCGCGACGGGCGCGGTGACGGCGAGCAGCCCGGGCGTGGCGAGCTCGCGCAGCGCGTCCCTGGTGCAGATGTCCACGACCCGCCCGTACTCGGGGGTCTCGCTGCCGTCCATGATCCCGGGGTGTTCGCGGAACTGCCGCCGCACCTCGTACACCACCGAACCGGCCGACCGGGACACCGCGTTGACGGCCAGTCCGGAGAAGAGGAAGACGACGGCCGCGCCGAGGATCAGCCCGACGAGGTTGTTGGGCTGGGAGATGTCCATGGAGAGGCTGAGCTCGCCGGTCCTCGCGCCGACCTCGGCGACCGCGCCGGCGATGGCGTCGCGGTAGGAGCCGAAGAGCGCGGCGGCGGCGAGGACGGCGGTCGCGATCGCGATGCCCTTGGTGATCGCCTTGGTGGTGTTGCCCACGGCGTCCAGCTCGGTGAGGACCTGCGCCCCGGCGCCCCTGACCTCCCCGGACATCTCGGCGATGCCCTGCGCGTTGTCGGCGACCGGGCCGAAGGTGTCCATGGCGACGATCACGCCGACCGTGGTGAGCAGCCCGGTCCCGGCGAGCGCGACCGCGAACAGCGCCAGCATCACGGAGGCGCCGCCGAGCAGGAACGCCCCGTAGACGGCGAGGGCGATGAGCAGCGCGGCGTACACGGCGGACTCCAGGCCGATGGCGACGCCCGCGAGGACGACGGTGGCGGGTCCGGTGAGCGCGGAACGACCGATGTCCTGGACGGGCCGGCGGTCGGTCTCGGTGAAGTAGCCGGTGAGCCGCTGGATGAGCGCGGCGAGCACGATCCCGAGGGCGACCGCGACCAGCGCGAGGACCCGGGGGTCGCCGTCGTGCGCGGTCAGCCCCGGCTCGGTGACCCCGGCCAGCCCGGCGTACGACGAGGGCAGGTAGACGAAGGCGGCGACGGCGACCAGGACGAGGGAGACGGCCGCGGAGACGAAGAAGCCGCGGTCGACGGCGCGCATCCCGCCCCGGTCGGAGCGCCGGGGCGCGACGGCGAGGATGCCGACGACGGCGGTGAGGACCCCGATCGCGGGCACGATCAGCGGGAAGACCAGGCCGTGGTCGCCGAAGGCGGCCTTGCCGAGGATGAGGGCGGCGACCAGGGTGACGGCGTACGACTCGAAGAGGTCGGCGGCCATGCCCGCGCAGTCGCCGACGTTGTCGCCCACGTTGTCGGCGATGGTGGCGGCGTTGCGCGGGTCGTCCTCGGGGATGCCCTGCTCGACCTTGCCGACGAGGTCGGCGCCGACGTCGGCGGCCTTGGTGAAGATGCCGCCGCCGACCCTCATGAACATGGCGATGAGGGCGGCGCCGAGGCCGAAGCCCTCCAGGACCTTGGGCGCGTCGGCGGCGTAGACGAGGACGACGCAGGCGGCGCCGAGCAGTCCGAGGCCGACCGTGGACATGCCGACGACGCCGCCGGTGCGGAAGGCGATCCGCATAGCCCGGCGGGCGGCCTCCGCGGGCTCCAGGCCCGGCTCGCCGGGGGCCGGGGCCGCCTCCCGGGCGGCGGCGGCGACCCGGACGTTGGCCCGGACCGCGAGCCGCATGCCGACGTAGCCGGTGACCGCCGAGAACAACGCCCCGACCAGGAAGAACAGCGAGCGTCCGGCCCGCTGCGACCAGGAGTCGGCGGGCAGCGCCAGGAGCAGCAGGAAGACGACGACGGCGAACGGGCCGATGGTGCGCAGCTGGCGGGCGAGGTAGGCGTTGGCGCCCTCCTGCACCGCCGCGGCGATCCTCCGCATCGTCGGGGTGCCCTCGGCCGCCCTGAGCACCTGGCGGCCGAAGAGCCGGGCGGTGACCAGGGCGGCGAGGGCGACACCGGCGACGACGAAGACGATCGTCCGGTTCCCGCTGGTGAGCACCGCCGCGGCGAGGGCGGCGGGGGCCTCCTGGGCCAGTTCCGTTTCCGGGTGCATAGAAGCGGATCATAGGGATGCGAAACGGGGCGAAACGCCTCCCTGAGACGCCGCTCCGGAGGAATCCATCGATTGCCCCTCCCGGGGACCGGTGGCACGGAGAGGGACCGACTGGGGGGAGCGGCCGGGCTACGGGGGCTGCGATGAGGTACTGCCGGGGGCGGGCACACGGAAAGAGGCCCCGCCACGGGGGCGGGGCCTCTTTCCGTACGTTCCGGGGCGCGGGATCAGGACAGGATGTCCGCGTCCGCCTCCACGGATGCGATGGGCCAGCTCATCCGGATGGTGCCGCCGTCCTCGCCGACGGTCACCTCGACGTCGTCGACGAGCCCGCGGATCACCGCGAGGCCCATCTCGTCCTCGCCGTCGACGTCGTCGGGATCCCCGGCCGGTGCCTCGGCGCGCGCGCCGGGAACCCCGCCGCCGACCTCCGCGCCCGCACCGGGCACCTCGTCGCCGACCTCGATGGAGAACGTCTTCTCCCCCTCGGTCAGCACGACCCGGATGGGCGTGACGACGCCGTTGCCGCGGTGCAGCCCGACCGCGCGGGAACACGCCTCGCCGACGGCGAGGCGCACCTCGTCGAGAACCGCCTCGTCCACCCCGGCCCGGCGGGCGACCGCGGCCGCCACCAGGCGGGCCGTGCGGACGTGCTCGGGCTGGGCGCTGAAGCGGAGTTCAACGGTGGCCATGGGATCCCCCGGTCAGTCGACCGCGTTGACGGCCTCGTCGACCGACGTGTGGATCGGGAAGACCTTGGTGAGGCCCGTGATCCGGAAGATCTTCAGAATGCGCTCCTGGTTGCAGACCAGGCGCAGCGAACCCTCGTGCGCACGGACGCGCTTGAGGCCACCCACGAGCACACCGAGGCCGGTGGAGTCGAGGAAGTCCACGCCCTCCATGTCGACGACCAGGTGGTAACTGCCGTCGTTCACCAACTCGACCAACTGCTCGCGCAGCTTGGGCGCGGTATAAACATCAATCTCGCCACCGACCTCGACGACCGTACGGTCGCCGCCAGCTCCGGGCACAGTGCGAGTCGACAGGGACAGGTCCACGGATCCTCCAGCACCTTGCTATCGGGCGTTCGCCCCCTCGGATCTCCCGGACGGAGTCGGAGAACGAATCGCCAGCCGCGATGGCATTCAATCACTTACCAGCAGCCATGCACGACGCCTTGGAAGCATTGTCCGTCACGCCGGTGACACACTCGGTGCCGATGGCCAAGAATCAACGCACCGCTCGACCCGCCGGAGACAGGGGAAGCCGCCCCTCTCCGCGGCAGGTCCTCGAACGGCTCTCCTCGGGCGAGAGCCGGGCCGCGCGCATCACTCATATGGAGCACATGCCCGCCCGGGAGGGCCGTCATGCCGTCTGGCCGGACCGCATCCGTCCCGAGGTGATCGCCGCCGTCCAGGCCGCCGGGATCGAGCACCCCTGGGCGCATCAGGCCGAGGCCGCCGAGCACGCCCTCGACGGCGAGTCCGTGGTGATCGCCACAGGCACCGCCTCGGGCAAGTCGCTCGCCTACCTCGCCCCCGTCCTCTCCACCCTGCTCGACGGCGCGGAGGCCGCGAACGGCCGCGGGACGACCGCCCTCTACCTCTCCCCCACCAAGGCCCTCGCCGCCGACCAGCGGCGCGCCGTGCGGGAGCTCGCCGCCCCGCTCGGCAACCGGATCCGGCCCGCCGTCCACGACGGCGACACCCCGATCGAGGAACGGGAGTGGATCCGGCAGTACGCGAACTACGTGCTCACCAACCCCGACATGCTGCACCGGAGCATCCTCCCCTCCCACGCCCGGTGGTCCTCCTTCCTGCGCTCGCTGCGCTACGTCGTCATCGACGAGTGCCACACCTACCGGGGCGTCTTCGGCTCCCACGTCGCCCAGGTACTGCGCCGGCTGCGCCGGGTCTGCGCCCGGTACGGCTCCGATCCCGTCTTCCTCCTCGCCTCCGCCACCTCCGCCGACCCGGCCCGCGCCGCCGGCCGGCTCACCGGCCTGCCCGTCACCGAGGTCTCCGACGACGCCTCCCCGCGCGGCGAACTGGTCTTCGCCCTGTGGGAGCCGCCCCTCACCGAACTCCACGGCGAGCGCGGCGCCCCGGTCCGCCGCACCGCCACCGCCGAGACCGCCGACCTGCTCACCGGCCTCACCCGGCAGGGCGTCCGCACGGTCGCCTTCGTCCGCTCCCGGCGCGGCGCCGAACTGATCTCGGTGATCGCCCAGGAACGGCTCGCCGAGACCGACCGGGACCTCGCCCGGCGGGTCGCCGCCTACCGGGGCGGCTACCTGCCCGAGGAGCGGCGCGCCCTGGAGCGGGCCCTGCACTCCGGGGAACTCCTCGGCCTCGC
Organism: Streptomyces filamentosus; assembly: GCF_014654895.1. Lineage (GTDB taxonomy): Bacteria > Actinomycetota > Actinomycetes > Streptomycetales > Streptomycetaceae > Streptomyces > Streptomyces filamentosus. The sequence goes on along the minus strand of NZ_BNBE01000001.1, from coordinate 3,001,910 downwards.
CGCCACCACCGCCTTGGAACTGGGCGTGGACGTCTCCGGCCTCGACGCCGTCCTCATCGCCGGCTACCCCGGCACCCGGGCCTCGCTGTGGCAGCAGGCCGGCCGGGCGGGCCGCTCCGGCGAGGGCGCCCTCGCCGTCCTGGTCGCCCGCGACGACCCGCTGGACACCTTCCTCGTCCACCACCCCGAGGCGATCTTCGACCAGCCGGTCGAGTCGACCGTCCTGGACCCCGACAACCCCTACGTCCTCGCCCCCCATCTGTGCGCCGCGGCCGCCGAGCTCCCGCTCACCGAGCCCGACCTCGCGCTCTTCGGCCCGGCCGCGCCCGGCCTCATGCCCCAGCTGGAGGCGGCCGGCCTGCTGCGCCGCCGCACCGGCGGCTGGTACTGGACCCGGCGCGAGCGGGCCGCCGACCTCGCCGACATCCGGGGCGGCGGCGGCAGCCCCGTCCGGATCGTGGAGGAGGGCACCGGCCGGCTCCTGGGCACGGTCGACGAGGCCGCCTCCCACACCTCCGTCCACGAAGGCGCCGTCCACCTCCACCAGGGCCGCACCTACCTGGTGCGGAAACTGGACCTGGAGGACTCCGTCGCCCTCGTCGAGGAGGCCGTGCCGCCCTACTCGACCACCGCCCGCGACACCACCTCCATCGCCGTCCTGGAGACCGACACCGAGATCCCGTGGGGCTCCGGCCGCCTCTGCTACGGCTCCGTCGAGGTCACCAACCAGGTCGTCTCCTTCCTGCGCCGCCGACTGATCACGGGCGAGGTGCTGGGCGAGACCAAGCTCGACCTGCCGCCCCGCACCCTGCGCACCCGGGCCGTCTGGTGGACGGTCACCGAGGACCAGCTCGACGCCGCCCGGATCACGCCGGAGATCCTCGGCGGCGCCCTGCACGCCGCCGAGCACGCCTCCATCGGCATGCTGCCGCTCTTCGCGACCTGCGACCGCTGGGACATCGGCGGCGTCTCCGTCCCGCTCCACCCGGACACCCTGCTGCCGACCGTCTTCGTGTACGACGGCCACCCGGGCGGCGCGGGGTTCGCCGAGCGCGCCTTCCACACCGCCCGCGCCTGGCTCACCGCCACCCGGGAGGCGATCGCCTCCTGCGAGTGCGAGGCGGGCTGCCCCTCCTGCATCCAGTCCCCCAAGTGCGGCAACGGCAACGACCCCCTCCACAAGCGCGGAGCCGTCCGCCTCCTCACGGAACTCCTCCGGGAGGCCCCCCACCCGAACGAGCGGGAAGAGCGGGAGGGGCAGGAGGGGCAGGAGGGGCAGGAAGAGCGGGAGGGGCAGGAAGAGGCAGGGTGAGGGGGCCCCGGCCGGGGCCCGCGCGGGACCTGACCGCCGGGGCGAACACCCCTCGGACCACCCGTGCCGTCACCTCGGCCTCCGCGCCGGTCACCCGGCACAGGGCCAGCTCGGCGCCCTGGGCCGCGGCCACCCGCGAGGCCGCCGCACACGCCTCCGCCTCGCCCCACAGAGCCCGGTCGGCGGCGGCGAGGGCCGCGAGGTCGGCCGCGCCGCCCGCCCGGTGCCGGGCGGCCACCGCCTGCCCGAGCGCCAGCACGCACCCGAAGACCACACACAGCGCGCAGGCCGCCACCGCCGTCCACACGGTCGCCGCGCCCCGGTCACCCCGCCCCCGCCTCACGACGCTCCACCTCCTTCCCCGACCTACCGACGCTCCCGGCGCCCCCGATCCCGGCGATCTCTGCGATCCCGGCGATCCCGGCAGCAGATCCGTCCGCGATCCTGTTCGCGGCCCCGGCTTCGGTGCCGGCCCCGGGGCCGGGGCCGACCGCGATCGCGCCCACGCCCCCGACGCCGGTTCCGACCCCAGTTCCGCTCCCGACCCCGACCGCGGCCCCGACCGTGTCCTCGGCGAGCGCCGCCGCCCCGGCCCGCAGGGTCACGCCCAGGTCGGCGGGGCCCGGGGCCGCGGCCTCCACGGTCACCCGCCACAGCTCGCCCTGCCGGGTCACCGTCACCCGGGCGCCCTCGGGCGCGGCGGCCCGGGCGACGGCGGTCACGGCGCCCGGGGACTCCGCCCGGGCGGCGGCCCGCGCCCCGGCCCTGGCCGCGTCCACGCACCTGATCTGCGCGGCGGACGCGGCCAGCGCCCACAGCAGCGCCATCGCGAAGAGCGCGAGCACCGGCAGCACGACCGCCGCCTCCACGGTCACCGAGCCCCGGTCGGAGCCCGGACCCCGCGCCCGCTCAGAACGGCGCATCGAGGGCCTTCCCGACCAGTGCCTCCAGGGCTCCCGAGACGGGCCCGCTCGTCATGACCTTGTAGAACAGGGCGGCGACGCCGGCCGCCGTGAGCAGCCCCATCGCGTACTCGACGGTGCTCATCCCCCGGTCGGTCCGCAGCCCGCTCCTCCGGGTCGCCCAGAACTCGCCCAGCGCCTTCCGCGCCCGTGCGTACGTCTTTCCCGTCTTCTTTCCCATCTTCCTTTTCCCTTCGCTCAGTCGTCCGTTTTCGTGTGCGTGTCCGCGTCCGTGTGTCCGCGGTCGTGTGTCCGCGGTCGTGTGTCCGCGTGCGTGCTCACGCCCGTGCCCCGGCCTCAGGGGCCGAGCAGGCCCGACGCCAGGCCGATGACCACCGGGGCCACCCCGACCGCGAGGAACGCGGGCAGGAAGCACAGCCCCACGGGGGCGCTGATCAGCACCTGGGCGCGGCGGGCCCGGGCGGTGGCGGTGCGGGCGGCTGCGGCCCGCAGCGCGGCCGCGTGCCGGGCGATCGCCTCGGCGGCGGGCGCCCCGGAGGCACCGGCCCGCTCCATGCAGCGGGCAAGACCCTCGGCGCCCGGTATCGCGCCGAACCTCCCCCACACCTCGGCCGGTTCTCCGCCGAGCCGCAGCTCGGCGGCCGTGCGGAGCAGCCGCTCGCCGAGGGGGCCGCCCAGCGACCGACCCACGGCCTCCGCCGCCTCGCCCGGCCCGGCCCCGGCCGAGGCGCAGGCCGCCAGGAGGTCGGCGGCCAGCGGGAGCCGGGCCGCCGCCCGCCGGTCCTCGGCGGACGCCCGGTCGGCCTCGGCCCGCCGCAGCCACCACCGGGCGCCGAACGCCCCGGCCGCGCCCGCCGGCAGCACCGCCACCGGCCCGAGGAACACCCCCGCGCACAGCACTCCCGCGACGACGGAGACCCGGACCGGTACCGGCAGGTCCCGCAGCACCGCCGCCCCGCGCGCCACGACCCGGTGCGGTCCCCGACGCGGCTTCCCGTCGCCCCGCGCCCGCCGGACGGCGCCGGTCCTCCGGGGCGCCGGTCCCGCGCCGGTCCCGAACAGGGCGCCGAGCCGCCGCCGGACGGCCCGGTCCCGGCGGGTCCGCACCAGGAGGAGCCAAGCCCTGCCGAGCGGCCAGCAGGCCAGGACCAGCCCCGCGGCCGTCCGCGTCAGCTCACTCCGCACCGCCGCCCCCGTTCCGTACGATCCGCGCGGCCCACCACAGGCCGGCCGCCTCCAGGGCGCCGCCGAGCAGCAGGCACGCCCCTCCGGCGGGGGTGTGCAGCAGCACCCGCAGCGGCTCGGCTCCCAGGGCCGCGCCCAGCCCGATCCCGGCCACCGGGAGGGCCGCGAGGACGGCCACCGTCGCCCAGGCCCCGGCCAGTTCGGCCCGCAGCGCCTCGCGCCGCTCGTGCTGCTCGCGCAGGGCCGCCTCCAGCCGGTCGAGGCCCGCGGTCAGTCCCGCGCCGCCGTCCACGGCCACCTGCCAGCAGGCCGCGAGCCCGGCGAGTCCTTCGGCGCCCTCCCGGCGGGCCGCCGTCCGCAGCGCCTCCGGGACGTCGCCGCCGAAGCCGGCCGCGGCGAGCACCCGCGGCTCCTCGGGGCCGAGGGCGCCGGTGTGGCGGGCCGCGTAGGCGAGGGCGCGGCCGGGCTGCCAGCCGGCCCTCAGCTCCCCGGCGGCGGCCCCGCACAAGGCCGCCACCTTGCCGGACAGCGCCTCCCGCTCCTCCCGCCGGGCCCGCGCCCGCAGCCCGCGCCGTACGAGCGGCACGGCGGCGGCGCCGGCGGCCAGCGGCAGCGGCGATTCCCCCAGGAGGGCGACCAGCCCGGCCGCGGGCAGGCACAGCCACTCGGGCCGTGCCCTGGCCGCCGCCCACCACCGCGCCAGGGCGTCCCGGCCGGCGGCTCCGTCCGGGGGCGCCGCCGGGCCGAGGAGCAGGGACCGGGTCCGCCGGACCGCCCGGCGCCGGCCGGCCGCCTGCCGGAGGGCGAGCAGGGCGCCCGCGCAGAGGCAGAGCTCCGCCAGGAGGCGGGCGGCCGTCACGGGGCACCGCCGAGGAGCGAGCGGAGCCGGGGCCAGCCCCGGTCGTGCGCGAAGCCGTCGGGGGCCCAGCGGAGCGCGGGGACGGTCCGCACCAGGCCGTCCCGGTCCCGCTCCAGGACGTGGACCTCGGCGATCCGGCGGCGCCCGTCGGGGTCCCGCACGAGGTGGAGGACGGCGGACAGGCCGGCGCCCAGCTGGCTGTGGAGGGCGGCCCTGTCGAGACCGGCGGCCGTGCCGAGGGCTTCGAGGCGGGCGGGGACGTCGGCGGCCGTGTTGGCGTGGAGCGTGCCCGATCCGCCTTCGTGGCCGGTGTTGAGGGCCGCCAGGAGGTCGACGGCCTCGCCGCCGCGGACCTCGCCGACCACCAGGCGGTCGGGCCGCATCCGCAGGGCCTGGCGGACCAGGTCCCTGAGGGTGACGAGCCCGGCGCCCTCCTGGTTCGGCGGACGGGCCTCCAGCCGCACCACGTGGGGGTGGTCCGGCCGCAGTTCCGCCGAGTCCTCGGCGAGGACGATCCGCTCCCGCGCGCCGACCAGGCCGAGCAGGGCCGCGAGGAGCGTCGTCTTGCCCGTGCCGGTGCCCCCGCTGACCAGGTACGACACCCGGGCGTCGAGGAGCGCGCGGAGGATCCGGTCGCCGCCCGGCGGCACCGTCCCGGCAGCGGTCAGCTCCTCCAGGGTGAAGGCGCGGGGGCGCACCACCCGCAGCGAGAGGCAGGTGGAGCCGACGGCGACCGGCGGCAGCACGGCGTGCATGCGGGTGCCGTCGGGGAGCCGGGCGTCCACCCAGGGGCGGGCGTCGTCGAGGCGGCGCCCGGCCACGGCCGCGAGCCGCTGGGCGAGCCGCCGGACGGCGGCGGCGTCGGGGAAGACGACGGGCGCCCGCTCCAGACCGGCGCCCCGGTCGACCCACACCCGGTCGGGCGCCGAGACCAGCACGTCGGTGACGTCGGGGTCGGCCAGCAGGGGCTCCAGCGGCCCGGCGCCGGTCAGCTCGCAGCGCAGCTCCTCAGCGGCACCCAGCACCTCGGCGTCGCCGAGGAGCCGTCCCTGGGCGCGCAGGGCGGCCGCCACCCGGGCCGGGGTCGGCTCGGCGCCGCTCGCCGCGAGCCGCTGCCGCACGGCGTCGAGCAGTCCGGCCCCGCCCGCCCCCGCCGCCCCGTCGGCGCGGGGCGGCGCCACCGTCCCCGTCACGCCGCACCCCCGGTGGGCAGCGCGCACTCCCAGAAGGCGGCGCAGAAGCGGCCGAGCGGGCCCTTGCGGTCGGCGCCCGGCGGTGCGCCCTCGTCCTGGTCGGCGGCGATGCCGGGGTCGTAGGGCATCTCGCCGGCGAGCGGGAGGCGCAGCGCGTCCGCGACCCGGCACTCGTCGAGGCCCGCCGCGTACGGCCCGCGGACCACGGCCCGCAGGTCGCGCACGGCCGTGGCGAGGGCGGTGGTGATCCGGTGGGCGGCGGCGACCGCCCGCAGTTCGCCGGGGACGACGAGGAGGCCGAGGTCGAGCTGGGCCAGGACCTCGGCCCCGGCCCCGTCGACGGAGCGCGGCAGGTCGACCACGACGACCCCGCCCCGGCGGCGGGCCGCGGCGAGCACGGACCGGACGGCGCCGGGCGGCACGGCGCCGGTGGGCTCCCGGCCCCAGCTGAGTACCCGCACCCCGTGGGCGGCGGGCAGGGACTCCTCCAGGGCGCCGCCGGCCAGCCGGCCCCTCGACGCGGCGAAGTCGCCCCACCGGTGGCCCTTCTCCCGCTCGGCGCCGAGGAGCACGTCGAGCCCTCCGCCGAGCGGGTCGGCGTCGACGAGCAGGGTCCGGCGGCCGGTGCGGGCGGCGGCGAGGGCGAGTCCGCAGGCGAGGGTGGAGGCTCCCGCGCCGCCCCGCCCGCCGACGATCCCCACGGTCAGCGCCGTCCTGCCCGCGCCCTCGGCGGCGTCGGCGAGCCGGTCGACGAGCAGGGACTCGGCGTCGGGCAGCCGCAGCACGCTGTCCGCGCCGATCTCGACGGCGAGCCGCCACGCCGCCGGGTCGTCCTGCGCCCGTCCGACGAGGACGACCCCGGGCCGGCGGGCGGCGCCCCGGCAGCGGGCGGCCACGTCCTCCCCGACCAGGACGAGCGGGGGATCGGTCCAGCTCGTCCGCCGCTCGGGCACCCGGTGGTGCACCTCCGGCTCGACGCCGGCCGCGGCGCACAGCCGCAGCAGGTCGTCGAGGAGGGCGACGTCCTCGGTGAGGATCAGCGGCCCCGGGCCGCGCACCCCTTCCCCGCCGTGCCGGGTCCCCCCGTGTTCCGCCCCGCCCGTGCGGGAAGCCGTCGGCTCCTGCATCGCGCACCCCTCTCGTGATTCCCGTGGCCGCGAACTTCGCGACGGGAATCACGGTGGGGCCGCCGGAGAAATCGTGCGGAGACCACCGAAAAACTGTGGACAATCCACCGCCTGTGAATATCTCGACCACCCGTCCGGGGACTCCCCGGAACGCAGCCCCGCGACTACTCTGAGTCACAAGTCAGGGGATCGCCGGGCTGCGGGCGGGTGGTGCACGGCGGCGCGAGAGAAAGGGAGCGAGCGATGGCTCAACGGAGGAAAACGGCTCCGGACATGCGACGACCCCCGCCGGGGGGGAGAGCGGGGGTCGTCTTTCCGGCCGACTCGGGGGGGGAGGAGCCGGGCCGGGTATGCACGGTCGCGAACGATCCGTGACTTCCATGGTGTACCCGAGAGCCTCCTCAGGCAAACCCACGCGCCCCAGCGTACGCCGAATGGCGGGCACCTATGCTCAGCGTTGTGGAAAACCACTCCTTGCCGCGCACAGCCGCCTTCTTTGACCTGGACAAGACGGTCATTGCGAAGTCCTCGACGCTGACCTTCAGCAAGTCCTTCTACCGGGGCGGACTGATCAGCCGCCGCGCCGCCCTGCGGACGGCCTACATCCAGTTCGTGTTCCTCGTCGGCGGGGCCGACCACGACCAGATGGAGCGGATGCGCGAATATCTTTCCGCGCTCTGCAAAGGCTGGAACGTGGCCCAGGTCAGGGAACTCGTCGCCGAGACCCTGCACGACCTGATCGACCCGATCATCTACGACGAGGCGGCCTCCCTCATCGAGGAGCACCACGCCGCCGGCCGCGACGTCGTGATCGTGTCCACCTCCGGCGCCGAGGTGGTCGAGCCGATCGGGGAGATGCTCGGGGCGGACCGGGTCGTCGCCACCCGGATGGTGGTCGGCGAGGACGGCTGCTTCACCGGCGAGGTGGAGTACTACGCCTACGGGCCGACGAAGGCCGAGGCGGTCCGCGAGCTGGCGAAGTCGGAGGGGTACGACCTCTCCCGCTGCTACGCCTACAGCGACTCGGCGACCGACCTTCCCATGCTGGAGGCGGTCGGGCATCCGTACGCGGTCAACCCGGACCGGACGCTGCGCCGCGAGGCGGTCGCCCGGGAGTGGCCGGTGCTGGTGTTCAACCGGCCGGTGCGGCTCAAGCAGCGGCTGCCGGAGTTCCGGATGCCGCCCCGGCCGACGCTGATGGCGGCGGCGGCCGTGGGTGCGGCGGCGGCCACGGCCGGGCTCGTCTGGTACGCCTCCCGGCGGCGCCACCGGGCGGCTGCCGCGGCGGTCCTCGCCGAACGCTGACCGCTTGTCCCGCTTCCGGGCGATCCGGAAAGAGCGCAAGGAAGCGGAGCCAGCACTTTCGCTTACCGGCGGACAGGAGTAGAAAGGAATCAGGCCCGCGAGACCTGGGACATCCGAGAGGATCACCTGTTGAGCATCATGGCCCCACGGACCTGACGCACAAAAACCTGGCACCCACGCGACGTCGACCCGTCGATTACGGGCCAGCCGCACCAGGCGAAGGGCAAAGCACCCCGCCTGATGGGCACATATCGAGGACGCTTGGTAACTGGGTGGACGTGCCAGCGGCGGTACTGATTCTCGGTACCGCCGCAACCCATGTCCGGGGCCTTTCAGGCCGCGCCGCGCTGGAGCGCCTCACAGACCGCCGTCGACTCGCGGACGCCGAGTTCCAGGGCGCGCCCGCAGTGCGCGATCCAGGCGCCGACGCCGTCCGGGGTGCCGGACAGATACCCCTCGAAAGCGGCCGCGTAGGCGGCCCGGCCCTGCTCCGCGTGGCCGACCTCGGCCGGGCAGATGCCCTTCGGGTCGAGACCGCTGCCCTCCAGCACGATCCGCTCGGCGGTCCGGGCGACCAGGCCGTTGTGGGAGGTGAAGGGGCGCAGGGCGAGCAGTTCGCCGTGGACCACGGCGGAGAGGACCAGCGCCGGGGCCTCGCTGCCCCTGACGACCAGCTCCGCGAGGCCGTCGAGACGGGCGGCGACCTCGTCCGGGCCGGGGAGGGGGGCCTCGATCAGCGGCTCGGTCACGGTCTCGCCGGCCTGCCGGGGGCGGCCCGTCGAATCCACGTGCTCACCCGCGGCGACCAGGTGCAGACGGGCCAGCACGCGGAGCGGCGACTGCCGCCAGATGGAGAGCAGTTCGCCCGCCTCGGCGCTCAGGCGCAGGGCGGCGCCGACGGTGCGGGCCTCGGGGTCGGCGCTGAAGTCGGTCCGGCGCCGGACCTCTTCCAGGGCCCAGTCGGCACCGGCCAGGGCGGCCGAGCCGCGGGCGCCCCGGAGGGCGGCCTCGTGAGCGATCTCGTTGCTGCGGCGGCGCATCACGCGGTGGCCGTAGACCCGGTCGACGGCCTTGCGTACGGAGTCCACCGCATCGGCGACGCCCGGCAGGGTGGCGAGGGCGGCCAAGGGGTCAGAGGCGTGCGTACTCATAAGTAGGGAGGCTACGCGCCCGGGCGGCCCGCCCCACGTTGGAGTGGTCTTCTTCATAGACCTTGACCACGATGTGCAGCCGTGCCACTACGCTAGGTGAACATGAAGATCGCTTTCGTCGGGAAGGGCGGCAGCGGCAAGACCACGCTGTCCTCGCTCTTCGTCCGCCACCTCGCCGCCACCGATTCGCCGGTCGTCGCCGTCGACGCGGACATCAACCAGCACCTGGGGGCCGCGCTCGGCCTCACCGAGACGGAGGCGGCCGCGCTGCCCGCGATGGGGGCGCACCTGCCGCTCATCAAGGAGTACCTGCGCGGCAGCAATCCGCGGATCGTCTCGGCCGAGACGATGATCAAGACGACGCCACCCGGGGAGGGTTCGCGGCTGCTGCGGGTCCGCGAGGAGAACCCGGTGTACGAGGCGTGCGCCCGGACGGTCCGGCTCGATCCCGGCGAGGTCCGGCTCATGGCGACCGGCCCGTTCACCGAGGCGGACCTCGGGGTGGCCTGCTACCACTCGAAGGTCGGCGCGGTGGAGCTGTGCCTGAACCACCTGGTGGACGGGGCCGGGGAGTACGTGGTCGTCGACATGACGGCGGGCTCGGACTCCTTCGCGTCCGGCATGTTCACCCGCTTCGACATGACCTTCCTGGTCGCCGAGCCGACCCGCAAGGGCGTGTCGGTGTACCGCCAGTACAAGGAGTACGCCCGGGACTTCGGCGTCGCGCTGAAGGTCGTCGGCAACAAGGTGCAGGGCCCCGACGACCTGGACTTCCTGCGCCAGGAGGTCGGCGAGGACCTGCTGGTCACGGTGGGCCACTCGGACTGGGTCCGCGCGATGGAGAAGGGCCGCCCGCCGAGCTTCGACCGGCTGGAGCCGGAGAACCACCGCGCCCTGCGCACCCTGCGGGAGGCGGCGGACGCCTCGTACGCCCGCCGCGACTGGGCCCGCTACACCAGCCAGATGGTCCACTTCCACCTCCGCAACGCGGAGAGCTGGGGCAACGCGAAGACCGGGGCCGACCTGGCGGCGCAGGTCGACCCCGACTTCGTCCTCGGCGAACCCGCCACGGCCTTGGCTCGCTGACCACGGACCGGGGAACCACCGCCGGACGGAGTCCGGCACAGCCCCCCGAAGCCCGGGAGGCGCCCCCGCGCCGAGCCGCGCGAGCGGGGGCGAAAGAAAAGAAGAGACCGGGGCCGACCTGGCGGCGCAGGTCGACTCCGACTTCGTCCTCGGCGAACCCGCCACGGCCGCGGCACGCTGACCCGCAGGGGCCACCGCCCACTGACGCGCAGGGGCCGTGGCCGGCCGGCTCGCCAGGACTGCGGCCCACCGACCCACCGACCCACCGAGGCCGCCCGGCGGTCGGCGGCCGGCGCCCCCACCGGCGGGGGCGCCGAGGGGGGCCGGCGGGGGGGTCAGCCGCGTGCCGGCTGCTTCGGGGCGGGGGCGGCGGCCGGGTGGGGGGCTAGGAAGGCGGACCAGCCGCCGGCCGGGGCCTCGCCGACCTGGAGGGTGCGCATCTTGGCGATGACCGACGGGTCCTGGGCGTCGAGCCAGTCCGCGAGCTGGCGGAAGGAGACGCACTTGACGTCCTTCTGGACGCAGACCGTGGCGATGGTCTCCTCGATGGCGCGCATGTAGGTGCCGCCGTTCCAGGACTCGAAGTGGTTGCCGATGATGACCGGCGCGCGGTTGCCCCGGTAGGAGCGCTCGAAGGCCTGGACGAGGCCGTCGCGCATCTGGTCGCCCCAGTAGCGGTGCATGCCGGGGTCGCCCTGGGTGGTGCCGGGCGACTGGTTGACCATGAAGTTGTAGTCCATGGACAGGGTCTGGAAGGCGCGGCCCGGGACCGGGACCAGGTGCATGGACAGGTCCCAGAGGCCCTCGTCCTTCTTCGGCCAGATCTGGTCGTTGACCCCGCTGGTGTCGTAGCGGAAGCCGAGCTCGGAGGCGGCCTTCACGAAGTTGGCGCGGCCCTCCAGGCAGGGGGTGCGGGCGCCGACGAGCTCCTTGTCGTAGTCGAAGGGCAGCGGCTGCTCGGCGCGCAGTCCGGCGTTGCTCTTCCAGTTCTTGACGAAGGACTTGGCCTGCCGGATCTCGCTCTTCCACTCCTCCACGGACCAGGTGCCGACGCCGCCGTCGGCGCCGCAGAAGTGCCCGTTGAAGTGGGTGCCGATCTCGTTGCCCTCCAGCCACGCGCCGCGCAGTTCGCGGACGGTGGCACGGATGCCCTCGGTGTCGTTGAAGCCGATGTCGGAGCGGCCCGCGGAGTGCTGCGGCGGGTCGTACATCGCCCGCTTCTCCTCCGGCAGGAGGTACACGCCGCTGAGGAAGTACGTCATGGTCGCGTCGTACTTCTTGCCGACGCCGCGGAAGTGGGAGAAGAGCTTCTGGCTGTCCTCGCCGGCGCCGTCCCAGGAGAAGACCACGAACTGCGGCGGGGCCTCGCCGGGCTTCAGTTTCTTCCAGACGGGCTGGTGGGGCTGGGCCCCGGTGTACGCGGTGGAGCCGTCGCCGATGAGCCGGACGGCGCTCTCCGGCGCGGCGGCGGGCTTCTTGCCGCCGCTCGCCCCGACGGCCGTCCCGCCGCCCGCCCCGGCGCCGGACGCGCCCTCGGCGGCCGGGCCGGAGGGGGCCGGCTCCGAGCAGCCGGCCAGGCCGCCGACCAGGGCGACGGTGAGGGCACCGGCGGCCAGCGCCTTCCTCCGGAACGTTCTTCCTCGCACAGCGGTCGGCATCCGCCCACCTCTCCATCTCCGACGGGACCTTCTGCGGCGCCCTTCCGCGGCGGTCCTTCTCCGACCGACGACCGGGCGGCGTCAACCTCGCACCCGCCCCGCCGGAGCGATGAAACGACAAGCGGCAATGTGCGGCCCATTCACCGGAACCGGTGAACCATTGCCCTGTTTGCCCCGAAAATAATGCCGGAGACTTTACTCTCCATTACGATTCGTTTACTGAGAGTTGAGGTACCCGTTCGGCCTTGAGGAGACCGGATGACCCTCTGCACCCCCAACCGCACCCCCAACCGCCCACGCGTCCAGCGGCCCCACAGCCCGCCGGGCCGCACGGGCCGCTTCCGCCCCGCCGGCGTGGACGTCTCCGCGTCGCTCGCCGTCTTCCTGATCGCGCTGCCGCTCTCGCTCGGCATCGCCCTCGCCACCGGAGCCCCGCTCCAGGCCGGTCTGGTCGCCGCCGCCGTCGGCGGCCTGGTCGCCGGCCGGTTCGGCGGCTCTCCGCTCCAGGTGAGCGGGCCCGCCGCCGGGCTCACCGTCGTCACCGCCGAGCTGATCCAGCGGTACGGCTGGCGCACCACCTGCGCCATCACGGCCCTCGCCGGGCTCGCCCAACTCGCCCTGGCCGCACTGAAGGTGGCCCGCTCGGCGCTCGCGGTCTCGCCCGCGATCGTGCACGGCATGCTGGCCGGCATCGGCGTCACCATCGCCCTGGCCCAGCTGCACATCGTCCTCGGCGGCACCCCGCAGAGCTCCGCGGTGGCCAACGTCCTCGGTCTGCCCGCCCAGTTGGCGGACGCCAGACCCGCCGCGCTCGCCATCAGCGCGCTGACCGTCGTCGTCCTGCTCGGCTGGCCCCATCTGCCGGGCCGCGCGGGCCGGGCGGCCCGGAAGGCGCCGGCCGCGCTGGTCGCCGTCGCCGGCGCGACCGCGCTCGCGGTGGGCGCCGGGCTCACCGTGCCCCGCGTGGACCTGCCCTCCTGGAGCAGCCACGCACTGCCGGGGCTGCCCGAGGGGCCGGTCCTCGGCATCGCCGCGGGCGTCCTGACGATCACCCTGGTGACCAGCGTGCAGTCGCTGCTCTCCGCGGTCGCCGTCGACAAGCTCGTCGCCGCCCGCCCGGACCGGGGCCGGGGCGTCCCGCGCTCCGACCTGGACCGTGAACTGGCCGGTCAGGGCATGGCCAACGTGGTCTCCGGGGCGCTCGGCGGCCTCCCCGTCGCCGGGGTCGCGGTCCGCAGCGTGGCCAACGTGTCGGCGGGCGCGGTGAGCCGCGCCTCCACCATGCTGCACGGCCTGTGGATCGTGCTCGCCGCGCTGCTGCTGGTGCCCGCGATCGACCTGATCCCGCTCGCCGCGCTCGCCGCCCTCGTCATGGTGGTCGGCATCCAGATGGTGAGCATCACCCGCATCCGCACGGTCACCCGCCACCGCGAGGCCGTGGTGTACGCGGTGACGCTGACCGGGGTGGTCCTGGTCGGCATCCTGGAGGGCGTCGCCCTCGGCATCGCCGTCGCGGTCGCGGTCGCGATGCACCGGCTGGCCCGCACCCGGATCACCCGGGAGGAGCGCGAGGGCCACCAGTCGGTGCGCGTGCGCGGCCAGTTGACCTTCCTCGCGGTGCCCCGGCTGAGCCGGGTCCTGCACCAGATCCCCGCGGGTTCGGAGGTGACCGTGGAGCTCGACGGGTCGTTCATGGACCACGCGGCGTACGAGACGCTGAACGACTGGAGGGCCGGGCACCTGGCCCACGGGGGCACGGTCGAGCTGACCGGCCCCGCCGGAGGCCGTATCGCCGGGGCGCCCGCCGACCGCGCCGCCGGCACCGAGCCGGGCGCGGACGCCGGGGCGGACGCCTCCCCGGGTGCCTCGCCGCACGCCTGCTGCCGCCCCTGGACCCCCTGGCACAACCACCAGTGCGCCGAGCCGCCCGCGCCGCCCGCCCCGGAGTCCTTCGAGGAGCCCGTGGCGGAGCCGTCCGCGCCGCTGCCGACGGCGCATCAGCTGGTGCACGGCATCGGCAAGTTCCAGCGGAACACGGCCCCGCTGGTCCGCGACGAGCTGGCCCGGCTGGCCCGGGAGGGGCAGACCCCCGCCCAGCTCTTCCTCACCTGCTCCGACTCCCGGCTGGTCACCAGCATGATCACCTCCAGCGGTCCCGGCGACCTCTTCACCGTGCGCAACGTCGGCAATCTGGTGCCGCTGCCCGGCGAGGAGAGCGGGGACGACTCGGTGGCCGCGGCGATCGAGTACGCGGTGGACGTGCTGCGGGTGCGGTCCATCACGGTCTGCGGCCACTCCGGCTGCGGCGCCATGCAGGCCCTGCTCGGCGCCGGTCCCGAGGACCCGGCGACCCCGCTGCGCCGCTGGCTGCGGCACGGACGGCCGAGCCTGGAGCGGATGGCGAGCCGCCGTCACGCGTGGGCGCGGATCTCCGGCCGGCTGCCGGCGGACGCGGTCGAGCAGCTGTCGATCACCAACGTGGTGCAGCAGCTGGAGCACCTGCGTGCGTACGAGTCGGTGGCGAGACGGCTCGCCGACGGCAGCCTCACCCTGCACGGGATGTACTTCCACGTGGGCGAGGCGCAGGCGTACCTGCTGTCGGACGCGGACGAGGTCCGGGGGTACGACGACGTCTTCGACAGCGTCCCGCCCGCGGTGCTGGCGGCCCGCGCGTCCTGAACCCTTCGCGGCGCGCGTCCGTGAGAGTGTGTGGCCCCTCCGTCCCTCCGCTCGGGACGGAGGGGCTCCCGTCCGTCAAGACGCTCACAGGTCTAAACCAATTCCCCGGAGGCTCTTGTCACCCGGGGCCTCGGGCTGATGAGGTATGACGCGGGACACATACGCACAGAGGACGCCCTGGGAAAGGGAGATGTCGTGAGCAACGAGAGCCTGGCCAATCTGCTCCGGGAAGAGCGCCGCTTCGCGCCGCCCGCCGAGCTGGCCGCGCACGCCAACGTGACGGCGGAGGCGTACGAGCAGGCCGAGGCGGACAGGCTGGGCTTCTGGGCCGAGCAGGCCAAGCGCCTGACCTGGGCCACCGAGCCGACCGAGACCCTCGACTGGTCGAACCCGCCGTTCGCCAAGTGGTTCGCCGACGGCGAGCTCAACGTGGCGTACAACTGCGTCGACCGGCACGTCGAGGCCGGTCACGGCGACCGCGTCGCCATCCACTTCGAGGGCGAGCCGGGCGACAGCCGCGCGATCACCTACGCCGAGCTCAAGGACGAGGTCTCCAAGGCCGCCAACGCCCTGGCCGAGCTGGGCGTCGGCAAGGGCGACCGGGTCGCCGTCTACCTGCCGATGATCCCCGAGGCCGCGATCACGATGCTGGCCTGCGCCCGCGTCGGCGCCGCCCACTCGGTCGTCTTCGGTGGCTTCTCCGCCGACGCCGTGGCCTCCCGCATCCAGGACGCCGACGCCAAGGTGGTCGTGACCGCCGACGGCGGCTACCGCCGCGGCAAGCCGTCCGCCCTGAAGCCGGCCATCGACGAGGCCGTCGCCAAGTGTCCGACGGTCGAGCACGTCCTCGTGGTCCGCCGCACGGGCCAGGACACCGCCTTCACCGAGGGCCGGGACGTCTGGTGGCACGACGTCGTCGAGCGCCAGTCCGCCGAGCACGCCCCCGAGGCGTTCCCGGCCGAGCAGCCGCTCTTCATCCTGTACACCTCGGGCACGACGGGTAAGCCCAAGGGCATCCTGCACACCTCGGGCGGCTACCTCACCCAGGCCGCGTACACCCACCACGCCGTCTTCGACCTCAAGCCGGAGACCGACGTCTACTGGTGCACGGCCGACATCGGCTGGGTCACCGGCCACTCGTACATCGTCTACGGCCCGCTGGCCAACGGCGCGACGCAGGTCATGTACGAGGGCACCCCGGACACCCCGCACCAGGGCCGCGTCTTCGAGATCGTGCAGAAGTACGGCGTCACCATCCTCTACACGGCGCCGACGCTGATCCGCACGTTCATGAAGTGGGGCGACGACATCCCCGCCAAGTTCGACCTGACCAGCCTCCGCGTGCTGGGCTCGGTCGGCGAGCCGATCAACCCCGAGGCGTGGGTCTGGTACCGCAAGCACATCGGCGCCGACCGGTGCCCGATCGTGGACACCTGGTGGCAGACCGAGACCGGCGCGATGATGATCAGCCCCCTGCCGGGCGTCACCGAGACCAAGCCGGGCTCCGCCCAGCGCCCGCTGCCGGGCATCTCCGCCACCGTCGTCGACGACGAGGCGAACGAGGTGCCGAACGGCGGCGGGGGCTACCTGGTGCTCACCGAGCCGTGGCCGTCGATGCTCCGCACCATCTGGGGCGACGACCAGCGCTTCATCGACACCTACTGGTCCCGCTTCGAGGGCAAGTACTTCGCCGGTGACGGCGCCAAGAAGGACGACGACGGCGACATCTGGCTGCTCGGCCGCGTCGA
This sequence comes from Streptomyces filamentosus, assembly GCF_014654895.1. Classification (GTDB taxonomy): domain Bacteria; phylum Actinomycetota; class Actinomycetes; order Streptomycetales; family Streptomycetaceae; genus Streptomyces; species Streptomyces filamentosus. The sequence continues at coordinate 2,985,684 of NZ_BNBE01000001.1, read as the reverse complement.
CGACGTCATGCTCGTCTCCGGCCACAACATCTCGACCACCGAGGTCGAGTCCGCGCTCGTCTCCCACCCGGCGGTGGCCGAGGCGGCCGTCGTCGGCGCCGCCGACGAGACCACCGGCCAGGCGATCGTCGCGTTCGTGATCCTGCGCGGCACCGCCAGCCAGGACGAGGCGCTCGTCGCCGAACTGCGCAACCACGTGGGCGCCACCCTCGGCCCGATCGCCAAGCCCAAGCGGATCCTGCCGGTGGCGGAGCTGCCGAAGACCCGTTCCGGCAAGATCATGCGGCGTCTGCTGCGCGACGTCGCCGAGAACCGCGAGGTGGGCGACGTCACCACCCTGGCCGACTCCTCGGTCATGTCGCTCATCCAGACGCAGCTGCCCTCCTCCTCCAGCGAGGACTGAGCGCTCCGGCACGTGTGAGCACGCACGGAAGGCCCGCCCCGGCACCGCCGGGGCGGGCCTTCCCGCGTCCCCGCCCCGCCGCGCCCCCGCCGCGTCTCCACCCGACTCCACCGGCCTCCACCGGCCTCCACCCGGCTCCACTCCGGCGCGACGAAAGCCGCATACCTTCCTAAAGTGATCCTCGCCGGACACGCCCCGAGCTCGTTAGGTAAAGTAAAGAACGCGTCAGGAACGCGACAGAAAGACCTAGGTGCGCCGGGAAGTCTGGTCGGCATGTGCTGTGTGCTGCCCACCCGACCGGAGGCCCCTCGTGTCCGACCACCGCACCTTCCTCGGACGGCTCTCGCTCCCCGAGCGCCGCCACCTCACCGACGCCCTGCGCACCGAGACCGTCGGCGGCGTGCTGCTCCTCCTCGCCGCCGTCGCCGCCCTCGTCTGGGCCAACGTCTTCCACGGCAGCTACGAGGCGGTCTCCGGCTTCCACATAGGCCCCGCCGCCCTCGGCCTCGACCTCTCGGTCGAGCACTGGGCCGCCGACGGCCTCCTCGCGGTCTTCTTCTTCGTCGCCGGCATCGAGCTCAAGCGCGAACTGGTCGCCGGCGAGCTCCGCGACCCCAGGGCCGCCGCCCTCCCCGTCGTCGCGGCGCTCTGCGGCATGATCACCCCGGCCCTCGTCTACGTCGTGGTCAACGCCGCGGGCGGCGGCTCGATGGACGGCTGGGCCGTGCCCACCGCCACCGACATCGCCTTCGCGCTCGCCGTCCTCGCCGTCATCGGCACCTCGCTGCCCTCGGCCCTGCGCGCCTTCCTGCTCACCCTCGCCGTGGTCGACGACCTCTTCGCGATCCTGATCATCGCGGTCTTCTTCACCAGCGACCTGAACTTCGCCGCCCTCGGCGGCGCCTTCGCCGGCCTGGCCCTCTTCTGGTTCCTGCTCCGCAGGGAGGTCCGCGGCTGGTACGTGTACGTGCCGCTGGCGCTGGCGATCTGGGCCCTCATGTACAACAGCGGCGTCCACGCCACCATCGCGGGCGTCGCCATGGGCCTGATGCTCCGCTGCACCACCCGCGAGGGCGAGGAGCACTCCCCCGGCGAGCACATCGAGCACCTGGTCAGGCCGCTCTCCGCCGGGCTCGCCGTGCCCCTCTTCGCGCTGTTCTCCGCCGGGGTGACCCTCTCCGGCGAGGCGCTCCGCGACGTCTTCACCCAGCCCGTCACCCTCGGCGTCGTCCTCGGCCTGGTCGTCGGCAAGGCGGTCGGCATCTTCGGCGGCACCTGGCTGACGGCCCGCTTCACCCGGGCCGAGCTCAACCCCCAGCTGGCCTGGGCGGACGTCTTCGCCGTCGCCTCCCTCGCCGGCATCGGCTTCACCGTCTCCCTGCTCATCGGCGAGCTCGCCTTCGCCGACGACCCCGCCCTCGCCGACGAGGTGAAGGCCGCCGTCCTCATGGGCTCGCTGATCGCCGCCGCCTTCGCCACCCTGCTCCTCAAGCTGCGGGTCCGGAAGTACCAGCTGCTCGTCACCGAGGAGGACCGGGACGAGGACGAGGACGGCATCCCCGACGTGTACGAGGAGGGCACCGAGGCGTACCACCTCCGGATGGCGGAGATCCTGGAGCGCAAGGCCGCGGAGCACCGCGAGCGCGCCCGACTGGCGGGGGCACCGCGCGACGGGGCCGACCGTCCGGCATGATCTGAGGCGGACCGTACAAAGAGTCTCGGACCGTACAAGAGGAGAGGGAGAGCGATGAGCGACCCGTTCGACGGAACCGAGCGCAGCCTCGGCCAGCTGGTCGCCTCGGCGACCGCCGAGATGTCCGCACTGGTGCACGACGAGATCGCGCTGGCCAAGGCCGAGCTCCGGCAGGACGTCAAGCGCGGGGCGATCGGCGGGGCCGCGGGCATCGCCGCCGCCGTCGTGCTGCTGTTCTCGCTGCCGCTGCTGAGCTTCGCGCTCGCCTACGCCATCAACACCTGGACCGGCGGCCACAACGGCAACGGCGGCTGGAACATGGTCTGGTGCTTCCTGCTGTCCTTCACCTTCAACGTGATCGTCGCCGGTCTCCTCGGCGCGATCGCCGTCTCGAAGTTCAAGAAGGTCAAGCCCCCGGAGAAGTCCATCGCCTCCGCGAAGCAGACCGCGGCGATCATGCAGAACGTCAAGCCGCACCCCCGCCCGGAGGGCATCTCCGCCGCCGACGCGACGATGGCGAAGGCCCAGACTGTGGCACGCTCGTCCGTATGACCCTCCCCGAGAGCAGCACCCCCGGCGGCGGGCCCGTACGCCTCGACGGTCCGTGGACCCACCGTGACGTCGCGGCCAACGGCGCCCGCTTCCACATCGCCGAGATGGGCGACGGCCCCCTGGTGCTGCTGCTGCACGGCTTCCCGCAGTTCTGGTGGACCTGGCGCCACCAGCTGCCGGCGCTCGCCGAGGCCGGCTTCCGGGCGGTCGCGATGGACCTGCGCGGGGTCGGCGGCAGCGACCGCACCCCCCGGGGCTACGACCCCGCCAACCTGGCCCTCGACATCACCGGCGTGGTCCGCTCGCTCGGCGAGCCGGACGCCGCGCTCGTCGGCCACGACCTGGGCGGCTACCTCGCCTGGACGGCCGCGGTCATGCGGCCCAAACTGGTCCGCCGGCTCGTGGTCTCCTCGATGCCGCACCCGCGCCGCTGGCGCTCGGCGATGCTCTCCGACTTCGCCCAGTCCCGGGCCGGCTCGCACATCTGGGGCTTCCAGCGGCCGTGGCTGCCGGAGCGTCAGCTGGTCGCCGAAGACGCCGAGCTGGTGGGGCGTCTGATCCGGGACTGGTCGGGCCCGCGCCCCGTGGAGGAGGAGGCGGTCGACGCGTACCGGCGGGCGATGCTCGTGCCGTCCACGGCGCACTGCTCGATCGAGCCGTACCGCTGGCTGGTCCGCTCGCTGGCCCGCCCCGACGGCGTGCAGTTCAACCGGCGCATGAAGCGGCCGGTCCGGGTGCCGACGCTGCACCTGCACGGGTCGCTGGACCCGGTGATGCGCACCCGCAGCGCGGCCGGTTCGGGCGAGTACGTGGAGGCGCCGTACCGCTGGCGGCTCTTCGACGGCCTCGGGCACTTCCCGCACGAGGAGGACCCGGCCGCCTTCACGGCGGAGCTCGTCAACTGGCTGAAGGACCCCGAGCCCGACCGCTGAACACGGGGCGCGACCGCGGCCGCACGGGCGTGCGGCGAACGGCCATGTGCCCGGCGCATACTCCGATTGGCGGGCCCCCGGGCGGTTACGGGCCCCGGCCCCCGGGCAGACGTCCCGGTATGGGCTGGACGTACGACTACGGTGACACGGCACGCGACCGCCGCTCCGCCTCCGGGCCGGGCTCCCGCGAGCGGGGAGGTCCGCCGGACCAGGGCCGCGCTCCCGGCGGACAGGTCGGGATCTCCCGCATCCTCAGGCGGCGGGCCCGCTGGGTCTCGGCCCGGCTGCGGCACCCCCGCGACACGGCTTGAGCCGCGGCTCCCCGGCCCGGCCCGATCCGGAAGGCACGGCCTAGCCCCCGCCGGGGTCAGAGGGCGCAGCCCTCGGTGTCCACCTGCTGGTTCGCCGCCCGGCCGAGCTCGATGTCCTCGCGGATCTCCTCGACCGTCAGCGCGTAGCCGGTGTCGGCGTCGTCCCGGGAGCGGGCGAAGATCACTCCGGAGACCTTGCCGTCCTCGGTGAGCAGCGGACCGCCGGAGTTGCCCTGACGGACCGTCGTGTACAGCGAGTAGACCTCCCTGCGCACCTCGCCCCGGTGGTAGATGTCGGGTCCGTCGGCGCTGATCCGGCCCCGGACGCGGGCCGAGCGGACGTCGTACGAGCCGTTCTCGGGGAATCCGGCGACGATGGCGTCGTCCCCGCTGCGCGCCTCCTCGTCGGTGAAGCGCAGCGGGGTGACCCGGAGGTCCGGCACGTCGAGGACGGCGATGTCGCGGCGCCAGTCGTAGAGCACGACCTTCGCGTCGTACAGCCGTCCCTCGCCGCCGATCTGCACGGTGGGCTCGTCGACGCCGCCGACCACGTGCGCGTTGGTCATCACGCGCCGGTCGGAGAAGACGAAGCCGGTGCCCTCCAGGACCTTGCCGCAGCTCGGGGCCGTGCCGACGACCTTGACGATGGAGCGCTGGGCGAGGGTCGCGACGGGGCTGCCGGCGAGCGCCGGGTCGGGCGGGAGGACCTCGGTGATGGGCTCGTTGGCGAAGGGGCTGAAGACCTGCGGGAAGCCGCTGCGGGCCAGGGTGGAGCTGAAGTCGGCGAACCAGACGCCCACCTGATCGGGCATCACGCGCGAGACGCCCTGGAGCACGCGGGAGCCGCGCACCTCCTTGCCCAGGGTGGGCAGCGAGGTGCCGGCGAGCGCCGAGCCGATCAGCCAGGCCACCAGGAGCATCGCGACGACGTTGACCAGGGCGCCGCCGGTGGCGTCGAGGGCGCGGGCCGGCGACCAGGTGATGTGGCGGCGGAGCTTGTTGCCGAGGTGGGTGGTGAACGCCTGGCCGACGGAGGCGCAGACGATGACCGCCATCACGAAGATCACGGTCACCGAGGTGGAGACCTCGCTCTTGTCGGTGAGCTGGTCCCACAGGACCGGCAGCAGCCACATGGCGACGAGTCCGCCGCCGAGGAAGCCGGTCACCGAGAGGATGCCGACCACGAAGCCCTGGCGGTAACCGATGATCGCGAACCACACGGCAGCGAGCAGCAGCAGGATGTCCAGCACGTTCACCGTCGTCAGCCTCGCAGTTCCTTTTCCGGTCGTCCCGGCGGTCGGTCCGGTCGTCCCGGAGGGATCAGCCTGTCATGACCGCCAGTCGATCGGGACCTGCCGGCCGGAATCCCAGGGCCGCTCCCAGCCCGCGAAGTGCAGCAGCCGGTCGATCACTCCGGCGGTGAAACCCCAGACCAGGGCGGACGCGACGAGGAAGGCGGGGCCCGCGTGGCCGGCCGGGTGGACGGCCGTGGCGCGGTTCGCCGGGTCCGTGAGATCCGCCACGGGGACCGTGAAGACCCGGGCCGTCTCGGCGGGGTCGACGACCCCGACCGGGCTCGGCTCGCGCCACCAGCCGAGGACTGGGGTGACGACGAAGCCGCTGACCGGGATGTAGAGCCGGGGCAGGACGCCGAAGAGCTGGACGCCGGCCGGGTCGAGGCCGGTCTCCTCCTCGGCCTCGCGCAGGGCGGCCCGCAGCAGCCCTCCGTCGGCCGGGTCGCCGTCCTCGGGGTCGAGGGCGCCGCCGGGGAAGGAGGGCTGCCCGGCGTGCGAGCGGAGGCTGCCGGCCCGCTCCATGAGCAGCAGCTCGGGTCCGCGCTCGCCCTCGCCGAAGAGCACGAGCACGGCGGACTGGCGGCCGGCGCCGCTCTCGGGCGGCAGGAAGCGGCTCAGCTGCTCGGGCGCGACGGTGCGCGCGGCCCGGTCGACCGGCGCGAGCCAGCCGGGCAGCCCGGTCCGGTCCAGCAGGCCGCCGGTGCCGGGGTCGTGGGTCTCTTCGTCCGTGCGCGTCATGGGCACCCCCCTGTCGTCCAACGCCGTCGCCCCGCCCGGCCGTTCCCGCCGGCGCCCACGAGGTCCGTGGTCCTGATGGTGCTCGGGAGACCCGTGATCCTGGCGGTGCCCACGAGGCCCGTGGTCCCTGTGGTGCTCACGCGGCCCCCGTGTCGTTCCGGGCGGCGCCGGGGGCCACGCCGGGCGCGGGCGGCGCGGGGCGGCCGGGGTAGTCCGCGGGCGGGTTGAGCCGCTGGCCGGGGAAGCCGCCCTTCTCGTACTTGAGCAGCTTGCGGGCCTTCTCCGGGTCCGTCTCGCCCTCGCCGTAGGCGGGGCAGAGGGGGGTGATCGGACAGGCGCCGCAGGCGGGCTTGCGGGCGTGGCAGATGCGGCGGCCGTGGAAGATCACCCGGTGCGAGAGCATGGTCCAGTCGCTCTTCGGGAAGATCTCCGCGACCTCGGCCTCGATCTTGACCGGGTCGTCGGACTCCGTCCAGCCGAAGCGGCGGGCGAGGCGCATGAAGTGGGTGTCGACGGTGATCCCGGGGACGCCGAAGACGTTCCCGAGGACGACGAAGGCGGTCTTGCGGCCGACGCCGGGGAGCTTGACCAGGTCCTCCAGGCGGCCGGGGACCTCGCCGCCGAAGTCGTCCCGGAGGGCGGCGGCCAGACCCATGATCGACTTGGTCTTGGCACGGAAGAAGCCGGTCGGGCGGATCAGCTCCTCGACCTCCTCGGGGACGGCGGCGGCCAGGTCCTCGGGGGTCGGGTACCGCGCGAAGAGGGCGGGCGTCGTCTGGTTCACCCTCAGGTCGGTGGTCTGCGCGGAGAGGACCGTCGCGACCAGCAGCTCGAAGGGGTTGCGGAAGTCCAGCTCGGGATGGGCGTACGGGTACACCTCCGCGAGCTCCCGGTTGATCCGCCGGGCCCTCCGCACCATGCCGAGCCGCGACTCGGCCTTGCGGGCCCCGGCGGGCGCGACGGTCGCCACGGCCTTCTTCGGGGCGGCCGTCCTCTTCGCCGCGGAAGCCGTCCTCTTGGGGGCGGCGGCCTTCCTCGCCTCGGCGGCCTTCCTCGGGGCGGCGGTCTCCGCCGGGACCACGGCCTTCTTCCGGGCGGTGGCCTTCTTCGCCGCGGGGGTCTTCTTCGCCGCGGGGGTCTTCTTCGCCGCAGGGGTCTTCGCGGCGCGCTCGACCGGGGGCGAATCATCCCGATCAGCGGCTTTCGACCGTTTCGACACGCCGCGTTCGCCCACAGCGGAATTACCTTCGGCCGACACTCTTACAGCCCCCTTGGCCTGCGTTCTCACCGGCGAGTTGGACACCCGACCAGCCTAGGGGCCGCGGCCGACATCCGCCCCGCCCGCCACCGATCGGACCCCGATCGGGCCCCTGACGTTCGGCAATGGCGTCCGGTGCGTCAAACTTGTTGTGATTGATCGCACTGTTTTGCACGTCCGGCATCATGGGAGGCAGGTTCCCGTGAGCAGGTCGACAGTAGGAGTGAACTCGTGGACGACGTTCTGCGGCGCGCCCCGCTCTTCGCGGCGCTCGATGACGAGCAGGCCGCCGAGCTGCGCGCCTCGATGAGTGAGGTGACGCTCGCCCGTGGCGACGCGCTCTTCCACGAGGGCGACCCCGGTGACCGCCTGTACGTGGTCACCGAGGGCAAGGTGAAGCTGCACCGCACCTCCCCCGACGGCCGCGAGAACATGCTGGCGGTCCTCGGCCCCGGCGAGCTCATCGGCGAGCTGTCCCTCTTCGACCCGGGCCCGCGCACCGCGACCGCGACGGCGCTGACCGAGGTCAAGCTGCTCGGCCTCGGCCACGGCGACCTCCAGCCCTGGCTGAACGCCCGGCCCGAGGTGGCCGGCGCCCTGCTGCGGGCCGTCGCCCGCCGGCTGCGCAAGACCAACGACCAGATGTCCGACCTGGTCTTCTCCGACGTGCCGGGCCGTGTCGCCCGCGCGCTCCTCGACCTGTCGCGCCGCTTCGGCGTGCAGTCGGAGGAGGGCATCCACGTCGTCCACGACCTCACCCAGGAGGAGCTGGCCCAGCTCGTCGGCGCCTCCCGCGAGACCGTGAACAAGGCCCTCGCCGACTTCGCCCAGCGCGGCTGGCTGCGCCTGGAGGCCCGCGCCGTGATCCTGCTGGACGTGGAGCGCCTCGCGAAGCGCTCGCGCTGACCACGCCCGCGCAGACACGCGGAAGGGGGCCGCCCGGTCGACCGGGCAGCCCCCTCTCGCGTACCGGAAGGCGCGGCCTAGCGCTTCGTGCCGTCCACGATCACCGGGGCGGAGCCGCCGCCGGAGCCGCAGGGCACCGCGTAGACCGGGTTCTTGGCCGCGGCCTCCTTGAAGGCGTCGATGCACTGGTTCGCCAGGACCTTGTCGGTCAGCGAGTCGTTGAGGATCTTGTTGGCGCGGGCGATGCCCTCCGCCTCGATCCGGCGCCGGTCCGACTCGGCCTTGGCGGTGCGGGCGGCCTCCAGGGCGCGCTCGGTGGCCTGCTGCTGCTGGATCTTGCGGTCGATCTGGCCCTGGAGCGCGTCGGAGGGCTTCACGTTCCGCAGGTTGACCGTGGTGACGACGATGCCGCGCGGCTCCAGGCGCTCCGTGATGAGCTCGGCGATCTCGGCGTTGATCTTCTCGCGGTCGGAGGCGTACCCCTGCTCGCTGCTGTAGCGGGCGAAGACGTTCCGGACGATCTCACGGCTGTCCGGGTAGACCAGCCGCTGCTGGATGGCGTCCTCGCTGCCCGCGAGCTTGTAGAGCTCGACGGCCTTGGCGGGGACCACGGCCCACTTCACCGTGACCTCGGCGTACATGACGCCGCCCTGCGAGGAGCGGACCTCGACCACGTCCTTGTCGGAGAGGTTGAGGTCGACGGGGCGGGTGGAGAAGGTGGTGACGTCGGTGAACGGCGACTTCACGTGCATGCCGGAGGTCATCGGCGTACCGACCTTGCCGAAGGCGACCGGGACGCCGACCTCGTACGCGCTGATCACGTACGTCATGCTCACGATCAGCGAGAAGACGCCGGCCAGCAGCGCGCCGACGGCGCCCAGCTTCCAGCCGGTCGAGTCCTGCGACCGGCCGACGAAGTAGAGCACCACCGCGGCGATGACCAGCAGGATGGCTATGACGAACACGGGCTTCCCCCCGAGAGCTGCGGTCTGATGTAAGCGGAGCGTAAGACACGCGGGGAGGCCGGAGGGTTCCCGGAACGGGCACCGGACCGAACCGTGACCGGACCGTGGTCGGAATCACGGTCGGAATCACGGTCGGAGTCGCGGTCCGGAGGGGGATCGGCGCCGGGTCCGGGGCCGGGGCCGGGCGCGTGGTCAGATCGCGCCGCGCTCCCGCAGGTACTCCAGCTGCGCCCGGACCGACAGCTCGGCGGCCGGCCACAGCGAGCGGTGCACGTCCGCGTAGACGTCCGCCACGACCTCCGGCGCCGTCCGCCGGCCGCGCGCGACCGCAGCCTCCACCTGCGCGAGCCGGTCCGCCCGGTGCCGCAGGTAGAAGTCCACGGCCCCCTGGGCGTCCTCCAGGACCGGGCCGTGGCCCGGCAGGACGGTGTGCACGCCGTCGTCGACGGTCAGCGAGCGCAGCCGCCGCAGCGAGTCCAGGTAGTCGCCGAGGCGCCCGTCCGGATGCGCCACCATCGTCGTGCCGCGCCCGAGGACCGTGTCCCCGGTGAGCACCGCGCGGTCGGCGGGGAGGTGGAAGGAGAGCGAGTCGGAGGTGTGGCCGGGCGTCGCCACCACCCGCAGCTCCAGGCCGCCGACCGTCACCGCGTCGCCCTCGCCGAGGCCCTCGTCGCCGAGGCGGAGCGCCGGGTCGAGCGCGCGGACGGCCGTCCCGGTCAGCTCGGCGAAGCGGCCCGCGCCCTCGGCGTGGTCCGGGTGACCGTGGGTCAGCAGGGTCAGCGCGACCCGCTTGCCCAGCTTCTCGGCGGTGGCGACGACGTGCCGCAGGTGGCCCTCGTCGAGCGGGCCCGGGTCGACGACGACGGCCAGGTCCGAGTCCGGCTCGGAGAGCAGCCAGGTGTTGGTGCCGTCCAGGGTCATCGCGGACGGGTTGGGCGCGAGCACGTTCACGGCGCGGGCGGTGGCCGGCCCGGAGGCGACGACCCCGCGCGGCTGTCCGGGCAGGGCGGCGGCATCGGTCACGAGGCGCTCCCGGTCCCGTCGCCCGCGGCGTTCCCCACGCGCTTGGTGAACTCGTCGTGCCCCGGCCAGCTGAGGACCAGCGTGTCGCCCTCCATCCGGGCCTGCGCGAGCACCGGCGCCAGGTCCTGCTTCCCGGCCGCCGCGAGGGCCTCCGCGGCGGTGCCGCAGGGCTGGAGGGCGCGCAGGGTCGCGATCGTCGGCGGCATCATCGTCAGCTCGCCCCGGTCGTAGCCGGCGGCGGCGTCGGCCGGGCGCGTCCACACCGTGCGGTCGGCCTCGCCGGAGACGTCCCGGGTGCGCTGCCCGGCGGGCAGCGCGGCCACGAAGAACCAGGTGTCGTACCGCCGCTGTTCGAACGCGGGGGTGATCCAGCGGGCCCACGCGCCGAGCAGGTCGGAGCGGAGCACGAGCCCGCGGCGGTCGAGGAAGTCCGCGAAGGACAGCTCGTGGGCGACCAGCGCCCGCCGGTCCCGCTCCCAGTCCTCGCCGGTGGTGTCCCCGACGACGGTGCCGGCGGTCTCGCCGGCGAGCAGCACGCCCGCCTCCTCGAAGGTCTCGCGGACGGCGGCGCAGACCACGGCCTGGGCCTGCGCGGGCTCGTCGAGCCCGAGCCGCGCCGCCCACTCCTCCAGCGGGGGCCCGGCCCAGCGCACCGGCTGCTCGTCGCGCGGGTCGACGCCGCCGCCGGGATAGGCGTACGCGCCGCCCGCGAAGGCCATGGAGGCGCGGCGGCGCAGCATGTGGACCTCGGGGCCGGTGTCCGCGTCGCGCAGCAGGAGCACGGTGGCGGCGCGCCGGGGCGTCACCGGCACCAGCTCGCCGGCGGCGAGGGCGCGGATGCGGTCGGGCCATTCCGGCGGGTACCACTGACCATTCGACATGGGCGGATGCTATGCGCAACGACCGGAATGCACGAGAGCCGGCCGCCCCGTGCGGGGGCGGCCGGCTCTGCCGTACGGGGCGGCTCGACGCCGTACCGGGCGGCGGCCCGCCGTACGGGGCGCGGCCCGGCGTAAGGGGCGGCTTCACGCCCTACCGAGCGGCGGCCCGGCGTACGAGGCACGGCCCGCCGTACGAGGCGGCTTCACGCCGTACGCGGCGCGGCCCGCCGTCCGGGACGGCCCGATGCCGTACGGGACGGACCGATGCCGTACGGGCGGCTCAGGCCCCGGTCAGCTCGACCTGGACCTCGACCTCGACGGGGGCGTCGAGGGGGAGGACGGTGACGCCGACGGCGCTGCGGGCGTGGACGCCCTTGTCGCCGAGGATCTCGCCGAGCAGCTCGCTGGCGCCGTTGACGACGCCGGGCTGGCCGGTGAAGTCGGCGGCGGAGGCGACGAAGCCGACGACCTTCACGACGCGCTTGATCCGGTCGAGGTCACCGGCGACGGACTTCACGGCCGCGAGGGCGTTCAGCGCGCAGGTGGCGGCGAGCTTCTTGGCCTCCTCGGCGGTCACCTCGGCGCCGACCTTGCCGGTCAGCGGGAGCTCGCCGCCGACCATCGGGAGCTGGCCCGAGGTGTAGACGTACACGCCGGACTGCACGGCCGGCTGGTACGCGGCGAGCGGCGGGACGACCTCGGGCAGCTTCAGGCCCAGCTCGGCGATCCGAGCCTCGACGGCGCTCACGGCTGCGGCCGCTTCATGTAGGCCACCAGCTGCTCCGGGTTGGGCCCGGGCACGACCTGGACGAGCTCCCAGCCGTCCTGGCCCCAGTTGTCGAGAATCTGCTTGGTCGCGTGCACCAGAAGCGGCACCGTGACGTACTCCCACTTGGTCATGGGCCCGACTGTAGCCGCTGCGGCGGAGCGGTCCGGCGAGGCTCCCCCTGGGGTCCGGGCTCCGGGGCTTCTCCGGGGCGGTCCCCTGATTGCGCGGGGCCGCCAGTGGTTAGGCTCGACAGCGTGAGCAGGCTCCAGGTCGTCAGCGGCAAGGGCGGTACCGGTAAGACGACGGTCGCCGCCGCCCTCGCCCTCGCCCTCGCGACGGAGGGGAAGCGCACGCTCCTCGTCGAGGTCGAAGGCAGACAGGGCATCGCACAGCTCTTCGAGACGGAAGCGCTTCCCTACGAGGAGCGCAAGATCGCCGTGGCTCCGGGCGGCGGCGAGGTGTACGCGCTGGCGATCGACGCCGAGCGCGCCCTCCTCGACTACCTCCAGATGTTCTACAAACTGGGCGGCGCGGGGCGGGCCCTGAAGAAGCTCGGGGCGATCGACTTCGCGACGACGATCGCGCCGGGGGTGCGGGACGTCCTGCTGACCGGGAAGGCGTGCGAGGCGGTCCGGCGGCGGGAGCGCGACGGCCGCCCGGTCTACGACCACGTGGTGATGGACGCCCCGCCGACCGGCCGCATCACCCGCTTCCTCAACGTGAACGACGAGGTGGCCGGGCTGGCCAGGATCGGCCCGATACACAACCAGGCGCAGGCGGTGATGGGGGTCCTCAAGTCCCCCGAGACGGCGGTGCACCTGGTGACCCTGCTGGAGGAGATGCCGGTCCAGGAGACGGCGGACGGCGTCGCCGAGCTGCGCGCGGCGGGGCTGCCGGTGGGCCGGGTGGTGGTGAACATGGTCCGTCCGCAGGTCCTGGACGAGGCGGCGGTACGGGCCGCCTCCGGCGACCACCGGGAGGCGATCGCGCGGGCGCTGGTGTCCGCCGGGGTCCCGGGGGGCGGGGCGCTGGTCGAGCCGCTGCTCGACGAGGCGGCGGAGCACGCCCGCCGGGTGGAGCTGGAGCGCGCCCAGCGGGCCGTCCTGGACGGCGTCGGCCTGCCCGTGTACGAACTGCCGTACCTGGGCGAGGGGGCGGACATCGCGGGGCTCTACCGCCTGGCGAGGGAACTGCGGAGGCAAGGGGTGGGTGCGGCGTGACGGAGCGGATCCCCGGGCCGGAGAAGGCCCCGGACGGCGCCGCGGGCGGGCTCGACGCCGGGCCCGCCCTGGAGATCGACCCGATCCTCGACGACCGGGGGACCCGGATCATCGTCTGCTGCGGCTCGGGCGGGGTCGGCAAGACGACCACGGCGGCGGCGCTGGGCGTGCGGGCGGCCGAGCGGGGCCGGCGGGTGGTGGTCCTCACCATCGACCCGGCCCGGCGGCTGGCCCAGTCGATGGGCATCGACGCGCTCGACAACACCCCGCGCAGGGTGGACGGCGTCAAAGGCCCCGACGGCGGCGAACTGCACGCCATGATGCTGGACATGAAGCGGACCTTCGACGAGATCGTCGAGGCGCACGCGGAGCCCGCGCGGGCGCGGGCGATCCTGGAGAACCCCTTCTACCAGTCCCTGTCGGCGGGTTTCGCCGGTACGCAGGAGTACATGGCGATGGAGAAGCTGGGCCAGCTGCGGGCCCGGGACGAGTGGGACCTGATCGTCGTCGACACCCCGCCGTCCCGGTCGGCGCTGGACTTCCTGGACGCGCCGAAGCGCCTGGGGTCCTTCCTGGACGGGAAGTTCATCAAGCTGCTGATGGCGCCGGCGAAGGTGGGCGGCCGGGCCGGGATGAAGTTCCTCAACGTCGGCATGTCGATGATGACGGGGACGCTGGGGAAGCTGCTCGGCGGCCAGTTCCTGGGGGACGTGCAGACCTTCGTGGCCGCGATGGACACGATGTTCGGCGGCTTCCGGACACGGGCGGACGCCACGTACCGGCTGCTCCAGGCCCCGGGCACGGCCTTCCTGGTGGTCGCGGCGCCGGAGCGGGACGCGCTGCGGGAGGCGGCGTACTTCGTGGAGCGGCTGGCCGCCGAGGGCATGCCGCTCGCGGGGCTGGTGCTCAACCGGGTGCACGGCAGCGGCGCGGAGGGCCTCTCGGCCGAGCGGGCGCGGGCCGCCGCGGAAAATCTTGACGAGGGCCGCATGGTGGATCAGGGGGCCGGGAAGACTGGACGCAGTGACGTCCCGGCCGCGTCGTCCGGGCCGTCCCGCCCCGCCACCGCCGCCGACTCCCCTTCCGCACGCCCCGCCTCCGCGGACACCGCCGCATCCCCGGCCGCCCCCACGGCCGAAGCGACCGACGAGCGCACCACGAGCGACAGCGACAGCGAGAACGACCACACCTCCAGCGCGACCGGCGCTTCCGGTGTGCCCCGCACGTCCGGCACGTCGGGGGCTTCCGGCGCGCTCGACACGTCAGGTACGTCCGGCGCATCCCCCGCGCCCGGCGCCGACGTCACCGAGGCGGACGTCGCGCGGCTCACGGCCGGGCTGCTCCGGCTGCATGCGGAGCGGATGCGGGTGCTCGCGCGCGAGCAGCGCACGCGGGACCGCTTCACGGCCCTCCACCCGGAGGTGCCGGTGACCGAGGTGGCCGCCCTGCCCGGCGATGTGCATGACCTCGCCGGGCTGCGGGCCGTCGGTGAACGCCTCTCCTCCCCGCGCGACCGGTCCTGACGGGACCTCAGGCGGGGCGGCCGGGGCCTATCCGACCGCGGCGTACTCCTCGTACGTCGCGTCGTCCTGCATGGCGACGGGCAGCAGGCCCGCGCCGCGCTCGTACTCCGTGCGCGCGGTCTCCAGGAGCCGCCGCCACGAAGTGACCGTGGGACGCCGGCGCAACAGGGCACGGCGCTCGCGCTCCGTCATGCCGCCCCACACACCGAACTCCACGCGGTTGTCCAGGGCATCGGCAAGGCACTCGGTGCGCACCGGGCAGCCGGTGCACACCGCCTTCGCCCTGTTCTGTGCCGCTCCCTGGACGAAAAGTTCATCCGGATCCGTAGTGCGGCAGGCCGCCTGCGCACTCCAGTCAGCTACCCAGCCCATACCGGCGCCGTCCTCTCCCGAATCGAGGCTCCCCCACGGCGGCAGCGGCATATTCACCGCTGCCAGTTGGGACGTTACGGAAGGCGGGGACAGCGCAACACCCCCTTCGGGCCCAATCTTGAATGGTCCGAACGGACTATGCGTATGCGTCAGATCACCCAGGGGAGTGAGCGGAGGACATGCGTGTGCTAAAGGACACCCCCTGAC
The DNA here is from genome assembly GCF_014654895.1 of Streptomyces filamentosus. GTDB lineage: Bacteria > Actinomycetota > Actinomycetes > Streptomycetales > Streptomycetaceae > Streptomyces > Streptomyces filamentosus. The sequence continues at coordinate 2,970,636 of NZ_BNBE01000001.1, read as the reverse complement.
ACACGCACCGGAATCGGACAGGAGGTCTCCGCGGATTCGGGGACGCGGAACTCGTGCCGGAAATCAGGCGAATGTCACGCAGAGGGGTTGATGCGGGACCGCACTCCTGTGACAGTTGGGAGCAGCTTAGGCCAAGGCATATACGTGTGTCCGGCGATTGAGAACGTAGGCTGCCCCCATGGCAAAGAAGCGCTCGGGCGGTGGTCTGACCGGGACCCAGCAGGCCGCCAAGTTCCTCGGTGTCAGCGTGCTCTCCGGAGCCGTGCTGGCGGGCATCGCCCTGCCCGCGGCCGGCGCGCTGGGTCTGGCGGCGAAGGGGACGGTGGAGGGGTTCGACGAGATCCCCTCGAACCTGAAGACCCCGCCGCTCAGTCAGCGCACCACCATCCTGGACTCCGAGGGCGGGCTGATCGCCACCGTCTACTCGCGGGACCGCAAGGTGGTCCCGCTGGACAAGATCTCCCCCTACGTGCAGAAGGCCCTCGTCGCGATCGAGGACGCACGCTTCTACGAGCACGGGGCCATCGACCTCAAGGGCGTGCTGCGCGCGATCAACAAGAACGCGCAGTCCGGCGGGGTCTCGGAGGGTGCCTCCACGCTGACCCAGCAGTACGTGAAGAACGTCTTCGTCGAGGAGGCCGGTGACGACCCGGAGAAGGTCGCGCAGGCCACCCAGCAGACGATCGGCCGCAAGGTCCGCGAGCTGAAGTACGCGATCCAGGTCGAGGAGGAGCTGGGCAAGAAGAAGATCCTGGAGAACTACCTCAACATCACGTTCTTCGGGCAGCAGGCGTACGGCATCGAGGCCGCCGCGCAGCGCTACTTCTCCAAGCCCGCCTCGAAGCTCACCCTTCCCGAGTCCGCGATGATGGCCGGCCTGGTGCAGTCGCCCAGCCGCTACGACCCCATCAACGACATCGAGGAGGCCACCAAGCGGCGCAACGTGGTCCTCCAGCGCATGGCCGACGTCGGCGACATCAGCCAGCAGGAGGCCGACGAGGCCAAGGCCACCAAGATCAAGCTGAAGGTGAAGACGCCGAAGAACGGCTGCATCACCGCCGTCGACGGCGCCGGCTTCTTCTGCGACTACGTCCGCAAGACGGTCCTCAACGACCCGGTCTTCGGCAAGACCTCCGAGGAGCGGCAGAAGCTCTGGAACCTGGGCGGCCTGACCATCCGGACCACGCTCGACCCGAAGGCCCAGGCCGCGGCGAACGAGGCCGCCGTCGCCAAGGTCAACAAGGACGACGGGGTCGCGACCGCCGTCGTCCAGGTCAAGCCGGGCACCGGCCGGATCCTGTCGATGAGCCAGTCCCGTCCCTACGGCCTGGACCAGAAGCAGCACCAGACCACGCTCAACCTCGCCGTCGGCAGCAAGATGGGCGGCACGACGTACGGCTTCCCGGTCGGCTCGACCTTCAAGCCGATCACGGCGGCGGCGGCCCTGGAGAAGGGCCTGAGCCCGGCGCAGAGCTTCGACACGCCGTGGAAGATCTCCATGAAGGAGAGCGACTTCACCCGCTGCGACGGCAAGCCGTCCGGCTACGCCGAGTGGTCGGTGCAGAACGAGCTCAAGTCCGAGAAGGGCGCGTTCGACATGACGAGCGCCCTCGGCAAATCCATCAACACGTACTTCGCCAAGCTGGAGCAGATGGCCGGCCTGTGCGAGACGCTGACGATGGCGAAGAAGGTCGGCTACGAGCGCGAGCTGGGCAAGCCGATCCGGCAGAGCCCGTCCGCCACCCTCGGGTCCCTGGAGAGCACCCCGCTCGACATGGCCAACGTGTACGCGACCTTCGCCAACCGCGGCATCTACTGCGTCCCGGTCGTCATCGACTCGGTCAAGGCCGCCAACGGCGACAAGCTGAACGTGCCGCAGACCAAGTGCACCCGCGCGATGTCCGACCGCACCGCCGACACCATCAACCAGATGCTGAAGGGCGTGGTCGAGGACGGCACCGGTACCCGGGCCGGTCTGAGCGACCGGGACAACGCGGGCAAGACCGGTACCACCGAGGGCCGCAAGGACGCCTGGTTCGTCGGCTACACCCCGGACCTGTCGACCGCCGTCTGGGTCGGCGACGACGTCGGCAAGCGCGACGAGATGTACGACATCACCATCGGCGGCGAGTACTACGAGAAGGTCTGCGGCGGCTGCCTCCCCGGCCCGATCTGGCGGATCGCGATGACCGGCGCGCTCGGCGACGACGCCCCGTCCTTCGTCGACGTCAAGGTCCCGCGGGCGGAGAAGCCCAAGGACCCGAAGAAGGACAAGCCCGACGCCGACGACAAGCCCCGCGGGGACGACAAGCCGGCCGACAAGCCGGTCTCCCCGCTCCCGGGCATCACGCTGCCGGACCTGACCGGCGGCGGGGACTCCCGGCCGGGCCACGGCCGCGGCAACCGCTGACGCACGACGGCACGGCACGAGGAAGGGCCCCACCGGTCTCCGGTGGGGCCCTTCCTCATGGGTCCCCGGGCTCAGCCCGCCAGGTGCTTCTTCACCGCGGCGGCGACGCGGCCGCCCTCGGCGAGACCCGCCACCTTCGGGTTCACGATCTTCATGACGGCGCCCATGGCGCGCGGGCCCTCGGCGCCGGCGGCGCGGGCCTCCTCGACCGCCTCGGCGACGATGCCGTCCAGCTCCTCGTCGGAGAGCTGCTTCGGCAGGTACGCGTCGAGCAGGACGCCCTCCGCCCGCTCGCGCTCGGCCGACTCGGTGCGACCGCCCTGCTCGAAGGCGTCCGCGGCCTCGCGCCGCTTCTTCGCCTCCTTGGCGATCACCTTCTGCACCTCGTCCTCGGTGAGCTCGCGCTTGGTCTTGCCCGCGACCTCCTCCTTGGTGATGGCGGCGATGGTCAGCCGCAGGGTCGAGGAGCGCAGTTCGTCGCGGTCCTTGATCGCGGCGTTGAGGTCGTCCTTCAGTCGTGCCTTGAGCGTGGTCATGGCATCAAGTGTGGCAGGTGCCCGCCGGGGACCGCCCGTCCATTTCCGCGCCGCGCGTCTGGAACGATGGGAGGATGCGCGCACGGTACGGGATCCCCCTGAAGGTCACGGCAGGCGTCGCGGCGACGGCCGCGGCGGGAGTCGTCTACGCGGCCGGGTTCGAGGCCCGCTCGTTCCGGCTCCGCCGGGTCACGGTCCCCGTCCTCCCGCCGGGCATGGCCGACCTGCGGGTCCTCCAGGTCTCCGACATCCACATGGTGTGCGGGCAGAACAAGAAGCGGGCCTGGCTCCAGAAGCTCGCCGGGCTCCGCCCCGACTTCGTCGTGAACACCGGCGACAACCTCTCCGACACCGACGCCGTGCCGGAGCTCCTCGACGCGCTGGGCCCGCTGATGGAGTTCCCCGGCGTGTACGTCTTCGGCTCCAACGACTACTACGGCCCCCGCTTCCGCAACCCCGGCCGCTACCTCCTGGAGAAGGTGCAGGGCCGGCACGGGCTCAACGGCAACAAGCCGGTCGTCGGCGCCGTGCACAACCCGTGGGAGGGCATCAAGGACGCCTTCGACGCGGCCGGCTGGGTGGACCTCACCAACACCCGCGGCCGGCTCAAGCTGCCCCAGGCCGACCTGGCCTTCACCGGCCTCGACGACCCGCACATCAAGCGGGACCGGTACGAGCGGGTGGCCGGCGGCCCCGAGGCGTCGGCGGACTTCTCGCTGGGCATCGTCCACGCCCCCTACCTGCGGGCCCTGGACGCCTTCACCGCCGACGGCTACGAGCTGCTGCTCGCCGGGCACACCCACGGCGGGCAGCTGTGCGTCCCCTTCTACGGGGCGCTGGTCACCAACTGCGACCTGGACACCGACCGCGTGAAGGGCCTCTCCACCCACACCGCCGGCGGCCACACCTCCTACCTGCACGTGTCGGCCGGCTGCGGCGCCAACCGCTTCACCCCGGTCCGCTTCGCCTGCCCGCCCGAGGCGACGCTGCTCACGCTGACGGCCCGCGGCTGAGGCCGGGGGCGGCCGCGCCCGGCCCGGAACGGCACGCCGCCGGGCCCGTACGGGGACGGGACCGCTCCCGTCCCCGTACGGTGACGACCATGCCGAACCGTTTCGCCGCCGTCGTCCGTGCCCTGGTCGCGCTCGCCGCGGCGACCGGCATCACGATCGACTGCGCCCTGGGCGACCCCCTCGTCGCCTTCAGCTTCTTCACCATCTGGTCCAACACCGCCGTCGCCGTCGTCCTCGGCCTCGGCGCGGCCAGGGCGTGGACCGGCCGGCCGCCGCTCCCCGCCGTCCTCACCGGCGGGGTGCTGCTCTGCATCTGCGTCGTCGGGCTCGTCTTCCACCTGGTCCTCGACAACCCGTCGAGCTCCTTCAACCAGGCCGCCGCCGTCGACGCCCTCACCGGCGGCCGGGCCGTCTCCAACCAGCTCCTGCACACCGTCACCCCCCTCGGCGTCGTCCTGGACTGGCTGCTGCTCACCCGGCCCGGCGCCCTCCGCCCCCGCTTCGCGGCCCTCTGGCTCGCCGCCCCCGCCGCCTACCTGGTCTTCGCCCTGGTCCGCGGCGCCCTGCTCCCCGCCGGCCACCCCACCCGGTACACGTACCCCTTCGTCGACGTCGCCGCCCACGGCTACGGCGGCGTCCTGGTCAACGCCCTCGTCCTCGGCCTCGCCTTCTACGCCCTCGGCCTCCTCCTCGTCCTCGCCGACCGCTTCCGACCTGCGGTGGCGGGGTGCCGTAACCGGATTTCGTCTCTGGGCGCGGGTGGGCTAGAGTAATCGATGTCGCCGCGACGAGAAGATCAGAGCAGCGACATCGGGGTGTAGCGCAGCTTGGCAGCGCGCTTCGTTCGGGACGAAGAGGTCGTGGGTTCAAATCCCGCCACCCCGACAGCCAGGAACTCAGGGCCTGATCCGCGGAAGCGGGTCGGGCCCTGAGTCGTTTCCGAGGGAGCAGGGGGCGGGAGGACCGTGAGCGAGCGGGAGGCGTACGAGCCGTACCTCGACGGGTACGCCGGGATGCTGGCGGGGGTGTGCGCCACCGGGCGGCGGCTGGGGCGGGACGAGCTGGAGGGGCTGCGGGAGCGCGGGGAGCGGGCCGCGGAGGCCGGGATCGGGCTGCGCGCGATGGTCCGGGCGCATCTCGCGGCGGCGCGGACCGTGCGGGCCGGACTGCCCCGGGGGACCGACCCCGACCTGCTGCTCGGCGCGGTCGAGCAGGCCGTCGACGCCTTCGCCGAGGGCCACGAGCGGGCCCAGAGGCTGGCGGTGCGCCAGGAGGAGGCCGCGCGGCGGGAGTTCGTGGACGACCTGCTGTACGGGCGCAGCGACCTCGGGCGGCTCGCCGAGCGCGCCGAGCGCTTCGGGCTGCTGCTCTCGCACGCCCACGCGGTGGCCGTCGCGCAGGCGCCCGAGCCCTTCGGCGACGGGGCGGCCGTCTCGCGGAGCGTGGAGTCCTCGCTGCTCGCCCGCTTCGGCACCCGCCGGATCCTGCTCACCACCAAGGACGGGCGGCTGATCTGCGTCGCCCCCGCCGACGAACCCGAGGTCCTCACCCACTTCGCCAAGCGGGCGTACGCCGCCGACGGCGAGGCGCTGGTCGCGATCGGCCGCCCCCACCCGGGCGCGGGCGGCGTCGTCCACTCGTACGAGGAGGCGCTCGGCGCCCTGGACCTCGCCGACCGGATGGGGCTCGACGGGCCGGTGCTGTACGCCGCCGACCTGCTGGTCTACCCGGTCCTCGGGCGGGACCGGCAGGCCATGGCCGACCTCGTCGGGACCGTGCTCGGGCCGCTCGCCGGCGCCCGGGGCGGGGCGCGGCCGCTGCTCGACACCCTGCACGCCTACTTCGACGCGGGCTGCGTCACCACCGAGGCCGCCCGCCGGCTCGCGCTGAGCGTGCGGGCCGTCACGTACCGGCTGGACCGCATCCACCGGCTCACCGGCGCGGACCCCGGCGATCCGACGCAGCGGTACACGCTCCAGACGGCCGCGATCGGGGCCCGGCTGCTCGGCTGGCCCGAGGAGGAGCTGTGAGCCCCCGGGCGGCCCGTCCGTTTCGGGACGGCATCAAGAACGCGTAAAGATTGCCGGTCACCGGCAATGCGGCGGATGCCTGTGCGGTGAAACGATCCTCTGGACGGCGGACAGGGCACGGCGGCCGAAGGAGCGGGGACATGGTCTGGTTTCTCGGTCTCGGCATCGGCGGTCTGCTGCTGCTCGTCCTGAGCCTGGTCTTCGACGGGGTCCTGGAAGGACTCCTCGACGGCTTCGGGGGGCTGGACGGGGTCCTGTCGCTGCCGGTGGTCGCCGGGTTCCTTTCGGCACTCGGCTTCACGGGGGCGCTCGTGCTCGGCGCGAGCGGGGCGGGAACGGGGGTCGCCACCGGTGCGGGGGCGGTCGCGGGAACCGGAGCGGGCTGGCTGACCTGGAAGTTCAGCCGGATCCTGCTGCGTGACGCGACCGCACCCGCACCGCGCGGCGAGGACCTGACCGGCACCTCCGGCTCCGTGGTCACCGCCGTGCCGGCGGACGGCTACGGCGAGGTGCTGCTCCACCTGGGCGGCCAGCCCGTGAAGTACGCGGCCAGGGCGGACCGGCCGGTCCCGCGCGGCACCGAGGTGTGGGTCGAGGCGGTCCTGTCGGCCACCTCCGTCCTCGTGCGCCCCGTCGACCGCTGACCGCCGTCCCTCCCCTCCCCCGCCTTCCCTCTGTCGGAACCGAACGAAGGGGGTTCGTCATGAGCCCTGTCCTCATCGCCGTGGTGGGCATCGTCGTCCTCGTCGTCCTGCTCGCCCTCGCCGTCGTCACCCGCTACAAGGTCGCGGGCCCCAGCGAGGCGTTCATCATCACGGGCCGGCGCGGCAAGCAGGCCACCGATCCGGCGACCGGCCGCGTCTACACGGACAACAGCGGCCAGAAGGTCGTGGTCGGCGGCGGGGTCTTCGTCGTGCCGTTCGTGCAGCAGAAGTTCTCCCTCGACCTCTCCAGCCGGCACATCCCCATCGCCGTCCGCGGCGCCGTCACCCTGCGCGGCGTGAAGGCCAACCTGGAGGGCGTCGCCATCGTCAAGGTCGGCGGCACCGAGGACTCCATCCGCGCCGCCGCCCAGCGGTTCCTGATGCAGCAGGACGGCATCGTCGGCTTCACCCAGGAGGTGCTGTCCGGCGCGCTGCGGTCCATCGTCGGCCGGATGTCGGTCGAGGACATCATCCGCGACCGGGCCGCCTTCGCCGGGCAGGTCGCCGAGGAGGCCGAGGCCAGCCTCTCCGGGCAGGGCCTCGTCCTCGACGCCTTCCAGATCCAGGACATCACCACCGAGGGCTCCTACCTGGAGGACCTGGGCCGGCCCGAGGCCGCCCGCGCCAAGCAGGAGGCCGACATCGCCGAGGCCGAGGCCCGGCGCGCGGCCGAGCAGGCCCGGCTGAAGGCCGAGGAGGAGATCGCGGTCGCCCAGCGGACCCTGTACCTGAAGCAGGCCGAGATCAAGGCGCAGACCGACGAGGCCGCCGCCCAGGCCAACGCCGCGGGACCGCTCGCCGAGGCCGCCCGCCAGCAGGACATCCTCGCCGAGCAGGAGAAGGTCGCCGCCCGGCAGGCCGCGCTGACCGACCGCCAGCTCGACACCCAGGTCCGCAAGCCCGCCGATGCCAAGCGGTACGAGGCCGAGCAGCAGGCCGAGGCGCAGCGCACCGCCCGCGTGAAGCAGGCCGAGGCCGAGCGGATGGCGGCCATCGCGGCGGCCGAGGCCGAGGCCGAGCGGGCCCGGCTCACCGGTGAGGGCGAGAAGCAGCGCCGTCAGGCCCTCGCCGAGGCGGAGGCCATCGAGGGCGCCAAGCGCGGCGAGGCCGAGCGGGCCCGGCGCGCCGCCATCGCGGAGGCCGTCCGGCTGGAGGGCGACGCGGAGGCAGGCGCCATCGCGGCGAAGGGCGCCGCCGAGGCCGAGGCCATGCACAAGCGGGCCGACGCCTTCGAGCGGTACGGCGACGCGGCCGTGCTCCAGATGCTCGTCGAGGTCCTGCCGCAGGTCGTCGGCAAGGCCGCCGAACCGCTCGCCGCCGTCGACAAGCTGACCGTCGTCTCCACGGACGGCGCCAGCCGGCTGACCCGCACGGTCACCGACAACGTCGCCCAGGGCATGGAACTGCTCTCCTCCACCACGGGCGTCGACCTCGCCTCCCTCCTCCAGGGGTTCACCGCGAAGGCGGCCGTCCCGGCCCCGGCGGCCTCCCCCGCGGGCCCGGCCTCCCCGGCCGACGGCAAGGTGGAGATCACCGGCTGAGCCGGCCACCCGCCCCACCGCGGCCCCGTCCCTCCGTGATAGGCAGGGGCGGGGCCGAATCGTCCGGTGACCGGAGGGGGTTGGAGTGACGGGGCTGCTGCTGGTGCACGGGGCCGGGGGGAACGTCGAGAGCCACTTCGGGGGGCTGACCGGACGGCTGGGCGACCGGATCACCTGCGTGCCGGGGGAGTTGCCGGAACGGGGCGGGCTCGGGGTCGACGAGGTCGTGGACGGCTTCGTGGCGCGAGCGGACGCCGCCGGGGTCCCGTCCTTCGCCGTCTGCGGCTACTCGCTCGGCGCCCCGCTGGCCGTACGGCTCGCGGTCCGGCACCCGGAGCGGGTCACCGCCCTCGTGCTGACCGCGCCGTTCCCGCGCCTCGACCACCGGATGCGGCTGGGGACCTCCCTCTGGCGGGGGCTGTACGAGAGCGGGCAGCACCGGCTGCTCGCCGAGCACCTGGCGCTGACCGGGCTCGGCACGTCGTTCCTGGAGGCGGTCGATCCCGAGCTGCTGCGGCTCTCGCTGGGCTTCGCGCCCGCCCCGCCCGCCGGGACCCCGGCCCATCTGGAGCTCGCCGGGCTCGTCGACGTACGGGAGGACCTCGGGCGGCTCGCGGTGCCGGCGCTCGTCGTCGTCACCACCGAGGACCCGCTCGTCGCACCCGCCGCCCAGCGGGCGCTCGCCGCCGCCGTCCCCGGCGCCCGGACCGCCGAACTCGCCACCGGGCACATGCCGTTCTGGGAGGAGCCGGAGGTCTGGGCGGACCTCGTCGAGGACTTCCTGGCGGAGCGGGGCGTCCTCGGCGCGAAGACCGGGTGACCGGCGGGGCCGAGGGGTCCGGCGGGCCCGGCGACCGGCGGGTCAGATGATCGGCGGGCGGCCCAGCTTCGTCATGCGCAGCACCGTGGACCAGCTCATCGGGCGGCGGGGGCCCGCCGGGGCCCGCAGGCCCTCGCCGAAGCCCGCGAACCAGGAGCGCAGGCCCCGGACCGAGCGGGTGCGGGCGACCGTCAGGAGGACCCAGACCAGCAGGTAGAGCGGGACCAGGGGGGCCGGGAGGTTCCGCTTGGCCAGCCACACGCGGTTGCGGGCGGTCATCCGGTAGTAGACGTCGTGCCGGGCCGGGCTGGTCTTCGGGTGCTGGAGCAGCAGCTCCGGCGCGTACCGGATCCGCCAGCCCGCGTCGAGCGCCCGCCAGGCCAGGTCCGTCTCCTCGTGCGCGAAGAAGAAGTCCTCCGGCCAGCCGCCGATCCGGTCGAGCATCGGCATCGACAGTCCGTGCCCGCCGCCGAGGAAGGTGGTGACCTCGCCGCCGCGCATCGGGTCCTTGGCGCCCAGCCGGGGGACGTGCCGCCGCTGGGTCTCGCCCGTCTCGTCGGCGATCCGGAAGGAGACGACGCCGAGCTTCGGCTCCGTCTCGTACAGGTCGGCCAGGCGGCGGAAGACGTCCCGGTCGACCAGCAGGCCGTCGTCGTCGAGGTCGACCAGGACGTCGACGTCGCCGAAGGAGCGGAGGGTGTCGATGGCCACGTTCCGGCCGCCGGTCACCCCGCGGTTCTCGGCCAGCTCCACGCCCGTGACGCCCTCGGGGAGCGCGGGCAGCGAGCCGGCGCCGTTGCCGACCACGACGATCCGGGCGGCGGGCTCGTCCTGCATCGCCACCGAGTCGAGCAGCGCGCCCAGCTCCGCGGGGCGGGTGCCCATCGTCAGTACCGCCACGCCCACTCTCGGTCGCGCCACGGTCCACTCCGTTCCAGGTCGGGGTCGGGTCTCGCGTACGGGCCGGTTTCCCACCGGCCCCGCGCCACCCATTGTTCACCCTCCCGGAACCCTGGCGGAACCCGGAAGGGGAAAGGGCGGGGGCCCGGAAGGCGGGGCCACCGGATCCGGAACCCCCGGGGGCCTCCCGGACGTCCGTGCGTACGGCGGCGGTTGCGTCGCGGACGTGCCGTGACCGGTTCGCGGTCGTGGCGTGGTCGTGCCGTGGCCGGTTCGCGGTCACGGCGTGGTCGTGCCGTGACCGTGCCGGGGTTCCGCTCGGCGTCCGCTCGGGGTTCCGCTTCGGGGGGAGCGCGGCGAGGACGCAGGCGTGGCGGCTCTACCCTGGTCCTCTGCCGTCAAGTGATCGATTGTCGAAAGGGCGTCTCCTGGTGCTGGTCGCGGACCGATATCGGCTTCACGGGTGTATCGGCCGTGGCGGCATGGGCGAGGTGTGGCAGGCCACCGACGAGGTGCTCGGCCGGGCCGTCGCCGTGAAGCTGATGCTCGCGCAGTCCACCGACCCCTCCGGCGCCGACCGCTTCCGGCTGGAGGCGCAGACCGCCGCCCGGCTCAGCCACCCGCACGTCGTCGGCGTCTTCGACTTCGGCACCTGGGACGGCAAGCTCTTCCTGGTGATGGAGCTGGTCGAGGGCGACAGCCTCGCCTCCTCCCCCGCCCAGCCCCTCGTGCTGCCCGCCGAGCGGGTCGCCGTGGTCGCCGCGCACGCCGCCGCCGGGCTCGCCGCGGCCCACCGGCAGGGCGTGGTCCACCGCGACATCAAGCCGGGCAACCTGCTCATGGACGCCGAGGGCACGGTCAAGCTGGCCGACTTCGGCATCGCCCGCTTCGTCGACGACCCGTCCGCCGGACTGACGACGACCGGCCAGATCGTCGGCACCGGCCTCTACCTGGCGCCGGAGCGGGCCCTCGGCAAGCCCGCCTCCCCCGCCTCCGACGTGTACTCGCTGGGCTGCGTCCTCTACCAGCTGCTCACCGGGCACCCGCCGTTCCGCGCGGACACCGCCACCGCCCTGCTGTACCAGCACATCGACAGCGCGCCGACCCCGCCGAGCCGCCTCGGGGTGGTCCTCACGCCCGCCTTCGAGGCGTACCTGCTGAGCCTGCTGGCCAAGCAGCCCGAGCAGCGCCCGCCCGCGCAGGCCATCGCCGACTGGTTCGGTTCCGGAGCCTGGCGGGAGTACGCGCCCCGGCCCGCCGCGGCCGCCATGCCCCCGGCCTCCGCGCCCCCGGCCGGCGGACTCCGGCCCGGCGGCCACGGGCCCGGCGCCCCCGCGCCCTCCTCCGCGCCGCGCGGCCCCGGGTCGGGCCCGATGGCCGCGCCGGTCCCCGGGCCTCCCTCCGCGCCCACCTCGGTGGCCGCCCCGGCGGGCGGGGCGGGGCGGCGGCGGGCGCCCGAGCCGCGCTCCGGGGGCCCGTCCACCGGGGGCGCGCTCGCCGAGCTGTCCCGCCGCAGGCCGCGCAAGACGGCCGCCGTCGCCGGAGTCGTCGCCTTCGTCGTCTTCCTCTTCATCGGCATGGCCTGGCTCTCCTGAGCCGGGCGCCCGCGCCGGCCCGGGGCCCTCAGTAGAGGCGGGGCGGCATGACGTGCGGGTCCGCGCCGTCCTCGGCGAGCAGGAGGCAGCGGGGCACCCCCGGGCCCGGGGTGGCGCGCACGGTCGCGGGGGTCGGCGGGTCCGTCGGCAGCTCGATCGGGACCGCCACCGGCCGATCGTCCCGGGTCGTCGCGTGCCCGGTCTCCTTGCCGTCGACCAGGACCTCGACCACGGGCCGCAGACCGGTCTCCACGGTCGCCGAGACCGAATGGCCCCGGTAGTCGATGTGGAAGTGGTGGCGTCGCCTCATGGGGTCACCTCCGCGGATGCCTCCGGGCGCCTCCGCCGGCGCCTTCGGGCACCTCCGTCCCTCCAGCGTAGGGCCTGCCCGCCCGGCGGGCGGCCCGGAAGCGCGGCCGCCCCGGTCCGGGGGCTCCCCGGCCGTCACCCGGTGACGGCGAGGCCGAGGCAGCCGATGGCCACGAGCACCGCGCAGACCGTGAGGTTGACCGCGCGGTACTCCAGGAAGACCGCGGCGAACTCGCGGATCGTGGCGCTCGGCCAGAAGTAGGCGGCGGTCGGCGAGCCCACCACCTGACCGTCCACGCCCGCCTTCCGGGCCATCAGCGCGGCCCGGAAGGCGTGGAAGTTGTTGGTGACGATCACGCAGTGGGCACCCGGCCGCTCCGCCTCCATCAGCTCCTTGCTGAACAGCAGGTTCTCCTCGGTGGTGCGGGAGCGGTCCTCGCGGCGGATCCGCTCCTCGGGGAAGCCCCGCTCGACCAGGTACGCGGCCATGGCGTGGGACTCCGGCAGCTCCTCGTCCGGCCCCTGGCCGCCGGAGGCGACGAGGAGCGGCGGCGCGCCCCCGCCGCGCGCGGCCAGCCGCTCGTACACCTGCCGGCCCCGGTCGAGCCGGCTCGCGAGCAGCGGCGGCACCCGCCGGCCGCCGATCAGGCCGGAGCCGAGGACCACCACGAAGTCCGCGTCCCGGCGCAGCCGCATCCGGCCGTACAGGAAGGCGTACCCGACGAAGCAGACGAAGAGGAAGGAGACGTAGCCCAGGACGAGGAGCAGGGTGACGGAGACGACGCCGAGCACCCGGGAGCGCAGGAGGACGGCGACCACCGTCAGCGCGAACACGCCGAGTATGCCGAGGCCGGCGAGCAGCGACAGCAGGTTGGCCGGGCGTCTGCCCTCCTTGCGGACCATCTTGACGCCGTTGGCGCAGAGCAGCCCGGCGAGGACCAGCGGGCCCAGGCCCAGCACCAGCAGGATGAGGACGAGGACCGTCTCGGTCAGGCCGGGCGGCAGGGTGTCGACGGCCGAGAGCAGGCCGAGGCCGAGGAAGGTGACGGCGAGGCCGAGGTACACCGCGTTCCCGAAGCGGCGGCGGTCGCGCAGCAGGCCGACCCCGAAGAGCAGGAGGAAGAGGGCGGACACCCCGAAAGCGATCATGCCGTCATCGTAGGCATCCGTCCCCGGCCCCGGACGGCCCGCGGACGAAGCTGTGGACAACTCTCCCCCGGCCCGTCCCTCCCCACCCCGGACGGGTGACGCGGCCCGGACCGGACCCCGTCGTCACCGTCGTCACCGTCGTCACCGTCGTCATCGCTGTCACCGTCGTCGCGGTGTCACGCCGACCCGCCGACCCGCCGTCACGCCGTCACGCCGTCACGCCGTCACGCCGTCATCGCGCCCTCGCGGGAGCCGTCGCGCCGTCACGCCGTCACCGCTCCCGCGAGAGCGCGAACAGCCCGATCCGCGCGCCCTCTTCGTACGCCTCCCGCAGCTTCGGGTCGTCCAGCAGCTCCCGCAGCGCCTCCTCGCTGCGGGCCCGGGCCACGGTGCAGTACTTGCCCGGCCGGTAGGAGGTGTCGAAGACGGAGGTGCGCAACAGGTCGACGGCGCCCAGGAGATGGGCCGCCCGGTCGGCGCGGCCGTCGAGCAGCCGCATCTGGGCGAGGAGTTCGGCCGCGCAGGCGGCGCCGACCGCGGAGCCGAGCCGCAGGTGCTCGCGGAGCGCCCGGCGGGCGTGCTCGGCGGCGCGGGCCCGTTCCCCGTCCCAGGCGAGGAGTTCGGCGCGGGCGTGGTGCGCCCACGCGTCGGCGTACAGGTCGCGGCCCGCCCAGGTCCGCCGCCCCGCCCCCTCCAGCTCCAGCCGGTCCAGCGCCTCCTGCGCGGCCTCCGGGTCGGTGCGGCTGAAGCAGAGCGCAAGGGACGCCCAGCACGCCTCCCTGGTGGGGCCGAAGTCGGGCACGTCCCCGATCTGCCGCAGCGCCTCCCGGAACTCGGCCGCCGCCGCCCGGGGCCGCCCCTGGTAGAGGGCGACGGCGCCGCGCAGATGGGCGAGGAGCCCCAGGCAGTGGTCGTCGCCGTCCCGCACGGCGCCCGCCCACGCCTGGACGAGCAGCGGGTCGGCGGCTTCCGGGCGGCCCATCTCCAGCTCCAGGAAGGCGGCGAGCCACAGCGCCCGGGCGGGGGGCGGCCCCTGGTGCAGGGAGAGGATGTGCCGCAGCCGGGTCCTGCCCTCGACGAGCCGCCCGCAGGCCACCCACAGGAACCACAGCGAGACCGCGATCTCCAGGGCCGTGCCGGTCTCGTCGGAAGGCGAGAGCGGGGCCGTCGTCGGGTCCATCCCGGCGGCCAGGTCGGGGAGTTCGCGCAGGGCCAGGTCGCGGGCGTCCAGCTGCCGGCCCCGCTGCCACCACTCGGCGGCCCGCCGGGCGACCCGCACGCACCACCCGCGGTGCCGCAGGACCACGGCCCAGCGGTCGCCCCGCGCGGTGAGCCGCCGGGCGCCGACGGCCCGCACGGCGTGCGGCATCCAGAAGCGCGGGCCGCCGTCCTCCCCGTCGAAGAGGTCGTCCACCGGCAGCAGCGCCAGGGACGCCAGCCGGTCCAGGACCGGCCCGACGGCACCGGCCAGCGCCCCGTACCCGCAGACCTCCTCCGCCGCCCGCCGGTCGAAGGCGCCCTCGAAGACCGACAGCCGCTCCCACAGCAGCCGTTCGGCGGGCCCGGCGGCCTGGTACCCCTCCTCGGCGGCGGCGAGCTGCCCGGCGCCGACCGGCTCGCCCCACAGCACCTCGTCCTCGGGTGGCTCCCCCGCCACTCGCCCCATGGTCCTCATCCCCGTACGTCTCCCGCTCCCCGGACGCCACCCGCCGCCGGGCGCGGTGACGTCTGGCCGATCTCCCCGTCATTCGGTGCCAGGGCGGCGTGAAGGCACATGCCCTGGGTCCACATCCTGGGGTGCTCCGGCGGCCATCACCAAGGTTTTCCGGTGATCCGCCGAGGAGGGGAACGAGCACCGGGGCATCCGTCCCGGGCGAGGCGGCCGTGTCGCCGGTCCACGTGCGCCCGGAGGTCCGGGCGGTCCCGGCCCTCCGTCCCTTCCGCCCCGTCGGTGCGGCGTGTTCTCCTGGGGGCATGGGGTTCGCCGTGTTCGTGACGCTGCCCGGTCTGGTGATCCTGCTCACCGCGATCGCCTTCGCCGACCAGTTCCTGCGCATGACCGGGCGCGGGAAGCGCCGGGGCACGGTCTCCTCGACCGGCTTCGAGCAGCTGCACGCCACCTTCTCGCCCGGCAAGCAGAGCGAGCTGAAGGAGCGGCAGAGCGCCCTCCTGCTCCGTGACGACGAGGAGGACGGGGCGCCGCCGCGCCGGACCACGGTGGACCTGGCGGGCGGGCGCGCGGTGATCCGCCTGAGACCCGACGCGCGCGCCTGAGCCGATGCCCGGCACACACCCCTGAAGTGCGGCCCACGCCCCTGAGGCGCGGGGCACGTCCCCGACGCCCGGCGCACGCCCCTGAGCCCTGACCCGCCCGGCCCACGCCCTGAGGCCCGGCCCACGCCCTGACCGCCCGGCGCACGCCCCGGCGTCCGGCACACCGCCCCCGAGCCGGGGCGCGGCACGCCCCCGCCGGGTCGAAGCCCCCGGGCGCCCCGGGGGACGTTCCGGCCCCTCCCGGCGGGGCCCGGGGCCCGGCACCGTACCGTGGGGGGCGTGTACCGGTTCCTGAGGACCCCCCGTTGGTGGGGGATCAATCTCTTCGTCCTGCTGGCCATCCCCTTCTGCGTCTTCATGGGGACCTGGCAGCTGGGCAAGTTCGAGGATCGCGTCGACTCCCACGAGGAGGCCGAGCGGAAGCCGGCCGCGAGCGCGCAGCGGGCCACGCCGCTGGCCTCGCTGCTGCCGGTGGACAAGGAGACCTCCGGCCGGGTCGCCGAGGCCCGGGGGCGGTACGGGGAGCAGTTCCTGGTGCCGGACCGCACGCTGGACGGCGAGTCGGGCGCGTACGTGCTGACGCTGCTGCGGACGGACGGCGGCCGGTCGCTGCCGGTCGTACGGGGCTGGCTCCCGGCGGGCGCGGAGGCCCCGGCCCCGCCGTCCGGCGAGGTCACGGCGGTGGGCGCGCTCCAGGCGTCGGAGAACCAGGGCACGAAGGGCGTCCACACGGCGGGCGGCCTGCCCGAGGGGCAGCTCGGCATGATCAGCGCGGCCTCGCTGGTGAACCTGGTGGACGACGACGTCTACGACGCGTGGATCACCCTCACCGACTCGCCCGCCGGCCTCACGCCGGTGCCGGCGGTCGCGGCGGCGGGCACGGGCCTGGACGCGAAGGCGTTCCAGAACCTCGGCTACACGGCGGAGTGGTTCGTCTTCGCGGGCTTCGTCGTCTTCATGTGGTTCCGGCTGGTGCGCCGGGAGGCGGAGGCCGCCCGCGACGAGGCGCTGGGCCTGACGGAGCGCTGACCGCCCCGGGGCGTGTGCGTACGGCTGAGGGGCCGCGGATCTCCGGAGATCCGCGGCCCCTCAGCCGTACGCACACGCCCCGGGCGAAGGCTCAGCCCTGGAGGAGGCCCGTCCGGTAGACCGTCCCGGCGCAGGCGTCGGGGATCAGCGTGGTCAGGGTGGGGCCGCCGGGCTCCGCGGTGTGGCTGACGGAGACGCTGCCCTTGGCCGGTCCGGCGTGCAGGAGCTGGGCGGCCACGCCGCTGTCGGTGCCCGTGCCGGTGTCGGTGCCGGTCTCGGGGTTGGCGGTGGTCGTGGGCTCGGTGGGCTGGGTGGGCTGGGTGGGCTCCACCGCGCCGCCGCCGTCCCCGGTGGGGGTGGGCGTCGGGGTGGCCGTGTCCGTCGGCGTCGGCGGGGTCGGCGTCGGGGTCGGCGTGGTCGGGATGACCGGCGCCACGGGGGGCTTGAAGGACGGGCAGGTCTCGCTCGGCACCCAGGCGAACTTCACCTGGTACGAGCCGCCGGGGGCGAGGAACACCGAGGAGGACTCCGCCGAGGGGTCGGGCAGGCCGGTCGCCGGGTCGCCGTTGCTGTGCCGCACCACGCCGATCCGGCCCGGGTCGGCGGCGCCGCGGGTGGAGACGGAGACCAGGCCGTCGCCGTCGACCAGGCAGCCGGCGGCGGAGCCGTTGACGACGGTGAAACCGCCGTAGACGACGCCGGTGGCGTCGGGGCCGCTGTTGTACGCCCCGGCCGACCGGAGCACGTCCGCGGCGCACCGCGCGGCCGTGCCGGAGCCGGTGCCGGGGTCCTTCTCGGGGCGGCCGGCGGAGGGGCCGGGCCCGGTGCCGTCCTTGTCCCCGGGACCCTGGGTGGGGCCGTTGGTGGGAGAGACCGTGTCGGCGGGCGCCTTGGTGGCGGCGGGGCCGCCCGCCTCCGCCTCGGAGCCGGTGCCGCCCTGGGCCTGCTGTCCGTGGACGGCGTTGACCGGGTGGGCGGCGGTGACCCCCGGGGAGCCCGCGACGTGGACGAGGGCGGGGACGGCGGTGCCGACGAGGACCGCCGCGGCGGCGGCGCCGACGAGGGCCTGCCGCTTGCGTGCGCGGCGGGCGGGGACGGCGTGCCTCAGGTGGTCGAGGGCGTCCGTGGAGGGTTCGAGCCCCGCGACGGCGCCGTGGAGCAGCCGCCGCAGCGCGAGCTCGTCCTCCCCGTCGTCCTCGCCGGGGGTGCGCTCGAAGTCCGTCATCAGTCGTCCCGTCAGATCGTCACGTCCGACGCGTCCCTGCTCCGCGACGCGTCCGCTGCGTTCGTCGGGGTCGTGGCGCCCCTCGTCCCCGGCGCGCTCGTCCCGCTTCTTCTCCTCGTCCTCCCGTCGGGGGCTCACGCCTTGGCCTCCATGACGACGCGCAGGGCCGCGATGCCCCGGGAACCGTACGCCTTCACGGAGCCGAGGGAGATCCCGAGGGTCTCGGCGACCTGGGCCTCCGTCATGTCGGCGAAGTAGCGCAGCACGAGGACCTCGCGCTGGCGGCGCTGGAGGCCCTTCATCGCCTTGATGAGGGCGTCGCGCTCCAGCTGGTCGTACGCCCCCTCCTCGGCGCTGGCCATGTCCGGCATCGGCTTGGACAGCAGCTTGAGGCCGAGGATGCGGCGGCGCAGCGCGGACCGGGAGAGGTTGACCACGGTCTGGCGCAGGTAGGCGAGGGTCTTCTCGGGCTCGCGGACGCGCCGGCGGGCCGAGTGGACGCGGATGAACGCCTCCTGGACGACGTCCTCGCAGGACGCGGTGTCGTCGAGGAGGAGCGCGGCGAGGCCGAGGAGCGACCGGTAGTGGACGCGGTAGGTCTCGGTGAGGTGGTCGACGGTGGTGCCGGCGCCGGCCGTGTCCTCTGCGGTCCTGCGCGGGGCGGGGATGCCGCTGACTCCGCGCGTGCGGGATTCGGTGGGCACGACGGTGCTCACCGGCGGGCCGTCGAGGGAGCGCGGACGTCCGAGCGGGCGGACCGCGGCGCCGCGTCCGGGCACGGCGACGGCACCGGGGCTCCGCAGGGGGAGCACGGCCGTGCGTGCCCCGCGGAGCGGGGAGAGCGCGGGAATGTCGAGTACGTCTGCCACGCCTGTTGGACTCGTGTTCCCCCGGAATGGTTGTACGGGTGTCCCGCCGTTCCCCGCGTCGCGCAGATCGTCCTCATCCGTAACCGTTCTCCCCCATTGCCCGTTCCCTCGCGAGCTCCACGTCACGTCCGTGGGTGAACGCGGAGACGCGCCCCGTCCAACCACTAGTTGCAGCAAGGGGGAAGAGCATCGTCCGACACCGCATCAGCCCAGTTCAAGGGGGATTCGCCGCCGAATTGCTCACAGGATGTTCACAGATGCTACGAAGCCACCACAATCGGATACGACGACCGCGCCCGGCCGTGGGGAACGGCCGGGCGCGGGCGGTGGAGCGGGTGGGGCGGGGCGGGTCAGCGCCCGGTGCCGCCGTAGACGACGGCCTCGTCCGAGTCGCTGTCCAGGCCGAAGGCGGAGTGGACGGCGCGCACGGCCTCGTTGACGTCGTCGGCGCGGGTGACGACCGAGATGCGGATCTCGGAGGTCGAGATGAGCTCGATGTTGACGCCCGCGTCCGACAGGGCGCGGAAGAAGTCCGCGGTCACGCCGGGGTTGGTCTTCATGCCTGCGCCGACGAGGGAGATCTTGCCGATCTGGTCGTCGTAGCGCAGCGAGTCGAAGCCGATGTCGCCCTTCGCCTTCTCCAGGGCGTCGATGGCCTTGCGGCCCTCGGCCTTGGGGAGGGTGAAGGAGATGTCGGTGAGGCCGGTGGAGGCCGCCGACACGTTCTGCACGATCATGTCGATGTTGATCTCGGCGTCCGCGACGGCACGGAAGATGGCCGCGGCCTCGCCCGGCTTGTCCGGGACGCCGACGACGGTGATCTTCGCCTCGGAGGTGTCGTGGGCGACACCGGAGATGATGGCCTGCTCCACCTTGTCCCCTGTCGGTTCGTTGCTGACCCACGTGCCCTGGAGTCCGGAGAAGGACGAGCGGACGTGGATCGGGATGTTGTAGCGGCGCGCGTACTCCACGCAGCGGTGCAGCAGCACCTTGGAGCCGGAGGCGGCGAGCTCCAGCATGTCCTCGAAGGAGATCCAGTCGATCTTCTTCGCCTTCTTCACCACGCGCGGGTCGGCGGTGAAGACGCCGTCCACGTCGGTGTAGATCTCGCACACCTCGGCGTCGAGCGCGGCGGCGAGCGCCACGGCCGTCGTGTCCGAGCCGCCGCGGCCCAGCGTGGTGATGTCCTTCTTGTCCTGGGACACGCCCTGGAAGCCCGCGACGATGGCGATGTTGCCCTCGTCGAGGGCGGTGCGGATGCGGCCCGGCGTGACATCGATGATGCGCGCTTTGTTGTGGACCGAGTCGGTGATGACACCCGCCTGGCTGCCGGTGAACGACTGGGCCTCGTGGCCCAGGTTTTTGATCGCCATGGCCAGCAGGGCCATGGAGATCCGCTCCCCGGCGGTCAGCAGCATGTCGAACTCGCGTCCGGCAGGCATCGGAGACACCTGCTCGGCGAGATCGATCAGCTCGTCCGTCGTGTCGCCCATCGCGGAAACCACGACGACCACCTGGTGGCCGTTCTTCTTGGCTTCCACGATCCGCTTGGCGACGCGCTTGATGCCCTCGGCATCGGCAACGGAGGAGCCTCCGTACTTCTGCACGACAAGGCCCACGTGCGCTCCTCGCTCGGTCGGTGCCGCAGCCCGCGCTGCGGTCGGTTCAGTCTAACGAGCGGCCGGAAAACGCCAGGGTGGTACCGGATGGTGAGACGACGTGCTCACGTAATGATCAAAGCGGGTCCCGGCACGTCCGGGGCGGGGCTAGCGCCCCTTCATCCCCAGCGGTCCCGCGATCTCCTGGACCATCACCCGGCCCGCCTCCTCGGCGAGGTCGTCCTCGGTCAGGTCCTCGTCCGTGTCGAGGCCGTCGAGGGCGGCCAGGGGCTGGTCGAGGCGGACGTGGGCGACGAGGGACTGGAGGGCGCGGAGGGTGGCGGAGGCGGTGGGGCCCCAGTTGGAGAAGTAGGAGAACTGCCACCACCACAGGGCCTCGGAGACCCGGCCCGCGCGGTAGTGGGCGAGGCCGTGCCGGAGGTCGGTGACGATGTCCGCGAGGCTGTCCGAGATGCGGGCCGGGACGGGCGCCTTGCGGGGCTCGTACGGGTCGAAGACCTCGGAGAAGACGTCGACCGGGTCCAGCATGACGGCGAACCGCTCCCGCAGCTCGTCCACGTCCGGCTCCGGGCCCGTGTCCGGCTCGTACCGCTCGTCCGGGACGATGTCCTCGTGCGCGCCCAGCCGGCCGCCGGCCAGCAGCAGCTGGGAGACCTCCAGGAGCAGGAACGGCACCGCGCTGTCCGGCTCGTCGCCCTTGGCGACCTCGGTCGTGGCGACGATGAAGCTCTCGACGGAGTCGGCGATCTGCACCGCGAAGTCGTCGGGGCTCTGCGTGATGGAGTGCAGCGTGGGGTCAGACATCGAGGAGCCTCCCTGGGAGCGCGCCGGCCCGGTCGTCATACATCTAGCAGCCTCCGCCCCTCGAAGGCACGGCCGAGCGTCACCTCGTCGGCGTACTCCAGGTCGCCGCCGACCGGCAGACCGCTCGCGAGCCGGGTGACCTTCAGCCCCATGGGCTTGATCATCCGCGCCAGGTAGGTGGCCGTGGCCTCGCCCTCCAGGTTGGGGTCGGTCGCCAGGATCAGCTCGGTGACCGTCCCGTCCGCGAGGCGGGCGAGCAGCTCCCGGATCCGCAGGTCGTCCGGGCCGACGCCCTCGATCGGGCTGATCGCGCCGCCGAGGACGTGGTACCGCCCCCGGAACTCGCGGGTCCGCTCGATCGCGACGACGTCCTTCGGCTCCTCGACCACGCAGATGACGGTCAGGTCCCGGCGCGGGTCGCGGCAGATGTTGCACTGCTCCTGCTGCGCCACGTTCCCGCAGACCGCGCAGAACCGGACCTTCTCCTTGACCTCCAGGAGCGCGTGGGCGAGGCGCCGCACGTCCGTCGGCTCCGCCTGGAGGACGTGGAAGGCGATCCGCTGCGCGCTCTTGGGACCGACGCCGGGCAGCCTGCCCAGCTCGTCGATCAGGTCCTGGACCACGCCTTCGTACAACGGAACGCCCTTCCGGGGAGTGCTCTTGTCTTCTTACGTTAGTGGCTGGGGGCCCGCTCAGAAGCCCAGGCCCGGCATCCCGCCCAGGCCCTGCGCCAGCGGGCCCAGCTTGGCCTGCTGGAGCTGCTGCGCGTTGTCGTTCGCGGCCTGCACGGCGGCCACGATCAGGTCGGCCAGGGTCTCGGTGTCCTCCGGGTCCACGGCCTTCGGGTCGATGACCAGGCCGCGCAGCTCGCCCGAGCCGGTCACGGTGGCCTTCACCAGGCCGCCGCCCGCCTGGCCGTCGACCTCGGTCGCCGCGAGCTCCTGCTGGGCGCGGGCGAGGTCCTGCTGCATCTTCTGGGCCTGCTGGAGGATCTGCTGCATGTTGGGCTGGCCGCCACCGGGGATCACGGTCACTCCTCGTGGTTGAAGGTTCGGTCCGCCACGTCTGGTGCCGGTGTTCCGAGCCTACGTGGTCGTGGAGCGCCCTGCCGCGACAACTCTTTCGGGTGAGAAACTGCGGGCTCCTCTACCTGATCAACACCCTCTTGCGGGCGGAGATCCCGGGATTCCGGGCCCGCCGCCCACCATTCGGCGGTAGGAAGGGCAGGCACCACGTGCACCGCACGTCACAGAAGGACACGAGCGACACGAACGCTGGGCTGAACAGAGGAGTCCCCCGGTGAGCCACCAGCCGGAGATGCAGCCGCCGGGGCAGCCCGGGGAAGACGTCCACGGAGATCTGACGGGGAAGCCCTTCCCCCTGGGCGACTGGGGCGAGCCCGCGGAGCGCCTCGACGAGCTCTACCGGTGGGTGGAGGCCGGCGCCCTGCGCACCGCGGAGTGGTACCTCTCGGACCGGGTCTGGAAGCGGCGCTCCGCCCGCGTGCTGCGGGTCGGGACCGCGCTCGGCGTGATCGCCGGGGCGGCGCTGCCGCTGCTCGACCTGACCGGGGTCGCCGCGGGCACGGCCGGCTGGGGCTATCTGTCGCTGCTGCTGGGCGCGGCCTGCATGGCCTGCGACCGCTACTTCGGGCTGACGTCGGGCTGGATAAGGGACGTGGCCACCGCCCAGGCCGTGCAGCGGCGGCTCCAGGCCCTCCAGTTCGACTGGGCCTCGGAGAGCGTGCGGGAGGTCCTCGGGCCCACGGAGGGCACCGCCAGCGAGGCCGCCGAGCGGTGCCTGGGGGTGCTGCGGCGCTTCTCGGAGGACGTGACGGAGCTGGTGCGGGCGGAGACGGCGGACTGGATGGTGGAGTTCCGCTCGGGCCCGGCGCCGCTGGCGCTCCAGTCGGTCGGGGTCGTACCGGCCAGGCAGGAGGCGGCGTACCCGTCCGGCCGCTTCCCGCTGCCGCCGGGCACCCGCCCGAACATGCCGCGCCAGCGGCCCCCGGAGACCCGCTGAGGGCCTTCCGGGGCCGCCGCGGCGGGGACGGGGGTCAGCTGAGCATGATCATCGAGCCCTGGGCGAGGCTGCGGGTCGCCGCCGCGTGGAGGCCCAGCCAGACGTGCCGCTCCCGGGCGAAGGGGCCGTCGTCGTGCGGGACGGGGGCGGCCGGCTCCTCCAGCTCGGTGGGCCGGGCGGGCGGGGCGGGCGGGGCCGGGGGGTTCATCGGGTCGATGCCGAGGGCGGGGGCCACGAATTCAAGCTCCCGCAGCAGTCCGTACGAGGAGCCGAGCGGGCCGCCCCCTTCCAGGAGCCGGTCGCTGGAGAGCGGCACGGGGAAGTCCACCGGCACGTAGGCGCCCGCGTGGTCGTAGTGCCAGACCAGGTGCGACTGCTGGGCGGTGGCCTCGAACATCTCCAGGAGCTGCTCGTAGTCCCCGCCGAGCTCGCCGACCGGCTCGACCGGCAGGCCGCAGACCGCGAGCAGGTAGGCGCGGCGCAGGAAGTGCAGGGCCTCGTAGTCGAAGCCGGCGACCGGCGCGACGTCGCCGGAGAGCCCCGGCATGTACGCGTACACGGGCACGGTCGGCAGGCCCGAGGCGCTGAGCACGGCGTCGTAGGCGGCGAGGTCTTCGGCGAAGGGGTTGTCGGGGCTGTGGCACAGCACGTCGACGAGGGGGACCAGCCACAGGTCACAGGCCAAGGGAGGCTCGCTCTCCGTCAGTTTCGGGGAGGGCCAGGGTAGTCGGCGGGGCCGACGACGCCCACCCGTGGAGGACCTGCCCCGGGAAGCGGGGCCTCAACCCGCCGGGCGGGCACCCGCCTCCAGGCGGTCGGCCCACGCCAGGCAGTGCGCGTGGTGGTCCCGTACGACTCCGGCGGCGGCCTCCGCGTCGCCCCGGGTGACGGCGTCGACCAGTTCCACGTGCCCGCCCCAGAGCCCGCCGGAGAGGTCCCGCGCGGCCCGCAGGTGGGGCACGGAGAAGGCCCAGCTCTGGACGCGGAGGCGGTGCAGGAAGGCGGCGAGGTGGTCGTTGCGGGCGACCAGCCGGGCCAGCTCGTGCCAGTAGCGGAGGTCGTAGCCGATGAGGACGTCGAGGTCGCCGGTCCGGGCGGCGCGGGCCGCGGCCTCGGCCCGGCGGCGTATCGACACCAGGACGACCCCGATGTGGGGGTCCGGCTCGGGCGGCGGGGCCGCGGCCCGCAGGGCGTGGCGGCGGAAGAGGCCGTCGACGACGAGCATCCGGGCCTCGGCCATGTCCCGGTAGTCGGCGAGCGTGAAGCCGTGGACCCGGTAGCCGCGGTGCTGGTCGGCGTCGAGCAGCCCCTGGGCGCAGAGGTCGACGAGGGCCTCGCGGACCGGGGTGGCGGAGACGCCGTACTGCTCCGCGATCTGCTTGACGGTGAACTCCTGCCCGGGCCGGAGACGCCCCGCGAGGACTTCGTCACGGAGCGCGTCCGCGATCTGCCGGCTGAGGGTGCTGCGGGTGACGGCGCTGTTCGCGGACGTGCCGGGCATGCGGGCGGGGCCCCCTCCATGAGGTTCCGGGAGACTCTAGTCGAGACCCGGTTTCCCGGAGGAGGCGCCCGTCACACCGGGTGACGCCGTGCCGTGCCGTCGGCGGACGGCGCCGGACCGTGTGCGGCGGTGCGCGGCGCGGGCCGGGGCCCGGCCGCGGACCGGTTCAGACCGTGTGCTCGTCGGCGACGGTGAGGGCCGCGTCGAGGGCCGCCAGGCCCTCCTTGACCTCGTCGTCGGTGACGTTGCACGCCGGGACGGCGTGGGTGCGGTTCATGTTGACGAAGGGCCACAGGCCGTTCTTCTTGGCCGCGGCGCCGAAGGCGGCCATGGGGGCGTTGGCCTCGCCGGCCGCGTTGTACGGGACGAGCGGCTCGCGCGTCTCCTTGTTCCTGACCAGGTCGAGCGCCCAGAAGACGCCCGTGCCGCGGACCTCGCCGACGGACGGGTGGCGCTCGGCGAGCTCGCGCAGGCCGGGGCCGAGGACGGTCTCGCCGATGCGGGCGGCGTTCTCGACGACCTTCTCGTCCTCCATCACCTGGATGGTGGCGACGGCGGCGGCGCAGGCCAGCGGGTGGCCGGAGTAGGTGAGGCCGCCGGGGTAGGGGCGGGTCTCGAAGGTGGCCGCGATCCTCTCGCTGATGGCGACGCCGCCGAGCGGCACGTAGCCGGAGTTGACGCCCTTGGCGAAGGTCATCAGGTCGGGGACGACGTCGAAGTGCTCGGCGGCGAACCACTTGCCGGTGCGGCCGAAGCCGGCCATGACCTCGTCGAGGACGAAGACGATGCCGTACTTGTCGCAGATCTCGCGGACGCCGGTGAGGTAGCCGGGCGGCGGGGTCATGATGCCGGCGGTGCCGGGGATCGTCTCCAGGATGATCGCGGCGATGGTGCCGGGCCCCTCGAAGGCGATGGTGTCCTCCAGGTGCGCGAGGGCCCGCTCGCACTCCTGCTGCTCAGTCTCCGCGTAGAAGGGCGAGCGGTAGAGGAACGGCGCCCAGAAGCGCACGACGCCGGCCGAGCCGGTGTCGGAGGCCCAGCGGCGGGGGTCGCCGGTGAGGTTGATCGCGGTGGAGGTGGCGCCGTGGTACGAGCGGAAGGCGGAGAGCACCTTGTGGCGGCCGGTGTGCAGCCGGGCCATCCGGACGGCGTTCTCGACGGCCTCGGCGCCGCCGTTGGTGAAGAAGATCTTGTCCAGGTCGCCGGGGGTCCGCTCGGCGATGAGGCGTGCGGCCTCGGAGCGGACGTCGACGGCGAAGGCGGGCGCGAAGGTGGCGAGCTTCGCGGCCTGCTCCTGGATGGCGGCGACCACCTTGGGGTGCTGGTAGCCGATGTTGGTGTAGACGAGGCCGCTGGTGAAGTCGAGGTAGCGGTTGCCGTCGTAGTCCCAGAAGTACGACCCCTCCGCGCCGGCCACGGCGAGCGGGTCGATCAGGCCCTGGGCGGACCAGCTGTGGAAGACGTGCGCGCGGTCCGCGGCCTTGACGGCGGCGCCGGCCTGGGGGTCGGGTACGACATGAGGGGTCATGCACCGAAGGGTAAGGAACCCCAGGTGGGGCGGCCATCACCATCTTGTCCACCGAGAACGCGCCGGACGCGACACTGTGCTCTGCCGGGCGGGCCGCTGCGGATTTCGTCGCGGGCTCCGGAGAAGTTCCAATTGACAGCATCCTGTCGTTTTGACAGTCTGCTGTCATGACCTCGAAGACCGTTCACCTCGCCGTGTACGACACCCTCGCCGACTGGGAGACGGGGCACGCCACCGCGTGGCTCGCCCGCGCCGGGTTCACCGTGCGGACCGTGGGGACCGAGGCCGGGAAGCCCGTCACCACGATCGCCGGGATCCGGATCGTGCCCGAGCTCGCGCTGGACGAGCTGCGCCCGGAGGACAGCGCCCTGCTGATCCTGCCCGGGGCCGAGAAGTACGACGAGGGCGACGAGCTCGCCCCCTTCACCGCCGCCGCGCGGACCTTCCTCGACGCCGGGGTGCCGGTCGCCGCCATCTGCGGGGCCACCGCCGGGCTCGCCCGGGAGGGGCTGCTCGACGACCGGGCGCACACCTCTGCCGTCTCCTTCTACCTCGCCGCGACCGGCTACGCGGGCGCGGAGCGGTACGTGGAGGCCGACGCCGTCACCGACGGGGACCTGATCACGGCGGGCCCGACCGAGCCGGTCGCCTTCGCCCGCGAGATCTTCGCCCGGCTCGGCGCGTACGAGGGGAAGCGGGACGCCTGGTACCGGCTCTTCCACGACTCCGACCCGGCGGCCTTCGCCGAGCTCAACGGATGAGCCGGGTCCAGCAGGACGCCCTGAGCCGGACCGCGCTCGGCGTCTTCCGGCTCAACGGGCAGTTCCTCTCCGTCGCGGAGAAGCTGGCCGAGCCCGCCGGGCTGACCGCCGCCTGGTGGCAGGTGCTCGGGGCGGTGCTGCCCGAGCCGCTGCCGGTGGCGGGGATCGCCCGGGTCATGGGCATCACCCGGCAGAGCGTCCAGCGGATCGCCGACCTGCTGGTCCGCGACGGCCTGGCCGTCTACGCCCCGAACCCGGCGCACCGCCGCGCCAAGCTGCTCGCCCCCACC
Source organism: Streptomyces filamentosus (assembly GCF_014654895.1). GTDB lineage: Bacteria > Actinomycetota > Actinomycetes > Streptomycetales > Streptomycetaceae > Streptomyces > Streptomyces filamentosus. The sequence goes on along the minus strand of NZ_BNBE01000001.1, from coordinate 2,943,707 downwards.
GGGGCGGGCCGGGCGGCGATCGCCCGGATCGACCCGGGGCACGCGGAGCTGGCCGCCCGGCTGACGGCCGAACTCGGCGGCCCCGACGCCTTCGAGGAGACCGTGCGGGTCCTCGACCGGCTCTCGGCGGCGCTGGAGGCCGTCGAGGCGGCGGCCGACCGCGAGGGGTAGCCCTCCGGCCACCCGGGCGGCCTATGCTGCGCGCCATGTACACGTCGGGGGGAAGTGCCGCCACCAGGATCTGCGGGTGGGGGATGGTCGTCAGCGCGGGCGCGGCGGTGGGGTGTTCGCTGGCCGGGGTCTCGCCGTACCCGCCGCTGGTGTGGGAGGTGGGGCTCGCGGGGGCCTCGGCGCTCTTCGCCGTCGCCTGGGCGGTGGCCTCGTGCCGGAAGCCGGAGGAACCGGACCACTTCGGCGACCGGCCGCGCAAGCCCCGCGCGCGCCGTGGGTCCGGTGGGCCCAACCCGGCGCTGCCGTACGTCTTCGGCTTCGGGATCGCGCTGGCCACCGTCGCCGCGTTCCTGGTGGTCTTCACGCCGAGCACCGCCCGGGGGCAGTGGGAGGAGCGGATGCTGGCCGCCGGGTACGGGGAGTTCGAGGTGCCGGTCGTACGGGTCTCCGGGGAGCCGGAGTTCGTGCCCCAGAGCCAGGACAACGACGCGTACTACCTCACCGACGTCGTGGTGCGGGTGCCCTTCTCCGCCGGGCCCCGCGAGGTCCTGGTGGAGGAGATGTACTCCGCGGCCGAGCCGCTCGCGCCGGGCGCGGAGGTGGCGGTGTACTACGCGCCGGCGCTCCCGGACGAGCCGGTGACCGAGCACGACCAGGTGGAGGAGGGCGCGCTGTTCCTCAGCGTCGACCTGGGCGTCTGGGTGTGGCCGTGGGTGATCATCGCCGGGGTGATCCTGAAGTCGCAGATGGAGGCGCCCGACCTGCACTGGCTGCGCCGCTTCCGGCCTGCGGTCCATCTGCCCGCGCTCGGGATCCTGTTCGCCGGGCTCGTGCTGCTGCTGCCGGTGGCGCTGGGGTTCCAGGTGGCGGGCTACGACCAGCTGCCCGCCTTTCTCGCCTCGTTCACCCCCGCGCTCGCCCTGACCTGGGTGGTCAGGGCGAGCTGAGGAGGGCGGTGCGGGATCAGCAGGAGAGGTTGGATCCGGCGGGGACGCCGAGGATCTGGGTGAACTGCTGGTACTTGGTGACGCGGCTCTGGACCTGGGCGGGGTTGCCGCCGTTGCACTCCAGGGAGCCGTTGATCGCCCAGATGGTCTGGCCGAAGCCGGCGCCGTTGACCATGGCGTTGTGGGCGGTCATGGTGCCGGGGCCGTTCTGGGTGTTCCAGTACCAGAGGCCCGTCATCATGGCGACGGCCGGGTCCTGCTCGACGCGCCAGGGGTTGTTCAGGAGGTCGATGCCGAGGGCGTCGCCGGCGGCCTTGTAGTTGAAGTTCCAGGAGAGCTGGATCGGGCCGCGGCCGTAGTAGGCGGCCTGGCCGGCCGGGCAGCCGTAGGGCTGGTTCGCGTCGCAGTAGTGGGGGTAGTTGGCGGTGTTCTGCTCGACGATGTAGTAGAGGCCGCCGGTCTCGTGGGAGACGTTGGCGAGGAAGGCCGCGGCCTCCTGCTTCTTCACGGTGTCGCTGCCGGTGCCCGCGAAGGCCGGGTACTTCTTGGCGGCGGCGACCAGGCCCGCGTACGTGTAGAAGGGGTTCCGGTTCGGGAACATCTGGTTGAACTGGGCCTCGGTGACGACGAATCCAGAGGGGTCGGGGGTGCCTCCGCCGCCGCCCGTGCCGCAGGCGCCCTCGTCGCGCCAGACGTCGCTGGAGCCGGGACGCTCGTTCTGCGTCCACCACTTCGCGTACCAGTTGTGGCCGTTGTACGAGGCGGTCATGCCGCCGGTGTAGACCTGGCCCGAGTTCCAGGCGCCGACGCAGGCGGGGGCCGCTCCGGCGGTGGCGGGGAGGAGGATCGCGAGCCCGACTGCCGTACAGAGGGCCGCGAACAGGGCGATAAGACGTCGCATGCGCTGTCGTCCTTCCGGTGGGGGGAAGGCCAGCGAAGCGGCACTGGTCTGTACCTGTCAAGGTCTAGACCAGGACTCGTGACGGAAACGCCCGTTCCGGAGCCCCGTCACGAAGTCCCGCGGGGTCAGAGGAGGTTGAACCTGTCCATGCCGCTCGCGTACGCCACCGGCGGCTTGAACGGCTTCGCCGCGTCGCCGGTCCCCGGGTAGCGGAGCAGCTGGCCCGTGGGCTTCCGGGCCAGCAGGTCCACCCGGCCGTCCCCGTCGTCGTCGCCGAGCGACAGCAGCCGGTCGTACGCGTTCCACCCGCCGCCGACCCGCGTGCGGCTCGCGAACGGCGCCTTGTAGTCGCCCGTGCCCCGGTACAGCCACAGGACACCGGTCCGGTCGCGGGCGACGATGTCGGGCCTGCCGTCGCCGGTCAGGTCGCCCTGGCCCGCGAGCTGGTCGTACCGGCCCCAGCCGCCGCCGACCCGCATCCGGGGGGTGAGGCGGCCGTCCGGGTGGCTCAGGTAGCTCCACAGCACGCCGGCCGTGTCGCGGCCGATCAGATCGGCCTCCTTCGCCCCGCCGAGGGAGCCGGGCGACAGGACCTCGGCGTAGATGTTCCAGCCCTTGCCGACGGGGCCCACCGTCTGCCGGCGGCCGTCGACGCTGCCCGCGTAGTCGAGCCGGCCGTTCTTGTGGAGGGTCCACGCGCCCTCGCCGTAGCCGTTGCCGTTGTTGTCCACGGTGATGATGTCGGCGAGGTCCGAGCGGTCCTCCGGCGTGGGCGCGTCGATGCCCAGGTACGGCCCGTCGTGGTACCACTCCCACAGCACGTGGGTCCGCTTGTGGACGCCGTACAGGTTGAAGCGGGGGGCCACCGTCGCGGCGGCCCCCGAGGCGTCCCCCGGCGCGGCGGCGGCCGTGCCGGGCAGGCCGAGCACCGCCGTGCCCACCGCGACGGCGGCGGCCAGCGCCCTCCCCGGCCCGCGCCCGTGTCGTGCGAACCCCATCGAGAGCCCCCCTCGTGTCGTTGCGGTCTCGCGTCTTGGACCGCCGGCACCCCCGGAGGGTTGCCTCAGATCATCAGCACGATCCGGCCGGGCCGGTGGCCCGCCTCCGCGCGCCGGTGGGCCTCCGCCGCCGCCTCCAGCGGCAGCACGTCGGCCACCCGGGTCGCGAGGGCGCCCTTGCCGACCAGCTCCAGCAGCTCCTTCAGCCGGGCCGCGTCCGGGCGGCCCACCACCATCTCTACCCGCACGTCCCGCTCGGCCACCGGCATCCGCTCGCCCGAGGCCGGGACGAAGACCCCGCCGTCCTTGACCACGGGCAGCAGCGGGTCCGAGATCAGGGCCGCGTCGAAGACGCCGTCCACCCGCTCCGGCGCGAAGCCGAGGACCCCGGTGATCACGTCCTCCGGCGCGCCGCGCGGCACCACCCCGTGCGCCCCGAGGAGCCGCAGCTCGTTCGCGTCGTCGGCGTCGCCGAGGGCGATCACCCGGTGGCCCGCCCGCGCCGCCAGCTGCACCGCGAACCGGCCGACCACCCCGCTCGCCCCCGTGACCAGCAGCGTCGAGCCCTCCGGCAGCGCCATCAGGTCCAGCGCCTGGGCCGCCGTCAGCGCCGACAGCGGCAGCGAGGCCGCCGCCGTGAAGTCCACCTCGTCCGGGACCGGGGCCAGCCACTCCGGGTCCACCAGGACCAGCTCGGCGTAGGTGCCCTGCCCCCTCCCCTCCCGCACCCAGGGAATGAAACCGGCCACCCGGGTGCCCACCGGCAGGCCCGGCGCCGGGTCCAGCAGGGTCCCCGCGAAGTCGTAGCCGAGCACGAAGGGGGGCGCCAGCTCGCCGAGCAGGGCGGCGAACCGGCCGGAGCGGATCTTGAGGTCGGTCTGGTTGACCCCGGCCGCCTTGAGCCGGACGCGGACCCGCCCCGGGGCGTCCGCGGGATCGGGCTCGGGGCGGCGGGCGGAGCAGAGCACCTCGGGTCCGCCGTAGGCGGTCACTTCGACGACACGCATGGGGTTCCTCCTCCGGAAGGGCCCCCTCGTGGCCATTACACCCACGGCCGTCCGCCCCGGGCAACCTCTGCCGGGCCACCCGGACGACCCCCCGCCGGGACCCCTCCCCGGGGCCGCCCCCGCCCCTTCCCGGAGCCGCCCCCCGCCCCTCCCCGGGGCCCCTGAACGAACGGCGAACTCCGGGTGTCGGCCCGCTACGCCACCCCCGCACTCGCACACCCGTCCGTACCGTCCCGGCCATGGAGTGGATAACCGCCGAGAACGTCATCGCCGTCGCCACGGCCCTCCTCGGCGTCCTCGTCTCGCTCGGCGCCGTCTGGATCGACCGCTTCAAGCCCCAGCGCAAGCGCCTCGGCTACCGCGTCCAGCTCAACACCCCGCTCCACGAGGAGGCCGACGACCAGGACGGCGGGGTGATGACCCTCCACGACGGCGAGGTCCTCGACAGCGCCGCCGCCGGCGCCACCCTCGTCCTGCTCCGCATCGAGAACGACCGCGACCTCGACATCAGCATCGACGACTACGGCGTCGCCCCCGCCGAACACGCCCTGCGCATCACCTTCGGCACCCCCGCGGTGACCGTCCGGGGCGTCGTCGCCACCGTCCCGGCCGGCTGGAGCTCCGTCCGCGACGACCTCGACGGCGCCCCCAAACTCGGCCGCGCGGGCAACGCCGTCCTCGTCCCCCGGGTCGCCCTCGACACCGGCCGGTACTTCAAGCTCCTCGTCCAGCTCTCCGGCCCCGTCGCCGACCGCGACATCAAGGTCCACGGCACCCTCGCCGGCGGCTCCATCCGGCGCAACCGCTCCACCACCCCCGACGACCAGGCCGGCCGCTTCAGCCCCGCCGCCCGGACCGTCACCGTCGTCCTCACCGCCTGCGTGGTCGCGCTCGCCGCGATCATCGTCCGCGAGCGGACCCCGCCGCCCATCGGCTGCGCCCGCGGCAGCCTCACCGTCACCGGCTCCACCGCCTTCGCCCCCGTCGTGCGGGCGGTCGCGGAGGCGTACGAGAAGGACTGCCCGGGCGCCACCATCACCGTCGACGCCGACGGCTCCACCGCCGGGGTCCGCGACCTCGCCGACACCGGCGTCCGCACCCCCCGCTCCGAGGGCTCCCCCGCCGTCATCGCCCTCTCCGACGGACACGGCCCCGGCGGCCACCCCCAGCTGCGCGAGCACATGGTGGCCGTCTCCCTCTTCACCGTCGTCGTCCACGACTCCGTGCCCGTCCGCTCCCTCACCCTCGGCCAGCTCCGCTCCCTCTACCGGGGCGACCTCGCCCGCTGGAACCGCCTGGAGGGCCCCGGACTGCCCCCGGACCTGCCCGACCGGGCCGTCCTCCTCGTCAGCCGGGACGCCGACTCCGGCAGCCGGGAGGTCTTCCAGCGCCGCGTCCTCGGCCGCAACGAACCCGCCAACTCCTCCCGCGACTGCTCCGTCGTCGACGATCCGGAGGCGAAGGTCGTCCGCTGCGAACTCGACTCCACCGCCCAGGTCCTGGCCACCGTCGCCCGCCTCCCCGGCGCCATCGGCTACGCCGAACTCGGCGCCGCCACGGGCGCGCGGGGCGTGCACCGCGTCGCCCTCGACGGCCGCGAACCGGTCCTGGAGGAACTCGGCCACTCCCCGTACCCGTACCGGGAGATCGAGTACGCCTACACCTGGGGCGATCCCGCGAGCGACTCCCTCACCGCGAGCTTCCTCGCCTACCTCGCCCGGGGCCGGGGCCAGGACGTCGTCCGCGCCCACGGCCACCTGCCCTGCTCCACCCCGAAGGGGCTGCGGATCTGCGGGGACGCCGACACCGGACCGTGACCCGCACCGCGACCGGGCCCCGCGCCGGTCTGGCATCCTCTTGCGACGTGGAGCCATTGAACGCGGAAGACCCGGTCGCCATCGGCCCGTTCCGACTCATCGGCCGTCTCGGGGTCGGCGGCATGGGCCGGGTGTTCCTCGCGCGTTCGGCCGGCGGGCGGACCGTCGCCGTCAAGGTGGTGCACGCCGAACTGGCCGCCCAGGACGAGTTCCGGCGGCGCTTCGCCCGCGAGGTCGAGGCGCTGGAACGGGTCGGCGGCGCCGGCACCGCACCCGTCCTCGGCTCCGACACCACCGCCGCCGCCCCCTGGGTGGCCATCGGCTACGTGCCGGGCCCCTCCCTGCGGACCGTCGTCGGCGACGAGTACGGGCCGCTGCCGCCCGCCACCGTCCGGGCGCTGGGCGCCGGGCTCGGCCGGGCCCTCGACCACGTCCACCGGGCCGGGCTCGTCCACCGCGACCTCAAGCCCTCCAACGTGCTGCTGACCGTCGACGGGCCCCGGATCATCGACTTCGGCATCGCCCGCGCCGTCGACACCGTCACCGACGGCGGCCTCACCAGCACCGGCGCCGTCGTCGGCTCCCCCGGCTTCATGTCGCCCGAGCAGGTCCGCGGCGAGAAGCTCGGCCCCGCCTCCGACGTCTTCTGCCTGGGCTCCGTCCTCGCCTACGCGGCGACCGGCCGCTCCCCCTTCGGCACCTCCGACAGCGGCGTCCACGCGCTGATGTTCCGGATCGCCCACGACGACCCGGACCTGACGGACGTGGCGCCCGAGCTGACCGGCCTCATCCGGGCCTGCCTCGCCAAGGACCCGGCGGCCCGGCCCACCGCCGCCGAACTCGCCGAGACGCTGCCGGACGCCGACCCGTGGCTGCCCGCCGACGTCCTGGTCCGGCTCAGCCGGCACGCGGCCCGGCTCCTGGAGGCGGAGGGGGAGGGGGGCCCGGAGGGCCCGGAGGGCGCGAGGGCCCCGGAACAGGGCACGGGCACCGCGGGCGGCTCGGCGGCCGGCGACCCCACGGCCGGTCCCGCGCCCGAGCCGGAGCCCGTGCGGGCCCGCTCCCGCTCCCGGCGGCGGGTGCCGGCCGCCGCGCTCGCGACCGCCGCCGTCGCCGCCGCGGCGGGCGCCGGCTACGCCTTCTGGCCGCTCGGCGGCGACGGCGGCTCCGGCGTCCCCGGCGGCGACGGGAAGCGGACCGGTTCCGCCTCCGCCGCGCCCGCCGGGGACGTGCCCGCCGCCTTCCTCGGCGCCTGGGAGGGCGTCCTCCAGGGCACCGGGGAGCACCCGCGCGAGACCGTCCGCATCGAACTCGTGCAGGGCCCGCTCGGCACCAAGACCGCCGTCTACACGCACGTCGGCGACGGCCGGCTGTGCATGGGCCGCTCGCGGCTCGTCTCCGCCGACGAGGACAAGGTCGTCCTCGGCGAGTCCGACGTCACCACCAGCGTGCCCGCCCAGCGGTGCATGGCCGCCGCCCACCAGACGCTCACCCTGCGCTCCCCCGAGGTCCTCGCCTGGACCTCGGGCGCCGCGAAGGCCACCTTCCACAAGGCCCGCACCGGCCCGGCGGTCCTGCCCGCGAAGTACCTCGGCCGCTGGAAGGCGGACCCGCTCGTCGAGGGCCCCGACGCCGACCGCTACACCGAGGAGGTCACCCTCACCCAGGGCGCCGTCGGCTCCCCCGTCCTGCGCTCCCTGAGCGTCTACCCCCGCACCGACGAGCAGGGCAACACCCTCAACGACGCCGTCAACTGCACCTGGACGGCCATCCTCGCCGGCACCACGCCCCCGTACGTCCTCGGTCCCATGTCCCTCGAACCCGGCGCGGACCCGGAGTGCGTCCTCGACGACGTCGGCAGCTACCTCGTGCTGACCACGTACAAGGGCGAGGAACTCCTCCAGGTGTACCCGATGGTCGACACGGAACCGGCCGAGTACCACCGGGAGGACTGACGCGGGGCCCGGGAGCCCGGAGGACCGACGGGGGTGTCAGGACCCCAGCAGCTCCAGGGCCGCCCGCACCGAGTCGAGCAGCGGCTGCCCGAGCGCGCCGACGCTCGCCGCGATCCCGGCGATCGCGAGGAGGGTCCGGCGCCGCGGGGTGCCCTCGCCGGGCCCGCCGAGTTCGGCGAGCTCCTCGTCCAGCGCCTGCCGGTCCGGCTCGGGCAGCTCCGTCCGCAGCGCCTCGGCCAGTTCCCGCACGGCCCTGAGGGCCTGTTCCCGGGTGACCGGGACGGCGGGGGCGTGGTGGTGCACGATGCCCTGGTTCCCCTGGCCGTCGCGCATGTTGACGACGTCGCCGAAGTAGTGGTGGTGGTCCCCGCTCATTTCAGGACTCCCGTGTTCCCGGAGCCGCCGTACATGTTCACGACGTCGCCGAAGTAGTAGTTGCCGGGGTTGCCGATCGCCAGCGAGGCCACGCGTGCGTGGAGCTCCGCGTCCGTGTTCTCGATGGCGTGGGCGATGTCGTGGACGAGGCGGTGGAGGAGCTCCGGCGGGCCCGTCACGAGCGCGGTGGAGCGGCCGTTCGTCTCGACGGCCAGGGTGAGGTGGGAGCGGGCGGTGACGACCCCGAGCATCTCGGCGAAGAAGTAGATCAGGGCGATGACCAGACCGCCCCGGATCAGGCCGAACAGCACGCCGGCGTCCGAGCCGCCGCCCCCGTAGGGGTCGGACCCGCGGGAGGACCCGGTCAGCTCGTCGACCACGGTGAGGAGGAGGAAGGCCAGCACGAACCAGGAGAGGCGCTTGCCGAAGCGCGTCACGGCGTCGGCGCGGCGGGGCCGGAGGACGAAGGTGTAGACGCGGACGATGTTCTCCAGCGGATAGGCCGCCCCGCCGACCCAGAGGACCCTCCGGTCCACGCGCAGGTCGAGGGGGCTGCTGCCCTGGAGGTGGGTGGGGGCGGCCTTCTCCGGCCGCGCGGACGGCGCCGCCCTCCACGGCCGGTCGGGCGACGGCCCGGAGGCCGGGGCGGACGGCGGACCGGGCGGCGGGGTCGGCGGCGGACCGGGGGCCGGCCCGGACGGCCCGGACGACCCGGACGGTGGTGTCGGTGGCGGGGCAGGTGGTGTCGGTGGAACGTTCTGGTCCATGGCTCCCCCTGTGACGCGGCGGCACGCGAGCGCGCGGAGAGACCCATTAGCGGTCCGACTCGCCTTGCGCGTAAGGCGAGTTCAGGACTTCCTGACCGCCGGACGCGAGGAAGGGCCCGCACCCCCGAGGGGGCGCGGGCCCTTCGTCGTGCCCTGCGGGCGCGTCCTACAGGAAGGAGTTGATCTCGATGGTCTCGGTGCGGCCGGGGCCGACGCCGATGGCGGAGATCGGGGCGCCGGACATCTCCTCCAGCGCCTTCACGTAGTTCTGCGCGTTCTTCGGGAGGTCCGCGAAGGTCTTGGCCTTCGTGATGTCCTCGGACCAGCCGGGGAGGGTCTCGTAGATCGGCTTCGCGTGGTGGAAGTCGGTCTGGGAGTAGGGGAGTTCCTCGACGCGCTTGCCGTCGATCTCGTACGCGACGCAGACCGGGATCTCCTCCCAGCCGGTCAGCACGTCCAGCTTGGTGAGGAAGAAGTCGGTCAGGCCGTTGACGCGGGTGGCGTAGCGGGCGATGACCGCGTCGAACCAGCCGCAGCGGCGGTCACGGCCGGTGGTGACGCCGCGCTCGCCGCCGATGCGGCGCAGGGCCTCGCCGTCCGCGTCGAAGAGCTCGGTCGGGAACGGGCCGGCGCCGACGCGGGTGGTGTACGCCTTGAGGATGCCGATGACGCGGTTGATCTTCGTCGGGCCGACGCCCGCGCCGGTGCAGGCACCGCCGGCGGTCGGGTTCGAGGAGGTGACGAAGGGGTACGTGCCGTGGTCCACGTCCAGGAGGGTGCCCTGGCCGCCCTCGAAGAGGACGACCTTGCCCTCGTCGATGGCGTTGTTGAGGATCAGGGTGGTGTCGGCGACGAACGGCTTGATCTGGTCCGCGTACTGGAGCATCTCCTCGACGATCCGGCCGGACTCGATCGCGCGGCGGTTGAAGACCTTCGCGAGGAGCTGGTTCTTCTGCTCCAGGGCGGCTTCGACCTTCTGGGTGAGGATCGACTCGTCGTAGAGGTCCTGGACCCGGATGCCGGTGCGGTTGATCTTGTCGGCGTAGGTGGGGCCGATGCCGCGACCGGTGGTGCCGATCTTGCGCTTGCCGAGGAACCGTTCCGTCACCTTGTCGAGGGTGACGTTGTACGGGGTGATCAGGTGCGCGTTGCCGCTGATCAGCAGCTTGGACGTGTCGACACCGCGGTCGTTCAGCCCGCTCAGCTCGGAGAGCAGGACCGCCGGGTCGACGACGACGCCGTTGCCGATGACCGGGGTGCACCCCGGCGAGAGGATGCCGGAGGGGAGCAGGTGGAGCGCGTACTTCTGGTCGCCGACGACGACCGTGTGGCCGGCGTTGTTGCCGCCCTGGTAGCGCACCACGTAGTCCACGGATCCACCGAGGAGGTCGGTGGCCTTCCCCTTGCCCTCGTCACCCCACTGAGCACCGAGCAGCACAAGTGCGGGCACAGGCGTACACCCCTTCCGGAGGGGGCATTCCAAGGTCAGGGGGCCTACGCCGCCTCACCGGTGTGCCCCGGAATAGACGAAGCCCCTGGCGCAATAGCGCAAGGGGCTCTTGCACAAAGAGACTACCCGAGGAAGGACCGAGGTGTCGGATCACGACCAGCTGCTGGTCATCGTCGACCCGGTCGCCCGCCGAAGCGACGGCGAGTCCGTACGGATCGCGAAGGATGTGCTGTCCGCGGGCGCGGAGGCGAAGATCTGCCTGCCGGACTGTCCCGAGGAATTCTCCCGGGCCCTGTCCCGGCGCGGCTCCCGCCGCCCCGTCGTCCTCGGCGACGACCGGTCGCTGCTGCGCGCGGTGACCCTGCTGCAGCGGGACCGGGCGGCGCTCGCGCTGGTCCCGATCGGCCCGCCGGGCGCCCTGGAGATCGCGTACGGCCTCGGCGTGCCGCGCGGCGCCGTGGCCGCCGCCCGGACCGTCCTGGACGGGGCGGTGCGGAGCCTGGACCTGCTGGTGGACGACAGCGACGGGGTGGTCCTCGGCGACCTGCGGGTGCCGGCCGCGCCCGTGCCCGCCGCCGGGACGGCCCCCTCCGTGTGGGGGACCTGCCGCTCCCTGGTGCGCACGCTGGTGCGGCCCGCGCCGGTGGTGCCCGGGGTCCGGACGCACCGGCTGCGGGTGGAGGCGGACGGGGTGCTGCTGGCCGACGTGGACGCGCCGGTGGCCGCGGTGACGGCACGGCCCAGAGAGGGCGGCGTCGGTACGGCGGAGGTGGTCGTGCATCCGGCCGCCGCCGACCCGCCCCGGCGGGCCGTCGCGGGCAGCCTCACCGTCTCCGGCCCGGACTTCCGCTACCGCGCGGACGGCCGGATCGCGGGTCCGGTCCGCCGCCGCACCTGGACCGTCCGGGCCGGGGCGTGGGGGCTGACGCTGCCCAGGGAGGCGGTGCCTCCGGTCTGAGCCCTCCCCCTCCCCTCCTCCCCTCCCCCGGCCTCGGGGTCCTCCGGCCCTGGTCAAGGGCGGTCCGCGCGGCTACGGTCACCCCTGTCGTCGGAGGGGCAAGGGGTGGTGGCGTGGCCGGGGGGCCTGGAGTGAGCGGGACGCGGGCGCTGGATCTGCCGGGAACGGCCGAGGAGCTGGAGCGGTACCGGCGCGGCGGGCTGCGGCTGGCGGCGGGAGGGTTCGCGCTCGCGGTCCTCGCCCTCGTCTGCTTCGGCTTCCTCCCCGAAGACCCCCCGTGGGCGGAGGACCTGGCCGGTTTCGCCTGCGTCGGCGGGGCGACGGCCTGCGCCTTCGGCCTCGTCCGGCTGCCGAACGTCCGCCGGTTCCGGCGGATCCTCGCCTCCGGTCCCTGGTCGGCGCACCCCGCGACGGTCGTGTCGCGCCACTGGAGCGGCGAGGCCGTCGTCCTGGCGGCGGTGGACGGCGGGGGCCTGCTGCCGCTGCGGGTGATCGCGAGCCGGGCGCGCTGGCAGGAGGCCCGGCCCGCCCCGACCGGGGTGCTGTGGTGGTGCGGCGACTCCCGCGGGGGCGGGGTGCTCGCGGCGCCCGGCGGCGGCCCGCTCTTCCGGGCCAGGCCCGTGCGGGGCACGGCCGCGCGGCGGCGGCTGCTGGCCGTCGCCGAGGAGGCGCGTCTGGCGGGGCTTCCGGTGCCGGCCCAGCCGCAGGCGGGGCCCGGCGTCCCCCACGCTCCTTCGTCCGTCTCCGTCCCGTCCTACGCGCGCTTCGCCGCCCACGCCGAGTCCTGGGCGGTGACGCCCCGGCGCCGGAAGCGGCCGCGCCGCCCCGAGCCGGACGTGCGGGCGGTGCCGTGGTGGCGGGTGCGGGCGCTGCGGGGGACGGCGGGGCTCGCGCAGGTGTGGGGCGGCCTGACCGTCCTCGTGCTCTACGGCGCCCTGACGGCGACGGACGTGCTCTGGCCGGAGGAGGGCGCGGAGGGCGGCGTGCCCACGGGCTCCCTGCTCCTGCTGACGGCCGCCGCGGCCTGGACCCTCTGGGCCTCCTTCCAGGTGTGGAACCGGGGGCTGCCCGTCGTGCGGGTCCTGGTGCGGGCCGCGCTCGCCCCCGTACCCGTCGAGCGGCGGTACGCGCTGGTGCCCGCGCCGGTCGGCGAGGGGACCGCGCTGGTGGTCTTCCCCGCGCACGGCGGCCCGGACGACCGGCCCGAGGCGGTGCTGCCGCTGCTGCCGCCGGACCGGCCGGTGGGTCCGACCGGCACGGTGGAGCTGCGCGGCTGGCTGGACCGGGACGCGGAGGACGGCGACGCGGACGGCGCCCCCGTGGTGGTGGCCTGGTGCGACGGGCGGCCGCTGTGGCCCTCGGGGCCGTACCTGGAGGCCGGTTCGGCGGACGGCGCGGCGCTCCTGGAGGCCCTGGCCGACCTGCTGGAGGCCGAGCCCGCGCCGGAGCCCACCGCTCAGGACTGAGCCCCGCGGGCTTCCTTCCGCTCCCGCCAGCGGTCCAGCATCGAGGTCATCTCGTCCTGGAGGAAGGCGAAGAAGTCGGCGGTCTCGGCGGTGCGGGCGCCGGCCGCCGTGTCCGGGCCGAGGGTGTCGGCGCCCTCGCGCAGGACCTTCTCCCAGCGGGTCAGGATCTGGTCGCGGCGGGTGAAGGTCTCGTACCAGATCTCGTTGTGGAGCACGTACCGCTCGCGCCGGGTGCCCGGTTCGCGCTCGCGGGCGACCATGCCGACCTGGGTGAGGTAGCGGATCGCGCCGGAGACGGCGGCGGGGCTGATCACGAGCTGTTCGGCGAGCTCCGCCGAGGTCAGCGAGGCGTTCTCGGAGGCGAGCAGCGCCGCGAAGACGCGGGCGGCCATCCGCTGCATCCCGGCCTCGGTCATCTCGGCGGCGAAGCGCTCCACGAACCGGGACACCGCTTCCTCGTCGCTCCTGGTCATGGCGTCATCGTCTCCCTCGCTCGGGCGCCTCCGCGCCGTCCCGACAACTTTATACGCTTCCTTAACTTCACAAGTTTGTGAAATGAGCGTACGTTCCGAAGCATGACGAACGCTCTCGCCGTCACCGGACTCCACAAGTCCTTCGGCCGCACCCACGCACTCGACGGACTCGACCTGACCGTCGCCACCGGCGAGGTCCACGGCTTCCTCGGCCCCAACGGCGCCGGGAAGTCGACCGCCATCCGCGTCCTCCTCGGGCTGCTGCGCGCCGACTCCGGCACCGTCCGGCTGCTCGGCGGCGACCCCTGGGCCGACGCCGTCGCCCTCCACCGCCGCCTCGCCTACGTCCCCGGCGACGTCACCCTCTGGCGCAACCTCTCCGGCGGCGAGGTCATCGACCTGTACGGGCGGCTGCGCGGCACCGGCCCCGACCCGGCCCGCCGCGCGGAGCTGATCGAGCGCTTCGAGCTCGACCCCACCAAGAAGGGCCGCACCTACTCCAAGGGCAACCGGCAGAAGGTCGCCCTCGTCGCCGCCTTCGCCTCCGACGCCGAACTCCTCGTCCTCGACGAACCCACCAGCGGCCTCGACCCGCTGATGGAGGAGGTCTTCCGGGACTGCGTCCGCGAGGCCCGCGACCGGGGCCGGACCGTGCTGCTCTCCAGCCACATCCTCGGCGAGGTCGAGACCCTCTGCGACCGGGTCAGCATCGTCCGCAAGGGCCGCACCGTGGAGTCCGGTTCGCTCGCCGAACTGCGCCACCTCACCCGCACCAGCGTCAGCGCCGAACTGGCCGGGACGCCCGGGGGCCTCGACCGCCTCCCCGGCGTCCACGGCCTGCGCGCCGAAGGCCCCAAGGTCCGCCTCCAGGTCGACACCGACAAGCTCGAACCGGTCCTCGCCGCGCTCCTCGCGGCCGGCGTCCGCTCGCTCACCAGCACCCCGCCCACCCTGGAGGAGCTCTTCCTCCGCCACTACGCGGACACCGAGGTGGCGTCATGACCGCCCTCGCCGGCACCGGCACCCTCACCCGGCTCGCGCTCCGCCGCGACCGGCTGGCCATCCCCCTGTGGGCGCTCGTCACCGGCGGCCTCGTCGCCTCCGGCCCCGGCTCCCTCGGCGGGCTGTACGACACCGCCGCCGCGCGCGCCGAACTCGCCGCCTCCATGACCGCCAACAGCTCCATGCGCTCCCTCTACGGACCGGTCTTCTCCGACTCCCTCGGCGGGCTCGTCGCCTGGCGCTTCGGCACCTTCGGCGCCGTCCTCGCCGCCGTCGCGAGCCTGATCGTCGTCGTCCGGCACACCCGCGAGGAGGAGGAGACCGGCCGTCAGGAAATGCTGTCCGCCGGGGCGGTGGGCCGCCGCGCGCCACTCACCGCCGCGCTCCTCGCCGCACTCGCCGTCAACGCCGCCGCCGCGCTCCTCGTCCTCGCCGGCCTCGCCGGGCAGGGCCTCGCCGGGGCGCTCGCCCTCGCCCTCGCGATCGGCGGCACCGGCATGGTCTTCGCGACCGTCACCGCGCTCGCCGCCCAGCTCACCGAGAGCGCCCGGCTCGTCCGGGGCATCGCCGCCGGCGTCCTCGGCCTCGCCTTCGTGCTGCGCGCCGCCGGGGACTCCGGGGACGCCTCCGGGGACTCCGTCCTCACCTGGCTCTCCCCCGTCGGCTGGGCCGAGAACGTCCGCGCCTTCGCGGGCGAACGCTGGTGGGTGCTGCTGCTGATCGCCGCCGCCGTCCTCGCCCAGACCCTCCTCGCGTACGCCCTCACCGCCCGCCGCGACGTCGGCGCGTCCTTCCTCGCCACCCGGCCGGGACCGGCCGCCGGCCGCCTCACGGGAGCCGGGGCCCTGGCGTGGCGGCTCCAGCGCGGCTCGCTGCTCGGCTGGGGGCTCGGCTTCCTCCTCGGCGGCCTCGTCTTCGGCGGCATGGTCGAGGGCGCGGCGGACCTGGTCGGCGACAACGCGAAGGCCCGCGAGATCTTCGAGCGGATGGGCGGCCAGGAAGCACTGACCGACGCCTTCCTCGCCACGATGGTCTCCCTCTTCGGGATGCTCGCCGCGCTGTACGCGGTCGGGGCGGTGCTGCGGGCGCACGCCGAGGAGACCTCGGGCCGCGCCGAACCCCTCCTCGCCGCCTCCCTCGGACGGCTGCGGTGGGCCGCCGGACACCTCGTGCCCGCGTTCGCCGGCTCCGCCGCGATCCTCGCCCTGAGCGGCCTCGGCCTCGCCCTCTCGTACGGCCACGACGCCGGCGCGGTCCTGGGCGCCTCGCTCGCCCAGCTGCCCGCCGTCTGGACCCTCGCCTCGGTGGCGGTGCTGCTGTGGGGCGCCGTCCCCCGGGCCGCCGGAGCCGCCTGGGGCGCGGCGGGCCTCTGCCTGGCCCTCGGCTGGATCGGCCCCGCCCTGGACCTCCCCCGGGCCGTACTGGACCTCTCCCCCTACGCCCACCTCCCCAGGCTCCCCGGCGGCGACGTCGCCCGGACCCCGCTCCTCCTCCTCACGGCCCTGGCCGCCGCCCTGACCGCGGCGGGCCTGACGGCCCTGCGGCGCCGGGACGCGCAGCTCTGACGGGGTTCACACCTCCACGAGGAGGGACTCGAAGCCGCGGATCACGTACCCGGGTCTCCGGACGGGGTCCGCGGCGAGCCGCAGGCCCGGGGCCCGGCGGCGCAGCTCGCCGAAGACGGCGGCGAGTTCGAGCCGGGCCAGCGGCGCGCCCAGGCAGTAGTGGACGCCCGCGCCGAAGGTGACGTGCGGGTTGTCCGCGCGGGCGAGGTCGAGGACGTCGGCGGTGGGGCCGAAGCGGGCCGGGTCCCGGTTGGCGGAGCCGAAGAGGAGGGCGACCTCCGAGCCGCGGGGGATCACCGTGCCGCCGATCTCGATGTCGTCGAGCACCCAGCGCTCGAACATCTGGAGCGGGGTGTCGTACCGCAGGAGTTCGTCCACAGCTGTGGACAACTTCCCGGGATCCGCCGGCACGTCGCCCCACGCCCCGTGCCGCAGCAGGGTCCACACCCCGCCGACCGTGGTGTTCACGGTCGCCTCGTGCCCCGCGTTCAGCAGCAGCACGCAGGTGGAGACCACCTCCTGCTCGGTCAGCTCCTCGACGGCGACCAGCGCGGAGACCAGGTCGTCGCCGGGCTCGGCCCGCCGGCGGGCGATCAGCTCCCGGAGGTATCCGGAGAACTCGATCGACGCCCGGACCGCGAGCCGGGCCGTCTCCTCCGAGGGGTTCAGCTCGAACATGCCGCAGATCGCCGCCGACCAGGGCCGCAGCATCGCCCGCTCCTCGTCCCCCTCCGGAACGCCCAGCATCTCCGCGATGACCGCGACCGGCAGGGGTTCGGCGACCAGCGCCTGGAGGTCCCCGCCGCCCGCCCCGACCAGCCCGTCGACCAGGCGGGCCGCCAGCCCCCGCACCGTCGGCGCGAGCCGCTCCACCGTCCTCGGCGTGAACGCCTTCGACACCAGCCGCCGGATCCGCGCGTGGTCGGCGCCCTCCAGGTCGAGCAGCCCGTGGTCGTTGAGCGTGTGGAAGGGCTCGTGCAGCGGGTCCGGCGCCTCCCGCCCGAACTCGGCGTGCCCGAAGCGGTGCGTGTACGTCCGCCCCAGCCGCCGGTCCCGCAGCAGCGCCGACACGTCCGCGTGGTGCGGCACCAGCCACTGCCGGGTCGGCCCGCACCAGTGCGCCCGCCCCGCCTCCCGCAGCGCGGCGTACACCGGGTAGGGGTCGGCGACGAAGTCCGGGGACGAGGGATCGAAAGCGGCGACGGCGTCCATGCCACGGACGCTACCGCCGCCGGGCCGTCTAGCGGCCGACCTGCACCAGGCGCGCCTCGTAGGCGAAGACCGCGGCCTGGGTGCGGTCGCGGAGGCCCAGTTTGACGAGGATGCGGCTGACATGGGTCTTGATGGTGGACTCGGCGACGACCAGGTGGTCGGCGATCTCCTGGTTGGACAGGCCCTGCGCGATGAGGACGAGGACCTCCGTCTCGCGTTCGGTCAGGTCGCCGACCCGGTCGACCGCGGGCGGGCGGGGGGCGGTGTCGGCGGACTTCGCGAACTCGGTGATGAGCCGCTTCGTCACGGTCGGCGCGAGCAGCGCCTCCCCGGCCGCGACGATCCGGACGCCGTCGGCGAGCTGCCGGGCCGAGGCGTCCTTGAGGAGGAAGCCGGAGGCGCCGGCGCGCAGCGCCTGGTAGACGTACTCGTCGAGGTCGAAGGTGGTCAGGACGAGCACCTTCGCGTCCGCGTCGGCGGCGACGATCTCCCGGGTGGCGTCGATGCCGTTCAGCTCGGGCATCCGGATGTCCATGAGGACGACGTCGGGGCGGAGCGCCGCGACCTGCGCGACCGCCTCCCGGCCGTTGACGGCCTCGCCGACGACCTCGATATCGGGCATCGCGCCGAGCAGCACGGAGAAGCCCTCGCGGACCATGATCTGGTCGTCGACGATCAGCACCCTGATCACTGGTCGGTCCCCTCGCGCTGGACGGGGACGAAGACGGTGACCTCGTAGCCGCCGTCGCCGGCCACCTCGGCCGTCATCTCCCCGCCGAGCATCGTGACACGCTCCCGCATGCCGGTGAGACCGTGCCCCGCCCCCGGCGACGGCTTGACCAGGCCGCGTGCCGGGCCGTTGGCGATCCGGAGCCCGAGCCCGCCGAGCACGTACCCGAGCTCGACCTTCGCGCCGGCGCCGGGCGCGTGCCGCAGCACGTTCGACAGCGCCTCCTGCACGATCCGGTACGCCGACAGCTCCACGCCCTGCGGCAGCTCCCGCACCGCGCCGGTGACCGTCAGGGTCACGTCGAGGCCGGCCTCCCGGACGTTGCCGACGAGCCCGTCGAGGTCGGCGAGGGTGGGCTGCGGGGCGTCGGGCGCCTCGTAGTCCTCGGCCCGTACGACCCCGAGGATGCGGCGCAGCTCGGTGAGCGCGGCGACCGCGTTCTCCCGGATGGTGCGGAAGGCCTGCTCCAGCTCCGGCGGCGGGTTCTCCACCCGGTAGGGCGCGGCCTCCGCCTGGATGGCGACCACCGACATGTGGTGCGCGACGACGTCGTGCAGCTCGCGCGCGATGGTCGTCCGCTCCTCCAGGAGGGTCCGCCGGGAGCGTTCGACGGCGGTGACGGTCTGCTGGGCGGTGACGTCCCGGGCCGCCTGGCGGCGGATCTGGAGGATCGCCACGGCGAGCAGGAGGAGGGCGGAGACGAAGAGCAGTCCGGCGCCGTTGAAGCCGTACCCGGTCCCCATGCCGAGGAAGAAGGCGGTGAAGCCCGCGTATCCGGCGGTGAGCAGCCACATCCAGGCGGCGGTGCGCGGCCGGGTGCGCAGGGCGACGACCACCAGCACCACGAGGTGGGCGAGGAAGGAGTTCGGCGACCAGGGCCAGCCGTCGTAGCCGCCGAGGTAGGCGATGAACGGCGTCGAGCCGAGCGAGACCCAGAAGGCGAGCACCGGCCGGAGCAGGGTGAGCAGGACGGCGGCGGCCGGGACGGCGCAGTAGACGAGGGCGACCGGACCCGCGCCGCTCGTGACGTACTCGAAGCCGAGGAGGAAGGTCACCAGCGCCCAGAAGCCCACCACCGCGTGCGGCAGCAGCCCGGCGCGCGGGCGCAGCCGCCTCGGCAGGAAGCGGAGGGCCGCGCTGTCCGCCGCGAGGGCGGGCAGCGGACGGTAGGCGAAGGCGTCGTCCAGGAGGTCGGCGCGCAGACCGCCGAGCGCGTCCATCGTCACGCGGAGCTCGGGACTGCGGCTGTCCGTGTCGGGGGTCTGTGTCGGGTTCACGTCGAACACGGTACGGACCCGGGCCGGGAGCCCGCGTCCCGCTGGATGCGGATCCCGGCCCGTCCCCCTTGAGTACTACGGGGGCCCGGCCCCCTCAGAACGCGAGCTGGGCGATCTCCTCCGCGACCACCGCGCACGCGTCGGCCGCCGGGTCGATCAGGGGGAAGTGGCCGACGTCCTCCAGGAGCGTCAGGCCGACCGTCTCGCCGGCCTTCGCCGCCGCCTCCACGAAGGCGTCCGCGACCCCGGCGGGGACGGTGAGGTCGGCGCGGCCCTGGACGAGGGCGGTGGCGATGCCGGTGGGCAGCAGCCGGGCGGGGTCGGTGGCGGCGGCCCGCTCCTCGTACGCCGCCTCGCCGCCGAGGAGCTGCGTCACCGCCCCGCCGCACACGTCGAGCTCGCGGGCCCGGTCGAAGTGGCCGATGGGGGCGAGGGCGACGACGCCGCGCAGCGGGGGCGGGGCGGGCAGCCGCCAGGGGGAGCCGGCGGGCAGCACGTGCCGGGCGGCGGCCCAGAGGGCGAGCTGGCCGCCGGCCGAGTGCCCGGTGAGGACCGTGCGGTGCGGGTCGGCGCGGGGCAGGTGCGCGGCGGCGAGGTCCGGCAGGGCGTCGAGGGCGGCGGCGACGTCGTCGAAGGTCTCCGGCCAGCGGCCCGCGACGGGGGCGGCGGCGCCCTGGTGGGGCAGGCCGGGGCCGCGCCGGTACTCGACGCTGGCGACGGCGAATCCCCGGCGGGCGAGGAAGCCGGCGAAGGGGCTGATGTGGAGGCGGTCGTAGGGCGCCCGCCAGGCGCCGCCGTGCAGGACGACGACGAGCGGGGCGCGCCCGTCGCCGGTCCGGGGGGCGTGGAAGTCGACGATCTGGTCCGGGTGTTCGCCGTACGCCGCGGTGGCGTCGGGAGGGACGGCCGGGTGCGAGAAGGCCGATGCCTCTTCGGCGGCGTCGCGCGCGGCGGGGTCCGGCATGGGGTGTTCCAACCTCTCGGTGACGGGGCCTGATCGGCCTGACCTGCGGGGACCGTATCAGGGTCCCGGCCCCCGCAGTTCAGGTGAAGATCCGACCTGACGACCGGTCACCGGCCGCTGCGGGCAGGTCAGTCGGACGGCCGTCCGGCCAGCACGTCGGCGAGGACCCGGGCCGCCCGCTCGGCGTCGGAGAAGCCGACGTAGAGCGGGGTGAAGCCGAAGCGGAGCAGGCCGGGACGGAGGTCGCCGACGACCCCGCGCCGGATCAGCTCGGGCATGACGTCGGGCGCGTCCTCGCAGGCCAGGGCGACCTGGCTGCCGCGTTCGGCGTGCGCGGCGGGGGTGATCGGGGTGACCCGGCCCGCGGGGACGTACGCCGCCACGCACTCCAGGAAGAAGTCCGTGAGGGCGAGGGACTTGGCGCGGACGGCCTCGATCCCGACCCCGTCCCACACGTCGAGCGCCGCCTCCAGGGCCAGCATGGACAGGATGTCCGGGGTGCCGACGCGGCCCCGGACGGCGCCGTCGGCGGCCCGGTAGCCGGGCTCCATGCCGAAGGGCGCGGCGTGCGAGGTCCAGCCGGGCAGCGGCGAGTCGAAGCGGTCCTGGTGGCGCTCGGCGACGTACAGGTACGCGGGCGAACCGGGGCCGCCGTTCAGGTACTTGTAGGTGCAGCCGACGGCCAGGTCGACGCCGTGCGCGTCGAGGCCCACGGGCAGGGCGCCCGCGCTGTGGCACAGGTCCCAGACGGCCAGCGCGCCCGCCGCGTGGAGGGCGGCGGTGGTGCCGGGCAGGTCGTGGAGCCGGCCGGTGCGGTAGTCGACGTGGTTGACGAGCGCGAGGGCCGTCCGGTCGTTCGCGGCGCCGGGGACGTCGGCCGGGTCGAGGGCCACGATCCGGTGACCGGTCATCCGGGCGGCGGACTCGGCGATGTACCCGTCCGTGGGAAAGGTCGACGCGTCCACGAGGATCTCGTCGCGTCCCTCCCCCGCGAGCCGGGTCGCGGCGACGACCGCCTTGAAGACGTTGACGCTGGTGGAGTCGCCGGCGACGATCTGCCCCGCGGCGGCGCCGACGAGGGGGGCGATCCGGTCGCCGATCCGCTCGGGGGCGGTCCACCAGCCCGACTCGTCCCAGGAGCGGATCCGCAGCTCGCCCCACTCGCGGCCGATGACGTCGGCCATGCGGGCGGGGACGTGCGCGGGGAGCGCGCCGAGGGAGTTGCCGTCGAGGTAGACGGTGGCGTCGTCGAGGGCGAACTTCGCGCGGTGGCCGGCGAGCGGGTCGGCGGCGTCGAGGCGCGCGGCCTCCTCGCGGAGCGCGGACGCGGCGGGGCGCCCGGCGTCCCCGGGAAGGGCGGGGGCGGGCGCCTGGGCCCGCTCGTACGTGTCAGACATGGCTGCGGGCCGTCCAGAGCTCGGGGAAGACGTTCTTCTGGGCGCGCTTCTCCAGCCAGGCCACGCCGGCCGAGCCGCCGGTGCCGGTCTTGGAGCCCATGGCGCGCCGGGTGGCGACCAGGTGGTCGTTGCGCCAGCGCCAGACCAGTTCGGCGACGTCGCTGAGGGCCTCGCCGAGGCGGACCAGCTCCGGGTTCTCCTCGGGCGCCGCGTAGAGCGCCGCCCACACGGCCTCGACCTGCGGGGAGGGCTCGTAGCGCTGGGTGAGGTCGCGGGCGAGGACGGACGGCGGCACGGGCAGGCCGCGCCGGCCGAGGAGGGCGAGGACCTCGTCGTAGAGGCTCGGCTCGTGGAGGGCCTTCTCCAGCTCGGCGTGGACGCGGGGCGCGCCCCGGTGCGGGACGAGCATGGACGCCGACTTCTCGCCGAGCAGGAACTCCATGCGGCGGTACATCGCCGACTGGAAGCCGGAGCCCTCGCCGAGGGCGCCCCGGTAGGAGTTGAACTGGGCGGGGGTCAGCTGGGACAGCGGCCGCCAGGAGTGGTTGAGCGCCTCCAGCTCGCGCACGGAGCGCTTGAGGGCGTCGACGGCGACGGGCAGGCGGTCCTCGCGCAGGGCGCGGCCCGCGGTCTCCCACTCGTGCACGATGACCGTGAACCACAGCTCCATGACCTGGGTGGTGACCAGGAAGACCATCTCGCCGGGGTCGTCCGAGCGGAGGTGCTGGAGGTGGGTGAGGACGTCCGCCTGGACGTAGTCCTCGTACGGCGTCGTGCCCGCGAAGTCGAGGTTCGGGGCGTCCACGGCCGGGCCTGCTCCGGAGGCGCCGGCGGAAACAGGGGTGGATGACATTGCTGTCTCCTCGGTACGGGCTACCGGGTAGCGGTCCGCTCCACCGTGCGCGCTCTGCGGCGTGCCACGGGAGCTCCGGTCCCCTCGGGAGGCGTGCTTCCTCGCACGCGTCCCATGCGCATCATGACACGATCGGACCGGTGATGTAGATCCCCTCTTCGCTGTACGGAAAAGCGTTCGAACGACATCCGTCGAGGCCCTTGATCTGCTGCATCATCGCGGGCGCGGCCTTCCCCGGCCCGCCGCAGCCCAGGTGCCGCCGGAGCCCGATCTCGTGCCCGACCTCGTGGTTGATGATCAGGTGCCGGTACTCCTCCGGCGGCCCCGCGAAGGTCGGGGAGCCCAGCGTCCACCGCCTGAGGTTCACCACGACCCCCTCGGCGGTCTCGCAGTTCAGCTCGCCGTGGGTGTCGAAGCCCTGCCGGGCGCAGAGCGCGTCCGCGGTGTCGGGGGTGGCGATCCGGATCACGAAGTCGGCGCCGGAGGCCACCTGCTGGAAGCGGCCCCGGCCGTGCGCGGCCCAGCTGCGCGGATGGGCGAGGATCGCCTCGATCTCCTCGGCGGTCTCCCGGCCCGGGAGGCCGGTCCCCTCCTCGATCTGCACCCGGTAGCGGCGCAGCGTGCCGCCGGTGCCGGTGACCTCGCCGGTGCCGGTGGCGGTGGTGAAGGTGCCCGGGCCCGACCGCGGCACGGCGGCGGGCCTCCGGGTCGCACCGGGCTTCGGTTCCGGCTTCGGCTTCGCCGTGGGTCCCGGCTTCGGTTTCGCCGTGGGCGCCGGTTCCCGCCGTGGCGTCCGTTCCGGCGCCGGCGGGGCCTGCGCCGCCGGGGCACGGGCGGCGGGGGCCGCCCCGCCGTCGCCCCGGAAGTGGGCGACGGCCGCGCCCCCGCCCACCGAGACCGTCGCCAGGACCAGCGACGTCAGGAGGAGCCGCCCCCGGCGGGTGATCCGCACCCGCTCGCGGCGGCCCCTCCCGCCGGTTCGTTCTCCCCGCGTCCGACGGCGCCGGTCGGACGCCCCCCGATAGCCCACGACAGTTCCCCCCTGTTTCAGGCCGGTCCGGGGATCGTACCGGCCGGGGGTCGCCGGGCCCGGGAGCCCGCGGTCAGCCCCAGCGTCTCGGCGGCCGTCTCCGAGGAGTCCCTCAGGAAGGTCGTGCAGCGCTCGTACTCGGCCTGCTCGCCGATCTCCCCCGCCGCCCGCGCCAGCGCGTGCAGGGCCCGCAGGAAGCCGCGGTTCGGCTCGTGCTCCCACGGCACCGGGCCGTGGCCCTTCCAGCCGTTGCGGCGCAGCGCGTCCAGCGCCCGGTGGTAGCCGGTGCGGGCGTAGGCGTACGACTCCACCACCCGCCCCGCCTCGAATGCGTCGTCCGCGAGCTGCGCCCAGGCGAGCGAGGACGTCGGGTACTTCGCCGCGACGTCCGCCGGGGCGGTGCCCTGCGCGAGCAGCTCGCGCGGCTCGGGGTCGTCGGGCAGCAGGGTGGGCGCGGGACCGCCCAGCAGGTTCTCATGCATGGCCATCCCCCCAGTCTGCCCCACCCGGGGCGGCGCCACCGGTGCCCGGGTCCAGGGGCGGGGCGGCCACCGCGCAGTGGCGGACGCACTCCGGCCGGCGGGCCGGCTCCGCCGGGGGCCGCATCGTCGTCCAGGCGAGGACGGCGCCCGCCACCAGCACCCCCGCGCAGATCGGCATCGCCCGCCCGAACGTCGCGTCGAACTCCGCCGCCGAGCGGTACGCCTCCGGCCCCATGCCCGTCAGCAGCGGCAGCGCCGCCACCGCGACCAGCCCGGCCGCCCGCGCCGCCGCGTTGTTGACGCCGCTGGCCAGCCCGGCGCGGGAGACGTCGACGGAGGCGAGGACGGTCGCGGTCAGCGGGGCCACCAGGGCGGCCATGCCGAGCCCAAGCACCAGCAGCGCCGGCAGCACGTCCCGGACGTACGGGGCGTCCTCGCCGACCCGCAGCATCAGCAGCATCCCCGCGGCGCACAGCAGCGGGCCGACGGTCAGCGGGATCCGCGGCCCGATCCGCTCCCCCAGCTCGCCGGCGCGCGCCGAGAGCAGCAGCATCAGGACGGTCGTCGGCAGCAGGGCCGTGCCGGCGGCGAGCGCCGAGTAGCCGGAGACCACCTGGAGCTGGAGCGCGGCGAGGAAGAAGAAGCCGCCGAAGGCCGCGTACACGCACAGCGTCACCAGGTTCACCGCCGTGAAGAGCCGCGAGCGGAAGATCGACGGCGGCACCATCGCCGCCTCCCCGCGCCGCCGCTCCACCCGCGCGAAGACGGCCCCCGCCAGGACGCCGGCCGCCCCCGCCCACCACACGGCGCCGATCAGCGCGTACGTGACGAGGCCGAGGGCCGCCGCGCCGAGCACCGCCCCGAGCACGTCGAAGCGGCGTCCGCGCGCGGCCCCGTCCCGGGACTCGGGGACGTGCCGCAGCGCCACCGGCACGCAGAGCGCGGCCAGCGGCACGTTCAGCAGGAAGACCCAGCGCCAGCCCGGCCCGTCCACCAGCCAGCCGCCGACGAACGGCCCGACCGCCGCCCCGACCCCGCCGAAGCCGGACCACAGGCCGACCGCCCTGGCCCGGTCGTCCGGGTGGAAGCTCGCCTGGATGAGGGCGAGGGAGCCGGGGGTGAGCAGCGCCCCGCCGACGCCCTGGAGGGCGCGGGCGGCGACCAGCACCCCGGCGTTCGGCGCGAGCCCGCACAGCAGCGAGGCGAGCGCGAACCACACCACGCCGACGACGAAGACCCGCCGGCGGCCGTAGCGGTCGCCGAGGGAGCCGCCGAGCAGGATCAGCCCGGCCAGCGTCAGCATGTAGGCGTTGACGGTCCACTGGAGGACGGCGAGGTCGGCGCCGAGGTCCTCGCCGATGTGCGGCAGCGCGACGTTGACGACGGTGGAGTCGAGCAGGGCCATCCCCGAGCCGAGGACGGTCGTGAGGACGATCCACCGTCCGGTGCCCGAGTCCATCCGCACCGCGGGTCCGGTCGCAGCCATGCCTGCATGGTCCCCCGGCCGGGCGCGGGCCGCCTCCTCAGGCCCGGTCGGTCCGCAGCCGCCCGGCCGCCCTGACCAGCGCGTCCACGCCCCGCTCGGCCTTGGCCCGGGGGCAGCCCACGTTGAGCCGGACGAAGCCGGGGGTGCCGTACGTCCCGCCGGGCATGATCGCGACCTTCTCGGTGCCGACCAGCTCCTCCTGGAGCCGGTCCTCGTCGATGCCGAGCGGCCGCAGGTCGATCCAGGCGAGGTAGCCGGCCTGCGGCGGCCGCCACTCCACGCCGGGCAGGCCCCCGGCGATCCGCTCCTCGACCATCGCCATGGTGCCCGCGAGGTAGCCGCGCAGGGCGTCGAGCCAGGGGGCGCCGCGGCGGTAGGCGGCGACGTGCGCGGTGAGCGAGAGGACGGCCGGGGAGGCGAGCCCCTCGCCGGTCTCCATCCGCCGCACGAACGCGGCGCGGTCGCCGGGGTCGCCGACGATGCCGTACGAACCGGAGAGCGCGGGGAAGTTGAAGGTCTTGGTGCCGGAGGTGAGGAGCGCCCAGCGCCGGTCGCCGGCCGCCTCGGCGATCCGGATCCACGGCACGTGCCGGTGGCCCTCGGCGGTCAGGTCGGCGTGGATCTCGTCGCTGACGACGGGCACGCCGTGGCGGCGGGCGAGCCGGCCGAACTCCGTCAGCTCCGCCTCCGTCCACACCCGGCCGGTCGGGTTGTGCGGGGAGCACAGCAGCAGCATCCGGCTGCCGGGACGGGCCAGCTCCCGCTCCAGCGCCTCCGCGTCCCCGACCGGGACCCCGCGCAGCTCGCGCCCGAGCCCGGTGACGGCCTTGCGGAAGCCGTCGTAGGTGGGGGTGTGGACGACGACGCCGTCGCCGGGCTCCGTCCACATCCGGAGCAGCTGGGAGAGCTGGTTGAGCACCGAGGGGGCGTACACCAGGGCGTCGGTGTCGATCGCGGTGCCGTGCCGGGTCGCGTACCAGTGGCGTATCGCCTCCCGGAAGCCGCCG
Organism: Streptomyces filamentosus; assembly: GCF_014654895.1. Classification (GTDB taxonomy): domain Bacteria; phylum Actinomycetota; class Actinomycetes; order Streptomycetales; family Streptomycetaceae; genus Streptomyces; species Streptomyces filamentosus. Next base: position 2,917,417 of record NZ_BNBE01000001.1, on the reverse strand, counting down.
TCGCCGCCGAGCCGCCAGTCGGTGTAGCCGAAGACGCCGTGCCCGACCCGGTCGCGCAGCGCGTCGAGGACCTCCGGAGGGGAGGCGAAGTCCATGTCGGAGATGGTGAAGGGGAGCAGGTCGGAGACGCCGAAGCGGTCCGCGATCCCGTCCCACTGGACCGACCAGGTGCCCCGCCGGTCCCTCACCTCGTCGAAGTCGTACATCTCCACTCTCCTCCGGGTACGCGAAGGGCCCGGCACCCTCAGCGGGTGCCGGGCCCTCCCCAGTGCTCTACGTCAGCCCTCGTGCGGCTGTTACTTCAGCTTCTTGCCGGCCGAGCGCAGCGCCTCGCACGCCTCGGTGACGCGCTTGGCCATGCCCGCCTCGGCGAGCTTGCCCCAGGTGCGCGGGTCGTAGGTGGACTTGGTGCCGACCTCGCCGTCGACCTTCAGGACGCCGTCGTAGTTGCGGAACATGTGGTCCACGACCGGGCGGGTGAAGGCGTACTGGGTGTCGGTGTCGAGGTTCATCTTCACCACGCCGTTCTCCAGGGCGGTGGCGATCTCCTCGGCGGTCGAGCCGGAGCCGCCGTGGAAGACGAAGTCGAACGGGGACGCCTGGCCGAACTTCTCGCCGACGCCGGCCTGGAGGTCCTTGAGGAGCTCCGGGCGCAGGACGACGTTGCCCGGCTTGTAGACGCCGTGCACGTTGCCGAAGGAGGCGGCGAGCAGGTAGCGGCCCTTCTCGCCCAGGCCCAGGGCCTCGGCGGTGCGGATCGCGTCCTCGACGGTGGTGTACAGCTCGTCGTTGATCTCGTGGCTGACGCCGTCCTCCTCGCCGCCGGTCGGGGTGATCTCGACCTCAAGGATGATCTTGGCGGCGTGGGCCTTCGCGAGCAGCTCCTGGGCGATGGCCAGGTTGTCCGCGAGGGTCTCGGCGGAGCCGTCCCACATGTGGGACTGGAACAGCGGGTTCTCGCCGCGGGCGACGCGCTCGGCGGAGACGTCGAGCAGCGGGCGGACGTAGCCGTCCAGCTTGTCCTTCGGGCAGTGGTCCGTGTGCAGCGCGACGGTGACGTCGTACTTCGCGGCGACGATGTGCGCGAACTCGGCCAGGGCGACGGCGCCCGTGACCATGTCCTTGCTGTACTGGCCGCCCAGGAACTCGGCGCCACCGGTCGAGATCTGGATGATGCCGTCGCTCTGGGCCTCGGCGAACCCGCGCAGCGCCGCGTGGAGGGTCTGGGACGAGGTCACGTTGATGGCCGGGTAGGCGAACTTGCCGGCCTTCGCCCGGTCCAGCATCTCGGCGTAGACCTCGGGGGTTGCGATGGGCATTCGTCCGCTCCTTGTGATGTGCGGGTGTGGGCGTTGCTATGTCCCTGACCTAGGGGCGACGTCATCGTCGGTGCCATCTTTCCAGACTCTTGTGCGGGCTCCCACGGGCACGGCACGCCGAAGGGCGGGGTGTTTCACGTGAAACACCCCGCCCTTCGGGAAAAGCCCAGGTCAGAGCCGTATCCACCGAGGTCCGGGACCTAAGTCACGACTTCGCGGCGGTTAGCCCGGTTTCGACCCGCCCGGGGCCCCTCGTCCCGGGTCCCGCGACCCGGCCCTGGACCTCGGGCCCCGGGCACCGGGCGCCGCGGCCCGGGAGCCGGGCCTCGGGCTTCGGGCTTCGGGCCTCAGGCCAGGCCGAGCTCGTCGAGCGCGTAGGCGTAGAGGTACGGGACGCCCGCCGTGCCGCTGATCTTCTCGCCGGCGCCGGTGGCGCGGTCCACGATCGTGGCGACGGCGACGACCTCGGCACCGGCCGCGCGGGCCGCCTCGACGGCGGTCAGCGGGGAGCCGCCGGTGGTGGAGGTGTCCTCGACGATCAGGACCCGGCGGCCCTTGATGTCCGGGCCCTCGACCTGGCGCTGCATGCCGTGGGCCTTCGCGGCCTTGCGGACCACGAAGGCGTCCAGGCGCCCGCCGTCCGCGGCGGAGGCGTGCAGCATCGCGGTGGCGACCGGGTCGGCGCCCAGGGTGAGGCCGCCGACCGCGTCGAAGTCGAGGTCCTTGGTCAGGTCGAGCATGACCCGGCCGACCAGCGGCGACGCCGCTCCGTCCAGCGTGATCCGGCGCAGGTCCACGTAGTAGTCGGCTTCCAGACCCGAGGAGAGGGTCACCTTGCCGTGCACCACGGCCTTGTCCTTGATCTGCTGGAGCAGTTCAGCGCGTACGTCAGTCATGCCCCCGAGCTTAAGGGCGCGGAGGTCACGGCCGCCGCCAGGCCCAGACGCTCTCGACCTCCAGCGGGTCGATGGGCGTGACCAGGCGCGGATGGGTGTTGAGGCCGTTCGGCGGGCCGGACTGGGGCTCGACGCAGACCGCGTCCTCCGGCTCGTCGTAGACCACCACCCACTCGGCGCGGCTGGTCACCTTCAGCTCCAGCTCGCCCGGCCAGGTGAGGGTGACGTCGACGCCCCCCGGCATGCCGAAGCAGTCGTCCCAGGGGCCGGGGAGGGGGGCGATCCGGCGGCCGGTGGGCATGTGGTCGTCGCCGCGCTCCTCCTGCCACTCGGGCGCGAAGCCGATGCGGACGTCCTCGCCGCCCCGCCCGAGGTTCCGCGTGAACCAGGGGTGCCAGCCGGCCTGCGCCGGGAAGGAGTCGTCGTACGCCTCCACCCCGAACTTGAGCGTCAGCCGGTCCTCGGCCAGTTCGAGGACCTGGGTGACCCGGCCCTTGTACGGCCACGGGTCGTCCAGCTCGCAGGTGAGGACGGCCTCGGTGGCGGAGACCCGGGCCACCGTCCAGGCCCGGTCGCGGACGGTGCCGTGGATGGCGTGGGGGGCGGCGTTGACCGGCAGCTCGTGGGTGACGGCCCCGTCGCGGAACCGGCCGTACGCGGTCCGGCCGCACCACGGCACCATCGGGAAGCTGCCGTAGCGCTCGCCCTGCTTCAGGACCTCGGTGCCGGCGATGCGCAGGCTCTCGATCCGGCCGCCGTGCCCGGGGTTGATGATCAGCTCGGCGTCGCCCGCCGTCAGTCGCGTCAGGTTGCTCACGCCCCGACCCTAAGTCCTGGGGCCCGGTGGATTGGACCGTTTCAACCCGCGGGTTCAGCGGCGGCGGCGCAGGGCCCGGCCGACGATGACCGCGGAGGCGAGGGCGAGGGCGGCGGCCGGGGCGACCCAGCGGAGGGTGGCGCCCGCGCCGCTCGGCTCGGGCGCGGGCACGGGGGCGTACCGGCCGCGCGGCGGCGCGTGGTCGACCTCCTCGGCGCTCCGGCCGATCATCGTCCGGCGCGCGTGGGCGGCCTCGGCGGCGGGCTGCGGGGAGGGCAGCTCCACGGGCGCGGGGGCCTCGCGGAAGACCTCGTCCCCGCAGAGCTCCGCACCGTCCGCACCGCTCGCAGGGTCGGTGCCGTCCGCGCCGCTCGTGCCGACGGCGCCGTCCGTGCCGTCCGCGTCGTCCGCGTCGTCCGCGCCGGTGATCTCCGCGCCCCCGGCATCGGCGTCGGTCCCGACCCCGGTCCCGGCCCCGGTGGTCCCCTCCGCCTCCACCGCATCCGCCGCGAGGCCGGCGGCGGCCTCCACGAAGGCGTCCAGGAGCCGGACGCGGGCGACCTCCCTGGCCTCGCCCGGCTCCTCGGCGAGCCGGCCGGTGGCGGTGAGGGCTCCGGTGAAGCCGAGACCGGTGCCTTCGGCCGCCGGGGTGAGGACGACGGTCAGGGAGACCTCGACGGCGCCCTTGCCGCGGGCCTCGGTGCCCTCGCCCTCGTAGGTGATGGCCCCGTCCCGCTCGACGATCCGCAGACCGCCCCGGTACGTGATGGTGTGGCCGCCGACCCGGAGCCGGAGGCGTCCGGCGAGGTCCTCCCCCGCGCCCGCCCCGGCGGCGTCGCGCTGGAGGCCGGGCACGCAGCGCGCCACCCGGTCCGGGTCGGTGAGGACGGCGCGCAGGGACTCGGCCGGGACCGGGACGAACACCTCATGCTCCATGGGATCCGAGCCTACTCAGCGGGGCGCCCTCCGTCGCCCGGTCCGCGACGGGAACCGCGCGCCGGATCGCCCGCTCAGTCGCCGTACCGGGGGTGGACCAGCGTCGACGGCGGCAGTCCCGGGATCCGGGTGCGCTCGGCGCGGCGGGCGGCGGCGGCCAGGTCGCGGCGGCCGAGGGAGCGGAGCCGGGGCACGTCGGCGGCGAGCCCGAGGAGGGGCGGCCGGTCGCCGCGGACGGCGAGCAGGAAGCCCCAGTCGTCGGGCTCGTGGCGGGTGCCGCTGTCCCGGTCGGCGCGGTCCGGTCCGGCGGCGAAGCCGGGGGCGCGGCCCTCGGCGCTGTAGGGCCGGGTGGCGTAGCCGGCGGCGCGCAGGGTGGCGTCGGCGGTCCAGTAGGCGCGGGGCCGGTCGGTGGCGGGCCCCGCGTGCACGACGAGCCGGCCTCCGGGGGCGAGGACGCGGGCCGCGAGGCCGTAGAACTCCTGTGCGTACAGCTTGGTGCTGGAGGTGATGCCGGGGTCGGGCAGGTCGGAGATCACCACGTCGTACCGTTCCTGCACCTGGTCGACGACGCCCCTCAGCCAGTTGAAGGCGTCGGCGTGGACGATCCGGACGCGCGGGTCGCGGAACGCCTGTCCGTTGAGCTCCGCGAGCGCCGGGTCGGTGCGGGCGAGCCGGACGACGCCGGGGTCGAGCTCGACGACGGTGACGGAGCGGACGTCCCCGTAGCGCAGCGCCTCGCGGGCGGCGAGCCCGTCGCCGCCGCCGACGATGAGGACGCGGGCGTGCGGGCCGTTCATCGCGGGGTGGACGAGCGCCTCGTGGTAGCGGTACTCGTCCGCGCCGGAGACCCGCAGCCGGCCGTCGAGGTAGAGGTCGGGCGGCTCCTCCTCGCCGCCGGTGACCACCACCTCCTGGAGGTCGGTGTGCACGGCGACCCGGACCCGCTCCCCGTACACGGCCCGGCGGGCGGCCTCCTCGAAGTCGTCGACGAGGACGGTCGCGGTGGCGAGCACCCCGAGGACGGCGAGGTTGACGCCGATGACGAGGGCGCGGGTACGGGCCGTGAGGTCGCGGCGGAAGAACCACAGGACGAGGACGGCGCCCGCCACCGCGTTCACCGCGCCGGTGACGAGGGCGCCGGTCAGCTGGCCCAGCCAGGGCAGCAGCAGGAAGGGGAAGGCGAGGCCGCCGACGAGCGCGCCCACGTAGTCGGCGGCGAAGAGGTCGGCGACCGTGCCGGCCGCGTCCTCGGGGTCGCCGGCCGGGACCGTCCGTCCCGGCCGGCCGGGGCGGCCCGCGGCGACGCCGCCCGCCCCTTTGCCGCCCGCGCCGAGGGAGGCCCCCGGGCCGGTGGATCCTCCCCCACCGAGGGCGCCGCCCCCGTCGAGGGAGGCGCCCCCGCCCGCGGCGACGACCCGCCGGGGCGCCCGCTGTATGAGCGACATCAGCAGGGGGATCTCCGCGCCGATGAGCACCCCGACGGCGAGCGAGAAGGCCACGAGGACCCAGCGGGACTCGCCCAGCCAGGCGAAGCAGGCGTACAGCACCAGGGCCGAGGTGCCGCCGATGAGCGCGAGCGCTCCTTCGAGCAGGCCGAAGCCCACGGCGGCACGGCAGCGCAGCCGCTTGGCGAGGAGCGAGCCCAGGCCCATCGCGAAGACCATCACGGACAGCACGACGGACGCCTGGGTGACCGAGTCCCCGATCAAGTACGAGGCGAGGGCGACGAGTTCGAGTTCGTAGACGAGACCGCAGGCGGCGCAGACGAAGACGACGGCGAGGACCGGCCACCGCACCGTGTCGCGCGACCGCGGCGGCGGCCGGCGTCGCACCCTCGTGGGTGGCAGGGTCACGGTCGGCTCGATCATGCCCGTAACGCTACGTCACGACCCCCTCGCCCCTTGTCACCCACACGAGTGCACCTGGGGCGGAAGGGAGTCGCGTCAGAGCGCGGCGGGCATACGGGCGCCGATCCTGGTGCGGGTGACCACGAGCTGGCCCTCCTGCGGGTAGGCGTGCCAGGTCCGCCAGCGCACCTGGCCCTCGTGACGCTGCGCCAGCATCGCCGTGAAGGCGTGCGGCGAGCCGGGGAAGGTGCCGGCCAGGCCGTGGGGATGGTCGGCGACCAGCGCGAGCAACTCCTGCGCGCGGCCCGCGAAGGAGCCCTGCGTGAGCGTCTCGACGCGCGCCGCGAATTCGTATTCCCATTCGTCGAAGCGCTTGGAGACGCCGAGCGGCAGCGGGGTGCTGCTGCCCGGCATGCAGGCGACGGTCTCGGAGCAACTGCGGCCCCCCTCCTCCAGGATCACCTGGTGGGAGGCGCCGAGCAGCCGCAACTGGAGTTTGGCTCCCGAGAGTTCGAGGTCGAGCACGGCGAGCGCGGGCAGCGGCTCGCGGCCCAGCGCCCAGGCCAGGTCGGCCGCGCGCGTGTCGGTGTAGGAGGTCTTCAGGGTGGTGAGCATGGGTCGGCTCCGCAAACACGGTTTGGCGGGTGGGCCGGGGGCGCCCCGGAGAGGGTTTCCACGGGGGTGGGGAATCGCCGGCTCGGGTCCACACACGGTCCGAGGGCTGTCTCTGACAGGAGCGAGAGAACCACGTGCGCCGGACGACTCGCAGCGTTTTTACCCAACTTGCCGTAGTTTCCATCCCCTTCGGGGACCCAACAGTTCACTTGTTCAAGCGGAATCGATCGCCGAGCGAACAGAGTCGCCCCAGAGAGCATCAATCCCGCACCGTCACCGGCCCGTTGACCCGCTAGTCACCCCCGCCCCCGCAGCCGCCCCCGCAACTGGAACCACAGGAGCTCGCCGATCCGCAGGAGCTCGTCGACCCGCAGGAGCTCCCGCCGTCCGACCAGCCGCCGCGCCGCCGGCCCCTCCGGCGCCGCCGGCTCCCGCCGTCCGAGGCGTGCCGGGCGGCCGACACGACCACGCCCACGAACACGCCCAGGAACGCGACGGCGATGACCACGGTGATCAGGGCTTCCATCGTCTTTCCCCCCCGTCCGGCGGCTTCCTGCCGCCTCTGCCCGGGGGATTCCCGGCCCGCTCCGCCGCCAAAGCGCACTTGAGCAAGTCCAGAGCTTCGCCCCAGGATGGCCGTCATGACCAGGACACCGCTCAACCGCCGGCTGGCCGAGTTCGGCACGACGATCTTCGCCGAGATGTCCGCGCTCGCCACCAGCACCGGATCGATCAACCTCGGCCAGGGCTTCCCCGACACCGACGGCCCCCTGGAGGTGCGCGAGGCGGCGGAGCGGGCCCTGCGCGAGGGCCGCGGCAACCAGTACCCGCCCGGGCCCGGCGTCCCCGAGCTGCGCACCGCGATCGCCGACCACCAGCGCGCCCGCTACGGCCTGGACCACGACCCCGACACCGAGGTCCTGGTGACGGCCGGCGCCACCGAGGCCATCGCGGCGAGCCTGCTGGCGCTGGTCGAGCCCGGCGACGAGGTGATCGCCCTGGAGCCGTACTACGACTCGTACGCCGCCTGCGTGGCGATGGCCGGCGGCACCCGCGTGCCGGTCACCCTCCGTCCGCAGCGGGACCCCCGCGGCGGAGGCGGACGCTACGTCCTCGACCTCGACGAGCTCCGCGCCGCCGTCACCCCCCGCACCCGCCTCATCCTCCTCAACACCCCCCACAACCCCACCGGCACCGTCCTCAGCCGCGCCGAACTGACCGCGATCGCCGAACTGGCCGTCGAGCGGGACCTCCTCGTCGTCTCCGACGAGGTCTACGAGCACCTGGTCTTCGACGGCGCCGAGCACGTGCCGATCGCGTCCCTCCCCGGCATGCGGGAGCGGACCGTCACCATCGGCTCGGCCGGCAAGACGTACTCCTTCACCGGCTGGAAGGTCGGCTGGACCACCGCGAGCCCGGAGCTGACCGCGGCGGTCCGCTCGGCGAAGCAGTTCCTCACCTACGTCTCCTCGGGCCCCTTCCAGTACGCGATCGCCGAGGCCCTGCGCCTCCCCGACGCCTACTACGAGGGGCTGCGCGCCGACCTCCAGGCCAAGCGGGACCTGCTGGGCGAGGGCCTCGCCCAGGCCGGCTTCGAGGTCTACCGTCCGCAGGGGACCTACTTCGTCACCACCGACATCCGCCCCCTCGGCTCCGGCGACGGCTTCGCCTTCTGCCGCTCGCTGCCCGAGCGGGCCGGGGTCGTCGCCATCCCGAACGCCGTCTTCTACGACCACCGCGAGGCCGGGGCCCCCTTCGTCCGCTTCGCCTTCTGCAAGCGGACCGACGTGCTCCAGGAGGCGGTGGACCGCCTCAAGCGGCTGGGCTGAGAACGCCGGAAGCCGGGCCCCCGTCGCGGGGGCCCGGCTTCCGCGCGGTGCGGGACGGGGCTCAGGCCTCGTCGGCCTCGCCCTCGGCCTTGTCCTCGGGGGACTGGAGGCCGAACTGCTCGACGATCCACTTGTCGAACTCGATGGAGGCGCGGACCCAGCTCACCGTGGAGGAGACGAAGTGCTCCAGGGCGACGCCGGTGCCGATCAGCATCTGCGCCTCACCGATGAGGCGGAGGGTGGCGGAGCCGTCCTCCTCCTCGTGCAGGTGGGTGTAGACCTTGGGCCACAGGGTGCGGCGGTTCCAGTCGTCGATCGCGTCGAGGATCTTCGAGCGGTCGTCGGCGGAGTGCGGACGGTCGTAGAACGTGCGCACGGAGAACACCTGCTGCTCGTTCTCTCCGCGGAACATGAAGTACGTGCGGAATTCCTCCCACGGCGCCGCGAGGTCACCCTCGTCGTCGACGACGTACTTCAGCTCCATCTGCTCCAGAAGCTGCTTGACGAGGTCCTGGTCGGGGACGACGGGGCCCGCCGGTCCTGCCTGCGGCTGGGGCTGTCCCCCGAAATTCGGAATCGAGGACGGGTCGATGCTCACCGTGTATTTCCCTTCGTACGGATGTTGCCATCCTCCCCCATCCCGGCCGGTCCGTGGCAAGCCCCGCCGGGTGTGAACCGGCGGGATCCGCTGCGGGCTGACACGCCTACTGCGCCGCGCCCACGATCAGGCCGTCCCCGACGCGGTCCACCCGGACGGTGTCGCCGTCGCGGACCTCTCCGGCCAGGATCTCCCGGGCCAGCCGGTCGCCGATGGCCGTCTGGATGAGGCGGCGCAGCGGCCGGGCGCCGTACGCCGGGTCGTTGCCCTCCTCGGCCAGCCACTCCAGGGCCTCCGGGGTGACGTCCAGGGTGAGCCGGCGGTCGGCGAGCCGCCTGGCGAGGCGGTCGATCTGGAGCCGGGCGATGCGGCCCAGCTCGGCGCGGTCGAGCGCGGAGAAGACCACCAGGTCGTCGAGCCGGTTCAGGAACTCGGGCTTGAAGCTCGCCCGGACGACCTCCAGGACCTGCTGCTTCTTCTCCTCGTCGCTGGTCAGCGGCTCGACCAGGTACTGGCTGCCCAGGTTCGAGGTGAGGATCAGGATGGTGTTGCGGAAGTCGACCGTCCGGCCCTGGCCGTCGGTGAGGCGGCCGTCGTCGAGGACCTGGAGCAGGATGTCGAAGACCTCCGGGTGCGCCTTCTCCACCTCGTCGAGGAGCACGACGCTGTACGGGCGGCGGCGGACGGCCTCGGTGAGCTGGCCGCCCTCCTCGTAGCCGACGTAGCCGGGGGGCGCGCCGACGAGCCGGGCCACCGAGTGCTTCTCGGAGTACTCCGACATGTCGATGCGGACCATGGCCCGCTCGTCGTCGAAGAGGAAGTCCGCGAGCGCCTTCGCCAGCTCCGTCTTGCCGACGCCGGTGGGGCCGAGGAAGAGGAAGGAGCCGGTGGGCCGGTCGGGGTCGGCGATCCCGGCGCGGGTGCGGCGCACGGCGTCGGAGACGGCGCGGACGGCCTCGGTCTGGCCGATGAGCCGGCGGCCCAGCTCGTCCTCCATGCGGAGCAGCTTCTGCGTCTCGCCCTCCAGGAGGCGGCCGGCGGGGATGCCGGTCCAGGCGCCCACGACGTCGGCGATGTCGTCGGGGCCGACCTCCTCCTTGACCATGGTGTCCTTCTGGACCTCGCGCTCGGCCTCGGTGGCCTCCGCCAGCTCGCGCTCCAGGGTGGGGATCTCGCCGTAGAGCAGCTTGGAGGCGGTGTCGAAGTCGCCGTCGCGCTGGGCGCGCTCGGCGCGGCCCCGGGTCTCGTCCAGGCGCTCCTTCAGCTCGCCGACGCGGTTGAGGGACTGCTTCTCCTTCTCCCAGCGGGCGGTGAGGCCGCGCAGCTCCTCCTCGCGGTCGGCGAGGTCGCGGCGGAGCTTCTCCAGGCGCTGGAGGCTCGCCGCGTCGGTCTCCTTGGCGAGGGCCAGCTCCTCCATGCGGAGCCGGTCGACGGAGCGCTGGAGCTCGTCGATCTCGACCGGGGAGGAGTCGATCTCCATGCGGAGCCGGGAGGCGGCCTCGTCGACGAGGTCGATGGCCTTGTCGGGGAGGAAGCGGGAGGTGATGTACCGGTCGGAGAGGGTCGCGGCGGCCACCAGCGCGGAGTCGTTGATCTGCACCTTGTGGTGGGCCTCGTACCGGCCCTTGAGGCCGCGGAGGATGGCGACGGTGTCCTCGACGGACGGCTCGGCGACCAGGACCTGCTGGAAGCGGCGCTCCAGGGCGGGGTCCTTCTCGATCCGCTCGCGGTACTCGTCGAGGGTGGTGGCGCCGACCATCCGGAGCTCGCCGCGGGCCAGCATGGGCTTCAGCATGTTGCCGGCGTCCATGGCGGAGTCGCCGCCCGCGCCCGCGCCGACGACGGTGTGCAGCTCGTCGATGAAGGTGATGATCTGGCCGTCGCTCTCCTTGATCTCGGAGAGGACGGTCTTGAGCCGCTCCTCGAACTCGCCGCGGTACTTCGCGCCGGCGACCATCGCGCCGAGGTCCAGCGAGACGAGCCGCTTGTTCCGCAGCGACTCGGGGACGTCGCCCTTCACGATCCGCTGGGCGAGGCCCTCGACGACGGCGGTCTTGCCGACGCCGGGCTCGCCGATGAGGACCGGGTTGTTCTTGGTGCGCCGGGAGAGGACCTGGACGACCCGCCGGATCTCGTGGTCGCGGCCGATCACCGGGTCGAGCCTGCCCTCGCGGGCGGCGGCGGTGAAGTCGGTGCCGAACTTCTCCAGGGCCTTGTACGAGCCCTCCGGGTCTGCGGTGGTCACGCGGCGGCCTCCCCGGGCCTTCTCGAAGGCGTCCTGGAGCCGGCGGGCGGTCGCGCCCTGCTGGTCCAGGACCTGGCCGGCCCGGCCGCCCTTGGCGGCGGTGCCGATGAGCAGGTGCTCCGTGGACAGGAACTCGTCGCCGAGCTTCTTCGCGCGCTCGGCGGCGTCGGCGATGACGGCGAGCAGCTCGCGGTTCGGCTGCGGCGGGGCGACGGTGGAGCCGGTCACGCTGGGCAGGGCGGCGAGCAGCCGCTCCGCGTCGGCGCGGACGGCGGCCTGGTCGGCCTCGACGGCGGCGAGCAGGTCGGTGATGTTCTCGTTGTCCTGACCCTCCAGCAGCGCGAGGAGAAGGTGCGCGGGGGTCAGATCGGCGTGCCCCTGGGACACGGCGCGGCTGCTCGCCGCGTTCAGCGCGTCCCGGCTCCTGTTGGTCAGTTCTGCGTCCACGTGCGGGGTCTCCTCCTGGGTGCGGTCCTCTGGATCCTTGCCTGTTCTGACTCATACAGCGTACATAAAGTTGAGTCTATTCCGCTCAAGGTATCGGAGACATCCGGCGCGGCGGTAGTTTCCGGGCATGGCGACTGACCCGAGGAACCCCACGGACTCGTATCTCAGCTTCTGGCGCGAGTACCACATGTGCACGCTGACCACCCCCCGGCCGAACGGCACCCCGCACGTGGTGGCCGTCGGCGTCACGTACGACCCCGAGAACGGCCTCGCGCGGGTCATCACCAACAAGCACAGCCGGAAGGCCGCGAACGTCCTGGCGGCCGGCCCGGAGGGCGCGCGCGTCGCGGTCTGCCAGGTCGACAAGGGCCGCTGGGCGACCCTGGAGGGCGTCGCCCGGATCCGTACGGAGGAGGCGGAGGTCGCCGACGCGGTGGCGCGCTACGCGGACCGCTACGGCCGCACGCCGACGCCCAACCCGGACCGGGTCGTCATCGAGATCGCCCTCACCCGGGCGATGGGCCGCGCGTAGCCCTCCCGGCCCGCCCGGCGTTTTCTGCGGCCCGGCCGGTCTTCACTTCGGCCCGGCCGGCCTCTCCTGCGCCCGGCCGGGCACGGAAAAGCACAACGGCGCCATCGCGGTTCAGGTCCGCGATGGCGCCGTTGTGTGGGGGAAGCACCTGAGCGATCTGCAACGACGGGGGAATCGCTCAGGCACTGCGGGGGGTGGCGGAGAGGGTCTCGGGCTCGATCAGGCGGTGGTCCCGCTGGTCGAGGTTGACGAAGATCATGCCGTACCGCACGGCACAGCGGATCGGCTGCGGGGCCCCGCGGGGCCGCCTGAGACACCGGTAGGCGCGGACGTCCTCGTCCTGCTCCCGGGCGACGACCACGGGCTCTCCGAACAGGGTGACCCTCAGCGAGTCGCCACGGTGGGGGATGGCCGTGACGAGATCGACGAAGTGCCAGCCGGACCGGTAGGCCGAAGCCATCTCCCTGCGGAAGACCCGGTCGTCCGGAGGGACGGTCATGCCCCGGCCCCCGCGGACTGCCAGATCGGATCCTTGGCGGGAGTGCTCTCCCAGATCGGGTCCTTGGCGGCGGCGCTCTGCCAGATCGGGTCCTTGGCGGGAGCACTCTGCCAGATCGGGTCCAGCGCGGCGGCGCTCTGCCAGATCGGGTCCTTGGCGGGAGTGCTCTCCCAGATCGGGTCCTGTCCGGCGCTCTGCCAGATCGGATCAGCGGCGACGGCGGAGGGCGCAGAGTGCTCGATCTGGCCGACGGTGCCCACAGCAGCTGCCACGACAAAGGCAAGAGTAAGTACCGAGCGAACCATTCTCTTTGACATGGGCGGCTTCGACCTCACTTGATTGCTTTATTCCCCCGCGATCAAGACAATGACCGACTCTGCGCGCTTGCACTACCGCCTACGTGCATCATGTTCCTGAAGTGCAGGAGTATGGGGGGTGCCCAAATGCAGACACATCGTGATGAAGCCGTACATTCGCACGGCCATCGGGAACTGTGCGGAGACGGGGCCCGCCTCTACGCGAGCGCCCTGCGCACGGGCCGAATAGCCCGGTCGGAGGTGCGGCACGCTCCCTGCCTGATCGACCTCGCCCTGCTGCACCCCGACCCGGACGACGCGGACTGGCTCCGCCCCGCCCCCCCGACCGCCGTCCTGGCCCAGCTCCTGCTGCCGCTGGAACAGGAGATCCAGGACCGCCGCCGGCAGGCCGTCGAACTGAGCGCGGCGTTCGAGCCGTTCATGGAGATCACCGCACAGGACCCGCCCACCACGCACGCCATCACCGTGCTGGAGGGCTACAGCAGGATCGACGCCTCCCTCAGCCGGGCCACGGCCGACTGCTCGCAGGAACTGCTGACCCTGCAACCGGGCGGCGGGCGCTCCCCCGGCATCCTGAGCCAGGCCCTGACGCGCGTGCGCCCCCTCCTGGACCGGGGCGTCCGCGTCCGCACGCTGTACCAGCACACCGCCCGCCACAGCCAGGGGATCCAGGCGTACCTGGAACAGGCCGGGCCGGGCGGCATGGAGATCCGCACCCTGGAACAGCTGATCGACCGCCTGATCATCATCGACCGGAAGGTCGCCTACATACCCGCGGGGCACGACAGCCAGGTCGCCCTGCAACTGCGCCACCCCGGCCTCGTCTCCTATCTGACGAGCGTGTTCGAGCAGTTCTGGCACAGCGCCCTCCCGCTCGGCGAACACCTTCCGACGGACCGCACCCCCGAAGGCGTCACCGGCGTCCAGCGCTCCATCGCGCAACTGCTCGTCGAGGGACACGTGGACGAGGCGATCGCCCGCCGCCTCGGCATGAGCGTCCGGACCTGCCGCGGCCACATCGCCAGGCTCGCCACCACCCTCGGCAGCAACAGCCGCACCCAACTCGGCTTCCTCATCGCGCAGTCGGGGATCCTGGAGCAGGACCACGGCGCGCCGGAAGGGATCTAGGCGGCGCCCTCCGGACCCGGCCCCGGGGACCGCGGAGGCGAGTCGAGGCCGGCCCGCGCGATGCGCACCCCCAACTCCACCCGGCTCGAACTCCCCAGCGCCTGGGCCAGTTTGGCGATGTGCGCCCGACAGGTCCGCACGCTCATGCCCAGCCGTTCCGCGACGCCCGCGTCCGTGTGGCCCTCCGCGAGGAGCGCGGCGATCGCCCGCTCCCGGTGCGTGAAGCCCTCCGCGCCGCCGACCGCCGGCAGCGCCTCGCGAAACGGCACGGCCACCCTCCACATGCGCTCGAAGACGCCGTGCAGGTAGTCGATCACCGCCGCGTTGCGTATCTCCAGGGCCAGCTCACGGTCGGGAGAGGCCGGTATGAAGGCGACGGTGCGGTCGAACATCACCAGGCGCTCGGGCACCTCGTCGAGGGTCCGCACCTCCGCGAGGTCGCCGACCTGCTCCAGATAGGCCAGGATGCCCTGCCCGTGGCGGGCGACGTGCGTGTACAGGCTGCGCATCCGGACGCCCCGCGCCGCCATGCCCAGGGCGAGGGGAAGGGCGTTCTCCAGGACCTCCGAGGTGCGGATGCCACCGGGCTGGAAGCCCACGTGTTCGAAGACGCACCGGCCGGCCTCCTCGGCGATCACGGCCCGGATGCGCCGCTTGCCCTCCAGGACCCGGATCACCCCGGCGGGCGGCACCTCCCGCGCCTCGAACCCGGCGAAGCGTTCCGCGACCCCGCCCACGGCGCTCATGCGCCTCCGCACGCCTTCGAGAGCGGCCGAGAGTTCGTGCAGCGACCGCGACAGCGCCGCGCCCGGCAGCGTCGGAACGTACTCGTCGAGACGGTCCGGGTCCGGGTGCAGCAGCCCCAGGGACACCAGGCACACGGCCTCCCGCGCGTCCGACCGGGTGATCCGCCCCTCCCGGAGCGCCTGCGCGTAGGCGCGCTCGCCGGCCTCGCACAGGTCGCCGACGCCGTGCTCGTGCGCTTCCTCCCCGTCCGGGGCGCCCCGGCCCATCTCCGCTCCCCCGCTCTCCCGGCGATCCGGCGATTCTCCCCGGCCCGCCTCACGAGCCGCAAGGGAGGGGTCCCGCGGGTGCCGGGGGTCCTCGCGCGCCCCCGCGCCGTGCGGGGGCGCGCGAGGACCCCCGGCACCCGGCGGAGGCCCGGGAAGGGCGCTCCTGGGTGCCGGGGGGGTGCTCAGCCCGTCGGCTTCTTCGGGCGCCAGACGACCAGGGCGCTGGTCTGCTGGACGTCCTGGTAGGGGACCAGGTCGCGCCGGTAGGAGGCGTGGACCTGGGCCTCGCGCTGGCGCATCGCGGCGGCCGCGCCCTCGACCGCCGAGGAGAGCTCGGCGACGCGGGCCTGGAGCGCCGCGACCTGGTTCTCCAGCTCGATGATGCGCTTGATCCCGGCGAGGTTGATGCCCTCGGTCTGCGACAGCTCCTGCACCTGGCGGAGCAGTTCGATGTCGCGGGCCGAGTAGCGGCGGCCCCGGCCGGCCGTGCGGTCCGGCGAGACCAGCCCGAGGCGGTCGTACTGCCGCAGGGTCTGCGGGTGCAGCCCCGACAGCTGGGCCGCCACCGAGATGACGTACACCGGGGTCTCGTCGGTCAGTTCGTACGGGTTGCGTCTGCGTCCGTCCACCGCGTCAGGCTCCCTTCGCCGCCTCGAACAGCTCTGCCCTGGGGTCCGTGGAGGCGGTCGCGTCCCGGTAGGTCTCCAGGGCCTCGCGGGCCTTGTCGTCCAGCTCCGCCGGCACCGCGACCTCCACCGTCACCAGCAGGTCGCCACGCGTGCCGTCCTTGCGGACCGCGCCCTTGCCGCGGGCGCGCATCGTCCGGCCGTTCGGCGTGCCCGCGGGCAGCTTGAGGGTGACCGCGGGGCCGCCGAGGGTCGGCACCCTCACCTCGCCGCCGAGCGCCGCCTCCACGAAGGAGACCGGCACGGTGACGGTGAGGTTGTCGTCCTTGCGGCCGAAGACCGGGTGGGCGTCGACGTGCACGACGACGAACAGGTCGCCGTTGGGCCCGCCGCGCTCGCCCGGGGCGCCCTTGCCGCGCAGCCGGATCTTCTGGCCGTCGAAGACGCCCGCGGGGATCCGGACCTGCATGGTGCGGGAGGACTTGGCCCGGCCGGAGCCCTTGCAGACCTCGCAGGGGTTCTCGGCGATGAGGCCGCGGCCCTTGCAGTCGACGCACGGGTCGGTGAGCGAGAAGCCGCCGCCGCTGCCGCGCGAGACCTGGCCGGTGCCGACGCAGGTCGGGCACACCCGGGGGGTGCCGTTCTTGTCGCCGGTGCCGGAGCAGGCCGTGCACGGCTGCTGGCTGGACATGCGCAGCGGGACGGTCGCGCCCTCGATGGCCTCGGTGAAGCTGAGGGTCACCTCGGACTCGATGTCCTGGCCGCGCCGGGGCTGGGTGCGGCCGGCGGGTCCCCCGCCGCGGTTGAACAGGCCCCCGAAGACGTCGCCGATGCCGCCGCCCCCGCCGAAGCCGCCGGGCCCGCCCTGGGCGCCCCCGAAGAGGTCGCCCAGGTCGAAGTTGAACGAGCCGCCCGCGCCGGGGCCGCCGGCCCGGAAGCCGCCGTTCCCGAAGAGGGCGCGGGCCTCGTCGTACTCCTTGCGCTTCTTGGGGTCGCCGAGGACGTCGTTCGCCTCGGAGATCTCCTTGAAGCGCTCCTCCGCCTTGGCGTCGTCCTTGTTGGCGTCCGGATGGTTCTCGCGCGCGAGCTTCCGGTACGCCTTCTTGATCTCTGCCTCGGTGGCGTCCTTGGGGACGCCGAGGACCTTGTAGTAGTCCTTCTCGACGAAGTCCTTCGTGCTCATCGACGTCCCTCCTCCCGCGTACGGGTACGGCTTCTTACTCGCTGTCCTTCTCGGAGTCGTCCGACTCCTCGGCCTTGCCCGCCGAGCCCGGCTGGGGCTCGGCGACGGCCACGCGGGCGGGCCGGATGGTCCGCTCGCCGATCCGGTACCCCGGCTGCAGGATCGCGACGCAGGTCGTCTCGGTGACGTCCGGCGCGTACGAGTGCATCAGGGCCTCGTGGATCGTCGGGTCGAAGGGCTCGCCCTCCTTGCCGAACTGCTGGAGCCCCATCTTGGCGACGACGGTCTCCAGCGACTCGGCGACCGACTTGAAGCCGCCCACGAGCTCGCCGTGGTCCCGGGCCCGGCCGATGTCGTCGAGGACCGGGAGCAGGTCGGACAGGAGGCTCGCGACGGCGATCTCCTTGACCGTGACCCGGTCCCGCTCGACCCGGCGCCGGTAGTTCTGGTACTCGGCCTGGAGCCGCTGGAGGTCCCCCGTGCGCTCGGTGAGCGCGGCGCGGGCCTGGTCCAGCTGGGCGGTGAGGCCGGCGTCGGACGCCGGCGTGCTGTTCGCGTCCCCGGCCGGGGCCGCCGCGTCCTCGGAGGACTCGGCGGCCTCGGCGGCGTCGCCGGAGGGGACGTCGGGCTTCTCCTCGAAGCCCGGGGTCTCCTCGCTCACGCCTGGCCGTCCTTCTTGGGCTCGTCGTCGACGATCTCGGCGTCGACCACGTCGTCGTCGGCCTTGGCCTCGCCGGCCGGGGCACCGGCCTGGGCGGCCTGCGCGTCGGCGTAGAGGGCCTGGCCGAGCTTCTGGGAGACGGCCGCGACCTTCTCGGTGGCGGTGCGGATCTCGGCGGTGTCCTCGCCCTTGAGCTTCTCCTTCAGCTCGGCGAGGGCGGCCTCGACCTCGGACTTCACGTCGCCCGGGACCTTGTCCTCGTTGTCCTTGAGGAACTTCTCGGTCTGGTAGACGAGCTGCTCGCCCTGGTTGCGGGACTCGGCGGCCTCGCGGCGGCGGTGGTCCTCGTCCGCGTACTGCTCGGCCTCCTGGCGCATCCGGTCGACCTCGTCCTTCGGCAGCGAGGAGCCGCCGGTGACGGTCATCTTCTGCTCCTTGCCCGTGCCAAGGTCCTTCGCGGTCACGTGCATGATGCCGTTGGCGTCGATGTCGAAGGCGACCTCGATCTGCGGGACGCCGCGCGGGGCCGGCGGGAGGCCGGTCAGCTCGAACATGCCGAGCTTCTTGTTGTACGCCGCGATCTCGCGCTCGCCCTGGTAGACCTGGATCTGCACGGACGGCTGGTTGTCCTCGGCCGTCGTGAAGATCTCGGACCGCTTGGTCGGGATCGTGGTGTTGCGCTCGATGAGCTTGGTCATGATGCCGCCCTTGGTCTCGATGCCGAGGGACAGCGGGGTCACGTCGAGGAGCAGGACGTCCTTGACCTCGCCCTTGAGGACACCGGCCTGGAGGGCGGCGCCGATGGCGACGACCTCGTCCGGGTTGACGCCCTTGTTGGCGTCCTGGCCGCCGGTCAGCTCCTTGACGAGCTCGGCGACGGCCGGCATGCGGGTCGAACCACCGACGAGGACGACGTGGTCGATCTCGGAGAGGTTGATGCCCGCGTCCTTGATGACGTTGTGGAACGGCACCTTGCAGCGGTCGAGCAGGTCGGAGGTGAGCTGCTGGAACTGGGCGCGCGTGAGCTTCTCGTCCAGGTGCAGCGGGCCCTCGGCGGAGGCCGTGATGTAGGGCAGGTTGATCGAGGTCTCGGTGGACGAGGACAGCTCGATCTTCGCCTTCTCCGCGGCCTCGCGGAGGCGCTGGAGGGCCATCTTGTCCAGGGACAGGTCGACGCCGTGGCCGTTCTTGAACTGGGTCACCAGGTAGTCGACGACGCGCTGGTCCCAGTCGTCGCCACCGAGGTGGTTGTCGCCGTTGGTGGCCTTCACCTCGACGACGCCGTCGCCGATCTCCAGGAGGGACACGTCGAAGGTGCCGCCACCGAGGTCGAAGACGAGGATCGTCTGGTCGTCCTTGTCGAGGCCGTACGCCAGGGCGGCGGCGGTCGGCTCGTTGACGATGCGCAGGACGTTGAGGCCCGCGATCTCGCCGGCCTCCTTGGTGGCCTGGCGCTCGGAGTCGTTGAAGTACGCCGGGACGGTGATGACCGCGTCGACGACCTTCTCGCCCAGGTAGGCCTCGGCGTCGCGCTTCAGCTTCTGCAGGATGAAGGCGCTCATCTGCTGCGGGTTGAAGGACTTGCCGTCGATGTCGATCTTCCAGTCGGTGCCCATGTGGCGCTTGACCGACCGGATGGTCCTGTCGACGTTGGTGACGGCCTGGCGCTTGGCCACCTCGCCGACGAGCACCTCGCCGTTCTTCGCGAAGGCGACGACGGACGGCGTGGTCCTGGCGCCCTCCGCGTTCGTGATGACGGTGGGCTCGCCGCCTTCCAGAACGCTGACGACGGAGTTAGTCGTGCCCAGGTCGATGCCGACCGCACGTGCCATTTCGATTCCTCCAGCTGACTGACTTGAGTGGAACTGACTCAAGGATGCATCACGGAACGCGGGGCGTCAACAGACCTGAGTCGAGTCGACTCAACTCTTCGCCGCGCCTCTCACTCAAAGGGACGCCGGAGGCGCGTCGTTCCCTGACACGCGCCGCCGGAAGTGGGAGAGTCCTGGTGCCCCGTGTCGGGCAAACCAGGCATATCCCACGAACATCCCATGATTCCAGCCGGAGGGGTTTGGGGCATGACGGCGCAGCACCGCGGGACGGCTCCGCACCACGGGACGGCAGGACCGCACGGCTTCGGCCCCGGGCGCGGCACGGGCCGCGGACGCGGCCCCGGCCTCCCGCACCGCCCCGGCCCCACCCACGGCTCCGTCCTGCCGTACCGCTCCGGCCCCGCGTACGGCTCCGGCCCCGCCCACGGCTCCGGCCTCAAGCGCGGCATCGACCTGCTGGGAGGTGCGGCGCTGCTCCTCCTGCTCGCCCCGGCGCTCGGCGCCGTCGCCCTCTCGCTCCGGCTCGCCGACGAGGGGCCCGTCCTGCGCCGCCGCACGATGGCCGGGCGCGGCGGCCGGACCTTCACGATGCTGACCTTCCGCACCCGGAGCCCGCTGGCCGCGCTGCCGCTGCTGCTGCACGTCGTGCGGGGCGAGATGTCGCTCGTCGGGCCGTGCCCGCTCGCGCCCGGCCACCCGGAGTGCACGGGCGGGGCGAGGCGCCGGCTCTCGGTCCGGCCGGGGCTGACGGGGCCGTGGCAGATCAGCGGCCGCTCCGACCTTCCGTGGGAGGAGCGCGAGCTGCTGGACCTCCACTACGTGGACCACCACTGGCTCGGGATGGACCTGGCCGTCCTGGCGCGTACGCTTCCAGCAGTCCGCCGACGTCGTCTCCGTCGCGCCTCCGCCCGCGCGGCAAGGCTTGCCTGAGCGACACAGATCACCGCGAGGCCCGCTACAGCGCGGCGCCGGGAAACGGTAATCTCAGCACGGACTAAATAAGTTACCGCTTAGTAGGCTCAGGGCGAGAGTGAGGGCGAGGCGAGCACAGGCCGCCCCCGCCGCGCCCCAGGCCCGCCCGAGGAGCCCGTCATGCAACTCGCCGCGATCATCGTGTCGCTGACGCTGACCGTGGTCGGCGTTGCCCTGCTCGCTCGCGCCGTCGGCCAGTTCGTCAAGTACTTCAAGCTGGGCCAGCCGGTCCCGGCCGGTGCCCGCACGGACAACCCCTACCAGCGCAGCGTCACCCTGGTCCGGGAGTTCCTGGGCCACACCCGGATGAACCGCTGGGGCATCGTGGGCTTCGCCCACTGGTTCGTCGCCGTCGGCTTCCTCACCCTGCCGCCGACCCTCGCGCAGGCGTTCGGCCAGCTCTTCCAGGCCGACTGGACGCTGCCGATCATCGGCGGCTTCCTGCCGTTCGAGCTCTACATCGAGTTCATCGGCGTCATGACGATCCTCGGCATCGCCGTACTGATCGTCATCCGCCTGCTGAGCCTCCCCGGCCGCGCCGGCCGCAAGTCCCGCTTCGCCGGCTCCAAGGCCGGCCAGGCGTACTTCGTCGAGTACGTGATCCTCACCATCGGCCTCGCGATCTACGTGCTGCGCGGCCTGGAGGGCGCGATCCACCACGTCGAGCACTACGAGGCCGCGTACTTCGCCTCGTACCCGCTCGTCCTGGCCTTCAAGGGCCTCTCCCTCCCCACCCTCCAGACGCTCATCTACTTCACCGCCATGGTGAAGATCAGCACCTCGTTCATCTGGATGATCGTGGTCTCGCTGAACACCAACATGGGCGTCGCCTGGCACCGCTTCCTCGGCTTCCCGAACATCTGGTTCAAGCGCAACGCCGACGGCGCCACCGCGCTCGGCGCGCTCCAGCCGATGACGACCGGCGGCAAGCCGATCGACTTCGAGGACCCGGGCGAGGACGACGTCTACGGCGTCTCCCAGGTCGAGCAGTTCTCCTGGAAGGGCCTCCTCGACTTCTCCACCTGCACCGAGTGCGGCCGCTGCCAGTCGCAGTGCCCCGCCTGGAACACCGGCAAGCCGCTCTCCCCCAAGCTCCTCATCATGTCGCTGCGCGACCACGCGCACGCCAAGGCGCCGTACCTGCTCGCGGGCGGCGGCAAGGACATGGAGGGCAACGAGAAGGCGACCGCCGAGCAGCTCAAGGACGTCCCCGCGGCCGCCCTGGCCGAGGCCGAGCGCCCCCTCATCGGCACCGCCGAGGAGAACGGCGTCATCGACCCCGACGTCCTGTGGTCCTGCACCACCTGCGGCGCCTGCGTCGAGCAGTGCCCGGTCGACATCGAGCACATCGACCACATCGTCGACATGCGCCGCTACCAGGTCATGATCGAGTCCGCCTTCCCGTCGGAGGCCGGCACGATGCTGAAGAACCTGGAGAAGAAGGGCAACCCCTGGGGCCTGGCCAAGAAGCAGCGCGTCGAGTGGACCAAGGAGGTCGACTTCGAGGTCCCGATCGTCGGCAAGGACGTCGAGGACCTGTCCGAGGTCGACTACCTCTACTGGGTCGGCTGCGCCGGCGCCCTGGAGGACCGCGCCAAGAAGACCACCAAGGCCTTCGCGGAGCTGCTGCACATCGCGGGCGTCAAGTTCGCGATCATGGGCGGCGACGAGAAGTGCACGGGTGACTCCCCGCGCCGTCTGGGCAACGAGCCGCTGTTCCAGCAGCTCGGCCAGGAGAACGTCGCCATGCTGAACATGGCGTTCGGCGAGGACGACGACGACCCGGAGACGAAGAAGCCGAAGTCGGCGAAGAAGATCGTCTCGACCTGCCCGCACTGCTTCAACACCATCGCCAACGAGTACCCGCAGCTCGGCGGCGAGTACGAGGTCATCCACCACACCCAGCTGCTCCAGCACCTCATCGACGAGGGCAGGCTGATCCCGGTGACCCCGGTCGACGGCCTCATCACCTACCACGACCCGTGCTACCTGGGCCGCCACAACAAGGTCTACACGCCGCCGCGCGAGATCATGTCGGCCGTCCCGGGCCTGCGCCAGCAGGAGATGCACCGCCACAAGGAGCGCGGCTTCTGCTGCGGCGCCGGCGGCGCGCGGATGTGGATGGAGGAGCGGATCGGCAAGCGCATCAACACCGAGCGCGTCGACGAGGCCCTGTCCCTCAACCCGGACATCGTCTCCACCGCCTGCCCGTTCTGCCTCGTCATGCTCACGGACTCCGTGAACGGCAAGAAGAACGACGGCAAGGCCAAGGAGTCGCTCCAGGTCGTGGACGTGGCCCAGCTGCTGCTCGACTCGGTGAAGACCCCGGTCGACCCCGAGCCGGAGGCCCCGGCGGAGGAGCCGGAGCCGGTCGCGTAAGGCCATGAGGAAGGGCCGCCCCCGTCGGACGGGGGCGGCCCTTCTCCATGTGCGCGTCCTCACCGCTTCTGGGCGTGCTGCTTCGCGACGAGCCTGCCGTTCAGGTCGTAGACCCAGCTGTTGCCGCCCTGCTTCGGGGGGTCGACGACGACGAAGCGGTACTGGTGCTTGCCGGGCTGCACGGCGAGCTCGTAGGTCCAGCCGCGGTGCCGGGCGGCGAGGTGCTCGGCGTCGACGGTGGCGATCCGCCGGTCGTTCGTCCGGGACACCTGGACGCGGGGCCCGTTCCTGACGTTCCCGGCGAAGGTGGCGACGTTGCCGTCGGGCAGCTTGATCTGCGCGTTCAGGCGGTACGAGCCCTCCCCGGTCTGCCGCACCCGGGCGGTGGACCCGTCGGCCGGCGGCCGGCCGGAGACCTGGTCGCGCACGGCGGCCCCCGGGGCCGCGGAGGCACCGTCGGCGAAGGCGGCGGCGGCCGGGAGGAGGAGGGCGACGGAGGTGCCGGTGGCGACGGCGGCGGTGCGCAGGACACGGGTGCGGCAGTTGGGAAGCATGGAGAACTCCAGAGGGGTTTCGCTGCTGACCCCACCGAAGCCACGGACCGCACATTGAGGCGATAAGTCCGTTTTGTAGCAGCGACCGCACGGCCGTCCGGCGACCCCGTGACCCCCTAGGGGATGTCACAGGTCGGCACCGAAGGCGCGGGGCCGCCGCGGAAGCGGGTACGTTCATGGACGTGGCTGGATTCAGGAACGGACGCGGCCGGGACAACCGCCCCCCGCAGCAGCATCAACCGCAACAGCATCGACCGCAGCACCAGCAGCGACCGCAGCAGGCGCCGTACGGGTACGACGCGCCCCCTCAGGGCTACCCGCAGCAGCAGTGGCGGCAGCAGCCGCAACACCCGCAGCAGCAGCCCTACGGCGAGCCCGAGTACTTCGGCGACCCGCACGCGCAGCAGCACGCGGCGGCGAACAACCCGGGCCACACCCAGATGTTCAGCGTCGACGACCCCTACGGCCAGGCGGGCGCCCACCAGGCCGCCCCGCCCGTCCCCGTCGGCCCCCGCCTGCCCTGGAAGGCCCTCCTGAGCGGCATCGTGCTCCGCCCGGCGGACACCTTCCTCCGGATGCGCGACCACGCGGTCTGGGGCCCGGCGCTGGTCGTCACCTTCCTCTACGGCCTGCTGGCGATCTTCGGCTTCGACCAGGCCCGCGAGGAGGTGCTGAACGCGACGATCTCCAGCACGATCCCGTACGTCCTGATGACCGGCGTCGGCTTCGTCCTCGGCGGCCTGATCCTCGGCGCGGTCACCCACACCCTCGCCCGCCAGCTCGGCGGCGACGGCGCCTGGCAGCCCACGGTCGGCCTCTCCATGCTGATCATGTCGCTGACGGACGCCCCCCGCCTGCTCTTCGCCCTCTTCCTGGGCGGCGAGAACGGCCTGGTGCAGGTCATCGGCTGGGCCACCTGGCTCGCCGCCGGCGCCCTCCTCACCCTCATGGTCGGCCGCTCCCACGACCTCCCCTGGCCCAAGGCACTGGGCGCCTCGGCCATCCAGCTGGCCGCCCTCCTGAGCCTGATCAAGCTGGGCACGCTGTAGACGGACCGACAGCGGCCCGGACATGCGGAAGGGCCCCCGGACGGGGGCCCTTCCGCATGTCCGACGTCTCCGGAGAAACAGCGGCCGTACCGTGCCTCAGGCGTCGAGGACCTGCCCCTCGCGCTTCACCACGGGCGGCTCGACCGACCAGGGGAAGTTGATCCACTCGTCGGTCTTCTTCCACACGTACTCGCACTTCACGAGGGAGTGGGACTTCTCGTAGATGACGGCGGAGCGGACCTCGGCGACGTGGTCCTTGCAGAAGTCGTGGACCAGCTTCAGCGTCTTGCCGGTGTCGGCGACGTCGTCCGTGATCAGGACCTTCTTGTCGGAGAAGTCGATCGCGTCCGGCACGGGCGCCAGCATGACCGGCATCTCCAGGGTCGTCCCGACCCCGGTGTAGAACTCCACGTTCACCAGGTGGATGTTCTTGCAGTCCAGCGCGTAGGCCAGACCGCCGGCCACGAACACGCCGCCGCGCGCGATGGAGAGCACGATGTCGGGCTCGTACCCGTCGTCGGCGATGGTCTGCGCCAGCTCGCGGACGGCCGTCCCGAAGCCCTCGTACGTCAGGTTCTCGCGTACTTCACTCATGCCGGCTACCGCCTCACACCTGGGTCCGATGGAAGTTCATGTACGAGCGGGACGCCGTCGGCCCCCGCTGCCCCTGGTACCGGGACCCGTACCGCTCGCTGCCGTACGGGAACTCGGCGGGCGAGCTCAGCCGGAACATGCACAGCTGCCCGATCTTCATCCCGGGCCAGAGCTTGATGGGGAGGGTCGCCAGGTTCGACAGCTCCAGCGTCACGTGCCCCGAGAAACCGGGGTCGATGAAGCCGGCCGTGGAGTGCGTGACGAGCCCGAGGCGGCCCAGCGAGCTCTTCCCCTCCAGCCGCGACGCGATGTCGTCCGGCAGGGTGATGACCTCGTACGTCGAAGCGAGCACGAACTCGCCCGGATGCAGGATGAACGCCTCGTCGCCCTCGGGCTCCACCTCGCGCGTCAGGTCGAGCTGCTCGATCGCGGGGTCGATGTGCGGGTAGCGGTGGTTCTCGAACACCCGGAAGAAGCGGTCGAGGCGCACGTCGATGCTGGACGGCTGCACCATGGATTCGTCGTACGGGTCGATGCGCACCCGCCCGGCATCGATCTCGGCCCGGATGTCCTTGTCTGAGAGAAGCACGCCCCCACGATACGCAGAGGGCGCGGACCTCCCCAATCGGGACCACGTCCGCGCCCACCCGGTCCGCCCTGCTCAGCGCTGCTGAACCTCCACCGGCACCGCATGCCTCAGCCGCGCGCACCGCGGACACCGAAGAAGCCTCCCCGGCCCGATCCGCCCGGACCCGAGCTGCTGAAGCGGAAACGACGCGGTGCTGAACACGTGCCCCTCGGCACAGCGGACGACGGTGCGATCCACGGAACCCATCAAGTCCCTTCCCCTACACACATGCTGGACGAGACAGCCACATTAGGGGATCAAGAGGACACCCTCCACACACCACTCCGCCCCACCGAAAGGGACCCGTCCACGCCCCGAGTGGCACATGGGGTACAGTGTGCAACGATGCGGTTGCCTCGTAGGGCCGCTGTGCGGATGTAGTTTAATGGTAGAACATGAGCTTCCCAAGCTTATAGCGCGGGTTCGATTCCCGTCATCCGCTCTTCTACGAAGCCCCAGGTCAGCGACCTGGGGCTTCGTCGTTCTCCAGGGGGGTGCCGACCGACGGGGCCGCGGCGTGGTGGAGTTCGGCGAGGAGGATCTCGGCGGCCTGGGTGGCGTTGCCGGTGTGGACGGCGCGGGCCATGGCCGTGCGGGCGGCCTCGGGCGTGGTGGTGGGCGGGACGACCATGAGGGAGAAGTGGTCGTTGTCGCCGCGGGTGATCAGGACGGTGTCGTCGCCGACGGGGAAGGAGTCGAGGTGCACGACCCGGTCGTCGACGACCAGGCGGGTCGGGATGGCGTTCCAGGCCGAGGCGTCCAGACCTACCCGGGTAAGGGGTCCGAGGTGTTCGGTCAGGGCGGTGATCAGCGGCGGGAGCTCTTGCTCCACGTCACGTGAACGCGGCCACCAGGCCCCGTCGAGCAGGCTCTGCCGGGACCCCGTCGTCTCCAGTCGGAGCAGTGCGATACCCGGTCCGACGGCCCGGTGGATCTCGTCCGGCAGAAGGCGCGGGGGCGCGTGGGGAATGCCTGTGTCGGTCATGGCCGGTCCGCCCGTCCACGGGTGGTCCGCTGCCGCTCCGACCGGTGCTACGGCGGACGCCGAACCGGTGAGCGGGGCGGCGGCCCCGTTCTTTCACCGTACTCCGGGGGACTCGCGGACGCGCCGCTCCCCGCCTCGGAACCGATCGGCGCCGGGCCTTCGGACGTACCGTGGACGTACAGAGACCCGACCAGCCTGGCCTTCGACGGGAAAGGACGATGCCGCCTTGGACCGCAACGAGCCGGAAGCCGAAGCCCTGCCGCCGCCCGGATACGCCGAAGTCCGCATCGTCGCCGCCACCCCGGACGCCGCCCGGATGGTGGCCGATGTCCTCCGTCACTGCTTCGCCGGTGACGAGCAGCGCAGCTACCCCGCCCCTGGCGGGGGCACCCGCCTCCATCTCACCGTCGACACCGCCCACACCGCCGAACCGGCCCGGTCCTGGCTGGCCACCAGCAGGCCCCCGAGCGGCACCGGGCCCCACTCCCAGGAACCCTGACCAGGCAACCGGGCCCGTCGGGCGCGCGTGGCGGCCCCGGCCGCCGCGGAGCATCCTGGAAGCCGCACCGCGCTGCCGAGGGATCGGCCCGTCGGCACAGGACCAGGGTGTTGCCCCGCTGCCCGCCTGGAGGCCCCCGGATGACCGTCGGACCGCACGAGGACGGGGGCCCCGACCGCTCGGAGAGCTTCGAAGAGGTGCTGCTGGGCGGGTTCCTGGACCACGCCCACGCGCTGCCGCCCGATCGGGTGGGGCCGGCCCTCGCCGACGTCCTCACCCGGATCGGCGGCCGGGACCCGCAGATCCTGCTCCAGGACTACGGGCAGCGGAGCCTGGTCCCCCTCGCCGGGGACGGACTGGCGGACGGCGATCCCGTGCCCATCGACGGTTCGGCGGCCGGTCACTGCTTCCTCACCTCGCGTCCTGTCGAGGTGCCGGTGGTCGAGGGGGTGCGGGTCCACGTCCCGCTGCTCGACGGCGGCGACCAGGCCGGCGTCCTGGCCGTCACCCTCGACGCGGTCGACGACCACGCCCGCCGCCTCCTGCGCAGGCTCTCCGCCCTGGCCGCCGACACCATCCGGACCAAGAACGGCTACACCGACCTGTTCTTCCGCACCCGCCGGGGCGAAGCGATGAGCGTCGCCGCCGAGATCCAGTGGTCGCTCCTGCCACCGCTGGCCATGACGATGCCCCGCGTCGCCGTGGCGGGAGTCCTGGAACCCGCCTACGACGTGGCCGGCGACAGCTTCGACTACGCCCTGAACGGCGACGTCCTCCACCTCGCCGTGATCGACGCCATGGGCCACGGCCTGGACGCGGCGACCATGGCGACCGTCACCATCGGGGCCTACCGGCACGCCCGCCGCACCAGCGTCGAACTCTCCGAGATCTACCTCTTCATGGACCGGGCCGTCGCCGAGCAGTTCGCCCCCGACCACTTCGTCACCGCCCAGATGCTGCGGCTCGACACCGGCACCGGCCGCCTCCAGTGGGTCAACGCCGGGCACCCCGCCCCCATGCTGATCCGCCACCACCGCGTCGTACGCCGCCTCGACAGCCCCACCACCCTCCCCGTCGGCTTCGGCGGTGACCAGCCGCAGGTCAGCGAGGTGGCGCTCGATCCCGGGGACCGGATCCTCTGCTTCACCGACGGCCTGATCGAGGAACACGAGAGCGGACAGGAGGAGTTCGGCGAGGACCAGCTGATCAACTGGGTGAATCAGATGGACAGGGCGGACCGGGAGGTGCACGCGGTGGCGCGGGACCTGTCCCACACCCTCAAGCGGGCACGTGGCGAGGCCACTTCGGACGACGCCACGCTCCTCCTGGTCGAGTGGCGCGGGTGACGGGGGGACGTGCCGCGAGGTGGGGTCACCGACGCCGACCGGGCGGATGCTCCCGGCCCGGGAAATCGGCTGGACGGACACCACTCGTCCGCCCCCGGCGCGGAGTAGGCTGAAGGTACCGGGAGTAACTCGAACACCCGCTCCCATGCGGACGTCGTTTCCGGCGATCAAGACACTGGGCCGCCCTGCAGGGCGGCCCGGAGACGGGTCCGCGATCATGACCACCACCCTCGCACCCTCGCATTCGGCGCGCCTTTCGCTGACGCCGAAGACCACACTCGCCGGTCTCCTGGACGGCGCCTGGTGGCCCCGCTCGCGTGACCTCGCCGCTGAGCTTCCGCCCCTGGTCGACGCGCTGGAAGAGCGCTTCGGACGCATCACACGGGCCACGGTGAACCCCACCCGCTGGCCCGTCGTCCCGCACAAGGTCGCCGTCACCGGGCACACCGTGCACGTCGGCTGGTTCACCGAACAGGATCCCGACAAGATGATCCTGCTCTCCTACACCGTCGGCCGCGTCGACCTGCTGGTGATACCGCCCGAGACCGAACCCGCCGCGGCCACCCGGCTCATGGCGGCCGCCGCCGTCCCCGGCAGCGTCCTCACCGCCGGTGTCCTGATGTCCGACGAAGCAGCGACCGGTCGCCGCATGCGCGACGCCCGCAGCAGCGAGGACGCCTGGGAGACGGACGGAGGAGCCGCCCTGCCGCCCCTCCGGCACCCGGTCGTCGGCGCGCGGATGATTCCGCTGCCGAAGAACAGGCGGTGGTGACGACATGGAGACCCTGATCGCGCTCGTGGCCGCCGCTGTGCTGATCACACTCGGCACGCGCATCGTCCACCGGCTCAACGCCCAGCACGACGCACGCATCGCCGCCCGCCGCTACAGCGACCCCTTCCCGGCCATCTTCCGACCGCCCGGTCACAGCCCCCGCACGCCGACAGAGCAAGCAGCCCGCCGCAGGGCCACGGGCACCTGGCCCTGACCGCTCCAGAGACCACTCCTCCGACCGAAGGCCGCGGGTGGGGCACCGGACATCCGGGACAACCCACCCGCCGGCCTCTCGCTCACCCGTGAAGGGACCCGCCCCTTGTACCGCACCGACACCGCGGCCCTGCCCTCGGCCGGACAGGCCGAGATCCGCATCGTCGCCGCCACCCCCGAAGCCGCCCGCGCGGTCGCCGAGGTGATCCGCCGCTCGTTCGCCGGGACGGAACAGCGCAGCTACCCCGTCCTCGACGGCGGCACCCGGCTCCACCTCACCGTCGACACCGAAACCGCCGCAGAGCCCGCCCGCTCCTGGCTCACCACCAGCAGATCGTCCCCTCTCACCGGCACCCACGTCGACGAAGTCTGAGCGGAATCGGACCTTCACACGACGAAAGGACTCGGTCATGGCCACACTCCACGAGCGACAGGGGTACCGCGAGCGGGTCCTGACCGCCCTCTACGAAGCCACCGAAGGCAACCGCCTCCTCGGCATCACGGGACGGAAGCTGCGCAACGACCTGCGCATCCCGGAGGAAGACCTGGCCGCCGCCTGCACCTACCTCACCGGCGAGGGCCTGATCAGCGTCGACTGGGAACCGGGCAACACACCCGCGATGGTCTCCCTCACCCACCAGGGAATCCTCCGCATGGAGACCGAGGAACAAGAGCGCGGGTGAGCCGGACCACCCCGGCGTCCCGCTCTCGCCCGGCCCGCCCGGCCGAGAAGTCGTACGATTGAACACGGATCGAGCACGCTCACGTGTGACGATCCGGAAGGGCGGCCCCGACGGAGTGAATGCGCCGGGGCCGTTGTGACGACCGCCGCCAGGCCCGCGCACCCGGCGTCTCGGACGTGGCACCGGCCGGTACGTCGGCGCCCGTCGTCCTCGCGACGGCAGTCAGCGCCGGCCCGGAGATGCGCCGTCGCGGCCCGCGCGCTGTCGCGGGCCCCCGGCCCCTTCCGTCGTCTACTGCATGGCGCAGAGGAGCGGGGGCGCCGGGCGGCAGTGGATCAGAGTCCTGCGAGGTGCGGGTCGCGGAGGCGGGGCGGGACGGCGGTGCCCTGGTTCGCGCGGTTCCCCGTGTGCGAGGAGAACCGCTGCGAGCATCGGAACGCAGGTCAGGAGCAGGAACATCATGACCTGCCTGCCGTCGTCAGGGAGCCTGCATGGGCCCGCTGCCGTCGTGCTGGTGCAACGGCGTTCAGAAGGTGCTGAACGGCCCGGGAGGGGTTCGCGAGTCTGAGACGGCGCCCCTGCCGGGGCCACCAGTCGAGGACGGCCAGGAAGCCGGAGTCGCAGAAGGTGACCCGGGAGGCGTCCAGGACGAGCCCGGTGCAGCCGTCGTCGGCCGCCGAGGCCAGCAGTGCCCGCAGCGGGGCGGCGCTGAAGTGGTCGATCTCTCCGGCGAGGCGGAGGACCAGGGTGGTGCCGAGGGTGGTGCAGGAGTCGACGACTATGACACCGGGCGCGGTGTCCGCGCCCGAGTCGTGCACGACGGGAGGAGCGGGGGCGGCGAGAGCGGCGGACAGTATCGGTGCGGCGCTTGAAGTACTCACGTCCCCATCAACGCCTCCCGCCCGGGGACGGGGAACGAGCCACGCGACCCTTTCACCCCATGTGACCAGCACCGATCCCCGACAAGGGGGAAAGATTCCACCCGAACGAGGCAGGCGGACGCCCATGATGCGACCGCTGTCCTCCGCAATCGCCGCGACCGCGCCCCGAGTGGGAGCGGCTGTGAGGGGGAGCGTCTCTCCGGGCACCCTGCCGACTCGAGACCTCGATGGACCGTGGACTTCGACCGGAGACCCGTCGCGTGCCCCATCCGTGCCCTTCACGGCGGTGAACAGCGGTCACCAGGGGTGCGGGCGGAACCCCTCGGAACACTCTGCGAAGATGCTTGCTCGCAGGTCAGAGGCCATGTGGGCGGCCAAGGCGACGGTGATTCCCAAGCTTATAGCGCGGGTTCGATTCCCGTCATCCGCTCTTGAACGAAGCCCCAGGTCAGAGACCTGGGGCTTCGTCGTTGTCCAGCCCTCCTCGGGCGCTCCGCGCCACCTCGGTCGGCGTCCGGCCCGGCGGCGGGACGTCCGGGCCGTGATCCGGGCCGCCCCGGCGGCCCGACCCGCCGCGCGGTCAGGCCCGTACGACAGTGAGCAGCGCGGGGGTGCGGATGCCGACGTGCGCGGCGGAGTCCGCCACGGTCGCGGCGAGCCAGCCGACCGCGTCACAGGACCACTCCGCCGATTCGCTGGAGAGCGTCTTGCCGTGCAGGGGTGGGCCGTTCCAGAAGCGGTCGTCGGACGGCGGCGGGAGAGAGTCTTCCGGGGGAACGGCCTCGCCGAGGCCATTCGCGAACATGTTTTGGCCGGGAGGGGCGACGCGGCGGGCGAACTGCGGTGCCACACCCGGGATCGACGGGTTGAGGCCGCCGTCGATGCGGACCTTCACCGGGACACGCGCCCGCGGGTCGCACTCGCCGAACCGGGCCGGCGTCCGCATGGAGGGCAGCAGCGCGTACGGCGGGCGAGCCGAGGCATCGATGCCCTGCACCGGCAGAGGGACCTGGGCCGCGGCGAGACGAACGGCGCCGATCCGCTCCGTTGTGTCCTGCGCGCAGCGCAGGAACGGCTGTGCAGGAAGCGGCCCGTCATCGGCCAAGGCGCTCGCCTCGACCTGGAACCACGGGATCAGGTCCGGCGCCGGAGCGGCAGGGGGGTGGCCCCGACCCGCGTCATTCATGGCCCACAGTTCGGGCGCGACGTGCGTGCGACCACCGGAGGCGCTCTCTTCCCCGGTGCCCGGCCTGTCGTCGAGCCGGCCCATGGCGAGCGACCGCTGAGGGAACAACCGGTACGCGTCGTGCTCCGGGGCAGGGTCGCGCCACGCGTGGGGGACCAGTTCTCCGTAGAGCGCGGCGAACATGGTTCCCTCGGTGGGGCGAGCGGTGGGTGCGATGCCCGGCTGCGCGGTGGCATTCCGATCCGGCATCTCCCTCTCCCTGCCCGCTTCCCGGCGAAGCCCAAGGTCGAAGGGCTGGGGCTGTCACCTTTCAGCGGGTTCCTTCTCGGCCACCGGGCGCTGCGTGCGTGAGCGGCCGTAGCGGATGCGCGTGGGCGCATACTGAGGGCAATGACAAAGCCAAGTGCACCCAAGCGCTTTCTGCCCACCAGTCCCTTCAAGGCCCCGGTCGCGCCGCCCCTCAAGCAGTTCGCCGTGGGCGACCAGGTCACCCACGACGTGCACGGCCTCGGCCGGGTCGTCGGCATCGAGGTCGGGG
Source organism: Streptomyces filamentosus (assembly GCF_014654895.1). GTDB lineage: Bacteria > Actinomycetota > Actinomycetes > Streptomycetales > Streptomycetaceae > Streptomyces > Streptomyces filamentosus. Next base: position 2,884,798 of record NZ_BNBE01000001.1, on the reverse strand, counting down.
TGGCGGCGGTCGTGGATTTCGGCTCGACGCAGGAGCGGATCCTGAGTCCGTACGCCAAGATGAGCAAGCTGTAGGGCCGTCGTGCCCGGTCACGGCACACCAGATCCGTTCATGGACCCGCACCGAAGAGGACCCCTGTCATCGACCTGATCTCGCCGTTCTCCGCTCCGGTGGAGGCGTTCCCCTCCGCCGCGGTATCACCGCATCCCGCCACGAATCCCTTTCAGGCGCCCGACTTCGGGGAGGTCGAGACCTTCCTGCTCGACGAGGACGAGCACGCCTCCGGCTCCGGTACGCGCGCGGCTCGACGCGAGGCGGTCCAGCCCCTCTCGTGACGACACGAGGGGCGTCTTCCCGGGCGGACGGGAAGCCCTCGGCGGACCGGGCGGCGCCGCGGCTCCCGGGGGGCCGGTTCGGGTCGGGACCGGGCGCCGGGGCGGTCATTTCAGGTGACACCCCCGGCGGCGCCGGAGTGGATGCCCCGTCCGGAAATCGATAAATACCTGTCGCCGCCGGTGCAGATTCTCAATGACGTCACGGAGAGGATTTCTTCCGAGGCCACGCGCGAGAAAATGCGGAACGCACACGGACGGCCCCGGCGTGCTACTGTCGAATCAGTTGCAGTTTTGGTACCCCGAATTTCGCACGCTTCACCGGGCGCATGCCGCACGGAAGCGTTTCGCATTCCGGTCTTTTTCCGGGCAGGGAATCATCGCGGCGACACGGGGTCCGTAAAGTGCGGATTCCGCTGCACTGCCTGAAGGAGATATGACATGGCTGCCGGTACCGTGAAGTGGTTCAACGCGGAAAAGGGCTTCGGCTTCATCGAGCAGGAGGGTGGCGGTCCTGACGTGTTCGCCCACTACTCGAACATCGCCGCCCAGGGCTTCCGCGAGCTCCAGGAGGGGCAGAAGGTCTCCTTCGACATCGCGCAGGGCCAGAAGGGCCCGACGGCGGAGAACATCGTTCCCGCCTGACGCTGACGCGCCGTACGCAGCTGGGGCCCGCATCCTTCGGGGTGCGGGCCCCAGCTGCATGCGTTTTCCGGGAATTTTCCGCATCCCTGCGCCGCGGCTGCCGCTCTCGCACGCTCCACCGCACCGATCATTCTTCCCACTCCTGGACCACCATCGTCTTATTTCTTCATCCGCTTCGACCGTTCCGGCGATTTCGCGCGCTTTCGTTCGCTGCCGGAATCATCGTCGCGCGCCGCATCGAGGAAGGTTCTGAATGAACCCCACACACACGGACGGCCGTCCCTCCCGGAGCCGCCGGGAGGGCGGCTCCGCGCACGACTCCTCCGCCGCGACGGGAAGGGGCGGTCGTTCCGCTTCGCCCGGCGCGGCGCGGACGGGGCGTCCGGGACGACCGGGCGGGCGCGGCGGGCGTCCGGCCACCGCGCGGGGGGAGTTCGCCCCGCCGGAGACGATCACTCCGGCGCTGCCGGCCGCCGAGGACTTCACCGGCCTGGCTCTGGACCGTCGTCTCCTCTCCGCGCTCGCCGCGCAGGGCGTGTCCGTCCCCTTCCCCATCCAGGCGGCGACGCTGCCGAACTCCCTGGCGGGCCGTGACGTCCTGGGCCGCGGCCGGACGGGCTCCGGCAAGACCCTCGCCTTCGGCCTGGCCCTGCTCGCCCGCACCGCCGGACAGTCCGCCGAGCCCCGCCGGCCGCTGGCGCTCGTCCTGGTCCCCACCCGGGAACTCGCCCAGCAGGTCACCGACGCCCTCACCCCCTACGCCCGCGCCGTGAAGCTGCGCCTGGCCACCGTCGTCGGCGGCATGCCGATCCAGCGGCAGACGAACGCGCTGCGCCACGGCGCCGAAGTGGTCGTGGCCACCCCTGGCCGTCTCCAGGACCTCATCGACCGCGGCGACTGCCGGCTCGACCGGGTCGCCGTCACCGTCCTGGACGAGGCCGACCAGATGGCCGACATGGGCTTCATGCCCCAGGTGACCGCGCTCCTCGACCAGGTGCGGCCCGGAGGCCAGCGGATGCTGTTCTCCGCGACGCTGGACCGCAACGTCGACCTCCTGGTCCGGCGCCATCTCATCGACCCCGTCGTCCACTCCGTCGACCCCTCCCAGGGCGCGGTCACGACGATGGAGCACCACGTCCTGCACGTACAGGGCGCCGACAAGCAGCGGCTGACCACCGAGATCGCGGCGCGCGACGGCAGGGTGATCATGTTCCTGGACACCAAGCACGCGGTGGACCGCCTCACCGAGGACCTCCTCCGCAACGGCGTGCGGGCCGCGGCCCTGCACGGCGGGAAGACGCAGTCGCAGCGCACCCGCACCCTCGCCTGGTTCAAGACCGGCCACGTGACCGTCCTGGTCGCGACGAACGTCGCCGCGCGCGGCATCCACGTCGACCACCTCGACCTCGTCGTCAACGTGGACCCGCCGACCGACCACAAGGACTACCTGCACCGCGGCGGCCGCACCGCCCGGGCCGGCGAGTCCGGGAGCGTCGTCACCCTCGTCACGCCCCAGCAGCGCCGTGGCGTGAACCGCCTCATGCAGGAGGCGGGGATCGTGCCCGAGACCAACCAGGTCCGCTCGGGCGAGGACGCGCTGGTCCGGATCACCGGCGCGCGGACCCCCTCCGGCGTTCCGGTGACGATCACGGCGCCGCCCGCCGAGCGGCGCGGCCGCCGGGGCGCGGCCCCCCGCGGTCGACGCGCTCCCTTCTCCACAGCACGGCACCCGGACGCGCCGCGTCCCGCCGGGCGCGGCGGCCCGGCCCCCGCACCGTCCGGAAGCCGGTCCATCCCCTCAGGAGGCACATCGTGACGCCGACCCCGGCGCAACCCCGCCCGTCCCGCCCCGTCCCCGTGCGCCCGGCGGGCACCGGCGCCGCGGACGCCGCCGGACCGCAGGTCTGCGACGACATGACCGTGGAGGTGGCCCTGGCCGTCATGGCAGGTGCCCGCACCGGGCATTTGCTCGTCTGCGACAACGACGACCAGCGGACCGGCCTCGTCACCCGCGCCCAGCTCACCACCGTCCGCGACGGTGCCGCCTACACGGACCGGCTCCGGCTGCGCGACCTCCCCCGGAGCAGCGCCCCCGCCCATGGCACCGGGCCCCTCCGGGACGCCTCCGCGGCGCTCGGCGCCCCGGCGGCCTGACCGCGGTCCGCGCCCCACGGCGCGGACACGAACCGAAGACCGGACCCGAGAGGGCCCGACCGGCACCCGGCCGGCACCGCACAGGCGGCGCCGACCCTGCCGGTCGGGCCCTCTCCCATGTCCGCGTACGTACGTCCCCGCACAAGTCCGTGTCCGCGGAGGCACGTCCCCGCGCAGGCACGTCCCTACGCAAGCACGTCCCCGTGGGTCCTTCCGCGCGGGGTCAGTGGTCGGAGTACGTGACGTCGCCGATCGTCCAGGCGCTGACGTCCGCGATCGAGACGCGGTACATGCCTCCGGTCTCCGGGATCGCCGTCGTGCCCTGGAGGATCCGGGCCATGTGGAAGTGCAGGTGCGTGGGCGGCTCCTCACCGCCCTCGGCGGCGAAGGCGACGGAGAACTCGGCCAGCCGGTCGGAGTCCGCCAGGACCTCCGAGACCCGCTGTCGCCACACCGCTTCGGGGGCCAGCCGGCCCGTGATGACAGCGCCCCCGATGACGACGGTCAGGGACATCTGGTTGCTCCGTCCGGACTCCACCAGCCGGGCGACGTAGACAAGCAGCTCGTCAATCTTCGACATGGGGTCGATCCTACGAGCCCCTCCTCCCCGCCCGCCGGTCGTCCTGCCGAGTGGGACGGCCGGTGCGGCGGGCGCGCCGCGGAGTCCGGAGGCCGTTCCCGCGCCGCTTGCCTTGTCTCCTCTCCGCACGCCCGAAAATCTATTGCGGCCGCAGTAGACATCGACGAGTGGGCGAGTTATGTTTTCTCTCGTAACCCGGAGAGACAAAAGGGCCCGGCAGAGACGGACTGCCGGGAAGCAGTACAGGTAGTCGCAGTGAGCAGGACAGTGCGGCGGTGGAGTTCCGAAGCCAGGGCTTTCGCAGGACGGCGACGGAACTGACGGCCGGACTGGGCGGCCCGCAGTGATCAGGGGCCTCCACGAGCGGTACCCCCGGTGAAGGCGTCGGCTGCGGACGCGCGCACCGGGGGCACGGAGACGGCGGCGCTCCCCCGGGCCGCCGAGTAGTACGCATCACCAGCAGTGCGCAGTATCCGCAGGACGAGAAGCAGCAGATCGGCAAGGCAAGGAAAGAACGGAGGAGTACGGCGCCATCGGGATCGCCCGGACGGAAGTCCCGCGTCCGGGTACCGCAGGACATCGACAGCGAGGTGGTCTCCGGTCAAGCAGCCGCGATCCCCGCGCACCCGGCAGCGGTAAGGCCGGGCGGGCGGACACAGAAGGCCGGCGTTTCATCAGGGCCGGCAGGTGGTGTAGTAGTTCCTTCAGGGCCCTGGTGCCAGTACTGGCACCAGGGCCCTCTATGCGTTTCACGAAGAGGTGCGAATGACAGCAGAGAACTCGTACGACCGTTTCGACGACGACGACTACCCCGCCTACACCATGGGCAGGGCGGCCGAGATGATCGGCGCCACCCAGGGCTTCCTCCGCGCCATCGGCGAAGCCCGCCTGATCACGCCGCTGCGCTCCGAGGGCGGCCACCGCCGCTACTCCCGCTACCAGCTCCGCATCGCCGCCCGCGCCCGCGAACTCGTCGACCAGGGCACCCCGATCGAGGCGGCCTGCCGCATCATCATCCTCGAGGACCAGCTCGAAGAAGCCCGCCGCATCAACGAGGAGTACCGCCGCGCCGCCGAGTCCGACGTGCCCCCCGACCAGGCTTGAACCCCTCCGCCCGCCCGGCCGCGCCGCCTCACGCCCGGGCGGGGGGTACGGCCTCCGGCCCACCGGCGCCGAGGAGTCGGGGCAGGTCGCCGTGGTGCGGTGTCCGACGAGGGTGACCGTCCAGGACGGCCACCACGTCCCACCCCACGAAGGTTTCCCCAGGTCGGCGACCTGGGGCTTCTTCGTCCTCCGGCCGTCTCGGGGCTGTCGCGCCCTGCGCGCGGCGCGGTCCCGCTACGTGACCCGCCCGCGGCTCCTGCCGCCGTACGCGGTCGTGAGCCGCAGGGCGACGACCGCGGTGCCGGCGGCGGCCGCCGCGCACAGGGTGATCAGGACGTCGGGGGTCCAGACCCACAGCGCCCGGGGGCCGACGAGGGCGGAGGACGCCGCCAGGAGGGCCCAGGGCAGGACGCCGGCCAGGCACCACAGGACGGTGGGGAGGACGCGGCGGCCGGGCGGGCGGCGGCGGAGCGGGCGGACCGAGTGGAAGGCCGCGGCGAGCAGGACGAGGGCGAGGGCGCTGAGGCCCCAGACCGTGGCGTGGTAGGCCGCGGCGGAGGGGGCGCCGGGGGGTGCGGTGCCTCCGGCGAGGATGCGGGCCGCGCCGAAGCCGACCTGCATGACGCTGCCGTCGTGGAGGAGGCCGTGGAGGTTCTGCTGGACGACGAGGGCGAGGTTCCGCTCCGGCAGGAGGAAGAGCGCGGCCGAGTAGCCGGGGGTGGCGCCGGTGTGCCAGATCGCGGTGTCGAGGGGGGCCTCCAGGCCGCCGACGCGCCAGCCGAGCCCGTATCCGGTGTCCTCGCCCGTCGGGTGGATCCGGCCGGACTGCCGCATCAGGCGGACGGACCCGGGAGTGAGGACCGTCGTGCCGTCGCGCGTCCTGCCCGACCGGAGCTGGAGGGAGGCGAAGGCGGCGAGGTCGTTCAGGTCGCCGCCGGTGTAGCCGTAGGCGGCGCCGTCGTCGTCCACGCCGTCGGCGATGGCCGACGGCACGCCCCACAGGAGCTGGTGTCCGGGCGGAAGGTTCCGCGCGCGGGCGGACGCGCGGTCGGCGATCGCCCCGTCCATGCCGGCCGGGCGCAGGACGCCGGCCCGGAGGTGATCGGCGAAGGGCCGGCCCGTCACGGACTCGACCACGGCCGCCAGGACGAGGTAGTTGGCGCTGCTGTAGGCGTACGTGGTGCCCGGCGGGCCGAGCGGGCGCACACCGTCCAGCGCGGCGACCCGCGCGGCCGCGTCCGGGCAGTCGTCGGCCACGCAGTCCGTGACCTCGAAGGTCGCCGACTCCGGTACGCCCGCCGTCTGTTGGAGGAGATGGCGGACCGTGACCCGGGCGGCGTGGCCGGTGCCGCCGAAGCGGAAGGCCGGCAGGTGGTCGACGACCCGGTCGTCGAGGCGGAGCCGCCCGTCCTGCACGAGCGTCATCACGGCGCTCGCGGCGATCGGCTTGGCGACCGATCCCCACAGGAACGGCGTGCCGTCCGTGACCGGTTCGCCGCGGCCGTCGGTGCCCCAGGCACGCGAGTGGACCGGCCCGTCGGGGCCGACCACGGCGTAGGCGAGCCCCGGTGTCCGGGTGGCCTCCATGCGTGCGCGCACATAGGCGTCGATCGCCGCGAAGCGGCCGGTCGGGGCGGGTGGGCCGGTCTCCGCGGAAGCCTCGGCCAAGGGAAGCAGGCCGACCAGGAGGGCGACCGCCGCCGCGGTGGCGCGTCGGATCAGGCTGGGCATGAGCGTCTCGTCCTTACTGCGGGCGCGGGCACGGGGCACGGGCGCGGGCACGGGGCAGGGGCACGGGGCAGGGGGCAGGGCAGGGCAAGGCATGCCGTGCCCTGCCCTGGGCACGGCCAGATAACCGTACGGAGATACGGTTATAACCGTACGCTGGTACGGTCATCAAGTGCCGCGTACCGCCGATCACGAACAACGACGCCGTCAGATCGCCGACGCCGTCAGCCGGTTGATCTCCGAGCACGGGCTCGACGCCGTCACCGTCGCCCGCACGGCTGCCACCGCGGGCATGTCCGTGGGCCTCGTGCAGCACTACTTCCGCACCAAGGACGAGATGCTGCTCCACGCCTTCCGCGAGGTCTCCGCGCGGATCCGCGCACGCGCCGAGCAGCGCATCAGGGACGGCGTCCGGCACGAGCGGCCCATCGCGCGGGTCATGGCGGAGGTGATGACCGAGTACATCCCCCTGGACGAGGCCCGTCGCGCCGAGTACCGCGTGGCCCGCGCGTTCGCCGGCCGCGCGCTCGACGCCCCCGCCCTCGCCGAGGTCGACACCGAGGCCGCCCGGCGGCTGCGCGAGGACATCGCCCGGGCCGTCCACAACGGCAAGGAGTGCGGCGAGGTCGACGAGCACCTGGACCCGCTGCCCGCCGCCGTACGCCTCGCCGCCGTGATGGAGGGGCTCGCGCTCCAGGTCTACCGCGAGCCGGAGGGAGCCGCGGGCGTGCCCGTGACCCGGTTCGTGGCTCCCGTGCTCGACGCCGAACTCGCCGCCGTCTTCACCGGCGAGTGCCGCCAGTACGCGGGCCGGGCGGCCTCGCCCCGGTCACCCTGATCCGACGCCACGGTCGGGTCAGGGAGGGCGGCCGCCCCGGGGCGGCACCGGCGCCCGCCCGTGAACGGACGAAGCCCCCAGGTCGGAAGGGCCGGGGCTTCGCCGTCGTCCCGGTCCGGGCGCCGGCGGTGCTCAGCTCTGCGCGGCGCCGCCGTCCGCCTGGTCGCCGGTCTCCGGCGTGCGGGCCTTCTCGCGCATCTTGCGGACCAGTTCCGCCTTGCGGTCGGCGGCGCCCTGGCGGTCGAGGTTGCGGTGCGGGCCGTTGTTCTGGCGCTCGGCGCGGGACTGCCTCTTGCGCTGGCCGCCGCCCTGGCCCACGGGGTTGTTGATGTTCTTGCTGTCGGTCACGGGCCGTCCCGGGGGTGAGGTGGAGTGGTCTGCGGGTTCTCGACGGAGGCCCGTCGGACTCTCACCCGCGGACCGGCGCCCGGAAGAGCGGGGCGAGGACGTCACCCGGTCCTCCGGTCCCCCAGCTTATGGCCCGGGTCCGGTCCCCGCCTTCGGCGGGGAGGGGACCGTCGGCCGGCCAGGAAGGCACGGATGCGCCGGTCGGCCTCCTCGGGCTTCCCGGAGAGGAGGAAGCGGCCGGCGCCTTCGGGCATCCGCGCCCCCGCCGGAGGCCGGGAGCGGAGGGCCCGGCCCCGGACGGCGTCACGGCAGCCGGTCCACCAGCCCGTCGATGTGGTCCGGAGCGAGGGGGACCAGGCCGAACAGGACCCTGATGTACATGGGGGCCAGGACGTGGTCGAGGACGGCCGGGGCGCCGGGGGCCTCCTCGTCGCGTTCGCGGGCGCGGTCAAGCACGGCCCGGAGCCGGCGGAGGCGTTCGTCGCGGATCCCGTCGCCGGCCGGTTCGCCCCGCGGGCCGCCGCCCCGGAGGCCGCCGGGAACCGTCCGGCGCTCGGATCCTCCTGACCGGCCTGCCGGTGCCGCGCCTTCTGTGGTTCGCTGCGGGGATGGCTCAGGAACTGGAGATCGTCGCGTTCGGATCGGCCGGGGAGTTCGAGGCGTGGCTCGGGGAGCACCACGCCGCTTCACCGGGGATCTGGCTGAAGCTGCGGAAGAAGGGGCCCGGGGTCGTCGCGCTCGACTACGCGCAGGCCCTCGACGTGGCGCTCTGCCACGGGTGGATCGACGGGCAGAAGGCGAAGTTCGACGACGAGTGGTGGCTCCAGCGGTTCACCCCGCGCAGGCCGCGCAGCCGGTGGTCGAAGGTCAACCGGGAGAAGGCGGAGGCGCTGGCCGCCCAGGGGCGGATGCGGCCCGCCGGGCAGGAGGAGGTCGACCGGGCCAAGGCCGACGGACGCTGGGAGGCCGCCTACGACGGCTCGCGGACCGCCGTCGTGCCGGACGACCTCGCCGCCGCGCTGGCCGCCGAACCGGCCGCGGCGGCCTTCTTCGAGACCCTCGACCGGGCGAACCGGTTCGCGGTGCTCCACCGCGTCCAGGACGCCAGGCGGCCCGAGACCCGCGCCCGCCGGATCGAGAAGTTCGTGGCCATGCTCGCGAACGGCGAGAAGCTCCACCCGTGAGGGGAGGGCCAGGAGGAAGGGGAGGCCGGCGAGCTCGCCGGCCTCCCCTTCACCCCCGGGGGCTCACGGTCTGATCCGCCCCTGGGGGCTCCCGGTCAGAAGACCTGGCTGTCGCCGTTCGCGATGATCCGGTCCAGGTACATGGTCTCGCCGGAGCGGAACGGCACCTTCCAGTCGCCGGTGCCCTTGTAGAGCTTCGGGTCCTGGTAGCTCGCGCCGACGCCCATGAGGTCGGGACGGCCGTCGCCGTCCGCGTCGCCCGCGGCGATCAGGCCGCCGAAGACGTTCCAGCCGCCGCCGATCTTCGTGCGGGGCGCGAAGGTGCCGTCCCCCTTGCCCAGGTAGAGCCAGAGGACGCCGTCCTTGTCACGGGCGACGAGGTCGCCCGCGGGGCCGCCCGCGAGGTTGCCGACGGCCGTGATGTCGTTGTGGACGCCCCAGCCGGTGCCGATCTGCTTGCGGGTGAGGAACGGCTTCGCGGCGTCGCCCGTGCCGGCGTAGAGCCAGAGCGCGCCGGTCCGGTCGGTGGCGACCGCGTCCGCGCGGCCGTCGCCGGTCAGGTCGCTGCCGGACGTGATCTTGTCGTACGCCTGCCAGCCGCCGCCGACCCGGACCCGGGTGGCGAAGTTGCCGGTGCCCTTGCCCTGGTAGAGCCAGAGGACGCCGTCCTTGTCGCGGGCCAGGAGGTCGCCGACCGCCGTGCCGCCCAGGTTCCCGGCGGCCTCGATCCGGTCGTAGACGCCCCAGCCGGAGCCCAGGTAGGTGCGCTCCGACGCCTCGTTGACGCCGCGCCACTCGTCGATCGGGCGGTAGAAGAGGTCCGTGCGCCACAGGCGGCCGGAGGGGTCCCGGCTGATCAGGTCGGGGCTGCCGTTGTCGTTGAAGTCGTGCGGCTGGACCTTGCGGACGACCTTGAAGGTGCCCTTGGCGGTGAAGGCCGGGCCGACGCCGTTGACCGGAGCGGCGGTCATCTCCCAGGTGTAGTCGCCGTTCGGGGGGTTCTCGGTCCAGTTGTTCTCGACCCAGGAGAACACCGGCGCGTCGGTGCGGGACTGCCAGCTGATGTCGTGGGTCTTCCCGGTCCGCACGTGCCGGACGGTGAGCTTCGGGGTCGACACGTCGCGGGAGAGCGCCCACCGGAAGGTGAAGCCGTCGGTCCGGTCGAGGTCGAGGACCGCCGGGGGCACGGTGGCGGACGTGGCGACGACCTCGGTGGGCTCGCCGGTGGCCGCGACCAGGTCGGCCTTCAGGGTGCCGTCCGGCTGGGCCGTGATCCGGTACAGGCCCTCTCCCCGGCCGACGAGACCGCCGCGCGCGTACAGGCTGCCGTCGGGCGCGGCCACGAACTCGTAGGCGTGGTCGAGCACCGTCGTCTTCGCCTTGGTGACGACGTCGTAGGCGGTGACGGCGTGGTGGACGCTCGGCTGGGTGAGGTTCATGCCGCCCTTCTGCCCGTACAGCACCCAGTCGCCGACCAGGCCGACCTGGAGGAGGCCGGACGAGGGCGCCGGGGGCACCGGGGCCTCCTGGACCTCGTGGGTGGTCCGGTCCGCGACGAAGACCCGGGGGCCCGGGTCCGTCGCCGTGGCGGCCGACCAGGCGGTGCGGGTCTCGGAGACCGCCTGCGCGCCGGTGCCGGCGGCGCCGGGGGTGAGGACCCCGGTGGCGAGGTCGAGGAGGCCCCACTCGCCGAGCCCGTTGCGCCGGTAGGAGACCTTGGCGTGGGCGGGGGTGGCGGGGGTGACCATGACGAGGGTCGCGTCGGCGGGAAGGCCGGTCACGGTCGCCGCGGCGGCCCCGGCGACGTGCTGCCGCAGCACCGTGCCCGCCTCGCCCGTGACGGTCGTGAAGACGGCGTCGGCCGCTGCGCCCGCCCACTTCGCGTCGCCCTCCAGGGAACCGACGGGCACCTCCAGGGAGCCGCTCGTCGTCAGGTTCCGCTGGGTGATCTTGTAGGCGCCCCGGAAGACCAGGAAGTCGGTCGTCGCCGTCGACCGCAGGTACACCGGGCCGTCGTACGCCTGCCCCGACCCGTCCTTGTACCGCCGGAAGGTCGAGACGTTGTCGTCGGAGGTCGTCAGGAAGCCGGTCAGGCCCGCCCCGGTGAGCCTCTCGCCCCCGGGGTACGCGATCGGGTCGGCGGCCTCCGCCGCGGTCGCCGCGGCCGGGGCGACCGGAGCGGCCGGGAGGGCGGACGCGGGAGCGGTCAGCGCGGTCGCCCCGAGCGTGACGGCGAGAACGGTGGTGACGGCGCCGGCGAGCCGCCGTCGTGCCGAACGGGCAAGAGGCACGTACATCCCCCTACGGAAAGCATCGGGCGCACCGTGCGCCCCGCCCGTTGAGACCCGCGAGCGGTCAAATGGTTGTACGGGTGCGGGACATGAGTGCGAGCGCGGGAGCCGGTCCTGCGGAGGAACCGGTACGGAAGGGGACCGTGGGGAGGGGACCGTACGGAAGGGACCGTGCGAAGGGGGCCGTACGGGACGGATCAGCCGTTCCGGCACCAGGCCACGGCCTCCTCGCGGGTGCGGAAGACCTCCCAGGTGCGGGGGTGGCCCTCGGTGGCCTCGACGAAGGTCTCCTGCGCGGCGACGGCGGTGCGGTGCCCCCGGGCGGCGAGGTCGCCGAGTACGGACGCCAGGCCCGCCGCCGGGCCGGGGAGGACGCCGGTGACCGCCGTCAGGTCCAGGATCATCCAGCCCGGGACCGGGGGCGTGACCTCGCGGACGGCCTGCACGAGCGCCTCGAACTCGGTGAACTCCAGGATGCCCTGGGCCGTGACCACGCCGATGGTCCGGTCGCCGTGCTCCAGCCGCCGGGCGCCGGTCACCGTCGTGGCGCGCAGGCCCGGCCCGTGCATGATGTGGAGGCCGAAGCGCTCCGACATCATGCCGAGGGCCGCCACCGCGCGGACCGGATTGCCCGCCCCGTCCAGCGGAGGGCTGTGCACGGCGACGCCGAAGCGGGCGGGGCTGGCGGCGATGAGACCGCCGGAGACCCCGCTCTTCGCGGGCAGGCCGACGTTCAGGAGCCACGCGCCCGCCCCGTCGTACATGCCGCAGGTGGCCATGACGGAGAGGGTGCGCACCACGTGCGGCTCGGGGACGACCTGGACGCCGGTGACCGGGTTGCGGCCGCCGTTGGCCAGGGTCGCGGCCATCACCGCCAGGTCGACGGCGGTGACGCGGACGGAGCACTGGCGGAAGTAGGTGTCGGCGGTCTCCTCCGGGTCGGCCCCCAGCGAGCCCGCCGAGTGCATGAGGTAGGCCAGGGCCCGGTTCCGGTCGCCGGTCGCGGCCTCGCTCGCGTACACCTCCTCGTCGACGTCCAGGACCCGGCCGGCGAACGCCGACAGGCAGTCGAGGATGCGGCGGAAGCGTTCGGCCGGGCCGTCGGCGCGGACCATCGCGGTGGTGGCGATCGCGCCCGCGTTGATCATCGGGTTGGCGGGGCGGCCGGTGCCCGGCTCCAGGCTGATGGCGTTGAAGGGGTTGCCGCTCGGCTCGACGTCGACGCGGCGCAGCACCTCCTCCGGGCCGAGGTCGCCGAGCGCGAGGGCGTAGACGAAGGGCTTGGACACGGACTGGATGCTGAACGGGCGGTCCGTCCGCCCCGCCCGGTACGTGTGGCCGGCCATGCTGACCAGCGCGATGCCGAAGTCGTCCGGGTCGGCCGTCGCGAGCTGCGGGATGTAGTCGGCGACCTTCCCGTCGCGCAGGCCGCGCAGCCGTCGGTGGACCTCGTTCAGGGAGTCCGTCACCGGATCCATCGCATCGGCCTTCGCAGGAGGGGGCGGTACGGGCGGGGTCCAGCGTGCCCCGGGCGGGGCGCCCCCGGTGCGCACGGCACGCGGGGGCCGCCCGGCCCGCGCCCCGATCGGCCCACCGGGCGACCCGCCCGGCGGGGCGGGGCGGCGGCGGCGGATCAGTAGTAACGGCGCATGATCTCGGTGGCCCAGTCGGGCTGGACGTGCGGGCCCCGGGGGCCGAACTCCGCCATGTAGGGCTTGAGGTCGAGGACGGGGGTGCCGTCGACCGCGTCCAGGCCCTCCACGTGGACGTCGCGGCCGTCGACGCGGAGGACGCGGCAGCGGGAGACGCCGAGGCGGTTGGGGCGGTTCTTGCCGCGCTGGGCGAAGATGCCGACCAGGGGCCAGTCGGGATTCCCGCGCGGGCGGCGGGCGCCGGTCTCCACCTTCTCCGGCGGCACCCGGTCGAAGTGGTAGACGACCTCGACGTGCGAGAAGGCGTCCAGGCCGGCGAGTGCCTCCGGGCCGAAGCGGTCGTCCAGGCGGATCACCGCCGCCTCCCCGCCCCACTCGTCGTCCCGGACCTCGCCCCGGCCTCCGACGACCCGGCCGACCGGCTCCACGACGACCTCCAGGGGAGTGCTGTCCTCCGGCATGTGCGACACCTTTCGAGCGACGGACCCGGACGCGGCCACGGCCACGACCCGGATGACGACCGATCATCACCCGGAAGAACGCGGGCGGGTGTCACAAACGGGGAAGCTGCCTTGTCTTCCCTGTGCCCCCGCGGAACGCCCGGGGGCCTGACCGGGGACCCGGCCAGGAAACTGACCGTGGAACTGGAGGACGAGGAAGATGAGGATCCTGCTCGCCGGCGCGACCGGCGCCATCGGCCGCCCGCTGACCCGGGCGCTGGCCCGGGAGGGGCACGAGGTGCTGGCCCTCGCCCGCACGGAGGACTCCGCCGGGGCCGTACGCGCGCTGGGGGCGACGCCCGTCCGGGCCGACGCGCTCGACCGGGACGGGCTGCTGCGGGCGCTCGACGGACTGTCCGCCGACGCGGTGGTGCACCAGCTGACCGCCCTCAAGGCGCCGAAGCTGCGGCTGACTGCGGACGACCCCAGCAACGTGCTGCGGACCCGCGGCACCGCCCATCTCCTGGACGCGGCGGGCGTGTTGGGGGCGGAGAAGTTCGTGACCCAGTCGCTGGTGCTCGGCTACGGCTACCGCGACCACGGCGACCGTCCCCTCACCGAGGACGACCCCTTCGGCGTGCGCGCCGGCACCGTCGCCGACCACGTCGTCACGGGCCTCGTCGAGGCGGAGGAACGCGTCTTCGCCGCGGACCACGTGGCGGGCACGGCGCTGCGCTACGGCGTCTTCCACGGCCCCGGCACCTGGTTCGACCCGGCCCCCGGCAGCCGCCCCTTCCCCGTCCCCCGGGGCGGCGGCGGCACCATGGCGTGGGTCCACGTCGAGGACGCGGCCGAGGCGACCGTCGCCGCGCTGGAACGGGGCCGCGCGGGCGAGGCGTACAACATCGTCGACGACCGCCCCGCCACCTGGGGCGCCCGCGCCGCCGCCGTCCGCCGCCGCCCCCTCGCCCTCCCCGCCCCCCTGCTCCGCCTGGCCGTCCCCTACCTCGGCTGCCTCATGCTCGACACCCACCTCCGCGCCTCCCGCGCGAAGGCCACCCGGGAACTCGGCTGGACGCCGCGGCACGGAGGGTGACCCGGGGCGGCCGGGGGTCAGGCGGTGGCGCGTTCGATGAGGGCGGCGATGCGGGTCTCGGTGTCGGGGGTGAGGGTGGTGAGGGCGTAGGAGGTGGGCCACATGGCGCCGTCGTCGAGGGCGGCGGAGTCGCTGAAGCCGAGGGTGGCGTAGCGGGCCTTGAACTTGGCGGCGCTCTGGAAGAAGAGGACGACCTTGCCGTCCTTGGCGTAGGCCGGCATGCCGTACCAGGTCTTCGGGGTGAGGTCGGGGGCGACCTTCGTGACGAGGGCGTGGACGCCTTCGGCGAGGACGCGGTCCTCGCCGGTCATCTCGGCGATCTTCGCGAGGAGGTCGGCCTCGCCGTCGGCCCGGGCGGCGGCCTTGGAGCGGGTGCCGCGGGTCTTGGCGGCCTTCATCTCCTTGGCGTGGTCCTTCATCGCCGCGCGCTCGTCGGCGGTGAAGCCGTCGTAGGACGCGGCGGTCTCGTTCTTCGTGGCGGCCATGGCTGTTCCCCTCGTCGGCGTGCTGTTCTCGTCTTTTCCGGTGCTGGTTCCAGGCTAGGTTCCGGCGTTCCCGGGGGCTTCTCGGAAACTGACCGGGTCGCCGGGAGGCTCAGGGGAGCCAGGTCCCGTCGCGCATCAGGGTGCGGCCCTCCAGCTCGTCGGCCTCCCGCCATGCCTGCACCCGCCGGGGCCTGACCAGGAAGTACTGGTAGGAGGTGGCCAGTTCGCGCGGGTCGAAGCCGGTCTTCGCGGCGAAGGCGTCGCCGGTGCCGGCGGGGAGGTCCGCGAGGTCCACGGCTTCCGCCGTGCCGTCGATCATCACGACGTCGCGAGTGGGGCCGAGCGCGAGCCGGACCCGGGAGTCGGCCCGCAGGGCGCGGCCGGTGCGGGAGTCGCGCGGGGTGGAGATCAGGACGGCGGCCCCGTCCCAGAGGAAGGAGAGCGGGACGAGGTGCCCCCGGGAGGCCACCCACAGGTCCACGTCCGCCTCCAGGCGGGCCAGGGTGTCCGCGACGCGTTCCTCGCGGGTCCTCGGGCCGGGGTGCGGTGTGGGTGTGGGTGTGGGTGCAGATGTGGCTGTGGGTGCAGATGTGGCTTCGGCTTCTGCTTCGGTGGTCATGCCGGGGTTCCCCTCGTGGCGCGGAGTGCGGTGACGAAGCCGTACGGGGTCGTGCCGTACGCCTCCGTGAAGGCGAGGTGCAGGGCCCCCGCGGTCAGGCCCGCCTCGCGGGCCAGGGCGGGGACGTCGAGGGGGCGGGCGTACGCGCGGTCGATGCGGTCGCGGATCCGGCGCAGGTCCTTCAGCGCCCGGAGCCGTACCGCCTCGGTGCGGGCCCCGGCCCATGCGGGTCGGCACATGTCGGTCTCCCGGGGGTTCAGGACTTCTGTTCCTGGATGCGGATGAGGTTGCCCGCCGGGTCGCGGAAGGCGCAGTCGCGGATGCCGTACGGCTGGTGGGTCGGCTCCTGGACGACCTCGGCGCCGGCGGCGGAGACCTTCTCGAAGACGGCGTCGAGGTCGGGGGCGGCGAGGAGGATCCAGCCGTAGGTGCCCTTGGCCATCATCTCGGTGATGGTGCGGCGCTCGTCCTCGGTGATGCCGGGGTCGACGGCGGGCGGGGCGAGCAGGATCGAGGTGCCGCCCCGGCCCGCCGGGCCGACGGTGATCCAGCGCATCCGGCCCTGGCCGACGTCGCTGCGGACCTCGAAGCCGAGCACGTCGCGGAAGAAGGCGAGGGAGGCGTCCGGGTCCTCGTGCGGGAGGACCGTGGTGTGAATGGCGATGTCCATGCGGACGAAGGTAGTTGGCGGGAGCGGGGCGCGCTTCTCTGATCCTGACCGGGTTCGGACAGGGCCCCGGAGGGAGGCGGCGGACGTCAGGCCGGGCCTCTGGGGCGGACGTCAGGCCGGACCTCTGGGGCGGACGTCAGGCCGGACCTCTGGGGCGGACGTCAGGCCGGGCCCCTGGGGCGGCCTCCCTTCGGGTCCGTGCCGGTGTCGTCCGTCCGGGCGTGCTGGTCCGGGCCGGTGTCCTGGACCGTCTTCCTCGCCGTCGGGGTCCCCGCCGTCTCCGGCTCCCCCTGCGTCTTCGGTTCCCCCGCCGTCCTCAGGTCCTCCGCCGTCCTCAGGTCTCCCACCGCCCCCGGCTCAGCCACCGCCCCCGGCTCACCCGCCAGGAAGTCCGTCACCAGCAGGGCGAAGAGCAGGCCGAGGGCCAGGCCGATCACGACCCAGCCGGTCGGGTGCGGCCACAGGACGAACGCCAGGGCCGTGCCCGCGACGAGGATCCCCACGATCCAGGGGTGGAAGCGGCGGACGAAGGGGCCGACCGGGCCCAGCCGCATCCCGGCCCGGTCCGCGGTCGCGCGGGTCGCCGCGACGCCCGAGTGCCACAGGCCGCGCGTCAGGACGGCCGGGCGGCTCGGCCCGGACAGCCAGGCGGCCAGGGCGATCAGCACGCCGAGGGCCGCCGCGACCCGGACGGAGGTGCGCAGGAAGCGGACCAGGGTGTCGTAGACCGTGCCGGCGGCGGCCGGGGAGACCGACGCGGGCAGCGCGTTCAGGTAGGCGGTGCGGAAGACGGTGAGCGCGATCCCGAGGACCAGCGCCGTCACCGCGAAGCCCAGCGCCCCGGCGACCAGCGCCCGCCGCCTGCGGACCGCGAGCAGCACCCCGCCGGCCACGCACAGCACGGCGATCACCGGAAGCCACAGGCCGAGCGACTGGAGCAGCGCGAAGCCGGTCTTCGCCTTCCCGATGTCGTCGGAGCGCAGGACCGTGAAGTCGGTGTGGATCTCGGGGATGCTGCCGGCGACGGTGAGCCCGGAGTCGACGAGGCGTTCCTTCACGCGGTCGATCACCGGCGCGAGGTCGATGGTCACCGCGTCGGTCTCGATCTTCACCGCCCCGTCCTCGTCGCCGGTCAGGGCCCGGTCCAGGGAGGTGTGGACGGCGCGGTTGGCGTCGGTCCAGATCGTCTCGAAGGCCGGGGAGGCGACGACGTCCTGCGCCCGGTCGTGGACGAAGCTCGCGACGGCGCCCTCCAGGGAGCCGCCGAGCTTCCCGAGCGCCTTCTCGGCCAGCGGGCGCTGGTCGGGGGCGACG
Source organism: Streptomyces filamentosus (assembly GCF_014654895.1). GTDB lineage: Bacteria > Actinomycetota > Actinomycetes > Streptomycetales > Streptomycetaceae > Streptomyces > Streptomyces filamentosus. The sequence continues at coordinate 2,867,318 of NZ_BNBE01000001.1, read as the reverse complement.
CCCTCCAGGAGGGCGGGGAGGTCGATGTGCTCCATCACGGCGTCGGTCACCCGGGTCGCGACGGCCGCCTGCACGTCCGGGTCGGAGGCGAGCGGCTTCACGGTCTGCACGTAGCGGTCGGTGTCGCCGAGGAGGTCGGCGGTCCAGGCGGCGACGAGGCCCAGCGGCAGCAGCAGGCAGCCGAGGACGACCAGCAGGCCCGCGAAGAAGGAGCGGAGCCGGTGGTGTTCGCGGCCCGGCGCGCCCGGCCCGCCCCGGGCGCCTTGTGCCGACACGGCCTCCAGGGCCGCCACCCGGGCCCGCAGCCTGGTGAGTTCGTCGTCGCCGGTCACGCCGTCCGGGGTACCCATGGGTCCACCGTGGGGGCGCGGTCGTGCCCCGGCGCCCCGGGCGGGCCGAACGGGTGACCCCGCCGCCGGGCGGAGGGGTGGGCGATCATGCCGTCATGACTGCCCTCCCGACTCCCCTCCCGAATACCCTCCCGGCCCCTTCCCCCGCCTCCCTGCCGCGCTGTGCCGTGCTCGACGACTTCCAGGGCGCCGCCCTGTCCTCCGCCGACTGGGGTCCGCTGCGCGGCCGGGTCGACGTGCGGGTGCTCCGCGAGCACCTGGCCGACCGGGAGGCCCTGGCCGCCGCCGTCGGGGACTGCGAGATCCTGGTGGTGATGCGGGAGCGGACGCCGCTCGACGCCGCCCTGCTCGACCTGCTGCCCCGGCTGCGGCTGGTCGTCACCTCGGGGATGCGGAACGCCTCGATCGACCTGGCCGCCTGCCGGGAGCGCGGGATCACCGTCTGCGGCACCGCCAGCGGATCCGAGCCGCCCGCCGAGCTGACGTGGGCGCTGATCCTGGGACTCGTCCGGCACGTGACGACGGAGGCGCGGGCGGTGCGCGAGGGCGGGCCGTGGCAGTCGACCGTGGGCGGCGACCTCGCGGGCCGCACCCTGGGCCTGCTGGGGCTGGGGAAGATCGGCGGCCGGGTCGCCGCGGTCGGCCGGGCCTTCGGCATGGACGTCCTGGCCTGGAGCCCGAACCTGACGGAGGAGCGGGTCGCCGCGCACGGGGACGGCGTGCGGCTCGCGAAGGACAAGGCGGAGCTGTTCGCGGCGAGCGACGTCGTCTCGCTGCACCTGGTGCTCTCCGACCGGACGCGCGGCATCGTCGGCGAGCCGGAGCTGCGGGCGATGCGGCCGGGGGCGTACCTGGTGAACACCTCGCGGGCCGGGCTCGTGGACGGCCCGGCACTGCTGCGGGCGCTGCGCGGGCGCTGGTTCGCGGGGGCCGGGCTCGACGTGTACGAGACGGAACCGCTGCCGGCCGGCGACCCCCTCCGCACCCTGCCGAACGTCCTCGCCCTCCCCCACCTGGGGTACGTCTCCGAGGCCAACTACGCCCGGTACTTCGGGCAGGCGGTGGAGGACATCGAGGCGTATCTGGCGGGCGCGCCGGTCCGCGAGCTGGGCGGTCCCGCTTCCTGAGCCGTGCCCCGAGTCGTGCCCGGGGCCGCCCCGTACCGCTTCCCCGCACCACTCCCGTACCGTTCCCGCACCGCTCCCTAGCCGAGGGCGGTACGGGCCAGGTCGAGGAACTCCTTCTCGGTGAGGCCCAGTTCGCGGGCCTCGGCGGCGGTCTCGCGGAGGCGGGAGAGGAGCCGGGCGCGGTCGGGGGCGGTGGCGCCGGGGACGATCAGGGCGCCGCGGCCCCGGCGGAGTTCGATGAGGCCCTCCTCGCGCAGCCGCTGGTAGCCGCGCAGGACGGTGTGGACGTTGACGCCGAGGGAGTCGGCGAGCTCCCGGGCGGCCGGGAGGCGTTCGCCGGGGGCGGCGGTGCCGTCGGCGAGGGCGCCGCGGACGCAGGCGGCGATCTGGTCGCCGAGCGGGACGGAGGAGGCGGGGTCGACGCGGAAGAGCACGGTCAGAGCCTTCCACGGCGTTCGACGAGGGTGTTGAGCAGGGCGGCGGCGGTACGGGCGTCGGGCACGGTGACGGCGAACTCGCGGCCGTCGCCGCGGCGGACGACCAGGGCCTCGCCGGAGCGGAGGATCATCCCGGTGCGGCGGGCGCGGAAGCGGTAGCCCCAGCCGCCGAACTCGCGCAGGGCGTGCACGTCCCGGGCGTCGGCGCCCGCGATGTCGGCGAGCGGCACGTGGACGCGGGGGCGGGGGGTGAGCGTGGAGCGGACGGTGAGGCCGCGCCGGTCGACGCTGACCCGGACGCGGGCGAGGGCGAGGCCGGGGACGGCGAGGAGGACGGCGAGCGGCAGCAGGAGCCGGCCGCCGAGGAGCGGGGCGACGGCGCCGACGGCGAGGAGGAGCAGGCCGAGGGCGGTGAGCGGGGCGGAGGCGGTGGCCCGGGACCAGCCGGCGACCTCGCCGGAGCCGAGGTCGAGCCGGGGCGCCTCCGGGTCGACGCCCGTGTCGTGCGCGGGGCCGTCCTCCGGCGGGACCAGCCGGGACAGGGCGTGCCCGGCGAGCGCGAGGACGGCGCCGGCGCCCGCCGCGACGGCGAGGCCGCCGAGGGGGAAGGAGACGGCGGCGGGGTCGGTGACGTCCAGGTTGTCGCCGAGGAGGAGGCAGAGCAGCGTGCCGAGCAGGCCCGCGGTGAGCCACGCGCCCCACAGGGCGGCGCGCTGGGTGAAGAGGGTCCAGGCGGCGCCGAGGACGAGCAGCGCCACCGTGCCGGCGGCGGCGAACGCGGTCCGCCCGGTGAAGCCGTCGGGCTCTCCCGCGAGGGTGAAGTGGGTGGCGAGCCGGTCCGGGAGCCGGTCGGACCAGAGCGCGAGGAGCAGCAGGTGGGTGCCCGCGGCGAGGACGAAGGGGAGCGCGGTGAGGATGCGGAGCCGGAGCGGGGCGTGGAGTCCGGACCGGAGCGGCGCGGGGGGTGCGACAGGGTTCATGACAACCTCCTTGTTTGCACTCTACTAGAACAAGTCGCTTTGATGGAGCGTCCCTCCTCTCCTTGACTCCGGATGCGGGCCCCCGCCACCCCCTGTTCACTGGTTCAAACGCTGACTAATGCCGCCGAATGGGGAGATTTCATGCGCCGTCGGTCCGCCGCCGCCCTCACCGCCCTCGCCGCCCTCACCGCCGCCCTCACCGCCGGCTGCGGCAGCGACGACGAGCCCGACCCGCTGCGGGCCCAGCAATGGGCGCTCGACGCGCTGGAACTGCCCGCCGCGTGGGGCACGGCCGAGGGCGACGACACGGTCATCGCCGTCGTCGACACCGGCGTGGACCTCGACCACCCCGACCTCGAGGGACGGCTCGTGGACGGCTACGACTTCGTGGACGGCGACGACGAGCCGAAGGACCTCAACGGCCACGGCACCCACGTCTCCGGCATCGCCGCCGCCCACACCGACAACGGCGTCGGCATCGCGGGCGGCGCGCCGGGCGCGAAGATCATGCCGGTGCGGGTGCTGGGCGCGGACGGCAGCGGCAGCGACGCGAACATCACCAAGGGGATCGTCTGGGCCGCCCAGCACGGCGCCGACGTCATCAACCTCTCCCTCGGCGAGTCCGGCCTGATGGCCCGGCTGCTCAAGGGCGGCGTCCTCAACGACGCGATCTCCGTCGCCAACGGCAAGGGGGCGGTCGTGGTCGCCGCCGCCGGGAACGACGCGACCCTCCTCCAGCCCTACGCCCTGACCACCCCGGTCCTCGTCGTCAACGCCGCCGACCGGAACGGGAAGCCGGCCTCCTTCACCAACTTCGGCGCGCAGAACGCGGTCGCGGCGCCCGGCGTGGACATCCTCTCCACCCTGCCGACGTACACGGCCAAGGAGACCCTGAAGAACACCTCGGGGTACGGGAAGCTCTCCGGCACCTCGATGGCCTCGCCGTACGTCTCCGCCGTGGCCGCGCTCCTGCACCAGCAGGGCCTGAGCCCGGCCGAGATCATGACGACGATCCGGGACACCGCCGAGAACCCCTCGGGCGACGTGAAGCTGGGCCTGGGGAACGTGGACGCGGCCGCCGCCGTGAAGGCGGCGGCCGGCAAGAAGTGACCCGGCGGGGGGCTCAGCCCTCCAGGACCGCCCGCAGGGCCTTCGCGAACTCCTCCGGAGCGCCGTGCTGCCCGAACTCGCCGCCCAGGAAGCCCCCGTGGTGGCTGGGGAAGACGGCGAGCGGGCTGCCGAGCCGGTCGGCGAGCGCGGCACCGGCGCGGGCGGCGAGCTGCTCCCGGGACTCCTCGCCCGCGGCGACGACGATCCGGGTGGTGGCCGCGGCGGCCTTCAGGGCCTCGGTGTCGGGGACGTAGGAGGTGCAGCCGCGCATGTTCCGGCCGAGCAGCGGGTCGTCCCGGCGGCCGTCGTCCCCGGCCGGCAGGCCGAAGGTCTCCGGCGGCGGGACGGGGAGGTCCGCCCAGTCCGCCGGGATCGGGCCCTCGTGGCCGACGAGGGCGATGAACCGGGCCATGCCGGCGCCCAGGCCGTCCTCCAGGTAGGCGGCGCGGACGGCCTCGCAGGCGGCCAGGGCCTCGGCGCCGTCCGGCACGATCCCGGCGGCGGGCGGCTCGTGGGCGACGAGGGTGTGCACGAGCTCGGGCCTGCGGGCCACCAGGGCCAGGGAGTTGACGGCGCCCCCGCTGCTGGCGAAGACGTCGGCGGGACCGGCGTCCAGCGCCTCGATCAGGCGGGCCAGGTCGTCGGCGTGCTCCTCGGGGAGGATCTCCACCGGCGCGCCCTCGGCGGTCTCGCTGCGGCCGACGCCGCGCGGGTCGTACGTGACGACGGTGCGGTCGGCGAAGTGCGAGGCGAGCGTGGTGAATCCGGTCGCGTCCATGGGGGAGCCGATGAGCAGCAGGGGGCGCGGCTCCGTGCCGGTGCCGGGGCGGACGTCGTAGCGCAGGGTCGCGCCGTCGGTCTCCAGGGTGTGGGTGGTGGGCTCGGCCATCGTTCTCTCCTCCGTGGTGTGCTCTCACGGGGGTAGACGACGGCGGGCCGGAGAACTCATCGGCCCGCCGCGATCTTTTCGAACTTTTTTCCAAGCGCCGCACTCGCGGAGGGGGCGGCTCTTCCGCTCGGCGTACCTGCCGGGGGGCGGCGGCTTTTCTACTCGCCGCACTCGTGGGCGGCCGGGTCGACGACGACGCGGTCCAGGAGGCCGCGGAGCAGGGTCCGTTCGGCCTCGGTGAGGTCGGCGAAGAGCTCGCGCTCGGCCTCGCCGACGGCCTGGTCGACGCGGTCGAGGACGGCGGCTCCGGCCGGGGTGATCTCGACGATGTGGCGGCGCCGGTCGGCGGGGTCGCGGCGGCGCTCGGCCAGCCCCTCCGCCTCCAGTTCGTTGAGGATCGCGACCAGTTGGCTGGGGTCGATCTCCATGGCGGCGGCCAGGTCGCGCTGGCTCATGGGCGCGGGGGCGAGCTGCATGAGGGTCATCGCGTTGCGCGGGTGCAGCCCGGCGACGCCCAGGGCGGCCCGGATGCGGGCGCCGGTGAGCTCTCCGCGGAAGGAGAGGAGGAAACCGAGCCGGTCGGTCGGGTGGGCTGCCATGTCGTCCACCGTAACAACAACCACATTGTGGAGCGAGATAAATCGTTGTTACTCTTCAATGGTTTTCGTACCCGGATCGTTGGAGTCCCCCCATGTTCATCGGTTACGCCGTTCTCGCCGCCCTGCTCGCCCTCGCCATGGCCGGTTCCGCCTTCGCGACCTTCACCCGCAACCCGGCGGTCGTGGGGAGCATGACGAAGGTCGGCGTGCCGGACGGCTGGCTGCCCTGGCTGGGCACGGCCAAGCTGGCCGGAGCGCTGGGCCTGCTGGCCGGCCTGGTGGTCCCGGTGCTCGGCGAGGCGGCGGCGATCGGCCTGGTCCTCTACTTCGTGGGCGCGGTCGTCTCCCACGTGCGCGTGAAGGACTACGCGATCGCCCCGGCCGTCGCCCTGGCCGTCCTCCCGGCGGTCGCGCTGGTGCTGCGCATAGCCAGCGCCTGACCCCTCCTCCGGGCCTCCGCTCACCCGCTCCCCGACAAGACGAGACGATTCGTCTTGTCAAATCCCCGGGGGTCCTCTACCGTCGAATCAACGAGACGTCACGTCTCGCCTCCCCGACGGCAGGAGACCGCCCTTGTTCCGTGCACAACTCACCGAGGTCACCAAGCGCTACGACGACCGGTACGTCCACCACCGGACCGTCCTCGACCGGGCCTCCCTCACCGTCCGTCCCGGCGAACGCCTCGGCGTCGTCGGCGACAACGGCTCCGGGAAGTCCACCCTGCTCCGGCTCCTCGCCGGCCTCGAAGCCGCCGACAACGGCACCGTGGCCGTCGACGCCCCCGGCGGCCTCGGCCATCTCGCCCAGACCCTCGACCTCCCCGCGACCGCGACCGTCGGCGACGCCGTCGACCACGCGCTCGCGGAGATCCGGGAGCTGGAGCGGGAGATCCGGGAGGCGGAGGCCGCCCTCACCCCCGCGGGACTCGACCGGTACGCCGCCCTGCTCGCCGCCCACGAGGCGCGCGGCGGCGCGGGGGCCGAGCGGCGGGTGGCGACCGTGCTGCGACGGCTCGGCGAGACCGCCCCGCTCGACCGGGACCGGCCGCTGGCCACGCTCTCCGGCGGACAGCGGGCCCGGCTCGCGCTGGCCGGCGTGCTCGCCGCCGAACCCGAACTGCTGCTGCTCGACGAGCCGACCAACCACCTGGACGACGAGGCCGTGGCCTGGCTGGAGGAGCGGCTGCTCGCCCACCGGGGCACCGTCGTCGCCGTCTCCCACGACCGCGCCTTCCTCGACCGCGTCGCCACCGCCGTCCTGGAGGTCGACGAGGACCGGCACGTGCTGCGCCGCTACGGCGACGGCTACGCCGGCTACCTCGCCGGGCGCGCCGCCGAACGGGCCCGCCGGGTCCGCGAGCACGAGGAGTGGAAGGAGGAACTGGCCCGTCACCGGGCCCTCGCCGACAGCAACATCGACCGCTTCTCCGCCATCCCGCGCAAGGCCCCCGCCGCCTTCAGCGGGGCCGGAGCCTTCCGGGCCCGGTCGCGGGCGCACGGGGCGATGAGCCGGATCCGCGCCGCCCGCGAGCGGCTGGCCCGGCTCACCGAGCACCCGGTGCCCGCGCCGCCCGAGCCGCTGCGCTTCCGGGCGGAGCCCGAGGGCGAGGGCGCGGCCGTCACCCTGACCGGGGTGCGCGTCGACGGCCGGCTCCGGCTGGACGCGCTGCACCTCGAAGCGGGCGAGCGGCTGCTCGTCACCGGCCCCAACGGCGCGGGGAAGACCACCCTCCTCCGGGTCCTGGCGGGCGAGGTCGCCCCGGACGCGGGCACGGTGACCGTGCCCGCCCGGATCGGCATGCTCCGCCAGGACACGGCCTCGCCCCACGACCCCCGTACGGTGGGCGAGGTCTTCGGAGAGGGCCGCGAGGACGAACTGCTCGCCCTCGGGCTCTTCGCGGCCCGGGACCTGACGACCCCGGTCCGCCTGCTGTCGACGGGCCAGCGCCGCAAACTGGAACTGGCCCGGCTGGTGACCGCGCCGGCCGACCTGCTCCTCCTCGACGAGCCGACCAACCACCTGGCCCCGGCCCTCGTGGAGGAGGTCGAGGCCGCGCTCGCGGCCTACCGGGGCACGCTGGTGATCGTCAGCCACGACCGCCGCCTGCGGCAGGGCTTCCGGGGCCGCCGTCTCGAACTGGCCCCGGTCCACGCCCTCGTGAGGAGCTAGGCCGCGCCTCCCGGATCGCTCCGGAGGGCGCGGCCCGGGCACGGACTACTCGTCGTCGGAGCCCTCCAGGTCGCCCTCCGTCTCCAGGAACACCTGGCGCAGGGCGGCCAGGGTCTCCGGGTCCGGCTTCTCCCACATGCCGCGCGACTCGGCCTCCAGGAGGCGTTCCGCGATGCCGTGCAGGGCCCAGGGGTTGGCCTCCTGGAGGAAGGCCCGGTTGGTCTCGTCGAGGACGTACTCCTGGGTGAGCTTGTCGTACATCCAGTCGGCGACGACGCCGGTGGTGGCGTCGTAGCCGAAGAGGTAGTCGACGGTCGCCGCCAGCTCGAAGGCGCCCTTGTAGCCGTGGCGGCGCATCGCCTCGATCCAGCGCGGGTTGACCACCCGCGCCCGGAAGACGCGGGAGGTCTCCTCGACCAGGGTGCGGGTGCGGACGCTCTCCGGGCGGGTGGAGTCGCCGATGTACGCCTCGGGGGCGGTGCCCCGCAGCGCGCGGACGGTCGCCACCATGCCGCCGTGGTACTGGAAGTAGTCGTCCGAGTCGGCGATGTCGTGCTCGCGGGTGTCGGTGTTCTTCGCCGCGACCGCGATCCGCTTGTACGCGGTCTCCATCTCCGCGCGCGCCGGGCGGCCTTCGAGCCCGCGCCCGTACGCGTAACCGCCCCACACCGTGTACACCTCGGCGAGGTCGGCGTCGGTGCGCCAGTCCCGCGAGTCGATCAGCTGGAGGATGCCCGCGCCGTAGGTGCCGGGGCGGGAGCCGAAGATGCGGGTGGTGGCGCGGCGTTCGTCGCCGTGCTCGGCGAGGTCGGCCTGGGCGTGGGCGCGGACGTGGTTGGCCTCCGCGGGCTCGTCGAGGCCCGCGACCAGCCGGACGGCGTCGTCGAGGAGGCCGATGACGTGCGGGAACGCGTCCCGGAAGAAGCCGGAGATGCGCAGGGTGACGTCGACGCGCGGCCGGCCCAGCTCCTCCAGCGGGATCGGCTCCAGGCCGTTGACGCGGCGGGACGCCTCGTCCCACAGCGGGCGGACGCCGAGCAGCGCGAGGGCCTCGGCGACGTCGTCGCCGGCCGTGCGCATCGCGCTCGTCCCCCACAGGGAGAGGCCCACGGAGCTCGGCCACTCGCCGTTGTCGTCGCGGTAGCGCGTGAGGAGGGAGTCGGCGAGCGCCTGGCCGGTCTCCCAGGCGAGCCGGGACGGCACGGCCTTGGGGTCGACGGAGTAGAAGTTCCGGCCGGTCGGCAGCACGTTGACCAGGCCGCGCAGCGGCGAGCCGGACGGTCCGGCGGGCACGAAGCCGCCGTTCAGGGCGTGCACGGCGTGCGTCAGCTCGTCGGTGGTGGCGGCGAGGCGCGGCACGACCTGCTCGCAGGCGAAGCGGAGCACGTCGTGGACCTCGGAGCCGTACGCGGCGGCCACCGCCGGGACCGCGTCCGCCGACCACCCGGCGGCCTCCATCGCCTCGACCAGCTCGCGGGCCTTCGCCTCCGCCTCGTCGGCGGTGGTGCGGGTGGCGGCGGACTCGTCCAGGCCGAGCGCCTCGCGCAGGCCGGGCAGCGCCTGGGTGCCGCCCCAGATCTGGCGGGCGCGCAGGATGGAGAGGACCAGGTTGACCCGCTCGGGGCCGGTGGGGGCGCCGCCGAGGACGTGCAGGCCGTCGCGGATCTGGGCGTCCTTCACCTCGCACAGCCAGCCGTCGACGTGCAGCAGGAAGTCGTCGAAGCCTTCGTCCTCCGGGCGCTCCTGGAGACCGAGGTCGTGGTCGAGCTTGGCGGCCTGGATGAGGGTCCAGATCTGGGCGCGGATCGCCGGCAGCTTCGCCGGGTCCATGGAGGAGATCTGCGCGTACTCGTCGAGCAGCTGCTCCAGGCGCGCGATGTCGCCGTACGAGTCGGCGCGGGCCATCGGCGGCACGAGGTGGTCGACGAGGGTGGCATGGGCGCGGCGCTTGGCCTGGGTGCCCTCGCCCGGGTCGTTGACGAGGAACGGGTAGACGAGCGGCAGGTCGCCGAGGGCGGCGTCGGGACCGCAGGCGGCGGACAGGCCGGCGTTCTTGCCGGGCAGCCACTCCAGGTTGCCGTGCTTGCCCAGGTGGACCATGGCGTCGGCGCCGAAGCCGCCGTCCTCCGCGCGCGCCGCGATCCAGCGGTAGGCGGCGAGGTAGTGGTGCGAGGGCGGCAGGTCGGGGTCGTGGTAGATCGCGATCGGGTTCTCGCCGAAGCCGCGCGGCGGCTGGATGAGGACGAGGAGGTTCCCGCGCCGCAGCGCGGCGAGCACGATGTCGCCCTCCGGGTTCCGCGACCGGTCGAGGAACATCTCGCCGGGCGGCGGGCCCCAGTGCTCCTCGACCTTCTCGCGCAGCTCGGCGGGGAGTTCGGCGTACCAGCGCTTGTAGTCGGCGGCCGGGATGCGGACCGGGTTCTTCGCCAGCTGCTCCTCGGTGAGCCAGTCCTGGTCGTGGCCGCCGGCCTCGATGAGGGCGTGGATCAGCTCGTCGCCGTCGCCGGAGACCAGGCCGGGCAGGTCGGCCCCGGGCCCGAAGTCGTAGCCCTCCTCGATCAGCCGGCGCAGCAGGGCGACGGCGGAGGCGGGGGTGGCGAGGCCGACGGCGTTGCCGATGCGGGAGTGCTTGGTGGGGTACGCGGAGAGGACGAGCGCCAGTTTCTTCTCGGCGTTCGGGATGTGCCGCAGGCGCGCGTGGCGGACGGCGATCCCGGCGACGCGGGCGGCGCGCTCGGCGTCGGCGACGTACGCGGGCAGGCCGTCCTCGTCGATCTCCTTGAAGGAGAACGGGACGGTGATGAGGCGGCCGTCGAACTCGGGGACGGCGACCTGGCCGGCCGCGTCCAGCGGCGACAGGCCCTCGTCGTTCTCCTCCCAGTCCGCCCGCGAGCCGGTCAGGCACAGCGCCTGGAGGACGGGCACGTCGAGCGCGGCGAGCGCCCCCGCGTCCCACGCCTCCTCGTCGCCGCCGGCCTGCGCGGCGGCCGGCTTGGTGCCGCCGGCGGCGAGGACGGTGGTGACGATCGCGTCGGCCCCGCGCAGGGCGGCGAGCAGCTCCTCCTCGGGGGCGCGCAGGGACGCCACGTACAGCGGCAGCGCGCGGGCCCCGGCGTCCTCGATCGCGTCGCAGAGGACGCCGACGAAGGCGGTGTTCCCGCTCATGTGGTGGGCGCGGTAGTAGAGCACGGCGACCGTCGGGCCGTCCGTGGCCCTCGCGGTGCGCTCCAGCGGGCCCCAGGTGGGGGCGGCGGCCGGGGCCTCGAAGCCGTGGCCGGTGAGGAGGACCGTGTCGGAGAGGAAGCGGGCCAGCTGCTCCAGGTTGCCGGGGCCGCCGTGGGCGAGGTAGGCGTGCGCCTCGGTGGCGACGCCGACCGGCACGGTGGAGGCGGACATCAGCTGGGCGTCGGGGGCCTGTTCGCCGCTGAGGACGACGACCGGCTTCCCGGTGGCGAGGAGCGCGTCGAGGCCCTCCTCCCAGGAGCGGACGCCGCCGAGGAGGCGGACCAGGACGAGGTCGACGCCGTCGAGGAGCGCCGGGAGGTCGTCGAGGGGGAGCCGGGCGGGGTTGGCGAAGCGGTACTCCACCGGACCGCCGGCCGCACGGGCGCTGAGCAGGTCGGTGTCGGAGTGCGACAGCAGCAGGAGCATGGCGAGGCTCAGGCCCTTCCTCGGGGTTTCCGCGCCCCGGGTCGTGTGGTCGGCGGGAGTTCCTGACTCGCCCCTACCGTCGCCGGTACGGGTTCACAGTGGCGGGACCGCGCCGGATTCTCACCGGGCTTCCTCCCCGGGGTCCTGGGACCCCATGCCGATCTGCATAGTAGAGCGTGCCGTCGGCGTACCGGAGGGGGCCGGGGAGTCGGCCGGATCACACCCGGTGGTCGTCCGGTTCCCCGTGGGTATGCTCGCCGCCATGCCGCCGACCCCGACCACACCGCCCGAACCGGGCGAAGCTCCGATAAGGGACCGTGGCGACGCGTGCCCCGGGGCGCTCCGGCTGCACGCCGCCGCCGACGGCCTCCTGGCCCGACTCCGCCTCCCCGCAGGCAGACTGACGAGGCGTCAGCTCCTGCTGCTGGCCGACGCGGCCCAGGACCTGGGCGACGGCAGCGTCTCCGTCACCTCGCGCGGCAACGCCGAGCTGCGCGGCCTGCGCGACGGCTGCGGCGCCCGTCTCGCCGCGCTCCTCGCCGACGGCGGACTGCTGCCCTCCCCCACCCACGAGCGGGTCCGGAACGTCGTGGCCTCCCCGGCCGCCGGACTCGACGGACTCGGCCACGCCGACGTGCAGTTGTGGGCCCGCGCCCTGGACGCCGCCCTCTGCGCGGAACCCCGCGCGGCGGCCCTCTCCGGCCGTTTCCTCTTCGTCCTCGACGACGGCCGCGGCGACGTCGCCGGCCTCGGCGGCGATGTGACCTTGATCGCAGCACCCGGCGGCGAGACGCTGCTGACGGTGGGCTCCGCGACCTTCCGGCTGCCCGCCGTCGGCGCCGGTGCCGGTGCCCGTGCCGGGACCGACGCCGGCGACGCGGCCGGCGCGGAGGCCCCCGGCGCCCGCGCCGCCGTCTCCGCCGCCCTCGCCTGCGCCCTCGCCTTCCTGGACGCCGCCGAGGCCGCCGGGACCGGGGCGTGGCGGCCCCGCGAGCTCCCGCCCGGGAACCTCCCGGAGTGGGGCGGCGCCCTGACCCGCGCGGGGATCACCGCGGAGCCCGTACCCCTCCTTCCTTCTTTCCCCGCGACGCCGCCGCCCCCGCCCGGGCCGGTCGGGGAGCGCGCCGTGCACGTCCTCGCCCCGCTCGGGCGGCTGACCGCCGGGCAGCTGCGGGCGCTCGGCGAGGGCGCGGACGAGGTGCGGCTCACGCCGTGGCGCGGGGCGGTCGTGGTGGGCCCCGGGGCCGGCCGGCTGCCCGCACTCGCCGCCCACGGCCTGGTCACCGACCCCGCCGACCCCCGGACCGGCGTCACCGCCTGCACCGGGACGCCCGGCTGCGCCAAGTCCCTCGCCGACGTGCGGGCGGACGCGGCCCTCGCCCCCGGCGGGCCGCTGCCCGTGCACTACTCCGGCTGCGAGCGCCGCTGCGGCCACCCGCACGGCGCCCGCGCCGAGGTCACCGCCCTCGGCCCCGACACGTATCTGCTGGACGGCGTCCCCGTCCCCCGCACCGCCCTGGCCGAGGCCGTCGCGGCGGCCCGCACGACACCGATGGAGAGCTGAGGATGTACGAGTACGAGAAGGACGGCGCCGAGATCTACCGCCGCTCCTTCGCCACGATCCGCGCCGAGGCCGACCTCGGCGCCCTGCCCGCCGACGTCGCCACGGTCGCCGTCCGCATGATCCACGCCTGCGGCATGACCGACCTCGTCCGGGACATCGCGTACTCCCCCGGGGTCGTCGCGGACGCCCGCGCCGCCCTCCGGGCCGGCGCCCCCATCCTCTGCGACGCGCAGATGGTCGCCTCCGGCGTCACCCGCAAGCGGCTGCCCGCCGACAACGAGGTGCTGTGCGCGCTGTCCGACCCGGCCGTGCCCGCGCTCGCCGCCGAGCTGGGCACCACCCGCTCCGCCGCCGCCCTCGAACTGTGGCGCGACCGCCTCGAAGGCTCCGTCGTCGCCATCGGCAACGCCCCCACCGCCCTCTTCCACCTCCTGGAGATGATCGCGAAGGGCGCGCCGAAGCCCGCCGCCGTCCTCGGCATCCCCGTCGGCTTCATCGGCGCCGCCGAGTCCAAGGACGCCCTCGCCGCCAACGACCTGGGCCTCGAATACCTCGTGGTCCGCGGCCGGCGCGGCGGCAGCGCCATCACCGCCGCCGCCCTCAACGCCCTCGCGCACGAACCGGAGATCCAGGCATGAGCACCGTGACCGGCAAGCTGTACGGCGTCGGGCTCGGCCCCGGCGACCCGGAGCTCCTCACCCTCGCCGCCGTGCGGGCGATCGCCGAGGCCGACGTGATCGCCTACCACTCGGCCCGCCACGGCCGTTCGATAGCCCGCTCCATCGCCGCCGGGCACCTGCGCGAGGACCACATCGAGGAGCGGCTGATGTACCCGCTCACGGTGGAGACCACCGACCACCCCGGCGGCTACCGGGGCGCCCTCGACGACTTCTACGAGGAGGCCGCGGCCCGGCTCGCCGCCCACCTCGACGCGGGCCGCACGGTCGCCGTCCTCGCCGAGGGCGACCCGCTCTTCTACGGCTCCTACCAGCACATGCACAAGCGGCTCGCCGACCGCTACGACACCACCGTCATCCCCGGCGTCACCTCCGTCAGCGCCGCCGCCGCCCGGCTCGGCGAGCCGCTGTGCGAGGCCGAGGAGGTCCTGACGATCGTCCCCGGCACCCTCCCCGAGGACGAGCTGACGGCCCGCCTCGCCGGCACCGACTCGGCGGTCGTCATGAAGCTCGGCCGCACCTTCCCCGCCGTGCGGCGCGCCCTGGAACGGGCCGGACGCCTCGACGACGCCCGCTACGTGGAGCGGGCGTTCATGGCGGGCGAGCGGACGGAGCGGCTGGCGGACGTCGACCCGTCGACCGTCCCGTACTTCTCCGTCGCCGTGCTGCCCTCCCGCATCGACCGGGAGAACCCCGTACGGGAGACGGGCGAGGTCACCGTCGTCGGCACCGGCCCCGCCGGCGCGCCCTGGCTGACCCCCGAGTCGCGCGGCGCGCTCGTCAACGCCGACGTCCTCGTCGGCTACACCACCTACCTCGACCGCGTCCCCGTCCTGCGCCCCGGCCAGGTCCGGCACGGCTCCGACAACAAGGTCGAGTCGGAGCGCGCCGAGTTCGCCCTCGACCTGGCCCGCCGCGGCCACAAGGTCGCCGTCGTCTCCGGCGGCGACCCCGGCGTCTTCGCCATGGCCACCGCCGTCCTGGAGGTCGCCTGCGAGCCGGAGTACGCGGACGTCCCCGTACGGGTCCTCCCCGGGGTGACCGCCGCCAACGCGGCCGCCGCCGCCGCGGGCGCCCCCCTCGGCCACGACTACGCCACCATCTCCCTCTCCGACCGGCTCAAGCCCTGGGACGTCATCGCCGCCCGGCTCCGCGCCGCCGCCGAGGCCGACCTCGTCCTCGCCCTCTACAACCCGGGCTCCAGGTCCCGCACCCACCAGGTGGCCGCCGCCCGCGACCTCCTCCTGGAGGTCCGCTCCCCCGACACCCCCGTCGTCGTCGCCCGCGACGTCGGCGGCCCCGAGCAGTCCGTCCGCGTGGTGACCCTGAAGACCCTGGAACCCTCCGAGGTCGACATGCGCACCCTCCTCCTCGTCGGCTCCTCCCAGACCCGTGCGGTCGAGCGGGGCGACGGGCGCACGATCGCGTGGACGCCGCGGCGGTACGGCTGAGATCCGGGGCGGGGGCGGGGGCAACCCTCCCCCGCCCCCGTGAGTCACACAGGCGATACCCGTGCTTCCCGCAGGTCCGGAAAGGGCCCTCCTTCGTGATCACTCGTCCCCGACCGGGCGCGCTGGCCGTCACGGCCGCCCTCGTCGCCTCCGGTCTCCTGTCGGCCGCCACGCCGGCCGCCGCGGCCGTCACCTGTGCCTCTCCCCAGTGGAAGGCGGAGTACTACGCCAACACCACGCTCACCGGCACGCCCAAGCTGACGACCTGCGACTCCGCCATCGCGGAGAACTACGGCTACGGCGACCCGGCCGGCGTCACCCTCCCCAAGGACAACTTCTCCGTCCGCTGGACCCTCACCCGCGACTTCGGCTCCGGCGGCCCCTTCACCTTCACCGCCGAGGCCCAGGACGGCATCCGCGTCAGCCTCGACGGCATCCGCAAGATCGACCTCTGGAAGAACGTCTCCGTCACCCAGAAGAAGACGGTCAACCTCACCGTCCCGTCGGGCCGCCACACGATCGTCGTCCACTACGCGACCTGGACGGGCGCGGCGAACGTCAAGGTCTCCTACGCTCCCGTCACTTCGGCGACGGTCGACAAGACGCGTCCGCTCGCGCCCGGGGCTCCGAACGCCTGGTACGACTGGGCCGACTCCGCGAGGACCTACCTGAGTTGGCCGGCGAACAAGGAGATGGACCTCGCCGGCTACCACGTGTACCGGCGGCCGAGCACGGCGACCGCCTGGACCCGCATCAGCGGAACGGCCCCCGTGACCGGCAGGACGTACACCGACCAGCCGCCGCCCACGGGCCAATCGTACGTCTACGAGGTGCGGGCACGCGACAAGGCGGGCAACGAATCGGCCGGCAGCGCTGACCAGCGCATCACGTCCGTCGACCGGACCGGCCCCGCCGCCCCGACCGGCCTCGTCGTCGACACCTCCGCCGGCACCAACGCGCTCAGCTGGCGGGTGCCGGCCTCCGCCGTCCGCTACGAAGTACAGGCGGCGGACCAGGCGTCAGGCCCGTACACCGTGCTCGCAGAGGTCTCCGCACCGTCACACGTCGACCTGTCGAGCGCCCCGGGGGTCAACCGCTACTACCGCGTCCGCGCCTACGACGCGGCCGACAACCCGTCGGCGTACTCGGCGACCGCCAACGGCGACCGCATCGACAGGACGCCGCCTCCCCCTCCGACCGGCCTGACCGTCCACGCCTACCCCGGCGAGAACATCGTCTACTGGACCTACTCGGACGTCCACGACGTCTCCAGCTCCGACCCCGGTTCCTTCCGCGTCTACCGCTCGCCCGGAACCGTGCTCGACCCGGCGGCCCTCACCCGCCTCGCCTGCGCCGACAGGTCGTACACGGCATCGGGTGGCCGGTGCACGGACCGCGACATGGATCAAGGCCGCTACTACACGTACGTCGTCACCGCGGTCGACAGCACGGGCAACGAGTCGCTCCGGTCCGCCCCGTTCACCGTCCGCAGCGGCGACCGCGTGGCTCCCGGGCCCGTCGTCGACCTGCGGGCCACCCCGCGCGCCGACGGAGCGCTGCTGACGTGGAAGCCGCCGGCCGACGACGACATCGCCGGCTACTCGGGATGGCAGGGCGTCACCGGCGAGAACGGCACCGTCGCCTGGTCCACGTGCCGGGAAGGCTCCGCCGATCCCCTGGCCATGGTCTGCCCCGGCGTCCCCGACGGGGAGACCGTCGTCTACGCCGTGGCCGCGTGGGACACCTCGCGCAACCAGCTGTCCTTGGACGGACCCGACATCGCGAAGGTCACCGCCCAGGAGCTCGACGTCCGGCCGTCCGTCGACGTCGTCGACGACTGGAACCTCTCGGGCGGAATGGGCTGGTCGGACATCACCACCGGCGCGCCCTCCCTCTCCTGGTCGTGCTTCACCGCCGCAGCGTGCGCGGAGATCACCGGTTACCGGATGAGCCGCTGGAACGCGGCCACGAGCACGTACGAACCGCTTCACGCCGGGCTGCTTCCCACCACGGGCACCCGCCACACGGACACGACGGCGCTGCCCGGAGGGACGTACTTCTACACCTTCCAGGCGCTGCGGGCGGACGGCACCGTCGTCGCCACCCGTGTCCTGTCCGCCGTACGGCCCGCCCTCGTCTGACGCGGTCACGCATCAAACACGCAGGGCCCAGGCGGCCGCCTCCTCCGGGGAGGCGACCGCCGGCACGCCCTCCGGCACCGGCGGCCTCCGGACGACGACGACCGGGATGCCGGCCTCGCGGGCGGCGGTGAGCTTGGGGGCGGTGGCGGCGGCGCCGGAGTCCTTCGTCACGAGCACGTCGATCCGGTGGCGGGCGATCAGCTCCCGCTCCCCTTCGAGGGTGAACGGCCCCCGGTCGAGCAGCACTTCGGTCCGGGCCGGCATCGGGGCCTCGGGCGCGTCCACCGACCGCACGAGGAACCACTCCGGGCGGTCCGCGAAGGCCGCGAGCCCCATCCGGCCGGTGGTGAGGAAGACGCGGTCGCCGAGCCCGTCGAGGGCGGCGGCGGCCTCGGCCAGGGAGCCCGCGTCCCGCCAGTCGTCGCCCTCCCCCGCCACCCACCCGGGACGGCGCAGGGCCAGCAGGGGAACATGGGCGGAGGCGGCCGCCCGGGCCGCGTTGAAGCTGATCCGCTCGGCGAAGGGATGGGTGGCGTCGATGACCGCGTCCACGGCGTGCTCCCGCACCCACGCCGCGAGCCCGTCCGGCCCGCCGAAGCCACCGATCCGCACCTCCCCGGCCGGCAGGCGGGGCGCCGCCACCCGCCCCGCGAGGGAACTCGTCACCCGGGCGCCGGGGTGCAGCAGCCCGGCCAGGACGCGGGCCTCGGTCGTCCCCCCGAGAATGAGTACGTGCATAGGAGCCCCTTCGTGAGTACCGGCGGCGGGCGCGAGGCCCAACTCAAGCACACCGGCCTGCGGCCCGGCTGGACGACCGGCGCCTGCGCGACGGCCGCCACGACCGCCGCGTACACGGCCCTGCTCACCGGCGGCTTCCCCGACCCGGTGACCATCACCCTGCCCAAGGGCCAGACCCCGTCCTTCGCCCTGACGGCCGAGTCGCTGACCCCCGACGCGGCCATGGCGGCGGTGACGAAGGACGCCGGCGACGACCCGGACGTCACCCACGGCGCGGTGATCCGCTCGACCGTGCGGCTCCTCCCGCCCGGCTCCGGCGTCGTCTTCCGCGCGGGCGAGGGCGTCGGCACGGTCACCCTCCCCGGCCTCCCCCTGGAGGTCGGCGAACCGGCGGTCAACCCGGTCCCCCGGCAGCTGATGCGCGAGCACGTGGCGCGGGTGGCGGCGGAGCACGGCGCCCCCGGCGACGTCGAGATCACCCTCTCCATCGACCACGGCGCCGAGATCGCCCGCTCCACCTGGAACCCCCGCATCGGCATCCTCGGCGGCCTGTCCGTCCTCGGCACGACCGGGATCGTCGTCCCCTACTCCTGCTCGGCCTGGATCGACTCCATCCGCCGCGGCGTCGACGTGGCCCGCGCGGGCGGCCTCACCCACGTCGCCGGCTGCACCGGCTCCACCTCCGAGCGCACGGTGACCGGCGTGTACGACCTCCCGGAGATCGCCCTCCTCGACATGGGCGACTTCGCCGGCGCCGTCCTCAAGTACCTCCGCCGCCACCCCGTCGACCGCCTCACGATCTGCGGCGGCTTCGCCAAGCTGTCCAAACTCGCCGCCGGCCACCTCGACCTCCACTCCGCCCGCTCCCAGGTCGACAAGCCCTTCCTCGCCGCCCTGGCCCGCGAGACGGGCGCGACGACCTCCCTCGCCGCCGAGATCGAGACCGCCAACACCGGCCTCGCCGCCCTCCGCCTCTGCGAGGCCGCCTCCGTCCCCCTCGGCGACGCCGTCGCCACCCGGGCCCGCGACGAAGCCCTCGCCGTCCTCCGCGGCGCCCCCGTCACCGTCGACGTCCTCGCCATCGACCGCGCGGGCACCATCGTCGGCAGATCGGCCCCGAAGGGGCCGTAGCCCCCTCTCGGTGGACCCGGCTCTTCCGTACGGCGAGGGAAGAGCCGGCTCATGCCGGCCGACGCGTGCGCTCGGGGGGTTTTCCGGCGTCGTCCTGGGCGGACCGGCACTCGGCAAGCGTCTTGTGGTGGTGGACGGTGGGGCGGGCTCCGCTCGTGGAGAAGGGGATCGTCTCGTCAGCTTCGCCGCTGATCGGCAGTCCGCAACGTCGGCACACCTTCATCGTTCTTCCTCGGCTTCTCGTTCTCGTGGCAGGAGCAGTCACAGCGGCGGGCACGGACGATGACGATGCCCTCGACGACCACCCCGGCCGTCCGGCAGGCCCCGTGGACGCCGAACCGGCACTCCGGTACCAGGACGCCGGTCATCGCGCTTCTCCTGCGGGGTGCTTCCGGCACGCGCGGGGAAACCACTGGGTCAGCCAGTCGGCTCGTCGGTAGCGGCGCGGGCCGAGGTCGACGACGTGACCGGCGACGAGGGTGACGCCGCACCACACGCAGTCCTGCCCTCGTTGCTGACGTTGCGTCAAGGTGCCGAATCGGGGCAGTCGTACGTCTGCCGGATCCGTCGTGCTCATCCTCGCCGCCCTCCTTCAGGGGGCTTTCCGCACTTCGCCGTACACCCCGGTGACCACGGGACGATGATGGGCGGGCGTCCATCCGCACCGATAGGCCGTCGAGCGGCCATGCACGGCCAGGTCGCGGCCATACGTCCGAAGGACCGCGATGTCACCCCACACTGGCGGCATGAGCCGCAATGACGCCCTCCGCGCCGCGAGGCTGCGGGTCGGCTGGCGGTCCGCGGAGACGGCCGCCGCCCAGCTCACCGAGCGGGGCCGGCAGTTCCTCGACGACCGCCACTTCAACGTCAGCCCACGGACCTGGCGGAGGTGGGAGGGGGCCCGCCCCGGCTGGCCTTCGGAAGAGACCGCGCTCGTCCTCCACGACGTCCTCGGGCGCTGGCCGGAACAGCTCGGATTCACCCCGCCACCGGGCTGGATCCGGCCCGGGCACCAGGAGCAGGCCGTCGTCCCGGACGACGGGTTCCTGTCGGTCACCGCTCCCGCGCTCGCGCCCGGCCCCTTCTCCCCGCAGCAGGTCGACCCCGCGCTCATCGACTATTTCCAGGCCCAGTTGGAGGGGCACTACCGGGCCGACATGCTCCTCGGCCCCCACGATCTCATCGGCACGCTGGGCCCGCAGTACCGGCTCATCGACAAGCTGACCCGGTCGGCGACCGGTGAGACCCGGCGGGGTCTGCTCCGTGTCGGCGCCGCCTACGCCGCGCTGGTCGGCTGGCTCTACCAGGACGCCGGCGACCTCGCCGCAGCCGCGTTCTGGCGCGGCGTGACGCAGGAGGCGGCACTCCGCGCCCGCGATCCGCACCTCGTCGGCTACGCCATGGTCAACTCGGCGCAGGTGAGGACCGACCTCGGCGACGGCGCCGGTGTCGTCGACCTGTGCGAGGCAGCCCTCGCCGACGACCGGGTGGTGCCGAAGATCCGGATCATGGCCCTGCAGCAGCAGGCCCACGGAGCGAGTCTTCTCCACCACGCGGGCCGGGCCGAGGTGGACCGGCTCATCGACGCGGCGGGAAGGCTGCTGCCCCGGGTCGACGACGACCTTCCGTGGGGGAACGCGTGCAGGCGGACGCCCGGTTATCTGGAGGTGCAGCGGGCCACGTGCTACGGCCGGATCGGACTCGGCGAGGAGGCGAGCGGCCTGTGGGAGCAGGTGCTGGCGGTGGTCCCCGCGAGCGCGCGTCGGGACCGGGGCGTGTACATGGCCCGGCACGCCACCGCCGCCGCGACCGCGCGGCAGCCGGAGCAGGCCGTGGAGATCGCGCGGGAGGTGGCGGTCGTCGCGGTCGAAACCGGATCGGCAAGGATGCGCAGCGAGTTGTCCGCCCTGGAGCGGGTGATGCGACCGTGGCACGATGCGCCGGTGGGCCGGGACCTGCGGGAGGCCCTGGCACCGGTGAGGGAGGGGAACTGACGTGTCGGACGAGAAGGCGCCGCTGTCGGAGGACGGGATCGCGGCCGCGCTCGCGAGCGTGCCGGGCTGGCGGCGGGAGGGCGACGAGATCACCCGGAGCTTCGGCATCCGGTACCACGGCGGGGTCGCCATGATCGTGCATGTGGCCGACGTCGAGCGGCTCGTCGGCCACCACGCCGACATCGACCTGCGGTGGGGACGTGTCCGGTTCGGGATCACCACCCATGACGCGGGCCACCGGCTGACCGAGGCCGACTTCGACCTCGCGCGCCGCATCGACGCCATCGCCGCCGCGCACCTCGCCGAACCGCTGGACGACTGAGCCCTCTTCCTGCGCGTCCCCCGGCCCCGGCGGGTGTTCCGCCGCGACGCCGCCGGGGGGGGGGTGCCCCTATCTCTTTGGTCAAGGTCGTGGGTCAGGATGGCGGCATGACGGATCGGGATCGGTTGGGGCGGACGGCAGTGCACTATGCGGCTGTCGACGGGGACGTTGAAGGCCTGAGGGTGCTGTTGGCCGGGGGCGCCGCCCATGAGGCAGCCGATGCCGCCGGCTGGACGCCGCTGCATTTTGCGGCTCAGGCCCAGGCGCCATCGGTCATCGAGGTTCTCCTGGCCGCGGGTGCGTCGGTCGATGCCGTGGATGGCCACGGCAATACGCCGTTGTGGCGGGCGGTGTTCTGTTCGCAGGGCGAGGGGGCGGCGATCCGGCTGTTGCTGGAAGCTGGTGCCGACCCCGACCGGGTTAACGCTCATGGTGTGAGTCCGCGGGCACTGGCGGGACGGATCGCCAACTATGACGTGGCTGCCCACCTTCCGGGCGGAGACGGGACCTCCTCCTAGGCTCCGCCGACTGCCGTGACCGGACGGGGCTCGTAGAAGGTGCCGTCGCGGAGCATCGCGAAGAGGACGTCTGCCCGCCGTCGGGCGAGGCAGAGCAGGGCCTGCGTGTGGTGCTTCCCTTGGGCGATCTTCTTGTCGTAGTAGGCCCGCGATGCCGGGTCGGCCAGGGCCGCGAATGCGGAGAGGAAGAAGGCCCTCTTGAGCTGCTTGTTCCCTCTTCGGGAGGGCTGTTCGCCGCGGATCGAGGACCCGGAACTGCGGGTCGCGGGTGCGAGACCGGCGTAGGCGGCAAGGTGGCCGGCGGTCGCGAAGGTGCTGCCGTCGCCGACCTCGATCAAGATCCGGGCTCCGGTCCTGACGCCGATGCCGGGCATGGACGTCAGGACCTTCGAAAGAGGGTGGGCCTCCAGCAGTTCTTCGATCCGTGCGGCCAGCAGTTTCCGCTGGTCAAGGACGGCGGCCAGGGACCCGGCCAGGCTCGGGACGATCAGCGCTGCCGCCTCGGTCCCCGGAACGGTAACGGTCTGCTCGTCCAGAGCGGCGAAGATGTCCTCGACCAGCCGCTCGGCCATCCTGGGCGCCTTCGGCCGCAGCAGCGTCACCAGCCGGCGCCGTCCGGCCTTGCGTATCTGGGCCGGTGAACCGAACCGCTCCAGCAGGGTGAGGACAGCCGGGTGCTGCAATCGCGGTCCCAGGACCCGTTCCAGCGATGGATGGATCTGCGTGAGCAGGCCGTGGAGACGGTTCGCGACCCTCGTGGCCTCGCCGGCCAGGTCGTCGTCGAACCCGACGATCATCTCCAGCTCGGCGATCGTCTCGTCCTCGCTGTCGATCGCCCGCAGCGTGTGCGGCATCGCGCGGGCCGCGTCCGCGATGATGAACGCGTCCTTCGCATCGGTCTTGGCCTCGCCCGGGTAGAGGTCGGCGATCCGCCGCATCGTCAGCCCGGGCAGGTAGGCGACGGGGCAGCCCATGTCCCGCGCGACCGCCAGCGGCAGAGCCCCGATCGAGGCCGGCTGGTCGACCACGACCAGCACCGTTCCGTGCTTGGCCTTCAGCTTGGCGAACAGCTCGCGGAGCTTGGGCTCGGTGTTGGGCAGGCGCTTGTCGAAGGCCTTCTTGCCGGCCGGGGTGACGGCGGTGGCGTGGTGTTCGCCCTTGCCGACGTCCAGGCCGAGGAAGACGTCGATGTCGCCGGTGTCGATCACGTGCAGGCCCCTCCATCACGCTTTCGTCCGGCCTTGCCACGGCACCGAGCTGCCACATCCACGTTACGGAGAGCTCTTCCAGCTCGGGTGAAGCCGGTGCTCAAGCCCCTCATCAGCGGTCCGTCGATGCCTCCGGGCCCGGTGACACCACCCCCCGGATCATCAACCGCAACAAGGGGGGGAAGTCATGCCGGACCCGAAGGCCGGTAGCCCCATTGCGGAGCCACGAAGAAGGTAACGGGGGGGTGCCCCTATCTCTTTGGTCAAGGTCGTGGGTCAGGATGGCGGCATGACGGATCGGGATCGGTTGGGGCGGACGGCAGTGCACTATGCGGCTGTCGACGGGGACGTTGAAGGCCTGAGGGTGCTGTTGGCCGGGGGCGCCGCCCATGAGGCAGCCGATGCCGCCGGCTGGACGCCGCTGCATTTTGCGGCTCAGGCCCAGGCGCCATCGGTCATCGAGGTTCTCCTGGCCGCGGGTGCGTCGGTCGATGCCGTGGATGGCCACGGCAATACGCCGTTGTGGCGGGCGGTGTTCTGTTCGCAGGGCGAGGGGGCGGCGATCCGGCTGTTGCTGGAAGCTGGTGCCGACCCCGACCGGGTTAACGCTCATGGTGTGAGTCCGCGGGCACTGGCGGGACGGATCGCCAACTATGACGTGGCTGCCCACCTTCCGGGCGGAGACGGGACCTCCTCCTAGGCTCCGCCGACTGCCGTGACCGGACGGGGCTCGTAGAAGGTGCCGTCGCGGAGCATCGCGAAGAGGACGTCTGCCCGCCGTCGGGCGAGGCAGAGCAGGGCCTGCGTGTGGTGCTTCCCTTGGGCGATCTTCTTGTCGTAGTAGGCCCGCGATGCCGGGTCGGCCAGGGCCGCGAATGCGGAGAGGAAGAAGGCCCTCTTGAGCTGCTTGTTCCCTCTTCGGGAGGGCTGTTCGCCGCGGATCGAGGACCCGGAACTGCGGGTCGCGGGTGCGAGACCGGCGTAGGCGGCAAGGTGGCCGGCGGTCGCGAAGGTGCTGCCGTCGCCGACCTCGATCAAGATCCGGGCTCCGGTCCTGACGCCGATGCCGGGCATGGACGTCAGGACCTTCGAAAGAGGGTGGGCCTCCAGCAGTTCTTCGATCCGTGCGGCCAGCAGTTTCCGCTGGTCAAGGACGGCGGCCAGGGACCCGGCCAGGCTCGGGACGATCAGCGCTGCCGCCTCGGTCCCCGGAACGGTAACGGTCTGCTCGTCCAGAGCGGCGAAGATGTCCTCGACCAGCCGCTCGGCCATCCTGGGCGCCTTCGGCCGCAGCAGCGTCACCAGCCGGCGCCGTCCGGCCTTGCGTATCTGGGCCGGTGAACCGAACCGCTCCAGCAGGGTGAGGACAGCCGGGTGCTGCAATCGCGGTCCCAGGACCCGTTCCAGCGATGGATGGATCTGCGTGAGCAGGCCGTGGAGACGGTTCGCGACCCTCGTGGCCTCGCCGGCCAGGTCGTCGTCGAACCCGACGATCATCTCCAGCTCGGCGATCGTCTCGTCCTCGCTGTCGATCGCCCGCAGCGTGTGCGGCATCGCGCGGGCCGCGTCCGCGATGATGAACGCGTCCTTCGCATCGGTCTTGGCCTCGCCCGGGTAGAGGTCGGCGATCCGCCGCATCGTCAGCCCGGGCAGGTAGGCGACGGGGCAGCCCATGTCCCGCGCGACCGCCAGCGGCAGAGCCCCGATCGAGGCCGGCTGGTCGACCACGACCAGCACCGTTCCGTGCTTGGCCTTCAGCTTGGCGAACAGCTCGCGGAGCTTGGGCTCGGTGTTGGGCAGGCGCTTGTCGAAGGCCTTCTTGCCGGCCGGGGTGACGGCGGTGGCGTGGTGTTCGCCCTTGCCGACGTCCAGGCCGAGGAAGACGTCGATGTCGCCGGTGTCGATCACGTGCAGGCCCCTCCATCACGCTTTCGTCCGGCCTTGCCACGGCACCGAGCTGCCACATCCACGTTACGGAGAGCTCTTCCAGCTCGGGTGAAGCCGGTGCTCAAGCCCCTCATCAGCGGTCCGTCGATGCCTCCGGGCCCGGTGACACCACCCCCCGGATCATCAACCGCAACAAGGGGGGGAAGTCATGCCGGACCCGAAGGCCGGTAGCCCCATTGCGGAGCCACGAAGAAGGTAACGGGGGGGGGGATCGCCGACCGCCGCTGCTGCCACCGCCGACCGCCGTCGCGGACCTCGCACGGGACGGTCCCGGGGCCTGTCGGGCCGGCGAGGCACCTCCCTTCGCCCGAAGAACCACCCGCACCGCCCTCGGCCCCCGTCGGCCTCGGCCCAAGAAAGCACGCCACGACGGCGGGGAGGCCGGGCGGTCGTGTGCCACGTGTGCCTCCATCAGCCACCCACCGGCCCCGGCCACGCTTCCCTGCTGTTCACGCGCCTCCGCCCGAGGCGGCGGGCAGACGTCCGGAGCGGCCGGGGAGGAGCCCGCACGGCGGGTGCCCTTACCTCCTTAAGACGAGTGGCCACGGCGGCTCGCTGAGCTGCGGAAAGACGGTCGCGGTCTTGCAGCCCCGCCCGCTTTCTATTCAGAAATGAATAAAAAGTGAGCTTTTCAAATTGACATCACCCGAATATGAATAGGCTGACGCATGTCGAGGGGGCACAACCCCTTGCCGAGGGTTCTGGATCCATCACGGAGGTAGCCTGTGCGTGCGGCCCGACGAGTGACCAAGATCGAGACGGTGAACCGCCGCACGGGCGAGATCCAGGACCTCACCGTGCACTCGTCGCTCAGCGCGGGCTCCGGCATCTGGTTCCGAGGAGGTGGCTACACCACGATGGGATACGACGCGCACAACGCCCTCGCCGAAGCCGACCTCAGCGGAGCCTCGTACAAGCTGTTCCACAAGATGTGCGCCCTGCAGAACCGCAAGGACCACGGCCTTGTCCGCGTCGAGAGCCAGACCAGGTTCGCCGAGCAGGTCGGGATGTCCCAGTCCTCGGTCTCGCGCGCGCTGAAGCAACTCGCCGAGCACGGGTTCATCTATCCCGACGGACGGGACTGGCGCCTGCGTGCCGACTTCGTCTTCAACGGCGGCGGGGCCGCCCAGGGCCAGGCCGTCCGGAACATCCCGGCCGACGCCCCCGACCCGTACGCGAACGGCAGCGGCCTCACCCTCATCGACGGCGGTGCCGGAGAGCGGCCCGAAGACCAGGCGTGACGCGCCGGGGCCGGTGAGGGGAAAAGCCCGCGACAGCCGCCCGCCCCCCGCCGAGAATCCGGGCATGGCCGATTTCTCGTACAAGCCCACGCTGACCGGTGACCTCGTCACGCTCCGTCCGGTGACGGAGGACGACGTGCCCGCGCTGCTGCCGATGTTCGCGGATCCGGAGGTCGCGCGGCTGACCGGGTCGCACGGGCGGTTCGGCGAGGGGGAGCTGCGGGACTGGTACGGGTCGCGGGGGGAGCGGGACGACCGGCTGGACCTGGCGGTGGTGGAGCGGGCCACGGGGCGGGTCGTGGGGGAGGCGGTGCTCAACGAGTGGGATCCGGGGAACGAGAGCTGCGCGTTCCGGATCTGCTTCGCGCCGGAGGGGATCGGGCGGGGGCTGGGGACGGAGGCGACGCGGCTGATCGTCGGGCACGCCTTCGAGGGGCTGGGGCTGTACCGGGTGTGGCTGGAGGTGTACGCGTTCAACCCGCGGGCCCGGCGCGCCTACGAGAAGGCCGGGTTCACGGCGGAGGGCGTGCTGCGCGGGGCGCTGCTGTGGGAGGGGGAGCGGGTGGACGCGACGGTGATGTCGGTGCTGGCGCCGGAGTGGGCGGAGCGCCGGAAGGTCTAGAGGTCGTCCGTGGGGTCGGTGCCTTCGAGGAGGCGTTCGCCGATGTCGTCGGCCCAGCGCTGGGCCCAGGCGCGCAGGTCGTGGATGCGGGGCTCGTCGAGGCCGTGTGCGGTGAACTCGTCGTCGTCGATCCACTCGGCGCCGGCGAGCTTCGCCTGGAGTTCTTCGAGGTCGAAGCCGTCGCGGGCGTGCCGGCGGCCCAGTTCCTCCAGCTCCTCGGGGCTCCAGCCGCGTGCGGCCGCGGCGTGGACGTCGATCAGGTCGCGGGCCATGCCCCGGTCCGCGAGGGCGCGGACCTTCGTACCGACGACGTCGCGCAGGGAGAGGAGGAGGCCGAACTCGCGCTGTTCGGGAGGGCCGCAGAGGACTTCCTTGAGGACGTCCACCTCGCACGCCTCGCCGCTGTCCGGGTCGGTGACGATCAGGCGGGCGGAGAGCGGGTCGGTCTCCAGCGTCCGCACCAGCCAGCCGCCCGCCTCCAGCGCGGCCCGCAGCCGGGCGGCGATCTCCGGCATGGGCCGGGGGCTCTCGGTGGCGACGTCGAGGTCCTGGCTGAGGCGGTCGACCAGGCCGTGCGCCTGGACGGCGTAGCCGCCGGTGAGGACGAGCGGGTACTCGGTGCCCGCCGCGAGGACGTCGTCGAGGAGGCGGCGGTGGAGGCCGGTGAGGTTCACCCGGGGCGCCCGGCCGCCGTCGCCATCGGCGCCAGTTCGCGGAAGGCGTCCTCCCAGACGGCGCGGAGGTCCTTGCTGACGAGGGTGCGCAGCACGGGCCACAGCTCGACGAGGAGGTCCCGGTCGAGGTACCGGACGAGGTCGTCGTGGCCGCCCTCGGCGAGGACGGTGCGGTAGCAGCTCATCCGCAGCCGGGGCCGGTCGAGGTCGTACTCCGTCAGCCCGGACCAGGCCAGGTGCAGGGGAAGCCGGACCCGTCCCCGGTCGGGGCCCCGGAGGGCGGACAGGTCGGTGGGGAGCCGTCGTGCGTACCGTTCGCGCCGTACCTCGGAGACGGTCGCCGTCTCATGTGCCATGCCCCCGATTATCCCCGCACCCGCCCGTCCCCGCGGGCACATCGGCCACGCCGGTCACGGGTAGCCGATCTCCGCGCGGTCCTCGGCGAGGTCGGCCAGGTCCAGTCCCGGGTGGAGGGCGGTGACGACCTCCTGGGTGAGCGGGCGCAGGGCGAGCACGTGGCGGACGGCGTCGAGGTCGACGGCCGTCTCGTAATAGGCGGACGCCCACCGCGCATACGCCTCGGGGGTGCGGTCGGTGAGCAGGGCGAGGAAGCGGGCGGCGCCGTCCGGGTCCTCGTGGTCCGTCAGTTCGGTGAGGTCCACGGGTCCGGTGCGCCAGGCGGTGTCGCCGGTCTCGCGCCACAGGCAGGCGGTGGTGACGTGGACGTCGTCCTCGTCGAGGAAGGCGGGCTCGGTCAGGTAGGCCCGGAAGGCGTCCGGGACGCCGTCGAGGACGCCGGGCCAGGTCTCCCCGCCGGCGAGCGGGCCGTAGGGGCTGATCGGCGACTCGTGGTCGAAGACGCGGGCGAACGCGCCGGCCGGGGAGAGGACGATCGTGTACTCGCCGCCCTCCCCGTCCTTCATGGACGCCAGCTGCTCGGTGTCGGACCAGTGCGCGTCGTAGGAGTAGTACCGGCCCTCCCACTGCGGGCTGAGCACGGCGTCCAGCATCGCGAGCCCCCGGGAGTGGTCGCGCAGTTCCTCGATGCCCGGCAGTGCCCGGGCGACGTCGTAGACGGTCATGGGTCCATTGCAGCGCATGCGGGCGGCACCCGGATGCGGGCCCCCGTGCGCGAACCTACGCTTACCGGGACATCACCCCCGTGAGAGAGGGAGTCCCATGGCCAAGCGCGGCAACAAGAAGCGGGCCCGCAAGAAGAAGAAGGCGAACCACGGCAAGCGGCCGAACGCCTGAGTCACGCATCACGCACCACGGCCCGCGACCCCGCGCCCTGAGGCGCGGGGTCGCGGGCCGGGTCGTCGGCGGGTGCGGCGGGCCCCGGATCCGGCGCGGCTCAGCAGGTGTGGCGGTCGCGGGCCGGGTCGTAGAGGTGGCTGTCGCGGAACTCGGAGGCGGCGAGCGTGCGGCCGACGACGATGACGGCGGTCTTGGTGATGCCGGCCTCCTTCACCTGGCCCGCGATGTCGGCGAGGGTGCCGCGCAGGACGACCTCGTCGGGGCGGCTGGCCATGGCGACGACGGCGGCGGGGCAGTCCTCGCCGTAGTGGGGGACCAGTTCGGAGACGATCCGGTCGGCGTAGCGGGCGCCGAGGTGGAGGACGAGCAGGGCGCCGCTGCGGCCGAGGGTGGCGAGGTCCTCGCCCTCCGGCATGGGGGTGGCCTGCTGGGCGATGCGGGTGAGGATGACGGTCTGGCCGACCGTGGGGACGGTCAGCTCGCGCTTGAGGGCGGCCGCGGCGGCGGCGAAGGCCGGGACGCCGGGCACGACCTCGTACGGGATGCCGAGCGCGTCGAGCCGGCGCATCTGCTCGGCCATGGCGGAGAAGACGGACGGGTCGCCGGAGTGGAGGCGGGCCACGTCCTGGCCGGCCTCGTGGGCGGCGGCGATCTCCGCGACGATCTCGTCGAGGTGCATCTTCGCGGTGTCGACGAGCTTCGCGTCCGGCGGGCACTCGGCGAGGAGCTCGCGGGGGACGAGGGAGCCGGCGTAGAGGCAGACGCCGCAGGCCGCGAGGGTGCGGGCGCCGCGCAGGGTGATGAGGTCGGCGGCGCCGGGGCCCGCGCCGATGAAGTGGACGGTCATGAGTCGGAAGAACCCTTCGTTGCGGACCACTGCGTGACGGGCATCGCCGTCCGCCAGCCGGTGAAGCCGCCGACGGGCACGGCGGCGGAGACCGCGAGCCGGACCAGTTCGCCGCCGTGGCGGCGGTACCGGTCGGCGAGCAGCGCCTCGGATTCGAGCGTCACCGTGTTGGCGACGAGCCGGCCGCCGGGCGGCAGCGCGTCCCAGCAGGCGTCGAGCAGGCCGGGGGCGGTGAGGCCGCCGCCGATGAAGACGGCGTCGGGGGTCTCCAGGCCGGCCAGCCCGGCGGGGGCGGCGGCCCGGACGACCCGCAGGCCGGGCACGCCGAGGGCCTCGGCGTTGCGGGTGATGCGGGCGGCCCGTTCGGGGGACTTCTCGACCGCGACCGCCCGGCAGGAGCGGTGCGTCCGCATCCACTCGATCCCGATGGAGCCGGAGCCGCCGCCGACGTCCCAGAGGAGCTCGCCGGGGGCGGGGGCGAGCGCGGCGAGCGTGGCGGCGCGGACGTACCGCTTGGTGAGCTGGCCGTCGTGCTCGTACGCCTCGTCGGGGAGGCCGGGCCCGGCGCCGAGCCGGAGCGCGCCGGGGTCGCGGACGCAGTCGAGGGCGAGGACGTTGAGGGGGTCGGTGCGCTCGTGGGGCCAGTCGGCGGCGGTGCCGTCGAGGAGCCGTTCGGCGGGGCCGCCGAGCTGTTCGAGGACCCGGATCCGGGTGCCGCCCCAGCCCGTCCGGCGCAGCAGTTCCGCGACGCCCGCGGCCGTGCCCGCGCCCTCGCTGAGGACGAGGAGGCGGCGGCCGTCGTGGAGGGCGGCGGAGAGCGCGGCGGGGGGCCGGGCGACGAGCGAGACGGTCTCGACGGCCTCCAGGGGCCAGCCGAGGCGGGCACAGGCGTACGAGACGGAGGACGGGTGCGGGCGGACGTCGAGGGCGACGTCCCCGGCGGTCTCGGCGAGGGTGCGGGCGATGCCGTGGAAGGAGGGGTCCCCGCTGGCGAGGACGGCGGTCCTGCGGCCGGCGTGGGCGGCGAGGAGGCCGGGGACGGCGGGGCGGAGCGGCGACGGCCAGGGGATCCGCTCGCCGGGGCAGTCGGCGGCGGGCAGCAGGGCGAGCTGGCGGGGGCCGCCGATCAGCACCTCGGCCTCGCGCAGGACCCGGCGGGAGCCCTCGGGGAGTCCGTCCCAGCCGTCCGCGCCGATCCCGACGACCGACACCACCGCTATCTCACCGTTCACGTCCGGGACTCTACGTGAGGGCCGCAGGTGGGCGGCACGTGGCGGCCCTCACGTGGCCGCGCGGGTCCCGTTCACTTCTGGGCGTTCTGCCCCACGTAGAAGAGGAGCCAGACGAAGCCGGCGAAGGCGTGGGTGGCGAAGACGTACACGAAGACGCGGAGCATCACGCCCCGCTCCTTCCAGCTCTCGTTGTCGTGCGTCTTCTCGGTCATGGCGTCCAGGGTACGGGGCGGGCGGGCGCGGGACGCCGGGTGGCGGAGGCGCGGAATGCGGGCGCGGAGCGCCGGGCGCGGGGGCCGGGCGGGGGCCCGGAATACGGGGGCGGGTGGCACCGTTGGACGTGATGGTTTAAGATTCAACCACCAGCGAGGAACGCGAGAGGTGACCACGATGCAGTTCGGGATCTTCACCGTCGGCGACGTGACGACCGACCCCACCACCGGCCGCACCCCCAGCGAGCACGAGCGCATCAAGAACACGGTCGCCATCGCGCTCAAGGCGGAGGAGGTCGGGCTGGACGTCTTCGCGACCGGCGAGCACCACAACCCGCCGTTCGTCCCGTCCTCCCCCACCACCCTCCTCGGGCACATCGCGGCCCGCACGGAGAACCTGATCCTCTCCACGTCCACGACCCTCATCACCACCAACGACCCGGTGAAGATCGCCGAGGACTACGCCACCCTCCAGCACCTCGCCGACGGCCGCGTGGACCTGATGATGGGCCGCGGCAACACCGGCCCGGTCTACCCGTGGTTCGGACAGGACATCCGCCAGGGCATCCCGCTCGCCATCGAGCACTACGCGCTCCTCCACAAGCTGTGGAGGGAGGACGTGGTCGACTGGGAGGGCAAGTTCCGCAGCGCGCTCCAGGGCTTCACGTCCACCCCGCGCCCGCTCGACGGCGTCCCGCCGTTCGTCTGGCACGGCTCCATCCGCTCCCCGGAGATCGCCGAGCAGGCCGCGTACTACGGCGACGGCTTCTTCGCCAACCACATCTTCTGGCCCAAGCAGCACACCGAGAAGATGGTCCGGCTGTACCGCCAGCGGTACGCGCACTACGGCCACGGCACCGAGGAGCAGGCCATCGTCGGCCTCGGCGGCCAGGTCTTCATGCGGAAGAACTCGCAGGACGCGGTACGGGAGTTCCGCCCGTACTTCGACAACGCGCCGGTCTACGGCCACGGCCCCTCCCTGGAGGAGTTCAGCAGCCAGACCCCGCTGACCGTCGGCTCCCCGCAGGAGGTCATCGAGCGCACCCTGTCCTTCCGCGACTACGTCGGCGACTACCAGCGCCAGCTCTTCCTCGTCGACCACGCCGGGCTGCCGCTCAAGACCGTCCTGGAACAGCTCGACATCCTCGGCGAGGAGGTCGTCCCCGTCCTCCGCAAGGAGTTCGAGAACCTGCGCCCGGCCGGCGTCCCCGCCACCGCCCCCCTCCACCCCGCCGTCACCGCCACCAAGGAGGCATGACCGTGCGCACGTTGAAGCTGGTCGCCGTCTCGGCCGGACTCAGCAGCCCCTCCTCCACCCGGCTGCTCGCCGACCGGCTGCTCCAGGCGACCCGGTACAAGCTGGCCGAGCAGGAGTACGCCGTCGACGTCGAGGTCGTCGAACTGCGCGACCTCGCCGTCGACATCGCGAACAACTTCGTCACCGGCTTCCCCTCCGAGCGGCTCCAGGACACGATCGACCGGGTGACCGGCGCGGACGGCGTCATCGCGGTGACCCCCGTCTTCACCGCCTCCTACAGCGGCCTGTTCAAGTCCTTCTTCGACCTGATCGACCCGGCGGCCCTCACCCGTACGCCGGTCCTCCTCGGCGCGACCGGCGGCACCGCCCGCCACTCCCTCGTCCTCGACCACGCCCTCCGCCCGCTCTTCGCCTACCTGCGGGCCCTCGTCTCCCCGACCGCCGTCTACGCGGCCTCGGAGGACTGGGGCAGCGGCGGCGACGAGTACACCGAGGGGCTGCCGGCCCGGATCACCCGGGCGGGCGAGGAGTTCGCGGCGCTCGTCGCGGCGGGGTCCGGCCGGGCCGAGGAGGACGAGGAGATCGTCCCCTTCGAGAAGCAGTTGGCCGACCTCCGACTGGATTGACCGATTTGTTAGGTTGGCGGGAGAAGTTCGAGTTTTCCCGACGACGGACGGAGATCGGCGATGGCCGGCGGCAGGATCGTGGTGGGCGTGGACGGCTCGGAACCGTCCCTGAAGGCGCTGAAGTGGGCGGCCGGCCAGGCCGCCCTCACCGGGGACGAGCTCCACGCGGTGATCAGCTGGGAGTACCCGGCGTCCTGGGCGACGCTCATGCCCGGCGTACCGCTCGAATTCGACCCCGAGCGGCTCGCCCGGCAGATCCTCGACCAGTCCCTCGAACAGGCCCTCACCCCCGAACAGGCCGCCGCCGCCACCCGGACGGTCGTCGGCGGCAACGCGGCGCAGGCGCTCGTCGACCAGGCGAAGGGGGCGGAGCTGCTGGTCGTCGGCGACCGCGGCTACAGCGGCTTCAAGGCCGCCGTCCTCGGATCCGTCTCCTCCAACGTCACCCAGCACGCCCCCTGCCCGGTCGTCGTCGTCCGCGGCGAACCCACGGAGTAGGCCCTCCCGCCCCTGCGGGGCCGCCGCCGTTTCGTCGCGGGCGCCGCCGTTCCGTCGTGGGCAGTCGTTGCGCCGGGGCGGAACGGGTGGGCACGACGGAACGGCACCCCTCGCGGGTGCCTCCGCTTCCGGGCCTGGACCCGCACCCCAAGTGCCTCGTGCACGGGGTGCGGGTCCAGGCGCGTAAGCCTGGGCGCGGCAGAGGGCGCCGTCCCCGTGCCCACCCGTCCCGCCCTGCGGGACGCCTGCCCACAGGGCCGGCGGGCGCAGCCCGGGGCGGTCAGACGGGGGTCACTTCGGCGGTGGTGAGGGAGAGGTTGTCGGGGGCGCCCAGGGCGTGGGCGAGGGCGCGGAGGGCTTCGGCGGCAGCCCCGGGCGTCGGCGCGGCGGCGAGCGCGCGGGCGAGGTCCGCCGGGGGGACGAGCGCGGAGAGGCCGTCCGTGCAGAGGAGGAGCCGGTCCCCGGGACGCACCTCGTGGACGGCGAGCGACGGCACCGGCACCGCGCCCCCGCCGTCGAGCGCCTTCAGGAGCAGCGCGCGGTCCGGCCGCGCCGCCGCCTCCTCCGGGTCGAGCCCGCCCGCGTCGACGAGTTCCTGGACGACGGTGTCGTCCCTGGTCAGCTGCCGTGTCCGGCCGTCCCGCAGCAGATAGGCCCGCGAGTCCCCGACGTGGAGCAGCGCCAGCCGGCCGCCGGCGAGCAGCGCGGCGGTGAGCGTCGTACCGGAGCCGTCGAGGCCCGCGAGTGCGCCGGCGGCGGCGCGCATGCCGTCCTCCAGGGCGTCGAGCCCGCCGCCGGCCCGCGCCGGGGCCGTCACGGCGGCGAGCGCGCCGATCGCCGCCCGCGCGGCGCGCCCGCCCTCGGGGCCGTACCCGTCCGCGACGGCGAGGAGCCGTTCCGAGGCGTGGGCCGCGTCCTGCTGGGTCGCGCGGACGAGCCCGGGGTCGAGGAGGGCCGTGGCGCCGGTCAGCGCGTACGCGGGGCGGTCCGTGGCCGTCGTCGTGGTCGTGGTCGTCGTGGTCGTCATGCCGGTGGGGTTTCCCTTCACTCGGGCGACCAGGGAGTCCGCGAGGTCCCGCCGCGCCGCCGTGTCCGCCTCGACGGACACCCAGTAGGCGCGGATCGCGCGGGCGGCGGCTTCCGCGCCCGCCGCGTCCCCCTCGTACAGGGCGCAGACCCGGCCGATCTCGCCGAGCGGCATGCCGATGCGCCGCAGCCAGGCGATGAGGCGGGCCCGTTCGGTCTGGGCGGCGGCGTAGTGGCGGTAGCCGTTGTACGGGTCGACGCGGGCGGGCCGCAGCAGGCCCAGTTCGTCGTAGCGGCGCAACGCCTTCGCGGAGAGGCCGGTGGCGCGGGCGAAGTCCCCGATGGTGAGGGTCGTGCCCGGTGTGCCCGGTGCAACCCGTACGTCCGTCGCGTCCACCGCGTCCCCCGCGTCCGTCATGGCCGTCCGCCTTCCCTTCCGCTCCCCGGGCCGGGCCTTCCGCCCGGCCCCGCCGATGCTGGGCCTTCCCCGCGGGGGAAGGTCAACCGGTGCCCGTACGGGCGTCCTCCGCCGTGCGGGCGGCGGCTCGCGGGCGGAGGATTCCCCCATGGGCACCATGGACATCAAACTCGAACTGATCGGCGTCCCGGTCACCGACGTCGACCGGGCCAAGACCTTCTACGAGCGGGTCGGCTTCCACGCGGACCACGACGTGACCGTCAGCGAGGAGATCCGCTTCGTGCAGATGACCCCGCCCGGCTCGGCGTGCTCGATCGCCTTCGGGAGGGGCATCACGGAGATGGCCCCCGGCTCGCTCGACAACATGCAGGTCGTCGTCGACGACATCGGACGCGCGCACGCCGAACTCACCGCGCGCGGCGTGGAGGTGGGGGAGATCGAGGACCTGCCCTGGGGTTCGTTCGTGTACTTCGCGGATCCGGACGGCAACCGCTGGGCGGTCCAGCAGAAGGAGCCCCGGGCGCGGTGAGCCTCACTTGCGGTTGTAGAGCCGCATCGTCACCGCCCCGAAGACCGCCACGAACGCCGCCGACCAGCCCAGCGACCAGGCGATGTCCGCGGCGGGCCACCCGCCCGCCATCAACTCCCGCACCGCCGTCGCCAGGTGGGTCACCGGGCTGTTGTTGACGAATGCCTGGAGCCAGCCCGGCATGGTCCTCGGGTCGACGAAGACGTTGGAGAGGAAGGTGAGCGGGAAGATCACCATCATGCTGACGCCCATGACGGACTTCTCGCTGCGCAGCAGCAGGCCGAACATGGTCCAGATCCACGAGAACGAGAACGAGAAGACCAGCAGCAGCGCCACCCCGAGCAGCACGCCCGCGATCCCGCCGCCGGGGCGGTAGCCGATGGCGACGCCGACCGTGAGCATCACGGCGGACGCGATCAGATAGCGCACGACGTCGCCGAGGAGATAGCCGACCATCGGCGCCGGCCGCCAGATCGGCAGCGTGCGGAAGCGGTCGAAGACGCCCTTCTCGATGTCGGTGTTGACGGAGACGCCCGTGTACATCGTGATCATCACGACGGACATGACCAGGATCCCGGGCAGCAGGAACTGGATGTACGCCGAGGCCGAACCGGCCAGCGCGCCCCCGAAGAGGTACGTGTACATCAGCACCATCATGATCGGGAACGCGGTCACGTCGAACAGCTGCTCCGGCACGTGCTTGATCTTCAGCATCGCCCGCCAGCCGAAGGTGAGCGAGGCGGAGAGCGCTCCGGGGCGGGGCGGCCGGGCCCGCCCCACGAGCAGGGCGGCGAGCTCGTCGGCCCGTGGCGCGACGAACTCGGCGTCGGACCGGAGGTCGCTTCCGGACGTCACTCCGGTGCTCATGCCGTGGGTTCCTTCCGGTCGGTCGGATCGCGGCCGGCCGTGGCGCGGTCTGCCGGGGGCCGGTCTGCCGGGGTCCGGTCGGTCAGGGCGAGGAACACCGCGTCCAGGCTGGGCTGCCCCAGGGCGAAGTTGTCGACCGTGATCCCGGCGCGGGTCAGCGCGGCGAGCGCCCGCGCCGCCTGCTCGGCGGCGCCCAGGTCGGTGCCGTGGCCGTCGACGGTGACGGTGAGGGCCACCGGGTCGGGGTCGGGCTGGACGGCGGCGTCGAGGGCCGCGGCCAGGACCCGTTCGGCCGCCGGGCGCTGCTCCGCGTCCCGGAGCCGTACGTGCACCGAACCCGAGCCCACCGACGCCTTCAGCTCGCCCTTCGTGCCCTCCGCGATCACCCTGCCGTGGTCGATGACGGCGATCCGGGAGGCCAACTGGTCGGCCTCGTCCAGGTACTGGGTGGTGAGCAGCACGGTGGTGCCCTGCGCGACGACCGCCCGGACGATGTCCCAGACCTGGTTGCGGCTGCGCGGGTCGAGGCCGGTCGTCGGCTCGTCGAGGAAGAGCAGGTCCGGGGTGTTGAGGATCGACGCGGCGATGTCGATGCGGCGCCGCATGCCGCCCGAGTAGTTCTTCACCTGCCGGTCCGACGCGTCCGCGAGCCCGAACGCTTCGAGCAGCTGCGCGGAACGCTCCCGCGCGGCGGGGCGGCCGTGGCCCAGCAGCCGGGCCAGCAGCACGAGGTTCTCCGTGCCGGTCAGGTCCTCGTCGACGGAGGCGTACTGTCCCGTGAGGCTGACCCGGCCCCGGACCGCGTCCGCCTCCGCCACGACGTCGTGCCCGAACACCCGGGCCCGGCCCCCGTCCGGGCGCAGCAGCGTCGCGAGCACCTTCACGGCGGTCGTCTTGCCGGCGCCGTTCGGACCCAGCACGCCGTAGACCGTGCCGGTGGGGACGCGGAGGTCGATGCCGTCGACGGCCCTGTTGCCGCCGAACGTCTTGACGAGGCCCTCCGTCTCGATGGCGAACTCCCCCATGGGGCGTCCTCCCTCCACCCCCCGCACCCCCCAGTCTCCCCCACCGCCCCCGCCCTCGCCCGTGGGCGGCGTCCTGGGGGCCGAGGGCCGTACGCGCCCGGGGGCTCATCCCTCGGCGGCCGTCCCCAGGTAGGGGGCGAAGTGCTCGGCCACCTCCGCCGCCACCGCCGTCGCGTCGCGCGTGCCGTCGACCGTCGGGCGCGGACCCGCCGTCGGGCGGGACCAAGGGGCGCGGGTCAGTAAGGGGCGGGGCGGCCCGCCGCGTCCTCGTGGGTGTAGAAGAGGTAGAAGGCACCCGCCCCGACCCCCGCCGCGACGAACAGCCCCACCAGGCTCGACGAGAAGACGCTCGCGCCGGAGAGGCTGTAGAGGAAGCCGACGGCGCCGCCCGCGAGGACGCCCCACGCGGCGGCGCGCGCCTCGCGCGGAAGGGTGCGGCCGTAGGTGCGGAGCGCGTACATCCCGCCCGCGAGGACGATCGCGGAGACGAGGCCGAGCCAGAACTGCCCCCAGGTGAGCGCCCCTCCGTGGCGGGAGACGGTCGCGGCGTAGAGGCCGTAGGCGATGCCGGTGACGGCGGGGAGGACGGCGCCGTGCACCCGGGCGGGGCGCCGCGCGGGTACGGCTGCGTGTGCGGCCATGGCAGGAGCTCCTTCGTGTCGCCCCCCTGCTGCTGCACCCTCCAGGGCACACCCGCGCCCGGCGCCCCGCAAGTGGAGCGGTGGAGGGGCCGCCCCCTTCACCCGTACGGCTCAGCCCGAAGGACGAAATCGTACGAATGATCCCACGATGGGGCCATGAGCCAGAACAGCACGCCTCCGCGTCCGGAGGCCACACCGCCCCGTTCCCACAAGTCGGGCTCCGCCGAGGCGTGGGCCTCCGGCGGGACGCTCTTCGCGGGTGTCCTCATGCTGGTCACGGGCATCATGGACGTCTTCCAGGGCATCGCGGGGATCGCCGAGGACGACGTCTACGCCCGCGTCGGCGACTACGTCTTCAAGTTCAACCTGACCACCTGGGGCTGGATCCACCTGATCCTCGGCATCGTCGTCGCGATCGCGGGCTTCGGGATCCTGAAGGGCGCCGAGTGGGGCCGGGTCGCCGGCATCTGCCTGGCGTCCCTGAACGTCCTCGCGCAGTTCCTCTTCCTGCCCTACCAGCCGTGGTGGGCGCTCTTCTCCATGGCCATCTCGATCTTCGTGATCTGGGCGCTGGCGACGGACGACGAGTACGGCCCGACCGACCGGTACGGGATCCGGTGAGGGACCGGCCACGCCGTTCCCCCGGCCGGCTGCGGCGCACGGCCGGGGCCGCCCTCCTCGCCCTCGCGGTGACGGGCGCGGCCGCCGGCTGCGACGCCGCCAAGGAGGCCGCCGGGGACATCGTGTCCTCGGCGACCGCCGCGGTCGCCTCGGCGGCGCAGCAGAAGATGGACGAGATCAAGGAGGGGGCGAACGCGACCGGCGACGTGCGGGCGGGGGCGACCTCGGCCGACGGGGACCGCACGGTCGCCACCGTCACCGCCACCAACCCGAAGGACTCGGCCGCCGACTACACGGTCATGGTCACCTTCCGGGACGACGGCGGGAACCTGCTCGACACGGTCGTCCTGTCCATCGACGCCGTCCCCGCCGGAGCCTCCAAGTCCGGTACGGCGCGCAGCAACCGGACGCTGACCGGGCCGACCACGGCGGAGATCGCACAGGCCCTGCGGCACTGAGCCGGGTGGTGCCGCCACCCCTCCTCCCCTCCCCTCCCCGCGGCCCCGGGCCCGGTGTCACCGCCCCCTGCGACACTGGGCGGGTGGACCG
This sequence comes from Streptomyces filamentosus, assembly GCF_014654895.1. Lineage (GTDB taxonomy): Bacteria > Actinomycetota > Actinomycetes > Streptomycetales > Streptomycetaceae > Streptomyces > Streptomyces filamentosus. Next base: position 2,828,172 of record NZ_BNBE01000001.1, on the reverse strand, counting down.
AGCCGTGCCCGCCGGGCAGCCCCGCACGCCCTCTTCCCCGCAGCCGCCCCCCGCCCTCCGGCCCGGGCGCCGCTCCCGCGCGTCCGCCTGGGCCGCGGGGCTGCTCCTGGTCGTCCCGGCGGCCGTCGCGGGCTGCCGGGCGCTCGGCACGGACGGGGTGACGCCCTTCCCCCAACTGCTCTCCTTCCTGCCCTGGCTGACGGTGCCGGCGGGCCTCGGACTGCTGCTCGCGGGGGCCGCCCGCCACCGGGTCCTGGCCTTCCTCGCGGCGACGGTGCTGACCGTCACCGCCTGGGCGTCCCTCCCGTACACGCCGCTGCTCGCCGTCACCCACGGCGCCCCCCTCGCCCGGATCCGGGTCGTCGCGGCGAACGTCGAGTTCGGGCAGGCCACCGGCTCCCTGATCGCCCTGGCCCGCCGGGAGCGGCCCCAGCTCCTGTACGTCTCCGAGTGCGACCCCGCCTGCGGACGGGCCCTGACCGCCGCGCTCTCCGGGCTGCTCCCGCACCGGGTCTCCGTGGACGCGGAGGGCTCCGCGGGCTCCGTCCTCCTCAGCGCCTTCCCGCTGCGCGACCGGTCCGTCGTGCCCTCCACCATGGGCATGCCGGGCGCCACCGCCGACATCGCCGGCCGGGCCGTGCGGCTCCAGCTCGCCCACCCGATGCCGCCGCTGCCGGGCCAGGTCCGGCTGTGGCGGGACGAACTGGGCCGTCTCAGGGACGCCGTGGCCGCCCGGCCCCCGGACGAGGTCCCGCTGGTGGCGGGCGACTTCAACGCCTCCCAGGACCACGCGGCCTTCCGCTCGGTCGTCGCCGCCGGTCCCCTCCTCGACGCGGCCCGCACCACGGACGCCTCCCGCACCCCCACCTGGCCCGCGGAGGGCCCGCTGCCGCCGTACGTGCAGATCGACCACGTCCTGACCGGCCCCGACCTGACCGCCACCGCCGTCCGCTTCCCGCCGCTGCCGGGCAGCGACCACCGGGCCGTCCTCGCCGATCTCGACCTGCACGACCGGCGCTGATCGGTCACGCTGGGAGACATGGACAACGAGCAGATCCTCGACGACATCGGCGCGCTGGTGGAGGAGGAGCGCGCCCTGCGGCAGCGCACCGGCGGCCTCCTCCCCGAGGAGCGCGCCCGCCTCTCCGAGCTGGAGGTGCGCCTCGACCAGTGCTGGGACCTGCTCCGCCAGCGCCGCGCCAAGGCCGAGTTCGGCGAGGACCCCGACACCGCCGCCCTCCGCCCCGCCTCCGAGGTCGAGTCCTACCGCAACTGACCCGCGGAACGCGCGGCCGCCCCACCGCCCGGCCGCGCGCCCGCCCGGCCGCGTAAGTTGGGGCATATGGCACGATCCCCACGGTCCGGGCGGCCCGAACAGTCCCGACGGCCGGAGCGGTCCGGACGACCGGAACGGCCCGGCCGTCTCGTCCCGCCCGTGTGGCTCACCGCCGGGCTGAAGCCCGCGCCCACGCCCGTGCCGTGGGCCGCCGTCCTGCGGGCGTCGCTGGCGCTGTCGCTGCCGCTCGCGGTGGGACTGGCCGTGGACCGGCCGGCGTACGGCGCGCTCGTGTCCATGGGGGCGCTGTCCGGGGTCATCGGCGACACCGCCGACGCGTACCGGATGCGGATCTTCAACATCGCCGTGCCGCAGTGCTTCGGCGCGCTCGGCGTCACCCTCGGCACGCTCGTGTTCGGGCACGGCTGGGTCGCGGTCGGGACGCTCACGCTCGTCGCGCTCGTCTCCGGGATGATCTCGTCGATCGGTGCGGTCGCCTCCGCCTCCGGACTGCTGCTGCTCCTCAACGCCGTCGTCGGCGCCGGACTGCCCATGCCGGACCCCTGGTGGAAGGCCCCGCTGCTGCTCGGCGTCGGCGGGCTCGTCGTCCTGGCGCTGACGCTGCTCGGCTGGCCGCTGCGCCGGGCCGGGCCCGAGCGGGCCGCGGTCGCCGCCACGTACCGGACGGTCGCCGAGCTGTACGAGGCCGCGGGCACCGACGCGTACCAGGAGAAGCGGCAGGCGGTGACCGCCTCGCTCAACCAGTCGTACGACCTGATCCTGGCCCGCCGCACCCGGCAGCACGGCCGCACCTCCTCGCTGGCCCGGCTGCTCGCCCAGCTCAACGTGCTGATCCCGCTCCTGGAGGCCGCGCCCGCCGCCGACCTGCGGGTCCGGGCGGTCGGCCCGCTGCCGCCGGAGGTCGCCGCCACGGTCCGCGACCTCGCCGACGCCGTGGAGACCGGCCGCACCGAACGGCCCGAGATCGTCCTCCCGCCGTCCGTCCGCCCCTCCGAGAAGGCCGTCGAGCACGCCCTGCGGCACGCCGCCACCGTCGTCCACGAGGCCGAACCCGACCCGTACGACGTCGACGACCGGCTCGGCAGGCCCGCCTCCCTCGCCGTCCGCGCCCGCCGCGCCGCCCGCACGGTGCTGCTCTCCGAGCCGTCCTGGCGGTACGGGCTGCGCCTGGCGCTCTGCATCGGCCTCGCGCAGGCCCTCGTCTCGCTGATCGCGGTGCCCCGCTCGTACTGGGTCGCCCTCACCGTCACCTTCGTGATGAAGCCGGACTTCGGCTCGGTCTTCTCCCGCGCCGTACTGCGCGCCGTCGGCACCTGCCTGGGCCTGGTCGCCGCCGCGCTCGTCCTCGCCGAGGTGCCGCGCGGCTGGTGGGACGTGCCCGTGATGGCGGTGCTCGCCGCGCTCATCCCGGCCTGGTCGGCGAAGGGGTACGCCTTCCAGACCGCCGCCGTCACCCCCGTCATCCTGCTGCTGTCCGACGCCCTCAACCAGCAGGGCTTCGACCTCGTCCTGCCCCGCCTGTACGACTCCCTGATCGGCTGCGGCATCGCGCTCGTCGCCGGCTACCTGCTGTGGCCGGAGTCCTGGCACAGCCGGATCGGCGACCGGCTCGCCGACGCGGTCGCGGACACCGCCGCGTACGTGGACCGCGCCTTCGGGCCCGGCGCCGACGCGGGCCGGCTGCGGGCCCGGCGCAAGCTGTACCGGGACCTGTCGGCGGTCCGCTCCGAGTTCCAGCGGGCCCTCACCGAACCCCCGCCGACCGGCACCCGCGCCGCCGCCTGGTGGCCGCTCGCCATCGCCGTCGAACGGATCGTGGACGCCACCACCGCGGCCCGGATCCGGGTCGCGCACGGTGCCCCGCCGCCGGACCCCGCGGAGGTCACCGAAGTCGCCGGGGAACTGCGGGAACTGGCCGCCGGACTGCGCGCCTCCGACACCCTCGTCGCGGTCCGCAGCGCGCTGCCCGGCGACGAGGACGGCGTCCTCGCGCCGCTGCGCCACGAGGTCCGCGCGGCCCGTGCCATCGCCGGTCCCGAGCTGCGATAAACCCCTTCCGTGCCGGTACGCGGGGGAGCGCGGAAGCACTTACCGGCGGTCACGGAACGGAACCCTCCTGCCACCGTTACCGGATTCCACCGAGGCGACTACGATGCGCTCGACCGCACCGCCGTGATCCGCGCCCGCACCCCTGCCCGCGCCCGCCCCGGTCGGCCGACCGGCTCGCAGAACGGGCCGTTCCACCCTGCCCGCCCCCGCTCAGCCGCCTCCCCGAAGTCCCCCTGAGATCACCTGCATTCCCCTGAAGCCGCCTGAAGTCGCCCCGAGATCCGCCTGATCATCCCTTTCCCTCTCCCCCGCTCCTCCCTCCGTCGTCCGGAACCCCCCGCCCCCACCCCCAGGACTCCGAGGACACCCCCGTATGCGCACCACCACGAGCAGAGGGCTCCAGCCCAACGTCCTCGGCACCTTCGACACCATCGTGATGGCCGTCGCCGGCAGCGCCCCCGCCTACTCGCTCGCCGCCACGACCGCCGTCCTCTTCGGCGCCGTCGGCCTCGCCGGTCCCGCCGCGCTCCTCTACTGCGCGATACCGATGCTCGGCATCGTCCTCGCCTACGCCCGCCTCGGCCGGATCGACGTCAACGCCGGCGCCGGCTACTCCTGGGTGGGCCGCACCCTCCACCCCTTCCTCGGCTTCCTCTCCGGCTGGGCGCTGGTCTTCGCCGCCACCGTCTTCATGGTCGCGGGCTCGCTGCCCGCCGGGTCGCTCACCCTCGCCCTCCTCGCCCCGGACCTCGCCTCCTCGACGCCGCTCGCCGCCGCCGTCGGCGCCTGCTGGTTCCTGCTGATGCTCGGGGTCGTGCTGGGCGGCACCCGGCTCACCGTCCGGGCCCAACTCCTGATGTCGGGCGTCGAGATGGCCATCCTCCTCGCCTTCGTCGCGGCGGCGGTGGCGCACCGGGGCCGCGCGGTCGCCTTCGACTGGGGCTGGTTCGGCCTCGGCCACTTCCACGGCCCCGAGGGCTTCGCCGCGGGCGCGCTGATCGCCGCCTTCTACTACTGGGGCTGGGACGTCACCAGCAACCTCAGCGAGGAGACCCGGGACAGCCGCCGCACCGCCGGGCTCGCCGCGCTCGTCGGCGTCGGCTTCGTCTTCCTCCTCTTCGAGGCGTACACGGTCGCGGTGAACGTGCTGCTGCCCGCCGACCGCATCGAGGCCGCCGGGGCGAACGTGCTGGCCGTCCTCGGCCAGGAGATCTGGCCCGGCGTCGGCGGGAAGCTCCTCGTCGTCGCCGTGATCCTGTCCACGGTCGCGACCCTGGAGACCACCCTGCTCCAGGTGACCCGCTCGCTCTTCGCGATGGGCCGCGACCGCACCCTCCCCGCCGCCCTCGGCCGCGTCCACCGCCGCTGGAACACCCCGTGGGTCGCCGTCGCCGCCGTCGGCGCCGCCGCCCTCGCCCTCTTCGCCGCCGCGGCCGCCGCCGGCTCCGTCCAGCGGATCCTGCGGGACGCCGTCTCCGCGATCGGCCTCCAGATCGCCTTCTACTACGGCCTCGCCGGCATCGCCGCCGTCGTCGCCTACAAGTCCCTGCTGCTGCGGTCGGTGAAGAACTTCCTGCTGGGCGGGGTGTGGCCGCTGCTCGGCTCCGCGTTCATGCTGTGGGCCTTCGTCGCCTCGCTCGGCGAACTGTCCACCACAGCCCTCACCATCGGCCTCGGCGGCCTCGCCGCCGGACTCGTCCCGATGGCGGTCTACTGGCGCAAGGGCAGCGACTACTACCGCCCCGCCCGCCTGGACGCCTCCCGCGCCCTCGCCGCCGCCGGGGAGGCCGCCCCCGCACCCCCGCGCACCCGCCTGCGCGACAAGAGCTACGCCACGGACTTCTGACGACCACCGGCACAGCGAGGCAAGGAGGAGCCCCATGGGCGTACGCCGACGCGCCCTCAGGCGGCGGCGCGGTGAGCGGTTCGCTCCCGCATTCGACCCGGACTTCGGTGACCGCGCCCTGACGGAGGCCCGCCACGACATCGTGATCGGCCGCTGGCAGGGCGTGCGGAACCTGCTCGCCGCCACCGGCGACGACTGGGCCCGCCGCACCCACCGGATCCGGCTGCTCTCGCACGCCGCCGCGGGCAGCTCCACCGTCGAGACCTGGCGGGCCGCCGAACCGCACAGCGCGGACGCGGCGGTGCTGCGGGCGGCGACGGAGGTGGTACGGGTCTTCGACGCGGCCATCGCGGCCGGCCGGGGCGCCGCGATCGACCGGTCCCGCATCGACGCGGCCGTCGACGCCTGCCGGGGCGCGGCCGAGGCCGCCCCCGCCGACCCGATGCCGTGGGTGTCGCTGCTCTCGGTGGCCCGGCTGTACGAGGGCGGCGTGCCGCGCCGCGAACTGCGCTACTGGTTCGACGAGTTGCGCCGCCGCGACCCGTACAACACGGAGGGGCACGTGCAGGTGCTGCGCTACCTCTCGGCGCGCTGGCACGGCACCCACGGCTCCATGTACGACTTCGCGCGGGACGCGGCGGGCGTGGCGCCGCCCGGCTCGGCGCTGCCGGTGCTCGTGCAGGTGGCGCGGGTGGAGGAGTACCGCTACATCGCGGACGGAGCACTGGGGCGCGGGCCGGTCCGCGGCTTCGACCAGCACTGGAAGCACGAGCTGGCGGTGACCGAACTGCGGCGCACCCACGACCGCTGGATCCTCGGCCGGGACCGGTCCCTGCCGATCCCGCCCGAGGAGGTCGGCGACCTCAACTTCCTCGCCCACGCCGCCTGTCACGCGGGCCAGGCGGAGCTGGCGCGGGAGCTGATGGAACTGCTCGGGGCGCGGGCGGCCTGGGTCCCGTGGTCGTACACCGGCGACCCGGAGGAGCAGTTCACCCGCTTCCGGGAGGGCCTGGGGGTCGGCTGACCGGCCCCGGGCCCTCCCGGGCCCCGCGGACGGGCGGGGTCAGACGCCGATGTCGCGGCCGTCGGCGCGCCAGACCGAGACGACGGACGGGCGGACGATCTTGCCGGGGCCGTCGGGCCAGGTGGAGGCCGGCTTCTCCACGGAGGCGCCGTCGATCTCGCCCGGGTGCTGCACCGCCACGAGGACGCGGCGGTCCTGGATGAGCGGGCCGCAGGTCTCGGCGCCCTTGGGGACGGTGAGGAACTGCTTCAGCTCACCGCGGCGGTCGCCGTGCACGGCCACGCCGAAGAGGCCGTCGTGGGAGCCGAGCTGGTTGCCGTCCGTGGAGATCCACAGGTTGCCGTGCGGGTCGAAGGCCACGTTGTCCGGGCAGGAGATCGGGGAGACCTTCTCCTTCGGGTAGCCGGCGAAGTAGGTGGCCGGGTCGTTCGGGTCGCCGGCGACGAGGAAGAGGCGCCAGGCGAAGCCGTCCGAGGCCGGGTCGTCCCAGTGCTCGGCGAGCTCCAGGATCTGCCCGTGCTTGTTGAGGTTGCGCGGGTTGGCCTCGTCGGCGCCCGGGTTGGTGCCCTTGCCGCGGTTGGTGTTGTTCGTCAGCGCGACGTAGACGCGGCCGGTGCGCGGCGACGGCTCGACGTCCTCGGGGCGGTCCATCTTCGTCGCGCCCGCCTTGTCGCCGGCGATCCGGGTGAAGACGAAGACCTCCTCGGCGGTCATGCCGGGCACGTGCGAGACGGCGCCGTCGGGACCGGCCGTGGCCAGCGGGATCCAGGTGCCGGAGCCGTCGAACTCGCCGTCGTTCGGGAGCTTGCCCGTGCCGTCGATCTCGGCCGCCGGGGAGTCGCCGGTCAGCTTCGCGACGTACAGGGTGCCCTCGTCGAGCAGGGTGAGGTTGTGCGCGCGGGCCCGGCGCGAGTCGCCCTTCATCATCCGCTTCGAGGAGACGAACTTGTAGAAGTAGTCGAAGCGCTCGTCGTCGCCCATGTAGACGACCGGGCGGCCGTCCTCGGTGAGGCGCGGCTGCGCGGCCTCGTGCTTGAAGCGGCCGAGCGCGGTGCGCTTCCTCGGCGTCGACTCCGGGTCGTACGGGTCGAGTTCGACGACCCAGCCGAAGCGGTGCGGCTCGTTCGGCTCCTGCGCGACGTCGAACCGCTTGTCGAACCGCTCCCACTTGCGCTCGGTGGCGCCGGCGCCGATGCCGTACCGCTTGTCCGTGGCGGACGAGCCGTGGGCGAAGTACTGGTTGAAGTTCTCCTCGCCGTGGAGGGTGGTGCCCCACGGGGTCGTGCCGCCCGCGCAGTTGTTGAGCGTGCCGAGGACGGTGCGGCCCGCCGGGTCCGCGGAGGTCCGCACCAGGGCGGAGCCCGCGGCGGGTCCGGTCAGCTCGAAGGCGCTGGTGGTGTGCAGGCGGCGGTTCAGGTGGTGCCGGGAGACCGCGGTGAGCCTGCCGGTGCGGTGCTCCTCCTGCACGACGACGACGGAGAGGCCGTGCGCGGCCCACGCCACCTCGACCTGCTCGCGGGTCGGGTTCTCGGCGTCGTAGCCGCGGAACATCAGGATCTCGTCGGTGTACTCGTGGTTGGCGACGAGCACCTGGCGGTCGCGCTCCCCGCGCAGCGGCAGCAGGGAGAGGAAGTCGTTGTTGTAGCCGAACTGCTTGGCCTGCGCGGCGGCCGTCTGGTTCTCGGCGTCGAAGGCGGGGGCGCCGCGGAGGATCGGCTCGCCCCACCGGATGACGACGTTCTGGCCGTAGCCGGAGGGAACGGTGACCTGGTCGGCGGTGTTCGGCGCGACCGGCGCGAAACGGAGGCCGCGGGCACCGTCGGCCTTCGGCGCGGAGCCGTGGCCGGGCCTGCCGCCCGGGTGGGCCTGCGCCTCCTGCGCACCGCCGAGGACGAGCGAACCGCCGGCGGCGGAGGCGACCGTCACCACGGCGGCGGCGCGCAGTGTGGAGCGACGGGACAGCACACCGGCTATGACGTCACCCGCGTACGCGTTGTCGCTGGTGTTCGGCACCTCCTGGAAGCAGGCGTCGCCGCAGCGGAACCGGCAGGTGAGCGCGGAACGTCCGCCTCCGTGGGCGTGGGCGCCGATCAGCGGCAGCAGCTTGCGCACTTCGTCCTCCTCCGGCGCAGCACTGCGCCGACATGGTGTCGGGAATCCGTTCGGCCGTGACGCTATGTGCGCATCTCTGCACGGGGGAGGCGACGGAGTGAACGCCCGATGAATGCGCGGCGACCGCGGCAGACGGGGTCCCTGGAACCGGAGGACGCGGCCGCTAACCTTACGTGTCCGCCCTGGCCAGGGATGAAGGACGCATACCGCATCCAACTCATGCGAAAGGGTTCGCCCATGGGTATTCGGAGCTTGCTGCGCAAGGTGTTCGGCCGCGACCGCGAGGAGTCGGCCGCCCCCTCCGTGCCGCCCCAGTCCCGCGAACCCCACGACACCTCCGCGGAAGCCGTCGGGCCCGCGGGGTCGGCCGCCTCCGCGGACCTCGCGACGCCCGCCGCCCTCCCGGAGCCGGAGACCGCCCGGACGGAGCCGGAGGCCGCCGGGCCCGAGTCCGTCGTGGCGGAGACCGTCACGGCGGAGCAGCACCCCGCCACGGACGTCCCTGAACCCCGCGAGGCCCCGAAGCCCGCCGAGGCCCCCGAGCCCTCCGAGGCCGCCGCCCGCAAGGCGGCCGACGACCTCGTGGCCGCCGCCTTCGACAACCCCCAGATCCCGAAGGCCCGCACGGCACCGGCGGAGACGGCCGAGGCGGCCGAGCCCGAGGCGGAGCCGAAGGCCGTCGAGCCGGAGCCGAAGGTTGCCGAGGCTGAGACCTTCGAGCCGGAGCCGAAGGTTGCCGAGGCTGAGACCTTCGAGCCGGAGCCGAAGGTTGCCGAGGCTGAGACCTTCGAGCCGGAGCCGAAGGTTGCCGAGGCTGAGACCTTCGAGCCGGAGCCGAAGGTTGCCGAGGCTGAGACCTTCGAGCCGGAGCCGAAGGTTGCCGAGGCTGAGGCCGTGAAGGCCGAGGCCGTCGTGACGGAGCCGGAGGCCGCCGTGACGGAGCCGGAGGCCGCCGTGACGGAGCCGGAGGCTGTCGACCCGGAGCCGGAGTCTGTCGACCCGAAGGCCGTCGAGGCAGCGATCGTCGAGCCGGAGCCGGAGGCCGCCGAGTCCGCCGCCGCGGAGGAGCCGGCGGCTGCGGCCGAGGCGGTCGACGCGGAGCCGGAGGCGACCGCCGTCGCCGAGCCCCGGGCCGAGGTCGCCGAGCCGGAGGTCACCGAGCCTGAGATCGCCGAACCGGAGGCCGTGACGGCGGCTGCGGAGCCGGAGACCGTCCCTGAGGCACCCGAGGTCCCCGAGTCCCCCGAGGCCGAGGTGCGGGCCGAGCCCGAGACGGTCCCGGCGCAGCCGGAGGCCGACGCCGACACGGCCACCGCCCTCGGCACGGGCACCACCGCCGTCACCGGCACCGACGCCGGCACCGACACCGACGCCCCCGCGCGGCCCGCCGTCTCGCTCGCGCGGGTCAGGACGGCCGCGCCGCACCTCGTGGAGGCGTACAAGGCGGCGGGGGCGGCGCTGCGGAAGGAAGGGCTCGCGGGGGCGCGGGCCCGGGTGTACCTGGTGGTCGACCGGTCCGGTTCGATGCGCGGGTACTTCAAGGACGGGTCGGTGCAGCGGCTCGCCGAGCAGACCGTGGCGCTGGCCGCGCACCTGGACGAGGAGGCGACCGTCACGACGGTGTTCTTCTCGACCGACGTCGACGGCGTCGTGGACCTCACGCCCGCCGGGCTCACCCCCACCCGCGTCGAGGAGATCAACGCGGGCCTGGGCCGGCTGGGCCGGACGAACTACCACCGGGCCGTCGAGGAGGTCCTCGCCCACCACGCGAAGGGCGACGCGGACCGCCCCGCGCTGGTGGTCTTCCAGACGGACGGCGCCCCCGAGTCCCGTGCCGCCGCGGCCCAGGCCCTGGCGGAGGCGGCGGACCGCCCGGTGCACTGGCGGTTCACCGCGTGGGGCGAGGAGGACAACAAGGCGTTCGACTTCCTCCGGAAGCTCACCGCCGACCGTACGGCGACGCACTTCGCGGGCCCGGCCCCGGCCGAGGCCCCGCACGCGGCGTTCTACCGGGGCGTCCTCGCGGACCTCCACCTCTGACCGCCCCGGGCCCCCGCCCGGGGCCCCGCTCCGTCTCCGCCCGCTCGCCCCCTGCTCCCCGTCGATATCGATGTGAGTGGATCTTCGTCTGGCCGTTAGGATTTCGACCATGGCGGCCACTGGATCCGAGAAGCAGGGGGCGAAGGCGTTCTACGTCACGACCCCCATCTACTACGTCAACGACGCTCCTCACCTGGGCCACGCCTACACGACCGTCGCAGGCGACGTGCTCACGCGCTGGCACCGTCAGCGCGGCGAGAAGGTGTGGTACCTCACCGGCACGGACGAGCACGGTCAGAAGATCATGCGCACGGCCGAGGCGAACGACGTCACGCCTCAGGCATGGTGCGACAAGCTCGTGGAGGAGGCGTGGAAGCCCCTCTGGAAGCACCTGGACATCGCGAACGACGACTTCATCCGCACCACGCAGAAGCGTCACACGGACCGCGTCCAGGAGTTCGTGCAGGACCTGTACGACAAGGGCGAGATCTACAAGGGCGGCTACGAGGGCCCGTACTGCGTGGGCTGTGAGGAGTTCAAGCTCCCGGGCGATCTCATCGAGGCCGAGGACGGCACGAAGCTGTGCCCGATCCACAAGAGGCCGGTGGAGATCCTCAAGGAGGAGAACTACTTCTTCAAGCTGAGCGAGTACGGCCCGAAGCTGCTGGAGTTCTACGAGGCGAACCCGGGCTTCATCCAGCCCGAGTCGGCCCGCAACGAGGTCGTGAACTTCGTCAAGCAGGGCCTGGAGGACCTCTCCATCTCGCGCTCGACGTTCGACTGGGGCATCCCGGTGCCGTGGGACAGCGAGCACGTGATCTACGTGTGGATCGACGCGCTGCTGAACTACGCGACGGCCGTCGGCTACAACGAGAACCCGGAGAAGTTCGACGAGACCTTCCCGGCGAACGTCCACCTCATCGGCAAGGACATCCTCCGCTTCCACGCGGTGATCTGGCCGGCGATGCTGATGGCGCAGGGCCTCCCCACGCCGGGCCGGGTCGTGGCCAACGGCTGGCTGATGGTCGGCGGCGAGAAGATGTCGAAGTCGAACCTGACCGGCATCAAGCCTCAGGACCTGACCTCGCACTTCGGCGTGGACGCGTACCGCTGGTACTTCCTCCGCGCGATCGCGTTCGGCCAGGACGGCTCGTTCTCGTGGGAGGACTTCACCGCCCGCTACACCTCCGAGCTGGCCAACGACTACGGCAACCTCGCCTCCCGCGTGGCGGCGATGGTCGGCAAGTACTTCGACGGCGCGCTGCCGGCCTCGACGGCCGACGGCGACGCGGAGAAGGCGATCCACGAGGGCCTGGCGAAGGCCGTCGCGACGGCCGACGCGAAGATCGGCGAGGAGGTCGACTTCCAGGGCGGCATCCTGGCGGTCTTCGACTTCGTGAAGCAGGTCAACGGCTACATCACCGAGCAGGAGCCGTGGAAGGTCGCGAAGGACGAGTCGGAGGAGGGCCGGGCCCGCCTGGCGACGATCCTCTACACGGCCGCCGAGTCCCTCCGCGCGGTCGCGGTCCTGCTGAACCCGATCATGCCGGACACCTCCCAGAAGCTCTGGGACTCCCTCGGCGCCGAGGCGTCCCTGGGCGCCCTGGCCGACCAGCCGGTGCAGGACGCCGCCCGCTGGGGCCTGCTCCCGGCCGGTGCGACGGTGACGAAGGGCGCGGTGCTCTTCCCGCGCCTGGAGGAGCCGAAGAAGGACTGACGTCCGCGCCCGCGCGCCCGCACGGCGAAGGCCGCCGCACCCTCCCGGGGCGGCGGCCTTCGCCGTGCTCACATCAGGGCGAGCGCGGCGGCGGCCGGCGCCATGTACACCAGCGGGAACGGCACGTGCCCGTACGCCTTCGCCCGGACCACGGTGATCACCGCCCCCGCGAAGTACAGCACCACCCCGACCGCCGCCGCCGCGCCGATCACCGGCACCCAGAAGCCCACGACCAGCCCCGCCGCCCCCGCCAGCTTGAGCAGCCCCAGCACGTTCCACCACGACCGCGGCACCCCGTAGGCGGCCAGCGGCTCGACGACGAACTTCGCGCGGAAGAGCACCGCCGCTCCCGAGAAGCCCGCCATGAAGGCGGCGACGGCGGTGACGACGGTGGCGGTGGTGGTCATCGGGGCTCCCCGGGCTGTGGGCCCCTGGAGGGGCCGTCCACCCCACTGACGGAGCGGCCGCCCCCGGTGTGACGGCCCCCGCGAGAGAACTTCGACACGTCTTCATGGAAACAAAAGTTCCCTAAGCCGTGATCCGTAAACTACAGTTTCCCCATGACGTCCGCAGCAGACCTCCCCGCAGAAGAGCTGACCGTCCTCGAAACGGCGCTCCACGACGCCCTCGCCCCCCTCGCCTCCACCCTCCGCGCCCGCGCCACCGGCCGGGCCGAGGACGAGATGTGGAAGGGCGAGCCGGTCGACATCGCCCTCTCCGTCCTGGCCGCCTGGAAGGTGGTGGACCAGGAGGTCAGACGCCTCACCGCCATCGCCGCCGGCACCGCGGGGGCCTACGGCGCGAGCTACGAGCAGCTCGGCGCCGTCTGGGGCATCACCCGCCAGGGCGCCCGCAAGAAGTGGCCCGACGCCGTCACCCGCCCCGCCCCCGGCGCCACCGCCCTCACCCTCTTCGGCGGCCGCGCCGAACTCACCCCCACCGACACCACCTGGACCTGGACCGCCACCGCCGCCGACGGCACCCGAACCCCTCCCACCCCCGCCCCCACCAAAGAAGAAGCCGCGGCCCTCGCCGGCGCCTTCCTGAAGGAGCACACCCGTTGAGCGGAGAAACGGCGGGGACGGCGGACGGAGCCCGGGCCGAAAAGAGCCGGACCGAAGCGACGCGGGCCGAAACGATCCGGGCGGAACCGATACCGACCGCGCGGCTGGAGCTCGTGCCGTTGGAGGTGGGGCACGCCGAGGAGATGGTGGGGGTGCTGGGGGATCCGGCGCTGCACCGGTTCATCGGGGGTGCGCCGGAGGGGCTGGAGGAGTTGCGGGCGCGGTACGCGCGGTGGGAGGGCGGGGCGCCCGAGGCGGGGACCAGCTGGTGCAACTGGGTGGTCCGGGAGCGGGACGGGGGGCGGCTCGTGGGGACGGTGCAGGCGACCGTCGCCGGCGGGGTCGCCGAGGTCGCCTGGGTCGTCGGGACGGCCCGGCAGGGTCGGGGGTACGCCCGGGAGGCGGCCGGCGCGCTCGTCGGGTGGCTGCGGCCCCGGGTCCGGGGCGTCGTCGCGCACGTGCACCCCGGGCACGCCGCGTCCGCCGCCGTGGCCCGCGCCGCCGGGCTCGTGCCCACCGGGGAGGTCCTGGACGGGGAGGTGCGCTGGGAGTTCCCGGGGTGAACGGGGAAGGGCCCGGGAGCCGCACCGGCTCCCGGGCCCTTCACGCACGCGTCGGGCTCAGCGGGCCGCGTCCGGGTGGACCGCCTCGCTCACCGGGCGGTCGTCCGTCTTCGGGGCGGCCTTCTCGACCGGCTTGCGGAGCTGGATGTTCAGCTCGCGCAGGCGGGTCTCGTCGAGCTCGGTGGGGGCGCCCATCATGAGGTCCTGCGCGTTGCCGTTGAGCGGGAACGCGATGGTCTCGCGGATGTTCGGCTCGTCCGCGAGGAGCATGACGATGCGGTCCACGCCGGGGGCGATGCCGCCGTGCGGCGGAGCGCCGTACTGGAAGGCGCGGAGCATGCCGGCGAACTCGGACTCGACGGTCTCGCGGCTGTAGCCGGCGATCTCGAAGGCCTTGAACATGATGTCGGGCTCGTGGTTCCGGATGGCGCCGGAGGAGAGCTCGATGCCGTTGCAGACGATGTCGTACTGCCAGCCCAGGACGTCCAGCGGGTCCTTGGTCTCCAGGGCCTCCAGGCCGCCCTGGGGCATGGAGAAGGGGTTGTGCGAGAAGTCGATCTTGCCGGTCTCCTCGTCCTTCTCGTACATCGGGAAGTCGACGATCCACGCGAAGCGGAAGACGTTCTCCTCGAAGCGGCCGGCGCGCTTGGCGGCCTCGACCCGGACCGGGCCCATGATCTTGGAGACCTCGTCGAACTCGCCCGCGCCGAAGAAGACCGCGTGGCCGGGGGCGAGGCCGAGGCGCTCGGTGAGGACCTTGACGTCGTCCTCGGTGAGGAACTTGGCGATCGGACCGGTCAGGGCGTTGCCCTCGCCCACGCGGACCCAGGCCAGGCCCTTCGCGCCGAGCGAGACCGCGTAGTCGCCGAGGGAGTCGAAGAACTTCCGCGGCTGGTCGGCGGTGTCCGGGACGGCGAGCGCGCGGACGTGCTTGCCGGCGAACGCCTTGAACCCCGAGTCGGCGAAGACGTCGGTGAGGTCGACGAGCTCCAGGTCGGTGCGCAGGTCCGGCTTGTCGTTGCCGTACTTGAGCATCGACTCGCGGAACGGGATCCGCGGGAAGGGGGAGGTGACCTCGCGGCCGCCGCCGAACTCCTGGAAGAGCTCGGTCATGAGCTTCTCGATCGGCTGGAAGACGTCCTCCTGCTCGACGAAGCTCATCTCGACGTCGAGCTGGTAGAACTCGCCGGGCGAGCGGTCGGCGCGGGCGTCCTCGTCGCGGAAGCAGGGCGCGATCTGGAAGTAGCGGTCGAAGCCCGAGATCATGAACAGCTGCTTGAACTGCTGCGGGGCCTGCGGGAGCGCGTAGAACTTGCCCGGGTTGAGGCGGGACGGGACGACGAAGTCACGGGCGCCCTCGGGGGAGGTCGCGGTGAGGATCGGGGTCGCCATCTCGTTGAAGCCGAGGGCCACCATCTTGGAGCGGATGGCGGCGATGACGGCGGAGCGCAGCATGATGTTGCGGTGCATGCGCTCGCGGCGCAGGTCGAGGAAGCGGTACTCCAGGCGCCGCTCCTCGTTGACGCCGTCGTCGGCGTTGATGGTGAAGGGGATCTGCTTGGCGGCGCCGAGGATCTCGACCTCGGCGACCTCGACCTCGACCTCGCCGGTGGGCAGCTCGGCGTTGACGTTCTCGGCGCCGCGGGAGACGACCTTGCCGTCGACGCGGACGACGGATTCCTTCGTCAGCTTGTCGAGGGCCTCGTAGGCCGGGGTGCCGGGGCGGGCGACGAGCTGCGTGATGCCGTAGTGGTCGCGCAGATCGATGAAGAGGATGCCGCCCAGGTCGCGCCGATTGTGCAGCCAGCCGCTGAGCCGGACGTCGGTGCCGACGTCAGAGGCGCGGAGCTCGCCGCAGGTGTGGGACCTGTACCGATGCATCGTCGTTCATCCAGTCTTCGGGATTCAGGGGGAAAGCCGTGGCCGTGACGGCGTCAGGGCCGCCCCAAGCCTACCGGGACACCCAAGATCGCGATTCGAATACTCTCGGTGGCGACACGCTGTCCGATATTCATAAAGTGGGGCAATGCGCACCGAGGACGTCCTGGCCGCGATCGCCACGGGCCTGTGGCGCTGGGACAACGCTTCCGGGATCGTCTCGCTCGACGCCGAGGCCGCCCGGCTGCTCGGGCTGCCCGCGGAGCCGGTGCGGCTCACCGAGGCGGCGGTGCGGTCCCGCTTCCATCCGGTGGACTGGAACGAGATCGACGGCGTGGTCAACCTGGCGGTCGCCGAGGGCACGCTCGCCGAGGCCCGGCTGCGGATCATGGACGAGCGGGGCCGGGTGGTCCGCACGGTACGGAGCCGGTCCAAGCCGCTGATCGAGGGGAGCGACTACCAGCTGGTCGGCACGCTCCAGGAGGTGGCCGACCCGCAGCCGGGGACGGCCGGGCCGCACACCCCGATCACCGGCGACTGGCGGCGCTCGCGCGAGGCGTTCCTGCTGGACGCGGGCCGGGCACTCGCGGAGGCGCGGTCCACGGCCGAGGTGCTGCGGGTCGCGGCCTCCCTGTCGATGCCGGGCTTCTCCCCCGACGGGCTCGCGGTCTTCGGGATGGCGGGCGACCGGCTCACCGTGATCGGGCACCACGGGCAGCGGGACGGCGACGAGGGCCCCTTCACGTCGATGTCGCTGGCGACGGACTACCCGGCGGCGGAGGTGGTGCGGACCGGGCGGGCGATCTACCTGCCGTCCCCGGAGGAGTACCACCGCCGCTTCCCGACGACGTGGCCGCTGGCGGAGCGCTTCGACCGGCAGTCGTGGGCGTTCGTGCCGCTGGTGGTGGCGGGGCGGACCATGGGCGCCTGGATGGCCGCCTTCAAGCACCAGGTGGCGTTCACCCCCGACGAGCGGTCGGTGCTGACGACGGTGGCCCGGATGCTGGCCCAGGCGCTGGCCAGGGCCGGGGTCGCGGAGTCGGAGCGGGAGCTGTCGCTGGGCCTCCAGCGGACGATGATGCCGGTCCTCGGGCCGGGGATCCCGGGCATCCTGGTGGCCGCGCGGTACGTGCCGACCGGCGGCGGGCTCCAGGTCGGCGGCGACTGGTACGACATGATCCGGCTGCCCGGCGGCACGGCGGGCTCCCCCGGCCGCATCGCCCTGGTCATCGGCGACGTCCAGGGGCACGACGTGCGGGCGGCGGCGCTGATGGGCCAGCTGCGGATCGCGCTGCGGGCGTACGCCTCCGAGGGGCACCGGCCGGACGCGGTGCTCTCCCGGGCCTCGCGGTTCCTCTACGGGATGAACGACGGGTACGCCGGTGACGACGAGGGCCCCGGCACCGGCCCGCGCTTCGCGACCTGCCTGTACCTGGAGGTCGACCTGGAGACGGGCACGGTCGACATCGCCCGCGCGGGCCACCCGGACCCGGCAGTGCGGATGGTCGACGGAACGGTCCTGCTGCGGCCCACGGCCGGCGGGCTCCCGCTCGGCATCGACGCCGACGCCGACTACCCCACGACCCGGCTCACCCTGGACCCCGGCGAGACCCTCATGATCTGCACCGACGGCCTCCTGGAGACCGGCGGGCACGACCTCGACAGCGGCTGGGAACGGGTCAAGCGGCTCCTGGAGGCGCACCGGGGCGACGACCTGGAGGAGCTGGCCGACACCCTCGTGGAGGCCGTCCACGGGCCCGGCTCGCACCACACCACCGGGCCGCTGGCCGAGCGCCGCGAGGACGACATCGCCGTCCTGCTGCTCTCCCGCCGGCCCGCGACCCCGGGGCGCGAGACCCCGCGCCGCACCCTGATGACGATCGCCCAGGCGGAGCCGGAGCGGATCGCGGAGGCCCGCGAGCAGGTCCGGCAGCTGCTGCACGACTGGACGGACGGGGACCAGCTCGACGCGGCCGTCCTGATGGTCTCCGAGATGGTCACGAACGTGCTGGTCCACACGGACGGCGACGCCCTCCTGACCGCCGAGGTCGCCTGCGGCGGGAAGGGCCGCCGGCTGCGCGTCGAGGTCTCCGACGCCAGCGACGAACTCCCCCACAAGCGCCACCCCGGCGAGATGGCCTCCAGCGGCCGGGGCCTGGTCCTCATGGAGATGCTGGCGGACGCGTGGGGCGTGGAGCCGCGCGGCGAGGGCAAGACGATCTGGTTCGAGCTCACGGAGCCGGCGGGGGCGGAGGGCAACGGCGGGTAGCGGGGGCCGTACGGGAGAAGCCACGCGCGCGTGCAGGGCCCGTACGGGAAGAACCTCCGCACGCGCGCGTGGAGTTCCTACGGAAAAGGTCCGTCCGTGCGGAGCCCGTGGCGTGGCCCCGGGCCGCCCGGCGCTCGGTGCTGAAAGGCCCCGCGCGTGCGGAGCCCGTACCGGCGGCGGAGACTGGTGTCGTACGGCCGCCGGGGGGACCACGGAGCACGCCATGGACACCCACAAGGTCGGCAGCGACACCACCGTCCTGGCCGACAGCCTCGAAGTGCCGGGGATCGGGCACATGCCGGTCAACGCCTACGTCGTCACCGCCGCCGAACCCGTCGTCGTCGACACGGGGCTCTCGATCGAGGACCGGGACTTCCTCGCCGTGCTCGGCGGGGTGATCGACCCGGAGGACGTGCGCTGGATCTGGCTGACCCACCCCGACAAGGACCACACGGGCGGGATCTTCGCCCTCCTGGAAGCCGCCCCGCACGCGCGCGTGGTGACGACGTTCCTGGGTGCGGGGGAGATGACGACCGAGCGGGCGTTGCCGATGGACCGGGTGTACTTCCTCAACCCGGGGCAGTCCCTGGACGTCGGCGACCGCGCGCTGCACGCCTTCCGGCCGCCGCTCTTCGACAACCCGGCGACCGTCGGCCTCTACGACGACCGGACCCGGATCTGCTTCAGCTCGGACTGCTTCGGCGGGCCGATGCCGACGGCGGAGATCGCCGAGAGCGGGCACGCGAGCGACCTGAAGCCGGAGGACCTGCGGGCCGCGCAGCTGCTGTGGGCGACGGTCGACAGCCCCTGGGTGCACCTGGTCGACGCGGAGAAGTACCGGGCGGGCCTGGAGCCGCTGCGGGAGATGGACCCGGAGATCGTGCTCTGCACCCACCTGCCGCCGGCCGTGCGGATGACGGACCGGCTGCTGGGGACGCTGGCGATGGCGCCGGACTCCGATCCCTTCGTCGGCCCCGACCAGGCGGCCCTGGAGGCCCTGCTGAGGTCCTTCGAGCCGGGCGGGGCGCCCGCGGCGGCCTGACCCGGCCCGCGTTCCCCGCCCCCCGCCCCTGCCCGTCCCACCCGGTCCGGGCTAGGACGCCTCCTCGGGGACGGGGCCCTGGGGAGCGGCGTACCGGGCGCGGAGTTCGCCGAGGATGCCGGTGGCGGCGGCCGTCAGGGGGACGGCGAGGAGCATGCCGAGGACGCCGGCGACGGAGGCCCCGGCGGTGATGGCGAGCATGACGGCCGCCGGGTGCATCTGGACGGTGCGGCTCTGCACCATCGGCTGGAGGACGTTGCCCTCGATGACCTGGACGGCGAGGACCACGCCGAGCACCCACAGGGCGATGACGAAGCCGCGGTCGGCGAGGGCGACGAGGACGGCGACCGCGCCGGAGAGGAAGGCGCCCAGGTAGGGGATGTAGGCGGTGACGAAGACGAGCGCGGCGAGGCCGACGGCGCCGGGCACGTCGAGGACGAGCAGGCCGACGCCGATGAGGACGGCGTCGACGAGGGCGACGAGGGTGGTGCCCCGCATGAAGCCCTCGACGGCCTCGAAGGCGCGGCGCGCCATGGCCTCCGCGGTGTCGCCGGTGCCGGCGGGGACCAGGGAGCGCAGGGAGCCGGCGGCCCGGTCGGAGTCGCGGAGGAAGAAGAAGATCAGGAGGAGCGCGAGGACGGCGGTGGCGAGCATCTGGCCGACGACGCTGAGCCCGGAGATGACGCCGGAGGCGGCGGTGCCGCCGAACTTCTCCAGCAGCGTCCTGGCGTTCTCCGCCAGGTCCTCCAGGGAGGTCCCGGCGGCCCCGAAGTGCTCGGCGATGTCGACGGCGGCCTGCCGCAGCGAGGCGAGGATCTGGTCGCCGGTCTCGATCAGCGCGGCGACCACGATGTACGTGGCTCCGCCGACGACGACGAGCACGGCGAGGACGGTGATCGCGGCGGCGAGGGACTTGCTCACCTTCATCCGCAGCAGCCGCCGGTAGAGCGGCCCGAGCAGCGCCGTCCCGAGGATGGCGAGCAGCACCGGCGTCACGGCGGCCTTGAAGACCACGCAGAGCCAGACGAAGACGGCGGCCACCCCGG
Organism: Streptomyces filamentosus; assembly: GCF_014654895.1. GTDB lineage: Bacteria > Actinomycetota > Actinomycetes > Streptomycetales > Streptomycetaceae > Streptomyces > Streptomyces filamentosus. Next base: position 2,808,225 of record NZ_BNBE01000001.1, on the reverse strand, counting down.
CGACGAGCAGCACCACGGCGCACCAGGCGCCGAGTTTGCGGGCGGGCTCGGGAAGCAGGGGCGTTCGACTCGTCTCCACCCGACCATAAGATCACACCAATACCTGCCGAATGCGGACATGACGGGCCGTCCGGATGACGGCCCGTCACTCAGGAGCGCCTCTTGCTCGCCCCTGCCTCAAACGGCTCGCTCGCCCCTGCCGCGGACGGCTCGCTCGCCCCGCCCTGGGCGGCCTACTCGCCCATGCCGTGGACGGCCGGGACGGTGCCGAGGCGGCCGGCCTGGAAGTCCTCGAAGGCCTGGCGGAGTTCGGCCTGGGTGTTCATGACGAACGGGCCGTAGTGGGCCATGGGCTCGCGGATCGGCTGCCCGCCGAGGAGCACGACCTCCAGGTCGGGGGTGTTGCCGTCCTGCTTCTCGTCCGCGCGGACGGTCAGCGAGCCGCCCTTGCCGAAGACGGCCGTCTGGCCGAGGTGGATCGGGCGGCGCTCCGCGCCGACGGTGCCGCGGCCGGCCATGACGTACGCGAGGCCGTTGAAGTCCTCGCGCCAGGGCAGGGTGATCTCGGCGCCGGGGCGCAGGGTGGCGTGGATCATGGTGATCGGGGTGTGGGTGATGCCGGGGCCCTCGTGGCCGTCGAGCTCGCCCGCGATGACGCGGAGCAGCGCGCCGCCGTCGGGGGAGGTCAGCAGCTGGACCTGGCCGCCGCGGATGTCCTGGTAGCGGGGGGCCATCATCTTGTCGGCGGCGGGCAGGTTGACCCACAGCTGGAGGCCGTGGAAGAGGCCGCCGCTGACGACGAGGGACTCCGGCGGGGCCTCGATGTGGAGGAGGCCGGAGCCGGCGGTCATCCACTGGGTGTCACCGTTGGTGATGGTGCCGCCGCCGCCCTGCGAGTCCTGGTGGTCGAAGACGCCGTCGATGATGTAGGTGACGGTCTCGAAGCCGCGGTGCGGGTGCCAGGGGGTGCCCTTGGGCTCGCCCGGCGCGTACTCCACCTCGCCCATCTGGTCCATCATGATGAACGGGTCGAGGTACTGGTAGTTGATCCCCGCGAACGCCCGGCGCACCGGGAAGCCCTCGCCCTCGAAGCCCTGCGGCGCCGTGGTGACGGCGAGCACGGGGCGCGGGGCGGCGTCGGCCGGGGCGACGACGCGCGGCAGGGTGAGCGGGTTCTCGACAGTCACGGCGGGCATGGCGGGACCTCCTGAGTGGGCCTGGGGGACGGCCTGGGTACGACCCGAGGGCTTCGGCGGCCTGCTCGGCCCGTCCTCGTACCCTCACTTTAGTTGAATGCTGAACTTCTTGCCACCTGGAACGCGGAACGCCCGGGAGGAATTCCTCCCGGGCGTTCTCCCTGGGTCCCACGATGGCCCAGCCGTCCGCGCACCGCAGCACGAACCGGCCGTCCGACCGCCGTCCCGCACGCCGACGACCCGCCGCCCGCACACCGGCGGCCGCACACCGGCGGCCGGCACGCCGCGGCGCGGATCAGCCGTACATCCGCCGCATCGCGAAGTCGACCATCTGCTCCACGGCCTTCGCGTCGAAGACGATCCGGTGGTCGCCCTCCATGTCGAGGACGAAGCCGTACCCCGTCGGCAGCAGGTCGATCACCTCGGCGCCGGTGATCACGAAGTACTTCGACTCCTTGCCCGCGTACCGCCGCAGCTCCTTCAGCGAGGTGAACATCGGGATCACCGGCTGCTGGGTGTTGTGCAGCGCAAGGAAGCCGGGGTTGTCGCCGCGCGGGCAGTAGACCTTGGAGGTCGCGAAGATCTGCTGGAAGTCCTCGGCGGACAGGGTGCCGGTGGTGAAGGCCCGTACGGCGTCGGCGAGGGAGGGCGGCGAGGGCTCGGGGTAGAGCGGGGCCTGCTGCGGCTGCCCGTACCCGCCGGGGACGCCCCCCTGCATGCCCGCCTGCGGCGCGTACTGCCCCTGCGGAGGCGGGGCGTACTGCTGCTGCGCACCCGGATTCTGCTCGTAGCCGTACATGGGCCCTGAGCCTACTGCGTCACAGATCGCCCGAGAGGGGTTGCTCTTATTACCGGTGGGTAGCATCATCGGAGAGAAGAGTGCGCTACTCGTGAGTAGGAAGCGGGTGGCCCTCGGTACGAGGAACCCTCCCCGATCTTTACGGAGCCGTCGCCATGGGGCACTACAAGTCGAATCTCCGCGACATCGAGTTCAACCTCTTCGAGGTGCTCGGCCGCGACAAGGTGTACGGCACCGGTCCGTTCGAGGAGATGGACGTCGACACCGCCAAGAGCATCCTCGACGAGATCCGCCGCCTCGCCGAGAACGAGCTGGCCGAGTCCTTCGCCGACGCCGACCGCAACCCGCCGGTCTTCGACCCCGAGACCAACACCGCCCCGGTCCCCGCCTCCTTCAAGGCCAGCTACAACGCCTTCATGGAGTCCGAGTACTGGCGCCTCGGCATCCCCGAGGAGATCGGCGGCACCGTCTCCCCGCGCTCCCTGATCTGGGCCTACGCGGAGCTCCTCCTCGGCTCCAACCCGGCCATCTGGATGTACTCCTCCGGCCCCGCCTTCGCCGGCATCCTCTACACCGAGGGCAACGAGCAGCAGAAGAAGGCCGCCCAGATCGCCGTCGAGCGCCGCTGGGGCTCCACCATGGTCCTCACCGAGCCCGACGCCGGCTCTGACGTCGGCGCCGGCCGCACCAAGGCCGTCCAGCAGGAGGACGGCTCCTGGCACATCGAGGGCGTCAAGCGCTTCATCACCAGCGGCGAGCACGACATGGAGGAGAACATCCTCCACTACGTCCTCGCCCGCCCCGAGGGCGCCGGCCCCGGCACCAAGGGCCTCTCCCTCTTCCTCGTCCCCAAGTACGAGTTCGACTGGGAGACCGGCGAGCTCGGCGCCCGCAACGGCGTCTACGCCACCAACGTCGAGCACAAGATGGGCCTCAAGGCGTCCAACACGTGCGAGATGACCTTCGGCGACAAGCACCCCGCCAAGGGCTGGCTCATCGGCGACAAGCACGACGGCATCCGCCAGATGTTCCTCATCATCGAGTTCGCCCGCATGATGGTCGGCACGAAGGCGATCTCCACCCTCTCCACCGGCTACCTCAACGCCCTGGAGTACGCCAAGGAGCGCGTCCAGGGCACCGACCTGGCCAACTTCATGGACAAGGCCGCGCCCAAGGTCACCATCACCCACCACCCCGACGTCCGCCGCTCGCTCATGACGCAGAAGGCGTACGCCGAGGGCATGCGCTCCCTCGTCCTCTACACGGCCTCCGTCCAGGACGCCATCCAGGAGAAGGAAGCCGCCGGCGAGGACGCCAAGGCCCTCCACGGCCTCAACGACCTGCTCCTCCCGATCGTCAAGGGCTACGGCTCCGAGAAGGGCTACGAGCAGCTCGCCCAGTCGCTCCAGACCTTCGGCGGCTCCGGCTTCCTCCAGGAGTACCCGATCGAGCAGTACATCCGGGACTCCAAGATCGACACCCTCTACGAGGGCACCACCGCCATCCAGGGCCAGGACTTCTTCTTCCGGAAGATCGTCCGCGACCAGGGCGCCGCCCTGAACACCCTCTCCGAGGAGATCAAGAAGTTCCTCGCCGTCGGCACCGGCGGCGACGAGCTCGCCGGCGCCCGCGACGCGCTCGCCAAGGCGGCCGTCGACCTGGAGGGCATCGTCGGCACGATGATCACCGACCTCACCGCCACCGGCGAGGACGTCAAGAACATCTACAAGGTCGGCCTCAACACCACCCGCCTGCTCATGGCCTCCGGCGACGTCGTCGTCGGCTACCTCCTGCTGCGCGGCGCGGCCGTCGCCGCCGAGAAGCTCGCCGCCGGCGCCACCGGCAAGGACGTCGCCTTCTACCAGGGCAAGATCGCCGCCGCGAAGTTCTTCGCCGCCAACGTCCTGCCCGGCGTCTCCACCGAGCGCCTCCTCGCCGACAGCGTGGACGGCGGCCTCATGGACCTGGACGAGGCCGCGTTCTAAGAACGCACCTGGTCCTTGCCGGAACGGCCCGTCCCCGGGGAGGGGGGCGGGCCGTTCCCCCTTTTTTGGGGGCTCGGTTCGCCTCCGGGCGCTTTGTGCCGGGCTCACGACCCCGATCGTGCTCGCCCCGCTCGTTCCTCACGGGGCTCCGCGCGCTCGGGGTCGTTCCCCCGGCGCGCCCTTCGGCTCACTCGCCGGTCCTGCGGGGCGGGGGTACGGGCTCCGCGGGGCGAGGTGGCGGGAACTTGCCGGGGGGCGGCGGGCTCCACGAGGCCGGGGTACGGGCTCCGCGAGGCGAGGTCGCGGTGCTGTCGGGGGCGCGGGGGAGGGCCCGCGGGGATCGGGTGCGGGCGGCGGAAAGGGTTTGCGGGGGCTGCGTAAGGTGGGGCGCATGAGCAGCGCAGCTTCCCGACCGGCTTCCGTACCCTTCGGCCCCGGCCACACCGATGACCTGATGTCCTTCCTCTCGGCCTCCCCCTCGCCGTACCACGCGGTGGCCAACGCGGCCGACCGGCTGGAGAAGGCCGGCTTCCGCCGGGTCGAGGAGACCGCGGCGTGGGACGGGACCAGCGGCGGGAAGTTCGTCACGCGCGGCGGCGCGATCATCGCCTGGTACGTCCCCGAGGGCGCCGAGCCGCACACCCCGTACCGGATCGTCGGCGCCCACACCGACTCCCCCAACCTCCGCGTGAAGCCCCGTCCCGACATGGGCACGCAGGGCTGGAGGCAGATCGCCGTGGAGATCTACGGCGGCACCCTCCTCAACACCTGGCTCGACCGCGACCTCGGCCTCGCCGGACGCCTCACCCTCCGCGACGGCAGCCACCGCCTGGTGAACGTCGACCGGCCGCTGCTGCGCGTCCCGCAGCTCGCCATCCACCTCGACCGCTCCGCCAACGACGGGCTCAAGCTCGACCGCCAGCGCCACATGCAGCCCGTCTGGGGCACCGGCGAGGTGCACGAGGGCGACCTGATCGAGTTCGTCGCGGGCGAGGCCGGCGTCGACGCCGAGGACGTGGCCGGCTGGGACCTCATGGTCCACGCCGTCGACGCCCCCGCCTACCTCGGCCGCGACCGCGAACTCGTCGCCGGCCCCCGCATGGACAACCTGCTGTCCGTGCACGCCGCCGTCGCCGCGCTCGTCGAGGTCTCCGGACGCGACGGGCTCCCGTACATCCCCGTCCTCGCCGCCTTCGACCACGAGGAGAACGGCTCCGAGGCCGACACCGGCGCCCAGGGCCCCCTCCTCGGCACCGTCCTGGAGCGCTCCGTCTACGCCCGCGGCGGCGCCTACGAGGACCGCGCCCGCGCCTTCGCCGGCACCGTCTGCCTCTCCTCCGACACCGGACACGCCGTCCACCCCAACTACGCGGAGCGGCACGACCCGACGCACCACCCGCGCGTCAACGGCGGCCCGATCCTCAAGGTCAACGTCAACCAGCGGTACGCCACCGACGGCACCGGCCGCGCCGTCTTCGCCGCCGCCTGCGAGAAGGCGGGCGTGCCCTGGCAGTCGTTCGTCTCCAACAACGACATGCCCTGCGGCACCACCATCGGCCCCATCACGGCCGCCCGCCACGGCATCACCACCGTCGACATCGGCGTGGCGATCCTCTCCATGCACAGCGCCCGCGAACTCTGCGGCGCCGAGGACCCCTACCTCCTCGCCAACGCCCTGGTCGCCTTCCTGGAGGGCTGAGCCGGTACGCCGGAGGGCCCCCGCGCGCCGAGGCGTGCGGGGGCCCTCCGGCACATGCGGACCGGTCAGTCGTCCAGCCCCGCGAGGATCAGCGGGAGACGGCCCGCGCCGTCCGCCGTGAGCTTCACCGGGACGCCCCAGTCCTGCTGGTGGACGTGGCAGGCCGGGTACTCGTTGGCCGGGTCGTCGTCGCAGGACGCGGCCATCGCCGAGACGTGCAGGACGCCCTCGGCGAGGTCCGGGTTCAGCACCAGGTCGCGGAAGAGGTCCGTGCCCGTGCCCCCGCCGGAGAGCAGCAGCTCCGGCGGCGTAGAGGAGACCAGCAGGCGGGTCGAGGGGCCGTAGCGCTCGTCCAGCTTCTGGCCGGCCGGCGCCCGGAAGACGACGTCGAGGCGGAAGGCGCCGGGCGCGACCTCGGTGGCCTCCCGCTTCGTGCGGTGCGCGACCGCCTCCACCCGCACGGCCTCCTCCGGGAGCCGCAGCCGGGTCAGGCGGTGGCGGGCCGACTCGACGACCACGATGTCCTCGCCGACCAGGACCGCGTCGCTCGGCTCGCGCAGGTCGGTGGCGAGGGTGGTGACCTCGCCGGTCGCCGGATCGTAGCGGCGCAGGGCGTGGTTGTACGTGTCGGAGACCGCGACCGAACCGTCCGGGAGCGCCGTCACGCCCAGCGGGTGCTGGAAGAGGGCCTGGTCGGCGGCGCCGTCCCGGTGCCCGAAGTCGAACAGTCCGGTGCCGACCGCCGTGCGGACGTGCCCGTCGGCGTCGACGTACCGCAGGGCGCTGGTCTCCGAGTCGGCGATCCAGAGGCGGTCCTCGGTGGCGGCGAGCCCGGAGGGCTGCGCGAACCACGCCTCGGCGCCCGGCCCGTCCACGAGCCCCTCGTTCGTCGTGCCTGCCGCGACCTCGACGGTCCCGACCTCGGGGTCGTACGTCCAGAGCTGGTGCACGCCGGCCATCGCGATCCACACCTTGCCGCGCCAGAAGGCGACGTCCCACGGCGAGGACAGGTCCACGTCGAGCGCCGGGCCGGAGGTCGGCGAGCCCTGCCACCACTGCCTGCCGGTGCCCGCGATCCGCCCCACCGCGCCCGTCTCCGGGTCGAACCGCTGGAGCGCGTGGTGCACGGTGTCCGCGACGACGACCGTCCCGTCCGGCAGCAGCGCCAGGCCCTGCGGCTCGCGGAAGACGCCCTCGCCGCCGATCCGGCGCAGGACGGTCTCCCCGTCGGCGGCCAGCTCGACCAGCTGGTGCCGGGTGGTGTCGGAGACCAGGAGGGTGCCGCCCGGGAGGACGACGGCCTTCCCCGGGAAACGGAGGTCCGTCGCGACCGGCTCCGGCGGCACGTACGGCCCGTCCCCGCGCCGCAGCGTCCCCTTCGCCGCGTGCTCCGCCTCCAGCTCCTCCACCAGCGTCCGGAGCGCGCCCGCGTGCCCCTCCCCCGCGTACTGGGCGACGACGTACCCCTCCGGGTCGATCACCACCAGCGTCGGCCAGGCCCGCACCGCGTACTGCTTCCAGGTCGCGAGCTCCGGGTCGTCGAGCACCGGATGGTGCACCTCGTACCGCTCCACGGCGTCCACGACCGCCTGGTGCTCCGCCTCGTGCACGAACTTCGGCGAGTGCACACCGACGATCACGAGCGTGTCCCGGTGCTTCTCCTCCAGCTCCCGCAGCTCGTCGAGGACGTGCAGGCAGTTAATGCAGCAGAAGGTCCAAAAGTCGAGGATCAATGTGCGGCCTCGGAAGTCGGCGAGCTTCAGGTCCTTCCCGCCGGTATTGATCCATCCGCCCTTGCCGATCAGCTCGGGGGCACGGACACGGGCACGCTTGCGGGGTGCGGGCGCGGGGGTGGGCGCCGGGGCAGCATCGTTCATGTTTCAAGCTTGCCATTCGCCCATGAACACCGGATCACGGCCGTACGACGCCGTTACCCTGCGCAGTTACGGGATCCGCTCCACCACGGACTAGCTTCCTTACATCTCTTAAGGGGGTAATGGACTTCGACCGTCATTCCGTCACTTCGTCACCCGCTGTCTCCTCCCCAGCACCGTCTCTCGTCGCCCAGACGATCCGGCAGCGCTCGTCGCCGTCGAACCTCACGCCCACCCTGCCTCGCCGGACTTCCACGCGATCGATTGCGAGGCCAAGGCGTTCACGCCTTCCGGCCGCATCATCGGCTTCCCAAGCTTCGCGTAGCAGGCCCGCGTCCAGGAGAGGAGAGATGTCCACGGAAGGGATCGGCATCCGCAGTAGGTCGGCGCGCAGCCCCTCGATCCGGATACGAAGTCGTCCGGCGAGACGGTTGTACCGGTCGATGGCGTCTGCGCCGGTGAACTCGCCACGGACGTACCTGGCCTCCTCCAGGTCCGCCAGACGGGCCCCTTCGTCCGCGATCTCCGCCTCGATCGCGTCCCGCTTCGCGAAGACCTCCGGGTCCTCCCGCTGCACCCAGCGATCGGCGATCACGGCGAGCAGCGGGTCATGGGGCCCCAGGGATGGCAGGCGTGAGAGGAACGCCCGGGTCACGTAGTCGTCGATGCTCTCCACCCGAGCCGATACGCCGGAGCATCCTCGCCCCATCCGGTGGCTGGAGCACTGGTACGACGTGCCGGCCTTGCTCATCCGGGCCCCGCAGAGCCCGCAACGCGCTATCCCGGTGAGCAGTGACTTCCCTTGCTTGTGACCGTGCCGCTTCCCCGCCAGAGGGAACGTGCGCGCTTCGAGCTGGCGGAGGATGAGTTCGCGCTCCCCGACCGTGATGATCCCCTCACCGATACTCACGGTCTCCAGCGTCTCCGGGTCCCGGTAGGGAGAGACCCGGTTCATGTACTTGCGTGTCCCGTCCGGCTGCTCCTCGTACTCGGTCTGCGGCATGAGGCCGGCGAAGGCCGGTGAGCGTAGGAGCTGCAGGACGCTGGACGAGTTCCACTCGCCGCCACGAACAGACTCCACCCCGTGCTCGTTCAGCAGCCGGGCGATGTGGACGAGGGCCTTCCCGGATAGCGCCTCGTCGGCGATCAGACGGGCGTAGACGGCGGTCTCGGGGTCGTGGACGAGCTTCTTCGCCTCGGGGTCCACAAGCAGCCCGTAGGGTGGCTGTCCGCCGATCCACTGGCCCCGCTGGCGTAGGTACCGCTTGGCGTTGCCGACGCGCATCCCAAGGTTGCGGGACTCGTTGCGCGCCAGTTCAGCCAGCATCGCGATGGTGACACGAGCGCTGTCGTTCTTCGTGTCGAGCCCGTCCATGACGGAGACCAGCCGTCCGCCGACCCGGCCTATGTCGTCCAGCGCCTTGCCGACCTCGCCGATGCCCTTGCGGGACAGGCGGTCGAGCTTCCAGACGATCAGAACGCCCACGACGCCAGCAGTGGCTGCTGTGATCGCCGCATCGAATCCCTTGCGGCTGACGTTCTTGTAACCGGAACGTCCACGGTCGATGTGGACCTTGCGAACGGTCAGTCCGTTGCACTCCGCCCATGCGCGACAGTCAGCTTCCTGGCGGTCGATCGCGGTCTTCCCCTCCCGGTCCAGGGACAGGCGCAAGTACAGGTCAGCAGTGGTGTGTTGGTGCACATCCCCACGTTAGCGAGAAGTGCGCACATTGGTTCAGTAAATCCAAAAATCGAGGACTAAGACCTTTCCGCGCGGGTCGGCAAGGGGGAGGTCGTCGCCACCCGCGTTGAGCCAGCCACCCTTGCCGATCAGCTCGGGGGCACGGACACGGGCACGCTTCCGGGCGGCGGCCGTCACGGGCGTACGGGTGGATCGGTGCGGCCGGGTGGGGGGTGCGGGCGTGTCCCGGGGCGGGCGGGGGGCGGGGCGGGCGGTGGCATGGGGGCATGACGCATGCGGGCAGATCATCGGACTACTCCCGCTTTCGGGGGAGGCGACGGGTACGGATCGGGGCCGGGCTCCTCGTCGGGGTGCTCGCCCTGCCCTGCCTGGTCCTCGCCGGGAGCGGCACGGCGCGGGCCGGCGGGGTCGGGGACAAGGCGCTGCGGATGACCGTCACCGTCAACACCCTCGGGCACAGCGGGAAGCGGCCCCCCGCCGTCCGGGCCGGGGCGGAGGTCGTGAAGCGGTACCGGCTGGAGAACCGGGGCGAGGCCGACCTGTACGCGGTCCGGGTGCGCGACCCCGGCGTCCCCGCGGGCTCCGTCCGCTGCTCCGGACGGTGGCTCGCCGGGCTCGGCGTCATGGAGTGCGTGGCCCGCTTCCGCGCCCTCCCCGGCGACCACCGGGCCACCGCGCGGGCCGAGGGCGACGTCCCCTCGCTCGGCCGGACCCTCGCCGCCACCGCCCGGTCCGGGTACACCGGCGTCGCGGGCGTCCTGACGCTCGCGGAGAAGGTGACCCCCGGGAAGGGGCCGGGCGCCGCCGCCGTCACGTACACCGTGGGCAACCGCGGCAACCGCGTCCTGCACGGCGTGCGGGTCACCGACCCCGCTCTCGGCCTCACGGGGCGGGGCGTGGACTGCGGGGGCGGGGGGACGGCCCGCGGCGGGGTCGTGCCGGCGCTCGCGCCGGGCGCCTCGGCGCGCTGCACCGCGAGCGTGCGGCGCCCGCCCGGCGTCCACCGCAGCACCGGCGTCGCCACCGGCACGGACCGGGTCGGCACGTACGCCCCCGGCGGGCGCCGGCTCCCCGCTCCGCTGCTCACCGCGCGGGCCCGCGCCTCGTTCACGGTGCCGGAGCCGCCCCGGGCCGGGGGGACGGAGCCGCCGGGTGGGGCGGAGTCCTCCGGGGGGACGGAGCCTCCTGAGGGGACGCGTCCGCCCGGAGGGGTGCGGCCGCCCGGGGGCGGGACGCCGCCCGGGGGCGTTCCCGGGCGGCCCGGAGCACCCGGGGCCGCCGTGCCGCCCGCCGCCGTGGGGGTGCTGCCGGTGGGGCCGCCCGGGCCCGATCCCGCGCCGGAGGCCGGGGCGGAGGCCCCGGGCGCGGGGGCGGGGGCGGACGGGGCCGGAGACGGGGCCGGGACCGGCGCCGGGGCCGGCGCGGGGACGGGCGTCGGGGCCGTGGGGGACGAAGGGGTCGGCGAAGGGGCCGTGGAGGCCGCGCCCGGGGAGGGCCGGGCGCCGGACGCCGCCGTCCCGCCCCGCACTCCGCCGGCCCGCACCTCCCCCTCCCGGGACACCGGGGGGACGACCGGGGAGGCCGTCGGGGAGACGGCCGCCGAGGCCGCGCGCCGGGCCGCCGCCGCCGACGGCGAGGGGTTCCTCGGGCGGCTGCGGCGCCGGAGCCGGGAGGCCGAGGAGATGGAGGTCGTCGTGCTGCTGCTGCTCGTCCTCGTGCCGGCGGCCCTCGCCGCCGCACTGCTCGGGAACCGGAGGACCTGACCCGATGGACCTGTTCGAGACCCTCTTCGTCGTCGTCGGCGTCGCGCTCCTCGGCGCCCTCGCCGTCCTGCTCAAGACACGGCTCTTCCCCGTCGGCGAGGACGAGGAGCCGCGCGAGGACGTCGCCGAGTACATCGCCATGATGGTCTCGGTCCTCTACGCCATCGTCCTCGGCCTCTGCCTGGTCTCCGTCTGGGACACCCGGACGTCCGCCTCCGACCACGTCCAGGCCGAGGCGAGCGCCCTGCACCAGACGTACCTGCTCGCCGACGCCCTCCCCGAGGAACGGCGCGAGCCGCTGCGGCTCGCCGCCCGGACGTACGCCGGCCACGTCGTGGATGTCGAGTGGCCGATGATGGCCGCCCGGCAGCCGCTCGACCCCTCCGGGTGGAAGCTGCTCGAACAGCTCCGGCAGGCCGGCGAGGTCGGCGACACCGCCACCGTCTCGCAGCAGATCGCCGCGCAGGAGGTGCTGGCCCAGCTCGGGTACGTGGACGACGCCCGGCGCAGCAGGGAGGCTGCGGCGCAGGAGAAGCTGTCGCCGGTGCTGTGGACGGGCCTGATCATCGGCGGCTTCCTGACGCTCGCCTTCATGTTCCTCTTCGGGATCAGCCGCAGCACCACCCACGTGGTGATGGTGATGGGCCTCGCCGGGTTCATCGCCTTCACGGTGCTGCTGATCCATCAACTCGACGCGCCCTTCGGGGCGGTGCTGGGCACGAGCCCGGAGGCCTTCACCCGCTACTTCGCGTGAGCCGCCGCCCCGCACGAGCCGTTGTTTCACGTGAAACAGCGAGAGGGAGACATTCGGTATGAAATATCTCGTACGGGACAAGATCTTCGCGATCGGCGACGACTACTGGATCGAGGACGAGGCCGGCCGGCACGCCTTCCTCGTCGACGGCAAGGCCCTGCGACTGCGCGACACCCTGGAGTTGAAGGCGCCCGACGGGCGGGTGCTCGTCACCCTGCGGGAGAAGTTCTTCAGCCTGCGGGACGCGATGACGATCGAGCGGGACGACCGCCCGCTCGCGACCGTGCGCCGCAAGCGGCTCTCGCTGCTGCGCAACCACTACCGGGTCACGCTGGTCGACGGCACCGAACTGGACGTCAGCGGCCGGATGCTGGACCGGGAGTTCGCCGTCGAGTACGACGGCGAACTCCTCGCCCACATCTCCCGTCGGTGGCTGCGCGTCCGGGACACGTACGCCGTGGACGTGGTCCGCGAGGACGCCGACGCGGCCCTGCTCATCGCGGTGGCCGTGTGCGTGATCCGGATGGCCGAGCGGGAGGACTAGCGGGGCCGGGCTGCGGGACGGGGGCTAGAGCGCCGCCGCCTTGCCCAGGGCCTGGTCCAGGTCCGCCCACAGGTCCTCGACGTGCTCGATGCCGACCGAGAGGCGGACCGTGCCGGGGCCGATGCCGGCCGCGTCCAGGGCGGTGGCGTCGAGCTGCCGGTGCGAGGTGGACGCCGGGTGCATGACCAGGGTCTTCACGTCGCCGAGGGAGACCGAGAGGGAGGCCAGCCGGACCGCTTCGACGAAGGCCCGGCCGGCGTCCCGGCCGCCCGCGAGGTCGAGCGAGACCACCCCGCCCGCGCCGTCCGGCAGCAGCCGCTCGGCGATCTCCCGGTCCGGGTGGCCCGCCAGGCCGGGGTAGCGGACGGCGGCGACCGCCGGGTGCTCTTCGAGGCGGGCCGCGAGCACGGCCGCGGAGGCGCAGTGGCGCTCCATCCGCAGCGACAGGGTCTGCATGCCGCGCAGGGTGAGCCAGGCGGCGAACGGGTCGGTGGAGGCGCCCATCTCGACGGAGAAGTGGCGCAGTCGGGCGAGGAGTTCCGGGTCGCGGACGGCGACGACGCCGCCGAGCACGTCCGCGTGGCCGCCGAGGTACTTGGTGGCCGAGTGGAGGGAGAGGTCGGCGCCGAGAGAGAGCGGGCGGCAGAGCAGCGGGGAGGCGAAGGTGTTGTCGACGGCGACGGGGACGCCGGCCGCGCGGGCGACGGCGGCGAGGGCCGGGATGTCGGAGACGCGGGTGGTGGGGTTGGCGATGGTCTCCAGGTAGAGGAGCCGGGTGGTGGGCCGCAGGGCGGCGGCGACCTCCTCCGGGTCCGTGCCGGAGACGTGGGTGACCTCGACGCCCCAGCGGTCCGCGAGGTCGGTGAGCATCGCGTACGTGCCGCCGTACAGGCAGCGCTGGGCGATGACGTGGCCGCCGCCGGAGAGCAGCCCGAGCAGGACCGTGTTGATGGCGCCCATCCCGGAGGCGGAGGAGATCGCGCCGGCGGCCCCCTCCAGGCGGGCGACGGCGTCCTCCAGGGTGCGGACGGTGGGGTTGCCCATGCGGCTGTAGAGGAAGGAGTCGCCGGAGTGCATGGACTCGGCGAGGGCGTCGGCGGACTCGAAGGCGAAGACGTGGCCCTGGTGGAGCGGGACGCCGAGCGGCACGCTGCCGGTGACCTCGACGCGGGGCGGGTGGACGGCGAGCGTCTCGGGACGGAGGGCGTCGGGGGTGGCGGAGTGATCGCGGTCGCTGCTCATGGGCCCAGTGTCGGGAGGGTGTTCCCCCTCCTCCCAGGGCCAATCGCGGGGCAGTGGATTGGTTCGGGACCCGGCCGGGGAGCCCGCCGCCGCCCGTGCGAGGGTCGGGGGAGGAGGGTCCGCACCGTTCGCGAGGGGAGCGCCATGCACACCACCGTCACGCCCTTCACCCTGCGCCCGTGGCGGGAGGGGAAGGGGTACGGGCGCCGCACCGGCTGGCGGGGCACGTCGGCGGAGTTCGGCGAGGTCACGGTGGAGGCGCCGCTGCGGCAGGCCGTTCCGGAGACGCTCGTCTCCGAGCTGCGGGGCGGACTGCTGCCGGAGACCTCGTACGAGACCCGGGGCGTCCACACGGACGTGGTCCGGCTGCCGACGCTGAACCGGGCGACGCTCCGCCTCGGCGACGCCCTCGTGGCCGTGGAGCGCAACCGCCTCGGCCTCACCGCCCGGCAGCGCGGTCTCCGGCTGCGGCACGGCGGCGACGCCTACCGCCTGTGGGCCGGGAACCGGCGCTCCTGGACGCTCGTCCGGGAGGCCGACGCCGAGGACCCGGGCGTGCGGGTGGCGGTGCGCGGCACGGGCCGCCTCGGCGGACGGCGGCTGGAGATCACGGTGACGGGCCGGGCCCTCCCGGCGGACCTCGCGCTGGCCCTGGTCTTCGCGGGCGTGGACCGCGCCGCCCTCACCCGGGGCGGCGCGGTCCGCGCGGCCCTGTCCCGGGCCACCGGCTTCTGGGCGGAGAGCCAGTACTAGGCACCGCCTTCCAGACCGGACCGGTCCGGAAGGCACGGCCTAGGAGCGCGCCCCGGGCGCCTTCCGGGGCTCGTGCGCGACCAGGTCCATCGGGTCCTCGTGCGGGTACAGCAGCCGGGGCAGCCCCTCCACGTCGAGTTCGCCGCGCAGCCAGGAGAGGAGGACCCCGGTGAGGGTGCCGGTGAGCGGCGGGCCCACGCGCGCGTGGCGGGGGTCGACGATCAGCGGCCAGGCGTCGGGGTCGTCGCCCTCGGTGAGCCAGCCCAGCTGGTCGCCGTCGAGGGAGGAGGCGAAGGGCAGGAAGCCGCCGGGCTCGGGCCAGGCGGCCAGCGGGTGCCGGTCGGGGTGGCTCGCGCGCAGGTTGCGGTAGTTGTCCCCGTACCAGTGGCCCCAGGGCACGAGGTCGTACTCCCCGGCGCCCAGCGGCAGGGAGACCCGCAGCCAGTCGCGCCAGAGCCCGCCCCCGTACGCCTCCGCGAAGCGCCGGTAGGCGGTGGGCAGCCGGGTGCCGAGCCGCTCGTGGACCCAGTCCCAGTCCCGCTCCCCGAGGTACGGCTCCGCCGGCGGCGGCACGAGGACGGTGAGGGTGTCGAGGCCGGTGCCGCCGCCGGTGAGGGCGGCCCGCTGGGCGGGGGTCGGCTCGGGGCGGCGCGGCGGCGGGGTCCAGGGCCCCGCCGATTCCCCGGCGAGGCCGCTGCGGGCGAGGGTCGTGCGCAGGCCCTCGTCGACGAGGAGGGCGAGGGCGGGCAGCAGGGGGACGCCGAGACGGATCCAGGGGTCGTCGCCCTTCCGCTCCCGTTCCGCGCTGTGGACGACCACCGGCCACGCGTCGGGGTCGTCGGAGGCGGTGGTGTCCCAGAAGAGGACGTCGGAGGCGCGCGTCTCGGCGAAGGGGAGGACGCCGGGCGCCATCCGGCGGGACTCCTCGACGAAATGGCCGTAGTCGAAGCCGGCCCGGTCCCGGGCGTACGGCGTCTGGAGCCAGAGCCGTTCCCCGAGGTCCAGGGGGCCGTAGACGGTGGCGACCGCCTTGTAGTCGGCGGGCAGCCGGCGGCCCAGCCACGCCTCGACCGCGTCCCAGTCGACGGGTATCGCGGGCTCCTCGGGCGGCGGCCCGAAGAGCCCGGCGAAGGCGGCGACGTAACCGGCGGCGGCCCGCCCGGCCGCCGCCTCCTCGTGCGCGCTCCCGCGCGGCGCGTCAGACACGCGGCTTCGCGGGGGCCTCGACGCCGAGGACGCGGTCCTTGAGGGCCGGGAAGTCCGCGCGGATCGCGGCGGGCTTCGCCGGGTCCAGGACGGCCCGCAGGACCTCCTCGCCGGGACCCGCCTCGGCCAGGACCTCGCCCCACGGGTCGACGATCAGCGAGTGGCCGGCCTGCTCGACGTCCGCGTGGGTGCCCGCCGTGCCGCAGGCCAGCACGTACGCCTGGTTCTCGACGGCGCGGGCCCGCGCGAGGAGCGTCCAGTGGCCGCGCCGGCGGGCGGGCCAGCCGGCGGGGACGACGAAGGCCTCCGCCCCGGCGTCGACGAGGCCCCGGAAGAGCTCGGGGAAGCGGAGGTCGTAGCAGGTGCCGACGCCGACCGTGAGGTGCGGCAGGTCGAAGGTGACCAGGTCCTCGCCCGCGGCCATCAGCGCGGCCTCGCCCCGGTCGAAGCCGAAGCGGTGGATCTTGCGGTAGGAGGCGACGAGTTCGCCGTCGGGGGAGAAGACCGGCGAGGTGTTGTAGAGGGCGTCGCCCACGGCCTCCACGAAGGAACCGGCGTGCAGCCAGACCTCCGCGTCCCGGGCGGCCGCCGCCATCGCCTCGTACGTGGGGCCGTGCAGCGGCTCGGACTCGGCGGCGAAGAGGTCGGCGGCGAAGGCGCCCACGGTCCACAGTTCGGGGAGGACGACGAGGTCGGCGGAGCCGCGCTCCTCCCGTACGAGGCGGGCCGCGCGGGCCCGTCGGGCGGCGACCGGTTCGTCCGGGTCTACCGCGATCTGGATCAGCGAGGCGCGCACACTACCACCGTCCTGGCGTTGAAGCCGTCAACACCGGCCTACGATCGTCACACGAAAGCACTGCCGGGGTGCTCCCGGGGAGCGTAACTTAGCGTCCGAGCCTCCCATTCCGCTGTCACCCAGTCGTGTTTTCAGCCCGCACCGAAGAACGTCGAGGGGTCCCGTGACCGTCCATCCCAGCCTCCAGAACTACGCCGACGCCTGGACCCACTCCATCGAAGCGATAGCCGAGCTGGTGCAGCCGCTCGTGGAGGGCGAGTGGAACCGGGCGACCCCGTGCCCTGGCTGGTCGGTGCGCGACATCGTGTCCCATGTCATCGGCATGGAGACGGAGATGCTCGGCGACCCGCGGCCGATCCACTCGCTGCCCCGCGACCTGTACCACGTGCGCAGCGACTTCGCCCGCTACATGGAGGTGCAGGTCGACGTCCGGCGGCACCACACGGCTCCGGAGATGACGTCCGAGCTGGAGTACGTCCTGATCCGCCGGGCCCGGCAGCTCCGCAACGAGAACCGCTCCCCCGACCACGTCATCCGGGCCCCCCTCGGCGCGGAGCAGACCCTGGAACAGGGCTACCGGCTGCGGGCCTTCGACACCTGGGTGCACGAGCAGGACCTGCGGGCGGCGCTCGGCGTGCCGGGGAACCTGGCCTCGCCGGGCGCGTTCGTGGTGCGGGACCTGCTCCTGGAGGCGCTGCCGAAGGTCGTCGCGAAGGACGCGGGCGCCCCGGCGAACTCGGCGGTCGTGGTGGACGTGACGGGACCGGTGGAGTTCCTGCGGACCGTGCGGGTGGACGCGGACGGCCGGGGCACCGTCGACGGGGCCCCCTCGCTGGGCCCCGCGGTGACGCTGGCGACGGACTGGGAGACGTACGTGCGGCTGGCCTGCGGCCGGATCCGGCCGGCCGACGCGGCCGACCGGATCAAGACCGAGGGCGACCCGGAACTGGCCGCCGCGATCCTCGCCCACTTCGCGGTGACGCCGAACTGAGCGCCCCTCACACGGGCACGTGCACGGCCTCCACGCGGCTGGCGACGAGCCGCTCGCGCTCGCGCCGGTGGGTGCGGGACTTCAGGCGGAGGATCTGGACCACGCCGAGGGCTTCGAGGACGAAGACCGAGGAGAAGGCGATCCGGTAGTCGTCACCCGTCGCGTCGAGCAGGACTCCGACGGCGAGCAGCGTCGTCATGGAGGCGACGAAACCGCCCATGTTGACGATGCCCGACGCGGTGCCCTGGCGCTCCGGCGGATTGGCCGGCCGGGCGAAGTCGAAGCCGATCATCGACGCGGGTCCGCAGGCCCCGAGGACCAGGCAGAGGGTGACGAGCAGCCACATCGGGGCGTGGTCGCCTGGGTAGGCGATCGTGGCGGCCCACAGCAGGGCGGTGGCGGCGACCGTGCCGAGGGCGAGCGGGGCGCGGGCCTCGCCGTGGCGGGCGATGATCTGCCCGTACGCCAGGCCGACGGCCATGTTGGAGAGCACGACGAGCGTCAGCAGCTCGCCCGCGGTCCCCCGGGACAGGCCCTGTGCCTCGACGAGGAACGGCAGTCCCCACAGCAGCAGGAACACCATCGCGGGGAACTGCGTGGTGAAGTGCACCCACAGGCCGAGCCGGGTGCCGGGCTCGCGCCAGGACGCGGCGATCTGCCGGCGGACGTAGGCGGCGCCCGCGTGCCGGACGGGGGCGGGCTCGTGTCCCTCGGGGTGGTCCTTGAGGAAGACCAGCATCAGGACCAGGACGAGGACGCCGGCGAGGGAGCTGCCGACGAAGGTGGCGGTCCAGCCGAGGCCGTGCAGGGCGCGGGCGAGGACGACCGTCGAGACGAGGTTGCCCGCCATGCCGATGAGTCCGGCGAGCTGGGCGATCAGCGGCCCTCGGCGGGCCGGGAACCAGCGTCCGCCGAGCCGCAGGACGCTGATGAAGGTCATGGCGTCGCCGCAGCCGAGGAGGGCGCGGGAGACGAGGGCCATGGAGTACGAGGGGGAGAGCGCGAAGCCCAGCTGGCCGAGGGTGAAGAGGACGACGCCGAGGGCGAGGACCTTCTTCGTGCCGAGCCGGTCGACCATGAGGCCGACGGGTATCTGCATGCCCGCGTAGACCAGCAGCTGGAGTATGGAGAAGGTGGAGAGCGCGGAGGCGCCCACGTGGAAGCGGTCGGCGGCGTCGAGCCCGGCGACGCCGAGGGACGTGCGGAAGATGACGGCGACGAAGTAGACGGAGACGCCGACGCCCCAGACGAGGGCGGCGCGGCGGCCGCCGGGCGGGTCGCCGGGGAGGGTGACGGCGGAGCCGTAGGAGCGGCTCACCGGCCCGCCCCCCGCACCAGCGCGTCGACGCGGCCGAGGTGGCCGCGGACGGCGGCGGCGGCGCCGTCCGCGTCCCCCGCCCTGAGGCGGTCGAGGATCTCGGCGTGCTCGGTGATGTTCTGGGCGACCCGGTCGGGGTGGGCCTGCATCACGGCGACGCCCATGCGGAGCTGCCGGTCGCGGAGCTGGTCGTAGAGCCGGGAGAGGATCTGGTTGCCGGCGTGCCGGACGATCTCGGCGTGGAAGCAGCGGTCGGTGACGGCGACCTCCGCGAGGTCCCCGGCGCCGGCGCGGCGCTGCTGCTCCGCGAGGAGCTCTTCGAGGCGGGTGAGGAGCGCGGGCGGCGCGGGCACGGCCCGGCGGACGGCGAACTCCTCGACGAGCAGCCGGGTCTCGACGACGTCGGCGATCTCCTGCGCGGAGACGGCGAGGACGAGCGCGCCCTTCTTCGGGTAGAGCTTCAGCAGCCCTTCCATCTCCAGCTTGAGCAGCGCCTCGCGGACGGGCGTCCGGGACACCCCCACGGCCTGTGCCAGCTCTCCTTCGGTGAGCAGCGTCCCGCCCTCGTAACGCCGGTCGAGGACGGCCTGTTTGACGTGGCTGTAGACGCGCTCGGCGGCGGGCGGCTGCTTGACGTGCGGTTCGGCGGAGGGGGGCGCTGCTGATGGCATGCGCACAGCATAGATACAACAGGGATGCGTCAGACAGTCGCGTCCGCATCCTGGACTCCTTACCGGGGGTCTCCCCGCCCCGGTTCTCCCCGCCCCCGGGCCTTCCCACCCGGAAACGCGGACATCCGGTGGTGGACGGGTGCCACCACCGGATGTTTCACGTGAAACGTGCGAAGCGGGTCACTACGACCAGGTGATGAGCCGCTTCGGGTGCTCCAGGACCGCCGCCACGTCGGCGAGGAACTTGGAGCCGAGCTCGCCGTCGACCAGGCGGTGGTCGAAGGAGAGGGCCAGCGTGGTGACCTGACGCGGCTTCACCTTGCCCTTGTGGACCCAGGGCTGGAGCTTGATCGCGCCGACCGCGAGGATCGCGGACTCGCCCGGGTTGAGGATGGGCGTGCCGGTGTCGACGCCGAAGACGCCGACGTTGGTGATGGTGAAGGTGCCGCCCTGCATCGCCGCCGGGGTGGTCCTGCCCTCGCGGGCGGTGGCGACGAGCTCGCTCAGGGACTTCGACAGCTCCGGCAGGGTCTGGGCGTGCGCGTCCTTGATGTTCGGGACGATCAGGCCGCGCGGGGTGGCCGCGGCGATGCCCAGGTTCACGTAGTGCTTGAGGACGATCTCCTGCGCCGCCTCGTCCCAGGCCGCGTTGATCTCCGGGTTGCGGCGGACCGCGACCAGGACGGCCTTGGCGATGAGGAGGAGCGGGTTGACCCGCAGGCCCGCCATGTCCTTGTCGGACTTGAGCTCCTCGACCAGCTTCATCGTGCGCGTGATGTCGAAGGTCACGAACTCGGTGACGTGCGGGGCGGTGAAGGCCGAGCCGACCATCGCCGCCGCCGTGGCCTTGCGGACGCCCTTGATCGGGAGGCGGGTCTCCCGCGCGTCGCCCTGCGCGACGGCGACGGCGGCCGCGGGGGCGGGCGCCGGGGCCGGGGCCGCGACGGCCGGTGCGGGGGCCGCCGGAGCCACGGGCGCGGCCGGTGCCGCGGCGCGGTGCACGTCCTCGCGGGTGACGGTCCCGTCCGGGCCGGTCGGGACGACCGCCGCCAGGTCCACGCCGAGGTCCTTGGCGAGCTTGCGCACCGGCGGCTTGGCCAGCGGCCTGGGCGCGCCGGTCACGGTGCCGTGCCCGTTCAGCTGCTCGGGGACGACCACGGCGGGCGCGGCTCCCGCGGTCCTGCGGGCCCGGCGCTTGGTGGAGGAGGCGGCCACGCCGTAGCCGACGAGGACCGGCTGGCGGCCGGCGGGCTCCTCCTCGGCCTCGGCGACCGGCTCCTGGACGGGGACCGGGGCGGCCGGGGCCGCGGCGGGGGCGGGGGCGTCGCCGCCCACGTTCACCGAGATGATGACCTGGCCGACGTCGACCGTGGTGCCTTCGGGGAAGACCAGCTCGTGGACGGTCCCGTCGAAGGGGATCGGCAGTTCCACGGCGGCCTTGGCCGTCTCCACCTCGCAGACGACCTGCCCGTCGGTGACGGTGTCACCGGGCTGGACGTACCACTTGAGGATCTCGGCCTCGGTCAGGCCCTCGCCCACGTCGGGCATCTTGAATTCGCGGATCGTCATCGTGCTCTCCTCAGTACGCCAGCGAGCGGTCGACGGCGTCGAGCACGCGGTCCAGGCCCGGCAGGTACTCCTCCTCCAGGCGCGCCGGCGGGTACGGCGCGTGGTAGCCGCCGACCCGCAGGACGGGGGCCTCCAGGTGGTAGAAGCAGCGCTCGGTGATCCGGGCGGCGATCTCCGCGCCGGAGCCGAAGAACACCGGGGCCTCGTGGACGACGACCAGCCGGCCGGTCTTCTCGACCGAGGTCTGGACGGTGTCGAAGTCGAGCGGGGAGATCGAGCGCAGGTCCACGACCTCGACCGACTTGCCCTCCTCGGAGGCGGCCGCGGCCGCCTCCAGGCAGGTCTTCACCATCGGGCCGTAGGCCAGGAGGGTGAGGTCGGTGCCCTCGCGGGCGACCCGGGCCTTGTGGAGCTCGCCGGGGAGGGCCTCGGTGTCGAGCTCGCCCTTGTCCCAGTAGCGGCGCTTGGGCTCGAAGAAGACGACCGGGTCGTCGCTCTGGATCGCCTGCTGGAGCATCCAGTAGGCGTCGGAGGAGTTCGCCGGGGTGACCACCTTGAGGCCCGCGACGTGCGCGAAGAGCGTCTCGGGGGACTCGGAGTGGTGCTCGACGGCGCCGATGCCGCCGCCGTACGGGATGCGGATGACGATCGGCATCTTCACGGTGCCGAGCGACCGGGCCCGCATCTTCGCCAGCTGGGACACGATCTGGTCGTACGCCGGGAAGACGAAGCCGTCGAACTGGATCTCCACGACCGGGCGGTAGCCGCGCAGCGCGAGGCCGATCGCGGTGCCGACGATGCCGGACTCGGCGAGCGGGGTGTCGATGACCCGGTCCTCGCCGAAGTCCTTCTGGAGGCCGTCGGTGATGCGGAAGACGCCGCCGAGCTTGCCGACGTCCAGGCCCATGACGAGGACCTTGGGGTCGGTCTCCAGGGCCTTGCGCAGCGACTCGTTGAGCGCCTTCGCGAGGGGAAGCTTCTGAACAGCCATGATTACTCGGCCTCTCCGTCCGCGAAGGACGCCTGGTAGGCGAGGAACTGCGCGCGCTCCTCGTCGACGAGCGCGTGCCCGTCCGCGTACACGTTGTCGAACATCGCCGTGTGCTCCGGGACGGGCATGGCGCGGACGACCTCGCGGACGTGCTTGCCGAGCGTCTCGCTCTCGGCCTCCAGCTCTTCGAAGAAGGCCGCGTCGGCGTGGCCCTCGCTCTCCAGGTACGCCTTGAGCCGCAGGATCGGGTCCTTGGCCTCCCACGCCTCGCGCTCGGCGTCCCGGCGGTAGCGGGTGGGGTCGTCGGAGGTCGTGTGGGCGGCCATCCGGTAGGTGTACGCCTCGATCAGCGTCGGGCCCTCGCCGCGGCGGGCGCGCTCCAGCGCCGTGCGGGTGACGGCCAGGCAGGCGAGGACGTCGTTGCCGTCGACGCGGACGCCGGGGAAGCCGAAGCCGCGGGCGCGCTGGTAGAGCGGGACGCGGGTCTGCTTCTCGATGGGCTCGGAGATCGCCCACTGGTTGTTCTGGCAGAAGAAGACGACCGGGGCGTTGTAGACCGCGGAGAAGACGAACGACTCGTTGACGTCGCCCTGGCTGGAGGCGCCGTCGCCGAAGTAGGCGATCACGGCGGAGTCCGCGCCGTCCTTGGCGATGCCCATGGCGTAGCCGGTGGCGTGCAGGGTCTGGGCGCCGAGGACGATCGTGTACAGGTGGAAGTTGTTGCTGTTGGGGTCCCAGCCGCCGTTGTTGACGCCGCGGAACATGCCGAGCAGGTTGGTGGGGTCGACGCCGCGGCACCAGGCCACGCCGTGCTCGCGGTAGGTCGGGAAGACGTAGTCGTCGTCCCGCAGGGCCCGCCCGGAACCGATCTGCGCGGCCTCCTGGCCGAGCAGCGAGGCCCACAGGCCCAGTTCGCCCTGGCGCTGGAGGGCGGTGGCCTCGGCGTCGAAGCGGCGGGTGAGGACCATGTCGCGGTAGAGGCCGCGCAGTTCCTCGGCACTCAGGTCGATGTCGTACTCGGGGTGCTGGACGCGCTCGCCCTCGGGCGTCAGCAGCTGAATGAGCTCCGGCTCCCCGGGCCCCGCCTCTGCGGTCTTCTTGACGCCGGCGCTGGCGCCGGTGGTGCGCTTGGCGCCGCTGCTGCGTCGCGTCGTCTTGCGCGCGGCAGTGCTCTCCACGGTCACGTGCGTGCTCCTCCGTCGGTCCGGCCCCCGGGTTCGCCGGCAAGGCCAGTGCGGCTCTCCGCCTTATCCGTACCCTGCGCACGGGGTGGGTGCGACGCGGCCGGGGTCGGGCGTGACAGGTGTCCCGGCGAACGCCGTCACAGGCACGTTACCCATTGCGCGGCATTCCTGCGAAACACCACTTGACCTGCGATTTTGCTTGGATTTCCAAGTAAATCGAGAAAAGCGGAAGCTCGCCCTGGTCAGCGCGCCGGGCAGCGGCCCGACGCCCTCGTCGGAACATCCGGCACCGTAACCTGCGCACCCCGGGCACCGGAAGAGCCAATATGTGAGACTGGCTGCGTGCGCGAAGAAGGAAAAATCCGGGTATTTCTGCTGGACGACCATGAAGTCGTCCGGCGCGGCGTCCACGAGTTGCTTTCCGTGGAGGACGACATCGAGGTGGTCGGCGAGGCCGGAACCGCGGCCGACGCCCTGGTCAGGATCCCCGCGACCCGCCCCGACGTGGCGGTGCTCGACGTCCGGCTGCCCGACGGCAGCGGCGTCGAGGTCTGCCGCGAGGTCCGCTCCCAGGACGAGTCGATCAAGTGTCTGATGCTGACCTCGTACGCGGACGACGAGGCGCTTTTCGACGCGATCATGGCCGGGGCCTCGGGATACGTCCTGAAGGCCATCCGGGGCAACGAGCTGCTGAACGCGGTCCGGGACGTGGCGGCCGGCAAGTCGCTGCTCGACCCGGTGGCGACGGCGCGGGTCCTGGAGCGGCTGCGCGACGGCAACAGCCCGAAGGGCGACGACCGGCTCGCCAACCTCACCGAGCAGGAGCGCAAGATCCTCGACCTGATCGGCGAGGGGATGACCAACCGGGCCATCGGCGAGCGCCTCCACCTCGCGGAGAAGACCATCAAGAACTACGTCTCCAGCCTGCTGTCGAAGCTGGGCATGGAGCGCCGCTCGCAGGCCGCCGCGTACGTGGCGCGGCTGCAGGCCGAGCGCCAGCACTGAGCGGGGCCGGTACGGCCCCGGGGCGGGCCTCCCGGGGCCGCGACCGCCCCGGCCCCGCCCCCGAGGTCCCGCGGGGGCCTGCGGGGCCCTTGAGGCCCGCAGAACGGCCCCGGCGGCCGCCCGCTCACCCGTCCGGAGCAGTCCGGGCCGGGCGGCCCTTCCCGGGACCTACGTCCCCGCCGAAGCGGGGCGGGCGCCCCTTTCCCGACGGGGTGCCGGTGGCGGAGAGTGGAGACATGTCCACCGAGGAGATCCGTGCCATCGAACTGCTCGGCCGTGCGTCGTACGGCCGGGTCGCCACGAGCATGCGGGCGATGCCGTTCGTCGCGCCCGCCCGGCACATCGTCTCCGGCGGCAGCGTGCTGATCCGCATGCACGAGGGTCTCGGCTACCACCAGGCGTGCAACGGCAGCGTCGTCGCCTACGGCGCGGACGACCTCGATCCGGCGTCCGGCGTCCTGTGGTCGGTGCAGTTCACCGGCACCGCGGAGATCGTCGAGCCGACCGCGTCGGAGGCGGCCGCCTTCGGCCCGGAACCGCTGAGCGTGGACGGCGAGCCCTTCGTGCCCGTCTACATGCGGATCGAACCGCAGTTCGCCACCGTGCACAGCATGGAGTACGGCCCCTCGGCCGCCGCCGCCGCGCGACACCTCCGCCACGTAGCGTGATCTAACATCTGCGGAGTGCCGCGCTCATCTGAACACCCCGCTCCCCCAATCGGCGCCCTGCTGCGCCGCCACCCGCACGCCGGGGAGCCCCTGTCCTGCGTCCCCGTCACCGAGGGATTACTCAACCGCGGGTACCGCCTCGCCACCACCCGCGGCCACTACTTCCTCAAGCAGCACCTCGACGCCCCCACCGCCGACCGCGCCACCATCGCCCGCCAGCACCGCGCCACCCAGCGGCTGCACGCGCTCGGCCTGCCGGTGGCCCCGCCGCTGCCCGACAGCCGCGGCCGCACGGTCGCCGTCATCGGCGGCCGCTGCTACGCCCTGCACCCCTGGGTCGAGGGCCGGCACCGCGACGGCGCCCAGCTCACCACCCACGGCTCCCGCCGGCTCGGCTCCCTCCTCGGCCGCGTCCACAACGGCCTGGACCGGGTCATGGAGTCCCCGCGGCCCGGCGGCCGGGACGACGGCGGGGAGCCCGCCGACCGGCACGCCAGCGCCCGCCCCGAGGACACCTTCGCGTCCATCGCCGAGCTGATCCGCCTCGCCCGCGCCCACCGCCCGCACGGCAGCTTCGACGCGCTCGCCGAGCACCGGCTGCGGGAGCGCCGCCGGCTGATCGCCCAGCACGCCCACCGCCGCCCGCCCGCGCCCGCCGCGCCCGGCTGGGTCCACGGCGACTTCCACCCGCTGAACCTGCTCTACCGGGGCGCCGAACCGGCCGCGATCGTCGACTGGGACCGGCTGGACGTCCGCCCCCGGGCCGAGGAGGCCGTCCGGGCCGCCGCGATCTTCTTCGTACGGCCGGGCGGCGAGCTGGCCCTGGAGAAGGTGCGGGCCTACGCGCGCGCGTACCGGCGGGCCACCGGGGCGGACGGCGCCGAGCTGGCCACGGCGGTGCACCGGGTGTGGTGGGAGCGGCTGAACGACTTCTGGACGCTGCGCTGGCGCTACCAGCTGAACGACCGCAGGGCCGACCCGCAGTTCCCCGCGGTGTCGGCCCTGGCCGTGTGGTGGACCCGGGAGTACGACGCCGTCCGCGACGCCTTCTCCGCCTGAGGGGGTCCTAGGGGGTGGTGCCGGTGGCCCCGGTGTCGCCGGTCGGCGGCGTGTTCGGGTCGCCGTTGCCGCCCCCGGTGGGGTCGGTCTGGCCGCCGTCGCCGCCGCCGCTGCCGTCGGTCGGCTGGTCCGTCGGCTCCTCGGTGGCCGTCGGGCCCGTGGTCGGCTCCTCGGTGGCCGTGGGATCCGTGGTCGGCTCCTCGGTGGCCGTCGGGTCCGTGGTCGGCTCCTGGGTGGGCGGAGTCGTCGTCGGGGCGGTCGTCGGGTCCGGGTTCCACGGCTGCTGCGTGTTGCCCCAGCCGCCGCCGTCGCCGCCGCCACCACCGGTGGTGTCGCTCGGCTGCTCGGTGCGCTGCTCCTCCGACGGCTCCTCGGACGGGGTGGGCTTCTCCGAGGCGGTGGCCGGCGAGCTCGACGTCGTGGTCGGCGTCGTGGTCGGGGTCTTCTTCTCGTTGTCCTTGCCGGCCATCTGCACCGCGTAGACGATGCCGGCGACGATCGCGACCAGCGCGAGCGCGGCGAACAGCACCATCTTGGCGCGCTTGCCCCTGTCGTCCCGGCCGCCGCCCTGACCGTAGCCGCCGGTGCCGCCGGTGCCGTCGTCGTAGCCGCCGTAGCCGCCCCCGTACGGCGCGTAGGCACCGTCCTCCGGGTTGGGCGACGGCAGTATCTGGCCCTGCTGGGCGGTGTCGCCGTGCGGCGGGTGGCCCATGGCCGTCGTCGCGGTCATGCCGAGGCCGGGGGTGTGCCCGCCCTCGTGCGCGGTCACCGGGCCGGTGCTCCAGGTGCCGGTGTGGCCGCCCTGCTGCTGGAGCATCTCCAGGCTGTACTGGATCAGCCCGCGCATCTCCTCGGCGCTCTGGAACCGGTCGTCCGGCTCCTTCGCGAGCGAACGCATCACCAGGCCGTCCAGCTCCGGCGGCGTCGAGCCGCGGACCTCGGACGGCGGCACCGGGGTGTCCTGCACGTGCTGGTAGACCACCGACAGCGGCGTCTCGCCGGTGAAGGGAGGGCGCAGCGCCAGCAGCTCGTAGAGCAGGCAGCCCGTGGCGTACAGGTCGGAGCGGTGGTCGACGGCCTTGCCCAGCGCCTGCTCCGGGGAGAGGTACTGCGGCGTGCCCATGACCATGCCGGTCTGCGTCATCGTGGCCTGCGCGCCGTGCAGCGCGCGGGCGATGCCGAAGTCCATGACCTTCACCGCGCCGGCGTGCGTGATGATCACGTTGGCCGGCTTGATGTCGCGGTGGACGATGCCGTGCTGGTGCGAATACGCCAGCGCCTCCAGGACGCCGGAGACGATCACGAGCGCCTGCTCGGGCCCGGGCGCCTCGGCGCTGAGCAGCAGGTCGCGGATGGTGCGGCCCTCGACGATCTCCATCACGATGTACGGCACCGGGCGGCCGTCCACGACGTCCTCGCCGGAGTCGTACACCGCGACGATCGCGTGGTGGTTGAGCCCTGCGACCGACTGCGCCTCGCGCGTGAACCGGGCCTTGGAGACCGGGTCCTCGGCGAGGTCGGAGCGGAGGAGCTTCACCGCGACCGTGCGGCCGAGCCGCACGTCCTCGGCGGCGAAGACCTCGGCCATGCCGCCGCGCCCCAGACGGTGCGTCAGGCGGTAGCGGCCGTCGCCGACGACGCGGCCGACTCCCCACGATTCCCCGGCAGCGCCCGGCACACCGCCACCTGCCTCGGATCCGGGTTCCATGAGTCCTCGCCGTCGTCTGTCCGTGCCGTGTCCAGTCGTCACGCTACAGGCTCCGTGCGACATCACGGTCCGCGATGACCGGCCATCCAACCCTTCTCGTGTACGCCTGTGCAAATTCCGCGGGTTTGGTCCGGCCCGCCCGCGACGCGGTCCGCACGGAGGGTCACGGAACGGGCACGCGGCTTGACGTGTCAGGGGCCTGGGGCAGACTTGGCGCAGAATCGGCCGGATACCAAGGTCCGGCCGGAGACGACAGAGCGACGCCGCGGGGCGCAGGGGGACAGCACACATGAGCCACGACGGCGCTCAGGGCGGCCGCTACGCGGGCGGTTCGGTCGCGAACGGCCGCTACCAGCTGCGCGACCTCCTCGGCGAGGGTGGCATGGCCTCGGTCTACCTCGCGTACGACAGTGCGCTGGACCGCCAGGTCGCCATCAAGACCCTCCACACGGAGCTGGGCCGCGAGGCGTCCTTCCGCGAGCGCTTCCGCCGCGAGGCGCAGGCCGTGGCGAAGCTCTCGCACACCAACATCGTCTCCGTCTTCGACACCGGCGAGGACACCCTCGACGGCGGCCTCATGCCGTACATCGTCATGGAGTACGTGGAGGGGCAGCCGCTCGGCTCGGCGCTCGCCTCCGACGTCCGCCAGTACGGGGCGATGCCCGCCGACAAGGCCCTGAAGGTGACGGCGGACGTGCTCGCCGCCCTCGAGGTCAGCCACGAGATGGGCCTGGTCCACCGCGACATCAAGCCCGGCAACGTGATGATGACCAAGCGCGGCGTCGTGAAGGTCATGGACTTCGGCATCGCCCGCGCCATGCAGTCCGGGGTCACCTCCATGACCCAGACCGGCATGGTCGTCGGCACCCCGCAGTACCTCTCCCCCGAGCAGGCCCTCGGCCGGCCGGTGGACGCCCGCTCCGACCTTTATTCGGTCGGCATCATGCTCTTCCAGCTGCTGACGGGCCGTCTCCCCTTCGACGCGGACTCGCCGCTGGCCATCGCCTACGCGCACGTGCAGGAGGAGCCGGTCGCGCCGTCCTCGGTGAACCGGTCGGTGACGCCCGCGATGGACGCGCTGGTGGCCCGCGCGCTGCGGAAGAACCCGAACGAGCGGTTCCCGAGCGCCGCGGCCATGCGCGACGAGTGCCTGCGGGTGCTCGCCGCCGGCCAGTCCGCCGCCCCGGTGATCGTCGCCGGCGGCCCGGTCAACAGCGGTTCGGGCGTCGGCTCGGCCGTCTTCCCGCCCGTCGGCCAGACCCCGCCGCCGCACTCCGCCCCGCAGCACCAGGTGCAGCAGCCCTACCAGCCGCCGGCCCCGCAGCCCGGCCCGTACGGCCCGCCGACCCCGGCGCCGGTCCCCACGCCCGCGCCCTCGTACGGCTACCCGCAGCAGGCCCCGGCCTACCAGACCCCGCCGCCGGTCTCCTACGCGCCCGTGCCGGCCGCCGCCCCGCGCCGGAACATGCCGGTGCTCGTCGGCGCGGTCCTCGTCGCGCTGGTCGCCATCGGCGGCGTGCTCATCGCCGTCGCCCCCTGGGAGAAGGACCAGGACCCCACCGCGGGCGGCACCGGCGGCACCGCCGGTGGCACCGGCACCGGGCAGACCCAGCAGGAGCAGACCGCCGGCCCCGGCCACAAGGGCCCCGACCTGTCGAAGACCATCGACACGAAGGAATGCACCGAGCCGAAGGAGTCCAGCGACGACCCCGAGAAGTTCGAGGTGCCCGACTTCACCTACAAGAACCTCACCTCGGTGAAGGACTGCGCCCGGGCCGCCGGCTGGAAGATCATCAAGCAGATCCCGATGGACGAGAACACCTACGGCGAGGACACCGTCCTGGAGCAGTACCCGAAGCCCGGCACGGAGATCTACCCGAAGGACACCGAGTTCACCCTGAACATCTCCACCGGCAACCCGCCCCGCTGACCCGGACGCCCCCCGCCCTGGCACCGCGCGTACGGCGGCCGGGGCACCGCGGAGACGTGGCCCGCGCACTTCACCGACACCCGGGGCGTCCTCGGCGCGTCGATCGGCGTCGTGGCCGAGGACGGTGACGCCTCCCCGCACTCGTGCTTCGCCCGGTTCGCGCACACCCCGCACTCCTGGGCCGCGCCTTCCGGAATGCCGGATTCGTCCCACCGTGCCACGCTGAGTCCGACACCTCGACGGCACGGCAGGGGAGGGTTCTCCGGTGGCTCCCACACGTGGTGAGGCGGGTGGGCACGACGACGGCGTACGGCCCCGGATGTTCCGCGCGGGCGTACGGGCGCGGGTACGGCCCCGAGGGCTCCGCGTCGGCCTCCGCGGGGCCGTGCGCGCCCCCGTGAGGCTCGTGCTCGTGCCCGCCCTGGCCGGTGTCTTCGTCCTGTCCGGGCTCTCCGGGGCGGCCCTCGCACGGACCGACGGCACTCCCGCCGGGACGGCGGTGCCACGCGCGCGCGTGGCGGGACCGACCGCAGGGGCCACCGCGCCCACCGCCACCGCGTCGCCGCGGACCACCACCGCACCGCCGCGGACCACCCCCGCGGCCACGCCCGGAACGCCGGGCGCCACCACCGCGCCGGCCACGCCCCCGGCGCCCGGCGCCCCCTCCGGGACCCGCCGCCCGGTCACCCCCACCGGCACCGGGACCGCCGGCACCACCGCACCCGCCGTCCCCTCGTCCTCCACGCCGCCACCGCCCGTCGGCACCACCGCCCCCGCCCCCGCCGGGACCGGCCCCCACCCCGGGAAGCCCGCCGCGACGCCCGACGAAGCCCCCGAGCCCAGCGGCTCCCCCTCGCTCGCCGGGCGCCCCGCGGGCGAGGGCCTGGCCCGGCCCGGCCGCCCCGACACGGCCACCCCCACCGCCACGGAGACCACCGCCTCCGCCACCCCCGCACGTGACAGAACCGCTACAGAATCCGCCGCCGGGGACCGCCTCCCCGAGGAGACGGCCGAGGCACCCGAGGAGGAGGCCGGGGTCCGTCCGGAGGCGGCCCGCGCCACCCGCCCCGCGGCCGTCCCGCAGCTCGCCGTGCGGACCACCGCCACCCCCTCCGAGCAGCCCGTTCCCCTGCTCACCCTGGGTGTGGGACTCACCCTCATGGGCCTCGGGCTCGGCTTCCTCGGACTGCGGCTGCGCCGCCGCTGAACCCTCCCCGGGAGCCTTCCCGTCCCCCCTGAGGGGGACCTTCCGGATCCCCCTCACGACGGTTGGCCGTCCCCTGCATACCCGGTATACATACTCGGTATGTCGATCCGCCACGGGCTCCTCGCCCTCCTCGAACACGGCCCCCGCTACGGCTCTCAGCTGCGGACCGAGTTCGAGTCCCGCACCGGCTCCACCTGGCCCCTGAACGTCGGCCAGGTCTACACGACCCTGGGCCGGCTCGAACGGGACGGCCTGGTCTCCCAGGGCGGCGCGGACGGCGCGGGACACCCGCTCTACGCGATCACCGACGCCGGCCGCGCCGAACTGCGCACCTGGTTCGAGCGGCCCGTGGACCGCAGCAGCCCCGCCCGCGACGAGCTCGCCATCAAGCTCGCCATGGCCGTCGGAGCCCCCGGCGTCGACATCCGCGAGGTCATCCAGGCCCAGCGCCGCCACACCGTGAAGGCGATGCAGGACTACACCCGGCTCAAGGCCCAGGCCCTCACCGCCCTGGAGGACGGCGGGCCGCGCGAGCGCGACGACGTCGCCTGGCTCCTCGTCCTGGAACAGCTGATCTTCCAGACCGAGGCCGAGGCCCGCTGGCTCGACCACTGCGAGTCCCGGCTGATCCGCCTCTCCGCCACCGCGCCCGCCGCACCCGCCACCGCGCACCCCGCCGCACCCGCCACCGCCTCGGAGCCGGGGGCCGGGGCGGGGGTCCGGCGCGGGCCCGGGGCGGGGGTGGGCGCGGGGGACGGCGGGGGTGGGTCGGGGGGTGCGGCGGGGGGCGGGGCCGAGGGCCGGGGCCGCTGATCCCGCGCCTTCTCCCCCGTACACCGCCTTCGCCGGCTTCCGTTTCCGTACGACCGCTCTCTCTCACCGCTCATCGCGCGCCCTCGCGCGCCCAAGGGGGGACCCTTCGATGTCCACACCGCTCGCCGCGCAGCCCGTGCTGCGCCTCCAGAAGCTGACCCGGGTCCACGGGTCCGGCGCCACCGAGGTGCACGCCCTGCGCGGCATCGACCTCGACGTGCACCCCGGCGAACTCGTCGCCGTCATGGGCCCGTCGGGTTCCGGCAAGTCCACGCTGCTCACCATCGCCGGCGGGCTCGACAGCCCCACCTCCGGCCAGGTGGTCGTCGAGGGCACCGACATCACCACCGCCGGCGCCAAGGAGCTCGCCGCCCTGCGCCGCCGCAGCATCGGCTACGTCTTCCAGGACTACAACCTCATACCGGCACTGACCGCCGCCGAGAACGTCGCCCTGCCCCGCGAGCTCGACGGCACCTCCGCCCGCAAGGCCCGCGGCGAAGCCCTCGCCGCCCTGGAGGAGATGGGTCTCGGGCACCTCGCCGACCGCTTCCCCGACGAGATGTCCGGCGGCCAGCAGCAGCGCGTGGCCATCGCCCGCGCCCTGGTCGGCGACCGCCGCCTCGTCCTCGCCGACGAGCCCACCGGCGCCCTCGACTCCGAGACCGGCGAGTCCGTCCTCGCCCTGCTCCGCACCCGCTGCGACGCGGGCGCCGCGGGCGTCCTCGTCACCCACGAGCCGCGCTTCGCCGCCTGGGCCGACCGGGTCGTCTTCCTGCGCGACGGCGCGATCGTCGACCAGACCGTGCGCAGCGAGGCCGACTCCCTCCTCACGGGCCGGGTGGCCGAGGCGTGAAGAACTGGTTCCACTCCTGGCGGGCGGCCGTCCGCATCGCCCGCCGCGACGCCTGGCGCGCCAAGGGCCGCAGCTCGCTCGTCCTCGCGATGATCGCCCTCCCCATCCTCGGGGTCTGCGCCCTCGACCTCACCTACCGCAGCTCCGAACTCTCCCCCGGCGAACGGCTGGAGCGCACCATCGGCGCCGCCGACGCCTCCTTCCGCGACGGCGGATTCGGCGGGCAGCCGATCCTCCAGACCCCCCAGGGCGACAACTACAGCCCGGCGAAGGAGGACGACAGCGGCGGCTGGCCCTCCGGCTCCGCGGACCTCCGCAAGGCCCTCCCGGCCGGCGCCCGCTGGATCACCGACACCCAGGGCGCCGCCAAGCTGACCACCCGGCACGGCCTGCTCCAGACCGACGTCCGGGAGCTGAAGTCCGACGACCCGATCGCCCGGGGCATCGTCACCCTCCTCGACGGCCGGCACCCGCAGAAGGCCGACGAGGTCATCGCCACCTCCGCCTTCCTGGAGCAGAGCGGCCTCTCGATCGGCTCGACCGTTTCCGCTCGCAATTTCGACCGGCCCTACCGCGTCGTGGGCAGTTACGAACTCCCCGACTCCCTGGACACCGCCCAGATCACCGCGCTGCCGGGGGCGTTCCTCGCCCCCTACACGAAGGCCGCGGAGAAGGCCGGCGCGCTCGCGCCCGGCTCCTCGACCACGTACCTGGTGCAGCACGCCGGTGGTTTCACGTGGAACATGGTCCAGGAGATCAACACCAAGGGCATCGCCGTCGTCTCCCGGGCCGTCGTCCTCGACCCGCCCGCCGACTCCGAGGTCCCGCTCTACCAGCGTTCCGGCTGGGGCGACTTCAACTCCAGCCCGGCCGCCGACGCCATGCTCCTCGTCTCCCTCGGCACCGTGGTCGGCCTGGCGATGCTGGAGATCTGCCTGCTCGCCGGCCCCGCCTTCGCGGTCGGCGCCCGCCGCTCCCGCCGCCAGCTCGGCCTCGTCGGAGCCAACGGCGGCTCCCGCAGTCACATCCGCGCCATCGTGCTGAGCGGCGGACTCGTCATCGGCATCGCCGCCGCCGTGGTCGGCACGGTCCTCGCCGTGGTCCTCACCCTGGCCCTCCAGCCCTTCCTGGAGGAGTACATGGGGCAGCGGTTCGGCGCCTTCGACGTCCGGCCGCTCGAACTCCTCGGCATCGCGCTGCTCGCCGTCCTCACCGGTCTGCTCGCCGCGATCGTCCCGGCCGTCACCGCCTCCCGGCAGACCGTGCTCGCCTCGCTCACCGGCCGCCGCGGCGTCCGCTCCACCAGCAAGGTGCTGCCCGTCCTCGGCCTGGTCGCGCTCCTCCTCGGCGGCGCGCTCGCCCTCTACGGCTCGCTCGTCACCGACCAGTTCATCGTCGTGGCCGGCGGCTCGGCCATCGCCGAGCTGGGCGTCGTCGCCATGACGCCCGCGATCGTCGGCCTCTTCGGGCGGACCGGCCGCTGGCTGCCGCTCTCGCCGCGGCTCGCGCTCCGCGACGCCGTCCGCAACCGCGGGCGCACGGCCCCGGCGGTCGCCGCCGTCCTCGCCGCCGTCGCCGGCACCGTCGCCGTCGCCACGTACACGGCGAGCAGCGACGCGCAGTACCGCGCCGAGTACACGCCCAGCCTGCCGCACGGCGCCGTCTCCTTCTTCCAGATGGAGGAGGGCGGCCGGGACGTCCCCGCCGTCACCGACGCCGTCCAGCGCTACCTGTCCGTCGAGACCCGCGCCGACGTCTCCCGCGTCGCCGTCGGCAAGCCCGGCTGCCCGCCCTGGGGCGGCGGCGACGGCTGCGGCCGGTACGAGGTCGTGGTCCCGGCCGGCAACGAGTGCCCGATGTGGACCGTCGACGACGCGTCCGAGAAGTTCACCGCCGCACAGCGGCGGAAGATGATCCGCGAGGACTGGCGCTGCAAGGAGAGCCGGGGCGGCGGCATCTATGTCGACGGCGGCCTGCTCGTCGGCGACGCCCGGCTCCTGAAGGTCCTCGGCATCACCGATCCCGGCGCCGCCCGGGCCCTCGCGGAGGGCAAGGCCGTCACCTTCCACAAGCCGCTGGTCGCGAAGGACGGCACGATCGGCGTCAAGCAGATCACCGACCTGAAGGCCGCCGACGAGGCCGCCACGAACCGCAAGCCGGTCCCCGGCAAGGTCAGTTCCGTTCCCGCCCACCTGGTGACCGGCGACCCGGCCACCTACGGCCTCCAGGTCCTGATGACCCCCGCGACCGCCAAGGCCGCCGGGCTCGCCACCGCCCCCGTCGGCGCCTACTTCAGCACCGACCGGCTTCCCTCCGGCGAGCAGCGCCAGAAGCTCGACGCCGAACTGGCCAAGATCGGCGCCGGGGTCGACCTCACCGTCGAGGAGGGGTACGTCTCCGACGACAGCCTCTTCATGCTCGCGCTGACGATCTTCGCCGGTCTCGTCACCGTCGGCGCCGCCGGCATCGCCACCGGCCTCGCCCAGGCCGACGCGGAGGCCGACCTGAAGACGCTGGCCGCCGTCGGCGCCCCGCCGCGCGTCCGCCGCACCCTCAGCGGCTTCCAGTGCGGCGTCGTCGCCGCCATGGGCGTCGTCCTCGGCTCGGTCTCCGGACTGCTCCCCGCGCTGGGCCTGCGGCTCACCGAGGAGCGTCAGCAGCTCCGCTTCCACGAGCAGAACCTCGCGGAGGGCTGGGGCGGCGACCTCACCCCGCCGTACGTGCTGATCGTGATCCCCTGGGAGACCCTCGCCGCCCTCCTGGTCGCCGTCCCGCTCGGCGCGGCCCTGCTCGCCGCCCTGGTGACCCGCTCGAAGGGGGCGATGGCCCGCCGCGCGGCGACCTGACGCCTTCGGGCAGGGGTCTCCGTGCCGTGACCGCGCGCGGATCCGTGGCCGCGGCGGTGGCCGTGGCCGGGTCCGCAGCCGGGCTCGCGCCCGGGTGCGGGCCCGGGCACGTGTCCGGGTGCGTGCCCGTGTCTGTGCCCGGGGAGGAGGGTGGATCATCCTTCGCCCCGGGCACACCTGGTGGTGAAGCACGCGTGCGAGAGAATGGCGGCATGGAGATGCCGAGGAATGACAGGTCGCCGGAGAGCCCCCAGGTCCTCATCGTGGGACAGGACGGGATGGCACTCGGCGGCGCCCAGGGCGACGACGAATCCCGTGAGGTCCCGGTGACGGAAATGGTGGAGCAGCCTGCGAAGGTCATGCGGATCGGCAGCATGATCAAGCAGCTTCTGGAAGAAGTTCGGGCGGCCCCTCTCGACGAGGCCAGCCGGGTCCGGCTGAAGGAGATCCACGCGAGCTCCGTGAAGGAGCTGGAGGACGGCCTCGCGCCGGAACTCGTCGAGGAGCTGGAGCGGCTCTCGCTCCCGTTCACCGACGAGGCCATCCCCTCCGACTCGGAACTGCGCATCGCGCAGGCCCAGTTGGTGGGCTGGCTGGAAGGTCTCTTCCACGGCATCCAGACGGCGCTGTTCGCCCAGCAGATGGCGGCCCGCGCCCAACTGGAGCAGATGCGGCGGGCCTTGCCGCCCGGCGCCTCGCACGACGAGGACGACGAGGGCGGCCGGGGCCACGGCCGCGCGGTCGGCTCGGGTCCGTACCTGTAAGGGAGCTGCCGTACGGGGAAGGGCCCGGCGCGTCTCGTACGCGCCGGGCCCTTCCCCGTCCCGCTCCGGGGAGCGTCGTGGGGGCCGGTTCAGGGGGCCAGCAGGAGGATCTTGCCGACGTGCCCGCCGGACTCCAGGACGCGGTGGGCCTCGGCGGCCTCCGGCATCGGCAGCGTGCGGTCCACGACGGGGCGGACCGTGCCGGCCTCGACCAGCGGCCAGACGTGCTCGCGGACGGCCGCGACGATCGCCGCCTTCTCCTCCAGCGGGCGGGCGCGCAGCGTCGTCGCCATCACGGCGGCCCGCTTGGCGAGCAGCGCCCCGAGGTTCAGCTCTCCCTTGACGCCGCCCTGGAGGCCGATGACGACCAGGCGGCCGCTGACGGCCAGCGCCTGGATGTTCCGCTCCAGGTACTTGGCGCCCATGATGTCGAGGATGACGTCCGCGCCCGCGCCGTCCGTGGCCCTGTGGAGCTCCTCGACGAAGTCCTGGGTGCGGTAGTCGATCAGGACGTCCGCGCCGAGCTCCGCGCAGCGGGCCAGCTTCTCGGGGCCGCCCGCGGTGACCGCGACCTTCGCGCCGACCGCCTTGGCGAGCTGGATCGCCATCGTGCCGATGCCGCTGGCCCCGCCGTGCACGAGCAGCGTCTCGCCCGGGCGCAGATGGGCGATCATGAAGATGTTGGACCAGACGGTGCAGACCACCTCGGGGAGCGCGGCGGCCGTGACCGGGTCGACGCCCTTCGGGACCGGCAGCAGCTGGCCGGCGGGGACGACGACCCGCTGTGCGTAGCCGCCGCCGACGAGCAGCGCGCAGACCTCGTCGCCGACGGACCAGCCGGAGACGCCGGGGCCGAGGGCCGTGATCCGGCCGGAGCACTCCAGGCCGGGGTGGGGCGAGCTGCCGGGCGGCGGGTTGTAGAAGCCCTGCCGCTGGAGGACGTCGGCGCGGTTGACGGCGCTCGCCACCACCTCGACGAGGACCTCGCCCTCGCCGGGCACGGGATCGGGCGCCTCGGCCCAGACGAGGGCCTCGGGGCCGCCGGGTTCCGTAATCGTGATCGCATGCATGGCGGCGAGGCTACTCCCGGTCCCGTCCCGCGGCCGCTCAGTCCTCCGGCGGCGTGGTGAGCGGGGTGACGGGGGCGGCCCGGACGATGGTGATGACGCGGTCCGTGAGCTGGAGGGGGCTGGCCGCCGGGTCGTCGTAGCCGAGCAGCCGGTGGCCGCGCAGCACGCTCACCACGAGGTCGTCGGTCTCCCGGACGCTCCGGCCGGCTTCGGCCTTGGTCACCGGGCGCTCGACGAGGTCGAGGCCGGAGCCCTGCTGGATCAGGTCCTCCATGACCGTGCCCGCGCTGGGGCTGAGCACGGAGAGGCCGAGGAGGCGGCCGGCGGCGGAGGCGCTGGTGATGACCGCGTCGGCGCCGGACTGGCGGAGCAGCGGCGCGTTCTCCTCCTCGCGGACGGCGGCGACGATCTTCGCGCCCCGGTTGAGCTGGCGGGCCGTCAGGGTGACCAGGACGGCGGTGTCGTCGCGCTGGGTGGCGACGACGACCTGGCGGGCCTTCTGCACCTCGGCCCGGAGCAGCACGTCGCTGCGGGTGCCGTCGCCGACGACGCCGACGAAGCCGTCGAGGTTGGCCGCCTCGATGACCTTCCCCGAGGGATCGACGATGACGATCTGGTCCTTGCGGAGGCCGGTGGCGCAGAGGGTCTGGATCGCCGACCGCCCCTTGGTGCCGAAGCCGACGATCACGGTGTGGTCGCGCAAGTTGGACCTCCACTTCTTGAGGCGGAACTCCTCCCGGGTCCGCTCCGTGAGGACCTCCAGGGTGGTTCCGACGAGGATGATGAGGAACAGCACGCGCAGGGGCGTGATCACCAGGATGTTGACGAGCCGCGCGGAGTCGCTGTACGGGACGATGTCGCCGTATCCGGTGGTGGAGAGGGTGACGGTCGCGTAGTAGGCGCAGTCGAGGAAGTCGACGGTCCCGTTCGCGTTGTCGTGGTAGCCGTCGCGGTCGGCGTAGACGATCAGCACCGTCAGGATCAGCACCCCGAGGGCCATGAGGAGACGCCGGCCGACCTGGCGGAGCGGGTCCACGGACCGGCGGGGCAGCCGGATCCTCGAACCGGCGATCTTCTCGTCGGCATGGCGGGCCATGACGTCACGGCTGGGAAGTTTCACGTGAAACATGCTCCTTGGGCGGGCGGCGTCGCGGTCGGCCAGGGGAGGGCGAGGACCTCCAGCCGGTGGCCGGGTTCCGCGCCCCCGGGCGGGACGACGGCCATGCCGTCGGCGGCGGCGATGCCCCGCAGCATGGCGGGCCCGTTGTAGTGCAGGGGCACGGCGGACCCGTCCCGGCACACGACCGGGACGAGCCGGGTGTCGTACGGGTGGCCCTGGACGGCCTCGCGGAGGGGGACGGTCTCCGGTTCGGCGATGCCGGCGATGTCGGCGGCACCCGCGGCGCCCGCGGCGAGCAGGGGCGCGGCGAGGGTGAGGAGGCCGGAGACGGCGGCCAGCGGATTGCCCGGGAGGCCGACGAGGTGGCGTCCGGCGTCCAGGCGGGCGAGCAGCATGGGGTGGCCGGGGCGGACCTTCACGCCGTCGACCAGGAGGGTGGCGCCCGCCTCGTCGAGGACCCGGTGGACGTGGTCCACGGGCCCGGCGGCGGTGCCCCCGGTGGTGAGGACGAGCTCGGCGGCGGAGCCGGTGACAGCCTCGTACAGGGCCCCGGCGTCGTCACCGATCCGGCGGACGGCCAGGACCTCGGCGCCGAGCGCCGTCAGCCAGGGCCCGAGCATCGGGCCGAGCGCGTCCCGGATCAGGCCGTCGTGGGGGAGCCCGGAGGACAGCAGCTCGTCGCCGAGGACGAGGACCTCCACCCGGGGCCGGGGCAGCACGGCGGGCTCGTCGTAGCCGGCGGCTGCGGCGAGCCCGAGGACGGCCGGGGTGACGACGGACCCGGCGGGCAGCAGCTCGTCCCCGGCGCGGCACTCCTGGCCCCGGGGACGGATGTCCTGGCCGGGCACGACCTCGCGGAGCGGGTGGAGCAGAACCGTTCCGGCCGAGGGGGCGGGGCCCTCGTCCCGAAGGTGCTCGGTGCGGGAGTGTTCGGTGCGGAGGACCGCGGTGGCGCCGGTGGGGACGCGGGCGCCGGTGGCGATGCGTACCGCCTCTCCGGGGGCGAGGACGGCGGCTCCGGCGTGACCGGCGAGGACGGACTCCTCGCGCACCGTCCAGGGACCCGGCCCCGCGAGCGCCCAGCCGTCCATGGCGGAGCTGTCGAAGGAGGGCAGGTCGGTCAGGGCCCGCAGGGGTTCGGCGAGGGTGCGGCCGAGCGCCCGCCCGAGCGGTACGCGGACGGGCGGGCGGTCCGCGGCCGCCCGGGCCCCGGCTCCCGCGCGGGCGGCGAGGGCGCGGGCCTCGGGCCAGGGGGTGGCCCGGTGGTGGCCGTGCCCGTGGCCCTTGGGCCCGTGCCCCTCGTGGTCGTGTCCCTCGTGGTTTTGCCCCTCGTGGTCGTGCTCATGGCCGTGGCCGTCCGGCTGCGGCTGTTCCTGCGCGGGGGCGGGGGTGGGGGTGGAGGGGGAAGCGGGTTGTCCGGGGCTCATCCGGCCTCGTCCTGTTCGGCCGCCCATCGCTGGGCGAGGGCGGCGGCCTTGCGGGATGCCTCGGCGACCGCTTCCGCCGGGGCCGTGCCGTCCCCGGCGGCCTTGGCCGCCGCGTAGCCGACGAGGAAGGTCGTCAGGGGCGCGGCGGGGCGGGCGACGCCGTGGGCGGCGTCCCGGGCCAGGTCGAGCAGGACGCCGGTGTCGACGTCCAGGTCGATGCCCAGTTCGGTCTTGACTGCGGTGATCCATTCGTCCAGCACGGCTCCATGGTCCCTGATGCGGGCCCGGGCCGTGGCGATGTCCTCCCAGGTGTCGCAGTCGAAGGAGGCCAGGGGCTCCTCCGGGTCGGACGGGACCCGGACGGGCCGGAGCCGCTCGCCGAGGAGGCGCAGGGGGAGGTCGTCGAGTCCCTGGTGGGCCCGCCGGATGCCGTCGAGCGCGCGGCGCAGGGGAGCGGTCCGGTAGGCGGCGACGAGCGGCTGGTCGCGTCCCTCGGGATCGGTGAACAGGGCCGCTTCCGCGTCCGGCGCGGCGTCGAGCGCGGCGAGGAGCCGCCGGACGGTCGCGTCGCCGAGGAACGGCAGATCGGCGGAGAGGGCGAGCAGCACCTCGGGAGCCCCGGCGGTCGCCCCGCCGGTCGCCGTGCCGGCGTCGGTGGAGGGCAGGAGGGCGGTGACACCCGCGTCCAGGGCGGCGAGGGGGCCGGAACGGGCCCGCTCCTCGCGGGTCCAGCGGACGGGCCGGACGGTCGGGCGGGGGTCGCCGACGACCACGGTCCGGCGGGCCCCGGCGCAGGCCGCGAGCACCCGGTCGAGCAGGGGCCGGCCGCCGACCCGTACCCCGGGCTTGTCCACGCCGCCGAGGCGCCGCGCGGCGCCTCCGGCGAGCACGACGGCGTCATGTGCGGTGGTCACCCCAGCAGTATGGTCCGCCGTCGCCCGCCGGTGCCCGGCCGGTCTCCCTGGTGAGACGGGCCGGGCACGGGCGCGTACCTGAGCACAGGCGTGTGCCTGGGCGGGTGCGCGCCGGGTGGGCGGGCGCGCTCCGGGGCGGGCGCCGGGTCCGTCAGACCGTGCGGAGCAGGACCGCCGGCTGTTCGACGCAGTCCGCCACGTACCGCAGGAATCCGCCGGCGGTGCCGCCGTCGCAGACCCGGTGGTCGAAGGTGAGCGAGAGCTGCACCACCTGGCGGACGGCCAGTTCGCCCTGGTGGACCCAGGGTTTGGGGATGATCCGGCCGACGCCGAGCATCGCCGCCTCGGGGTGGTTGATGATCGGCGTGGAGCCGTCCACCCCGAACACCCCGTAGTTGTTGAGGGTGAAGGTGCCGCCGGTGAGGTCGGCCGGGGTGAGGGTGCCCTGCCGGGCCGACTCGGTGAGCCGGGCGAACTCCTCGGTCAGCGACTCGGCGGTCCGGGTCCCGGCGTCCCTGACCACGGGGACGACGAGCCCGCGCGGGGTCTGCGCGGCGAAGCCGAGGTGCACCCCGGGCAGCCGGACGATCTCGCGGGCGGCGGTGTCCACGGTGGAGTTGAGCTCGGGGAAGCGGGCCAGGGCGTGGGCGCAGATCCGGGCGAGGAGCGCGAGGAGCGAGATCTTCGGCCCGCCCGCCGCGTTCATCGCGGCCCGCGCGGCCATGAGCTCGGTCGCGTCGGCGTCCACCCAGCAGGTCGCGTCGGGGATCTCCGTACGGCTGCGGGAGAGCTTGTCGGCGACGGCCCCGCGCAGCCCTCGCAGCGGGATCCGCTCCCCCGCCGGGGCGGTGGCCGAGGCACGCGCGGCGGTGGGGACGGCGGACGGGACCGGCTCGACGGCCGCCACGACCGCTGTCGCGCCGGGCGCCACGCCGGGTGCTGCGCCGGGAGTCGCGACGAGCGTCTCGCGGGCGGCGAGGGCCCGGTCGACGTCGGCCCGCAGGATCAGGCCCTCGGGGCCCGAGCCGCGCACCTCGCGCAGATCGAGTCCCCGGTCGCGGGCCAGCTTCCGCACCAGCGGGGAGATGACCGGGACCGGCCCCTCGGGCCCGGCGGCGGGCGCGGCCGGAGCGGTGGGGGCCGCCGGGGCCGCGGGGGCCGCCGTCCGGGCCGTCGGGGTGGGGCCGGCCGCCGCAGTCGGCGTGGGATGCGCGACGGCCGGGGACTGGGGGCGGATCCGGCGCCGCCGGGCCGCGGGGCCCGCCGTGCCGTAGCCGACGAGGACGTTGCCGGAGTACTCGGAGGAGACGGCGGTCTCGGCGGCCTGCTCCGCCCCGGGGGACGGGGCGGGCGCACCGGCCGGCACCGTACCGGCGGCGCCGACGGCGACCGTCAGGAGCGGCGCGCCGACGGGGAGTTCGGTGCCCTCCTCGCCGAAGCGGGCGGTGACCACGCCGCCGTACGGGCAGGGCACCTCGACCATCGCCTTGGCGGTCTCGACCTCGACGACGGGCTGGTCGATCGCGACGACGTCGCCGACGTTCACCAGCCAGCGGACGATCTCGGCCTCGGTGAGTCCCTCACCGAGGTCGGGGAGCTTGAATTCGAGCACCTGGGCCATCAGTTGCCCGCCTCCCACTGGAGGCGCGCGACCGCGTCCAGGACCCGGTCGACGCCCGGCAGATGGTGCCGCTCCAGCATCGGCGGCGGGTAGGGGACGTCGAAGCCCGCGACGCGCAGCACCGGCGCCTCCAGGTGGTGGAAGCAGCGCTCGGTGACCCGGGCGGCGATCTCCGCGCCGGGTCCGGCGAAGCCGCCCGACTCATGGACCACGACCGCGCGGCCGGTGCGCCGCACCGACGCGGCGACGGTCTCGTCGTCGAAGGGCACGAGCGAGCGGAGGTCCACGACCTCCAGGTCCCAGCCCTCGGCGGTGGCCGCCTCGGCCGCCTCCAGGCAGACCGGCAGCGAGGGGCCGTAGGTGATCAGGGTGGCGCTGGTGCCGGGCCTGCGGACCACGGCCCTGCCGAGGGGCTCCACGCGCGCGGGGGCCTCGGGGGACCAGTCGGACTTCGACCAGTAGAGCCGCTTGGGCTCCAGGAAGACCACCGGGTCGTCGGAGGCGATGGCCGCCCGCAGCAGCCCGTAGGCGTCCTCGACGGTGGCCGGGGTGACCACGTGCAGGCCCGGGGTGGCCATGTAGTAGATCTCGGAGGAGTCGCTGTGGTGCTCGACGCCGCCGATGCCACCGCCGTACGGCACGCGGATGACCATCGGCATCGGCATCGCGCCGCGCGTCCGGTTCCGCATCTTCGCCACGTGCGAGACGAGCTGTTCGAACGCCGGGTAGGCGAAGGCGTCGAACTGCATCTCGACCACCGGCCGCAGGCCGTACATGGCCATGCCGACGGCCGCGCCGAGGATGCCCGCCTCGGCCAGCGGCGTGTCCGTGCAGCGGTCCTCGCCGAACTCCTTGGCGAGTCCGTCGGTGACCCGGAAGACCCCGCCGAGGGTGCCGACGTCCTCGCCCATCACGTGGACGGTCGGGTCCTCGGCCATCGCGTCGCGCATGGCGCGCTGGAGCGCCTGCGCCATCGTGGCCGGCTTGGTCCGGCCCGCCGCCTTGGCGGCCGCGCCGGTCGTCGCCGTCGTCATCGGCTCTCGCCCTCCGCTTCGAGTTCGGCCCGCAGCTGCGCCGCCTGCTCGCGCAGCTGCGCGGTCTGCTCGGCGTAGACGTGGGTGAAGAGGTCCATCGGGTCGAGCACCGGGTCGGCGTTCATCCGCTCGCGCAGTTCGGCGGCCATCGTCTCGGCGGCCTCGGCCGCCGCGCGGCGGCCGTCCTCGTCGAGCAGGCCCCGCGCGGTCAGCTCGCGCTCCAGGAGGAGCACCGGGTCGTGCGCCCGCCATGCCTCGACCTCGCCGTCCGCGCGGTAGCGGGTGGCGTCGTCGGCGTTGGTGTGGGCGTCGATCCGGTAGGTGATGGCCTCCACCAGGGTGGGGCCGCCGCCGCGCCGCGCGCGGGCCACGGCCTCGGTGAGGACCTGGTGCACCGCGACCGCGTCGTTGCCGTCCACCAGACGGCCCGGCATGCCGTAGCCGACGGCCTTGTGGGCGAGGGAGGGGGCGGCGGTCTGCTTGGCGAGCGGCACGGAGATCGCGAAGCCGTTGTTCTGCACGAGGAAGACCACCGGCGCCTGCCAGACGGCGGCGAAGTTCAGGGCCTCGTGGAAGTCGCCCTCGCTGGTGCCGCCGTCGCCGACCATGGCGAGCGCGACCACGTCGTCGCCCTTCAGCCGGGCCGCGTGCGCGAGGCCCACGGCGTGCGGCAGCTGGGTGGCGAGGGGGGTGCACAGCGGCGCGATGCGGTGCTCGCGCGGGTCGTAGCCGGTGTGCCAGTCGCCGCGCAGCAGGGTGAGCGCCTGCACGGGGTCGAGGCCCCGGGCGACGGCCGCCAGGGTGTCGCGGTACGAGGGGAAGAGCCAGTCCCGCTCCTCCAGGGCGAGGGCGGCGGCGATCTCGCACGCCTCCTGCCCGGTGGTGGACGGGTAGACGGCGAGCCGGCCCTGCTTGGTGAGGGCGGTCGCCTGGGCGTTGTACCGGCGGCCGCGGACCAGCTCCGCGTACAGCCGGCGCAGCAGCGCGGGGTCGGCGTCGGCCACGGCGTCCGTGCCGAGCACGCGCAGCGGCTCGGTGTCGGGCAGCAGCGGGGCGGGGTCGGTCCGCGGCCGCCAGGCGGGCGGCGGGGTGGGCCGGTGGGCCGTCTCGGCGTGCGGCTCCTGGACTGTCGAACTGCGCTGTTGCAACGAGTCCACCTCCTCGTGGGAGCGGGTATGAGACCCGAAGGCGGGTGGCGCGGGTGTGGCGCGCCTCACCTACCGAT
The DNA here is from genome assembly GCF_014654895.1 of Streptomyces filamentosus. Lineage (GTDB taxonomy): Bacteria > Actinomycetota > Actinomycetes > Streptomycetales > Streptomycetaceae > Streptomyces > Streptomyces filamentosus. The sequence goes on along the minus strand of NZ_BNBE01000001.1, from coordinate 2,763,924 downwards.
TGTTCGGTCGTGGAGGCATTTTGGCTACAGGCACCTTCAGCCTGTGGACAAACGGTTCTCCACAGCCTGGGATAGAGACAGGTCGTCCACGGGAGAGAGGCGGGGGGACATGGCGGATGAACAAATGGCCGTCGCCCGGGGCGGCGCCCCGGACGAGACGGCGGGGGACATGGCGGGGGAGGTGCTGAGCGCGCCCCCGGACGCTCCGGCGCACGCCGTCCCGGCCCGGCCGCTGGACGCGATAGACCGGGACATCCTGCGGTTGCTCCGAACGGACGGACGGGCCTCGGTGCGCTCCGTAGCCGAGCGGGTGCACGTCTCCCGGGCCAACGCCTACGCCCGGATCAACCGGCTCATCGACGACGGCGTGATCCGCGGCTTCAGTGCCCGCATCAACCACGAGCGGGCGGGCCACGGCGCCTCCGCCTACATCACGCTCAAGATCGTCCAGAACTCCTGGCGCACGGTCCGCGAGCAGCTCGAAGCGCTCCCCGGCGCCGCGCACATCGCGCTGGTCAGCGGCGACTTCGACGTCCTGCTGCTGGTCCACACCCCGGACAACCGGACCCTGCGCGAACTGGTCCTCACCCGCCTCCAGGCCATCCCGGAGGTGCTCTCGACCCGCACCCTGCTGGTCTTCGACGAGATGGACCTCAACGGCGACCCGAGGCCGTGAGGTCGGGAATCCGTGAGGTCGGGAATCCGTGAGGTCCTGAGGCCGTCCGGCGCCTCCCCGAGCCGGACGGACGAGGAAACCGGACCGACGAGGAAACCGGACCGACGAGGGAAAAGGGCCCCGGAACACCCCGGGGCCCTCCTGCACGCCTTCCAGGCCCGCGCCGGGCCCTTCGTGGCCCTTCCCGGCCGCCACCACCGGCCCCGCGGGCCGCGACGGCCCGCGCGCCGTGCAGCCGGGCCCTCAGCCGGCCTTGCGGAGCCCGTCGAAGGCCAGCCGGGCGACGGTCTCGGCGAGCTGGTCGCGGTCCGTCTGGTCCGGATGCGGCCGGTACCACTCCACCAGCGAGTTGATCATGCCGAAGAGGAGCCGGGTCGCGAGCCGGATGTCCACGTCGGACCGCAGGTCCCCGTCGGCCGCCGCCGCCCCCAGGAGGTCGGCCACCCGGTGGTCGAACTCGCGCCGCCGCTCCATCGCCCACCGCTCGGTCGCGGTGTTGCCCCGCACCCGCAGCAGCAGCGTCACGTACGGCAGCTCCGCCATCAGCACCTCGACGGTCCGCCGGGTCACGTACTCGACCCGTTCCACCGCCCGGCCGCGCACCGCGCCCGGCTCGTCGAGGATCGCGAAGAGCCCGTCGAGCGCCCGGCTGACGGCCCGCCGCAGCAGCTCCTCCTTGCCCGTCACGTGGTGGTAGATCGAGGACTTGGAGATCCCCGCCGCCTTGGACAGGTGCTCCATGGAGGTGCCGTCGTAACCGCGCTCGTTGAAGACCCGCACCGCGACCGAGAGCAGCGTCTCGGGGGTGTAGGTGTCGCGTCTCGCGGTGGTCATGTCACTCGCCACCCATCTCGGCGTAGGTACGGCGGTAGAGCGCCAGGGAGGGCGCGTAGCGCCCGGTGGGCACGCGCGCGTGCAGCTCGTCGAGGACTTCGTGCGCCCACGCGGCGCCGAGCCTGCGGCGCCACTCGAACGGCCCGACCGGGTAGTTGACGCCCAGCCGCATCGCGGTGTCGATGTCCTCGGCGGTGGCCACGCCCTTGGCGACGGCGTCGGCCGCGAGGTCGATCAGCATCGCCACCGTGCGGGCGACGATCATGCCGGGGACGTCCCCGATGACGCTGACCTTCTTGCCGAGCGCCTGGAAGAGGCCGATCGCCCCGCGCAGGGTCTCCCAGGCCGTGACCTCGGAGGCGGAGAGCACGATCCGGGTCGCCTCCCGGTAGTCGAGGGAGAGGTCGAAGTAGACGACGTCGCGGAACTCGACCGAGGTCTGGCCGTCGGCGAGCACCAGCTGGCCCCCGCCCGGGAGCAGGATCCGGGTGCCCCGGTCCTCGTCCGTCTCGTGCACGGTGATCCCGGCCTCGCGGGCCATGGCGACCAGCGCGCGGGCCGGGCCGAGGTCGCCCTCGACGGTGATCTCGGCGGGCGCCTCGGCGGGCGGCGCGGTGTGCGGCCGGGGCCGCTCCGCGCCCTCGCCGTACGGGTACCAGCCGTGCCCGGTCTTGCGGCCCAGCCGCCCCGACTCCACCAGCCGCCGCTGCGCCAGCGAGGGCGTGAACTTCGGGTCCTGGAAGAAGGACTCCCACACGGAGCGGGTCACGGCCTCGTTGACGTCCTGGCCGATCAGGTCGGTCAGTTCGAAGGGCCCCATCCGGAAGCCGCCGCACTCGCTCAGCGCCGCGTCGATCGTGGCCGGGTCGGCCGCGCCCTCCTCGTACACGCGGAACGCCTCCGCGTAGAAGGGGCGGGCGATCCGGTTGACGATGAAGCCGGGGGTGTCGGCGCAGCGCACCGGCGTCTTGCCCCATGCCTTCACCGTCTCGTACGCGCGCGTGGCGGCGGACTCGTCGCTCGCGAAGCCTCGGACGACCTCGACGAGGGGGAGCAGCGGCGCCGGGTTGAAGAAGTGCAGGCCGACGAAGCGGCCGGGCAGCCGCAGTGCTCCGGCGATGGCGGTGACGGAGAGGGAGGAAGTGTTGGTGGCGAGGAGGGCGTCGTCGGCGACGACCTCCTCCAGGGCGGCGAAGAGTCCGCGCTTGACCGTGAGGTCCTCGACGATCGCCTCGACGACGAGGGCCGCGTCGGCGAGCTCGGCGAGCTCCCCGGCGGCGTGCAGCCGCCCGGCGGCGTCCTCTCGGGCGGCGGCGTCCAGCCGGCCCTTCTCGACGAGGCGGTCCAGGCGGGCCCCGATGGCGGCGACGGCCTCGGCCGCCCGGCCCGGGGCGCTGTCGTAGAGGCGCACCGGATGGCCGGCGACCAGCGCGACCTGCGCGATCCCCTGGCCCATGGTGCCGCTGCCGACGACGGCCACGGTCCGGTCCCGTCCGATCGCCTTCTCCATGGTGACGCTCCCCCTGCCGGTCCGTTCGGTGTGCGCGGCGGCGCTCGGGTCTCCGGGTGTCCCGGGATCCGTTCCGTCCGTGCCGCCGCTCGTGTCGCCGCTCGTTCCGGCGCTCGTTTCGGCGCTCATAGGAGTGATCCTCCCCGATGGGTTTTCCACAGGATCGGCGGACCCCCTTGTCCCGACCGATCGTTCGGTTACTCTAACTCCGTACGCGTCTCCCTGCCCAGCTCGACGAGGAGTTGGTCCATCCATGGCCACCGCCCAGCCGACCACCGACGTTCTGGCCGAGAAGCACCGGTCCACACTCGATCAGGCCCTCGCCACCCTCCGCAGCCGCGCCTACTGGTCGCCGTACCCGGAGCACCCGAAGGCATACGGGGCGGACGGCTCCCTGGACGCCACCGCGGGCCTCGCCGCCCACCAGGCGGTGCTGAACGGCCGCTTCGACCTGGACCAGCCGGGCACCGACGGCTGGACCGGCGGCGAGGTCTCGCCGTACGGCCCCGAGCTGGGCGTCGAATACCCGCACGCGGACGTCGACGTCCTGCTGCCCGCGATGCGCGTCGGCCTGCCGGCCTGGCGCGACGCCGGGCCCGAGACGCGCGCCCTGGTCTGCCTGGAGATCCTGGCCCGGATCTCGGCCCGGACCCACGAGTTCGCCCACGCGGTCATGCACACCAGCGGCCAGGCGTTCATGATGGCGTTCCAGGCCGGCGGCCCGCACGCGCAGGACCGCGGCCTGGAGGCGGTGGCGTACGCGTACGAGGAGCAGACCCGCACCCCCGCGGGCCGGGCCGCGTGGTCCAAGCCGCAGGGCAAGCGGGACCCGCTGGAGCTGAGCAAGGAGTTCACCCCGGTCGGCCGCGGCATCGCCCTGGTCATCGGCTGCAACACCTTCCCCACGTGGAACGGCTACCCGGGCCTGTTCGCCTCCCTCGCCACGGGCAACGCGGTCCTGGTGAAGCCCCACCCCCGCGCGGTCCTCCCCCTCGCGCTGACGGTGAAGGTCGCCCGCGAGGTCCTGGCCGAGTCCGGCTTCGACCCGAACCTGGTGGCGCTGGCCACCGAGCGGCCCGGCGAGGGCATCGCCAAGACCCTGGCGCTCCGCCCGGAGATCCGGATCATCGACTACACCGGCTCCACCGAGTTCGGCGACTGGCTGGAGGCCAACGCCCGCCAGGCGCAGGTCTACACGGAGAAGGCCGGCGTCAACACGGTGCTGATCGACTCCACCGACGACTACAAGGGCATGCTGTCCAACCTGGCGTTCTCGCTGTCCCTGTACAGCGGCCAGATGTGCACCACCCCGCAGAACCTGCTGATCCCCCGCGACGGCATCGCCACCGACCAGGGCCCCAAGTCGTACGACGAGGTGGTGGCCGACCTGGCCGGCGCGGTCGGCGGCCTCCTCGGCGACGACGCCCGGGCCAACGCCCTGCTGGGCGCCCTGGTCAATCCGGACGTGAAGGCCCGCCTGGAGGCGGCCGCCGGGCTCGGGGAGGTCGCCCTCGCCTCCCGCGAGGTCGCCAACCCGGACTTCCCCGACGCGGTCGTCCGCACCCCCGTCATGGTCAAGCTGGACGGCTCCAAGCCGGACGCGGAGGCGGCGTACCTCTCCGAGTGCTTCGGCCCGGTCTCCTTCGCCGTCTCGGTGGACTCCACCGCCGACGGCCTGGAGCTGCTGCGGCGCACGATCCGCGACAAGGGCGCGATGACGGTCGGCGCGTACACCACCTCCGCCGAGACCGAGCGGGCCGTGGAGGAGGTCTGCCTGGAGGAGTCGGCGCAGCTCTCGCTCAACCTGACGGGCGGGGTGTACGTGAACCAGACGGCCGCGTTCTCCGACTTCCACGGCTCGGGCGGCAACCCGGCGGCGAACGCGGCGCTGTGCGACGGCGCCTTCGTCTCGAACCGCTTCCGGGTCGTCGAGGTGCGCCGCCAGGCCTGACCCGGCGGCCCGCCCGGCGTGCCGGTCCCTACTCGGGGGCCGGCACGCCGGCGTAGCGCTGGATCCAGGCGTGCATGGCGATCGCGGCGGCCGCCCCGGCGTTGATCGACCGGGTGGAGCCGAACTGGGCGATGGAGCAGACCGTCCGCACGTGGCGGCGGGCCTCCTCGGTCAGTCCGGGCCCCTCCTGCCCGAAGAGCAGCACGCAGCGGCGGGGCAGCACGGTCCGCTCCAGCGGCACGGAGCCCGGCAGGTTGTCGATGCCGATGATCGGCAGGTCCTCGGCCGCCGCCCAGGCGGTGAGCGCCTCCGTGTCGGGGTGGTGCCGCACGTGCTGGTAGCGGTCGGTGACCATGGCGCCGCGACGGTTCCAGCGGCGGCGCCCCACGATGTGCACCTCCTTGGCCAGGAAGGCGTTGGCGGTGCGCACCACCGATCCGATGTTGAAGTCGTGGCCCCAGTTCTCCACGGCCACGTGGAAGTCGTGCCGACGGGTGTCGAGGTCGGCGACGATCGCCTCCCGCGTCCAGTACCGGTAGGCGTCGACGACGTTGCGCCGGTCGCCCCCGGCGAGCAGTTCGCGGTCGTAGCGCGGGTCCTCGGGCCACGGCTCGGGGTGCGGGCCGACGCCGATCTCGGGGCCGTAGCCCTCGTCGTACTGGAGCGGCTCGGCCCCGGCCGGGGCGGGGTGTTCTTCGGTGGTGCTCACCCGACGAGGGTACGGGGAGCGCTCTCGCCGCCCGTCTCCCCGCCGCCCAGGCCGCCGTCGGCCTTCTCCTCGGCCTCCTCCCGCGCGGGCCGCTGCGGGGGCAGCTCCGCCGCCGGTCCGCGCCGCAGCAGCCGGTCCCGGCCGCGGGCCGCCCGCCCGCCGAGCCACACGAGGAAGACCGTGGGCAGGAAGACGGAGTCGGCGGCGATCATCGCGAGCGAGAAGGCCGGCAGGCCGAGCAGGACCGCGATCCCGGCGTGCTCCAGCATCATCGCGACGAGCAGGACGTTCTTGACCTTGCGCTTGAAGAGCGTGAACGGGAAGGCGACCTGCACGATCACCGTGCCGTAGCTGAGCAGCATGACCATGATCCCGCTGGAGGCGAGCAGCTCGGAGAGGGCGGGCCAGGGCGTGAAGTAGTCCAGGTGCAGCGGGTAGAAGAGCGCGGTGCCGTCCTGCCAGCGCGAGCCCTGGATCTTGTACCAGCCGGCGGTGGCGTAGATCAGGCAGACCTCGGCCATGAGGACGACGAGCGTCGCGTTGTGGGCGAGGTTCGCGAGCACGTCGAGGAGGACGCGGGGCTCGCCGGGCGCGTACTGCTCCACCAGCCACCACAGGCCCTGGCCGAGCCACAGCACCCACAGCAGCACGTGGATCCACCACTCGCCGGTGACCGGGCTGAACCAGGTCGCGGCGACCAGGAAACCGCCGAGGACCACCCACAGGACCGGCCCCGCGAGCTCCACCCGGGCGGCGGTCCCCTCGCCCCGGGCCGCCTTCCGGGCGGCCCTGCGGGCGTCCAGGGACCACACCTGGCCGCAGCGGATCAGGGTGAGGTAGAGCGCGACGAGGTGCACCACGTTGTCGCCGCCGTCGCCGAGGAAGACGGACCGGTTCTGCAGCGACAGCGCACCGACCATGAAGACCACCGAGACGGCCCGGGTGTGCCAGCCGAGGAGCAGCAGCACCGCGGAGAGCACCGCGAGCGCGTAGACCACCTCGAACCAGAGCCGCCCGTCGGACCACATCAGGACCGTGAACGACCGGTTGTCGGCGATCAGCCGGCGGGCCATGTCGAACGACCAGGGGCCGTCGGGGCCGTACATCTGGTGGCGGTGCGGGTACTCGCGCACCAGGAAGAACAGCCAGGTCAGCGAGAAGCCGATGCGGACGATCGCGGTCTGGTACGGGCCCAGGGCGCGCGAGGTGACGGTCTGCGCCGCCCGGGCCAGCCGGCGGTCGAAGGGCACGCGCGCGGGGGCCGGGGCGGGGGCCTCGGCCGCCGCGGGGAGGGGGGCGCTCATCGGTTCGTCTCCGTACGGCTGCGGTCGGCGTCGGTGACGTCCCACCAGGGCATGAGGCGGATGGAGGGCTCGGTGGAGCGCTTCTCGGTGCTCCAGTGCGGGGCGGGCACCGGGCGGGCGACCCGGCGGAGCTGGATCCGCCGCACCTCCCCGCCGACGTCCGCGCGCGCCCCGGGCCCCTCGATGCGGAGCAGCACGATGCGGCGCATGTACTCCTCCGACAGCCGGCCGCGCATCCCCTTGGGGCGGCCCTCGTCGTCGTGGGCGTTGCCGTACCAGTCGAGCGCGCGGCGCAGCTGGTTCTGCTGGGTGTGGCTGGGGAAGACGTTGCCCCGGACGTCCTCGGCGTCCTGGGCCGTCAGGTCGATCCAGCCGGTGGTGCGGGTGCCGCCCCCGGCGTCGGCGACCTCGGCGCGGACCTGGACCCCGACGTTCTGCTGGAGCGGATTGGGCGCGAAGAGCTTCCAGTTCTGCTCGAACTCGGGATAGATCCAGTCGTCGACGGCCTGCCCGTGCTGCTTGGTGAGCGTGTTCGACGGCGCCACGTGCAGGAACACCATGGCCAGGTGCAGGCAGGCGAGGACCCCCAGACCGGCGAGCGCCACCGCGGCCACCACCTGGTAGGGCAGGGACAGCGCCAGGATGCCCCCGGCCGGCCGCCGGTCCCCGCCGCTGTCGATGTGCGCGCTCATCCCACCCCGATCCCGGGCTTCCCGACCCGTTCCCGTTCCCATCGGTGACCCGCTCCTGTGCGCCCCGAACGGGGCAGGCGGTTATCCACAGGGTTGACACCATACGGGCCGCCGACCCACCATTGAAGTCATTCAACCGAACGATCGGTCGGTAGGGAGTGCGATGACGACAGGGACGGCTGGGACGGCAGTGACCGCCGGGACTCCCGGCACGGACGCCGCGGAGGAGGTGACGCGGGCCGCCCAGGAAGCGGTGTTCGACGCCGCCGTCGCCGCCGACGAGCGCATCGAACCGCGCGACTGGATGCCGGAGGCGTACCGCGCCACCCTCGTCCGCCAGATCGCGCAGCACGCCCACTCCGAGATCATCGGCATGCAGCCCGAGGCCAACTGGATCACCCGCGCGCCCTCCCTGCGCCGCAAGGCGATCCTCATGGCCAAGGTCCAGGACGAGGCCGGCCACGGCCTGTACCTCTACAGCGCCGCCGAGACCCTCGGCGTCAGCCGCGACGAGCTCCTCGACAAGCTCCACTCCGGCCGCCAGAAGTACTCCTCGATCTTCAACTACCCCACGCTCACCTGGGCCGACGTCGGCGCCATCGGCTGGCTCGTGGACGGCGCCGCCATCACCAACCAGGTCCCCCTCTGCCGCTGCTCCTACGGCCCGTACGCCCGGGCGATGGTCCGCGTCTGCAAGGAGGAGTCCTTCCACCAGCGCCAGGGGTACGAGGCGCTGCTCGCCCTCTCCCGCGGCACCGAGGCCCAGCACGCCATGGCCCAGGACGCCGTGGACCGCTGGTGGTGGCCGTCCCTCATGATGTTCGGCCCGCCCGACGACGAGTCCTCGCACTCCGCCCAGTCGATGGCCTGGAAGATCAAGCGCCACTCCAACGACGAACTGCGCCAGCGCTTCGTCGACATCGCCGCCCCGCAGGCGGAGGCCCTCGGCCTCACCCTCCCCGACCCCGACCTGAAGTGGAACGAGGAGCGCGGGCACTACGACTTCGGCCCCATCGACTGGGCCGAGTTCTGGGACGTCCTCAAGGGCAACGGCCCCTGCAACGACCAGCGGATCACCAAGCGCCGCCAGGCCCACGAGGACGGCGCCTGGGTCAGAGAGGCCGCCGCGGCCTACGCGCGCAAGCACACCGGACAGCACGGGGAGGCACAGGCATGAGCAGCGACACTTGGCCCCTGTGGGAGGTGTTCGTGCGCTCCCGCCGGGGGCTCTCCCACACCCACGCGGGCAGCCTCCACGCCCCCGACGCGGAGATGGCCCTGCGCAACGCCCGGGACCTCTACACCCGCCGCATGGAGGGCGTCTCCCTCTGGGTCGTCCCCTCCGCCGCCATCACCGCCTCCTCCCCGGACGAGAAGGACCCCTTCTTCGAGTCCGCCGCCGACAAGCCCTACCGGCACCCGACCTTCTACGAGATCCCGGAGGGGGTGAAGCACCTGTGACCGGCACCGACACCACCACCGCCCCGGCCACCGCCGGCGCCGCCGTCACCGCCCCGGCCCCCACCGGCGCCGACCCCGCCGTCACCGCCGCGGCCCTCGCCCTCGGCGACGACGCCCTCGTCCTCGCCCAGCGCCTGGGGGAGTGGGCCGGCAGCGCCCCCGTCCTGGAGGAGGAGGTCGCCCTCGCCAACATCGCGCTCGACCTCCTCGGCCAGGCCCGCATCCTCCTCTCCCTCGCCGGCGACGAGGACGAACTCGCCTTCCTCCGCGAGGAGCGCGCCTTCCGCAACCTCCAGCTGGTCGAGCAGCCCAACGGCGACTTCGCCCACACCATCGCCCGCCAGCTGTACTTCTCCACCTACCAGCGGCTGCTCTACGCCGCCCTGGCCGCCGGCGACGGCCCCCTGGCCGGACTCGCCGCCAAGGCCGTCAAGGAAGTGGCCTACCACCAGGACCACGCCGAGCAGTGGACGCTCCGCCTCGGCGACGGCACCGAGGAGAGCCGGCGGCGCATGCAGACCGCCTGCGACGCCCTCTGGCGGTACACCGGCGAGCCCTTCCAGCCCCTCGGCGGCCTCGACGTGGACCCCACCACCCTCGAAACGGCCTGGCTGGACTCCGTCACCGCGGTCCTCACCCGCGCCGGCCTCACCGTCCCCGCCGGCCCCCGCACCGGCGCCTGGCGCGCTGGCGCCGGCCGCCAGGGACTCCACACCGAGTCCTTCGGCCGGATGCTCGCCGAGATGCAGCACCTGCACCGCAGCCACCCGGGGGCGACGTGGTGACCACCGCCCCCACCCCCCTGGAGGAGGAGCTGGCCCGGATCGCCGGCGCCGTCCCCGACCCCGAGCTGCCCGTCCTCACCCTCGCCGAGCTCGGCGTGCTGCGCGGCGTCCACGTCCTCGCCCCCGGCCGCGTCGAGGTCGCCCTCACCCCCACCTACACCGGCTGCCCCGCCGTCGAGACGATGTCCACCGACATCGAGCACGCCCTCCACGCGCACGGCGTCCCCGAGGTCACCGTCGTCACCGTCCTCGCCCCCGCCTGGTCCACCGACGACATCAGCGAGGAAGGCCGCCGCAAACTCACCGAGTTCGGCATCGCCCCGCCCCGCCCCCAGGGCCCGGTCGGCGGACCCGTCGCCCTCACCCTGGCCATCCGCTGCCCCCACTGCGGCTCCACCGAGACCGAGCTCCTCAGCCGCTTCTCCTCCACCGCCTGCAAGGCGCTGCGCCGCTGCACCGCCTGCCGCGAGCCCTTCGACCACTTCAAGGAGCTGTAGATGTTCCATCCGCTCCCGGTGAGCAGGGTCGAGCGCCTCACCGACGACTCCGTGGCCGTCACCTTCGCGGTCCCCGCCGAGCTCCACGAGACCTTCCGCCACCGCCCCGGCCAGCACCTCGCCCTGCGCCGCACCGACGAGACCGGCCAGGAGATCCGCCGCACCTACTCGATCTGCTCCCCCGCCGCCCCGGCGGGCGAGCAGCCCGAACTCCGCGTCGGCATCAGGCTCGTCGACGGCGGCGCCTTCTCCACCTGGGCCCTCAAGGAACTCGCCCCCGGCCACACCGTCGACGTCATGGCCCCCACCGGCCGCTTCGTCCTCGACCCGCGCCCCGGCCGCTTCGCCGCGATCGCCGGCGGCAGCGGCATCACCCCGGTCCTCTCCATGGCCGCCACCCTCCTCGACCGCGAACCCGATGCCCGGTTCTGCCTGATCCGCAGCGACCGCACCGCCGCCTCCACGATGTTCCTCGACGAGGTCGCCGACCTGAAGGACCGCCACCCGGAGCGCTTCCAGCTCGTCACCGTCCTCTCCCGCGAGGAGCAGCAGGCCGGACTCCCCTCCGGCCGCCTCGACCAGGAGCGGCTCGCCGGCCTCCTGCCCGCCCTCCTCCCGGTCGGAAGCATCGACGGCTGGTTCCTCTGCGGCCCCTACGGCCTCGTCCAGGGCGCCGAGCGGGCCCTGCGCGGCCTCGGCGTCGACCGCGCCCGCGTCCACCAGGAGATCTTCCACGTCGACGACGGCTCGGGCCCCGCCCCCGTGCCCACCGCCGACGCCCCCGCCCACGCCACCCTCACGGCCACCCTCCACGGCCGCTCCGGCACCTGGCCCGTCGAGCGCGGCGAAAGCCTCCTCGACACCGTCCTCCGCGCCCGCGCCGACGCCCCGTACGCCTGCAAGGGCGGGGTCTGCGGCACCTGCCGCGCCTTCCTCGTCGGCGGCGAGGTCCGCATGGACCGCAACTTCGCCCTCGAACCCGAGGAGACCGAGGCCGGCTACGTCCTGGCCTGCCAGTCCCACCCGGCCACCCCCGACGTGGAGCTGGACTTCGACCGCTGAGCCCATTCCCTTCCGCTAGAACCTGTTCTATCTTGACGGCCCGTCAGCAGACCTCCCCTGACGGGCCGCCGGAAGAGCAACGGACAGCAACGGAAGGACAGGGCCATGGACTTCACGTTCACCGAGGAGCAGCAGGCGGCCGCGGAGACGGCCCGCACCGTCTTCGCCGACGTCGCCCCCGACGCCGTGCCCAGCCCCGCCCTCACCCCGACCGCCGTCTCCGACGACCTCGACACCGCCCTGTGGCAGCGCCTCGCCGCCACCGACCTCCTCGGGCTGCCCGTAGCCCCGGAACACGGCGGCACCGGCCTCGACCCCATCGCGCTCTGCCTCGTCCTGCGCGAGTCCGCCCGCGTGCTGGCCCGCGTCCCCCTCCTGGAGACCACCGCCGTCGCCCACGTCCTCCAGCACCACGCCCCGGCCGCCACCGCCGCCGCACTGCTGCCCGAGGTCGTCGCCGGCCGCCTGGTGCTCACCGCCGCCGCCCACGGCACCACCGGCCACGAACCCGCCGAGCGGGCCGTCACCGCCCGCCCCGACGACGGCCACTGGATCCTCGACGGCACCACCGACCACGTCCCGTGGGCCCACCACGCCGACCTCACGGCCGTCCCCGCCCACACCGCCGACGGCCGCACGGTCCTCGCGCTGCTCCCCCGCGACCACGCCGGACTCACCCTCGACGCCCAGTACGGCACCCACGGCGAGCGCCTGGCCCGGCTCCGCCTCGACGGCGCCCGCCTCCCCGCCGACCGCGTCCTCGACTCGGCCGACGCCTGGCCGGCGCTCCGCGCGCTGCTCACCACCGGAACGTGCGCGCTCGCCCTCGGCCTCGGCGAACAGGTCCTCGCCATGACCAGCCAGTACACCGGGAAACGCGAGCAGTTCGGCCACCCCGTGGCCACCTTCCAGGCCGTCGCCGTTCAGACCGCCGACCGCTACATCGACCTCCGCGCGATGGAGGCCACCCTGTGGCAGGCCGCCTGGCGCGTCACCACCGCCGCCGACACCGCGCTGCCCGCGGAGGCGGACCTCGCCGTCGCCAAGATCTGGGCCTCGGAAGGGGTGCGCCGCGTCGTCCAGACCGCCCAGCACCTGCACGGCGGCTTCGGCGCGGACACCGACTACCCCCTGCACCGCTACCACGCCTGGGCCAAGTACCTCGAACTCTCCCTCGGCCCGGCCGCCGCCCACGAGGAGGCCCTGGGCGACCTCATCGCCGCCCACCCCCTGGACTGACCCGTACGGACGGGCCGACGGCTCAGGCGACGAACCCGGGCCCGCCGTCCGACACCACCGGACGACCGGCGCCCTCCCAGGCCACCATCCCGCCGTCCACGTTCACCGCGTCGTAGCCCTGCTGCACCAGGTACTGCGTGACCTGCGCCGACCGGCCGCCCACCCGGCACATCACATAGGCGCGGCCCCGCTCGGCGAGCACCTCACCGAGCTCGGAGAACCGCGCCACGAAGTCGCTCATCGGCACGTGCAGCGCGCCCTCGACCCGACCGGCCGCCCACTCGTCGTCCTCCCGCACGTCCAGCACCAGGGCATCGGCGGGCACGGACGCGGCGGGCACCGACGGAAGCGGGGCGAAACTCATGACACTGACCTTCTCTCGTGTACGGCGTGCACGGCGTGCAACGCGTGTACGGCGTGTACTGCGCGTCCGGCGGCCACCGGAGCAGGGGCGCCGGGGAGGACGGAGGTACGCCGGAACCACCTCGCCCCGAAAAAACCTACTGCACCAGCTCGGCCAGCTCGGCCTCGCGCTCGGTCACCTGACCGCGCAGCTGCTCGGCGATCTCCTCCAGCAGCCGGTCAGGATCCTCCGGCGCCAGCCGCAGCATCGAACCGATCGCGCTGTCCTCCAGCTCCCGTGCCAGCACCGACAGCATGTCCTTGCGCTGCGCCAGCCACTCCAGCCGCGCGTACAGCTCCTCGCTCTCGCTGAGCCGCTCCTCGGCGGGCACCGGCCCCGCCTCCCACTCGGCGGCGAGCTCCCGCAGCAGCCCCTCGTCACCCCGCGCGTAGGCGGCGTTCACCCGGGTGATGAACTCCTCCCGCCGCTTCCGCTCTTCCTCCTCCCGCGCCAGATCGGGATGGGCCTTGCGGGCCAGCTCGCGGTAGAGCCGGCGCACCTCCTCGCTGGGCCGCACCCGCTGCGGAGGCCGCACCGGCCGCTCGGTCAGCATCGCGGCCGCCTCGGGGGAGAGGCCGTCGGAGTCGATCCAGTCGTCGAAGAGCGCCTCGACCCCCGGCAGCGGCAGCACCGCGGCCCGCGCCTCCCGCGCCAGCCGCAGATCCTCGGGATCCCCGCTCCGCGCGGCCCGCGCCTCCGCGATCGACGCGTCCAGCTCGTCGAGCCGCGCGTACATCGGACCCAGCTTCTGGTGGTGCAGCCGCGAGAAGTTCTCCACCTCGACCCGGAAGGTCTCCACGGCGATCTCGAACTCGATCAACGCCTGCTCGGCCACCCGAACAGCCCGCTCCAACCGAGCCTCAGGCCGCTCCTGCCCGGCCTCCTGGCCCTGGTCCTGGCCCTGGTTCTGGTCCTGGCCCGCATCCGGTCCCGGGTTCAGATCCTGGCCCGCGTCCTGTCCCAGGTTCGGGTCCTGGGAAAGACCCTGGTCCTGGCCGTCCTGATCCTGGCTCTGGTCCTGGCCCTGACCCTGGTCCCGGCTCTGGTCCTCGCTCACGTTCCCGCCCGCCCACGTCTTCGTTCCGGCCCGACCTCTCAAGCCTAGGTCCTTACTGGGGGCCCCTCCCCCCCTCCCTCCCCTCCCCCTCCCCCCCCTCGTTCGTTCTTCGGTGCGTCGCATCGCATCGCGTCGCGTCGCGTCGCGTCGCGTCGCGGGCAGCCGGGCGTCAGACGCCCAGTTCTGCCGCCATGCGGCCGGTGCGGATCGCCGCGAGCAGGTCGGCGTGGTCCGCGGTGGTGCGGTCGGCGTAGGTGACCGCGAAGGCGGCGATGGCCTCGTCGAGCTCTTCGTTCTTGCCGCAGTAGCCGGCTATCAGGCGCGGGTCGGCGCTGTGGGCGTGGGCGCGGGCGAGGAGGGCTCCGGTCATGCGGCCGTAGTCGTCGACCTGGTCGGCGGTGAGGGCGGCGGGGTCGACGCTGCCCTTGCGGTTGCGGAACTGGCGCACCTGGAAGGGGCGCCCGTCGACGGTGGTCCAGCCGAGCAGGATGTCGCTGACGACCTGCATGCGCTTCTGGCCGAGGACGACGCGGCGGCCTTCGTGGCCGGGTTCGGGGACGGCGAACCCGGCGGCGGGCAGGTGGGGCAGGAGGACGGACGGGCGGGCCTCCTTCACCTGGAGGACGAGGGGTTCGCCGCGGTGGTCGAGGAGCAGGACGACGTAGGAGCGGGTGCCGACGCTTCCGGTGCCGACGACCCGGAAGGCGACGTCGTGGACGGCGTAGCGGGCGAGGAGCGGGAGGCGGTCCTCGGAGACGGTCTCCAGGTACTCGCCGAGGGCGTGGGTGACGGCGGCGGCTTCGGCGTCGGGGACCCGGCGCAGGACCGGGGGAGCGTCGACGAAGCGGCGTCCGCCGCCTTCGGTCTCGGCGACGGCCTCGGTGGAGCGGGCGGCGAACCGGGCGCTGGTGTTGTTGCGGGCCTTGGCGGAGACCCGTTCGAGGGTGCCGAGGAGGTCGCGGGCGTCGGTGTGGGAGACGAGTTCCTCGTCGGGTATCGCGTTCCAGGCGTCGAGGGCGGGCAGGCGGGCGAGGAGCCGCATGGTGCGCCGGTAGGCGCCGGCGGTGTCGAAGGCGGCGGCCCGGCAGGTGTCCTCGTCGGCGCCGACGACGCGGCCGGCGAGGACGAGGGAGGTGGCGAGGCGCTTGAGGTCCCATTCCCAGGGGCCGACGGCGGTCTCGTCGAAGTCGTTGAGGTCCATCACGAGCCGGCCGCGGGCATCGCCGTAGAGGCC
Organism: Streptomyces filamentosus; assembly: GCF_014654895.1. Lineage (GTDB taxonomy): Bacteria > Actinomycetota > Actinomycetes > Streptomycetales > Streptomycetaceae > Streptomyces > Streptomyces filamentosus. Next base: position 2,748,510 of record NZ_BNBE01000001.1, on the reverse strand, counting down.
GAAGTTGGCGGCGTGGGCGTCGCCGCACAGTTGGGCGGCGACGCCGGTGACGGGGGTGCCGACGAGGTCGTGGGCCATGAGGCCGGCGGATCCGCGCAGGAAGGCGAAGGGGTTGGCGGCCATGCGGCCGACGCGGATGGGGGCGAGTTCGGGGACGCGGCCGCGGCTGGACTCCTCCACGGCGCGGACCGCGTCGGGTCGCCCCGCGGGGAGGTCGAGGCCTGCGTGGGAGGCGCGGGGGACGACGGTCCGCAGGTGCTTGCCGTGGTCCTTGGGAGAGTGGCCCGTGGTGCCGCGCCGGGCGAATCCGGGCACGTACGGGACGCGTTCCCCGTCCGCCGCTCCGCGCTGTCCCGGCACGACGGCCTGGATCTCGTCCATGGGACGACCTCCCCCGATGACTGTTCCGAATCGCCGCGGCGGTCGGCCGCGGCGACTTCTTTCGGGGCTGACGGTACAGCCGGTGCGGATCAGCCGTCTCCCCCTGTGGACAACGGCCTGTGGACAACCGTCCGCCCCAGGTCAGACGGCCACGGCCTCCTCCATCTCCTCCTCGATCTCCGCGTGCTCCGCACTCTCCTCCTGCGTCCCCTGCGTCCCCTGCGTCCCCTGCGTCCCCTTCGGGTCCTTCAGTTCCTTCGGGTCCTTCTCCGACCGCGTCGTTTCCCGTCCGGTGTCGCCCGGCTTCGCGGTGACCGCGTTCCGCCGGGCCTCGGTGCGGCCGGCGAGGGTGACGAGGGCGACTCCGGCGAGGAACCAGAGGGCGAGGACGAGGACGTTGCCGCCGAGGGCGTGGCCGTCGAAGTAGACGTGGCTCCGGATGCCCTCGACGAGGCCCGCGCCGTTCCAGAAGGCGTGGAGGGAGCCGAAGAAGCCGGGCTGGAGTTCGGGCCGGTAGATGCCGCCGGAGCTGGTGAAGTTGAGCATCACGAAGAGGACCATCACGCCGAGCGTGGTCCAGCGGCGGAGGTAGGTGTGCAGGCCGACGCCGATGAGGAGGATGCCGGCGGCGTAGAGCCAGGACAGGGCCCAGACGCCGGCGAGGCCGTGGTCGACGAGGTGGAAGACGGGTCCGGCGAAGAGGGTGCCGATGAGGCTGACGACGAGCGGGGTGCCGGCGGCGAGGAGGGCGCGGAGGCGCATGGGGAGGGCGGCTCCGGCGGCTCCGATGACGGCGACGGAGGCGTAGGCGCCGATGCTGACGGCGACGAGGAGGAAGAAGACGCCCTGGCCGGTGGGGTCGCCGGAGGCGGTGGGGGCGAGGTCGGTGACCTTGAGGGGGGCGTCCTGGCCCGCGGCGACCTTGGTGAAGACCTTCTCGACGGCCATGGCACTGGTGTCGGAGGAGGCGGAGGCGACGAGGAGCTCGGGGTGCTCGCCGGGGATGTAGGCGCCGTAGCTCTCCTGCCGGCCGAGGGCCGTGGCGGCGGTGGCGCGGTCGGGGACGGTGCGGACGTCGAGGGCGCCCGCGGCCTTGTCCTGGAGGGTCTGGGCGAGGACCTGGGTGGTGGGGCCGGAGCCGACGACGTCGACGCGGAGGTCGTGGGGCTGGGGGGCGTGGAAGGCGCCGAGGTAGGCGAGACCCATGCCGATGCACATGAGGAGGGGGGTGAGGAGGTGCCCGAGGACGTGCCGCAGGGCGCCGGCGGTGGGGTTCGGTCCTGTGGACACGCTGACCTCCGAAGGCATGGTTGGCTTTTACAACTAAAGAACCGTTGTACTATACAACTGAAAGCTCGTACGGGGCGAGCTCGGCAAGGGAGCCCACATGTCGGACGCCGGTACCGGAGCGCCGCGCGAGGCGTCCGTGGACGTCATCCAGCGCGAGCTGACGGCCTTCGCGCGCCGGGCCCGGGCCGCCGCGGCCCGGGTCCACCCCGAGATCCCGCTGGTCTCGTACACGCTCCTCGCCCACATCGAGGAGCAGCGCGGCTGCCGTGCCACGGACCTCGCGGCGCACTACCTGCTGGACAAGTCGACGGTCAGCCGCCAGCTGGCGGGCCTGGAGAAGCTGGGCCTGGTCGAGCGCCGGCCCGCCCCGGAGGACCACCGGGTCCAGGTGCTGCACCCGACCGAGGCCGGTCTCCGGGTGCTCGCCACCGCCCAGGCCAACCGTCTCGCCGCCTATCAGGAACGCCTCAAGGACTGGTCGAGCGAGGACCTGGACCGCTTCGCCGGCTACCTCCTGCGCTACAACGCCGCAGGCCCCGCCGACCTCTCCGGCCCCCGCTGATCCGAGGGGCCCGGGAGGGCCCCGGCTACAGTCCCGCGTCGCGGGCGAGCAGGGCGGCCTGGACGCGGTTCTCGCAGTTCAGTTTGGCGAGGATCCTGCTGACGTAGGTCTTCACGGTGGCCTCGCTCATGTGGAGCCGGCGGCCCGCGTCGGCGTTGGAGAGCCCTTCTCCGAGGAGGGCGAGGACGGCGCGCTCCTTCTCGCTGAGTCCCGCGATCCTGCCGCGGGCCTCTTCGGCGCGGGCACTCTCCCGGTTGGAGGCGAGCCGTTCGACGACGTGCCGGGTCGCCGCCGGGGAGAGGTAGGCGTCGCCCGCGGCGGCGGCCCGGACCGCGCCGATCAGTTCGGCGGGCGCGGTGTCCTTCAGCAGGAAGCCCGCGCTGCCGTGTTCCAGCGCCCGCAGGACGTTCTCCCGCTCGCCGAAGGTGGTGAGGACGATCACCCGGGCCGCCGGGGCGGCGCGGCGCAGTTCCGGGAGGGCGGAGAGCCCGTCGAGGACGGGCATCTGGATGTCGAGCAGGACGACGTCGGCGGCGTGGGAGCGGGCGGCCTCGACGGCCTCCCTGCCGTTCGCGGCCTCGGCGACGACGTGGATGTCCGGGTCCGAGTTGAGGATCATCCGGATGCCCGCCCTGATCAGCGGCTCGTCGTCGGCGACCACGACCTTGACGGCCGGGCCCGGCCGTCCTGCTCGTCCGGCCCGTCCTGACAGCTGCTCTGGCAGCACTGCCCCTCCCCCAACGCCTTCGGTGCGGGTCGCCGAGACGCTACTGCCTCACGACGTACGACTTCTTCTCGATCAGCTTGCCGTCCTTGAAGCAGAACCGGAAAACGGGGTTCGCCTCGAAGTCGTCGCCCATCTCCGTGGAGGGCAGGACGAGGCAGTCGGCGCCTTCGGGTCTGGCGGGGCCGCCCTTGTCCGTGATGCCCATGGTGGCGAGGGAGTCGTCCTCGGGCAGCGTGGCCCGGACTTCTTCCTCGGGGTCGCCGACCTGGACCGAGGCGTATTTCTCGGGGCTGATCATGCCGTCCATGACGGAGCCGAAGAAGTAGAAGAGGCCGAAGCCGGCCGCGACGAGGAGGACGACGAGGGCCGCGAACGCGATGCCGCAGCCGATCGCGACCGATCCTCCGGTGCTCCGGGTCTTCCCCCCGCGCAGTGCCATCGCCAACTCCCGTTCCGTGAAGGTCCAGTCGGGATCTCCGACCGCTACGGAACGACCTTCTCCGTCGAAGTGCTTCGTCGACTGCTGCCGGAAGTCGTCGGCCGCGTCGACCAAAGGCGTTGCCGTCTCCCCGGTCGGCGCGGAGCCGTACGGCAGCATCCCGGCGACCCGGAAGCCTCCGCCGTCGGCCGGGCCCGCGTGGCACATGCCGCCGACGAGCCGGGCCCGTTCGACGAGTCCGGCCAGGCCCTGCCCGCCGCTGACGACGCCCTTCGAAGGGCCCGCGGGCGGCTCCTCGTTGAAGATCTCGACGACGAACGTGTCGGGTTCGTAGCGCAGTTCGACGCCGATCGGGGCGCCGGGGGCGTACTTGTAGGCGTTGGTGAGGGCTTCCTGGACCATGCGGTACGCGGCGTGCCCGGCGGCCGGTTCCAGGGGCCGCTCGTCGCCGTCCCGCCGCAGTTCGACCCGGGTGCCGGCGGCCCGTGCGGCGTCGACGAGGCCCTCGATGCCGGCGATGCCGCGGGCGGCGCGCCCGCTCTCGTCCCCGGCGCCGACCGGGCCGGTGTCGGCTTCCACGGCCTCGGTGCCGTCGCGGAGTATGCCGACGACCTCCCGGAGTTCGTGCATGGCCGTCACGGAGGCGTTCCGGAGCACTCCGACGATCTCCCGCTGCCGCTCGTTCAGTTCGCGGTCGACCTCCAGCGCGCCGGTGTGGACGGCGATCAGGGCAAGTTGGTGGCCGAGGCTGTCGTGCATGTCCTGGGCGATGCGCTGCCGTTCCCTCAGCCGGGCGTTCCGCCCGATCATGGTCCGCTCGCGCACCAGCCGGACGTTGCGCTCCTGGAGGGCGTGGAGGAGGGTGCGACGCTGGGCCCAGTAGCGGTGGGCGATGCCGGGCGCGAGGGTGGTGCCCAGGTAGTAGAGGGTCGCCATGAAGGCGAGGGTGAGCAGTCGCTGCTGGTCCCAGGTGGCGATCAGGGTGGCGGCGACGTTGAGGACGTAGGCGGCGACGAAGGCGTACAGGGCCCGCCCCACGCCGACGATGTAACCGCCCGCGGACCAGCCGAGGACGAGCAGGAGCGGGCCGAGGCCGGGGACGAGGGGGGAGAGTCCCGCGGTGAGGACGAGTACGGTGGCGGGGAGCCGGCGGCGCAGCAGGGACAGCAGGGCGGACGCGGCGGCGACCAGGACGAGCTGTCCGCCTTCTCCGCCGAGCAGTTCCTCGGTGCCGGCGGCGAGCAGGGCGACCACGGCGGCGAGGGCCGTCTCTCCGACCGTCCGACGCCGGGACCATTCCCCTGCGGGCACGAGCCATCTCCACGCGGCGACCGCCCGCGCCCCGGCCCTGCGGCCGGTCCCGTTCCCGTCCCCGTTCCCGTCCACGGTCCTCGGTGCCGTCGTCCCCGTCGCGTTCAGGCTGGTCGTTTCCACCCTCGCACCCTAGGCAGCGCCGTGACCGCCGGACGTCCCTCTTTCGTCGCGACCGGGAACGACGAAAGGCGAGCAGTTCTCGACGAGCGGCACCCGGGGGCCGGTGACCGGCAATCAGCGACCGGGCATCCGTGGCCGGAGATCAGCGATCGCCGTCCGCCGTTCCGGACGGAGCCAGGAGCGGAGTGGAGCGGAGTGGAGCGGAGTGGCAAGCGTCACACTCCTCCGAACAACGCGGAAGCCCCGTAGGTCTGAGACCTACGGGGCTTCCGTCTGGTGCGCGAGGGGGGAGTTGAACCCCCACGCCCTTTCGGGCACTGGAACCTGAATCCAGCGCGTCTGCCTATTCCGCCACCCGCGCATTGGGTGGTCTCCCGGTCTCTCACTTTTCAGTGGGAGCGCCTGGCGACATCTGAAGATTAGCACGTCGCAGGCGGTGGATTCACATCCGTTGTTTCGGCCCTCCGCCGGCAGAACAGGAGGAGGGGCAGGGAGTGCGGGTGAAGGCAGGAACGTGAGGGAGGGGAGCGGACGGCGGACCGGCCGACGCGGGCGGCGACAGCGGCATCCGCAGCCGCGACGGTGGCGGAAAGGGCAGACGTCGAGGACGACGGAAGCAAGGGGAGGCAGAGAAGGGGAGGGTGAGGGCAGGGCCCTCCCCCTCTGCCGCTTGTCCGGCCCCCGCTCCTCCCGTCCCCCGCCCTCCCTCTCCGAAGAGGCTCCGCCGCCGAAGACAAGAGACGGACGGTGGACCCCCGGGGGAGAAGTGCGCAGAAGAATGGAGAGAAGGGACACAGGGGAAAGAGGGGAGGGAACGGAGAGACGGGGGGAGAAGCGGGAGGTTGCGGCGCCGACCGTGCCGCCCCGTGCCCCCGCTCCCCCACTCCGGCCCTCCTGTCCGACAGCCGCGTGCGGGACACTGTCCACAGGCCCCCTCTACGATCCCTGGGGGGAGGGCCTGTGAGAGGTGACACTCGTCCACAGGGCAGAGAAGGGGAACCAGCCGATTTCCCGACGCGTGGATACGATCAGTAAGCAGTACCAGGACGGCAACGACGGAGGAGGTGCCCCATGGGAGTCCTGAAGCGTTTCGAGCAGCGTCTCGAAGGTCTGGTCAACGGCACCTTCGCCAAGGTGTTCAAGTCCGAGGTCCAGCCGGTCGAGATCGCCGGCGCGCTCCAGCGCGAGTGCGACAACAACGCGCAGATCTGGAACCGCGAGCGGACCGTCGTCCCCAACGACTTCATCGTGGAGCTCAGCACGCCCGACTACGAGCGTCTGAGCCCGTACTCGGGCCAGTTGGGCGACGAGCTCGCCGGCCTGGTCCGGGACTACGCCAAGCAGCAGCGGTACACCTTCATGGGGCCGATCAAGGTCCACCTGGAGAAGGCCGAGGACCTCGACACCGGCCTGTACCGGGTGCGCAGCCGTACGCTCGCGTCGAGCACGTCCCAGCCGCAGCCGCACCCCGGCGGGCACTCCCCGCAGCACCAGCCCCCGCACGCGCCCCAGGGCCAGGGCGGCGGCTACGGATACCCGCAGGGGCCCCCGGCCGGGGCTCCTCCGATGCCGTCCTCGCCGCCGCCCGGGGGCGGGGGTCCCCGGCCTGCCGGCGGCCGTCCCGCCGCGCCCGGCGGTACCCAGGTGCGCCGCTGGATCGAGATCAACGGCACCCGCCACCAGATCTCCCGCCCGACCCTGGTCCTCGGCCGCAGCACCGACGCGGACGTGAGGATCGACGATCCCGGCGTCTCCCGCCGGCACTGCGAGATCCGGACCGGAACGCCCTCGACGATCCAGGATCTCGGATCCACCAACGGCATCGTGGTGGACGGGCAGCACACCACCCGCGCTACGCTCCGCGACGGCTCGCGGATCGTCGTGGGCAGCACCACCATCGTTTACCGGCAAGCCGAAGGGTGAAGCGGGGGCAATGTCAGAGCTGACCCTGACGGTCATGCGGTTGGGTTTCCTGGCCGTTCTGTGGCTGTTCGTCATCGTGGCCGTCCAGGTCATCCGCAGCGACCTCTTCGGTACGCGGGTGACCCAGCGCGGTTCGCGCCGCCAGGAGGCGCGCCCCCAGCAGGGCGGCGGCCGCCAGCAGGCCGCTCCGCCGCAGCAGCGCGGGCAGCAGCCGCAGCCGACCGGCGGCGGCCGGTCGCGGCGCGGCGCCCCGACGAAGCTGGTCGTCTCCGAGGGCACCCTCACCGGTACCACCGTGGCCCTCCAGGGCCAGACGATCACCCTCGGCCGGGCGCACGACTCGACGATCGTGCTGGACGACGACTACGCGTCCAGCCGGCACGCCCGGATCTACCCGGACCGGGACGGCCAGTGGATCGTCGAGGACCTCGGGTCCACGAACGGCACCTACCTGGACCGGACCCGTCTCACCACCGCAACGCCGATTCCGCTGGGGGCGCCGATCCGCATCGGCAAGACCGTCATCGAGTTGCGGAAGTAGTACGACTATGAGCGAGCTGACCGGAGCGACCGGAGGGTGGGCAGTGTGGGTCGAGACCGGCTGTACCCCGATGCAGCGGCGACAGGGCAGGTGGGCATGAGTCTCTCCCTGCGATTCGCCGCGGGCTCGCACAAGGGCATGATCCGCGAGGGCAACGAGGACTCCGGCTACGCCGGTCCCCGGCTGCTCGCGATCGCCGACGGCATGGGCGGCCAGGCCGCCGGCGAGGTCGCCTCCTCCGAGGTGATCTCGACGCTCGTCGTCCTCGACGACGACATCCCGGGCTCCGACATCCTCACGTCGCTGGGCACGGCGGTGCAGCGCGCCAACGACCAGCTCCGGATGATGGTCGAGGAGGACCCGCAGCTGGAGGGCATGGGCACCACGCTCACGGCCCTGCTGTGGACCGGGCAGCGGCTCGGCCTCGTGCACGTCGGCGACTCCCGCGCGTACCTGCTGCGCGACGGCGTCCTCACCCAGATCACCCAGGACCACACCTGGGTGCAGCGGCTCGTCGACGAGGGCCGGATCACGGAGGAGGAGGCCACCACGCACCCGCAGCGTTCGCTGCTGATGCGCGCGCTGGGCAGCGGCGACCACGTCGAGCCCGACCTCTCCATCCGCGAGGTCCGGGCCGGCGACCGGTACCTGATCTGCTCCGACGGCCTGTCCGGGGTGGTGTCGCACCAGACCCTGGAGGACACCCTCGCCAGCTACCAGGGCCCGCAGGAGACCGTGCAGGAGCTGATCCAGCTCGCGCTGCGCGGCGGCGGCCCCGACAACATCACGGTGATCGTCGCCGACGTCCTCGACGTCGACGGCGGCGACACCCTCGCCGGCCACCTCAGCGACACCCCGGTCGTCGTCGGCGCGGTCGCCGAGAACCAGATCCAGCTGAACGACGGCGGGGCGATGCAGACCCCGGCCGGCCGCGCCTCCGGACTCGGCCGTCCCGCGCACCACCAGCCGCCCGCGGGCGGCTTCGGCCCGCCCGGCAGCGGCGAGGACCACGGTTACGGCGGGCCGCCGCACGGCGCCTTCGACTCGTACGCCGAGGACGACTTCGTCAAGCCGCGCCGCAAGCGGCGGTGGATCGGGCGCACCCTGATCCTCGTCCTCGCGCTCGGCGTCCTCGCCGGCGGCGCGTACGGCGGCTGGCGCTGGACCCAGACCCAGTACTACGTGGGTTCCAAGGACGAGCACGTCGCGCTGTACCAGGGCATCAGCCAGGACCTCGCCTGGGTGAAGCTCTCGGAGGTCGAGACGGACCACCCCGAGATCGAACTCAAGTACCTCCCCGCCTACCAGCGGAAGCAGGTCGAGGACACGATCGCCGGCGGCAGCCTCGCCAAGGCCCGGACGAAGATCTCCGAGCTGGCGGTGCAGGCCTCGGCCTGCAAGAAGACCGAGCAGCGCCGGACGGCCCAGGAGAAGGCCGCCGCCGAACAGGCGGCGAAGCCCAAGCCGAAGCCGACCGACGGCACGACCGCCGAGCCCGACCCCAAGCCCACCACAGCCGCTCCGACCCCGGGTCCCACCCTCACCGCGGAGGAGCAGAAGCTGGCCTCGAACTGCGGCAAGCAGTAAGCACCCGTAGGGGGCCTTTCACCACCATGAGCGTTGTCACCAACACGACCACCATCGGCGCGATCGAGGCGCCGAGCCGCCGCAACACCGAGCTGGCGCTGCTCGGCTTCGCCGTCGCCATCCCGGTGTTCGCGTACCTCAACGTGGGCCTGGCCATCGACGGCGAGGTCCCGTCGGGCATGCTCGGGTACGGGCTCGGCCTGGCCCTGCTCGCGACCGTCGCCCACCTCGTGGTGCGCAAGTGGGCCCCGTACGCGGACCCGCTGCTGCTTCCACTGGCGACCCTGCTCAACGGCATGGGCCTGGTGCTGATCTGGCGCCTTGACCAGTCGCCGCGGCTGATCGCCACGTCGATGCGGCTGTACAAGAGCTTCAGCCCGGACGCACCCAGTCAGATGATGTACTCGGCGATCGGCATTGCGATGCTGGTGGCCGTGCTGTTGCTGCTGAAGGACCACCGGGTCCTCCAGCGCTACACGTACATCTCGATGGTGGCAGCACTCGTCCTGCTGCTGCTGCCGCTGGTGCCCGGCCTCGGTTCGGCCGTCTACGGCGCCAAGATCTGGATCAACGTCGCGGGGTTCTCCATCCAGCCCGGTGAGTTCGCGAAGATCGTGCTCGCGGTGTTCTTCTCCGGTTACCTGATGGTGAAGCGGGACGCGCTGGCCCTGGCCAGCCGCCGCTTCATGGGGCTCTACCTGCCGCGAGGCCGCGACCTCGGCCCGATCCTGACGATCTGGGCGGTCAGCCTCCTCATCCTGATCTTCGAGAACGACCTCGGCACCTCGCTGCTGTTCTTCGGCATGTTCGTGATCATGCTGTACGTGGCGACCGAGCGGACCAGCTGGATCGTCATGGGTCTGCTGATGTCCGTCGCCGGCGCGGTCGGCGTGGCCTCCTTCGCGGGCCACGTCCAGGCCCGTGTCGACGCCTGGGCCGATCCCTTCGCCTGTGCCAAGGACGTCGCCGCCTGCGACCAGATGACCGAGGTGCTGATGTCCTTTGGCTCCGGTGGCATCCTCGGCACCGGTCTCGGCCAGGGCAACTCCGACCTCATCGGCTTCGCCGCCAACTCCGACTTCATCTTCGCCACCGTCGGCGAGGAGCTCGGCCTGGCCGGCGTCATGGTCTTCCTGCTGCTGTACGGCCTGATCGTCGAGCGCGGCATCCGGACCTCCCTCGCCGCCCGCGACCCCTTCGGCAAGCTGCTCGCGATGGGCCTCTCCGGTGCCTTCGCGCTCCAGATCTTCGTCGTCGCCGGCGGTGTGATGGGCCTCATCCCGCTCACCGGCATGACGATGCCGTTCCTCGCGTACGGCGGTTCGTCCGTCATCGCCAACTGGGCCCTGATCGGCATCCTGATCCGGATCAGCGACACCGCGCGCCGCCCGGCGCCCTCCCCCGCCCCGAATCCCGACGCCGAGATGACCCAGGTGGTCCGTCCGTGAACAAGCCGCTGCGCCGGGTCGCGATCTTCTGCGGCCTGCTCATCCTCGCCCTGCTCCTGCGCGACAACTGGCTCCAGTTCGTCCGCGCCGACGAGCTGAACTCGCACGCGGACAACAAGCGGGTCCAGATCGAGCGTTACGCCACCGAGCGAGGCAACATCATCGTCGACGGCAAGCCGATCACCGGCTCCGTGGACTCGGGCGGCACGTACTACAAGTACAAGCGGACCTACGTGAACGGCCCCATGTGGGCCCCCGTCACCGGGTACGCCTCGCAGGTGTACGACGCCAACCAGATCGAGAAGCTCGAGGACGGCATTCTCACCGGCAACGACGACCGGCTCTTCTTCGACCGCACCCTCGCCATGTTCACCGGCGAGAAGAAGAAGGGCGGCGACGTCGTCACCACCCTCAACGGCGCCGCGCAGAAGGCCGCCTTCGAGGGACTGGGCGGGAACACCGGCGCCGTCGTGGCGATCGAGCCGTCCACCGGCAAGATCCTGGCGCTCGCGTCCACGCCTTCGTACGACCCCTCGACCATCGCCGGCAGCGATGACGAGAAGGCGTGGGTGGCGCTGGACACGTCCAAGGAAAAGCCGATGCTGAACCGCGCCCTGCGCGAGATCTACCCCCCCGGCTCCGTCTTCAAGGTCGTGACCGCCGCCGCCGCGCTGGAGTCCGGCAAGGTCAAGGACATCGACGCGCCGACGGACACCCCCGAGGGCTGGAAGATCCCGCTCTCCACCGTCCCGATGGTGAACCACGCCGGCGGCTGCGCCAACGCCAGCATCAACGAGGCGCTGCGGGTCTCCTGCAACTCGGTCTTCGCGAAGCTCGGCGACGACGTCGGCGTCGAGAAGATGAACGAGATGGCGGAGAAGTTCGGTTTCAACGCCGAGCAGTTCGTGCCGGTCCGTTCCGCCGCGTCGGTCTACGACAAGAAGGCCGACCGCGGTGGCAACGCGCTCTCCTCGATCGGCCAGTTCAACACCGCGACCACCCCGCTCCAGATGGCGATGGTGGCGGCCGCGATCGCGAACGACGGCAAGCTGATGAAGCCGTACATGATCGACCAGCTGCGCGCGCCGAACCTGGACGTGATCAAGCAGAACGAGCCCGAGCAGATGAGCCAGCCGGTCTCTCCGGAGAACGCCCAGAAGCTCCAGGCCATGATGGAGAACGTCGTCTCCCGCGGCACCGGCGGCAAGGCCGACGTGAACATGGACGGCGTGAAGGTCGGCGGCAAGACCGGTACCGCGCAGCACGGCGAGAAGAACGCCAAGCGCCCGTACGCCTGGTTCATCTCGTACGCCAAGACCGACCAGGGTTCCCCGGTCGCCGTCGCCGTGATCGTGGAGGACGCGGAGGGCGTCGGCCGTGAGGACATCAGCGGTGGCGGTCTGGCGGGCCCGATCGCGAAGTCGGTCATGAAGGCGGTTCTGAAGAGCCGCGGCTGATCTTGCAAAGGGCCGGTGCCCGCCAGGTACCGGTCGGATATCAGCTGCCCCACGCGGGCGGTGCGGCTCTTCGGGGCCGGTAGCGTATGCGCGGACAGCACACACCGCCGGACCACCCATGGGTGCGGTCGGGACAGACGGAGAGGGCTGGATTAGCTATGGAAGAGCCGCGTCGCCTCGGCGGCCGGTACGAGCTGGGCTCGGTGCTCGGCCGCGGTGGCATGGCCGAGGTGTACCTCGCCCAGGACACCCGGCTCGGCCGCACCGTCGCCGTGAAGACGCTGCGGGCCGACCTGGCCCGTGACCCGTCCTTCCAGGCCCGGTTCCGCCGTGAGGCACAGTCCGCCGCCTCCCTGAACCACCCGGCGATCGTCGCCGTCTACGACACCGGCGAGGACTACGTCGACGGCGTCTCCATCCCGTACATCGTCATGGAGTACGTGGACGGGTCGACGCTGCGCGAACTGCTGCACTCCGGCCGCAAGCTGCTGCCCGAGCGCACCCTGGAGATGACCGTCGGCATCCTCCAGGCGCTGGAGTACTCGCACCGCGCCGGCATCGTGCACCGCGACATCAAGCCCGCGAACGTGATGCTGACCCGCACCGGCCAGGTCAAGGTCATGGACTTCGGCATCGCGCGCGCCATGGGCGACGCGGGCATGACCATGACGCAGACCTCCGCGGTGATCGGCACCGCCCAGTACCTCTCCCCCGAGCAGGCCAAGGGCGAGCAGGTCGACGCGCGCTCCGACCTGTACTCCACCGGCTGCCTGCTGTACGAACTCCTCACCGTCCGGCCGCCGTTCATCGGCGACTCGCCGGTGGCCGTCGCGTACCAGCACGTCCGCGAGGAGCCGCAGCCGCCGAGCAACTTCGACTCCGAGATCACGCCCGAGATGGACGCCATCGTCCTCAAGGCGCTGGTCAAGGACCCCGACTACCGCTACCAGTCCGCCGACGAGATGCGCGCGGACATCGAGGCGTGCCTCGACGGGCAGCCGGTGGCGGCCGCGGCCGCGATGGGCATGGCGGCCCCGGCGTACAACGGCTACGGCTACCCGCCGGAGGACCAGCCGACCACCGCGCTGCGGCAGGCCGACCCGGTGGGCCAGACGTCGATGATGCCGCCGGTCCCGCCGGACGGCGGGGGCTACGGCGGGTACGACGGTTACGAGGACCGTCCGGACCGGCGCCGCGGCGGCCAGAAGAAGTCGAACGCCTCGACGATCCTGCTGGCGCTCTGCGGCGTCCTGGTCCTCGTCGGTGCGATCTTCATCGTCCGCTACGTCATGGACACCAACGACACCCCGCAGCAGACGACGGTGCCGCAGCTCGTCGGCCAGAAGATGACCGAGGCGGAGCGGTCCGCGTCCAACGCGCAGGTGAAGGTCCAGGAGGCGGGCAAGGAGCGCTGCGACCAGCCCACGGGCGCGATCTGCCGCCAGCAGCCGGTCGCCGACAACGTCCTCAAGATGGACATCGGCGCCACGATCCAGGTGTGGGTCTCCGAGGGCGCGCCGCTCGTGGAGGTCCCGGACGTCCAGGAGCAGTCGCTGGAGCGGGCCAAGGAGTCCCTGGAGGGCAAGGGCTTCAAGGTCAAGGTCGAGGAGGAGGAGTCCGAGGACGACCCGGGCACCGTCCTGCGGCAGGACCCGCAGAACGGCACCAAGGCCGAGAAGAACTCCGAGGTGACGCTCACGGTCGCCAAGCAGAAGCTGACGCTCCTGCCGCAGGTGACGGGCCGCGACGTCAACCTGTCCCTCCAGCAGCTGAGCGCCCTCCAGTTCACCAACGTGAAGCAGGAGGAGGTCGACAACGACCAGCCCAAGGGCACGGTCGTCGAGCAGAACCCGCCGGGCAACACCAACCAGCCGCTGAGCGTCGAGATCACCCTGAAGGTCTCCAAGGGCCCGCAGGTCCCGCAGATCACGATCCCCGCGGACATCGTCGGCAAGCCGCTCAAGGAGGTCCGGGACAATCTCCAGGGCCAGGGCATCACGGTCGTCGTGGCCGGTGTCGACAAGGACGACGCCCAGGTGCGCCAGTCGCTCCCGGCGCCGGGTTCGCAGGTGAAGCAGGGCGACACGGTCACCCTGATCACCGTGGACGCGGGCGGCGGTGCCGGCGGCGGTGACCAGGGCGGCAACAACAACGGCGGTGGCGGCCAGCAGCCCACCGACGACGCCAACGGCGACAACGGCGGTCTCGGCGGCTGGTTCGACTGATGCCTCTCTGACTAAAACATATGAGGATTGAGCCCTGGAAAGAATTCCAGGGCTCAATCGTTTCCGCGAACTTCATACCACTTGCGACAAAACTGAACATAAGGTTCGCTGATCCGAAATAGCGACTCTCCACCATGCAGACTTGACAAACAATCAGCCCCATAAGGGCGGCAGGGATACACTCAAAAAGCTCGACATCATCCTACGAATGAGGGAACCATGCCATCCACCAAAAACCGCATCATGGCAACAATCGCAGCACTGGCATCGATTTTGGGCTTTGCGCTCATATCGGCTCCCGCAGCAAGCGCGGGAGGATACGGGTGCAGCGGGGGTCTCATCGCGACCTATCCCGTGAAGACCAGCAGCGGTACCATATTTGGCAATATCCATGTGTACTACGATTCGTCTACGGGGCGAAACTGCGCGGTGACCGTGAAGACGACAGCAGGTGGATACGGCACCTCCAGCTTCGTCAGCGTCACACTGGCCGTATGCAAGACGAGCACGCCCGGAGCTTTCTGCGACAGTGCAGGGCAGCCGACCGCATACGAGGGGGACCACTTTAACTACTATGCTGGCCCGGTTAGCGTATACGCGGCCGGAAGGTGCATTCACCTCTACGGACAAGTTTCTTCCGTTGCTCCTATAGCTACTGGCCAGAGCGGAAGCGGCGGCGTTCACTGCGGCTAAAGCAAGTCTCGCATGCTCTTCGGTGCCCGGCTTCACGTCGGGCACCGAAGAAGCGCATCAAATAATGAGGTCGAATCTAGAACCCGTCAGCGGAGTTCGACCGGCGGGGTGCGGTCCGCGTCGACCTTCTCCGTGCGGGCGAGCTCGCCCCAGACGATGTAGCGGTAGTCCGAGGTGTACATCGGGGTGCAGGTGGTCAGGGTGATGTACCGGCCGGGCTTGTCCTTGCCGGACTCCCCGGGGACCGGCTGGAGGACGTCCACGTTGTACTTCGTGGTCTCCGGGAGCGTCTTGTAGACCTTGTAGACGTACCAGGTGTCCTTGGACTCGAAGACGATCGGATCGCCGTTCTTCAACTTGTGGATGTCGTGGAACTTGGCGCCGTGGCCGTCGCGGTGGGCGGCGAGCGTGAAGTTGCCCTCCTCGTCCTGCGGGAGGGCGGACCTGACCGGCTCGGTGTAGTAGCCGGCGACGCCGTTGTTGAGGACCGAGGGCTCGGTGCCCCGCTTCACGAGGATCTCGTCGCCGCCGAAGGCGGGAACGTGGAGGAAGCCGAGCCCGCCCTTGGTGTCGAGGGCGCCGGGGCCTTCGTCGGCCCATTCGCCGCGGACCTGGGCGCCCTCCTTGTCGGCCGCGCGGTCGGCGAGGACGTTCGTCCACCACAGCGAGTAGACGACGAAGAGTCCGAGCACGAGGCCGGCTGTGATGAGGAGTTCGCCGAAGACGCTGATGAGCCCGGCGATCCGGTTGCGCGCACGTGACACTGGGTCGGCCCTCGTCCCTTCTGGAGGTGTGGGGTCTCAGCGTCTCTGATCAGCCGAGCGACCCCATCCGAACCGTAGGGTCCGGTATGGGTACTGTCCACCTGGCTGGGGAGGCGTGGGCGTGGAGGTGGAATCCCGCGCCCAGCGCTGCTCCGCGCGGCCGATGTCGGCGGTTGGTGGGTGCGCTGATCGTGGTCACGCTCTGGTGCCGGTGGGCTGCGCGGGGCAGTCGGGGCCGGTCCGTTGGTGCGTGTCCCTCCGGACGCTTGCCGGCACGGCCCGGGGGTCGTGCCGGGGAGGGAACCCCGCGTCGCCTGGGCGCGGGGCGGTGGGTGCGCGGCCGGGTCGGGCCGGTCTTGGACCGGTCCGCTCGGCTGGTCTTCGGGGCGGCGGTGATCACGGCCGTGGCTTCGAGCCGGTCGACCACCGTGCGGATGACCACCTGCCCGCTGGTGCGGTCGGTGGTGGTCTTGGTCTGGTGGGCCAGGCCGCGTGCGGCGATGCGGCGCCAGGCGCCCTGGTCGCGGTCGCCCTGCCACCCGCAGCCGGGGCAGAGGGCCCATTTCCAGCCCCGCGTGGTGGGCCGGTCGGGGGCCTTGCGATGCCGCAAGGGCGTGAGGCAGTGCGGGCAGTGCCGGGAGGTGTTCCTGGCGGGAACGGTGACGACGGCGATGCCGGTCTCGGCGGCGAGGTGCCGCATCCACTCGGCGATCTGGCCTCGCACGGTCTGGGCCAGGCGGGTGTTCGTCGTGCGGCCCATGCCCCTGGCTTCCAGTGAGCGCAGGTCTTCCAGGTAGATGACCGTGGCCCCGGCCGCGACGGCCTGGTCCACGGCCCAGCGGGCCGCTGCCCGGGCGAGGGCGTCGTTGAGGTGCGAGCGGCGTGCCGCGACGCGCCGGATCTCCTCGGTGAGCACCGCGTGTTTGCCGTCCAGGGTGGGGTCGGCGAGCCGGGTGTAGTGGTCGGTCCTGGCGTGCAGGTGCTCGCTGACGCGGCGCAGCCGGTGCTGCTTGGCCAGGACCCCGGCCGCCCGGAACTGCGCGCCCGTCCCGAGGGCGGTGATCCGCCCGTCGGCGTGCAGCCGGACCGTGCCTGCGGACAGGAGGGTGTTCAGACCCCAGTCCACCCCGAGCGCGACCGTGTGCCCGGTGCGCCGGAGCCTGGGCACGGCATGGGTGAAGGCCAGGTCGGCCCGGACTCTTCCGCCCGTGGGACGCAGGGTGGGCAGGTGGAGCACCGCGTTCGCCGGGACCGTGGGCGGCAGTGTGATCGGGCAGGCCACCCAGGTCCAGTCCGCGTACGAAGCTGGGTCGGGCCGGGTGGGGAGTTGCAGCCGCAGCAGCGCCCGGTGCCCGTCATCGGCGCGTTCAAGGGTGGCCTGCTGGCCGTCGCACGCGGCGAGCAGCAGCATCCGTGCCGTACCCGGCGACGGTTCCAGCTCGAACACATCCACCGGGAGACGCCCGTGCCTGCGCGCGTACGCGGTGATCTGGCGGGTACGGGAACGGATCACGCCAGAGGGCAGGTGCTCCCCGCCGGGGATCGCGGCGCGCACCGCGTCCCACTCGGCAGGCGTGCGCCTGTCCGGGTCGGCAGGCCACGTGGCCAGTACCCCGGCCACCAGGTCGGCGCGCCACTTCACCGACCGCAGCATCCGCCCGGCCTGCTCCTGAGCCATGCGCACGATCCGGTCGTTCACCCGCACCCCGGCCGGCGGGGCGACACCCCAGCCCAGGCGACGCAACGCCATCCACGCCTGCGACGGCAGATTCGTCCCACCCGCGTCCACACCGGAGGCCAGCGCATCGATGTCGGCGGCGTTCCAGTGTTCGGACAGCAGCGGACCCGCCATGCCCTCCACGAGACCGGCGCACCAGCCCACCCGCTCCGCGAGAGCGGCGGTGGTGAGGACCTCGCCGGTCTTCTCGTCCACACCCGATCGGAGCAGGACGGGCGCGCAGGCGGTACGAGCCGCCTCCCCCTCACCCAACGGCAGCCTCCGGCCCACCGATACCCCTCCCCTCACCCCTGGTGCTGTCATCTGATCAACGACACCACCACGGAAGGGTCACGCATTCGATCCATGAACCTGCGAACGACATCGGTCATGCTCGCCAGAGACCCCGAAGAAAGGCGCGTCAGCCTACGAGCGCGGTCGGCTTTCCCTTGCTGCGCGGCCGTTCCTCGACCAGCTTTCCCCACACGATCATGCGGTAGGTGCTGGTGAACTCGGGCGTGCAGGTGGTCAGGGTGATGTACCGGCCGGGTCCGGTGAAGCCGGATCCCTTGGGGACGGGGTCGATGACGGAGATGTTGGAGGGTGCGGTCTGGGGGAGGATGCTCGCCATCTCGTAGGTGTAGTAGGCGTCCTGGGTCTCGACCACGATGGGGTCGCCGGGCTTGAGCCGGTTGATGTAGCGGAACGGCTCGCCGTGGGTGTTGCGGTGGCCGGCGACGGCGAAGTTGCCCTGCTTGTCGGAGGGCATGGCGGTCTTGAGCTTGCCCTCGCCGTAGTGGCCGACCATGCCCTTGTCGAGGACCTTGGGCTTGCTGATGCCCTCGGCGACGGGGACGACGACGTCCAGCTTGGGGATGTACATGATGGCGAAGCCCTCGCCGGGGGCGAAGACGTCCGGCTTGCTCTCGCCCTTGGCCCAGGTGTCCTCGATCTTGGCCTTGGCCTGGTCGGTCTCCTGGCCGGCGAGGACGTTGGTCCACCACAGCTGGTAGGCGACGAAGAGGAGCATGACGACGCCGAGGGTGATGAACAGTTCGCCGACGACGACGCCGATGGTGTCCTTGGCCGCCTTGGCCTCCCGCCGGGCGGCACGGCGGGCCTCCACCCGGGACAGGGGCCGCCCGCCGGCGTCCCCGGCCGGCCCGGGCCCGGCTCCGGGCTGCGGGGCGGCGCCCCTGCGGCCCTTGCCCCGGCCCTGCTGGGCGGCGCGGCGCCGCTCGGCCCGTCCGGGCCCGGGAAGGGGCTCCACGGGCTCCTGCGCACCCTCGGTGACCTCCGGCAGCTCCCGCGTCTCCGTGGCCCCGTACGGCTCGCGTACGGCCTCGTACGCCTCGGTCGTGGGCTCGTACGGCTCGGGGGCGGCTCGGTACGGCTCGGGGGCGGCTTCGTACGGCTCGGGTATGGACCCGTACGCGGGCTCCTGCGGGGCCGGGGCGGCGGGGGGCGGTGCCCCCTGGCCGTACGCCGGCCCGTTCCCGTACCCGGGCTCGGAGGGGTACGGATACGGCTGCGGGGGCTGCTGCCCGTAGTCGTACGGGCCCTGCTCGTACGGGCCCTGCTCGTAGGAGGCCCGCTCGTAAGGGGCCCGGTCGTACGGTCCGGGGCCGTGCTCCTGGGGTATCGGCTCGGTCCCGGGCTGTTCGGAGGCCCGGAACCACGGCGAGCCCGTGGTCACGCGACGGCCTTGCCCACCACCGGAGCGAGCCCCGCCGACCGGCCGACCGCTCCTTCGTCCCCGCACCGCACCAGCCAGTTGGCGAGCATCAGGTGGCCGTGCTCGGTGAGCACCGACTCGGGGTGGAACTGGACCCCTTCGACGGGCAGTTCGCGGTGGCGGAGGCCCATGATGATGCCGTCCTCGGTCCGCGCGGTGACTTCGAGCTCGGCGGGCAGGGCGGCCGGCTCGGCGGCGAGCGAGTGGTAGCGGGTGGCCGTGAACGGCGAGGGGAGGCCGGCGAAGACGCCCTTGCCCTCGTGGACGACGGGCGAGGTCTTGCCGTGCAGCAGCTCGGGGGCGCGGTCGACGACGCCGCCGTAGGCGACCGCCATCGACTGCATGCCGAGGCAGACGCCGAAGACGGGCACCCCGGTGTCGGCGCAGTGCCGCACCATGTCGACGCAGACGCCGGCCTGCTCGGGGGAGCCGGGTCCCGGCGACAGCAGGACGCCGTCGAAGCCGTCCTGGGCGTGGCTCAGCTCCACCTCGTCGTTGCGGAGCACCTCGCACTCGGCGCCGAGCTGGTAGAGGTACTGCACGAGGTTGAAGACGAAGCTGTCGTAGTTGTCGACGACGAGAATTCGCGCGCTCACTGGCCGTCCACCGTCACATCGTTGAACGGAAGCAGAGGCTCCGCCCAGGGGAACACGTACTGGAAGAGGACGTAGACGATGCCGAGCACCAGCGCGACGGAGATCAGCGCCCGTACCAGCGCGTTGCCCGGCAGATGCCGCCAGATCCAGCCGTACATGACGTCGCCGCCCCTTCCGTTCGTTACGGGCACCAGAGTACGGGGCGAGGACCCCGTCGGGGGGAAGCTGTCCGAAGCCTGTGGACAACCGGTCCCGGTCGGTCCTAGGCGGCGGGCTTCGCGTGGTGGAGGTCGACCGCGCCGGTGTAGCCGGGGAGGGTGACGTCCTTGTGGTCGTCGACCTTCCAGCCGAGCCCGTAGGCCTTCACGTACAGCTGGTAGTTCTGGAGCGCCGGGGAGTCGGCGAGGGCCTTGTCGAGGCGTCCGCGGTCACCGACGGCGGTGATCCTGTAGGGCGGCGAGTAGACGCGGCCCTGGAGGATGAGGGTGTTGCCGACGCAGCGGACCGCGCTGGTGGAGATGAGCCGCTGGTCCATGACGCGGATGCCTTCGGCGCCGCCCTCCCAGAGGGCGTTGACGACGGCCTGGAGGTCCTGCTGGTGGATGACCAGGTCGTTGGCCTGCGGCTCGGGGTAGCCGGGGGCGGCCTGGGCGTCGGACGGGGCGTCGTTCAGGGTGACGGTGAGGCCGGGGCCGGAGACCTCGGCGGTGCCCGCGGCGGTCTCCAGTGCCTTCAGCCGCCGGTCCTCGGCGGCGGTCGAGCCGTCGTCGCGGGCGGCGAGGGAGTCGACCTCGCCGCGCAGGGCGGCGGCGGTCTCGTCGAGGCCGGCGTTCTTGTGGCTGCGTTCCTCGATGAGGTCGGAGAGCCTCAGGAGGGAGGCGTCCGTGCGGATGTTGGTGCCCTTGGCGGTGTTGAAACTGGTGACGAAGAGCAGCCCGGCGAGGGCGAAGACGGCGAGGGTCAGCAGCCGGACGGGACGCCAGCGGGGGGCGCGGGCCGGTCCGGCGGGGGGTTCGCCCGGCGTGTCGGCGGAATTGCTCAACGTACCCTGATCCCCTTCTGTGCCGCGGAACCACTACGCTAACGGACGCCCGGGGGGCGCAGTCGACCTGCTACGTCACATCCCGGCGACAGCCACAGTTCCCTGCGCGGTCACGCAGCGCATCGACAGGAGAGTCCCTCGTGCCGAAGTCACGGATCCGCAAGAAGGCCGACTACACGCCCCCGCCGGCGAAGCAGGCCGCCACCATCAAGCTGACGAACCGCAGCTGGGTCGCCCCGGTGATGCTGGCCCTGTTCACCATCGGTCTGGTGTGGATCGTGGTCTTCTACGTCACCGACGGTTCGCTCCCGATCGAGTCGATCAGGAACTGGAACATCGTGGTCGGCTTCGGCTTCATCGCGGCCGGGTTCGGTGTCTCCACGCAGTGGAAGTGAGCCCTTTAGGGGCGCTTAGCGGGTCCGCGCGGCCGTCGTCAAGCTCACCCCAGAGTTTATCCACAGCGTTGTGCACAGCACTGGATAACTTACGAAGATCTGTGGATAACTCACACCGGGTTGACGCCGGTACGACCGCGAACGACTGTCCACAGCAGCCCTGAGCCCCCTGCCTCCCTGGAGAAAACCCAGGTCAGAGGCAGGGGGCTCGGTCGTTCTCACGGCGGTGGGGAGAACCGGGCACACGCTGTGGATAACTCTGGGGAAAGCTCGCTTCCCCAGCTCATCCACAGACCTGTGCACTCAGGTGAGCGCCGCCGTCCGGGCCAGGACGACGCCCACGTCGATCAGCAGCAGCAGTCCACAGGCCCCGAACTGGATCAGCTCCCGGCGGGCCCGGGGCGCCTGCACCAGCGCGAAGGTCAGGAGCGCGCCGGCCACCAGACCGCCGACGTGCGCCTCCCACGAGATCCCCGGGCGGGTGAACGTCATGACCAGGGACAGCGCCACGAAGAGGGCCACCGGACGCATGTCGTGGCGCCGCCGCCGGGCCAGCACCGCCCAGGCGCCGATCAGCCCGTAGACGATGCCCGAGGCGCCCAGCGAGGGCTGGTTCGGGGCGGCGACGACATAGGCGAGGACCGAGCCGGACAACCCGGAGACCAGGCACAGCAGCGCGTACCGGGACCGGCCGAGCTCGGGCTCGACGATGCCGCCGATCACCCACAGGCCGATCAGGTTGAAGAGGATGTGCCACGGCTCCTGGTGCAGGACCGTGGAGGTGAGCAGCCGGTACCACTCCCCGTCCGCGACCCCGACGACCTCGCCGAGCAGCGGGTTGTACGCGTACCCGATCAGCACCAGCTCGTCGACGAGGCGGTCGCCGAGGACCAGCACCAGGCCGTAGACCAGCACGCAGGTCCCGATGAGGATCTTGGTGACCAGCCGGTCGTCGCTCCTGACCCGGCCGCCCGCGAGCGTCCTCGCCTGGTTGGCGCCGGCCGCGTGCCCGGTGCCGGAGCCGGTCCGGACGCAGTCGGGGCACTGGAAGCCGACGGAGGCGGAGATCATGCACTCCGGGCAGATGGGCTTCTCGCAGCGGGTGCAGCGGATGCCCGTCTCGGTGCCGGGGTGGCGGTAGCAGTGAGGCGTTCCGGACTGCGTGTCCATGGGCGGGGTCCCGTCCTTCCCGGTCAGCGCTGCTCGATCACCACGGACTCGACCACGACGTCCGTCAGCGGCCGCTGGGTCTGGGCGTCGGTGGGGACCGCCGCGATGGCGTCCACGACGGCCCGGCTCTTGGGGTCCACCACCTCGCCGAAGATGGTGTGCTTGCGGTTCAGCCAGGTCGCGGGGCCGACCGTGATGAAGAACTGCGAGCCGTTGGTGCCCGGGCCCGCGTTGGCCATCGCCAGCAGGTACGGCCGGTCGAACCACAGCTCGGGGTGGAACTCGTCCGGGAACTCGTAGCCCGGGCCGCCGGTGCCGGTGCCCAGCGGGTCGCCGCCCTGGATCATGAAGTCGCCGATGACCCGGTGGAAGACCGTGCCGTCGTAGAGGGGCTCCGAGGAGACCTGCCCGGTGCCCGGGTGGGTCCACTCGCGCGCGCCGGTGGCGAGTTCGGTGAAGTTCCGCACCGTCTTCGGCGCGTGGAACGGCATCAGGCGCACCTCGATGTCGCCCGCGCTGGTCTTGAGGATCGCGTACGGCATGGCCACGGTCCGCCTTCCCTCCCTGGTCGTGCGTCACGCCGGGGGACGGATCGCCTCACGTGCCCGCGGCTCTGGCGAGTCCGATCCTCGCATGCCGGAGCGGCCCCGAACGGCCCGTCCGCGTCCCCCGCCCGCTCCGGGCGGCCGTACCGTCCGCTCCGGCCGGCTGCCCCGGATGCCCGCCCCGCATGACGGGAACGGTTCCGGCAGGCATGATGCCGAAAAGGATGGAAAGGTGAAAAACCGACACCGCTCGCCACCGAGGAGGAGGAACCCGTGAGTCGCATGGACAGCGTGCGCGCCGCGACGGATTCGGCGAAGGAAAGCGTCCTGCACGCCGCGGACGTGGTGGCGCCGTACGCCGGCACGGCCAAGGACCAGGCCGCGCACTATGCCCACGAGGCACGGGTGCGGCTCGCACCCAAGGTGTCGGGCGCCGCTCGGCAGGCGCGCGCACAGGCCCGCGCGCAGTACGCCGCGTACGTGGCACCGCATGTGCCGCCGGGGGTCGACGAGGCCGCGCATCGCGCCGCGGTCCGGACCCGCTCGGTCGCCCATCAGGTGGCCGACTACACCGTGCCGCGCGTCGAGCACGCGGTCGCCGCGACCGGTCCCGTCCTCGGGGAGGCCGGGTCGCGTTCCACTGCCGCCTGGGCCGCGCTACGCGGTCAGGTGACGCCGGACGACGTCCGGAAGATCGTGAGGAAGCAGGAGCGCCGGGCCAGGGCCGGGCGTCTCGTCAAGGTGCTCGCCCTGACGGGCGTGCTGGTCGGCGGCGCGTTCGCCGCCTGGAAGTGGTGGGACCGGCAGGCCAATCCCGACTGGCTGGTCGAGCCGCCCGCTCCCACCGACGGGGACGAGAGCTCGGGCACGCCGTTCGCCTCGGAGGTGCTCACGAGCGCGGAGGGCGGGGCCGGGACGGTCGTGTCCGCGGAGTCCGGGGTCGACGTGGAGGTCGAGACCGAGGCCGTGCCCGGGATCGAGACGGAGAAGGAGACCGAGTCCACGGAGCCCGACGAGCGCCGCTGAGCCGGAACCGCGTACGCGGCGGGGTGCGGGGAGGGAGACCGTGTGCTCTCCCCGCACCCTAGGCCGCCGTCGCGAGGGCGAGTTCGGCGAGGGCCACCGGGTCGCTCGCGAGCGGAGCGGCGGCGCGGGAGTGCCGGACGGAGGGCGAGGAGCCGTGCGCCTCGGCGCCGATGCGCTGCTTGATGGTGGGCGGCAGCGAGCCCTGCGCGACGGGGTACCAGGGCTCCGCCCGCCGCTGGGTGACGACGCCTGCGGCACGCTCGGCGACGGCCGGGGCGGGGGCGGCGGCGGGGGCGGCCGGCTCCTCGGGCTGGGTGACCGGGGCCTGGCCGCGGGCGGCGGCGGGGGTCGCCAGGCCGACGGAGGCGAGCAGGGCGAAGAGGACGGAGATGAAGGCGGTCCAGAACTGCTTGACCTTGGCGGTGGCCATGGTCCCTCTCTTTCGCTGGTGGGGCGTTCTCGGATGGTTCATTTCGGGTTGCGCGCTTTACATACCTTTCTCATGATCTGTACGGGGTGCCGGATCCGGCGCAGCGACGCCGCGGCCGCGCAGTTCTTCCGATGAACACCACCCGTTCGGCCCCCTCGCCCCCGGCTTCCCCGCCCCGCTCCCGCCGTCCGCGGCTTCCCCGCCCTTCTGCCGCGCCCTCTCCTCACACCTCCCTCGCACCCCCCGCTCAGTGATCCCCGTCACACCTGCGTCACAGGCGAAGGCCCCTCGGTGTCTTGAGGCCGACCCCCTGAAGACGGAGGAGAGACACCATGAGCGGGAACACCCGAGTGGTCGTGATCGGCGGCGGGTACGCCGGCGTCATGGCGGCCAACCGCCTCACCCTGCGCGACGACGTCACCGTGACCGTGGTCAACCCCCGGCCGTCGTTCGTCGCCCGCCTCCGGCTGCACCAGCTGGTCGGCGGCAGCCACCCCGCGACCGTCCGGTACGAGGAGGTGCTGGCGGAACGCGTACGGCTCGCCGTCGGCTCCGTGGACCGGATCGACGCCCCCGCGCGCGTGGTGACGCTGGAGTCGGGCGCCACCCTCCCGTACGACTACCTGGTCTACGCGGTCGGCAGCACCACCGCCCGCCCCGAGGTCCCCGGCGCCCTCGCCCACGCCCACCAGGTCGCGGAACTGGAGGCGGCCGAGCGGCTGCGGGCCGCCGTCGCCGCCCTGCCCGCCGGAGCCCCGGTCACCGTCGTCGGCGCGGGCCCCACCGGCATCGAGACCGCAGCCGAACTCGCCGACGGAGGCCGCCGCCCGGTGTCCCTGGTCTGCGGCGGCGTCCTCGGCCCCTACCTCCACCCCCGGGCCCGCCGCTCGGCCGCCCGGCGGTTCGCCGCCCTCGGGGTCACCGTCCTCGACGGCCCCGGCACGCGGGTCACCGAGGTGACGGAGGACTCCGTCCGGCTCGCCGACGGCCGCGCGGTGACCGGCCGGCTCACCGTCTGGACCGCCGGGTTCGGCGTCCCCGACCTGGCCGCGCGCAGCGGCCTGAGCACCGACGCGGCCGGAAGGCTGCTCACCGACGAGACGCTCACCAGCGTCGACGACGGGCGGATCGTCGCGGCCGGGGACGGCGCGGCCCCCTCGGACCTGCCCTTCCGGATGAGCGCCTACGTCGCCGGCTGCCTCGGCGCGCACGCCGCCGACACCGTCCTCGCCCGCCTCGCGGCCCGGGAGCCGGCCCCCGTGGACGTGGCGTTCAACGCGATGTGCCTGAGCCTCGGCCGCGACACCGCGATCTTCCAAATCGCACACAAGGACGACCGGCCGATGCGAATCTATGTCGGCGGGCGGCCGGGGGCGAAGCTCAAGGAACTCGCCTGCGCGCTCAGCGTCAAGCACCTGACCGGGGAGGCCCGGAAGCCCGGCACGCACTCCTGGCAGAAGGACGGCGGACACCGCGCCCGGCGGCTGCGTGAGCGCGCCGGCGTCCCGGCGGCCACCCCCGAGCACGCGGCCTGACGGCACGGACGAGGAACGGGGAGAGACCGCGAGATGCCCAGCGAACCCACCACCGGCACCGACCCGGCGACCGAGACCTTCGTCGCCCACCGCAACCTGCTCTTCACCGTGGCCTACGAGATGCTCGGCTCGGCCGCCGACGCCGAGGACGTCCTCCAGGAGACCTGGCTGCGCTGGACCGGGGTCGACCTGGAGCAGGTCCGCGACCGGCGGGCGTACCTCGTGCGGATCACCACCCGGCAGGCCCTCAACCGGCTCCGCACCGTGCGGCGCCGCCGGGAGGCGTACGTCGGCCAGTGGCTGCCGGAACCGCTGCTGACCGCGCCGGACGTGGCCGAGGACGTCGAGCTCACCGAGAGCGTCTCCATGGCGATGATGCTGGTCCTGGAGACCCTCACCCCCACCGAGCGGGCCGTCTTCGTCCTCCGCGAGGTCTTCGAGGTGGGGTACGACGAGATCGCGGCGGCCGTCGACAAGACCCCGGCCGCCGTCCGCCAGATCGCGCACCGGGCCCGCCGGCACGTCGACGCCCGCCGCCCCCGCACCACGGTCTCCGCCCGGGAGGCCCGCGCGGTCGCGGACTCCTTCCGGCGGGCCCTGGAGACCCGGGACCCCCAGGACTTCCTGGACCTGCTCGCCCCCGACGTCGTCCTCGTCAGCGACGGCGGCGGGATCAAGCGGGCCGCCGTCCGCCCGGTCCTCGGCGCCGACAAGGTGACCCGCTTCTACCTCGGCGGCTCCCTCAAGGCCGAGGCCGAGGTGACCACCGAGCCCACCTTCGTCAACGGCTCTCCGGCGCTCGCCGTGTTCCTCGACGGCGAGCTGGACGGCGTCATGGCGATGCGCGTCGAGGACGGCCGGATCAGCGGCCTCTACTACGTCCGCAACCCCGAGAAGCTCGGCCGCGTCGCCGCCGAGACCCCCCTCACCCTCCGCTGAGGGACCCGCCCCACGCCCTCCTCGCCCCGCCCCTCGCCCCGCCCTCTCGCCCTCGAAAGGACCCCCGGATGTCCGGACAGACCGTGGCGGCGACGCCGCGCGCCGCCGCCTTCCCCAAGGCCGTCAGGGCCGCCGTCGCCCTCCAGGCCCTGGCCCTGTTCTTCCAGACGGCCACCGCCGGAGCCCTGATCGCCTCCTCGTCGCGGGGCGCGCTGCTCCACGACGCCGGCTCCCGGGTGATGTACGGCGCCACGATGCTCTACGTGCTGGCCGCGATCGTGGCCTGGCGCCCGGGCGGCGGCAGCCCCCGCCCCGTCCTGTACGCCACCGGGTTCCTCGTGCTCGCCTCCGTGCAGGTCGTCCTGGGCGTCGCCCATCTGCCCGCGTTCCACGTCCCCTTGGGCGTCGCGATGGTCGCGCTCGGCGTCCTGGACCTGGCCCGCGTCCTGACCCGCCCCACCGGGCCGCGGTAGACAGCGGCACTCTCCGTCCCCGCCGGCCCGGCGGGACGACGAGAACACCCCCCTGACCGCTTCTCGCCAGGTCAGGGGGGTGTGACTGTGTGGAGCCTAGGGGAGTCGAACCCCTGACATCTGCCATGCAAAGACAGCGCTCTACCAACTGAGCTAAGGCCCCGGAACGAGAACAGCGTACCGGGTCTCCCCCGGTCCGGGGCAAAAGGTGGGGACTCCCGGTGGACGACCACTCTCCGTAAGATGCTGACCGAGGTTCGCAGTGGCGAACCGCAGGGATGGGGAGAAGTGATGGACGCAGCGCAGCAGGAAGCCACGGCAAGAGCCAGAGAGCTTCAGCGCAGTTGGTACGGGGAGCCGCTGGGGGCGCTCTTCCGCCGGCTGATCGACGACCTCGGGCTCAATCAGGCCAGGCTGGCCGCCGTGCTCGGGCTCTCCGCGCCCATGCTCTCCCAGCTCATGAGCGGCCAGCGCGCCAAGATCGGCAACCCGGCCGTGGTCCAGCGCGTCCAGGCCCTCCAGGAGCTCGCCGTCCAGGTCGCCGACGGCAGCGTCAGCGCCGCCGAGGCCACCGACCGGATGGACGAGATCAAGAAGTCCCAGGGCGGCTCCGTCCTCACCGGCACCAGCGGCCAGACCGCCAACGGCTCCGGCGCCCCGACCGTGCGCCGCGTGGTCCGCGAGATCCAGTCGCTGTTGCGCTCCGTGGCCGCCGCCGGGGACATCATCGACGCCGCCGACTCCCTCGCCCCCGCCCACCCCGAACTGGCAGAGTTCCTCCGGGTGTACGGCGCCGGGCGCACCGCCGACGCGGTCGCGCACTACGAGTCGCACCAGAACTGACACGGCACGCACGACTGACGACTGACCGACTGACCGACTGACGGGGAGCGGGCGCAGCACGATGGGTGAGGTCTTCGCCGGCAGGTACGAGCTGGTCGATCCGATCGGGCGGGGCGGGGCCGGCGCGGTCTGGCGCGCCTGGGACCACCGCCGGCGCCGCTACGTGGCGGCCAAGGTGCTCCAGCAGAGCGACGCGCACACGCTGCTCCGCTTCGTCCGCGAGCAGGCGCTGCGGATCGACCACCCGCACGTCCTCGCCCCGGCCAGCTGGGCCGCCGACGACGACCAGGTCCTCTTCACGATGGACCTGGTCGCGGGCGGCTCGCTCGCCCACGTCATCGGCGACTACGGGGCGCTGCCGCCCCGCTATGTCTGCACCCTGCTCGACCAGCTCCTCTCGGGCCTGGCGACGGTGCACGCGGAGGGCGTGGTCCACCGCGACATCAAGCCGGCCAACATCCTGATGGAGGCCACCGGGACGGGCCGGCCGCACCTGCGCCTGTCGGACTTCGGCATCTCGATGCGCAAGGGCGAACCCCGGCTCACCGAGACCAACTACGTGGTGGGCACGCCCGGTTACTTCGCCCCCGAGCAGCTCCTCGGGGCGGAGCCCGACTTCACGGCGGACCTGTACGCGGTCGGGCTCGTCGCGCTCTACCTGCTGCACGGCACCCGGCCGGACTCCCAGGCGCTCGTGGAGCACTTCCTGGCCCACGGCACCCCGCCGGCCCCCGCGAGCGTCCCGGAGCCGCTGTGGCAGGTCATCGCCGGGCTGCTCCAGCCCGATCCGCAGGTCCGCTTCCGGACGGCCACGGGGGTGCGGAAGGCGCTGAGCGCGGCCGTGGAGCTGCTGCCCGAGACGGAGGACGGCGAGGAGCCGGTCGAGATCTTCGACCAGCTCGGCCCGCTGCCCGCGGGCTTCGGCCCCGACGGCCCCGTCGCCCGCCCGGCCCAGGACGCCCCGCGCCCGGTCCAGGACGCCCCGCGCCCGGTCCAGGACGCCCCGCAGGCCCCGCCCGCCCCGGTCGCGGCGCCCGCCGCCGTACCGCCCGCACAGGCTCCCCAGGCGTACCAGGAGCAGGGCCGGAACCCGTACCGGCAGGACGCGCCGGTGCCCTCGCCCTCCGAGACGGGCAGCTTCCACCTGCCCCCGCCGGTCGCGCATCCCGCCCCCTCTTTCGGCTCCCCGGTGCCGCGGGCCCCCGCCCCGCCCCACGGCTCCCACGCCCCTGCGCATCCCTACCCCGCCCGGACCGCCGGGGTGCCCGGCACCGTCCCCGAGACGCCCCTGGGATCGCCCCTGACATCACCCCTGGCACCGCCCCTGACCGCACCCCTGGCGTCGGCCTTCGCCCCGGAACCGGTTCCGGAACGCCGTCCGGGACCGCCCCCGAAGGTGGCGGTCCCGGTGCTGCTGCTCGCGCTGGTGTCGCTCGCGGTCGGCTTCTGGGCGCTGACCCAGATCTGAACCCGGATCCGGGAGCCCGGTCCGGATCCGAGGCGCCCCCGGCCCCTAGCGTCCCCCGGTGGGGCGGCGGGCCAGGAAGGTCCAGGCGCCGAGGCCGACGAGCAGGACGGTGCCCAGGCCGAGGCCGCCGGCGGCGAGGGCGACCATCGCGGTGCCGCCGCCGTCCGCCTCGGTGCCGGGGGAGCCGTTCGCGGCGGCCTTCTCGTCCTGGGCGGTCACCTGGAAGGCGCCGGCGTCGCCCGCGTACCCGGGGGCGGACTTCTTCGTCCCGGTGACGTCGACGCGCAGGGTCAGCGGGAGGGCCCCGTCGCCGTACTCCTCGGCGACCTCCGGGCTGAGGGTGGCGGTGAGGTAGTACCAGCCGGCGAACCGCATGCCGTTGGTGGCGGTCTCGTACGTGCTGCGGTTCTCGTGGGCGACCGGCCGCAGCGGGGCGAGGGCGACGGTGGCGGGCTTGCCGTTGTAGCTGCCCGTCCGGAGGTCGACGAAGCCGCGCGCCGGGTTGTCGATGCCGAGGGCGAGCGCGTAGCTGACGCTGTCGTCGCCGGCCGCGCTGCTGCCCAGTTCGGCGCTGGCGAAGACCTGCTGGCCCCAGTCGACCGGCACCCGCCAGAAGAGCGTCTGGCCGGGCCGGATCCGGGCCCGCCACTCGCCCCTCTCCACGGAGACCGCGCGGGCGAAGCCGTCCCCGCCCTGGCGGTCCTTCGCGTCGCCGACGGGCAGCGCGGGCATCTTCGAGGGCCAGGCCTCGGGCAGCTTGTCGGGGCCCTTCCCGGTCAGCAGCGGTTCGGTGAGGTGCTGGATCTCCAGTTCCCAGTCGTCCTGGGCGGATTCGGCGTCCGACTCGCGCTCGACGAGCACGTAGTACGGGCCGGCCTCCTGGCAGCTCGATTCGTCCGGGTCGACGATCCGGCGCGCGTAGGCGGTCAGGGGCCGGACGTGGTCGCCGACGGCGAAGTTGACGTCCTGGGAGCCGCATTCGGTGCCGCTGCCGTCCTGGATGCTCACCTGGAAGCCGTCGCCGTACGCGGCCTTCCCGCCCGGCTTCGGGACGGCGACGACGGAGACGTAGGAGTTCCGGTCCGTGCCCAGGTTGAGCCGGTAGTAGACCTTGCCGTCCTTCTTGAGGGTGTCCCGGTAGGTCCTGCCGGGCTCCAGCTCGACGGCGTTGCCGCTGGAGGCGGCGCCCGCGATCCGCTGCGCCGAGGCGTCGAAGGCGTACGGGGGGAGGTCCGGGCCCTCGGCCGCGCGCGCGGGCAGTGCGGTGAGCGTGCCGACCGCCGCGGCGGCCGTGAGGAGCGCCGCGGCCTTGCGCGGCCCGGCCGCGGTCCTTCTCCGCCGTCCGGTCCGCTCTCCGGCCGTGGCCCCCGCCTGCGTGCTCACGCGCTTCCCCTCGTCGTGTCCGTCGTGCCGGACCATCCTGCCCCGCGCGCGCCTCCGGTGTCCGCACGGGGGACGGATTCGCCCGCCGGGCCCGGCGGAGGGCGCTCACGCGGCCAGGACTTCGCCCGAGCAATCCCTTCGTTCGCTCACGCGAACCGGGGGTGCCCGGGGCCGTCGAGGGCCGGTCCCCGGGAAAAGGGGCCCGGAAAAGCCGTGATCCCGGCCGCGCGGTGCGCGGCCGGGATCACGGTTTCAGATGGGTGGGTCTCAGACACCGGAACCGGACGGCACGGAGTCGGTCGCCTCCGTCCACAGGTCCTGCTCGGCGCGATCCGCCTGGATCTGGCGGTACACGAGGAGCCCGCCGATGGCGGCCAGTGCGACCAGGAGCAGCTTCTTCACCGCGCGACCTCGTCTTTCGTTGACGTAGGAGACTTCTGATCCCCACTCTACACATCGACCGATACCGATCGGTGACCTGTACGAGCGCCAAACCTCACACAAAGAAATCGACCCGGACGGCGGAACCGTCCGGGTCGATCACTGCTGTGGGGCTAACAGGATTTGAACCTGTGGCCTCATCCTTATCAGGGATGCGCTCTAACCAACTGAGCTATAGCCCCGCCGCGCTTCGCGGTTTGTTTCCCGCCGCGCTGACTCCTGAACATTAGCGCACGTGGGGGCCAGTCCCAAAATCGGTTCCGGGTGGCCCCCCGCCCGCGGACTACTCGTCCTCGGCCAGCGTCAGCTCGACGCCGCCGACGAAGCCGGCCGACAGGTTGTAGATGAACGCGCCCAGGGTCGCCAGGGCGGTCATCAGGACCACGTCGATCACGGCGATCACCGAGGTGAACATCAGAACCCTCGGCAGCGACAGGAAGGACTGCAGGTCGAAGCCGTTGGACTCGTTGGAGCCCGTCGCCTCGCTGATCGTCCCGCCGACCGTCGAGAAGACGCCCATGGCGTCCATGACCATCCACAGCACGGCCGCCGCGACGACCGTGCAGATGCCCAGCGCGATGGAGAGCAGGAAGCTCACCTTCATGACCGACCACGGGTCGGCCTTCGCCACCCGCAGCCGCGCCTTGCGGGTGCGCGGGGTCGTCCGCGCGCCCGTGCGGGGCCTGCGCACCGCCGAGGCGGACTGCTGGCCGCCCTGGGTGCCCCCGCCGCCCTGAGTGCCCTCGTAGGCCCTCGGCGGGTGGTAGGCGCCCGTCGGCTGCGCCGCGGGGCGCTCGCCCGGCAGAGCGCCGTTGTAGCCCTGATAGGGGGGCTGCTGCCCCCGAGTGTCCGTCACCGCAACCCCCTGGGAGTCCGTGGCCGAGCCACGTGCGCCGTACGCTCCAGCACCTGCAGAAGCTCCGGCGGCCGCCGATCCGGCGCCCGTGGCTCCACTCACGCTCTACTCCTCGTGCTCCCCGGCCCCGGGCTCCACGCCCTCGGCCGCTGCCGTCGCCTGGGCCGCCACGGAGGCGTCTTCGGCGTCGACGACATCGTCGCCGTCCTCGTCCTCGCTGCCGGCCTCGGCGTTCCGTGCGATGCCGACGACGGCATCGCGCTTGCCCAGGTTGATCAGCTGGACGCCCATGGTGTCACGGCCGGTCTCCCTGACTTCGTTGACTCGCGTGCGAATCACACCGCCGGACAGCGTGATGGCGAGGATCTCGTCGGTCTCCTCCACCACCAGCGCGCCCACGAGCGAGCCCCGGTCCTCCACGATCTTGGCGGCCTTGATGCCGAGGCCGCCGCGGCCCTGGACGCGGTACTCGTCGACGGGGGTGCGCTTCGCGTACCCGCCGTCCGTCGCGGTGAAGACGAACGTACCGGGCCGGACGACATTCATCGAGAGCAGTTCGTCGTCCTCGCGGAAACTCATGCCCTTGACACCCGAAGTGGCGCGGCCCATCGGGCGCAACGCGTCGTCCGTGGCGGTGAAGCGGATCGACTGCGCCTTCTTGGAGATGAGCAGCAGGTCGTCCTCGGCGGAGGCCAGCTCCGCGCCGATCAGCTCGTCGTCGCTGCCGTCCTCCCGCTCGCGCAGGTTGATGGCGATGACGCCGCCCGAGCGCGGGGAGTCGTAGTCCTTCAGCGCGGTCTTCTTCACCAGGCCGGAGCGGGTGGCGAGGACCAGGTACGGCGCGGCCTCGTAGTCGCGGATCGCGAGGATCTGGGCGATCTGCTCGTCCGGCTGGAAGGCCAGCAGGTTGGCCACGTGCTGGCCGCGCGCGTCCCGGCCGGCGTCCGGAAGCTCGTACGCCTTGGCCCGGTAGACCCGGCCCTTGTTGGTGAAGAAGAGCAGCCAGTGGTGGGTGGTGGAGACGAAGAAGTGGTCGACGATGTCGTCCTGCTTCAGCTTCGTCCCGCGCACGCCCTTGCCGCCGCGCTTCTGCGACCGGTAGTCCTCGGTCTTGGTGCGCTTCACATAGCCGCCGCGGGAGATCGTGACGACGATGTCCTCCTCGGCGATGAGGTCCTCGATGGACATGTCGCCGTCGAAGGGCACCAGCTTGGAGCGGCGGTCGTCGCCGAACTTCTCGACGATCGCGGTGAGTTCTTCGCTGACGATGGCCCGCTGCTTCTCGGGCGAGGCGAGGATCGCGTTGTACTCGTCGATCTTCGCCTGGAGCTCGTCGTGCTCGGCGATGATCTTCTGGCGCTCCAGGGCGGCGAGCCGGCGGAGCTGCATCTCCAGGATCGCGTTGGCCTGGATCTCGTCGATCGCCAGCAGGTCCATGAGGCCCGTGCGGGCGACGTCGACGGTCTCGCTGCGCCGGATGAGGGCGATGACCTCGTCGATCGCGTCGAGCGCCTTGAGGAGGCCGCGCAGGATGTGGGCGCGCTCCTCGGCCTTGCGCAGCCGGAACTTCGTCCGGCGGACGATGACCTCGATCTGGTGCGTCACCCAGTGGCGGATGAACGCGTCCAGGGAGAGGGTGCGCGGCACGCCGTCGACGAGCGCCAGCATGTTGGCGCCGAAGTTCGTCTGGAGGTCGGTGTGCTTGTACAGGTTGTTGAGGACGACCTTGGCGACGGCGTCGCGCTTGAGCACGATGACCAGGCGCTGGCCGGTGCGGGACGAGGTCTCGTCGCGGACGTCGGCGATGCCGCCGATCTTGCCGTCCTTGACCAGGTCGGCGATCTTCTGCGCGAGGTTGTCCGGGTTGACCTGGTAGGGCAGCTCGGTGACCACCAGGCACTGGCGGTTCTGGATCTCCTCGACCTCGACGACCGCGCGCATCGTGATGGAGCCGCGGCCGGTGCGGTACGCCTCCTCGATGCCCTTGCGGCCGACGACGAGCGCGCCGGTGGGGAAGTCCGGTCCCTTGATCCGCTCGATGAGCGCGTCGAGGAGCTCCTCGTGGCCGGCCTCGGGGTGGGACAGGTACCACAGGGCACCCTCGGCGACCTCGCGGAGGTTGTGCGGCGGGATGTTGGTCGCCATGCCGACCGCGATGCCCGCGGAGCCGTTGACCAGCAGGTTCGGGAAGCGCGCCGGGAGGACCGTCGGCTCCTGGTTGCGGCCGTCGTAGTTGTCCTGGAAGTCGACGGTCTCCTCGTCGATGTCCCGGACCATCTCCATCGACAGCGGCGCCATCTTGCACTCGGTGTAGCGCATGGCGGCGGCCGGGTCGTTGCCCGGGGAGCCGAAGTTGCCGTTGGAGTCGACGAGCGGCATCCGCATCGACCAGGGCTGGGCAAGGCGGACGAGCGCGTCGTAGATGGAGGTGTCGCCGTGCGGGTGGTACGTGCCCATGACGTCGCCGACGACGCGGGCGCACTTGTAGAAGCCCTTCTCGGGCCGGTAGCCGCCGTCGTACATCGCGTACAGCACGCGCCGGTGGACGGGCTTGAGGCCGTCGCGGACGTCGGGCAGCGCGCGGGACACGATGACGGACATCGCGTAGTCGAGGTACGAGCGCTGCATCTCGGTCTCGAGCCCGACGGGCTCGATCCGCAGCACCGGCTCTTCTTCTTCGGTGGTCACGGGGGTGTTCTCGTCGGCCATTGCTGGTCGTCAGTCCTTTCGTACGGTCAGCTGAGACCGACTCAGATGTCGAGGAAGCGAACGTCCTTGGCGTTGCGCTGGATGAACGAGCGGCGTGCCTCGACGTCCTCGCCCATCAGCACCGAGAACAGGTCGTCGGCCTGGGCGGCGTCGTCCAGGGTGACCTGGCCGAGGACGCGGTGCTCGACGTCCATGGTGGTGACGCGCAGCTCTTCGGCGTTCATCTCGCCGAGACCCTTGAAGCGCTGGATCGAGTCGTCCCTGATCCGCTTGCCGTTCTGCTTGCCCAGCTCGACCAGGGCGTCGCGCTCGCGGTCCGAGTAGGCGTACTCGAAGTCCTCACGGCCCCACTTGATCTTGTAGAGCGGCGGGCGGGAGAGGTACACGTGCCCGTGCTCGATCAGCGGTCGCATGAAGCGGAAGAGGAAGGTGAGCAGCAGGGTGTTGATGTGCTGACCGTCGACGTCGGCGTCCGCCATCAGGATGATCTTGTGATAGCGGAGCTTCTCGATGTCGAAGTCCTCGTGGACGCCGGTGCCGAAGGCGGAGATCAGCGCCTGGACCTCGGTGTTCTGGAGGATCTTGTCGATCCGGGCCTTCTCGACGTTCAGGATCTTGCCGCGGATCGGCAGGATGGCCTGGTACATCGGGTTCCGGCCGGACTTGGCGGAGCCGCCGGCGGAGTCGCCCTCGACGATGAAGATCTCGCACTTGGTGGGGTCGTTCGACTGGCAGTCGGAGAGCTTGCCCGGGAGGGAGGCCGACTCCAGGAGGCCCTTGCGGCGGGTCAGGTCGCGGGCCTTGCGCGCGGCCACGCGCGCGGTGGCGGCCTGGATGCCCTTGCGGATGATGTCCGCGGCCTCGTTGGGGTTGCGGTCGAACCAGTCCGTCAGGTGCTCGTGGACGACCTTCTGGACGAAGGTCTTCGCCTCGGTGTTGCCGAGCTTGGTCTTGGTCTGGCCCTCGAACTGCGGCTCGCCGATCTTGACCGAGATGATCGCGGTCAGACCCTCGCGGATGTCGTCGCCGGTGAGGTTGTCGTCCTTCTCGCGGAGCAGCTTCTTCTCGCGCGCGTACTTGTTGACGAGCGTCGTCAGCGCGGCGCGGAAGCCCTCCTCGTGGGTGCCGCCCTCGTGGGTGTGGATCGTGTTGGCGAAGGAGTACACGCCCTCGCTGTACGACGAGTTCCACTGCATCGCGATCTCGGCGGAGAGCAGGCGCTCCTTGTCCTCGGCCTCGATGTCGATGACGGTCGGGTTGACCAGCTCGCCCTTGCGCGAGTTGAGGTACTTCACGAAGTCGACGATGCCGCCCTCGTAGTGGTACGTCACCGTGCGGGCGCTCGCCTCGGCGGCGGCCTCGGCGTCCGGGTCGTCGGCGCCGACCGTGGCCTTGGCGGACTCGCGCTCGTCGGTGAGCGTGATCGTCAGGCCCTTGTTGAGGAACGCCATCTCCTGGAAGCGGCGCGAGAGCGTCTCGAAGGAGTACTCGGTGGTCTCGAAGATCTCCGGGTCGGACCAGAACGTGACCGAGGTGCCGGTCTCGGAGGTCTCCTCGTGCTTCGCGAGGGGCGCGGTGGGGGCGCCCGCCTTGTAGTCCTGCGTCCAGCGGTGGCCGTCGGTCTTGATCTCGACCGAGACCTTGGTGGAGAGGGCGTTGACGACGGAGACGCCGACGCCGTGCAGACCGCCGGAGACCGCGTAGCCGCCGCCGCCGAACTTGCCGCCCGCGTGGAGGACCGTCAGCACGACCTCCACGGCCGGCTTGCCCTCGGACTCGACGATGCCGACGGGGATGCCTCGGCCGTTGTCGACGACGCGCACGCCGCCGTCGGCCAGGATCGTCACGTCGATGGTGTCCGCGTGGCCGGCCAGGGCCTCGTCGACCGAGTTGTCGACGACCTCCTGCACCATGTGGTGCAGGCCGCGCTCACCGGTCGAGCCGATGTACATACCGGGGCGCTTGCGCACCGCATCCAGGCCCTCCAGGACCTGGATGTTGCTGGCGGTGTACTGGTTGTTCTCGTTGGGGTTGCCGGAATCGGCCACGAAGCGCCCTTTCTGGCACAGCACAGGCCGTGCTCCGGGCATAGAGGAGCCGGCTGCGTCGTTCGACAGTTCCGCAGTGAGGCGGGATTCTCTTCCAGTCTACCGGTACCGCCGACAGTCATGGGGGTTTGCGGGTACCTGAATGCGCATGTGCCGCCCTCCGCGCCCCCGAGACGACTCCCCATATCCGGACAGGGGCTCCAGGAGCCTCTGACGGCCACCTAGCGCTTCGGGTCGTAGCTCGTTGTGGGCGGCCGATCCGCGGGGGCGCGCCCCGCCGCCCGGACCCGTGCTCCGGGGGCCCGGCCGCGGGCCGGATCAGCCGTACGTGTCCCCGGGCCCGACGGACCCGGGCGCCCGCAACGGGCCGTACCGGCGGGCACCCGCACCGGGCCCCAGCACCTTGATCAGGCGCACCGTCCCGTGCCCCAGGTCCTCGTTCAGCCGTGCGACCAGCGTCGGCGCGAGCAGCCGCAGCTGCGTGGCCCAGGCGGTCGAGTCGCACTGGACGGTCAGCACGCGCGCGTCCGGCTCCTCCTCGTACTTCACCGGTACGCAGTGCTTGGCCAGGTCCTCGCCGACGATCTGCGGCCAGCGGCCCATGACGCCGCCGACGGCCGCCGGGGTCTCCCAGCCGCGCTCGGCGAGCAGCCGGTTGATGGCGGCGCCGAGCGCCATGGGGTCGCGTCCGTCGGCGCGCGCCCCGGAGCGCAGGCCGCCGCCCCGGCGGGCCTGCTTCTTCTCCTGGGCGGCCGCCCCACGCGCGCGTGCCTGCTCCTTGGCGGCGCGCAGCGCGACCCTGGCGAGGTCGACTCCGGAGGGTTCGGGGGCCGCGGGCCTGTCCACAGGCTGTGCAGAAGATTCCGCGTCGCCGGTCATACGCGTTCCACCGTCCCTCCGGCCACCGCGTACCGGGTGCCGGTCAGCACCCCGGGCACGTCGTCGTCGACCGCGGCCGTCACCAGGACCTGCTCGCCGTGGGCGACCAGCTCGGCGAGCCGTTCGCGCCGCCGCGCGTCCAGCTCGGCGAAGACGTCGTCGAGGACGAGCACCGGTTCGTTGCCCTCGGCGCGCAGCAGGTCGTACGAGGCCAGGCGGAGCGCCAGCGCGTACGACCAGGACTCGCCGTGGCTCGCGTACCCCTTGGCCGGCAGGTCGCCGAGGCGGAGCAGCAGCTCGTCGCGGTGCGGCCCGACGAGGGTGACGCCGCGCTCGATCTCCTGCTTGCGGGCCTCGCCGAGGGCGGCGAGCAGCTGCTCGTACAGCTCCTCGCGGGTGTGTCCGGGGCCGGGGGCGGAGGGCTTGTACTCCAGCAGGACCGGGCCGCCGCCGGGGGCGAGCTGTTCGTACGCCTTGTCCGCGAGCGGCTGGAGGGTGTGGACGAGGTCGAGCCGCTGGGCGAGCAGCTCGGCTCCGGCCCGGGCCAGCTGCTGGTCCCAGACGTCGAGGGTGGACAGGTCCATGCCGCGGCCGCCGTGGCGGCGGGCCATCGCCGCCGACTTCAGGAGCGTGTTGCGCTGCTTGAGGACGCGCTCGTAGTCGGAGCGCACGCCCGCCATGCGCGGCACGCGCGCGGTGAGCAGGTCGTCGAGGAAGCGCCGGCGCTCGCCGGGGTCGCCCTTGATCAGCGACAGGTCCTCGGGGGCGAACAGCACGGTCCGCAGGATGCCGAGCACGTCACGGGGCCTGACCTGCGAGGACCTGTTGATGCGGGCGCGGTTGGCGCGGCCCGGGTTGAGTTCGAGCTCGATCAGCTGAGAGCGCTCGCCCTGGGTGACGGCGGCCCGGATGTAGGCCCGCTCGGCGCCCATCCGCACCAGCGGGGCGTCCGCGGCGACGCGGTGGCTGCCGAGGGTCGCGAGGTAGCCGACGGCCTCGACGAGGTTGGTCTTGCCCTGGCCGTTCGCCCCCACGAAAGCGGTGACGCCCGGGTCGAGGGGTACCTCGGCCCGGGCGTACGAGCGGAAGTCGGCCAGCGAGAGATGCGTGACGTGCATGGTGGGCGCCGGCCTTCCCCCGGTCGCTGTGCACCGGGTGGTGCACAGCCTGTGGATTGCTACTTCTTCTCGACCGCGTGGCCGCCGAACTGGTTGCGCAGTGCGGCGATCATCTTCATCTGCGGCGAGTCGTCCTGCCGGGAGGCGAACCGCGCGAACAGCGACGCGGTGATCGCCGGGAGCGGGACGGCGTTGTCGATGGCGGCCTCGACGGTCCACCGGCCCTCGCCGGAGTCCGACGCGTAGCCGCGCAGCTGGTCCAGGTGCTCGTCCTCGTCGAGTGCGTTGACCGCGAGGTCGAGCAGCCAGGAACGGATGACCGTGCCCTCCTGCCAGGAGCGGAAGATCTCGCGGACGTTCTCCACGGAGTCGACCTTCTCCAGGAGCTCCCAGCCCTCGGCGTAGGCCTGCATCATCGCGTACTCGATGCCGTTGTGGACCATCTTCGCGAAGTGGCCGGCGCCGACCTTGCCCGCGTGCACGGAGCCGTACTCGCCGGCCGGCTTGAGGGCGTCGAAGATCGGCTGGACGCGGGCGACGTGCTCGTCGGAGCCGCCGTACATCAGCGCGTAGCCGTTCTCCAGGCCCCAGACGCCGCCGGAGACGCCGCAGTCGACGAAGCCGATGCCCTTGGCGGCCAGCTCCTCGGCGTGCTTCTCGTCGTCGGTCCAGCGGGAGTTCCCGCCGTCGACGACGATGTCGCCGGGGGAGAGCAGCTCCGCCAGCTCGTCGACGGTGGACTGGGTCGCCGCACCGGCGGGGACCATGACCCAGACGACGCGCGGACCCTTGAGCTTGCCCACAAGCTCTTCCAGGCTGTGGACGTCGGCGAGGTCCGGGTTGCGGTCGTATCCGATGACGGTGTGGCCTGCGCGGCGGATGCGCTCGCGCATGTTGCCGCCCATCTTGCCGAGACCGACGAGACCGAGCTCCATCAGAGTGTTCCTTTAGCGTCGTGTGCGGTTGCTGCCCGGGTCCGAGCCTACGCCCGGACCCGGCCGCACACCTGTGGGGTCGGCCGCTCAGTCGACGCGCCCCGCGCACCGCCCGGCCGCGGGGCCGGGAGGGGCGTCAGCCGCTCAGGCGCACCGGCATGATCAGGTACTTGTAGGCCTCGTCCGCCTCCGCGTCCACGGCCGGGCGGCCGCTCAGCAGCGCCGGCTTGGTCGAGGTCGTGAAGGAGAGCTGGGCGACGGGGGAGTCGATCGCGCTGAGGCCGTCCAGGAGGAAGGTCGGGTTGAAGGCGATCGAGATGTCGTCGCCGTCCAGCTGCGCGTCGACCCTTTCCACAGCCTGTGCGTCGTCGCTGGAACCGGCCTCCAGGATGAGCACGCCCTGCTCGAAGCTGAGGCGGACCGGGGTGTTGCGCTCGGCGACCAGGGCCACGCGCTTGACGGCCTCCACGAAGGGGGCGGTCTCGATCACCGCGACCGAGTTGAACTCGGTGGGGAAGAGCGTGCGGTACTTCGGGAGGTCGCCCTCCAGCAGGCGGGTGGTGGTGCGGCGGCCCGCGCCCTCGAAGCCGATGAGGCCCTCGCCCTGGCCGGAGCCGGAGAGCGCCAGGGTGACGGTGTCACCGCTGGTGAGGGCCTTGGCGGTGTCCAGGAGGGTCTTGGCGGGCACCAGCGCGACGGCGGAGGCGTCCGGGGACTCCGGCTTCCACAGGAACTCGCGGACCGCGAAGCGGTAGCGGTCGGTGGAGGCCAGGGTGACGGTGTCGCCCTCGATCTCGATGCGCACACCGGTGAGGACGGGCAGCGTGTCGTCGCGGCCGGCGGCGATGGCGACCTGGGCGGCGGCGGCCGCGAAGACCTCGCCGGGGACGGTGCCGGTGGCGGTGGGCATCTCCGGCAGCGCCGGGTACTCCTCCACAGGGAGGGTGTGGAGGGTGAAGCGGGAGGAGCCGCAGACCACGGTCGCCCGTACACCGTCTGTGGAGATCTCCACCGGACGGTTGGGGAGGGCGCGGCAGATGTCGGCGAGGAGGCGGCCGGAGACGAGGACGGTGCCGTCCTCCTCGACCTCGGCCTCGACGGAGACGCGGGCGGAGACCTCGTAGTCGAAGCTCGAGAAGCTCAGCGCGCCGTCCTCGGCCTTCAGCAGAAGGCCCGCGAGTACGGGCGCCGGCGGACGGGCCGGAAGGCTGCGGGCCACCCAGGCCACCGCCTCCGCGAGTACATCGCGCTCCACCCGGATCTTCACCGGAACCGCCTCCTGCTTGTTGCTGGCTCTTCGTCGACTGCGGGATCCAGTCTGACGTACGCCGCCGACACTCGTCGCGGCTCGGGGTCAAGTCGCGACGAGGGCAGGTCGGGGCTCCGGTGCCGAGTTGTGCACAGGCCCCGCTTCAAAACGATTCCCGAGCTAACTATGAGTGGGAGTAGTAGTAGGGCCTGTGGAAACGGTGGATAACGTCGTCCACGCAGGTCAGGGCAGGTTTTTTGTCCACTGCCCCTGTGGGTGGAACCAGTGGAAAACCACGGCTCTCTGTGGACATCCGAAAGTTCTGCACACCCGATACACAGGCGAGGGGTAGTTCTCCCCAGCACTGTCCCCAGCTTTCCCCAGGTTCCCCACAGCCCAAACGTCTCCCTTGGTGTGACGGCTTTCACTCTCACCGGTGACTGGGGGTGTTTTGTTGCCGAACAGTGGACAGCGGTGTGGAGAAGCTGTGGGCAACAGCCCTCTCCCTGTGGGTAGCCAGTGGACAACTCATCCCGCCCCCTGTGGACGGAAGATTCATCCACAGCCTGTGGATGAAGGTTTCCAACAAATCCACACCCCTCTGAGCTGGAGTGATGGACTCTCCCCAGCTCCGCCTGTGGACACGTTCCGGATAACTTCGCAGTCCCCACCCTGTGGACGGGAGATCATCCCGCAATCTGTGGAGAACTCGCCACCAGGACGCGGCAATCGAACACGGCCCTCCGGCCTCGAGCCGCTCTCCGCTCTCACCAGAGCCTCCTGACGCCCCCGCAGACGCGTTTCGCCACCCCCGCCGACGCCTTCCACCGCTCTCTCGGACGCCTTCCAGCGCTCTCACGGACGCCCCCCCAGCGGCTTCCACAGCCTTCCGCCGACGCCTTCCGGGGACGCCGAAGGGCGCCCCGGGAGGTGTCCCGGGGCGCCCTTCGGGAGCGCCCGCGCGGCCCTGCGGGCCGCGCCCGGCCAACTGTGCACAGGCGGTGCACGGCCCTCGGCGCGGGCCGTCACGGCCCGGCGGCCGTACACAGGTTGGGGATGCGCGAAGCCCGTGCCGCGCAGTGCGGGCACGGGCTGTGGACCGGGGGCACCGGCCGCGCTGAGGAGCCGTCAGCCGTTCTTGATGCGGTTGGTCAGCTCGGTCACCTGGTTGTAGATGGAGCGCCGCTCCGCCATCAGGGCGCGGATCTTCCGGTCCGCGTGCATGACGGTCGTGTGGTCCCGGCCGCCGAACTGCGCGCCGATCTTCGGCAGCGACAGGTCGGTGAGCTCGCGGCACAGGTACATGGCGATCTGGCGGGCCGTCACCAGGACGCGGCTGCGGGAGGAGCCGCAGAGGTCCTCCACCGTCAGCCCGAAGTAGTCGGCGGTCGCCGCCATGATGGCCGGCGCGGTGATCTCCGGGGACGAGTCCTCGCCGCCCGGGATCAGGTCCTTGAGGACGATCTCGGTCAGCCCCAGGTCCACCGGCTGCCGGTTGAGGCTCGCGAAGGCCGTCACCCGGATCAGCGCGCCCTCCAGCTCGCGGATGTTCCGCGAGATCCGGGAGGCGATGAACTCCAGCACCTCCGGCGGGGCGTTCAGCTGCTCCTGCACCGCCTTCTTGCGGAGGATCGCGATGCGCGTCTCCAGCTCCGGCGGCTGCACGTCGGTGGTGAGTCCCCACTCGAAGCGGTTCCGCAGCCGGTCCTCCAGGGTGACCAGCTGCTTGGGCGGCCGGTCCGAGGAGAGCACGATCTGCTTGTTCGCGTTGTGCAGGGTGTTGAAGGTGTGGAAGAACTCCTCCTGCGTCGACTCCTTGCTCGCGAGGAACTGGATGTCGTCGACCAGCAGGATGTCCACGTCCCGGTAGCGCTTGCGGAAGGCGTCGCCCTTGCCGTCGCGGATCGAGTTGATGAACTCGTTGGTGAACTCCTCCGAGCTCACGTACCGCACGCGCGTGCCCGGGTAGAGGCTCCGCGCGTAGTGCCCGATCGCGTGCAGCAGGTGCGTCTTGCCGAGCCCCGACTCGCCGTAGATGAAGAGCGGGTTGTACGCCTTCGCCGGCGCCTCGGCCACCGCGACCGCGGCCGCGTGGGCGAAGCGGTTCGAGGAACCGATGACGAAGGTGTCGAAGAGGTACTTGGGGTTCAGGCGCGCGTGCGGCTCGCCGGGCCCGCCGGAGCCGGAGCCCGTACCGGAACCGCCGAGGGAGCCCTGGCCGACGCCGGACCCCGCACCCTGGCCGCCAGGCCCCGGACCGGGCCGCGGCACCGGGCCGGGACCCGGCGCCGGAAGCTCGGCGCGCTCGGACCGCTGCGGCTGCTCGTAGCCGCGGGCGGGCTCGTCGTACCGCGGGCGGCCGGTGGGCTCCGGGGCGGCCGGGCCGGTGTACGGGGCGCGCTCGGGGAAGCCGCCGAGGCGCGGCTGCTGCCAGGAGAGGTCCTCCTGGGACCGCGGCCAGGCGCCCGGCTCGGGGCGCGGCGGCTGCTGGTAGTCCGGATAGGCCGGGCGGGCGGTGGGCAGCCCGTCGTCGGGGAGCGCGCGGTGGCCGTAGCCCTCGTACGGCTCGGCCGGCGGGCGCTCGTCGTAACGGGGCTGCTGCGGCGGCCGTCCGGGTGAGGGCGCGGGGGCCGGCTCGCCGACGGAGTCGTCGACGGTGATCGCGATCCGGATCGGCCGGCCGCACTCGCGGCTGAGGGTCTCG
Source organism: Streptomyces filamentosus (assembly GCF_014654895.1). Taxonomy (GTDB): domain Bacteria; phylum Actinomycetota; class Actinomycetes; order Streptomycetales; family Streptomycetaceae; genus Streptomyces; species Streptomyces filamentosus. Next base: position 2,704,803 of record NZ_BNBE01000001.1, on the reverse strand, counting down.
CTGATCAGCGGGGCCAGCCGGCCCTCCAGGACGCGCTTGCCCCATTCGTTGGGGACGGCGAGCAGCGCCGTGTCCGCGACCAGGGCGAGCGGCTGGCAGCGCTCGATCCACTGTTTGTCCTTGGGCTCGATGCCCTGCTGTCCTTCTCCGAGCAGCTGGTCGAGCACGCGTGGCCACACTGCGGCAAGATCGGCAGGTACGTCAGCCACGGGGCACGCTTTCTCGCAGGTCCCACGAATGTGTGGTTCTCGGGACGATAAGAACAGAACGGAAGAGATAGTCGAGTCCGGCCACGGTAGTCGGGGCGGCTGACGTCGTTCAAGTTGTTGTCCACAGCCTGTGTACAAGCGGCCCCGTCAACGGGTCGGTTTGACCGGATGGCGTAGCCGCGCGTACCGTAACCAGGTCGAGTTGTCGATGGCTGCTGCCGCCTGCCTCCGATGGGCAAAGGTCACTCTATGTGATCACGAAGCGGTGCACTCGGGCGTATTGCGAGCTACTCGTGGGCGCACGGTGACAGCCAGGCGATGTCCCGCCACCACCCGAATCATTTCTGGAGCCCCCGAGTGAGCAAGCGCACCTTCCAGCCGAACAACCGTCGTCGCGCGAAGACCCACGGCTTCCGCCTGCGCATGCGTACCCGTGCCGGCCGCGCCATCCTGGCGAACCGCCGTGCCAAGGGTCGCGCGAGCCTGTCCGCCTGATCCACTTAAACAGGTCATGACGTGCTGCCTACCGAGAATCGGCTGAGGCGGCGCGAGGACTTCGCAACCGCGGTACGTCGAGGACGCCGGGCCGGTCGCCCGCTCCTCGTCGTCCACCTACGAAGCGGTGCAACGGACCCGCACGCGCCTGGGGAGAGCGCTCCCCCGACGCGTGCGGGTTTCGTCGTGAGCAAGGCCGTGGGCGGTGCGGTCGTCCGCAACCAGGTGAAGCGTCGTCTGCGCCACCTCGTCCGCGACCGGCTGTCCACGCTGCCCCCCGGTAGCCTGGTGGTCGTACGGGCGTTGCCCGGAGCCGGTGACGCCGACCACGCCCACCTGGCCCGCGACCTGGACGCCGCCCTCCAGCGGCTGCTGGGAGGGGGTACGCGATGAAGTACCCGTTCCTCGCCCTCATCAAGCTGTACCAGTGGACGATCAGCCCTCTTCTGGGCGACGTCTGCCGGTACTACCCGTCGTGTTCCCACTACGGATTCACGGCCATAGACCGGCATGGCGCGATCAAGGGCATCGCCCTGACCGCCTGGCGCATCCTGCGGTGCAATCCGTGGTCGCCCGGCGGAGTGGACCATGTCCCCCCGCGGAAGCGTCCGCGCTGGCACGAGATGCTCAGGAACGCGCTGCGCGGCGACAAGGGCGGGATCTCCGCCGAGACGAGCCCGGCCGCAGAGACCTCGCCCAATGCTCAAGGAGCCTGATTAGTGGACACGATTGCCAGTCTGTTCAGCTTCATCACCTGGCCCGTTTCCTGGGTCATCGTCCAGTTCCACAAGCTGTACGGGGCCATCTTCGGCCCCGACACGGGCTGGGCCTGGGGCCTGTCGATCGTGTCCCTCGTGGTGCTGATCCGCATCTGCCTGATCCCGCTCTTCGTGAAGCAGATCAAGTCGACGCGGAACATGCAGGCGCTCCAGCCGAAGATGAAGGCGATCCAGGAGCGCTACAAGAGCGACAAGCAGCGTCAGTCCGAAGAGATGATGAAGCTGTACAAGGAGACGGGCACCAACCCGCTCTCCTCGTGCCTTCCCATCCTCGCCCAGTCGCCGTTCTTCTTCGCCCTCTACCACGTGCTGTCGAACATCGCGTCGGGCAAGGTCATCGGCGTCATCGACCAGCCGCTGCTGGAGAGCGCCCGCAAGGCGCACATCTTCGGCGCCCCGCTCGCCTCGAAGTTCACCGACAGCGCCGCCGAGGTGGCCGCCCTCGACGCCTCGCTGACCTCGGTCCGGATCGTCACCGCGATCATGATCATCCTGATGTCGGCCTCGCAGTTCTTCACCCAGCGCCAGCTGATGATGAAGAACGTCGACCTCTCGGTGAAGACCCCGTACATGCAGCAGCAGAAGATGCTCATGTACATCTTCCCGGTGATCTTCGCCGTCATGGGCATCAACTTCCCCGTCGGCGTCCTCGTCTACTGGCTGACCACCAACGTGTGGACCATGGGCCAGCAGATGTACGTGATCAACCAGAACCCGACCCCGGGCAGCAAGGCGCAGGACTCCTACCTCCAGCGCCTCCTGAAGAGCGTCACGCAGCACGGTGAGATCCGCAGCCGGCGCCACAAGGCCGTCGTCAAGGCCATCGTCGCCAAGGGCTCCGACCGCAACGAGAACGAGCGCCGCTTCATCGGCGCCCTCTCCAAGGCCGGCTTCGCCGCCCAGGCCGACGGCACCGTCGTGAAGAGCGACGCCGCCGTCGCCGAGGCCGAAGGCATCGCCGCCCCCAAGCGCCAGCAGCCCAAGCGCCAGACCAAGGCCCAGCGCCAGTCCGGCGGGCAGCAGGGCAAGGGCGAGGAGGCCGTGGAGGAGACCCCCGAGGAGTCCGCGGGCGAGGCCGCCCAGGACGCCCCGGCGAAGCCCTCCCTGGAGAAGAAGCCCGAGACGCCCGCCAAGGGCGGTGCGCAGGGCGGCCGCAGCCGCGCCAACTCCGGCGGTTCCCGTCCGCGCAAGGGCCAGCAGCGGCCCAAGCACCCGTCCTCCAAGAAGTAGAAGCGTCCCCGTAGCTTCGTAGCCAGAAGGAGTCCATCCGTGACGGAAGGCACCACCTCCGCCGCCGCTGCCGAGGGTGGCGACACCCTGACCCGCCTGGAGCAGGAGGGTGAGATCGCGGCCGACTACCTCGAGGGCCTGCTCGACATCGCCGACCTCGACGGCGACATCGACATGGACGTCGAGGCGGACCGGGCCGCGGTCTCGATCATCAGCGACTCCAGCAGCCGCGACCTCCAGAAGCTCGTGGGCCGCGACGGCGAGGTGCTGGAGGCGCTCCAGGAGCTGACCCGCCTGGCCGTGCACCGGGAGACCGGTGACCGCAGCCGGCTGATGCTCGACATCGCCGGGTTCCGTGCCCAGAAGCGCACCGAGCTCGCCCAGCTCGGCGCCAAGGCCGCGGACGAGGTCAAGTCCACGGGCCAGCCGGTCAAGCTGGACCCGATGACCCCGTTCGAGCGCAAGGTCGTGCACGACGCGGTCGCCGCCGCCGGTCTGCGCAGCGAGTCCGAGGGCGAGGAGCCGCAGCGCTTCGTCGTCGTCCTCCCTGCCTGAACCCCTCTCCACGCGTCGGCCCCGTCTGTTCGCAGACGGGGCCGATCTTTGTCAGCCTGATAGTTCAGCCACCACAGTGCGCTCGCACGGTATGCGTGCGGTACGGAAGGACGGTCCCCGTGACGGAGGCAGCGGAGCTCCCCGAAGCGCCGGAGCAGGCACGGAAGGTCTTCGGCGAGTACTTCCCCGAAGCCGTGCGGTACGCGGAGCTGCTCGCGGACGCCGGTGTGAAGCGCGGACTCATCGGTCCCCGCGAGGTCCCGCGCCTGTGGGAACGCCACCTGCTGAACTGCGCCGTCCTCTCCGAGGTCGTCCCCGAGGGCGTGACGGTCTGCGACGTCGGCTCCGGCGCGGGTCTGCCCGGCATCCCGCTGGCGCTGGTGCGCCCGGATCTGAAGATCACCCTCCTGGAGCCGCTGCTGCGGCGGATCAACTTCCTCCAGGAGGTCGTGGAGCTGCTCGGTCTCGACCACGTGACCGTGGTGCGGGGCCGGGCCGAGGAGATGCTGGGCAAGCTCCCGCCGGTCCACGTCGTGACCGCCCGCGCCGTGGCGCCCCTGGACCGGCTGGCCGGCTGGGGCGTGCCGCTGCTCCGCCCCTACGGCGAGATGCTGCTGCTGAAGGGCGACACCGCGGAGGAGGAGCTGGACGGGGCGCGTGCCGCGCTCTCCAAGCTCGGCGTGGTGGAGACCTCGGTGCACCACGTCGGCGAGGGCATCGTCGACCCGATGTCCACGGTGGTCCGGGTCGAGGTCGGCGAGAGCCCCGGCGGGGTGCGCTTCGCGGCCAAGCGGGCCAAGGCCGCGCGGACCAGCAAGACCCGTCGGCGCCGCTGAGCGTCGCATTCGTCCGCTTTCACGGAGTGTCGAGCGGTCCCCGGAGGACCGCAGGGGCATCGTGTTTCACGTGAAACATCGCTCACTGCTCCAGGGGATCATCAGCCGCGGGCGCGCGGCTGCCACCCCCCGGGACCGCCGACCCCGTGTGAAGCCACCCGCGAGGGTTACGGAGTTTTCCCCAGAGGTGGATTCACCCACAGATCCACCGACCTCGCTGGTTCAGGACCCCACGGGCATGGCAGGCTCTTCCCATCGCGAGCTTGATGCCGAGGAGAGTGAATCCTTGCGGTCCGACGCCAACATCGCGGGACCGATGACCGATCCGGTCCCCGGTCCCCGAACCGAATCGGCCGGGGAAGATGTTTCACGTGAAACACTGCCCCCGATGGACGACACCCCCATTGGCCGTGCTGCCCAGCTGGCCGTAGAAGCGCTGGGCCGTGCCGGGGAGGGGCTGCCCCGTCCCGAGCAGACCCGCATCATGGTGGTGGCCAACCAGAAGGGCGGCGTGGGCAAGACGACCACGACGGTCAACCTGGCCGCCTCGCTGGCCCTGCACGGCGCCCGGGTCCTGGTCATCGACCTGGATCCGCAGGGCAACGCCTCCACCGCGCTGGGCATCGACCACCACGCCGACGTCCCCTCGATCTACGACGTCCTCGTCGACAGCCGGCCGCTCTCCGAGGTGGTCCAGCCGGTCCTGGACGTCGAGGGGCTCTTCTGTGCCCCGGCCACGATCGATCTCGCCGGTGCGGAGATCGAGCTGGTGTCGATGGTGGCGCGCGAGAGCCGCCTCCAGCGGGCGATCCAGGCGTACGAGCAGCCGCTGGACTACGTCCTGATCGACTGCCCGCCCTCCCTCGGGCTGCTCTCGGTGAACGCCCTGGTGGCCGGTGCCGAGGTGCTCATCCCGATCCAGTGTGAGTACTACGCGCTGGAGGGCCTGGGCCAGCTCCTGAAGAACGTCGACCTGGTCCGGGGCCACCTCAACCAGACGCTCCACGTCTCGACGATCCTGCTGACCATGTACGACGGCCGGACGAGGCTCGCCTCGCAGGTCGCCGAAGAGGTCCGCACCCACTTCGGCCAGGAGGTGCTCCGGACCAGCATCCCGCGTTCCGTCCGCATCTCCGAGGCCCCCAGCTACGGCCAGACCGTGATCACCTACGACCCCGGTTCCAGCGGAGCCCTGTCGTACATCGAAGCGGCGCGCGAGATCGCCTTCCGGGGCGCCTCCGTCCACTACGAACCCCAGCAGCACGGCCGCGTGGGGTACCAGAACAACCAGCGCAGCATGGCGGAGGAACTGAAGTGAGCGACCGACGTAGGGGACTGGGGCCGCGGGGGCTCGGCGCGCTGTTCGCCGGTGCCCCCCAGGACCCGCAGGCGCCGGAGGACGGCGCCGTCTCCACGCTCCCCGGGAGCGGCGCCGCACGCCTCTTCCCCCAGAGCGCCCCGCAGCACGAGACGGCGGTTGCGCTCTCGGACCCCGAGCCGAAGCTGGTCGCGGGGGCCTACTTCACCGAGATCCCGATCGGTGACATCACTCCCAACCAGCAGCAGCCGCGCAAGGTCTTCGACGAGGACGCCCTCGCCGAGCTGGTCACCTCCATCAAGGAGGTCGGCCTCCTCCAGCCGGTCGTCGTCCGCAAGAGCGAGGGCGGACGCTACGAGCTGATCATGGGCGAGCGGCGCTGGCGGGCCTCCGACGAGGCTGGTCTCCAGACCATCCCCGCGATCGTCCGGGCCACCGACGACGAGAAGATGCTCCTGGACGCGCTCCTGGAGAACCTCCACCGGGCCCAGCTGAACCCGCTGGAGGAGGCCGCCGCCTACGAGCAGCTCCTCACCGACTTCAGCTGCACCCACGACCAGCTCGCCGACCGGATCGGCCGCTCGCGCTCCCAGGTCTCCAACACCCTGCGGCTGCTGCGGCTCTCCCCGGCGGTGCAGCGCCGGGTCGCCGCCGGAGTGCTGTCGGCCGGCCATGCCCGTGCCCTGCTCGGCGTGGAGGAGCCGGAGGCCCAGGAGCAGCTGGCCCAGCGGATCGTCTCCGAGGGGCTCTCGGTCCGTTCGGTCGAGGAGATCGTGCGGCTCATGGGCTTCGAGGAGCCCGCCGTCACCAAGGCGAAGCAGCCCCGGGCCGGTGGCCGGGTCTCCCCGGTCTTCTCCGACCTGGCCACCCGCCTCTCGGACCGTTTCGAGACGCGGGTGAAGGTCGACCTGGGGAAGCAGAAGGGCAAGATCGTCGTCGAGTTCGCCTCGGTGGAGGACCTCGACCGGATCCTCACGGCGATGGCTCCCGGCGAGGACAAGGTCCTCCAGCAGATGCTGAGGGCCGAGGAGGAGGAAGGCGAGGAGTAATCCCCCGCCTCCCGCAGGACACCGAGGGCGGGGTGTGTTCCGGACGTGACCGGAACACACCCCGCCCTTTTCCTGTGCGCGGTGTCGCCCCGACAGCCCGGTGGATACGATTCCGAGAGCCGTATCCGTGCTCGGTGGCCGTCCGACGGCCAGGGAAGCGAGGGACAGCCGTGGGGCGTCGGCTCGTACCGCTCACGCTGGACAATCTTCCGCACCTCCCGAAGCGCTGCCGTTCCTGTGTCTTCTGGGAGCTCGATCCGGTGAGCGGGGAGGCCGCCGTGAAGGCGGGCCGCCCGGACGCGGAGAAGGAGGCGTGGCTCTCCGCCGTCCTGCTGGAGTGGGGTTCCTGCGGCCGGGTCGCCTACGTGGACGAGGTGCCGGTCGGTTACGTCCTCTACGCTCCCCCGGCCTACGTCCCCCGCTCGACGGCCTTCCCCACGAGCCCCGTGGCGGCCGACGCCGTCCAGCTGATGACGGCCTGGATCATGCCGGAGTACCAGGGGCAGGGGCTGGGCCGGGTGATGGTGCAGACGGTCGCCAAGGACGTGCTGCGCCGGGGCTTCAAGGCGATCGAGGCCTTCGGCGACGCCCGGTGGAAGGAGCCCGCCTGTGTGCTCCCCGCCGATCACCTGCTGGCCGTCGGCTTCAAGACCGTCCGGCCGCACCCCGCCTTCCCCCGGCTCCGCCTGGAGCTGAGGACGACGCTCTCCTGGAAGGAGGACGTCGAGATGGCGCTGGACCGGCTGCTCGGCGTGGTGCAGAAGGAGCCGGCGCTCCGGCCCCTGTGAGGCCGGGGGCCGGTCGCCGCAGGGAAGCGAAACGGCCCGCCTCCTTCACAGGAGGCGGGCCGTTTCACGTGAAACAGCGAGAGGTCACTTCGCGTCGGCGATGAAGGGCTCCAGGTCGCGCAGGATCGCGGCCTTCGGCTTGGCACCGACGATGGTTTTCACGACCTCGCCGCCCTGGTAGACGTTCAGGGTCGGGATGGACATGACGCCGTACTTGGCGGCCGTGCCCGGGTTCTCGTCGATGTTGAGCTTCACGATCTCGATCTCGCCGTGCTCGGCGGCGATGGCCTCCAGCGACGGGGCGATCTGACGGCACGGACCGCACCAAGCGGCCCAGAAGTCCACCAGGACGGGCTTGTCGCTCTTGAGGACGTCCTCTTCGAAGGAAGCGTCGGTCACGTTCTTCAGGGCGCCGGCCACGGCGGCCTCCTTAACTTCGCGGGGTGTGGGGTGAGAGGGGCTCGGGTCAGACCGCGGGGGTCTCGGCCAGCTTCTCGCTGTCGGCGAGGGCGGCCAGGAAGCGCTCGGCGTCGAGCGCGGCGGAGCATCCGGTGCCGGCGGCCGTGATGGCCTGGCGGTAGGTGTGGTCGACGACGTCGCCGGCGCCGAAGACACCCGTCAGGTTGGTTCGGGTCGACGGGGCGGCGACCTTGAGGTAGCCCTCCTCGTCGAGGTCCAGCTGGCCCTTGAACAGCTCGGTGCGCGGGTCGTGGCCCACGGCGATGAAGAGGCCGGTCACGGGCAGCTCGCTGGTCTCGCCGGTCTTGGTGTTGCGCAGGGTCAGACCGGTCAGCTTCTGGTCGCCGTGGATCTCGGCCACCTCGTTGTCCCAGGCGAACTTGATCTTCGGGTCGGCGAAGGCGCGCTCCTGCATCGCCTTGGAGGCGCGCAGCGTGTCGCGGCGGTGGACGATGGTCACCGACTTGGCGAAGCGCGAGAGGAAGGTCGCCTCCTCGATCGCGGTGTCGCCGCCGCCGACGACGGCGATGTCCTGGTCCTTGAAGAAGAAGCCGTCGCAGGTGGCGCACCAGGAGACACCGCGGCCGGAGAGAGTGTCCTCGTTCGGCAGGCCGAGCTTGCGGTGCTGCGAACCGGTGGTCACGATCACGGCCTTGGCGCGGTGCACGACACCGGCGGTGTCCGTGACGGTCTTGATCTCACCCGTCAGGTCCACGGCGACGACGTCGTCCGGGACGAGCTCGGCGCCGAAGCGCTCGGCCTGCGCCCGCATGTTGTCCATGAGGTCCGGGCCCATGATGCCGTCGCGGAAGCCGGGGAAGTTCTCGACCTCGGTGGTGTTCATCAGGGCGCCACCGGCGGTGACGGCACCTTCGAAGACCAGCGGGTTCAGCGACGCTCGGGCCGTGTAGAGCGCAGCGGTGTAACCCGCGGGCCCGGAGCCGATGATGATCACGTTACGGACGTCGCTCACGGGTTTCTTCCTCGTCTCTGCAGACTGCCTACTGCCTACGGGGGCGGTGTCTCGGTCACTCTCACCCCACCCAACGGATCCTACGGGGCGTGCATTCCCGAAGACGCCGCGCAGCGCGTCCGTGAGACGGACGGTGAGACGGGAGGCGTGTCGACGAGCGGGGCCGGTGTCCTCAGGGCTTCGGGTAGGAGGCGGTCCGGAGCAGTTCTCCCGGGGTGTCCCCGGTGCAGGAGGCGTCGACGAGGTAGGCCCGGACGCGGTCGCCGTCCGCCGGGTCGGCGAGGACGAGGAGATAGGCGGAGGCGCCCTCGTACTCGCCGCGCTCCGAGGCGAGTACGGGGTCCTGGCGGCCGGTGCCGGCGAGGACGCAGCCGGGGAGGGCGGGGTCGCCGCTGCGCTGGGCGGTGCCGCTCTGCTCCGGCGCCTCGGCCGTCAGCGATTCGGGCTGGACCCCCTTCGGGGCCCGCAGGTCGGGGGCGGCCCCGAGCAGGCTCCGGACCCGGTCCTCCACGGGCTCCCCGGAGAAGGTGCTCAGGGGAGCGCTCGCGACGGTGTCGGCCTTGGTCGCGTCGGCGTTCGAGGCGCCGTTCTGCGTGAGCGCGTAGAGGCTGTACGCGCAGACTCCGGCGACGAGCGTCCCGGCGAGGCTCGTGAGGAGGGCGATCCGGCCCCGGCGGCGGGTGCGACCCCGTCCGGGCCCGGACGCGGGCCGGGAGGCCGGCCGTACCGTCGGGGGGCGGCCGTCGGCGGGACGGACCGGGGACGCCGAGCGCGCTGTTTCACGTGAAACCACGTCCGCGGCCTCGACCGGAGGAACGGTCACGCTGTCCTCGGCGGTCACGCCGCCCCCTGCGGACGGGGTGACCTCGGCGGACGAGGTGCCGTGGGCGGACGGGCGGCCCGGGCCGGACAAGGCGTTCTGGGCGGGCGGGGTGTCCGGGGTTTCACGTGAAACGGTCCGGGACGGCTCGGGGACGGTGGCGTCCAGGAGCGCCTCGGCGGCGAGGGCCGCGTCGATCCGGCCCGCGATCTCGGCGGGCATGCGCGGGGGGCCGGGCAGGGTGCCCAGGAGGCCGCGGATCTCCTCCAGGGAGCTCCGCACGTCGGCACAGAGGGCGCAGCCGTCGAGGTGGCGGCGGACCGCGGCGGACCGGCCGGGGGAGAGCAGGCCCTCGGTCAGGTCGGAGATCTCCGAGACGTCCGGGTGCTGAGCTGTGTCGGCCCTGTCGGTCGTGGTCACGCGCGCCCACCTCCGCCCTTCACAGCAGCTGGATCGATCGGTCCGGTTTCCGGCGGCCCCGATGCCGGTGGGACGGATGTCCCCGGCGTCCGGTTCCTTCCCCCCTCGGAGGGCTCGTTACCCACGGTGTCGGCGCGCAGATGAGTGAGCAGCGGAAGCAGCCGGGCCCGGCCGCGCGCACAGCGGCTCTTCACGGTGCCGGTGGGAACGCCGAGGATACGGGCCACCTCCGCGACCGGGTATCCCTGCATGTCGACGAGGACGAGGGCGGCGCGCTGGTCGGGGGCGAGGGTGGCGAGCGCGGCGAGCAGCTGCCGGTGGAGGTCCTCGCGCTCGGCGGGCGCCTCGGCGGACTCGTGCGGTTCGAGGAGCTGCTCGAAGCGGGCGGTGTCGTCGACGGGGGAGGTCCGCCGGGTGGCGGTCTTCCGGATCCGGTCCAGGCAGGCGTTCACCGTGATGCGGTGCAGCCAGGTCGTGACCGCCGACTGGCCCCGGAAGGTGTGGGCGGCCCGGAAGGCCGAGAGGAGGGCGTCCTGGACGGCGTCCGCGGCCTCCTCTCGGTCTCCCAGGGTGCGGAGCGCCACCGCCCACAGGCGGTCGCGGTGGCGCCGTACGAGCTCACCGAAGGCGTCCGGATCCCCGGCGACGTGCCGGGCCAGGAGTTCCCGGTCGTCTGTGGCGTCCATCGGACGGTCCAATGGTGTCAGCCCCCTCCACTGCCCTGTCGTCAGCCCATGACCTTGATCTCGGCGACCTTCCCCCGGTAGTGCCCGGTCTCGGTGGTGGGCAGGTCCGTCAGCCAGACCAGCACGTAGCGGGTCGTCACCGGCTTGGTGGGCTTCAGCGCGACCTGGGACCCGGTGTCCTTCGCCTGGGTGGTGAAGCCGTCGAGCGAGGTGGGAGCCGAGGAGGCGCCCGAGGCTGCGGTGCGCAGTTCCACCGAGGTCCGGCCGAGGAAGGAGACGTCGACCGAGGCGACCTCCTGCTCCTTGCCCAGGTCGAGGACGAGGCCGACGCCTTCCTTGAGGTTGCCGAACTTCGAGAAGCCCCGGTACTCCATGGTCTGCCAGTACGTGGCGGGGTCGCCGTCGTAGGCCTTCGGCACGTCGGCGGGGTTTTCCCTGCCGTCGTCGCTGAAGGGGTCGAAGTCCTGGGCCGAGGCGATGGCGATCGGCTTCGGCGGTTCGGGCTTCTCGTCGGCCGTCTGCTGGACGACCGGCGTCTCGTCCTTCGGCTTGGGGGCGAGGAGCTGGTCGGCGATCTGCCAGCTGCCGAGGCCGAGGGCGGCGATGAGCAGGGCGCCGACGGCCCACTTCAGCGCCTTGCCCGCACGGCTCTCCAGCGGGGCCGGGGGCTGCGGGATCGGCTGGGTGGCCATGGGGCGCGGCTGCGGGCGCCCGTGCCCGTACGTGCCCTGCTGGTACGTGGTGCGCTGGTACTCGGCGGGGGTGGGGAAGACGGGCTCCGGCGGCTTGACGCGGGGCATCGCCGCGACGGCCTTGGCGAGCTCGTCCGGGGTCGTGCAGGGCGGTTCCTGCCGCGAGGCGGTGGCCCCGTCGTTGGCGAGGGCGCGCATGGCGATCTCGGAGAGGCCCCGGTGGACGCCCGCGCGGACCTGGTCCGGCGGGAGGAGTCCGACGCCCTTGGGCAGGCCGGAGAGGCCGTAGGCGTCGCTCTCGTACGGCCAGCGCTGGGTGAGGGCTGCGTAGAGGAGGGCGCCGATGGCCTCGGTGTCGGTGCGCTGCGGCCGGTCGGCGGTGATGCCGCGCAGGGCGGCGTTCACGGCGAGGCCGCGGATGCGGTACTGGCCGGTGGAGCTGCGCAGCACGGCGCTCGGGGTGAGCCGCAGGTGGGCCAGGCCCTCGCGGTGCGCGGCGGCCATCGCCTGGGAGACCTGGGCGACGAGCTGGTAGGCGTCGTGGGCCTCCAGCTGGCCGTCGGCGAGGAGCGCGGTCAGCTCGGTCGCGTCGGGCAGCCACTCGTGGACGACGTAGACGAGGTCGTTCTCCTCGACGGCGTCGAGGACCTGGACGAACCGGGGGTCGCCGAGGAGGGCCGCCGACCGGGCGGCGGCCAGGACCGAGCGGGCGCGCGGATGGTCGGCCGGCAGCAGGTGGACGCCGACCGCCCGCCGCAGCTTCTCGTCGACGGCCCGCCAGCTGCTGAAGCCGTCCAGACGGGTGACGCACTCCTCCAGCCGGTAGCGCCGTGCCAGCTTGTGGCCGCTGTGCAGTTCGGGTGCCGTGATGGAGGGCTGTTCGCCGTTCTTCCGCTCGACCGCCTTCTGTTCGAGGGTCCCGGCGGGCTCCTCCGCCGTCTTCCGTTCTTCCGCCACCCCGTCGGTCGCGGCCGTGTCCGCCTGCGCGGTCAGCGGGTCGTCACCGCTGTTGTCGGCCACGTCGACGGCAGCCGTGCTACGTTCCGCCACCGTCGTTCCTGCCTCCCCATCCGTTGCGCCACATCCAACAGCCAAGCCAATTGTGCCCACAGTCGGACGCTATGCACGACACACGGTGTCCCCCGATGGTTGTCCCCGGACGCGGAATCAGCGTCCCAGACGGCCCCGCACCATGCCGACGAGGGTGTTCAGCTCGGTGATCCGCATGCGGCGGGCGGCGACGAAGAAGACGCCGAGGAGCACCGCGCCGCCGACGAGGAGCGCGACCAGAGAGCCGAGGGCGCCCTCGCCGAGCAGCTTCAGCAGGCCGAAGCCGACCGCGCCGGCGACGACCGCCGCGGGCAGGGAGGCCATGCAGAGGCGGGCGTAGGTGCGCAGGACGTGGGCGCCGTCCAGGTCGCCGCCGAGGCGGTTGCGCAGCCGGCGCCAGGCGATGCCGACGCCGACGGCGTAGGCGAGGCCGTAGGAGGCGGCCATGCCGACCACGGCCCACTGGGCGGGCAGCAGGACGTAGCAGAGGGCGGAGGCGGCCGCGTTGACGGCGGCGACGATGACCGTGTTGTAGAAGGGCGTGCGGGTGTCCTCGTAGGCGTAGAAGCCGCGGAGGACGACGTACTGCACGGAGTAGGGGATCAGGCCGAGGCCGAAGGCCATCAGGATGAAGCCCATGCCCTGGGCGGCCTCGACGCCGCTGGAGGCGTACAGCAGGGTGCACATGGGGACGCCGAGGGCCAGGAAGGCGAAGGCGACCGGGACGATGGCGACGGCGGAGTTCCTGAGGCCCTGCGAGATGTCGTCGCGGACGGCGCCGGGGTCGTCGTCGCTGGCGGCGCGGGAGATCCGGGGCAGCAGGGCGGCCATGACGGAGACCGTGATGATGGCCTGCGGCATGCCCCAGATCAGCTGCGCGTTGGAGTACGCGAGGAAGCCGGCGCCGTTCTTGCCGGACTCCTCGCCGGCGGCGGTGGCGAGCTGGGTGACGACCAGGACGCCCGCCTGGTTGGCGAGGACGAAGAGGACGGTCCACTTGGCGAGCTTCACCGTCTTGCCGAGGCCGTGGCCCTTCCAGTCGAAGCGGGGCCGGAAGCGGAAGCCCGTCTCGCGCAGGTACGGGATCATCGCGAGCGCCTGGACGACGAGGCCGAGCAGGGTGCCGATGCCGAGGAGGCGGATGCCCTCGTCGGGGATGGTCCGCACGCCCATGTGGGACTCGGCGGAGGTGCCGTACACCCAGATGAACAGGCCGAAGGTGACGATCATGACGATGTTGTTGAGGACCGGGGTCCACATCATCGCGCCGAACTTGCCGCGGGCGTTGAGGATCTGGCCCATCACCACGTGCACGCCCATGAAGAAGATCGTGGGCAGGCAGTAGCGGGCGAAGGTCACCGCGACGCTGTTGGCGGCGGCGTCGTCGGCGATGGTGTTCGACATCAGCCGGATCAGGACGGGCGCGGCGAAGACGGCCGCGACCACGATCAGGCCGAGCGCCACCATGACGAGGGTGAGCAGGCGGTTGGCGTACGCCTCGCCGCCGTCCTCGTCGTTCTTCATCGAGCGGACCAGCTGCGGCACGAAGACCGAGTTGAGGCCGCCGCCGACGGTGAGGATGTAGATCATCGTCGGCAGGGTGTACGCGATGGTGAAGGTGTCGCCGAGCAGCGCGGCGCCGAGGGCGCCGGTGATGACCAGCGAGCGGACGAAGCCGGTGAGCCGGGAGACCAGGGTGCCGGCGGCCATCACGGCGCTCGACTTCAGCAGCCCGGAGGCGCGGCCGCCCTTCTTCGGCGCGGGGGCCGGCAGCGGGTCGGGTTCCGCGGCCGGGGCGGGCACCTGGCCCTGCTGGTCGCGGTAGAGGTGGGCGAAGGCGTCCGGCTCGGGCTGCTCCTCCGCGCTCGCCCGGGTCACCAGGTCGTCGACGCCGGTGAACTGGACCGTGCGGGCGTCGTCGCCGTACGGGAGGTGGCGGGAGGGGCCGTCGGGCTCGGGCGCCGGGGTCTGGGCCCAGACCCGCGGGTCCGGCGCGTGCTGGGGCGCGGCAGGTTGCTGGTAGAGCGCCTGCGGGTCCTGGTAGGTGCCCGGCGGGGGCGGCGGGTGCGCGGCGCGGTCGTAGAGCGCCTCGCCCACCGGGTCCTGCGCGGACAGGTCCCGCGCCCGGTAGGGGTCGTGGGCGTAGGCGTCCTGGACGTAGGGGTCCTGGCCGTAGGGATTCTCGGGCTGCGGGTTCTGGGGGTACGCGGCGGGGGCCTGCGGCTGCGCGCCGTACGGGTCCTGGGCGTAGGGCGCGCGGTCGTACGCGGGCCGGGCCGGGTCGTGGACGTACGGGGCCTGCGGGGGGTGTCCCTGCGGGCCCTGCGGTCCGTGCTGGTCCTGCGGTCCGTGCTGGCCCTGTGGCGGGGGCGGCGGGATCGGCTGCCCGCCGGGACCGGCGGGAGCCGCGGGCGTACCGCCGGACGGTGCGGTGCCGCCCGCGCCCTGGCCGCGGTCAGCGTCGTACGGCGCGTTCATGCTTACCCCACCTCATCGTCCCCGGCCGACCGGCCACGACATCGCTCAACGGTCCACTTTCTCACCCGGGCCCGACGGGTCGCCGCTTTCGGCGCCGGTGTCCGCGTCCGGGTCACTCGGCTGCCCGGCTCCGGCGGCCGTGCCGGCGGGCGTGGTCCCGGCCGTGTCCCCGGTCCCGGCGGCGGTCTCGTCGCCGGGACCGGCCCCGGTCCCGGGCGCGTCCCCGGAGGGCGTCTCCCCGGTCGCCGCGCCGCTCCCGGCCTCCGCCTCCATCGCGGCGCCCACCTCGGCATCCGCCTCCGCCTCCGCGGCGCGGGCGGCCAGGCGCTTGCGCTGGGTGTACATGCGGACGCCCGCGAGGACGAGGAGCAGCACGCCGCCGGCGATGACGAGCATCACCGTCGGGGTCATCTCGGAGACCTTCACGGTGAAGTCCATCGGGGCGCCGTAGGGCGTCCCGTCCGCGGTGTAGAGCTGGGCCGTCATGGTGATCTGGCCGTTGGCGTTGGCCGAGGCGGGGAACTTCACCGACTGGCTGTGCCCGGCGCGGATCTTCACGGGCAGCCGCGCCGAGGTCTGGCCGTCGACCTTCAGCCGGGTCCCGTTGCTGGAGGAGAGCTGGAGGAGGAGGCCGTCCACGTCCTGGAGCAGCTTGTTCTGCACCGTGACGGGGATGGTGGCGCTGCGTCCCGAGAGGGTCAGGTCGGACTTGTCGACGAGCAGGACGCTCTTGGTGAGCCCCTGGAGGACGTCCTGGACGTCCACGCGGTAGATCGCCGCCTCGCGGGCCCGGCCGCGCCAGGAGGTGGACATCTCGCGGTTGATGGCGTTGCCGACCGGGGGCACCACGCGGGTCGCGTCGGTGAGGATGACCTTGAAGTCGTCCAGTTCGTCGCGGGTGGTCTTCATGTCCCGGAAGGCGTCCACCGGGAGTTCGCTGTCGCGGAGCTTCTTCGGGTACCGCGAGGTGCGCGGCACCGAGGTGGAGGCGTCCGGGTCGGGCTTGGCCGCCGCCGCGGCGACCAGGTCGGCCGGCTGGGTCCAGCGGCGGGCGCCGAGCCCGCGGACGGCCGCCGCCATCGCCTGGGCCTGGGAGGTGGTGGGCGTCCGCTGCGGGGCGACCACGACGCTGCGCTGGTCCTGCGGCTGCTCCAGGGTGATCGCGAGGGTCTGCGCCAGGAACTCCTGGACGGCGAGCGTGGACTTCTCGGCCCGGACCATGTCGCCCTGGAATGCGGTCGACAGTTCCGCGTCGCTGACCACCGCCGTGGTGCCGCCGCCGAGGGGGCGGGCCGCGGTGGGGGTGTAGGAGAGGTCGTCGTCCTGGATGCTGTCGCTGCGGGCGATCACCTTGCGGGCGCCGGCCGAGGTCGCGACCGCCATGATCGAGGGGTCGACGGCGCCCTCGACGGGCCAGGCGAAGTCCGTGGCGGGCTGGACGTGGAGGACCGTCTCCACGGTCGAGCGGGCCAGCTGGGTCGCCGACTGGAGGTGCTTGAGCGAGCCGGGGACGGCCTTGCCCCGGTGGGCGAGGGAGGCGAGGTCGGGGTCGGCGAAGGGCAGCGCGACCACCTTGCGGCCCTGGACGGCCTTCTCCAGCATGCCGAGCCAGCGCTCGGCCAGCTTCCGGTTCGCGTCCGTGCCGGCGGTGTGCCCGGTGCCGTCCTTGACGCGGTAGCCGTTGGCCATGGCGTCGACGGAGGCCAGCAGGTCCGGGTCGATCACCCAGGTGACCGGGAGGTCCGCGCCCAGGGTCACCATCTCGTCCAGCCGGCCGCCGGGCCGGATCTCCTCGGCCAGCTCGTCGTCCTGGAAGACCGGGGTCTGCTGGTCGTCCGAGGCGGTGTCGGCGGAGATGTGGGAGGCGGAGATCAGCGGCCAGAGGTAGGTGAGCTGGGTCCGCTTGTCGGTGGGCTCGGGCTGGTACGGCAGGAAGGTCCGCTCGATGCCGAGGACGCGGTCGTACTGCGCGTCCGAGGTCTGCCCGGTGAGCGAGACGCCCAGCTGGTAGACGCCGCCCTCCTCGTCGAGGTCCAGCTTGGAGACGGGCACGGAGAACCGGAAGTCGCGGCTGACGCCGGCCTCCAGTCGCGGGATGTCGATCTCGGGGGCGTCCTGCGGCGGCTGCGGGTCGCTGTCGGAGCGGAAGCCCTTCCGCCGGGCGACCTGGTCGATCTCGCTGCGGCTCTCCATCCGGGGGCCGACCCGCAGGTTCACGGTGGCGTCGGTGATGACCCGCTTGCCGCGGTTGGTCAGCGTCCCCGTCACGGTGACGGTGTCCCCCTCGACCGGGGCGCTCGGGGTGAGCGTGTCGATCGACACATCGACCGTCCGGGAGACCTGGCCCTCTTCGGGGGCCCGGGCCGAGGCCGGTGAGGGGTTCTGGAGCAGGCCGGCCAGGAGCGGTGCCCCGACGGCGATCGTGAGGGTGCGCCGCAGCCATCGGCGGGCGGGCGAGGGGCCGGGGCCCTGGGCGGGCGAGGGGCCGGTTCCCGGTGCGGATGAGGGGCCGGTTCCCTGGAAAGCTGCCGCCTCAGCCACGCGTTCGCCCGTCCTCGTCGTAGTCGGTGGTGCCCGTGATGCCAGTGGTTCCCGGTTGCTGTGTCCAGGCATGGTAACGAGGCACGACGTGGCCGAGTGCCGGGGACTCCTCCAGCTGGTGACGCGGGAGGAGGCCGTTTTCACAGGAACCCCACAGACGCCTCGCGACGGGGGCGGAGGGGCGCCGGGAAAACGGGGGCGTCGGGGCGGAGCGGGGCACGTACCCTTTTCTGTTGTGCCGAACGCCAACGAAGACACCTCGACCGAACTGAGCCAGGTGCAGCGCCGCGCCGTCAGCGAACTGCTGCGCGTGTCCCCTGTCGCCGACGACCTCGCCCGCCGTTTCCAGGAGGCCGGCTTCCGCCTCGCCCTGGTCGGCGGCTCGGTACGGGACGCCCTCCTCGGCCGGCTCGGCAACGACCTGGACTTCACCACGGACGCCCGCCCCGAGGACGTCCTGAAGATCGTCCGCCCCTGGGCCGACGCGGTCTGGGAGGTCGGGATCGCCTTCGGGACGGTCGGCTCGCAGAAGGACGGCTACCAGATCGAGGTGACGACGTACCGCTCCGAGGCGTACGACCGCACCTCCCGCAAGCCGGAGGTCTCCTACGGCGACTCCATCGAGCAGGACCTCGTCCGGCGCGACTTCACCGTCAACGCGATGGCCGTGGCCCTCCCCGAGAAGGAGTTCGTCGACCCGTACGGCGGTCTGGAGGACCTCGCCGCCCGGGTGCTGCGCACCCCGGGCACGCCCGAGGAGTCCTTCTCCGACGACCCGCTGCGGATGATGCGGGCGGCCCGCTTCGCGGCCCAGCTCGACTTCGAGGTGGCTCCCGAGGTCGTGACGGCGATGACGGAGATGGCGGACCGGATCGAGATCGTCTCCGCCGAGCGCGTCCGGGACGAGCTGAACAAGCTGCTGCTCTCCGACCACCCGCGGAAGGGCCTCGGCCTGCTCGTGGACACCGGCCTCGCCGCCCACGTCCTGCCCGAGCTGCCCGCCCTCCGCCTGGAGAGCGACGAGCACCACCGGCACAAGGACGTGTACGAGCACTCCCTGACCGTCCTCGACCAGGCGATCGACCTGGAGGAGGACGGCCCGGACCTGGTGCTGCGGCTCGCCGCGCTGCTCCACGACATCGGCAAGCCGCGGACCCGCCGCTTCGAGAAGGACGGCCGGGTCTCCTTCCACCACCACGAGGTGGTGGGCGCCAAGATGACCAAGAAGCGCATGACCGCGCTGAAGTACTCCAACGAGATGATCAAGGACGTCTCGCGTCTCGTGGAGCTGCACCTGCGCTTCCACGGGTACGGGGCGGGCGGCTGGACCGACTCCGCCGTGCGCCGCTACGTCCGGGACGCCGGCCCGCTGCTCTCCCGCCTCCACAAGCTGACCCGCTCGGACTGCACCACGCGCAACAAGCGCAAGGCGGCGACGCTCTCCCGCACCTACGACGGCCTGGAGGAGCGCATCACCCAGCTCCAGGAGCAGGAGGAGCTGGACTCGATCCGCCCCGACCTCGACGGCAACGAGATCCAGCAGATCCTGGGGATCAAGCCGGGTCCCGCCGTCGGCCAGGCGTACAAGTTCCTGCTGGAGCTGCGCCTGGAGCACGGCCCGATGGAGCACGACCAGGCCGTGGCCGCGCTCCGGGAGTGGTGGGCCGCGCGCGACTGAGTCCGCGCCCATGTTTCACGTGAAACACCCCGGCCGGTGTTTCACGTGAAACATCACCGGGAGTCCCGCCCGCCGCGCAGCAGCAGGGCGATGGCCGCGTACCCGGCGGCCACCAGCACGATCAGCAGCTGGGAGCGACCGTCGGGCGGCAGCATCAGGGCGGCGATCCCGGCGGCCGCCACGAAGGCGACGTTGAACAGCACGTCGTAGAGGGAGAAGACCCGGCCGCGGTAGGCGTCGTCCACGTTCGTCTGCACCACGGTGTCGGTCGCGATCTTCGCGCCCTGGGTGATCAGGCCGAGGACGAAGGCGGCGACGAGGAAGGGCGCGGGCGCGAAGGGCAGGGCGAGCGCCGGGACGAGGACGGCCGCCGCGGCCGAGCACCGGACCATCCAGCCGAAGGGGCCGAACCGTCCCACTGCCCAGGGCGAGAGGACGGCGGCCGCGAAGAACCCGGCGCCCGAGGCGGCGACGGCGATCCCCAGCAGTCCCAGCCCCTCGGACTCGGTGGAGCTCCAGGCGTACCGGCAGAGCATGAGCACGGTGACGAGCAGGGCGCCGTAGCAGAAGCGCATCAGTCCGACCGCGGTGAGCGCGCGGGCGGCGGGCCGGTGCGCGGCGAGGTGGCGGAGTCCGGCGGCGAGCCCCCGGGCGGTGGAGGCGAGCGCCGCGGAGAACCGGGGCGGCACCGGGCCGGGGTCGGGGCCGAGCAGCGCACGGGGGATCCGCAGCGAGGCGAGGGCGGCGCAGAGGTAGAGGGCGGCGCCGGAGACGACCACGGCGGCGTCGGAGCCGTCGGCGGTCAGCCGGATGCCGAAGGCGAGTCCGCCGCCGAGGGTGGCGGCGAGGGTGCCGGCGGTGGGTGAGAGCGAGTTGGCGACGACGAGCCGTTCCTCGTCGACGACCCGGGGCAGGGCGGCGGAGAGCCCCGCGAGGACGAAGCGGTTGACGGCCGTGACGGAGAGGGCGGAGGCGTAGAAGAGCCAGTCCGGCACGGAGGCGAGCATCAGCACGGCGGTCCCGGCGGCGAGCAGGGCGCGGAGCAGGTTCCCGTGGAGGAAGACCTGGCGGCGCTGCCAGCGGTCGAGGAGGACTCCGGCGAAGGGGCCGACGAGGGAGTACGGCAGGAGGAGCACCGCCATGGCGGAGGCGATGGCCGCGGGGGAGGTCTGCTTCTCGGGGGAGAAGACGACGTACGTGGCCAGGGCGACCTGGTAGACACCGTCGGCGCACTGGGAGAGCAGCCGGACGGCGAGCAGGTGCCGGAAGTCGCGCAGGCGCAGCAGGACGCGCAGATCACGTGCGACGGACATGGCAGCAAGACTCACATACGGCGAGGGTCCCCGGGCAGTGCCGCGGGGACCCTCGTCAGGTGAGGCGCAGGACCTCGCGGGTCAGCGCTCGACCTCGCCCTTGATGAACTTCTCGACGTTGGCCAGGGCCTCGTCGTCGAAGTACTGCACCGGCGGGGACTTCATGAAGTAGCTCGACGCGGAGAGGATCGGGCCGCCGATGCCGCGGTCCTTGGCGATCTTCGCGGCGCGCAGGGCGTCGATGATGACGCCGGCCGAGTTCGGGGAGTCCCAGACCTCGAGCTTGTACTCCAGGTTCAGCGGGACGTCGCCGAAGGCGCGGCCCTCGAGGCGGACGTACGCCCACTTGCGGTCGTCGAGCCACGCGACGTAGTCGGACGGGCCGATGTGGACGTTCTTCTCGCCCAGCTCGCGGTCCGGGATCTGCGAGGTGACGGCCTGCGTCTTCGAGATCTTCTTGGACTCGAGGCGCTCGCGCTCCAGCATGTTCTTGAAGTCCATGTTGCCGCCGACGTTGAGCTGCATCGTGCGCTCGAGGCGGACACCGCGGTCTTCGAAGAGCTTCGCCATCACGCGGTGCGTGATGGTGGCGCCGACCTGCGACTTGATGTCGTCGCCGACGATCGGGACACCGGCCTCGGTGAACTTGTCGGCCCACTCCTTGGTGCCGGCGATGAAGACCGGGAGGGCGTTGACGAAGGCGACCTTGGCGTCGATGGCGCACTGGGCGTAGAACTTCGCCGCGTCCTCGGAACCGACGGGCAGGTAGCAGACGAGGACGTCGACCTGACGGTCCTTGAGGATCTGGACGACGTCGACCGGCTCCTCGGCGGACTCCTCGATGGTCTGGCGGTAGTACTTGCCGAGACCGTCGAGGGTGTGGCCGCGCTGGACCGTGACGCCCTTGTTCGGGACGTCGCAGATCTTGATGGTGTTGTTCTCGCTGGCGCCGATGGCGTCGGAGAGGTCGAGGCCGACCTTCTTCGCGTCGACGTCGAAGGCGGCGACGAAGTCGACGTCACCGACGTGGTACTCGCCGAACTGGACGTGCATCAGGCCGGGCACCTTGGTCGCCGGGTCGGCGTCCTTGTAGTACTCGACGCCCTGCACCAGCGAGGCGGCGCAGTTGCCCACGCCGACGATGGCTACGCGAACCGAACCCATTCCGGTTGCTCCCTGTGTGATCGTGGAAGCCCTGCTGGCGCAGGGTTTCACTTGGTGGTGTCGTCGGACGGATCCGGCCGGGTACTGCCCCCGTGCCGGGGCAGGCCGCCCGTCTCTCCAGAATCGTTGTCGTGCGGAGCGCCGGTGTCGGGCCGCTGGTCGCGGCCCGCCCGCTCGCTCTCGATGAGCTCGTTCAGCCAGCGCACTTCGCGCTCCACGGACTCCATTCCGTGGCGCTGGAGCTCAAGCGTGTAGTCGTCGAGTCGTTCGCGGGTCCGGGCCAGCGAGGCGCGCATCTTCTCCAGGCGCTCCTCCAGCCGGCTGCGGCGGCCCTCCAGGACCCGCATCCGCACCTCGCGCTCGGTCTGGCCGAAGAACGCGAAGCGGGCGGCGAAGTGCTCGTCCTCCCAGGCGTCGGGGCCGGTGTGGGAGAGGAGCTCTTCGAAGTGCTCCTTACCCTCCGGCGTCAACCGGTAGACGATCTTGGCCCGGCGTCCTGCGAGTGACGAGGCGAGTGCCTCCTCGGGGGCGCTGCCGGGCTCCTCGATCAACCAGCCGCTGGCGACGAGCGTCTTGAGGCAGGGGTAGAGCGTGCCGTAGCTGAACGCCCGGAAGATGCCGAGCGAGGTGTTGAGGCGCTTGCGCAGCTCGTAGCCGTGCATGGGGGCTTCGCGCAGCAGGCCGAGCACGGCGAATTCGAGGATGCCGGAGCGCCTGCTCACGTGTCGCCTCCTTCGTCGCGGGGCCTGCGTCCGGAAACCCGTGTCCGGAAACCCTTATGCCGTCCTGATGTATCGACTCGATACATCTGCACGATAGAACGGCCCGAGAGGTCGGACAAGTGGGGGTGCCGTGACCGGCGTCACATCGTCAATTCACAGCGTGCGACTTGCCTGATTTGGGGTGAACTCCGGCGCAAGAGGGGTTTTGGCCGTGCGTAGTCTGTGCGGCATGCACACCACCGGGAACCAGGAGCCGCGCTGGGGCGTCAGTGCAGCGGGTGACCGGCTGCGATACGAAAGGGGCCTCCGATGGGCTCCGGTCGTGCGCATTTCGGGGGGACCGGAACTCAACTGCCGCTTCCAGGCGTACGCGCCTGCCCGAGGAGTAGTCGTTCGATGAGCGAGCACCGTCGCAGGATGCCGTCGCAGGAGCCGCCGTCGGGCGGCCGCGCGGCGGCACGACGCGCCGCCCAGCAGCCGGGCCGCAGGCCGGCCCAGGCCCATGACACCGGTACGGGGACTCCCCCGTACGGATCGCCGGCACCCTACGGGTCGTCCGGCTCGTACGGGTCCCCGGACTCGTACGGGTCGTCCGGTTCGTACGGATCCGAGGCGTCCCACGGGGAGGAGGCACGTCCGTACGGCGGACGCGCGGAGGCCCGGCGCGCCGCCCAGCGGAGCGGTCGCCGCCGCGCGCCCGCGGCCGGCCCCGGCGGACCGAGCGGTCCCGGCGGCGGTGGCCGTCGTGGAGGGGGCGGTGGCGGCGGTGGACGCGGCGGCGGCCCCGGCGGCCGTCCGCCCGGCAAGAAGCGGATGATCGACTACCCGCGCCACGACAAGGACGGCTGGCGTCGCTGGATGCCGTCCTGGAAGCTCGTCACGGGCACCTTCCTGGTCTTCTTCGCGCTCCTCATGGGCGGCGCGGTCTTCGCGTACTCGAAGGTGGGCATCCCCAAGGTGGCCGACACGGCGACCTCCCAGAACAACATCTACTACTGGGCCGACGGCTCCCGGATGGTCGCCACCGGCGCCGGACAGAACCGCCAGATCATCGGCATCGACCAGATCCCGCAGGTCATGCAGGAGGCCGTGATCTCGGCCGAGAACAAGACCTTCCGCGACGACTGGGGCGTCGACCCCATGGGCATCGGCCGCGCCGTGTGGAACATGGCCAAGGGCGGTCAGACCCAGGGCGGCTCGACCATCACCCAGCAGTACGTGAAGAACGGCCTCCTCGACGACCAGTCGCAGACGCTGTCCCGGAAGGTGAAGGAACTCTTCATCTCCATCAAGGTCGGCAACGAGGTCGAGAAGAACGACATCCTGGCCGGGTACCTCAACACCTCGTACTACGGCCGCGGCGCGTACGGCATCCAGGCCGCGTCCCGCGCGTACTTCGACAAGGACGCCAAGCACCTCAACGCCTCCGAGTCGGCGGTGCTCGCCTCCGTGCTCAAGGGCGCCACCTACTTCGACCCGGCCGGCTACCCGGACGTCGACCCCGAGGCCACGGCCCAGAACAACCTGGCCCGCCTCACCAAGCGCTGGGGCTGGATCCTCGACGAGATGGTCAAGGACGGCAAGATCCCGGCCGCCGAACGGGCGAAGTACACCCAGCTCCCCAAGATCAAGGCCCGCAAGGCCGACGCCCAGCTGACCGGCCAGATCGGCTACCTCGTCGCCACCGCCAAGAACAACTTCGCCAGCAAGTACGACATCAGCAAGGAAGCGCTGGAGCTGGGCGGCTACGAGATCCACACCACCTTCGACAAGAAGAAGGTGGCCGACATGGAGAAGTCGGTCAAGAAGGTCTACGACGAGTACATCGACGAGAAGAAGCGTCCCAAGGAGGACACCAACGTCGAGTTCGGCGGCGCTTCCATCGACGTCAAGACCGGTGCAGTCGTCGCGCTCTACGGCGGCCAGGACGCCACCAAGCACTACACCAACAACGCCGACACCACCGGCGCCCAGGTGGGCTCGACCTTCAAGCCCTTCGTGCTCGCCGCCGCGATGAAGGACGGCGTGCGCGACCCGAAGGGCCCCGCCACGCAGGACGCCTCCATGCGCACCCTCGTCGACCCCGACAAGAGCCGCTACAACGGCAAGGACGACTACAAGGTCCGCAAGTACAACGGGGAGATCTGGCACAACGAGAAGGGCGAGGAGTGGCTGCAGAACAACGAGGGCGACACCAGCTACGGCCAGATCAGCCTCCGCAAGGCCATGGTCGTCTCCGCCAACTCCCCCTTCGTGCAGCTGGGCATGGACGTCGGCATCGACAAGGTGCGTGAGGCGGCCGTCGACGCCGGCCTGCTCCCCAGCTCCCTGGTGAAGGGCGAGGTCCCCTCGTTCTCCCTCGGCATCTCCAGCCCGAGCGCCATCCGCATGGCCGGCGCCTACGCCACCTTCGCCAACGAGGGCGCGCGCAACGAGCCGTACTCGGTGACCAAGGTCGTCAAGAACGGCCAGGTCATCTACGAGCACAAGGCGGCCGCCCAGCAGGCGTTCTCCTCCGCGATCTCGTCCAACGTCACCGACGTGCTGCGCAGCGTCGTCGAGGACAAGGGCGGCACCGGCAAGAACGCCGCCATCCCGGGCCGTCAGGTGGCCGGCAAGACCGGTACCACCGACGACAACATGTCCGCCTGGTTCGTGGGCTACACCCCGCAGCTGGCGACCGCGATCGACATGTACCGCTTCGACGACGACGAGACCAAGGAAGGCCGCGAGTTCGAGTCGATGTACGGCACGGGCGGTCAGCGGACGATCCACGGTTCGTCCTTCCCGTCCCAGATCTGGAACGACTACATGACGGACGCCGTCGAGGGCATGCCGGTCGAGGAGTTCCCGGAGCCGGAGAAGCTGCCGGACGCCCGCGCGGTCTACGGCGGCGGCGCCACGCCGACCCCGACGGCCACCGCGACCCCGACCGAGACGGCGACCCCGACCGAGACGGCCACCACGGCGCCGACGACGACGCCCCCGCCGACGCCGACCGACACGGGCCGGCCGACGCCGACCAAGGACCCGAAGCCCGACAAGAGCACGTGCAGCATCTGGTGGTGCGACAACACGGGCGGCGGCGGAAACGACGGCGGCAACACCGGACAGCCGACCGATCCGACACCGACGGACACCGGCCTGCCGACGCAACCGACCGATCCGACGACGGAACCGGGCGGATCCGGCACTGGCGGCAACGGCAACGGCAACGGTTCCGGCGGCAGCGGCGGCAGCACGCCGACCGACGGATCCACCGGAAGCGGGAGCCTCTTCGACTGAGGCGGCCGGGGCCCGGCCCGAGGGACGGGACCCCGGCGAGGCGGAGGGCCGCCGCGTACGTGACGTACGCGGCGGCCCTCCGCCTTTTCCGACCGGAGCGGGTCGCCCTTCCCGATCGCAGCGGCCCGTCTTTCCCGACCGGGTCGGGCCGGATTCCCAGGGCCGTACGGCAGGATGTCCCCCATGCCGAGCCTGAAGAAGACGAGCGGCCCCCTGGACGGGCCCGCGGCGCCGGACGGACCGCGCGGGGGCGAGCCGCCCACCGTCGCCCCCACCCGGCGCGACGAGGTGGCCGCCGCGGGCAGTGAGTTCCTCGGCGGCCGCTACGGGCGCCGCGCGCTGCCCGGCACCGGGCCCGCGAGCGGGCAGTTCACCCCGGTCCGGGTGATCGCGCTCGTGGCCATCGGCATGTTTGCCCTCGGCATGGTGCAGAAGCTGCCCTGTTACAACTGGGCCTGGTTCCGCGGCACCACCTCCCAGTACACGCACGCCTGTTACTCGGACATCCCGCACCTCTTCGCCGGGCGCGGCTTCGCCGACGGCCTGGTGCCCTACTTCGACCGGATCTCCGGCGACATACCGTTCCTGGAGTACCCCGTCCTGACGGGGCTCTTCATGGAGGTGGCGGCCTGGCTGACGCCCGGCGGCCGACTCGAGGAGCAGGAGCAGGCGTACTGGCTGGTCAACGCCGGTCTGCTGATGATCTGCGCGGCCGTCCTCGCCGTCTGCGTGGCCCGGACGCACCGCAACCGTCCCTGGGACGGCCTGCTGGTCGCCCTGGCGCCCGCCGTGGCCCTGACCGCCACGATCAACTGGGACCTGCTGGCCGTCGCCCTCACCTCGGCCGCGCTCCTGATGTGGGCCCGCTCCCGGCCGCTCGCCACCGGTGTCCTGCTCGGTCTCGCCGTCGCCGCCAAGTTCTACCCGGTGCTGCTGCTCTGGCCGCTGCTGCTGCTGTGCCAGCGGGCCGGGAAGCGTCGGGAGTTCGTCACGGCGCTGCTCGGCGCGGTGGGCTCCTGGCTGGTGGTGAACCTGCCGGTGATGCTCCTCGCCCCCTCGGGCTGGAAGCAGTTCTACCTGTTCAGCCGCGACCGGAACGTGGACTTCGGCTCGGTCTGGCTGCTCGTCAGCCAGCGCGCCGGACAGACCATCCCGCCCGAGCGGGCCAACCTGTACGCGCTGCTGCTCCTGGCCCTGGCCGCCGGCGGCCTCGGCTGGCTGGCCCTCGCCGCCCCCCGCAGGCCCCGCCTGGCGCAGCTGGCGTTCCTGATGGTCGCCGCGTTCGTCCTGACCAACAAGGTCTACTCGCCGCAGTACGTGCTGTGGCTGGTGCCGCTCGCCGCGCTCGCCCGGCCGCGCTGGCGCGACTTCCTGATCTGGCAGTCCTGCGAGGTCCTGTACTACCTCGGCATCTGGATGTACCTCGCCTACACCGGCAGCGGCAGCAAGCAGGGCCTGCCGCTGGACGGCTACCACTTCGCGATCGTGCTGCACCTGCTGGGCACGCTGTACCTGTGCGCCGTGGTCGTACGGGACGTCCTGGCGCCCGAGAAGGACCCGGTGCGGCGCGACGGGTCCGACGACCCCTCCGGAGGGGTCCTGGACGGCGCCCCGGACGTCTTCGTGGTGGGCGGGGCCGCCCACCCGGCCCGGCACGCGGCGCCGGCGGCCGAGGACGGCGGGCAGGAGCTCCTGGTGACATGGGGAACCCCCGGGGCCGAGGGCTCCCGGGGGTGACGTCCCGACGGCGGTGCGGCCGGCTCAGCGCTCCACGAGCCGGTCGAACTGCGTCGTGGTGTGCCGCAGGTGCGCCACCAGCTCGTCGCCGACCCGCGGCTCCTGCGCGTCGGCCGGCACGAAGAGGATCGACACCTGCATGTGCGGCGGCTCGGCGAACCAGCGCTGCTTGCCCGCCCAGACGAACGGCGACAGGTTCCGGTTGACCGTGGCCAGACCGGCCCGGGCCACGCCCTTGGCGCGCGGCATCACGCCGTGCATCGCCTTCGGGGCCTCCAGGCCCACGCCGTGCGAGGTGCCGCCGGCGACCACGACCAGCCAGCCGTCCGAGGCGGCCTTCTGCTGGCGGTAGCCGAAGCGGTCGCCCTTGGCGACCCGGGTGACGTCCAGGACCGAGCCGCGGTACTCCGTGGCCTCGTGGTCGCCCAGCCAGAGCCGGGTGCCGATCCGGGCGCGGAAGCGGGTCTGCGGGAACTGCTGCTGGAGCCGGGCCTGCTCCTCGGCCCGCAGGTGGCTCACGAACATGGTGTGCAGCGGCAGCCGGGCGGCGCGCAGCCGGTCCATCCAGGCGATGACCTCCTCGACGGCGTCCGTGCCGTCCGGGCGGTCGAGCGGCAGGTGCAGGGCGAAGCCCTCCAGGCGCACGTCCTCGATGGCGGAGGCGAGCAGCCCCAGCTCCTCCTCGCGGACGCCGTGCCGCTTCATCGAGCTCATGACCTCGATGACGACGCGGGCGCCCACCAGGGCGTGCACGCCGTCCACGGAGGACACGGAGCGGACGACCCGGTCGGGCAGCGGCACCGGCTCCTCGCCGCGCCGGAACGGCGTGAGGACCAGCAGGTCGCCGCCGAACCAGTCCTTGATCCGGGCGGCTTCGTACGTGGTCCCCACCGCGAGCATGTCGGCGCCGATCCGGGCCGCCTCCTCGGCGAGCCGCTCGTGGCCGAAGCCGTAGCCGTTGCCCTTGCAGACCGGGATCAGACCGGGGAACTGGTCGATCACGGTCTTCTGGTGCGCCCGCCAGCGAGCGGTGTCGACGTAGAGGGAGAGCGCCATGGCCGGCCCGGAACCTTTCTGATGGCTGCGGTGGGGGGTTTCGCAGGTGTGTACGAGACTCGCGGAGCTATGCGTGGGACTACGAGGTTACGCAAGCCCCGCGCGGAGCGTCAGCGGCGCGACATGTAGATGTCCAGCGCCTTGTGGAGCAGCTTGTTCAGCGGGAAGTCCCACTCGCCGACGTACTCCACGGCCTCGCCGCCGGTGCCGACCTTGAACTGGATCAGGCCGAAGAGGTGGTCGGTCTCGTCGAGCGAGTCGGAGATGCCGCGCAGGTCGTAGACGGTGGCGCCCATCGCGTACGCGTCGCGGAGCATCCGCCACTGCATGGCGTTGGAGGGGCGCACCTCGCGGCCGATGTTGTCGGAGGCGCCGTACGAGTACCAGACGTGGCCGCCGACGACGAGCATGGTCGCCGCGGACAGGTTCACGCCGTTGTGGCGGGCGAAGTAGAGGCGCATCCGATTGGGGTCCTCGTTGTTGAGGACGGTCCACATGCGCTGGAAGTACGAGAGCGGGCGCGGCCGGAACTTGTCGCGGACCGCGGTGATCTCGTACAGGCGCTGCCACTCGGCGAGGTCCTCGTAACCGCCCTGGACGACCTCGACGCCGGCCTTCTCGGCCTTCTTGATGTTGCGGCGCCACAGCTGGTTGAAGCCCTTGAGGACGTCGTCGAGCGAGCGGTTCGCCAGCGGGACCTGGAAGACGTAGCGGGGCTGCACGTCGCCGAAGCCGGCGCCGCCGTCCTCGGCCTGCTGCCAGCCCATCTTCCGCAGCCGGTCGGCGACCTCGAAGGCCTGCGGCACGACCTCGGTGGCCTGCACGTCCTTGAGGCGCTTGACGTCCGGGTCCTGGATGCCGGACTTGATCGCGGCCGCGTCCCAGCGGCGGATGACGACCGGGGGGCCCATCTTCACGGAGAAGGCGCCCTGCTGCTTGAGGTGGGCCAGCATCGGCTGGAGCCACTCGTCGAGGTTGGGGGCGTGCCAGTTGATGACCGGGCCCTCGGGGAGGTAGGCCAGGTAGCGCTTGAGCTTGGGGAGCTGGCGGTAGAGCACCAGACCGACGCCGACGAGCTCGCCGCTCTTGTCGAACCAGCCGAGGTTCTCCGAGCGCCATTCGGTCTTCACGTCAGCCCACGCCGGGACCTGGCAGTGGCTCGCGCCGGGCAGGGTCTGGATGTACGCCAGATGCTGCTCTCGGCTGATGGTCCTCAGGGTCAGGCTCATGCGGGGCGCTCCTCGGCAGGTGTGTCCCCATCGGTCAGGGGCTCCGGCTCTCGCGCCGAAGCCTACTGCGACCGGGGAGCGCCCCGGAGGGCCGCGGTGGCCCTGACGTGCCCGGCGGCGGCCGGAGGCCGTCCTCGGCGCCGGCCGTCCGCCGGGCCGGCGTCAGCTGATCACGCCCCCGAAGAGCCCGCCGTGGGCCATCCCGAGGAAGAAGCCCACCGCCGAGGCGCCGAGGCCGATGATCAGGAAGAAGCGTTCCCGGGTGGTGACGGAGATGAACTGTCCGTAGGCCCCGGTCAGGATGCCGATCAGGCCCGACCACGAACTGAGCAGGTGCAGGTTGTGGAACTGCGCCGTGACGAAGGACAGGACGCCCAGCGCCAGGGTCACCGCGAGCAGGGTGTCCTGGAGCGGGTGCGGCTTGCCGTCGGTGGCGAAGAGGGAGTGGCCGGGGTCGGGTCGCATTGCCTGTGCCATGGGGCACCTCCTGGCGTGCCGTGCGGAGGGCGGCGCATCCTAGCGCCGCCGACGTCCGATGTGTACAGATTGCGTCCCCTCCCCACCGGATTTCAACCGGAAGGCGATGTGCAGGTACTCTGTACGGTCTGCGCCGGTGTCTGCCCTGGTCCTGCCAGCTGGCAAGCCGTCGCTCACGCATCACGACCCTCCTGCCACGGAACGACCGTGGCCGCTGAGTCCAAAGGAGGTGGGTTCCACATGCGTCACTACGAGGTGATGGTCATCCTCGACCCCGATCTGGAGGAGCGCGCTGTCGCCCCCCTGATCGAGAACTTCCTCTCCGTCGTCCGTGAGGGCAACGGAAAGGTCGAGAAGGTCGACACCTGGGGCCGTCGTCGTCTCTCGTACGAGATCAAGAAGAAGCCCGAGGGCATCTACTCGGTCATCGACCTGCAGGCCGAGCCTGCGGTCGTCAAGGAGCTCGACCGCCAGATGAACCTGAACGAGTCGGTCCTCCGGACCAAGGTCCTCCGTCCCGAGACCCACTGAGCTTCCGCTCAGAGGCAATCGGGTCCGAGTAGCAGCTAGCAGCCAGAAGCAATCCCGCCGAGAGGTTCACCCATGGCAGGCGAGACCGTCATCACGGTCGTCGGCAATCTCGTCGACGACCCCGAGCTGCGCTTCACCCCGTCCGGTGCGGCGGTCGCGAAGTTCCGCGTCGCGTCCACTCCCCGCACCTTCGACCGCCAGACCAACGAGTGGAAGGACGGCGAGAGCCTCTTCCTGACCTGCTCGGTCTGGCGTCAGGCGGCGGAGAACGTCGCCGAGTCCCTCCAGCGCGGCATGCGCGTCGTCGTGCAGGGCCGTCTGAAGCAGCGGTCCTACGAGGACAACCAGGGCGTCAAGCGCACGGTCTTCGAGCTCGACGTCGAAGAGGTCGGTCCCAGCCTGCGCAACGCCACGGCCAAGGTCACCAAGACCACCGGCCGCGGCGGTCAGGGTGGCGGCGGCGGCTTCGGCGGCGGCGGTGGCCAGCAGGGCGGCGGCGGCTGGGGTGGAAACTCCGGCGGCGGCGGCCAGCAGGGCGGCGGAGCCTCCTCCGACGACCCCTGGGCCACCGGCGGTCCCTCCTCCGGCGGCCAGCAGGCCGGCGGGGGCGGCGGCTGGGGTGGAAACTCCGGCGGCGGTGGCGGCGGCTACTCGGACGAGCCCCCCTTCTAGGCACTGCCCTCCCAGGCAGGACCCGGAAGCAGCTCGTATCCCCACTTCTTGATCACACAGGAGAAACACCATGGCGAAGCCGCCTGTGCGCAAGCCTAAGAAGAAGGTCTGCGCTTTCTGCAAGGACAAGACCGCTTACGTGGACTACAAGGACACGAACATGCTGCGGAAGTTCATTTCCGACCGCGGCAAGATCCGTGCCCGCCGCGTGACCGGCAACTGCACGCAGCACCAGCGTGACGTCGCCACGGCCGTCAAGAACAGCCGTGAGATGGCGCTGCTGCCCTACACGTCCACCGCGCGATAAGGGAAGGGTGACCGAAAAATGAAGATCATCCTCACCCAGGAAGTCTCCGGCCTCGGTGCGGCCGGCGACGTCGTCGAGGTCAAGGACGGCTACGCTCGCAACTACCTGGTCCCGCGCGGTTTCGCGATCCGCTGGACCAAGGGCGGCGAGAAGGACGTGGCGCAGATCCGCCGCGCCCGCAAGATCCACGAGATCGCGACCATCGAGCAGGCCAACGAGATCAAGGCCAAGCTCGAGGGCACGAAGGTCCGTCTGGCCGTTCGCTCCGGCGACGCCGGCCGTCTCTTCGGCTCCGTGACCCCGGCCGACGTCGCCACGGCGATCAAGTCCGCCGGTGGCCCCGAGGTCGACAAGCGTCGCGTCGAGCTCGGTTCGCCGATCAAGACCCTGGGCTCGCACCAGGTGCTCGTGCGTCTGCACCCCGAGGTCGCCGCGAAGCTCGGCGTCGAGGTCGTCGCCGCGTAACGCTGCTCTCAGCAGTTCTGCGTTTCGCAGAAGGAAGGGTCGTTCCCGTCAGGGGGCGGCCCTTCCGCTGTTTCACGTGAAACAGGGGCGCGGGCGTCCGGGCCGGGCCCGAGCGCGGGTGGGGGCGGAGCGGAGGCGGGGGTACGGGCGCGAGCTCGGGCCCCGGGCCGGTCAGCGGGTGGCGCCGGTGACGATCCAGCGGCCGGAGCGCATCCGGAACCAGAGCGTGGCCATCCGGACCGTCATCATCAGCGTCATCGCCCACCAGAGCGCGGCCAGACCGCCGCCGAGGACCGGCACGAGCAGGGCGACGGGCGCGAAGACCGCCAGTGTGATCAGCATCGCCCGGGCGAGGTAGGGGCCGTCGCCCGCGCCCATGAGGACGCCGTCGAGGATGAAGACGACTCCGGAGATCGGCTGGGAGAGCGCCACGATGAGCAGGGCCGGCAACAGGGTGGAGCGGACGGCGGGGTCGCCGGTGAAGAGCGGGACGAAGAGCGGGCTGGTCAGGACGAGCAGGAGCCCGAGGACCACGCCGGAGACCACGCCCCACTGGATCATCCGGCGGCAGACCCGGCGGGCCCCCTCGGCGTCGTCGGCGCCCAGGTAGCGGCCGATGATGGCCTGGCCCGCGATGGCGATGGCGTCCAGGGCGAAGGCCATCAGGTTCCACAGGGAGATGACGATCTGGTGGGCCGCGACCTCGGTGTCGCCCAGGCGTGCGGCGACGGCGGTGGCGAGCAGCAGGACGGCGCGCAGCGAGAGCGTGCGGACCAGCAGCGGGGCGCCGGCCTGGGCGGAGGCCCGGATGCCGGACGCGTCGGGCCGGAGCGGGACCCCGTGCCGCCGGGAGCCCCGGACGACCACGACGAGGTACGCGGCGGCCATGCCGCACTGGGCGATGACGGTTCCCCA
Source organism: Streptomyces filamentosus (assembly GCF_014654895.1). Taxonomy (GTDB): domain Bacteria; phylum Actinomycetota; class Actinomycetes; order Streptomycetales; family Streptomycetaceae; genus Streptomyces; species Streptomyces filamentosus. Next base: position 2,671,874 of record NZ_BNBE01000001.1, on the reverse strand, counting down.
GGCGGAGCCCGCGACGCCGAGCCCGGCCCCGTAGACCAGGCCGAGGTTGAGGGCGCCGTTGGCCGCGAAGCCGCCGATGGCGACGTAGAGCGGGGTGCGGGTGTCCTGGAGGCCGCGCAGCACTCCGGTGGCGGCCAGCACGATCAGCATCGCGGGGATGCCCAGCAGGGAGATCCGCAGGTACGTGGTGGCGTGGGGGGCCGCGGTGTCGGAGGCGCCGAGGGCCTCGACCAGCCAGGGGGCGGCGGGCAGGGTGACCGCGGCGACGGCGATGCCGAGGAGCAGGGCCAGCCAGATGCCGTCGATGCCCTGGCGGAGGGCGGCGGGCAGGTCGCCCGCGCCGACCCGCCGGGCGACGGCGGCCGTGGTGGCGTAGGCGAGGAAGACGAAGACGCTGACGGCGGTGGAGAGCAGGGTCCCCGCGATGGCGAGGCCCGCGAGCTGGGGGGTGCCGAGGTGTCCCACGATGGCGCTGTCCACCATGAGGAAGAGCGGTTCGGCGACGAGGGCGCCGAAGGCCGGCAGGGCGAGGGAGAGGATCTCGCGGTCGTGCCGGCGCAGTGCCGCCTTGGCGGTCGTGGGGGCCTGGGTCATGTGGCCAATCTAATGTCCACAGGTAAGACATGCAATGCGTCTGTGATCCTTACTTTTGAAGGGATCGGGGCTTCGGGTGTGGGCTGTTTGTTCTGATCGGGACTCAGCTGTGAAAGTTTTTCTCCCCCACAGCCCGTGGATGGAAAAACCGCAGGTCAGGGCGGTAGGTGGGAGAGGGCTATGAGTTTGTCCACATGCCTGTCCCCCGGTCCGTGCACAGGATCCGGCGTCTTATCCACAGCATTGGGGGCTTCACCCACAGGGCCTGTGGATAACCAGATTGGCGGATGCCTCTCGCGGCCCTACCGTGGACCGGCGCCCGACGCGCCAGAAGCGGACGCAAAGCCACTCTTTGAACGAGGCCGTGGCGTAAGAAGGAGTGGCGCGGCAAGGTCCGCGGAGCGGACGGGAAGAGGTGGCCTGGTGAGCGTTCCCGAGCCCATGGACGACCCCTGGGCCGACGGCGGGCCGAGTGACCGACTGCCCGTCCGCACCCGGGGCGAGGGCCGCGGTGAGGGGCGCGGTGAGGGCCGCGGGCGCGGCCGGGGCCGCGAGGAACAGCACGAGCGCGGCAGCGACGGCCCCTGGGACGGCGGACTCTCCGGCTTCGAGCGGGTCCCCCCGCAGGACCTCGACGCCGAGCAGTCCGTCCTCGGCGGCATGCTGCTCTCCAAGGACGCCATCGCCGACGTCGTGGAGATCATCAAGGGCCACGACTTCTACAAGCCCGCGCACGAGACCGTCTTCGGCGCGATCCTCGACCTCTACGCCAAGGGCGAGCCCGCCGACCCCATCACGGTCGGCGCCGAGCTCACCAAGCGCGGCGAGATCAACCGCGTCGGCGGCGCCTCCTACCTGCACACCCTCGTCCAGTCGGTGCCGACCGCGGCGAACGCCTCGTACTACGCGGAGATCGTCCATGAGCGGGCCGTGCTGCGCCGCCTCGTCGAGGCCGGCACCAAGATCACGCAGATGGGATACGCGGCCGACGGCGACGTCGACGAGATCGTGAACTCGGCCCAGGCGGAGATCTACAAGGTCACCGAGCAGCGGACCACCGAGGACTACCTGCCGCTCGGCGACATCATGGAGGGCGCGCTCGACGAGATCGAGGCGATCGGCTCCCGCAGCGGCGAGATGACCGGCGTGCCCACCGGCTTCAGCGACCTCGACTCGCTCACCAACGGACTCCACCCCGGTCAGATGATCATCATCGCGGCCCGTCCCGCCATGGGTAAGTCAACCCTCGCCCTGGACTTCGCCCGGGCCGCGTCGATCAAGCACAACCTGCCCAGCGTCATCTTCTCCCTCGAAATGGGCCGCAACGAGATCGCGATGCGCCTGCTCTCGGCCGAGGCCCGCGTCGCCCTGCACCACATGCGCTCCGGCACGATGACCGACGAGGACTGGACCCGGCTCGCCCGCCGCATGCCCGACGTCTCCCAGGCCCCGCTCTACATCGACGACTCCCCTAACCTGTCGATGATGGAGATCCGCGCCAAGTGCCGCCGCCTCAAGCAGCGCAACGGCCTCAAGCTCGTGATCATCGACTACCTCCAGCTGATGCAGTCCGGCGGCTCCAAGCGGCAGGAGAGCCGTCAGCAGGAGGTCTCCGACATGTCGCGAAACCTCAAGCTCCTCGCCAAGGAGCTGGAGCTCCCGGTGATCGCGCTCTCCCAGCTGAACCGTGGTCCCGAGCAGCGAACCGACAAGAAGCCCATGGTCTCCGACCTGCGAGAGTCCGGCTCGATCGAGCAGGACGCCGACATGGTCATCCTGCTCCACCGCGAGGACGCCTACGAGAAGGAGTCCCCGCGCGCCGGCGAGGCCGACATCATCGTCGGCAAGCACCGAAACGGCCCCACGGCCACCATCACCGTCGCCTTCCAGGGCCACTACTCGCGCTTCGTGGACATGGCACAGACCTGATCGTGCCCGGGCGGGGCGGCGGGGCATGATCAGGTCCATGACCTCAGCCTCCGAAGCCCTGCTGTCCACCACCGAGCGTTCCCTGCTGCACCGCGTGGCCCGCGCGCAGAGCGAGGGCCGCGCGCCCTCGTTCGTCGGCGCCGTCGCGCGCGGGGGAGGGATGGTCTGGAGCGGTTCCCGCAGTTGCGTCGACGGGCACGCCCCGGACGCCGACACGCAGTACCGGATCGGTTCGATCACCAAGGTGTTCACCGCCGTCCTCGTCCTGCGGCTGCGGGACGAGGGCCTGCTCGGCCTGGACGACCCGCTGGAGAAGCACCTGCCGGGCACGGGGGTCGGCGAGGCGACCGTCGCCCAGCTGCTCGGCCACACGGCGGGGCTCGCGGCGGAGACCCCGTCGCCCTGGTGGGAGCGGACCCCGGGGAGCACGCGGCCCGCGATCCCCGACGTCCTGGGGGACGCGCCCGTGCTGCACCCGGCGGGCCGGAGCTTCCACTACTCCAACCCCGGCTACACCCTGCTCGGCTCGCTGGTCGAGGCGGTGCGCGGGATGTCCTGGGAGGAGGCGCTGCGCACCGAGGTCCTGGAACCGCTGGGCCTGGACCGGACGACGGTGGGCCCGGTGGCCCCGCACGCCTCGGGCTGGGCCGTGCACCCCTGGGCGGACGTGATGCTGCCGGAGCCCTCCGAGGACCTGGGGGTGATGGCCCCGGCCGGGCAGCTGTGGTCGACGGCCGCCGACCTCTGCCGGTTCGGCCTCTTCCTCGCGGAGGGCGACGACCGGGTGCTGAGCGCCGCGACCGTCGCCGAGATGCGGGTCCCCGTGGGGCCACCGGCCGTGGGGGACCCGCAGATGGGGTACGGCCTCGGTCTCCAGGTGGCCCACAAGGAGGGCGGCACGCTCATCGGGCACGGGGGTTCGCTGCCGGGCTTCGTCGCCGGGATCTGGGTCGACGTCGAGGAGGGCCTGGTCGGCGTCGCGCTGGCCAACGCGACGAGCGGTCCGGCGACCGGGGTGGTCGCCGCCGATCTCGTACGGATCGTGGCGGAGGCCGAGCCGCGCCTCCCCGAGCCGTGGCGGCCGCTGCCCGCGGCGGAGGTCGACCAGGAGCTCCTGGAGCTGACCGGTCCCTGGTACTGGGGGACGTACTCCTACGGCCTGCGGATCGGCGCGGAGCGCGGGGTGGTCCTGGAGCCGCTGAAGGGCGCCGGCCGCAGGGCTCGCTTCCGGGCGCTGCCCGGCGGGGGCTGGGTCGGGCTGGACGGTTACTACGCGGGGGAGACGCTCCGGGTGGTGCGGCGTCCGGACGGCGGCGTCAGCCACCTCGACCTCGGCTCCTTCGTCTTCACGCGGGAGCCGTACGAGCCCGGGGACGCGGTTCCGGGCGGCACGGACGCGGGGGGCTGGCGCGGGCTCTGACCCGGCCTGAGCTCGGTGGCCCGTGTTTCACGTGAAACACGGGCCACCGCCGGAGCAACCGGCCGCCGGGCTCTCAGAGGGGCAGCTTGAAGCCCACGTGGCTCGCCTCGAAGCCGAGCCGCTCGTAGAAGCGGTGGGCGTCGGTGCGGGTGACGTCGGAGGTCAGCTGGACCAGCACGCACTCCAGGCGGCGGGACTCCTCGACGGCCCACTCGATGAGCCGGGTGCCCAGACCGCTGCCGCGCTCGTCGGAGTGGATGCGCACCCCCTCGATGATCGAGCGGGTGGCGCCGCGCCGGGAGAGGCCGGGGACGATCGTCAGCTGGAGCGTGCCGACGACCTTCCCGCCGCGCGTGGCCACGACGAGGTGCTGGTTCGGGTCCTCCGCGAGCCGGGCGAAGGCGGAGAGGTACGGTGCCGGGTCGTCCGGGGACTCGCGCAGGGCACCGAGGGGGTCGTCGGCGAGCATCGCGACGATCGCGGGCACGTCCTCCGCGGTGGCGGGGCGGATCTCAAGATCGCTCATGCCCGCAGCGTACGGCGGCACGGCCGTCAGACGGAGGCGGTCTCGCCTTCGAGGACCTGGACCAGCGGGGCCAGGTCCGGGTTCTTCCGGGCCTCTTCCAGGGCCTCGCGCAGGGCCCGGTCGTTGGTGGGGCGGGCCTCCTCCAGGAGTTCCTGGCCGGCCGCGGTGACGTCGGTGTAGATGCCGCGCCGGTCGGTGGCACAGAGGTAGCGGGTGAGCAGGCCCCGGTCCTCCAGGCGCGTGACCAGGCGGGTGGTGGCACTCTGGCTGAGGACGACGGCGTCGGCCACCTGCTTCATCTGGAGGTGTCCGCCGGGGCCGTCGTGCTGGCGGCTGAGGACGTCGAGGAGCGAGTACTCGCGGGCGCTCAGACCGTGGCCGGACTCCAGCGCGCGCTCGATGTGCGACTCGATCCGGCCGTGCAGCAGGGAGAGGGCGCACCAGCGCTGGGCGAGCGCGGTCAGGGCGGGGTCCGTCGCGGTCATGGTCTCTCCTCGTCCCTCTCCACGCCGTGGGGGCTGGTCGCGATCCAGGGTAGTCGATGGGCCGCAATAGTGCGCGTGTGCAATTATCGCGGCCCAGGGACTTCCCGGGACGTCAGCCCGCCGCGACGGTCAGCGGGGCGAAGCGCCGGTCGAGGTCGCCGGGGAGGTCCGGGAGGGAGCGGACCATCACCGCGTTGGTGATGACCGGGTCCAGGCCGTTCTCCTTGAGCCAGCCCAGCAGCTCGGTGTGGCGGAGGTCGACGTCCGTGCGGAGCGGACGGTTCGTGGCGGCTCCCAGCGAGGCGACGAGGGCCTGGGCGGTGGCCGTGTCACGGGCGATCAGCGGGCCGACGACGTGGGTGTCCATGTTGGGCCAGGCGGCGGCGAAGCCGATGATCGCGCCGTCCTCGACGGCGACCCTCAGGTGGTCGGCGAAGGCCGGGAGGCGGGTGATGAGCGGGGTGCGGTCGAGGCCGAAGACCTCGCGGTCGAGTCGCAGCACCTCCTGGAGGTCCTCCGCCGTGACGGGGCGGACCGCGACGTCCGGGGCGGGCACGGCGCCGGTGAAGCGGCCCTTCACCATCTCGGCCCGGCCGATCTCGGCGAAGCCGAGCTCCTCGTAGAGAGGCCGGCCGTTCGCGGTGGCGTGGAGGGTGAGCGGGGTCTCCCCGGCCTCGTCCAGGACGTGCCGCATCAGCCGCCGTCCCACACCCCGGCGGGCGTACCGCTGGGCGACGAGCACCATGCCGACGGCCGCGAGCTCGGGACCCTCGGGGCCGGAGCCGTACGAGGTGACGACGCAGCAGGCGAGCAGCCCGTCGCCGTCCGGGTCGTCGATGCCGTACCCGGTGCCCGCGCTGAGGAGCAGTCCCCACTTGTGCTCCTCGCGGAGCCAGCCGCGGTTCTCGGAGAGGTCGGCGCAGGCCAGGAGGTCGGCGACGGTGAGGCGTCGGACGGGGAGCTGAGCGAGAGCGGAGGGGGAGATCGGCATGGGGACCAGGCTTTCGGACCGGGCGAGCGTCCGTCCAGGGGTTTTCCCGTGATCTTCGAGGTCGTGTTTCACGTGAAACACGACCTCCGGGCGGACCGAGGGGCCGAAAGGGGGGAGCCTAGTCCGCTCTCCGGCCCTTTGGCCCGAGAACGCCGCTTTCCGTCCGGAGCCCCGCGGGCGGCGCCATGCTGCGAGCACGGAAGCCGGCTGCTTGAGGCGAGGCACATGATGGATGGTCCGACCAGCACGACGGACGGGACGGGAGCCCGAATAACGGAGCCCTCCCCCGATGCGGTGCTCGTCCGCCGCACCCTTGAGGAGATCGCCCCGGTCGCCGACAAGGTGACCTCGTACTTCTACGCCCTGCTCTTCGTGCGGGACCCGGCCCTGCGCGAGCTGTTCCCGGCCGCGATGGACACCCAGCGGGACCGCCTGCTCAAGGCGCTGCTCACGGTCGCCGAGCGGATGGACGACGGGGCGTTCCTCGGCACGTACCTGGGCCACCTCGGCCGGGGGCACCGGAAGTACGGCGTGGAGGCCGCCCACTACCCGGCCGTCGGCGAGGCCCTGATCGGCGCGCTCGCGCGGTACGCGGAGCGGAGCTGGGACGCGGAGAGCGAGGCGGCCTGGGTCCGGGCGTACACGGCGATCTCGCAGATCATGATCGACGCGGCCTGCGAGGACGAGGCGAAGGCCCCGGCCTGGTGGCAGGCCGAGGTGGTCTCGCACGACCTGCGGACCTCCGACGTCGCGGTGCTCACCCTGCGGCCCGACGCGCCCTATCCCTTCCTCGCCGGGCAGTACACGACGCTGGAGACCCCGTGGTGGCCGCGCGTGTGGCGGCACTACTCCTTCGCCTCGGCGCCCCGTCCGGACGGCCTGCTCACCCTCCACGTCAAGGCGGTCCCGGCCGGCTGGGTGTCCCGGGCGCTGGTGCACCGGGCCCGGCCGGGGGACGTGCTCCGGCTCGGGCCGCCCGCCGGTTCCATGACGGTCGACCACGCCACCGACACCGGGCTGCTCTGCCTGGGCGGCGGGACCGGCATCGCGCCGATCAGGGCGCTGGTGGAGGACGTCGCCGAGCACGGCGACCGCCGGCAGGTCGACGTGTTCTACGGCGCCCGCAGCGGCCACGACCTCTACGACATGGACACCCTGCTGAGGCTCCAGAAGACCTTCCCGTGGCTCGCGGTCCACCCCGTCACCGGGACGAGGGGGCCGCTGCCCGAGGCGGTCCGGGAGGCCGGGCCGTGGACCGGGCGGGACGCCTACCTCTCGGGCCCGCTGGGCATGGTCCGGCAGGGCGTCGACGTGCTCCGCGGCGCGGGCGTCCCCACGGAGCGGATCCGCCACGACTTCCCGGCCGAGCTCGCCGTGGTGGGGGCCGGGTCAGCCGAGGTCAGGAGCGTGCATGGCGCGGACGCCCTCGATGTTGCCGTCGAGGTAGTGGCGCAGTGAGAGCGGCACCAGGTGGACGGCGGCGATCCCGACGCGGCTGAAGGGCACCCGGACGATCTCGTACTCGCCGACGGGTTCGTCGATCTCGGGGCCGTGCCGCTGCCGGAGGTCCATCGACTTCAGCCGGCAGACGAAGAAGTGCTGGACCTTCACGCCGGAGACCCCGCCGTCGACGATGTGCTCGACGGTGTCGACGAAACAGGGGACCACGTCGGCGATCTTGGCGCCGAGCTCCTCGTGCACCTCGCGGTGCAGGGCGTCGACGACGGTGGGGTCGGAGGGCTCGACGCCGCCGCCAGGCGTCAGCCAGTACGGATCCATCCCCGGTTTGGTGCGCTTGATGAGGATGAGGTCGTCTCCGTCGAGCAGGATGGCGCGTGCGGTGCGCTTGACCACGGGCCGTTCGGTCATGGGAAGAAAATGGCCCGTTCACACCGGGCTGAAACTCACCACTCCCCCGCGGCCCGCACCAGCTCCTCGTGGGCCCGCGCGATGTGGGTCAGGGCGAGGGTGCCCGTGCGCACCACCAGGAAGTAGGTCCGCAGCGGTGGGACCGGCGGATCGAGCAGGGCCACGAGCCGTCCCCGCGCCAGCGCCTCCGCGCAGAGGTGGCGGGGCAGGACGGCCAGCCCCGCCCCGGCCGCCGCGGTCTCCCGGACGGCCCGCAGGTCGGGGGCGATGACGGTGGCCGCCGCGGCCGGACCGGACTCGAAGACGGCCGCCCAGTAGCGGGTGACGAAGGGCATCGACTCGTGGACCTCGACCACCGGGAGCTGTTCCAGGACCACCGCGCCGGCGGAGAGCAGCACCTCGGGGGAGAGCCGGGCGGCCCAGCGCGGGGAGGCGACCAGGACGAGTTCCTCGTCGCAGAGCGGGGTGGCGGCGAGCAGTCCGCCGCGCGGCCGGGCGGTGGAGAACACCAGGTCGTGGTGGCCGGCGGCGAGCCCGTCGAGCAGCTCCTCCGTGTCGCCGCTGAAGGAGGCGCGCAGGGCGAGGCCCTGGGAGGCGAGCGGGGCGAGCGCGGGCAGGGCGCGCAGGGAGGTGAACTCCGGCGGACCGGCCACGTGGAGGGTGCGGGCCCCGCGCTCGGCGTCGAGACCGGTCTCCGCGATCTCGACCAGGGCGTCCAGGTGCGGGGCGGCCCGGTGGGCCAGCTCGTCGCCGATGCTGGTCGGGGTGACGCCGCGGGCCTGCCGGAGGAAGAGCGGGCGGCCGAGCTGCCGTTCCAGGGTGCGGATCTGGCCGGTGACGGCGGGCTGGGAGAGACCGAGGAGCGCCGCCGCGCGGGTGAAGGAACCGGCCCGGTGCACCGTGACGAACGTGCGGAGCAGCGCCAGGTCCATGTGTGCCCCTCCCGGCCGGCCGTCCGGCGTCGCGGCACCGCGCCATCGCGGAATCGACCCACTATAAATATGCCGATAGGCCGCTGTCGCTCCCGTGATTGGACACTGACGCACGGTCAACTAGCCTTGTCCGGGCGGATTCCGCGTGAGGGCGGGGGCGTTCCGAGCCACGAGGGGGGAGGCTCGGAGCGCCCCGGTCCGAGCCCCCGGCCAGGCCGTTCGTCCCGCAGGGCCGGCCTTTGTCAGCCGGCCTTCCGGGCCGCGTCCAGGGCCCGCAGGACGTCGGCGATCAGGTCCGCGGGGTCCTCGGCACCCACCGAGAAGCGGATGAAGCCCTCCGCGACGGCATCCCCGCCCCAGCGCCCGCGCCGCTCCGCCGAGGAGCGGACCCCGCCGAAGCTGGTGGCGTCGTCGACCAGGCGCAGTTCCTCCAGGAAACGCTCGGCCCGCGCGCGGTCGGCGAGTTCGAAGGAGACCACCGAACCGAAGCGGCGCATCTGCCGGGCGGCGACCGCGTGGGAGGGGTCGTCCGGGAGGCCGGGATGGCGCAGCCCGGTGACGTCGGGGTGGCCGGCGAGGACCCGGGCCAGCTCCAGGGCGGTGGCGCACTGGCGGTCGATCCGCAGCTGGAGGGTGGCCAGCGAGCGGTGGGCGAGCCACGCCTCCATGGGGCCGGGGATCGCACCGACGATCTTGCGCCAGCGCCGTACCTCCGCGGCCCGCTGCGGGTCGCGGCAGGCGACGTGGCCGAGCAGCACGTCGCCGTGGCCGGTCATGCCTTTGGTGTCGCTGGCGACCGAGAAGTCCGCACCCAGTTCCAGCGGGCGCTGGCCGAGCGGGGTGGCGAGGGTGTTGTCGACGGCGACGAGCACCCCGGCGGCGTGCGCCTCGGCGACCATCCGGCGGATGTCGCAGACGTCGAGCCCGGGGTTGGACGGGGTCTCGATCCACAGCAGCCTGGCGCCTTCGAGCACGGCGAGCTGGGCGTCGCCGCCGGTCGGAGCGGTGCGCACCTCGATGCCGTACGCGCGCAGCTGCTCGTGGAGCAGCGGCAGGGCCTGGTAGCCGTCGGTCGGCAGGACGACGGCGTCGCCGGCGGACAGCTGGGAGAGGAGGACGGCGGAGACGGCGGCCATGCCTGAGGCGAAGACGACTGTCTCGACGCCGGGCTCCCCGGGCGCCTCCAGGGTGCCGAGGGCCCGTTCCAGGTGGGTCCAGGTCGGGTTCTCGTCGCGGCCGTAGGTGTACGGGCCCGTGGGGTCGCCGGGCAGGTGGAAGTGGGCGGCGAACACGGGCCCCGGGAGGGTCGGTTCGTGCTTCACGGGGTCGGGCAGCCCGGCCCGGACGGCGAGCGTCCCGTCACCGGGACCGGGACCGTCGGAGGCGGCACCGGGAGCGGTGCCGGGGGTGCTGCCGGAGACGGTGCCGGGGTCGTCGCCGGGGTGGCGCTGTTCCTGAGGGCTCACGGGTTACGGGGTCCTTTCCATCGGTTCGTTCCCCCGAAGTGCGGTCCGGATCGCGTCGAGGAGTCCCCCGCTCGCGGCCTCGACCATCTCCAGGCACTCCTCGAAGCCCGCGGACCCGCCGTAATACGGGTCGGGGACGTCGAGCGCGTCCCCGGCGGCGGGGTCGTACGAGCGGAGCAGCCGGACCTTCGCCGCCTCGTCGGGAGTGCGGGCGAGGCGGCGGAGGTCGTGGAGGTGGCCCTCGTCGAGCGCGACCACCAGGTCGAGGGCGGGGAACCAGGAGGCGCGGAACTGCCGGGCGGTGTGACCGGAGGAGTAGCCGTGCTCCTCCAGGACGGCGACGGTGCGCGGATCGGCACCGTCGCCCTCGTGCCACCCGCCCGTGCCCGCGCTGTCCACCTCGACCGCTCCGCCGAGGCCTGCCTCCTCCACGCGCGCGCGGAAGACGTGCTCGGCCATCGGGGAGCGGCAGATGTTGCCGGTGCAGACGAAGCAGACGCGGTAGGTCATGGCGATCGGGTCAGTCGCCGTCCGGGAGGAGCACGTTGAGCGCCCAGGAGACGACGGAGATGACCAGGCCGCCGCCCACGGCCGTCCAGAAGCCGTCCACGTGGAAGCTGAGGTCGAACTGGCCGGCCAGCCACGAGGTGAGCAGCAGCATCAGGGCGTTGACCACCAGGGTGATCAGGCCGAGGGTCAGGATGAAGAGGGGCAGCGTCAGCAGCTTCACGATCGGCTTGACCAGGAAGTTGACGAGGCCGAAGACGAGGGCGACGAGCAGCAGGGTGCCGATCGCCTTGCCCGTGCTCACGTCGTCACCGGTCAGCGTGATGCCTGGGAACCACCAGATGGCGGCTCCCAGGGCGCCCGCGTTGACGAGCGTCTTGACTACGAAATTCTTCATGTGTCTGATCGTGGCAGAGACGATCGGGCAAAGGGCAGGGGCGAACGGCAGTGAAGGCATTCCGGCTGGACGAACTCGAGGCCGAGCGCCTCGCCAACCAGGGGGCGTACCTCCAGTTCCTGCGCGAACGGAACATGTCGGTGGGCTTGTACGCGCTCGACGCGGGCGCACTGGACCCGCAGTCGCCGCACGGGCAGGACGAGGTGTACTTCGTGGTGTCGGGCCGGGCCGCGATCACCGTCGGGGACGAGACCACGCAGGTCGCGCGCGGCAGCGTGGTCTACGTGCCGGCCGGGGAGCCGCACCGCTTCCACCACATCAGCGAGGACCTGCGGGTCCTGGTGGTCTTCTCGCCGCCGGAGGCGTGAACCCGAGCCGTGAGCCCGGTGCGTGATCGCGCAGGCCCGGTACCGGTACCGGTACCGGCCCCCGGACCCCGAGTCCTCGCGGTCCGGGATCCCCGGTTCCCCTAGGGGGCGGATCAGGGGAGAGCCGGGGCCCCGGAGGCCCCGGTGACGCGGGTCCCGCGCCTAGCCTGGAGGTGTCCGGGACGAAGGGTTCCGGACGGGGCGCCGAGGCGAGGGAGAGAACCATGGCCGTACAGGAGATTCTCGCGGGACTGCCGTGGTGGGTGAAGTGGGTCGCGATACCCGCACTGGTGCTGCTCGTCTTCGGCGGGGCCATCACCAGCGTCCTCACCTTCGTGGTCGGACTGCTGTTCAAGATCCTGCTGTTCGTGGCGCTCGTCGCCGGACTCATCTACGTCGTGCGGAAGTTCGGTTCCTCGGCGAAGTCGGGGCGCGACTGGTAGCGCCGTCTACTCAGCGGTACGAAGCCGCGGCCGGGCGTTAGCCCGGCAGGGGGAACGCGCTGGTCGAAACAGGGTGGGGGGCGAGGACGAGCCACTAGAGTGGCAGATCTCCGCCGAGTCGGGGACTACGGGCGTAGATCTCCGGCAGACCAGCGGTTTCCCGCTCGTCCCTGAGGGGTCCGTCCATCGGACCCCATCGGTGTTCCAGGCCCGGCGGGTACGCGGGGGCGGCCCCCGCGAACGGATGCAGTGCGTCCGTCGTCACGCCTGGGGGTGACCTTTGGCCACGGTTCCGCAGACAGCTGCGCCGACCCTGATCGGCTCGGTGCAGCGGGCGCTGAGACTTCTGGAGGCCGTGGCCTCCCACGCGGACGGTGCCCCCGCCAAGCAGCTCGCCCGGGAGACGGGCCTTCCGCTGCCCACGACGTACCACCTTCTCCGCACCCTGACGCACGAGGGCTATCTGCTCCGCGACAAGGGTGCGTTCTATCTGGGCGAGGCGGTCGCCCGGCTCGCCGGTGGCGGGGCTGTGCAGAATCGTCGCACCAAGATCGAGGACTCCCTCGCCCACTGGCGGGACGAGGTCGGTGTGCCGGTCTACTTCGCGATCTACCGCGAGGGCGAGATCGAACTCCTCTCCGTCGCGGACACCTCCAGCTCCCCGGCGGTGGAGGAATGGGCCGATTTCCGCGAGACGGGCCACGCCCACGCGATCGGCCAATGTCTGCTCGGCCAACTGGATCTGAGCTCCCGTCAAGACCACCTCTCCCGCCACCCGGTGGAAGCCATCACTCCGTACACGGTGCGTAACCGGCGGATGCTTTTGGAGCGTTTGGGCGGTTTGGAGCGAATGGAGCCCCTGGTGGAACGTCAGGAATATGCGCTCGGCACGGTCTGCGCCGCCATCCCCCTCACGGTGGGCCCCGTAGCCGCCACACTGGCAATTTCCCTCCCTCTCCACCAGGAAGAACGGTTGCTCCCAGCAGTCGAGCGGCTACGTACAGAGATCGGAAAGCTCTTCGGCTCGCTCTCCTTCTCTATCAGTATCTGAAAAATCACTCCTTGTGATCCGCTAGCGCGTACAGCACGATTGCGTCAAGAGGGCCACGGGGGATCATTCCTGGCCGTTTCGGTCACAGCTTTCAGCAGCTGTGTTTACACAACTGCTCCATCTACTGCGGGGTACATGATGCGAGAGTCGGTTCAGGCCGAGGTCCTGATGAGCTTCCTCGTCTCGGAGGAGCTCTCCTTCAAGATCCCGGTCGAACTGCGATACGAGACCCGGGATCCCTACGCGGTGCGGATGACCTTCCACCTCCCCGGGGACGCGCCGGTGACCTGGGCGTTCGGCAGGGAGCTGCTGCTCGACGGGATCAACCGGCCGAGCGGCGACGGGGACGTGCACATCGCCCCGACCGACCCCGAGGGCCTGTCGGACGTCTCCATCCGGCTCCAGGTGGGCGGCGACCGCGCGCTGTTCCGCGCCAGCGCCCCGCCGCTCGTCGCCTTCCTCGACCGCACGGACAAGCTCGTGCCGCTCGGTCAGGAACAGGCGCTGGGCGACTTCGAGGACAGCCTGGAGGCCGCGCTCGGCCGGATCCTCGCAGAGGAGAGCGCCGGCCCGGCCTGACCGGTGTCCCGCTCCGTACGTACGGCCTCCCACCCGTACCTGTCCCTCACCGGCGTCCGTCCCGCGCCGGCCCCACCCCTCAGGTCGCGCCCCTGCGACTCCGTCCCGCCGGTCGCACCCCTGCGGCCCAGCGCCCCCGGCGTCACTTCGCGCGGCGACGCCGTCCGCCACGGCCCGGGGTCCGGACTCCGGCCTCCTTCGCCGGGCGGTCCGCCGACACGACCAGCGCCGCGAGCGCCGTCGTGACCGGCACCGAGGCGACCAGGCCGATCGAACCGACCAGGGTCCGGACGATCTCCTCCGCCACCAGCTCGCTGTTGGCCACCGTCCCCATGCTGCTCTGCGCGATGGTGAAGAGGAGCAGCAGCGGCAGCGCGGCACCGGCGTAGGCCAGGACCAGGGTGTTGACCACCGAGGCGATGTGGTCGCGGCCGATCCGGATGCCGGCCCGGTAGAGCGCGCGCGGACCCATGCGCGGGTCGGCCTGGTGCAGTTCCCAGACCGCCGAGGTCTGGGTGACGGTCACGTCGTCCAGGACGCCGAGCGAACCGATGATCACACCCGCGAGCAGCAGGCCGGACATGTCGATCTCCGGGTAGAGACCGTGGATGAGCCCGGTGTAGTCGTCGGTGTTGCCGCTGAGCGAGGCCCAGCCGATGAAGAACGACCCGAGCAGGCCGATCAGCAGCAGCGAGATCAGCGTGCCGAGCACGGCGACCGAGGTGCGCGCCGACAGTCCGTGGCACAGGTAGAGCGCGAGCAGCATGATGGCGCTCGATCCGACCACGGCCACGACCAGCGGGTTCGAACCCTCCAGGATCGCGGGCAGGATGAAGAGCGTCAGCACCAGGAAGCTCACCGCCAGCGCGACCAGCGCCATCAGGCCGCGCAGCCGTCCGACGAGGACGACCGCGAGCGCGAAGATGCCGGCGAGGACCGCCATCGGCACCTTGCGGTTCACGTCGGTCACCGAGTACTGGAGGTCGTGCGGGGCGTCGGGGGCGTAGGCCACCACCACCCGCGTGCCCTCCTCCAGTTGGCGCGGGGCGTCCGGCTGCACGATCTCGGTGAACGTACGGCCCTTGTCCGGACCGCTCGTGACCTCGATGGTCGCCTTCTCGCACTGCCCCTGCTGCCCGGCGACCGCCTCGCGGCCCTGCGGGGTGGAGGTGTCCCCGGTGGGCGGCACCTGCGCCGCGTTCACGTCCCGGCAGTCCACCTGCTCGACCGCCACCACCCGGCCCTGCTGGGTCTGCCGGTCGAAGCCGACGCCGGTCCGTTCGTGCGGCGGGCTGCCGCCGGGCCAGAGCACCACGAGACCGACCACCACGGCGGTGGCGAAGGGGATGAGGATCGCGGCGATGACCCTGCGCAGGTGCCGGGAGACGGGCGCGGCGGGCCCGTGGCCGTGGCTGTGCCCGTGTCCGGACCCGTGTCCGGAGTCGTGTCCCGGCCCGTGCCCGGACCCGTTTCCGGAGCCCTGGCTCGGGCCGTGGTCGTGGCCGTGACCAGCGCCGTCGCCGGTGCCGTGGCCGTGGGAGTGGCCGTGCGGATCGGGGGTCTGCTGCGAGGAAGTCACCGCCCGATCATCGCAAGAACGGCGGGGGCCCACTGTTCAGCACGGCCGGGAGGGCGCTAGCGTGGTGGCACCTTTGCACACGCGGGAGCTCGGAGCACCGGGCTGAGAGGGCGCTGATCACCGTACGCGCGTACTGACTGACGTACGTACGAGGGGAGGCTGCGCCGACCGCCGAACCTGTTACCGGGTAATGCCGGCGTAGGGAGATTCGGTCTCATGACCATTCAGGACGCACGCACGCCTGCCTCCGACCAGAACGACCAGAACGACTCGAACGGCGCGCGCACGCCGGGCTGGCACAAGGGGTACGTCGAGGGCTCCCGCCCCGACCTCCGGGTGCCGGTCCGTCAGGTACACCTCACCAACGGCAAGGACGTGACGCTGTACGACACGTCCGGCCCGTACACCGACCCCTCCGTCGACACCGACGTGCGCCGGGGCCTGGCCCCGCTCCGCGAGAACTGGATCATCGCGCGCGGCGACACCGAGGAGTACGCGGGCCGCCCGGT
The DNA here is from genome assembly GCF_014654895.1 of Streptomyces filamentosus. Classification (GTDB taxonomy): domain Bacteria; phylum Actinomycetota; class Actinomycetes; order Streptomycetales; family Streptomycetaceae; genus Streptomyces; species Streptomyces filamentosus. The sequence goes on along the minus strand of NZ_BNBE01000001.1, from coordinate 2,656,229 downwards.
CCGCCCCGAGGACGACGGCATCAAGCACACCTCGCCGCGCGGCGGCGGGCTCAAGAACCTCGACGCGGTCTTCCCCGGCCGGCCGCGACTGCCCCGCCGGGGCCGCCCCGGGCAGGCCGTGACCCAGCTCGCGTACGCCCGCCGGGGCGAGGTCACCCCGGAGATGGAGTACGTGGCGATCCGGGAGAACGTCTCCCCCGAGGTCGTCCGCGAGGAGATCGCGGCGGGCCGCGCGGTGCTGCCGGCCAACGTCAACCACCCGGAGATCGAGCCGATGATCATCGGCAAGCGGTTCCTGGTGAAGGTCAACGCCAACATCGGCAACTCCGCCGTCACCTCCTCCATCGAGGAGGAGGTGGAGAAGATGACGTGGGCGACCCGCTGGGGCGCCGACACGGTCATGGACCTGTCCACCGGCCGCAACATCCACACCACCCGCGAGTGGGTGCTGCGCAACTCCCCCGTGCCCATCGGCACCGTGCCGCTCTACCAGGCCCTGGAGAAGGTCGACGGCCGGGCCGAGGACCTGACCTGGGAGATCTACAAGGACACGGTCATCGAGCAGGCCGAGCAGGGCGTGGACTACATGACCGTGCACGCCGGCGTGCTCCTGCCGTACGTGCCGCTCACCGCGCGCCGCAAGACCGGCATCGTCTCGCGCGGCGGCTCGATCATGGCGGCCTGGTGCCTCGCGCACCACAAGGAGAACTTCCTCTACACGAACTTCGAGGAGCTCTGCGAGATCCTCGCGGCGTACGACGTCACCTACTCGCTCGGCGACGGTCTGCGGCCCGGCTCGATCGCGGACGCCAACGACGACGCCCAGTTCGCGGAGCTGCGTACCCTCGGCGAGCTCAACACGATCGCCAAGCGGCACCACGTGCAGACCATGATCGAGGGCCCGGGGCACGTCCCGATGCACAAGATCAAGGAGAACATCGACCTCCAGCAGGAGATCTGCGAGGAGGCGCCGTTCTACACGCTCGGCCCGCTGACCACGGACGTCGCGCCCGCGTACGACCACATCACCTCCGGCATCGGCGCGGCGATGATCGCCTGGTGGGGCACCGCGATGCTCTGCTACGTCACGCCCAAGGAGCACCTGGGCCTGCCGAACCGCGACGACGTGAAGACCGGCGTCATCACGTACAAGATCGCGGCACACGCGGCGGACCTCGCCAAGGGGCATCCGGGCGCGCAGGAGTGGGACGACGCGCTCTCCGACGCGCGCTTCGAGTTCCGCTGGGAGGACCAGTTCAACCTGGCCCTCGACCCGGACACCGCCCGGGAGTTCCACGACGAGACGCTGCCCGCCGAGCCCGCGAAGACCGCCCACTTCTGCTCGATGTGCGGCCCGAAGTTCTGCTCGATGAAGATCTCCCAGGACATCCGCCGCGAGCACGGCGGTGACCTGAAGAAGGAGGAGATCGAGGCCGGCATGGCCGAGAAGTCGGCGGAGTTCGCCGCCTCCGGCAACCGGGTCTACCTGCCGCTGGCCGAGTAGGACCGACCGCACGCGACGCGCCCCGGCCCGCGGTCCACGGGGGGATCGCGGGCCGGGGCGCGCCCGGGGGCGTCAGCGCTCCCGGGGCGGCGGGTCGGTGGTGGCGGCGAGGGCGGCGTGGAGGAAGGGGATGAGGCCGCGCTCCAGGAGGGCGTGGCCCCAGGCGGCGCGGGCCCGGACGAGTTCGTCGTCGGGGGCGCCGGTCTCGGCGGGGCTGTTGCGGAGGGCCGTGAGGAGCAGGCCGGCGCCGGCGCAGAGCAGACCGGCGGCGGCGAGGGCGCCGAAGACCAGTCCGGCGGTGAGCATGGCGGTGCCGAGGGCGGCGCCCGGCGCGACCAGCCGGATCACCGCGCCGACCAGCAGGAAGATCACGGCGGCCGTGCCGGCGAGGACCGGGACGAGGGTGGTGAGGACCGCGGCGGCGCCGGGGGACTCGTCGGGGGCCTGGGTCCTGGGACGGTTGGAGGCGGCGCGGTGCGCCTCGCGGACCTTGACGAAGTGCTCGTACTCGCCCGCCGCGGCCGTGGTGATCAGCGTGGTCGCGTTCAGCGCCATCGCGCGGAGCTGGGCGGGCGTCAGCCGCGTACCGGCTCCGTCGAGTTCCGGCCGTTCCTGTGCGGTGCGCAGTGCCTCGTCGAGGATGCGCTCGTACTCGGAGCGGTCCTCGGTCAGCAGGTGCGGAGCCACGTTCATGTGCATCCCCCGATGCTCGGTGGGCCCGGGCCTGCCGTGGAGAACGGCGGTCCGGGCGGAAGCGGAGGAGAGCCTGCTAAGGATGGAGCACCGATGGTAGGGCCGTGACCGGGCACCGTGACAGAGGGTTTCCTGAAATCGCCCGTCCCGGATGCGCAGGGTGAGGCTCAGCCCTCCAGGGGGAGCCGGACCACCAGGAGCTTTCCGGCCATGGTGACGCCGCCGTCCATGGCGATGGCGAGCCCGTCGGCGTAGACGTGCGGGCCGTCGACGACCGGGCGGGGGTCCTCCTCGCCGTCCTCCGTGCCGACCTGGCCGAGGAGGTACGGGATCGGGCTGTGGCCGTGCACGATCCGCGAACCGCCGTAGGTGCCGAGCAGCTCCTGGACGGCCTGCGGGCCGCCCTCGTCGCGGAAGGCGAAGCGCTTGGTGAACTTCCGGAAGAGGTCCCAGACCTCGTCGGCGTCGTTGCGCGTGAGGATCTCGTGGACCGTGTCGTTGACGTCCTCGATGGTCTCGCCGTACTCCAGGTACGCGGTGGTGTCGGAGTGCAGCAGCAGGTGGCCGTCCTCGTGGACGACGGCGTCGAGCCGGGACATCCACTGGAGGTGGACGTCCTGGAGGCGGTCCATGTCGTGCTTCTGGCCCCCGTTGAGCAGCCAGGCGGCCTGGAAGGTGGCGGTGCCGGCACCGGAGTTGACCGGGGTGTCACCGAAGCGTTTGGCGCCGATGAGGAGCAGCTCGTGGTTGCCCATAAGGGCCTTGCAGTAGCCGCCCGCGGCGGCGGCCTCGGCGGAGAGGCGCATGACGAGGTCGATGACGCCGATGCCGTCGGGGCCCCGGTCGGTGAAGTCGCCGAGGAACCACAGCCGGGCGTTGCCCGCGGCCCAGCCGCCGTTCTCGTCGACGAGGCCCTGGGCGCGCAGGGCGGCGACGAGTTCGTCGAGGTAGCCGTGGACGTCGCCGACGACGTACAGCGGGCCCGGGCCGTCGCCGGCGGGCACGGGCGCCGGTGCGGCGGCCGGGGCGACGGGGACCTGGAGGGTGTCGCCGCGCTGGATGACCGGGAGGTCGCGCTCGGTCGGGGTGTAGCCCTCGGGGAAGTCGGCGGGGTGGCCGTTCCCCGGATGCCCGTCGCCGGGATGGGCGTTCCCGGGATGGCCGTCGCCGGCCTGGGGGGCCGAAGCGAGCGGGGCGGCGGGGGGCTGCGCGGGGGCGAGCGGGGCCGCGGCGGGGGCCGGAGGCACGGCGGCGGGCGGCGCGGCGGGCGCGGGGCGGGGCGAGGGCTCCGGGAACGCGGCCGGGCGGGTGCCCAGGTGGAGGGTGGGATCGGAGGGTGCGGGGGGCGCGGCGGGCGCCTCGGCCGCGTGGCCCTGCACGGGCACGCGGGCGTACGGCGGTACGCGGAAGTCACGCAATGTCGCCGTGCGCTCCACGGGATCCTGACCGGCCCCCTGAGTCATCGACCCCTCCACCACCGTCGCGATGCCCTTCACATCGCGGACCGGCCTGGTCGGGGTGGTCCGCGGTGTCGTGCGCCCATCATAGGAATGAGGGTCCGCCTGTGTGACGCACCAGGGGTGGTGAATCCGGGTTCGCTCCGGGTTCACCGGTTGTTTCGCCCGAATTGAGAAGGTCCAGTCCAGGGTGGAGCCCGGTGGGACGGCCGGTTTCGCCGTTCCCGCCCACGGGCAGGGGCGGGGACGGCGTTCGTTCTTCCGGCCGTTCGGTGGGTCGTTCGTCGTTCGTCGGTCGGTCGTCGGTCGTCGGTCGTCGGTCGGTGGACGGCGGTGGACGCCGGTGGCTCCCGGCGGTCTCCGGGGGTGTTCCGGTGGTCCTCGGTCGTGGTCGGGGTGCGCTCAGTCCTTCGCGGGCGAGCGCGGCGGGCTGACGGTCGTCCGCGGCGAGCGGCGCTGCGAGGAGGTGCGGACGATGAGTTCGGTCGGTATCACCTGCTCGACGGGACCGTCGCCTTCGACTCCCTCGATGGCGTCGATGAGCAGCTGGACGACGGCGGTGCCGATGCGGCGCGGTTTGAGCGAGAGCGTGGTGATGGGCGGTTCGGTCGCGGCGTAGACGGTGGACTCGCTGCAGCACACGATCAGCAGGTCGTCCGGTACGCGCAGGCCGTAACGGCGGGCGGCGGCCAGGAGATCGGTGCCGTTGGGATCGAAGAGGCCGTAGACGGCGTCGGGACGGTCGGGGCGGGCGAGCAGCCGGTCGGCCGCGACGGCGCCCGCGCACGGGTCGTGCGCCGGATAGGCCTCGTAGACGGGGTCCTGCCCGACCCGCTCGCACCAGTTGAGGTACGCGGTGGTGGACAGGCGGGTGTAGGTGTCGGTGGTGGTGCCGGTGAGCAGGCCGATGCGGCGTGCGCCGGCGTCGGCGAGGTGGTCGAGGAGGTCGAGTACGGCCGCCTCGTGGTCGTTGTCGACCCAGGCGGTCACCGGGAGCGTCCCCGCCGGGCGGCCGTCCGAGACGACGGGGAGGCCCTGGCGGACGAGCTCGGTGACGACGGGGTCGTGGTCGGAGGGGTCGATGACGACGGTGCCGTCGAGGGCGACGTTCGACCAGACGTCATGGCGTGAGGTCGCGGGAAGGATGACGAGGGCGTAGCCGCGGGCGAGCGCGGCCGAGGTTGCGGCCCTGGCCATCTCCGCGAAGTAGGCGAACTCCGTGAAGGTGAAAGGTTCATCCCCGTACGTGGTCACGGTCAGGCCGATGAGTCCCGACTTGCCGGTGCGGAGCGTGCGCGCGGCCGCGGAGGGCCGGTAGCCCAGCCGGTCGGCGACCTCGCGAACGTGTCGGCGGGTGGCGTCCGGGAGTCGTCCCTTGCCGTTGAGCGCGTCGGAGACAGTCGTGATGGAGACCCCGGCGGCGGCGGCCACGTCCCGGATGCCCGCCCGGCCCTGCCGGCTTCCCCGGGTCTGTGCCCGGCTCACCTGGTGCTTCCCTGCTGCTGTCATGGCGTGCCGATAGTAGGGCGACGGGGGGTGGGTGAGACGGCCGCATATGCGGGCATTGACAGGCACGTTTCTGCATGATCGAGAAGCCTCAAGAGTGGTGAAATCCAAGGTAGTTGTGGGCTTTCGCATGTGACTTGTGGTTCCGGGGCGGGATGGGCCTGGCGTGGGGACGAGGTCTCGAAGAGGTCTCAACTCACCACTACGGGGGATGCGCGCCACGGCGCTCGCCACCGGCGCGCGCCACCCAGGCGCGCGCCCCCTCGTCCTGCGGGAGGGAGACGGGAAGGGGCTGGGAAGGGGCTGGGAAGGGTCCGAGAGGGGCTTGAGAGAGGGGCTCGAGAGGGGCCGGGGCGAGGTCTGGAGGGAGACGGCGGGGAGGATCCGGGAGGGGAAGCCGGGGTGGCGCCGGGAGGGGTCCCTGACGGCGTCGGGAGGAGGCCGGGGAGGCGGTCCGGGAAGGGGTGCGGAAGGTGGCTTTCCACAGCGTTGCAGGGCTGTTGTCCACAGCCCGTTCGCAGCGGCCGGGAATCCTCTTAAAGTGAGGAGCATTGGCGGTACGGACGGTCGAGGAGGCCACCCTGTGAGCGAGACCAGCGGGACGAGCGAGTCCACCCCGAAGCTGCGCGCCGAGCTGGACGGCGTCCCCACCTACAAGCCGGGCAAGCCGGCGGCCGCGGGCGGCCCCGTCGCCTTCAAGCTGTCCTCGAACGAGAACCCCTACCCGCCGCTCCCGGGCGTGATGGAGCGCGCGCTGGCCGCCGCCGCGAACTTCAACCGCTACCCCGACATGGCCTGCACGGAGCTGTCGCAGGAGCTGGCCGACCGCTTCGGCGTCCCGGTCTCCCACATCGCCACCGGCACCGGCTCGGTCGGCGTCGCCCAGTCACTGCTCCAGGCGACCTCGGGCCCCGGCGACGAGGTGATCTACGCCTGGCGCTCCTTCGAGGCGTACCCGATCATCACCCAGATCAGCGGGGCCACCTCGGTGCAGGTGCCGCTGACCGAGGACGAGGTCCACGACCTCGACGCGATGGCGGAGGCGATCACCGACCGGACCCGGCTGATCTTCGTCTGCAACCCCAATAACCCCACGGGCACCGCGGTGCGCAGGGCCGAGCTGGAGCGCTTCCTGGACCGGGTGCCCTCCGACGTCCTGGTCGTGATCGACGAGGCGTACAAGGAGTTCGTCCGCGACACCGACATCCCGGACGGCGTCGAGCTCTACCGCGACCGGCCGAACGTGGCGGTGCTCCGCACCTTCTCCAAGGCGTACGGCCTGGCGGGGCTGCGGGTCGGCTTCGCGATCGCCCACGAGCCGGTGGCGGCGGCGCTGCGCAAGACGGCGGTGCCGTTCGGCGTGAGCCAGGTGGCGCAGGACGCTGCGGTGGCCTCGCTGCGCGCCGAGGACGAGCTGCTCGGGCGCGTCGGCTCGCTGGTGGGGGAGCGGGAGCGGGTCCACGCGGGGCTCGTGGCCCAGGGGTGGACCGTCCCGGACGCCCAGGCGAACTTCGTCTGGCTGCGGCTCGGCGAGCGGACCGTGGAGTTCGCGGCGGAGTGCGAGCGGCACGGCGTGGTGGTGCGGCCGTTCGCGGGGGAGGGCGTGCGCGTCACGATCGGCGAGACCGAGGCGAACGACCTGTTCCTGAAGGTGGCGGAGGGCTTCCGCCAGGGCGCCTGACGGCTCGGGGGCGTACCCGGCGGTTTCGGGGGCGCACCCCCACCGGCCTCGGGGACGCACCCGTATCTGCTTCGGGGCGTGCCTCCCTGGTCGGGGGCGCGTCCCTCAGGCGAGTTCCACGCGGATCGGGTCGCCGTCGCGGACGGTGGCCAGGATCCTCGGGTCGCCGTCGAGCGCGCCCAGCAGGTTGCACGGGCTCGCCAGCCGGCACTCCTCGCCCCGGGAGACCGGGGTCGGTCCGTAGGGGAGGGCGAGGGCGTCGCCGTCGGTCCAGAAGGCGACGGTGCCGGGCGCGACGACCTGGCGCGCCCCGTCCTCGCGGGGGACGGAGACCGGGGTGTCGAAGTAGACCTCCTCGCCCCAGGTGCGGGCGGTGGAGACGATCGGCAGGGCCCCCAGGAGCGCGGTGCTCGTGGGGGTCTCGTCGAGGGTGGCCGTGGTGTGTCCGGCCGGCCAGGTGAGGCGTATCCGAAGGCTCATGGGCCGAATTCAACAATATGTTGAAGTCCTCGGGAAGGTGTGACCTCCCCGACAGGCCCCCCCTCTGCAGTACGGATTTCGTATGAGTCATAATGCTTGTGAATGTGAACGCGTTCACAAGCGTGTCCCGTTTGTCCCTTAACAGGGGGGATTAAAGGGGCAGACTGCCGATGTGACCACGGCGATGTAAGGAGAAAACGACGTGGACCTCGCTTTGGCGCCGGAGACACTGGCGCGCTGGCAGTTCGGCATCACCACCGTCTACCACTTCCTCTTCGTCCCGCTGACGATCTCCCTCGCCGCCCTCACCGCAGGGCTTCAGACCGCCTGGGTCCGTAGCGGGAAGGAGAAGTACCTCAGGGCGACGAAGTTCTGGGGGAAGCTCTTCCTCATCAACATCGCCATGGGTGTCGTCACCGGCATCGTGCAGGAGTTCCAGTTCGGCATGAACTGGTCGGACTACTCCCGCTTCGTCGGCGACATCTTCGGCGCCCCGCTCGCCTTCGAGGCGCTCATCGCCTTCTTCTTCGAGTCCACCTTCATCGGCCTGTGGATCTTCGGCTGGGACAAGCTGCCGAAGAAGATCCACCTCGCCTGCATCTGGATGGTCTCGATCGGCACCATCCTCTCCGCGTACTTCATCCTGGCCGCCAACTCCTGGATGCAGCACCCGGTCGGCTACCGCATCAACGAGGACCGGGGCCAGGGCGCCCGCGCCGAGCTCACCGACTTCTGGGCGGTGCTCACCCAGAACACCGCGCTCACCCAGTTCTTCCACACCATGACGGCGGCCTTCCTCGTCGGCGGCGCCTTCATGGTCGGCATCTCCGCCTTCCACCTGATGCGCAAGCGGCACGTCGCGGTGATGCGGACCTCGCTGCGGCTCGGCCTGATCACGCTGATCATCGCGGGCCTCGGCACGGCCATCAGCGGCGACATGCTCGGCAAGGTCATGTTCAAGCAGCAGCCGATGAAGATGGCCGCCGCCGAGGCGCTGTGGGACGGCGAGGCGCCCGCGCCCTTCTCGATCTTCGCCATCGGCGACGTGGACAAGGGCCACAACGAGGTCGCCATCGAGATCCCCGGGATACTGTCCTACCTCGCCAACGGCGACTTCCACTCGTACGTCCCCGGCATCAACGACGTCAACAAGGCCGAGCAGGAGAAGTACGGCCCCGGCGACTACCGGCCCAACATCCCGGTCGCCTACTGGGGCTTCCGCTGGATGATCGGCTTCGGCATGGCCTCGCTCGCGATCGGCGTCCTCGGGCTCTGGCTGACGCGCAAGAAGTTCCTGATCGCCCCCGGACTGAGGACCGGTGAGGACGAAGTGCCGAACCTCGTCCTCTTCAAGAACAAGGCCCTCAGCCCGAAGCTCGGCAAGTGGTACTGGATCGTGGCCCTCTGGACCATGCTCTTCCCGCTGATCGCCAACTCGTGGGGCTGGATCTTCACCGAGATGGGCCGTCAGCCCTGGGTCGTCTACGGCGTGATGCGCACCAGCGCGGCCGTCTCCCCCGGCGTCTCGCAGGGCGAGGTGCTCACCTCGATGATCGTCTTCACCACCCTCTACGCGATCCTCGCCGTCATCGAGGTCAAGCTCCTCGTGAAGTACGTGAAGGCCGGCCCGCCCGAGCTCACCGAGGACGACCTCAACCCGCCCACCAAGATCGGCGGGGACACCCGTGACCCCGACCGGCCCATGGCCTTCTCGTACTGAGGCTCAGGAGATCGAGGCATGGAACTCCACGACGTCTGGTTCGTACTCATCGCCGTCCTCTGGACCGGCTACTTCTTCCTGGAGGGCTTCGACTTCGGGGTCGGCGTCCTCACCAAACTGCTCGCCCGGGACCGTCCCGAGAAGCGGGTCCTCATCAACACCATCGGACCCGTCTGGGACGGCAACGAGGTGTGGCTGCTGACCGCGGGCGGCGCGACCTTCGCCGCCTTCCCCGAGTGGTACGCGACCCTCTTCTCCGGCTTCTACCTGCCCCTGCTGATCATCCTGGTCTGCCTCATCGTCCGCGGCGTCGCCTTCGAGTACCGGGCCAAGCGGCCCGAGGAGAACTGGCAGCGCAACTGGGAGGAGGCGATCTTCTGGACCTCGCTGATCCCCGCGTTCCTGTGGGGCGTCGCCTTCGGCAACATCGTCCGGGGCGTGAAGATCGACCGGGACATGGAGTACGTCGGCAACTTCTGGGACCTGCTCAACCCGTACGCGCTCCTCGGCGGACTGGTCACGCTCACCCTCTTCACCTTCCACGGCACCGTCTTCGCGGCGCTCAAGACGGTCGGCGACATCCGGGCCCGCGCCCGGGCGCTCGCGATGAAGCTGGGCCTGGTCACGGCGGTGCTCGCGCTCGCTTTCCTGATCTGGACCCAGATCGACACGGGCGACGGCTGGAGCCTCGCGGCGATGCTGATCGCCGCTGTGTCGCTGGTCGCCGCGATCGGCGCCATCAAGGCGGGGCGCGAGGGCTGGTCCTTCGCGCTCTCGGGAGTGACGATCGCCGCCGCGGTCGCGATGCTGTTCCTGGCGCTCTTCCCGAACGTCATGCCGTCCTCGCTCGACCCCGCGTGGAGCCTGACGGTGACGAACGCCTCGTCGAGCCCGTACACGCTCAAGATCATGACCTGGTGCGCGGCCATCGCCACGCCGCTGGTCCTGCTCTACCAGGGGTGGACCTACTGGGTCTTCCGCAAGCGGATCGGCACCCAGCACATCGCCGACGCCCACTAGGGCGGGTGCCGGCACCTGCCAGGGCCGTCGTCGTCCGGGCCCGCGAGGGTCCGGACGGCATTCCTCCAGGGGGCATGTTTCACGTGAAACCGATGCCCCGGGCGCTTTCTCCCAGAGGGGCATGTTTCACGTGAAACCGATCGACCCGCGTCTGCTCCGGTACGCAAGGGCGACCCGCTTCTTCCTCGTCGCGGCCGTCGTGCTCGGCCTGGCCGGGGCGGCGCTGGTCATCGCCCAGGCGATGCTCATCGCCGAGATCGTGGTGGGGGCCTTCCAGCAGGGCCTGTCGGTCTCCGCCCTCACCACTCCCCTGCTGCTGCTCGCCGGGGTCGCGGCGGGCCGGGGCCTCGTCTCCTGGCTGACGGAACTGGCCGCCCACCGGGCGAGCGCCTCGGTCAAGTCCGAACTGCGGGGCCGGCTCCTGGAACGGGCCACCGCGCTCGGACCCGGCTGGCTCGGCGGACAGCGCACCGGTTCGCTCGTCGCGCTCGCCACCCGGGGCGTCGACGCGCTCGACGACTACTTCGCCCGCTACCTGCCCCAGCTCGGCCTGGCCGTCGTCGTCCCGCTCGCGGTCCTCGCGCGGATCGTCACCGAGGACTGGGTCTCGGCCGCGATCATCGTCGTCACCCTGCCGCTGATCCCGGTCTTCATGATCCTGATCGGCTGGTACACCCAGGCCCGGATGGACCGGCAGTGGAAGCTGCTCTCCCGGCTCTCCGGCCACTTCCTCGACGTCGTCGCCGGACTGCCCACCCTCAAGGTCTTCGGCCGTGCCAAGGCCCAGGCCGCCTCGATCCGCGCCATCACCGGGGACTACCGGCGGGCGACCATGCGCACCCTGCGGATCGCCTTCCTCTCGTCCTTCGCGCTGGAACTGCTCTCCACGCTGTCGGTGGCGCTGGTCGCCGTCACCATCGGCATGCGGCTCGTCCACGGCACCCTCGACCTCTACACCGGGCTCGTCATCCTCGTCCTCGCCCCCGAGGCGTACCTGCCGCTGCGGCAGGTCGGCGCGCAGTTCCACGCGGCGGCGGAGGGGCTGGCGGCGGCCGAGGAGATCTTCGAGGTGCTGGAGACCCCGGTGCGCGGCGGCGGCACCCGGCCGGTGCCGGCCGACGCGCGGCTGGAGCTGGACCGGGTGACGGTCCGCCACCCGGGACGCGCCGAGCCCTCGCTCTCCTCCGCGAGCCTCACCGTCGAACCGGGGGAGACGGTGGCCCTCGTCGGGCCGAGCGGCGCCGGGAAGTCGACCCTGCTCGACGTCGTCCTCGGCTTCACGGAGCCGGAGGCGGGCGGAGCCGTACGGGTCGGGGGCGTGGACCTGGCGGAGCTGGACCCGGAGGCGTGGCGGGCGCGGATCGCGTGGGTGCCGCAGCGGCCGTACCTCTTCGCCGGGAGCATCGCCGAGAACGTGCGGCTCGCGCGGCCGGAGGCGAGCGACGCTGAGGTGCGGGCGGCGCTGCGGGACGCGGGGGCCGACTCCTTCGTGGACGGGCTGCCCGACGGGGCCGGGACCGTGCTCGGCGAGGACGGGGCCGGGCTCTCGGCCGGGCAGCGGCAGCGGCTCGCACTCGCCCGCGCCTTCCTCGCCGACCGGCCGCTGCTGCTGCTCGACGAGCCGACGGCGGCGCTGGACGGCGAGACGGAGGCGGGCATCGTCGACGCGGTGCGGCGGCTCGCCGAGGGGCGGACCGTGCTGCTGGTCGTGCACCGGCCGGCGCTGCTCGCCGTGGCCGACCGGGTGGTGACGATCGGGGCAGCGGACCCGGCGGCGGACGTGCCGGAGGGCTCCGGCGGTCCGGCGGACGCCGCCGTCGCCGCGACCACGGCCGCTTCTGTGACCACGGCCGCTTCTGCGCCCATGCCTGTGCCTGTGCCTGTGCCCGGGCCCGCGCTCATGTCTGCGTCCGGGCCCGCGCTCATGCCCGCGTCCGGGCCCGTGGCCGTGCCCGCGTCCGGCCGCGGTGTGCTCGCCAGGGTGCGGGAGATGGCCGGGGAGCTGCGGGGCCGGATGGGGCTCGCGCTGCTGCTCGGGAGCCTGGCGCTCGGGTCGGCCGTGGGGCTCATGGCGGTCTCCGGCTGGCTCATCTCGCGCGCCTCGGAGCAGCCCCCCGTGCTGCACCTGATGGTCGCCGTCACCGCCACCCGGGCCTTCGGCATCGGGCGGGCCGTCTTCCGGTACGCCGAGCGGCTCGTCTCGCACGACGCCGTGCTGCGGATGCTCGCCGGACTCCGCGTCTCCGTCTACGAGCGACTGGAGCGGATCGCCCCTGCCGGGCTGCGGACCACCCGCCGCGGCGACCTGCTCGCCCGCCTCGTCCACGACGTCGACGCCCTCCAGGACTACTGGCTCCGCTGGCTGCTCCCGGCCGGGGCCGCCCTCCTCGTGGGCCTCGGCTCGGTCGGCTTCACCGCCTGGATGCTGCCCGAGGCGGGCGCCGTCCTCGCGGTGGGACTCCTCGTCGCCGGCGTGGCCGTGCCGCCGCTGGGCGCCGCCCTGGCCCGCCGGGCCGAACGGCGGCTCGCCCCGGCGCGCGGCGTGCTCGCCACCGCCGTGGCCGACCCGCTGCGCGGCTGCGCCGAGCTGACCGTGGCCGGGGCGCTCCCGGACCGGCTCGGCCGGGCCCGGGCCGCCGACCGTACCCTCACCGCCATCGCGTCCCGGCAGTCCGCCGCCGCCGCGCTGGGCGCCGGGCTCTCGGCCGTGGTCTGCGGGCTGACGGTGGTGGCCGCGGCCCTCGTCGGCGTGCAGGCCGTCCGGGACGGACGGCTCGACGGGGTCGCCCTCGCGGTCGTCGTGCTCACCCCGCTCGCCGCCTTCGAGGCCGTCACCGGCCTCCCCCTGGCCGTCCAGTACCGGCAGCGGGTCCGGCACAGCGCCGAGCGGGTCTTCGAGGTGCTGGACGCGCCCGTCCCCGTACACGAGCCGGCGGTGCCCGCCGCTCCCCCGGCCGGGCCGTTCCCACTGGAACTGGCGGGAATCTCGGCCCGTCACGCCGGGCAGGAGCGGCCCGCGCTCGACGGTTTCGCGCTCACCCTGGAGGCCGGGCGGCGGGTCGCCGTCGTCGGCGCCTCCGGCTCCGGCAAGACCACCCTCGCCCAGGTGCTGCTGCGCTTCCTTGACATGGAGGGCGGCACGTACCGGCTCGGCGGGGTGCCCGCCTGGGAGCTCGACGGCGACGACGTGCGCCGCCTCGTCGGACTGTGCGCGCAGGACGCGCACCTCTTCGACAGTTCCGTACGGGAGAACCTGCGGCTCGCCCGTCCGGACGCGGACGACGGGGCGCTGCGGGAGGCGCTGCGCCGGGCGCGGCTCCTCGACTGGGTGGACGGCCTGCCCGAGGGGCTCGACACCCTGGTGGGCGAGCACGGTTCGAAGCTCTCCGGCGGCCAGCGGCAGCGGCTCGCGCTGGCCCGCGCGCTCCTCGCGGACTTCCCGGTCCTCGTCCTCGACGAGCCGGCCGAGCACCTGGACCTGGCCACCGCCGACGCCCTCACCGAGGACCTGATGCGCGCCACCGAGGGCCGCACCACCGTGCTCATCACCCACCGGCTGCGCGGACTCGACGCGGTCGACGAGGTGGTGGTCCTCGACGGCGGGCGGACGGTGCAGCGCGGCCCGTACGCCGAGCTCGCCGCCGCGGACGGGCCACTGCGCCGGATGCTGGAGCAGGAGCGGGAGACCGATCTGCTCCTCGGCCGGGCCGGTTCCGGAGAGGCACCGGCAGGCCGTCCGACTTTTCTCGCCAAATAGGACTAACTAGGCTCAGGGGCATGACCGCCGCCACGCCCGAATCCCCGGACCCCCTGGTCGCCGCCACCGAGGCGACCAGGAGCCTCCAGGGGCTGTCCACGGAGCTGACGGCCCGCGTGCCGCAGCTGCTCGAAGCCATGAGGTCGGTGGGCACGGGCCTCGAACTCCACACCACCCTCGACCGGATCTGCGAGACCGCCGCGGAGCTGGCGGACGCCCGCTACGCGGCCATCGGGGTCGTCGACGAGAAGGGCAAGGGCCTCTCCGACTTCGTCACCCACGGCGTCGGCGAGGACGTGGCCCGGCGCATCGGGCGCCTTCCCGACGGCCACGCCGGACTGCTGGGCGCGCTCATCCGGGAGCCGCGGACGATCCGGCTCGCCGACCTCTCCACCGACCCGCGCTCGGCCGGCTTCCCGCCCGGCCACCCGGTCATGCGGTCCTTCCTCGGCGTCCCCATCCGCGTCCAGGGCGAGATCTTCGGCAACCTCTACCTCTCGGAGAAGCGGAGCGGCGAGGAGTTCAACGACTACGACGAGCACATGGTCCGGGTGCTCGCCACCGAGGCGGGCATCGCCATCGGCAACGCCCGCCTCTACGAGGCCGCGCGCCAGCGCGAGCGGTGGATCGACGGCTCGGTCGCCGTCACCACGGCCCTGCTCTCCGGCGGCGACGCCGACGACGCGCTCTCCGTCGTCGCCGAGCAGGCCCGGCGGCTCGCCGACGCGGACGCCGGGATCGTGCTGCTGCCCGCCGAGGAGGGCGGTCTGGAGATCGTCGCCGTCTCCTCGGAGCGGCCGACGAAGCTCCTCGGCATGGTGGTCCCGCCCGAGAGCGCGATCGTGGAGGAGCTCCTGGAGGGCGAGGCCGTCTTCGTGCAGGACTCCTCGACGGACTCGCGCATGACCACCGGGATGAGCAGCGCGTACGGGCCCAGCATGGTGCTGCCGCTCCAGAGCGGCGGCCGGGTGCTGGGGGCGCTCGCGACGCCCCGGCGGCGGGGCGGCAAGCCCTTCACGGAGGCCGAGCGGACCCTGGCCACGCAGTTCGCCTCGCAGGCCGCGCTCGCGCTGATGATGGCCGAGGCCCAGCGCGACCGGGAGCGGCTCGCGGTCTTCGAGGACCGCGACCGGATCGCCCGGGACCTGCACGACCTCGTCATCCAGCGGCTCTTCGCCACCGGGATGATGCTGGAGAGCGCCCAGCGGAAGGCGGTCGTGCCGGCCGTCCAGGAGGGCGTCGGCAAGGCGGTGGACGAGCTGGACGTCACCATCCAGGAGATCCGCACGGCGATCTTCGCGCTCCAGCAGGGCCCGGCGGAGGCCCCGTCGGGGCTGCGCACGCGGGTCCTGCGGGAGATCAACATGGCGGCGGTGCCGCTGGGCTTCAAGCCCGCCCACCGCTTCCTCGGCGCGGTCGACGCGACCGTCGGCGAGCTGACCGGCAAGAACCTGATCGCCGCGCTGCGCGAGGCGCTGTCCAACGCCTTCCGGCACGCGGAGGCGGCCCGGATCGAGGTCGTCGTCGACGCGACGGTGACGCTGCCGGACGGTTCGCCCGGGGTGCGGCTCACGGTCGCGGACGACGGCGTGGGCATGCCGGAGGGCGGCCGGCGCAGCGGCCTGCGCAACCTCGCCCGCCGCGCCGAGTCCCTCGGCGGCGCCAGCTGGTGCGGGCCGGGCCTGGGCGAGGACGGCGGCGGTACGTCGGTGGTGTGGGAGGCGCCGCTCTAGAGCGGGTTGCCGGAGGCGGGCTGGGAGGCGGCCGGTCCGGGAGCAATCGGTTCGGGGGCGGTCGGTTCGAGGGCATTCGGTTCGGGGGCGGATCCGTCGGAGGGCTGCTGCGCGAGCGCTTCGGCGACGAGGCGTTCGATGATCACGGCGACTCCGTCCTCGTTGTTGCCGGCGGTGCGGCCCGAGGCGGCGGCGATCACCTCGGGGTGCGCGTTGCCCATGGCGTACGAGCGGCCGGCCCAGGTGAGCATCTCGATGTCGTTGGGCATGTCGCCGAAGGCCGCGACCTGGTCGGCCGTGATGCCGCGCTCGGCGCAGCACAGCGCGAGGGTCGACGCCTTGGAGACGCCGAGCGCGCTGATCTCGATGAGGGCGGTGGGGCTGGAGCGGGTGAAGGACGCCAGGTCACCGGCGGCCTGACGGGCCGTGGCGAGGAAGGCGTCGGGGTCGAGCTCGGGGTGCTGGGCGAGCAGCTTGAGCACCGGCGCCGCGGCGCCCGGCGTCTCCTCGTACAGCAGCTTCTCGGCGGTGGCGACGGTGGCGCCGGGGTCGAGGAAGAAGGGCGGGTACAGCGGCTCGTAGTGGATGCCGGTGGTCAGCTCGACGGCGAAGCTGGTGCCGGGGGCGGCGGCCCGCAGCGCCCGGACGACGTCGAGGGCGGCGGGCCGGGGCAGCGGGCGGACCTCCAGGAAGGTGCCGCCCGCGTGCAGGTCCACGACGGCGGCGCCGTTGGCGCAGATGGCGAGGCCGTGGCCGTGGACGTGGGCGCTGACGACGTCCATCCAGCGGGCCGGGCGGCCGGTGACGAAGAAGACCTCGATCCCCGCCCGTTCGGCCGCGGCGAGAGCGGCGACCGTGCGCTCGGAGACGGACTTGTCGTCGCGCAGGAGCGTGCCGTCGAGATCCGTGGCGATGAGCCGGACGGCGGGGCGGGCGGAGGGCCGGGGAGAGGTCACCTCCCCATGGTGCCGCACCGGGCGCACGGCCGTGCGGGTACCCGCACATTTGAGTGGCCCCCGTGGTGAGGCGGTGACGGCGGGCGGGTCACGCCGCGAGGGCGCGGACCACCGCTTCGGAGACGGCCCGCCGGCCCGCCGGAGACAGCCCGCCGGCCCGCCGGGGACGGGTGCGCGCCGTCGTCCGTGTGCGGGTCGGGGCCGGACGCGGCGGGGCGGGTGGCCTCCCGGGCGTCGACGGCCGTTCCCGGGGGGGGCGAGGCGAGGGCGAGGGCGAGGTCGGCGACGGCGTCGACGTCCTCGCGGAGCCGGCCGGCGCCGGCCCGCTGGAAGCGGACCGGTTTCCCGGTGGGGGCGGGGCCGTGCGGGGTGCGGTTCACGCGGAGGTCCCCTCGGGACGGCCGGCGCCGCTGCGTACCCGGACGCGCGGGTCGGAGCGGTGGCGCGGCAGCAGGAACCCGGCCGCGATCAGCCACAGCAGACCGCCGAAGCGGGCGATCGGGAGCAGCACGGCGGCGCCGTCGGCCAGCAGGACGAGCGTGGACAGTTCGGCGAGGCCCGCGAGGACGAGGCCGCCGAGGGCGAGGCCCCGGGGCAGCAGGCCGGCGAGCAGTCCGGGGACGGCGACCCCGGCGACGAGCAGGCCGAGCGCCACCACGTGCCCGGGGCCGCCGGTCGCGAAGGCCAGCGACTGGAGAGCGCGGATCACGTCGGTCCGGCCGAGCACCTCGGGCTGGGAGAGGGTCCAGCTCAGCAGCGCGGACAGGCCGAGGAAGGCCGAGGCGAGGAGGCCGCCGGCGAGGGCGATGGTGGCGCCGGGGGCGCGGACGCCGAGCCGGTGGAGGCGGGCCGAAGCGGTGGCGGCGTAGATCGCGAGCGGGACGGAGGCGCCGAACTGGAGCGCCGCGCCGATCCGGACGGCGTCGGTGTGCTGGCGGAAGTACGCCGCGATGTCGTCGGTCGCGTCGGCGCCGCCGAACGGCGAGGGGAAGGTGTAGCCGCCCGCGAGGAGGGTGCTCGCGACGAGCCCGGCGACGAAGAGGGAGGTGAAGACGAGGGCGAGCGGTCCGAGAGGGGGCCCGCCCTGGGCCTCGTGGCGCCGGGCGCTCTGGTGCTGGACGGCCATGGTCTTTTCCGTTCCAAGAGGAGAATGATTCACCCTGGAGAATCATTCTTTTCACGTACGATAACTCCGTGAGCAGCCAGGGGCAACGACCAGAGGAAGAGCGCGGACCCGCCGAGGGGCGGCGCGAGCGGGCCACGGGACCGAGCGAGCCGGCCGCAGGACCGGGCGAGGGGACCGCAGAGCCGGGCGAGCGGACCGTGGGACCGGGCGAGCGGGCTCCGGTGCCGCGCGGTGCCGCGTTCCTGCTGGCCCAGCTCGGGGCGCACGCGGCCGGGCGGTTCGGCGAGCGCGTCGGCGGTCTGGGACTCGCCCCGCCGGACGTCGGCCTGCTGCGGATGATCGCGACCGAACCCGGCCGCAGCCAGCGTTCCCTCGCCGCCGACCTCGGCGTCGTGCCGAGCCGGGTCGTCGCCCTCATCGACAACCTGGAGCGCAAGGGCCTGGTCGAGCGCCGGCGCAGCACCGAGGACCGGCGCAACTACGAGTTGTACGTCTCCGAGGGCGGACGCCGCGCCCTCGCCGGGGTCCGCGAGGTGGCCGCCGCGCACGAGGACGACCTCCTGGCCGCGCTGGACGGCGCCGAGCGCGGCCTGCTCGCGGAGCTCCTCGGCCGGGTCGCCGCCCAGCAGGGCCTCACCCCGGGAGTCCACCCCGGCTACCGCACCCTCCCGAAGCGGGCGGGGAGCGGGAGACGTACGGGCGGGGCTGCGGGTGCGGGTGGTGCTGCGGGCGTGGGCACGAGTGGGGATGCGGACGGGGCCGGAGGGCCGGAGGGGACTTCAGGGCCGGACGGGGCTGCGGGGCCGGACGGGGCTGTGGGGCCGGACGGGGCTGTGGGGTCGGCGTCGGGGTCGGAGGGGTGACCCGTCGGCGCGGTTCCGGTGGCCGGGTCCGTCGTACGCTCGGGGCATGACCCTGCGCCTGAGCACCGTGATCCTGCCTGTCGACCGCTGGCACGAGGGAGGTCGCGAGACGTGGCGGCGAGCCGAGGAACTCGGCTTCCACACCGCGTACACCTACGACCACCTGTCCTGGCGCACCTTCCGGGACGGCCCCTGGTTCGGCGCCCTGCCCACCCTCACTGCCGCCGCGACCGCCACGGAACGCCTGCGCCTGGGCACCCTCGTCACCTCGCCCAACTTCCGGCACCCCGTGACGCTGGCTAAGGAGCTGATCACCCTCGACGACGTCTCCGGCGGCCGGATCACCCTCGGCATCGGAGCCGGCGGCAACGGCTTCGACGCCACCGCGCTCGGCCAGGAGCCGTGGACGCCGAAGGAGCGGGCCGACCGCTTCGGCGAGTTCGTCCCGCTCCTCGACCGGCTGCTCACCGAGGACGTGGTGACGGAGCGCGGCACGTTCTACTCGGCCGACGAGGTCCGCAACATCCCCGGCTGCGTCCAGCGCCCCCGGCTGCCCTTCGCGGTCGCCGCGACCGGCCCGCGCGGCATGCGGCTCGCCGCCCGCCACGGGCAGGCGTGGGTGACGACCGGCGACCCGAAGCTGTACGAGACGGGCACCGCCGCGCAGTCCGTCGAGGCCCTGCGCGGCCAGATCGAGCGGCTCGGCAAGGCGTGCGCCGAGACCGGGCGGGACGTGGCCGAGCTCGACAAGGTCCTGCTCACCAGCTTCACCCCCGAGAAGAACGCGGTGCTCTCCTCCCTGGAGGGCTTCGTGGACTTCGCCGGGACCCACCGCGACCTCGGCTTCACCGAGATCGTCATCCACTGGCCGATCCAGGACTCGGTCTTCGCCGCCGACCAGGCCGTCTTCGAGTCCATCGCCACGGAGGCGCTGAGTCGGCTGGGCTGAGTCGGCTGGGTTGAGCCGGTTGGGTCGGCTGGGCTGAGCCGGTCGGGTCGGCTGGTCTGGGTCGGTTGAGCTGGTTGGACTGAGCCGGTTGGGCTGAGCCGAGTCGGTCGGGTCGAGCCGCCGAGGTCCATCGCCCGGCCGGCGGGGCGGTCCGCGCTGGTGGTGGTCCTGGTCCCTCCGTCGGCGATACGCATTGGCGGCGGGGACGGGACTTCCCGGATACTCCGGGCATGTCCCCGACACCTCTGCCGACGTCGCCCCCCTCCGTGCCCGCACCGGTGCGCCTGCCCGCCGGGCCACTCACGGACGGGGTGCCCGGCTGGCGGAGCGCCGACGCGGCGGCCTGGGCGGCCGCCGGGCCGGGCCGGTGGGCGCGGCCCCTGTGGTCCGTCCTCGCGCTGCTGGTGACGGTGGTCGTGGCGATCGTCGTGGAGCCCGTGCCCGTGTGCGGCGACGCGACCCCCTGTGGTCCCGACTGGTACGGCCTGGTCCAGACGGCCCTGGCCATCGGCCTGTTGCACTGGAACGCCCGGCTCCCCGAGCTCACCCTCGTCGCCGCGCCGACGGTCGCCGTCCTGGTGGTGGCCGGGTACTTCACCGAGGCCGGAGCCGCGTCCGGGGGTGCGCTCGGCGAGGTGTCCGTGGTGTCCGTGGCGGCGAACGCGGCGGTCGTCGCCGCCCTCGTCCTCGGCTGGGCCGCCGCCCTCGCGCGGCTGACCGCCCGCCGCCGCCAGCGCCTGCTCTTCGTACGGACCTCCGGCGCGACCGCGCTCCCGTCCGCCCTCGCCGCTGCCCCCGTCACCGCCGCCCTTCCGAAGCGGGGCGCCTACCGGCTCGCCGCCGGGCTGCTGCTGTGCGCCGTGGCCGTCGCCGCGACCCTCCTGGGCCTGCGCGGGGTGCACGCGGACGAGGACCGGGCCGCCCGGGCGACCCGTACCGAGGCCGAGGTCACGCACCGCAGCGACATGTCACTGACCCTCCGCACCGAGGACGGCCGCCGGATCGTCGTCGACGCGGTCTACCCCGAGGACCAGCGCCTCGGCACCACCGTCACCGTCCTGGAGGACGGCAGGTGGCGGCGCCTGGCCGCCGAGCCGTACGACGCCGTCGGCTGGCAGCTCCTCGCCCTGGTCACCGGGCTGCCCGGCATCTCCCTGACGGGCACGGGCCTCCGGACCCTCCGCCGGTCCCTCGCCCTCCGCCGGGGCGACCCGCCGGCCCTGCGCGTGCTCCAGGCCGTGGACGGCGAGGGCACGGCCACGCTCCACGCCACCGACGACACCGCGCTGCGCACGCCCCTGTCCGTCTGCAACTGGGACTCGTTCTTCCCCTACGGAGAGGACCAGGAGGAAGTCCCGGGGAAAGGCGGAGCCGACGGAGCCGAAGGAGCCGATGAAGAAGGTGAAGAGGACGAAGGGGATGCGGGTGAGGACGAGTTCACCCTCGTCAGCCTCCGCGAGACCGTCATGTTCGGCGTCCCCTACGAGGGCGCGCCGGTGGTCTTCGTCGTGCCCGTCCCGGACCGGGCGCCCGGCACGGTCGTCGGCCCTGCCGTCGTCCAGCCCCTCTGGAGCGGGTCGCGCGTCAGCGGAAGCGACTGTTCAGCCACGGGGTGAGCGTCATCGTCGGGACCAGCTCCTTGTAGGTCTCGCCGCCGGGGACGGGGACGATCAGCCACTGGCCGGGCGGGAAGAAACGCCCCTTCACGTACGCGAGGCCGGTGTGGAGCGCCCGTACGAAACCGGGGACGGCGTCCCTCGGCACATCGGCGAACTCGACGCCGTCCACGACGATCAGGGCGTCGCCCTCGGGGTGGAGCAACACGGACACGTAGGGGGAGCCGCCGAGTTCGATGAACGCCTCGTGCGGCAGCGAGCCGTCCTCGTCGAGCACCCGGAAGACGCCGGCGGAGGTGCGGCGGGAGGTCTGGTCCGCGCCGATGTCGTCGGAGACCGTCATCTCCAGGCGGAACTCCTCGGCGAGCGCGCGGACGGCGACGACGGCGGCCTGGGTGCTGGGCAGATGAGGATGGACCATGCCTCGATCATGCCTCAGCGATCACGCCTCGACCCGCGTGAGGACGACGTCCGGCCCTGAGGGAGCGCCGGCCCTGAGGGAGTCCGATCCTGGGGAGCCCTCGCCCCGGGGGCCGTCCCTCACGCGGGAAAGCCGATGAACCCGGGAGGTACGGCCCCGGTCAGCCAGACTCCGTTGGCACTGACGCGGAACTCGTGGCCCGCGCGGTGCATCGCGCCCGCGTCGACGCTCAGCACCACCGGCCGGCCCCGCCGCGCGCCGACCCGGGTGGCCGTCTCGCGGTCGGGGGAGAGGTGCACGTCGTGGCGGGCCATGGGCCGCAGCCCCTCCGCCCGGATCGCGGGCAGCCGGGCGGCGATCGTGCCGTGGTAGAGGTACGCGGGCGGTTCGGCGGGCGGCAGGTCCAGGTCGACGTCGATCGTGTGGCCCTGGCTGGCCCGGATCCGGGTCCCCTCGACCGCGAAGCGCTTCTTGTCGTTGGTGGTGACCACCCGGTCGAGCTCCGCCCGGCTGATCGGGAAGCCGTGGGCCGCCGCGGCGGCGAGCAGGGCGTCGATCTCGGTCCAGCCGTGCGCGTCGAGCGTGAGGCCGATCCGTTCGGGCTGGTGCCGCAGGTGCTTCGACAGGTACTTCGACACCTTCACCGTGCGACGCTCGTCCATCGCGCGAGGTTCATCCATCTTTTCTCCCCGTCCAGGTTTGTTCCACAGTCAAGTGGAGTTATCCACAGGTTAGTTCGCGATTCTGTGGACAACTTCCCGGCAGGATCAAGTGGTTTTGCGGACCCCGCGAGAATTGAGGGCATTTGCCGTCAATGCGTCCAATGTTCTTTTGTTGACCTCGCGTTCGGTGGCGGCCGTCACGAAGGCCGCGACCCCCTCCGCCCCGACGAGCGCCTGTACGGCCCTGATCGTGTCGGCCGGCAGCGGTACGGGACGGGGCTCGTCGTCCTTCGCGGGCGGGGCGTCGGACGACAGGTGCAACTGGAGATGACGGGTCGCCAGAATCCGCATGGCGCGTGCCAGTTCGGCGTCCACGGTCTGCTGGGCGAGCGGCCGCAGCCGCCGCACCATCGTCGCCGCCTCGGCCGCGTCGGAGTCCGTCGGCGGCCGGTGCTCCAGATAGCGGGCGAAGACGTGCTCGGTGGTGAACTCCAGGAAACGGACCGCTATGTGCTCGACCTGCTCGCGAAGTTCCCTCAGGTGTCCGGTGATCGCGGGCAGGGGTACCCCCGCCGCGTACAACTCCACGGCCACCGCCAGCTCCTGGGGGCTCGGGACCAGGTACTCCTCGGTCTCCCGGTCCGGCAGCCGCTCCAGTACTCCGAGCTCGACCGCCTCCCGTACGGCCTCCTCGTCGGGCGCGCCGCCGAAGCGGGCGTCGAGCTCCGCGCGGGTGATCCGGGCCGCCTCCTCGTCGGTCCACGGTCCCTGGACCTCCGCGACGAGGCCGAGCACCCCGCCGAGCCCCCGGCCGGTGTCCCACGCGTCGAGCAGCTCCTTGATCGAGGCCAGGGTGTAGCCCCGGTCGAGGAGGTCGGCGATCTGGTGCAGCCGGGCCAGGTGGCTGTCCCCGTACACGTTCGACCTGCCCCGCCGCTCGGGGCGGGGCAGCAGGCCCCGGTCCTGGTAGGCGCGGATCGTCCGCACCGTGGCCCCGCTGTGGTGGGCGAGATCCTCGATCCGGTACTCCGGCCGCACTGCTGACTGCTCGGACAAACCCGCTCCCACCGGCCGATCGCTCCACCCCGCACGGGGCCCCTTCTGCGAGGGATCGTACGGCCGTCCCCCGCTCGGCCCCGGCGCGCTCCCCCGCTCCCGGCCGCCTGCCCGCCTGAGGTGCGGACCGCTCACCTCCCGACCGAGCCGTCCGCCTCCGGACCCCGCGCCGTCCGTTCCCGGACCCCCGGCATTCCGCCCCCGACCCCGGCCGTCCGCCCGCCCCCGGCTCCGGGCGGACGGCCGGGTGTCACGCCGGCGGCTGCCAGCGGGCCAGGGTGCGGAGCACGCCCGGGGCCAGCCGGGAGAGGGCGTGGACGCCGTGGGCCTCGGGGGTGACCGGCACGACCGCCCGGTCGTGCAGCACCGCCCCCAGGATCGCGTCCGCGACCTTCTCCGGCGGGTAGTTCCGCAGGCCGTACAGCCGTGACGCCTTCCGCTGCCGCCGCTTCTCCTCCGCCGGATCCGTGACCCCGGCGAACCGGGTGGTCGCCGTGATGCCGGTGTTGACGATCCCCGGGCAGATCGCGCTCACCCCGATGTCCCGGCCCGCCAGCTCGGCCCGCAGGCACTCGCTCAGCATCAGCACCGCCGCCTTCGAGGTGCTGTACGCCGACAGTGCTCTGGAGGGCTGGAAGGCCGCCGCCGAGGCGGTGTTGACGATGTGGCCGCCTTGGCCGCGCTCCGCCATCTGCGCCCCGAACACCCGGCACCCGTGGATCACGCCCCACAGGTTGACGTCCAGGACCCGCTTCCACTCCTCGCTGGAGGTCTCGAAGAAGGAGCCCGTGAGGCCGATCCCCGCGTTGTTGACGAGGACGTCGACGATCCCGTACTCGGCGGCCACCTTGGCGGCCAGCTTCTCCATCGCCTGCTCGTCGGAGACGTCCACCGCCTCGCCCCAGGCGTCCGGCGCGCCGATCAGCCGCGCCATCTCCGCCGTCCGGGCCGCGCCCTCGGCGTCCCGGTCCACCGCAACGACCCGGGCCCCGGCCTCCGCGAAGGCGAAGGCGGTGGCCCGTCCGATGCCGCCGGCGGCGCCGGTGACCAGCACCAACTGGCCGCCGAACCGCTCCGCGTACTCCGGACGCACCCCGCTCCGCGCCGCCGTCTCCGCCACGGGCCGGGGCGCCCGCGCCGCCGGCTCCTCGTGGGTGCGGACGAAGTCCGTGATCCACGCGGCCAGCTGGTCCGGCCGGGTGCGCGGCACCCAGTGCTTGGCCGGCAGGCTCCGCCGGGTCAGCTCCGGCACCCAGGTGCCCAGGTCGTCGTAGAGCCGCTCGGAGAGGAAGGCGTCCCCGGTGGGGGTGATCAGCTGCACGGGCGCGTGCGCGAAGGCGTCGGGGCGCGGCCGGAGCATGCGCGCCCGGACGTTGTCCCGGTAGAGCCAGGCGCCGGTGGCCGCGTCGTCGGGCAGCGAGGCCGTCGGGTAGTCGCCGGCCGGGATCCGCTCCACCCGCTCCAGGAGCTTCGGCCAGCGCCTGCCGAGCGGTCCGCGCCAGGCCAGCTCCGGCAGGGCCGGGGTGTGCAGCATGTACACGTACCAGGACTTGGCGCCCTGGCCGAGGAGCTGGCCGACCCTGCGGGGGGTGGGGCGGGTCATCCGGCTCTTGATCCAGTGCCCGAAGTGGTCGAGCGACGGCCCCGACACGGAGGTGAAGGACGCGATCCGGCCCTCGGTCCGCCGCACGGTCACGAACTCCCACGACTGCACCGAGCCCCAGTCGTGCCCCACCAGGTGGACCGGCCGGTCCGGGCTGACCGCGTCGGCGACGGCCAGGAAGTCGTCGGTCAGCTTCTCCAGGGTGAAGCCGCCGCGCAGCGGCGCCGGCGCCGTCGAACGGCCGTGGCCCCGCACGTCGTACAGCACGACGTGGAACTCCTCGGCGAGCCGCACCGCGACCTCGGACCAGACCTCCTTCGAGTCCGGGTAGCCGTGCACGAGCAGCACCGTCGGCCGGTCGGCGTCGCCCAGTTCGGCGACGCACAGCTCGATCCCGCCCGTCCGGACCCGGCGCTCCCGCGCCCCCTCCAGTCCCGCGCCCGCCATCACACCGCTCCTTCGTTCCACCGCCGCACGTGCGGCAGGTCGTCGTCCAGCCAGAACGCGCTCTGCTCGGGGTCCCGGGAGTCGGTGACGACCAGGATCTCCTCGAACTTCGCGCCCGTCCCCCGGAATCCGAGGTGCGGCTCGACCGCCCAGAGGCCCGGCGTGGGCGGGTGGTCGGAGAACTTGTACGGGGACCACAGCGGCGACCAGCCGTCCCGGTGCCCGCGCAGGGCGTCGCTCGCGAGGCCCTTGAGGGACTGGGTGCCGAAGCCGAACAGGGTCGGCGCGAACCGTCGCTCCCGCACCCGGTCGATCTTGTGGGCGATGACGCCGAACGGATAGGCCCGGTGCCGGTTCGCGTACCCCTGGCGGACCATGAGCCGGTCCACGTCCTCGTATATCTCGCGCAGGGTGCGCCGCTCGCGGACCTCGCGCAGGATCAGCTCGCGGTGGTCGCGCAGGTCCGCGAGGAGCTTGTCGTGGAGCGGGTTGAGCCCGAGGCAGCCGCTGTAGCCGATGTCGGCCGTGTACCCCTTGTGGACGGGCGCCATGTCGAGGATGAAGGGCATCCCCGCCTCCAGCCGCCGGTCGGTGGGGAAGAACTGGAGGGGGATCTTGAAGTCGACGAAGGCGGTGCGGTCGCCGAACCAGGCGAACGGCCGGTGGAACCAGTCCTTCACCCCCCGCTCGTACAGCCACTCGCGCTGCATCCGTGCCGCCTGGCGCTCGGTCACGCCCGGCTTGAGCTGGGCCGCGACCGCCTCCGCACAGGCGTAGGAGAGCTGCTGTACTTCCCTGAACCCCCGCAGTTCCGCGGTCAGTTCGCTTGCCACTGCTGAGGTCATGCCACCCGCCCGTCCCGTGTGAGCGTCCGGTCGCCCTACGCGTTCGTAACTTGACACCGATGAATGTGACAATGCCCGGCGGCTACGTCAAGGGGTGTGCACGACCGCCTGTGGAAAACTCGCCGGACGACTTTCGTCTCCGGGACCCCCCGGGGTCTGTACGCCGGAAGTCGGAGAGGGTTCGATCCGTAGGGCTGACGACCGTTGTGGCATCCGCCACTACCTTCGAACCGTGACTGTGATCGCCACCGAAAGCCTCAGCAAGCGGTTCCCCCGGGTGACCGCTCTCGACCGGCTCTCCCTGGACATCGGGCCCGGTGTGACCGGACTGGTGGGTGCCAACGGAGCCGGCAAGTCCACGATGATCAAGATCCTGCTCGGGCTCTCCCCCGCCACGGAGGGCCGCGTCGAGGTCCTGGGCCTCGACGTCTCGACGCACGGCTCGGAGATCCGCGAGCGCGTCGGGTACATGCCCGAGCACGACTGCCTCCCGCCCGACGTCTCGGCCACCGAGTTCGTCGTCCACATGGCGCGGATGTCCGGCCTGCCGCCGGCCGCCGCCCGCGAGCGGACCGCCGACACCCTGCGCCACGTCGGCCTGTACGAGGAGCGCTACCGCCCCATCGGCGGCTACTCGACCGGCATGAAGCAGCGGGTGAAGCTGGCCCAGGCCCTGGTCCACGACCCGAAGCTGGTCCTCCTCGACGAGCCGACCAACGGCCTCGACCCGGTCGGCCGGGACGAGATGCTCGGCCTCATCCGCCGCGTCTGGACCGACTTCGGCATCTCCGTCCTCGTCACCTCCCACCTCCTCGGCGAGCTGGAGCGGACCTGCGACCACGTCGTCGTCATCGACGGCGGCAAGCTGCTGCGGTCCAGCTCCACCAGCGACTTCACCCGCACCACCACGACCCTGGCGGTCGAGGTCACCGACTCCGACGCACACCCCGACGGCACCGGCGCGCTCCGCGCGGCCCTCACCGCCGCCGGAGTCCACCTCCACGAGGGCGTCGAGGAGGGCCTGCCCGGCGCCGGCCACATCCTGCTCCTGGAGGCCCCCGGCGAGGAGACGTACGACCTGGTGCGCGACACCGTCGCCGGCCTCGGCCTCGGCCTGGTCCGCATGGAACAGCGCCGCCACCACATCGCCGAGGTCTTCCGCCCCGAGGCAGCCGCACAGCACGAGGAGGTCAAGGCCCGATGAGCACCCCCGCCCCCGGGGCCGCCCCCGACACCACCCGGATCCACAACATCGGATACCGGTCCTACGACGGCCCGAGGCTCGGCCGCTCCTACGCCCGCCGCTCGCTCTTCTCGCAGTCCCTGCGGGGGGCGTACGGCCTGGGCCGCAGCGCCAAGTCGAAGGTGCTGCCGATGCTCCTGTTCGGCGTCATGTGCGTGCCGGCGCTGATCATCGTCGCCATCTCGGTGTACACCAAGGCCGACAAGCTCTTCGTCGAGTACACCCAGTACGCGGTCCTGCTCCAGCTCGTCATCGCCGTCTACCTGGCCTCCCAGGCCCCCCAGTCGGTCTCCCGCGACCTGCGCTTCCGGACGGTCCCGCTGTACTTCTCCCGGCCCATCGAGCGGATCGACTACGTGCTCGCCAAGTACGGGGCGATGGCCTCGGCGCTCTTCATCCTCACGGCCACCCCGCTGCTGATCCTGTGGATCGGCTCGATGCTGGCCGAGATGGACTTCGCCGAGCAGGCCAAGATGTTCGGCCAGGGCCTCGTCTCGGTCGCGGTCCTCTCGGTGCTCTTCGGCGGCATCGGCCTGGTCATGGCCGCGCTGACGCCGCGCCGCGGCTTCGGCGTCGCCGCCGTGATCGCCGTCCTCACCATCTCCTACGGCGCGGTCTCCACCCTCCAGGGCATCTCCTACGCCACCGAGAACACCGACGCCATCGCCTGGCTCGGCCTCTTCTCGCCCCTCACCCTCGTCATCGGCCTCCAGAACGCCTTCCTCGGCGCTCCCGCCTCCTTCCCCGGCGAGGTGCCGGTCGGGGCGGGCGCCGGCGTGGTCTACCTCGTGGTGGTCCTCGGCCTCATCGCCGCCTGCTACGGCGTCCTGATGCGCCGCTACCGGAAGGTCGGACTGTGAGCGCCCTCCCGACGTCCGCCACCACCCCTCTAAGGAATGGGCCGCGCCCATGAGCACCCTCACCATCGACCACGTCTCCCGCTGGTTCGGCAACGTCGTGGCGGTCAACGACGTCACGATGTCGATCGGCCCCGGTGTGACCGGCCTCCTCGGCCCCAACGGCGCCGGGAAGTCCACCCTCATCAACATGATGGGCGGCTTCCTCGACCCCTCCACGGGCAGCGTGACCCTGGACGGCGAGCCGGTCTGGCGCAACGAGTCGGTCTACCGCTCCGTCGGCGTCGTCCCCGAGCGGGAGGCGATGTACGACTTCCTCACCGGCCGCGAGTTCGTGGTGGCCAACGCGGAGCTCCAGGGACTCGGCGCGGCGGAGGCCCAGAAGGCCCTCGCGACCGTCGAGATGGAGTACGCGCAGGACCGGAAGATCGCCACGTACAGCAAGGGCATGCGGCAGCGCGTGAAGATGGCCTCGGCCCTCGTCCACGAGCCGTCCGTGCTGCTGCTCGACGAGCCGTTCAACGGCATGGACCCGCGCCAGCGGATGCAGCTCATGGAGCTGCTGCGGCGGATGGGTGCCGAGGGCCGCACGGTCCTGTTCTCCTCGCACATCCTGGAGGAGGTCGAGCAGCTCGCCTCCCACATCGAGGTGATCGTCGCCGGCCGGCACGCCGCCTCCGGCGACTTCCGCCGGATCCGCCGCCTGATGACCGACCGGCCGCACCGCTACCTGATCCGTTCCAGCGACGACCGGGCGCTCGCCGCCGCCCTGATCGCCGACCCGTCCACGGCCGGCATCGAGGTCGACGCGACGGAGGGCGGACTGCGGATCCAGGCCGTCGACTTCGGCCGGTTCACCGAGCTGCTGCCGAAGGTCGCGCGCGAGCGGGGCATCCGGCTCCTCACGGTCTCGCCCTCGGACGAGTCCCTCGAATCCGTCTTCTCGTATCTCGTCGCGGCCTGAAAGGAGCACGATATCCCGATGTACGACCCCACCGTCGCCCGGCTCACCTACCGGGCCCTCCTCGGCCGCCGCCGGGCGGCGATCCTCTTCCTCCTGCCCGGGCTGCTCCTGGTCATCGCCGCCGCCGTCCGCCTGCTCAACGGCGCGGACGACCAGACCGCGGCCGACCTCCTCGGCGGCTTCGCGCTCGCCACGATGGTCCCGCTGATCGGCGTCATCGCCGGCACGGGCGCGATCGGCCCCGAGATCGACGACGGCTCGATCGTCTACCTGCTCTCCAAGCCGGTGAAGCGGTCGACGATCATCACCACCAAGCTGATCGTGGCCATCGCCGTCACCATGGCCTTCTCGGCGGTGCCGACGCTGATCGCCGGCTTCATCCTGAACGGCAACGGGCAGCAGGTCGCCGTGGCCTACATGATCGCGGCGCTGGTCGCCTCCATCGCCTACAGCGCGCTCTTCCTGCTGCTCGGCACGATCAGCCGGCACGCCGTGGTGATCGGCCTGGTCTACGCCCTGGTCTGGGAGGCGCTCTTCGGCTCCCTGGTCGCGGGAGCCCGCACCCTCAGCGTCCAGCAGTGGGCGCTCGCGCTCGCCGAGAAGGTCACCGGCGAGGGCCTGATCACCTCGGACGTGGCCCTGCCGACGGCGACCGTGCTCCTCGTCGTCGTCACCCTGGGCGCGACCTGGTTCGCCGGCCACAAGCTGCGCACGCTGACGCTCGCCGGCGAGGAGTAGGAGCCCCGGGCGGGCGTCAGACCGTACGGTCGCGGGCGGCGAGCAGGCCGACGCCCGCGGCCGCCGCGCAGACGGCGAGCACCAGCGAGATCGGCAGCGTCCAGGAGCCGGTCGCCTGGTGCAGGGCGCCGGCCGCGAGCGGACCGGAGGCGGCCATCAGATAGCCGACCGTCTGGGACATCCCGGAGAGCCGGGCGGCCGTCGGGGCGTCCCGGGTCCGCAGCACGATCAGGGTCAGGGCGAGCCCCAGGGCCCCGCCCTGGCCCACGCCGAGGACCGCCGACCAGAGCCAGGCGCCCTCGGCCGGGGCGACGAGCAGCCCCGCGTAACCGGCCGCGACGAGCGACGTCACCAGCACCACCAGGGGACGCTGGCTCCGCATCCGGCCCGCGAGCAGCGGCACCGCGAAGGCCCCGGCGATCTGGATCAGGTTGTTGAAGGCGAAGACCATGCCGGCCTCGGAGCGGCTCATCCCGTGGTCGGTGAAGATCGTCGGCATCCAGGCGATCAGCACGTACGACCAGAGCGACTGGAGGCCCATGAAGAGGGTCACCTGCCAGGCGAGCGCCGAGCGCCACACGCGCGTGGGCGCGGCGCCCGGTGCCGGGACGGCCCGCACCTCGTGGCCGGTGCCGCCCCGGGCGATCAGCACCTGCGGCAGCCAGGCCACCGCCGCCACGACGGCGAGCAGCGACCAGAAGCCGAGCGAGCCCTGCCAGCCCCCGCCGAGGGCGTCCTCCAGGGGCACGGCCGCCGCCGCGGCGACCGTCGCGCCCGCGACCATGGCCCCCGTGTAGACGGAGGTCATCGCGGCGGCCCGGTCCGGGAAGTCCCGCTTGATCAGCCCCGGCATCAGCACGTTGAGCAGGGCGATGGCGGTGCCGACGAGGACCCCGCCGCCGTACACGGCCGCCACCGACGGCAGCAGCCGCAGCAGGATGCCGCCGGCGAGCAGCAGGAGCGCGGCGAGGACCGTCCGCTCGGCGCCGAAGCGGCGGCCCAGCCAGGGGGCGACCAGCGCGCCGAGGCCCAGGAAGAGCACCGGGATCGAGGTGATGAGCGAGCCGGCGGTCGAGGAGAGCCCGAAGCTCGTGGCGATCTCCCCGACCAGCGGGGCCACGCTCGCGAGCGCGACCCGCATGTTGAGCGAGGCCAGCACGATGCCGACGAGCAGCAGCACCGGATGGGCGAGCAGCGCCCGCCGCGCCGCCGCCCCGGCGGCCGAGGGCCGTACGTCGGCCTCGGCGTCGACCAGCACGCGCGCGGGTCCCGTTTCCGTCCCCCTCACGCGCGTGCCCCCTTCTCCGGGGCGGCGGCCGTCTCCTCGGCGAGCGCCGCCACCGTCTCCGCCGGTATCCGCAGCAGCTCGCGGGCCTGGCGTTCGGCGGCGTCCGCGTCGCCCGCCTCGACGGCGGCGACCAGGGCCTCGTGGGCGTCGATGTCGACCGGCGGCATCGCCCGGTCGCCGAGCGCCTCGACCAGGACCTCGTGGACCTGGGTGGAGAAGAAGCGGTAGACCTCGATGAAGGCCGTGTTGTGGGTGGCGCCGACCACGGCGAGGTGGAAGGCGAGGTCCGCGTCGGCGTCCCGGTCGCCCTCCTCGCGGAGCGTGGTGAGGGCGGCCCGCAGCCGCAGCAGGTCGTGGGTGTCCCGGCGCTCGGCCGCGAGCCGGGCCGCCTCGGCCTCCAGCGCGGTCCGCAGCTCCAGGACGTCGCGGGCGCCCGCGTGCCGGACGCCGTGCAGGACGGCCGCCGGGTCGGCGGTGGAGCGGACGAAGGTGCCGTTGCCCTGCCGGGACTCCAGGAGCCCGGCGTGGACGAGGACCCGGACGGCCTCGCGGACCGTGTTGCGGCCGACGCCGAGCTGCTGCGCGAGGTCGTGCTCGGTGGGGATGCGGTCGCCGACGGCCCACTCGCCCTCGGCGAGCTGGGCCCGCAGCTGCTCGACCGCGGAGTCCACCAGCGAGGTGCGCCCCGCCGCTCTCAGTGCCGCCATCCGTCCCGTACCTCCACGCTTCGATTCACCCGGTCGCCCGGTCATCCTACAACTTACCCACAGGTGGGACGGTTCCGCCGGGGCGGCGTCCGGAGACCGGACTACTGTGGGCACGTACGCGGACCGAACACCCTCATCACCCTCGGGAGTCAGTCATGTCAGACCGCTTCGACGTCGTCGTACTCGGAGCTGGCCCCGGCGGCTACGTCGCCGCCATCCGCGCCGCCCAGCTGGGCAAGCGGGTCGCGGTCGTCGAGGAGAAGTACTGGGGCGGTGTCTGCCTGAACGTCGGCTGCATCCCCACCAAGGCGCTGCTCCGCAACGCCGAACTGGCGCACATCTTCAACCACGAGGCCAAGACCTTCGGCATCAAGGTCGACGGCACGGTGACCTTCGACTACGGCGACGCCTTCAGCCGCAGCCGCACGGTCGCGGACGGCCGCGTCAAGGGCGTCCACTTCCTGATGAAGAAGAACGGCATCACGGAGTTCGACGGCCGGGGCACCTTCCTCGACGCGAACACCCTCCAGGTGGCGAAGGCCGACGGCACCACGCAGACGATCACCTTCGACAACTGCATCATCGCCACCGGCGCCTCCCCGCGCCTGCTGCCCGGCACGGCCCTCAGCGACCGCGTCGTCTCGTACGAGCAGCAGATCCTCGCCGAGGACGCCCCGAAGTCGATCGTCATCGCCGGCGCCGGCGCCATCGGCATCGAGTTCGCGTACGTGCTGAACAACTACGGCACCAAGGTCACCATCGTCGAGTTCCTCGACCGGATGGCCCCGCTGGAGGACGAGGAGGTCTCGAAGGAGCTCGCGAAGCAGTACCGCAAGCTCGGCATCGACGTCCTCACCTCGACCCGCGTCGAGAGCATCGACGAGTCCGGCCCGCAGGTCCGCGTCACCGTCACCGGCAAGGACGGCGCGAGCAAGGTCCTGGAGGCCGACAAGGTCCTCCAGGCCATCGGCTTCGCCCCGAACGTCTCCGGCTACGGCCTGGAGAACACCGGCGTCGCCCTCACCGAGCGCGGCGCGATCGACGTCGACGGCCGCTGCCGCACCTCCGTGCCGAACATCTACGCCATCGGCGACGTCACCGCCAAGCTGATGCTCGCGCACACCGCCGAGGCCATGGGCGTCATCGCCGCCGAGACCATCGCGGACGCCGAGACCATGGAGCTCGACTACGCCATGATCCCGCGCGCCACCTACTGCCAGCCGCAGATCGCCAGCTTCGGCTACACCGAGGCGCAGGCCCGCGAGAAGGGCTACGACGTCAAGGTCGCGAAGTTCCCCTTCATGGCGAACGGCAAGGCGCACGGCCTCGGCGACGCCACCGGCTTCGTCAAGATCGTCGCCGACGCCAAGTACGGCGAGATCATCGGCGCCCACCTGATCGGCCCCGACGTCACGGAGCTGCTGCCCGAGCTGACCCTGGCCCAGCAGTGGGACCTCACCGTCCACGAGGTCGCGCGGAACGTGCACGCCCACCCGACCCTCGGCGAGGCCGTCAAGGAAGCGGTCCACGGCATCGCCGGACACATGATCAACTTCTGAGGCGCCGCCCCGCCCCGGCGGCGGAGCACAGCCCCGGGTGATAGGCACTGAGAGGTGCCGAGCGAAACCTCCCCGGGTGGCGAACCGTCCCGACCGATCAGGTCGTGGGTGCGTTCGTCACCCGGTACGCATCTCTGGCTCGCGGTCATCGCGGCCACCAGCCTCGTCCTCGCGCTCTCGCCCGACGGCTTCGACACCTATCTGCTGCACCGCAACAGCAGCAACCTCCACCAGCTGGCCCACCACCCGGTCCGCGCCCTCCTCGGCAGCGCGTTCTGGATCCAGGACCCCGCCGCCCTGCTCTTCTACGCGGTCCTCTTCGAGCTCTTCCACGCGCCCGTGGAGCGCTGGCTCGGCACGCCGAAGTGGCTCTTCACCGTCGGCACCGCGCACATCGTGGCCACCCTCGTCAGCCAGCAGGTGGTCCTCTTCGCGATCACCCACCACGATGTGCCGCGCAGCATGGCGCACGTTGTCGACATCGGAGTGAGCTACGGGCTCGCCGCCTCCGCGGGCGTCCTCACCTACCGGCTGCGCCTCCCCTGGCGCCTGCTCTACCTCGCGGGCGCCGTGGCCTTCTTCCTCGCCCCGCTGCTCGCCGACCGCACGTACACCGACCTCGGGCACGCGCTCTCGCTCGCCATCGGTCTCGCCTGCTACCCGCTCACCCGCCACCCGGACGGCGGACCGCCGCCCGGAAAACCGTTCGCCCCCGAACGGCGGCCCGGAGCACACTAGTTGTGCGGGGGACACGGGGGATCTCCCGAGGGGCGGCCGCTTCGAGCGCGCGGACCACGGTCCGCGCGGGCCGCCCCTTCTCCGTACGCCGGAAGGGCCCGCCTCCCCAGGGGGGAAGCGGGCCCTTCCGGCGCACGTCCGCGGCTCAGGCGGCCAGCAGGCGCTCCAGGACGACCGCGATGCCGTCCTCCTCGTTGGAGGCGGTCACCTCGTCGGCGACCGCCCGCAGCTCCTCGTGCGCGTTGCCCATCGCGACCCCGCGCGCGGCCCAGCCGAACATCGGGATGTCGTTCGGCATGTCGCCGAAGGCGATCGTGTCCGCCGCCTTCACGCCCAGCCTGCGGGCCGCCAGCGAGAGGCCGGTGGCCTTGCTCAGGCCCAGCGGCAGGATCTCCACGATCCCCGGGCCCGCCATGACCACGTCGACCAGACCGCCGACGGTGGCGCGCGCGACCGCGGTCAGCTCGTCGTCGGACATCACCGGGTGCTGGATGTAGAGCTTGGTGAGCGGCGCCGCCCACACCTCCGCCGGGTCCTCGTAGGGCACGTACGGCAGCGGGCCCTCCTGCGACCGGTAGCCGGGGCCGATCAGGACCTCGCCCTCCAGGCCGTCCCGGCTCGCGGCGATCGCCAGCGGACCGGCCTCCGCCTCGATCTTGGACAGGGCGAGCCCGGCGAGCTGCCGGTCCAGGGTGAGGGAGGTCAGCAGCCGGCGCTCGCCGGCGTGGTAGACCTGCGCGCCCTGGCCGCACACCGCGATCCCCTCGTAGCCGAGGTCGTCGAGGATGTGCCGGGTCCAGGGCACCGCCCGGCCGGTGACGACGATGTGCGCGGCGCCCGCCGCCGTCACCGAGGCGAGCGCCTCCCGGGTGCGCTCCGAGACGGACTCGTCGGCCCGCAGCAGCGTGCCGTCGAGGTCCGTCGCGACCAGGCGGTAGGGGAAGGCGCTCACTTGGCGATCGGCTCCAGGACCTCGCGCCCGCCCAGGTACGGCCGGAGGACCTCCGGGACGCGCACCGAACCGTCGGCGAGCTGGTGGTTCTCCAGGATGGCGACGATGGTGCGCGGGACGGCGCACAGCGTGCCGTTCAGCGTGGCGAGCGGCTGGACGGTCTTCTTGCCGCCCTGCTCCTCGCGCATGCGGACGGAGAGGCGGCGGGCCTGGAAGCCGTCGCAGTTGGACGCCGAGGTCAGCTCGCGGTACTTGCCCTGGGTCGGGATCCACGCCTCGCAGTCGAACTTGCGGGAGGCGGAGGCGCCGAGGTCGCCGGTGGCGACGTCGATGACCTGGAAGGGCAGCTCCAGGGAGGTGAGCCACTGCTTCTCCCAGTCCAGGAGCCGCTTGTGCTCGTTCTCCGCGTCCTCGGGCGCGACGTACGAGAACATCTCGACCTTGTCGAACTGGTGGACGCGGAAGATGCCGCGGGTGTCCTTGCCGTACGTGCCGGCCTCGCGGCGGAAGCAGGGCGAGAAGCCCGCGTACCGCAGGGGCAGCTTGTCGGCGTCGATGATCTCGTCCATGTGGTACGCGGCGAGCGGGACCTCGGAGGTGCCGACCAGGTAGTAGTCGTCCTTCTCCAGGTGGTACACGTTCTCCGCGGCCTGGCCGAGGAAGCCGGTGCCCTCCATGGCGCGCGGCCGGACCAGCGCGGGGGTGAGCATCGGGACGAAGCCGGCCTCGGTGGCCTGGGCGATGGCCGCGTTGACCAGCGCGAGCTCCAGGAGGGCGCCGACGCCGGTCAGGTAGTAGAAGCGCGAGCCGGAGACCTTGGCGCCCCGCTCGACGTCGATGGCACCGAGCGCCTCGCCCAGCTCCAGGTGGTCCTTGGGCTCGAAGCCCTCGGCGGCGAAGTCACGGATCGTGCCGTGCGTCTCCAGGACGACGAAGTCCTCCTCGCCGCCGACCGGCACGTCCTCGTGGACGATGTTGCCGAGCTGGAGGAGCAGGTTCTTGGCCGTCTCGTCGGCCTCGTTCTGCTCGGCCTCGGCGGCCTTGACGTCGGTCTTGAGCTGCTCGGCCTTCTGGAGGAGCGAGGCGCGCTCCTCCGGGGTGGCCTTGGGGATCAGCTTGCCGAGCGCCTTCTGCTCGGAACGGAGCTCGTCGAAGCGGACGCCGGACGACCTGCGCCGCTCATCGGCGGAGAGCAGGGCGTCGACGAGGCCGACGTCCTCTCCACGGGCGCGCTGGGAGGCGCGAACACGGTCGGGGTCCTCACGGAGCAGGCGAAGGTCAATCACCCCACCAGGCTACCGGTGCGCGCTCGTGCGACCCCACCGGATAAGGGGGCGCGTGTTGTTATGTCCGAATTGGGAGTTTTCGGAATTCCCTGTGGTCGAGTTATCCACAGGGTGTGCGGAAGCTCTGTGGATTTCCCCTCCATGGCCTCCGAATTGCATGGTCAAACACGATTCACTCACCCATTTCGAGGGGAATCCATCGCTCCGGAGAGTGAGTCACTGTGGATCATCCTGACGCGAACGGCCGCAAGGTCTGTGGACGGAGCGCGTGTGCACGAGGGGTGATGAGGCCGATTTGTCGACCTTGTCGAGCCCGGGTGTCGACTTGTCCCCAGGTGAACCCCGACGCCTGTGGATAACCAGTGTGGGCAACCGAAAAGTATGCAGGTAGGACTAATGATGCCTGCCTGTGGATGACCGGACGCACGGATTGCGGCGCTCGGTCAGTATCGGGTCAGGCCCGACCGTCCTGGGCCCTCGCCAGCCAGTCGGAGGCAGCCGTGAATTCCTCGTCCGAGGTCCCCCGCCGCAGCGGCCGGACGTCCGCACGGGACGCGCCCGCCCTCGGATACGAACCGAGGAAGCGCACCTGCGGGCAGATCCGCTTCAGACCCATCAGCGCCTCGCCGACCCGTCGGTCCGAGACGTGGCCCTCGGCGTCCACGGCGAAGCAGTAGTTCCCGATCCCCGCCCCCGTGGGCCGGGACTGGATCAGCATCAGGTTCACCCCGCGCACCGCGAACTCCTGGAGGAGTTCCAGAAGGGCACCCGGATGATCTTCACCCAGCCACAGCACCACCGAGGTCTTGTCCGCGCCGGTCGGCGCCGCCGGCCGGGCCGGCCGGCCCACGAGCACGAACCGCGTCTCCGCGTTCTCCGCGTCGTGGATCTCCTTGACCAGTGCCTCCAGGCCGTACGTCGCCGCCGCGAACTCGCCCGCGAAGGCGGCGTCGAACCGCCCCTCCTGCACCAGCCGGGCCCCGTCCGCGTTCGACGCGGCCGACTCCCACACCGCCTCCGGGAGGTGCTTGCGCAGCCAGTTGCGCACCTGCGGCTGGGCCACCGGATGGCCCGTCACCGTCTTGATGTCCGACAGCGCGGTCCCGGGGCGCACCAGCAGCGCGAAGGCGATCGGCAGCAGCACCTCGCGGTAGATCATCAGCGGTTCGCCGGAGGCCAGCTCGTCGAGGGTCGCCGTCACCCCGCCCTCGACCGAGTTCTCGATCGGGACGAGCGCGGCGGCCGCCTCCCCGTTCCGCACGGCGTCGAGCGCGGCCGGGACCGAGACCATGGGAACGAGCTCCCGCGTCGCCGCCTCGGGCAGGCTCCGCAGCGCGGCCTCCGTGAACGTTCCTTCGGGGCCGAGGTAGGTGTACCGGGTGGCGGACATACCGTCACCCTAATGCGCCCCGGCCCCCGCGCCCGCCCCGTCTCAGCCCTCGGCCCGGGACGGGACCCGTCCCCCGGTGCGCCCCCGGGTACGTCGCGGGGGCCGTCCCCGGGTACGTCGCGGGGCCGGGACCCGGATACGGTCCCCGGCCCCGGCCCCGCGCGGAGGTCAGGCCTCCAGCAGACGCTGGCCCACGTACTCGCCCTCGGGGGCCCCGCCCGGCACGGCGAAGAGGCCGCTCGACTCGTGCCGGACGAACTTGGACAGCGCGTCGCCCCGGTCGAGCTTGCGCTGCACCGGCACGAAGCCGCGCAGCGGATCGGCCTGCCAGCAGACGAAGAGGAGTCCCGCGTCCGGGGTGCCGTCCGCGCCGATCCCGTCGTGGAAGGAGAAGGGCCGGCGCAGCATCGCCGCACCGCCGTTCTGTTCGGGGGCGGAGATCCGGGCGTGGGCGTTGTCGGGGACGAGGAGCTTCCCGTCCGGGCCCGTCTTGTTCAGGTCCAGCGGAGTGGTCTCGGAGCCGCCCGAGAGCGGCGCCC
Organism: Streptomyces filamentosus; assembly: GCF_014654895.1. Lineage (GTDB taxonomy): Bacteria > Actinomycetota > Actinomycetes > Streptomycetales > Streptomycetaceae > Streptomyces > Streptomyces filamentosus. The sequence continues at coordinate 2,617,873 of NZ_BNBE01000001.1, read as the reverse complement.
CGTCCGCCTTGCGGCGCCCGATGACCCGCTCCTGGCCCTCCTGGGACAGCTGGTCCCAGTCGTCCAGGAGCATCCGGATCCGCCGCACGACCGCGTACGACCCGCCCGCCATCCACTCCTGGGCGCCGGCCGCCCCGGCGGGGACGAAGATCCGCCGGTCGAAGTCGGGGTCGGTGGGCTTGGGGTTGTTGGTGCCGTCGACCTGGCCCATCAGGTTCCGGGCCGTCGTCGGGCGGGCGGTCGCCCCCGCGGAGCGGTTGAAGCCGTTCATCTGCCAGCGCACCCGGGCCGCGTCCCCGGCGTCCTTCTGGAGCGCGCGCAGCGCGTGGAAGGCGACCAGGGCGTCGTCCGCCCCGATCTGCACCCACAGGTCGCCCTCCGAGCGCTTCGGGTCGACCGCGTCGGAGGAGAAGGCGGGCAGCGGGTCGAGCTGCGAGGGGCGCCGGGAGGCCAGCCCCGTCCGGTCGAAGAAGGTGCGGCCGAAGCCGAAGGTGACCGTGAGGGAGGACGGGCCCGCGTCCAGCGCGATCCCGGTGTCCCCGGCCGGGGCCTTCCCGGCCATCAGCGTCCGGGCCGTCGCCGACCAGCGGCGCAGCAGCGCGGCGGCCTCCTTGCGCCCGGCGCCCGGCGCGAGGTCGAAGGCGACCAGGTGGCCCCGGGACTGGAGCGGGGTGGTGATGCCGGGCTGGTGCCTCCCGTGGAACGCCACCTGGGTGGCGCCCACCGAGGTGAGCGCCCCGGGCCCGGCGGCACCGGCCGCGGAGCCGTCCTCCGAGACGGCCGCCGCGATCCCCGCGCCACCGGCCGCGCCGATCACGAGCCCGGCCGCGCCCGCCGCGCCGACGGTGCCGAGCAGCCGGCGCCGGGAGATGTCGAGGTGATCGCCACCGCCCGGGGAGACGCCAGGGGAGGTCCTCGGGGAACCGGCCGGGGAGCCGGACGCGGAGCCGGCCCGGACGCCGGACGATTTGCCGGAGCCGGAGCCGGAGCCGGAGCCGGAGCCGGACGTGGGGTCGGAGGTGGGGTCGGTGAGGGGGTTGCTCACGGGGGTTCAGCCGATCCTGACGTTCTTCTCGACGGTGGTCTGGTCGATCTCGGAGGTGCGGACCGTGATCTGGATCCGCCACTCGCCGGGCAGCGGGAGCTGTACGCCGCTCGCGCTCCAGTGTCCGGTCTGGATCCGGTCCGGGGCGACGGGCAGCGGCCCGACGCCCTTCTCCTCCAGGGTGAGGTTCACCTTGAGCTCGGGGACGTCCAGCGGCTTGCCGTTGGGGCGCTCGACGTAGAGGTGCAGCGCGTTGGCGCCGGTGCGGCCCGGGTCGAGGGTGAGCTGGACGACGCCCTTGCCGTCCACGCCCCCGGTGTCGAAGGGCAGCCGGATGTCCACCGGGCGGTCGGGCACCGCGGCGGGCCCGGCCGTCGTCGTGCCGGTCCGGGCGGCCTCCTCCTCGGTGCGGCCGGGCTCGGTGGAGGTGAGGACGGTGGTCACGGCGAGCAGGACGACGGCCACGGCGGCCTCGGTCAGCACCGAGCGGCGAAGCCCGGTCCGCTCGGGGTCCGCGTCGCGGTCCTTCTTCCGCCGGGCGGCGGCCATCACCGTGCGCTGCCGGGCGAGCTGGGCGGCCCGCTCCGGGTCCGTCTCCTCCGCGATGACCTCTTCGAGGGTCTCCTGAAGCGCCTGCTCCTCCAGCTCCTCCTCGGCGGCCTCCGCCTCCGGATCCGCCTGCGCACCCTTCTCCACGCCCTTCTCGGCATCCGTCTCCGGGGCCGTCCCCGAGGCCGCCCGGGGCGTCCGTTCGGTGAGGTAGAGGGTCCAGCGGCGGGAGGTCCAGGCGATGCCGACGAGCACGGCCATCAGGCCGATCTTGACCAGGAGCAGCTGCCCGTACCGGGTGTCGGTGAGCGCGGACCAGGAGCCGACCTGGCGCCAGGACTGGTAGAGGCCGGTGGCCACCAGGACGGTGACCGAGGCGAAGGCGACGCGGGAGAAGCGCTCGACGGCGGCGCGCTCCACGGAGGGCGTCCGGTAGAGCGCGACCAGCAGGGTGGTGAGGCCGCCGAGCCAGGCGGCGACCGCGAGGAGGTGCAGGATGTCGACGGGCATGGCGATGCCGGGCTGGATGCCGGTGGAGGCGTGCTCGGCCAGCGCCCAGGTGCCGGCGATGCCCGCGGCGACCACGGTGCCGCCGAGGCCCAGGCCGAAGGCGAGGTCCTTGCGCTCCTTCGGGTCGGTGCGCCGGGCGTACGCGCCGAAGAGGACGGCGACGAAGAGCGCGGCCGCCCCGAGCAGCAGCAGCCGGGAGGTGAGCGCGGCGCCGGTCTTGGTCTGGAGCACGGTCTGGAGGACGCCCAGGTCGAAGACGTCGGCGAGCTTGCCGGACCCGGTGTACGGGCCGCGCAGCAGCAGCATGACCAGGGTGGCGCCGGTGAGGGTCAGCCAGCCCCGGACGACCGTCTGCTGCACGGGCCGGACGCCCGCGCCGCGCGGCCAGCACAGCAGCACGAAGGCGCCGCCGCCGACCAGGACGGCGAAGCCCGCGTACGACAGGTAGCGCGCGATGCCGTAGAGGGCACCGACGATCCCGCCGCCGGGCGCCTGGTCGGGCAGGGAGACCGAGGTGGCGGAGGGGGCGCCGATGGAGAAGGTGAAGGCCCCGGCGATGGGGTGGCTGTCGGCGGACACCGTCTGCCAGGCGACGGTGTAGGTGCCGTCCGGCAGTCCGGCCCGCAGGGCGACGCCGTACTTGACGAGGGCGCCGCTGCACATGTTGATGATCTCGCCGGTGTCGGCGCGCCGGCCCGAGGGGTCGAGGACCCGGATCGAGTCGGGGCTCATCGCGACCTGTTCCGAGAAGGTGAGGCCGACCTCCTCGGGGGCGGCGGCGACCACCGCCCCGTCCTTCGGGTCGCTCCCGGTCAGCGCCGCGTGCGCGGAGGCGGGGGCGGCGCCGGCGAGGAGCGTGCCCAGCAGCGCGGCCGCGAGAACGAGCAGCCGGGCCAGGGCGGTGCCGAGGCGCGGGGCGGTGGTTGTCGTCACTGTGTCACTCCGTCGACGAGAGCTCAGTGCTGCTGAGGGTTGTGGTTGGGGGCCTCGACGGGCAGCTCGACCGTGATCGGGTCGGCCTTCTCGAAGTGCAGCTGGACGCTGACCTTCCCGCCCTGCTTCGGCTTCTCCTTCAGTTCCATGAACATGAGGTGGTTGCCGCCGCGGGCGAGCTTCAGCTCACCGTTGGCGGGGATGTCGAAGGCCTTCACCTGCTGCATCTTCTGGTTCTTCGTCTCGTGCATGGTGACGTCGTCGGAGAGCGGGCTGGTGACCGAGGTCAGCCTGTCCGCGGTGTCCCCGGTGTTCTCGATGGTGAGGAAGCCGCCCGCCATGTCCATCACGGGCTGGGGCATGTAGGCGCCGCTGACCTTCAGTTCGGGCTTCCCGCCGTCGGAGGAGCACCCGGTGAGCGCGAGGGCGGCGGCGAGGGCCACGGCGGCGGACAGGGCGGTGGTGCGGCGGGTCACGGGTTCTCCCCCTTGATGATCTTCGGCAGGTCCTTGGCGTAGTCCTCGACGGAGGTGTCCTCCCCGTACAGGACGTAGCCCTGGTCGGTGGTGGGGGAGAAGGCGACGACCTGGGCGCCGTGCATGGAGACGACGGTGCCGTCCTTCTCCTTCTTCGGCGGGTCGATGCCGATGCCGATCGAGCGGGCGCCCGCCTGGATCTTCGAGAAGTCGCCGGTGAGCCCGGTGAAGGAGGGGTCGCCGGCCGCGGGCAGCCACTTGGCCAGGGAGGCGGCCGTGTCCCGCTCGGGGTCGGTGGTGACGAAGACGACCTGGAGCTTGTCCTGGTCGGCCTTGGGGAGCTGCTTCTTGGCGATGGCGATGTTGCTCATCGTCAGCGGGCACACGTCGGGGCAGTGGGTGTAGCCGAAGTAGATGAGGGTCGGCTTGCCCTTGGTGCGCTCGCGCAGGTCGTACGTCTCGCCCTCGGTGTCGGTGAGGACGAGGTCGGGCTTGGTGAAGGGCCGGTCGAGGACGGTGGCGGCCCGGGCCTTCTCGACGGTGCCCTCGATCTGGACGACGCCGGAGGCGGCGGGGTCCTTGTCGTCGCCGCCGAGGACGACCGCGGAGACGATCGCGAGGGCGGAGACGATCGCCACGGCGGCGATGATCAGCGGGGTGCGCCGCCCGGGACGGCCGGTGGTGCCGTCCCCGTCGTGCTGAGACGGGGACGTCTTCTCTGTGGACATGCGGTGACTGTCTTTCGGAGTGCGGGACGTGCGGGGTGTGCCGGGTGTGCCGGGCGCCGTCAGGGGCGCCCGGCACACCCGGCCGGGTGCCGTCAGGCCGAGCGGCGGCGTCCGGCGAGGATGCCGAAGGCGACGCCGGCGATGCCGACGACGATGCCGGCGCCGCCGAGGACGCGGGCGGTGGTGTCGGTGGAGGAGGCCGCGGCGGTCTCGGTCCCGGCGTGGTCGCCGGACGCGCCCTCAGCCCCCTTCGCGTCCGCGGAGGCGGAGACGGAGGCGGAGGCGCTGGGTGCGGCGGAGGTGGCGGCGGCGCCGTGGTGGTCCTCGCCGGCGGGCGAGAGCTTCAGGACGGGGGCCGGGTTCTGCGGCTCCTCGGTGCCCTTCTGCTCCTCGATCCAGCGCACGACCTCCTTGTTGTCGTAGGTCTGGATCGCCTTGAGGACGAGCTGGTCGGTGTCCTCGGGCAGCTGGCCGAGGGAGAGCGGGAACTGCTGGAACTGGCCGGGGCCGATCTTCGAGCCGTCGGCGGTCCAGGTGACCTTGGAGACGGCCTGGGAGATCTGCTTGCCGTGCAGGGTCAGCGGCTTGTCCAGGTCGGACTTGGTGACCTCGACCTTCCAGCCGGGGACGGGCTGCGGCATGACGGAGGCGAGCGGGTGGTCCAGCGGGAAGTTGACCTCGACCTTCACGGTGGAGGCGTTGTCGCGCTCGTTGGGGACCTTCACGTTCACGGTCGCGTAGCCGCCCTGGGCGGCCTGGCCGACGGGCTGCACGCCGACGTGGGCGAAGGCCGGACCCGAGAGCAGCAGGACGGAGGCGGCGGCGGTACCGGCGGCGAGGACGAAACGGGACGGGTTCATGAGGAGACACTCCGGCTCGGTGAAGGGGGTCCGCGGAGGGAGCCCCGGAGGAGGAAGGCGGTCCGGTCCGGCCCCCGGGCCGCGGGGGGTTCCCGGGTGGAGGGGCGCGGTCGGGCGCGGCCCCGCTCCCTCGTGGAGCGGACCGCGTCAGGCTGCGAGGACGCAGGCGGCGGCCGGCGGGCCGCGGCGGATCACCGTGTGCTGGAGTGCCTCGGCCACCGGCGGCGGCGAGGTGTCGAAGGCGCCGCGGAGCCGGCCGCGCGGACCGGCCGGGGCCAGCGCCGACAGGCCGGCGAGCAGGGCCCGTACGAGCCGGAGCGCGGCGCGCAGGGAGCGGGCCGGGGCGTTCTCGGCCAGCTCGGCCGCCCGCCGCTCGGAGAGGTCGACGAGCCGGACCAGGGCGAGGTCGCCCCGGCGCAGCAGCCAGCCGGCCACCAGGGCGGCGAGCAGGTGCCCGAGGAGCATCGGCAGGCTCGGCAGCAGCGCGTCGGCGGGGGCCGCGCCGGCCGCGTGCAGTCCCGCGTGGGCCTGGGCGGAGGCGGGGTCGATGCCGGCGCGGCTGAGGATCCCGGCGGCGTCGCCGGGGGTGAGGGAGGCGGCGCCCGCCCCGCAGACGAGCTTGGCCGCCATGCGGACGAGGGCGTCGTCGGCCCGGGGGCTCAGCGCGAGCTGCTGCTGGCCGAGGCCGAAGAGCAGGTGGAGCGCGAGCTGTCCGCCGGTGAGGGCGGTGACGACGAAGCCGAGGGAGCGCTCGCGCCCGGTGAGCAGGACCGTGACCCCGAAGACGCCGAGGAATCCGGCGAGGAGGGTCCACAGGGCGATGCCCGCACAGGCGGCGAGGGCGTGTCCCAGCGCGGACAGCACGACGCAGACCGCGGTGAACACCGCGGCCCTCAGCAGCCGTGGAGCGAGCGCGGGGGCAGACATGGCGGCCCCATCATCGCACCAGGCCCCCCGCCACCATGCGGCAGGTCCGCAAGGTCCTTCTTGGGAGAGTTCGGGGGGACATACACCGGGTCGGTGGCCCGGTGCATCCGCCGAACGGGCGCTCTTGACGCTTTCCCGTGCTTACGGAGCGCTGACACCGGCAATAGCTAGGGGTATGTCGAGCCGCTGCCGGGAGGCTGGAGCATGAGCATCTGGTGGTCACTCCATCTGCGGCGCGAGGCCGCGAGCGTGCCGCTCGCCCGGCGCCTGTTCCTCGGCACCATGGAGACGGCGGGCGTCGATCCCGACGTCTCCTACGAGCTGTCGGTCGCGCTGACCGAGGCGTGTGCCAACGCCGTCGAGCACGGGGGCGGCGCCGTCGGGGGCCTGGGCTCGGAGGCGTACCGGGTGACGGCCTTCCTGGACGGGGAGACCTGTCGCATCGAGGTCGCCGACGCCGGGCCGGGCTTCCCCGGGGCGCAGGCGCCGGCCGCCCGCCCGGACGCCGAGCACGGCCGGGGGCTCCGGCTGATCGAGGAGCTCTCCGACCACGTCCACTTCGGCCGGTCGGGCCGGGGCGGGGCGGTGGTCAGCTTCGGCCGGATCCTCAAGTGGAAGGACACCCGGTCCCTCCTGCTGGCCTGAGACGGGCGGAGGGCCCGCCGGCCCGGAGCGCGCGGAGAGCCCGCCCGGGACATACGCGGCCGCGGGTCCGGGACGTACACGGACCGCCGGCCCGGAGCGCGCGGAGAGCACCGGCCCGGGACGTACGCGGCCGCGGGTCCGGGACGCGCGGAGGGCCCCGCCGGGAAGCGGGGCCCTCCGTCGGTCACGTGCGCGGGGTCAGCCCTTCAGGGCCGCCATCCACGCCTCGACCTCGTCGGAGCGGCGGGGCAGCTGGTCCGACAGGTTCCGGTTGCCGTCCTCCGTGACGAGGATGTCGTCCTCGATCCGGACGCCGATGCCGCGGTACTCCTCCGGCACGGTCAGGTCGTCGGCCTGGAAGTAGAGACCCGGCTCGACGGTCAGGCACATGCCCGGCTCCAGCGTGGTGTCGACGTACGCCTCGGTGCGCGCGGCCGCGCAGTCGTGGACGTCCATGCCGAGCATGTGGCCGGTGCCGTGCAGGGTCCAGCGGCGCTGGAGGCCCAGCTCCAGGACGCGCTCGGCCGGGCCCTCGACGAGGCCCCACTCGACGAGCTTCTCGGCGAGCACGCGCTGGGCGGCGTCGTGGAAGTCGCGGTAGGCGGCGCCGGGCTTCACCGCGGCGATGCCGGCCTCCTGCGCCTCGTACACGGCGTCGTAGATCTTGCGCTGGATCTCCGTGTACCGGCCGTTGATCGGCAGGGTGCGGGTGACGTCGGCGGTGTACAGCTCGGTGGTCTCGACGCCGGCGTCGAGGAGGAGCAGGTCGCCGGAGCGGACGGCGCCGTCGTTGCGGACCCAGTGGAGGGTGCAGGCGTGCGGGCCGGCGGCGCAGATGGAGCCGTAGCCGACGTCGTTGCCCTCGACGCGGGCGCGGAGGAAGAAGGTGCCCTCGATGTAGCGCTCGCTGGTGGCCTCGGCCTTGTCGAGGACCTTCACGACGTCCTCGAAGCCGCGGGCGGTGGAGGCGCAGGCCTTCTCCAGCTCGGCGATCTCGAAGTCGTCCTTCACGAGGCGGGCCTCGGAGAGGAAGACCCGCAGCTCCTCGTCGCGCTCGGCGGTCACCTTGTCGGTGAGGGCGGCCTCGATGCCGGCGTCGTGGCCGCGCACGGCGCGGACCGGGCCGGTGGCCTCCTTGAGCGCGGCGGCGAGCTCGCGCACGTCCTTCGCGGGCAGGCCGAGCAGCTGCTCCGCCTCGGTGAGGGAGTGGCGGCGGCCGACCCACAGCTCGCCCATGCCGTCGAGCCAGAACTCGCCGTTCTCGCGGTTCGAGCGGGGCAGCAGGTAGATCGTGGCCTCGTGGCCCGTCCCGGTGGGCTCCAGGACGAGGACGCCGTCGTGGGTCTGGTCGCCGGTGAGGTACGCGTACTCGGTGGAGGCGCGGAAGCTGTACTCGGTGTCGTTCGACCGGGTCTTCAGGTTGCCGGCCGGGATCACCAGGCGCTCGCCCGGGAAGCGGGCGGAGAGCGCGGCACGGCGGGCGGCGGTCCGGTCGGCCTGCGCGATGGGCGCGAGGCCGGTCAGCTCGGTGTCGGCCCAGCCGGACTTCATGCTCTCGGCGAGCTCGTCGGACACGCCCGGGTAGAGGCCGTTCTTCCGCTGCTTGATCGCCTGCTCTTCGGTCTCGGTCTCTTCCGGGGTCTCCGGGGTGAGCTCCTCGGCCACGGGTCTGCCTCCTCTTGGTACGACACTGAACCCCCTCCATCGTACGGTCGTACGGAAGGGGGCCCAGGGCCGGAAGACCCGTGCGGGGTGCGGCGGGGGCCCGGCTCAGTCGAAGCGGGCGGCGAGGATCACCACGTCCTCGCCCTCCAGGGAGGCGTCGAGGCCCTCGGGCAGCAGGGTCCGCAGGACGTGGTCGGCGACGGCGCCGGGATCGTCCCGGTCCGTCCGGGGCACGCTCGCGGCGGCCGCGTGGAGCCGGGCGAAGGCCCGGTCGATGGGGTCGCCGGTGCGCCGCAGCAGTCCGTCCGTGTAGAGCAGCACCGTTTCTCCGGGCTCGGGCGACAGCTCCACGCTGGGCGCCTCCCAGCAGGAGAGCATGCCGAGCGGGGCGGAGAGCGAGGTCTCCACGTACTCGGTGCGGCGTTCGCCGACGAGCAGCGGCGGGGTGTGGCCCGCGCCGGCGAGGACGAGCCGGCGGACGGCGGGCTCGGCGTAGGCGAAGAGGGCGGTGGCGGAGCGGGCCGGTTCAGTGAGCCGGAGCAGCAGCTCCAGGTCGGAGAGGACGGCGACGGGGTCCTCGCCCTCCATCACCGCGTACGCGCGCAGGGAGGCGCGCAGCCGGCCCATGGCGGCCAGCGCGCTCGGGCCGGTGCCGGAGACGGAGCCGACGGAGAGTCCGAGGGCCCCTTCGGGCAGCGGCAGCGCGTCGTACCAGTCGCCGCCGCCCCGGGGGCCGGTGTGGTGGCGGGCGGCGAGGCGGACGCCGGGGACGCGGGGGAGCCGGCTCGGGAGCAGCTCCTCGGCGACGGTGGAGACCTGGGTGCGGGAGCGCTCGACCTGGAGGAGGCGGGCGAGGTGCTCGGTGGCGAAGCGCCCGTAGAGGCCGACGAGGTGGCGCTGGCGGTCGGTGGGCGCGGCGGGCTCGTCGTAGAGCCAGACGCCGGCACCGAGCCGGCCCGCCTCCTCGGTGGCGAGGGGGAGGGCGTAGCTGGCGGCGTAGCCGAGGCGTGCGGCGACCTCGCGGTGGCGGGGGTCGAGGCCCTCCTCGGTGCGGACGTCGCGGATGGCGATGGGCTCGGGGACGCGGGTGGGGTCGGCCGGGTCGGGGAGCCCGTCGAGGAGGCGGCCGTAGCTGCCGGAGCCGCGGGGGACGGTCTCGATGGTGCCGAGGTCGGCGTGGGCGAGGCCGAGGCCGACGGTGGAGGCGGGGCCGAGGCCGTCGGCGGGTTCGAGGACGGCCAGGCCGCGGCGGGCGCCCACGAGGGCGGCTCCGGCGCCGAGGATCTCGTGGAGGGCCTCGTCGAGGCCGGAGGTCCTGATGAGCCGCTCGGTGAGTTCGTGGAGGGTGGTGAGGTCGGAGACCCAGCCGGCGAGGCGGTCCGTGATCAGGGCGCCGGGCGCGGGGGCCGCGTCGGCCGGTGCCGCGGCGGCGGGGACACCCGCGAGGGGCGCCTTAGTGTGCGGTGGAGCGGGAACCGTGGAATCGATTCCGGCCACTTTCGGAAGGTGCTTCGGCAGGTGTGGGGAACTCATCTCAGTCGGCTTTCCGACCGGTGCGTTTGACGCCAAGGCATCGCAAACCCCCATGTCATATTGCGCCGCTCGATGTCTCCACATGTACACGCACCCGAGGAGCGATGTCCAGCATCGTCCCCTGGGGAATTGTGGTGTCCGGGAGGTGTTCCGGAGAGGTTCGGAGAGTGCTCCGGAAGATCGTGCACAGGGGTTGAAGCGAGCTGGAAGTTGGCTGAAAATTACCCCCGCTGTGCACCATTTGCGGTCGACTGGCGTCGTTTGAAAGCGCGTCATTCTGAGCGTGTGGGGTACGTAATCGATGACAGGCAGGGGCAGTTGACGAAGCCCCGGGATCGAGAAGCGGAACCCCGGCGTCGTACGTGCCGCAGGCCGTGGCCCCTCCCCGCGTGGCGGGGATCGTGTTCTGAACCGGTTTCGACCTGACTGTGACCCGGCCCCGTTCCGGCCGGCCCCGCCCCCGAGCGGGGCGACGCACCGCCGACGCTGTACGCGCTGATACGCACGGTGAAGAGATCTGCACATGGTGTGATGTGGATTCGGCGTTCAACGGAAAGGAACGAGCGCTCATGCGCGAGATCCTCGGAAGGCGACGCAGGCTCCGGTTCCGGCGCAAGGCGAGGACCGCACGGCAGGACGCGGCGGTCACCTTCGCGGTCGAGTGGGACTGGCCGGTCCTGCCGGGCGTGGGCCTCGAAGAGCCCGCCCGCGCGGGATCGCGGATGAGACAGGGCGCGGGGAGGACGGAGAGGACCGGTTCCGGCGGCGCGGCCCGGTGGTTCGGGGGCGGGGCCGGACGGTCGGCGGGGGACGATCGGCCCGTACGCGGCGATCGTGGCGGGCGGTTCGGGGCCGAGTGGTTCGGCGGCGACCGGTCCGGGGGCGCGACCCGGACCGGCGAGGGGCAGGTGTGCGCCTGCCCCGACCCCGGCTGCGTGGTCCCCGGCGCCCACCCCTTCGATCCCGGCCTCCTGGCCGCCACCACCGACGAGCGGATGGTCCGCTGGTGGTGGACCCGGCGCCCGGACGCCCCGATCGTGCTCGCCACCGGCGGCCGGGCCCCGTGCGCGGTGAGCCTCCCCGCGGTCCCCGGCGCGCGCGCCCTGCGGGCCCTCGACGCGATGGGCGTGCGCCTCGGACCGGTGGTGGCGACCCCGACCCGCTGGGCGATCCTGGTCGCCCCGTACGACCTCGAACGGCTCGGGGAGCTGCTGTACGCGACGGACGGCGTGCCCAGTTCGCTGCGCTTCCACGGCGAGGGCGGCTATCTGCTGCTGCCGCCGTCCACGACGGGCACCGGACAGGTCGGCTGGGCGCGGGCCCCGCTGGCCGGCTCCGCGCGGCCCTGGCTGCCGGACGTGGAGGCCGTGGTGGACGCCCTGGTCGAGGCGAGCAGGACCGCTCCGGGCGGCGGGAGCCGACTCGCGTACTGACGCGGGTGCCCCGCTCCGTGGGGGCGGGGGACGGGTGGGCCGGCGCCGGGCACCAGGAGGTCGGGGCGCGGGGCGGCTGGGCGGCGTTCACCCGAACGGGTGTGTCCGGGGCCGACGCGTACGGGAATCGGGCGCATGGCCCGCCGGGCGCGCGTCCGGCCCCGGTAGGTTCGCCCCACCGTCCGTGGTCTTCTCCCGGAGATCGCCTTCCGGAGACCGTCTTCCGGAGATCGCCTTCCGAACTGAGCAGGTGGGTCGCATGAGTCGGCTGAGCCCGGCGAAACTCCGCGTGGCCGGTCTCGGCACCGCCGTCGCGATCGCCGTGCTGGTGCCCTTCGCCGCGAAGGCCGGCCCGTCCGCCGACGCCCCGCCCCGGGCCGGGGCCCCGGCCCCGCTTCCGGGCGACGCGAAGCCGGGCGGGGACGGGGGGCTGCTCGACGGCCTCGGACTCGGCCGCCGGGAGGACCCGCGCCCGGCGTCCGGCGCGGGGGCGGACCCGGACGCTCCCGCTCCCGGTCCGGTACGTCCTCCGGTACGGCCCCCGGCCCCGACCGGCGGCCCGGCGGGGGCGGGTGCCGGGGCGCCCGAGCGGGTCAGCCGCTGCGGTCCCGAACTCGCCTCGCCCGAGGGCGTCGAGGCGCAGACCTGCGTGCTGTCCGAGGGACCGGACGTTTGGGCGCGGACGTACTACCGCAACGCCACCCGGCGTGGAATCGACGCGATCCTGACCCTCATGGCGCCCGGCGGGCGGACGGTCCAGGTGCGTTGCGCGGTCCCCGCGCGGGACGAGCCCGGCACCTGCGAGACCCCCAGGGAGCCGGGGACGGGAGCGGCCCGCGCGCACACGGCGGTGGCGGAGTTCGCGGCGGGGGAGGAGGGCGGCGACGCGCCGCTGCTGCTCCGCTCGGGCAGCAACACGGCCGGCGGCGAAGCGAGTTGAGGAGGGCCCCGGCGCTACGGCGGGGCGGGCATGGAAACGCCCGATCGCTGGCGACGGGGGATGCACCAGCGACCGGGCTCCCAGAACGGTAACAAGAGATCTGCTGTTCGCAAATTCGATCTCGGTTATTCGGACAGGGATTTACCGCTCCGTAGGTTCCGCTGTGGCGGAAGTCACCGACTGGTCGGTCTGTCAGTGACGGATACCACCTGGGGTATCAGCTGAGAGTGACCTGACGGTTCGTGAGGCCGCCGCGCGCACGGCGCTCCTCGGCGGTCAGCGGGGCGTCGACGGCGAGGGCCTCGGCCAGCCGCTCGGCGAACTCGGCGGCCGGCTTCTCGCACTCCTCGGCGGTCATCGCCGAGGGCAGGTCCCACACCGGCACCATCAGGCCGTGGGCGCGGAAGGAGCCGACGAGCCGGGTGTCCGGGCCGATCGAAGTGGTGCCGGCGACGTGGAGGCGGGCGAGCGCGTCGAGGAGCTCCTCCTCCGCGTGCGGCATGACCCAGCGCAGGTGGTTCTTCTCCGGGGTCTCGCACCAGTAGGCGGCGTCGACCGAGTCCAGCTTGACCGTGGGGATCGCGGCCGCGTTGGCCCGCTCCAGGGAGGCGGCGACCTCGGGGTCGGCGCCGTCCGCCGACTGCGGGATCCAGAACTCGAAGCCGGTGTGGACCTCGGGCACGAACGGGGCGGCCGTGTCGAGCAGCTCCTGGAGGCGCGGGCCCTCCGGGTCGACGCGGCGCGGCGGCACCGGGTTGCCGGGCTCGGTCTCCAGCGCGCGCTGGAGGGTGTCGGCGAGGTCGCGGGACAGGTCGCCGGAGGTGCCGTCGTTCTGGAGGGCGAGCAGGACGGAGCCGTCGTCGCGGCGGAGCGCCGGCCAGGCCATCGGCAGGACCGTCGCGAGCGTCACCGACGGCACGCCCTCGGGCAGGCCGCCCTTCAGGGTGAGCGGCACGGTGGCGGCGGGCACCAGCTCGCGCAGCGCGACCAGGTCGCACTCGCCGGGCAGGCCCTCGAAGGGGCGCTGGACGTGCTCGGTCGCGGCGTGCGCGGCGGTCCGGCCGTGGCACGCCTTGTAGCGGCGGCCCGAACCGCACGGGCACGGCTCGCGCGCGCCGACGACCGGGATCTCCCCGTTCGTGACCTGTGCCTGGCCGCTCTTGCCGGCCTTCGTCTGGGGGCGCTTCTTGGCCATGGTGTGGCTTTCTCCCGATCGCGGTGCTGTGTCGGGCGCGAGCCTAGCCGTCCGGACGCCCCCGGGCGCTCAGCCGTGCCCGGACCGCCCGGCACCCGCCCCGCCCCCGCGCCGGCCGCGCGGAGCGGCCGGGACGACGTACGCGCGCGTGCGGGGACGTACGTACGCGACGGGGCGCCGGCCGACGTTCGGCCCGGGACGCGGTACGTGACGGGGCGCGGTCGGAGTCCGGCCCGGGTCGTGCGTACGCGACGGGGACGACGTACGCACGCGCGTGTGCGGAGACGTGCGTACGCGTGTGCGACGGGGCGCCCGTCCTCGTTCAGTCCAGGTCGTCGTACGCGTCGAGCAGGTCGAAGCCCGAGCCGCCGGTGCCGACGCGGGCCGCGAAGTCCTCGCGGCGGTGCCCCTCCGTGACGTTCACCCAGACCGTGACCTCGCCCGTGGCGCTGTCGCGCACGCCCCAGTCCTGGGCGAGAGCGCCGATGATGGTCAGCCCGCGGCCTCCGCGCGCCGTGACCGAGGGCGTCGACGGGACGGGTCTGGTGGGACCGCCCCCGTCCGTCACCTCGACCGTCAGCCCGCCCGACGGGTCCAGCCGCCAGGCCGCCAGCACGTCGCCCTCTCCCGGATCGGCCTGCCCCAGCGGCCTGCCGTGCCGGTAGGCGTTGCTGAGCAGTTCGGACAGGATCAGGACCGCGTCGTCCACGACCGATTCCGACACCCCGCTGCGGTACAGCTCGTCCCGCATCCGGTGTCGTGCTTCCCCCACGCCCGCAGGGCCATGGGGTACGGCCATGCACGACGACGCGGGCACCTTGTGTGCCATCACCAACGCCACCCCCGAGACCTCCTTCGCCCCACGCCACGGGTTGGATGCCCCGGCGACCCCCGCCGGAAACCGCCTGTTCGGGGTGGGGTGGAGCACAAGTGACGATCGCGTACGCGCCGTACGCGCCGGTGCGCACCCCGGCGGGCCCTCCGGGGCCGGGGATCAGCCGCGCCCGAGGTGGGCGAGGACCTGCTTGGGGCGGTTGGTGATGATCGCGTCGACGCCGAGGCGCAGGCAGAGCTCGACGTCCTCCGGCTCGTCCACCGTCCACACGTGGACCTGGTGGCCCGCCTTCTGGAGGCGCAGGATGACGGCCGGGTGGTGCCGGACGATCCGGATGGACGGCCCCGCCACGCGCGCGCCCGCGGGCAGGCGCCCGTCGCGCAGCCGGGGGGTGACGAACTGCGCGAGGGAGACGGTCGGGAGCGTCGGCTCGGCGGCGGAGATCCGCTGGAGGGAGCGGGCCGAGAAGCTCATGATCCGTACCGGGGACTCCTCGGGCGCCACGGGCGCGTGCAGGCCGAAACGCTTCAGGAGCGCGAGGAGGCGCTCCTCGACCTGGCCGGCCCAGCGGGTCGGGTGCTTGGTCTCGATGGCCAGCTCGACCCGCCTTCCGGCGTCGGAGACCAGCTCCAGGAGCCGTTCCAGGGTGAGGACCGAGGTGTACCCGGGGTCGCCCCAGTCGGGGAGCTCGCCCGCCTCGCCGGAGTCCTCGCGCTCCTTGAACGCCTTCCAGGCGCCGAAGTCCAGGGCCGCCAGGTCGGCGAGTTCGAGGGTGGAGACGGCGCCTCGGCCGTTCGATGTACGGTCGACACGGCGGTCGTGGACACAGACCAGGTGTCCGTCGGCCGTGAGCCGTACATCGCATTCCAGGGCGTCGGCGCCGTCCTCGATGGCCTTCACATAGGCGGCCAGGGTGTGTTCCGGCGCGTCCTCGGAGGCACCCCGGTGGGCGACGACCTGGACGGGGCCGCGGTTCGTTTGCTGCCGTGCGTGGGTCACCGCGTCATGGTGCCATTGGCGGGGCGGCCCGGGCACCCGAAACCTGTCCGTTCTGCCCAGTTATAAAGAATGGGGCGCAGACGCACAGCTCCGTCTTACCGCGGTCTGACGCCGTGTGGGAAAAGCTGTGCGCAGCACCCTGGAGCGACTGTCACCGTCCCCGCGCTGTGAACGAGGAGAGCGAGCTGTGAGCACCGAGAACGAGGGCACCGAGGTTCCGGCGGACCCGACTGCCCCGTCCGTCCCCGCCACGCCTCCCGTCCCCGCGACCCCGCCCGCCGTGCCGACCGCCGCCGAGCGGGCCCCGCGGCCCCCGCAGGCGCCCGTGGAGCCCGCCGCCCCCGTGCCGTCGGCGCAGGAGGCGCCCACGCAGGTCCAGCCCCCGGTGCCGCCCGCGCCCCCGGCCCAGGCCCCGGCTCCGGCCGCCGCCCCGTTCCCGGCGGCCGAGCCGGTGACGGCCGGCGCCCCCGCGGGGGCCGGTGGCTGGCCGCCCGCGCCTCCGGCCGTGCCGGCCTGGGGCGAGCCGGTCCCGGCGCCGTCCGGGGCCCCCGGGGCCCCGCGCAGGCGCGGCGGCGGGCTCGTCGCGGCGGTCCTGGTGGCGGCGCTCGTCGCCGGCGGCATCGGCGGCGGCATCGGCTACTGGGCGGCCCAGCGCGAGGACCGGGGTCCGGAGTCGACCACGGTCTCCTCGGGCGAGGCCCCGGCCTCCTTCAAGCGGGAGGCGGGCACGGTCGCGGCGGTCGCCGCGAAGGCCCTGCCGAGCGTGGTCACCATCCAGGCGAAGTCGGGCGACGTGCAGGGCGAGGGCGGCACCGGCACCGGGTTCGTCTACGACCAGGAGGGCCACATCGTCACCAACAACCACGTGGTGGCGTCGGCGGCGGAGGGCGGCACCCTCTCCGCGACCTTCTCGGACGGCAGGACGTACGACGCGGAGGTCGTCGGCCGGGCCGAGGGCTACGACGTGGCGGTCATCAAGCTGAAGCAGCCCCCCAAGGGGCTGAAGCCGCTGCCGCTGGGCGACTCGGACCGGGTGGCGGTCGGCGACGCGACGATCGCGATCGGCGCGCCCTTCGGCCTCTCCAACACGGTGACCACCGGCATCATCAGCGCCAAGAACCGCCCGGTCGCCTCGGGCGACGGCGGCGGCAGCAACTCGTACATGAGCGCCCTCCAGACCGACGCGTCGATCAACCCGGGCAACTCGGGCGGACCGCTGCTGGACGCGGCGGGCGCGGTGATCGGCATCAACTCGGCGATCCAGTCCACCGGCGGCGGCTACGGCCAGTCGCAGGCGGGCTCGATCGGCCTCGGCTTCGCGATCCCGGTCAACCAGGCGAAGGCGGTGGCGGAGCAGCTGATCAAGACCGGCAAGCCGGTCTACCCGGTGATCGGCGCGACCGTGAACATGAACGAGAAGGGCGAGGGCGCGAGGATCGCAGAGCAGGGCGCGGGCGGCACGGAGTCGGTGACGCCCGGCGGTCCCGCGGCCGAGGCGGGCCTGCGGCCCGGCGACGTGATCACGTCCTTCGGGGGCCACGCGATCGACAGCGGGCCGACGCTGATCAGCGAGATCTGGACCCACAAGCCGGGCGACGAGGTCAAGGTCACCTACGAGCGGGACGGCAAGAGCGCCTCGACGACGGTCGTCCTCGGCAAGCGCGCCGGCGACAGCTGATCCGCACCGTCACGCGCGCGTGCGTGCGTGCGGGAGCGCGTGAGTGGGACGGGAACGGCGGTGG
The DNA here is from genome assembly GCF_014654895.1 of Streptomyces filamentosus. Taxonomy (GTDB): domain Bacteria; phylum Actinomycetota; class Actinomycetes; order Streptomycetales; family Streptomycetaceae; genus Streptomyces; species Streptomyces filamentosus. The sequence goes on along the minus strand of NZ_BNBE01000001.1, from coordinate 2,600,858 downwards.
CGGTGCCGGGGGACCTCCCCCGGCACCGCCACCGCCGTTCCGCTCCCGCGTCCGCCGGTTATCGCCGCTCGGGGGAGCCGCTGGCGACGCCCCAGTTGTTGTCGGCGTTCAGGCCGGCCTGGATGTCGCCGATGTCGATGCGCTGGACGGGCCGGGCGGCGTGCTCCTCCTCGTCGCCCATGATGAGCATCGGGTCGAGCATCACGACGGCCGCGGCCACGACCAGGAAGATGAGCGGCCCGACGAGCAGCGGCAGGACGTCGAGGGCGGAGGAGCCGTCGCCCGAGGCGACGTGCGCGTCGTGGGCGACCCGGACGCCGACGGCGGCCATGCCCGTGTAGTGCATGCCGGTCACGGCGATGCCCATGATGACGCTCGCCCCGAGGCTGGCGAGGAAGCCGCGGACGGAGACGGCGGCCCAGAGGGCGGCGGTCGCGGCGACGACGGCGATGAGGACCGAGAGGGCGACGACCCCGGAGGAGTACGTCAGGGAGCCGTTCATCCGCATCGCGGCCATGCCCAGGTAGTGCATTCCGGCGACGCCGAGACCGGTGAAGAGGCCCGCGGCGAGGAGGGGCGCCGGGCGGGCACCGCGGTAGCCCACGGTGAAGACGCCGGCGCCGACCACGAGCACCGCGACGAGCAGGCTGAGGAAGGTCAGCGTGACGTCGTACGAGATCGCCGTCTCGCCCACCTGGAAACCGAGCATCGCGATGAAGTGCATGGTCCAGATCCCGCACCCGATGGACGCGGCGCCGAGCGCCAGCCACCCCGGCTTCCGGGTCCGCCCGGTCGCGAGCGACCGCACGGTGCAGCGCAGTCCCAGCGCGCTGCCCAGGCAGGCCATCACATAGCCCACCAGGGGCGTGACCATGCCGTAGCTGAACCCGTCGATCGTGCCCTGCACCGCGTGCCTCTGTTCTTCTCGAAAAATGTGGAGATGTCGTGGATGTTGTGAAGGGACTCTAGCCCGGCGCCGTGAGCGATCTTGAAGCGCCCGCCGCTTCCCCCTCCTCCCACCCGGTACGCTGTAGCCGCTCCGCCCCAAGCGGTCCGGAGCGAGGGTGGGTTGCCCGAGCGGCCTAAGGGAACGGTCTTGAAAACCGTCGAGGCAGCGATGTCTCCGTGGGTTCAAATCCCACACCCACCGCAGCGGGCGAAACGGCCCCCGACCGGTCAGTCCGGTCGGGGGCCGTTCGTGTGGGCGGGGGCGGTCAGCCGGCGAGGACGTCGACGGCGGTCGTGAACAACCAGAGGCCGAGGACGCCGAGCGCGCCGAGCGCGATCACCGCCAGGCCCGTGGCCAGGGCGATCGCCGTCATGATCCGCGTGCGCCGGACGGCCGATCTGTAGTCGGTGTCGTCGTCCCAGTCCTGCTCCCCCATGGAGACCCCCTCGGGGGCACCGTACAAGGCGGTCTCCGCGCGGAACCAGGTCAGGGGCGGAACCAGGGCAGGGGCGGGACGAGGTCAGGGGTGGGGGTGGCTGCGGGCCTGGGGACTGTTCAGGCAGAGGGCGATGTTGCGGACCGCGGCGGTGAGCTCCTCGATCACCCGGGCCGCCTGTTCGGCGTTGTGGAAGACCGGCGGGGAGGTGAGGGAGCGGCTCAGCTCCTCCGCCGCCCGGACGGCGGGCGCGGCGACGTCGGCGGCCACCGGGGCGAGGGCCGGGACGGAGGCCGGGACGGGTGAGGGGGCCGGCGTCGGCCCCGACGTCTGGCCCTGGCCCTGCGGCTGGGCCGTCAGAGGGGCGGGGGACGGCGCGGGCACGCCCGCGTGCGCGGGCGCGGCGGCCTGGGCGGCGGGGGCGGTCTGGAGCGTGAGGGAGGTCTGGGGGGACGGCTGCGGGGCCGAGGGGGAGCCGTACGGGTCGGGCTCCGGGCGGTAGTCGTCGAAGGCGGGCGAGAAGGAACCGGAACCGGTGACCAGGGAGGTGTGCGGCTCCTCCTGGGGGTGCGGCGCCGCCGGGACCTGCCCGTGTCCCGCGGGAGTGTTCTGCCCGTGCCCGGTGGGGGAGTTCCGTCCGTGTCCCGCGGGAGTGCTCTGTCCGTGCCCGGTGGGGGAGTTCTGCCCGTGCCCCCCGGGGGCGCTCTGCCCGTGCGGCAGCGCGAGGCCCTGGGCGTGCGGCGCCAGGGGACCCTGCCCCTGCGGCGCCATGACGCCCTGGGTGTGGGTCGGGGCGGCGGAGGGGACGTCCTGGTCGTGGCGGGCCCGGGGCAGGAAGAAGTGGTCGAAGCCGGGGAAGACCGGGGTGGGCGGGTGGACGGCGGGCTGGGGGTACGCGGCCTGCCACTGGGAGCGGTAGAGCGCCACCTGGTCCTCGCAGGCCGCGCGGGAGTGGAAGACGGCGGTGTCCTCGCCCAGGTCGGGGTACCAGAGGTTGGGGCCGGGGAAGCGCACGGTCCGCATGCGGGGCTTGATCTCCTCGGCGCACCCCATGCAGCAGCCCTCGGGGACGAGGAGCGGGATGCCGCCGCTCTGCTCGGGGAGCCGGGGGCCGCCCTCGGGGCTGTACTCCCCGTGGTGGCAGGGCGGGAGTTCGCCGCACGCCCGGCAGATCGCGTAGTGCTCGGGGAGGACCTGCCAGTCCTGGCTGGCGGGGGCGCACCAGTGCTTCGGCGCGGAGCGGGGCAGGTTCTCGTCGCGGAGCACCAGGACCACCGGGCGCTTGTAGAAGTCGCCTCGGTCGGAGGCCGGTTTGACCGCCTGGTTGTGGACCCGGCGCAGCTCGTTGGCGTGCCACCACAGCTCCATGTGGTCGCGCCATGCCTTCTCGTACGCCTCCGGCCAGTGGTCGCCGGGGTAGCCGGTGATCTCCAGGACCCGCCACGCGCGCCGGTCGAGGACGACGATGGCGCCCGCCCGCAGCCGCAGATGGGTTCCCTCGCCGCCCTCTTCCGGCCAGTCGTGGCGGCCGATGAGGGTGGGCTGGTCGGGGAGCCACCTGCGAATCTGCATGACACGCTCCTAGGCGACGAGACGTCTTGGTTTCAACTGGGGCAGTAGGTGAAATTCTGGATAATTTAGGCGCGAGAGCGGGGTTAGACACGCGGATTTCTCCTTCCGCTTCAGGGTGAAACCACCCGTCGGACCGGCCATTTCGTCCGTCCCGCCCGGGAGGGCCCGTGGAAGCAGCGGGCGGAGGCGGTGATTCCGGCGAGCGTCCGGCGAGGGCCGGAACCCCCACCCGTACGTGTGACACCGCTTCTCTCGTGTCAGCCCGTAGGTATGCATTGCGCCGCGCGCCGGCCGTTCCGGGCGCCGTACGGGGGCCTCGGAGGCCACGGGGTGGGGTAAAAGCGGCCCTCCCGCCGGAGTGGTGGCGCGGCGGCGGGATGCCCCGGCGGGCGGGGGGCGTTCACGTTCGCTCCGGGGCGAAATTCCTTTCCCCGTGTGCGAGATGCGTTCGGGGCGGGGTGGAGGCGCACTCGGGGCCGTGGACCCTTCCTGTCCGGTTTGCCGGGGGTTCTGGAGGAACGCTTCCTCTCTTGCGGCGCAACGGATGCGGGGATCCGATGCTTCCACTTCACCGTGTGAGCTGGGGTTTTCTCGGCTGCGAAGGGTTTATCGGCTTGTCCTCACGCTTGCGGGGGAATGCGGTCGTCCAGGGTGGTTCGCCGGGGATTCGGTGGGCAATTCTGGGTTCGCGACGTCGAGCACAGAACGACCGGGGCGGTGGGCCAACCACCTTGGTCAGGGCCGGAGTTCACGGCCCTTCCTTCAGAGATCAGCAATTCCGTGCACAGCAGACTGGCTTCAGTTCCCGGAGGAACAGACATGGCAAGCATCCGTACCGCCCGCATCGCCGCCGCCGTTGCCGCCCTCCCGCTCGCCGCGGCCCTCTTCGGCGGTGTGGCGCAGGCCGACAACGGCGGCTTCGCGGACGACGGATCGAACACGAGCGTCGCCAGCATCATCGGCAGCGGCGTGGGTGGCGACAACAACGGCAACGCGACCACCACGCAGCAGGTGGCGACCGGCTCCGGTGCCTCCAACCAGAACAACACGGCGAGCGTGAACGGCTCCGCCTTCACCCACATCGCCCAGACGAACAACGTCGTCAACTTCACCCCGTGGTGGTGACGGTCCCACGGGGCCGGCCCGAGGGGGCGTGACCGTGGTGTGAAGGGCGGCCCGCGCGAGGGTGCTTCGGCATCGGCGCGCGGGCCGCTTCGCCGTTCCCGGGCCCGACGGGCGGCGAGCACCGCCTCCGGTGACCTTGAACCGATGGCGAGGGCCGCCTCCGGTGACCTTGAACCGATGGCGAGCACCGCCTCCGGCGACCTTCAATCGATGACGGGGACCGCCTCCGGCGACCTTGACACGGCGAACGTATCTGACGGACAGTCAGAAACCTTCGTCGTACCCTCCGGGAGGCCGTCCCGTGCACCTCGCCCCGACCGAGCGGCAGCTCCGGCTGCGCGCCGAACTCCGTGCGTACTTCCGCGAGACGATGCCCGAAGGGCCGCCGCCGGCGACCGACGGGGCCGCCCAGCGCGCGCTGCTGCGGCGGATCGGCGCCGACGGACTCCTGGGCCTGGGCTGGCCCGAGGAGTACGGGGGGCAGGGGCGCGGCCCCGACGAGCAGTTCGTCTTCTTCGACGAGGCGTACCGGGCGGGCGCGCCCGTCTCGATGGTCACCCTCAACACCGTGGGCCCCACCCTCATGCGGCACGGCACCGAGGAGCAGAAGGCCGCCTTCCTGCCCCGGATCCTGAGCGGGGAGTGCGTCTTCGCGATCGGCTACAGCGAGCCCGAGGCCGGCACGGACCTGGCCTCGCTGCGGACCCGCGCGGTGCGCGACGGCGACTCCTGGGTGATCGACGGGCAGAAGGTCTTCACCTCCAACGCGCAGAACGCCGACTGGATCTGGCTCGCCTGCCGCACCGACCCCGAGGCGTCCCCGCACCGGGGCATCTCCCTGCTGCTCGTCCCCACCGGGGCCCCGGGCTTCTCCTGGACGCCGATCGAGACGGTCGGCGGGCTCACCACGACCGCGACCTACTACGACGGGATCAGGGTCCCGGCCGGGAACCTCGTCGGCGAGGAGAACGGCGGCTGGGGGCTCATCACCGACCAGCTGAACCACGAGCGGGTCGCACTGGCCGCGATCGGCATGCAGGCGGAGGACTTCTTCGCCGCCGTGCTCGACCGCGCCCGCACTCCCGATCCGGTGACGGGGCGGCGCCGGACCGACGAACCGTGGGTGCGGATCCGGGCGGCCGAGGCGCATGCCCGGCTGGCGGCGACGCGCCTGCTCAACTGGCGTCTGGTGGGGGAGGTGGGGGCCGGCCGGCTGGCCCCCGGGGACGCCAGCGGCGTGAAGTTCGCGGGGACCGAGTCGGCGGTGGAGGTGTACCGGATCTGCCAGGAGATCGCGGGTGACGCGGGGACGGTGCGGGCCGGGTCACCGGGGGCGCAGGGCGGCGGCGAGCTGGAGCGCATGAACCGCGCCGCCCAGATCAACACCTTCGGGGGAGGGGTGAGCGAGGTGCAGCGGGAGATCGTCGCGCGGGCCCGGCTCGGCATGCGGGGGAGGGGACGGCGATGAGCGGGGACGCGCTGTACGAGCGGCTGAAGGCGTACGAGGGGAGGCCGGCGGCCGTCGCCGGGCGGGGCAAGGACCCGGTGAACCTGCCGATGATCCGGCACTGGTGCGAGGCCATGGGGGACGCGCACCCGGCGTACGCGGGGCCGGACGCGGTGGCCCCGCCGACCATGCTCCAGGCGTGGACGATGGGCGGCCTCTCCGGACACGAGGACCGCTCGGAGGCGTACGGGGAGCTGCTCGGCCTCCTCGACGGCGCCGGGTACACCTCGGTGGTCGCCACCGACTGCGAGCAGGAGTACCTGCGGCCGCTCAGGCCCGGCGACGAGATCACCTTCGACGCCGTCGTGGAGTCCGTCTCGCCGCGCAAGACCACCCGGCTCGGCACCGGGCACTTCGTGACCACCCGGATGGACGTCCGGGCCGGCGGCGAGCTCGCCGGCACCCACCGCTTCCGGATCCTCAAGTACGCCCCCGCCGCCCGCCCGCCGGAGCCACCGGAGCGGCCGGACCGACAGGACCGACACCACCGACAGGACCGACAGGACCGACAGGACCGACAGGAGCGGCCGGAGCGCCCCCGGCGGCCCCGTCCCGTGGTCAACCGGGACAACGCCGGGTTCTGGGAGGGCGTCGCCGCGCACCGGCTGCTGATCCAGCGGTGCACGGCCTGCGGGACCCTCCGCCTCCCCTGGCTGCCGGGGTGCAACGACTGCGGGGCGGCGCGGTGGGACACCGTCGAGGCGGGCGGCGAGGGGACCGTCCACTCGTACGTGGTCATGCACCACCCGCCCTTCCCCGCCTTCGACCCGCCCTACGCGGTCGGCCTGATCGAGCTGGCCGAGGGCGTCCGGATGATCTCGAACGTGGTGGGGGTGCCGTACGACGAGGTCCGGATCGGGATGCCGGTCCGGCTGGAGTTCCTGCGGGTCGACGAGGAGCTGGTGCTGCCCGTCTTCCGCGCGGGGGACGGCCCGGGCGCCGTCGCGGAAGGGGAGCGCTGACATGGACTTCACGCCCACCGAGGAGCAGGAGGCCGCGCGGGAGCTGGCCGCCCGGATCCTCGGCGACCTCGCCACGCACGAGCGGCTGGCCGCCGCCGGCACCGGCACCGACGCCGAGCTGTGGAAGGCGCTGTGCGCGGCCGGACTGCCCGGCGCCGTCGAGGAGATCGGCCTGCTCGGCCTCGTCCTCCTCCTGGAGGAGCAGGGACGGGTGACGGCCCAGGTCCCGCTCGCCGCGACCGGGGTGTACGGGATCCTCGCCGTCGCCCGGCACGGCACCGGGGAGCAGCGCGCCCGCCTCCTGCCGGGACTGCGCGAGGGCACGGCCGTCGCGACCGGGGCCTTCCCGGCGACCGGCGCCGTCACCGCGCGGGGCGGGCGGCTCACCGGCACCGTCGGCTGGGTGCCGTGGCTGCGGGACGCCGGCCACGTGCTGGTGCCGGACCGGGACCGGGTCCTGTGGCTGGTGCGGACCGGGGACGCGGAGGTCGAGGACGTCGAGCTGACCGCGCCCTGGGCGGCGGGCCGGCTGGTGCTCGACGGGGCGCCCGCCGAGCGGCTGGGGGACGGGACGGGACCGGAGGCGTACGAGGACGTGCTGGCCACCGCCCGGACCGCCTTCGCCGGACTCCAGGCGGGCGTCTGCGCCGGATCGCTGGCCCGCGCCGTGGCGCACACCTCCGTACGGGAGCAGTTCGGGCGCCCGCTGGCGACCCGGCAGGCGGTCCAGCTGCGGGCCGCCGACGCCCACATGGACACCGAGTCCATCCGGGTCACCGCCTACGAGGCGGCCTGGCGGTCCGACGCCGGACTCGACGCGGCGGGGGCCGCGCTGACCGCCGCCTGGTGGGCTTCCGAGGCGGGCAAGCGGGTCGTGCACAGCGGCCAGCACCTGCACGGCGGCACGGGCGCCGACCTCGACCACCCGGTCCACCGGCACTTCCTGTGGGGCCGTCAGCTCGACGCCTACCTGGGCCACGGCACCGAACTCCTCGCCGAACTCGGCGACCTGCTCGCGAAGGAGGGAACGGCGTGAGGACCGGTGACGCGCTGCCGCCGCTGGAGATCCCGGTGACCCGGACCCTGATCGTGGCCGGGGCCGTCGCCTCCCGCGACTACCAGGACGTGCACCACGACGCCGAGGCCGCCCGCGCGAAGGGCTCCCCCGACATCTTCATGAACATCCTGACCACCAACGGCCTCGTCGGCCGCTACGTCACCGGCCACTTCGGCCCGCGCTCGGTGCTCCGCAAGGTCGCCATCCGGCTCGGCGCCCCCAACCACCCCGGAGACACCATGACGCTGACGGGCACGGTCACCGGGGTGACCGAGGGCCCGGACGGCACCCGCACCTTCCTCGTCCGGATCACCGGGGCCAACGGCCTCGGCCACCACGTCACCGGCACGGTCGCCGTGGAGGTGCCCCGATGAGCCTGCGCCGCCCCGACGGGCTCGGCGGCCGGGCGGCCGTCGCCGGCATCGGCGCGACCGAGTTCTCCAAGGACTCCGGCCGCAGCGAGCTGTCCCTCGCCGTCGAGGCGGTGCGCGCCGCCCTCGACGACGCCGGCCTCGCCCCGGGGGACGTGGACGGGCTCGTCACCTTCACCATGGACACCAACCCCGAGATCACCGTCGCCCAGGCGGCCGGCATCGGCGAGCTGTCCTTCTTCTCCCGCGTCCACTACGGCGGCGGCGCGGCCTGCGCCACCGTCCAGCAGGCCGCGCTCGCCGTCGCCGCCGGGGTCGCCGAGGTCGTCGTCTGCTACCGGGCCTTCAACGAGCGCTCGGGCCGCCGCTTCGGCTCCGGCGTGCAGCGGCGCGAGCCCTCGGCCGAGGGCGCCGCGCTCGGCTGGCAGCTGCCCTTCGGGCTGCTCACCCCGGCCTCCTGGGTCGCCATGGCCGCCCAGCGGTACCTGTACGAGTACGGCCTCACCCCGGAGGTCTTCGGGCACGTCGCCGTCACCGACCGCCGGTACGCGGCGACCAACCCGGCGGCCTGGTTCCACGGCAAGCCGATCACCCTCGCCGACCACGCGGCCTCCCGCTGGATCGCGGAGCCGCTGCGGCTCCTCGACTGCTGCCAGGAGACCGACGGCGGCCAGGCGGTCGTCGTCACCACCCCCGAACGCGCCCGGGACCTGCGGCACCCGCCCGCCGTCGTCCTCGCGGCGGCCCAGGGCGCGGGCAGGAAGCAGGAGGCCATGACCAGCTTCTACCGGGACGGCCTGACCGGGCTGCCCGAGATGGGGGTGGTGGCGCGGCAGCTGTGGCGGACCTCGGGCCTGCGTCCCGCCGACATCGACGTGGGCATCCTCTACGACCACTTCACCCCGTTCGTGCTCATGCAGCTGGAGGAGTTCGGCTTCTGCGGGCCCGGGGAGGGCGGGGACTTCGTCGCGGCGGACGCGCTGCCGGTCAACACCCACGGGGGGCAGCTCGGCGAGGCGTACCTGCACGGCATGAACGGCATCGCGGAGGCGGTGCGGCAGCTGCGGGGCACCTCGGTGAACCAGGTGCCCGGCGCGGCCCGCGTCCTGGTCACGGCCGGCACGGGCGTGCCGACCTCGGGCCTGGTCCTGGGCACGGACGACTGAGGGCCGCCCTCGCCGGGCGCCGGTGCCGGTGCCGGTGATCCCCGCGGGGCGGCGGCGGTGGTGACGGAAGGCGGGGTTCCGTCAGGGGACCCTGACCCTGGTCCCACGGCGGCTCCACCCACAGGAGGTGGGGCCACCCCGAAGTGTCCGACTTGAGGGGGAGCACGGTTCGGGACCTGGGGCCGATCCGCCGCGCGCCCGCCGCTCCTAGCGTGGAGTCATGACCCCGCCACCCACCGGCCCCGTCTGCGCCGGCGCCTCGACGGCCGTCACCCGGGCCGCACGGCGCCCGGCCCCGCGCACCTCCCCGCGCCAGGGCCCGCACCCGTTCGCGTACCCCTCGTTCTCCTCGTTCGTGAGGGCGCGGGGGCCGCTGCTGCTGCGCACCGCCCGCTCGCTGACCGCGAACCCGAGCGATGCCGAGGACCTGCTCCAGACCGCGCTCACCAAGACCTTCGTGGCCTGGGAGCGGATCGAGGACCACCGGGCCCTCGACGGCTACGTGCGCCGCGCGCTGGTGAACACGCGCACCTCGCAGTGGCGCAAGCGCAAGGTCGAGGAGTTCGTCTGCGAGGAGCTGCCGGAGCCGTCCGGGCTGCCCGAGCCCGACCCGGCCGAGCGCCAGGTGCTGCACGACGCCATGTGGCGCGCCGTGATGAAGCTCCCGGAGCGGCAGCGGCAGATGGTCGTGCTGCGGTACTACGAGGACCTCAGCGAGGCCCAGACGGCCGAGGTGCTCGGGGTCTCCGTCGGCACGGTGAAGAGCGCGGTCTCCCGCGCCCTGGGCCGGCTGCGCGAGGACCCGGAACTCACGGCGGGCGTCGGAGCCTGAGGCCCGGCGCCGAGCGGATCATTGACATCCGCCAGTGATCACTGGCAATTTCGGTACTCCCGGGTAGTGACATACCGCTTGGTACGTGCGCAGAATCTGCACATCCTTACTGCCACGTAGGCCACGTAGCGCCCACCGGGAGGACGCCCCGTGTACAGCACCATGCAGGACGTACAGCTCACCCTCAGCCGCATCCTCGAACACGGTCGGCGGGTCCACGGCGGGTCGACCGTCACGACCTGGACGGGTGAGCCGGAGCCGCAGCGCCGCACCTTCGCCGAGATCGGCGACCGGGCCGCCCAGCTCGCCGGCGCACTCCGCGACGAGCTGGGGGTCCGGCAGGGCGAACCCGTCGCGACCCTGATGTGGAACAACGCGGAGCACGTCGAGGCGTACTTCGCCCTGCCCTCCATGGGCGCCGTCCTGCACACCCTCAACCTGCGGCTCCCCCCGGAGCAGCTGGTCTTCATCGTCGGCCACGCCGCCGACCGGGTCGTCCTCGTCAACGGCTCCCTGCTCCCCCTCCTCGCCCCGCTCCTGCCGCACCTGCCGACGGTCGAGCACGTCGTCGTCGCGGGCCCGGGCGACCGCTCGCTCCTGGAGGGCGCCGCCCCGCGCGTCCACGAGTACGAGGAGCTGATCGCCGGCCGCCCGACCGCCTACGCCTGGCCCGAGCTGGACGAGCGCAGCGCCGCCGCCATGTGCTACACCTCCGGCACCACCGGCGACCCGAAGGGCGTCGTCTACTCCCACCGCTCGATCTACCTGCACTCCATGCAGGTGAACATGACCGAGTCGATGGGCCTGACGGACCGGGACACGACCCTGGTCGTCGTCCCGCAGTTCCACGTCAACGCCTGGGGCCTGCCGCACGCCACCTTCATGACCGGCATCAACATGCTGATGCCGGACCGTTTCCTCCAGCCCGCTCCGCTCGCCGAGATGATCGAGCGCGAGAAGCCGTCCCACGCGGCCGCCGTCCCCACCATCTGGCAGGGCCTGCTCGCCGAGGTCACCGCGAACCCGCGCGACCTCTCCTCCATGAAGCAGGTCACCATCGGCGGCGCCGCGTGTCCGCCCTCCCTGATGGAGGCGTACGACCGGCTCGGCGTCCGCCTCTGCCACGCCTGGGGCATGACGGAGACCTCCCCGCTCGGCACGATGGCGCACCCGCCGGCCGGGCTGACCCCGGAGGAGGAGTGGCCGTACCGCGTCACGCAGGGACGTTTCCCCGCCGGTGTCGAGGGCCGGCTCGTCGGCCCCTCCGGCGAGCACCTGCCCTGGGACGGCGAGTCCGCCGGCGAGCTGGAGGTGCGCGGCACCTGGATCGCGGGCGCCTACTTCGGCGGCATCGGCAGCGACCCGATCCGCCCCGAGGACAAGTTCAGCGAGGACGGCTGGCTGAAGACCGGCGACGTCGGCGTGATCAGCCCCGACGGCTTCCTCACCCTCACCGACCGCGCCAAGGACGTCATCAAGTCCGGCGGCGAGTGGATCTCCAGCGTCGAACTGGAGAACGCGATCATGGCCCACCCGGCCGTCGCCGAGGCCGCCGTCGTGGCCGTCCCGGACGAGAAGTGGGGCGAGCGCCCGCTCGCGACCGTCGTCCTCAAGGAGGGCGAGACCGCCGACTACGCGACCCTGCGGGACTTCCTCGCCACCGAGGGCGGCATCGCCAAGTGGCAGCTGCCGGAGCGCTGGGCGATCGTGCCGGCGGTCCCGAAGACCAGCGTCGGCAAGTTCGACAAGAAGGTGATCCGCAGGCAGTACGCGGAGGGCGAGCTGGACGTCACCCGGCTGTAGGGCCGCGTGACACGGCCGCACCACAGGGCCGTGACGAGGCCGCAGGGCCGTGACGCGCCGTGAGGCCGGGACGCGGCTCCGCGGCCGGGACGAGGCTCTGCGGCCGGGACGAGGCTCTGCGGCCGGGACGAGGACGAGGACGAGGGGGAGGGCCGCTGAAGGGGCCCTCCCCCTCCCTCAGTTGGTGCCGATCTTCGCCAGCAGGTCGACGATCCGGGCCTGGACCTCGGCGCTGTTGGAGCGCTCGGCCAGGAAGAGGACCGTCTCGCCCGAGGACAGCTCGGGCAGCCGCTCGGCGTCGAGACCCGCCGAGGTGTAGACGACCAGCGGGGTGCGGTTGAGCTGCCCGTTCGCCCGCAGCCAGTCGATGATCCCGGCCCGCCGGCGGCGCACCTGCATGAGGTCCATGACCACCAGGTTCGGCCGGACCTCGCCGGCCGTCGCCACCGCCTCGCTGTCCGTGGCCGCGCGCACCACCTGCATCCCGCGCCGCTCCAGGGTGGCCGAGAGCGCCTCCGCGATGTGCTCGTTCTCCTCGATGATGAGGACCCGCGAGGGGTGCTGCTCGCTGTCGCGCGGCGCGAGCGCCTTGAGCAGGACGGCGGGATCGGCGCCGTACGCCTCCTCCCGGCCCGCCTGCCCGAGTCCGGCCGCGAGCAGCACCGGCACCTCGGCGGCGACGGCCGCCTGGCGCAGCGACTGGAGCGCGGTCCGGGTGATGGGCCCGGTCAGCGGGTCGACGAAGAGCGCGGCCGGGAAGGCGGCGATCTGCGCGTCGACCTCCTCGCGGGAGTGCACGATCACCGGCCGGTAGCCGCGGTCGCTCAGCGCCTGCTGGGTGGAGACGTCCGGCGCGGGCCAGACGAGCAGCCGGCGCGGGTTGTCGAGCGGCTCCGGGGGCAGTTCGTCGTCGAGGGGCAGCGGCGCGGGCCGGTTGACGACCTCGACCGCGCCGCCGGGACCGTCGAGCGGCTCGGGCCCCTCCGCGGAGCCCTCGGCGGGCGCCCCTATGGCGTAGGCGCGCCCCCGCCCCTCGGACGGCGGGTCCGGCAGGGGGGCCGGTGCGGCGGCGGGGAGCGGCGCCGGTCCCGCGGCCGGTGCCGGCGGGTCGGTCTCCGGCGGCGTCGCGAGCTTGCGCCGCCGCCCGGAACCGTTCGGGGAGGCGGCGACGGGCGTCCCGGCCTGCGCGGGCGGCGCGAAGGGCACGCCCTGCCCGAGCGTGCGCACGCTGAACGCCCGCCCCTGCGTGGAGTCCTTCGGCAGCGGAGCCGCAGCCGGAGCGGGGGCGGCCGGGGCCGGAGCCGGGCTGGGCATCGGGAGCTCGGGCGGCAGCGGTACGGACCCGGTGCCGCTCGCGCCCGTGCCCGAGGGGGCCGGCGCCGGAAGGGGGTGCGGCTGCGGGGGAGTGTGCCCGGCGGGCACGTCCCCTACGGCCTCGTGCCCCGCCCCGTCCCGTACGCCGGGAAGGGCACCGACCGCGTCCCCACCGGACGGAACCGGCATCGGACCGGGCACGGGCGGCGGTACGGGACCGGGCTGCGGTACGGGACCGGGCATCGGCGCGGGCATCGCGACCGGAGCGACCGGAGCGGCCGGAGCGGGTGGAACGGTGGGAGACACCGGGGCGGGCGGCGCGATCGGCGCGGCCGGGAGCCCCGGTGCGGCTTCGGGAGCGACGCCGGGAGCGAGGTCCGGTGCGGCGTCCGTCTCGGGCTCCGCGTCCTCGTGGTCGGTCCCGGCGGGCGGCAGCGCGAACGGCGTCCGCGGTCCCGCCTCGGCGGCGGCGGCCCGCTCCTGTGCGGCGGCGAGCGCCCGCCGCCGGCGCCCGGTCGGCCGCCCGGCGCCCTCCCCGGAAGCACCGGAGGCACTGGTCGCCCCCGGCGCCTCGATGGCGGGCACGGCGGTCACGGCGAGCGCGCCCTGCGGCGCCGTGGGCAGGGCCGGGGTCAGGGCGGGCGCGCCGGCCGGATCGGCGGGGACGCCCTGCGGCGGCACGGCCGCACCGAGCGCGGCCCGCTCCTGGGCGCCCTCGGCGGCGGTCACCACGGCGCCCTCGGCCGGACGGCCCCGGCGGCGGCCGGTCGGCCCGGCGCCCGCGGACTGCTGGGCGGGGATCAGTTCGGCGGGACCGGCGGTCTCCTCCGTACGGCCCCGGCGGCGTCCGCCACCGACCGCGGCGGCGCCGCCCTCGGGGGCGACCGGGCTCTCCAGGAAGGCGTCCGTGGACCCGCGCCGGGCCCGCCGCCGCCCCGAACCGCCGGAGGTCCCGCCGTCGGGGACCGCCCCGCCGGGGGCCTCGGCGCCGGAAGGACCGACGGGGACGGCAGGACCGGGGGCACCGGCAGGGACGGCAGGGGCAGGGGTACCGGCAGGACCGGCGGCATCGGCGGAACCGGTGGCGTCGGCGGCCCCGGAAGCCTGCGCGGGCAGCGCGAGGACGCCCGAGGGCTCTCCGGCGTCCGCGTCCTTCCCGCCGCCCCCGGGCGCGGCCTCCAGCGCGAGGCCGGGCTTGGGCGCGGGCGCGGGGACGGTCCCCCGGCCGGCTCCTATCGGCACTTCGAGGACGTACGCGCCGCCGCTCGTCCCCGGCACCTCGTGGGTCTGCACGACGCCGCCGTGCGCCTTCACGATGCCGCGCACGATGGGCCCGTGGACCGGGTCGCCGCCCGCGTACGGGCCGCGGACCTCGATGCGGACGACCTCGCCGCGCTGGGCCGCCGCGACCACGATCGTCGAGTCGGCGGGGGCCGCCGCGCCCTGCGCCGGGGCGCGGGTCTTGCCGGTGGCGTCGACCCCGGCCACGTCCGCGACGAGGTGGGCGAGCGCGGTCGTCAGCCGGCCGGCGTCGACCTCGGCCTCGATCGGCGGCGCGTGCACGGCGAACTGCGCGCGGCCCGGCCCGATCAGCTCCACGGCCGCGTCGATGCCGCCGGTCACGATCCCGTCGAGGAGCACGACCTTCCTGTCGAGCTCCTCCTCGCCCGCGTCCAGGCGCTGGTAGCCGAGGACGTTGTCGACGAGGGAGGTCATCCGGGCGTACCCGGCGACCAGGTGGTGCAGCACCTGGTTGGCCTCGGGCCACAACTGCACGCCGTCGTCGGCGGCGAGCGTGCCCAGCTCGCCGCGCAGCTCCTCCAGGGGCCCGCGCAGCGACTCGGCCAGGACGGCGGTCAGCTGGGCGTGCCGCGAGGCGAGGGCCGCGTACCGCTCGGCCTGCTCCTCGCGCTCGGCCGCGTGCCGCTCGGCCCGGTCGGCCAGCTCCGCGGCGTGCTTCTCGACCAGCTCCTCGTACGGCCTGCGGTCGGTGAAGGTCATCACGGCGCCGACGAGCTGGTCGCCGTCCCGCACCGGGGCGGTCGTCAGGTCGACGGGCACCCGCTCGCCGCCCTTCGACCACAGCACCTGGCCGCGCACGCGGTGCTTGCGCCCGGACTTGAGGGTGTCCGCGAGCGGGGACTCCTCGTACGGGAAGGGGGTGCCGTCGGCGCGCCTGGCGAGGATCAGGGGGTGCAGCTCGGCGCCGCCGAGCTCGCCGGCCCGGTAGCCGAGGATCTGCGCGAAGGCGGGGTTCACGAGGACGACCCGGCCGTCGGTGTCCGTGCCGACGACGCCCTCGGACGCGGCCCGCAGGATCATCTCGGTCTGCCGCTGCGAGCGGGCCAGTTCCGCCTCGGTGTCGAGGGTGCCGGTGAGGTCGCGGACGACGAGCATCAGCAGCTCGTCGCCGGTGTAGCCGCTGTACGAGTCGTACGCCTCGCGCCCGTCCTCCAGGCTGGCGCTGGTCACCTCGACGGGGAACTCGCCGCCGTCGGTGCGCCGGGCGACCATCCGCATCGGCTTGGTCCGGCCCCGCTCGTCGGCCGGGTCGGGCCGGCGCATCGAGCCGGGGATCAGGCGCGAGTCGAAGGTGGGCAGCAGGTCCAGCAGACCGCGCCCGACGAGCGCGGTGCCGGGGGTCTCGAACATGCCCAGGGCGATGGTGTTGGCGTTGACGACCGTGCCGTTGCAGTTGACGAGCACGAGGCCGTCCGGCAGGGCGTCGAGTATGGCTGCGAGGCGAGCAGCGCCTCGGGATGGCCTGCTGCTCACGACGACGTTTCCTCCCTGACGCCCTGCAATTGCCCGCGCGGTGTGCCCGCTGCGTGAGCCGTCCGGCATGTGCCCGGACGGCGGCCGGCCCCATCTTGCCCCTCGGGCGGCGGCCCTGTCACTGAGGGAGTCTAACGGCGCCCCCGGGCGTCAGCCCCGGACGCTCGGAAGGAGCGGCTCCGCGTTCTCCCAGCGGGCGGTCTCGCAGCCGTCCGTCCGGGAGAAGCGGGCGTCGATCCGCCGCCCCTGCCAGGTGCCCGTCACGCGGGCGGTCGCCGGCCCGCCGTACACCTGCGCGCAGATCCCGTCCGCGGGCACCGGCGCGAAGGGGTCCTCCCCGGCGCGGGCGAAGCCCTCCAGGCGCTCGCAGGCGTCCTCGGCCGCCGGGTGGTCGCCCCCCGCCCGGGCGTCGCAGGTCAGGTCCCAGCTGCCGTCGGTGGCCGGGTTCCCGCTGCCGGCGACGGTCACCGTCAGGGAGTCGGGCGGCGAGAGCAGCGGCAGCGGCGGGAGCGGCACGGCCGCGGCGGACCCGACGGCGGTGCCGGCGAGGGCGGCGGCGAGGACGAGGCTGCGCAGCAGCATGGGGCGACTCCGGGTGTGGGTGCGGATCGGGGCGCGGGCACGGCGGGCACACCGCCCCCGTCCCCTCTGACGCTTCTAACGCTGAGGACGCGCGGGCGTTGCGCAACCGGGGTGCGCCGGGCGGAGCAGCGGGAGGGGGAGACAGGAGGGAGCACGGGAGGGGCACGCGGAGAGGGGCGCGCGAAGGGGCACATGGAGAGGGGTGCGGGAGGGGGCACGCGAAGGGGGGCGCGGGAGGGGCGCGGGAGAGGGCCGGAGGACGCGCCGGGCCTTTGCCCTGGGCCCCGCCCGCCTAGTACGGTGAAAGCGATTGGTGGCACCAGGCTCGCCTGTGTCATCATCTGCACGCACCTTCCGCGCATGCGCGGGGTGCGAGGAGGCGTCGCCTAGTCCGGTCTATGGCGCCGCACTGCTAATGCGGTTTGGGCTTTATCGCCCATCGAGGGTTCAAATCCCTCCGCCTCCGCCCTCAAGGAAGCCCCGGCCCCACGGCCGGGGCTTCCGCCGTTTCCGTCACCCCGGCCGGCCGCTCCGGACCCCTCGCCCCGCCTTCCCGGTCCCGCCCTCTTGACCCCGCCCGCGCACTTCCCCCGCGCTCCCCCGCCCCGCGTGTGACCCCGGTCTCTTTCCGGGCCCTCCGACACGTTTCCGCCCTCGGAAGCGCCCGGTCCGCCCTGTCCGCCGCTCCCTCCCCGGGTGACGTTTTCGCAGGTCAGATGGGGTGGGCTAATCGGATTTCACATGACGGCGGGACTCATGTAATGTTCTTCCTGTCGCCGGGACAGCGGGCCGAAAGGGCCGGGAAACGGAGACGAGAACAAAAGAACAAGCACTCGTAGCTTAACGGATAGAGCATCTGACTACGGATCAGAAGGTTGCAGGTTCGAATCCTGCCGAGTGCACACAGGTGAGAGGCCCCGGAGAGATCCGGGGCCTCTTGCGTTGCATGGGCGTACAGCAGCGAAGTACAGCAACCGCTGCGACTGCTGGTGGGTGAGGCTCAGCCGGTGGCGGTCCCGCCCATGGCATCGGACAGCTTGCCGATCGCGGTCCGCACTTCCTCTTCGCTCGCCTCGGCGTAGACCTCCATCGTCATGGCGATCTGCGAGTGTCGCAGGATCCGCTGCGCCACCTTCGGGTGGACCTTGAGGGCGACCAGAAGCGAGCTGCACGTGTGCCGGGTGTTCCGGAGCGGGATGACGCGCACGCCGGCGCGACGGGCCCGCAGGGCGAACATCCGGGTCAGATTCCCCGGCTCGATGGGCGTGCCGTACTTCGTGGTGAAGACGAGCCCGCGGCTGTCCTGCCACAGCTCGCCGGCAGCCTTCCGATCCCCGGTCTGCTGACCACGCCGCATCCGGAGCGCCTTGAGGCAGACGGCGGGGAGGGGAAGGAAGTCGTCAGACTCCTCGGTCTTGGTCTCGCGGTGGAGGAGCTGGCGGCCGGCGCGCTGGATCTGGTGGTCCACGTAGAGCTCGCCGGTCTCGAAGTCGATCGACTCCCACGTCAGGCCCAGGACCTCACCTCGTCGGAGACCGAGGCACAGCACGAGCATCCAGGCCGCGAAGAGGTGATCGTCCCGGTCGGCCGCGTCCGCGAGGAACTGACCCGCTTCAGCGACGGACCACGGCTTGATCCGGCGACGGCGCGGCTTGGGGACCTTTACGAGGGAGGCGACGTTCTTGCCGATCTCCTCCTCGGTCACGGCGTGCGTGAGAGCGGCCCGGAGGGCGTCACGGGCGCCCTGGACGACCCGACGGGACGGGAACGCCTCGCAGCACTCCCCGGCGGCGCAGCATTTCCGACGGCCCGGCTCCCGCTTGGCGTCCTTCCCCTGCGCGCAGCACTGGCAGATGGTCGCGAGCTTGGTCAGCCACTCTCGGACGTCCCGCACGGTCAGCTTGTCGAGCCGCTTCGTGCCGAGGTGCGGGGCGATGTAGAGCCGTACGTACCCCTCGTACGAGACGTAGGAGAGCGGGGCGAGGTTGGGCTTCACGATCGAGTCGAGCCAGTAGGAGAGGAACGCGGAGAGGGTGCGGTGCCGGGTGGCGACGGGCCCCTTCTTCGCCTCGGCGTGGAGCGCGAGCCACTTCTCGTGCACCTCCTCCCGAGTCTTTCCGTAGGCGTACTTCCGGGCCCGCTTGCCGTCCGGCTTGGTGACCCAGACGTAGGCCGCATAGCCGTTCTTGTACGGGTAGATGGACCCTTCGCCGTTGCCACGCTTCCCGCTCATGCGGCCCACTCCTCGGAGCCGGCGACGACGCGCTCGACGTACTCGTCGACCCAGGCGGGAAGGATGCGGCGGTTGCGGCCGACCTTCACCGAGCGGATCTCTCCGGTGAGCACGAGCATCTTGGTCTTGGACAGCCCGAAGCCGAGCAGGGCGGCGACCTCGGCGGTCGTATGCCACTTGGGCTGAATGACGGTCGTGGTCATGCTTCCGTTCCTTCCAGGGTGAGGTGGTCGCGCAGTGCCTCGCGGGCGGTCTCGCGGTTGAGCGCGATGTCCCGGGCGATGGAGGCGGCGAGGGCGGCCTCGCCGGGGGAGTGGCCCTGGCCGGCGTAGGACCAGGAGGTGAGGACGAGGACGGTGTCCGGCTCGATGTCGTCGAGGCCGCGGGCGGCGCGTTCCTGGGCGGCGCGGTAGTCGGCGCGGGTCTGGCGGAGTTCGCCCAGGGTGGTGGAGTACTGCCGGGACTTGGTGGAGAAGTGGCCCCGGAAGCCGAGCATGTGGGCCCAGGCGAGGAGCCGACGGTCGGGGTACAGCGGGTCGAGGTCGAAGCAGGCTTCGACGAGGTGGCGGGTGTGGTCGGGGATGCCGAGGAGGGCCAGGGCCTCGCGGTTGCCGACGCGGCGGTCGAGACTGCCGGTGGTCTCGGCGGCTTTGGTGGCGTACTTGGCGATGTAGGAGGCGACGGCCTGTTCGGTGATGTCGGAGCCGTCTCCGAAGGCTTTGACGGGCCGGATGTCGAGCTGGGTGCCCCAGCGGAGGCGGCGTAACGGCTGGTCGCCGGCGGCGGGGACGGTGACGGTTGTGTACGCGTGGGTGGCGGCGGCCCGGATCGCGTCGGTGAGGCGTTCGGTGGTCGCCCACGACGGCGGGGGCGAGTCGGGACCGTCCGGCCCGTCGATGCGGATGACGGCGTGGAAGTGGACAGCGCCCCGCTTCTGGAACTCGGCGACCTTCCCGTACGAGATCCGGGCGACCTCCTTCAGCTCCCTCTGCGAGAGGCCGGCCGTGGCGGCGATCTCCCGACGGAGTCGAGTCGTGAACCTCTGCCAGAGCTGCCCGGCGTGGTTGTTGAAGAGGACGGCGGCGGCGTAGTCGTACGACTCGGGGTCGAGCGGCGAGCCGAGCGCGGCGTCGTCCTCGGTGTGGTGGAGGCCGCAGCGACAGGGCCGGGTGCCGGGACGGTTGTGGACCGGCCCGAAGGACGGGGCGGTGAGGGTGAGGAAGACGCGGGGGTGATCGCGGACGGTGGCGGGGATGTCCCGGCGGTCGTCTCCGGCGAGGCCGGCGCGGATGAGGTGGTACGTGTCGCCCGCGTAGGTCCAGGCGCAGGCGGGGCAGCGGGAGGCCCGGCGGTTGCCGCAGGCGATCCGGAGCCGGGCGCCCGGTTCGGTGTCGGTGGAGTACCGGTGCAGGGTCTCGCCGGTGGTCTTGTCCCGGGTGAGGGTCCAGCCCTGGAGGTGGATGGGGTGGGAGCAGCCGCCGGTGCGGTGGATCTGTTCCTTCCAGCGGTCGAAGCCGGGGGACCCGGCCACCCGGAGCATGTCGCCCAGGGTGGCGGTGTCGAACCCCGCCGACGAGGCGGCTGGGACGGTCATCATGGAGAGCTTCCTTCTGGTTCTGCGAGCTGGGTAGGGGCGGGGCTTCCGGGCGGCGGAGACTTGGCGGTTGAGCCGCCCGGAGGCCCGACTAGCGGTGCCTGTGCTGGCCGTTGAGGAGTGAGCGCAGGACGACGGCGCACACGGCGACCGAGGCGGCGCTGATGGCGACGGCGAGGAGCATGGAGACCAGGACCGTGCCGACGACCAGGACGGCTCCGGCGCCGCCGGCGACGACCACGGCCAGGCTGGCCGGGGTGAGGCGGACGGCGGAGGACGGCGTAGGGGCCGGGGCGTGGTGGTGGTTGCAGACCACCGGGGCGGCCGTCTGGTGGGGCGCGATGTCGGCGGTGTCGGTCGGCTGGACGAGCGGGGTGACGATGCCGGTCGGGAGCGGGTTGACCGGGATGCGCGGCTGGAACATGACGGTTCTCCCTACCTGTTGATTGTGCTGTCGATGAGCGGGGCGAGGACGCTGTCGGCGAGGAGGAAGCCACCGAGGAGGATCACGGCGACGAGCCACCAGGGCGGGCGGATGAGCTTGATACCGAGACCGCCGATGACGATCAGGGCGAGCCAGAGCGGGACGTCCACGAGACGGGCTCCTTCGGGTCAGCGGGGCGGGCAGCGGTGGGTGCGGGCGGCGAGCTGGGCGGCCGAGGAGCTGGAGTACTCGGTGGACCAGCCGCAGCCGTCGGACGTGCACACGGCGGCGTACTTGGTGCGGCCGTGGCGGTCCCGGTGGGTGCCGATCTGTACCGGGCCGATCCGCATCACGGAGTGGAAGTGATCGCGAGGGGCCATGAGGGTCTCCCTTCAGGCGAGCTGGGCGGCGATGGCAGCGGCCATCAGGGGCGGGACGCCGAGGCGAGCGCGCAGGGTCTCGGCGTCGATGGGGTAGCCGGTTCGGGCGCGGTAGTCGTCGGCGACCTTGCGGGCGTGAGCGACGAGCGCCGGCGGTACGGAGACGGGGGCGGGTTCGGGCTCCGGTGCGGGTTCCGGGACCGGCTCCGGGGAGGGGAGGGCCGGTACGGCGGCGATCTCCGGCTCGGCTACGTCATCCCGCTCGATGACCGCTTCCACGGCCGAGGGCTCCTCGGTGGCCGTGTCGAGTTCGACCGGTGCCACCGGGTGCCCAGGTGAGTGGACAAGAAGGGTCCCGCCGAGGAACGCGAGGGCAGGCCAGCCCGCGACGAGGATGCGCAGCCAGGCGGGAACGTGGTCGAGGTCGAGGAGACCGGCGGTGGCGACGTTCGCACCGAGGGACGCGGCCAGGGCGACCATGAACCACGTCCAGGCCGAGCGGGCAGGCTCACCGGCGGCCCGCGAGGTTCGCAGCCGATGCCAGGCGGCGACGAGCAAGAGATCCACGGAGACCGGGTAGGCCCAAGCCTTCCAACCGGACTGTCCGGCAGCCGCAGCCAGGTCGTGGAGGTGAGCGAAGGACAGGGCGCCGGCGATCACGGCTTGTACGAGGACGGCGTCCGGTCGGCGGATGGGACGCATCGGGGGTCCTCCTTCCGGTTTCGGGCATGGCGGGGTAGGGACCGGCGTGAAGCGGTCACGCCGCCGTGGAGCGAGGGGATTCAGGCGATCGCGGGAGCCGTGACGGTCGAGGGCGCCGCGGCTTTGCCCAGGGGTGGCAGGACGGGCCGGAAGGCGTCCAGCGCGGGGATCTCGGGTGTGCGGTGGGCGTGGGAGTTCGCGATGTTCACGGCCCGCCGGAGCGTGAGGTGGGGAGTACGGATACGGACCCACCCGCCGGAGGAGTCACCGGCGACAGCGGTACCGGGCCGGTCGGTACGGATCTGGACCGTGGCGAGGACGGCGTCCGGGGCGATGTCGCCGAAGGCCATGTTGGCGGAGGTCTCGTCGTTGACGCGGTGGGCGGTGCGGCCGGTGAGCTGGGCACGGAGCATGGTGATGCCCTTGCCGAGTTCGGAGCCGAAGCGCTGTCCGCAGATCTCCAGGTAGATGCCGGCGGCGCGGCCGAGCTGGGAGAGCCGGACGAGGGAGGTGATGATCCGATCGCGCCGCTTCTCTTCCTCCTTCGTGGCGAAGAGGGCGAGTTCAGCGACCTCATCGACCAGGAGCACGATCGGGGTAGGACGCAGGTGATCGGGCAGGTCCCAGATGTCAGCGGTGATCTCCGCATCCGGCAGATCTGCACTCAACCTCTGCTCGCGACGAATCAGCTGGTAGACGTCCTCCATGTGCTCGACCAAGGCGTCGAGGAGGTCGGCAGCGGCGTCAGGGTTATCGCCCAGGGCAGTGAACCGCCGTGCAAGCGGAGCAAGTTCAACGCCCTGCTTGCAGTCGATCCCGACCAAGGCGACGTCCAGCGGAGCGAGCGCGGCAACAAGATTGCGCTGATAGACGGACTTTCCGGACTGTGTGGCACCGACGTTCAGTGCGTGCGGGGTCTGACGGTAGTCGCGGTAGTAGACCTCCCCGTCCTCCCGCATGGCGACCGGAACGCGCATCACCCCAGCACGGGCCGTCGCGGGCATCTGCACCCGCTTGAGGACGTCGTACCCGGTCATTCGCAGCTCGACGACACCCGAACGGATCTCCCGGGCGGTGACGTTCTGCATGACGAACGAGTGCCGGAGCCGGTCCGAGGCGGCGGAGAAGTCGAACGCGTCCTGACCGGGACGCAGCTTCACCCGCAGTACGAGCCCGGTACGTGTCGGCCGCAGCCGCAGAATTCGGGGTGCCCGCGAGTCCGGGATGGGCCGGCCGGTCATTCGGGCCAACGCCAGGCGCCAGCGCGAGGGCGGGACGGTCAGCCCGCACGCGTCCATGACCGACGCGTACCGGGTGAGGATCCGCACCACGGCGAAGATGACGCCGAAGCTCATCCAGTACCAGGCCGGACGCTGCCACCGCAGCAGCAGCGCGACCGTGGCGACCAGGGCGAGGGTGACCGTTAAGGCGGTCATGGGTCAGCCGACCTTCGCGGCGGCGAGCGAGGTGACGGCGACGGCGCGGAAGCTGATGCCGTGGCGCTTCTGGCCGTTGAACTCGTTCTCCCACGGCCGGGCGACGACGCCGGTCAGGGCGACCGGGGTGCCCATGGACAGCTCCTCGGAGATGCCGGTCTTGGGCACGGTCAGGTTGAGGATCTCGGCGTTGCCGTCCATGACGAACATGACGTCGACCGTCATGAGCGGGGCACCGGTGTCCCGGTCGGTGGCGATCTCACCGGTCTGGCGGTTCGCGATCTTCGGGGCCGGGGGCTGGGCAACCATCACCATCGCGGCGGAGGTGTCGACGGGGATCTGACGCACAGTGGATCACTCCTCTATAGAGGTTGGGCTCCTTCACTCCTGTATAGGAGTGACATGAAGAAGAGTGCACCACTCCTGTACATGAGTCAACCCGCCGCGGAAAGAAACCGCAGCGGGCTGAGGGGAGTTGAGCGAGCGTCAGTCAGACGCGGGGATCCGGTACTGGAAGACGAACTGGTCAGCGGCCATGAGCGTGTCGCAGACCTCCACGACGCGATCCTTCGTGGTCACCGCATCCCGCACCAGCTGAATCACGGGGGCGCCAGGACTCAGCGCCAACTCGGACGCCTCCGCCTTCGCGGCCGGCCGAGCCTGAAGGGTCTCCACGAACTCGGCGAAGGTGTGGCCGTGGTCTTCGAGCCGGGCGTAGATGCCGCCTGGGCCCGGATTCTCGGAGAACAGCTCGGGGATGTCCTTCACCACGTCCCACGGCAGGTACGACGAGGCGGTCTCGACGGGCGTCCCGTTCCGGAAGTACAGCCGGCGCCGCGCGAGCACCTGCGTCCCCACGTCGACACCGAGCCGTTCGGCGATGTCCGCGGGTGCTTCCATGGGCCCGATGTAGAGGACGCTCACCTTGGCCGTGGCGCCGGACTGCTCGGACTCGGCGAGGTAGGCAGCCTTGCCGCCCCGCCGGTGAGAAGCGCGGAACCGATCCGAAGACCGAAGGCGTACGGGAGGCCGGTCCTTCACGATCGAGCCCTTGCCATGCCGGGTCTCGACGAGCCCGCTGGCCCGCACCTCGACCATGGCCTTACGGATGGTCCCGCCGGCGACCCCGTACCGCTCGACGAGCTCGGACTCACTCGGAACCATGTCGCCGGCCTTGAGGACGCCGGACCGGATCTGCTGGACGATCTCGTCCGCGATCTGCACGTACCGAGGTACGGCCCTGCCAGCTCCTGCTGGAGTTCCCACAGTCCTACCCACTCTCATATGCTCCTGTACATGAGTAGTGGGAGCGCGGGAACAAAGTCAACACCACTCCACTCGGTGTCCGTGGCCGGAGCGGTAGTGCGCGAAGACGGCCGCCTCCTGGCCATCCGCCGAGCGGACAACGGCACGTGGGAACTCCCGGGCGGAGTCCTCGAACTCACCGAGGCACCGGAAGCGGGCGTAGCCCGCGAGGTCCTGGAGGAGACGGGCATCCACGTCGAGGTAGACGAGCTGACGGGCGTCTACAAGAACACCACCCGCGGCATCGTCGCCCTGGTCTTCCGCTGCAAGCCCTCCGGCGGAACCGAACGAACCTCGGACGAGTCCACCGCGGTCGACTGGCTGACGCCGGCCGAGGTCGAGGAGCGCATGGCCGAGGTCTACGCGATCCGCCTCCTGGACGCCCTGGACGAAAACGGCCCCCACGTCCGCAGCCACGACGGCCGCCACCTGATCACGCACCAGTGAGCAGGCAGTGGTCAGGGCGGATGACCCGCGAGGAAGCGATCCCCCTCGTCGAGCGCCTCATGGCCCCAGAGACGTCCGAGGAAGAGTCCTCCCAGATCCTGGCCACCCTTGAACAGGGCCTCTCCTGCCCGCACATCAGCGACTACATCTTCTGGGACCCGGACCCCGAGCTGACGCCTGAGAAGGTCATCAACAGGGCCATGGCCTACAAGCCGTTCGCCCTCTGAGGGCAGCGCGGTAAGACTTTCTCTACTTCATCAAGGCACCCGCCGCGCACGGCGCGGCGCGCGCGGCCCGTCGCCCGGGCCTGCGCTCCTGTCTCCGCCCCGCTCCAGCCCGGCCGCCGACCGCACGCCTGACAGCTCGGGTTGATGGGTGACGAACCCACGACGATGTGGCGGAGGCGGTACGCGAGTGCGGCTCCAGACGATGCCTCCGGCGGGGGCGCTCAGGCTCCGGGATGGCGGGGGTTCCGTTCGCGGGTGCCGGCCGTGGGGTGTGGCGGTGGGACTCCCATCCCGCCTGCCGTCGACCCAGGCAGAGCCGAGCAGACACGGCACCGGGCGTCCAGGTCGTTCGTCCAGTTGGGCGCTCCACCTGGACGCCCGGTGCCGCGCCTGCTCCACGGTGTGTGGGTCGACGGCAGACGGGATGGGAGTCGGGGTAGGTGGTGGGCGGACGCCGGGCGGCTTCACTCGCTTGTGGATCTCCGTAAATCTATCCGCCCAAGCACCTCATAGCTCTACGCTGTGCACATGAATAATTACGAAAAGTGCCCAGTGATTTCCTCGCATAAGCGCTTGATGGACTGCCATGCGATGTGGCACGCAATGGCGGACTCGTACATGCAACCCGATACCTTTCGGATGCATCTAAATTCTTTGATCCAAGGGCTGCGCAACGTTACATTCCTGCTTCAAAAGCAGAAGAGTGAACTCCCAAACTTTGAAACTTGGTATACGAGATTTCAGGAAGAGGCAAAGGCTGATCCGATCATGCGGTGGGTGGTGAAATCTCGAAACAGAGTGGTTAAGGAGTCCGACCTGGAACTCCTTAGTGAGGTGAAGGTGCGATGGGTGGCGGACTGGGCAAACAAGAAGGAGCGAAAGTTCACATTCCCGCCACGAATGCCTTCAGAGGCGATCCTCGGGTCGCTTTTGGCGACTCCGGGCAATAGGCGTGTTGGAGTAGTCACGGTATCGCGCAGATGGGTGGATAGCGGTCTTCCGGACCGTGAACTGATGAGCGCCACCAGAGAGGCGTTTATCACTCTGAGTAGCCTCCTCGCTGACGCGCACGAGGCCTTCGGGGCCGGCTCTTGCGGGCTGGGGGAACGCGATCCGGAATGCGTTAGTGACGTGCTTGTGCGAGATCCGCTGAATTGCATGGACATCAACCCGGGCCAGCTTCAGGAGCACTTGGATCTTAGCGCCATGCGGGGAATCGATGAAGTTCTTACGCCGATCTCGTATGACGAAGGAAAGGCGGCCAAAGCGCGGAAGCGCTATGGGGTGAACGACTTCACTCGGGGGAATCCCATTGAGATCGCCCCCCAGATGATGGACCACGCCCGGAGTGTGTTGGCGCGAGATAAGAGCCATATGAATGTGGTGTGGCTATTCCGAGGTGACGAAGTAGTTGAATTCATGTCGCCAAACTATGCTGACCAGAACGCAAAATATTTGGCCTTTCACAGGATTGCCGACAGGGTTGAGACCCATAGAGCAGACGGAATCTTGCTCATCGCTGAAATGTGGTACGTCAACGATTACAAGTATGACGACCAGGGGAAAGTGATCCCCGCCAGGGACCGCGGTAAGGATCGTCGGGAAGCCTTGCATGTCCTTTCTGCGACACGCGATGGTCGAGTGGCCTCATTGATCGCACCTTTCTCGCGAAAGCTTCTCGGGGGGATTCAACTGGAGGACACGTTCGCGGAGGGTGACGTAGAGTACTCGTCCCTTGGGATCCTCACTCCGATCATTGAACGATGGCGTGAAATGGAAAATGAAAGTTCCGAGTCGACCGCGACAGAGTAGAAGTCCTTCTTCCCTCGTGCGCAGTGAAGCCCCGGATTCGGGCCCGGGGCTTCACTATCCTTGTGCGTCGGTGCTAGCCGAAGGCCGCCGCCTGCAGCCGGGGGACCCCGTCTTCCACTCCACGCAAGGCGGGATCCGGCGTCGGGAGGCGGTGGCCGCGGCTTACTGCCACGCGGAGCGCGTCCCGTAGGGCATCGGCGAGGTCCCGCACCAGGAGGCGCAGCTCTTCCGGGTCCGACTTCTCGTCAGTGAGTACCTCCCGGGTGTGCTCAAGGAGTTCGGCGCCGACGTTGAGTTGGGCTCCTTCGGCCTGGTCGGCCAGACGGGACAGCAGACCGCCGGTGTCGTCGGTGCTGAGGAAGCAGGTCTTGCCGTCTGGGCCCGACCACGGGAGGAGTCGGAGCTCGTTGTGGGGCGTCATCCTTACGCCGTCCTCTCTTCGGTTGTGGGGTGAGTGGTGAAGACCGCTTCCGCTCGGTCGCCGGGGAGGACTAGCCGTGCCGCCTCGACGATGCGGCCGGTGGTGTCGGTAGCCACGCGGGTGACTTCCAGGACGGCAAGGGTCGAGCTGATCCGGAGCGTCGTCGCTTCCACCGGTGTCGGGAGGCGAGCGCAGACTTTCTCCTGGACTTCGGCCAGTAGTGGGCGGGGCTTGGCCAGCAGCGTTACCAGCTCCTCGGGCGTAGACGACTCGCCAGGTACGTCGGCCGGCGCCAGGTCGCGGGGGATGTAGACGCAGGCCAGGCTGTGTGGCGACGTCCCGTCGTGACTCAGACAGCGGAACTCGGTCAGGGGACTGCCTACCGGAACCCGCAGCAAGGCGGCCAGGTGTCCTCGTGCCCTCAGCTTGGTGGTGCGGATGCTGACGTGCAGAGTCGCGTTCGCTGGTGTGCGGCCGCCGCCGAGGTACGTGATCCTGCGGAGGGGGTAGCGCACGAAGTTCCCCTTGCCGTGGACCTTTTCCACGAGACCTTCGGCTTGGAGCAGCGCGAGCGCGTTTCGCAGAGTCGGTGTGCTTACCGTGTAGCGGGCGGCGAGCTGGGCCTCCGAGGGGAGGCGTTCGCCGGCTTTGATCTGACCCGTCGCGATCTGGGTCCTGAGGTCATCGGCGATGACGTGACGGCGAGAAGCCACGGCGCTGATCACCCACCCTCTGCATCCGGAGGGCGATGAGTCGGCTTCGGGCGTGCAGGGTCAGAAGTTCGCCCGACTCGAAGCGGAGTCGCTTGGCCCCGCCGGGCAGGTGGAGGAGGTCGGCGACGCGGCACGGCTGGCCGCCTATCTGGATGACGTCGCCGAGCCGGACGGTAGCGGCCGTGACTTCGATCGAGATGGCCATGGCACTGCTGGGTACCCAAGTGCTCATTGGCCACCGCCCGTCGGTGAAGTCGTGCGGTGGCATGAGCAGGTGCAGGTCTCGAAGACCACCGGGATGTCCACGGGCGCCACGGCAGGGCTCGCGTGCTCGCACTCGTGGTGGGAGCCGATGCGGCACGTGTTGGAGCGGTACGGGGCGGAGGTCCGGTCGCTCGGCACTTGCGTGCGGTGGACCCGGGGCGTCATGCCGTGACCTCCACCGGCGCCCAGCAGCCGATGCCCGCAAGCATGGCCGTGTCCGCCATCGTGCGCCTCGCCCGTTTTTCGGCCGCCGTCACGTATGGGCGGACGAGTGCCGTCTCCTCCCCGGCCAGGACGTCCCAGTTGCGTGCGTCGAGCCGTTGTGACGCTTGGCCGAGGTGAATCACCTTCGGGCGGGCTGGAATTGCGGGGTGCGCGCGGCGCCGGCTCTTCGTTCTCCGGTGCTGTGCTCTGGTGCGGCTGAGAGCGCCGCGGATACGGTTGAACATGCTGATCAGCTCCTCAGGGCTGATGGCCGTGCCCCCGGACGGCGTCCACCGTCGCGGGGGCTTTGTCGTTGACTCCGGCCCAGACGCTGCGGCCGTCCGCGCTGCTGTCGACGAGTCCGAATGAGTCGGCCACCGCCAGCGTTGCGAGGAGCTCTTGCCATTGCTCGGGAGCGAGGAGGTGTGGGACGTGCCCCTCCACGTGGATCCAGCCCTTGGTGCGCGTCACGGCGGAAGTGACGCCCAGGGCGGCGAGTCGGGTGGTCATGCGGTCGACGCGACTCTCGGGGGATAACGCGAGGCCTTCCCTCTGCTGCACCTGACCCCCTCCG
Organism: Streptomyces filamentosus; assembly: GCF_014654895.1. GTDB lineage: Bacteria > Actinomycetota > Actinomycetes > Streptomycetales > Streptomycetaceae > Streptomyces > Streptomyces filamentosus. Next base: position 2,571,671 of record NZ_BNBE01000001.1, on the reverse strand, counting down.
CAAGCTAGATAGCTAAGAGCAAGCTAGTTATCTAGATTAGAGGTAGTGGTCTAGGTTTTCCATATGCGTGAGCAGCCGCCGTACCTCCACATCGCTGACGTGCTACGACAGCGCATCACCGACCAGGAATGGACGCCGGGAGACCGGCTGCCGTCCCGTGCGCAGCTGGCGCAGGAGTGTGGAGTGGGTGAGGCCGTCATCCGTCGGGCCCAAGAGACGCTCATCGCGCAGGGTGTTCTGGAAGGGCGGGCGGGCTTCGGAACCTACGTCGCGGAGCCGCGGGAGCGGCTGCGCATGGTTCGCTCGCGGCAGCAGGAGCACACCGATGGCTCGCTGTTCCGCGCGGAGATGGCTGCGCTCGGCAAGAAGGGGACTTGGGAGAGCCGCAGCGAAGCGATGGTGCCGGCCCCGGTAGACATCGCCGCGCGTCTGAACATTCCTGAGGCGGACTACTGCGTGCGCACGTCGTACGAGTACTTGGCCGACGGCAAGCCCGTGCTTGTGTCGACGAGTTGGGAGCCGTACAGCATCACGTCCGGCACGCTTGCGGTTCTGCCCGAGGGCGGGCCGTACGCGGGGATGGGCGTCGTGCGCCGCATGGCGGAGATCGGAATCACGGTCAGCCGCGCGGTGGAGCAGCCGGAGCCGCGGCAGGCGTCTGCCGAGGAGGCGTCGCTCCTGGGTATCCAGAAGGGCGCTCTCGTCACGCACATCCGGCGGACCTACTACAGCGATCAGGGGCAGCCCGTCGAGACGGCGGACATCGTCGTGCCGGCAGCGCTGTGCGAGATCGTCTACGAGGTCCCCATCAATCTCTAGCAGGGCCAGTGCCACCGCCGAGAGAGCTGGCAGGATGCCGAGCATGGAAGCGGCCTTGAAGACCCTGGAGCATGAGTTCCATTCCGAACCCGGGAGTTTCCTACTGGGGCTGCGATGCGATCTCGTCTGGGATCGGGATGCCTTCTCCAGGCTGGAGAAGGCCATGCGTGCAGTGTGCGAACACCTGAAGGGTGCTGAGCACCTTCCGCGGTGGCTGGCAGAGGGGTACTACCAGGTAGCGACCGAGGTTCCCTCGTGGACAGCCCACCCCAACTTCCCGAGGCCAGAGCCTGAGGACTACTACGCGTCCTGCATCGAGCGGTTGACGGACTTGGCGGACTGGTTCTTTCGAGGCTGGCATGCGTACTTGGAGCCACACGTCTGGACGGAACTGTAGGAAGTCTTCGGGACGTTTCCGGAGGAGGCAGGGGGTCGTATGGAATCGGTCGGCTATCTGATCGGTGCCCTCATGTGGGGCGTACCTGTGGCAACGCTGTTGATGGGGGTGTGTGTCGCGGGTGCTGTCGTGAGATGGCGGCGCAAGGCCATCGCGGCTTTGGAGCGTGCCGAGCAGGACGAGGGCGTACAGCAGCGCGGTACCGCAACCCCAACAACCGCCCCCGTCCGGCAGTGCCCCTTCAGGGCCTCAGAGCGGCCCGTATGACCCCCGCTGACCGATCCGGCTAGAGCTACGGATCAGAAGGTTGCAGGTTCGAATCCTGCCGAGTGCACAGAGTCGAGAGGCCCCGGACATCGGTCCGGGGCCTCTCGCGTTGTGTTCCGCGGCGCGGAGGCGTTGCCAGGGGGGCGAGGTGTGGGGTTAGGTTCTGGTGATCGTCTTTTTGACTGAAAAGTGGGGGGTAAGGGCATGGCGCTCTTCGGCAACGCACACGCGATCGACCCGGCGCAGGCGCAGCAGGACTACGCGCGGCTGCTCGGCCAGGGGGAGCAGGTGCACGCCGCGTACCTGCTGATCCGCGACACCATCTTCTTCACGGACCGGCGGCTCGTGCTCGTCGACAAGCAGGGCATCACCGGCAAGAAGGTCGAGTACCACTCGATCCCGTACCGCAGCATCACGCACTTCGCCGTCGAGACGGCCGGCACCTTCGACCTCGACGCCGAGCTGAAGATCTGGATCTCGGGCCAGCCGCTGCCCGTCACCAAGACCTTCACCAAGGGCGTGGACATCTACGAGGTGCAGGCGATCCTCACGCAGTTCGTCGCCCGCTGACGACCGCGGAACCCCGTACGAAGGCCCTGGGTTTGCCCGGGGCCTTCCCCTTTTGGGTGAACCCGTCCGATGTGCATGTCATTTGAATATGCCTTCGGCCTAACGTGCGCGGTGGAGGTGATGATCGTGGACGCGATCGACATCGATGACTTCGTACGGGCCGCCGCCGGGGGCGCGTTGAGGCGACTGACCGCCGTCGACGGGGCGCACTGGTTCCCCCTCGTGGACGTGGCCCGGCGGCTCGGGTACGCGGGGCCGCGCGAGGCGCTGAGGACCGTGACGCTGCCGGTCTGGTGCCTGGCACCGGCCCGCGAACTGGCCCCCGACGCGGAGATACTCGCGCGCAGCGGCATCCGCGGCACCGCCCGCATGGTGAGCCTCGCCGGGCTCGTGCAGCTCGTCACCGCCTGCCGCTCCCCCGAGGCCGGGCCGTTCCGGGCCTGGGTGGGCGAGCTGGTGGCCGAGGTGCAGCGGCACGGCGGCTACGGACTCGAACCGGCGCCCGCGCACGGCGGGTTCGTGCTGCCGCCCGAGCTCGTCGACGTCCTCGTCCGGCTGGAGGGCCGGTTCGACGAGGAGGAGGCCGACCTCGCCGAGTACGCGGAACTGCTGCGGGAGACGCGGCGGAGCCTCTCAAGGGTCGCCGACTCCCTTGAGCGCTCGTTCGCCGTGCCCCGCCAGCGCGGCGCCGGAGGGGCCCCGACGCTCAGCGCGCAGGAACTCGTCGAGTCCTGGGAGATCAGCGGCGACATGCGGGCCGTCGCCAGCTTCCTCGCCCCCGCCCTGATCCGCGGCGGCGTCCGCTGCCGCCCCCAGGACGTCACCCGGCGCACCGGCCTCTCCGGCGACCGGGTCCGCGACTGCGTCCGGCTGCTCATCGAGCGCGGCTGCATGCGCGAGGTCGGCCACCCCCGCCCGGACGGCACCAGGATCTACGTCCTCCCCTGACACGCGCCCGCCCGAGGGGGAGGAGGGGGAGGATGGGGGAGAGGACGGGGACGTGGGAGGTGGGCGCTCCGTGTGGCGCAGCGGTGGGATCGGATGGGCCGGGGGCGCGCCCGGGCTCCGGTGGTGGGGCGGCCGGGTCAGCCCCGTGGCGTACGGGCGTCCGCTCGCCCTCCGGGCCGTCGGCGGGCGGGCCTGCGCGGGGGTGCGGGAAAACCCCTGCCCCACCGGGGCCGCCGTGCCGGAGCGGTCCACCGGCGGGCTGTGCCCCGGGTGCGCGCGGCTCGACCGGGCCCACTCCGTCGCCGCCGACACCTTCGCCGACGACCCCCGGCCCTACCGGGTCTACCTCGCCTGGTTCGGGCCCGGCACGGTCAAGGTCGGCATCACCGGGGAGCACCGGGGCTCCGTCCGGCTGCTCGAACAGGGGGCCGTCGCCTTCTGCTGGCTCGGCCGGGGACCCCTGATGGCGGCCCGGCGGACGGAGGAGGTGCTGCGGCAGGCGCTCGGCGTGCCCGACCGGGTGCCGTACGAGCGGAAGCGGGCCCTGCGGGTCGCCCCGCCGGACGCCGCCGCCCGGCGCGGCGAGATCGAGGAGCTGTACGGGCGGGCCCTGGGCGTCGGCGGCTGGGGCGAGACCCTGGAGGCGCTGCCGTTCGCCGCGTACGACCACGGGGACGCCTTCGGTCTCGGGGAGCTGCCCGCGCTCGACGGGACCGTCACCGGACTCGTCGACGGCGGGACCGTCACCGGGCGGGTGCTCGCCGCCGCCGGACCCGATCTGCACCTGCGCGACCCCGGCGGCCGCCACCTCGTCCTCGACGGGCGGCTGCTCGCGGGCTGGGGACTGGAAAGGGCCGCGGAGGACGACCCCTGGAGCGTGCCCGTCGCCCCCGCGCCCCGGGAGGCGGACGCGCGGACCGGTCAGGAGGGGCTGTTCTGACCGGTCGGGGAGGGCGGTTCCGGCCGACCGGGAAGGACTGTTCCCGGAAAGGTGGGAGGGCTGTTCCCGGCGGGGTGGCTTCGTAAAGTCTTGGATCCCTTTGCCTTCGGCCGTGGACACCGCGCGCCCCGCCCGGCGAGGGTGATCACATGACTCAGAAACTGGTGTCCGGCCTCGAACCCCCTTACTACACGGCCGTCTTCACCTCCCTGCGGCCCGACGCCCCCGAGGGGTACGCCGAGACCGCCGCCGAACTGCGCGACCGCGTCGTGCGGATACCCGGCTTCCTCGGTTACGAGGCCGCCCGCACGCCCGGCGGCATCGGCATCACCGTCGCCTACTTCCGCGACCTGGAGGCGCTCGACGCCTGGCGGCTCGACACCGCGCACGCGGCGGCGAAGGCACACGGCCGGGAGCACTGGTACGAGGCGTACAGCGTCCACATCGGGAAGGTCGAGCGGAGTTACGGCTTTGAGCGGGAGTGAGAGCGTCCCGGGCGGGAGTGAGAGCGTCCAGGGCGGGAGCGCGTCGGAGGGGAGCGAGGCCGTGCGGGCGCTCGTCGCCCGGCTCGGACTGCCCGGACTCGTCGACGTCCACACGCACTTCATGCCGCAGAACGTCCTCGACAAGGTCTGGGCGTACTTCGACGCCGTCGGGCCGCTGCTCGGGCAGCCCTGGCCCATCACCTACCGGGAGGAGGAGGACCGGCGGGTCGAGCTGCTGCGCGGGTTCGGCGTGCTCGCCTTCACCTCGATGCTCTACCCCCACAAGCCCGGCATGGGCGCCTGGCTCAACTCCTGGGCGGCGGACTTCGCGGCCCGGACGCCCGACTGCCTGCACACCGCGACCTTCTTCCCCGAGCCCGGGGCCGCCGGGTACGTCCGGCAGGCCCTCGACGCCGGCGCCCGGGTCTTCAAGGTGCACGTCCAGGTCGGCGGCTTCGACCCGAACGACCCGCTGCTCGACGAGGTGTGGGGCCTGCTCGCCGAGAGCGGGACGCCGGCCGTCGTCCACTGCGGCTCCGGACCCGCGCCCGGTGCCTTCACCGGCCCCGGACCGGCCGGGGCGCTGCTCGCCCGGCACCCGCGGCTGCGGATGATCGTCGCCCACCTGGGCATGCCGGAGTACGAGGACTTCCTCGGGCTCGCCGAGCGGTACGAGGGCGTGTGCCTGGACACCACCATGACGTTCACGGACTTCGCCGAACGGCTCGCGCCCTTCCCCCGCGAGGCCCGCGCACGGCTGCTCGGCCTCCAGGACCGGATCCTCCTCGGCTCCGACTTCCCGAACATCCCGTACCCCTACGTCCACCAGCTCCACGCCCTCGAACGGCTCGGGCTGGGCGACGACTGGCTCCGGGCCGTCCTCCACGACAACGGAGCCGCCATGTTTCACGTGAAACAGTGAGTAGCCGTTTCACGTGAAACAGTGACCCTCCGCTTTCTCAGGGAATTCACAGGAAAGCGAAAGAGGGATCTCAGCGGCGACGGCGAGCGTGGGCCCATGACCGTCACCACTCGCAGCACTTCAGCCCGCCGCGGCACCCGCGCCGATCTGCTCCGTGCCGACGGCACCGCCGTCCGCGTCCTCGTCGTCGACGACGAGGCGTCCCTCTCCGAACTGCTCTCCATGGCCCTGCGCTACGAGGGCTGGCAGGTCCGCAGCGCCGGGGACGGCGCCGGTGCCCTGCGGGCCGTGCGGGAGTTCCGGCCCGACGTCGTGATCCTGGACATCATGCTCCCGGACGTCGACGGGCTCAGCCTGCTCGGCTCGATCCGGCGCGAACTGCCCGAGGTCCCGGTCCTCTTCCTGACGGCGAAGGACGCCGTCGAGGACCGGATCGCGGGACTCACCGCCGGCGGCGACGACTACGTCACCAAGCCGTTCAGCCTGGAGGAGGTCGTCGCCCGGCTGCGCGGCCTGATCCGCCGCTCCGGCGCCGCGCAGGCCCGCAGCGAGTCGGTGCTCGTGGTCGGCGACCTCACCCTCGACGAGGACAGCCACGAGGTCACCCGGGGCGGCGAATCCATCCACCTCACGGCCACCGAGTTCGAGCTGCTGCGCTACCTCATGCGCAACCCGCGCCGGGTGCTCAGCAAGGCGCAGATCCTCGACCGGGTCTGGTCCTACGACTTCGGCGGCCAGGCCAACGTCGTCGAGCTCTACATCTCCTACCTGCGGCGGAAGATCGACGCCGGGCGCGCGCCGATGATCCACACCCGGCGGGGGGCCGGCTACCTCATCAAGCCGGGGGAGTAGCCCCCGTGCGCCTCCGTCCTCGGAGCAGGTCCCGGCGGCCGTGGTCGCTGCGGACCCGGCTGGTGGTCTCCGCCGTCGCGCTGATCGCGGTCGTCGCGGCCGTCATCGGCACGGTCACCACCATCGCGTACCGCTCCTACCTCTACGACCGCGCCGACGAGCAGCTCACCGGGCTCGCCCAGCGGGCCGCCGGGCCGCCGGTCGCGCCGCCCGGGTTCGGCGCGGGCCAGGGCCGTCCCCCGCTCGCCTTCCTCGGCGACCCGGGCTCCCCGATCGGCACGCTCGGCGCCGCCGTCGACGGCACGGAGGTCAGCGAGGCGGGGTACTCGACGGAGACCGTCGACAGCACCACGGGCGACCGGCCCCGCTTCCCGGTCGAGGAACTGGACGCGGCGCAGCGGAAGGCGCTCGCCGCCGTGCCCCGCGACTTCCGGCCCCACACCGTCGAACTGCCCGGCGGCCTCGGCCCGTACCGGGTCGTCTACGCGGAGGGCATCCACGGCAGCACCCTCGTCGGCATCCCCCTCGCCGAGGTCGAGAGCGCCCTCTCCACCCTCGTCCTGGTCGAACTGAGCCTCACCGTCGCCTCCCTCGCCGCCGCCTCCCTCGCCGGGACGGCGCTCGTGCGGATCGCGCTGCGCCCGCTGCGCCGGGTCGCCGCCACCGCCTCCCAGGTCGCCCGGCTGCCGCTGCACAGCGGCGAGGTGGCGCTCCACCAGCGCGTCCCGGAGGCCGAGGCCGACCCGCGGACCGAGGTCGGGCAGGTCGGCGCCGCGCTCAACCGGATGCTCGACCACGTCCACGCGGCCCTCGACGCCCGCCAGCAGAGCGAGACCAGGGTCCGGCAGTTCGTCGCCGACGCCAGCCACGAGCTGCGCACCCCCCTCGCCTCCATCCGCGGCTACGCCGAACTGACCCGGCGCGGACGGGAGGAGTGCGGCCCCGACACCCGGCACGCGCTCGGCCGGATCGAGTCCGAGGCCACCCGGATGACCGGTCTCGTCGAGGACCTGCTGCTGCTCGCCCGGCTCGACGCGGGCCGCCCCCTCGCGCACGAGACCACCGACCTCGTCCCGCTGGCCGTGGACGCCGTCGGGGACGCCCGCGCCGCCGGGCCCGGCCACCACTGGCGCCTCGACCTGCCCGCGGAGGGCGAACCGGCGGCCGTGCGCGGCGACGCCGCCCGGCTCCAGCAGGTGCTGCTCAACCTCCTCGCCAACGCCCGCACCCACACCCCGCCCGGGACCACGGTCACCGCCTCCGTGCGGCACGAGGGCGCGGCCGTCGTCGCGGAGGTCCGGGACGACGGGCCCGGCATCCCGCCCGAGCTGCTCCCCGCCGTCTTCGAGCGCTTCGCCCGCGGCGACGCCTCCCGCTCCCGGCAGGCCGGCTCCACCGGCCTCGGCCTCGCCATCGTGCGGGCCGTCGTCACCGCCCACGGCGGCGAGGTGGCCGTCGACAGCGCCCCCGGCCACACCGTCTTCACGGTCAGGATCCCCGCCGCCGCACACTCACAGCCGGACCACAGGCTGATCACACAGCCGTGACAGCGGGCCCCGCGAGGGTCGTGGACATGCGAACCCACACCCTCGCGGGGCCCGCGACGCAGGCCCCCGGCACCCTCCCCGCCCGGGAGCACCTGCCGGTGAGCGCAACGGGCCGGCCGGTCCTGGACGTGGTGATCCCCGTCTACAACGAGGAGAAGGACCTGGAGCCGTGCGTCCGCCGGCTCCACGCGCACCTGAAGCGCACCTTCCCGTACGGCTTCCGCGTCACCGTCGCCGACAACGCCTCCACCGACGCCACCCCCGGCATCGCCGCGGCCCTCGCCGCCGAGGTGCCCGAGGTGCGGTCCGTGCGGCTGGAGCAGAAGGGCCGCGGCCGGGCGCTGCGGACCGTGTGGTCGGCCTCCGACGCGCCCGTCCTCGCCTACATGGACGTGGACCTGTCCACCGACCTCAACGCGCTGCTCCCGCTGGTCGCCCCGCTGATCTCCGGCCACTCCGACCTGGCCATCGGCTCCCGGCTCGCCCGCTCCTCGCGGGTCGTGCGCGGGCCCAAGCGGGAGTTCGTCTCCCGCGCCTACAACCTGATCCTGCGCGGGTCGCTCGCCGCCCGCTTCTCCGACGCCCAGTGCGGCTTCAAGGCGATCCGGCGCGACGTCGCCGAGCGGCTGCTCCCGATGGTCGAGGACACCGGCTGGTTCTTCGACACCGAGATGCTGGTCCTCGCCGAGCGGGCCGGGCTGCGGATCCACGAGGTGCCGGTGGACTGGGTCGACGACCCCGACTCGACCGTGCACATCGTGCGGACCGCCACCGACGACCTGAAGGGCGTGTGGCGGGTCGGGCGGGCGCTCGCGACCGGCTCGCTGCCGCTGGACCGGCTCGCCCGGCCCTTCGGCGACGACCCGCGCGACCGCGACCTCTCCGGGGTGCCCGGCGGGCTCGCCCGCCAGCTCGTCGGCTTCTGCGTGGTCGGCGTGCTGTCCACGCTCTTCTACCTCGCGCTCTACTCCCTCTTCCGGCTCGGCGCCGGCGCCCAGATCGCCAACGCCGCCGCCCTCCTCGTCTCCGCCGTCGCCAACACGGCCGCCAACCGCCGGCTCACCTTCGGCGTCCGGGGGCGCGACCGGGCCGTCCGCCACCAGGCGCAGGGGCTCGTGGTCTTCGCCATCGGCCTCACCCTGACCAGCGGTTCGCTCGCCGCGCTCGGCGCGGCGAGCGGCGACCCGGCGCACTCCACCGAACTCGCCGTGCTCGTCGTCGCCAACCTCGCCGCGACGGTGCTGCGCTTCCTGCTCTTCCGGCTCTGGGTCTTCCCGGACCGCCGACACCCCACGGGGGACCCCCGATGACCGCACCGACCCCGTCCGCCGAACCGGGCGCGCACCAGGGCGCGCACCAGGGCGCGCACACCGGGCCCCGGCCCCCCGGCCGCCTCGCCCGCGCGTGGCGCGGCAGGCCCGAGGACGCCCCCTGGGTGCGCCCGGCGTTCCTCGGCCTGCTCGCCGTCACCACCGGGCTCTACCTGTGGAACCTGAGCGCCTCCGGCTACGCCAACTCCTTCTACTCGGCGGCCGTCCAGGCCGGCTCCGAGAGCTGGAAGGCGTTCTTCTTCGGCTCGCTCGACGCGGCCAACGCCATCACCGTCGACAAGCCTCCGGCCGCGCTCTGGCCGATGGCGCTCTCCGTCCGCCTCTTCGGCCTCGGCTCCTGGCAGATCCTGCTGCCCGAGGTGCTGATGGGCACGGCCACGGTCGCCGTGCTGTACGCGGCCGTCCGCCGCCGCTTCGGCGCGGGTGCCGGCCTGCTCGCGGGCGTCGTGCTCACGCTGACCCCGGTCGCCGCGCTGATGTTCCGCTTCAACAACCCGGACGCGCTGCTCGCCCTGCTCATGACCGTCGCCGCGTACGCGGTGCTGCGGGCCCTGGAGCGGGTCGAGGGGAGCACGAAGTGGCTGGTCGCGGCGGGCGTCGCGTTCGGCTTCGCGTTCCTGACGAAGACCCTCCAGGCCTTCCTGATCCTGCCGCCGCTCGCGCTCGTGTACGCGGTGTGCTCCCCGGCCCGGCCGCTGAAGCGGTGCGGCCAGCTGGGCCTCGCCGGGCTCGCGCTGCTCGTCTCCGGCGGCTGGTGGGTGGCGCTCGTCGAGCTCTGGCCGGCGGCCTCGCGCCCGTACGTCGGCGGCTCGCAGGACAACAGCTTCCTGGAGCTGACCTTCGGCTACAACGGCCTCGGCCGGATCAACGGCGACGAGGTCGGCAGCGTCGGCGGCGGGGGCGGGCCCGGCGGCGGACAGGGCGGCCGCTGGGGCGAGACCGGGCTGCTGCGCATGTTCAACGACTCCATCGGCGGCCAGATCTCCTGGCTGCTGCCGGCCGCGCTGCTGCTGCTCCTCGCCGGGCTCGTCGTCACCCGGCGGGCACCGCGCACGGACACGGCCCGGGCCGCGTTCCTCGTGTGGGGCGGGTCGCTGCTGATGACGCTGGGCGTCTTCAGCTTCATGGCCGGCATCTTCCACGAGTACTACACGGTGGCCCTGGCGCCGTACCTCGCCGCCCTGATCGGCATGGGCGCGGCGGTGCTGTGGGAGGAGCGGACCCGCTTCGCGGCCTCGGCGGCGCTCGCGGTCGCGGCGGGCGTGACGGCCTGGTGGGGCTGGACGCTGCTCGGCCGCACGCCCGACCACCTGCCGTGGCTGCGCTGGGCCGTGCTCGGCGCGGGCGCGGTGGCCGCGCTCGCGCTGCTCGCCGCGGGCCGGGCCGACCGGCGCCTGGGCCTCGCCGCGGCGGGCCTCGGCCTCGCGGCGGGACTCGCGGGACCCTTCGCGTACACCCTGGAGACGCTCTCCACCGGTCACCAGGGCTCCATCGTGACGGCGGGCCCGGCGGGCGCCCGCTTCGGCGGACGGGGACCGGGCGGCGGCGGCTTCCCGGGCGGCGGCTTCCCGGGGGGCGAGTTCCCGGACGGCGGCCGGAGCACGGACGGCGGCCGGGGCACGGACGGCGGGGGGCAGCGTACGGACGGCGGTGGCGGAGCCGGAGGTGTGCAGCCGCCCAACGGCATGCAGCCCCCGAACGGCTTCCCGAACGGTTTCCCGGCCGGCGGGCAGGGCGGCGGGCAGGGCCAGGTCCAAGGGCAGCCCCCGACCGGTGGGCAGATGCCCGGTCCCGGTGAGCGCGGCGGCATGGGCGGTGGCATGGGCGGTCTCCTCAACGGCACTGCGGTCGGCGCGGAGGCCAGGACCAAGCTGCTCCAGGACGCCGACGCGTACACCTGGGCCGCCGCCACGATCGGTGCGCAGAACGCGGCCGGCTACCAGCTCGCGACCGAGAAGCCGGTGATGGCGATCGGCGGCTTCAACGGCAGCGACCCGTCCCCGACCCTCGACCGGTTCCAGCGGTACGTCGCCGAAGGGAAGGTCCACTACTTCATCGGGGGCGGAGGCATGGGCGGCGGAGGCATGGGCGGCGGAGGCATGGGCGGCGGCTCCGAGATCACCGCCTGGGTGCAGGAGAACTTCACCTCCACCACCGTCGGGGGCACCACTTTCTACGACCTGACCAGCGAGAAGTAGGGCAGGAACCCAAAAGCGATATACAGCGTACGAGACTTCCTCTACGGTGTACGAGCCCTGAATCCCGTACACCGTAGAGGAGTTTTCATGACGGCCACCGGCGGCCATCCCCAGCGCTGGCTGATCCTCGGCGTCATCTGCCTGGCCCAGCTCACCGTGCTCCTCGACAACACCGTCCTCAGCGTCGCCATCCCCTCGCTCACCACGGAGCTGCACGCCTCCACCAGTGACATCCAGTGGATGATCAACGCCTACTCGCTCGTGCAGTCCGGCCTGCTCCTCTCCGCGGGCAACGCGGCCGACCGCTACGGCCGCAAGAAGCTGCTCGCCCTCGGCCTCGCGCTCTTCGGCCTCGGCTCGCTCGCCGCGGGCCTGGCCGGCTCCACCGGGCAGCTCATCGCGGCCCGCGCGGGCATGGGCGTCGGCGGCGCGCTCCTGATGACCACCACCCTCGCCGTCGTCATGCAGATCTTCGACGACTCCGAGCGGGTGAAGGCCATCGCGCTCTGGGCCACCGTCAGCTCGCTCGGCTTCGCCGCGGGGCCGCTGATCGGCGGCGCGATCCTCGACCACTTCTGGTGGGGGATGATCTTCCTCATCAACATCCCGGTGGCCGTGATCGGCCTGGTCGCCGTCCTCAAGCTGGTCCCCGAGTCGAAGAACCCGCAGGGCGACCGCCCCGACCTCCTCGGCGCGCTGCTCTCCACCATCGGCATGACCGCCGCCGTGTACGCGATCATCACCGGCCCGGAGCACGGCTGGACCTCCTCCGAGGTGCTGGTCCCGGCCGCGATCGGGGTCGTGGTGCTCGCCGCGTTCGCGCTGTGGGAGCTGCGGACCCCGTACCCGATGCTCGACATGCACTTCTTCCGCAACCAGAAGTTCGTGGGCGCGGTCGCCGGCGCGATCCTGGTGATGTTCGGGATGGGCGGCTCGATGTTCCTGCTCACCCAGCACCTCCAGTTCGTGCTCGGGTACGAGCCGCTGGAGGCGGGACTGCGGATGGCGCCGCTCGCGCTGACCGTGGTCGTCCTCAACCTCAGCGGCATCGGCCCGCGGATCGTGATGAAGCTCGGCACCCCGCTGACCGTCACGGTCGGCATGACGCTGGTCGCGGCCGGCCTCGCCTCGATCGCCCTGATCGGCGGCGGCACGGAGGGCACCTACTGGGGCATGCTGCTCGGCCTGGTCCTCATGGGCACCGGCCTGGCCGTGTCCAACCCGGCCATGGCCAACGCGATCATGAGCGCGATCCCGCCGGAGAAGGCGGGCGTGGGCGCGGGCGTCAACGGCACCCTCGCCGAGTTCGGCAACGGCCTCGGCGTCGCCGTCCTCGGCGCGGTCCTCAACGCCCGCTTCGCCGCCCTCGTCACCGTCACCGCGGCCTCGCTCCCGGCGGCCCTCGCGGCGGCCGGCGACGACGCCGAGCGGGCCCGCATCTCGGACGCCTTCGCCTCCGGCCTCCAGGCCAGCCAGCTCGTCGGCGCGGTCGCCGTCCTCGTCGGCGGCCTGCTCGCCGCCTTCCTCCTGAAGCGGGCGGAACGGGCGGAGCAGCCCGCGGCGCAGGAGACCGCCGTGGCTGCCTAGCATGGTCGGCAGCGTCGACAGACGGAGGAAGCGCATGGTCAAGGCCGCGGACCGGGCGAAGAACCCCACCGGGTCCAGCGTCTGGCTGGAGGAGCGGGCCGCCCGCGGCGGGGGCGGCCCGGCCGGTCTCGACCGGGACCGGATCGTCGCCGCCTCGGTCCGGATGCTCGACCGGGACGGGCTCGCCAAGCTGTCGATGCGCCGGCTGGCGGCCGAGCTCGGCGTCACCGCGATGTCCCTGTACTGGTACGTGGACACCAAGGACGACATCATCGAGTACGCGATCGACACCGCGTACCGGGAGATCGACCTGGACGCGGTCGCCGCCGGGGCGGACTGGCGGGAGCGGATCCGGACGCTCGCCCTGGACTACCGCAGGATGCTGGTCCGCCACCCGTGGATGTCGCCGTGCGCAGGCCAGTACCTGAACATCGGGCCGTACGCGATCGCCGTGGGCTCCCGCATCCAGGAGGCGATCCGGGAGACCGGACTGCCGCTGGGCGGCCAGCCGGGGGCGATGTCGGCGGTCTTCCAGTTCGTGTACGGCTACGGGACGATCGAGGCGCAGTTCGAGCGGCGGGCGGCCGACGCGGGGATGTCGCAGGACGACTTCTACCACGACTCGGTCGCGGCCTTCCGCGACGACCCGCAGTTCCGCGAGGCGCTGGAGCCGATGACGGACATCCTCGACGAGCGGGCCTCGCACGGCAGCGTCTCCGCCATCTGGGAGCGGGACTTCTCCTACGCCCTGGACATCCTGATCGCCGGCATCGAGACGATGGTCGCCCGGGAGGCGGCCGGAGCGGAAGGGCCCGGAAGGCTCCGGGAAGCCTCCGAAAGCCCTGAAATGCCTCCGAAGGCCCCGGAAAGCCCCTGAACACGCCGGAGCGGCGGGCCGTCCCCTGCCCGCCGCTCCGTCTCCACCCGGCCGCGCCTCCGCTCGAAGCGCGGCCGGGAGCTTTTTCCGCACCGCCCTACTCGGCGGCCTCCGCCGTGACGGTGCTGCTCTTCAGCGCGACCTCCTTGATGAACAGCGTCACCAGGAAGGCGATGAAGGCGAAGGGCGCCGCGTAGAGGAAGACGTCGCCGACGCCGTGCCCGTAGGCGCTCTCGAAGACCGTGCGGATCGGGCCGGGCAGCGCGTCCATGTCGGGGAGGCCGCTGCCCGCGCCGCTCTGCTGCATCGCCTTCGCGGCCTCCGGGCCGAGCGCGGTGATGCCCTCCTTGACGTAGTCGGTGACCCGGTGGGCCATGACCGCGCCGAGCGCCGAGACGCCGATCGCGCCGCCGAGGGAGCGGAAGAAGGTGACGACGGAGGAGGCGGCGCCGAGGTCGGCGGGCTCCACCTGGTTCTGCGTGCAGAGCACCAGGTTCTGCATCATCATGCCGAGGCCGAGGCCCAGGACGGCCATGAAGAGGGCGGTGTGCCAGTACGGGGTGTCGTACCGCAGGGTGCCGAGGAGGCCGAGGCCCGCCGCCGCGAGCGCGCCGCCGCTGACCAGCCACGCCTTCCAGCGGCCGGTCTTGGTGATGATCTGGCCGGAGGCCGTCGAGGAGACGAAGAGGCCGGCGATCATCGGGATGGTGAGGACGCCGGACATGGTCGGCGACTCGTTGCGGGCCAGCTGGAAGTACTGGCTGAAGAAGACCGTGCCGGCGAACATCGCGACGCCGACGAAGAGCGAGGCCAGCGAGGCCAGCGTGATCGTCCGGTTGCGGAAGAGCCGCAGCGGGATGATCGGCTCGGACGCCCTGGACTCGACGAGCACGAAGACCGCGCCGAGCAGAACCGATCCGCCGACCATGGCGGCCGTCTGCCAGGACATCCAGTCGTACTTGTCGCCGGCGAAGGTGACCCAGACGAGGAGCAGGGAGACGGCGGCGCTGATGAAGAAGGCGCCGGCCCAGTCGACCTTGACCTGCCGCTTCACGACGGGGAGCTTGAGGGTCTTCTGGAGGACGATCAGGGCGATGATCGCGAACGGCACGCCGACGTAGAAGCACCAGCGCCAGCCGAGCCACTCGGTGTCGGTGATGACGCCGCCGAGCAGCGGACCGCCGACGGTGGCGACGGCGAAGACCGCGCCGAGGTAGCCGCTGTAACGGCCGCGCTCGCGGGGGGAGATCATCGCGGCGAGGATGATCTGGGAGAGGGCGGTGAGACCGCCGACGCCGATGCCCTGGACCACGCGGCAGGCGATGAGCATGCCGGTGGACTGGGAGAGCCCGGCGACGATCGAGCCCGCGACGTAGATGGTCAGGGCTATCTGGATGAGCAGCTTCTTGGAGAAGAGGTCCGCCAGCTTGCCCCAGAGCGGGGTGGTGGCGGTCATCGACAGCAGGGTCGCGGTGACCACCCAGGTGTAGGCGGACTGGCCGCCCTCCAGGTCGGTGATGATCTGGGGGAGGGCGTTGGAGACGATCGTCGAGGACAGGATGGCGACGAACATGCCGAGCAGCAGCCCGGAGAGCGCCTCCATGATCTGTCGGTGCGTCATGGGAGCGGCGGCGTCTCCCTGTCCGGCCGGGGCGCCCCGCACCCCGGTGTCGGGTGTGGTCGTAGCCATGAAGTTCCTCTGTTTTCGAGCGCGTGCGCGCTCGGTCGGCGTGGTCAGGCGTGGGTGGCCCGGCAGTCCCCGAAGGAGTCGCGGAGTCGGGCGAGCAGGGCGGTGAGCAGTGCGACGTCGTCGTCGGACCACTCCGCGAGGTGGCGGGTGAAGGCGTCGGTCACCCGCCGGTCGAGTTCGGTGAGCATCGTGAACCCGGCGGGGCTCAGCCGCAGGATGCGGGAGCGGCCGTCGTCGGGGTCGGGCAGGCGCTCGACCCAGCCGTGGTCCACGGTGTGTGCCACGTGGCGGCTGCACACCGACATGTCCACGGCCATGAACTCGGCCAGCCGGCTCATCCGCATGTCCCCGTGGTGCTTGAGCAGGGCGAGCACGGCGGCGGCCCCGCCCTGGCACTCACCGGGCAGGACGCGGGAGATCCCGCGCTTCACGGCGCCGAACGCGCTGATGGCGCGGGCGAGGTCCTCGTAGCGTCCGTTCCCGTCCACGAGAACCCCTTCCAACTTGTTGCTTAGGGCAACCATAGAGATGGATGGTTGCTCCAGGCAAATTAAATCGGTCAAACAGCGCTCAAACGGCGCTAAAGAATCGGCAAAGCGGAGCTGGAGGGCGGGCGGGAAGGGGACTCGGGGGAGGCCGGCGGCCGGGGCTTGGGTCCCCCACCCGGCGTTCGCTAGGGTCCTGGCCCATGGCACACAACCCGCAAGCACCGTACGGCCAGGGCGCCCAGGGCCCCGAGGGCTACGACCCCGCCGGCAGCACCCAGATGTTCCGCGCCTTCGTCGACGAGGGCACCCCCCAGCACCAGCCGCAGCAGGCCGCGGCGGCCTCCGGCGGCCCCCGCGTCGGCGTGATCGCCGGCGTGGTCGCCGCGATCGTGGTCGTGGCGGTGGTCGTCTGGCTCGCGCTGGGCTGACCCGAGCCCCCGGGACGCGCCCTCGGAGAGGGCACTCGGGAAGGGCGGTCGCGGCGGAGACCTCGGAGGTCTCCGCCGCGACCGCCCTTTTCCCTTACGCGGGACCGTCCGCGGTGCTCGGCCGCCGAGGGCCCCGGGCCGGTTCCGCAGCCAGTGCGCCCGGGCCGCGAGGGCGGGTGCGGGTCGTCAGCCCCGCGACCGGTCCGCCCTGCGCCGCCGGGCCGGCCGCGGGTGGGCCCCGGGTGTCGGAGACCGCGGGGCCGCTTACGGGCTCACCGCCAGTCGGCGGTCACCTCGCGGGTGTCGACGCGCATGCCGAGCGGCACCCGCCAGGACTCCACGCACACCGTGTACGTCTGCTTCCGTGCCGCCCCGGCGGCGATCGGGGCCGGCAGCGGCTGGCTGGTCGTGACCGTGCCCCAGTCGAGGCCGAGCGCGCCGATGACGTGGGTGGCGAAGGTCGCGGTGCCGGAGGTCACGGGGGAGCCGCCGGTGTTCCGGAAGGTCACCGTGACCTGCTCGCACCAGCGCGTGTCGCCGTCCGCGGTGACCGGCGCGGAGACCGTGAGCGCGGCCGGGCCGGGCGCGGGCGCCGGCGAGGAGGGCCGGGGCGCCGAGGCGGTGGGCCGGGGCGCGGGGTCGGTGGTGCGGGGTGGTGCCGTGGTCGCGCCGGACGACGCGCCGCCGCCGGAGGGGCCCCCGGGCGGCGCCCCCGGCTCCGTACGCCCTCCGGGGCCGTCGCCGGGCCCCGTACCGGAACCGTCGCCGGGCCCCGTGCCGGAACCGGGGGAGCCCGGGCCGGCGCCGGAACCCGCGCCCGGCCGCGTACCGGAGCCGGGGCCGGAGTCCGCGCCCGGTCCCGTGCCGGTGGAGGGCGAGGGCGACGCGCCCGGCGGCCGCGGGGACTCCGGGGCGCCCGGGGACGGAGAGGAGGTGCTGGAGATGGTGCCGCTCGCCGTGGGGGTCTCCAGCGGGACGAGCTCGACCGCGCCGGAGGGACCGACCGCGCCGCCGGGCGAGGGTCCGGCGCCGACCGCCGTGAATCCCCCGCCGTCCCCTCCGCCGCACGCGGTGAGCGCTCCGCCGAGGCAGAGCGCCACCGCCACGAGTACCGGCTGCTTCCTGCGCCTCATGCGCCCCAGTGTGACTGACGGCTCGTCAACAAGGGGCGGGTTCGCGTGAATCGGAGGTGCTCAGTCCGAGATCAGGCCCTCGCGGAGCTGCGCGAGGGTGCGGGTGAGCAGCCGGGAGACGTGCATCTGGGAGATGCCGACCTCCTCGCCGATCTGCGACTGGGTCATGTTCGCGAAGAAGCGGAGCATGATGATCTGCCGCTCACGGGGCGGGAGTTTGGCCAGCAGCGGCTTCAGGGACTCGCGGTACTCGACGCCCTCCAGGGCCGCGTCCTCGTAGCCGAGGCGGTCCGCCAGGGAGCCCTCGCCGCCGTCGTCCTCGGGGGAGGGCGAGTCGAGCGAGGAGGCCGTGTAGGCGTTGCCGACCGCGAGGCCGTCGACGACGTCCTCCTCCGACACCCCCAGCACGGCGGCGAGTTCGGGCACGGTCGGGGAGCGGTCGAGCTTCTGCGCCAGCTCGTCGCTGGCCTTCGTCAGCGCGAGCCGCAGCTCCTGGAGCCGGCGCGGCACCCGCACCGACCACGAGGTGTCGCGGAAGAAGCGCTTGATCTCGCCGACGACCGTCGGCATCGCGAACGTCGGGAACTCCACGCCCCGTTCGCAGTCGAAGCGGTCGATCGCCTTGATCAGGCCGATGGTGCCGACCTGGACGATGTCCTCCATCGGCTCGTTGCGCGAGCGGAAGCGGGCCGCCGCGTACCGCACGAGCGGCAGGTTCAGCTCGATGAGGGTGTCGCGGACGTAGGTCCGTTCCGGGCTGTCGGCCGCCGCGCCCACGCCGTCGAGGGCGCGCAGCCGCAGGAACAGGGAGCGGGAGAGGGTGCGGGTGTCGAGAGCCTCCGGGGCGACGGCGGGCGGCGGCGGGGCCGGCAGTGGCCCGCTGTCGGCGGCGGCCCGTGCCGTCGTCTGCACGGGCACGGGCCCGGCCTCGGGCACGAGGACCGGGACGGGCGTGAGCGTGAGCACCTTCGAGCTGCCCTGATCTGCGGACATGCCACCCCCTGGAGGTCGCGGACGGTCGCGGTGGGGCCGCGACCATCGGAGGAACGCAGCTTCCACCTGAATACCGGCCGTGGGGCTGCGGCAAACGCGTCCCCAGCAGAATGTCACATGTCGGCAACGCGCTGTAGTGACTTGTCGACAAGATGTGGGCGCATATCCGCAGGAAACAAGGGGTGTAAGGCAATTGGGACGCCGTGGAACTGCTCCGAACCGGTCTACCCGTTCCGGTCATGCCTCGATTCTGTTTGCGGATCTCAAGCGGGCGAAGCTGCGGGCGAGGAGCCTTGACACGTGCATCTGCGAGACCCCCAGCTCCTGGCTGATCTGAGACTGGGTCAGGTTGCTGTAGTAGCGCAGCATCAGGATCCGCTGCTCGCGCTCGGGCAGCTGGACGAGCAGGTGCCGGACGAGGTCGCGGTGCTCGACGCCGGCCAGCGCCGGGTCCTCGTACCCGAGCCGGTCGAGCAGTCCGGGCAGCCCGTCGCCCTCCTGCGCCGCCTCCAGGGAGGTGGCGTGGTACGACCGTCCGGCCTCGATGCAGGCGAGCACCTCGTCCTCGCCGATCCGCAGCCGCTCGGCGATCTCGGCGGTGGTGGGGGAGCGCCCGTGGGCCGTCGTCAGGTCCTCGGTGGCGCCGTTCACCTGGACCCACAGCTCGTGCAGCCGGCGCGGCACGTGCACGGTGCGGACGTTGTCGCGGAAGTACCGCTTGATCTCGCCGACCACGGTGGGCATGGCGAAGGTGGGGAACTGCACGCCCCGGTCCGGGTCGAAGCGGTCGATGGCGTTGATGAGGCCGATGGTGCCGACCTGGACGACGTCCTCCATCGGCTCGTTGCGCGAGCGGAAGCGGGCCGCCGCGTACCGCACGAGCGGCAGGTTGGCCTCGATGAGGGCGCCGCGCACGCGGTCGTGCTCGGGGGTGCCCGGATCCAGGTTCTTGAGCTGCCCGAAGAGCACCTGGGTGAGGGCGCGGGTGTCGGCCCCGCGGGTGCTCCGGTCGCGGGGCCGCGGGGGGTCCGCGACGCCGCCCGCCTCGTGCTGGGGCGGGACCTGAGGCGCTGTACTGGCCGGCACGTTCACGCCACCCCTTTGGCTGGTGTAGCTGGCTACTCGTCAACTACGAGCAAACGGTCAATTCATCCATCAAAAGCGGTCATAGCATCACAAGACATGTCCACTGTGTGCAAGCACCGCATAACGACGTGTTGAAGGCATGGTGGACGAAAAAGCTGAGGCCAGAGGCGCGGAGGGCGGAAACGCGCGAGACCCCCCGCCCGTACGGCGGGGGGTCTCGCGCGGGAGGAGGGGGGTCAGCCCTCGAAGGGGTAGTCCGCGATCACCCAGGTGGAGAACTCGCGCCACAGGGCCACGCCCGCCTGGTGGGCCGGGTGCTCCAGGTACCGCCGGAGCGCGTCCGGGTCCTCGACGGCCGAGTTGATGGCGAAGTCGTAGGCGATGGGCCGGTCCGACACGTTCCAGCCGCACTCCCAGAACCGCAGCTCGGGGATCTGCCCGCCGAGCGCCCGGAACGCCTCGGCTCCGGCGACGACACGGGGCTCGTCGCGCTCGACGCCCTCGTTGAGCTTGAAGAGGACCAGATGGCGGATCACGAGGGCTCCTAGTTGATGAGTTCGGTCATGAACTCGCCGACTCCCTGGGCGGCGCTGGAAATGCCCTCGAACCCTACCTGGACCAGGTCGGCGGCCCGGGAGGGGGACGTGATGATCGTGTACAGCACGAAGACCCCGACCGCGTACAGCGCGACTTTCCTCGCCTGAGCCATGCCCCTCACCCTCCCCGTACCGCGACCCCGCCTCGGCGGTGGCCCACTCTAACCGAGCCTTTATGGACCAAGGGCCCGTGCTTCGGGGTCTTTCGCCGTCCCCCGGAAGGGTGCAGGGGGAGCAGTATGGATGTCGAGCCCGGCGGATCTGGCAGGAATCCGCGGGGCACATGGAACCGGCCCGCACTGCGGGGTCCGCGCCGCGAGCTTCCCCCCTGACTGCGGCGCAGGACTTGCCGGACCGGTTCTCATCGGGGGGAGCGGCTTGTCCCCCCGATGCCGCTCCCCCCGTCCTCCTTCGGGGCGGGACGCGTGAGCAGGACGCGAGCGGTACGTGGAAGGGCCCCGGTGGCGTGCCGGGGCCCTTCCACGTACCGCTCGCGTCCTCGTGCCCCCGTACCGCTGTCGTCCTCGCCGTACGGAGCGTGCGCGGCAACGCCGAAGGGCCCGGCGCTCTCGCGTCGGGCCCTTCGATCTGGCGGTAGCGGAGGGATTTGAACCCTCGGTGAGTTTCCCCACACTCGCTTTCGAGGCGAGCTCCTTCGGCCGCTCGGACACGCTACCGAGAGAGAGCTTAGCCCAAACCGGCCCGGTGAAGAAATCCGTATCCCTCCGCAGGTCAGCGGGCTCGGAAGAAGGCGGTCAGCTGCTCCGCGCACTCCTCGGCGAGGACGCCCCGGACGACCTCGGGGCGGTGGTTGAGCCGGCGGTCGCGGACGAGGTCCCAGAGGGAGCCGGTGGCACCGGCCTTCTCGTCGTCGGCGCCGTAGACGACCCGCTCGACGCGGGACTGGACCAGGGCGCCCGCGCACATCACACAGGGCTCCAGGGTCACCACGAGGGTGCAGCCGGTCAGCCGCCACTCGCCGGTGGCGGCCGCCGCCCGGCGCAGCGCCAGGACCTCCGCGTGGGCGGTCGGGTCGCCGGCCGCCTCCCGCTCGTTGTGGCCGCGGGCGAGGACCTCGCCGGACGGGGAGAGCACGACCGCGCCGACCGGTACGTCACCGGCCGGCACGGCCGCCGCGGCCTCGGCGAGGGCGAGGCGCATGGCCCCGCGCCAGAGGTCCGGCACGGGGCCGGGGACTGCGGACGTCACTAGCGGACGGCCTCCAGGATGTCGGAGGCGCCGATGGCGTCGGCGATCTCCCCGAGGGCGTCCTCGGTCACGGCGAGCAGCTCGCGCTCGGACAGGCCGAGGTCGGCGAGGATCCGGCCCTCGCCGAGCGGTCCCGCGGGCACGATCCCGGAGCTTCCGGCGGAGGTGTCCTCGTCGGCCCCGTCGACGGCCCGCTCCGGCTCGCCGTCCTCGGTGCCGTCCAGGTCCACGAGTCCGTCGAGGTCGGCGAGCTCGTCGTCCGGGTCGTCGTCACCGAGCAGTTCCGAGGTGAGGATCTCCCCGTACGAGGAGCGGGCCGCGGCGGCCGCGTCGGAGACGTAGACCCGGGGGTCGTCCTCCCCGTCGACGCGGACGATGCCGAACCACGCGTCCTCCTGCTCGATGAAGACGAGGACGGTCTCCCCCTCGTCGGCCGCCGCCTCGCGGGCCAGATCGGCCAGGTCCGCCAGCGTCTCCACGTCGTCGAGCTCCGTATCGCTCGCTTCCCACCCGTCTTCGGTGCGCGCGAGCAGTGCGGCGAAGTACACCTGACTCTCCCACTGATCAGAGGTGTGATGATCCGGCGGCGCGCTCCTGAGCCCCGCCCAATCGGCATCGTGACAGAAACGACGGCCTCAGGAGAGGTCTTCGGCTCTTGCGTCGTGCATCAGTCTGAACCACACCGCGTTCGGGCGGGCGTACGACCCCGGCGCACGGAGGGGGCGCACAGAGGGGCGTACACGGGGCGCACGAGGAGCCGTGCCGGGAGGGGGCCGTGCGGCGCGCGGACGGCGTGCCGGGGCCTCACCAGCGGAAGGTCCGCATGCGCATGGCCTGTCTCATCCGGGCCGCCCGGGCGCGCCGGGGCTGGACGCGGTCGCGCAGCGCCTTGGCCTCGTGGAGGTCGCGGAGGAACTGGGCGCGGCGCCTGCGGCGCTCCGCGTCGGTCTCCGGCTGTGTCTCCGGCGTCCGGGGCTCCTTGTCGCCCCGGACCTGGCCGGATGTGTTCTTCGGGTCGGGCATCGGCCACACCACCCCATCGCTGGGTCCCTGTGCCCCCACCCTGCCCCAGTGGCGTGGATCGATGCCAGTGCACAGCGGGCTACTGTGGAGCCATGCGTCTCCACGTCGTCGATCACCCGCTGGTCGCCCACAAGCTCACCACCCTGCGCGACAAGCGCACGGACTCCGCGACCTTCCGCCGTCTCGCCGACGAGCTGGTCACCCTGCTCGCCTACGAGGCCACCAGGGACGTCCGGACCGAGCAGGTCGACATCGAGACCCCCGTCACGCAGACGACCGGCGTGAAGCTGTCGTACCCGCGTCCGCTGGTCGTCCCGATCCTGCGGGCCGGTCTCGGCATGCTCGACGGCATGGTCCGGCTGCTCCCGACCGCCGAGGTCGGCTTCCTGGGCATGATCCGCAACGAGGAGACGCTGGAGGCGTCGACCTACGCCACGCGGATGCCGGAGGACCTCTCGGGCCGCCAGGTGTACGTGCTCGACCCGATGCTGGCGACCGGCGGCACGCTGGTCGCGGCGATCCAGGAGCTGATCCGGCGCGGCGCGGACGACGTGACGGCCGTGGTGCTGCTGGCCGCCCCGGAGGGCGTCGAGGTCATGGAGCGCGAGCTCGCGGGCACGCCGGTGACGGTCGTGACCGCCTCGGTCGACGAGCGGCTCAACGAGAACGGCTACATCGTGCCGGGCCTGGGCGACGCGGGCGACCGCATGTACGGCTCCGCCGAATAGGGCACGGTCGGCTCCGCCGAACAGGGCGCAGCGGGCCGGAATCCGGCCCCGCCGCGCAGCCCCTTCGGGGGTTCAGCAGCGGGCCGGGGCCGGCTTGGGCTTGTTGAGGGCCACCAGCGCCGCGTCCGCCGTCGCCTTGGGCGACAGGGTCTTGAAGGCCGTGCCGATGATCAGGTCGACGTCCGCCGTGGTGCGGGCGTCGACCTTCGTCGTGGCGCCCGCGAGCTGGGTGCCGAGGACGGCGAAGGCCCCCTTGGTGGCGACCGGGGCGCCGAGCAGCAGTCCGGCGCCGGTGACCTTCTTGTCGTAGGCGGCGGGGGCGTTCCCGATCTTGCCGATGGCGAAGCCGCGCTTCTTCAGCTCGTCGGCGGTGGCCTTCGCGAGTCCCTTGCGGGGGGTCGCGTTGTAGACGTTCACCGTGACCTGGGCGGGCTTGGGCGGCTTGGCGGCCGGGGTGGCGCTGGGGGCGGGCGCGGGCTTGCAGTCCGTCTGGCCGCCGGCGGCGGTCTTCCGGGTGTCGTCGCCGCCGGAGAAGACGTCGACGAGCTGGAGCGTGCCCCAGCCGGCCGCGCCGAGCACGACCACGGCGGCGGTGGAGGCCAGGACGATCCTGCGCCGGCGGTGGGGGCGGCGCATGCGCGGGTAGACATCCCCCGTGATGCGGTACTTTCCGCCCATGCCGGGGGGAGTGAGCATGCTCATGGGCGCAGCGTAATGCCGCCCGTGCGCGATGCCTACTTGATGATCATGTGATCGCGGCCGGATGGGCGGGAACTGCCCCCGAAAGGATCAGCCCGAAGCCCCGTCCGGCACCCCTGGGAGCCGTCGGGAGCGTCCGTGCCGGTCCGGGCCCCGGGGCGGGGTCCCGGGGCCGTCCGGGAGCGTCAGCCGAGTTCCAGCACGCGGGCGTGGAGCACCTGGCGCTGCTGGAGGGCCGCGCGGACGGCGCGGTGCAGTCCGTCCTCGAGGTAGAGGTCGCCCTGCCACTTCACGACGTGCGCGAAGAGGTCGCCGTAGAAGGTGGAGTCCTCGGCGAGCAGGGTCTCCAGGTCCAGCTGGCCCTTGGTGGTGACGAGCTGGTCGAGGCGGACCGGGCGCGGGGCGACGTCCGCCCACTGCCGGGTGCTTTCCCGGCCGTGGTCGGGATACGGCCTGCCGTTTCCGATGCGCTTGAAGATCACACGGAAAGCCTACCGGGCGACCGGCTCCCGGCGCAGCCACGCGGAGGCCACGGGATGACCCCGCGAATCCCGACATGGGCGACATGACGCGCGTGAGGGACCCTCGGGGAGGGGCCCTCACGGGACCGGCGTCGGCGCCAGGATCGGGATCGGGATCCCGGTCCTGATCCGACCGGGACGGGACCGGTTACTCGGTCACGCCGTGGTCGTGGTCGTGGCCGCCGCCCGCGGTGCCGCCGGCGGTCGGCACGGAGTCGACCGGCTTGCGCAGCGAGGAGATGTCGTGGGCGTAGGTGCCGACGGCGTTGGCGATGATGTCGATGTTGGCGTCGAAGGCCGTCATGTTGACGTTCTTCAGGTCGTCGCCCGCGGCGTGGTAGTTGACGTCGTAGGCGACCCCGGCCTCGCCGCCGAACAGGGCGGCCTGCTCGGCGGTCTTGATGCCCTCGGCGCCGGTGAAGGTGCCGCCGGAGGCGATGCCGGCGTCGACGAACGGGCCGTAGTCGGAGCGGCCGTCGAAGTCGGTGCCCAGGTGCGGCAGGCCCTTCTTGTCCATGAAGTCGGTGATGTCGCGCTCCAGCTGGGCGGAGCCCGCCGGACCCGCGTCCGCGCCGACGCCGTCCGAGTTGTCGCCGTCGTACACGAACAGGCCGTAGTTCGGCGAGGCGATCATGTCGAAGTTCAGGTAGAGCTTGATCTCCTTCTTGTCGAGCTCCGTCAGGTTCGCGACGTAGTGCTCGGAGCCGAGGAGGCCGTTCTCCTCCGCGGACCACCAGGCGAAGCGGACCTTGTTGCGGACCTTGTCCTTCGACTTGGCGAGCTCCAGGGCGGTCTGGAGGATGCCGGCGGAGCCGGAGCCGTTGTCGTTGATGCCGGGGCCGGCGTCGACGGAGTCGAGGTGCGCGCCGAGCATCACGGTGTTGGCGGCGTTGCCGCCCTTGGTCTCCGCGATGACGTTGTTGGTGGAGCGCTTCTCCTGGAGCTCGCGGACCTCGAAGGAGAGCTGGACCGGGCCGGCGGCGAGGTCGGCGGCGAGCCGCTCGCCCTCGGCCTTCGAGAGGCCGGCGGTCGGGATCCGGCCGTCGGCGGGGTCGCCGATGGTGCCGGAGAGCAGGCCCTCGGTGTTGTTGTAGACGATGGCGCCGACGGCACCGGCCGCGGCGGCGTTCTGCTGCTTGGCCGCGAAGGAGCAGGCGCCGCGCTTGATGAGGGCGATCTTGCCGGTGAAGGCGCCGGCGGCGAAGTCGCCCGGCTCGCAGCCGTGGGTGCCGTCCGCGTCGAGCGGGGCGGCGGCCAGGGCGGCGGTGACGCCGCCGACCGGGGTGGACTTCGTGTAGGTCATCGCCTTGATGCCGAGCTCGCGCGGCGCGGCGCCGAGGACGGACGCCTTCTCGGCCAGGGTCTGCGTGTAGATGAAGTCGAACTTCTGGTACGAGACGTCGTACCCGGCCTTCTTCAGCTGCGTGTACACGTAGGCGGCCGAGGCGTCGTGGCCGAGGCTGCCGGCCGCGCGGTGGCCGCCGGTGGAGTCCGCTATCGCCTGGAACTTCTGCAGGTGCTTGAAGGCGTCCTTGCCGGTGGTCTCCCGGACCAGCTTCTTCGCCAGCTTCGCGGCGTCCCGGGCGGGTGCGGCGCCGGGGTCCTGGCCCGCGGTGGCGGGAGAGGCGAGGAGCAGGGGAGTGGCGAGGGCCGTGGCGGCGAGGATGGCCGCGGCGCGACGCTGCGTCGAGTTCACAGAGGTCCTTCCCGATGGGGACGAGGTTGAGGGGAAGTTAGCCATCAAGTGGGCCTTCTGTGAACACGTTCGGCGCAATTCATGTCACCTTGAACAGGATTGACATCTGGAATTCTCAATTCCCGGACGATTTGCCGTGCTTGGTGGGTTTGGCCGTCGGCGGGAGGGAAGGTTTCGCGCCAGTCCGCGACGCCCGGCCCCTCACTCTCCGAGCCGGCCTCCGGACCCTCCTCCGGACCCTCGGCCGGACACTCCTCCGGATCCTCCGACTCCTCGATGATCGGCTCCTCGGCCCCGGTCCGCCACGCGGATCACCCCTTCGGCCGTGCCGGTCCCCCGGCGAGGGGCTCACCGCTCCGCGAAGCGCGCGAGGGCGTCGGTGATCAGCCGCCGGGTCTCCTCGCCGCCCAGGTGCCCGGCCCCCTCCACGACGTGGAGCTCGGCGTCCGGCCAGGCCCGTGCGAGTTCCCAGGCGGTGACGGGCGGTCCGGCCATGTCGCGCCGCCCGTGGACGAGGACGCCGGGGATGCCGGCGAGCCGGTGCGCGTCCCGGATCAGGGCGCCCTCCTCCAGGAAGGCGCCGTGCGCGAAGTAATGCGAGCAGATCCGTACGAAGGCGAGCCGGGCGTCGTCGACGCGGTCGCTGTACGGGGTCCCCATGCCCTCCGTCGACAGGACGGCGTCCTCCCAGGCGCACCAGTCGGCCGCCGCCTTCTCGCGGACGACCCGGTCGGGGTGGTTCATCAGGGCCGCGTAGGCCCCCACCAGGTCCTCCGCGTGGCCCGCGCCGGCCCGGAACCGCTCGTGCGCCTCGGGGAAGAAGCGCCCGGCCCCCTCGTACAGCCAGGCCGTCTCGGAGCGCCGGGTGGTGGTGACGGACGGGATGACGATCTCGCCGACCCGCTCCGGGTGCGCCTGCGCGTAGGCCAGGACCAGCGTCGAGCCCCAGGAGCCGCCGTACAGCAGCCAGCGGTCGACGCCCAGGTGGACGCGGAGCCGTTCCATGTCGGCCACCAGGTGGGCGGTGGTGTTCACGGAGAGGTCGGTGGCGGGATCGCTCGCGTGCGGGAGGGAGCGCCCGCAGCCGCGCTGGTCGAACTGGACGATCCGGTACTTCTCCGGGTCGAAGGACCGGGGCGCGGTCGGGGAGCACCCGGAGCCCGGTCCGCCGTGGACGACGAGCGCGGGCTTGCCCCGGGGGTTCCCGTGGACCTGGTGGTGGACCAGGTTCCCGTCCCCGACGTCGAGCAGCCCGGAGGCGTACGGGGCGGGGGAGGCGTACGGGGCTGGGCGGGCGGGACCGTACGGGGGCGGCGCGGCGGTCCCGGGAACCCCGGGGACCTCGGCGCTCCCGGTGGTCCTGGGGATCTCAGGGTTCCCGGAGACTTCGTGGGTCTTGTGGGTCTCGGGGGTCTCAGGGGTCTCGGGCCGCATCCGCCCGACGCTACTCGGTGCCGGTGATCCGGGCGTCCGGGTTCTCGCACCAGCGCAGGACGGCGGGCCACGGCCCGAGGCCGCTGTCGGGGTTGAGGTGGCCGCCTCCCGGGACGAGGTCGGTGTCGAGGCCGAGCGGGGTGCCGTAGTGGAAGGCGGCTCCCTCGGGGCAGTACGCGTCTCCGTCCCCGTACACGAGCCGGGCGGTCGCGCCCCGCTCGGCGAGGTCGAGTCCGTCGGCGAAGGCGGCGATCTCGGGGATGGAGGCGGTGACGCCGGGGGAGGGCGGGGCGACGAGCAGCACCCGGTCGGCCTCGGGCCGGCGCGCGCCCGCCCGCAGCCAGAGCAGTACGGACAGGCTGTGCGCGAGGACGACGAACTCGCCCGAGGCCGGCCGCTTCCCGTGCTCCTCCAGGGCGTCCAGCCACTCGCCGAGCACGGGCGCGTCGGGGGAGGGCAGCTGCGGGTAGCGGACCTCGTGGCCGCGGGCGCGCAGCTCCCCGGCGAGCCAGTGCTGCCAGTGGCCGGGCGGCCGGTGGTTCTGGAAGCCGTGGAGCAGGAGGAAGGTCTGGGGTGCGGTCATGGCCCGATCGTCGGGCGGCGGCGCGGCGGGCGTCCAGGGGATTCCGAAGGGTGGACGCCCGCCCCGGGGCCGGGGGCCTACGCGCGGAGCGCGAGCAGCTGCCGTACGCCCGCCTTGATCCGCTCGGCGGGCAGGGACCGTTCCACCGTCAGGTGGTGCAGGAGGTCCGGGGAGAAGGACCCGAGGAGGAGGTGGGCGAGCAGGGCGGAGTCGTCGCCGGGCCGGATCCGGGACAGCAGCATCGCCACGTGCGCGTGCATCACCTGGTAGGCGCCGCTGTGGTAGCGGGCGCGGGGCGCGGCGGAGTGGGCGGCGAGCAGGATCGCGCGCTGCTCGGCGACGCGGTCGACGAGCGCGTCCAGGAAGGCGTCGAGCCGTTCGCCGGCGGGGGCGCCGGGGCCGAGCGGCGGCGGGCCGCTCATGTACGCCTCCTGGAACTGCCGCTCGCGGTCGTCGAGGAGTGCCCACAGCAGCTGCGAGACGTCGCCGAAGCGGCGGTAGACGGTGCCGACGCCGATGCCGCTGGCGTGGGCGACCTGGTTCATGGTGACCGCGTCGGGGCCCTTCTCGGCGACGATCCGGGCGGTGGCGTCGAGGATCCGGCGCCGGTTGCGGGCGGCGTCGGCGCGCTCGGCGCCGGGTCCGGAGCCGGTCGCGGCGCCCGTGCCGGGCCCCGTGCCGTGGCCGGTCGGCAGGAGGGTGAGCAGGCGCACGGACCCGTCGTCGGTCTGCGGTCTTCTCGTCCTGCTCATCGTTCCGTCCCTGCCCTTCGTCGCTCCCCCGTCGTGGTCGGTCTCCCGCTGGCCGGTTCCCCGTGTGTTCCTCGTGCGCACGCGTTCCCCGTGGGTACGAGCATACCCGCCCGCCTTGCCATCCGGATTGCTATCCGTTTAGCCTCGGGACGCCCAAGCGGAAAGTGATCCGTTTGGGTGCGGCCCGCCGAGCGCGGCCGAGCAGAACCCGTGTGAGTGCCGTCCGTTCGGAACTTCGGAACCAGGAGCCCGTCATGTCCGTGAAGGTCGCCGTCGTCTACTACTCGTCCACCGGTGCCGTGCACCAGCTCGCCCGCGCGCTCGCCGAGGGTGCCGAGAAGGCGGGCGCCGAGGTGCGGCTGCGCCGGGTGCCCGAGCTGGCCCCGGACGCCGCGATCGACGCCAACCCGGCCTGGCGCGCCCACGTCGAGGCCACCGCCGGCGTGGAGGTCGCCACGCTCGACGACCTGGAGTGGGCGGACGCGTACGCGCTCGGCTCGCCGACCCGCTTCGGGAACGTGGCGGCCCAGCTGAAGCAGTTCGTCGACACCACCGGCGGCCTGTGGCAGCGCGGGGTCATGGCGGACAAGCCCGCCACCGGCTTCACCAGCGCCCACAACGTGCACGGCGGCAACGAGTCCACGCTGCTCGCCCTCTACAACACCTTCCACCACTGGGGCTCGGTCATCGTCTCCCCCGGCTTCACCGACCCCGCCGTCTACGCGGCCGGCGGCAACCCGTACGGCACCGCGCACCCCGCCGCCAACGGTGCCCCCGCCGAGAACGTGCTGGCCGCCGCCCGCTACCAGGGCACCCGCCTCGCCACGATCGCCAAGCGCCTGAAGGGCCTCGCGGTCGACTGACCCGTACCCGTCCCCCTGTACGCGGGAGTGCCCCCGGCGGAAGACTCCGCCGGGGGCACTCCCACGTGCACGGCTAGGGGCGTCAGGCCAGGGAGAGGAACAGCTTCTCCAGCCGGGCCCGCATCTTCTCCGGGTCCTCGCCGTCCCGCCGGCCGCCCTCGATGTCCGTCAGGCACTGCTGGAGCCCGGTCGCGATGATCGCGAAACCGGCCCGGTCCAGGGCCCGCGAGGCGGCGGCCAGCTGGGTCACGACCTCCTCGCAGTCGCGCCCCTCCTCGATCATCCGGATCACTCCGGAGATCTGGCCCTGCGCCCGGCGCAGCCGGTTCAGGACGGCCTTGAGCTCCGCGCCCGCGAGGTCGAGTTCCACAACCACTCCTCCTGCACATACCCCAGGGGGTAATTTACTCCCCAGGTACGGGGGGCCTTCGACAACCAAGGATGACATCTGCCATGAGTACGCCCCCGGTCCTCGACGCGGCGGAGGCCCGCGACCGCCTCCCCGACCTCGCCGTCGTCGACGTCCGCACCCCGCCGAGTACGCCTCCGGCCACGTCCCCGGCGCCCACAACGTCCCCCTCGACGCGCTCGCCCGCGCCGTCCCCGCCCTGAAGGCCGCCGCCGCCCGCGGCGAACTCCTCCTGGTCTGCCAGTCCGGCAACCGCTCCGCCGGCGCCCGCGACCGCCTCGCCGCCCACGGCGTCCCCGCCCTCGACCTCGCCGGCGGCACCAGCGGCTGGGCCGCCGCGGGCCACCCCCTGGACCGCCCGGCCGGCGCCCCCGCCAAGGCCGTCTGGGCCATGGACCGCCAGGTCCGCCTGACCGCCGGCTCCCTCGTCCTCCTCGGCCTCCTCCTCGGCCTGCTCGTCCACCCCGCCTTCCAGCTGCTCTCCGCGGCCATCGCGGGCGGCCTGGTCTTCTCGGCCCTCACCAACGCCTGCGGCATGGCCCTCATGCTCGGCAAGCTCCCCCACAACCGCCCCACCACCACCGCCCCCGACCTGACCGCCACCCTGACCCGCCTGAGCGGCCCCGGGAAGTAGCTCCCCCCGCCCCGGGGCCCTTCCCGGCTCCTGTCCGGTCCGGCTCTCGCCCGGCCGCCGGCCCAGTCCTTCCCGGCCTCCGGTCAGTCCTGCACGGGACCGGTCTCGTCGATCCGGCGGATCACCACGGGGTAGGCCGGCGCCCCGGCCGGCTGCGGGCAGCGCATCACACGGGCGGCGATCTCCGTCACGCGGTCCAGGCTCGCGCAGTCCAGGACCCAGTAGCCCGCCAGGACCTCCTTGGTCTCCGCGTACGGGCCGTCCGTCACCACCGGGCGGCCCTGCGCGTCCAGGGAGACCAGCCGGGTCTCGGCCGGGTCGGCGAGGCCCTGCCCGTCGAGCATCTCGCCGCTCTCGATCAGCTCCTTGTTGAGCGTGTTCATGAAGTCGAACATCGCCTTCAGGGACTCCTTGTCCCACGCCGGGCCCTGCGCGGAGCCGCGCCCGGACATCGCCTCGTAGTCGGCGTGCGAGCCCTGCACCATCACCAGGTACTTCATGGGGTCCTCCACATCTCCTCGGGAGCCCCTGCGGACTCCCCTCTCGGCCTGCCGGTCCTTCCGGTGCTCCCGGCCGGCCTTCCGCAGGAGAGTCGGAGCCGGCGCCGGGATCTCGACACCGCGCGGACGGATCCGGAAAATACGTCCCGAATCACCCGGCCGCCCGATGATGGCCGCTGTGAACCCCTTCACCTACTCCGCCACGTTCATCACGTTCTTCTCGGTCGTGGGCCCGCCGAAGGTGCTCCTCGCGTTCGCCGGCCTCGCCCAGGTCCACCCGATCCGCCAGCTCCGCACCATCGCCCTCATCGCCTCCGGCGCGGCGGTCCTCGTCGGCCTCGTCGCGGGCGCCACCGCGCCCTGGCTGCTCGACCTCTTCCACATCAGCACCCCCGCGCTCCAGCTGGCCGGCGGCGTCATCTTCTTCATCTACGCCGTCGGGCTCGTCCTCGGCATGCACCTCGGCTCCGACGGCTCCCACGACGACGCCCCCGACACGCTCAGCGGCGTCCGCGACCTCCTCATGCCGTACGTCGTCAGCCCGCTCGCCATGACGGCGGTGCTCGTCGAGTCCGCCGCCCGCGACTCGGTCGGCTGGCGCTCGACCGTCGTCGGCGCGTACGTGACGGTCATCGCGCTCGACCTGCTCTGCGTCCTGTTCCTCGCCCCGCTGCTGCGCCGCACCCACCACGCCACGATCGAGCTCTTCGGCCGCCTCCTCGGCCTCCTGCTGGCCGCGGTCGGCGTGGACCTCTTCCTCGACGGCCTCGCGGAACTGGGCGTCCCGGGCCTCGACCGGCACTAGACGGTGTGTCTCTGGACCAGGCCGGGACGTGGCGCGGCGCCGGTTCGCCGCCCCCGCCGCCCGTACGCGTACCCGCCGGAGGAGCACGCGTACGGGAGCCGGCTCCACGCCCGCCGACAAGACCGGCAGGCCGACGAGACCGGCAGGCCGACGAGACCGGTGGATCGGGAGGTCGGCCGGTGGCGGGTCGGCGGGTCGGCAGGTCTGTGGGCCGAGGCTCAGGACTCGGCGGCGGCCCGGTCGTCCAACGCCCTTCGCCGCAGGGCGGGTTCGGTGAGGGACGGGGGACGCCAGACGCCGTCGGCCCGGTAGAGGTCGGTGCCGGGCGGCACGATCGCGTCGATGCGGTCGAGTACCTCGTCGCTCAGCACGAGCGGGGCGCCCTTCAGCAGCCCGTCCAGCTGCTCCATCGTCCGCGGTCCGAGGATCACCGAGGTGACGGCGGGGTGCGCGGCGACGAAGGCGACCGCGAGTTCGGGCAGCGAGCAGCCGATCTCCTCGGCGAGCAGGGCGAGTTGCTCGACGGCTTCGAGCTTCGCCGCGTTCTCGGGGAGGGCCGGGTCGAAGCGGTGCGGGGTGAGCGCCGCCCGCCCGCGCGACAGGTCGACCCCGCGCCCCTTCCGGTACGCCCCCGACAGGTAGCCGGAGGCGAGCGGCGCCCAGGTCAGCACGCCCATCCCGTACCGCTGCGCCACCGGCAGCACGGCGGTCTCCACCCCGCGCGCGAGCAGCGAGTACGGCGGCTGCTCGGTGCGGAACCGGCGCAGCCCGCGCCGCTCGGCGACCGCGTGCGCCTCGACGATCCGCTCGGCGGGGAAGGTCGAGCAGCCGAAGGCCCGGATCTTCCCCTGGGAGACGAGGTCCCCGAGGACGTCGAGGGTCTCCTCGACGTCGGTGCGGTGGTCGGGCCGGTGCACCTGGTAGAGGTCGATCCGATCCGTTCCGAGCCGCGCGAGACTGGCCTCGACGGCCCGCACGATCCACCGCCGGGACAGGCCGCCCCGCGCGGGCCCGTCCCCGCCGACGGGGAAGTACACCTTGCTCGCGAGCACGGTCTCGTCCCGGCGGCGCGGGTCGCGCAGCGCCTTGCCGACGATCTCCTCGGACTCGCCCGCCGAGTACATGTCGGCGGTGTCGACGAAGTTGACGCCCCGGTCGAGGGCGGAGTGGATGATCCGTACGGCGTCCTGGTGGTCGGGGTTGCCGACCGCCCCGAACATCATGGTGCCGAGGCAGTAGGTGCTGACTTCGATCCCGGTCCCGCCGAGTACCCGATAGCGCATGCGCCGCACCCTAGGCCCTGGAGCGAACTCCAGGTCAAGCGGCGGGAGTACGGGAGGGTCCGCCCGGGCCGCCGGTGACCTCCCGGAGGAACGCCGACACCGCCCCGTACACCTCCTCCGGCCGTTCCAGGTGCACGTCGTGCCCGGCGCCCGGCAGGCAGACCCCGCGCAGTCCCGGCTGCCGGCGGGCCATCCCGTCCCACTGCTCCGCGCCGATGATCCCGTGCTGCCCGAGGACGGAGAGGAGGGGCACGTCGATGCCGTCCCACTCCTCCCACCAGGCGCGGGTGGCGTTCTCGGCGAGCGAGGCGGCGAGGACGGAGGCGTCGAACCGGGGCCACCAGCCGCCGTCCCGCTCCTCCAGGCCGGCCGCCCACCCCTCCCCGAGGGCCCCGCCCCCGAAGTACGCGACGGCCTCCTCCCGCCCCCCGAACGGCACCGGCCACCCCCGCAGCCACCCCACGACCCCGTCCACGTCCTCGGGCGAGGACTTCTCGGGCCCGGCCTCGACCAGGACGGCCCCGGCGACCAGCGGATGCCGCCGGGCGGCGGCCAGCAGCGCGGCGAGCCCGCCGTAGGACTGCCCGACGAGCACGAAGGACCGCGCGGAGGGCTCCAGGCGGTCCTCCGAGGAGGCGTACTCCTCCACGACCCCCAGCACGTCGTCCACATGGGCCGCGCGGGAGACGTCCTCCGGCGCCCGCTCGCTCGCCCCGTGCCCCCGCTGGTCGAGGGCGAGCACGCGGTACCCGTCGCCGCCCAGCCGCCGGGCGAGCCCGTCCCACTCCCCGCAGTGCCCGGCGAGCCCGTGCAGCAGCAGTACGCCGGGCCCGTCGCCGCCCCAGTCGCGCAGCGACAGGACGACGCCCCCACGCACGAACTCCCGAGTGACCCAGCTCACACTCATCCGCCCCCTCTTCCCGTCACACCGAGCCCCCGCGCTCCGTCACCCCATTGAAAGCCCGGACACCCCGCACCACGAAAACCACCGACACCACGGAGGAACCCCATGGACGCCCGCCTCGACCTCTTCGCCAGCCCCGTCGCCGCCAAGGTCGTCAAGCACCTCGCCTCGGCCGGCGCCGCCATCCCGGACTCCGTCATCCCCCACAGCACCCAGGAGCTGGTGAAGATCCGCGCGAGCCAGCTCAACGGCTGCGGCTTCTGCCTGGACATGCACACCAAGGACGCCACCGCGGCCGGCGAGACGGCCCTCCGCCTCAACCTGGTGGCCGCCTGGCGCGAGGCCAAGGTCTACACCGACGCCGAGCGCGCCGCCCTCGAACTCACCGAGCAGGGCACCCGCCTCGCCGACCACCACACCGGCGTCACCGACGAGGCCTGGGCGAACGCCGCCAAGCACTACGACGAGGAGCAGCTCGTCGCCCTCGTCTCCCTCATCGCCCTCATCAACGCCTTCAACCGCCTCAACGTCATGACCCAGCAGCCCGCGGGCGACTACGTCCCGGGCCAGTTCGCCTGACGCCCCAGGGACGACCGGCCCCCGCTCCTTAGCCCCCCTCAACCCTTCAACCCCTCATTCCTTCAGTCCCTCCGGATGTGCTCGGGATCCACATGCCTCCGTACCGTTGGTACGGAGGCCATCCCGGCCACCACCAGCACCCCCAGCGCACTCGCGACCAACACCGGCAGCCCCGCCCAGTCCCAGTGCACGGCCCCGCCCCCGGTGATCAGGTAACTCGACTCGGCCAGCCACCCCGCCACCACGGCCCCACCCAGCCCCACCGCCAACGGCACCACCACCTGCACCACCTGCACCACCCGCAACGTCCCCGCCCGAGCCCCCAACAACCCCAGCGCCGCCACCTGCCCCCGCCGCTCCAACGCCCGATCAGTCACAGAGACAACGAACGCCGCAACCCCCACGGCCAACCCGAGCACCATCCCGACCACCAGCAGGCTCCGGATGACGGCCAGTTGCGCCAGCGCCTCGATCGCGATCCCCACCGCGTCCACCTCCACGGTCGGTGCCACGGCACCGATCCCGTCGAGCACGGCCCGGACGGTTTCCGTATCGGCCTTCGAAACCAGGGTGAGGCTTCCCGCTGCCGCCATCCCCGCGGGCACCGCCGAGGGCGGTACGAGCAAGCTGTCTGACTGAAGGACGGAAGGTTGATAGGAGTGCAGTTCGGCGCTGGCCTCGGGCACCGTGAAGACGGCCTTCCGACCGTTCCGAAGGGCGAAGGGGAACCGCTCTCCGGGCTTCGGGTCGTATGCGGACGGCGGGTTGCCGCCACGAAGCCTCATGGCCTTCCCTTCCGTGCACCCCCTCACCGAGATGGTGGTCGCGGCGATCTGCTCACACGTGCCGACGATCATTTCCAGTCCCGCGACGTAGGCGTCTCCGGGCGGCGTCCACGAGCTGTATGAGCGCAAGTGGGCTCGGACACCCGGAAGCCGCTCCAGCCGACGTTGTTGCGAAGGGCTGATCTTGGCCAGATCGACCTGGTACTCCTGGAGCGGCGAATCACGTCGGCTCACCTGGTCCAGTTCGATGAGCACGCCCTGGGTGAGCGACGCACCGAAGACCAACAGGACAAGTCCTGTGACCACCCTCATGGAGGAGCCGGGGTCCACCTCCGCACGCCGCATCGCCAACGTCAGCGGAAGGGACTTCGAGGCGCCGGCAAGGCGCCGCGCGATCCAGGCGGTGACGGGAGTCAGCCCGAGGACGAGCCCCGCGCCGGTCAGCAGGACGGCGCAAGGAACGAGAGTGGAACTGGCGGATCCTCCGGACGGGTCCTTCCCCAATACGCTCATCACACAGTAGCCACCGATCACCCCCAGCCCCGGGACCAGCAGCAACGCCCCGAACCTCCACGTCGGCCTGCGTCCCGTCGTCCGGCGCACCGCGATCGGTGAGAGGGCGGCCTGTCGGGCGCTGAACAACCCGACGACCCACGCAAGCGCGGGGCTCCCGACCAGGCACACCGCCACGGTCGACCACGTGGGACGTCCGTCCGCCGGGTACCACTGCAACCCCGGTAGCCCGACTCGCGCCATGACTTCATTGGACGCGAGGTACGCGAGGAGTCCGAGCACCGACCCGGCGACCGCCGTCGCAACGCTTTCGCCGGCATTGACCCGCACCGTGTCTTTGATGCTGAGACCTACCAACCGCAGCGCCGCGAGCCGTCGTGCCCGGGACTCCCCGGACAGACGTGCGCAGACGGAGAGGAACACGACCAGGGGGAGGAGAACGATGCATCCGAGGGTGAACCGGAGAATGCCCAGTGTCTCCTAAGGATCTTCAGCGTCGTCTCTCGAGGGTGAGGACGGCCTTGGCGATTGACGTGAGCCGGTTCGGGCTGATCCGCGCTTTGCGGAAGATCCGCCAGGCCTTGAGGCGGGCGAAGGCTCGCTCGACGGGGAAGCGGAGCCGTGCGTGTGCTCGGTTGACGGCTGCCTGTCTGGTGGTGAGGGGCCGTCCGAGGTGGCGTTTGAACGGGACCTGGAACGTGCCGCCGGCTCCGGCGTAGGCCTTGTCGGCCAGCACCGGGATCCGCAGTCGCTCACAGATCGTAACGATTCGATGGGTGCGGGCGGCGGTGATGTCGACCGTACGACCCGGCAACGCCGGCGAGTACCAGATCAACCCGCCCGCGGGATCGGTGACGACCTGGATGTTCACTCCGTGCCGTCGGGCCTTGCCCGAGTAGTCCCGTTCGTGGTCGCCGACCCGGTCGCACTCGGCGATGGTGCCGTCCACCAGGACGTACTCGGGACGTGTGCGACGGAGCGCCTGCGTGAGGGACGGTGCCCTGGAGGCGAGGAGTTTGATCACGCTCTGTACGTAGGCGTGGGCAGTGCCCTCGCTGATCCGGAAACCCGCGGCGAGCTTCGCGTAGGTGGTGTGCTCGCGCAGGTAGACCAGGGTGATGATCGCGCGTTGCGAAGGTCGCAGCTTGCACCGGCGATCACCTTCACGGGTGACGATCAGCATCGTGACCCACTCCACGAGCGCGTGCGGCAGGTCGAGTGCGGCAGGATAGATGACCAACGAGGCCTCCGGTCGCAGCGGTTGAGACGTCAGACATCTCGAACCACTGCCCGAAGGCCTCGTCTGCTATCCACCTTTGGCCGTCACCCGATCGGTGACCACTCTGAAGAAGCTCCCTGATCGACGACTTCGTCCTGGAGTCGACCGCCCCCGAAGCGGGCGAGTGGACGAGGCTCGGAGAGCTTGTCCGGGGTGGTTCCGATATAGGCGTAGAGATCGTCCGGCCCTCCGAGTCCTTCGGCCTCGACCACGCCCGTCACTCGTCCTGGGACGAGTCCGGTGACACTGGGGTGCGCCGTGAGAATCTCGCGGAGCTTCGGGGATACGACGGCCTCTCCAGGGCCGGGAAGTTCTGTGACTCCTGGGGCGCGCGGGATCGGACCCGGTCCTGTGCGCGCGAGGAAGACTCTGCGAAGCGGCCTCGAGCCGTAGGGATCGACGAACTTTTGATAGACGACGTTCGCTCGTTCAGCGACCTGGGGCGAACGCGCTGTGGTGCGAGCGTCATGGGCCGCGAGAATCGTCGGAATGGTCAGTACTGCCGCGAGGCAGGCCACTCCCAGACCAGCACCGAACGTCATCAGCAGAAAACGCGTACGGCCTCTGCGCCCGCTGCCCCAAAGCAGACGTAGTCCGAGGAGAAAAGGGTTCATGCGGTCACGCTCTGGGCGAGAACACCGTCCACCATCATGTACTGGGTGTCGGCCTTGGCGGCAACCTGTGGATCGTGCGTCACGATGACCACCGCGGTGTCCTGCTCCTTCGCGAGCCGGAGGAATTCCTCCAGAACCGTAGAGGCGTTGGAACTGTCGAGCGCTCCGGTCGGCTCGTCCGCGAAAACTACGTCCGGTTGATGAACGAGAGCACGCGCGACGGCGATTCGCTGACGCTGACCGCCGGAAAGCTTCGAAGCCCTGCGGCGGAGGAGATCCCCCAGCCCCAGCCGGGCGAGAATGCGCGCGGCAGCCGCATGGGCTCGGTCCTTCGGGACTCCTGCCAGACGCAAGGGCAGGGCCGCGTTTTCTTCAGCCGTCAGTTCGTCGAGCAGCTCTCCGTACTGGAAGACGAACCCGATCCTCTCCCGGCGTAAGGCGCTCAACTCGACGTCCGGAAGGGACGACAACACCATGCCGTCGAAGGTCACCGTCCCGCTCGCTGGCGGGAGGACCCCGGCGAGGCAATACAGCAGAGAGGACTTTCCGGAACCGCTGCTCCCCATGATGGCGGCCACCTCCCCGCGGTTGAGCGTGAGGTCAGCGTCTCTGACCGCGTGTTGCTCGCCATAGAGGAAGTTCACGTTCTCGGCATGCAGGATGACAGTCATGGTGTTGTGGCTCCTTCGAGGAAAAGGGGAGCCGCTGGGCGCGGCTCCCCTGGGCGATGAATGGTCAGCGCGCGAACTTTCGAAGCTTGGAGCAGTTGTCCGGCCGGAGCGATCCACGATCGCGGCAGGCTTGGATCTCAGCCTCCGTGGTCTCCAGGACCGCGCCGTCGAAGAAGACGTGATTGACGTGGATGGTCTTCTTCTGGACGCCCTTGACCCGCGTCCAGCCATAGGACTCGACCCTGGCGCGCAGGTAGACGTTGTGCCCGTCGTCGGCCTCGGTGTCCTCCAGCGTTCCGTCGATGTGGAACCCGCCGCGGTGCACGAACTTCGGTTCCCACTTGTAGGACCCCTTGAAGTGGACGCCTGTCGAGCGCATCTTCAGGCGGTGCCACGAGTCCGCCACCGCCGCGCTCGCCCCGCCGAAGAACAGGCCCGCGGCGATCGCGGCGGTCACCGACTTCCTCAACTTCCCCATGGATGTCCCCTGATTGGTTAGAGAGCCATTCGATCGTCACGGAACGTAGCCGATCGGATACGGAGGGGAAACAGCAGGAACGTACCCTCCATCTGATCACCGCCCGATCCGGTGAACGGAACGTCGAAAAAGAATCTCTTCGCTGACGGGCGGGGGCCCGCTCGCAGGGAGGGCGAGGGAGGGGAAGGGCCAGGTCGGGGTGGGTGAGGGAGGTCGCGGGAGTGGGGGTGAATGCCGGGGTGGCCGCGTGAACCTGGGGAGGCAGGGGGCCGGGCGAGGTGGCGCGGGGTGGACGCGGGGGCCGGGGATGCGTCGCAGGCGTGGGCGGGGTGGCCCGGAGCGTGGGAGCGGTGGTCCCGGCGGGCGGGCTCGGCGGCTGCGCGTGAGTGGGGCGGGAATGCCGAAGGGCCGGACCGCTTTTGCGGTCCGGCCCTTCGGGCTGGCGGAGGATACGAGATTCGAACTCGTGAGGGGTTGCCCCCAACACGCTTTCCAAGCGTGCGCCCTAGGCCTCTAGGCGAATCCTCCGTGGAGAACATTACATGACCGCGGAGGGTGCTCGCGAACGTGATCCGGGAGGGGGAGGAGCGGGGTGGGGGAGGAGGTGGGGAAGGGGCCGGGTGGGGTTCGGGTGGGGGTTCGGATCGGGTACCCTGGGCGGAGCCCCTCACGCGGCGCTATCTGACTGAACTCCCCCAGGGCCGGAAGGCAGCAAGGGTAGGTCGGCTCTGGCGGGTGCGTGGGGGGCGCTTGCGTTCCCGGGGACGGGGCGGGGCGGATGCTTTCCCGGGACGGGACGTGTTCCCGGAGCGGGATGCGTTTCCGGAGCGGGCGCGGACGCGGGGGCGGGCGTGGCGCGGGGCGGGGCGCCCGGGTGGGCGGGTGGTGGTTTTCCCGGGTTGTCGGTGGGCGCCTATAACCTCGTAGACGTGTCGTCTCTCGCGCTGTACCGCCGCTATCGTCCCGAGTCCTTCGCCGAGGTCATCGGGCAGGAGCATGTCACCGACCCGTTGCAGCAGGCCCTGCGGAACAACCGGGTCAATCACGCGTACCTGTTCAGCGGGCCGCGCGGGTGCGGCAAGACGACCAGTGCGCGGATCCTCGCGCGGTGTCTGAACTGCGAGCAGGGGCCGACGCCCACGCCCTGCGGGGAGTGCCAGTCGTGCCAGGACCTCGCGCGGGGCGGGCCGGGGTCCATCGACGTCATCGAGATCGACGCGGCTTCGCACGGTGGTGTGGAGGACGCCCGTGACCTGCGGGAGAAGGCGTTCTTCGGGCCCGCGGCGAGCCGGTACAAGATCTACATCATCGACGAGGCGCACATGGTCACCTCGGCGGGCTTCAACGCCCTGCTGAAGGTGGTCGAGGAGCCGCCGGAGCACCTCAAGTTCATCTTCGCCACGACCGAGCCGGAGAAGGTCATCGGGACCATCCGGTCCCGGACGCACCACTATCCCTTCCGGCTGGTGCCGCCGGGGACCCTGCGGGAGTACCTGGGGGACGTGTGCGGGCGGGAGGGGATCCCCGTCGAGGACGGCGTGCTGCCGCTCGTGGTGCGGGCCGGCGCGGGGTCCGTGCGTGACTCGATGTCCGTCATGGACCAGCTCCTCGCCGGTGCCGGCGAGGAGGGTGTGACGTACACCATGGCGACCTCGCTCCTCGGTTATACGGAGGGGTCGCTGCTGGACTCCGTCGTGGACGCCTTCGCGTCCGGGGACGGCGCCGCCGCCTTCGAGGTGGTCGACCGGGTCATCGAGGGCGGGAACGACCCCCGGCGGTTCGTCGCCGACCTGCTGGAGCGGCTGCGGGACCTGGTGATCCTGGCCGCCGTGCCGGACGCCGCGGAGAAGGGGCTCATCGACGCGCCCGCCGACGTCGTCGAGCGGATGCAGGCCCAGGCGTCCGTCTTCGGGGCCGCCGAGCTGAGCCGCGCCGCCGACCTCGTCAACTCCGGGCTGACCGAGATGCGCGGCGCCACCTCCCCGCGCCTCCAGCTGGAGCTGATCTGCGCGCGCGTGCTGCTGCCCGCCGCCTTCGACGACGAGCGGTCGCTGCTCGCCCGGCTGGACCGGCTGGAGCGCGGAGCCGCCGCGGCGCCGCAGGTCCAGGCCGCCGCCGTCTTCACGCCCGCCCCGCCCGCCGGGCCGCCGATGGGGTACGTCCCCGGGCCCGAGGCGCACACGCCGATGGCCCCGCCGCCCCCGCCGCAGGCCGCCCCGGCGCCCGCGCCCGTACCCGCCCCCGTGCAGCAGCCGGAGGGCGGGCGGCCCGGGGCCTGGCCGGGGGCCGCGCGGCCCGGTGGCTGGCCGACCGCCGCCCCGCAGGCGCCCGCGCCGGCTTCCGCTCCCGCGCAGGCTCCGTCCGCTCCGGCGGCCGCGCAGGCTCCGGCCGGGGACATGGCCGCCGGGGCCGCCCAGGTGCGGAACATGTGGCCGTCGATCCTGGAGGCGGTCAAGAACCGGCGCCGCTTCACCTGGATCCTGCTCAGCCAGAACGCGCAGGTGGCCGGTTTCGACGGCACCACGCTCCAGCTCGGCTTCCTCAACGCCGGCGCCCGGGACAACTTCGCGAGCAGCGGCAGCGAGGACGTCCTCAAGGCGGCGCTCGCCGAGCAGTTCAACGTGAACTGGAAGGTCGAGGCGATCGTCGACCCGTCGGGCGGCTCCGCGCCCCCGTCAGGGGCGGGGAACTTCTCGGGAGGCGGCGGTGGCGGCGGCTTCGGGCGCCCCTCCGCGCCTCCGCCCCCGGCCGCGCCCGCACCGGCCTTCGCCCCCGCGCCCGCCCCCGCCGCGGCGCCCGCGCCCGCCCCCGTACAGGCCCCGCCCGCCGCGCAGGCCGCGCCCGACCCGGCGCCGCCGCGGCCGCAGCCGCAGCCGGTGGCGCCCGAGGACGACGTGCCGGAGGAGGACGACCCCGACCTCGTCGAGTCGGCGCTCTCCGGGCACGACCTGATCGTGCGGGAGCTCGGCGCCACCGTTGTGGAGGAATACACGAACGACTAGGGCCGTCTCGCTCGGTGGCCCGCACAAGGGTCCGCGCGTCCGGCCGGATACCCTGGCTGACGTGAAGGTCCTCGTCATCGGCGGCGGCGCCCGCGAACACGCCCTGTGCCGCTCTCTCTCCCTCGATCCCGACGTCACCGCTCTGTACTGCGCGCCCGGCAACGCCGGAATCGCGGAGGTCGCCGAGCTGCGTCCCGTCGACCAGCTGGACGGCGCGGCGGTCGCCGCGCTCGCCACCGAGCTCGGTGCCGACCTGGTCGTCGTCGGCCCGGAGGCGCCGCTCGTCGCCGGTGTCGCCGACGCGGTCCGCGCGGCCGGCGTCCCGGTCTTCGGGCCGTCGAAGGAGGCGGCACAGCTGGAGGGCTCCAAGGCGTTCGCCAAGGACGTCATGGCCGCCGCCGGCGTGCCGACCGCCCGCAGCTACGTCTGCACCACCCCCGCCGAGATCGACGAGGCACTCGACGCCTTCGGCGCGCCGTACGTCGTCAAGGACGACGGCCTCGCGGCCGGCAAGGGCGTCGTCGTCACCGACGACGTCGAGGCGGCCCGCGCCCACGCGCTCGCCTGCAACCGCGTGGTCATCGAGGAGTACCTGGACGGCCCCGAGGTCTCCCTCTTCGCGATCTGCGACGGCACCACCGTCCTCCCGCTCCGGCCCGCGCAGGACTTCAAGCGCGCGCTCGACGGCGACGAGGGCCCCAACACCGGTGGCATGGGCGCCTATTCGCCGCTGCCGTGGGCCGACCCGAAGCTGGTCGACGAGGTCCTGCA
Organism: Streptomyces filamentosus; assembly: GCF_014654895.1. Classification (GTDB taxonomy): domain Bacteria; phylum Actinomycetota; class Actinomycetes; order Streptomycetales; family Streptomycetaceae; genus Streptomyces; species Streptomyces filamentosus. Next base: position 2,528,782 of record NZ_BNBE01000001.1, on the reverse strand, counting down.
GACCGTGCTCCAGCCGACCGTCGACGAGCTGCGCCGCCGCGGCACCCCCTTCTCCGGCCTGCTCTACGCCGGTCTGGCGATCACGAGCCGCGGCGTGCGGGTCATCGAGTTCAACGCCCGCTTCGGCGACCCCGAGACGCAGGTCGTCCTGGCCCGCCTGAAGACCCCGCTGGCCGGCGTCCTGCTGAACTCGGCCAACGGCACCCTGGCCGACCAGGCGCCGCTGAGCTGGAGCGACGACGCCGCCGTCACCGTGGTCGTCGCCTCCCACAACTACCCGGACACCCCGCGCACCGGCGACCCCATCGAGGGCCTGGACGAGATCGCGGAGCAGGACGCGCCGCACGCCTACGTGCTCCACGCGGGCACGAAGCGGGACGGCGACGCGATCGTCAGCGCCGGCGGCCGGGTCCTGTCGGTGACCGCCACCGGTTCGGACCTGGCCGAGGCCCGCGAGCGCGCCTACGCGGCAGTCGGCCGCATCCGCCTTGACGGCTCCCAGCACCGCACGGACATCGCGCTGAAGGCCGCCGGGGCCTGACCCGTCCCGGGAGTGCGGGCGCGGCCGCGCAGTCAAGCGCACGGCCGCGCCACCGGCACCACCTTTACCCAAAGCCATTCGATCGGGTGACGACTCGCCCATCTGGATGACTGCCGCCGAAGCCCCAACTAGGGTGCGGCGCAGGCATTCCGGCACTTGGCCCACCGGCATTGCGATGTCGGTGGCGGGTGCCACAGTGGGGGAGTGAGCAACACCACCACGGGTAGTCCCGTCGAGGACAGGCAGAGGGGGTGAGGTACGGCGTGTCCGGCAGCGGCTTCGGAAACCACGGCAGCGGCGGTGGCCTCGGCGACGAGTGGGGCGCGCGGGCCGCGCGCTCCCGCGCCCTCGCCGTCCTGCGCGTCCGCGGCAGGGCGCTCGGCGCCGCCGTCCTCCCCGCCGCGGTCGCCGTGGTGCTCTACGCGGGCGAGGTCACCGGCCACTTCACGGGTACGGGCTGGACCACGGCCCGCTGGATCGTGACCGTCCTCGCCGTCCTCGTCCTGCTCGCCGCCGGGGCCGTCGCCCTCGTCGTCGCCCGCGCCCGCCCGGCGGTGACGCCGACGGTGGAGCTCTCCGAGACCGCCGCCCCCGACCTGCACCGCCTGGTGCGGGAGCTGGCCGACCGGCTCGACGTGCCCGCGCCCTCGGCGATAGCCCTGACCCCGGACTGCGACAGCTGGCTGGAGGACCGCTCCCATCCCGCGTACGGGGCGGCGGCCGTCCCCGCGGGGACGGCTCCCGTCCTCGTCATAGGCTCCCCGTTCCTGTGGTGGATGCGGGTCGGCGAGCTGCGGGCGGTCCTCGCCCCGGTCGTCGCCGGCACGGGTCCGGCCTCCGATCCCGACATAGCCGCCGCCCGCCGCTTCGTGCGCGGGCTCGACGCGGCCGCCGCGGTCCCCCGCGATCCCGGCCTCGGCCCGCTCCGCGGGCTCGGCGCCCGGGGCGTGGGCCGGGTGGCCCGGCTGCTGCTGCGGGCCTGCGGCAGCCATCCGGCCGAGATGGAGCGCGGGGTGGCCGTCGCCGGTTCCGAGCGGGCCCAGGCCGTGGACCACGGGGCGCGGATCGTCGCCCAGGAGCAGGTCGGCCTCGCCTACGCGGGCTGGGACCGGCTCCTCACCCGGGTCGCGCTGCCCGCCTGGCGGATGGGCCGCTGGCCGGCCCGGCTCGACGCGGGCGTGGTCGCGGCGCTGACCGAGCTCTCGCGGCGCGACCGGCTCGCGGAGGGCTTCTCCTCCCGGCTCGGCGACCGCCCGGCCTGCGACCTCCTGGAGGAGCCCGGCGCCGTGGACGAGGCGGCCTCGCTGCTCGCCGCCCGGCTCTTCCACGGCGGCCCGGCCGAGCCCGGACCGGACTGGGCGCCGGTCGAGTGGAGCCGCTATCCGGAGGAGGTCGTCGACCGGACGTGGCGCGCGGACGCCGCCCGGCTCCACGACGTCCTCGACCGGCTCGCGACGGCCCCCGTCCCCGGCGGCCCCGGTGACGGGGCCCCGGAGGGCCCGACCCTCACCCGCGTCCTCACCCACCTGACGGCCGCGCCCGGCGCCCTCGACACAGGCGGCATCGACAGCACCACCGACGCCACCGGCACCCTCGGCACCACCTGCACCCTCGGCACCGAGAGCACGGAGAGCACGGAGAGCACGGAGAGCACCGAGAGCACGGAGAGCACCGGAGGCCCGGAGGGGCCCGGCCCCCGGGACCCCGCGCCGTCGGCCGGCGAGCTCCCGGCCGTCCCCCTCGACCTCCCCGCCGTACCCCTCGAAGAGGACGCGGACGACCCGTACGACGACGAGGACGAGGCCCGCAATCCCGTCGCCGATGCCCTGGCGGCCGCGCTCAGCGCCCAGGTGGCGCGGGAGGACGCCGAGCGGGAGGCCCGGCTCGCGGCCACCGCCGGAGACCGGTCCGGGTTCACCGGCCCGGACGGGCCCTGGCCGCTCGGTCCGCTGCTGCCGCCCCGGACCGGCCGGGACCTGCTCGCCGACCACGTCACCGCCCTGGTCTGCTGCGCCGCCGTCGACACCACCGGCGCCGTGCCCGGCCTGGACTGGCTCGACGGGCCCGCGCTGCTCGTCGGCGGAGAGCGGGCGGCCGACCTCGGGCCGCGGGTCCTCGCCCTGGTCGAGGAGGGCGATCCGGCCCCGCTCCGGGCCTGGCTCAGCACCACCGGCGTCCGCCCGGAGAAGCCCGTCCGTCTCCTCTGACCCCGGGAGCGGGCCCCCGCCGGGTCGGCGGGGGTTCCGGGCGCCCCGAACGACGTCCTGAGCGGCCTCCGTGCGCCCCCGACGGCGCCCCGAACGACGTCCCGAGCGCCCTCCGGACGGCCTCATGACCGGAAGAGGGCCTTCCACCTTTTCCGATTCGCGACGAACGGTGACGGTCCCCCTGCGTTATGTGATGTGCTGGAGACCGGCACTGACAGGGGCACCATCCGCGGGCAGGGGCCGGCGGCACTGACCGGGGGAGTCGAGGGAGGGGCGCGTCATGGGGGCGGAGCAGATCAGGCGCTGGGAGTCGGGTGCGCTCGCGCACGCCGTCTCCGATCCCTTCGGCCAGGGCCCGCTGCCCTGGCTGCGCGGCTCGGAGAACTACTTCGACGACACGGGGCAGATGGTCCCCTGGTACGCGGACGAGACCCTGGCCCGGGGCGGCGCCGGGGGCCCGCGCACCGCCGACGACGTGCGCCGGCAGATCAAGGGCTTCGCCTCCGGCGGGGCCGTCGCGCCCGGCGAGTCGATCGACTTCCACATCACCGTGGACCCGCCGCAGCCGTTCTCGGTCGACGTCTACCGGATCGGTCACTACGGGGGCGACGGCGCCGCGAAGATCACCACGAGCCCGCGGCTCTCCGGGATCGTCCAGCCGCCGCCGCTCACCGCCGACCGCACGGTCTCCTGCCACCACTGGTGGCAGTCCTGGCGGCTCCAGGTGCCGACCTACTGGTCGATCGGCGCGTACGTCGCCGTCCTCACCACCGCCGACGGCTACCGTTCCCACATCCCCTTCACCGTCCGCGACTCCCACCCGGCGGACCTCCTCCTCGTCCTTCCGGACGTGACCTGGCAGGCGTACAACCTCTACCCGGAGGACGGGCACACCGGCGCCAGCCTCTACCACGCGTGGGACGAGGAGGGCCGGCTGCTCGGCGAGGAGGAGGCGGCGACGACCGTCTCCTTCGACCGGCCGTACGCGGGTGCGGGCCTGCCCCTGCACGTGGGCCACGCCTACGACTTCATCCGCTGGGCGGAGCGGTACGGCTACGACCTGGCCTATGCGGAGACCCGCGACCTGCACGCCGGCCGGGTCGACCCGGCCCGCTACCGGGGCCTGGTCTTCCCCGGCCACGACGAGTACTGGTCGGCGCCGATGCGGAAGGCCGCCGAGCGCGCCCGCGACCAGGGCACCTCGCTGGTCTTCCTCTCCGCCAACACCATGTACTGGCAGGTGGAGCTGGGCCCCTCGCCGTCCGGGGTGCCGGACCGGCTGCTCACCTGCCGCAAGCGCCGGGGGCCCGGCCGGCCCGCGCTCTGGCGCGAGGTGGACCGCCCCGAGCAGCAGCTCCTCGGCATCCAGTACGCGGGGCGGGTGCCCGAACCGCACCCGCTGGTCGTGCGGAACGCCGGGCACTGGCTGTGGGAGGCGACCGGCGCCGGGGACGGGGACGAACTCCCCGGCCTGGTCGCGGGGGAGGCCGACCGCTACTTCCCGCGCACCGCGCTCCCCGAGCACGACGGCCGCATCCTGCTGGCCCACTCGCCCTACCGGGACGGCGAGGGGACGCTGCGCCACCAGGAGACGAGCCTGTACCGGGCGCCGTCGGGGGCCTGGGTCTTCGCCTCCGGCACCTTCGCCTGGTCGCCCGCGCTGGACCGGCCGGGCCACGTGGACGCCCGGGTCCAGCGCGCCACCGCCAACCTCCTCGACCGCATCTGTAAGAGGGACTGACCGGGCGAGCAGCCCCGGTCGGCGGGGCCGCTCGCGCGTGCGAGAGAATCGGACCGTTCCTGGATCAACCTACGCGGAGGAACCGTGTCCGGATTTGTAGAAAAGCCCGAGCCCATCGAGGTCCCGGGCCTGACCCACCTGCACACGGGCAAGGTGCGCGACCTGTACCGGAACGGGGCCGGCGAGCTCGTGATGGTGGCGAGCGACCGCATGTCCGCGTACGACTGGGTCCTGCCCACCGAGATCCCGGACAAGGGCCGCGTCCTCACCCAGCTCTCCCTGTGGTGGTTCGACCAGCTCTCCGACCTGGTCCCGAACCACGTGCTCTCGACCGAGCTGCCGGCCGGCGCCCCCGCCGACTGGGCGGGCCGCACCCTGATCTGCAAGCCCCTGGAGATGGTCCCGGTCGAGTGCGTGGCCCGCGGCTACCTCACCGGCTCCGGCCTGGTCGAGTACGACGCCTCCCGCACGGTCTGCGGCCTGGCGCTGCCCGAGGGCCTGACCGACGGCTCCGAGCTGCCCGCGCCGATCTTCACCCCGGCGGCCAAGGCCGCCGTCGGCGAGCACGACGAGAACGTCTCGTACGAGGAGGTGGCCCGCCAGGTCGGCGCCGAGACCGCCGCCCTGCTGCGCCAGACGACCCTCGCCGTCTACTCCCGCGCCCGGGACATCGCCCGCGAGCGGGGCATCATCCTCGCGGACACCAAGTTCGAGTTCGGCTTCGAGGGCGCGGACCTGATCCTCGCCGACGAGGTCCTCACCCCGGACTCCTCCCGCTTCTGGCCGGCCGACCAGTGGCAGCCGGGCCGCGCCCAGCCCTCGTACGACAAGCAGTTCGTGCGGAACTGGCTGACCTCCCCGGCCTCGGGCTGGGACCGCAAGAGCGAGCAGCCCCCGCCGCCGCTCCCGCAGGAGGTCGTGGACGCCACCCGCGCCAAGTACCTGGAGGCGTACGAGCTGCTGACCGGCACGTCCTGGTCCGACAGCTTCTAGGCCGCGTCTTCCGGACCACGCCGGGCCCGCCGCGGCCGGGCCCGGTCCGAGAGGCACGCCCCGGCCGACGCGCGCCGCACGGGTCCCCTCCGGGGGGCCGGTGCGGCGCCGTGTCCGTCGTGCGCGCACACGAAGAAGGCCCCGGTTCGATGAACCGGGGCCTTCCCTCTGAGCGGACGACGAGATTCGAACTCGCGACCCTCACCTTGGCAAGGTGATGCTCTACCAACTGAGCCACGTCCGCATGCGCCGTAGCGCGCTGCTAACTATACCCAACCTTTGGAGCGCGCGAGACGCACCGCCGCGTGACGGTTCTCCGCACCGAGCTTCGCGGCGGCGGAGGAGAGGTAGTTGCGGACCGTGCCGGGGGAGAGCGCGGCCCGCCGGGCGATCTCCGCGACGGGGGCGCCGTCGGCGGCGAGTTCGAGCACCTCGGCCTCCCTCGCGGTCAGCGGGGAGTCCCCGGCGGCGATCGCGTCGGCCGCCAACTCCGGGTCCACGTAGCGGTTTCCGGCGTGCACGGTACGGATCAGCTCGGCGAGCCGCTGGGCGCTGACGGTCTTCGGCGCGAAGCCCCGGACGCCCGCCGCGAGGGCCCGCTTGAGGTGCCCGGGACGGCCGTGGCTGGTCACGATCATCGTGCGGCAGCCCGGGAGTTCGTCCCGGATCGATGTGGCCACCGTCACACCGTCCGCCCCCGGCATCTGGAGGTCGAGGACGGCGACGTCGGGCCGGTGGGCGCGGGCCATGGCCAGCGCCTCGGGGCCGGTGGCGGCCTCCGCGACGACGACCAGGTCGTCCTCCAGGGCGAGCAGGGCGGCGAGCGCGCCCCGGATCAGGTGCTCGTCGTCGGCGAGCAGGACGCGTACGGGCTCGGTCACGCGACCGTCTCCTTCTCCTGTCGGGTGCCGGCGGTCCCCGGCACGGCGAGCGGCACCCGGGCGGTGACGCGGAACGACTGCGGGGCCACGGGCCCGGCCTCCAGGGTGCCGTCCACCGCGCCGAGCCGTTCGCGCAGCCCGGCGAGGCCGGAACCGGTCCGGCCCGGGGCGCCGGCCCCGTCCCGTACCACCGCCCCGTCGTTCTCGACGGTCAGCAGCACCCCGTCCGCCGTCCGCCGCAGGGCTATCGCGCAGCGGCCGGGGTCGCCGTGCCGCAGCACGTTGGTGGTGGCCTCGCGGACGACCCAGCCGAGCACGGACTGCACCCCGGCGGGCAGTTCCAGGGCGGGGGCGTCGACGGCGCAGTCGATCCCGGCGGCGCCGAGGACGCCGCGGGCGCCCTCCAGCTCGACCCGCAGGTCGGCCTCGCGGTAGCCGCGGACGACCTCCCGGACCTCGCGCTGGGACTCCTGCGCGATCCGCTGGACCTCGACCATCTGGTCCACGCCCTCGGGGCGGCCGCGCCGGGTGAGCTGGACGGCCAGCTCGCTCTTGAGCGCGATCACCGACAGGTTGCGGCCCATGACGTCGTGGAGGTCGCGGCCGAAGCGGAGCCGCTCCTCGGCGACCGCGAGCCGGGCCTTGAGGTCGCGGGAGCGCTCCAGCTCCTGGACGACGCGGAGCAGCCAGGAGGAGAAGCCGCAGGCGGAGGCGTAGGCGCCGCCGCCCGCGAGGACGGCGACCAGGGTGATCAGGCCCTCCGGGGCGCCGTGGCCGAAGGCGGCGACGGGCAGCGCGGCGGCCAGGGCGGTGCCGGCGACCGCGTACGCCATGTGCCGCACCCGGTCCAGGCAGAGGACGAGCGTGCCGGCGGTGAAGACCGAGGTGACGATGAGCAGGCTCGCGACGAGCGACTCGTCGGGCAGCGCCCCGCCCGCCCACAGCCCGGCGACGGCGAGGTCGGCGAGGAGGGTGGCGGTGGCGAGGGCGACGGCGAGCCGGACGGGGCGCGCCCGCCGGCCGGTGGTGTGGCCGAGGGCGCGGGAGGAGACCGTCCAGCAGAGCGCGGAGTGGGCCAGGACCCACAGCAGCAGGCCGACCGTCAGGCCGGTGCCGAGGTCACGGGGCTTCCCTCCGGAGTTCAGCGGGAGGCCGCCGAGCGTGACCAGTTCGACCGGGGCCATCAGGTGGAAGGTCCAGCGGGTGTACAGCTCGACCTTCCCGGCGGCGCTGCGCCGCGTCCACCATCCCGTCATCGCGGACATCCCGTCCCGTCTCCCCTCCGGTCCCACCCCTAGCGCCGGGGCTCCCAGCGGAACCAGCGGCGGACCGCCCATCCCGTCAGGACGGCCCAGGCCACTGTATTGAGCGCGGCGGTCAGCAGGCTGCCCGCGTGGGCGGTGCCGAGCCAGCCGGCCCGGACGAACTCCATGACGCCGCTGAGCGGGAGGAGCTGGGCGACGTCGGCGGCCGTGCCGGGCAGGGCGTCGCGGGGGACGAAGAGGCCGGAGCCGAAGGAGGAGATCAGGAACAGCGGCAGGGTGGTGAGGCCGGCGCTCTCGACGGTGCGGGTGATGGTGGTGGTGAGGGCGGCGAGCCCGGCGAGCAGCACGATCGCGCCGGCGAGGCCGAGGACGAGCAGGTCGGGGCGGGCGGGGGCGTCGGCGCCGAGCAGGGTGAAGCCGCCGACGGTGAGGATCGCGCACTGGACGAGGGCGATGGCGGTGGCGGGCAGGGCGGCGCCCGCGAGTATCTCGGGGTCGGTGGCCTCGCCGGTGCGCAGCCGCTTGAGGACCAGCTCCTCGCGGCGGGCGGTGAGGCTGGAGACGAAGCTCATGTAGACGACGAGCAGCAGGACCATGCCGGTGCCGCCGATGAGGGTGGCGGCGGTCGGCGAGATGCCGAGGGTGGACTCGTCGACGCCCTTGAGGGAGGACCGCAGCAGGAAGATCATCAGCAGCGGCATGAGGGCCGCGATGAAGAGGTTGTTGCGGTTGCGGCCGAGGAGGGTGAGTTCGGCCCGGCCGAGGGCGGTGAGCCGGGTGAGGGTGGTGGAGGGGCGGCCGGCGGCCGTGGGGGCGCTCGTGGTCTGCGGCGTGCTCATCGGGTCACGGTCTCCTTGTGGCCGGCCGGGGCGTCCTCCGTGCGGGAGGCGATGTCGAGGAAGGCCTCTTCGAGGGAGGCGGAGCGGGCGTCGAGGCCGTCGAGCCGGACGTCCTGCTCGCGGGCCCAGCCGAGGAGAGCGGTGAGGTCGTCCTGGAGGGCGTGGGTGCGGATCTCGATCCGGCCGCCCTCCTCGGCGGCCTTCAGGCCGAGCGGCAGGCGGGCGGCGGGCACGCCGGCGGGGAGCGCGAAGCGGATCCGGGCGGGCTGGGCGGCGGTGACCTCGGCGGGGGTGCCGGAGAGGACGATGCGGCCCTTGTGCATGATTGCGAGCCGGTCGGCGAGCGATTCGGCCTCCTCCAGGTAGTGCGTGGTGAGGAGGACGGTGGTGCCCTGGGCGCGCAGTTCGCGGACGAGTTCCCAGGTGTCGCGGCGGCCCTCGGCGTCGAGGCCGGTGGTGGGCTCGTCGAGGAAGAGGACCTCGGGGCGGCCGAGGAGGGCGAGCGCGAGGTCGAGGCGGCGGCGTTCGCCGCCGGACAGCTGCTTGATGCGGACCTTCTCGCGGCCGGTGAGGCCGACGCTCGCGAGGGCCTCGCCGGCGGGGCGGGCGCCGCTGGTGCAGCCGGCCCACATGCGGACGGTCTCGGCCACGGTGAGGTCGGAGGGGAAGCCGCCCTCCTGGAGCATGACGCCGATGCGGGGGCGGACGGCGGAGCGTTCCCGGTACGGGTCGTGGCCGAGGACGCGGGCGGTGCCGGCGGTCGGGGCGGCGAGGCCCTCCAGGAGTTCGACGGTGGAGGTCTTGCCGGCGCCGTTGGTGCCGAGGAGGGCGAAGATCTCGCCCCGGGGGACGGAGAGGGAGATGCCGCGCACCGCCTCGAAACCGCCGTCGTAGCTGCGGCGCAGGTCGGTCGCCTCGATGGCGGGGTTCAGGGCTTCGGCTGTCATGGCTCCAGCCTCCCGTGCGGCGGGGAGGGCGGGCAGTGCGCGCTGTCATCGGCCCGACTGACAAATGTCATGGGCGGGCGGGTGGCTCCTGTGTGGGGGAGAACGAAGAAGGCCCCGGTTCGATGAACCGGGGCCTTCTTTTCCCTGAGCGGACGACGAGATTCGAACTCGCGACCCTCACCTTGGCAAGGTGATGCTCTACCAACTGAGCCACGTCCGCATTGCTCCCGACCGGCTTTCACCGGGCGGTGCGAGCACCACTCTACCTGATCCACCGGAGTGGTCGGTAACCGTGATGCAGAGCGGGTGACAGGGATCGCACACTGCGCCTTCCCCCTGGAAGGGGGATGTTCTACTACTGAACTACACCCGCACGCTGCTTCGGGCCCGGCTTTTCGGCCTTGCCCTTCGGCGTGATCCAGACTCTAGCCGATCAAGGGGGGTGGAATGCAAATCCGCTCCGCCCGCCCCTCTCCGGCCGTCGTCCCGCCCCGCTCCGCCCGGCGTCAGCTCGCCGCGCGGAAGGCCTCGTAGACCCGCTTGGGGATGCGGCCCCGGGCCGGCACGTCCATCTTGTTGGACTGGGCCCAGGCGCGGACCGCCGCGGGGTCGGGGGCGAGGGCGGTGTGGGTGTAGGCGACGGTGGCCCCCGTCACACCTCCGGTCGCCCGACTGCCCGCCTGCCTGCCGGTCTGCTTGCGCCCGGCCGCGAGGTAGGGCGCGAGGGCCTTGCGGAGTTTCTTTGCATTGGCAGTATTCAGGTCGATCTCGTACATCTTCCCGTCGAGACCGAACGCGACCGTTTCCGCCGCTTCTCCGCCGTCGATGTCGTCGGAGAGGGTGACCACCACTCGCTGCGCCACGGATATGGGTCCTTTCCTGTGGCCCGCCACCTGTCAGGGGCTGTGGGTGCGCCTCTGACGTGCGGTGATAGCGGGCCGCCGGCTGCCCGGGGGCAATGTTTTCTTCCTCTGGATTCCTTTGTACAGCGATGGGCGTCGCATTGTGAAGCCCCGTCAATTGTCTCAGCGTGTCCCGGGGCAATGAGCGGCGCAATATTTCACTCGCATTTCATGTGCGGCGGGGTGCGGGGGTTTGGGGCGGATCACCGCCGGGGGCGCCTTCCGGCCTGGGGATTTGTAGGATCCTTCAGATCTCTACCCGCGTAGAATTTGGAGGCAGGTACGCTGAGGGAACCGCCCACGCAACACACCACCGGGAGTGCCAGTGGCACGCGTCGTAGTCGACGTCATGCTCAAGCCGGAGATCCTCGACCCGCAGGGACAGGCGGTGCAGCGTGCACTGCCCCGCCTCGGGTTCGCCGGAATCGCCGACGTCCGTCAGGGGAAGCGCTTCGAGCTGGAGGTGGAGGGACCGGTCGACGACGCCGCCCTCGCCCGCATCCATGAGATGGCCGAAACCTTCCTTGCCAACACCGTGATCGAAGACTTCGTCGTGAAGGTCGAGTCGTGACCGCACGCATCGGCGTCGTCACCTTCCCCGGCACGCTCGACGACCAGGACGCGCTGCGCGCCGCCCGCCTCGCGGGCGCCGAGCCCGTCTCGCTCTGGCACCGCGACAAGGACCTCAAGCAGGTCGACGCCGTGGTCCTCGCCGGCGGCTTCTCCTACGGCGACTACCTGCGGGCCGGCGCCATCTCGCGCTTCTCGCCGGTGATGGAGACCATCATCGAGCAGGCGAAGGCGGGCATGCCCGTCCTCGGCATCTGCAACGGCTTCCAGATCCTCACCGAGGCCCACCTGCTGCCGGGCGCGATGCTGCGCAACAACCACCTCCACTTCATCTGCCGCGACCAGAAGCTGCGGGTGGAGAACGCGGAGACCGCCTGGACCTCGGACTACTCCGCGGGCCAGGAGATCGAGGTCCCGCTCAAGAACATGGACGGCCGGTACGTCGCCGACGAGCGCACGCTCGACGAGCTGGAGGCCGAGGGGCGGGTGGCCTTCCGCTACCTGGACGTCAACCCCAACGGCTCGCTCCGCGACATCGCCGGCATCACGAACGCGGCGGGCAACGTCGTCGGTCTGATGCCGCACCCCGAGCACGCCGTCGAGCCGCTGATCGGCACCGGCAAGACGGACGGTCTCGGCTTCTTCACCTCGATCCTCAAGAAGCTGGTCAACGCCTGATGAGCCTCGACACCGTCAAGCACGCGAGCGAGACGCCGGACAGCGAGCAGCCCTGGAAGGAGCTCGGCCTCAAGGAGGACGAGTACGCGCGCATCCGCGAGATCCTCGGCCGCCGTCCCACCGGCGCCGAGCTCGCCATGTACTCCGTCATGTGGTCCGAGCACTGCTCCTACAAGAGCAGCAAGGTCCACCTGAAGCAGTTCGGCGAGAAGACCCCCGCCAACGACGCCATGCTCGTCGGCATCGGCGAGAACGCGGGCGTCGTCGACGTCGGCCAGGGGTACGCGGTCACCTTCAAGGTCGAGTCGCACAACCACCCCTCGTACATCGAGCCCTACCAGGGCGCGGCCACCGGCGTGGGCGGCATCGTCCGCGACATCCTCGCCATGGGCGCCCGCCCGGTCGCGGTCGTCGACCCGCTGCGCTTCGGCGCGGCCGACCACCCCGACACCAAGCGCGTGCTGCCCGGTGTCGTCGCCGGCATCGGCGGCTACGGCAACTGCCTGGGCCTGCCGAACATCGGCGGCGAGGTCGTCTTCGACTCCTGCTACCAGGGCAACCCCCTGGTCAACGCCGGCTGCATCGGCGTGATGAAGCACGAGGACATCCACCTCGCCAAGGCATCGGGCCCCGGCAACAAGGTCATCCTGTACGGCGCCCGCACGGGCGGCGACGGCATCGGCGGCGTCTCGGTCCTCGCGTCCGAGACCTTCGACGACACCAAGCCCACCAAGCGCCCCGCGGTCCAGGTCGGCGACCCGTTCCAGGAGAAGCTCCTCATCGAGTGCACCCTGGAGATCTTCCAGGAGAAGCTCGTCGCGGGCATCCAGGACCTCGGCGGCGCCGGGCTCTCCTGCGCCACCTCCGAGCTGGCCTCGGCCGGCTCCGGCGGCATGCGGGTCGACCTGGAGAAGGTCCACCTGCGCGACGCGACGCTCTCGCCCGAGGAGATCCTCATGAGCGAGTCGCAGGAGCGCATGTGCGCGATCGTCGAGCCGCAGCACGTCGACCGCTTCCTGGAGATCTGCGAGAAGTGGGACGTCATCGCGGTCGTCATCGGTGAGGTCACCGAGGGCGAGCGGCTGGAGATCTTCTGGCACGGCGAGCAGATCGTCGACGTGCCGCCGCGCTCCGTCGCCCACGAGGGCCCGACCTACCACCGGCCGTTCGCGCGCCCGGAGTGGCAGGACGCGCTCCAGGCCGACGACGCCGGCAAGCTGCCCCGGCCGCGGACGGGCGAGGAGCTGAAGGACCAGGTCCTGAGGCTCGTCTCCTCCCCGAACCAGGCATCGAAGTCCTGGATCACGGACCAGTACGACCGGTTCGTGCAGGGCAACACGGTCCTGGCGCAGCCCGAGGACGCGGGCATGGTCCGCATCGACGAGGAGACCAACCTCGGCGTGGCCATGGCGACCGACGGCAACGGCCGGTACGCCAAGCTCGACCCGTACACCGGCGCGCAGCTCGCCCTCGCGGAGGCGTACCGCAACGTCGCCGCCTCCGGCGCCAAGCCGCTCGCCATCTCGGACTGCCTGAACTTCGGCTCGCCCGAGGACCCGGCCGTCATGTGGCAGTTCGCCGAGGCCACCCGCGGTCTCGCCGACGGCTGCTTCCAGCTCGGCACCCCGGTCACCGGCGGCAACGTGTCGCTGTACAACCAGACCGGCGAGGTCGCCATCCACCCGACGCCCGTCGTGGCCGTCCTCGGTGTGATCGACGACGTCACCCGCCGCACCCCGATCGCCTTCGCGGAAGAGGGCCAGCTCCTCTACCTGCTGGGCGACACCAAGGAGGAGTTCGGCGGTTCGGCCTGGTCCGAGGTGATCCACCAGCACCTCGGCGGCATGCCGCCGGCCGTGGACCTCGACCGGGAGAAGCTGCTCGGCGAGATCCTGATCTCGGGCTCCCGCGACGGCATGATCGACGCGGCGCACGACCTGTCCGACGGCGGTCTCGTGCAGGCGGTCGTCGAGTCCTGCCTGCGCGGCGGGAACGGCGCGCGCCTGGTCGTCCCCGAGGGCCTGGACGCCTTCACGTTCCTCTTCTCGGAGTCGGCGGGCCGCGCGGTCGTCGCCGTCCCGCGCAGCGAGGAGCTCCGCTTCACCGACATGTGCGGCGCCCGCGGCCTGCCGGCGACCCGCATCGGTGTCGTCGACGGCGACGCGGTCGACGTCCAGGGCGAGTTCGCGCTCTCCCTGGAGGAGCTGCGCACCGCGCACGAGGCGACGATCCCGGGCCTGCTGGCCTGATCCGCGCTCCGCGCACCACGTGAGGACCCCCGCGCCGCTCGGGCGGGGGTCCTTCCGCGTCCGCGCTACTCCGTTCCCCAGAAGGCGTCCGACTCGGTGATGTCGGCCACGCACTCGTCGATGTCGGAGATCTTGCCGCCGATGAGGGTGAAGAAGAGGCCGCCGTCCATCTCGATGCCCCGGTCGCCCTTGTCGGCGTGCCAGGTGTGGACGGACATCGCGTGGCCCCGCCCGTCCGGGTAGACGTCCTTCAGCTCCACCCGGAAGGTGCCGCGGGTCAGTTCGGCGAGCTTCCCGTAGTGCGCCAGGACGTTGTCCCGGCCCTTGAAGTGCCCGGACATCTGGCTCTCGCCGGGCGAGTGGTGCGTGCAGTCGCTGGTCATCAGGGAGGCGAGGGTCTCCATGTCGCCGGCGGTGAACGCTGCGTACCCCCGGCGCACGACAGCCGCGTCGGGGTGCTCGTGATGGGTCATGGTCCCGCCACTGCCTTTCCTGAGGGGTTTCCCCCCTCCCTCCCAGTCTCGGCGTTAGCCTCGGGCCATGCCACCCGCCAGGAAACGCGCCCGCAGCTACGACCCCGCCAGGACCAGGGCCGCCGTGTCGGCCCAGTTCGGACACGTGCGGGAGGCGGTGCTCGCGCTGCCGCCGGAGGCCCTCGGCCGGCCCACCCGGCTCGGCTCCTGGACCGTCCGGGAGCTCGCCGGGCACGTCACGGCTGCGCTCGGCTCGGTCGTCCGCGCCCTGGAGGGGCCCGAGCCGGAGAAGCGCGAACTGACGCTGCTCGACTGGCCGTTCGCGACCCGCACGGCCGCCGCGCGGATCGACGAGGACGTCCGCGCCGCCGACACCGCCGACCTGCCGGGGCTGTACGGGCGGACGGCGGAGCGGTACGAGGAGCTGGTCGCCGGCGCGGACGGGGAGCGGCTCGTGCCGACCCGCTTCGGGGCCATGACCCTCGCCGACTTCCTCGTCACCCGGACCGTCGAACTGGTCGTCCACACCGACGACCTCGCCGCCGCGACCGGCGCGGAGATCCCGTACGACCGGCAGGCGCTCGCGGCCTGCACCCGGCTGCTCGCCGACGCCCTCGCGGTGAAGGCCCCGGGCGGCGCGGTGGAGGTCAGGGTCCCGCCGTACGCGGTGGTGCAGTGCGTGGAGGGCCCCCGGCACACCCGGGGCACCCCGCCGAACGTCGTGGAGACGGACCCGCTGACCTGGATCCGGCTGGCCACCGGGCGGTCCGGCTGGGCGGCCGAGCTCGACGCGGCCCGGATCGCGGCGAGCGGCGAGCGCGCGGACCTGGCGGAGCTGCTCCCCGTGATGGGCTGACCCCCGGCGAGGGGGGCCGGGGGCCCGTACGGATCCGGCCGGGAATCCCGTACGGACCCCGTACGGACCCGGCCGGGGGCCCCGTACGGACCCGGCCGGGGGAACCCGTACGGATCCCGCCGGGAACCCCGTACGGCTCCGCCGCGTCCCACCGGCATGCCGAAGCCGCGCAGCACCCTCGCCGCAGCCGCCCTCCTGCTCGCCGCCCTCACCGCCTGCGGGCGGGGCGGCGGGAGCGGCGGCGCCGGGGACCCCGACCTGCCCCTCGCCGGCACGCACTGGACGGTGACCGCGGTCACCGTGGACGGCAGCCGCTCGAAGGCCCCCGGGGGCGCCGCCGTCGAGTTCACCCGGGACGGCCGGACCCGGGGCGGGACCGGCTGCAACCACTTCGGCGGGACGGCCGCCGTCGCGGGCACCACCGTCACCGTCTCCCCGGACGAGGTCACGGAGATGGGGTGCCCCGAGGACCGGCGGCGCTTCGAGACGGCCTTCCTCGCCGCCTTCGCCGGCCCCCTGACGGGCACCCTGGAGGACGGCGCGCTCACCCTCGCCTCGGCGGACGGCGGCCGGAAGGTGGAGCTGGCGGCCGAACCGTCCGCCCCGCTGCGCGGCACCTCCTGGAAGATCGACGGCCTGGTCTCCGAGGACGCCGCCGCCTCCCTCCCGGAGGGCGGCGGCGACAAGGCCCGCTTCGTCGTCGGCGCGGACGGCAGGATCACCGGCAACCTCGGCTGCAACGGCTTCTCCGCCGCCGCGAAGGTCGACGAGGAGGCCGGGACCCTCACCGTCGAGGGCCCGGCCGCCACCACCCGCATGATGTGCGCGGGCCCGCAGATGGAGCTGGAGACGAAGCTGTACGAGCTCCTCGACGGCCCCCTCTCCTACCGGCTCGACCACCGGACCCTGACCCTCGTCGACGGCGGCGGCGAGGGCCTGACGGCTCGCGCCGAACCGGCCCGGTAGCGCGGCATCCCGGGGGGCCGGCAGCCCGGCGCCGGCCCGGCTCAGTAGCGCAGCAGCCCCGCGTCGATCCGTTCCCACGCGGTCCGCAGCTCGGCCAGCCGGGCCTGCTCGAAGGGCGCCCGGTCGGCCTGCTCGCGGGTGTCCTCGGAGAGGTGGAAGAGCTGGTCGCGGCCGGACTTGCCGCGGTAGTACTTCCAGTCGCCGCGGCGCAGCGCCCGCTCGCCCCTGACCCGCCAGAACAGGTCGCGCTCCGGCACGTCCTCGCCGCGCAGCAGGTGTCCGGCGAGGCTGGTGCCGTCGAGCGGGTACGCCGGGTGGGGCCGGGCCCCGGCCAGGTCGAGGAGGGTCGCCGTCCAGTCGGGGGTGAAGACGGGCAGGTCGCTGACCTGGCCGCCGTCGATCCGGGCGGGCCAGCGCAGGACCGAGGGGACGCGGATGCCGCCCTCCTGGAGGGAGCCCTTGTTCCCGGCGAGCGGCCAGTTGTAGGAGAAGCGCTCGCCGCCGTTGTCGCTGGCGAAGAAGACGAGGGTGTCCTGCTCCTGGCCGGAGCGCTTCAGCGCCGCCAGGACCTTCCCGACCGAGCGGTCGAGGTCCTCGACCATCTCCTTGTACTTCTCGACCGAGCCGCCGTCCTGGTGCCAGAGGGCGGAGCGGTCGCCGGCCTTGATCCGGCGGACGATCTCGGCGCTCGCCTCCTCGTCGCCGTCGGCGATCCACGGCCAGTGCGGAGTGGTGAAGTTGAGGTTGAGCAGCCACGGCTTCTCGTGGTCCCGGCTCACGTACTCGCTCGCCCGCTCGGTGAGGATCCGCGTGTAGTAGCGGAGGTCCTTGTACTCGGCGTCGCCCTCGTAGAGGTCGTACTCGCCGCCGAGGCCGAGCTTGGAGTAGTACTCCAGGGCGCCGCCGAAGTTGCCGAAGAACTCGTCCCAGCCGGACTTGGTGGGGGAGTGGTCGGGGAGGTAGCCGCAGTGCCACTTGCCGATGAGGGCGGTGGCGTAGCCGGAGTCGCGGAGCAGCGAGGCGAGCGTGGGGTGGGTGGGCTCCAGGCCCACGGACCTGTCGGCGATCGGCTCGGCGAGGCCGCCCTTCGTCCGGCCCGGGTAGCGGCCGGTGTAGAGGCTGAAGCGGGTGGGGGAGCAGGTCGCGGAGCCGGAGTAGGCGTCGGTGAAGCGGACGCCCTGGCGGGCGAGCCGGTCGAGGTGCGGGGTGCGGATGTGCGGGGAGCCGTACGAGGAGAGGTCGGCCCAGCCGAGGTCGTCGCCCAGGATGAAGAGGATGTTGGGCCGCCGGGAGTGGCGGCGCGGGCGGGCGGCCCGGAAGGGGCGCTCCGCGGGGGCGGCGGCCGGACCGGCGGCCGGGGCGGGCGCCGCGTGGGCGGGGGCGGCGCCGACGGCGGCCACCGCGGCGGCACCGGCGGCGGCGCCGCCGAAGGCCCGGCGGGACAGGGGCGAGGACATGGCGGATCTCCAGGAGAACGTACGGGTGTGCCTCCGGTCCCGGCGGGCGGGGACGGCGCCGCGGCCGGGACGGAGGGGAAGGGGGGCGGAGGGGCAGCCGGAGGGGCCGGGCCGGTTCAGGCGCGGTGACAGCCGGCGCTCGCGACACGGACGAGGTCCACGTGCCGGCGCCGGACGAGGGTGACCGCTCGGTCACTGCGGGGCTGCATGGGCCAGGAGCCTCGCCGAGGAGGGCGGGGGCGTCAACGGCGGAGGAGGTGGTCGACGCGCGTAGTTCGCGTGATCGAAACGCCGGTGAAACCCCCGGTCACTGCGTTCTGCGTCACATCCCCGGGCGCTCCGCGGAGGGGGACGAGCGTCCGCTCGGGGGTCGCCCGGAGGCCCGGAACCCTTCCGGCGCCTGCCTTGTAGGCCCGTCCAAGTTCGCGGCGATCTTTTGGTGCGATCGTACGAGCGCCGCTCACGCTCCGTTCGCCAATTCGGACCAGTGGTCGAGGTCCCCTAGACTCGAAGACGTGCCACGTGGTGACGGTCGACTCAATCACGACCTGCTCCCCGGCGAGAAAGGCCCCCAGGACGCGTGTGGCGTCTTCGGGGTCTGGGCTCCGGGTGAAGAGGTCGCAAAGCTCACGTACTTCGGGCTCTACGCCCTCCAGCATCGGGGTCAGGAATCCGCGGGAATCGCGGTCAGCAACGGCTCCCAGATCCTCGTCTTCAAGGACATGGGCCTCGTGTCCCAGGTCTTCGACGAGACCTCTCTCGGCTCCCTCCAAGGTCACATCGCGGTCGGTCACGCCCGCTACTCGACCACCGGGGCCTCCGTGTGGGAGAACGCCCAGCCGACCTTCCGGGCCACCGCCCACGGGTCCCTGGCGCTCGGCCACAACGGCAACCTGGTGAACACGGCGCAGCTGGCCGAGATGGTCGCCGACCTTCCCAAGAAGGACGGCCGCGCCACCCAGGTCGCCGCCACCAACGACACCGACCTGGTCACGGCGCTCCTCGCCGGCCAGGTGGACGAGGACGGCGCGCCGCTCACCATCGAGCAGTCCGCCGCGAAGGTCCTCCCCGACGTCCGGGGCGCCTTCTCCCTCGTCTTCATGGACGAGCACACGCTCTACGCCGCCCGTGACCCGCAGGGCATCCGCCCGCTGGTCCTCGGCCGACTGGAGCGCGGCTGGGTCGTCGCCTCGGAGTCCGCCGCCCTCGACATCTGCGGCGCCAGCTTCGTCCGCGAGGTCGAGCCGGGCGAGCTCATCGCCATCGACGAGAACGGCATCCGCACCTCCCGCTTCGCGGAAGCGAAGCCGAAGGGCTGTGTCTTCGAGTACGTGTACCTGGCCCGTCCCGACACGGACATCGCCGGCCGGAACGTGTACCTCTCCCGCGTCGAGATGGGCCGCCGCCTCGCCAAGGAGGCCCCCGTCGAGGCCGACCTGGTCATAGCGACGCCTGAGTCCGGCACCCCCGCCGCCATCGGCTACGCGGAGGCGTCCGGCATCCCCTTCGGCGCCGGCCTGGTCAAGAACGCCTACGTCGGGCGCACCTTCATCCAGCCCTCGCAGACCATCCGCCAGCTGGGCATCCGCCTCAAGCTGAACCCCCTCAAGGAAGTCATCAAAGGGAAGCGGCTGGTCGTCGTCGACGACTCGATCGTCCGCGGCAACACCCAGCGCGCCCTGGTCCGGATGCTCCGCGAGGCCGGTGCGGCCGAGATCCACATCCGGATCTCCTCCCCGCCGGTGAAGTGGCCGTGCTTCTTCGGCATCGACTTCGCCACCCGCGCGGAGCTGATCGCCAACGGCATGTCGATCGAGGAGATCGGCAAGTCGCTGGGCGCGGACTCGCTCTCGTACATCTCCATCGACGGGATGATCGAGGCGACCACCATCGACAAGCCGAACCTCTGCCGGGCCTGCTTCGACGGCGAGTACCCGATGGAGCTGCCGGACCCCGAGCTGCTCGGCAAGCAGCTCCTGGAGACGGAACTGGCCGCCGGCCCCGCCGCCACCGCGGCCGCCGACGCCCTGCGCCGTCCGTGAGATCCCGCTGCACCCGCAGTGACGCAGTAACGACACGAAAGCTCTGAACCCCATGTCTCAGACCACTGGTGCCAGCTACGCCTCTGCGGGCGTCGACATCGAGGCGGGCGACCGCGCCGTCGAGCTCATGAAGGAGTGGGTGAAGAAGACGCAGCGCCCCGAGGTCCTCGGCGGCCTCGGCGGCTTCGCCGGCCTCTTCGACGCCTCCGCCCTCAAGCGCTACGAGCGTCCGCTGCTCGCCTCGGCGACCGACGGCGTCGGCACGAAGGTCGACATCGCCCGCCAGATGGGCGTGTACGACACCATCGGCCACGACCTGGTCGCCATGGTCATGGACGACATCGTCGTCTGCGGCGCCGAGCCGCTCTTCATGACCGACTACATCTGCGTGGGCAAGGTCCACCCGGAGCGGGTCGCCGCCATCGTGAAGGGCATCGCCGAGGGCTGCGTCCTCGCCGGCTGCGCCCTGGTCGGCGGCGAGACGGCGGAGCACCCGGGCCTCCTCGGCCCGGACGACTTCGACGTGGCCGGCGCGGGCACCGGCGTCGTGGAGCACGACCGCCTGCTGGGCGCCGATCGCATCCGTACGGGGGACGCGGTCATCGCCATGGCCTCCTCCGGGCTTCACTCCAACGGGTACTCGCTCGTCCGTCACGTGGTCTTCGACCGCGCCGGCATGCGCCTCGACCAGCAGGTCGAGGAGCTGGGCCGGACCCTGGGCGAGGAGCTCCTGGAGCCCACCCGGATCTACTCGCTCGACTGCCTGGCGCTCACCCGGACCTCCGAGGTGCACGCGTTCAGTCACATCACCGGCGGCGGCCTCGCGGCCAACCTCGCCCGGGTGATCCCGGACGGCCTGCACGCCACCGTGGACCGCTCCACGTGGGCCCCGGGCGCGATCTTCGACCTGGTCGGCAAGGCGGGCCAGGTGGAGCGCCTGGAGCTGGAGAAGACCCTCAACATGGGCGTCGGCATGATGGCCGTCGTCCCCGCCGAGTCGGTCGACGCCGCCCTCACCACGCTGGCCGACCGCGGGCTCGACGCCTGGGTCGCCGGCGAGATCACCGAGCGCGGCGAGAAGGCCACCGGCGCGGAGCTGGTCGGCGACTACGCGAAGTAGTCACGGGACGTACGAGGGAGGGGCACCCCGCAGCTGCGGGGTGCCCCTCCCTCGTACGTCCGCCGCCCCCCGTACGTCCTCGGTCTCCCGTGCGTCCGCACAGGTCCCGCGGGAACTCCGGACAGCACGAAAACTCGGCCCGGGAGACCCGGACCGAGTTTCGGTGTTCAGTTCAGAAGGTCAAGCGCGACGCGGCGACGAGTGCGGACCGGACTCGTCGTCCTCGTCCTCGTCATCCGTGTTGTAGAGATCCGCGTACTGTGCGTACGGGTCGTCTTCCTCGTCGTCGTCCTCGAACGGCTCGCCATTCGGCGGCTGGCTCGAAGTCGAAGCGCCCAGCTCATTGGCCAGACGCGACAGGTCAGTCCCGCCGCTGCTGTACTTCAGCTGGCGGGCGACCTTGGTCTGCTTGGCCTTTGCCCGGCCGCGCCCCATGGCTCGACCCCCTCGGTGACGGGGCTCTCTGGCCCCAGAGTCTTGACACGCGTTCATGAAGCGAAACGGGCTCTCGATGGAGAGACCGGTCCGCAGGGCTTCAACGGTACCTGTTTCCTCGGGTCTACGGTACGCCGCGCGCATCACATACCCCGGTACAGAACCATCGAGGTGCCCTTTCCTCGCTGGTCAATCGCGATTTTAACCTCTTCTGGGGGGTCGACCCGCCGACCGGCGTGAGGGAAGTCTCCCGGACGGCGGGCCGGACCCCCGCGGGGAGCCGTCAGACCCGGGCGCCGCGCGCCTCGGCCATCCGCTGCTCGGCGATCCGGTCGGCGGCGGCGGCCGGCGGGATCCCGTCCGCCTTCGCACGTGCGAAGATCTCCAGGGTGGTGTCGAAGATCTTCGTGGCCTTCGCCTTGCAGCGGTCGAAGTCGAAGCCGTGCAGCTCGTCGGCGACCTGGATCACGCCGCCCGCGTTCACCACGTAGTCCGGGGCGTAGAGGATGCCGCGCTCCACGAGGTCCTTCTCGATGCCCGGGTGGGCGAGCTGGTTGTTCGCCGCGCCGCAGACGACCTTCGCCGTGAGGAACGGCACCGTCTCCTCGCTGAGCGCCCCGCCCAGCGCGCACGGCGCGTAGACGTCGAGGTCCTCCACGCGGATCAGGGCGTCGGTGTCGGCGACCACCCGGACCTGCGGGAACTTCTCGGTGATCCGGCGCACCGACTCCTCGCGGACGTCGGTGATGACGACCTCGGCCCCGTCGGAGAGCAGGTGCTCGACGAGGTAGTGGCCGACCTTGCCGACGCCGGCGACGCCGACCTTCCGGCCGCGCAGGGTCGGGTCGCCCCACAGGTGCTGGGCGGAGGCGCGCATGCCCTGGAAGACGCCGAAGGCGGTCAGCACGGAGGAGTCGCCGGCGCCGCCGTTCTCGGGGGAGCGGCCGGTGGTCCACTGGTTGGTGCGGGCCACGACGTCCATGTCGGCGACGTAGGTGCCGACGTCGCAGGCGGTCACGTAGCGCCCGCCGAGGGAGGCGACGAAGCGGCCGTAGGCGAGGAGGAGCTCCTCGGTCTTGATCTGCTCGGGGTCGCCGATGATCACGGCCTTGCCGCCGCCGTGGTCGAGCCCGGCCATGGCGTTCTTGTACGACATGCCGCGCGCCAGGTTGAGCGCGTCGGCCACGGCCTCCGCCTCGGTGGCGTACGGGTAGAAGCGGGTGCCGCCGAGGGCGGGCCCGAGGGCGGTGTTGTGCAGGGCGATGACGGCCTTGAGGCCGGTGGCGCGGTCCTGGCAGAGCACGACTTGCTCGTGCCCCCCCTGCTCCGAGTGGAACAGGGTCTGCAGGACGCCGTCGGATACAGCGGTCACGGTGGTGACTCCCGGGTACGAAGCGGCGGAAGGTCCCCCCTGCGGGTGGGGGAGGACACATTGCGCCACGAGATTAAGTCCTACCTGCCCGTAGGGAGGGCGGAGTGGTCCGGATCACCCCCCTGGGGAGTACCCGCGTGGAAGGATCGGGACATGTCGGTCGACTCCACCCTGCTCGTGCCGTACGCCTCCTACCTGCGGGTGTACGAGCCGCTGGCCGCGTTCCCGGAGCCGGAGCGGACCCACTGGTCGCGCTACGCCCGCCGGTCGGGCGCCCCGGGGGCCCAGGACGAACTGCGGCGCTCGCTGGCGGACCTGCTGCCGGTGCCGCCGGTCCCGGTGCCGGTGCACGAGAGCGGTGAGGCCTTCGTGGCGCACCTGGACGGGGCGGTGGTGATCTGCCCGTGGCGGACCCGGCTGCGGAGCTGGCTGGCGCTGCGGGACCTGGTGGCGGAGAGCGGTCTGCCGGGGCCGGTGCTCGACGCGATGCTGCCGCCGGTGGTGCGGGCCCAGGTGGAGGCGGACCACGAGCGGTGGCTGGAGCGGAACCCGGACGCGCGGCCGTGGATCCGGACGGCGGTGTGGCAGGTGCCGCTGCGCTGGTTCGCGCTCTTCGGGGACGAGGAGCGGCGGTACGAGCCGGGGGACCCGGCGGCGGGGCGGGCGCCGGAGCTGCGCTACCGGACGACGATGGCGCAGGCGCGGCGGCGGCTCGCCAGGGCGCTGCGGGCGCTGCGGGACTCGGTGGACGAGGGTCCGCTGACGCGGGGGCTGATCGACGTGGGCCGCTGGCTGGAGGAGTTCCACCCGAGGGCGCTGGTGGAGCTGGACTACGGCGGCCTGGTGCACGCGGTGGGGGAGGAGCGGCTGGCGGCGGACCGGTCGGCGGCGGACGTGGCGGCCGGGCTCGCGGCGCTGCGGGCGGGGGACGAGGAGACGGCCGGCGAGGTCTACGGGCGGCTGGCGGAGCGCTGGCGGTCCGTCAGGGACCTGCGGCACGCGAATTGACATAGGACGGGCATCTTCGTCAGGTGTGCATGGACAAGACATGTGCCACCGAGGTAAATGATCTTCAGGACGTCTGGCCGGATCGATCTGTCCGGATCCGGTGGGACGTTGGTCCTGAACCGGGCCTTTGTCTCAAGCGTGACGGACAGCACTAAACGCACCCTTGCGTCGATCACCTATCCTCGTGCCAAAATAGGACAAGGAGTCCGGGGAGGGTTCCTTCCGCCCAACTATGGGCGGAAAGCTCAGCATTGCACTCTATGGGGGGTCTGAGGACTCCTGATCGCTCTGTGACTGATCGTCACAGTGGTGTGACTGTCCGCTATGGCATGGTCAGTCGACTTCCGCCGCTGATGAACACCTGCGAGGGCAATTCCATCGGTTTGGCCGACGCGGCTGGACGGATGGTGTAGTTGTAGTGCCGAGGACAAGCCGTTCGTCCTATAACCGACTCGTCCCGCTTCTGCCATTTCGGGCAAGGCGGGTCAAGGTGCAGAATTTAGAGGAAAGAACCGAGAAGGTTCGGTTCTCCCGAGGAGGCCGCTCATGACCGCTCGCACCCCTGATGCCGAGCCGCTGCTGACCCCTGCCGAGGTCGCCACCATGTTCCGCGTGGACCCGAAGACGGTGACGCGCTGGGCCAAGGCCGGCAAGCTCACGTCCATCCGCACCCTGGGTGGGCACCGCCGGTACCGCGAGGCCGAGGTTCGCGCCCTGCTGGCAGGCATTCCGCAGCAGCGCAGCGAGGCCTGAGGCCTGCGCAGCACACGCAGCACCCCGTAACACCGGGCACTTCCGGATCCCCCAATCCGGTTGCCCAACCACAGCTCTGCCGGCGGTTCCTGCCCCAACAGGCCACCGTCATCGATCGCGCTGGACTCCGCCGGGTCCAGCGCGATCGTCTTTTTGTGCCCGGCTCCACCCGTCGTACACAGGTGCAATTGCACATATTAAATCGAGGCGTTGTAGGGGTGGTGTAAACGAGGGGGTTCCGGAAGGACTTCACGTGACTCCCGTCACACCACCGAAGGCTTGCCACTGAACAGCCTGCCACCCGGGCGGCGCGCTCCGACCCGCCGTTGGTCACCGGCTCGTGGGACCAAGGTCCCCCGTTCGGGTGGAGCTGGAAACCGCGCCCCGGAACAAGGGGACTCACGCCTCGGTGCGAGGGAACCCGCGCACCGGCGCGGGGAGGTCCACGCACCGGCACACGAAGAAGGCCCGCATCGAGACGATGCGGGCCTTCTGATGAGGCGACTCTGACGGGACTTGAACCCGCGACCTCCACCTTGACAGGGTGGCGAGCTAACCAACTGCTCCACAGAGCCCTTGCAGCCGGTCTTTCTTGGCTGCGAGAAGAACTGTACAGCAGGTCAGCGGTCCGGTCGAACTCGCCGGCGACGGGCGCCCCGCTACCGGGCGGGGCCCGGCACCGCCGCGTCGATGGCCTTCACGATCCGCTTGTCGGACACCGGGTGGGCGGTGCCCAGGGCGTGCGCGAAGTAGCTCACCCGCAGCTCCTCGATCATCCAGCGGATGTCCGTGACCTCCGCCGGGACCGGGCGGCCCTTCGGGAGCTGCTCCAGGAGCCACGCGTACTCGTCGAGCATCTCGTGGACCTTCTCCATCCGGGTGGTGTCCCGCTGGACCCCGGTGGGCATCTGCTGGAGCCGCCGGTCGACCGCCACCAGGTAGCGCATCAGGTCCGGCAGCCGCTTCAGGCCCGTGCGGGTCACGAAACCGGCCGGCACGAGCCAGTCCAGCTGCTTCCTGACGTCCTGGAGGTTCGGCAGCAGCGCGGGGCTCGTGGTGGCCTTCAGGCGCCGCTCGCACGCCTGCCAGGCGGCCAGGACCTGCTGGACCTGGCCCACCGTGCGGACGGTCAGCTCCACCAGGTCGGCGCGGACCTTGTCGTACAGCTTCCGGAAGGACTCCCCGTCCCACGCCGGGCCGCCGTGCTCGGCGATCAGCCGGTCGGCGGCGGCGGTGGCGCAGTCGTCGAACAGCGCCTGGATCGAGCCGTGCGGGTTCGCCGACAGGGCCAGCTTCTGCTGGTTGGTGAGCTTCTCCGAGGCGAACTTCGCCGGGTTCACCGGGATGTTCAGCATGATCAGCTTCCGGGTGCCCCGCCACATCGCCAGCGCCTGCTCGGCCTCCGAGTCGAAGAGCCGCACGGCGACGCTGTCGCCCTCGTCGACCAGCGCCGGGTACGCCTTGACCGGCTGCCCGCCGCGCTTGGTCTCGAAGACCTTCGTGAGCGTCCCGATCGTCCACTCCCTGAGCCCCGTGCGCTCCAGGGAGGGCCCGGAGCCGTCCGGGCCCGCCGTGGCCGCCTGGGCGGCCTTGGAGAGCGCCTGACGGGCCTTGGGGCGCAGCTTCAGGCGCAGCGTCTCCAGGTCCTTGTCCTCGGCGAGCTTGCGGCGCCGCTCGTCGACGATCCTGAAGGTGACCTTGAGGTGCTCGGGGACCTTCGCCCAGTCGAAGTCCTCCGGGGTCAGCGGGACCCCGACCATCCGCTGGAGCTCGCGCGCGAGCGCCGTCGTCAGCGGCTCCTGCACGGGCACGACCGCGTCCAGGAAGCGGCCGGCGTAGTTCGGCGCGGGCACGTAGTGGCGGCGGATCGGCTTCGGCAGCGAGCGGATCAGCTCGGTGACGACCTCCTCGCGCAGGCCCGGGATCTGCCAGTCGAAGCCCTCGTCCGTCACCTGGTTCAGCACCTGGAGCGGCACGTGGACGGTCACGCCGTCCGCGTCCGCGCCCGGCTCGAACTGGTACGTCACCCGGAACTTGAGCGCGCCCTGCCGCCACGAGTCCGGGTAGTCGTCCTTGGTGACGGCCCCGGCCTTCTCGTTGATGAGCATCTCGCGCTCGAAGTCGAGGAACTCCGGCTCCTCGTGCCGCTTGTGCTTCCACCACGAGTCGAAGTGGGCGCCGGACACGACGTGTTCGGGGACCCGCTTGTCGTAGAAGTCGAAGAGCGTCTCGTCGTCGACGAGGATGTCCCGGCGCCGGGCCCGGTGCTCCAGTTCCTCGACCTCGGTGAGCAGCTTGCGGTTGTCGGCGAAGAACTTGTGGTGGGTGCGCCAGTCGCCCTCCACCAGGGCGTTGCGGATGAACAGCTCGCGGGAGACCTCGGGGTCGATGCGGCCGTAGTTCACCTTGCGGTCGGCGACGATCGGGACGCCGTACAGCGTCACCTTCTCGAAGGCCATCACGGCCGCCTGGTCCTTCTCCCAGTGCGGCTCGCTGTACGTCTTCTTCACCAGGTGCTGGGCGAGCGGCTCGACCCACTCGGGCTCGATCCGGGCGTTCACCCGCGCCCACAGCCGGGAGGTCTCCACCAGCTCGGCGGACATCACCATCCGCGGGGGCTTCTTGAAGAGCGCCGAGCCCGGGAAGATCGCGAACTTGGCGTTCCGCGCGCCCAGGTACTCGCCCCGGGCGCCCTCGCGCCGGCCGTCCTTCGGGGCGCCCTCCTTGGACTCCTTCACGTCCTTCAGGCCGATGTGGCTGAGGAGGCCGGAGAGGAGGGAGACGTGGATGGCCTGCTCGGGGAAGGTCTCGTCGTCCTGCGGCTCGGTGAGGTGGATCCCCATCTGCTTGGCGACGGTCCGCAGCTGGGCGTAGATGTCCTGCCACTCGCGGATGCGGAGGAAGTTCAGGTACTCCTGCTTGCACATCCGGCGGAAGGACGAGGAGCCGCGCTCCTTCTGCTGCTCGCGGACGTACCGCCACAGGTTGAGGAAGGCGAGGAAGTCGCTGGTCTCGTCCTTGAAGCGGGCGTGCTGCTGGTCGGCCTGGGCCTGCTTCTCGGAGGGCCGCTCGCGCGGGTCCTGGATGGAGAGCGCGGCCGCGATCACCATGACCTCGCGGGCGCAGCCGTTCTTGTCGGCCTCCAGGACCATGCGGGCGAGCCGGGGGTCGACGGGGAGCTGGGAGAGCTTCCGGCCGAGCGGGGTGAGCCGCTTCTTCGGGTCCTTCTCGGCCGGGTCGATGGCGCCGAGCTCCTGGAGGAGCTGGACGCCGTCCCGGATGTTGCGGTGGTCCGGCGGGTCGATGAAGGGGAACTTCTCGATCTCGCCGAGGCCGGCGGCGGTCATCTGGAGGATGACGGAGGCCAGGTTGGTGCGGAGGATCTCGGCGTCGGTGAACTCCGGCCGGGTGAGGAAGTCGTCCTCGGAGTACAGCCGGATGCAGATGCCGTCCGACGTGCGGCCGCAGCGGCCCTTGCGCTGGTTGGCGCTGGCCTGCGAGATCGCCTCGATGGGGAGGCGCTGGACCTTGGTGCGGTGGGAGTAGCGCGAGATGCGGGCGGTGCCCGGGTCGATCACGTACTTGATGCCGGGGACGGTCAGGGAGGTCTCGGCGACGTTGGTCGCGAGGACGATCCGGCGGCCGGAGTGCGCCTGGAAGACGCGGTGCTGCTCGGCGTGCGAGAGCCGGGCGTACAGCGGCAGGATCTCGGTGCCGGAGAGCTTCTTCCTGGTGAGGGCGTCCGCCGTGTCGCGGATCTCCCGCTCGCCGGAGAGGAAGACCAGGATGTCGCCCGGCCCCTCCTTCCGGAGCTCGTCGACGGCGTCGCAGATCGCGGTGATCTGGTCCCGGTCGGCGTCCTCGGAGTCCTCTTCGAGGAGCGGCCGGTAGCGGACCTCGACCGGGTACGTGCGTCCGGAGACCTCGACGATCGGGGCGTCGCCGAAGTGACGGGAGAAGCGCTCCGGGTCGATGGTCGCGGAGGTGATGACGACCTTGAGGTCGGGGCGGCGGGGGAGCAGCTGGGCCAGGTAGCCGAGCAGGAAGTCGATGTTGAGGGACCGCTCGTGGGCCTCGTCGATGATGATCGTGTCGTACGCGCGCAGCTCGCGGTCGGTCTGGATCTCGGCGAGCAGGATGCCGTCGGTCATCAGCTTCACGAAGGTGGCGTCCGGGTTCACCTGGTCGGTGAAGCGGACCTTCCAGCCGACGGCCTCGCCGAGCGGGGTGCGCAGCTCCTCGGCGACGCGCTCGGCGACCGTGCGGGCGGCGATCCGGCGGGGCTGGGTGTGCCCGATCATGCCCCGGACGCCCCGGCCCAGCTCCAGGCAGATCTTGGGGATCTGGGTGGTCTTGCCGGAGCCG
Source organism: Streptomyces filamentosus (assembly GCF_014654895.1). Lineage (GTDB taxonomy): Bacteria > Actinomycetota > Actinomycetes > Streptomycetales > Streptomycetaceae > Streptomyces > Streptomyces filamentosus. The sequence goes on along the minus strand of NZ_BNBE01000001.1, from coordinate 2,500,122 downwards.
GTCTCACCGGCGACGATCACGACCTGGTGGTCGCGTATCGCCTCCAGGATCTCGTCCTTCTTCTGCGAGACCGGGAGCTGTTCGGGGTAGGTGACGGCGGGCACGCGGGCGGCGCGCCCGTCGACGCGCTCCTTGGCCTTGGCCGCCTCTGCGGCGATCTCGTCCAGGACGGCCTCGCGGGCCTCGGGCTTGCGGATGCGGCGGGCGCCTTCGAGACGGCGGCCGAGCCGGTGGGAGTCCCGCAGCGAGACCCCGGCCAGGACGGACTGGAGGGCGGCGAAGGAAGTAGACATACGGAATCCAGGATCGCACCTGCGGGCGAGAAGCGGCGAACCGATTTACGACCCTCCCCGTGGCCGGATTGCTTCGCTTTGCACCCTTGCTCACGGAGTGTTCCGGGCCCGTGTCTAGAGTGCATGCCATGTCCAGCCCCCAGTCGCCCTCCAGGACCCGTCCCGTGCTGATCGTCGCCGGGGTGGCCCTCGCCGCCACCGTCCTCGGTCTCGTCTCGTACACCGCCACCAAGCCGTCCGGGCCGTCCGGCCCCGGTTCCGCCGCCGTCGCCGAGGTCTCCGCCGACCCGGAGGCCGGCGTCTACGCGGAGCTGGAGAAGTACGCCCGCCGGGACGCCTCCGACGGGCTCGCCCTGGGCCGCGCCGACGCGCCGGTCGTCCTGATCGAGTACGCCGACTTCAAGTGCGGCTACTGCGGCAAGTTCGCCCGGGACACCGAGCCGGCCCTGGTGGAGAAGTACGTGCAGGACGGCACCCTGCGCATCGAGTGGCGGAACTTCCCGATCTTCGGCGAGGAGTCCGAGGCTGTGGCCCGCGCCTCCTGGGCCGCCGGGCAGCAGGGCCGCTTCTGGCAGTTCCACAAGGAGGCGTACGCGGAGGGCGCCAAGGAGAAGGGCTTCGGGAAGGAGCGGCTGGCCGCCCTCGCGAAGGCGGCCGGGGTCCCGGACCTCGCGCGCTTCGCGGAGGACAGCGAGGGCGCGGCGGCCCGCGAGGCGGTCCGGAAGGACCAGGAACAGGGGTACGAGCTCGGCGCCTCCTCCACCCCGTCGTTCCTGGTCAACGGCCGTCCGATCGCCGGCGCCCAGTCCCTGGAGACCTTCACGGAGGCGATCGAGGCGGCGCGCGAGGCGGCGGAGGGGTCCCGCATGCCGGCGAAGGGCGGCGAGGAGGAGACCGGGGCGGCCGGGAAGGCCGGGGCCTCGCGGTGACCTCCGGGATCGGCTACTTCGCCGCCTTCCTCGGCGGTCTGCTCGCCCTGCTCAGCCCGTGCAGCGCCCTGCTGCTGCCGGCCTTCTTCGCGTACTCGATCGAGAACCGGGCGAAGCTGGTGGCGCGGACCGCGATCCTCTACGCGGGCCTCGCCACCACCCTGGTGCCGCTCGGCGCGGCGGGCTCGCTCGCGGGCCGCTTCTTCTACGGCCACCGGGACCTGCTGGTGACGGCGGGCGGCTGGCTGATCATCGGCCTCGGCGTCCTCCAGGTCCTGGGCCTGGGCTTCGCCTCCCGCCGGATGTCCGAGGCGAGCGGCCGGATCCGGCCCACCTCGGCGCTCTCGGTCTACGCCCTCGGCCTGGTCTACGGCCTGGCCGGCTTCTGCGCGGGCCCGATCCTCGGCAGCGTCCTGACGGTGGCGGCGCTGAGCGGCAGCCCGGCGTACGGCGGTCTGCTCCTCGCGGTGTACGCGCTCGGGATGGCGGTGCCGCTGTTCGTGCTGGCGCTGCTGTGGGAGCGGTACGACCTGGGGCGGCGGCGCTGGCTGCGCGGCCGGCCGCTGCGGTTCGGGCGCTTCGGGGTCCACTCGACCTCGCTGGCGTCGGGCCTCTTCTTCGTGGCCCTCGGGGCGCTGTTCCTGGTCTTCGACGGGACGACCGCGCTGCCGGGGCTGCTCTCGGTGGACGACTCCTTCGCCGTGGAGCAGCGGGTGGCCGAGTGGGGCCGCGCGGTGCCGGACTGGGCGCTGCTCGTGGCGGTCGTCACGGTGGCCGGTCTGGTGGCGGCGGCGCGGAGCCGTGGCCGGAGCCGGGAGCGGCGGGCGGAATGACGAAGGGCCCCGTTCGTGAGAACGGGGCCCTTCTTTTGTGGCTGGGGCCGGGGTCGAACCGGCGACCTATCGCTTTTCAGGCGATCGCTCGTACCAACTGAGCTACCCAGCCACGAAGCTGTTTCCAGCTTCGGCGACTCTGACGGGACTTGAACCCGCGACCTCCACCTTGACAGGGTGGCGAGCTAACCAACTGCTCCACAGAGCCTTGCTTGTGTACGAGCACTAGTCTCGCACACGGTTGTGCGTGCCCCCAACGGGATTCGAACCCGTGCTACCGCCTTGAAAGGGCGGCGTCCTGGGCCACTAGACGATGAGGGCTAACGGCCCCACCTGGCGCTTCATCAGCGCGTCGGGGACGTGAGAAGCATATGGGATGGCGGGCGGTATCGCCAAAACGGTTTCCGGGAGGGGGAGAATGGGCCCGTGCTGGAGATGACGCGCGAGGAGTTCGAGGAGCTTGTCGCCGAGGCCCTGGACCGGATCCCGCCGGAGCTGACGCGGCTGATGGACAACGTCGCGGTGTTCGTGGAGGACGAGCCCTCTCCGGACGACCCGGAGCTGCTCGGGCTCTACGAGGGGACGCCGCTGACCGAGCGGGGCGAGTGGTACGCCGGCGTGCTGCCCGACCGGATCACGGTCTACCGGGGGCCGACGCTGCGGATGTGCGAGACCCGCGAGGACGTCGTGGCCGAGACCGAGATCACGGTGGTCCACGAGATCGCCCACCACTTCGGCATCGACGACGAGCGGCTGCACGCGCTCGGGTACGGCTGACGGGGCCGGGTGCGGGCGGGCGGCGGGACCGGCTGACGGGTCTGCTGCGGGCGCGGCTGCACGCGCTCGGGTGCGTACGGCCGGCGGGGCCGGGTGCGGGTGACACCCGCGCGGGCGGCGGGGGCTTCCGGAGCGGGGCTTCAGGAGCCGGGCTTCCGGAGCGGGGGCGTTCCGGAGTGGCGGGCGGGGGTTTTCGGTCCGTGGGGCCGATTCCTGTCGAACAAGGGGCCGTCGCGCCGTGTCCCCCGTGACGCCCGGGGAGTTGGGCAGGGGGACGCGTTCCTTCCCCGCCTTTTGTGTCCTGGAGGTGCCTCCGTGCGCCATTTGCCCACCCGCGTTCGATGGGCCGCCGCCGCCCTCGCGGTCGCCGCGTGCGCCGGCCTGAGCGGCTGTATGAGTGTGAGCGACGAGGGCGCCCGGCCCGCGCCGGGGGCGACCGGGGGGAAGCCGGGCGCGTCGGCCCAGCCGGACGGCGGCGGCACCGGGGAGCCGGACGGCGGTGGCAGCGCGTCCGGCGGCGGGTACGACGACCGTCCCGGCGGCCCCGGCCCGGCGGGCGAGGACGGCGGGACGCCGGTGCCGGGCGGCTCGCCCTCCACCTCCGGCTCCCCCTCCCCGGGCCCGAGGACGATGGAGCCCGGCGAGGAGGGCGGCCTCGTGCCCTCCCGGCCGCACCCCACGCCCGGCGGCGGTGCGGGCGGCCACGGGGGGACGGACGGCGCGGCCGGGGGCGCGGGCGGCGGGGACACGGGCGGGACCGGCGGAGCCGGCGGCGGTGCGGGCGGCGGGGACGCGGGCGGAGCCGGAGGCGGTACGGGCGGGACGGGCGGCGAGGCCGGGGGCGCGCCGGGCGGCGGCGGGGGCACCCCCTCGCCGGAGCCCACGCAGGAGCCGACCCCGGAGCCCACCCCCACCCCGGAGCCGACGCCGGAGCCCACGCCCGAGCCGACCTCGAACCCGACCGACGCGCCGACCGAGGGCCCCTCGACCCAGCTGGGCGGGGTGCGGGCCGCCGGGGTCGCCACCGAACCGGTGGCATCGCCGCAGATGAGCCCGGCGTGAAGACGGAGCGGGGCGGGCGGAGGGCCGGGGTGGAACCCGCGCGGGACCGGGGTGGAACCGGCGTGGAATCGGGGGGAGGACGCCGGGGCGGGACCGGTGTGACGCAGCTCGGTTTGCCTTGGGCGGGGGGGAGTGCGTATGGTGGTAGATCGTTTGATCCCATTTGCCCGGCGCCACGACCGAAGAGCGCCGCGACTGGCGCGTACTCTCCCTTGCCGTGGCTGACCGCATAGAGGCGGTCTTGTGCGAAACACGGAGTTGACGGGCGCGTGCCGAGACTCCGGAAGGTTTCGCATTTCGCATGTCCATTTCTCATTCTGACCACGCCGTCATGCCCGAGAACGACGAGATCACCGAGATCGTCGAGATCGTCGAGCTGTCCGACGACGCCGAGATCACCGATGACGCCGCCGACCTGACCGACGAGGTCGAGGACGGCGCCGACGACATCGACGACGCCGAGGAGGCCGACGAGGCCCCCGGCATCACCTTCGGCGACCTGGGCCTGCCCGAGGGCGTCGTCCGCAAGCTCGCGCAGAACGGCGTGACCAGCCCCTTCCCGATCCAGGCCGCGACCATCCCGGACGCCCTGGCCGGCAAGGACATCCTGGGCCGCGGCCGCACCGGCTCCGGCAAGACCCTCTCCTTCGGCCTCCCGCTGCTCGCCACCCTGGCCGGCGGCCAGACCGAGAAGAAGAAGCCCCGCGGCGTCATCCTCACCCCGACCCGTGAGCTCGCGATGCAGGTCGCGGACGCCCTCCAGCCCTACGGCGACGTCCTCGGCCTCAAGATGAAGGTCGTCTGCGGCGGCACGTCGATGGGCAACCAGATCTACGCCCTTGAGCGCGGCGTCGACATCCTCGTCGCCACCCCGGGCCGTCTGCGCGACATCATCAACCGCGGCGCCTGCTCCCTGGAGCAGGTCCAGATCGCCGTCCTCGACGAGGCCGACCAGATGGCCGACCTGGGCTTCCTGCCCGAGGTCACCGAGCTGCTCGACCAGGTCCCGGCCGGCGGCCAGCGCCTCCTCTTCTCCGCCACGCTGGAGAACGAGATCGACAGCCTGGTCAAGCGCTACCTGGTGAACCCGGTCACCCACGAGGTCGACCCGTCCGCCGGTGCCGTCACGACCATGACCCACCACGTCCTCGTCGTGAAGCCGAAGGACAAGGCCCCGGTCACCGCCGCCATCGCCGCCCGCAAGGGCCGCACCATCATCTTCGTCCGCACCCAGCTCGGTGCCGACCGCGTCGCCGAGCAGCTGCGCGAGTCCGGCGTGAAGGCCGACGCGCTGCACGGCGGCATGACCCAGGGCGCCCGTACCCGTACGCTCGCCGACTTCAAGGACGGTTACGTCAACGTCCTCGTCGCCACCGACGTCGCCGCCCGAGGCATCCACGTCGACGGCATCGACCTGGTCCTCAACGTGGACCCGGCCGGCGACCACAAGGACTACCTGCACCGCTCGGGCCGCACCGCCCGCGCCGGCCGCTCCGGCGTCGTGGTCTCCCTGGCCCTGCCGCACCAGCGCCGCCAGATCTTCCGCCTCATGGAGGACGCGGGCGTCGACGCCTCGCGCCACATCGTCGGCGGCGCCGGCGCCTTCGACCCCGAGGTCGCCGAGATCACCGGCGCCCGTTCGCTGACCGAGGTCCAAGCCGACTCGGCGAACAACTCGGCCAAGCAGGCCGAGCGCGAGGTCGTCGACCTGACCAAGCAGCTGGAGCGCCTCCAGCGCCGCGCCGTCGAGCTCCGCGAGGAGGCCGACCGCCTCGTCGCCCAGGCCGCCCGCGAGCGCGGTGAGGACCCGGAGACCGCGGTGGCCGCCGTCGCCGAGGCCGCCGAGGCCGAGATCGCCGCCGCCGCCGCTGCCGCCGAGCGCGCCGCCCGCGAGGAGCAGCGCCGCGAGGAGCGTCCGTCCCGCGACGAGCGGGGCAACTACGAGCGCCGCGACCGCGGTGGCGACCGTGGCGGCTTCCGCCGCGACAACGACCGTCCGTCCGGTGGTTTCCGCCGGGACAACGACCGTCCGTCGTTCCGTGACCGTGACGACCGTGGCGGCGACCGTGGTGGTTTCCGCCGGGACAACGACCGTCCGTCGTTCCGTGACCGTGACGACCGTGGCGGCGACCGTGGTGGTTTCCGCCGGGACAACGACCGTCCGTCGTTCCGTGACCGTGACGACCGCGGTGGCGACCGCGGCGGCTTCCGCCGCGACAACGACCGTCCCTCGGGCGGCTTCCGCCGCGACGACCGCCCGTCCGGCGGCTTCCGCCGGGACAACGACCGTCCGTCGTTCCGTGACCGTGACGACCGTGGCGGCGAGCGCGGTGGCGACCGTGGCGGCTTCCGCCGCGACGACCGTCCCTCCGGTGGCTTCCGCCGCGACGACCGTCCGTCCGGCGGCTTCCGCCGGGACAACGACCGTCCGTTCAACCGCGACCGCCGCGACGACCGTCCCTCGGGCGGCTTCCGCCGCGACGACCGCCCGTCCGGCGGCTTCCGCCGCGACGACCACCGTCCGTCCGGCTCCGGCTCCGGTTCCTCCTTCGGCCGCCGCGACGACAAGCCCCGCTGGAAGCGCAACGGCTGACACCGGCCGCGCCGCGTGACCTGACGCGTACGACCAACCCCCGTGACACCCGCTGTCACGGGGGTTCGTCGTGTCCGGCGTACAACCATCCCGGGGGCAGACCGGTCTCGTACGGGGGCACGTGTGACGCACGCGCGTCCGGCCGCCCGCCGTACCGATGGACCACCCCCGGGGAGGGGCCCTCTTGTCTCGTACCGCACCCGCGCGGCGGACCCGCGCGCGCGCCGTCCTGCTCGCCGCCGTCCTGGTGGCCACGAGCGCCTCGCTGGCCGCTCCCGCCGCGGCGGCCGACCCGGTCGTGACCGTCGACCGGATCGACATCGCCCCCGACTGGCGGGCGGTGCCCCGGGCCGAGGTCGTCACCTCCGTCTCGGCGAACGGCTACGCGCACGCCACCGAGGACGCCGTCGACCACGACGACGACCCCCTGATGTGGACGGACTTCGCGACGGGGGAGAGCATCGAGCTCGGGACGGCGTCGCCGCTCTTCGGCGCGGCCGGGATCGGCGGCCGGTACGTGCCCGTGGGGCTCGACCGCTCCACCACGGGCACCGTCCGGAACCTCGCCACCGGGGCGGAGAAGCCGTTCACGGTGCCGGCCGGCGCCCAGTACGTCGCCCTCTTCGGCGACCGGCTCGTCCTCCGGGACGCCACCGGCTACTCGCTGGTGTCCGCCGCCGACCCCGCCGCCCCGGCGACCCGGGTCACAGGCTGGCCCGCCGACGCGGACCCGGGGAGCACCGCCCTCGTGGCGGGCGACTCCGGCCACGTGGTGGTCCGCTTCGGGCGCGTCGGGGACCTCTCCGGCGACGAGGGGCTCGCCCTCCTCGACCTCGCCACCGCCCGGCTGTCGGTGATCGAGGGCGCGGCCGTGACGAACTCCGGCAGCTCCTCCGCGCCCGTGGTGCTCACCGCCGACCGGCTCGCCTGGGTGGACCGGGGCCGCACCGTCCACCTCCGGGACCGCACCGGCGCCGTCGCCGACCGGACCTTCCCGCTGCCCGGGACGCTGGAGGACCGCTACCGGATCGGCGTCGTCGGCGACTGGGTCGTCGTCTCCGGCAAGACCGAGGGCGCGGACCCGGTCCTGCGGCGCGCGGTCGTCGCGCTCCACCCCGACGGCCGTTCGGTCACCCTGCTGGAGAAGTCCGAGGGCGAGCTCAACCAGGTCGCGGGGGACGGCGGGAGCCGTGACGGCGTGGCCGTCGTCGGCGGCGCGGGCGCCACCGACTGGTCCCTGCTCAAGGTGGTGCTCGACAAGGCCGGCAACCCCTTCCTGGAGAAGCTCGCGCCGCCCGTCGCACCGGTGGCCGTCACCACCGAGTCCCTCGCGCTCGGCTCCGGCCGGCTCTCCACCCTGGAGACCGGCGGGACGAAGGGAACCGGCTTCTCGGCGCGGACGCTGCCGGTCGGACCCCTGCACACCGGGCAGTCCGCGCCGGTCCGGCTGCCTTCGGCACCGGTGCTCCTGGAGCGCACGACCCCCCTCTTCGACAGCGGCGACGGGCGCACCGTCCACCTCGCCCGCGCCGACCACTACGAGCCGCTGGAAGTGGTGTCCCGCACCTCCGACGGGAAGCTGACCCGGATCTCCACCGGGAAGACGCAGGGCGCCGTCGCCGACGTCTTCGGCCGCTGGGTGGCCTTCCGGACGGGTGGCCGGACCCTCGTCCTGGACCTGGACGCGGCGCCCGGCAAGCCGGTGATCGTCCAGGACCGGGCGAGCACGGCGGCCGCCGTCTGGGGCGACACCCTCTTCTCCGCCACCGCGGTCGCCGGCGAGGTCGCCCGGACGGACCTCGCCACCGGCAAGGACCTCGGCAAGCTCAGCACGCGGATCCCGTGCGCGGCGGAGGAGTACCAGCTCGCGGCCGGCCGCTGGCTCTACTGGAAGTGCGCCTCCTCCTTCACCCACGGCGTCGTCGACCTCCGCAGGCCCACCGCGGCGGTGATCGACCTGACCGGGAAGGCGGCCACCGGCGGTCTCCTCGGCGACGGTTACTACGCGGACCGGGACTCGACGCCCGGAACCTTCACGCTCCACGTCACCGACTTCCACACCGGCACGCCCACCCGCTTCGTCCCGGGCCCCGCCGCGTACGTCACCGGACCCCGCCGCGAGGGCTTCGCGGTGGACCGCTTCGGCGGCCCCGTCGCCCACCTGGGGATCGACGGCCTCGTCCACGCCGTCTGGCCCGGAGTCCCCACCTCCGACCTGACCGCGCCCTCCTCCTCCGCGCCCGCGTCGCTGCGGCTGCCGGCGGCCTGGAAGGCGTACTGGACGCTGTCGAAGCCCGCCTCGTACCACGAGGTGACGGTCCGGGAGCAGTACAGCGGGAAGACCGTGCGGACCTTCCGGGCGAACGAGACCCGGGGGCGGATCGACGTCACCTGGGACGGCCGGACGGCCGCGGGGAAGACCGTGCCGAACGGGCCCTACGAGTGGGAGCTGAGGGCCGGCACGGCCGACGGCAAGGGCCAGGACCTGCGCGCCTCCGGTCGGATCGCGGTCACCGGCGGGCAGCCCGCCTGGCGTGACCTCGCCGGCAACGACGCCCAGGCCGACCTGCTGGCCACGGACGCCGCCGGAGCCGTCTCGATGTACCGCGGCACCGGCTACGACAGCCACCTGTCGGCCCGGATCCCCGGCTCCGGCGCGGCCTTCCCCGCCGGCACCGTCCTCGTGCCCTTCGGCGACGTGAACGGCGACGGCTGCGCCGACGTCCTCGCCCGCGTGGGCGGCGAGCTGCGGGCCTACCGGCCGGGCTGCGGCAAGGTGGTGACGGCCTCGTCGCCGTACACCTCCGTGGGCTCCGGCTGGGGCCAGTACGACGTGCTGACCTCGTCCGGCGACGTGAACGGCGACGGCTACGCCGACCTGATCGCCCGCCAGACCACCACGGGCGACGTGTACTTCTACGGCGGGACCGCCACCCACCGGCTGACGTCCCGGGTGCGGATCGGCACCGACTGGAAGCTGTACAAGAAGCTCACCGGCGCCGGCGACCTCAACCGCGACGGCCGCGGCGACCTCCTGGGCATCGACTCCGCCGGCGTGCTGTGGCGCTACTACGGCACCGCCACCGGCGGCGTCACCGCCCGGGTCCGGATCGGCGGCGGCTGGCAGGGCTACACCGCCGTCCTCGGCACCGGCGACCTCTCCGGCGACGGCATCGCCGACCTCCTCGCCCGCGACACCACCGGCCGCCTCTACGCCTACACCGGCCGCGGCAACGGCCTCTACGCCGACCGCGTCGTCATCGGCCAGGGCGGCTGGAACACCTACCGCTCCCTGTCCTGACCCCACCCCCAGCCCGCCGTGCCGTGCCCCGGGGGCGGGGCACGGCACGGCGGGAAAGCCGATACCCGATCGGTTCCGGGGGCCCGGCGGGCTATGCTGCACGGTGTGCTCGCACACGGGCCGTTAGCTCAATTGGCAGAGCAGTGGACTTTTAATCCATTGGTTGTGGGTTCGAGTCCCACACGGCCTACGGCACCGGAAGCGCCCCGCCCGGATCCTCCGGGCGGGGCGCTTCCGTCGTTCCCGGGGCCCGTTCGGGGGCCTGTCGGTTTCCCGGCCGGCTCACGGTCCGAGGCTTCCGGCGCTGACGGCCTCCCGCAGGACGTGGGCGATCTCCTCGGGCCTGAGGGCGATGCCGTCGAGCCCCTCCGGGGTCAGAGGGATCTCCTCCAGCGCGTAGGCGCCGCGGCCCTCGGCGCTGAACTCGGGACCGGTGCGGTCGTCGAAGGACCAGGTGGCGATGCGGGCGAGGTAGAAGAACTGGCGTTCGTCGTCGGACTCCATCGTGTGGAGGAGGCGGACGATGTCGGCCTTCCCCGCGATCTCCTCGTGGATCTCGCGGTGGAGGGCGGCCTCCCGGGAGGCGTCGCCGGGTTCGACGCCGCCGCCGGGCAGGACCCAGTACTCGGGGATGCCGGGCCGGGTGCGGCGGATGACCAGCATCGTGTCGTCGGGGGTGACGAGGACGGCGCGGACTCGTTCGGTCATTTCGGTTCGTCTCCTTGCTTGTCGACGGTCCCAGTGGAGCGGTCGGCCGCCGTCGACGTGGACGGACCGCCCCGTGACGAACGAGGCGGAGGGGCCCACGAGGGCGGAGAGGAAATATTTCTTTCCGAACGCATATGGTTCCGAGCCTCGAGGACAGGATCTTTCCCACGGGCTGAACGCCCCGCTCCGTCGAATGGCTCCTTCCGCGAAGTCGCCCGGGAGAGGGTGGGAGAACCTGAGAACGTGGAGGTGGGGTCGGTGACGGGATCGGCGTACCGATGGGGTGCGGGCGACGTGGGGGCGGTCACGCGCGGACTGGCGAGGACGGCGCTCGGCGCGGCCGGCGCCGCCGTGGTCGTGCTGCTGTTCGCCCTGGGCGGCGGGGGACTCTACGTCCTCCTCGGCGGACTCGCCGGGCTGGTCGCCGCGGCGGCCGGACTCTGGTGGTTCCTCGCGCACCGGGGGACCGTGCGGATCCTCGGCGGCCTCCTCCTGTTCGGCGCGCCCGTCGCCGTCCTCGCGCTGTACGTCGTCGGCGGACTGTGGCTCTACGCCCTGAGCGCGCTCGCCCTGTGGGGCACCGCCCTCGGCTGCGGCCGGGAGGCGCTGCGCAGACCGGGCGAGCCCGCGCCGGGACCCGCCCGCGCGGAACCGGCCGTCCGGCCCCGGCGGCCGGTGCTGATCATGAACCCGAAGTCCGGCGGCGGGAAGGTCGAGCGGTTCGGCCTGGCCGCGAAGGCGGAGCGGCTGGGCGCCCGGGTCGTCCTGCTCGACCCGTCCGCCCCCGCCGACGTCGAGGCGCTGGCCCGCGAGGCCGTCGCCGGGGGCGCCGACCTCCTCGGCGTCGCGGGCGGCGACGGCACCCAGGCGCTGGTCGCCGCGGTCGCCGCCGAGCACGACCTGCCCTTCCTGGTGATCTCGGCCGGCACCCGCAACCACTTCGCCATGGACCTCGGCCTCGACCGCGACGACCCCGCGCGCTGCCTGGACGCGCTCACCGACGGGGAGGAGCTGCGGGTCGACCTCGGCACGGTCTCCGGCCGGCCCTTCGTCAACACCGTCTCCTTCGGCGTGTACGCGGACGTCGTGCGGCGCCCCGAGTACCGCGACGCCAAGGCGGAGACCGCGCTGGACGCGCTGCCCGACCTCCTCCAGGGCGGGCAGGGCGACCGGCTCGACGCCACCGCGGACAGCACGCCGCTGCCGGGCCAGCAGGCGGTGCTGGTCAGCAACAACCCGTACGCCGCGCCCGACCTGTTCAGCGCCGGCGCCGGGCACCGGGTCCGGCTCGACAGCGGCCGGCTCGGCGTGATCGGCATCCGGGTGGACGGCGCGGCACAGGCCGCCGAACTGGTGGTGCTGGGCACCCAGGCGTCCGGGCTCAACGTCCTGACCGCCCGGCGCGTCGAAGTCCACGGGGGAGTCACCAACACCGGCGTGCGGAAGGCGGACCGGGCCGTCTCGGTGGCCGTGGACGGCGAGGCGCTCGTCCTGCCCGCCCCCGTCGTCTGCGAACTGCGGCCCCGCGCCCTGCGCGTCCTGGTGCCGAGGAGCCGCCCCGGAGTGGCTCCGCCGCCCCCGCCGCTGAACTGGCGGAGGATCATCGGGCTCGCCTTCCCGGACCCCCAGGGGCCCGGCCCCTCGAAGAACGAACGGTACGACGACCCTTACAGGAGTGGCGCATGAGCGACGAGAGCACGTACGAGACGGGGGGCGGCCCGGCGGCCGGGACGACGCCCCGGACCCGGGCGCAGGAGCGGGCGCGGGCCGCGGCCGTCACCGTCCGGGCCGTGCTGCACGACCTGCGGGGCGTGGACGGCGCGGTGTACGCGGCGGTGGCGGCCACGCCGACGCCCGCCCTCGACGCCGGTCTGCGCCGCCTGTCGAACGCCGCCGACCACTCCAAGATCTCCTTCGCCGTCGCCGCCGGGCTCGCCCTCTTCCCGGGCCGGCCGCGCCGGGCCGCGCTCGCGGGCGTCGGTGCGATCGCCATCGCCTCCGCCTCCGCGAACCTCCTCGGCAAGCGGCTGGTGCGGCGGCCGCGCCCGGACCGGGAGGCGGCCCGGGTCGTGACCGGCCGTCAGGTGCCGATGCCCGAGTCCGCGTCCTTCCCCTCCGGGCACACCGCCTCGGCGGTCGCCTTCGCCACCGCCGTCGGCGTGGCGCTGCCGCCGGCCGCGGTGCCGCTCGGCCTGCTGGCCTCGGCGGTCGGCTACTCCCGCGTCCACACCGGGGTCCACTACCCGGGCGACGTCGCCGCCGGAGCGGTCCTGGGCCTCGCCAGCGGCACCGCCTCCCTCGCCCTCGGCGCCTCCCTGCTGCGCGCCCGCCCGGCGGCGGACTGAGCGGAGGGAAGGACCGGGGAGGGACGAGGAGGGGAAGGAGCAGGGCACATGGCCTGGGACCTCTCGGTCCAGGTGGACCGGGAATCGTCCGTACCGCTCACCGCGCAGCTCCGCGGCGCCATCAGGGCGCACGTGGAGGACCGGGTCCTGCACCCGGGCGCGCGCCTGCCGTCGAGCCGCCGGCTCGCCCTGGACCTGGGGATCTCGCGGCGCGTGGTGGTGGAGGCGTACGAGCAGCTGATCGCCGGGGGGTATCTGGAGGCGGTCCGCGGCTCGGGCACCCGCGTCGCCCGGACCCTGCCCGAAGGGGACGGCGGGGCCTGCCTGCTGGAGGAGCGCCGGGACACCGGGGCCCGCTGGGACCTGCGGGTCGGCAACGCGAACCTGTCGAACTTCCCCCGCGAGGAATGGCTCCACTGCTACGGGAAGGCGGTGCGGGACGTCGGCCGGGAGGGCCTGGACTACCCGCCGGTCGCCGGCGTCCCGGAGCTGCGCAACGAACTCGCCGGCTATCTGGGCCGGGTGCGCTCGGTCCGCACGGAACCCGCCCGGACGATGGTCACCGCCGGGTTCGCGCAGGGTCTCGCGCTGCTGTCCCAGGCGCTCCAGCGCCTCGGCGTCCACCGGATCGCCGTCGAGGCGCCGGGCCACAACGGGCAGCGCCTCTTCGTCCAGGAGACCGGGATGGTGCCGGTGCCGGTACCGGTGGACGAAGAGGGCCTGGACGTCGAGGAGTTGTACCGCACCGGCGTCCGCGCGGTCCTGGTGACGCCCGCCCACCAGTTCCCCACCGGCGTCGTGCTCTCCCCGGAGCGGCGGCGCCGGCTCGTCGACTGGGCGCGGGAGAGGGACGGCTGGATCGTCGAGGACGACTACGACGGCGAGTTCTGGTTCGACCACCGCGACCGGCCCGCCGCGCTCCAGGAGGGCGACCCGGACCGCGTGGTGTACGCGGGCACCACCAGCAAGGTCCTGGTGCCCGGACTGCGCCTGGGCTGGCTGGCGCTCCCGCCGGGGCTGTACCCCCTGGTGGAACGGGCCCGCTCCCGGCAGGACCTGGGCTCCGACGCGCTCACCCAGCTGGCCTTCGCGGAGCTCGTGCGCAGCGGCCTCCTCGACCGCCACCTGCGCCGGGTCCGCGCCCGCTACCGCTCCCGCCGCGAGGCGCTGGCCGGCGCCGTGCGCCGCTCGCTGCCCGATGCCCGGCTCGTCGGCTGCGCGGCCGGCCTGCACAGCTTCGCCCTGCTGCCGCCCGGCACCGACGAGGCGGCGGTGGTGGAGGGCGCGCGGCGCCGCTCGGTCCTGGTCCGGGGCGGCGGGGAGTTCCGCTTCGGCGGGCCCCCCGGCCCCCTGGGCGGCCCCGCCCTCCTCCTCGGCTACGGCTCCCTCCCCCTCGGCGGGATCGACGACGCGGTCGCGGCGGTCGGAGCGGCGTACGAGGAGTCCCGCCGCCGCACCTGACGCCGCCGCGCCCGGCGCCCCGGGGCGTCCCCGGTCAGTCCTCCGGGTACGCGGCGCGGGCCAGGGCCTCCTCCGGGATGCCGAGGGCGGCGATGCGGTCCGGGTCGGCCAGCACGTGGAGCTGGACGATGCGGTCGCCGGAGATGGTGAAGGCCATGAGCGCGGTCGCCTTCCCGCCGACGACCGACAGGACGGCCGGGCGGCCGTTGACGAGGACCGACAGCGAGGCCTTGCGGAAGCTCGCGTACATGACGGCCTGCCGCATGATCGACTCGGCGCCCCGGACCACCCGCGAGGTGCCCGCGAGCAGCGTGCCGCCGTCCGCGCGCAGCACCGCGTCCGGGTCGAGGACGGCGAGCAGCCCCTCGAAGTCGCCGCCCTGCGAGGCGGCGAGGAAGGCGTCGGCGATCTCCCGCTGGCGCCGCGCGTCGGGGCCGGGCCCCGGGTCGGCGTCCTGGACGCGGCGGCGCGCCCGGCTCGCCAGCTGCCGGGTCGCGGCCGGAGTGCGGTCCACGACCGGTGCGATCTCGTCGAAGGACACGGCGAACATGTCGTGCAGCACGAAGGCGAGCCGTTCGGCCGGTGACAGCGTCTCCAGGACGACGAGCAGCGCGAGGCCCACCGACTCGGTCAGCTCGGCGACGTGCTCCGGGTCGCCGGGCCCCGGGACGTGCACGATCGGGTCGGGGACGTGGAAGTCCAGCGGGTCCTCCCGCCGGGAGCCGCGCGAGCGCAGCATGTCCAGGCAGACCCGGCCGATGACGGTGGTGAGCCAGCCGGTGAGGTTGGCGACGCCGCTCACGTCGGTGCGGCTGAGCTTGAACCACGTCTCCTGCACCGCGTCCTCGGCCTCGCCGACCGAGCCGAGCATGCGGTACGCGACGGACCGCAGGTGTCCCCGGTCGGCGTCGAACCGGCGCGCCAGCGCGTCCGCGTCACCGTACGCGCCCCCGCCCGCACCCGCGCCGGGGCCCGTAGCCGGGCCGGGGCCCGTACCCGCGCCGGATCCCGCACCCGCGCCGGCGCCCGTACCCGTACCGGATCCCGTACCCGCACCCGTGTCCGCGCCGGCGGCCGGTCCCCCGGCCCTGCTCTCGTCCATCCGTCGATCTCCCCCTTCGCGTCCCGTCATGCCCGCATGACGGATCAGAATCCCTGGATGTGACAGCGGAGCGAGAACGTGCGCGCCCTCCCGGTCCCGCACCGTGAGATCCACGCCGCCCGGGGGCAAGAGCCCGGATTTCCCCGGCCTGGCCCCCCCGGCCACCGTGGAACACCACTTCAGCGTGGTGATCTTCGTCCGTAGATTGATCACCATGACGACGACAGGCCACCAGGTCAACCCCGTGCTGCGCACCCCGCCCGCCTCCCCCGCCGCCGCGGCCGCCTACTTCTCCGCGAGCCTCGCCTTCCACGCGGACGTCTCCGACGTGGCCTCCGTGCTGGCCGGCGCCCGCGAGACCGGAGCCGACCCCGGCTTCGTGGTGATCGACACCCGCTCGACCGCCTCCTGGGACCAGGGGCACGTCCCGGGCGCCGTCCACCTCCCCACCGCCCTCATCCCCGAGCAGGCCGAGCGGATCCTCGACAAGGCCGTCCCGGTCGTCACCTACTGCTGGGGCCCCGGCTGCAACGGCGCCACCCGCGCCGCGCTCGCCCTCGCCGAGCTGGGCTTCCAGGTGAAGGAGATGCTCGGCGGCTTCGAGTACTGGGCCCGCGAGGGCTTCGCCTACGAGACCTGGGAGGGCCCGGCGCAGCAGGCCGCCGACCCGCTGACGGCCCCGGTCGACGCCGAGGACTGCGGCTGCTGAGGAATCGGATTTCGCTTTCCTCCACCCATGCCGTAGAGTCATATTCACCGACGCGGGGTGGAGCAGCTCGGTAGCTCGCTGGGCTCATAACCCAGAGGTCGCAGGTTCAAATCCTGTCCCCGCTACTCAGTAGCCCGAAGGCCCGGATCGTCTCAGGACGATCCGGGCCTTCGGCGTTCCCGGAGCACTCCCGAAGCACTCCCGCAGCCCCGCGCGGCCGGCTTGACCTTTACGCAACGTCAAGTTCTAGCGTTCCCGTCATGGAGTGGTCGATCCAGGAGATCGCCAGGAAGGCCGGCACCACCAGCCGCACGCTCCGCCACTACGGCGAGCTGGGGCTGCTGGAGCCGAGCCGGATCGGCACGAACGGTTACCGGTACTACGACGAGGCGGCGCTCGTCCGGCTCCAGCGGATCCTTCTGCTGCGCGAGCTCGGGCTGTCGCTGCCCGCCATCGCCGAGGTCCTCGAAGGCCAGCGGGACACCTCGGCCGCCCTGCGCACGCATCTGGCCCTCCTCCAGCAGGAGCGCGAGCGCATCGGGCGACAGATCGAGGCCGTCCGGACCACCCTCCACAAGACCGAGAGAGGAGAACGACTGATGGCCGAGGAAGTCTTCGACGGGTTCGACCACACGCGCTACGAGGCCGAGGTCACCGAACGCTGGGGCCGCGACGCGTACGAGCGGGGCGACCGCTGGTGGCGCTCGCTCGGCGAGGCCGAGAAGAAGGAGTTCCTGGAGACGCAGGCCGGCATCGCCCGCGACTTCGGCGCGGCGGCCGCGGCCGGCCTCGCGCCGGACAGCGACGAGGTGCAGGACCTGGCCCGCCGCCAGTGCGCGTGGCTGTCCGCCACCACCACCCCGACCAAGGAGTACCTGATCGGACTCGGACAGATGTACGTGGACGACCCCAGGTTCGCCAGGAACTACGACAAGCACGGCGAGGGCACCGCCGTCCTGGTGCGCGACGCCCTGGCCGTGTGGGCCGAGCGGAACCTGTAGCCCCCGCGCGGGGCTCCCGCGCCCGAAGTAAACGCTGTCCGAAACCTTCCCCGTCCGTGCCCGCCTCTTTGCGCGGGCGCGAACGCGGAACGTAACGTCATGACCGCCATGTGTGACGAAGCGGTGACGAGGCGGCGAGGAGGAGCAGGAGGACGGGCGCCCGTCCTCCTGCTCCTCCTCGCGCTCGTCGCCCTCTTCGCGGGGCTCTGCCACGGCGCCCCCGGCCACGGCGGGCACACCGGGCCCGGCCACGCGGCCACCGGCCCCGCCGGCAGCGTCGCCTTCGCCCCCGCCTTCGCGGGCCCCGCCCACGGCGCCGTCCCGCACGGCTGCGGGCAGGACGGCGAGGGGCACGCCGCCGAGCTGCCGCCGCCCGCGCAGACGGCCACCACCCCGCAGCTCGACCCGCCGGGCCCCGGCACGCCCGTCACCGCCGGACGCACCACCCCGCTGCCCCCGGCGGCGGAGCTCAGGAACCCGCGCACCCGGGCGGGCCCCCGCCCCGAGCCCGGACGCCTGCTCATCGCCCTCGGAGTGGACCGGAACTGAGGGCCGCCCCCGTCGCCCCCCGCGACGGCCCGGCCCCTTCCCACCCCCTCCGGACCCCGAGGACGTGACCGCACCCATGCACGCTCCCGCGCACACCCCCCTGCCCGTACACACCCCGCTGCCCCCGCACGCGCCCGCGCCCCTGCACCCGGCCCCGCGCCCGCACCCCACCGTCGGCAACACCCCCGTGCTGTGGACCGACGACGGCTACTGGGCCAAGCTCGAAGGCTTCAACGCCGGCGGCATCAAGGACCGCCCCGCGCTCCACATGGTCGAGGAGGCCCGCCGCCGGGGCGACCTGCGGCCCGGCGCCCCCATCGTCGAGTCGACCTCCGGCACCCTCGGCCTCGGCCTCGCCCTCGCCGGCGTGCTCCACGGCCACCCCGTGCACGTCGTCACCGACCCCGGCCTGGAGCCGATCGTCGAGCGGATGCTCGTCGCCCACGGCGCCACCGTCCACGTCGTCACCGAACCCCACCCGCACGGCGGCTGGCAGCAGGCCCGCAAGGACCGGGTCGCCGAACTCCTCGCCCTCCTCGACGGGGCCTGGTGGCCCGACCAGTACGCCAACCCCGACAACCCCGCCGCCTACGCCGGGCTCGCCGCCGAACTCTCCGGACAGCTCGACCGGATCGACGTCCTCGTCTGCGCGGTCGGCACCGGCGGCCACTCCGCCGGCATCGCCCGCGCGCTCCGCGCCACCAGCAGCCCCGCCCTGGAGCTCGTCGGCGTCGACTCCATCCGCTCCACCGTCTTCGGCCTGCCCGCCGGGGAGCGGCTGATGCGCGGCCTCGGCTCCTCCATCCACCCCGCCAACGTCGACCACGCGGCCTTCGACGAGGTCCACTGGGTCGCCCCCGCCGAGGCCGTCCGCTCGGCCCGCAGGCTCGCCGCCCGCCAGTACGCCACCGGCGGCTGGAGCGTCGGCGCCGTCGCGCTCGTCGCGGGCTGGCTGGCCCGCACCCGACCGCGCGGCACCCGCGTCGCGGCCGTCTTCCCCGACGGCCCGCAGCGCTACTTCGACACCGTCTTCAACGACGCCTACTGCGCCGCCCACGGCCTCCTCGACGGACCCGTACGGGACGAACCGGCCGCCTACGAGGGCCCCGAGGGCGTCGAGGGCTGGACCCGCCGGGTCCTGGACCGGAAGGCGGGGGCGGCGCGTTGACCCCCACGGCCACCACCGCCGCGTCCGCACGCGGCGGGATCTGGAAGCGCAGCCGCACCTTCGACCCGGCCGTCCGGCTGCTCTTCCTCAACCAGCTCACCATCAACCTCGGCTTCTACATGCTGATGCCCTACCTGGCCGCCCACCTGGCCGACGGGCTCGGCATGGCGGCCTGGGCGGTCGG
Source organism: Streptomyces filamentosus (assembly GCF_014654895.1). Classification (GTDB taxonomy): domain Bacteria; phylum Actinomycetota; class Actinomycetes; order Streptomycetales; family Streptomycetaceae; genus Streptomyces; species Streptomyces filamentosus. Next base: position 2,481,107 of record NZ_BNBE01000001.1, on the reverse strand, counting down.
GCTCGTCCTCGGCGTCCGGAACCTCTCCCAGCAGGGCATGTTCCTCGTCGGCGGCGCGCTCGCCGACCGGCTCGGCTTCAAGCCGCTCATCGTCGCCGGCTGCGCCCTGCGGACCGTCGGCTTCGGCGCGCTCGCCTTCGCCCAGTCGCTGTCCTTCCTGATCGCCGCCTCGCTCGCCACCGGCCTCGCCGGCGCGCTCTTCAACCCGGCCGTGCGGGCCTGCCTGGCGGCGGAGGCGGGGGAGGAGCGCCGGGTGGAGGCGTTCGCGGTGTTCAACGCCCACTACCAGGCGGGCATCCTGCTCGGCCCGCTGATCGGGGTGGCGCTCACCGGGGTGTCGTTCCGGCTGACCTGCGTCGTCGCGGCCCTGCTCTTCCTGGGCCTGACCCTGGTGCAGCTGCGGCACCTGCCCGTCTCGGCGGGCGGCGGCCGGCCCGCGCCGAAGGAGGCCGGGGCCCGGGGACAGTTCCGCACCGTCCTCGGCAACCGCGTCTTCTGGCTCTTCTCGCTCGCCATGACCGGCTCCTACGTGCTGTCCTTCCAGGTCTACCTGGCGCTGCCGCTCGCGGCCGGCGGCACGGGCACGACGACCGCGCTCTTCGTCGTCTCCGCGCTCGTCGCGCTCGCCGGGCAGCTGCGGATCACCGCCTGGTGCGCGGCCCGGCTCTCCCGCGAGCGGAGCCTCGTCCTCGGCCTCGCGCTGATGGGCGGCGCCTTCCTGCTGCCCGCCCTGCTCGGCCGGGGCGCCCCGGCGCTGCTGCTGTGCGCGGCGGTCCTCGCGGTGGCGAACGCGGTGCTCTACCCGTACGAGATGGACACCGTCGTCGCCCTCTCCCGGGGCCGCTGGGTCGCCACCCACTACGGGCTCTACAACACGGTGTGCGGGATCGGCATCACCCTGGGGAACCTGGGCACCGGCGTGCTGCTCGACGTCACCGGCTGGACGGCCGCGCCCTGGCTCGCCCTGTGCGCCGTGGGCCTCGGCTGCGCGGCGGCGGTCGCGCTGCTGGGCCGGGGCGGGCGGCTGCGGACCGGCTAGCGGGGCCGCACGGCCGGGGTGCGCCTCCGTCGTCCCGCGCCACGCGCGCGTGGCGCGGCCGTTCCCCGCGCCCCTCCGCCGATCGGGCCACCCGGGTCGCCCGCCGCCGCCGGTGCGGCGACCCTGGAGGGGCGTGCGGCGCGGGTCCGGGCCCGGGGCCGCGGGGAACGGTCAGGAGTTCAGGTGGCGCACCCTCGGGGAGCGGCGGGCGACGGGCGGCGGGGCACACGCCGCGCCGCCGGGTCCGGCGCGCACCGGGCGCCGTACGGCACGGGCGGGAACGGCGTCCAGGGCCCGCCCGTGCCGTACGGCGTCGCCCGGAGGTTCCTGCGGGCGCTGCCGCCGCTGATCATCGGGGGCGGGGTGGTGTTCGACCTGGCCACGCCCGCCGCGTACACCGCCTCGCCGCTCTTCTCCGCCGCCCCGCTGATCGCCGCCCCGTTCTTCTCCCGGCTCACCACCCTGCTGACCGGGATCGCGGCGGTCCTGGCCTCGGTCGGGCTGCACGCGTACAACCACACGCTCTCCGACGTGCCCTCGCTGACCGAGACGCTGACCGTGGTGACCGTCTCCGCGCTGGCGATGCTGATCAACCTGGTGGTGCGGCGCAGCGGGGAGCGGCTCGCGTCGGCGCGGGTGATCGCGGAGGCGGCGCAGCGGGCGGTGCTGCCCATGCCCGCGGAGCGGATCGCCGGACTCCAGTGCGCGGCCCGGTACGAGGCGGCGCAGGCGGACGCCTTCATCGGCGGCGACCTGTTCGCCGTGCAGGACACCCCGCACGGGGTGCGGCTGGTGGTCGGGGACGTCCGGGGCAAGGGCATGGACGCGGTGGAGGCGGTGGCCGTCGTCATCGGAGCCTTCCGGGAGGCGGCCGAGCAGGAGGAGACCCTGGAGGGGGTGGCGCGGCGCCTGGACCGGGCCCTCACCCGGGAGGGCGCCCGGCGCGAGGGGCTCGACGCCTTCGAGGGGTTCACCACGGCGGTGCTCGCCGAGGTCCCGCACGGCGGCGGCCGGGTCCGGCTCGTGAACCGGGGCCATCCGCCGCTGCTGCTGCTGTACGGGGACGGGCGCCTGGAGCAGGTCGATCCGACCGAACCGGCGCTGCCGCTCGGCATGGGGGAGCTGTCCGTCTGGCCGGACCGGGCCGACGAGCGGACGTACCCGCCGGGCGCCACCCTGCTCTTCCACACGGACGGCCTGTCGGAGGCGCGGGACGCGCACGGCGTCTTCTACGACCCGGCGGCCCGGCTCGCGGGGGCGGTCTTCCCCGGACCGGAGGAGCTGCTGGACGCGCTCGTGGACGACGTGCGGCGGCACACCGGCGGCGGCGCGACGGACGACATGGCGCTGCTCGCGCTCAGCCGGCCGGCGGCCGGGGCGCCCGAGCGGCGGCGGACGATGCCGGTGGTGCCGCCCGGGCCCGGCCACCCCTGAGGACGCCCCGTCACCGTCCGTGGTCACGAGGTGTCACAGCGATAACAATTGACATAACGTCAGATCGCGGGGGTTTGCCCGGGTGATGCTGAAGGGGACTCAAGTCGGGCGATTCCCTTCCATTTCAATGAATGATCAAGGGGAACGGCTTGGAATCGGGCCGCCGTGTCTATTAACGTTCGATAACGCAGCGCGGTCGTCCCAGCCGTCGCAAGAGGCGGCTCCGCGCGCATGTGCCGAATCCCGAAAGGGAACCGGGGAACCATCCCTTGGGGTGAATCGGGCCCCTCGCACGCCCCCGTGCGAACACGCCCGTAGGAGACCTTCCTGCTCCGAACCCGTCAGCTAACCCGGTAGGCGAGAAGGAAGGAAAGGAGCGCGCCTCCGTGGCGTCCAACACCCCCGTACCCGAAGCCCCCTTCGACCCCTTCGGCGGCCGGGGTGCCGCCGGCGCGGACGACCCGGCGGGCTCCGCACCGGGCGCGTACGAAACCGCCTCCTTCACCCCCGCCCCCGGGGAGTGGAACCCGACCGAGGGCTCCCTGCGCGCCGAGAGCCGCTCCGGCGGCCGCCACCGCGTCGTGAAGCAGCGCTCCAACTTCGCCCGCTCCTCCACCGTCCTCGGCGTCGGCGTCATCGCCGCCGTCGGCGCGGGCGGCCTCGCCACCGCGCAGGACAAGCCCCCGGTCGCGATCTCGCTGCCGGACCTCCCCGACCTGGGCCTGCCGGACGCCAAGGACCTCCCGGGCGTCGGCGCCCTCCTGGCCGACGACGAGGACGGGCCCGCCGAGGCGCGTGGCTCCGCCCCGGCAGCCGCGGGCGGCACGGCCGCGAAGCCGCTGACCTCCCTCACGTACGCCGCCCCGGCCGACACCGCCACCGCCGCCGAGGCGGAGCGCACCGTCGCCGCCGCCGATGCCGGCGAGGCCCTGCGCGCCCGCATCCTCCAGCAGGCCGAACAGCAGCAGCAGGCCGCCGTCGACGCCGAGAAGGAGGCCGCCGAGAAGGCCGCCGCCGAGAAGGCCGTGGAGGCCGCCGCCCAGGCCAAGGCCGAGGCGGACGCCGTCGCGAAGGCCGAGGCCGTCGCCAAGGCCAAGGCGGAGGCCGAGCGGCTCGCCGCCGAGAAGGCCGAGGCCGAGCGCATCGCCGCCGAGAAGGCGGAGGCCGAGCGGCTCGCCAAGCTGGCCGCCAGCTACTCCATGCCGCTCTCCTCCTACACGCTCACCTCCACCTACATGCAGTCCGGCTCGATGTGGTCCTCCGGCTACCACACCGGCCTCGACTTCGCCGCGCCCACCGGCACCCCGCTCAAGGCGGTGCACGGCGGCACGATCAAGTCGGCCACCTACTCCGGCTCGTACGGCTACCGGGTCGTCCTGGAGCTGGAGGACGGCACCGAGGTCTGGTACTGCCACCTCTCCTCCATGACCGTCGCCGCCGACCAGACCGTCGCCACCGGCGAGACCATCGGCCGCGTCGGCGCCACCGGCAACGTGACCGGACCCCACCTCCACATGGAGGTCCACACCCCCGACGGCTCGGGCATCGACCCCGCCGAGTGGCTGCGGTCCAAGGGCCTGACGGTCTGACCCCCGGGCCGCGAGCGTTCCGGCCGGGGTTCAGGCTCCCCGACCGGAATACGCCCGGCGGCGCACGGAGTTGACCTCTTCCATGAGCTCACCTCTGCGCCCGCTGGGCACCTCCGACCTGCGCGTCTTCCCCCTCGCCCTCGGCGGCAACGTCTTCGGCTGGAGCGCCGACGAGCGGCAGTCCTTCGCCGTCCTCGACGCCTACGCCGCCGCCGGCGGCAACTTCCTGGACACCGCCGACGTCTACTCCGAGTGGGTCGAGGGCAACGAGGGCGGCGAGTCCGAGACGATCATCGGCCGCTGGATGGCCTCGCGCGGCAACCGCTCCGACGTCGTCGTCGCCACCAAGGTCGGCCACCACTCCCGCCTCAAGGGCCTGGCCGCCCCCACCATCAAGGCCGGCGCGGAGGAGTCCCTGCGCCGCCTCGGCACCGACCACATCGACCTCTACTACACGCACTTCGACGACGAGTCGGTGCCGGTCGAGGAGATCGTCACCGCCCTCGACCAGCTCGTGAAGGAGGGCAAGGTCCGGGCCGTCGCCGCCTCCAACATCTCCCCCGAGCGGCTGCGGGCCTCCCTCGACTTCGCCGAGGCCGAGGGCCTCGCCCGGTACGTGGCGCTCCAGCCCGAGTACAACCTCGTCGCGCGCGAGAAGTACGAGGGCCCGCTCCTCGACGTCGTCGCCGGGGCGGGCCTCGCCGCCGTCCCGTACTTCGGCCTCGCGTCCGGCTTCCTCACCGGCAAGTACCGGCCCGGCCGGACCGTCGAGAGCGTCCGCGCCCGCAGCGCCTCCGCCCACGCGGAGACCGCGCGCGGCCGGGCCGTCCTCACCGCCCTCGACGAGGTCGCCGAGGCCCACGGCGCCGAGCCCGCGACCGTCGCCCTCGCCTGGCTCGCCTCCCGCCCCACCGTCGCCGCCCCGATCGCCTCGGCCCGCACGGTCGAGCAGCTGCCCGCCCTCGTCGCGGTCGCGGACCTGACCCTGACGGCGGACGAACTGGCCCGCCTGACGGCCGCGTCCGGGACGACCGGCTCCGGGACGACCGAGGGCTAGCCCTTGTAGGGGTTGTAGCCGCCGTAGTCGAGGTACTGCGGCGGCACCCACACCCGGCCGGTGGCCCGCGCCGCGTACGACAGCGCGGGCGAGGCCGTCGCCCGGCGCTCCCACAGGTGGTGCAGCAGCTCCTGCTCGCGGGCGGCGAAGTCCGGCACCGGGACCGTGCCCCGGCGGGCCCGCTCGCGCAGGAACGCCAGGGTGGTGGCGAAGGACTCGTACTCGCCGACCGTCCGCGCCCCCGCCCTCCCGTACCTGGCGGACGCGGCCTTCCGCGCGGTGCGGCGGGCCCGCATCGAGGAGAGCGCCAGCGGCTCCTCCGGGGAGAGCCAGCCGGCCGCCGCGTACGCCGGCAGCACCCCGGCGATCGTCCGCAGCTCCTTCTGCCGGCTCCACACGGCAAGCCAGGTCAGCAGCCCGAAGGCCGGGACCATGAAGACCCCGTACACGGCGTAGAAGGCGAGCGCGCCGCCGAAGGTCGCCGAGCCGTTCCACAGTGCGTGGACGCCCATCGCGAGCAGCAGCCCGGCGAGCGGCAGCAGCACCTTCCGGGGTCTGCGCACCCTGCCGCGCGGGGCGAGCGCGGCCAGCCCGAAGCCGATGCCGGTGAGCACGGTGAAGAGCGGGTGCGCGAACGGCGACATCACCACCCGCACGAAGAAGGTCCCGGCGGTGACGGCGCCGATGCCGCCGTCGCCGAGGTCCTGGTCCTCCCCGAAGGCGTTGCCGAGGTAGAGGATGTTCTCGGTGAACGCGAAGCCGGTCGCGGTGAACCCGGCGATCACCACGCCGTCGACCAGGCTCCGGAAGTCCCGCCGCCGGAAGAGGAAGAGCAGCAGGATCGCGGCGGCCTTCGCGGACTCCTCCACCACCGGGGCGATGACGGTGGCGCCGAGGTCGTCGGCGGCGCCCGGGTCGGCGGTCGCGGTGGCGATCCAGCGGACGGCGAAGGAGTTCGCCAGGATCGCGACCAGGGCGGCGGCGAACGCCCCCCACGCGAAGGCGAACAGCAGGTTCTTCCACGGGCCCGGCTCGACCCGGTCGAGCCAGCGGAAGGCCGCCATCAGCAGCGGCACGGGCAGCACCGCGAGGCCGAGGCCGACGAGGAAGCCCTCCGTGCCGGTCTGCTCCCGCACCAGCGCCAGGATCACCAGGGCGCAGAGGGTGAGCAGCGTGACCAGGGCGACGGCCCGCACGATCCGGCTCCGCCAGAAGGCCCGCCGGGGCCGGTACCGCCACTGGCTCCGGTCGGCGGCCACGGCGAACGACGGCTCGTCCCCGTCCCGCGCGGGGACGTGGATCCCGGGGTCGTGGATCCCGGGGTCGTGGATCCCGGGGACGTGGGTCCCGGGGTCGTGGGTCCCGCCGGCGAGGAGCCCCGGGCCGTGGGTGCCGGGGTTCGGGGTCTCGGGGTTCGGTGCCTCGGGCGCGCGGGGCTCGGGCACGTGGGGGGCGGGCGCGTGGGGACCCGGCGCGGGGGTCCCGGGTGCGCCGGCCGCCGGGGCCGGTGGCTCGGGTGCGGGCGGTCCGGCCTGCGACGGCAGCACGGGGGCCGCCGTCGGCGGCACGGGCGGCGCGGACGGGTCGGGCGGCGGCAGGGGTTGTGACACGCCTCGACCCTAGCGAGCGCCGCCGACAGCGGCGACGGACTTGTCCACAGGGTGGCCTCCGTCCACAGATCCGCCGGGAGGGGGTTCGGCGGGGGAGGGCCCGGCGGGTCCTACTTCCGGCGGAAGAGCAGGTCGTGCACGACGTGTCCCTTGTCCAGGCCCTGGCCCTCGAAGCGGGTCAGCGGCCGGAAGTCGGGGCGCGGGGCGTAGCCGCCGTCGGGAGCGGTGTTCTCGAAGTCGGGGTGCGCGGACAGCACCTCCAGCATCTGCTCCGCGTACGGCTCCCAGTCCGTGGCGCAGTGCAGCACCCCGCCCGGCTTCAGCCGGGTCGCGAGCAGGGTCAGGAACTCGGGCTGGATCAGCCGCCGCTTGTGGTGCCGCTTCTTCGGCCACGGGTCGGGGAAGTAGACGCGGCAGCCGTCGAGGGCGGCCGGGTCGAGCATCTCGCGCAGCAGGATGATCGCGTCGCCGTTGGCGACCCGGACGTTGGACAGCCTGTTCCGGTCGGCGAGGCCGAGGAGGTTGCCCTGGCCGGGGGTGTGCACGTCGACGGCGAGGATGCCGGTGCCGGGGTCGGCGGCGGCCATCTGCGCGGTCGCCTCGCCCATCCCGAAGCCGATCTCCAGGACGACGGGCAGCCCGCCGAACATCTCCCGCAGGTCGAGCACCCGCTTGCCGTCGATGTCCAGGCCCCAGTCCGGCCACCGCTTCAGCATCGCCTCGGCCTGCCCGGCCGTCACCCGGCTGCGGCGCGGCTGGAAGCTCCGGATCCGCCGCTCGAAGTGCGCACCGGCGGGATCGGGCGAGGGGCCCTCGCCGGGTGCGAACATGCGGCTGCCGCGGCGGGCGACGGGCTCGGTGGGGTTCTCATGGCGCTCAGACACAATGCCGTCCATGGTACGGGCCCCGGCCGCCGCGCCGCCCATGCCGTCCGGGCGCGGCACCGCGCCCGGGTGCCCCGCGGGGCACGGCCCGGAAGGCCCTACAGCAGGGCCAGCGCCCGGCGGGCGATCTCGCGGCCGATAGGGAGGGACGCGGTCGCCGCGGGCGAGGGGGCGTTGAGGACGTGGACCGTGCGGGGCGCCTCCCGGATGAGGAAGTCGTCCGCCAGCGTCCCGTCCCGCAGCACCGCCTGCGCCCGCACGCCCGCCGCCGTCGGCAGCAGGTCGGACTCCTCCACGCCGGGCAGCAGCCGCCGCACCGCCTCCGTGAAGGCCCGCTTCGACAGGGAGCGGCGCAGCTCGCCCGCGCCGTACCGCCAATGCCGGCGGGCGATGGCCCAGGAGCCGGGCCACGCGAGCGTGCCGGCCAGCTCGCGCGGCTGGACGACCCCCCAGTCGTAGCCCTCGCGGGCCAGCGCCGGGACCGCGTTCGGCCCGATGTGGACGCCGCCGTCGATGCCCCGGGTGAGGTGCACCCCGAGGAAGGGGAAGGCCGGGTCGGGCACCGGATAGACCAGGCCCCGGACCAGCGAGGGGTCGGCCAGCTCGTAGTACTCGCCGCGGAAGGGGACGATCCGCATGCCCGGGTCGTCGCCCGCGAGCCGGGCGACCCGGTCGCAGTGCAGCCCCGCGCAGTTGACCAGCACCTTGCCGCGCACGATCCGCTGGTCGGCGGTCCGCACGGCGACGCCCCACGGGCGCCGGTCCACGGCCTCGACCTCCGCCCCGTACAGGATCTCGGCGCCGGAGGAGTCGGCGAGCCGCCGTGCGACCGCCTTGTAGTCGACGATGCCGGTGGTGCCGACGTGGATGGCCGCGAGGCCCCGCACCCGGGGCTCGTACGCGCTGATCTGCGAGGGGCCCAGCTCGCGCACCGGGATGCCGTTCTCCCGGGCGCGCTGGACCAGGGCGTGCAGCCGGGGCAGCTCCTCGCGCTCGGTGGCGACGACGAGCTTCCCCGTCACCTCGTGCGAAATGTCCCACTCCGAGCAGAACTTGACCATCTCGGCCGCGCCCTCGACGGCGAACCGCGCCTTCAGGGAGCCCGGCCGGTAGTAGATCCCGCTGTGGATGACCCCGCTGTTGCGGCCGGTCTGGTGGCGGGCCGGGCCCTCCTCCTTCTCCAGCACGGCGACCCGGGTGCCCGGAGCGGCCCGCTGGAGCGCGTACGCCGTCGACAGACCGACGATCCCGCCCCCGATCACCAGCACGTCACAGTCGAACACAGCGCCACCTCCCACCCTCGATAGTGCACTGGCCCACTGACATCCCCCTTAAACGCCCACGTCGTGGGATGCGCGTCACGCTTTCGCGCGCCGCCGCGCACCCCGCCGGGCGCCGGGCGCGCGCCGGTCACGCCGGGGCGACCAGGAGCGGTCGGGCCCGCTCCCGCAGCTCCCGGACCCGGGGCTCGTGCCCGTACGGCTCCAGGCGGTGCAGCAGGTCCCGTACGTACTCGGTGGTCCGCGCGGAGGAGATCCTGCCCGCGACCTCCACCGCGCGCGTGCCCGCCGCGCAGGCCGCGTCGAGGTTCCCGGACTCCAGCTCGGCGACGGCCGAGACGATCAGCCGCAGCCCGTGCGAGCGGACGAACTCCTCCGTCGGCCGGGACAGCGCCTGCTCGGTGAAGCGCCGCACCTCGCCCGGCAGCCGCAGGTCCCGGTAGCACTCGGCGGCGTCCGCGCAGAACCGGTCGTACGAGTAGAAGCCCAGCCACGTCGGGTCGGCGTCGCCCTCCCGGGACCGCTCCAGCCACCCCTCGGCGGACTTCAGGGCGCCCGCCGCGGCCGGGCCGTCGCCGGCCTTGGCGTGCGCCCTGGCCTCGACGAGCCGGAAGAAGGACATGGTGCGGGCGGTGGCGAGCCCCCGGTTCCGCTCCAGGGCGGCCTGCGCCAGGTCCACGCCCTCGTCGGCGAAGCCCCGGTAGGTCGCCTGGAGCGACATGGAGGCGAGGACGTAGCCGCCGAGCGGCACGTCGGCGGCGGCCCGGGCGAGCCGCAGCGCCTGGATGTAGTAGCGCTGGGCGGCCTCCTGCTGCCCGGTGTCAAAGGCCATCCACCCGGCCAGCCGGGTCAGTTCGGCGGTCGCCCCGAAGAGGGCCCGGCCGACCTCGTCCGAGTACGAGCCGAGCAGCAGCGGCGCCGCGTCCACCCGCAGGCACTCGGGCACCATCGAGGAACGCCAGTCCCCGCCGCCGTACTTGGAGTCCCACTTGCGCGCGTCCTCGGCGGCCTCGCGGAGCTTGGCGACGTCGCTGTGCCCCACGCGCGCGTGCTCCCCGGGACCGGACCCGCCGCCCGGCCGGCTCGCCTCCCGCTCCACCGACGGGTCGGCGGGCGTGATCAGCCACCGGGAGGCCGGGGTCGCGTAGGCGCTGACCGAGAAGGACCCGGCGAGCGACTGCCAGATCCCGCCCCCGCCGGCCCGCCGCCCCGCGAGGTCCAGCCGGTAGAGGTCGGTGGCGGCGCGGACCGCCTCCCCGACGTCCCGGGGGAAGGCGAGGCCCACCTCGGGCGCCGGATCGGCGTCCGCGAGGCCGATCTCGTGCAGCGGCACGGGCCGGCCCAGCTTCTGCCCGATCGCGGCGGCGATCAGGTGCGGCGCGGCGCCCTGCGGCACCATCCCCTTGGAGACCCAGCGGGCCACCGAGGTCTTGTCGTAACGAAGCGTCAGACCGCGCTGTGCGCCGAGGTCGTTGACGCGCCGGGCGAGGCCGGCGTTGCTGATTCCCGCGAGGGCGAGAACGGCGCCGAGCTTCTCGTTCGGCCCGCGTTGCTCCCTGGACATGACGCCACCCCTCGACATCCAGACGGCCGCCGCGACGCCGGGCATAGGCGGGCGGCATTCGTAAACAAAGCGTAGTTCTCCGCATCCCCACCGTTAAGGGGCGGAGTTCCGTATGGCGAGATTGTTGTGTGACCAGCCCACCGCGGGGCTCGGGCGCCGGAGCGTGCTCCGGCCGCGCGGCCGTGCGCCCGGCCGTGCGCTCTCGCCGCCCCGGACCCCGGACGCTTGCATGGGACCTGCGTGGGTCGGCCCGTCCGGCCGGGAGGCGGAACCCCCTCGGGTTCCCCGTCCCGCACCGGTGGGCCGGGGGACACCGCCGCTCCATTCCCCGCGGGCGGCGGACGGCGCCGGGGGGCGGGTCGCCTCCCGGACTGCCGGACACCGGCACGGGACCGGGCCCGCCGGGACGCGCCGGCACCGCCCGACACCCCCGGACGGAACGCCTCTGGCGGCCCCCTTCTGCGGCTGACGGAAAATCAAACATCCTTCCGGGGGCGAGATTCGGCCTAAAGCGCCCCGCCCGGATCCCCTCGCCGCCTTGCCCGGATCCCCTCGCCGCCTTGCCCGGCCCCCCTCGCCGCCCCGCCCGGACCCCTTCGCCGGCCCGCCCCCGCCCGCCGCCGGTCCGCAACCCGTCCGTCCGGCGGACGCCACCACCCGGCCAACGGGCCCATGCCAGGGGCGCATTCGGCTTTCACGCGCGTGCCCCCGCACCCCGCCCCGTGCGCCGTTGTCATGGCAGCATGTCCCCACCGAAACGGACGTGGAGGCGCCGATGCGATGGCTGGTGGGCTGGAGCAGTGTCGCCGCGGGGTACGCCACGACCGCCGGAGCGCCCGCCGCCGCGGCGAGCGGCGCGTACGGCTCCGGAACCCCGCCCAGGGTCGGCCCGTACGCCGGGACCGGCGGGCACGTCGGGGGGCGCACGGTGCAGCCGGTGGGCGCACAGCTCCTCTGGGGCGATCCCGACCCGCTGTGGGCCGTCGGCGACTGGCGCCCGGACGAGGTCCGGGTGGTCGGTCTCGACGACGGCACCCGGCTCGCCGTCCTCGGCTGCTGCGCCGCGGGCGACGACGAACTCCGCCGCGGCCTCGTCACCGCGCGCGGCGGCGCCCTGCGCCACCTCACCGCCTGGCCCGGCAGCTACACCGCCGTCGTGAAGGCCGGCCGCCGGGTCACCGTCACCGGCGACCTCGCGGGCGCCCGGCCCGTCTTCCACACCCCCTGGGAGGGCGGCACCGCCTACGCCACCGCCGCCCTCCCGCTCGCCGACCTGGTCGAGGCCCAGCTCGACATCGGCCACCTCGCCGCCCTGCTCGCCTGCCCCGAGTCCCCTGAGGCGCTGCGCGACTCGACCCCCTACGAGGGCGTCCGGCGGGTCCCGCCCGGCCACGCCCTCGTCCTGCGTGAGGGCTCCCGCGAGATCGCCGGGTACGAGACGGTCGCCTCGCTCGCCGTCGCCGCCCCGCAGGCCGACCCGAGGCAGGCCGTCGAAGCCGTCAGGGACGCGCTCGTGGAGTCCGTGCGGGCCCGGCTCACCGCCCCCCGGCACGCCCCCGACGCGCCCCCGCCGGACCCCGGACCGGTCCCCGGCATGGGACCCGCGGACCGCCGCGCCGCCCGCGGCACCGGCCCCGTGCCCGGCATCGGCGCCGACCTGTCCGGCGGCAGCGCCTCCGCCACCCTGGCCCTGCTCGCCGCCGGACTGCCCGGCGTCCCCGGCACGATCCTCGGCCACGGCGCCGACGCGGGGGAGCGGCTCCTCGCCGTCACCTTCAGCGACCTGGCGAACAAGCCGGGCCCGGGCCGCGCCGCCGAACTGGAGCGGGCCCGGGAGCTGGCCTCGGACCCCCGGCTGCGCCACGTGGTCGTCACCGCGGGCGAGGAGGCCCTGCCGTACGCCGCCCTGGACGGGCCGCTCACCGACGAACCGGGCCCCTCCCTGGTCACCGCCGAACGGCACCGCAGACGGCTCTCCGGCGGCAGCGCCGACCACTTCACCGGACTGGGCGCCAAACAGGTCCTGGACGCCCACCCGGCGCGCCTCGCCGACCTCCTGATGGACCGCAGGCGCCGCTCCCTGGTCCGCCCGGTGACCGCCCTCGCCCGCGCGAGCGGCCCCTCGGCGGGCGCCTTCCTGGTGCCGGTCACCGTCTACCGCGCGGCCCGCAGGCTCGCCCGCACCCCCTACCGGACCGGCCTGGAGACCGCCGCCCGGCACGTCCTCGACGCCAACCGCGACCCCTCCTACGCCCACGGCCCCCTCGCGGCCTCGCTCTCCGCCCTCGCCTGGGCCCGGCCGGGACCGGCGGCCCGCTGGCTGACCGGCGAGGCGCTGGCCGAGGTGTCGTTCCGCCTGGGCCGGGCGGCCACCCTGCCGCCGTCCGTGCAGCGCCCCGGCGAGGCACGCGCGCGTGCCGTCCTCGCCCGCGCCGCCGCCGACCACCGGGTGCTGGAACAGGCCGCCGAGATCCGCGGCCAGCGGCTGCACGCCCCCTTCCTCGACAACCAGGTCGTCCGCGCCTGCCGGGACCTCCCCGAAGCGCTCCGCGTCCAGCCCGACGCCCGGGCCGGCGTCCTGCGCACCGTCCTCGCCGACACCGGCATCCGCGACCTGCCGCCCGGCTGGGGCGCCCCCTATCCGGCGGTCCCCGCCGGCACCGCCCGCGCGGGCCTGCGGGCCGCCCTCCCCGGCCTCCTCGCGCTCTTCGACGCCCCCCTCCTCGCCGACGCGGGCCTCATCGAGGCCGGCACCGTCCGCGAGGCCCTGCGCTCCGCCGCCGACGGTGCCCGCGTCCCCCTCGACGGCCTCGCCGACCTGGTCTCCACCGAACTCTGGCTCCGCCGCCTCCTCGCCCGCCGCGGCTCCTGCTGGACCGACACGGCCACCCCCCGCGCCCCCCGCGCGGTCCAGGGCCCCCTGATCCCGGCGTCGAGGTCGCTGCCCGCGCGATGACCCCGCCGGAACCGCCCGGAAGCCGCCCGCCTCTGCCCCCGGCGCCTCTGTCTCCGGCCGACGCCTTCGTCACGCGGCTTCGTCACGGCCGACGCCTGCGTCACCCGGCCGGCGCCTCCGTCCACAGCCGGCGCCTTTGTCCACAGTCAGGGGAAACCCCGAGGCGTTCGCCGTACCCGGCGGTGAGAATGGGCCGGTGCGGTATCTCATCCTCGGCACCACCGAGGCCCTCGGCCCCGACGGCGCGCCCCTGCCCCTCGGCGGCGCCCGGCTGCGCGGGCTGCTCGCCGCGCTCGCGCTGCGCGGCGGACGGGCCGTGCCCGTGGGGGAGCTCGTCGACGACGTGTACGGGGACGAGCCGCCGCTCGACGCGCCCGCCGCCCTCCAGGCCCTCGTCGGCCGCCTGCGCAGGGTCCTCGGCCGGGACGCCGTCGCCGCCACCCCCGGGCCCGGGTACCGGCTCGCCGCCGGGCCGGAGGACGTCGACCTGTACGTGTTCGAGCGCCGCGCCGCCGACGCCGCCGCCCGCCTCGACGCCGGCGACCCCGAGACGGCCGCCGCCCTGCTGCGGGGCGCCCTGAGGCTCTTCCGCGGCCCCGCCCTCGCCGACCTGCCCGAGCCGCTGGGCCTGCGCCCGGAGGCGCAGCGCCTCGCCGCCCTGCGCCGGCGCGTCGAGGCCGACCTGCGGCGCGGCGCCGTCGACGGACTCGTGCCGGAGCTGACCGGGCTCACCGCCGCGTACCCGTACGACGAGGGCTTCCACGCCCAGCTCGTCCGCGCCCTGCGCGCCGAGGGCCGCCCGGCCGACGCGCTCGCCGCGTACGAGACGGCCCGCCGCACCCTCGCGGACACCCTCGGCACCGACCCCGGCCCCGAACTGACCGCCCTCCACCGGGAGCTCCTCGCCCCGGCCCCGGCGCCGGGACCGGCCCCGGCCCTCGCCCCGGCCTCCGCCCCGACTCCCGCTCCGGCGGAGCGGAAACCCGCCCCGTCCGTGCCCGGGGGCGGCAACATCCGCCCCCGCCTCACCTCCTTCGTCGGCCGCGAGCCCGAACTCGCCGCGCTCCGCGAGGACCTCGCCCGCTCCCGGCTCGTCACGCTCACCGGGCCCGGCGGCTCGGGGAAGACCCGGCTCGCCGAGGAGGCCGCCCGGCAGGTCGCGGGCCCCCACGCGTGGATCGCCGAACTCGCCCCGCTCGACGACCCGGGGGCGGTCCCCGGCGCCGTCCTCTCCGCGCTCCGCCTCCGCGAGATCAACCTCATCACCCGCGACGGCGTCCCGCTCCAGGACGACCCCACCGCCCACCTGGTCGAGCACCTCGCCCACCACCCCGGCCTGCTCCTCGTCCTCGACAACTGCGAGCACGTCGTCGGCGCCGCGGCCGCCCTCGCCGAGACGCTCCTCGCGCACTGCCCCGGCCTCCGCGTCCTCGCGACCAGCCGCGAACCCCTCGGCGTCCCCGGCGAGACCGTCCGCCCGGTCGAGCCGCTGCCGCCCGCCCCCGCGCACCGCCTCTTCGCCGAGCGGGCCCGCGCCGTCCGCCCCGGCTTCGACGAGGACCTCGCGCGGGGCGCCGGCACCGCCGAAGCCGTCGCCGAGATCTGCCGCCGGCTCGACGGCCTCCCCCTCGCCATCGAACTGGCCGCCGCCCGCCTGCGGCTGCTCACCCCGCGCCAGATCGCCGACCGCCTGGACGACCGCTTCCGCCTCCTCAGCTCCGGGTCCCGCACCCTGCTGCCCCGCCAGCAGACCCTCCGCGCGGTCGTCGACTGGTCCTGGGACCTGCTCGCCCCGGACGAGCGCACCCTGCTCCGCCAGGTCTCCGTCCTCACCGGCGGCTGGGACCTCCCGGCCGCCGAGGCCGTCCACCGCGCGCACACCGGCGCGCCCCCCGGCGCCGACGCCCTCACCACCCTCGGCGCCCTCGTGGACAAGTCCCTCGTCGTCGCCGCCCCCACCGACGACGGCACCATGCGCTACCGCCTCCTGGAGACCATCCACGAGTACGCCGCCGAGCGCGCCGCCGAGACCCCCGCCCTGCTCGCCGCCGCCGAGGCCGCCCACACCGCGCACTTCACGGCCCTGGTGGAGGAGGCCGAACCCCGGCTCAGGTCCGCCGACCAGCTCCCCTGGATCGACCGGCTCGAACGGGACCTCGACAACGTCCGGGCCGCCCTCCACCGCACCCTCGTCACGGACCCCGACGAGGCCGCCGGGCTCCGCCTGGTCTTCGCCACGGGCTGGTTCTGGTGGCTGCGGAACTACCGCTCGGAGGGCCTGTCCTGGACCCGGCGCGCCCTCGCCCTCGGCGAGGACCCCGACGACCCGGCCGACCCCCGCCACTGGCCGCGCATGCACCTGCGGATGCTGTCGTTCTTCCTCGCCATGGAGGACGAGAACATGTACACCGGCGGCCTCCGCGACGACGAGGACGCGCTCGCGCTCGTCCGCCGCGTCCGGGACGCCTTCGGCAAGGACCCCGGCCCGGAGTCCGCCCGCTTCCCCGGCCTGTTGTGGCCGTTCACCGCGTACCTCACCGAGGAGCCGGCCACGGTCCGCGCCCTCCTCGACTCCGGCATCGACACCTGCCGCCGGTACGGCGGCGACTGGGAGACCGGCGTCAGCCTGATGTTCCGCACCCACATGATCGTGGACATGTCGGGCGGCATGGACGGCGTCGACGAGGACCTCGCCGAACTCCGCTCCCTCGCCCGCCGGTCCGGCGACCGCTGGATGGGCGCCCAGGTCGCCTCCGCCGCCGCCGAGGCCCACGTCATGCGCGGCCGCCGCGCGGAGGCCAGGGAGGCGTACGAGGAGGCCCTCGGGCTCGCCCGCGAGGTCGGCGCCCACGCCGAGACCCCCTTCCTCCTGGCCCGGCTCGCCGACATGACCTACCGCGACGGGGACACGGCCGCCGCCGAGCGGCAGCTCGACGAGGCCGGCCGGGAGGCCGGGCGGCTCCGCCTCCAGGACGCCCTCGCCTACATCGACTTCCTGCGCGCCGTCCTCGCCCTCGACGCCGACGACCCGGCACGCGCGCGTGCCCTGATCACCCGGGCCGGCTCGCACACCCACACCGGCGCCCCGCCCGCGCACTTCACCGCCGCCGTGGAGGGCTTCGTCGCCCGGATCGCCGCCTTCGAGGGCGCGGGGCCGACCGCCGTCACGGACGCCGCCGCCGCGCTGCGCTCCGCCGTCGAGGGCGACTGCGCGGACCTCATCACCATCAGCCTCGCCGAGGGGCTGGTCTACGCTCTGCACCGGGCCGGCGAAGCAGACCTCTGCGCGCGCGTGGCCGCCGCCACCGACACCTGGCGGCGGGAGATACCCCGCTCGGTGCCCGAGCTGCGCGAGGCCGCGGCGGTCCTCGACGCCTGCCGGGCCGCGCTCGGCGAGGACGGCCTCGCCACCGCCCGCGCCGCCGGCTCCGGCCTCGCCCCCGAGGACGTCCTGGCCCTCCTGGAGCAGTACGCCGAGGGAGCCGGGGAAGCCGTCAGGAGCAGGTGATCCGCGACTCGGCCCAGTCGGCGACGGCGGCCTTCCCGAACGGCGTGTGCTCCTCCACCACCAGCCGCAGCGTGGAGCGCCCGTCGAGGGGGACGTGCACCGGCAGGGCAGGATCGCCCGGCCGGACCACGGGCGACCGCCAGAGCCGCTCCCCGTCCCCGTACACGGAGAACCGGACCCCGCCGGGTCCGAGCGGCGCGCTCAGGTCGTCGACGCCGACGAGCGCGTCGTAGGCGGTGCACTGCCGGTTCAGCCGGATGAGCACCGACGAGGGCGCGTGCACGCTCACCCCGTACGCGTACGTGCTGCCGCCGATCGACATGCCCTGGCGCGGCCACAGCCACGTGCCGTCCTCCAGCACGACCTCCGGCCCGCTGCCGTCGCCGAACGCCTCGTAGTCCAGCTGGTCGACCTGGTACGGGGCGGGGGCGGACGGCGGCGGGGGCGTCGTCGGGGCAGGGGTGGGCGTCGGCGTCGGGGACGGCGTGGGCGTCCGCTTCGGCGTGGGCGTGGGTGTCGGCGTCGGCTTCGGGGACGGCTTCACCACCGGCTTCGGCTTCGGCGTGGGTGTGGGTGTGGGCTTCGGCTTCGGCGGCGGTGTCGCCGGCGGCGGGGTGGGCTCCGGCTCCGGCGCGGGCGGCGGGGGCGGCTTCGGCGCCTGCTTCGGGGCGGGCTCCGCGGACGGCGGGGGCGGGGCGACGGGGGTGACGACCGGCTGCGCCGGGGCGGGCGCGGCGACGGGCTGCGGATCGCCGGCCATCGCCCAGACGAGCCCGGCCGCCGCGGCGACGGCCACGGCGGCGGCGATTCCCGCCTTCGCGGGCGCGCCGAACCCCTCGGCGGCGGCACCGCCCGACGCCGCGGAGCCGGACCCGCCGGTGGCCGCGGCGGCGGCACCGGCACCGGCCGCGCCCACCGCCCCGCCGGCGACGATCCCGGCGGCCTTGAGCGAGTACCCGGCGGCGAACCAGCCGATGACCGCGATCGGGAGCAGCGCCGGGATCCCGGCGTTGACGTGGGCGAGTTCACCGGCGGCGAGCCGGCACTTGGCGCACTCCTCCAGGTGCTTGCGCAGGCCCCGCTCGGCCCGCATCCGCAGCCCGCCGCGCGCGTAGGCGCCGAGCCGGTCCGCGTACCGGGCGCAGTCGCCGCCGGCCGTCAGCGCCTGGCTGACGTGCGCCTGGAGGTACGCCTGCTTGAGCCCCTCGCGGGCGCGGCTGGCGAGCACGGCCGTGGCGTTGGCGGTCAGCCCGAAGAGGGGGGCGACCTCGCTGGGCGACTCCTCCTCGACGGTGGTGTGCCACAGGACGGCCTGCCAGCGCTCGGGCAGCGAGCGGAACGCCTGCATGGCCAGCGACTGTTCGGCCTCCCGCATGGCCAGGACCTCGGCGCCGAGGTCCATGGTGTCCTGGTCGGACACCTCGGAGGTGCGGGCGGCGTCGGCGGCGAAGACGGCGAAGTCCTCGACCAGGTGCTCCCGCTTCTGCGTCTTCGCCCAGGCCGCGCCGACCCGGCGGACGGTGGTCATCAGATAGGCGCGGACGGCCTGTTCGGGCCCGGCGCCGCCGCGCACGGCCTGGAGGGTGCGGGCGAAGACCTCGGCGGTCAGGTCGTCGGCGGTGTGCGCGTCCCGGCAGCAGGTCCTGGCGTAGCGCCGGACGGCCTCCGAGTGGCGGCGGAACAGCTCCTCGTACGCGCTGTCGTCGCCCTCCCGCATGAGCCGGACGAGATCGGCGTCGGAGGGCGCCGACTCCCGGGGCGGCGGCAGCACCCCCTCGCCGTCGTCGGCGTCCGGGGGCGGTACGGCGTCGGTCTCCTGCACCGGTACGGCGCCGGGGCCCGCGACCGGGGGCCGTGCGGCGCCCGCCGAACGGGGCTCGCGCTGCTGCGGCACGCTCGGCTCGGCCGGGGCCTGCGGGGATCCGGGGGCGCCCGCGGGCTGGCCGCCCGGGACCTTCTGGCTCGGCACCTGCCGGGCCGGCAGCCCGCCGGCCTCCGTGGCACCGCCACCGCCCAGCGGATCGTCCCGACCGTCACCGCTCATCGCGGAAGCCCCCGTACGCATGCGCAGACCCGAACACCGGGAAAGACTGCCACACGACGCGGGCACGCCGAAGCGCCACGTCCACTTACCACTCGTCCGGGGCGACTTCACGCGTCCCGGCGTGACCGCTCACGCGTTCGTGGCACGGCCGCTGGTCCGCCCGGCCCAAGGACCCGGCGGACCGGCGGACGGCACCGGGCTCCGCCCGCGCCCGCGGACTACCGCGAGCGCAGACCCTCCAGGAGGATGTCGAGGAGCCGGGCCGAGGCCGCCGCCTGCTGGGCCGCGTCCGGCAGCGCCGGGGCCGAGGTGGCGATGACCAGCAGCACGTCCGCCACCGTCACGTCCGCCCGCAGCTCGCCCGCCTCGCGCGCCCGGTCGACCAGCCGGCCGACGACCTCCAGGAGCTCGGCGGCCCCGGCGTCGTCCCGCTCGTCCGACGGCACGCCCCGGGGCGCCACCACGCGCGCGTCGCCCGGCTCGCCGAGACCGCGCTGGTACGGCACCCGCGCCGGCCCCTCGCCGTCCCCGTCGACGGGGAGCACGTCCACGTCCACCCGCAGCACCTGCGGCGGCAGCAGCCGGCCGGCGCCCGAGGCGACCGAGGTGCGCAGGAACCGGGACAGGGCCGACCACGGCTCGTCCTCCTGCCCCAGCGCGGCCCGCGCCTGCTCCGTCAGCCGCGCGGTCTCCTCCTCGGCTATCCGCCGCACCAGCACGTCCTTGCTGGGGAAGCGCCGGTAGACGGTGCCCACGCCGACGCGGGCCCGCCGGGCCACGTCCTCCATCGGCGCCCCGTAACCGAGCTCGCCGAACACCTCGCGCGCGGCCCGGAGCACGTGCTCCAGGTTCCGCTGCGCGTCGACCCGCAGCGGCGCCGAACGCCCGCCCGCCACCGGCCCGCCCACGACGGTGCCGGTGCCCGAGACGGTGCCGCCGGACAGCGCGCTCCCGACCAGCGGCGCGGCGGCCACGGCCCCCGCACCCCTGTCGTCCTGCGCGGCCCCGACCACGGACTGCCAACGAGAATCCTGAATATGCATAAGCGTTCCCCCGCTCATGATGTCTCCCCCCGGAGACTCCCCGCCCTGATACGGGGCTCCCGGCCGGTGTGCGCCATCGGTCCGCGCGCACGCCGGAACCGACACCCCGACGAACTACGAACATAGTTGAGTCCGGGTCAATTCAGAAGGGGGAGTTCCGTACGGTGCGCCCCCCGATCGGAGCAAGGCACCGAAGCCACCGGTTTCCCACCCCCCGTCCCACCACCCACGCGCGCCGTGACCTGCGCCGTTGCACCCACCCACCTCGCGCGCGCCACCCCGCGCCTCCGCACCCCTCCGGTCACACAATTCGCCGGGCCTGTGGACAAACCCCGGACGGCGATGCCTCATGGGACGGTGACCGAACCTGCGCGCATTCTCGTGGTCGGCGGTGGCTACGTCGGCATGTACACCGCGCTGCGCCTCCAGCGGCAGCTCAGGACGGAGCTCAGGGCCTCCGCCGCCGAGATCGTGGTGGTCACCCCCGACCCGTACATGACGTACCAGCCGTTCCTCCCCGAGGCCGCCGCCGGCTCCCTCTCCCCGCGCCACGTCGTCGTCCCGCTCCGCCGTGTCCTGGACCGCTGCCGCCTCCTCATCGGCGAGGTCGAGTCCGTCGACCACGCCAAGCGCGCCGCGATCCTCACCACCCTCGCCACCGACGAGGAGGGCGCGGGCCCGGTCGCCCTCACCTACGACGAGCTGGTCCTCGCCCCCGGCTCGGTCTCCCGCACCCTCCCGGTCCCCGGCCTCGCCGAGCACGGCATCGGCTTCAAGACCGTCGAGGAGGCCATCGGCCTGCGCAACCACGTCCTCGAACAGCTGGACATCGCCTCCTCCACCCGGGACCCGGCCCTCCGCGACGCCGCCCTCACCTTCGTCTTCGTCGGCGGCGGCTACGCGGGCGTGGAGGCACTGGCCGAACTGGAGGACATGGCCCGGTACGCCACCCGCTACTACCACAACATCAAGCCGGAGGACCTGCGCTGGGTCCTCGTCGAGGCCGCCGGACGGATCCTCCCCGAGGTCGGCGACGAGATGGGCCGGTACGCGATCCGCGAGCTCCGCGGACGCAACGTCGACGTCCGCCTCGACACCCGCCTCGACAGCTGCGAGGACCGCGTCGCCGTCCTCAGCGACGGCACCCGCCTGCCCACCCGCACCGTCGTGTGGACCGCCGGGGTCAAGCCCGCGCCCGTCCTCGCCGCCACCGACCTCCCCCTCGACGCACGCGGCCGGATCCGCTGCACCGCCCACCTCGCCGTCGAGGGCGCCCCCCACGCGTGGGCGGCGGGAGACGCCGCCGCCGTCCCCGACGTCACCGCGGAGGAACCCGGCACCCCCTGCGCCCCCAACGCCCAGCACGCCGTCCGCCAGGCCAAGGTGCTCGCCGAGAACCTCGCCGCCTCCCTGCGGGGCCGCCCGCTCAAGGAGTACGCGCACGCGTACGCGGGCTCCGTCGCCTCCCTCGGCCTCCACAAGGGCGTCGCCCACGTGTACGGCCGCAAGCTCAAGGGCTACCCGGCCTGGCTGATGCACCGCGCCTACCACCTCAGCCGGATGCCCACCGCCAACCGCAAGGCCCGCGTCCTCGCCGAATGGACCCTTTCCGGCCTGTTCAAGCGCGAGATCGTCTCCCTCGGCTCCCTGGAACACCCCCGGGCCGAGTTCGAACTCGCGGCAGCGCCGCCACCCCCGGCCCGCGACCCCGGCTCCGACGAGCCGTCCTCCTGACATCACTGTCAGTGCACTCGTCCACACTGGACGTGTGACCATAGGTGGGCTCACACCTGCACAGCGTGACTCCGCACGGCACCGACACCACGAGGCATACAGATCCGTGAACTTCACCCGTTGGAGCGCCCGGCTCCCCGGCACGCAGCGCCGCGCGGCGCGGGGCGGCGAAGGCTCCGTGCCCGCCGCCCGCGGTGAGTACGGCCCCCAGCCGGAGCACACGGCCGAGGACGGCGACCCCGGCGACGTCCCCGCCCTGGAGGACTTCTCCGTACGGGACCTCCTCGGCCGCCTCCCCGGCCTCGTCGCCCTCGTGTACGGCCCCGAGCACCGCATCGCGTACGTCAACGAGGCGTACGCCTCCGCGTTCGGCCCCCGCCCGGCCGGCGCCACCGTCGCCGCCTCCTGCCCCGAGGCCGAGGAGCTGGGCCTGCTGCCCCTCCTCGACCAGGTGCTCCGCAGCGGCAGGCCCCGCACGGTGAAGTCCCGCCGCACCGCCGACGGCGGCTCGTACACGGTCACCTGCCTGCCCGTCGACAGCCCGCACCTCGAAGGCGCCGGCGTCCTCGTCCACGCCGCCGACGTCACCGACCACGCGGAGGCCGCCGAGCGGCTCCGCGCCAGCGAGCGCCGCCACCGCGAGACCGCCGTCACCCTCCAGCGCTCCCTCCTGCCGCAGGAGCTGGAGCAGCCCGACGACCTGCGGATCGCCGCCACCTACCAGCCCGGCGTCGCCGACGCCGCCGTCGGCGGCGACTGGTACGACGTCATCACCCTCGGCGCGGGCCGCACCGCCCTCGTCATCGGCGACGTCATGGGCCGCGGCGTCCGCGCCGCCGCCGTCATGGGCCAGCTCCGCACCGCCGTCCGCGCCTACGCGCGCCTGGACCTGCCCCCGCACGAGGTCCTCCAGCTCCTCGACGGCCTCGCCGCCGAGATCGACGCCAGCCAGATCGCCACCTGCGTCTACGCCGTCCACGACCCCAACGAGGGCCGGCTCGTCTACGCCTCCGCGGGCCACCTCCCGATCCTCGTCCGCGACGAGGACGGCACCGTCCGCCAGGCCGACGGCGCCACCGGACCCCCGCTCGGCACCGGCGGCTGGCTGCACTCCTCCGGCTCCATCGCCCTGCCGCCCGGCTCCACCGCCGTCCTCTACACCGACGGCCTGGTCGAGCGCCGCCGCGAGGACATCGACGAGGGCGTCGAGGCCCTCGCCCGCGCGCTCGCGGGCGCCAGCGGCACCCCCCAGGTGATCTGCGGCCGGCTGCTCCGCGCCCTCGGCGTGACCGCCGAGCACGACGACGACGTCGCGGTCCTCGTCGTCCAGCACCCGGCCCGCACCGGAGCCGACGCCGAGCTGTTCCACAACGCGGCCCTCGAACTCCTCGGCGGCGTCGAGGCCGCCCCCCGCGCGCGTGCCTTCGCCTCCGGGGTCCTCTCCTCCTGGCGCTTCCCCGTGGAGCTGCGCGACCTCGGCGTCCTCGCCACCAGCGAGCTGGTCGCCAACAGCCTCCAGCACGGCACCCCGCCCATGCGCCTGCGGCTGCGCCGCACCGACCGCCGCCTGATCATCGAGGTCACCGACGGGGACGACCACCTGCCGCGCCGCCGCCGGGCGGAAACGGAGGACGAGGCGGGTCGCGGGATCTCCATCATCGCGACGATCGCCTCGTCCTGGGGGAGCCGCCGCACTCCGGGCGGCGGCAAAGCGGTGTGGTGCGAGTTCGCCCTCAAGGAGTGAGGGGCCCGGGCCCCTAGAGGGCCACGGTCTCCTTCTCCGGCCGGCCCTGCGCCACCACGAGGGAGGGCTTGGCGGCCAGCGACGGCTGGTTCTGCACCGGGGTGAGCTGCCTGCCCAGCCGCACCGCGAGCACGGTGACCAGGAGCGAGAAGAGCACGAAGGTCACGATGTACGGCCCGTGCATGGACGCGCCCATCGGACCGCCCACCGCGGGCCCGACCGCCAGCGCCAGCTGCTTCACCAGCGCGAAGGCCGAGTTGTACGAGCCCACCATGGACTCCGGCGCCAGGTCGGCGACCAGCGGCGCCACGGTCGGCGACAGCATCGCCTCGCCCAGGCCGAAGAGCGCGTACGTGGAGACGAACGCGGCCGTCGCCATCGCCTGGCTGCCGTGCCCGAGCCCCGCGTACCCGGCGATGATCCAGGCCACGGCCCAGATCAGGCCCACGGCCGCGATCACCCGGGTGCGCTTGCGGCGTTCCACGAACTTCAGCACCAGGAACTGCGCCAGCACGATCACCGCGGTGTTCGCGGCGAGCGCGATGCCGAGCGTCGACGGGGCGATGCCCGCGGCCTCGGTGCCGTACGCGGCAAGACCCGACTCGAACTGTCCGTAGCAGGCGAAGAAGAGGACGAAGCCGAGGACGCACAGCTGCACCATCGCCTTGTGGCCCAGCAGCGCGCGGACCCCGCCGCCCTTGCCGCCCGCGGGCCGCGCCTCCTGGAAGGCGGCCGAACCGGCGGTCCGCACGGTGCCGACCACCGCGGCCAGCACCAGGAACATCGCCGCCTCGATCGAGAACAGCAGCAGGAAGCTGTTCGGCCGGCTCACGTCGACGAGCTGGCCGCCGATGAGACCGCCGACGCCCAGGCCGAGGTTCTGGAGGAAGAACTGGAGCGCGAAGGCACGGGTCCGGCCGGAGGGCTCGGAGCACCACACGATCATCGTGGCGAGCGCCGGCTGGAGCACCGCGGTGCCCGCACCGAGCAGCGCGGCGGCGCCCACCGCCGCCGGGACGCTCGACGCGAGACCCATCCCCACGGCGCCGACCGCGGCCACCGCCGAGGCGACCAGCAGCACCGGCACGGGCCCGCGCCGGTCGATGGCCCGCCCGCTGAACGGCAGCACCACGAGCGCGGCCATGGCGAAGACGGCCAGCACCACACCCGCGGTCGTCGCGCCCAGATCCCGCACCTGTGCCACGTACACATAGAGGTACGGGACGGTGAAACCGAGTCCGAACGCGCTCAGCGCGCTGCCCGCCTGAATCCGGCGCATCGCCGCGCCCCTCGCCTTGGTCACACTCACCCACTTCGGTAGCGGGTTCAGGCTTGTACGCCTGAGCCCTGAAGACTTCAACCCTAAAGTTCGATTCTTAACAGTACACATAGAAGGACTTCAACGCCAACGAGGGCCGTGGAATACTCGCCCCATGTCCGACACCCCCGAGCGCTCCGCCCAGCAAGAGCCGCAGGAGCCGACGCTCGACGAGCAGATCGCCGCCTACCAGCGCGAGTACCGCGACCTGGACCCCCAGGTGGAGAAGGTGGTCTCCGCCCTCGGCCGGCTGAACCGCCGGATGAACGTGGCGTACGGCCGCCAGCTGGCCGACCTCGGCATCAGCAACGCGGAGTGGGAGGTCCTCAAGACCCTCGTCCTCTCCGGCGCCCCGTACCGCCTGGGCCCCGGCGAGCTGGCCAAGCGCCTCGGCCTCACCCCCGCCGCCATGACCCACCGCATCGACCGCATGGCCGGCGAGGGCCTGGTCACCCGCGACCGCGACGAGAACAACCGCGTCCGCGTGATCGTCGAGCTGACGGACGAGGGCCGTACGAAGTGGCTGGAGGCCATGCGCATGGCCACCGACTTCGAGGAGAAGCTCCTCCAGGACCTCTCCACCGAGGAGCGCGGCGCCCTGGGCGACGCCCTCATCCGCCTCCTGCGCCGGGTGGAACTGAGCCAGCCCGACGCGGGCGGCCGGCTGACGGACCTCGACTGAGGACGCCACCAGAGGGGGGTTGACACCCCCCTGGGAGACGCGTAGTGTTCTCCGAGTTGTCACGGAGCCGGAACGGTTCTGCGACAGCCATCCCGCCGCGATAGCGGCACCTCAATCCAGCACGATCTCCCGCAGGGGATGAATTCCGGCATGCCGAAATTCATTTCGAACGACTCGATTATGAGTCGCGGAGGGAAACCGCTAAGGTTTGAGACGTCGGAACGGCCCAACAGCCGGGAAGACAAACCCCGCTGACTGGGAATCAGACGCCGAAAGGATCTGATAGAGTCGGAAACGCCGGAAGGGCCCGGAGCGAAAGCGAACGGGACCGGAAAGCACCGAGGAAATCGGATCGGAAAGATCTGATAGAGTCGGAAACGAAGGAAGCGCCCGGAGGGCCCGGAAACGGGATCGAAGGAAGCGTCCGCACCTTGAGAACTCAACAGCGTGCCAAAAATCAACGCCAGATTAGTTGATACCCCGTCCATCTTCGGATGGTCGAGGTTCCTTTGAAAAGTCCATCCTCTTCGGGGGGTGGCAATGACACAGCGAGGACGCTGTGGACAGCGGGCCTTATTCCGGCTCGTCTGTCCCGCTCAACGCGAGTGTGACCGGATATCC
>NZ_BNBE01000001.1:0-2452500 GCF_014654895.1 Streptomyces filamentosus | reverse complement strand
GAGTTTGCGGTGTGTTGCGAGGTTAACCCGTGTGGGGAAGCCGTAGCGAAAGCGAGTCCGAACAGGGCGATTCAGTAGCACGCTCAAGACCCGAAGCGGAGTGATCTAGCCATGGGCAGGTTGAAGCGGAGGTAAGACTTCGTGGAGGACCGAACCCACCAGGGTTGAAAACCTGGGGGATGACCTGTGGTTAGGGGTGAAAGGCCAATCAAACTCCGTGATAGCTGGTTCTCCCCGAAATGCATTTAGGTGCAGCGTCGTGTGTTTCTTGCCGGAGGTAGAGCACTGGATAGGCGATGGGCCCTACCGGGTTACTGACCTTAGCCAAACTCCGAATGCCGGTAAGTGAGAGCACGGCAGTGAGACTGTGGGGGATAAGCTCCATGGTCGAGAGGGAAACAGCCCAGAGCATCGACTAAGGCCCCTAAGCGTACGCTAAGTGGGAAAGGATGTGGAGTCGCAGAGACAACCAGGAGGTTGGCTTAGAAGCAGCCACCCTTGAAAGAGTGCGTAATAGCTCACTGGTCAAGTGATTCCGCGCCGACAATGTAGCGGGGCTCAAGCGTACCGCCGAAGTCGTGTCATTGCAGTACATACCCCCAACGGGGACTGTGATGGGTAGGGGAGCGTCGTGTGCCGGGTGAAGCAGCCGCGGAAGCGAGTTGTGGACGGTTCACGAGTGAGAATGCAGGCATGAGTAGCGATACACACGTGAGAAACGTGTGCGCCGATTGACTAAGGGTTCCTGGGTCAAGCTGATCTGCCCAGGGTAAGTCGGGACCTAAGGCGAGGCCGACAGGCGTAGTCGATGGACAACCGGTTGATATTCCGGTACCCGCTTTGAAACGCCCAATATCGAGCCCATTAATGCTAAGCCCGTGAAGCCGTTCCGGACCCTTCGGGGAATGGAAAGTGGTGGAGCCGGCGAACCAAGGTGGTAGTAGGTAAGCGATGGGGTGACGCAGGAAGGTAGTCCAGCCCGGGCGGTGGTTGTCCCGGGGTAAGGGTGTAGGACGCACGGTAGGCAAATCCGTCGTGCACATAGTCTGAGACCTGATGCCGAGCCGATTGTGGTGAAGTGGATGATCCTATGCTGTCGAGAAAAGCCTCTAGCGAGTTTCATGGCGGCCCGTACCCTAAACCGACTCAGGTGGTCAGGTAGAGAATACCGAGGCGTTCGGGTGAACTATGGTTAAGGAACTCGGCAAAATGCCCCCGTAACTTCGGGAGAAGGGGGGCCATCACTGGTGATGACACTTGCTGTCTGAGCTGGGGGTGGCCGCAGAGACCAGCGAGAAGCGACTGTTTACTAAAAACACAGGTCCGTGCGAAGCCGTAAGGCGATGTATACGGACTGACGCCTGCCCGGTGCTGGAACGTTAAGGGGACCGGTTAGTGACCTTTCGGGGTTGCGAAGCTGAGAACTTAAGCGCCAGTAAACGGCGGTGGTAACTATAACCATCCTAAGGTAGCGAAATTCCTTGTCGGGTAAGTTCCGACCTGCACGAATGGCGTAACGACTTCTCGACTGTCTCAACCATAGGCCCGGTGAAATTGCACTACGAGTAAAGATGCTCGTTTCGCGCAGAAGGACGGAAAGACCCCGGGACCTTTACTACAGTTTGATATTGGTGTTCGGTTCGGCTTGTGTAGGATAGGTGGGAGACTGTGAAGCGGCCACGCCAGTGGTTGTGGAGTCGTCGTTGAAATACCACTCTGGTCGTGCTGGATGTCTAACCTCGGTCCGTGATCCGGATCAGGGACAGTGTCTGATGGGTAGTTTAACTGGGGCGGTTGCCTCCCAAAGGGTAACGGAGGCGCCCAAAGGTTCCCTCAGCCTGGTTGGCAATCAGGTGTTGAGTGTAAGTGCACAAGGGAGCTTGACTGTGAGACCGACGGGTCGAGCAGGGACGAAAGTCGGGACTAGTGATCCGGCGGTGGCTTGTGGAAGCGCCGTCGCTCAACGGATAAAAGGTACCCCGGGGATAACAGGCTGATCTTCCCCAAGAGTCCATATCGACGGGATGGTTTGGCACCTCGATGTCGGCTCGTCGCATCCTGGGGCTGGAGTCGGTCCCAAGGGTTGGGCTGTTCGCCCATTAAAGCGGTACGCGAGCTGGGTTTAGAACGTCGTGAGACAGTTCGGTCCCTATCCTCTGTGCGCGTAGGAATATTGAGAAGGGCTGTCCCTAGTACGAGAGGACCGGGACGGACGAACCTCTGGTGTGCCAGTTGTCCTGCCAAGGGCATGGCTGGTTGGCTACGTTCGGGAGGGATAACCGCTGAAAGCATCTAAGCGGGAAGCCTGCTTCGAGATGAGTATTCCCACCTCCTTGAGAGGGTAAGGCTCCCAGTAGACGACTGGGTTGATAGGCCGGATGTGGAAGCCCAGTAATGGGTGGAGCTGACCGGTACTAATAGGCCGAGGGCTTGTCCTCAGTTGCTCGCGTCCACTGTGTTTGTTCTGAAGCAACGAACTCGCCAAGTATCTGGCTGGAGTTCAACTTCATAGTGTTTCGGTGGTCATAGCGTTAGGGAAACGCCCGGTTACATTCCGAACCCGGAAGCTAAGCCTTTCAGCGCCGATGGTACTGCAGGGGGGACCCTGTGGGAGAGTAGGACACCGCCGAACAATCATTGTGGGAAAGCCCCGCACCATCTGGTGCGGGGCTTTTCTGCGTTCTACGCCGGTTTCACCAGGCCCGTGTCGTAGGCCAGGATCACCGCCTGGACGCGGTCCCTCGCGCCCGTCTTCGCCAGCACGCGGCCCACGTGGGTCTTCACCGTGGACTCTGCGAGGTGGAGGCGGTCCGCGATCTCCGTGTTCGTCCAGCCCTGGCCGACGACCGTGAGGATCTCGCGCTCGCGGTCCGTGAGGGACGCCAGCCGGGGATCCTCCTCGGGAGCCGCTGCGGCGGCCTCGGGGGAAGACGGCGACGGGGGCAGGTGGTGGACGTACGTGTCCAGGAGCCGGCGGGTGAGGCTGGGGGCCACGACCGCGTCGCCCGCCGCCACCGCGCGGACGCCCGCGAGGAGCTCCTCCGGCTGGGCGTCCTTCACCAGGAAGCCGCTCGCGCCGGCGCGGAGACCGTCGTACGCGTACGCGTCGAGGTCGAAGGTCGTGATGATGAGGACGCGGCTGCGGGAACCGGTGGCGACGATCCGGCGGGTCGCCTCGATGCCGTCCAGGCCCGGCATGCGGATGTCCATCAGGACCACGTCCGGGCGGTGGGCGGCGACCTGGCGGACGGCCTCGGTGCCGTCGGCGGCCTCGCCGACGACGGTCATGTCCTCCTGGCTCTCCAGGAGCATGCGGAAGCCGAAGCGCTGCATCGGCTGGTCGTCGGCTATCAGAACCGTCGTCACGAGCGGTGTTCCTCCGGAGCGGTGGGGACAGCGGTGGGAATGCGGAGCCGTACCCGCCAGCCGGTGCCGGCCGGCAGGGGGCCGCAGTCGAGTGTGCCGTCGTAGAGGGCCGCCCGCTCGCGCATTCCGGTGAGGCCCCGGCCCTGGCCGCGGGGGCCGGACGGGGTGCCCGTGTCGGTGACGGCGACGAGGACGGCGTCCGGGGCGGCCGTGAGGCGGACGGTGGCCGTGGCGCCGGGGCCCGCGTGCTTCAGCGTGTTCGTCAGGGACTCCTGGACCACGCGGTAGACGGTCAGCTGGGCACCCGGCGGCAGCGGCGGCAGCGGGTCGGGCAGTTCCGACACGACCGGCAGGCCCGCCTTCCGTACGCCGTCCAGGAGCCGTTCCAGGTCGGCCAGGGTCGGCTGGGGGGTGCGGACGGCGTCGGGGGAGTCGTCCGGGGCGGACAGGACGCCCAGGAGGCGGCGGAGTTCGCCGAGGGCCTGACGGCTCGTCGTACCGATGGCGTCCAGGGCCTGGGCGGCCCGCTCGGGGCTCTTGGCCGCCGCGTACCGGCCGCCGTCCGCGAGACCGGTGATGACCGACAGGTTGTGGCCGATGATGTCGTGCATCTCCCGGGCGATGCGGGCCCGTTCGGCCGCCGCCGCCAGGCGCACCTCCTGGTCGCGCTCGACCTCCAGCCGGCGGGCCCGGTCCACGAGGCTCGCCGTGTGGTCGCGGCGGGAGCGGAGCGCGATGCCGGCCAGGGCGACGAACACGTACGCCCACAGGGCCGAGGTGAGGTGGATGTGCCACTCGGGGCCGTCGAAGCGCAGTCCGCCCGCGAGGGGCGGCACCAGGAGCAGGACGAACGCCCACGGGAGGCGGCGCGGCGGACGGCTCAGGGCGATGTGGAACAGCGGGAGGGCCTGGAGGTACGCGGCCTGGAGGAAGGCGCCGGACGCCTCGCTGACGAGGGCCGCCGCCGCCATCACGGCGAGTACCGCCGTGGGGTGGCGGCGGCGCGCGTACAGGGGGAGGGAGAGGGCCAGGCTGAGGACGAGGACCAGCCCGGCGGGGAGCGACGGGTCCCGGGCCACGTTCCGCCAGCCGCCCCCCGCGTCCACCAGCGCCGCGACCGTCCAGGTGGCCGTCAGCACGCCGTCCCAGAGCCACGGGCGGGCCGCGTCCGCCGCCCGTACCCGGGTGAGGAGCAGGTGCGTCCACCGGCTGGGGGCCGTCGTCCCCACCGGCGTACCCGCCGGCTCGGTCGTCCCCGCAGTCGTTCCCGCCGGCGTCCGGGGCGTCTCCGTCGTCATCCCGCCATCATCCCGCCGTCGTCCTCGTGCGTTCCGGCCCTCGTGCGCTCCGGTGCTCATGCGTCCCGGCGGCGGAGCAGCAGCGCGGGCACCGCGAGGGCGGCGGCCGCCCAGAGGGCGAGGGCCAGGAGCGCCGCCCCGGCGGAGGGGGCGCCGGGGAGCGGCGTCGCGGAGCCGAGGACGCCGGCGGCCTGGGTGGGGAAGTACCGCAGGGCGGTGTCGACGGCGTCGTACGGGAGCATCCCGAGGACCTCGGGGAGCACGACGACGCCGCCGATGAACGCGCCGAGCGCGCCGGGCACCGAACGGAGGGCGGCGCCCAGACCGAGGGCGACCAGGGCGAGGAGGGTGACACCGGCGGCGTTGCCCGCGAGGGCGCCGAGGACGCCGTCGTCGGTGAGGGAGGCGGCCTGGTCGGTGTCGTCGAGGAAGAGCTGGGCGGTGAGGAAGGCCGCCGCGTTCGTGAGGAGGCAGAGGACGAACACGGCGGCGCCGAGGACCGCGGCCTTCGCCCCCAGCACCGGCAGGCGGCCGGGGACGGCGGCGAAGGTGGCGCGGACCAGGCCGGAGGAGTACTCGCCGGCGGTCACGAGGATGCCGAGGACGGCGAGGCAGACGCCGCTCAGCTGCGAGCCGTAGAGGACGAGGACGACGGTGTCGACGTCGGAGTCGCCGCCGCCGGAGGTGTAGGTGGCGCCCATCAGGACGCCGACGCCGAGCACGAGGAGCACCGCCGACAGGGCCGTGATCCAGGTGGAGCGGACCGTCCGCAGCTTGTGCCACTCGGAGCGCAGCACGCGCGGGAAGGTGATCCCGTACGGGGCGGGGGCGGGGGCGGCGGGGGCCTGGGTGGTGGTCATGCGGCTGCTCCCTGGGGCTCGGGCCGGCGGTCGGCCTGGTACTCGACGGAGTCGCGGGTGAGGTCCATGAACGCCTGCTCCAGGGAGGCGGTCTCCGGGGTGAGGGCGTGGAGTTCGATGCCGTGCGCGGCGGCGGTGCGGCCGATGCCGGGGGCGTCGACGCCGGTGACCCGGAGGGTGTCGGGGCCCTCGGGGGAGGTGCGGGCCGGGGCCGGGAGGAGGGCGCGGAGCCGGTCGGCCTCGGGGGAGACGACGAGGACGGAGGCGGCGCCCGCGTCCCGGACGAGGTCGGCGACGGTGGTGTCGGCGAGCAGCCGGCCCCGGCCGATGACGACGAGCCGGTCGGCCGTCAGGGCCATCTCGCTCATCAGGTGGGAGGAGACGAGGACCGTGCGGCCCTCCGCGGCGAGGGAGGTGAGGAGGGTGCGGATCCAGAGGACGCCCTCCGGGTCCAGGCCGTTCACCGGCTCGTCGAGGACGACGGCGGCCGGGTCGCCGAGGAGCGCGGCGGCGATGCCGAGGCGCTGGCCCATGCCGAGGGAGAAGCCCTTCACGCGGCGCCCGGCGACGTCGGACAGGCCGGCGACGCCGAGGACGTGCTCGACGCGGGACCGCGGGATGCCGTGGGTGTGGGCCAGTGCCATCAGGTGGTGGAAGGCGGTGCGGCCCGGGTGGAAGGAGCGGGCGTCGAGGAGGGCGCCGACCCGGGTGAGGGGCGCGGGATGGGCGGCGTACGAGCGGCCGTCGACGGTGGCGGAGCCGTGCGTCGGGGCGTCGAGGCCGAGGATCATCCGCAGGGTGGTGGACTTCCCCGCGCCGTTCGGGCCCAGGAAGCCGGTGACGGTGCCGGGGCGGACGGTGAACGAGAGGTCGCGGACGACGGTCCGGTCGCCGTACCGCTTGGTGAGTCGCTCTGCTCGGATCATGCCCTCGACGCTACGGAGCGGGCGGGGCGCGGGCGTCCGACCGTGGTTGGCACCGGCGGGGCCGGGGTGGTACCGGGGTACGACGGCGGGCGGCGCCGGGACGGCGACGGGATGGGCCGGGGTGGACCGGGGCGGACCGGGATGGGCCGGGGTGGGGTTCCCGGCGGGCGCTTCCGGGTCGTGATTCCGGACCGTGATTCCGGGCCTTTCTTCCGGCTCGCGCCCTCGGCGCGCCCCTGGTCCGCGCCCCTGGTGCGCCCCGGGGCCCGACCCTGAACTCCCCCTTGAGCTGCGAATTTCCCTTGTGGGTGGGGGCGGCGGCGGGCGAGGATGCGAGACATGACCTTCGAGATCCGACCTGTTCTGGCCGACGAGTGGGAGAAGGCGCGGGAGCTGCGGCTCACCGCGTTGCAGGACCCCGTCGCGCACCTCGCCTTCCTGGAGACGTACGAGGCGGCGGTCGCGCGCCCGGACGACTTCTGGCAGGAGCGGACGGCCGCCGCCGCGCCGACCGGGGAGGGGCGGGTGCGGCAGTTCGTCGCCGAGGCGCCGGACGGGCGGTGGCTCGGCACGGTGTCGGTCCTCGTCGAGCGGCCCTCGGACGAGCTGCGGTTCGGAGAGCCGGCGAAGATCGACCAGACGCACCTCGTGGGCGTGTTCGTGCGGCCCGAGGCGCGCGGCAGCGGGGTGATCGACGCGCTGTTCCGGGCGGCCGTGGAGTGGTCGTGGACCGTGGACGGCATCCGGCGGGCGAGACTGTACGTCCACGAGGACAACGCCCGGGCCGCCGCCTTCTATCGGCGCTTCGGCTTCGTGCCCTCGGGCGACCGGGTCCCGATGCCCGGCGACTCGGGACGGTACGAGATCGAGTACGAGCTGCTGCCGCCCGGCACCGCCGGGACGGCCGCCGTCGCGGGGCACGCGGACGCGTAGCCGTACGGGCGTCGGTCAGTGGCTGAGCACGGTTTCCGGCCAGCGGGTGCGGGCCTGTTCGGGGGAGCGCATCAGGGCGAGGACGGGGAGGCCCTGACGGGTGCCGTCCGCGAGGAGCTGGGGGAGCTGCGGGAGGGGCGCCACCGCGGCGACGTCGTCGAGGACGAGGGCGAGTGGTGGGTCGAGCCGACCGTCGGATGACCGTGCGGCCATGCGGCGGCCGTGCTCGACCACGTGAGACGCGAGCGCGGTGAGGAGGGGCATCGCGCCCGGGTGGGTGCGCGGGTCCTCGATCGCTTCGCCCACCACGTAGAGGGTGCCCCCTTCGGCGAGGAAAGATGCCAGGGCCAGCGAATCCGTTCGATTCGGGGTGCAGGCCTCGCGGATGTGGACCGAGGAGAAGGCGGAGAAGGCACGGGCCGTCAGTTCCTGGGCCAGGCGGCGGCTTTCGGGGTGGGCGGTGAGTGCCGCTTCGAGGAGGCCGGCGAGGCCGGAGGCGGCCTTGGGGTGACTGCGGAGGATGCGCACCGGCTCGTGGGCGTCGGTTCCCTGGGCCCAGCGGTGGACCTGGCGGAACGGCCGGCCGTCGACGGCGGCGGCGTGCAGCCAGCAGCGCAGCAGCGTCTCGGCGGTGGCGGCGGTGGCCGCGTCGAGCCTGGCGTGCGGGCGGACCGGGGCGAGCAGGGCGGCGGCGCGGGCCTGGGCGGTGTCCGGGTCGGCGCAGCCCTCGGCGGGGGACCAGTGGAGCCGGGCCGGGGTGTCGCAGAGGTGGCCGGGGTCGTACACGAGGACGGGGCCGAGCTTGCCGCGGACGTCCTTGGTGTCGGCCCACACGGTGGGGTCGGAGGTGACGACGAGGACCGGGCCCTCGGCGTCCGCGATCGCCTGGACGGCCAGGGGACGGCGGGTCCCGGGCGGGCCGTAGACCGTGCCGTCGGAGGGTGCCGTGGGAGAGGTGTGCGTGGGGGGTGCGGGAGACGCGGGGGGAGGGGTGGGGGCGGGAGGGGGCGGGGCCGCGGGGGCCGTCTTCTGTATCGGTACGGGGGCGGGGGCGGGTACCGGTTCCCGCGCGGGCTGCGGCTCCCGCGCGGGGCGCGGCTCCCGTGCGGGTCCGGGGGCCGGAGGGCGTACCGGGGCCGGGTCCGTGGCGTACGTGCCCGGGTCCTTCGCGTACGTGTCCGTCCTGCGGTGTGTGCGGACGGCGCGCCAGCGGGCGAAGGTGCCGAGGACGAAGACGGCGAGGACGACGAGGATCATCGCCTGGCCGATGACCAGGCCCCAGAAGAGGCCGTATCCGGAGAGTTCGCCGGGCGGGGTGGCCGGCCAGGCGGCCGGGAGGTCGGTGGGGGCGGTCGCGAGGGCGCGGAGGGCCGGCGGGGTGCGGCCGAGGGTCACCCCGTCCGGCCAGGCGCCGTGGGCGAGGAACGCGGACAGTCCCGTCGCGGACCAGACGAGCAGGGCCAGGCCGAGGACCAGGGCGAACAGCCCGATGAGGAACCCGTCCGAGACGCCGCCGCCCTGCCTCTGCCGTGCCTGGTCCACGTCACGCCACCGTCGACTGCGAGCTGTCGTTCATGTGCCGTTCCATCATCAGCGCGCGCTGCTCGGTCTCCCACTCCAGCTCGGGGTCGGCGGGGCCGGAGGACTCGGTCATGGCGCGGTCGGTGTAGACGAGGGGGCGTTCCTTCTCGGTGATGAGGTGTTTGACCACCTGCACGTTGCCGTTGACGTCCCAGACGGCGATGCCGGGGGTGAGCGTCGGGATGATCTCGACGGCCCAGCGGGGCAGGCCGAGGACGCGGCCGGTGTTGCGGGCCTCGTCGGCCTTCTGGGCGTAGACGGTCCGGGTGGAGGCCATCTTGAGGATCGCGGCGGCCTCCTTGGCCGCCGCGCCGTCGACGACGTCGGAGAGGTGGTGGACGACGGCGACGAAGGACAGGCCGAGGCGGCGGCCGAACTTGAGCAGGCGCTGGAACAGCTGGGCCACGAAGGGGCTGTTGATGATGTGCCAGGCCTCCTCGACGAGGAAGATGCGCTTCTTCCGGTCGGGGCGGATCCAGGTGTGTTCCAGCCACACGCCGACGATCGCCATGAGGATGGGCATGGCGATGGAGTTGCGGTCGATGTGGGAGAGGTCGAAGACGATCAGGGGCGCGTCGAGGTCGATGCCGACGGTGGTGGGGCCGTCGAACATGCCGCGCAGGTCGCCGTCGACGAGCCGGTCGAGGACGAGGGCCACGTCGAGGCCCCAGGCCCGTACGTCGTCTATGTCGACGTTCATCGCCTCGGCCGACTCGGCCTCGGGGTGGCGCAGCCGCTCGACGATGTCGGTGAGGATCGGCTGGCGTTCGCTGATGTGCTCGTTGACGTGGGCGTGGGCGACCTTGAGCGCGAAGCCGGCGCGCTCGTCGAGGCCGTGGCCCATCGCCACCTCGATGATGGTGCGCAGCAGGGCGAGCTGGCCGGTGGTGGTGATGGCGGGGTCGAGCGGGTTGAGGCGGATCCCGGAGTCGTTGGCGACCATGGGGTCCAGGCGGATGGGGGTTATCCCCAGCTCCTGGGCGATGAGGTTCCACTCGCCGACGCCGTCCTCGCCCTGGGCGTCGAGGACGACGACCTGCCGGTCGCGGAAGCGGAGCTGGCGGAGCACGTACGTCTTCTCGAGCGCGGACTTGCCGTTGCCGGACTCGCCGAGGACGAGCCAGTGGGGGGCGGGGAGCTGCTGCCCGTACAGCTGGAAGGGGTCGTAGACGTAGCCCTTGCCGCTGTAGACCTCGCGGCCGATGATCACGCCGGAGTCGCCGAGGCCGGGTGCGGCGGTCGGCAGGTAGACGGCCTGGGCCTGGCCCGTGGAGGTGCGCACGGGCAGGCGGGTGGTCTCCACCTTCCCGAGGACGAAGGAGGTGAAGGCTTCGGTGAGGACGGACAGCGGATCTCGCATCGGTCGGTGCCCCTTCGGCCTTAGCGGCGGATGCCGGTCGCGAACGGCAGGGTGTTCACAAAGGCCCGGTGGTGCTCCCGGTCGCACCATTCGAGCTTGAGGTACGACTTGCCGGCGGAGGCCCTGATCGTGCGCTTGTCCCGGGCGAGGGCCTCGGGCGAGCGCGCCGATACGGTGATGTACCCGACGAGGTTGACGCCTGCCGCGCCGCTGGCGAGATCTTCACCCCGCTGGTCGAGCCGGCCGTGTGCGGCGATGTCGCGCGGGTCGACGGTGCGGTTCATCTTGGCCTGGCGGGACGCCTCGGCCTCGTCGTTGGTCTTCTCGGTGAGCATGCGCTCGATGGCGATCTCGGTGGGCTCCAGGTCCATGGTGACGGCGACGGTGCGGATGACGTCGGGGGTGTGGACGAGGAGCGGGGCGAGGAAGTTCACGCCGACCGGGGTCATCGGCCACTCCTTGACCCAGGCGGTGGCGTGGCACCAGGGGGCGCGGGTGGAGGACTCGCGGGTCTTGGCCTGGAGGTAGGTGGCCTCCATGGCGTCGAGTTCGGCGGGCCAGGCGTTGCGCTTCGTCATGGCCTGGATGTGGTCGATGGGGTGGTCCGGGTCGTACATGGAGTGGACCAGGGAGGCGAGCCGGGACTGGCCGAGGGGCTGGCGGACCCGGATGTCGGCCTCGGTGAGGCGGGCGCAGATGTCGGTGAGCTCGCGGGCCATGACGACGGCGAGGCCGCCGTCGCGGTCGAGGCGGCGGGCGCCGGTGGCGTGCCGGGTGGCGTGGGCCATGGCGTTGGCCTCGGCGGCGAGGTCGCGCGTGTAGTGCATGCAGGCGACGAGGTAGGCGCGGTGCTGCTCGCTGGAGGTGGAGACCATCGACTGGAGCTGGTCGTACGACTCCTGGAGCCAGCCCGGCGCGGTCGGGTCGCCGCGCTGGGCGACGTCCTTGGCGTGGGCGTCGGGGTCGGCGGGGAGGGTGCGGGCCAGCATCTGGAGGCGGGTGACGAACCCGTCGCCGTTGGCGACGTGCTTGAGGAGGGTGCCGAAGCGGTCGACCAGGGCCTCCTGGTCCTCGGAGTCGCGCAGGCCGACGCCGGGGCCCTCGATCTCGATGGCGGCGGTGACGGTGCGGCGGTCCGC
Source organism: Streptomyces filamentosus (assembly GCF_014654895.1). Taxonomy (GTDB): domain Bacteria; phylum Actinomycetota; class Actinomycetes; order Streptomycetales; family Streptomycetaceae; genus Streptomyces; species Streptomyces filamentosus. The sequence goes on along the minus strand of NZ_BNBE01000001.1, from coordinate 2,441,037 downwards.
GTGGAGGAGGACGGCGATCTCGTCGGGGCCGAAGGGGGCGGCGAGCCAGCTGACGCGGCCGATGCCGGGGGGCGGGCCGACCTCGACCTCGCGGCCGTCGAGGCGGGTGCCGGCCTCGACGGCGGTGGAGCGGTAGGCGGTGCCGCGCTTGAGCATCCGCTTGTAGCTGCGGTTGATCTCGAACCACTTGTAGAACGTGCGCTGCTTGTACGGGAGGTACACGGCGGCGATCGCGAGGATGGGCAGGCCGGCGAGGAGCGCGATCCGCAGGGGGAGGAGGGGGACGAGGAGTCCGCTCATCATGCCGAGGAAGGCGCCGACGACGATCAGGGCGATCTCGCCGGTCTCGCGGTTCTTGCCGACGATCGCGTTCGGCCGGGCGCGGCCGATGAGATACGTGCGGCGGGGCGTGACCGGCTGGGACTGGGTCGTCAACGCCCTGCACCTCCTGCTCCTGTGTTCTTGCTGTTGCGGCTGCTGTGCGGGGTGCCCGCGGTGGGGCTGCTGCTGCGGGGCGGGGGCGTGGCGCCCGTGCCGCCGCGGCTGTCTCCGGAACGGCTGCTGTGGGCGGCGACGCCGCCGGAGAGCTGGTTGGCGGGGCGGGGGGCGGAGGAGGCCTGGCCGCCGGTGCCGCCGCTGTCGCGGGTGCTGTGGGTCTTGATGCCCTGGGAGACGAGGGAGGCGGGGGAGGAGATGACGGCGGCGGCCGCGTTCTCCCCGGCGCGGTGGAGGCGGTTGTTGCGGGAGGCGACGATCTCGTCGCCGAAGCCGGGGACGAAGCGGTAGATCATCGCGGACGAGAAGATCGCGAGGAGGATGATCGCGAGGCCGGAGACGACGGCGGAGAAGGAGTCGGGGCCGGTGCCGGAGGAGAGGGCGCCGGCGAGGCCGAGGACGATCACGATGATCGGCTTGACCAGGATGACGGCGATCATGATGCCGGCCCAGCGGCGGACGTGGCCCCACATGTTCTTGTCGACGAGGCCGGAGTAGACGACGACGCCGAGGAGGGCGCCGACGTAGAGGAGGACGGCGCGGAGGAACAGCTCCAGGTAGAGCACGCCGGCGGCGAGGACCGTGACCAGGCTGACGATGATCAGCATGATCGGTCCGCCGCTGATGCTGTCGCCCTTCTGGAGGGCCTGCTTGAACGCGCCGAAGAACACGTCGGTCTGCTGGCCGGTGCCGGAGGCGATGACCTCGGTGATGGCGTCGGTGGCGTTGACGACGGTGTAGAGGATCAGCGGCGTGAAGGCGGAGGCGAGGACGGTCAGCCAGAGGAAGCCGACGGCCTCGGAGAGCGCGGTGGTCAGCGGCACGCCGCGCATCGCGCGCTTGGCGACGGCGAGCAGCCAGAGGAGCACCGTGAGGAAGGTGGCGGCGGCGAAGACGACGGCGTAGCGGCTGAGGAACTCGGTGTTCGTGAAGTCGACCTCGGCGGTCTCCTTCACGGCCTTGGAGAGGTAGTCGATGACGGCGACGGCGGCGTCGGCGCAGCCCCGGGCGAGGGAGGAGAGGGGGTCCAGGGCGGAGGCGGGGTCGTTGACACCGTTTCCGCCGATGTTGGAGCCGCCTCCCGGCCGGCTGCTCTCGCACAGTTCCCGGGCCTGGCCGACGATGAGGTCGCAGTCGCTGTTGGTGGGGGTCGGCGAGGGGGTGGGTACCGACGGGCTGCCGCTCGGGGCGGGGCCGGTCGGCGTGGGGGTGGGGTCCGCGTGGGCGGTCCCGGCGAGCAGTACGGGCAGGGCGAGGAGGGGCGCGGCGAGCGCACCGGCCCGCACGACCGCGCGGCCCGCGAGGCTTCGGCTAGCGGGCATAGGTGAACCCTCCGTACTGTTCGACGGCTTCGGCGATCTCGTCGGCGGCGGAGGCACGGTCGTCGCCTCCGACGGGGGTCGGTCCCTCGGCCTGGCTGGTCGAGGAGATCCGCCATCCCGCCGTGGTCCAGCTGAGTTTCTGCGTGCTGGTGAACCAGGCGGAGGTGACGGGCTTGGTGGAGCCCTCGCCCGCGAGGCCGGTGAGGTTGACGTACCAGACGTCGACGGTGGCCTTGTCGGCGGAGTACGAGGTGACCTTGGTGCCGATCGGTACGGTGCGGGCGACGAAGGTGAGGCCGTCGGGGGCCGTTCCGTTGGGTTCGAGGCCGGTGGCCGCCATGAGTTCGGGCGAGTACGAGGCGTCGTACCGCTTCAGGAGTCCGTCGACGACCTCGGGGGCGTACACCGCCCGTACCAGTGCCTCCCGCGGCCCCTTCTGGAACATGTCCGTGGAGCCCAGGGCCACCGCGTAGTTGGCGGCGGCGCTCTGGGCGCCTTGTTCGTCGTGGGCGTAGCCGGTGGGGACGGTGCCGTCGGTGTCGGTGACGGGGCGGGTGCCGGTGGGGGCGGTGGCGGCTTTGCCGGGGGTGTCGGAGGAGGGGGACGTGCCGGCCGGGGTGCCGCCGCGGTTGGCGAAGGCGATGGCGGCGACGAGGAGCGCCACCACGCCCAGGCCCGCGAGGAGGGAGCGGGAGCTCCGGGCGGGGCGGCGGGTGCCGCCGTGGACGTCACCGGTGTTGCCCTCGGGCAGGCGGGTACGGGTCTGGCCCGAGCCGCCGTAGCCGTCGTGCTCGTCGCCGGGACTCATGCCGGGTACGCCCCCTCGTTCGTTCGTGGGTAGGGACCGCTGGTGACGTGCGGTCAGATCGCCATTCCGTAGACGATGGTGAAGAGGGTGCCGAGGGATCCGATGATGAAGACGCCGGTGAGGCCGGCGACGATCAGGCCCTTGCCCTGTTCGGCGCTGAAGGTGTCGCGCAGCGCGGTCGCGCCGATGCGCTGCTTGGCCGCGCCCCAGATGGCGATGCCGAGGCAGAGCAGGATGGCGACGGCCATCACGACCTCGATCATGATCTTGGCTTCGGCGCCGAGGCTCCCGAAGGGACCCCAGTTGGGGGCGATTCCACCGATGATGGTGGTGATGTCGCCCTTTTCGGCCGCCAGGTACACAGAACTCACCGCCCCTGTCGGGTCGTTGGTCACCCCTGCCGGACGGCATGGGTCATCGCCACTATCTTCGCTGATGAAACCGTCCGCGTGTGACGGCTTGACGGCTCTCTTTACCCGATCCCCGCACACTTGACCGATCTGACCGTCTTGACCTGCGGCGGTGTGACCGGATTTCATGCGAAGAAGCGTATGGTCACTCTGTGTATCACGGAGGGTGACTCCGGGCAATGATTGTCGTTGTTGCACTCTTGGGGCCGCGTCGGGCGGGCGTCCTCCCCGGGCGCGGCCGTCCCGCCTAGACTGGCGCCCCGGGGCGTACTGCCAGGGACCGAGGGGTGGTTGACGGTGCGTAGGGCGGGCAAGGCGTGGCTGCTGGCCGGCGGGGGCTTCGGGCTCTGTGCCGGCTTCCTGGCCCTGCTCCTGGTCGGTACGTACGCGGCGGCGGCCGGTTTCCTCGGCGGCGCGGGTTCGGCGGCGACCGGCACGGTGGCTTTGGCCAAGGGTTCGGTGCCGGCCATGTACCAGGGGCTCGTGCAGCGCTGGGGCAACCTCTGTCCGGAGATCAACCCGGCGCTGCTGGCGGCGCAGCTGTACCAGGAGAGCGGCTGGAATCCGCGGGCCGTGTCGCCTGCGGACGCCCGGGGCATCGCCCAGTTCATTCCGGCCACCTGGGCCAGTTACGGCGTCGACGGGGACGGCGACGGCGACAAGGACATCTGGGACCCGAAGGACGCCATCCCGTCCGCCGCCTCGTACGACTGCGCGCTGGCGGGGGACGTGAGGGGCGTGCCGGGCGACCCGACGAGCAACATGCTGGCGGCGTACAACGCGGGCCCCTACGCCGTCATCGGCAACGGGGGCGTCCCGCCGTACAGCGAGACGCGGAACTACGTGCGGATCATCCGCTCCCTGGAGCAGAGCTTCGCCCGGCCGCAGGGCCGCCTCGCCCCCTCGCGGCAGGCGGCCGGCGCCATCCACTACGCGCAGAGCAAGCTGGGCACCCCGTACCTGTGGGGCGGCACGGGAACGGCCGCGCAGGGCGGGCGGTTCGACTGCTCGGGCCTGACCCAGGCCGCGTACGACGCGGTGGGCATCGAGCTGCCGCGCGTGGCCAACGACCAGTACAACGCGGGGCCGCACCCGAGCCGGGACGAGCTGCTCCCCGGCGACCTCGTGTTCTTCTCGGACGACCTGACGAACTCGCGGGCGATCCGTCACGTCGGCATCTACGTCGGCGGCGGCTACATGATCGACGCGCCCCGGACGGGGGCGGTGATCCGCTTCGACCGGATCGACACGCCCGACTACTTCGGGGCGACCCGGGTGACCGAGGACGGCGCCGCGGCGCTGCCCACGCGGTCCCCCGGCACCGAGGCGTGAAGGGGCCGCGTCGCCGGTCCCGCTGGCCGGAACTCTCCGTCAGGCACAGGCCCTGAGCTGCGGAGGAGCGTCACTCTTCGATAACGTCGGCATGATCCACGGGAAGAGGCGGAACGAGTGCCTCATGAGGTTCGTTCCCCGATCCGACGACTCTGACCACGTCTGAACCACGGGGGTTGGAAACCAGACAACGAGAGCAAGGGGCCGCGGCAGATGGCTGAACTCGCATCGGACGGTTCGAGTCCCGACGTCGCCCTGCTGTACGACATCAACGGGCTGGCCGAGCAGGCGCCCCCCTGGTTCGACCGGGTGATGGAGTTCACCGGCGAGTACGGCATCCCGCTCCTGACGGTCCTCGTCGTGCTCTGGTGCTGGTGGAGCGTCCGCCGGCGCGGCAGCTTCGCGGACTCGGTCACGGCCGTCACCGGCATCGTCTGGGCCCCGCTCGCGGCCGGCGTCGCCCTCCTCGTGAACGTCCCCATCCGCGGCTTCGTCGAGCGTCCCCGCCCCTTCGAGGACCACGACGGCCTGGAGGTCCTGGTCGAGGGCAAGACCGACTACTCCTTCGTCAGCGACCACGCCACGCTGACGATGGCGCTCGCCGTCGCCCTCTTCGTCGCCCACCGCCGCTTCGGCCTGGCCGCGATCGGCCTCGCCCTCGCCGAGGGCTTCACCCGCGTCTACATGGGCGTCCACTACCCGACCGACGTCGTCGGCGGCTTCGCCCTCGGCACCGCGGTGGCGCTGCTCCTCGCCCCGCCGGCGCTGGCGCTGCTCACCCCGCTGGTCCGCACCGTCGGCCGCTCGCGGCGCGGCGCGTGGCTGGTCCGCTCGCGCCGGGCGGCGGCCCTCGCGGCCGCCCCCCACGAGACGGTCGGCATCCCCGAGCCGCGCCTCGGCGGCCCCGCCGAGGACGGCCACGGCGAGAAGGGCCTCGCCGCCTGAGGGAGCGGGGGCCGGCCCCGGGCCGGGCCTCCCGGCCCGGGCTTCCCTAGGGCCGGGTCTCCCGCTGCTCGGCGGTGACCCCCGCGGAGGTCAGGTGGTCGGTGGCGTCGGTGCGGGCGCGGTCGCGGGAGCGGCGGGCCGGGCCGGACCAGCCGCAGGCGCAGCGGGCCAGGGCGAAGGAGCCGCGCTCCGTGGTCGTCGTGTGATGCGGGCCGGAGGCGCTCTGCTCGTGCACGCCCCCACCGTACTGCGCGTGACGGCTCGCCCGTGCCGTCGTTAACCGCATCGGGAATCCGGTCCATTGGGGGTTGACGGGCGATGGTGGTGCAGCGGTACGGGCGTCCGCGCGGGCACGGCGGCGGGGCGCTCGCCGTCACCGCGACCCTGGTCGCCGCGGCGGTCACCGGCTGCGCCGCGCCCGAGGCCCCGGAGCCGCCGCCGGACCCGGCGGGCGCCGTGCGGGGCGCCGCCGACGTACTGGCCCGCGCGGGCTCCTCGAAGGCGTCGACCGCGATGGAGATGGCCGCCGGCGGGACCCGGGTCACCATCCGCGGCGAGGGCGGCTACGACTTCCGCCGCCGCACCGGCCGGCTCCAGGTGGTGCTCCCCAAGGATCCGGCGGGCGCCAGCGGGCACCGGCCGATCACCGAGCTGCTCACCCCGGGCGCGCTCTACATGAAGAACCGCGGCGCGGGCGTCCCCGCCGACAAGTGGGTCCGGGTCGACACCACCGCCCTCGACGACGGGAACCTGGTCACCGGCGGGGCCACCGACCCCGGGGCGGCGGCCGAGCTGCTGCGCGGGGCGCGGGACGTGGTGTACGTGGGGGAGACCGAGCTCGCGGGGGTGCGGGTCCGGCACTACCGGGGCACCGTCGACATCGGCGCGGCCGCGAAGCTCGCCGCGCCGCAGGTGCGGGGCTCGCTCGCCGCGGCGGCGAAAGGGTTCACCACCGACTCCGTGCCCTTCGACGCGTACCTCGACGGCGCCGGCCGGCTGCGGAAGGTCCGCCACCGCTTCACCTTCAGCAATCAGGGGCGGGCGGTCGCGGTCTCCTCGACGACCCTGCTGTACGGCTTCGGGACGCGCGTCGAGGTGACGCTGCCGGACGGGCGGGACATCTACGCGGGCAAGGTCGAGGTCTGACCCCCGCGCCCGCGCCACCGGGAGCGGCCCCCGCACCGGCCCGGGAGCGGCCCCCGGACCGCCGGGCGCGTGGTTCGGACCATCGGCAAATGGTCCGTCCGTGTCATGCGCGGTCCGTGGCCCGCTCCCTACGCTGGTACACCGACTCCGGAAGGAAGAGGTGAAGGCGCGTGGCTCCGCCCGGTACCGCAACCGCGACAGCTGACCCCGACCGCGTCGCCCTCGCGGAGATAGAGCTGTGCGGCGAGCTGATCATCGCCGCCTCGGCCGCGGACGGGGAACGGCTCAGCGACGACCTGATCGACGAGGTCCTCCGCGTCGAACCGGCCTAGGCCGCGTCCGCCGGACGGTGCCCGCTCAGGTGCGGAGCATCCGGCCGATCGCCTTCGTGGCCTCCTCCACCTTGGCGTCGAGGTCGCCGCCGTGGGCCGCCGCGTCGGCCACGCAGTGCCGCAGGTGCTCCTCCAGGAGTTGGAGGGCGAAGGACTGGAGCGCCTTCGTGGAGGCCGAGACCTGGGTGAGTATGTCGATGCAGTAGACGTCCTCGTCGACCATCCGCTGGAGACCGCGGATCTGGCCCTCGATCCGCCGCAGCCGCTTGAGGTGCTCGTCCTTCTGCTTGTGGTAGCCGTGCACCCCGTGCGCGTGGTCGGCCGGCTCGGCGGAGTCGACGGCGGCCTGCGGGGTGACCTGGTTCGCCTCGGTGGTCGTCATCGCGTCCTCCCGTTGTCCTGATAAGGGGCGTATACCCCACGTGGGTATATGGTACCGATCCCCGCCGATAAGGGGGCGGGGGTCTCGTGCAGATCACTGTGCCTGATGGGCGACACTGAGAGGACGCCGGTTAGCCGTGGCCGGATGATGCGCCTAGCATCAGCCTGACCGAAACCCAGCACCCCGAGGACCTCACGTGCGATTTCGCCTGACCCCCAGGGAGACGAGCTTCTACGACATGTTCGCCGCTTCCGCGGACAACATCGTCACGGGCTCCAAGCTCCTGATGGAACTGCTCGGAGCGGAACCCTCCGCCCGGGCCGAGATCGCGGAGCGGATGCGGGCGGCGGAGCACGCAGGCGACGACGCCACCCACGCGATCTTCCACCAGCTGAACTCCTCCTTCATCACGCCGTTCGACCGTGAGGACATCTACTCCCTCGCCTCGTCCCTCGACGACATCATGGACTTCATGGAGGAGGCCGTCGACCTGGTCGTCCTCTACAACATCGAGGAACTGCCCAAGGGCGTCGAGCAGCAGATCGAGGTCCTGGCCCGGGCGGCGGAGCTGACCGCCGAGGCGATGCCGAACCTCCGCACGATGGACAACCTCACGGAGTACTGGATCGAGGTCAACCGGCTGGAGAACCAGGCCGACCAGATCCACCGCAAGCTGCTCGCCCACCTCTTCAACGGCAAGTACGACGCCATCGAGGTGCTGAAGCTCAAGCAGGTCGTGGACGTGCTGGAAGAGGCGGCCGACGCGTTCGAGCACGTCGCCAACACCGTGGAGACCATCGCGGTCAAGGAGTCCTGAGCTTCGTGGACACCTTCGCTCTGATCGTGACCATCGGTGTCGCGCTCGGTTTCACGTATACGAACGGCTTCCACGACTCCGCCAACGCGATCGCCACCTCGGTGTCGACCCGGGCGCTGACCCCCAGGGCGGCCCTCGCGATGGCGGCGGTGATGAACCTCGCGGGCGCCTTCATGGGCAGCGGGGTCGCCAAGACGGTCAGCGAGGGCCTGATCGAGACGCCGCACGGCGACAAGGGGATGGGCATCCTCTTCGCCGCGCTGGTCGGCGCGATCATCTGGAACCTGGTGACCTGGTACTTCGGCCTGCCGTCCTCCTCCTCGCACGCCCTGTTCGGCGGCATGGTGGGCGCGGCGCTCGCCGGTGGCACGGAGGTCATCTGGGGCGGCGTGCTCGACAAGATCGTCATCCCGATGTTCGTCTCGCCGGTCGTCGGTCTCGTCGCCGGTTACCTGGTCATGTGCGCGATCATGTGGATGTTCCGCCGGGCCAACCCGCACAAGGCCAAGCGCGGCTTCCGCATCGCGCAGACCGTGTCGGCGGCCGGCATGGCGCTCGGCCACGGCCTCCAGGACGCGCAGAAGACGATGGGCATCGTGGTGATGGCCCTGGTCATCGCCGACGTGCAGGACGCGGGCGACGAGATCCCGGTGTGGGTGAAGATCGCCTGTGCGGTGATGCTCTCGCTCGGTACGTACGCGGGCGGCTGGCGCATCATGCGGACGCTCGGCCGCAAGATCATCGAGCTGGACCCGCCGCAGGGCTTCGCGGCGGAGACCACCGGCGCGTCGATCATGTTCGGCTCGGCGTTCCTCTTCCACGCGCCGATCTCCACGACGCACGTCATCACCTCCGCGATCATGGGCGTGGGCGCGACGAAGCGGGTCAACGCGGTCCGCTGGGGCGTCGCCAAGAACATCATCCTCGGCTGGTTCATCACCATGCCGGCGGCGGCGATCGTCGCGGCCGCGAGCTACTTCGTGGTGCAGCTGGTCTTCGGCTGACGGTCGCGGAGGAAGTGGTCGGGCCCGGCTCCCCTGGGGGGAGCCGGGCCCTTTCGTCTTGCGGTGGCACCGCCATGCAGCACCGCAGACGCTGTTGCCCGGCACCGTGCGCGAGGTGGGCCGGGGGCGGTGTGGTGGCCCCCGGTGGTTCGTGCGCACGGGCGGGACGTCCTGGTTATCCGAAGCGGCCGGAGATGTAGTCCTCGGTCGCCTGGACGCTCGGGTTGGAGAAGATGCGCTCGGTGTCGTCCAGCTCGATGAGCTTGCCGGGCTGGCCGACCGCCGCCAGGTTGAAGAAGGCGGTGCGGTCCGAGACGCGGGCGGCCTGCTGCATGTTGTGCGTCACGATGACGATCGTGAAGCGCTCCTTCAGCTCGCCGATCAGGTCCTCGATGGCGAGGGTGGAGATCGGGTCGAGGGCCGAGCAGGGCTCGTCCATGAGCAGGACGTCGGGCTCGACCGCGATGGCGCGGGCGATGCACAGGCGCTGCTGCTGGCCGCCGGAGAGGCCGGAGCCCGGCTTGTTGAGGCGGTCCTTGACCTCGTTCCACAGGTTCGCGCCCTTGAGGGAGCGCTCGACGATGTCGGCCAGCTCGGACTTCTTGTACGTGCCGTTGAGCCGCAGGCCCGCCGCCACGTTGTCGAAGATCGACATGGTGGGGAAGGGGTTGGGGCGCTGGAAGACCATGCCGACGGTGCGGCGCACGGCGACCGGGTCGACCCCGGAGCCGTACAGGTTCTCGTCGTCCAGCATCACCTTGCCCTCGACGCGGCCGCCGGGGGTGACCTCGTGCATGCGGTTCAGGGTGCGCAGGAAGGTGGACTTGCCGCAGCCGGAGGGGCCGATGAAGGCCGTCACGGAGCGGGGCTCGACGGTCATGGAGATGTCGTCGATCGCCTTGTGGGCGCCGTAGTAGGCGGAGAGGCCGCTGACGTCGATTCGCTTGGCCATGATTAGTTCACTTCCGTTCGGCTCAGCGGCCGGTCTTCGGGGCCTTCCAGCGGGCGATGCCGCGGGCCACCAGGTTGAGGATCATGACGAAGGCGATCAGGACGAGCGCGGCGGCCCAGGCGCGGGCCACGGCGGCGTCGGTGCCGACCGCGTACTGCTCGTACACGTAGAGCGGCAGGGAGGACTGGGCGCCTTCGAAGGGGTTCGGGTTGATGAGCTTCGTACCGAACACGAGGAGCAGGATCGGGGCCGTCTCGCCGGTGATGCGGGCGATCGCGAGCATGACGCCCGTGGTGATGCCGCCGATCGCGGTGGGCAGGACCACCTTCAGGATCGTGCGCCACTTGGGGACGCCGAGGGCGAGGCTGGCCTCGCGGAGCTCGTTCGGGACGAGCTTGAGCATCTCCTCGGTGGAGCGGACGACGACGGGCATCATCAGGATGGCGAGGGCCATCGCGCCGGCGAAGCCGGAGGGGCCGAAGCCCAGCATCAGGGTCCAGGTGGACAGGACGAAGAGGCCCGCGACGATCGACGGGATGCCCGTCATGACGTCGACGAAGAAGGTGACGGCCTTGGCGAGCTTCCCGGTGCCGTACTCGACCAGGTAGACCGCGGTGAGGAGGCCGATCGGGGCGGCGATCAGGGTCGCGATGGCGACCTGCTCGATGGTGCCGAGGAGGGCGTGGTAGACGCCGCCGCCGGCCTCGACCTCGAGGACGCCGTTCATCGAGTGGGTGAGGAAGTACCCGTCGAGGACTTCCAGGCCCTTGCTGACCGTCACCCAGGCCAGCGAGAGCAGCGGGACGACGGCGAGGACGAAGCAGACCCAGACGAGGCTGGTGGCAATGCGGTCCTTGGCCTGGCGGGCGCCCTCCACCTTGGTGGTGACGACGTAGGTGGCGAGGACGAAGAGCAGGGCGGAGAGCATGCCCCACTGCACCTTGCTGTGCCAGCCGGCGGCGAGGCCGATGCCGGTGCCCGCGGCGACGGAGCCGGCCGCGACGGCGGCGGGGGCCCAGCGCGGGAGGCGGGCGTGGGCGAGCGGGCCGCGGGGCTTGGCGAACGCGACCGGGCGGTCCTGGACGGCGTGGCTCATGCGTTGGCCCCCGAGTACTCCTTGCGGCGGGCGATGATCCACCGGGCCGCGCCGTTGACCAGCAGGGTGATGACGAAGAGGACGAGACCGGAGGCGATCAGCGCGTCGCGGCCGTAGTCGTCGGCCTCGTTGAACTTCGCGGCGATGTTCTGGGCGAAGGTGCCGCCGCCCGGGTCGAGGAGGTGGCCCGAGAGGACGAAACTGGGGGAGAGGACCACGGCGACGGCCATGGTCTCGCCGAGCGCGCGGCCGAGGCCGAGCATGGACGCGGAGATGATGCCGGAGCGGCCGAAGGGCAGGACGGCCATGCGGACGACCTCCCAGCGCGTGGCGCCGAGGGCGAGCGCGGCCTCCTCGTGCATCTTCGGGGCCTGGAGGAAGACCTCGCGGGTCACGTTGGTGATGATCGGGAGGATCATGATCGCCAGCAGGATGCCCACGGTGAAGAGGTTGCGGGCGACGCCGTCGGCGGACTTGTCGAAGATGTACGTCCAGCCGAGGTACTGGTCGAGCCACTGGTTCAGGCCGTCCAGGTACGGCACGAGGAAGATCGCGCCCCAGAGGCCGTAGATGATGCTGGGCACGGCGGCGAGCAGGTCGACCACGTACGCGAGCGGCTTGGCCAGCTTGCGCGGGGCGTAGTGCGAGATGAAGAGCGCGATGCCGATGGCGACCGGCACGGCGATGACCATGGCGATGACCGAGGAGACGATCGTGCCGAAGGCGAGGACGGCGATGCCGAAGACCGGCGGGTCGCCGGCCGGGTTCCACTCGAAGGTGGTGAAGAAGTTGGTGCTGTCCTTCGAGACGGCGAGGACGGTGCGGTAGGTCAGGAAGGCCGCGATCGCGGCCATGATGACGAGCAGGGTGATGCCGGAGCCCTTGGAGAGGCCGCTGAAGATGCGGTCTCCGGGGCGGGACGCGTTCTTGGCGCGCCGGCTCCTGTTCTTCTCTATGGCTGGTGGTGTCGTGGTAACCATCGGTTTCTCCGGTCTGCGGAGCCTCGCGGCTCCTGGCGGCGGTGCACCGGATGCCGGGGGCGGCCTCCTCCACGGGAGGTGAGGGGCCGCCCCCGGCCGGGGGTCAGGACAGGGTCGGGACGATGGCGCGGACCTTGGCCGCGATCTCGGCCGGCATCGGGGCGTAGTCGGCGTCGGTGAGGACCTTCTGGCCCTCCTCGCTGATGGCGTAGTTGAGGAACGCCTTCAGGGTCGGCAGGGTCTCCGCCTTGTTGCCCTTGTCGCAGGCGATCTCGTAGGTGACGAGGACCAGCGGGTAGGCGCCCTCGGCCTTGGTGGCGTAGTCGAGGGAGAGGGCCACGTCGTTGCCGGTGCCCTTGACCTTGGCGGCGGCGATGGCCTTGGAGGCGTTCTCCGAGGTCGCGGCGACCGGGGCGGAGGCGCCGGTGTTGATGCTGACCGTGGAGATCTTGTTGGCGGTGGCGTGCGAGAGCTCGAAGTAGCCGATGGAGCCCTCGGCGCCCTTGACGGCCTGGGCGACGCCGGAGGAGCCGTTGGCGGCCTGGCCGTCGGGGGCGGGCCACGACTTGGTCTTCGGGTCGTACTTCCAGTCGGCCGCGGCGGCGGTCGAGAGGTACTTGCCCAGGTTCTGGGTGGTGCCGGACTCGTCCGAGCGGTGGAAGGCCTGGATGGTGGAGTCCGGGAGCTTCGCGCCCGGGTTCAGCTTGGCGATCACCGGGTCGTTCCACTTGGTGATCTTCATGTCGAAGATCTTGGCGATGGTGGAGGCGTCCAGGACGAGGTTGTCCACGCCCTCCAGCTTGTAGCCGATGGCGATGGGGCCGCCGACCATGGGCAGGTTGACGCCGGTGCCGCCCTTGCAGATCTTCTTGGACTCGGCGACCTCTTCGTCCTTCAGGGCGGAGTCGGAGCCCGCGAAGGCGACCTGGCCCTGGTTGAACTTGGTGATGCCGCCGCCGGAGCCGATGCCCTGGTAGTTGACCTCGACGCCCGAGCAGGCCGCCTGGAAGTTCTTCACCCACAGGTCGACCGCGTTCTCCTGCGCGCTGGAGCCCGCGGCGAGGAGCTGGCCCTTGGCGCCGTCGCACTTGATGTTCGACGCCGCGGCCGAGGTCTGCGTGCCGCCGCCCTTGGTGGGCTCCTCGGTGTTGTTGTCCGAGCCACACGCCGACAGGAGCAGCGCACCGGAGACGACGAGGGCACCGATCGCGGAGGCGCGAAGCCCGTTGTTGCGCGAAAGCTTCACTTTCGGGGGTTCCTTCCAGAGGCCGCCGTGGTCCGGACCGGGTGTCCGTCGCTTCGAGGGCGGCGCGTGTCGGGTTGTGGGTGCATCGTCAGGCTCCGTGCACCGCGTAAGGCCGAAATTAGGCAGATCAGGTGAAGCGGCCAGCCGTGGAGAGTGAACGCGAGGTGAACCGTGCCGTAAGCCACGGTGCGCTCCGGCACGGGGTGCCGGGCGGTGCGGGGGCGGTGACACGGGGTGGCCGGACCTGGTCGAAAGGTCCCGGCCACCGGCGTGGCCCCCGGGACGCGGTCTAGGAGGCGTCGCGGGGCCGTCGGGCCGGGGCCGGCGCCGTCGCGAGGAGGGCGTCGAGCAGCTCGCGGTCGCGTGGCCGGGTCAGGCGGGTGCGGGCCGTGTCCGGCGGCAGCCAGCGCAGCCGGTCGACCTCCCGGCCGGGCACGAAGGCGCCGCCGAGGGCGCGGGCCGCCCAGTAGGCGACCTCCTTGGGCCGGCCGTCGACCTCGTAGCGGACGGTGGGCAGCCGGTCGCCCAGCTCGCAGTGGTGCCCGGTCTCCTCCAGGACCTCCCGCAGCGCGCACGTCGCGGCGCTCTCGCCGCGCTTCCGCTTGCCCTTCGGATGCGACCAGTCGTCGTACTTGGGGCGGTGCACGAGCGCGATCTCGATGCCCCGCCCGTCCCCGGCCGCCGGGCGCCACAGGACGCAGCCGGCGGCGAGGACGGGGCCGCTGCCGGAGGTCATGGGACGGGCGCGGTCGCGGTGTGCCAGGCGCGCTGGAAGGCGAAGCGGGCGGCCTCGACCTCGTGCCGCTGGTCGGCGTGGAGGACGCCCAGGGCGTAGGCGGTGGCCGGGGCGATCCGGGGGGTGCGGGCCGCGGCGGCGGCGGCCGCCGCGGCCTCGGCGGCGTCGCGGTGCCGGTCGAGGGCCCGGGCCGCCTCGTACAGGAGGGCGTCCGGTTCGCCGCCGAGGGCCGTCACCTCGGCGGCGTACCGGTGGAGCCGGAGCAGCAGCCGGGTGTGGTGCCAGGGCGCGTCCTGGCTCTCGCCGGCGGCCAGGGCCAGTGCCTCCGCGTTGTACGGGTGGGCGGCGCGGGTCAGCGGGAGGGCGTCGACCGCGTCGAGGAGGCGGCGGCGGGCGACGGAGGCGGAGGCGTCGAGGACCTCGGGGGCGGGGGCCGTCCCCGCCGGGCCGAGCGGCACCTCGGAGGCGAGGAGGGCGACGGCGTCGGCCAGCGCGTGGAAGCGGGAGGAGCCGAGGGCCTGGAGGGCGGCCGAGTGGGCGCGGGTCCTGGCCAGGGTGAGCTGCCGTTCCAGGAGGGCGCCGGCGCGGGCGGCGCCGACGGTGAGGCCGGCGCCCTCCGAGCCGCGGGCGGCGGGCACCGGGCCGCTGCCGCCGGCCAGCCGGTTCAGCGCGTCCATCAGCCGGATCAGCCGGGAGGTGCAGGCCTGTTCCTGGGCGAGGGTGCCGGAGAGCCAGGCCAGCTCGGTGCGGAGCTGGTCGGCCCAGGCGGTGTCGAGGAGCGGCCGGAAGGTGTGCAGGCTGCCGCTGATCCGGCGGGCGGCGGCCCGCAGCGTGCCGGCGGCGTCCTCCGCCCCGGACGTGTTCGCGCCGCTCTCGCCGTGCTGCCGCAGGCCGCGGAGGAAGTCCGCGGCCCGGGCGTGCAGGTAGGGGGCCAGGACCTCTCCCGCGGTCACGTCGCGCGTCGCCGGCGCGGCCTGCGTGGGGTCAAGGTTGTGCACGTCGGCGCCTCCGCGCGTCGATGAGCATCTCCTGCACGTGCCGCAGCGGCTTGCCCTCGGGATCGGTCGCGTGGCGCGTCCAGTTCCCGTCCGGGCCGAGGTGCCAGGAGGAGGTGGTGTCGGACATCCCGGTCTCCAGGAGCCGGGTGAGGGCCGCCCGGTGGGCGGGGTCGGAGACCCGGACGAGGGCCTCGATGCGCCGGTCCAGGTTGCGGTGCATCATGTCGGCGCTGCCGAACCAGACCTCGGGCTCGCCGCCGTTGCCGAAGGCGAAGATCCGGGAGTGCTCCAGGAAGCGGCCGAGGACGGACCGGACGCGGATGTTCTCGGAGAGGCCGGGGACGCCGGGGCGGACGGCGCAGATGCCGCGCACCCAGATGTCGACCGGGACGCCGGCCCGGGAGGCCCGGTAGCAGGCATCGATGACGGCCTCGTCGACCATCGAGTTGACCTTGATCTTCACGTACGCCGGCCGGCCCGCCCGGTGGTGCGCGATCTCCTTGGTGATCCGGGAGACCAGTCCGTCGCGCAGCGACTTCGGGGCGGTGAGCAGGCGGCGGTACGTCTCGCGGCGGGAGTAGCCGGAGAGCCGGTTGAAGAGGTCGGAGAGGTCCGCGCCGACCTGCGGGTCGGCGGTGAGCAGTCCGAGGTCCTCGTAGAGCCGGGCCGTCTTCGGGTGGTAGTTGCCGGTGCCGACGTGCGAGTAGCGGCGCAGCAGGTCGCCCTCCTGGCGCACGACCAGGGACAGCTTGCAGTGCGTCTTGAGGCCGACGAGGCCGTAGACGACGTGGCAGCCGGCCTCCTCCAGCTTCCGCGCCCACTTGATGTTGGCCTGTTCGTCGAAGCGGGCCTTGATCTCGACGAGGACGAGGACCTGCTTGCCGGACTCGGCGGCGTCGATGAGGGCGTCGACTATCGGGGAGTCGCCGGAGGTGCGGTACAGCGTCTGCTTGATCGCCAGCACGTCCGGGTCGGCCGCCGCCTGCTCCAGGAACGCCTGGACGGAGGTGGAGAAGGAGTCGTACGGGTGGTGCAGCAGCACGTCCCGCTCGCGCATCGCGGCGAAGACGTCGGGCGCGGACGCGGTCTCGACCTCGGCGAGGTCCCGGTGGGTGCCGGCGACGAACTTCGGGTACTTGAGCTCGGGCCGGTCCTGGGAGGAGATGCCGAACAGGCCGGTGAGGTCGAGCGGGCCGGGCAGCGGGTAGACCTCGGCGTCGGAGATCTTCAGCTCGCGGACCAGCAGGTCGAGCACGTACGGGTCGATGGACTCCTCGACCTCCAGGCGCACCGGCGGGCCGAAGCGGCGCCGCATGAGCTCCTTCTCCAGGGCCTGGAGGAGGTTCTCGGCGTCGTCCTCCTCGACCTCCAGGTCCTCGTTCCTGGTCACCCGGAACATGTGGTGCGCCAGCACCTCCATGCCGGGGAACAGCTCCTCCAGGTGCGCCGCGATGACGTCCTCCAGCGGCACGTACCGCTGCGGGGACGCCTCCAGGAAGCGGGAGAGCAGCGGCGGCACCTTGACGCGCGCGAAGTGGCGGTGGCCGCTGACCGGGTTGCGCACGACGACGGCGAGGTTGAGGCTCAGGCCCGAGATGTACGGGAAGGGGTGCGCCGGGTCCACGGCGAGCGGCGTCAGCACGGGGAAGATCTGCTGCCGGAAGAGCGTGAAGAGCCGCGCCTGCTCCTTCTCCGTGAGCTCGGGCCAGCGGATGAGGTGGATGCCCTCGTCGGCCAGGGCCGGGGCCACGTCCTGCTGGTAGCAGGCGGCGTGCCGGGCCATCAGCTCGCGCGAGCGGGTCCAGATGAGGTCGAGGACCTCGCGCGGCTGGAGGCCGGAGGCGGAGCGGGTGGCGACGCCGGTCGCGATGCGGCGCTTGAGGCCGGCGACCCGGACCATGAAGAACTCGTCGAGGTTCGAGGCGAAGATCGCGAGGAAGTTGGCGCGCTCCAGGAGCGGGGTCGTCGGGTCCTCGGCCAGTTCGAGGACGCGCTCGTTGAAGGCGAGCCAGCTGCGCTCGCGGTCCAGGAAGCGGCCCTGGGGGAGCTCGCCGGTGCCGTCGGCGGAGTTGTCGTCGTAGCCGTCGTACCCGTCGTACGTGTCGAACTCGGCGTCGGGCGCGGCGGCGCTCGTGGCGGGGGAGCGGCGGGCCGCTATGGAATCCGTGGACGGCTTCGGGGACGCGGTGGCGGAGGTCTGGACCGGGACCTCGGCGGGCTGCTGGCTCATGGCCCCATTCTTCCGCGCGATGGGGCTCTCGGGCGCGTCGGAGCGGGCCGTGGGGGAGGGCAGTCTCCCCTTGGGAAGTCTCCCGGCGGTCATCCCCCCGCCGGACGTGATCACGGATCGCTTCATTGCGTGAGCGTCGCAAGCGCGTCTGAATGGCGGGTGACGACGACATGTCGTGCGGGAATCGGGGGCGGGGCCTGTCACGGGTCCCGGCCCCGCGATTGACCCGCACGGGTGAACCTTCGCTAGGGGTGCCGGGCCCGCAGCACCCGGAAGGCGGCGAAGGCGGCGAGGGCGGCGAGGGCGAGGAGGATGCCGGTCTCGATGAGCTGGGTGGGGAGGATGTGGGAGGCGGGGTGGTAGTCGAGGTACTGGGCGGCGACGGGTTCCT
Source organism: Streptomyces filamentosus (assembly GCF_014654895.1). Taxonomy (GTDB): domain Bacteria; phylum Actinomycetota; class Actinomycetes; order Streptomycetales; family Streptomycetaceae; genus Streptomyces; species Streptomyces filamentosus. The sequence goes on along the minus strand of NZ_BNBE01000001.1, from coordinate 2,423,415 downwards.
CGGGGCGGCAGGCGCCGGAGGCGCCTTCGTCGTAGCAGAACCAGCCGGGCTCGCGGCGCCCGTCGGCCATGATCAGGCCCTGGTCCACCATCCGTCCGTCCTCGGGCACCATCAGGGTCGACGCGCCCTCCACGGCCTTCCCGGTGATCGTGACCGGGGCCAGGAAGTCCCACCGGAAGGCGTCCATGACGACCAGGGCGACGCCGGTGAAGAGGCCGGTGGCGGCCATGGCGACCAAGGTGCGGCGGATCAGCAGTCCGGCGAGGGCGCCGACCGCGACGGCGAGCAGGGTGTACGCGGCGAGGACGGTGCCGAGGACCAAGTAGGGGCCGACGTCGTCGCGGAGGAGGCTGTACGAGTCGCGGACCCGGACCCAGCCGAGCGCGTATGCGCCGCTGAGGAGCAGTACGGCTCCGAGTGCGGTGGCGGTGGCGACGGCCAGCTTGGTGCGGAGCCAGGTCGTGGGGCTCACCGACTGGGTGAAGGAGAGCTGGTACGTCCCCGACTCGAACTCGCGGGCCACCATCGGTCCGGCGACGAAGAGGGCGGCGGCGAAGGGGATCGCGAGGGCGCAGTCGGAGAAGGAGTGCATGGCGCCCTCCAGCCAGTGGTGCCCGCTGTTGTACGGGTCCAGCTGCCAGAAGCCGTCCTCCGTCCGCACGTCCGGGTACTGCGCGTCCCAGATCCGCAGCCCCCCGATCACGGCGAAGGCCAGTACCACCACGGCCAGCGCGAGCCACAGCGTCCGCCGGTACTGCCGGACCGTCACCCAGGCGGGGCCCTTGAGGGCGGGGGTGCTCACGCGGCGGCTCCTTCGGGGTTGCGGAGGTGGGCGAGGAGGAGTTCCTCCAGGGAGGGTTCGGAGGTCTCCCAGGGGCCTTCGACGGGGCCCTCGCGGCGTACGAGCGCGGTGAGCTGACGGCCCGTCGTGCGGGTGTCGACCACGGTGTGCGGGGCGAGGTCGGCGACGGGGCCGCGCAGCAGGGTGTGCGCGGCGAGCAGGTCGTCGACGGCGCCGTCGAGGCGGACGCGGCCGCCGGCGAGCAGCATCAGGTGGTCGCAGGCCCCCTCCAGCTCGGTGAGGATGTGCGAGGACATGACGACGGTCGTGCCGCGTTCGGCGGCGTCGGCCATGAGCAGGCCCATCAGCTGGTGGCGGGCGAGCGGGTCGAGGTCGGCCATGGGCTCGTCGAGGAGCAGGAGTCCGGCGCGCTTGCCGAGGGCGAGCGCGAGGGCGACGCGGGTGCGCTGGCCGCCGGAGAGGTGGTGGACGAGGGTGTCGGAGGAGAAGCCGCCGCCCTCGACGACGCGGAGCGCGGCGGCGTCGTCCCAGCGGCCGGGGTTGAGCTCGCGGCCCATGCGGAGGGTGTCGGCGACGGTGAGCCGGGGGTGCAGCGGCTTGGCCTGGGCGACGTGGGCGAGGTCCTCGCGGGCGGGGGCGGTGAGGGTGCCCTCGGTGGGGCGCAGGAGGCCGGCGGCGAGGGCGAGGAGGGTGGACTTGCCGGCGCCGTTGGGGCCGACGAGGGCGCAGATCCGGCCGGCGGGGAGGGCGAAGCCGCATTCCCTGAGGGCCCAGCCTCCCCTGCGTCCGCCGTACTTCTTCCCCAGGAGCTCGGCTCCCAGGGCGATGGGCGTGCTCACTTTTCGTCGTCCCCCTCGAAGTGCTGTGCCAGTACGGCGGTGAAGAGCGCCGCGACGTCCTCGCGGTCCAGTCCCTCGGCGCGTGCGCGGCGGGCCCAGGCGTCGAGCTCGCCCCGGAGGGGGGAGTCGGCGGGGGCGGTGGTGCCGAGCGTGGCGCGGACGAAGGTGCCGAGGCCGCGGCGGGCCTCGACGAGTCCTTCGCGTTCGAGTTCGCGGTAGGCCTTGAGGACCGTGTTCGGGTTGATGGCCGTCGCCTCGACGACCTCGCGCGCGGTGGGCAGTCGGTCGCCCGGCTCCAGGAGGCCCATCCGGAGGGCCTGTTTCGTCTGCTGGACGATCTGGAGGTAGGTGGCGACGCCGCTGCGCCGGTCGATGCGGTACTCGACCACGTCCTTCCACCACCCTTTCACTAATCAAGTAGTGAAAGGGTGGTGGAAGGAAGGGGGTGGTGTCAACCACCCCCTGCCGACTGCCGGTTCAGGACTCCGCGCGGTACATCAGGTCCACCTCGTGCGTCCGGAAGCCCAGTCCCTCGTAGACCCGCACCGCCGCCGTGTTGTCCGCGTCCACGTACAGCATCGCCGTCGGCAGTCCCTGCGCCGCCAGGTGCCGCAGCCCGGTCGCGGTGAGGGCCTTGCCGAGGCCGCCGCCCTGCGCCCGCGGCAGGATCCCGACCACGTACACCTCGCCGAGCCGCTCCTCGGCGTGCACCTTCGTCCAGTGGAAGCCGACGAGCTCCCCGTCCCGCTCCGCGAGGAAGAAGCCCTTCGGGTCGAACCACGGCTCCGCGATCCGGTCGTCCAGGTCCCGCTGGGTCAGCGCGCCCTGCTCGGGGTGGTGGGCGAAGGCGGCGGCGTTGACCGCGAGCCAGGCCGCGTCGTCCTGGCCGGGGACGAAGGTGCGGATCGTGACGCCCTCGGGGAGCACCGGCTCGGGGATGTCGAGCGGCGCCAGGGGGCGGCGGAGCTGGCGCAGCTCGCGGAAGAGGGTCAGGCCGAGGACCTGGGCGAGGTGGCGGGCGGGCGGCTTGCCGCCGTGCGCCCAGACCCGCAGCCGCTTGCCGGTGGCGGCGAGGAGGGCGGTGCCGAGGGCGCGCCCGTGGCCGCGGCCGCGCTGGTCGGGGTGGACGACCAGTTCGGCGGCCGGCGCCTCCACGGGGTCGGTCTCCTCCAGCTGGGCGTAGCCCGCGAGGCGGGGGCCGAGGGTGAGGAGGAAGTGGCGCACCCCCTCGCGCCGGCCGTGCCGGAGGTAGAGGCGGCCCTGCTCGGACACCGCGTGCACGCCGTCGGCGCGGTCCGCGGCCGCGAGCAGGTCCATGACCTCCCGGACCTGCTCGGTGCTGAGCTCGTCGTACGTCTGGATCTGCCGTCCCGGTTCGAGGGCGGGCGCCGCGTCGGAAGTCATGGGACGAGCCTACGGCGAACGGTCCGTCAGCCGTCGGCAACTGTCTTGTAACCCACTACCCCCTGTTGCGCTACGCGCGTTGACTCTAGGCTGCGAGCGCAACACGGGGGAACGATCAAAGCCGCGAATCGGGACATGGGGAAAAGGGGACCACGGGAGAGATGGCAGTGAAGCGCAGCAAGAGCAAGGCCGGGCGGCGAATTCTGGCCGCCGGCGCGGGGCTGGCGACGGTCGGGGCGCTCGTCGCCGCGATGCCGGCGGGCGCCTCGCAGGACGCGGCCGACGCCGCGGCGGGCGGGACGAACGGCAAGGGCTGGGGCCGGATGGTCGACGTCCAGCTGCTCTCCTTCAACGACCTGCACGGCAACCTGGAGCCGCCGGCCGGTTCCTCGGCCCGCCTCACGCGGATCAAGGAGGACGGCACCACCGAGACGATCAACAACGTCGGCGGCGCCGAGTACCTGGCCACGCACCTGGAGCAGGCCCGCGCGGGCCACCGGTACTCCATCACGGCCGCCGCCGGCGACATGATCGGCGCCTCGCCGCTGCTCTCCGGGATCTTCCACGACGAGCCGACCATCGAGGCGCTCAACGAGATGAAGCTCGACGTGAGCTCGGTGGGCAACCACGAGTTCGACGAGGGCGCGCGCGAGCTGAGCCGCATCCAGAACGGCGGCTGCCACCCGGTCGAGGGCTGTTTCGAGGAGGGCAAGACCTTCGAGGGGGCGAACTTCCCCTACCTCGCGGCCAACGTGACCGACGAGAAGAGCGGCAAGCCGCTGCTCGACCCGACCTTCATCTGGGAGAAGGACGGCGTCCGGATCGGCTTCATCGGCGTCACGCTCGAAGGCACGGCGAACATCGTCGCCGCCGACGGCATCAAGGGCCTGAAGTTCGGCGACGAGGTCGAGACGATCAACAAGTACGCCAAGGTGCTGGAGCGCAAGGGCGTGAAGTCGATCGTCGCCCTGCTCCACGAGGGCGGCATGCCCGCCTCGGGCGCGTACAACTACGACTGCGACACCCCGGGTGCCGGCGCCGGCATCTCCGGCCCGATCGTGGACATCGCGAAGAACGTCACCCCGCAGGTCGACGCCCTGGTCACCGGCCACACCCACCAGGCGTACGCGTGCACGATCCCGGACCCGTCGGGCAAGCCGCGCACGGTGACCTCGGCGGCCTCCTTCGGCCGGCTCTACACCGACACGACGCTCACCTACGACCGCCGCACCAAGGACATCGTCCGCACGGCCGTCGCCTCCGCCAACCACGTCGTCACCCGTGACGTGGAGGAGCACGGGGCGATCCACGACCTGATCGAGCGCTGGAACGTTCTTGCCGCGCCGATCGCGAACCGTCCCGTCGGCCACATCGGCGAGACCATCGAGAACCCCACCGACGCGGGCGTGTACGAGAAGCCGCTGGGCAACCTGATCGCCGACGCGCAGCTGGCGGGCCTGTCCCCGGCCGACAAGGGCGGCGCCCAGCTCGCGCTGATGAACCCGGGCGGCGTCCGTGCGCCGCTGACCAAGCGGGACGGCGGCGTGGTGACCTACCGCGACGCGTACACCGTCCAGCCCTTCACCAACATGATGACCTCGGTCGACCTGACCGGCGCCCAGCTCGTCACCGCGCTGCGGCAGCAGGTCAGCGGCGCCAACCTGGCCTCCCCGAAGATCCTCCAGGTGTCGAAGAACTTCACCTATACCCTGGACCTGACGAAGGCGGGTGCCGACCGGATCGTGGCCGACTCGGTGCGGCTGAACGGCGAGCCGCTCGACCCGTCGAAGACCTACCGGGTCGCGATGAACGAGTTCCTCACGGGCGGCGGCGACGGCTTCCCGGCCCTCGCCTCCGGCAGCAACAAGCTGGTCGGCGCCTCGGACCTCGACGTCTTCATCGACTACCTGACGGCCAACTCCTCGGCCGCCCAGCCGCTGAAGGCCCCGGCGACGGACCGCATCAAGATCGTCCGCTAGTCCTCGCGGCTTCCCGGGCCCGGGGAGGACACCGAAGAGGGGGCTGCCCTCCGCCCGACCGGCGGAGGGCAGCCCCCCTCCGCCTTTCCGCGCGCCGTCCGCACCCTGGTGCAGATTGACGCGGACCTGTCATCATCCGGTGTCATGGAGCGACGACGCTTTCTCACCGGGGCCCTCGGGGCCGGGGCCGTGCTGCTCGCCGGGGCGCCCCCGGCCGGGGCCGCCGCCGTGGACACGCGGGCGTGGATGGCGGGGCACGGGGACGGGACCGCGCTGGCGCGGCTGACGATCCCCGGGACGCACGACTCCGGGGCGCGGTTCGGCGGGCCGTGGGCGCAGTGCCAGAACACCACCGTCGCGCAGCAGCTCGACAGCGGGGTGCGGTTCCTCGACGTGCGGTGCCGGGTGACCGGCGGGTCCTTCGCCATCCACCACGGCTCCGCCTACCAGAACATGATGTTCGGGGACGTCCTGATCGCCTGCCGGGACTTCCTCGCCGCGCACCCCTCCGAGACCGTCCTCATGCGGGTCAAGCAGGAGTACTCCGAGGAGTCCGACGCCACCTTCCGGGCCGTCTTCGACGACTACCTCGACCGGCGCGGCTGGCGCTCCCTCTTCCGCATCGGGGACGGGCTCCCGCTCCTCGGCGAGGCCCGCGGCCGGGTCGTGCTGCTCGCCGACAACGGCGGCCTGCCCGGACTGCGCTGGGCCGACTCCCGCCACTTCGCCGTCCAGGACGACTGGAACGCGCTCCCCGACGCCAAGTACCCCAAGATCGAGGCCCACTTCCGCGCCGCCGTCGAACGCCCCGGACCGCTGTACGTGAACTTCGTCAGCACCTCCGCCGCGCTGCCGCCCCGCTGGAACTCCGACAACCTCAACCCGCGCGTCCACGCCTGGCTCGACGGCTCCTGGGCGGCCGGCCGCACCGGACTCGGCATCGTCCCCCTGGACTTCCCCGCCACCCGCGCCGGGCTGGTCGAGGCCCTGCTGCGGCACAACTGACCCCGCGCACCCCCGTAAAAGGATGGCGCCGGGCCCGGAGCCGTACCACCATGCCCGGATGGAGAGCAGCGACACGGAACCGCGGCGGTGGACGACCTCCACCGTCCACCCCGACATGTGGGCCGACCCCGACGACGATCCGCGCGAGGCCGGCGGGGCGGCGGTGACCGACGAGCGCGGCGCCCTCCTCGACGCCCTGCGGCACTTCCGGCTCACCCTGGAGCTGAAGTGCGAGGGCCTGGACGCCGAACAGCTGGCCCGCCGCTCCGTGCCGCCCTCCACCATGTCCCTGCTCGGCCTGGTCCGGCACATGGCCGAGGACGAGCGGCACTTCCGCCGCCTCGCCGGCGTGGACGCGCCCCGGATCTACCGCACCCCGGACGACCGCGAGGCCGAGTGGACCGGCGCCGTCGCCGACCCCGCCGTCGTCGAGGACGCCCGGCGGCGCTGGCGGGAGGAGGCCGACGCCACCGACCGCTTCGTCGCCGCCGCCCCCGACCTCGGCGCCCCGGTGCCCGGCGGCGGACAGCTGCGCGAGCTCCTCACCATGCAGATCACCGAGTACGCCCGCCACTGCGGCCACGCCGACCTGCTCCGCGAACGCGTCGACGGGCGCGTCGGCCAGTAGCCCCGGGCCCCCGCGGACCCGCCCTCAGGCCGTCACCTCCGGCGGCGGCGTCGGCGCCCCGGGGAAGCGGAGGGTCGCGAGCGTCCCGCCGCCCTCCGCCGCCGACAGCGCCACCGAACCGCCCGTCCGCTTCACCGTCCGCGCCACGATCGACAGGCCCAGCCCCGAGCCCGGCAGGCTGCGGGCCGACGGGGAGCGCCAGAAGCGGTCGAAGACGTGCGGGAGCTCGTCCGGGGCGATGCCGGGACCGTGGTCGCGGACCGTCAGCTCGCCGCGCATCAGGGTCACCTCGACCGTGCCGCGCGGCGGCGAGAACTTCACCGCGTTGTCCAGCACGTTGACCAGCGCACGCTCCAGGGCCGCCGGTTCCGCCCGTACGTACCAGGGCGCGAGGTCCGTCGTGAAGGTCAGCTCCGGGCCGCGCAGCCGCGCCCGGTCGAGGGCCGCCCGCAGCGCGGTGTGCAGCGGGACGACCTCCAGCGGCCCCGGGCGCACCGCGTCCGGCCGGGCCAGCTCCTGGAGGTCGCCGATCAGCGAGGCCAGCTCCGTCATCTGCGCCTTCACCGAGGCCATCAGCGCCTGCCGGTCCTCCGGCGGGATCGCCCGGCCGGTCCGCTCGCTGCGGGCGAGCAGCTCGATGTTGGTGCGCAGCGAGGTCAGCGGGGTGCGCAGTTCGTGGCCGGCGTCGGCGATCAGCCGCGCCTGCCGTTCCCGGGAGCTCTCCAGGGACGCCGTCATCTGGTTGAAGGCCCGCGACAGGCGGGCGATCTCGTCCTCGCCCTCGTCCGGGATCCGCACCGTCAGGTCCTCGGTGGCGGCCACGTGCTCCACCGCCCCGGTCAGCCGGTGCACCGGCTCCAGACCGGTCCGCGCCACCCACAGGCCGGCCGCGCCCGCGCCGATCACGCCGATCCCGGAGACCAGGAGCAGCACCCAGCGCAGCGTGGACATGGCGTTGTCGATCTCGGAGAGCGGGCGGGCCACGGAGACCGCGAGGAAGGCCGGGCCCTGCTGCGGGAGGATCAGCTGCTGGGGGTAGGTGGAGACGCGCAGTTCGTGCCCCGCGGTGTCCTTCACGGTGTGCAGGAAGGACGAGAGCGTGCCGCGGGCCACCGCCAGGTCGCCCTCCCCGACGGGGAGCGCCGCCTCGCCGGAGGTGCAGACGCCGCCGGCCGCGTCGACGATCTGGACGGTGTACCCGCCGACCGGCGGCGGCTCCTCGCCCCGCTGGCACATCCCGTACAGGCTCCGGACCGCGTTCGGGTCGAGCCGGGTGCTGCGCAGCGCCGAGTCCATCTCGCCCTCCAGCTGCGCCCGGGTGACGAACCAGCAGGCGGCGGAGACGGCGGCGACGGCGACGGCGACGGCGAAGGCGGTGAGCAGCGCGAGCCGGGAGCGCAGCGGCCGGGAACGGAACCAGGCCAGGGGGGTGCGGGGGCGGGTCACTCGGTGCCGCCCCCGCCGCGGAGCACGTAGCCGACGCCGCGCACGGTGTGCACCAGGCGCGGTTCGCCGCCCGCCTCCGTCTTGCGCCGCAGGTACATCACGTACACGTCCAGGGAGTTCGAGCTCGGTTCGAAGTCGAAGCCCCACACGGCCTTGAGGATCTGCTCGCGGGTGAGGACCTGCCGGGGGTGGGCGAGGAACATCTCCAGGAGCGTGTACTCGGTGCGGGTCAGCTCCACGGGCCGGCCGCCGCGGGTGACCTCGCGGGTCGCCAGGTCCATGCGCAGGTCCTCGAAGGAGAGGACGTCCTCCGGCGCGGCGGGGGCGGCGGACGGGGCGGCGTAGGAGCTGCGGCGCAGCAGGGCGCGGATGCGGGCGAAGAGCTCGTCCAGCTCGAAGGGCTTCACGAGGTAGTCGTCGGCGCCCGCGTCGAGGCCGGTGACGCGGTCGCCGACGGTGTCGCGGGCGGTCAGCATGAGGATGGGCACGGTCGAGCCGGCGGCCCGGATCCGGCGGGCCGCCGTCAGCCCGTCCATGCGGGGCATCTGCACGTCGAGGACGACGAGGTCGGGGTCGTACGACTCCATGGCGGCGAGCGCGTCGATGCCGTCGACGGCCTCCCGCGTCGCGTACCCCTCGAAGGCGAGGGAGCGGCGCAGGGCCTCCCGCACGGCGGGTTCGTCGTCCACGATGAGGACGCGTTCGGAGTCGTTCGGCTGCCCGGTCATGGGGTCAGCGTGCCATGCGTTCAGCTCGGGCCGCCCGAGCGGAGGGCGTCCAGGTCGGCCTTGAGGGTGTTCACCGGGATGGCGAATCCGAGGCCCACGCTGCCGGCCGCGGAAGCGCTCGAAGAACTGGGCGAATACATGGCCGAATTGATCCCGATGATCTCCCCGTCCATATTGATCAGCGCGCCGCCGGAATTCCCCGGGTTGAGCGAGGCGTCGGTCTGGATGGCCTTGTAGGTGGTCTTCGAGGAACCGGTGTCGCCGTTGAACTGCTGCCCGCCGAACTCGAACGGCCAGCCCTGCCTCGGGTCCCACTGCTGCCCCTGGCCCTGGTCGCCCCCGGTGTCCTCGTCGTCCTTGGCGACCGTGACGTCCCGGTCGAGGGCGGAGACGATGCCGCTGGTGACGGTGCCGGTGAGGCCCTCGGGGGAGCCGATGGCGACGACCTGCTCGCCGACCCGCACCTTCGAGGAGTCGCCGAGGACGGCGGTCCTGAGGCCGGAGGCCCCCTTGAGCTTGACGAGGGCGAGGTCCTTGTCGGGGTCCTTGCCGACGACCTCGGCCCCGTACGTCCTGCCGTCGCTGGTCCGCACGGTGATCTCGGAGGCGCCGGAGATCACGTGGTTGTTGGTGACGATCTCGCCGTCGGAGGTGATGATCACGCCCGAGCCGGTGGACTTGCCGGAGGCGGAGCTCGCGGAGATCTCCACGATGGCGGGGGAGACGGCCTCGGCGACCCCGGCGACCGTGCCGGTGCTGCTCGCCGAGACGTTGGTGCCGGTCACCGCGGAGGAGGACGCGGTGACGGCGGGGGTCTCGTCGGTGAGCCGCTGGACGAGGGTGGCGGTGCCGCCGCCGACCGCCGCGGCGGCGATGGCCACGGCCGCCATGAGGCCGACCCCCCGCCCCGCGCGCCGGCGGGGGCCCGGGGCGGGCACCGCGTGCGCGGGCCCGGCCGGGGGAGGGGTGTGCCCGCCGCCGGGTCCGGACGGCCACACGGTGGTGCCCGGCTCGGTGGTGATCGGCCGCGTCGGCTCGTAGGGCGGGCGCGGCGGGAGGTACGGCTGCTGGGGCTGCGTGTGGTCCGTCATGGCCACGACTCTCGGCCCGGCAGATGAGAACGGCCTGAGGACCGGCTGAGAAGCCCGACAGAACCCTGTATGCCCGAAATAAAGACGGGGCCCGCCGCCCCGGACGGGGTCAGTGGCAGCCGCAGGAGCGGCGGACCACCAGGGCCGAGGGGAACTGCTTGACGCGCTCGCGGCGGGAGCCGTTGACGCGGATCGAGTCGTCGAGGACGAGGTCGACCGCGGCCCGGGCCATCGCGGGGCGGTCGGAGAAGACCGTGGTCAGCGGCGGATCGGTGAGCGCGGCCTCCTTCACGTCGTCGAAGCCCGCCACCGCCAGCTCGGTCGGCACGTCGATGCGCAGCTCGCGGGCGGCCCGCAGCACGCCGAAGGCCTGGTCGTCGGTGGAGCAGAAGATGGCCGGCGGCCTGTCCGGGCCCGCGAGGAGCTTCAGGGCCACCTGGTAGGCGTCGTAGCGGTTGTACGGGGCCTCGAAGAGCCGGCCCTCGGTGGGCCGGCCGGCCTCCTGCATGGCGCGCCGCCAGCCCTCGACGTGGTCGGCGACCGGGTCGCCGACGGCCGGGGTGTTGGGGACGCCGCCGAGGCACGCCACGTAGGGGTGGCCGTGCTCCAGGAGGTGCCGGGTGGCGAGCTGGGCGCCGCCGATGTCGTCGGTGACGACGGCGACGTCGTCGATCGCCTCCGGCCGCTCGTGCAGCAGCACCACGCGGGCGTCCCACGCCTCGATCTCGCTCGCGGCCTGCTCGCTCATGCCCTGGCTGACCAGGATCAGACCGGAGACCCGCATGCCGAGGAAGGCGCGCAGGTAGTGGATCTCGCGCTCGGTGCGGTAGTCGGAGTTGCCGACGAGGACCATCTTCCCGCGCTCGGCGGCGGCCTGCTCGACGGCGTGCGCCATCTCCGCGAAGAAGGGCTGGCGCGCGTCCGGGACGATCATGCCTATGAGGTCGGTGCGGCGGGACGCCATCGCCTGGGCCACCCGGTCGGGGCGGTAGCCCAGCTCCTTGATGGCGGCGAGGACACGCTCGCGCGTGGCCGGGGCGACCGGCCGGGGTCCGTTGTTGATGACGTAACTCACGACCGCCGTCGAAGTACCCGCCAGTCGCGCTACGTCATCCCGCGTCACCTTGGCCACGCGCGGAAGTCTACGCGGGGTGACCTACCTACCGGCAGGTCGGACTGTGGCGTACGCCACGTTACCTTCCCCCTAACGGGTGGTGTCGGCCGTGGCGCCCTTGACTCCGGTGCCCGCGCGGGCCTCTTCCCGGGCGTCCTGCCCCGCTTCGCCCCCCTTTGCCTCGGCCGGCTGCTTCGTCTCCTTCGCGCGGGCCTCCTCGGCGGCCCGCTCCACCTTCTCGGGGGTGACGAAGCGGTATCCCACATTGCGGACGGTGCCGATCAGCGACTCGTGCTCGGGCCCGAGCTTCGCGCGCAGCCGCCGCACGTGGACGTCGACCGTGCGGGTGCCGCCGAAGTAGTCGTACCCCCACACCTCCTGGAGGAGCTGCGCCCGGGTGAAGACCCGGCCCGGGTGCTGGGCGAGGTACTTCAGGAGCTCGAACTCCTTGAAGGTCAGGTCCAGGACCCGGCCCTTCAGCTTGGCGCTGTAGGTGGCCTCGTCCACCGACAGGTCGCCGTTGCGGATCTCCATCGGGGAGTCGTCCGCGACGATCTGCTGACGGCCCAGCGCGAGCCGCAGCCGGGCCTCGACCTCGGCCGGACCCGCGGTGTCCAGGAGCACGTCGTCGATGCCCCAGTCCGCGGTGACGGCGGCCAGACCGCCCTCCGTGACCACCAGGACCAGCGGACAGCCGGGGCCGGTGGAGCGCAGCAGCTGGCAGAGCGAGCGGACCTGCGGCAGGTCGCGCCGGCCGTCGACGAGGATCACGTCCGCGCCGGGGGTGTCCACCAGGGCGGGGCCCTCCGCCGGGGCCACCCGCACGTTGTGCAGCAGCAGACCGAGGGCGGGGAGCACCTCGGTCGACGGCTGGAGGGCGTTGGTCAGAAGCAGCAGTGAACTCATCGCGACACTCCACCTGCCTGGATCGTCGGCTTCATCGGCTTCATCGTTCGGTCGTGCTTCGTACGCTCGTCCATGACGTCGGTTCCTCCTCGGTCCCTGCGAGGACGTCTGTACTGCGATCTCACGTGCTGCTCCCGCGCCCCGAGAGCTTTTGTTCATCCGTCCGTAACAACGGCCGGAAAACGCAAAAGGACCCGATGGCTGCATCGCCCGGATCCCTGCCTAGGAGAATAGCCCACATGAGTTCCGAGGCAGAGTCCCGATTTCACATGATGGATGTTTCCTCGCTCACTTCCCGCCCCCGCCGCGCAATGCTCCGGACGGCGGACGGCGTGCGTGTCGAAGCGGTGTACGAACCCTCACCCGGTCCCGCGGACGCCCCCGCGATCGTCGTCGCGCACGGCTTCACCGGCTCGGTCGACCGCCCCGCCGTGCGCCGCGCGGCCGGCGCCCTGGGCCGGCACGCACCGGCCGTCGTCACCTTCTCCTTCCGAGGCCACGGCGGCTCCGGAGGCCGCTCCACCCTCGGCGACCGCGAGGTCCTGGACCTCGCCGCCGCCGTCCGCTGGGCCCGCGGGCTCGGGCACGCGCGCGTGGCGACGGTCGGCTTCTCCATGGGCGGCTCGGTGGTCCTGCGGCAGGCCGCGCTCGACCGCGGCACGGACGCCGGGCCCGACGCGGTCGCCGCCGTCTCCGCCCCCGCCCGCTGGTACTACCGGGGCACGGCCCCGATGCGCCGCCTCCACTGGGTCGTCACCCGCCCGGTGGGCCGGCTCGTCGGCCGGTACGGGCTCCGCACCCGCATCGACGCCCGCCCCTGGGACCCGGAGCCGCTGCCGCCCGTCGCGGCCGTCCCCCTCATCGCCCCGGTCCCGCTGCTCGTCGTCCACGGCGACCGCGACGCCTACTTCCCCCTCGACCACCCGCGCGCGCTGGCCGCCGCGGGCGACGCGGAACTGTGGCTGGAGCCCGGCATGGGCCACGCGGAGAACGCCGCCGACGAGGAGCTGCTCGACCGGCTCGGCGCCTGGCTCGCCCGCCGATAGCCCATGATGGAGGGCGGCGCGCACACGAACGAAGGGAGCGCCGCTATGGCAGCGGGAACCATCCGCTACTGGGCCGCGGCCAAGGCCGCCGCCGGGGTCGCCGAGGAGCCGTACACCGCAGAGACCCTCGCCGAGGCCCTGGACGCCGCCCGCGCGGACCACCCGGGCGAGCTCGTCCGGGTCCTCCGGCGCTGCTCGTTCCTGGTCGACGGCGACCCGGTGGGGACCCGGAGCCATGAGACGGTACGGCTTGCCGAGGGCGGCACGGTCGAGGTGCTCCCCCCGTTCGCAGGAGGGTGAACCCCAGAGCATGAGCAACGACCAGCAGTACGGCGGGCAGCCGTACGACCCGCAGGCGTACGACCCCTCGGTCACCCAGACCTGGGAGGGCCAGACCTGGGACACGTCCTACCAGCCACGGCTCCGGCCCGAGGACGTCCACGGGTACCGCGCCGCCCAGCAGCAGCAGCCTCCGGCCCCGCAGCCGTACGCGTACGGCCAGGAGACCCCGCACCCGCAGGCGTACGCGCCGGAGGGTCCGTACCCGCAGCAGCAGGCGTACGCCCCGGGACACCCCCAGGAGGGGTACGCCCCCGAGGCGTACCCGCAGGCACGTGAGTACCCGCGGGCGCAGGAGTACGACACGCCCCAGGAGTACGGCGGACCCCAGGCGTACGCGCAGCCGCAGCCGGCGCAGTTCCAGCCGGTGGACCGGCAGCCCGTGCCGCAGCCGCAGCCCGTGCCCGTGTCGCAGTCCGGGGAGTCCCGGCCCGGGGCCCCCGCGGAGCCCTCCGCCGGGGCGTCCGGTCCGGCGTACTCCTCGCCGACGACCTCCGGGGCCGTCCGGCTGACCGACGCCCAGCGCGCGCGGGCCGAGGGCCGGTCGCCGATCATCGAGCCCGGGATGCGCCCCGCCGCCGTGACGGCCGTCCTCGGACTGCTGCTCGCCGGCGGCGCCGCGCTCGGCCCGTACGGGCTCCTCCTGCCGCTGGTCGCGCTCCAGGGCCTGACCGCCGCCGGCTGGTTCCGGCTCAACGGCATGTGGCCCGCCCGGCAGGGCATCGCGCTCGCCTTCCTCGGCGGGCTCGTCGCCGACGCCGCCCTGCTGGCCGCCGGCCGCGAGCACGCCGCCGCCGCGATCCTCGGCACCCTCGGCGTCTGGGTGCTGCTCACCCTCGTCCTCCAGCTGCGCAGCCACGCCGACCCCGACGAGCGGATGTACGGCCTGATGGCCACCGTCGCGTCGGCGGCGCTCGCCGTCCTCGCCGCCGGACACCTCGGCGCCGAACCGGACGCGGTGGTGGTCGGGGCGGTCGCCGTGGCCGCGACCGTCCTCGCCCGCGCGGTCCCGCTGCCCGGCCCCGTCTCGCTCGTCGCCTCGCTGCTCGCGGGCGCCGGCGCGGGCGTCGCGGCGGGCGGCCCGACCGGCATGGGCGCCTCCGGGGCGCTCCTCGGCCTCGCCGTCGGCGTCTGCGCCCTCGTCGGCCTGCGGACGGCCAGCTACGACTACCCGTCCCGCTTCGTCCACATGACGGCCGGGGTGGCCCTGCCGCTGACGGCCGCCGCGCCCGCCGTGTACCTTCTCGGCCGCGCCCTGGTCTGAGCGGCGGCCGCCGCGCCCGCCCGGGGCTCCGGGAACCGTCCGGCCCCCCTGCACGTCGATCTTCGTGCCGGGGGGCCGGCACACGTCTTCAGGTGATGGGGGAGATTTCAGTCATGCGAGCACTGCGGATCCTGCTGGTCGTGGCCGTCGTGCTGGGCGGGATCCTGGTCGGCCTCGACCGGCTGGCCGTCACCTGGGCCGAGTCGGAGGTGGCGGGCCGGACCTCGCTCGCGGGCGGTCGTCCCGACTCCGTCGAGGTCGACATCAAGGGCTTCCCCTTCCTCACGCAGGCCGCCGACAAGCACTTCGGGGAGGTCGAGGTCGTCGCGAAGGGCGTCCGCACCCAGGCCGGCGGCAAGCCCGTCCGGATCGGCGAACTCACCGTCGACCTGCGGGACGTGACGGTGACCGGCGACTGGGACGGCGTCCGCGCCGGGAGGGCGACGGGCACGGCGGTCATCTCGTACGCGGACCTCGTCGCGGCCTCCGACCGGGGGGCCACCGCCATGGAGTACGGCGGGCCCGGCAAGGTGAAGGTGACGGGCAGCGTCACCGTCCTGGGCCGGACCGTGACCCGTACCGTCGTCTCCTCGGTCACGCTGGTCGACGGCGGCACCGTCAAGGTCCGCGCCGACGAGGTCCCCGGCGAGGGCCTCCCGCTCGTGGAGGACATGATCCGCGAGCGCACCGACTTCGAGCGGCCCCTCGGCCGCGTCGCCGGGATGGGGGTCTCGAAGGTGGAGCCCCGTCCGGAGGGCCTGGTCGTCACGGTGACCGGCCAGGACGTCGCCGTCGCGGGCTGACCGGCCCCTCCGTCAGCCGGCCCGCCCTCCCTTTCCGCCCACTCTTTTCACATACTGAGACGACCTCGTCCGATCCGCAGAAGCAGGGGCCCGGACGGCCGGTCGGCAGGGGTCCGCGAACTGCGCGGACCCCTTTTCCATCTCACTCCTCGGTCCATCTCGTCTCACGATACGACACACCGGTGACACGGTCGCCTGTCCGTCCCTACGATCGACCGCATGAAGCGACAGGCGGAACTCACGAAGCGGCGGGCAGTAGACCTGTGCCGCATCGCCGCCATGCTCTGTCGCTCCGTCTGAGCGGGACGCGCTCCGCGCCCGTATTCCCCGGCCCGCCGGCCCCCGAGGTCCGGGCCGCACCGCGCAGCACGACGCCGTCGGGCGCACCCTCCCGACGCGCACCCGCACATGCAGCACCACCCCCGCACCACACCGCCGCACACTGCCCCGGAGGAGAACAGACATGGCTCGCAGCGACGTACTGGTCGACGCGGACTGGGTCGAGGCCAACCTCGACAACCCGGCCGTCGCGATCGTCGAGGTCGACGAGGACACCGCCGCCTACGACAAGAACCACATCAAGAACGCGATCCGGATCGACTGGACGAAGGACCTCCAGGACCCGGTCCGCCGCGACTTCATCGACCAGGAGGGCTTCGAGAAGCTCCTCTCGGCCAAGGGCATCGCCAACGACACCACGGTCGTCCTCTACGGCGGCAACAACAACTGGTTCGCCTCGTACGCCTACTGGTACTTCAAGCTCTACGGCCACCAGGACGTCAAGCTCCTCGACGGCGGCCGCAAGAAGTGGGAGCTCGACTCCCGCGACCTGGTCGACGGCTCCGAGGTCCCGGCCCGCCCGGCCACCGAGTACAAGGCCCAGGCCCAGGACCTCTCGATCCGCGCCTTCCGCGACGACGTCGTGGCCGCGATCGGCACCCAGAACCTGGTCGACGTCCGCTCGCCCGACGAGTTCTCCGGCAAGCTGCTCGCCCCGGCGCACCTCCCGCAGGAGCAGTCGCAGCGTCCGGGCCACGTCCCGTCCGCCCGCAACATCCCGTGGTCGAAGAACGCCAACGACGACGGCACCTTCAAGTCGGACGAGGACCTGAAGGCCCTCTACGAGGCCGAGCAGGTCGACCTGGCGAAGGACACCGTCGCCTACTGCCGCATCGGCGAGCGCTCCGCCCTCACCTGGTTCGTCCTGCACGAGCTCCTCGAGGTCCCGAACGTCAAGAACTACGACGGCTCCTGGACCGAGTACGGCTCCCTCGTCGGCGTGCCGATCGAGCTCGGCGCCAACAAGTAAGACTCCCCCGCGACAGGACAGGACGTAACAACATGTGTGGAGCACAGGTCGGCGGCCCCGACGTCAGCACCCTCAAGCCCGGTGAGACGGCCATCCAGGGCCAGGTGACCAAGGACGGCGAGCCCGTCACCGGTTACGTGCGCCTGCTGGACGCCTCCGGCGAGTTCACGGCCGAGGTCCCCACCTCCGCCACCGGCCAGTTCCGCTTCTACGCGGCCACCGGCGAGTGGACCCTCCGCGCCCTCGTCCCCGGCGCCCAGGCCGACCGCAAGGTCGTCGTCACCGAGACGGGCAGCCTGACGGACGTCGCCATCGCGGTCTGACCCGCACCGCCGCACGAGCGGCACCTGAACGGCCGGAGGGCCGTGCCTCCTGGGGGGTTGGACGCCATCACCAGGACTCGGGGCACGGCCCTCCGGCTTCTTCGCGCGGCCGGGGCGGGGTCGTACGCTGGAGGTGTGTACGCACGGCGGCGACGTGTCTACTTCTGGATGATGGGCGCCTGCCTGGTCCTCTTCGTGGGCGCCTGGGCGGTGGTGCGCCTGTTCTCCGTGCCGGTGGCCGTGGGGATGTGCGTCGTGGCCATGGTGATCCCGCCGGTCGCCGCGATGGTCGCGAACCGGCGGGGGCCCGAGGACCGCTGGTGGGACGATCCTTCGGGGGACCCGACGTCGGACGAGTGGTGGGACGAGCTCGACGGGAAGAAGCGCCGCCGGGAGCCGTGAGGGTCAGTAGACGAGGGCCTGGGTGTCGTCGGCCAGGGCTTCCTGGACGAAGACCTGGGCGCCGGCGATGCGGACGCCTTCCAGGACGTCCTGTTCGGTGATGTCGCGGCGGGCCGCGCACTGGGTGCACAGGGTGAGCCGGCCGGCCGCCAGGATCGAGTCGATCAGGTCGGGCAGCGGGGCCGCGTGCGGGAGGTCGAACTCGGCGGCCCGGCCCGGGAGGGCGAACCACGCGGACTCGCCCGTCAGCCAGAGCGACACCTCGACGCCGCTGGCCACGGCGACGGCGGCCACGGTGAAGGCCTGGGAGCAGCGCTCGGGGGCGTCGGCCCCGGCGGTCACCTTGATCACGAGCTTCTTCGCCATATACCGAACTGTAATGCGAGGCCGGGCAACTCCCCGCACGCCTCACGGGTCATGGAGGCGCGGATGAACGGAATCCGCCCTTCTAGTCTCGTGGGGGGACTGTCTTGGAAGCCTCGGAAGCGGTCGAATCCGCTCAGAACGGACCGGCTCCGGCGCCGGAAGCCGTTCCGGAACCTGTCACGCGGTCGGTTTCGCGCCGCAGGACCGGTCGTACGCTCGCGCTGATCGCGGTCGCCGCCGTGCTCGGCGTCATCGGCGGCACGGCCGTCGGCTACGGCGTCCAGGCGGAGCGCCCGCCGACGCCGCTGCCCGCCCTCAACCAGCCGGACCTGGCGTATCCCGCGAAGCCGCTCCCGAAGGGCGAGGAGCCCGGCCCGCTGCCGGCCTCCGAGGACGCGGGGGCGAAGACCGAGGGCGACCTGCGCAAGCTGCTCGTCCCGCGTCCCGCCGGGGCCCGCGAGAACCCGGCCGGGCCGCGCGACGGCTGGTACGACGTCGCCTCCTACGCGGGGGAGTTCAGCGACGAGAGCTGGATGCTCACCTTCCTCGGCGAGAACCACCTGCGGCGGATCGCCCACCGCAGCTGGGAGTCGGGCGAGAACCGCACCACGATCGTCCGGCTCGTCCAGTTCGGCCCCAGCGACGTGGTCGGGGCCCTGGAGCACGCCCGGGACCAGCTCTCCTACATGGACGCGGAGGAGCACGCGGACGACGTGGGCGACGCGATCGAGGGCAGCGGCAACGGCCGCTACTACCTCTACCCGGCGCGCCGGGAGGCCGGCTACCTCGACCTGTACCGGGCCCGGGCGGTCTTCCAGCGCGGCGACGTGATGGCCGAGATCGACATCTTCGACACCGAGAAGATCAGCAAGAAGGACATCCGCACGCTGGCCGAGAAGCAGCTGGAGCGCCTGTGAGCGAGCACGAGAACCCCGGGGCCGTGGAATCGGTGGAGTCCGTGGGATCGGTGGAGTCCGTGGTGCCCGTGGAGGGGGCCCGTCCCCGGAGGAAGGCCGGGCGGGTGCTGCTGGGCGTCGTCCTGCCCGCCGTCCTCGTCCTGGGCGCGGCCGGCGGCGGCATCGCGTACACCGCCGTCACCGTGGCGAACGCCGACCGCACCGCCGAGACCGTCGGCTGGGCGCCGGTCGGCCCGGAGGCGGCCGGAGAGGACCCGGCGGAGACCACCGTCACCCGGGGCCGCGCCGACACCCCCATGAGCAAGCTGCTGCTGCCCGTCCCCGAGGGCTACCGCCTGGGCCCCGACATCGAGGCGTACGGCAACGACGCCGAGCTGACCGGCCAGGAGGCCACCGCCCTGCTGAAGGGCGAGGCCCGCGGCCTCTCCGGCAAGAAGCGCCGGGCCTACGAGAAGCGCATCGAGAAGCTGGGCGTCCAGGGCATCGGCCTGCGCTCCTTCACCTCGTACGACGGCGGCCTCGTCGTCGAGGTCCAGATCGTGCGCATGAAGGACAAGCGCGGCATCCACGACCTGTACCAGGGGAAGCGGGAGATCACCGAGTTCCTGGAGCTCCCCGAGGGCCCGAGGATCAAGGACCACCGCAACTCCTCCTGCTTCCTCCTGGAGGACCCGCAGGACCGGACCGAGGGCGAGAGCGAGGAGGAGCGGGAGGAGCGGGAGAACGCGCTGCGGGGCATGTCCTGCTCCGCGTACGACTCCGAACTCCTGGTCTCCGTCACGGCGTTCGGCGCGGTCCCCTTCGAGAAGTCCGAGGTCGCGGACCTCGTGAAGAAGCAGCTCGACCACATCAAGTCCCCGGGGGAGTACGTATGAGCGTGACCGAGTCGAGCCCCGCGGCCGACGAACAGCCGTCCCCGCCCCCGGCCGCTCCGGCCCCGGCGGACGCGGTCCCCGTGGACGCGCCTTCCGCGGACGTGCCCCCCGCGGACGCGTCCTCCGCCGACGCGCCTCCCACGCCCCGCAAGGCGCGCCGGGTGCTCGCGGCCGTCGCGCGGTGGACCGCGGCCGTCGTGGTCTTCGCCGGGGCGGGCGCGGGCACCGCCGCCTGGATCACCTCCCTGGACCGCCACGAGGTGCCGGGGCTCGCGACGGAGGGCGACGGCCGGTGGGAGTACCCGCGGCTCGGCCTCCCGGCGCTGCCGGAGGGCCGTCCGCGGCCCTTCACCGACGGCAACGACGGCGAGGTCCACCACGCGGACGCGCGCCGGCTCGTGCTGCCCGCCCCGGCCGGCGCGAAGGTCGACCCGAAGGCCGACGGTGCCTGGGTGACGACCGAGTCCTTCCTCTCCCTGTACGGGGAGGAGGACCGGGCCGAGCTGCGGACGGCGCTCGCCGACTCCACGCTCCGGCACGTCGCGGCCCGCGCCTGGAGCATGCCGGACGGCACCCGCACCACCGTCCACCTGCTCCGGTTCGGTTCGGTGGCGTACGCGGAGGCGTTCAAGGACGAGGCCCTGGACGCGGGCGTGGCCGCCGCGCCCGGGGTGCTGCCCCGGGGCGTCGAGGCGGTGGTGCCGGAGGACTACGCCTCGGTCGTCGACGTCCCCGGCACCACGCTGTACGCCTTCCGGGAGAAGAAGCCGTACGGCCCCGAGCAGACCCGCTGGGCGTACCTCCAGACGGGCGACATCGTGGCGGTGGTGAGCCAGGTCCGCGCGGGCGAGGCGCTCGCCGTCCCGTTCCAGCAGACGGTGACCCTCCAGAACCAGCTGCTCGGCTGAGCCGGCCCTCTCCGGGCGTTCGCGCGCGGGCCCGTCCACAGGCCCGTCCACCGGGCCGTCCACCGGGCCGTCCACCAGGTTGTCCACAGGAGACCCACCTCACCGAGTGGGCCGGGCCCCCGCCCACTAAGCTGGGGTCCGGCCCGTTCCGCCTTCACCCTCAGCCGAGGAGCACCCCGTGATCGTTTTCTTCGAGACTCTGCTGGTCCTGGTCGCCGTCGGCGTGCTCGCCTTCGCCGGTCTGACCGTGAAGAAGCTGTACCAGGGCCAGCGCTGACCTCCCGGTCGCTCCTTCACCGATCTCCCCTCACCGGTTCCCCTTCACAGATCGTCTGAGCCGCTCATGATCCAGATCCCGTCCGACCTCAATCCGGCCCTCGTCCCGCTCGCGTTCCTCCTCGGGACCTGGGAGGGCGCCGGCGTGTCCGACTTCCCCGGCTCCGAGAAGTGCAACTTCGGCCAGTCCGTGACCTTCAGCCACGACGGCCGGGACTTCCTGGAGTACCACTCGCACTCCTGGGTCCTCGACCAGGACGGCAACAAGGTCCGTCCGCTGGAGAGCGAGAGCGGCTTCTGGCGGATCGACGCGGACCGCAAGGTCGAGGTCGTCATGGTCCGCGACGACGGCGTCGTCGAGGTCTGGTACGGCGAGCTCGCCGACCAGAAGCCGCAGATCGACCTGGCGACCGACGCCGTCGCCCGGACCGCCGCCTCGGGCCCGTACTCCGGCGGCAAGCGCCTCTACGGCTACGTGAAGAGCGACCTCATGTGGGTCGGCGAGAAGGCCACCCCCGAGGTGCCCCTGCGCCCCTACATGTCGGCGCACCTGAAGAAGGTCGTCACCCCCGAGGAGGTCGCCGAGATGGCGCGCAACCTCCCCGACATGCCCGACGACGGCATCGCCTTCTTCAAGTAGGACCCCGCGGGGCCTCCGGTCGCGCGCCGCGCCCTCCTACACTGGGGGCGTGGTGAGCACCGACTGGAAGAGCGACCTGCGGCAGCGCGGCTACCGGCTGACGCCCCAGCGCCAGCTTGTCCTGGAGGCGGTGGACGTGCTGGAGCACGCCACGCCGGACGACATCCTCGTCGAGGTGCGGAAGACCGCCTCCGGGGTGAACATCTCCACCGTGTACCGGACCCTGGAGCTCCTGGAGGAGCTCGGGCTGGTGAGCCACGCGCACCTGGGGCACGGCGCCCCGACGTACCACCTGGCCGACCGGCACCACCACCTGCACCTGGTGTGCCGGGACTGCTCCGGGGTGATCGAGGCGGACGTGGAGGTGGCGGCCGAGTTCACCGGGAAGCTCCGGGAGACCTTCGGCTTCGAGACCGACATGAAGCACTTCGCGATCTTCGGCCGGTGCGGGGACTGCTCCCGGAAGGCCCGCGCCGAGGAGTCGTAGGCTTTTCCCATGAAGAGCCCTCTGAAGAGCCCTTTGCTGTCCCTGCCCGGCGCCGTTCCCGCCGAGGGCCGTGACGAAGGCGTCGCCGCGCACTACGGCGATCTGTTCCGCGAGCAGCGCTCCCTCGCCGACGGGTCGGGGTTCGTCGACCTCTCGCACCGCGGGGTCGTCACCGTCACCGGCGACGACCGGCTGAGCTGGCTGCACCTGCTGCTCACCCAGCACGTCAGCGACCTGCCGGCCGGGCAGGCCACGGAGGCGCTGATCCTGTCCGCGAACGGGCACATCGAGCACGCCCTCTCCCTCGTCGACGACGGCGAGACGGTGTGGGCGCACGTCGAGCCGGGGACGCGGGGCGAGCTGATCGCCTACCTGGAGTCGATGAAGTTCTTCTACCGGGTCGAGGTCGCCGACCGGACGGAGGAGTTCGCCGTCGTGCACCTGCCGGCCGGGTCGACCGCGGACGCGCCGGAGGGCACGGTCGTACGGGAGACGGCGTACGGGCGCGACCTGTTCCTGCCGCGCGCGGAGCTGGAGTCCTTCGCCGCCGCGCACGGGCCGGCCGCCGGCGTCCTCGCGTACGAGGCGCTGCGGGTGGAGGGCCACCGGCCGCGGCTCGGCTTCGAGACGGACCACCGGACGATCCCGCACGAGGTCGGCCTCATCGGCACCGCCGTGCACCTCCAGAAGGGCTGCTACCGGGGGCAGGAGACGGTCGCGCGGGTGCAGAACCTGGGCAAGCCGCCGCGCCGGCTGGTCTTCCTGCACCTGGACGGCAGCGAGGTGAGCCTGCCGGGTCACGGCACCCCGCTGCGGCTCGCGGCCGACGGGCCGGAGGGGCGTCAGCTCGGCTTCGTGACGACGGCCGTCCGCCACCACGAGCTGGGGCCGATCGCCCTGGGCCTGGTGAAGCGGAACGTGCCGGTGGACGCGCCGCTGATCGCGGGCACGACGGCCGCCGCGCAGGAGACCGTCGTCGAGCCGTAGGCGTCAGGCGCCCGGCCCTTCCCGCCGTGGGTGCCCGACCTCTCGCCGTGGGTGCCTGACCGCCCGCCGTGGGCGTCAGACGTCCAGCAGGACCGTGAACGGGCCGTGGTTCGTGAGGCTGACGCGCATGTCGGCCCCGAAGCGGCCCGTCTCCACGTGGGCGCCCAGCTTCCGCAGCTGTGCGACGACCTCGTCGACGAGGGGTTCGGCGACGGGGCCGGGGGCGGCGGCGTTCCAGGTGGGGCGGCGGCCCTTGCGGGCGTCGCCGTAGAGCGTGAACTGGGAGATCACCAGCAGCGGGGCGTTCACGTCGGAGCAGGACCTCTCCTCCTCCAATACCCGGACGGACCAGAGTTTTCTGGCCAATTGGGCGGCCTTTTCCGGAGTGTCGTCATGGGTGACCCCGACGAGGACGCACAGCCCCTCGCCGGTGATCTCGCCGACCGTCTCCCCTGCGACGACGACCTTCGCGCCGTCCACCCTCTGCACCACAGCTCGCATGGGCCCCAACCTACCGATCGGGGATTTCTGGGGGCCGAACGGGTGCAGAGCGCCTGCACGCGCGCGTGCCGGGGTGGCACCATGCCAGGAGGCGGTGCGGCTCCGCACCGGTCGAGGGGACGATTCTCATGAGTGCATCCAGCACCGGGCCCACGCCGTCCGGTCCCGTACCGCTGATCCGCCCCGCCGGTGCGGCCGGCGGGCCGGTCGCCCGGCCGCCCGCGCAGCGGACCGCCGAGCCCGCCGGGCACGAGCTCGGGCGGCTGCGCCTCTCCGAGCTGCGGACGCTGCGCCGGGAGGCGCAGAGCGACGAGGCCGACCTCAGCTACGTGCGGCGGATGCTCCAGGGGCGGATCGACATCCTGCGCGCCGAGCTGGCGCGCCGGAGCGATCCGGAGGCGCCGGTGCTCGACCGACTCTCCGAGATCCTCGCGGACGTGCCGTCCCGGCACCGCACCTCGGCCCGGCACGTGACGCTGTCCACGCCGCGCGGGGAGGAGTACCGGCGGCTCGCGGCCGAGATGCTGTCGGAGGTCGAGCTGTCGGACCTGACGGCCCGGACGGACGAGGAGCTGCACACGGCGATGGGGCGGCTCGCCGGGTACGAGCAGGAGGTCTCGCGCCGCCGCCAGTCCCTCCAGCGGACCGCCGACGACTGCGGCGCGGAGATCGCCCGCCGCTACCGCGAGGGCGAGGCCCAGGTCGACGACCTGCTGGCCTGAGGGACGCGGAGGGCGTGCGGCGCCGGGGAGGACGTGCGGCGCCGGGGACGCGGAGGGCGTACGGGACCGCGGGGAAAATGCCGCGCCGAGGGCCGGGGGCCGTGCGTAGGGTCGGGGGATGGCTGTCGAACTGCGCGCGGTGACCGGGTCCGAGTTCCCCGACTGGCTGCGGAACCTGCGGACGGGCTTCCTGCACGAACCGGTGGTCTCGGACGCGCTGGTCGCCGACCGGCTGGCCCACGTGGACCTCGACCGGACGCTGGCCGCCGTGGACGGCGGCCGCGTCGTCGCCACCTTCCGCTCGTTCCGGCAGGAGGTGAGCGCGGTCGGCGGCGGCGGTCTCGCGGCCGACGCGATCACGCAGGTGACGGTGGCGCCGACGCACCGCAGGCGCGGGCTGCTGAGCCGGCTGATGGCCCGGGACCTCGCCGCCGCCGGGGAGCGGGGCGACGCGGTCGCGACCCTGATCGCCGCCGAGTACCCGATCTACGGGCGGTACGGCTTCGGTCCCGCGAGCTCCGTCACCGAGTGGAGCGTGGACCTGCGCCGGGCCGGTCTCGACCCGCGCCGCACCGGGACCCCCGAGGACGGGGGCCGGATCGAGCTGGTGGACGGGGCGGAGATCCGCCGGATCGGGCCGGGGCTGCACCGCCGGCTGGCCGGCGTCCGGGCCGGCGTCACCGACCGGTCCGCGCGCGCCTGGGACGTGGCCACGGGCGGCGGCGAGCGGCTCGACCCCTGGAAGGAGCCGTACTACGCGGTCTACCGCTCCGCCTCGGGCGAGCCCGAGGGGTACGTGGCGTACCGCTGCGACGACAGGTGGAGCGACGGCAAGCAGCCGGAGAACACGCTGACCGTGGCGGACCTGATCGCGCCGGTGCCGGCCGCCGAGCACGCCCTGTGGCGGTTCGTCTGCTCGATCGACTGGGTGGAGACCGTGCGCTCCGGCCACCGCCCGCCGGACGACGCGCTGCCGATGCTGCTGCCGGACCCGCGCGCGGCGCGGACGGTGAGCCACGCGGACATGATGTGGCTGCGGGTGCTGGACGTGGTGAAGGTGCTGGAGGGGCGGACGTATCCGGTGACGGACGGGCTGGTCCTCGACGTGCGGGACGACGGCGGCCCGGCGGGCGGAAGGTTCCTGCTCGACGCCTCCCCGAAGGGGGCGCGCTGCACCCCGACCACCGCGTCGGCCGATCTCGTGCTGGACGTGGCCGAGCTGTCCCGGCTGGTCCTCGGCGACGGGTCGGCGGTCCGGCTGGCGCTGCTGGGGCGGATCGAGGAGGCGGTGCCGCGGGCGGCGGCCCGCGCCGAACTGCTCTTCCGCACCCCGTTGCGCCCGTTCTCGCCGGACATCTTCTGAACCCTCGGCGGGCACGGAGCCCTCAGCGGGCACGGAGCCCTCAGCGGGTGCGGAGTCCTCAGCGGGTGCGGAGTCCTCAGCAGGTACGGAGCCGGAAGAAGGCCCCGGAGGCGGCGACGGCCAGGGCGAGGAGGCCGCCGCACCAGGCGAGCGCCGTCCAGGGCGCGCCGCCGACCGGCTGGTCGAGGAGCAGGCCGCGCATCGACTCGATGAGCGGGGTGACGGGCTGGTGCTCGGCGAAGCCGTGCAGCCAGCCCGGCATGGTGTCGATGGGGACGAAGGCGCTGCTCGGGTAGGGCAGGAACATCATGAGGAAGGTGACCGTGTTGGCGGCCTCGGGGGTGCGGGCGAGCAGTCCGGCCGCCGCGGACAGCCAGGAGACGGCGGCGATGTAGGCGAGGAGCAGGCCGATCGCGGCGAGCCAGCCGGCGGGGGTGGCGGCGGGGCGGAAGCCGATGAGGAAGGCGACGCCGAAGACCAGTGTGGTGGCCAGCAGGTTCCGGGCGACGGTGGCGACGACGTGTCCGGTGAGGAAGGGGACGGCGCCGACGTCGAGGGTGCGGAGGCGGTCCACGGTGCCGCGCCGCATGTCCTCGCTGACGGAGACGGCGGTGCCCGCGGCGCCGAAGCCGGCGCACAGGACGATGACGCCGGGGACGACGTAGGTGACGTAGCGGGTGTCGCCGGTGTCGATGGCCCCGCCGAAGAGGTAGACGAAGACCAGCATCAGCAGCACCGGCATCACCAGCGCGCTGATGACGGCGTCGGGGTTGCGCCGGCCGAGGAGGATGCCGCGCCCGCTGAGGGCGGCGGCGGTGGCGAGGGGGCTCGGGGTCGGGTCAGACATGGCTCGGTTCCTTCGCGGCGGGGCCCGTCAGGTGGAGGAAGACGTCGTCGAGGGTCGCGCCGTGCAGCGCGAAGCGGTCGATGTCGGCGCGGTGCGGGTCGAGTTCGTCGAGCAGGGCGCGGACGTGGGCGGCGCTGCCGTCGGTGGGGACGCCGAGGGCGAGGGCGTCGGGGTCGTGGGTGGTGGCGTGCGGGGCGAGGCGGAGGTACGCCTGCCGGTCGCGGGCCACGAGGTCGAGGCGGTGCCCGGCGTAACGGGTCTTCAGTTCGGCCGGGGTGCCCTCGGCGAGGGTGCGGCCGCTGCCGAGGACGGCGATGCGGTGGGCGAGCCGGTCGGCCTCCTCCAGGTACTGGGTGGTGAGGAAGACGGTGGTGCCGTGTCCGGACAACTCGCGGACGACGTCCCAGAGTTCGTTCCGGCTGCGCGGGTCGAGGCCGGTGGTGGGTTCGTCGAGGAAGACGACCCGGGTGGTGCCGGGGTCGCGGACGAGGCCGGCGGCGAGGTCGAGGCGGCGGCGCATGCCGCCGGAGTACGTCTTCGTCTGCCGGTTCCGGGCGTCGGTGAGCCGGAAGCGTTCGAGGAGTTCGTCGGCGCGGCGGGCGGCGGCCTTCCGGGAGAGGCCGGAGAGGCGGGCGGTGAGGCGGAGGTTCTCGGCGCCGGTGAGGGTCTCGTCGACGGCGGCGTACTGGCCGGTGAGGCTGATGGCGCGGCGGACGGCGGCGCGTTCGGCGACGACGTCGTGCCCGGCCACGCGGGCGTGCCCGGCGTCGGGGGCGGCGAGGGTGGCGAGGACGCGGACGGTGGTGGTCTTCCCGGCGCCGTTGGGGCCGAGGAGGGCGAAGACGGTGCCGGTCTCGACGCGGAGGTCGAGGGAGTCGAGCACGCGGGTGGTGCCGTAGGTCTTGGTCAGGCCGGTGGTCTCGATGGCGGGAGGCATGGGTGTCCCCTTCGGTCGCGCTCGGCGGCGTACTGCGTATGCCATACGCGTTATTGCGTAAGGGTTACGCATTACTAGGATGGGCGTCAAGCGGGCGAGCTCAGGAGGCGGCGCGGATGGCGGGCGAGAAGGACCGGAAGCGGGAGACGGCTGCCCGGGGGGAGGGCGGCTCGTTCCTGCCGGCCGCCGTCGAGGTCGCCTGGGGGCTGCGCGAGCGCCCCTCCAAGGGGCCGAAGCCCGGCCTCAGCCTGGACCGGATCGTCGCCGCGGCCGTGGACCTGGCCTCGGCGGAGGGGCTCGCCGCCGTCTCCATGGGGCGGGTCGCCAAGGAACTGGGCGTCTCGACGATGTCCCTCTACCGCTACGTCTCCGCCAAGAACGAGCTGTACGTGCTCATGCAGGAGGCCGCGACGGGCACGCCCCCCGACCCGTTCGGCCCCGAGGTCGGCTGGCGCGAGGGGCTGGAACGCTGGGCCTGGTCCATGCGCGGGGTGTACCTGCGGCACATGTGGCTGCTGCGGATCCCCGTCTCGGGCCCGCCCGCCACGCCGAACGCGGTGGCCTGGTGGGAGCAGGCGCTGGTCGCCCTCGACGGCACCGGCCTGGACGTCGGTGCCCGGCTGGGCATCGTGATGCTGGTGGGCGGCTTCGTGAAGAACGACGCCCTGCTCGCCGTCGAGCTGGGGGAGGCGGTGGCCGGGAGCGGCGACGCCCCCGAGGAGGCCATGCGCCGGTACAGCGGCACCCTGCGGCGCCTCGTCGACCCCGCCGTCTACCCGCAGGTGGCCGGGGTGATCGACTCGGGGGTCTTGGACCGGGCGGACGACCCCGCCGACGAGTTCCGCTTCGGCCTGGCCCGGATCCTGGACGGCGTCGCGGCCCTCGTGGAGGGCCGCGCTTCCTGATCTTCCGTCAGGCCGCGATCGCCACCTCGGTGTTCGCGGCCTTCGCCGGGGTCCGCAGTACGATCGCCGCGACCGCGAGGGCGGCGACGAGGAGCCCCGTGCCGGCCGCGAAGGCCAGCCGGTAGCCGCCGGTCAGCGCCTCGGCGGCGCTCCGTCCCGCCGCGTCCAGCGCCTCGGTGCGGGCGGCGGCCAGGGTGGAGAGGACGGCGACGCCGAGCGCCATGCCGATCTGCTGCGTGGTGTTGAAGAGCCCGGAGGCCAGCCCCGCGTCGGCCTCGTCGGCGCCCGACATGCCGAGCGCGGTGAGGGCGGGCAGCGCGAGGCCGAAACCGGCGGCGAGCAGCATCACCGGCAGCAGGTCGACGGCGTACGAGGCGTGCACCGGCAGCCGGGTCAGCAGGCCGAGCACCCCGATCAGCAGGGTGATCCCGGTGAGCAGCACCGCGCGCTCGCCGAAGCGGGCGATGAGCCGGGCCGCGCCGCCGAGCGAGACGGCGCCGATGACCAGGGCGGCGGGCAGCATGGCGAGGCCGGTCGCGGTGGCGTCGTACCCCCGGACCTGCTGGAGGTAGAGGGCGACCAGGATCTGGAAGGCGAACAGGGCGGCGACCATGAGCAGTTGGACGAGGTTGGCGCCCGCGACCGCGCGGGAGCGCAGGATCCGCAGCGGCATCAGGGGCGTGGCCGCCCGCCGCTGGCGGACCAGGAAGCCGGCGAGCAGGGCGAGCGAGAGCGCCCCGAGGCCCAGGGTGTGGACGGAGGCCGCACCGTGCTCCTGGATCCGCACGACCGCGTAGATGCCGGTGGTCAGGCCCGCGGTGACGAGCAGCGCGCCGAGGGCGTCGGCTCCGGCGCGCAGTCCGAGGCCCCGGTCGGCGGGGAGGGCGCGGACGGCGAGGGCGAGGGTGGCGGCGCCGATCGGCAGATTGATGAAGAAGATCCAGTGCCAGGAGAGGGCGTCGGTGAGCAGTCCGCCGAGGACCTGGCCGAGGGAGGCGCCCGCGGCGCCGGTGAAGCTGAACACCGCGATGGCGCGGGCCCGTTCGCGGGGTTCGGTGAAGAGCGTGACGAGGATGCCGAGGCCGACGGCGGAGGACATCGCGCTGCCGGCGCCCTGGAGGAAGCGGGCGGCGATCAGGAGGCCGGGGGAGGCGGCGACGGCGGCGAGGAGGGAGGCGCCGGTGAAGACGGCGGTCCCGGCGAGGAACATCCGCCGCCGGCCGATGAGGTCCCCGAGCCGTCCGGCGAGCAGCAGGAGGGCGCCGAAGGCGATCAGGTAGGCGTTGACGACCCAGCTCAGCCCGGCCGGGGTGAAGCCGAGGGAGGTCTGCATGGCGGGCATGGCGACGGTGACGATGCTGCCGTCGAGGACGGTCATGAGCATGGCGCCGGCCAGGACGGCGAGCGCGAGGGAGCGGGAGGGGGAGTGGGCGGGGGCGGGGGCGGGGGCACGCATGGGATCTCTCCTGTCGGTGGAGGCGACAGGAGAGACGCTAGCAGAAGGTTTTGTTGCAGACTATTTTTTACGGAACTTAGTTTGGGGTGGGGGAGGGGTGTCAGTCCTGGTGAGGGGGGCGTCAGTTCTTCTGACGCGCCCGGCGGGCGGTCCCCGCGCCCTCGACGGGGGTCTTCAGGTGGTCGTCGGCCAGTCGCCCCAGCGCCCTGACCAGCACCTCCCGCTCCTCTTCGGGGAGCGAGCCGAGGGCGGCCGCGTGGACGCCGTCGACGATCCGGCGGCTCTCCGCGGCGACCCGCGCGCCCGCCTCGGTGACGGCGATGATCCGCGCCCGCCGGTCCGTGCTCGACGGCCGCCGCTCGGCGAGTCCGGCCTTCTCCAGGGCGTCGACGGTGACGACCATCGTCGTCTTGTCCATGTCCCCGATCTCCGCCAGCTGCGCCTGCGTGCGCTCCTCCTCCAGGGCGTGGACGAGGACGCAGTGCATCCGGGCGGTCAGCCCGATCTCCCCGAGTTCCGCCGCCATGCGGGTGCGCAGGACGTGACCGGTGTGGTCGAGGAGATAGGAGAGGTCGGGCTCGCTGCGGCGGGGCGTCATGGCGGTCATGGGTCCCAGGGTAGCCAGGATCGATCCGTTCCGGACGGTCCGGAAGCGGACGAAGCGGGGGGCGCCCGGGTCGGGGCCTACGCCTGGGCGATCCGGATCATGTTGCCGGCCGGGTCGCGGAAGGCGCAGTCGCGGACGCCGTACGGCTGGTCCACCGGCTCCTGGAGGACGTCGGCGCCCGTCGCGCGGACCTTCTCGAAGGCGGCGTCGACGTCGGCGGTGCGGAGGTTGACGCCGCGCAGCAGTCCCTTGGCGAGGAGCTCGGTGACGGCCTTGCGGTCCTCGTCGGTGGCGTTCGGGTCGGCCAGCGGCGGTTCGAGGACGATCTCGACGTCCGGCTGGGCGGGCGACCCGAGGGTCACCCAGCGCATGCCGCCGAAGTCCACGTCCTTGCGGACCTCGAAGCCGAGCGCGTCGCGGTAGAAGCCGAGGGCGGCCTCGTGGTCGTCGACGGCGAGGAAGCACTGGTGCAGGTTGATGTCCATGGCTCCACGCTAGGGAGCGCCGCCCGGCCGCGCTTCTCCGTTCCTGACCGGCCGCGTGACGACCTTGGCGACGCAGGCGGGGAGGGCCGCGTCGGCGCCGTGCTCCCGGGCCCGGTAGGCGCTCGGCGTCTCGCCGACCAGCTGGGTGAAGCGCGAGCTGAACGAGCCCAGCGACGTACACCCCACCTCCATGCAGACGTCGGTCACCGACAGGTCCCCGCGCCGCAGCAGCGCCTTGGCGCGCTCGATCCGGCGGGTCATGAGGTAGCCGTACGGCGTCTCCCCGAAGGCCGCGCGGAAGCTGCGGGCGAAGTGCCCCGCGGACATCAGGGCGGTCTGCGCCAGCGCCGCCACGTCCAGCGGCTGCGCGTACTCCCGGTCCATCCGGTCCCGGGCCCTGCGCAGGCGCCGGAGGTCGTCGAGCGGTATCGGCGTGTCACGGGTCACATCGCCACCGTACCGGGATGTGACTGAGCACGGTGGTTGTCACATGGGAGTCGCCCCGACGTCGGCCCCTGCGACGGCGTGAGCGGGATTGTTGTCACTGGAAGTGCAGGATTCTTGTCACGCTGAGATCGTTTGCGGTCTTGTTGTCACCAGTACCGAAGATCGCCTACAGCGTGCGCCGGGCTTCGCTTCCCTGGAGACGTGGCGGAGGTTCAAGGATCTGGCGGGGTACACGCCCGGACGGCCGACGGTGCGGCGTACGAGCCCCTTTGGTCGCATGCGTGCAGGTGGGACGACCTGCTCGTGCCGGTCTCCCTCGGCTCGGGGCGTCATGCGCTCGACCTGGACGAGGGCTGGACGCGGCGGTGGACGGCTACCTGGCGGTACGCCGGGGGTGAGGTCACAAGCGCGGTGGCTGATCTGGCAGCCGTTCCGGTCACCAGGCTGGGGCCGATGCGGGGATTCACCTGGCGGCGCGATCAGCGTCATCGTCCCGGCCTTGAGTACATGGTCAGTACCGGCTGCCTGCATGGCTTCGAGAGCCTGGAGGAAGCCGGTCTGCTGCTGGTCCTGGATTTTGTCGGCGGCGTGGTCGAGGTCCTCTCACAGCCGCTTCGGCTGAAGTTCCGTACAGCCGACGGATGGCGCAGGCACACCCCCGACTTCCTTGTAGTAAGCCGCCTGGGCATCTGGTTGATCGACGTCCGCCCCGCTGACCTGATCGGTGACGAGGACCGGGAGTCCTTCGCAGCGGCGGCCGAGGCCGCGTTGGCATGCGGCTGGCACTACACGGTGGCTGCACGGTGGAAGCCGCACGTCCTGATGGCGGTGGACGCGATGTCGGCCAGGCGCCGACCGCTCACGGACCCGCTGGGTGTCCGGCCGGGCCTGCTCGCCGGAGCCGGTGCGGCGATGACCTTCGGGGAGATCGCGGCGGGAAGCGCGGTCGAGCCGGTTGCCCGGGCCCATCTGCTGCATCTGCTGTGGCACCGCCGCGTCGGCATCGATCTGGGCCGGCCTCTCGGGGACCGTTCCACGGTCGTTCTCGGATCGGAGTCGTCGTGAGTACCGCTCGCGCGCTGGACCTGTCCGTGGGTGCCGGGGTGGTGCTCGATGACGTCGAATGGATCGTCGAACGACG
This sequence comes from Streptomyces filamentosus, assembly GCF_014654895.1. Classification (GTDB taxonomy): domain Bacteria; phylum Actinomycetota; class Actinomycetes; order Streptomycetales; family Streptomycetaceae; genus Streptomyces; species Streptomyces filamentosus. The sequence continues at coordinate 2,391,120 of NZ_BNBE01000001.1, read as the reverse complement.
TGAACCCCATATCGGGCGGGTTCAGTTGGTGGGACCCGACGGTTCACGGCAGCGCTTGACGTTCCGGTTCCTGGCCAATCACCAGCACTGCCGTCCTTCGTCCCGCACGACGGGCTCGGGGGCGGGCCGTGGCCGGCAGCCCGCATCGGTGGGGGACCTGAAGCCGGACAGGCGCCGGCTGGCCGAGCTGCGCATGGCTCATCTGCTGGAAGTGAAGACGGGGTTCCGCAGCGGTGACCCGCTGCGGCCGGGTCCGGGGGAACCGAAGCCCGAATACGACCCGGCGACGACCACGCTGACCGAGCGGCGACTGGCGAAGGTCGCCGAGCTCAAAGCCCTGAACCGTGAGGAGGCGAAGCTACTGGGCCTCGCGGAGGTGGGCTACCGCACGCTGATCCGCTGGGAGAAGAACCGCAGCCGCTTCGGGCTGATCGGCTGCGCGGACGACCGATGGCTGCGGGAGAGCGGCGGGCATCCGAGCATCAGCGAGGAGGTCCGGGAGGCGATCTTCGCGGTGCGGGCGGAGACGCTGCACCGCTCCCGGGTGGACGGCCGCACCCGCGAGGCCATGATCCACCAGTACGTACGGGAGACCTTCGGTCCGGACACCGCGGTCCCGGGCTATCACACCCTGCTGAGGGTCTGGAAGGAGTGGTTCGGCCCGAGCGGGGCACGTCAGCGCTATGAGCGCTCGGCCCAACTGCCCACCAAGGCTGGTCATGTGGTGGTCCACCGCCCCGGGCAGGTGGTGGCGCTGGACAGCACGGTGCTGCCCGTCATGGTCCGTGAGGGTGTGTTCGGCGATCCGGTGAAGGTCCATCTGACTCTCGCCATGGACGTCTACACGCACTCGCTGTGCGCCTTCCGCCTCACCTTGGTCTCCGACACCTCGGTGGACGTGGCGATGCTGCTGCGGGACGTGATGCTGCCGCTGCCGATGCGGGAGGACTGGGGCGAGGAGATGGAGTGGCCCTATCCGGGGCTGCCTGCCGCCGTGGTCGCCGAGTTCGCCGGGCATGAGGTCGCCGGGTTGCCGTTCTTCGCCCCGGAGACCGTGACCACTGACCACGGGTCGGTCTACCGCAACCACCATCTCGTCGATGTCCAGCGCGTGCTCGGCTGCAACATCCTTCCCTCCAGGGTTCTGCGTCCCACGGACAAGCAGGTGGTGGAGAGGGCCTTCGGCAGCATCCGGTCTCTGCTGTTCGAGCACCTGCTGGGCTACACCGGGGTCGATTCCGCCGATCGTGGGGCCGATCCGGAGGGCGACGCGACGTGGACCATCGGGCAGATGGAGCACGTGATCGCGACGTGGATCGTGAAGGTGTGGCAACAGCGTCGCCTGGGCGAGTGTGCGCCGAGCTGGGACCCGGGCGGTGACCACAGCCCGAACTCGCTCTTCGCGGCCTCGTTCGCCCAGGGTGGCTTCGCGATGGAGATCCCTTCGCCCGAGCTCTACTACCAGTTGCTGCCGCAGCACTCGGTGACGAAGATCCACGGCCGCCGTGGGGTGAAGATCCGTGGGCTCTGGTACGACGGCCCGGCTCTGGATCCCTACCGTGACCAGCGGTCCACCCGTGGTGGCAGACGTAAAGGGCAGTGGATCGTCCACCGCGAGCCCCGTGACCGCCGCACCGTGTTCTTCCAGGACCCGCTCACCCACGCTTGGCACCCGCTGCGCTGGACAGGACTCCCGCCGGAGGGCAGGACGCCGGCCTTCGGCGACGCGCGGGTGCGCGACCTCTTGCAGCGGGCACAGAAGGCGGGACTGAAACCGAAGACGGACGCCGAGCTCCTGCCGCTTCTCCTCGACATGATCGGCCTGCACACACCTGTCGCGCACTGGCCGACGCGCCTGAAGAAGTCCCAGCGCACCGAATACGCCCGCGACGTCATCCAGGCCAACACCGCTGCCGCCGATCGTCCGGCTCCGCAGGCCGAGCAGGAGCCTGCCGCCCGGGCGGCAGGAGACACCGTCGTCCACCTGCACTGGCCGGAGCAGGCACGCAGGGCCGAGGAGAGCCTGGACGCCGAGCGTCGCCGACGCAGAGAAGAAGCCGGGCCAGCCCGACCCGCGCTGCCGCCCCCGCTGGGCGCCAGCTACCGCAAGAGGAACTTGTTCATCCTGCCCGACGGGGACGAGAACGACGAGGATGAGCCGGGCGGCAGTTCGCTCCCGGCCGGAGGGGAATGACGTGGTCGATGGCCAGAGTGGACCGCAGGACGGTGTGGTCCCGTTCCTCCGGATCGGTCCCTCGCCGAACCGGGTCACCCACGAGGGATACCAGCAATGGCGGCGAACACGAGGAGCCTTCATTCCGGCGCCAAGACTGACGCTGGACCAGTACCGGGCCATGAGCCCCCGCAAGCGCGGGCTTCACGACCTGCACAGGGCGGCGACCCATGTGAACCTGCGGATGCAGGAAACCCCGATGAGCGCACAGGTCACCGCGCTGATGCGGGCCAGACTCCAGAACAACGCGCTGAAGCAGACACCCGGCACCCGCGACGGACTGATGATCAACGGCGGCGGCTACCAGGGAAAGACGGAGACGGCCTGTGAGACCGCCGCCGAGTTCGAGGACTTCTGGCGCGACCTGCACCACCAGCTCAACCCGAACGCGATCCCCGACACCCGGGACCTCTTCCTGCCGGTGGCCTACTGCCAGACGCCGGTCAAGGCCACGCCGAAGGGACTGTGCGAGGCGATCCTGGACTTCTACGGAGCTCCGCACGCCAAGACCCTGCGCGGGCTGATCCGCAACGTTCGCGAGTCCCTGCATGCGCACTGCACCACAGCGCTGCTGCTGGACGACATCACCCGCTTGAAGATGCACCGGGAAGACGACCAGGACACCCTCGACCTCATCCGGGACCTGATGAGCCTGAACGTCACGCTCGTCCTCATCGGCGTCAACATCCCCGGCTCCGGGCTGCTGCGGGAAGGCCGTCACGACCCGCGCACCGGGCAGACGGTGCTGTCGCCCGTCAGACGAGGCAGAAGCCACAACGACGAGGCGGCCACCCAGACCGAACGCCGCTTCGACATGATCAACCTCGACCCGTTCCACTACGACACCCCCAACGGCATCGCCGCCTGGGTCAACCACCTCGCCTGCATCGAGGACCAGCTACGGCTCTTCCACGCGGCACCGGGCATGCTCACCGACGGCACGATGCCCGAGTACCTGTTCCGCCGCACTGAGGGGATCGTCGGGCTGCTGAAACGCCTCATCGAGGACGGCTGCACCAAGGCCATGGAGACCGGCCAGGAGAACCTGACCATCGACCTGCTCGAAGAGATCCCCATCAATCTCGGCAACGTCCCCGGGCGGGACCCAGGATCCGGCGAGGTCCCTGTGCTCAAGGACGAAGGGAAAGGCACCCCTCCCAAGCGGCGCAGGCGCGGCCGGAACACCGTCTTCGACGACCGAGGCGGCCGTCCCGCCGCCGATGCCTGATGGCAGGACGACTACGCCCCCTGCCTCGGAGCCTGGATCCGCTGGCGGACGAGTCGATCCACGGCTACCTTCTCCGACTCGCGCACCTGTTCGGTGCCGCACCCTTGGAGATCGCCGTCCGGACAGGGCTCGTTGTTCAGGGACGCGGTCGAAACGGCATTCCCGTTCGCCTTCTGCACGACCTGGACGAACAGCGACTCGATGCGTTCGCCCGCGTCACTCGCCTCACGCATGACGAGGTCCGAGGGTTGCTGACCGCTTCGCTGGGCGAGCGCTACGGTCCGCTGAACGCTCGTCTGCTGGCCGAGTTCCGTACGTCCACGAGTATGGTCCACAACAACCGCTGGATTCTCACCAGGGCGACTCGGTACTGCCCGCGATGCCTCTCCGGTGACGGAACCGAGATCGAAGGGCGTCACGGCGGATGTTGGCGCCGGTCCTGGAGACTGCCTCCCGTCTTCGCCTGTCTACGCCATCAGCGGCCGCTGCTGTATGGCTGCCCCCGCTGCGGTCAGGACATCAACGCAGCCCGCGCCAGCAGCCTGATCGCCCGAGCCTCCGAGGCGGGCCTCCACCCTGCTCAGTGCAGAGCCACCATCCCTGGCACACGGGCGATCTGCGGTGCGAGCCTGGCCGACGGTGAGGCGGACCGACGCCCCCACGCTCCCTCCACGGTCGCTGCGTTACTGAGGCTTCAGTACCACTTCGACAGACTCTTGGACCCTGACGGACCGAAATCGGTGGGCAGCTTCGGATGGCAGGTTCCTACGGCCCAGCACTTCATCGACCTCCGCGCTCTGAGCGCGTTGATCTTCATGGCCTGGCCCTGTGCCAGGGAACTCGCAGAAACGGAGGCTCTAGCCGTGCTGGTCGACAGGGAGGCAGAGAAGCGGCACGCCGAGTTCTCCAAGTCCCGGGCCGAGGCTGAGGCTGGACGGCGGCGCCAAGCATCACACCACTACAGCGACCCGGCGGCGGATCCCGCCGTCGCCGGCGCGGTGCTCGGCATCGCCGCACAGCTGCTGTCGGCCCCTAACGAGAACGAGACCCACGAGGTGATGGCACCCATCATCGACAGAGCCAAGGAGCGGAACTTCTCGATGAGTTACCAGTTCCGCAGCTTCAGCGGGTCCTCCTACCCGCTCCAAGCCATCCTCCTGACCTCGCGCCGGGACCGTGGTGCGTTCCAACGGATGGAACAGCGGATCGAGAGCAAGGGCTTCAGCCGTCTCACCGGAGCCGATCGGCGCGCATGCTGAATCGGGGCTCAAGCTTGCCGCTGTGTGGGAACATGCTGGGAACGAGGATTCCTCCCACGACCGCAAAAGCCGTATTCCCCTGTTAACTTACCCCGTAAGAGCGTGGTTCTTTCCATGCCCCAGGCATGGAATAGCCCTCAGGCCTGGCGAAGGCCTGAGGGCGTGAGATGGCCCGAGAACGTGAAGCTGCTTGGTGCAGGCTACATCTCTATGTAGTCGACCTTGTCATTCCACGTTCCACCACCAGGATAGGAGGCGTTGGGGAACTTGTAGCAGCCCAGGTTGCCGAGCGCCATGAACGGGTCCATCTGCAGAGTGCGAGCGTCATAGGCCAACACACCTTGCATATCGCGCTTCACGCAGGCTGCGCTGGCCTGGTCCCTGAAGCCCCAGTCGCCGAAATTCTTCGTTCCCTTGGCAGACCACTGCAGCCGACGGCCGGTGTAGTCGGAGTGCTCCCAGAAGCAGACCCAACCGTAGGCGCAGTCGGTGGCCGCTGTGGGGCCGAATATGGTGGCTTCCTTCGCCAGAGACCGAGACGCGGACGATCCCTGCTGTGTCGCGGCGAGCTTCGCGGCAGCCTGGTCGGCCTCCTGCGTGGTGGCGTAGCACTGAACGCTTCCGTCTTGCAGTTCGCTGCACGCCTGGGCCCCCTGCCAACCGTCGGAAAGGTTGATCTTCCTTCCCTTGTATGTGGCGATGACAGGCTTGCTCTGCGCGAGCTCTTCCTGGAGCCGCTTCTCCTGTTCGGGTGTCGCGAAGCCGGTCTCGGGGACGAGGGTGGCGTCTGCCGCGCTCGAAGTTTGTGCCCCCGCTACCAGCAAGCTGGCCGCCGCGACGAGGGGTGCGAGGACTCGTGTGATGCGCATGCTGCTCCTGTGTGACAGGTTTGTGTGGGTCATAGGGATCTCACAGCATGCGAGATGGAGAAACCGTGCTCGCGATCACTCTTGACGAGTTATCGACTATTCGCGTCCGAATGGCGCGGTAAGTGTGGCTCGAATTTTATGGCTCAATTTGATCGCCCTGTGGTCCGCGGAACCTGTCCGGCCTCATCTGCGATTCCGTGTCCAATGACTGCGATGGAGGTTACGGCAGTCCCCGCGTCTCCCCAGGCGTTGCTCTTCGTGAGGACGGTGCGCGAGCCGAGAAAGTGCGCCGTCGTCGTGTCAAAGATCCATTCGGCGCGCTCTCCGTTGTGCTCGCGGGCAACGGCCACGCCCGTACGGCCGGCGGCATCGACGGCATGGGGAAGGGTGACTACGCCGGGGATGCGGGCCGCTGCGCGATAGAGCGCCGCCGTGATATCCGGAGGCGTGACGGAGCTGCGGAGGAGATCGCCAATGGCGACGAACGCCTCCTGATCCGGACCAGTCGTGGAGTCAGTGCCCTGACCGTGGTTCTTCGTTGCTTCCTCGTTGATCGCCTTCAACAGTGCTTCCGGATTGCTCGGCAGTGACGTCGCGAACGTATAGGTAGGTGCGTTGAAGCTTCCCTCGCCCGGAGTCTCCGGAACCCAGGTGCTTTTGCCGTTCTTGCGCTGGAAGGTCGGGGTGGAGCCATCGACAGACGTCCACTGCTCCATATCCTCACGCTCCTGCCGACGGTCCATGCCTCCTGCGGCATTCTCGGACAGGACGGTCGTGTGCCCTGCCACTTTGAGGTACGAGTACTGGTTCCCCCGGACTGCGCTGACCGGTTCTGCTGCGGCAGCCAGTGCGGCTCGCTCCAGCAGAGCTGCAGACGCCGCCGTTGCCGGCGGAACAGCAGCCGGCAAGGTCGGTTCAGGGCTCAAGGTAAGGATGACGGCTCCCGCAACCACTGCGGCCCCTAGGGCGACGGTGATCCTCCGCGGGCTGAACATCTTGGAAGCGAACGAGCCTTTGTTGTGCGACATCCGGTCGATCTCCCTCAGAAAGTGTTGCCGACGCCTGAAGTGTTGCGTTCCTGCCATTTCGGGTACCGGCAAGTCGGGTACCGATTCGCGTTCCTCTTCAAGACCGTCGTTTCCCCATGGGGCCTGACTCCTCATGAGACGCTCCTCCTGTTGCTGTCGAACGTTCGCTTTGTGCCCTCCGGCCTCGCTAGTACGTGTCCGGAACGAGCCGTAGGTTCCCGCGACGGCACATCCCTGTTCAGGTTCAGTTCCTCCTCGACTAGCTCACGCAGTTTTCGCCTGGCACGAGAGAGCCGTGACCGCACCGTCCCCACAGGTACTCCGAGGGCAGCAGACGTCTCCGCATAGCCCAACTCTGACCAGACGACGAGGCACAGCACCTCGCGATCGGCCTGCTTCAGGCGCCGAACAGCTCTCGCTACTGCTGCCAGACGCTCCGTGTCCTGGAGTTGTCGGACTATCCCATCCGAGAAATCAGGCAACGGCTCCATGGGGGGGAGACGCGACATCGCGGCTCGGTGCCGTCGGGCTGCTCGGGTGGTGTTCCTCGCCACGTTCGTGGCGACCCCTAACAGCCATGCGCGTACGTTGCCGATCTCACCCCGTAGCTTCCCTCGCTGCTTCCACGCTTCCAGGAAGGTGAGCGAGACGATGTCCTCAGCTGTAGCCCAGTCGCCCACGAGGCGTACGGCGTACGCGTAGACGGCCCGTGAATGATCATCGAAGATCTCGGCAAACGCATCCCGGTCGCCGGACCGGAGTCGTTCGTTCAGTTGCATCTCCACAAAGACAAGTGTCCAAAGTCTGCGACAGGTTCCCGCTTTCGGTAGACGGATCTCTGCGGCTTCGAACTTTCGCCACGCCGGATCCACACCGGCTGGAAGCGTTCTCATGGCGGCGCACGCGACATCGTGGTCGCCACGCATCCCACATCATGAGGTCATGCGCCCGCTGCCCCGCAGTCTCGATCCGCTCCCTGACGAGGCGCTGACCGGCTACGTCCTGCGCCTCGCGCACCTCCTCGGAACATCGCCAGGGGCGGTCGCAATCCGGACCGGCTTGACCGGGGGCCGTAAGGAGAACGCGCTGTTCCGCATCCCCATGCGGCTGCTGCACGACCTGGAGTACGAGCAGGCGAGACTCTTCGCCCGAACCACCCGCCTCTCCCCGGGTGAGGTCGGCCGACTGCTGGCTTCCTCGCTCGCCGGGCGGTATGGACCGTTGAACAGCAGGTTCACCCTGCGCAGTAGTGCAGCGAGGATGATCAACGACAACGCGTGGCTGCTGACTCGAACGCCGAGGTACTGCCCGCAATGTCTTACCGGGGACGGGAGCGAGATCCAACGGCGCCACGGGGGGGCTTGGCGGCTTTTCTGGCGCCTCCCGCCGGTCTTCGCCTGCCCTCGGCACCGTCGCCTCCTGCGGATCGACTGCCCGGCCTGCCGCCGGCCCGTTCACGCGGTCGAGATGAACAGCATCATCGCCCGCCCCTGGGACGAGGACCTTCATCCGACGCAATGCCGGTCCACGAGCACACCGCGCACTGTCGGGCGCCTCCAGCCGGCCTGTGGTGCACAACTCGCGGAGTCGGTCGGGGTTGTTCCCGAGACAGTGTCCGACCCGCAGACGCTGGAGCATCTCCTCGGCCTTCAACGACGGCTCCTGAGGCTCCTCGATCCCGTCGGTCCGGTCGTGACCCCGAGCGTCGGCTGGCTGATCCCCGCGGCCGACTACTTCGCCGATCTGAGAGCGCTGCTCGGCCTCGTGTTTCTCTCCTGGCCTGCGGCTCGCTCCTTCGCCGCGACCCCGGCGCTCGCGGAGGCCCTCGATCGGGAAGCCGAGGAGCGCCTTGCCCGAGCAGCGGCCCTTCGCGACCGGCCCGGGAAGAAGCACAGCTCGCGTCCCTTCACCGACCCACCGCTGGACCCGTTTCTCATGGGCGCGGTGCTCGGAATCGCCGAGCGGCTGCTTGGCGCCCCGGACGAGGAACAGGCGCGGGAGCTCATGCTGCCGCTCATCCACCAGGCCAGCCGCGTCGATCAAGCCCTGTCGATCTACCTCCGGCGCGAGGCGTGGGTCTCGTTCCCACTGCGGATCGTCAGCATGAACCGTCCCAAGAACATGATGGCGATGGGCGACATCATCGCCTGCGGGCCGATCCTCAGGGGCGGTGGCAGCGGAGCACGCTCGGAGGGGTATCGCCGACGCGAGCCCTGGTGACAATTTCCCTGCTCAAGTGACAACCATCGTGCTCAGTCACACGGGAACGCCTCCGGGTGAAGGAGCACTTTTGCAAGCGGGTGCTTGCAATAGTTAGCAACGGGTGGCAGGGTACGGGGCATGGCATCGCTCAACGTCGGCAATCTCGGCAGCCTCGGCGAGTACCTGCGCGAACAGCGCCGGACCGCCCAGCTCTCGCTGCGGCAGCTCGCCGACGCCGCCGGGGTCTCGAACCCGTACCTCAGCCAGATCGAGCGCGGGCTGCGCAAGCCCAGCGCCGAGGTGCTCCAGCAGGTCGCCAAGGCCCTGCGCATCTCGGCGGAGACGCTCTACGTGCGGGCCGGGATCCTCGACGAGAAGGACCGGGAGGAGCTGGAGACGCGCGCCGTCGTCCTGGCCGACCCCTCGATCAACGAGCGGCAGAAGCAGGTGCTGCTCCAGATCTACGACTCCTTCCGCAAGGAGAACGCGGCGGAGACCGCGGCGGAGAAGGCGGCGCAGGCCGCGGCGGAGCCGGAAGCTTCCAGCCAGTAAGAGCCCCACGGGAGGACCACCCGCATGCCCATCATCGACGAACTGCGCACCCCCCTCTACTTCGCCGCCGGCACCGCCGACCTCGCCGTGCGGCAGGCCCGCAGGGTCCCCGGCCTGATCGAGCAGCTGGCCGCCGAGGCGCCCGGCCGGATCGAGGCCGTGCGGAACACCGACCCCAAGGACGTGCAGGAGCGGGTGACCGTCCGGGCCAAGGAGGCCCAGGCCGTCGTCCAGGCCAAGGTCGCCGAGGTCGTCGGAGCCGTCGGCGGGATCGACCCCGACCTCAAGAAGCTCGGCGAGACCGCCCAGGACCTGGCCCTGCGTGGGGTCGGCGTGGCCGCCGAGTACGCGGTGAAGGCGCGCGAGAAGTACGAGGAGGTCGCCGCCCACGGCGAGGAGACCGTCCGGGCCTGGCGCGGCGAGACCCCGGCGGCGGCCACCGAGATCACGGTCGTGGTCGAGCCGGAGCCGTCGGCCGGGCCGGAGCCGGTGGTGGAGCCGGAGGCGTCTGCCGTGGCGGAGGCCCCGGCCGAATCGGAGCCGTCCGTCGTGGCGGAGGCCCCGGTCGAGCCGGAGCCGTCCGTCGTGGCGGGGGAGTCGGTCGTGGCGGAGGAGTCGGAGGCGCCGGTCGTGACCGGGAAGGCGCCCGCCCGGAAGCCCGCCGCCCGCAAGGCGTCCGCGAAGAAGGCCCCCGCGGCCGAGGCCGCCCCGGCCCCCGCCGAGGCCGAATAGCGGACCCGGGCACGATTCCTGGGGCGCGGAGCGTTGGAACGGGTACGTTGACCGCGAGGCGCCCGTACCCCATGACCCCTAGGCGGTGTTCAGCATGCTGATGGACCGGTTCGACAACACCCTCAACCTGCTGATGTTCCTGGTGTTCACCGGCTTCGCCGTCGCCTCGTTCGTCATCGCGGCGATGGTCCGCGAGGACGCCTACCGGGCCGCGGACAAGCAGACGAAGAAGTTCTGGCTGATCCTCCTCGGGGTCAACCTCGCCCTGAACCTCTTCCTCCCCGGCCTCCTCTTCCTCCTGATCGCCGGCCTGATCGCCGCGATCGTCTTCATGGTGGACGTCCGGCCGGCCCTCCGGCAGGTCATGGGCGGCGGGGGCGGCGGCCGGCGCGGCGGCGGCTCCAGCAGCGACGGTCCGTACGGCCCCTACAACGGCGGCCGTTGACGGACGGGACGCGGGCGGGACCCGGGGGGGCCTCACCCCCGGGTCCTGTCGCGTTCCAGGGCCAGCAGCGCCACGTCGTCGGTCAGCTCGCCGCCGTTCAGCGCGCGGGCCTCGGCCATCGCCGCCTCCAGCAGGGCCTCGCCGTGCAGGCCCCCGGCCAGCTGCCGGTTGATCATCTCGACCATGCCGTCCTGCCCGAGCCGCGGCGAGCCGGGACCGGCGGTGCGGCCCTCGATCAGGCCGTCCGTGTAGAGCAGCAGGCTCCACGCCCCGCCCAGCTCGACCTGGCGGCGCGGCCAGCGGGCGCGCGGCAGCAGGCCGAGGGCCGGGCCGCCGTCCTCGTACGGCAGGAGGCGCGCCGTCCCGCCCCGGTGGGCGACGAGCGGGGCCGGGTGCCCGGCGAGGCACAGCCCGGCGCGGCGGCCGTCGGGCGCGATGTCGACGGTGCAGAGGGTCGCGAAGATCTCCTCGCTCTCCCGCTCGTGCTCCAGGACCCGCTGGAGGGTGGAGAGCAGCTCGTCCCCGCACAGCCCGGCGAAGGTCAGGGCGCGCCAGGCGATCCGCAGCTCCACGCCGAGGGCGGCCTCGTCCGGGCCGTGGCCGCAGACGTCGCCGATCATGGCGTGCACGGTGCCGTCCGGGGTGCGGACCACGTCGTAGAAGTCGCCGCCGAGCAGCGCGCGGGACCGGCCGGGCCGGTAGCTGGCGGCGAAGAGCAGGTCGGAGCCGTCCAGGAGCGGGGTGGGCAGCAGGCCGCGCTCCAGGCGGGCGTTCTCCTGGGCGCGCAGCCGGGACTCGGCGAGCTTCACCTTGGCGGCGTCGTTGCGCTTGCGCTCGACGGCGTACCGGATGGCGCGGCTCAGCAGCCGGCCGTCCAGCTCCTCGCGGAAGAGGTGGTCCTGGGCCCCGACCCGTACCGCCTCTGCGGCGAGTTCCGCGTCGGAGGAGGGGGCCAGGGCGAGGACGGCGTGCCGGGGCGCGAGGCGCAGGATGTGCCGCAGCGGGGCGAGCGGGTCCTCGTCGCCCGAGCCCCTGGGCACGGGCAGCGAGAGGTCGACGAGCACGCAGTGCACGTCGTCGGTGAGGAGCCGCTCGGCCTCGGTGAGGTTGCGGGCGGTGCGGATGCGGACCCGGGTGCCGGCCTTGCCGGCCGCGTCGAGCAGCTCGGGCACGGCGAGGGAACCCGCCGGGTCGTCCTCGACGACCAGCAGGGTGAGGTCGGTGCGGTCGCGGTCGGTCCCCGCGCCCGTGCCTGCTCCGGTGTGCGTCGTCGTGCCTGTTCCTGTGCCTGTGCCGGTTCCTGCGTCGGTGGCGGCGGGGGTCTCCATGGGCGTGGCGGCCATGGCGGCGGTGTCGCCTTGCCCCGCAGCAGAGACGTTTCTCTGGTGCGGTACGGATACGGGCATCGGTCCGGGTTTCCTTCCCTCCCCCGAGGGTGCGCCGGGCGCCGGGTGGCGTCCCGCCCGTCCGGGACCATAGCGGCACTGCGGCGCGCAGCGGAATGGTGATCACCGGCCGGGCGGCTCCGAACGCCTTGGCATATGCCGCGGAAGGGGAGGTAGTTGCGCCCGCGGCGGCCGGGACCGGCTCCCCGGCCCATGAGAAAGGTCACTCCCCGGCCCCGCCCCTCCCGGCACGCGCCGGGACGAGCCCGTCAGGTCGGGAGGAGTGCCCTTCCGGCCCGGCGGGTCCGCCCGCGCGGCGGGGCGGCACTGCCCTCGCGGGAGGGACGGCACTGCCCTCGCGGCCGGGGCGGGTCTGCCCCTTCGGACCGTTCCGCGGAGGCGGATGCGGGGGCGGGGGCGGGGGCAGGAGCGGGGGCTCGGCCGGGTTCGATCGCGGGGCCGGCCGGATTCGGCAGTGGGGCCGACCCGGTTCGACCGCGGGCCCGATCCGGTTCGACCGCGAGGCCGCCTCGGCCGATCGTCCCGGCCGGGTCGGCTCGGAGGGCCGTCCCGGCCGTTCGGCTCGACCGGTCGTCCCGGCCGTTCGGTTCGACCGGTCAGCCCGGCCGGTCAGCTCGGGCGGACGATGCCGAGGATCTCCATCGAGCCGGCGCCCGCGACCGTGACGTTCCGCCCGGGGCGGGGGGCGTGGACCATCTTCCCGTTCCCGATGTACATGCCGATGTGGCTGGCGTCCTTGTAGTAGACGATCAGGTCGCCGGGGCGCATGTCCTTCGGCTGCACGCGGGGGAGCAGCCGCCACTGCTCCTGCGAGGTGCGCGGGATCGGCGTGCCGGCGGCGGCCCAGGCGGACTGGGTCAGGCCGGAGCAGTCGAAGGAGTCCGGGCCCTCGGCCCCCCACACGTACGGCTTGCCGACCTGCGCGAGGGCGTTCTCGATGGCCTTGCGGGCCTCGGGGGTGGTGGCGTCGGTGAGTTCGCCGAGTATGCCGGAGCCGAGCCACTTCGTCTGGGCCCGCTGCCGGGCCAGCTCCTCCAGGCGGCGCAGCCGTTCGCGCTCCTCGGCGGCGAGCTCGCCCTCCAGCTTCTTCGCGGCGTCGATCTTGCTGTTGATGTCCTTCTTCGCCTGGGCCTGCTTGACGCGGTCGGCCTCCAGCTTGGTCCAGTTGTCGCCGGCCTCCTTGGCATAGGTGTCCAGCTCGGCCTGGGCGCGGGTGAGTTCGGCGATGAGGTCGGTGGTGGCCTTGGCGCCCTCGCGGAGCCGGCCGGCGGTGTCGAGGAAGAGCTGCGGGTCGCCGGTGAGGACGAGCTGGGCGCTGTCGGGGATGCCGCCGTTGCGGTACTGGGCGCGGGCGGTGGCGCCGGCCTGGGCCTTGAGGGTGTCGATCCGCTTCCGGCCGCCCTCGATCATGCGGGCGAGCCGGACGATCTCGGCGGACTGCTGCTCGGTGCGCTCCTCGGCGAGGTTGTACGCGTCGGTGGCGGCGGCCGCCTGCCGGTACAGGTCCTCGATCTCGGTGCGGACCTCTTTGAGGGTCTTCTTCGGCGGGGGCGGCGGCAGCGGGGCCGCCGAGGCCCGGAGGGTGAGCGCGGGCGAGGCGAGGACGGCCAGGGCGCAGGCCACGGTGACCGTGGCGGCGGCGTACGGACGTCGGCGTCGTCGGTTCACTGGTTTCCCCCTCGCGGCCCGGGTCCCCCCTCGGCCACTTTCTGATTTACCGTCAGTAACTTGTGGTGGTCCTGGCGATAGTGCCACGCGGAACCGGAAAACGACAGGTACCCCGCCAGAGTGACGGCCGCCGACCGGATGACGTTCCCGGGACACGGGGGAAGGGGGGTGATGTGGCGCACCGGAGGTCCCCGGGAGGCCCCCAGGACACCTCCCGGCCACCCGCGGCTCCCGCCACCCGCCGGCCCGGGTCGCTTACGGCTCCGGCCACCCGCCGGCCCGGGCCGCTCACGGCTCCGGCCGCCGACGCCCGGGGGACCCCCTCCCTGCCGTGGCCCCGTCACCCGCCGCCCGGCGCGAGGGCGTCCCACCGGAGGGTCACCTCGCCCTGGCGCCAGCGCTTCGGGCCGTCCACGACCGGCCAGTCCGCCGCGAGGTCGCGGACGGAGCGGATCCAGCGCTGCCGGGCGCCCAGGGAGGCGTACGGGGCCGCCGCCGCCCAGGCGCGGTCGAAGTCCCGGAGGAAGGCGTGCACGGGTTCGCCCGGCACGTTGCGGTGGATGAGCGCCTTCGGGAGGCGTTCGGCGAGGTCGGAGGGGCGGTCGAGGGAGCCGAGCCGGGTCGCGAAGGTGACCGTGCGCGGCCCGCCCCGGTCGAGCGCCACCCACACGTGCCGGCGCCCGATCTCGTCGCAGGTCCCCTCGACGAGCAGCCCGCCGGGCGCGAGCCGCCCGCACAGCCGCCGCCACACCGCCGCGACCTGCTCCTCGTCGTACTGGCGCAGCACGTTCGCCGCCCGGATCAGCGCGGGCGTCCCCGGCACCGGCACCTCGAAGCCGCCGTGCGCGAAGCGCAGGCCCTCGTGCCGCTCCTCGTACGGCTTCGCGGCCTCGACCCGGGCGGGCTCGATCTCGATCCCGTACAGCAGCGTGCGGGGCTCGGCGGTGCGCAACCGGGCGAGCAGTTCCACGGCGGTCCAGGGGGCGGCTCCGTACCCGAGGTCGACGGCGACGGGCGGCTCGGGGGAGCGGCGCAGGGCGGGGCCGTGGACGGCGGCGATCCAGCGGTCCATGCGGCGCAGCCGGTTCGGGTTGGTGGTCCCGCGGGTCGGGGTGCCGACGGGGCGGGTGGTGCGCGGGGCCATGCGACGAGGGTACGCGGCGCCCCCGCGCGCGCGTGGCGCGAGGGAAACGGGGAAGCCGCCGCCACGCGCGCGTGCCCCCGCCCGCCCCGGCGGCGGGGTGCTCCGCGCGACGGGAACGTGCAATGAATTGGCAAAAGGAGCCGGTCGTGGAAATGAAAGGGACGGTTCCGGTGTTGTGCCGTGCCGGAGGGCGTCTGCGCCCTCCCTCAGGCGTGTCCGGCGGGCCGGGACGCGCCGGCGCGGCCGTCCCCGGCCGGGAACCACCGGCCCGGCCGACCAGACCGCCCGACCAGCTCGACAAGACCGATCAGCCCGACCGACAGCCCGCCCGACAAGACCGTCCGAAAAGTTCCGGCAGGCAAGCCCCGCCAGGCGAGCCGCCGGGCCCTCTCGCGGAAGGACCGCCGACGTGAGCCAGTACGTGTCCCGGTTCGCCGGCACCCGGCACCGGCACCCGGCAGCGGCCTCCCGGCTCAGGCTGCCGGGCCGCCCCCGGACGCCCCGCCGGGTCGCCATGCTCTCCGTCCACACCTCCCCGCTGCACCAGCCGGGCACGGGCGACGCGGGCGGCATGAACGTCTACATCGTCGAGCTCGCCAAGCGGCTCGCCGCCATCGACATCGAGGTCGAGATCTTCACCCGGGCCACCACCGGCGGCCTCCCCCCGGTGGTCGAGCTGGCCCCCGGCGTCCTGGTGCGGCACGTCGACGCGGGCCCGTACGAGGGGCTGGCCAAGGAGGAGCTGCCGGCCCAGCTCTGCGCCTTCACGCACGGCGTGATGCAGGCGTGGGCGGGCCACCGCCCCGGCCACTACGACCTGGTCCACTCGCACTACTGGCTGTCCGGGCACGTCGGCTGGCTCGCCGCCGAGCGGTGGGGAGTCCCGCTCGTCCACGCCATGCACACCATGGCCAAGGTCAAGAACGCGGCGCTCGCCGAGGGCGACGCCCCCGAGCCCGCCGCCCGCGTGATCGGCGAGACGCAGATCGTCGCCGCCGCCGACCGGCTGATCGCCAACACCACCGAGGAGGCCGACGAGCTGGCCCGCTTCTACGACGCGGACCCCGGCAAGATCGCGGTCGTCCACCCCGGGGTCAACCTGGACCGCTTCCGGCCCGCCGACGGCCGGGCCGCCGCCCGCGCCCGCCTCGGCCTGCCGCAGGGCGCCTTCGTGCCGGTCTTCGCCGGCCGCATCCAGCCCCTCAAGGCCCCGGACGTGCTGCTGCGCGCCGCCGCCCTGATGGTCGACCGCGACCCCTCGCTGCGCTCCCGCATGGTGGTGCCGGTCGTCGGCGGCCCCAGTGGCAGCGGCCTCGCCAAGCCGGAGGGGCTCCAGAAGCTCGCCGCGAAGCTGGGCATCGCCGATCTGGTGCGCTTCCACCCGCCGGTGGGCCAGGAGCGGCTCGCGGACTGGTTCCGGGCCGCGTCGGTCCTCGTCATGCCCTCGTACAGCGAGTCCTTCGGGCTCGTGGCGATAGAGGCGCAGGCGGCCGGCACCCCGGTCGTCGCGGCGGCGGTGGGCGGACTGCCCGTCGCCGTACGGGACGGGCGGACCGGCTTCCTGGTGCAGGGCCACGACCCGGCCGACTACGCGCGCGTGCTGGACCGTTTCGCCGCCGACCCCGAACTGGTCGCGCGGATGGGCGACGCGGCGGCGCTGCACGCCGGGTCCTTCGGCTGGGACACGGCCGCCTCGGGCACCGCCGACGTGTACACGGCCGCCATGCACGACCACCGCCAGCGCGCGCAGCACCGTCGCGTACGCTCGCACCATGGCTGACGTTCAGGACGCGCGGGACGCACGGCGGACCGTCGAGGACACGCTCGACGAGGCGGGGCTGGAGTGGGAGAGCCCCGAACCGGGCTCGTACGTGGTCAAGCTCCCCGGCACCCGCAAGCTGTCCACGACCCTGTCGCTGCGGGTGGGCCGGCACTCCCTCTCGCTCAACGCCTTCGTCGTCCGCCACCCCGACGAGAACGAGGCCGGCGTCCACCGCTGGCTCCTCGAACGGAACCTGAAGCTGTACGGGGTGGGCTACGCCATCGACCCGCTCGGCGACATCTACCTGGCCGGAAAGCTTCCCCTGGCCGCCGTCACGCCGGAGGAGCTGGACCGGCTGCTCGGCTCGGTCCTGGAAGCGGCGGACGGCGACTTCAACACGCTGCTCGAACTCGGTTTCGCGTCGGCCATCCGCCGGGAGTACGCCTGGCGGGTCTCCCGGGGGGAGTCGACGCGCAACCTCGACGCCTTCAGGAACTTGACGCGGGCTCAGGCGCAGCCGGAGAGCTGACGCCCCCGGCCGTCCTCCCCGCCGCGGGAGCGACGTCCTCGGGGACGGTCCCCACCGGGCCGGTCCCCACCGGACCGGTCCCGATCAGCTCCGGCCCCACCGGCTCGGTCCCCACCGGTTCGCCCCCCATCGGCTCCTCCTCCGCCAGCGCCCGGCGCAGCCGCAGGGTGTACCCGACGGCGGCGAGGAGTCCGACGGCGAAGGTGCCCGCCCACAGGACGTCCGGGCCGGGCCCGTCGACGATCACGCCGGCCAGCACCGGGGCGACGAAGCCCGCGACGGCCCAGGACATGCCCATCACGCCCTGGTAGCGCCCGCGGGCGTGCTCGGGGGCGAGCCGGGCGGTGGCGGCGGCGTTCGTCGGCACGTGGACCATCTCGCCGATCGTCCACACGACGACGGTCGCGGCGAAGGCGAAGGACGAGCCGGCGAGCGCGGTGGCGCCCGTGCCGACGGCGAAGAGCAGCGAGGAGACGGTCAGCAGCACGACCGGCGAGCGCCGCTCGGTCACCCTGTTGACCAGCAGCTGGAAGGCGACGATCACGATGCCGTTGACGGCGATCACCATGCCGTACGCGGACGGCGGCAGGCCCTGCGCGGACATCGTCAGCGGCAGGCCGATCCAGGGGGCGGTGAAGACCAGGCAGACCAGCAGGTTGAGCAGGACGAGCGTCCGGAAGGGCGCGTCGCGCAGCACGTCGAGCATGGACACCTTCGCGTCCGCGCCCGGATCGGCCTTCCCGCCCCGGCCGGCCCCGCCCGCCTTCGGCTCCGCCCGCTCGGGCCGGGTCTCCGGCAGCCGGAGGAAGACGATGACGGCGCAGAGGGTGGTGGCGACGGCGTCGACGAGGAAGAGGGTGCGGTAGCCGAGGAAGGCGGCGGCGCCGCCGGCGATGGAGGCGACGGCGAAGCCGAGGTTCAGCGCCCAGTAGTTGAGGGCGTAGGCCCGGCGGACCTCGTCGGCGGGGACCATGTCGGCGATCGTCGCGTTGATGGACGGGCGGACGGCCTGCATGGCGACGCCCATCAGCAGCACGACGAGGGCGACGCCCCAGGCGCTGGTGACGAAGGCGAGCGCGCCCGCGCAGGCGGCGGCCCCGAGGTGCATCGTGATCATCGTGGGGCGGCGGCCCCAGCGGTCGGTGAGGACACCGCCCAGCGGGGAACCGGCCACGCCACCGAGACCGTGGAGGGCGACGACGAGTCCGGCGAACCACGCGGAGTGCCCGAGCTCGCTCGTCAGGTAGAGGGAGAGGAAAGTGAGGACGAAGGCCCCGGTCCTGTTGACCAAGGTCGACAGCCAGAGCCACCAGAAGCCCTGCGGAAGGCCCGAGACGGTGGCGCGCGCCGATCGTCTGAGCGAATCGATGGACATGTGAGGTGCTCCCCCTGCGTGCTGTAAGTCCCTCCAACGGCTCTCGAAACTTACGCATCTCGGCTGGCGGACGCCAGTGAATTGACGACGCGCGTCAATCGTCAGCGGTCCATTAGGCTCGTACGCATGGCCGACGCACCGTACAAGCTGATCCTCCTCCGCCACGGCGAGAGCGAGTGGAACGAGAAGAATCTGTTCACCGGCTGGGTGGACGTGAACCTCACCGCGAAGGGCGAGAAGGAGGCGACGCGAGGCGGCGAGCTGCTCAAGGACGCCGGTCTGCTCCCCGACGTCCTGCACACCTCCCTCCAGAAGCGCGCCATCCGCACCGCGCAGCTCGCGCTGGAGTCCGCGGACCGCCACTGGATCCCCGTCCACCGCTCCTGGCGCCTGAACGAGCGCCACTACGGCGCCCTCCAGGGCAAGGACAAGGCGCAGACCCTCGCCGAGTTCGGCGAGGAGCAGTTCATGCTGTGGCGCCGCTCGTACGACACCCCGCCGCCGCCGCTCGCCGACGACGCCGAGTACTCCCAGGCCGGCGACGCCCGCTACGCGACGATCCCGCCGGAGCTGCGCCCGCAGACCGAGTGCCTCAAGGACGTCGTCGAGCGCATGCTCCCGTACTGGTACGACGGCATCGTCCCGGACCTCCTCGCCGGCCGCACGGTCCTGGTCGCCGCCCACGGCAACAGCCTCCGCGCCCTGGTGAAGCACCTCGACGGCATCTCCGACGCCGACATCGCGGGCCTCAACATCCCCACCGGCATCCCGCTCTCCTACGAGCTGGACGAGAACTTCAAGCCCCTCAACCCCGGCGGCACCTACCTCGACCCGGACGCCGCCGCGGCCGCCATCGAGGCCGTCAAGAACCAGGGCAAGAAGAAGTAAGAAAAATGATCATGCCCCTGACCTGCGCATACGGCGCAGATCGGGGGCATTTTCGCGCTCTGGGCCCACCCTAGGCCCTCAGGGCTTTCCTTGATGGTGATCCAGGGCAACCGGGGGTCACGCCCGCGATGACTGATGCCGAACTGCCGAGGTGTGCGGCCGGTGAGGTGTCTGCGCTGGTGACAGCTGGCAAGTTCGCGAGCATGGCTGAACGGCGGAGACCCGGCGTGACGTACTTGGCTGCCGGCCAGCTTGACTGCTGAGATGCAACCGATGCATAGTTTCGGTATTGCTCCCCGTCGTCTCCGGATTGGCGGGGATTTTTCTATCTCTGGGGGCTCCTGCGTGCTTCGGACGACCTTCATCATCGACTACCAAAACGTGCACATGACCTCGCGGGACGTCTTTGATCCCGATGGGGATGTGCACGAGTCGCTCATCGACCCGGTTGCCTTCGCGCGTCGTTCTATAACGGAACGTAACGGTCGTCAGCGCCCGGGGTATCCCTTGGCGCAGGTGGAGCGCGTTCTCGTATACCGCGGTCTCCCTCATGTCGACTACGACTGGGAGCAGAATCGACGCTGCCGTGACCAGGCAACCCAGTGGCGAGCCGACGGTGCGGTTGTTGACCTGCGCGATCTTAAGTACGACTTCCAGCGTGGGGCGGATGGGCGTCCAGTACTGGATGTGCACGGTAAGAAGATCCCTAAGGGGCGTCCTAGGGAGAAGGGGATCGACGTACTATGCGCGCTTGCCTGCGTTCGTGAGTCGGTCGACCCAGACGTAGACCTGGTCGTCCTGGCGTCGCGAGACACGGATCTGGTCCCGGTCTTGGACGAGCTCTACGACTTTCGCAGCCGTGACGCTGGGCGGTATGCCCGGATCGAGACGGTGAGTTGGTACGACCCGGAGGCCCGCAAGCAGGGCCGCTACGCGGGCGGCAGTCTCAGGCCAAGTGGCACTCGGCGGATCTGGAACACGAACCTCGACCGCAGTTGCTATGAGGCATCGCTTGACCGGCGTGACTATCAGTGATCTCCGTATGAGGGTCCGCAGAGGGGCAGCGGTTACTCTCCTGCGTCAGGAGCGGTGATTGCCCTGTAGACGCAGTTCCTGGCATCAGCGCCCGGGCGAGACTGTGTCGTTGCCCCCCCTGCTTGGCGGAGAGAGCACGATCATGTCCCCGGCCTTGGCTGTGAGCGCTGGCCGGGGTTAGTCCGCTGATCGGGACTCTCTGCAAAGCCTCAGGGCGTTGGGTTCTGCGGCGGTCGGAGCGCTCGACCGAGAGCCTGTCGTGCCCGATCTCGACTGCTTGGCATCAGGTGTGCGTACACCTTTAGCGTGAGCCCTGGATCCGAGTGCCCCAGGTACTCGGAGACGGCCTTGATGCTCTCGCCGGCGTCCAGTAGCACCGAGGCGTAGAAGTGCCTCAGGGCGTGCATGCCGTGCTCTCGCGCGGCGGCGTGCTCCCGGCTCTTCGCCGTGGGGATGACGCCGGCCTTGGCCAGTGCGGGCTTCCAGTGGTCCTCGTTCAGCGACGTGCGCCAGACGTGCCCGCCGAGCGGACCGGTGAAGAGCAGCCGCTTGGTCACGGGCGGACCGCCGGCGCGCATCCAGGGCAGCGTGATCTCTACCGGCGGGAAGAGCTTCATGTGCGCCTTGAGCGCGTCCGCCACGGGGGCGGGCAGGGGTACGTCACGCAGCTTGCCGCCCTTCGGCGGGGCGAACACCGGCCGACTCAGGCTCAGCTTGAGCTGCTGTACGACGTGCAGCGTGGCGTTGTCGAAGTCCAGCTCTTCGACGGACAGCCCGAGGATCTCCCCCTGCCGGAGACCGCATCCGGCGCCGACGTCCACCATGGGCTGGAACCGCTCGACCAGGGCGGCGCGCATGGCAAAGACCCGTTCCGGCAACCAGGGGACTACGCGCCGCGCGCCCATCTCCGGGAGCGTCACCGTGCGCGAGTTGCAGGGATTCCGGGGGAGGCAGCCGTCCTCGACAGCCGCGCTCAGGATGGCGCGAACGTTGGAGAAGATGACGCGGGCGTACGAGCCGGACATCCCGGAGGCTTCGAGCTGCGTCACGAACTCGCGGATGTGGCTCGGCTGGAACGAGCCCAGCGGACGGGTCCCGATCCGCGGGAAGGCGTGCAGCTTGAGCTGAGACGTCATCGACGCCTTGGTGTTCGGGTCTCCGCTCTGGCTTGCCAGCCACCCCTCCGCGAACTCCTGGAAGGTCGTCCGGGCCGCGTTCGGGTCGATGTACTGGCCCCGGGCCACGTCCGCGCTGATGCTGCTGAGCCACTGCTCGGCGAGGCGCTTCTGCCCGTCGGCGAAGGACTTGGACTTGCGCTTGCCGTCCGGCGCGAAGTAGCGGGCCCGGTAGCGCAGGCCGCTGCCGTGACGGGCGGTCTTGGTGCGGACGGTCTTCCCGTCGGCGTCGGTCGCGGTCTTGAACCAGCGGTCCTGGATGCTGCCAGCCATGTGGGCTGCGTCCTCTCGGGTGGGTGCTGTGCCGCCCTCAGGGAGGGAGGCATGGGGGTGCCGTGGAAGTCGTTGTGAGCGGGGCTTCGGATCGGTTGGCGGGGTGCCTCCCCGCCTCCCCGAAAGGGTGTTTCGCTGGTCGTCGCGGGGGGAGGCGGGCCGGGGAGCCGGTTGGGGAGTTCTTTCCGGCTCCCCGTTGCCTCCCCGGACCGGGGAGGCGCCGTGACGGCCGTGACGGCGGAGTGCGACGGCCGTGACGGCCCCCCTTTACCCGCCTTACCGCACAGGTCAGTGGCCCCTACCGCCCCCTCTATCGAGGTAGAGGGGGCCCTCTACCTCGGCGGTGCAGGCGGAGGGCGTGGCGGTGAGCGTGACGGGGGTGTGACGCTGTGACGGGTAGCGGGGGTGGGCTCTACCGTCACGGCCGGCGGGTCAGGCGGCGGTGTCGGTGGCTTCCTGCTGCTGGACCCAGGTACGGACGGCGGCGGGGTCGTAGCGGACGTGGCGGCCGACGCGGAAGCCGGGCGGGCCGGTGCGCTGCTTGCGCCAGCGATAGACGGTCTCGATGGGGACGGAGAACATCGCGGCGATGTCCTCGGGGGTGAGGTAGCGGTCCGGGAGTCCGGCGCGAAGGGTCTCGATCGGCTTGCTGGCCATGGGGTTGCGTGGCTCCTCGTGTCCGGTGCGCGGAGGGTGAGCGGTGCCGGTGGCCGTCCTGGAGAGTTGGTGTATCTCAGCGTCCGCAGTGCCCCAGCGTCCGACCCTGGCTGTTCCCGCAGGTCGGGGGCGGTGGGGATGGCGGACGCTGAGCGGACGCTGCGGACGCTGGACGGCTTCAGCGTCCGCAGCTCTTGCCGTGTCCGGGCCGCTGGTGTGCGGCCCGGTCCGGCATCGTCAGCGCTGCTCAGGGGGCGTGTCGGGCCACAGGGCGGGCGGGGCGGCGTCGGACGCTGCCGGCGTGGTCCCGCTGGAGCCGCCGGTGCGCGACAGGATGAGGAGCCTGCTCCGGTGCCGGTCCTGACTGCGCTGCGTGTCGTCCACGGTGATCCCGACCGTGCGCAGGAGCGGGGCGATCCGTTTGACCTTTCCGCCGGCGCGGGTGGCGTCCTTGGGCCAGGACGGCGGCCGGATGCCGCCGGGCGGCTGGACGTGCTCCAGGAGCATCGCGGCGGTGCCTGTCCAGGTGCCGGACTCCTCGACCAGGGCGACGACGGCGGAGCCGAACGGGTCGCCCTCCAGGGCGTCTCCAGCGACGTTCGCGGAGGCGGCCAGGTAGTCGTCCAGGGTGTTCCAGCCCATGACCTGGTCGACGGCGGCCAGGACGCGGGCGAAGTCCGCCATGCGCGGCATGGTCTCCAGCTTCACGTTCGGCAGCACGTTGAGCACGGTGGCCAGCAGGTCGAAGAGCGAGCCGAGGACGGCCGGGCGGACCGCCTCGAACGCGGTGTCCAGCTCTTCCTCGGTACGGCGCCGGTCGGGGTCGATGAGCTGGAGGTCGAGCATCAGCAGTCGCTCGGCCAGGTCCCCGGCGAGCGCGCCGGCGTCGATGGTGGTCATGGCCAGCACCCGGCGGAAGGAGACCACCACCACGTCGTCGTCGCTGTACAGGGCCCGGTCCACGAACCCGTCGCCCGTGACGCCCTTGCACAGGGTGTCGGACAGCCACCCGGGGATGGCGGAGACGTTGTCCAGGCACAGCGCCCAGGAATTGAACGCCTGCGTCGACCACGCCTTGAGGTCCCGGGGAGCGGAGCGCTTGGCCGCGGGCGAGGGATCGACCAGGTTGACCACCATCTGCGCGCTCTTGGACTTGCCCGTCCCCTGCTCGCCCTTGAAGGTCAGGATCGGGTGGGGGATGTTCGGCATCCACGCGGCGATCAGCCAGGCGACGAGCTGCCGGAACGCGGGCTCGTCCATGTTGAACATGCTGTGGAGCATGCTCAGGCCGTCCCCTTCGAGGATCGGGGCGGGCATGGGCGCCATGGCCCCGGACCGGCGGAAGAGGAGCGGGGAGCGGTCTGCGACGTGCCAGCCGCCGGCGGACACGGTGACCGCGCGGCCGTCGGCGGTGCCCAGGTCGACCACGATCGTGCCGAGGTCGTCCTGGCCGACCCGCAGGTGCACCGGCACCGGGTCGTCGTCCTCCGCGATGCCTTCCAGCACGGTCATGGCGTCCGCGAGCGCGGACTGGGACGCCACGTCCCCCTCGTAGGTCTCCGCGTACAGGCGGGCGAGGCGCTGGCGCACCCCGGAGCGCCCCTTGAACGGGAGCACGATGTTCGGGCCGTCGAGGGCGACCGCGTACGGACGCCCGTCCGCCGACATGACGAACCGGTAGCACTCCCGGGCGAGCTGGACGAGCCGCACGGCGGCCGACGGCTTCTTGTCTCCGCCCTCCGCCGACGGCCGCTTGTTCACGGCCGCACGTGCCGTGTTCACGGGCAGGGGGCCGGTGTTCACGGGCTCCGGTCCGGTGTTCACGCCGCCCTGGTCGGTCGACCGGTCGGGGTCGATCGGTCGGGTGGTGCCGTTCACGTGGTGGGTGGTCTGGTTCACGCGCGCGCCTCTCGATCGATCGACTGTTCACAGGTGTTCATCCGGGGCCTTCGGCGGGTGTGCTCGATCCGACCGACTCGCGCCCGGCGGTCGACCGGCTTCCGGAGTTTCGCCTGTTCAGGGGTCGACTGCTCGGTCCGTGAACGGGCCTGAACGAGTCGAGCGAGCATCAGCCAGTCGACGTCCTGCGGCCCGAACCGGATCAGCTCCGGGCCGCTCGACCGGTCGGCGCCGGCGCCCGCCGGACCGGCCGGATCGGCAGGCGTCTGAACACCCGTGAACGCGGTGTCGGTCGACCAGACCAGCAGCAGCGCGATCGACAGGAACAGTCGGTCCGCCTTGGTGTGGTTGCAGGTCCAGCAGGCGAGGACGAGCGCGTTGGCGGACCAGGTCCGGTGGAGCGAGTACGGGACGATGTGGTCCATCGTCGCCTCGCCCAGGTTCTTGAACCGGATCCGGCAGTAGGCGCACCGCCAGCCGTCGCGGGCCGCGAGCTGTGCCTTGCGGGCGCGGCGGCGGGCGGAGTTGAGCCGTGGGACGGAGTGCAGGCTCACCCGGTCACCCCGGAGACGTCGACCACGTCGAGCACTGTCCGCAGCGCGGCGGACAGGGAGCCGAGGTGCATGGCCATGGCCGTCGGGCTCGCGCTGCCGAGGTCGAGGTTCTCGACTCGGCTCAGCGCGTCCCGGGCGGCGGCCAGCAGGACCGGCGGGATCGGCACCACGGCGGGGGGCGGCGTCTTCTCCTGCGGGCGCAGCGCGGGCCACAGGTCCCACACGGTCGTCCCCAGGACGCGGGCGACCGCGTGGGCGTGGCGGGCGTAGGGGCGGCGGCCCGGCTCGTTCACCCACCGCTCGACGGTCTTGGGGTCCACGCCGAGCTGGTCGGCGAGTTCGATGTAGGAGAGGCCGGCCTCCACGATGGCGGCCGCGAGGAGCATGTTCCGCTCGGCCGGGGCCGTGGCGGGCAGGTTCACCGGGGACTCGGGCGCGATCGTCACAGCGCCACCCCCTTGGGCATACCGACGTGACCGGTCAGGCGCTGCACCAGGGACTCCAGCTCCGCGATCCGCTCGCGCAGGCTCTTCGCGGTCGCGGGCTCCCGGGACTCGCGGGGCGAGGAGAAGCCCAGCTCCTCCGGCGTGGTGCGGTAGATCGCGCACAGCAGGGTCCGGTACGTCTCGCCGGGCCGCGTCAGGCCGTGCTCCCAGCGGGACAGGTAGACCTTCAGGGACGACTCGGCGGCGATCTGCCAGTTCCAGGCGTCGGCCATCAGGATCAGGGCTCGTACGGCCTTCTCCTGCGACCAGCCCCGGGCCACCCGGGCCCGCCCCAGCGGCGAGTCCGCCGACCGTAAGGCGTGGGGCTGCTCAGGCGCCATAACCTCCGGCGCCACGGTGTTCTCGGGCATCATGGGGTTACCCCTTCGAGGGTCGGGGAGCGGCTGACTGCTTGGCGGTAGGTGGCCGCTCCCTGCTTCGTCCTAGGCCGTTGACCAGGACGTTTTCGCGCTTCAGCCCCCATGCAGGGAGCGGTACCCGTTCCGATAGATTCGATCGGCGGGCACATCCCTAAGGTTCCCTAGGGCACCCTAGGGTGTCAAGCGGTACGCTAGGGAACGCATCCAATGAGGCAAGGGAGTTGACGTGGTGTCGGATCAGGCCGGCCATCGGGCGCCGTACGCACGGATCGCCGCGCACTACGAGGAACTGATCACGTCCGGCCAGCTCAGGCCGGGCGAGCTTCTGCCCAGCATCAAGACCCTCTCCCAGGAGTGGAGCGTCAGCACCGCGACCGCTGAGAAGGCGCTCCGGAAGCTCCGCACCGACGGACTCGTGCGGGGGATCCACGGCATCGGCACCGAGGTGATCGACCGCCCCGCTCCCATGTCCTCGGGCGCGCAGCGTCAGGACCGGGGCCGCCGCAGTGGTTCGAGCTGGGGCGCGGGCGAACGGTCCGACTCCCACGCGGCGGCGGTCGTTCCGGCACCGGCCGACGTGGCCCAGGTGCTGGACATTGCGCCGGGGGCGGAGGTGATCCGACGGTCCCGCGTGTACCGTGACCGACACGGCATCGTCGCGCACTCCACGTCGTGGATCCCGGTGCAGTACGGGAGGCTCGTCCCCCAGTTGGCGGAGAGCGAGCGCCTGGCCGGCGGAACGTCCCTCCAGCTCATCGCGCAGGTCACGGGGCGGCCAATCACCCGCCGGATCGACTCGGCGTCTGCCCGGCTGCTCACGCCTGCGGACGCGGAGCTCCTGGAACTGGACCCCGCGAACCCGCCCTCGGAACCGGTGGTCGTGATGACCGCGAAGTTCGTCGACAGCGGTGACCACGTCGTGGAGTACGGCGTAGACCTCGGCGGCCCCGGCCGGACGTGGCTCACGGAATCGGAGGTCGCACAGTGACGGAGGACTCGACCGGCCGGCCCCTGTGCGTGCTGATGGCCGGACTCCCGGGCTCAGGCAAAACGACGCTCTCCCGTGCTTTCACGGCGCGGGGGTTCGTCCGGCTGTGCCCGGACGAGGAGATGTTCCGGCGGCATGGCGTGTACGGCGTGGACTTCCCCCGGGGCACCTTCCCGACCCTGGAACGCCCGGTGCTCGAAGAGATCGCCGTAGAACTGCGCGACCACCTTCGGGCGGGCCGCAACGTAGTGGTCGACCACGGATTCTGGACCCCCGACGACCGTGCCCGCTGGCGAGAGATCGCCACAGATGCCGGCGCGCTCGTTGTGCTCGTCTACTTGGAGGCGAGCCACGAAGAACTCTGGGCCCGCGTCAGCGAGCGGAACGCCAAGCACGCGGCTGACCCGAACTCGATCTACTTCTCCGAGAGCGACCTGACCCGCTACCGGAACAGGTTCGTCCCGCCCCAGGCAGACGAGCCGCATCTCGTCTACGGCGGAGACCCCGATTCGGTGCTGAAGGCCCTGGGAGAAGCAGGACTGGCCAGCGAGCGCTAGGTGTTACGCCTGGTGTCACGGCCGGTGTCAGGGTGGCGTCACGGCCGGGTGTCAAAGCGCGTGACACCGCGTTTGCCTAAGGGATTGGGTGTCAGGGCCCGTGACGGTGTCAGGGCGTCAGGACGGTGTCAGAGCTGTATCGTCGCCGAACGGGAGCAGAAAGAACGGGGGCCTGCGGGCGCCCGATTTCTGGCCGCTCGCCCTGCTCGGGCTGGGTCAGTCCGTCGGTCGTTCCTGATAGAGACTCCACGCGCGTTCAAGGGTTGCCACAGCGGCAGGGATCGCGCCCAGGCTCTCCAGGTACTCCCTCTGTCCCTTGAGCTGCATCCGCGACGGCCAGTTGGGATCCGCAGCGACGTCCCGGGCCAGATCACCGATGGCGTTGTCGTCCTTGACGTGGCGCTTCAGCCACGTGGTGAAGCTCTGAGAGCGCGTCATGGCCACAGATCCTCGCATCCCACTGCCCCTCGGGTGGCTGGTTGGGAAGAATCCGCGACTGGCCCCGAGGGCCAGAGAGCGCATTCCAAGGGGGGAGGACAAGTCGCCGCTGAGGGTTCGACTAGGGAGGCGACGTGTGGCCCTAACGCCCTCTCCCCTTGGAATGCCTCCAGCGCTCGGGCCGTCGAGACTGTACGGCCGGCGGACTTGTGAGTGACTGACGTACGAACAAGAGGAGCACGCCCCGCGCCGGGTGCTCCTCTTGTTCGTACGTGAAGCTTGGCGGTGAGGGAGGTCAGGGTCCGCAGTGCCCAATAGCCTCTCCTCGCTAAGAGCGCTCTGACCTGGGCCGATGCTCTTGGAAGGAGAGGGGCGCTGCGGACGCTGCGGACGCTAATGGACGCTACACATTCTGTTTAGCGTCCGCAGTGAAACCACAGGCCAGAGGCAGCGTGGGCGCGGTCGCGGGCGCTGCGGACGCTGTTCTCCTTCAACTCTCTAGGAGGAAGAGAAGAAGGCTTTTCAGGAGGGGGTGACAGGGTGGACACCTCCGTCCCCGCCCCTCTGAAAAGCCCTTCCGACGCACCACGCAGCGGCCAGATGCCCAGAGCCATACGAAGGGATGGCAGGGCCCGGCCGTCCTGGAAGAGACCACGTCGCGGCCGGCGGTGGACACTTCTGTTTTTGACTTGGCGGCGCGGCCAGCAGCCGGGAGGCTGGCTCTCACGGAGCCACTGCCCTTCTGTGACTCTGTGTGGTTGCGGTCGGTTACCGGTTACCGGTTACAGACCCCCAGGACCCCGGTTCGGGCCCTCCAGCGGGGGTTCGAGGGGGTGTCCGGGGCTGTAACCGGTAACCGGTAACCAGCTCTGCTCGCTCAGCGTGACGGTGGGCTGATGTTGTTCACCGTGGAGTTCGCGGTATTGAACACGGACTCCAGAGTGCCGCGAATCGACTCCCGGGCCCAAAGCTGGGCCCTCTCTGGGCCCTCCGACGCCGACCAGCGACGGCCAGCAGTGACCAACAACGACCGCTCGAACGCAGGTCAACCGGGGTGTGCGGCCCTCTGACCAGGGGCGGAAAACGGGCCCTGCAGACCCAGGGCAAGAAGTAACCCTGACGCACGAAAGGGCCCCCGACCCGCGGTTTCTCCGCAGGCCGGGGGCCTCTTCGCGACTCCGGGCCCTCAGGGGGCCGCGGGTCAGTGCTCGTCCCGGCCGCCCGCCGCCTCGTCGCAGGCGCGGTCGCGGAAGTCGTCCAGGGACGTCGTGCGGATCTCGTCGTCGACGGTGTAGCGCACCTGACCCGGCTTCAGGCGGGCCAGGTCCTCCGGGGTGAAGCGGACGGGGACGGCCTGCCAGGAGCCGTCCTCGGTCCAGCCCGCGAGGCGGTAGCCGCGGCCCTTCTCCAGTCGCTCCGTCTGCGTCCGGGGCGTCCACCGCTCCGCGGCCGGCGCGCCCGAGGTCTGCATCAGGGGCCAGGAGGTGAAGCCGGTGACCGGGCCGTCGTGCCGCCAGTCGCCGGTGACCTCCCGGGACTCCTCCGGCGCGTCGTCGGGGTAGAGCATCGCCCCGTCGACGTGGTCGTGGCACATCAGGAGCACGCCGAGCGGCGTGCCGTCCTCCGCCACCGACACCCCGGCGAGCCCCGCGGGCGCGGCCGAGCAGCCCGTCAGCAGCAGCGCGGCCGCTCCGGCCGCCACCGCTGTCAGGAGGGTCGCTCGTGCGGAGGGCATGGCGGCAATTCTGTCTCCCCGGAGGCGGCGCTGCCCAGGGGTGACCGGGGGTAATCCGAGGTGGACCGGGGGATCGGGGGCGTGCGGGAGGTGAGCGGGAGCCTTTTTCGCGAGCGCGCGTCCGCCCCGGTCACTAACGTCCCGTGCATGACACGATCACCGCGCCTGGAGCGGGTCACCCCCGCCACCGTGGACGCCGCCCTGGCCCTGCGCGTCCATCCCCATCAGGAGAGGAACGTCGCGCCCGTCGCGAAGTCGCTGGCCGAGGCGTACGCGTACGGCGAGACCGCCTGGCCCCGGCTGATAGTCGACGGGGACCGGACCGTCGGCTTCGTCATGGCCTTCCTCGACATCCTCTGGAACGAGGAGAAGGACCCCGGCGACCGGCGCAGCGGACTGTGGCGCCTGAACGTCTCCGCCGACGCGCAGGGCGAGGGATACGGCCGCTTCGCGGTCGACGCCGTCGCCGCGGAACTGCGCGGGCGCGGGGCCACGGAGATGTACGTGACCTGGGAGCCCGGCGAGGACGGCCCCGGCGCCTTCTACCGCCGGCTCGGCTTCCGCGCCACGGGCGAGGAGAGCGGCGGCCAGACCGTCGGCGTCCTCGCTCTGTAGCCCCCGCGCGCGGCGGACGCGGGGAAGGGAAGAGGGAGGGGAGCGGGGGGAGGGGTTCGGCCGGACCCCTCCCCTCCCTCCGTCCCACCGGTCCGCGTCAGCCCGTGCAGCCGCCGCACTGGCACGGCGCGCCCGACTGGCAGCCGCAGCCGCAGCCCGAGCCGCAGCCGCAGGCGCCGAGCACGGGGAGCCGGGTCCGCTCGCGCGGGGCGTCCGCCGGGGAGCCGGTCGTGATGATGGGGGATTCGGCCATGGGGGGTCCCTCCCTCGCGGGACGCGCGTCGTCCCTGCGTCCCCCATTGCATGCCCACCAGGACCGGCGCATCAACGGCGCACGGAAGCCCCGCGCTTCCGTGCGCCGTTGATGCGCCGCGCACGCCGCCCGGTTCCGGAAGCGGCGCCCCGGCCCGTAGGCACGCCCCCGGTTCCGGAAACGGCACCCCCGCCCGTACGCGCGCCTCCGTTCTCCGTCTCCGGAGGGCGTGCCGCAGTCGCCTACGCGCCCTCGACCGGCGTGTCCGTCGGCTGGAGCTCGTCCGCGTGCTCGCCCGTCACCAGGTAGACGACGCGCTTCGCCACCGACACCGCGTGGTCGGCGAACCGCTCGTAGTAGCGGCCGAGGAGGGTCACGTCGACGGCCGTCTCGATGCCGTGCTTCCACCGGTCGTCCATGAGGTGCTGGAAGAGCGCCCGGTGGAGCAGGTCCATCTCGTCGTCGTCCTGCTCCAGCTGCATCGCCAGGTCGACGTCCTTGGTGATGATGACCTCGGCGGCCTTCGCCATCAGGCGCTGCGCCAGCTGTCCCATCTGGAGGATGGTCGCGTGCAGGTCGTTGGGGACCGCGCGGTCGGGGAAGCGCAGCCGGGTCAGCTTGGCCACGTGCTGGGCCAGGTCGCCGGAGCGCTCCAGGTCGGCGCTCATGCGCAGCGAGGTGACCACGATCCGCAGGTCCGTCGCCACCGGCTGCTGGCGCGCGAGCAGCGCTATCGCCCGCGCCTCCAGGTCGTGCTGGAGGTCGTCGACCTTCTGGTCCGCGGCGATCACGCTCTCCGCGAGCTTCAGGTCCGCGTCGAGCATCGCCGTGGTGGCGCGCCCGATCGCCGACCCGACCAGGCGGGCCATCTCGACCAGGCCCTCGCCGATCGAATCAAGTTCCTCGTGGTACGCGTCCCGCATGGATGTCCCTCTCTCCGGCAGTGCTCGTCTTCTTCTTCACAGGGTTCTGCGCAGGGGCCCTCGCTCCGGACCCCCACGGTCCCACGTTCGGCCCCCTGTGCGTCCGGCTCCATCCCCTCGCGTGAACCGGCTCTTGCCCCCAGGTGAACTCTGGGCGACACGCCCCTCGCACCCTCGCGGAGCAAGTGAACCGGCCCCGTCTCCAGGGTGAACTCTGAGCGACGAGTGTTCGAGCAGCCACTCGGACGGCTGGGAGAGTGTCCGTGACCACGCATAACCTGGTCGACATGGACGTGAACGCGGCGGTCGCCGCATTGGCAGCGATCGCCGGAGTGTGCACCGGCGTGATCGCCATGCTGGCGTTCCGCTGGAGCGAGCGCGACCAGGCGCGACCCACCCGTACCTCCCTGCACACCGACGCCGTGCTGCCGCCCGGCGTCGACACCGTGCTCTCCGTGCTGCGCTCCTCCGCCGTCGTGCTCGACGAGAGCGACTCCGTGGTGAAGGCGAGCTCGGCGGCGTACGCCCTCGGGCTGGTGCGGGGCGGGAAGCTGGCCGTGGAGCCGATGCTCAACATGGCCCGCGACACCCGCAGGGACGGGGAGATACGCCAGGTCGAGCTGGACCTGCCCCGGCGCGGCGGACGCGGCGAGGCCCTCGCGGTCTCCGCGCGCGTGGCTCCGCTGGGCTCGCGGCTCGTGCTGCTGCTGGTCGAGGACCTGACGGAGGCCCGCCGCATCGAAGCGGTGCGCCGGGACTTCGTGGCGAACGTGAGCCACGAGCTGAAGACCCCGGTCGGGGCGCTCTCCCTGCTCTCCGAGGCCGTCATGGACGCCTCGGACGACCCCGAGGCCGTCGTGCGCTTCGCGGGCCGGATGCAGATCGAGGCGACCCGGCTGACCAACCTGGTCCAGGAGCTCATCGACCTCTCGCGGGTGCAGAACGACGACCCGCTGGAGGACTCCGAGCCGGTGTCCGTGGACGAGCTGGTCGCCGAGGCGATCGACCGCTCGCGGCACCCGGCGTCCACCAAGCAGATCACCATGGCCTCCGGCGGCGCGGCCGACCTGTTCGTCTGGGGCAGCCGGGGCCAGCTCGCGGCGGCCCTCGGCAACCTGGTCGAGAACGCCGTCAACTACTCGCCGGCCCGGACCCGCGTGGGCATCGCCGCCCGCCGGGTCGCGGCCCCCGGCGGGGACCTCATCGAGATAGCCGTGACCGACCAGGGCCTCGGCATCCCGGAGAAGGACCGCGAGCGGATCTTCGAGCGCTTCTACCGCGTCGACCCGGCACGCTCGCGCGCCACCGGCGGTACGGGGCTCGGACTCGCGATCGTCAAGCACGTGGCCGCCTCGCACGGCGGAGAGGTCACGGTCTGGAGCACCGAGGGTCAGGGCTCCACCTTCACCCTGCGGCTGCCCGAGGCGGGCTCCGTACGGGACCGCCGGCCCTCCGCCTCCCTCACCCCTGATCTCATGACCGAACCGCTTCCCGCACCGGAGGTCCTTCCGTGACCCGAGTCCTTGTCGTCGAGGATGAGGAATCCTTCAGCGACGCCTTGTCGTACATGCTCCGCAAGGAGGGCTTCGAGGTCGCCGTGGCGGCGACCGGGCCCGACGGCCTCGACGAGTTCGAGCGCAACGGGGCGGACCTCGTCCTCCTCGACCTGATGCTGCCGGGCCTGCCCGGCACGGAGGTCTGCCGGCAGCTGAGGGGGCGCTCCAACGTCCCCGTCATCATGGTGACCGCGAAGGACAGCGAGATCGACAAGGTCGTCGGGCTGGAGATAGGAGCCGACGACTACGTCACCAAGCCCTTCTCCTCGCGCGAGCTGGTCGCCCGCATCCGCGCGGTGCTCCGCCGCCGCGGCGAGCCGGAGGAGGTCACCCCGGCGGCCCTGGAGGCCGGCCCGGTCCGCATGGACGTCGACCGGCACGTGGTGACGGTCGGCGGCGCCAAGATCGACCTCCCCCTGAAGGAGTTCGACCTCCTGGAGATGCTGCTGCGCAACGCGGGCCGCGTCCTCACCCGCATGCAGCTCATCGACCGCGTCTGGGGCGCCGACTACGTCGGCGACACCAAGACCCTCGACGTCCACGTCAAGCGCCTCCGCGCCAAGATCGAGCCCGACCCCGGTGCGCCGCGCTACCTGGTGACGGTCCGCGGTCTGGGCTACAAGTTCGAGCCGTAGGATCCCGGTCCGTCCCCGGAGCCGGGCGGAGTCCGGCGCAGCGTCCCGAAGCCCGGGAGGCCCCTGGGGCCGAGCGGTGCGAGGGGCGCGTGCGGAGGTGGGTTCGAGCCCGGCCCCGGTGCGCCGCGCTACCTGGTGACGGTCCGCGGTCTGGGCTACAAGTTCGAGCCGTAGGATCCCGGTCCGTCCCCGGAGCCGGGCGGAGTCCGGCGCAGCGTCCCGAAGCCCGGGAGGCCCCTGGGGCCGAGCGGTGCGAGGGGCGCGTGCGGAGGTGGGTTCGAGCCGGACCCCGGTGCACCGCGCCGCCTGGTGACGGTCCGCGGTCTGGGCTACAAGTTCGAGCCGTGAAAAGCACCGGCAGCAGGTACGCGGAAGGGGCGCCCCCACCAGGGGGCGCCCCTTCCGCGTACGTACCGCTGTCGGCTCAGTGGCCGGAGCCCGTGGCGGTGGACTCGCCGCCGTGCTCGCCGCCCTCCGTGCCGTGCTCGCCGGCCTCGGCCGTGGCCTCGGCGGTGGGGGTGGCGCCGGGCGGGAGGGGGACCTCGGAGGGGCCGAAGTCCTTGAAGTAGCTCGTCGAGGGGACGACGAACGCGTTGATGGCGACGTCGCCGGTCTCGCTGAGCTTGAAGACGACCTTCTGCGCGTCGCCGTTCTTCGCGGCCTCGTGGCCGTTCTCGATGGTGGCCGAGGCGTTGCCCGCGCCACCGATGACGACGGAGCCGCCGGCGGGGACGACGACCGGGCCGGCGCCCTGCGCGGGCTTGAGGACGACCGCGGCACCGCTGCCGGGCAGGCTGATCGACTGCAGCGTCTGCGGGGCGCGGCCGTTGTTGAAGACGGTGGCCGAGACGACGGCCGGGCCCTTGGCGCCGGGCGTCGGCTGGGTGATGACGAGCGCGTTCTGGATCTTGACGTCGTCCACCGTGACGGCGGCGTTGTCCGGCCGGATGCCGAGCGTCTGGGCGTCGTTGCCCGCACCGCAGGCGGACAGCGCGGCGATCGAGAACACGATGGCGGTGGCGGCGAGGGCGCCGCGTCGAAGGCTGCGGCTCACGGCGGCGGCAACTCCTAGGACGTACGGACAGGAACGGACAGGAGAGGTACCAGCGGGGTACGAGCGGGTACCAGAGGTGCTAAGGCCCAGCTAAAGGTGCGTCAGCGCGCTTAGGTTACCGAGCCGCACTCTCCGTCCCGCACCCGACCCGCCCCTTAGCGCGGGGCGCGGTCCGCGCGGCTCCGGCGGACGCCCGTGCGCGGAGGCGCGGGGTGGCCGGATCACATCCCATTGGCCGGACGTTCACATAACCGCCGTGATCAATTCCGGCGGCCGCGTCGCATTCCGCATGCCTTCCCTTACGGAAAAGCACGGACGGGCCCTCCGCTGATCAATTCCGGATTCTCGGCGTGATCCCTCCGTACGGGTGGTCGATCCTCGAACGGAGTACGTGAAGAGGGCCACTCCGAGCGGGACGAACACGGACATACCGCACTCTCCGGCAGGTCCCGGATGTGTGTGACGTGCGTGTTTCTCTCCGTCGACGCAGCCGCTCCGACCTGCGAATACCGCCTTCCGGAAGCCCTCCGCAGCACGCGGGCGACGCACTTGTCAAGCCCCGAGATATGCCCTGACCTGCGGAAACGCCATTCAGAAGAAGCAGTTTCCGTGTTACCCTGGATAGCCACGGAAGGGGTACCTGTCACATGACGTTCAAGGTTGGCGACACCGTGGTCTATCCCCATCACGGGGCCGCGCTGATCGAGGCCATCGAAACTCGCCAGATCAAAGGCGTGGACAAGACCTACTTGGTGCTCAAGGTCGCGCAGGGCGACCTGACGGTTCGCGTACCGGCGGACAACGCGGAGTTCGTCGGAGTGCGCGACGTGGTCGGGCAGGACGGGCTGGACCGGGTCTTCGAGGTGCTGCGCGCGCCGTACGCAGAGGAGCCGACCAACTGGTCGCGCCGCTACAAGGCGAACCTGGAGAAGCTCGCCTCCGGCGATGTCATCAAGGTCGCCGAAGTGGTCCGCGACCTCTGGCGCCGCGAGCGCGAGCGCGGTCTCTCCGCAGGTGAGAAGCGCATGCTCGCCAAGGCTCGGCAGATCCTGGTGAGCGAGCTGGCGCTCGCGGAGAACACCAACGAGGACAAGGCCGAGGCCCTCCTCGACGAGGTGCTCGCGTCCTGACGCCTGGCTCACGCCATGCGGGGAAGCGATCCCCAGCAGCAATGCCGCGGTGCCCGCTGACGCACTGTGAATCCCACGATTCCACAGTGCCGTCGCCGGGCACTGCGGCATGTTCGTCTCCCTTTCCCTCCCCGGTCCCCCGAGCTTCACACGAACGTCAGGGCGTCGCACGACGACGCCTCGACCGTCGTCACGGAAAGGGCCCGGTCGAGGCGTCGTCCCACAGCCTGCTGACGCCATACCCACGTCGCCCGCGGAAACAAACCTGCCGGAGTGCAACCGATGTCTGACGAAGCGCGTCCTCCTCGTACCGCCGTGGTGATCCCGGCGGCCGGACGGGGCGTACGCCTCGGCCCGGGCGCCCCCAAAGCGCTGCGCGCGCTGAACGGCACCCCCATGCTCGTCCACGCCGTCCGCGCGATGGCCGCCTCCCGCGCGGTCTCGCTCGTCGTCGTGGTCGCCCCCGCCGACGGCGTCGCCGAGGTCAAGCACCTCCTCGACGACCACGCCCTCCCCGAGCGCACCGACTACCGGGTCGTCGCCGGCGGCGACACCCGCCAGGAGTCCGTCCGCCTCGGCCTCGCCGCCGTTCCCGAGGACGTCACCACCGTCCTCGTCCACGACGCCGCCCGCCCCCTCGTGCCCGTCGACACCGTCGACGCCGTCATCGAGGCCGTCCGGGACGGGGCCGTCGCCGTCGTCCCCGCGATGCCCGTCACGGACACGGTCAAGGAGGTCGAGCCGGCCGAGAAGCCCGGCGCCCCCGAGCAGGTCGTCGCCACCCCGGTCCGCGCCCGCCTCCGCGCCGTGCAGACCCCGCAGGGCTTCGACCGCGCCACCCTCGTCGACGCCCACGCCACCGTCGCCCTCGCCGGCGAGGGCGCCACCGACGACGCCGGCATGGTGGAACGGCTCGGCGCCCCCGTCACCGTCGTCCCCGGCCACGAAGAGGCCTTCAAGGTGACCCGTCCCCTCGACCTCGTCCTCGCCGAGGCCGTACTCGCCCGCAGGAGGGCCAACGATGGCTTCTGAGCAGCTCCCCGTCCCCGTGATCCCCCGCACCGGCATCGGCACGGACGTCCACGCCTTCGAGAAGGGCCGCGAGCTGTGGTGCGCGGGCCTCCTCTGGGAGGACGCCGACAGCGACGGGTACGGACTCGCCGGGCACTCCGACGGGGACGTCGCCGCCCACGCCGCCTGCGACGCGCTCTTCTCCGCCGCCGGAATCGGCGACCTCGGCGCCCACTTCGGCACCTCCCGCCCCGAGTGGTCCGGCGCCTCCGGCGTCACCCTCCTCGCCGAGGCCGCCCGGATCGTCCGCGCCGAGGGGTACGAGATCGGCAACATCGCCGTCCAGGTCGTCGGCGTCCGGCCGAAGGTCGGCAAGCGCCGCGACGAGGCCCAGAAGGCGCTGGGCGAAGCGGCCGGAGCGCCCGTCTCCGTCTCCGGCACCACGACCGACGGGCTCGGCCTGACCGGCCGCGCCGAGGGCCTCGCCGCCCTCGCGACCGCCCTCGTCTACGCCGTGCCGCGCCGGGAGCCGTAGAAAAACGCCCCCCGCGGCCGGGAGCCGCGGAAAAACGTGCCCCGTCGCCCGGAATCGGTCGCGGGGCACCACCGTGCGCCCACTACCCTGGTGGGGTGACCATTCGCCTGTACGACACCAGCGCCCGGCAGATCCGTGACTTCACCCCGCTCACGCCGGGCTGCGTCTCGATCTACCTGTGTGGTGCCACCGTCCAGGCGGCCCCGCACATCGGCCACATCCGGTCGGGGCTGAACTTCGACATCATGCGCCGCTGGTTCGCCCACCGCGGCTACGACGTCACGTTCGTCCGCAACGTCACCGACATCGACGACAAGATCATCAGGAAGGGCGCCGAGCAGGACCGCCCCTGGTGGTCCATCGGCTACGAGAACGAGCGCGCGTTCAACGCGGGCTACGAGGCCCTCGGCTGCCTCCCGCCCACCTACGAGCCCCGCGCCACCGGCCACGTGCCCGAGATGATCGAGATGATGCGCGGCCTCATCGAGCGCGGCCACGCCTACGAGGCGGACGGCAGCGTCTACTTCGACGTGCGCTCCTTCCCCGGCTACCTGGAGCTCTCCAACCAGGACCTGGACGACCTGCGCCAGCCCGACGAGGGCGTCTCCGGCAAGCGGGACCCCCGCGACTTCGCCATGTGGAAGGCCACCAAGCCCGGTGAGCCCGACTGGGAGACCCCCTGGGGCCGCGGCCGTCCCGGCTGGCACCTGGAGTGCTCGGCCATGGCCCACAAGTACCTGGGCTCCGCCTTCGACATCCACGGCGGCGGCCTCGACC
This sequence comes from Streptomyces filamentosus, assembly GCF_014654895.1. Classification (GTDB taxonomy): domain Bacteria; phylum Actinomycetota; class Actinomycetes; order Streptomycetales; family Streptomycetaceae; genus Streptomyces; species Streptomyces filamentosus. The sequence continues at coordinate 2,353,135 of NZ_BNBE01000001.1, read as the reverse complement.
TGATCTTCCCCCACCACGAGAACGAGATCGCCCAGGCCAAGGCCTTCGGCGACGAGTTCGCCCGGTACTGGGTGCACAACGCCTGGGTCACCATGAGCGGCGAGAAGATGTCGAAGTCGCTGGGCAACAGCGTCCTCGTCTCCGAGATGGTCAAGAACTGGCGCCCCATCGTCCTGCGCTACTACCTGGGCACCCCGCACTACCGCTCGATGATCGAGTACAGCGAGGAGTCCCTGCGCGAGGCCGAGGCCGCCTTCGGCCGCATCGAGGGCTTCGTCCAGCGCGCCACCGAGAAGGCCGGCCGGACCGTGCCGCCCGCCGCCGAGGTGCCGCCGGCCTTCGCCGAGGCCATGGACGACGACCTGGGCGTCCCGCACGCCCTGGCGATCATCCACACCACCGTCCGGCAGGGCAACAGCGCGCTGGGCGCCGACGACAAGGACGAGGCCATCGCCCGCCTCGCCGAGGTCCGCGCCATGCTCGGAGTCCTCGGCCTCGACCCGCTCGACCCGCACTGGGCCGACGGGTCCGGCGGCGGCGACGAGCTCCACGGCGTCGTCGACACGCTCGTCCGCCTCGTGCTCCAGCAGCGCGAGGCCGCCCGCGAGCGCAAGGACTGGGGCACCGCGGACGCGATCCGCGACCAGCTCACCCAGTCCGGCCTGGTCATCGAGGACAGCCCCGACGGCCCCCGCTGGACCATCGCCAACCGATAGATCGCTGATGATGTGCCGTCCGGACCCCCGGGCGGCACACTTCAGTTAGCAGACAGACTTCACGCACGCAGGCGATCTACATCCACGCGTAGATCGGAGATCGAAAGAAGCAGGTAGCAGTCATGGCCGGGAACAGCCAGCGCAGGGGACGTCGTACGTCCAACAAGAAGGGCGCGACGGTCGGCAGCGGTGGCCAGCGGCGCAAGGGCCTGGAGGGCAAGGGCCCCACGCCCAAGGCCGAGAACCGCAAGGGCCACAAGGCCTTCCGCGTCTCCAACGCGATGGCCCGCAACGCGGCCAAGCGCAAGCCCGTCGCCCGCCGCGGCGGCAAGGGCCAGTCCGAGATGGTCGTCGGCCGCAACCCGGTCTTCGAGGCGCTCCGCGACGGCGTGCCCGCCACCACCCTCTACGTCCAGCAGTTCATCGACAACGACGAGCGCGTGCGCGAGGCCCTCAACCTCGCCACCGGCCGCGGCAACATCAACATCATGGAGGCGCCGCGCCCCGAGCTCGACCGGATGACGAACGGCCTGAACCACCAGGGCCTCGTCCTTCAGGTCCCGCCGTACGAGTACGCGCACCCCGAGGACCTCGCCGCGTCGGCCTACGACGAGCAGGAGGACCCGCTGATCGTCGCCCTCGACGGCGTCACCGACCCGCGCAACCTCGGCGCCGTCGTCCGCTCCGTCTCCGCCTTCGGCGGCCACGGCGTCGTCGTCCCCGAGCGCCGCGCCGCCGGCATGACCGCGGGCGCCTGGAAGACCTCGGCCGGCACCGCCGCCCGCACCCCGGTGGCCCGCGCCACCAACCTCACCCGCTGCCTCCAGGAGTACCAGAAGGCCGGGATCACGGTCGTCGGCCTGGCCGCCGACGGCGACGCCGAGGTCCACGAGCTGGAGGCCCTGGAGGGCCCGGTCGTCATCGTCGTCGGCTCCGAGGGCAAGGGCCTGTCCCGCCTCGTCGGCGAGACCTGCGACTTCCTCGTCCGCATCCCGATGCCCGGCGGCGCCGAGTCGCTCAACGCCGGTGTCGCCGCCGGCGTCGTCCTCTACGAGGCGGCCCGCCGCCGCATGGCCTGACCCGCCTCCCCCGTACGGGCTGACCCGTACGGGGGACGCGCTCCGGCCGTGATCTTGACGGGTCTCGGACATCCGAAGCCCGTCAAGGCAGTGTCCTAACCGCGCATCACTCGGTTAGATGAGTGTGGACACCAGAACGCCCCGGCCGGGGTTCGACGATCAGCCCTCCCTGAGCATGGTCAAAGTGGATTCCGATCCCGCCCAGGTGATCGTGAACCACGCCAGCTTCCGTGTGCGGCTCGCGCCGGCCCCCTCGCCGAAGTTCGCTGCGAACCCGCGCGCCGGCGCCCTCTCCGGAGCGGCCGGCGGTGCGGGGGCGCCGCGCCGCCGCCCCGTCGTCTGGTCCGGGAAGGCCACGCCGGGCGCGACCGGACTCCTCCAGGCCGTGCGCGACTCCTCGGCCGCCCCCGGCGCCGCGGTCTCCACCCTGGACCCGGCCACCCAGACCATCCCGCGCATCGACGACACGATGCCCACCCCCGTCGTGCCCGCCGGCGCGGCCGCCCCCATCCTGCCGCCCATGCGGCGGGCCGAGGGCGCCTACGACGAGGTGTACGAACTGCGGCCCGAGGAGCCGTACGACGAGGCCCGCGCCCCGCACCGCCAGGGCCCCGACCCGGTCCGGCACGCCTACTACCCCGGCCGCCGGATGAACCTCGGCGTGGTGCTCCTCCCGCTCCGCGTCTTCCTCGGCCTCATCTCCGTCTACGCCGGCATGGGCAAGCTCTGCGACCCCGTCTACTTCGACGGCGGCGAGCGCGGCTCCATGGTCAAGTGGCTCACCCAGCTCCACCCCTGGCCGCTCGCCGAACCCCTGCGGGACTTCGCCCTCCAGCACCCGGTCGGCGCCGGACTGACCGTCGCCTTCCTCCAGGTCGTCGTCGGCGTCCTCACCGTCCTCGGCCTCTGGCAGCGGGTCGCCGCCGTCGTCGGCGCGCTCCTCTCCGCCGCCCTCATCCTCACCGTCAGCTGGCGGACCGTCCCCGTCTACGACGCGCCCGACATCATCTACCTGGCCGCCTGGTCCCCGCTGATCATCGCCGGCGCCCCCGTCTACTCCATCGACGGCCGCCTCGCCGGCGAGGCATGGCGGACCCTCGGCCCGCGCGCCGAACTGTGGGAGCTGCGCCGCCGGGTGCTGCGCCGCTCGACCCTCTTCGCCTCCGTCGCCGTCGGCCTCACCCTGCTCGTCGGCTCCGTCCTCGGCGGCGCGGTCCGCTCCACCGAGATGGTCACCGTCCCCGGGCCGAACGACGACCCGATCAACCACCTCCCCGGCCAGCCCCTCCCGACCGAGCCCGAGCGCCGCCGCACCCCCTCGCAGCAGCCCAGCGGCGAGAGCTCCGAGCGGCCGGCCGCCCCGGCGGCCACCGAGGAGCGCGAGGAGCCCGCGGAGGAGACGCGGGAGGCGACCCGGCCGGCCGAGACGACCGGCAGCGGTGCCGAGTCCTCCCCGACGCAGGAGCAGCGGCCGACCGCCCCGCGCACCACCGGCGGCGCCACCAGCGGCGGCAGCAGCCGTACGCCGTCCCAGTCGCAGCCCGCGCCCCCGCCGTCCACCAGCGACGCCCCGGCCACCACGGGCGGTTCGTCCGACGGCTCCACCGGCTCGACCTCCGAGCAGCCCCCGACGGAGAGCTCCACGACCGGCGGCGGGGACGGCGGCGGCGCCCCGCAGAACCCGATCGGCGGCCTCCTGGGCTGACCCCGGAGCCGTACGCGCAGGAGAAGGGCGGCACCTCCCCTCAGGGGCGGTGCCGCCCTTCCCGTGCGCCGGGACCTGTCAGTGGTGGCCCTGGGCGGCGAGCTCCTTCGAGGCCTCCGTGAGGTCCTTGGCGGTGTCGATGGCCCGCCAGTACGCCCCCTGGGGCAGCGGGAAGCCGGCCAGCCGGCGCTCCCGGGCGAGCCGGGGGAAGGTGGTCCGCTCGTGGTCGCCGACGTCCGGCAGGGCCTCGGTGAAGGCGGGGGAGAAGACGTACACGCCGGCGTTGATGAGGAACGGCGACGGCGGTGCCTCCACGAAGTCGGTGATGTGCCCGAAGGTGTCCGTCTCGACGGCCCCCCACGGGATCCGGGGACGGGCCAGGGCGAGGGTGGCGGTGGCGTCCCGCTCGTCGTGGAAGGCGGCCATCTCGCGCAGCGAGAAGCGGGTCCAGATGTCGCCGTTGGTGGCGTACCAGGGCCGGCCGGGCTCGGGCAGGTGCGCGGCGGCGTACTTCAGGCCGCCGCCGCGGCCCAGCGGCTCGGTCTCCACGACCGTGGTCACCTTGAGCGGCAGGTCCGCCGACTCCAGCCACTCCTGGAGGACTTCGGCGAGGTGCCCGCAGGACACGACGGCGTCGGTGACGCCCTCGGCGGCCAGCCAGGAAAGCTGATGGCCGATGATCGGGGTCCCGGTGCCCGGGATCTCGACCATCGGCTTGGGGCGGTCGTCGGTGTAGGGGCGCAGCCGCGAGCCCTGGCCGCCCGCCAGGACCACGGCCTGCGTCGGAGTGGTGTGCATACGGGGAACGATAGGTGCCCCGCGGGCGCGGACGCGGGGGCGCGCTCAGGCCGTCGCGCGCATCACGCCGGTCGCGTACGCGGTGTCGCAGACCGGGCGGGAGAAGGACTGGGCGCGGGCCGGGCCGTAGTGCTCGACGGCGGCGCGGCCCAGCGCGCGGGCGATCGACACGCAGTGCTCGGCGAGCGAGGGGCGGTTCTCCACCTCGCGCTGGAGGTGGGTGAGGGCGACGCCCGGGTCCTTCTCCTGGAGCTCGGCGAGGAGCCGGTCGCGCAGGACGTCCTGCGGGGCGCGGGACTTGGCACGGGTGGACACGTCCGCGGAGGACGCGGTCAGCATCCGGCCGTCGGAGTCCTGGCCGGCCCACGGCACGGCGGACACCGCGAGCGTTCCCGACAGGACCAGGACGACGGGCAGGACGAGGGCGAGGGAGCGGCCGATACGGCGGGCAGAGTGCGTCACGCAGGCGAGCGTAGCGGCCGGTAGTGATATGGCGACATTTAGTCACTCTCGCGAGGGATGGTTCGACGCGCCTTTTCGAATCCCGTGTTGACGCGGGGCAGTGGGGAGGGCCCCGAATGCCGGGGTTTTCCGGGGTAAGCCCGTTTAAACGAACGACCCCGCATCCGCAAGGGACACGGGGCCGTTCGCCACCGCTTCAGGAACGGGTCACTCGCTGATGCGCTGCTCCGTGGACTTGGAGAAGACGTGCAGCTCGCCGGCGCGCGGGACGACGTGCAGCGTGGAGCCCTTGGCGGGGATCTCGCGGCCGCCGACGCGGATGACGATGTCCTTGTCCTCGCCGCCGACGCGGGTGGAGCCGTAGACGAAGCCGTCGGAGCCCAGCTCCTCGACCACGTTGACGGTCACGGCGACGCCGTCCTTGCTGGTGGCGCCGGAGACGTCGAAGTGCTCCGGGCGGACGCCGACGACGACGGTGGTGTCGCCGTTGGCGGCGGCGGTGGCGAGCGCGTCACGGGAGACCGGGACGATGCTGTTGCCGAACTTGACGCCGCCCTCGGTGATCGGGACCTCGATCAGGTTCATGGCGGGGGAGCCGATGAAGCCGGCGACGAAGAGGTTCGCGGGCCGGTCGTACATGTTGCGCGGGGTGTCGACCTGCTGGAGCAGACCGTCCTTCAGCACGGCGACGCGGTCGCCCATGGTGAGGGCCTCGGTCTGGTCGTGCGTCACGTACACCGTCGTGATCCCGAGCCGGCGCTGGAGGCCCGCGATCTGCGTACGGGTCGAGACGCGGAGCTTCGCGTCGAGGTTCGACAGCGGCTCGTCCATGAGGAAGACCTGCGGCTCGCGGACGATCGCGCGGCCCATGGCGACGCGCTGGCGCTGACCGCCGGAGAGCGCCTTCGGCTTGCGGTCGAGGTACTCGGTGAGGTCGAGGATCTTCGCGGCCTCTTCGACCTTGGCGCGGATCTCGCTCTTGTTGACGCCGGCGATCTTGAGCGCGAAGCCCATGTTGTCGGCGACGGTCATGTGCGGGTACAGCGCGTAGTTCTGGAACACCATGGCGATGTCCCGGTCCTTCGGCGGCAGGTGCGTGACGTCGCGGTCGCCGATGCGGATGGCACCCGCGTTCACGTCCTCCAGGCCCGCGAGCATGCGGAGCGAGGTCGACTTGCCACAGCCCGAGGGACCGACGAGGACGAGGAACTCGCCGTCCGCGATCTCGATGTCGAGCTGGTTGACGGAGGGCTTGGTGGCACCCGGGTAGATGCGGGTCGCCTTGTCGAAAGTGACGGAAGCCATGGTGGTGTGTCCCTTCACCGGCAGGAACGTGCCGGACGATCCGAGTAAAGGAAGGATTGATGTCTGGTCCACCTGGGTGAACTCCGGCCGACGGTACCTGCCGCCGCCCGATCTGTCAGCAGTTCGAAGGACGTGAGATTTCCGACCGGGGGCGGGGCCGGGTTGGTTAGACTGCACTCGCTGCCGCCTTAGCTCAGTTGGCTAGAGCGCTTGACTTGTAATCTTGAGGTCGTCGGTTCGATTCCGACAGGCGGCTCTTGTGACGAAGGCCCCGGCCCCCCGTGAAGGGGTGCCGGGGCCTTCGTCGTGCGCGGGCGGTGCGGGTGGTCCGGGTGGTGCGGCCGGTCAGCGGCCGGCGATCCTGTTGGCCCAGTGGGCGACGCGGTCGGTGGTGGCGGTGTGGGTGGCGGCTTCGCGGTGGTCGGCGCCGCGGAAGGCGGCGTACATGGTCTGGACGCCGAGCCAGCGGAGGGGTTCGGGTTCCCACTTGCGGACCTTGTGGTTCACCCAGGGGAGGGTGGTGAGGTCGGTGGGGCCGGACTGGCCGGAGTCCTGCCGGATGAGGTCGGTGAGGGTGCGGGCGGCGAGGTTGGTGGTGGCGACGCCGGAGCCGACGTAGCCGCCGGCCCAGCCGATGCCGGTGGAGCGGTCGAGGGTGACGGTGGCGCACCAGTCGCGGGGGACGCCGAGGACGCCGGACCAGGCGTGGTCGACGCGGACGCCGGCGAGCTGGGGGAAGAAGCGGGTCAGGACGGCGCGGAGGGCCTCGACGGTCCGCGGCTGGGTGCGGCCGTCGTTGTCGGTCTTCGAGCCGTAGCGGTACGGGACGCCCCGGCCGCCGAGCGCGATGCGGCCGTCGGCGGTGCGCTGGGCGTACATGTAGGCGTGGGCCATGTCGCCGAGGGTCTCCCGGCCCTCCCAGCCGACGGACTCCCACTGGGCGTCGGTGAGCGGCTCGGTGGCGATCATCGAGGAGTTCATGGGGAGCCAGGTGCGGCGCTGGCCGGCGAGGGAGGCGGTGAAGCCCTCGGTGCAGCGGAGCACGTAGGGGGCGCGGACCGTGCCGTACGGGGTGACGGCGTGCTGGGGCCTGATCTCCGTGACGGGGGTCGACTCGTGGATCGTCACGCCCAGGGCCTCCACGGCCGCGCGCAGGCCGTTGACCAGCTTCACCGGGTGGACGCGGGCGCCGTGCGGGGTCCAGGAGGAGCCGACGGCGCCGGCCACGCGGACGCGGGCGGCGGTCTCGCGGGCGCCGTAGATCTCCCGGTCGGCCTCGCCGAAGGCGTGCTCGGCGGCGTGGAACTCCTTGAGGCGGGCCAGCTGGGCGGGGGTGAGGGCGACCTCCAGGACGCCGCCGCGGTGCTGGTCGGCGTCGATCTTCTCGGCGTCGAGGACGTCGAGGACCTCGGTGACGGTGGCGTTCATGGCCTGCTGGAGGCGGACGGCGGCGTCGTGGCCGTGCAGGGCGGCGTAGCGGGCGCGGCCGGCGATGCCGTTGTAGAGCCAGCCGCCGTTGCGGCCGGAGGCGCCGTAGCCGCAGAAGCGGGATTCGAGGACGACGATGTCGAGGAAGGGGGCGGCCTTCTTCAGGTAGTAGGCGGTCCACAGGCCGGTGTAGCCGCCGCCGACGACGCACACGTCGGCGGTGCGGTCGCCGGGCAGCGGTTCGCGGGGTTCGGGCAGGCCCTCCTGCGCGAACCAGAAGGAGATGCCGCCGTTGACCGTGTCCGTGCCGCGGGTGCTGCCCGTACTGCTGTTCATCCCTGTCCCTCTTCCCGGTGCGTGGCGGGAGGGTACCCGGGGCGTTGGTCCCCTGGATACGGGTCCTTCGGCGCTCGGCGGCGGGCGGGGCCGCGCCTAGGTTCGAAGGTGCGGATTCCGTCGCTCCGGAAGGGGAACTCCATGGTGGTGCGCAGGACGCGGCACGCCCTCGCGGCCTCGGTCGCCGCGGGTCTCATCGGCCTTGCGGCGGTGGGGTGTTCGCCGGGCGGCGGCGGGGAGCCGGCGGCCGCCGCGACGGCGGACGGGGTGCCGTCGGCGCACGCGGGGACGCTGAGCGTGCTCCCGTCGGCGGTGGAGGGCACGAAGATCGTCGTCGGCGGCGCGGACGCCCCGCACACGGTGACGGTGTACGCGGACCCCCGCTGCCCGTACTGCGCGAAGTTCGAGGCGAGCGGCGGCACGGTGCTGGCGGAGCGGGCGGCGAAGGGCGAGTTGAGGGTCGAGTACGTCGTCGCGTCCTTCCTCGACGGGCGGACCGGCGGCGCGGCGTCGGCGCGGGCGGCGAACGCGCTGCGGGCGGCGGCGGACGCGGGTCCCGGGAAGTTCGCCGCGTTCCAGGCGGAGCTGTTCGCGGCGCAGCCGGAGGGCGAGCCGGCGGACGCCTACTCCGCCGCCGAACTGCTGCGGATCGCCGACCGGGTGCCGGGCCTGCGGGGCGACGCCTTCGACCGCGCGGTGCGCGACGGGTCCCACCGGGCGTGGGTGGCGGACGCGGAGCGGGCCTTCGAGGACTCGGGCGTCGGCGGCACCCCGTCGGTCCTGGTGAACGGCGAGCCGCTGGACGGCGGGACCGGTCTGTACGACGCGACGGAGTTCGGGAGGCTGCTGGACGCGGCGGTGGGGTGAGGTGAATTGGGCCGGGGGGGGGCGTGCGGGGGAGTGGGGCCGTGCGGGCCCGGGGCGGTGGGTCGTAGGGTCGGGGTGTGATCGACGTACCCGGGGAACTCGCGGCCAGCCAGGCGAAGTACAACGGTGAGGCGGGGCGGGCGTTCATCGCCGAACTGCCGGGGAGGGCGGAGGAGTTCCTCGGCCGGTGGGGGCTGCGGCTCGACGGGGCCTCGATGCACGGCGTGGCGTCCCTGGTGCTGCCCGTGGTGCGGGAGGACGGCACGCCCGCCGCGCTCAAGCTCCAGCTGCTCGACGAGGAGAGCGAGGGGGAGCCGGTCGCGCTGCGCGCGTGGGACGGGGACGGGGTCGTACGGCTCCTGGAGCACGATCCCGTGACGGGCACGATGCTGCTCGAACGGGCCGACCACACGCGGCACCTGTCGCGGCTCGGGGACGAGCGGGAGGCCGTGCGGATCCTCGCCGGGCTGCTCGCCCGGCTGTCGGCGCTCCCGGCGCCGCCCGGACTGCGGGGGCTCGGTGACGCCGCCGCCCGGATGCTCGCGCGGGTGCCGGCCGCGACGGCCCGGCTCGGCGCGGAGGACGCGGCGCTGCTGGCGGACTGCGCGGCTGCCGTGCGGGAGGTGGCGGGGGAGCCGGGGGACCGGCTGCTGCACTGGGACCTGCACTACGACAACGTGCTGGGCGCGGAGCGCGAGCCGTGGCTGGTCATCGACCCGAAGCCGCTCGCCGGGGACCCCGGCTTCGAGCTGCTGCCGGCCCTCACCGACCTGTGGAACCCCGACCCGGCCGAGATCCGGTGGCGCTTCGACCTGCTCACCGAGCGGCTCGGGCTCGACCGGGAGCGGGCGCTGGCGTGGACGCTGGGGCGGGTGCTCCAGAACGGGCTGTGGGACGTCGAGGACGGCGAGCCCGCGCTCGACGCGGACCAGGTGGTCATCGCGCGGAGCCTGCTGGCAGGCTGAGGGCATGATCCGTACCGCCACCCCGGCCGACGTGCCCGTCATCCACGCCCTGATCCGCGACCTCGCGGAGTACGAGAAGGCCCTCGACGAGGTCCGCGCGACTCCGGAGCAGCTCCACGAGGCGCTCTTCGGCGAGCGGCCCGCCGCCTACGCCCACATCGCGGAGGACGCGGCCGGCGAGCCGGTCGGCTTCGCGCTGTGGTTCCTCAACTTCTCGACCTGGCGCGGCGTCCACGGCATCTACCTGGAAGACCTGTACGTCCGTCCGGAGGCGCGCGGCGGCGGCCACGGCAAGGCCCTGCTGACCGAGCTGGCCCGGATCTGCGTGGAGCGCGGCTACGAGCGCCTGGAGTGGTCGGTCCTGGACTGGAACGCGCCGTCGATCGCCTTCTACGAGTCGCTGGGCGCCCGCCCGCAGGACGAGTGGACGGTCTACCGGCTGACGGACGGGGCCCTGGCGGCGCTGGGCGCTCCGGCGGGGGTGTAGGAAGTCCCCATGTGCAACGACCACGGCAATCACGACGACATGGGCGTCGAGGCCCGCTTCCGGCGGATCACCGACTTCATCGAGGCCCGCCTGACCCCGCTCTTCGACCCCGCGAACGGCAGCGACCACGGCTTCGGGATGGACGACACCTCCCGGGCCCTGCGGGCGCTGCGCTACACCGTGCAGGCCGCCTCGCAGGTCACCGGCCTGGTGGAGAAGCGGGAGACGGCGCCGGAGCTGCGCCAGGTGGTGGACCAGGCGCTGGAGCACAACTGGGACGTGCTCCGCTCCGCCGCCCGGATGTGGGAGGACCACGAGGACTTCCTGAAGGAGTTCAAGGCGCACTCCTGGGACGTGCTCGGCGTCTGAGGCGCCCGCCGGGCCCCCGGAGGGCCCCCGCGTCCGTCGGGGGCCCTCCGCGTCCGCTACGGGATCAGGACCACCTTGCCCATCGTGCCCCGGTTCTCCAGGGCGCGGTGGGCTTTCGCCGCTTCGGCGAGGGGGAAGCGGTGGACGGCGGGGCGGAGGGTGCCGGCGGAGGCGGCGGCGAGGGCGGCGAGTTCGAGGGTGCGGACGTCGCCGCCGGCCTTCCGGATCATGACGGGGCCGAGGACGGAGCCGGAGGTGATGCCCCGGGCGGCCAGTTCCTCCTCGGTGAAGGCGAGGGGTTCGCCGCCGGACCAGCCGAAGACGACGTGCTGTCCGCCCTTGCCGAGGAGGTCGACGGCGGCGCGTCCGGTGTCGCCGCCGACGGAGTCGTAGACGACGGTGGCGGTGCGGTCGCGGAGGAAGGCGCGGACCTCGGCGGGCCAGTCGGGGCGGGTGTAGTCGACGGCGAGGTCGGCGCCGTTCGCGCGGACGCGGGCGGTCTTGGCGGGGCCGCCGGCGAGGCCGACGACGGTGGCGCCGGCGTTCTTGGCGTACTGGACGAGGAGGGTGCCGATGCCGCCGGCGGCGGCGGGCACGATCGCGACGGAGTCCGGGCCGAGCGCGGTGAACTGGAGGATGCCGAGGGTGGTGCGGCCGGTGCCGATCATGGCGACGGCCTCGGCGTCGCCGAGGTGGTCGGGGAGGGCGTGGAGCCGGGCGGCGTCGGTGACGGCGCGTTCGGCGTAGCCGCCGGGGTTCATGCCGAGGTGGGCGACGACGCGCCTGCCGAGCCAGGAGGGGTCGGTGCCCTCGCCGAGGGCGTCGACGGTGCCGGCGACCTCGCGGCCGGGGACGGTGGGGAGTTCGGCGGGGGCGGGGAAGGGGCCGGGCAGGCCCTCGCGGAGGGTGGTGTCGAGGAGGTGGACGCCGGCGGCGGTGACGGCGATCCGGACCTGCCCGGGGCCGGGGACGGGGTCGGGGACCTCCTCGTGGACGAGGTTCTCGGCGGGGCCGAAGGCGTGGAGGCGGATGGCGTGCATGACGGTTCCCCTTCGTCGGTGGCGTGTGCGGAGGTGACGCGCGCCTCGTCGGCCCGCTCTCCGGTGACGGGTGCGGGGGTGACGCGTGGGTCGTCGGCCCGCTCGCCGGTGGCGTGACCCCAGACTCGTACCTCGACCTTGCTCGAGGTCAAGGGGGGATTGTCGGTGGCGTGGGCCACGATGGGGGGATGACGCGAAAGACCAGGGCGCCTCGTCGGGTGGAGCTGCGGCTGCCGCCCCTGGAGCCGTACGAGGGCGGGCTCGCGCCCGACGGGGACTACGACGGACTGGAGCTGGCCGGGCTCGACCTGGCGGGCGCCTCGGGGGAGGGTGCCCGCTTCCTGGACTGCCTGCTGCGGGAGTGCGCGCTGGACGGGGCGCGGCTGACGGGCGCCCGCTTCCTGGACTCGCGTCTCGAAGCGGTACGGGGCGTGGGCGCCGATCTGTCGCAGGTGCAGCTGCGGGACGCGGAGGTGGTGGAGGCGCGCTTCGGGGGGACGCAGCTGCACGGCTCCGTGTGGGAGCGGGTGCTGGTCAGGGGCGGCAAGTGGGACTATCCGAACCTGCGGGCGGCCCGGCTGCGGGACGTGGTCTTCGAGGGCTGCGTGCTGGTGGAGCCGGACTTCGGCGGGGCGGCCCTGGAGCGGGTCGCGTTCGTGGACTGCGAGCTGACCGGGGCGGACTTCTCCGGGGCGAAGCTGGTGGACGCGGACCTGCGGGGGGTGCGGCGCCTGGAGATCGCCCGCGGGGTGGAGTCCCTGGCGGGCGCGGTGATCTCCTCGGCGCAGCTGCTCGACCTGGCGCCGGTCCTCGCGGCGCGGCTGGGGGTGCGCGTGGAGGACTGACGCCCCCGGGCCTCCGGGGGCCGCCCCGGGGCTACTTCACGCGGGGGAAGCGGGCCTGGAGGTCCCAGACGACCGGGTTGTCGGCGAGGCCCTCGTGCATGTCGGTGAGGTCGGCGATCAGGTCGTGGAGGAAGTCGCGGGCCTCGCGGCGCAGTTCGGCGTGGCCGAAGGTGAGCGGCGGCTCGTCGCCGGGCATCCAGTCGGCCTCGACGTCGACCCAGCCGAAGCGGCGCTCGAAGAGCATCAGGTCCGAGGACTCGGTGAAGTCGAGCTCCGCGTGCTGCGGGCGGGAGGCGCGGCTGCCGGCCGGGTCCCGGTCGAGCCGTTCGACGATGTCGCAGAGCGCCCAGGCGAAGTCGAGGACGGGCACCCAGCCCCAGGCCGTGGACACCTCCCGGTCCTCCTCGGTGTCCGCGAGGTAGACGTCCCCGCAGAAGAGGTCGTGCCGCAGCGCGTGCACGTCCGCCCGCCGGTAGTCGGTCTGCGGGGGGTCGGGGAAGCGCCGGGAGAGGGAGTAGCCGATGTCGAGCACGCCCCGATGGTGTCACGGCCCCGGCGCGTCAGGCGCGGTGGACCGCCTTCGCGACCCGCGGGCCCAGCCAGCGCTTGAGGCGGCGCAGCGCTTCGAGGCGTCCGGCGGCGCGGTCGACGCGGTAGTAGAGCTGCGGCGGCACGTAGGGCAGGAGCGGCGAGTGGCGCTGGCCGAGGAGGGCGAACATCTGCTCCGGCGGCAGGTCCATGTAGCGGGGCAGGTTCTCGTACCACTGGGCGCTGAGGCGGGCCGCGCTCTGGGCGGGGACGAGTTCGGCGCGGCGCCGCCTCCCGTACGCGGTGAGGGCAGCGTCCAGGGCGGCGGGGTCGCCGCGGCGGCCGCGGAGGGCGTCGGCGAGGGCGAGGGCGTCCTCCAGGGCGAGGGTGGTGCCGGCGCCGATCGAGTAGTGGGTGGTGTGGGCGGCGTCGCCGAGGAGGACGGTCCTGCCGTGGTGCCAGGTGCGGGTGGTGAGGGTGCGGAAGCGGAGCCACCGGGCGGGCTCGGCGCCCCGGTCGCGGCCGATCAGCTCGTGGCCGTCGAGGAGGTCGTGGAAGAGCTTCTCCAGGAGGGCCAGGCAGTCGCCCTCGGGCATGGTGTCCAGGCCGAGGCCGGTCCAGGTGCCGGGGGCGCACTCGACGACGCAGGTGGAGCGCTCGCCGCTGAAGCCGTAGGCGTAGCACCAGATCCAGCCGTGGCCGGTCTCCTTGAAGGCGAAGCTGAAGGAGTCGAAGACCTTGGTGGTGCCGAGCCAGATGTAGGGGTTGCGGCCGGTGGCGAAGGAGGCGCCGTGGTGGTCGGCGTGCGCCTCGCGCAGGGCGCTGTGGACGCCGTCGGCGGCGACGACCAGGTCGGCGCCGGCGAGTTCGGGGGCGTCCGGGCCGGCGACCGGGTGTTCGTACGCGAGCTCGACGCCGAGGGCGGCGGCCCGGTCGGCGAGCAGGCCGAGCATCCGGCGGCGGCCGATGCCGTGGCCGGCGTCGCCGCGGTGCACGGTCCGCTGGTCGCGGACGATGGCGAGGCCGTCGGTCCAGGTCACCGAGGCGTCGGCGACGGCGGCGGCGGACTCGGGGTCGCCGGCCCGCAGCTTGTCGAGGAGTCCGGCCCAGTAGGTGACGCCCCAGCCGTAGGTGGAGCCGGCCGCGTTCCGTTCGTACACGGAGATCTCGTGGGCGGGGTCCTGCCGCTTGAGCAGGATCGAGAGGTACAGGCCGGCGGGCCCGCCACCGACGACGGCGATCTTCACACGTGCTCCCACGGAGACATGACGCTGTGCACTGGAACGACAGCGCACGGTAGCAGTCTCAGGGGAGCAGGCGCTGTTCCTTCGCGACCGCCACGGCGCCGGCGCGCGTGTCGACGCCGAGCTTGGCGTAGATGCGGCCCAGGTGGGTCTTGACGGTGGCCTCGCTGATGAAGAGGGCGCGGGCGATCTCCTTGTTGCCGAGGCCGTGGGCGAGCTGCCCGAGGATGTCCCGCTCCCGGTCGGTGAGGGAGGGCCCGGCGGCGCCGCGCATCCGGTCCATGACGCGGCTGGCGACCGGCGGGGAGAGTGCGGTGCGGCCCTGGGCGGCGGAGTGGATCGCGGCGAACAGCTCCTCGGGCCGCTCGGCCTTCAGGAGGTAGCCGGTGGCGCCCGCCTCGATGGCCCGGGTGATGTCGGCGTCGGTGTCGTAGGTGGTGAGGACGAGGACGTGGACGCCGGTGGGCGCGATGCGGCGGGTGGCCTCCACGCCGTCGATGCCGGGCCCGAGCTGGAGGTCCATCAGGACGACGTCCGGCTTCAGCTTCGCGGCCATCGCGACGGCCTCCTCGCCGCTGCCGGCCTCCCCGACGACCTCGATGTCGGGGGTGGAGCCGAGGAGGGCGAGCAGCCCGGCGCGGACGACGACGTGGTCGTCGCAGAGGAGGATGCGCACGGTCACGGGGCCTGCCTTCCGTCAGAGGGTGAGCGGGATGGCGGCGGAGAGCACGGTGCCCTCGCCGGGGGTGGATTCCACGGTAAGCGTGCCGCCGAGCTGCTGGGCGCGGACCCGCATGGCGGGCAGGCCGTGGCCGCGGACGCCGCCGCCGTCGCGGGCGGCCGCGGGGTCGAAGCCGCTGCCGTCGTCGGCGACGTCGAGGACGACCTGGTCGTCGAGGTAGGTGAGGGTGAGCGCGGCGGAGGTGGCGGCGGCGTGCTCGCGGATGTTGGCGAGGGCGCCCTGCGCGATCCGCAGCAGCGCCGACTGGGCCCGGTCGGGCAGCGGGACGGGCGTGCCGTCGACCCGGAAGGCGGCCGACTCGCGCGCGGCGAGCCCGCGCAGGGCCTGCTCCAGGCCGCCGCCCTCGGCGAGGTCGGCGGGGGCGAGGTCGTGGACGAAGCGGCGGGCCTCGGCGAGGTTCCGCTCGGCGATCGACTCGGCGGTGCGGACGTGCCGGCGGGCGGTGCCGGGGTCGGTGTCCCAGGTGCGGTCGGCGGCCTGGAGGAGCATCTGCTGGCTGGACAGGCCCTGGGCGAGGGTGTCGTGGATCTCCATGGAGAGCCGCTGCCGCTCGGCGAGGGTGCCCTCGCGGCGCTCGATGGCGGCGAGTTCGCGGCGGGTGCGGATGAGGTCGTCGATGAGGGCGCGCTGGCGGGCCGCCTGCCGGTCGGCGTGGACGAAGACGCCGGTGGCGATGGCGGCGACGGCGGGCGGGGCGACGATCAGGTTGGGGTCCCAGCCGCCGTGCGAGAGCTGCACCTGCGCGAAGACGACGAAGGCGGTGAGGAGGGCGACGAGGACGAGGGACGCCCTGTGCGGCAGGGTCCGCAGGCCGGTGTAGAAGAGCGGGACGGCGCACCAGGCGAAGCTGGGCGCGAGGACGACGAGCACCACCCACACGGCGACGACCGTGCACAGCCAGGCGGTGCGGCGCGGGGTGGCGCGGGTGCCGAGGACCGGCCCGAGCAGGTACAGGGCGGCGAGCGCGCCGGACAGGGCGATGATCCAGGGGCTGCGGTCCTCCCAGTCGTGCCGCAGCAGGAACCGGGCGAGGGAGGCGCCGAGCAGCAGGAAGAACGCCACGTGCATGACGCGCGCGAGCCAGTGCGCGTCCGGGTCGGGCGCGGTGCCGTGGAGGGCGCCGGGCCGGCGGGGCCCGGCCGGGGCGGGTGCGCCGGTCCGCCCGCGGGGGCCCGCCGGGTCCTGGGAGGAGTGGGGGTACGGCTCCAACCGTCTCGCCTCCTTCGCGGGCGGCGCCGGCCGGTGCCGCGCCTCCGGGCCCGTGCTGACCTGGGTGTACGTATCCATGCTGACCCGCGCGGACCACGCGGGCATCAGCCGATCGGCTGACCCCCGCATCCTCCGGTGCGCGCCCGGAGGCCAGCCGGACCGTGGACCGTAGGGCGGCGGTGCCGGACCCAGGATGGAGTGCAGAGCGAACGAACGAACCGCCCTCCTCCACCCGGACCGATCAGGTCCGCCACGACCTCCTCGGGAGCCACCATGAAGAAGAAGCTCGTCCTCGGTGCCACCGCCGCCGCCGTCCTGACCGCCGGCACCTTCGGCGCCGTGTCGGCCTCCGCGTCCGCCCCGGCCGCCGCTCCCGCCGCCGTCGCCAAGGCCGACGCCACGGACGGCAACCTGTTCCGGTCGAACCACCTGACGATCGAGGCCGCCACCGACGCCGCCGAGGCCGCCCTGGAGGCCGCGGAGAAGGAGAACCAGCGCGTCACGGTCGCCGTCGTGGACCGCAACGGCAACACCGTCGTCACCCTGCGCGGCGACGGCGCGGGCCCGCAGTCCTACGAGTCGGCGATCCGCAAGGCGTACACGGCCGTCTCCTGGAACGCCCCGACCTCCGTCCTCGCCGGCCGTCTGGCCCAGGCCCCGAACCTGAAGGACATCCCCGGCACCCTCTTCCTCGCCGGCGGCGCCCCGGTCACCGCCAAGGGCGCCCCGATCGCGGGCATCGGCGTGGCCGGCGCCCCCTCGGGCGACCTGGACGAGAAGTTCGCCCAGGCCGGTGTCGCCGAGCTGGCGAAGTAACACCCCTCGCGGCGCGGACCCCGCGTCACGCCCTCACGGCGCCGGCTCCGCGTCACGCCCTCGCGCCGAGGACTCCGCGTCACGCCCCCGCGCCGCGGGCTCCGTCCCCCCCCCCATGAGCGGGCGGGGGCGCCCGACTCCCCCCGACGGGCGCCCCCGTCTTCACCTTCTGTCCGACTTGTCTAGGATCCTCACGTGATCCTCAGCAGCCGGACCGGACGGTCCCCCAGGGCCGCCGCCTTCCTGGCGGCGGCCCTCGCCGTGTGCGGGCTCCTCGCCTCCTGCGCCCCGGAGGACGGCGGGGTGCGGGGCACGCCCGGCGCGTCCGGGCTGCGCGACCCGTACTTCCCGAAGCTCGGCAACGGCGGCTACGACGTCGGCCACTACGCCCTCGACCTGGCCTTCGACCCGGCCACCGGCCGCCTCGACGGCACCGCGCGGATCACCGCCCGCGCCACCCAGGACCTCTCCGCCCTCAACCTCGACCTGTCGGGCCTCACGGTGGAGGGGGCGGCCGTCGACGGCGAGGAGGCCGCCGTCAACCGGGCCGGGGACGAGCTGACGCTCCGCCCGCGCGACGAGGTGCCCCGGGGCGCCGGCTTCACCGTCACCGTCGACTACTCCGGCGTGCCCGAACCGCTCACCGACGCCGACGGCTCGACCGAGGGCTGGATGAACACCTCCGGCGGGGCGGTCGCGGTCGGCGAACCGGCCGGCTCCACGACCTGGTTCCCCGGCAACCACCACCCCTCCGACAAGGCGACGTACGAGATCGCGCTGACCGTCCCGAGCGGGCTCCAGGCCCTCTCCAACGGCGTCCGGGTCTCCTCCGCCGCCGCCCCCGGCGGCCGCACCCGCACGGTCTGGAGGTCCTCCGAACCGATGGCGAGCTACCTGGCCACGGTGATGATCGGCCGGTACGAGACCACCACCGGCACCGCGCTCGGCACGGTCCCCGTGCTCACCGCCGCCGATCCCGCGCTCGCCGCCTCCACGGCCCCGCTCCGCGCCGAGCTCCCCACGGTCCTCGCCCGCCAGCAGGACCGTTTCGGCCCGTACCCCTTCGGTGCCGCCGGCGCCGTGGTCACCACCGACGGCCTCCTCGGCTATGCCCTGGAGACCCAGACGCGGCCGGTCTTCCCCGCGGGCTCCTTCGACCGCACGACGCTCGTGCACGAGCTGGCCCACCAGTGGTTCGGGAACTCGGTCACCCCCGAGAGCTGGCGGGACATCTGGCTCAACGAGGGCTTCGCCACCTACGCCGAGTGGCTGTACGCGGAGGAGTACGGCTCCGTCCCGGCGCGGCGGAGCTTCGAGGCGGCCTTCGCCGACGAGGACAACTGGGCCTTCCCGCCCGCCGACCCGCCCGCCGCGGAGAACCTCTTCGACCCGCCCGTCTACCAGCGCGGCGCGATGGTCCTGCACAAGCTCCGCGAGACCGTCGGCGACGAGGTCTTCGACGGGCTGCTGCGCGGCTGGGCGGCCGGGCACCGGCACGGCAACGCCTCCACGGAGGACTTCACGGCCTACGCGGAGGCCGTGGCGGGCCGGGACCTGGCCGGGGTGTGGGACGTCTGGCTGTACGGGAAGGACCGGCCGGAGCGGCCCTAGAGCGCCTTGCGGAGGACCACGCACGGGCGGCCGTGCGCCAGGTCCGGGCGGCGGGCGGTCTCCTCGTACCCGAGGGCGGTCCAGAAGGCGAGGGCCTCCGGGTTGTTCTCCAGGACCGCGAGCCTGAGGCCCGTACGCCCTCCGGCGCGGAAGCCGTCCTCGACGTGCCGGGCGAGGCGGCGGCCGAAGCCGGCGCGCCGCTCGTCCGCGTGGACCATGAGCAGGCCCAGCCAGGGGTCCGGGTCGGCCGGGTCGGGGTGGCGGCCGAGCGTCACGGCGACGGCGACCAGCCGGCCCTCGGAGCGGGCGAGCAGGACCTCGGCGGAGGGCTCGGCGAGCTCGTCGGCGAGGGCGGCCGCGACCTGCTCGGGGCGGATGTCGTCCGGGTCCGGGAAGTCGCCGCTGAGCTGCTGGAATGCGCGGTTCGACGCGTACAGCGCGGTGAGTTCGGTGAGCAGCGGCCCGGGCAGCGCGGCGCCGTCCTCCAGGGCCTTGGGCGCGAGGGTCTCGACGATCACGGGGCAAGGGTAGAGCCCCGGCGGTCCGGGGACCGGCCGGGGCTCCAGGGGGTGCGGGGAACCGTCAGAGGTTCACGCCGAAGTCGCGGGCGATGCCCTCCAGGCCGGAGGCGTAGCCCTGGCCGACCGCGCGGAACTTCCACTCGGCGCCGTTGCGGTACAGCTCGCCGAAGACCATGGCGGTCTCGGTGGCGGCGTCCTCGGAGAGGTCGTAGCGGGCGATCTCGGCGCCGCCGGCCTGGTTCACGATGCGGATGTAGGCGTTGCGCACCTGGCCGAAGTTCTGCGAGCGGGAGACCGCGTCGTAGATGGAGACCGGGAAGACGATCTTGTCGACGGTCGCCGGGAGGCCCGCGAGGTTGACGTTGATCTGCTCGTCGTCACCGCCGCCCTCGCCGGTGCGGTTGTCACCCGTGTGGACGATGGTCTGGTCCGGGGTGGACTTGTTGTTGAAGAAGACGAAGTGGGCGTCCGAGGCCACCTTGCCGGCGGCGTCGACGCCGATCGCGGAGGCGTCGAGGTCGAAGTCGGTGCCGGTCGTCGTGCGGACGTCCCAGCCGAGGCCCACGGTGACGGCGGTCAGTCCCGGCGCCTCCTTGGTCAGGGAGACGTTGCCGCCCTTGGTGAGGCTCACAGCCATGGAAGTCCCTTTCATCGGGGTCGTCGTGGTTCACACGCTGTCTTCCCCCGGAGAAACGCGGAACGTCACCGGATGGTTCCCGTCCGCTCGGACGGCGGAGAAAACGGGGTGACGCCCGGCGCCCCGCGCGGGGAACATGGAGGGCATGTCAGGTCCGTATCAGATCCGCGGCTCCGTCTCGCTGCCCGAGGCCGAGCTCCAGTGGCGTTTCTCGCGCTCCTCGGGTCCCGGCGGCCAGCACGTCAACACCTCGGACTCGCGCGTCGAGCTGCTCTTCGACCTCGCCGCGACCGACGCCCTGCCCGAGGTGTGGAAGGCCCGCGCCCTGGAACGGCTCGCCTCCCGCCTGGTGGACGGCGTGCTGACCGTACGGGCCTCGGAGCACCGCTCCCAGTGGCGCAACCGCGAGACGGCCGCCGTCCGCCTCGCCGCGCTCCTCGCCGAGGCGACCGCCCCGCCGCCGAAGCCCCGCCGGGCCACGAAGATCCCCCGGGGCATCAACGAACGCAGGCTGCGGGAGAAGAAGCAGCGCGCCGAGACCAAGCGCGGCCGGCAGGGGCGCGACTGGGGGTGACCCCGGCCCCCCGGGGCCCCTTGAGCCTCCCCGAGGCCCCTCGTCCCGAGGTCCCTCGCCGCCCGGAGGCCGTGCCCGCCCGGCGTCAGCCCAGGTGCCGGTACCTGCCCCGGAAGTAGGTGAGGGGGGCGCCGTCCGGGGACGGCGGGCCGACCGACAGGACGCGGCCGATGACGAGGGTGTGGTCGCCCGCCACCACCCGGTTCTCCGTGCGGCACTCCAGGGTGGTGAGCGCCCCGTCGAGCAGCGGCGCGCCGCTGACCGTGCCGCGGACGTACGGCAGGTCGGCGAAGAGCAGGCGGTCGGAGACCCGGCCCTTCATGGAGAAGCGGCCGGCGACGTGCCGCTGGTTCTCGGCCAGCACCGACACCGCCCAGACGGGCACCTCCTCCAGGAGGTCGTCCATGCGGGAGCCGTTGCGCAGGCTCACCAGGACCAGCGGCGGATCCAGCGAGACGGACAGGAACGCGGTGGCGGTCATCCCGACGTCCTCGCCGCGCGGGCCGTCGTCGGGGTCGTGCGCGGTCACCAGGACCACGCCGGCCGCGAGGCGGGACATGGCCGCCCGGAAGTCGTCGTCGCTCACCCCCTCAGCATGAGGGATGGCGAGGTCGGTGACGGGCGGCGGGGGGACGGACGGCGGGGGCGGGGTCTTCTGGAGCACACCGGCACGCTAACCGCGGCCCCGCGCGGGCCGCATCGGGCCGGGGGACCAGACCGGCGCCCGGCCCGGGTCCTAGGACCCGGGGGCCGTGCGGCGGGGGCGCGGTGCTCCCGCCGGTCACCGGCGACCCGCCGGATCCGGCCACACGCTGCTGTGACTTGAGTCACAGAGGCCACTATTTGCTGACCCTGTGTACCGGGTGCGCAGCTCGCTGTGATTCAGTGGCAGGGACAGTGCGGTACGAAGCCGATGAGAATCCTGGAGTTGCTGTCGAGGTCTCGGGGAGAGCGAGCGATGGAGACCGAGTCGGAGCCCTACGTCCGTCTCTCGACCCTGCGGCAGCTGCATCAGGTCGTGGCGGACCTCAACACCGCCCGCAGTCTCGCGGACACCCTGCAGACCGTCGCCGACGGCGTCGTCGCGGGCCTCAACTACCAGCTGGCCGCCGTCAACCTCGTCCGGCCCGACGGTGACCTCGTCGTCGCCGCCTTCGCCGGGGACCCCGCCGCCGAAGCCCTCATCACCGGCCGCGTCGGCTCCCGCGACGCCTGGGAGCGCCGCCTCTCCATGGCCCTCCCCTGGGGCGACCTGCGGTTCATCCCGCACACCGAGGGCTGGGTCCTCATGGAGGACGACGTCCCCCAGTGGCACACCGACGGCCCCGCCCCCCGCTTCGAGGACGAGTGGCACCCCCACGACCGCCTCTACGCGCCCATGTACGCCTCCGGCAACGGCCGCGAACTCCTCGGCGTCATATCCGTCGACCGCCCGCGCAACGGCCGGCACCCGGGACCCTGGGGGCAGGAAGCCCTCCAGATGTACGCCTCCCAGTCCGCCATCGCGATCAGCAACGCCCGGCTCCGCTCCAACATGCAGCGCGCCCTGATACGCCTGGAGCGCGAGCAGCAGGCGCTGCGGGCCAGCGAGGAATCCTTCCGGCAGGCCTTCGAGTACGCCCCCTCCGGCATGGCGATCGCCGAGCTCGGCGGCGACCAGCACGGCCGGCTGCTCCGCACCAACGACGCCCTCTGCCGGCTCCTCGGCCGCCCCTCCTCCGTGATGCGCCGCTACTCCTTCGCGGACCTCGTCCACCCCGAGGACATCGGCACCCTCCTGCGGACCTCCGCCGAGGGGGGCCGCGCCGAGCTGCGGCTCGGCCGCCGCGACGGCACCTACGTGTGGGTGTCCCTCCGCAACTCGGTCGTCGCCGACACCGCCGACGGCCCCCGCTTCCTCCTCACCCACGTCGAGGACATCGAGGAGCGCAAGCGGCACGAGCTCCAGCTCGCCCACCGGGCCTCCCACGACGCGCTCACCGGCCTGCCCAACAGTGCCGAGCTGCGCTCCCGGCTCTCCGCCCGGCTCTGCGAGCGCCCCGCCCACGAGGGCACCCACCCGGACTTCGGCCACGGCCCGGACCCGCTGCCCGTCGCGTACGAAGGCGGCTACGAGAGCGGGTACGAAGGCGGGTACGAGGGGGGCTACGAGTACGGCCACGAGCACGAGCACGGCTTCGGCTTCGAGCCCGCGGGCGGCGGCGCGTACGACCACCACGTGCACATGGTCGCGCCGGCCGGCGGCGTCACCGACGACGGCACCAAGGGGCTCGCCGTCCTCTTCTGCGACCTCGACGGCTTCAAGTCGATCAACGACCGCTTCGGTCACCACACCGGCGACGCGGTCCTCATCGAGGTGGCCCGCCGGCTCACCACGGGCGTCCGCGACGGCGACACCGTCGCCCGTCTGGGCGGTGACGAGTTCGTCGTCCTCGCCGACGGCCTGGGCGCCGCCGACGCCGCCGACCTCGCCGTCCGCCTGCGCAACGCGATCATCCCGCCCATCCGCGTCGACGGCCGCGCGGTCCGCGTCGGCGCCAGTTTCGGCATCGGCTGGGCCGAGTGCGGCATGACCGTCGAAGAGGTCCTGAACTCCGCCGACCAGCGCATGTACGTGGAGAAGCGCTCCCGCGCGAAGGTCCAGCGCAGGGCGGGTTGATCGCCGCCCGCGCGGGGGCCACAACTGTTCGGGGTAGGCTCGCCGGGTCGGCGACGGCTGGCGAGCATGGAGAGGATGACCCGGATGGCTGCCGGTAACGACGGCGCGAACAAGCCCGAGGACGACGATCCGTTCGGCTATCTGTACGCCGACGGACAGGCGGCGGCGGGCCGCTCTTCGCAGGGCGGGGGGTACGGCTACCCAGGCCCGGCGCCCGCCCAGCCGGGTGTGCCGCGCACCTCGTACAACCAGGTCAGGACGGTCGGCGAGCGCCAGTACGGGCAGCAGCCGGCCCAGCCGTACGTGCCGCCGCAGCAGCAGGCGCCGTACGGCCAGCCGCACCCGCAGTACGCGGCGCCCGAGACGTACGGCAACGGCCAGCCGCCCCGGCACACCCCGCCGCCGCAGGCCCCCCGCGGCGGCCGCGGCCCCAACACCAAGGGCCTGCTGATCGGCGCGGTCGCGGTCGTCGCGGTCGTCGTCGCGGGCATCGCCGCGGCCGTGATCTCCAACCAGGGCACCGACAAGGACAAGCAGACGGCCGGCACCACCCCGTCGTCCGCCGCCCCCTCCACCGCGAGCCAGGAGCCCACCGCCTCCGATCAGCCCAGCACGGAACCCACGAAGGCCCCGCTGCCCCGGCAGGACGCGGCGACCCTCCAGCTCGGCGGCCCGGCGACGGTCGGCAAGGACATCAAGGGCGGCAAGGGCCCCGGCGGCGCCTACGTCTCGCTCAACGGCGCCGGCGGTTCCGCGAGCTGGACCGTGGACGTGCCGTCGGCGGGCGACTACACGCTGAAGATCACCTACAGCGTGCCCGGCAAGGACGCCAAGGCCATGCTCACGGTGAACGACCGCCCGCCGTACCAGATCAACCTGAGCAACTGGGGACAGGCGGCGGCCGGCGACTGGGAGAAGGGGTGGACCACCACCTACGGCTACGCCACCCTCGACAAGGGCAGCAACTCCCTCAAGATCTCCTGCGAGCAGGGCCTCGACTGCGAGGCCGTCATCGACCAGGTCTACCTGGTGGAGGGCAAGGTCGGCAGCTGACCCCGGCGCGAAGCGAACGGCCCCGGACGGTGCGAGACGCCGTCCGGGGCCGTTCGCGTCACCAGGTGGTGCAGCCGTTCCGGTGGACGCCGTTGCTGTCGAAGCGGGCGACCTCGACGGCGATGTCGAAGAGTCCGTTGGGATGCGAGGCCGAGGTGCGCCAGGTCTCCGTCGTCCCCTCGCCCCGCGCGTTCGTCCGCCACCCCCACTGGTGGATCCGTCCGAAGGTGTCCTTGGAGAGCAGCCGGACGCGCACGGGCTTCCGGTCGTCCAGGGTGTCGGTGAGGGTGAACGTGAGGCCGATGGTGGCGCCCGGGCCGTGGTAGTTCGTCCAGGCCATCCTTCCGCGGGCGCCTTCCGTGGTGCACCCGGCGCTGCCCGAGGTGACCTCGGCGTGTGCGGGTCCGGCCGGGGCCAGGGTCAGGGCGAGGGCCGCGGCGAGGGCGCCGGCGTGGACGAGGGGGCTGCGCACGGGAGGGTCCCTCCGGGGTCCGGGGTGCTGTCGCCCTCCTGTGTACAGGCACGGCCGCCGGGGCCCCGGGAGACCCGCCACCGGGTCAGGCGGTGTCGTCCTCGCGGGTGACCGTCACCTTCGGGAGGAGGTCGGCGAGGACGGCCGGGTCGTATTCGCCGGCGACGGGGGAGGCGACGGTGGCGGCGGAGAGGGCGGCGGCCTCGGTGAGGCGGGCGGGCCAGGGGGTGGCGGCGGCGAGGCCGGCGAGGAGGGCGGCGACGGCGGAGTCGCCGGCGCCGGTGGGGTTGCCGTGGACGGGGGCGGGGGGCGCGGCCCGCCAGAGGCCGTCCGGGGTGGCGGCCAGCAGGCCGTCCGGGCCCAGGGAGGCGACGACGGCGTGGGCGCCGCGGCGGCGGGCGTCGAGGGCGGCGCGGCGCGGGTCGCGGGAGCCGGTGAGCCCGGCGAGTTCGTCGGCGTTGGGCTTGACGACGTCGGGGCGGGCGGCGATGCCCCGGCGGAGCGGTTCGCCGCTGGTGTCGAGGAGGACGGGGACGCCGGCGCCCCGGGCCGTGCGGATCAGTTCGGCGTACGCGCCGACGTGGACGCCCGGCGGGAGGCTGCCGCAGAGGGCGACGGCCCGGGCGCCGGACAGGAGGTCGGTGTAGCGGGCGCGGAAGGCGGCCCATTCGGCGGGGGTGACGGGGGCGCCGGCCTCGTTGAACTGGGTGGTGTCGCCGGCGGCGGCGTCCACGACGGCGACGGTGCGGCGGGTGGGCGCCTCGGTGGTGACGAGGGCGTCGGTCAGCCGGGGGACGGGGGCGAGGAGCTCCCGGAGCCGTTCGCCGGTGGGGCCGCCGGCGAAGCCGGTGACGACCGTCTCGTGGCCGAGCGCGGCGAGCACCCGGGCGACGTTGACGCCCTTGCCGCCGGGGCGTTCGGCGCTGTGGTCGACCCGGTGGCTGGTGTGCGGGACGAGGGCGGGCACCCGGTAGGTGAGGTCCAGTGCCGTGTTGAGGGTGACCGTGAGGATCACCTGTCCACCCCCGTACTCCCGGTACGCCCCTGTGGCGTCAGCTGCGTGATGGGCCACGATCATGCCAAAGGAACGGCGATCGGCCCAGTCCCCGGACCGTTCGCCGTTCCCTCCGGTGCTGATCAGGCGGTCTGCGGCACCCGGACGGGGACGCCCTGGGGGGCGACGATCCACTCGCCCCTGCGCATGACGCCCTTCACGTCGAAGGCGTCGTCGAGGACGACGAGGTCGGCGTCCTTGCCGGGCTCCAGGGAGCCGACCCGGTCGTAGACGCCGAGGAGGCGGGCCGGGTTGGCGGAGATGGCCTGGACGACGGACTCGACGGGGAGGCCGTCGACGGTGACGGCGCGCTTGAAGGCGCGGTCCAGGGTGAGGGTGGAGCCGGCGATGGAGCCGCCCTCGACGAGGCGGGCCACGCTGTCCTTCACCTCGACCTCCAGCGGGCCGAGCATGTAGCGGCCGTCGCCGAAGCCTGCGGCGTCCATGGCGTCGGTGATGAAGGCGACGCGCTCGGGGCCCGCGTGGTGGAAGGCGAGCTCCAGGGCGGCGGGGTGCAGGTGGGTGCCGTCGTTGATGAGCTCGACGGTGATCCGCTCGTCCTCCAGGAGGGCGGCGATCGGGCCGGGCGCGCGGTGGCCGAGGCCGGGCATCGCGTTGTAGAGGTGGGTGGCAACGGTGGCGCCGGCGTCGATGGCCTCGACGGTCTGCTCGTAACTGGCGTCGGTGTGGCCGATGGCGGCGATGACGCCGTGCTCGGCGAGGAGGCGGACGGAGTCGAGGCCGCCGGGCAGCTCGGTGGCGAGGGTGACCATCTTGGCCCGCCCGCGGGCGGCGTCGATCAGCTTGAGGACGTCGGCCGGGTGCGGGTCGCGCAGCAGGGTCTCGTCGTGGGCGCCCTTGCGGCAGGGGGAGATGAAGGGGCCCTCGAAGTGGAGGCCGGCGATCTCGCCCTGTTCGGCGAGCTCGGAGAGCAGGCCGGCGCGGGCGGTGAGGAAGTCCATGTCGCCGGTGACGAAGGAGGCGACGACGGTGGTGGTGCCGTGCAGCCGGTGGGTGTGGACGCCCTTGAGGACGTCCTCGACGGTGCCGGAGGTGAAGGAGGCGCCGCCGCCGCCGTGGTTGTGCATGTCGACGAAGCCGGGGACGAGCCAGTGACCGCTGAGGTCCAGGGCGGGGGCGTCCTCGGGCGCGCTGCCGGCGATGCGGCCGCCGTCGACGATCACGCGTCCGTTCTCGACGATCCCGGTGGGCAGCACGACGCGGGCGCCGGCGAGAACCTTGTGATCGGACATCAGGCGGAAACCTCCGGGTCGGTGGAACGCTGGTCGGCGAGCAGGTCCCAGGCGAGGAGGCCCGCGCCCAGGCATCCGGCGGTGTCCCCGAGGGCCGCCGGCACGATGACGGGCAGCTTCTGGAAGGTCACTCGTTCCTCCACCGCGGCCCGAAGGGGTGTGAACAAGGTTTCCCCGGCCTCGGCCAGTCCGCCACCGATGATGAGCGTGCGGGGGTCCAGCAGGGTGAGGGCGGTGACGAGGCCGTCGGCGAGGGCGTCCACCGCGTCCTGCCAGACGCGTACGGCGGTGGGGTCGCCGGACTCGACCGCCTTGGCGCAGTCGGCGGCGTCCGCGTCGGGGTCGCCGGACGCCTTGGCCCAGGCGAGGGAGACGGCGGAGGCGGAGGCGTAGCGCTCCAGGCAGCCGCGCTGGCCGCAGCCGCAGTCGGTGCCGCCGGGGCGGACGACGATGTGGCCGATCTCGCCGGCGTAGCCGTGGGCGCCGGCCTCGATGTGGTCGCCGATGCCGATGGCTCCGGCGATGCCGGTGCCGAGGGGCACGAAGAGGAAGCGGTCGGCGCCGTTCCCGGCGCCGATGCGGCCTTCGGCGAGGCCGCCGGTGCGGACGTCGTGGCCGAGGGCGACGGGGAGGCCGCCGAGGCGTTCGCTGAGGAGGGCGCGGAGGGGCACGTCGCGCCAGCCGAGGTTGGCGGCGTAGACGGCGATGCCGCGGTCGGCGTCGACGATGCCGGGGACGGCGACGCCGGCGGCCGCGGCGGGCTCGCCGTACCGCTCCTCGCCGAGGGCGCGGAGGTCCTCGGCGAAGGCGAGGATCGTCTCGACGACGGCCTCCGGGCCGCGGTCGCGCTCGGTGGCGCGGCGGGCTTCGTGGAGGAGGGTGCCGTCCGCCCCGACGAGGGCGGCCTTCATGCCGGTGCCGCCCACATCCAGGGCGATGACGTGTCTCACGGGGGACAGTCTCGCGCGAGATCGCCCTAAAGGTCTAGTCCACTGCCGAGGATTGTTGCGCTCGGATACAAATTCGGGCCCCAGGGTGTGGGGGGTTTGTGGCGAAGGTCCCACCGGGGTTGCCGAAGTGATACCCGAGTGGTGTAGACCTCTTGCCCGGGAATGGGAGAGACTTTCGGCCCCTGACCGCGCCCCTGCGGGCGTGTACGTGCAGCTCACTGCTGCTCAACGACGAGCAAAAGGTGGATGAAGCCGTGGAGCGGCGACGATTCCTTGGACTGACCGCGGCCGCCGCCGCCCTGGGCATGACCGCCACGGTCGCCGGCTGCGGCGCCCTCGGCGGGGACGACGGCGAGGTGACCCTGCGCCTGGTCGCCGCCGACTACGACCTCACCGGCGGCAACACCACCAAGAAGTACTGGGACGGCCTCGTCGCCGCCTTCCAGGCGTCCCACCCCGGGGTCAAGGTCCAGGTCCAGGTCGAGTCCTGGGACGACGTCGACCGCAAGGTCGCCGAGATGGTCGAGGCCGGGCAGGCCCCCGACCTCGCGCAGATCGGCGCCTACGCCGACTACGCCGCCGCCGGCCAGCTCTACTCCGCCGACGAACTCCTCTCCATACCCGTCCAGGCCAACTTCCTGCCCGCGCTCGCCGACGCCGGCGAGAACAAGCACGTCCAGTACGGCCTGCCCTTCGTCGCCTCCACCCGGCCCCTCTTCTACAACGCCGACCTCTTCGAGAAGGCCGGCGTGAAGCCCCCCACCACCTGGGACGAGCTGGCCGCCGTCGCGAAGAAGCTCAAGGCGGAGGGCGTCCGCACCCCCATCGCGCTGCCCCTCGGGCCCGAGGAGGCCCAGGCCGAGTCGCTGACGTGGCTGTTCGCGGGCGGCGGCGGCTGGACCGACGACTCCGACCGGTACGCCATCGACTCCGAGGCCAACGTCGACACCTTCACCTGGCTCAAGGACGAGCTCGTCGCGCCCGGCCTCACCGGCCCCATCGCCCCCGGCAAGCTCAACCGCAAGGCCGCCTTCGCCGCCTTCGCGCGCGGCGAGGTCGGCATGCTCAACGGCCACCCCTCGCTCCTCCAGGAGGCCGCCAAGCAGGGCATCGAGGTCGGCCAGGCCCCGCTGCCCGGCGTCGACGGCCCGGCCAAGAAGTCCATGGGCGTCGCCGACTGGATCATGGCCTTCAAGCAGAACGGCCACAACAAGGAGGCCGGGGCCTTCCTCGACTTCGTCTTCACCGACGAGAACGTGCTGAAGTTCGCCGGCGACAACGACCTGCTGCCGGTCACCGTCACCGCCTCCACCCGCATGGAGACCGCCCCCGAGCACGCCAAGCTGCGCCAGTTCCTGAAGGCGCTGCCCACCGCCCAGCTCCCGCCGGTCGGCAAGACCTCCTGGGCCAAGGTCAGCGAGACCCTGAAGCAGGAGATGGGCAAGGCCGTCACCCCCGCCGGCAGCCCGGAGGCCGTCCTCGGCTCCGTCGCGCGCACGGCGTCGGCGGCGGAGGCGGCGGAGTAGACCGCGGGGCGGGAGGCGGACCGCCGGGCCGGAGCGCGGGTCGCCGGGCCGCCGGGCGGGACGCGGGGCGGCGGCCGGGAGGCGGGGCGGCGGAGCGGACCGCCGGGTAATAGGTTGGTCGTATGACCGAAGAGACGCCGGGCGACGGCAGCGGACTGGGGGAGCGGGAGCGGGCCGTCCTCGCCCTCGAACGCCGCTCCTGGCCCGGCCCCGGCGCCAAGGAGCGCGCCGTCCGCGAACGCCTCGGCCTCTCCCCGACCCGCTACTACCAGCTCCTCAACGCCCTCCTGGACGACCCCCGCGCCCTCGCCCACGACCCGGTCACCGTCAACCGCCTGAGGCGGATCCGCGAGGAGCGGGAGCGGCGCCGCTGAACCCCCGCCGGACGATCCCCGTCGGGTGAACCCCGCCGGACGATTCCCCTCGGGTGAACCCCGCCGGGTAAACCCCGCCGGGCGATTCCCGCCGGGTGAGTCCGGCCACGCTGACGCGGCGGGCCCGGGTCGGTAGGGTCGGGGTCATGGTCAGCAGCCTTCCGCACCCGACCACGTCCGCCGGCCGCGACGGCCTGGCCGCGCTGCTCGCGCGGCCCTCCGAGGCCGTCGTCGCCCTCGACTTCGACGGGACGCTCGCCGAGATCGTCCCGGACCCGGAGCGGGCCAGGGCCCATCCGGAGGCCGTTCCCGCGCTCGCGGCCCTCGCGCCGCACGTGGCCGCCGTCGTGATCGTGACCGGCCGCCCGGCCGGGGTCGCGGTCCGGCACGGCGGCCTGGCCGGCGTCCCGGGCCTCGGCCACCTCACCGTCCTCGGCCACTACGGCGCCGAGCGCTGGGACGCCGCCACCGGCACGGTCACGGCCGCCGCCCCGCACCCCGGGGTCGCCTCCGTCCGCGCCGAGCTCCCCGGCTTCCTCGACCGCCACGGCGCCTGGCACGGCGTCTGGATCGAGGAGAAGGGCCGCGCGGTCGCCGTGCACACCCGCCGCGCCCGGGACCCCGAGGGCGCCTTCGCCTCCCTCAAGGGCCCGCTCGCCGACCTGGCCGCCGCGCACGGCCTGGTCCTGGAGCCCGGCCGGCTGGTCCTGGAGCTGCGGCCCCCCGGCATGGACAAGGGGGTGGCGCTGGCGGAGTTCGTACGCGAGAAGGGCGCCGGGTCCGTCCTCTACGCCGGGGACGACCTGGGCGACCTGCCCGCCTTCGCCGCCGTGGAGAAGCTCCGCGGCGACGGCCTCCCCGGCCTCCTCGTCTGCTCCGGCTCCACCGAGGTCCCGGAGCTCGCCGACCGCGCCGACCTCTCGGTCGACGGCCCCTCCGGCGTGGTCGCCCTCCTCGCGGGACTGGCGGGGGCGGTGCGGAAGGACTGAGGGTCCTCCCGCACCGCCCCTCGCGGTGCGACGGTCAGTGCGCGGCCGGGTTGGCCACCGTGATCGTCAGGTCGTCGCCGGCGTCGCCGGTGACGGTGACCTTCACGCCGTGCCCGGCGACCTTGACGCTGGCCTGCGGCGCCGAGGTGTCGTAGTAGGCGTTCGGGTCGGTGTCGTCGAAGACCGGGATGCCCGGCGCCGACGGGGCGCAGGCGGCCAGGGTCTGGACGGTCTGCTGCTTGCCCTTGCCGGCCAGGACCTCGGTGTGGAGGCAGGTGGCGTCGGTGGCCTCCAGGCCGAAGGTGGCGTCGAAGGGCTGGCGGCGGTTGCTGGGCGCGGCGCCGTTCGGGTAGGTGAACGGCGTCGGGCGGGCGTCGACGGCCATGGCCGAGCCGCCGCCGGGGTGGTTGCTGACGTTGTTGTCGTCGAAGGACCGGTCGACGTACCAGACGAGCATGCCGTTCTGGTAGCGGAACCACTCGACCCAGTCGGGGGCGGACAGCGGCTTGCTGAACTGGTACGGGCCCTCGGCGAGGAGCGCGTCGGCGCCGACGTACTCGCGGTTCTCCAGGAGGTAGTAGCGCGGGTAGGAGGCCGACTCGGTGCCGGTGGAGAGCTTCCAGCGGCCCTGCGCGGTCCAGCCGTTGGCGCCCTGCTCGGCGTCGTCCGCCACGAGCGTCGTGCCGCCGGAGGTCAGCGCGACGTCGTCGAGGAAGGCTCCGGGCAGGTGCACCCCGCCGTCGGTCTGGTAGCGGAAGCGGAAGAGGGACGGCTTGCCCGCGGCGTCGTACGAGAACCGCAGCGTCGTCCACTTGCCGGCCGAGGAGCCGCTGACGCCGTCGCCGGCGCGGGCCCAGGTGGTGCCGCCGTCGAGGGAGTACTCGGCGAAGAGGTAGTCGTAGTCCGCCTCGATCTCGTACCAGGCGCTCGCCTTCACGGTGACGCGCGGGGCGGCCGGGACGGAGCGGGTGAGCGACTGGTTGAGGCCGTCGGCCGAGCCGGTCCACCAGGCGTGCGCGCCGGAGGTCGGGGTGGCGTAGGCGGTGGCGGCGGACTTGTCCGGGAGCGCGACGCGGACGGCCTGCGCCTTGCCGGCCTGCTGGAGGGCGGCGGGGCTCAGGGTGTGGCTGCCGGTGGTGCCGAGCGGGGCGTCGACGTAGTCGAGCCAGCCGAGGAAGAGCTTCTCCTCGGCGCCCATCAGGCCCGGGTGGGTGCCGATGCCCGCGTTCGCGGCGGCGCCGTGGCTGAGCCAGGAGCCGGAGCTCATCAGGGTCCAGAAGGCGGTGGAGTTCTCGCCGCCGTCGGTGTCGTAGTAGTCCGGCAGGCCGAGGTCGTGGCCGAACTCGTGGCAGAAGACGCCGAGTCCGCCGTTCTCGCCCTCGGTGGTGTAGTCGCCGAGCCAGTACTTGGACTGGCCGATGCGGGCGCCGCCGGCCTTGTTCTGCGTGCCGGCGACGTCGGGCCCGGTCAGGCCGTAGTCGTCGCCGTTGACGTACCAGCGGTGGGACCAGATGGCGTCCTCGCCCTGGGCGCCGCCGCCGGCGTCCTCGCCCATGCCGGCGTGGACGGCCTGGAAGTGGTCGATGTAGCCGTCGGCCTCGTCGAAGTTCCCGTCGTGGTCCCAGTCGTTGCGGTCCCACACGTCGAACTGGGCGAGGTACGCGTCGATCTCGGCCGGGGTCTTGCCGGCCGCGATCTGCGCGTTCCACCAGGCGTCGCCGGTGTCCTGGATGAACGCCCACGAACCGCCGTTGTCCTCGACGGCGTTGTCGCCGTAGGTGGAGGCGTTGCCGGGGACCTTGACCCAGTCCTCGACGACGTTGGAGACGGAGTAGGCGCCGTTCGACAGCTTCTCGTAGTACGTCTTCATCGACTCGCCGGGGCCGTTGAAGAGGTTCTCGTAGTAGGTCTTGTCGAAGTCGGCGGTCCAGGCGTTGGAGTTGTCCGTGGCCCGGTCCGGCCGGGCGATCTGGTTGTGCAGCGGCCCGGGGGTGGTGCCGAGCTTGCCCGAGCCCTGGTCGCCGAACTCGGAGAGGATCGTGAGGATCTTCTCCTGCCGTACGGCGGTGGTCGTCTCGGTCTCGGCGAACTTCCCGGGCGCGACCTCGACGACGCCCCGGGCGTTCGCCCTGGCCTTGCCCTTGGCGACGAGGTCGATGGCCTTCTCGCGCAGTTCGGTGCGCTGCTTGGTGAGGGGCCCGGGCCGGTTGTCCGGCCGCTGGGCGGAGGTGGTGCCGGACGGGGCGGGGTCCCCGGCCTCCTGCGCGGCGGCGGGGGTGAGCCCCGCGGCGAGGAGTGCGGTGAGCGCCGACCCGAGGGTCATGCCCACGACAATCTTCTTCACGTGTTTCGCGATCCTTCCGCTTGCCTCTGAGGGGAAACTGAGGGGAAAACGGATCGCCTGGGGGAACGATCGCCGCGAGTGTGCCACGAGAAGACCCCTCAGGAGGAGGGGTCTTCTCCGATTAACGGAACTCGTTCACCGGAGCAGCAGGTCCACCACGCCCGTCAGGTCCTCCTCCGGGGAGCCCTCGGCGAGGCGGCGGCGCATGAGGTCGAAGTAGGGGGCGAGGAGTTCGGGGCTCACGCCCTGGCCCCGGGCGGTGGAGAGGAAGGTGGGCGTGCCGGCGGTCTGCATGCCGAGGTTGCTCACCACGTTCGTCGTGTAGTCGCCGCTCTTCAGCTGGTCGGCGGTCCGGGTGACGTGCGGGCCCGCCATGGCGGAGATCCACTCGGAGAGCAGCGGGGCGAAGGCGACGGGGTCGACGTCCTCCTTCCGGATCAGGGCGAAGGCGTGCGCGACGCCGGCGAACATGCCGTACATGGCGCTCAGCAGGGCCACGTCGTGCAGGGCCGCGTGGCCGGGGTCGGAGCCGACGAAGCGGGTGCCGGCCGGGACGGCGAGGACGTGCCGGTACGTCTCGAACAGCTCGGGGGAGCCGCTGTAGAAGACGTAGCCGCCGGCCTCGGGGACGCCGATCATCGGCGGGACGGCCATGATGCCGCCGTCCAGGTGGCGGGCGCCCCGGGAGGTCACCGAGGCGGCGCGTGCGCGGGCCTGCGCGGGGGTCGTGGTCGTCAGGTCGACGACGTCCTTGCCGGTGAGGTCGACGCCGTCGAGGGCCGCGCCGACCGACGCGTCGTCGAGGAGGCAGACGATCACGAGGTCGTTCGCGGCGACGGCTGCGGCGGCGTCGGGGGCCACCGTCGCGCCCTCGGCGGCCAGTGCCTCCGCGCGGGCGGCGGTGCGGTTCCAGACGGTGAGGGGGTGGCCGGCGGCCAGCCAGGCCCGCGCCAGGGCGGTGCCCATCGCGCCGAGGCCGAGGAGGGTGACGGGGGTCTTCGCGTTCGTGTGCGCTGTCATGTCCCCAAGGCTGTGGCAGGGCTCTGACCTGCTCAAGTACCCACTTCCGAGTGGGTGGTTACCCTGAGGTGAGCGAGCAGGCCAGGAGGGTGTGGGGATGGCGACGCTGAATCGGCCGGGGGACGGCGACGGGCACCTCTGCGGCATCGACACCGCGATGGAGGTGATCGGCGGCAAGTGGAAGGTGCTCATCCTGTGGGCGCTCCACGAGGGACCGGAGCGCCGCTTCGGGGAGCTGCGCCGGATGGTGCCGGGCATCACGGAGAAGGTCCTCGCCTCGCACCTGCGCGAGATGGAGGCGGACGGGATCGTCCGCCGCGTCTCGTACGACGAGGTCCCGCCGCGCGTCGAGTACGGCCTCACCAAGGCCGGCGTCCGCCTCAACGACGCCCTGGAGCCGCTGGCGGCGTGGGGCCGCGAGGTCCAGGAGCGGCGTGGTCCGGAAGGCGCGCCCTAAGGCCGGTCCGACGGGCTCCTGAGGGCTTCGAGCTGGTCGAGGAACCAGCGCTGGGGCGGGAGGGCGGTGGCCGCCGCGGCGAGGCGCGCGGTGCGGGCGGCCCGCTCCTCGGGGGGCATGGTCAGGGCCCGGTGGAGGGCCTCGGCGGTGGCCGAGACGTCGTAGGGGCTCACGGTGAGCGCGTCGGCCCCCAGCTCCGCGTGGGCGCCCGCGCCGGTCGACAGGACCAGGGCGCAGCCCTCGTCGGAGACCACGGGTATCTCCTTCGCCACCAGGTTCATGCCGTCCCGCACCGGGTTCACCAGGGCCACGTCGGCGAGGCGGTAGGCGGCGAGGGAGCGGGTGAAGTCGTCCTCCACGGAGACCAGGACGGGCTGCCAGTCCGCCGTGCCGAACTCGGCGTTGATCTCCTCGGCGAGGGCGACCACGGAGGCCGTGTACGCCCGGTACGACTCCAGGTCCTGCCGGGACGGGTAGGCGGAGGCCAGGTGGACGACCCGGTCGTGCCACTCGGGGTGGGTGGCGAGCAGCTCCCGGTAGGCCAGGAGGCCGCGGAGGATGTTCTTGGACAGCTCGGTGCGGTCGACGCGGACGACGGTCCTCCGCCCGCCGGTCTCCTCCCGGAGCCGGGCCAGGCGCGCGTCCACCTCGGGCCGGTGGGCGAGGGCCCGCAGGTCGTCGCCGTCGACGCCGAGCGCGTACACCTGGACGCGGGTGCGGCCCTTCCCGGTGTCGTGGCGGCGCCACTCCACGCCGTACCAGGGGTCGCCGCTGGGCCACAGCCCCTGGGCGTACCCGGTGCCGTCCTCGCGCTGCTGGAAGCAGCCGATGAAGGACGACGCCCATCCCCAGGTGTGGAAACCGAGCTCGTCCGCCCCGAGCATGCCCCACAGCAGCTCCTCGGCGATGTCGTCCGGCAGCATCCGCAGGTACTCCGGGGAGGCCCACGGGGTGTGCGTGAAGTGCCCGATCCTGAGGTCGGGGCGCAGCTCGCGCAGCATGCCGGGGACGAGGGCCAGGTGGTAGTCCTGCACGAGCACGGCCGCGCCCTCGGCGGCCTCGGCGGCCAGGGTCTCGGCGAAGGCCCGGTTGTAGGCGCGGTAGGAGGCCCAGCGGCGGCGGAAGTCCGCGTCGAAGACGGGCTCGCGGGGGACGTCGTAGAGGTGGTGGTGGAGGAACCACAGCACCGAGTTCGCGATGCCGTTGTACGCGTCGGAGTACACCTCCGGATCGATGTCGAGCATCCGCACGCCGGGTTCGGCGACCCCGCGCCGGACGGCCTCCCGGTCGCCGTCGCCGAGCGCGGCGCACACCCACAGGCTGTCCTGCGAGTCCACGGCGCTCAGCCCGGAGACGAGCCCGCCGCCGCCCCTGCGGGAGGAGAGGGTGCCGTCGTCACCGAGCGTGTACGAGACGGGTCCCCGGTTCGATGCCACGAGTACGGAAGCCATGTGGCGAACCTAGCCCGTCCCGTAAACGCTCAAACGTACGTATACGGTCGGCGGTCGGACGGACACGGACGGGCGGCTCCGGCGCTGGTCACACGCCCTGGCGACTTCACGCCACGTGCCTGCGCGCGTACTCCGTGATCTCCGCGATCGGCGGGCGCTCCTCCGTGTCCACCGGGTACGTCCGCGGCTCGAAGCCCGCCGGGCCGCGCTCGAACTGGGTCAGCCACGGGCGCACGAGGTGGCCCCGGGAGAGCCGCAGCTGTGCCGTGCGGTAGATCGCCGCCGCCATCCGGCCCAGCGCCTGCCCGTCCTGGTGACGGTGCTTGCGGACGCCCACGTCGACCTGTGCCAGGGCGTCCAGGCCGACCGTGTGCAGCGCGTCGACGAGGAGGCCCAGCTCCACTCCGTAACCGACCGGGAAGGGGAGCCGTTCGAGCAGGGAGCGGCGGGCCGCGTACTCGCCGCCCAGCGGCTGGACGAATCCGGCGAGCCGCGGCCAGTGCAGGTTGAGCAGCGGACGCGCCACCAGTTCGGTCACGCGACCGCCCTGACCTGGGGTGTCTCCGAAGGGGCGGTCGTACATCGCCTTGACGAACTCGACGTCCGGGTCGGTGAGCAGCGGGCCCACGATCCCCGTCACGAAGTCCGCGGAGAAGTCGCGCAGGTCCGCGTCGACGAAGCAGACCACGTCCCCGCTCGTCACCATGAGTGACCGCCACAGGACCTCGCCCTTGCCGGGGACGGCCGGGATGCGGGGGAGGATGTCGTCGCGCGCGACCACGCGCGCGCCGGCCGCCGCGGCGACCTCGGCGGTGCGGTCGGTCGAGCCCGAGTCGACGACCACCAGCTCGTCCACCAGCGGCACGGTCCCGGTCATCAGCTCGCGCCGGATCACGCCGACGATGTCGCCGACGGTGGCCTCCTCGTTCAGCGCGGGCAGCACCACGCTGACCGTCGTCCCCCGCTTGGCGGCGAGCACCCGTTCCAGGGGCCGGTCGGACACGGACCAGGACCGCCGGGTCAGCCAGCGCTCCACTTCTTCCAGCAACGTGATCTCCATCTCGCGGATCGGACGACCGTCTCCACCTTCGAAGCCTTCGGTTACAGTCTTGAACAACGCGGATCCCCGGTGCATGTCGGGGTGCCGACCGCGTCTCACAATCGAATACCGCTCATCCAGAGGGGCAGAGGGATACGGCCCGTTGAAGCCCCGGCAACCCTCCAGTCGGTTCTCGTACTCCAGCGAGGCCACCGGCTAGGGAAGGTGCCAAATCCGTCTCATGGCGAAAAATTCGTCATGGGAAAGATGAGGAGAAAGGGCCTCGCCTCCATGGCTGTAAACACCGTCGCACCCGCAACCGCCGCTGCCGACACCACCGCCCCCACCGTCGATCTCGGTCCCGCGAGCGGTCTTTCCTGTCGCGAATGCGGCCAGGTCTTCGCCCTCGGCCCGATCTTCGCCTGCGAGCTCTGTTTCGGCCCCCTCGAAGTCGCCTACGAGCTGCCGTTCGGCGACCCCGAGGCGCTCCGCAAGCAGATCGAGGCCGGCCCCGCGAACATCTGGCGGTACGCGCCCCTGCTGCCCGTCCCGGCCGACGTCGCCGAGAAGCCGAACCTGAACCCCGGCTGGACCCCGCTCGTCAAGGCCGACAACCTGGCCCGCGAGATCGGCGTGGCCGCCGGCAAGCTCTTCGTCAAGGACGACTCGGGCAACCCGACCCACTCCTTCAAGGACCGGGTCGTCGCCCAGGCCATCGAGGCCGCCCGCGCCTTCGGCTTCACCACCCTCTCCTGCTCCTCCACGGGCAACCTGGCCGGTGCCGTGGGCGCCGCCGCCGCCCGCGCCGGCTTCCGCTCCTGCGTCTTCATCCCGCACGACCTGGAGCAGGGCAAGGTCGTCATGGCCGGTGTCTACGGCGGTGACCTCGTCGCCATCGAGGGCAACTACGACGACGTCAACCGCTTCTGCTCGGAGCTCATCGGCGACCCGCTCGGCGAGGGCTGGGGCTTCGTGAACGTCAACCTCCGCCCGTACTACGGCGAGGGCTCCAAGACGCTCGCGTACGAGATCTGCGAGCAGCTGGGCTGGGTCCTCCCGGACCAGATCGTCATCCCGATCGCCTCCGGCTCCCAGCTCACCAAGATCGACAAGGGCTTCCAGGAGCTCGTCAAGCTCGGTCTCGTCGAGGACAAGCCGTACAAGATCTTCGGCGCGCAGGCCGAGGGCTGCTCCCCGGTCTCCACGGCCTTCAAGGCCGGCCACGACGTGGTCCGCCCGCAGAAGCCGAACACCATCGCCAAGTCCCTGGCGATCGGCAACCCGGCGGACGGCCCGTACGTCCTCGACATCGCCCGCCGCACCGGCGGCGCCGTGGAGGACGTGAACGACGAGCAGGTCGTGGACGCGATCAAGCTGCTGGCCCGGACCGAGGGCATCTTCGCCGAGACGGCGGGCGGCGTGACCGTCGGCGTGGCGCGCAAGCTCGTCGAGGCCGGTCTCATCGACCCGGAGCTGACGACCGTCGTCCTCAACACCGGTGACGGCCTCAAGACGCTGGACGCCGTGGCCGACAGCTCGCAGGCGACCGCCACCATCCGCCCGAGCCTGGACGCGTTCCGCGACGCGGGCCTGGCCCACTGACACCCGCCGACACCCGTACGGAGAGCACCGACATGGCCGTGAACGTCCGCATCCCCACCATCCTCCGCACCTACACCGGCGGCCAGGCCGAGGTCCCGGCCGAGGGCGCGACCCTCTCCGAGGTCATCGCCGACCTGGAGAAGAACCACACCGGCATCGCCGCCCGCGTCCTGGACGACGAGGGCAAGCTGCGCCGCTTCGTGAACGTCTACGTGAACGACGACGACGTCCGCTTCGAGCAGGGCCTGGAGACCGCGACGCCGGACGGCGCGGGCGTCTCCATCATCCCGGCGGTCGCCGGCGGCTGCTGAGGCCCCGGGGCGCCCCGGCGCCTTACCGGTCGGTACTGAATTGCCCCCTCCGCGAGAAGAAGCGGAGGGGGCAATTCTGCATGGTTGAGCGCGATAGAGTTGGGGAAGCCCCCTCCGCCGCTCATGCCGGACGCATATGAGAGCGGCCAAGGACCTGGCAAGAACGCGCCAACAAGCGGCCGAAAAGCATACGCGCTGTGCACCTTATGCGGCTTTCGCCCGGCCCGACTTGCCCCGCAATTCAAGGATTTCTTCCCGATTCCCCTTTCCGTTCCGCCGAGAATTCTCGATCGATTGCCCTGTTGCAGAGGGCAGTTGGACAGATACATTCAGCGGCGGTCGACGCGTTCCGGCGCAGGTTCTGACCCGGGTCCGTGAAGTGCGGATCCGCTCAAGGGCCAGTAAGCAATAGGGGAGTTAGGCATGGCTCAGGGCACCGTCAAGTGGTTCAACGCGGAGAAGGGCTACGGCTTCATCGCGGTCGACGGTGGTGCGGATGTTTTCGTCCACTACAGCGCGATCCAGATGGATGGGTACCGCAGCCTCGAAGAGGGTCAGCGAGTCGAGTTCGAGATCTCGCAGGGCCAGAAGGGCCCCCAGGCTGACATGGTCAAGCTGTCCGCCTGAGTGCGACGCGATCGGCCACCGACGCCAACACCGTCGAGGGGCCCACATCCCCAGGGATGTGGGCCCCTCGACGCGTTCCCGGGCGCCCGTCGCCGCAGGGCCCGGGCGTCCGCCGCCGGCGACCCCGGGCGTCCGCACCGGGCGTCCGCCGCGGACCGGTCCCGGCGCCCGTCGCGGACGGGTCTGATCCTTGAGAGTCGCTTGCACTCGCATGGGTCGAGTGCTAATCATTGGCGTTAGCACTCGGAAGGTGAGAGTGCTACGAGGACCGAGCAGACGAGGCCGCCGACCCGGGTGGGGCAAGGAACCACACGGAACGCGGAGGCCGTCCGTCGCGGGCGTCGGCGCGGTCCTGGAGCGTTATCCACCCCATGTCCGGGAGGACCACTTCACATGGCCAAGATCATCGCGTTCGACGAGGAGGCCCGGCGCGGTCTCGAGCGCGGCATGAACCAGCTCGCTGACGCCGTCAAGGTCACCCTCGGCCCCAAGGGTCGCAACGTCGTCCTCGAGAAGAAGTGGGGCGCCCCCACGATCACCAACGATGGTGTCTCCATCGCCAAGGAGATCGAGCTCGAGGACCCGTACGAGAAGATCGGCGCCGAGCTGGTCAAGGAAGTCGCCAAGAAGACGGACGACGTCGCCGGCGACGGCACGACCACCGCCACCGTCCTCGCCCAGGCGCTCGTCCGCGAGGGCCTCCGCAACGTCGCCGCCGGTGCCAACCCGATGGCCCTCAAGCGCGGCATCGAGAAGGCCGTCGAGGCCGTCTCCGGCGCCCTGCTGGAGCAGGCGAAGGAGGTCGAGACGAAGGAGCAGATCGCCTCCACCGCCTCCATCTCCGCCGCCGACACCCAGATCGGCGAGCTCATCGCCGAGGCCATGGACAAGGTCGGCAAGGAAGGCGTCATCACGGTCGAGGAGTCCCAGACCTTCGGTCTGGAGCTGGAGCTCACCGAGGGCATGCGCTTCGACAAGGGCTACATCTCGGCGTACTTCGCGACCGACATGGAGCGCATGGAGGCCGCGCTCGAGGACCCGTACATCCTCATCGTCAACTCCAAGATCTCCTCCGTGAAGGACCTCCTCCCGCTCCTGGAGAAGGTCATGCAGTCGGGCAAGCCGCTGCTGATCATCGCCGAGGACGTCGAGGGCGAGGCCCTGTCGACGCTGGTCGTCAACAAGATCCGCGGCACCTTCCGCTCCGTCGCGGTCAAGGCCCCGGGCTTCGGCGACCGCCGCAAGGCCATGCTCCAGGACATCGCCATCCTCACCGGCGGCACGGTCATCTCCGAGGAGGTCGGCCTCAAGCTGGAGTCGGCCGGTCTCGACCTGCTGGGCCGCGCCCGCAAGGTCGTCATCACCAAGGACGAGACCACCATCGTCGACGGTGCCGGTGACAGCGAGCAGGTCGCGGGCCGCGTGAACCAGATCCGCGCCGAGATCGAGAACAGCGACTCCGACTACGACCGCGAGAAGCTCCAGGAGCGCCTCGCGAAGCTCGCCGGCGGCGTGGCGGTCATCAAGGCCGGTGCCGCGACCGAGGTCGAGCTCAAGGAGCGCAAGCACCGCATCGAGGACGCCGTGCGCAACGCCAAGGCGGCCGTCGAGGAGGGCATCGTCGCCGGCGGCGGCGTGGCCCTGCTCCAGGCCTCCTCGGTCTTCGAGAAGCTCGAGGGCGACCTCGCGGGCGACGAGGCCACGGGTGCCGCGATCGTGAAGCTGGCCCTGGAGGCCCCGCTGAAGCAGATCGCCGTCAACGCCGGCCTCGAGGGCGGCGTCGTGGCGGAGAAGGTCCGCAACCTGCCCGTCGGCCACGGCCTCAACGCCGCGACCAACGAGTACGTCGACCTCATCGCCGAGGGCATCATCGACCCGGCCAAGGTGACGCGCTCCGCGCTCCAGAACGCCGCGTCGATCGCCGCGCTCTTCCTCACCACCGAGGCCGTCATCGCCGACAAGCCGGAGAAGGCCGCTGCCCCGGCCGGCGGCGGCATGCCGGGCGGTGACATGGACTTCTGATCCCCCGGGATCAGCGGTTCACGGCTCCCCGCGAGCCGATCGCGAGCTGAACGCGAACCGAGGGCGGCACTCCCTGCGAAGGGGGTGCCGCCCTCGGGCTTTTTCCGTACGTCTCAGACCACCGGCCGGACGAGGGCCTCGGCGAAGGGCTCGCCGGTGCGGCGGGCGAGGGCCATGCGGGCCTTCACCTCGGCGAGGGTGCGGGGCCGGTAGCCGGAGCCGCCGCCGGAGCAGCCCTGCTTGTGGAAGCGGAGGCCCGCGTGGAGCAGCACGGACAGCACCCGCCACCCCTCGGTGTCGTTCCGCCTCGGTGGCTGGAAAGCGGCCCCGACGCCGGTCATCGCCGCGCCGCAGCGCGGACACCGGTGCGTGCCCGGACGGTGGTCCCGCTTGTACGAGCCCCGGCACGGCAGGCAGACGTAGGAACTGCGGTGGATGCCCATGGGGGCAGGGTAGGGGCGGGGAGGGGGACGGGCCCAGGCGTTTACGCGGTGCGGGCCGTGCGGGGTGCCGCCCCGGCGCACGGCGAGGCCCGTGCCGCCTGGACGAGGTTCCCCGCGACGGCCCTCCTCGTCCCGGTGGGCGGCCTGAACGGCGACCGCTGCGCCGACGCGTACGCGCGGCTCGGCGGCGGCCGGGGCGGCTGCTCGGCCCTCGCCGGCGTGGGTGACCTGTCCGGCGACGGCAGGGCGGACCTGCCGGCCCGGGACACGGCCGGAAGCTGTGGCGGTACGCGTCCACCGGGGCGGGTCCGTACGGCGCCCGTGTGCTGGTCGGCGCCGGCGGCTGGAACGGCTCCAAGGGCCCTGTTCCGGGCGGGCCTCCCGGCGGACGGGGGAGGGGCCCGGGGGTGCACCCCCGGGCCCCTCCCTTTTCGCTCCGGCCCCCTACGGGCGGCGGAAGAGCGCCGTCCACAGGAAGCCCCTGCCGAAGTGCGGCGAGTCCTCCGGCTCGTCGCGCATCCGGCGGACCTCCAGCGGCTCCAGGTCCGCGAAGAGGGTCCGGAGGTCGTCGTCGGTGTAGGCGAGGCCGCCGTCCAGGGCGCCCGCGCGGTAGAAGTCGGCGTCGGGCCGTTCCGAGCCCATGCCGCCCTCGCCCGCCGCGAAGGCGGTCAGGGCGAAGACGCCGCCGGGCGCGAGGACCCGGTCGAGCAGGGCCAGGTAGCCGACGCGGCGGTGCGGGGGCAGGTGGTGCAGGCAACCGGAGTCGTAGACGAGGTCGTACGGCCCCTCGACGGTCCCGGCGGCGAAGGCGTCGCCGCACGTGAAGCGGACGCCTTCCGTGCCGCTCTCCTCCGCGCGCTCCCCGGCCCAGCGGATCGCGTTCGCGGACAGGTCGACGCCGTCCGCGCGGTACCCGAGCGAGGCGAGGTGCAGCGTGTTCCGGCCGGGCCCGCAGCCCAGGTCGAGGGCGCGCCCGCCGTCCGGGAGCAGTCCCCTCTCCGCGTACGAGACCAGGTTCTCGTCCGGCTTCGGGACGAAGAACGGCACCGGCCGCCCGCGGTCCGCGTAGAACCCGTCCCACCACTCGGCGCCGCCCTCCGTCCACCGGTCGGCGCCGGGCGCGAACAGCCCGTCCAACAGGGCCATGACGTCCTCGACCGTACGGATGCCGCGATCCGTCCCCACCATGCGGTTCTCCCCTCGACGTGACCTCCAGACTAGGCCCGATTCCCTCAAATACCCAGGTCAGAGCGGGTGTTGAGGGTCGAGTGAAAGCCCCTGGGGTCCCCTGGGGCGGCCCCGTGACGGCCCCGCCACCCGCCTCCCCGCGCCGGACCCGAGAAAGCGGCGAAGCCCCCTCCCAGGGCCGGGAAGGGGCCTTCCGGCGGTCCGCCGGGGTGGGTTTCCGAGGCCGTTCGGACGGCCTTCCCCCGGCCCTGGGAGGGGGCTTCGCGGCCCCGGCCGCGCGCGGCTCCGTCACCGGGCCGGAGGGGCACGGCCCGCCTCCCGGCGCACGGGCGGCCGCCTCGCCGCCGCACCCCCGGCGGGGCCCGGGACGGGCCCTAAGCGGGCCCCATGAGGGCGAGCCCGGCGAGCACCAGCACGAAGCCGGCCGAGCAGACGACGCGCTGCCGCCGGGACCAGACGTCCCACCCCCGCCGCCCCTTGCTCCCCGCCAGGACCGCGATCATGCCGACGGTGAAGACGCCCAGCCCCCAGTGCCTCATGGGGACATCGGACGCGCCGGGACGTGGCCCCGTCAAGGGTCCGCCCGCCCCGCGCCCTTTTCCGGTTGACCGGCCCCGGCGGCCGGTGCTGGGGTCGGTACGTGAACAGCGTCCCCGCCAACAGGCGCCTCTGGAACCGGATCAGCAGCGACTACCAGCACCGGCACGACCCCAGGATCGGCGCCGAGCCCCGGCTGTGGGGCATGTACTCCGTCCCCGACGCCCACCTGGGCGCCCTGGGCGACGTCACGGGCAAGCGCGTCCTCGAACTCGGCTGC
The DNA here is from genome assembly GCF_014654895.1 of Streptomyces filamentosus. Lineage (GTDB taxonomy): Bacteria > Actinomycetota > Actinomycetes > Streptomycetales > Streptomycetaceae > Streptomyces > Streptomyces filamentosus. The sequence goes on along the minus strand of NZ_BNBE01000001.1, from coordinate 2,309,200 downwards.
GGCGCCGGCCAGTGGTCCCGGGCGCTCGCCGCCGAGGGCGCCGCCGTGGTCGGCCTCGACCTGTCCGAGGCCCAGCTCGCGGCGGCGGCCCGCGCGAGGGGTGCGGACCGCTACCCCCTGGTGCAGGGCGCGGCCGAACGCCTCCCCTTCGCCACGGGCGCCTTCGACCTGGTCTTCTGCGACTTCGGCGGCCTCAGCTGGGCGCCCCCGCACCTCGCCGTCCCGGAGGCCGCGCGCGTCCTGCGCCCGGGCGGGCGCCTGGTGTTCAACGTCGCCAGCCCCTGGTTCGAGGTCTGTTACGACGAGACCGCCGCCCGCGTGACCACGACGCTCCAGAAGGACTACTTCGGCCTGGACACCATCGCCGAGGGCGACGGCGCGACCACCTACCAGCTCACCTACGGCGACTGGATCAGGACCCTGATCCGCGCGGGCCTCGTCGTCGACGACCTCATCGAGCCCCGCCCCGCTCCGGACGCCCTCAACGGCTACAACGAGACCGAACCGTCCGACTGGGCCCACCACTGGCCGGCGGAGATGCTCTGGGTGACCCACAAGCCGTAGACGGGACGACGACGGAGGCCCGGGACGAGATCCCGGGCCTCCGTCGTCGTACGGGGAACGGCTGGGTTCAGACGCGCGCGTCCGAGGCGTACGAGACGAAGGAGGTCCAGGCGCCCGGGGCGAGGTCGAGCTGGGGGCCGTCGAGGCACTTGGAGTCACGGACATGGACGGTGGTCGCGCAGGAGCCGACCTCGACGCAGGAGTCGCCTTCGCTGCTGCTGCTGTGGCTGCTCTTGTGCCAGGCGACCTCGATGCAGGACTCGCCGTCGTTGCCGCCGCTGTAGCTGCTCTTGAACCAGGCCAGTTCCGAGGCTGCCCCGGCAGGGGTGTTGCGGATCATGTCTCTCCCAGCAGTTGCTCGATGAGGGCAAGCGACTCCCCCGGCGGAAGTGCCTGCGCTCGGATGGTGCCATAGCGCAGCTCAAGGATGCGGAGTTGCTTCGCATCGGAGACAGCGCGCCCAGCGAACGCGCCGTCGGATCGTCCCACTGCCGTGCCGTCGACGAACTTCAGCAGCTCGATCCGACCGTCCAGTCCGGAGTGGACCTCACTGTGTAGTGGCATCACCTGGAACGTGACGTGACGCAAGCGGCCCATCTCCAGCAGGCGTTCGAGCTGCCTTCGCCACACCATTGTGCCCCCGAGGGGGCGGCGTAGAAGCGCTTCCTCCAGTACGAAGCTGAGGGCGGGTGCCGGGTCCCGCTCGAAGACGGACTGCCGGGACATACGACCAGCCACCATCCGCTCCACGTCGCTCTGCGAGTACGGGGGCTGCGCCGCCTCGATCGCGGCCCGAGCGTGCTCCGGCGTCTGGAGCAAGCCGGGGATGAGGTTGCATTCGTAGACGCTGATCTCGACCGCCTTGGACTCCATCTTCGCCAAGGTTCGTACCTTCTTCGGGTACCTGACCTTGGCGACGTCCTCCTTCATCGCGGACAGCAGCCCGTCAGCTCCCAGCACCTCGTCGGACTTGTCGAGGAACTCCGGCCGGGGGATCCGCTTGCCGCCCTCGATCTTGTAGACGAGGCCCTCGCTGTAACCGAGGATCGCCCCGAAATCGGCGGCCCTCATGCCCGCCGCTTCCCTCCTCAGCCGCAACTGCCTTCCGACCGTCGCGATGACGGCGACGCCCCACTCGTCGTCCGGATCGACATCCCATCCGGGATCGTCCGCCTCGGTCATGAGCTTCCGCACCGCGTCGTCCACCGACATGCCGCACCTTTCCCTCGCCCCTTCGTGGCGCGACGCATCTACCCCTGCCCGGGGCCGGGTCAGTCCGGACAGCAGTGGACAAGCTCCGGACAGCGGCCGTGCGCGCCGACGCCGTCACGGCTCACGGTAGGAGGGGGCGGCGGTGCGGACGGGACGAACGGATGAAACCCTCAACTCCTGTCTAGTTCTCGCCACTTAGGCGCGGCAAGGGGGAGGGGTCGCGTCGGTTTCCTGCCCGGCGTCACCGATCCCCCGTCGTCGCGGCGCCGGCGCGGGGAGGTCCGGACGCGCCACGGCCCCGGGGCGGGGTGTCGCTCCCGCCCCGGGGCCGTACGGGGTCCCCGGTGGTCCGTCCGTGACGGATCAGCGCCCGAGCAGGGGCACGTCGATCTCGCCGAGGTGGAAGGCGCGGACGGCCTGCACGAGCTCCTCGACGGAGAGCTGGCCGTCACCGTTGGCGTCGATCTGGGCGAACGCCTCCAGCGGGTTGACGTCCCGCACGCCGATGGCGTCGAGCCAGGACTTGAACTCGGCCGGGTTGACCTGCCCGTCGCCGTCCACGTCCACCAGCTCGACGATGGCCTGGATGGTCGGCGTCACGACGCGGGCGAAGCCGGCGCCGCCGTTCTCCAGGATGTGCTCCTCGGCGATGTGGTTGAACTGCTCGGGGGTCAGCGCGCCGGTGTGCTCGTCGATGCCGGCCTTGTCGGCGAAGAAGGCCCACATGCCGAGGTACGCGTCGAGGAGCTGCTTGGCGGCGGGGGTGCCGGGGGCCTCGCCGAAGGCCTGGAGGATGCGCTCGGCCTCGGCGTTCCAGTCGGAACGGTCGATCTGGCCGTCGCCGTTGATGTCCCACAGGTCGAAGCGCTTCTGGGTCCGGTCGAGCTGCACGGAAGTGGTCATGGTGGAGGTCCTCCGGTGAGAGTGGTGCACAGGGGGGTCGACGGCCGGAGGTGTCCGCGTGGCGGCACGACCCGGCCCGATCGCCACACACGGTAACGACTTGGTCGCGCAGTGTCAGTGTGGCGGTTGTTCATCAGGCGCCGGAGTGCCCGGATCCGGGGCGGCGCGGGGGGCGGGCCCGTTCCGGGGTGTCACCCCCTTCGGGAGGCGGCGAGTTGACGCGGGCAGGGAGGATCGATTCCTCGCGGGAGTGTGCGAAAGGGAGTCCCCACCCCTGTGGGTAAACGGACGGGCCGTGGCGCGAGTCCACACCCCGAATCACCTCGAAACAGCCTCAATGGGAGGGAACTTGAGACTCCCCCCTGTGGATAACCCTGTGGATGACCTGTGGAAAACGCCCTCCACCGGCATCCACTCCAGTGGACGCCGGTGCGGCGGCCGATCTCCCAAAGAACGACCTGCGGAAGAAAGAACCGGACCAAACCCCACCTTCCCTCCCGTGGCAGGACGTGATCACTCGGGTGGGTGAATATGCCAACTCGGCTGGCTTTCAGGTGGGTTGCCTGCCCTAGGCTCGCCATGAGGCGAGACCGCGTTGGGGAAAGACGCGGGATGGCCGCCCCCAAACATGAGACGACCCCCGCCGGGCTGGAACCCCGGGCGGGGGTCTGACCACTTCGAGGAAGAAAGAGGCTTCCTGTCATGGGTACGACAGACACTACTGCCCGCCCCCACGCCCCGTCCGGAGGCGCGGCCAAGACGCGCCCGGCGGGAGGCCCTTCGCGCAAGCCCCGCACCGCCCGCAAGCCCCGCACGGCCCGGCGAGCGGGCCGCGGGGGCGGTGGCGGCGTGATCCACGACAACATCCGCCACACCACCCGCTTCACGGTCATCGGCAACGACCTGGCGCAGCACCCCGACCTCTCCCTCGTCGCCATCGGCCTGGCCACCCACATCCAGTCCCTCCCCAGCGGCGCCAAGGTCGACATCGTCACCCTCGCCGAGCGCTTCCCCGAAGGCCGCAAGTGCATCGCGCGGGCCCTCAACGAACTGGAGGCCCACGGCTACCTCCGCCGCACGACCTCCCGCAACCCGAGCGGCCACATCATCACCATCACGGTCTCCTGCAACCACCCCGAGCCCTCACGCGCGGCGGCCCCCGCCCCGGCCCCGCTCGCGGAGAAGGCCCCGGACATGACGCCGGACGCCGACACCACCGCCCCCGCCGCCCCTGCGGCCGCCACGGACCCGGCGCCTCCCGCCGCCCCCGCGAGCCCGCTCGGGAGGACGGGCCCGCGTCGCCCCGCACTGCCCGCCGTGCCGCAGCCGCTGTACCCGGCGCCCGGCCTCCTGGAGATCGCGTTCACGGTGGTCGCGGGCCTCCGCCGCCACGACAGCCGGCTGCTGGTCTCGACGGCGGAGGCGGAACACCTCGTGCCCGGGGTCGCGGCCTGGCTCGAACGCGACTGCACCCCGGAGGACGTCCTCCACGCCCTCACCCGCAGGCTCCCCGACACGCCCCTCCACCGCCCCGCCGCCCTCCTCGCCCACCGCCTGACGGACGGCCTCCCGCCCCTGCCGGCCCTCGGCGGCCCCCCGGCCGCCCGCCACCCCCTCCAGAACTGCGACACCTGCGACCGCGCGCACCGCGCCCCGGAACCGGGCACCTGCCCCGCCTGCACCCCCTGAGGACCGGGAGCGCCCTCACCCCGACCGCCCGAGCAGCCGGCGGGCTTCCCCGCGTACCGCTCCGTCCGGGTCCTCCACCAGCACCGCACACAGCGCCGCGAACCGCTCCGCGTCCTCCCGGCTCCGGCAGCAGACCCCGAACAGCGCGTCATCGAGGTGATCGGCGGTGTCGTCGTCCGCCCCGTCGAACGCCCCCAGCACCAACCGCAGCCCGCACGCGTCCCCCCGTTCGAGCAGCGCCTCCGCCGTCTCCTGCGTGACGAAGGTGTCGCGCCCGTCCACCAGCAGCCGCCGCAGCACCCCGTCCACCTCGGGAACCCCCGCGAACCCCGCGAGCCCTCGCCCCGCAGCCGCCCGAACGACCCACGACGGCGAGTCGGCCCCCTGAAGGAAGGACCTCACTCCACCCACTCCACTGGCACGCGCATCCGATTCCACGACCTCCGAGGAACCTCCATGGTCAATCCGCCCCACGAGGCGATGCACCACATTTTCCGCCACGACCTCCACCTCTTCAGCCGCCTGAAAGGAGTCCTGGGACTGCCCCTCCCGACCGTCGTCGACGCGGTCGTCCTGCCCAACGACCTCACCGAGACGAAGCCCGTCGAACGCCGCGTGGACACGCTCCTGCGCCTCGACAGCGCCCAGGAGGGCAGCCTCCTCCTCGCCATCGAGGCGCAGGGCAAGAAAGACCCGGCCAAGCCGGCGAGCTGGGCGTACTACGTCTCCTACCTGTGGACGAAGTACGGACTGCCGACCGCCCTCCTCGTCGTCTGCCAGGACCGCGCGACGGCCGAATGGGCCGCCCGGCCGGTGGTCAGCGGCCCCGCCTACATGCCCACGCTCAGCGTCCGGCCGGTCGTCGTGGGCCCCCACAACATGCCGTTCATCACCGATCCGGCCACGGCCGCCGAGGACCTGGCCCTGACCGCCCTCTCGGCCATCACGCACGCGAGTGATCCGGACATCGGTGGGATACTGAAAGCCCTGTCCACCGCGCTGCGGGACGTTCCCGAGAGCGTCGCCGACCCGATCATCGAATTCACCGCACAAGGGCTGAGCAAGCGCCCGGCCCAGGAAATCTGGAGGACTCTGGTGGCCGTGGACCTCTCCTTCTACAAGTCCTACCTCTCCGAAGAGCTCCGCGACGAGGGCCGGGTCGAGGGCCGTGCCGAGGGGCGCGCCGACGCCATACTGCTGGTCCTCGAACAGCGCGGCCTCGACGTCCCCGCCGCCGTCCGTGCCCGCGTGACCTCCTGCGACGACCCCGAGCTGCTGCGCCTCTGGCTCGCCCGCGCGGTCACCGTCGCCACCGCCGAGGAGATCTTCGAGACCGGAACGGTGGAGCCCGGGGAAGCGGACGCGGAGGAGTAGCCGGGCTTCCGCGACCCGGCATCGGGTGCCTGCCCGGCCGTGCTCATGTGGCCGGGCGCGGGTCCCGAAATCCGGTGCGGTGGAGCGGGGTTCACCCCGTCGGTCACAGAGCGGTGGCCGCGCGGACCAGTCCCGCGACCGCCGTCGAGCGGCTGTGCGGGGGCCAGGCGATGACCGTGGTGACGCGGGGGGCGTCAATGACCGGGACGGCGGTGAGGCCCTCGCGCAGGCCGGTGCGGCCCGACTCGGGGACGATCGCGCAGGCGCGGCCGAGGGCGATGAGCTGGGTGAGCTGTGTGTGGTCGCGCACCTGCGGTCCGGGTCCGTCCGGGAAGGTGCCGTCGGGACGGGGCCAGCGGGGCAGGGGCAGGTCGGGAACGGCGGTGACCTCGGCGAGCCGCAGGTGGGGTCGGGTGCCGAGGGGGTGGCGCGCAGGAAGGATCGCGATCTGCCCCTCGGAGTGCAGGTCCTCGGTGTCGAAGCCGGCCGTGTCGTCGAAGGGCCGGTGCAGCAGGGCCACGTCGGCCCGGCCGGTGCGCAGCACCGCAACCTTGTTCGCCCGGCCCGCACAGCACGACGTCGACGGCGACGGCGCCGGGTTCGGCGGCGTAGGCGTCGAGGAGTTCGGCCAGCAGTTCGCCGGAGGCGCCGGCCTTCGCGGCCAGGACCACGGCGGGGCTGCCCGTCGCGGCGAGCGCGGCCCGGCGGGTGCGCCGTTCCGCGGCCTCGACGGCGTCCAGCACCGCCCGCGCCTCCCGCAGCAGCACCGCTCCGGAACCGGTCAGGGCGACGCCCCGGCTGCCGCGCTCCAGCAGGGGGGCGCCCAGGCGCCGTTCGAGCCCGGCGATCGCCCGTGACAGCGGGGGCTGGGCGATGCCGAGCCGTTGCGCGGCCCGGCCGAAGTGCAGCTCCTCGGCGACCGCGACGAAGTACCGCAGCTCACGTGTCTCCACCCCGCCAGCCTAATCGGCCTGACCAGGAGCGATACCCGGGCGGTATCGCCGCCCACCCAGCCGGTCTTGGACGCCCCGCCCGGCGGGGGAGAAGCATCGGTGCCATGACTGAGACGAACATCGTGAACCACCCCAAGGTCGCGCTGGTGACCGGGGCCAACAAGGGCATCGGGTACGAGATCGCCGCCGGGCTCGGCGCCCTCGGCTGGACGGTCGGGGTAGGCGCGCGGAACGAGGAACGGCGCGAGGCCGCCGTGGACGGGCTCCGCGCGGCCGGCGCCGACGTGTTCGGCGTGCCGCTGGACGTGACCGACGACGCGAGCGTGACGGCGGCGGCCCGGCTGATCGAGGAGCGGACCGGGCGGCTGGACGCGCTCGTCAACAACGCCGGCATCACCGGCGGCGCACCGCAGGAGCCCACCACGGTCGACGTCGACCGGGTACGGGCGGCCGTGGAGACCAACTTGATCGGCGTCATCCGCGTCACCAACGCCCTGCTGCCGCTGCTGCGCCGCTCGCCCGCGCCGCGGATCGTGAACGTCTCCAGCCGCGTGGGCTCCCTCGGCCTCCAGACCACGCCCGGCGCCGAGACGGGCCCCATCGCCGTCGGGTACGCCCCGTCGAAGACGTTCCTCAACGCCGTCACCGTGCAGTACGCCAAGGAACTGGCCGGCACGCACATCCTGGTCAACGCCGTCTGCCCCGGCTACACGGCGACCGACCTGAACGGCTTCCGGGGGGTGCGCACTCCCCGGCAGGGCGCGGCCGCCGCGATCCGGCTGGCCACCGTGGACGGCGACGGGCCGACCGGTCGCTTCTTCGACGACGAGGGAGAGGTGCCCTGGTGACCGACGGCCTGCGCACGCCGTGCGGCCTGCCGGGCTGACCGGACCCGGCCCGCTCACGCGGGCTCCGCCCACGGCGAACCCCGGCCCGTTTCCGGGGTTCGCGGTGGTCCACTGGGCCGCATGGACATTCTGGTGCTGGGTGGGACGGCGTGGGTCGGGCGCGAGGTTTCCCGGCGGGCTCTGGCGCGGGGGCACGCGGTGACGTGTCTGGCGCGGGGGGAGAGCGGCGGGGGCGCCGAGGGGGCCGAGCTGGTGGTGGCCGACCGGCGGGAGCCGGGGGCCTATGACGGTGTGGCGGGGCGGGAGTGGGACGCCGTCGTCGAGGTGTCGTGGCAGCCCGCCTTCGTGAAGGGGGCGCTGGAGGCGCTGGGCGGGAAGGCCCGGCACTGGACGTACGTGTCCTCGGGGAACGTGTACGCCTCGCACGCCGAGACGGGCGGCGACGAGTCCGCCGCGCTGCTGGAGCCCACCGAACTCGGCGAGGTGGGAAGGGAGTTGTACGGGGAGGCCAAGGTCGCCTGCGAGATCGCCTCCCAGCGGGCCGTGGGGGAGCGGCTGTTGGTCGCCCGCGCGGGGCTCATCGGGGGGCCCGGGGACGCCAGCGGGCGGAGCGGGTACTGGGTGGCCCGGTCGGCGCGGGAGCCGCGGGGGGCGCTGCTCGTGCCGGACGAGGCGCTGATGCCGACGCGGGTGGTCGACGTGCGGGACCTCGTCGACTGGATCCTCGACTCCGCGGAGAAGGGGGCGACGGGCGTCTACGACGCGGTCGGGCCGCAGGTGACGCTCGGGGAGTGGATCGGGCTGTCGCGGGAGATCGGCGGGCACACCGGCGCGGTGGTGCCGGTGGAGTCGGCCTGGCTGCTGGAGCAGGGGGTGGAGGAGTTCATGGGGGAGGACTCGCTGCCGCTGTGGATCGTCGCCGAGGGCTGGGGCGGCTTCCAGGCACGCTCCGGCGAGGCCGCCCTCGCGGCGGGCCTGCGCCACCGCTCCCGCGAGGAGCTGATCACCGACACGCTCGCGTGGGAGCGCGAGCAGGGGCTCGGGCGGGAGCGGCGGGCCGGGCTCGGCGCCGCCAAGGAGGCCGAACTGCTGGAGCTGTGGGGGAAGAGGTAGCGGAGTCCTACGGGGCGACCAGGGCCGGATCCTGGTGCGAGGCGCGGAGGGCCTCCGACACGAAGCCCTCGCGCTTCAGCTCCGTCAGGAGGGCGTCCAGGTAGGCCAGCGTCGCCGGCGTCCGGCTCGTCGTCGTGCCCACCGCCTGGCGGATCTCCATGAACCGGCCGTCGATCAGCCGGACTTCGGGATGCGCGGCGACGTAGGCGGCCATGGGCTGCCGGATGCCCGCGCCGGCCTCCAGGTCCAGGGTGCGGAAGACGTCGACGCCTTCCGCGCCCCGGACGACGGTGGCGTGCGCGAGGGTGCGGGTGAGGTGGAGGTCGTACGCCGAGCCCTGCTTGACCCCGATGCGCACGCCGGGCGCGTCGACGTCCTCGACGGTGACGAGCGCCGAGTCGCGGGGGACCGCGTACACGCCCTCGATGACGACGTACGGCGCGGTGAAGGCGACCTCCTTCTCGCGCGCCGGGTCGACGGCGAGGAAGCACAGGTCGGCGCGGCCTTCCGCCATCGCCTCGAACGACTTGCGGGCCGCGTCGAAGCAGAGCGTCTCGACGGGCAGCGCGAGCCGCCGCCCGATCTCCCGCGCCAGGTCCACCGTGACCCCGCCGGGCTCCTCCGGCGTGCCCTGCGCCAGGACCGGGTTCCCCAGGTTGACGGAGGCCCGCAGGACCCCGGTGGGGGCGAGGTCCGCGGCGACGGCGGCGAGGTCGTGACGGTCGGAGCCGGTGCTGTGCTTGGTCGTCATGTCTGCGGAGTCTAGGGACAGGGGCGGAGGCGGAGGGCCGGGCCGGGGCGGGGCCAGGAGTGTCAGGAGATCCAGAGCACGCCCCGGCGGTGCCGGGCGGGCGGGATGTCGACGGAGTCGGCCGCGTCGGTGATTCCGGCCGCGTCGAGCGCGTGGCGCAGGGCGGTGAGGCGGGCGCGGAGGGCCTGGCGGGCCCGGCGTTCCTCCAGGTTGGCCGCCACGGCCAGGTTGGTGTCCTTGCCGTGGCGGGGCAGCCAGTGGACGGCCACGCGGCGGCGGACGCGCCGCGGGCGGGGGCGGCGGCCGGCTTCGGCGGCCTCGGCGAGGACGCGGGCGCTGTACCGGAGGTCGTACAGGACGACGGTGCGCAGAGGTCCCCCGCCCGGTGTGCCCCACGTGTCGTGGCGGGGGAGGCGGAGGTGGTGGGCGGTGCGGGTCACGGAGGGCTCCGTCCGTCGGTCACCGCCGGGGAGGTCCCGGCGGGCTAACGGAAGCCGCGGGGTCCCGTCGTCACGCGCTCGCGCGCCCTCTCGTGGTCCACGGGGGGAGTTTAAGAGGGCCGGAGCGGACGCGACAGGGGTTTGTTTTCAGCCATCTGCACGTGCATGCGGAATGCGGTGTTCCTGGGGGCGGGGAGGGGTTCGCAAGGAAGATCGCGGTTGGTCTAGACATTTATTCCGGGGGCCGGGTAGGTTGCGGCACGCGAGTCTCGTGAACGTTGCACGACCCGAAAATCCGTCTTCACTTATGTGGGGGATCAAATGGTCAAGGCAATTGTCGGCATGGCGGACCGAGTTCTCGGTCGTGTTCTCCGCGAGGAGAGCGCCGAGGCGTACTGCGCCTGCCCCGCGGGCGGCAGCAGCTGGTGCTCCGGCTCCACGCTCTACGTCCGCGTCTGCTGTTCCTGGAACTGCGCGGTGGCGCCGTCCTGCGTCACCAAGTCCTACCCGGGCGACTGCTGACGCGCAGTGCAGGCCGGTGCTTCCTCCGGGGCCGCGTCGCGGCCCCGGAGGGGGCACCCTCCCCGGGAGCGGAGGTAGGAGAATGAACGATTCCTTGTTGGGGGGACCGCTGTCCTGGGACCCCGCGGCCGGTGCTTCCCTCGTGCTGGCCCTGCGGTGCGTCGTGACCGTCGTCTTCGCCGCCTCCGCGCTGGGGAAGCTGCGCGCGCCCGGCGAGTTCCGCGCCTCCGTCGTGGAGATGCGGGTGGTGCCGGGGCGGGCGGTGGGCACGGTCACCGCGGCGGTGCCGCTCCTGGAGGCGGCCCTGGCCGCCGCCGTCTGGGTGCCGGCGCTCACGGCCTGGGCCTTCGTCCTCTCCTTCGGTCTGGTCGCGGTCTTCACCGCGGCCCTCGTGTCGGTCCTCCGCCGGAAGATCGACACCTCCTGCTCCTGCTTCGGCGCCACCCGCACCCGGGTCGGCCCCGCCCACCTCGTCCGCAACGCCGTCCTCCTGGCGGCGACCGCCGCGGGCTGCGCCGCCGCCCTCGGGCCGGACGGGCCGGTGTCCGTGCCGGTGCCCGGCCCGCTCGACCCCGCCGGAGCCCTCGTCGGTCTCCTCGGCGCGGTCTGCGTGAGCGCGCTCGTCGTCTCCACGGACCTGCTCGCCGACGTCTTCTCCGGAGCCGGCGGGAGCGACGCCACCCGCGGAACCAGCCGGCGGGTCCCCTGAATCCGCCGAGAATCCAAGCGAGGCCCTTTCCATGCTTGTCGCCGCCGTCGTGCTGATCGGCTGTCTCTCCGTCTTCAACCTCTTCCTCCTGCTCGCGCTCGCGCGCCGCACCTCCGCTTCCTCCGGTAATTCCGGCGAATACGTCTCGGACGCGCCGGAGAACAAACTCCCGGACGGTTCTCCCGTCCCCGAATTCCGGACGCGCACGCATTCCGGAGAGGAGATCGACCGCGATTCCGTCGCCAACGGATCCGTCGTCGGATTCCTCTCCACGACCTGCGGCCCCTGCATCGAGCAGGCGCCGGAATTCGCCGCGATGGCCAAGGATCACCCCGGTGGCCGGGATCATGTCCTCGTCTTCCTCAAGGGCGGCGGCCCCGAGCGGCAGCGGATGATCGACCTGCTCGACCCGGTCGCCCGCGTCGTCACCGAGGCCGCCGGTTCCGAGGGGGCCTCGGCCTCCTTCGGGATCGTCCGCTGGCCGAGCTACCTCGACGTCGACGCGGAGGGGCGCGTGCACGACCGCGGCCAGGTCGCGGGCCCCGTCCCGACGACGGCCGCCGCCTCCTGATGAAGCCGCCGAAGCCGGCCAAGCCGCCGAAGCCGGCCAAGCCGCCGAGGTCGCTGAGGCCGTCCGCCGACGTGGTGCGGGCCGGGCGGACCGCCGCCGGGCTCGCCTGGCGGTCCGGGCGGGGCGCGCTCCTGCTCTACCTGGCGGGGAGCGTCGTCGCCGGGCTGCTGCCCGCCGCCGCCGCGCTCCTCGTCCGCGAGCTCTTCGACGCGATCACCCGGCACCGGCCCACCGACGACCTCGTCCGCGTCGCCGTCCTCCTGGTCGCGGTGAGCCTCGGCATCGCGCTCGTCCCCGCCGTCACCGACTTCCTCCGCGAGCAGCACGCCCGCCGGGTCCAGCTCCGGGTCCAGGACGAGCTGTTCGAGGGGGTCAACCGGCTTCCCGGACTGCGGCACTTCGAGGACCCGGCCTTCCAGGACGAGCTGCGGCTCGCCCAGGAGGCCGGGTCCTCCGCCCCCGGCATGCTGATCGGCTCCTTCGTCGGCGGCGTGCAGGCGCTGGTGACCTTCCTCGGCTTCCTGATCACGGTGTGCGTGCTCAACCCGTGGCTCGGCGCGCTCACCGTCGTCATGGCGCTGCCGACCTTCCGCACCCAGCTCACCGCCGGCCGCCGACGGGCCGCCGTCATCCGCGACATCGTGGCGAGCAGCCGCCGCCGGCTCTTCTACGCGAGCCTGCTCACCGACACCGACGCGGTGAAGGAGATCCGGCTCTTCGGCCTCCAGGACCACTTCAAGGACCGGGCGCGGGCCGAGCTGGCCGCCGCGTCCGAGACCGAGCGGCGCACCGAACTCCGCAACCTCCTCAGGGGGGTTCCGCCGTCCGTCCTCGGCGTCGCGGTGTACGGCGCGGGGCTCGTCTGGGTCGTCCGGGCGGTCGGCGAGGGGACGCTGTCCGTCGGCGACGTCTCCGTCTTCCTCGCCGCGACCGCCGCCATCCAGACCGGCGTCGGCCAGCTCGCGAGCACCGGCAGCAACGCCTACCAGGCACTGCTCACCTTCGTCTCCTACCGGGCGCTGCGCGACATGGCCCCCGACCTGAAGCAGCTCGACGGACCCGCGGAGGAACCCCGGCCGCTGCGGTCCTCGATCACCTTCGAGAACGTCTGGTTCCGCTACGACGACACCTCGCCGTGGGTGCTGCGCGGCGTCGACCTGACGCTGTCCGCCGGCACGACGACCGCGCTCGTCGGGCTGAACGGCGCGGGCAAGACCACCCTCGTGAAGCTGCTGTGCCGGCTGTACGACCCGACCGTCGGCCGCATCCTGTGGGACGGCACCGACCTGCGGGCCTTCGCCCCGGACGAACTGCGGCGGCGGATCGGCGTCGTCTTCCAGGACTACGGCCGCTACGACCTCACCGCGAGCGAGAACGTCGGCCTCGGGCGGCTCGACCGCGCCGCCGACCCCGAGGCGGTCACCGCGGCGGCCCGGGCGGCCGGCATCCACGACCGGCTCTCCCGCCTGCCCGCCGGCTACTCCACCCTGCTCAGCCGGATCTTCGTCCCGGAGGGCGAGCAGGGCGGCTTCCCCGGCGCCGGAGGCCCCTCGTTCGCCGGCCAGTCGCTCTCCGGCGGGGAGTGGCAACGGGTCGCGGTGGCACGGGCGTTCATGCGCTCCGACGCCGACCTGATGATCCTCGACGAGCCCAGCGCCGGGCTCGACGCGGAGGCCGAGAAGGAGATCCACGACAGCCTCCGCACGCTGCGGCGCGGCGCGACGGGCGTGGTGATCTCGCACCGCCTCGGCGCCGTCCGGGACGCCGGCCGCATCGTCGTCCTCGGCGACGGCCGGATCGTCGAGGAGGGCACGCACCGGGAGCTGATGGAGCGGGGCGGCCGGTACGCCGAACTGTTCGAACTCCAGGCGGACGGCTACCGCCCGGAGGAACCCGCTGCGGGGGCCGTGCCGGTGCCCGGCTCCGTCCCCGCGTCCGCCGTCCCGGGCCCCGGCCCGCGAGGGGGGTGGTGACGTGTACGTGTTCCTCGGCGCGGTCGCCGGGCCCGTCCTGGCCCTCCTCCTGCTGCGGTACTTCCTGTCCCGGCTGCGGATCGACGGCCCGAGCATGATGCCCGCGCTGCGGGACGGTCAGCGGGTCCTCGTCGTCCGCGGCGCGGCTCGGCTCCGCACCGGCCGGATCGTCGTCGTAGCTCCGCCGGAGGGGCTCGTGCGGCCCCGCCGGGACGGGACCGTCCGGCCGCCGCTGGTGGTGAAGCGGATCGCCGCGCTGGCGGGCGAGCCGGTGCCGCCGGAGGTGTGCGGGGCGGCCGGGGTGCCGGCGGGGACGCTCGTCCCCCCGGGGCGCGTGGCGCTGCTCGGCGACAACCCGGCCTTCAGCACGGACTCCCGCTTCTGGGGGCTGCTGCCGGTGTCGAGCGTCGTCGGCGTCGTCCTCGACGGGACGGCCCACCCGCCGGGGAAGCCCTCCCCGGACGGGCGGCCGGAGTGACGAAGGGCCCCGGGTCCGCGCTCGGTGCGCGGGGCCGGGGCCTCGTCCTTCGGAGCCGTACGGGAAGGTTCTCGTCCGGGGCGGGGGTCAGACCTTCACGGGTTCCGGGTCGGGGGTGGTGGTGCCGGTCGGCGGGGTGGGGCCGGTGGCGGCGGGCGGGGCGGCGGCCGCCTCCGGGTCGGTGTCGAACTCCTCGATCATCGAGCGGCTGAAGCCCCAGAAGTAGGTGGCGACGAAGCCGACGAGGTAGCCGACGAGCAGGCCGCCCGCGTAGATCGCGATCGTGGTGCCGAGGCCCTTGTTGCCGTCGAGGAGCGGGAAGAGCGCCCAGCCGGACGGGCCGATGGCGGTGGAGCCGACCTTGTCGCCCAGCATCGAGAAGAGGCCGACGAAGCCGCCGCCGAACGCGCCGCCGACGCAGGCCGTGACGAAGGGGCGGCCCAGCGGGAGGGAGACGCCGTAGATCAGCGGCTCGCCGACGCCGAGGAAACCGGCCGGGAGGGCGGACTTGATCGTGCGGCGGATGGAGCCGTTGCGGGGCAGCTTCAGGTAGACGGCCATCGCCGCGCCGACCTGGCCCGCGCCCGCCATCGCCAGGATGGGGAGGAGGACGGTGTAGCCCTGCTGCTCGATGAGGGTGGTGTGGATCGGGATGAGCGCCTGGTGCAGGCCCAGCATCACCAGCGGCAGGAACAGGCCGCCGAGGAGGAAGCCGGCGCCGGCGCCCGCGTGCTCCAGGAGCCAGTTGGCGAAGTCGCCGATGCCCTGCGAGACCTCGCCCGCGACGAACATCAGGCCGTAGACGGTGACGAGGCCGGAGACGAGGACGGTGAGGGTGGGGGTGACCAGCACGTCCAGGGACTCCGGGACCCAGCGGCGGCACCACTTCTCCACGTACACCGCGAGGACGGCCGCGCCGAGCGCGCCGAGGACGCCGCCCTGGCCGGGCGAGAGCGTCTGGCCGAAGACCTCGATCTTGGCGACGCCCGCGAAGACGATGATGGAGGCGACCGCGCCGCCGAGGATCGGGGTGCCGCCGAACTCCTTGGCCGTGTTGTAGCCGACGAAGACCGCGATGAGGGCCATGAAGCCGCTCGCGATGGCGGCGAGGGCGGGGGTGACGCCGGGCAGCCAGCCGAGGTTGATCAGCAGGCCGTTGAGGCCGGCGATGATGCCGCAGCCGATGAGGGCGGGGATCAGCGGCACGAAGATGTTCGCGATCTTCCGCAGGAAGAGCTTGAACGGCGTCGCGTTCTTCTGCTTCTGCGCGGCCTTGATGGCGGCGCCCTTGTCGGCGAGCTCCTCCGCGGTCGGCGTGTGCTGCGGCCGCTCGGCCGCCCCCTCGGCCACCAGGGCCTCGAACTCGGGGGTGACGCGGGCGACCGTGCCGGGGCCCAGGACGATCTGGTACGTGTCGTCCTCCACCACGCCCATCACGGACGGCAGGGCCTTCAGGGCCTCGTCCTGGACGAGTGAGCGGTCGCGCAGACCCAGCCGGAGGCGGGTCATGCAGTGGGCCACGGAGGTGATGTTCCCGGCGCCGCCGACGAGGGGGAGGATCGCGGCGGCTGTGGCGCGGTTCTTGTCGTCTGTGCTCATGGTGCGGTGGTGCCTTCGGTGCGGGGGTGGGGGAGGAGCGTGCGGGCCGGGCCGGAGGGTCGGGGGTCGGGGGCGGGCCGGGCCTGGTGGTCGCGTGCGGGGTGGCTCGGACGGTTGCGCGCGGGCGGCTCGGGAGGTCGCGCGCGGGGCGGCTCGGGCGGACGCGTGCGTGGGGCTCGGGCGGACGCGTCTGTGGGGGCTCAGGCGGTCGCGTGCAGCGCTGCGCGCAGGTGGCCGCCGGAGTCCTTCAGGCGCTGCGCCGCGGTTGCGGCGTCGACGTCGGCCAGGATGATCAGGATGGCGTTCTTCACCTCCCCCTCGGCGGCGGTGAGGGCGGCCTCGATCTGCTCGTCGGGGGCGCCGGTCGCGAGCGCGACGATGCGCCGCGAGCGGGCCCGGAGCTTCTCGTTCGAGGCGCGGACGTCGACCATGAGGTTCCCGTAGGTCTTGCCGAGCCGGATCATGGTGATCGTCGAGAGCATGTTGAGGACGAGCTTCTGCGCCGTGCCCGCCTTCAACCGGGTCGACCCGGTGAGGAGTTCGGGCCCGGGGACGACCTCGATGCCGTGCTCGGCGGCTGCCGCCAGCGCGCTGTCCGCGTTGCAGGAGAGGCCGATGGTGAGCGCGCCGAGGGTCCGGGCGTGCTCGACCGCGCCGATGGCGTACGGGGTGCGGCCGGAGGCGGAGACGCCGACGACCGTGTCGTCGGGGCCGACGCCCAGCGCGTCCAGGTCGGCGGCGGCCAGCTCCTTGGAGTCCTCGGCGCCCTCGACGGCCTGGATCATGGCGGAGGGGCCGCCCGCGATCAGGCCGACGACCTGCGAGGGGTCGGTGTTGAAGGTGGGCGGGCACTCGCTGGCGTCGAGGACGCCGAGCCGCCCGGCGGTGCCGGCGCCCAGGTAGACCAGGCGCCCGCCGCGGGCCATCCGCTCGGCGGTGGCGTCGATGGCGGCGGCGATGGCGGGGAGCGCGCGGGCCACGGCGGCGGGGACGGACTGGTCCTCGCCGTTCATGATGCGGGCGATCTCCAGGGTGGACAGCCGGTCGATCTCGGCCAGTTCGGGGCGGAACGCCTCGGTGGTGAGGGTGGCCAGCTGGGCGCGGAGTTCGGAGTACGTGGTGGACACGGCGGGCTGCTTTCTTCCTGGTCGACGGGGTCGGTGGAGTCAGTGGGGTCGGGTGCGGTGGTCGGTGGGGCCGGGTTCAGCGGTTGGTGGTCCGGGGGGAGTGGCGGTGCGCCAGGGCTTCGTACGAGGCCGCGAGGGCAGGGGCCGCGGTCTCGTACGTGCGCTGCGTGACGCAGGTGAACAGGCAGTCCACGACCAGGAGTTGACTGGTGCGGGACGACATGGCGGCCGGTCTGAGCTCGCTCTCGCGGGCGGTGGAGGTGGTCAGCACGTGGTCGGCGTACTGGCTGACCGGGCCGTCCGGGCGGCCGGTGACCGCGACCGTCGTCGCGCCGTGCTCGAAGGCGACCCGGAGGGGTTCTATGACGTCGCCGGTCGAGCCCGAGTGGGTGATCGCGAGGGCGACGTCGCCGGAGCGGAGCTGGACGGCGTTGGTGACGGCGAGGTGCGGGTCGCTGTGGGCGTGGGCGACGAGCCCGATCCGCAGCAGCTTCTGCACGAGGTCCTGGGCGACGAGGCCGGAGGCGCCGACCCCGTACACGTCGATCCGGCGGGCGGTCGCGCAGGCCGCGGCGACGGCGCCGAGCTGCACGGTGTCGAGCCCGGCGGCGGTGTCGGCGAGGGTCTGCCGCTCGTCGTGGGCGAGCTTGGCGACGACGTCGGCGACCGGGTCGTCGACGGCGATGTCGGCGGTGACGGCGGGCGCCCGGCCGGACTGCTGCTGGGCGGCGAGCCCGGCGAGCGCGAGCCTGAGGTCGCGGTAGCCGGGGTAGCCGAGGAGGCGGGCCGTGCGGACGACGGTGGCCTCGCTGGTGCCGGTCAGTTCGGCGAGGCCGGTGACCGTGAGGGCGGCGCAGCCGGCGGGGTCCCCGGCGACGGCCTCGGCGACCCGCTGCATGGAGCGGGTCATGGAGGGGGCGAGGGTGCGCACCTTGGCGGCGAGGGCGGCCGGTGCGGGGGGCGCCTCGCCGCTGAAAGTTTCCTTCACGTCATTGGTCACGCTTGAAAGATACTTTCAGAGGGACGCGCGGACAAGAGCCCGTACGTCCCGGATCGGGAGGGGACCTTGGTCCTCGACGCCCGCTCCGGAGGGCGTCTGCGTCCCGTCCCCTTTCCCCTTCGCCGGGGCAGGGCGTCTGCGGTTCCTCCCCGGCCCGGGAGGACGCCTTCGTCTTTCCCCTCCGGCCGGGGAGGACGTCTTCGTCCTTTCCCCTCCGGCCGGGGGACAATGAACCCCATGGACGACATCGACCCCGTGGAGCAGGCGCTCCACGCCGCTCGCGCACTGGTGCTGGCCGACCTCGCGGCGCGTGACGTGGCCGCCGCCCAGGTCGTGTCGATGGTCGAGGAGTCGGTGGCCCACCGCCGCTGGTGGGTGGAGCAGTGGCCCGAGGGTGTGGCGTACGTCTCCGGACTCGTCGCCCAGGACGTCCAGGACGCCCTCCTGGAGCAGTACGGCCGCTGGCCCCTCTGCCCCGTCTGCTCCTCCGGCGACCCGCACGCCCTCGACGTCGAGCCCGAGCTCGGCCCCGACCCCCACTGGGTCTGCGGCGAGCAGGGCGTGGTGGTGGCCCCGGTCGGCGGCCTGACGTGAGCTCCCGGAGGCGCCGGGCGCCCGGCGGTACGGGGCTCCGCCGGTGACCCTCTACATCGACCCCCCGACCTGGCCGGGGCACGGCCGCATGTGGTCCCACCTGGTCAGCGACGTCTCCTTCGAGGAGCTCCACGCCTTCGCCGCCGCCCTCGGCGCCCCCGCCCGCGGCTTCGACCGCGACCACTACGACATCCCCTCCGACTGGTACGGGAAGGCCGTCGACGCGGGCGCGGTCGAGGTCGGTTCCAAGGAGCTCCTCCGCCGCCTCACCGAGGCGGGCCTGCGCCGCCCGAAGGGCCGGGCGGCACAGGGATAGGGCCCGGGTCAGCCCTGGTGGTCGTACGCCTTCCGGTCCGCCGGGGCGGCCTGGGCGCCGATCACGACGCGGGACCTGGCGGTGCGGGTGAGGCGGAGGGCCACGGCGGCGGTGGCGAGGGCCAGGAGGGTCATGGCGGCGCCCGCCCAGGCGGGGGAGGCGTAGCCGAGGCCGGCGTCGATGACGGTGCCGCCGAGCCAGGGGCCGCCGGTGTTGCCGAGGTTGAAGGCGGCGGTGGTGGTGGCGCCCGCGAGGGTGGGGGCTGCGCCCGCGACGTTGAACATGCGGGCGTTGAGCGCGGGGGCCGTGTAGAAGGCGGAGACGCCGAGGAGGAAGGCCAGGACGGTCGTCGCCACGGGCGAGGAGGCCAGGAGGGCGAGGGCCGCCAGGAAGACCGTCGAGGCCGTGATGCCGGTGAGGAGGACGCCGAAGAGGTGGGCGTCGGCGACCCGGCCGCCGATCGCCGTGCCGACCAGGGCGCCGATGCCGAAGAGGGCCAGGACCGCCGAGACCCAGGTCTTGTCCAGGCCGGAGACGTCGGTGAGGAGCGGCGCCAGGTAGGAGAAGGCGCAGAAGACGCCGCCCGCGGCGAGCGCGGTGACCACGATCGACAGGAGCACCTGGCGGTCGCGGTAGATCGCCAGCTCCTCGCGGAGCCGGGGCTTCGTCTCGGGCCGGGGGATGTGCGGGATGCGGGTCACCACGCCGACGAGGGCGATCGCGGAGGCCGCGCCGACCGCCCAGAACGCCGAGCGCCAGCCGAGGTGCTCGCCGAGGAAGGCGCCCGCGGGCACGCCGAGGACGTTGGCTATGGAGAGCCCGCCGATCATGACCGCCATGGCGCGGGCCCGGGAGGTCTGCGGCACCATCGCGATGGCGACGGCCGCGCCGACCGCCCAGAAGCCCGCGCAGGCGAGCGCGCTGACCACGCGGGACGCGAAGAGGACCGCGTAGTTCGGGGCGAGCGCGCCCGCCACCTGGCCGAGGCCGAAGACGGTGATCAGGGCGATCAGCGTCGTCTTGCGGGGCAGCCGGAGGGTCGCCACGGCGAGCAGCGGCGCACCGACGACCATCCCGATGGCGAAGGCGGAGATGAGCAGTCCCGCCTGCGGGATGGTGACGTCCATGTCCTCCGCGATGGGCTGCACGAGGCCGGAGAGCATGAACTCGCTCGTGCCGAGCGCGAAGACGGAGAGGCCGAGGATGTAGACGGCCAGGGGCATCCGGGGGGAGGACGCGGGGGTGGGGGCGGGCGTGGGGACGGGCTCGGGAGAGGGAGACGGCATGACATGTCCCAACGGGTGATTCGTCCCTGTCATTCCGCCGGGGGCGGCCCTTCTCGCGATGCGAGACGCCCCTCGCTGTCCGGCGGGCGGCCCCGGTGCTCCGCGCACCGGGGGAACCCTTTCGTCCCGGGGTGGGTTCAGAGGCGGTCGAGCTGGGCCTTCACGACCGCTTCGGGGATCGCCGCGTTCTCGGGGTCGAGCATGTTGACGCCGTAGAAGGCGGCGATGACGCCGCCTTCGCGGACGACGGTGTACGTCATGGGGACCTTCTGCTTGCCGATGTCGCCGGTGATCCGGTACGCGACGGCCTGGGCGCCGAGCTCGGGCGCGGGCAGCTTCTCGACCTTGCCGTAGGTGAGGCCGAGGGTCTTGAAGCCCTTGGGGCAGGCGGTGACCGCGGCACCGAGCTCGTCCATGACGCGGGTGGCGTTCTGCTCGGAGTGGGAGGCGAGCCACATGGAGCCGACGGTGGCCTCGGTGGCCTTCGCGCTCTGCAGGGAGCGGTGGGCGGTGGCGACCGGCGTGATGTGGGTGAAGCCGCCGATCATGCTGGCCAGCGGCCGGCACTCCTTCCGGTCGGCGTCCATGTCCCGGCCGGCCTCGACCTCCGCCTTGGCGATCTTCTTCGCCTCCATGCCGGCGACCGTGCCGGTGAGGACGACCTCCTCCAGGGCGGGAGTGTCGAGCGTGCCGAGCCGCTTCGCCTCGGCGGACTCCTTCTCCTGGGCGCTCTGCGTGCTCTTCCGGGAGGGCTCCGGCTTCTTTCCCTCGGAATCCGCCGGCCCGCCGCTGCACGCGGTCGTCAGGAAAAGGGCGGGTATTGCGGAGGCGATCAGGAGGGCCCTGCGCAGTCTCATTTTCTTGGTTCTTTCCGGGGATGCTCATTTGCGGGCGGACCGTAAACGAAATGATCCTAGCGGCGGAGGGGGAGCGGCCGGATCACGTTTGGATGTCGGCGGGGGTGATATGTGCGGCAAGGGATATTTTGCTCGATTGTGAGGCGCAAGGTCCTCCGTCCGAGGTGAACTGCCTGCTCGGAGGCCCCTTACGGGTGGTAACAAAATGATCAAGCGGGGGTTGGTTTTGCTCCCCTATGGGGCCCTCGGTGTTGCTAGGCGAAGATTATTTGATCTTCCTGCGGGAGGGTCGACGTGACATCGTCGCGGGGTAAGCGGCAGCGGAGTTCCAGGGGTGGGGCGGCCGCTTCGGTGCGGTTTTCGTGTTACGTGCGGCCGAACAGGGCCGCCCCTTTGGCATGCCCGCGAATTTCGTCTGCCGAGCGATCGAGAAGATTGTCAGGCACGCGAATGTCTTTGCTCAGGGACGTCGGCAGACGCCGGCGTCGCATAAGGGCGGCCCTCACCAGGGCCACCGGCTTCACGGCGCTCGCCACGGCGACCGCCGTCCTCGCGGGCGTCATCCAGGGCGCCCCCGCCCTGGCGGACACGCCGCCGGAAGAGGACCAGGGGCTCTACCGCAACAGCATCGGCGAGCAGCGCCGACTGGACCGCTGCGTCACCGGCGTGGCCCTCCACGTCGGCGGTCCGCAGCTGAAGAACACGGCGATCGGGGCGCTCACCGGCACCGACGAAGAGCTCCGCACGGCCGTCGGCAGCATCGGCTGGATCGGCTTCGGCCCCCTCGGACAGGCCAAGGACGCCGACGGCGAGACCGCACAGGCGTACATCGACGCCTTCGCCAAGCGCACCGAGGAACTCAACGCGGCGAACAAGCCCTATGTCCAGTCCGCCTGGAACAACGAGGGCATGGACTGGCACGCGCCCGAATTTGGCGCGGACGTCAGCTACTTCACCGCCCTGTCGAAGGTCCAGCTCGCGGTGCCGCTCGGCAAGGACGGCGGGAGCCGGGCCAGCGCGGAGGCCGTCGAGAAGGCCCGCGCCCTCACCGAGGAGAACCGCGGCAAGGACGACTGGGACGACTTCGCCGCCGACTCCATGCTCCAGGACGTCGGCTGGGAATGGTCACGCGGCACGACCTCCAGCGACATCGCCTCCTACCTGCGGCGCGGCGGCTATGCCGCGGCGGAGCCGGTCAAGGACTCGCCCGAGTACCGGGTCGAGGTCGAGGACCTGAAGCAGGCGTGGGCCGCCTGCGACCACCAGAACCCGATCGACCCCCGCCGCCGGCTGAACGGCCCCGTGATCACCGCGATGGTCGAGTGGGAGCAGGAGTACGCGGGCCAGGCGGCGCAGCGGGCCACGATCATCCAGGCGGAGGCCGACGCCTCGGAGGCGACCCGGCTCGCCACCGAGGACATGATCGAGGCGATCCGGCAGGCGTGGATCGCCGAGCAGATCCTCATCTGGCGCAAGCACTGGCAGGACGTGCTCGCCAACGACCCCGACACCATCTTCGAGAAGCCCGACCAGGCCTTCTACGACAAGGCGACGGCCGATCTCGCCGCCGCCCGCACCGAGGCGGCGGCCCGCGCGACCTCGGCCGACGCCCACGCCGCCGCGGCCGCCGCGGCGGTGGAGCGCGCCGCGACGGCGCAGCAGGAGGCCTGGGCCGTCGCCGACACCGCGAAGGTGCCGCGCGGCCGTGGCCTGATGTACGCGCAGCAGTCGATGCAGGTGACGCGGGCCTCCGCGGCCGCCGCCTCGGCCGCCGCGAAGGCCACCCGGACCGCCAAGTCGGCCGCCGACGCGACGGTCGCCGACGCGGACGCCCTGCTGGCGAAGGCGCAGACCGACTCGCACGCGATCAACACCGAGTTCCGCCGGGTCGCCGCGGAGGAGGCCGCCGCGCAGGCGAAGGCCGCCGCCGACAGCGCCGTGGCCAACGCCACGGCCGCCGCCCAGGCCGCCGAGACCGCCGGATCGGCCCGTACGACGGCCGAGCAGAAGCGGGACAAGGCGAAGTCGGCCGCGGAGACCGCGGCGAGCGAGCGGGCGAAGGCGCAGACGGAGAAGGCCACCGCCGTCGCCGCCCGTGCCACGGCCGCCGCCGAGCGTGCCAAGGCCGCCGAGGCCGAGGGCAGGGCCGGTACGCAGAAGACCGCGGCCCAGTCCGCGGAGACGGCCGCCGGTACGTCGACCGCCGAGGCGAAGGCCAAGCGGAAGACCGCCGACGAGAAGGCCGCGGCGGCCAGGGCCGCCCGGGAGAAGGCCTTCGCGGCGCTTCAGGGCAAGCTGGCCACCGCCGCCCGCGCCGCCGCCCTGGAGGCCGCCGCGGCGGCCGCCGAGGGTTCGGAGGCCGCCGCCGAGACGCGGGCCGCCGCCACGGCCGCCCGTACGGCCGCCACGCAGGCCGCCGCGGCGGCGACCGCCGCGCAGGCCGCCGCCGACGAGGCCACCGCGGCCGCCGTCGGCGCACGGTCCGCCGCGACCACCGCCGAGGGCGCCGCCGAGCGGGCCGAGGCGAACGCGAGCAAGGCGTGGGAGGCGTACTACACCTCCCTGGGCGCGGCCTCGTCCGCGCACGCCGCCGCCGCGACCGCGCTGGACGCGTCGCAGGACGCCGCGCTCCGCGCCGACCTGGCCGCCACCGCGTCGGAGAACGCCACCGAACTCGCCGCCAAGGCGAAGGAGGAGGCCGCCGCCGCGCAGACCGGCGCCGACGAGGCGGTGAAGTCCGCCGCGACCGTCGTCGGCCGCGCCTACGCCGCCGGGCAGGCCGCGCTCGCCGCCCGTGACAGCGCCAAGGCCGCCGTCACCGCCTCCGCCGAGGCGATCTCGGCCGGCACGCCGTACCAGGAGAAGGACTCCTCGGCCGCGTTCGCGGTGCTGGTGGGACAGTCGTCGAAGACGATCGCCGAGCAGCAGGCAGCCGCCGCCGAGGCGAAGGCCGCGGAGGCCAACCAGGCCGCCACCGACGCCCAGGCCGCCGCCGGCCAGGCACAGGGAGACGCGAAGCTCGCGGCCGAGGCCGCCGCCCGCGCCGCCGCCGACTCGGTCCGCGCCGTCGAGGCCGTCACCCGCGCCCAGGCGTCCGCCGCCGAGGCGACGGAGGCGCAGAAGGCCGCGAAGACCGCGGCCGAGACCGCAGGCGAACACGCCCAGCAGGCCGGCAACGACGCCCTGAGCGCCCGTAACACCGCGACCGAGGTGGCCGGCGAGGCCGCCGGGGCCGACCGGGAGGCCACGGACGCCGAGCGGCACGCCGCCGAGGCGAACCAGAAGGCCGGACGTTCGGCCGAGGCGTCCGCCGAGGCCGCGCGCAAGGCCGCCGAGGCCGAGAAGGCCGCCAAGGACGCCGAGGAGAAGGCGTCCGACGCGAACGGCGACTCCACCGCCGCCGAGGAGGCGGCGAAGAAGGCCGAGCAGGAACAGCGCGAGAAGAACGAGGCCGCGCACAAGGACGCGCTGGCCGAGGGCGTCACCCCGATCGAGGGCGGCGCGAACAACTGGCCGGTGCTCGGCGAGCGCGAGGAGAAGATCCTCCTCGACGCCTGCGGCCAGACCTGCGTCGACGACTACCGCGACGGCCTCGCCGCCGTCTCCGTCGACATCGTCAAGTGGGCCACCGACAACGGCGGCTCGATCCTCTTCGAACAGCTCGACGCCGCGAAGGTCAAGCAGTGCCTGGCCACCTCCGACGTCGAGGACTGCCTCTGGGACCTCGTCGACATCGCGTCGAACGCCGTGATCGTGGGCCGCATGCCCGCGCTCTCCCAGGCGATCGAGAAGGTCTCCGACGGCGTGCGGCGCATCTTCGTCGACGCCGACAACGCCCTGCGCCGGCTGCACGAGCTGACGGCCGTCATCAAGGACGTCCGCTCCACCCCGCGCCTCAACCGCTGCCTCGCCGGTGTCGCCCTGCACGCGGGCGGCGCACAGATGAAGGCCAAGGCCATCGAGGGCCTCACCGGCACGAACGACCAGCTGGCCGCCGTGATCGGCGACGTCGGCTGGATCGGGTTCATGCCCCTGGGGCAGGCCAGCGAGAAGGACGGCGCCGCCGGCAACGCCTACTGGGACTCCATCGCGGCCCGCGAAGCGGTCCTGGAGGACGCCAACCGGCCGTACGCCATGAGCTCCTTCGACGACGGCATCACCCTGCACGCACCGAAGTTCGGCGCCGACATCCTCGGCTTCACCGCCGCGTTCCAGGCGCAGCTGGCCAACAGGCTCGGCTGGGACGACCACACCAACCCCAGCACCGAATCGCTGGCGAAGGCGCGGGAGATCACCGAGCAGAACCGCGGCAAGGACGCCTGGCACGACTGGTCGGCCGACCTCATGCTGCGCGACGCCGACCCCACCAACACCCGTTTCCCGGGCGGCACCACCGCCACCGACATCGCCTCCTACCTCAAGCACGGCGGCTTCCTCGGCAAGAAGGTCGCCGAGGGCACCCCCGAGTTCCGCATCGAGGTCGAGAACCTCAAGCAGGCGTGGTCCGCCTGTGACCACGCCGAGCCGATCGACCCGCGCAACTCCCTGTCCGAGGTCGCCTCCCAGGCGTCCGCGGAGTGGGAGGCCGAGTACGCCGGCCAGGCCGCGCCCCGCGCCCTGATCATGCGCGCGGAGGCCGACGCCGCCGCCGCGACCCGCGCCGCCGCCGACAACATGGTGGAGGCCATCGGGCAGGCGTGGCGCGCCGACCAGGTCCTGCGCTGGCAGAAGTACTGGCACGACCTGCTGGAACGCGACCCGGACAACATCTTCAAGCCCAAGAAGGCGATGTTCGACCGGGCCAACGCGGACCTCGCCGACGCGCGGGGGAAGATCCAGGCCCTGGTGGCCGCGTCGAAGACGCAGGCCGAGGCGGCGAACGCCGCCGCGGGCCGTGCCGTGACCGCGCAGAAGGACGCGTGGGCGATCGCCGACGCGGCCGAGGTCCCGCGCGGCCGCGGCCTGATGTACGCCCAGCAGTCGGTGCAGGTCGCCCGCGCGTCGGGCGCCGCCGCCACCGCCGCCGCGAAGGCGACGGAGACGGCGTTCAACGCGGCGAAGGCCACGGTCTCGACCTCCCAGACGCTCCTCGCGCTGGCCCAGACCGAGTCCCACGCGCTGAAGACCGAGTTCCACCGCATCGCCGCGCAGGAGGCCGCCGCCCAGGCGAAGGCCGCCGCCGACAGCGCGGACCGCCAGGCCACCGAGGCCGAGGCCAACCTCAAGATCGCCAAGGCGGCCCAGGCCACCGCGGAACGGGAGGAGCAGGAGGCCAAGGCCGCAGCGGGCACGGCACAGCAGCAGCGTGCCGTCGCCGAGCTGGAGCGCGCCAACGCGGCCGCCGCGCGGGCGACCGCGGAGACGGAGCGGGACAAGGCGGGTGTGGCCGAACAGGCCGCCCAGGAGCAGCGGGGCGTCGCGGCGACGGCCCGCAGCAGCGCCGTGGCCGCCGGGCAGAGCGCCTTCGGGCACCTGGAGGACTCGCTGGAGGCGGAGTCCCGTGCCGAGACGGCCCGGAACACCGCGGTGAAGGCCGACCGGGACAAGGACGCCGCGCTCTCCCGCGCGGCGGCGCTCGAAGCGGCGGCAGCCGCGGCCGAGGGCACCGCGTCGGCGACCGAGGCCCGCCAGGCGGCGACCGAGGCGCGTGCCGCGGCGGACCAGGCCGTGTCCGCGGCCGCGGCCGCGTGGTCCGCGGCGAACACCGCGACCACGGCGGCGAAGAACGCCCGTGCCGCGGCCACCGTGGCCAACGGCGCGGCGGAGCGGGCCCGTTCCGCATCCGACGGGGCCTGGGCCGCGTATCTGAAGTCCTCCGGCTCCGCGGCGGCGGCGCACGCGGCGGCGGCCGAGGCGATCGACGCCTCCGAGGCGGCGGCCCTGAACGCGAAGAAGGCGGAGGAGGATTCGAAGAAGGCGTCCGCCGCGGCGGCCGTCGCGAAGAAGGAGGCCGCGGCCGCGCACAGCGAGGCGGTCCAGACCGCCCAGTGGGCGGCGAAGACCGCGGGGTACGCGTACGCCACCTCCCAGGCGGCGAGCGCGGCCCGGGACACGGCCCTCCAGGTCGTCAAGCCCGCCAAGGAGGCCATCGCGCTCGGCACTCCCTACCAGGAGACCGACGCCTCCGCGGCGTTCGCCGTGCTGACCGGGCAGAGCGCGCTGACGCTGTCGCAGCAGCAGGCGGCGGCGGCCACGGCGAAGGAGGCCCAGGCGGCCGAGATGGCCGCCGAGGCCCAGCGCCTCGCCGAGCAGGCGGCGGCCGACGACAAGCTGGCCGCCGAGGCGGCAGCGGCGGCGGCCAAGGACGCGGAACGCGCGGCGAAGGCCATGAAGCGCGCCCAGATCGCGGCGGCCGAGGCCGCCAAGGCGGCGAAGGCCGCCCAGGCCGCGGCCGAGCGCGCCGACGGCTGGGCCATGCAGGCCGGTACCGACGCGATGCAGGCATCGTTCGCCGCGAACGAGGCGGAGTCCGACGCGGCCGCGGCCGGCAATGCGGCCACGGAGGCGGAGAAGGACGCGGCGAGCGCCCGGCAGGCGGCGACCGACGCGAGCGCGGACGCCGCGGAGGCGGACGGCGCGGCCACCCAGGCCGAGCAGGACGCCTCCTCCGCCGAGCAGGCCGCCGCCAACTCCCAGCAGTACGCCGACGAGGCGGAGACCGCCGCGTCCCATGCCGAGGAGGAGGAGCGCAAGGAGATCGAGGCCGAGCGCAAGGCCGCCATGGAGTCCGGTGACACACCGGTCGTGGGCGGCGACTCGAACTGGCAGCAGATGACGGCGGAGGAGGAGCAGATCCTGCTGGCCGAGTGCGGGCAGCAGTGCGTGGATGACTACCGGGCCGCCCTCCAGGCCGTCGGCGCGGGCGTGATCGACTGGGTCATCGCCAATGGCGCCGAGATCCTCCTGGAGTTCATCGGTGTCAACGACCTCAAGCGCTGCCTCGGTCAGGGCGACGTGGAGAGCTGCCTGTGGACGCTGGTGAACGTGGCGAGCCTGGTGGCCATCGTGGGCAAGCTGCCCGCGGTCGGCAAGGCGATCACCACCGTCGTCACCGGCATCGGGAAGTTCTTCGAGAAGGCCGAGTGGGGCAAGCGGACGCTGAACCAGCTCCGCAAGATCATCGAGAAGGTGCGCAAGGAGGGTCCCAAGCCGCCGCACTGTCTGGTGAAGTCGGGCGTGGCGACGATGTCGTCCACCTCGTTCACCCGGGCGTCGTTCAGCGCCGCCGCCGCGTCCGACGAGCCGGAGGTCCCGTGCTTCAAGGGGCTCACCGGGGGCAAGAACTTCAAGGCGCACTGGCAGAGCAAGAAGGCGCTGCTCGGGAAGTTCCTCGGCAAGACCTATCCGAAGTGGAAGGACGACGAGGGCGCCGAAATGCTGGCCGACCTCTTCGAGCTGATCACCAGCGGCAAGGTCAAGTACGTGGGACTGGGCACGCTCAAGGTGGAACAGCCCGCCGGTCACATCTTCCGGGGCAGTGGACTGACGCTCGTCGTGAAGACCAACGGTGAGTGGTGGACCCTGCTGGAGTCCGGATTGGCGATGGACAAGTCTATCGTGATGCTGTGATGAGAGATTCGGTGTTCGACCGGCTGGGCCGGGCGAGGGTGCAGGACGTTCTCGTCCCCGGATATGTGGACAGGGACGGGAAACGGCCGGTTTTCCGGCCTTTCCCGGCATCGGTCTTCCTGGAACTGGCGGACGGGTTCGTGGAACTCGTCACCGTTCCCGACGAGGGCCGGATGACGGTGCGATTCGTCGCCGAGCCGTGCATTCCCGAAGCCCTGCTCGACGAGGAGGAGGAGTTCGCACTGGACTCGCGAGGTCTGGACGTCTTCACGGACGCGCATTCCTCGCTGCGCGTCACCCGGATCCGGGGCGTGGTCCCGGCGGACTCGTCCACCGGGGCCGGTGAGCCGGACACGGCGTACGAGTGCCTGGAGTTCCGCTTCGAGGACGGCTGGTACCTCTTCGCCGATCCCGGATACCCCCTGGGGATCCGGATCGGCGGCGAGGGCGCGTACGACCGTCTGCTGGAGCTGAACGCCGGGCGGCCGACGGCGCTGGAGCCCGGCACGCCGTTCGTCTGGACGCCGTGACGGCGGGTTCCCCGGGGGGATGACCCTCCGGGGGACCGCGTGAACGGCGAAGGGCCACCCCGTCCAGGGTGGCCCTTCGTGCGTGGTGCCCGCGGCGTGCGTCAGCCGATCCGGTCCAGCTGGGCCTTCACCAGGGGCTCCGGGATCGCGCTGTCGTCGGGGGCCAGCATGTTGACGCCGTGGAAAGCGGCGATGACGCCGCCCTTGCGGACCACGGTGCAGGTCATGGGTACGTCCTGCTTTCCGACGACGCTGGTGATGCGGTAGCCGATCGCCTCGTCGCCGAGCGCGGACACCGGGACGGGCCGGATGCCGGTGTAGGCCAGGCCGAGGGTTCTGAAGCCCTGGGGGCACTTCTCGACGGCGGTCCGCAGCTCGTTCATGACGCGCCGGGCGTCCTCCTCCGAGTGGGAGGCGAGCAACATCGACCCGACGGTGGCGTTCTTGGCCTCCAGGGGGTCGAGGGAGCGGTGTTCGACGCTCACGGCGGGGAGGTGGGTGTAGCCGCCGGCGAGGCTGGCGAGCGGCTGGCAGGCGGCCTTGTCCGCTTTCACGTCCTTGCCGGCCCGGGTTTCGGCAGTGCCGACCGTCTTGGCCTCGAAGCCGTTCCGCTTCCCGCTGAGGACGGCCTTCCGCAGGGCCCCGGGACCGACCGCGCCGATGCGTTCCGCCTCGGCCTCGGCCTTCTCCTCGGCGGCGGTCCCGCTCTGCGCGCTCGCCTTCGAATTCTTCCCGTCCTCTCCGGATTCCTTCGATTCGCCACTGCACGCGGAAAGGGCGAGCAGCGCCGGCACCAGGACGGCGATCGGAAGGGTCCTGCGCAGTCTCATGTTTCTCTTCTTCTTTTCTGGCGCCCGCTGCGGATGAAGATCAAATCGAAGGGATCCTATCGGCGGCAGGCGGCGGTCCCCGTCACGGGCTGGCTTCGGAACGGTCCGCTCCGTCCGTTCCGGACATGTCCGTCAGCTCCGTGGGTTTCGCGTTCTCCGGATTTCCTTCGAGTTCCGCGAGTTCCTTCTCCATGTTCTCGCGGGCCTGTTCCTCCCAGGCCGCCGCGCCGTAGGGGGTGCGGAAGAGGCGGGGGAGGGCGAGGAGGTGGCGGAGGACGGCGGCGCGGCCTTCGCGGAAGGCGTCGTCGGGGACGAAGGCGTACTCTTCGCGGACGGCTGCGGCATACCCCCTGTAGGTATCGGAGGCGGTGGCGAGGATCGCCAGGTCCGCGTCGCACAGGGTCTCGCCGTTGAGGTCGCCCTCGGCGGGGTCGTGGGTGACGGTGAGGCGGACCAGGCGGGCCACCTCCGCCACCTCGTGCTCGGTCAGACCGGCTTCGCGCAGGGCGCGTTCGGCGAGCGCGGCGGAGCGTTCCTCGTTCTCCGAGCGGTCGGGTCGGTAGACCGCGTCGTGGAACCAGGCGGCGAGGCGCACGAGTTCGAGCTCCCCGCCCCCGCCGCCCTGGTCGGTGAGCTCGTCGATCCGGTCGAGGACCGCCCGCAGGTGGGCGGTGGTGTGGTAGCGGCGCTGGGGTTCGGCCCAGCGTCCCAGCAGGTCGTGGCCGTACGGGGCGGGGTCGGGGCCCTCGCGGCCGGCGCGGGCGGCGAGCAGGGTGGCGTTCCAGCGCCGGAGGAGGTCGCCGGCCCCGGTCGCGCTGTCCTCGGTTGCGGTCATGGGCGCATTCTGCCCGCCGGGGCGCCCCGGAGCCGGTCGGGACGGGGCCCCCATCTCTCCCTTACATACCCCCCATGGGTATGCTACGGTGCTCCGCGTAGGTACCCCCCTGGGGTATGCGAACGGCCCAGGCCACCGGTCGGCCGCGAGTGAAGGGCAGTGCGATGTCAAACGTCAATCCCCGGCGCTGGTGGGCACTTCTCGTGCTCGCCACCGCCCAGTTCATGGTCATCATGGACACCTCGATCATCGGGGTGGCGCTCCCCGAGATGCAGAAGGACCTCGGCTTCACGCAGGGCGAGCTCCAGTGGGTCTTCAACGCCTACGTGATCGTCTTCGGCGGTCTGCTGCTCCTCGGCGGGCGCCTCTCCGACCTCGTCGGGGCGCGCAAGATCTTCGTCACCGGCTGGGCCGTGATGATCGCGGGCTCGGTGCTCGCCGCCGCCGCGCAGACCGCCTGGGTCGAGATCGCGGGACGTGCCGTGCAGGGCGTCGGCGGCGCGCTCATCGCGCCCTCCGCGATGACCCTCCTGATGATGCTCTTCATGCACGACCCGAAGGAGCTCGGCAAGGCGATGGCGCTGTACGGCGCCGCGGCCCCGGCCGGCGGCACCGCGGGCGTGTTCCTCGGCGGCGTCTTCACCGAATGGGCCGCCTGGCAGTGGGTGTTCATCATCTACATCCCGATCGGCCTGGCCACCCTCGCCGCCACCAAGCTGCTCCCCGAGGTCGGTTCCCGCCGCGGCTCCGTCGACGTCCTCGGCGCCGCCGCCGTCACCGCCGGCCTCGCGCTCGCCGTCTTCGCCGTGGTCCGCGCCCCCGAGGTCGGCTGGGGCTCCACCGGCACGATCCTGCAGCTCGCCGGCGCCGCCGCCCTCCTGGTCCTGTTCTTCGTGATCCAGAAGTCGGTCCGCGAGCCGCTCATGCCGCTCAGCGTCTGGCGCGTCCCGCGCCTCGGCTCGGCCAACCTGGCGATGACGCTGCTCGGCGCCGCGTGGATCCCGATGTGGTACTTCCTCAACCTGTACCTCCAGCAGGTCCTCGGCTACGGGGCCTTCGCCTCCGGCGCCGCGCTGCTCCCGATGACCGTGCTCCTCATGATCTTCATGACGGCCATCACCTCCCGCCTGATGATGAAGGTCGGCGCCAAGCCGCTCATCGGCGGCGGCCTGCTGGTCCTCGCCGCCGGCCTGGTCTGGCTCGCGGCCGTCGAGCCCACCGGCTCCTTCCTCGTCGACGTCCTCCCGGCCTCGCTGGTCGCCGCGCTCGGCATGTCCCTCGCCTACATCCCGGCGATGATCGCCGCCATGTCCGGCGCCCCGCAGGAGCAGGCCGGTCTCGCCTCCGGCATCGTCAACACCACCTACAACGTCGGCTCCGCGCTCGGCCTCGCCGCCCTCACCGCGGTCGCCATGTCGCAGGGCGCCGACCAGCTCGGCAACCTGCCCAAGCTCACCGAGGGCTTCTCGGCCGCCTTCGTCGGCGCCGCGATCGTCGCCGCAGTCGGCGGCGTGATCACCCTCCTCGTCATGAAGGGCGACAAGGCCGTGGCCACCGAGGCCGCCGCCGCCCCGCAGGGCGAGAAGGTCGCCGCCTGAGCCGCCCGGATCCGCTTCGCGAGGGGCCGCCCGACGTCCGTCCCGGACGCCGGGCGGCCCCTTCTCCGCAGCCGGTCCGGATCCGGACCGCAGTCGGTCCGCAGTCCGTCCGCATTCAGCAGAAGGAGTGACCATGGAACTGGGCACCCGTGCCGTGCACGTCTTCAACGAGCCTTTCGGGGAAGGAAGCTGGCCGCTGTCCGTGCCGCTCGTGCAGTCCTCCGCCTTCGCCTTCGACTCGGCCGCCGAGCTCGCCGACGCGATGGCGGGGCCCGACGGCCGGTACGTCTACGGCCGCCGCGGCAACCCGACCGTCCGCGCCCTGGAGCAGACCCTCGCGGCCCTGGAGGGCGGCGAGGGGGCGATCGCCTTCGCCTCCGGCATGGGGGCGATCAGCGGCGTGCTGCTCGCGCTGCTGCGGCCCGGCGACCGGGTGGTCGCCCAGAGCTGCCTGTACGGGGGGACGCACGCCGTCCTGACCGACCTGGCGGAGCGGTACGGCATCGAGGTCGTCCGGATCTCCGGCGACGACCCGGCCGAACTGGAGGCCGCCGCCGTGCACCCCGCGACCCGGCTCCTCGTCCTGGAGACGATCGCCAACCCCACCGGCCGGGTCCCGGACCTCCCCGGGCTGCTCGCCGCCGCCCGCGCCCTCGGGGTGACGAGCCTGGTCGACAACTCGCTGGCCTCGCCCGTGCTGTGCCGCCCGCTGGAGCTCGGCGCCGACGTCGTCGTGCACTCCACCACCAAGTACCTCTCCGGGCACTCCGACGTGCTGGGCGGTGCGGCCGTCTTCGCGGACGGCGCCCTGCGCCGCCGGGTCTGGCCCCGCACGGTCGAACTCGGGTCCTGTGCCGATCCGTTCGCGGCCTGGCTCACCCTGCGGGGGCTCCCCACGCTGCCCCTGCGGATGCGCGAGCACTGCGCCAACGCCGCCGCCCTCGCCGAACGGCTCGCCGCCCGGCCCGAGGTGACGGCCGTCCACCATCCGTGGCGCCCGGACCACCCCACGTACGCCACCGCCCGGAAGGTGCTCGCCGGCGGCGGCGGGCTGCTCTCCTTCGAGCTGGCCGGGGGCCGGGAGGCGGGGCGGGCCTTCATCGAGCGGGTGCGGCTCGCGAAGCTCGCGCTCTCGCTCGGCGGCGTGGAGACGCTCGTCGCGCACCCGGCGTCCACCTCCCACCGCGAGCTGGACGCAGGTGCCCTGCGGGCCGCGGGGATCGCTCCCGGGCTCGTGCGGATGTCGGCCGGCATCGAGGACGTCGAGGACCTGTGGAGCGACGTCGAACAGGCCCTCTCCCGCCCCGAGCAGGGTCTCTCCCGCCCCGAGCCGGCACTCCCCCGCCCCGAACGGGCCCTCTCCTGAAGGGAGTCGGACCTTCTTTTGGGTTGACAAAATAAATGGCTGATTCGTAGATTGGGTGGTGCCAGGAAACGTAGAACTCCTAGGTCAAGGGGGCGCGCGATGCGCTACTTCGAGGACTTCCGGCCCGGCGACGTCCACGAACTGGGCACCGTCACCGTCACCGCGGAGGAGGTGCTGGACTTCGGCCGGCGCTTCGACCCGCAGCCCTTCCACACGGACCCCGAGCGGGCGAAGGACTCGCCGTTCGGCGGCCTGATCGCCAGCGGCTTCCACACCCAGTCGCTCTTCATGCGGCGGTACGTCGACGGTCTGCTCGCCTACAGCGACTGCCTCGGCTCGCCCGGCATCGACGAGGTCCGCTACCTGCGCCCCGTGCGTCCCGGCGACGTCCTGACCGCGCGCGTCGAGGTCCTCGGCGCGACGCCGTCGCCGTTCAATCCCGCCACCGGCACCGTCAAGCCGCGGTGCACGCTCGTGGCCGCCGACGGGACGGCCGTGTTCAGCATGATCCTGCACAGCATCTTCCGCCGGCGCCCCGACGCCGCCGAGGCCGCGCATCCGTCGTCGATGCCCGCGGCCGAGGACCCCGTCGGCTGTACGGGCGCCCGGGCCGAGAGCTGTGTCCCGGCCATGACCGCCTGACGGGTCCGCCCGCCCGCCCGACGGGTCCGTATGCCCGTCGGCGGGTGCCGCGTGCCCGCCCGGCCCTGAACACGGCCGTCCGCACCTCTCCTGACCACCGACCCGAAGGGGGACCTCCCGTGGAGGCCGTATCCCGCACCGCCCAGTGGACCGCCGCCGCGCGGGCCCTGGAGACCGAGCGCGAGGACCGGCTGTTCGCCGATCCCTACGCGCGCACCGTCGCCGACGAGATCGGCTTCGAGCTGCTGAAGCGCTACGACGGCGGCGGCATCGTGCCGTTCCTCGCCATCCGCACCACCTACCTCGACCGGGCGATCACCGCCGCCGTCGAGGAGCGGGGCATCCGCCAGGTGGTCTTCCTCGCCGCCGGCATGGACACCCGCTTCCACCGGCTGCCCTGGCCCGACGGCGTCACCGTCTACGAGCTGGACCGCCCGGCCCTCCTGGAGGCCAAGGCCGAACTGCTGAAGGGCGAGCCGCGGCCCGCCGGGCGCACCCGCGTCGCCGTCCCCGTCGACCTCACCCAGGACTGGACCGGCGCCCTGAAGGAGGCCGGCTGGAAGAGCGACGAGCCCGTCCTCTGGGTCGTCGAGGGACTGCTGTTCTTCCTGCCCGAGCAGGCCGTGCGCACCCTGATCTCGACGCTCTCCGCGCACGCCGCCCCCGGCTCCGTGCTCCTCGGCGACGTCATCTCCCGGGCCGCCCTCGTGAACCCGCTCGCCCGCGGCTTCATGAAGGCCCTGGAGGAGGACGGCAACCCGTGGCTCTTCGGCACCGAGGACCCCGAGGGCCTGCTCGCCGACTGCGGCTGGGCCGTCCGCGAGGTGCGGCAGCCCGGCGAGGACGGCGCCGACTTCGAGCGCTGGCCCTACCCGGTCCCGGCCCGCACCGTCCCCGGCGTCCCTCGCTCCTTCCTCTTCACCTGCGACCTGCCGACCACCAGCCAGGAGGTGGCCGCGTGAGCGCCCACGACTTCCACCAGAGGGTCATCACCGACGCCGGCGCGGCCGTCCGCGGCCTGACCGTCGCCCTCGGCGAACGCCTCGGCCTCTACAAGGCGCTCGCCGCCCACGGCCCGCTCACCGCCGCCGCGCTCGCGGAGCGGACCGGCACGGACGGGCGGTACGTGGAGGAGTGGCTGCACGCGCAGCTCTCCGCCGGGTACGTCGAGCGGCACCCGAGCTCCCTCACGTACACGCTGCCCGCCGACCACGCCGAGGTGCTGGCCGACCCGAAGGCCGTCACCTACGCCGCCGGGTTCTTCACCGCCCTGAAGGCGCTGTACGCCACCGAGGACCTGCTGGTCGAGGCGTACCGCACGGGCGACGGCGTCGGCTGGGCCGAGCACGACGCGGCCCTCGACACCGGCATGGGCTCCTTCTTCCAGCCGACGTACGAGCACAAGCTCGTCCCCGACTGGCTGCCCGCCCTGCGCGGGGTCACGGACAAGCTGGCCGCCGGCGGCACCGTCGCCGACGTCGGCTGCGGCGTCGGCCACACCACCCTCCTCATCGCGGAGGCGTTCCCGAACGCCACCGTGCACGGCTTCGACTACTCCGAGGAGGCCGTCGCGATCGCCCGCGAACTGGCCGAGGAGGCCGGGCTCTCGGACCGCGTCGTCTTCGAGGTCGCCTCCGCCGACGACTACCCGGGCAGCGGCTACGACCTCGTCTGCTTCTTCAACGCCCTGCACGACATGGGCGATCCGGTCGCCGCCGCCCAGCACGTCCACA
Source organism: Streptomyces filamentosus (assembly GCF_014654895.1). Taxonomy (GTDB): domain Bacteria; phylum Actinomycetota; class Actinomycetes; order Streptomycetales; family Streptomycetaceae; genus Streptomyces; species Streptomyces filamentosus. The sequence continues at coordinate 2,273,218 of NZ_BNBE01000001.1, read as the reverse complement.
AGTCCCTGGACGCGGACGGCACCTGGATGCTCGTCGAGTCCAACGTCTCCCCGCAGGACGTCGACGCGCAGACGCCCGCCGCCCGCATGTTCATGGCCCTGTCCGCCGTGATGTGCCTGCCGGTCGCCGTCGCCCAGCGCGGCCCGCACGCGCTCGGCAACCACTCCGGCGAGCGGGCCTTCCGCGCCATCGCCGAGGAGGCCGGCTTCACCCGCTGGCGGCGCGCCGCCGAGACCCCGGTCAACGCGGTCTACGAAGTCCGCCCGTAACCCCCCAGCGAAGGAGTCGCACCATGGGCGTCGCCGCCCCCCTGCCCGTCACCGACCGGTTCATGGAGGTCCTGGAGCGGCTCAGCGAGCGCTCCGTCGAGGACTACTACAACCCGTACCAGACCTTCCAGTGGCCCGAGACCCTGGAGGAGAATCGTTTCTGGATGACGCCGGAGCTGCTCACCGTCTTCGGCACCGAGCACTACGACCGCCTCGGCGAGGACGCCCTGAAGCGCCTCTCCAAGTGGGAGTCGGTCAACTTCTACAGCCTCAACGTGCACGGCATCCGCGAACTCCTCATCGAGGTCGTCGGCCGCATCCACATGCCGGGCTTCGAGGTCCCCTCGGACTTCTTCCACCACTTCATCGGTGAGGAGAACGAACACATGTGGTTCTTCTCCGAGTTCTGCCGCCGCTACGGCAACAAGATCTACGGCTCCACCGCCATGCGCGCCGACGCCGCCTGGGAGCCCGAGGTCGAGAACTTCCTCGTCTTCACCCGGATCCTCTTCTTCGAGGAGCTGGTCGACCACTACAACTCCCGGATGGCGAAGGACACCTCCCTCTGCCACACCATCCGCGAGGTCAACCGCATCCACCACCAGGACGAGTCCCGCCACATCGCCTTCGGCCGCGAGCTCGTCTCCCTGCTGTACCAGCGGATGTGCGACGCCGTGCCCGCCGCGCGCGTCCGGGAGGTGGAGGCGTACCTCAAGCGGTACGTCGTCTACAGCGTCAACTCCCTCTACAACCCCCACGTGTACAAGGACGCCGGCATCGCCGATCCGCTGGCCCTGCGCAACGCCCTCATCGCCGACCCGGCCCGCCGCGCCCACGAGCGCAAGGCGATCCGCAAGCCGCTCGCCTTCTTCCTGAAGACCGGGATCTTCTCCGACGACACCCTGCCCGTCCTCTGAGAACCGGTCCTGCGCGCGAACACACCCGAGAGGTGCACCGACCATGACCGTCACCACCCCCGAGACCGTCGGGGCGACCAGGGGCCTGCCCTCCCTGGGGCCGGAGGGGACCCGCCTGCTGCGGCTCCTCGACGACACCTTCGAGGGCTGGGGCCTGGCCGCGGGCGCCCGCCCGATGACCATGCCGCCGCTCCTGCCCGCCGCCGACCTGGCCCGGCTCGACTACTACGACAACTTCCCCCACCAGGCCGTCCTCGCCGCCCCCCTCGACCTGGAGAAGCGGCTCACCAGCCCCTTCGACGCCGAGCACGGCCACTGGGCGCCCGCCGCCCTCGAACCGGCCGGCCTCGGCCTGCCCTCCGCCTCCTGCTACGCCGTCTACCTGGACCACCAGGGCCGGCAGGTCGCCGACGACACCCTCGTCACCGTCTGCTCCTGGTGCTTCCGCAAGGAGACCCACTACGAGGGCATGCGCCGCCAGCTCGGCTTCCGCATGCGGGAGGTCGTCGCCATCGGCGCCCGCGGGCACGCCGAGGACCACCTCACCGCCTTCACCGCCCGCGTCGACGCCTTCGCCGAGGCCGTCGGCCTGTCCCTGCGGAAGGAGGCCGCCTGCGACCCCTTCTTCGACAAGGGCGGCTCCAAGGCGCTCCTCCAGCGCCTCACCCCGGTGAAGTACGAGTTCCTGTACGAGGACCTGGCGATCGCCTCCGTCAACACCCACCGCAACTTCTTCGGCGAACGCTGCGACATCACGCTCGCCTCGACCGGAGGACCGGCCTTCACCAGCTGCGTCGCCTTCGGCCTCGAACGATGGCTGTCCGCGCTGACCCGCCGCCACGGCGGCTGGGAGGCGGCGACCCGGGCGGTCCTGGACGCGGCCGGGCCGGTGATCTGACGTGCCGGCCCGTCCCGTCGCCCCGCCGGCGGGCGGCCTGGGCTGGGCGAACCTCGGCATGGACATCGTGTCCGTCAACCGTGTCCGCCGGCTCCTCGACCAGTACGGGGAGCGCTTCTTCGAGCGGATGCTCACCCCCGGCGAACTCGCCGACTGCCGCACCTCCACCGGGCTCGACGTGCTCAGCCTGTGCGGACGGATCGCGGCCAAGGAAGCCGCCTTCAAGACCTTACGGGTCCGGGGCAGGTTCCTGCCCTGGCCGGACATCGTGGTGCGGCGCTCCGACGGCGGCTGGCCGCTCGTCGAACTCCGCGGCGCCGCCGCCGAGATGGCGTCCGGCTCCGGCATCGCCGAGATCACCGTGTCCATCAGCCACGACGTGGACTACGCGGTGGCGGTCGCCGCCCCCGTGCTCGCCCCGCTGCCCGCCAACACACCGACCACGCGAACGACTTGAGGAGATCCATCATGGCCGACGGCCTTCAGCAGGTGAAGAACTGGATCCTGGAGCGCCACCCCGAGCGCCAGGACATCGCCCCCGACCTCGACCTCATCGAGAACCGGCTCATCGACTCCCTCTCCTTCGTCGAGTTCGTCTTCCTCCTGGAGCAGGAGTCCGGCGTCTCCATCCAGATGGAGACCCTGGAGGTCGACGCCATCCGCACCCTCGCCGCCATCGAGACGCACTTCTTCGCGGCGGCCGGAGCGACGGCCGGAGCGGAGGCGGTGCAGGCATGAGCGGCCGCCTCTTCACCTCCGAGTCCGTGACCGAGGGGCACCCCGACAAGATCGCCGACCGGATCAGCGACACGATCCTCGACGCGCTCCTCGCCCAGGACCCGCAGGCCCGCGTCGCCGTCGAGACGCTGATCACCACCGGCCAGGTCCACATCGCCGGCGAGGTCACCACCACCGCCTACGCCCCGATCGCGCAGCTGGTCCGCGACGCCATCCTCGACATCGGCTACGACTCCTCCGCGAAGGGCTTCGACGGCGCCTCCTGCGGCGTGTCCGTCTCCATCGGCGCCCAGTCCCCGGACATCGCGCAGGGCGTCGACACCGCCTACGAGTCCCGCGTCGACGGCGCGGACGGGGAGACGGCCGCACAGGGCGCCGGCGACCAGGGCCTGATGTTCGGCTACGCCTGCGACGACACCGCCGAACTCATGCCGCTGCCCATCGCGCTCGCGCACCGGCTCTCCCGCCGCCTCACCGAGGTCCGCAAGGACGGCACCGTCCCGTACCTGCGCCCGGACGGCAAGACGCAGGTCACCATCGAGTACGACGGCGACCGCCCGGTCCGCCTCGACACCGTCGTCGTCTCCTCGCAGCACGCCGCCGACATCTCCGTCGAGGGCCTGCTCACCCCCGACGTCCGCGAGTACGTCGTCGAGCACGTCCTCAAGGAGCTCGTCGAGGAGGGCATCGCCCTGGAGTCGGACGGCTACCGCCTCCTGGTGAACCCGACCGGCCGCTTCGAGGTCGGCGGCCCCATGGGCGACGCGGGCCTCACCGGCCGCAAGATCATCATCGACACGTACGGCGGCATGGCCCGCCACGGCGGCGGTGCCTTCTCCGGCAAGGACCCCTCCAAGGTCGACCGCAGCGCCGCGTACGCCATGCGCTGGGTCGCGAAGAACGTCGTCGCGGCGGGCCTGGCGCGCCGCTGCGAGGTCCAGGTCGCCTACGCCATCGGCAAGGCCGAGCCCGTCGGCCTCTTCGTCGAGACCTTCGGCACCGAGGCCGTGCCCGTCGACCGCATCCAGGAGGCCGTCTCCACGGTCTTCGACCTCCGCCCCGCCGCGATCATCCGCGACCTCGACCTCAAGCGGCCGGTGTACGCCCGGACGGCGGCGTACGGCCACTTCGGCCGCGAGCTCCCCGACTTCACCTGGGAGCGCACCGACCGCGTGGACGCCCTGAAGACGGCGGTGGACGCCCTGACGGCGGCGGTGGACGGCCCGAAGACGGCGGCGGAGGGCTGACGGTCATGCGCATCGCTGTCACGGGGTCCATCGCGACCGACCATCTGATGACCTTCCCCGGGCGGTTCGGCGAGCAGCTGCTCGCCGGCCGGCTGGACCGGGTCTCCCTGTCGTTCCTCGCCGACGACCTGGAGGTCAGGCGCGGCGGAGTGGCGGCGAACATCGCCTTCGGGCTCGGCGTCCTCGGCCTGCGCCCCGTCCTCGTGGGCGCGGTCGGCGCCGACTTCGAGCCGTACCGGGTCTGGCTCAAGGAGCACGGCGTCGACACCGACGCGGTGCGCGTCAGCGCCTCCCTGCACACCGCCCGGTTCGTCTGCACCACCGACCGGGACCAGAACCAGATCGCCACCTTCTACGCCGGGGCGATGGCCGAGGCGCGCGCGATCGACCTCGGCGAGGTCGTCGCCCGCACCGGCCGCCCGGACCTGGTCCTGGTCTCCCCGGACGACCCCGAGGCCATGCTCCGGCACACCCGCGCCTGCCGCGACCTCGGCGTCCCCTTCGCCGCCGACCCCTCGCAGCAGCTCGCCCGGCTCGACGGCGACCAGGTGCGCCGGCTCGTGGACGGGGCGCGGTACCTCTTCACCAACGAGTACGAGACCGCCCTCCTCCTGGAGAGGACCGGCTGGACGGAGGCGGAGGCGCTGCGCCGGGTCGGCGCCTGGATCACCACCCACGGCGAGGCGGGCGTACGGATCCGGGGCGAGGGCCGCGCCCCGCTCGCCGTGCCCGCCGTGCCCGTCGGCCGCGTGACCGACCCGACCGGCGTCGGCGACGCCTTCCGGGCCGGTTTCCTCGCCGCGACCCTGTGGGGCGTCCCCGAGCGCCACGCCGCCCAGCTCGGCTGCGCCGTCGCCGCGACCGTCCTCGGCCACGTCGGCACCCAGGAGTACCGGATCGGCCGGGACGCGCTGCTCGACCGCGTCCGGGACGTCTACGGCCCGGCCGGCGCGGACGCCCTCGCCCCGCACCTGAGGGGGCCGGCGTGAAGCCTTCGCTGCGCGAGGAGTTCGCCCGCCGGGTCGTCGTCGCCGACGGCGCCATGGGCACCATGCTCCAGGCCGCCGACCCGACGCTCGACGACTTCACCGGCCTCGAAGGCTGCAACGAGATCCTGAACCTCACCCGCCCCGACGTCGTCGCCGCCGTCCACGACGCCTACTTCGCGGTGGGCGTGGACTGCGTCGAGACCAACACCTTCGGGGCGAACCTGGCCGCGCTCGCCGAGTACGGCATCGAGGACCGGGTGTACGAACTGTCCGAGGCCGGCGCGCGGATCGCCCGCACCGCCGCCGACGCCCGCACCGCCGCCGACGGCCGCCCCCGCTGGGTCCTCGGCTCCATGGGCCCCGGCACCAAACTGCCGACCCTCGGACACGTCGCGTACGGGCCCCTCCGCGACGCCTTCCAGCAGAACGCGGAGGGCCTGGTCAGGGGCGGCGCGGACGCCCTCCTGATCGAGACCTCGCAGGACCTGCTCCAGACGAAGGCGGCCGTCGTCGGCGCCCGTCGCGCCCTGGACCGGGTGGGCCTCGACCTCCCCGTCATCGTGCAGGTCACGGTGGAGACCACGGGGACGATGCTGCTCGGCTCCGAGATCGGCGCCGCGCTCACCGCCCTCGAACCCCTCGGCATCGACATGATCGGCCTCAACTGCGCCACCGGGCCGGCGGAGATGACCGAGCACCTGCGCCACCTCGCCCGGCACGCCCGCATCCCGCTCTCCGTGATGCCCAACGCGGGCCTGCCGGTCCTCACCGCCGAGGGCGCCCACTACCCGCTGTCCCCGGAGGAACTGGCCGACGCCCAGGAGGGGTTCGTCCGCGCCTACGGCCCCTCGCTGGTCGGCGGCTGCTGCGGCACGACCCCGGAGCACCTGCGGGCGGTCGTGGACCGGGTACGGGGCGCGGCCGTCCCCGACCGCCGTCCGTCCCCCGAACCGGGCGCCTCCTCCCTCTACTCCCACGTGCCGTTCCGGCAGGACACCTCGTACCTGGCGATCGGGGAGCGGACGAACGCGAACGGGTCGAAGAAGTTCCGCGAGGCCATGCTGGAGGGCCGCTGGGACGACTGCGTGGAGATGGCGCGGGACCAGATCCGCGAGGGCGCGCACATGCTCGACCTGTGCGTGGACTACGTGGGCCGCGACGGCGTCGCCGACATGCGGGAGCTGGCCGGCCGCTTCGCCACCGCCTCCACCCTCCCGATCGTCCTCGACTCCACCGAGGTGCCCGTCCTGCGCGCCGGACTGGAGAAGCTCGGCGGCCGCGCGGTCGTCAACTCGGTGAACTACGAGGACGGCGACGGCCCCGAGTCCCGCTTCGCCAAGGTCGCGGCCCTGGCGCGGGAGCACGGCGCCGCCCTGATGGCGCTGACCATCGACGAGGAGGGCCAGGCCCGGACGGCGGAGAAGAAGGTCGAGATCGCGGAGCGGCTGATCGCGGACCTGACGGGGAACTGGGGGATCCGCGAGTCGGACATCCTCATCGACACCCTGACCTTCACCATCTGCACCGGCCAGGAGGAGTCGCGGAAGGACGGCATCGCGACGATCGAGGCGATCCGCGAGCTGAAGCGCCGCCACCCCGAGGTGCAGACCACCCTCGGCCTCTCCAACATCTCCTTCGGCCTCAACCCGGCCGCCCGGATCGTCCTGAACTCGGTCTTCCTGGACGAGTGCGTGAAGGCGGGCCTGGACTCCGCCATCGTCCACGCCTCGAAGATCCTCCCCATCGCCCGGCTCGAACCCGAGCAGGTCGAAGTGGCGCTCGACCTGATCCACGACCGCCGCCGCGAGGGCTACGACCCCCTCCAGCGGCTCCTGGAACTCTTCGAGGGCGCCACCGCCCAGTCCCTCAGGGCGGGCAAGGCCGAGGAGCTGGCCGCGCTGCCCCTGGAGGAGCGCCTCAAGCGCCGGATCGTCGACGGCGAGAAGAACGGCCTGGAGGCCGACCTCGCCGAGGCGCTCGCCGGCCGGCCGGCCCTGGAGATCGTCAACGACGTGCTGCTCGACGGCATGAAGACGGTCGGCGAGCTCTTCGGCTCGGGGCGGATGCAGCTGCCGTTCGTGCTCCAGTCCGCCGAGGTCATGAAGACCGCGGTGGCCCACCTGGAGCCCCACATGGAGAAGTCCGACGCCGACGGCAAGGGCACCATCGTGCTCGCCACCGTCCGCGGCGACGTCCACGACATCGGCAAGAACCTCGTCGACATCATCCTCTCCAACAACGGCTACGACGTCGTCAACATCGGCATCAAGCAGCCCGTCTCCGCCATCCTCGAAGCCGCCGAGGAACACGACGCCGACGTCATCGGCATGTCCGGCCTCCTGGTCAAGTCCACCGTGATCATGAAGGAGAACCTGGAGGAGCTGAACGGCCGGGGACTGGCGGAGAAGTACCCGGTGATCCTCGGCGGCGCCGCCCTGACCAGGGCCTACGTCGAGCAGGACCTCCACGAGATCTACCAGGGCGAGGTCCGCTACGCCCGCGACGCCTTCGAGGGCCTGCGCCTCATGGACGCGCTGATGGCGGTGAAGCGGGGCGTCCCCGGAGCCGTACTGCCCCCGCTCAAGCAGCGGCGGGTGCCGCGGCGGGAGACGCCGCTCCGGGTGCCCGAGCCCGAGCCCGGCGGCCGCTCCGACGTCGCCGCCGACAACCCCGTGCCCGAGCCCCCCTTCCTCGGCACCCGGGTCGTCACCGGGATCCCGCTCGCCGAGTACGCCCCCTGGCTCGACGAGACCGCTCTCTTCAAGGGCCAGTGGGGGCTCAAGGACGCCGGGACGATCGAGACGGAGGGCCGGCCCCGGCTGCGCGCCCTCCTGGACCGGATCGCGCGCGAGGACCTGGTGGAGGCGGCCGTCGTGTACGGCTGGTTCCCCTGCGTGTCCAAGGGCGACGACCTGATCGTCCTGGACGAGGACGGAGGCGAGCGGACCCGCTTCACCTTCCCCCGCCAGCAGCGGGGCCGCCGCCTCTGCCTCGCCGACTACCACCGCGCCGAGGACGCCGGAGAGGTCGACGTCATCGGCCTCCAGGTCGTCACCGTCGGCTCCCGGATCGGCGAGGAGACCGCCCGCCTCTTCGCCGCCGACGCCTACCGCGACTACCTCGAACTCCACGGCCTGTCCGTGCAGCTGGCGGAAGCGCTCGCCGAGTACTGGCACGCGCGGGTGCGCCGCGAGTGGGGGATCGCCGGCGGCGACCCCGACGGCCTGGCGGGCATGCTCCGCACCGACTACCAGGGCTGCCGCTACTCCCTCGGCTACCCGGCCTGCCCCGACCTGGAGGACCGCGCCAAGATCGCCGAGCTGCTGCGCCCGGAACGGATCGGGGTCGTGCTCTCGGAGGAGTACCAGCTCCACCCCGAGCAGTCCACCGACGCCCTCGTCGTCCACCACCCGGAGGCGACCTACTTCAACGCGGGAGGCCGCAGGTGACGCCCACCTACTCCTTCGAGTTCTTCCCGCCGAAGACGGAGAAGGGCGAGCGGACCCTGTGGGACGCGATCCGGCGGGTGGAGGCCCTGGCCCCGGACTTCGTCTCCGTCACGTACGGCGCCGGCGGCTCCTCCCGGGACCGCACCATCGAGGTCACCCAGCGCATCGCCGCCGAGACCACCCTGCGGCCCGTCGCCCACCTCACCGCCGTGGGCCACTCGGTCGCCGAACTGCGCACCGTCATCGGCGCCTACGCGGACGCGGGCGTCAAGGACGTCCTCGTCCTGCGCGGCGACCCGCCGGGCGACCCGCGCGGCCCCTGGACCCCGCACCCCGACGGCTTCCGCCACGCCTACGAACTGGTCGAACTCGTGCGCTCGCTCGGCGACTTCAGGATCGGCGTCGCCGCCTTCCCCGAGGGCCACCCGCGCTCCGAGAGCCCGGAGAGCGACCTCGCGCACTTCGTCGCCAAGTGCCGGGCCGGCGCCGACTACGCCGTCACGCAGATGTTCTTCGACCCCGAGGACTACCTGCGGCTGCGGGACCGGGTCGCCGCCGCCGGCTGCGACACCCCGATCATCCCCGAGATCATGCCCGCCACCGACGTCCGCCAGATCCGCCGCTTCGCCGAACTCTCCGACGCCGCCTTCCCCGAGGACCTGGCGCACCGCCTGGAGGCCGCGAAGGACGATCCGGCGCGCGCCCACCGCATCGGCGTCGAACACGCCACGCACATGGGCCTGCGCCTCCTCGACGAGGGGGCGCCCGGCCTGCACTACATCACCCTCAACAAGTCGACGGCGGCCCTGGAGATCCACCGGGCCGTCCTCAGCAGCAGGAGAATCGCCGCCCATGTCTGACGCCACCGGCACCCCGTTCACCGACTTCAAGGTCGCCGACCTCTCCCTCGCCGCCTTCGGCCGCAAGGAGATCACCCTCGCCGAGCACGAGATGCCCGGCCTGATGGCGATCCGCCGCGAGTACGCCGAGTCGCGGCCGCTCGCCGGCGCCCGCATCACCGGCTCCCTCCACATGACGGTCCAGACCGCCGTCCTCATCGAGACCCTGGTCGCCCTCGGCGCCGAGGTCCGCTGGGTGTCCTGCAACATCTACTCCACCCAGGACCACGCCGCCGCCGCGATCGCCGCCGCCGGGATCCCCGTCTTCGCCTGGAAGGGCGAGACCCTGGAGGAGTACTGGTGGTGCACCGAGCAGGCCCTCACCTGGCCCGGCGCCGAAGGTCCCAACATGATCCTCGACGACGGCGGCGACGCCACCCTCCTCGTCCACAAGGGCGTCGAGTACCGGAAGACCGGCGCGCTCCCCGAGGCCGAGAACGAGGAACTGGCCGTGGTCCGCGCCCTGTTGGAGAACAGCCCGCTCGACTGGCCGACGCTCGCGGCCGGCATCCGCGGCGTCACCGAGGAGACCACCACCGGCGTCCACCGACTGTACGAGATGCACCGCGAGGGTGCCCTCCTCTTCCCGGCGATCAACGTGAACGACGCGGTGACGAAGTCGAAGTTCGACAACAAGTACGGCTGCCGCCACTCCCTGATCGACGGCATCAACCGTGCCACCGACGTCCTCATCGGCGGCAAGACGGCCGTCGTGTTCGGCTACGGCGACGTCGGCAAGGGCTGCGCGGAGTCCCTGCGGGGCCAGGGCGCGCGGGTGATCGTCACCGAGATCGACCCGATCTGCGCGCTGCAGGCGGCGATGGACGGCTATCAGGTCGCGACGCTGGACGACGTGGTGGAGACGGCGGACATCTTCATCACGACGACGGGCAACAAGGACATCATCATGGCGTCCGACATCGCCCGGATGAAGCACCAGGCGATCGTGGGCAACATCGGTCACTTCGACAACGAGATCGACATGGCGGGTCTGGCGAGGATCCCGGGGATCGTGAAGGACGAGGTGAAGCCGCAGGTCCACACGTGGACGTTCGAGGACGGCAAGGTCGTCATCGTCCTGTCCGAGGGCCGGCTGCTGAACCTGGGCAACGCGACGGGTCATCCGTCGTTCGTGATGTCGAACTCCTTCGCGGACCAGACCCTGGCCCAGATCGAGCTGTTCACGAAGCCGGAGCAGTACCCGACCGACGTGTACACCCTCCCGAAGCACCTGGACGAGAAGGTCGCCCGTCTCCACCTCGACGCGCTGGGCGTGAAGCTCACGACGCTGCGTCCGGAGCAGGCCGCCTACATCGGCGTCCCGGTCGAGGGCCCGTACAAGCCCGACCACTACCGCTACTGATGTGTACCGACGACACCCGCGACCCCTGGCTGCCCGACCGGCTCCTGCGCACCGAGCGGGACCTGCTGATGCCGCTGCTGCGCCGCACCCCCGAGGAGGCGTACGAGCTGCGCACCGCCTGCCCCGGGTGGACGGCGCGGCAGGTCCTCGCGCACTGCGGGGCGGCGCTGGTCCGGATCGTGGAGGGCCGCCTCGAAGAGGGGGTCTTCCTGCCCGAGGCCAACGCCCGTGACGTGGCCGAACGCGAGGACTGGCCGCTCGGCCGGGTCCTCGACGAACTGGAACGCGGACTCACCGAGGCGGGCCCGGTGATCGCCGGGCACGAGGACGGGCGGCTCGACGCGGTCGCCCTCGGCGAGTGGGTGCACGCGGGGGACGTCCGGGAGGCGTTCGGCGAACCCGGCGCCTACTGCGGCGCCGCCCTCGCCCTCGCCCTCCCGCTGCTCTCCGTCACCAGCCGCCGCCGGGAGACCCCCCGCCTGGTCGGCCGGCTCGCCGGCCACCCGGGGGAGGTCACCCTCGGCAACGAGGTCGAGGGCCGCCCGCCGGCCGCCTTCCACGGCGACGCGGCCACCCTCGTCCGCATCTACGCCGGCCGCCCCCTGGTCCGCACCCGCTACGCCCTCACCGGCGCGACCGAACAGGAACTGCTGATCTACCGCTGAACGCCTCGCCCGTTCGGGCCCCGCCGCGGTGCGGGGCCCCCGGCGCGGGGGTGTGCTGGTCGGGACCCCACCCCCGCACGCACGGGAGCAGCAGCATGGCCGTCATCGTCACCGTCGAGATCCCCGGCGGCACGCAGGAGCAGTACGAGTCCGCGATGCGCCGCCTCGACGCGGCCGAGTGGTGGCCCCCGCAGGGCTTCCTCGCCCACGCGGCGGGCCCCGACGGAAGCGGCGGCTGGCGGGCGGTGGACTTCTGGGACACGGAGGAGGACTTCCTCGCCTTCGCCGCCCGGGCCCGCCCGGTCTTCCAGGAGGCGGGCCTCCCGCCGATCCTCCCGCGCTTCCAGGACGCGGTGAACGTCGTCCTCCCCTGACCGGCCCCCGGCGAAAACCCTTTGCGGCCGGCCGGCCGGCGCGACCACCCTTCCCCCATGAGCAGTCATCCCACCTCGCCCCGCCCCGTGGCGGACCTCTTCGCCGCGGACGGGCGCCTCGTCGCGATCCCGCGCCGCCCGGCCCGCCGCGAGGCGCTCCTCGCCCATCTGGCGGAGACCCTCTTCGCGTCCGGCCGCGTCTACCGCGAGGCCGAGGTCAACGAGGCGCTGAAGACCGTCCACGAGGACTACCCCGCCCTCCGCCGGTACCTGGTCGTCGGCGGCTTCCTCGCCCGCACGAAGGACGGCGCGGCCTACCACCGACAGCGGACGGCCCCGCTCCCGGGAGGCGCGACGCCCTCCGTCGCGTGACCGGCACGGCGGTGGCCGGCCTGCTGGCCGGCTACGGCATCGCGATCCCGGTCGGCGCGGTCGGCGCGCACCTGGTGGCGGTCGCGGCCCGCAGCCCGTGGCGTACGGGAGCGGGCGCGGCGCTCGGCATCGCGGCGGCGGACGGGGCGTACGCCCTGCTCGCGGTCGCCGGCGGCACCGCCCTCGTCCCGCTCCTGGCCCCGGTCGCGACCCCCCTGCGCTGGGCGTCCGCGCTCGTCCTCCTGGCCCTCGCGGCGACCTCGGCCCGCGCCGCCGTGCGCGCCCACCGGGCCGGCGCCCCGCCGGACGACCGTCCGGCGACGCCCCCGCACCGCGCCTTCTGGACCTTCCTCGGGATCACGGTCCTGAACCCGATGACGGTCCTCTACTTCACGGCCCTGGTCCTCGGCGGCCACGCCGCGGCCGGCCCCGCCGACGGCGCCGTCTTCGTGGCCGCCGCCTTCACCGCATCGGCCAGTTGGCAGCTCCTCCTGTCCACCACCGGCACCCTCCTCGGCCACGCCCTCACCACCCCGCGCGCCCGCCTCCTCACGGCCCTCGCGTCGAGCACCCTGATCGCGTCCCTCGCGGTGGGCGTGCTGGTGTGAACCCCGGCCCGGTCCGGCCTAGTAGGGCTGGACCAGGACGTGGGCCGCGCCCGGGATGCCGATCTTCAGGAGGGCGTCCTCCTCGGGGGTGGTGGGGAGGCCGGTCTCCTGCTTGAGGACGGCGCGGGAGAGGGACTGGACCCACAGGGCGCGGGGGCGGCGGCGGGCCTCCCAGGCGGTGAGGGCGGCGGGGACGGTGTCCTCGTCGCGGAGGGAGTCGGCGAGGACGAGGGCGTCCTCGACGGCCATCGCCGCGCCCTGGGCGAGGTGCGGGGTGGAGGCGTGGGCGGCGTCGCCGGCGAGGACGACCCGGCCGACGTGCCAGGGGTCCTCGACGGTCACCTGGGAGATGCGGGTGTAGACGACGGAGGCCGGGTCGGTGACGGAGGCGAGGGCCTCCGCGACCGGGCCGGAGAACATCGAGAGGCGCTTCGCCAGTTCCTCGTGGGCGGTGTCGGCGCCGGGGCGGAAGTCCTCGTCCTCGGCGAACACGACGCCCAGGTACATGAGGTCGTCGGTGATGGGGGTGAGGAGGGCCTTCGCCTCCTGCCCGGCCATGCACATCACGACGCCCTCGACCTGCGGGAGGCGCGGCACGGTGACCCGCCAGTTGGCGAAGCCGGTGTACTCGGGGGTGTGGCGGTCGCCGTAGAGGCGGGTGCGGAGCGGGGAGCCGATGCCGTCGAAGCCGACGACGAGGTCCCAGCGGCCGGCGGAGCCGTCGGTGAGGGTGACGTCGACGCCGTCGCCGTCGTCGGTGAGCGCGTCGATGGTGGCGCCGAAGCGGATGACGGCGCCGGCCGCGCGGGCGCCGTCGGCGAGGAGCGCGGCGAGCGCGGGCCGGGGGATGCCGTTGGCGGGCGGGGCGTCGCCCATGCGGGGCTGCGGGATCTCGGCGCGCGGGGTGCCCGCGGGGTCGGCGATCGTGAGGATCTCCCACTCGAAGCCCGCTGCGAGGCAGGCGTCGAGGAGACCGGCCTCGCGCATGACGTGCAGGGCGTTGGAGGGCTGGATGATGCCGACGCCGAGCGCGTCCAGCTCGTCGCGGACCTCGGCGACCTCCACGGTGTGGCCGCGGCGGGCCAGCAGGGTGGCGAGGGTGAGTCCGCCTATGCCGCCGCCGTGGATGAGGACGCGCAGGGGTGATGCCATCTCGGGTGCCTCCAGGGCAGGTTCGTACGGGGAGAGAGAAGCGGGGGAGGGTCAGGCCGGGGCCGGGAGGGTCATCAGGTGGTCGACCAGGGCCAGCAGGGCGTCCTTGCCGAACTCCCGCCGCCGGACGTCCCCGATGAGCAGGGGGACGTGCGGGTCGAGGTCGAGCGCGGCCCGGATCTCCTCCGCCGTGCGGGTGTTGTGGCCGTGGAAGCAGTTGATGGCGACGACGAAGGGGATGCGCCGGCTCTCGAAGAAGTCGATGGAGGCGAAGCTCGTCTCCAGGCGCCGGGTGTCGGCGATGACGACCCCGCCGAGGGCGCCCTGCACGAGGTCGTTCCACATGAACCAGAAGCGTTCCTGGCCGGGGGTGCCGAAGAGGTACACCACCAGTTCGTCGCTGACGGTGATGCGGCCGAAGTCCAGGGCGACGGTGGTGGTGTCCTTGGCGCCGACGCCGGCCAGGTCGTCGACGCCGACGCTGGCGGTGGTCAGGTACTCCTCGGTCCGCAGCGGGGTGACCTCGCTGACGGCTCCGACGAGGGTGGTCTTCCCGACGCCGAAGCCGCCGGCGACGAGGATCTTGACGGCGGCGGGGGCCGCCTCGGGGGTGGTCATGGGTCTCAGAGTCTCCGGATTCCGTCACGGACGGCGGCCAGCAGGTCGTGGCGGTCGCCGGCGGCCCGGGCCATCGACAGCGGGGCCCGGGCGCCGAGCAGGCCGAGGCCCACGAGGTCGCCCAGCAGGATCTTGGTCACCGATACGGGCAGGCCGAGGGAGGCGGCGACCTCCGCGACGGCCAGGGGGCGCCGGCACCGGTCGAGGATGAGCCGGTGCTCGGGCTGGAGCCGCTGGGGGCGGAGCGGCCGGCCGAACTCGTCGAGGGGCTCCTCGACGGTGGTGACCACCGTGATGAGGGTGAGGTCGTCGCGCTCGGGCGCGGTCCGGCCCCGGGTCACGGTGTAGGGGCGGACCATGGTGCCCGCGGCGTCCTCGTACCCGTCCTCGTCCTCGTACCCGTCCCCGTACGGGTCGCCGGGGGGCCGGCCGCCGGCCATCAGCGGGGGCCGGGCGCGGAGCCGAAGGCGTCGAAGTCGGACCGCGCGGGCGCGCCCAGCTTCTGGCCGACCTGCTGGACCAGGTTGTGCATGGCCAGCGACATGACCTCCGCGTCGACCTCCTGGGAGGCGACGACGGCGAGGTGGGTGCCCTGGCCCGCGGAGACGATGAAGAGCCACAGCTCGGAGAGCTCGACGATCACCTGGTGCACGGCGCCGCCGTCGAAGAGCTGGCCGACCCCCCGGGCCAGGCTCTGCTGGCCGGTGCAGATCGCGGCGAGCCGCTCGGCGGAGGCGCGGTCGACGGACCGGGAGTGGCTGACGACGAGGCCGTCGTCGGAGAGCAGCACGGCGCTGCGCGTCTCGGCCACGGACTCGACCAGGCCGTCGAGCAGCCAGTCCAGCTCCTGGTGGGTGGCGATGGTGCGGGGGGTCATGACCATTCTTCTCTCGGGGAGGGGGCGGGGGAGGGGGCGTCGGGCTGCGTGCGGGCCGCGCGGGACCGGCGCTGGAAGGCGCCGATCGTCGCTCCCGCGCGGCGGGGTGCGGGCCGCAGCAGGGGGTCGGTCCGCCAGTCCGGCGGGGGAGCGGTCGTGGTCTGCGGCGCGTCCGGCGCGATCCGCAGCTCGTCGACGAGGCTGGCCTGCCGCACCCGGCGCGGCAGCGGCTGCTGGGGCACGCCGGGGTGCGCGGTGGGCGCGAGGGGCGTGAGGGGCACGTGGTACGGCAGTGCCGGGAGGTCGTCCCGTGCGGGGGGCACGGGAGGGGCGGCGGGCGCGGAGGGGGCGGCGGGCACGGGGGCGTACGGCTCCGGGGCGTACGGCGCGGAGCCGTACGGCGCGGGCGCGGCGTCCCACGCGGCGGAGTGCCCGCCGGTCACCTCGGCGAGGGCCTGCCCCCGGCCGCGGTGCGGCAGCGCGTCCTCCCCGGCGGCGGGGGCGGGCACGGGGAGCGGACCCACGGTGCCCACGGGGACGACCGCGCCGGCGGTCTCGGCGGACTCCACGGGGACGACCGGGCCGACCGGACCGGGCTGCGCGAAGGGGTCCGCCGGGAACGGCTGCCCGGCCTCGAACCGCGGCTCCGCCGGGAACGGCTGCTCGGCGGGGAAGGCGTGCTCCGCCGGAACCGGGTGCTCGGCCGGGAACTGCTGCTGGTCCGCCTGGAACTGCGGCTCCGGCTCGAACTGCTGCTGCTCGGCCGGGAACTGCTGCTGGTCCGCCTGGAACTGCTGCTGTTCGGCCTGGAACCGCTGCTGCTCCGCAGGGCGCGGCAGCGGGGCGACGGGAGCGATGCCCTGGCCCTGGGGGGCGGTTCCGGCGATCTCCTCGGCGCCGGCGACGAGCTCGTGCGGGACGAGGACGACGGCGCGGGTGCCGCCGTAGGCGGAGGAGCGGAACTCGACCCGGAGGCCGTACTGGGCGGCGAGGCGGGAGACCACGTGCAGGCCGAGCCGGACGTCCTCGGTGCGGGCCAGGAGGTCCATCCGGGGCGGCCGGGCCATCAGTTCGTTGAGCTGGGCGAGCTGGTCGTCCTCCATGCCCAGGCCCCGGTCCTCGACCTCGATGGCGAGACCGCGGCTGACGTGGGCGGCGCGGACCTCGACGGGGCTCGGCGGCCGGGAGAAGCTGAGGGCGTTCTCGATCAGCTCGGCGAGGACGTGGGTGACGGGCCCGACCGCGCGCGGCGCGATCCAGGGGGTGCCGTCGAGGTCGAGCACGACCCGGCGGTAGTCCTGCACCTCGCCCTGCGCGGAGCGCATGACGTCGAGCAGCGCGACGGGCCGGCGCCAGCGCCGGTGCGGGGAGCCGCCCGCGAGGATGACCAGGTTCTCCTCGTACCGGCGCAGGCGCGCGGTGAGGTGGTCGAGGTCGAAGAGGTCCTCCAGGATCGCGGGGTCCTCGTGCCGGTGCTCCAGGTCGCCCAGCTTCTTCATCTGCTGGCCGATGAGCTGCTGGGTGCGGCGGGCGATGCGCTGGAGCAGCCGCTCGAAGCCGCGGTGCTGGTCGGACTGGCGGACGGCGGCTTCCAGGGCGCTCGCGCGGGCCAGGTTCAGGGTCTCGGCGAGGCGGGTGAGCTCGTCGTCCGCGTGGTCGTTCTCGTCCTGCCGGATGCTCAGCACCTCGGTCTCGACGTCGATGCGCTCGCCCTGGGAGAGCCGCTCCACGATCTCGGGGAGGCTGCGCTCCAGCGCCTCGGCCTGCTCGTGGAGGCGGCCGATGCGGTGGCGCAGGGTGCGGGTCAGGCGCCAGGTCACGGTGATGACGGCGACGATGGCGAGCAGGCCGATGAGGGTGGTGAGCGCCAGCCGCAGGAGCAGGGACATGATGCTGCCCTTGCCCTCCTCGACGACGAGGGCGGTGCGGTGCTGGAGCAGGGCCTCGATGCGGCCGTCGACGGAGTCGAGGGAGGTGCGCCAGGACTTCTCGTCCACGGTGAGGGGGACGGCGCCGGTGGAGGTGGCGCGGCCGGGGGCGAGGACCGTGTTCTCGGCGGCCGTCTTGGACTTCCACTCCGGGCTGTCGACGATCGCCGCCCACATGGTCCGCTCCTCGGCGGACAGGTAGGGCACGACGGAGGAGACGTAGGTGAACTCCTGGGCGGAGACGGACTGCCGGAAGGCGGCGAAGTCGCGGGCGCCGAGGCTGCGTCCGGACCAGGAGCGGGCCAGCAGGGCGTCCGAGCGGGAGATCATCTCCTTGACGCGGAAGAGGTCCACGAGCGGCTGCGACAGCGTGGTGATGTGCCCGTTGTCGACGTGGCTGAGGGCGGCGAAGAGGTCGAGGTCGACGGCGATCAGGTCGCTGTAGTACTCGTACACGGCCTGCTGCTGGTCCTGGTCGCCGCTGTCCACGAGGGAGCGCTGGGCGTCGAGCCGGGCGATGGCGGCGCGGGCGCCGGACACGGCGTCCAGGACCTCCTGCGGGGCGCCGTCCTCGGAGACGTCCGAGAGGGTCTGGAACTGCCGGACGGCCTCGTCGGTCTTCGCCCGCTGCTCCTTGAGCGCGGCTTCGGAGCCGCCCCGCCCGGCCAGGACCTCGGCGCTCAGGCGCCGTTCCTCCTGGAGCGCGTAGTAGACGAGGTTGGACGGCTGTCCCGCCTTCTCGGCGAGCAGGCCCTGGCCGGCCTGGCGCTGGAAGTCGAGGAAGACCTGGCCGCTGGCGACGCCCCAGAGCGCGATCAGGGCGACGGCGGGGACGAAGGCGATGATCAGCAGGGTCCTGCCCAGGGACAGGGAGGACGTCCTGCGGACCCGCTCGGATGTGCGCTTGCGCAGAGCATGCTCCTCGACAGGGAACGGATGTGACCGTTCAGACACCGCATGTGCATCGACGCGTGCATATTAGTCACCTTCCGATCACAACCGATCGCGAGGTAGGCGGAATGCCCCATTCCTGCACGTCAATTGATGTGCGATCAGACGGAACCCCCGGCGGAAGGGGGTCCGCCGGGGGTTCCGGATGGGGGCTCGGGGGAGCGCCGGAGGCGTGAGCGCGGAGGTGCCGGCCCGCGCTCGGGGAGCTCCGGCTCGGGCTCGGGGGGTCCGGCTTGGGGGGCTCCGGCTCCGGCTGGGGGCTCCGGCTCGGGCTCGGAGGCTCAGGCGCCGGTGGCGTACCTCGCGAGGAACAGGTCCACGCCGGAGGCCATCACGCGCTCCAGTTCGGCGTCGTCGAAGGCCGCCTCCGGGGAGAAGGTGCACGCGAGCTGCGGCACCCCGACCGTCGCCCCCACGAGCTGGCGGACCGCCAGGTCAGGGTCCGGCACGTCGAGCACGCCGCGCGCGTGCAGCTCGGTGAAGGCCGCGACGAGCGGCCCGTCGTTCATGTCGCGGCCGAGCCGGTACCAGAGCCGGCCGAGCTGCGGGAAGCGGTCGATCTCGCCGATCACCAGCCGCCGCAGCGACATGATGTCCGGCCGCAGTAGGATCCGCGCCCACGCCGTCGTCAGCCGCACCAGCGCGGTCCGCAGGTCGGGGGCGCCGGCGAGCCCGGAGTTCACCGGCTCCAGTTCCGCGTACGTCGTCGGCAGCACGCCCCCGACGACCGCCAGGAACAGCCGCTCCTTGCTGCCGAAGTGCTTGTAGACCGTCGCCTTCGACACCCCGGAGCGGGACGTGATCGCCTCCATCGAGGCCGCCGAGTACCCCTCCGCGAGGAACTCCGCCAGCGCCGCGTCGATGATCGCCCGCCGCTTGCGCGAGGCCGCGTCGGCCGGGTCCGGGAGCACCGGGATCCCGTCCGCGTCGAGGACGTCCTTGCTGCTCCCGGCGGGTTCGGCGGCCATGGCGGTACGTCCTCGGAGGTGGGGGAGGGGGCGCTTCCAGTTTAGGGAGGGGGCGGCTTCCGCTGTCAAGACTGAACCGTACGGTCTGTGAACTGAACCGATCGGTTGCAAAACTGAACCGTTCGGTCTAGTTTCATTCTCGCCGGGCCGCACCGGCCCGCACCGGCCGGCCCGCTCCTCCGAGCGGGCCATCCCGAGGGGGGAACTCCGTGACCGCCACCGACGCCACCGCCACCACCGTCCCGGCTCACGGCGGTGCCGTGACCGCCACCCACATCGGCACGGCCACCCTCCTCCTCCGCGTCGGCGGCCTCGCCGTCCTCACGGACCCGGCCTTCGACCCGGCCCCCGCCGAGTACCCGGGCGACCGCCCCCTCCGCCGTACGCAGGACCCGGCCCTCGCCCCGGCCGACCTGCCGCCCCTCGACCTGGTGCTCCTCTCCCACGACCAGCACGCCGACAACCTCGACGTCTCCGGCCGCGAGGTCCTGGCCGGGGCGCCCCTCGTCCTCACCACCCCCGAGGCTGCCGCCCGGCTCGGCGGCCGGGCCGAGGGCCTCGCCCCCTGGGAGACCCGCACCCTCCCCGCCCCCGCCGGCGGCCCGCTCACCGTCACGGCCGTCCCCGCCCGTCACGGCCCCGAGGGCACGGAGGCGGTCACGGGCCCGGTCACCGGCTTCGTCCTCGCCCACGGGGACCGCACCCTCTACATCTCCGGCGACACCGTCCTCCACGACGCCCTGGACGCCGTCGCCGGCCGCTTCGCCGTCGACACCGCCTTCCTGCACCTCGGCGACGCCCACTTCCCCTCCACCGGGGACCGCGCCTTCTCGATGAACGCGGAGGACGGCGCCGCGCTGGCCCGCACCCTCGGCGCCCGCACCGTGATCCCCCTCCACTACGAGGGCTGGGACCACTTCACCGAACCCCGCGCCCGCATCGAGGCGGCGTTCGCGAAGGCCCCGGCCCCCCGTCTGCGCTTCCTCGCCCCGGGCGTCGCCGAGACGGTCTGAGGGACCCCCGGGCCGGGGGCTCAGTCCCGGCGGGCCAGGGCGACCGCCGCCGTGGCGAGGAGCGCCCCGGCCGCCAGCGCGCCGCAGCGGGAGCGCCAGGAGAGGACGGACCAGCGGGACTCCGCGGAGAGCAGGGAGCCGAGGCTGGCCCAGGAGCCCACGGAGAGGACGGAGGCGGCGGAGCCGACCGAACCGACCGACAGGAAGGAGCCGACCGAGCCGATCGACAGCGTCGAGCCGACCGACCCGATCGACAGGAAAGAGTCGCGGGAGCAGAGGGACCAGCGGGAGCCGTGGGTGCTCATGGGGCGATCCATGGACCGATCGTAGGCACGGACGGCTATCCGGCGCAGGCCGGAATGAATTCCAGTCCCTCCGGCGTGCCGAAGCGGACGACCGCCATGTACGCCTCCGGATAGTCGCACCCGACGTCGGCCCATTGCAGCGCGAAGAACGTCCACACGGCGAAGCCCGCGAGCAGCCACCAGCCCCAACTCTTCGACATGCGGGGCCCGTACCCGCCGGGGCGGCGGAGGAACCGGTTCCCTCAGCCGCGAGGGGTGACGGAGCCCGCGTACACGTTCTGCGGGGTGATGACCTCGGTGACCGCGCGGGCGACGAGGGTGGAGGGCTCCTGGCCGCCGCTCAGGGAGTCGGTGTTGAGCATCAGGACCAGGGTGGCCCGCTTCGACGGGAGGTACACGGTGACCGTCTCGTACCCGGGGATCGAGCCGTTGTGGCCGATCCAGCCGCCGGTCTTCAGGATGCCGAGCCCGTACGTGGTGCCGGGGAAGCCCGTGGGGAGGGTCTTCATGCGCTGGGCCTGCGTCGCCGGACCGAGCAGCTTCCCGGTGGCGACGACGGGCGCCCAGCGGCGCAGGTCGTGCAGGTTCGAGACCATCGCGCCGGCCGCCCACGCCCAGCTCGGGTTCCAGTCGGTGGCGTCGGCGACGGCGCCGGTCGGGGTCTGGTCGGTGTAGCCGCGGGCGTGCGGCTCGGGGAAGCGGGCGTCCTCCGCGAGGAAGGAGTGCCGCAGGCCCGCGGGGCGGATCACGCGGTCGTGGAGGACTTCGGCGAGCGGCCGGCCGGTGACCTTCTCCACCACCATGCCCAGCAGCACCAGGTTGGAGTTGGAGTACTGGAACGCCGTGCCCGGTGCGGAGGTGTTCGCGTGCCGGTAGCCGTACGACAGCGCCTCCCACGGCTCGAAGGGCCGCTCCGGCGCGTTCAGCAGGTCGCTGACGAAGGCGGGGTCGGAGGTGTACGGGAAGAGGCCGCTGCGCATCCCGGCGAGCTGCCGCAGGGTGACGGCGTGCCCGTTCGGCACGCCCCGCACGTAGTCGTCGATCGGGTCGTCCAGTCCGACCCTGCCCTCGTCGACGAGCTGGAGGAGGGCGGTGACGGTGAAGGTCTTCGTCTCGCTGCCGATCCGGACGTAGGTGTCGGCGGACATCGGCGCGCCCGTCCGCTCGTCCGCGACGCCGGTGGCGCGCACGTAACAGCCCTTCCCCGGCAGCCACACGCCGACGACGATGCCCGGGATCCCGGCCGCCCGCCGCACCTTCTCGACCGTGGCGTCGAGGCGCCGGGTGAGGGCGGGCCCGAGGCCGCCGCCGTCCTCCGGGCAGTCGCCGGAGTGCCGTACGGGGGCGGGGACGGGCGCGGGGACGGGTGCGGCGGTCGCCGGGAGGGCCGCCGGGGAGAGGACGGCGGCCGCGGCGAGCAGGGCGGTCGCGAGGAGTCCGCGGCGAGGGGCGGGGCGGGGGGTGTGGCAAGGAACGGGGTGGGGGGTGCGGCGCGGGAGCATGGAGGGGCCTTCTCGGGGACGGGGGAGGTGCGGACGCCGCCAGATCAGCACCTCCGGCCGTGCCGACGCCCCGCCCGCCGGCGGGCGGGACGTGAGTCCACTCGTTCGGCGCCGCCGTCGTGGCCGTGCCGCCGGACCCTCCGGCCGGCACCGGGGGCCGGGGGACGGTCCCGCGCGGGTGCCGGGCCGGTCTCCTCTCCGTCCAGGTGACGTCGGTGGCGCGCCCGCAACCTTGCTCCCGCCGGGACGTTGCACCACGTGCACCCCTCACCCCTCCGCCGCCGCAGGGAGCCCTCCATGCCCGAGCGCCTCGTTCCCGCCCCCGCCGCCGGAGCCCCCCGCGGAAGGGGGCGGAGGTGAGCCGCGGGGTGCTGGTGGGACGGGCGCCCGCGCCGGGCGAGGTGGCGGACGCGTACGACGCGGTGGTGGTCGGGTCCGGGGCCGGCGGGCTGACGACGGCGGTCTGCCTGGCCCGGCAGGGGCGGAGGGTGGCGGTCTTCGAGAGGCACTACACCGCGGGCGGTTACACCCACGCCTACCGGCGGCGCGGCTGGGAGTGGGACGTCGGCATCCACTACGTCGGCCAGCTCGGGCGGGGCGAGCCGGTCCGGGTGCTGTCGGACTACCTGACCGGCGGCGCGCTGCGCTGGGCGCCGCTGGGGGACCCGTACGACGAGTACCGGCTGGCGGGCGAGACGTACCGGGCGCCCCTCGGCTTCGACGCCCACCGCGCCGGTCTGATCGCCCGCTTCCCCGCCGAACGGGCGGGCATCGAGGCGCTGTTCCGGCTGTTCGAGCGGTGCCGGGCGGTGCTGCCCGCGCTCGCGCTCGGCCGTCTGACGGGCCCGGTGGCGCGGCGGCTGGCCCGCCTCCTGAAGACGGCGGCCGTTCCGCCCGAGGCCCTGCGGCCGGCCCGGGAGGTGGTGGAGGGGCTGGTGCGCGACGAGCGGCTGCGGCAGGCGGTCCTCACGCAGAGCGCGCTGCTGCTGGCCGACTCCACCGCCCGCCTGCCGTTCTTCCTCCTGGCGGTGCTCTTCGAGCACTTCAGGACCGGTGCCTGGTATCCGGTGGGCGGCAGCGCCGCCATCGCCCGCGCGATGGCCGGACCGGTCCGCGGCGCCGGCGGCGAGGTCTTCGTCCGGACGCCGGTCGCCCGGATCGAACTGGACGGCGCGCGGGCGACGGGCGTGCTGCTGGAGGACGGCACCCGGGTGCGCGCCCCCGTGGTGGTCAGCGCGGCGGGCGCCCGCCACACGTACCGCACCCTGCTCCGCCGCCCGTCACCGGCAGAAGGGAACCTTCCCTCACCGGCAGAAGGGGACCTTCCCTCACCGGCCCACGGCGACCGCCCGTCACCGGCCGACGGGGGCCGTCTGGCGGGCATGCGCGACGGGTTCCCCTTCGTGCTGCTCTTCCTCGGCCTCGACGGCGATCCGGAGGAACTGGAGCTGCCCCGGCACAACCTGATGGTCACTGACGGCGACTGCGACGCCTTCTTCGAAGGCCGCGGCGGGAGCACCAGCGGCCTCTTCCTCTCCTTCTCCTGCGCCAAGGACCCGACCTGGAGCACGCGGTACCCCGGCCGGTCGACCGGCGAGGTCCTCGCCTACGTCCACCCGGACCTGTTCGCGCCCTTCCGGGGCTCGCGGTGGCGCCACCGGGACCCGGCCTACCTCGCGCTGAAGGCCGAGCTCACGCACCGGCTGCTCGACGAGCTGTACCGCCAACTGCCGCGCACCCGGGGGCGGGTGGCGTACCACGAACTGGGCACTCCGCTGACGGCCGAGCACTTCGCCGGCTGGCCCGGCGGCAGCCTCTACGGGCTGGCCAAGGACGTCGCCGCCTTCGGCGGCGGCGGTCCCGGCCTCGCGGACTGGCTCCGTCCGCGCACCGGCTTCGAGGGCCTGTACCTCTCCGGCCAGGACGTCCTGGCCGGCGGTTTCCTCGGCGCGGTCACCGGCGGACTGCTCGCCGCCCACGAAGCCCTCGACCGCACCGGCCGGGCCCGGTTGTGGGCGGACCTGCTGAGGCACGGGGTCCGTCCCCCCGCCCCGGCGGCGGGCTGAGGGGCGGCCGGGCGGCAGGGGCGGGCGGCAGGGCCGGGGGGTCGGGCGGCAGGGGCGGGCGGCAGAGCCGGGGGGTCGGTCAGTCGATGCGGACGATCTGGAACGCCTCGGCCATGCGGCCCGGCGGCAGCCCGGCGGCCGCGGCGTGCTCGGCGAGCCAGGTGCGCAGGAGGCCCGCCAGGTCGTCGAAGTGGGCGGTCTGCGAGGTGTGGATGCGCAGGGCCTCGACCTTGCGGTCGAAGACGCGGGTGACGTCGACGTACTGGTTCGGGGTGGGGCCCGTCATCAGCCACAGCTCGTGGACGGTCCACGGCTCCAGGCCCTCCTCCTTGAGGAGCGACGGATGGGCGAAGGGGTTGCGGGCCTCGGGGTAGACGGCGCGCAGACAGGCGTCGCCGACGGCCCGGTGGTCGGGGTGGAGGTCGGCCGCCCGCGCCCAGTTGATCTCGGGGGAGGGGACGACCATCCGCTGCGGGCGGACCTCGCGGACGACCCGGCACAGGTCGCGGCGGAGCTCCACGCCCGGCTCGACGAAGCCGTCCGGGTAGCCGAGGAAACGGACGTCGGCCACGCCGCTGAGCTTCGCCGAGTGCACCTGCTCGGCGCGGCGCAGGTCCGCCATCGCCTGCCGGGGGAGCAGCGGGTCGTAACCTCCGGCGCCGCCGTCGGTGACGATGCAGTACGTGACGCGGGTGCCGCGCTCGATCCACTGCATGACGGTGCCGCTCACGCAGAACTCGATGTCGTCCGGGTGCGCGGCCACCACCAGCAGTGATTCCGGTGCGCTGCGGACGGTCGGGTCGGTCGCCAAGTCCTCCATGCGTCCAGCCTGTTGGGGGCCGGAGGGGCGTCGCAAGGCCAAGCCGTGGCGTGAACAGGACATGGCACTTACGCGCCATTCAAAAAATTGGTAGATTCAAATCATTGAGCTGATCCCGTAGAGGCACGCGCGCCGACGGGCTCGCGGGCCTACGGACTCACAGGCCCACGGACCCACGGCCTTACGGACCCACGGCCTTACGGGCTCACGGACTTCGGACGACGACGACACGGAGGCGACCGGCATGTGCAGGATCCTCGGCTCCATCTCCTCCCGGGCGGACCGCCCCGACCCGGCCGCCCTCGCCTCGGCGTCGGCCCGCCAGCGCCACGGCGGCCCCGACGAGCACCGGGTGCTCAGCGGCCCCGGCTGGTCCCTCGGCTGCGACCGGCTCGCCATCACCGACCCCCGCGGCGGCCGGCAGCCCTACCGGCTGCCCCACCTCCCCGGCGTCCTCGCCGTCCTCAACGGCGAGATCTACAACCACGCCGAACTCCGCCGCGCCCTCGCCGCCCGCGGCCACCGCTTCCCCGACCGCTGCGACGGCACCCTCCTGCCCGCCCTCTACGCCGAGCACGGACCGGCCTTCGCCGAACACCTCGACGGCATGTTCGCCGTCGCCGTCCTCGACCTCAGGCCCGGCCGGGCTCGACTCGTCCTCGCCGTGGACGACCTGGGCATGAAACCGCTCCACCTCCACCACGACCCCGAGGACGGCTCCACCCGCTTCGCCTCCGAGATCCCCGCCCTCCTCGCCTTCGACGGCGTCCGCGCCACCCCCCGCGACGACTCCCTCGACACCGTCCTCGCCACCCGCACCTCCTTCTCCACCGCCACCGCCCTCAAGGGCGTCAGCGTCCTCCCGCCCGGCGCCACCGCCGTCGTCCGGCCCGGCGCCGCGCCCCTCGTCCGCCGCCGCGGACCCCACCGGGCCGCCCCCGTCGGCGACACCCAGGACGTGCTCCGCCACGAGGTCCGCCGGCTCGCCGCCGCCGACGTCCCCGTCTGCGCCGTCACCAGCGGCGGCCTCGACTCCGGACTCGTCACCGCCCTCGCCGCCGAACACGCCCGCGAGACCGACGCGCCCCCGCTCCACACCTTCCACCTCACCTACCGCGGCAACTGGCCCGGCTCCGAAGCCGCCCACGCCCGCGCCGTCGCCCGCCGGGCCCGCACCGTCCACCACGAGATCGCCCTCGACCCCGCCGAACTCCCCTCCCTCCTCACCCGCACCGTCCGCCACCTCGGCCAGCCCAACGCCGACCCCATCACCCTCTCCACCTACGCCCTCTTCCGCGCCGTCCGGCACAGCGGCTTCACCGTCGCCCTCACCGGCGACGGCGCCGACGAACTCTTCGGCGGGTACGACCGGATGGCCGCCGCGCTCGCCGCCCCGCCCGGCGCCGACTGGGCCGCCGCCTACACCGACGCCCTCGCCGCCGCGCCCCGCGTCCTGCGCGAACACCTCTACACCGCCGACTATCGCGCCCACATCGCCGACACCGGCTCCGCCGCCGACCGCATCGAGCAGGAACTGCGCTCCGCCGAGGCCGTCGGCGCGGACCGGGTCACCGCGACGACCGCCCTGGAGACGCGGTGGCGGCTGCCCGCGTACCACCTGCGGCGCGTCGACCACCTCTCCATGGCGTGGGGCGTCGAAGCCCGCCCGCCCTTCTGCCAGCCCGCCGTCGTCACCCACGCCCGCGCACTGCCGGCCGCCGCGCGCACCGGCAAGCGGGCCCTGTACGAGGCGGGCGCCGAGCTCCTCCCCCGGACGGTCCTGCGCCGCCCCAAACAGCCCTTCACCCTCCCCGTCGAAGCGATGATCGCCCCCGGCGGGCCGCTCCTCGACACCGTCCGCGAACTCCTCTCCCCGGCGCGGCTCGTCCTCGGCGGCAAGCTCCGCGCGGACCGCGTCGCCCGCCTCCTGGCCCGGCAGCTCGCCCGCCCCGACCGCCGGGACGCCCAGACGCTCTGGGCCCTCGCCGTCCACGAGCTGTGGACCGACATGATCCACACCCTGAAGACCCCCACCGACTGTGCCGCGGCCTGACCCCCCGCCGTCCCCGCGCCCCGCGCCCCCGCCCCCGTGGCGCGGGCTGCTCGTGCGGGCCCATGACGCGCCGGGGGTCACGCTCGTGGTGCGGGCGGAGGGGCTGGGGGACGGGGTGCTGGGGGTCGCGGGGGAGCTGGCGCGGCTGGCGGGAGGGCCGGAGAAGATCGCGTTCTACGGGGAGGCGCCGGACGGCGGGCTGCGGTACCGGTTCGTGCAGGCGATGCCGGGCGGCGGGTTCGACTTCCGCGCCGGCTGCGGCCACTCCCTGCTCGCGTGCGTCGTCGCGTACGGCGCCCCCGGTCCCGTGACGGTCCGCTCGCTCACCACGGGGGACACGGTGCTGTGCGAGCCGGAGCCGGGCCGGGGCGCCCACACCCTGCACTTCCTGCGCGCCCCCGACGCCCCCGGCACGCTTCCGACGGGCCGCCCCAGGGACCGGCTCCTGGGCGTGCCGGCGAGCCTCGTCTCGTACGGGAACCCGTACGTCTTCGTCGACGCCCGGCACGCCCGCACCCGTCCGCACCTGCTGGCGCTCCGCGCGGAGGCGGCCCGGCTGCTGGGCCATCCGCCGGGCTCGGCGCTGCCGAAGATCGCGGCGGTGGGGGAGGCGCCGGACGGCGGGCTCTCGGTGCGCGCGCTCACCGTCGGCGGCTGGCACCCGCGCCTCGCGCTGACGGGCGCGGCGGCGCTCGCGGCGGCGGGCGCGCTGGAGGGGACGGTCGTCCCGCCGGTCCGGGGCCCGGTGCGCACCCCCGGCGGCACCGTCACGGTCTCGGCGGGCCCCGACCGGGTCTCCGTGCACCACAAACGGGCCACGGTGACGGGCACGTGGGAACTGCCCTGGCGTATCCACGCAAAGGCGTGAACGCGCACCCCTTTCGCCGGGGCCCGGACTCCCCGCCTCTGCCACGCTGAAAAGGACAGGTCGTCAAATGCCTTGTCCGGCCGTATTCGTGGGGAGAGCAGACGCACATGAAATTCGAGAACCTGCGTGTCGTCGTGACCGGCGCGTCCCGCTATTTCGGCCGCGCGCTCGCCGTCGGATTCGCCCATCTCGGGGCGGAGGTCTATGTGTCGGCGCGGACGGTGGAGGCGGCGGAGCGGACCCGGGCCGAGGTGATGGGTTCGGCACGCGACCGCATCCACGCCTTCGGCTGCGATCTCAGCAGGCCCGCCGAGATCCGGGAGTTCGCCGCCCGCGTGGGCGAACGCACGGACCGCGTGGACCTGTTGGTGAACAACGGCGCGCGCTGGCTGGACGGCATGGACCTGGAGTCCGCGAGCGACGCCGAGATCGTGGAGACGATCGAGTCCACGGCCGGCGGCACGGTCCTCATGGTGAAGCACTTCCTGCCGCTGCTGCGCGGCTCGCTGCGGCCCGACATCGTGAACATGGTGGCGGTGCGGGACGCGGAGGGCGCGTCGGCGGCGGCCGCGGGCGCGGCCCACGAGGCGTTCTGGGCGGCGAAGAGCGCGCAGGCCGGTTTCGCGGACATCCTGGCCCGCCGGCTGCGGCCCTCGGGCGTGCGGGTCTTCTCCCTCTTCCCGCCGGACTTCTCGACCTCGGACCCGCGCTTCGCGGAGTGGGACGGCTCGCACCCGAGCGGCATCGCGGCGGACGAGAAGCTGACGACGCAGGCCCTCTTCGAGTGCATCGTCTACGCGGTCGAGCAGCCCCGCGACTGCTTCATCCGCTCCTTCCACTTCGAACCCCGCTGACCCCGGCCCGTACCCGGCCCGTGCCCACCCGGCACCCGCCCCGCTCCCTCCTCGTACCCGCCCCCGCACCCACCCCGCCGAACCGCCCTTTCCTGCCGACGCTCAGGAGGCTTCCGTGAGCACCCCCGTCTGGATCACCGCGACCCCGCCCGCCACCCACGGCGAACTCCACATCGGCCACCTCGCGGGGCCGTACGTGGCAGCCGACGTCCTGACCAGATACCTGCGGGCCGAGGGCGAGCCGGTCCGCTTCACCACCGGCACCGCCGACCACGCGAGTTCCGTCGAGGTGCGGGCGCTGCGGCTGGGCCGCAAGCCGGAGGAGGTCGCGGAGGGGTACCGGGCCGCGATCGCCGCCGACTGGCTGCGGTCCGGCGTGGAGTTCGACCACATCGTCCGGCCCCGCCGCGACAAGGGGTACGGCCGCTGGGTGCGGGAGCTGTTCGCGAAGCTGTACGCGCAGGGGGTCATCGCCCCGCGCACCCGCCTCCTGCCGTACTGCGAGCCGTGCGGCCGCTGGCTGCACGGCTCGCACGCCACGGGCTCCTGCCCGCACTGCGGGGCGGCGAGCGGCGGCGGGATGTGCCACGAGTGCGCGCGGCCCAACGACGGCGGGGACCTGATCGGGGCGCGCTGCGCGGTCTGCGAGACCCCGGCGGTGGCGCGCCGCTGCCGCCGGCTCTACATCCCCCTGGAGCCGTTCCGCGACGTGCTCGCCGACTACTGGGCGGCGGCGGGCCTTCCGCCGCGGCTGGCGGCGCTGTGCGAGTCGCTGGTGGAGGACGGGCTGCCGGACATCGCGGTGGGGCAGCCGGCCGACTGGGGCCTGGAGGTGCCGGTGGAGGGCTTCCCCGAGCACCGCATCGACGGCTGCTTCGAGGCGGCGGCGATGCACCTCTTCGGCTACGACACGGAGGGGCCGCTGCCGCCCCGCGCGATCCACTTCTGCGGGTTCGGGCACTCCTTCTGCCACGCGGTGCTGCTGCCGGTGCTGCTGCTCGCGCAGGACGTGAAGCTGCCGCAGGAGTTCAACGTCAACGAGTCCTTCGTGGTCGAGGAGGGGGTGCGGGAGGGCAACGCGTGGGCGCTGGACCTGCTCACCGAGTACGGCTCCGACACCCTGCGCCGGCACGTCCTCCAGGCCCGTCCGCTGGGCCGCCGCACGGTCTTCCGGCGGGACCGGCTCGCGGCGGCCCGCCGCGAGCTGGACGAGAACTGGAACGGCTGGCTGTCCCGGCTCTTCGCCGCCGTCCGCGAGGAGTGCGGCGGGCTCGCCCCGCAGGCGCTGCCCGGCGGCACCGGCTGGGAGGTCCTGGAGCGGCGGCTGCACCGGGCGGTGGACGACCTGCGGGAGGCGTACGGCCCCGGGGCGTTCGACCCGCGCCGGGCGGTGGCCGTCCTGGACGAGATGGTCCGCTCGGCCGCCGACTTCGGGTACGTCAACGCCCACGAGCGGTGCCGCCCCACCACGGCCTGCCGCCATCTGCCCGCGCTGGCGGCTCAGTTGGCGGTGGCGTCGGCGCTGACGGCGTGGGCGCGGCCGGTGATGCCGGAGGGCGCGGACCGGCTGGCGGCGGCGCTGCGGGTCGAGCCGGGGCGCCCGGTGGACTGGCACGCGCTGATCCCCCCGCTGCCGGGCACCCGCCTCGCCCCGCCCTCGGGCCCGGTCTTCGGCTTCTGACCCGCCCCCGCCCTTTTCCGGCCAGGGCTTCTAAGCCACTAAGAAGACGCCTACTTCCGCCGACGCTTCCCAGCACTTCCCCGGCACTTCCCCCGGTACTTCCCCGGTGCTTCCGCCGGGGGAGGCGCCGGTGCTTCCTCCGGTACGTCCGCCCGCCGCGTGGCCCGGCGCGCCCCGCGCGGGGACACGCGGCTCCCCACCCCTCACAGGAGCCCCTCGTGTCCCTGCGCGTCGCCATGCTCAGCGTCCACACCTCCCCGCTCCACCAGCCCGGCACCGGGGACGCCGGAGGCATGAACGTCTACATGGCCGAACTCTCCCGGGCCCTCGCCGAACAGGGCGCGGAGGTCGACCTGTTCACCCGCCGCCAGGACCCCGCCGAGCCCCGGACCGCCGATCTGGCGCCCGGGGTGCGGGTCCGGCAGGTGGCCGCGGGCCCGCGCCGGCCGGTGGCCAAGGAGGCGGCGGCGGACCTGGTGCTGCCCTTCGCCCTCGGCCTCTTCCGGCAGGGGCGGGCGTACGACCTCGTCCACTCGCACTACTGGCTGTCCGGGCAGGCCGGCCGGATCGCCGCCTTCGGCTGGGGCACGCCCCTGGTGCACACCGCGCACACCCTCGCCCTGGTGAAGAACGCCCACCTGGGCGAGGGCGACGCCCCCGAGCCGTGGGCGCGGGTGCACGGCGAGCGGCAGCTGGCGGCGGAGGCGGACCGGCTGATCGCCAACACGGCGGACGAGGCGGACGCCCTGCGCACCCTGTACGGGGCGGACCCGGCCCGCACCGAGGTGGTGCGGCCGGGGGTGGACCTGCGGACCTTCGCCCCCGGCCCCGGTCCGGACGCGGGGCGCGCGGCGGCGCGGGCCCGGCTCGGCCTGCCGGCGGACGCCTTCGTGCCGCTGTACGCGGGCCGGATCCAGCCGCTGAAGGGCCCGGACGTGCTCGTACGGGCGGTGGCGGAGCTGCTGCGGGCGGCGCCGTGGCTGCGCGCCCGGCTCCTGGTGCCGGTGATCGGCGGGCACTCGGGGGCGGGGGAGCGGGGAGGGGTGGAGCGGCTCGCGGCGGAGCTGGGGGT
Source organism: Streptomyces filamentosus (assembly GCF_014654895.1). Classification (GTDB taxonomy): domain Bacteria; phylum Actinomycetota; class Actinomycetes; order Streptomycetales; family Streptomycetaceae; genus Streptomyces; species Streptomyces filamentosus. The sequence continues at coordinate 2,241,702 of NZ_BNBE01000001.1, read as the reverse complement.
GGCGGACGTGCTGCGGCCCTGTCCGCCGGTGCCGCAGGAGCGCCTCGCGGAGTGGTTCCGGGCGGCGGACGTGGTGGTGGTGCCCTCGCGGAGCGAGTCCTTCGGCCTGGTGGCGGCGGAGGCGCAGGCGTGCGGGACGCCGGTGCTGGCCTCGGCGGTGGGCGGTCTGCCGACGGCGGTGCGGGCGGGGGTGACGGGGCTGCTCGTCCGGGGCCACGACCCGGCGGAGTACGCCCGCAGGCTGCTGTGGCTGGTGGTGAACCCGAGGGCGCTGGCGTCGATGGGGGTGGCGGCGGCCGGCCACGCCCGGGGGATGAGCTGGCGGGTCGCGGCGGCGCGGACGATCGAGGTCTACGAGGACGCGCTGGCGCGGGTGGGGCAAGGGCGGCGGCACGCCCCTGCCCCGGCGGCCCCTCCCTCCTGGAGGAACGAGAGGGCCGTCGCACCAGTCTAGCATCTCTTTTGGTTCGACCAAAGGTTAGACGGGTCCAGGATCTGTGAATTCCGTTCCGTGCGGGGCGCATTGACGCACTCACGCCATGGCGGGTCCACGCATCGGGAATCCCTGGATTCGCCCAGGAGCCGCCGACAGAATGGAGATGTCTTCAGGGGGAACCCGGCGGCACGGGCCCCGGAGACGGAATTCGAAGGTCAACTCCTGGAGGAATCATGAACGCCCGCCCCAACGCCGGCCTGCGCACCACCGCCCGCCAGTTCGCCCTCGCCCTGACGGCCTGTCTGGCGGTGGGCGGCGGCGCGGCCCTGGTCGTGGCCCCGCAGGCCGCGTCGGCCCCCAGCCACACGGTGGCGGGCGTCGCCGGAGACCCCCTCCCCACCCCCACCATGACCACGACCGAGGACAACGGCTGGAACCGCCCGACGCCCGCCCCCACCGGCAACTAGCCCTCCGGCACCCCGGGCCCCGGCCGCCCGCGCCGAACCTGCCGCGAGAAGCCCCGCGATTCCCTCCGGAATCACGGGGCTTCTTCGCTTTCCCCCGGCGAATTCATGCCGGGAATTCCCGCCGGCCCGTTCCCGTGGCACGTGCCACCCGCGCGCGGGGCGGCTCAGTCCAGCCAGCCCAGCCGGACCGCCCGCACCCCCGCCTCGAACCGGCTCTGCGCGCCCAGCTCCTGCATCAGCTCGGACAGCATCCGGCTGACCGTCCGCAGCGAGACGCCGAGGGTACGGGCGATCTTCTCGTCCTTCATGCCGTCGGCGAGCATCCGCAGCGCCGCCCGCTGCTGCTCCGAGAGCCCGTCCCCGCCCCGGTCGGCGCCCACGTCGTGCCCGAACGGGGCGGCCATGTGCCAGCAGTGCTCGTACAGGCCCAGATAGGAGCCGACCAGTGCCGGGCCGCGCACCAGGATCGCGCCCTCGGCGGCGTTCTCCGGGCGGATCGGCACCATGGCGAACTGCCGGTCGGCGATGATCATCGTCATGGGCACGTGCGGCGACAGGCGCACCTCCACGCCCACTTCCACGCGGCGCGTCAGCATCTCGGCGACCTCGGGATGGCTCGCCGCGTGCCGGCTGTAGACGGCGCGGACCCGCACCCCGTTCTCGATCTGCCGCCGGTCGCGGCTCAGCACGCGCTCGGCGACCTCCTGCACCAGCGAGGTCGGGTGCATGGAGACCAGGTCGGACTGGATGACGTCGGTGATGTCCTCCAGGACCTGCTGGATGCGGCGGTAGTCCGTCAGCTGCTCCACGTCGGCCCCGGCCCGCAGGGGCGAGGCGCGGAAGACCGTGCCGGCGAGCGTCTCCAGCGTGCTGTACGCCTGGTCCGCCTCCGCCAGGTGTTCGCGCAGCCGTTCCCGCTCGCGCTCCAGGAGCCGCAGCAGCGCGATCTCCGGGTCGATGGCGGCGACCGTGTCGAGGTCGGGCCGCCAGGCGCCGGTGCGCAGTGCCTCGCGCTCGGCGTGGGTCGCGGTGGTGGGGGCGATCAGCCCCAGGGAGACCAGTTCGTCGCGACATCGCTCGTACTCCTCGGCGGCGAGCCCGAGTTCGGCCGACACCTCGGCGAATCCGGCCACCCCCCGGCGGCGTAACTCCTGGTAGACGGAGAGGAGCCGGGCGTCCGGAGGCGGGGCCGGGAATGCCTTCGGCCCGGTGCCGGGCGCTCCGCCCGTGGCGTCGTCGGTCGCGGCCATGGCTCGTTTCCCCTTCGTCGTCGTGGAACCACCGTGCGGGACCGTCAGGCTACGCGGCGCGTCCGGATGCCGCCCCTGCCGGAGAGCCGTACGGTCTCCGCGAACGACCGTACGGGAAGGGCTTCTTGGGGAGGGGCCGGGCGGGAACGGGAGACCGGGGGCCTAGGGGGAGGCGGGCTCGTGCGGCTCGTGGGGTTCGCCGTCGAGCAGGCCGAGCCGGGCGGCCTTCACCCCGGCCTCGAAGCGGCTGGCGGCGTCGAGTTCCTGCATGAGCTCGGAGATGAGCCGGCTGACGGTGCGCAGCGAGACGCCCAGGTTGCGGGCGACCTGCTCGTCCTTGATGCCGGAGGCGAGCATCCGCAGGGCGGCGCGCTGCTGCTCGGTCAGGCCGTCGCCGCCGTGGCCGCCGGGGTCAAAGTGGCCGTACGGGGTGGCGGCGTACCAGCAGTAGTCGTAGAGGGCCCGGTAGGAGCGGACGAGGCCGGGGCCGCGGGCGAGGATCGCGGCCGAGCCGGGGTCGTGCGGATCGGTCGGCAGGAGGGCGAAGTTCTCGTCGGCGAGGACCATGTTCATGGGGACGACGGCGGACAGCCGCACCTCCACGCCGAGCGCGGCCCGTTCGGCGAGGTGCTGGGCCATCTCCGGCACCTGGCCCACCCGGTGGCTGTACATGGCCTGGACGCGGACGCCGCGGGCGGTCCGCTCGCGGTCGCGCTCCAGCTCCCGGGGCATCTCCTCGCGGCGCACCGATCCGGTGAGCATCGAGTGGACCGAGGAGCGGACCGTGTCCGTCAGGTCGGCGAGCTCCCGGCGGATCCGGGCCCGGTCCTCGACGATCTCCACCTCGACCTCGGAGCCGGGTTCCATGCCCGCCCGCAGGAAGGGGCCGGCCAGGGTCTCCAGGGTGGTGTGCGCGCGGCTGGTCTCGGCGAGCCGGTTCTCCAGGCGCTCGCGCTCGTGCCGGAGCAGCCGCAGCAGGGCGACGTCGGGGGCGACCGCGGCCGGTGCGGAGGTCCGGTCCCCGGCGGGTTCGAGCAGGCCGAGGGCGGTCAACTCGGCGCGGCACTCGTCCCGTTCGGCGGGGGTGAGGTGCAGGCGGCGGGCCGCGTCGTCGAAGGAACCGCCGGGCGTGCCGCGCAGCTCCTGGTAGAGCGCCAGGGCCTGTTCGCTTCCCGTACGCGCTCCGGCGGCGTTCTTGGACACGACGCAGCAGACTCCCCTCGGATCGCGCGGATCCCGTTGAAACGCCCAGCCAGACCCTGCCACAGATTCGAACGCGCCGCACGGGTTCCCGTGCTTCCGGGCGCCCTCGCGGGAGGCGGGGCCGCTTTCAGGAGGCGGGGTCCGCCTCCCGGCAGTCGGGGCAGAGCCCCTTGAAGACCAGTTCGGCGTCGCCGGTCCGCCAGCCGGGCAGGCTGCCGCGCGGCGGGACGGGGACGGGCGCGTCCACGTTCTCCACCCGGCCGCACCGCACGCACAGGGCGTGCTGGTGGCGGGGGCCGGAGATCTCGAAGACGGCGGGCAGCCCCGGCCGGTCGAACTTGCCGACGAGGCCGGTCTCCTGGAAGTGCCGCAGCATCTCGTAGACGGCCTGGCTGGTGAGGGTGCCCAGGCGCTCGCGGGCGGCGGCGGTGATCGCCTCCACGTCGAGGTGGCCGCCGGCGGCGAGCACCGAAAGGACCTCCAGGCGCGGCCCGGTGACCCGCAGGCCCACGTCCCGCAGGCGCTGGATCACCGCCTCGCGGCCGGTCAGTTCTTCCACGGCTGCCATCTTCTCCGCCCGCCACCTGGTCGGCTCAAACGTTTGTGGCCATCGTACCTCTTGCCCGTCCACGCCGTCAGGCGTCCGTCGGCCGTCCGCCCCTCCTCCGCCCGCGCCCCGGCCCTCAGTCGTCCGGGCGGCAGACCAGCAGCACCGACTCCGTGCGGTCGTCGATCCGCTGCCGCCGCCGGCCCTCCACGCGCAGCCCCGCCGCGTGCAGTTCGGCCGCGAGCCGGTCCTGGTCGACGATCCACTTGTCGGTGGTCAGCACGGCCCGCTCCGAGGAGACCTTCCCGGTCCGCGCCGTGCAGTAGGTGATCCGCTCGCTCATCGACGCCAGGTCGAAGACCTGCCGGGCCACCACCCACTCGTCGATCCCGTCGAACCTCGGCACCTGGAAGGCCCAGGTCCGGCGCGGCTCTGCGATCAGCCCCGGCAGCAGGTGCGCGGTGTAGTCCAGGGCCAGCGCGCCGCCCGACTCCAGGCGGCCCGCGACCTCCCGCAGCAGCCCGGGGCGCCGGGCGGGCGGGACGGCCGAGACCATCGCGCCCGCCAGCAGCGCGAGCCGGTAACTCCCGTCCAGCCGCAGGTCGTCCAGCTCCGCTCGCTGGGTGCCGACCAGACCGGCCACGTGGGGGCCGATCCGGCGGGCCCAGGCGTCGAGGCGCTCCAGTGCCGAGGCGTCCCGGTCGACGGCCTTCACGGCGAAGCCGTGCCGGGCGAAGGGGACGGCGAGCCGCCCCGCGCCGGAGCCGAGGTCCAGGACGGGTCCGCCGGTGGAGCGGGCGAGGCCCAGGTAGCGGACGATGTCCGCGCTGTGCGGGCCGAGCAGGGCGTCGTGCAGCCAGACGGAGCCCTCGTCCACGGCGGAGACGAACTCCAGGCCGGGCAGGGCGTCGGGGGTGATCCGCACCCCGGCCCCGGGGGCCGGCAGCGGCTCCCGGTCGTACCGGGACGGCAGGACCGGCGCGAGCGCTGCGGGCACGGCGGGCAGGGAAGTGCCGCTCGGGGTGTGCATCCGCTCCTCCAGGGGCTCGCGCGGTCCATGCCGTCCGGGGGCGGGGTTCCCGTGCCGCCGGGACCGCGCCGCTGCGACCATCCTGACCTGGGGAGCGAGCCCCGATCCACCGGATCGGGCTGCGTGAACACGCGATGGCGTGGATCTGCCACGGACGCGCGTACGAGGACGGGGGCGGTGCGGGAGCCCGTACGGCGGGCACGGCCACCGGGCGGGTGCGGGCCCGCGGCGGGGGCCCGTGCGGGTACGGGCACGGGGCCGGCCGGGTCAGACCGTGCGGCTCCAGCGCTTCGGGCCCAGGGCGGTGAAGCCCCGCTCCCGGTAGAACGGCAGCGCCGGGTCCGCCTCCACCGGCAGCTGCACCCGCTGCTCGCGGGCCTCGTACCCCCGGCTCCGGTCCGTCGCCGCCGCCAGCAGGGCCGTGCCGACCCCCCGCCGGCGCGCGCCCTCCTCGACCGCCAGCGCGTACAGCTCGCCCTCGCCCGGCACCGGGACCCCGCAGGCGGCGGCGCCGACGAGCCGTCCCGCACCGTCCTCCGCGACCAGCCAGCCGAGCCAGCCGGGCGCGCCTCCCGGAATTTCAATTTCCGCGCGTATCCGGGGCAGTGCGCATTGTGCGGACACCAGCCGGCGCAGCGGGATTTCCTCCAGCATTCCCGCATAGCTGCCGCGGATCACGTCGGCGAGCAGCCGGGATATCGTCGTCGCGTCGCCGGCCGCTGCCGTACGGACGCCAGCGAGCTGCATCGGATCTGTACCCTTCGCCGTGTCGAGCCGGAGCCCCAACGTACCCACAATAGCGACCGGTCCCGCACCGCGTGACCGTTGCGAAATCTACGAATTCACTTAGTAAATAGGCGTGTTGGTCCGGCCCATTAGGCCGGGAAGGAACAACAGGCGATGACGAGCGGAGCCATCGCGCCGGCCCCCGCGCCGATCGTCAGCAGGCCCCGGAGCACGGGATGTCCGGCGCTGTGCGGGGTGAGGATCCGGCGCATCCGGAGCGCGGCGGAGGGCCCGCCGGCGGCGAAGGCGGAGCGGGGCGCGCGGCCCGCCGCGAGGGCGTAGAGCGCGGTGGCGAGCGCGTCCCGGGTGCAGCGGCGCAGCGCCCGGTCGTCGGCGGCCATCTCCAGGAGCAGCGGGACCGCCGCCGAGCCGTGCCGGGCGAGCGGCAGCCGCCGGAAGACCGCGCCGAACGCCTCGGCGGCGGCGACGAGCAGATGGTGCCGGCCCGCGATGTGCGCCCGCTCGTGGGCGAGGGCGGCGGCCAGCTGGGCGGGGGTGAGGGCGTCGACGGCCCCGGAGGAGACGACGACCCGGCGGCTGCGGCCCGGCAGGCAGTAGACGGCGGGCCGCTCGTGGTCGAGGACGACGGCCCGCAGCTCGGGGTCGTACCGCCCGATCAGGCGCAGCACGGCCCCGTGCGCGCGCCGCGCCCGGCGGGCCCGCAGCAGTCCGCGGGCGAAGGCGGCGGCCGGTACGGCGAGGACGGCGGCGGCCACGGCGAGCGCGGCCAGCTCCCGCCCGCGCAGGGCGAGGAGCTGCCCGGGGGAGGGGAGGCGGAGGGCCAGCACCATGTCGGCGAGCCGGTGGCTCGCCTCGTTCGGCAGCACGAGCTGGGCGGGCAGCAGGGCGCTCGCCACGGCGAAGACCGCCCCGCAGGCGGCCCAGACGGCGAGCGCGAGCCGGGGCACCTGCTGCGTCCACCGGGCCCGGACCAGCAGCCACGGCACCACGCACCCGGAGACCAGTCCGAGGCCGAGCGGCACGAGGGCGTGGTGGTTCATGCCGCGCCTCCCCGGGAGGCCGTCTCCCGCGGTCCCCCGGGTTCGCCGCGGGCGGTGCGGAGGGCCGCGTCGAGGGCGGCCACGTCCTCGTCGGAGATGGCCTCGACGAAGCGGAGGAGGGCGGCGGGGCGGTCGCGGCTGTCGCCGAGGGCGTCGCGCATCAGGCCGGCGGTGTACTCCTCGCGGCTGCGGACAGGCTCGTACAGCCAGGCCCGGCCCGCCTTCTCGCGGCGGAGCCAGCCCTTGCGGTGCAGGATGTCGGCCACCGTCATGACGGTGGTGTAGGCGACCCGGCGGTCGCGGTTGATGTCGTCGACGAGCTCGCGGACGGTGGCGGGCCGCTGCCAGGCCCACAGCCGGTCCATGATCTCGGCCTCCAGCTCTCCCAGCCGGCGCACGTGCATCCCCTCCCCTTGCGGGCGCTGTCATCGTAGGGGTCGCACACCAGCCCGAGGTATACCCCCCAGGGGTAAAATGCCGGGTTCGCGCCCCTCCCGGAAAAGCCCGCCGCCCCCGTGCGGCGACCCGCTTCCGCGGGCCCCCGCACGGGGGCGGTGGCGTACTCCGTCAGGTCCGTGCCGGAACCTGTACGGGTCCGGAACGGGTCCGGCCCGGGCCCGGTACGGATCCGGCTCAGGTCCTGATCAGCCGGGCGATCGCCTTCGACGCCTCGCCGACCTTCACCTTCGCCTGGTCCCCGCCGGCGGCGATCGCCTCCGTGACGCAGCAGCTGAGGTGCTCGTCCAGGAGGGCCACCGCGGTGGACTGGAGGGCGGCGTTGATGGCCGAGACCTGGGTCAGGACGTCGATGCAGTAGACGTCCTCGTCGACCATCCGCTGCACCCCCCGGACCTGTCCCTCGATCCGCCGGAGCCTTCTGATGATGTCTTCCTTGTGCTGTACGTAACCGGCCACGGCGGGCTCCCGTCACATCAGTGGAGAAGGGGAGGGGGTCACTTATCCGCGGCCTGGAAGCCGCGCAGCCGCAGGCTGTTGCCGACGACGAAGACCGAGGAGAAGGCCATCGCGGCGCCCGCGATCATCGGGTTGAGCAGTCCGGCCGCTGCGAGCGGCAGGGCGGCCACGTTGTAGGCGAAGGCCCAGAAGAGGTTCGAGCGGATGGTGCCGAGCGTCCTGCGGGAGAGCCGGATGGCGTCCGCCGCGGCCCGCAGGTCGCCCCGTACGAGGGTGAGGTCGCCGGCCTCGATGGCGGCATCGGTGCCGGTGCCCATGGCCAGGCCGAGGTCGGCCTGGGCGAGCGCGGCGGCGTCGTTGACGCCGTCGCCGACCATGGCGACCGAACGGCCCTCGGCCTGGAGGCGCTTGACGACGTCGACCTTGTCCTGCGGCATGACCTCGGCGATGACCTCGCCGATGCCGACCTCGGCGGCGACGGCCTCGGCGACCGCCTTGTTGTCGCCGGTCAGGAGGATCGGGGTGAGCCCGAGGCCCTTGAGCCGGCGGATCGCCTCCGCGCTGGTCTCCTTGACCGCGTCGGCGACCTCCAGGACCGCGCGGGCCTCCCCGTCCCAGGCGACCGCGATGGCCGTCTTGCCGGCCTTCTCCGCCGCTTCCTTCGCGGCCCTGAGGCTCGCGGGCAGTTCCATCGCCCACTCCTCCAGCAGCTTCTCGCGGCCGACGAGGACGGCGTGTCCCTCGACGACGCCCTGGACGCCGAGGCCGGGGATGTTGGCGAAGTCCTCGGGGGTGGGCAGGGTGCCGGCCTTCGCGGCGGCGCCGGTGGCGACGGCCTGGGCGATCGGGTGCTCGGAGGAGTGCTCCAGGGCGCCGGCGAGGCGCAGGACGTCGGTCTCGTCCGTACCGGCGGCGGTGTGGACCTTGATGAGGGTCATCCGGCCGGTGGTGACGGTGCCGGTCTTGTCCAGGACGATGGTGTCGACCTTGCGGGTGGTCTCCAGGACCTCCGGTCCCTTGATCAGGATGCCGAGCTGCGCGCCGCGGCCGGTGCCGACCATGAGGGCGGTCGGGGTGGCCAGGCCCAGGGCGCAGGGGCAGGCGATGATCAGGACGGCGACGGCGGCGGTGAAGGCGGCGGTCAGGCCCTGGCCGGTGCCGAGCCAGAAGCCGAGGGTGCCGAGCGAGAGCGCGATGACGATCGGCACGAAGACGGCCGAGATCCTGTCGGCGAGGCGCTGGGCGGCGGCCTTGCCGTTCTGCGCGTCCTCGACGAGCTTGGCCATCCGGGCGAGCTGGGTGTCGGCGCCGACGCGGGTGGCCTCGACGACCAGGCGGCCGCCGGCGTTCAGGGTGGCGCCGGTGACGGAGTCGCCGGCGGAGACCTCGACGGGCACGGACTCGCCGGTGAGCATGGAGGCGTCCACGGCGGAGGAGCCCTCGACGACGGTGCCGTCGGTGGCGATCTTCTCGCCGGGGCGGACCAGGAAGCGGTCGCCGACCTGGAGCTCGGAGGTGGGCACGGTGGTCTCGCGCCCGTTCCTGATGACGGTGACTTCCTTGGCGCCCAGCTGCATCAGCGCCTTGAGCGCGGCGCCGGCCTTCCGCTTCGAGCGGGCCTCGAAGTAGCGGCCCGCCAGGATGAAGGCGGTGACGCCGGCGGCGGCCTCCAGGTAGATGTTCCCGGCGCCGTCGGTGCGGGCGATGGTGAACTCGAAGGGGTGGGTCATGCCCGGCGTGCCGGCGGTGCCGAAGAACAGCGCCCACAGGGACCACAGGAACGCGGCGATCGTGCCGACCGAGATCAGGGTGTCCATGGTGGCCGCGCCGTGCTTCGCGTTGGTCCAGGCGGCCTTGTGGAAGGGCCAGGCGGCGTAGACGACGACCGGCGCGGCGAGCGTGAGGCTCAGCCACTGCCAGTACTCGATCTGGAGCGCGGGGACCATCGCCATGGCGATGACGGGCACGGCGAGGGCGACGGCGGTGATCAGCCGCTGCTTGAGCGGCCGCAGCTCCTCGTCGGCCTTCTCCTCGTCGGAGGGGCCGTCCCCGCCGGGGGTCTCGCCCTTCGGCGGCGCGGGCTCCTCGGCGGTGTAGCCGGTGGCCTCGACGGTGGCGATCAGGTCGGCGACGGAGACGCCGGCGTCCGCGCCGAAGGTGACCTTCGCCTTCTCGGTGGCGTAGTTGACGGTGGCCTCGACCCCGTCCATGCGGTTGAGCTTCTTCTCGATCCGGGCCGCGCACGAGGCGCAGGTCATGCCGCCGATGGCGAGCTCGACCTGGGCTGTGCCGGGGGTCGTCGTGGTCATGAAACTGCCTCTCGTGTGCTGGGCTCGGGGGCCGGGGCCCGGGCGGGGGTACGGGACGGGCCCCGGCGGCCGGATCGGTCAGGTGCCGCCGGTCAGGCGCGGCCGGTCAGCTCGTAGCCCGCGTCGTCGACCGCCGCGGTGACGGCGGCGTCGTCCGGGGCGCCGTCCGTGGTGACGGTGACCAGGCCGCCGGCGACGTCGACGTCCACGGAGAGGACGCCCTCCAGCGCGCCGACGGAGTTGGTGATCGCGGTCTTGCAGTGGCCGCAGGTCATGCCGGAGACCGCGTAGACGGTGCTGGTGGCGTCGGCGACGGCGACCGCGGTGGTGGTGCCGGTCGAGCAGCTGTTGTCGGGGGTGCAGCAGGAACCCATGTCGTCCTCCGGGAGGGTGTGTGGACCGGATACCCTCGGGGGGTATCGGCGTCGTGAGTCCATGTATACCCCCCGGTGGTATTCGACGCAAGTGCTGAACCGACTTGACTTGATACCCCCCAGGGGTATGGTGAAGTGCAGGGAACGACGAAACACCGCCCGCGCACCAGCCGTCGGGCACCACAGGTCCGGCATCACGGGCCCGGCACCGGGCATCGGGCACCGAAGGCCCGGCATCAGAGGCCCGGCATCGGGCACCAGGCATCAGGGAGAGCAGCCATGAACACCGGAGTGAAGATCACCGCCTTCGCCGCCGCGCTCGCCGCGACCTTCGGCACCGCGTACGGCGTCGGGAAGGGCGTCGGCCCCGTCGACGAGCCGAAGAAGGCGGAGCACGGCGAGCACGCCGCCGCCACACCCGCGCCCAGCGCCTCCGCCTCCGCCGGCGGCCACGCGGGCCACGAGGAGGCCCCCGCGCAGGCCGCCGCGGAACTGCCCGGCGGCCTCCAGGTCTCCGAGGGCGGCTACACCCTCGACCTGGAGACCCCCGCCCCGCCCGCCGGCCGCAGCACCCTGAAGTTCTCGATCAAGGACTCCGCCGGGAAGAAGGTCACCGCCTTCACCACCGAGCACGGCAAGGAACTGCACTTCATCGTCGCCTCGCGCGACCTGACGGTCTTCCGCCACCTGCACCCCGAGAAGGCGCCGGACGGCACCTGGACCGTCGCCGCCGACCTCCCGGCCGCCGGCGGCTACAAGGCGTTCGCCGACTTCAAGCCCGCCGCGAAGGGCGCGAAGGGCCTCACCCTCGGCGTCGACCTCGGCGTCCCGGGCGCCTACGCCCCGAAGCCGCTGCCCGCCGTCGCCCCCACCGCCACCGTCGACGGCTACCAGGTCCGCCTCGGCGGCACCCTCGACCCCGGCAGGGCCGGCGAGCTGCGCCTCACCGTCACCAAGGGCGGCAGGCCCGTCACCGACCTGGAGCCGTACCTCGGCGCGTACGGGCACCTGGTCGCCCTCCGCCAGGGCGACCTCGCCTACCTCCACGTCCACCCGAACGAGGGCGGCCCCGGCCCCGACGTCTCCTTCACCGCCACCGCGCCGAGCGGCGGCACGTACCGCCTCTTCCTCGACTTCCAGCACGAGGGCAAGGTCCGCACCGCCGCCTTCACGGTGAAGGCGGGCACCCCGGGCACCGCCCCCGGCACCGCTCCGGGCACCGCCCCGGCCCCGGCGCAGACGACCGAGCACGATGCGGGAGACCACGCGCACGGCTAGGCTGGTCATTGGACTAGACCTGTAGCCGTCATTCATGGAGGAATGGGCGCAATGAGCAACCGTGCTGTCCTGGAGGTGATCGCCCTCGACGAGCAGGACGCGGTCGCCGCCCAGACCGGGGGCGCCGACCGCCTCGAACTCGTCACCGACATGGCGGCGGACGGCCTCACCCCGTCGACGGCCGGCTTCACCGCCATCCGCCGCGCCGTCGACATCCCGCTCCGCGTGATGCTCCGCCTCACGGACGGCTTCGCGGCGGGCGACGTCGACGCGCTCGCCGGCCGCGCCACGGAACTCCGCGCGGCCGGCGCCGACGAGTTCGTCCTCGGCTTCCTCACCGCCGACGGCGAGCCCGACCTGGTCGCCGTCGAACGGCTCATCGCCGTCCTCGACGGCGCCCGCTGGACCTTCCACCGCGCCATCGACCGCGCCGCCGACCGCGACGGCCTCCGCAAGCGCCTCGCCGACCTCCCCGGCCTCGACACCTACCTCACCGCGGGCTCCGCCACCGGCGTCGACACGGGCCTCCCGGTCCTCGAAGCCGAAGCCGCCCGCACCGGCGAGCCCGGCTACGAACCCCAGATCCTCGTCGGCGGCGGCCTCCGCCTCGACCACCTCCCCCGCCTCCGCGCCGCCGGCCTCACCGCCTTCCACATCGGCGGCGCCGCCCGCCCCCAGGGCTGGACCTCCCCGGTCTCCGCCGAAGCGGTCCGCACCTGGCGCGAGGCGGTCGACGCGTGACGCGTCAGGGCGCGGTGCGGCGGAAGGTGTAGGGCACGCCCCGGCCGGTGGTGACGCGGAGACGGTCCTTGCCGGCGGGGCGGACGTCGAAGGTGCCGTGACCGTGGCAGATGCCCATGTCGGGGCCGCCGGGGATCACGTCGCCGAGGACCACGCGGTCCGGGGTGGCCGTGACCACGACAGCGGCCACGGCGCAGGAGTCGGGGCCGGCGCCACCGATGATCTCGACCTCCGCGTCTACGTACGCGCGCGGGAGGGCGAGCTCCATCGACGGTTTGGTGTCCGTCGTGATCCAGGTGCCCTCGAAGGCCTTCCGCGTCCGCGCGTCCATTTCCGTCTCGCGGTGGAGGCGGGCCGAGGCGCCGCCGGAACGCCATACCAGGGCGCCCTCCTGTGCGGAGAGCGTCTGCTGCGGGGGCGTGCAGTCCGTGGCGGCTTCCGGCGGTTCGCGGGGCGAGTGGTCCACGGAGGCCAGGCCGTCGCGCACGGTCAGGGCGCTGTCGCTGCCACGGCAGGTCCGGTCCGCGTACTGGAGGGCGTAGCCAGAACTGTGGCCGAACTCCGGCGTCCCCGTACTGATGACGAAGGTGACCCGGAGGGGCGCCTCGCCCGTTCCGTCGTCCTTCACCTCGCCCACCCAGGTCCCCGCGAAAGCGGCGTTGTCGAGCGGCGGACCGGAGGGAGGCGGGGTCGTCCTCTCTCCGCTCGGCCCGCCGGCCTCCTTGTCGCCCAGCCAGGGGACGACCACCGCCGCCGTCGCGAGGACGACCGCCGCGAGGGCCGCGGCGATCGTCGTGCGGCGGCGGTCCGGACGGAGTCCGAAGCGGGGACTCCTGGGCGAAGGCGGGTCCGGTGACGGGTTCGGTGACGGGTCGGGAGGCGAGTCCGGAGGCGTGGTGCTGATCGGGGGCGAGACCGGGGCCGGGATCGAAACCCTGACCGGGGCCGGACCGTCCGCGTCGAGGAGGCGGCCCGCCTGGGAGCCGAGGGAGACCAGGAGCGGACCGGGGAGCCAGGCCGGGACGGCGTCCACTGCCCATGCCCCCGTCTGGGCGAGGACGTCAGAGGGGGCGGGTCGCCGCGACGGGTCCTTGCGGAGACAGTTCCGTACGAGGTCCTCCAGCGGCGCCCGCAGGCCGGACAGGTCCGGTTCCTCCTCGGCGATGCGGAACATCAGCGCGTGGGCGCCGCTCCCCAGGTCGCCGAAGGGAGTGCGACCGGTGGCCGCGAAGGCGAGGACCGTGCCCAGGCTGAACACGTCCGCCGCGGCGGTCAGCCGCTCGCCCCGGACCTGCTCGGGGGACATGAAGCCGGGCGAGCCGATCACCGCGCCGGTCCGGGTGAGGAAGCCGTCGACCGGGGTCTCCAGGGCCCGGGCGATACCGAAGTCGATCACGCGCGGCCCGTCGGCGGTGACCAGGACATTGGACGGCTTCAGATCACGGTGGACCAGACCCGCACCGTGGATGTGGGACAGCGCGTGCGCCAGCCCGTTGGCCAGGGCGAGAACCGAATCGTGGGGCAGCGGCCCGTGGCGGTGGGCCACCACGTGGTGCAGGTCGGGCCCGGGGACGTACCCGGTGGCGACCCACGGGGTGGCGCAGTCGGTGTCCGCCTCCAGGACCGGGGCGGTCCACGCCCCGCCGATCTTGCGGGCGGCGGCGACCTCCTGGGCGAACCGCAGGCGGAATTCCTTGTTCTGCGCGAAGCCGTCGTGGACGGCCTTCACGGCCACTGTCCGGCCGCCCTCCGAGCGGGCCAGATAGACCCTTCCCATTCCTCCGGCCCCGAGGCGGCCGATGATCCTGTACGGCCCGATCCGCTCGGGGTCGCCAGGCTCCAAGGCATCCACGGGACGACGGTAGAACACGGGTGATCGGAAGTCAGGTGTTCCTGACGATAAGTGAACTCCACTGTTCGGCAAGAAGGTTGGGAGGAAAGGGGGGATGGGGACGGAAAAATTCGGTGCGCGTACCCCGGCCCCTCGCTAGCGTCCCCCGCATGACGGACGACGGCATCGGCGAAGACCTCGTACGGCGGCTGGTGGCCGCGCAGTTCCCCCGGTGGGCGGGGCTGGAGGTGCGGCGGGTGGTGTCGGCCGGGACGGACAACGCGATGTTCCGGCTCGGCGGGCGGCTCGTGGTGCGGATGCCGAAGGCGGAGTGGGCGGCCGGGCAGGTGGAGAAGGAGCAGCGGTGGCTGCCCCGGCTCGCGGACGCGCTGCCGCTGCCCGTGCCGGTGCCCGTGGGCGCCGGGGTGCCCGGCGAGGGGTACGGGCGGGCGTGGGGCGTGTACGAGTGGCTGGACGGCGACGACGCCTGGGCCTCGCCCGTCACCGACCTCGCGCACGCGGCCGTGGAGCTGGGGCGCTTCGGCGTGGCGCTGCGGGCCGCCGACGCCGCCGGCGGGCCCCGGGCCTCCCGGGGCGGGCCGGTCACCGACTGGGAGGAGGGCGCCCTGCCGGGCGCCGTCGCCGGGCTCGCCGCCGCCGGGACGCTCGACGCGCGGGCCGCGCTCGACGCCTGGGAGCGGGTCCTGGCCCTGCCCGGCTGGGACCGGGACCCGGTGTGGCTCCACGGCGACCTGCTGCCGGGGAACCTGCTCACCCGCGGCGGACGGCTCGGCGCCGTCATCGACTTCGGCGCCCTCGGCACCGGCGACCCCGCCGTCGACCTCCTGCCCGCCTGGGCGCTCCTCACCCCCGCCACCCGCCCCCTCTTCCGCGCCGCCTCCGGCCTCGACGACGCCACCTGGGCGCGCGGCCGCGGCTGGGCCCTGTGCTGGGGCCTCGTCACCGACCACCACTACGGGGGGACGGGCGGCCCCGGCACCGCCCCCGTGCCCAACCCGGTGCTCGCCGCCGTCGCCCGGCGGTCCTGGACCGAGGCCCTGCCCGAGTTCGCCTGACAGGTGAGCTCAAGGGGCGTCCGCTTGTGTCCCCGTGTGGGATGAAAGAGCAGGTCAGGCGGATTCTTGAACGCTTGACACGGGTTCCGGTACGGGTGAGGGTGGCGCTGCGGCCGGGGCTCGTCCGGCCTGCTGCACAGGGGTGGGGACCTTTGAACGACATCCGTACGCGCGCCGACGCGCTCATCGCCGCCGGCCGCCCGGCCGAGGCGCGGACCGCCGCGCGGGAAGCGCTCGACGAGAACGGGCCCGACGCCGGGCTCTTCCTCGCGCTCGCCCGAGCCCACATGGCCGAGGACGACGACGACCACGACGACGCCGCCGAACGGGTCTTCCGCGAGGGCCTCGACGCCTTCCCCGACGACGTCGGACTGCTCGGCGGCTACGCCGGACTCTGCGCCCGCACCGACGGCTTCGAGCGCCCCGGCCGCCGCGCGCGCGGCGAGGAGGTCCTCGCCCGGCTGCGCGAGATCGCCCCGAACTCACCGGAGTTGCTTCGCGCCGAGTCCGCCGGGAGCTCCGTCGCGGCCGACGAGAAGGACGGCGCGTCGGTCCGCCGGATGCAGTCCTTCGACGCGGCCCGCGCCCTCGCCGACGCGCCCTCGCCCGAGGCCGCCGCCGCCCGGGCCGCCCGGTGGGCCGCCGCCGCCCCGCACGACCGGCGGCTCGCCGTCCTCGCCGAGACGACCGCCGCCCTCGCCGCCCCCGGCCATGCCCGGGCCCGCTTCCTGCTGCTGCGGCGCCTCGAATACCGCTTCACCGCGGGCCTGCTCCTCGCCCTGCTCGTGATCCTGCGCCTCACCGTCCTCCCCGGCATCCCGTTCGGCGTGGCGGCGGGCGCGGGCCTGCTGCTGCAACTCCCCTTCCTGAGCCTCCGCAAGCTGCTGCGCGCCGCCCGTGACCGGGCCGCCCTGCGCATGACGGAGGCCGTGGCGGAGCCGGAGCCGGAGCCGGAGGACGAGGGCGGGAGCCCGGCGGGAGCCGGCGGCTTCGGGGCGCCCGAGCTGCCGCCCGTGCCGCGCGTCACCCGCCGCGAGTACGCCTTCGCCGGCGCGGGAGCCGTGCTCCTGCTGCTCGTCGGCGGCGCGGCGTACGCCTCCTCCGTCGCGTACCCGCGCTACGACGTGGTCGCCCACGACGAGTACCGGGGCCTGACCGGGTACGACCTCCGCGAGGAGTACGACCCTTTCCGGAGCGTGCCGGGCTTCACGCCGGAGCGGTCGGCGGCCCGGGTGTACGTGGAGGAGGACGCCGCCCGGGACGCCCCCGCCGAGTACCTGGTGGCCGTCGCCGCCGGCGACTTCCACGAGACGCGGGAGGCGCACGTGCGCGACGCCGAGACGATGGCGGCGCTGGTGGGGCCGCTCACCGCCACCAACGAGGTCTGGGAGGCCGGAGCGGGTCCGTACGGCGGCTGGATGCAGTGCGCCCGCTACACCGAGGCGTCCTCCGGCACGCTCAGGAGCGTGTGCCTGTGGGCCGACAAGGGCAGCTTCGGCCTGGCGGCGTTCACGGCCGGGGACATGGACCGCGCGGAGGTCGAGGCCACGGCCCGCTCCGTGGGCGCCGACTTCCTCCGCCCCGCCGCCGGCTGACGCCCGCCGGCCGAAGCCCCGCCGCCGGCGCCTCGAGGGGGACCGTCGTACCCCCGTGGTACTCCTGTCCCCATGACTCGGTTCCACGACTTCAACCTCAAGCTGCTCGTCATCGAGGAGCTCATGTACTCGGCGGGGACGCTCCTCCCGGTCTACGACCTCGGCGAGGCGCTGGCCGCCCGGGGCATCGGCGACCCCGCGTCCTACGCCCTGGAGAACGACCTCGTGGGAGAGGTGCTGCCGGAGTCCCGGGAGTACTTCGAGGCCCTGGAGATCCCGGCGGAGCTGCTGGCCACGGTGGAGGAGCTGTGCTTCGACGCGGGGGCGGACGTCTTCCGCCACTGCGCCCCCGCCTGGGACGGCGAGGACGACCTCTTCGACGTCCGCTCCCTCGACGACCTCGACCTGCTGCCGGGCCTCCGCGAGGTCACGTTCGTGGAGGACGGCGTGCTCGCGGTGCCCGACGCGGCGGAGGTCTTCGCCGCGCGGGGCATCACGACGGACGAGTGACACCGGGGGACGCGACGGACGAGTGACCCCCGGGGATCAGTCCGCCGCGACCAGTTCCACCTCGAAGCCGTCCGCGTTCTCCAGGTAGGCCGCGTAGTGGTCCGGGCCGCCCGCGTGCGGGTGCCGGTCCGGGAAGAGGAGGCGCCAGCCGTGGTCGGGGGCCCCGGCGGCCAGGGCGTCCACGGCGGCCCGGCCGGCGACGTGCAGGGCCAGGTGGTTGAGGCCCGGCCGGTGCCGGTCGTGGGCGTCTCCGCGCCGGGCCGGGGACTCCTCCACCACCAGGTAGAAGGAGCCCAGGACCCAGCTCCGGCCGCCGTCCCAGCGCTGGAACGGCGCGTAGCCCAGCGCGCCGAGGAGCCAGCCGAAGCTCTCCTCGGCGCGTGCCAGGTCGCCCACCCACAGTTCGAGGTGGTGCGGCAGCCCGGGAGCCGGGACCGGACCCCCGCCCGTCACGCCCGGGGCTCCAACTGCTCCGGCAGCGGCGCCGCGTGGACGATCGTCAGACCGGACACGGCACGGGTCAGCGCCACGTACAGGCGGCGCAGGCCGGTGCGCTCGTCCGGTTCGCCGTCGACGACGGCCGCCGGCTCGTCCAGGACGACGTGGTCGTACTCCAGGCCCTTCGCGAGCGACGCCGGGACGAGGGTGAGCCGGGACTCGGCGGTCGTCTCCTCGCCGGGGGAGAGGTACGGCATCCCGGCGGCCTCCAGCGCCGCCGCCAGCGGGGCGATCCGCGCGTCGGCGGCGATGAGGCCGATGGAGCCCTCGTGGGCGAGCGCGTCGACGCACGCCGCGACCACGGCCCCGGCGGAGTCCCCCGCCGCGCCCGCCGCCTCCCGCACCTCGAACGCCCCCGGGTTCTCCCGCACCGACTCCACCGGCGCGAGCCCCGGCGCCATGTGCGGCAGCAGCCGGGAGGCGTACGCGATGACCTCGCTCGGCACGCGGAAACCGGCCGTCAGCTCCTCCACCCGGGCCTCCGGCTTGCCGAGGTGCCCGAGGGCGTCCTCCCAACTCCGCGTCGCCCAGGGGGTGGTGCCCTGCGCGAGGTCGCCGAGGACCGTCGCCGAACCGGTCGTGCAGCGCCGCCCGACCGCCCGGTACTGCATGGGGGACAGGTCCTGCGCCTCGTCGAGGACGACGTGCCCGAGCGAATGGGTCCGCTCGACCAGGTCCGTGGCCTCGTCGATCAGCACGGTGTCCGCCGCCGACCACCTCGCCGTCCGCACGCTGCGGGCCGGCTTCTCCCACAGCAGCAGCTTGCGCTCCTCGTCGGTCAGCACGCCCGCCGAGTGCTCCGCCAGGAACTCCGCGTCGCCCAGCAGCCGCAGCACCAGCTTGGCCGGGTCGACCGGCGGCCAGCACTCCTTCACCAGGGCCTTCACCGCCGCGTTCCGGGCGACCGCGTTCTGCACCCGGTCGTCGGGCGCCTCGCCCGCCTGCTCCATCCGCACGAGCACCGCGTGCGCGATCCGCTGCGGCAGCGCCTCGCGGGCGGCCCCGTAACGGATGTCACGCTCCGTCAGCTCCCTTACGATCTCCTCCAGTTCGTACGCGGGAACCCGCCAGCGGCGCGAACCGCGCACCACCATCAGCGGCTCCGTGGGCAGCGACACGTGCGACCACACCGCCCGCCGCAGGACCTCCGCCATCCGGGCGTCGCCCTTCACGACCGCCGTCGCCGCCGCGTCCGCGCCCCGCACCTCGACGTGCGCGACCAGGTCGTCCACGGTCGCCTGCTTCACCTCCAGCTCGCCGAGGGCGGGCAGCACCTGCTCGATGTACTGGAGGAAGGACCGGTTCGGCCCGATGACGAGGGTCCCGGTGCGGGCGAGCCGCTCCCGGTGCGCGTAGAGGAGGTACGCGACGCGGTGCAGGCCGACGGCGGTCTTGCCGGTCCCCGGGCCCCCCTGCACGCACAGCGTGCCCGACAGGTCCGAGCGGACGATCTCGTCCTGCTCGGGCTGGATCGTCGCCACGATGTCCCGCATGGGGCCGACGCGCGGCCGCTCGATCTCCGCCTGGAGCAGCCGGCTGGTCCGTTCGAGCTCACCGGGGTCGGAGAGGCGCTCGTCCTCGTACGCGGTGAGCTCGCCGCCCGTGTAGCCGAAGCGGCGCCGCAGCCCCACGTCCTGCGGGTCCTTCTTCGACGCCTGGTAGTACGGCTGCGAGACCGGCGCGCGCCAGTCGATCACCATCGGGTCGCCCTGCGCGTCGTGGACGTGCCGCCGCCCGATGTAGAAGCGCTGCCCGTGCTGGGTGGGCGGCAGGTAGTCGAGCCGGCCGAAGAAGAGCGGGGTGTGGGAGAGGTCGGCGAGGGCCTTGATGCGGTCCTCGATCTGCCGCTCCAGGACGATCGAGTTGACCCAGTTCGCGGTGACGTCCTTGATGTCCAGCGCCTCCACCTCCTCGCGCATCGCGCGCAGGGCGGCGCGGGAGGAGGACAGGTGGGCCCGCTCGCGCACGAGCGGATCGTCGGTGGGCACGGCTGCGGACACGGTGAAGCCTCCGGTGGGACGTACGGACACAACAGCTGTGGCCGCCGGTTTCCGACCGGACGGCGGCGCGCTCCACGCGGCGGCTCGGGCCGGCGGGAGGCGGGGAAGCCGGTGATTCTAACGCCGGGCCGGGCGGACGGGCCAATCGTTTTCCCGTAGGGGACGGGATCCGCCGGAAGGGGGACACGGGTTCCGTCCCCAGGCCGATGTGTTCCTAATGTCCGGATTCCATCATGGAGGCATGAGCGCGACGACCTTCACCCTCGTGACCAGCATCCCCCGCCCCCGCCGCTTCGCGGCGACGGCCCTCCGCGCCGTCCGCGCCTTCGGCGGCGCGGCCGTGGGCGTGGCCCTCCTCGGCGACCCCGGCCCGGACGGCGCGGGAGTCGGAAACCCCCGCCCCGCGCACCTGCGGGACCGGGACCGGAGCTGAGTACGGGCCCGGACCCGTCTGAGTACCCGCACGCCTGCCGGCGGTGCCGGCGCGGTGCTGGGATGGCGGCATGACGACACCGAGCCCCGCCCCCGACCCGTACGCCCCGAGCCCGCTCGCGCTCCGCGCCTTCGCGGCCTTCGGCCTGCTGCTCGTCGCGGCCTGCACGGTGGCGGCCATGGCGGTCACCCTCGACGACGCGATCTCCGGCGACGGCTCCGGCGGCGGCTTCGTCACGGCCGGCTTCTGGGCCGTGGGCCTCGCCGCCGTGACGGGCGTGGCGGCCCTCGTCGTGCCCCGCCGCGCCCTCGTCACCGCCCAGTACGCCCTGGCCCTCGCGGGCCCGCTCCTGGCCCTCATGGACTGACGGACCGGAGGACCCGGCCCGTCCGCCCGCTACGGCGCCAGCAGCTCGTCCGCGTCGACGATCCGGTAGGCGTACCCCTGCTCGGCCAGGAAGCGCTGCCGGTGGGCGGCGAAGTCCTGGTCGATGGTGTCGCGGGCGACCACCGAGTAGAAGTGCGCCTGGTGCCCGTCGGCCTTGGGCCGCAGGACGCGGCCGAGGCGCTGGGCCTCCTCCTGGCGGGAGCCGAAGGTGCCGGAGACCTGGATGGCGACGGTGGCCTCGGGCAGGTCGATGGAGAAGTTGGCGACCTTCGACACGACGAGGACGTTGATCTCGCCGTTGCGGAAGGCGTCGAAGAGCCGCTCCCGCTCCTTGTTGGAGGTCTCGCCCTTGATGACGGGCGCGTCGAGGTGGGCGCCGAGCTCGTCGAGCTGGTCGATGTACTGGCCGATGACGAGGATCTGCTGCCCGGCGAACTTCTCCACCAGCGCCTCCGTCACCCGCCGCTTCGTCGCCGTCGTCGCGCAGAAGCGGTACTTCTCCTCGGCCTCGGCCGTCGCGTACGCGAGCCGCTCCGAGTCGGTGAGGTTCACCCGCACCTCGACGCAGTCGGCGGGCGCGATGTACCCCTGCGCCTCGATCTCCTTCCACGGCGCGTCGAACCGCTTCGGCCCGATGAGCGAGAAGACGTCCGCCTCCTTGCCGTCCTCGCGGACGAGGGTCGCGGTCAGCCCGAGGCGGCGGCGCGCCTGGAGGTCGGCGGTGAACTTGAAGACGGGCGCGGGCAGCAGGTGCACCTCGTCGTAGACGATCAGGCCCCAGTCGCGGGAGTCGAAGAGCTCCAGGTGCGGGTAGACGCCCTTCCGCCGGGTCGTGAGGACCTGGTAGGTGGCGATGGTGACCGGCCGGATCTCCTTCTTCGTGCCGCTGTACTCGCCGATCTCGTCCTCGGTCAGCGAGGTCCGCCTGACCAGCTCGTTCTTCCACTGCCGGGCGGAGACGGTGTTGGTGACGAGGATCAGCGTCGTCGCCTTCGCCCGGGCCATCGCCCCGGCGCCCACCAGCGTCTTGCCCGCGCCGCACGGCAGCACGACGACGCCGCTCCCGCCGTGCCAGAAGCCCTCGACGGCGTGCTGCTGGTACGGCCGCAGGCTCCAGCCGTCCTCCGCGAGCTCGATCGGGTGCGCCTCGCCGTCCACGTATCCGGCGAGGTCCTCGGCGGGCCAGCCCAGCTTCAGCAGCGTCTGCTTGATCTGCCCCCGCTCGGAGGGGTGCACGGCCACGGTGTCGGCGTCGATCCGCGCCCCCACCAGCGGCTGTACCCGCTTCGACCGCAGGATCTCCTCCAGGACGGGCCGGTCCGTCGTCGTCAGCACCAGCCCGTGCGCCGGGTGCTTGGACAGCGTCAGCCGCCCGTACCGCCCCATCGTCTCGGCGATGTCCACCAGCAGCGCGTGCGGCACCGGATAGCGGGAGTACTCCACGAGCGCGTCCACGACCTGCTCGGCGTCGTGCCCGGCGGCCCGCGCGTTCCACAGCCCGAGCGGCGTCACCCGGTACGTGTGGATGTGCTCGGGCGCCCGCTCCAGCTCCGCGAAGGGCGCGATCGCCCGCCGGCAGGCCTCGGCGAGCTCGTGGTCGACCTCCAGCAGGAGCGTTTTGTCACTCTGGACGATGAGTGGCCCGTTCACGCGCGATCAGGTCCTTCCGGCAGCGGGCCGCCCCCGCGACGGCCAAACGTCCAGTGTGCCGCATGGCCGCGGGGTGCGGGGCGGGCCCGCGCGTTCCCGGCGGGCCGCCCCGCGTCCGTCCCGCGTCCGCTTCCCGGCGCTCCCCTCAGACCTCGTCGTCCGCCAGTTCCGCCACTCCCGTGATGCGGTGCAGCGGGTAGGTGCGGACCTCGTCGGCGGTGTGGTCGTAGCCGGTGACGAAGCCGCCCTCGACGCGGACGGGGGCGATGACGCGCTGGCTGGCGGCGCCCTCGGCGTTGACGTAGCCGATCCAGACGGCGGAGCCGGTCATGGCGGCGGCCTGGACGGTGGCCAGGGTCTCGGCGGGGGAGGTGCGGGGGAGGCCGCCGGGAGTGGCGGCGGCGGGGGCGGGTTCCTTGCGGACGGCCGTGGCGGCGCGGTCGCCCGCGCGGATGGCGCGGACCGCCGCCGCGAGCAGCGTCGCGTCGGGCGGCGGCGGGCCGTCGGGGACGGGGGCCGGGGGCGTGCGGACCGGGGTGCGGTGCGCGGCGGCGCGGGCCACGAGGACGTCGCCCTCCGCCGACTCGGCCGCCGGGGCGTAGCCCATCGCCCGCAGGCCGTCGAGGAGCGAGGACGGGTCGGTCTGGGCCGCCAGCACCGTCGGCGCGAGGCGGCGCAGCCGCAGGGGCGCGGAGCGGCGGTCGGCCAGGATCTCGCCGAGCAGCGCGTCGTCGTCGCAGCGGACGTACGCGGAGGCCGCGCCGATCCGCAGGTGGCCGTGTCTGCGCGCCACGTCGTCGATCAGGTACGCGAGCGGCTGAGGCACCGGCGTGCGGGAGTGCGCGGCGAGGAAGGCGTGCAGGTCGGAGGCGGCCTGCCCGGTGTCGAGGGCCCGCCGCACCGAACCGGGCGTGAACCGGTAGACCGTCGCGCCACCCTTCGACTCCACGTCCGCGAGGACCGCCAGCGCGTCGGCCAGCGGCCGCAGCAGCGGGCCCGGCGCGACCGCCGTCAGGTCGGCCTGGAGGAGGACGTGGTCGACGGCCTCCGGCAGCAGCGGTTCCAGCAGCTCCGCCGCCCGCTCCTCCGCCACCTCCGGCTCCACCCCGCCGCCCTCGGCCGACGGCTCCGCCGGAGCGTCGAGCGGCAGGTTGAGCAGGGCGCGGGCCGCCGTCGACAGCGCCCCGCGCCCGGTGATCCCCAGCAGTTCGGCGTCCTGGAGCGCCCAGCGGGCGAGGCGTTCCCGCAGGTCGACGGGAGAGGAGGGGGCGGGGGAGGAGGCGGGCGCGGGGCGGGAGTCCGACGCCCAGGCGCCCGCCGCCGTCTCCGGGGGCGCGGCGGCCGGAGCGCCCGGGGCCGCGGGCGCGCGGTCCGCGGCGGACCCGCCCCGCGTCGGGCGCTCCCAGCGCAACCGGGCCAGGAGGGTCTCCGGGTCGGGCGCCGCGCCCGGCGGGAGGGCCGCCAGGAGGCCGAGGACCCGGCGGCGCACCTCGGGGGCCGCCGCCCGGTCCAGGTCGGGGCCGAGCACCGACAGCGTCCGGCCCTTCGCGTCCTGCCCGCCGGCCAGCCCCGGCGTGCGGGTCGCCGCCAGCCAGGCGGCGGCCAGCCGGACCCAGCGTTCGGCCGGCGGCAGGTCGAGCCAGTCGTCGTAGGCGGGCGTCGGCGCGTACCGCTCGTCCGCCTCGCCGTCCGAGGCCAGCAGCCCCGCCCCGTACGCCAGCTCCAGCCAGAACGCCGCCACCGGCTCCGGCACGTCGAGCGCGGCGGCCGTCCGCTTCAGGTCCCGCACCGAGAGGCCGCCCGCCCGCAGCACCGGCGGCCCGCCGTGCTCCCAGGACTTCAGCAGCTCCTCGACCGTCGCCAGCGCCGCGTACGCCTGCCCGGCCGCCGCCCCGTCGGCCACCGCCGGACGGTACTCGCGGGCCACCGACAGTTCCGGCGCGCGCGGCTCCGGCGCCCGGTGCGCCCGCCCGCCCCGCAGGTGCAGCGCCACCTCGCGCGGCAGCACCATCGTGCGCGGCGACACCGGCAGCAGCAGCCCCCGGTCGCGCAGCCAGCCCACCGGCGGCGCCGGCTTCGCCGTCACCTCGCCGTACGGCGGCCCCCACACCAGCCGGTCGAGGACCGCGAGGGCCTCCGGCGGCGCCGTGTCGAGCAGCGCCGCCATCCGCTCCCGGTCGGTGAAGAGCGAGGTCAGCGCGGCGACCGCCGACACCGGGTCGTGCGTGGACGGCAGCCCGGCCGCCGCCACGATCTCCTGGAGCCGCCCCGGCGACATGCCCGCCGTCGCCTCCGCGACGGTCGGCCCGAGCCCGGTGGGGGAGGGGTGCTGCGGCGACGGGGAGAGCAGCTCGCGGGCGGTCCGCACGAGCCGCAGCCGGTCGTCCCCGCCCCACACCAGCGCCTGTTCGCGCAGCAGCGCCACCGCGCGGGGCAGCGCCTCCTCGACGGCGGAGCCGGGCCGGCCGCCGGTGAAGAGGCCGAGCAGCACCGGGTACGGCGCGGGGTCCGGCGCCACCGCCAGCGCCTGCGCCACCTGGAGCGAGAAGCGGTCGAGCCGCTCCAGGGCCCGCACCACCGACGCCCGGGTCCCGGCCCGGGTGGCCAGCTGGGTCAGGTCGTTCGGCACCGGGCCGAGCAGGTCGGGGCGGGCGCGCAGCAGCGCGGCGAGCCCGTCGTCGCCGCGCGCCCGCAGCGCCTCCGCGAGCGTGCGGGGGCTCCCCGCGGTCCCCCTCGGACGTCCCTCGGGCACGTGCGCCTCCCGGTCCAGCTCGCCGATCCCCATCCGCCCCACGTTATCCGCTGCACAGGCGCTACCGTCAGGACCGGGACGGCGTTCGGCCGGACGGTGGAGGGGCGGCGTGGGCATCGAGAGCGACCGGATGGTCTTCGACTACCTGAGCCGGGTCGGCGACCTGGCGCAGCAGCGGCACCTTCCCCCCGGCGACAGATCGGCCCTCGTCTCGGGCCTCCGCGACGAGATCGACCGCCGCCGCGCCACCCGCGGCGAGGAGTCCCCCGCCGCCGTCCGCGGCATCCTCGGCGACCTCGGCACCCCGGACGAGGTCGTCACCCGCGCGGAGTCCCGCGCGGAGCCCCGAGAGGGAGCCTCCGGCACGGGCCCGGCTTCCGGTGCGGGGTCCGGGTCCGGGTCCGGTACGGGGTCCGCTCCCGGCTCCGGTACGGCCCCGGTCCCGTCGTCCCGTACGGCTCCCGCCCCGCCGTCCGGCTCCCCGTCCCGTACGGCTCCCGCCCCGCCGTCCGGCTCCCCGTCCCGTACGGCTCCGGAGCGCCGGGGCCGTACCGCCTGGTGGTCCTCCGGGGCCCGCGAGGGCGCGGCGCAGGAACCCCCGGCACCCCGGAAGACCCCCTCCCCGGCTTCCGCCCCGGACCCCGACGTCCCCCGCCCCCGCGCGGGCGACGGCCCCGCCGGCTGGTGGGCGGAGGGTTCGGAGGGCGCGGCGGCGGAGGTGCGCGTGCCGGGGTTCTCCGGCGCGGCGGAGGAACTGCACGTGCCCGGCTTCTTCGGCGGGGTGGAGGCACCGGAGCTGTTCCGGCCGCCGGAGCCCGAGGAGGAGGCGGAGGAGGAGCCCGGCGAGGCGCCGGCGCCGCCCGGCCGGATGCGCCGCGCGGTCCGGCTGCTGCGCCGGCGCCGCCCGGCGGAGGAGGCCGTCCAGGAGCCGGAGCCGGAGGCGGCGGCACCGGCCCGGGGCTTCGCGCACCCCTTCCTGCTGCTCGCCGCACTGCTGCTGGTCGTGGGCGCCGCGTTCGGCTGGCTGCTCGCGCTGGCCGCCGGCTGGGTCATCGCGTACGGCTCGCGCAGGCTCGGCCCCGACGGGGTCCGGACGGCCGTCTTCGTCCTCCCCGGCGTCGCCGCCGCCGGGAGCGCCGTCTGGCTCTGGGGCCGGGTGGAGGGCCGCTGGGGCGAGGCGGTGGCCGCCGGCGGCGAGGGCATGAGCGCGGCCCTCGCCGACACCTGGCCCTGGACCCTGCGGGCCGCCGCCCTGCTCTCCGCCCTCTACCTCCTGCGCCGCTCCCGCCGCGCCTGACCCGCCCAGGCCGGGCCTGACCCTCCCCGGCCGAGCACGCCCCTCCAGGGCGACTGCTCCGCCCCGGCCGGCGTACTCCTCCGGACCGGCCGCTGCTCCCGGAGCGGCTGCTCCTCCCGGTCGGCTACGCCTCCCCGCCCGGCCGCTCCTCCCAGGGCGCGCCCGGCACCACCAGCGGCGAGCCGGTCACCGGGTCGGGGATCACGACGGACGGCAGGCCGAAGACCTCCTGGACGAGGGTCTCGGTGACGACCTCGGCGGGCGGGCCCTCGGCGACGACCCGGCCCGCCTTCATGGCGACGAGGTGGTCGGCGTAGCGCGCGGCCTGGTTGAGGTCGTGCAGGACGAGGACGACCGTGCGGCCCCGGGAGCGGTTGAGCCGCCGGACCAGGTCCAGGACCTCCACCTGGTGCGCGATGTCCAGGTAGGTCGTCGGCTCGTCGAGGAGCAGCAGGTCCGTCTCCTGGGCGAGGGCCATCGCGATCCAGACGCGCTGGCGCTGGCCGCCGGAGAGCTCGTCCACCGAACGGTCGGCGAGCGCGGCGACGTCCGTGCGGGTCATGGCCTCCACGACCGCCCGCTCGTCCTCCTCGGACCACTGCTTCCACCACGCCTGGTGCGGCTGCCGGCCCCGGGCGACGAGGTCGGCGACGGTGATGGCCTCGGGCGCCACGGGCGTCTGCGGCAGCAGGCCGATCGAGCGGGCGATCCGCTTCGTCGGCAGCTTCGCCAGCTCCTCCCCGTCGAGCAGGACGGCGCCCCCGGCGGGCTTGAGCAGCCGCCCGAGGGCCCGCAGGGTCGTCGACTTGCCGCAGGCGTTGGGGCCGACGATGACGGTCACCCGGCCGTCGGGGATCGCCAGGTCCAGCTCCTCGACGACCGTCCGGCTCTCGTAGGCGAGGGTCAGCCCCCGGGCGGTCAGCCTGCTGCCGGCCGCCGCGCCCGTCTTCGTGCCTTCGCTCATGCCTTCTCTCCCGTGCGGCTCCGGATGATGAGCCAGATCAGATACGGGGCGCCGACCGCCGCCGTGAGGACGCCCACCGGAAGTTCCACCGGCGAGAAGAGCCGCCGCCCGGCGAGGTCGGCGGAGACGACGACCAGCGCGCCGACCAGCGCCGAGCAGAAGAGCGGGATCTGCGCCGTGCGCGTCACCCGGCGGGCGATCTGCGGGGCGAGCAGCGCCACGAAGTCGACCGGCCCGGCGACCCCGGTCGCCACCGACGCCAGCACCACGCCGACCGCGACGAGCCCCAGCCGTACCCGCCCGAGCCGGACGCCGAGCGCCGTCGCCGTGGAGTCGTCGAGGGAGACGGTCCGCTGCGCGCGGGCCGCCCACAGCACGGCGGGCAGCATCAGCAGGAGCGTCCACCGGATCGGCGCGGACTCCTCCCAGCCGCGCCCGTTGAGGGAGCCGGTCATCCAGATCTGCGCCTGCTGGGCGACGAGGTAGTCGCCCTTGGTCATGAAGAGGGTGATGAGGGACCGCAGCGCGATGGCGATGCCGATGCCGATGAGGACGAAGCGGGTGGCGTGCAGGCCGCCGCGCCAGGCGAAGGCGTAGACGAGCGCGGCGGCGAGGACGCCGCCGAGGACCGACAGGTACGGCAGGACCGCGTACGACGCGAGGCCGAAGGTCATCGCGCCCACGGTGAGCGCGCCCGCGCCCTGGCTGATGCCGATGATGTCGGGCGAGGCCAGCGGGTTGCGGGCCACGGTCTGGATGAGCGCGCCCGCGACGCCGAAGGCGGCGCCGACGCAGAGCGCGGTGACGAGCCGGGGCTCGCGCAGCTCCTCGACGACGAACGCGGCGGGGGAGTCGCCGCCGGTGAGGATCGTCAGGACCTCGCCGGGGGCGATGGTCCTCTCGCCGACGCAGAGGTACGCGACGCAGACCGCGGCCAGCAGCGGGAGCAGCACCGAGACGGCGAGCAGCGAGCGGCGGTGGACGAGGAAGGAGACGGGGCCGGTGCGGAGCAGGGCGTGGCCGGCGGGCCGCACGGACCGGGCCGGGGCCGCGGCCTCCGGGCTCCCGGGGTTCTTCACGGGGGTGCTCACGCCGGCACCGCCTTCCGGCGCACCAGCGTCACCAGGAACGGCACGCCGATGAGGGCCGTCATGACGCCGGCGGGTATCTCGCCCGGCGGGAAGACGACCCGGCCGGCGACGTCCGCGACGAGGACCATGACGGGGCCGGTCAGGGCGGCCATCGGCAGCACCCACCGGTGGTCGGAGCCGACGACGGCACGGGCGATGTGCGGGACGGCGAGGCCGACGAAGGCGATCGGTCCGGCGGCGGCGACGGCCGCGCCGGTGAGGACGGTCGCACCGAGGCCGCCGACGATCCGGACGGTGGCGACGTTCTGCCCGAGGCCCTTGGCGACGTCCTCGCCGAGCGCGAGCGCGTCCAGGCCGCGCGCCACGGACAGCACGAGGACGGCTCCGACCAGCAGGAACGGCCAGATCTGCTCGATCGTCGCCGCGTCGCGCCCGTCGAGGGAGCCGGTCTGCCAGAAGCGGAACTCGTCGAGCGCCGCCGCCTTCGTCGTCAGTACGCCGGTCGTCACCGACAGCAGCAGCGCGTTGATCGCCGCGCCGCCGAGCGCCAGTTTCACGGGCGTGGCGCCGCCCCGGCCGCTGGACGCGATGGCGTAGACGGCGACCGAGGCGAGCGCGGCGCCGACGAAGGCGAACCACACGTAGCCGGAGAGGCTGTGCACGCCGAGGAAGGCGATGGCGAGGACGACGGCGACCGAGGAGCCCTGGCTGATGCCGAGGATGCCGGGGTCGGCGATCGGGTTGCGGGTGATGCCCTGGAGGGCGGTTCCGGCGAGCGCGAGGGCCACGCCGACCATCAGCCCGATGACGGTGCGGGGGACGCGGAGCTGCCGCACCACCTCCGCGTCGTCGCCGGTCGCCCCGTGCAGGAGCGCGTCGAACACGGTGCCGGGGGCGATGGCCCGGGCGCCGACGGCGAGGCTGAGGAGGACGGCGAGGAGCAGGGCGACGACGGCCGCCGAGGTCGCGAGGACCCGTCTGGAACGGAAAGCGGCTGTCATGAGGGCACCCATCCGGGCGAGAGGAGGTTCGGTAAGGCTTGGCTTAGTGTAAACAGCACCCGTATTCGAACACCCGGGCACAATGTCCCCCATGACGACGAACACGCCCGAGGCCCCCCTCCCGGCCGGAAACGCCCCCGCGGCCCCGCTCGCGGCCGGAAACGCCCCCGCGGACCCGCTCACCGTCGGCTTCGACCTGGACCTGACGCTCCTCGACACCCGCCCCGGCATCAAGGCCGCCTTCACGGTCTTCTCGGAGACGTACGGCGTCGAGGTCGACGCCGACCTCGTCGTCAGCCGCCTCGGTCCGCCGCTGGAGCAGGAGATGGCCCACTGGGTGCCCGCCGAGCAGGTCACCGAGATGACCGCCCGCTACCGCGCCCTCTACCCCGAGCACGCCATCGAGCCCACCGTGCCCATGCCGGGCGCCCGCGACGCCCTCGACGCGGTCCGCGAGGCCGGCGGCCGGACGATCGTCGTCACCGCCAAGAACGCCCCCGACGCCCGCCGCCACTTCGCCCACCTGGGCATCGAGCCCGACGCCGTCGTCGGCCGCCTCTTCGCCGAGGCCAAGGCGGAGGCGCTGCGCGCCCACGGCGCCTCGGTCTACGTCGGCGACCACGTCGGCGACGTCCGCGGCGCGAAGGCCGCCGGAGCCCTCTCGGTCGCCGTCGCGACCGGCCCCTGCGCCCCCGACGAACTCCGCGAGGCGGGCGCCGACGTGGTCCTGGAGGACCTGACGGACTTCCGCGCCTGGTGGGAGGCGTACGTCGCGCGGACCGCCCGCTAGGCGGTCGGCCGCACCCGCCGGGCCTGCCGCCGCTGGGCCGCGATCGACCGCAGCACCCCGGCCGCGGCCAGCACGAAACCGACGCCCATCAGCATCGACACCAGGTAGGCGACGGTCGGGAAGGGATCCGTCCCGAGGAGGAGCGGGGCCACGGTGACCAGCGTCGCGACCGCGCCGATCGCGAAGACGACGACCCCCGCCTTGACGAGGCCGTCACCGGGCGCGGAGTCGTCCGCCGGTCCTGTACGGGTTTCGCTGCTCATCCGGTCAGGGTAGTTCCTCGGCCACAGGAACAGCCCGGCGGCGTCTTGTCACCGGCGCCCCGGCCATTAGCCTTGGTGCCGGCGGGCCGCTTTCGACCCGCTGTTTCTTTTACCCCGACGAGTCAACGAGGACGAGGACAGGCGTGCCTACCGGCAAAGTCAAATGGTTCAACAGCGAGAAGGGCTTCGGCTTTCTCTCCCGCGACGACGGCGGTGACGTCTTCGTCCACTCGTCGGTGCTCCCTGACGGAGTCGACGCACTGAAGCCGGGCCAGCGGGTGGAGTTCGGCGTCGTCGCGGGGCAGCGGGGCGACCAGGCGCTGTCGGTGACGGTCCTCGACCCGACGCCGTCGGTCGCCGCGGCCCAGCGCCGCAAGCCCGACGAGCTGGCGTCGATCGTGCAGGACCTGACGACGCTCCTGGAGAACATCACCCCGATGCTGGAGCGCGGCCGCTACCCCGACAAGGCGGCCGGCAAGAAGATCGCGGGCCTGCTGCGGGCGGTCGCGGACCAGCTCGACGTCTGAGCGCCCCTCAGGGGAGGACCCGGGGCCCGCGAGGAGGCCCCGGGGTCCTACGGGAAGGCCAGCGCGTCCGGGCCGAGGGGCGGCACGAGGCCCTCGGCCGCGGCCCGGGTGAGCAGGCCCCGGACCGCCGCGTAGCCGTCCTCGCCGAGGTCGGCGGTGAACTCGTTCACGTACAGCCCGATGTGCTGGTCGGCGACCTTCGGGTCCATCTCCTGCGCGTGCTCCATGACGTACGGCCGGGAGACCTCCGGGTCGTCCCACGCCATGCGCACCGAGCGCCGGGCGGAGTCGGCGAGCAGCCGCAGCGCCTCCTCGCCCAGGGAGCGGCGGGCGACGATCGCGCCGAGCGGGATCGGGAGGCCGGTGGTGGACTCCCAGTGCTCGCCCATGTCGGCGAGGCGGTGCAGCCCGTACGACGCGTAGGTGAAGCGGGCCTCGTGGATGACGAGCCCCGCGTCGACCTTCCCGTCCCGGACGGCGGGCATGATCTCGTGGAACGGCAGCACGACGACCTCGCCGACCCCGCCGGGCACGGTCTCGGCCGCCCACAGCCGGAAGAGCAGGTACGCGGTCGAGCGCTCGCTCGGCACGGCGACGGTCTTCCCCGCCAGGTCGGCCCCGCTCCCGGGCTCCCGGGTGAGGACCAGCGGGCCGCAGCCCCGGCCGAGCGCCCCGCCGCAGGGCAGCAGCGCGTACTCGTCGAGGATCCACGGCAGGACCGCGTACGACACCTTCAGGACGTCGTGGTCGTCGGCGCCGCCCTCCGCCCAGCCGTTGGTGACGTCGATGTCGGCGAAGGTGACGTCGAGGCGCGGGGCGCCGGGGACGCGGCCGTGGGCCCAGGCGTCGAAGACGAAGGTGTCGTTCGGGCAGGGCGAGTAGGCGATCTTCAGCTGCACGGCCGGGCCTCCAGGGTGCCGAGGGCGGGTACGAGGGCCGCGGTGGCGGCCCGGAGCGCGGTGAGGGCCTCGCCGATCCGCCAGGCGGCGCGGTCGCGGGGTCCCACGGCGTTCGACACGGCCCGCAGTTCCAGGACGGCGGCGCCGTGCGCGGCGGCGGCCTCGGCGACGCCGAAGCCCTCCATCGCCTCGGCGGCGGCCCCCGGGTGCCGGGCGGCCAGCTCGGCGGCGCGGACGGCGGTGCCGGTGACGGTGGAGACGGTCAGCACGCCGCCGGTGGTGTGCGGGAGCCCGGCGGCCGCGAGGGCGGCGGCGACGGGTCCGGTGAGGGCGGCGGGCACGGCGTGGACGGAGCGGCCGAAGCCCAGCTCCTCCACGGGCAGATAGCCCTCGGGGGTGTCGGCGCCCAGGTCGGCGGCGACGACCGCGTCCGACACGACGAGCGAGCCGAGCGGGGCGCGGCCCGGGAAACCGCCGGCGATCCCGGCGGAGACGACGAGGTGGTACGGCTCGCCGGCGAGTGCGGCCCGGGCGAGCGCGGCCCCGGTCGAGGCGGCGACGGCGGCGGGTCCGACCCCGCCCACGAGGACGTCCACGGAGACGTCCGCGGGGCCGGTGGTCCCGTAACGGCGCAGCAGGAGACCGCCCGGGACGGGGAGCTCCCCGGCCGGGCGGGCCAGGTCCGCGAGACCGCCGGCGACGGAGTCTGCCTCCGCCGCCACGGCCGTCACGATCAGGATCCGGTGCGGCACCGGAGGATCAGGATTCCTTCTTCAGCTTGAAGTGCCAGATGCCGGTGAGCGTCTTCCCGGTGTTCTCGACGATCGTCACCTGGGTCTCGTCCGGGACCTCGCCGGTCTGGCTGGAGAAGAAGGCGCTGGCCGGAATGGTCCGGTACGTCTTCTTGTACGGCTCCTGCTCGGCCTGCTGGCCGCCCAGGAAGATGGTCCAGCCGTTGTCGGCGACCGACGGGTCCACGCCGAAGCGGATCTTGTCGTCCATGGCGACGGTGATCGACTTCTCGGCCTTCTTGTTCAGGCACTTCTGGACGTCGGACTCCTTGATGGGGTCGCCGTCGTTGTAGCAGGCGGCCTCGGAGTTGACCGATTCGGTCCCGACCGTGAGGGTCGCGATCGGGGTCGGCTTATCGCAGGCGGAGAGGACGAGGAGCCCGGCGGAGACGGCCCCGAGGGCGACGGCGGCCCGGCGGCGCGAGCCGGAGAAGAACGCAACGGTCATGAGCCGAAGGCTATCGGGCCGCCGCGCCGCTGCCACGCGGGGGTACGGCGCGGCGCGCACCCGCCACCCCGTGCGCCCGTACGGCCCCTCCGCGGCTCCCGTGCGGCTTCCGTACGGGGACCGCTCAGGCGACCTTCGCGCGCTGCGGGCGGTCGGAGGCGCCGGGCCCGCGCGACGACAGCAGGCCCCGTACGGCGAGGAGGGCGCCGATCGCCAGGAAGCCGGCCGCCACGGCCATCCCCACCGTCCCGTTCAGCGGCATCGCGATCCCGAGGGCGCCGCCCACCACCCAGGCCATCTGGAGCGCCGTCTCGGAGCGGGCGAAGGCGGAGGTCCGCACGGCCTCCGGCACGTCCCGCTGGATCAGCGCGTCCAGCGACAGCTTCGACAGGGCCTGCGTCAGCCCGGCGACCGCGCCGAGGACCGCGACCATCACCCCGCCGAAGAAGACGGCCGCGCAGACGGCGGCGGCGAGGACCGTCGAGATCATGGTGGCGATGATCACCTCGGGCCGGTGCCCCCGGTCCCGCAGCAGCGACCCCGCCGCCGTCCCGCACGCGTTCCCCACTCCCGCCGCGACCCCGACGATCCCCAGCGACACCGCCGCCGACTGCCCCGACAGCGGATGCTCGCGCAGCAGGAACGCCAGGAAGAAGATCAGGAAGCCGGAGAGCATCCGCTGCGCCGCGTTCGCCTGGAGCCCGTGCAGCACCGCCGGGCCCACCGTCCGCAGGCTCGGCTTCCGCTCCCCGTGCGTCAGCAGGTGCGCCCGCCGCTCGCCCTTCGCCGAGTCCACCTTGGGCGGCATCCGCACTGCCCAGTACGTCCCGAGCAGGAACAGCGCGCACGCCCCGAACAGCGGCCAGCGCGGCCCGACCAGCTGGAGCCCCGCCCCCACCGGGGCGGCGATGCCCGTCGCGAGCAGCCCCGCGAGCGTCACCCGCGAGTTCGCCTTCACCAGCGAGAAGCCCGGCGGCAGCAGCCGGGGCACCACGGCGCTGCGCACCACCCCGTACGCCTTCGACGTCACCAGCACCCCGAGCGCCGCCGGATACAGCTCGATCCCGCCCGTCGCGACCGCGCCCGACATCAGCACCGCCAGGACCGCCCGGGCCAGCATCGCCGCCGCCATCGCCGCCCGCCGCCCGTGCGGCAGCCGGTCCAGCAGGGGCCCGATGACGGGCGCGAGGAGCGTGAACGGGGCCATGGTGATGGCCAGGTAGAGCGCCACCCGGCCGCGGGCCTCGTCGGTCGGCACCGAGAAGAACACGGTCGACGCGAGCGCCACCGTGATCATCACGTCCCCGGCGCCGTTCACCGCGTGCAGCTCGATCAGCTTCCCGAGCCCCGACTCGCCCGCCCCGTGGGCGTGCGTCGCCCGCCGGATCCCCTTCGCGGTCCCCGTGAACGGCAGGTGCAGGACACGCCCCACCGCCCGGCCCGCTCGGCGGAGCGGCCCGGGCCGGTCGGGGGATGGACCTGACCGCGCGGCTGCCACCACCTCATAGTGCCCCACCGGCCCCCCGCCCGAACCGAGCCCGCCGCCCCCGGGGGTGTCGGACCGCCCGGGACACGCCGGAAGGCGGGCGGAACCGCCGGGAGCACGGGAAACGGTGGAGAAGCGCCGGAGGAGGTCCGGAGCCCCCTCCGGATCAGGGGCGGGATCCGGGGCGGAATCCGGGTCGTGAGGCGGGGCGTGAGCCGGGGCGGACTTCGGAGGGGGCCCCGGACGGGGACTCAGGGCGAAGACTCCGTCGGAAGCGGGGAAAACGGGGGAGGAGCGGCGGGAAAGCCCCGGGCGGCAAGGAAAAAGCACGGGCGGGGAACCGCGTGGTTCCGGGGCCGGCCGGGGCCCGATCCGGGTCACTTGGGGCGCGCAGGTGGGCCCAGGCCCGCGAACGGGGTAGCGTGCGTAGCGCGCCACCGGCGGTTCCTCTCGGCCGCGCGCCCCTTCGGCATCCCGCAGAATGGATGACGAATAGGTGCGCCCGAGACGTGTGAGACCGGTCGGGTGCGGACGTCGATGCGGCCCCCAGGTCCGCTCCGCCCGCCCCGCTCCCGGAGCCTCGCTCCCGTTCCTCGGCCGGCGCACCCGTGAGACGGCGTAGGAGAGAAGCGAGACCTGTGAGTGCTGCGACGACGCGAGACCGTACCCCGCGAGCCACGCGTACCCCGGCCCCCGACCGCCTCTGCGCCGAGGCCGTAGACCTCGCCCGGGAGGCCGCCGAAGAGGCGGCCGCGCCGGGCGTCGTCGGCGAGCACTCCGGCGTCCTCGCGGAGGGTGACCGGGTCGTCACGCACTTCTTCGAGTGCAAGGAGCCCGGCTACCGCGGCTGGCGCTGGGCCGTGACGGTCACCCGTGCCTCCCGGGCGAAGAACGTCACCCTCGACGAAACCGTCCTGCTGCCCGGCGCCGACGCCCTCCTCGCACCCGAATGGGTGCCGTGGAGCGAGCGGCTGCGGCCCGGCGACCTCGGCCCCGGCGACCTCCTGCCGACCGCCGAGGACGACCCGCGTCTGGAGCCCGGCTACACCGGCGAGGACGCCCCGCCGCCGAACTCCGTGCTCTCCCCCGAACTGGCCGACCACCTCGACGCCGAGGACGCGGAGATCACCGACCGGGCGCCGACCCGCGGCGCGATCGCGGCCGTCGCCGACGAGCTCGGCATGGGCCGCGCCCGGGTCCTCTCCCGGTACGGCCTCCGGCTCGCGGCCGACCGCTGGGACGAGTCCTTCGGCCCCCGCACCCCCATGGCCCAGGCGGCGCCCGCCACCTGCCAGTCCTGCGCCTTCCTGGTCCCGCTGGCCGGCTCCCTGCGCCAGTCCTTCGGCCTCTGCGCCAACGAACTGTCCCCGGCGGACGGCCGCGTGGTCTCCCTCGCGTACGGCTGCGGCGGCCACTCGGAAGCCGCCGTCATGCCGGCCCCGCCGGCCCTCGCGGAACCCGTCCTCGACTCCACCGCCGTCGACCCCTTCCCCCTCCGCCCCCCCGCCGACTCCGGCTCCGTCCCCACCCCCGACACCACCTCGGAGGACCTGGGCCACTCCTGACCCACGCCGCCGCCGTTTCGTTGCGGGCGCCGCCGTTCCGTCGTGGGCAGTCGTTGCGCCGGGGCGGAACGGGTGGGCACGACGGAACGGCACCCCTCGCGGGTGCCTCCGCTTCCGGGCCTGGACCCGCACCCCAAGTGCCTCGTGCACGGGGTGCGGGTCCAGGCGCGTAAGCCTGGGCGCGGCAGAGGGCGCCGTCCCCGTGCCCACCCGTCCCGCCCTGCGGGACGCCTGCCCACAGGGCCGCCGGGCGCAGCCCGCAGGTGCGACGGGGACGCGGGCGCAGCCCGCGCGGGCCCGGGGGGATTCGGCCAGCCGTGGCGGGGGCGCGGTGGCAGGGCGCGGTACCTTCGTCGCGGTACCGAAGGTGCGGCCCATCAGAGTGGAGTAACGACGTGAGCGTCACCGTCCGGACGACGACCGACGGAAGCGACCCCTTCGGCACCGCCCGGCTCCGCAGAGGCGTCCTGGACGCCTGGACCGCCTCGCCGGCCCGCTTCCGGGAGGACGCGAACGCCGAGGAGGACCTGGCGCTCGGCGGCTACCGGGACCGGCTCGTCGTGGAGCTCGCGCAGAACGCCGCCGACGCCGCCGCCCGCGCGGGCGTGACGGGCCGGCTCCGGCTCACCCTGCACCCGGC
Source organism: Streptomyces filamentosus (assembly GCF_014654895.1). GTDB lineage: Bacteria > Actinomycetota > Actinomycetes > Streptomycetales > Streptomycetaceae > Streptomyces > Streptomyces filamentosus. The sequence goes on along the minus strand of NZ_BNBE01000001.1, from coordinate 2,204,871 downwards.
CGACGCGGACAGCCCCGCGGTGCTGGCCGCCGCGAACACGGGCGCCCCGCTCGACGCGACCGGCGTCGAGTCGCTGTCCACGCTCCGCGCGTCGGCGAAGCGGACCGAGCGGGACGCGACGACGGCCGTGGGCCGCTTCGGCGTCGGTTTCGCCGCGGTCCTCGCCGTCTCGGACGAGCCGGCGGTCCTGGGCCGGCACGGCGGCGTCCGCTGGTCCCTCGCGGAGGCCCGCGGACTGGCCGCCGACGTGGCCCGCCACGCGCCGGGCCTCGGCGACGAACTGCGCCGCAGGGACGGCCACGTACCCCTCCTCCGGCTGCCGCTGCCCGCCGAGGGCACCGCGCCCGACGGGTACGACACCGTCGTCGTCCTGCCGCTGCGGGACGCCGCCGCGCAGGCCCTCGCGGAGCGGCTGCTGGGGTCCGTGGACGACGCGCTGCTGCTGACCCTCCCGGGCCTGGCCGAGGTCGTCGTGGAGACGGCGGACGGCACCCGTACCCTCACCCGGTCCGAGGACGAGGGGTACGTCCGGATCGAGGACTCCGCCGCCGACGACGGCCCGCACCGCTGGCGGACCGTCACCCGCACCGGCGCGCTCGACGCGGACCTCCTCAGGGACCGCCCGGTCGAGGAGCGGCTGCGCCCGCACTGGTCGGTCACCTGGGCCGTGCCGGTGGACGGCGACGGCGCCCCCCGCCACCCCCGCACCGCCCCCGTGGTGCACGCGCCGACCCCCACCGACGAGCCGCTCGGCCTGCCCGCGCTGCTCATCGCCTCGCTGCCGCTGGACACGGCCCGCCGCCACCCGGCGCCGGGGCCGCTGACGGACTTCCTGGTGCGGCGGGCGGCCGAGGCGTACGCCGAACTCCTCGCCGACTGGCGGCCGGTGACGACCGGCGCGCTCGACCTCGTGCCGGGCCCGCTCGGCAAGGGACCGCTCGACGGGGCGCTGCGCGAGGCGGTCCTCGACCTGCTGCCGCGGGTCGCGTTCCTCCCCCCGGCGGTGGCGTCGGAGGACGTTCCGGCGCTCCGCCCGATCGAGGCGGAGGTCGTGGAGGGCGCGGGCGCGGAGACGGTCGCCGTGCTCGCCGAGGTGTTCCCGACGCTCCTCCCGGCGGGCCTGGAGCGCCGCCCGGAGCTGCGGACGCTCGGCGTGGGCCGGGTGCCGCTGACGGAGGCGGTGGACCGGCTCGCGGGCGTGGAGCGGGCGCCGGGCTGGTGGCGGCGGCTGTACGACTCCCTCGCCGGCGTCGACCCGGACCGGCTCACCGGCCTGCCGGTGCCGCTGGACTCGGGCCGTACGGCGATCGGCCCCCGGCAGGTGCTGCTGCCGCAGGAGGGTACGCCGGCCGAACTGGCCCGGCTGGGCCTGAAGGTGGCGCACCCGGAGGCCGCGCACCCGCTCCTGGAGAAGCTGGGGGCCCTCCCGGCCACCCCTCGCGCGGTCCTGACGACTCCTCAGGTGCGGGCGGCGGTCGCGGCCTCGCTGGACGCGGGGGAGGTCTGGGACGAGGACGCGCTCGACGCGGACGAACTCGCCGAGACCGTCCTCGGGTTGGTCCGGGACGCGGACCTCGCCCCGGGCGACGAGCCGTGGCTGGGCGCGCTCGCCCTGCCCGACGAGGACGGCGAACTCGCGCCGGCCGGTGAACTCCTGCTGCCCGGCTCGCCGTTCGCCGCGATCGTCCGCGAGGACGAACTGCCCTTCGTGGACGCCGAGCTGGCCGAACGCTGGGGCGAGGCCCCGCTCGCGGCCTGCGGCGTCCTCGCGAACTTCGCGCTGGTCCGCGCCACCGACCTGGTCCTCGACCCCGACGACCTGGAGCCCCGCGAGGGCGACTACCCGGAGCCGGACGACGCGGGCCTCCTCGACGCGGTCGACGTGTGGTGCGAGGACGTCCTGGACCGGCTGCCGGAGGCCGTGGTGCCGCCGGTGGCGACCGAGATCGTCGCCGTACGGGACCTGGACCTGGTCGACGACGACGCCTGGCCGCAGGCGCTGGCCCTGCTGGCGCGGCCGCCGCTGCGGGACGCCCTCACCCAGCCCGTACGGGTCCTCCTCCCGGACGGCACGACGGAGAACGTCCGCTCGTACACGGCCTGGTGGCTGCGCGACCACCCGGTCCTCGCCGGGCGCCGCCCCGCGGGCCTGCGGGCGGCGGGCACCGACCCGCTCCTCGCCGGCCTGTACGACTCCGTCGACGCGACCGGCTTCGACGACGAGCAGGTCCTGCGCGCGCTCGGCGTCCGCACCTCCGTCGCCGCGCTCCTCGACGAGCCGGGCGGCGCGGCGGAGCTCCTCGCGCGCCTCGCCGACCCGGACCGCGAGGTCACCGGCGCGCAGCTGCACGCCCTGTACACGGCGCTCGCCGACCTCGACCCCGAGCAGGTCACCCTGCCCGACGAGCTGCGGGCGGTCGTCGACGGCGAACCGGTCGTCGTCGACGCGGCGGACGCGCTGGTCGCCGACGCGCCCGACCTCCTCCCGCTCACCGCGGGCGTCCCCCTCCTCCCGGTCTCCCCGTCCCGGGCCGCCGACCTGGCGGAACTCCTCCAGGTCCGCCGTCTGAGCGAGGCGATCGACGCGGAGGTCACCACGGAGGGCGAGGAGCACGAGGTCCCCGCCGCCGTCCACGCCCTCCTCGGCCCCTCCACCCCCGCGACGTACCTCGAACACGAGGAGCTCCGCGCGGGCGGCACCGAACTCGACTGGCGCCGCACCCCCGACGGCACCCTCCACGCCGCCACCCTGGAAGGCGTCGCCGCCGCCCTCGCCTGGGCCACCCGCCAGTGGCCCCGCCGCTTCGAGGTGGCCGCCCTCCTGGAGGACCCCACGCGCACCACCGAACTGGCCCGCGACCGCTGGTTCGACTAGGACCCGGCCGCCCGGCCCCGGAGCCTCAGCTCCGGGGCCGGGCGGCCCGCTCGTGGCGGCGGGCCGCCACCCCGGCCGCCACGACGGCGGTGAAGAGGACACCCGCGGCCGTGCAGCCCCCGGCGGTGTCGGTGCCGACCAGCACGGTCAGGACCGGGATCAGCGTCATGGTCCCGGTCCTGGAGACGGCGAAGGCGTCCGCGCGCAGGACGAGGCGCAGGAACCGGGAGGGGGCGGTGGCGGTCATACGGGGAGGCTATCCGGGGGGTGGCGAAGGCGCGGACCCGGCCGTCGGCGAGGGGGACGACGACGGTGTCGCCCGGGACGAGGGGCGGCGGGACCGCGCGGGGCGTCCCTCCCGCCGGGAAGCCGGTCCTTCCTCCGGGTCCCTCGTCCCCCTTCCCTCTCACGCGGGGAAGCGGCGGTCCACCCAGCGCCAGGCGGCTTCCAGGACCGCCGCGCCGGCGGCGGCGACGGCGACGGCCGTCCAGGGCATGGTGGTGCCGACGAGCCTGAGGGCGAAGAAGTCCTGGAGCCAGGGGACGGCGAGGACGAGGAGGAAGGCACCGCCCATGGCGGCGACGAGGACGACGCGGCCGAGGGTGTAGGGGCGGGCGATGATCGCGAGGACCCACATGGAGACGAGGAACAGGGTGAGGGTGGCGGCGCTGGTCTCGGCGCCGAGGGCGTCCGCGCCGGTGTAGTGGTGCCGGGCGAGGAGGTACGTGGTGAAGGTGGCGGTCGCGGCGACGACGCCGCCGGGGATCGCGTACCGCATGACCCGCCGGACGAAGTTCGGTCTGGCGCGTTCCTTGTTGGGGGCGAGGGCGAGGAAGAAGGCGGGGACGCCGATGGTCAGGGTGGAGAGCAGCGTGAGGTGCCTCGGGAGGAAGGGGTACTCGATCCGGCTGACCACCACCAGGATCGCCAGCAGGACCGAGTAGACCGTCTTCGTGAGGAAGAGGGTCGCCACGCGGGTGATGTTGCCGATGACGCGGCGGCCCTCGGCGACCACGGACGGGAGGGTGGCGAAGGAGTTGTCCAGGAGGACGATCTGGGCGACGGCCCTGGTCGCCTCGGAGCCGGAGCCCATGGAGACGCCGATGTCGGCGTCCTTGAGGGCGAGGACGTCGTTGACGCCGTCGCCGGTCATGGCGACGGTGTGCCCGTGGGACTGGAGGGCGGCGACCATGTCCCGCTTCTGCTGGGGGGTGACCCGGCCGAAGACGGCGTTGTGGTCGAGGACCTCCGCCATCTCCTCCCGGTCGGCGGGGAGGGTGCGGGCGTCGACGGTGTTCGAGGCGCCGGGCAGGCCGAGCTTTCCGGCGACGGCGCCGACGGAGACGGCGTTGTCGCCGGAGATGACCTTGGCGGCGACGTCCTGGTCGGCGAAGTAGGCGAGGGTGTCGGCGGCGTCGGGTCGCAGCCGCTGTTCGAGGACGACGAGGGCGGTGGCGCGGGCGTCCTTCGCGACGTCGGGGGAGTCGAGCTCGTGGACGGCGCGGGCGAGGAGGAGGACCCGCAGGCCCTGTTCGTTGAGGTGGTCGACGTCGGCGAGGGCCGGGTCGCCGGGCGGGAGGAGGACGTCGGGGGCGCCGAGCAGCCAGGTCGACTCCTCGCCGTCGCCCTCGCTGAACGCGGCGCCGCTGTACTTGCGGGCGGAGGAGAAGGGCAGGGACTCGGTGCAGCGCCACTCCTCGGCGTCGGGGTAGGCGGCGACGACGGCCTGGAGGGAGGCGTTGGGCCGGGGGTCGGACTCGCCGAGGGCGCCGAGCACCTTCCGTACGTACGCCTCGTCGGCGCCGCCGAGGACGTGGAGCCCGGTGACGTCCATGCCGCCCTCGGTGAGGGTGCCGGTCTTGTCGAGGCAGACGACGTCGACGCGGGCGAGGCCCTCGATGGCGGGGAGCTCCTGGACGAGGCACTGCTTGCGGCCGAGCCGGATGACGCCGACGGCGAAGGCGACGGAGGTGAGGAGGACGAGGCCCTCGGGGATCATCGGGACGATGCCGCCGACGGTGCGGGCGATGGAGCCCTTGAGGTCGTTGTCCTGGACGACGAGCTGGCTGATGACCAGGCCGATCGCGGTGGGGACCATCATCCAGGTGACGTACTTGAGGATGGTGGAGATGCCGCTGCGCAGCTCGGAGTGGACGAGGGTGAAGCGGGACGCCTCTTCGGCGAGCTGGGCGGCGTAGGCCTCCCGGCCGACCTTGGTGGCGGTGAAGGCGCCGCCGCCGGCGACGACGAAGGAGCCGGACATGACGGGGTCGCCGGGGCGTTTGACGACGGGGTCGGCCTCGCCGGTGAGGAGGGACTCGTCGATCTCCATGGCGTCGGCCTCGGCGACGACGCCGTCGACGACGACCTTGTCGCCGGGGCCGAGCTCGATGAGGTCGCCGAGGACGATCTCGGAGGTGGAGAGCTCGGCGGCGCGTCCGTCGCGGCGGACGGTGGGTTTCGCCTCGCCGATGACGGCGAGGCCGTCGAGGGTCTTCTTGGAGCGGAGCTCCTGGATGATGCCGATGCCGGTGTTGGCGACGATCACGAAGCCGAAGAGGCTGTCCTGGATCGGGGCGACGACCAGCATGATCACCCACAGGACGCCGATGATCGCATTGAAGCGGGTGAAGACGTTCGCCCGGACGATGTCGGCGGCGGAGCGGGAGCTGCGGACGGGGACGTCGTTGACCTCGCCGCGGGCGACGCGCTCGGCGACCTCGGCGGAGGTCAGGCCGGCGGGCCGGTGGACGACGCGCGGCTCGGTCCCCGCCTCCGCGGCTGCCCCCGGGCTCCTCTGGCTCCCCGGGGTGCCCGGGGGTCCGTCGCCGTCCGTGTCGATCTTCGCCCGCTGATCCATGTTTTCGACGGTACGACCGGATTCGGCCGTTCACCTGCCGAGGAAGGCGAAGATCCGACCGGGGGAGGACCGGAATCCTCCCCTGGTGCCAGGGACGGGTCCTCCGGGGCTACGAGGCGGGGTACGGGCCCGTCCGGGTACGGGAAAGGTCCTGCTCGCCACAGGGGAAGGTCCCGCTCGCCACGGGGGGAGGTCCCGTCCCCACGGGGAGGGCCCCCGCCGCTACGGGGAAGGGCCCCCGCTACGCCTCGTCCGCCGCCCGTGCCGCTTCGTGCCGCTTGATGGCCGCGTCGCGCTTGCGCACGTACCAGATGCCCAGGAGGCCGAGGCCGCCGCCGGCGAGGCAGGTCCACACCCAGGAGGTGAGGTCGCGGTCGGCGAACCAGCCGTAGAAGGGGAGCTGCACGAGGAAGAGGACGAACCAGATGATCGTGCCGCCGGTGATGGTGCCGACGACCGGCCCCTCCAGGGGTGCGGGTGCCTCGTGCTGGGGTGTCCACTTCGCCATGCGGCTCAGTCTAGGTGGCCGCTTTTCGTGTCTACGCGCGGAGATGGACTCGTCCTCGTTCATGTGTTCATACTGAAACGGTTTGCCTATGGCGGGTTTCCTTCGTATGAACCGCCAAAAGGACTTCTGGACCTTTCCGAAGAGGAACCCACTTCCATGAGCACCACGGCCGCCGCCAAGGCCCCCGCCCCCGAGCCGGGGGTTCCGCAGGAACCCACCTCGGCCCTCGACCGCTACTTCAAGATCTCCGAGCGCGGTTCCACCGTCGCCCGCGAGGTCCGGGGCGGTTTCGCCACCTTCTTCGCGATGGCCTACATCATCGTGCTGAACCCGATCATCCTCGGCAGCGCCAAGGACATGTACGGGCACCAGCTCGACGGCGGCCAGCTCGTCACCGCCACCGTCCTGACGGCGGCCTTCTCGACGCTCCTCATGGGCGTCATCGGCAACGTCCCGATCGCCCTCGCCGCCGGCCTGGGCGTCAACACGGTCGTCGCCCTCCAGCTCGCGCCCAAGATGTCCTGGCCGGACGCCATGGGCATGGTCGTCCTCGCGGGCATCGTCGTGATGCTGCTGGTGGCGACCGGTCTGCGCGAGCGCGTCATGAACGCCGTCCCGACCGGCCTGCGCAAGGGCATCGCGATCGGCATCGGCCTCTTCATCATGCTGATCGGCCTCGTGGACTCGGGCTTCGTCTCCCGCATCCCCGACGCCGCGCACACCACGGTCCCGCTCCAGCTCGGCGCGGACGGCCACCTCAACGGCTGGCCGGTGCTCGTCTTCATCCTGGGCACGCTGCTGACCCTCGCCCTGATCATCCGCAAGGTGCCGGGCGCGATCCTCATCTCGATCGTCGTCATGACGATCGTGGCGATGGTGATCAACGCGGTGGCCGACATCCCGTCCTGGGGCCTGACCACCCCGGAGTGGCCCGGCAATCCGGTGGCCTCCCCGGACTTCGGCCTCTTCGGCAGCTTCAGCCTCTTCGGCGGCTTCGAGAAGGTCGGCGTCCTCACCGGCGTCCTCTTCGTCTTCACCGTCCTGCTGTCCTGCTTCTTCGACGCCATGGGCACGATCCTGGGCGTCGGCGACGAGGCCAAGCTGACGGACAAGGACGGCAACTTCCCGGGCATCAACAAGGTCCTGCTCGTCGACGGCCTCGCCGTCGCCTCCGGCGGCGCGACCTCTTCGTCGGCCACCACCTGCTTCGTGGAGTCCACGGCGGGCGTCGGCGAGGGCGCCCGTACGGGTCTCGCCTCGGTCGTCACGGGCGGTCTGTTCTCGGTGGCGCTGTTCCTCACGCCGCTCGCGACCATGGTGCCGTCGCAGGCGGCGACCCCCGCGCTGCTCGCGGTGGGCTTCCTGATCCTGGCCGGGTCGATCAAGGAGATCGACTGGAGCGACTTCACCATCGCGGTGCCGGCGTTCCTGGCCATGACGATGATGCCGTTCACGTACTCGATCACGAACGGCATCGGCATCGGCTTCATCAGCTTCAGCGTGCTGCGGCTCGCCGCCGGCCGGGGCCGTGAGGTCCCGGTGGCCATGTACGTGGTGTCGGCGATCTTCGTCTTCTACTACGCGATGCCGGCGCTGGGCCTGACCTGATCGCCGGGGACGGTGCCGGAGGGGTCCGGCGCCGTCCCGTAGAACTTCTCCGTCTCCTCGACGGCGGTCTTGAACCGCTCGTCGAAGTCTTCTCGAATGAGCGTCCGGACGACATAGTCCTGGACGCTCATTCCTCTTTTCGCGGCGTGACTCTTGAGCCGGTCGAGCAGCTCACTGTCGATGCGCAGGCTGAGCACTGTCGATCCCATGCGCTCAGGGTCGGGGCTGTCGATGCTTGTTTGCGTCACTTTCCGGATCCAGCTCACTCATTTGGGTGATACATGGATACCCTCCCGTGACCTGGAGCGGTATGACGCATCCCCCAAAACGGGCAATCGGGTGCGTGATGTGCGCGACACGTGATCTCCCGGTTGGTCTTTAGGGAGAGTAATGAGTTAGGCTAACTACATGCCTGACCTGTCCCACGGCACCGCCGACGACGCCGCGGCCGTGAACGCGATCCGCTCGTCCGTCATGCGGCTGAGCCGGCGCCTCAAGCACCAGCGCGTCGACGAGTCGCTGAGCCCGACCGAGATGTCGGTGCTCGGCACCCTGGCCCTCTGCGGCTCCGCCACCCCCGGTGAGCTGGCCCGCAAGGAGCACGTACAGCCGCCGTCGATGACCCGCATCGTCGCCCTGCTCGAAGCCAAGGGACTGGTCAGGCTGGAGCCTCATCCCGACGACCGCCGGCAGAAGGTGGTCAGCCAGACCGAGCGGGCCGAGACCATGCTGGAGGACGCCCGCCGCAAGCGGAACGCCTGGCTGGCCTCGCTCGCCGAGGGCCTGGACGAGGACGAGTGGGCGGTACTGCGCGCGGCCGCCCCGGTCCTGGAGAAGCTCGCCCATCTGTGAACCGAGCGCCAAGGAGGCGACGCACTTTGAGCACGGGACCCGGAGCAGACTCCGCCCCCGTCCACAAACCCACCTCGACCCGTCGGGGCGGAGGGTCCCCCAAGGGAACCTTCTCCTCGCTCTCGATCCGGAACTACCGGCTGTTCTTCACCGGGGCGATCGTCTCCAACACCGGTACGTGGATGGCCCGGATCACCCAGGACTGGCTGGTCCTGAGCCTCACCGGCTCGGCCGCCGCCGTCGGCATCACCACGGCCCTCCAGTTCCTGCCGATGCTCCTCTTCGGCCTCTACGGCGGAGTGATCGCCGACCGCTACCCCAAGCGGCGCCTGCTGCTCGTCAGCCAGGCCGCACTCGGCCTGTGCGGGCTCGCGCTCGCCGCGCTCACCCTCTCCGGACAGGTGCAGGTCTGGCACGTCTACCTGATCGCCTTCCTCCTCGGCATGGTGACGGTCGTCGACAACCCGGCCCGGCAGTCCTTCGTCTCCGAGATGGTCGGCCCCGACCAGCTCCGCAACGCGGTCTCGCTGAACTCGGCCAACTTCCAGTCCGCCCGGCTCGTCGGCCCCGCCGTCGCCGGCGTGCTGATCGCCGGGGTCGGCAGCGGCTGGGCCTTCCTCATCAACGGCCTCTCCTTCCTCGCCCCGCTGGCCGCCCTGTGGCTGATGCGGACGGGCGAGCTCCACCGGGTGGAGCGTGCCCCGCGCGGCAAGGGCCAGCTCCGGGAGGGCCTGCGGTACGTGGCGGGCCGGCCGGATCTGATCTGGCCGATCGTCCTGGTCGGCTTCGTCGGCACCTTCGGCTTCAACTTCCCGATCTGGCTGACGGCCTTCTCCGAGGAGGTCTTCCACGTCGGCGCCGGCACCTACGGCTTCCTCAACACCCTGATGGCGGCCGGCTCCCTCGCGGGCGCCCTGCTCGCGGCCCGGCGCGGCTCGACCCGGCTGCGGATGCTGGTGATCGCCGCGGGCGTCTTCGGCGCCCTGGAGATCGCGGCGGCGCTCTCGCCGTCGTTCTGGCTCTTCGCGCTGCTGCTGGTCCCGATCGGCATGATCGGCCTCACGGTGAACATCACCGCGAACTCGGCCGTCCAGATGGCGACGGACCCCGCCATGCGGGGCCGCGTGATGAGCCTCTACATGATGGTCTTCGCGGGCGGCACGCCGATCGGCGCACCGCTGCTGGGCTGGGTCACCGACACGTACGGGCCCCGCGTCGGCTTCGCCACCGGCGGCCTGGTCTCGCTCGCGGCGGCGGCCGTCATCGGCCTCGTCCTGGCCCGGATCGGCAACCTGCGGGTGGCCATGGGCTGGCGCGGCGGCCACCCGAGCGTACGGTTCGTGCCGCGCGCCGCGCCGGAGCGGCTGGCCACGGCGGCCTGATCCGGACCGCACCGGGAGCGGACGGCCGCGGCGGCCCGGTCCGGAGCGGACCCGAGGGGCGGGCGGGAGTCACGGACTCCCGCCCGCCCCTCCGTCGTCGTCGGGCGGATGTCCCGTTCCTGTCCGGATCCGGACGATCCGGCACCGACTTGTGGGGATCCTGTGTATGTTGAGCCGTCAATCACAGGCACCACCTGGGGGGTTCCCTTGCGCACCCGTTCCGTCCGTCCCGTCATAGCCGCGGCCCTCGCCGCCGGCGCCCTGACCGGCGCCCTCGTCGCCACCCCGGCCCAGGCCGCCGAGTACTCCTCGGCCCTGAAGATCACCGGCGTGCAGTACGACGCCCCGGGCCGCGACAACAACAGCTGCACCACCGGCAACACCAAGGCCGAGTTCGTCACGATCAAGAACTACGCCCGCACCGGCCGGGTGAACCTCAAGGGCTACGTGGTCAAGGACGCGGTCGGCAACAGCTACACCTTCCGCGCCAACCACTACCTGGAGCCGGGCGACTACGTGAAGCTGCGCGGCGGCCGGGGCACCGAGTCCGACTCGGGCAACGTGGCCTACCGCAACAACTGCAACTTCATCTGGAACAACGACAAGGACACGATCAAGCTGATCAAGCCCGGCGGCGCCGCCGCGGACACGCACTCCTACACCAAGAGCGCGAACGACCGCGACGGCAACGGCTACATCGCCTTCCACTGACCGGAGGCCGGCCCCCGGCTCACATCCGCATCTCCAGGACCTGTCCCGGCCAGTCGCCGACGGTGAACGGATCGGTGCGGGTGAAGCCCCGCCGCTCGTAGTACTCCACGAGCCGCCCCCCGCTGCCCGCGAAGCAGTCCACGCGGAGCAGCGGGACGCCCGCGCGGCGGGTCTCCTCCACCGCGCGGGCGAGCAGCGCCGCCCCGACCCCGAGGCCGTGGAACCGCCCGCCGGTGGCCAGGTAGCGCACGTACCGCTCCGGCTCGCCGGCCGGCGGCACGTACGCCCCGGGGTGCGGGGTCAGCGTGAGGGTGCCGGCCGGGACGCCGTCCACCTCCGCGATCCACGGGCTGCCCTCGCCCATCACCCGCCCGACGTGCGCCACCCGCTCCGGGTTGCCGGTGAAGGGCTCGGTGCCCCACTGGTCGGCGATCCCCTTGCCGTTGAGCCACACCACGGCACTGTCGAGTATCCCGAGGACGGCCGGCAGATCGGCCGCCCCGCCCTCCCTGATGGTGATCACGTTCTCCATCCGGCCGAGGCTAGCGACTGCCACACTGGCGGGCATGAGGCTTTTCGCCGCCGTCCTGCCGCCCGCCGCGGTGGCCGCCGAGCTCGGCGGGGTCGTCGACGCCCTGCACGCCCTGCCCGGCGCCGGCGCCCTGCGCTGGACCTCCCGCCCCGGCTGGCCCGCGCCGCCCGCCGCACCCCGCCCTTCGCGCTCCGGCTGCACGGCGGCGGGCACTTCGGCCGCCGCGCCCTGTGGACCGGCGCCGCCGGGGACCTGGACGTCCTGCGGCTGCTCGCCGAGCGCGCCGACGCCGCGGCCCGCCGGGCCGGGATCCCGATGGAGGAGCACCGCCGCTACCGGGCCCACCTCACCCTCGCCCGCGCCCGCGGCGAGGGCGTCCCCCTGGACCCCTTCCTCGACGCCCTCGCCCCCTTCGAGGGCGCCCGCTGGCGGGTCGGGGAGCTGGCCCTGGTCCGCTCGAACCTGCCGGTGGGCGGCGTGCGGGGCGAGCAGCCGCGGTACGAGACGCTGGAGGCGTGGCCGCTGGAGGGGCGGGGGGAGGGGGCGGGAGGGCCCACGGGTTAACCTCGGAGGGTGGATCCGAAGACTCGTAACCAGATCATGGCCGGCGTGCTCGTACTGATGTTCGCGATCATCGCGGTGGCGTCGGTGGTCGGGCAGTAGTACCCCCGCACATTCCCCTTGCTTCGAGTCGACTCGAAGCAGTTGGCTTGTCTCCCATGGAGTACACGCAGCTCGGACGCACCGGACTCAAGGTCAGCCGCCTCGTCCTCGGCACGATGAACTTCGGCCCGCAGACCGACGAGGCCACCAGCCACGACATCATGGACGCGGCGCTCGACGCCGGTCTGAACTTCTTCGACACGGCCAATGTCTATGGTTGGGGTGAGAACAAGGGCCGCACCGAGGAGATCATCGGCTCCTGGTTCGCGAAGGGCGACGGCCGCCGCGACAGGACCGTCCTCGCCACCAAGGTGTACGGGAACATGGGGCCCGACGGCGAGGCGTGGCCGAACCACGACAAGATCTCCGCGCTGAACATCCGCCGCGCGGTGGACGCCAGCCTCAAGCGCCTCGGCACCGACTACATCGACCTCTACCAGTTCCACCACGTCGACCGCTCGACCCCCTTCGACGAGGTCTGGCAGGCGATCGACGTCCTGATCCGGCAGGGCAAGATCCTCTACGCCGGCTCGTCCAACTTCCCCGGCTACAAGATCGCCCAGGCCAACGAGGCCGCCGCCCGGCGCGGCATGGTCGGCCTGGTCAGCGAGCAGTGCCTCTACAACCTCTTCGAGCGCCGAGCCGAGATGGAGGTCATCCCCGCCGCGCAGGAGTACGGCCTCGGGGTCATCCCCTGGTCGCCGCTGCACGGCGGCCTGCTCGGCGGCGTCCTCAAGAAGGAGACCGAGGGCAGGCGCCGCACCGAGGGCCGCGCGGCGGAGACGCTGGCGGACCCGGCGAAGCGCGCGCGGTTCCAGGCGTACGAGGACCTGCTCGACAAGCACGGCCTCGCCCCCGGTGAGGTCGGTCTCGCCTGGCTCCTCACCCGCCCCGGCGTGACGGGCCCGATCGTCGGCCCGCGCACCCCGGAGCAGCTCGCGGGCGCCCTGCGCGCGCTGGAGCTGGACCTCCCGGACGAGCTCCTGGCCGAGCTGGACGCGATCTTCCCCGGCCCGGGCCCCTCCCCGGAGGCCTTCGCCTGGTAGTCGCCCGGGCCTCTCCCGCGCGGCCCGTACGGACTTCTCGTGCGGACTTCCCCGCGCGGCCCGTACGGACGTCCCGTACGGGCCGCGTCCGTACGGTCACGCGCCGCCGAGCCAGCTGCCGGCGTCGAGGCGGAACGCCGTCTCCTCGGGGACGACCTTCCGCAGGTCCGCCTCCAGGGCGCGGACGCGGTCGGCGCCGAGGGCGGCGCACCACTCGGCCCGCAGCGCGTCGAAGCCGGCGGCGGAGCGGGCCAGCGCGTCGAGGCCGCGGGGGGTGAGGCGGACGAGTTTGCGGCGCGCGTCGGCGGGATCGTCGGCGCGTTCCGCGTATCCGAGGGCGACCAGCCGGTCGACGGTCTTGCCCGCGGCCTGCTTGGAGACGCCGAGGCGGCGCCCGATCTCGCTGGCGGTGGCGCCCCGCAGGCCGATCGCCTGCATGACGAAGCCGTGGGCGGGCCGCACGTCGGGGTGCCCCTCGGCGGCGAGCCGCTCGTGCAGCCGGTCGATGAGGGTGCGGAAGCCGCCGAAGAGCAGCAGGGGCAGCTCGTGACCGGGGGCGTCGGGAAGGGGCGCCGGGGGAACCCCCTTGCCCGAATCGACAACCTGGTTTACTTTTTCTCCAGCGACATGGTCAACCATGTTGTCCATCCTATGCATCCCGGGGGAACCACCATGCCGTCCACCGCCACCGCCACCGCCATCGCCACCGCCACCGCCGATCCTGCCGCCCGCATCGCCGCCGGCGCCGCCGCCCTCAGGGCGCAGGCCCCCCACGTCCTCGACGCCTTCCTCGCGATCTCCAGGGCCTTCGAGTCCACCACCCTCGACCCGCACTCCCGCGAGACCGTGATCCTCACCGTCGCCTCCCGCAACCAGTGCCACCTCTGCGTCGACGTCCACGAGGCGAAGTGCGCCGCCCTCGGCCCCGCGCCCTCGCCCGAACGCCTCGACGCGGTGCGGAGGTTCACCCTCCAGGTCCTCGCCTCCTCGGGTGCGGTGACGGACGCCGAACTGGCCGCCTTCGAAGCCGCCGGGTACACCCGGCAGAACGCCCTGGAGGTCGTCCTCGGCATCGGCGCCTACACCCTCTCCACCTTCGCCAACCGCCTCATCCGCACGGCCTGACCCGCCTGACCGGCCCGGTGGTGGTCTTCCTCGCCGTCCGGCTCGGCGGCCGCTACCGCTCCCGGTAGGGGCCGCCCAGCCCCCACGCCTGGTGCATCGCGTCCGCGAAGGCGGCGGCCAGCCGGTGCTCGCCGCTCGGACCCGGATGCGTGCCGTCGTACGTGTCCGTCCGCAGGTCGTACGCCTCCGGGACGGTCGCGAGGAGCAGCGGCGAGGCCGGCGAGTCCAGGTCGGCCACCGCCTTCGCCAGCAGCTCGTTGAAGCGGGCGCACTCGGCGGCGAAGGCGGCGTCGTACGAGGCGCGGACGTTCGGGATCACCGGCAGGAGCACGACCCGCACCCGCGGGTTCGCCGCGCGGGCCGCCGCGAGGAACGCCCGGACGTTCTCCTCCGTCTGGTCGCTGTTCGTGTAGAAGCCCAGGTCGATGAGGCCGAGCGACACCAGCAGCACGTCGGCCCGCCCCGCCGCGACGGCGTCGCCCACGACCGGCGCCATGTGCAGCCACCCCTCGCCCCAGCCCGCGAGGTGCCGCCGCGCCGCCGCCGGGAACCCCGGATCGGCGTACGCCTGCGGGTCGGCCGCCTCGCCCTCGGCGACGTACAGCCCGTCCCGGGGCCCCACGATCGCGTACCCGCCGGGCAGCACCGCCTCCAGGTGCCGCCACATCCGGTACCGCCAGGTCCAGTCGCCGGCGCGTCCGATGGTCATGCTGTCGCCGACGAACAGAAAACGCATGCCCCCATCATCCCGGACGCCCTCCCCGCCGGACGACGTGATCCGGGCCACCGGGGGACCCGCGGACACCCGCCGGGCCTCACTCCAGGAAGGCGCCGACCGTCCCCGCGAACCACTCCGCGTCGTCGTGCCACGGGAAGTGCCCGCCGCCGGGCAGCACCGCGAGCCCGCCGCGCGGGAACAGGTCCGCGTACGCGGCGGCCGACGGGGGCGGGGTGTTCGCGTCGCCCTCCCCGGCGACGACCAGGACCCGGCCGGGGAAGGCGGCGAGCGCGGCCCGGGTCGCCGCCGGATCGAAGGCGCCCTCGGCGGCGTACGCGGCGGCCGCCTCGCCGTTGCGCTCCCGCTGCGAGGCCGCGTGCCGCTCGCGCGCCGCCCCGTCCCACGTGCCGTGGAAGAAGGGCGCGACCCGGCCGAACGACTCCGGACCGCCCCGGCCCGCCGTCACCTCCTCCAGCGCCGCGTACGCCTCCGCGAACCACGGCTCGCCCGCCCGCAGGCGTGCCGCCGCCAGCCGCTCCTCCGGCGCCGTGTCGATCCCCACCGCCGCGACGCCCGGCGTCACCAGCACCAGCCGCCGGACCCGCTCCGGGTGCCGGGCCGTGTACAGCGCCGCGAGGTTCGCCCCGGCGGAGTGCCCCAGCAGGTCGAGGCGCTCCACGCCCAGGTCCCGCCGCAGCGCCTCCACGTCCGCGACGAGCCGGTCGCACCGGTACGACCCCGGCCGGTCCTCCGGCACCGCCGAGGCGCCGCTCCCGCGCAGGTCGAACCGCACGACCTCCCGCCGCCCGTCCAGCCCCCCGAGCCCGCCGAGGTACCGAGAGTCCTGGAACGGCCCCCCGGCCACGCACACCAGCGGCACCCCCTCGCCCCCGCCGCCGTACCGCGCCAGCAGAGTCCCGTCGTCCGCCCTGAACGTGATCATCCCCGCACCCTGTCACCCCCGCTCCCGGCGGACAACCACCGCCGTTCCGTCGTGGGCGGTCGTTCCGCCGGGGCGGAACGGGCGGGCACGGGGACGACGGGTACGGCGGGCCCGCGCGGGCTCCTGCTCCGTGGCAGGCTGGGGGCATGCGTACCGGAATCCGTGCCGTCATCGCCGTGGCCGCCGCGGCCCTCGTCCTGCCCGTGGCACCGGCCCACGCCGGGGAACGCCCCGCGGACGGGGACTTCACGATCGCGGATCCGCGGATCACGGAGTCCAGCGGGCTCGCGGCGAGCGCCGCGCACCCGGGGGTGTACTGGACGCACAACGACCAGGACAAGCCGCTGATCTACGGCGTCGACTCCCGGACGGGGGAGACCGTCGCGACGCTCACGATGGAGGGGGTGGGCACGCCCCGGGACATGGAGGCGATCGCGGTCGGCCCGGACGGCGACATCTACGTCGGCGACATCGGGGACAACCTGGACGGGTCCTGGGACCACGTCTGGATCTACCGCTTCCCGGAGCCGAAGGCGCTGAAGGACCAGACGGTCCGGGCGAAGCAGTACGTCGTGAAGTACGCGGACGGGCCCCGCAACGCCGAGGCCCTGATGGTGCACCCGAAGACGGGCCGCGTGTACATCGCCAGCAAGCGGGAGGGCGGCGGCTCCCTCTACGCGGGCCCGGAGAAGCTCTCCTCCTCCGGCACGAACACCTTCCGCCCGATCGGCGAGGTCCCGTGGGTGACGGACGGCGCCTTCTCCCCGGACGGCGAACGGCTGGTCCTGCGCAGTTACTTCAGCGCCCGCGAGTACGTCTGGAAGGACGGCCGCATCGACGGCGACGGCGTCTCCGCGGGCGCCCCGCTCCAGGGGCAGGCGGAGTCGGTGACGTACACCCGCGACGGTTCGGCGTTCATGTTCGGCAGCGAGGGCGCGAACAGCGGCGTCGTCCGCGTGGACCGCCCCGACGCCCCGGCGGCCTCCGGCGACACCCCGGGCGCGCCCAGGCCCTCCGGCGCGGGCGAGTCCCCCGCCGCCACCGGCCCCCAGGGCGGCAGCGCCACCACCGGCTTCCTCGTCCTCGCGGGCGGCATCGTCCTCGTCCTCGGCATCAAGAGGCTTCTGCGGCGCGGTGACTGACCGATCGTCATATTCCCGGGGGGTTGGCCGAAGGGGCACTGTCCGTCCCCGTGCCCCCGCGCGGACAATGCCTCCGTGCCCGCCACCGTCCGTCTCCGCGCCCGGGAGGGCTTCGACCAGTGGACCCACATGGTCGGCGAGCTGGTCATGCCCGTCTCGCTCAGCACCCCGTACGCCGACGACCGGTTCCGCGCCACCGCCACCTCCGTCCCGCTGGGTGACACCGGCCTGTCGGGCTTCTCCTTCTCCCCGATGTCGGCGCGCCGGGCGGCGGCCCACATCCGGCGGGGCGACCCGGAGCGGTACTTCCTCTTCCTCGTCCACGGCACCGCCGTCGGCATCGAGCAGCGCCGCAACACGGCCCTGCTCGCCGCGGGGAGCATGGGGCTCTTCGACACCTCGCACCCGCTCGCCTGCGAGTTCTTCGACGAGGGGGAGGACCGGCTGTCCCGGGTGAGCCTGATCCCGCTGCGCCGGGACCTGCTGCCGGTGCCGCGGGACCGGGCGGACGCCCTGCTCGGCACCGCACTGCCCGCCGGCACCGTCTCCGGCACCCTGCTCGCCTCGTACGTCTCCGGACTGCGGGCCCTGGCGGGCCGGGCCGACGCGGCCGAGCTGCACCGGCTGGGCGCGGCCACCCTCGCCCTGGCCTCCGCCTACCTCGCGACCGCCACCGACAGCACCGCGCCGCTGCCCGAGGAGACCCGCCGGGAGGTCCTGGTGGCCCGGATCCGGGCCTTCATCGACGCCCGGCTCTCCGATCCCGGCCTGGATCCGGCCACGGTCGCGGCCCACCACCACATCTCGGTGCGGCTGCTGCACCGGCTCTTCGAGGACCAGCCGGAGACCGTCGCCGCCCGCATCCGCCGGCTCCGCCTCGAACGCGTCCGCGCCGACCTCGCCGACCCCCGCCTCGCCCGGCACACCGTCGCCGCCCTCGCGGCCCGCCGGGGCTACCGCCACCCCGCCGACTTCAACCGCGCCTTCCGCCGCGCGTACGGGCTGCCGCCGGGGGAGTACCGGCGCCTCGCGGGGCGGCCCCGTACGACGGAAGGAGGGCCCGGCGCGACGCCGGACCCTCCTCCTCCCGTCACGGGTGCGTGATCAGAGGCGCTCGATGACGTGGTCGACGCAGGCCGTCAGGGCCCGCACGTCCGCCGGGTCGACCGCCGGGAACATCGCGATCCGCAGCTGGTTGCGGCCCAGCTTGCGGTAGGGCTCGGTGTCCACGATGCCGTTGGCGCGGAGCACCTTCGCGACCGCCGCCGCGTCGACCTCGTCGGAGAAGTCGATCGTGCCGATGACCTGCGAGCGCTTCGCCGGGTCCGTCACGAACGGGGAGGCGTGCTTGGACTCCTCCGCCCACGTGTACAGCGCGTCCGAGGACTCCTTGGTGCGCGCCACCGCCCAGTCCAGACCGCCCTGGCCGTTGATCCACTTCAGCTGCTCGTTGAGCAGGAAGAGGGTCGAGAGGGCGGGGGTGTTGTACGTCTGGTTCTTCAGCGAGTTGTCGATCGCCGTCGGCAGCGAGAAGAACTCCGGGACGTGCCGACCCGAGGCGTGGATCCGCTGCGCGCGCTCCAGGGCGGCCGGGGAGAACGCCGCCAGCCACAGGCCGCCCTCGGCGGCGAAGGACTTCTGGGGGGCGAAGTAGTAGACGTCCGTCTCGGCGATGTCGACCGGGAGGCCGCCCGCGCCGGAGGTCGCGTCCACGAGGACGAGCGCGCCCTCGTCGGCGCCCGCGACCCGCTTGACCGGGGCGGCGACACCGGTCGAGGTCTCGTTGTGGGTGTACGCGTAGACGTCGACGCCCGCCTC
Source organism: Streptomyces filamentosus (assembly GCF_014654895.1). Lineage (GTDB taxonomy): Bacteria > Actinomycetota > Actinomycetes > Streptomycetales > Streptomycetaceae > Streptomyces > Streptomyces filamentosus. Next base: position 2,186,088 of record NZ_BNBE01000001.1, on the reverse strand, counting down.
GGCCACCGGCTCCGGGTGGGTGCCCGGGTCGGAGGAGATCACGGTCGGCTCGGCCAGCCACGGGGCCAGCTTCGCGGCCTTCGCGAACTTGGAGGAGAACTCGCCGAAGGTGAGGTGCTGCGACTTGTTCTCGATCAGGCCGTGGGTCGCGATGTCCCAGAAGGCGGTGGAGCCGCCGTTGCCCAGGATCACCTCGTAGCCCTCGGGCAGCGAGAAGAGTTCGGAGATGCCGGCACGCACCTCGCCGACCAGGTTCTTGACCGGAGCCTGGCGGTGGGACGTGCCGAGGAGGGAGGTGCCGGTGGCGGCCAGGGCGTCCAGCGCCTCCGTACGCACCTTGGAGGGGCCCGCGCCGAAACGACCGTCTGCGGGCTTGATGTCAGCGGGAATCTGGATGTCGGCCACGAGCCGGAGGGTATCGGTTCGGGAAGGGCCCGGTCTCGGGATGTCCGCCGGATGAGACGAAAAGGACGAGCGACGAGACATCCTTGCGTCGTGGGAACAGACGAAGGCACACACCGGGAACTCGCCGCCGACCTCAGGTCCGCCGTCGCGGGGGACGTCGACTTCGGCGCCTCCGCGCGGGCCCTCGCGACCATGGACGCCTCCAACTACCGCCGCGTGCCCGCCGGTACGGTCGCGCCGCGCGACGCCGACGACGTCGCCGCGGTCCTGGAGGTCTGCCGGGCGCACGGCGTCCCCGTCGTCCCGCGCGGCGCCGGCACCTCCATCGGCGGCCAGGCCACCGGCACCGGCGTCGTGCTCGACCTCACACGGCACATGGCCGGAATCGTCTCCCTCGACCCCCGCGAGCGCACCGCCGTCGTCCGCCCCGGCCTCGTCCTCGGCCGCCTGCGGGACGCCGCCCGCCCGCACGGGCTGACCTTCGGCCCCGACCCGTCCACCCACAGCCGCTGCACCCTCGGCGGCATGATCGGCAACAACGCGTGCGGGGCGCACTCGGTCGCCTGGGGCACCACCGCCGACAACGTCCGCTCACTGGAAGTGATGACCCACGGAGGCGGGAGGCTGACGCTGGGGAAGGACGGACGGGGCGCGCCGCCCGGCCTCCTCGACCTGGTCGACCGGAACCTCGCCCTCCTCCGCACCGGCTACCCGCCCGGCCTGCCCCGCCGCATCTCCGGCTACGCCCTCGACGCGCTGCTCCCCGAGAACGGCCGCGACGTCGTCCGCTCCTTCGTCGGCAGCGAGGGCACCCTCGGCGTGGTGACGGAGGCGACGGTCCGCCTCGTCCCGCTCCCCGCCGACCCCGTCCTCGTCGTCCTCGGCCACCCCGACGAGACGGCGGCGGCCGACGCGGCGGCGGGCCTCCTGGCGTACGGCCCGCTGACCGTCGAGGGCATGGCCGCCGACCTCGTCGGACCGGCGGCGAAGGACCTGCCGAGGGGCGGCGCGTGGCTGTTCTGCGAGGTCGACGGGGAGGACGCGGCCCGGGACCTCGTGCGGGCCGCCGACGCGCTCGACGCGGCGGTCGTCCGCGACCCGGCCGGGCAGCGGGCCCTGTGGCGGATCCGCGAGGACGCCGCCGGGACCGCCACCCGCGTCCCCGGCGGAGGGGAGGCGTGGCCCGGCTGGGAGGACTGCGCGGTGCCGCCCGCCCGGCTCGGCGCGTACCTCCGGGACTTCCGCGCGCTGCTCGCCGACCACGGCCTGCGGGGGACCCCGTACGGGCACTTCGGCGACGGCTGCGTCCACGTCCGCGTCGACTTCGACCTGTGGACGCCCGCAGGCGTACGCGACTTCCGCCGCTTCTCGGAGGCCGTCGCCGCCCTGGTGGTCGCCCACGGCGGCTCCCTCTCCGGCGAACACGGCGACGGCAAGGCGCGGGCGGAGCTGCTGCCGAAGATGTACGGGGACGAACTGGTCGCCCTCTTCGGTGAGGTGAAGGACCTGTGGGACCCGGACGGCGGCCTCAACCCCGGCATGCTGGTCCGCCCCGAGCCCCTGGACTCCGGGCTGCGCTTCGAGGGGCTGGGCTTCGAGGGGCCGGGCTCCGGGGGTCGTGGCTCCGGGGGGCCGGGCTCCGCCGGGCTGCCGCTGGTGGCGCTGGGGCGGGAGGCGGCCCGGTGCGTGGGGGTCGCCAAGTGCCGGGCCGAGGGCCCGGGCACGGGCGACGCGGTCATGTGCCCGTCCTTCCGGGCGACGGGCGAGGAGAAGCACTCCACCCGGGGCCGGGCCCGCCTCCTCCACGAGATGGCCCTCGGCGAGGTGATCACCGACGGCTGGCGCTCGGAGGAGGTCCGGGAGGCGCTGGACCTCTGCCTGTCCTGCAAGGGCTGCCGCAGCGACTGCCCGGTGGGCGTCGACATGGCCGCGTACAAGGCGGAGTTCCTGGACCGCCACCACGCGGGGATCGGCGGACTGCTGCGCCGCCCCCGCTCCCACTGGACCATGGGCCGGCTGCCGCACTGGCTCGACCTCTTCGGGCGCGGCCTGAACGCGGCCCTGCGGCTGCCGTTCGCCGCCCGCCTCGCCGGGGTCGCCCCGGAGCGGACCCTCCCGAGGGTCGCGGACCGCACCTTCACCTCCTGGTTCGCCGACCGCGCCTCCGCCCGCACCCCGGACCTCACCCTCTGGCCGGACACCTTCACCGACCACCTCTCCCCCCGCACCGGCCGCGCCGCCGTCCGCGTCCTGGAGGACGCCGGCCTGGGCGTACGGCTCCCCGAGGGCCGCGTCTGCTGCGGCCTCACGTACGTGTCGACGGGACAGCTGGGGGCGGCGCGGCGGGTGATGCGGAGGACACTGGACGTGATGGAGGGGGCGGAGGGGGTGAGGACGGTCGCGGGGCTGCCCGTGGTCGTCCTCGAACCCTCCTGCGCGGCGACCCTCCGCACCGACCTCCCCGAACTGCTCCCCGACGACCCGAGGGCGGCCCGCCTGGCGGCGTCGGTCCTCACCTTCGCCGAGGCCCTGGAGACCCTGGCCCCCGACTGGACCCCGCCCCTCCTCGACCGCCCGGCCGCCGGCCAGACCCACTGCCACCAGCACGCCGTCCTCGGCGACGCGCCCGACCGCCGCCTCCGGGAGGCCGCCGGACTGACCGGCCCCCTGGCGGGCGGCTGCTGCGGCCTGGCCGGCAACTTCGGCTTCGAACCCGGCCACCACGAGGTCTCCCTGGCCTGCGCCGAGGACCAGCTCCTCCCCGCCCTCCGCACGGCCCCGGCCACGGCGGAGCTCCTGGCCGACGGCTTCTCCTGCCGCACCCAGATCGAGGAACTCACCGGCAGGAGGGCCCGCCACCTGGCGGAGACACTGGCGGAGGCCCTGGAGGAGGGCTTCGACGGGAGGGAGACGCCTTGAGCACGACCCGGAGCGGGAGCGGGGCCGGGAGCGGTGTGGGCTGGGACGGCCCCGCCGTCCGCGCGCGGGTGCGGGAGAAGGCTGCCGGGGACCCCGCCCTCGCACGCTTCGGCGCGCGCACCCACCGGTACGCGCTGACGCCCCCGCTGCCGGAGGCCGCGATCCGGGCCTTCGAGGAGGCCCACGGCATCGCCCTGCCCCCGGAGTACCGCTCCTTCGTCGCGGCGGCCGGCGACGGCCCGGCGGGCCCCGCCCACGGCCTGCTGCCGCTGACGGCCCCCCGCCCGGAGGCCGCTTCGGAGACCGGCGACGCGGACGACGGGTGGGCCGTGGACGACGAGTGGCGGGAGGACCGCCTCCCCGGCCGCCTCGCCGCCCCGTTCCCCCTCGCCGGACCCCTTCCCGGCCCGCTCGCCCGCCCCGAGGACGTCACCCCCGGCACGCTCACCCTCGCCGAGCACGGCTGCGGCACGTACGACCGCCTGGTCCTGAACGGCCCCCACGCGGGCGAGATCTGGACGCTGGACCCGGACTGGGGCGGCTTCACGCCGGTCAGCCCCGGCTTCCGCGCCTGGTACGGGGCGTGGCTGACGGGTCCGTGACGGGCCGTGAGGCACCGGCAAGGGCCGGGGAACGTACGGCCGTCTGTTCTGATCGGAACGCGTCTCCCACGTCGCCGTCCGCGACTCCAAGGACACCTCCCGCGCCCCGATCCGGGCGGCCCCGTCGTCCTCGCGGCCTTCGCGAAGGCGGCGGCGTGCGGCCGGATCTGAGCGGTTTAAGGTGCGGGGATGAACAACCCCGCACCACTTTCCGCCCCCGCCGCCTGCGCCTGCTGCGGTGACGCGCTCGCTGAGGAGAAGCGGATCGACGTTCGCTTCGGTCTGCCGGACATTGCCTTTGACCTGCCCGAAGAGGCTCGGCGGTCGCCGGGGCCCAGTGCGTTGCTGGCGCTGGAGGGGGCGGGGTTCTTCGTGCGCTGCCTGCTGCCGGTGCAGTTGACGGGGGAGACCGAGCTGATGCTCGGCGCATGGCTGGAAACAGACGAGGAGACGTTCCTGCGGGCCGCCGAGGTCTGGGAGGACGAGGCGGCGTACCCGGAGCTGGTCGTGCGCGGGCGCCTCGCGAACGCGGTGCGGCCGTGGGGCGAGGCGGTGCTGGGGGCGGAGTTCACGGCGCGGGTCCGGGAGGCCGAGGAGCTGCCGTACTTCGCGGAGGGGCGCGACCCGGAGGCCGTACGGCTGCTGGGGGAGACGTGGGACCGTGACGACGTCCTGGCGCGCTTCCCGCACCCGCTGCCGGTCGCGGTGCGGACGGATCTGGACGAGGGCTGGTGGGTGGAGCGGACGGCGGGCTTCTCCGCGCGCTTCGAGAACGGCGCGGACCAGTTCGTGGCGCAGGACCGCAGCGTGGCCGTGGGGCTGTTCCAGGACGACGAGCCGGGCCGCACCGCCGAGGACTTCCTCGCGGCGCTGCTGGAGGGTGCGCCCGAGGTGCCGGAGGGGCAGCGGCACACGGAGCGGCTGCCGGGCGGAGGCGTACGGTACGCCTTCTGGCAGACGCCGGAGGACACCGGCCGTACCCGCCACGAACTGACCGCGTACGCCGTGGAACCGGACGGCGCCGCAGCCGGCCTCTTCTGCTCCTACGAGACCCCCGGGCACCACGCCTGGGCCCGGCACGTCTGGCGCTCCTTGCAGCGGCGGCGCGGGGAGGACGCGGCCTGAGCGGGGGCTCCTGAAGCGTGCGGTGGCCGGGGCCTCCCGGTCCGGTGCGGCTTCACGCCGTGGTCCGGTTTCACGCCGTCAGGTCCGCTCTCGCGCGCCGCGAGCCGGGCCCCGCTCCACCGGCCGGCGGGCACGCTTCAGGAACCCCGCACGATCTCCCGCGCCATGGCGATCAGCGCCTCCGTGGCCGGGTGGGGGAAGGCGTCGCGCCAGGCGAGGAGGACCGGGAGGGGCGGGGCGCCGGGGAGGGGGCGGTAGGTGACGCCGGGGTGGGGGTGGAGGGCGGCGGTGGAGGCGGAGGAGACGCCCACGCCACGGGCGGCGGCGATGGCGGTGAGCCAGTCGTCGGTGTTGGCGACCGTGAGGGTGCGGGTGGGGCGGGCGGGCGGCGGCCACAGGGTGAGGGCGGTCGTGCCGGAGACGGTGTTGAGGACGACGGTCTCGTCCGCGAGGTCGAGGAGGGAGAGGGGGCCGGGGCGGTCCGCGAGGGGGCTGTCGGCGGGGAGCGCGGCGACCCTCGCCTCCGTGGTGAGTTCGGCGGTGACCAGGCCCGGCGCCTCCACGGCGCCGCGCAGCAGCGCCGCGTCGACCTGGCCGCGCGCGAGGCCGGCGGTGCGGTCGTCGACGCGGAGGAGTTCGAGCGGGGTCTCGGGGTGTTCGCGCTGCCAGCGCCGCAGGAGCGGGGTGGTGTACGGGCCGAAGGCCGACCACGCGTGCCCGAGGCGCAGGGGGCGGCGGCGCAGCCGGGCCGGGTCGACGGCGGCGTCGAAGGCGGCGAGGGCGGCGGCGGCCCGTTCCCGGAAGGCCCGGCCCTCGGCGGTGAGGGCGAGGTGGTGCGTGGAACGGTCGACGAGCCGCGCGCCGAGGTGCCGTTCGAGCGCGGCGAGGGTGCGGGAGACGGCCGGCTGGGTGAGGTGGAGGCGGGCCGCCGCGCGGGTGAGGTTCTCCTCCTCGGCGATGGCGAGGAAGCAGCGGAGGTGGCGCAGCTCGATGCTCACGGTCATGTCTGTGGAGCATAACCGCAGGAAGATCGGCATTTCCGCTGCCGCGCGGGGCTCCGTAGCGTGGAAGCGGAATCCGTTCGTCAGGATGCGAAACAGTGCACTACTCTGGACTGAGGGTTTAGTGGAGTGAACTTGCGGTCCGGCCCGGGGAAGGGCCGGGGAGGAGTGGTGGTGGTCGTGGACAGCCAGGCGGCGGGAGCGGCGGGAGTGGCATCGGCCCCGGCGGCGGCGGCGGTCGCGGTCGCGAGCACGGGTGCGGGTGCGGCTGCGGGCGCGGACGCGCGTACGGGCCCTGCCCCGGCCCCCGCCGCGCCCCCGCAGGCGTCCGCTCCGCGAGCGTCCGCCCCCCGGGGGGCCCGCCGTCTCGGTCCCGTCGCGCTCGTCGTGGCCGGCGGGCTCTCCGTCCAGTTCGGGTCGGCCGTCGCCGTGCTGCTGATGCCCCGGGCGGGCGCGCTCGGCGTGGTCACGCTGCGGCTCGTGCTCGCCGCGCTCGTCCTGCTGCTGGTCTGCCGGCCCAAGGTGCGGGGGTACGGCCGGGCCGACTGGGGGACGGTCGTCGCCTTCGGCACCGCCATGGCGGGCATGAACGTCCTCTTCTACCAGTCGATCGACCGGATCCCGCTCGGCGCCGCCGTCACCCTGGAGGTGCTCGGGCCGCTGGTCCTGTCCGTCATCGCCTCGCGCCGGCTCGTCAGCCTCCTCTGGGCGGGCCTCGCCTTCGGCGGGGTCGCCCTGCTCGGCGGGGACTTCGACCGGATGGACCCGCTCGGTGCGGGCTTCGCGCTCGCGGCGGGCGCCATGTGGGCCGCGTACATCGTCTTCAGCGCGCGTACGGGCCGCCGCTTCCCGCAGGCGGACGGCCTGGCGCTCGCGATGGCCTTCGGCGCGGTCCTCAGCCTGCCGCTGGGCATCGCCGACGCGGGCGGCGCGCTGCTGGTGCCGTCGACGATCGCGCTGGGCCTCGGCGTCGCACTGCTCTCGTCGGTGCTGCCGTACACCCTCGAACTCCTCGCCCTGCGCCGCCTGCCCGCCCCCACCTTCGCCGTCCTGATGAGCCTGGAACCGGCCATCGCGGCGGGCGCGGGCTTCTTCGTCCTGCACCAGGCGCTGTCCCTCACGGACGGCCTCGCCATCGCCCTGGTGATCGGCGCGAGCGTCGGCGCGGTGCGCAGCCAGAGGGCGGCCGCCCCCACCCCGTAGCCCCCGGCTTCCTTTCCGCGACCTCTCCTCGGCCGGCACCCGGATCACTCCGGGTGCCGGCCGACGCGTTTCCGCCGCCGGGGCCCCGCCGGGCCCCCGGCATAGCGTTCACTCTCTTCCTATTGCAACGCTCCGGCATATGCCGTTGCGTCAATTCTGAGCCCATTGCAATGAAATTGCTTGCTTGAGCTGCATAAATGCCATCGTGATGCAACGAAGTAGTTGCAGCACCTTGGAAAGCAACGTAGCTTTTCCCGTGTCGGAAACGCCGGCGCCGCTTCAGAGGAGCAGACATCATGCAGACCTTCGCCACCACCGCCCCGATCGCCGCCCGCATCGCCGTCCCCGCCGGCCACCTCCGCCTGATCGCGGCCGACCGGGCCGACACCACCGTCGACGTCCGCCCCGCCGACGCCTCCAAGTCCCGGGACGTGAAGGCCGCCGGCGAGGTCGCGGTCTCCTTCGCCGGAGGGGTCCTGGAGATCACCGCCCCGGAGGGCGAGAACCGGCTCTTCGGTGCCTCGGGCGTCGTCGAGATCACCGTCCAGCTGCCCGCCGGGTCCTCCGTCGTGGCGAAGACCGCCGCCGGGGAGCTGCGGGGCGTCGGCCGGCTCGGGGACGTCGCCTTCGACAGCGCCCAGGGGCCCGTCAAGTTGGACGAGGCCGCCACCGCGCGCCTCACGCTCCAGGACGGCGACATCTCCGTCGGCCGCCTGGGCGGCTCGGCCGAACTCGCCACCGCCCGCGGCGACCTGCGCGTCGCCGAGGCCACCGCAGGGACGGTCGTCCTCGCCACCCAGTCCGGCTCCATCACGGTCGGCGCCGCCCGCGGCACCTCCGCCGTCCTCGACGCCGGCACCGCCTACGGCCGCATCGCCAACTCCCTCCAGAACGCCGAGGGCAAGGGCGCGGGCCTCACCATCCGCGCCACCACCTCCCACGGCGACATCACCGCCCACAGCAACTGACCCGGTGACGGAGCCAGGAACCGAGCCGGCGACTGTGCAGGGAACGAACCCGCTTCACCCGTGCCGGCGAGCCGTCCGGCACGACGAACCCCGCCCGCCCCGCCGGCCGTCCCCCGGCGGGGCGGGCGGCCGTCACGCGTACGCCTCCGGCCGGGCCCGCCGCTCGCGGACCAGGGTGTGGACGAGGGAGTGCGCCCCGCCCGGGAGGAACGACAGGCCGGCGAACCGGGCGGCCGGGTCGCCGGTCGGCGCGGGCGTGCGCGGACCGGGACAGGAGGGGAGCCCCCGGGAGCAGCCCGAGGGGCGCGATCAGGTACTCCCACCAGGCCATGCCGTTTCCCCCGCCCCCGCCCGTACGCCGACCGCGTGACTGCCCAGGGTCGCGGCGGCGGCCGCACGCAACGCGGGGGCGGGATTCCGGGGTGGCCGTCATCCGTCCGCCGCCGCCGGGCCGCCGGAACGACACCCTCCCGCCCCCACCGCCCCGGCCCGATCCTGTCGATCTCTGGCCGACGCCCTGTTTCGGCGGTCCCGGACCCCGTCGATCATGGAGCCATGGCTCTTGAGATGCGCGAACGCTGCGAACGCTGCGAGACGACGGCCCTGCCGGCCGACGGCCCCGCCCGGATCTGCTCCTACGAGTGCACCTTCTGCGTGCCCTGTACGGAGGAGATGTCCGGGACCTGCCCCAACTGTGGCGGCGAGCTGGTCCCCCGCCCGCGCCGCGCGGGGTGAGGACGCGGCCTAGCGGACGACGTCGAGGACCTGCTTCTGGACGCCGTTCGCGTACGTCTCGTGCTCGACGACCTTCAGCTTCTGGGCGTCCTTGTCCGTGGTGCTGAAGAGGCGCTTGCCGGCGCCGAGGAGCAGCGGGAAGACCAGCAGGTGGTAGCGGTCGATCAGGCCGGCGTCGGAGAGGGCGCGGTTCAGGGACGCGCTGCCGTGCACGATGATCGGGCCGCCCTCGGTCTCCTTCAGGGCGGCGACCTCGTCCAGGGTGCGCAGGATCGTCGTCGGCCCCCAGTCGGAGACGAGGCCGTCGTCGGTGAGGGTGGTGGAGACGACGTACTTCGGCATCTCCTTGTAGTCGGCGAAGTCCGCCATGCCCGGCCACACGGGGCTGAACGCCTCGTAGCTGACCCGGCCGAGGAGCATCGCCGTCGCCTCCTGCTGTTCGCGGCCCTTGAGCTCGTACGCCTCCGGCAGGAACTCGACGTCCTTGAAGGTCCAGCCGGCGTTCCGGTAGCCCTCCTCGCCTCCGGGGGCCTCGACGACACCGTCGAGGGAGACGAAGGCGGAGCTGATGAGAGTGCGCATGTCGGTTCCTCGGTTCCTCTGCTGAAACGGTTCGCGGTGTCGCGTTCATGATCTAGGACCGCTGCTCCGGCGGAAACTCATCGGTCCCGGCCGTGTCGTCCTTCCGCGGCGGTCCGGCCTGCCCCCGCCAGGCCGCGTACAGCCCCGACACGGCCACCGTGACCGTGGTCAGGGTCGCGGGATCGGTCCCGCGCAGGACCAGGAGGACGGCCGTGCCGAGCACGGCGAGGAAGACGACGGGATCGAGGGCGCGGGGCGTGCGGGGCGTGGCCATGGTGGCTCCTGTCCGGTTGTCCGGTTCCGGTGTGCGGAGGCTGTCTCCTGGGCCAGACTCGCGGGGGAGCGGGGCGCTGCGGGAGGTGCAGCGGTGCTGCGGAGGCATCGGCAGCACCCGCCGGGAGAGGGGTGGGCGGATGACCGGGCTGAAGCCGTTCGGGCAGGAAGTGCCTCCGGAGGCACGGGAGTTGGCCACGGCGCTGCGGCAGCTCTTCGAGGGCCTCGCACCGCTGTCGATGCGCCGGTACGCGATCCGGAGGTCGTACGACTCCGGCGCCGTCTCCCGTTACTTCAGCGGGCTGCGCGTCCCGCACTGGGACTTCGTCCGGAACCTGCTGGGCGACGTGGCGGAGGCGCGGGGCGCCGAGGCCCCGACGGAGGAGACCGTGGCGATGCTCCGCGCGCTGCACCGGGCCGCCCTGTACGCGGCCAAGGGCCCCGTCCACAAGGTCCGGCTCCTGGAAGTGCAGTTGGCGGAGGCCGACGACGAGGCGCAGCGCGCGGCCAGGAGCGCGCGGCGCCTTGAGGAGGCCCTGGACGACCGCGAGCGGCGCATCCGCGACCTCGCGCTCCAGGTGCGGGAGCTGCGCGCGGAGCCGTCCGCCGACTCCGGCGAGTACGCCCGCCTGCGCGCGGAGATCCGGGACCTGGAGGAGGAGCTGGCCCGGGTCCGCGAGCTGCACCGCCTGGCGGAGGAGCGGTGCGAGGGGCTGGAGCGGCGGCTGGCGGAGGCGGAGGCGGCGTCCGTGGAGGGGGGTGGGACGGAGGTGGCGGAGGCCGAGGGGGTGTCGGCTGCGCCTGTGGAGCGGGGCGCCTCCCGTACGTACAACTTCCGGGTCGGCGGCGAGGGCAACGTGGTGAACGTCCACCAGGGTCCGGCGCCGATGGACGAGGAGGCCGCTGCGGCGCTCAGCGTGCAGGTCACCCACGGGGCCGATGGGTTCTTCAACGGCCTGCTGGTCGACGAGCGGACAGTGGTCGCGGTGGTCCCCCGGCACGTGCGGGTGGATGCGATGGGTTTGTTCCGGACCGTCTCGGTGGGCGAGCGGACCGTGGCGGCATCGGTGCGGCACGTCTACGAGGCGACTGGTCTGGAGAGAGGTGGCGCCAGCCTGCTCGTGCTGGAGCTCATGGTCCCTGTGCCGCCGCCCGCGAGTCCGGTGCGCCTCGACCGGAAGCCCCCGATCGGCTCCCGCCTCCTCGTGAGCACGCGGAACCCCCATGGGCCCTACTCGTGCCTGGTGGATCTCAAAGGGCGCACGAACGGCCTCCTGCGTGTGGAGGGCGGCTTCGACCGGTCGCTCACGGGTGCCCCTTTCTTTTCGGAGCGGGGCGGCGTGGCGGGCTTCCAGATCGTGACATCCGACGACTCCACGGTGGGCTACCTCTTTCCCGCCTCCGTCCTCGACGTCCTGGAGGACGTCGCCCTCCCCAACTGCTGACGGGCCCGTCCGCCCCAATCCAAGCAAGCACGCTTGATTGTTTCCCGGATCGCTGCCATGCTCCCACTCCTCAGGCCCGTCCTCCCGAGGGGAGCGCACCGTGTCCGACCCCGCAGACGTCCTCGTCGACCTGCGTGCCGAAGGCGGCGAACTCGACGCGATCGTCAGCGAGTTGAGCGAGGAGCAGTGGAGGCGGGCGACGCCCGCGCCGGGGTGGAGCGTGGCGCACCAGATCGCCCACCTCGCCTGGACGGACCGGGCCGCGCTGCTCGCGATCACCGACGGCGACGGCTTCGCGGCGGAGGTGGAGAAAGCGCTCGCCGCGCCCGAGCGGTTCGTGGACGGCGGGGCCGAGGAGGGGGCCGCGCTGCCGCCCGGCGAGCTGCTGGCCCGCTGGCGGGAGGGGCGGGAGCGGCTGGAGGAGGCGCTGCGGGGGGTGCCGGCCGGCGGGCGGTTCCCCTGGTACGGGCCGCCGATGAGCGCGCCGGCGATGGCCACCGCCCGGCTGATGGAGACCTGGGCGCACGGGCAGGACGTGGCCGACGCCCTCGGAGTCGTACGGAAGCCCACCGCCCGGCTGCGGCACGTCGCCTGGATCGGGCACCGGGCCCGCGACTACGCCTACCTGGTGCGGGGCGAACAGCCGCCGGGGGAGCCGGTGCGGGTGGAACTCGTATCGCCGGAGGGCGAGTTGTGGGCGTACGGCCCCGAGGACGCCGCCCAGCGCGTCACCGGCGACGCGCTCGAGTTCTGCCTCCTCGTCACCCAGCGGGTGCACCGCGACGACACCGCGCTCCGCGCCGAGGGCGCCGGCGCCGAGCACTGGCTCCGCATCGCCCAGGCCTTCGCCGGACCCGTCGGGGCCGGAAGGCCCGCCGGGGCCGGGCGGCCCGCCGGGACCGGGGGAGGGGCGTGATGCCGGGGGAGGGCGCGGTGCTCCGCATCGGGAACGCCTCCGGCTTCTACGGCGACCGTTTCTCCGCCGTCCGCGAGATGCTGACCGGCGGCCGGCTCGACGTCCTCACCGGCGACTACCTCGCCGAGCTGACCATGCTGATCCTCGGCCGGGACCTCCTCAAGGACCCCGCCGGGGGGTACGCGAAGACCTTCCTGCGGCAGATGGAGGAGGGGCTGGGGCTCGCCCACGAGCGCGGCACCCGGATCGTCGCCAACGCCGGCGGGCTCAACCCGGCCGGGCTCGCGGACGCCCTGCGCGAGCTGGCCGCGAAGCTCGGGCTGCCGACCCGCGTGGCGCACGTCGAGGGCGACGCGCTGCCGCCGGGGCCCGGCGTCCTGACGGCCAACGCCTACCTGGGCGGAGCCGGGATCGCCGCCTGCCTCGCGGCCGGCGCGGACGTCGTCGTCACCGGCCGGGTCACGGACGCGGCGCTCGTCACCGGGCCCGCGCAGTGGCACTTCGGCTGGGGCCCGGAGGAGTACGACCGGCTCGCCGGGGCCGTCGTCGCCGGCCACGTCCTGGAGTGCGGCACCCAGGCCACCGGCGGCAACTACGCCTTCTTCACGGACCGTCCCGCCGACGTCCTGCGCCCCGGCTTCCCCCTCGCCGAGCTGTACGAGGACGGGTCGGCGGTCGTCACCAAGCACCCCGGCACCGGCGGTTTCGTCGACGTCGGGACCGTCACCGCACAGCTCCTCTACGAGACCTCCGGCGCCCGTTACGCCGGGCCCGACGTGACCGCCCGGCTCGACACCGTGCGGCTCGCGCAGGAGGGGCCCGACCGGGTGCGGATCCACGGGGTGCGGGGCGAGGCGCCGCCGCCCGTGCTCAAGGCGGGCCGCTGCCGGCTCGGCGGGCACCGCAACGAGGTCGTCTTCGTCCTCACCGGCCTCGACGTCGACGCCAAGGCCGCGCTCGTCCGGGCGCAGCTCCACGAGGCCCTGGCGCAGGACCCGCCCGCCGAGGTCCGCTGGGAGCTGGCCCGCACCGACCGCGAGGACGCGGCGACCGAGGAGACCGCGAGCGCCCTGCTCCGGCTCGTCGTCCGCGACCAGGACCCGGAGAAGGTGGGCCGGGCCCTGACGGGGGCCGCGATCGAGCTGGCCCTCGCGAGCTATCCCGGCTTCCACGTCACCGCGCCGCCCGGCCGGGGCGCCCCCTACGGCGTCTTCGAGACGGCGTACGTGCCCGCCGCCGACGTCCCGCACACGGCCGTGCTGCCCGACGGGACCCGCCTGCCCGTCCCCGTACCGCCCGCGACGCGGGTCCTGGAGCCCGTGCCCGAGCCGGACCTGCCGCCGCCGCTGCCCGGGGGGCCCGTGGTCCGTGCCCCGCTGGGGCGGGTCGCGGGCGCCCGCAGCGGCGACAAGGGCGGGGACGCGAACGTCGGCGTGTGGGTGCGGACGGACGCGGAGTGGCGGTGGCTCGCGCACGCCCTCACCGTCGACCGCTTCCGCGAACTCCTGCCGGAGACGGCCGGGTCGGACGTCACCCGGCACGTGCTGCCCCACCTGCGGGCGCTGAACTTCACCGTCGCCGGACTGCTCGGCGAGGGCGTCGCCTCGCAGGCCCGCTTCGACCCGCAGGCCAAAGCCCTCGGCGAATGGCTCCGCTCCCGGCACCTGGACGTACCGGAGGAACTGCTGACCCCCGCGACCGCTTCCCCGGCTTCACCGGCTTCACCGACCGACTCCGCGACCGTCCGCCCCGGCCCTCGGGAGGAAACCCCGTGACCGTCCTCGCCTCCGCCCTCGACCCCACCGGGCCCGACCACGCGGACCACCGCGCCGCCATGCTGGAGAAGCTCGCCGCCCTCGACGCGGAGCACGCCAAGGCCCTCGCGGGCGGCGGCGAGAAGTACACGGCCCGGCACCGGGAGCGGGGCAAGCTGCTGGCCCGGGAGCGGATCGAGCTGCTGCTCGACCCGGACTCGCCGTTCCTGGAGCTGTCGCCGCTCGCCGGCTGGGGCAGCTCCTACCAGGTGGGGGCGTCGCTCGTCACCGGCATCGGGGTGGTGGAGGGCGTCGAGTGCCTGGTCACGGCCAACGACCCGACCGTGCGCGGCGGCGCCTCCAACCCGTGGACGCTGAAGAAGGCGCTGCGGGCCAACGAGATCGCGTACGCCAACCGGCTCCCGGTGATCTCGCTGGTCGAGTCCGGCGGCGCCGACCTGCCCTCGCAGAAGGAGATCTTCATCCCGGGCGGGGCGCTCTTCCGCGACCTCACCCGGCTCTCCGCCGCCGGCATCCCGACGGTCGCGGTCGTCTTCGGCAACTCGACGGCCGGCGGGGCGTACGTGCCGGGCATGTCCGACCACACGGTGATGATCGAGGAGCGGTCGAAGGTCTTCCTCGGCGGGCCGCCGCTGGTGAAGATGGCGACGGGCGAGGAGAGCGACGACGAGTCGCTGGGCGGCGCGGCGATGCACGCGCGGGTGTCCGGGCTCGCCGACCACTACGCGGTGGACGAGGCCGACGCGATCCGGCAGGCCCGCCGGATCGTCGCCCGGCTCAACCACCGCAAGGCGCACCCGGATCCGGACCCGTCGGCGGTCGAGCCGCCGAAGTACGACGCCGAGGAACTGCTGGGGATCGTGCCCGGCGACCTCAAGAAGCCGTTCGACCCGCGCGAGGTGATCGCTCGGATCGTCGACGGCTCCGACTTCGACGAGTTCAAGCCGCTGTACGGGCCCAGCCTCACCACCGGCTGGGCGCGGCTGCACGGCTATCCGGTGGGGATCCTCGCGAACGCGCAGGGAGTGCTGTTCTCCGCCGAGTCGCAGAAGGCCGCCCAGTTCATCCAGCTGGCGAACCAGCGGGACATCCCGCTGCTGTTCCTCCACAACACCACCGGCTACATGGTGGGCAAGGAGTACGAGCAGGGCGGCATCATCAAGCACGGCGCGATGATGATCAACGCGGTGTCGAACTCGAAGGTCCCGCACCTGTCCGTCCTCATGGGGGCGAGCTACGGCGCCGGGCACTACGGCATGTGCGGGCGGGCGTACGACCCCCGGTTCCTCTTCGCCTGGCCCAGCGCCAAGTCCGCCGTCATGGGGCCGCAGCAGCTCGCGGGCGTCCTGTCGATCGTGGCGCGGGCGTCGGCGGCGGCGAAGGGGCGGCCGTACGACGAGGAGGCGGACGCCGGGCTGCGGGCCCTGGTCGAGGCGCAGATCGAGTCCGAGTCGCTGCCGCACTTCCTCTCCGGCCTGCTCTACGACGACGGGGTCATCGACCCCCGCGACACCCGCACGGTCCTCGGGCTGTGCCTGTCCGCGATCCACACGGCACCGGTCGAGGGCGCGCGCGGCGGCTTCGGCGTCTTCCGAATGTGAGGCCCTGATGATTTCGACCGTCCTGGTCGCGAACCGCGGCGAGATCGCCTGCCGCGTCTTCCGCACCTGCCGCGAGCTGGGCATCGCGACCGTCGCCGTCTTCTCCGACGCCGACGCCGGAGCCCTGCACGTGCGGGAGGCGGACACGGCGGTACGGCTGCCGGGGGCGTCGCCCTCGGAGACGTACCTGCGCGGGGACCTGGTGGTGGCGGCGGCGCTCGCGGCGGGCGCGGACGCCGTCCACCCCGGCTACGGCTTCCTCTCCGAGAACGCCGCCTTCGCGCGGGCCGTGACGGAGGCGGGCCTGCGCTGGATCGGGCCGCCGCCGGAGGCCATCGAGGCGATGGCGTCGAAGACCCGGGCCAAGGAGCTGCTGGGGATCGAGCCCCTGCGCGACGTCACGGCGGCCGACCTGCCCGTGCTGGTGAAGGCGGCGGCGGGCGGCGGCGGTCGCGGCATGCGGATCGTCCGCGAACTCGCCGATCTGGAAGGGGCGTTGCGGGCGGCGTCGGCGGAGGCGGAGAGCGCCTTCGGGGACGGCGAGGTGTTCGTCGAGCCGTACGTGGAGGACGGCCGGCACGTCGAGGTGCAGGTCCTCGCCGACGCCCACGGCACGGTGTGGACGCTCGGCACCCGCGACTGCTCCCTCCAGCGCCGCCACCAGAAGGTGATCGAGGAGGCCCCGGCGCCCGGTCTGCCGCCCGCGCTGGCGGAGGAGCTGTACGAGCGGTCGGCGGCGGCGGCGAAGGCCGTCGGCTACGTCGGCGCGGGCACCGTGGAGTTCCTGGTCGCGGACGGCCGGGC
This sequence comes from Streptomyces filamentosus, assembly GCF_014654895.1. Lineage (GTDB taxonomy): Bacteria > Actinomycetota > Actinomycetes > Streptomycetales > Streptomycetaceae > Streptomyces > Streptomyces filamentosus. Next base: position 2,169,734 of record NZ_BNBE01000001.1, on the reverse strand, counting down.
GCACTTCCTGGAGATGAACACCCGCCTCCAGGTCGAGCACCCGGTGACCGAGGAGGTGTACGGCACCGACCTCGTCGCCCTCCAGATCGCCGTCGCCGAGGGCGCCCCGCTGCCGCCGGAGCCGCCCGCCCCCCGGGGCCACGCGGTCGAGGCCCGGCTGTACGCGGAGGACCCGGCGGCGGACTGGGCCCCGCAGACGGGCCGGCTGCACGCCTTCGGTGTGCCGGGCGTGCGCGTCGACACCGGGTACGCCTCCGGGGACACCGTGCCGGTGCACTACGACGCCATGCTCGCCAAGGTCGTCGCCCACGCGCCGACCCGCGCGGAGGCCGTCCGCCGGCTCGTCCACGCCCTGGAGCGGGCCGTGATCCACGGCCCGGCCACCAACCGCGACCTCCTCGTCGCCTCGCTGCGGCACGAGGAGTTCCGGGAGGTGCGGCGGCTCGACACCGGCTTCTACGGACGGAACCTGACCGCCCTCGCCGTCCCCCCGGACGGCGGACCCTGCGCGGCGGTCGCCGCCGCCCTCGCCGAAGCCTCCCGCAACTCCGGCCGCTTCGGCGGGGGCTGGCGGAACGTCCGCTCGCAGGACGAGGTCAGGGAGTATGGCGGCCACGAGGTCCGCTACCGCCCCCTGAGGGACGGCGGCTTCGAGGTCCTCGCCCCCGAGGGGGTCCGCGTCGTGAGCGCGGCGCCCGACCGCGTACGGCTCGAAGTGGCTGGAGTGGTACGGGACTTCGAGCCGCGCTCGTACGGCCCCGGGGTCGTCCACGTCGGCCCCCACCGGCTCGCCGCCCGCCCCCGCTTCACCGACCCGCGCGAGCGGACCCTCCCCGGCTCCCTCCTCGCGCCCATGCCCGGCACCGTCGTCCGGCTCGCGGACGGCCTGGCCGTCGGCGACCGCGTCGAGGCCGGACGGCCCCTGCTCTGGCTGGAGGCGATGAAGATGGAGCACAAGGTCACCGCCCCCGCCTCCGGCACGCTCACCGCGCTCCACGCCGCCCCCGGCCACCAGGTCGAGGTCGGCGCCCTGCTCGCCGTCGTACAGACCGAAGCAGCCGTGCACACCGACGCACAGGAGGACCAGACAGCATGAGCACCGACATCGAGCCCCGGGAGCACACCGAACTCCGCGCCGCCGTCGCCGCGCTCGGCCGCCGCCACGGACCCGGCTTCGACCGGGCGGCCCTGTGGGCCGAGGCCGGCAAGCTCGGCTACCTCGGGGTGAACCTGCCGGAGGAGTACGGCGGCGGGGGCGGCGGCATGGCCGAACTGTCCATCGTCCTGGAGGAGGCGGGCGCGGCCGGGGCACCGCTCCTGATGATGGTCGTCTCGCCCGCGATCTGCGGCACGGTCATCTCCCGCTTCGGCACGGACGGGCAGAAGGCGGCCTGGCTGCCCGGCCTCGCGGACGGCACGCGGACGATGGCCTTCGGCATCACCGAACCCGACGCGGGCTCCAACTCGCACCGCATCACCACCACCGCCACCCGCACCGAGGACGGCTGGGTCCTGAACGGCCGGAAGGTCTTCGTCTCCGGCGTCGACATCGCCGACGCGACCCTGATCGTCGGCCGCACCTCGGACGCCCGCACCGGCAGCCTCAAGGCGTGCCTCTTCATCGTCCCGCGCGACACCCCGGGCTTCGGCCGCCGGCACATCGAGATGGAACTCGACGCGGACGAGAAGCAGTTCGAGCTGACCCTCGACGACGTGCACCTGCCGGCGGACGCGCTCGTCGGCGACGAGGACGCGGGACTGCTCCAGCTCTTCGCGGGCCTCAACCCGGAGCGGATCATGACGGCCGCCTTCGCGATCGGCATGGGCCGCTACGCCCTCGACCGGGCCGTCGGCTACGCCAAGGAGCGACAGGTCTGGAAGGCGCCCATCGGCTCCCACCAGGCCGTCGCGCACCCGCTCGCCCAGGCCCACATCGAGCTCGAACTCGCCCGCCTGATGATGCAGAAGGCGGCGAAGCTGTACGACGCGGGCGACGACCTCGGCGCGGGCGAGGCCGCCAACATGGCGAAGTACGCGGCGGCCGAGGCGTGCGTGAAGGCGGTCGACACCGCCGTCCACACCCTCGGCGGCAACGGCCTCACCAAGGAGTTCGGCCTGGCCCGGCTGGTGACGGCCTCCCGGGTGGCCCGGATCGCCCCCGTCAGCCGGGAGATGATCCTGAACTACGTCTCGATCCACTCCCTGGGGCTGCCCAAGTCGTACTGAAACGGCGGTTCGGAGCCACCGGGCCGTGAAGGCCGTGCCGTACGGGTCCCCGGTTGTGAAGGTCGTGTGTACGATCCACGGCCACGGTGCCCCGTACGGCGCCGCCGTCCCCCTTCCCGTCCCCGGAGCCGCGCGTGCACCCCCAGCAGAACCCGTACCAGCCCGCCCCGGCGTGGCAGCCGCCCAGACGCTGGTGGCAGCACCCGGCGCTGATCGTCACCCTGCTCGTCCTCCTCCCGCCCGTGGGCATCGTCCTGGCCTGGCTCGGGCGGTGGACGAACCGGACGAAGACCGTGGCGACCGTCCTGTCCGCCCTGTGGTTCGTGGTGGTGATGGTCATGGACCCGCCGGAGGAGCCGGGCGCGGGCGACCCGAAGCCCGCCGTGACGGCCCCGGCCACCCCGACCCCCACGGAGGAGCCGTCGACCGAGGCGCCGGCCCCGACGCCCGAGCCGACCACCGAGGCCCCCACCACCGAGGCGCCCACGCCCACCCCGGAGCCGACGACCGAGGCCCCGACGCCCGACCCGACGACGCCCGAGCCCACGACCGAGGCGCCGAAGCCCGCGCCCACCACCCCGAAGCCGGCCACGCCCAAGCCGAAGCCGCCGGCCCCGACGACCCGGCCGGCGGAGACGGCCGAGCCGGAGCCGGACCCCGCGCCGTACTACGCCAACTGCACGGCCGTCCGTGCCGCGGGCGCCGACCCCATCCACGTGGGCGAGCCGGGCTACGGCCGTCACCTCGACCGCGACGGCGACGGCGTCGCCTGCGAGTGACCCGGCCGGGCCCGTCGGCTCAGGGCGTCCACACCCCCGTCACGGCCGTGGACCTGACGTACTCCGCGAAGTCGCGGGGCTCGCGGCCGAGCGCCCGCTGGACGCCGTCCGCGAGCTCCGCGAAACGGTTCTCGGCGATCCAGCCGAAGAGCAGGTTCAGCAGGGCGGTGAAGTCGTCCGGCACGCCCGCGCGGGCGGCGCGGGCCGCGAACTCCTCGGGGGTGTCGGCCCGGTGGGAGACCTCCCGGCCGGTGGCGCGGGAGATCTCCTCCGCCACCTGGGCCAGGGAGAGCAGGCGCGGCCCGGTGAGCGGGTACTCCGCCCCGGCGTGGCCGTCCTCGGTGAGGGCGGCCACCGCCACGTCCGCGATGTCGTCGGCGTCGACGAACGCCTCGGTGCCGGAGCCGGTCGCCCACCCCAGCTCGCCGTCGAGGACCTGGCCCCGGAAGAAGGCGTCCTCGCTGAAGTTCTGGGAGAACCAGGAGGGCTTGAGGAGGGTCCAGGCGGCGCCGGACTCGCGCACGGCCCGCTCGCAGGGCAGCTTCTCCTCGCCCTCGGCGGCGACCCAGTCGCGGTGCGAGAGCAGCACCAGCCGCTCGACCCCACGGGCCGCCGCGAGCTTCGCGAACTCCCGCATGAGGTCCCCGGCGTCGGCGGTCATCGAGTCGACGAGATAGGCCGCGCGGACGCCGTCGAGGACGGGCTCCCAGGTGTTCTCGTCGGTCCAGTCGAAGCGGACGGGGCCCTTGCGGGCGGCGACGCGGACCTCCTGGCCGCGCTGCCGCAGCCGGGAGACCACGCGGCGGCCGGTCTTGCCGGTGCCGCCGAGGACCAGGACCGGGTGCCGGCCCGGGATCGGGTTCGGGTTCGGGGTCGGATTCGGGACCGGGGTCGTGTTCGGGATCGGATTCGGGTTCTTCGGGGTGCTGTTCGTCATGCGTTCAGTCAAACCGGGGGCGGGCGGGCGCCGGAATGGTCCAGGAGCTCAGGGGGATGCGCATCCGTCTCACGACGGACGCCCGCCCCCGCACGGCCCTTCCTAGACTGGCCCCATGGACCCGCTCACCAGCCTCCTCCAGGAAGTCCGTTCCTGCGGCGCCCTGTTCGGCCGGAACCTGCTGGAGCCGCCGTGGGCGGTGCGCTTCGCCGACGAGGGTGCGCTGACCCTGGTGACGCTGCTGCGCGGGGACGGCTGGATCGTGCCGGAGGACGGCGCGGCGCCGGTGCGGCTCGGTGCCGGGGACGTGGCGGTCGTGACGGGGCCCGCGCCGTTCTCGATCGCGGACGACCCGTGCGCCGCCTTCCCGCCGCTCTTCGTCGTCCACCCCGACCGCTGCACGACGGCCGACGGCCGCGACATCGGCGAGGACGTCGTCCTGGGCCTGCGCACCTGCGGCAACAGCGAGGACGGCCCGACCGTGCTGCTCACCGCCTCCTACCAGGCCACCGGCCGGGTCTCGGAGCGGCTGCTCGGCGCCCTGCCGCACGTCCTGCTGGTCCCGCGCGACGCGCCGGACCCGGTCCTGGAGCTGGCCGCCGTGGAGACCGGCCGGGACGCGCCGGGCCAGCAGGCCGTGCTGGACCGCCTGCTGGACCTCCTGCTGCTGTCGACCCTGCGCGAGTGGTTCGACCGCCCGGAGGCCGGTCCGCCCGGCTGGTACCGGGCGCTGGGCGACCCGGTGGCGGGCCGGGCGCTGCGGCTGATCCACGACCGGCCCGAGCGGCCGTGGACGGTGGACGCCCTGGCGGCGGAGGCCGGGGTCTCCCGGGCGACCCTGGCCCGCCGCTTCACCGCGCTGGTGGGGCGCCCGCCGATGGCGTACCTCACGGACTGGCGGCTGGCGCTGGCCGCCGACCTGCTGGCCCGTACCGACGCCACGGTCGCGGCGGTCGCCCGCCAGGTCGGCTACCGCACGCCCTTCGCGCTGAGCGCCGCCCTGAAGCGGGTCCACGACACCCGCCCGTCGGAACTCCGGCCGGCCTTCCGGTGAGCCCCGGCCGTCCGAGCTCCCGCCCGCCTTCCGGTGAGCCCCGGCCGCCTGGGCCCGGGTCTTCCCGCCGGAGCCGGGCCGTCCCTCCGGAGCCGTGTCTTCCCTCCGGAGCCCGGACCCCCCGGCTAAACCATGCATGCACGCTTGATTGTTTCGAAGGCGGCTGCCAAGGTCTCCCCAAGCAGTGCCCGCAGCAGCGATCCTGGCGACCACCTTCCACCTCTCCAGGGGGCCACGCATGGTGTTCCACAGCGCGTACGAGCCGGTTTCCACCCTGTCCCTCCCCATCCACGACGCCGTCCTCGGCGGCGCCGCCGCCTTCGGGGACGCGCCCGCGCTGATCGACGGGACCGGAGAGCTGTCGCTGTCGTACGGCCAGGTCGACGCCTTCCACCGGCGGGTGGCGGCCGGGCTCGACGAGGCCGGGGTGCGCAAGGGCGACGTGCTCGCGCTGCACAGCCCCAACACGGTGCTGTTCCCGGTCGCCTTCTACGCCGCCACCCGCGCCGGCGCCTCCGTCACCACCGTCCACCCGCTCGCCACCCCCGAGGAGTTCGCCAAGCAGCTGCGGGACTCGGCCGCCCGCTGGATCGTGACCGTCTCGCCGCTGCTGCCCGCCGCCCGTGCCGCCGCCGAACTCGCGGGCGGCGTACGGGAGATATTCGTCTGCGACGCGGCCCCCGAGGGGGCGGGCGTCCGCTCGCTCCAGGCGTTCCTCGGCTCGACCGCCCCCGAGCCGGAGATCGACTTCGACCCCGGCGAGGACGTCGCCGCCCTCCCGTACTCCTCCGGCACCACCGGCGTCCCCAAGGGCGTGATGCTCACCCACGCCTCCATCGCCACCAACCTGGCGCAGCTGGAGCCGTTCATCCCGATGGGCCCCGGGGACCGCATCCTCGCCGTGCTCCCCTTCTTCCACATCTACGGCCTCACCGCCCTGATGAACGCGCCGCTGCGGCAGGGCGCCACCGTCGTCGTCCTGCCGCGCTTCGAGCTCGACGCCTTCCTCGGCGCGATCCAGAAGCACCGCATCAACGGCCTGTACGTGGCTCCGCCGATCGTCCTCGCGCTCGCCAAGCACCCGACCGTCGCCGACTACGACCTGTCGTCGCTGGAGTACGTCGTCTCCGCCGCCGCCCCGCTCGACGCCGCCCTCGCGGAGGCGTGCTCGGCCCGGCTCGGACTGCCCCCGGTGCGGCAGGCGTACGGCATGACGGAGCTGTCGCCGGGCACCCACGTCACCCCGCTCGACGTGGCGGACCCGCCGCCCGGCACGGTGGGCAGGCTGCTGCCCTCCACCGAGCTGCGGATCCTCTCCCTGGACGACCCGTCGAAGGACGCCGCCCCCGGCGAGGAGGGCGAGATCGCCATCCGGGGCCCGCAGGTCATGAAGGGGTACCTGGGGCGGCCCGACGCCACCGCCGCCATGATCGACGCGGACGGCTGGGTCCACACGGGCGACGTCGGGCGGGTCGACGGGGACGGCTGGCTGTACGTCGTCGACCGGGTGAAGGAACTGATCAAGTACAAGGGCTTCCAGGTGGCCCCGGCCGAGCTGGAGGCCCTGCTCCTCACCCACGAGGGCGTCGCCGACGCCGCCGTCATCGGGGTGACGGACGCCGACGGCGCGGAGGTCCCCAAGGCGTACGTGGTGCGCCGGCCGGACGCGCCCGGCCTCACCGCCGAGGACGTCATGGCGCACGTGGCCGCCCGGGTGTCCCCGTACAAGAAGGTCCGGGCCGTCGAGTTCATCGACGCGGTGCCCCGGGCCGCCTCCGGAAAGATCCTGCGGCGCGAGCTGCGAGAGAGCTGAGGAACGGCACATGGACGACAGAGCGGGGGACCACGCATGAACAGCGGACCGCACGTGGACGGCGGCCCGATCGCCGTCACCGAGGAACGCGGGGTCGTCACCCTGGCCCTCGACTCCCCGGCCACCCGCAACGCCCTGTCGGCCGGACTCGTCGCCGGTCTGTCGGAGGCGCTGGCCGGGGCGGGGAAGGACCCGGCCGTGCGGGCGGTGGTGCTGACGCACACCGGCTCCACCTTCAGCGCGGGCGCGGATCTGAAGGCCCCGCCGAGCCCGTACGCCTTCGTCGACCTGCTCCGGCAGGTCGTGGAGCTGCCGAAGCCGGTGGTCGGGCACGTCAGGGCGGGCGGCAGGGCCCGCGCGGGCGGGCTCGGGCTGCTCGGCGCCTGTGACGTGGTGGTGGCGGGGGAGGGCGCGGACTTCGCGCTCACCGAGGTGCGGATCGGGGTGGCGCCCGCGGTGATCTCGCTGACGCTGCTGCCGCGCCTGGAGCCGCGCGCGGCGGCCCGCCACTACCTGACGGGCGAGCGGTTCGGCGTCCCCGAGGCCCGCGCGATGGGCCTGGTCACGGCCGGCGACGACGAGCTCGACGCGATCCTCGACGGGCTGCGGGCGGGCTCGCCGCAGGGGCTGCGCGAGGCTAAACGGCTGGTCACCGCTAGAGTCCTGGAGACCTTCGAGCGCGACGCGGAGGAGCTGGTCCGGCGATCGGCCACCCTGTTCGCCTCCGCCGAGGCGCGCGAGGGCATGACGGCCTTCCTCGAACGACGGGACCCCGAATGGCGGTTGTGACCGCACCCAAGCAGGACAGGAGCCGCGCCACCCGGCAGCGGCTCCTGGAGGCCGCCGTGGCCTGCCTGGCCGAGCGCGGCTGGGCGGGCTCCACGGTGGCGGTCGTCGCGGAGCGGGCGGGGGTGTCGCGGGGCGCCGCCCAGCACCACTTCCCGACCCGGGAGGACCTGTTCACGGCGGCGGTCGAGTACGTGGCGGAGGAGCGCTCGCAGGCGCTGCGGGCGCTGCCCACCGACGACCGGGCCCAGACCGTCGCCGCCCTCGTCGGCCTCTTCACCGGCCCCCTCTTCCGGGCCGCCCTCCAGCTGTGGGTGGCGGCCTCGAACGAGGAGCAGCTCCGCGCCCGGGTCACCGAGCTGGAGGCCCGGGTCGGCCGCGAGTCGCACCGCATCGCGGTCGAGCTCCTCGGCGCCGACGAGTCCCGCCCCGGTGTCCGCGAGACCGTCCAGGGCCTCCTGGACATGGCCCGCGGGCTGGGCCTCGCCACCCTCCTCACCGACGACACCACCCGCCGCGACCGCGTGGTCGCCCAGTGGTCCCGGCTGATCGACGAGGCCCTCGCGGAGGACTGACGGCCGGGGCACCCGGGGCCGGGAGGGTCAGGTCCGCAGCCCGAAGCGGTCCGCCCAGGCGGTGACGTCGGCGACGGTGGTGTTGCCGCCGCAGACGACGAGGCCGAGCCGGGCGCCGGGGCCGACCCGTTCCAGGACGCGGCGGGCGGCCGGCAGGAGGCAGCCGGCGGCGGGCTCGGCCCACACCTTGGCGTGCTCGGCCAGGTCCAGGGTGCCCTGGACGGCCTCCGCGTCGGTGACCGTCAGCACGTCCTCGACCAGCTCCGCCACGTGCGCGTGGGTGAGCGCGGAGACGGTGGGCGCGCTCAGCGTGGACACCACGGAGGACAGCTCGACCGGCACCGGCCCGCCCGCGGCGAGGGCCGCCGTCATGGCCCGGGCGCCCTCCGTCTCGACGCCCCAGACGCGGACGCCGGGGCGGCGGGCGCGCAGGACGGCGGCGACGCCGGCGGCGAGACCGCCGCCGCCGATGCTGACGAGGACGTCGGTCAGCTCGCCCGCGTCCTCGGCGAGCTCCAGGCCGACCGTGCCCTGGGCGGCGATGACGAGCGGGTCGTCGAAGGGGTGGACGAGGGTGAGGCCGCCCGCCCGCAGCTCCTCCATGAGGGCGAACGCGCCGGGCATGGTGTCGGCGAGGAGGACCTCCGCCCCGGCGGCCTTCGCCGTGTCGACGGCGCGGGCCGGGGCGGAGCGGGGCATGACGACGGTCGCCCGCACGCCGAGCGCCCCCGCCATGACGGCGAGGGCGATGCCGTGGTTGCCGCCGCTGACGGCGACGACCCCCGCCGCCCGCTCGGCCCCGTCCAGGGCCAGCAGCTTTGCGACCGCCCCGCGCGCCTTGAAGGAGCCGGTGCGCTGGAGGAGTTCCAGCTTGACGGTGACGTCGGCGCCGAGGAGCGCGGTCAGTCCGGGACTGGGCAGGGTCGGGGTCCGTACGACGTGTCCGGTGAGGCTTGAGGCTGCGGCTTCGACGTCCGCGACGGTGATCAGCACGCCTTCCACTGTGCCGTACGGCCCCGGCGGGCGGGGGAGTTCGGGTCAGACGCCGGGGATCTCCCGGGCCCGGAAGGCGTCCCGCACGGCGGCCTCGGCGGCGGCGCCGTACATCCGGCGGGCGGTCTCGGCGGTGGTGCGGGCGGCGGCCTCGAAGGAGGTGTCGGGGGCGAAGCCGAACTGGGCGTTGACGATGATCCGGTCGGCGGTGCGGGCGCCGAGCGCGCCGCGGATGTCGAAGAGGGCGCGGGACCAGATCTCGCCGTCGGCGTGCACCTCGCCCTCGCGGTCGGCGTAGGTCTTGGTGCCGTCGAGGCGGCGCAGGCAGTGCGGGGCGGCGCTGTAGGAGGTGGCGTCCCAGTCGCCGACGCACGCCTGCTCGGCCTTCACGGGCCAGCCGTACTTCCGGGCCGCGTGGTCGCCGACGGCGACGGCGAGGTAGTCGCCGAAGGCCTCGCCGATCGAGCCGGCCTCGGCGGAGGAGCCGAAGCCGGGGACCTGGGCCTCGTGCACGGCGTGGCCGTACTCGTGGAGGATCACCTCGGCGTCCTCGGCGTCGTCCACGCCGCCCTTGCCGAAGCGGATCTCGTCCTTCTTGTCGGTGAAGAAGGAGTTGTCGGAGCCCCACTGGTTGAGCCGGACGGGCTGGACGCGGTCGTTGGCGCCGGGCAGCTCGGTGCCGAAGCCGAGGCCCTGGAGGTACTCCTGGCCCTCGTTGACCCAGAAGTACGCCATGACCTGCTCGAAGCCGTCCTGGGAGCGGTCGTACGAGGCGGCCTGCGCGACCGTGGCGGGCTTGCCGGTCTCGGAGCGGACGACGGCCCACTTCCCGGACAGGGCGCCGCTGCCGTCGAGGTTGCGCAGCGGGGCGAGGGCGTAGGCGGAGGCGGGGACGTCGCCCGCCGCGTCCTTGTGGTCGGCGAGGGTCTGGTCGCCGGTGGACTGCACGGGGTTGACCATGAAGATCCGGCCCTGCGGGGCGGCGGGGCCGGTGGCGGCGGTGGCGCCGGGGGCGGGGAGGAGGGCTCCGGCGGCGGCCAGGGCGACGGCTGCGGCGGCCGTGAGGCTGCGGGTGGTCATGGACATCCTCCTGCGCGGGGACGCGGCGACGAGATGATTGGCATGTGCTCGACATGCGAGGCGGCGATCTTCGCGTACCGGACGCCCCGCCCACCAGACCCGGGCCCCCTCGATCCGCTGTGACGCGGACCACAGGCGAAGTCGGGAGGCCGCAGTACTCTGGTGCCATGCCCCTGCTCGTACGCCGCCGCCACGTGGACTTCGTCCGCGTCACGAGCATGAGCTGTCGCCGCGCCGCCTGACCCCCGAGGCGCCACCTTCCACGCCCCGCAGGGTCCCCTCAACGACCCCCGTCGACCGGCACCCGCGGCCCCCGCCCCACCCCTGGCGGCCGCCCCGGGACCCGTACACCCGCGGACGCACCCATGAGCCTCAGCGCACCCACCCTCACCCCCGCCGTCTCCTCCTCGTACGCCTCGCAGCTCCCGATCGTCGACCTCTCCGCCGCCGACCGCGGCCCCGACGCCCGCCGGCTGCTCCACGCCCAGCTGCACTCCGCCGCCCACGACGTCGGCTTCTTCCAGCTCGTCGGGCACGGCGTGACCGAGGCCGAGACCCGGGCCCTCACCGACGCCATGCGGGCCTTCTTCGCCCTGCCCGAGGCGGACCGGCGCGCCCTCGACAACCTGAACTCGCCGCACTTCCGCGGCTACACCCGGGTCGGCGACGAGCGCACGCAGGGTGCCCGCGACTGGCGCGACCAGCTCGACATCGGCGCCGAGCTGCCCGCCCGCGTCCCCGCCCCCTGGGAGCCCGCGTACTGGTGGCTCGACGGCCCCAACCAGTGGCCCGAGGCCCTCCCCGGGCTGCGCACCGCCGCCCTGCACTGGATCGACCGGCTGAGCGGCGTCGCCGAGCGGCTGCTCCACGAACTGCTCGCCTCCATCGGCGCGGCCCCCGACTTCTACGACGACATCTTCGGCCCCCGCGCCCACCCGCAGCTCAAGCTGGTCCGCTACCCCGGCAGCAGCGGCGAGGGCGACGACCAGGGCGTCGGCGCCCACAAGGACTACGGCTTCCTCACCCTGCTCCTCCAGGACCAGGTGGGCGGCCTCCAGGTGCAGCGCGAGGACGGGAACTTCCACGACGTGCCGCCGCTGCCCGGCGCCTTCGTCGTCAACCTCGGCGAACTCCTCGAAGTCGCGACCGACGGCTACCTCGTCGCCACCAACCACCGGGTGGTCTCCCCGCCCGGCGCGACGGAGCGCTACTCCGTCCCGTTCTTCTACAACCCGCGGCTCGACGCCCGGATCGCCCCGCTGGACTTCCCGTACGCCTCCACCGCCCCCGGCGTCACGACCGACCCGGCGAACCCGCTGTTCGCCGAGTACGGCCGCAACGCCCTGAAGGGCAAGCTCCGCGCCCACCCGCTGGTGGCGGCGCGCCACCACGCGGACCTGCTGCTGCGGCGGGATCAGCCGACGATGTCGGCGTAGCCCTCGATGTCGCGCGGGTCCCGGCGGCCGGGGCCCGTGTAGCGGGCGGAGGGGCGCACCAGGCGGCCGGTGCGCTTCTGCTCCAGGATGTGCGCCGACCAGCCGGCCGTGCGGGCACAGCTGAACATCGACGTGAACATGTGCGCCGGGACCTCGGCGAAGTCCAGCACGATGGCGGCCCAGAACTCGACGTTCGTCGCGAGGATCCGGTCCGGGCGGCGGCTGTGCAGCTCCTCCAGGGCGGCCTTCTCCAGCGCGGCGGCCACCTCGTAGCGCGGCGCGTCCAGCTCCTTCGCGGTGCGGCGCAGCACGCGGGCGCGCGGGTCCTCGGCGCGGTAGACGCGGTGGCCGAAGCCCATCAGGCGCTCGCCCTTGTCGAGGGCCTGCTTGACGTACGCGACGGCGTCGCCGGTCCGCTCGATCTCCTCGATCATGCCGAGGACGCGGGAGGGCGCGCCGCCGTGCAGCGGGCCGGACATCGCGCCGACCGCGCCGGAGAGCGAGGCGGCCACGTCGGCGCCGGTGGAGGCGATGACGCGGGCGGTGAAGGTGGAGGCGTTCATGCCGTGCTCGGCGGCCGAGGTCCAGTAGGCGTCGACGGCCTTGACGTGCTTCGGGTCCGGCTCGCCGCGCCAGCGGACCATGAACCGCTCGACGACCGAGTCGGCCTTGTCGATCTCGCTCTGCGGCACCATCGGCAGCCCCTGGCCGCGCGCCGACTGCGCGACGTACGACAGGGCCATGACGGCGGCGCGCGCCAGGTCGTCGCGGGCCTGCTCGGCGGAGATGTCGAGGAGCGGTTTGAGGCCCCAGACCGGCGCGAGCATGGCGAGCGCGGACTGCACGTCGACCCGGATGTCGCCGGAGTGCACCGGGATCGGGAAGGGCTCGGCGGCCGGCAGGCCCGGGTTGAAGGCGCCGTCGACGAGCAGACCCCACACGTTGCCGAAGGAGACGTGACCCACGAGGTCCTCGATGTCGACCCCGCGGTAGCGCAGCGCGCCGCCTTCCTTGTCGGGCTCGGCGATCTCGGTCTCGAACGCGACGACTCCTTCGAGGCCCGGTACGAAGTCGGACATCAGGCGGCTCCTTCTATCGATGATCGATCAACCGAACGGCGGGCTGGAGAGACTCAACAGCCATCCAGCCGATGAGTCTGTACGGTTCCGATGATGCGGGGAAGCGTGACATCCGGCACACTGCGCCGATCCGGCGACGAAGGATTGGCGCCCCGCCGCCGCGGGCACACTGGGGCACTGCGGCAGGATGGCCCCCGTGACCGAAGCCCTGGACCCCGCCGACATGCGCGAGCAGTACCGCACCGAGGAACTGACCGCGGCCGACCTCGCACCCGATCCGATCCGGCAGTTCGCGTCCTGGTTCAAGGAGACCGCCGCCAGCCCGGCGATCCACGAGCCGAACGCGATGGTCGTCTCGACCGCGACCCCCGACGGACGCCCCTCGTCCCGGACGGTCCTGCTCAAGCACTACGACGGCGCCGGTTTCGTCTTCTTCACCAACTACGGCTCCCGCAAGGGCACCGAACTGGCCGCGAACCCGTACGTCTCGCTGCTCTTCCCCTGGCACCCGCTGGCCCGCCAGGTCATCGTCACCGGCCGCGCCTCCCGCACCTCCCGCGAGGAGACCGCCGCCTACTTCCGCACCCGCCCCCACGGCTCCCAGCTGGGCGCCTGGGCGAGCGAGCAGTCCTCGGTGATCGCCTCCCGCGAGGAGCTCCTGGCCCGCTACGAGGAGCTGGCGGCCCGCCACCCCGACCCCGGGCAGGTCCCGGTGCCGCCGCAGTGGGGCGGCTTCCGGGTCGTCCCCGAGACGGTCGAGTTCTGGCAGGGCCACGAGAACCGCCTCCACGACCGGCTGCGGTACGTCCGCGAGGACGGAGACGCGGGCGGCGGCGAAGGCGCGGGCGAAGCCGGCGGTGGGGGCGGTGGAGGCGCGGGCGCGGGCTGGCGGGTGGAGCGGCTGGCGCCGTAGCTCCCGGCCGGCCGCCGGGCCCCGACACGCAGACGACCCGTGGGCCTCTGGTCCCGTCCGCCTAGGTTCGGACGGGAGCCGGCCGGACTTGCCGGCGGCCCACGGGTCGGGTGACTGCTCGGGTTTCGGCAGAGGGCCTGCCGAGGTGCACATCGTGCGACGGCAGGCCTTAGCCCGCAGTCACCTCACGAGTCCGAAAAGAAATCATTTTTTCGGATCACCTCCTTTCGCGTGTATCCCCACCCTACGAACCTCCCGGGAGCGCCACAAGCGATTTAATCGGCGCCCCTCAGGCGTCCCGCCGCCGCAGCGACCACCACCCGGCGAGCAGCGCCGCCGCCGCCCACAGCGCGGTCACCCCGATGCCCGTCCAGGCGCCCAGGGTCCCCAGCGGCTCCTGGAAGAGGATCTGCTGGCCGGCCCGGTCCGGGAGCCAGGTCGCGGCACCCTCGCTGACCCCGCCGATGACGAAGGACACGATGAGGATGAACGGGATCAGGATGCTCAGCACCGCCACCGCGCTGCGCAGCAGGAAGGTCAGCCCCATCGAGAACAGCGTGATCAGCGCGAGGTAGAGCCCGGCCCCGAAGCAGGACCGCAGCGCGCCCGGCTCGCCGATCCCGACGGCGTACGGCCCCAGGAAGGCGTTCGCCGTGAAGAACATGACGAACCCCGCCACCACGCCCACCGCGAGCGCCGCCGCCCCCACGACCGCCGTCTTCGCCCCGAAGAGCAGGTTCCGTCTCGGCACGGCCGCCAGGGAGTTCCGCAGGGCGCCGTTCAGGAACTCGGAGGAGGCCGCGGTGGCGCCGAAGGAGATCGCCGCGATCTGCACGAAGTTCATCGGGTAGTAGAGCCAGAAGAGGCGGTCGATCTCGCCGGTCGCCGCCTCCGGCTGCCCGATGGAGGGGAAGACCGCCAGGGCGACGGCCACGGAGGCCACGAGGACGGCGAGCAGCGAGCCGAAGCCCGACCGGATCGACCGGATCTTGATCCACTCGGAGCGGAGCACGGCGGTGGTGGACACGGTCAGACCTCCAGGGGGGAAGCGGCGGCGGTGAACTCGGCGGCCTCCGCGGTGAGGGCCAGATACGCCTGCTCCAGCGAGGCGCGCTCGTCGACGAGCTCGAAGACGGGGATGCCCTCGCGGGCGGTGACCGCGCCGATCTCCTCGGCACGGGCGCCCTCCACCACCCACCGGCCGTCCGCGTCCGCGGCGTCGCCGACCGACCACCCCTTCGCCAGGAGCGTGGCCCGCAGCCGCACCGGGTCGCCGGTGCGCACCCGCACCCGCGCCTTGCTGTGGGCCTCGATGAAGTCCCGCGTCGGCACGTCCGCGAGGAGCCGGCCCCGGCCCAGGACCACCAGGTGGTCGGCGAAGGTCGCCGTCTCGTTCATGAGGTGGCTGGAGACCAGGACCGTCCGCCCCTCGGCGGCCAGCCGGCGCAGCAGCCCCCGGATCCAGACGATGCCCTCCGGGTCCAGGCCGTTCGCCGGCTCGTCCAGCATCAGCACCTCCGGGTCGCCCAGGAGCGCCGCGGCGATGCCCAGCCGCTGCCGCATGCCCAGCGAATAGCCCTTGATCCGGCGGCGGGCGGCCGGCTCCAGGCCCGTCTCCGCCAGCACCTCGCCCACCCGGCGCTCCGGCAGCCCGTTGCTCGCCGCGAGGACGCGGAGGTGGTCGCGGCCGGTGCGCGAGGGGTGCGCGGCCTGGGCGTCGAGGAGGGCGCCGACCGTGCGCAGCGGATCGTCCAGCGTCACGTACGGGCGGCCGCCGACGGTGGCGGTGCCCGACGTCGGCCGGTCGAGGTCGAGGACGAGCCGCATGGTGGTCGACTTGCCCGCCCCGTTGGGGCCGAGGAAGCCGGTGACGCGGCCCGGCTCGACGCGGAACGACAGCTCGTCCACGGCCCGGGCCGGGCGCCTGCCGCCGTACTCCTTGGTGAGGTTCTTGACGTCGATGCTGGTCATGGCTCAAGCCTGGCCGCCGGACGGCCCCGGGCCATCCCCTGCGGGAGGGGACCGTCTCCCCCGTGCGGGGGAGCCGCCCGAGGACGCCCGCTGCGAGGATGACGGGATGCTCCTGCGCTCCCTGCGTCCCCTCGTCAGGGCGGTCACGTACACCCGCTGGCTGCACCTGGTGATCGGCGCGATCGTGCCGCTCGCCGCCGGACTGATCTATCCGGGACTGTCCTCGCCGACGCTCGGCGACTGGCTGATCGCGGCCGCGCTGCCCGTCCCGGTCGTCGCGGCGCTCGCCCTGGTCCCCTCGGCCCGCCGCGCCGAGGGCCTCCAGGCGCGCCTGATGCTCTTCCCCGGCAAGCACGCCCGCGCGCGCGGCGGGAAGGTCCTGGTCGACGCGGTCACCGGCGTCTCGGCGGCCCCGTCCGCCTCCTGGGCGGACCGGGGCAGGACGGCCCTGTGGCTGGTCTTCCGGATGGAGGCGGGCCTCGTCGCCTGGATCGTGTCGATCTGGCTGCTCCAGTGCGCGCTGGTGCTCGTCGACACGGCCGTGGAGGAGCCCGTGGTGGGGTCCCTGACCCCGCCCGCGGGGCCGGGCACGGCGTTCCTGGCCCCGCTGCCGCTCCTCGTCCTCCTCGCCCTGGTCGTCGCGGGCGGCCGGCTGGACGAGAAGGTCGCCCGCCGGCTCCTCGGGCCCTCGGTGAAGGAGCGCATGACGGCCCTGGAGGAGAAGACGGAGCGCCTCCTCGAACGGAACAGGATCGCCCGCGAGCTCCACGACTCCCTGGGCCACGCCCTCACCCTGGCCGTGGTGCAGGCGGGCGCCGCGCGGGCGGCGAAGGACCCCGAGTTCACCGACCGGGCGCTCTCGGTCATCGAGGAGACCGGCCGGGCGGCCCTGGAGGACCTGGAGCGGGTCCTGCTGCTGCTCCGCGAGACCGGCCGCCCGCGCGGCGCGAGCCCCGGCCTCGACGAGGCGGCCCGCCTCCTCGACTCCGCCCGCTCCTCCGGCGCGCAGGTGGAGGCCGAGGTCACCGGCCCCGTGGAGGACCTGCCGGGCCCCGTCTCCCGGGAGGCGTACCGCATGCTCCAGGAGGCCCTGACGAACGCGCTGCGGCACGCGGGCCAGGTCCCCGTCACCGTCCGGGTGACGGCGGCCCGCTCCCGCCTCCGCCTCCTGGTCGTCAACCCGCTGCCCGAGGGCCGTCCGCCCGCCGTCCCCGGCTCGGGCAGCGGCCTGCGCGGCATCCGCGAGCGCGCCGCCCTGCTCGGCGGCGAGGCCAGATCGGGCGTGAAGGACGGCGCGTGGAGGGTGGACGTGACCCTCCCCCTGCGCTGACTACGCTGACCCGATGCCGATCAAGATCCTTCTCGTGGACGACGAACCCCTCGTCCGGGCCGGTCTGCGCGCCGTCCTGGAGGCCCAGCCGGACATCGAGGTGGTCGGCGAGGCCGCGGACGGCGCGGCCGTCGTCCCCCTCGTCCGCAGCCTCCGCCCCGACGTGGTGGCCATGGACGTCCGCATGCCCCTCATGGACGGCATCGAGGCGACGTCGGCGGTCCTCCGCACGGTCGACTCCCCGCCCAAGATCCTCGTCGTCACCACCTTCGAGAACGACGAGTACGTCTACGGCGCCCTCCGCGCCGGCGCCGACGGCTTCCTCCTCAAGCGCGCCCGCCCCGCCGAGATCGTCCACGCCGTCCGCCTCGTCGCCGAGGGCGACTCGCTCCTCTTCCCCGCCGCCGTACGCGACCTCGCCGCCGCCTACGGCCAGGACCGCCCCGCCAACGAGGCCCGCGAGGCCCTCACCCGCGCCGCCCTCACCGACCGCGAGGAGGACGTCCTCCGCCTGATGGCCCGCGGCCTCTCCAACGCCGAGATCGCCTCCCGCCTCATCGTCGGCACGGAGACCGTGAAGTCCCACGTCAGCGCCATCCTCGCCAAACTCGGCGCCCGGGACCGCACCCAAGCCGTCATCGCCGCCTACGAATCGGGCTTCGTCTCCCCGGCCTGACGGGTCCCCCGGCCCGATTGTCCCGACCGGAGAAGTCGACCGGCGCGGCGCGGACCCACGGGTCGGGGTGGGTGGCGAGCCGTGGCCGGAAATCGTCGTGGAGGGCGGGGTTCCGGGCCAGTTCGATGCCCGTGCGCCCGTCCGCCTCGTGGAGGACCGACTCCATCAGCGGGCGGGGGAGGCCGGGGTGGCGGGCGGCCCGCCGGGTCCGGGCCAGGAGTGCGGGCAGCAGGTCGGAGGGGAGGGACGGGTTCGCGGCCAGACCTCGTAAGGCGGCGGGGGCGGTCGTCATTCCGTCATCGTCGTGGCCGGAGCCGGTGTCCTCCGGCCTTCCTGAAAACGTTTCGCCGAACGTGGTGTGTTCTGGGTCACGTTCCAGTTGAATGGCCTGCAACAGGGGGGTTACCGGGGGGAGTGCCAGGTGAGTGCCTTCACGGGGTCCGCGCGCGACACCGCTTCCGTGCCGGGGGGTGATCTGCTGGCCGCGCTGCTCGACGGGATGGACGCGGCGCTGTGCGCGCTGGACGCGGACGGGACGGTCACGCACTGGAACCGGGAGGCCGAGCGGATCCTCGGCTGGCCGGCGGCGGAGGCCGTGGGGCGGCGGGGGTTCGACGGGTGGGCGGCGCGGAGCGCCGACGCGGAGGGGATCCTCGCCCGTGTCATGGCGGCGATGCGGACGCCGGGACGGCAGGTGCACGAGCTGGCGCTGCTCCGCAAGGACGGCGGCCGGGTCCTGGTGCGCAGCCAGTCGGCGGGGGTGCGGGGCGCGGACGGCCGCCCGGCCGGGGTGTACTGCGCCTTCAGCGAGGTGCACGCGCAGATCGACCTGGAGCGGTCGATCGCCCTGAGCGAGGCCCTGTTCGACGAGGCCCCGTGGGGCGTCGTCCTGATCGACGCGGACCTGCGCCCCGCGGTGGTCAACGGCTACGCCGCCAGGGCCATCGGCACGGGCCGCACGACGCCGCTGGGCCGCCCGCTGGGCGAGGTGGTCGCCGGGGGCGTGGACGAGCTGGAGGGCGCGCTCCAGCACGTGCTCGCGGAGGGCGCCCCGCCGGAGCCGGCGGACCTGTGGGTGACGCTGCCGCCGCCTCCTGGCGCCCCGGGCGCGGGGGAGCGGCGCCGGTGCTGGCGCAGCGGTTTCGTCCGGCTGGCCTCGCCGATGACGGAGGAGCCGGTGCCGCTGGGCGTGGCCTGGCTCTTCCAGGACGTGACGGCGGAGCGGCTGGCGGCGCGGGAGGCGGACCGGACCCGGTTCCGCTGGAGCCAGCTGCACCGGGCGGGCCTGGCGGCGGCGGAGTACGCGGATCCGGCGGAGGCGGTGGCGGTGCTGCTCGACTTCGCGCTGGCCGGGTTCGCGGACCACGGCCTGGTGGACCGGGTGGCGGGCGACCGGCGGCTGTCCCGCGCGGTCGCGTCCCCGGCGGGCGCCCCGGACGGCGGCGGCCTCGGCGGCGGTTTCCCGCAGCGGTACGGCTCCGAGCACCCGGCGCTCCAGGCGTGGGACCGGGCGGCCTCGGTGCGGGTGAGCGCGGGCCGGGACGCGGCGGAGTGGGCGGGGGCCCGGCACTGGCCCGTGGACACGGCGCACGCCCTGTGCACGGCCCTGCGGTCCCGGGGCCGTACGGTCGGCGTCCTCACCTTCCTGCGGACGGCGGCCCGCGGCGGCTTCGACCGCCAGGACGCCGTCTACGCGGAGACGGTCGCGTCCCGCGTGGCGGCGGCACTGGACGTACCGCCGCTCCCGTGAGCGACCGGGGAAGGCCCGCTCCACGCGCGTGAGGGCCGGAAAGCGGCGCCCGGCCTCCACGCGCGCGTGGGGCCCGTTCTTCAGGCCCCCGCGCGTGGGCCGGTGCTCCGGGCGGGCCGGTGCTCCGCGCGGGTCAGTGCTTGTAGAAGATCCGGTCCGCGTACTCGGTCATCACGCGGCCGTTCCACTCGTGCCCGCCGTCGACGTTCCCCGAGCGCAGCAGCGGCGGCTCGATCCCGCGCCGGACCAGCTCCTCGGCGGCGGCGGCCATGGTGGCCTGCATGAGGGCGCTGGTGACGACGGTGGAGGCGGGGGCGAAGGGCGCCTCGATGCCCTCGTGGGTGAGCTCCGCGTCGCCGACCGCGATCTTCGAGTCGAGGACGATGTCGCAGTGGTCCTTCAGGTACGTCCCCGAGACGTGCCGCGACTTCGTCTCCGTCCCGTACGCCACGGAGGTGACGCCGATGACGGTGAGGCCGAGCGCGCGGGCGTTCATCGCCATCTCCACCGGCAGGGCGTTGCGGCCGGAGAGGGAGATGACGAAGAGGACGTCCCCGGCGGCGGCGGGGGAGGAGTCGAGGACGGCCCCGGCGAGCCCGTCGACGCGCTCCAGGGCGGAGCCGAGCGTCGCCGGCATGACGTCGACGCCGACGACCCCGGGGACGACGAGCAGGTTCATCAGGGCGAGGCCGCCGGCCCGGTAGACGACGTCCTGGGCGGGCAGCGAGGAGTGTCCGGCACCGAAGGTGAAGATCCGGTTGCCGTTCGCGACGGCCTCCGCGACGGCGGTCCCCGCGGCGGCGATCTCGGCGGCGTCCTCGTCGCGGACCTGCTGGAGCAGGCCGATCGCCGCGTCGAAGAACTGTCCCGCCAGCTTGCTCTCCGCCGCGCTCGCGGCGGTGTTCCCGGCGTTCCCGGCCGTGTTCTCGCCCGCGTTCTCGCCCATGTGAGGAAGCTCCTTCTCGTCGAGGTCGCCGATCACGGTGCGGTCTGGACCATTGCTCTGTCAATACTGCCCCCGCCGCCTCCGTGTCCTCACTTCTCCCGCTCTGGGGCGGGGAAAGCCCGCTTGTCGGCCCGATGCGCAAGAATTGGTGCAGGGCCAGCGCACGACTTTCATCGAGGGGCACGGATGTCCGGACTGATCGACACCACGGAGATGTATCTCCGCACCATCCTGGAGCTGGAAGAGGAAGGCGTGGTCCCGATGCGCGCCCGCATCGCCGAGCGGCTCGACCAGAGCGGCCCGACGGTGAGCCAGACGGTCGCCCGCATGGAGCGGGACGGCCTGGTCGCCGTGGCGAGCGACCGCCACCTGGAGCTGACCGAGGAGGGCCGCCGCCTCGCGACCCGCGTGATGCGCAAGCACCGCCTCGCCGAGTGCCTGCTCGTCGACGTGATCGGCCTGGAGTGGGAGCAGGTCCACGCGGAGGCGTGCCGCTGGGAGCACGTGATGAGCGAGGCCGTGGAGCGCCGCGTCCTGGAGCTGCTGCGCCACCCCACGGAGTCGCCGTACGGCAACCCGATCCCGGGCCTTGAGGAGCTGGGCGAGAAGGCCGAGGCCGAGTCCTTCCTCGACGATTCGATGGTGTCGCTGGCGGACCTGGACGCGAGCGAGGGCAAGACGGTGGTCGTCCGCCGCATCGGCGAGCCGATCCAGACGGACGCCCAGCTCATGTACACGCTGCGCCGCGCGGGCGTGCAGCCCGGCTCGGTCGTCTCGGTGTCGGAGTCGGCGGGCGGCGTGCTCGTCGGCAGCAGCGGCGAGGCGGCGGAGCTGGACGCGGAGGTCGCGGCGCACGTCTTCGTCGCGAAGCGCTGAGGGCGATACGGGCGGACAGTAGGACGAGTGGGGGCGGGGGCGTATCGCACGCGCCCCCGCCCCCACGCGTCCCACTGCGGCCGCGACCGTGCCCGTCCCTGCGGGTGTGCCCGTGCCCGTCCCTGCGGGCGCGCCCGGACCCGTACCCGCGTGCGTGCCCGTCCCTGCCCCCGCCCCCGCACCTGTCCCCGCAGGCGCGCCGGCGCCCGTACCCCGCCCCGTACCGCCGCGCGTAGGGCGCGAGGGCGCTCGTGCAGGCCCTCCGCGACCCGGGCTCCCCGGGTCGCCTCGACCCCCCCCGGGTCGCCTCGGGCCCCCCGGGGCCCCCGCATGGGCCCGGGGGCCGGAGGGCCGGAGGGCCGGAAGGTCACGGAACCGCTTCGACTGTCCGCCGGGGGACCCGATTTACGCCGGAATGGCCACGGCCGCGCCCTTGGCGTGCCACGCTGAGGCGGAACGCGGCGGCGAGGGGAGGGGCATGCGACGGACGAACCCGGCCGGAGCCCGCCCGGACGGCCGCCGGGGTCCGGCTCCGGCGACCCGCCCGGATCCGGCTTCGACGGCCCGTCAGGATCCGACTCCGGCGGCGACTTGTCCGGCGGCGACTCGTCCGGAGGGGCGGACGCTCCGACGGACGGGCCGTCAGTCGGCGGCGCCCGGTGGGCCGTTGCCGTCCCGGAAGACAGAGGGCCCCGGCGCTCTGTGGCGCCGGGGCCTGTCCTCCCCTGTTCCGACCTGGAGCCCCGAGCTCTCAAGGTCGGTCCCCTCGGACCGTTTTCCCCGAGCGGTCCGCCTCCCGTTGAAGATCTCCCCTCGGCAGCGCTCGTCAATCCTTGAGCCCTGTCACTCGAACGAGGGGTGTTGGGTGGCAGAAGCGCATTTTCGAATGTGGGTTCGATAGTCTGGCGGGGTTCGACGGGAAAGAGGGGGTGCCAGAACATGGCGCGACGACTCGACGTCACCGGAGCCGACGGCATCCGGCTGGCGGCCTTGGACTTCACGGCCGAGGGCGGGCCCCGCGAGGGGGCCGGGCCCGGAGCCCGGACGCCCGCGCGCCCGCCGGTCGCCATCGCCCGCCAGCCCTCCGCCCCGGAGGACCGCCCGGCGGCCCCCGCGCCCGCCGTGCCCTCCTCCGTGCCCTCCGACTCCTCCGCGCCCGCGGACACCGCCCCGGTCTTACTGCTCCACGGCCTGATGGGCCACGCGGGCCACTGGGCCCCCGCCGCGCGCCTCCTCGCGGAGGGCCCGGGCCGGCACCGCGTGATCGCGCTCGACCAGCGCGGCCACGGCGCCGCCGCGAAGCCGCCCGGCGGCCCGTTCACGCGCGAGGCGTACGTGGCCGACGCGGCGGCCGTCGTCGAACGGCTCGGCCTCGCCCCCGTCACCCTCGTCGGCCACTCCATGGGCGCGCTCACCGCCTGGCAGCTGGCCGCCGAACGCCCGGACCTGGTCGGCGCCCTGGTCATCTGCGACATGCGGGCGTCCGCGCTCGGCGCGGCCTCGCAGCGCGCCTGGCAGGACTGGTTCGCCGGCTGGCCCGCGCCCTTCCCGTCGCCGGAGGCCGTCCACCGCTGGTTCGGCGCGGAGGACCCGTGGGTCGAGACGCCGAACCCGGCGCGGGGCGCCTTCTTCGCCGAGGTGATGACCGAGCGCCCGGACGGCTGGCACCCCGTCTTCGACCCCGCCCAGATGCTCACCTCCCGCGAGACCTGGGTGCACGACGCCCACTGGGACTCCCTCGCCCAGGTCCGCTGCCCCACCCTGGTCGTCCGCGGCCTCGACGGCGAACTGGGCCGCGCCGAGGCCCAGGAGATGGTCCGCGTCCTCCCCCGCGGGGCGTACGCGGAGATCCCCGATGCCGGTCACCTCCTCCACTACACCCACCCGGAGGCGTGGGCGGAAGCGGTCACCCCCTTCCTGACCGGCGCCCTGACCACCTGACACTCCCGGGCCGCCCACGGAGCGCCGCCCCTCGCCGCCCCGCCCGCTGTCGTACCCCTCCCGTACCGTCCGTCCCATGAGCGTCTCCCTGTACTACTCCGCCCACCGCCCGTACCCCCTGACGGAGGCCGAGACGGCGGCCGTCGAGCGCGTCGCCGCCGGGCACCTGGCCGCGTTCCCGTACGAGGACGAGGAGAGCCTCCACCTCTACGGGGACGGCGGCGGCGAACCGGACGGGATCCTGGCGGGCTCCACGAAGCTGCCCTTCGACCCGGACCGGGTGGTGCCCGTCATGGTCCACGTCCTGGACGCGGTGACCGAACTGCGCCGGGCGCTGCCGGACGCACGGTGGCACGTCCACATGGACGACCTCGACGTCGACTGGGACGAGACGGAGGGCTACGGCTTCCCCGGCATGCGCGACGCGGACCCGACCGCGGGCTGACCCGACCGTCGCCGGCCGGTCCGACCGCCATCGGGCCGGGCCGATCGCCGCAGGTCGGGCCTCTCGCGGGCCCCCTGTGGGCCCCCCGCGCCCCACGCGGTACGGTCCCTCCCACGGCGTGTCGAGAGGAAGGGCCCAGGGGCCCGGCTCCGCGCCGTACTCGGAGGGGAATCCACACATGTCTCTGCTGTTCCGACCGCACCGCCGCGGTCCGGCGCCCCGCGCCACCGTCCGGGCCGGAGCCCACGCCCAGGCCGACACCCAGGCCGACAGCCGGGCCCCGGCGGCCCAGGCCGTCCGGCCCGCCGCGCGCGGGCTCGCCGTGCTCACGGCCCTGACCGCGCTCACCGCCCTGACCGCGCTCGGCCCGGCCGCCGCCCCGGCGCAGGCGGCCCCGAGCGACTGCCCGAAGGGCTACTTCTGCGCCTGGAAGACCGACCACGCCACCGGCGAGATGCTCAAGCTCACCGGGAGCATGTCGACGCTCGGCGCCTGGGACGGCCAGATCAACGCCGTCTCCAACCGCACCACCCAGTGGGTCTGCGCGTACGACGAGCCCGGCTACAAAACCTCGTACTGGAGCATCGGCTCGCAGGCGCCCGACCCGGCCGGCACCGAGTGGGGCTACATCGGCAAGTCGGTCAGC
This sequence comes from Streptomyces filamentosus, assembly GCF_014654895.1. Lineage (GTDB taxonomy): Bacteria > Actinomycetota > Actinomycetes > Streptomycetales > Streptomycetaceae > Streptomyces > Streptomyces filamentosus. The sequence goes on along the minus strand of NZ_BNBE01000001.1, from coordinate 2,145,482 downwards.
TCGCTGAAGTTCGTCCCGACCGAGCGCGAGTGCTACGGCCCCGCGTACCCGACGTGGGAGGCGGAGCCGAACCCGGCCGGCCGTTCGTCCTTCGCCAATCTCAATGGCGACGACGAGGCCGACCTCCTCGCCCGCGACGAGGTCGGCCGCCTGTGGTTCCTGCCCGGCGACGGCACCGGCAAGCTGATCGGCGGCGGCTGGAACGCGATGAACGCGCTCACCCGCCACGGCGACTTCACCGGCGACGGCAAGGAGGACGTGATCGCCCGCGAGGCGTCCACCGGCAAGCTGTGGCTCTACCCCGGCACCGGTACGGCCTCCGGAACGCTCGGCACCCGCAGGCTCGTCGGCACCGGCGGCTGGAACGCCCTCACCCGCATCACCGCCCTCGGCGACCTGACCGGCGACAACCGCGCCGACCTCCTCGCCGTCGAGAAGTCCACCGGCAAGCTGTGGCTGTACCCGGGCACCGGTACGACCTCCGGCACCTTCGGCGCGCGCAAGCTGATCGGCACGGGCGGCTGGACCGCCATGGACGCCCTCACCGCCCCCGGCGACGTCACCGGCGACGGCAAGGCCGACCTCCTCGCCCGCCACCCCGCCACCGGCAAGCTGTACCTGTACCCCGGCAGGACCGGCGCCCTCGGCTCCCGCGTCCTCCTCGGCGGGGGCTGGAACGCGATGGCGCGCCTCGTCGGCGTCGGCGACAGCGGCCTCGACGGCGTCAACGACTTCATCGCCCTCAGCAACAGCGCCTTCCGGAGCACCGACTGCTCCTACTCCGGCTGCCTCATGGTCTACCTGGGCAAGGGGAACGGCACCTTCCACCCCGGGTACTGGGATGGCCGGGACCGCACCTGGAACGACATGGACACCGTCTTCTGACACCTCCCCGACGCCCCCGGCTCCCTCCCCCGCGCCCCCGGAGGGACCGGGGGCGCCCCCTTCCCTCCCTCCCCCCACCCCCCTGGCGGACCTCTCTCCGCGACGGGGTACATTTCCGTGCCACGGCGCGTCGAGCGATCCCCCCACCGACGTCTCCGCGCCGTTCATTTCGGAGGGAACACAGCACATGCGCACCACTCTGCGCCGACGCCTGGCCGCCACGGCCACGGCCCTCGGCCTCACCACGCTCGGCGTCCTGGGCGCGGGCGCGGCGCCCGCCCAGGCGGCGGCGAGCGACTGCCCGTCGGGCTACTTCTGTGCCTGGAAGACGGACAACGCCACCGGCACCATGTACAAGACCAACGTGAGCGTCGCGACGCTCGGAGCCTGGGACAACCAGTTCCGCTCGGTCTCCAACCGCACCAACAAGTTCGCCTGCCTCCACAACGACCCGAACTACGGTTACGCGGGCGACGTCTGGCAGATCGACCCGAACCCGTCCGGCACCGAGTGGGGCGGCCCCGGCAGCACCTCGGTCAGCTCGCTGCGCCTCGTCGCCACCGAGCGCGAGTGCACCGGCCTCGACGCGTACCCGGAGTGGCACGCCGACCCGCAGGCCACCGCCCCCTCCTTCGGCGACTTCAACGCCGACAGGACGGCGGACGTCCTCACCCGCGACAAGGCCGGCCGCCTGTGGTTCCTGCCCGGCGACGGCACCGGCAAGCTGATCGGCGCCGGCGGCTGGAACGCCATGAGCGCCCTCACCCGCCACGGTGACTTCACCGGCGACGGCAAGGAGGACGTGATCGCCCGCGAGGGCGCCACCGGCAAGCTGTGGCTGTACCCGGGCAAGGGCACCACCCCCGGCTTCGGCACCCGTCTGCTGATCGGCGCGGGCGGCTGGAACGCCATGACCCAGCTCACCGCCTTCGGCGACATGAACGGCGACAGCCTCTCCGACCTCCTCGCCGTCGAGAAGTCCACCGGCAAGCTGTGGATGTACCCGGGCAAGGGCGGCACCACCCCCGGCCTCGGCAGCCGCGTGCTGATCGGCGCGGGCGGCTGGAACGGCATGAACGCCCTGATCGGCTTCGGCGACATGAACAAGGACGGCAAGGCCGACCTCCTCGGCCGCGAGACGTCCTCCGGCCGCCTGTACCTGTACCCGGGCAAGCCCAGCGCCCTCGGCAGCCGCGTCCTCATCGGCGGCGGCTGGAGCGGCATGTCCTCCTTCCTCGCGAACGGCGACTACAGCGCGGACGGCAACAACGACCTCGTCGCCATCACCCGCGCCGGCGTCGAGACCGACTACCTCGGCAAGGCCACGCCCGGCTTCCAGCCCGGCATCGCCGCCCCCTACGCGGACTGGGCCGACCTGAACGGCAACTTCTGATCCACCGCGCACGAGAAGGGCCTCCACCCCGACCTGGGGTGGAGGCCCTGTGCGCTGCCCGCCGGCTACTTCACGCGCTGGAGAAAGGCGTCCCAGGCGGAGGGCGAGACGGAGAGGGAGGGCAGGGCGGTGTCCTTGGAGTCCCGGACGTGCACAAGGTGCACACCGGTGGCGACCTCGACGCAGTCACCGCCCTGTTCGCTGCTGTAGCTGCTCTTGAACCACTTGAGATCAGTGCTCACAGTTCCTGTGCCATCTTCTCGATGAGTCGTGCGGAGTCCTCCGGGGTGAGGGACTGGGCCCTCAACTCGCTGTAGCGAGCGGCGACGACTGCCACGTCCGGCGGTTCGGTCACAAAGTATCGTCCGACCTGGCCCTCCACATAGATGAGGCGGCCGCGGTGCTCGTTGGTCTCCAGGACCGTGAAAGAGCCACTCAGCCCGGCGTGGGTCCACTGGCCGCCAGGCATGACCTGGATGCTCACGTTGCGGAGATCCGCGTACTCGCGTACGTGCAGCAGGTTCTTCCGCAGCACCTCGGGGCCGCCGAGTGGCTTGGTGAGGGCGGATTGCTCCAGTACGAAGGTCACCAAGGGGGCGGGCTTCCGGAAGAACAACTCCTGTCGCTTGATCCGAGCCGCGACATGCACGTCTATGTCGTCGTCCTCCATGGGCGGGACGGCGCTGTGGAAGACGGCCCGGGCATACTCATGGGTCTGGAGCAGCCCAGGGATCAGATGGCAGTCGTACTTGTGGATGCCGACGGCTTTCTTCTCCTCCTCCAGATAGTCCTCGAACCAGGCCGCGACACCACTCGTGACGACTTGCTCCGCAAGCTTCAGCAGTGCACCTTGTGCACCCAGCAGTGGATCCACGATCGGCACGAATTCGCCCTTCGGATGGCGCAGCCCACGCTCGATCATGGCCACCTGGGACTTGGAATAGCCGGTCGCCTTGCCCACGGCCTCCTGAGAGAGCTTGGCCCGCTCGCGATAGAACCGCAGCATCATCCCGAAGGTTTTCGCGGCACCGACGCCCTGTTCGGTCTTCTCGTTCACACCCCGCCTTCCCGAGTGCACAGTCCTGCACAACCTCACTGTGTCCCTGGAAACAGCAGACCACGCCCACAAAGCTGGTCGCATGAATCTGAGCAAGTCGCTTGTCACCGCCCCCTCCTGGGTCCCCGCATCCGGTCACGCCCTACGGCTCGCGGGCGTGCACTTCGACGCCGTGCGGATCGGCGGGTACCTGGGGGAGGAGGTCGCGTACGACCTCATGGCGTTCACGGGATTCCAGGCGGGGCCGATCGTGCGGGAGGCCACGCGGGAGCGGAACGTCTACTTCCTGCTGGCACCGGGCACGGCCGCCGCCTTCTCGTGGCCGGCGCCGACGCGGGCGCTGTACGGGGGCGGCCGGAGCGAGTCGTACGTCGGGATCCCCGCGTTCGGCGGGACGACGTGGCCGCTGGGCTGGAGGTCTCTCCCGACGCTCGAAGATCCGTTCGTGGAGGGAGAGTTGTTGCATCGGGCGGTGGAGTCTGCGCTACGGTGACGGAAACGTCACGCTCCGTAAAAGGAGCGGCCCCCGGCGGTGCGCCAACACCTAACCGAGGGCCTTCATCACCAGTGGAAGACAGAGGTCCACCAGAAATGCTTCGGCATGCTATCGCGCCGGTTTCGGCGTACACGAAGGCCGCGCACAGTGTCATCCGGAACCGCCGGCTGACGAGCGACGCGAAGATCCTCGTCCTCCACGTCCAGGGACTCCCCGAGAGCGCGGCCACCGCCAAACCCCTGGGTGAGCACGCCGTCGACCTGGGCATGAAGCCCCGGGCGTACCAGAAGGCGAAGGAATGCCTCGCCGCGTGCGGATATCTGCACGAGTGGCGGTGGCAGGGCGACAGGGGCCGCTGGATCACCGAACAGCTCCTCGCGAACATCCCCCTCGGGCGCGAGGAGGCGGCGGGGGTGCGCGACGGCGACCGGTCACCGACCGTGCGCGAACCGATGGTCGGCGGACCGACCCCACCGGAGCCCGGTGACTCTCCCCAGGAAGAAGACGGGGAGAAGAAGAACACCCCCCACCCACCCACCGAAGAACCCCCGCGAACGCCCTCCCGGCAAAAGGAGAACGGGGATGGGAGCGAGGGCGAGGACGAGGGTGAGGCACCCGTGCCACCCGCCCCCAAATCACCCGCCCCCGAGTCCTCCGCCCCCGAGCCAACTGCCGCCGAGTCACCCGCTCCCGCAGACCCCCGGCTCGCCCAGGCCGAACACCTCCTGCTCTCCCTCCGCCGCGAACACCGCGACCTGCTCCTCGGGGTCCGCGAGGCGCGCGGGCTCGCCGCGATGGCGGCGGAATGGCTCAGGCGCGGGATCACACCCGACGACCTCCGGCACGCGCTGACGGCCCACCTGCCCCGCACCGGCGTCCACTCGGCGGTGGGGTTCCTCCGGCACCGCCTGACGGAGAAGCTCCCGCAGGAGCGGACGGAACCCCCGCTCGGGGAGGCCCCCCGCCCCGCACCCGGCGCGCTCGTCGACTGCGCGGGGCCGGGGGAGCCGCACGCCTTCCGCCCGCTCGGCGACGAGACCCATTGCGCTCCCTGCCGCCGCGAGACCGCCCGGAAGGCCGCCCCGGGGGCCCAGCCGCCGCCGCGCCCCGAACGCCCGACCTGGCGCACCCGCGTCGCGGACGCCTTCGCCGCCCACCCCGACCGCACCTGGTCGGCCCTCGACGGCCCGGCGCCCGCCACCTCGTGAAGCCCCGCCCCCGGCCCTCGGCCTGCGGTCGCGCGACGTACGCGGCCGTCACCAGGGGCTCCGGCCGTCCCGAACCGTCTCGGATCGGCCCGCCCGCCTGTTCCCCCCCGCCCCGCCCCGCCCCGCCCCGCCCCTCCCCGAACCGCCCGCCCGCCAGGCACGACCCCTTACCCTGACCCGGTGATACGAGCCTGGCTCCTCCCCGTCCTCCTGATCCTCGTCGGCCTGCTCGGCGGGGGGAGTCGCGCGGCGGACGGCAGCCCGCTCACCGGCCTGCTCGTCCTCGCCGCCTTCCTCCTCCTCGCCTTCGTCAACTCCCCTCTCCTCTTCCCCCGTTCGCTCACCCATGCCGAGGCCATGCGCCGCAGCGCCGCCGACGGCCGGCCGGTCGTCTACTGGCGGCCCGGCTGCGCCTACTGCATGAGGCTGCGGACCCGGCTCGGCTCCCGCGCGCACCGGGCGCACTGGGTGGACATCTGGCGCGACCCCGAAGCCGCCGCAGCCGTACGCGCCGCGAACGACGGCAACGAGACCGTCCCGACCGTCCTCGTCGACGGCCGCCACCACACCAACCCCGCTCCGTCCTGGCTGCGGCAGCGGCTCTGAACGGCGGGTCCGCCTACCGGGGCGGCACGGTGACCCCGTGGGGCGGGAAGGCGTCGGTGAGCATGGCGTACTGCTCGGGGGTGAGGCGGTCGCGCTTCCAGACGGCCTGGGCGGTCATCGTGGTCCGGCCGATGGCGGAGGACAGGGCCCCGCCGGGCCGGGAGGTTCTCAGCTCCTCCGCGCGCGGCAGGAAGGCGTCCCGGACCAGCTTGTCGAGGGCGGAGAAGCGGGCCGCGTCGAGCTTCGGGACGGCCTTCAGGTCGTAGGCGCCGGAGGAGACCGCCACGGCCGTGGCGTGCCGGATGTCCTGGAGCGCGGCCAGGGGAAGACGGGCCGCGTCGGCGACGAAGGCGGCCACTTCGGGAGGAAGGAGGTGGGACATGCCGTGAGATTACGGCTGCCGCCGCGCCCTCCGCACCCCTGTGGACAAGGGGCTGTGGAAAACCTCTGGCAGCCGTCTTGCCGGCCTCGTTACCGTCTCCGACATGACCAGCACCGAGACCTCTCCGACGGCGACGGCGACGACGACCCTCTGGCGCCCCACCGGCCCCGAGGAGCTCGCGCTCGTGCGGGAGTCGGGCTGGCGGACCTGGCCGGCGCGGCTGCCGGAGCAGCCGATCTTCTATCCGGTCCTGAACGAGGACTACGCGATCCGCATCGCCCGCGACTGGAACGTGAAGCACAGCGGCGTCGGCTACGTCACCCGCTTCGAGGTCGACTCCGCCTTCCTCGCCCGTTACCCGGTGCGGCAGGCCGGCGGGCGGACGATCCTGGAGCTGTGGGTGCCGGCCGACGAGCTGGACGCGTTCAACGCCCACCTCGTCGGGCCGATCACCGTCACCCACGAGTTCCGCTGACCCGACCCGCCGACCCGCCGACCCGCCGACTCGTCGGCCCACCGGCCCACCGGCAGGCCGGGGCGGCGGTCAGCCCTTGCTGACCGCCGCCAGGATCTCCGGGAGCCGCTTCAGCATCGGGCCCGCCATGGCCTTCAGGGCGGCCCACAGGAGCAGCGCGCCGTACGTCACGCCCAGCGGCAGCAGGAGCCACAGCAGGTCGTGGTGGCCGGCGACGCGGAGCCAGACCAGGAGGGCGATCAGCGGCGCGCACAGCAGCGGGCCGCCGAACATGCCGCCGAAGATCGCGGCGACGGCCATGCCGCCCTGGCCGGGCGCCACGTTCCGCCGGGAGTCCTGCGGGACGGCATACGGGTAGCGCACCGACGCGACGACGCCCAGCGCCAGCATCGCGCCGAGCAGGGCGAAGGCCAGGCCGAACACCTCGGGGAGCTGGGACCAGCCGCCCGTGACGAGGCCGGTGGCCACGGCCACCAGGACCGTGAAGGGCACGGTGATCGCGATCAGCACGTACGCCCGGTCGCGCAGTTCCGCGTACGCGTCCGCCGGGGTCGAGATGGTCTGCGCCACCATCCAGAACGCCGACGAGTCCTGCCCGAACTGGTTGAACATCTGCACGCCCAGCATCCCCGACGCGAAGCACGCCCAGTAGACCGAACCGGCTTCCTGGAAGGCGTTGAACATCGGCACGAGCGCGCCGACCGCCAGCGCCGACACCCACGCGGCCTTCGTCTTAGGGTCGCGCCAGATATAGCGGAAGCAACGTTCCATCACCGCGCCCGTACGGCCCCCGGGCAGCAGCCGGGCCAACAGGCCGCGCCCCTCGGCCGGGTCCCGTACGGACTCCGGCGCCGCGCCGACCGTGGAACCGTCCGGCTCCACCATCAGCCGCACCAGGCTCCGCCGCCACCACCACAGCAGCACCACGAGCGCCACCACGGACACGGCGAGCCGGGCCGCGGCGACCACCGCGTCACCGTCCGCCGCCGACCGCACCGCAGCCACCGCGGAGGCCGGCGGCAGCCAGCCCACCACGGACGCCACCGTGTCGAGCACCGACAGGTCCTCGGCCCGGCCCAGCGCCTGGGCGCCGAAGTTGACCGCCTGGATGCCCAGCGCGATCACCAGGCCGCTCAGCAGGGCCATGTCCCGGCCCTTGCGGGAGGTCAGCAGCCGCACGTTCGCCGTCGCGACGGCCCGCGACAGCGCCACGCACACCAGCAGCACCAGCGGCACCGCGAGCACCGCGAAGACCGTCGCCGCCGCCCCGTGCGCCACGGCGGTGACGGCGCCGGCCGCGAGGCAGAGCGTGAACAGCGGCCCGATCCCGACGAGGGAGGCCACGAGCAGCGCCCGGACCAGCGGCTGCGGCCGCAGCGGCAGCATCACGAGCCGCGAGGGGTCCATCGTCTCGTCGCCGCTCGGCAGGAACAGCGGCATCACCGCCCAGCCGAGGCCGAAGACCCCGACCGTGAGCACCGCCACCGCCCCGGCCGCCCCGTGCCCCCGCAGCAGCAGGAAACCCAGCACCATGAGGGCGGCGATCAGCAGCACGACGACCAGGGAGGCGACGAAGGCGACCGTCCGCCCGCCCGACTGCCGCAGCCCGTTCCGCATCAGCGACAGCTTCAGGCGCACGAAGACCGGCGTGAGCGACGGCCCGTCGGCCGCGGCGCTCACGGGCGCTCACCCCGGGCGCCGCCCAGCCAGTCCAGCGAGTCGCCCGCGGCCGCCCGGTCGCCCGCGCCCACCAGCTCCAGGAACGCCTCCTGGAGGGTGGCCGCCGAGCCCTTCACCTCCGCCAGCGGACCCTGGGCGCGGATCCGCCCGCCCGCCATCACCGCGACCCAGTCGCACAGCGACTCCACCAGCTCCATCACGTGGCTGGAGAAGACGACCGTCGCGCCCGAGCCGGTGTACCGCTCCAGGACGCCCCGGATGGTCTGCGCCGACACCGGGTCGACGCCCTCGAAGGGCTCGTCGAGGAAGAGCACGTCCGGGTTGTGCAGCAGTGCCGCCGCCAGACCGATCTTCTTCCGCATGCCGGTCGAGTAGTCGACGACCAGCTTGTGCTGCGAACCGGCCAGGTCCAGCACGTCGAGGAGCTGGGTGGCCCGCTTGTCGACCTCAGCCCCCGGCAGCCCCCGCAACCTTCCGGTGTACGCGAGGAGTTCACGTCCCGAGAGCCGCTCGAAGAGCCGCAGCCCCTCCGGCAGGATGCCGATCCGCGCCTTCACCCGGGCGACCGACTCCGGATCGCTCCACACGTCGTGCCCGGCGACGAGGATCCGCCCCGAGTCCGGCCGCAGCAGCCCGGTCACCATGGACAGGGTGGTGGTCTTGCCGGCGCCGTTGGGCCCCACGAGCCCGATGAACTTCCCCGCGGGCAGCACCAGATCGATCCCGTGGACCGCGATCTGCTGCCCGAACCGCTTCCACAGCCCCTCCACGCGCACCGCGGGCGCCGCGCCGGGATCCTCCGGCGCGGCGCCCGCGGTGTCGAACATTCCGTCAGATGCCTGGTCAGGCATGGTCCGTCAACCCTTCGGTTGTCCCCGTACGGCGCTCTTCGCGCCTTTCGGGCCACCCTAAAGGGGAGACCTCCCGAAGCCCCGGGCCACGGACGCCGGACCCGGCGGCGCCGGGCTCACTGCTGCCGGGCCCGTGATTCCGCCGCCTCGCGCCCGCACGCGTACGCCAGGGCGCTGATCAGCTCCTCCGCGTCGGGCAGCCAGCGGTTGGCGGGCGTGGGGCGGCGGGCCCACTGGACCGCGCCCCGGCCGCCGACCCGGGTGGGCGGCGCCGCCACGTAATGCCCCTCCCCGCGCGTGGCGAGGTCGAGCGCGGCCGGGGCCCAGCCGAGCTTGCGGATCAGGTCGGGGACCTTCGCGGAGGCGCCCGGCAGCACGAAGAAGAACATCCGGCGGTCCGGGGTGCAGGTCACGGGACCCAGCGTCAGCTCCATGCGCTCCATGCGGGCCAGCGCGAGGAAACCGGCCGCCTCGGGCACCTCGATGGCGTCGAAGGTGCGGCCGGTGGGGAGCAGGATCGACGACTTCGGCTGCTTCGACCACATGCGCCGGGCGCCGACCGCGCTCCCGGTCGCCAGCGTCGCCCAGTCGGGTTTCATGGCGTGAGCGCCCGGCAGGGGGCAGTCGTCGGTGCCGCAGGAGCACCGCTCCCGCCCTTCGACGGCTTCCAGCCAGGTCCCGGGGAACACGTCCCAGTGCCGCTCTTCCGCATAGCGCACGGCGCTGTCGAGCAGCTGCTCCCCCCGCTGCTTGGGGATCTGTGCGGCTTCCGTCGTGACTCCGATGCTCTCATCCACGGTCAAGACAACTGCGCCCGTCACCTGGGGTTACGGGCGCGGCGGCGCCGGGAGTGAGGCATCGATCCTGCATGCGGGGCGCATGGGTGCACGCGCGGGGGCGCGCGGAGGTGCGGCGAGCGGGGAGGGGTACGGAAGGGGCGGGGGACGGGCGCGCCGGTCACGGTCAGACGTGTCCGGTTTCGCGTGTTCACATCGGCATTGACCGGATATTCACAGGGCAATGATCCACCCGTGTCCGTACCTCTCCCGTCTGGGGGTTCCACTCATGGCAGCCAGGCCACTCGTGCCACGACAGCCCAACGAACGGCTCCAGGCGCTCATCCAGGAGGCCGCGTGTTCCAACGCGGGCCTCGCCCGCAGGGTCAACATGGTCGGCGCGGAGCGCGGCCTCGACCTGCGGTACGACAAGACGTCGGTGGCGCGCTGGCTGCGCGGCCAGCAGCCGCGCGGCCGGGCGCCCGGCGTCATCGCCGAGGCCCTGGGCCGCAAGCTGGGGCGGGCGGTGACCATCGAGGACGTGGGGATGGCCGGCGGCCGGAACCTGGCGGCGGGCGTCGGCCTCCACTTCGCACCGACCGTGCCCGGCGCGATCGAGCAGGTCTGCGAGCTGTACCGGAGCGACGTGGGGCGCCGCGACTTCCTGACCGGCTCCTCGGTCGCCGCCTCCGCGCTGGTGGAGCCCACCAGGGACTGGCTGATCACCGGCGCGGACGCGCAGGTGGCGCGGTCGACCGGGTCCCGGGTGGGCCGCTCGGACGTGGCGGCCGTACGGGAGACGACGGCGGCCCTCGTCGAGCTCGACCGGCGCTTCGGCAGCGGGCACGTGCGCCCGGTGGTGGTCCACTACCTCGACGGCGTGGTGTCCGGGATGCTGTCGGGCTCCTACCGGGAGGCCGTGGGGCGGGAGTTGTTCGGGGCGGCGGCCCGACTGACCGAACTGGCGGGCTACATGGCGGTGGACACCGGCGAACCGGGCCTGGCCCAGCGGTACTACATCCAGGCGCTGCGGCTCGCGCAGGCGGCCGGGGACCGGGGGTACGGGGGCTACGTGCTGGCCGCGTCGATGAGCCACCTCGCGGCGGAGCTCGGGAACCCGCGGGAGATCGCGCAGTTGGCGCGGGCCGCGCAGGAGGGCACGCGGGGCCGGGTGCCGCCGCGGGCCGAGGCGATGTTCCTGGCGGCGGAGGCGCGCGGGCACGCGCTGGTCGGGGACTCGCCCGCCTTCGAGTACGCGGCGGGCCGGGCCGTACGCGCGCTGGAGGCGGCCGACCCGGAGGCCGGCGACGACCCGGTGTGGATCGCCCACTTCGACGGGGCGTACCTCGCGGACGAACTGGCCCACTGCTACCGGGACCTGGGGCGCGCGGAGGCGGCGGCCCTCGCGGCCGAGGAGGCCCTGGCGGGACATCCGGAGGGCCGGGTGCGGCGCCGGGCCATCGGACTCGCGCTGCTCGCGGCGGCACAGGTGCAGCAGCGGGAGATCGAGGAGGCGTGCCGGACGGGCACGCGCGCGCTGGAACTGCTCGGCACCCTGCGGTCGTCGCGGGGCGCGGAGTACCTGGAGGACCTGAGGGACCGCCTGGAGCCCTTCGCGGGCGAGGCGGTGGTCCGGGAGTTCGAGGCGCGCCTGGAGGTGCAGGCGGCCTGAGCGGACGGCCGGAGGGCCCGGCGTCTTCCGGACCCGCCCGGAAGACGCGGCCCGAGGGTGTTAGCGGGCTCACACGTGTGTGCGGAGCCGTGGACGTACCCGGTAGCGTGAGCCGACGGTTCCGTAGGTAGAGCAGTGGGAGTCCCGGTGACGCAGAACGGACAGGGTCCGGAGCAGGGGGGCGCGCAGGCGTGGGGCGGTGCCTGGGGGCCCGGCGGCGCCCAGCCCCAGCCGGGCGGGCAGCCGCTGCCGCCCGCCCAGCCGCTGCCCCCGGAGGCGCCGGCCGCCGGTGACTTCCAGGCCACGCAGTACCTGCCCCCCGTGCCGCCGCAGCCCGCCCCGGGAGCGATGCCGCCGGCCGGTCCGCCGGCCGGGTACGGCTACCCGCCGCCGGTCGCCGCCCACGGGGCTGCCGACATGCAGGCCACCCAGCACATACCGCCGGTGGGCCCGCCCGCCGGGTACGGCTATCCGCCGCCGGTCGCGGACATGCAGGCGACCCAGCACATCGCGCCGGTGCCGCCGCAGGCCGGTCCCGGCGACGGCGGCCACACGCAGTTCCTGGGCACCGGCCGGCTGCCGCAGCAGCCCGCGCCCGCCGGAGCCTCGGACGCGACCCAGTACATCGCCCCCGTACCGGGCGGCCCCGTGCCCGGCGGTCCGGTGCCGGGCGGTGGGATGCCCGGCGGCATGTCCGGCGGTGGCATGTCCGGTGGCGGGATGCCCGGCGGTCCGGTGCCCGGGCAGACGCAGCCGCCCGCCGAGTTCGACAGCCTGTTCCGGGACTCGGCGCCCCAGCAGCAGCCCGCGCCGCCGGCGTACCGACAGCCCGCCCCCGCCCCGTACCCCCCGCAGCACCAGCAGCCCCAGCCCCCGCAGCAGTACGGCTACCAGGGCGGGGGCGGCGGCTACCAGGCGCCCGGCAGTGCCCAGCAGGACGGCTACTACTACGACGACGAGCCCGAGGCGCCGCGCCGCAAGTCGCCGGTCGCGCTGATCGCGGCCGTCGTCGTCGGCTGCGCGGTCGTCGGCCTCGTCGTCGGCGGCCTGCTCAGCGGCGGCGACGAGAAGAAGGAGCAGCAGGCCGGCCCGAGCGCGGCCCCCAGCTCCCAGGCCCCGGCGCCGAGCGAGGGCGCCTCCGAGGCGCCGGAGAAGAAGGACGACCCGGCCGAGCCGCAGGCGAAGGAGCTGGACAAGCTGCTCGCCACCAGCAACGACAGCCGGGACGCGGTGATCAGCTCCGTCGAGTCGATCAAGCAGTGCAAGAACCTCGACAAGGCCGCGGCCGACCTGCGCGGCGCGGCCGAGCAGCGCCGGGGCCTGGTGACCAAGCTCCAGTCGCTCGGCGTCGACAAGCTCCCGAACCACGGCGGGCTGACCGCCGCCCTCACCCGCGCGTGGCAGGCGTCCGCCGCGGCCGACGACCACTACGCCGGCTGGGCCGACCAGATGAAGGCCAAGAACGCCTGCAAGGGCGGCCACGCCAAGACCACCAACCGCCTCAAGGCCGCCAACGACAAGAGCGTCGAGGCGACCCAGGCGAAGAAGGAGGCGGCCGGGTTGTGGAACCCGACCGCCGAGAAGTACGGGCTGTCGAAGCGGTCCGCCACCCAGCTGTAGGGGACGGGATCCAGGATTTCGGGTCTTGGATCCGGGATCCAAGATCCGGGATCCAAGATTTCGGATCTTGGATCCGATATGGCGGATCCTGGATCCAGGATCCCGTCAGCCGGCGGCGCCGACCGTCGCGCCCACGTCGACGAAGCCCGGCTTCTGGGCCACCAGGCGGCCCTTCCTGACGACCTGGAAGGTCACCTGGCGGTTGACGATCCGGGGGAAGTCCGAGGCGCCGAGCAGGTCCTCGTACATCCAGCGCAGCGGCGGGGTGAGGCCGCCGGTGTCGACGCGGGCGCCCCGGTCGAGGGCTTCGGAGAGGCGGGCGGCGGTGATCTTGTCGGTGTGGAGGGACTCGACGACCTGGCGGAAGACCGTGTAGGCGATCCAGGTGGTCTGGACGCCGGCGTCGGTCGGGTCGACGCGGTTGTCGGCGAAGGCCTGTTCCTGGATGACCTTCCGCATCGGGGCCCAGCTCTTGTCGTCGGCCTCCGGGTACCAGCCGGTGACGTACGCGCCCTCGAAGGGGCTGCGGGCGCCGCCGGTGCGGTCGATGAGGGGCTGGCCGACACTGCCGAGGACGGACGAGATCCGGACGCCCCGCGCGGCCTTCGAGCCCTTCGAGCCGTTCGCGTCCTCGCCGCCACCGCTGCCTTCGTCGGCCGCCTGCGCGCCGCCGGAGGAGCCGGGGAGCCGCCTGAAGGAGTCGAAGAAGGTCTGGGTGCGCTCGCCGAGCACGGCGGCCACGCAGCCGCCGTCGGAACCGGCCCTCTCCTTGGCGCGGGCGGCCTGGGCGGTGTACTCGGTGGCGTCCTCGACGGCCGGGATGTCGACGGCGCCGCGCTTGCTGGCCCGCTTCAGGCCCGAGTCGAGGAGCTTGGTCAGCTGGTCGCCCGCGAGGGTGTCCGGACGGACCAGGGACACCTTCCGGCAGGACTCGGCGAGCTGCATGCCGTGCCCGGCGACGAGCGAGGCCACACCGCCGTTGACGGGGTACGAGAGGGGGCTGGTGAACTCGTCCTCGGTGATGCCGTAACCGCCGATGTACGGGATGCCGGCCGCTTCGAGGGGCGCCATGAAGGCGCGGCCGTTCTGGCTGTACGAGCCCACGACGGCGACCGCGCCCTCGTGGACCGCGCGGCGCGCGCAGCCGGCGGCGCCGGCGGGGGTGTTCTGTTCGTTGCAGGTGAGGACGCGCAGTTCGTGGCCGTCGATGCCGCCCTGGGCGTTCACCCAGCGGGCGTACGCCTGGGCCATCGCGGGCATGCCGGGCATGTTGGTCGCGCGGGTCTGGTCGGGTGCCCAGGTCATCACCGTGACGGGCTCCCTGGAGCCCCCCGTGGCACCAGGGAGCACGCCACACCCGGTGAGGAGCGACGCGCCGGCCGCCGCGGCGGTGACGGACGCGAGGAGTGAAAGCAGTCGCCTACCGGTCATGGACACGAACACTTCCGGCACTCGGGTAACGCGGGAGTGTGTGCCGTTCAACGGAGGGTGACCTGGAGGTGAATTACAGGGGCCCGGGGGCCTAAGGGGAGGGTGTGGGTCCGCTTGTCGGTGGTGAACCGTACGATCGGACGATGTCCAGTCCCGCCCCCGGTCCCGGTTCCGCGAACTCTTCCCGTCGCGGCCGTCGCTCCTCCACCATGGGCGGCATGCCGCTCAACGACATGCCGTGGTGGCGCTGGCGCGCGAACGTGCGCTCGGCGCTGCACATGCTCTCCGATCCCGGGTTCCACCACTCCGTCTGGCTCGCCGGACAGGAGGGGTACGGAGACGTCACCGACGCCGTCTACCGGCTCGTCGAGGACACCTGGCTCGACAACTGGTCCGCCGAGAAGTACGTCGGCGCGATCTTCCGGGACTCCGCGGAGGCCCAGCTCGTCGACCTCGCCGTCCTCCGGGTGCTGCGGATCCTCCACCAGGTCGGGCCCGACGCGCCCGTCTCCGCCTACCTGGAGCACCCCGGCTGGCCCGAGGCCGTCCACGCGGCCCGCGAGGCGCACGTCCGCCTCGCCGTCGCCGACGGGGACGACCCCGACGCGGCGCCGCGCTCCCTGGACGTCCTGCGGATCCTCACGCGCGCGTGAGGATCCGGGGCCGGGCCGGAGGCCGGGCCGGGGTGCGGCGCGGGGTCCGGTGGACGGACGGCGGTACGGGCCGGGCGGCCCGGTGTGGCACGCTGTTCCGATGACCGACCAGTACGTCCTCACCATCTCGTGCCCGGACAAGCAGGGCATCGTGCACGCCGTGTCGAGCTACCTCTTCATCACGGGATGCAACATCGAGGACAGTCAGCAGTTCGGAGACCGTGACACGGGTCTCTTCTTCATGCGGGTCCACTTCTCGGCCGAGGCGCCGGTGACCGTGGAGAAGCTGCGGGCGAGCTTCGCGGCGGTGGGCGACTCCTTCCAGATGGACTGGCAGATCCACCGCGCCGACGAGCGCATGCGGGTCGTGCTGATGGTCTCGAAGTTCGGCCACTGCCTCAACGACCTCCTCTTCCGGTCCTCCATCGGGGCGCTGCCGGTCGAGATCGTCGCCGTCGTCTCCAACCACACCGACTTCGCCGAGCTCGCCGCCTCGTACGACATCCCCTTCCGGCACATCCCCGTCACCAAGGACACCAAGGCGGCGGCGGAGGCGGAGCTGCTGGAGCTCGTCGAGCGGGAGAACGTCGAGCTGGTCGTCCTCGCGCGCTACATGCAGGTCCTCTCCGACGACCTCTGCAAGCAGCTGTCCGGGCGGATCATCAACATCCACCACTCCTTCCTGCCGAGCTTCAAGGGCGCCAAGCCCTACCACCAGGCGCACGCCCGCGGCGTGAAGCTCATCGGGGCGACGGCGCACTACGTGACGGCGGACCTCGACGAGGGGCCGATCATCGAGCAGGAGGTCGAGCGGGTGGGCCACGAGGTGACGCCCGACCAGCTCGTCGCGATCGGGCGCGACGTGGAGTGCCAGGCGCTGGCCCGCGCGGTCAAGTGGCACGCCGAGCGCCGCATCCTCCTCAACGGCCGCCGCACGGTCGTCTTCGCGTAACCCCTTCCGGGGGCCGTCGCCGTTCCGCTGCGGGCGTTCGTTCCGCGAGGGGCGGCTCCGCCGTTTCGTTGTGGGCAGTCGTTCCGCCGGGGCGGAACGGGTGGGCACGACGGAACGGCACCTTCTGCGGGTGCCTCCGCTTACGTGCCTGGACCCGCATCCCAAGTGCACCGTGCATCGGGTGCGGGTCCAGGCCCGGAAAGCCTCGGCCCGGCTAGGGGCGCCGTCCCTGTGCCCACCCGTCCCGCCCTGCGGGACGCCTGCCCACAGGGACGACGGGTGCAGCGCTCACAGGCGGCTCAGGGAGGCTGCTGCTGCGAGGACGTCCCGGATGGCTTCCCGGTCGCCGTCCTGGCCGGCGGCGGCTTCTTCGGGGGTGATGTGGCCGGCGACGAGCTGGCAGAACTCGACGCCGTCCATGGCGACCTGGGCGACGCTGTGGTCGGGGGAGCCGAGGGCCGCGGGGGAGTCGAGCGCGATGTACCAGTGGCCGCCGCCGGCGCCCTCGACCTCCAGGTGCAGGGAGCGGCCGGGCGCGCCCGCGGTGACGAGTCCTCGGGGCGGGCCCGCGAGGCCGGCGCGGCGGCGGTGGGCGACGGCGGCCGGCAGGAGCCGCGCGGCGAGGTCGATCATGCCGTGCAGGTGCGGTCCGCTCGGCGGGGCGTACGGATAGGCCACCGCGTTCGCGATGTCGTCCGCGTGCAGCCAGCACTCGAAGGCCCTTTCGAGGAGCGCGTCCTTGAGGGGCAGGGCGAAGTCGCCGTAGGTGACGGTGAGGTTCGCGATGCCGCGTCCGGCGAAGGACACGGTCCGGACGAGGGCGTGGCTCTGCTCCCGCCAGGGCGCCCGCAGGGTCCGGTTCGGCGGCCGGTCCAGCGCTTCCCAGAAGGCTTCGGTGCGTTCGGTCGGGTTCAGTTCGGGCACGTCGGGGCCGAGCGGGTCCTCCAGGCCGAGCGCGCCGGACACGAGGCCGTCGACGGCGAGGAGGTGGCCGATCACCCCGGCGACGGTGGACTTCCGCCGCACGGTGCGCTCGTCCTCGTACCACTTGAGCCGGACCGGCGCGTGCCACTCGGCCTCGCCGATGTCCCGCAGCAGCGCGTCGAGCCGGGCGGTCTCGGCGTCGTACGGGACGGCCCACGCGGGCACGGGGATGCGGGCGGGGCGGCGGCCGAGGCAGTTCTCCAGGACCCGGGACCGCAGCAGCGGGTCGAGGTCCAGGTCCCGGTCCTCGTGGAGCAGCGTGACGGCGTCCCGCAGCCGCAGCGCCTCGTCGGCGCAGGGCGCGCACCCCGTCAGGTGGTCCTCGACGGCCCGGGTCTCCGCGCCCGAACACGCCGACAGTGCCCAAGCCCCGAGGAGGGACTTGAGCACCGTGTGGGAGAGCTCCGGGGGCGGCGGCGCGCCGGCGGGGTCCGGCAGGTCGTCGGCGGCCTCCCGGGGGCCCGGTATCCAGGGGGCGCGTGCGAGGTGGTCGTCCTCGCCGTTCGCCCCGGTCGCAGCGCCCGCCCGTAGCCGCCCGGCGGGCCGTCGAGGGGGCGTGTGTTGGCCGTGGAGAGAAGCTGGAGGCCGAGCCGCAGCCGGCGCCGGGCCTCCTCGGGGCTGATGGACAGGTCCGCGGCGGTCTGGCGGTAGTCCCGCCGCTGGAAGTACGCCAGTTCGAGCGCCTTGCGGAGCGGGGCCGGCATGGAGGTGACGATGTAGTCGGCGCGGGCGGCGGCGGAGGCCCGGCGCACCTTCGCCTCCAGCTCCTCGGCGGAGCCGACGCCGGTCTCGGCGTAGGCCGTGGCCTCGGTCTGCCGCAGCCGGTGCACGGCCTGCCGCTGGGTCAGCCGGGCCACCCAGGAGCGGAGGTTGCCCTGCCGGGGGTCGTACGCGTCGGGGTTCTCCCAGATGTAGCCGAAGACCTCGCGGGTGATCTGGTCGGCGGCCTGGTCGTCGTCGAGGACGCGGTGGGCGAGGCTGTGGACCAGGGAGGCGTAGCGGTCGTACAGCTCGCCGAGGGCCGCGGCCTCGCCGCGTGCGAGCCGCTGCTGCATCCTGCGGTCCCAGCGCGGCGGTGTGTCGTTCGCCATCCGAGCCCCACCCTCTCGCTTTCCCTGTCGCGCCCCGCCTGCTGTCGCCGTCCGCCCGCCGTCCGTCCCCGTCCGGGGGCCGGAGATCCGGAAGACCGGAAATCCGGAGCTCCGAGCGGCCGGAAAACCTCGTCCGGAACTCCAAAGTAGTGCGAGGGCGGGCGGCGCACGTCTGTTTGCCACAAGTGCGCCCTTGACGCGGGGGCGGATGGTAAGGAAAGCGTCATACCGCGCGAGAGGGGTTTCGCCGCGGTGCCCCTGGGAAGGCGCCCGTCCGTGACGACGATCGAGGCCCACGAGGACGACCGCGGCGGATGGACGGTGCTGCGCCTGCGCGGTGAGCTCGACCTGGTGACCTCCCCCCGGATACGGCGGCGGGTCCACGACGCCGTGGCGGCGGGCCGTCACGACCTCGTCGTCGACCTGTCCGGGGTCGTGTTCTGCGACTCCAGCGGGGTCGGCGTGCTGGTCGCCGCCCGCCGGCTGCTGCGCTCCTGCGGCGGCCGGCTGCGCCTGGTCCTCCCCGAGCCGGGCGCGGACCACGCCCACGTGACGCGGGTCTTCGCCGCGCTCGGCGTGATCCGCCTCTTCGAGGTGTACGAGGACGTGCCCTCGTCCCTGGCGGGCCGCGGCCCCGCGATCCCCGCCCAGCCGTCGGCCCCGACGGCACCCGCACCCGCCACGACGGCACCCGCCCCGGCCCCGGTGGCGCCCGCCCCGACGGCCCCCGCCCCCTTGGCCCCCGCCGTCAGCCCCCCGCCCCGAACCGCTCCCTGAGCTTGTACTTCAGCACCTTCCGCAGCGTCTCGTTGCGCGGCAGGGCGTCGACGACCTCCAGCTGTTCCGGCAGCTTGTGGACGGAGAGCCCGGCCGCGCGCAGGAAGCCGGTCAGCTCCTCCAGGGTGAGCGGCGGGGCGCCCGGGGGCTGTTCGACGACAGCGCAGACCCGTTCGCCGCGTTCGGGGTCGGGCAGGCCGATGACGGCGGCGTCGCCGACGGCCGGGTGTTCGTGGAGGAGGTCCTCGATCTCCTTGGCCGAGATGTTCTCCCCTTTGCGGATGATGACGTCCTTCAGCCGGCCGGTGAGGACGAGGTGGCCGGTGGGGGTGAGGCGGCCGAGGTCGCCGGTGACGAGGAAGCCGTCCTCGTCGAAGGCAGCGGCGGTCTGCGCGGGGTCGAGGTAGCCGCGGCAGACGGCTTCGCCGCGGAGCCGTATCTCGCCGTCGGCGGTGACGCGGACCTCCATGCCGGCGGGCGGCCGGCCCTCGGTGCCGGCGAGGTTCTCGGCGGTGTCCTCGGGGTCGCCCATGGTGATCATGGGGACCTCGGTCATGCCGTAGCCGTGGGTGAGCTGGCAGCCCAGCTCCTTGCGGACGGCGTGGTAGACCTCGGGCGGTTTGGGGGCGCCGCCGCCGGCGAGCAGCCGCAGGGTGGGGATGACGGGTTCGCCGGGGTTCTTGCGCTGTTCGGCGAGGAACATCGAGTAGAAGGCGGTGGAGCCGCCGGCGACGGTGACGCCGTGGCGGCGGTACTCGGCGAGCGAGCCGGGCAGCGCGAACTGTTCGAGCATGACGGCGGGGAAGCCGTACAGCAGCAGCATGACCGTGTAGTCGGGCCCGGCGATGTGCGCGTACGGGAAGGCCATGGAGCCGACGTCCTCGGCGGTGAGGCGCAGGGCGTGGGCGAGGCAGGCGCCGCCGGCGAGGAGCGAGCGGTCGGTGTGCAGGACGCCCTTGGGGTCGGAGGTGGTGCCGGAGGTCCAGTAGATCCAGCGGACGTCGGTGCCGGAGGCGGGCGGCGGGGGGAGGACGGCCGGGTCGCCGTCGGGGAGGTCCTCGGGGAGGTACGCCGGGAAGACGCCGCGCGCGCCGAGCCGTCCGGCCATCGCGGTGTGGTCGAAGCTGCGCCAGACGCCGGGCACGGCGAAGAACTCGGCCCCGGCCTCGCGCAGCGCGAAGCCGACCTCCTTGTCGCGGTAGAAGGGGATGACGGGGGTCTGTACGGCTCCGAGGCGGGCGAGCGCGAAGGACAGCACCGCCGTCTCGATGCGGGTCGGGAGCTGCCAGGCGACGACGGTGCCGGGGCGGACGCCCATGGCGTGCAGCCCGGCGGCGCAGCGCTCGGCGCGCTCGCGCAGTCCGCCGAAGGTGAGGACGCGGTCCTCCTGGAGGAGGACGGGCCGGTCGGGGGTGAGGGCGGCGCGCCGTTCGACGAGCTCCCAGAGGGTGCGGGACTCGCTCAGCGCCAGGGCCTGTGCGGTTTCGGTGGCGGTCACCGGGTCCTCCATTGCTGACGGTGTGTCAGTTCGTGCGGAGAGCGTAGGGGGCCGGTCCTTGTCGGTCCAGACCCTCGCCGTTAGCCTGACCCCACCAGGATCTGACGATCCATCAGAAACGTGGAGGGGTCATGACCGAACCGCCCCGGATCACTTCCGAACCGCCCCGCATCGCTCCCGAACCGCCCCGGATCGCTCCCGAGCCGGCCCGCACCACCGCGGAGCCGGCCCACGCCACCACCGAACTCCCCCGCATCATCAGCGTCGACGACCACGTGATCGAACCCGCCCACCTGTTCGACACCTGGCTCCCCGCGAAGTACCGCGACCGCGGCCCCAAGGCGCTCACGGCCGGGATCGGGGAGCTCGCCTACGTCGGCGGCAAGTACCAGATCACCATGGACCCGGCCGGTCCCCCCGCCGACTGGTGGATCTACGAGGACCTGAAGTTCCCGTACAAGCGGAACATCGCCGCCGTCGGCTTCGACCGGGACGACATGACCCTGGAGGGCATCACCCGCGAGGAGATGCGGCGCGGCTGCTGGGACCCCGGGGCGCGCCTCGCCGACATGGACCTCAACCACGTCGAGGCGTCCCTCTGCTTCCCGACCTTCCCGCGCTTCTGCGGGCAGACCTTCGCCGAGGCGCACGACAAGGAGGTCGCCCTCGCGTGCGTCCGCGCGTACAACGACTGGATGGTCGAGGAGTGGTGCGGCGACAGCGGCGGCCGGCTCATCCCGCTCTGCATCATCCCGCTGTGGGACATCGACCTGGCGGTGGCGGAGATCCGGCGCAACGCCGCCCGCGGGGTGAAGGCCGTGACCTTCTCCGAGATCCCCACCCACCTCGGCCTGCCGTCGATCCACTCCGGCCACTGGGACCCGTTCTTCGCGGTCTGCCAGGAGACCGGCACGGTCGTGAACATGCACATCGGGTCGAGCTCCCAGATGCCCGCCGCGTCCCCCGACGCCCCGCCCGCCGTCCAGGCCAGCCTCAGCTTCAACAACGCGATGGCCTCGATGATGGACTTCCTCTTCTCCGGCGTCCTGGTGAAGTTCCCCCGCCTGAAGCTCGCCTACAGCGAGGGCCAGATGGGGTGGATCCCGTACGCCCTGGAGCGCGCCGACGACGTCTGGGAGGAGCACCGGGCCTGGGGCGGGGTCCGCGACCTGATCCCCGAGCCGCCGTCCACGTACTACTACCGGCAGATCTTCTGCTGCTTCTTCCGCGACAAGCACGGCATCGCCTCGCTGGACGTCGTCGGCCGGGACAACGCCACCTTCGAGACCGACTACCCGCACGTCGACTCGACCTTCCCGCACACCAAGGAGGTCGCCCTCGACCACGTCCGGGGCCTCGACGACGAGACCGTCTACAAGCTGATGCGCGGCAACGCCATCCGCATGCTCGACCTCGGCATCGTCTGATGGACCTCTCCTACACCGCCGAGGAGGAGGAGTTCCGGGCCCGGCTGCGGGAGTGGCTCGCCGCCGAGCTGCCCGGCCTCCCGCCGAGGCCCGACCCGCTCGACTGGCCGGGCCGCCGGGCGTACGACTGCGGCTGGCAGCGGCGCCTGTACGACGCCGGGTACGGGCACGTCCACTGGGACGCCTCGCCCACCCAGCGGCTGATCTTCCTGGAGGAGACCGAGCGGGCGGGGGCGCCCTACGTCGGCGCCAACTTCGTCGGCCTCCTCCACGCCGGGCCCACCATCGCCGCCGAGGGCACGCCGGAGCAGCGCGAGCGGTGGCTGGAGCCGGTGCTGCGCGGCGACGAGGTGTGGTGCCAGGGCTTCAGCGAGCCCGACGCCGGCTCCGACCTGGCCTCGCTGCGGACCAGGGCCGTGCGGGACGGGGACGCGTACGTCGTCACCGGGCAGAAGATCTGGACCTCGCACGCCGAGGTCGCCGACTGGTGCGAACTCCTCGTGCGGACGGACCCGGAGGCCCCCAGGCACCGGGGGATCAGCTGGCTGGCGCTGCGGATGGACGCCCCCGGGGTGACCGTCCGCCCGCTGCGGACCCTCGCCGGGTCCACCGAGTTCGCCGAGCTCTTCCTCGACGAGGTGCGGGTGCCGGTCTCCCACCGGGTGGGGGAGGAGAACGACGGCTGGCGGGTCACCATGGTCACCCTGTCGTTCGAACGCGGCACCGCCTTCGTCGGCGAGGTCGTCGCCTGCCGCCGCCTCCTCGGCGAACTCGCCCGCACCGCACGGGAGAACGGCACCTGGGACGACCCCGCGCTCCGCCGCAGGCTCGGCGCGCTCGCTGCCCGCTTCCAGGCCCTGTGGCGGCTCACCCAGCGCAACGTCAGCGAGGCGCAGGCCACCGGCGGCGTCCCTGGCACCGGCGGCTCCGTCTTCAAACTGGACTACTCCCACGCGCGCCAGGAGCTGTACGACGCCGCCGCCGACGTCCTCGGCCCCGACGCCCTCGACCTCGGCCGCGAGTGGAACCTCGACCGGCTCTCGTCCCTCTCGTACACGATCGCGGCCGGCACCAGCCAGATCCAGCGCAACATCGTCGCCGAGCGGATCCTCGGCCTCCCGAAGGGACGGTGACCGGGGCCGTGGACTTCCGACCGAACGAGGACCAGCGGGACCTGAGGCGGGGGATACGGGAACTCCTCGCCGGGCGCTTCGGCCGCGAGGCCCTGCGGGCGGCCGTGGACGGGCCGGGGCGCGTCGACCGGGGACTGTGGAAGGAGCTCGGCGAGGCCGGGTTCTTCGCGCTGCGGCTCCCGGAGGAGGAGGGCGGGGTGGGGCTCGGCCTCCCGGAGGCGGTCCTGCTCTTCGAGGAGGCGGGCCGGGCGCTGCTGCCCGGCCCGCTCGTCGCCACGCACCTGGCGGCGGGGGCGGTGGAGGGTGCGGCGGAGGGCCTCACGGTGGTGACCGAGGTCTCGCCCGAGGGTCTGGTCCCCTGGCTGGACGCGGCCGACGTCGTACGGGGCGACGCGGCCGGAGCCGTACCGCTGCGGTCGGTCGATCCGCTGACGCCCCTGCACCGGGCGCCCCGCACCGGGCGGTTGTCGGCCGGAGCCGTGGAAGCCGCGCTGCTCACCGCCGCCGAGCAGGTCGGCACGGCCGCCTGGTGCACCGACGCCGCCGTCGCCCACGCCGGGCGGCGGGAGCAGTTCGGCCAGGTGATCGGGGGGTTCCAGGCGGTGAAGCACCTGTGCGCGGGGATGCTGGTGCGGACCGAGGTGGCGCGGGCCGCCGTGCAGGCCGCCGCCGTCACCGCCGACCGCGTCGAGATCGCCGGGGCGAAGCTGCTCGCCGACGAGGCGGCCGTGGCGAACGCCCGGGACTGCCTCCAGGTGCACGGCGGGATGGGCTTCACCTGGGAGGCGGACGTCCATCTGCACCTGAAGCGGGCCTGGGTGCGGGCCGCGCTGGTGCTGCCGGGCGCGAAGGCGGCGGAGGAGGTGGCTTCGGCACTCTGAGTTCCCGTCCCG
Source organism: Streptomyces filamentosus (assembly GCF_014654895.1). Classification (GTDB taxonomy): domain Bacteria; phylum Actinomycetota; class Actinomycetes; order Streptomycetales; family Streptomycetaceae; genus Streptomyces; species Streptomyces filamentosus. The sequence continues at coordinate 2,121,542 of NZ_BNBE01000001.1, read as the reverse complement.
GGCCCGGACCGGGACGGCGGCCGCCCCGAACTGGTGACTGAGCGTGTTCGATTACGGGCGGAATGTCGATATCGTGTTGTGTCCTTGGGAGGGCCGTCACGGGCCGGAGTCGGCCCTCCGCTCCGGTACTCTCCGTGGGATGCGAGTGCTTGTGAGCCCGGATCGCGCCCCGCGTTCGACTCCCCGCCGCGTGCGTCGCACAGTATGGACCATGCGTACTCCTTCGCGCTGGAATATGCCCGAAGCGCTTGTTGCGGTGACTGTACGTCAACCATGCTGTCTCGCAAGGGAATCACGTTCCGTAAAGGTGTGTCCGCCGGTTCGGATGGTGTGAACGGTGCAGGTGCTTCAGGTGCAGTTGGAGGTCGGGCCGGACCCGGCGGAGGTGGGGCGTGCGCGGAGGTGGGCCCGGAAACGGCTGGCCGGTTCCGGGATAGGGGCCGACGAGCCGCTGGCGGAGACGCTGGTGCTGCTCATCTCCGAGCTGGTCACCAACGCGGTGGTCCACACCGGCTGTCCCGCCGTCCTGCGGATGCTCTTCGCGGCGGAGGGCGGGGTGCGGGTCGAGGTCGCCGACAACAGCGCCGTGCCGCCCCGCCCCCGGCACGCGGCGGGCGAGGACACCAACGGGCGCGGCCTGGAACTGGTGGACGGCCTCGCCGACCGCTGGGGCTGGCAGCCCGAGGGGGTCGGCAAGAGCATCTGGTGCGAGGTCGACCGCGCGCCCGGCGGCCCGGTGCCGGGCGAGGGGCTGGGATCACCCGGCCGGGTGCACTGTTGACGGTTCGTTCCGTTTTGCCCACTCTGGTGTGAGCGATTCGCGGCGAGGGGAGCCGAGGGCCGTGCGCCCTCGGCAGGTGCGGGTCGCGCCCGGGTGGCGGCGGTCCGCGCCGTGCTCGGGGCGCGCGCGAGCGCGCCGCCACCCATGAACCCTCCCCGGCCGGAACCGGGGGCCAGGGGCCAGGGACCTGGGACCTGGGACCAGGGGTCAGGAACCCGAAGCCCGGAAGGCGGGAGTCCGGAACCCGGCCCTAGAACAGCGCCACCGGCGCCACCGGCGTCCCCGTGCCGCCGACGAAGGGCTCCGGCATCGCCGACAGCAGGAAGGCGTACCGGCCTTCTTGTGCACAGGCTGTGGACAACTCCTCCAGGTTCCAGTTCTGCCCCTGGAGCATCCCCATCTCGACCAGGTCGAGCGCGTGCACGCCCAGCCACAGGTCCTCGACCTCCGGCGGGAAGATCTCGAAGGTGAGCGTGTCGTTGGCGACGGCCGCGACGTCCCGCGCGTGGAACCACTCGGGCGTGCGGATCGAGAGCCCCGGCGACGGGAAGGCGTACCCGTGCCGGTCCCCCGCCAGGTACAGCCCGATCTGCCCGGTCCGCACGAGGACGACGTCGCCCGCCCGCACCGTCACCCGCCCGAACTCCGCCGCCTCGTCCAGGTCCTCCGGCGTCACCGCGTGGCCGCCGGGCAGCCGGTCCACGCCCTTCGCCGCCGCCACGTCGAGCAGAACGCCCCGGCTGACGACGTGCCGGGCCGTGTGGATGCCGCTGAAGGCGGCGCGGCCGTGCGGGGTGACGGTGTCGGCGGGGCGGCCGTTGTAGATCCGGCCGGAGTGCGAGGCGTGCGTGAGGGCGTCCCAGTGGGTGCCGGCCTGGAGGCCGAGGGTCACGGCGTCGTCGCTGGTGGCGACCGTGCCGGGGCCGAACAGCTCCTGGTTGACCTGCACCATCACGTGCAGCGGGTTCACCCGGCCGGGGATCATCCCGGTCTGCACGCCGTCCTGCTTCAGCTCCAGGGCGAGGGGCACGCGGCGGCCGGTGCGGACGCCGGCCGCCGCCTCCCGCACCACCTCGTCGGTGATCAGGTTCAGCGTCCCGATCTCGTCCTCCCGGCCCCAGCGGCCCCAGTTGTTCACGCGCTCGGCGATCTCGTGGAAAGCGGCGGGGAGGGACATCGGGGCCTCCGGGGGCTTGTCTTCCGGCATCTGACGACCCATAGAATCTAACGGACCGTCAGAAACTGCGGGAAGGGGCCGGAGATGGGGAACTTCTTGGCGGGCAAGGTCGTCGCCGTGACGGGAGCGGGGCGCGGCATCGGCCGCGCCGTCGCCCTCGCCTGCGCCGCCGAGGGCGCGAAGGTCGTCGTCAACGACTACGGCGTCTCCATCGAGGGCGGCGAGCCGACGAGCGAGGTCGCGGTCGCCGTGGTCAAGGAGATCGAGGCGGCGGGCGGCGAGGCCGTCGCCGTCGCCGACGACATCTCCACCATGGCGGGCGGACAGCGGGTCGTCGACGCCGCGCTCGCCGCGTACGGCCGGATCGACGGCGTCGTCTGCGTCGCGGGCATCCTGCGCGAGCGGATGCTCTTCAACATGGGCGAGGAGGAGTGGGACCCGGTCGTCGCCACCCACCTCAAGGGCACCTTCACCGTCTTCCGCGCCGCGTCCGCCGTCATGCGCAAGCAGGGCGCGGGCACCCTCATCGGCTTCACCAGCGGCAACCACCAGGGCTCCGTCGCCCAGGCCAACTACTCGGCGGCCAAGGGAGGGATCATCTCCCTCGTCCGCAGCGCTGCCCTCGGCCTCCACAAATACGGCGTCACCGCCAACGCGGTCGCACCCGTGGCCAGGACCCGGATGTCGGCCAACGTGCCCATGGAGCTCAAGGAGATCGGCGAGCCCGAGGACGTGGCGGCCCTCGTCGTCTACCTGCTCAGCGAGCGGGCCCGCGCCGAGTCGATCACCGGGCAGGTCTACACGATCGCCGGGCCCAAGATCGCCGTCTGGGCGCAGCCCCGGGAGCTGCGCGCCGGCTACGCCGAGGGCGGCGCGTGGACGCCGGAGCGGATCGCGGACTTCCTGCCGGGGACGGTCGGGACGGACCCGATGCCGATGCTGGCGCGCCTGGAGGAGATGGCCCGCGCGGCGGCCGCGGGCGACCGGCCCAACCGGTAGATCCGGACACGGAGCCGGCGGCAGGGGCAGGGCCGGAACCAGAGCCGGAACCAGATCCAGAGGCAGAGCCGGGGCCGGAGGCCGGGCCGGCGGCAGAGGCAGAGGCAGAGGGAGGGGTCGTCGTGCGGGGTGTGGTGTTCGACGGGAAGAACGTCGAGGTCGTCGCGGATCTGGAGGTGAGGGACCCCGGTCCCGGCGAGGTGCTGGTGGGGATCCGGGCCGCCGGGCTCTGCCACAGCGACCTGTCCGTCATCGACGGGACGATCCCCTTCCCGCCGCCGGTCGTGCTCGGGCACGAGGGCGCCGGGGTCGTCGAGGCCGTCGGGGAGGGCGTGACGCACGTCGCGGCGGGCGACCACGTGGCCCTGTCCACGCTGGCCAACTGCGGGGCCTGCGCGGACTGCGACGCCGGCCGGCCCACCATGTGCCGCAAGGCGATCGGCATGCCGGGACGGCCGTTCTCCCGGCAGGGGAAGCCGCTCTTCCAGTTCGCCTCGAACTCGTCCTTCGCCGAGCGGACCGTCGTGAAGGCCGTGCAGGCCGTGAAGATCCCCGCCGACGTGCCCTTCCCCTCCGCCGCGCTCCTCGGCTGCGGCGTCCTCACCGGCGTCGGGGCCGTGCTGAACCGCGCGAAGGTGGCCCGCGGCGACACCGTCGTCGTCATCGGCACCGGCGGCATCGGGCTCAACGTCCTCCAGGGCGCCCGGATCGCGGGCGCGCTGACGATCGTCGCCGTGGACACCAACCCGGCCAAGGAGGAGACGGCCCGGCTCTTCGGCGCCACCCACTTCCTCGGTTCGGCGGAGGGCGTGCGGGAGATCCTGCCCACCGGCGCCGACCACGTCTTCGAGTGCGTCGGGCACACCGGCCTCGTCCGGACCGCGATCGACCTCCTCGACCGGCACGGCCAGGCCGTCCTCCTCGGCATGACGGCGCCGAAGGCGGAGGCGAGCTTCCCGCCCGCGGCGATGTTCCTCGACAAGGCGATCCTCGGCTGCCGCTACGGCTCCTCCCGCCCCCAGAAGGACATCCCGCTCTACGCCGAGCTGTACCGCACGGGCGCGCTCCTCCTCGACGAACTCGTCACCGCCGCCTACCCGGTGGAGGACTTCGCACGCGCCCGCGAGGACGCGGAGGCGGGGAAGGTCGCGCGGGGCGTCCTCACCTTCTAGAACCCGCTCGTCCCCGGCAGCCGTACGCCGCTACGGTCATGCGCATGTCCTACCGCGAGCTGGCCACCCGCCCCGTCCTCACCTGGTGCGCCGTCACCGGCGCGGCCCGGCTGCCGGTGGCCATGGCGCCGCTGGCGCTGGTCTTCCTGGTGCGGGAACGGCCGGGCGGCTACACCCTCGGGGCGGTGCTCGCCGGGGTGTACGTGGTGGGGGAGATCGTCGCCGCGCCCGTCCTCGGCCTGCGGATGCGGGCCGAGCGGGCCCGCCCGCAGCTCGTCGCGGGCCTGGCCGTGGGGGCGGCGGCCTTCGCCGGGCTCGGCCTCGCGTCCGGGGCGCACCCGGTGGTCCTCGGCGGGCTCGCGTTCCTCGCCGGGGCGGGGCCCGTGGCCGTCTCCGCCGGGCTGCGGGCGCTGCTCACCGGCATGGTGCCGGAGCGGTCCGTCACCCAGGCGCTCAGCCTCGAATCCATGCTGACCTTCGGCCTCTGGGCCGCCGCGCCCGCCCTCACCACCGGTCTCGCGCTGGGCGCCGGACCCGCCGTGCCGCTCCTCCTGGCGGGCGGGCTGATGGCGCTCGGCATGACGGGACTGTGGCTGCTGCCCGAGGGCTGGACGGCGGAGGACCGCGAGGGGGGCCCGAGCGCCCGCCGGGCGCTGCTCGCCGCCTGGCCGGTGTACGTCCTGGGCGCCGCGGCGCTGAGCCTCCTCGCGCTCGCCGAGCTGATCCTGCCCGCCCTCCTCGAACAGCGCGGCATCGGCATCGGCTGGGCGGGCCCCCTCCTCGCCGGCTTCTCCCTCGGCTCGGTCGCCGGATCCTTCCTGTACGGGCTCCGCTCCGCCTGGCCCGGACCGCTCGCGGCGCAATCGCTCCTGCTCGTCCTCGGGGTGACCACCGGGGTCGTGCTGGTGGCGCTGCTGCCCGGGGCCCCCGCCATCGGCGTCGCGCTCGCCGCGGCCGGACTGCTCCAGGCCCCGGCGATGCTGGCCCGGAACCTGGCGCTGCGGCAGGTGCTGCCGCCGTCCGCGCTGGCCGCCGGCTACTCGGTGATGTACGCCGCCGTCGGCGCGGGCTACGCGGCGTCCGGCACCCTCGCGGGCGCCCTCCTGGAGGCGGTCGCCCCGTCGACGGCGATCCTGTGCGGGGCGGGCCTGACGCTGCTGCTGGTGGCCGTCGCGGCCCTCGGCGAGCGGCGCCTCGTCCCGCACGGGGAGGACGGGAAGGACGGGCAGGAGGTTCAGGAGACGCGCGGGCCCGTGCGGAAGGTGCGGCGGTAGGCGGTCGGGGTGACGCCGATCGCGGTCATCAGGTGCACCCGGAGGGACTGGGCGGTGCCGAAGCCGGAGTCCTGGGCGACCCGGTCGACCGGCAGGTCGCTGGTCTCCAGGAGGTGCCGGGCCCGCTCGATCCGCTGCTGGGTGAGCCACTGGCCGGGGCTGATGCCGACCTCGTCGCGGAAGCGCCGGGTGAAGGTGCGGACGCTCATCGCCTCCCGCTCGGCCAGGTCCCGCAGCTGGATCGGCTCGTGCAGCCGGGCCAGCGCCCACGCGCGGGCGGCGGTCGTGGTGTGCGCGGCGCTGTCCGGGACCGGGCGGGCGATGTACTGCGCCTGCCCGCCGTCCCGGTGCGGCGGGACGATGGTGCGGCGGGCCACGTCGTTGGCGACGGCCGCCCCGTGGTCGCGGCGCACGATGTGCAGGCACAGGTCGAGCCCGGCGGCGACGCCCGCCGAGGTGAGGACGTCGCCGTCGTCGACGAAGAGGACGTCGGCGTCGACCCGCACCTTCGGGAAGAGCTGCTGGAAGTGCTCGGCCGACGCCCAGTGCGTGGTGGCCGGGCGCCCGTCGAGGTGGCCGGCGGCGGCCAGCACGTAGCCGCCCGTGCAGATCGCGACCAGCCGGGTGCCGGGCCGGATCCGGGCGAGCGCGGCGGCCAGGTCGTCCGGGAGCCTGCCCTCCTCGTGCACCGGGCCCAGCTCGTACGAGGCGGGGACGACGACCGTGTCGGCGGTGGCCAGCGCCTCCGGGCCGTGCTCCACGTGCACGGCGAAGTCGGCGTCGGTCTGGACCGGCCCGGCGGCCACGGCGCAGGTGACGATCTCGTACAGCGGGCGGCCCGCCGCGTCCCTGGCCCGGCCGAAGATCCGGTGCGGAATGCCCAGTTCGAAGGGGAGGAGACCGGGCAGGGCGAGGACGGCGACGCGGTGCGGCACGGTGTTCCTCCCGTCGAGGCGGAGCCCCGCCGTGACGGAGCGAAAATGACTGGTGGTCCAGACCACCCGGTGATACCACTGGCTGTCCGTGACGGACAACACGTACAAGTCCGGGGCCGAGGCGCTGATTCCCGTGCCGGTCGAGCCCCCCACCCTGTGGAACCGCAACTTCCGGCTCTTCTTCACCGCCCGGGCCGCCGCCGTCCTCGGCGAGGGGACGGTCCCCGTCGCCTTCGCCGCCGGACTCCTCGGCGCCGGCCGCCCCGGCTCCGCCGTCGGCTACGCCCTCGGCCTGTGGACGGCCGCCTTCGCCGTCTTCGTCCTCTTCGGCGGCGTCCTCGCCGACCGCTTCACCGCCCGCCGCATGATGATCACCGCCGACCTGCTGCGGCTCCCCGGCGCCGCCCTGCTCGCCGTCGCCTTCGCGGTCGGCAGCCCGCCGCTGTGGGCCGTCTACGGCCTCTCCGTCGTCGCGGGCGTCGGCGCCGCGCTCTTCCAGCCCGGCGTCGCCTCCACCATCCCCCGCATCGCCCCCGACGTGCAGCGCGCCAACGCCGTCCTCAGGGTGGTGGAGGCGCTGATGACGATGGCGGGCCCCGCCCTCGCCGGCCTCCTCGTCGCCCTCTGGAACGCGGGCGCGGCCTTCGCCGCCAACGCCGCCACCTTCGCCGTCAGCGCCGTCTGCTTCCTCCTCATGCGGATCCCGCCCGCTCCGCCCGGCGGCCGGCAGCGCGGCTCCTTCGCATCCGAACTCGCGCTGGGCTGGCGTGAGTTCCGCTCCCGGAGCTGGCTGTGGGGGGTCATCTCCATCTGGACGGTGTACGGCCTGACGGTCGCGGGCCCCATGGTGCCGCTGACCGCGAGCCTGGTCACCGGCGGCCACGGCTCGGCCGTCTACGGCACGCTGATGGCCGTCAACGGCGCGGGCAGCGCCCTCGGCGGCCTCCTCGCCCTCCGCATCCGCCCCCGCCGCCCCCTCGCCTCCGGCGCCGTCGCCCTCCTCGGCCTCCCCGTGAACCTCGCCCTCCTCGGCCTCGGCGCGCCCGTCCCCGCCCTGGCCGCCGGGCAGTTCGTGGCGGGCACGGCCTTCGCGTACTGGCTGGTCATGTGGTCCACGGCGGTCCAGACGCACGTCCCGCAGGAGGCCCTGAACCGGATGCACGCCTACGACGTGGCCGGATCCCTGCTGATGATGGGCGTCGGCCGCGCCCTGTCCGGCCCGGTCGCCGGACTCGTCGGCCCGGAGGCGGTGCTGCTCGCGGGGGCGGGGATCGCGGTCCTGGTGGTGGCGGCGCTGCTGTCGGTCCGGCCGATCAGGGACCTGCCGAGGGCGCCGCAGGAGATCCGGTCCCTCTCCTGACCCGATCCGTTGGCCCGATCCGTTGGCCCGATCCGTTGGAAAGCTGACACTCGGGCCAATGGTGGGGCGGGGGGCCCGGCCGGGATCCTCGACGGCATGGCCCAGACAACGGAGCTCCGACCCTCCGCCCCCGACCGCCCGACCGCCCGCACCCCCCGCTTCCACCGCGCCTGGTCCGTCGCCGCGGTCACCTTCGTCACGATCATCGGCGCCGCCGCCTTCGCCTCCCTCCCGGGCCTCCTCATCGAGCCCCTCCACGAGGAGTTCGACTGGTCGCGCGGCACGATCGGCTTCGCCGTCTCCGTCAACCTCGCCCTCTACGGCCTCACGGCGCCGTTCGCCGCCGCCCTCATGGACCGCTTCGGCATCCGCCGGGTCGTCGCCGCCGCCCTCTCCGTCATCGCGCTCGGCTCGCTGCTCACCGTCTGGATGACGGCCGCCTGGCAGCTCGTCCTCTTCTGGGGCGTCCTCGTCGGCCTCGGCAGCGGCTCCATGGCCCTCGCCTTCGCCGCGACCGTCACCAACCGCTGGTTCACCGCCCGCCGCGGCCTCGTCACCGGCATCCTGACGGCCGCCGGGGCCTCCGGCCAGCTCGTCTTCCTGCCGCTCCTGTCCTGGCTGGTCGAGCACCACGGCTGGCGCCCGGCGGCGGTGACCGTCGCCCTCTCCGCGCTCGCCGTCGTCCCCTTCGTCTGGCTGCTGCTCCGCGACCACCCCGCGGACGTCGGCCTCGCCCCGTACGGCGGCGAGTACGCCGAGAAGCCCGCCCCCGTCACGGGCGCGGCCCGCCGCGCGGTCACCGTCCTGCTCAAGGCCGCCCGCACCGGCCCCTTCTGGCTCCTCGCCGGCACCTTCGCGATCTGCGGCGCCTCCACGAACGGCCTGGTCAAGACCCACTTCGTGCCCGCCGCCCACGACCACGGCATGCCCGTCACGGCGGCGGCCGGACTCCTCGCCGTCATCGGCGTCTTCGACGTCGTCGGCACGATCGCCTCCGGCTGGTTCACCGACCGCTTCGAGGCCCGCCGCCTCCTCGCCGTCTACTACGCCCTGCGCGGCGTCTCGCTCCTCTTCCTGCCGATGCTGCTCGCGCCCTCCGTCCACCCGCCGATGATCTTCTTCATCGTCTTCTACGGCCTCGACTGGGTCGCGACCGTCCCGCCCACGATCGCCCTGTGCCGCGAGCACTACGGCGAGGACTCCGCGATCGTCTTCGGCTGGGTCCTCGCCTCCCACCAGGTCGGCGCCGCCGCCGTCGCCTTCGCGGGCGGCCTCGCCCGCGACGTCTTCGGCTCCTACGACCCCGTCTGGTACGCCTCCGGCGCCCTCTGCGCCGCCGCCGCCCTCATGGCCCTCGTCATCCGCCGCCGCCGGGCATGATGGAGCCATGGGGAGTGGGCGGGGGAAGCCGTGGCTGTTGTGGGCGGCGCTGATGGTGCCCGCGGCGGCGACGCTGGCGGGAATCGGGACGTACACGCGGGTGCTGGGGCCCGAGGACCCGCCGAAGCCGTCCAGGGCGGATCTGGTGGGGTCCTACGAGGACGGGCAGGGGGGTGAGGTGACGCTGCGGGCGGACGGGACGGCGGAGGTGCGGGGGATCGAATACGCCGCGGAGGAGGAGCCCGGCTTCGCCGTCCTGAAGCGGTGTGAGGACGGTGCGGTCCACTGGGCGTTCACGGAGACCCGCCCCCGTTGGCACGACCAGGTGTCCCTGAGCACGACCTGCGAGTCCCCGACCCCTTGGCTCTGGGACGCCGGCGGATCTCCCGCCGCCCCCGAGCTGGTCTACTGGACCTTCACCCCGGGCCACCCCGACAGCCGCCGCGTCCTCATCCGTCGCTGAACCTCCCGAACCGCCCCCGGTGGAACAGCAGCGGTTCGCCGTCCTCCTCCTCCGCCCCCAGCGCCTCCACCCGGCCCACCACGATCAGGTGGTCGCCCCCGGTGTGGACGGCGGTGATCGCGCAGTCGATCCAGGCGGGGACGCCGGCGAGGCGGGGCGCGCCGGTGGCGGGCGCGGGGGTCCAGTCGACGCCCGCGAACTTGTCGGCGCCGCTGACGGCGAACGCCCGGCACAGCGGGCCCTGTCCGGCGCCGAGGACGTTGACGCAGAAGGTTCCGGCGGCGGCGATGCGGGGCCAGGTCGTGGAGGTGCGGGCGACCATGAAGGCGACCAGCGGGGGGTCGAGCGACAGCGAGGCGAAGGACTGGCAGGCGAAGCCGGTCGGGCCGGTGTCGTCGACGGTGGTGACGAGGGTGACGCCGCTCGGGAAGTGGCCGAGGACGCGCCGGAACTCCGCCGGGTCGACGGGCGCCCGTTCGTCCTCCTGCACGGCCCGCAGCGCGGGCCGGGGGAGGGGTTCGACGGCCGTGGGCGCTCCGGCCGCTCTCAGGTGTCGGACGGCGGTGGCCGCCATCCCCGCGTGTCCCATCATGGAAGCATTGAAACTGACGCTTCGTCAGATGGGAACACCCGGGGAGGCGGCGGCGCGGACTAACCGGCGACGGCGCCGGTCGCCCTCGTCCAGGCGTAGCCGGTGGCGTGCCCGGTCCGGACGGCGGTCACCTTGACGGTGATCCGCTGCCCGCGCTGGGCCTTGGTGATCACGAAGGTGGTCCGGGTGGCCCCGCTGATCGCCCGCCCGTTCGCGTACCACTGGTAGGCGTACGAGGTCGGCGCCGGCGTCCACACGCCCCGGTTCAGGGTGAGCGTCCGCCCGACCCGGACCGTGCCCGACAGGGACGGCAGGGTCGTCGCCTTGGGGGCGAGCCCGGTCGCGACCGTGATCCCGGCCGACGTCGCCGAACCGCTGAGGTGCCCGGTGCGGTGCGCGGTGACCGTGACGGTCAGCTTCTTGCCCCGGACGGCGGCGGCCGGCGTGTACGCCGAGCCGGTGGCGCCGGAGATCGCGACGCTGTTCGCCTTCCACTGGTAGGCGTACGAGGTCGCGGCCGGCGACCAGGTGCCGACCGCGGCCGTCACCTTCGTCCCCACCCGCACGGTCCCGGAGATCGCGGGCACCCTCGTCGCCTTCGGCGCGACGCCCTTCACGACCACGGACCCGCTGACCGAGGTCAGCGTCGGGTGCCCGGCCTTCCGCGCGACCACCGCGACGGAGAGCGACTTGCCCTGGAGGGCGGTCGGGATCGTGTACGTGGAGGCGGTGGCCCCCGCGATGGCGGTGCCGTTCGCCCGCCACTGGTACGTCAGCGAGTCCACCGGCAGCGACCAGGTGCCCGGCTTCGCCGTCACCTTCCCGCCGACGACGGCCGTCCCGGAGACCGACGCGGCGGCGGTGTTGCGCAGGGCGGCGACGACGGTGACGTCCGGCTTCTGGTACTGCACGCCGAACGCGTACACGCTCGTGCTCAGCGAGCCCAGCGGCGCGTTCGTCAGGTCCAGGGCGACCGTCATGCTGCGCCGGTCCGCCGCGACGGACAGCGTCGTGGACTCGGCCCGGAAGGTGCCGCTCCGCACGACGACCTTGGCGGAGGAGTGCAGGGCGCTGCCGGTGACGGTCATCGTGATCTTCCCGCGGCCGACCGTGGCCGGGCCGACGGTGCCGACCGAGCGGGCGTCGGTGCCGCAGACCACGGCGGTGCAGGAGAGCTGGGCCTTCACCGCCGTCGAGGCCGTCGCCGGCTTCTCCGGCAGGCCGATCACGAGCGTGGTCGGCTTGGCGGTCTTCACGGAACCGGAGCCGGACAGCGAGCAGTTGTAGGTCTCGCCCGCGCTGCTGTACGAGCCGTAGCAGAGGTTCACCCGGCTGGTCCGGTCGTACAGCCGGGGGGTGGGCATCGTCTCGAAGCTGCCCGCGGGGGTGAAGGGCAGGTCGAAGCGGTCGCCCTCGGCGGTCGGCAGCGCCCAGCACAGCGCGCTGTGCTGCTCGCTGAGGGTGCCGGTGAGCGGACCCGTGCCGTAGGCCACGTTCGGGACCTTGGCGCACTCCGGGGCGGGCCCGGCCGGCGTGCCGATGCGGACGGCGTCGAGCCGGTAGGCGGCCGGCGCGGTGCCGCCCGCCGGGACCTGGAGGAGCACCTGGTAGGCGGCGGAGCCGGTGACGGCACAGCCCTTGGCGAAGTAGTCGCAGACCGCGTCGCCCTCGCCGTCGTAGGCGATCGCCCGGACCGCGTCCGCCGAGTCCCGCACGTTCAGGTGCAGGGTGTCCCCGGCGGCGGAGGTGGTCACCCGGCGGCACTGGAAGGTGCCGGGCGCGCCCGGGACGCCGCCGGTGGACGGGCCGCCCGCGGCCACGGCCGCGGTGGTGACGCAGCCGCGCGCGGTGGCGGTGACGTCGTGCCGGGTCAGCAGGGTCTCGCCGGGCAGGTCACGGCCCTGGACGAGGACCGTGTGGGCGAGGCCCGGGGTCAGCGTGCAGGTGGAGAAGGTGCCGTAGTAGGTGCGGATCTCACAGCTGACCTCGCCCTTGGCGTCCACGACGACGGCCTCGGCGGACAGGCCGCCGGCGCCCTTCGTGATCTGGAACAGCTCCCTGGCGGAGTGGGCGGTCGCGGGGATCGTCAGGCAGCCGGCGAAGACGCCGTCGCCGGTCCGCACGGCCGTCCGGGCCGGGTTCGGGCCGAAGTCGCTCGCGCCGAACACGGGGCAGTCGGAGGGCGCGTCGGTCCGGTGGACGACGATGCCGTAGCCGTCGCCGCCCTCGTACGGGTCCTCGTCGGTGACGACCGCCCGGTAGGGGGCGGTGCCGCCGAGCACGCAGGTGGCGTCCCAGAGGTTCGTCGCGTTCAGGCACTGCTCGGCGCCGGCCGCGTCGTACACCTTGATGTCCGTGGTGCCGTCCGACTGGACGGCGACGTGCGCGCCCTGCGGCAGGGCCAGGTTCAGGCAGTCGGCCTCGCCGGGGCCGGAGAAGGTGCCGCGCAGGACGGTGCCGGGCACGACCCCGTCCACGCAGCCCTCGGTGGCGGTGCGGGTGAAGAACTGGACGGCGTCGTCGGTGAGGACGGTGTACGCGGTGCCCGCCGTGAGCGTGCAGAGGTCGTCGTAGGAGCGGCAGGCGTGGGTGCCGTCCTGCGCGTACACGGTGACGTTCTGGCGGTACCCCTCGGCGGAGACGGACCGCACGTCGTGGCGGCCGGTCGTGGTGGGCGTGAAGGTCTTGCAGCCGCTCGCGGGCCCGGTCCGGTCCGGCGGGGTGCCGTAGACGGAGGGGGCGACGGTGACGCAGCCCGCCGGGTCCGACAGGCGGCGGACCTTCAGGGTGTACGGGGCGGCGGTGGCGCCGCCCTCCTGGGGGCCGACGACCGCGTAGACGCGGTGGCCGGTGCTGCCCCCGGGCAGCACGCAGCCCTCGGAGCCGTCCTGGTTGTACTGCGTGCAGAGCCGCTTGCCGGTGGCGTCGGAGATCCAGGCGTACGAGTCGCCGTAGGTCTGCCGCTTGAGGTCCACCGTGATCCGCTCGCCGGGAGCGGCGGTGAAGGAGTGGCAGACGACGCCCATCGGGCCGACGCCCGTGCCGTTCACCAGCGGTGTGTCGTAGCCGGTGCCGGGGACGGCGGGGCAGGGGCCCGTGACGCCGGCCGTCAGCGGGACGACGGCGATCCGGTTGGTGGCGGGCTGCCAGGAGTTGCTGGTGAGCCTGAGGGTGTAGCTGCCGGCGGCCAGGTCGCACCAGGCGTCCTTGTACTGCCAGTCCTCGCAGGCGACCCGCTCCTCACCCGCGTACAGCCCCGGGTAGGTGTCGTGGCTGCCGTCGATCAGGATGCGGTGGGTCCCGGCCGTCTCGACGGTGACCGTGAAGCACGCGGTGCCGTTCGCCTCGATGGAGACCTCCCGGACGGCGTCGCCCGGGTCGCCGAGCGGCGCGAGCGGCAGCACGGGGCAGGGCCCGGCGGCCGGGTCCGTCGCGGTGGGCGTCGGTTCCGGGGCCGTGGGCTCCGGCGACGGGTCGGTCGTGGGCTCCGGCGTCGGGGCCGTCGTGGCCGGGGCCGTGGGCTCCGGCGTCGGCTCGTCCTGTACGGCCTGCGGCGCGGCGGACGTCGACTCGTCCCGTACGGCCTCCGGCGTGGCGGAGGCCGAGGACGTGGCCGGCGGCGGGGTCGCCGCCAGGGCCGTTCCCGCCGGCAGCAGCGGGGCCGCGAGGGCCGCCAGCAGGACGGGGACGAGGAGCGTGTTTCTGGTGGATATCGAGTGCAGACGTCTGGATCTGCCGCGCGAGCGCGCGAAGTTCGGCATTTTTCCGTTCCCCCCGGAGCGGTGTGGCATGTTCGGGCCACACTCTAAGGGCGGGGAAGGACGGCCGCCGACCGGATATCGCCCCCGTCACCGCCCCTCGTACCGCGCCTCCCGCCGCTCCACGAAGCTCGCCACGCCCTCCTGGGCGTCCCGGGTGGTCATGTTGAGCTCCTGGGCGACGGCCTCGGCCGCGAGGGCGGTGGCGCGGTCGACGTCCAGGGAGGCGTTGACCAGCTGTTTCGTGAGGGCGAGGGCGCGGGTGGGGCCCTGGGCGAGGCGTTCGGCCCACGCGCGGGCGGTCTTCGCCAGCTCGTCGGCGGGGACGACCCTGTTGACCAGGCCCATCTCCCTCGCCTCCGCCGCCGGGACCGCGTCGCCGAAGAACATCAGCTCCTTGGCGCGCTGCGGCCCGATCAGCCGGGGCAGGAGGTACGCGCCGCCGCCGTCCGGGACGAGCCCCCGGCGGGCGAACACCTCCACGAAGCGGGCCCCTTCCGCCGCGATCACCAGGTCGCAGGCGAAGGCCAGGTGGGCGCCGATGCCCGCCGCCGTGCCGTTGACCGCGGCGACGACGGGCTTCTCGCAGTCCAGGACGGCGGTGACGAAGCGCTGCGCGCCCCGCCGGATCATCCGGGAGACGTCCCCCGCCACCCGCTCGCCCTCCCCGCCGGCGGGCGCGCCCCGCAGGTCCGCGCCCGCGCAGAAGCCGCGCCCGGTGGCGGTGATCACCACGCAGCGCACGGCCGCGTCGGCGGACGCCTCCGCCAGCAGGGCGACGATCCGCTCCCGCTGGTCCCAGGTGACCGCGTTCATCGCCTCGGGCCGGTTGAGGGTGATCCACGAGACGCCGTTCTCGACGGAGTGCAGGACATCGGGCACGGGGAGGGCTCCTATCGGCAGACGGCCAGCGCGTCGAGGGCCACCGCGCCCTGCCCGCGCGGCAGCACCATCAGCGGGTTGATGTCGAGTTCGGCGAGGTCGCCGTCGAGTTCGAGGGCCATCCGCTGGACCCGGAGCACGACCTCGACGAGCGCGTCGACGTCGGCGGGCGGCGCGCCGCGCACCCCGTCGAGGAGGGCCCGGCCGCGGAGCTCGTCCAGCATGGAGCGGGCCTCGCGCTCGCCGAAGGGCGGGACGCGGACGGCGGTGTCGTTCAGGACCTCGACGAGCACTCCGCCGAGGCCCACGGTGACGGTCGGGCCGAAGAGTTCGTCGCGGGTCACGCCGACGACCATCTCGACGCCCCTGCCGACCATCTGGCAGACGAGGATCCCGTCGAGGTCGATCTGTTCGTAGCGGGCGATGTCGGTGAGGTCGCGGTACGCGTCGCGGACCTGGCTCGCGGAGGTCAGCCCGACCTTGACCAGGCCCAGCTCGGTCTTGTGGGCGAGCTGCCCGCCGGACGCCTTCATCACCACGGGGTAGCCGACGAGCCCGGCGGCGCGGACGGCCGCCGCCGCGCTGGTGACGAGCTGCTCGCGCGGGACGCGGATGCCGTACGCGCGCAGCAGCTGCTTGGCCGCGTGCTCGCTGAGCCGCTGCCCGGGCCGCATCAGCGCCTGGGCCTTGCGGAAGGACGGGGAGGGGGTGCGGGGGGCCTCGTCGAAGGGGGAGCGGTAGCCGGTGGTGAAGCGGTGGTGGTCGAGGTACGCCTTCACGGCGCCGATGCAGTTGGCGAAGGTCCGGAAGGTGGCGACGCGGGAGGAGCCGAGGAGGGTGGTGCGGTAGGCGTCCTCGGTGCCGACGGGGGAGCCCCACACCACGCACACCAGCTTGTCGGTGGCCTCGGCGGCGTCCACCAGGTCCTGGGCGAGCCTGTCGCTCATGGGCGGGAAGGGGCCGGTGATGGGACAGATGAGGACGCCGACGGACGGGTCGGCGAGGATCGCGTCGATGATCTTCCGGCCGCGCCAGTCGCCGACCGGGTGGCCGCCGTTGTCGACGGGGTTGGCGACGCGCAGGTACTCCGGGATCCACTGGTGGAGTTCGTCCTGCTTGGCCTGCGGGAGCACGGGCAGGTCCAGCCCGGCGGCGGTCGCCAGGTCGGCGAAGTGGGCTCCGGTGCCGCCGGAGATCGAGTAGACGACGACGCCGTCCGCGAGCGGCCTGCGGGCGCGGGCGAGGAGGGCGGCGGTGTCCTGGAGCTGGTCGAGCCCGTCGACGCGGATCACGCCGAACTGCCGCATGGCCGCGTCCACGACCCGGTCCGCGCCGGTGAGCTTCCCGGTGTGGGAGGCGGCGGTGCGGGCGCCGGTCTCGGTCCTGCCGACCTTCACGGCGACGACGGGCACGCCCTCGCGGGCCGCGCGGTCGGCGGCGAGCAGGAAGGACCGGCCGTCCTTGAGCCCCTCCACGTACGCGGCGATGGCGCCGACCTCGGGGAGGGAGGCGAAGTACGAGATGAAGTCGGCGGTCTCCAGGTCGGCCTCGTTGCCGGTGGGCGCCCAGTGGGAGAGCCGGACGCCGAGTTCCTGGAGGGTGAAGACGGGCCGGCCCTGGTGTCCCGACTGGGTGATGAGGGCGACGGCGGGCCCGTCGAGGTCGTCGCGGAAGCGCTCGAAGGCGTTGAGGTTGGTGTTGGGGCCGAGGAGCCGGACGCCGGTGCGGCGCACGGCCTCGGCGAGGCGTTCCTGCGCGGCGGCCCCGTCGGTGCCGGTCTCGGCGAAGCCGGAGGCGAAGGCGACGGCGAAGCGCACCCCCGCCTCGCCCAGCTCCTCGATGACGGGCAGCGGGTCGGCGACGAGCAGGACGGCGAGGTCCACGGGCTCGCCGAGCTCCTTCACGGACCGGGCGCAGGCGGTGCCGAAGACGGCGGTGCGGGTCGGGTGGACGGGCACCAGCCGGGCGCCGACCCGCTCGGCCCAGGCGAGCAGCTGCCGGGTGATCCCGGTGTTGGGCCGCCCCTCGGTGTCCGAGGCGCCGACGACGGCGACGGACCGGGGCCGGAAGAACCGGTCGAGGTCGGGGACCCCGGCGTACAGCGCCCGCCCGCTGACGTCCTGGTCGCCGGGTGCGGCGGCGTGCCCGTGGACGGCGGTGCGGGGCGGCTCCCCGCAGGCTTCCACGCGGGCGCGCAGACCGGTGGTGAAGGTGCCGTGAGTAGATCCAAGCATCGTTCCGCTCCGCCCTTCCGTTCAGGACGCGTCCCGGACAAGTGACCTGACGCCTAGTCAGATTACAGAACTGACGCTCAGTCAGGAATGGGGCGGAGCGGAGGAAGCGCGAAGACCCCGCCGGGAGGGGCGGGGTCCACGGCCGGGAAGGCTCCCGGGGGCACGGCTTCGCGCGGGGGCTACGGCTTCGCGCGCGCGATCCGCCGGGCGATCCGCTCCGCGTCCAGGGCCAGCTCCCGCAGCATGCCGCTGATCGGATTGGTGAAGCCGGTGAAGTAGAGCCCCGGGGCCTCGCGGGGGCTGCGGGCCCCGCGCACGGCGGGGCGGCCGCGGTCGTCGAGGACGCCGAGGTGGCCGACGAGGGGTTCGAGGGCCCGCCGGTAGCCGGTGGCGGCGATCACGGCGTCCGGGGCGATCCGGCTGCCGTCGGCGAGGACCACCTCGCGCCCCTCCAGGGCCTCGACGGCTGCGACGACCTCGACCTTCCCGGCCCGTACGGCGGCGACGAGGCCGACGTCCTGGACGGCGATGGCGCCCTCGCGGACGCGGCTGGCGAGGCCGGTGTCCGGGCGGGGCAGGCCGTGTGCGGAGAGGTCGGGGGAGGCGAAGCGGGCGAGGCCCCGGCCGAGCAGGTCCACGAGTCCGACCGGGAGGCGCCGCACGAGGATGCCGCTGCGCTGGGCGGGCCAGCCGGCCGTGGTGCGGCGCAGGATGTGCGGGGCGGTGCGGACGGCGATCCGGACCCGGGCGGCGCCGCCCTCCGCGAGGTCGGCGGCGATCTCGGCGCCGGTGTTGCCGATGCCGACGACGAGCACGTCCTTCCCGGCGTACGGCTCCGGGTTGCGGTACTCCCGCGCGTGGACGAGGTCCCCCTCGTACCCGTCGAGTCCCGGCCAGGCGGGCACGGACGGGGTGTGGTTGAAGCCGGTGGCGACGACGACGGCCCGGCCGGTCAGCCGCCGGCCGCCGGTGGCGTGGAGCACCCAGCTCCCGGTGCCGTCCTCCGCGCGCTCGATCCGGTGCACCTCGACGCCCGTGACCACGTCCAGCTCGTGCTTCTCGGCGTACGCCTCCAGGTAGCGGACCAGGTCGGCGCGGGCGACCCAGCGGCCGTACGCGCGGGGGATCCGCAGCCCGGGGAGGGCGGAGAGCCGGCGGGTGGTGTGCAGCCGCAGCCGGTCGTAGTGGCCGCGCCAGGAGGAGCCGACGGCGTCGGACTTCTCCAGGACGACGGCACGGACGCCGCGGGCGCGCAGGGTGGCGGCGACCGCGAGTCCGCCGGGGCCGGCGCCGATGACGTACACCGGCTCTTGGGGGGTGGTGACCATGAATGCTGAGCGTAATGACGTGTACACGCAGTGGGTCTCGGCCGGGAGGGGGTTCGGTTGCGAAACGGTCACGTCGCGCGGGCCCTTGCGGAGTGCCCCCGGGTGCGCTGAACTGACGTACCGTCAGATCCAGGCTTCCTTCGAGGAGGACCGCCCCATGCAGACCGTCTGGCTCACCGGCGCCGAATGGCTCGCCGTCCTCCGCATCGGCCTCGGCCTGTGGTGGCTGGAGAGCTGGCGCCACAAGGACAAGAAGGGCTGGTTCGAACGCGGCACCGGCATCGCCTGGGCGGCGGAGGTGGCGGGCAGGCACCGGTGGCCCCAGGTCAGGAGGGGCTTCGACGCGATCGTCGCCCCCCGCCCCAGGCTGATGGCGTACGTCGTCGTCTACGCCGAGCTGGCCCTCGGCCTCGGCCTGGTCGCCGGCTTCCTCACCCCCGTGGCGCTGGCCGCCGGCCTCCTCCTCAACCTCCTCTACCTCGTCCTCATGATCCACGACTGGGCCGAGCAGGGGCAGAACGCGATGATGGCGCTGATCTCCCTCGTCGCCCTCCTCGCGATGTCCTGGCAGACCTGGTCCCTCGACGCGGCGATCGGACTCCTCACGTGACGGCCACCCCCGACATCGACGACTTCAGCCGCCCCTACTGGGACGCGGCGGCCGAGGGCCGCCTCCTCCTCCGCCGCTGCCGGGCCTGCGCCCGCCCCCACCACTACCCCCGCGAGTTCTGCCCCCACTGCTGGAGCGAGGACGTGGAGTGGACCGAGGCCACCGGCCGTGCCACCCTCCACACCTGGTCCGTCGTCCACCGCAACGACCTCCCGCCCTTCGGCCCCCGCGTCCCCTACGTCGCGGCCGTCGTCGACCTCGCCGAGGGCCCCCGCATGATGACCGAGGTCGTCGGCGTCCCCGAGCCCGCCCTCCGCATCGGCATGCCCCTGGCGGCGGCCTTCCGGAAGGGTGAGGACGGGGTGACGGTCCCGGTGTTCACGGCGGCCCCGGCCGGCGGCTAGATCGCCCCGATGTTGCGCCAGAGCTGGGACGGGGACGCGTTTCCGCACATGAAGGACATGACGGCGCCCGGGTTGGAGGTCAGGCACTGGCCGCTGCTCACGTTCACGAACTGGCGGCCGGACGAGGTGGTGGCGTGGACCTTCCAGGACTGGGCGCTCGTGCCGGTGCAGGCGGCGGTCTCGACGGCGACGCCGGGACCGGGCTGGAGGCACTTGCCGGACTTCTTGTTGACCAGGCGGAAGCTGCCGTCGGCGTTGGCGCGGTAGATCCAGGAGTAGCCGGAGGCTTCCGGTTTGGAGCCGCACTCCATCGAGAGGACGGTGACGGCGCCGTAGGGCTGCTTGTACTCCACGAGGCAGTTGCCGGTGTTCCCGTTCTCCAGCGCGTACGTCCCCGAGGGCGCCGAACCGCCGCCCGAGGCGGGCGGCTTGGGCGCCGCCGTCGTGGGGCGGGGGGCGGCCGTGGTGGGGCGCGGGGCGGTGCCGCCGGAGGACGAGCCGCCTCCGGTGGACGACGAGCCGCCGGTCGACGTCGAGCCACCGCCGGTGGTCGACGAGCCGCCGGCGGACGTCGAGTCGGAGCCGCCCGTGGTCGACGAGCCGCCGCCGGAGCCCGACGTACCGCCTCCGCCGGTCACGGTCCCGCCACCGCCACCGCCACCGCCTCCGCTGCCGTCCCCGGGCCGAGGGGGTGCGGCGGGCGGCTGCCCGCCCTGCGGGGGCGCGGCGGTGCCGGAGGCCGGGCCGGACGAGGGTGCGGGCTTCCTGGTCGTGGGCTTGGTGCCGGAGGTGGACGGGGAGGGGGACGCCGAGGCGGACGACGGGGGCCGGGCGCCGGGGGAGAGGGCGGCGGTCGGGGACGCGGAGGGCCGGTCGCCCGCGTTCGCCTTGCCGATCTCGAAGGGCAGCAGGGACAGCGTCAGCGTCGTGCCGGTGGCGAGGACGACGGGCACGGCCATGACGACGATCCGGTTCCGCCGCTTCTTCTCCTCCGGGGGGCCTCCGGCCTTCCCGGTGAGGGCGTACGCGGGCCCCGACCCGGCGGGCGGCTGCGGGGTCAGCGGGGCGGTGGCCACGTCCTGCGAGGGGTCGGCGGCCTCCAGCTCGGCCAGCGCCTCGGCGGTCGGCGCGCCGGCCGCGAAGGCGGCCCGTTCGGCGATCCGCGCGGCCACGGGCTCCGGCCAGGCGACCCCGGCGGCCCGCGCGTCGGCGTGGCCGACGAGTTCGGTCGCGGTCGGCCGGTCGTCGGGGTCCTTGGAGAGGCAGGTCCTGACGAGGTCGGCGAGGTCGGGGTCGGCCTCCGTGAGCCGCCCGAAGTCGGGCTCGCCGTGCACGACCCGGTAGAGCAGGTCGTGCCCGGACCCGTCGCCGAACGGCGGCCGCCCGTTCGCCGCGTACAGCACGAGGCTGCCGAGCGCGAAGACGTCCGCCGCCCCGGTCAAACGCTTGTCCGCGACGGCCTGTTCGGGGGCCATGTAGGCGGGCGTGCCGATGATCATGCCGGTCTTCGTCAGCCGGCTCTGGTCGGCGGCCCGCGCCACCCCGAAGTCGATGAGGGAGAGTCCGCTCCCGGTCAGCATCACGTTCGACGGCTTGAGGTCCCGGTGCACCATCTCCGCCGCGTGCACGGCCCGCAGCCCCGCCGCCGCCTCCCGCAGCAGCCGCCACAGCGCGTCCGGCTCCAGCGGCCCGCCGGTCAGCCGCAGCGCGTCGGAGAGCGTCACGCCCGGGATGAACTCGGTCGCGAACCACGGCGGTTTCGCCAGCCGGTCGCTCGCCAGCAGCTTCGTGCTGGCCCCGCCGGGCAGTCGCGCCAGGTTGTCCAGCTCGTGCCCGAAGTGGTCCAGGAAGTCCCTGTCCTCCGCGAGCGTCGGCAGCACCCGCTTCACGGCGGCGTACGTCCCGGGCACGGCCCCCAGGTAGACGCGCCCCATCCCGCCGGAACCGAGCACGCCGAGCAGACGGAAGGCGCCGATCCGGCGCGGGTCGTCCGCGTCGAGCGGCGTCGCCCCGCTGCCGGCGAGATTAGAGTGGTTTTCCAATTCCCCCTGCATGGGCCACACAGTAGCCCAGGGCGACCGACATCTGAATCGGCGTCAAGCCGTTGTTACCGGCCTGTGGTTGAAGGTTCCGTGAAGGGCCCCGCAAGCCGCCCGGAGTTCTTCCCTCCGCCACCCCGCCGCCCGACCCTGGAAGGCATGCGACCCGCCCCCGGCGACATCGTCTACGCCTACCGCAAGCCCAGGCCGCCCTCCCGCCGCACCTTCAGCATCCGCCTGGGCCTCCAGCACCCCGTGCTGCGCCTCGGCCCCCTCTCCGTCACCGACGAGCACGGCCACGACTGGATCGAGGTCCTCCCCGTCCCCCGCGGCACCCTGGACACCCCCCTCGACCCCGGCGCCGTCCTCCTCGTCCCCGTCCTCGACGTGGTCGCCCACAAGGACGCCCTCCCCCCGGACCTCCTGGACCTCGCCCTCACCGTCCTGGAAACCGGAGAGCCCCCCTGGCCGACGCTCAGGGAGGCCCTGCGGAGGGGGTGATCCTTCTTCTACGCCCGCGAGGTGTCCTCGACGAACGCCGCCCAGGAGGCGGGCGAGACGGCGAGCTGGGGACCGTGCGGGACCTTGGAGTCGCGGACGTGGACGAGGGTGGGGTGGGCGGCGACCTCTACGCAGTTGCCGCCTTCGGGGCCGCTGTAGCTCGACTTGCGCCAGTTGTAAGCGACCTCGATGCACTCACCGCCCTCGGAGCTGCTGTAGCTGCTCTTGAACCAGGCAAGATCCGCGGTGCTCATCGTTCTCCCAGCAGTTTCTCGATCCAGGTCAGGGACTCCCGTTTGGTGAGTGCCTGTGAGCGCAGGATTCCATAACGCTCGGAGTAGAGGCGAACCTCGTCAGGGTCGGTGATGAGCCGCGCGTGCCCGTAGATCTCGGTGTATGCGACCTCCCGCCGCCCCGGCGGTGTCAGCAGGGTGAAAGCCCCGTCCAGATAGGGGTGATCGTCCTTGTCGAGCATCAGGATCTGGAGCTCGACGGTCCGGCGCTGGCCGACCTCCAGGATGCGCCGCAACTGCTCCCGGTGGATCTCCGGTCCCCCGAACGGCCGAAGGAGGACGGCCGCTTCCAGGAGGAAGGTGAGGGTCGGTGCGGGCCAGCGCTCGAAGAGCGCCTGCCGCGAGATCCGGTCGGCGATCCGGGTCTCGATCGTCGCCTCGTCCAGCATGGGGCGACGGTGCTCGAAAAGCGTCCGTGCGTACGCGGGCGTCTGGAGAATGCCCGGCACCGCCTGCACCGCGTAGTAGTGCGCGGCGAGCGCCCTGGCCTCCTCCTTCGCGAAGTTCTGGAACCAGTCCGGATGACGGGTGCGCGCCCGGGCGAGGGCCCGCTCCATGTCCTCCACGGCGGCGGTCAGCACGCCGCCCGCCTCCAGCACCCCGTCGGCCCGCACCAGGAAGTCCGGCTGCGGAACCCGCACCCCCCGCTCCATGGCGGAGATGAGGTCCTCACTGCAATGCGTCTCGGCGGCGAGCTGGGCCTGGCTGAGTCCGGCGTTCTGCCTCAGCACCTTGATGATCTTGCCCAGAGCCTTGAACAAATGGGCCGTTCCGTCCGCCTCGGAAGGCTTCTCCGGCCGTGCTTCCTGCTGCTTCCCCGACATCCGTACCGCCCTTTTGGCGTGCCCGTACCGTCACTCTGCGTCGTCGCGTCGTTGCTGGTCAGCGTAGGGCCGGGGCACCACTCTCGGTGCCATGAAGCCGGAAATCACCACCCCGACAAGTGAATGCGCGCCGGAGTTCGCGCTCCGTCTGAGCCCCACGCCCCGGGGCGCGCGCCTGGCCCGTCTGCTGGCGGCGCAGCAGTTGAGCGACTGGGGGATCGCCGGGCCGGCGGCGGAGGCGGCGGAACTGGTGGTGGCCGAACTGGCGAACAACGCGGCCGTGCACGGCCGGGTCCCCGGCCGGGACTTCGAACTCCGCATGGAGTGCGACGGCGACCACCTCCGCGTCGAGCTCTCCGACGCCCGCGCCGAGCGCCGTCCGTTACCCGTCCCGAGCCCCGACGAGGGCGGCTACGGACTGCTGCTCGTGGCCGCCCTCGCCACCACCTGGGGCGTCAAGGCCCGCACGGTCGGCAAGACGGTCTGGGCGACCGTCCCGCTGACCGGCGGGGACCCCACGGGACCGGTCCCGCGGCCGGGGTAGGGCCCCGTGGCGGGGAGGGGATCAGAAGGGCAGGGCGCGGGGCTTGACGGCGTCGTCGGACCCGTACGGCGGAACGCCGACGTTGTCGGCGGGGCCGAAGGGGGCCTTCCAGTTCCCCGTGCCCTTGTAGAGGGTGATCCAGGGGTCCGGCTTCGTGCCGCTCTCCGCGATCAGGTCGGCGCGGCCGTCGCGGTCGGCGTCGCCGATGTTGACGATCTGGGTGAAGGCGCCCCAGCCGCCGCCGACCTTGGTGCGGGGTGCGAAGGTGCCGTCGCCCTTGCCGAGGTAGAGCCACAGGACGCCGTCGCGGTCGCGGGCGAGGAGGTCGCCGGTCTTCGCGCCGCCGATGTCACCGGGGGCGGTGAGCAGGTTGTACGTGCCCCAGCCGCCGCCGATCCGCTTGCGCGCCGCGAAGGGCTTGGCGCCGTCGCCGGTGGCCTTGTACAGCCACAGGACGCCGTCCTTGTCGGTGGCGACCAGGTCGGGACGGCCGTCGCCGGTCAGGTCCGAGCCCGCCGCCAGCGTGGTGTACGCGTTCCAGCCGCGGCCGACCTGGGTCCGAGTGGCGAGCGTGGTGCCCTTGCCCGAGTAGAACCACAGCACGCCGGTCGACTTCTCGCGGGCGAGGACGTCGGAGTACGGGGTCGCGTCCAGGTTTCCGGCGGACAGCAGCCGGTCGTAGATGTACCAGCCGGCGCCGTGCGGCCGCTGCGTCCAGCCGGCGTACCGGGGGTCGAGGAACTGCCGGACGTCGTACGAGAGGAGGTGGCCCCACTCGTTCCGCACGAGCAGGTCGGCGGTGCCGGTGTCGGAGTAGCCGTGCGCGGCCACGCCGCTGTCGACCCGGAGGGTGCCGGTCCGTTCGACCGTGCCGCCGAGCCCGCTGAGCGGCGAGGCGGTCATCTTCCACGTGTAGTCGCCGTTGAGGGCGGCCGACCGGTCGGAGTAGGCGCCGTCCCAGGCGAAGGCGGCCTCGGTGTCCGTGCCGAGGATCTGCTGGTAGGTGTTCCAGCTCCGGCCCGTCGCCTTGTGGGTCACCCGCAGGTCCACCCACAGGTCGCTGCGGCCGTACGTCCACCGCAGCGCCGCCGTCGAGGTGGCCCGGCGGAAGTCGGCGGTCGCGGGCGCCTGCTGGGTCGCGACCGTGGTCGGCGTCGTCGCGCCGACGTTCGCCACCAGGGTCGCGGCGGGCCGGCCGTCGGCGCCGGGCGCGATCCGGTAGACGCCTACACCGCCCTTCGCCGTGGAGCCCTGGACCATCAGCTCGTCGCCGGAGCCCTGGAAGTGCCCCGGGTTCTTGAGCAGCCCTTCGAGGGTCGTGCCGTCCTTGAGGGACACGGCCGACAGGCCCGTCACGCTCGTCATCTTGCTGTACATGAGCCAGTCGCCCACCAGGCGCAGGTTCACGAAGGAGCCGGCGGGCCTCAGGGAG
This sequence comes from Streptomyces filamentosus, assembly GCF_014654895.1. Taxonomy (GTDB): domain Bacteria; phylum Actinomycetota; class Actinomycetes; order Streptomycetales; family Streptomycetaceae; genus Streptomyces; species Streptomyces filamentosus. Next base: position 2,096,560 of record NZ_BNBE01000001.1, on the reverse strand, counting down.
GTGCGCCGCACCGGCGGCTGGGAGCCGTCCCGGAGGGCGGTCGTCAGGACGACGTCGGTGTTCTCGCGTCCCGTGGCCCAGGCCACGTGGGTGGGCGTGAGCGCGATCGTGGCGTTCGGGTAGACGCCGGGCACGGCCCGGTCCTCGACGACCTTCGCGGTCGCGAGGTCGACGACGGCCAGGCGCTCCTCGGTCCTGCCGCCGACCGTGCCCCGGTACTGCACGGCGAGCTCGCCGGAGGAGTACGCCGTCCGTGCGACCCTCGTGTCGGCGGGCAGGCCCGTCACCACGCGGTGCACGGTCGTGTCGCCGGGCTTGGAGAAGAGGTGCAGGCCGGTGGCGCCGTTCCCGTCGGACTTCCGCATGACGAGGGTGTCGCCGGTGAACTCCCACAGCTCACCGCCCGAGCCCCCGGCGGAGACGTCGAGGTCGACGGGCGCGCCGCCCGCCATGTCCAGGATCCGGTAGGTGGTGGCCGACGTGCGCCGCGCGACGCGCTCGCCCTCGGCGGCCGCCATGGGGGCCGGCTGGGCGCGGTCCGCGGACGGCAGGACGGTCACGGTGCCGTCGGAGGGCCGGTTCCACTGGTAGGTGGTGGGCCCCGTCTCCGGGAAGGCGGAGGTCACGAAACCGCCCGAACCCGCGCTGCGCAGGTTCGCGTCGGCGGCGATGACGAAGGGCCCCGTCTGCTCCGCGGCCGTGGCCGCACCGGAGGCGGGGGCGTACGGAGCGGCGAGCGCCGGCCCGGTGGCCGCGGCCGTGCCGGCCGTCACCGCGAGGGCGACCACGACGGCCACGGCGAGGCGTCGGCGGGCGGGGCGGTGGAGGGCGGGGCTGTGATGCTTCAAGGGGATTCCTCCCGAAGTCCTGTGATCGAGGCGTCTGCGCGCGCTCGATCACAGGACTCCCGGAGGCCGTTCAGGGTTGTACGGAAGTTCCGTGTCCGGAAACCAGTTCGTCAGGTCGGGGTCCGGTCCGTCGGGCCGGGGTTCAGGACACGCTGGTGAACCTGCCGCCCTCGCCCGCGTACAGCGTCGTCGTCTGCCGGGTGAAGGCGCCGGTCACGGTGCCGTTCGCGCGGTAGACGTACGTGCCGCCGGGGCCGTACGCGACGAGGTCGGGGCGGCCGTCGCCGGTGAGGTCGCCGGCGCCGACGAGCTGGGTGAAGGCGTTCCAGCCGCCGCCGACGCGGACGCGCGGCAGGAAGCGGAAGCCGTCGGACTGGTACAGCCAGAGGACGCCGTCCTTGTCGCGGGCGACCAGCTCGCCGCCCACGTCGCCCACGATGTTCCCGACCGCGGTGATCTGGTTGTAGGCGTTCCAGCCGCCGCCCACCCGGACCCGGGGGAAGTACGGCTTGGCCGGGTCGCCGGTGGCGCGGTGGTACCAGAGGACACCGGAGGTGTCGGCGGCGAACAGGTCCGAGGAGCGGTCCGCCGTCTGCCAGTCCGAGCCGGCCGCGAGCTGGGTGTAGGAGCCCCAGCCGCCGCCGACCCGCACCCGGGTCCCGAAGGTGCCGTCGCCCTTGCCGGTGTAGGACCAGAGCACGCCCTGGGTGTCGACGGCGATCAGGTCGCCGGTGGCACCGCCGTCGAGGGTTCCGGCGGCCTCGATCTGCTTGTACGCGTTCCAGCCGGAGCCGATCCTCGTCCGCTTGGCGGGCTTGACCTGGCCGGCGACCGGCCAGTCGTACAGGTCGTCCCGCCACAGCACGCCCGCGGAGTCCCGGGCGAGGAGGTCGGTGGAGCCGTTGTCGTTGAAGTCGTGCAGGTCGGCCGTGCGGGACACGGTGAGGGACCCGGAGACGGTGTCCGACTGGGCCCCGTCGGTGGCGGTGATCCGCCAGGAGTAGGCGCCGTTCGGGGCGCTGATCCCGTCCAGGATCCCGTTCCAGGAGTACGAGGGGCGGCCGTCGCCGCCGAGGGGCGCGCTCATCTGCGTGACGAGCTTCTTCCCGGTCCTCTGGTGGGTGAGGGTCAGCTGCACGGCGGCGCCCGGCCGGTTCAGGGCGACCGCGAACGGCACGGTCGTCCCCGGCTTCTGGAGGCTCACCGACCCCGGCACGGACGCGGAGACCACCTTCAGCGCCACGACCGCGCCGGTGTCGGCGAGGAGCTCGGGCGTCAGGTCGCCGTTGCGGCCGATGCGGAACACGCCGTCCGCGGTGCCCGTCGCGCCCCGCACGACGAGGGTGCCGTCGGCCGGGCGGGCGGCGGAGGAGAAGTTCTCCATGACCTTGCGGGGGACCGGGGCGGCCTGCGTCAGGTCGAGCGCGTACAGCGGCGTCAGGACGGCCGGGTCGCCGTACGGGTCGCGCTTGGCGGCGTAGAAGGCCGTGTCGCCGACGACGCCCGCGAGGACGGGGACGCCGGGGACGTTCGTGAGCGGGACGTCCCTGCGGGCGGTGCCGGTGGTCGGCGTCGCGTAGAGGCGGTAGCCGGGGGCCGTCTGGTCCGGCAGCACGAGCGCCCGGTGCTTCTCGGTCACGTCGCCCGACAGGTTCGCCAGGTCGGTGCCGGTGTTGTGGTTCTTGGCCTCCGCCGGGACGACCGACCCCAGGGGGACCGGGACCACGGTGCTCCAGCCGTACGTCAGCGGCCGCCCGCCCGTGGGGTCGTCCCTGAGGCCGCGGGTGGAGAGGTAGGCGACGGGCCGGCCGTTCGCGTCCGTGCCCGACCCGAGGACCTTGTGGCCGGTCTCGCGCTCGCTGCCGTACGTGTCCGTCAGCTTCGTCCGGTTGAGGACGCCGTTCCTGAGCTGCACCTGGTACAGCTCGCGTTCCGGGCCGTCGCCCACCGACCGGCTCTCGTACACGACGTCATGCGCGGCGCCGACGATCTCGCCGCCGGCGGGGAAGGAGGTCGAGTACTGGTTGGTCGCCGGGTTGTAGGCCCCGATCGAACCCTGGTTGTCCGTCACGATCCAGTCGGAACCGGTGTCGTACGCCTGCTGCCCGAGGTACGGCGTGACCGTGCCGTCCGTGCGGTGCAGGCTCAGGCGCGTCTCGCCGTTCTCGTCCCGGCAGCTCGTCAGGAAGCCGTACGAGCCCGCGGCGACGACCTCCGCGCCGACCGGCAGCGACCTGCCCGCGGCCGGTGCGCACCGCTCCCCGGCGCTCGCGCCCGCGGGGGCGGCGGAGGCCGGGACGGCGACGAGCGTGCCCGTCACCGCGGTGACCGTGGCCAGGGTGAGGAGGGCGGCGGCGAGCCGGCGCCCGGAGATGCGGTGGTTCACGTTTCTCCCGTTCGTGAGGAGCGCGGAGGCGAAGGCGGCCGGGCTCCCCACCGGGCCACCGTCCGTCAGACTCCCGATCGGGTACGACAGTTGTACGAGTTGTGGGTGCTTGCGCGAGGACCGGAAGCACGTGCGGGAAGGACGGGTGCGTGTGAGGGGGCGGGCACGTGTGAGGAGGGCGGGCACGTGTGAGGAGGGCGGGCACGTGCGGGAAGGGCGGGCGCGTGTGAGGAGGGCCGGCGCTCAGCCGCCCGCCGTCCCCCTCCGCTCCAGCACTCCCCGCACGTACGCCGCCTGTCCCGCGTGCTGGAGGTCCTCCGCGACCACCGACACCAGCCGGACGCCCAGCGTCACGGGCGGGTCCCAGGAGGTGTCGACGACCCGGTCGAGGTCGGCGTCCGTGACGGACGCCAGCAGCGCGGCCGTCCGCTCGTGCACGGCGTCGTGGTACCGGAGCAACAGCCCGGCGTCCGCCCGTACGGCCCCGACCTGGGCGGACGTGTGGCCGTAGCCGGTCGCGGCGGGCGGGAAGGGCAGGCCGAAGCGGGCCTGCCAGCCGCCGGCGCGCCACACCTGCTCCGTGCCGAAGGCGCCCGCCAGGTGGTCGTCCTGGATGCGGGTGAGGTGCCAGACGAGCCAGGCGATCGAGTTGGCGTCCGGATCGATCCGGGCGGCGAGGGCGTCCTCGCCGAGGCCCTCCACGGCCCCGTGCACGGCCTCGCGGATCCGGCCGAAGGAGTCCAGCAGCAGTCCGGCGCTGTCCATCACGCCCCCTGGGGGTCGCGCGCCTTCCGCCAGCGGGCCAGCTCCGCCTCGACGTCGAAGGGCACGAGGCCCAGGGGCGGGCCCGCGGGCGGACGGCGCAGGGCTTCGGTGATCTTGGTGTTGATCTCGCCGAGGATCCGCCGGACCTGGCTCTCCGAGACGGCCGCGGCGACCGCCCCGGCCGCGTCCTCGGCCTCCTTGCGCAGCTGGAGGGCGGGCGGCAGCACCGACATGCCCTCCCGGTGCATCTTCTGCTTGACCCACCACAGCGGGTCGTAGGGCGCCGTGTCGTCGGGCAGGGGCTTGCCGAAACCGGAGAGCTTCCGGAACTCCCCGCGTTCGGACGCCTTCCGGATCTGCCGGTCGACGAAGGACTCGAAGCTCACGCCGGGCGGTTTCCGTTCGGTCATGTGTCCAGCGTACGTAAGCGGGCCGGAAGACGTGTGGGAAAGGCGCTCTACTGCCCGGCCCGCTCTTCGGGCACCCTGTGGTCGGTCAACGCGCGTATACCCCTGCCACCCCTGTCACCCCCACGTCACGGAGGACGCATGCCCCGCCCGCGTACGACACCCCCCGCGCCCCGCACCCCCGCCGGAAAGCGCTCCTCGCGCCGAGGGCGGGGACCCGCCGGGGCCGCCCGCAGGGTCCCCGCCCTCGGCGCGCTCCTCGCGCTGCTCGCCGGGCTCCTCACGGTCCTCGGGACGGCCGGCACCGCCCACGCCGCGCCGCTCTTCAAGGCCCCGTTCCCGTGTGGCCAGAAATGGACCTACAGCCACCACTCCGCCGAGGTCCGCCAGGCCCTGGACTTCGTCCGTTCCGACGGCGGCGCCACCGCGGGCACCCCGGTCCTGGCCTCCGCCTCCGGCACCGCCTACCGCTACTCGCAGCCGAGCGGCGCGGGCAACTACATCGTGATCGAGCACGGCGGCGGCTGGAAGACGTACTACTTCCACCTGAACGCCTACTCCGTCGCGAACGGCGCCGCCGTCGCCCAGGGGCAGCAGATCGGCACCACCGGCTCCACCGGCAACAGCTCCGGCGCCCACATCCACTACGAGCAGCTCTACAACGGCGTCGGCCAGTCCATCGTGATCAACGGCGCCTCCCTCGCGCCCTACCCCGGCTCCTACGGCTCCAAGCACCTGACCAGCGACAACGGCTGCTCGGGCGGAGGCGGCGGAAAGTACTGGGTGGACACCTTCGCCAACGCCACCGGCTACGCCGGCGCGAACACGAACGACGCCCAGGGCGTCCTGAACGCCGGCACCAACTACGTCTACTGCAAGGTCTGGGGCCAGGAGGTCCGCGACGCCTCCGGCAACTACAACCACTGGTGGCTCCGCACCGACCTCGACACCGTCTACTCCGGCAAGAACGGCTACGGGGCGTACGTCTCCGCCTACTACCTGTCCCGCTGGGGCAACGACGAGGCCCGCGACAACAACGGCACCGTGATCCCGAACTGCTGACCCGCCGCCCCGCCCCCTCCCCGGGGGCGGGGCGGAACGGGCAGGAGCCCCGCTCGTGCCGGCAGGCGGCACGGAGCGGGGCTCCTTGGGTACTGCTCTAGAAGATCTCGATCGCCACTACGGCGTTCAGATCGTGGTGACGTTCTCCGCCTGCGGACCCTTCGGGCCCTGCGTGACGTCGAAGCTCACCGCCTGGTTCTCCTCGAGGGAACGGAAGCCGTTCGCGTTGATCGCGGAGTAGTGGACGAAGACATCCGGGCCGCCGCCTTCCTGGGCGATGAAGCCAAAGCCCTTTTCAGCGTTGAACCACTTGACGGTTCCGGTAGCCATGAGCCCTCCTATGGGCCAAAGGGTCGCCCTGCTCCAGGACCTGCAAACAAGTCTGAAAACTACAAAAGCCTGCGGGTCACATGCTCCGCAGGCTCTGTACTGCAAGGGAAACCAAACTGCAACTTGCGACGAGCCTAGCACGCAGTGCGCGCGCAGCGATAGAGGGAAAGATCACGTCGCCGCCATGTTTGATCCCGGCCCTATCGCGACGGCGCGCCGCACCCGCGCCCCGGCGATGTCCACGGCGCAAGACGGGTCTAGCCTCGCGATGTGGACAATGCGAACGACGAGCACCAGCGCAGCCGGCCCCGGGTCGGCCACATCCAGTTCCTGAACTGCCTGCCCCTCTACTGGGGGCTCGCCAGGACGGGGACGCTCCTCGACCTGGAGCTGACCAAGGACACCCCGGAGAAGCTGAGCGAGCGGCTCGTCCGCGGCGACCTCGACATCGGTCCGATCACCCTCGTGGAGTACCTCCGGCACGCCGACGGGCTGGTCGCCCTCCCCGACATCGCGGTCGGCTGCGACGGCCCCGTCATGTCCTGCGTGATCGTCTCGCAGCGCCCCCTGGAGGAGCTGGACGGCGCCCGCGTCGCGCTCGGCTCCACCTCCCGCACCTCGGTGCGGCTCGCCCAGCTGCTGCTCAGCGAGCGGTACGGGGTCGAGCCGGCCTACTTCACCTGCCCGCCCGACCTGGGCCTGATGATGCAGGAGGCGGAGGCGGCCGTCCTCATCGGCGACGCCGCCCTGCGGGCCTCGCTGCACGACGCGCCCCGGCTCGGGCTCCAGGTCCACGACCTCGGGCTGATGTGGAAGGAGTGGACGGGACTGCCGTTCGTCTTCGCCGTCTGGGCGGCCCGCAAGGACTACCTGGCGCGCGAGCCGGAGACCGTCCACGACGTCCACCGCGCCTTCCTCGCCTCCCGAGACGTCTCCCTGGAGGAGGTCACGAAGGTGGCGGAGCAGGCCGCCCGCTGGGAGGCATTCGACGCCGAACTGCTGGAACGGTACTTCCGCACGCTCGACTTCCGCTTCGGCCCCGAGCAACTCGCCGGAGTGCGCGAGTTCGCCCGCCGCACCGGCCCGACGACCGGATTTCCCGCGGACGTGACGGTCGAACTGCTGCCCCCGGCGGAATAGGCCCCCCGGCCGCCCCCGGCGGCGTCCTTCCGCCCTTCCGCCGGCGCCCCGGGCAATTCGCTCCCGCATTTCCCGGCCCACGGGGTCCGCGCCGCGCGCTCCCATTCCCGTCCCGTTCCCCTCGCGCGAATCGCGCAATTGAACGTTCATCGGAAATTCACGCCGACCCGGACCCCGGCCCGGCCCCGCACCGCCACTGGCGTACGCTGGGCCGGTCTGTCAGCAACCCTCCGAAAGGGACGAAACGGTGACCGAGAAGGCCGACCTCCAGTCTGTTCTCGACCGTGCCGCCGCAGGTGGTCGCATCACCCCCGAGGAGGCGCTCGACCTGTACCGCTCCGCGCCCCTGCACGCGCTGGGCGCCGCCGCCGACGCCGTGCGCCGCCGCCGCTACGCCGGTACCGAGCACATCGCGACGTACATCATCGAGCGGAACATCAACTACACCAACGTCTGCGTGACGGCGTGCCGCTTCTGCGCCTTCTACGCCGCCCCGAAGGACACCGAGAAGGGCTGGACCCGCGACCTCGACGACATCCTGCGCCGCTGCGCGGAGACCGTCGAGCTCGGCGGCACCCAGATCATGTTCCAGGGCGGCCACCACCCGGACTACGGCGTCGAGTACTACGAGCGGCACTTCTCGGCCATCAAGAAGGAGTTCCCGCAGCTCGTCATCCACTCCCTCGGCGCCTCCGAGGTCGAGCACATGGCGCGCATCTCCGGGGTCTCCGTCGAGGAGGCCGTCACCCGCATCCACGCGGCCGGCCTCGACTCCTTCGCGGGCGCCGGCGCGGAGCTGCTCCCCGAGCGCCCCCGCAAGGCCATCGCCCCCCTCAAGGAGTCCGGCGAGCGCTGGCTGGAGATCATGGAGATCGCCCACGGCCTCGGCGTCGAGTCGACCTCCACCATGCTCATGGGCACCGGCGAGACCAACGCCGAGCGCATCGAGCACCTGCGCATGATCCGCGACGTCCAGGACCGGACGGGCGGCTTCCGGGCCTTCATCCCGTACACGTACCAGCCCGAGAACAACCACCTCAAGGGCCGCACGCAGGCCACCCTCTTCGAGTACCTGCGGATGATCGCGATCTCCCGGATCTTCCTCGACAACGTCGCCCACATCCAGGGCTCCTGGCTGACCACCGGCAAGGAGGTCGGCCAGCTCTCCCTGCACTACGGCGCCGACGACCTCGGCTCGATCATGCTGGAGGAGAACGTCGTCTCCTCCGCCGGAGCGAAGCACCGCTCCAACCGCCTGGAGATCATCGACCTGATCCGCAAGGCCGGCCGCGTCCCCGCCCAGCGCTCCACCACCTACGAGCACCTGGCCGTCCACGAGGACCCGGCGAACGACCCGGTCGACGACCGCGTCGCCTCCCACATCTCCTCCGTCGCCATCGAGGGCGGCACGGCCCACCCCGAGCTGAAGCTCCTCGACGCGAACTGAGGCCCCCCTTGCTCACCCTGCACGCCGCCGACGGGTCGCCGGAGACCGCCGTCCTCGTCGACGGCGCGCGGATCGCCGCCGTCGGCCCGTACGAGGAGCTGGCGGCGGCCCACCAGGACGCCCGCCTCCGCCGCTGGCCCGGCATCCTCCTGCCCGGCCTCCTCAACCCGTACGGCCCCGAGCTCTTGGAGCTGACCTACCACCCCGACCCGCGCGAGGCCGACACGTACGGCACCGCGCCGGTCACCGGCGAACGCGCGGCCGAGCTCTTCCGCGCCGACCCCGCCCGCCTCGGCGCGAGCGCCCGCCGCGGCGTCCAGCGCCTGCTGGCCCACGGCACGGTCGCCGTCGCCGGCGAACTCCGCACCCGCGCCGCCCAGGACGCCGTCCGCCGCGCCGGCCTCGCCACCGGCCACCGCCCCGACGTGCTCCCGGGGCCCCCGTCCCTCTCCCCGGCCCCCCTGGTCCTCCTCCCGCGCCCCGCCCCCGGCGCCCCCGCCCGCTTCGCCGTCTTCGACGTCCCCGACCCGGCCGCCCTCGTCCGCCGCGGCGCGTCCACCTGCGTGGCCACGGTCATCGACGGACGACTGGTCTACCGGGCGCGCTGACCCTCCCCCGAGGCGAAGTCGACGACGTCCCCCGGAGCGACCGTGGACGCGGTGAGCGGCGGCTCCTGCGGCTCCATCGGACGTGCGTCGGCCTCCCGCACCAGCTCCAGGAACCGCGGGTCCCCGGTGACGCGGGACAGGTCCTCCAGCCGCACCGGCGGCTCCGCCCCCCCGCCGTACACGGTCAGCGTGACCACGCTCCGGTGGTACAGGTGCCCCACGGTCACCCGGTTGCCCAGGCTGCTGTACGAGCCCATCCGCAGCTCGTCGCTCGCGCAGCGGGCCCGCGCCTCCGCGCTCTCCTCGCAGTGCGCGAGGAACCGCTCGTTCTGCTTCCGCACCGACACGACCGTGCGGAAGGTACTGCCGCCCGCCTCGATCCGGTACTCGCTCACCTGCCCCTCCACCGGCCGGACGGCGGTGACCGACGCGGGCAGCGTCTCGTCGAGCAGCGCCGCCACCCTCCGCTGGAAGTCCGCCCGCCGTTCCCGCTCGGCGGGGGACACCCCCTCGCCGTCGACGGCGGAGGCCGCGGGCACGGGGACCTCCGGCCCGGCGTCCGGCAGCAGCGCGACCCCCAGGGCGCCCGCCGTGACCACGGAGAAGGCGGCCGCGCCGACCGCCAGGCGGTTCCGGGCCCGTCGCCCGCGGCCCTCGCGCACCGCGAGCGGGACGAGGTCGGGCAGCGGCGGCAGGTCCCCGGCGGCGCGGCCCAGGGCCTCGCGGAGCAGGACGTTCTCATCGGTGTCCACGGCGTACCTCAGCTTCCTTCGAGCGGGAGCCCGGCGTCGGCCAGGCGCGTACGGAGTCGGGCGAGAGAGCGCGAGCACTGGCTCTTGACGGTGGCCTCGCTGCACCGCAGCAGCGCCGCCACGGAGGCCACGCTCTGGTCCTCCCAGTAGCGCAGCACGACCATCGCCCGCGCCCGGGGCGGCAGTTCGGCGAGGGCGGCGAGCAGCGTCACCCGCAGGTCGGCGTGGTCGGCGGCCGGCGCGGGGACCGTCCCCCCGGCCCGGCCCAGCACCAGCAGGTCCCGCAGCCGGCGCCGCCGCTCCGCCAGGAAGGTACGGGTCAGGACGGTCTTGGCGTACGCGTACGGATGCTCGGCCGCACCCGCCCGCCGCCAGTGCTGGTACAGCTTGGCCAGCGTCGTCTGGGTCAGGTCCCGCGCGGTCTCGGCGTCGCCGCAGAGCAGGTACGCCGTGCGGTACAGCCGCTGCTGGGCGCTCCGGGCGAACTCCTCGAACCCGGGCCCGCCCTCCGCCCCGCCCCCGGCGCCGCCGCCCGCGTCCGTCCCCGGATCCGTCCCGACATCGGCCTCGCCGACCGTGCCTCCGCCGGTTCCGGCGTCGGTGGTCACCGTCATCGCGCCCTTCTCCCCTCACCGTCACGACATGTGCTCGACCGTCCTTGAGCACGCCCGGCCCCGAAAGGTTGAAGCGGTACGGGAAGAGATTCGGACGGCTGCTTGAATGGGTCCCGTGACCCGAGCCAACCTGGACAAAAAGCCGCACGAAGTCGCCTCCATGTTCGACGACGTGGCGGCCAACTACGACCTGACCAACGACGTGCTCTCGCTCGGCCAGGACCGGCGCTGGCGCAAGGAGGTCGCCAAGGCGGTGGACGCGCGGCCCGCGCAGAAGGTCCTCGACCTGGCCGCCGGCACGGCCACCTCCTCGCAGCCCTTCGCGCGGGCGGGCGCGTACGTCGTCCCGTGCGACTTCTCGCTCGGCATGCTGCGGGTCGGCAAGCAGCGGCACCCGTGGATGCCCTTCACCGCGGGCGACGGCATGCGGCTGCCCTTCAAGGACGACGTCTTCGACGCCGTCACCATCTCCTTCGGGCTGCGCAACATCCAGGACACCGAGCGGGCGCTCCGCGAGCTGTACCGGGTGACGAAGCCCGGCGGCCGGGTCGTGATCTGCGAGTTCTCGCACGCCACCTGGACGCCCTTCCGGACGGTGTACGAGGAGTACCTGATGCGCGCGCTGCCCCCCGTGGCCCGCGCCGTCTCCTCCAACCCCGACGCGTACGTCTACCTCGCCGAGTCCATTCGGTCCTGGCCGGACCAGCCCACCCTCGCGTCCCTCCTCCAGAAGGCCGGCTGGTCCGAGGTCGCCTGGCGCAACCTCACCGGCGGCATCGTCGCCCTCCACCGGGGCTTCAAGCCGTAGCCTCCGCCGCCCCGTCGCGGCCGACCGCCCGCGAGGCGCGGCGCCCGCCCCTGGGCCCGGCGCCCGCGCGGGTGCGGTGCCGCCGCCGTTTCGTTGTGGGCACGCGCTCGACGAGGTGCGGCTCCGCCGTTTCGTTGTGGGTAATCGTTCCGCTGGGGCGGTGCCCACCCCTGGGCCCGGGCCCGGCGCCCGCGCGGGTGCGGTGCCGCCGCCGTTTCGTTGTGGGCAATCGTTCCGCTGGGGCGGAACGGGTGGGCACGACGGAACGGCACCCTTCGCGGGTGCCTCCGCACATGTGCCTGGACCCGCACCCCAAGTGCACCGTGCATCGGGTGCGGGTCCAGGCCCGGAAAGCCTCGGCCCGGCTACGGGCGCCGTCCCTGTGCCCACCCGTCCCGCCCTGCGGGACGCCTGCCCACAGGGACGACGGGCGCAGCCCCGCACCGCAGGCAGGCGCGAGCCCCCGCAGGGGGCGACGGCGACGGCCCCGCACCGAAAGGGCGGGGACGCGTGCGCAGCCCGGGCAGGGACGGGCGGCAGCGCGTGCGGGCCCCGCTGGGGGCGCGGGCCCGCGGGGCGGGGGCGCGGCCCGGCAGGGGGCGCCCCTCCGACTCCCCCCGCGCCGCCCGCCCTAGACTTCCCTACGACCTCTTCGCCGACCTTTCGGGAGATTCGCCGTGACCGAGAAGCCCCTCTCCGAGCACAGCGCTGATGTGATCGTCGTCGGAGCGGGTCCGGCCGGCTCCACCACCGCGTACTACCTGGCCAAGGCCGGCCTCGACGTGCTGCTCCTGGAGAAGACGGCGTTCCCGCGCGAGAAGGTCTGCGGCGACGGCCTGACCCCGCGCGCCACCAAGCAGCTCGTCTCCATGGGCATCGACATCTCCGAAGAGGCCGGCTGGCTGCGGAACAAGGGCCTGCGGATCATCGGCGGCGGCGTCCGGCTCCAGCTCGACTGGCCCGACCTCGCCTCGTACCCGGACTACGGCCTGGTCCGCAAGCGCGACGACTTCGACGAGATGCTGGCCCGGCAGGCGCAGAAGGCCGGCGCCCGGCTGTACGAGCGCTGCAACGTCGGCGCCCCGGTCGTCGACGAGCGCACCGGCCGCATCACCGGCGTGCACGCCAAGCTGGGCGAGGAGAAGACCGAGGTCACCTTCCACGCCCCGCTGGTCGTCGCCGCCGACGGCAACTCGACCCGCCTCTCCCTCGCCATGGGCCTGCACCGCCGCGAGGACCGCCCGATGGGCGTCGCGGTCCGCACGTACTTCACCACCCCCCGGCACGACGACGACTACCTGGAGTCGTGGCTGGAGCTGTGGGACAAGCGCGGCGCGGAGGACCGCCTCCTGCCCGGCTACGGCTGGATCTTCGGCATGGGCGACGGCACCTCCAACGTCGGCCTCGGCATCCTGAACTCCTCCTCCGCCTTCCGCGAGCTGGACTGGCGCGAGGTGCTGAAGGCGTGGTGCGCCTCGATGCCGGAGGACTGGGGCTTCACCCCGGACAACATGACGACGCCGATCCGCGGCGCGGCCCTCCCGATGGCGTTCAACCGCCAGCCGCACTACACCAAGGGCCTGCTCCTGGTGGGCGACGCGGGCGGCCTGGTGAACCCCTTCAACGGCGAGGGCATCGCGTACGCCATGGAGTCCGGCCAGCTCGCCGCGGACGTCATCGTGCAGGCCCACGCCCGCGCCACCCCCGCCCAGCGCGAACTGGCCCTGCACAACTACCCGAAGATCCTCAAGGACACCTACGGCGGCTACTACACGCTCGGCCGCGCCTTCGTGAAGCTCATCGGCAACCCGAAGGTCATGAAGATCGCCACCCAGCGCGGCCTCACCCACCCCGTCCTGATGAAGTTCACCCTCAAGATGCTGGCCAACCTCACCGACCCCACCGGCGGCGACGCGATGGACCGCATCATCAACGGCCTCTCGAAGGTCGCCCCGAAGGCCTGACCGGCCTCCCCCGCACACGCCCGAAGGGCCGTCGCTCCCCCGAGGAGTGACGGCCCTTCGTGTGGTGCTGCGGGGTCCGGGATCAGAGGATCCGGACGGCGCCCGACGGCGGGTCCCAGTCGAGCGAGCGCTCGACGACGCCGGTGGAGGAGTTCTGCGCGCCGACGTACTTGCCGCCGCCGACGTAGATGGCGACGTGGTACGAGCCGCTGCGGCTGCCCCAGTAGAGGACGTCGCCGGGCTGGAGGTTGCTCAGGGAGACCGAGGTGCCCATGCTCGACTGCTGGTACGAGATGCGCGGCAGGTCGATGCCCGCGGCGGCGTAGGCGGCCTGGACGAGGCCGGAGCAGTCCCACGAGTTGGGGCCGGTGCCGCCGGTGACGTACGCGTCGCCGACCTGGGCGCGGGCGAAGGCCACGATGGAGGCGGCGGTGCCGGAGGAGACCTGGGTCGACTCGGAGGAGGAGCCGGCCGAGGAGCCGCCGTCGTCCGAGGAACCGGAGCCCGAGCCGGAGCCCGCGTCGGAGCCGGAGCCGGAGTCCGAGGACGCCGACGTGGTGGCCAGCTGGGTGCGGGCGCTGTCGCGGGCGGCGCGGGCCTGGGCCTCGGCGCGGGCCTCGGCGGCGGCGCGCTCGGCCTCCGCCTTGGCCTCGGCCTCCTGGCGGGCCTTCTCGGCGCGCTCGGCCTCGGCCTTGCGCTCGGCCTCGGCCTTGGCCTTCTTGGCCTCCTTGGCGGCCTTCTCCAGGGCGGCGGCCTCCTGGGCCTCCAGGCTCTGGTCGAGGGCCTCCTGCTGGGACGCCTCGGCGGAGGCGGCCACGGCACTGGAGAGGTCCGTGCCGAGCGAGCCCAGCGTGGGCATCTCGATGGTCTCGGTCACCGGTTCGGCGCTCGCCGGGCCGGCGGCACCGGCCACCGCGATGGTGCCGAGGACGCCACCGGCAACTCCGGCGCGGAGCGCGAGCTTCGAGGCGCTCCGGCGGGGCTTCCGGTGGCTGGGTATGTGAGCGGTGTGGGACATGGGACAACCGCTATCAGGGGTTCGCGGTTCCCTTCAAGAAACGTGGGTTGCGCCACAGTTACGACCGGAACCGTCTAATCCGCTTCCTTGGCGCCCTTATTGACGCCGTAACGGGCAAAACGGGCACGGGTCATTCCGCCGTTGATCACGGATTTTCGTTGAGATGCCCGAATTGCCCTGCACTTACCACCTCTTGAGCCCGATGGCCAAGCCCGGTTGTTTTCGGCCCTCGAAAGCGTGACGCAGGTCACATCTCCATCTCGTGAATGCGTGCACACGGAGTCGAGGCGTCCACTTCGGTCCGGCCCGACCCCCGGACGGGCGACCCGAGGGTCTTTATCACCCACACGCGTCCACTGCCAATTTGCTTGTAGGGCCCAACTCTTGATAGTGCGACACCCTCTCCGACCAGCGATTTCCGGTCCGAATGTCACACCTGGTGATCACCTGGGCGCTTCACGCGACAAGATCACTGCTCATCCGACTTCATGATCCTTCGTCAGGTGGCAGAGATCACAAATCCGTTGGCGACCCCCGTGTCGCAGATCACAGAGGGGCGGGCTTAAGATACGCGGACGTCGGGCTTGTGAACTGCCTCACATGAGAGCGATCTTCCGAGACCCGACAGTGCGGTCCAACGGTCAAGGACGACTGGAAGGAGCGAGGAGCGTGAATGCGTACGCGCCCGTCCTCGTGCTCGGTGCCCTGGGTGCGGGGTTTGCGATCTTCTCCGTGGTCATGGCCACGCTAATCGGGCCAAAGCGGTACAACAGGGCAAAACTTGAAGCGTACGAGTGCGGCATCGAGCCGACGCCCACTCCCGCCGGGGGCGGCCGCTTCCCCATCAAGTACTACCTGACGGCGATGCTCTTCATCGTCTTCGACATCGAGATCGTCTTCCTCTACCCCTGGGCCGTCACCTTCGACGCCCTGGGGCTTTTCGGGCTCGTGGAGATGCTGCTCTTCGTGCTCACCGTCTTCGTCGCCTACGCGTACGTGTGGCGGCGCGGCGGCCTGGAATGGGACTGAGGGGCTGAGGAGCACCCATGGGACTCGAAGAGAAGCTGCCCAGCGGCTTCCTGCTGACCACCGTCGAGCAGGCCGCGGGCTGGGTCCGGAAGGCGTCCGTCTTCCCCGCGACCTTCGGCCTCGCCTGCTGCGCCATCGAGATGATGACCACCGGCGCCGGCCGCTACGACCTCGCCCGCTTCGGCATGGAGGTCTTCCGCGGCTCGCCGCGGCAGGCCGACCTCATGATCGTCGCCGGCCGGGTCAGCCAGAAGATGGCGCCCGTCCTGCGGCAGGTCTACGACCAGATGCCCAACCCCAAGTGGGTCATCTCCATGGGCGTCTGCGCCTCGTCGGGCGGCATGTTCAACAACTACGCGATCGTGCAGGGCGTCGACCACATCGTGCCGGTCGACATCTACCTGCCCGGCTGCCCGCCCCGCCCGGAGATGCTGGTGGACGCGATCCTCAAGCTCCACCAGAAGATCCAGACCTCCAAGCTCGGCGTGAACGCCGAGGAGGCGGCCCGCGAGGCGGAGGAGGCCGCGCTCAAGGCGCTGCCGACCATCGAGATGAAGGGTCTGCTGCGGTGACCGACGCACGCGCGGCCACCGGGCCGCAGCCGACGACGAAAGCCGCGCCATCGCGCCGCGCGGGCGGAGAAGGGAACGGGACGGCACCGTGAGCGACGAAACCCCGAACCCCGAGAAGGAGCTGAGCGAGCAGAACCTGCCCGGTCAGCGCGGCGAGCACGGGGAGGAGGTCCGGCTCCAGCGCGGCATGTTCGGCGCGAACAACGGCGGCGACACCTCCGGCTACGGCGGCCTCGTCCGCTCGATCCGCCTCCCCGGCCCCGCCGCCCGCCCCTACGGCGGCTGGTTCGACGAGGTCGCCGACGAGCTCGAAGGCGCCCTGGAGGAGCAGGGACTCGTCCCCGAGAACGCCATCGAGAAGACGGTCGTCGACCGCGGCGAGCTCACCTTCCACGTCGAGCGCGAGCACCTCGTCCGCGTGGCCCGCACCCTGCGCGACGACCCGGCGCTCCGCTTCGAGCTCTGCACCGGCGTCTCCGGCGTCCACTACCCGGGCGACAAGGGCCGCGAGCTGCACGCCGTCTACCACCTGCGCTCGCTCACCCACGGCCGGCTGATCCGCCTGGAGGTCTCGGCCCCGGACGCCGACCCGAGGATCCCGTCGCTGACCGCCGTCTACCCGACGAACGACTGGCACGAGCGCGAGGCGTACGACTTCTTCGGGATCGTCTTCGAAGGCCACCAGGCCCTCACCCGGATCATGATGCCGGACGACTGGCAGGGCCACCCGCAGCGCAAGGACTACCCGCTCGGCGGCATCGCCGTCGAGTACAAGGGCGCCCAGATCCCGGCTCCGGACCAGCGGAGGTCGTACTCGTGAACAGCACAGCATCCAGCCCCCGCGACACGACCGAGGGCGCCGTCTACACGGTCACCGGCGGCGACTGGGACGAGGTCGTCCAGTCGGCGGCCAAGGCCGACGACGAGCGGATCGTCGTCAACATGGGCCCCCAGCACCCCTCCACCCACGGCGTGCTCCGGCTCATCCTGGAGATCGACGGCGAGACCGTCACCGAGGCCCGCTGCGGCATCGGCTACCTCCACACCGGCATCGAGAAGAACCTCGAATACCGGACCTGGACGCAGGGCACCACCTTCGTCACGCGCATGGACTACCTCACCTCGTTCTACAACGAGACGGCGTACTGCCTCGGCGTGGAGAAGCTGCTCGGCATCACCGACGACGTCCCCGACCGGGCCAGCGTCATCCGGGTCATGCTCATGGAGCTCAACCGCCTCTCCTCGCACCTGGTGTGCATCGCCACCGGCGGCATGGAGCTCGGCGCCACCACGATCATGATCTACGGCTTCCGGGACCGCGAGATGATCCTGGACCTGTACGAGCTGATCACCGGCCTGCGCATGAACCACGCGTACATCCGGCCCGGCGGCCTCGCCCAGGACCTCCCGCCCGGCGGCGTCGACGCCGTGCGCGAGTTCGTGAAGACCATGAAGAAGAACCTGCCGGAGTACGACAAGCTCGCCACCGGCAACCCCATCTTCAAGGCCCGCATGCAGGACGTCGGCCACCTCGACCTCACCGGCTGCATGGCCCTCGGCGCCACCGGACCGATCCTCCGGTCGGCGGGCCTCCCGCACGACCTGCGGAAGTCCGACCCGTACTGCGGCTACGAGGACTACGACTTCGAGGTCCCCACCGCCGACACCTGCGACGCCTACGGCCGCTTCCTCATCCGCCTGGAGGAGATGCGCCAGTCGCTGCGGATCGTCGAGCAGTGCCTCGACCGCCTGGAGCCCGGCCCGGTCATGGTCGGCGACAAGAAGATCGCCTGGCCCGCGCAGCTCGCCCTCGGCACCGACGGCCTCGGCAACTCCCTCGACCACATCAAGAAGATCATGGGCACCTCGATGGAAGCCCTCATCCACCACTTCAAGCTGGTCACCGAGGGCTTCCGGGTCCCGGCCGGCCAGGCGTACGCGGCCGTCGAGTCCCCCAAGGGCGAGCTCGGCGTGCACGTGGTCTCCGACGGCGGCACCCGCCCCTTCCGGGTCCACTTCCGCGACCCGTCCTTCACCAACCTCCAGGCCATGGCCGCGATGTGCGAGGGCGGCCAGGTCGCCGACGTCATCGTCGCCGTCGCCTCCATCGACCCCGTGATGGGAGGCGTCGACCGATGACACAGACCCCGACCGGCGGGAACGTCAGCCTCGGGATGCCCCAGCTCCCCGCCCCCGCCTACCCGGACGACGTCCGGGCCCGGCTGGAGGCGGATGCCAGGGCGATCATCGACCGCTACCCCGGCTCCCGCTCCGCGCTCCTGCCGATGCTGCACCTCGTGCAGTCGGAGGAGGGCCACGTGACCCGCACCGGCATGCAGTTCTGCGCCGACCTCCTCGGCCTGACCACCGCCGAGGTCACCGCCGTCGCCACCTTCTACACGATGTACCGCCGCAAGCCCTCCGGCGACTACCAGGTCGGCGTCTGCACCAACACCCTCTGCGCGGTCATGGGCGGCGACGCCATCTTCGAAGAGCTCAAGGAGCACCTCGGCGTCGGCAACAACGGCACCACCGAGGACGGCAAGATCACCCTCGAACACATCGAGTGCAACGCGGCCTGCGACTACGCCCCCGTGGTGATGGTCAACTGGGAGTTCTTCGACAACCAGACGCCCGAGTCGGCCCGGAAGATGGTCGACGACCTCCGCGAGGGCCGCACCGTCGAACCCACCCGCGGCGCCCCCCTGTGCACCTTCAAGGAGACCGCCCGCATCCTCGCCGGCTTCCCCGACGAGCGCCCCGGCGCCGTCGCCGCCACCGGCGGCGCGGGCCCCGCCTCCCTCGTCGGCCTCCGCCTGGCCAAGGGCGAGACCCCGCAGCAGACCCGGATCGTCCACCCGCGCGGCGAGGCAGCCGGCCAGGAGGGAGAGTGATGACGTTGGCCGCCGAGATCAACTCCAGCAGTCCCGAGAAGCTCCTCTCACCGGTGCTCTCCGCCTTCTGGGACCAGCCCGACTCCTGGACCCTGGAGACGTACGAACGCCACGAGGGCTACCAGGGCCTCAGGCGCGCGCTCGCCATGAGCCCCGACGACCTCATCGCGTACGTGAAGGACTCCGGCCTCCGCGGACGCGGCGGCGCCGGCTTCCCCACCGGCATGAAGTGGCAGTTCATCCCGCAGGGCGACGGCAAGCCGCACTACCTCGTCGTCAACGCCGACGAGTCCGAGCCCGGCACCTGCAAGGACATCCCCCTCCTCTTCGCCAACCCGCACTCGCTGATCGAGGGCATCGTGATCGCCTGCTACGCGATCCGCTCCAGCCACGCCTTCATCTACCTGCGCGGCGAGGTCGTCCCCGTCCTGCGCCGCCTCCACGAGGCGGTCCGCGAGGCGTACCAGGCCGGCTACCTCGGCAAGAACGTCCTCGGCAGCGGGCTCGACGTCGAACTCACCGTGCACGCCGGCGCCGGCGCGTACATCTGCGGCGAGGAGACCGCCCTCCTCGACTCCCTCGAAGGCCGCCGCGGCCAGCCCCGGCTGCGGCCCCCCTTCCCCGCGGTCGCCGGCCTCTACGCCTGCCCCACCGTGGTGAACAACGTCGAGTCCATCGCGTCCGTTCCCGCGATCCTCCAGCGCGGCAAGGAATGGTTCACCTCGATGGGCAGCGAGAAGTCCCCGGGCTTCACGCTCTACTCGCTGAGCGGGCACGTCGCCTCGCCCGGCCAGTACGAGGCGCCCCTCGGCATCACCCTGCGCCAGCTCCTCGACATGAGCGGCGGCATGCGCCCCGGGCACCGGCTCAAGTTCTGGACGCCCGGCGGCTCCTCCACCCCCATGTTCACCGACGAGCACCTCGACGTGCCGCTGGACTACGAGGGCGTCGGCGCCGCCGGCTCCATGCTCGGCACCAAGGCCCTCCAGTGCTTCGACGAGACCACCTGCGTCGTCCGGGCCGTCACCCGCTGGACCGAGTTCTACGCCCACGAGTCCTGCGGCAAGTGCACCCCCTGCCGCGAGGGCACCTACTGGCTCGTCCAGCTGCTCCGCGACATCGAGGCCGGCGAGGGCGTCATGTCCGACCTCGACAAGCTGAACGACATCGCCGACAACATCAACGGCAAGTCGTTCTGCGCCCTCGGCGACGGCGCCGCCTCGCCGATCTTCTCCTCGCTGAAGTACTTCCGCGAGGAGTACGAGCAGCACATCACGGGCAAGGGCTGCCCCTTCGACCCGGCCAAGTCGACCGCCTGGGCGGACAACCACAAGGAGGTGACCGCATGACCGTCACCGAGTCCACCCCGGCGGGGGGCGGCTCTCCGGCCGTGCCGCCGGAAGACCTCGTGACGCTGACCATCGACGGCGCGGAGATCTCCGTCCCCAAGGGGACCCTGGTCATCCGGGCCGCCGAACAGCTCGGCATCGAGATCCCCCGCTTCTGCGACCACCCGCTCCTCGACCCCGCCGGCGCCTGCCGCCAGTGCATCGTCGAGGTCGAGGGCCAGCGCAAGCCGATGGCCTCCTGCACCATCACCTGCACCGACGGCATGGTCGTCCGGTCGCAGCTGACCTCGAAGGTCGCCGAGAAGGCCCAGCACGGCGTGATGGAGCTGCTGCTCATCAACCACCCGCTGGACTGCCCGGTCTGCGACAAGGGCGGCGAGTGCCCGCTCCAGAACCAGGCCATGTCCCACGGACAGGCCGACTCCCGCTTCGAGGGCGTCAAGCGGACCTACGAGAAGCCGGTCCCGATCTCCACCCAGGTGCTGCTCGACCGCGAGCGGTGCGTGCTCTGCGCCCGCTGCACCCGCTTCTCCAACCAGGTCGCCGGCGACCCGATGATCGAACTCGTCGAGCGCGGCGCCCTCCAGCAGGTCGGCACCGGCGAGGGCGACCCCTTCGAGTCGTACTTCTCCGGCAACACCATCCAGATCTGCCCGGTCGGCGCGCTGACCTCGGCCGCGTACCGCTTCCGCTCCCGCCCCTTCGATCTGGTGTCCTCGCCGAGCGTGTGCGAGCACTGCGCCGGCGGCTGCGCCACCCGCACCGACCACCGGCGCGGCAAGGTCATGCGCCGCCTCGCGCAGAACGACCCCGAGGTCAACGAGGAGTGGGTCTGCGACAAGGGCCGGTTCGGCTTCCGGTACGCGCAGCAGCGCGACCGCCTGACGACCCCCCTGGTGCGGGGCGCCGACGGCGTCCTCGCACCGGCCTCCTGGCCCGAGGCCCTGGAGGCCGCCGCCCGCGGCCTGGTCCGCGGCCGCACCGGCGTCCTCGCCGGCGGCCGGCTCACCGTCGAGGACGCCTACGCGTACGCCAAGTTCGCCCGGGTCGCCCTCGACACCCACGACGTCGACTTCCGGGCCCGCGTCCACTCCGGCGAGGAGGCCGACTTCCTCGCCTCCCACGTCGCCGGACGCGGCCGCGACCTCGACGGCAGCGGGCTCACGCACACGACGCTCGAAGCCGCCCCGGTGGTGCTCCTCGTCGGCCTGGAGTCCGAGGAGGAGGCCCCCGGCGTCTTCCTGCGGCTCCGCAAGGCGTGGCGCAAGCACGGGCAGAAGACGTACGCCGTCGCCTCCCACGCCACCCGCGGCCTGGAGAAGACCGGCGGCACCCTGCTGCCCGCCGCCCCCGGCACCGAGACCGAATGGCTCGACGCCCTCACCTCCCGCGTCGGCCTCGACTCCACCGGCTGGGCCGCCGCCGAGGGACTCCGCCAGGACGGCGCCGTCCTCGCGGTCGGCGAACGGCTCGCCGGGGTGCCCGGCGCGCTCACCGCCGCCCTGCGGGCCTCCGCCGCCACCGGCGCGAAGCTCGTCTGGATCCCGCGCCGGGCCGGCGAGCGCGGCGCGGTCGAGGCCGGCGCGCTGCCGAGCCTGCTGCCCGGCGGCCGGCCCGCGACCGACCCCCGCGCCCGCGAGGAGGTCGCCGCCGCCTGGGGCGTCCGCGAACTCCCGCACCGCTACGGCCGCGACACCGGCCAGATCCTCCAGGCCGCCGCGGGCGGCGAACTCGACGCGCTGCTCGTCGGCGGCGTCGACGTCGACGACCTGCCCGACCCGGTGCGGGCCCGCGAGGCCCTCGACGCGGCCTTCGTCGTCTCCCTCGAACTGCGCCCCGGCGCCGTCACCGAGCGCGCCGACGTCGTCCTCCCGGTCGCCGCCGTCGCCGAGAAGGCGGGCACCTTCCTCAACTGGGAGGGCCGGGTCCGGATGTTCGAGGCCGCGCTCAAGCCCGAGCAGATGACCCGCCCGCTCGCCCCGTCCGACGCGCGCGTCCTCCACATGCTCGCCGACGCCATGGACGCCCACCTCGCCCTGCCCGACCTGAAGGCGGCCCGGCGCGAGCTGGACCGGCTCGGCCGCTGGACCGAGGAGCGGGCCTCCGAGCCCACCGCGCACGCCATCCCGGCGCCCCGGCCCGGCGACGGCGAGGCCGTCCTCGCCGGACACCGGCTGCTCCTCGACCTCGGCCGGCTCCAGGAGGGCGACGAGGCCCTGGCCGGCACCCGCCACGCGGCGGTCGCCCGGCTCTCCGCCGCCACCGCCGCCGACACCGGCGTCAAGGACGGCGACCTGCTCGAAGTCACCGGCCCGGCCGGCGCGGTCGCCCTCCCCCTCCAGGTCACCGCGATGCCCGACCGGGTCGTCTGGCTCCCGCTGAACTCGACCGGCCGGGGCGTCCTCGCCGACACCGGCGCCCGCCCCGGCGACCTGGTCCGCATCGGCCCGGCGACCCCCTCGACGGAGACGGAGGTGCAGGCGTGAACACGCTCCTCGCAGCCGAGGACCTGTCCATGTTCGGGACGGACCCCTGGTGGCTCGTCGTGATCAAGGCCGTCTTCTGCTTCGCGTTCCTGATGGTGACCGTGCTCTTCTCCATCGTGTGGGAGCGCAAGGTCGTCGCCTGGATGCAGCTGCGCATCGGCCCCAACCGGCACGGCCCCTGGGGCCTCCTCCAGTCCCTCGCGGACGGCATCAAGCTGATGCTGAAGGAGGACGTGATCGTCAAGCGGGCCGACAAGGTCGTCTACGTCCTGGCCCCGATCGTCGCCGCGATCCCCGCCTTCATGGCGATCGCGGTGATCCCCTTCGGCCCGGCCGGCAACGAGGTGTCGATCCTCGGCCAGCGCACCACGATGCAGCTCACCGACCTGCCGATCGCGATGCTGTACATCCTCGCGGTCGCCTCCGTCGGCATCTACGGCATCGTCCTCGCCGGCTGGTCCTCGGGATCGACGTACCCGCTCCTCGGCGGCCTGCGCTCCTGCGCGCAGATGATCTCGTACGAGATCGCCATGGGCGCGGCCTTCGCCTCGGTCTTCCTCTACTCCGGCTCGATGTCGACCTCGGCGATCGTCGAGGCCCAGCAGGACCGCTGGTTCGTCGTGCTGCTGCCGGTCTCCTTCCTCATCTACATCGTGACGATGGTCGGCGAGACGAACCGCGCCCCCTTCGACATGCCGGAGTCCGAGGGCGACCTCGTCGGCGGCTTCAACACCGAGTACTCCTCCATCAAGTTCGCGATGTTCATGCTCGCCGAGTACGTGAACATGGTGACGGTCTCCGCGGTGTCGGTGACCCTCTTCCTGGGCGGCTGGCGGGCCCCGTACCCGGTCTCCGCCTTCTGGGAGGGCGCCAACCACGGCTGGTGGCCGATGCTGTGGTTCGTCCTCAAGGTGCAGCTGCTGCTCTTCTTCTTCATCTGGCTCCGCGGCACCCTGCCCCGCGTCCGCTACGACCAGCTGATGAAGCTCGGCTGGAAGGTCCTCATCCCGGTCTCCGTGGTCTGGCTGATGCTGGTCGCCACCGTCCGGGCGCTGCGCAACGAGAACATCGCCTTCACCAACATCGTCCTGTACGTGGCCGGTGCCGTCCTCGTGGTGCTGCTCCTGTCCTTCGTCGCCGACCTCTTCCGCGACCGGAAGAAGGAGGAGGCGGCGGGCGCGGCCGAGCGGGAGACCTTCGACCCGATGGCCGGCGGCTTCCCCGTACCGCCCAAGCCCGGCCAGTCCCTGCCGCCCGTGCCCCGGCGCAGGCCCCGACACCAGCGGGACCTCGTTGTCAGTGGTGGCCCCGATACTGCTACCGAGAGTGATGAGAGGGGGACGGATCGTGTCTGACTTCCAGAATCCGGTGGCCGGCTTCGGCGTGACCTTCAAGGCCATGTTCAAGAAGCGGCTGACCGAGCAGTACCCGGAGCAGAAGAAGACGACGGCGCCCCGTTTCCACGGCCGGCACCAGCTCAACCGCCACCCGGACGGCCTGGAGAAGTGCGTCGGCTGCGAGCTGTGCGCCTGGGCCTGTCCCGCCGACGCCATCTACGTGGAGGGCGCGGACAACACGGACGAGGAGCGCTACTCGCCCGGCGAGCGGTACGGCCGCGTCTACCAGATCAACTACGCCCGCTGCATCCTGTGCGGGCTGTGCATCGAGGCGTGCCCCACGCGCGCGCTGACGATGACCAACGAGTTCGAACTGGCCGACTCCTCCCGCGAGAACCTGATCTACACCAAGGAGCAGCTCCTCGCGGGCCTCGACGAGCGGATGGTCGACACCCCGCACGCGATCTTCCCCGGCATGACCGAGCAGGACTACTACCGGGGCCTGGTCGTCGAGGCCGCGCCCGGGACCGAGCGCCAGGTCGCCGTCTCCAAGGGCGAGGAGCCGCAGGAGGGCGCGTCCACCTTCGGCGAGGACGAGCCCGCGTCGGGGAAGGTGGTCGGCCGATGAGCGCGCTCGCGGCCTACGCCACCTCCACCGGCGAGGCGTTCCAGTTCTGGGTGCTCGGCACCGTCGCCGTGATCGGCGCGCTGTGCACCATCCTCATGAGGAAGGCCGTGCACAGCGCCCTGTGCCTGGCCGGCACGATGATCGTCCTCGCGGTCTTCTACCTGGCCAACGGCGCGTACTTCCTCGGCATCGTGCAGATCGTCGTCTACACCGGCGCGATCATGATGCTCTTCCTCTTCGTCGTCATGCTGGTCGGCGTCACGGCCGCGGACTCCCTGAAGGAGACCATCAAGGGCCAGCGCTGGTGGGCCGCCGCCTGCGGCCTCGGCTTCGGCGTCCTGCTCTTCGCCGGGATCGGGAACGCGGCGCTGACCGAGTTCGCCGGCCTCGGCGCGGCGAACACGGCCCACGGGGGCAACGTGGAGGGCCTGGCGGCCCTCATCTTCACCAAGTACGTCTTCGCCTTCGAGATCACCGGCGCCCTGCTGATCACCGCGTCCGTCGGCGCGATGCTCCTCACCCACCGGGAGCGCACCGAGCGGGCCAGGACCCAGCGGGAGCTGGCCGAGCAGCGCGTGCGCGAGGGCAGGCACCTGCCGCCGCTGCCCGCCCCCGGCGTCTACGCCCGGCACAACGCCGTGGACGTGCCGGGCCTGCTGCCCGACGGCACCCCGTCCGAGCTCACCGTCATCTCGACCCTGCGCAAGCGGGGCCAGGTGCGGGACGTGTCGGGCGAGGCGCTCGCCGACCTCAAGGCCCTGGAGCAGCGTTCCGCGGAGCGGCTGGGCCGCGGCCGGGACGACGCTCGTGACGGTGCTCGTGACGGAGAGGAGGCCAACCGGTGAACCCCGTCAACTACCTCTACCTCGCCGCCCTGTTGTTCACCATCGGCGCGGTCGGGGTGCTCATCCGGCGGAACGCGATCGTGGTCTTCATGTGCGTGGAGCTCATGCTGAACGCCTGCAACCTCGCGTTCGTCACCTTCTCCCGCATGCACGGCAACCTCGACGGCCAGATCATCGCCTTCTTCACGATGGTCGTCGCCGCCGCGGAGGTCGTCGTCGGGCTCGCGATCATCGTGTCCGTCTTCCGATCCCGCCACTCGGCCTCGGTCGACGACGCCAGCCTGATGAAGCTGTGAGGGGCTGACCGTGGAAAATCTCATTGCGCTCCTCATCGGGGCACCCCTGCTCGGCGCGGCCGTCCTGCTGTGCGGCGGCCGCCGGCTCGACCGGGCCGGGCACTGGCTCGGCACGCTCCTCGCGGCCGTCTCCTTCGCCGTCGGCCTGGCCCTCTTCGCCGACATGCTCGGCAAGGACGCCGAGGACCGGGCGATGCACCAGCACCTGTTCTCCTGGATCCCCGTGGAGGGCTTCCAGGCGGACATCGCCTTCCAGCTCGACCAGCTGTCGATGACCTTCGTCCTGCTGATCACCGGCGTGGGCACGCTCATCCACGTGTACTCGATCGGGTACATGGAGCACGACGAGCGGCGCCGCCGCTTCTTCGGCTACCTGAACCTGTTCGTCGCGGCGATGCTGCTGCTGGTCCTCGCGGACAACTACCTGCTGCTGTACTTCGGCTGGGAGGGCGTCGGCCTCGCCTCGTACCTCCTCATCGGCTTCTGGCAGCACAAGCCCAGCGCGGCCACCGCCGCGAAGAAGGCGTTCCTGGTCAACCGGGTCGGCGACATCGGCCTGTCGATCGCGATCATGCTGATGTTCACCACCTTCGGCACCTTCGCCTTCGGTCCCGTCCTCGCCTCGGCGGGGGAGACCTCCGAGGGCAAGCTGACGGCGATCGGCCTGATGCTGCTCCTGGCGGCCTGCGGCAAGTCGGCGCAGGTGCCGCTCCAGTCCTGGCTCGGCGACGCGATGGAGGGCCCGACCCCGGTCTCGGCCCTCATCCACGCGGCCACGATGGTCACCGCCGGCGTGTACCTGATCGTCCGCTCCGCCGACATCTTCGACGCGGCGCCGGACGCGCAGCTCGTCGTCACCATCGTCGGCGCGGTCACGCTGCTCTTCGGTGCGATCGTCGGTTGCGCGAAGGACGACATCAAGAAGGCCCTCGCCGGGTCGACGATGTCGCAGATCGGCTACATGATCCTGGCGGCGGGCCTCGGCCCGATCGGCTACGTCTTCGCGATCATGCACCTGGTGACCCACGGCTTCTTCAAGGCCGGGCTGTTCCTCGGCGCCGGTTCGGTCATGCACGGCATGAACGACGAGGTCGACATGCGCAAGTACGGCGGCCTGCGGAAGTACATGCCGCTCACCTTCGTCACCTTCGGCCTCGGCTACCTCGCCATCATCGGCTTCCCGGGCCTGTCCGGCTTCTTCTCCAAGGACAAGATCATCGAGGCGGCCTTCGCGAAGGGCGGCACCGAGGGCTGGATCCTCGGCGCGGTCACCCTGCTGGGCGCCGCCATCACCGCGTACTACATGACGCGCGTGATGCTGATGACCTTCTTCGGCGAGAAGCGCTGGCAGGACGACGCCGACGGCAACCCGCCGCACCCGCACGAGTCGCCGAAGTCGATGGTGATCCCGATGGTGCTGCTCGCCGTCGGCTCGGTCGCCGGAGGCGCCGTCTTCGAGTTCACCGGCTTCGTCGAGTGGCTGGAGCCCGTCACCGGCTTCGAGCACGGCCACGCGCCGATCAGCGCCGCCGCCGTCACCGCCGCCACCGTCGCCGTCATGGTGATCGGCGTCGGCCTCGCCTACCTCCAGTACGGGCGCCGCCCCGTCCCGGTGGTCGCGCCGCGCGGCTCGCTGCTCACCCGGGCCGCCCGCCGCGACCTGCTCCAGGACGACTTCAACCACGCGGTCTTCGTCACCGGCGGCACCCACCTGACCCGCTCGCTGGTCTACGTCGACCACACCCTCGTGGACGGCGTGGTCAACGGCACGGCGGCGAGCGTCGGCGGCCTCTCCGGCCGGCTCCGCAAGCTCCAGAACGGCTACGTCCGCTCGTACGCGGTCTCCATGTTCGGCGGTACGGCGGTCCTCATCGCCGCGACCCTGCTGATGAGGGCGGTGTAACTGTCATGTCCTTCCCGCTCCTTACGGCGACGGCAGCGGTACCGGCGGTCGGTGCGATCCTCACCGCCGCCGTGCCCGCCGGGCGCCGCACCGCCGCCAAATGGCTGGCGCTGCTCGTCTCGCTGGCCACGCTCGTGCTCGCCGCGGTCGTCTTCGCCCGCTTCGAACCGGGCGGCGACCGCTACCAGCTCGTCGAGTCCCACTCCTGGATCAGGGACTTCGGCGTCCGCTACGAGCTCGGCGTCGACGGCATCGGGGTCGCGCTGATCGCGCTGACCGCGCTGCTGATCCCCTTCATCGTCCTGGCCGGCTGGCACGACGCCGACCCGCTGGAGACGCAGTCCAAGCGGTGGCGCCCCACCCAGGGCTTCTTCGCCCTGATCCTCATGGTCGAGGCGATGGTGATCCTCTCCTTCGAGGCCACCGACGTCTTCCTCTTCTACATCCTCTTCGAAGCCATGCTCATCCCGATGTACTTCCTCATCGGCGGCTTCGGCGACCGCGCGCACGGCGGCACCGACGAGAACGCGGCGGCGCAGCGCTCATACGCGGCGGTCAAATTCCTGCTCTACAACCTGGTCGGCGGCCTGATCATGCTGGCCGCCGTCATCGGCCTCTACGTGGTCGCGGGGAACTTCTCGCTCACCGAGATCGCCGAGGCGCGGGCGAACGGCTCGCTGGAGATGGCGGGCTCGACGGAGAAGTGGCTGTTCCTCGGCTTCTTCTTCGCCTTCGCGGTGAAGGCGCCGCTGTGGCCGCTGCACACCTGGCTGCCGAACGCGATGGGGGAGGCGACCGCCCCGGTCGCCGTCCTCATCACGGCGGTGGTCGACAAGGTCGGCACCTTCGCGATGCTCCGCTTCTGCCTCGGGCTCTTCCCCGAGGCGTCGAAGTGGGCCACCCCCGCGATCGTCGTCCTCGCCCTGATCAGCATCGTGTACGGGGCGCTGCTCGCGGTCGGCCAGCGGGACATCAAGCGCCTGGTCGCCTACGCGTCGATCTCCCACTTCGGCTTCATCGTCCTGGGCATCTTCGCGATGACCAGCCAGGGCCAGTCCGGCGCCACGCTGTACATGGTCAACCACGGCATCTCCACCGCCGCCCTGATGCTCGTCGCCGGCTTCCTGATCTCCCGGCGCGGCTCGCGGCTCATCGCCGACTACGGCGGCGTGCAGAAGGTCGCGCCGGTCCTCGCCGGCACCTTCCTGATCGGCGGCCTCGCGACGCTGTCGCTGCCCGGACTCGCGCCGTTCGTCAGCGAGTTCCTGGTCCTGGTCGGGACCTTCGCCCGCTACCCGGCGGCCGGCGTCGTCGCCACCACCGGCATCGTCCTCGCCGCGCTGTACGTCCTCGTCCTCTACCAGCGGACGATGACCGGCCCGGTGAAGGAGGAGGTGCGGTCGATGCCCGACCTGCGGCCGCGCGAGCTCGCCGTGGTCGTCCCGCTCATCGCCGTCCTGCTCTTCCTCGGCGTCTTCCCGAAGCCGCTGACGGACGTGGTGAACCCGGCCGTCCGGCACACGATGTCGGACGTGCAGCGGACGGACCCCCAGCCCGAAGTCACCGTCCAGAAGGTGGAGGCGGCCAAGTGAACGCCCTCGCTGTCCACAGCCTGTGGACGACGGCCGCCGAGCCGCTGAACAAGATCCCGGCGCCGAAGATCGAGTACACCCAGCTCGCCCCGGTCCTGATCGTGGTCGGCGCGGCCGTCGTCGGCGTCCTCGTCGAGGCCTTCGTGCCCCGCAAGGGACGCTACTTCAGCCAGGTCTTCCTCACCGTGGCGGCCCTCGCCGCCGCGTTCGCCGCCGTCGTCGGCCTCGCGGCCGGCGGCTACGGCACCACCAAGGCCCGCATCGCGGCCATGGGCGCCATCGCCGTCGACGGCCCCGCGCTCTTCCTCCAGGGCACGATCCTGCTCGCCTCGGTCGTCGCCGTCCTCACCTTCGCCGAGCGCAGGCTCGACCCGGCCGACCACGGCCACAAGGTCGACTCCTTCGCCGCCGAGGCGGCCGCCGTCCCCGGCGGCGACCACGAGAAGGCCGCCGTCAAGGCGGGCTTCACCACCACCGAGGTCTTCCCGCTCGCGCTCTTCGCGATCGCCGGCATGCTGGTCTTCCCGGCCGCCAACGACCTCCTGACCCTCTTCATCGCGCTGGAGGTCTTCTCCCTCCCGCTGTACCTGCTCTGCGCCCTCGCCCGCCGCAAGCGGCTCCTCTCGCAGGAGGCGGCCGTCAAGTACTTCCTGCTCGGCGCCTTCTCCTCGGCCTTCCTGCTCTTCGGGATCGCCCTGCTCTACGGCTACGCGGGCTCCGTCTCGTACGCCACGATCGCGGGCGTCGTCGACGGCTCCGTCACCACCGTCAACCCGGCGCTCGCCGGCACCATGGGCAACGACGCGCTGCTGCTCATCGGCTTCGCGCTGCTCCTCATGGGCCTGCTCTTCAAGGTCGGCGCCGTCCCCTTCCACATGTGGACCCCCGACGTCTACCAGGGCGCCCCGACCCCGGTGACCGGCTTCATGGCCGCCGCCACCAAGGTCGCCGCCTTCGGCGCGCTGCTCCGCCTGCTGTACGTGGTGCTGCCGGGCCTCACCTGGGACTGGCGCCCGGTCATGTGGGGCGTCGCCATCGTCACCATGCTGGGCGGCGCGGTCGTCGCCATCACCCAGACCGACATCAAGCGGCTGCTCGCCTACTCGTCGATCGCGCACGCGGGCTTCCTGCTCGCGGGCGTCATCGCCGCCACCCCGAGCGGCATCTCGTCCGTCCTCTTCTACCTGGGCGCCTACTCCTTCGTGACGATCGGCGCCTTCGCCGTCGTCACGCTGGTCCGGGACGCGGGCGGCGAGGCCACCCACCTCTCCAAGTGGGCCGGACTGGGACGCCGTTCGCCGCTGGTCGCGGCCGTCTTCGCGGTCTTCCTCCTGGCCTTCGCCGGCATCCCGCTGACCTCCGGCTTCTCCGGCAAGTTCGCGGTCTTCAAGGCGGCGGCGGAGGGCGGGGCGGGCGTGCTCGTGGTCGTCGGCGTCATCGCCTCGGCGGTGGCGGCCTTCTTCTACATCCGGGTGATCGTGCTGATGTTCTTCAGCGAGCCGAAGGCGGACGGCCCCACGGTCGCCGTGCCCTCGGCGCTCACCACCCTCGCCATCACGGCGGGCGTGGTCGTCACCCTCGTCCTCGGCCTCGCCCCCCAGTACTTCCTGGACCTGGCGAGCCAGGCGAGCGTCTTCGCGCGCTGAACCACCACGGACGGGGCCCGGCTCGGGGGCGAGCCGGGCCCTTCCGCGTGCCCGCCGCTACTTCTCCGGGCAGGGCCCGCAGTGCACCCGCGGGTTGTACGGCGCGAACACCCCCGCCGGGTTCTCCTCGTGGATCCAGGCGTGCAGCGAGTACACCTCCCCGAGCCCCGGGATCGGTTCCGGCCCGTCGAAGTCCCGGCCGAAGGCCCGCGGCACCGGCTGCCCGGCGTCCGGCACGACCCACTCCAGGGCGACCAGCCTCCGCTTCCCGCTCCCGTGCTCCTCCGCGTAGATCACGGCCGCCGGCCGCGCCGGATCGGTCGACCCGATGTTGGCCGGATTCACGTAGTGGTAGCCCATCCCGCCGAGGTTCGCGCCGCTGGTGTCCTCGACGCACACCTCGGTCCGCGCGAACCCGTCGGCGACCGCCTTCTCCTCGGACCGGTACTTCTTCGTCGCCTCGTACGACGTGGCCAGGTCAGGATGCGGCCACCCGTGCTCACCCCCCGCGGCGGGCGTCCGGGGCGCCGCCGAGACGGCCGGCGCGGCGGCCCCCAGGGACAGCGCGACGGAAGCGGCGAGGGCGAGGGCGGCCCTGAGGGCCCGGGGACGTGCGGACATCACTGATCTGCTCCTTCGGAAGGGGAAGGCGCCCCCGACGCCGCTGCGAAGGCGGCTCCTCCCCGAAGCCCGCCGCGAGGAGCATCGAACGCCCGCCCCCGCCGCGCACCCGGAACTCGACCAGGGGAGTGGCTACGGGGGGTGAGCGCGCGCCGGTGGCGGTTACGATCGCCCGCGACGTGCCGGGGGGCGCGGGTCCGCCGGAGGCGGAGCGAGCGGGGGAGGGGGAGCTCTGTGGAACGTTCCGTGTTCCTGAGGAGTCCGTGGAACTGGATGATCTCTGTCCTGGGGCTGGGGACCGCCCTGGTGGGACTGGCCGGGATGGGGACGGGTGACCGGTTCCTGTCCGGCATCTTGCTGGCGGCGGGCGGGTGGGTCGTGCTGACCGCCCCCTTCGCCGGGGTCCGGGTCGACGGCCGGGGCCTGCGGTACCGGGGCGTCGCCCGGCGGGACTTCCTGCCGTGGAGCGAGGTCGCCTCCGTCGAGACCGGAAGCCTGGGCGGCCGGCTGTGGAACGCGAACGTGCCGGTCGTCACGACGCGCGGCGGCACGGAGATGACGCTGCTGATGCTGGCCGGGTACGAAGGGTGGGGCGGACGCCCCAACGCACGGGTCCGGGAACAGGCCGGGACGATGACGCGGCGGGCCGCGCTCGCGCGGGAGGACGCGCGGGCGGCCGGGGCGACGACGGCCGGGCTCACCCTGCACCGGCTGGTGACGCGGGACCAGTGGAACCGGTACGCGGCGCGCGAAGCGGTGTACGCGCGGGCGGACACCCCGCGGGGCGAGGTGACGCTCACGCGGGGGCCGGGCGTCGGCAGGGACCCCGAGGAGATCGCCAACGGCGCGGAGCGCTGGACCCTCGACCTGCGCGGGGAGACCCGGATGGTGCTCTTCCGGATCTGCGCCGGCGGGTACGGGTCGCGGTGGAGCCTGGGGCGCGGCGTCGACGGGGAGTTCGACGGGGTGCCGTTCCGGTACTCCGGGCGGTCGGCGCTCCGGCCCTCGCGGCGGGCCGTCGTGCTGGAGGGGGACGGGATCGACGTGCGCTTCGTCCACCGGGGGTTCGGCCAGGTCCTCGTCGAAGGGGGCGAACGGGCGGCGCTGTACGGGGGGCTGCGCGGCTGGGACCTGACGGACGCCTCGGACCCGGCGGTCCTGGCGGCCTGCGTCCACGAGTGGGCGGGGGCGGGGCACTTCCTCCGCACGCCGGTGTTCCGGGAGCTGTAGCGGCCGGGGCCCCGGTGGGCCTCCTGACAGGGCGCGGTCCGCGTGGGATCGTGGACACTCCTCATGGTCTGGACCAGTTGGGAGGGTGGTTCCATGCGGGGCAGCACGGTCTTACCGGGGGTGCCTTGTGCCGTGCCGCGGGACGGGGAGCCGCCGGTGCACCGGCTGGAGCTGCGGCTGCCGGACCAGGTGCCGTTCGCGGCCGGGGGGTTCGACGCGATGGGGCCGATGTCGCGGGCCTCGTACCCGCACCGGCACACCTTCTACGAGATCGTGCACGTCGTGGAGGGGACGGGGACCCACGTCATCGACACCGAGCGGTACGAGGTGCGGCCGCCGCAGCTGGGCGTGATCCTGCCGGGGCAGGTGCACCGGTGGGAGGGGGTGCGCGGGCTCGAAGGATCGCTGGTGCTGTTCACGCCGGAGTTCCTGGTGGGCGGGGCGGGGGACGAGGAGCTGCTGCGGCGGCTCGGGGAGCGGCCCTGGGCGGACCTCGGCGCGGACGCGCACGCGCGGACCTCCGCGCTGATGGAGGAGCTCGCCGAGGAGTACCGCAGCGGGGACGACGGCTTCGCCGGGGTGCTGCGGTCGCTGCTGCACGTGCTGCTGGTGCGGGCCGCCCGGGTGCCCGGGACCGGGATCCGGCCCGCCGTGCGGGGCGTCGCCGGGGAGTTCCTGCGGATCGCCGGGCCCGCCGCCGCCGAGGGCCTGTCCGTGCGGGAGTGCGCGGGGCGGCTCGGGGTGTCCGCCGGGCACCTGAACGAGGTGGTGCGGGGCGCCACCGGCCGCACCCCGGCCGCGCTGCTGCGCGAGGCCCGGGTGCAGGAGGCGCAGCGGCTGCTCGTCGCCACGGACCTGTCGGTGCGGCAGGTCGCCGCCCGGGTGGGCTTCGAGGACCCGGCGTACTTCTGCCGCTTCTTCCGGCGGGAGGTGGGGCGCAGCCCTGGCGACTTCCGAAAACACCACGACCGCCCTGCTCCGTCCATCGCTCCGAACTCCCGCCCGGCCTAGGTTCGTTGCCGATCCCAGACCCCACCTGAGGAGCCAGGCACATGGACAGCGAGAGCACCACCAGCACGGGGCACGTCAGCCGCAAGACGGTGCTGCGGGCCGCGGTCGCGGCCGGCGTGGCCGCGCCCATCGCCCTGATGGGCGTCCCCGCGCTCGCCCGCACGCTCACCGACGGCGGCACGCCGCTCGACCTCACGCCGGAGTGCGACGACGGCGACGACCTGACCCTGCCGCAGATGGAGGGCCCCTACTTCAAGCCCAACTCACCGCTCCGCAGCGCCATGGTGGACGGCCCCGGCACGCGCCTGACCGTCAGCGGGTACGTGTTCGGGCGGGCCTGCCGGCCGGTCTCCGGGGTCCTCCTGGACTTCTGGCAGGCCGATGTGAACGGCGCCTACGACAACGCCGGGTACACCTTCCGCGGGCACCAGTTCACCGGCACCGACGGCTCGTTCAAGCTCTCCACGATCGTCCCCGGCCTCTACCCGGGCCGGACCCGCCACATCCACGTGAAGGTGCAGGCGCCGGGCCGGCCGATCCTCACCACGCAGCTGTACTTCCCGAACGAGCCCCGGAACAACACCGACACGATCTTCGACCCGCGGCTCCTCATGACCGTCCGGGACGCGGGCGGGGCCCGCGAGGCGGCCTTCGACTTCGTCATCGACGTGCCGCAGAACCCCGGCCCGACGCCGACCGCCACCACGACGACCGCCCCGCCCGGCGGCACCTGGGCCGCCGGACGGGCGTACGCCGCGGGGGCCCGGGTCACCTACGGAGGCGTGGGCTACGTGTGCCTCCAGGCCCACACCTCCATCACCGGCTGGGAGCCGCCGAACGTCCCCGCCCTCTGGCGGGTGGGCTAGGAAGCGGGGACGATCCGGCCCCGGACGTCGCCGAGCCCCACGCGGGTGCCGTCCGGGCCGGGTGCCCACGCCGTGAGGACGACCTCGTCGCCGTCCTCCAGGAACGTCCGCTTGCCACCGGCCAGTTCGAGCGGGTCGCGGCCGTTCCAGGTGAGCTCCAGGAGCGAGCCGCGCTGGTTCACCTCGGGGCCGGAGACCGTGCCGGAGCCGTAGAGGTCGCCGGTGCGCAGGGAGGCGCCGTTGACCGTCATGTGGGCGAGCTGCTGCGCGGCCGTCCAGTACATGGTGGAGAACGGCGGCTCGGAGACGACCTCGCCGTTGATCTCGACGGTGATCCGCACGTCGTAGCCGCCGGGCTCCTCCTCCGCCGCGTCGTCCAGGTACGGCAGCAGGGGGAGGTCCCGGGCGGGCGGCGCGGTGCGGGCCGCGTCCAGGGCCTCCAGCGGCGTCACCCAGGCCGACACCGAGGTCTGGAAGGACTTGCCGAGGAAGGGGCCCAGCGGCACGTACTCCCACGCCTGCACGTCCCGCGCCGACCAGTCGTTCAGCAGCGTCAGGCCGAAGACGTGGTCGCGGTAGGCGGACAGCGGCACCGGGCGGCCCCGCTCGGACGGGGTGCCGACGAGGAAGCCGACCTCCGCCTCGATGTCCAGCTTCACCGACGGGCCGAAGACCGGCGCCGCGTCGGCGGGCGCCTTCCGCTGGCCCGAGGGGCGCACGACGTCGGTGCCGGAGACCACGACGGTGCCCGCGCGCCCGTGGTAACCGATGGGCAGGTGCTTCCAGTTGGGCGTCAGCGGCTCGCCGTCGGGGCGGAAGATGTGGCCCACGTTGGTGGCGTGGTGCTCGCTCGCGTAGAAGTCCACGTAGTCGGCGACCTGGTACGGCAGGTGCAGCGTCACCGCGTCCAGCGGGTGCAGCAGCGGCTCGATCTCGGCGCGGTGTGCCGGGACCGTCACCCAGGCGGTCAGCGCCCGGCGGACGTCCCGCCAGGCGGTCCGGCCCGCGGCGAGCAGCGCGCCGAGGTCCGGCTGCGCGAGCAGGGAGGCGTAGGGGGAGCCGAGCGCGTGCGCCGCGGCCCCCGCGTCCAGCACGTACCCGCCGATCCGGACGCCGAGCCGGCGGCGTCCGGGCTCGTCGGCGGTGGAGAAGGCGCCGTACGGGAGGTTGTGCGGGCCGAAGGGGTCGCCCTCGGCCAGGTCGAGCGGGCTGTGCTCGGACATCGGTGCGTGCCTCGCTTTCACATGATGGGTGAGGGACACGTTACGGGTCGGGCCGCCGGGCGAGGATGACATGGATCACAGAGAAAGCGGGGCCTAAGGGGGCAACTGTCCGGACGTGCGCGGTTTGTTCGCCGGGCGCCGGCGACTCCCCGTCCGAGCTGGGAAAACGCCCCTGTCACGGACTCCTCCCGGGCCATACGATCAGGGCGGCGTCGTACCGCGTGAAGGAGTCCGCAGGCGCGCGCCACCCCCACTTTTTCTTCCCTGACCAGGAAAAGGTCCGTACGTGAAGATTCGCCGCACCCTCGCGACCGCCGTGGCGGTCGCCGTCACGACCCCGGTCGTGTTCCTCTCCGCCGGTCCCGCCTTCGCGGAGACCCCGAAGCCGAGGACCGACGCGTCGGCCCAGGACGTCAAGGACGGCCCTGAGGACGACGACTTCGCCGAGTACGAGAAGCTGATCGAGGCCGTCGTGGCGGCCGAGGAGAAGCTGGAGGCCCTCAAGGAGGAGCGCGCGGCGCTCGTCGAGGACCTCAGGGCCGGCAACGTCGGCGAGGCCGTGAAGACCGAGTACGCCGCCGCCAAGCTGGCGTACGACGAGGCCAAGGCCGCCCGCGAGGCCGCCGCCACCACGCTCGCCGAGGCCCAGGCGGAGCTCGACGCGCTGAACGCCGACCCCGAGGCCACCGCCGAGGACAAGGCCGCCGCCGAGCAGGCCGTCGCCGAGGCGAAGGCGAAGGCCGACGAGGCCGTCGCCGCCGAGGCCGCCGCCAAGCTGCGCCACGACGCCGCCGACACGGCCTTCAGCGACGCCCGGGTGGCGCTGGCCCGCCGGATCAGCCTGCTCGACCCCAAGATCGTGCTCGCCGAGCAGGAGCTCGCCGACGCCGAGGCCGCCCTGGAGGCGTACGAGAACGAGGGCTCCTGCGTCGAGGACGACTCCGTCCGCTCCACGCTCACCGGCCCGAAGACGATCACGATCGGCTCCAGCGCCGACTTCTCGCTCACCGTGCGCAACACCTCGGACCGCGACCTCGACTCGGTGCGCTCCTACGTCTTCGCCGCGCACCTGCCGGAGTCGTGGGACGACATCCTCGACGAGGAGGACCCGGGCCTCGAGCGGTACTTCTCCATCGACTGGAAGTCCGCCGCCAACCCGGAGTGGACCGAGCTGGACTTCCAGGACGAGGCCGTCGAGCTGGGCCGCATCGCCAAGGGCGGCAAGGCCGAGGTCACGCTGCGCCTGACGGTCGACGAGGACGCCCCGGCGGGCAAGGGCATCACCTTCAGCACCGGGGAGTACGAGAACGAGGACGGCAGCTGCGGCATCAGCCAGCAGTACGCCAAGGCCGAGTTCGACGTCGTCGAGCCCACGGAGGAGCCGTCGGAGGAGCCCACGGAGGAGCCGACCGCGGAGCCGTCCCCGTCGACCACCACGCCCACCCCGGCGCCCACGGCCACCGCCACCGGCGGCAACACGCAGACCACCCAGCAGGGCGGCTCGTCGGCCACCGCGGTGCGCACCGGCGGTGAGCTCGCCGCGACCGGTTCGAACGACGCGCTGCCGAAGATCGGCGCCGCCGCCGGCGCGGCCCTGGTGCTCGGCGCGGTCGCGCTGTTCACCGCCCGCCGCCGCAGGGCGAACGCCTGATCCTCACCGTGATCCCCCGTACGGCCCGGGCTCAGCCCGCCGTGCGGGGGATCCGCTTTTCCCAGGTGCGGTGGAAGACGACCTCGCCGCCCTCGGTGCACACCACCTCGTCGGAGGTGTGGAAGGCGTCGGCGTCGCAGGTGATCTCGGAGCGGGTCTCGACGCGGACGTCCCAGGCGAGCTCGGGCCGGTGGAGCCGGACGTGCCACTCGGAGCGGGTGCGGGCCGACAGCGGGTCGTCCTCGGCGATCGTGTACGTCTCGACGGCGTCCTCGGTGAACTCCAGGCCGTCCGGGTAGACGCGGGTGCCGCCGTACTTCGGGTCGACCTGGAGGGTCCACTCGCCCTTGGCGACGTCGCGGAGGACGAGCCGTTCGGGCCGGGCCTCGTCCAGGGGCGCGGGGTGGGACACGGCGAGCGGCGGGGCCTGCTCGGGTTCCCCGAAGGAGATCGCGTCGTCCGTGTGGGCGCGGACCGGGAGGGTGAGGGAGGAGCCGGCGGGATCCAGGGTGAAGCCGGCGGCGTCGGGCTGGGGCCAGATCCACGGCCAGTACGCGGAGGACACGGCGAGCCGGACGCGGTGGCCGGGCGGGAAGGCGTGCCCGATGCCGTTCAGCTCGAAGGCGCACTCCTCGGGCTCGCCGGTCCGCGCGGGCACGGTCCGGTCGCGGCCGTGGCGGGCGGAGAGGTTCAGGGCGCCGCGGGTGACGAGGGTGGAGGAGCCGTCGGGGGCGACGTCGCAGAGCCGGGCGACGACCTGGCCGGTGGGCGCACCCGCGGTCAGCCGGAGGGTCACCGAGGGGCGGCCGAGGATCTCGATCGGGCCGCCGTCCTCGGGGACGGCGAAGTCGAAGCAGGCCGAGTGGGCGTCCTCGTCGCGCTGGTCGGGCGGCAGGTCGGCGTCGTTGCCGAAGGGGAAGAAGCGGCCGGCGTCGATGCCGGTCTGCTGGGGCGAGTCGACGACGACGGGCTCGCCGCCGAAGCCGTACGTGACGGGGGTGACGTTCGGGGACGGCCAGGACGGGTCGGCGACCCAGCGGCCGGGCAGCTCCGCGTAGACGGTGGCCGGGGGGTGGGACTCGCTGATCCAGGAGCGGAGCAGCGGCTCGGCCATGACGTCGTCGTCGGCGTCCTTCAGGTGGTGGTCCCACCAGCGCAGGGTCTCCTGGAGGAAGCCGATGGCGGGTCCCGGGGGCAGGCCGCGGTCGGGGTACTGGTGGGACCAGGGGCCGATGATGCCGCGGACGCGGTCCGGGGGGAGGTGTTCGGCCAGCCGGAGGACGGTGTCGCGGTACGGGTCGTGCCAGCCGCCGACGGCGAGCACGGCGGCCCGGATCGCGGAGTAGTCCTCGCAGACGCTGCCGTGCTTCCAGTAGTCGTCCCGGGTCTGGTGGGAGAGCCAGGTGTGGACGAAGGGTTCGACGGCCTCCAGGCGGCGGGTCCACAGCTCGCGCCACTCCTCGCCCGCGTACCGGGGGTCCGGGGGGCGGCAGACGAAGGCGAGCATGGTGGCGGCCCAGGCGTGCATGTCGACGCCGAGGACGGAGCCGCCCATGTAGTGGACGTCGTTGTCGTAGCGGTCGTCGGTGGAGCAGACGGTGACGACCGCCTTGAGGGGTTCGGGGGCGAGGGCGGCGATCTGGAGGCTGTTGAAGCCGCCCCAGGAGATGCCGAACATGCCGACCCTGCCGGTGCACCAGGGCTGCTCGGCGAGCCAGTGGACGACGGCGACGCCGTCGGCGAGCTCGGTGGCGTCGTACTCGTCGCCGGGCAGGCCGCCGCTGTTGCCGTGGCCGCGGACGTCGACCCGTACGGAGGCGTAGCCGTGGCCCGCGTACCAGGGGTGGCGCTGCTGGTCGCGGGGCGCGGTCCAGTCGGTGAGCCGGTAGGGCAGGTACTCCAGGAGGGCGGGGACGGGCTCGTCGGTGACCGGCCGCCACACCCGCGCGTACAGGAGGGTGCCGTCCGGCATCGGGATGCGGACGTCCTCGCGGCGGGTCTCGTACGGGAAGTCGGTGCGGATCTTCGTCATCGGTCGGTCACCTCGGTGGACGGCGGGCGCGGTGCGGTCGGGCTCGGGTGGGCCGGGGGTCCGGCGGCCCGGTGGTTCAGCGGACGGGGTGCATGGTGCGGCGCAGCCAGGGCGCCAGGGCCATCACGGCGAGGCCGACGGCGACGGCGACGGCGCCGTTGACGCCGAAGTAGGCGGGCTTGGAGACGTCGTCGTAGAGCTTCACGGTCTGGGCCTGGATGCCGTTGGCGAGGGCGAGGGAGAGGAACCAGAGCGACATGGTCTGGCTGGAGAATGCCTTGGGGGCGAGCTTGCTGGTGGCGGACATGCCGGAGGTCTCCAGGAGCACGTCGCCGAGGCCGAGGAGCAGGTAGGAGCCCACGATCCACCAGGCGGCCATCCGGTACGTGTCGTCGGCGTGGCCCGAGGTCGGCAGGACCATGAGGAGGAAGGACAGGCCGCCGAGGATCACGCCGAGGGCGATCTTGTTGGAGGCGTGCGGCTGGCGGGGGCCCATCCGGGCCCAGACGGCGGCCACCACGGGCGCCAGGGCGACCTCGAAGGCGCCGAGGGCGGAGGCGTACCAGCTGGGCGGGAAGTCGAAGCCGAGGATGGTGGTCCGGGCGTTGGACTGGGCCAGGAGCATCATCGTGGAGTACGCCTGGAAGAGGATGAAGTTGAACGCCACCGAGGCCAGGAAGAGCACGGCGTACGGCTTCAGGCGGCCGCGTTCCCCGGGGGTGACGCGGGGGCTGGCGAACATCACCCAGAAGTAGACGACCGGGGCGATCACCGAGACCAGGGTGAGCAGGTCGACGAAGCGGCCCAGGGTGAGCCAGCCGGCGGCGGCGAGGATCCCGCCGAGCGCGGCGGCGGCGACCACCCCGGCGATCATGTACAGGACGGCGCGGCGCAGGGCGTCGGGGGCGAGCGGGAACTCGGCGGCGTGCCGCTTCCCGGCCAGGTGGCGGCGGCCGGCCACGTACTGGACCAGGCCGAAGGTCATGCCGATGGCGGCGGCCGAGAAGCCCCAGTGGTAGCCCTTGTGGTCGGCGAGCCAGCCGGTGATCAGGGGGCCGGCGAAGGCGCCGATGTTGATCGCCATGTAGTAGAGCGCGAAGCCGGCGTCGCGGCGCTCGTCGTCGGTGCGGTAGAGCTTGCCGACCATGGTGGCCACGTTGGGCTTGAGCAGGCCGGTGCCGGCGCTGATCAGGCCGAGGCCGACCCAGGTCATGGCGGCGGTGGGCACCGCCATGGAGTAGTGGCCGCAGGCGATGAGGACGCCGCCCCACAGGACCGCCCGGTAGGAGCCGAGGATCCGGTCGGCGAGCCAGCCGCCGGCCACCGAGACGAGGTAGACGAGGGTGCCGTAGGCGGCGGAGACGGAGGCGGCGTTCCCGGGGTCCATGCCGAGGCCGCCGTCGGCGACGGAGGCGGCGAAGTACAGGACGAGGATCGCCTGCATGCCGAGGAAGGAGAACCGCTCCCAGACCTCCAGGCCGGAGAGGGCGAGGAGGCCGCGCGGATGACCGAGGAAGGCGCGGTCGTCCTCGGGGGGCGGCTGCGTGCCGTCGCCGCGTCCTCCGTCGTCGCTTTCTTCGTTGTCGATCTCTGTTCGAGACAAAACGGCCACTCCATGTCGTATCAGCTGATCACGAACATACCGGGGGCGACGGGAAGGCGCCCACGGTGATCGAAACGTGACCGGATACGCTGGCTTGAGTGAATCCCAGCGACACATCGACAAACCGCGTGACCACGTGTTACTCGTGATCCCCACCGGAAGCGTGTGCTCGTCCGCAGGCGTCAGCAGACAGGAGACCCCCTCGTGACCGTCGTCGGGCCGTTCGGGCTTAGCGTGCGGGACCAGGCTCTCGAGGCCGATGTCCAGACCGGGTTGGCGGCCGTCGAGGCCGGCCTCCTCGACGCCACCAAGAGCGATGTCCCCTTCATCACGGAGGCCGCCCAGCACCTGGTGCTCGCCGGCGGCAAGCGGTTCCGCCCGCTGCTCGTGATGCTCGCCGCCCAGTTCGGCGACCCCTACTCGCCCGGGGTGGTGCCCTCGGCCGTCGTCGTGGAGCTCACCCACCTGGCCACGCTCTACCACGACGACGTCATGGACGAGGCGGCCGTGCGCCGGGGCGTGCCCAGCGCGAACAGCCGCTGGGGCAACTCCCTCGCCGTCCTCACGGGTGACTTCCTCTTCGCCCGCGCCTCGCACACCCTCGCGGACCTCGGCCCCGAGGCCGTTCGGATCCAGGCCGAGGCGTTCGAGCGGCTCGTCACCGGCCAGATCCTGGAGACCGCCGGTCCCGTGGACGGCCGCGACCCCGTCGACCACTACCTCGACGTCCTCGGCGGCAAGACCGGCTCCCTCGTCGCCGTCTCCTGCCGCTTCGGCGCCATGATGTCCGGCGCCGACGAGTCCGTCGTCGACATCCTCACCCAGTACGGGGAGCGGCTCGGCGTCGCCTTCCAGCTCGCCGACGACGTCCTCGACATCGCCTCCGAGGGCCACGAGTCCGGCAAGACCCCCGGCACCGACCTCCGCGAGGGCGTCCCCACCCTCCCCGTCCTGCGCCTGCGGGCCGCCGCGGCCGCCCACGGCCGCCCCGAGGACCTGGAGCTCGTCGCCCTCGTCGACAGCGACCTCACCGACGACGCCCGGCACGCCGAGGCGCTCCGCCGGCTCCGCGCCCACCCCGCCCTGGAGCAGGCCCGCCGGGACACCGTGCGGTACGCGGAGGAGGCCAGGGCCATGCTGGCGCCGCTGCCCGACGGCTACGCGAAGTCGGCGCTCCAGGAGCTGTGCGACGCGGTGGTCCACCGCGCGGGCTGAGCCCTTCCCGGGAGGCGTGCCCCGGGACCCCGGCCTCCCGGGGCTCCGACCTCCCGGGGCCCCGCCCCTCGGGGTCCCGCCACCGGAGTCCCGCCCCCGGGGCCCCGCCCGCCGAGTCCCGCCCCCCGGTCCCGCCCGGATGACCGTCCCTAGGGGACGTCATCCCGGAGGGGTACGCGAGGTTGATCCCGGGGGCTGACGATTCCGCGGCGCCGCCCTGGTGAGATGGAGACATCGCAAGGGAAAGAGTCCACAGGGGCACGGAGGGATCGCAGACCATGGCAGCACAGCGGGCAGGACAGCGAAAGACGAGCCGGTACGTCGTCCCGGTCGCGGTGGCCGGGATCGCCGCCGCGACCATCGGCCTGGTCCCGGCGCTCGCCGCCTCCGGCGACCCGGACCTGCCGGAGATCACGGCCCAGCAGCTCATCGAGAAGATCGCCGCCTCGGACACCCAGACCCTGTCCGGCACCTTCAAGGTCTCCACGGACCTCGGCCTGCCGGCCCTCGACGGGCTCCTCGGCGGGCTCGCGGGCGGCACGGGCGGCGGGGACTCCGGCTCCGGCGAGGGCTCGGCGGACCCGTCCGCGCAGCTCTCCAAGCTGGTCTCCGGCACCCACACCCTCAAGATCGCGGTCGACGGCCCGGAGCGGCAGAAGCTGACGCTGCTCGACGGCGCGGAGCAGTACAGCCTCGTCCACGACGGGGACGAGGTGTGGGCGTACGACTCCGCGTCGAACCAGGTCTTCCACGAGAAGGGCGCGGGTGCGGAGAAGGGCGTCCCGGCTCCGGACGAGGAGCTCCCGGCCTCCCCGAAGGCGCTCGCCGACGAGGTCCTGAAGGCCGCCGGCGACACCACCTCGATCACGGTCGACGGCACGGCGAACGTCGCGGGCCGCGACGCGTACCGCCTGGTCGTCGCCCCGAAGCAGCAGGGCTCCACGGTCGAGTCGGTCACCATCGCGGTCGACGCGGCCACCGGCACCCCGCTGAAGTTCACCCTCGCCTCCACGAGCGGCGGCAAGCCGGTCGTCGACGCGGGCTTCACCAAGGTCGACTTCGGCAGGCCGGCCGCCTCCGAGTTCGCCTTCACCGTCCCGGAGGGCGCGAAGGTCACCGAGGGCGACGAGGCGGGGAAGGACGCGCCGGAGGACCTGGAGAAGGAGTTCGGCAAGTCCCCGGAGGAGCTGGAGAAGGCGTTCGGCGACTTCGGCCTCGGCGGCGGCGACGCGAACGGCCCCGAGATCATCGGCGAGGGCTGGACCACCATCGCCGCCTTCGACTCCGGCGCCCCGGCGCCGAAGACGGAGGACGTCCCGAAGGAGGCCCAGGGCTTCATGGACGCGCTCGGCGACCGGGTCAGCGGGAAGTTCGGCTCCGGCACGGTCTTCAAGACGAAGATCGTCAACGCGCTGATGACGGACGACGGCAAGGTCTACGTCGGTGCGGTCACCCCGCAGGCGCTGGTGGACGCGGCGAACTCCGCGAAGTAACGGGTGCGTTGGT
Organism: Streptomyces filamentosus; assembly: GCF_014654895.1. GTDB lineage: Bacteria > Actinomycetota > Actinomycetes > Streptomycetales > Streptomycetaceae > Streptomyces > Streptomyces filamentosus. The sequence goes on along the minus strand of NZ_BNBE01000001.1, from coordinate 2,052,876 downwards.
ACCCCGGGTGGGTCGGGAGGAAGTCACCGGCCCACCCGGGGTGGTCTTCGTGTTCCCGCGGGCTTACGGGAAGGTCAGCTTGAAGTTGCTGATGTAGCCGGTGTCGGCGCCCGCCTTGTCCTGGGCGCGGAGCTTCCAGGCACCGTTGGCGACCTCGGAGGAGGCGTTCACGGTGTAGGTCTGGACGATGTTGTCGGCGCTGCCGCCGGTGCGGTTGTGCAGGTTGTAGACCGTGCCGTCGGGGGCGACGAGGTCGACGACCAGGTCGCCGATGTAGGTGTGGACGATGTTCACGCCGACGGAGAGGTTGCTGGGCGCGTTGCCGGTGATGCCGGTGACGTTGACCGTCGAGGTGACCGCGGCGCCGGGGGAGTCCGGGATGGTGACGTCGGCGGTGTTCTCGAAGACCGTGCCGGTGGGCGGGGTCGTGCCGGTCCCGGACAGGGTCCAGATCGCGTGGGCGACGGCGTCGCTGTTGCGGTCCAGGGCCGTGTCGTTGATGTTCGCCGTCGTGTCGCACGACGAGTGGTAGCAGCGGTCGAAGGCCTGGCCGGAGGTGCCGCCCCACTTCTGCGCCTGGGCCGCCGTCTTGATGTAGTCGGCGCCGGTGAAGAGGCCGCCGACGGGTATGCCGACGTTCTTGAACGGGGCGTGGTCGGAGCGGCCGTCGCCCTCGGTCTCGATCTCGGTGGGGATGCCGAGCCCGGCGAAGTAGCTCTTGAAGGTCTGCTCGATCGTGGGGTCGTCGTCGTAGACGAAGTAGCCCGGGTTCGGCGAGCCGATCATGTCGAAGTTGAGGTAGCCCTTGACCTTCGCCCGCTCGGTGGTGGGCAGGTTGTTCACGTAGTACTTCGACCCGATGAGGCCCAGCTCCTCCGCGCCCCACCAGCCGAAGCGCAGGTGCTTGGTGGGCTGGTAGCCGGTGCGGGCCACGGTGAGCGCGGCCTCCAGGACGGCGGCGGAGCCGGACCCGTTGTCGTTGATGCCGGGGCCGGAGGTGACCGAGTCCAGGTGCGAGCCGGCCATGATGACCTGGTTCGGGTCGCCGCCCGGCCAGTCGGCTATCAGGTTGTAGCCGGTGGCGCCGCCGGAGGTGAACTGCTGGAGGGACGTGGTGAACCCGGCCGCGTCCAGCTTGGCCTTCACGAAGTCGATCGACGCCTTGTAACCGGCCCGGCCGTGCGCGCGGTTGCCGCCGTTGGCGGTGGCGATGGACTGGAGGTCCGCCAGGTGCTGCTTCACGTTGGCCACCGCGATGTCCGGGACGGCGACCGCCCCGGAGGGCGCGGCACTGGCCGGCGCGGCCCCGGCGAGCGCGCCGAGGACGAGGGCCGAGGATCCGGCCAGGGCGGAGAGTCTCGCGGAGAGTTTCATGTGGGGGCTCCGGATTCCGAACGGGGATGGGGACGGAACGTGCGAGACGCCTCGCGCCGTGGGTGGCGCGAGGCGTGGGGAGCTGTGCGAGTGCGTGCTGAATGGTGGGTGAAGACCTGATGTCACGTCAAGACGCATTCAGGACGCGGGAGTTCGGAGACCGGACGGTAGGGGTTCACGAGGCCCCCGCGGTCACTCCCGGGTGAGCAGTTCGACGGCCTCCCGCACGCCCGCGTCGGGGTCCCGCGCCAGGGCCGCGAGCAGCGGGCGGACCTCGTCGGTCCCGCGGTGGACCAGGCCCTCCACCACGGCCTCCCGGACGCCGGGGTCGGGGTCGGCGGCGAGGGCCGCGAGGAGGTCGCCCGCCTCGGGGGTCGGCCGGTAGGCGAGGCACTCGGCCACGGTCTGCCGCACGCCGGGCACGGGGTCGCCCGCGAGCTCCCGCAGGATCCCGTCGGCGCCGGGCGTCGACCAGCGGGCGACCGCCCCGGCGAGCAGCCGCCGCACCCCGGGATCGGCGTGCCCGGCGAGGGGCGCGAGCCGGGCGACCGGCCCGCGCCGCCGCAGCCGGTACCAGCGCAGCGCTTCGCCCAGTGCCGCGGTGTCGCCCGTGACCTGGGCCTTCTCGATCCGCGAGAGCAGCACGGGGGAGGCGGGCGGAGGCCCGTCCTCCGGGTGGGGCCGCCGCTCCCGCAGCCGCCGGGAGCCGTACTCGCCGGGCAGCACGCAGCAGACGCACGGCGTGACCCCGTGGGCCCCGGGGAAGTACCGCCATCCGCTGACCTGCCGCACGGCCCTCACCTGCCGCACCTCGCTCCGCGCGACCGCGCGGGGCAGGAAGACCTCCCAGCCGAGCGCCTTGTCCCCGAGCCCCCGGACGCGCCGCACGGCGTCGGCCGCCGTCTTCTCCTCCGGCTCCCGCTCGCTGTACCGTCCGGCGGTGACCGGCTCCCCGTCCGGCAGCCGCACGTGCACGGCGACGAGCCCGCGCGGCCCGCTCCGGCGGGACAGCTCCCGCAGCCACTGGTGGGTCAGGGCGTACGAGGGGAGGACGGGGAACAGGTACACGCCCCGCCCGCTCCCGAGCCCGCTGCCGCGTCCCTGGCTGAGGGCCCGGATCCCGCTCCGCCGGATCCGCGCGGCCAGGGCGGCCGGCGCGAGGTGCACGAAAGTTGCCATGGGCATGATGCTAGGCCGCGTCTTCCGGACCACGCCGGGAAAGCGGTGGCCGGGCCCGGGACGGGGTCGTACGCTGCCCGGCATGGCATGCCGCATCAGCGAGTTGGTCCTCGAATGCGCCGATCCGGAACGGCTCGCCGTCTTCTGGAGCGAGGTCCTCGGATACGCCGAGGTGGGCCGGGAGGTCGACGGCAGCATCGAACTCGGCCCGCCGGGCGGCCCGTCACCCGTCCTCGTCCTGAGTCCCCACCAGGAGCCCCCGAAGGGCCCGGTCCGGCTGCACTTCGACGTGAACGCCACCGACCGAGGCCAGGAGGCGGAGCTGGCCCGGCTGCTGGCGCTCGGCGCGGTGCCGGCGGACGTCGGGCAGACCGGCGAGGAGCCCTGGCACGTCCTGGCGGACCCGGAGGGCAACGTCTTCTGCCTGCTCGCGCACCGGGTCGCCCCCGCCTGAGCCTTTCCCCTGCGGGTGGAAGGCCTCTGCGCGCGGGCTGCCCCGGCCCTCCGCCGGCGGCTCCTACCGGCCGGCGGCCGTCCGGGCCCGCCGCCGGGCCGTGTACGCCAGCCCGAGGCCGCCCGCGGTCAGGACGGCTCCCAGGGAGCAGGCCGCCGTCGTGGAGGGCGGCAGGCCGTCCCGTACGCGGCCGAGGACGGCGGAGGCCGGGGCGCCGCCCGCGTGGTCGTCGAGGAAGGCCCGCGAGTCGTTGGCGTTCGCCCGGTCATCCCCGAGGAGGAAGAGGCGCCCCTCCGGCACCCGCACGTCGTACGGCTCCGCGGACGGGTCCAGGGGGTCGTCCTTCGCATAGGGCTCGTCGAGGACCCGCCCGTTCACCGTGACCCGGTGCCCGTCGGAGACGACGTGGTCGCCGCCCGTCCCGGCGACCCGCCGCAGGACCGGCAGCTCCCCGTAGTGCTCGGGCACGCGGACCAGGACGACGTCGCCCCCGCGCACCTCGCCGCCCCCGACGCGCTCCACGAAGAGCCGTGCGCCCGCCGGGTACGCCGGCTGCATCGAGGAGCCCGCGACGGTGACCCCCCGGTGGGTCACGAGGAACGTTCCGGCGCCGCCCAGCACCAGCACCAGCCCGAGCGGCACCATGATCCGTGCCGCGGTCCTCGCCCGCCGTGCGCCCGTCATCGGCTTCCTTCCCTCCGCGCGCGCCGCCCGGTTCCGGACGACCCGCAGAGGTTAGACGACGGGTGTGTCAGCGGGGCAGGTCGCCGTCGCCGCCCATGTTGGCGACGATGCGCCGCAGGACGTTGACGGTGGTGACGAAGTCGTCGGCGTCGACGCCCTCGTGGACCTTCCGGTGCACGCCCGCGTTGCGCTCCGCGGCCCGCAGCCGCCCCGCCTCGCCCTCCGGGGTCAAGGTCATGCCGCCGGTCTCCCCGGCGCCCTCCGTGAGCCAGCCCCGGCCGACGAGGTCGTCGAAGACGGCGTCGAAGTCGGTCCCCTGCTCGTCCCACGGCGTCAGCCGCTCCACCAGTGCGGCCCGCGTCCACCGCCCCGGGGCCCCGGCGGCGTGGTTGAGCGTCCACCAGTGCGGCTGCGTGAGCCCCTCCACCGCCAGCTGCTCCCGCAGCGCCCCGACCACCAGCCGCTGCGCGAGCCCGGTCCACGCGCCGATGGGCTGCGCGGCCAGCTCGTCCCGCGGGTACTCCTTGAGCGTCACGGCCATGACTTCCTCCTGCTGCTCGTCTTCTACGGGGACGTGACGACCGTAGAACCTCGACTTTGGTCGAGGTCAAGGGACTTGAGAGGGGTGCCGTGGCGAGGGGGGACGTCGTGTGCGCGAGCGCGGAGGCGCGTGTGCGGCGGAGGGGGGGTGCGCCCGCCATCCCCGTGGCGCGGTCGGTGATGATGCCGTCGACGCCGGGGTCGGTCAGTGCCTGCCGGCGGGCGGGGTCGTTCACCGTCCGGACGTTCACGGAGATTCCGGCGGCGTGCAGTTCGGCGACGATCTCCGGGCGGGTCGTCAGGCGACGGCGAGTCCGGCCGCCAGGAAGGCGAAGGCGGCGACGATGACGGCGACGCGGGCGTAGTGGTAGCGGTCCCAGCGGTCGGACTGGTCCTTCCAGTCGGCGGGGCGGTTCTCGGGGGTCCAGGTCTTGCTGCGGTTGTTGATGGGGACGAGCAGCAGGACGGACATGGCGACGCTGAGGAGCAGGAGGGCGCCGGCGGTGACGAGGAGGCCGGTGCCGGGGGCGTGCCAGGTGGTGGCGGCCCAGGCCGCGACGAGGACGAGCGAGCCGACGTACCAGAAGGGCATCACGGCACCGAGCATCCGGCCGCCGTGGGCGCGGCCGAGCTGGCCGCTGTCCTCGGGGAGGGCCTTGAAGATGCGGTTCATGACGAAGGCGACGGAGAACTCCACCCCCACCATCACGCCGACGACCACGACGGTGAGGACCTGAAGCGTGTGGACCATGACGAACCCCCTGGGATCTAGCGTTGCTAGGTGATGGTGCAACGCTAGACCTTCTGCCGCTCGGTTGTCTAGCGGTGCTAGCATCGAGTCATGTCGGTACAGGAACGCAAGGAACGCGAACGGGCGGACCGCGAGCGCCTCATCGTGGCCACGGCCCGGGAACTCGCCGAGCAGCAGGGCTGGGACGCGGTCACCACCCGCCGGCTCGCCGAGCGCATCGAGTACAGCCAGCCCGTCCTCTACAGCCACTTCCGGGGCAAGCGCGAGATCATCGGCGCCGTCGCCCTCCAGGGTGCCGCCGAGCTGGCCGTCACCCTGCGGGCGGCGACCTCGGGGGCCCCGGCGGCGGAGGGCCCGCGCGCCCGCGTCTCCGCCCTGGCGCACGCCTACCTCGACTTCGCGGGCCGCCATCCGGCGGTGTACGACGCGATGTTCCAGCTCGACGGCGGCCTGCCGTTCGCCCACGAGGACACCCCCCAGCCCCTGAAGGACGGGTTCGCCGCCCTCCTGGAGACCCTGGCGGAGGTCGCCGGGGACGGCGTCGACCCGGGCCTGTTCACCGAGGTCTTCTGGGCGTCCCTGCACGGCCTGGCGACCCTCACCCGCGCGGGCCGCCTGCCGCGGGCCGAGGCCGCGCGGCGGACGGAGCTGCTGGTGGACCGCCTCGCCGCGCTCCCGGCGGACGCCTGACGGACGCCGGACGGACGCCGGACGGATGTCGTCCGGCGGTCACCGGCGTCAGACCGGCTTGCGCCACACGGAGACGTGCTTCGGGGAGTCCTGGCCGAAGGGGCTGCCGTCCCAGTCCGCGACCCGCCGTTCCAGCTCCAGCCCGGCGATCCGGGCCATGAGGTCGAGCTCGGCGGGCCAGGCGTACCGGTGCCGGGAGTTCCCGCGCCGGTAGCGGACGTCGCCGCCCGCCCCGCCGTCCCCGTCGACACGGGTGAAGTGGTGGGAGACGAGGACCTGTTCGACCAGGTCGAAGGTGTCGAAGCCGAGGTGCCGGTCCGAGACGTCGAACGGCACGGCGACCTGGCCGGGCGGCAGGAACCGCAGGGGCGGCACGAGCAGTTCGATGACGAACCGGCCGCCGGGCGCGAGGTGCCGGGCGGCGTTGCGGAAGCACTCGACCTGCTCGTCCTGGGTGAGCAGGTTCGTGATGGTGTTGTAGACGAGGTAGACCAGGGTGAACTCGCCCGGCACGACGGTGATGGCCATGTCCCCGATGGTCACGGGGAGTTCGTCCTCTCCGACCTTGCGCCGCAGCACCGCCGCCATGTGCTCGGACAGCTCGATGCCGGCCACCGGCACCCCACGCCCCCGGAGCGGCACGCCCACCCGCCCGGTGCCGATGGCGAACTCCAACGCCCGCCCTTCTCCGGCTAGTTCCGCGAGAAAGTCGAGGGTCGGGTCGAGGACGGCGGCCGAGAACGCCTCGGTCTCCTCGGCGTCGTAGCGGTCGGCGGTCGCGCGGGTCCACAGCTCGCTGCTCGTCATGGACGGCGACTCTGCCGGGAGCCGGGTCCCGCTGTCGACGCATTTACGCCCTCCGGGGCGCCTCCCGCCACCGCTCTCACCGCCCCTGCCTCCGCCCCCACCCCCGCCTCCGATCGGCAGTCGCCGCAGTGCCCCGGTTCCGGCGACCGGAAGGCGCGGTCGCACCTCTCGCACGTCTGGAACGGATGCGGGGCGGCGGTCGCGGCGGCGGCCGGTGCGGCCGGGAGTTGCGGCGGCAGGAGGTCCCTCAGCCGACGGGCCAGCAGTCCCGCCGGATGCGTCAGCTCCCCGGGCAGCGAGCCGCACAGCGTCCGCCGTACGGCCTCCGGTCCGACCCCCCGGTCGAACCACGCCACCACGGCGGGGGCCAGCCGCGTCACGTCCGCCTCCGACAGCAGCAGCCGGGGTTCGTGCACCCGGAGCCCGGCGAGCAGCTCGACGGCGATGGGGTGCCGGGGCGGCAGGACTTCGGCGGGCACGGCTCCCCGGGGCTCGGGGGGTGCTTCCTGCGGGACTTCGTACGGGGCAGGGGCCGGGGCCAGGGCCGGGTGCGGGTCCGGAGCCGGGGCGGGTTCCGGGTCCGGGACAGGGCCCTGGTACGGGTCAGGGTCCGGGGCCGGGACAGGGTCCGGGTACGGATACGGGTCCACGTACGGCACCCCGTAGGGGACCTCGTACGGATCGGCGGACAGCCCCGCGTAAGGGCCCTCGCAGGGGACCTCGTACGGATCCCTGTACGGGACGACTTCCCGCGCGGCCTCCGGAACGGCCTCCCGCACAGCCTCCTGCGCAGGCTCCCGTACGGACTCCCGTACGGGCTGCCGCTCAGGCTTCCGAGGGGCTTCCCGGAGGGCTCCTCGCGGGGTCTCCCGTACGGGATCGACCTCAGCCCTCGGCCGGTTGTACGAGGCGGTGCGCGACACGAACCGCCCGTCCGGCGTCCGCTCCCGGGTCCGGAGGAGGAGGCCGTGGGCCTCCAGTTCCCGCATGGCGGAGGCGACCTTCAGCTCGCTCGTTCGGCTCTTCGCCGCGAGGGCCTTGACCCCGGCGGGGGCGCCCTCGGGCAGCGACTGGAGGCGGACGGCGACGCCGAGGGCTTCGTAGGAGATCTCGGGGTACTGGGCGAGATCGTTGCAGACCATGGTGAACCGGCGGGTCAGCCGAACGTTGACGTGAACAAGCCCGGACGCGGGCGCGGGCGCACTAAGCTGCGACGAAGCCATCAGGAAGCGTTCCTCTTCCTCGTTGGTCAGGCCCCCCGATCGGGATTGCGAGTCCCGGCTGGGGGCCGACATGTGTCTGGGGGAGTGCGGCGTGCACTCAGCGTGAGCATATGCCAGCCAACCGCCCCCAAATCCAGCCCAGTTGGACCAATTCACCCGAGCGGGTGACGGGCCCGTGAGGGGGAGGCTGGAGGGGTTGGGAGGGGTCTTCCCGGAGGTCTTCACTCTTTTACGTCGCGGGATTCCGCGACGCGGAGAACCGCGACGCGGAGAACCGGGACGCGGACATCCGCGCCGCGGTTTCCCGCGACGCGGTGCGGCCTCGCCGTCCTTCAGGGCAGCGGCAGCTCCGCCCACACCGTCTTCTGCGGCGCCGGCCCCGGCCGCACCCCCCAGCTCCGCGCGAGCGCCCCCACGATCACGAGCCCCCGCCCGCCCTCCTCGTCCCGCCCCCGGCCGCCCGCGACCGGCTCGCGGTCACCCCGCGTGTCCGTCACCTCGATCCGCAGGGCCGACCCCGTCGCGATCACCCGCAACCGGAAGTCACGCCCCGGCACGTGCCCGTGCGTCACCGCGTTGTTCGTCAGCTCGGCCACGACCTGCTCCGCCGTGTCCGTCACGCCCCCCAGCCCCCACGAACGCAGCTGCTCCCCGGCGAGCAGCCGGGCGAGCCGCGCGCCACGGGGCGTCGAGGAGAGCTGGAGGTTGAAATGGCGTGCGGTCGCCATCAGTTGGCTGGTTTCCGGGTTCATGGGAACCAGCGTGGCGATGTCTGCCTACGATTCCCATCGAACGCACCCTTACGTACGGTTACTGTCTCGCGACTGTCCCGCCATGTCTCGACTGTCTCGGACCGCACTTCGGGTAGAGGGCCGCCACGAGGAGGTGGGCACGCATGAGCGTGGACGAAGTGGATGGTGTGGTCGTCGAGGACGCGGGCTGGGAGGTCGACCCCGGCGACGAACCCGGAAGGGCCGTCCTCGCCACGGTCGGGCGCCAGCTCAAGACCTGGCGGGAGGCGAAGGGTCTGAGCGCGGCGGAGTTCGGCGAGCTGACCGGCTATGGCGAGGACATGATCCGCAAGCTGGAACGGGGCGACCGCATCCCGCGCCCCGAGTTCCTGGACCGCGCGGACGAGGTCCTGGGCGCGAACGGACTCGTCGCGGGGCTGAAGGAGGACACCTCGGAGGTCCGTTACCCGAAGCCGATCCGGGACCTGGCACAGATGGAGAGGCGGGCGGTGGAGTTCTGCATGTACTCGAATTTCAACGTTCACGGCCTGTTGCAGACCGACGAGTTCGCGCGAGCGATCATGCAGACGTGGCGCCCCGCGTTCAGGCCGGAGCAACTGGAGAGGTACCTGGCTGCGCGAGTGGCGCGTCGTGCGGTGCTGGATAAGGACCCGGCCCCCGAGTTCAGCTTCATCCAGGAAGAGGTGTCGCTACGACGCCCTATCGGAGGGAAGATGGTGCTACGTCGTCAGCTTGAGCATTTGCTGGAGGTGGGTGAGTTGCCCCACGTCGAGATCCAGGTGATGCCCACCGAGCGCGCGGACCACCCCGGAAATGGCGGGCGCATCGCGCTCTTGAAGTTCGCGGACGGCACGGCAGCGGGGCGCATGGACGGCGACTTCGGAGGCCGCCCCGTCTCTGACCTCAAGCGACTCCGAATCCTTGACCTGCGCTATGGCATCATCCGCTCCAAGGCCCTCACTCCAGCGGAGTCGCGGGACTTCATCGAACGACTGCTGGGAGAGACATGAGCAGCAAGCCCGAGCTGGACTGGTTCAAGAGCAGCTACAGCGACAGCGGCAACGGTGAATCGGATTGCGTCGAGATCGCCACCACTCCCGGCACCGTCCACGTCCGTGACTCCAAGAACACCGACGGCCCCCGCCTCGCCTTCGGCCCCGCCGCCTGGTCCGGATTCGTCGCGTACGGCTCCGCCCAGGCGTAGCGAGCCCGCCCCCCCCGCAAGGGCCGGCGCGGCGGTCGTCAGGCGTGGCCGCGCTCGGATGGTTACGGGCGCACGGGGTCCCCGGGCCACGGGGACCAGCAGAGGGCGTCGCGCCGGCCGCCCGCGCGGGGCCGCCGGTAAATGCCTCGACAGCGCACGCGCCCGGTGGGGATGCTGCGCGCGATGACCAGAATCGACGACACGCCGCCCGCATGGGACGAGCGCACCCAGCTCACCACCTTCCTCGACTACGCGCGGGGCACCGCGCGCGCCAAGTGCGAGGGTGTCTCCCCGGAGGACGCGCGCAGGGCGCTCCTGCCGGGTTCGCCGCTGATGACGCTGTGCGGGGTGATCAACCACCTCCGCTGGGTCGAGTACTACTGGTTCCGGGTCGTCTTCCTCGGGGAGGAGGACCACGGCCCGTGGACCGAGGAGGACCCCGACCGCGAGATGCGCGTCGCCGTCGACTTCCCCCTCCCGCAGCTGCTCGACGAGTACGCCGAGCAGAGCGCCCGCCACCGCGAACTGGTCGCCGCGACCGGCCTGGACCGGAAGGCCGTGCGAACCGTCCGCGACGGCCGCCACGTCGACCTGCGCTGGATCCTCCTCCACCTCACCGAGGAGACGGCCCGCCACAACGGCCACCTGGACATCCTCCGCGAACTCCTCGACGGCACGACCGGCGACTAGGCAGCGCCTTCGGACGGTCACCGCCGGCGGACCGTGGTGCCGTGTCGCGCCGTCACGAACCGCCGGAGGCCGAGCGGGACCCCGTCCGGCCGGCGCGGGCGTGACGTCCGGCGGCGGAACCTAGGCGCCCCCCGGGACGACCAGGCCCGACTCGTAGGCGAGGACCACGAGTTGGGCGCGGTCGCGGACCCGGAGCTTGGTCATGGCGCGGTTGACGTGGGTCTTCGCGGTCATCGGGCTGATCACCATCCGGGCGGCGATCTCGTCGTTGGACAGGCCCCGCGCGACGAGGGCGACGGCCTCGCGTTCGCGGCCGGTCAGCTCCTCCAGCCTCGTGCCGGAGCCGGGGGAGAGGGGCTGGGACACGTACCTGTCGATCAGCTTGCGGGTGATCGAGGGGGCGAGCAGGGCGTCGCCGCGCGCGGCCACGCGGACGGCGTGCAGGAAGTCGTCCGGGACGATGTCCTTCACGAGGAAGCCCGCGGCACCCGCGCGCAGCGCGTCGAAGACGTACTCGTCTAGGCCGTGGTTGGTCAGGATGACGACGCGCACCCCGGCCAGGGCGGGGTCCGCGGCGATGCGCCGGGTCGCCTCGACGCCGTCGACGACCGGCATCCGGATGTCGACGAGCGCGATGTCCGGCAGGTGCTCCCCGGCGAGCGCCACGCCCTCCTCGCCGTCGCCGGCCTCGGCCACCACCTCGATGTCGTCCTCCAGGTCGAGGAGCGCGCGGAACCCGCTGCGGATGAGGGGCTGGTCGTCCACCAGCAGGACACGGATCACGAGACGCGCTCCACGGGGAGTTCGGCCCGGACGGTGAAGCCGCCCCCGCCACGCGGTTCGGCACGCAGGACGCCGCCGAGGGCGGTGACGCGTTCGCGCATGCCGAGCAGCCCGACGCCGGGCACGGGAGCGGCCTCCGGCGTGGCCCTGCCGTCGTCGTCGATGCGGAGGGCGAGGGCGCCGGGACGGTAGTCGATCCGGACCGAGGCCGTGGTGGCGGCGGCGTGCCGGACGACGTTGGTCAAGGACTCCTGGACGATCCGGTAGGCGGTCCGGCCCACCGCGGCGGGCACGTCCTGCCGCCGCCCCCCGACCGTCAGCGTCGCCTCCAGACCGGCCCGGCCGGCCCGCTCCACGAGCTCCGGCACGTCGGCGAGCCCGCGCGGCGGGGCCGCGTCGTCGTCCCGCAGCGCCTCCAGGGTCGCGCGCAGCTCACGGCTCGCCTCCCGCCCGGCCTCCTGGATCGCCAGGAGCGCCTCGGGCACCTGCTCGCCGCGCCGGCGGGCCACGTGCACGGCGACCTCGGACTGCACCTTGATGACGGAGATCTGGTGGGTGAGCGAGTCGTGCAGTTCCCGGGCGATGTGCAGCCGCTCCTCGTCGGCCCGGCGCCGCGCCGTCTCCTCACGGGTGCGCTCCGCCTCCTCCGCCCGCCGCTCCGCCTGCCGCACCGCCTCCCCCGCCGCGAAGGCGGCGATCAGCCAGGCGATCTCCAGGGTGCCGCGCGCCTCCGCCGAGACCTCGGCCAGGGGCCCGTCGCGGAAGGCCAGGGCGGTGAGCTGGAGGGCCACCAGCAAGGCCGCGGACGCCACCGCCGCCAGGACGCGGCGCCCGGCCCGCACCGCGGCGTACACCGCGACCAGGTACGCGACGGCGAGCACGTCGGCACCGGCCGCCAGTTGGCCCGCCGCGCACAGGCCGGTGACGACCAGGACGACGACCGGGACCCGGCGGCGCGCGGCCAGCGCGAGCCCGCCGGCCGCGAGCAACGCGTAGCCCAGCGGGCCGGGACCCGCGCCCGGGTGCGCCCCGGACCACCCGTCGCCCAGCGCCAGCGCCGCCACGCCCGCGGCGACCCCCCAGTCCGCGACAGAGGCCGGTGCGCCGAACCGTCGTTTCTCCATGCGCGCACCCTAACCAGCCGCCGCCCGGGGCGAGTCGGCCCCGAGGACGACCGGCCCCCTGCCGCGTCCGCGGTACACGGCCGGTTCCTGCCGCGTCCGCGGTAGCCGGGTACGCCGCCGACGGCAGCGCGAAGTGCCTCCCCGTGCGGGACGACCGGCGGCGGGTCCGGCGGACAGGATCGTGCGACGTCCCGGAACGGGAGCCGTACGACGAGAAGGAGCACCTCATGTCCGTCCGCCATGTGCAGGCCGCGCACGCGTCGGTCCAGACGTTCGCCGCCGACGCCTACGAACTGACCACGGGGCGGCTCGTGGGCACCACGGCCGCGCTGGTGGCGCTGGCCGGCGTGATCGCCGGGACGATCGCCCTGCGCCGCGCCCGCCGGGGCGCCGACGGGAGGCGGGGAGCCCTCGCGGCCCTGGTGGCGGGGCCCGCCGCCGTGGTCGTCGGCGTGCTGAACCTGGCCGTCGCCGACGGCGGCCCCGGCACCGGCAACGGGGTGATCGGCGGCGGCATGGCCCTCCTGCTCGGACTGGCCGCCACGCTCCTCGGCGGATCGACCCTGGCCCGCTCCCGCCGCCCCGCCCCTCCGCGCACGTCCGCGTGAGGCGGGGCGGCGGCACGATTGCTCCCCTCGCCGCGGGCGGGAGTCAACAGGGGCTAGGAGAAAGGGAATCGGGACGGCGTGACGCCACGTTGTGACGTACGGGCACGCGTGCCCCGCCCACCCCGCGACGAACGGAGCACGACATGCCCAAGGTCACCGCGATCGCCCTGCTCAAGGCCGCGCCCGGCGCCGAGGAGAAGGTCCGCGCGCAGGCCCTGTCCCTCGTCGCGCCGTCGCGGGCCGAGCCGGGCAACATCAGCTACCAGGCGTACGTCCACCCCGAGGACCCCGCCGCGTGGCTGGTGTTCGAGGAGTGGGAGGACCGGCCCGCCTACGAGGCCCACCTCTCCAGCCCCCACCTCGCCGAGGCCCTCGCGGCGGGCCCCGGCCTCCTGACCGGCCCGCCGGCCGAGCACGTCTTCACGGCGGGGGAGTGACGGCCGGGGGCGACGACAAGACGAAAACCGGCGCCGGGGCCCGTCAGACCGCCGGCAGTGCCATCACGGTCTCGTCGTCCTCGTGGTCGCCGGTCGGGCGGAAGCCGAAGGAGGCGTAGAGGGCGGCGGCGGAGGCGTTGTCCGGGTGGCAGGAGAGGCGGATCTCCCGGCACTCCGGCAGGGCCGAGAGGCGCGCGACCACCGCGCCCAGGGCGGCGCGGCCCACCCCGGTGCCCTGTTCGGCCGCGTCCACCACCATGCCGCCGATCCAGTGCGTGCCGTCCTCGTCGTCGTGCGCCCACATGACGTGGCCCACGACGGCTTCACCGGCCCGGACGCCGAGGGACGTCCACACCCCGCCGCGCTGGGAGAGCAGGAGGTAGCGCGCCGCGAGCGCGGCGACGAACCGGCGCTGCCCGTCGGCGGGGGCGACGTCGGCGACGTCGCGCCAGTTGTCGTCCGTGATCTCTTCGAGCACCACGGCCCGGCCCCGGCGGTCGGTGAACTGCTGCGTCATGCGTCCCTCAACGTCTGTGCTGGTCGGAGGGGGGAGCGTAGACGGATCGGCAGGGGGTGGGACAGGGGTTTTCGGGCGTCCCGGCGCCCGTCCCGGCGCCTCCCTAGGCGGTGTGGCGGGCGAAGACCTCGCGGAGGGCGGCCAGGTCCTCGGCCCGCTGCTCGTCGCTCTCGTAGCGGCCGTTCTTCTCGCGGAGCGCCGCCAGGGCCTCCGGGGTGAAGTCCTCCCCGAAGAGGTAGGGGGCCAGGCAGTAGGAGAAGCCGGACTCCCCGAAGAGGTCGACCTCCTCCTCGCGGCAGTACGCGACGAGGCCGTCCGCCACGTGCCAGCGGGTGCCGTCGTACCAGAAGACGCCGCCCGCGTAGTGGATCGTCCGGCCGGTGTCGGGGTCCGTGAGGTTCAGCGACTCGTAGTTCTCGGGGCGGTCGCGGACCAGGTCGACGAGGGAGTCGGGGACGCCTCCGTAGAAGGACTCCTGGGGGCCGAACTCGTCCTCGCCGTACAGGTTCAGATCCGCTTCGTGGTCGAAGGTCAGCAGCAGCGCGCGGCCGTCCTCCGCGAAGTACCAGACGGCGGACTGGCCGCCGCCGTCGTTCCAGGCCAGGCGCTGCGCCCCGGGCACCGTCACCGGCGTGATCCCGGTCAGGTCGTCCACGACGGCCGCCCGGCGCCGCACTTCGGCCAGGGGGGTCGCCGTCAGGGCCCCCCACACCGGTTCGGTCGTCGTGTCGAACGTCGTGCCGGTCGTCGTGTCGTCGCTCATGCCCGGAGGCTATCCGCCGCCTGTGACAAGGACGCCGGGCCCGGGTCCCCCCAGGTTCCCCCGGGGCGCCTCCCCGGGTCCCCTCGGGGCCCCGAGGGCACCCCACGGTCACCGGTCAGGGTGTAATCCCCGCGCCGCCACGCGCGTCCCCGGGGGCGGGCGGCGCCCGGCTCCTAGCGTGGCCGGGAAGAACGATCCGGGCGGGCCGCCGCCGGGATCCCGTCCTCCGGAGGAACCATGACCACGAGCACGACCGCCGGTCTCGCCGAGCTCACCGGCGACTACGTCCTCGACCCCGCCCACACCCGGATCGGCTTCGTCGCCCGCCACGCGATGGTGACGAAGGTCCGCGGCGCCTTCCACCGGTTCGAGGGCACGGCCCGGCTCGACGGCGCCGACCCGGCCCGTTCCACCGTCCAGGTGGTCATCAAGACCGAGAGCATCGCCACCGGCGTCGAGCAGCGCGACCAGCACCTGCGCACCAACGACTTCCTCGACGCCCCGAACTTCCCCGACATCACCTTCCGCAGCACCTCGGTCGAGCCCCTCTCCGGCGAGATGTACCGCGTCACCGGCGACCTGACCGTCAAGGACACCACCAAGCCGGTCTCCATCGACTTCGAGTACACCGGCAACGCCGTCGACCCCTCCGGCAACCTGCGCGTCGGCCTGGAGGGCTCCACGACCATCTCCCGCAGGGAGTTCGGCGTGACCTGGAACGCGGCCCTGGAGGGCGGCGGCGTCCTCGTCGGTGACAAGGTCGTCCTGGAGTTCGACATCTCGGCCGTCAAGCAGGGCTAGCAGGGGACCGGCGGGGGCGACAGAGGCCGGTGGCGAGGGCGGAGGCCGCGGGGCCGGTACGGCCGCGGAGGGCGGGCCCCTCGCTAGCATGGCCGCCGGAGGCGAGGGGGCGGCGGCGTGGAGTGGTCGTGGGCGACGGGTGCGGGCGGGTTCGCCGCCGGGTTCCTGATCTCGGTCGCCACCGCGCCCGTGGGGGTCTCCGGCGCCGTCTTCCTGCTGCCGGTGCAGGTCAGCCTGCTGGGCGTGCCGAGCCCCGCCGTCACGCCGACGAACCTGCTGTACAACGTCGTGGCCGGGCCCGGCGCCCTGTTCCGGCACTGGCGGGCCGGGCGGCTCGGCGGGCCGCTGACCCGGCTGCTCGTCGCCGGGACCGTGCCCGGCGTCGTCCTCGGCGCCGCGATCCGGGTCTTCGCCGTGCCCGGACCGCGCGTCTTCCGGCTGCTCGTCGCCGCGTTGCTGCTGCCGCTCGGGCTGTGGCTGGGACTGCGCACCCTGCGCCCCGCACCGGCCCGCGCCCCGCGCCCGCCCTCGCCCCGCGCCACGAGGGCGCTGGCCCTGGCCGTCGGCGTCGCGGGAGGCGTGTACGGGATCGGCGGCGGGTCCCTCCTCGGGCCGGTGCTCGTGGGGCGGGGGAGCCCGGTCGCGACCGTCGCGCCCGCCGCCCTCGCCGCCACCTTCGTGACCTCCGTCGTGGGCGCCGCCACCTACGCCCTGCTGTCCCTCACCACCGCCGGCGACGTCGCCCCCGACTGGCTCCTCGGCCTGTCCTGCGGCGCCGGGGGACTCGCCGGCGGCTACCTCGGCGCGCACCTCCAGCCCCGCCTGCCCGAGACCGCCCTCCGCCTCCTCCTCGCGGCCCTCGCCACCGGCGTCGGCGCGCTCTACGCGGTGCAGGGCCTGCGGTAGCCCGTACCGCCCGCCCCAACCCGCCTCTTTTTAAGGAGAGGTGGGCCGGGGCGGGCTTTGTTACGGTGCCCGGATGGCATCGATCAAGGAATTCCAGGTCACCATCGACTGCGCGGACCCGATCCGCCTCGCCCGCTTCTGGTGCGAGGTGCTCGGTTACGAGCTGCCGCCGGTGCCCGAGGGCGCGGAGACGTGGGAGGAGCACTACCGGTCGCTGCCGGAGGACCGGCAGGTCCGCTACTTCCCCTGCTCCGACCCCTCCGGCAAGGGCCCGCGCCTGCTCTTCCAGCGCGTCCCCGAGGGCAAGGTCGTCAAGAACCGGGTCCACCTCGACGTGCGGACCGGCACCGGGCTCGTCGGCGAGGAGCGGCTCGCCGTCCTCCGGGCCGAGTGCGACCGGCTGGTCGCCCTCGGCGCGGTGTGCCTGGAGGTGCTCGTCGCCGACGAGGAGAACGAGTCCTGCATCAACATGCAGGACATCGAGGGCAACGAGTTCTGCCTCGACTGATCCCCCGCGGCACGCGGGGCAGGTCGCCGTCCGGATCCCGCCAGCACGACGGCGGGGCCGGGCGGAGGGTGGGGGCATGAACCTCCACGCCTTCACGGCCCGGCCCATCGAGCCCGCCGCCCTCGCCGAGCTCCGGAGCACCGACGACGCCGGCCGCCCCTGCGTCCCGTACACGCTCACCGAGGACGGCGGCCCCCTGCGCTGCTGCCTGCGGGCGGCCCGCGCCGGGGACCGCATCGCCCTCGTCTCCTACGCCCCGCTGCGGCGCTGGGCCGCCGCCACGGGCGCGCGGCCGGGGGCGTACGACGAGGTGGGGCCGGTCTTCGTGCACGCCGAGGACTGCGGCGGCCCGGAGCCCGCGGCACCGGGGACGTACCCCTTCGAGCGCGCCGGGGCCCTGCGGACCGTACGCCGCTACGACGCGGACGGCCGGATCGTCGGCGGGCGGCTCCTGGAGCTGCCCGACGTCCCGGCGGAGGGTTTCGACGAGGCGCTGACGGAGGCCTTCGCGGACCCGGCCGTGGCCCTCGTGCACGTGCGGGCCGTCGAGTACGGCTGCTTCCACTTCGAGGTCCGGCGGCCGTAGCCCCGGCGCCCGGGACCGCCACGGGGGAGGGGCCGGGAAAAAGGAGTGGCGGGGCCCCGGGGCGGATGTCTAGCTTCTGTCCCGGGGACCTTCCCGTCCCCTTCCCGTCCGTCCGTCCCCATGCGATTTCCGGGCTCCGGCCCGCCCAGAGAGGGTGTTCTATGACCCGGCCCGCGCCGAGCGCGCCTCACTCCACGGCCCCCGCCGCCTAGGCACCGACCCCGCGAGGCCCGCTCGGCCGACTCCTGCTGCCAGTGACACTTCCTCGGCAAGGAGCCTCCGGGTGACCGACAACTTCCTCATCGACACCTTCACCTGCGTGTGGTGCGGACTCACCGTCCACGCCCGCGCCGCCGGCGGACAGCGGCGCAACCACTGCCCGTCCTGCCTGCACTCGCGGCACGTCCACGACCACGTCGAGGGCGGCCCCAGCACGTGCGGGGCGCGGATGTCGCCGATCTCCATCGCCGTGCTCCGCACCGGCGACTGGACGGTCGTCCACCGCTGCGTGCGCTGCGACGAACTGACCTCCAGCCCCGTCGCGGAGGACGACAACCGGCTCATCCTCATGCGGATGGCGGTCCGGCCGCTGGCCCAGCCGCCCTTCCCGCTCGAAGCGTTCGGGGACCTGTGACATGGCCCGCCGTACGCGCGCGGACGACCGGGGCCGGCGGGCCCAGCGCCCCAAGGACGTGCTGCACGGGCAGCGCAGCGGGCACCGGGAGCAGGACTTCCGGTGCGTCGGCTGCCGGCTCGTCGTCCCGCTCGCCGCACCCGGCACCGCCCACCGCAACCACTGCCCCACCTGCCTGGCCAGCCTGCACGTGGACGGCCGGGTGCCCGGCGACCGGGCCGCCGCCTGCCGGGGACGGATGGCGCCGCTCAGCGTCTCCGTCCGCCCCGACGGCGAATGGCTGCTCGTCCACGAGTGCCTGTCCTGCGGGGAGTTGAGCGCCAACCGGATCGCCGGTGACGACAACGCCCTCGCCCTCATGCGGCTCGCCCTGCGGCCGCTGCGGGACCCGGGGGTGCCCGGCGCGGCCCACGCGGTGCTGCTCGGCCTGTAGGGGGCGAGAACGCGGGAGGCCGGTCCCGGACCCCGGGTGCGGGGTCCGGGACCGGCCTTGGGCCGTCGGCGGGGACGGGGTCAGCTGATGGACTTGATCGTCTGCCAGCCGCCGTTGCCCACCTCGACGGACGGGCCGTCGATCGGGCCGTGGATGTTGTTGCCGCCCTTGTAGAACAGCAGGGTGCCGGTGTTCGTGGTGGCCCACGAGTCGGCGACCCCGTTCAGGTCGGCGTCGGCGGCGGCGGTGACCAGGGGCCGGTTGGCCGTGAAGTAACCGCGGCCGTACTCGACCAGGGCGCCCGGGTGGAACATGCCGCCGCCCTGCCCGCTGAAGAGCCACAGCTCGCCGTCGCGGGGGTCGCGGCCCAGCAGGTCCATCGTGCCGTCCTTGTCGGCGTCGCCCGCGGAGCTGAGGTGCATCGAGGACCAGGAGCCCCAGCCGACGAAGGTCGGCCTGGAGACGGCCGGCACGGCGCCGCTCGTGCCCGTGTAGAGGGTGAGGCCCTCGTCGTAGGTGGTGAGCAGGTCGGGGTGGCCGTCGTTGTTGACGTCGCCGGGGGCCGTGACGCGGGTGGACGTGTTCAGGGTGGCGAGCTTGAGACGGGCGCCGAGGGTGCCGTCACCGCGGTTCGGGTAGACCCACAGCTCGCCGCCGACGATCGCGACGACGTCCTCCTTGCGGTCGCCGGTCCAGTCGCCGCGGTGCGTCACCGAGGCGCCGCTCCAGCCGCCGCTGCCGATCAGGATGCGCGCGCCGAGGCCGCCGTTGCCCAGGCCGGGGTACAGCCACAGCTTGCCGGTGTCCTCGATCGCGACCATGTCGGGCTTCCCGTCGCCCGTCATGTCGCCGGGGACGGCGGGCTTCGGCGTGGAGGGGAGCAGGGTCCTGTCGAGCTGGAGCCGCGGAGTGGTGGCGCCCGTGTACGTGATCGGGGTGCCGTCGGCCTCCAGCTTCGCCTCCAGCTGGTCGACCGTCAGGGTCGGGTACGCCTGCTTCAGCACGGCGAAGGCCCCGGCGACGTGCGGGGCGGCCATCGAGGTGCCGTTCTTCGGCGCGTAGAGGCCGCCGGGCACCGAGGACACGATCGTCGTGCCCGGGGCGAGGAGGTCCAGCAGCGGGCCGCGGTTGGAGAAGGTGGAGAGCTGGTCCTCGTCGGTGGTCGAGCCGACCGTGATCGCGGAGGAGATGCAGCCGGGGTTGCTGACGGCGTTGGTGGCGCCGTTGTTGCCGGCGGCGATGACGGTGGCGACGCCCGCGGAGCGCAGCGCGTCGATGACCGGCTTGCGGATGTCCTGGTCGCAGGCCACGGCCGTGGTCTGGCCGCCGAGGCTCATGTTGACCGCGGCGATGTTCATCCCCGAGTTCTTCAGGGAGAGGACCTGCTCCAGGGCCTTGATCTGGGAGCTGGTGTAGCTGCCCAGGCAGGGGGCCGAGTCGACGCCGCAGAACGCCTCGGTCTCGAACTTGGAGAAGACCTGGATGGCGACGATGTCCGCGCCGGGCGCGACGCCGTGCCGGGGCGCGCCCGTGAGCCCCGCCCCGTTGCCCGCGGCGATGCCGGCGACGTGGGTGCCGTGGGAGCAGTTGACGTCACCGGCGGCGCACGGGCCGCTCTCGACGTCGGCGCTGCCCGGGCCCTGCTGCTCGGGGGAGCCGTCGGGGCACAGGCTGCTGGTGCCGGCGACGGGGTCGTTGTCGGAGAAGCACGCCTGGGCCTTCACGCGGCCCGACAGGAAGGGGTGGTTGACGGCGACGCCGGTGTCGAGGACGGCGACCGCGGCGCCCGCACCGGTCTTCCCGGCGGCGACGGTCCGGTCGACGCCGGTCCTGACGGTCGACTCGTCCAGGGTCGGCAGGGCCACCTCGTCGACGGTGACGCTGAGGACGCCCGGCGTGGTGTTCAGCGTCTCCAGGCCGGCCTGGTCCACCCGCAGGGTGGTCATCGGCAGGACGTCGTACGAGACGAGGGTCTGGCCCGCCTCGGCGACGGAGGCCAGGGTGGACCGCTGGTCGGTGACGACGTTGACGCGGACGGTGCCGCCGTCCTGCGTCCGGTCGAACAGCGGGGCCGCCACCGGGCCGGTGCCCGTCGCGGCGGCGGCCGATCCGGCCAGCGGGCCCGCGCCCATCGGGGTGACGGTGGCCACCAGGGCCGCCGCCACGGCGGCGACCACGCCGCCTGTGCGTCTCTTCACTTGCTGCTCCAGGAAAGGGGTACGGGTGCGGGAACGCACCGGTAAGGGCTCCGGCCGGAGGTGTGGGGGCGGCCGGCCGGAGGGGGTGACGGGGAAGGAGCCGAGGGAAGAGGGGCCGGGCGCGGATGGGGATCCGTGCCCGTACCGTCGTGCCTGGGCGCGAGCGGGCCGGTGGGCGCGCGGCGGTTCGCCGGGCGGGAGGGGGGCGTGTGCCCTCAACTCGCCCTGTCAGCACCGTTCTTGGTGCGTGTTACGCCAACTCCCGCGAGAACGGCGGGAATAAGGGCGACGAGGCCGAAACGGACAGCGCATTCCTTCTGCGCACGAGTTCCCCCCTCGTGAAGAAATGCGAGCCCCGGACCGAACGGCGTGGACGCTAGAGCAAGATCCTCTTCCCGCGCAAGTACCCTTTTGAGCAGCGAAGATTGCTTATGTGATCATGGAGCGGGCGGCGGGCTCCCCCGTGCGTTCCGCACGCGTCCCCACCGGACCGCGCGTGCTTGAGTACGTGTGCATGAGTACGCGTGCTCATGCGGCGGCCCGTCCCTCCCGGGAAGCTGGACGCATGACACAGACCACCGCGCTCCGCGGCCCGCTCGCCCGCCCCGTCCTCGCCCTCGCGGCCGCCGCCCTCGCCTCCCTGGCCCTCGTCGGCTGCGGCGAGCAGGGCGGGAAGGGTCCGGCGACCGTGTCCGCGGGGAACGCCGCGACGAGCGCCGCCCCGACGAGCGCGGCGCCGACGACGCCGCCCGGCCAGGCCGCGTACGAGGCGATGCTCGCGAAGGTCGCGCAGACGTGTCCCCCGCCCGGCGAGAAGCCCGCCGCCCCGCCGTCGCCGGCCGCCCCGCCGAAGGGGGAGCAGAGCGTCGCCCCCGACGGCTCCGTGCCCTCCCAGCCCGTCCTCGACGGGCCCGAGACGGAGCTGGACACCCGCGAGTGGTGCGTGAGCGTCCAGCACGAGCAGCGCGTCCTCGAAGTGCTCCAGAAGGTCGCGAAGCCCACCCCGGCGACCGTCCGCAAGGCCCTGAACGGCCTCGGCTACATCGACGCCCACATCCACGACCTCGCGCAGGACGGCGCCGTCGTCAGCTTCCGCCTCGACCTGCGCGAGAGCGGCGGCCGGCTCTGCGAGACCGGCACCGCGGCCGGCGAGGAGAGCGACATCGACCCGTGCCTGGCCTCCGCCACCGGACCGTTCACGGTGGAGAAGACCTGGAAGCGCCCCGCCTGAGGAAGTCTGTCAACTCCGGGAACTCCAGGGGCCCCGGAAACGTAGGCCGCGCCCGCGACGTCACGCGGGCGCGGCCTTTTCGTGCGGGGGTCGCGGGGGTACGGCTCAGGCGCGCTGCTCCTGCGCGGAAGCGGGCCCGGCAGCCGATCCGGCAGCGGGCCCGGGGGCGGCGGCGCCCTCCTCCGCCAGCCGGTCCGCGGCCTCCCTCGCCGCGCGGGCGACGGCCGTCCGGTTGCGGCGGGCCGTGCGCAGGGCGTCCCAGGTGAGGATCGTCAGGGCCAGCCAGACCAGCGAGAAGCCCGCCCAGCGCTCCGGCGGCATCGCCTCGTGGAAGTACGTGACGCCCAGCAGGAACTGGAAGGTCGGCGCCAGGTACTGGAGCAGGCCCAGCGTGGAGAGCGGCACCCGGATCGCCGCCGCGCCGAAGCAGACCAGCGGGATCGCCGTGACGATGCCGGTCGAGGCCAGGAGGGCCATGTGACCGGCGCCCTCGGTGCCGAAGGCGAGCGTGCCCCGGCTGCCGAGCAGGACCAGGTAGGCGAGGGCGGGCAGGAACTGCACGGCCGTCTCCGCCGCCAGCGACTCCAGGCCGCCGAGGTTCACCTTCTTCTTCACCAGGCCGTAGACCGCGAAGGAGAACGCCAGGGTGAGGGAGATCCACGGCGGGCGGCCGGCGGCGACGGCCAGGACCAGCACGGCCGCGAAGCCGATGCCGACCGCCGTCCACTGGGCCGGGCGCAGCCGCTCCTTGAGGACGAGGACGCCGAGCGCGATCGTGACCAGGGGGTTGATGAAGTAGCCGAGGGACGCCTCGACGACGTGGCCGGTGTTGACCGCCCAGATGTACAGGCCCCAGTTGACCGTGATCACGGCGGCGGCGACGGTCAGCAGGCCCAGCTTGCGCGGGCTGGCCGCGAGCTCCTTCACCCAGCCCCAGCGCCGCAGCACCAGCAGGGCGAGGCCGACGAAGACGAACGACCACACCATGCGGTGGGCCAGGATCTCGCCCGCGCTCGCCGGCTTGAGCAGCGGCCAGTAGAGCGGGACCAGGCCCCACATGCCGTAGGCGGCGAAGCCGTACAGGAGGCCGGCGCGGCCCTCGCCGCCGCTCCCCCCGGTGCCGCCCCCCGTCGTGCCGATCTCTTCCCCTGGTCGTCCGCCCATGAAAGCCTCCCGCCCTGCGCCGCGCTGTCCCGACGAAGGTAGCGCCGCACAGGGCCGGCTGTCATGCGTGTACCGCTATACGGTCATGACCTTGGAGGAGGGGTCACCCGGCCGCGGCGAGGGCCTCGGCGACCGTGGTGCCGATCGGGGTGGTCGGACGGCCGATCAGCCGCGCCAGGTCGCCGGTCCGGACCGCGAGCGAACCCCGCGCGATCGCCTCGTCCACGTCCACGAGGATCGCGGCGAAGGGCTCCGGGACCCCGGCGCCCGTCAGGATCTCCAGGTGGGCCGCGGCCGGCACGTTCGTGTAGACGATCTCCCGGCCGCTGCGGGCGGCGACCTCCGCCGCGTACTCGGCGAGCGACCACGCCTCGTCGCCGCTCAGCTCGTACGCCCGGCCCGTGTGCTCGTCGAGCGGGCCGGTCAGCACCGCCGCCGCGGCGGCCGCGTAGTCGGCGCGCGTCGCGGAGGCCACCCGGCCCTCGCCCGCGTTGGCGACGACGGCGCCGTGCGCGAGGACGGGGGCGAGGTTCGCCGTGTAGTTCTCGCTGTACCAGCCGTTGCGGAGGAAGGTGTGCGGCAGGCCGGAGGCGAGGATCAGCGCCTCGGTCTCCTTGTGCTCCGCGGCCAGGTCGAAGTCGGCGTCCGGGCCGCCCAGGACGCCGGTGTACGCGAGCTGGGCCACGCCCGCCGCCTTGGCCGCGTCGATCACCGCGGCGTGCTGCGGCACCCGCCGTCCGACCTCGCTGCCGGAGATCAGCAGCACCCGGTCGCCCGCCCCGAAGGCGCCGGCGAGCGTCTCGGGCCGGTCGTAGTCGGCGATCCGCAGCTCGACGCCGCGGTCCGCGAGGTCGGCGGCCTTCTCCTTGTCCCGCACGACGGCGGCGACGGACCCGGCGGGGACGGCCGGGTCGGCGAGGAGGGCGTCGACGACGAGACGGCCGAGCTGTCCGGTGGCTCCGGTGACGACGATGCTCATGGGGCTTTCCTTCTCCCTGGGGGGGCGGGGCGGGTACGCACTCACCGTACGTCGGGCGCTAACCAGGAGAAAGTACCCACTTTGAAGTAAGGTACTGGTGTGAAGGTAAGCAACCAGGTGAACGCGGAGATCCCGGCGGAACCCCTCCTGACGGGGACCGGCGCCGACGGAGCCCTCTGCCCGTCCCGCCTCGTCCTGGAGCACGTCACCAGCCGCTGGGGCGTCCTCGTCCTGATCGCCCTCCTGGAGCGCGGCTACCGCTTCAGCGAGCTGCGCCGCAGGATCGGCGGCGTCAGCGAGAAGATGCTCACCCAGACCCTCCAGACCCTGGAGCGCGACGGCTTCGTCGACCGCGACGCCAAGCCCGTCATCCCGCCCCGCGTCGACTACAGCCTCACCCCCCTCGGCGAGGAGGCCGCCCGGCGCGTCGAGGCCCTCGCCCGCTGGACCGAGTCCCGCGTCCCCGCCGTCGAGGAGGCCCGCGCACGCTACGACGAGGGGCGCGGCTGAAGCAGCCGCGCCCCCGGACGTCCCTGACCTGCGACCGGGTCAGCCGACCACCGTCCAGGTGTCGTTGCCCGCGAGCAGCCGGCCGAGGTCGCCCTCGCCCTGCTGTTCGACGGCGTGGTCGAGCTGGTCGGCCATCAGCGTGTCGTAGACCGGGCGTTCCACCGAGCGGAAGACGCCGATGGGGGTGTGGTGGAGGGTGTCGGGGTCGGCGAGGCGCGACAGCGCGAAGGCGGTCGTGGGCGAGGGGGTGTGGGCGTCGTGGACGAGGATCCGGTCCTCGTTGTCGGGGGTGACGGTGACGACCTCCAGGTCGCCGGTGGCCGGGTCGCGGACCACGCCCTTGTCGTTCTCGGCGCCGAAGCGGATGGGCTGCCCGTGTTCCAGGCGGATCACGGCCTCCTTGGCCTGGTCCTTGTCCTTGAGGGCTTCGAAGGCGCCGTCGTTGAAGATGTTGCAGTTCTGGTAGATCTCCACCAGCGCGGTGCCGTCGTGTTCGGCGGCCCGGCGCAGTACCTCGGTGAGGTGTTTGCGGTCGGAGTCGACCGTGCGGGCGACGAAGGTGGCCTCGGCGCCGATCGCGAGGGAGACGGGGTTGAAGGGGGCGTCGAGGGAGCCCATCGGGGTCGACTTGGTGATCTTGCCGACCTCGGAGGTGGGGGAGTACTGGCCCTTGGTGAGGCCGTAGATCCGGTTGTTGAAGAGCAGGATCTTGAGGTTGACGTTGCGGCGCAGGGCGTGGATGAGGTGGTTGCCGCCGATGGACAGGGCGTCGCCGTCGCCGGTGACCACCCATACCGACAGGTCGCGGCGGGAGGTGGCGAGGCCGGTGGCGATGGCGGGGGCGCGGCCGTGGATGGAGTGCATCCCGTAGGTGTTCATGTAGTACGGGAAGCGGGAGGAGCAGCCGATGCCGGAGACGAAGACGATGTTCTCCTTCGCCAGGCCGAGTTCGGGCATGAAGCCCTGGACGGCGGCGAGGACGGCGTAGTCGCCGCAGCCGGGGCACCAGCGGACTTCCTGGTCGGACTTGAAGTCTTTCATCGTCTGGACGGCCTCGGCCTTCGGCACGAGGTTCAGGAGCGATTCACTCATCGATGGCCTCCTTGAGGGCGGCGGCGAGCTGCTCGGCCTTGAACGGCATGCCGTTGACCTGGGTGTGGGAGCGGGCGTCGACGAGGTACTGCGCCCGGACGAGGGTGGCGAGCTGGCCGAGGTTCATCTCCGGGACCACGACCTTCCCGTACCGCGCCAGGACCTCGCCGAGGTTCTTCGGGAAGGGGTTGAGGTGGCGCAGGTGGGCCTGGGCGATGTGGCCGCCCTCGCGGCGGACGCGGCGCACGGCGGCGGTGATCGGCCCGTAGGTGGAGCCCCAGCCGAGGACCAGGGTGTCCGCGCCGTCCGGGTCGTCGACCTCCAGGTCGGGCACGGTGATGCCGTCGATCTTGGCCTGGCGGGTGCGGACCATGAGGTCGTGGTTGGCGGGGTCGTAGGAGATGTTGCCGGTGCCGTCCTGTTTCTCGATGCCGCCGATGCGGTGCTCCAGGCCGGGCGTGCCCGGGACGGCCCAGGGGCGGGCGAGGGTCTCGGGGTCGCGCTTGTAGGGCCAGAAGACCTCGGTGCCGTCGGCCAGGGTGTGGTTCGGGCCGGTGGCGAAGGCGGTGGTCAGGTCGGGCAGGGAGCCGGTCTCGGGGATCCGCCAGGGCTCGGAGCCGTTGGCGAGGTAGCCGTCGGACAGCAGGAAGACCGGCGTGCGGTATGTCAGCGCGATCCGGGCCGCCTCCAGGGCGGCGTCGAAGCAGTCCGCCGGCGTCTTCGGGGCGACGACCGGCAACGGGGCCTCGCCGTTGCGCCCGTACATCGCCTGGAGCAGGTCGGCCTGCTCGGTCTTGGTCGGCAGGCCCGTGGACGGGCCGCCGCGCTGGATGTCCACGACCAGCAGCGGCAGCTCCAGGGAGACCGCCAGACCGATCGTCTCGGACTTCAGCGCCACACCCGGGCCGGAGGTCGTCGTCACGGCCAGCGAGCCGCCGAAGGCCGCGCCGAGCGCCGCGCCGATGCCGGCGATCTCGTCCTCGGCCTGGAAGGTCCGCACACCGAAGTTCTTGTGCCGGCTGAGCTCGTGCAGGATGTCCGAGGCCGGGGTGATCGGGTACGAGCCCAGGTAGAGCGGCAGCCCCGCCTGGGTCGCCGCGGCGATCAGGCCGTAGGACAGGGCCAGGTTCCCCGAGATGTTGCGGTACGTGCCGGCGGGGAAGGCGCGGGTCGCGGGGGCGACCTCGTAGGAGACGGCGAAGTCCTCGGTGGTCTCCCCGAAGTTCCAGCCGGCCCGGAAAGCGGCCACGTTCGCCTCGGCGATCTGCGGCTTCTTCGCGAACTTCGACCGCAGGAACGCCTCGGTGCCCTCCGTCGGCCGGTGGTACATCCAGGACAGCAGCCCGAGCGCGAACATGTTCTTGCTCCGCTCGGCCTCCTTCCTCGACAGCCCGAACTCCTTCAGCGCCTCGATCGTCAGGGTCGTCAGCGGCACCGGGTGCACCCGGTAGCCGTCCAGCGACCCGTCCTCCAGCGGCGAGGTGGCGTAGCCGACCTTGGCCATGGCGCGCTTGGCGAACTCGTCGGTGTTCACGATGATCTCGCCGCCGCGCGGCACGTCGGCGATGTTCGCCTTCAGCGCGGCCGGGTTCATCGCGACCAGCACGTCCGGCGCGTCGCCCGGGGTCAGGATGTCGTGGTCGGCGAAGTGCAGCTGGAACGACGACACACCCGGCAGGGTGCCCGCGGGGGCCCGGATCTCGGCCGGGAAGTTCGGCAGCGTCGACAGATCGTTCCCGAACGACGCCGTCTCCGAGGTGAACCGGTCACCCGTGAGCTGCATGCCGTCACCGGAATCCCCCGCGAACCGGATGATCACCCGGTCCAGGCGGCGGACCTCCTTCTCGGCGCCGGGGCGGGCCTCCGCGGGGGCGCTGCGCTGCTCCCCGAGGAGGGCCTCGCCGGCCTCGCTACTGACCTGGCTGGTCACTGAACTGGACCTCCCTAGCGGCAAGCGGGACTCTGGGCCCACCCTACGACGGGGCGGTGGATCTTCCCTGGAATCCCACATGATGGGCCATGAAATGAGACGCCCTTATGGCCTTCTCTGTCCTGTTCTGTCCGCAACTGGATCATTCCGGAATGTCTTGTTCCGTCTCGTTCTTCCAGCCTAGGACCCGCCGGGGGCCCCGGACGCCTCTATCTGACAGAGTGTCAGAAAATCAAGGTTCCGGGGCGGAATCCGGGCCGGTCCGCGACCCCGCCCGCGATTCCCGTCGGTGAGGCGGTACCCCCGCTAGGAGCGCAGATACGTCAGGACCGCCAGCACCCGCCGGTGGTCGCCCTCGCTCGGCGAGAGGCCCAGCTTCAGGAAGATGTTGCCGATGTGCTTCTCCACGGCGCCGTCGCTCACCACCAGCTGCTTCGCGATCGCCGAGTTCGTCCGCCCCTCGGCCATCAGACCGAGGACCTCCCGCTCGCGCGGCGTCAGGTGGGCCAGCACGTCCTGCTGCCGGCTCCGGCCCAGCAGCTGCTGCACCACCTCCGGGTCCAGGGCCGTACCGCCCCCGGCCACCCGGACCACCGCCTCGGTGAACTCGCGCACCTCCGCCACCCGGTCCTTCAGCAGGTACCCCACGCCCCGCGTGGAACCGGCCAGCAGTTCGGTGGCGTACTGCTCCTCCACGTACTGCGACAGCACCAGCACCCCCAGCCCCGGATGGTCGGCGCGCAGCCGCACCGCCGCCCGCACCCCCTCGTCCGTGTGCGTCGGGGGCATCCGCACGTCCGCCACCACCACGTCGGGCAGGGCCCCCGCGTCCGCCAGCTCGGCCACCGTCTTCACCAGCGCCTCGCCGTCCCCGACCCCGGCGACGACCTCGTGCCCCCGGTCCGTCAGCAGCCGGGTCAGCCCCTCCCGCAACAGCACCGAATCCTCGGCGATCACCACGCGCACCCGGCCCGCCGCCTCTTCCACGCCCACGTCCACGACCCCCACGTCCCTGCTCCTCGGCCTTCGCGCGACCCGGCCGGCCGCGCCCGGCCAGCATCGCAGGAAAGCCCCCGGAGGAGACGGGGCGCCTCAGGCACGCCAGGGCAGCTCGGCCGTCACCGTCGTCGGACCGCCCTCCGGCGAATCCACCGCCAGCACCCCGTCCACCGACCGCAGCCGCTCCGCGAGCCCCGCGAGACCCCGGCCCCGCGCCGGGTCCGCGCCGCCCGCGCCGTCGTCCCGGACCTGGAGCATCAGCCGGTCCTCCGACCGCCACACGTCCACCGAGGCCCGCCGCGCCCGCGCGTGCTCCGACACGTTCCGCAGCAGCTCCACCACCGTGAAGTAGGCCAGGCCCTCGATCGCCGCCACCGGCCGCCCCGGCAGGTCCACCGTCACCGCCACCGGCACCGCGGACCGGCCCGCCACCGACGACAGGGCCGCGTCGAGCCCCCGGTCGGTCAGCACCGCCGGGTGGATGCCCCGAGCCAGGTCCCGCAGCTCCTTCAGTGCCAGCTTCACCTCGCCGTGCGCCTCGTCCACCAGCACCGCCGCCGCCTCCGGGTCCCCGGCCAGCTTCTCCTTCGCGAGCCCCAGGTCCATCGCCAGCGACGCCAGCCGCGCCTGCGGCCCGTCGTGCAGCTCCCGCTCGATCCGCCGCAGGTCCGCCGCCGCCGTGTCCACGGCCACGCCCCGGTCCGACTCCAGCTCCGTCACCCGCCGCGCGAGCCGCCCCGGCCCGAGCAGCCCCGTCACCAGCAGCCGGTCCACCGCCGTCAGCCCCCGCAGCAGCGGCGGCCACAGCAGCACGAAGACCAGCCCCACCAGACAGGCGGCGCCCACCTCGAAGGGCGAGTCGACGTACAGGGCGCGGGTCTCGTCCCCGTACAGCTGGATCCCGTCCTGCCCGAGGTACGCCGGGAAGACCCACCGCCACACCGGATACGTGAACAGCCCCCAGCCCCACGTGAAGAAGGACACCGACACCGAGAACGAGAACACCGCCCACGGGAAGTGCGCGAACGCGTACAGCAGGTGCCGCCACGAGGCCCCGCTCCGCAGCATCGCCGTCATCCACGAGAACGCCCCGCCGGTCCGCCCCCGCACCGGCGCGGGAGCCGGCACGTCCACGCCCAGCAGCCCCCGCACCCGGGCCCGCTCCACCGCCCCGAGCCCCCGGGACACGGCCAGCGACACGGCCAGCACCGGGATCCCCAGGAAGGTGATCAGCAGCCCGACCCCGAGAGAGGTCAGCGACACGGCGAGCGAGAACGCGAGCACGCTCAGCGGCAGCCCCACCAGCGTGAAGAGGAAGGCCCGCCAGGTGCGCCCCTGGAAGGGGGCGCGGAGCGCGGAGGGAACGAGCGGCGAATCCATCGGGGGCGTCCTTCGCAGGTCGGGGTTCCGGTGCGTACGACCCCAGGTTTCCGCCCGGACCCCCCTCGGCACCATGAGGCGGGTCGGCGTCTCCCGAGGGGGGATAACCCCACCCCGCGCCCGCGCCGCGTCGCCCCGCGCCCGCGCCGCGTCGCCCCGCGCCCGCGCCGCGTCGCCCCGCGCCCGCGCCGCGTCAGCGCGCCCGCCCCCGCCCCGCGCCACCCCGCGCGCCGCCCCGCCCTCCGCCGCCCCGGGCCCCCGTGCACGACGGAGGGCCCGTCCCCGGACACAGGTCCGGGGACGGGCCCTCCCGCCTTTCCTCAGCCCGCCTCAGGCCGGCCGCGCCCGCCACGGCAGCTCCGCCGTGATCGTCGTCGGACCGCCCTCGGGGGAGTCCACCACCAGCAGTCCGTCGACCGCGCCGAGCCGCTCCGCGAGCCCCGCGAGGCCCGTCCCGGAGCCGTCGAGCCGCGCCCCGCCCCGCCCGTCGTCCCGGACCTGGAGCAGCAGCCGGTCCTCCGTCCGCCACACCTCCACCGACGCGGTCCGCGCCCGCGCGTGCTTGGACACGTTCTGGAGCAGCTCCGAGACGGTGAAGTACGCGATCCCCTCGATCGCCTCCGCGGGCCGCTCGCCCAGGTCCACCGACACCGCCACCGGCACCGTGCACCGGCCCGCCAGCGAGGACAGGGCCGCGTCGAGCCCCCGGTCGGTCAGCACCGCCGGGTGGATGCCCCGCGCCAGGTCCCGCAGCTCCTGGAGGGCCAGCTTCACCTCGCCGTGCGCCTCCGCGACCATCGCCGCCGCCGCCTCCGGGTCCTCGTGCAGCTTCTCCTTCGCCAGGCCCAGGCCCATCGCGAGCGCCACGAGCCGCGCCTGCGCCCCGTCGTGCAGGTCCCGCTCGATCCGCCGCAGGTCCGCCGCCGCCGTGTCCACGACCACGCCCCGGTCCGACTCCAGCTCGACGATCCGCCGCTCCAGCTCGTCCGAGGGCGAGAGCAGCCCCCGCACCATGGCCCGGTCGGCCGCCGCCAGGCCCCGCGCGATGAACGGCAGCACCGGCCACAGCGCCACCAGGGACACCAGCGTCACGGAGAAGGCGAACACGCCCCACGGCAGCCGGATCAGCCCGTACAGCTGGGTCCGCCAGGCCACCGGGTCCGTCAGCCGCGTCCACAGCCAGGGCAGCGCCCCGCCCGCGCGCGGCAGCCGCGAGGGCTCGGCGACGTCCAGGTCGAGCAGCCGCCGCGCCCGCGCCCGCTCGGACCGGCCGATCCCGCGCACCCCCGCGAGCCCGGCCGCCAGCAGCGGCAGGCCGATCACGGTGACGGACAGGGCGGCGCCGACGGACACGGTGGTCACCGCGTAGACGAAGCCCACGAGGGCGGCGGGCAGGTCGAGCAGGAGGAAGGCGATCTCCCCCCAGGTCTCCTTCCCGTACGCGGTCCGCCGCCGCGCGGGCGCGGAAGCCGAAGCCGAAGCGGAAGCCGAAGCGGGCGCGAGCACGTCGGGGGAGTCCCCCGGGGGGTCCGCACGGAGGCCCGTGCGGGGCTCCCCCGTGCGGGAGGAGGGGGCGAGGCGGTGATCGGCGGTCATGTCCCCAGCCTGCCGTCCCCCACCCCCTCGGGGCCATGGGGGAGGTGGGTGTCGGGCCCGGGGGATAACCCCACCCGCGCCTGCTTACGCTCCTTTTAGCCGGGCCTGGGGCAGGGCCTAGACTCGCGTCCGTAAAAACGGCAGCGAGGGACCGAGGGGCGGACGTGCGCGCACCGACCGTAATCGCGGCGGACCATTTCGATACGTACTCCGTCGTCGGCCTGCTCGCCGTCGTCGGCGTCCTCTTCGTGGCGGTCGCCTTCGGAGCCGGGCGGCTGCTCCGGCCCGTCGTGCCGACCCCGGAGAAGCTCCTCACCTACGAGTGCGGCGTCGACCCGGTGGGGGAGGGCTGGGCCCACACCCAGGTCCGCTACTACGTCTACGCCTTCCTCTACGTGATCTTCGCCGTGGACTCCGTCTTCCTCTTCCCCTGGGCGACGGTCTTCGCCGCGCCCGGCTACGGCGCCACCACCCTCGTCGAGATGTTCGTCTTCCTCGGCTTCCTGGCCGTCGGGCTGCTCTACGCGTACAAGAAGGGCGTCCTGACATGGGCGTAACACCCGAAGGGGGCGCCGTGCCCCTGCCCGCCCCGAAGCTCGGGACGCTCTCCCGGCTGGCCCCCGAACCCATGAAGGTGGTCCTCAACTGGGGCCGCCGCTACAGCCTGTGGGTCTTCAACTTCGGCCTCGCCTGCTGCGCGATCGAGTTCATCGCCGCGTCGATGGCCCGCCACGACTTCATCCGGCTCGGCGTGATCCCCTTCGCGCCCGGCCCCCGCCAGGCCGACCTGATGATCGTCTCCGGCACGGTGACGGACAAGATGGCCCCGGCGGTGAAGCGGCTCTACGAGCAGATGCCCGAGCCGAAGTACGTGATCTCCTTCGGCGCCTGCTCCAACTGCGGCGGCCCGTACTGGGACTCGTACTCCGTCACCAAGGGCGTCGACCAGATCATCCCCGTCGACGTGTACGTCCCCGGCTGCCCGCCCCGCCCCGAGGCGCTCCTCCAGGGCATCCTCAAGCTCCAGGAGAAGATCGCCCGCGAGAACCTGGGCGAGCGGTACGGCTCCGGCGCGACCGTCGCCCAGCTGACCAGCCCCCTCGTCACGCCCCCGGGAGCCGAGGCATGAGCGCCGACGACCTGTACGCGACCCTCCCGGACGCGGTGACGGACGTCTTCGGCCCGGAGGCCACCGCCGGGCACGCGTACGACCTCCTGACCGTCGACGTCCCGCCGGCCGCCTGGACCGACGCGCTCCGCACGGCCCGCGACACCCTCGGGTGCACCTACTTCGACTGGCTGAGCGCCGTCGACGAGCCCGGCACCGGCTTCCTGGTCTGCGCCCACGTCGCGGCCGTCGGCGACGGCGCCCCCCGCCGCCTCCTGCTCCGCACGACGGTCCCCCACGGGGCCCCGTCGCTGCCGACCGCCATCCCCGTCTACCCGGGCGCGGCCTGGCACGAGCGCGAGACGCACGAGATGTTCGGCGTGGCCTTCGAGGGCCACCCGAACCTCACCCCCCTGCTCCTCCCCGAGAACTTCGAGGGCCACCCCCTCCGCAAGGACTTCGTCCTCGCCGCCCGCGTCGCCAAGGCGTGGCCCGGCGCGAAGGAGCCGGGCGAGTCCCACGACGGCGGCCCCAAGCGCCGCCAGATGCTCCCGCCCGGCGTCCCCGACCCCAACGAGTGGGGCCCCCTCAAGGGCCAGCTCCCCCCGGCCCCCGAGCGCCCCACCCGCGGCGCCGCCGACCGCCCCCGCCGCACCCGCACGGCGGCGGAAGGCTCCGCGGGCCAGGACGCCCCGGCGGCCCCGCCCCGCCGCACCCGCTCCGTCTCCGAGGGCTCGGCGAGCCAGACGCCCCCGGCCTCCCCCGAGACCCCGGCCTCCCCCGGAACCCCGGAAGCCGCCGCCGCCTCACCGCGCCGCACCCGCTCCGCCTCCCAGGGCTCGGCGAGCCAGACGGCCCCGGAGACCCCGGCGTCCCAGGAGCCCCCGGCCCCCGGCGCCCGCCCGCCCCGCCGCACCCGCTCCGCCTCGGAAGGCTCCGCGAGCCAGACCCCGCCGCCCCCGGCGACCCCGGCGGCCCCCGAGGCGTCGGCGGCCCCCGCCGCCCCGCGCCGCATGCGCTCCGCGAGCCAGGGCTCCGCGAGCCAGGCGGCCCCGGACGGCGGGACGCCCGCGGCCCCCGCGCCGCCCCCGCGCACCCGCAGCTCGGACGCCCCCTGGCACCACGCCCGCCCTGCGTTCGACGAGACCCCGGAACCGGCCGCGCCCGAGGACGAGCCCCCGGCGGACGGCCCCGCGCCGGACGCGAAACCCGGCACCGACCCCGTACCGGACGCGAAACCCGCCGCGCCCGAGCCCGGCGCCGAGCCCGACCGGGACCCCGGCACCCACCCCGGACCCGACCCCGACACCCACCCCGACCCCGCCGGAGGCGATCCCGCGTGAACGACGCACTCGACGTCGCCGTCCGGTTGCTGCTCGTCTTCGTCGCGTTCCTCGTGCTGCCGCTCGTCGTCGGACAGACCGAGCACAAGGTCATGGCCCACATGCAGGGCCGCCTCGGGCCCATGTACGCCGGCGGCTTCCACGGCTGGGCCCAGCTCGTCGCGGACGGCGTGAAGTTCGCGCAGAAGGAGGACGTCGTCCCGAAGGACGCGGACCGGCGGGTCTTCCAGCTCGCGCCGGCCGTCGCCCTCCTCCCGTACCTCCTCGTCCTCGTCGCGATCCCGGTCGCACCCGGCTCCGTGGGCGCGGTCGTCGACGCGGGGATCTTCTTCGCGCTCGCCGTCATGGGCGTCGGCGTCCTCGGCAGCCTGATGGCCGGCTGGGCGTCCGCGAACAAGTTCTCGCTGCTCGGCGGTCTGCGCACGGCCGCCCAGCTGCTCGCCTACGAGCTGCCGATGCTGCTCGCCGCCGCGTCCGTCGCGATGGCGGCCGGCACCGTCTCCCTCACCGGCGTCCTCGACGCCTTCGAGTGGTGGTGGGTGCCGTGGCAGATCGTCGGCGCGCTCGTCTTCTTCGTCGCGGGCCTCGCCGAGCTCCAGCGGCCCCCGTTCGACATGCCGGTGGCCGACTCGGAGATCATCTTCGGCGCGTACACCGAGTACACCGGCCTCCGCTTCGCGCTCTTCCTGCTCGCCGAGTACGCGGGCATCGTCGTCCTCTGCGGCCTCACCACCGTCCTCTTCCTCGGCGGCTGGCACGGCCCCTGGGGCGCGGACGGCCTCGGCTGGGTCTGGACCCTCCTGAAGACGGCGGCCCTGGCCTTCGTCGTGATCTGGCTGCGGGTCTCCTACCCGCGCCTGCGCGAGGACCAGCTCCAGAAGCTCGCCTGGACGACCCTCGTCCCGCTCGCCCTCGCGCAGATCGCGCTCACCGGCATCGTGAAGGTGGCGATCAGCTAGATGTCCCCGAAGATCCCCGGCTCCGGCCTCGCCAAGGGCCTCGCCGTCACCCTCCGCACGATGACCCGCACGTCGGTCACCGCGCAGTACCCGGACGCGCAGCCCGAGCTGCCGCCCCGCTCGCGCGGGGTGATCGCGCTGTTCGAGGAGAACTGCACGGTCTGCATGCTGTGCGCCCGCGAGTGCCCCGACTGGTGCATCTACATCGACTCCCACAAGGAGACCGTCCCGGCCGCCGCCCCCGGCGGCCGCGAGCGCAGCCGCAACGTCCTCGACCGCTTCGCCATCGACTTCTCCCTCTGCATGTACTGCGGGATCTGCATCGAGGTGTGCCCCTTCGACGCCCTCTTCTGGTCGCCGGAGTTCGAGTACGCCGAGACCGACATCCACGAGCTGACCCACGAGCGCGACAAGCTCCGCGAGTGGATGTGGACCGTCCCCGAGCCGCCCGCGCTCGACCCGGCGGCCGAGGAGCCCAAGGAGATCGCCGCCGCCCGCAAGGCCGCCGAGAAGGCCGCCACCGCGGCGGCCCAGGCCGCCCAGCAGCAGGAGGGCCCGCAGTGAACCTGGCAGCCCAGGCGGCCCAGACCGCCCAGAGCCCCGGCTTCCTCTCGCCCTCCGGCGTCGAGGTCGCCTTCCTCCTCGTCGGCCTCGTCACCCTCGGCGCCGCCGTCGTCTCCGTCACCACGAAGCAGCTGGTGCACGCCGCCCTGTGGCTGGTGGTCGCGCTCGGCGGACTGGCCGTCGAGTACCTCCTCCTGACCGCCGAGTTCATCGCCTGGGTCCAGGTCCTGATCTACGTCGGCTCGGTCGTCGTCCTCCTCCTCTTCGGCCTCATGCTCACCAAGGCCCCCATCGGCCGCTCCCCGGACGCCGACTCGGCCAACCGGCCGGTCGCCCTCGCCGTGGCGACCGCCGCCGCCGCGGCCCTCGTCTGGGTGGTCGCCGACGCCTTCCGCACCACCTGGATCGAGCTGGACGGGCCCGCGCGGGGCACCACCGGGGTGACCGGCGAGATCCTCTTCCGGCACTGGGTGCTGCCCTTCGAGGCGCTCTCCGTGCTGCTGCTCGCCGCCCTGGTCGGCGCCATCGTCCTGTCCCGCAAGAAGCCGGAAGGGGAGCGGGACTGATGCACCTCGCCTACCCCGCCGTCCTCGCCGCGCTCCTGTTCTGCGTCGGCCTGTACGGCGTCCTCGCCCGCCGCAACGCGATCCTGGTCCTGATGTCGCTCGAGCTGATGCTCAACGCCGTCAACCTCAACCTGGTCGCCTTCGACGTCTGGCTCCGCGACGCCCTCCACGCCGGCCAGGCCCTCACCCTCTTCACCATCGCCGTCGCCGCCGCCGAGATCGGCATCGGCCTCGCCATCGTCCTGATGGTGTACCGCAACCGGGGCACGGCCGACGTCGACCGCCTCCGCGACACGGCGGAGGCCCCGCGGGGCACCGACGAGAAGGCCGAGGCCGCCGCGTGACCACCACGACCCTCGCCGTCCTCGTCCCCCTCCTGCCCTTCCTCGGTGCCGCCGCCGGCCTGGCGGTCGGCCGCACCGCCCCCGGCTTCGTCCGTCCGCTCGCCGTCCTGCCGACGCTCGCCGCCGCCGTCCTCGCCGTCCTCGTCGCCGTCCGCCAGGGCGGGAACACGGTGATCGAGGCGAGCACCGAGCTCACCCCCACCGGCTCCGTCCCCCTCACCCTGGGCCTCCACATCGACGGCTTCGCGGCGCTCGTCGCCGTCCTCGTCGGCGTGGTCGCGAGCTGCGTGCAGATCTACTCGACCGGCTACCTCCGCGACGACCCGCGCTACCCCTCGTACGCGGCCCTCGTCTCCCTCTTCACCGCCGCGATGCTCCTCGTCGTCTACTCCGGCGACCTGATGGTCCTGCTGGTCGGCTGGGAGATCATGGGCATCTGCTCGTACTTCCTCGTCGGGCACCACTGGGAGACCCCCGAGGCGCGCTCCGCCTCCCTGAAGGCGTTCCTCGTCACCAAGCTCGGCGACGTGCCCTTCCTCTTCGGGCTCTTCGCGCTCGCCGCCGACGCGGGCACCTTCCGCATCGACGGCATCCTCGCCACCGTCGCCAGCGGCGGCCTCGACCACCCCACCGTGGTGGCGCTGCTGCTCCTCGCGGGCGTCGCGGGCAAGTCCGCGCAGTTCCCGCTGCACACCTGGCTCCCCGACGCCATGGCCGGCCCGACGCCGGTCTCCGCGCTCATCCACGCGGCCACCATGGTCGCCGCCGGCATCTACTTCGTCGCCCGGCTCCTGCCGGTGTTCGCCGCCTCCGCCGCCGCGCTGACCGTGCTCGCCGTGACGGCGGCGGTCACCATGGTCGGCTCGGCGCTCGCCGCGCTCGCCCAGGACGACATCAAGCGGGTCCTCGCCTACTCGACGATCGGCCAGCTCGGCTACATGGCGGGCGCGCTCGCCGTCGGCGACCGGGGCGCCGCCCTTTTCCACCTCCTGTCCCACGCCGCCTTCAAGGCGCTGCTCTTCCTCGCCGCGGGCGCGGTCATCCACGCCGCCGGCACCAACTCGCTCACCGCCATGTCCCGGACGGGCGGCCTGGCGAAGCGGATCCCCGACGCGTACTGGACGATGACC
The DNA here is from genome assembly GCF_014654895.1 of Streptomyces filamentosus. Classification (GTDB taxonomy): domain Bacteria; phylum Actinomycetota; class Actinomycetes; order Streptomycetales; family Streptomycetaceae; genus Streptomyces; species Streptomyces filamentosus. The sequence goes on along the minus strand of NZ_BNBE01000001.1, from coordinate 2,015,335 downwards.
GTCGCCCTCCTCGCGCTCGCCGCGATCCCGCCCTTCGCCGGCTTCTTCTCCAAGGAGGCCGTCCTCGTCGCCGCCGAGCACACCGCGCTCGGCGACCGGCCCGGCGTCCCCGCCGGGGCCGGCTGGACCGTCCTCGCCGCGGGCCTGCTGACCGCGCTCCTCACCGCCGCGTACGCGCTCCGCCTCTGGCTGCGCGCCTTCCGCGGCCGGGGCGCCGAGGCCCCCGACCACGGCCGCCAGCCGATCGCCATGACGAGCGTCCTGTGGGTCCTCGCGGTCCCGTCCCTCGGCTTCGGCCTCGGCGCCTTCGTCCTGGACGACTGGTTCGACGGCGAGCCGCTCACCCCGACCCTCACCACCGCCGTCCTCGGCACCGGCCTCGCCGTCGCCGGCGGCGCCGTCACCTACGCCGTCTGGCGCACCCTCGCCGCCCGGGCCGTACCCGCCGCCCCGGCCCCGCACGTCGCCCACCCGGACGCCGACGCGGGCCTGGTCGAGGCCGAGGCGCTGCACCTGCCGCACCCCGCCGAGGACCCGGCCGACCCCGGCCGCGCCCTCCTCGGGCCGCTGCACGGCCCGGCCGCCGACGGCTTCCGCCTGGACGCCCTCTACGCCAGGGCCTTCGTCCGCCCGGTGCTCGCCGCCGCCTCCCTGGTCCGCTTCCTGGACCGCGAGGTCGTCGACACCTACGTGCGCGGTGCCGCGGGCACCGCCAAGGGGCTCGGGTGGCTCGTCCGCCGCGCCCAGACCGGCAACGTGCAGACCTACCTCAGCGCCCTGCTCGCCGGCTCCGTCGTCCTGGCGATCGCTGCCGTCGCCCTCGCCAACGCCTTCGCCGGAGCGTGACAGCCGTGATCGACATCAGCGAATCCGTGATGCAGACCCTGCTCGTGATCGTCGTCGCCGGGCCGCTGCTCGGCGCCGCCGCCGCGCTCCTGCCCGCCCCGCCCGGCCTGAAGGGGAAGTCCCCGGAGCAGGCCGTGCTCCGGCACGGCGTCACCGTCACCGGCGTGGTCCTCCTGGCGGCGGTCGTCCTCGCCCTGGGCTTCGACCACGACCACCCCTCGCGGATGCAGGCCACCACCGACGTCGGCTGGATCCGGGCCCTCGACGTGCGGATCCACCTCGGCGTCGACGGGATCTCCCTGCCGCTCCTGGTGCTGACGGCGCTGCTGACCTTCCTCTGCGCCCTGTACAGCTACTTCAAGACGCCAGCGGGCCCGTCGCCGAAGGCGTTCGTCGCGCTGCTGCTCGTCCTGGAGGCGGGCACCCTCGCCACCTTCGCCGTCCTCGACCTGGTGCTGTTCTTCCTCGCCTTCGAGATGGTCCTCGTCCCGATGTACTTCCTCATCGCCCGCTGGGGCGGCGAGGGCCGCACGGCCGCCGCCGGGAAGTTCGTCCTCTACACCCTGCTCGGCTCCGTGGTCATGCTGCTGGGCCTGCTGCTCATCGGCATCAAGGCGGGCACCTTCGACATGGTCGCGCTCGCCGACCGGGGCGGCCGCGGCCTGACCACCTCGGTCCAGGTCACCGCCGTCCTCGCGATCGGCCTCGGGCTCGCCGTGAAGACCCCGATGTGGCCGCTGCACTCCTGGCTGCCGGACGCCCACACCGCCGCCCCCACGGTCGGCTCGGTCCTCCTCGCCGGCGTGCTCCTCAAGATGGGCACGTACGGCTTCGTCCGCATCGCCCTGCCCGTCGCCCCCGACGGCATGCACGCCCTCGCCCCCTACCTGGCCGCCTTCGCCGCCGCCGGCATCGTCTACGGCTCGCTGGCCTGCCTCGCCCTCGCGCGGCCCGGCGCCAAGGGCGACCTCAAGCGGCTCATCGCGTACTCCTCCGTCGGCCACATGGGCTTCGTCCTCCTCGGCATCGCCACCCTGACCCCCACCGGGGTCAACGGCGCGCTCTTCGCCAACATCGCCCACGGCCTCATCACCGGCCTCCTCTTCTTCCTCGTCGGCGCCCTCAAGGACCGCTACGGCACCGCCGACCTCGACACCCTCGCCGGGGCCACCGGCGCCGCCCTCTACGGCCGCGCCCCCCGCCTCGGCGCCCTCCTCGCCTTCGCCGCCGTCGCCTCCCTGGGCCTGCCCGGCCTGGCCGGCTTCTGGGGCGAGATGCTCGCCCTCTTCGCCGCCTTCGACCCGGCCGAGGGCCTGAACCGGGCCGCGTACCTCGTCTTCATGGCCCTCGGCGGCCTCGGCACCCTGCTCACCGCCGCGTACCTGCTGATCGTGGTCCGCCGCGTCTGCATGGGCGGCCCCCGGCCCGCCGGGGAACCGGAGCTCGCCGACGTCCAGCCGTACGAGCTGGCCGCCTGGACCCCGCTCGTCGCCCTCACCGTCCTCGCCGGACTCTGGCCCGCGGTCCTCCTCGGCCTCACCGACCCGGCCGTCCAGCAGCTCCTCGCGGGAGGCACCCAGTGATGTCGGCCACCACCTCGCTCGTCCAGTCCGTCGACTGGGCGACGATCGCGCCCCCGACCCTCACCGCCCTGGTCGCCCTCGGCGTCCTCGTCGCCGACCTCTTCGTCCCGCAGGAGCGCAAGCAGCTCCTCGGCTGGATCTCCCTCGGCGGCCTCGCCGCCGCCCTCGCCCTGCTCCTCCCGCTGCGCGCCGGAGACCGCGCCACCTTCTGCCTCACCGCGGGCGCCCGGGCCGACAGCGCCGCGCAGACCGCCGGGTGCAGCTACACCGCCGACCACTTCACCCTGGTCGTCCAGCTCCTCGTGCTCGGCGGCGCCCTCCTCACCGCCCTGCTCTCGCTGCCCGCCACCCGCAAGGAGCTCCCGGCCGGCGAGTACTGGTTCCTGCTGCTGTCCTCCGCCGCCGGAGCCGCCCTGCTGCCCGCCTCCCGCGACCTCGCCACCCTCGTGGTCGCCCTGGAGGTCGCCTCGCTGCCCGCCTTCGCGCTCGTCGGCCTCAAGCGCGGCGACCGCCGCTCCGGCGAGGCCGCCCTCAAGTTCTTCCTCTCCTCGGTGACCGCCACCGCCGTCACCCTCCTCGGCGCGAGCTTCGTCTACGCCGCCACCGGCACCCTCCACCTCACCGAGATCGCCGCCCGCCAGGGCGAGGTCCCCGGGCAGCTCCAGACCCTCGCCGAGGCCGGCGTCGCCCTCACCCTCGTCGGCTTCGCCTTCAAGATCGCCGCCGTCCCCTTCCACTTCTGGGTCCCCGACACCTACACCGGCGCCCCGCTGCCCGTCGCCGCCTACCTGTCGGTCGTCGGCAAGGCCGTCGGCCTCACCGGCCTCATCCTGGTGACGGTCGTCGCCTTCCCCTCGTACGCCGACGTCTGGGGCCCCGCCCTCGCCGTCCTCGCCGCCCTCACCATGACCGCGGGCAACGCCGCCGCCCTGCGGCAGGACCCCGCCCGCGAGGGCAGCGCGGTCCGGCTGCTCGCCTGGTCCTCCGTCGCCCAGGCCGGCTACCTCCTGGTGCCGATCGCCGCCGCCGCGTACTCCGGCGACGGCCAGGTCGGCGCCACCGTCGCCTACGCCCTCATGTACGCCGTCGTGAACCTCGGCGCCTTCGCGGTCGTCGCCCTCGTCGCCCGCACGCACCCCGGCAAGCGGATCTCCGACCACACCGGGCTCTACGCGACCGGCCCCGCCGCCGCCCTCGCGCTCGCCTTCTTCCTCCTGAATCTGGCCGGTTTGCCCCCGGGTATCATCGGCCTCTTCGCCAAGGTGACCGTCTTCTCGTCGGCCGTCGACGCGGGCCTCGGCTGGCTGGCCGTGGTCATGGGCGTCAACGTCGTCATCGGCCTCGCGTACTACCTGCGGTGGACGGCCCTGCTGTTCCGCACGCCGGAACACGCGGCCCCGGAGGCCGGGCACCGGGCCCCCGCGCCCGTCACCCTGGCGATCGTGCTGACCGCCGCCGCCGGAGCCGTCCTGTCGGGCTACCCGCAGTTCGCCCTCCGCTTCGCGACGACCGCACTGTTCTGACCCCCCACGTGACCTAGGAGCAACACCCCGTGCTGAACGGATTCAAGGACTTCATACTTCGCGGGAACGTCATCTCGATGGCCATCGGACTGGCCGTCGGCACCGCGTTCACCGCCGTCGTCACCGGTTTCAGCAAGGCGTTCATCACCCCGCTCATCGGTCTCGCCACCGGCTCCGTGGGCAACTTCAACGACGCGCAGTTCCACGTCGGCAAGACCGTCTTCCCCTACGGCCTGGCGATCTCCGCCACCATCGCGTTCCTCATCACCGCCGCCGTCCTCTACTTCCTGATCGTCGCCCCGCTCGCCAAGGTCCAGGCGCGGTTCGCGAAGGAGGAGGCCGCCGACCCCAAGGCCGAGAAGCGCGACTGCCCCCGCTGCTTCACCGAGATCCCGGCCATCGCCTCCCGCTGCGCCCACTGCACCAGCGAGGTCGAGCCGGTCGCCACCGAGCTGGAGAAGCTCTCCGTCCCCGCCGCCCGCTGACCCGGCCGGAAATCACCCGAACGGCGCAACATGCTCCCGGTGCGGCCGGGGGAACCGCAGCCTCCCGCCTGGCGTTGACCAGTACGGAAGGGTCCACTGGACGCGTGGACGACCAAGCAAAGGGTTCCCCTGCCGCACCACTTGGAGGGCGTACCGTGCACCGCCGGCACAACGGGCTGAGGACCGCCGTACTCCTCGGAGGGCTCTCGGCCCTCATCATCGTCATCGGCAGCTTCTTCGGGCGTACGGGCCTGATCGTCGGCCTCGTCGTCGCGATCGGCACCAACGCGTACGCGTACTGGAACAGCGACAAACTGGCACTGCGGGCCATGAGGGCCCGCCCCGTCAGCGAATTCGAGGCCCCCGCCCTCTACCGGATGGTGCGGGAGCTCTCCACGCAGGCCCGCCAGCCCATGCCCCGCCTCTACATCTCGCCGACCCAGGCGCCCAACGCCTTCGCCACCGGACGCAACCCGCGCAACGCGGCCGTCTGCTGCACCGAGGGCATCCTCGCGATCCTCGACGAGCGCGAGCTCCGCGGCGTCATCGGCCACGAGCTGAGCCACGTCTACAACCGGGACATCCTCATCTCCTCGGTCGCCGGAGCCCTCGCCTCCGTCGTGATGTTCCTGGTCAACTTCGCCTGGCTGATCCCCGTGGGCCGCTCCAACGACGACGAGGGCCCCGGCCTCCTCGGCTACCTGCTGATCGTCATCCTGGGCCCGATCGCCGCCTCGATCATCCAGCTCGCCATCTCCCGCTCCCGCGAGTACGAGGCCGACGCCTCCGGCGCCCAGCTCACCGGCGACCCGCTCGCCCTCGCGAGCGCCCTCAGGAAGCTCGAAGCCGGCACCAAGCAGCTCCCGCTGCCGCCCGAGCCCCGGATCGAGACCGCGAGCCACATGATGATCGCGAACCCCTTCCGCCCGGGCAGGGGACTCTCCAAGATGTTCTCGACCCACCCGCCCATGGCCGAGCGGATCGCTCGCCTCGAAGAGATGGCAGGTCGCCGCCCGTGAAGACCGTCCTCAACGTCATATGGCTCGTGCTCTCCGGCTTCTGGCTGTTCCTCGGCTACCTCCTCGCCGGAGTGCTGCTCTGCATCACGATCATCGGCATCCCCTTCGGCCTCGCCGCCTTCCGCATCGGCCTCTACGCCCTCTGGCCCTTCGGCCGCACCGTCGTCGACAAGCCCGGCGCAGGAGCCGCCTCCTGCGTCGGCAACGTCCTCTGGCTGGTCCTCGCCGGCTGGTGGCTCGCCATCGGCCACATCGTCACCGGCATCGCCCTGTGCATCACGATCATCGGCATCCCGCTCGGCATCGCGAACTTCAAGCTCATCCCCGTCTCGCTGCTGCCGCTCGGCAAGGACATCGTCCCCACCGACCAGGCGTACGGCCGGCCCGGCTTCTGACCCCGGCCGCCCCCGTGCAGAACCCGCGCTACGCCCTGCTCCACGGCCGCCACGCCGTAGCCCTCTGCCACGACGTCCGCGGCCTCTACGGCGACGCCGCCCCGCCGCCCCGCGTCCGCCACGAACTGCGCGGCTGCGAACCGCGCGGCGAACTGGCCCGCGCCGTCACCCAGGCGATCGTCGAGGGCACCGCCCCGCTCGGCACCCTCGACGTCGCCACCCACGACGCCGCCTGGCGGCTCACCGCCGTCCGCGTCCTCGGCGCCCGCGGCGACGTCGTCACCGTCGAGTCCGCGGGCCCGCCCCGCCGCCTCCACGACGCGCAGGGCGCGGTCCCCTGCGGCAACCTCGTCCGGGTCTCCCCCGAGCCCCCCGAGGAGCTCACCCACGGCCGGGTCACCTTCCTGGGCTGCTCCCCGCGCGGCGCGCTCCGTGACGTCCTGGACGCCGGCGCGACGGGCTTCGGCCCCGTCCGCTACGAGGTCCTCGACCGGGCGGGCGGCGCCCAGCACGAGGCGGAGGCCGGCCGGGTCACCGCCGTCGGCGCCTCCCGCTTCCACCGCGGCCTCCTCGACCTCACCCTCGCCTTCCCCCGCACCGGCCTGATCCCGCCGGGGACCCGCGAGGTCTGGGACCTCTTCCACCGCCACCGGACGCCCCCCGGGCCCGGCACCTGGCGCCGCTTCACCGGCCCCGCCCGCGCCGCGTGGCTGCGCCAGGCCGCCCGCCGCTCCCACGACCTGCCGGAACCCGCCCCCGGTGCCACCTACGAGATCGACGGCCGGGACGTCACCGACGCCCAGGCCCTCGTCTGCGCCGTCACCGAGGCCGTCCACGGCCCCGGCCTGGCCTATCCCTTCGACACCCCGCGGGCCCTCGGCGCGGAACTGTCCGGCCGCACCCTCGTCTGGCACCACGCCGACGTCGCCCGCGCCTGCCTCGGCGTCACCCCGCTCCTCGCCGAACCCCGCCCGGCCACCTTCCAGGAATGGGTGGACGGCCTCAGGGCCGCGGGGGTGCGGGTCGTCCTCGACTGACCGCGTACGCCACCACCCCGACCGCGAGCACTCCCGCCCCGGCCAGCACCGAGGCGAGCGGCAGCGCCGCCGCCAGCGCCCCGCACCCGGCCAGCCCCAGCACCGCCAGGGGCCGGTGGCGGCGGCCCAGCGTCCACGCCGAGGCGTTCGCGATCCCGTAGTAGACGAGGACCCCGAAGGACGAGAAGCCGATGGCGCCCCGCACGTCCGCCGTCGCCGCCGCCACGGCCACCACCGCGCCCACCGCCAGCTCCGCCCGGTGCGGCACCCGGAAGCGGGGGTGGACGGCGGCCAGACCGGCGGGCAGGTACCCGTCCCTGGCCATCGCCAGCGTCGTACGGGACACCCCGAGGACCAGCGAGAGCAGCGAGCCCAGCGCCGCCACTGCGGCCCCCGCCGCCACCACCGGCACCAGCCGGGATGAGCCCGCCGCCCGGACCGCGTCGGCGAGCGGCGCGGGGGAGTGGGCGAGCGCGAGCGGCCCGAGGACGAGCAGCACGGCCACCGCCACGAGGGCGTAGACGACGAGCGCGATCCCCAGCGCGAGCGGCACCGCCCGGGGGATCGTCCGGGCCGGATCGCGCACCTCCTCGCCGAGCGTCGCGATCCGCGCGTACCCCGCGAACGCGAAGAAGAGCAAACCCGCCGCCTGGAGCACCCCGCCCGCCGCGACCTCCCCGCCGAGCCCGGGGCCGCCTTCCGGGACGCCCGCGAAGGAGACCGTGACGACCGCCGCGAGCACCGCCAGGACACCCGCCACGATCACCCGGGACAGCAGCGCCGACTTCTGGACGCCCCGGTAGTTCACGGCCGTCAGGGCCACCACCGCGGCCACCGCCACCGCGTGCGCCCGCTCCGGCCACAGATAGCCGCCCACGGTCAGCGCCATCGCCGCGCAGGAGGCCGTCTTGCCCACCACGAAGGCCCACCCCGCCAGGTACCCCCAGAAGGGACCGAGGCGTTCGCGACCGTACACATAGGTCCCGCCGGACTCCGGGTACAGCGCGGCGAGCCGGGCCGAGGCCATCGCGTTGCAGTACGCCACCACCGCGGCGACGCCGAGCGCGGTCAGCAGCCCCGCGGCGCTCCCGGCCGCGCCCGCCGCCGGGGCGAGGGCGGCGAAGATCCCGGCGCCGACCATGGCGCCGAGCCCGATGACGACGGCGTCGGGGACGCCGAGGGACCGGCGCAGTGGTGTGGTCACGGTCGGCCCGTCTCCCGCAGGGTGATGTTGAGCCGCCCGGTGAGCCCGAGCGACGGATCGGCCGTCCCAGGAAACACCCTCGGCACGCCGTGGTACACCCAGCGGGACTCCCGGCCGAAGACGAACAGGTCCCCGGACGCCAGCTCCACGTCGGTCCACGGCCGCCCGCGCCCCTCGGAGTTGCCCAGCCGGAAGACGCACCGGTCGCCGAGGCTCAGCGACACCACGGGCGCCCCGGACCGCTCCTCCTTGTCCTGGTGCATGCCCATCCGGGCGCCGTCGCCGTAGAAGTTCACCAGCGCGGTGTCGGGCGCGAAACCGCCGTCGGAGCCGTACGCCTCCGCCACCGCCGCCCGCCCCAACGCGACCAGCCACTCCGGCAGTTCGACGACGACCGAGTCGAGGTAGCGGTACGGCACCCACGTCCGGCCCAGGCACAGCGACCGCACCGACATCACGCCCCCGCCGGGCAGCACGGTGTGCCGGTACGCCAGCGGCCCGCGCCCGAACTCCCGGCAGGCTGCGACCAGTTCCCGCTGCCGGCCGAGCGGCAGCCAGCCCGGCACGTGCACCGCCCCGGGCGCCGGCTCCGCCCGCTCGCGCGGGAACAGCCCCTCCGTCACGCCAGGGCCCCCTCCAGGTCCAGCAGCGACCGCTTGCGCTCCGGCCCGGCCGCGTACCCCCGCAGGGTCCCGTCCGCGCCGATCACCCGGTGACAGGGTCGCACCACGAGCAGCGGATTGCGCCCGATCGCGGTGCCCACCGCCCGCACCCCGGCCCCGGCGACCCCGACCCGCCGCCCGATCTCCCCGTAGCTGACGGTCGCCCCGTACGGGATCTCCTCCAGGGCCGCCCACACCCGCCGCTGGAACTCCGTCCCCGCCTCCCGGTCCAGCGGCAGCCCGAACCGCTCCCGCCGCCCGGCGAAGTACTCCTCCAGCTGCCCCGCGGCCTCCGCGAAGGCCCCCTGGTCCCGCACCCAGCCGTCCCCGACCGCCGCGCCGCCCTTCTGCCCGGGCAGCGAGAGCGACCGGAGCACGGCACGGCCCCCCGCCGAGAGCCGCCCGGTCAGCAGCATCTCGCCCAGGGGGCCGTCGGCGTACGCGTACACGGTGATGTCGTCCATGCCCCCAGTGTGCGAGCCCCACCGGGGCGGACGCTGGCGGCTTTCGGACACGGGCGTGGACGGACCGCGAAGGGTCAGCGGTAGTTCACGAACTGGATCGCGAAGTCGAAGTCCTTGCCCTTGAGCAGCGCCTGCACGGCCTGGAGGTCGTCCCGGCTCTTCGAGCTGACCCGCAGCTCGTCGCCCTGCACCTGCGCCTTGACGCCCTTGGGGCCCTCGTCCCGGATGGCCTTCGCGACCTTCTTGGCGTTCTCCTGGGAGATGCCCTCCTGGACCGAGGCGAAGAGCTTGTACTCCTTGCCGGACAGCTGCGGCTCGCCCTCGACCTCCAGCGACTTCAGCGAGATGCCCCGCTTGATCAGCTTGGACTGGAAGATGTCGAGGATCGCCTTGACGCGCTCCTCACCGCTCGCCTGCATCAGGATCTTCTCGCCCGACCAGGAGATCGAGGCGTTGGTCCCCTTGAAGTCGTAGCGCTGGGAGATCTCCTTCACGGCCTGGTTGAGGGCGTTGTCGACCTCCTGCCGCTCGACCTTGGAGACGATGTCGAAACTGGAGTCGGCCATGACTCGTGGCTCCTTGCTCGGATGCTGTGGGGTACCCCCAAAGCCTAGGGGGTGCGCCCCGGCCCCCGGCTCCGATCACCCGCCGGTCAATCCGGTGGCGAACCACCCCCCGGGATCAGGTATTGTTTTCCTCGTTGCCGGGGAACACCGCGGAAAAGTGGTGGGCCAGGGCAGCGAACCCATGGCGATGTGCCCGAGTGGCCAATGGGAGCGGACTGTAAATCCGTCGGCTTAGCCTACCCAGGTTCGAATCCTGGCGTCGCCACGTGAAGAAGGTCCCCGGTGTTCTCACCGGGGACCTTCACTCGTTTCCGGGGGCCTTTCCCCGTGCGGGTCAGTTCCCGGCCACGTCCTTCGCCGCGACCATCACCGGCGTCGGGCCCGTGACGAGCTCCAGGGTCAGGCCGGCCGTGCCCGGGGACTCCACCAGCTCGGCGAGGACCGCCGCCACGTCGTCCCGGGGGACCGTGCCGCGGCCCGTACGGGCCTCCAGCCGGACCAGGCCCGTGCCGGCGTCGTCGAGGAGCGTCCCGGGGCGCAGGATCGTCCAGTCCAGGCCCGTACGGGCCCGCACCGCGTCGTCCGCGGCGCCCTTCGCCCGCAGGTACGCGTCGAAGACCTCGTCGCCCGGACGGTCCGCGTCCGCGCCCATCGACGAGACGACCACGAAGCGCCGCACCCCCGCCCGCTCCGCCGCGTCCGCGAACAGGACCGCCGCCCCGCGGTCCACCGTGTCCTTCCTGGCCGCTCCGCTGTCCGGGCCCGCGCCCGCCGCGAAGACGGCCGCGTCCGCGCCCTCCAGGGCCGCCGCGACCTCCTCCACCGACGCCGACTCCAGATCCAGCACGACGGGTTCGGCCCCCGCCGTCCGCAGGTCCTCCGCCTGCTCCGGGCGGCGGATCAACCCGACCGCCTCGTGTCCGCCCGCCGAGAGCAGCCGCTCCAGGCGCAGGGCGATCCGACCGTGTCCTCCAGCGATGACGATGCGCATGCTCCGACCGTACGGCTCAGCGGGCCGCCGGGCCTCCCGGATCGGTCCGCGCCTGCCGCGGCAGGTCCAGCGCCGCCGCCGAGTCGCAGTACTCCCGCACCGCGCTCGTCCGCGCCACCACCCGCCCCCGGTGCACCACGATCCGGCTGTACGCCAGCGACAGCACGCCCGCGAGGCGCTCCCCGCGCACCGCCAGCAGCTCCGCCGGGAAACCCGCCTCCACCCGCACCTCCGGAAGGCCCATCGCCTCCCGCGCCCGCGCGGACACCGCCCCGTACGCCTCGGCCGGCCCCAGCCCCTCCTGCGAGGCCAGCAGGAAGGCCGCCTCCAGCGGATCGCCCCGCCCCACCGGATTCGCCGCGTCCCGCAGCGCCCCGCCGCCCGCCGCGAGCCGCACCCCCGCCGACCGCAGCAGCCGCACCGGCGCCGTGCCCCGCAGCTCCGTCCCCGCGCAGCCGCCCTGCGGCAGGCACACCACCGTCGCCCCGGCCGCCGCCAGCCGCTCCGCCGCCCGGCCCGCCACCTCCTCCGGCAGCCGCCCGAGCCCCGCGCACGGCCCGACCGCCACCCCGGGCCGCAGCCCCGCGGCCATCGCCGCGAGCCGCGCGAGGCGCGCCGGATCGCCGCCGTCCGTGTGCAGGTCCACCGGCACCCCGTGCTCGGCCGCCACCTCCAGGACCGCCTCCACGTACCCCGCCGGATCCGGGTCCAGGTCCGGCCGGCCGCCGACCACCCCGGCGCCCATCTTCACCGCGTCCCGCAGCATCGCCAGGCCGTCCGCGCCCGCCGCCCCGGTGAGCAGCCGCGGCACCGCCACCGCCGTCAGGTCCGCCAGGCCGCGCAGCGAGCGCCGGGCCCGGAGCACCGCACCCAGCGGCCCCAGCCCGTGCACCCCGCCGATCCCGACGTGCGCCCGCAGCGCCGTCGCCCCGTGCCCGAGCTGGAGCAGCGCGGCCTCCGTGGCCCGCCGCTGCACCTCCTCGGGGGCGTACGGGACGGGGCCGGGGCCGTCCGCGGAGAGCGCCGTGTCGGCGTGCGCGTGCGGCTCGGCCGGCGCGGGCAGCAGCAGGTGGCCGGTCAGGTCCACCCGGGCGCCCGTGGTGCTCAGGCTCCCCGCCGTGCCGACGGCCTCGATCCGGCCCCGTCCCAGCCGGACGTCCACGGTCCGCCCGTCCGTCAGCCGCGCGTTCGACAGCAGGAGCGCGTGCGCGTCCTCGGTGGCCGCGCCCCGGCCGTCGTCGGAGGGCTGTCGGGGCTGCTTGCTGTCGGCTGACATCGGTGCTCCTCCTGGCTCGCGACCGGCTCGCCGACCGGCTCACCAAGATCGAGTTCACGCAGCGTGGGGCAGAGCCTAGGGGCGCCCGGAGCCGCCTTCGAGGAGGAGCGCAATAGTCGTACCGATGAGTCCACGAGTGGCGTACGGGGCGCCCGGGGAGGCCCCGGCGGAGGCCCCCGCGAAACGGATTTGGGTGATGGGCCGGAGACCGTGTAATGTCTTCCTCGCTCGCCCCAATAGCTCAGTCGGCAGAGCGTCTCCATGGTAAGGAGAAGGTCTACGGTTCGATTCCGTATTGGGGCTCTGGTGAAGGGAATCCCGCCTCCGGGCGGGGCTACCAACATCAAAGCGGTGTAGCTCAGTCGGTAGAGCAAGCGGCTCATAATCGCTGTGTCACCGGTTCAAGTCCGGTCACCGCTACACACGGTAGCCGATTGTGGGGTCGGTCCTGCGATCGGCTACTCTTTCATGCGTTCATCCATCCCATCCGTCCGTCAAGGAGCACTCACGTGGCTGCCACCGACGTCCGCCCGAAGATCACGCTGGCCTGCGTGGAGTGCAAGGAGCGGAACTACATCACCAAGAAGAACCGGCGTAACAACCCGGACCGTCTTGAGATGAAGAAGCACTGCCCCCGCTGCAACTCGCACACCGCGCACCGCGAGACGCGCTAATCAGGCTCGTTCACGAGGCCGTCCCCACCAGGGGGCGGCCTCGTGGCGTTTCCCGGCACGCCCGCACTATCGGCAAAAGATCCAGCAGGAGGTATCGAGGCCATGGCGCTCGACCAGTCCTTCGTGGGCCGGACCTATCCGCCCACCCCGGCCTATGAGGTCGGCCGCGAGAAGATCCGCGAATTCGCCGAGGCGGTCGGCGACGCGAATCCCGCGTACACCGACCCCGAGGCGGCCAAGGAACTCGGCCACCCCGACGTGATCGCCCCGCCGACTTTCGTGTTCGCCATCACGTTCAAGGCCGCCGGACAGGTCATCGAGGACCCGCAGCTCGGCCTCGACTACAGCCGCGTCGTCCACGGCGACCAGAAGTTCGCCTACACCCGGCCCGTCCGCGCCGGCGACCGCCTCTCGGTCACCTCCACCATCGAGGCGATCAAGTCGCTGGCCGGCAACGACATCCTGGACATCCGCGGCGAGGTCCACGACGAGACCGGCGAGCACGTCGTCACCGCCTGGACCAAGCTCGTCTCCCGCGCCCCCGAGGGGATCTGACCATGACCGCGAAGATCGCCTACTCCGAGGTCGAGGCCGGCACCGAGCTGCCCGCGCAGACCTTCCCCGTGACCCGCGCCACCCTCGTCCGGTACGCGGGCGCCTCCGGGGACTTCAACCCCATCCACTGGAACGAGAAGTTCGCCGTCGAGGTCGGTCTCCCCGACGTCATCGCCCACGGCATGTTCACCATGGCCGAGGCGATCCGCGTCGTCACCGACTGGGCGGGCGACCCCGCCGCCGTCGTCGAGTACGGCGTCCGCTTCACCAAGCCCGTCGTCGTCCCGGACGACGGCGTCGGCGCCGTGATCGAGGTCTCCGCCAAGGTCGCCGCCAAGCTGGACGACAACCTCGTCCGCGTCGACCTGACCGCCACCAGCGCCGGGCAGAAGGTGCTGGGGATGAGCCGGGCGGTCGTCCGGCTGGCGTGACAGCCGCTTCGTTTCACGCGCTGAACGTCTCGTTCGGCGCGTGAAACGTATTCTTGGGCCCGTGCAGCAGCTCAAGGACGCCCCCCTCGCCCCCCTGACCACCTTCCGGCTCGGCGGTCCCGCCACCCGGCTCGTCACGGCCACCACCGACGACGAGGTGATCGCGGCGGTCCGCGAGGCCGACGCCTCCGGGACCCCGCTGCTCGTCATCGGCGGCGGCTCCAACCTGGTCATCGGGGACAAGGGCTTCGAGGGCACCGCCCTGCACATCGCCACCACCGGCTTCTCCCTCGACGGGACCCGCCTGGAGCTCGCCGCGGGCGAGGTCTGGACGGACGCGGTCGCGCGGACCGTGGAGGCGGGGCTCGCGGGCGTCGAGTGCCTGGCCGGCATCCCCGGTTCGGCCGGTGCCACCCCGATCCAGAACGTCGGCGCGTACGGGCAGGACGTCTCCGCCACCATCAGCGAGGTCGTCGCGTACGACCGCCGCGCCGAGGAGACCGTCACCCTCACGAACGACCGGTGCGCCTTCTCGTACCGGCACAGCCTCTTCAAGGAGCACCCCGAGCGGTACGTCGTGCTGCGGGTCCGCTTCGAGCTGGAGGACGCGGGCGGGATGTCGGCGCCGATCGCGTACCCGGAGACCGCCCGCGCCCTCGGCGTGGAGGCCGGCGACCGGGTGCCGCTCGCGACGGCCCGCGAGACCGTCCTGCGGCTGCGCGCGGGCAAGGGCATGGTCCTGGACCCCGAGGACCACGACACCTGGTCGGCGGGCTCCTTCTTCACCAACCCGATCCTCACGGCGGCCGAGTACGAGACCTTCCTCACGCGCGTGGCCGACCGCCTCGGCCCCGACGTCGCGCCGCCCGCCTACCCGGCGGGGGAGGGCCGCACCAAGACCTCCGCCGCCTGGCTCATCGACAGGGCCGGCTTCACCAAGGGGTACGGCTCCGGTCCCGCCCGCATCTCCACCAAGCACACCCTCGCCCTGACGAACCGCGGCGAGGCCACCACCGAGGACCTCCTCGCCCTCGCCCGCGAGGTCGTCGCCGGCGTCCGGGACGCCTTCGGCGTCACCCTCGTCAACGAGCCGGTGACGATCGGCGTCCGGCTCTGACCCGCCCTCAGTAGGCGACGCCCACGCCCTGCCGCACCGTCGACGGGTCGTCGAGGGCCGCGAGCATCGCGTGGGCCGCGTCCGCGCGGGCCAGGGTGCGGCCGCGGGGCGGGGTGCCGCCGACGACCGTGCGGTAGCGGCCGGTGAGCGGCCCGTTCGTCAGCCTGGGCGGGCGGACGGAGGTCCAGTCGGCGGCGCCGGCGGCCAGCTCGGACTCCATGACCCGCAGGTCGGCGTAGACGTCCTTCAGGACGCTGCCGACCACCGCGAGGACGGCCTTGTCGAGCAGCCCCTCGCCGGCCGCGGCCGGTCCCACGGGGGCCGCGCTGACCACGACGAGCCGCCGCACGCCCTCGGCCTCCATCGCGGCCAGCACCGGGCGGGTCAGCCGGGCGGCGATGCCGCCGGCCGCGTCCGCCCTGCTGCGGGCGCCCAGGCCCGAGAGCACCGCGTCCCGGCCGGCGACCGCGGGGCGCAGGGCCTCGGCGTCGCCGAGGTCGGCGCGGTGGACCACCAGGCGTTCCCCGGCCACCGCGAGGCGCGCGGGGTCCCGCACGACCGCCGTCACCTCGTGGCCGGCCCCCAGGGCCTGCCGGACGATCTCCTGACCGATGCCGCCGGTCGCACCGAAGACGGTGAGCTTCATGACGCAGCCTCCCGGGTGGGTGAGTACTCACTCACCCCAGGGTGGGTGGATACTCACTCACACGTCAAGCCTGTGTGGAGGGTGCATGGAACAGAAGCCGACCCGGGCCCGGATCGTCGACGCCGCGCGTGACCTCATGGGCACCCTGGGCCTCGCCCGCACCACCACCAAGGAGATCGCCAGGGCGGCGGGCTGCTCGGAGGCCGCGCTCTACAAGCACTTCGACAGCAAGGAACAGCTCTTCCTCACCGTCCTCACGGAACGGCTCCCGCGGCTCGGCGGCCTCCTGGAGACGCTCGCCGACGACCCCGGCGACCGCACCGTCGAGGAGAACCTCACCGAGATCGCCCGCCGGGCCGCCCTCTTCTACGAGCAGACCTTCCCGATCGCCGCCTCGCTGTACGCCGAACCCCGGCTCAAGGCGCGCCACGACGCCGGCATGCGGGAACTGGACGCCGGGCCGCACAAGCCCATCGAGGGCCTCACCGCCTACCTCGCGGCCGAGCAGCACCGCGGCCGCATCGGCCCCGACGCCGACCCGCGGGCCGCCGCCGCCCTCCTCCTCGGCGCCTGCGTCCAGCGGGCCTTCGCCTACGGGACGACCCCGGAGGGGGAGCCCCCGCAGTCGCCGGACGCCTTCGCGGAGGCGATCGCCCGCACCCTGATGAGGGGCCTCAGCTAGCCAGCCAGTCGTCGATCCCGGACAGCAGCTTCGCCCGTACGCCCTCCGGGGCCGCGGAGCCCCTGACCGACTGCCGGGCCAGCTCCGCCAGTTCCGCGTCCGTGAAGCCGTGGTGGCGGCGGGCGATCTCGTACTGGGCGGCGAGGCGGGAGCCGAAGAGGAGGGGGTCGTCGGCGCCCAGGGCCATCGGGACGCCCGCCTCGAACAGGGTGCGCAGGGGGACGTCCTCGTGCTTCTCGTAGACGCCCAGGGCCACGTTCGACGCGGGGCACACCTCGCAGATCACGCCCCGCTCGGCGAGCTTCCGCAGCAGCCGCTCGTCCTCCGCCGCCCGCACGCCGTGCCCCACGCGGGCCGCCCGCAGGTCGTCCAGGCAGTCCCGGACCGAGGAGGGGCCGGTCAGCTCGCCGCCGTGCGGGGCCGCCAGGAGACCGCCCTCGCGGGCGATCGCGAAGGCCCGGTCGAAGTCGCGGGCCATGCCCCGGCGCTCGTCGTTGGAGAGCCCGAAGCCCACCACGCCCCGCTCCGCGTACCGCACGGCGAGCCGGGCCAGCGTGCGGGCCTCCAGCGGGTGCTTCATGCGGTTCGCCGCGACCAGGACGCGCATCCCGAGCCCGGTCTCCCGGGAGGCCGCGTCCACCGCGTCCAGGATGATCTCCAGGGCCGGGATCAGACCGCCCAGGTGCGGCGCGTACGAGGTGGGGTCGACCTGGATCTCCAGCCACCCGGAACCGTCCCGCACGTCCTCCTGCGCCGCCTCCCGCACCAGCCGCCGGATGTCCTCCGGGGCGCGCAGGCAGGAGCGGGCGATGTCGTACAGCCGCTGGAAGCGGAACCAGCCGCGCTCGTCGGTCGCCCGCAGCTGCGGAGGCGTCCCGCCCTTCAGCGCGTCCGGCAGGTGCACCCCGTACTTGTCGGCCAGTTCGAGGAGGGTCGAGGGCCGCATCGAACCGGTGAAGTGCAGGTGCAGATGGGCCTTGGGCAACAGGGTGAGATCGCGGGGGTGCTCCATCGCCCGATCCTGCCTTACCCGAATGGCGGTATGCACGGCGATTCCCCGATCGATACCCGCCCGAACGCAAGAACGGGCCCCGGTTCCTCGGAACCGGGGCCCGTTCTTGCGCGAAGGGACGCGGAGGGATCAGTCGCGGGCCTCGGCCAGCAGCTTCTGGATCCGGGACACGCCCTCCACCAGGTCCTCGTCGCCCAGCGCGTACGACAGGCGCAGGTAGCCCGGCGTGCCGAAGGCCTCGCCCGGGACGACCGCGACCTCGGCCTCGTCCAGGATCAGCGCGGCCAGCTCGACGGAGCTCTGCGGGCGCTTGCCGCGGATCTCCTTGCCGAGCAGCCCCTTCACCGACGGGTACGCGTAGAACGCGCCCTCGGGGGTCGGGCAGTAGACGCCCTCGATCTCGTTGAGCATCCGCACGATCGTCTGGCGGCGGCGGTCGAAGGCGGTGCGCATCTCGGCGACCGCGTCCAGGTTCCCGGAGACGGCGGCCAGCGCGGCGACCTGCGCCACGTTGGAGACGTTCGAGGTGGCGTGCGACTGGAGGTTCGTCGCGGCCTTCACCACGTCCTTCGGGCCCACGATCCACCCGACGCGCCAGCCGGTCATCGCGTACGTCTTCGCGACGCCGTTCACGACGATGCACTTGTCGCGCAGCTCGGGCACGATCGCCGGCAGCGAGGTGAACTTCGCGTCGCCGTAGACCAGGTGCTCGTAGATCTCGTCCGTGAGGACCCACAGGCCGTGCTCGACGGCCCAGCGGCCGATCGCCTCGGCGTCGGCCTCGCTGTAGACGGCGCCGGTCGGGTTCGAGGGGGAGACGAAGAGGACGACCTTGGTCCGCTCGGTGCGGGCCGCCTCCAGCTGCTCCACGGAGACCCGGTAGCCGGTGGTCTCGTCCGCCACGACCTCCACCGGGACGCCGCCGGCGAGGCGGATCGACTCCGGGTAGGTGGTCCAGTACGGAGCCGGGACGATGACCTCGTCGCCCGGGTCGAGGATCGCGGCGAACGCCTCGTAGATCGCCTGCTTGCCGCCGTTGGTCACCAGGACCTGGGAGGCGTCGACCTCGTAGCCGGAGTCGCGGAGCGTCTTGGCGGCGATCGCGGCCTTCAGCTCGGGCAGGCCGCCGGCCGGGGTGTAGCGGTGGAACTTGGGGTTCTTGCAGGCCTCGACGGCCGCGTCGACGATGTAGTCCGGGGTCGGGAAGTCGGGCTCTCCCGCACCGAAACCGATCACCGGGCGGCCGGCGGCCTTGAGGGCCTTGGCCTTGGCGTCGACGGCGAGGGTGGCGGACTCGGAGATCGCACCGATCCGGGCGGAGACCCGACGCTCGGTGGGAGGGGTGGCAGCGCTCATGCGGCCATCGTCCCAGACCGTTTCCCGGCTCGGCACACAGGTTTCAGGGAGCGGACAGGAGCGGTCGATACCGGTCGCGGAGCGGTCCGCGGGCAGGTCGGCACGGTTCGTGTTCGACGGGAGGCCCCAAGGTCACGTACACTCACTCCTCGTTGGCCCGCACCGACCGCATCACCGATGAGGTAGGTTGGGGACGCCACGAAGGGTCGTAGCTCAATTGGTAGAGCACCGGTCTCCAAAACCGGCGGTTGGGGGTTCAAGTCCCTCCGGCCCTGCTACACACACCGCCAGGTTGTGTGCGCATGTACGTCTTCATTGCATTGTCGTGCGGCTCCACCCGGGCGCGGCACGGCCACGACCCGGAATCAGGTGAGAGATCGTGACGGACGCCGTTGGCTCCATCGACATGCCTGATGCCGAAGACGCTTCGACCGAGTCGAAGAAGAAGGGCCGCAAGGGCGGCAAGCGCGGGAAGAAGGGCCCCCTGGGCCGTCTCGCCCTCTTCTACCGGCAGATCATCGCGGAGCTCCGCAAGGTCGTCTGGCCCACGCGCAGCCAGCTCACCTCGTACACCACTGTCGTGATCGTCTTCGTGGTCGTGATGATCGGCCTGGTCACCGTGATTGACTATGGCTTCCAGGAAGCAGTCAAGTACGTCTTCGGCTGACTTTTTGTTCCACCCCATCTGTATCGCAGGAAGAAGCAGCCACCGTGTCTGACGCGAACCTGAACGACGCCTTCGAGTCCGAGTCCGTCGAGGACGAGCTGGACATCGTCGAGGCCGCCGACGAGGACGAGGACCAGGCGGAGGCTGCGGACGCCGCGGCGGACGAGGACGCCGTCGTCGAGGACGAGGACGACGAGTCCGAGCTCTCGGACGACGAGGACGTCGAGGCCGGTGAGGACGAGGCCGAGGAGACCGACGCCGAGGCCGAGGAGACCGAGGAGGAGGCCGAGCCGGCCGCCCCGGTCGACCCCGTCGCCGCCCTCCGCGAGGAACTGCGCACCCTGCCCGGCGAGTGGTACGTCATCCACACCTACGCGGGCTACGAGAAGCGCGTGAAGGCCAACCTGGAGCAGCGCGCCGTCTCGCTCAACGTCGAGGACTTCATCTACCAGGCCGAGGTGCCCGAGGAAGAGATCGTCCAGATCAAGGGCGGCGAGCGGAAGAACGTCAAGCAGAACAAGCTCCCCGGCTACGTCCTCGTCCGCATGGACCTGACGAACGAGTCCTGGGGCGTCGTCCGCAACACCCCCGGCGTCACCGGCTTCGTGGGCAACGCCTACGACCCGTACCCGCTGACCCTGGACGAGATCGTCAAGATGCTCGCCCCCGAGGCCGAGGAGAAGGCTGCCCGCGAGGCCGCCGAGGCCGAGGGCAAGCCGGCTCCGGCCCGCAAGCTGGAGGTCCAGGTCCTCGACTTCGAGGTCGGCGACTCGGTCACCGTCACCGACGGCCCCTTCGCCACCCTCCAGGCCACGATCAACGAGATCAACCCGGACTCGAAGAAGGTCAAGGGCCTCGTCGAGATCTTCGGCCGCGAGACCCCGGTCGAGCTCAGCTTCGACCAGATCCAGAAGAACTGACCGACTCCCCGGTCGTTCGCTAGATCGTCACCGAGTTTCCGAACAGGTCAGAGGGGCTGTCACAGCCCCTCTGACCTGCTCGGTTTTTGGACGCACGACCATACCCGTTATCGTTGTGCGGTATGCCTCCATCCGGATGACCGGATGGATCGGCTGAAAACTCTCACTAGGACCCGGAGAGAGCAATGCCTCCCAAGAAGAAGAAGGTCACGGGGCTCATCAAGCTCCAGATCAACGCCGGTGCGGCCAACCCGGCCCCGCCGGTCGGCCCCGCGCTCGGCCAGCACGGCGTCAACATCATGGAGTTCTGCAAGGCCTACAACGCCGCGACCGAGTCGCAGCGTGGCTGGGTGATCCCGGTGGAGATCACGGTCTACGAAGACCGTTCCTTCACCTTCATCACCAAGACCCCGCCGGCCGCCAAGATGATCCTCAAGGCCGCGGGCGTGGAGAAGGGCTCCGGCGAGCCGCACAAGACCAAGGTCGCCAAGATCACCGAGGCGCAGGTCCGCGAGATCGCCACCACCAAGATGCCCGACCTCAACGCGAACGACCTGGACGCCGCGTCGAAGATCATCGCCGGCACCGCCCGTTCCATGGGCATCACGGTCGAGGGCTGATCACCCCCCCTCGTGACCTCAGTGGTAGGGCCAAGCGCTGGTCCGCACCACGACTCCACACCCGCCACGCGGCGACAGCCGCATGGTGAAAACGCAACCAGGAGCAGAAGTGAAGCGCAGCAAGTCCCTCCGCGCTGCGGACGCCAAGATCGACCGGGAGAAGCTCTACGCTCCCCTCGAGGCCGTCCGTCTCGCCAAGGAGACCTCCACCACGAAGTTCGACGGCACCGTCGAGGTCGCCTTCCGCCTGGGTGTCGACCCGCGCAAGGCCGACCAGATGGTCCGTGGCACCGTGAACCTCCCGCACGGCACCGGCAAGACCGCCCGGGTCCTGGTCTTCGCGACCGGTGAGCGTGCCGAGGCCGCGGTCGCCGCGGGCGCCGACATCGTCGGTTCCGACGAGCTGATCGACGAGATCGCCAAGGGCCAGCGCCTGAACGAGTTCGACGCCGTCGTGGCCACCCCGGACCTCATGGGCAAGGTCGGCCGCCTCGGCCGCGTGCTCGGTCCGCGTGGTCTCATGCCGAACCCGAAGACCGGCACCGTCACCCCCGATGTCGCCAAGGCTGTCAACGACATCAAGGGCGGCAAGATCGAGTTCCGCGTCGACAAGCACTCGAACCTGCACTTCATCATCGGCAAGACCTCGTTCGAGGACGCGCAGCTGGTGGAGAACTACGGCGCGGCCCTGGAGGAGATCCTCCGTCTGAAGCCGTCCGCCGCCAAGGGCCGCTACATCAAGAAGGCCGCCATCAGCACCACGATGGGCCCCGGCATCCCGGTTGACGGCAACCGCACCCGCAACCTCCTCGTCGAGGAGGACCCGGCCGCGGTCTGAGCCCTTCCGGCTCGGTAGCAGTCAGTCCCGAAGCCGCCCCCCGTTCCTCTCCGGAGGAACGGGGGGCGGCTTTTTTCGCGTCCTCGCTGTCGTGGCCGTCCGATACGGTTCAAGGGATCGCAAAGACGAAGAGCAGAGGGTGGGGAACACCTATGAACAAGTCGACCCGTAAGCGCGCGGGCGTCGCGCTCACCGCCGTGGCCCTCGCCGCGGGCCTCTCCGGCTGCGGTGACAAGGCGGCGGGCGGCAAGGCCGCCGACGGCGTCGGGGACGTCACCCAGGCCCTCACGGCGGCCTACGAGAAGACCTCCGCCGCGAAGTCCGCGAAGTTCAGGATGACGATGGAGGTGGAGGGCGCGGGCGCCGGCATCGGCGCCGGGACCACCACCATGACGGGCGTGCAGGGCTGGGACCCGACCGTCATGGACGTCACCATGTCCGGCGGCGCCTTCGCCGCGGCGGAGGCCGCCGGCGGGCCCTCGGAGATGCGCATGGTCATGCTGGACCAGGTCATGTACATGGACATGGGCGCCAAGCAGGCCGCGCAGATGGACGGCAAGCGCTGGATGAAGATGGACCTGGCGGGGCTCGCGGAGGAGTCCGGCGACGCCTCCCTCCAGCAGCTGACCCAGGGCATGAGCGGCACCAACCAGGACCCCGCGCAGCAGCTCGCGATCCTCCTGGAGTCCCCGGGCATCAAGCACGTCGGCCCGGAGAAGGTCGAGGGCGTCGACACCGAGCACTACAAGGGCTCCGTCTCCATGGACGAGGTGCTCAAGAACGAGAAGTCGTTCCCCGGCATGACGGCGGAGCAGCGCAAGGCCTTCACCGCGAGCATCGAGAAGACCGGCGTGAAGGGCTACGACACCGAGGTCTGGGTCGACGGGAACGGCTTCCCGGCCAAGATGATCGTCGACATGAAGATGCCCCAGGGCGCGATGAAGCTGACCGCCTTCTACTCGGACTACGGCTCCAAGGCCGCCGTCCAGGCCCCGCCGGCCGGGGAGACCGTGGACTTCATGGAGATGATGAAGGGCCTGTCCGAAGCGGGCGCCGAAGGCTGATTTGCCCCTGGCCCAGGCCATCACGTACTCTTCCACAGAAGCCAAAGACCGCTGGTCGTTGCTGTGCCCTTACCGGGTGCGGTGGCCGAAGGATCCGTTGACGACGGACGACCCGCGCAGGTGACTGTGGAAAGTTCCCGGACGTTCTCGCCCGGTCGAGCTACGCCCCGTGCGCCTGCGCCGGGGCGTTTTGTTTGTTCAGCCCCTTCTGAGCGGTCCTCATCACCCGGAAGGAGGCGAACGCACTATGCCGACGCCCAACAAGGCTGCATCGGTGGCCGAGCTCAAGGACGCGTTCCAGAGCTCCAACGCCGCCGTGCTGACCGAGTACCGGGGTCTCACCGTCGCGCAGCTCAAGACGCTGCGCCGCTCGCTCGGTGAGAACGCCCAGTACGCCGTGGTGAAGAACACGCTGACCAAGATTGCGGCCAACGAGGCCGGGATCACCGCACTGGACGAGCACTTCGCTGGTCCGACCGCGGTCGCCTTCGTCACCGGTGACCCGGTGGAGTCGGCGAAGGCCCTGCGTGACTTCGCCAAGGAGAACCCGAACCTCATCATCAAGGCCGGTGTCCTTGACGGTAAGGCTCTCTCCGCCGACGACATCAAGAAGCTTGCGGACCTCGAGTCCCGCGAGGTTCTGCTCAGCAAGCTGGCCGGCGCCTTCAAGGGCAAGCAGTCTCAGGCTGCTCAGCTCTTCCAGGCTCTGCCGTCGAAGCTCGTCCGCACCGTGGACGCGCTCCGTGCCAAGCAGGCCGAGCAGGGCGGTGCCGAGTAATTCGGCTCGCGCATTGATCCGCGCCGCCTAGCGCGCGGGTCGTAGCGGGCCGTTACGCCCGCCTCTACAGACACATCGGCACCTGCCGAATTAGTGGAAGGATCGCCCATCATGGCGAAGCTCTCTCAGGACGACCTCCTCGCCCAGTTCGAGGAGATGACCCTCATCGAGCTCTCCGAGTTCGTGAAGGCCTTCGAGGAGAAGTTCGACGTCACCGCCGCCGCGGCCGTCGCCGTTGCCGCCCCCGCCGCCGGTGGTGGCGACGCTGCCGGTGCCGCCGAGGAGCAGGACGAGTTCGACGTCATCCTCGAGGGTGCCGGCGACAAGAAGATCCAGGTCATCAAGGTCGTGCGCGAGCTCACCTCCCTGGGCCTCAAGGAGGCCAAGGACCTCGTCGACGGCACCCCGAAGCCGGTCCTCGAGAAGGTCGCGAAGGAGGCCGCCGAGAAGGCTGCCGAGTCCCTCAAGGCCGCCGGCGCCTCCGTCACGGTCAAGTAAGGCCGTTTCGGCTCGCTGAGCTGACTCTCGCCCCCGTGTAACGCGGAGGCACCGAAAGGCGATCATCCATCTGGGTGGTCGCCTTTCGGCGTGCTCGGGACCCGCGTGGCGGCGGTCCCCCCGGCCTCCGGAAGCGGAGTATGGTGATCTTCGCCGTGCGCCGCTCGCAGGCGGGGGCCTTGACGAACGGCACGCCGCGCGCAATTCTCAGGACGGCCGTCATATCGATCCGTTTCCGAGGCATGGATCGATGGCCGAACGGGCAGTATCGAGGTGCGCCGCACGGCGCGAGTACCGCGGAGTTGAGAGCAACGAGGGTCGCGAAGAAGTCGCCCTGGACATCAGTGGGCCAAGTGGCTACACTGTCCCTTTGCGCTGCCTGTTAGCTGCCCCCTGCCCGTCACCAGGGGCATACCTTCGCATCAGCTTCGTGGACCGACCCTATCTGACCTGGTCTTTTGGCCACTTCAGGAAACGTCTGCCGTGAAGCGTTGCTGGGGACCGGTACGCGCGTAGTGAGTCCGAGCCCTCGGAAGGACCCCCTCTTGGCCGCCTCGCGCAACGCCTCGAACAACACGAACAACGGCGCCAGCACCGCCCCGCTGCGCATCTCCTTTGCAAAGATCAAGGAGCCCCTCGAGGTTCCGAACCTCCTCGCGCTCCAGACCGAGAGCTTCGACTGGCTGCTCGGCAACGCCGCCTGGAAGGCTCGCGTCGAGGCCGCCCTCGAGTCGGGACAGGACGTCCCCACGAAGTCGGGTCTGGAGGAGATCTTCGAGGAGATCTCCCCGATCGAGGACTTCTCCGGGTCGATGTCGCTGACCTTCCGCGACCACCGCTTCGAGCCCCCGAAGAACTCCATCGACGAGTGCAAGGACCGTGACTTCACGTACGGCGCCCCGCTCTTCGTCACCGCCGAGTTCACCAACAACGAGACCGGCGAGATCAAGTCCCAGACGGTCTTCATGGGCGACTTCCCGCTCATGACGAACAAGGGCACCTTCGTCATCAACGGCACCGAGCGTGTCGTCGTCTCGCAGCTCGTCCGCTCGCCGGGCGTCTACTTCGACTCCTCCATCGACAAGACGTCCGACAAGGACATCTTCTCCGCCAAGATCATCCCGTCCCGGGGTGCCTGGCTGGAGATGGAGATCGACAAGCGCGACCTCGTCGGTGTCCGCATCGACCGCAAGCGCAAGCAGTCCGTCACCGTCCTCCTCAAGGCCCTCGGCTGGACCACCGAGCAGATCCTCCAGGAGTTCGGCGAGTACGAGTCCATGCGCGCCACCCTGGAGAAGGACCACACCCAGGGCCAGGACGACGCGCTGCTCGACATCTACCGCAAGCTCCGTCCGGGCGAGCCGCCGACCCGCGAGGCCGCTCAGACGCTGCTCGAGAACCTCTACTTCAACCCGAAGCGCTACGACCTCGCGAAGGTCGGCCGCTACAAGGTGAACAAGAAGCTCGGCGCCGACGAGCCGCTGGACGCCGGTGTGCTCACCACCGACGACATCATCGCCACGATCAAGTACCTCGTGAAGCTCCACGCGGGCGAGACCGAGACGATCGGCGAGAACGGCAACGAGATCGTCGTCGAGACCGACGACATCGACCACTTCGGCAACCGTCGTCTGCGCAACGTCGGCGAGCTCATCCAGAACCAGGTCCGCACGGGTCTGGCTCGTATGGAGCGCGTCGTCCGCGAGCGCATGACCACCCAGGACGTCGAGGCGATCACGCCCCAGACCCTGATCAACATCCGGCCGGTCGTCGCCTCCATCAAGGAGTTCTTCGGCACCAGCCAGCTGTCCCAGTTCATGGACCAGAACAACCCGCTCTCGGGTCTGACGCACAAGCGTCGTCTGTCCGCGCTGGGCCCCGGTGGTCTCTCCCGTGAGCGGGCCGGCTTCGAGGTCCGAGACGTGCACCCGTCCCACTACGGACGCATGTGCCCGATCGAGACCCCCGAAGGCCCGAACATCGGTCTGATCGGTTCGCTCGCCTCGTACGGCCGCGTCAACGCGTTCGGCTTCATCGAGACGCCGTACCGCAAGGTCGTCGACGGCCGGGTCACCGACGAGGTCGACTACGTCACCGCCGACGAGGAGGACCGCTTCGTCATCGCGCAGGCCAACGCCGCGCTCAACGACGACATGCAGTTCACCGAGCCGCGCGTCCTCGTCCGCAAGCGTGGCGGCGAGGTCGACTACGTCGAGCCGGCGGACGTGGACTACATGGACGTCTCGCCGCGCCAGATGGTGTCGGTCGCGACCGCCATGATCCCCTTCCTCGAGCACGACGACGCCAACCGCGCCCTCATGGGCGCGAACATGATGCGCCAGGCCGTCCCGCTCATCAAGGCGGAGGCCCCGCTCGTCGGCACCGGCATGGAGTACCGCTGTGCCACCGACGCCGGTGACGTCCTCAAGGCCGACAAGGCCGGTGTCGTCCAGGAGCTGTCGGCCGACTACGTCACGGTCGCCAACGACGACGGCACGTACAACACGTACCGCCTGCACAAGTTCTCCCGCTCGAACCAGGGCACCTCGGTCAACCAGAAGGTCGTCGTCTCCGAGGGCGACCACGTGATCGAGGGCCAGGTCCTCGCCGACGGCCCCGCCACCGAAGACGGCGAGATGGCGCTCGGCAAGAACCTGCTCGTGGCGTTCATGCCGTGGGAGGGCCACAACTACGAGGACGCGATCATCCTGTCGCAGCGCCTCGTGCAGGACGACGTCCTCTCCTCGATCCACATCGAGGAGCACGAGGTCGACGCCCGTGACACCAAGCTCGGCCCCGAGGAGATCACCCGGGACATCCCGAACGTCTCCGAGGAGGTCCTCGCGGACCTCGACGAGCGCGGCATCATCCGCATCGGTGCCGAGGTCGTCGCCGGCGACATCCTCGTCGGCAAGGTCACGCCCAAGGGCGAGACCGAGCTGACCCCCGAGGAGCGCCTGCTCCGCGCGATCTTCGGCGAGAAGGCCCGTGAGGTCCGCGACACCTCGCTGAAGGTCCCGCACGGCGAGACCGGCAAGATCATCGGTGTCCGCGTCTTCGACCGCGAGGAGGGCGACGAGCTTCCCCCGGGCGTGAACCAGCTGGTCCGCGTCTACGTCGCCCAGAAGCGCAAGATCACCGACGGTGACAAGCTCGCCGGCCGCCACGGCAACAAGGGTGTCATCTCCAAGATCCTCCCGATCGAGGACATGCCCTTCCTCGAGGACGGCACCCCGGTCGACATCATCCTCAACCCGCTGGGTGTCCCGTCCCGAATGAACCCGGGACAGGTCCTGGAGATCCACCTCGGCTGGCTCGCCAGCCGCGGCTGGGACGTCTCCGGCCTCGCGGACGAGTGGGCGCAGCGCCTCCAGGCCATCGGCGCCGACCAGGTCGCCCCCGGCACCAACGTCGCCACCCCGGTCTTCGACGGTGCCCGCGAGGACGAGCTGGCCGGCCTGCTCCAGCACACCATCCCGAACCGCGACGGCGAGCGCATGGTGCTCCCGACCGGCAAGGCGAGGCTGTTCGACGGCCGCTCCGGCGAGCCGTTCCCGGACCCGATCTCCGTCGGGTACATGTACATCCTCAAGCTCCACCACCTGGTCGACGACAAGCTGCACGCCCGGTCGACCGGCCCGTACTCGATGATCACCCAGCAGCCGCTGGGTGGTAAGGCCCAGTTCGGTGGCCAGCGCTTCGGTGAGATGGAGGTGTGGGCGCTGGAGGCTTACGGCGCCGCGTACGCCCTCCAGGAGCTGCTGACGATCAAGTCCGACGACGTGACCGGCCGCGTGAAGGTCTACGAGGCCATCGTCAAGGGCGAGAACATCCCTGAGCCCGGCATCCCCGAGTCCTTCAAGGTGCTCATCAAGGAGATGCAGTCCCTGTGCCTCAACGTGGAGGTGCTGTCCTCGGACGGCATGTCCATCGAGATGCGCGACACCGACGAGGACGTCTTCCGCGCAGCGGAGGAGCTCGGCATCGACCTGTCCCGGCGCGAGCCGAGCAGCGTCGAAGAGGTCTGACGGGAGTCCGGCGGGCCTTGAGCGATCAAGGCCCGCCGGCCCCAGGACCCCCGTATCAGACCCCACAGCCTTACAACCCTGAGAGGGATTGACGCATAGTGCTCGACGTCAACTTCTTCGACGAGCTCCGGATCGGTCTGGCCACCGCTGACGACATCCGTCAGTGGAGCCACGGCGAGGTCAAGAAGCCGGAGACCATCAACTACCGCACGCTCAAGCCCGAGAAGGACG
This sequence comes from Streptomyces filamentosus, assembly GCF_014654895.1. GTDB lineage: Bacteria > Actinomycetota > Actinomycetes > Streptomycetales > Streptomycetaceae > Streptomyces > Streptomyces filamentosus. Next base: position 1,987,167 of record NZ_BNBE01000001.1, on the reverse strand, counting down.
GACTCTTCTGCGAGAAGATCTTCGGTCCGACCCGGGACTGGGAGTGCTACTGCGGCAAGTACAAGCGCGTCCGCTTCAAGGGCATCATCTGTGAGCGGTGTGGCGTCGAGGTCACCCGCGCCAAGGTGCGCCGCGAGCGGATGGGCCACATCGAGCTGGCCGCTCCCGTCACCCACATCTGGTACTTCAAGGGCGTCCCGTCGCGCCTCGGGTACCTGCTCGACCTCGCCCCGAAGGACCTCGAGAAGGTCATCTACTTCGCGGCGTACATGATCACCTTCGTCGACGACGAGCGCCGCACCCGCGACCTCCCGTCGCTGGAGGCCCACGTCTCCGTCGAGCGCCAGCAGATCGAGCAGCGCCGCGACTCCGACCTGGAGAACCGCGCCAAGAAGCTCGAGTCCGACCTGGCCGAGCTGGAGGCCGAGGGCGCCAAGGCCGACGTGCGCCGCAAGGTGCGCGAGGGTGCCGAGCGCGAGATGAAGCAGCTGCGCGACCGCGCGCAGCGCGAGATCGACCGTCTGGACGAGGTCTGGTCCCGCTTCAAGAACCTCAAGGTCCAGGACCTGGAGGGCGACGAGCTCCTCTACCGCGAGCTGCGCGACCGCTTCGGCACGTACTTCGACGGCTCGATGGGTGCCGCGGCGCTGCAGAAGCGCCTGGAGTCCTTCGACCTCGAGGAGGAGGCCGAGAAGCTCCGCGAGATCATCCGCACCGGCAAGGGCCAGAAGAAGACCCGTGCGCTCAAGCGCCTCAAGGTCGTCTCCGCGTTCCTGCAGACCGCGAACAGCCCCAAGGGCATGGTTCTCGACTGCGTGCCGGTCATCCCGCCGGACCTCCGTCCGATGGTGCAGCTCGACGGTGGCCGCTTCGCGACCTCCGACCTGAACGACCTGTACCGCCGCGTGATCAACCGCAACAACCGCCTGAAGCGCCTTCTCGACCTCGGTGCTCCCGAGATCATCGTGAACAACGAGAAGCGCATGCTCCAGGAGGCCGTCGACGCGCTGTTCGACAACGGCCGTCGCGGTCGCCCGGTCACGGGCCCCGGCAACCGCCCGCTGAAGTCCCTGAGCGACATGCTCAAGGGCAAGCAGGGTCGTTTCCGTCAGAACCTGCTCGGCAAGCGTGTCGACTACTCGGCGCGTTCCGTCATCGTCGTCGGCCCGCAGCTCAAGCTGCACCAGTGCGGTCTGCCGAAGGCCATGGCGCTGGAGCTCTTCAAGCCGTTCGTGATGAAGCGCCTGGTCGACCTGAACCACGCGCAGAACATCAAGAGCGCCAAGCGGATGGTCGAGCGCGGCCGCACGGTCGTGTACGACGTCCTCGAAGAGGTCATCGCCGAGCACCCGGTCCTGCTGAACCGTGCGCCCACGCTGCACCGCCTCGGCATCCAGGCCTTCGAGCCGCAGCTGGTCGAGGGCAAGGCCATCCAGATCCACCCGCTCGTCTGCACCGCGTTCAACGCGGACTTCGACGGTGACCAGATGGCCGTCCACCTGCCGCTCTCCGCGGAGGCGCAGGCCGAGGCCCGCATCCTGATGCTGTCCTCGAACAACATCCTCAAGCCGGCCGACGGCCGCCCGGTGACGATGCCGACCCAGGACATGGTCCTCGGTCTGTTCTTCCTCACCACCGACGGCGAGCTGCGTGACACCAAGGGCGAGGGCCGCGCGTTCGGCTCCACGGCCGAGGCGATCATGGCGTTCGACGCCGGGGAGCTCGCGCTCCAGTCGGAGATCGACATCCGCTTCCCGATCGGCACCGTCCCGCCGCGCGGCTGGGTCCCCCCGGTCGCCGAGGAGGGCGAGCCGGAGTGGCAGCAGGGTGACAGCTTCCGTCTGAAGACGACGCTGGGCCGTGCGCTCTTCAACGAGCTGCTGCCCGAGGACTACCCGTTCGTCGACTACTCGGTGGGCAAGAAGCAGCTCTCCGAGATCGTCAACGACCTGGCGGAGCGCTACCCCAAGGTCATCGTGGCGGCGACGCTCGACAACCTGAAGGCGGCCGGCTTCCACTGGGCGACCCGTTCGGGCGTCACCGTGGCCATCTCCGACGTCGTCGTGCCCGAGGCCAAGAAGGCCATCGTCAAGGGCTACGAGGAGCAGGACGAGAAGGTCCAGAAGCAGTACGAGCGCGGTCTCATCACGAAGGAAGAGCGCACTCAGGAGCTCATCGCGATCTGGACCAAGGCGACCAACGAGGTCGCCGAGGCGATGAACGCGAACTTCCCGCGGACGAACCCGATCTTCATGATGGTGGACTCGGGCGCCCGAGGAAACATGATGCAGATGCGTCAGATCGCCGGTATGCGTGGTCTGGTGTCCAACGCCAAGAACGAGACGATCCCGCGTCCCATCAAGGCGTCGTTCCGCGAGGGCCTCACCGTCCTCGAGTACTTCATCTCGACGCACGGTGCCCGTAAGGGTCTCGCCGACACCGCCCTGCGTACCGCCGACTCGGGTTACCTGACCCGTCGTCTGGTGGACGTCTCGCAGGACGTCATCATCCGCGAGGAGGACTGCGGCACCGAGCGCGGTCTGAAGCTGCGGATCGCGGCCAAGGACGAGTCCGGTGTCCTGCGGAAGACGGACGACGTCGAGACCTCCGTGTACGCGCGGATGCTCGCCGAGGACGTCGTCGTCGACGGCAAGGTCATCGCGCCGGCCAACGTCGACCTGGGCGACGTGCTCATCGACGCCCTGGTCAACGCGGGCGTCGAGGAGGTCAAGACCCGCTCGGTCCTGACCTGTGAGTCCGCCGTCGGCACCTGTGCCTTCTGCTACGGCCGCTCGCTGGCCACCGGCAAGCTGGTCGACATCGGTGAGGCGGTCGGCATCATCGCCGCCCAGTCCATCGGTGAGCCCGGTACCCAGCTGACGATGCGTACCTTCCACACCGGTGGTGTGGCCGGTGACGACATCACCCAGGGTCTGCCGCGTGTCGTCGAGCTCTTCGAGGCGCGTCAGCCCAAGGGTGTCGCCCCGATCTCCGAGGCGGCCGGTCGCGTCCGCATCGAGGAGACCGAGAAGACCAAGAAGATCGTCGTCACCCCGGACGACGGCACCGACGAGACGGCCTTCCCGATCTCGAAGCGTGCCCGTCTGCTCGTGGGCGAGGGCGACCACGTCGAGGTGGGCCAGAAGCTCACCGTGGGTGCCACCAACCCGCACGACGTGCTCCGGATCCTCGGTCAGCGCGCGGTCCAGGTCCACCTGGTCGGCGAAGTCCAGAAGGTCTACAACTCGCAGGGCGTGTCGATCCACGACAAGCACATCGAGATCATCATCCGGCAGATGCTGCGCCGCGTGACGATCATCGAGTCCGGCGACGCGGAGCTCCTCCCGGGCGAGCTGGTCGAGCGCTCGAAGTTCGAGCAGGAGAACCGTCGCGTGGTCACCGAGGGCGGTCACCCCGCCTCCGGCCGTCCGCAGCTGATGGGTATCACCAAGGCCTCGCTCGCGACGGAGTCCTGGCTGTCGGCCGCCTCCTTCCAGGAGACGACCCGAGTCCTGACGGACGCGGCGATCAACGCCAAGTCCGACAGCCTCATCGGCCTCAAGGAGAACGTCATCATCGGTAAGCTCATCCCGGCCGGTACGGGTCTGTCCCGCTACCGCAACATCCGGGTGGAGCCGACCGAGGAGGCCAAGGCGGCGATGTACTCGTCCGTCGGCTACGACGACCTCGACTACTCGCCGTTCGGCACCGGCTCCGGCCAGGCCGTTCCGCTGGAGGACTACGACTACGGTCCGTACAACCAGTAGGCGAGTCGCTCGACCGAAGGGCGGTCACCCCGTTGCGCACGGGGTGGCCGCCCTTCGGGGTTTCACCGGGAGGCGAGCTCCCAGAGCGCGACGAGCACGCCCGCGCCCGCGGTCATCGCCGCGATCGAGGCGAGCGGCCAGCGGGACCGTTCCAGGTCGTCGAGGCGGGCCTCGTGGTCGGCGAGCTGCTTGTCGGTCTGGTCGCTGCGCTGGACGAGCAGGGCGAGCGAGCCGTCGACGCGGGCGAAGCCGGCTTCGAGGGTGCCGCGGAGCCGTTCCAGTTCGAGCGCCACCGCCACCGGGTCGTTCGGGTCAGCCTCGGTCATCGGCGCCGCCCGGGTCCGTCCGCAGCCACGAGGGCAGCAGGAGCTGTACGGCGGGGACCGCCATGGCCCGGGTGAGGGCGCCCGCGACGGCGAGCGCGCCGGCGACCCGGGGCAGGGTGGCGGGGATGCCGGAGGCGTCGACGAGCGCCGGCAGGACCAGGGCGAGGGCGACGGCGGTCTGCAGCACGGTGCGGGCCGTGCGCTTCGCGGCTTCGGACATGGGTCATGACTCCTTACGGGGTGTACGGGACCTTCAGCGCGTTCCAGGAGGCGGCGCCGGGCCAGCCGTCGGCGTCGGCGCCGCGGAAGCCGAGCTTCTGCTGCCAGGCGGCGTACGACCGGCGGTCGGCCTCGGACCAGCGGGGCCCCGGGCCCACCTGGTAGCGGCCGCAGCCCTCGGCCGTCAGCCGGCGGCCCATCGCGGTGATCACCGGTGAGCTGGGGGCGCCCCGGAAGAACGAGGTGCCGGGGAAGGGGTGGAGCTTCGGGGCGGGCCGGGCGGCCGGGGGCTTCCCGGCGGGGGCGGCGCCGAGCCGCTTCTGCACCCGGTCGCGCATCCCGGGCATGCCGAAGCCCCGCGGGTCGCTCTTCCAGTCGGACCACTCCCGGTGGCCGATGACGGACCGGGCGCCCCACCCGTGGGCGCGGCAGAGGGCGGCGGAGACCCGTTCGATCGCGTCGAGCTGGGCGGCCGGCCAGGGGTCGGCGCCGTCGCCGAGGTTGACGCACTCGAAGCCGTAGAAGCGGGAGTTGCCGTCGACGGCGCCGGGGCTGCCCTGGTGCTCGCGCGGGGCCGGCGGCCGGTCGCCGTACGCCTCGGTGACGACGGCCCGCAGGACGGACGGGTCGCCGCCGTCGGCGTGGTTGGCGCGGCCGTCGGAGACGAGGTGGACGGTGCCGTCCTTGGCGATCACGCCGTGGCAGAGCGGGCCTGGCAGGCCGTCGTAGCCGTCGAAGCACAGGGCGACGGAGGACGCGGTGCCGCTGGAGACGGTGTGGTGGATCATGACGCCGGCGACGGGGCCCCAGGCACCGGCGTGGTTGCGGTGGTGGCCGCGCCAGCCGGGGTGCTCGACGACGGTGACGCCTTCGGCGCGGAGCGCGGCGAGGAACCGGTCCGCGGACAGGGGAGTGGCCAACTCTGTTCTCCTCCAGACATGCGAAGACCCCGGCCGTCGGCGGCGCGGGGCGGGACGGGACACGGGACGGGGCGGGCCTAAGGGGCGGGCTCCGGCTCCGGCTCGGGGGCGGGCGGGGCGGGGGCCCAGGCGGCGCAGAGCGCGGCGAAGGAGGCCCGGCGGGTCTCGAAGTCGGCGAGCGCGGCGGTGACGGCCCGGACGACGGCCGCCGGGTCGGGCACGGCGGGGCGGCCGCCCGCGGGCTGGACCAGGGCGAGGCCGTGGCCGCGGAGCTGGGCGCCGCCCTCGCCGCTCTCGGCGACCTGGGCGCTCACGTACACCGCCGGGTACTCGCCGGTCATCGGGTCGGGCACCAGGGGGCCGCCGAGGGTGCTGTCGTACAGCCGCAGTTCGACGGTGTGGCCGTCCTCGGTGAGGGCGGCGCGGCCGGCGTAGTCGATGGCGACGCCCCAGGGCTGGGTGGGGTCGGGGGTCATGCGGGGCTCCTCTTCCGGGGGAGGGCGGGGGTCAGGTCTGGCGGCCGTGCATCAGCACGGTCTGGGCGTAGACCGTGCCGGAGGCGCTGGTGACGAGGGCCTGGACCTCCACGGTGAGGTCCTTGCCGAAGTCGGTCTGCATGTCGGTGGTGACGGCGGCGGTGTGGTCGAAGACCCCGCCCGCTGCGACGGCCGGGCCGAACGGCACGCCGCCGACCAGGACCCGGACCTGGCCGGCGGCCCCGGAGGAGACCCGGGTCAGCAGCCGCAGCCGCAGCTTGGGCTGCCAGAGCGGGTTCTGCGACTGGGCGACGGTCGTCCAGGCGGTGGAGGTGGTCGCCGGCCAGCTCGCGGTGGCCATGTTCTGCGGCGGCAGCATCGGCAGCCAGGGCCGGGCGAGGCCGCCGGTGATGACGTCGTCGGAGACGATCTCGTGGCCGTACGCGTCGTTGACCCGCAGCACGGGCTTGGAGCCGCCCGGGCCGGTGGTGGAGAACTGGGCGACGAGGGTGACCGGGTCCTCCGGCCGGGCCTGCCGCTTCAGGGCGAGCGAGCCGTTGGTGATCTCGGTCAGCGGCGGACGGGTGTTGACCGCCGTGGACAGCGCGTTCAGCCGGCGTTCCATCTGGAGCAGCCGGTCGACGATGTTCTCGGGCAGCAGGGCCATCAGGCTTCCTCCAGGGCGAGTTCGGCGGTGTCGGGGCGGCCCCGCTCGGCCGGCCGGACCTTCACGCCGACGATCCGGTAGCGGGCGTCGAGGCCCGTCGGATGCCATTCGTCGGTGATCCGGATGCGGGCGGTGCGGCCGAGGAGCGCCGAGGGGACGACCTCGGAGAGCCGGACGCTGATCTCGGGGATCAGCACCGAGCCCTGCGCCTCCTTCAGGACGGCCGCGGCGAGCGTGTCGAGCGTGCGCTTGTCGCTGACGTCGTTGTAGTCCGTGGACAGGTCCAGCTGCGGCCAGCGGTCGGGCAGGTCCCTGGCGGGGATCTCCTCCGACAGGGTCGGCCGGGACTCGGCGGCGGCGTTGGCGTTGGTGGAGGCGCCGCGGGCGAGCGAGGTGGTGCCGCCGCGGGTGGCGTCGTCCGGGAGGGAGTAGCTGAGGATGCTGCCGGGGCGGTCGAAGACCATGTCCGTGGCGCCGGTGCGGATCCGGGGCGAGCCGAGGCGGAGCCGGCGGCGGCGCACGCGGCGCCCGTCGCCGGAGTCGTGGTAGACGAGGACCTGGTACTCGACCCCGTCCTCGTACGCGCTCAGCTGGTCGAGCGCCTCCTGGTAGACGGTCTCGTCGCCCATCCGCCAGGAGACGGTCCGCGGCACCGGCGCCGAGGGCACGTCGTCGCCGGGGTCGATCGCGCTGGCGCCGAGGCCGGGGCCGAGCTCCTCCCAGATGCGGCGGACGATCTGGAACTGCTCGACCTCGCTGAACTTGAGCGCGTCGGTGCGGATGCGGCGCCGGGCGGCGTACGAGTCGAAGGTGGACGCCTGGATGCCGAGGGTCACCACGCCCCGGTCGCTGCCCTGGAGGTTGGTGGTCCAGACGATGCCGCCCCACCACAGGAAGCCGCCGCGCTCCAGGTAGACGGTGGTCCGGCCGGGCTTGATCTTGTGGGCGCGCTCGGCCATGGCGCGGTCGGGGACGGGCACGGTGCCGGAGAGCGAGCCGGCCCGTCCGATGTAGTCCTCGAAGGAGACGTCCCGCAGCGGCAGGATGTCGAGGGTCTGGTCGGTCACCAGGTCGCAGAAGACGGCCCGGTAAGGGGTGTCGAGACTCATGGGGCGGACCTCACGGAAGGATGTAGGTGGCGCTGACGCGGATGTTGCGGCCCGCGACGAGCGCGCCGTTGGAGGCCCAGGTGCGCAGGGTGACCTGGCCGCTGGTGGAGAGCCACGCGGAGCCGTCGGCGTAGCCGTCGGAGGCGACCGCGTCCACGGACATCGAGGGGCGCCAGCCGCTGGGCAGGGTGCACAGCGGCTCGTCGTTGATGTTCCCGGCGCTGTTGGCGTCGATCTGGGCGCCGGTGCGGGTGACGGTGACCTGCGTGGTGCACAGGCCGCCGCGGGTGCGGCGGGCGTCGTAGGAGACGACGCTCCAGCCGGTGAGGGCGACCGCGCCCGCGGTGAGGGACTCGGTCTCGACGGGCGGCTGGTAGGCCGTCCAGGCGGTGCCGTTCCACCGCTGGAGCACGCCGTTGTGCTCGCGGTACTGGCCGGTGTAGCCGCCGACGGTGAGCGCGCCCTGGGGGGCGACGCCGCCGATCTCCTTGGGGTACGCGACCCAGCCGGTGCCGCTCCAGCGCTGGAGGTGGTGGGCGACGTCGTTGTCCTGGTACTGGCCGGGGTAGGAGCCGGGCACCCCGGCGTTGTTGTAGACGGGCAGGATGCCGCCGACGTTGGTGACCGTGGTGCGCAGGTCGGTGAGGTCGCCGCCGGTCCAGGCGATGCCGCCGCTGCCGGCCGAGGTGCCGGCCTTGACCCGGACGGTGAAGAGCGGGAGCGAGGCGGGCGGGACGGCCGGGGCGGCCGGGGCTGCCTCGGGCCGGCCGGCGAGGACCTCCAGGACGGCCTCGTGGCGGGTGAGGCCGTCGAAGTCGTCGTCGTACACGCGCAGGACGACGAGGTCGATCCGCGGGTTCAGCGGGTCTCCGTCGCCGAAGGTGAGGACGGTGTCGCCGTCGAGGACGACGGGGTACGCGCCCTGTTCGGGCCGTCCCTGGACGAGGGCCCGTCCGGCGTGGACGGTCGCCGTCATCGGGCCGCTGCCGGTCAGGGACAGGCCGCCGACCCGGTGCTTGCCCTCGGCGGAGCCGGGCAGGATGCCGGAGCGGGTGACGAGCGGGTCGACCGGGATGCCGGCCCCGAGGGCGGTGAGGCGGGTCGTCTGTCGGGTCTGGCCGCTGGGGAGCAGCCAGCCGGGGCGGATGGCCATGGGGGTTCTCCTCTCGGTGGGCGGGTGGCGCGGGCGGGGCTAGGGCAGCGGGTCGACCTTGATGTAGGTGTTGTCGAAGACGGCCTTGACGACCGGGTTGGTGGGGACGACCCGGAAGTAGGCGGTCAGCGTGTAGGTCGCGCCCGGCGTCAGGTTGGAGAAGCGGCGCATGGCGGAGACCGAGGTCGTGGTGGTGCTGGCGGTGTAGAGCCCGTACTCGTCGTCGGGGCCGCTGATGACGGTGGTGCCCTGGGCGAGTTCGAGCGCCATGTACGCGTAGGCGTCGTCGCGGGACCGCATGCGGCTGCCGAAGCCGACGGCGACCGCCTTCGACGGCGGGGCGACGAAGGAGACCCGGAGCGGGTTGGTGGTGCGACCGACGAGCGTCGAGACGTAGCTGCTGGAGGTCGTCTCGCCCTGGTCGCCGTTGTCGACGAAGTACGGGCCGGGCACGGCCGGGACCCAGGCGGTGCCGTTCCACCGCTGGAGCACGCCGGTGGGGGAGTCCCGGTACTGGCCGGTGTAGCTGGCGGGCAGGTTGCCCGCGGAGGCCGGGACGATGCCGCCGGTCGCCGAGGGGTACGCCACCCAGGCCCCGCCGTCCCAGCGCTGGAGGGCGTCGCCGGCGTCCTGGTACTGGCCCGGGTAGGCGCCCGGGTGGACCTGGCCCTCGACCGGGAGGATGCCGCCGAGGCTGACGACCGGGGTGCGCAGGTCGGTGAGCGAGGTGGCCCACGGGATGCCGCCGTTGCCGGCGCCGGCCCCGGCGGGGACGAGCACCTCGTAGAGCGGGAGGCAGCGCTCCGGGACGGGCGGGGCCTGCGGGGCGGGGTCGGGGGTGCCCTGGAGGATCTCCAGCCTGGCCTCGTACCGCTGGCTGTCGTCGTACAGGCCGTCGTGGATCCGCAGGACGATCAGGTCGACGCGGCCGTACTGGGCGTTGCCGGGGGCGAAGGTGAGGGTCTCGGAGTTCGGCAGGGTGACCGGGTAGGCGCCCTGGGAGATGTCGCCCTGGATGACGGCCCGGCCCTCGGAGACGGTCGCCGTCATCGGGGCGGAGCCGAAGGTCCAGAAGGCGGCGCGCCGGTACCGGCCGTCGTAGGAGCCGGGCAGGATGCCGGAGCGGACCTGGACGGGGTTGGCGAGGGTGGTGACGCCGGTCTGGGTGAGGCGGGTGTCCTCGCGGGTCTGGCCGGTCTCTGCGGTCCAGCTGCTGCGCAGGTTCACGGGGTTCTCCTGTCGGGGGTCGGGGCGGTGGGGGTCAGGAACGGATCCACTGGGCCGCGAGCGTGCAGCCGTAGCCGGAGCCGCCGAGGGTGCGGACGGCGGCGGTGTGGGTGTGGTAGCCGGAGAGCTGGAGCATGTCGCCGGTGACCAGCCGGATGAGGGCGCTGCCGCCGACGCAGACGGCGCCGTTGCCCGCGGGCGCGAGCCAGGTCATCCGGGGCTGGTTGGTGCCGTTGACGGTGATCCGGGCGCCGCGCATGCCGGTCTGGCCGTCGTTGGCGTAGGTGACGTGGCCGTTGAGCCGCCACCAGCCGGTGCGCGGGACGGTGTAGGTGAGGCCGTTCCACGCCTTGGCGTCGTCGGCCTCGACGGTGGGCAGGCTGATCGGGGTCCAGGTGTTGGCCGCGAGCGTCTGCTGCTGGGCGGTCGTCCACTGGGTGGCCCCGAACAGCACGGTGGAGGCGCCCTCGACGTACTGCCAGGCGGTGCCGTCCCAGCGCTGGAGGCCGCCGCCGGCGTCCCGGTACTGGCCGGTGTAGGCGCCGTCCGCCGTGCTGCCCGGCGCGATCCCGCCGATCGCCTTCGGGTACGAGACCCAGGTGGTGCCGTCCCAGCGCTGGAGCAGCCCGGAGGTGTCCCGGTACTGGCCCGGGTAGGCGCCCTTGTAGCCGCTGGCCGGCATGATCCCGCCGAGGGCGACCACCGGCCAGTGCTGGGTGGTGACGGCGCCCTTGTCCCAGGCGATGCCGCCGGTGCCGGCCGAGGTCCCCTTGGGGACCTTGACCGTGTACAGCGGGAGGACGCTGCCGGGGCCGCTCGCCGGGACCGCGGGGGAGGCGTCCGCCAGGCCCTTGACCACGCGGACGACGGCCTCGGTGGTGCCGGTGCGGTCGTAGGCGTCGTCGACGACGGCCAGTTCGATCAGGTCGATCCGGTCGTACTGCGGGTCGCCGTCCTCGATGGGCAGGATCTCCGGCGCGGTGACGGCGACGAGGTACGCCCCCTGGGCGGTGTCCTTGCCCTGGACGATCGCGCGGCCGGTGCCGACGGTGGCCTGCATGGGGGCGCTGCCGGTGAGGACGAGACCGCCGGGCAGGACGCCGGGCCGGGAGCGGAGCGGGGTCTCCCCGGCGCTCTGGCCGCTGGGGGTGAGGAGGGCGGCGAGGGTGAGTCGGGTTTCCTCGCGGGTCTGCCCGGAGGACTGGAGCCAGGCGGCTCGTACGGTCATGGGATCACCTCGGGGTAGGGGAGGGGCGGCGCGGAACGGCCGTGGGGGCCGCGCGGTACGGCCGCGGGGCCGCGCCGTGCGACCGCGGGGCGGGGCCGCACGGCGCGGCGGGCGGCACCCGCGCGGGTGCCGCCCGGCGGGGGTCAGCGGGCCGTCACCACTCGGCGCTGCGCCAGCGGACGGTCATGAGGGCCTGCTCGGTGCCGTTCTCGGGCCGGAAGGACAGGTCGCTGCGGCCGGGCTCCAGCACGAACAGCTCCTCCGGGGTGGAGTCGGCCATCGCCGTGTGCAGCCGGGAGGCGGACTTGTTGAGCATCACCGTGCCCGCGCGGGTGTCGACGGTGAGCTCGTCGCCGGCGGCCAGGTCGATCGCGTACCGCAGCCGCCGCCGGCTGACCCGCTCGGTGACGCACGGCATCGAGCAGGGGCCGCGGAAGACGATCACCGGATGGGTGGCGGCGGAGCCGGTGTTCTCGGCGGTGGCGTCGCCGGTGGACTTGGCCTCGCCCCAGTTCAGCGGCCAGTTCAGCGGCCAGGTGAGGCCCGACTCCGGCTGCGGCGGGGTGGTGGCGACGAGCTGCTCGTTGACCGCGTACCGGCGCGGGTCGGCGGCGAGCCACTGCACGGACATGCGGGAGCTGCCCTGGGTGGCGAAGCCCTGGTCGGCGGGGACGACCCGCTGGGCGATCCGGGCGCGCACGGCGAGGGTCTCGCCGTGCAGCCGGACGGCGAGCCAGCGCTCCTCGTCGAGGAGGGCCAGGGCCTGCCGCAGCGCCCGGAGCGCGGCGGGGGCGCCGCCGTGCTCGGGCATCAGGACGATGGTGCCGCCGGTCTTGCGGGGCTTGGCGTAGCGGGAGCCGGGCCAGGCGCCGTGCGAGGTCGGGCGGTCGGCGTCGGAGGAGTCGTACTCGGGCAGGTCCTCCCAGCCGGTCAGGCCGGACTTGTCGACGGCGAAGGGGGTGCCGGGGCCGATGAGGAGCCCGGCCCACTGCATCTGCCCGTCCTGGGTGATGAGGGAGCCGGGCGCGAGGTCGGCGGTGGAGGAGTTTCCGGCGTACGGGATCGTGGTCTCGGCCATGCGGCCGTCACCTCACTTCGGGTGGGTGGTTCGTCAGGTCAGGACCGGCTGTCCGGCGCCGCCGTCGGCGTGGGCGGCCAGCAGGAAGAGCAGGTCCTCGGCGGTCGACCGGGGGCCGGCGCCGGGCTCCTCGTGGAAGTCGCGGATCCGGTGGGGCGGCCGGGGCGCCTCGGTGAGGGCGGGGACGCGCCGGTGCTCCAGCTCGCCGAGCGCGTCGATGCGGTACTCGCCGGCCTCGGGGGGCGCGACGATGCCGCCCTCGGCGAGCATCGGGATCTTGTCGAGCGAGACGCCGAACTTCTTGCCGGTGAGCGGGATCTCGAAGCTCAGCTCGTTGAGGCCGTCGATGATCCAGTTGGCGAAGGCGATGAGGCCGTTGACGGGCCCCTTGACCACGCCGAGGACGGCGCTGAGGCCGCCCTCGACCAGCTCCCCGATGCCGCGCAGGGCCTTGGAGACGGCGTCCTTCGCGGTGCGGAAGAAGCCGGGGACCTTGTCGGTGATCCAGCGGACCACGGGCTGGACCGCGCTCTTGATCCCGCCGATGGTGCGGGAGGCGACGGACCGCAGGGCGTTGCTCGCGGAGCGGACGGCGGAGCCGATCCGGGAGATCCCGCCGATGGCCGCGCCCACGACCTTGAGGGCGGTCCTGAAGACGGTCAGGTACGCCTTGGCGTAGGTCCCGAGGGCCTTGCCGAGCGCCTTCATGAAGGGGCTGAGGAAGTTCCAGACGGCCTGGAAGCCCTTGAGGGCCTGCTGGAGGGCCTGCCGGATGATCCGCTGCCCGGTCTCGGAGCTGACGGCCAGTTCGACGAGGTACGCGGCGACGGGGACGATCAGGCCGACGAGGAAGCCGAGCGGGTTGGCCCGCATGGCGACGTTGACGCCGGTCATGGCGACCGAGGCGACGGTCATGACGGTGCCGAAGGTGCCCATCAGGCCGGTGATGACGTCGGCGACGGGGAGCAGCGGCAGCAGGAGGCCCAGGACCGCGCCGGCGCCGGTGCCGATCCGGCCGGCGGCGGTGCGGGCCCTGCGGGAGGCGTCGGCGACCCGCTTGAGGCGGGTGGCGGCGGGGGAGCGGCGGAGCTTGTCGAGGGCGGCGCGGGGGGCGGCGGCCTGCTGTCCGAGGGCGCGGACGGAGGTGCCGGCGGTGCGGAGGGACGCGGCGAGGCCGGTGAGGTCGCCCGCCGCGCGGCGGACGTCCTGGGTGAGCTTCCGGAGCGGGCCGTCCGCCCCGGTGGCGGCCGTGCGCAGGCCGCGCAGGGGGGAGGCGAGCGGGCGGAAGCGGGGCATCGCGACGACCGCGGCGCTCATGCGCGGGCTCCCCGCGCCTTCACCAGGTACATGAGCGCGTCGGCGGTGGTCTGCGGGTCGCTGCCGCGGGCCGCGTGGTAGTGCTCGATGTGGAGTCCGCCGCCGCCGGCGGCCTGGCCCTGGGCCTGGCGGGCGCGGCGGGCGGTGAGGGCGAGGAGCCGGTCGAGCTTGGAGAGCGGCAGGACGGCCTCGGCCTCGCCGGCCTCGGCGAGGATGGCGGGGACGCCGCCGCTGCGGGGCATCACGACACCGCCGGTGGCGAGCATCGGGATGGTGGGGATGGAGACGCCGAAGGTCTTGCCGCCGACGACGGGGACCCAGCCGGGCACGGAGACCTTGACCCGGTTGAGGGCGCCGATCATCCGGTTGATCAGTCCGATGACGGAGTTGATCGGGCCCTTCACGCCGTTCTTGATGCCGTCGAAGGCGCGGGACGCGATGGACTTGAGGCCGTTCCAGATCGAGGACATCTTGTCCTTGACCGCGCTGAACGCCCTGGGGATCGCGCTCTTGATCCAGTTGACGACCGGGGTGATGACCCGCTTGATGCCGTTCCAGACCGTGCTGATGACGGTCTTGATCGCCTTCATGACCGTGGTGATGACCGTCTTCCAGATCTTCACGTAGGTCTTGATGACGGTGGCGACGGCCTTGACGACGGTGGAGATCGCCTTCTTGATGCCGTTCCAGACCGTCTTGATCAGCGAGCCGGCCTTCTTCATGATCGGCCCGACGGCCTTCATGACGGAGCTGATGACGCTCTTGACCGCGCCGAACGCCTTCTTCAGGACCGTCTGCATCGTCTTCGACCGCAGCGCCATGTCGACGACGGCCTCGATGAGCGGCATGAAGAGTTCGAGCAGCCGGACCAGGAAGTTGCCCTTCATGGACTTGTTGAGCCGGTCCTGGCCCTTGGCGGCCTTGCCCGCGCCCGATTCGTACCTGCCGAGCTTGCCGCCGGCGGACTGGGCGGTGTCGCCGGCCTTCTTCATGGCGCGTTCGGCCTGGTCGGACGCGGTCTTGAGGTTCTTCAGCTGGGTGCCGGCGCCCTGGGCGTTCGTACGCAGCGTCCTGAGCTGCCCGGACGCGGACTGCCCGGCGCTGCCGACCTTCCTGACCGCGCCGCCGGCACCGGACGCCTGGGTCTTGAGGGCGCGCAGGGAGTCGGACGACTTCTTGAGGGAACTGACGAGGGACATGGTTTGCCTCCTTTCGTGGGTGGGGGGATCAGCCGCCGGTGGCCGTGCCGATCTGCTGGTCGAGGGAGCGGATGGTGCCCTGGAGCTCCTGGAACTTCGTCCGCAGGGTCCCGGTCTCACTGGCGAGGTTGTTCATCGCCGTGGCCGTGCCCGCGATGTCGCCCTCCTTGGGCAGCTTCGTGGGGTGGAACTCGCCCAGGGCGGTGTTGAGCCTTTCGAGGCCCTCGGCGAGCTTCACCAGCTTCCGGACGTTGACCTGCTTGACGGCCTCGCGCATCGTGCCGACGGCGTTCGCCGCCTTCGTGGCCTTGCTCTCGCGCGGGAGCCGCTTGAACGAGTCCAGGAACGAGGGGGCGTGCCGGTTGAAGATCTCCACCTGGGGGTTGAGGCCTTCGAGTGCCCTGGTCAGCGTTTCGGCGTTCTGGGCGTTCGCCGGGTTGCCCACGAGGTCGGCGAGGCTGGTGCCGCCGGCCCAGACCCGGGCCTCGCGCTGGTTGACGGCGCCGAGCGTCTCGCGCATCCAGCCGCCGTCGGGGTTCCTGGTCATGATCCGTCGTCCGGCGCGCGCCTCGGGGCTGTTGTCGCCGCCGGGACGGAAGGTCTGCGCGGTTCGCGACAGGTTGACGGCCAGGCCCTTGAAGAAGGGCAGCAGGACGACGATGGCGGCGCCCGCGAGGGCCGCGTAGAGCCACCGCTCCCACTTCACGGCCGGGTCTTCCCTGTTCTCGAAGAACTTCTCCAGCGCCGCGACGAAGCCGCCGGCGATGGGGGTGGCCTCCGCGAACTCCGTCCACTGGTTCTTGGTGGCCTCGGTGTGGATGTCCTTGATCTGTTTGAGGGCCTCGGCGAAGTGCTTCGTGATGAAGTCCTGCGTGGCGACCTTCTGGTCCACGTTGATGAGGTGGTGCTTGAGGAGGGAGGGCAGGTCGGGCTTCGGGTCCTTCTTCGTGCTCTTCGGGTCGGGCCGGCTCTCGATGAGCGCGGCCTTCAGTTCGGAGATCTTGTCGAGGATCTCCTGTTCCTTGTCCTTCGTCGTCATGTCTGCTCCGCTTCCGGCCCGTCGGGGGCCAAGCGCCGAAAAGCCCCTGCCGTGTCCCGGCAGGGGCTCGTTCGTGGGGCGGCACGCCGTGGCTAGGCGCCGTTCTCCCGGCGGGGGCCGTGCGACAGCGCCGCGAGGGCGTCGTTCCAGCCGGCCGCGTACGCGCGGGTCTCGCGGCGGGAGACCTCGGCGCACAGGGTGCCGAGCAGCGCTCTCTTGTCGAGGGCGGCGGGTCCGTCGAGGAGCTGGCGGAGGCGGTCCTGGAGCGGGGTGTACGAGAGGGGTGCCTCGGCCTTCTCGGTCATGGACGCCTGCCTTCCGGTTGCTTGCCCGTGCGTGCGTGGCGGCGCCGCGGGGGAGCGGGGGCACCACATTTTCGAACTGTTGTGCGAACAGAGTGTGGAACATCTGTTCTCGGTTTGTCGAGCGTGAAAGGTCTGACGGCGCGTCTTCTCGTCAGGTAGCCGAACGAGTTGGCGGTGGTCGGAAGGAAAAACGAACCGGGTAACCTGGAGGACGCTCTCCGGACCTGACCGCTCCGGGAGGCACGGGGCGCGAGGGGCGCGCGGGGACCCCAGGGGGCTGGAAGGCAGCACTGACGCATGGACACGGAGCCGGGAGCGAACCGGCGGGAGCGGGGGGTCGACTGGCTCGCCGTCCACCCCGACCTGCCCCACCTCTTCGCTCGGCTCTCCGAGCTCGTCCACGTCCACGGCTACGCCCCCGAGGAGCTCCTGCTCGTCCCCCGGGCCGAGGTCGACCGCCGGGAGACCAGCGCCTTCACCTCCGGCTGGGCCGAGGCCGTCGCCGACGAACTCCCGCGCATCCGGAGGGAGTACGAGCGCCGCGTCGCCGACGCGTACGCCCAGGGGCAGAACGACGCGCGGGGCGTCCGCCGCCCGCCGCGCCGGACGGACGGCGGCCCGCAGGACGGCGCCCGCGTCATCGCGCTCCCCTTCGCCCGTCTCCTCGAACCGCCGGCCTCCGTGGTCGAGGCGGAGGAGCGGGTCCGCCGGGAGCGCGAACTGTTCGAACAGCGTCCCGCGCGCGAGCCGGAGCGGGATCCGGAACCGGACCCGGGGAGGTACGGACCCGGCTCCGTCCCGTACGGCTCCGAGCCCGGCCCGTACGGGACGGAGCCGGGTCCGTACGGCTCCGAGCCCGAGCCCGAGCACGGCAAGGAGCCCGCGCCGGAGACCGAGCCCGACTTCCCGGTCACGGCCCAGGAGAGCCGCGGCCGGCGGAACCCGCGCCCGGTGCGGAAGGTCGTCCGCGGCAAGGGCGGCCGTCCGATCGTCCCGCCGCTCGCCCACGTGCCCGGCCAGCAGTCCCCGCCCGGCGAGCGCCGGGACCCGGACGCGCCCGGCGAGGAGCGGCGGCCGGGCCGGGGCCGGCGCCTCTCCGAGCGGGCGAAGGCCCTGGAGGAGGACCTGGCCGCCGAGCGCCCGCAGGAAGCACCTCCGGAGTCCGCTCCCTGACGGGAACGGACCCGGGGAGGCTCGGGGAGGGACGCCGCGGCACGGGAGCGCCCGACGGCCGGACCGGGCCGACCTGCCCGACCTGCCCGACCGGACCGACCTGCCCGACCTGTCCGGCCGGTCCGGCCGGTCAGCCGAAGAACTGGGCGAGCTGTCCGGGGGAGATCGCGGGGGTCTCCCCGGCGGGGGCGGCCGCGTCCCCCTCGCCCTTCTCCTCCTCGTCCGTCACGCCCGGCCGGGGCACGGGCTTCGGGAAGTCGGGCTGGTCGCCGTCCTCGCCGGCGTTCACGCACTGGAACATCCAGTTGGCGACGGCCAGGTGGTCCACCGTCGCCGCCAGCAGATGGTCGGTGATCGACCACTCGGCCGTCTCGCCGTGCAGCTCGCGCTGCACGGCGCTGTCCCGCGGCAGGTGCTTCAGCAGCGCGAGGACCCGCCGGCTGGAGAGCTCGCCGCGGTGCCAGTCGAGGAGGTCGACCCCGTAGTAGCGGATGAAGTCCGCTTCGAGGGCCTCGGCGTGTTCGTCGACGAACTCGACGAGGCTCAGTCTTCCCCCAGGCCGAGCCCGGTCTCCTTGCCGTAGGCCTCCAGGATGGCGGCGATGTCCTGCATGGTGACGTCGTGCTCCTCGAAGCGGGTGAACTGCTCCTCGCCCATCAGGAGTTCGAGCAGACCGTCCACGTCGTTGTCGTCGAGCCCGCGCAGCCCCTTCGCGGTGGCGCGGCTCAGCTCGGTCGGAAGGGTGTAGGTCTCGCCGTCCAGCTCGAAGGACCACTTGCGGCCGTGGGCCTCCTGGCGCTGGGCGCGGGCGGCGTTGACGTCGAAACGGGCCATGGTGATGCGTACTCCTTGTCGGGAGGGGTGAGGAGGGGAGGGGGCGGGGCGGGACGGCGGTGCGCCGTCCCGCCCCGGGTGGGGCCGGATCAGGCGGTGGCGCCGTACTGGCTGTCCTTCATGAGGAAGGTCGCCAGCGGCTTGCCGTCGCCGTTCGACATCGCGGTGAAGGTGATGCCCAGGGTGGACGCCGCCTTGCGGGCCAGCTTGATGTCGTCGGAGGCGGTGACCTGACCGCGCGGGATGATGAAGCGGTACGTGACCGCGGTGCCGCCGACCTTGACGTCGGTGAACTCCAGGCCGAGGGCGCGGGCGTCCGCGTACGGGCGCTCGGCGATCTCGTACTTGTACGTGTCGGTGGCCGGGGTCGCCTCCGCCTTGACCTCGCCGCCGCCCATGAAGAACGGCAGCGTGTCCTCGTTGAACTGGAGCAGGGAGAACTTCAGCGAGAGGTCGCGGCTGGAGTAGATGAAGTGCACCGGGGAGACCGACTGCCAGGTGTCGATCGGCTCCAGCTTGTCCTTCTTGGAGAAGGTGACGCCGTCGCCGGTCGTGTAGCCGAGGTTCGTCCAGGTCGCGGCGGCCCAGTCGGTGGCCGGGTCGGTGCCGAAGGCCGGGAGGGTGGCGCCGGCGTCGGCGACGAAGAGCTTGCCGGAGCCGGCGACGCGGATCTCGGCGGAGTTGTTTCCTGCCATGGTGGGTTTCTCCTTGGGTGGGTGAGGGCGCCGCGCCCGGCGAAGGGAAGGTCCGGGCACGGCAAAGGCCCCGCCGGACGACGGGGCCTGGTCTGTGGGGGCCGCCGGGGGCGGCCGGGGCCGTTCTCGCGACGGCGGGGGCCGCTGGTGGACGGCCGGAGCCGTCCTCGCGCGGCGGGGGGCCGCCGGGGGCGGCCGGGGCCGTCAGAAGACGGTCAGGGAGAGGCGCAGCACGCAGAGGTAGCGGTTGGCGCCCCGGTAGAGGTAGTCGGGCAGCCAGCGCGGCCCGTCCTGCTCCTCCACGTCGTGGACGGTGTGCGCGCCGAGCTGCTTGCCGAGGGTGGCGAGCAGGGCCCGCCGGGCGCCGTTGGCGAGGACGTGGGCCGCGTTCTTCGTCGGCCCGTACACCTCGAACTCGATCAGCGGCATGTCGACGTGCAGGTCGCCGATCCAGGCGCCGCCGCGGCGGTTGACCAGGACCGCGTTCTGCGTGCCGTCGAACCCGGCGGGCGCCTGGACGGCGATCACCGCCCCGGCCAGCGCCGGGTCGGCCTTGAGGACGTCGACGACCAGCTTCTCGACGTCCGGGAACGCACTCGGGGGAGTGGTCATGACGGTTCTCCTCGGGGAGGGGCGGTGGGAGGGAGGGGCGCCGTCCGGGGGCTCCGGCGGGAGGGGGAGGGGCGCGGAGCCGCGCCCGGACGGCGAACGGCGGAGCCGCGGCCCGTCTCGCGGGCACAGCTCCGCCGCTGCACCAACTGTGACAGAGAGCGTGCGCGCACGCAACTAAAACGGCGGCCGATCCGCCCCGCCCCTCCCCCGGCGCCATCGGTACGCCCCTGACCTGCGGTGATGCCTATCGCCCCACCGGCACCGGCCGATAGGTTGGCCCTCCCCCGACCCCGAGGAGCCGCCCGTGTCCGCCGACCGCCCCCGCCTGCTCTACGTCACCGACCTCGCCTACCCGGCCCGCGGACGCCGCTACTGCGACGAGGACATCGACCTCACCGCCCGCCTCCGCGCCTCCTTCGACCTCGCCCTCTGCCACCCCGGCGACGCCGCCGCCCTCATGGACGCCTTCGACGCCGTCGTCGTCCGCAACAGCGGCCCGGTCCTCCACCACCGGGAGGCGCACGACCGCTTCCGCGAGCGCGCCGCCGCCCTCGGCACCCGCGTCTACAACCCGCTCCACGGCCGCGGCGACATGGCCGGCAAGCAGTACCTCCTCGACCTCACCGCCGCCGGCCACCCCGTCATCCCCACCGCCGACCGCGCCGAGGACCTCGGCAGGCTCCCCGCCGCCGACGCGTACGCGGTCAAGCCCAAGGCCGGCGCCGACTCCATAGGTCTGCGCTTCGTCCCGTACGGGGAGCTCGCCGGACTCCCGTACGAGGACGGGGAGATCCTCGTCCAGCCCCGCATCGACTTCCGGTACGAGGTCTCCTTCTACTTCGTCGACGACCGCTTCCAGTACGCGCTGTACGCCCCCGACCCCGCGCGCCGCTGGGAACTGGTGCCGTACGAACCCACCGCCGGCGACCTCGACTTCGCGCGCGGCTTCGTCGCCTGGAACACCCTGCGCCACGGCGTCCAGCGCGTCGACGCCTGCCGGGCCCCCGACGGCGGCCTCCTCCTCGTCGAACTGGAGGACCTCAACCCGTACCTCTCCCTCGACCGCCTCGACGAGCCGGGCCGCGCCCGCTTCGCCGGGGAGCTGACCCGCTCGCTGCACGACTTCCTGAAGGCATGACGAAGCGCCCCCGCGTCCATCGGGACACGGGGGCGCTGCGCGGAACGGGGTGGTGCGGGTCAGGCGGTGCGGGTCAGGCGGTGCGCGGCCGTCGGCGGGCCGCCCGCTCCGCCGCGAAGACGTCCTCCAGGCGGAAGAGCTGCGCCCGGCCCGCCCTGCCCGCGGCCCGCAGGTGGCCCAGCTGGACCCACTTGCGGATGGTCGCGGGCGCCACGCCCGCCTCCTCGGCTGCCAGCGGCCCCGGGATCAGGGCCGGCAGGTGGGGCGAGCTCAGCACGCGGTCTCCTCCGTCTCGTCCATCGCCGCCGCGATCTCCTCCGTACGGGCCCCGGAGGCGTCGGCCAGCTCCTGCCACTCCGCCTCCCGCCACAGGTGCCGGTAGGCCGGGTCGTCCTGGCAGCCGCACAGCGGATCCACGCACACGCAGGCCGGGTTGACGCACAGCACCGCCCGGCGGTCCGGGAAGGCCCGCAGGGAGACCGAGTCGCACCAGGGGCAGCGCCCGGCCACCCGCACCACGGACTCCGCCGCGCCCAGCGTGCGGGCGCACCGCCGGGCCATCCGCCGGACCTCGTCCCGCACGTGCCGGGCGAGGTCCGGGTGCGCCGCGACGGCGCCGAGCAGCCCGACGATCCGGCGGAGCCGCTCGACGACCCCGGCGCGGGGCGGCCGGGACAGGCCGAGCCGGGCCCGGACGGCCTCCTCCAGCTCGACCACGCCGTCCGTGACGTCCCGGATGCAGTCCGAGACGTGCAGGCGGATCGGGGCGGCGCCGTGCCCGGGGACGGCGAGTCCGTGCCGCTGCTCCAGGAGGAGCGCCTCGCGCCGCTCCTGGCGGAGGAGTTCGCCGGCGGCCGGGTGCGGGACGGCGGGCGCGGCGCCCGAGGGGGAGCGGCGGGCGGGCGCCAGCTCCTCGGCGAGCTCGGGGAACTGGCGGGCGAGGGCGGCGGCCCAGAGTGCGACGTCCCGCAGGACGGCCTCGGCGGCGGACGACGGCTCAGTCACGGCCGCCCCCACGGGTCCCGGCCCCGGCGAGCACGGCGTCGAGCTGCGCGGCGACGGCCCGCGCGTCGAAGGGGTCGGCGGGGGAGGGGCGGGGAGCGTCGGGCACACGGGGCGTGCGGGGCCCGGCGGACGTACGGGATGCCCGGGACGCGTCGGACGAACGGGGCCGTACGGGGCGTCCGTTGCGCCAGAGGAGCCCCGCGCAGACGCCGTCGAACCAGCTCTCGGCGGGGGCGACGGCCTCCGCGCACTCGCGGCGGACGGGGCAGGAGGCGCAGGCCCGCAGGGCGGGGGCGGCCTGCCGCTCGCGGCGGGCGAAGACGACGGACGGGGAGAGGCCGGCGCACGCGGCGGCGGCCTGCCAGGGGGTGGGGTCGGGCTGGGACAAGACGGTTCTCTCCACGGTCCGGGGCCGCCGGAACGCCCGGGGACCCCGAAGGGACCCGGCGTGCGGGAGGCCGGCGAGTGCGGCGCCAGCAGCCTTACATGTTGCGTGCGAGCTCGCAACTAACATCGTGGAGGACCCTTTACCGATTCGACACGATTGCGCGCCCGAAAGCACGTAATTCCGTGCGCGCAAGCACGCTAGAGTGAGGGGCCCGGAGGGTGGGGGAGATGAGGGAGCGGTAGCGCATGAACACTCAAGGGCTCGACGAGTTCGCCGGCTGGGTCGAAAACCTGATGAGACGGCGCGGGTACGACATCGACAGCCCGCGCGGCGGCGGCAAGTCCCGGATCGCCGACGAGGCCGGGGTCCACCGGGCCGCGGTGACCCGCCTGCTCCAGCGGCAGAGCATGCCCGACCTGGAGACCATGCGCCGCATCGCCCCGCTCCTCGGGGTCTCCGTCCGGGACATGCTGATCCGCTCCGGCCGGGTCACCCCGGAGGAGCTGCCCCTCGCGGCCGACCTCCTCCCGCCGTCCGACTGGCAGCCGACCATGGAGGACTTCGCCCGCTGGCTGGGCGTCCCCGACGAGCGCATGGGCGTCTTCGTCAAGGTCGTCAGCCAGTTCCTGGAGCCCGACGCCGCCCCCGAGGCCGGTGACTCCCGCCCGGAGCCCCGCCGCAGCGCCCGCGACTGACCGGCCCGGCCGCGGCCCCGCCCGGGGCCGCCGCACGGGCCGGATCCGCCCGAGTCGCCCTCGCCGCACCGGCGGTCGCGCGGCGTCCCCGGCGCGGCCCCCGCCCCGGCGCCCGCCGGGACGGGGGCGTGCGCGGGGCCGCGTCCCGGCGCGGAGTCCGGGGGAGCGGAGCCCGGACGATCTTCACGGTAAGGGGGGCGGGTTCCATTTCTTTTGACCGCAGTCCGTGCGATAGGTACGCTCATGCCTTGTGCCTGGGGTGTGCCTGGGCTCCTGTGCGTGTCCACAACCGCACGGTGAGTCCGAGACCGGCCACCGTGATCCGAGCCCCTTCCGCGCTCTGCGGGAGGTCCACCGGATCCGACACTCCCGACCGCGTGGGTCGGTGAATGTTCCAGGTTAGTAGTACTTACGGCACACAGAAACCGGAGAAGTAGTGCCTACGATCCAGCAGCTGGTCCGGAAGGGCCGGCAGGACAAGGTCGAGAAGAACAAGACGCCCGCTCTCGAGGGTTCGCCCCAGCGCCGTGGCGTCTGCACGCGTGTGTTCACGACCACCCCGAAGAAGCCGAACTCGGCCCTCCGTAAGGTCGCGCGTGTGCGTCTGACCAGCGGCATCGAGGTCACGGCCTACATCCCGGGTGAGGGACACAACCTGCAGGAGCACTCCATCGTGCTCGTGCGCGGTGGCCGTGTGAAGGACCTGCCTGGTGTTCGTTACAAGATCATCCGCGGCTCCCTCGACACCCAGGGTGTCAAGAACCGCAAGCAGGCCCGCAGCCGCTACGGCGCCAAGAAGGAGAAGTAAGAATGCCTCGTAAGGGCCCCGCCCCGAAGCGCCCGGTCATCATCGACCCGGTCTACGGTTCTCCTCTTGTCACGTCGCTGATCAACAAGATCCTGCTCGACGGCAAGCGCTCCACCGCTGAGCGCATCGTCTACGGCGCCATGGAGGGCCTGCGCGAGAAGACCGGTGCTGACCCGGTCGTCACGCTGAAGCGCGCCCTCGAGAACGTCAAGCCGGCTCTCGAGGTCAAGTCCCGCCGTGTCGGTGGCGCCACCTACCAGGTGCCGATCGAGGTCAAGCCCGGTCGTGCCTCCACCCTCGCGCTGCGCTGGCTCGTCGGTTACTCCCGCGCCCGCCGTGAGAAGACCATGACCGAGCGCCTCATGAACGAGCTCCTGGACGCCTCGAACGGCCTGGGCGCTTCGGTCAAGAAGCGTGAGGACACGCACAAGATGGCCGAGTCCAACAAGGCCTTCGCGCACTACCGCTGGTAGTCGCAACCCCCATCGAGACCGAGAGAAGACTGAAGCCTTATGGCTACCACTTCGCTTGACCTGGCCAAGGTGCGCAACATCGGCATCATGGCCCACATCGACGCGGGCAAGACGACCACCACCGAGCGGATCCTGTTCTACACCGGCGTTTCGTACAAGATCGGTGAGGTCCACGACGGCGCTGCCACGATGGACTGGATGGAGCAGGAGCAGGAGCGTGGCATCACGATCACGTCCGCTGCCACCACCTGCCACTGGCCGCTCGAGAACGTCGACCACACGATCAACATCATCGACACGCCGGGTCACGTCGACTTCACCGTCGAGGTGGAGCGTTCCCTGCGCGTGCTCGACGGTGCCGTGACCGTGTTCGACGGTGTGGCCGGCGTCGAGCCCCAGTCCGAGACCGTCTGGCGTCAGGCGGACCGCTACGGCGTTCCGCGCATCTGCTTCGTCAACAAGCTCGACCGCACGGGTGCCGACTTCTTCCGCTGCGTCGACATGATCGTGAGCCGCCTCGGTGCGACCCCGATCGTCATGCAGCTCCCGATCGGTGCCGAGGCCGACTTCGAGGGCGTCATCGACCTCGTGAAGATGAAGGCCCTCGTCTGGTCCGCCGAGGCCACCAAGGGCGAGATGTACGACGTCGTCGACATCCCGGCCGACAAGCAGGAGCTGGCGGAGGAGTACCGCGCCAAGCTCGTCGAGGCCGTCGCCGAGAACGACGAGGAGCTCATGGAGCTCTTCCTCGAGGGCAACGAGCCCACCGAGGAGCAGCTCTACACCGCGATCCGTCGCATCACCATCGCGTCCGGCAAGGGCGGCGACACCACGGTCACCCCGGTGTTCTGTGGCACCGCGTTCAAGAACAAGGGCGTCCAGCCCCTGCTCGACGCCGTCGTCCGCTACCTGCCGTCGCCCCTCGACGTCGAGGCCATCGAGGGCCACGACGTCAAGGACGCCGAGCTGGTCGTCAAGCGCAAGCCGTCCGACGACGAGCCGCTGTCGGCCCTCGCGTTCAAGATCGCGAGCGACCCGCACCTCGGCAAGCTCACCTTCGTCCGGATCTACTCCGGTCGCCTGGAGGCCGGCACCGCGGTGCTGAACTCCGTCAAGGGCAAGAAGGAGCGCATCGGCAAGATCTACCGCATGCACGCGAACAAGCGTGAGGAGATCGACTCGGTGGGCGCCGGCGACATCGTCGCCGTCATGGGCCTGAAGCAGACCACCACCGGTGAGACGCTGTGCGACGAGAAGAACCCGGTCATCCTGGAGTCCATGGACTTCCCGGCGCCGGTCATCCAGGTCGCGATCGAGCCCAAGTCCAAGGGTGACCAGGAGAAGCTGGGTGTCGCCATCCAGCGTCTCGCGGAGGAGGACCCCTCCTTCCAGGTCCACTCGGACGAGGAGACCGGCCAGACCATCATCGGTGGCATGGGCGAGCTCCACCTCGACATCCTCGTCGACCGCATGCGTCGCGAGTTCAAGGTTGAGGCGAACGTCGGCAAGCCGCAGGTCGCGTACCGCGAGACGATCCGCAAGGCCGTCGAGCGCGTGGACTACACCCACAAGAAGCAGACCGGTGGTACCGGTCAGTTCGCCAAGGTGCAGATCGCGATCGAGCCCATCGAGGGCGGCGAGGCGTCGTACGAGTTCGTGAACAAGGTCACCGGTGGCCGCATCCCGAAGGAGTACATCCCTTCGGTCGACGCCGGTGCGCAGGAGGCCATGCAGTTCGGCATCCTGGCCGGCTACGAGATGACGGGCGTCCGCGTCATTCTTCTCGACGGTGCCTACCACGAGGTCGACTCCTCCGAGCTCGCGTTCAAGATCGCCGGTTCGCAGGCCTTCAAGGAGGCCGCGCGCAAGGCCTCCCCCGTGCTCCTCGAGCCGATGATGGCCGTCGAGGTCACCACGCCCGAGGACTACATGGGCGAGGTCATCGGCGACATCAACTCCCGCCGTGGCCAGATCCAGGCCATGGAGGAGCGTCACGGTGCCCGCATCGTGAAGGGCCTCGTGCCCCTGTCGGAGATGTTCGGCTACGTCGGCGACCTCCGCAGCAAGACCTCGGGTCGCGCAAGCTACTCGATGCAGTTCGACTCCTACGCCGAGGTTCCGCGGAACGTCGCCGAGGAGATCATCGCGAAGGCCAAGGGCGAGTAACACCACCGCGTTCAACGCACCGCGTGTACACGCTTTAGGCTTGACACCGACCGGTGGGGGGCCGTCCCGCGAGGACACCCCCCGCCGGACGGCACCCCAGCAAAGATCACCTGGCGCCGATGAAGCAAGGCGTTCAGAACCACTCCAGGAGGACCCCAGTGGCGAAGGCGAAGTTCGAGCGGACTAAGCCGCACGTCAACATCGGCACCATCGGTCACATCGACCACGGTAAGACGACCCTCACGGCCGCCATTACCAAGGTGCTGCACGACGCGTACCCGGACCTGAACGAGGCCTCGGCCTTCGACCAGATCGACAAGGCTCCCGAGGAGCGCCAGCGCGGTATCACGATCTCGATCGCGCACGTCGAGTACCAGACCGAGTCGCGTCACTACGCCCACGTCGACTGCCCCGGTCACGCGGACTACATCAAGAACATGATCACGGGTGCCGCGCAGATGGACGGCGCCATCCTCGTGGTCGCCGCCACCGACGGCCCGATGCCGCAGACCAAGGAGCACGTGCTCCTGGCCCGCCAGGTCGGCGTTCCGTACATCGTCGTCGCCCTGAACAAGGCCGACATGGTGGACGACGAGGAGATCCTGGAGCTCGTCGAGCTCGAGGTCCGTGAGCTCCTCTCCGAGTACGAGTTCCCGGGCGACGACCTTCCGGTCGTCCGCGTCTCCGCGCTCAAGGCCCTCGAGGGCGACGCCGAGTGGGGTGCCAAGCTCCTCGACCTGATGAAGGCCGTGGACGAGTCCATCCCGCAGCCCGAGCGCGACGTCGACAAGCCGTTCCTGATGCCGATCGAGGACGTCTTCACGATCACCGGTCGTGGCACCGTCGTCACCGGTCGCATCGAGCGTGGTGTCCTCAAGGTCAACGAGACCGTCGACATCATCGGCATCAAGACCGAGAAGACCACCACCACGGTCACCGGCATCGAGATGTTCCGCAAGCTGCTCGACGAGGGCCAGGCCGGTGAGAACGTCGGTCTGCTCCTCCGTGGCATCAAGCGCGAGGACGTCGAGCGCGGCCAGGTCATCATCAAGCCGGGTTCGGTCACGCCGCACACCAAGTTCGAGGCCCAGGCCTACATCCTGTCGAAGGACGAGGGTGGCCGTCACACCCCGTTCTTCAACAACTACCGCCCGCAGTTCTACTTCCGTACCACGGACGTGACCGGCGTCGTGACCCTCCCCGAGGGCACCGAGATGGTCATGCCGGGCGACAACACCTCCATGTCCGTCGAGCTGATCCAGCCCGTCGCCATGGAGGAGGGCCTCAAGTTCGCCATCCGTGAGGGTGGCCGGACCGTCGGCGCCGGCCAGGTCGTCAAGATCACTGCCTGATCTTGGACTGACCTGGTAGCTCGTACGAGCTGCTAGCAGTGAGGGAAGGCCCCGCACCGGAAGGTGCGGGGCCTTCTCGCGTTCCCCGGGCGGCCCCCGCCTCCCGGGGCCGTACGGGACGGGCCCCGGGTACGGGACGGGCTCAGGGCCGCCAGGACCAGGGCCGGCCGTCCGGGCCGAGGCCCACCACCGTCACCCCGCGCCCGCCCAGGTGCAGCCCGGCGGCCACCGCCGGCGGTCCCGCCGCGCGGGTGCGCGTCCTCCCGCCGGCCCGGACCACCGCCCGGCCCCGCTCGTCCGTCCCCAGCAGCACCGTGCCCAGCGCCGCCGAGTGTGCCGCCAGCACCTCCCCGGAGCCGTCCAGGCCCGCGTCGGCGCCCCCCGGGCCGAGCAGCCGCGCCGAGGCCGGCGGCCGGAAGTACAGCTCCCCGGCCGCGCTCGCCACCGCCGAACCCGACAGCGGCAGCGGCCCCGGCGCCTCCCGGCCGTCCACCCAGTGCCGTACGGACTCCCGTCCCGCCGCGTACACGTGGGTCCGGCCCGCCGCGTCCAGCGAGACGGCGAGACCGTCCTGCACCACCGCGTCCCCCGGCAGCATCCGCCACGGCCCCCAGGTGCCGTCCGCCGCCCGCACCCGCTCGGCCGGCACCCGCCCGGCGCCGCGCACCAGCACCCGGACCCGGCCGTCCGGCAGCGCGAGCGCCACCGGCGAGCCCAGCCGCCGGCTGCGGTCCGCCCCCGGCTCCGGGGTCCCGAGCCCCCGCCAGGCCAGGAACGGCCCGCCGGGGGAGCGCTGCTCCAGGAGGACCACCTCCCGCCGGTTGGGGCCCCCGCGCCCCTCCAGGGCCGCGAGACGCACCCCCACGAGCAGCACCCGGCCGTCCGGCAGCACCGCCGAGCCCAGCGCGGGCGACAGCGGGCCGCCGCCCAGGTCCTCCGGCGGCCCCCACGCGCCCGGGGCCGTCTCTCGCCACCGCACCGCGCGCAGCCCCGCCACCCCGTACGCCGCGAGCCGCCCGTCCGGCTCCTCGGCGAGCCGCGGGCCCGCGCCCGGCCAGCGCCGGTGGGTGGAGCGGACCCAGCCCTTGCGGCTGGCCAGCGGCCGCCCCCCGCCCACGCCGTAGTCGCCGCAGCCCGAGGGGTTCCCGCACGCCCAGGACGGGTCGCCGCCGTACGGGACGAGCCGGGCCGCCTTCTCCGCCAGCACCCCGGGCGGCAGGTTCTTCGGCCAGTGCCGGTTGTAGTAGCCGCGGAAGGCGGTCGCCGCGAAGAGCGGCACCGGCGCCCCGCCCCGCACCTCCTCGGCCACCCAGCGGACCAGCGCCGCCCAGGCGAAACAGGCCGCCGCCGTGTGGTCCCCGTGGTCCGAGAGGCCCGGTTGCTCGGAGTCCCGGCGGCGGGTCGCGTCGTCGCCCGGCTGCACGTCCGGGTCCGGGTCCAGGGTGTGCACCACCGTCGGCCGGTAGCGGCGCAGCAGCCCGGTCAGGGCCTCGACCAGGCCCTCGTGGTCGTACGGTCCCGAGCGGTCCGCCGGCGACCCCGCCGAGCGGTGCGCGGGCAGCTCCAGCCCCCGGTCCTCCCACAGCGCGGGCAGCGCCATGTAGTGGCGCGGGGTGTGCATCGGCACGTCGAGGAAGACCAGCTCGACCCGGCGCCCGCCGTGCGCCAGGACCGCCAGCTCGGCGCTCCGTCCGCCGCCCACGGCCAGGGCGGAGCGCCGCCACGGGGTGAAGAGCGGCAGGCCGAGCGCCTCCGCGTAGCTCTGCCGCAGGCCCTGGCGGCGGGCGGCGGAGTAGGCGGCCCGGTCCGGCGGGGCCGCGGGCATGCCGGCGACCCGGTTGACGCCGGTGTGCTCGCCGGCCGTGACGTAGACGCAGACCAGCGGCACCCCGGCGGCGAGCAGCCGCTGCGCGTCCGGGTTCATGAAGTACAGGTCGTCGTCGGGGTGGGCGACGACCTGGAGCAGCAGCGCCCGGCCCGGCTCCCCGGCGGCGAGCGGCTTGCCCGGCGCCGGATCGGCGGCGGGGGAGGCGCGGCGGACGTCCGGCACGGAGCAGCCGGCGGAGCCCGCGGCCGCCAGGGCCGCCAGGGCGGCGGCCAGGAGCGTGCGGCGGGACGGTGTGCGCGGTCGGTGCACGGCTGGTGGCCCTTCCCCCGGGGTCGGTCCCTGGCTAGACGGGCGCCGGGGGGCCGGGGTTGCCCCGGGCGGGGAACGCCACCGGAGGCCCGCGGCGGAGGCCGCCACGGGGATCCGTGCCGTCTCGCATGCCGGACGGAGCCGAATGCTTACTGGTGCGTGCATTCACCTGGATGTAACAGTGGGGTCTGCGGCGGTCCCACAGGTGCGGGGGCGCGCGAGGACGCCGCCCGTCAACGCTCGGCAACGGCGCCGAGCTCCGCACCGCTTCCCTGGTGCGCGCAGCCGCGCCAGAAGGGGGTACTCCGTGCCGTCCCAGCCCATCGCCGAGACCACCGCCGCCCGGTCCGCCCTCGACGCCCTGCGCGTCGAGATCGAGCACCGCAACCCGGCCCAGCCCGAGTTCCACCAGGCCGTCCACGAGGTCCTCGACACCCTCGCGCCCGTCCTCGCCGCCCGCCCCGAGTACGCCGAGCCCGGCCTCCTGGAGCGGCTCGTCGAGCCCGAGCGGCAGATCATCTTCCGCGTCCCGTGGCAGGACGACCGGGGCCGCACGCACGTCAACCGCGGCTACCGCGTCGAGTTCAACAGCGCCCTGGGCCCCTACAAGGGCGGCCTGCGCTTCCACCCCTCGGTGAACCTCGGCATCGTCAAGTTCCTCGGCTTCGAGCAGATCTTCAAGAACGCCCTCACCGGCCTCGGCATCGGCGGCGGCAAGGGCGGCAGCGACTTCGACCCGCACGGCCGCTCCGACGCCGAAGTCATGCGCTTCTGCCAGTCGTTCATGACCGAGCTGTACCGCCACCTCGGCGAGCACACCGACGTCCCCGCGGGCGACATCGGCGTCGGCGGCCGGGAGATCGGCTACCTCTTCGGCCAGTACCGCCGCATCACCAACCGCTGGGAGGCCGGCGTCCTCACCGGCAAGGGCCGGGGCTGGGGCGGCTCCGCCATCCGCCCGGAGGCCACCGGCTACGGCAGCGTCCTCTTCGCCGCCGCGATGCTCCGCGAGCGCGGCGAGGACCTGGAGGGCCAGAGCGCCGTCGTCTCCGGCTCCGGCAACGTCGCCCTGTATACGATCGAGAAGCTCCTCGCCCTCGGCGCCAACCCGCTGACCTGCTCCGACTCCAGCGGCTACGTCTACGACGACAAGGGCATCGACCTCGACCTGCTCAAGCAGATCAAGGAGGTCGAGCGCGGCCGGGTCGCCGACTACGCCGAGCGGCGCGGCGCCTCCGCCCGCTTCGTGCCCGGCGGCCGGGTCTGGGAGGTCCCCGCCGACGTCGCCCTGCCGTCCGCGACCCAGAACGAGCTGGGCGAACAGGACGCCGCCGCGCTGATCCGCAACGGCGTGAAGGCCGTCGCCGAGGGCGCCAACATGCCCACCACCGCCGAGGCCGTCCACCTCCTCCAGCGGGCCGGCGTCGCCTTCGGCCCCGGCAAGGCCGCCAACGCGGGCGGCGTCGCCGTCAGCGCCCTGGAGATGGCCCAGAACCACTCCCGCACCTCCTGGACCCCGGCCCGGGTCGAGGAGGAGCTGGCCGGGATCATGGCCGACATCCACCGCACCTGCCACGAGACCGCCGAGCGGTACGGCGCCCCCGGCGACTACGTCACCGGCGCCAACATCGCGGGCTTCGAGCGGGTCGCCGACGCGATGCTCGCGCAGGGCGTGATCTGACCCCGCACGCCCCCGGCACGGCCCGGAAAGATTTTTTTCCGAAGATCTTTCCGGGCCGTGTAGAGATCGCCGCGGCGGCTCCGACCGTAGGGTGACAGCGCGCCGGAGGGGCGCGCGGCACAGGGGAGGACACCCGAGATGAAGTACGTCGCGATGATCTACGGCAACCAGGCCAAGTGGGACTCCTTCCCGGCCGACGCCTGGCCCGAGGCGATCGCCCGCCAGGAGGCGTTCAACCGGAAGTACCGCGAGACCGGCGAACTGCTCGGCGCCTACGGGCTCGCCGACGCCGCCGCCGCCCAGCTGGTGCGCCGCGAGGGCGGCGCCCCGGCCGTCACCGACGGGCCCTACCTGGAGACCAAGGAGTACCTGGCCAGCTTCTACCTGCTGGACTGCGAGTCCCCGGAGCGGGCCCAGGCCATCGCCGCGGACATGCCCTTCGCGGACGTGGACCCGGTGGAGCTGTGGCCGGTCCTGCACGAGTCCGCGGCGGACGTGTGACCGGCTCGCACGGAGTCGAGGACCTGCTGCGCGAGCACGCGCCGCGGGTCCTCGGCGCGCTGGTCCGCCGCCACGGCGACTTCGACCTCGCCGAGGACGCCGTCCAGGAGGCGCTGATCGCCGCCGCCCGGCAGTGGCCCGAGCAGGGGGTCCCGGACAATCCCCACGGCTGGCTGCTCACCGTCGCCCGGCGGCGGTACGTCGACCAGGTGCGCGGCGAGGCCGCGCGCCGCCGCCGCGAGGACGCCCTCCTGCTCGCCACCCCGGACTCCGCGCTCCTCGCGCACCCCGCCGACGCGCCCCCGGACGCCGACCGGGACGACTCGCTGGCCCTGCTCTTCCTCTGCTGCCACCCCGACCTGTCGCCGCCCAGCCGGATCGCGCTCACCCTGCGCGCCGTCGGCGGCCTCACCACCGCGCAGATCGCCGCCGCGTTCCTGGTGCCCGAGCCGACCATGGCGCAGCGGATCAGCCGCGCCAAGCAGACGATCCGGGACCGCGGGCTCTCGGCGGCGCTGCCCGGGGACGAGGACCGGGCGCCCCGCCTCGCCGAGGTCCGGCACGTGCTCTACCTGGTCTTCAACGAGGGCTACACGGCCAGCGCCGGCGAGGACCTCACCGCCCCCGAACTGTCCGGGGAGGCGATCCGGCTCGCCCGGATGCTGCGCCGGCTGGTCCCCGACGACACCGAGACGGCCGGGCTGCTCGCCCTGATGCTGCTCACCGACGCCCGCCGCCCGGCCCGCACGGGCCCGCACGGGGAGCTCGTCCCGCTCGCCGAGCAGGACCGGAGCCGCTGGGACGCCGCGCTGGTCGCGGAGGGCGTCGAGCTGATCAGCCGCACCCTGCCGCGCGGCAGGGTCGGCCCGTACCAGCTCCAGGCGGCGATCGCGGCCGTCCACGACGAGGCGGAGTCGGCGGAGGCGACCGACTGGCCGCAGATCCTCGCCCTGTACGAACTCCTGGAGCACGCGGCGCCGAACCCGATGGTCACCCTGAACCGGGCGGTCGCCGTCGCGATGACGCACGGCCCGGAGGCGGGGCTCGCGCTGCTCGACACCCTGGCGGCGGACAGGCACCTGGCCCGCCACCACCGGCTCCCGGCGACCCGGGCCCACCTGCTGGAGCTGGCCGGCGACCTCGCCGCGGCCGCCGACGCCTACCGGGAGGCGGCCCGCCGGGCGACCAGTGCCCCGGAGCGGCGCCACCTGACGGAACGGGCCCGCCGGCTGTCCTGAGCGGGCGGGCGCGCCGGGGCGCCCGTGCGCCCCCTGCGTGTGCCCGTACGTGACGTGGGGTACAGTCTTCGACCCCGATTGGCGGCCCGGAGGGGCGGTATGGCAGACTAACGGGGTTGCTCGGTTGAGTACCGATGCTGCACGCCTCCCGTCGGGAGGACCGGAAGCGAGTCCCACAGTACTCGTCGCCCCTTCTCAGGAGCGGACGTACGGGAATCTTCCGGGAAGTGCCAGCGGGGTGCCGACCAGGCGCCCGGTGGGTGTTCACCCCCGTCCCGCGGTCCTCGGCCCGCACCCCCTTGGTTGGGAAATCCTTCGGGAGTTCTTCGTAGAGGGAGTGCGACACGCCCGACCGCGTGGGTCGGAGGAGGACGTGGATCCGCCGAGCTCCAGAGCGTTTAACGACAAGACAGGACTACGGAGTAGCCATGGCGGGACAGAAGATCCGCATCCGGCTCAAGGCCTACGACCACGAGGTCATCGACTCCTCGGCGAAGAAGATCGTCGAGACGGTGACCCGCACTGGTGCGTCGGTCGCGGGCCCGGTGCCGCTGCCCACTGAGAAGAACGTGTACTGCGTCATCAAGTCGCCGCACAAGTACAAGGACTCGCGCGAGCACTTCGAGATGCGCACGCACAAGCGCCTCATCGACATCCTCGACCCCACGCCGAAGACCGTCGACTCGCTCATGCGTCTCGACCTGCCGGCCGGTGTCGACATCGAGATCAAGCTCTGAGGGCGCGCGAGATGGCTAAGAACATCAAGGGCATCCTGGGCGAGAAGCTCGGCATGACGCAGGTCTGGGACGAGAACAACCGGGTCGTCCCGGTGACCGTCGTCAAGGCCGGCCCGAATGTCGTCACCCAGGTGCGTACGAACGACATCGACGGTTACGAGTCGGTCCAGATCGCCTTCGGCGAGATCGACCCGCGCAAGGTGAACAAGCCCCTCAAGGGCCACTTCGCCAAGGCCGACGTCACCCCGCGCCGCCACCTCGTCGAGATCCGTACCGCTGACGCCAGCGAGTACACCCTCGGCCAGGAGATCACCGCCGAGGTCTTCGAGGCGGGCATCAAGGTCGACGTGACCGGCAAGAGCAAGGGCAAGGGCTTCGCCGGTGTCATGAAGCGCCACAACTTCCGTGGTGGCAAGGCGTCCCACGGTGCCCACCGCGTGCACCGCAAGCCCGGTTCGATCGGTGGCTGCGCCACCCCGGGCCGCGTCTTCAAGGGCATGCGCATGGCCGGCCGCATGGGCAACGAGCGCGTGACCACCCAGAACCTGACCGTTCACGCCGTTGACGCGGAGAAGGGCCTGCTGCTCATCAAGGGCGCGGTTCCTGGTCCGAACGGCGGCCTCGTCCTGGTCCGCACCGCGGCCAAGGGGGCCTGAGGATATGAGCACCATTGACATTCTGTCGCCCTCCGGCGACAAGACCGGGACCGTCGAGCTCCCGGCCGAGATCTTCGAAGCCAAGATCAGCGTCCCGCTGATCCACCAGGTCGTCGTCGCGCAGCTGGCCGCTGCCCGCCAGGGCACGCACAAGACCAAGACGCGTGGCGAGGTCCGTGGTGGTGGCAAGAAGCCTTACCGCCAGAAGGGCACCGGCCGCGCCCGTCAGGGTTCGACCCGCGCCCCGCAGTTCGCCGGTGGTGGCGTCGTGCACGGTCCCGTGCCGCGTGACTACTCGCAGCGGACCCCCAAGAAGATGAAGGTCGCCGCCCTGCGTGGTGCCCTCTCCGACCGGGCCAACCACTCCCGCATCCACGTCGTCTCCGGCGTGGTCGAGGGTGGCATCTCCACCAAGGCCGCCAAGACGCTGTTCGGCAAGATCTCGGAGCGCAAGAACCTGCTCCTGGTCGTCGAGCGCGCCGACGAGGCCGCGTGGCTGTCCGCCCGCAACCTGCCCCAGGTGCACATCCTGGAGCCGGGCCAGCTGAACACGTACGACGTGATGCGATCCGACGACGTGGTCTTCACCCAGGCCGCCCTCGAGTCCTTCGTGTCTGGCCCCAAGGCCGACGACAACGAGGGGAACGAAGCCTGATGGCCGAGATCACCAGCAAGACCTTCACGGACCCGCGCGACGTCCTCGTCAAGCCGGTCGTCTCCGAGAAGAGCTACGCCCTGCTCGACGAGAACAAGTACACGTTCATCGTCGCGCCCGGCTCCAACAAGACCCAGATCAAGCAGGCCGTCGAGGCGGTCTTCTCGGTCAAGGTCACCGGGGTCAACACGATCAACCGCCAGGGCAAGCGCAAGCGCACCCGCACCGGTTTCGGCAAGCGCGCCAACACCAAGCGCGCCATCGTGACCCTTGCTGAGGGCAACCGAATCGACATCTTCGGCGGCCCGACCGCCTGACGGCGGTCGAGTCGTCCGATATCGGACGAGGACTGAGAAATGGGTATCCGCAAGTACAAGCCGACTACGCCGGGCCGTCGTGGCTCCTCCGTAGCCGACTTCGTCGAGATCACGCGGTCCACGCCGGAGAAGTCGCTGGTCCGCCCCCTGCACAGCAAGGGCGGCCGTAACAACACCGGTCGTGTGACCGTCCGTCACCAGGGCGGTGGCCACAAGCGTGCCTACCGCGTGATCGACTTCCGTCGCCACGACAAGGACGGCGTGCCGGCCAAGGTCGCTCACATCGAGTACGACCCCAACCGCACCGCGCGCATCGCGCTGCTCCACTACGCGGACGGCGAGAAGCGCTACATCATCGCTCCCAAGGGTCTGACGCAGGGTGACCGCGTCGAGAACGGCCCGGGCGCGGACATCAAGCCCGGCAACAACCTGGCCCTCCGCAACATCCCGGTCGGTACCACGATCCACGCGATCGAGCTCCGTCCCGGCGGTGGCGCCAAGTTCGCCCGCTCCGCGGGTGCCTCCGTGCAGCTGCTGGCGAAGGAGGGCACGATGGCCCACCTCCGCATGCCGTCCGGCGAGATCCGTCTGGTCGACGCCCGCTGCCGCGCCACCATCGGCGAGGTCGGCAACGCCGAGCAGTCGAACATCAACTGGGGCAAGGCCGGCCGCAAGCGCTGGCTGGGCGTCCGCCCGACCGTTCGCGGTGTGGCGATGAACCCGGTTGACCACCCGCACGGTGGTGGTGAGGGCAAGACCTCCGGTGGTCGCCACCCGGTCTCCCCGTGGGGTCAGAAGGAGGGTCGTACTCGTTCGCCGAAGAAGGCTTCGAACAAGTACATCGTCCGCCGCCGCAAGACGAACAAGAAGCGCTAGGAGCGGGTTTAGATGCCGCGCAGTCTCAAGAAGGGACCCTTCGTCGACGGCCACCTCATCAAGAAGGTGGACGCTCAGAACGAGGCCGGTACCAAGAACGTCATCAAGACCTGGTCCCGTCGCTCCATGATCATCCCGGCGATGCTCGGGCACACGATCGCGGTGCACAACGGCAAGACCCACGTCCCGGTGTTCGTGACCGAGTCGATGGTCGGGCACAAGCTCGGCGAGTTCTCGCCGACGCGCACCTTCCGGGGTCACGTCAAGGAAGACCGGAAGTCGAAGCGCCGCTAGCAGCGGATCGCATTCAGACACGTAAGTAACTGAGAGGGACAACCATGGAAGCCAGGGCCCAGGCGCGGTACATCCGCGTCACGCCCATGAAGGCCCGCCGCGTGGTGGACCTGATCCGTGGCATGGATGCCACGGAGGCTCAGGCTGTTCTGCGATTCGCCCCGCAGGCAGCCTCCGTGCCGGTCGGCAAGGTGCTCGACAGCGCCATCGCCAACGCCGCGCACAACTACGACCACACGGACGCCTCTTCGCTGTTCATCAGCGAGGCGTTCGTCGACGAGGGTCCGACCCTGAAGCGGTTCCGTCCGCGTGCCCAGGGCCGTGCCTACCGGATCCGCAAGCGGACCAGCCACATCACCGTGGTCGTCAGCAGCAAGGAAGGAACCCGGTAATGGGCCAGAAGGTTAACCCGCATGGGTTCCGGCTCGGCATCACCACGGACTTCAAGTCCCGCTGGTACGCCGACAAGCTGTACAAGGACTACGTCAAGGAAGACGTCGCCATCCGTCGGATGCTGACGTCCGGCATGGAGCGCGCCGGCATCTCGAAGGTCGAGATCGAGCGCACCCGCGACCGCGTCCGCGTGGACATCCACACCGCTCGTCCGGGCATTGTCATCGGTCGCCGTGGCGCCGAGGCCGACAAGATCCGCGGCCAGCTGGAGAAGCTGACCGGCAAGCAGGTCCAGCTGAACATCCTCGAGGTCAAGAACCCCGAGGTCGACGCTCAGCTCGTGGCCCAGGCCGTCGCCGAGCAGCTCTCCTCCCGCGTCTCCTTCCGTCGGGCCATGCGCAAGAGCATGCAGTCCGCCATGAAGGCCGGCGCCAAGGGCATCAAGATCCAGTGTGGTGGCCGTCTCGGCGGCGCCGAGATGTCCCGCTCGGAGTTCTACCGCGAGGGCCGTGTGCCGCTGCACACGCTCCGCGCGAACGTCGAGTACGGCTTCTTCGAGGCCAAGACGACCTTCGGCCGCATCGGCGTGAAGGTCTGGATCTACAAGGGCGACGTCAAGAACATCGCCGAGGTCCGCGCCGAGAACGCCGCCGCCCGCGCCGGCAACCGCCCGGCCCGTGGCGGTGCTGACCGCCCGGCCGGCCGCGGTGGCCGCGGTGGCGAGCGTGGCGGTCGCGGTCGCAAGCCGCAGCAGGCTCCCGCTGCCGAGGCCCCCAAGGCCGAGGCCGCCGCCGCTCCGGCTGCTGAGAGCACCGGAACGGAGGCCTGACCGAAATGCTGATCCCCCGTAGGGTCAAGCACCGCAAGCAGCACCACCCGAAGCGCAATGGCATGTCCAAGGGTGGCACGCAGGTTGCGTTCGGCGAGTACGGCATTCAGGCCCTCACCCCGGCCTACGTGACCAACCGCCAGATCGAGGCCGCGCGTATCGCGATGACCCGCCACATCAAGCGTGGCGGCAAGGTCTGGATCAACATCTACCCGGACCGCCCGCTCACGAAGAAGCCTGCCGAGACCCGCATGGGTTCCGGTAAGGGTTCGCCGGAGTGGTGGATCGCGAACGTCAAGCCCGGTCGGGTGATGTTCGAGCTGTCCTACCCGAACGAGAAGATCGCGCGTGAGGCTCTGACTCGTGCGGCTCACAAGCTGCCGATGAAGTGCAAGATCGTTAAGCGCGAGGCAGGTGAGCTGTGATGTCGGCCGGTACCAAGGCGTCCGAGCTGCGCGAGCTGGGCAACGAGGAGCTTGTCGCCAAGCTCCGCGAGGCCAAGGAAGAGCTGTTCAACCTCCGCTTCCAGGCGGCGACGGGCCAGCTCGAGAACCACGGCCGTCTGAAGGCGGTCCGTAAGGACATCGCCCGGATCTACACCCTCATGCGCGAGCGTGAGCTCGGTATTGAGACGGTGGAGAACGCCTGATGAGCGAGAGCAACGTGACTGAGAAGACCGAGCGCAACGCTCGCAAGGTCCGCGAGGGCCTGGTCGTCAGCGACAAGATGGACAAGACCGTCGTCGTCGCCGTCGAGGACCGCGTCAAGCACGCGCTGTACGGCAAGGTCATCCGCCGTACGAACAAGCTCAAGGCTCACGACGAGCAGAACGCCGCCGGCATCGGCGACCGCGTCCTCCTGATGGAGACCCGGAAGCTGTCGGCGACGAAGCACTGGCGCGTCATCGAGATCCTCGAGAAGGCCAAGTAAGGAATTTCCCTCACGGGAAATCCATAAGTTCAGCCTGAGGGGTATCCCTCAGGTCAGTTCCGCCAGGCTCGGCGGGGGCCGTTGATCGACCAGCGGTCCCCGCCGGGAACCGGCAGACAATCAGGAGATAGACGTGATCCAGCAGGAGTCGCGACTTCGCGTCGCCGACAACACTGGTGCCAAGGAGATCCTTTGCATCCGTGTTCTCGGTGGCTCGGGTCGCCGCTACGCGGGCATCGGTGACGTCATCGTCGCCACCGTCAAGGACGCGATCCCCGGTGGCAACGTGAAGAAGGGTGACGTCGTCAAGGCGGTCATCGTTCGCACCGTCAAGGAGCGCCGCCGCCAGGACGGCTCGTACATCCGCTTCGACGAGAACGCCGCTGTCATTCTCAAGAACGACGGCGACCCTCGTGGCACCCGTATCTTCGGCCCGGTCGGCCGTGAGCTGCGCGAGAAGAAGTTCATGAAGATCATCTCGCTCGCGCCGGAGGTGCTGTAAGCATGAAGATCAAGAAGGGCGACCTGGTCCAGGTCATCACCGGCAAGGACAAGGGCAAGCAGGGCAAGGTCATCGCGGCCTACCCCGCCGAGTCCCGCGTCCTCGTCGAGGGTGTCAACCGGGTCAAGAAGCACACGAAGGCCGGCCCGAACCAGGCCGGCGGCATCGTGACCACCGAGGCTCCGGTCCACGTCTCCAACGTCCAGCTGGTCGTGGAGAAGGACGGCAAGAAGGTCGTCACGCGTGTCGGTTTCCGCTTCGACGACGAGGGCAACAAGATCCGCGTTGCCAAGCGGACGGGTGAGGACATCTGATGGCTACCACCACTCCGCGTCTCAAGACGAAGTACCGCGAGGAGATCGCGGGCAAGCTGCGTGACGAGTTCAAGTACGAGAACGTCATGCAGATCCCCGGCCTCGTGAAGATCGTGGTCAACATGGGTGTCGGCGACGCCGCCCGTGACTCGAAGCTGATCGAGGGCGCGATCCGCGACCTCACCACGATCACCGGTCAGAAGCCGGCCGTCACCAAGGCCCGCAAGTCCATCGCGCAGTTCAAGCTGCGCGAGGGCCAGCCGATCGGTGCCCACGTCACGCTCCGTGGCGACCGCATGTGGGAGTTCCTGGACCGCACCCTGTCGCTCGCGCTGCCGCGCATCCGCGACTTCCGCGGCCTGTCCCCGAAGCAGTTCGACGGCCGCGGCAACTACACCTTCGGTCTCACGGAGCAGGTCATGTTCCACGAGATCGACCAGGACAAGATCGACCGCACCCGGGGTATGGACATCACCGTGGTCACCACGGCGACCAACGACGACGAGGGCCGTGCGCTTCTCCGTCACCTCGGCTTCCCGTTCAAGGAGGCGTAAGCGAGATGGCGAAGAAGGCTCTCATCGCGAAGGCTGCCCGCAAGCCCAAGTTCGGTGTGCGTGCGTACACGCGCTGCCAGCGCTGCGGCCGCCCCCACTCCGTGTACCGCAAGTTCGGCCTCTGCCGCGTGTGCCTTCGTGAGATGGCTCACCGTGGCGAGCTGCCGGGCGTGACCAAGAGCTCCTGGTAATTCCCCTTCGCCCCTTGGGCGTTGGTGAATGACCGGAGTCTCTCGGTAAGCATTGGGATGGCGGACTCCCCTCCCCGCATGGCTTAGGCTAGTGGGGTTGGGCGTCCGCCGCCCTTACGACTTACTACGCCGTAGGTCCACCGCACCGCACCCGCCCCGTCTCGGATCGGGGAGAGGGATGGTGCACCAGGAAACCCCGGCGAGAGAGGCCGAAGGCCAATTCATGACCATGACTGATCCGATCGCAGACATGCTCACGCGTCTGCGTAACGCGAACTCGGCGTACCACGACACCGTGACGATGCCGCACAGCAAGATCAAGTCGCACATCGCGGAAATCCTCCAGCAGGAGGGCTTCATCACCGGCTGGAAGGTCGAGGACGCCGAGGTCGGCAAGAACCTCGTCGTCGACCTCAAGTTCGGTCCGAACCGTGAGCGCTCCATCGCGGGCATCAAGCGGATCTCGAAGCCGGGCCTCCGGGTTTACGCGAAGTCCACCAACCTGCCGAAGGTCCTCGGCGGCCTGGGCGTGGCGATCATCTCCACGTCCCACGGTCTCCTGACCGGCCAGCAGGCGCAGAAGAAGGGCGTGGGTGGGGAAGTCCTCGCCTACGTCTGGTAGTCGGGAACGGAGGAATAGCAATGTCGCGAATCGGCAAGCTCCCCATCACGGTTCCCGCCGGCGTGGACGTCACCATCGAGGGCCGCACGGTCACCGTCAAGGGCTCGAAGGGCTCGCTGACGCACACCGTCGCCGCGCCGATCGAGATCGTTAAGGGCGAGGACGGCGTTCTGAACGTCACCCGTCCGAACGACGAGCGTCAGAACAAGGCCCTCCACGGCCTGTCCCGCACGCTGGTGGCCAACATGATCACCGGTGTGACCCAGGGGTACGTCAAGGCGCTCGAGATCAGCGGTGTCGGTTACCGCGTGGCCGCGAAGGGCTCCGGTCTGGAGTTCCAGCTCGGCTACAGCCACCCGATCCTGATCGAGGCCCCCGAGGGCATCTCGTTCAAGGTCGAGTCCCCGACCAAGTTCTCGGTCGAGGGCATCGACAAGCAGAAGGTCGGCGAGGTCGCGGCGAACATCCGCAAGCTGCGGAAGCCCGACCCGTACAAGGCCAAGGGCGTCAAGTACGCCGGCGAGGTCATCCGCCGCAAGGTCGGAAAGGCTGGTAAGTAAGCCATGGCATACGGTGTCAAGATCGCCAAGGGCGACGCTTACAAGCGCGCTGCTAAGGCGCGTCGTCACCTGCGCATCCGCAAGAACGTGTCGGGTACGGCGGAGCGTCCGCGCCTCGTCGTGACGCGCTCGAACCGCGGTATCACCGCGCAGGTCATCGACGACCTCAAGGGTCACACCGTCGCGTCGGCGTCCCACCTGGACGCTTCGATCCGCGGTGGCGAGGGCTCCAAGTCCTCGCAGGCCCAGCAGGTCGGCGCCCTGGTCGCCGAGCGCGCCAAGGCCGCCGGTGTCGAGGCCGTCGTGTTCGACCGTGGTGGCAACAGGTACGCCGGGCGCATTGCCGCT
Organism: Streptomyces filamentosus; assembly: GCF_014654895.1. Lineage (GTDB taxonomy): Bacteria > Actinomycetota > Actinomycetes > Streptomycetales > Streptomycetaceae > Streptomyces > Streptomyces filamentosus. The sequence goes on along the minus strand of NZ_BNBE01000001.1, from coordinate 1,945,463 downwards.
CTGGCTGACGCCGCCCGCGAAGCCGGGCTGAAGTTCTAAGCCCCGGTTCCGGGACTAACGGACGTAACAGAGAGAGGTAATCCAATGGCTGGACCCCAGCGCCGCGGCAGCGGTGCCGGTGGCGGCGAGCGGCGGGACCGGAAGGGCCGCGACGGTGGCGCTGCCGCCGCCGAGAAGACCGCGTACGTTGAGCGCGTAGTCGCGATCAACCGCGTCGCCAAGGTTGTCAAGGGTGGTCGTCGCTTCAGCTTCACCGCGCTCGTCGTGGTGGGTGACGGTGACGGCACCGTGGGTGTCGGTTACGGCAAGGCCAAGGAGGTGCCGGCCGCCATCGCCAAGGGTGTTGAGGAGGCCAAGAAGCACTTCTTCAAGGTCCCCCGCATCCAGGGCACCATCCCCCACCCGATCCAGGGCGAGAAGGCTGCGGGCGTCGTCCTGCTCAAGCCGGCTTCCCCCGGTACCGGTGTCATCGCCGGTGGCCCGGTGCGCGCCGTTCTCGAGTGCGCCGGCGTTCACGACATCCTGTCGAAGTCGCTCGGCTCCGACAACGCGATCAACATCGTGCACGCGACCGTGGAGGCCCTGAAGGGCCTGCAGCGTCCCGAGGAGATCGCGGCTCGCCGTGGTCTGCCGCTCGAGGACGTCGCCCCCGCGGCTCTGCTTCGTGCGCGTGCGGGAGCGGGTGCGTAATGGCTCGCCTCAAGATCACGCAGACGAAGTCGTACATCGGCAGCAAGCAGAACCACCGCGACACGCTGCGTTCGCTCGGGCTCAAGCGCCTGAACGACGTGGTCGTCAAGGAGGACCGCCCCGAGTTCCGCGGCATGGTGCACACCGTCCGCCACCTCGTGACGGTTGAGGAGGTCGACTGATCATGGCGGAGAACAACCCGCTCAAGATCCACAACCTCCGTCCCGCCCCGGGCGCCAAGACCGCGAAGACCCGTGTGGGTCGCGGTGAGGCGTCGAAGGGTAAGACGGCCGGTCGTGGTACCAAGGGCACCAAGGCCCGCTACCAGGTTCCGGAGCGCTTCGAGGGTGGCCAGATGCCCCTCCACATGCGCCTCCCGAAGCTCAAGGGCTTCAAGAACCCGTTCCGCACCGAGTACCAGGTCGTGAACCTGGACAAGCTGGCCGCGCTCTACCCGCAGGGTGGCGAGGTCACGGTGGCCGACCTGGTCGCCAAGGGTGCGGTTCGTAAGAACCAGCTCGTCAAGGTGCTCGGCACCGGCGAGGTCTCCGTGGCGCTGCAGGTGACGGTCGACGCCGTCTCCGGCTCCGCCAAGGAGAAGATCGCCGCCGCCGGCGGCACCGTCACCGAGCTCGTCTGAGACGACTCGATGGCCTGAACATCCGACCGGGGATGCCTCCCAAAAGGGGCATCCCCGGTTGGTCGTTCCTAGGGGGGCATGGTCGCCGGTAAGGTGGCGTGCACCGTCCATGCTCATGCGGTATAGACCGCGCGGGCCGGGACCGATCCAATCAGTCCTTATCGAATCTCAAGACCGTCACCTCTGACGCATAGCGCGGGGGTCGCAGGAGGCACCGTGCTCACCGGCTTCGCCCGGGCGTTCAAGACGCCCGACCTGCGCAAGAAGCTGCTCTTCACGCTGGCGATCGTCGTGCTGTACCGCCTCGGGGCCCACATCCCCGTCCCCGGCGTCAGCTACGAGGCCGTCCAGATGTGTGTGGACCAGGCGAGCGAGGGCAACAACAGCCTGTTCGGCCTGGTGAACATGTTCAGTGGCGGCGCACTGCTGCAGATCACCATCTTCGCGCTCGGCATCATGCCGTACATCACGGCGAGCATCATCCTGCAGCTGCTCACCGTCGTGATCCCGCGTCTGGAAGCCCTCAAGAAGGAGGGGCAGGCCGGCACCGCGAAGATCACGCAGTACACCCGGTACCTGACGATCGCGCTGGCGATCCTCCAGGGCACGGGCCTGGTGGCCACCGCCAAGAGCGGCGCGCTCTTCAGCGGCTGCTCCGTCGCGAACCAGGTCGTCCCCGACCCCTCGATCTTCACCATCGCCACCATGGTCATCACCATGACCGCGGGCACCGCCATCGTCATGTGGCTCGGTGAGCTCATCACCGACCGCGGCATCGGCAACGGCATGTCGATCCTGATGTTCATCTCGATCGCCGCCGGCTTCCCGGGCGCCCTGTGGGCCATTAAGGAGAGCGGCAAGCTCGCCCAGGGCTGGATCGAGTTCGGCACCGTCATCCTCATCGGCTTCGTGATGGTCGCCCTCGTCGTCTTCGTCGAGCAGGCCCAGCGCCGCATCCCGGTGCAGTACGCGAAGCGGATGATCGGCCGCCGTTCCTACGGCGGAACGTCCACGTACATCCCGCTCAAGGTGAACCAGGCGGGTGTGATTCCCGTCATCTTCGCCTCGTCGCTGCTCTACATCCCGGCCCTCATCGCGCAGTTCTCGAACTCGACGGCCGGCTGGAAGACCTGGATCGAAGCCCACTTCGTCAAGGGTGACCACCCGTACTACATCGCCGCCTACTTCCTCCTGATCGTGTTCTTCGCCTTCTTCTACGTGGCGATCTCGTTCAACCCCGAGGAAGTCGCCGACAACATGAAGAAGTATGGTGGCTTCATCCCGGGTATCCGGGCTGGTCGACCTACTGCCGAGTACCTGAGCTACGTGCTCAACCGGATCACTTGGCCGGGCTCGCTGTACTTGGGTCTGATCGCTCTTGTGCCGACGATGGCGTTGGCAGGCTTCGGCGGTGCCAATGCCAACTTCCCCTTCGGTGGGACGAGCATCCTCATCATCGTGGGTGTCGGGCTGGAGACCGTGAAGCAGATCGAGAGCCAGCTCCAGCAGCGCAATTACGAAGGGTTCCTCCGCTGATGCGAATCGTCCTCGTCGGACCGCCCGGGGCCGGCAAGGGAACGCAGGCCGCGTTCCTTGCCAAGAACCTGGACATCCCGCACATCTCCACGGGTGACCTGTTCCGTGCCAACATCTCGCAGGGCACGGCGCTGGGCGTGGAAGCCAAGGGTTACATGGACCGGGGCGAGCTCGTCCCGGACGAGGTGACCATCGGGATGGCCCAGGACCGCATGAAGCAGGACGACGCCGCCAACGGCTTCCTGCTCGACGGGTTCCCGCGCAACGTGGCCCAGGCCGAGGCCCTGGATGCCGTCCTGAAGAAGGACGACATGCAGCTGGACGCGGTCCTGGACCTGGAGGTCCCCGAGGACGAGGTCGTGAAGCGGATCGCGGGCCGCCGCATCTGCCGCAACGACTCCGCGCACGTCTTCCACGTGGAGTACAACGCCCCCAAGACCGAGGGCGTCTGCGACGTCTGCGGCGGCGAGCTCTACCAGCGCGCGGACGACTCCGAGGAGACCGTCCGCACCCGCCTGGAGGTCTACCACACGCAGACCGAGCCGATCATCGACTACTACCGGGCGCAGAACCTGGTCGTGACGATCTCCGCGCTCGGCAAGGTGGACGAGGTCACGGCGCGTGCGATGGACGCGCTGAAGAAGTAACCACACGCTCACGCGGTACGGCCGCGGTGCCCCCCGGGGGCGCCGCGGCCGTATCGTTGTTCCGTCCCCGTACGCGCAAGGAAAGGCCCCCGTCACGATGGTGCAGATCAAGACCCCCGAGCAGATCGCGAAGATGCGCGAGGCGGGGCTGGTCGTCGCCGCCATCCACGCGGCGACCCGCGAGGCCGCCGTGCCCGGCGCCACCACCCGGGACCTCGACGAGGTCGCCCGCAAGGTGATCGCCGACCACGGGGCGAAGTCGAACTTCCTCGGGTACGGCGGGTTCCCCGCGACGATCTGCACCTCCGTCAACGAGGTCGTCGTCCACGGCATCCCCGACGACAAGACCGTCCTCAAGGACGGCGACATCATCTCCATCGACTGCGGCGCGATCGTCGACGGCTGGCACGGCGACGCCGCGTACACCGCCTTCGTCGGCACCGGTCACGCCCCGGAGCTGCTGGAGCTCTCCCGGGTGACCGAGGGGTCGATGTGGGCCGGCATCGCCGCGATGCGGGTGGGCGCGCGCCTGGTCGACATCTCGAAGGCGATCGAGACGTACATCAAGCGCCAGCCGCGGCCGGCCGTCGGCGAGCACAGCCTCGGCAAGTACGGCATCGTCGAGGACTACGGCGGCCACGGCATCGGCACCGAGATGCACATGGACCCGCACCTGCTGAACTACGTCTCCCGCAAGCGCGGCAAGGGCCCCAAGCTCGTCCCGGGCTTCTGCCTCGCCATCGAGCCCATGGTCTCCCTCGGCACCCCGCACACGGAGGTCCTGGAGGACGACTGGACGGTCGTCTCCACCGACGGCACCTGGTCCTCCCACTGGGAGCACAGCGTCGCCCTCACCGAGGAGGGTCCCCTCGTCCTCACCGCCGTCGACGGCGGCAGGGCGAAGCTGGCCGAACTGGGCGTGACGGCGGCCCCGGACCCGCTGGCGTAGGGCACGTGTCCGGGGGCCGGCCCCGCCGGCGCGGGGGCACGCGCCCGCGGGATCGGCCTCCCTGGCGTAAGGATCTTCTTCGTGGGGCAGATTCCCCGGATTCGTCTTTTCCAGGGGCCTGACGTAGACTGATGCGTCGGCTCTCGTGTACCCGTGTGTCTGCACCGGGGAGTGAGAGTCGATCAAGGTAGCCGATTCGAAAGGCGAAGCGTGGCCAAGAAGCAAGGTGCCATCGAGATCGAGGGCACCGTGATCGAGTCCCTCCCGAACGCCATGTTCAAGGTGGAGCTCCAGAACGGTCACAAGGTCCTCGCGCACATCTCCGGCAAGATGCGGATGCACTACATCCGTATCCTCCCGGACGACCGGGTCGTCGTGGAGCTCTCTCCGTACGACCTGACGCGTGGCCGGATCGTCTACCGCTACAAGTAGATCTTGCCCGCACCCGCCTTCCCGCGGGTGGTGGCACTGACCCGGAGAACCTCACATCCCATGAAGGTCAAGCCGAGCGTCAAGAAGATCTGCGACAAGTGCAAGGTGATCCGCCGTCACGGCCGGGTCATGGTCATCTGCGACAACCTGCGCCACAAGCAGCGCCAGGGCTGACGCACGCCGACCGACCTGCAACTTCGCAGTTCTTCGCGCGACGCATAGCAACACGTACATACGCAGAGCCCGTCCGACCGCCCTCGCGCGGTTGACGGCACCTCCGGCGGGGGCCGGGGACCCGACCTGTACCTCATACGGCAGCCGGGAACGGTTCTGCAGCAGACCCCCGAGAACACAGGAGCCATTGAATGGCACGCGTTTCCGGTGTTGACATCCCGCGCGAGAAGCGCGTGGTGGTCGCACTCACCTACGTCTTCGGCATCGGGCGCACCCGGTCCGAGGAGATCCTCGCCGCGACCGGCGTGGACCCGTCCACCCGTGTCCGCGACCTTGCCGAGGAAGACCTCGTCAAGATCCGCGAGTACGTGGACGCCAACCTCCAGACCGAGGGTGACCTCCGCCGCGAGATCGCCGCCGACATCCGCCGCAAGGTCGAGATCGGTTGCTACCAGGGTCTGCGCCACCGTCGTGGCCTGCCCGTCCGCGGCCAGCGCACCAGCACGAACGCCCGTACCCGCAAGGGCCCGCGTCGCGCCATCGCCGGCAAGAAGAAGCCGGGCAAGAAGTAGTCCTCAGCGGACGCTTGACCAAGCGGTCTTCGCTGTAGGACCGACCACCTCCCGTAGGAGTAAGAGATGCCCCCCAAGGGTCGTCAGGGCGCTGCCAAGAAGGTGCGCCGCAAGGAAAAGAAGAACGTCGCTCACGGCCACGCGCACATCAAGAGCACGTTCAACAACACGATCGTCTCGATCACGGACCCCGCGGGCAACGTGATCTCCTGGGCCTCCGCCGGCCACGTCGGCTTCAAGGGCTCGCGCAAGTCCACCCCCTTCGCCGCGCAGATGGCCGCCGAGTCGGCCGCCCGCCGCGCGCAGGAGCACGGCATGCGCAAGGTCGACGTCTTCGTCAAGGGTCCCGGCTCCGGCCGTGAGACCGCGATCCGCTCCCTCCAGGCCACCGGCCTCGAGGTCGGCTCGATCCAGGACGTCACCCCCACGCCGCACAACGGCTGCCGTCCCCCCAAGCGCCGCCGCGTCTGACGCGTCGCCTGCTTGACCTGGGCTTTTCGGGCGGTGTGCCTCTTTCGAGGCGCGCCGCCCGTACCCTTGCAGTACACCGAGGACGTCAAATAGTGGGCGTCCACGACTGAAGGAACACACATGCTTATCGCTCAGCGTCCGTCGCTGACCGAAGAGGTCGTCGACGAGTTCCGCTCCCGGTTCGTGATCGAGCCGCTGGAGCCGGGCTTCGGTTACACCCTCGGCAACAGCCTCCGCCGTACCCTCCTCTCCTCGATCCCGGGTGCCGCCGTCACGAGCATCCGCGTCGACGGCGTCCTGCACGAGTTCACCACCGTGCCGGGCGTCAAGGAGGACGTCACCGACCTCATCCTCAACATCAAGCAGCTGGTCGTCTCCTCGGAGCACGACGAGCCCGTCGTGATGTACCTGCGCAAGCAGGGCCCGGGTCTGGTCACCGCCGCCGACATCGCGCCCCCGGCCGGCGTCGAGGTGCACAACCCCGACCTCGTCCTGGCGACCCTGAACGCCAAGGGCAAGCTGGAGATGGAGCTGACCGTCGAGCGCGGTCGCGGCTACGTCTCCGCCGTCCAGAACAAGCAGGTGGGCCAGGAGATCGGCCGCATCCCGGTCGACTCCATCTACAGCCCCGTGCTGAAGGTCACCTACAAGGTCGAGGCGACCCGAGTCGAGCAGCGCACCGACTTCGACAAGCTCATCGTCGACGTCGAGACCAAGCAGGCCATGCGCCCGCGCGACGCCATGGCGTCCGCCGGCAAGACCCTGGTCGAGCTGTTCGGTCTCGCCCGCGAGCTGAACATCGACGCCGAGGGCATCGACATGGGCCCGTCCCCGACGGACGCCGCCCTGGCCGCCGACCTGGCGCTGCCGATCGAGGAGCTGGAGCTCACCGTTCGGTCGTACAACTGCCTCAAGCGCGAGGGCATCCACTCCGTGGGTGAGCTCGTCGCCCGCTCCGAGGCCGACCTGCTCGACATCCGCAACTTCGGTGCGAAGTCGATCGACGAGGTCAAGGCGAAGCTGGCCGGCATGGGCCTGGCGCTCAAGGACAGCCCGCCCGGATTCGACCCGACCGCCGCGGCCGACGCCTTCGGCGCCGACGACGACGCGGACGCGGGCTTCGTCGAGACCGAGCAGTACTGAGAACTCGGGCCTCACGGTCCGTACCCGGGCGCGGGAGCGCTGTGCCTGACCGCGCAGTTCCCCGCGCCCCTTCCCGGAGCGCAAGCCCCGGTCTCCGACAGGTAACCGCCTGCTCGGATACTGACACCGGTACCTCACACGGCCGGTGCAGATCACAAGGAGAAACACCATGCCGCGTCCCGCGAAGGGTGCCCGCCTCGGCGGTTCCGCCGCTCACGAGAAGCTGCTGCTCGCCAACCTGGCGAAGTCGCTGTTCGAGCACGGCCGCATCACGACGACCGAGGCCAAGGCCCGTCGTCTGCGTCCCGTCGCCGAGCGCCTGATCACCAAGGCGAAGAAGGGCGACATCCACAACCGTCGCCTGGTGCTGCAGACGATCACCGACAAGGGCATCGTCCACACCCTCTTCACCGAGATCGCCCCGCGCTACTCGGAGCGTCCGGGTGGCTACACCCGCATCACCAAGATCGGCAACCGTCGTGGCGACAACGCCCCGATGGCCGTGATCGAGCTGGTCGAGGGCGAGATCGCCAAGAAGGCGACCGTCGCCGAGGCCGAGGCCGCCACCAAGCGCGCCGTCAAGGAGGCCGACGAGGCCCCCGCCGCCGAGGCGACCGAGGACGAGGCGAAGGACGCGTAAGCGTTCTTCCGACGTTTCTCACGGAACGGGCCCGTACCCCCTGGGGTGCGGGCCCGTTCCCGTGCGTCTGAGAGGATTTCCGCGTGAGCGACGACGTGCAGCCCGGGTTCGTACGGGTACGGCTGGACCTTTCCTACGACGGCCGGGACTTCTCCGGCTGGGCCAAGCAGGCCCGCGGGCAGCGGACCGTGCAGGGCGAGATCGAGGACGCCCTGAAGACCGTGACGCGGTCCCCGGAGACGTTCGAGCTGACCGTCGCCGGCCGGACCGACGCCGGCGTGCACGCGCGCGGGCAGGTCGCCCACGTGGACCTGCCCGGGGAGCTGTGGGAGGAGCACCGCGAGAAGCTGCTGCGGCGGCTCGCCGGACGCCTCCCGCACGACGTGCGGGTGTGGAGCCTCACCGAGGCCCCCGCGGGCTTCAACGCCCGTTTCTCGGCGGTCTGGCGGCGGTACGCGTACCGGGTCACCGACCACCCCGGCGGTGTCGACCCGCTGCTGCGCGGACACGTGCTGTGGCACGACTGGACCCTCGACGTGGACGCCATGAACGAGGCCGCCGCCGCGCTGGTCGGCGAGCACGACTTCGCCGCGTACTGCAAGAAGCGGGAGGGCGCGACCACCATCCGCACTCTCCAGGAGCTGCGCTGGGAGCGGCGGCCCGACGGGATCATGGAGGCCACGGTCAAGGCCGACGCCTTCTGCCACAACATGGTCCGCTCGCTGGTCGGCGCCCTCCTCTTCGTCGGTGACGGGCACCGCCCGGTCGACTGGCCGGGGAAGGTGCTGGCCGCCGGGGTCCGGGACTCCGCCGTGCACGTCGTGCGCCCGCACGGCCTCACCCTCGAAGAGGTCGGCTACCCGGCCGACGACCAGCTGGCCGCCCGCAGCCGCGAGGCCCGCAACAAGCGCACCCTGCCGGGCGCGGCCGGCTGCTGCTGAGCCCCGCCCCGGCTCACTGCGGCGGGGCCGAGGCGGCGGCCTTCGCCTGGCTCTTGCCGCGGGCGTAGATCTGGTTGAAGGCGAAGGTGCCGAGGTCGTCGCTGGCCCGGAAGACCGGGGTGTCCTTCTGGGTGACCTTGGTGCCGTTCGTGAAGCCGGCCTGGGTGAAGTAGGCGTAGCGGCCGACCGAGTTGGAGCGGCGCAGGCAGACCGTCGCGTGGCAGAAGTTCCCCACGCCCGCGCCCGCGAGGGGCGCGACGCCGCCGCTGGCCTGCTTCTTCGCGGCCAGGGCGGCCTTCTCCGAGGGGAAGACGGCGACGCCGACGGTGACCGCCACGCCGTCCCTGACGTAGGTGGCGCGCACCAGCTTCTGGCAGCCGTTCTTCTGGAGCACCGACCCGAGCCCGCCCTGGGTGACCGAGGCGCAGTTCGTGGTGGAGGAGGTCGCGCCCTTCTTGTACGGGCGGCCGTACATGGTGAGCTTCCTGCCCGGGAAGAGGCCCTCGGCGGTCAGCGGCGCCTTGTCCTTCTTCGGATCGGTGATGTAGTCCTTCGGGTCCGGCGGGGGCGGCGGGGCCACGGAGGAGAAGGTCGGCGCCGGGGTGGGCGAGGACGTGGTGGTGACGGCGCCGGTCGGGGTCGGGCCGCCGGTCTTCGCCTCGTCGTTCTTCTTGTTCGTCGCCACGACGGCGGTCGCGACGAGCGCGCCCACGAGGACCGTGGCGACGATCCCGCCCACGACGAGCAGCCTGCGCCTGCGGCGGTCGCCCGCGGCGGAGGCGTCCGCGAGGGCGCCCCAGTCAGGGGTGCCGTCGCCGCCCCGGGGCTGCGGCCACTGCTGCTGCCCGTGGCCCGGATGCTGCTGCCCGTACGCCCCCGGACCCGGCTGCTGCCCGTACGGCCCCGGCTGCGGCGGATATCCGTACCCCTGCTGCCCCTGCTGCTGCGGCTCCTGCGGCCACTGCGGTCCCCCAAAGCTCATGCCGCGCATCCTAAACCGCTTGGGAGAAGGGGACGCGGGCGGTGACAATGCATCCCATGGGACACGTCGAGGCCGCGCATCTGGAGTACTACCTTCCCGACGGGAGGGTCCTCCTCGGGGACGCCTCCTTCCGGGTGGGAGAGGGCGCCGTCGTCGCGCTCGTCGGGGCCAACGGCGCCGGCAAGACCACCCTCCTGCGGATCATCGCGGGAGACCTCCAGCCGCACGGCGGCTCCGTCACCGTCAGCGGCGGGCTCGGCGTGATGCCGCAGTTCATCGGCTCCGTACGGGACGAGTCGACCGTCCGCGACCTGCTGGTCTCCGTGGCGCACCCGCGGATCCGGGACGCCGCGAAGGCCGTCGACGAGGCCGAGCACCTGATCATGACCGTCGACGACGAGGCCGCGCAGATGAAGTACGCGCAGGCCCTCGCCGACTGGGCGGAGGTGCAGGGCTACGAGGCGGAGACGCTGTGGGACATCTGCACCACGGCCGCGCTCGGCATGCCGTACGACAAGGCGCAGTTCCGCCAGGTGCGGACGCTCTCCGGCGGCGAGCAGAAGCGGCTCGTCCTGGAGTCGCTGCTGCGCGGCACCGACGAGGTGCTGCTCCTCGACGAGCCGGACAACTACCTGGACGTGCCCGGCAAGCGGTGGCTGGAGGAGCGGCTGCGGGAGACCCGCAAGACCGTGCTCTTCATCTCCCACGACCGGGAGCTGCTCTCCCGGTCCGCGCAGAAGATCATCGCGGTGGAGCCCGGCGCGGCCGGCTCCGACGTGTGGGTGCACGGCAGCGGCTTCGACACCTTCCACGAGGCGCGGCGGGAGCGGTTCGCCCGCTTCGAGGAGCTGAAGCGGCGCTGGGAGGAGAAGCACGCGCAGCTGAAGAAGCTCGTCGTCAACCTGCGCCAGGCGGCCGCGGTCAGCCACGAGATGGCGTCCCGGTACGCCGCCGCGCAGACCCGGCTGCGGAAGTTCGAGGAGGCCGGCCCGCCGCCGGAGCCGCCGCGCGAGCAGGACATCCGGATGCGGCTGCGCGGCGGCCGCACCGGTGTGCGTGCCGTGACCTGCGAGAACCTCGAACTGACCGGCCTGATGAAGCCCTTCTCCCTGGAGATCTTCTACGGGGAGCGGGTCGGCGTCCTCGGCTCGAACGGCTCCGGCAAGTCGCACTTCCTGCGCCTCCTCGCGGGTGACCCGTCGGTGGCGCACACGGGCACGTGGAAGCTGGGTGCGCGGGTCGTCCCCGGGCACTTCGCCCAGACCCACGCCCACCCCGAGCTCACCGGGCGCCCGCTCGTCGACATCCTGTGGACCGAGCACGCCAAGGACCGGGGCGGGGCGATGTCGATGCTGCGCCGCTACGAGCTGGAGCGGCAGGGCGACCAGCCCTTCGACAAGCTCTCCGGCGGCCAGCAGGCCCGCTTCCAGATCCTCCTCATGGAGCTGGCCGGCACCACGGCCCTGCTCCTGGACGAGCCCACCGACAACCTGGACCTGGAGTCCGCCGAGGCCCTCCAGGACGGCCTGGAGGCCTACGAGGGCACGGTCCTCGCCGTCACCCACGACCGCTGGTTCGCCAAGAGCTTCGACCGCTACCTGGTCTTCGGCTCGGACGGCGTCGTCCGCGAGTCGACGGAGCCGGTGTGGGACGAGCGGCGGGTCGAGCGGGCGCGCTGACCCCGGGCTGCCGGCGGGGCGGACGGGTCCGGCAGGGCTCGTCCGTCACGGGAGCAGGACCAGACGGCCCCTGAGGCCGCCTTCGGACAGGCGGTGGTGGGCCTTCGCGGCGTCCGCCAGGGGGAGGGCGTCCGCGACGCGGGGGGTGAGGACGCCCGTCTCGGCGAGCCGCGCCAGGCGGGTCAGGCCGGCCGGGTCCGCGCGGACCCAGACCTGGGCGACGCGGATGCCGCGCAGGGGGTACGGGGCTCCGCCCGCGACGAGCGCGGCGAAGGCGCCGCCCGTGCGGACCGCGTCCAGGGCCGCCGCGCCCAGGACGGCGGCGTCGAGCGCGCCCGCCACGCCGCCGGGGACCAGGGAGCGGACCGCCCCGCCGAGCCGGCCGGGGCCCGCGGGGACGACGTGGGCGGCGCCCAGCTCCCGTACCAGCGGCTCGTCGGCGGCGCGGGCCGTCGCCACCACCCGCAGGCCGCGCGCGGCGGCGAGCTGCACCGCGTACCCGCCGACCGCGCCCGCCGCGCCCGTGACCAGCAGCGTCTCCCCGCCGGGGAGGGCCAGCGCGTCCAGGGCCTGGAGGGCGGTGAGCCCGGCCAGCGGGAGGGTCGCGGCGGCGGCCGGGGCGAGCCCGGCGGGGGCCGGCACCACCGCGTGGGCGTCCAGGACGACCTGCTCGGCGTGGGTGCCGAGGGGCACGTCGAGCCGGTCGTTCATGCCGATGACCCGGTCGCCGGGACGGACCGAGGTGACGCCGGGCCCGGTCTCCTCGACCACCCCGGCGACGTCCCAGCCCAGCCCGGTGCGGGCCCCGCCGGCCATCACCCCGGCCGCGGCGAGCGCGCCGGAGCGGGTGGCGAGGTCCACCGGGTGGACGGTGGCGGCCTCGACCCGGACGCGGACCTGCCCGGGTCCGGCGGCGGGGACGGGGACCTCGGCGATCCGCAGGACCTCGGGGCCGCCGAAGGAGTCGAAGACGAGCGCGCGCATGGGCGGGCCTTCCGTGAGGGGCGTACGGGACGGTTCTCCCACGACGCTAGGGAGGACTACTCTCCGTCGGGAAGTAGGTACCCACGAGTGCGTACCGCACCGGAAGGAGCGTGCCCCGTGCCCACCCGCACCGCCGCCGAGCGCCGCGAGGAGGCCCGCCGCGCCTACGACGCGTACCTCGCCGAGTGCCCCGCGCGCCGGCTCCTCGACCGCATCTCCGACAAGTGGGTCACCCTCGTCCTGAACGCCCTCGCGGACGGCCCCCGCCGCTACGGCGAACTGAGCCGCAAGGTCGCCGGCGTCAGCCAGAAGATGCTCACCCGGACCCTCCGTTCCCTGGAGCGGGACGGTCTGGTCTCCCGCGCGGTGACCCCGTCGGTCCCGGTCCGCGTCGACTACGCGCTGACGCCGCTGGGGGAGTCCCTGCTGCCGGTGGTGGCGGCGGTGAAGGCGTGGGCGGACGATCACATGGGGGAGGTGGCGGCGGCACGGGAGGCGTACGACGGGCAGGCAGGGAGCCGGGAGGCGTTTTGACCCGCCGAGGGGCGCGCGGGTACGCTTCTGCTTTGTTATGCGTATTGGCTTCGTCGTTCTCACGCGAAGGGCCGCTACGCAGGTTCCCTGGAGCAGTTACCAGTGGCTCGCATACGGGCAGGTCCCGGCAGTGCAGGCCCCAGCTGCATGATCGCTTCAGGTGTGTCTGGACTCCATCCACTGAAGAAGCGAAGGCTACGAAGTGCGTACGTACAGCCCCAAGCCCGGCGATGTCACTCGCCAGTGGCACATCATCGACGCGCAGGACATCGTCCTGGGCCGTCTGGCGACCACGGCCGCGAACCTCCTCCGAGGCAAGCACAAGCCGGTCTACGCCCCCCACATGGACATGGGCGACTTCGTCATCATCATCAACGCCGACAAGGTCCACCTGTCCGGCAACAAGAAGTCCCAGAAGCTGGCCTACCGTCACTCCGGCTTCCCGGGTGGTCTGCGCTCCGTCCGTTACGACGAGCTGCTGGACAAGAACCCCGAGAAGGCCGTCGAGAAGGCCATCAAGGGCATGATCCCCAAGAACACCCTGGGCCGTCAGATGCTCTCGAAGCTGAAGGTCTACGCGGGCGAGAACCACCCGCACGCTGCCCAGCAGCCGGTCCCGTTCGAGATCACCCAGGTCGCGCAGTAGTTCCGGCCACACCCCCTAAGAACGAAAGAAATCTGAGGAGCATCGTGGCCGAGACCACCCCCGAGACCCCCGTCGACGAGTTCGAGGGCGTCGAGGAGTACACCACCGAGACCGAGATCGTCGAGGGTGACTACACCTCCGAGTCCCTCGCGTCCCGCTTCGGCGACCCGCAGCCGGCCGCCGGCCTGGGCCGTCGCAAGAACGCCATCGCCCGCGTCCGGATCGTCCCGGGCACCGGCAAGTGGAAGATCAACGGGCGTACGCTCGAGGACTACTTCCCGAACAAGGTCCACCAGCAGGAAGTCAACGAGCCCTTCAAGGTGCTCGAGCTCGACAACCGCTACGACGTCATCGCCCGCATCGCGGGTGGCGGTGTCTCCGGCCAGGCCGGCGCCCTCCGCCTCGGCGTGGCCCGTGCCCTGAACGAGGCCGACGTCGAGAACAACCGCCCGGCGCTGAAGAAGGCCGGCTTCCTCTCCCGTGACGACCGCGCGGTCGAGCGGAAGAAGGCCGGTCTCAAGAAGGCCCGCAAGGCTCCGCAGTACAGCAAGCGTTAATCGCCTGCCGCACTGCTTGTACGTACGCCCCGGCGCACTGCGCGTGCCGTCGGGGCGTACGTTTTTTCTTAACCTTTTTCACCCGGCCCCTTTCACCGGGCTTCTTTCATCCTTGGGCACGCATTTTCGGAGGACAGCTGTGGGACGACTCTTCGGCACCGACGGCGTACGCGGCGTTGCCAACGCGGACCTGACGGCGGAGCTCGCGCTCGGCCTGTCGGTCGCGGCGGCGCACGTGCTCGCCGAGGCGGGGACCTTCGAGGGCCATCGGCCGACCGCCGTGGTCGGGCGGGACCCGCGGGCGTCGGGAGAGTTCCTGGAGGCGGCCGTCGTCGCCGGCCTCGCCAGCGCAGGCGTCGACGTCCTGCGGGTCGGCGTGCTGCCCACCCCGGCCGTCGCCCACCTCACCGGCGTCCTCGGCGCCGACCTCGGCGTGATGCTCTCCGCCAGCCACAACGCCATGCCCGACAACGGCATCAAGTTCTTCGCCCGCGGCGGCCACAAGCTGGCCGACGACCTGGAGGACAAGATCGAGGGCGTCTACGAGGAGCACCGCACCGGCGCTCCCTGGGACCGCCCGACCGGCGCCGGCGTCGGCCGCGTCCGCGACTACACCGAGGGCTTCGAGACGTACGTCTCCCACCTCCTCGGCGTGCTCCCCAACCGCCTCGACGGCCTGAAGATCGTCCTCGACGAGGCCCACGGCGCCGCCGCCCGCGTCTCCCCGGAGGCGTTCACCCGCGCCGGCGCCCAGGTCGTCACCATCGGCGCCGCTCCCGACGGCCTCAACATCAACGACGGCTGCGGCTCCACCCACCTGGAGCTCCTGAAGGCCGCCGTCGTCGAGCACGGCGCCGACCTCGGCATCGCCCACGACGGCGACGCCGACCGCTGCCTCGCCGTCGACCACACCGGCGCGGAGGTGGACGGCGACCAGATCCTCGCCGTGCTCTCCCTCGCCATGCGCGAGGCCGGCACCCTGCGCGGCGACACCGTCGTCGCCACCGTCATGTCGAACCTGGGCTTCAAGCTCGCCATGGAGCGCGAGGGCCTCACCCTCGTCCAGACGGCGGTCGGCGACCGCTACGTCCTGGAGTCCATGAAGGAGCACGGCTACGCCCTCGGCGGCGAGCAGTCCGGGCACGTCATCGTGCTCGACCACGCCACCACCGGCGACGGCACCCTCACCGGCCTCATGCTGGCCGCCCGGGTCGCCGCCACCGGCAAGTCCCTCGCGGAGCTGGCCGCCGTCATGGAGCGGCTGCCGCAGATCCTCATCAACGTGAAGGACGTCGACAAGTCCCGCGTGACCACCTCCGCCGAGCTGGCCGCCGCCGTCGTCGACGCCGAGCGCGAGCTGGGCACCACCGGCCGCGTGCTGCTCCGCTCCTCCGGCACCGAGCCGCTGGTCCGCGTCATGGTCGAGGCCGCCGACATCGAGCAGGCCCGCTCGGTCGCGCAGCGCCTCGCCGACGTGGTGAAGTCCGCGCTGGGCTAGAGCCCTTCGAGCGGTACGGGAAGGGCCCCGCGCACTCCGGTGCGGCGGGGCCCTTCCCGTACCGGGGCCCGGGTCAGCCCCTGCGCAGCCGGCGCTTCAGCTTCCCGCGCTGGGTCCGCCACAGCCACTTCTGGACGAGGAGCGTCAGGGTGCCGGACAGGATGATGCCGAGGAGGTTCAGCAGGAGCTGCTGGACCGAGCCGAGGGTCTGGCCGACCTCGCCGTAGCCGAGGGCCACCGCGGCGTTGGCCGCCGCCGGGACCGTCGTCACCGAGATCGCCACGCCCACCAGGGCGCCCGCCTTCGAGGAGGTCAGCGACAGGGTGCCGGCCGCGCCGGCGAGGACCGCCACCACGAAGGAGAAGGGGTCCGGCTGCCAGATGAAGGAGGTCTGGGGGCGTTCCCCGTCCAGCATCTCCACGCTGAACAGCCCCATCCGGTCCATGAGCAGGCTGAACAGGGTGGTGGCCAGGATCGCCGCCAGGAAGCCGACGAGCAGCGCGAGCAGCGAGCGGACCGCGAGCCGCGGCGCCCGCTTCACGATCGCCGTGCACACCCCGGCGAGCGGGCCGAACTCGGGGCCGACCGCCATCGCGCCCACGATCAGGATCGCGTTGTCGAGGACCACGCCGCAGGCCGCGATCATCGTCGCCAGGAGCATGAAGGCGAGGTAGGTGAAGGAGAGCGTCGACTCCTCGTGCGTGGCGGTCGCCAGCTGCTCCCAGAGCACCGCGTCGGCGCCCTCGCCGGGAGCGTCCTCCTCGGCGGCGTCGGCCCGCTCCGACATCGACAGGTCGATGTTCTCGACGGCGATCGAGCCGTCCTGATCGAGTTTCAGGGCCCGCAGCCCGTGGAGGAGTTCGTCCCCGGCCTCGCGGGCGACGTCGCACATCACGACGTCGCCGGCCGGGTCCAGGGCCGCGCCGGGCAGCACCACCACGTGGGTGGTGCCGACCGTCGAGCCGATGAGGCCGGTCACCGCCTCCGTGCGGTCCGGGGGCACGATCATCCGAAGATGCAGCATGCCCCGAGCTTACGGAGGCGGGCGCCGGATTCAGAGCTTGCGGAGGCTCAGGCGCTGCACCTTGTGGTCGGGGCCCTTGCGGACGACGAGGGTGGCCCGGCCGCGGGTCGGCGCCACGTTCTCCAGCAGGTTGACCTTGTTGACGGTCCGCCACATCGTGCGGGCGTAGTCCAGGGCCTCCTCCTCGGAGACCTGCGTCCAGCGCCGGAAGTACGAGGACGGGTCCTGGAAGGCGGTCTCGCGCAGCTTCCGGAAGCGGTTGAGGTACCAGCCCTCGATGTCCTCGGGGCGGGCGTCGACGTACACCGAGAAGTCGAAGTAGTCGGCGAGGCCCACCCGGGTCCTGCCGTCCTTGCCGGGCAGTGCCGGCTGGAGGACGTTCAGCCCCTCGACGATGAGGATGTCGGGGCGGCGCACGACGAGCTGCTCGCCGGGCACCCGGTCGTAGATGAGGTGCGAGTAGACCGGGGCGGTGACCTCCTCCTTGCCCGCCTTGACGTCGGCGACGAAGCGGGTGAGGGCCCGCCGGTCGTACGACTCGGGGAAGCCCTTCCGGGACATCAGGCCGCGCGCCTTCAGCTCCTCCATCGGGTAGAGGAAGCCGTCGGTGGTGATCCGCTCGACGCGCGGGTGCTCGGGCCAGCGGGCGAGGAGCGCCTGGAGGAGGCGGGCCACGGTCGACTTGCCGACCGCGACGGAGCCGGCGACCCCTATGACGAAGGGGGTGCCGCGCTGCTCGCCGCTCTCGCCGAGGAAGGTGTTGAGGGCGCCGCGCAGACCGCTGGTGGCCTGCACGTACAGGTTGAGCAGCCGGGAGAGCGGCAGGTAGATGTCCCGGACCTCTTCGAGGTCGATGACGTCTCCGAGGCCCTGGAGGCGCTCGACCTCGTCGGCGGTGAGCGGGAGCGGGGTCTTGTCGCGCAGGGCGCTCCACTCCGCGCGGGTGAGGTCGACGTACGGGGTCGGCTCGGAGGACCTGCGGGAGGCCCCTCCGTTCCCGGCTCCGTTGCCGTGGGCGCTTCGTGGCGGCGAGGTGATCACAGGGACATTGTCCCGGGTCGCCGGGTGCCGTGGGTCGTGGGGTGGGTCACGTGCCGCACGGTTGACGGCGTCTGCCCGACTCCCGTGCGGGGTCCGGGACGGGGGCGGTGTCCGGCCGTAGGCTGCCGTCATGTGCGGAATCGTGGGGTACGTCGGCGGGCAGTCGGCGCTTGATGTGGTGGTCGCGGGGCTGAAGCGGCTGGAGTACCGCGGGTACGACTCGGCCGGGGTCGCCGTGCTCGCGGACGGCGGGCTCGCCGCCGCGAAGAGGGCGGGCAAGCTCGTCAACCTGGAGAAGGAACTCGTCGACCGGCCGCTGCCCGGCGGCTCCGTCGGCATCGGGCACACCCGGTGGGCCACCCACGGCGGTCCCACCGACGCCAACGCCCATCCGCACCTCGACAACGCCGGGCGTGTCGCGGTGGTGCACAACGGGATCATCGAGAACTTCGCCGCCCTCCGCGAGGAGCTGGCCGAGCGCGGCCACGACCTGCTGTCGGAGACCGACACCGAGGTCGTCGCCCATCTGCTGGCGGAGGAGTTCTCCTCCGCGGGCGACCTCGCGGAGGCGATGCGGCTGGTGTGCCGGCGGCTCGACGGGGCGTTCACCCTGGTCGCCGTGCACGCCGACCAGCCGGACGTGGTCGTCGGCGCCCGCCGGAACTCGCCGCTCGTCGTCGGCGTCGGCGAGGGCGAGAACTTCCTCGCCTCCGACGTCTCCGCCTTCATCGCCCACACCCGGTCCGCGATCGAGCTGGGCCAGGACCAGGTGGTCGAGCTGAGCCGGGACGGCGTCGCCGTGACCGACTTCGAGGGCGCGCCCGCCGACGTCCGGGCCTTCCACGTCGACTGGGACGCCTCCGCCGCCGAGAAGGGCGGTTACGACCACTTCATGCTGAAGGAGATCGCCGAGCAGCCGAAGGCGGTCGCCGACACGCTCCTCGGCCGGATCGACGGCTCGGGGCGGCTCACCCTGGACGAGGTGCGGATCCCGGACGCGGTGCTCCGCGAGGCCGACAAGGTCGTCATCGTGGCCTGCGGCACCGCCTTCCACGCCGGGATGATCGCCAAGTACGCCATCGAGCACTGGACCCGGATCCCGTGCGAGGTCGAGCTGGCCAGCGAGTTCCGCTACCGGGACCCGATCCTGGGGCAGCGGACGCTGGTGATCGCGATCTCGCAGTCCGGCGAGACCATGGACACCCTGATGGCGCTGCGGCACGCCCGCGAGCAGGGCGCCAAGGTCCTCGCGGTCTGCAACACCAACGGGTCGACGATCCCGCGCGAGTCCGACGCCGTGCTGTACACGCACGCCGGTCCGGAGGTCGCGGTGGCCTCCACGAAGGCGTTCCTCACCCAGCTCGTCGCCTGCTACCTCCTCGCCCTCTACCTGGGGCAGGTGCGGGGCACCAAGTGGGGCGACGAGATCCGCGCGGTGGTCCGCGAGCTGGCCCGGATCGGGGAGGAGGTGGAGCGGGTCCTGGAGACGATGGAGCCGGTCAGGGCGCTGGCCCGGTCCCTCGCGCACAAGGACACGATCCTCTTCCTGGGGCGTCACGTCGGCTACCCGGTCGCCCTCGAAGGCGCCCTCAAGCTGAAGGAGCTCGCCTACATGCACGCCGAGGGCTTCGCGGCGGGCGAGCTGAAGCACGGGCCGATCGCGCTGATCGAGGAGGACCTGCCGGTCGTCGTCGTGGTGCCCTCGCCCAAGGGGCGCTCGGTCCTCCACGACAAGATCGTCTCCAACATCCAGGAGATCCGGGCCCGCGGCGCCCGCACGATCGTGATCGCGGAGGAGGGCGACGAGGCCGTCGTGCCCTTCGCCGACCACCTGGTCCGCGTCCCGGCCACGCCCACGCTGCTCCAGCCGCTGGTGGCGACGGTGCCGCTCCAGGTCTTCGCCTGCGAGCTGGCCACCGCGCGGGGCAACGAGGTGGACCAGCCGCGCAACCTGGCCAAGTCCGTGACGGTGGAGTGAGGAAGCAGATGATCATCGGGGTGGGGATCGACGTGGCGGAGATCGACCGGTTCGCCGCGTCGCTGGAGCGGACGCCCGCGCTCCTGGAGCGGCTCTTCGTGCGGGAGGAGCTGTTGCTGCCGAGCGGGGAGCGCCGGGGCGCGGCCTCCCTGGCGGCGCGCTTCGCCGCCAAGGAGGCCCTGGCGAAGGCGCTGGGCGCGCCGGGGAACCTGCACTGGACGGACGCCGAGGTGTACGCGGAGTCCACCGGGCAGCCCCGGCTGCGGGTGCGCGGCACGGTGGCGGCGCGCGCGGCCGAGCTGGGCGTGAGGAGCTGGCACCTGTCGCTGAGCCACGACGCGGGGGTGGCCTCGGCGGTGGTGATCGCGGAGGGGTGAGGGCCGGGGAACGGGGACGCCGTGCGGGTACGGGGCCCGGCCGTGGGCACGTCGTAGGGGTACGGGGTCCGGCGCGCGGGAACGGCGTCCGGCGTCCGGGGACGTCGTACGGGGACGAGGACGGGGCCCGGCCGCGGGGAGGCGGTACCGGGCCCCGTCCTCGTGACCGCGCGGCCGCCAGGGCCGGCGTGAGACGTGTGCCGCGCGAGTTTCTTAGGTAAGCCTATCCTAAGTTTATTGATGGGGGAAGGGTGAGCCGCGCACGCGTCCGCTCCTCCTCCGTTCCTCCGGGCGGGCCACCCCTTCCTGGGGCAGACTGCTCCCCATGCGTACCGCTCACTCCGTGGAGACCGTCCGGGCCGCCGAGGCCGCGCTGATGGCCCGGCTGCCCGAAGGCGCGCTGATGCTGCGGGCCGCCGCCGGGCTCGCCGCCGTCTGCTGCTCGCTGCTCGGCAAGGGGCGGGTGTACGGCTCCCGGGTCGTCCTCCTCGTCGGCAGCGGCGACAACGGCGGCGACGCCCTCCACGCCGGGGCCCGGCTCGCCCGGCGCGGCGCCGGGGTCACCGCCGTGCTGCTCGGCGCCCGCGCCCACGGCGCCGGGCTCGCCGCCCTCCGGGCGGCCGGCGGACACGTCACCGAGGACCCGTACGAGGCGCTGGCCGCCGCCGACCTCGTCCTCGACGGGATCACCGGCATCGGCGGACGCGGCGGACTGCGCCCCGAGGCCGTCCCCGTCGCCCGCGCCGCGCGCGGCTCCGACGCGGTCGTGGTCGCCGTCGACCTGCCCAGCGGCGTCGACGCCGACACCGGCGAAGTCACCGGCGAGGCACTGCGCGCCGACGTCACCGTCACCTTCGGCACGTACAAGCCCGGCCTGCTCGTCGACCCCGCCAGGGAGTACGCGGGCGCCCTGCGGCTCGTCGACATCGGCATCGGCCCGCAGCTGCCCCCGGTGCCCGGACTCGAAGCCCTCCAGCACCAGGACGTGGCCCGGCTGCTGCCCGCGCCGGGCGCGGAGAGCGACAAGTACCGGCGGGGGGTCCTCGGCATCGTCGCCGGCTCCGAGCGCTACCCCGGCGCCGCCGTCCTCGCCGTCGCGGGCGCCCTGCGCGGAGGCGCCGGAGCCGTCCGGTACACGGGCCCCGCCCGCGAGGCGGTCATCGCGGCCCACCCGGAGACCCTGGTGCACCCCGGACCCCCGGAGAAGGCCGGCCGCGTCCAGGCGTGGGCGGTCGGCCCCGGCCTCGGCGACGGCCCC
Source organism: Streptomyces filamentosus (assembly GCF_014654895.1). Classification (GTDB taxonomy): domain Bacteria; phylum Actinomycetota; class Actinomycetes; order Streptomycetales; family Streptomycetaceae; genus Streptomyces; species Streptomyces filamentosus. Next base: position 1,924,070 of record NZ_BNBE01000001.1, on the reverse strand, counting down.
GGCGCACGGGTCGCGGTCACCGAGGTCCTCGCCGCCGACGTGCCCGTCCTCGTCGACGCCGACGGCCTGCGCCACGTCACCCCGGAGGCCGTGCGCGGCCGGTCCGCGCCCACCCTGCTCACCCCGCACGCCGGCGAGGCGGCGGCCCTCCTCGGCACCGCCCGGGAGGACGTGGAGGCCCGGCGGCTCGCCGCCGTCCGCGAACTCGCCGGCCGCTACGGCGCCACCGTCCTCCTCAAGGGCTCCACCACCCTCGTCTGCGGCCCCGGGGGCACCGGCCCGGTGCGGGTCAACCCGACCGGCACCCCCTGGCTCGCCACCGCGGGCTCCGGCGACGTCCTCTCCGGACTGGCCGGCTCCCTCCTCGCCGCCGGGCTCGCCCCCCTCGACGCCGCCTCCTGCGCCGCGTACCTGCACGGCCTCGCCGCCCGCCGGGCCGCCGCGGGCAGCGGGCCGATCACCGCCACCGAGGTCGCCGACGCGCTGCGCGCCGCCTGGCAGGACGTCCGCGAGCCCTGAACCCCCCACGCCCCCGGTCGGCGCAACGCCGTTGCTCCGGGCGGGGGCCAGCGCGCGCCGGGCCCCGCGGGGGCGGGTTCGGATGGACCGGTGACCAGATGGAGAGACCGCATCCTGCCGCCCCTGCTCGCCGCGGCCTTCCTGGCGGCGGGCGCCGCCCCCGCCCCCGCCGAGGAGCCCGCGCCCGACGTCCTCGTCCCCGGCATCGCCGGCGCCGGGCACCCCGAGTACCCCATGGACACCCCCGACCAGGTGCTGCCCCCGACGCAGCCCGACGGGGAGGTGCCCGTCCCCGAACCGGAGGAGGAGGTCGACGAACTCGTCGAGTACCTCCCGCGCAACGCCGCCAAGGCCGCCTGCACCGCCCAGAAGGGCCTCTACCAGCGGCAGGTCGAGCGGCTCCTGAAGCTCGCGGTCGACGGGAAGCAGTCCGCCTCCGACTGCAAGGCCATCCGCGCCTTCCAGGTCCGGCAGAAGATCAAGCCCGCCAACGGCTACGCCGGACCCGTCACCTGGGGCCGCCTCGAACTCCTCGCCGCGCGGAAGAACCCCGACGCCGCGGGGAAGTGCCCCGTCCGCTCCCACCCGGTCGCCTGCGTCGACCTGAACCGCGAGCTGATGTGGGTGCAGAAGGGCCGGAAGCTCACGTACCCCGTGGTCAACATCCGCAGCGGCCGCGCCGGCTACCGCACCCGCACCGGCTGGCACACCGTCTACTGGCGCCACAAGGACCACTGGTCCACCATCTACGACACGCCCATGCCGTTCTCCCAGTTCTTCGACGGCGGCCAGGCCTTCCACGCCGTCTACGGGGCCATCGCCACCCCCACCGGCAGCCGCGGCTGCGTGAACCTCACCTACAAGAACGCCGAGAAGCTCTGGTCCGTCCTCCGCAAGGGTGACCGGGTCTACATCTGGGGCAAGCGGCCGGGGCTGTGACCACCTGAGAGACTGGGCGCGATGACTGAGACACCGCCGCCGCCCCGCCGAGCCCGCGCCGAGATCGACCTCGGAGCGCTGCGCGCCAACGTCCGCGCGCTGCGCGCCCGGGTCGCCCCCCACGTCCGCATCATGGCCGTGGTCAAGGCCGACGCGTACGGCCACGGCGCCGAGCGCTGCGCCCGCGCCGCCCTCGACGCGGGCGCCGACTGGCTCGGCACCGCCACCCCGCACGAGGCGCTGGCCCTGCGCGCCGCCGGGATCACCGACGTCCCCGTCATGTGCTGGCTGTGGACCCCCGGCGACCCGTGGGACGCCGGCATCGAGGCCGGGCTCGACATGGCGGTGAGCGGCCGCTGGGCCCTCGACGAGGTCACCGCCGCCGCCCGCCGCACCGGAGGCACGGCCCGCATCCAGCTCAAGGCCGACACCGGCCTCGGCCGCAACGGCTGCCAGCCCGCCGACTGGCCGGCCCTGGTCGCCGCCGCCCTGGAGGCCGAGAAGGAGGGCCTGGTCAAGGTCACCGGCCTCTGGTCCCACTTCGCCTGCGCGGACGAACCGGGACACCCCTCGATCGCCGCCCAGCTCGACGTCTTCCGCGCGATGCTCGACCACGCCGAGAAGGCCGGGATCGAGCCCGAGGTCCGGCACATCGCCAACTCGCCGGCCACCCTCACCCTGCCCGAGAGCCACTTCGACCTGGTCCGCCCGGGCATCGCGATGTACGGCGTCTCGCCCGCCCCCGAACTCGGCACCTCGGCCGAACTGGGCCTGCGCCCCGTCATGTCGCTGAAGGCGAGCGTCGCCCTGGTCAAGGAGGTCCCGCCCGGCCACGGCGTCTCCTACGGCCACCACTACGTCACCCGCGGCGAGACCACCCTCGGCTTGATCCCGGTGGGCTACGCCGACGGCGTCCCCCGGCACGCCTCCGGCCGCGGCCCGGTCCTCGTCGACGGCAAGGTCCGCACGGTCGCCGGCCGGGTCGCCATGGACCAGTTCGTGGTCGACCTCGGCGGCGACCGGCCCGAGCCCGGCACCGAGGCCGTCCTCTTCGGCTCGGGCGAGCGCGGCGAGCCCACGGCCGAGGACTGGGCGGTGGCCGCCGACACCATCGCGTACGAGATCGTCACCCGGATCGGCGCGCGCGTGCCGCGCGTGTACGTGGGGGAGTAGCCGGCCGTGGGGGAGACGGGCGGGGGCGGGGCCCTGAGGCGCGCGGGGATCGCGGGCGCCGCGATAGGCGTGCTCGCCGCGGGCGCCGCGGCGGGCGTGGCGCTCGAACGGCTCACGGTGGGCCGCTCGGTCCGCCAGAAGGCCCGGCTCGCCCTGGACTCCACCGGCCCGTACGGCACCCTGCGCGGCACCCCGGGCCGCGCGCTCGCCGACGACGGCACGGTCCTCGCGTACGAGACCGACGAGGTGCCCGGCTCGCCGGTCACCGTCGTCTTCTCCCACGGCTTCTGCCTGAGCCAGGACTCCTGGCACTACCAGCGGGCCGCCCTGCGCGGCCGGGTCAGGACGGTCTTCTGGGACCAGCGAGGCCACGGCCGGTCCGAGCGGGGCCCGGAGGAGCCGGTCACCATCGACCGCCTCGGCCGCGACCTGAAGGCCGTCGTCGACGCCGCCGCGCCCGAGGGGCCGCTCGTCCTCGTCGGGCACTCCATGGGCGGGATGACGGTCATGGCGCTCGCCGGGCGGTACCCGGAGCTCGTCCGGGACCGGGTCGCCGCCGTCGCCTTCGTCGGCACCTCCGCGGGCCGCCTGGAGGAGGTCTCGTACGGGCTGCCGCCCGCCGGCGTCCAGGCCGTCCGCAGGGTCCTGCCCGGCGTGCTGCGGGCCCTCGGCTCCCAGGCCGCGCTGGTCGAGAGGGGCCGCCGTGCCACCGCCGACCTCTTCGCCGGGCTGGTGAAGAAGTACTCCTTCGCGTCGCCGGACGTGGACCCGGCCGTCGTCCGCTTCGCCGAGCGGATGATCGAGTCCGTCCCGGTCGACGTGGTCGCCGCCTTCTACCCGGCCTTCGCCGCCCACGACGGGCTGCCCGCCCTCGGCGCCCTCCGCGGCCTGCCCACGCTGGCCCTCGCCGGCGACCTGGACCTCGTCACCCCCGCCTCGCACACCGAGGCCATCGCCGCCGAACTGCCCGGCGCCGAACTGCTCCTCGTGCCCGGCACCGGCCACCTGGTGATGCTCGAACGCCCCGACGCCGTCACCGGGGCCCTCACCGCCCTGCTGGCCAGGGCCGGGGAGGGTCCGGACAACGGATAGGTTGGCGGGCATGGAAGCAGCGCACCCGCCCGTCTCCGGCGCCACCCTCTCCGTCGACTCCCCCGAACAGATGCAGGAGCTCGGCCGCCGGCTCGCGAAGATCCTCCGCCCCGGCGACCTCGTCATGCTCACCGGCGAGCTCGGCGCCGGGAAGACCACGCTGACCCGCGGCCTCGGCGAGGGCCTGGGCGTGCGCGGCGCGGTCACCTCGCCGACCTTCGTCATCGCCCGCGTCCACCCCTCCCTCACCGGCGGCCCGGCCCTGGTGCACGTCGACGCCTACCGGCTCGGCGGCGGCCTCGACGAGATGGAGGACCTCGACCTCGACGTCTCGCTGCCCGAGTCCGTGGTGGTCGTGGAGTGGGGCGACGGCAAGGTCGAGGAACTGACCGACGACCGGCTCCACCTGCTCATCCACCGCGTCACCGGCGACACGGACGACGACCGCCGCACCGTCGTGCTGCGCGGCGTCGGGGACCGCTGGGCCGGGGAGGACCTGGAACTGCTGTGAACCCCCGTACGTTCCGACAGCATGTCGGGAAAATGTTGCGCCGCCGCTCCGCCGCGTGGTGACATGGAGGCACGAGCTGGTTAGGTGTACCTAACCCACGGGAGGCATGGATGGCGACGCAGATGCCGGAGCGTGACGGCGACCGCACCGAGGAGCACGTCTCGATGAGCGAGCTGCTGGCCTCCTGCGCCGCGGCCAGTGCCGTCTCCACCCCGCCGCGGCGCGACCTCGCGCCCGCCGGGGAGGAGCCGGAGGAGGACCTCAGGGACGAAGCGGCGTAGCCCGTACGGGGGAAGCGCCGGGGCCTTCCGAAACGGCGGGCCCCGGGCACGGGCAGGCCCGCGCGGCACTCGGGCACGGGCGCGGGCAGGACCGGGCGCGGGGGAATCCCCGGCCCGGACGGGCTCAGGAGACGACGACGATCTTCGCGCCGATCGACGCGAAGGTCCACATCGCGTCGCCGTCCGCCCGCTTCATCCGGATGCCGCCGGTCCGCCGCGCCGGGTCGGGCGACGGCATCGAGCCGTCCACCGCCGCGCTGAAGCCGACCGTCACGTCCTCCACCGTCGCGAAGCGGACCACGTGCTCGATCTGCACGCCGTCGGAGCCGCGCACCGAGTTCGACCGGGACGTCACCGCGTACGCCCCCGGCTCCGGGCTCACCGAGCTCGGCATCACCGTGAAGGTGCGGACGGCCTTGTTCCTCCCGTCCACCAGCCACACCCGGCGGTCCTTCAGCCCGTACACCACGCGCTCGCCCGTGCCCGACGCCGCCGGCACCGCCAGCGGGTCCTTCGCGGGCTTCTTCGCGCCCGTCCCGGTGCCCGCCGACGCCGACGCCGAGGGCGCGGCCGTCCCGGTCGCCGCGGGCCGCTCCGCGAGGTCCGCCGGCACGCTCGCCGACGCCTGGTAGGCGAGGAAGGCGACCGCGGCTACGGCCGCCGCCGTGAGCCCGGCCACGAATCCCGAGCTGCTCCTTGCCACCGTCTCCACCTCTTCGTACGTACGTGCCGTGCCTGACGAGCCATCGCGCCTGACGGTAGCAGCCGGGCTCCCGAACGGCCGCGCGCCGCATCGCCCTCCCGTGGCGCCGTAGGCTGTTCGCGTGCTGTTGCTCGCCATGGATACCGCCACCCCCGCCGTCACCGTCGCCCTCCACGACGGCACGGCCGTCGTCGCCGAGTCGACCCGCGTCGACGCCCGCCGCCACGGGGAGCTCCTGCTCCCCGCCGTCGACCGGGTCCTCAAGGAGGCCGGCACCGCGCTCGACGCGGTGACCGGGATCGTGGTCGGCGTCGGCCCGGGGCCCTACACCGGCCTGCGGGTCGGCCTCGTCACCGCCGCCGCCTTCTCCTCCGCCCTCGGCGGGGTGCCGGTGCACGGCCTGTGCACCCTCGACGGCCTCGCGTACGCCGCCGGGATCGACGGGCCCTTCGCCGTCGCCACCGACGCGCGCCGCAAGGAGGTCTACTGGGCGCGCTACGACGACGCCAGGACCCGGGTGACGGACGCCTCCGTCGACCGGCCCGCCGACGTCGCCGAGCGGCTCGCCGGACTGCCGGTGGTCGGCGCGGGCGCCCTGCTCTACCCGGACTCCTTCCCCGACGCCCGCGGCCCCGAGCACCAGTCGGCCGGGGCGCTCGCCGCGCTCGCCGCCGAGCGGCTGGCGGCCGGCGGGGACGGCTTCCTCGACCCCGCCCCGATGTACCTGCGGCGGCCCGACGCGCAGGTGCCGAAGAACTACAAGGTGGTCACCCCCAAGTGAGCGGCCAGGCCGTGACCGGCGAGGCCGTCCTGCGCGAGATGCGCTGGTGGGACCTGCCGGAGGTGCTCGCCCTGGAGGCGGACCTCTTCCCCGAGGACGCCTGGTCCGAGGGGATGTTCTGGTCGGAGCTGGCGCACGCGCGCGGCCCCCGCGCCACCCGCCGGTACGTCGTCGCCGAGGCCCCCTCCGGGGAGCTGGCCGGCTACGCGGGCCTGGCGGCCGCCGGCGGGCTCGGCGACGTGCAGACCATCGCCGTCTCCCGCGCGCAGTGGGGCACCGGGCTCGGCGCCCGGCTCCTCACCGACCTGCTCCAGCACGCCACCGCCTTCGAGTGCGACGAGGTCCTGCTCGAAGTGCGCGTGGACAACACCCGGGCGCAGAAGCTGTACGAGCGCTTCGGCTTCGAGCCCATCGGCTTCCGGCGCGGCTACTACCAGCCGGGCAACGTCGACGCGCTCGTGATGCGACTTATCGTTCAAGGAACTGGGACTGAGATCTGATGGCTGCTGACGAACCGCTGGTGCTCGGCATCGAGACCTCCTGCGACGAGACCGGCGTCGGCATCGTCCACGGGACCACCCTCCTCGCCGACGCCGTGGCCTCCAGCGTCGACACCCACGCCCGCTTCGGCGGCGTCGTGCCCGAGATCGCCTCCCGGGCCCACCTGGAGGCGATGGTCCCGACGATCGAGCGGGCCCTGAGGACCGCGGGGATCTCCCCGAAGGACCTCGACGGCATCGCGGTCACCGCGGGCCCCGGCCTCGCGGGCGCGCTCCTCGTCGGTGTCTCGGCCGCCAAGGCGTACGCCTACGCCCTCGGCAAGCCGCTGTACGGCGTCAACCACCTGGCCTCGCACATCTGCGTGGACCAGCTGGAGCATGGCCGGCTGCCCGAGCCGACGATGGCGCTCCTGGTCTCCGGCGGGCACTCCTCGCTGCTGCTGTCCTCCGACATCACCTCCGACGTCCGCCCCATGGGCGCGACCATCGACGACGCGGCCGGCGAGGCCTTCGACAAGATCGCCCGCGTCCTCGACCTGGGCTTCCCCGGCGGGCCGGTCATCGACCGGCTCGCCAGGGAGGGCGACCCGGCCGCCATCGCGTTCCCGCGCGGCCTGAGCGGCGCCAAGGACCCCGCGTACGACTTCTCCTTCTCCGGCCTCAAGACCGCCGTGGCCCGCTGGATCGAGGCCAAGCGGGCGGCCGGCGAGGAGGTGCCGGTCCGGGACGTGGCCGCCTCCTTCCAGGAGGCCGTCGTCGACGTCCTCACCCGCAAGGCCGTCCGGGCCTGCAAGGACGAGGGCGTCGACCACCTGATGATCGGCGGCGGCGTCGCCGCGAACTCGCGGCTGCGGGCGCTCGCCCAGGAGCGCTGCGAGCGGGCCGGGATCCGGCTCCGGGTGCCCCGGCCGGGCCTGTGCACCGACAACGGCGCCATGGTCGCCGCGCTCGGCGCCGAGATGGTCGCCCGCAACCGCACCCCCTCCGACCTGGAGCTGTCGGCGGACTCCTCGCTGCCGGTGACCGACCCGCACGTCCCCGGCGCCCACGGGCACTCCCACGACCACGACCACGTGCACGAGGTCAGCAAGGAGAACCTGTACTCGTGAGGGTCACGCTGATGTGGGAGGCCCGGGCCGTGCAGGACCGGGGCCCCGAGCTCCTGGAGTGGGCCCGGGCCAGGGCCCGGGAGCTGGCCCGCGAGCCGCTGCGCCGGGAGGTCTTCCGCGCACCCCAGGACCGGGTCCTCGTCCTCACCTGGTGGGACGCGGAGGAGCTCGGCGCCGAGCTGCCCGAGCTGCCGGAGCCGGACGCCGGACTGATCACCCGTCCGGTGCACCGCTGGCGCTTCGAAGCGGTCGAGTGATCGGTCGAACAGGCGAAAGAGTTCGCCGATCGGGCAACCTTTCGATCTGATCGGGCATCCCACAGCCCGTGAAGAAGCAGATCGTGATGTGGGCGGCGCTGACCGCGGTGACGCTCCTGATGACGGGCTGCACGGCCGCGACCCCGCCGCCGGCCCCGGCGACGCCCCCGGCGGCCCCCGCCACGGAGCGGCGGGCCGCCCCGCCGGAACCGGCCCCCGCCCCCGGGGCGGCCCGGACCGCCGCGTACCGCAAGTGGGGGCTGGAGCCCCTGGCCGCGCCGCCCGCCCCGCCCGCCGTCAAGCCGGTGAAGCGGGCGCCGGGCGGGCCCGTGCCGGTGATCAGCGACATCCCCACCCGGGAGAAGGTCGTCTTCCTCACGATCGACGACGGGGCCGAGAAGGACCCCGGGTTCGTGCGGATGATGGACGAACTCGGCGTCCCCTTCACGATGTTCCTCACCGACTCGGTGATCAGCGGGAACTACGGCTACTTCGACCCGCTCGTCGCCCAGGGCCACGGCGTCGCCAACCACACCCTCACCCACCCGAACCTGCGCACCCTCCCGCAGGAGGCCCAGCGCCGCGAGATCTGCGGCCAGCAGGAGCGTCTGAAGAAGCGTTACGGCACCGCCCCCCGCCTCTTCCGGCCGCCCTTCGGCAACTGGAACGAGGCCACCCGCGCGGCGGCCGGCACGTGCGGCGTCGACGCGATCGTGCTCTGGCGCGAGTCCATGCAGATCAAGAACATGCAGTACCAGCGCGGCGACCGGAAGCTCCACCCCGGCGACATCGTCCTCGCCCACTTCCGCGGCCCCGGCGAGCTCAAGGGCCGCACGATGACCGAGATGACGGCGACGATGCTCCGGAAGATCCAGGAACAGGGCTTCACGGTGGCCCGTCTGGAGGACTACGTCTGACGGGGCCGTGCCCAGAGGGGTCCGGTACGGCTCCGAGGGCCCGCGCGGGGGGCCGGGAGGCCACGGCCTAGGGTTCTGGCCATGTCCCCGCGCGCACCCCTGCCCCCGCCGCCCCCGCCCGCCGAGATCCGGAGCTGGCCCGACCGGGAGGCGCTGCTCGCCGACCGGGCGCGGGCGCTCGACGCACTGGGGCGACGGCTGCTCGGCGGCGGCCGGTTCGCGCTGTTCGCCGGCACGGTGCTGCTGCTCCAGCTCGGCTGGGGCATGGTGGGCGTGACGCTCGTCGGCCTCGGCACCGGCGCGATCCTCGACCCGATCACCTTCTTCGTCGGGCTGGTCGTCTCGGTCCTCGGCGCCGGGGTGATGGTGCCGGGCCTCTGGCTGGCCGTACGCGGGGTGCGACAGGACCGGCTGGCGCGCGAACGGCTCGCCGCCTGGGCGGCGTTGGACCGGGACCGGGCGGCGGACGCGCGGCTGCGCCGGCCCGTCCCGAGCGCCCTGTGGATGGTGGTCTCCGCCGTCCTGTGCGGGCTCGGGCTGTGGCTGGGCTTCGCCGTGCCCGCCGGGGCGGACCCGGCGGACGGCCGCGGCCCCGTCGCGTACGGCATGGGCGTCGCCCTGATCTTCTGGATCAACGGCCTGATCGGGCTGTCCAAGGCCGTCGGGCATTACCGGAGGGCGATCAGGACGGCTCCGGCCGGACGGGCCGGCCGATCAGCATCGTCGGGGCCCCCGCGACACGGGTGAGCAGCACCGTCGCCGAGTGGGGGCCCTTGGGCTTCACCTTCCGCCGGATCTCCTCGGGTTCGACGGCCGAGCCGCGCTTCTTCACGGTCAGCACGCCGACCTCCCGCTCGCGCAGCAGGGCCTTCAACTTCTTCAGGTTGAAGGGGAGTTCGTCGGTGATCTCGTAGGCCGAGGCGTACGGGACGTGGGTCAGGACGTCGGAGGTGACGTAGGCGATCGTCGCGTCGACCAGGCCGCCGTCCAGCTCCTCGGCGACCTCGGCGACCAGATGGGCGCGGATGACGGCGCCGTCCGGCTCGTACAGGTAGCGGCCCACCGGGCGGACCGCCGGGTCGGGCAGGCCCCGGCCGGTGAGGGCCGCCCCGGACGGCAGCAGCGTCGCGCGGCGCGCGCCCGGCTCCGTGCCGAACCAGAGGACCGCCTCCTTCACGTCCCCGCCGTCCGAGATCCACTCGGCCTCGGCCTCCTCGGGCACGGTCTCGTGCGGGATGCCTGGGGCGATCTTCAGGGCCGCGCGCGGCGCCCCGCGCGCGGTCTCCACCGCCCAGGAGAGCGGCGGGGAGTACGCCTCCGGGTCGAAGATCCTGCCCCGGCCGCCGCGCCGCGCCGGGTCCACGAAGACGGCGTCGTACGGGCTGGTGTCGATCTCGGTGACGTCGGCGCAGCGGACCTCGACCAGGTCCGAGAGGCCCAGCGCGGCGGCGTTGGCGCGGGCGACCTCGGCGGTGAGCGGGTCGCGGTCGACGGCCAGGACGGAGATCCCGGCGCGGGCGAGCGCGAGCGCGTCGCCGCCGACGCCCGAGCACAGGTCGGCGACGCTGCCGACGCCGAGGGCCTTGAACCGGGCCGCGCGGTGGGCGCCGACGGAGGCGCGGGTGGACTGCTCGACGCCGTTCGGCGTGAAGTACATGCGGTACGCGTCCTCGGCGCCGAACTTCGCCACCGCGCGCTGCCGCAGCCGGGCCTGCCCGAGGGCCGCCGAGACCAGCTCGGCGGGGTGGTCGCGGCGCAGCCGGGAGGCGATCGCCAGCTCCTGGGCGGGGTCGTGGTCGCGCAGGGCGGCGAGGAGCGTCTGGCCCTCGGGGGAGAGCAGGGCGGCGAAGGAGGCGAGGTCGGTCACCGTTCCATTGTCCCTGTGGGCCGGGCGGGGGACGGTGGGGCCGGTACGGCGGTGTCGCGGCCGGGCGGGCGGGTCGCGCTGACAGGATGCGGCGCCATACCGGTCGTACGACAAAAGGAAGAAACGATGGCAAAAGGCCGCTCCCGTCGTGTCCTGGGTGCCGCGCTCCTCGTCGCCGCGCTCGCCTCCACCGCGGCCTGCTCGGGCGACTCCGGCTCCGGCTCCGCCGGTTCCCCGGGCGCCCCCGCCCCCGCCGCCGGCGGGCAGGCCCCCGCGAAGACCGCCGCCCAGCTCGCCCGCGAGAAGAAGGCCGCGCTGGCGAAGCGGCGGGCCGTCCGGGCCGCCGCCGCGAAGAAGTGGGGCCTCAGGCTCACCCCCCTCGAAGCCCCCGCCCCGCCGAGGACCAAGCCGAGGATCACCACCCGGAAGGGCTTCGAGACCGACGGCGAGGGCCTCCCGCCCGTCTTCACCACCGTCCCCACCAAGGAGAAGGTCGTCTTCCTGACGATCGACGACGGCGCCGAGAAGGACCCCGCGCTGCTCCGGATGATGTCCGAACTGGACATCCCCTACAGCGCCTTCCTCAGCGACTACGTGATCGGCGACGACTACGGCTACTTCGCGAAGATGCAGAGGTCGCGGCCGGAGGGGGTCTCCCTCCACAACCACACCCTCCACCACAAGTACTTGCCCGGCCTCTCCTACGCGCAGCAGAAGCGCGAGATCTGCGGCATGCAGGACGTCATCGAGAAGAAGTACGGCAAGCGCCCCGAGCTCTTCCGGCCGCCGTACGGCAACTACAACGAGGACACCCTGCGCGCCGCCAAGTCCTGCGGCGTCAAAGCCGTCCCGCTCTGGGCGTCCGAGGCCTTCCCCGACCACATGGAGTGGCGCGAGTGGGACCGGGACCTGCACCCCGGCGACATCGTCCTGACCCACTTCCGCGGCGAGGAGGACTGGAAGGGCAGCATGCCCGACATGATCCGCCGGGCGATGAACGTCATCACGGCCAAGGGCTACGCGGTCGCCAGGCTGGAGGACTACGTATGAGCCGGTCCGTGGGGGGCGTGCTCCTCGCCGCCGCCCTGCTCCTCGGCCTCACCGGCTGCGCCTCCGCCGTCGACCCGCTGGAACGCCTCGGCCGCAAGGCCGTCGAACGCGTCGGCGACCACGACGCCGACGGCGGACCGGTGAGGGCGGAGGGACGCGTTCCCTAGGACCGTCCCCGGCGCGTCCCCCAGGTGCGTCCCCTGGCGGAGGACGAGGAACGCCACCAGCGCGGCGAGCAGCCCCGCCGCGCACAGCTGGGTCCCGCCCGCCGCGCGCCAGCCGTGGCTCCGCAGGGCCCAGCCGGTCACCGCCACGACCGCGGCGAGCCCCGCGAACCACCAGACCGGCACCCAGTCGACCGGCGCGGGCCGGGGGTGCCGGGGGTCGGCGGCCCCCATGTTCCGCAGGGCCGCCAGGACCATGGTCATCAGCGTGCAGAGGGCGTCCGCCACCAGCACCACCACGGCGAAGGAGACGTCGAGGGCCGGGCGCACCCGGCGGGGCCTGGAGGACATCACCCCCGCACCTTCGTACGGAACCCCTGGATCCGCTCGCGCGTTCCCCGGATCGAGACCGAAACGGGGCGCCGGCGTGCCCTCCGGAAGCCGCCACGGGGTGAGGAATTGGCACTCCGCTTGACCGAGTGCTAATCGCGGTCATAGTCTCGGCCCTGGCACTCCCCACTGGAGAGTGCCAACACAGCGACGGGCAGGTCCGGCACCCGCGACGACGGATCCCGCTGGTCGCGACCCCAGACAGTTAACCCCGCGAGATCTCCGAAGGGGGAGGTCGGATCGTGACGACCGCCAGCTCCAAGGTTGCCATCAAGCCGCTTGAGGACCGCATCGTGGTCCAGCCGCTCGACGCCGAGCAGACCACGGCCTCCGGCCTGGTCATCCCGGACACCGCGAAGGAGAAGCCCCAGGAGGGTGCCGTCCTCGCCGTGGGCCCGGGCCGCTTCGAGAACGGCGAGCGCCTGCCGCTCGACGTCAAGGTCGGCGACGTCGTGCTCTACAGCAAGTACGGCGGCACCGAGGTGAAGTACAACGGCGACGAGTACCTCGTCCTCTCGGCCCGCGACGTGCTCGCGATCATCGAGAAGTAAGAGACGAGCAGTACCTGCTTTGAACCGCGCCCCTGACCCCCTGATTCCACGGGCGTCCGGGGCGCGGTTTGTTTTCCCACACGATTTCCGAGAGGGCTGAATCGCTCCCATGGCGAAGATCCTGAAGTTCGACGAGGACGCCCGTCGCGCCCTTGAGCGCGGCGTCAACAAGCTGGCCGACACGGTGAAGGTGACGATCGGCCCCAAGGGTCGCAACGTCGTCATCGACAAGAAGTTCGGCGCCCCCACCATCACCAACGACGGTGTCACGATCGCCCGCGAGGTCGAGATCGAGGACCCGTACGAGAACCTCGGCGCCCAGCTCGTGAAGGAGGTGGCGACCAAGACCAACGACATCGCGGGTGACGGCACCACCACCGCCACCGTCCTCGCCCAGGCGCTCGTCCGCGAGGGTCTGCGCAACGTCGCCGCCGGTGCCTCCCCGGCCGCCCTGAAGAAGGGCATCGACGCCGCCGTCAAGGCCGTCTCCGAGGAGCTCCTCGCCACCGCGCGCCCGATCGACGACAAGTCCGACATCGCCGCCGTCGCCGCGCTCTCCGCGCAGGACCAGCAGGTCGGCGAGCTCATCGCCGAGGCGATGGACAAGGTCGGCAAGGACGGCGTCATCACCGTCGAGGAGTCCAACACCTTCGGCCTGGAGCTGGAGTTCACCGAGGGCATGGCCTTCGACAAGGGCTACCTCTCGCCGTACATGGTCTCCGACCAGGAGCGCATGGAGGCCGTCCTCGACGACCCGTACATCCTGATCAACCAGGGCAAGATCTCCTCCATCCAGGACCTCCTGCCCCTCCTGGAGAAGGTCATCCAGGCCGGTGGCTCCAAGCCGCTGCTGATCATCGCCGAGGACGTCGAGGGCGAGGCGCTCTCCACCCTCGTCGTCAACAAGATCCGCGGCACCTTCAACGCCGTCGCCGTCAAGGCGCCCGGCTTCGGTGACCGCCGCAAGGCGATGCTCCAGGACATGGCCACCCTCACCGGTGCCACCGTCATCGCCGAGGAGGTCGGCCTCAAGCTCGACCAGGCCGGTCTGGACGTGCTGGGCACCGCCCGCCGCGTGACCGTCACCAAGGACGACACGACCATCGTCGACGGCGGCGGCGACTCCGCCGACGTCGCGGGCCGCGTCGCCCAGATCAAGGCCGAGATCGAGACCACGGACTCCGACTGGGACCGCGAGAAGCTCCAGGAGCGCCTCGCGAAGCTCGCCGGCGGCGTGTGCGTGATCAAGGTCGGCGCCGCCACCGAGGTGGAGCTGAAGGAGAAGAAGCACCGTCTGGAGGACGCCATCTCCGCGACCCGCGCCGCGGTCGAGGAGGGCATCGTCTCCGGTGGTGGCTCCGCGCTCGTCCACGCCGTCAAGGTCCTGGAGGGCAACCTCGACAAGACCGGCGACGAGGCCACCGGTGTGGCGGTCGTCCGCCGCGCCGCCGTCGAGCCGCTCCGCTGGATCGCCGAGAACGCCGGCCTGGAGGGTTACGTCATCACCTCCAAGGTCGCCGAGCTCGACAAGGGCCAGGGCTTCAACGCCGCCACCGGCGAGTACGGCGACCTGGTCAAGGCCGGCGTCATCGACCCGGTGAAGGTCACCCGCTCCGCCCTGGAGAACGCCGCCTCCATCGCCTCCCTGCTCCTCACCACCGAGACCCTCGTGGTGGAGAAGAAGGAGGAGGAGCCGGCGGACCACGGTCACGGCCACGGTCACGGCCACTCCCACTGAGGCCACCGACCGAACCACCGAGGCCCGGTGTCCCCGCGCGGGGACACCGGGCCTCGGTGTTCTCTCCCGAGACGGCCCCGACGGCCAGGGCCGTCGGGGCCGTCAGGGCTCGACCGCGCCGAGCTGGTTCATCAGTCCGAGCAGGTCGTACTGCCACCAGCCCTCGACGATCTTCCCGTCGTCGCGGAAGCGGTGAACGGTGGTCCCCGTCATGGTGACCTCCATCCCCGTCGGCTGGAGCCCCATGAAGTCCCCGACGTGGGAGCCCCGCCAGGTCCACCGGGTGCACACGCGGTCGCCGTCCGCGAGCTGGTCGTCGACGGCGAAGCCGAAGTCGAAGCCCCTGCGCCACTCCTCCACCTCGCGCCGGACCGCGTCCAGTCCGATGGCGTCCTGCGGGTTCGTCGGATCGTGGTCGTGGTAGCCCTCGGCGAGCAGCGCGTCGAGCAGCGCCAGGTCCGAACCGTCCGCGAAGCGCTCGAACAACTGGCGCGCGTTCGCCTTGTACAGCGCCTCGTCCCGGACCACGTCCAGGTCGGTGAAGGTCGGCATCTCGTCGCAGAGGGCGACCATCTCCCGGAAGATCCGGTCGGTCTCCGGCAGCTGCGAGTTCCGCATGGCCACGTCGTACGAGGGGAACTCGACGATCTCCACGACGTGCGAGGCGTCGGACCGGTCGGTCCCGACGATGCTGTGGGTCGCGGTCCGTTTCCCCCGGGTCTCCTCGACCCACCGGTCCATGAGCCGGTTCAGCTCCTCGACCCGACTCGTCCTGCAATCGATGATCTGTACGAAGGTCATGGCCGCCTCCTGGCCCGGTTCGGGCCCTTCCATTTTAGGTCCGGCCGATCGGGGTGTCCTGGCAGCATGGGGGCGTGGAACGGGGAATCAGCGTCGACAACAGTGCCGGGAACGTGGTGATCGGCGACAACAACGTGGTGGGAGCCGCCGCGTGGCCACCGGTCCGCTCGGCCTACCGCAAGCGGGTCCTCATCAATGCGCCATCCCAACTTGTCGACAGAGAGAAAGAGTTGGCGGAACTCGCCGCCTTCTGTCTCGCAGGGCGAGGTTACGCGTGGTGGCGGGCCGACGCATGGGCCGGAAAGACGGCACTGATGGCGTGGTTCGCCCTCCACCCGCCCCAGGGCGTGCGCGTCGTCCCCTTCTTCGTCACCGCCCGCTGGTCCTTCCAGAGCGACGCCGAAGCCTACGTCGACGTCGTCCTCGAACAGCTCGCGGAACTGGCCGGCCAGGCACTGCCGGCGATGCTCACCCCTGCGACCAGGGAAGCCCACCTGCTGGACTTGTACTCCCTGGCCGCTCAGGTTTGTTCCGAACGCGGCGAACGGCTCGTCCTTCTCGTCGATGGCCTCGACGAGGACCGGGGGGTGACGACAGGATCTGAAGCCCACTCGATCGCGGCACTTCTCCCATACGACATCCCCGTCGTGGTCTCCGGCCGCCTCAACCCGCCCCTTCCGCCGGACGTCCCCGAGGATCACCCGCTCCAGGACCCTGGAATCGTACGGGTCCTCGCTCCGTCCTCGGCCGCTCGTGCGATCCGCTCCGAAGCCGAGCGCGAACTCAAGGGCCTCCTGATGGCGGGGGGCCTCCCGCGCGACCTGCTCGGCCTGCTCACGGCGGCGGGTGGTGGCCTCACGGCGGACGACCTGGCGGAGCTGACAGGGGAGGGGCAGTACCAAGTCAGGGACCTTCTGCGTACGCGTACTGGTAGAACGTTCGTGCGGGTCGGTGAGGTGTACCTTCTCGCGCACGAGGAGCTCCAGAGCCTGGCGGTGGAGATGATCGGGCCGCGGGGCGTGGCCCGATACCGGGACGTTGTGCATGTGTGGGCGGAGCGATGGGGCTCCCGGCACTGGCCGGAGGAGACTCCCGCGTACCTTCTGCGCGGCTGGTTCTCCCTGCTGAGGGACACGGGAGACCTGGGGCGGATGCGGCGCTGCGCGCTCGACGCCGCGCGGCATGACCGGCTCCTCGCCGTGACGGGTGGGGACCGGGCGGCCCTGACGGAGATCGAGGCGACGGAGGCCGCCCTTATCGACGGGGGCGTGCCGGACTTCCTCGACTTCCTGCGACTCGTGGTCGCTCGCGAGGAGCTCGTGAATACGAGTGACAACATTCCGCCGACATTGCCATGGGCATGGGCGAAGCTGGGCCGGTACGACCGGGCGGAAGGACTCGCCCGCAGCATCGTCCTTGACGAATGGCGGGCGCTGGCGCTTGTAGATGTCGCGAAGGAACTCCATCGCGTCGGCCGCCGGTCCGACGCCGGTGCGTTGTTGAGCGCCGCGCAGGAAGCTGCGGAGCAGGCTGACGACACGTTCGGATCCGAGCGGGATTGGGCCCTGCAAGCTGTCAGTCGTGGGTGGATCCATGTCGGCTTTCACGACAAGGCAGTCGAGTGCGCTCGACTGGTGGAGGCCCCGTGGCTGCGGGCGGAACTGCTGTGCGAGGTGTCCCGGGCGTGGAGAGCGTCCGGAGAGCGCGATCATGCCCTCTACCGCACCGAAGAGGACATAGTGGCCCGGGTGCTCCTGCTGGCCACAGCAGCCGTGGGACATGCCGAGCGGGGCGACGTCGACGAGGCCCTTCGGCTTGCGGGAGAGGCGGGGCCCGGGGAAGAGGCGCTGCCGTTGGCCCACATCGCATCGGCTCTCCTGCGGGCCGGTGACAAAAGGGCGGCTGGGATCCTGGACCGGATGGAGGCGGCGCTCTGCGCGTCGCCCGTTCTCCCCGGTGTGGTCGAGGCGCTGGCGAAGGCAGGCGAACACGGGCGGGCCATGACGGCCGCCGAGCGGTTCGACGAGCCCGAATCACGTGACTGGGCCGTGTGCGACGTGGTCGCGGCCCTGATGGCGGCGGGGCAGGTGGACCGGGCTCAGGCGCTCGCGGAGTCGATCCAGGACCCGGGGGCCCGGGCGTCCGCCCTGTGTGAGGTCGTGGCCGGTCGTGCCGTGCGCTCTGCGGCCGATGAAGCGGACGGCCTAAGCACCGCCGTGGAGCTGGCCCGCTCCCTCGATGAACCGGCGGGAAGGGACCGGGCCCTTCGCGCCGTGGTGGAGGCATTGGCAGAAGCCGGCGACTTCGATCGGGCGGAGGCCCTCGCGCGTGCGCAGGCCCCGTATCCGACGCTGTCGCGGGAGCCACTGGGTGTCGTCGTCGAAGCACTGGCACGCTCCGGTGATCTGAGCCGAGCGCGTGGGATCGCGCCTGACGTCCCTTTGGGCAATGGCAGGTTCGCCCTGGTACGAGGTGTGGTGACGGCATGCTCTGACGGCGCTGGATCACCTGAGGCCGCCGCTGTCGCGGCGGAAGTCGTGGCAGATGCGGAACGTCAGGCCAGGTCTGAATCCTGTGCCGGACACCTTGACTTCTTCCATACCGCTCTTTCCCTGGCGAAGGGAGGGTTCGACGACCTGGCCCGTGATCTGCTGCGCGGTTTCGAGGGCCGGGGTGGGCTCGCGAGGGCTTCCGACGAGGGCGAAAACGATTCGATTGGCTGGCAGATCCATGCGGCTTCGACGATCGAAACCCTGGTTCGGCTGGGGGAGTTCGACCGCGCCCACACGCTGATACGCCGACTCGGAGGCGGTCCAGCGACTTACAGGGCGGTGCTGCAGTCGATGCAGCACCTCTGCGGCGAAGGGTTGTTCACGCAGGCGGAGGCACTCGCGGCAGCCCTGGAAGCTCAGGCGGGGGAGGGCCTGTGGGAAATACTGGCCAAGGGCGTGGCTGAGCACGGGGATGCAGCATCAGCGGAGCCGTACGCGCGCCGGGTCACCACGGCGCATGGCCGCGTCGATGCCTGGACCGCAATCGCGGTAGCCCACACGAAGGCAGGTGAGGAGGAGCTGGCCCGTGTCTGTCTGGACGAAGGACTGTCCCACTACGAACAGACGCCCTACGCCTTCATGAGCATCCCGGGGGTGCTCCGCGCTTTTTTCGCACTCGGCGAGTGGGACGCGGGAGATGCCTTGCTCGCGGACGTCGTCTCCAGGACGAAGAACACGTCCGACTGGGCCGCCTCCGTACTCCTTACAGAGACAGTCCGCGCCCTTGTGGCAGAGGACGAGTACGACCGTGCACGTGCTTTCCTCCGGTCCCTCCCGGACGATGCCGGCACCCTCCTTGTGAGGATCACGATGGTTCTTGCCCTCGCGGAGGCCGGGGAACGCGACCGGGCGACTGCCGAGATACAGGCGAAGGGGCTGCTCGCCGATGCGGAAGACGCCGACAGGATGCCGTTCGGGCTCGGCAGGCTGGTCCGGGTCGTCAGTCCCTCTGACGGGCGAGTGCTTCTCGCGCGGCTTTTGCGCAGGCACAGCCTTGAGGATCTTCTCGACGATGTCCTGTACCTCGAACCCGCCGCTGCTCCCTTCGTCTTCGAGTGGTGCACGGCCAAGGCCACGAACCGGGCGTGAACCCGGTTCGCATCGGTGAGGAATCCCTGGGCGACTCCTCGGACTCGTAGTCGGCTTCTTCCAGAACGCCGGCGGCGGGACTGGCCATGCCGAACTCCGCGTCCGCCTCGTCCGGACCCCGTTTTCGCACGTCAGCTGGTGGGACGGTGCCTCCGCGCGCGTCGACGCAGCGCCCGGCGGTCCGACCACGCGGTGACCAGCGCCTGGACGGCCATGGTCGCGGCGAGGGAACCGGCCGCGAGCATGAAGGTGCCGACCGCGTAGAGGCCGCTGGCGTCGTCCGACCAGTCGTAGAACGCGGCGATCGTGAGCCCCGCCGAGGTGCCGACCGCACCGGCCCGGCCGTGCCCCCGCACCGCCGTCCACGCCACCGGCAGCAGCAGGGTCAGCACGAGCCCGACGCCCTGCCAGGTCTCGTACGGGCCCGTCTCCGAGCCGTCGGGGTGCACGTCGCGCTCCTGGTCCCAGCCCATCCAGGCGGCCCAGGCGGCGATCGCGACCAGGGCCGTCAGCAGGCCGGCGGCGGAGAGGGAGGCCTTGCGGCGGAAGATGCGGTCCATGCCCCGAGAATCGGGCATCCGGCCGCGCCCGGACAGGGCGCGGCGTACTCAACCCTCCCTGAGTACCGCCCCGTCCGGCCCTGGGTACGCCCCTCCGGGCACGCCCCCACGGGCACCTGCCGGGGGCGTGCTCCCGGGCCTGCCGGGGCCGTACTTCCGGACCCACCGGGGGCTGTGCTCCCGGGCCTACTGGGGGCCGTACTTCCGGCCCGCCTTCGACGACACCCCGCCCAGCAGGGCGCGCGGCGCCAGCTTCACCACGCCCATCAGGGCCTTGTAGCGGGGGTCCGGGACCGACAGGGTCCTGCCGCGCGCCAGGTCGGCCAGGGCCGCCGTCACCAGCTTGTCCGCGTCGAGCCACATCCAGCCCGGGATGTTGTCCGTGCCCATCCCGGCCCGCTCGTGGAACTCGGTGCGGACGAAGCCCGGGCAGAGCGCCATGAGCCGCACCCCGCTGCCCGCGAGGTCCCGGGCCGCGCCCTGGGTGAACTGCACGACCCACGCCTTCGAGGCGCCGTAGGTGCCGCGCGGCACGAAGGCGGCCACCGAGGCGACGTTCACCACCCCGCCCCGGCCGCGCTCCCGCATCGCGGCGGCCGCGGCCGAGGTCAGCCGGAGCACCGCCTCGCAGTGCACCGTCAGCATCTTCAGCTCGTCGGCCATCGACACGTCGAGGAACCGGCCCTTGTTGCCGAAGCCCGCGTTGTTCACCAGCAGGTCGACCGGGCGCCGGGGGTCGGACAGCCGGGCCTCGACCGCCGCGATCCCCTCCTCGGCGGAGAGGTCCGCGGCGAGCACCTCGGCCTCCACCCCGTGCCGGTCGTGCAGCTCGGTGGCCTGCTCCCGCAGGCGCTTCAGGTCCCGCGCCACGAGGACGACGTCGTGGCCGTCGGCCGCCAGCCTGCGCGCGAAGGCGGCCCCGATGCCGGCGGTGGCTCCCGTGATCAGTGCAGTGGTCATACCGGAACCGTAGTGCCCGGGAGCGCGCCCCCGGGCCCCCGTACGGCCGGGGTTCAGCCGCTGTACTTGTCCGCGTACTGACGAGCGAGCGCCAGCAGTCCGGACTCCATCCACTCGGCGGCCACCAGCGTCTCCGCCAGCCGCCCGCGCTCGGTGGTCGCGGCCCGGTGCAGGAAGGCGACGGTGACGCCGTGGTCCGGCCGGTGCACCACCTCGACCGGGTCCCCGGCCCGCACCTCGCCCGGCTCGATCACCCGCAGCAGCGCGCCGGGACCGGCCTCGGTCCGCGTGAACCGCCGCACCCAGCCCCTGGCGTCGAACCCCTGCTCCTCCAGGTGGCCCTGGAAGGTGCGGCAGGGGATCCGGCCGCCGGTGACCTCCAGGACCACGTCCCCGCCGATCCGCCAGCGCTCGCCGATCAGCGCGCCGTTCACGTCCAGGCCGCTCAGCGTCAGGTTCTCCCCGAAGGAGCCGTTCGGCAGCGGGCGGCCCAGCTCCTCCTCCCAGCGGTCCAGGTCCTCGCGCGCGAAGGCGTACACCGCGCGGTCGGCGCCCCCGTGGAAGCGGAGGTCGCACACCTCGTCCCCGGCGACGCCGCTCGCCCCGACGCCGGGCGGCCCCGGGACCCCGATCCGGACGGGCCCGTCGACGGGGCGCTTGTCGATGCCCGTCTTCCCCGAGGCGGAGTCGGTGTAGCCGACGCTCTTCGCCCGGCCCGCGTTCACACTCAGCAAGGTCATGGGGGCAGCGTAAAGGGGACACTCCCTCCCAGCCTCAAAGATTTGATCGAATATTCGCTTACGGATCCAAGAGTCGCTTATGCTCGAACCATGATCGAGGCCCGCCACCTCCGCGTCCTGCGCGCCGTCGCCGCCACCGGCTCCTTCTCCGCCGCGGCCCGCGAACTCGGCTGCACCCAGCCCGCCGTCAGCCAGCAGATGAAGGCCCTGGAGGGCTCCGCGGGCACCCCGCTGCTCATCCGCACCGGCCGCGAGATGCGCCTCACCCAGGCCGGCGAGGTCCTCGTCCGGCACGCCGCCGGCATCCTCGCCGGGCTCACCGCCGCCGAGGAGGAGGTCGCCGCCATCGCCGGGCTGCGGGCGGGCCGTGTCCGCCTCGTCTCCTTCCCCAGCGGCAGCTCCACCCTCGTCCCCACCGCGCTCGCCGCCCTGCGCGCCGCCCACCCCGGCACCCGGGTCTCCCTCGTCGAGGCCGAACCGCCGCGCTCCGTCGAGATGCTCCGCGAGGGCGACTGCGACATCGCCCTCGCCTTCCGGTACGGGAGGGGCCAGACGCCCGGCGAATGGGACGACCTGGTGGTCCGCCCGCTCCTCACCGACCGGCTGGTGGGCCTGGTCCCCGAGGGCCATCCGCTGGCCGGCGCGGGCTCGGTGGGCATCGCCGAACTGGCGGAGGACTCCTGGATCGCGGGCTGCCCCCGCTGCCGCCGCCAGCTGGTCGACGTCTGCGAGGAGGCCGGCTTCGCCCCCCGCATCGACTTCGCCACCGACGACTACCCCGCGGTGGTGGGCCTGGTCGGCGCGGGTCTGGGCGTGGCCGTCCTCCCGGAACTGGCCATCGAGTCCGTACGCCCCAAGGGCGCGCGGACCGTCACCGTGGAACCGGCCGTGGAGCGCGAGATCGTGGCCCTGACCCTGCCGGACCTGGCCCAGGTCCCCGCCGTCGCGGCCACCCTCGACGAACTGACCCGCGCGGCCGCGCGCGCGTAGGGCGTCCTCGGGCCGCCACGCGCGCGGCGCGGCTGTCGGTTCGGGGCGTCAGTCCAGGAGGAAACGTTCCTTCATGCACGTCCCATGATCGGTCGACCGGCCGTCGCGGCCGTGGCCGCCGACGGTGCCGCGCGCCCGGCGACCGCCGTCGCCGGCGCCGCCGCGATCAGGCGGTTGCGCGCGCGTCCCATGAGTTCTTCGCGTTCGTCCTCGGTGAGGCCGCCCCACACGCCGTAGGGCTCCCGTACGGCGAGTGCGTGGGCCGCGCACTCCGCGCGGACCGGGCACCGCATGCAGACCTCTTTCGCCGAGTTCTCGCGCGCACTCCGTGCCGCGCCGCGCTCTCCCTCGGGGTGGAAGAACAGGGAGCTGTCGACGCCGCGGCAGGCCGCGAGCAGTTGCCAGTCCCACAGATCGGCGTTGGGTCCGGGAAGGCGGGAGAAATCTGCCATTGCGCTAGTCCCCTTGAAACCGTGTCGAGACGGGTTGGTGGGTGGACGGGTGTCGGCTCTCTGGCCGGGACTCCTCGGATCCCGGTGGCTCCTGGGTGCGTCGTGGGTGGTTCCCGAGCGGGTCCTGGTCGGGTCCTGGACGGGTTCGGAAAAGGTCCGGTGTGTCCGGCTGCTGTCGATGTAGATGTAAATATGACTCATTGCGAATCTAGCCACAGACACCACGAAAAGGGAAGAAAACCCGCTAAATGGGGCATAGGTTCTGACGGTGGACAAGTGACCTGCGACGCTCTTCTCCGTGCACGGCCCCTCACAAGGAGTGCCGAAGGCCTCGTCCGACCCGTAACTCTTTCGAGTGACCATCGTTGAGAGTGCGAGGCGGTTGAATGAACAAGCGATCGGGCAGGTGTCCGGGAGCGTCAACCGCACAGGTGACGATACGTACAGCCCTGGAGGCTCAAGGTGACGCGCTACAGCTGCGAGAGCCGCGGAGGTCAGTCATGACGTCCGTCCTCGTCTGCGACGACTCCCCGCTCGCCCGAGAGGCGCTGCGCCGTGCGGTGGCGACCGTGCCCGGCGTCGAGCGCGTGACCACCGCGGCCAACGGCGAGGAAGTCCTCCGCCGCTGGGGCGCGGACCGCTCGGACCTCATCCTGATGGACGTGCGCATGCCCGGCCTCGGCGGTGTGGAAACCGTCCGCCGGCTCCTTTCCGCGGACCCCGGCGCCCGGATCATCATGCTCACGGTCGCCGAGGACCTCGACGGCGTCGCGCTCGCCGTCGCCGCGGGCGCCCGCGGCTACCTGCACAAGGATGCCTCGCGCGCCGAGCTGCGGGCCACGGTCACCCAGGCCCTCGCCGACCCGACCTGGCGGCTCGCCCCGCGCCGGCTCCGTTCGGCCGAGATGGGCGCCGCGCCCACCCTCACCGCGCGCGAGATCCAGGTGCTCGAAGGCATGAGCCACGGCCGGTCCAACGCGGAGATCGGCCGGGAGCTCTTCCTTTCCGAGGACACCGTCAAGACCCACGCCCGCCGCCTCTTCAAGAAGCTCGGTGCCTCGGACCGGGCGCACGCCGTCGCGCTCGGATTCCGCTGGGGACTGGTCCGCTGACCTGCCGGACCCCGGTCGTCTCCCCGTCCGCACCCCCGTCCGCCGAGGGGCGGACGGGGCGGGCCTGTGTCACTTCCCCGCCCGATGCCGCATCCTTGAGGTGTGGAGTTCCTCGGGGACGAGTCGATCGAGCGGAAGGGGAGGGCGCCAGAGATGAATCCCGGCGCACCTGCTCATAACGCTTCGGTGCACAACTACGGACACGGTGCCACGGACGGAAAGGCGTCAAGGCACCATGGAGCGATGCGCGACGACGAGACCATGGGCTCACCCATGCCTGCCGGGCAGGGGGAGATCGGTGCGCTCGTCCACCGCGCCGTCGAAGGGGACGCGCAGGCCACCCACGACCTGCTGGCGCGCGTCCACCCCCTCGCGCTGCGCTACTGCCGCACCCGGCTGAACCGGCTGCCCGGCGACGCCCGCCACTTCGTCGAGGACCTCGCGCAGGAGGTCTGCGTCGCCGTCCTCATGGCCCTGCCGCGCTACAAGGACACCGGCCGCCCCTTCGAGGCCTTCGTCTTCGCCATCGCCGGACACAAGGTCGCCGACCTCCAGCGGGCCGCCATGCGCCACCCCGGTTCCACCGCCGTCCCCTCCGACGAGATGCCCGAGCGGCCCGACGACTCCCTCGGCCCCGAGGAGCGCGCCCTCCTCAGCGACGACGCCGAATGGGCCAAGAAGCTCCTCGCCAACCTCCCTGAGAACCAGCGCGAACTCCTCGTCCTCAGGGTGGCCGTCGGGCTGACCGCCGAGGAGACCGGCCAGATGCTCGGCATGTCCCCGGGCGCCGTCCGGGTCGCCCAGCACCGCGCCCTCAGCCGGCTGCGGGCCCTGGCCGAGCAGTAAGAGCCGCACCACTCGTGCGGCCCTTTCGTATACGTACGAAGGTCCAAAGCTCGCCGCTGATCTTGATCGTGGAATGAGACACCGCTTCAGGCCGTTAGCATGGACATCCCGCACCGATCAAGGCCATTTGGGAAGGTGTCATGACTGCCAACGTCGACGGAGTGCCCGAAAAATTCGCGACACTCGGGCTGACCTACGACGACGTGCTGCTGCTGCCGGGAGCCTCCGAGGTACTCCCCAACGCGGTCGACACCTCGTCCCGCATCTCTCGTAACGTCCGGGTCAACATCCCGCTGCTCTCCGCGGCGATGGACAAGGTGACCGAGTCCCGCATGGCGATCGCCATGGCCCGCCTGGGCGGCGTCGGCGTGCTCCACCGGAACCTGTCCGTCGAGGACCAGGTCAACCAGGTGGACCTCGTCAAGCGTTCCGAGTCCGGCATGGTGACCGACCCGATCACGGTCCACCCGGAGGCGACCCTCGCCGAGGCCGACGCCCTCTGTGCCAAGTTCCGCATCAGCGGCGTCCCGGTCACCGCCCCCGACGGCAAGCTCCTCGGCATCGTGACCAACCGCGACATGGCCTTCGAGACCGACCGCAGCCGTCAGGTCCGCGAGGTCATGACGCCGATGCCGCTGGTCACCGGCAAGGTCGGCATCTCCGGCGTCGACGCCATGGAGCTGCTGCGCCGCCACAAGATCGAGAAGCTGCCGCTCGTCGACGACGAGGGCGTGCTCAAGGGCCTCATCACCGTCAAGGACTTCGTCAAGGCGGAGAAGTACCCGAACGCCGCCAAGGACTCCGAGGGCCGCCTGCTCGTCGGTGCCGCCGTCGGCGCCAGCCCCGAGGCCCTGGAGCGGGCCCAGGCGCTCGCCGCCGTCGGCGTCGACTTCCTCATCGTCGACACCTCGCACGGCCACAACAGCAACGCCCTGAGCTGGATGGCGAAGATCAAGTCCAGCGTGAACGTCGACGTGATCGGCGGCAACGTCGCCACCCGCGACGGCGCGCAGGCGATGATCGACGCCGGTGTCGACGGCATCAAGGTCGGCGTCGGCCCCGGCTCCATCTGCACCACCCGCGTCGTCGCCGGCATCGGCGTCCCGCAGGTCACCGCCATCTACGAGGCGGGCCTCGCCGCCCGCGCCGCGGGCGTCCCGCTGATCGGCGACGGCGGCCTCCAGTACTCCGGCGACATCGGCAAGGCGCTCGCCGCCGGCGCCGACACGGTGATGCTCGGCAGCCTCCTCGCGGGCTGCGAGGAGTCCCCCGGCGAGCTGCTCTTCATCAACGGCAAGCAGTTCAAGTCGTACCGCGGCATGGGCTCGCTCGGCGCCATGCAGTCCCGCGGCCAGGGCCGGTCCTACTCGAAGGACCGTTACTTCCAGGCCGACGTCACCTCCGACGACAAGCTCGTGCCCGAGGGCATCGAGGGCCAGGTGCCGTACCGCGGTCCGCTCTCCTCCGTCGTCCACCAGCTCGTCGGCGGCCTCCGCCAGACCATGGGCTACGTGGGCGCCGCCACCATCGAGGAGATGGAGTCCAAGGGCCGCTTCGTCCGGATCACCTCGGCGGGCCTCAAGGAGAGCCACCCGCACGACATCCAGATGACGGTCGAGGCGCCGAACTACAGCAGGAAGTAGTCCGCCGCGCGCGTGAGGGGGCGGTTCCGGCATGTGGCCGGAGCCGCCCCCCGCGCGTGTGTCGGGGATACTGGTAGGCGCAGACATAGAGGGAAAGGCCACACATCGTGACTGAGATCGAGATCGGGCGCGGCAAGCGCGGCCGCAGGGCGTACGCGTTCGACGACATCGCCGTCGTACCGAGCCGGCGCACCCGGGACCCGAAGGAGGTCTCGATCGCCTGGCAGATTGACGCCTACCGCTTCGAGCTGCCCTTCCTGGCCGCCCCCATGGACTCGGTCGTCTCCCCGCAGACCGCCATCCGCATCGGCGAGCTCGGCGGCCTCGGCGTCCTCAACCTCGAAGGACTGTGGACCCGCTACGAGGACCCGCAGCCGCTGCTCGACGAGATCGCCGAGCTGGACGAGGCCACCGCGACCCGCCGCCTCCAGGAGATCTACGCGGCCCCGATCAAGGAGGAGCTGATCGGGCAGCGCATCAAGGAGGTGCGCGACTCCGGCGTCGTCACCGCCGCCGCGCTCTCCCCGCAGCGCACCGCGCAGTTCTCCAAGGCCGTCGTCGACGCGGGCGTGGACATCTTCGTCATCCGCGGCACCACGGTCTCCGCCGAGCACGTCTCCGGCGCCGCCGAGCCGCTGAACCTGAAGCAGTTCATCTACGAGCTGGACGTCCCGGTCATCGTCGGCGGCTGCGCCACGTACACCGCCGCCCTGCACCTGATGCGGACCGGCGCCGCGGGCGTCCTGGTCGGCTTCGGCGGCGGCGCCGCGCACACCACCCGCAACGTCCTGGGCATCCAGGTCCCGATGGCGACCGCCGTCGCCGACGTCGCCGCGGCCCGCCGCGACTACATGGACGAGTCCGGCGGCCGGTACGTGCACGTCATCGCCGACGGCGGCGTGGGCTGGTCCGGCGACCTGCCGAAGGCCATCGCCTGCGGCGCGGACGCCGTGATGATCGGCTCCCCGCTGGCGCGCGGCACCGACGCGCCCGGCAAGGGCCACCACTGGGGCATGGAGGCCGTCCACGAGGACGTGCCGCGCGGCAAGCTGGTCGACCTGGGCATCGTCGGCACCACCGAGGAGATCCTCACCGGTCCGTCGCACACCCCGGACGGCTCGATGAACTTCTTCGGCGCCCTGCGCCGCGCGATGGCCACCACGGGCTACAGCGAGCTCAAGGAGTTCCAGCGCGTCGAGGTCACCGTCGCGGACTCGCAGCACCGCCGCTGACGCGCCTCCCGTACGGACGCGTGGGGCCCCGCACCGACCGGTGCGGGGCCCCACGCGTACGCGTACCGACTACTGGCCGGCCTTCTTGGCGCCGGAGAAGGCCGCGACGGGGCCGAGCGCGAGGAAGAGGAACGTCATCGGCTCCTTGGTCTCGCTCCACAGGTCCACCAGCATGCCGAACTGCTTGAAGAAGACGTCGGCGAAGGAGGCGTCGAACTCCTTGGTGAAGAAGACCGCGATGCCGACGAGCTGGCCGAGGTAGACGGCGCCGAGGGCGAGGACCGCGCTGATGACCGGCAGCACCGGGTTGCTGCCGCCGACCTTGCCCGCGGCGAAGCCGACCGCGAAGCCGACGCCGACGGCGGCCCAGCCGATCTCGACCTCGACGCCGCCCATGATCGCGCCGTAGACGCCGGCCGTGACCAGCGCGGCGACGACGGCCGCGACGATGCCGAGGACCAGGTTGTTCTGGCGGGGCGCGGGCGCCGGCGGGTAGGCGCCGAACGGGTTCTGGCCGTCGGGCTGCTGGGGCGCGCCCTGGGCGAAGGGGTTGCCGGGCGGCGGTACGGGCTGGCTCATGGTGTGGTCCCCCCACGGTGTGGCCGCACGGGTGTGCGGTCGAGAGGGCCGGAGAGTAGCAGTCCGCTCCGACAGTGACCCACCCGTTATGCGGGGGCGGCCTACAGGCGGTGCGCGGTCCCCGCGGGGGTGGCGCCCCGGGTGTCGAGGAGGAGCTGGGCCTTCACCGCGAGGCCCTGGAGGTCGTAGACGCGGTGGTGCTGGAGCAGGATCGTCAGGTCGGCGTGGGCGGCGGCCTCGTAGAGGGAGTCCGCCCGGGGGACGGGCAGGTCCCGCACCCGCCAGTCGGGGACGTGCGGGTCGTGGAAGCTGACGGCCGCGCCGAGGTCCATGAGCCGGTGGGCGATCTCGTCGGCGGGGGCGCCCTCGCGGTCGGCGAGGTCGGGCTTGTACGTGATGCCGAGCAGCAGGATCCGGGCGCCGCGCGCGGACTTGCCGTGCTCGTTGAGGAGGGTGGCGGCGCGCTGCACGACGTACTGCGGCATCCGCTGGTTGACCTGGCCCGCGAGCTCGACCAGGCGGAGCGGGCGGTGGGCGCCCAGGCGCTCGACGGGGAAGCCGTGGCCGCCGACGCCGGGACCGGGGCGGAAGGCGTGGAAGCCGAAGGGCTTGGTCTCGGCGCAGCGGATGACGTCCCAGAGGTCGACGCCGAGCTCGTGGCAGAGCACCGCCATCTCGTTGACCAGGGCGATGTTGACGTGCCGGAAGTTGGTCTCCAGGAGCTTGACCGTCTCGGCCTCGCGGGGGCCCCGCGCGCGGACCACCTTGTCGGTGAAGCGGCCGTAGAAGGCGGCGGCGGACTCGGTGCACGCGGACGTGAGGCCGCCGATGACCTTCGGGGTGCCGGCGAGGCCGGACAGCCGGCTGTGGGGGTCGAACCGGCCGGGGTCGAGGCGGTCGGGGGAGTACGCGAGGTGGAAGTCGCGGCCGGCCCGCAGCCCCGAACCGGCCTCCAGGAGCTCCCGGAGGACGCCCTCGGTGGTCCCCGGCGGGACGGGGGACTCCAGGAGCACGGTGGTGTGCGGGCGCAGCCGGGCGGCCAGCGCGCGGGCGGCGTCGGTGACGGCGGTGAGGTCGAGGGTGCCGTCGGGGGAGAGCGGGGTGGGGGCGCAGAGGACGGCGGTGCGGACGCGGCCCAGTTCGACGGGGCTGGTGGTGGCCCGGAAGCCGGCGGAGAGCATGCGGCGGATCTCGGAGGCGGTGAGGGAGCCGTCGACCGGGGGGCGGCCGGCGGCGAGTTCGGCGACCGGGCGGGGGTCGGTGTCGAAGCCGACGGTGGCGATGCCCGCGGCGGTCGCGGCCTGGGCGAGGGGGAGGCCGTGGTGGCCGAGGCCGATGACGGCGAGGTCTGCGGGCATGAGGAGTGGGCCGTCCTTCCCGGTAGCCGTGGTCCGTTGCCGACGCAACAGAGTGCAATGTCAGACTAGGAGTAAATATGACCGTTATGCGGCATTGCATGATCGAAGGTCGCCGAGTGTTATCCACAGGTCCGCGCGGGGGCGGTGGCCGAAGCGGCCGGGCCGGTCCAGAATCGAAACGGCGAGCCGGACCGCGAAGCGGCCCGGCCCTCGCCCGCACGGGCACGAGCCGTACGGGGCACGGGTACGGGTACGACCCGCACGGACGCGAGCACCCGCACGATTCGCACGGGCACGGGCACAAGAGGACGCAGGGACGGACGCAGGGACGCAAGGACGCACACCGGACGACGGGAGGCGACAGCCGTGAGGACAGCGACACTGGGACCCGCGGGGCGCGCCGACGCGCTCGCCGCCATGGCCGCCACCGAGCTGGACGTGCTCGTCGTCGGCGGCGGGGTGGTCGGCGCGGGCACCGCCCTCGACGCGGTCACGCGCGGGCTCTCCACCGGCATCGTGGAGGCCCGCGACTGGGCCTCCGGCACCTCCAGCCGCTCCAGCAAGCTCATCCACGGCGGCCTGCGCTATCTGGAGATGCTCGACTTCGCCCTGGTCCGCGAGGCCCTCAAGGAGCGCGGACTCCTCCTGGAGCGGCTCGCCCCCCACCTGGTCAAGCCCGTGCCCTTCCTCTACCCGCTCCGGCACCGGGGCTGGGAGCGGGTGTACGCGGGCTCCGGCGTCGCCCTGTACGACGCCATGTCCGTCTCCTCCGGCCACGGCCGCGGCCTCCCCGTCCACCGCCACCTCAGCCGCAAGGGCGCCCTCCGCGTCGCCCCCTGTCTGCGCAAGGACGCCCTCACCGGCGCCCTCCAGTACTACGACGCCCAGATGGACGACGCCCGCTTCGTCCTCACCCTCGTCCGCACCGCCGTCTCCTACGGCGCCAGGGCCGCCAACCGCGCCCGGGTCGTCGGCTTCCTCCGCGAGGGCGAGCGGGTCGTCGGCGTCCGCGTCCAGGACGTCGAGACCGGCGGCGAGCACGTCATCCGGGCCCGGCAGGTCGTCAACGCCACCGGGGTGTGGACCGACGACACCCAGGCCCTCATCGGCGAGCGCGGCCAGTTCCACGTCCGCGCCTCCAAGGGCATCCACCTCGTCGTCCCCAAGGACCGGATCCACTCCTCCACCGGCCTCATCCTGCGCACCGAGAAGTCCGTCCTCTTCGTCATCCCCTGGGGACGGCACTGGATCATCGGCACCACCGACACCGACTGGGACCTCGACAAGGCCCACCCCGCCGCCTCCAGCGCCGACATCGACTACCTGCTGGAGCACGTCAACACGGTGCTCGCCACCCCCCTTTCCCGTGACGACGTCGAAGGCGTCTACGCGGGCCTGCGCCCCCTGCTCGCCGGCGAGTCCGACGCCACCAGCAAGCTGTCCCGCGAGCACACCGTCGCCCACCCGGTGCCCGGCCTGGTCGTCGTCGCCGGCGGCAAGTACACGACCTACCGGGTGATGGCGAAGGACGCCGTCGACGAGGCCGTGCACGGCCTCGACCGGAGGGTCGCCCCCTGCGTCACGGAGGACACCCCCCTGATCGGCGCCGAGGGCTACCGGGCGCTGTGGAACGCGCGGGCGGGGATCGCCGCCCGCGCCGGCCTCCACGTCGTCCGCGTCGAGCACCTGCTCGACCGGTACGGCTCCCTCGCCGAGGAACTGCTCGCGCTGATCGCCGAGGACCCCTCGCTCGGCGAGCCGCTCGCCGCGGCCGACGACCACCTCCGCGCCGAGATCGTCTACGCCGCCTCCCACGAGGGCGCCCGCCACCTCGACGACGTCCTCACCCGCCGCACCAGAGTCTCCATCGAGACCTTCGACCGCGGCACCCGCAGCGCGCGCGAGTGCGCCGAACTGATGGCGCCGGTCCTCGGCTGGGACGAGGAGCAGATCGCGAAGGAGGTCGAGCACTACGAGAAGCGGGTCGAGGCGGAGCGCGAGTCCCAGCGGCAGCCCGACGACCTGACGGCGGACGCGGCCAGGCTCGGTGCGCCCGACATCGTCCCGATCTGACGGGCGTTCCGTCTGACGGTACGTCCGGGGCGGGAGGGAACCCGGGGGCCGCGGTGGCGCGTCGTCATTCCGGAGTACGGACCCGGGGACGCCGCCCGCCGCGAGGTGAGGGACAATGGCGTCTCTTCCAGGGCGGGTTGTCGCGGCGTGCGGAGTGCGGGGACGCGGCGGAGATCAGGGAACGCAGAGGGGACGCATGTCGGAGTCGGAGCAGTCGCGGGACACGGCGAAGGACCCCCGGCGGGACGTCGCCGCGGGGGCCGCCACCGACGGCGGACGGGGGAAGGTGCCGCCCGCGCGCGAGGCGGCACGGGACGAGGCCGGCACGGCCCCGGAGACCACGGACGGCGGCGCGCCCCAGGACGCGAAGCCCGAGGTCACGGCGGTTCAGGACGCCGTGCCGCAGGACGCCGTGCCCCAGGACCGGAAGCCCGTGGACGAAGCGCCCCGGGACGCCGCGCCCCAGGACCGGAAGGCCGCCGGCGGGCGGGTGCCCGGGACGGAGCCGTCGACCGGGCGGGCCGGTTTCGGCGCCGGGGACGGCGACGGGCAGCGGCCCGCGGCCGACCGGCTCCGCAAGGGCGACTTCTCCCGCACCGCCGAGACCGAGGGCCGCCTCCTCGCCGGCCGCTACCGGCTCGGCGCCCTCCTCGGCCGCGGCGGCATGGGCACCGTCTGGCGCGCCGTCGACGAGACCCTGGGCCGCACCGTCGCCGTCAAGGAGCTCCGCTTCCCCAGCAGCATCGACGAGGACGAGAAGCGCCGCCTGATCACCCGGACCCTGCGCGAGGCCAAGGCCATCGCCAAGATCCGCAACAACGGCGCCGTGACCGTCTACGACGTCGTCGACGAGGACGACCGCCCCTGGATCGTCATGGAGCTCATCGAGGGCAAGTCGCTCGCCGACGCCGTGCGCGAGGACGGCGTCCTCACCCCGCGCCGCGCCGCCGAGGTCGGCCTCGCCATCCTCGACGTGCTGCGCTCCGCGCACCGCGAGGGCATCCTGCACCGCGACGTGAAGCCGTCGAACGTCCTCATCTCCGACGACGGCCGCGTCGTCCTCACCGACTTCGGCATCGCCCAGGTGGAGGGCGACCCGTCCATCACCTCCACCGGCATGCTCGTCGGCGCCCCCTCGTACATCTCGCCCGAGCGCGCCCGCGGCCACAAGCCCGGCCCCGCCGCCGACCTGTGGTCGCTCGGCGGCCTGCTGTACGCGGCGGTCGAGGGCAGCCCGCCGTACGACAAGGGCTCCGCCATCGCGACCCTCACCGCCGTCATGACCGAGCCCGTCGACCCGCCGAGGAACGCGGGCCCGGAGCTGGAGCAGGTGATCTACGGGCTGCTCGCCAAGGACCCGGCGCAGCGGCTCGACGACGCCCGCGCCCGGGTGCTGCTGCGCGCGGTGCTCGACGCGCCCGAGGCCGCGCCGGAGCCGTCCCCCGAGGTGACCAGGGTCGTCCCGCTGCCGACCCGCCCCGAGCGGGACCCGGCGGCCCCGGCCGCCGCCCAGGAGAAGGCCCCCGAGCCCGCCGCCGAGCGGATGCGGGGCGCCCTCGCCTCCGTGCGGAACGCCGCCGCGGCGGCCAAGGCCGAGGCGAGGCCCAAGGACCGCGCCAAGGAGAAGGCCAAGGAGCCGTCCCGGCCGGTGCCCCCGCAGGGCGGCGCCCGGCAGGCCCCGGCCCGCGCCCCGCTCACCGACGTCGTCCCCCGGCGCACCCTGGTGATCATCGCCGCGGTGGCCGTCCTCGCCGTGCTCGGCACCATCCTCGCCGTCTCCCTCAGCGGCGGCGACAAGGGCGACGAGGGCAAGGGCGGGGACACCAACGCCTCGGCCGGGACCACCGCCGGCGGCACCGGCGGCTCCGGCACGGGCGGCGGCACCGGCGGCTCCTCGGGCGACCCCACCGAGCAGGGCGGCACCCAGCCCGGCGACAACGGCGCGACGGGCGACGACGGTTCGACCGGCGCGAACGGTACGAACGGCACCGGGGGGACGACCGGCACCCCCGGCACCTCCACCGGCCAGACCGGCGGCACGCCCGGCACCACGCCGAGCGGCGGCACCGGCCCCGTGCTGCCCGCCGGCTACTCCCTCGTCACCGACGACCGCTTCCACTTCTCCATGGCCATGCCCACCGGCTTCACCATGCGGCCCATAGACGGCTACAGCGGTGGCGCCATATGGAGCGAGAGCGGCGGCTTCCCGCGCGTCCAGGTCGACTTCAACGCAAGCCCCAAGGACGACGCCAAGGCCGCCTGGCTCGCCGCCATGGGCGGTGTCCGCCTGAGCAGCAGCGGCTACAGGCACATCGGCATCGACGCCGTCTCGTACAAGGGCTACCCGACCGTCGCGGACTGGGAGTTCGAGCGGGACCAGAAGGGCATGCGCGTCCACGTCCTCAACCGGGGCTTCAAGGTGGACGCGAAGCACGGCTACTCGATCATGGTCAGCTGCAAGGCCGAGGAGTGGAACGGGGCCGAGTGCAGGACGCTGCGCGAGACGGCGTTCGCCACGTTCAGCCCCAAGGACTGACCGACCCCCGTATCGTGAGGGGCGGGGGACGACCGGAGCGCGGGGGGAGGCGCGGTGGACGAGTACGCGGGAAGGGTGCTCGCTGAGCGCTACCGCCTTCCGCTGCCACCCGCCGGCGGCGGCGACCTCGTCGAACTCGTCGAGACCCGGGCCTTCGACACGTACAGCGGGCAGGAGGTGCGGGTCCGTCAGGTCCCGCTCCCCGAGGTCGTCGACGCCGAGGTCCTCGGCGAGGGCCCCGCGCCCGCCGGGGCGTACGGGGACGGCGCCACCCGCAGACCGGCCGAGCCGGTCGTCCGCCGGGCGATGGAGGCGGCCCAGGCCGCCGCGCAGATACCCGACCACCCCTTGCTCGACCAGGTCTTCGACGTCTTCGCGGAGGCCGGCTCGCTGTGGATAGTCAGCGAGCACGTGGCGGCCCGCCCGCTCTCCGCGTTCCTCGCCGAGGGCCCGCTCAACCCGTTCCGCGCAGCCGAGATCGCCGCGGACGTCCTCACCGCCCTGCGCGTCCTCCACGCCCACGGCTGGGTCCACCGCAACATCACCGCCCACACGGTCCTGGTCTGCGACGACGGCCGCGTCCTCCTCACCGGCCTCGCCGCCGGCGCCGCCGAGGAGGCCCTCTGCGGATACGCCCCCGTCCCCGACCCGGACGCCCAGCCCCCGCACCACGAGCCGGAGGAGCGGTACGGGCCGGGGGACCCGTACGGGGCGGAGTACGACTCCGAGGACGAGCGGACCGGGTACGCCGAGGCCGAGCACGAGGAGCACCGGCAGCACCAGGCGCACGAGGAGTACGAGGAGCGCCGGGAGCACGAGGAGCACGAGGAGCACGAGGAGTACGAGGCGTACGAGGAGGTGGAGGCGTACGACGCCGAGACCTACGAGCCTCCGGTGTACGAGCCTCCGGTGTACGAGACGCCGGCGTACGAGACGCCGGCGTACGAACCTCCCGCGTACGAGCCGGAGGTGTACGACACCGGTGTGCACGTCGCCCCGGAGGACGCCGCCCCGGAGGGCACCGTCGCGCTTCCCGCCGCCCCCGAGCCGCCGGAGCCCGTCCCGTACGGCGTCGACCCCTACGGGACCGCGACGCCCGTCCCGCGCCCCGCGAGCCCGCCGGAGGCCCCGGCGGTGCCGCCCGGCGCGGACCTGCGGGCGGCCCGGGCGGGCGCCATCGCCGCCTATCGCGCGGCCACCCGCGCCGCCGCCGCGCGCCGCGGCGACACCGGCCCGCTCCCGGCCCAGCGCCCCGCGGAGCCCGCACCCGAACCCGAACCCCTCCCCGGATCCGGGTCCCTGCCCGGACCCACCCCCGACCCGGGCCCGGAGCCCGCTCCCGTCCCCGCGCTGCCGGAGGCCACCCGGCCCGGTCCCGCCCCGCAGTGGTGGGCGCGGACGGCGGACGACGAGGACGACGGGGACGACGACGAGGACGGCGGCGAGGGGCCGTACGGCGTCCCGGGCCCGCCACGCCTGATGCTCAAGGGCACCTGGAGCGACGGCCCGCACGCCTCCCGGGACGCCTCGCCGCCGGTCCCGGCCGGCGGAGGCCCCGTGCTGCCCGGCTCCGGCCGCCCCGCGCTGCCCGCCGGGTACACCGCCGCCGTCCCGGAGCGGTCCGCCGGAGCGGCCGTCCCCGAGCAGCCGGGGCCGCAGGGGGAGCGCTACCGGGGCCCGGAGACCCGGCTCGCCGCCGAGCGGGCCCGGCAGACCCGGATCGCGGTCGTCGGCGCCGTCACCGAGCGCTGGGCGCCCGAACAGGCCGGGCCCGTGCACGAGAACTGGCGGCTCGCCCCGCCCATCGGTCCCGCCACCGACCTGTGGGCGCTCGGCGCCCTGCTCTACCGGGCCGTCCAGGGCCACGCCCCCTACCCCGAGGACAGCGCGGCCGAACTGGTGCAGCTGGTCTGCGCCGAACCGCCCGCCTTCGCCGAGGAGTGCGGCCCGCTGCGCCCGGTGGTGGAGTCCCTGCTGCGCCAGGACCCCACCGAGCGACCGGACTTCGAGGAGCTGCGCGGCTGGCTGCGGTCGCTCGTCCGGTCCGCGCCGGAACCGGACATGGACCTGGAGGCCGCGCCCCCGCCGAGGTTCGACGCGAAGCGGCTGCCGATCCTGCGCCGCCGGGGCGAGCTGGTGCGCCGCCGCCGCGCCGCGGCCGCCGCGGGCCGGCACCGGCAGCGGCGCGGCAAGGAGCCCCGCCGGGGCCGTACCGCCGCCCCCGCCCCCGTACCGCCGCCCGTCCACGAGGACCCGCCGCCGTTCGCCCTGTACGAGGACGGTCACGAGGACGGCCCCGCGTACGGCCACGCGTACGGGCCCGAGCCGGAGCGGCACGCGTACGGGCCCCGGTACGAGCAGGAGCCTCAGGACGAGGGTTACCCGTACGGCCACGAGGACGCCGAGCCGGAGCCGCCGCGCCGGGCCCCGCGCGCCCCGGCCGCCCCGCGCTCCCGCGCCCGGCGGGCGCTGCTCGTCGTCCTCCTGCTGCTCGGCGGGGCCCTCGCGTACACCGCCGTCGCCCTGCCCCGGGGCGAGGAGAAGCCCCCGGCGGCCACGGAGCCCACCCCGGGCGGGGCCCGGGACACGGCCACGGGCACGCCCCCGGCCGGGACCCCGTCCGCCCCCGCGCCGACCACCGGGAAGCCCGCCACCACCCCGCCGCCGCGCACCACGACCCCACCGCCGCCGCCGGCCACCGGCCCCGCCCTGGCCGCCGGTTACGCGCTGCGCGAGGACCCGGAGGGCTTCCGGATCGGCGTCCCGCGCGACTGGCGCCGCAGCTCCGTCAACGACGCGGGGCAAGTCCGCTACACGGACGGCGACTTCACGCTGATCGTCGTGCCCGGCCGGGACAGCGTCCGGGACCACGGCTCCGACCCGCTGGAGTACCAGAGCTCGAAGGAGCGCGAGCTGGAGCCCTACCGGCAGTCCAGCTGGGCGCAGTTGGTGAAGGCGCGCCGGGTGGACATCGGGCGCACGCCCACCGCCGAGGGCCAGTACACCTGGATCGACAGCACGGGCCGCGAGGTCTTCGTCCACAACCTCGCCCTGATCGACGACGGCCGCTACTACGTCGTCCAGGTCATCGGACCGGAGAGCGACCGGGACAAGGTCTCGGAGGTCTACGGCGAGGCGGTGAAGGGGTTCCGCCCGGGCCGCTGATCCTCCTCCCTCCTCCGCGCGGGACCCCTCCGGGCCGTCCGCCCTACGCCGTCCGGGGGGCCTTGCGGTCACGGTGCGGTTCCTTTGCGGGCCCCGAGGTTCCGTCCGCCGTCCCCTCCTCCGTAACCTGGCACCGGAAGCAACGGGGCGGGGGCAAGTGGAACACTCTCAGAGCACAGGATCGGGGCTGCTGCTCGCCGGTCGGTACCGGCTCGGCGAGTCCATCGGGCGCGGCGGCATGGGCAAGGTCTGGAAGGCCCACGACGAGGTCCTGCACCGCGTGGTGGCGGTGAAGGAGCTGACGGCGGGTCGGTTCGTCGCCGAGGCCGACCGCCTGGTGCTGCACGCGCGCACCCAGAAGGAGGCGCGGGCCGCCGCCCGGATCACCCACCCCGGTGTGGTGACCGTCCACGACGTCCTCGAACACGACGACCGGCCCTGGATCGTCATGCAGTTCGTCGACGGTCCCTCGCTCGCGGACGCCGTCAAGGAGTCCGGCACGATCACCCCGCACGAGGCGGCCCGCGTCGGCCTGCACGTCGTCGGCGCGCTGCGGGCCGCCCACAGCGCCGGGGTGCTGCACCGGGACGTGAAGCCGGGGAACGTTCTGCTCGCCCGCGACGGACGGGTCCTCATCACCGACTTCGGCATCGCGGCGATCGAGGGCGACTCGACCATCACCCGCACCGGCGAACTCGTCGGCTCCATCGACTACCTGGCGCCCGAGCGGGTGCAGGGGAGCGACCCCGGCCCGGCCTCCGACCTGTGGTCGCTCGGCGCCACCCTGTACACGGCGGTCGAGGGCACCTCGCCGTTCCGCCGCACCTCCCCGATCAGCACCATGCAGGCCGTCGTCGGCGAGGAGCCCCCCTACCCGGAGAAGGCGGGCCCGCTCGCCCCCGTGATCGTGGCGCTGCTCCGCAAGGACCCGAGGCAGCGTCCGCGCGCGGACGAGGTCGGGCGGATGCTGCTCGACGCCATGGAGGGCCGCAGCCCGGAGACGGCACAGGCGTACGTGCCGACGCAGCGGATGGACCGGGAGGCGACGGAGGCGCTGGAGCGGGGCCGCGCGGGCGTCCCGGAGGCCGTGACGCCGCCCCGGACGGCCCCGGGGAACCCGCCCACGGCCCAGTGGCCCGAGGCGGGAAGGACGCCCGCCGCCCCGTACCCCTCCGGTTCCTCCCACCCCTCCGGGGGACCGGCCTCCTCCCCGCCCACGCTCGTCCCCGGCTCCGGATCCCCCGGCGGCCCCGGGAACGGTTCCTCCGGCGGGAAGGGCCGCTGGCGGACCGCCGTGCTCACCGCCGTGCTCGGGGCGGTCGTCGCGGGCGGCGCCGTCTTCGCGGTGATGCAGTACGCGGGCCCCGGCGGGTCCGGCCCCGGCCCGGCCCCCACCACCTCCGTCACCGGTACCGGTACCGAAGCCGGCACCGCCGGCCCCGACGGCAAGGAGAAGGGCGTGGCGCAGGACGTCCCGGCGGGCTGGCGGCGCGTCGAGGACCCGGCGGGATTCAGCCTGATCGTCCCGGAGGGCTGGAAGCGCCAGACGGACGGCGACACCAGCATCGACTACACCCCGGACGGCGGCCGCCACCGCCTCCGCATCAGCATCGACAAGAGCCCCGACTTCGAGAACCCGTACCTGCACCTGCTGGACCTGGAGAAGACGCTCCAGAAGCGGATGGACTACCGACGGGTGTGGCTGAACCAGAACAGCTACCGCGACCAGGTCAAGGCCGGGCTCTGGGAGTTCACCTGGACCGAGAAGCAGAACTTCCCGGGCCCCCGGCACGCCATCGACCAGATGTACTTCGACGCGAACGGCACCGAGTACGCGATCTACATGGCCTCGCCGGAGGAGAGCTGGGACACGACCCGCGAGCAGTTCGACATCGTCCTCCAGCACTGGCGTGCGCCCGGCGCGTGACCCCGGCCCGTGACCCGGCGCGGTGCCCCGGCCCGTACCCCGCCCGTGGGCCGGCGCGCCCCCGCCCGTACCCGGCTCGTGGGCAGGCGCGCGCCCCGGCACCCGCCCCGGCATACGCTCCGGCGGCTCCGGGAAAAATCTCCGTGACGGCCCTCCGCGACGTATAAGCCCCTGATCAGGTCTTATGTGCCAGTGATCGCTGGCGCGATGTGTGCGGGGGGTGAAAACGCGTTACCGGCGGGTACCCAAAGACCGGAACGACGCCTACGCTCGGCGTCATGACGGACTCGCAGGCCCCCGCCGCCCTCACGGTTCCCACCGCCGACGCCGCGCCGGCGGCCCGCCCCGCCGCCCCGGCCGGCGCGACCAACCCGGTCGCCCCCGCCCCGGTGGGCGCCCGGACCGCCGCCGGCGTCGTGACCCCCGACCTGGTCGCCCGGCTCACCCGGGGCGTCATCGGCTCGGGCCGCACCGCCAACCACACCCCCTTCACCGGGGCGAAGCTGGCGGACCTGCCGGAGGCCACGCCCGAGGACGTCGCCGAGGCCTTCGACCGCGCCCGCGCCGCCCAGGCCGCCTGGGCCGCCACCCCCGTCCGGGCCCGCGCCGCCGTGCTGCTCCGCTTCCACGACCTGGTCCTCGCCCGCCAGTCCGAGGTCCTCGACCTCATCCAGCTGGAGACCGGCAAGGCCCGGCTGCACGCCCACGAGGAGGTCCTCGCGGTCGCCGTCGCCGCCCGTCACTACGGCCGCAAGGCGTCCTCGTACCTCCGTCCCAAGCGGCACACCGGCGTCGTCCCGACCCTCACCAAGGTCACCGAGCTGCGCCAGCCGCGCGGGGTCGTTGGCCAGATCGCCCCCTGGAACTACCCCCTCGAACTCTCCGTCGGCGACGCCCTGCCGGCCTTCGTGGCGGGCAACGCCCTCGTCATGAAGCCCGACACCGAGACCGCGCTCACCGCGCTCTGGGCCCGTGACCTGCTTATCGAGGCCGGACTGCCCGCCGAGGTGTTCCAGGTCGTGCTCGGCGAGGGCCCGGTCGTCGGCCCCGAGGTCGTCCGCCACGCCGACTACGTCTCCTTCACCGGCTCCACCCGCACCGGCCGCGAGGTCGCCCAGGGCGCCGCCGCCCGTCTGGTCGGCGTCAGCCTGGAGCTCGGCGGCAAGAACGCCATGCTGGTCCTGGAGGACGCCGACATCGAGAAGGCGGCGGCCGGCGCCGTCCGCGCCTGCTTCTCCTCCGCCGGACAGCTCTGCATCTCCATCGAGCGCCTCTACGTGCACGAGTCGGTCGCCGACGCCTTCCTGGAGCGCTTCGCCGCCCGCACCAAGGCCATGCGGCTCGGCAACTCCCTCGCGTACGGCGCCGACATGGGCTCCCTCGTCGGCGAGCGCCAGCTGGAGACCGTCACCAAGCACGTCGAGGAGGCCGTCGCCAAGGGCGCCAGGCTGGTCGCCGGCGGCGTCGCCCGCCCCGACATCGGCCCGCTCTTCTACGAGCCGACCATCCTCGACGGCGTCGAGGCCCCGATGACCGTCTGCGCCGAGGAGACCTTCGGCCCGGTCGTCTCCGTCTACCGCTTCACCGACGAGGACGAGGTCGTCGCCCGCGCCAACGCCACCCCGTACGGCCTCAACTCCTCCGTCTGGACCACCGACGCGCGCCGCGGCCACGCCGTCGCCGCCCGGCTGCGCACCGGCACCGTCAACATCAACGAGGGGTACGCGCCCGCGTACGGCAGCGTCCGCGCCCCGATGGGCGGCATGAAGGACTCCGGCCTCGGCCGCCGCCACGGCTCCGAGGGCATCCTCAAGTACACCGAGGCCCAGACCGTCGCCCAGCAGCGCCTGATGCCGCTCGCGCCGTCCTTCGGGATGGACGACGAGAAGTACGCGGCCGTGATGAGCCTGTCCCTGAAGGCGCTGAAGGTCCTCCGCCTGGGCTGACGCGCCGCCCGCACGCCCCGCCCCTGTTCCCTTACGAGTTTCCTTACGAGGTTCTGCGAGGAGAGCCATGACCGCGGTACCCCCTGCCCGAAATCAGGACGAGGACGACGCGTACGACTACGACGTCCTCGTGGTCGGCTCCGGCTTCGGCGGTTCGGTCACCGCCCTCCGCCTCACCGAGAAGGGCTACCGGGTCGGCGTCCTGGAGGCCGGCCGCCGCTTCACCCGGGAGACCCTGCCGAAGAACTCCTGGGACCTGAAGAACTTCCTGTGGGCCCCGACGCTCGGCCTGTACGGCATCCAGCGCATCCACCTGCTCGGCAACGTGATGGTCCTCGCCGGCGCGGGCGTCGGCGGCGGCTCCCTCAACTACGCGAACACGCTGTACGAGCCGCTGGCGCCGTTCTTCGACGACCCGCAGTGGAAGGACATCACCGACTGGCGGGCCGAGCTCGCCCCGTACTACGACCAGGCGAAGCGGATGCTGGGCGTCCGGCTGAACCCGACGATGACCCCCTCCGACGTGCACCTGAAGGCCGCCGCCCAGGCCATGGGCATCGGCGACACCTTCCACATGGCGCCGGTCGGCGTCTTCTTCGGGGACGGCCGGGACGCCGTCGGCGAGGACGGGGTCGGGACGGCCAGGGCGAAGCCGGGCGGCGAGGTCGCCGACCCGTTCTTCGGCGGCGCGGGCCCCTCCCGCAAGGCGTGCACCGAGTGCGGCGAGTGCATGACCGGCTGCCGCCACGGCG
The DNA here is from genome assembly GCF_014654895.1 of Streptomyces filamentosus. GTDB lineage: Bacteria > Actinomycetota > Actinomycetes > Streptomycetales > Streptomycetaceae > Streptomyces > Streptomyces filamentosus. The sequence goes on along the minus strand of NZ_BNBE01000001.1, from coordinate 1,882,215 downwards.
CCAAGAACACCCTCAACGAGAACTACCTCTACCTCGCGGAGAAGGCGGGCGCGGTCGTCCACCCGATGACCTCCGTCGTCGCCCTCACCGAGGACTCGCGCGGCGGCTTCGCGGTCAAGACCCTGCCCACCGACGACCGGAAGAAGGGCCGGGGCCGCACCTTCACCGCCCGCCGGGTGGTCGTCGCCGCCGGCACGTACGGCACCCAGACCCTGCTCCACCGGATGAAGGACACCGGGCTGCTGCCCCGGATCTCCGCCCGGCTCGGCGAGCTGACCCGCACCAACTCCGAGGGCCTGGTCGGCGCCCAGACCACCGACCGCCGCTACCGGCGCAAGCACGGCAAGGACAGGGCCGACTTCACCCGCGGCGTCGCCATCACCTCGTCCGTCCACCCCGACGAGAACACCCACATCGAGCCGGTCCGCTACGGCAAGGGCTCCAACTCGATGGGCGGCCTCACCGTCCTCCAGGTGCCCTACGGCGCCCACCGGGTGCGCAACTGGGCCCTCAACATGGCCCGGCACCCGCTCCTCGCGCTCCGCTCGCTCTCCAACCGGCGCTGGTCCGAGAAGACCATCATCGGCCTGGTCATGCAGTCCCTCGACAACTCGCTGACCACCTACCGCAAGCCCGGCGGCCTCGGGAAGGGCCTGCTCACCGCCCGCCAGGGGCACGGGGCGCCGAACCCGACGCAGATCGAGGCGGCGACCCGGGCCGCCACCCTGCTCTCCGAGGAGATCAACGGCTTCGCCGGGTCGAACATCGGCGAGCTGATGGGAACCCCGCTGACCGCGCACTTCCTCGGCGGCTGCCCGATCGGCGCGGACGCGGAGTCCGGCGTCATCGACCCGTACCACCGCCTCTACGGCCACCCCGGCATCTCGGTCGTGGACGGCTCGGCGGTCTCCGCCAACCTGGGCGTGAACCCGTCCCTGACGATCACCGCCCAGGCGGAGCGGGCGATGTCCTTCTGGCCGAACAAGGGCGAGGAGGACCCGCGCCCCCGGCAGGGGGAGGCGTACGAGCGGCTGACGGCGGTCGAGCCGAAGTCCCCGGCGGTCCCGGCCGGGGCGTTCGGCGCCCTCCGGCTGCCCTTCCTCGGCATCCCGGCGGTCCCGCCGAAGAAGAAGCCGTAGCGGACCGGACCCGCGGGAACGGGCGCACGGGTCCACGGGATCCGGGCGTACGGCCGCAGGGGATCCGGACGCACAGAAAGGGCGCTGCACCCCCCTCCGAGTGCAGCGCCCTTTCGGCTTTTCGGTGTTGCTGCATAGATGACCGCCGGGCCCCGCCTTTGGTTGTAGGCGTTGCCCCGGATCTTCATGTGACGCGCGTCACATGGGGCGGTGGGGTATGGGGAGGGCCCGTGCCGCGATTCCGGTCGCGGCACGGGCCCTGGCGTCGGCACCGGTGTCAGGGCAGCGGCGGTGCCGAGCGGAGCGGCGCCGGGGGGTGCGCCGCGTCGGGGAGGGGAAGTCGGAGGGGACGGTGCGGACGGGGGTGGGGGTGCCGGACCGCGCGATCCGCGGCCGGTGAGAGCCGATCGCGGACGGCCCCGGGCGTCCCCGGGGCCGACCGCTCTTTCCGGGTGACCGGACTGCTGTCCCCTGCCGTCCGGTCACGTGCGCTGGAGCGAGGTCCCACGACGCACGGAAGTGCGTCACACGCTCCAGCGAAGCCACGCGTGGTTTTTCTGCGGGCCCGCCCCTGGCTGGCACGGACACCCCGCTCAACGAAGCCCGGCGGGGCCCGGTCACGCGCCGTACGGGTGAGACCGGCCCCGAACGCGGGTGCGGGCACCCACCCGGGCGCGCCCGCCCCCGCCGGTCGGTGGGCCGCACCGGGTGATCGTCCCGCCGCCCGCTGGGTCCGCCCCCGCATCGGCGGTCCCGCCGCCCGGCGGGTCAGACGCGGCCGCGGCACAGCTCCAGCATCGTCATGGCCAGGGCCGTGCCCGGCTTGCCCAGCGCGTTCCGGTAGTGCTCCAGCACCTCCATCTCGCGGGCCAGGTTCACCCGCCGGCCGCCGGAGGAGATCCGGGCCTCCTGGATCACCGCCGAGACCGCCATCCGCTCCTGGATGAGGCCGATGATCCGGTCGTCGAGCGCGTCGATCCGCGTCCGGGCGTCGCCGATCAGCGAGGCCGCCTCGTCGGTGCGGGCGCCGGTCTGCTCGGTGGGGGTCTTGGTCGTCACGGGGGCTCCTGGTGGTGTGGAGGCCCCGGACCGACACGGCCCGGGAAAGCAGGACGCCCCGGGCCTTGTCGGCCCGGGGCGCCTGGGAAGTCGCTTGTCAGTTGCTCAAGCAGCACGACCATGGCAGCCGGTGGGCCGGTTGCCATAGGTAAAGAGGAAGGTCGAGTGCTCGCGCATGGCGCCCAGTATGGACCCCGCGCTCCCGCCGGGGGCAAATCGGGCCCGGATGGTGAGACGAAGGCCACCCCGGTTCGGATGGTGAGACGAAAAGCGTTCGGCCGACGCCGGTAGAATCGACAAATAGCCCCCCTTCGGGGGAACCCCCTACCGCCGGAAGGCCGCCGTAGTGTCATCAGCGACTCCCGCTGCCGCGCCCGACGTCTCCAACCCGGACGTAGTCCTCGTTGTCGACTTCGGCGCCCAGTACGCCCAGCTCATCGCCCGCCGCGTCCGTGAGGCGCGGGTCTACAGCGAGATCGTCCCGTCCACCATGCCGGTGGCCGAGATGCTGGCCAGGAACCCGAAGGCGATCATCCTCTCCGGCGGTCCCTCGTCCGTGTACGCCGAGGGCGCCCCGCGCCTCGACCGCGCGCTCTTCGAGGCCGGCGTCCCCGTCTTCGGCATGTGCTACGGCTTCCAGCTGATGGCCCAGACCCTGGGCGGCACCGTCGACGACAACGGCGCCCGCGAGTACGGCCGCACCCCGCTGCACGTCACCAAGGCCGGTTCCACCCTCTTCGAGGGCACCCCGGTCGAGCAGTCCGTGTGGATGTCGCACGGCGACGCCTGCTCCGCCGCCCCCGAGGGCTTCGCCGTCACCGCCTCCACCGACGTGGTCCCGGTCGCCGCCTTCGAGAACGACGAGAAGAAGCTCTACGGCGTCCAGTACCACCCCGAGGTGCTGCACTCCACGCACGGCCAGCAGATCCTGGAGCACTTCCTCTACCGCGGCGCCGGCATCGAGCCCAGCTGGACCACGGGCAACGTGATCGAGGAGCAGGTCGCGGCCATCCGCGCCCAGGTCGGCGACAAGCGCGCCATCTGCGGCCTCTCCGGCGGCGTCGACTCCGCCGTGGCCGCGGCCCTCGTCCAGAAGGCCATCGGCGACCAGCTCACCTGCGTCTACGTCGACCACGGCCTGATGCGCAAGGGCGAGACCCAGCAGGTCGAGAAGGACTTCGTCGCCGCGACCGGCGCCCGCCTGGTCGTCGTCGACGCGGAGAAGCGCTTCCTCGACGCCCTCGCCGGCGTCTCCGACCCGGAGACCAAGCGCAAGATCATCGGCCGCGAGTTCATCCGCGTCTTCGAGCAGGCGCAGCTGGAGATCCTCCAGGAGGAGGGCCCCGAGGTCGCGTTCCTCGTCCAGGGCACCCTCTACCCGGACATCGTCGAGTCCGGCGGCGGCACCGGCACCGCCAACATCAAGTCCCACCACAACGTGGGCGGCCTCCCCGACGACATCGAGTTCGAGCTCGTCGAGCCGCTGCGGCAGCTCTTCAAGGACGAGGTCCGCATGGTCGGCCAGGAGCTCGGCCTGCCCGAGGAGATCGTCCAGCGCCAGCCCTTCCCCGGCCCCGGACTCGGCATCCGCATCGTCGGCGAGGTCACCAAGGAGCGCCTGGACCTGCTGCGCGAGGCCGACGCCATCGCCCGCGAGGAGCTGACCGCCGCCGGTCTCGACCGCGAGATCTGGCAGTGCCCGGTCGTCCTCCTCGCCGACGTCCGCTCCGTCGGCGTCCAGGGCGACGGCCGCACCTACGGCCACCCGATCGTCCTGCGCCCGGTCTCCTCCGAGGACGCCATGACGGCCGACTGGTCGCGCCTGCCCTACGAGGTCCTCGCCAAGATCTCGACCCGCATCACCAACGAGGTCGCCGACGTCAACCGCGTCGTCCTCGACGTCACCAGCAAGCCCCCGGGCACCATCGAGTGGGAGTGACCCCTCCCGCCCGCGCACGAGGCCGCCGTCCCCGCACCCCGGGGCCGGCGGCCTCGCCGCTTCCCGGACACCGGCGGGGATCCGGTCCCGTCCGGGCTCTGGTGACTTGACCGGCCGGGCGTTACCTTCCGGCGCATGACCGAGATACCCGCCCCCGTCCCCGTCGACCGGCTCCACTTCGCCATGCCGCCCGTCCACGCGACGGCCGCGGAGGAACGCGCCCACCGCAAGCAGCGGCTCGCCGGCGCCCTGCGCCTCTTCGGACGGCTCGGGTACGAGGAGGGCGTCTCCGGCCACATCACCGTCCGCGACCCCGAGCACGACGACTGCTACTGGGTGAACCCCTTCGGCGCCCCCTTCGGCGACCTCACCGCGAGCGACCTCGTCCTCGTCAACGGCGAGGGACAGGTCGTCCTCGGCGGCCAGCACGTCAACCAGGCCGCCTTCACCGTCCACGCCCAGGTCCACCGCGCCCGCCCCGACGCCGTCGCCGTCGCCCACACCCACTCCACCCACGGCCGCGCCCTGGCCGCCCTCGGCGAACTCCTCGACCCCCTCACCCAGGAGGCCTGCGCCTTCTACCAGGACCACGCCCTCTACGACGCCTACACCGGCGTCACCGTCGACCCCGAGGAGGCCCGCCGCATCGCCCTCGCCCTCGGCCCCTTCAAGGGCATCGTGCTGCGCAACCACGGCCTGCTCACCGTCGGCTCCTCCGTCGACGCCGCCGCCTGGTGGTTCATCGCCATGGACCGCTGCGCCCGCGTCCAGCTCGCCGCCCGCGCCGCCGGCAAACCCGTCCTCATCGACCACAGGGACGCCGTCGCCACCCGCGAACAGCTCGGCAGCGACCTCGTCGCCTGGATCAACTACCAGCCCCTCTGGCGCAGGATCAGCCGAGCGGAGCCCGAACTCCTGTCGTAACACCATCGCCTCACCTTTCTGTACGTCAATGGGATGGCGCGGCAATCACTCCTGGGCGGGGCGCACGGAGCCCTCCCGAGCACCCTCGGTACGGAACAATTCCGAGGATCCCCGGGCTCGCCGAGCACTCAGGACTCGTCGGGAACCCGGGCCTCGTCGGGAATTCAGGAAGTGACGGCACCGTGGCGGTTCAAGAGGCGAGACAGCACGGCGGGCGCCACGGCGCCGGCGAGCACCCGACGGCCTGCTCCGGCTGCGCCCACTGCGGCGAGACCGGCCACCGGCGGGCCGTCGCCGCCTTCCTCGCCCGCCGCGAGGAACTCGCCGCCGGTCACGGCGTCCCCACCGCCGTCGTCCACTCCCCGGTCGCCGCCCGCCAGTGGGTCTCCGACGAACTCGCCCAGTCCGCCCGCGCCGTCACCGCCCACGGCCGGGAGGCCTCACTCGCCTGGCTCGCCCGCGTCCGCACCGGCAGCCTCGCCGCCGTCTGGGCCGCCGTCCTCGCCCTCCTCCTCGGCCAGGCCCTCACCGCCCTCGGCACCGGCTGGACCGCCGCCCGCACCGCCGGCCTCTGCACCGCCCTCCTCCTCGCCGTCCCGCTCACCGCCGCCGCCCACGCCCACCGCACCCGCGGCGGCCTCCTCGCCCCCCTCACCGGCGAGGACAACCGGCTCTCCACCACCCGCGCCGTCGCCGCCGCCTGGCTCCTCTTCCTCTGCTACGCCCTCCTCTTCCTCACCTCCCGCGGACTCGGCGCCACCCCCTTCGGCCTCTCCGGCGCCGCCGGCCTCGTCACCGTCCTCGGCCTCGTCTCCGCCGTCGCCGTCACCGCCCGGCTCGTCGTCTCCACCCGGATCGCCGGCCTGCGCCTCCAGAAGGTCCGCGCCGACCGGCCCCGCGCCGCCGACCTCCTCTGCGACGACAACGGCCGCGCCGACCTCGCCGACGTCCAGTACGTCCTCGTCTCCGGCGCCGTCCTCGCCTTCGCCGCCGTCCGGCTCGCCACCGACCCCGCCCGCCTCCCCGAGCTGCCCTGGTCCCTCGCCCTCCTCGTCGCCGTCTCCGCCGCCTGGCACCTCGCCGCCAAGTGCACCGAGGGCGGCGGGCCCGCCGTCCACTCCGTGGTCCGCGCCCGCGAGGCCGGCGACCTCGACGCCCCCATCCGCACCGGCGACGACATCGAGATCCGCGGCCACGGCTTCGTCCCGCCCGGCGCCGCCGCCCCCGACCCGCTCACCCGGCTCGTCGTCCGCATCGGCCCCGTCCACGCCCACGTCCCCCTGGTCCCGGTCCCCGGCGGCTTCGCCAACCCCACCGACACCGTCCTCACCGTCCCCCTCCCCGCCGACGTCGAGCCCGGCCGGGTCGAGGTCTCCGTCGTCACCGCCGCCGGCCTGGAGACCAACCGGGTCACCATCGACGTCACCGACTGAGGAGACCTCCCCTCCTGTGTCCCTTCACAGGACAAGCGGAGACAATCGATCCGCGAACAGTCGTACGGGGTGTGGAGAGGTGACCGATCATGAGCGCGTACCCGGACCGCCCCGGCGGAACGACCCCGAGGGAACGACTGGACCGCCTGCGGGCCACCGCCTCCCGCCACGCCCTGCTGCCCCTGCGGATCTTCCTCGGCGTCACCTTCGTCTACGCCGGTCTCGACAAGCTCACCGACCCGGCCTTCCTCGCCGACACCGGCACCGGCTCCCTCGGCGAGACCATGCGCGGCGTCCGTGACTCCTCGGCCGTCCCGTGGCTCGTCGACCTCGCCCTCCACAGCCCCACCGGCTTCGGCTACGCCATCGCCCTCGGCGAGCTCGCCGTCGGCATCGGCACCCTCCTCGGCCTCTTCGCCCGGGTCGCCGCCCTCGGCGGCGCCCTGATCTCGCTGAGCCTCTGGCTCACCGTGAGCTGGCAGGTGACCCCGTACTACCTCGGCAACGACCTCGCCTATCTCATGGCCTGGCTGCCGCTGCTGCTCGCCGGGGCGCCGACGCTCTCCGCCGACCGGCTCCTCGCCGAACGCCGCCGCACCCCGTAGGCCACCCAGGTCAGCAGACCGGCCACGCCCAGCGCGCCGCACATCACCGGCACGACCAGCCACCAGGGCACCGACCAGCGTCCGGCGAGCTCGCCGCCGTACGCCCCGGCCAGGGCGAGGGCCGCCACCCCGACGACCAGCCGGCCCGGACGGAACTCATGAAGCAGCACGGGTGACCTCCACCTGTCCAAGGCCGACCTCCAGCGAGAGGTCCACCGTCCCCGCCGGGTCCGTCCCGGCGGGCGGGTTCAGCGTCCGGGTCTCGTCGCGACCCGGCTCGATGTCGATGTCGTCGGGCGCCTGCCCCGGCAGCTGGAGATCACCGAGCCCCACCTGGGCGCGCATTCTCACCACCACGTCCTCGGGCACGATCACCTTCAGCCGGCCCGCGCCCACGTCGACCGCCGTGGACACCGTCGTCCCCTCCGGCACCGAAAGGCGGGACAGGTCCAGCGTCCCCACGCCCGACCCCAGGTCGTACTGCTGCTGCACCGCGGCCACCGTCGGCGGCGCCCACGTCTGCCGCGCCCAGTCCGTCGTGATCCGGTCCGGCAGGGAGACCGCCCCGGCCAGCAGCGCCGCCGTCACCACCGTCTGGAAGATCGTGCCGAAGCCCGTCCGCCCCAGGAAGCTGCTGACGACCAGCCCGAGGCCCAGCACAGCGAGCGCACCCGCCAGGCCCGTCGCCAGGCTCGTGCCCAGCGGCTCCGACTCCCACGTCAGCGCCGTGCCCGTGGCCGCGGCGGCGCAGGCCAGGAGATGGACGAGGCCGGCGATCGAGTACGGGCTGCGCCGAACCGAGGGCTTCGGCCGGCCGGGATCCGCGGGCGCGCCCCACTGGCTGCCCGGCTCCGGCACCTCGCCGCCGACCCGGCCCTGCTCGTCGACGATCCCGTGCGGGCCCCACAGATAGCCGATGGCCACCTTGCCCGTGGACCCGTCCTTCACGATCGGGTCCCGCCACCACGAGCTCATCTCCCGCTCCAGATAGGTCATCGGCGGGGCCTTCGCCTCCGGCGGCACCGGCACCCGTCCGTGCGGAACCGCCGGCTTCGCCGCGGGATCGCCCTCGGCCTCCTCGCCGACCCGCCGCCGCTGCGACCAGTACGCGGCACCGGCCGTCACCAGCGACAGCGTGATCGCGAAGCCCAGCAGCGACCCGGTGCGCAGCATCGACAGGAAGATGCCGCAGCCCACCAGCGCCAGCAGTATCGCCGCGAGCGAGGCGCCCGAGACCCGGCCGGTCAACAGCCGCCGGCCCTCGCTCTCCTCCTCGCCCGCGAGCGGGATCAGCAGCCACGCGAAGCCGTAGAAGACCAGTCCTATGCCACCGGTCACCGCCAGCACCGCCGTCACGATCCGGAAGATCACCGGGTCCATGTCGAAGTGCCGGCCGAGACCGCCACAGACCCCGCCGACCACTCGGCTCGTGCGCGAGCGGCGCACGGGAGCTGCGGAGGCGGCATCGGCCGCGGAGGGGGCCTCGTGCTGCGAAGGCCGCGAAGGCGTCGAACTCGTCATGCACCCATGGTGACCGCCCGTGACCCCCGGACGGCACCGGGATCGACCCTGGCCCGACCCTGATATTCGGTGGGGCACCGACCCCGAGGCGATCCCGGGGTCGATCTCAGGGCCGACCCTGATGCCCCGCGGCGGCCGGACGTGTGACGATCGGTGCATGTCCGCCACCGCTCGCGTCACCGACCTCGACGAACCGCCCGTGCGCCGGCTCTACCGGAGCGCCGACGGGCGATGGCTCGGCGGTGTCGCCCGCGGCCTCGCCGGACACCTCGGCGTGCCCGTCGCCTGGGTCCGCGCCGTCTTCGCGGTGCTCGCGCTCACCGAGGGCCTCGGGCTGCTGCTCTACGCGGTCTTCTGGATCGTCGTCCCGCTCGGCGTCGGCGGCCGGGCCGAGCCCCGCTCCCTCTTCGAGGCCACCGAGGACGGCAGACGCCGGCTCCGCAAGCCCGACCCCGGCCAGATCGTCGCCCTCGTCGCCCTCGCCCTGGGTATCTCCGTCTTCCTCGCGAACCTGCGGCTGGACGGCGAGACCGGCCGGTACGTCTGGCCGGCGCTGCTCATCGGAGTCGGCGTCGTCCTGGTCTGGCGGCAGGCCGACAACGCCCGCCGCGACGTGTGGACCGGGCGCGCGGACAAGCACGGGCGCGGCTTCCACCTCGTGCGCGGGCTCGTCGGCGTCGCCCTGGTCGGTACCGGTCTCGCCGTCTTCGTCGTCGTGCGCGGCTCCGTCGCCCAGATCGGCACCGCGCTGACCGCCGCCGTCGCCGTCCTCACCGGCATAGCGCTGCTCGCCGGCCCCTGGCTGATCCGGATGTCGCAGGACCTCAGCGCGGAGCGGACCCTGCGCATCCGGGCCCAGGAGCGGGCCGAGGTCGCCGCCCACGTCCACGACTCCGTGCTGCACACCCTCACCCTGATCCAGCGCAACGCTGACGACCCCGGCGAGGTCCGCAGGCTCGCCCGCGCCCAGGAGCGGGAGCTGCGGAACTGGCTGTACAAGCCGGAGGGCACCGGCCGGGACGAGGAGCCGGAGACCCTCGCCGAGGCGGTCAAGCGGGCCGCCGCCGAGGTCGAGGACAAGCACGGCGTGCCGCTGGAGGTGGTCGTCGTCGGCGACTGCCCGCTCGACGAGAAGCTGACCGCGCAGATGCAGGCCGCGCGCGAGGCCATGGTCAACGCCGCCAAGTACGGTGGCGAGGGCGGGGCGGTGCAGGTGTACGCCGAGGTGGAGGGGCGCACGGTGTTCGTCTCGGTCCGCGACCGGGGGCCCGGATTCGACCTGGACGAGGTCCCCGGGGACAGAATGGGCGTACGAGAATCGATCATCGGCCGAATGCAGCGCAACGGCGGCACGGCCCGGCTGAGGGCCGTGCCGGGCGGGGGCACGGAAGTCGAGCTGGAGATGGAGAGGGCGGACGGATGAGCGACGAGACCGGGACGGCGACCGGGGCCGACGGGGAGACGGGACCGGGCGCGGCGGGCGGCGCCGGACGCCGGGTGCGGGTCGTCCTCGTCGACGACCACCGCATGTTCCGCACCGGGGTGCAGGCGGAGATCGGCCGGACCGACATCACCGGGGTCGAGGTCGTCGGCGAGGCCGCCGACGTCGACCAGGCCGTCACCGTCATCACCGCCACCAGGCCGGAGGTCGTGCTCCTCGACGTCCACCTGCCCGGCGGCGGCGGGGTCGAGGTGCTGCGCCGCTGCGCCGGGCTGATGGGCGCCGTCGAGGACCCGGTCCGCTTCCTCGCGCTCTCCGTCTCGGACGCGGCGGAGGACGTGATCGGCGTGATCCGCGGCGGGGCCCGCGGCTACGTCACCAAGACGATCACCGGCGACGACCTGGTGGACTCGATCTTCCGGGTCCAGGAGGGCGACGCCGTCTTCTCCCCGCGCCTCGCCGGCTTCGTCCTGGATGCCTTCGCCTCCACCGACGCGCCCCCGGTGGACGAGGACCTGGACCGGCTGACCCAGCGCGAGCGGGAGGTGCTGCGGCTGATCGCCCGCGGCTACGCCTACAAGGAGGTCGCCAAGCAGCTCTACATCTCGGTGAAGACCGTCGAGTCGCACGTCTCCGCGGTGCTCCGCAAGCTCCAGCTCTCCAACCGCCACGAACTGACCCGCTGGGCCACCGCCCGCCGCCTGGTCTGAGGCCCCGGCCCGGGACTCCCCGGGGAGTCCCGGGACTCCCCGGGCAGCCTGCGGGCCAGATCGCCCGGGGAGCCGGACCGTTCGGGGACCGACAGCCCGGAGCCGGGCCCCACGGGACCCGGCTCGAACGAGGTCCGGCTCGAACGGGATCCGGCTCGAACGGGGTCCGGGTCCAAGCCGCCCGGGGCCCGGGGCGACCCGCCGTCCCAGGCGACCCGGCGTCCCAGGCAGAGCAGACGTCTCAGGTGCTCCCTGTCTCAGGCGACCCGGGTGGCCCCCGCGAAGGGCATCTCGTCGATCGGTGCGACGCGGATCGGGGCGCCGGGGCGGGGGGCGTGGATCATCTGGCCGCCGCCGATGTAGAGGCCCACGTGGCTGATGCCGGAGTAGAAGAAGACCAGGTCGCCCGGGGCCAGCTCGGAGCGGGAGACCCGGCGGCCGGCGTTGATCTGGGTGTAGGTGGTGCGGGGCAGGGACACCCCGGCAGCCCGCCAGGCGGCCTGGGTGAGCCCCGAGCAGTCGTAGCCGGCGGGGCCGGTGGCGCCCCAGATGTAGGGCTTGCCGAGCTGGGCGCGGGCGAAGGAGATCGCTGCCGAGGCCCGGCCGGTGGGGGCGGCGACCGGGGTCCGGTCGGCCGAGGAGCGGTCCGCCCGGGCGCCGGGCGAGGCCGCCGCGCCGATTCCGGCCGTCGGGGCACCGGGGCGGGCGCCGGCCGCGACCGTGGGCGCCGTTCCCTCGCGGGCGGCGACGGCCGCCTCGTACCGGGCCCGCTCCTCGGCGGTGAGCCGGGCCAGGAGTTCCCGCGCGGCGGTCAGCTTGCCGAGGACGGCGGCCTTCTGGCGGCGCAGTTCGGCCTCGTGGCCGCGCAGGGCGGTGAGCCGGCCGGAGGACTCGGCGCGCAGCTGGGCGAGGGCGGCGAGCTCCCGGCGTACGGCGGTGACGGTGGCGGTCTGCCGGTCACCCGCCTTCTCGGCGAGCGCGGCCCGCTCCAGGTACTGGTCGGGGTCCGAGGTGAGGGCGAGCTGGACGGCGGGGTCGAGCCCGCCGGAGCGGTACTGCGCGGTGGCGACGGCCCCGAGGCTGCGGCGGGCGGTGTTGAGCCGGTCGGTGCGGCGGGCGGCCTCGTCGCGCAGCTTGTCGTAGGAGGCGCGGGCGGCGTCGGCCTGCTCCTTCGCGCCGTTGTACCGCTCGGTGGCGGCCTCCGCCTGCTCGTAGAGGCGGTCGACCTCGGCCCTGACCTGGGCGGGGGTGCGGTCCGGGCGGGCCGGGTCGGCGTGTCCGGACCCCTCGAAGAGGGTGGCGCCGGCGGCGGAGGCCAGGGCGAGCGTGGCGGCGGTGCGGGCCGCGGGGCGGCCGAACGACGACTGCCTGGGTTTTCGGTGAGCTGCCACGAGGGCGGGTCACATCCTCTCCCTGTGGGGGACGGTGCCGGCCGGAGCCGGCGACGGACCGTACAGGGGAAACGGGCCGCCGCCGGGGTTCTCCGGCGTGGGCGGCCGGCACCACCGGAGGATCCGGCGGGGTGGGGAGCCGACCACCTGGGGCAGGACGCTAGCCCCGGGGGTCACGCCGCGGCGGAGGTTTGACCGGTATTGGCGACGGATGGCGTTCGGAGATCGTTCTCTTTCGCCCGCCGGGGCGGTCGGCGCGGGTTTCCGCGAGGCGGCGACCGAAGCGGGGGAGTGGGTGGACCCGGCCGGAGAGCGGTGCTAGGGCCCCGGTTAGGCTCCGCCCATGGACGTCCTCATCAATGTCTTCGTCGCGCTGCACATCATCGGCATCGCCTCCCTCCTGGGCGGGTTCCTCACCCAGATGAAGGCGATCGGCGCCGGTACGGCCCGGATCAACCCGGCCATGCTGCACGGCGCGCTGACCATGCTGGTCACCGGAGTCGCGCTCGTCGGCCTCAACCAGGCGGACGACCAGACGGTCAACAACATCAAGATCGGCGTCAAGCTGGCGATCCTCCTGGTGATCCTCGGGATCGTCTACGTCAAGCGCGACGAGGAGACCGTCGACAAGGGCCTCTTCGCCGCCGTCGGCGGCCTGACCACGGCGAACGTCTTCATCGCCACCCTCTGGGTCTGAGTCCCGAGGGGTCCGGAGCAGCCCCGGAGGGCCCCGCGAGGCCCCCGGCGGCCCCTCCCGGTGGGCGCGCTCACACCGGGAGCGGGCCGAAGACGGACCCGCTTGTCGGCGGGGCGTCCTAGACTCGTGAGGCGATGAGCAGCCTCTTTGACGACAGCTTCCTGGCCGGCCTCCAGTCCCACTCCCCGGAGGACGCCCCGCCCCCGCCCGAGGACGACGCGTACGACGCGCCGGCCGAGGAGGTCCCGCACGATCTGTTCGGGGAGCACTTCGACGCGCCCCCGCCCCGTGATCCGTACTACCGCGACGGCGCGGACCGCCCCGTCGTGGACCCGGCCGCCCTGCTGGACGGGCTGAACGAGCAGCAGCGCGCCGCCGTCGTCCACACCGGCTCCCCGCTGCTCATCGTGGCCGGTGCCGGCTCCGGCAAGACCCGGGTCCTCACCCACCGCATCGCCCACCTCCTGGGCACCCGGCACGTGCACCCCGGGCAGATACTGGCGATCACCTTCACCAACAAGGCCGCCGGGGAGATGAAGGAGCGCGTCGAGCAGCTCGTCGGCCCGCGGGCCAACGCGATGTGGGTGATGACCTTCCACAGCGCCTGCGTCCGCATCCTGCGCCGGGAGAGCAAGCGGCTGGGCTTCACGTCCTCCTTCTCGATCTACGACGCCGCCGACTCCAAGCGCCTGATGGCGCTGGTCTGCCGGGACCTGGACCTCGACCCGAAGAAGTTCCCGCCGAAGTCCTTCAGCGCCAAGATCTCCAACCTGAAGAACGAGCTGATCGACGAGGAGTCCTTCGCCGACCAGGCCGCCGACGGCTTCGAGAAGACGCTGGCCGAGGCGTACCGGATGTACCAGGCGCGCCTGCGCGAGGCGAACGCGCTGGACTTCGACGACATCATCATGACGACGGTGCACCTGCTCCAGGCGTTCCCGGACGTCGCCGAGCACTACCGCCGCCGCTTCCGCCACGTCCTCGTCGACGAGTACCAGGACACCAACCACGCCCAGTACACCCTGGTGCGCGAGCTGGTCGGCACCGGCTACGAGGACCTCGGCCCGGCCGAGCTGTGCGTCGTCGGCGACGCCGACCAGTCGATCTACGCCTTCCGCGGCGCGACGATCCGCAACATCCTCCAGTTCGAGGAGGACTACCCGGACGCGACGACGATCCTGCTGGAGCAGAACTACCGCTCCACCCAGACGATCCTGTCCGCCGCCAACGCGGTCATCGAGCGCAACGAGTCGCGCCGCCCCAAGAACCTGTGGACCAATGCGGGCGCGGGCGCGCAGATCACCGGCTACGTCGCGGACACCGAGCACGACGAGGCGCAGTTCGTCGCCGACGAGATCGACCGGCTCACCGACGCGGGCGACGCGAAGGCCGGCGACGTGGCGGTCTTCTACCGGACGAACGCGCAGTCCCGCGTCTTCGAGGAGATCTTCATCCGCGTCGGCCTGCCCTACAAGGTCGTCGGCGGCGTGCGCTTCTACGAGCGCAAGGAGGTCCGGGACGTCCTCGCCTACCTGCGCGTCCTCGCCAACCCCGAGGACAACGTGCCGCTGCGCCGGATCCTCAACGTCCCCAAGCGCGGCATCGGCGAGCGCGCCGAGGCGATGATCGACGCCCTGTCGCTCCGGGAGAAGATCACCTTCCCGCAGGCCCTCAAGCGGGTCGACGAGGCGTACGGCATGGCCGCCCGCTCGGCCAACGCCGTGAAGCGGTTCAACGCGCTCATGGACGAGCTGCGGACCATCGCCGAGTCCGGCGCAGGCCCCGCCGTGGTCCTGGAGGCCGTGCTCGAACGGACCGGTTACCTGGCCGAGTTGCAGGCGTCCACCGACCCGCAGGACGAGACCCGGATCGAGAACCTCCAGGAACTCGCCTCCGTGGCCCTGGAGTTCGAGCAGGAGCGCGGCGACGAGGAAGGGGCGGGCACGCTCGCCGAGTTCCTGGAGAAGGTCGCGCTCGTCGCCGACTCCGACCAGATCCCGGACGAGGACGAGGAGGGCTCCGGCGTCATCACGCTGATGACCCTGCACACGGCGAAGGGCCTGGAGTTCCCCGTCGTCTTCCTCACCGGCATGGAGGACGGCGTCTTCCCGCACATGCGGGCCCTCGGCCAGACCAAGGAGCTGGAGGAGGAGCGGCGCCTGGCGTACGTGGGCATCACGCGCGCCCGCGAGCGGCTCTACCTGACCCGCTCGTCGATGCGCAGCGCCTGGGGCCAGCCCTCGTACAACCCGGCCTCGCGCTTCCTGGAGGAGATCCCGGCCGCGTACCTGGAGTGGAAGCGGACCGGCGCGGTGGCGAAGCCCGCGGGTCCGACGGCGGGGATCACCTCCTCGCTCTCCTCGTCCCGGGCCCGCTCCGGCCCGTCCGGCTTCGCGACCCGCCGCGCGGGCGGTTCGGACAAGCCGGTGGTCTCGCTGGCGGTGGGCGACCGCGTCACCCACGACCAGTTCGGCCTGGGCACGGTCGTGGCGGTGACGGGCGCGGGTTCGGACGCGCAGGCGACGATCGACTTCGGCGACGAGAAGCCGAAGCGGCTGCTGCTGCGGTACGCGCCGGTCGAGAAGCTGTAGGTGGTACGGCGAGGAGCCGTGGGCAGGACGTGACGAGGGGCCCGGTCCGTCGCGGACCGGGCCCCTCGTCACGTCCTGGGGGTCAGCTCGTGGGGTCGAGGCCCTTGGAGCGGAGCCAGGCGAGCGGGTCGATGGCGGAGCCGCCGCCCGGTCGGACCTCGAAGTGGAGGTGCGGGCCGGTGGAGTTGCCGGAGTCGCCGGAGTAGGCGATGACCTCGCCGGCCTTGACGGTGCCCGAGCGGTACTTGGCGCCGCTGAGGTGGCAGTACCAGGTTTCGGTGCCGTCCGGGGCGGTCAGGATGACCATGTTGCCGTAGGCGTAGTTGAGCTGGGTGCGGACGGTGCCGTCGGTGGCGGCCATCACGGGCGTGCCGGTCATGACCGGGAAGTCGATGCCGGTGTGCACCGACATCCAGTTGACGCCGGACTGGCCGAACCGGGCGCTGAGCTGGTGCAGCTTCACCGGCAGCGAGAACTTGGGGCGCAGCGCCTCGCGGCGGGCGGCCTCCTCCTCGCGCTTCTTCTTCTCGGCGGCCTGGCGGACCTTGAGGTCGATGCGCTCCTGGGTGCGGCTGGCGCGGTCGCCGAAGTCGCGCACCCCGGCGTCCAGGGCGCTGAGCTGGGTGTCCACGGCGGTGTTGGCCGCGATCTGCTTCACGGCGGCCGGGTCGGCGGCGGCGAGCGCGGTGGTGTCCTTCGGCTTCGTGCCCTCGTCGCCGGAGCCGGTGAGCCCGCCGACGGAGGCGGCGGCGATGCCCGCGACCCCCATGACGCAGGCGGAGGGCACGGCGACGGTCAGCAGCGCGGACCGCTTGGCGGGGGTGCGCCGCCGGGCGCGGCTGCCGCCGGAGGAGCGGCGCGCGGGGCGGGCGGCGGAGGCGTCGGTACGGACCTCCGGGGCGGGCGCGGGGGTTTCGGGCGCGTCGTCGGCGTGCTCGGCGGCGGCCTCGTCACCGGCGTCCGGATCGGCGTCCGCGTCGCTGCCGTACGCCTCGGGCTCGTGTGCCTCGGAGCCGTACGCCGCCTCGGGCTCGTGCGCCTCGGGCTCCTGGCTGTCCGGCTCGTAGGAGAAGGCGAACTCGGCGGTCTGGTCGACCCGTTCGGCCTGGGGGGCGTACTGCTGGGGGACGACCGGCTCGGCCGGTTCGGAGACCTGGTTCCAGGCGGTGGCGTCGTAGGCGCCGGTGTCGGTCGCGAAGGCGGGTGCGGCCCACTGGCCGGTCGCGTCGTACGCCTCGTGGCCGTACGCGCCCTGCGCCGCGTAGGCGCCGGAGTGCAGGTTCTCGTACTGGCCGGTGTGCTGGGCCTCGGTCCAGGCGGTGGCGTCCCACTGGCCGGTCGTGTCGTACGGCGCGGGCTGCCCGTGAGCCGGGGCCGCCGCGTAGACGTCGGTGACGGCCGGGGCGGTGGCGGTGGCGGCGGTCCACTGGCCGGTGGTGTCCCACTGGCCCGTCGCGTCCCACTGTCCGGTGGTGTCGTACGCGACGGCGGTGTCGTACGTGCCGGTGGCGCCGTACGCGTCGTACGTTCCGGTGGCGGCGTACTGACCGAGGTCCCACTGGCCGCTGTGGCCGGTCTGCCCGGGGTCGGACCAGGTCCCGAAGAGCGGGTCGGCCGCGAAGCCGCCGGTGGAGTGGGCGCCGTCTCCGGCGTACCCGGCGTGGGGGTGCTGGTCGTTCACCAACGTCTCTCTCGCCTCGGCAGCAGGACCAGTCCGGGGAGGGCCCGACAGGGGGTGTCCCGGGGGGAAGCAGTGGCGCGACTGTACCCGGCGGTATGCGGGACCGACAATCTTCGGGAGGGTGCGCGGGCGCAGGAAAAGGGCAATCGGTCGTGTTTCGCCAGCTCAGGCACCGACCTTTGGCCTTGTGTTCGATGAACGTTCGAAGAGGGGTGTCGGGGTGTCGCCGCGCGGCGTCGACTTCACGCCACGGAGGCCGCCCCCTCCGCGGAATCCGTTCCCTCCGCGGAATCCGTTCCCCGTACGGAATCCGTCGCCGCCCCGTCGCCGTCGAGCGCCGCCAGGATCCCGGCAGCCACCGTCGGGTGCACCGGCAGCGCGAGATGGCCGATGCCGCTCACCCGCACGTTGTGGACCCGCAGGTCGGGGTGGTCGAGGCGGGCCGTCTCCACCGGCACCATGATCTGGTCCAGGTCGCTCCAGAAGCTCACGAACCGCGTCCGGCAGCCCGGCGCGGGCCCGGCCAGCTCCCGCAGCACCTCCGAGCCCGGCCGCATCTGTCGCACCAGCGGATGCGCGTCGGCGAGCGGCGCGACGGTCGTGCCCGCGTGCGGGGTGCCGAGGGTGACCACCGTCCGCACCCGCGCGTCACCACCCAGCCGCTGTACGTAATAACGGGCGATCAGCCCGCCCAGGCTGTGGCCCACCAGGTCCGCCTCGGTCCGGCCGGTGCGCTCCAGGACCTCCTCGACCCGCCGCCCCAGCGCCTCGGCGGCGGTCCGCAGGTCGCGGGTGAACGGGGAGTGGTCGAGGGAGACGACGTGGGCGCGGCCGTGCCGGGCCAGGGTGCGGCGCAGCAGGACGAAGACCGAACGGTTGTCGGCGAAGCCGTGCAGCAGGACGACCGGACGCCCGCCCCCGCCGGCGACCGGCACGGCGTCCGCGCCGGGCCGGACGGGCGCGGACCGCTCGGGGACGACCCCGGACGGGTAGAGGACGAGGCGGCCGGAGAGGATCGCGGCCTCCAGGACGGTGGCCCTCATCAGGGCGGTGACCTTGGCGAGCTCCATCGCCGACCTCCCGTGCGGCACGGGGACGTGCGTGAGGGGATGCGCGTGCAGGGGTGTGCGTGCGGGATGTGCGTGGGGACGTGCGTGCGGGATGTGCGTGGGGACGTGCGTGCGGGGCTCGGGTGGTGCGCCGGCCGCCGGGCCTTCCGCGCCGCACGGACGACGGCACGGAACTCCGGCGACCGGCGTCGCGGCTCCTTGCGCGGCCGGCCCCGCGGGCGGCTGGAGTGGGCCCAGGAGGAGGGCCCGGAGCGGGGAAGACCGCGGAACGAACGTGTCCCACGTGTGATTTCCCCCTCGCCGGGCACCGCGAAACGGCCGGGTGCGGGATGCTGGCGATAACGTTCGTTCACCTCCCCGGCACAGACGCGCGGGGGTCGCATGTGGAGGCAGTGATGGGTGTGACCGGTCCGATCCGCGTGGTGGTCGCCAAGCCGGGGCTCGACGGCCACGATCGCGGGGCCAAGGTGATCGCGCGCGCCCTGCGCGACGCCGGCATGGAGGTGATCTACACCGGGCTCCACCAGACGCCCGAGCAGATCGTCGACACCGCTATCCAGGAGGACGCCGACGCGATCGGCCTGTCGATCCTCTCGGGCGCGCACAACACGCTCTTCGTCAAGGTCATCGAGCTGCTCAAGGAGCGCGACGCGGAGGACATCAAGGTCTTCGGCGGCGGCATCATCCCCGACGCGGACATCCCGCCGCTGAAGGAGAAGGGCGTCGCGGAGATCTTCACGCCGGGCGCGACCACCGCGTCGATCGTCGACTGGGTCAACGCGAACGTCCGCACGGCGACCGTCTGACCCCCTCTCCGCCGACCCCCGGCGAACCCCGCGACGGCCGGGTGCCCCCTCCGACGGGCCCCCGGCCGTCCGCGTACGCGGGACGACCCCGGAGCGGGACGATCTCCGAGCGGTGCAACCCCGGAGCGGTACCCCCCAGAGCGGTACCCCCCGGAGCAGTACGGCTCCGAGGGCGCGGGCGCGGGGACGGTCCGGGCCCGGCCCCGGGCCGTGCGGGGTCCGGCGCGCGGCGTCCGGTGTCAGTCCAGCTCCGCGCGCATCCGGGCGCGGAGGTCCAGCGTGGCCACCAGGCGCTGGAACGCCTCGGACCAGTAGGCGCCCGCCCCCGGCGAGGTGTCCTCCGGCTCCGGGAGCGCCGCCAGGGACTCCAGCCGGCGGGCGGCGGCGGGGGAGAGGCAGCGCTCCGCTAGCCCCATCACCCCGCTGAAGCTCCACGGGTAGCCACCCGCGTCCCGGGCGGCGTCCAGCGCGTCGATCACCGCGTCGCCCAGCGGCTCCGCCCACGGCACCGCGCAGACCCCGAGCAGCTGGAACGCCTCCGACAAGCCGTGCGCCGCCACGAACGCCGCCACCCAGCGGGCCCGCTCCTCCGCGGCGAGCATCGTGAGCAACTGCGCCCGCTCGCCCAGCGACGAGGTGCCGGGGCCCGTCGCCGGAGGCGTCGACGGATCGCCGAGCAGCGCCCGTGACCAGCCCGCGTCCCGCTGCCGCACCGCCGCCCGGCACCAGGCGGCGTGCAGCTCCGCCCGCCAGTCGTCGGCGACCGGCAGCGCCACGACCTCCTCCGGCGTCCGCCCGCCGAACCGGGCCGGCCAGCAGGACAGCGGCGCCGCCTCCACCAGCTGTCCCAGCCACCAGGACCGCTCGCCCCGCCCCGCCGGCGGCACCGCGACCACGCCGTCCCGCCGCATCTCCTCGTCGCACTCGTGCGGCGCCTCCACGACGACCGTCGGCACGAACAGCGTCCGGTCCAGGCCGACGCAGGTGACCGCGCGGGCCGCCATGCGGGCCGCGAGCGCCGAACCGGGCAGCGCCGAGAGCAGCTCGGCGGCGGTCGCGCGGACGTTGCGGCTGCGGTCGGCGAGAGCGGCCTCCAGGAACTCCTCGTCGGCCGCGGACAGTCCGGCCCGCAGCGAGTCCAGGAACATCAGCCGGTCCTCGGCCCGCTCCCCGGCCCAGCCGGCCGCGAGCAGCTCCCGCCCGGCCGCCGGATCCTTCGCCCGTACGGCTCCGAGCAGCGCGACCCGCTCCGCGAACAGGCCCTCCTCCCACAGCTCCCGCACCGCCTCCGCGTCCCCGGGGTCCGGGAGCGAACCGCCCGCGCCGCCGCCCCGCAGGGCGAAGCGCCACTCCGGGTTGAGCCGGGCCAGCCACAGCCCGCGCGGCCCGGCGAGCGCCAGCGCCCGCGGCCGCAGGTCGGTGCGGGCCCTGGCCGCGTCGAGCAGCGCGGGCAGCGAGGCGGGCGGCGCCTTGTAGCCCCGCTCGTCCGCCATCGCCAGCCACTGCGGCAGCAGTTCGGCGAGGTCCGGGGCGGTGCCCCGGCGGCCGCCCGGCGGCGCGGGCGCGGCCCGCCCGGCCAGCAGCCGGTCGAGCCGGCGCCGGGCCGCCTCCGGCAGCGGCGGACGCGGATCGTCGGGCGCCCGCTCGGGCAACGCGGCGGCGGGCCCCGGCCGCAGCCCCGCACGGCGCCGCAGCGCCTGCCGGGCGGCGGCGTCCAGCAGCGCCCCGGCGGCCGCGGCGCCCCGCGTCCCCGGCGGCGGCCGGCGGTCGGTGCCGAGCAGCGCCGACGTCACCAGCTCCTCCCACGCGGGCACGGGCCGGGACGCGGCGGACGGGGCTTCGGACGTCGGCACCGGGGGCCTCCCTGGGACGCGGGTGCGGGCAGCGGACGGAGCGGGACGGCGGCTCACAGGAGGGGCACCGTCTCGGCCGGCAGGTCGGGTGACCAGGCGGCCAGCGGGGTGAAGCCGCGGTGGCCGCACTCGCCGAAGACCGTGACGGGAGCGCCGCCCGACAGGGCCAGCAGCCGCCACAGGCCCGGACGGGCGCGGTCGGCCCCGGTCAGCGGCAGCGCCTCGCGGCCGTCGGCGTCGGCGAGCTGCCAGCCGTACTCCGCCCGCGCGGGCACCACCCGGCCGAGCGTCACCGGCCAGGAGTCCAGCCACGGGTCCTCCCGCAGCGCCCGCCCGTACGCGTCGAGCGCCGCGCCCACCGGGCCGCCCGGCGGCGGACCGGCCGGCCCGCCGACCGGGACCAGCGGCTCGCCGGGTTCCGCGCGCAGCTGCCCGGCGCCCGCGTGCGGGGTCAGCTCGCCCGCCACCACCGCGCCGACCGGCAGCGCGAGGGCGGGCGCGCGGCCCCCCGCGCCGAAGGAGAGCAGCAGCGCCGTACGGCCGCTGTCCGTGCCGTGCAGCCAGATGCGACGGGTCGTCAGCCGGCCGTCCCCCGTGTCGTACTGGGCGAGGACCAGCCACCGGTCCCGCCCCGCGGTGCCGCCCGGGACGGAGGGCAGCCCGACCCGGGTCCGGACCGTCGCCGCCAGTCCGGCGGGCAGCCGGTCGCCGGCCAGCCACGCCCGGTCCAGGAGGTGGGTCAGCGCGCACTCCTCCAGGAGCCGCACCGGCCACCCCGGGCCCGAGCCCGGTATCGCGCCCAGCTCGCGTGCCCGGCCCGCGAGGCCCGGCGCCTGCGCGTCGACCATGCGGGCCGCGGTCTCCTCCCACGGGCCGTACCCCCGCTGCCCGGCCGCGGCGAGCCCCCCGCGCACCAGGTCCGCGAGGCGCCGCTCCAGCTCCTCGGCGCCCGCCGTCACCCGGGCGGCCCGGCGCTCCGCCCGGCGGCGGGCGGCCTCCGGATCGGCCGGGGCGCCGCCCTCCGCCCGCCGGGCGGCCCCGGCGGCCCCCGCCCGCAGGGCCGGGAGCCGGTCCGCGGCCCAGTCCGGCGGCCCGTCCGCCGCCGGCACGGCCGCCTCGTCCGCCGCCCACAGGAGCAGCAGCCCGAGCGCGTGCTCGCAGGGGGACTTCCGGCTCGGACACGTGCAGGAGCACGCGGGCCCCGTGGTGTCCACGACCGTCCGGTACGGCATGGGGCCGTCGCCCTCGCAGCGGCCCCAGACGGCGCCCCCGTCCGTGCCCGCGCCGCTCCACGACCGGGCCGTGCCGAGCCCGCTCCCCGCTCTGCGCGACGCCTCGTCGGGAGCCAGTGCCAGCACCTGCTCCGCCGTCCGGCGCACCCCCATGGCATTCATGGACCTGACGGTATTATCCGCCACTGACAGTGCAGTTGACCTGCGGATCCGTCCCCGGGGAAGGCCCCGGCGACACGGTGGCTTTACCGGTCCTTTACGGTGCTGTGAGGTCACGTGCGAACCAGCGCACGGGCCTTACCGACCGCACCACCGTGCAGGGGGAGTACCACCATGAACCGCACCGTCCGCACCGTCGTCTCGGCGTTCGCCGCCACCGGCCTCGCGTTCGGGCTCGGAGCCTGCTCCGAGGCGGCCGACCAGGTAGACAAGGTTGTCGCCGAGAGCTACGAGGTGACCTACGAGGTCACCGGCACCGGAGTCGAGTCGATCGACTACCACGCCGGGGACGGCACCGCGATGCAGCCGCAGGTCCAGAGCGACAAGAAGCCCACGACGCCGTGGACCCGGACCGTGAAGCTGCACGGCGTCATGCCGCCCGCCGTCATGCCGGTCGCCCTCAAGACCGAGGACCTCACCTGCAAGGTCGTCTACCAGGGCAAGGTCATCAAGGAGGCCAAGGGCGACCAGGCCATGGCCGGCGGCTGCGTCACCGTCTCCCCGGTCTTCAACTGACCGCCGGCTGACCCCCGGAGGGTCGCCCCCCCGCTCCCCCCGACCGGCCCGGTCCGCGGTCGCACCCGATTGTCAGTGGCGTGGTGCACCGTGGATCGCACAGCAGGTCGAACGAGCTGGAGGGGGATCCATGAGCATGCCCGAGGCCATCGCGCAGCCCGGCGCCGGTGCCGTGACGGACACCGGCCCGGGCGGTCCGCGGACCGCCGCCGAAGTCCTGCGGCCCCACGCGGAGGACGCCTTCGCCCACGAACTCGCGGCGCTCGCCGCCGCGGACGACCGCCCCCGGCCCGCCCGCTGGCACCTCTCGCCCCGGGCCGTCGCCACCTACCTCCTCGGCGGCACGCTCCCCGACGGGACCGTGATCACGCCCAAGTACGTCGGCCCCCGCCGCATCGTCGAGGTCGCCGTCACCACCCTCGCCACCGACCGGGCCCTGCTCCTCCTCGGCGTCCCCGGCACCGCCAAGACCTGGGTCTCCGAACACCTCGCCGCCGCCGTCTGCGGCGACTCGACCCTCCTCGTCCAGGGCACCGCGGGCACCCCCGAGGAAGCGATCCGCTACGGCTGGAACTACGCCCGCCTGCTCACCGAGGGCCCCACCCGGGCCGCCCTCGTGCCCGGCCCCGTCATGCGGGCCATGGAGCGCGGCGCGATCGCCCGCGTCGAGGAGCTCACCCGTGTCCCCGCCGACGTGCAGGACACCCTCATCACCCTGCTGTCTGAGAAGACCCTGCCCGTCCCCGAGCTCGGCGAAGAGGTCCAGGCCGTCCCCGGCTTCAACCTGATCGCCACCGCCAACGACCGCGACCGGGGCGTCAACGACCTCTCCAGCGCGCTCCGCCGCCGCTTCAACACCGTCGTCCTGCCGCTGCCCGCCACCCCCGAGGACGAGGTGGACATCGTCGCCCGCCGCGTCGAACAGCTGGGCCGCTCCCTCGACCTGCCCGCCCCGCCCGACGGCGCGGCGGAGATCCGGCGGGTCGTCACCGTCTTCCGCGAACTGCGCGACGGCGTCACCGCCGACGGCCGCACCCGGCTCAAGTCCCCCTCGGGGACGCTCTCCACGGCCGAGGCCATCTCCGTCGTCACCGGCGGCCTCGCCCTCGCCGCCCACTTCGGGGACGGCGTGCTGCGCCCCTCGGACGTCGCCGCCGGGATCCTCGGCGCCGTCGTCCGCGACCCGGCCGCCGACCGGGTGATCTGGCAGGAGTACCTGGAGACCGTGGTCCGCGAGCGCGACGGCTGGAAGGACTTCTACCGCGCCTGCCGCGAGGTGGGCGCATGACGGCCCTCGCACCGGCCCGGCCCCCCGCCCCCCAGGGCAGGGCCCCCGGACCGCTGCTGCTCGGGGTGCGGCACCACGGGCCCGGCTCCGCGCGCGGCGTGCTCGCCGCCCTGGAGGCGGCCCGGCCGGAGGCGGTGCTGATCGAGGGCCCCGCCGAGGCCGACGCGCTCGTCGCCCTCGCCGCCGACCCGGCGATGCGCCCGCCCGTCGCCCTCCTCGCGCACGCCGTCGACGACCCGGGACGGGCCGCCTTCTGGCCCTTCGCCGCCTTCTCGCCCGAGTGGGCCGCGATCCGCTGGGCCCTCGGCCGGGGCGTCCCCGTCCGCTTCGCCGACCTCCCCGCCGCCCTCACCCTCGCCGCCGGCCCCGCCCGGGACGACGGCGAGGAACACGCCCCCGGCGCGGACACCGCCGCCGCCCGCATCGACCCGCTCGCCGAACTCGCCCGGGCCGCCGGGCACGAGGACCCCGAGCAGTGGTGGGAGGACGTCGTCGAACTCCGCGGCGACACCGACCCCCTCGCCCCCTTCGAGGCCCTCGCCGAGGCCATGACCGTCCTGCGCGAGCGGTACGGCCACGGCGGCCACCCGCGCGACCTCGTCCGCGAGGCCCACATGAGGCTCCGGCTGCGGGACGCCCGCAAGGAGTTCGGGGACGCCGTCGCCGTCGTCTGCGGCGCCTGGCACGTGCCCGCCCTCGCCCGCCGGACCACCGTCACCGCCGACCGCGCCCTCCTCAAGGGCCTGCCCCGGACGAAGACCGAGCTGACCTGGGTCCCCTGGACCCACCGGCGGCTCGCCCGCCGCTCCGGATACGGCGCCGGGATCGAGTCCCCCGGCTGGTACGGCCACCTCTTCTCCGCCCCCGACCGGCCCGTCGAACGCTGGATGACCGAGGTCGCCGGGCTCCTCCGCGAGAGCGACCACCCCGTCTCCTCCGCCGACGTCATCGAGGCCGTCCGCCTCGCCGACGCCCTCGCCGCCCTGCGCGGGCGGCCCCGCCCCGGCCTCGCCGAGACCACCGACGCCGTCCGCGCCGTCCTCTGCGGGGGTTCCGACGTGCCGCTCGACCTCGTCCGCGACCGGCTCGTCGTCGGCGACGTCCTCGGCGAGGTCCCGGCCGCCGCGCCCGCCGTCCCGCTCCAGCGCGACCTCGACCGCCTCCAGCGGCGCCTCCGCCTCAGGCCCGGGGCGGAGGAGCGCGCCCTCGACCTCGACCTGCGCGGGGAGACCGACGCCGCCCGCAGCAGGCTGCTGCACCGGCTCCGGCTCCTCGGCGTCGACTGGGGGACGCCCACCGGCGGCCGGGCCGGCACCGGCACCTTCCGGGAGCCCTGGCGGCTGCGGTGGGAGCCCGAACTGCACGTCCGGGTCGTCGAGGCGGGCGTCTGGGGCACCACCGTCGAGTCCGCCGCCACCGCCCGCGCCGAGGCCCGGGCCCTCGGCGCCGGCTCCCTCGGCGAGATCACCGACCTCGCCGAGCGGTGCCTCCTCGCCGGGCTCACCGGCGCCCTGCCCACCGTCCTGGGCGCCCTCGCCGACCGGGCCGCCCTCGACACCGACGCCGCCCACCTCGCCGACGCGCTCCCCGCCCTGGCCCGCGCCCTGCGCTACGGCGACGTGCGCGGCACCGACACGGCCGCCCTCGCGGCCGTCGCCGCGGGCCTCGCCGAGCGGATCTGCGTGGGCCTCCCGCCCGCCTGCGCCGGCCTCGGCGCGGACGCCGCCGCCCAGATGCGCGACCGCGTGGACGCCGTCCACGCGGCGATCACCCTCCTCCCGGACCCGGATCTGCACCCGACCCCCGACCCCTCGACCCCCGACCCCTCGACCCCCGTCGCCGACAGCCCCCTCGTAGCCCGCTGGGCCGGGGTGCTGCGCCGGCTCGTGCGGGGGGAGCGGGTGCCCGGGACCATCCGGGGGCGGGCGGCGCGGACGCTGCTCGACGAGGGATGGCTCTCCGAGGAGGAGACCGGCCGGGCCATGGGACTCGCGCTCTCGCCCGGGACCCCGCCCGCCGACGCCGCCGCCTGGATCGACGGCTTCGCGGGCGGCCCCGGCGGCGGGCTGCTCCTGGTCCACGACGAGCGGCTCCTCGCCCTCCTGGACGGCTGGCTCACCGGCGTACCGGCCGAGGCGTTCACCGACGTCCTGCCGCTGCTGCGGCGCACCTTCGGCGGGTACGAGGCCGGGGTGCGGCGCACCCTCGGCGAGCTCGTCGCCCGGGGCCCCGACGCCGCCGCGCCCGGCTCCGCCGCCCTCATCCCCGGCTTCGCCGCCGACCCCGACGAGGAGCGGGCCGACGGCGTCCTTCCCCTGCTCCACCTCGTCCTCGGCCCGGAGGCAGCCGCATGAGCACTCCCAGCACCCCCGACGAGCGGCTGCGCCGCTGGCGGCTCGTCCTCGGCGGCGCCGCGGCCGAGGGCACCGGGCGCGCCCTGTCCGGCGCCGACGCCGCCATGGACGCCGCCCTCGCCGCGCTCTACGACGGCGGGGAGGGCCGGGACGGCGGGGCCGACGGTGGCCGGCGGGGCGGGCTCGGCGGCTCCGCGCCCTCCGTCGCCCGCTGGCTCGGCGACATCCGCACCTACTTCCCCCGCTCCGTCGTGCAGGTCATGCAGCGCGACGCCATCGACCGGCTCGGCCTCGCCGGCCTCCTCCTGGAGCCGGAGACGCTGGAGGCCGCCGAGCCCGACGTGCACCTCGTCGGCACCCTCCTGTCGCTGAACGAGGCGCTGCCGGAGACCACCCGGGAGACCGCGCGGACCGTCGTCCGCAAGGTCGTCGCCGACCTGGAGGCCCGGCTCGCGCCCCGTACCCGCGCGACGGTCACCGGCGCCCTGGACCGGTCCGCCCGGATCGCCCGCCCCCGCCACCGGGACATCGACTGGGACCGCACCCTGCGGGCCAACCTCAGGAACTACCTGCCCGAGCACGGCACGGTCGTCCCCGAGCGGCTGATCGGCCACGGCCGCGCCTCCCGGGCGGTCCGGAAGGAGATCGTGCTCTGCGTCGACCAGTCCGGCTCCATGGCCGCCTCCGTCGTGTACGCCGCCGTCTTCGGCGCCGTCCTCGCCTCCCTCAAGGCGGTCGCGACCCGGCTGGTCGTCTTCGACACCGCCGTCGTCGACCTCACCGAGGAGCTCGACGACCCGGTCGACGTCCTCTTCGGCACCCGGCTCGGCGGCGGCACCGACATCAACCGGGCCCTCGCGTACTGCCAGTCCCGGATCACCCGCCCCGCCGACACCGTCCTCGTCCTCGTCAGCGACCTGTACGAGGGCGGCATCCGCGACGAGATGCTGAAGCGGGTCGCCGCGATGCAGGCGTCCGGGGTGCGGTGCGTCGCCCTGCTCGCGCTCTCGGACGAGGGCGCCCCGGCGTACGACCGCGAGCACGCCGCCGCGCTCGCCGCCCTCGGCGTCCCCGCCTTCGCCTGCACCCCCGACCTCTTCCCCGAGGTCATGGCCGCGGCCCTGGAGAAGCGCCCCCTGCCGATACCCGACACCGTCTGACGCACCGCCCGGCCGGGACCCCGCGGACCGCGTCCGGCCGGCCGGACGCCGCCGTGCGGAATCCGTCGCCGCCCCGCCACCCGGACGGACGTCCGCGCGTCGATTGAGGTCCATATCACATTCGGGACGAGGTGCCCCTCACTTGCCGCCCCGGCGTGGCGTGAGGGGGGTGGAGCCCGCCTCCCGCCTGCCCGGCGGGCCCCCGGAGGGGGAGGGGCCGCGCCCACGCACAGCCCTCCCGTCCCTACGTTCTGTGACCCGTATCACCGCCCGGTTGTGAGCTGCGATTTAGGGACCCACGGCCCACGGGGATAACCTGCGAGACGGACATGCCGCGTCCACGGACACCGTGTACGCCTCCCTAGTGACAGCGCAGTCACGTTGCCCTCCGCGGCACGCCCACGCAGACAACGAACCGCGATCATCTAGAAAAGGGACGCGCGTGGACCTGTTCGAGTACCAGGCGAGGGACCTCTTCGCCAAGCACGGTGTACCGGTGCTGGCCGGTGAAGTCATCGACACGCCTGAGGCGGCGCGCGAGGCCACCGAGCGTCTTGGCGGCAAGTCGGTCGTCAAGGCCCAGGTGAAGGTCGGCGGCCGCGGCAAGGCCGGCGGCGTCAAGCTGGCCGCCACCCCGGACGAGGCCGTCGCCCGCGCGACGGACATCCTGGGCATGGACATCAAGGGCCACACGGTCCACAAGGTGATGATCGCCGAGCTGTCCCCGGAGATCGAGGCGGAGTACTACGTCTCGTACCTCCTCGACCGCACCAACCGCACCTTCCTGGCCATGGCCTCGGTGCAGGGCGGCATGGACATCGAGGAGGTCGCGGAGAAGACCCCCGAGGCCCTCGCCAAGGTCCCGGTCAACGCCAACGACGGCGTCACCCTGGAGAAGGCCCGCGAGATCGTCGCCCAGGCGAAGTTCCCGGCCGAGGTCGCCGAGGGCGTCGCCGAGGTCCTGGTCACCCTGTGGGACACCTTCGTCGCCGAGGACGCCCTCCTCGTCGAGGTCAACCCGCTGGTCAAGACCAAGGACGGCCGCATCCTGGCCCTCGACGGCAAGGTCTCGCTCGACGAGAACGCCGACTTCCGCCAGCCGGAGCACGAGGCCCTGGAGGACAAGGCCGCGGCCAACCCGCTGGAGGCCGCCGCCAAGGCCAAGGGCCTCAACTACGTCAAGCTCGACGGCGAGGTCGGCATCATCGGCAACGGCGCCGGCCTGGTCATGTCGACCCTGGACGTCGTCGCGTACGCCGGTGAGAACCACGGCGGCGTGAAGCCGGCCAACTTCCTCGACATCGGCGGCGGCGCCTCCGCCGAGGTCATGGCGAACGGCCTGGAGATCATCCTGGGCGACGCGGACGTCAAGTCCGTGTTCGTCAACGTCTTCGGCGGCATCACCGCCTGCGACGAGGTCGCCAACGGCATCGTGCAGGCCCTGGAGCTCCTCGCCTCGAAGGGCGAAGAGGTCACCAAGCCGCTGGTCGTGCGCCTCGACGGCAACAACGCGGAGCTGGGTCGCAAGATCCTGTCCGACGCCAACCACCCGCTCGTGCAGCGCGTGGACACCATGGACGGCGCGGCCGACAAGGCCGCCGAGCTCGCGGCTGCGAAGTAAGGGAAGAGGGACTAAACAGCCATGGCTATCTTCCTCAACAAGGACAGCAAGGTCATCGTCCAGGGCATGACCGGTGCCACGGGCATGAAGCACACCAAGCTCATGCTGGGTGACGGCACCAACATCGTCGGCGGCGTGAACCCGCGCAAGGCCGGCACCGTCGTCGACTTCGACGGCACCGAGGTCCCGGTCTTCGGCACCGTCGCGGAGGCCATGAAGGAGACCGGCGCCAACGTCTCGGTCCTCTTCGTGCCGCCGGCCTTCGCCAAGGCCGCCGTCGTCGAGGCGATCGACGCCGAGATCCCCCTCGCCGTCGTCATCACCGAGGGCATCGCCGTCCACGACTCCGCCGCGTTCTACGCGTACGCCGTGGAGAAGGGCAACAAGACCCGCCTCATCGGCCCGAACTGCCCCGGTCTCATCACCCCGGGCCAGTCCAACGCCGGCATCATCCCGGGCGACATCAC
Organism: Streptomyces filamentosus; assembly: GCF_014654895.1. GTDB lineage: Bacteria > Actinomycetota > Actinomycetes > Streptomycetales > Streptomycetaceae > Streptomyces > Streptomyces filamentosus. The sequence goes on along the minus strand of NZ_BNBE01000001.1, from coordinate 1,852,498 downwards.
GAAGCCGGGCCGCATCGGCCTGGTCTCGAAGTCCGGCACGCTGACGTACCAGATGATGTACGAGCTCCGTGACATCGGCTTCTCCTCCGCCGTCGGCATCGGTGGCGACCCGGTCATCGGCACCACCCACATCGACGCCCTCGCGGCCTTCGAGGCGGACCCCGAGACCGACCTGATCGTCATGATCGGCGAGATCGGCGGCGACGCCGAGGAGCGCGCGGCCGACTTCATCAAGGCCAACGTCACCAAGCCGGTCGTCGGCTACGTCGCGGGCTTCACCGCGCCCGAGGGCAAGACCATGGGCCACGCCGGCGCCATCGTCTCCGGCTCCTCCGGCACCGCCCAGGCGAAGAAGGAGGCCCTGGAGGCCGCCGGTGTGAAGGTCGGCAAGACCCCCACCGAGACCGCCAAGCTGGCGCGCGCGATCCTCGCGGGCTGACGCACCACGGCGAGACCGTAGGCGAGTGGGCCCCGCCCCTCCCGGGAGACCGGGCGGGGGCGGGGCCCACTCGCGTGCGCGGGGCGGCTACTCGGCCGCCGGGACCAGCCGCTCCGGCCCCGGGTTGGGCCGGGACCGCAGCATGTCGCGCAGTTCCACGTCCTCCTCGCCGAGCTTCTGCGGGCCGCCGCGCACCGGGACGCCGTTCACGGTCTGGCCGGGCGCGACCTCGGGGATGTAGCGGGTCGGCGCCGTCGCCGCCGTCAGGGCCGTGACGCAGATCAGCACCGCCGTCGCCCCGACCACCGCCCGGGTCATCCGCCGGGCCCGCCGCTCGCTGCCGCCCCGGACCGCGCGCGCGGCCGGGAGCGTCGCCGTCGGGGCCTCCGCGACGAGCGTGCCCAGCCGCTGCCGGAGCGCCTCGGCGTCGGCCAGCTCCGGCACCCGCTCGCCGATCACCGTGCGGGCGTACAGCAGCCGGTTGGCGGCGGCCGGGGTGCTCGCCTCCGTCTCGGCGGCCGTCTCGGGCAGGTCGAGCCCGAGGCCGTCGTAGAGCAGGACGGTGCGGCGGTACGGGGCCGGCAGGTCGAGCAGCGCCCCGAGGAGCGCCCGCCGCCCGGCCTCGGCCGGCGGGGCGTCGGGGTGCTTGTGGGCGCGGCGCAGCCGGTGCCAGGGCGAGAGGGCGTACTCGTACGCCGCCGCCCGCACCCAGCCCACCGGGTCGGCGTCCACGGCCACCTCGGGCCAGTGCTCCCAGGCGTGGTGGAAGGCGTGCTCGACGGCCTCCCGGGAGAGCGCCCGGCGCCCGGTCAGCAGGTACGCCTGGTGGACGAGGCCGGGGGAGGCGTGCGCGTAGAGCGCGTCGAACGCCTCCTCGGGCGTGAGCCCCGGCCCGGCCGCGGCCGGCGGCTCGGGCTCCGGTACGGGTGCGGACACGGGCGCGGGCCCGGTCTCCTGTTCCTCCGGCGCCGGTTTCAGCCGCTCCTCGGGCGGCCGGACGGGGGTCTTCGGGGGCCGGGCGGCCCCCTTGGCGGCGGCCTTGGGCCGCACGTTCCCGGAGGGCGAGGGGGTCGGCTTCCCGACGTTCGCACTCGCCTCGGGGGACACGGGGGGCGCAGGGGCCGCAGGGGTCTCCGGAGCCGCCGAGGGCTCGGGTCCGGTGCGGAGCAGCTTGACGTACGCCTCGCGCTTGCGGCCCCGGGGGGCCGAGCGGCCGGTCTCCCACGCCTTGACCGTGGCCTTCGTGACGCCCATGACCTCGGCGACCTGCTCCTCGCTCAGGGAGAGTGCCTCGCGCAGCCGGCGCCGCTCCTTCGGCGTCGGCAGCGCGGTGGCGGTGGAGGGGGGCGCGGTGTCGCCGCCCCGGCTCGTCTGGCTCATCGACGTCGACCTCCCGCGGCGCACCTCTGGGCGGAAAAGTACATAAACGTATCTTGAGCGACACAACGGATGTTTGCCTGTTACGCCGCGAAAGCGCGTGTCGTTGGCAGCATGGCCCCGTGACCCACCTGACCGAGCACTCCCTGGTCCAGAGCGGGCGTTCCGCCGCGTTCGCCACCGCCTGCGTCCGCGGCGGGCTCGCCGCCGGGCTCGGCGCCGGCGCGCTCGCCGTCCTGGTGATCGCCGCCTGGATCAGCTCGCCGTTCCCCGACGGCGGCGCCGGCGGAGCCCTCCACCTCGCGGCCGGGCTGTGGCTCCTCGCCCACGGCGTCGACCTCGTCCGCACCGACACCCTCGGCGGGGTGCCCGCGCCGCTGGGGATCGTGCCGCTGCTGCTGGCCGCGCTGCCCGTCTGGCTGGTCTTCCGGACGGCCCGCTCCACCCTCGACCCGGCCGACGAGACGAGCCCCCGGCCCTCCCCGGCGGGCGCACTCGGCGCGGTCGCCGGGGGATATCTGCTGGTCGCGGCCGTGATCGTGGTCTACAGCGAGAGCGGACCGCTCCCCGCCGACCTGGTCACCGCCGGGCTGTGGCTGCCGGGCGTGGTCCTCGGCGCGGCGGGCGCCGGGATCTGGACGGCGCTCGGCAGGCCGCTGCCGGGCCGGGCGGAGACCGCCGCCGCGCTGCGCGGGGCGGGCGCGGGCCTCGCGGTGCTGCTCGCGGGCGGGACGGTGCTGGCCGGGACGGCGCTCGTCTGGCGCGCGGGCGCGGTCCGCGCCTCGTACGAGGGAATCGCGGGGGAGTGGTCCGGTCGGGTGGCGCTGGCGCTCCTCCTCCTCGCGCTGCTGCCGAACGCGGCGGTCTGGGGCGCGGCGTACGGCCTCGGGCCCGGCTTCGCCCTCGGCACGGGCGCGCTCGCCACCCCGCTGGGGCTCGCCGGCGACCCCGCCGTGCCGCCCTTCCCGCTGCTCGCGGCCCTGCCCCCGGAGGGGCCCGGCGGCTGGCCGCAGTGGGCGGCGGCGGCCGTGCCGCTGGTGGCGGCGCTGGCCCTCGGCCGCTCGGTGGGCCGCTCCACCGGTACGGGACCGGCCCGAGGGACGGTGCTCGCGGCCCTCGGCGCGGCCGGGGCCTGCGGGGTGGCGGTCGCCCTCCTGGCGGGCGCGGCCGGCGGCCCGCTGGGCGCGGACCGGCTGCGCGCCTTCGGCCCGGTGTGGTGGCAGGCGGGCGCGGCGGCGGTGCTGTGGGCGGCGGCCGTCGGCCTGCCCGTGGCGCTGACGGTACGGGCCTGGGGCCGCCGGGTGCCCCGCCCGAAGCTTCCCCGGCCGCCGAAGCCCCCGAAGGCCCAGAAGCCCCCGAAGGCGCAGGAGGCGCCGGGTGCGCAGGCGGCCCCGGAGGGGACGGCGGTCCCGGACCCCCGGGACCCCCTGGGCATCGGCTTCGACTTCTCCCTGGACGACGACGAGGGCTACGAGCCGTACGACTACCTCCCCGCCTCCTGGGAGAGGACCCCGGCCCCGGCCCCGGCCCCGACCTCCCCTCCGGCCCCGGAAGCCGAACCGCCCCGGCCGTCGGAGACGGCGGGGGCGGAAGGGGCCGCGCGGAAGGCGGAGGGGAAGACGGAGGAGAAGGCCGCGGGGAGGGCCGAGGGGAAGCAGGACGGCGGGGAGGGCACCCCCTAGTCCCGCACCCCGAACCCGTCCCGCAGCGGCTTCGGCAGCAGGTCGTTGCAGGCCAGTTCGCCCGCGTGCGTGAGGGCGTCGTCCCGGCACTCGTAGAAGTCCTTGTAGACCAGCTGCATCGTGAAGCCGAAGCCCACGATCAGCAGGGCCACGACGGAGGCCACCAGACCGCTGATCGCCGCCGTCCGCATCGAGCGGGCCGGGCTCGGGACGCCCGGCGCGGTGGACGGCCGTCCCGAGGGCTGGGACGCGTCCTGTGATTCCGGCGACACCTCGGCCGGCGCCTTCGGCTTCGCGCGCAGCGAGCTGACCGCCCAGTACAGCGCCAGGGCGCCGAGCAGCAGGGCCAGCTCCGGGATGTCGAAGATCGCGAAGAAGAAGGCCCACATGCCGCCGAGGACCGCGTACCGCGCACGCCGCTGGGCCGGGTCCGTGGGGTCCCACCGCAGCCCGGGACGCTCGGGGCCGGAGCCGCCGGAGCCGCCGGAGCCGCCCTGGCCGCCGCCCTGGCCGCCCTGCCGCTCGGGCCCCCGCCCGAAGCCGTCCGACGAACGGCCCGGCTGGCGCGGGCTCCAGCGCCCGTCGGCCGAGCCCGTCACGGGCGACGACGGATCGCCGGAGCCCCCCTCCGACGAGCCCGACGAGCCCGACGGGCCCTCGGGGCCGTCCGAACCCTCCGGCCGGCGCGGCTGCCACGGCTGGTCGGGCTTGCCCTCGGGCGGGGGAGCGAACGGGTTGTTGTCGTTCGTGGACTGGCGATCCGGCATCTGCTGGACGTCTTCCCTCTGTCGTCGTGACCGTCGTCGCACCGGGTGGCACACCGGCGTCGGACCCTGACGCTACCCCCCTGCCCCGCCCCCGTCCCGTGGGGGCCGTCCGGTGTGCCGGTATCGTTGCTGACGGTCGAGCCGTTCGTAGGGTTCCCCGTATCGACGGGCACGATTCGTTCGTAGGACCGCACAAACACCACGGAAAGAGTGACCCTGTGGCCGCCGCCCGCCTTGTCGTCCTGGTCTCCGGCTCCGGCACCAACCTCCAGGCCCTCCTCGACGGCATCGCCGCCGACGCCGGGGGCTACGGCGCCGAGATCGTCGCCGTCGGCGCCGACCGCGACGCGATCGCCGGCCTGGAGCGCGCCGAGCGCGCCGGGATCCCCACCTTCGTCTGCCGGGTGAAGGACCACGCGACCCGCGAGGAGTGGGACCGCGCGCTGACCGAGGCCACCGCCGCGCACGAGCCGGACCTCGTGGTCTCCGCCGGGTTCATGAAGATCCTCGGCAAGGAGTTCCTCGCCCGCTTCGGCGGCCGGGTCGTCAACACCCACCCGGCGCTCCTCCCCAGTTTTCCCGGTGCCCACGGGGTGCGCGACGCGCTCGCCCACGGCGTGAAGGTCACCGGGTGCACCGTCCACTTCGTCGACGACGGCGTCGACACCGGCCCGATCATCGCCCAGGGCGCGGTCGAGGTGCGGGAGTCGGACGATGAAGCCGCTCTGCACGAGCGCATCAAGGAAGTCGAGCGCTCGCTGCTCGTCGACGTCGTGGGGCGCCTCGCCCGGCACGGCTACCGCATTGAGGGACGAAAGGTTCAGATCGGTGAACACGGACACCGTTAAGCCCATCCGCCGCGCGCTGGTCAGCGTCTACGACAAGACCGGTCTGGAGGAGCTGGCGCGCGGTCTGCACGAGGCCGGTGTCGAGCTCGTCTCCACCGGCTCCACCGCCGGGAAGATCGCCGCCGCCGGCGTCCCGGTCACCAAGGTCGAGGAGCTGACCGGCTTCCCCGAGTGCCTGGACGGCCGCGTCAAGACGCTGCACCCGCGCGTGCACGCCGGCATCCTCGCCGACCTGCGCCTGGAGTCGCACCGCGAGCAGCTCGCCGAGCTGGGCGTCGAGCCCTTCGACCTGGTCGTCGTGAACCTGTACCCGTTCCGCGAGACCGTCGCCTCCGGCGCCACCCCGGACGAGTGCGTCGAGCAGATCGACATCGGCGGCCCGTCGATGGTCCGCGCCGCCGCCAAGAACCACCCGTCGGTCGCGATCGTCACCAGCCCCGAGCGGTACGCGGACGTCCTCGCCGCCGTCCAGGCCGGCGGCTTCGACCTGACCGCCCGCAAGCGGCTCGCCGCCGAGGCGTTCCAGCACACCGCCGCCTACGACGTGGCCGTGGCCTCCTGGTTCGCCGACGACTACGCCGCCGCCGACGACTCCGGTTTCCCCGACTTCCTGGGCGCCACCTACGCCCGCAAGAACGTCCTGCGCTACGGCGAGAACCCGCACCAGGGCGCCGCGCTGTACGTCGACGGCACGGGCGGCCTCGCCGAGGCCGAGCAGCTGCACGGCAAGGAGATGTCCTACAACAACTACACGGACACCGACGCCGCGCGCCGCGCCGCCTACGACCACGCCGAGCCCTGCGTCGCGATCATCAAGCACGCCAACCCGTGCGGCATCGCGGTCGGCGCCGACGTCGCCGAGGCCCACCGCAAGGCCCACGCCTGCGACCCGCTCTCCGCCTTCGGCGGCGTCATCGCCGTCAACCGTCCGGTCTCGGTCGAGATGGCCGAGCAGGTCGCCGAGATCTTCACCGAGGTCATCGTCGCCCCGGCGTACGAGGACGGGGCCGTCGAGGTCCTCGCCAAGAAGAAGAACATCCGCGTGCTCCGGGCCGAGGGCGCCCCGAGCAACCCGGTCGAGGTCAAGCCCGTCGACGGCGGCGCCCTGCTCCAGGTCACCGACCGCCTCCAGGCCGAGGGCGACGACCCGGCGCACTGGACCCTCGCCACCGGCGAGGCCCTGAGCGCCGAGGAGCTCGCCGAGCTGGCCTTCGCCTGGAAGGCGTGCCGCGCGGTCAAGTCCAACGCCATCCTGCTCGCCAAGGACGGCGCCTCCGTCGGCGTCGGCATGGGCCAGGTCAACCGCGTCGACTCCGCCAAGCTCGCCGTCGAGCGGGCCGGCGAGGAGCGCGCCCGCGGCTCGTACGCCGCCTCCGACGCCTTCTTCCCCTTCCCCGACGGCCTGGAGATCCTCACCGCGGCCGGCGTGAAGGCGGTCGTCCAGCCCGGCGGCTCGATGCGCGACGAGCTCGTCGTCGAGGCCGCGAAGAAGGCCGGCGTGACGATGTACTTCACCGGCACCCGCCACTTCTTCCACTGACGGGACGCGACTGCGGGGCCCTCCGCTTCCGGAGGGCCCCACAGTCGTCTCTGGTCTAATGGACGGGCCCTGGCCCGGCCGGCAGTAGTGGAGACGTGGTGTTGGACGTACTGAACAGACCGCCGGCGGACCCCGCCGACGAGCGGCCCGCGGCGGACACCGCCGCCGCGCCCGTCCCGTACCTCCCGTACGCGCTGATCGCGGTCGCCCTCACCGCCGCGTACTTCCTCTACTCCTGGGTGCAGTACGACCACTTCCGCACCCCCTCCTGGGACCTCGGCATCTTCGGGCAGGCCGTCCGCTCCTACGCCGAGTTCCGGGTCCCGGTCGCCGACATCAAGGGCCCGGGCTTCCCCATACTCGGCGACCACTTCAGCCCGGTGACGGCGCTCCTCGCGCCGCTCTACTGGATCTGGCCCTCGCCGGTCTCCCTGCTCTTCGCGCAGGCCGCGCTCTTCGCCGGCTCCGCCGTGATCGTCGGCCGCACCGCCCAGCAGGTCCTCGGCAGCCGGGCCGCGGGCCTCGCCCTCACCGTCGCCTACGGACTCTCCTGGGGCCTCCAGGAGGCCGTGAAGTCCGACTTCCACGAGATCGCCTTCGCCGTCCCGCTGCTCGCCCTCACCTGCCGGGCGCTGCTCCTCGGCCGCTGGACCGCCGCCGTCGCCTGGTCCGTGCCGCTCGTCCTCGTCAAGGAGGACATGGGGCTCACCGTCGCCATGGTCGGCGTCGTCCTCGCCGTCAAGGGACAGAAGAAGCTCGGCGCGGCCCTCGCGGGCTTCGGCGTCGCCGCCTTCGCGCTCACCGTCCTCGTCCTCATCCCGGCCGCCAGCAAGCTCGGCCAGTACGACTACTGGGCCAAGGTCGAGAAGACCGGCACGGGCGCCGAGACCTCCCTCGGCCAGATCGCCGCCGACGCCCTCTCCTCCGGCGAGCGCTGGGAGATGGTCCTCTACGTCCTCGCGGTCACCGGCTTCCTCGCACTGCGCTCCCCGCTGGTGCTGCTCGTCCTGCCCACCCTCGGCTGGCGCTTCGTCTCCCAGGACCCCAACCACTGGGGCCTGCACTGGCACTACAGCGCCGTCCTGATGCCGGTCGTCTTCCTGGCCCTGGTCGACGGCGTCCGCGCGGCCCGCACCTCGCCGCGCCCCTGGCTCGCCGCGTACGGCGGGGTCGCCGTCGCCGCCGCCACGGCCGTCGCCCTGACCCTCGCCGTGAACCTCCCGCTGCGCGACCTCCTCAAGCCGGAGACGTACGCCCACGACGTCCGCGCCGAACAGGCCCGCGCGGCCGTCGCGGCCGTCCCCGGGGGCGCCTCCGTCGAGGCCGACGTGCCGCTCCTCGCCCACCTCACCGCCGACCACCGGGTCTACTGGGTCGGCACGGCGAAGGGCGCCACCCCCGACTACCTCGCGCTCGACCTGCGCGGCTGGTCCGGACAGACCTCCGACCCGGCGGTGACGGCCACGCAGCTGCACCCGGAGGCGGCGTACGAGATCGTCCACCGCTCGGACGGCTTCGCGGTGCTCAGGAAGAAGTAGCGGATACGCCGAAGGGGCCCGGTTCCAGGAGGAACCGGGCCCCTTCGGCGTGCCGCGCCGGTCAGTAGCGCGGGCGGGCGAACCAGGCGCTGCCGCTGGACACGGCGGGGGCGATCGTGATGATCACGCCGAAGACCACCCAGATCAGCGGGAAGATCATCGCCGAGACGAGGCCGACGTCGATCGCCATGAAGAGGTAGACCGCGCCGAAGAGGGTGCCGAGGGCGCCGTACACGATGGTCGTGACGCGGACGCCCTGGCGGCCGCTGCCGAACTTCACGCCGAGCATGATCGACAGCGTGGCGAGGCCCAGGAAGATCAGGCCGATGACGATGAGGACGCCCGCGGCGGCCGAGGCCATCGACTCGAAGGGGTTGTCCTCGCCGTACGTGGACGACAGGTCCGAGGCGTCGCTGGCGACGGCCCCGAGGTACAGCCAGAAGAGGCCGCCGATGATCTGCACCGCCGAGATCAGGTACAGGAAGACCCGCGCCGTCGTCAGCAGGCCCGGCATCGTCTGCGGGATCTGGTTCGGACCGCCCGGGTACGCGCCGTACGGCGACGGGGCGGCCGGGTAGCCGTAGCCGCCCTGCGGGGGGACGCCCTGGGGGGCCTGCGGGTAGCCGTAGCCCGGCTGCTGGCCCTGCGGCGGCTGGCCGTAGGGGTTGTTCGGGTCGCCGAAGCTCATCGGGGCTTTCCTCCGTGAATGTTCTCGTGCGGGGACGACGCGGCCCGCGCGGAGGAACTTTCACGGCATGTGAGCGGACTCCCCCCGGCACTTTCCGCGGCACTGCGACGGCAATCGTCGTCGCAGCCGCGAGGTGTTGTCCAGTCGATACGCGCCGGAGTTGTGCAAGTGCAATCCTTCGTCCCGCCGCCGGAGGCCCGCCGGGAGCCCGTGCGGGGTCCGCTCGGGGCCGAATTGGGAGAAGGCAGGGGTCATCCGAGAAGATGTCCCCATGAGCGCCCAGATTCTCGATGGCAAGGCCACCGCCGCCGCGATCAAGTCCGACCTGACCGTCCGCGTGGCGGCCCTCAAGGAGAAGGGCGTCACGCCCGGTCTCGGTACCGTCCTGGTCGGCGACGACCCGGCCAGCCAGAAGTACGTGGCGGGCAAGCACCGCGACTGCGCGCAGGTCGGCATCGCCTCCATCCAGCGCGAACTGCCCGCCACCGCCACCCAGGAGGAGATCGAGGCGGTCGTCCGCGAGCTCAACGAGGACCCGTCCTGCACCGGGTACATCGTCCAGCTCCCGCTGCCCAGGGGCATCGACGAGAACCGCGTCCTGGAGCTGATGGACCCGGCGAAGGACGCCGACGGCCTGCACCCGACCAACCTCGGCCGGCTCGTCCTCAACGAGCCCGCCCCGCTGCCCTGCACCCCCAACGGCGTGATCAGCCTGCTGCGCGCCCACGGCGTGGAGATCAAGGGCGCCGAGGTCGTCGTCGTCGGCCGCGGCGTCACCATCGGCCGCACGATGCCGCTCCTCCTGACCCGCCGCTCCGAGAACGCCACCGTGACCCAGTGCCACACCGGCACCCGGGACCTCTCGGCCCACCTGCGCAACGCCGACATCATCGTGGCCGCCGCCGGCGTGCCGCACCTGATCAAGCCGGAGGACGTGAAGCCGGGCGCGGCCGTCCTCGACGTCGGCGTCTCGCGCAACGCCGAGGGCAAGATCCTCGGCGACGTGCACCCGGACGTCGCCGAGGTGGCCGCCTGGATCTCCCCGAACCCCGGCGGCGTGGGCCCGATGACCCGCGCGCAGCTGCTCGTCAACGTCGTCGAGGCCGCGGAGCGCGCGGCCGCGGCGCTCTGAGATGACCTCGGGGACCCCGGGACGCCCCGGGACCCCCGACGGCCCGAGGGGGCCCGGCTCCGCCGCGGAGACCGGCCCCGCGGGCCGCTCCGGCGGGCCGGTCGAGGTCGGCCGCGGCCGGGTGTCGAAGGTCCGCCGGGTGCGGGGTTCGCGCCGGCCGCCGACCGTCACCACCGACACGGCCCGGCCCGAGGGCGGCGGCCGGGCGGCGGCCGGCGACGCCCCGGCGCCCGCCCGCCAGTGGCCGCTGCTCTTCGTGCTCGGCACGGCCGCGGTGGGGCTGCTCGTGGTGGGGACCGACCCCTTCGAACAGTCCTTCCGGGTCGGGACGATGCTGGTCGGCGCCGCGCTGCTGCTGGGCGCGGTGCTCCGCCGGCTGCTGCCCTCGGTGGGCATGCTCGCGGTCCGCTCGCGCTTCACCGACATGGCGACGTACGGGGTGATGGGCTCGCTGATCGTGCTGCTCGCCCTCATGGTGCAGCCGAGGCCCTGGCTCCGGATCCCGTTCCTGGAGGACATCCTCCACCTGACGGTGACCTGAGGCGTTCTCCGGCCCCTGACGTGCGACGGCGCCCGCCCTCTCCCCCGTGGGAGGGCGGGCGCCGTCGTGATCAAGGGTCATGTACGTGCCAACGAAGGGCAAGTTGAGGCCGGTCGCTGTGGCACGGAGGTGACCATTCCGCTACATCCGGCCACCCGGCCCGGGGTCCCGCTCGCCCGCCGGAACTGCCATCCTTCGAGGAACTTCGACGAGGGGGTGCGCATGTCGGCGTGGAGGTCGCTGCCCGACGAACTCGATCCGGACGTACGGACGTTCACGGAACGGCTGCGGCTGCTCGTCGAGCGCAGCGGACTCGGCGTCGACGCCGTCGCCGACCGCGCCGGGGGCGGCCGCGCCGACTGGGACGCCTACCTGAACGCCCAGCGGCCCGTCCCGCGTGCCGCCGTCGTCGCCCTCGCCGACGCCACCGGCGCCGACCTCGGCTCCCTCACCGCCCACTGGGAACACGCCGACCGCGCCTGGAAACGGCCCCCGCAGCCGCCCGAGCCGGAGCCGGGAACGGGGGCGGGGGCGGAGCCGGTACGGGATCCGGTGGCCGTGCGGGCCCCGGAGGACGTACGGGACCGGCCCCGGGCCCCGGAGGGCGTACCGGCCGCCGAGCGGACCCTCCGCATCCGCAAGGTCGTCCCCCCGACCCCGGCCCCGGCTCCCTCTCCCACCCCCGCACCCATCTCCGCTCCCAGCCCCGGGCGCCGCCGCCGGGGCTCCCCCCTGCTCTACGCCGCCGGGGTGCTCGGGGCCGGGCTCGTCGTCACCGCCGCGGTGCTCCTGGCCGACCTCGGCGGGTCCGCCGCGCCGCCCGCCGCCGCGCCGCCCCCGCCCTCCACGACCACCGCCCCGCCGCCCCCGTCCGCCCTCCCCGACGGCGTCCGGTGCACGGGGGCCGACTGCGACGGGCGGGACCCGGAGCGGATGGGCTGCGGCGGCCCGCACGCCACCACCGTCGCCCGCGTCCGCGTCGGCACCGCCCTCGTCGAGGTCCGGCACAGCTCCGCCTGCGCCGCCGCCTGGGCCCGGATCACCGGGGCGGCGGCGGGCGACGAGGTCACCGTGCAGGCGGGGACCGCCGTCCAGGTCGAGCGGGTCCCCGGGAACGGCGACACCGACGCGTACACCGCGATGGTCCCGGTGCCCTCGGGAAGCGGCGTGCGCGCCTGCGCGACCCGTTCGGACGGGGCGGAGGGCTGCACGGGAGAGTGAAACGGGCGCGGGAGGTGAGACGGACCACAAGGGGGTGGGGGTGCGAGGGGGCCTGGGTCCGATAGCCTGACCGCCGGATATCTCTTCACATCGAGACATCGATCGATCATGGAGCGATATCCAGATTCAGGGGCAGGGAACCCCACCGCCAGCTGTCTTACGGAGATCGCCATGACCCGCACTCCCGTGAATGTCACCGTGACCGGCGCGGCCGGCCAGATCGGCTACGCGCTGCTCTTCCGCATCGCCTCCGGCCACCTGCTCGGCGCGGACGTGCCGGTCAAGCTGCGCCTCCTCGAGATCCCGCAGGGCGTCAAGGCCGCCGAGGGCACCGCCATGGAGCTCGACGACTGCGCGTTCCCGCTGCTCAAGGGCATCGACATCTTCGACGACCCGAACAAGGGCTTCGAGGGCGCCAACATCGGCCTGCTCGTGGGCGCCCGCCCGCGCGGCCCGGGCATGGAGCGCGGCGACCTGCTCGCCGCCAACGGCGGCATCTTCAAGCCGCAGGGCGAGGCCATCGCCGCGCACGCCGCGGACGACGTCAAGATCCTGGTCGTCGGCAACCCGGCCAACACCAACGCCCTGATCGCCCAGTCGGCCGCCAAGGGCGTCCCGGCCGAGCGCTTCACCGCGATGACCCGTCTGGACCACAACCGCGCGCTGACGCAGCTGGCCCAGAAGACCGGCTCCTCGGTCACGGACATCAAGCGCCTCACCATCTGGGGCAACCACTCCGCGACCCAGTACCCGGACATCTTCCACGCGGAGATCGCCGGCAAGAACGCCGCGGACGTCGTCGACGACGAGGCGTGGCTGGCCGACACCTTCATCCCGACCGTCGCCAAGCGCGGCGCCGCGATCATCGACGCCCGTGGCGCCTCCTCCGCCGCCTCGGCCGCCAACGCCGCCATCGACCACGTGTACACGTGGGTCAACGGCACCGCCGAGGGCGACTGGACCTCCATGGGCGTCCCGTCGGACGGCTCCTACGGCGTCCCCGAGGGCCTCATCTCCTCCTTCCCCGTCACCTGCAAGGACGGCAAGTACGAGATCGTCCAGGGCCTGGAGATCAACGACTTCTCCCGCGCCCGCATCGACGCCTCCGTCAAGGAGCTGTCGGAGGAGCGCGACGCGGTCCGCGAGCTCGGCCTCATCTGAGCCCCCGCGTCCTGAAGGACGCACGGAGCGCCCCCGGCCGACCGGTCGGGGGCGCTCCCCTTTTCCCCTATGCTGTGCGATCGGTTCGCGTCCAACGTGGCCGGAAACAGGCACAGTTCAGCCCACGGGGGAAAATTGACGCCATCTTCCTTACCTCATCAGTCCGACGGATCGCCCGACCGGCCGCCCGGCCCCGCCGCCCCGGCCGCGACCGTCCCCCGTCCCGCGCCGCACACCAGCGAGGCCACCCGGCTGCTCTGCGCCGGCACCTACCTCGACGACGCCTTCCGCGACGCCGTCGTCGACGAGCTGTACGTCCACGAGGAGCGGCTCGCCGCACCCGCCCTCGGCCACGACGCCGGCCGGGTCCTCGCGCACGCGCTGCGCGCCCGCCGCACCGAACTCGGCTGGGCCGGCGCCGTCCTCTTCCTCTGGATCGTCGCCTTCCCGCTCACCAAGGGCCTGATCGCGTTCATCGTCGTGCCCTTCCTCGTCCTCGGCCTGGCCCGCCGGATCCGGGGCCGCGCCGCCCGCCCGCCGGTCTACCGGGCGCTGCCCGCCTTCCTGCTGCGCTGGTACGGCCGCTTCCTCGGCGGCTGGTCCGCCCTGTTCCTCCTGCTGGTGGCCTTCGGCGGCGACTACGTCTACGAGACCCGCCTCGGCTTCGACCCCGAATCCGGCTCCTGGGGCGGCAGCCTCCCCGGCCACGACGACCAGACGGGACTGGCCGGACTCCTCGCCGAGTTCGAGCCGGGCAGCCTGCCCGCCTGGTTCCTCCAGCTCATCGGGCAGGGCGCGGGAGGCGGGGTCCTGGAGGCGTGGGTCGCGATCGCCGTCCCGCTGCTCGTGGCCTGGGCGGTGGCGGTCCAGCAGGGGCAGTTCGCCCGCGCGCTCACCCAGGAGCTGTCCCGGGCCCGCTTCGGCGACCTGCGCGCCGACCCCGCCGAGAACGCCGAGGGCGCCCGCTTCCGGCGGCTGCGCGACCGGATCCGGATCGAGCAGCACTCCCGGCTCGTCCTGTACGGCACCGACGACCCCTTCTGCGGGGCGGGCGAGCCGTACGAGCCGTGGTCGCTCTCCGTCGAGCTGCGCCCCCGCAAGGACCTCGGCGGCGACGCCCCCGAACCGCTCGACAACAGCGCCATCCTGCGCCGCGTCGTCCCCCTCGTGGAGGCGCTGCGCGTGCCGTCCCCGCACGGCTCCCCGCAGGCCCAGGCGGCCGTCCGGGACCGGCTGCGCGAGCTGGAGGTCGACGAGGTCGTCTTCCTGCCCGTCGACGGCCTCCTGGCCCGCACCGCCGCCCCGTACGCCCCCGAGAGCTTCGACCTGCACCGCGCGGCGGCGGTCGAGGAGGGCGGCGAGGCCCGCCGGCACTTCCTGCGCATCCGGGTGGGCGGCTGGGGCGAGGAGATCGTCACCACCGTCTTCGTCCGCGTCCACACCCAGGGCGGGATGCTGATGCTGGAGGTGGCCCCGCACGTCCTGCGCCCGGTCCGGCCGCTCTACCGCGAGGCGGACCGGATCGCCCACCGCTACCGCCACAACCACCACGTCGGGAAGGCCGTCTGGGCGCTCGGCCGGGTCCCGCGCTCGGCCGGCCGGTCGGTCGGCGTCCTCGCGCGCGCCGTCGGGCACCTGTGGCGGCTGGCCGTCGGCGGGCACGCCCGGGCGCTCCCGGAGGGGCCGGCGGCCTCGGTGCGGGAGCTGGGTTCGGACGACACCGCCTCCCTCTTCCAGGAGATGGACGTCAGCCGCTACCTGAAGAGCATCCAGGACCGGGTGGCGAACGGCGTGGTGCTCGCGCTGCGCGAAGCGGGCTACGAGACGGCCGAGTTCGAGCAGAAGGTCGTGCACGTCGCCGAGGGCGCCACCTTCATCGAGAACACCAGGGGAAACGTCGTGATCGGCGACCGCAACACCGTCACGAACACCATGAACAAGTCCAGGAACACGACCGGAGGCGACCGTGACTGACACGAACGACGAGCGGCTTCGCGGCATCCGCATCACCAACACCCAGGGCAACGTCACCATCGGCGACGACAACACCGTCACCAACACCGTCCACGTCGGCGGCGGGCCCCGCGACCCGCGCCAGGAGGAACTGCTCCAGGCGGTCCGCCGCTTCCGCACCGACCTCCGGGCGGTCGTCGAGACCGAGGAGACGGCGGCGCTCGACGGCGAACTCGCCGAGACCGAGGCCGAGATCGAGCGGACCGGCGAGGCGGGCCCCGGCCGGCTCGCCCGGCTCCGCCAGTCGCTGGCCGACGCGGGCAACGTGGCGGGCCTCCTCGCCTCCGGCGTGGCCGTCGGCCAGGTCCTCGGCACCCTGCTCGGCGGCTGAGTTGAGCAGGCCCGGGGGAGACGGCCCGGTCCGCTGGAACGACGAGACGCAGAGCTGGGAGCGGGACCCGGGGGGCGCCGCGAGCGCGCCGCCCCCCGGGCCCCCGCCCGTGCCGCCCGTCGCCCCGGTGTCCCCGCCGCCGCCCGCGTACGCGCCGGGCCCCGGCGCCGGACACGGCCAGGAGGACGGGTACGGGCACGGGGGCGGGTACGGCCACGGCCAGGGATACGGCCAGGAGTACGGGGCCGGGTCCGGTCACGTCCTCGGCGAGGTCGCCGGGGCCGTGCCGGGGCGGTCCCGGGCCCGCGGCGCCGTCGCGGCCGGTCTCGCCGCGGCCCTGGTCGCGGCCGCGGCGGTCGGCGGCTGGCTGCTCTGGCGGGGCGACGGCCGCGACGCGCCGGACCCGGCGGCGGGCGGCCCGGCCGTCAGCGTCTCGCCGACCGACGGCCCGACCGGCACGCCGGACCCGACGGGCACCCCGGCCGGGAGCGAGGGGCCGACGCCCTCCGGCGACACGTCCTCCGCCACCGCGACCGACGTCCCCATGGACGACGTGCCGCCGCCCGGCTACCGCGCCCAGGAGGACCTCAAGGGCTTCACGATCGCCGTGCCGGAGGACTGGAACCGCACCGAGAACGAACAGGGCGTCTTCTTCCACGCGCCCGACGGGAACAGCCTCGTCCAGGTCTTCGTGATCCAGGACGCCGGCATGACCCCGTACGAGGCCCTGCGCGGGGCCTCCGCGCAGGGCAGGGCCGACAAGCCGGGGTACGAGGAGCTGAGCCTCGGCCCGGTCACCGGGGAGCCCGGCGCGCCCGCCGACGCGGCCGAGCTGGTGTACGCGTACGACCGCGAGGGCGGGCGCCGCAAGGTGGTCGACCGGGCCTTCACCGCGGCGGACGGCAACCACTACGCCGTCCTGGTCGCCGGGCCGGAGGGCGACTGGCCGCTCCAGCGCGAACACCTGCGGGTGGCCCTGGACTTCTTCCGGCCGGGCGCCCACTGACCGGCCGGGCGCCTACTGGGCGGAGCGCGGCGTGTAGTGGCCCGGCACCATGCGGGTGCTGACGGCGATCCGGTTCCACGAGTTGATGACGACGATCGCGCCGATCACCCGGGCGAGCTCCTCCTCGTCGAAGTGTGCGGCCGCCGCCGCGTACACCTCGTCGGGGACGAAGCCGTCGGTGAGGACGGTGACCGCCTCGGTGAGGGCGAGGGCGGCCAGCTCCCGCTCCGTGTAGAAGTGCCGGGACTCCTGCCAGGCGGCGAGCTGCACGACCCGCTCGACGGTCTCGCCCTCGGCGAGCGCGTCCTTGGTGTGCATGTCGAGGCAGAAGGCGCAGTGGTTGATCTGCGAGGCGCGGATCTTGATCAGGTGGTAGAGGACCGGGTCCACGCCCTTCGCGGCCTCCTGCTCCAGCCGGACCATCGCCCGGTAGAACTCGGGGGCCCGCTCGAAGAACGGCATGCGGGGGGCGTGCTCGTGGGCGAGGGTCCGGTCGGGGGAGTGCACTGTGGTGGTGGTCATGCGGCCACCGTACGCAGCGGATGGCATGGCGCTATGGTCCATTCCCATGCAGGACGACTGGGCCACTTTCGGGGCCGACCTCCACCTGGAACTCCGCGGCACCCGGCTCAGGGCCGGCCTCATGGACGCCCTGCGCGAAGCCGTGCGAGGTGGACGGCTGGCGCCCGGCACCCGGCTGCCGTCCTCGCGGCAGCTCGCGGCGGACCTCGGGGTGGCCCGGAACACCGTCGCCGACGCCTACGCCGAACTGGTGGCCGAGGGGTGGCTCACCGCACGCCAGGGTTCCGGCACCCGGGTCGCCCGCCGGGCCGACCCCCGCCCCCCGGCCGCGCCCGCCGTCCCCCGGCCCGCCCCGGCGGGACCCGCCCCCGGCGGCACCCCCTGGCGGCCGCCGGCCGAGGACCCCGCGCGGGCCCTCGCCCGCCGCCCGCCCCGCCCCGCGTACGACCTCCGCAGCGGCACCCCGGACCTCGCCTCCTTCCCGCGCGCGGCCTGGCTGAAGGCGTACCGGCGGGCGCTGACCGCCGCCCCCAACGAGGCCCTCGGGTACGGCGATCCACGCGGGCGCCCCGAACTGCGCACCGTCCTCGCCGAGTACCTGGCCCGCGCCCGGGGCGTCCGCGTCCGGCCCGAACGGATCGTGATCTGCGCCGGGTTCGCGCACGGCCTGATGCTCCTCGGGCAGGTTCTCGGCGCGCGCGGGGTGCGGTCGGTGGCGGTGGAGTCGTACGGACTCGGCCTGTACGCGCGGCTGTTGCACGGCGCCGGGTTCACCACCCCGCCGCTGCCCTTCGACGAACGCGGCACCCGCGTCGAGGAGCTGGCCGGGATCGCGCCGGGCGCGGTGCTGCTGACCGCCGCGCACCAGTTCCCGCTCGGCGGCGCGCTGCCCCCCGACCGGCGGGCGGCGGTCGTCGACTGGGCGCGGGCCACCGGCGGACTCGTCCTGGAGGACGACTACGACGGGGAGTTCCGCTACGACAGGCAGCCCGTGGGAGCCCTCCAGGGGCTCGACCCCGAGCGGGTCGTCCACCTCGGCACCACCAGCAAGTCCCTCGCCCCCGGGCTCCGGCTCGGCTGGATGGTGCTGCCCGAGGACCTGGTGCACGAGGTCGCCACCGCCAAGGGCGCGGTCGTCGACTGGATGTGCGGCACCCCCGACCAGCTCGCCTTCGCCGAGTTCCTGTCCTCGGGAGCGTACGACCGGCACGTGCGGGCCATGCGGCTGCGGTACCGGCGCCGCCGCGACCAGCTCGTCGCCGCGCTCGCCGAACACGCCCCCGGCATCCGCGTCGGCGGGATCGCGGCCGGCCTGCACGCGGTCCTCCCCCTCCCGCCCGGCACCGAACAGGCCGCCCTCCGCTCCGCCGCCTGGCACGGCCTCGCGGTCCAGGGCCTCGGCCAGTTCCGCCACCCCGGGGCGACGGGCACCCTGGAGGGCCTGGTCGTCGGCTACGGCACCCCGCCCGACAGCGCCTGGCAGGGCGCACTCCAGGCCCTCTGCCGGGTCCTGGAGGGGGTGGAGGGCGCGGACGGCGGCGGCGAAGGGCCCGGCGCGGGGGGCGACTTCGGGGAGGGGAGCGGTGGGACGCCCGGCGGCTCTGCGAAGCTGGAACCGTGACCCCGCACCCCGCCCCGGACGAGCCGCCGCCTTCCGCCCCGGACGCGCCCCCGCGTTCCGACGCGGACGCGTCCCCGCTTTCCGGGAGGGAGGCCGCCGCCCGGGAGTTCACCGCCCACCGGGGCCGGCTCTTCGGGCTCGCCTACCGGATGCTCGGGTCCGCCGAGGAGGCGGAGGACGCGGTGCAGGACGCCTATCTGCGGTGGAGCGGGGCCGAACGGGCGTCGATCGCGCACCCGGGGGCCTGGCTCGCCAAGGTCGTCACGCACCTGTGCCTCAACCGGCTGACCTCCGCCCGCGCCACCCGGGAGCGGTACGCCGGGCCCTGGCTGCCGGAGCCGGTGCTCACGGGCGCCGGCGTCCCCGGCGCGCCCGGCGCCGGACCGCTGGAGTCCGCCGAGCGGCGCGACGACGTCTCCACGGCCCTGCTCCTCCTCCTGGAACGGCTCACCCCCGCCGAGCGCGCGGTCTACGTGCTCCGCGAGGCGTTCGGCTACCCGCACCGGGAGATCGCCGGCGTCCTCGGCCTCGGCGAGGCCAACTGCCGCCAGCTGTACGGCCGGGCAGCCCGGCGCGTGGCCGCGCCCGGCGAGGACGGCGCCCCCGCCCGCTTCGACCCGCCCGCCCCGGAGCGCCGCCGCGCCCTCGTCGAGTCCTTCGTCACCGCCGCCCGCGAGGGCGACCTGGCGGGCCTGGAGAAGGTCCTCGCGGCCGACGTCGTCTGGTGGAGCGACGGCGGCGGCAGGGTCAGTTCGGCCCGCCGCCCCGTCCGGGGCCGCGACGCCGTCCTCCGCTTCCTCGCGGGCGTCTCCCGCCGCCTGGAGGAGGGCGCCCGCACCACGGTCGCCGAGGTCAACGGCGTACCGGGCGTCGTCACGCACGTCGGCGGGCGGCTCGTCTCCGTCACCTCGCTGGAGCCGGGGCCGGACGGCCGGATCGCCCGGGTGCGGGTCGTGATGAACCCGGAGAAGCTCGGTTACGCGACCCGGCAGTTCGCCGCGCTCCCCGGCGCCGGCGGCTGAGGCTGTCACATCCGCGCGGCCCCGCCGGTTCCAGAGGGGGAGGGGCGCTCCACGCGGGAGCGGCCGCGTCCGGAAGGAGACCGGGATGACCACGGAGAAGAAGGCGGAGCAGAAGGCGGAGAAGGCGGAGGGGAAGGCGGCGGAGGCGGTGGGGGAGCGGCGGGCGGCCGTCCGGACGGTGCTCGTCACGGGCGCGACCGGCACCCTCGGCCGGCCGCTGTGCGCCCTGCTCGCCGCCGCCGGGCACGAGGTGCGCGAGCTGAGTCGGAGCTCCCGGACCCACCCCGTGGACCTGCGGCGGGGCACCGGCCTCGACGCGGCCCTGGCGGGCGCCGACACCGTGGTGCACTGCGCGACG
The DNA here is from genome assembly GCF_014654895.1 of Streptomyces filamentosus. Classification (GTDB taxonomy): domain Bacteria; phylum Actinomycetota; class Actinomycetes; order Streptomycetales; family Streptomycetaceae; genus Streptomyces; species Streptomyces filamentosus. The sequence continues at coordinate 1,832,691 of NZ_BNBE01000001.1, read as the reverse complement.
AGCACGCGCGGCGGCGACGAGGAGGCGGCCCGCCGGCTGATCGCGGCGGCCCGCCGGGCCGGGATCCGCCATCTGGTCTACATCTCGATCGTCGGCATCGACCGGGTGCCGCTCGGCTACTACCGGACCAAGCTCGCGGTGGAGCGGCAGATCGAGGAGTCGGGGCTCGGCTGGACCGTGCTGCGCACCACCCAGTTCCACGAGCTGGTGACGCGGGTGCTGGCCGCGGCGGCGAAGGTGCCGCCCGTGATGCCGATCCCCGCGGGCGTCTCGGACCAGCCCGTGGCCGTCCGCGAGGTCGCCGCCCGGCTGGCCGCCCTGGCGGCGGGGGAGCCCGCGGGCCGCGTGCCCGACATGGGCGGCCCCGAGGTCCTCTCCTTCACCGGCCTGGCCCGCGCCTACCTCGCCGCGACCGGCCGCCGCCGGATCCTGCTGCCCGTGCCCCTCGCGGGCCGGGCCTACCGCGGCTTCCGGGCCGGCGGCCACCTGGCCCCCGACCTGGCGGCCCCCGGCCCCACCTTCGCCGACCACCTCGCCACCCTCACCGGCCGCTGACCCCCGGCGCGGGGGCCGGGGCCGGGTCGCCGGCCGGCGGCGGCTCGCCGAAGCGGGCCAGGGCGAGGGCGGCCGCCACGGCCACCGCGAAGCCGGTGAGCGCCGACCAGGCGAAGCCCTCGCGGGTCCGGTCCCCGAGCCAGAAGACGCCGGCCGCCGCGGGCCCCAGCGTCTCGCCCAGCACCATGCCCGCCGTCGCCGTCGTCACCGCACCCCGCTGGAAGGCGGCGGTCAGCAGCAGGAAGGCCGCCCCGCCGCCGAGCAGCAGCGCCCACAGGGCCGGGTCCGCCGGCCGTACCCCGTCGAGGAGCCGGACCGCCACCTCCACCACCCCGAAGCCGATCCCGGCGCCGAGGCCGAGGACCAGCGCCCGCGGCCGGTCCGGCAGCCGCCCGCCGGCCGCGCCGAGCGCCGGCACCCCCGCCGCGACGGCGAGCAGCACCCAGGGAAGGGCCTCGGGGCCGGTCCCGTGGCCCTCCGCGCCGGAGGAGAGCGCCAGCGCGCCGAGCCCCGCGCAGACCGCCGCCACCGCGCCCCACTCGGCCCCGCGCAGCCGGACCCCGAGCATCCGGGACGCGAGGGCCGCGGTGACGGCGAGGCTCGCGGCGAGCGCCGCGCCGACCACGTACAGGGGGAGCGAGCGCAGGGCCACGACCTCCAGGACGAAGCCGGCGCCGTCGAGGGCGAGGCCGACGCCGTACCGCCACTGCCGCAGCGCCCGCCACAGCAGCCCGGGGTCGATCCCGCCGCCCGTCCCGGGCGCGGCCGCCCGGGACGCGGCGGCCTGGTAGACGGTGGCCGCGCCGAAGCACAGCGCCGATCCGAGGGCGCAGACCATACCGAAGAGCACGAAACGACTCTAGGGTCCGCGCCGGGAAGGCGGCGGCCTACACTGTGCGGTCGCGAGACCCGCGGTCATACGAACGGCCGTGCGGAGGGCCTTGCGCACACGGGGTGCGCGGCCACGCGAAGGGGAGGGCGAGGGACATGCGGAGGCTCAGGTCGAGCACGGTGGTGCTCGGCGGCATGGGCGTGCTCGCGGCGACGATCACCGCCTGCGGTGCCGAGCCCGACCGCCGCTGCGCGGACCCGGTCACGCTGGAGGACCTGCCCGGCTACCGGTGCGAGTCCGGCGGCGGGGGCGACGACGACGATGACGGCGGCACCACCACCCGCGGCGCCTACTACTACGGCGGCTACGTCCGCGACCAGCGCGTGGCCGGCGGCAGCTTCGACAGGAAGGCCGTCGACACCGGCGGCTTCGGCTGCTCGTCCTCCGGGTCGGGCGGCGGCTGAGACGGACGGGACGGCACCGTGGAACGGCACACCATCGAGCCCCGGCCGGGCTGGCAGGAGACCGTCGAGGAGCAGGGCCTCGTCTATCCGCTGACCCGCTACCCGGACGGTTCGCTGCGCCCGTACTGGGACGAGAGCGCGTACTACTCCTTCACGCTGCCCGAGGTCGAGGCGCTGGAGGAGGTCGTCGAGGAACTGCACGCCATGTGCCTCGCGGCGGCCGCGCACATCGTCGAGCAGAACCGTTTCGCCGACCTCGGGATCACCGACCCGAAGGTCGCGGAACGGGTGGCCGAGTCCTGGCGCCGCCGCGCCGAACTCCCCTCCCTCTACGCCCGCTTCGACCTCGTCTACGACGGCACGGGCCCCGCGAAGATGCTGGAGTACAACGCGGACACCCCGACCTCCCTGGTGGAGGCGGCGAGCCCGCAGTGGTTCTGGATGGAGGAACGGTTCCCCGGCGCCGACCAGTGGAACTCGCTCCACGAACGCCTCGTCGCCGCCTGGAAGCGCCAGGCGCCGCTGCTGCCGCCCGGCCCCGTCCACTTCGCCCACTCCGAGTCCGACGAGCTCGGCGAGGACCTGATGACGGTCGCGTACCTGCGCGAAACCGCCGAACAGGCCGGACTCGCCACCGAGTCGCTCTCCGTCGAACGGATCGGCTGGGACCGGCTCTCCCGCCGCTTCGTCGACGAGAAGCTCCGCTTCATCCGCAGCTGCTTCAAGCTCTACCCGTGGGAATGGCTGGTCACCGACCGCTTCGGCAAGCACGTCCTGGCCACCCTGGACAACGGCGGCGGCTCCGGCACCACCTGCTGGATCGAACCCGCCTGGAAGATGCTGCTCTCCAACAAGGCGCTCCTCGCGATCCTCTGGGAGCTCCACCCCGGCCACCCCAACCTGCTGCCCGCCTACCTCGACGGGCCGCGCGAACTGGCCGCCACCACCGGCTGGGCGGCCAAGCCGCTGCTCGGCCGGGAGGGCGCCGGCGTCACCCTGCACGAACCCGGCAGCGAACCGGCCGTCCGCGACGAACCCTGCTGCTACCAGGGCCTCGCCCCGCTCCCCGACTTCGACGGCAACCGCACGCTGCTCGGCGCGTGGGTCGTCGAGGACGAGGCCGCCGGGCTCGGCATCCGCGAGTCGGCGGGCCCCGTCACCGACGAGTACGCCCGCTTCCTCCCGCACGTCATCCTGTAGGGCCTACTCCGGCACGTACTCCCGCAGCGGCGCGGGCGTCAGCCCCGCCGCGTCGGCGAGCGCCAGGGCCCGCTCCAGGTCCTGCTCCAGCGTCTCGTTGAAGTGCAGCAGGATGATGTCGCCGGCCTTCAGCTCCGGGGTCGGCGGCGTCCACTGCCCCCAGGTGGTCAGGTCGTACGTCCACGTCACCACCGCCTTCGCCCCGCAGGCGCGGGCGGTGGTCCGGGTGGTCGCGTCGTACACCCCGTACGGCGGCCGCAGCAGCCGCGGCCCGTCGCCGAACTCCGCGAGGTGCGCGTCCCGCGCCCCGCACACCTCGGCCCGCTGCCCCGCCGCGTCCAGCGTGGTCAGGTCCGGGTGGCCGACCGTGTGGTTCTCGATCCGCACCCGCCCGTGGTCGAGCAGCCGGTGGAAGTAACCCGAGTCGTACGAGTACGCCCCCGGCAGCAGGAACAGCGAGGCCGGCACCCGGCGGTCGAGCAGCAGCCGCGCGGCGGCCGGATCGTGGAACCAGCCGTCGTCGATGGTGATGAACACGACCGGATCCGTGGTCTCCACCCGGGACACCACGGGCGCGGCCCCCGGCCACTCGGCGTGCGCGGGCCCTCCGGAGGCGCCGAGCAGGGCGAACGGGACGAGGGCGGCGAGGGCGCCGCGCAGGACGTGACGCAGACGAAGTCTCGGCATGCGCGCATCATTGGCCTAGACCAACTCCCGTGTCAATGCCCGGAGTTCCCTCCGCCCCTGCCCCCCGCCACCCCCACGCGGGCCGGCGCCCGCCCCCTTGCCCAGCACGCGCCCGCGCCCTTGCACGGCGCGGGCCGCACCCACCGCTCCCGGCGGGCTGCGCCCACCGACCCGCACGGGCCGCCGCCCGCCGTCCCCGCACGGGCTGCGCTCGCTGTCCCCGCACGGGCTGCGCCCGCGCCCGTCGCCCCTGCGGGGCTGTCGCCGTCGTCCCTGTGGGCAGGTGTCCCGCAGGGCGGGACGGGTGGGCACAGGGACGGCGCCCCTTGCCGGGCCGAGGCGTTCCGGGCCTGGACCCGCACCCGGTGCGCAGTGCACTTGCGGTGCGGGTCCAGGCACTGGTGCGGAGGCACCCGCGAAGGGTGCCGTTCCGTCGTGCCCACCCGTTCCGCCCCGGCGGAACGACTGCCCACGACGGAACGGTGGTGGCCCGTCCCGCATCCGCGCGGGCCCGGGCCCAGGGGTGGGCACCGCCCGCGCGGAGGGCCGGCCGCAGCGGGGGCGCGGCGCGTCAGGTCGTGAGGGTGGTGCGGAGTTGGGTCAGGCCCCAGTCGAGGTCCTCCTTGGAGATGACGAGGGGCGGCGCGATGCGGATCGTCGAGCCGTGCGTGTCCTTCACCAGCACGCCCCGCTCCATCAGCCGCTCGGAGATCTGCCGCCCCGTCCCGTGCGAGGGCGCGATGTCGACGCCGGCCCACAGCCCCCGTCCCCGCACCGCCTCGACCGCCCCGCCGCCCACGAGGAGGCCCAGTTCGGCGTGGAGGTGTTCGCCCAGTTCCGTCGCCCGCTGCTGGTACTCGCCGGTCCGCAGCATCGCGATCACTTCGAGGGCCACCGCGCACGCCAGCGGGTTCCCGCCGAAGGTGGAGCCGTGCTCGCCGGGGCGGAACACGCCGAGCACGTCCCGGTCGGCGACCACCGCCGACACCGGCACGACGCCGCCGCCCAGCGCCTTGCCGAGGATGTACACGTCGGGCACGACGTCCTCGTGCTCGCAGGCGAAGGTCCGGCCGGTCCGCCCCAGGCCCGACTGGATCTCGTCCGCCATGAAGAGCACGTTCCGCCGGGCGGTCAGTTCCCGCACCCCGCTCAGATAGCCGGCGGGCGGCACCAGGACGCCCGCCTCGCCCTGGATCGGTTCGAGCAGCACCGCGACCGTGTTCTCGGTGACCGCCGCGTCGAGGGCCGTCAGGTCGCCGTACGGCACGATCTCGAAGCCCGGCGTGTACGGCCCGAAGTGGTCCCGGGCCTCGTGGTCCGTGGAGAACGACACGATCGTCGTCGTCCGCCCGTGGAAGTTGTTCCCCGCGACCACGATCTTCGCGTGCCCGTCGGGCACGCCCTTCACCTCGTACCCCCATTTCCGGGCGGTCTTCACGGCCGTCTCGACCGCCTCCGCCCCGGTGTTCATCGGCAGCACCGCCTCCTTGCCGCACAGCTCCGCGAGCCGGGTGCAGAACTCGGCGAACCGGTCGTGCTGGAAGGCCCGCGAGGTGAGCGTCACCCGATCCAGCTGGGCCTTCGCCGCCTCGATCAGCCGGCGGTTGCCGTGGCCGAAGTTCAGCGCCGAGTAGCCGGCGAGCAGGTCCAGGAAGCGGCGTCCCTCGACGTCGGTCATCCAGGCCCCCTCGGCGGAGGCGACGACGACGGGCAGGGGGTGGTAGTTGTGGGCGCTGTGCGCGTCCGCGGCTGCGATCTCGTCTTGCGTTCTCGACACGGGATCTCCGATCGTCCTGCGGCCGGGGTGTGTGGTGGCCCCTTCTTATCGTCGCTCGCATCCCGGACGGGGAAACCTCGGGTGACGACGCGCCCGCCAGTGCCTGTCCGGCGCTTCCCGCCGGGTCCGGCCCGTCCGGCCGCACGCCGATCGCACGCACCGAACGACCCGGCCCGATCCGGCGCCCATCGCCGGACAGGCACTAGTCTGTGGACACGCGCGGCGACTGGCGTACGGGGAACCGACCCCGGGGGAGCCGCGCGCGCTCCACCACACGAGGTGCCGCTCGCCTGGGCATCACGGGACCGCCCCGCGTCCCGTGCGGCAGCCGCCTCCGGGACGCTCCGACGCACTCCCGGAGGAACACGTGACCACCCCGCCCCGGCACCACCCCGCGCTCGCCGCCGCCGACCCCGAGCTCGCCGCCCTGGTCGGCGCCGAGGAGCGGCTCCAGGCCGACACCCTGCGCCTCATCCCCAGCGAGAACTACGTCTCCGCGGCCGTCCTCGAAGCCTCCGGCACCGTCCTCCAGAACAAGTACAGCGAGGGCTACCCGGGCCGCCGCTACTACGAGGGCCAGCAGGTCGTCGACCAGGTGGAGTCCCTCGCCGTCGAGCGCGCCAAGGCCCTCTTCGGCGTCGACCACGCCAACGTCCAGCCCTACTCCGGCTCTCCGGCGAACCTCGCCGTCCACCTGGCCTTCGCGAAGCCCGGCGACACCGTCATGGGCATGGCGCTGCCCATGGGCGGCCACCTCACCCACGGCTGGGGCGTCTCCGCGACCGGCTCCTGGTTCCGCGGCGTCCAGTACGGCGTCCACCGCGACACCGGCCTCATCGACTACGACCAGGTCCGCGACCTCGCCCTCGCCGAACGCCCCAGGATCCTCTTCTGCGGCGGCACCGCCCTGCCCCGCACCATCGACTTCGCCGCCTTCGCCGAGATCGCCCGCGAGGCCGGCGCCGTCCTCGTCGCCGACGTCGCCCACATCGCCGGCCTGATCGCCGGCGGCGCCCACCCCTCCCCGGTGGGCCACGCCGACGTGGTCTCCACGACCACCCACAAGACCCTGCGCGGCCCGCGCGGCGCCATGCTGATGTCCACCGAGGAGCACGCCAGGGCCCTCGACAAGGCCGTCTTCCCCGGCCTCCAGGGCGGCCCGCACAACCAGACCACCGCGGCCATCGCCGTCGCCCTGCACGAGGCGTCCCGGCCCTCCTTCCGCGCCTACGCCCACGCCGTCGTCGCCAACGCGAAGGCCCTCGCCGACGCCCTCCTCGCCCGCGGCTTCGACCTGGTCTCCGGCGGCACCGACAACCACCTGATCCTCATCGACCTCACCCCGAAGCAGGTCCCCGGCAAGACCGCCGCCAAGGCCCTCGACCGGGCCGGCATCGTCACCAACTACAACACCGTCCCCTACGACACCCGGAAGCCCTTCGACCCCTCCGGCATCCGCATCGGCACCCCCTCCCTCACCACCCGCGGCCTCACCCCCGCCCACATGGAGCAGGTCGCCGACTGGATCGACCGCGCGGTCTCCGCCGCCGCGGCCGAGGACGAGGACGCCCTCGCCGGGATCCGCGCCGAGGTCGCGGACCTGATGGCCGCCCACCAGGCCCCGGGCCTGCCCGTCTGACCCGTAACCCCTCCACTGCGGGAACCCCGTGGCTACGGGAATCCCGCCGCTACGGGAATCCCGCCGCCGGAATCCCGCCGCCACCGGGCGGAGGCCGCGACCCGCAACGCCTCCGCCCGGTGGCGGCATCCCCTCCAGCCACCCCCACCCCCCGCTCCCGCCGAACGCGGTGTGTTCCTCGTCTCATCGGCCGAGGCCCCCGGCCCCCGCGCCCGCCCTCCACGCCACCGCCGCCCTCCACGCCACCGCCGTGCGCGCGCGGACCGGCCCCTCGTACGCCCCGGTCCTCCGGCGCGCACCAGGGCGATCGCGGCGCTCTCGCCGACGACGGCCGAGCCCCCTCCCGCGTCCCCGCACTCCCGGTGCACCGGCAGTCGGAGATCGGTTCCCGCACCTGAGAGAATGATGTGCATGGCCTCTGATGCTCGTCCCCGCGCGCTCTCCGGAATCCAGCCCACCGCGGGCTCGTTCCACCTCGGCAACTACCTCGGTGCGATCCGGCAGTACGTCGCGCTCCAGGAGTCCCACGACGCCTTCTACATGGTCGTCGACCTGCACGCCATCACGGTCCCGCAGGACCCGGCCGAGCTGCGCGCCAACACCCGCTTCGCCGCCGCGCAGCTCCTCGCCGCCGGCCTCGACCCGGAGCGCTGCACCCTCTTCGTCCAGAGCCACGTCCCCGAGCACGCGCAGCTCGGCTGGGTCATGAACTGCCTCACCGGCTTCGGCGAGGCCTCCCGCATGACCCAGTTCAAGGACAAGTCCGCCAAGCACGGCGCCGACCGCGCCACGGTCGGCCTCTTCACGTACCCGATCCTCCAGGTCGCGGACATCCTCCTCTACCAGGCCACGCACGTCCCGGTCGGCGAGGACCAGCGCCAGCACATCGAGCTCACCCGCGACCTCGCGGAGCGCTTCAACGGCCGCTTCGGCGACACCTTCACCGTCCCGGCGCCGTACATCGTCAAGGAGACCGGGAAGATCTACGACCTCCAGGACCCGACGATCAAGATGAGCAAGTCGGCGTCCACGCCGAAGGGCCTGATCAACCTCCTGGACGACCCGAAGGTCACCGCCAAGAAGGTCAAGAGCGCCGTCACCGACACCGACACGGTGATCCGCTTCGACCCGGAGAACAAGGCGGGCGTCTCCAACCTCCTCACGATCATGGCGACCCTCACGGACACCAGCGTCGCGGACCTGGAGAAGAGCTACGAGGGCAAGATGTACGGCGCCCTCAAGACCGACCTCGCCGAGGTCATGGTGGACTTCGTCACCCCCTTCCGGGCCCGCACCCAGGAATACCTGGACGACCCGGAGACGCTGGACTCGATCCTGGCCAAGGGCGCGGAGAAGGCCCGCGCGGTCGCCGCCGAGACCCTGGCGCAGACGTACGAGAAGATCGGCTTCCTGCCCGCGAAGCACTGACGCGGGCGAGGGTCCGAGGACCCTGGCCATCAGGGTGGTGCAGGCCGCACACTGGCGGCTGCACCACCACACACCTACCCGCCCCGGACGACGGAGGAGAACGACGTGGGGACCGTAACGCTCGGCGTTTCGATCGCGGTCCCGGAGCCTCACGGCAGCCTGCTCCAGGAGCGCCGCGCGGGCTTCGGGGATCCCGCCGCGCACGCCATCCCCACCCACGTCACCCTCGTCCCGCCGACCGAGGTCGACCAGGACCGGCTGCCGGAGATCGAGGCGCACCTCGCCGGCGTCGCCGCCGACTGGCTCCCCTTCGAGATCCGGCTGAGCGGCACCGGCACCTTCCGCCCGCTCTCCCCGGTGGTCTTCGTCACCCTCGCCGAGGGCGTCGCGGGCTGCGACCGGCTCCAGGCCCGCCTCCGCGAGGAGGCCGGGCCACTGGTCCGCGAGCTGCAGTTCCCCTACCACCCGCACGTCACCGTCGCCCACGGCATCGCCGAGGAGGCGATGGACCGGGCCCACGAGGAGCTGTCCGGCTTCGAGGCAGCCTGGACCTGCTCCTCCTTCGCCCTCTACGAGCAGGGCACGGACGGCGTGTGGCGGAAGCTGTACGACTACGAGTTCGGCAGCGGCCGTCCCGTCCCGGCGGTCCCCTCCCAGGGCGGCAGCCCGGTCCGCTCCTCCTCCTGACCCCTCACGGCCGCGGCACCGGCAGCCGCCGGTGCAGCGGCCGCGGCACGTGCCGCAGGGCCGAGGCGACGAGCCGCAGCGGACCCGGCACCCACACCGTCTCCGAGCGGCGCCGCAGCCCCAGCTCGATCGCGCCCGCCACCGCCTCCGGAGTGGTCGTCAGCGGCGCCTCCGGCCGCCCGGCCGCCCCCGCCGGGCGCACCGCCCCGGGCCGCACCACCATCACGTGCACCCCCGTGCCGTGCAGCGCGTCCCCCAGGCCCTGCGCGAAGACGTCGAGGCCCGCCTTCGACGAGCCGTAGATGAAGTCGGCGCGCCGCCCCCGCTCGCCCGCCACCGAGGACAGCACCACCAGCGAGCCGTGCCCCTGCGCCTGGAGCGCCCCCGCGCACACCAGCGCGGCCGAGACGGCCCCGGTGTAGTTCGTCTGCGCGACCCGTACGGCGGCGGGCGGATCGGACTCGTCGCGGGCCTGGTCGCCGGGGACGCCGAAGGCGAGCAGCACCAGGTCGACCTCGCCCTCCGCGAAGACCCTCCCGAGCCGCTCCGGGTGCGCGTCGGTGTCGAGCGCGTCGAAGGGCACCACCCGCACCTCCGCGCCCAGACCGCGCAGCGACCCGGCCGCCGCGGCCAGTTCGGGGGAGGGGCGGCCGGCCAGCCAGACCGTCCGGGTGCGGCGGGCGATCAGCCGGCGCGCGGTGGCGAGCCCGATCGCGGACGTGCCGCCGAGCAGGAGCAGGGACTGCGGGGCGCCGAGAGCGTCCTTCACGGGGGGACTCCTAGAGGCCGAGACGACGGGAGAGGTCCGAGCGGAACACGGAGCGGGGATCGACCGAGGCCCGCAGTTCGCGGAAGGCGTCGAGCCGCGGGTACATGACGGGGAGCAGCGCGGGCCGCAGCCGGCCGTCCTCGGCGAGGCAGACCCGGCCGCCGGCCGCCGCCACCCGCTCGTCGAGGACGTCGAGGAAGCGCCCGAGCCCCGGCGTCCCCGCCGGCGCGTCGAAGCCGAGGCACCAGCCGCGCACCGGGAACGCCAGCGGCCCCGCCCCGCCCGCGCCGACCCGCTCCACGCGCGCGTGGCGGGCCGCCCGGCCGGGGGAGCGGCGGCCGGCGAGCAGCGCGAGGAGCCCGCGCAGCGCCTCCTCCCGCCCCTCCGGGACGGCGCACCGGTACCGCACGAAGCCCCCGGAGCCGTACGCGGGGAAGGGCGCCGGCACGCGCGCGCGGACGAGCCCCGGCAGCGGCCGCAGCCCGCCCGCCCGGGGAAGGAGGGGAAGGCCGGGGAGAGCGGGGAGGGCGAGCGGGGCGCGGCGGGCCCGGTGGCCCCGGGGGAGCCCGGCGTACGGCACGGGGGCGGCGGTCGTGAGGACGGCGCGGCCCCGGCCGGTCAGCTCGATCCGGGCCCGCGCGTACGGCTCCGGGGGCGCGCCGCCGGTCCAGTGGGCCAGCAGCGCGTCGGCGTCGGGGAAGCGGGCGGTCCGCTCCCGCAGGAAGGCCGTCTCGACGGGCCGCAGGGCCAGCGCGACGGAGAGGACCACCCCGGTGAGCCCGAGTCCGCCGACGGTCGCGTCGAAGAGCGGGTCGCCCCGCCGCAGCCGCCTGGACCCGCCGTCGGCGCCGAGGAGTTCGAGCTCCTCGACCCCCTGCCCGTACCCGCTCGCGACCGCCCCGCCGGCCGTCCAGCGGCCCGCCCCGGCGCACGGCCACAGGCCGAGCGGGAGCAGCGTCCGGGCGAGCGCGCCCAGTTCGGTCCCGGCCTCGCAGACCACCGTGCCCGCCGCCCGGTCCAGGCCCGTGATCCGGTCGAGCGCGGTCAGGCCGAGGACGGTCCCGCCCGCGTTCTGGCCCGCGTCGCCGCCCGCGAGGCCGCGTCCCCGGGCGATCGCCCCGCGCGGTCCCCGCCCGAGGAGCGCCCCGGCGGCCTCGGCGGCCGAGCGGGGCCGGACGAGCAGCGCGAGCGAGGGAGCGGTGCGCCCGGCACCCGTGAGGGACGCGAAGTCGTCGTCGAGGAGGAGCGGTTCGACAGCCATGGGGCGAAGGTATAGCCGTATATGCCTGCTATGCCCGTATTGCGGTTCGGGTTGTTCGGTGTCGTCCGGCGCTCGCGCGGTGTCGGTCCGCGACCCGCGCGCGTGAGCGGGGGATGCTCGAAGGCATGGACTGGCTGACCAAGCTCCCCGTCATCGGCCCGTGGATCGCCCGGCTGATGAGGACGCACGCCTGGCGCTCCTACGAGCGGCTCGACGAGGTGCACTGGAGCCGGCTCGCGGCGGCCATCACCTTCCTCTCCTTCCTCGCCCTCTTCCCGCTCATCACGGTCGCCGCCGCGATCGGCGCCGCGCTCCTCACCGACGACCAGCTCGACACCATCGAGGAGAAGCTCTCCGACCAGGTCCCCGGCATCTCCGACCAGCTCGACATCGGCGGCCTCGTCGCCAACGCCGGGACCGTCGGACTCGTCGCCGGCGCCCTGCTGCTCCTCACCGGCATCAGCTGGATCGGCTCGATGCGGGACTGCCTGCGGGCCGTCTGGCGGCTCGACGACACCGACGAGGGCAACCCGGTGGTCCGCAAGGGCAAGGACGCCATCGTCCTCTGCGGCCTCGGCGGCGTCGCCCTCTGCTCGCTCGCCGCCTCCTGGCTCGGCTCCACCGCCGTCGGCTGGAGCGCCGACCGGCTCGGCATCTCCGGCGGCGGCGCGGGCGGCGTCCTGCTCCAGGTCGCCGCCGTGGCCGTCGCGATGGCGGCCGACTTCCTGATCCTGCTCTACTTCCTCAAGCTGCTCCCCGGCGTCGACCCGCCGCGCCGCCGGCTCGTGGTGGCGGCCCTGATCGGCGCGGCCGGCTTCGAGCTCCTGAAGCTGCTGCTCGGCGGCTACATGCGGGAGGTCGCGGCGAAGTCGATGTACGGGGCCTTCGGAGTGCCGGTGGCCCTGCTCCTCTGGATCAACTTCACCGCGAAGCTCCTGCTGTTCTGCGCGGCCTGGACGGCCGTGGGCTCTAAGGACCCACCCCGGGATCCCGATCAGGACCCTGACCGGACTTCACCCCGGGATCCCGCGCCGGCTCCGGACCGGGACCGGCCGTCCGGGGACGACGGCGGAGCACCGCACCGCCCGCCGCGGGCCAGCGACGGTTGACGAGGTAGACCCCGGCGGCGAGCAGCGCCAGCACCCCGCCCACGACGCCGAGCGCGACCCCGACCCCGCCCGCACCCTTCTCGGCGGCGACCGGGACGGCGGGGCCGCCGGTCGCCGGGTGCTCCTTGCCCGGCGCGGGCGAGGCCCCGCCGTCCGCGGCCCCCGCCGCCGCACCGGCGTCCGTCCCGGCCGAAGGGCTCGCCCCGGTGCCCGGCCGCGCGTTCCTCGGCGGCACCAGCTCGCCCACCGGCGTCACCTTCCCGGACGCGGCGAAGCCCCAGTCGAGCAGCCGCGCGGCCTCCTTGTAGACCGCGTGCTGCTCCTCCGACGAGGGGTTCATGACGGTGACGAGCAGCACCCGCCCGTTCCGCTCGGCGACCCCGGTGAAGGTGGCGCCGGCGTGCGTGGTGTTGCCGTTCTTCACCCCGGCGATGCCCGGGTACGGGGCGATGCCGAAGTCACCGGTCAGCAGCCGGTTGGTGTTCTGGATCTCGAAGGTCTCCCGCTTCTTGCCCGGCTTCGCCTCCCCCGGGAAGGCCGTGCGCACGGTGGCCGCGTACTCCCGGAAGTCCGGCTTCTGCATGCCGCTGCGGGCGATCAGCGTCAGGTCGTACGCGGAGGAGACCTGCCCCGGGGCGTCGTAGCCGTCCGGCGACTTGACGGAGGTGTCGAGCGCCTGGAGCTCGGCGGCGTGGGCGTTCATCTCGCCCACGGTCTTCGCGAGCCCCTGGTTCATCTGGGTCAGGACGTGCACGGCGTCGTTCCCCGACCGGAGGAAGACCCCCAGCCACAGGTCCCGCACCGTGTAGCTCTGCTTCTCCTTTATCCCCACGAGGCTGGAGCCCTCGCCGATCCCGGCCAGGTCCTGCCCGGTGACCAGGTGGGTCCGCCCCTTGTCCGGGAACTTCGGCAGCAGGGTGTCCGCGAAGAGCATCTTCAGCGTGGACGCGGGCGCGAGCCGCCAGTGCGCGTTGTGCGAGGCGAGCACCGCGCCGCTCTCCGCGTCCGCCACGATCCAGGACCGCGCCGACAGCTCCTTCGGCAGCACCGGCGCCCCGGTCCCCAGCTTCACCTGCGTCCCCGGCAGCCCCAGCAGCGCCCCGCCGACCGAGGACATGTTCGCGGGCGGCTTCGGCTGCGCCGCCTTCCTCTTCTCCTCCTCGGCCTTCCTCTTCTCCTCGGCCGTCTTCGCCGGGGTCTTCGCGGCGCCCCCCGGCCTGACCGGATCGTCGGCGCGGGCGGGCCCGGCACCGATCGCGAGCGGAAGCAACAGGGCGGCGGCGACCGCGCCGGCGGTCCTCTTCGAAGCAGACACGATCGAGAACGTACATCCCCGGTCCGGGGATCCGAACCCCGCGGTCCCCCTCTCCCACCCCTCTCCACCCGGACGCGGCCCCCGGAGCCCGCACGGTGATGCTGGGCCCATGAAGCTCAGCCGCCGCGCCTCCTGGTTCCTGCTCGCGTCCGGAGTCTGGAGCTGGTTCATATGAATCACTTTCTACACATGGCTAACTGCTAGAGCTTCAATGACAGAGAAGAGCAGGTGAGGGACCTTGACCCCCTTCGTTTCACCCGTGGGAGCCGAGCAACTGGACACGGTGCGGGTCGCCGTCTACGCCCGGCAGTCCAAGACGCGTCCCGACTCGTCCGAAGCGTCGCCGGAAGCGCAGGCGGCAGCCGGCGAGGCGCTGGCCGTCAGCCGGGGGTGGGAGGTGCTTCACACGTTCAAAGACGTCGGTCGGTCCGGTTGGGATCCCCACGCCGTCCGCCCGGGGTTCGAAGACCTCATGTCGGCCGTCCGCGCGGGCGAGGTCGACGTGGTGGTGGTCAACGAACTGTCCCGGCTGACGCGCAAGGGCGCACACGACGCGCTGGAGATCGACGAGGAGTTCAAGAAGTACGGCGTCCGCTTCGTCTCCGTACTCGAACCGTTCCTCGACACGTCGAACCCGATCGGCGTCGCGATCTTCGCGCTGATCGCAGCACTCGCGAAGCAGGACAGCGACATCAGGGCGGAGCGCCTGCGCGGGGCCAAGGACGAGATCAGGGCGGTCGGCGGCCGGCACTCCAGCTCCGCGCCGTACGGCATGAGGGCAGTTCGCGAGAAGATCGGCGACCTCGTCGTCTCCGTCCTGGAGCCGGACGAGGACAACCCGGACCACGTCGCGATCGTCGAGCGCATGGTGGAGATGTCGTTCGCCGGAATCTCCGACAACAAGATCGCGACGACGCTGGAGTCGGAGGACGTACCGGCGCCCGGCGAGGCCGAGCGGCGTGCCACCGAGAAGCGGATGGAGTCCATCAAGAAGCGCCGCGTGTCGAAGGAGGACAGCCCGATCCGCTGGCGAGCCCAGACAGTGCGCTGGATCCTTTCCCACCCGGCCGTCGGAGGCTTCGCCAGCGAGCGCGTGAAGCGGGGCAAGGCGTACGTGAACGTGATCGCCCGGGATGAGGGCGGGTCGCCCCTGACGCCTCACCGTGGCGTCGTTCCGGGGGCCAAGTGGCGGGAACTCCAGGAGCAGCGCAGCAAGCGCAACAAGACCAACAGGCGACCGGGCCGAGAGGCCACTCCCACGCTCCTGAGCGGCTGGCGCTTCACCACCTGTGGAATCTGCACGGGGTCCATGGGGCAGAGCAAGAACAACGGCGGGCAGGACTACTACATGTGCGCCAACCCCAAGGGCCACGGCGGCTTGAGCATCAAGCGCAAAGACGCCGACGACTACGTGGCCGGGCGCGTCTGGGCACGTCTCGCCGCCGCGGACGTCGACGGCGACGTGGACAGGGAATGGCTGGCGGAGGCGGCACTCCGCTTCGCGCTCCAGCGCGACCTGTCCGGAGTCCAGGAGGAGCGGCGCGAGACGGCGGCGCACCTTGAGCACGTCCGGAACTCCATCGCCGAACTCCAGGCCGACCGCAAGGCGGGGCTCTACCGGGGGCGGGACGAGCTGGCCATGTGGCGAGCGACGATGACGCAGTACCGGACTTTCGAGGACCAGTGCAAGGCCAGGTTGGCAGAACTGGACGAGAAGACCACGGCAGCGATTCAGGTCCCCTCGGACTGGCTCGAACCGGGCGAGGACCCCTTGGGCGCCGGCTCCCCCTGGGCGGCGTGGGACGTGTTCAAGCGACGCGAGTTCCTGGACCTCTTCCTCTCAGGCGTCTCCATCGGCCCCGGCCGGGACCCGGAGTCCCGCAAGTACATCGCCGTCGAGGAACGCGTGACGCTCCACTGGCGGCACCTTGAGACGGATGAGGACCACGAAGACGACGAAGAGACGCTAGCCGTTCTCTGACACTCACCGAAGCCCCGGTAGTCCCTCGTGGACCGCAGGGTCTTCTACTTGCCCGCGTTCGCCCGTACGCCCCTCAGGCCGATCACGCCGACGGCCGTCCCTAGGATGAACGACGTGACAGCGAGGGCGAGGTGGACCCAGAAGTACGCCGTCGGGTCTCCGGCGTCGTCGAAGGCGAGGCCGCTCCCGTCCTTCCACAGGTTCTTCGCGAAGGTCACCCAGATCACCCAAGACCAGACGCCGAACGCGAGCAGGAACCAGGAGACGCGGCGGCTGAGCTTCATGGGGTGTCCTCCGGGGTGGGGTGGTCGTGCCCTGCCAGTATCGAACGAGCCTGTCGCGATCTTGCGGCTGGGTCTCAGTACGCTGCTGGTCAGCTGCTTGTGGGCCGCTTTCGTCAAGAATCTGTGGAACGACGGGAGCGGTCTCGCCTTCGACGACGCCGGAGACCCGACGGCCTACTTTTGGGTGCATCTGCTGCTCGCCGTGACGTCCTTTGTCCTGGGGACGGTGATCGGCGCGCTCGGGTTGCGCGGCGTGCGGGCCTCCCGCAGTTCCTCCGACTGACACGAGAGAGGTACCGGGCGTGATCGCCTTCCTGCCCTTCCTGGCCGTGGTCCTCGCGCTGCTCGGCGCGGTCCACTGGTACGTGTGGCGCCGACTGGTCCGTGACGTGACGGCGCCGGGCGGCGCGGCCCGCCGGGCGGGGACCGCCGTGGTGGTCGCGCTGCCGCTGTTCTCGGTCGCGGCGCTGGCGTCCGGGCGTGCCGACGCGCCCTTCTGGTTCCAGCGGGCCGTGGCCTGGCCAGGCTTCCTGTGGCTCGCGCTGCTGCTGTACGTGGTGCTGGCGCTGCTCGTGGGGGAGGCGGTGCGGCCGGTGCTGCACCGGGTCCTCGCCCGGCGGGCCGCCGCCGAGCCGGTGGCCGTGGCGGTGTCCGCGCCCGCGCCCGTGCCCACGGCCGTATCCGTACCCGCGTCCGTGCCGGAGGGGGAGCCGGAGCAGGAGTCGGAGGGTGCGGCCGGGGCCGCGGTGGAGGCCGGGCCCGTCGCCGGTGCGGGCGTGTCGCGGCGGTTGTTCGTCTCCCGGGTCGTCGGCGGGGCCGCGGTCGCCGTCGCCGCGGGGACGGTCGCGAACGGCGCGTACGGGGTGCTGCGGGGGCCCCGGGTGAAGCGGGTCACCGTGCCGCTCGCCAAGCTGCCCCGGGCCGCCCACGGGTACCGCATCGCCGTCGTCTCCGACATCCACCTCGGGCCGATCCTCGGCCGCGCGCACTCCCAGCGGATCGTCGACGCGATCAACGCGACCCAGCCCGACCTGATCGCCGTCGTCGGTGACCTCGTCGACGGCACCGTCGAGAACCTCGGCCCCGCCGCCGAACCCCTCGCCGGGCTGCGCGCCCGGCACGGTTCCTTCTTCGTCACCGGCAACCACGAGTACTTCTCCGGCGCCGACGCCTGGGTCGACCACGTCCGCGAGCTCGGGATGCGCCCGCTGCGCAACGAACGCCTGGAGATCGCGGCGGGCTTCGACCTCGCGGGCGTGGACGACGTGGCCGGCGAGAGCGAGGGGCAGGGGCCCGACTTCGTCCGGGCGCTCGGCGACCGCGACCGGTCCCGCGCCGCGGTCCTCCTCGCCCACCAGCCGGTCGTCATCGACGACGCCGTCCGCCACGGCGTCGACCTCCAGCTCTCCGGCCACACCCACGGCGGCCAGCTCTGGCCCGGCAACCTCCTGGCCGAGCTCGCCAACCCGACGGTCGCGGGCCTGGAGCGCTACGGCGACACCCAGCTGTACGTCTCCCGGGGCGCGGGCGCCTGGGGACCCCCGGTCCGGGTCGGCGCGCCCTCCGACATCACCCTCGTCCAACTCGCCTCGAAACAGGCGTAATCGGGGATTGTCACTCGCTGTTCCGGGGTCGATACGTGCCGCTCATCGACTTAAATTCGCATTTCCCGGACATATACATGCCGTGTGAAGATTTCCTCTTCCCCCCGTGAAAACCGTGTGGTTGGGTGACGTCATCGCGACGATCCGGGGGGCCGTCGCCCTGGGGTATTTGCACGAAAAAAGGAAGCACGGCAATGCGGTCCACGGTCCGACTCCGGATCCTCATCACTTGTGGAGTACTGGTGGCCGCGGGGGTGGGGGGCTGGCAACTCCTGCCCTCCGACGAGGGCCGTAACGACCCCGTCCCCGTGGGCACCACCGACGTGATCAGCTCCCTCGACCCGGCGGGCGCCTACGACGCCGGTTCCTGGGCGATCTACAGCAACCTCTACCAGTCGCTGCTGACCTTCAAGCCGGGGTTCACCACCCCGACCCCGGACGCGGCCGAGAGCTGCAAGTTCGTGGGCGACCGGCTCACCACGTACCAGTGCACCCTCCGCGACGACCTCTCCTTCCCCAGCGGGCGCAAGGTGACGGCCGAGGACGTGAAGTTCTCCTTCGACCGGATGCTGAAGATCAAGGCCGAGGTCGGTCCCGCCCCGCTCTTCCCCACGCTGAAGAGCGTGACGACCGAGGGCCGCGACGTCACCTTCCACCTCGGCGGCCGGGACGCCACCTTCCCGCTGAAGCTGGCCACCGGCGCCGGCTCGATCGTCGACAGCGAGCGCTACCAGGCGGACGCGCTGCGCGAGGACAACGGTGTCGACGGCACCGGCCCGTACCTGCTCAAGCAGTACAAGCCGGGGGAGAGCGCCCTCCTGGAGCCCAACCCGAAGTACCGCGGCGCGCTCCCCAAGACCGGCCACCCGGTCCTCGTGAAGTACTACAAGCAGTCCGAGGACCTGGCCAACGCCTGGAAGGCCGGGGACGTCAAGGTGACGCACCGGCAGCTCCCGCCGTCCTTCGTGGAGAACCTCGACACGGGCAGCGGCACGCGCCTCACCGAGGCGGAGAGCGCCGAGATCCGCAACATCGTCTTCAACACCAAGTCCGACGCGCCGGTGCGGATCAAGGAGGTCCGGCAGGCGATCGCGGCCGTCCTCGACCGCCCGACGATCACCACGGGCCCCTTCAAGAGCACGGTCGAGCCGCTGTACTCGCTGATCCCGCAGGGCTTCGTCGGGCACAGCACCGCCTTCTACGACCGCTACCCGGCGCCCGACCAGAAGAAGGCCGAGGAGCTGCTGAAGGACGCCGGCGTGCAGACGCCGGTCGAGTTCACCTTCGGCTACCGCCAGGACGCGACCTACAAGGCCGAGACCCTGGAGATCAAGAAGCAGCTGGAGGAGACCGGCCTCTTCAAGGTCAAACTGGTCGAGGCCGACTGGCCGACCTTCCAGAAGGGCTACGCGGCCGGCGAGTACGACGTCTACACCGTCGGCTGGCTCCCCGACTTCCCCGACTCGGACAGCTTCACGGCCCCGCTCGTCGGCACGGGCAACGCCCTGGCCAGCGGCTACTCCAGCAAGACCGTCGACAAGCTGATCACCGACACCCAGCAGTACAGCGACCGGTCCCGGGCCACCCGCGACTTCAAGGCCATCCAGGACCAGGTCGCCAAGGACGTGCCGCTGATCCCGCTGTGGCAGAAGAAGGACTACGTCCTCGCCACCGAGGCCGTCGGCGGCTCGCAGAACCTCTCCGACGGCACCGGCATCTGGCGGCTGTGGGAGCTCTCCTGGATCTGACGGATCGGTCCCGGAAGGGCCGGGCCCCCGAATCCCGGGGCCCGGCCCTTCCCCGGTGGGGCCTTCTTCGGGTCAGTCCTTCTTCGGGGCGGTCCTGCGGGGCCGTCCCGACGCCGCCATCCCCGCCGCCGTCGGCATGAAGTCCGCGAGGAGTTCGTGGGTCTCCTTGACCAGCGGGCGCAGGAGCCGGAAGCGGGAGAGCGAGATCGCCCGCGCGGTCACCGGCGCCAGCCGCTCCACCAGCCGCCGGCTGTTGGCGGCGTGCTCCGAGCGGTCGTAGACCCAGAACAGCACGAGCCCCATCTGCTGGAGCCACAGCAACTGCGGCAGCGCCTCGGAGAGTTCGGGGTCGACCTTCACCGAGGCCCCGGAGATCACCCGCCGGTGGACGTCGATGGCCGCCTCGCGGGGGCCCTCGGACTCGGGGGAGAAGGGGGAGAGCGGGCTGTCGGGGTCGGCCGCGTTCTTGAAGAACTGGGCGGCGAACTCGTGGTACGGCTCCGCGATGTCGAGCCAGGCGAGCAGGACGCCCCTGATCCGGGCGACCAGTTCCTTCTCCCCGCCCTCCAGGACCGCCTCGACGGCGGCCTGGTGCTCCTCGGCGATCCGGTCGTAGAAGCCCTGGACCAGGTGCTCCTTGGACGCGAAGTAGTAGTAGGCGTTCCCGACCGAGACCCCGGCCTCCTGTGCGATGGCCCGCATCGTGGTCTTGTCGTAGCCCCGGTCCCGGAAGAGCCGCAGCGCGGTCTCCAGGATGAGCGTGCGGGTCTGCTCGCTCTTGGGTGCCTTCGGGGCGTCCGGGGCCTTCTTCTCTTCCTTCGCGTCCTTCACGGAGCCGAGCCTAGCCGGGCGGACCGGGCACCTCGCAGTGCCCGTCCGCGCAGGTTCCGCCGCCCGGTCCCGCCTCCCCGCCCGGTCCCCTGAGCGCCTCGCGCCACTTCGCGGCGGCGAGGACGGCGGCACGGGCGAAGGGCTGTCCGGCGGGGGTGGCCAGCCAGTGGGCCCGGGGCCGGTGTTCGGCCAGGGCCCAGAGGCAGACGATCCAGGCGGCGGTGGCCCGGTAGACCTGGCCCCGGTCCCCGATCACGGTGATCTCCCGCAGGGTGGAGGCGTGGTCGAGCCCGGGGAAGAGCTGCCGCGCCCGCTCCGAGCCGGCCGGGACGAGGTCGAGCGGGACGAGCTGCGGCCGGCGCAGCAGCCAGTGCCGCAGGTGCACGCAGAGCGGGCAGTCGGCGTCGTACAGCACGGTCAGGCGTCCGACGGGGGTGCCCCGGCGGGCGGCGGCAGGGGTGGCGGCGGAGGCCGGGTCCGCGGTGGCCGGTCCGGTCGCGGCCGGTTCGGCGGTGCCCGGTCCGGCGGCGGCCGGTTCGGCGGTCGTCATGGCGGGGTCCGGCTCAGGCCTGCGGGGCGGGCGGGGCCCAGGGGCCGTTCTTCGGGACGGCGGTCCAGCCCTGCGGGGCGACGGGCGGGACCTGCTCGCGCTCCATGGCGCCCCGGCGGCGGATCTTGTTGAGGACGTAGACGTTGCCGAGGTGCATGACGCCGAGGACGAGCAGGACGACGCCGAGCTTGACCGAGAGGGCCTCGAAGAGCGCCCGGGCGTCGAGGACCGCCGCGTCCTGGCTCAGGTAGAGGGCGACGAAGCCGAAGTTGACGAGGTAGAAGCCGACCACCAGGAGGTGGTTGACGGCGTCCGCGAGCTTCTCGTTCCCGTGCAGGACGTCGGCGAGGAAGATCTTCCCGTTGCTGCTGAGGGTGCGGGCGACCCAGATGGTCAGGGCCACCGAGATCAGCAGGTAGACGACGTACGCGACGACAGTGAGGTCCATGCCCCACGCTCCTTTGAACGCGTTCAAGTTCTGGTGGGCATGACTGTAGACCCGGACTTGAACGTGTTCAAGTCCGGGTGTGAAAGGCTGTGGCGTCCCCTGTCAGCAGCGTCTAGAGTCACGCGGGTGACGCTCTCTCATGACTCGGCCGGCACCGGCCCCCAGACCGTCGTCCTGCTGCACTCCGGGGTCTGCGACCGCCGGATGTGGGACGGGCAGTTCCAGGCCCTCGCGGACGCGGGCCACCACGTCGTCCGCTGCGACCTCCGCGGCTTCGGCGAGACCCCGGTCGACGCCCCGCACGTCCACGCCGACGACGTCCGCGACCTCCTCGACCACCTCGGCGTCGAGCGGGCCGTCCTCGTCGGCTCCTCCTTCGGCGGCGAGGTCGCCCTGGAGTTCGCCGTCCGGCACCCCGGGCGCACCACCGCCCTCGCCCTGCTCTGCGCCCCCGCCCCGGTCGACCACGAGGTGAGCGACCGGCTCCGCGCCTTCTTCGGCGAGGAGAACGCCCTCCTCGAAGCCGGCGACCTGGACGGCGCCGCCGCCCTCAACGCCGAGCTGTGGTGCGGCCCCGACGCCGACGCCGAGGCCCGCGCCCTCGTGCGGGCCATGCAGCGCCGCGCCTTCGAACTCCAGCTCGACGTCCCCGAGGAGAACGGCACCCGGCCGTCCGGCGTCACCCAGGAGGACCTCAAGGGGATCGCCGTGCCCGCCCTCGTCGTCACCGGGGCCCACGACGTCTCCGACTTCCGCGACATCGGCGAGAAGACCGCCGCGCTCCTCCCGGACGCCCGCCGCGTCACGCTCGACTGGGCCGGTCACCTGCCGTCGCTGGAGCGCCCCGAGGAGACCCTCGCCCTGATCACGGACTTCCTGTCCGGCCTCGGCGCCCCCGCCGCAGCTGGGAAGTGATCGTCGGGTCGGTGATCCGGTCGTCGGCGGCCAGCAGGAACGCCTTCGACAGGATCACCGACAGCATCCCGCCGTCCTCCTCGAACGGCAGGAACACCTTCCCCGCCGCCCGCCCGGCCTCCCGGGACCGGTCCACCACCACGCACAGGTACGCGTCCGAGGGCTCCATCAGCACGTTCCCCGAGCCCAGGTGGATCCGGTACGCGCCCAGCTCCCCCCGCACCCGCAGGAAGCGGTCCGTCAGCTCCGTCCGGTCCGCGAGCCGGGTCCGCGGCAGCAGCCGGGCCAGCGTCTCCCGCCGCACCCGGGCCCCCTCGGTCAGCTCCCCGAAGCCCCAGCTCAGCCAGTAGGCGCCGTGGGCCCGGTCCGCGCCCCGGTCCCGCCACTCCGGGTCCGCCCCGACCGACGCGACCCCCACGAACAGGTCCACGTCCCGCAGCGCCTCCGACAGCACCAGCGCCGGGACCTCCGCCAGCTCCGTCTCCTCCCACGGGCCGCGCGGCCCCGCCGCCCCCGCCCGCCGCTCGAACCGCACCTGGTCCGTCGAGCACAGCACGGCGCCCCCGTCCGTCACCGTGCCGCCGTCGACCAGGTCCACGAAGAACCTGGCCCGCCACCGGACCCCCTCCGCCGCCGGCAGTTCGCCCGGCGCGGGCAGCTCCTTCACCATCACCGAGGAGTCGCCCTCGGAGAAGTACCCCAGGTGCCGCCCCGCCCAGCCCCGGTTCGTCATCAGCGCCCGCGCCTGCCCGTACCGCAGCACGTGACCGGCGAAGCGGTTCGAGTACGAGCCGGTCACCCGCTCCGCAGGCGTCAGCGGGTACACCTCACGGAACACCTGCTTGAACGGCTGCCGCCGCTCCCGGTCGAGCAGCTCCGCCCGCCACAGGGCGACCTCCTCGTCCGAGGCCCGCAGCGGATGCCACAGCCGCAGCCGGGAGCCCGCCCCGACCGGCCGCGCGGTGCCGTCCGCCGCCGCGAGCACCCAGCCGCCGCCCGCCCGCTCCGGCAGCCCCGCCGCCCACTCCCCGGCGCCGTCCCCGACCTCCCACACCAGGGCCCGCGCCACCGCGCCCGTCACCGGATGGTCCGCGTAGTACCGCTGCCAGTCCTCCGCGGGCCAGGACGTGCCCGCCGCCAGGTGCTCCTCCAGGCGGGCCCGCTCCTCCGCCAGCAGCGCCGACAGCTTCCGCAGCCCCGCCCGGAGCTCCTTCAGCTCCCCGGCGCGCGCCTCCCGGACCTCCTTCGGCGCGGTCTTCAGGAGCCTCCCCTCCGGGCCCCTGAAGGACAGCAGCGCCGTGCCCGGCTCCCGTACCGCCAGCTCCGCCGCGTACGCCCCCAGCGCCACCTCCCGCACCCCGCGCCCGTCGAGCCCGAGGACCGGCACGGCCCGCTCCCGCAGCATCGACGCGGTCATCCCGGCCCGCGCGGCGACCGCCTCCGCGGCGCGCGCGATGCCCTTCGCCACCGTCCTGTTGACCACCCGCTTCGGCAGCCGCCCCAGCTCCGCGACGGCCGCCTCGGCCCGCTCGGCCGGGCACTCCCCGAGCACCGCGACGGCCGCCGTCGCGAGCGGCTGGCTGCGGCACATCCCCCCGGACCCGCCGAGCCCCGTCCCCGCGTGCAGCGCCACGGCGCCCACCAGCGGCACGACCCACTCCTCCCCGACCTCCAGCGAGGCCCACAACAGGCCCCGGACGAGGGAGGTGTTGGCGGCGCTCGCCAGGGTGGGGACGCCCATCCCGACGAAGTCCGGATCGCCCACCCGGTGGGCGTCCTGCGCGGTGATCCCTTCGAGTAGTCGCCGCACCACCTCCGCGCCGCGCTCCGCCGCCTCCAGGCGCGAGGCTGCCTCCTTCCGCCAGGCCCGGGTGGCGCGCGGCTTGTCGAGCAGCGCGCAGTGCGCCAGGAACGGGGCCACCCCGGAGCCCGCGAGCAGTTCCGCGTGCGAGGCCCGCATCGCGGGGCCGTACGCGTCGAACCCGTCCAGGACCTGCCGGGGCAGCAGACCGGGCGCGACCCGCACCTCCCGCCGCACCAGGGCGTTCAGCCGCTCGCGGAGCGGGCCGATCTCGGCCGGGGCCGGGCCGCGCGCGTACTCGCCGAGGCGGCACAGGGCCCGGACGTGGGTGCGCGAGAAGTCCCCCGCCTGCTCGCAGGCCGCGACCACGAGCGGCACCAGGAGGGTGAACCTCCCCTGGATCTCGTACGCGGAGCGGCCCGCCTCGCCGTCCAGGAGCCGGGACAGCAGCAGGTCCGCCTCGTCGGCCGACCAGCCCAGGTCCCGGCCCGCCAGGGCGGCGAGCGAGGCCGCCACCCCCCGCTCGTCGTTCCTGCGGCAGGCATGCGCGTGCAGGGCGACCGCGGCCTCCCGCAGCTCCGGCCCCTCCAGCGCGCCCAGCAACCCCCGCAGCGCGTCCGGCCCTTCGGCCGCCGCGCGCCTCACCGCTTCGTCCGTCCCGGTCGCCGGGCCCGTGATCCCCACCATGCCGACCACCGTAGGCCCCGCCACCGACAACGCCCTCAGCGCAGCCGCCGCACCCCCGGGACCAGGGCCGTCGCCAGGCAGCAGCCGCCGACCGCGACGGCCGCCGCGACCAGCGGGACGCCCGGACCCCAGGCGTCGGCGGCGAGCGGCGCCAGGGCGTAGCCGACCGGCATCGCGGCGAAGGAGAGCAGCGAGTCGTACGAGACGACCCGGGCCAGCACCTGTTCGGGGACGGCGCGCTGGACGACGGTGTCCCAGAGGGGGGTGAGGAAGCCGAGGCCCGCCTGGGCGAGTCCGTACGCGCCGATGACGGCCCAGGCGGGCGCCCCGGCGGCGAGCAGCAGCAGCGGCAGCGCGTAGCTCGCGAGGGCGAGGTTGGCGGTGAGGACGGGCCGCCGGGGCCTCAGCCGGTCGGCCACGAGCGAACCGGCCAGCAGGCCGAACGCGCCCACCTGGAGCAGCAGCACCCAGGCGCCCGCGCCGCCGAGCCGGTCGAGGGCGATGCCGGGGCCGAGGGTCATCAGGACGGCGGCGGCGCCGTTCCAGGCGCTGTGCGCGACCAGGCTGGTCCAGTACCAGTCGCGGGACCTGACCTCCCGCCAGCCCTGGCGCAGGTCGGCGAGGAAGGGCCGGTGGGGGACCGGCACCCGGTCGACCCGCAGGACGGCGAGGAGCGCGGCGCTCACCGCGAAGGAGGCGGCGTCGAGGACGAAGGCCCAGCCGGGGCCGACGGTGAGGACGAGCGCGCCGGCGAGCGCGGGCCCGCCGACGCGGGTGGCGCCGGCCGCGATCGCCATGGCGGCGTTGGCCCGGTGCAGGCCCTCCTCGGCGACGGTCCCGCGCACCAGCGGGGAGGACGTCGGCATGGCGAAGGCCCCGGCCGCCCCGCCGGCGGCCGATGCGGCGGCGAGCAGCCACAGGGTGGGGTCGGAGCCGAGGAGCTGGAGGCCGACGAGGAGCTGGGCGGCGCACCGGACGAGGTCCGTGGAGAGGGCGATGGCGCGGGCGTCGAAGCGGTCGGCGAGCACGCCGCCGACCGGCAGCAGGAGCAGTTTGGGGGCCATCGCGCAGCCGAGGACCAGGGCGAGGGCGCCGGTGGAGCCGGTGGCCTCCAGGACGGCGAGGGCGAGCGCGGCGGGGATGACGGCGTCCCCGGTGAGCGAGAGGACCCGGCCGGTGAAGAGCAGCTGGAAGGGCCGGGTGCGCAGCGGGTGGCGGAGGGGCGGCGGCGCGGACACGGAGGTGGACGAGGGCGCGGGTGCGGGCGGGGGAGGGGGCGCGGGTGCGGTCATGCCCGCAGAATATTTCGGTAACGAATAATTCGACAACGAAATATCTTCGCCGGGCCGGCCGGGACCCCCGCACGTACGATCACCCCATGAACCAGCCGGACCCCGCAGCCCCCCAGCCCCAGGAGCAGGACTGGACCGACGCGCACGTCGCCCGCTGGCAGCCCGTCCTGCCCGAGCTCGACCCCGTCGTCGAGGGCGCGGTCACCCGGATGAAGAAGCTCTCCGTCCACCTCCGCCGGGTCCGCGAGCAGTCCCTCCTCGACTTCGACCTCGAACGCCACGAGTTCGACACCCTGCACAAACTGGCCGGCCGCGGCGGCTCCGCCGCCCCCTCCGAACTGGCCCAGGACCTCGACCTCGCCCCCGCCTCGGTCACCGGCCGCCTCGACGCCCTGGAGAAGCGCGGCCTCGTCCGCCGCACCCCCTCCACCACCGACCGCCGCCGGGTCGTCGTCGAGCTCACCGACGCCGGCCGCACCACCTGGCTCGGCGCCATGGACGTCCTCGGCCACGAGGAGGAACGCCTCCTCGGCGTCCTCACCCCCGCCGAACGCACCACCCTCAACGACCTCCTGCGCCGGGTCATGCTCCTCGCCGAGGAGGACCCGGCCGCCCCGCACTGGCACTGATCCGTCACCGGCGCCGACCTCTCACCGGCCCCGGCCCGTTGTCGGAGGCGGGCCCTACGCTCGCGTCCATGGGAACAGTCACCTTCGTCGACGAGACGACCCTCGGCGACCGCACCGCCGCCCCGCCCCTCGCCGTCCCCGAGGAGCGCCTGCCGCTGCGCGAGCTGATAGCCCGCCGGGTCGCCCTGGAGACCGGCCCGGAGGGCTACGGGGAAGCGCTCGCCCGCGCCCTGGACGCCTTCTCCCGCAACGGCTTCCTGGTGCTGGTCGGCGACCGCCAGATCGAGGACCCGGACGAGACGGTGACGCTCGGCCCGGCCACCGAGGTCGTCTTCCTGAGACTCGTCCCCCTGGTCGGCGGCTGAGCCCCCTCCCGTACGCGCGGGAAGGCCCCGCCTCCCAGGGGGAGACGGGGCCTTCCACGGCACTGCGGAGGGGTCAGAAGCGACGCGTGATCAGCGCGCGCTTCACTTCCTGGATCGCCTTCGTGATCTCGATGCCACGCGGGCAGGCGTCCGTGCAGTTGAACGTGGTGCGGCAGCGCCACACGCCGTCCTTGTCGTTCAGGATCTCCAGGCGCTGCTCGCCGCCCTCGTCGCGCGAGTCGAAGATGAAGCGGTGCGCGTTGACGATCGCGGCCGGACCGAAGTACTGGCCGTCGTTCCAGAAGACCGGGCAGGACGACGTGCACGCGGCGCACAGGATGCACTTGGTGGTGTCGTCGAAGCGCTCGCGGTCCTCGGGGGACTGCTTGCGCTCGCGGGTCGGCTCGTTCCCCTTGGTGATGAGGAAGGGCATGACGTCGCGGTACGCCTGGAAGAAGGGCTCCATGTCGACCACGAGGTCCTTCAGCACCGTGAGGCCCTTGATGGGCTCGATGGTGATGGGCTTCTCGGGGTTCAGGTCCTTGATCAGCGTCTTGCAGGCGAGCCTGTTCTTGCCGTTGATCCGCATGGCGTCGGAACCGCAGATGCCGTGCGCGCAGGAGCGACGGAAGGTCAGCGTGCCGTCGAGGTCCCACTTGATCTTGTGGAGACCGTCGAGCACGCGCTCCTTCGGGTCGATCTCGACCTGGAAGTCCTCCCAGACCACCGCGTCCGAGACCTCGGGGTTGAAGCGGCGGACCCGGAAGGTGACCGTGATGTACGGGGACGCGGCGGACTCCTTCTCCACCTTGTCCAGAACGGGGGTAGCCATCAGTACTTACGCTCCATCGGCTGGTAGCGGGTCGTGACGACCGGCTTGTAGTCGAGACGCACGGTCTCGGAGCCGTCCTCGCCGACCTCGCGGTACGCCATCGTGTGGCGCATGAAGTTGACGTCGTCGCGGTTCGGGTAGTCCTCGCGGTAGTGACCGCCGCGGGACTCCTTGCGCGCCAGGGCCGAGACGGCCATGACCTCGGCCAGTTCGAGCAGGTTGCCCAGCTCGACGGCCTCCAGGAGGTCGGTGTTGAAGCGCTTGCCCTTGTCCTGGATGGACACGTTCTTGTAGCGCTCGCGCAGCTCGGCGATCTTCTCGACGGCCGTCTTGATGGTCTGCTCCGTGCGGAACACCATCACGTTGGCGTCCATCGTCTCCTGGAGCTCGCGGCGCAGGTCGGCGACCCGCTCGGTGCCCGTGGAGTTGCGCAGGTTCTCGATCTGCGCGACGACCATCGCCTCCGGGTTCTCCGGCAGCTCGACGAAGTCGTGCTTGTGGGAGTACTCGGCGGCGGCGATGCCCGCGCGGCGCCCGAAGACGTTGATGTCGAGCAGCGAGTTGGTGCCGAGGCGGTTGGCGCCGTGCACCGACACGCAGGCGACCTCGCCGGCCGCGTACAGGCCCGGGACGACGGTGGTGTTGTCCGACAGGACCTCACCCTCGACGTTGGTCGGGATGCCGCCCATGGCGTAGTGCGCGGTGGGCTGGATCGGGATCGGGTCCGTGTACGGCTCGATGCCGAGGTACGTACGGGCGAACTCGGTGATGTCCGGGAGCTTGGCGTCGAGCTGCTCCGGCGGGAGGTGCGTCAGGTCCAGGTAGACGTGGTCGCCCTCGGGACCGCAGCCGCGGCCCTCGCGGATCTCCGTGTAGATGGAGCGGGAGACGACGTCACGGGACGCGAGGTCCTTCATGACCGGCGCGTACTTCTCCATGAAGCGCTCGCCGTCCTTGTTGCGGAGGATGCCGCCCTCACCGCGGGCGCCCTCCGTCAGCAGGATGCCCATGCGCCAGATGCCCGTCGGGTGGAACTGGAAGAACTCCATGTCCTCCAGGGGCAGGCCGCGGCGGTAGCAGGCGGCCTGGCCGTCACCGGTCAGGGTGTGGGCGTTCGACGTCACCTTGAAGAACTTGCCGGTGCCGCCGGAGGCGTAGACGACCGCCTTCGCCTGGAAGATGTGGATCTCGCCGGTGGCCAGCTCGTACGCGACGACGCCGGCGGACTTCTTGACGCCGTCGACCTCGACGATGAGCTGGTCCAGGACGTAGAACTCGTTGAAGAACTCCACGCCCTCCTTGATGCAGTTCTGGTACAGCGTCTGGAGGATCATGTGGCCGGTGCGGTCGCCCGAGTAGCAGGCGCGGCGGACCGGGGCCTCGCCGTGGTTGCGGGAGTGCCCGCCGAACCGGCGCTGGTCGATGTCGCCGTTGGGCGTGCGGCCGAACGGCAGGCCCATCTTCTCCAGGTCGAGGACGGCGTCGATGGCCTCCTTCGCCAGGATCTCGGCGGCGTCCTGGTCGACCAGGTAGTCACCGCCCTTGACCGTGTCGAAGGTGTGCCACTCCCAGTTGTCCTCCTCCACGTTCGCCAGCGCGGCGGCCATGCCGCCCTGCGCGGCGCCCGTGTGGGAGCGGGTGGGGTAGAGCTTCGTCAGCACGGCGGTGCGGCTGCGCTTCGTCGCCTCGATGGCGGCGCGCATGCCGGCGCCGCCGGCGCCGACGATGACGGTGTCGTACTTGTGGATCTTCATTGGGTGGTTACCTCAGCCCCGTGCCTAGCGGATGTTCGGGTCGAAGGTGAAGATCACCAGCGTGCCCAGAAGGATGGTGAACACCGTGGCGGTGTACAGCAGGCCCTTGAGCCACAGGCGCGTGTTGGCACGCTCCGCGTAGTCGTTGATGACAGTACGGAGGCCGTTGCAGCCGTGCAGCATGGCGAGCCACAGCATCAGCAGGTCCCAGACCTGCCAGAACGGGGACGCCCAGCGGCCCGCCACGAAGGCGAAGCCGATCTTGGAGACGCCGCCGTCCAGGAAGAGCTGGATCAGCAGGTGGCCGAGGACGAGGACCACGAGGACGACGCCCGAGAGGCGCATGAAGAGCCATGCGGCCATCTCGAAGTTGCCGCGGGTCGCGCGCGGGGTCCGGCCCGTGCGCTTGCGGGGCGCCTCGATGTAGGGGGCGGGGTTGTCCACGTCGAAGGAAGCGCCCTCGACGGGACCGATCGCGGAAGTGGTGTCAGCGGACATGTCTGGCGTCAGCTCCCGAACAGTTCACGTGCGGCGTGGCCGAGGACGGGGTACAGCGAGCCCGCCATCAGCACGACCCAGATGCCCACGACGGTCCAGAGCATCTGCTTCTGGTAGCGGGGTCCCTTGGACCAGAAGTCCACGGCGATGACCCGGAGGCCGTTCAGCGCGTGGAAGAGGATGGCGGCGACGAGGCCGTACTCGAGGAGAGCGACGATCGGCGTCTTGTAGGTCGCGACGACCTCGTCGTACGCCTCGGGGGAGACACGCACGAGAGCGGTGTCCAGCACGTGTACGAACAGGAAGAAGAAGATGAGGACGCCGGTGACTCGGTGAGCCACCCAGGACCACATTCCTTCCCGGCCGCGGTACAGCGTTCCAGCCGGCACGGAAAAACCCTCCGGGAGCGGGGATCAGGGGCCGGCCGGCTTCTCTGTCGGTCAGACCCGGCCGGGTACGGTCCACCGGCCCCGGTCATCGTAGCGACGACTCGTCGGTTCGCTCGCGCGGGGTCCTCCAGTGTGATCAAACAGGCACGGACGGGCTATCGTCCAGGGCGGAATCGGCCCATTCCGGAGAGAATCACAGGTCCGCACGGGGGAAGGTGAGCCCCCGGGCGAGCGCGAAGGCGAGCCGGGACCGGGCCAGCCGGCGCAGTTCGTCCGCCGCGACGGCCCGCTCCTCGTCCGGTTCGTTGCCGAGACGTGACCGGATGGCGGCCAGGACGGCGTCCAGCCGCTCCCCGGGCCGCACCCCCTCCAGGCTGATGACGAAGGCGTGGCCGAAGCGGCTCTCGTACGCGGCGTGGGCGGCGCGCAGCGCGGTCCTGGCGGCCGGCGGGGCGTCGGGGTGCGGCGGCGCGGGGCACTCGGCGGCCAGCGCCTCGTCGAGGTCGTGCCCGGCCAGGTCGTACCCGGCCTCCTCGGCGGCGGCCAGCAGGGCGTCCGTCGTGGGGTAGGGCCGGTGCGCGGCCATCCGCTCCGCCCAGCGCGGGCTGTGGCAGCAGGAGAGCAGCAGCTCGACGGCCTCGCCGTGGCCCGCCGCGTTGAGCAGCAGCAGGCCGTGCGGGGCCCCGGGGGACTGCGGGACGCCGGAGGACCGGGGGGCGCCGAGGGGCTGCGGGACGCCGGAGGGCTGCGGGACGCCCGGGCGCTGCCGGACGGGTGTGGCCGGTGCGTCCGCCGGGCCCGGCTTGCGGCAGGGGGCGTGCGTGTCGCTGGTCAGCGTGGGCTCCGGGACGGCGGGGACGAAAGGGGTGGGCGTGACGCAACGTTATCGACGGTACGGGGGAAGTGTCCGACGAGTGCGCGAATTTCACCCGGAAGGGAGAGTTTAGGAACATGTGATGGACGTGAAGGTTCCGTTCTCTCTCCGTGCGGACGATTGGCCGGGTTCCCCGAGGTGGGAGAGGATGCCGTGTGATGCGGTACTCCCCACGGGGCCCCCTGCGCGGCCCCGCCCTCCTGGTGGCCGCGGCGGCCCTGACCGTCGTGACGGCCTGTTCGAACGGCTCCCCGTCCGGAGCGGGCTCCCCGTCCGCGGCTCCCACGGCCCCCTCCCGCACGGGCGCGGCGGCCACGACGCCGGCGGCGCCCCCCACCCCCACGCCGAGCCCCACGCCCACCCGGACGTACCCGCTCTCCACCGCGCCCCGCACGGTCCCCGCCGTCCGCTCCCACACCCCCGCCCGCGGCCCCGGCTGGAAGCCCGCCGCGGCCGCCGGGGTGGTCCTCGGCGCGGACAGCGCCGGCCTCGCCGACGAGGCCCGGCTGCTCGCCGGTGAGCTGGGCCTGCGCTACCGGGGCGAGGCCGCCCCCGAGCCCGGCGACGTCGAGCTGTCCCTCGGCGCCGGCGGCGCCCCCGAGTCGTACGCGCTCACCGTCGAGGACGGCCGGGTCCGGATCACCGGCCCCGACGAGGCCGGCGTCTTCTACGGCACCCGCACCCTCAAGCAGTCCGTCAGGTCGGGCGGCAGCATGCCCGAGGGCACCGTCGCCGACCGCCCGGCCAAGCCGCAGCGCGGGCTCAACGTCGACATCGCCCGCAAGCACTTCACGGCCGCCTGGCTGGAGGACCGCATCCGGGAGATGGGCGACCTCAAGCTCAACCAGCTGGGGCTGCACTTCTCCGACGACCAGGGCTTCCGGATCGAGTCGGACTCGCACCCCGAGGTCGTCTCGAAGCAGCACCTCACCAAGGCGGAGATCCGCCGGATCCTCGCCCTCGCCGCGAGCCGGCACGTCACCGTCGTCCCCGAGATCGACTCGCCCGGCCACCTCGGCGCGGTCATCGCCGCCCACCCGGACCTCCAGCTGGTCAGCGCGTCCGGCCGGACCCCGCGCGGCGCCGTGGACGTCTCCGACCCCGACGCCGCCCGGATCGTCGACGACCTGCTGCGCGAGTACGCGGCCCTCTTCCCCGGCGCCTACTGGCACCTGGGCGCCGACGAGTACGTGGCCCTCATGGCGAAGGACCCCGAGGCCAGCTACCCGCAGCTCGCGCGGGCGGCGCGGGAGGCGTACGGGCCCTCCGGCCGGGTCCAGGACCTGGCCACCGCCTGGCTCAACGACCGGGCCGCCACCGTCCGCCCCACCGGCAAGACCCTCAAGGCGTGGAACGACGGCTTCTTCCCCGGCGGGGTGGTGAGCGCGGCGAAGGACATCGAGGTCGAGTACTGGACGGGCAAGGAGTACGGCGCCAGGCCCCCGCTCCCGTACCTCCAGGCGGGCCGCCGGCTGGTCAACCTCAACGACGAGTACCTCTACTACGTGCTCGGCGAGCCCAACGACTTCACCTATCCGACCGGCCGCCGCATCTACGAGCAGTGGACCCCGCTGGTCGTCCGCGGCACCGCCCCCGTCCCGGCCCGCTACGACGCGCAGATCCAGGGCGCCCGCTTCGCCGTCTGGTGCGACTTCTCGAACGCCCAGACCCAGGACCAGGTCGCCGCCGGCATCCGGCTCCCCCTCGCGGCCCTCGCCCAGAAGGTGTGGGACCCCCGCAAACCCGCCCGGACCTGGCCCGAGTTCCGCGCGCTGGCGACGAAGGTACGCGGCTGAGCTGCGGTTTTCCCTGGACGGCGCGGTTCCGTCCGGCATAGGTTCCGGCTCGGCCCCTTGGGGGAGGGGCGCTTTCCGGTCACCTGAATCCGTGTTCCTGGGGGGAACCTCTTCATGCTGCGCAATCCCAACGGCCTGGCGTACGCCGTCATGGCCCTGCTGGGCGTCGACATCGCCTTCGACCTGTTCCTCGGAGTCGTCGACCTGGACACGCTGTCCGACCCGGACGCCTACGGGGCCGCCGACTTCGCCGGGGTGGGACTCGCCGCCGTCTACACGGCGGCGTTCTTCGCCTACGCGGCGACCGCGGTCGTCTTCGTGATCTGGTTCCACCGCCTGCGGCTGAACGCAGAGGTGTGGGCCGGCGACCTCCAGGGCCGCAGGCCCGGCTGGGCCGTCGGCGGCTGGTTCATCCCGTTCGCCTTCTACTGGATCCCGCGCCAGGTCGCCGCCGACATCTGGCGGGCCAGCCGTCCGGATCCGTACGGCCCCGACGGCAGGGGCGAGCTGACGCTGCTCAACGCCTGGTGGACGTTCTGGGTCGTCAGCAACTTCGCCAACCTGGTCTCCGTTCGGCTGGATTCGGATGCCGAGACCACGGGCGAGCTCCTGACCGCCGTCCGGTGGTCCCTCTCCGGATACCTCCTGGAAGCCGTCGCCGGCGTCCTCGCCGTCCTCTTCGTCCGCCGTCTGACCTCTATGCAGCACGCCAAGGCCACTGGCATGATTCCGGCCACCGGGTGACGGGAAAGCGCCTGTCGGCGCAGAAGTGGACGTAGAGCGTCCGCATCGGGTGGCGAGGAGGCGTCCATGACGTCGAGTACGGGCCGGAGTCTGCCGGAACTGATCGGCGGGGCCGACGAACGCGGCCTCGCCGCCGCGGGGCTCGCCTGCCTGGACCGGTGCCTGCCGCTGCTCGCGCCCGACCGCACCGAGGTGCTGCGCCCCGTGTGGGCGGCGGTGGCGCGCGGGGACGGCGGGGCCTGGTCCGAGGCCGTCGCCGGGGCGCGGGTCGAGCTGGACGGCGCGGGCGGCGGGGCCGCCGGCGACGGCGGGGTCGTCACGATGGTCCGCGCGCTGCTCGACGGAGTGCCCGCCGCCTGGGCCGAGGAGCCCCTGCGCACCTGGGCCGAGCGGTGCTCGGCCGTGGCGCTCGCCGTGCACCGCCTGTACGACGTGAACGAGGACGGCCCGCTGCACGCCGGAGAGCTCCGCCGCCAGCTGGCCGTCCTCGACTCGGTCGCCCACGGCCCGACCGGACTGCGCCGGGCCCGTGAGCTCTCCACCGAGGGCGGCCGGGTGCTGCGCGCGGTGGTCTCGCGCCGCGCCCGCACCGCCTGAGGCTCAGCCCTCCGAGGGGGCCTCGATCGTGGCGGAGGCGACCAGCTCGGAGATCTGCCGCTCGGCCGTCTCCTTGTCGAGGCCGAGGCCGCTCAGCACGCCCGTGCCGTCCTCGTGCTCCAGGAGGGCGAGCAGGATGTGCTCGGTGCCGACGTAGTTGTGCCCGAGCCGGAGCGCCTCGCGGAAGGTCAGTTCGAGCACCTTCTTCGACGCGGCGTCGTACGGCACGAGGGCGGGCGCCTCCTCGGCGGCCGGCGCCGGCAGGGTCGGCGCGACCGCCTCGCGCAGCTGCTCGGCGGTGACGCCCCGCGAGGTGATCCACAGGACCGCGAGGCCCTCCGGCTCGGCGAGCAGTCCGAGCAGGAGGTGGCCGGGGGTGATCTCCGTGCTGCGCCCCGCGGCGGCCTCCTTCTGCGAGGCGACGACGACGCTGCGGGCGCGCGGGGTGAAGCGGCTGAACCCGGCGCTCGCGTCCATCTTCTCGGCGTCGGGGTCCTTGGGGACGAAGCGCTTCTGGGCGGCCTGGCGGGTCACGCCCATGCTGCGGCCGATGTCGGTCCAGGAGGCGCCGGAGCGGCGGGCCTGGTCGACGAAGTGGCCGATGAGGTGGTCGGCGACCTCGCCGAGGTAGTCCGCCGCGATGACCGCGCCGGAGAGCTGGTCCAGGGTGTCGGGGTGGACCTTCTTGATCGCTTCGATGAGTTCGTCGAGACGGATGCTGAGGTTCGGAACCGTGGGCTCTGTCATGAGGCAACCCTAGGTTGACGCTCCCCGACTGTCAACGGTCGGTTGACACTCGAAAGGGTGACCCTTCCGGGTGATGTGTGGGATCTGCTGAAAGTGGGATGAAAGGGGCGGACGGCGTCGCGAGGTCCTCGGGAGAACGGGCGGCGAGCGCCGTGCGGACACCGGGAGGACGGGCGGCGAGTGCCCTGAGGACCCCGGGGAGGCGAGTGCTCTGAGAGCCCCGGAAAAGGGAGACGACCGGGGCCGCCACCCCCCACAGGAGAGGCCCCGGTCGTCATCCACGGAGCCGCAGCACGGCTCCGTACTCCCTACAGCGCCGGAGGTGCGGTTTCTGTCACACCGCCCGCGCCCGGACCGAAGGTTGCGAGTTGTACAAGGTGGGCGGACCGCGTGGACGCGACGCCCGGACACGACGTAGCGTGCTGGAGCGCGATGCGGAACCCGGCGGCGACGACCAGCCCCGGCCCCGCGGCCGGCGCGCTGACGCGCGCGCCGGAGCGCCACCGACGAACAGGGTTTGGGGAGTGCTGGGGGACGACGCGGAGCTGACGGCCGCGGTGCTCGCTGCGCAGGACGGGGACGAGGACGCCTTCCGTACTGTGTACCGCGCCGTGCATCCCCGTCTGCTGGGCTACATGCGCACACTCGTCGGGGAGGCCGACGCCGAGGACGTCACCTCGGAGTCCTGGCTCCAGATCGCCCGCGACCTCGACCGCTTCAGCGGCGACGCGGACCGCTTCCGCGGCTGGGCGGCCCGGATCGCCCGCAACCGCGCCCTCGACCACATCCGGATGCGCGGCCGGCGCCCCGCCTCCGCCGGCGACGAGAGCGAACTGGCCGACCGGCCCGCCGACTCGGACACCGAGGGCGAGGCCCTGGAGGCCCTCGGCACCGACAACACCCTCCGCCTGATCTCCCGCCTCCCGAGGGACCAGGCCGAGGCCGTCGTCCTGCGCGTGGTCGTCGGCCTCGACGCCAAGAGCGCCGCCGAGACCCTCGGCAAGCGCTCCGGCGCCGTCCGCACCGCCTCCCACCGCGGCCTGAAGAAGCTCGCCGACCTCCTCGGCGTCGAGATCGCGCCCGGAGCCGGGGCGGGGGAGGAGCCCCAAGGCGGCGTGCCCCCGCAGGACGCCGTGCCTCCCCTGGACGGAGTGCCTCCCCAACGCGGCCGGAACCCGGGGCCCATGGCCCCCGGCGGTGTGACGCATTGGCGTCCGCGTACGCAGAAGGACATGTGATGGCCGACGAGCGGTACCAGTGGCTCGACCCGGAGACCGCGGAGCGGCTGCTCCGAGGTGCCCCGGTCGACCCCGCCGACGCCGGCCCCGCGGCCCGCTCCGGAGCCGCCGCCCTCGCCGAAGCCCTCGACGCGGCCCGCGCCGCCACCACCGCCGCCCCCGGCGTCCCGCTCGCCGGGGAGGAGGCCGCCCTCGCCGCCTTCCGCACCGCCACCGCCGCCCGCGCGGCGGCCGGAGCGCCCTCCGCCGCGGCCCGGGAGTCCGCCGACCTCGGACGGGTCCGGCTCGCTCCCGTGCCCGCCGCGGCCCGGCACTGGAGCCGCTCCCTGCGGTACGGGCTGGCCGCCGCGCTCGCCGCCGTCACCGTCGGCGGGGTCGCCGTCGCCGCCGGTACCGGCGTGCTCCCGCTGGTCGACAAGGAGCCCTCCCGCACGGTCACCGCCGTGGAGACCGCCTCGCCCCCGGACCCCCGCGTGCCCACCACCGGCACCGAGCGGCACGCGCTCCCCTCCGCCAGTGCGGGCCCCGGCCGCCCGGCCGGCGAACCCTCGCCCGGCACCAGCCCCACGGCGGGACCGGACGGCGGGACCCTCCCCTCCGTCCCCGCCCCTCCCACCGCCCCCGGGGAGGGCCGCGGCCGGACCGGAGCCCCGGACGAGGCGCGGAACGAGGCCGGCGGCGACGCCGGGAACAAGGCCAGGGCCTGCCGCGACTACCGCTCCGGCCGCCTCGACGCGGCCGGCCGCA
This sequence comes from Streptomyces filamentosus, assembly GCF_014654895.1. Lineage (GTDB taxonomy): Bacteria > Actinomycetota > Actinomycetes > Streptomycetales > Streptomycetaceae > Streptomyces > Streptomyces filamentosus. The sequence goes on along the minus strand of NZ_BNBE01000001.1, from coordinate 1,795,617 downwards.
AGCGGCTCTCCCGCGCCCTGCGGGCCGGCGAGACCCTGCGCGCCTACTGCGACGCCCTCCTCGCGCCCGGCACGGAGGACCAGGACGGCTCCACGGGCTCCGGGAACGGGAACGGGAACGGGAACGAGGGCGGGACCGGCAAGGGCGAGGACGACAAGGCCGGGGAGGGCGAGACCGGAGAGGGCAAGGCCGGAGGAGGCAAGGCCGGAGAGGGCAAGGCCGGGGGCGAGCGGGCGGAGGACGAGCAGGCCGGCCGGAAGACCCCCGGCGGGCACCGGAGCGGGGGCGGGGCCGAGGAGGCCGGCGCCGGCAAGGGCGGGGGGAGGACGAAGACCGGGGCCGAGGGGAAGAGCGGCCCGAAGGGCGACGCCCGCCGCCGCGACGACGCCGGGACCCGGGACTCCTGGGCCGCCCCCGCCCCCGGTCCGACCTCCGTCGCCGCCCTCGCGCTCTGCCCGGCACAAGCCCCCGCACCGGGGGCGTGACCACCCCCGCCCTCCGCTGCGCCTCGCCGTCGTGAGAGCCCCCGCACCGGGGGTGTGACACTTTCGGAGCCGTCGGCGCTGTAGGAAGTGAGCCGACTGGTCATCGGCAGCGCAGAGAGCCGGGGTTCCCCCCGTACCTACGGCTCCGCGCACACGGCGCGGGTGGGACACGTTCCCCCGGTCCCACCCGCGCCCCTTCTCCCCGCTCCGTCCCCTACCAGTGGACGACGACCTTGTCGCCGGGCTTCACCTGGTCGAAGAGGGCCGCGAGCTTCGCCCGGTCCCGGACGTTCACACAGCCGTGCGAGGCCCCCGCGTAACCGCGCGCCGCGAAGTCCGCCGAGTAGTGCACGGCCTGGCCGCGGCTGAAGAACATCGAGTACGGCATCGGCGTGTGGTAGATCGTGGAGGTCCACTCACGGGCCTTCCACTCCACCTTGAACTCGCCCTCGCGGGTCGGGGTGTTCTCCGAGCCGAACCGCACGTCGAACGACGAGACGACCTTGCCGTCGATCATCCACGCGAGGGTCCGGCTCTCCTTGCTGATGCAGAGCACCCGGCCTGTCATGCAGCGCGGGTCCGGCGTGTCCAGCTTGTTGGTCGTCGACGGCTTCAGCTCGTCGGCCGTCGGCTCCTTCGTGAGGGAGAGCAGCAGCTCCCACGTCGCCGCGTCGACCGTGCTCGTCACGGGCAGCCCCCGGCGCTCCTGGAAGGCCGCCACCGACTTCCCCGTGATCGACCCGTAGAAGCCGGTGGGCGCCCGGTCGAAGAGGTCCAGCTGGCGCAGCCGCGCCTGGAGTTCGCGGACCTGCTCGTTCTCGTCGCCGTCCTTCATGAGCGCCTTGGCGGAGGACGGGGTCGAGGAGGACGAGGGCGACGAGGGAGCGGCGGAGGAGGACGACGGGGCCGGGGACGAGGGCTTGCCGTCCGAACCGGCCGACGCCGGCGCGCTCGCCGGGCTCTGCGGCGTACTGCCACCGCCACCGCCGCCGGACCCCCCGCCGGACCCGCCCGTCCGGTCCGTGCAGCCGGTGACGACGAGCGCGACGGCCGCCGCGGCGAGAACGGCTCTGCGTATCGCGGACGAACGCTTCATGGTGACCCCCCGAGAAAAGAACTGTGCCCATAGGGATGCTTCCCGCCCCCCGGCGGTTGCGCACCTGGGCGAGCAAGCGCTCATCCTGTGAGGAAGGTCCCAGCGTGCTGCTCTCCACCGGGCCGCACACCCGCCGCTACAGTCCGTCGCGAGGGTCGGCACCGCACAGTGGCGGCAGCAGGTCAACCAGGAGGCACAATCACATGGCGCGCGAGTCGGAGTCGGGACTGCCCATCGAGCCGGTCTACGGACCGGACGCCCTGGCGGGCTGGGACCCCGCGGAGAAGCTCGGCGAGCCGGGCTCGTACCCCTTCACGCGCGGCGTGTACCCGTCGATGTACACCGGCCGTCCGTGGACGATGCGGCAGTACGCCGGCTTCGGCACGGCGGTGGAGTCGAACGCCCGCTACAAGCAGCTGATCGCCAACGGCACGATGGGCCTGTCGGTCGCCTTCGACCTGCCCACCCAGATGGGCCACGACTCCGACGCGGCGATCGCCGGCGGCGAGGTCGGCAAGGTCGGCGTCGCCATCGACTCGGTCGACGACATGCGGGTGCTGTTCGACGGCATCCCGCTGGACAAGGTGTCGACGTCGATGACGATCAACGCCCCCGCCTCCCTCCTCCTGCTGATGTACCAGCTGGTGGGCGAGGAGCAGGGCGTGCCCGCCGACAAGCTGACGGGCACCATCCAGAACGACGTGCTCAAGGAGTACATCGCCCGCGGCACGTACATCTTCCCGCCGAAGCCCTCGCTGCGGCTGATCGCCGACATCTTCAAGTACTGCAACGCCGAGATCCCGAAGTGGAACACGATCTCGATCTCCGGCTACCACATGGCCGAGGCCGGGGCCTCGCCCGCGCAGGAGATCGCGTTCACCCTCGCCGACGGCATCGAGTACGTCCGCACCGCCGTCGCGGCCGGCATGGACGTCGACGACTTCGCCCCCCGGCTCTCCTTCTTCTTCGTGGCCCGCACGACGATCCTGGAGGAGGTGGCGAAGTTCCGCGCCGCCCGCCGGATCTGGGCGCGGGTGATGAAGGAGGAGTTCGGCGCGAAGAACCCCAAGTCGCTGATGCTCCGCTTCCACACCCAGACCGCCGGCGTGCAGCTGACCGCCCAGCAGCCCGAGGTCAACCTCGTCCGCGTCGCCGTCCAGGGACTCGCGGCCGTCCTCGGCGGCACCCAGTCCCTGCACACCAACTCCTTCGACGAGGCCATCGCCCTGCCGACGGACAAGTCCGCCCGCCTCGCCCTGCGGACCCAGCAGGTCCTCGCGTACGAGACCGACGTCACCGCCACCGTCGACCCCTTCGCCGGGTCGTACGTCGTGGAGAAGATGACCGACGACGTCGAGGCCGCCGCCCTGGAGCTGATGGCCAAGGTGGAGGAGCTGGGCGGCGCGGTCAGCGCCATCGAGCACGGCTTCCAGAAGGGCGAGATCGAGCGCTCGGCGTACCGCATCGCGCAGGAGACCGACTCCGGCGAGCGGGTCGTCGTCGGCGTCAACCGCTACACGATCGACGTCGAGGAGCCCTACGAGCCGCTGCGCGTCGACCCGGCCATCGAGGCCCAGCAGGCCGACCGCCTCGCGAAGCTCCGCGCCGAGCGCGACCAGCCGGCCGTCGACGCGGCCCTCGCCGCGCTGAAGAAGGCCGCCGAGGGCACCGACAACGTCCTCTACCCGATGAAGGACGCCCTCAAGGCGCGCGCCACCGTCGGCGAGGTCTGCAACGCGCTGCGCGAGGTCTGGGGCACCTACGTCCCCAGCGATGCCTTCTAGGCCACCGGCCCGTCTCACGTAGACCCAGGTCACAGCGGAGTGTCGCACCCGTGTGCGACACTCCGCCCATGCTGGGTGTCACCGATCTGCCGACCTATCTCGCCGGGCTCGTCCTCATCATCCTCCTCCCGGGGCCGAACTCGCTCTACGTGCTGTCCGTCGCCGCCCGCAAGGGCACCCGGACCGGGTACAAGGCCGCCGCCGGCGTCTTCACCGGCGACACGATCCTGATGACCCTGGCCGCCCTCGGCGCGGCCTCCCTCCTCCAGACCACCCCGCTGCTCTTCACGGTCGTCAAGTACGCGGGCGCCGGCTACCTGGCCTGGATGGCGTACGGGATGCTCCGCGCGGCCCTGGAGACGTGGCGCTCCCGCCGCGAACCCGCCGGCGCGACGGCCGAGGCCGCCGACACCGGCTCCACCGAGCACCCGTACCGCCGGGCCCTCGTCATCAGCCTCTTCAACCCGAAGGCGATCCTCTTCCTGATCTCCTTCTTCGTGCAGTTCGTCGACCCGTCCTACGCCTACCCGGCGCTCTCCTTCCTGGTCCTCGGCACCCTGCTCCAGCTCGGCAGCTTCCTCTACCTGACGACCCTGATCTTCGGCGGCACCCGCCTCGCCGCCGCCTTCCGCCGCCGCAAGCGCCTCTCCGCGGGCGCCACCTCCGCCGCCGGCGCCCTCTTCCTCGGCTTCGCCGTCAAGCTCTCCCTGAGCAGCGCCGCTTGACCCTCACACCGTGTCAGGCCGTTCCGTAGGGGCGTCATGTTCAACATCGGAGACTTCGCCCGGCACGGGCGGGTGTCGGTCCGGATGCTGCGCCATTACGACGCGCTCGGACTGCTGCGCCCGGCCCACGTCGACCCGTACAGCGGGTACCGCTTCTACTCGGCGGACCAGCTCGCGCGGCTCAACCGCGTCATCGCGCTCAAGGACCTCGGCTTCACGCTGGAACAGGTGGGGGCCATCCTCGACGGCGAGATCGGCGCGGAGGAGCTGCGGGGGATGCTGCGGCTGCGCCAGGCCGACCTCGAAGCGGCCCTGGAGGCGGCGAGGGCACGGCTCGCCCAGGTCGGTGCGAGGCTCCGGGCCATCGAGAGCGAGGGACACATGTCCACGCAGGACGTCGTCGTCAAGAAGATCCCGGCCGTCCGGATCGCCGAGCTGAGCGCTTCGGCCGCCGGGTTCGACCCCGAGGACATCACGCCCGTCATCGGGCCGCTGTACGAGGAGCTGTGCGGCCGCCTCGAAGCCGCCGGGGTCACCGGTTTCGGCCCGGGGATCGCGTACTACGAGGACGCCGGGAAGGGCGACGGCTCGATCGTCGTCCACGCCGGCATGACCGTGCCCGAGGGCACCGCGGCCGAAGGGGTGCGCGTGCACGTGCTGCCCGGCATCGAGGAGGCCGCCACCGTCGTCCACCGGGGCTCCATGGACGACGTGCTCGCGACCTCGCAGGCGCTCGCCGCCTGGATCGGCACCAACGGCTGCGTGTCGGCGGGCTACGCCCGCGAGCTGTACCTGGAGTGCCCGGAGGACCCGGCCGGCTGGGTGACGGAGATCCAGGAGCCGATCAGCCGCGTGTGACGGGAGAGGGCGGCCCGGGGTCCCGGGCCGCCCTCGTCCCTTCCCTACTTCTTCAGGGCCTTCCGCAGGCGCAGGGCCCGGCGGGCCAGCCGCCGCACCCTGGGGTGGCGGGGGACCGGCAGGCCGCCCGGCAGGTCGAGGACGGTGAGCCGGCGGCGGGTGAAGTGGTGCCGGGTGCGCTCGGCGTACGGACCGGACAGGTGGCGCACCGCCGCCTCCCGCAGGTCGGTCCTTATCTTCGGCTGCATCGCGAAGCCGACCGCGGCGACCAGGTCGTCGAGGCGGGCGGCGTCCGTCACCGGCTCCTCGTCCTCCGGGCCGGGGACCAGCGGCGGGACGACCGCGTCGACGACCGTCAGCGGGATCCGGTTGCTGTTCTGGAACGGGGTGAGCCGCTCCAGCAGCTCCCGGGTGCCGACCCGGGCGACCGGCAGGCCGTAGAAGGTGCGGGCGGTCATCAGCGCCGTCGAGAAGCAGCCGACGACCAGCGCGGGCCGCAGCTCCCGGTAGAGCACCTCGGCGAGCACCGGGCGGGTCTCCACGGTCAGTTCGGCGCCGAGCCGGGCCGCCTCCGCGGCCAGCGAGGCCGTCCAGGAGTCGGGGGCGGTGGGGTGCGGCTTGAAGACGAGGCGCCGGTGGCCGCGGGCGGCGGCGCCGCGCACCATGCTCAGGTGCAGCTCCTCCTCCTCGGCGGCCGTCATCAGGTTCAGCGCCGCCAGGTACTGGCCGAGCAGCAGGGCCGGCCCCTCCCCGGCCGCCGCGGGCGCGTCGGTGCCGGCCAGCTCCGCGACCGCCTTCGTGAACGCCTCCACCGGCACGGTCTCCGGCTCCGCCCCGAACTCGCCGAGCAGCAGCGGCCGCAGCCCCGGCACCAGGTCGAGGTGGAGCAGCCGGGCGGCCCGGCCGCCGATCAGCGGGTCGATCTTGTTGCGGGTCGGGCCGTAGCTCATCAGGCCGTCCGCGTAGACGGTGATCGCCGCCTCCGGGAGGAGCGTGGCGAGCGCCAGCGCGGGGGTGACCTGGATGGACTCCAGGACCAGCTCGATCCGGTCGTCGCCCAGCCCCCACAGCTTCTGGAGGTGCCGCTGGAGCATCGGCACGTCCTGGCCGCGCGGGGTCCAGCCGCCGGGGTGCAGCGGGGAGATGGTCTCGTTCCACGACACCACCTCGTCGAAGCGGTCGCGGATCCGGGCGAAGCCCTCGGAGGTGTCGAAGGCCGGGGTGGTCTCCGGGACCGGCGCGTTGTTGGTGACGAGCAGGATCCGGCGGTCGGCGCCGTCGAAGCAGCCGCTGTCCATGGCGGCGGCCAGGGTGACCGCGCCGTAGAGGGTGGAGGCGGCGAAGATCTGGGTCGTACGGTTCCCGTTCACGCGGCCGCCTCCGGGGAGGCCGTGCCGGACGCCGGGCCCCGGCCGCCCGGCGGCGCGGGCGGCGGCGGTGCCGGGCGCCGGCGGCGCAGCCTGCGCAGCACCGCGGCCCGGTCGCCGCCCATCGCGGCCAGCGCCCCTTCGAGGACGTCCTGCGGCATCCGGCGCAGCGCGCCCGCGCTCATCGCCTTCAGCTGCCGGGCCACGTCCGGCTCGAACTTCTGGAGGGAGCCGACGTGGTGGGCGATCACCGCGCAATAGGTGCGGACGGCTTTCGGGAGAAAGAGATCGGCGTCCTCGTCGCGGGCGGTCTCCTCGACGACCCGGTCGAAAGCGCGGATGAAATCCAATTGCCGCACATCGCCGATCTGGGTGAGCGAGGTCGCCACTCCGCGCCGGTAGAAGACGCCGAGTTCCCCGATCGCCGCGAAGGATTTCGCCTCGCGGTGCAGCCGCCAGATCCACGGGCGGTCCTCGGCGGTGCGCAGGCCGTGCGGGAAGTGCAGCAGGCCCCGGTCGAGGAGCCGGCGGTGGTAGATCCCGGCCCAGGCGTAGGGGTAGTCGACGGAGGTGGTGCGGTGGGCGGGGAGGATCGCCCCGCGCGGGTCGAGGACCTCGCCCCGGCGCGGCACGGGCACCCGGCGGACCGAGCGGGCGCGGCCGGTGACCGAGGTGTGGTCGGTGCGCAGGAAGTCGCAGCCGAGCCCTTCGGCGGCGGCGACGAGCCGTCCGTAGTAGCCGGGGGAGAGCCAGTCGTCCCCGTCGAGGAAGGTGACGAACTCGCCGCGGGCCGCGTCCAGGCCGGTGTTGCGGGCGGTCGCGAGGCCCTCGTTGCGCTCGTGCCGCAGCAGGACGGCGCCGGGCAGCTCGCGCGCGGCCCGTTCGAGGATCGCGGGGGTGTCGTCGGACGAGCAGTCGTCGACGAGGAGGAACTCGAAGTCGTCGCGGGCGTTCGCGCGCAGACTGGCGAGGGTGTCGGGGGCGTATGTCTGCACGTTGAAGAACGGCACGACGACGGAGAGCTTGACCACGCGGCCGACGCTAGGTGCCGACCCGGCCGCCCCGCCGACCGTCCGGGGGACTTTCGGTGAACACGAAGCGGCGGGCTGATTAACCGCCTTTACCCGAGGGGATTTCGGGCCGTCCAACGGCTGAATCCCGGGCCGCTTCAGTTCACGGAGAGGTGCTGTTCACCGTTTGTTGCTGCCGAGTTGGGCCGCAGACCGGAATGCCCTTCTAGCGTCCTCGACGTGCCAGCAAGTTCCAGTGAAGCGGTACGGGTCGCCGTACTCGCGGATTCCGACACCCGGTGGAAATGGGGTGCGCTCACCGCGCGCCGCATCACCCCGGCGGACGCCCCAGGTTCCGAGAAGGAGCCGACCGGTTTCGTCCTCCGCGGCCGGGCCACCCCCACCGCCCGCCAGCTCGCCGAGACGGGGGCCTCCGAGGCCGCCCCGCGCGAGGTGACCGGCGCGGAGTTCCTGCGCGAGGTGAAGGACGCGGAGGCGCGCGGCGAGCGGTACGACGTCGTCGTCCTCGCCCTCGTGGGCGGCACCGTCCGGGCCGTCCTCCAGGGCCTCGCCGACCTCGGCCTCGCCCGCCGGCCGGTGGTCGTCACCGGCTACGTCGGCGTCGTCTACGAGAAGCTGGCCGACGGACTGCTGCTGCGCCACGGCGCCGACGTCGTCCTCGCCAACTCCCGCCACGACGCGGACCGCTTCCGCGCCGTGTACGAAGGGGTCGGCGCGGGCGCCGAGTCGGTCGTCGAGGCCGCCCTGCCGTTCCTCGGCGGCGCCCCGCACCGCCCCGAGGAGGGCCGCGACACCCTGGTGTTCGCCGCCCAGCCGTCCGTCCCCGTGACCCGCGCCGAGCGGGCGTACGTCCTGGAGCGCCTGGTCCGGCACGCCCGGCTGCACCCGGGGCGCGAGGTCCTCCTCAAGCTCCGCTCCAAGCCCGGCGAGCACACCACGCACCTGGAGGAGCACCCGTACCAGAAGCTGGTGCGGGACCTCGACCCGCCCGCCAACTTCCGCCTGGTGTACGGGCACATGGGCGAGGTCCTGGACCGCACCGACCTGCTGGTCACCGTCTCCTCCACGGCCGCCCTGGAGTCCCTGCACCGCCGGATCCCCACCGCGGTCCTCACCGACTGCGGGGTCCGCGAGGTCAACGGCAACCACCACTTCATCGGCTCCGGCCTGCTCACCTCCTTCGACCGGCTCGACCGGGGCGAGGTCCCCGTGCCGGACGAGGAGTGGCTGGACCGCCAGGGCGTCGCCGCCGGAGGCTCGTACGACTCCGCCTTCGACGCCGCCCGCGACCGGGTCGCGCAGCTCCTCGCGCTGCCCTCGCTGCCCCCGATCAGCCCCTACTACACCGCGGAGACGGCCCCCGGCTACCTGCCCGGGATCCTCGCCCGCCACCGCCTGGACGTCACCGCGCCGCCGGTCCGCGACAGCGGACTGCGCCGGATCGTCCGCGAGGCGGCGCGCGGCGCCTACCGCCACGGCGTGCAGCGCGTGGCCCCCGTCGTCCGACGCCTGGGAGAACTGTGATGCCCGAGAAGCAGCCGAACGCCCCCGTCGTGGTGGCCGTCGTCCCCGCCCGGGGCGGTTCCAAGGGCGTCCCCGCCAAGAACCTCGCCCCGGTCGCCGGGATCCCGCTGGTCGGCCGGGCCGTCCGGGCCTGCCTCGGCGCCGCCGGGGTCACCGACGTCCTCGTCTCCACCGACGACCCGGCCATCGAGGCCGCCGCCCGCTCCTTCGGCGCCGGGGCGGTCCGCCGCCCCGCCGCGATCGCCGGCGACACCGCCACCAGCGAGTCCGCCGTCCTGCACGCCCTCGACGCCTACGAGGCCGACCGGGGCCGCACCGCCGACGTGGTCCTCCTCGTCCAGTGCACCAGCCCCTTCCTCACCTCCCGCGAGATCGCCGACGCCGTCGCCCGGATCACCTCCGGCGCCGCCGACACCGCCTTCACCGCGGCCCCCTCGCACGGCTTCCTGTGGAAGGAGGCCGAGGACGGCGCCACCGGCGTCAACCACGACAAGGCGCACCGCCCGCGCCGCCAGGACCGCGAGCCGGAGTACCTGGAGACCGGCGCCGTCTACGCGATGGACGCGGCCGGCTTCCGCACCCACGGGCACCGCTTCTTCGGCCGCACCGCGCTCGTCGTCACCGACCCGGCCCGCGTCCTGGAGATCGACGACCCGCACGACCTGGCCCGCGCCAAGGCCCTCGCCCCGCTCCTCGACGAGCCGGCCACCCCGACCTTCGCCGACGTCGACGCGGTCGTCCTCGACTTCGACGGCACCCAGACCGACGACCGGGTCCACCTCGACGCGGAGGGCCGCGAGTTCGTCTCCGCCCACCGCGGCGACGGCCTCGGCATCGCGGCCCTGCGCCGCGCCGGACTGCCCGTCCTCATCCTCTCCACCGAGCAGAACCCCGTCGTCGCCGCCCGCGCCCGGAAGCTGAAGATCCCCGTCCTGCACGGGATCGACCGCAAGGACCTGGCGCTCAAGGAGTGGTGCGAGGCCGAGTCCGTCGACCCGGCGCGCGTCCTCTACGCCGGCAACGACGTCAACGACCTCCCCTGCTTCCACCTCGTCGGCTGGCCCGTCGCGGTGGGCAGCGCCCACGACTCCGTCCGGGCCGCGGCCCGCGCGGTCACCGTCACCCCGGGCGGCTTCGGAGCGATCCGCGAGATCGCCGCCTGGCTCCTCGGACCCGAGCTGAACACCCCCACCCCTCTCCCGAACTGAAGGAAGCACCACCATGAGCACCCGTCTGCGCACCCTCGGCCCGAAGACCGCCGGTCCCGGTCAGCCCGTCTACATCTGCGGCGAGATCGGCATCAACCACAACGGCGACCTCGAGAACGCCTTCAAGCTGATCGACGTGGCCGCCGAGGCCGGCTGCGACGCCGTCAAGTTCCAGAAGCGCACCCCGGAGATCTGCACCCCGCGCGACCAGTGGGACATCGAGCGCGACACCCCCTGGGGCCGGATGACGTACATCGACTACCGCCACCGCGTGGAGTTCGGCGAGGACGAGTACCGCCAGATCGACGAGCACTGCAAGAAGCGCGGCATCGACTGGTTCGCCTCCCCGTGGGACACCGAGGCCGTCGCCTTCCTGGAGAAGTTCGACGTCCCGGCCCACAAGGTCGCCTCCGCCTCGCTCACCGACGACGAGCTGCTGCGCGAGCTGCGCGCCACCGGCCGCACGGTCATCCTCTCCACCGGCATGTCGACCCCGGCGCAGATCCGCCACGCCGTCGAGGTCCTCGGCAGCGCGAACATCCTGCTCTGCCACGCCACCTCCACCTACCCGGCCAAGGCCGAGGAGCTGAACCTGCGCGTCATCCAGACGCTCCAGGAGGAGTACCCGAACGTCCCGATCGGCTACTCGGGCCACGAGACCGGCCTCCAGACCACCCTCGCGGCGGTCGCCCTCGGCGCCACCTTCGTCGAGCGCCACATCACCCTCGACCGCGCCATGTGGGGCTCGGACCAGGCCGCCTCCGTCGAGCCGCAGGGCCTGGAGCGCCTCGTCCGCGACATCCGCACCATCGAGGCCGCGCTCGGCGACGGCGTGAAGAAGGTGTACGAGTCGGAGCTCGGCCCGATGAAGAAGCTCCGCCGGGTCCAGGGCCTCGTCTCCGCATGACCGGCCGGCTGGCGTTCGTGGAGAGCCCCGTCCAGCTCCTGAACGTCCTGGAATGGGCGCACGCGCGCGGCCGGGGCCCCGTCCCGGCCGCCGCCCCCGCGCCCGCCCCCGGGCCGGACGCCGCGGCGGCCCCCGCCCCGGTGTCCGGCCCCGGAGCCGGTTCCTCCTCCGGCCCGGCGCCCGGCTCCGGTACGGGCTCGGGTCCGGGTGCGGGCTTCGGCTCCGGGCCGGCGTCCGGCCCCGGTACGGCCTCCGGCTCCGGTACGGCCTCCGGCCCCGGCGCGGCGTCCGCCACGGACCCCGCCCCCGCCCCGGCGTCCGGCGCCGCCGACGACCTGAAGGACGCCGCCGACGACCTGAAGATCGTCGTCCTCTCGCCGACCGACCCCATGTCCCGGGGGCAGCTGCGCCGGATGGCCCAGCTCGCCCGCGACGAGGGCTTCGCCGTGCACTGGCAGGAGGCGCGGGCCGGGCGCGGCGCGCTCGTGCGGACGCTGCGGGAGCTGGGCGGGCCGCTGCGCGCCGCCGACCGGGTGATCGTCGGCGACCCCTTCTCCCGCTACGTCCAGCTGCTGCTCACCCTCTTCGGCCCCCGGCACGTCACGGTCGTCGACGACGGCACCGCGACCATGGAGTTCGCCGCCCAGCTCGCGGGCGGGGAGCGGCTGGTCCGCTGGCACCGCAAGGGCGACCTCGGGCCGCGCGAGCTGGTCCTCGCCCCGGTCACCTCGATGGCCCGGCGCCGGCTCGCCCCGGGCCCGGGCAGGACCGTCGAGATCTTCACCTCGCTGCCCGTCCAGGCCCCGCCCGGCACCGAGGTCACCGCGAACTCCTACGCGTGGACCCGGGACCGCTTCGGGCCGCCCGCCCTCACCGGCGGCGCCGACCTCGTGGGCACCTCGCTGGTCGAGACCGGGGTGGTGGACGCGGACCAGTACCTGCGGGTCGTCGGGCGGCTCGCCCGCGCCCACGGCGCCACCCGCTACTTCGCCCACCGCCGCGAGAGCCCGGAGAAGCTGCACCGCGTCGCGGTCGAGGCCGGCCTCCAGGTGGTCCGCCCCGACCTGCCGCTGGAGCTGATCGCCCGGCGCGGCCCCATCGGCTCCACCGTCGTCAGCTTCCCCTCGACCGTCGTGCACACCCTGCCGCTGGCCCTCGCGGGCACCGGCGTGAAGGTGGCCGTCTGCGAGATCGAGCCCGAGTGGCTGCGGGCCACGGCCTCGCCGCGGGCCCAGGGATTCCTGGCGGGCGTGGCCGGCACGGCGTCGGGGGCGGACCGGCTCGCCCCGCGCGGCCCGGGGGCCGACCGGCTCGAATTCGGGTGACCATACCCATACGGAGTGTGTCCCATGCACGGCAAACCGAGAATCTTTCCCCTAACGGGCTGAACTTTTCGTGATCAACGGGCAGTTGATCACCGGATGGGCCTACGCTTCAAAGGGTGAACCAGTTGAAGTCCCGTGAGCCCGGATCCGCCACCCTGCCCGGAACGCTGTCCTCCGCCCTGCGCGACGAACTGATCGCCTTCCGCAGGGACTTGCACATGCACCCGGAGCTCGGCAACCAGGAGTTCCGCACCACCGCCGCGCTCAAGGCCCGCCTGGAGGCGGCCGGCCTCGCGCCGCGCGTCCTCCCGGGCGGCACCGGGCTCACCTGTGACATCGGAGCGTGGGACGGCGGCCGCCCCATGCTCGCCGTCCGCGCCGACCTCGACGCCCTGCCCATCCCGGACGCCAAGACCGTCGCGTACCGCTCGACCGTCCCCAACCGCGCCCACGCCTGCGGCCACGACGTCCACACCACCACCGTCCTCGGCGCCGGCCTGGTGCTGGCCGAGCTGGCGCGCGAGGGCCGGCTGCCCCGCCCGGTGCGGCTGATCTTCCAGCCCGCCGAGGAGGTGCTGCCCGGCGGCGCCGCCGACGCGGTCGCCGCCGGCGTCCTCGACGGCGTCGGCCGGATCATCGCCGTCCACTGCGACCCCAAGGTCGACGCCGGGAGGATCGGCATCCGCACCGGCCCCATCACCTCGGCCTGCGACCGCCTGGAGATCACCCTCGACGGCCCCGGCGGCCACACCGCCCGCCCGCACCTCACCACCGACCTGGTCACCGCCGCCGCCCGGATCGCCACCGACGTGCCCGCCGTGCTGGCCCGCCGGGTCGACGCCCGCTCCGGCCTCTCGGTCACCTGGGGCCGGATCGAGGCCGGACACGCGCCGAACGTCATCCCGCAGCACGCCGAGCTCTCCGGCACCGTCCGCTGCCTCGACCTGCCCGCCTGGCGCGACGCCCCCGACCTGGTGCACGCCGCCGTCGACGAGATCGCCGCCCTGCACCGCGCCAAGTCCACCGTGAACTACGTCCGCGGCGTCCCCCCGGTCGTCAACGACCCGGTGGTCGTCGAGCTGCTCCGGGACGCCATGACGGCCCGCTGCGGGGCCGACTCGGTCGAGGACACCGAGCAGAGCCTCGGCGGCGAGGACTTCTCCTGGTACCTGGAGCACGTGCCCGGCGCGATGGCCCGGCTCGGCGTCCGCACCCCCGGCGACCCGAGGGTCCGCGACCTCCACGCGGGCGACTTCGACGTGGACGAGCGGTGCGTCCGGACGGCCGTCGAGCTCTTCACCGCCGCCGCGCTGATCGACGCCGGCTGACCCGTTCGGCCCCCCGGGCGCCGCTCTTCCCCGCACCGGCGGAAGGGCGGCGCCCGCCGCCGTTCCGGGGGGAGTCGTCTCGGCTGATGACACGGGGTTGATCCTTGATCGCGAAGCGTGTACGGGTACTGTGAACCCGGGTTCGCGTCGATACGGTAACGACTCATGAACGGGTCTTTAACTGACATCTACGCGCGTTACGATCGCCGCAAAGCCAGCGCCGGAAGAGGCGCTTTCGGTCAGTCTTGAAGGGACCCTCCTCTTGCGCCGGATCACCAGGATCACCACCGTGGGCATCGCCTCCGCGGCGCTCGCGCTCTCCGCCACCGCCTGCGGCAAGTCCTCGAACGACTCGGGCTCCGGTTCCGACTCGAAGGCCGCCAAGGCCGCCATCGCGTACGACATCGGCGGTCGCGGCGACCAGTCCTTCAACGACGCCGCCTACGCGGGTCTGAAGAAGGCCGAGGACGAGCTCGACGTCAAGGGTGCCGAGGCCGAGCCGTCGGCGGGCGAGGGCGACGCCGACAAGGTGCAGCGCCTCACCTCGCTGGCCCGCGCCGGCAACAACCCGGTCATCGGCGTCGGCTTCGCCTACGCCCCGGCCATCAAGAAGGTCGCCGAGCAGTTCCCGGACACGACCTTCGGCATCATCGACGACACCTCGGTGACCGGCAAGAACGTCGCGAACCTGGTCTTCAACGAGGAGCAGGGCTCCTACCTGGCCGGCGTCGCCGCCGCCAAGGCGTCCAAGAGCGGCACCGTCGGCTTCATCGGCGGCGTCGAGGTCCCGCTGATCAAGAAGTTCGAGGCGGGTTACGTCCAGGGCGTCAAGGACACCAACCCCAAGGCGAAGGTGCTCACCCAGTACCTGACCCAGCCCCCGAACTTCGACGGCTTCGCCAAGCCCGACCTCGGCAAGGCCGCCGCCCAGGGCCAGCTCGACAAGGGCGCGGACGTCATCTACGCCGCCGCCGGCCTCGCCGGCTCCGGTGCCATCGAGGCCGCCTCCAAGGCCGGCAAGTGGTCCATCGGCGTCGACTCCGACCAGTACAACCAGGCCGGCCTGAAGGCGTACAAGGACTCCATCCTGACCTCGGTCACCAAGGACGTCTCCGACTCCGTCTTCAACCTGATCAAGTCGGTCAAGGACGGCAAGCCGCAGACCGGTGAGATCCGCTACGGCCTCGCCACGGACGGCGTCGGCCTGGCCGACTCCAACCCGAAGTACAAGTCGATGACCGACCTGATCGCCGCCGTGGACAAGGCGAAGAAGGACATCGTCGACGGCAAGATCACGGTCAAGACCACCCCGTAAGCACCGCAGGTCACGACCCTGTCGCCGCGGGCCCGGCCCCGGTGGGAACCCCCACCGGACCGGGCCCCGGCCCCATTCCCGTACGGGTTTTCACTTTTCGGCAGCGCTACGCGTGTAGATGTCGCACCGGCACGATAACTTCGCCCCGCCCTGCCCTCCGCTCCCACTCCTTCCGGCCAAGGAGAGTGCGTCATCAACGCGTCCAGCCCCCCCGCCGTGGAACTCCACGGCATCACCAAGCGCTTCCCCGGCGTCGTCGCCAACAAGGACATCGCGATCACCGTCCGCAAGGGCACGGTCCATGCCCTCATCGGTGAGAACGGTGCCGGCAAGTCGACCCTCATGAAGATCCTCTACGGCATGCAGAAGCCGGACGAGGGCACCATCGCCATCGACGGGGAGCAGGTCAGCTTCTCCAGTCCCGGTGACGCCATCGCGCGCGGCATCGGCATGGTGCACCAGCACTTCATGCTCGCCGACAACCTCACCGTCCTGGAGAACGTCGTCCTCGGCGGCGAGAAGCTGTACGGCATCGGTGCCAAGGCCCGCAGGAAGATCCAGGAGATCTCCGACGCGTACGGCCTCGGCGTCCGCCCCGACGCCCTCGTCGAGGACCTCGGAGTCGCCGACCGGCAGCGCGTGGAGATCCTCAAGGTCCTCTACCGCGGCGCGAAGATCCTCATCCTCGACGAGCCGACCGCCGTGCTCGTCCCGCAGGAGGTCGACGCGCTCTTCGACAACCTGCGCGAGCTCAAGGCCGAGGGCCTGACCGTCATCTTCATCTCGCACAAGCTGGGCGAGGTCCTGAAGGTCGCCGACGACATCACCGTCATCCGGCGCGGCACCACCGTCGGCACCGCCGACCCGAAGACCGCCACCACCAAGCAGCTCGCCGAGCTGATGGTCGGCAGCGAGCTGCCCTCCCCGGAGACCCGCGAGTCGACCGTCACCGACGTCGCCATGCTCAAGGTCGAGGGCCTGACGCTGACCGAGAGCGGCGCCGCTGCCGCCGCCCCGCTGACCACCGCCGCCCCGCCGGACCCGTCCGGCACGGTCTCCCTCCAGGAGATCGGCGCCGGCCGCAAGCTCCTCGACGACGTCTCGCTCACCATCCACAAGGGCGAGATCCTGGGCATCGCGGGCGTCGAGGGCAACGGCCAGACCGAGCTCATCGAGGCCCTGATGGGCATGGCCACCCCCGACGCGGGCGTCATCACGCTCGACGGCGAGGACATCTCCAAGGTCTCGGTGCGCAAGCGCCGCGAGGGCGGCATCGGCTACATCCCCGAGGACCGGCACCGCCACGGCCTGCTCCTGGAGGCCCCGCTCTGGGAGAACCGCATCCTCGGCCACGTCACCGAGGCGCCCAACTCCAGGCGCGGCATCCTCGACCCGAAGGCGGCCCGCCAGGACACCGAGCGGATCGTCCGCGAGTACGACGTCCGCACCCCGGGCATCGACGTGACCGCGGCCTCCCTCTCCGGCGGCAACCAGCAGAAGCTGATCGTCGGCCGCGAGATGAGCCACCACCCCAAGTTCCTGATCGCCGCCCACCCCACCCGCGGCGTGGACGTCGGCGCGCAGGCGCAGATCTGGGACGCGATCCGCGACGCCCGCCGCGAGGGCCTGGCGGTGCTGCTGATCTCCGCCGACCTCGACGAGCTGATCGGCCTCTCCGACACCCTCCGGGTCATGTACCGCGGCAAGCTCGTCGCGGACGCGGACCCCGCCACCATCACGCCCGAGCAGCTGGGCTCCGCCATGACGGGCGCGGCCACCGGCCGCCTCGAAGGCGGCGACGAGCGGCCCGAGCAGCCCGAGCAGTCCGAAGACGGTGACGCCCGATGATGAAATTCGACAAGGACAAGCTGATCATCGGGGCCGCGGGCCCGGTGCTCGCGCTGGTCTCCTCGTTCGTCCTCACCATGCTGGTGCTGCTCGCCACGGGTCTCGACCCGATCGAGCCGATCCAGCTGATGATCGAGAACGCCGGATACTCCGACATCCAGGTCCTCATCATCAACCAGACGGGGATCTACTACCTGGCAGCCCTGGCCGTCGCCATCGGCTTCCGGATGAACCTCTTCAACATCGGCGTCGACGGCCAGTACCGCCTCGCCGCGATGCTGTCGGCCGTGGTCGGCGCCGCCGTCGAGCTGCCCGGCCCGCTGCACATCCTGCTGATCGTGCTCGTCGCGGCCCTCACCGGCGCCTTCTGGGCCGGCATCGCCGGCATCCTGAAGACCACCCGGGGCGTCTCCGAGGTCGTCTCGACGATCATGCTCAACGCCATCGCGACCTCCCTGATCGCCTGGCTGATCCTGCCGAAGAACCTCGGCGTCCAGCCCCAGGGCTCCAACGACCTCACCACCGGTGAGATCGCCGAGTCCGGCTGGTTCCCCGGCATCGACATGGGCCAGGGCAACGGCGAGATCTACGGCTTCACCTTCGTCGCGCTCGCCCTCGGCGTCGTCTACTGGTTCGTCCTCAACCGCACCCGCTTCGGCTTCGACCTGCGCGCCACCGGCGAGAGCGAGTCCGCGGCCCAGGCCAGCGGCGTCGACGCCAAGAAGATGATCCTCACCTCGATGCTCATCTCCGGCGGCCTGGCGGGCCTCTCCGGCATGCCCACGCTGCTCGGCGACACCCACACGTACAGCCTGTCGTTCCCGGTCGGCGTCGGCTTCACCGCCATCACGATCGCCCTGCTCGGCCGCAACAACCCGGTCGGCATCCTCTTCGCGGCCCTGCTCTTCGCGTTCCTCGACAAGGCGTCCTCGTCGCTCGACGTCGAGGGCTACCCGAAGGAGATCACGCAGATCATGCAGGGCATCATCGTGATCGCCGTGGTCGTCTCCTACGAGCTCGTCCGCCGTTACGGCACCCGCCGCCAGCAGCAGAAGGTCGGCGAGGAGCTGGCCGCCGGCGGCGCCATCAAGACCGACAAGGAGGTCTCGGCATGAGCACCGACACCGTCGCCAAGCCGAGCGCCGCTCCGAAGAAGCCCGGGCGCCGCAAGCTCACCTGGCCCTGGATCCTGCTGATCGTCGCGGGTGCCCTCGTCCTCTTCTCCCTCGTCCGCGTCGTCTCCGGCGCCGACGACCTCACCTCCGTCGGCCAGGTCTCCGGCGCGCTCCAGCTCGCCATCCCGATCGGCCTCGCCGGCCTCGGCGGCCTGTGGTCCGAGCGGGCGGGCGTCGTCAACATCGGCCTCGAAGGCATGCTGGTCCTCGGCACCTGGTTCGGCGCCTGGGCCGGCTACCAGTGGGGCCCCTGGACGGGCGTCGTCGTCGGCCTCCTCGGCGGCGCGCTCGGCGGTCTGCTGCACGCGATCATCACCGTCACCTTCAACGTGAACCACATCGTCTCCGGTGTGGCGATCAACATCCTCGCGGTCGGCTTCACCCAGTACCTGTCGAACTTCACGTTCGCCGAGGCCGAGGGCGGCTCCTCCAAGCAGTCCCCGCGCATCGACCCGATCACCGACATCACGATCCCGGGCCTCTCGGACTGGCTGGAGACCCTCCAGCAGAAGCACTGGTTCCTGGTCTCCGACCTCGCCGGCATCCTCGGCGGCCTGGTCACCGACCTGTCGCTGCTCACCGTCGTCGCGATCCTGCTGGTCCCGGCCACCTGGTGGGTGCTGTGGCGCACGGCCTTCGGCCTGCGGCTGCGCTCCTGCGGCGAGAACCCGGTCGCCGCCGAGTCCCTCGGCGTCAACGTCTACAAGTACAAGTACATCGCCGTCACGATCTCCGGCGCCCTCGCGGGCCTCGGCGGCGCCTTCCTCGCGATCGTCTCCACCGGCATCTACCAGGAGGGCCAGACCGGCGGCCGCGGCTACATCGGTCTCGCCGCCATGATCTTCGGCAACTGGATGCCGGGCGGCATGGCCATGGGCGCCGGCCTCTTCGGCTTCACCGACAGCCTCAAGATCCGCGGCGGCGCCGAGAACGTCCACGCGCTGCTGCTGCTCGTCGCGATCCTGCTGGTGCTCGCCGCCGCCTGGCAGGTGTACAAGAAGAAGTACGTGCCCGCCGTGATCGCCGCCGTCTTCTCGGCCGGCTTCTTCCTCTGGTACGCCCTCACCGACCAGGTCCCGAGCCAGTTCGTCGACGCCGCCCCGTACATCACCACCCTGCTCGTGCTGGCCCTGTCGGCGCAGCGGCTGCGGATGCCGAAGGCGGACGGCCTGCCCTACCGGAAGGGCCAGGGCAAGTGACGGGCGGTCTGGCCGAGGCCGGCTGGGAAGCCCTGCGGACGGAGGCCCGGGCCGCGATGGCCCGTGCCTACGCCCCGTACTCGGGCTTCCCGGTCGGCGCGGCGGCCCTCGTCGACGACGGGCGCACCGTCTCCGGCTGCAACGTCGAGAACGCCTCCTTCGGACTCGGCCTGTGCGCCGAGTGCGGTCTGGTCTCGCAGCTCCAGGCCACCGGCGGCGGCCGGCTCACCCACTTCGTGTGCGTGGACGGCCGGGGCGAGCCGCTGGTCCCCTGCGGGCGGTGCCGGCAGCTCCTGTACGAGTTCGGCGGCCCCGAGCTGGTCCTGGAGACGCCCGCCGGGCTGCTGACCCTGGCGGAGATGCTGCCGCAGGCGTTCGGCCCGGACCACCTCGCCAAGTAGCACCTCGGAGCGGCCCTTCCGGCACCATGGGAGGGGCCGCTCCTCCCGTTCCCCCCTCTATGCGCGTAGAAAGAGGCACCACGACATGGACGTCATCTCCGTCATCCGGACCAAGCGGGACAAGGGCGAGCTGAGCCCGGAGCAGATCGACTGGGTCATCGACGCCTACACCCGCGGC
This sequence comes from Streptomyces filamentosus, assembly GCF_014654895.1. GTDB lineage: Bacteria > Actinomycetota > Actinomycetes > Streptomycetales > Streptomycetaceae > Streptomyces > Streptomyces filamentosus. The sequence goes on along the minus strand of NZ_BNBE01000001.1, from coordinate 1,775,863 downwards.
GCGGTCGCGGACGAGCAGATGTCGGCCCTGGCCATGGCGATCCTGCTCAACGGCATGAACCGCGACGAGATCGCCCGCTGGACGGCGGCGATGATCGCCTCCGGCGAGCGCATGAACTTCGACGCGCTCTCCCGCCCCACCGCCGACAAGCACTCCACCGGCGGCGTCGGCGACAAGATCACCCTCCCGCTCGCCCCGCTCGTCGCCGCCTGCGGCGCGGCCGTCCCGCAGCTCTCCGGCCGCGGCCTCGGCCACACCGGCGGCACCCTCGACAAGCTGGAGTCCATCCCCGGCTGGCGCGCCCTGCTCTCCAACGAGGAGATGCTGCACGTCCTCGACACCACCGGCGCGGTCATCTGCGCCGCCGGCGACGGCCTCGCCCCCGCCGACAAGAAGCTGTACGCGCTCCGCGACGTGACGGGCACCGTCGAGGCGATCCCGCTCATCGCCAGCTCCATCATGTCGAAGAAGATCGCCGAGGGCACCGGCTCCCTCGTCCTCGACGTCAAGGTCGGCACCGGCGCCTTCATGAAGACCATCGAGGACGCCCGCGAGCTGGCCTCCACCATGGTCGCCCTCGGCACCGACAGCGGCGTGAAGACGGTCGCGCTCCTCACCGACATGTCGACCCCGCTCGGTCTCACCGCCGGCAACGCCCTGGAGGTCCGCGAGTCCGTCGAGGTCCTCGCCGGCGGCGGCCCGAAGGACGTCGTCGACCTGACGGTCGCGCTCGCCGCCGAGATGCTGGCCGCGGCCGGCATCGAGGACGCCGACCCGGCGAAGGCCCTCAGGGACGGCTCCGCGATGGACGTCTGGCGCCGGATGATCGCGGCCCAGGGCGGCGACCCGGACGCGGCCCTCCCGGTCGCCCGCGAGCAGCACGTCGTCACGGCCCCGTCCTCGGGCGTCCTCACCCGCCTCGACGCGTACGACATCGGCATCGCCGCCTGGCGCCTCGGCGCGGGCCGCGCCCGCAAGGAGGACCCGGTGCAGGCCGGCGCGGGCGTCGAGCTCCACGCCAAGCCGGGCGACACGGTGACGGCGGGCCAGCCCCTCCTCACCCTCCACACCGACACCCCGGAGAAGTTCGACTACGCCCTGAAGTCCCTGGACGCCGCCTGGGACATCGCGCCCGAGGACACCGCCTTCGAGCCGACCCCGATCGTCCTGGACCGCATCGCGTAAGGATGGCCCTGGCATGTGCCAGTGACGCCTTCGGGTGAACGGGACCGGTGGACCCCCACCGGTCCCGTTCGGCATGCTGGGCTCGGTGACGACCGAATGAGGAGCACACCATGAGCGCACTCGCTGCCGAGGCCGGGCAGGGCTGGGACGACGTCGTCCGCCTCTGGCACGAGATGGACTGGCCCGAGGGCTGCAAGGTGGAGATCATCGAGGGGATCATCACCGTGGCACCGTCACCTGCCAACCAGCACAACAGCATCGCGGAGAAGATTCAGCGTCGCCTGTACAAGGTGATTCCGGAAGACTGGGGCGTCTACCAGACGCAAGCAGTCGCGGTTCCGGCGCGATCGGGCATGTACATCCCTGATCTCCTGGTCGCGCCCGAGACCGCACTGCGAGAGCCCGGCCACTCCATCCCCGCCGCGGAAGCGGAGCTGGTCGTGGAGATCACTTCGCAGTCGAACGCGAACCACGACCGCATCGCGAAGGTCGCCGGCTACGCGACGGCCGGCGTACCGCTCTACCTCCTGGTCGACCGCTGGGCGCCGGGCGGGCCGACGGTCACGCTCTACGGGCAGCCCGCGTCCGACGTCTGTCGCGTCCTGAGCGCCGCCCCGTTCGGCGAGAAGATCCACCTCCCCGCGCCCTTCGACCTCACCCTCGACACCGCCGAGTTCCCCTCCGCCTGAGCTCGCCACGATGAGTTCCGGCGCTCCGGCCGGTCATCCCCACGTGGACACCAGTCAGCCCCTCGTCATGAGCCTCCCCGCCGGACCGACCCGCGAGGAGGTAGCCCGGCTCTGCGCCGAGCTGGCCGCCGCCCCGCCCGGGGAGGTGCGGTGCCGGATCGACCCGCACGCGGACGGCCTCGCCGCCGTCGACGCGCTGGCCCGCCTCGCGCTCGCCGCCCGCCGCCGGGGCCACCGGCTGACCTTCCACGGAGCAGGGCCCGGACTCACGGCCCTGCTCCGCCTCACCGGCCTGGACGAGGTGCTGTGAGGGACTACGCCTCCAGGCGCTCCGGCAGGTCGAAGAGCGGGAACCAGCGCGGGGTGTCCAGGAAGAAGTCCATCCCGGCCACCTTGCCGTCCCGCACCTCCAGGACGATCAGGGCCCACGGGCTGTAACCGCCCTCCGGGTCCGGGTGGTAGTGGGCGAAGGCCGGCGAGCCGTTGGCCACGGTCGGGACCAGCTTCGAGCCGCGGCACACGTCGCCGACGCCCAGCATCCAGCCCACGATGTCGTCGTGACCCCGGAGCCACAGGTCGAACGGCGGCATGGTCATGGTCGCGTCCTCGTGGAGGAGCGCGGTCAGCGCCTTCATGTCGTAGCCCTCGAAGGCCGCCACGTACCGCTCCAGGAGCGCCTGCTGCTCCTCGTCCAGCGGGTTCGCCGCGTCCGACTCGGCGGGGGCCTGCTCGGCGATGGTCGCCCGGGCCCGCTGGAGCGCGCTGTTCACCGAGGCGACGGAGGTGTCCAGCAGTTCGGCGACCTCGCTCGCCTTCCAGGCCAGCACCTCGCGCAGGATCAGCACGGCCCGCTGCTTGGGCGCCAGGTGCTGGAGCGCGGCGACGAAGGCGAGCCGCACGGTCTCCCGGTGCAGCGCCGCCTCCGCCGGGTCGCCGGCGGTCGGCATGACCCGCCCGTCGGGGATCGGCTCCAGCCAGGTGATCTCCGGCTGCTTCACGAGCTGCGCCTGCGCGACCGGCGTCGGCCCGGACAGGTCCATGGGCCGCGCCCGCTTGTTCCCCGCGCTGAGCGCGTCGAGGCAGACGTTGGTGGCGATCCGGTACAGCCAGGACCGCAGCGAGGAACGCCCCTCGAAGGAGTCGATCGCCTTCCAGGCCCGCACCATCGTGTCCTGCACCGCGTCCTCGGCCTCGAAGGAGGAACCGAGCATCCGGTAGCAGTAACCGGTCAGCTCGCGCCGGTACTTGTCGAGTTCGTCGGTCGTCACCACGGCGGTATCACTCATCGCGTCCCCACTCGCCCCTCACCGGCGCCGGGGTTCGGCACCGGTGAGAGCGAAGCTACCGCAGCGCACCGACAGCCGGGGTCAGGTTCCCGGCTTGCGCCCGTAGACGTAGACGTCGTCGCCGTTGCGCAGGAGGTTCCAGTACGCCTTGGCGTCGGCGGAGCGCATGTTGACGCAGCCGCCGGAACCGGGCGGGTTCCACATGGACTTGGTGGTGGAGTGGAAGGCCTGCCCGCCGTCGAAGAACTGCGAGTACGGCATGGAGACGTTGTAGAGCGTCGACCAGTGGTTGATGTTCCGCCAGTAGATCTTCTTCAGGCCGGTACGGGTCTCGGTGCCGTCCTTGCCGGTGCGGACCGGCACGGGACCGTACTTGAGGCGCGAGCCGTCCTGGATCCAGCTGAGCTGGCGGGTGAGGTCCACGCAGGCGATCCGGCCCCGGTTCGTCGGACACTTGCGGTCCTTGTTCGGGTTGGTGCCGGCCGCCTTCTGCTGGATCATCGTGTTCATGGTGCGCCAGGTCAGCGGGCCCGCGTACCCCACGGTCGGGGTGATGCCGTGCTTGCGCTGGAAGGCCTGGATCGCCTGGCAGTCGCCGAGCGACTGGCGCCCGTCGACGGTGCGGCCGAGGAACTTCTCGACCTGCTTCTGGTAGGGCCCCGTCGTCACGTTGCACGACGCGGCCTGGGCCGGTGCCGCGCCCAGCACGAGCGCGGCCGGCACGAGCAGCGAGGTGAGGCCGGCGGCTATGCCGGCTCTCTTCCCCGCCCGGAGCGTGAATCCGTTCATGATCGTCAACTCCCCCTTGAGTCCTGACCCTTACGACGCCGGGGGAAGTCCGTCAGTTGCACCGGGACCGGAACCGTGACGGTACGGTCATCCGAGCGTGCTCAGGCCGTCACCGGACGGATCCGGCGGGCCTCGGCGCGGGCGCTGTGCGTCCCGTACAGGGTGATCGAGACGACGCCGGCCACCGCCACCAGACCGATCGTGACGGTCCCGGCCCAGCCGCCCGCGTGGAAGGCGACCGCGCCGAGCGTGCCGCCCGCGCTGGAGCCCAGGTAGTACGCGGACTGGTAGAGCGCCGACGCCTGCGCGCGGCCCGTCTTCGCCGTCCGGCTCACCGAGGACGAGGCCACCGCGTGGCCCGCGAAGAAGCCGGCCGTGATGAGGACCAGACCCGCGAGGACCGCGGCCAGCGACGCGGAGAGCGAGAGCAGCAGGCCCGCCGCCGTGGTGGAGACCGCCAGGTAGAGCGCCCCGCGCCGGCCGAGCCGGCCGACCAGCCGGCCCGCCGCGGCGGACGACGCCGTACCCACCAGGTAGACCAGGAAGATCGAGCCGATCACGCCCTGCGGCAGCGAGAACGGCGCCTCGGCGAGGCGGTAGCCGATCACCGTGTACACGGCGCCGAAGACCGTCATGAACAGCGCGCCGATGCCGTACAGGCGCATCAGCAGCGGATCGGCGAGGTGCCCCCTCACCGTGGCGGCGAGCGCCTTCGGGTTCAGCGTGCCGGGGGTGAAGTGCCGGGCCTTCGGCAGCAGCGCCCGGAAGGCGAGCGCGCACACCAGGGAGGTCAGGCCGACGGCGGCCAGACCCGCCCGCCAGCCCCACAGCTGCGCCACCCAGCCGGTGACGATCCGGCCGCTCATGCCGCCGATCGAGTTGCCCGCGACGAAGAGGCCGATGGCGCCGATCAGCGCCCGGGGCCGCACCTCCTCGGCCAGGTACGCCATCGCCGAGGCCGGCAGTCCGGCCAGCGCCGCGCCCTGGAGCGCCCGCAGCGCGATCAGGACCTCCAGGCTGGGCGCGAAGGGCACCAGGAGCGCCACGCCGACCGCGACGGAGAGGGAGGCGGTCATCATCGCGCGCCGGCCGAAGCGCTCCGACAGCGCGCTGAGCGGCAGCACGCACAGGGCGAGCGCGCCGGTCGCGGCGGAGACGGTCCAGGAGGCGGCCGAGGCGGTGGCGCCGAACTCGGCGGAGATCGCCGGGAGGAGGGCCTGGGTGGAGTAGAGGAGCGCGAAGGCGGCGAGTCCGGCGGCGAAGAGCGCGAGGCTCATCCGGCGGTGGCCGGGGGCGCCGGGGGCGAGACGGGTGTCGGCGGCTGCGGGGGCGGCGGACGCGAGGGTGGCGTCCGCCTCGGTACTGGCGGGAGGCATGCCACGAACGTAGGCCGCCCGGTTTCATGCGTCCAATGCATGGAACTGCTGTAATCGTTCCCATGGCGCATGAGTACAGGTCACAGCCTCGCCTGTCACCGAACAGTAACGAAGAAGACATGGGGCTGCTGCTCGCGCCCCGGCTCGCCTACTTCGCCGCGGTCGCCCGGCAGGAGCACGTGACCCGGGCCGCGGCCGAGATGGGCGTGCCCCAGTCGACGCTCTCGCGGGCCGTGGTCCGGCTGGAGGAGGACCTCGGGGTGGCGCTCTTCGCCCGCCGGGGCCGCACGGTCTCGCTCACCCCCGCGGGCCGCCGCTTCCTGGCCGCCGCCGAGCGGGCCCTCGCCGAGGTCGAACGGGCCGCCGACACCGTACGGGCCGACGCCGACCCCACCGCGGGCCGGGTCGCCTTCGGCTTCCTGCACACCATGGGCTCGGAGACCGTGCCGGCGCTGATCCGGGCCTTCCGGGCGGACCACCCGAGGGTCCGCTTCACCCTCGTCCAGAACTACGGCGAGGCGATGATCGAACGGCTCCGGGCGGGCGAGCTCGACCTCTGTCTGACCTCGCCGGTGCCGGACGCCCCCGACCTCGTCGGCCGCCGGCTCGACGAGCAGCGGCTGCGGCTCGTCGTCCCCGACGACCACCGGCTGGCCGGCCGCCGCCGCATCCGGCTCGCCGAGGCCGCCGAGGAGACCTTCGTGACCCTGGAGCCGGGGTACGGGCTCCGCCGCATCACCGACGACCTGTGCGCGGAGGCCGGCTTCACGCCCCGGATCGCCTTCGAGGGCGAGGAGGCCGAGACCCTGCGCGGCCTGGTCGCGGCCGGCCTCGGGGTGGCGCTCCTGCCGCCGCCCGCGGTGGCCCGCCCCGGGGTCGTCGAGCTGACGGTCACCGCGCCGCGCGCGGTCCGCGAGATCGGCGTGGCCTGGCTCGACGGCCATCCGGACACCGCCCCGGTGGCCGCCTTCAAGAAGTTCCTGCTGAGCCGCCGCGGCCACCTCCTGCCGAAGGAGGCGCGGCCGCCGCGGGAGGACTCAGCGCCGGCGTGAGCCGCTGCCGAAGCCGGCCGCCAGCGGCATCCGCAGGCCGATCGGCGGCGGGGCCGCCATCGCGTCCGTCAGAGGCCGGGTCACCGGGCGGGCGAAGAGCGCGCCGAGCACGAAGTCGGCGGCGAGCGCCCGCACCTCGTCGGCGTACTGGCGCAGCCCGTGCCCGTCCGTGTGCACCTCGAAGCGGCAGGTCTCGCGGTTCGCCTTCTTGGCGCGCGCCGCGAAGCGGAAGGACAGCTCGGGGTCGGTGCGGGCGTCGTCGGTGCCGTGCACGATGAGCACCCGCCGGCCGGTCAGCTGCCGCACGGGCTCGGGCTCGGCGGCCACGTCGTCCTCGGGCAGCCAGGGCGCGAGCGCGAGGACCGCGCCGACCGCCGGGTGCCCGGCCGCCCGCAGCGCCGCCCGGGCGCCCATCCCGTGGCCGATCAGGCAGACCGGTACGTCGCCGTAGCGCCGTACCGCCTCGGCGACCGCCCAGGAGGCGTCCGCCGCGAGCTCCGCGTCGGGGCCGTTCCAGCCGCGCCGCCGGTAGCGCACCACCTGGGCGACCAGTCCCTCCGACCGCCCCGCGCGGGCGAGTTCGCGCCCCATCGGCAGTGCGGCCGCGTGCGCCCGGGCCGACGCCCGGCGCTCCGACACCGGCTCCCCGTCCGGCAGGAGCAGCACCACGCCGCCCACCGCCGTCGCCGACCTCGACATCCCGACAGGCCGACCGAGCCGGGGTCTCCGGCCGTCGGCAGTCCCCACCAGTGCGTACTGCGCCATGACGGAACATTCTCAGAATCCGAGGTGTACGGCAGTCGTACGCGCGGTCTCTGTTACATATCGCCGCGGGGGCGAACCGCCGTCCGCTCTACGCGCGTTCGAAGACGTGGACGGTGCCGATGGCGGTGAAGCCCCGCCGCCGGTACCACTCGTGGGGCCAGTCGGCGGTGTGCGCGGTGAGGAAGCGCAGCCCGCAGCCCGCCTCCGCCGCGAGGCGCAGCGCCGTGTCGAGGACCCGCCCGGCGTGCCCCTTCCCCCGGTGCTCCCGGCTCGCGACCAGGTCCTCGACCTGCCCGATCCCCTCCTCCCGGTCGAGGTAGAGGTCGGCCCAGGCGGCGGGCTCGCCGCCCTCGGCGCCCTCCGTGCCCTCGGTGCACGAGGCGAGGAAGCGGACGTCCCCGGCCCGGAGCCGGGCCGCCCGCCGCTCCACGAGGTGGTCGACCACCTCGGCGGAGACCTCGGGGAGGAGGTCCCGCCAGGAGGCGGCGACCGGTGCGCGCAGCGCGTCGAGGCCCACCTCCCTGGCCCCGCCGTCCGCCGGCACCGGGCCGGTGTGCCGCATGACGTAGGTGGACCCGGTCGTGTAGCCGGCCGCCTCCAACGGCCCCCGGCACGCTCCGGCGAGCTCCTCGTCGAGCACGTACGCCAGCCGGTGCGGGAGGTGGCCGAGGAGCGCGTCGAGCCGGCCGGGGAGCGCCTCCGGGTCGGTGGGGCCGGTCACCATCGCGTGGTTGTCGCCCCGGGAGTGCGCGTAGGCGTCGTCCAGCGCGACGAAACCGCCGGGGAAGTCGAGGGTGCGGGCCGCCCGCCGGCGGTGGAAGCCGGCCATGAAGCGGTGGACGCGGAGCAGTTCGGCGGCGTGCGGGAGCGGGGGCGGGGGCTGGGTCATGGGGCGAGGCTAGGCGCGGGGACGGCCCGGCGCACCGGAAAAACAGCGGGGCGGGCCGGGGCGGCGGGGCCCGTACCGGGAGGGAGGCGGTGCGGGCCGGGGGCGGCGGGCCCGTATCCGGGAAGCGGTGGTGCGGGACCGGAGGGGGAGCGGAGTCCGTACCGGGGAAGCGGTGGTGCGGGACCGGAGGGGGCGGAGCCCGTACCCGAAAAAACGGCCGTGAGGATCACGGCACGGCGCGTTCTACGCGCGTAGGGGCTAGAGTGCGAAAATGACGAGCCAGACATCCCACGTCCCCACCGCGGACCAGATCCGCCGTGCCCCGAAGGTGCTGCTCCACGACCACCTCGACGGCGGACTGCGCCCCGGCACGATCATCGAACTCGCCCGCGAGCAGGGCTACTCGAAGCTCCCCGAGACCGAACCCGACAAGCTCGGCATCTGGTTCCGCGAGGCCGCCGACTCCGGCTCCCTGGAGCGCTACCTGGAGACCTTCGCGCACACCTGCGCCGTCATGCAGACCCGCGAGGCCCTCTTCCGCGTCGCCGCCGAGTGCGCCGTCGACCTCGCCGAGGACGGCGTCGTCTACGCCGAGGTCCGCTACGCCCCCGAGCAGCACCTGGAGGCCGGGCTGACCCTGGAGGAGGTCGTCGAGGCGGTCAACGAGGGCTTCCGCGAGGGCGAGCGGCTGGCCCGCGAGGCCGGGCACCGGATCAGGGTCGGCGCCCTGCTCACCGCGATGCGGCACGCGGCCCGCTCCCTGGAGATCGCGGAGCTCGCCAACCGCCACCGCGACGACGGCGTCGTCGGCTTCGACATCGCGGGCGCCGAGGCCGGCTTCCCGCCCACCCGCCACCTCGACGCCTTCGAGTACCTCAAGCGGGAGAACAACCACTTCACCATCCACGCCGGCGAGGCCTTCGGCCTGCCCTCGATCTGGCAGGCGCTCCAGTGGTGCGGCGCCGACCGGCTCGGCCACGGCGTGCGGATCATCGACGACATCGAGGTCGCCGACGACGGCTCGGTGCGGCTCGGCCGCCTCGCCTCGTACGTCCGCGACAAGCGGATCCCGCTGGAGATGTGCCCCACCTCCAACCTCCAGACCGGCGCCGCCGCCTCGTACGCCGAGCACCCCGTCGGGCTGCTCCGCAAGCTCCACTTCCGTGCGACGGTCAACACCGACAACCGGCTGATGAGCGGCACCAGCATGAGCCGGGAATTCGAGCTCCTGGTCGACGCATTCGACTACACGCTCGACGATCTCCAGTGGTTCACGGTCAATGCGATGAAGTCCGCGTTCATTCCTTTCGATGAACGGCTCGCCATGATCAATGACGTGATCAAGCCCGGATATGCCGAACTGAAGTCCGAGTGGCTTTTCCGGCAGACCGCCACGACCAGCGCTTCTTCCGGTCGGGAGGGCTGAGCAGAGGGGAGGCGAAAGGGCCCGGAACCGCCGGGAGGGTGCGACACCCGGCGGTCTCGCGGTGTTTGCGGAGCCGAGGGGGGACGGTTAGTTTGCGGAGCTGCTGTGCATATCCGGATTCCCCTGTTCCGGATTTCTCCACCTGATGTCCCGAAGCTCAGCTCCCCAAGCCAAGGAAGATCCTCAGATGAAGCAGTCTGCCGCCAAGAAGCTCGGTGTCGCCGCCCTCGGCGCCGCATTCGCCGCTGCCGCCGCCGGCACGGCCTCCGCGGCCCCGCTCCCGGCACCGCTCGACGGCGTCGACGCGCTGTCCACCGTCGGCCAGGTCGCCCCGCTCGGCGAAGGCCTCACCACCCTCCCCGACGGAGCGGGGGAGTCCCTCGGCGCCGGCCAGGGCGCCCTCGGCCAGGGCCTCGACCAGGGCACCAAGGCCCTCCCCGGCGCCGCCGGCCAGGTCACCCAGAACCTGCCCACCGACGCCGCCGCCGGCGCCCTGGGCGCCACCCCGCTCGGCGCCGCCACCGGCCTCCTCGGCGGCACCGGCCTGCTCGGCGGCCTGCCGATCGGCGCGCTGGGCTGACCCCCACCGCACGTGCCGAAGGGGCGCGCACCCGGGAGACCGGGTCCGCGCCCCTTCGGCGTGGTCGGGACGGCGCGGCCTACCAGGCGGCCGCCGTCTTCCCCGTCCGGGACTCGCCCGGCAGCAGCACCCACAGCGCCACGTAGAGCAGGAACTGCGGACCGGGCAGCAGGCACGAGGCCAGGAAGACCAGACGCATCGTCGAGGCGGAGGTGCCGAAGCGCCGGGCGAGCGCCGCGCACACCCCGCCGAACATCCGGCCTTCACGCGGGCGGACAAGTGCGGCCATGGTGGGCTCCTTCGTCGATCCGGGCGACCGCTCCTCCGGGCCTCCCAGTGACTCCATGGTGCCGCCGGACCCCGGCCTTCGGCGTCGGTCTACCGGGCGATCGGAACCCTGGGAATCCTCGGGGTACGACCCTGAGCCGGATCGCTCCCGGCCACCACCCGACCCCGGCCGAAGCCCCGGCCCCGGCCCTGACCCCGCCCCTGCCGGGCCGCCCGCCGGCGCAGCCGCGCCCGCGCCGCCGGCACCACCAGGAGGTGCGCCAGCGCCACCCCGAGCGTGTTCAGGAACACCGAGTCCACGTCCACGACCTGCCCCGGCACCGCCGTCTGCAGCAGTTCGAGGGCCAGCGACACCAGCGCCCCCGCCGCCACGGTCCGGGTCAGCGACCCCCACCGCGACACGTCGAGGCGCCCCTCGCACATCGGCAGCAGCACCCCGAGCGGGGCGAGCAGCAGCAGTCCCCCGGCGATCAGCCGGGCCGCCTCGGCGGGCCCGAGCGCCAGATCGGCCCGCAGTCCGGCCAGCGGCACCGTGTTCGGGGCGGTCACCCAGGCCACGTCGCGTGGCAGGAGCCCGACCCAGGAGACGAGCAGCAGATGCGCGACCAGGAACACGAACCCGGTCACGCGGACGACCACGGCGGCGTTCCCGCCCGAACCTTGACGCTGCACGCCCCCCAAGACGCGGCCCGCGCGGGGAACGGTTCCGCTTCAGCCCGCCGGCGTCGCCGCGGCCGACGGCACGGGCGCCGTCGGCGGGGCCGACTCCGGGCGCTCCCGCAGCTGCGTCGTGCACCGGTAGCGCTTCGGCGGATACGCCCCCGGACCCGCGAGGAGCACCGTGTGCCCGCCCGCGCCCGCCGAACTCTCCGCGAAGGTGCACACCAGCTGCGACAGCGCCGCGGGCGCCAGGTCCTCCGGCTGCCGGCTCAGCCGCAGCGTGCCCTCCGGATCGCCCGCCCGGCCCGCCGCCACCGACAGCGGAGCCCGTACCGCCGTGGTGAAACCGGCCTGCCGCTCCGCCTCCGGCGGCTCCGCGAGGAGCTGCGCGAGCAGCGCCGACGCCGTCCGCACCGGATCGCCGCTCACCTTGTCCTCCGACTGCGGCGACCTGCGGTCCACCGGCTCCAGCTGCGACCCGCACACCAGGAACGCCCGCACCGGCACCCCCGGCTCCGGGGCCGAGGACTCCGGCACGTCGCACGGCACCCGCGACGGGGCCGCGCCCGCGTCCACCGGCACCGACGTCGTCCTGATCCCGCATCCCGTGACCGGCAGCGCCAGCAGCGCCAGCGCCACCGCCGTCAGCGCCGTACGCGCCCTCACTCGTCCACCCCTTCGCCCGGCCGGGGACCGGTGTCCCCGGTGCGGTCGGCCGCCGACGCGTCCCGGGGCAGCCGCAGCGTGAACACCGCGCCGTCCACGGCGCCGTCCGCGCCCACCGAGTTGGCGGCGGAGATCGTCCCGCCGTGGATGAGCGCGTTCTCCATGGCGATCGACAGGCCGAGGCCGGAGCCGTCCGACCGGGGCCGCTGGGCGCTCGCCTTGTAGAAGCGGTCGAAGACGTGCGGCAGCACCTCCTCGGGGATGCCGGGCCCGTGGTCGCGCACGGTGATGACCAGCTCGTGGTCGTCGGTGTGCACCGACACCCGCACCGGGGAGCCGCCGTGCTTCAGCGCGTTGCCGATCAGGTTCGCCAGGATCACGTCCAGGCGCCGCGGGTCGAGCGGCACCACGATGCCGCGCTCCGCGTCCAGGTCCACCGCGTCCAGCCAGGCCCGCGCGTCGATGCACGCGGTGATCTGGTCGGCGATGTCCACCTCGTCCAGGACGAGCCGGGCGGTGCCCGCGTCGAAGCGGGTCACCTCCATCAGGTTCTCCACCAGGTCGTTCAGCCGCCGGGTCTCGCTCACCACGAGAGCCACCGCCGGGGCGATCATCGGGTCCAGCGAGTCCTGTTCGTCCTCCAGGACCTCCGTCACCGCCGTCAGCGCGGTCAGCGGGGTCCGCAGCTCGTGCGACATGTCGGCGACGAACCGCCGGGAGGACTCCTCCCGGGCGCTCATGTCCGCCACCTTCTTCTGGAGGTTCTCCGCCGCGCTGTTGAAGGTCCGCGACAGGTCGGACAGCTCGTCCGCACCGGTCACCCGCAGCCGGGTGTCCAGCTTGCCCTCGCCGAGCTGCCGGGCCGCCTCGCCGAGCCGCCGCACCGGCCGCAGCACGGTCGACGCCGCCACCTGCGCGAGCAGCACCGAACCGATCACCGCGAGCCCGGTCGCGATCCCCAGCGACCACGCCAGCGAGTTGAGGTCGGCCCGCTCCGCCGCGAGCGACTTGAACATGTAGCCGGCGGGCCCGCCGCCGTCGATCCGCGTCCCGCCGACCAGGTACGGCGTCCCGCCCCGCTCGGTCCGCTGCCAGAACAGGTGGTACGCGTACGGGTTGGCGTCCGTCACCGGGCGCCGGGTGTCCACCGCCTCCCGCAGCGCCACCGGCACGTCCGCCAGCGTGAACACGTCCGGGTCCGAGGCGCCCACGATGGGCTTGCCCGCGGCCCGCTCGCCGAGCAGCAGCACCTGGTAGCCGCCCCCGCCCGCGGTCATCTCCTCGGAGGTGCGCCGCAGGTCCTCCTGGGTCGGCCGCAGCGGCAGCGTCGCCACCCGGTTCTGCATCTCCTGCCGGAAGGCGTTCAGCGAGCTGTCCTGGGTGCGCTTCAGCACCGCCTCGCGGTTCAGCCAGTACGCGATCCCCGAGGCCGACACCGCGGCCGTCAGCGCCACCAGCGCGAACACCACGACCAGCCGCAGGCGCAGGCTGGAGAGCCGCAGCCGGGCGAGCACCCCCTTGTTCCCCTTCGTCACGCAGGGACGTCCAGCCGGTAACCGACGCCCCGCACCGTGCGGATCAGGGTCGGCGAGGACGGCACGTCCTCCACCTTCGCCCGCAGCCGCTGCACGCACGCGTCCACCAGGCGCGAGTCGCCCAGGTAGTCGTGCTCCCACACCAGCCGCAGCAACTGCTGCCGGGACAGGGCCTGTCCGGGCCGCCGGCTCAGTTCGAGCAGCAGCCGCAGCTCGGTCGGGGTCAGCTGGAGGTCGAGCCCGTTCTTCGTCACCGTCATCGCGGCCCGGTCGATCACCAGCGACCCGAAGGTCGCCGAATCCGTCGACTCCCGCTCGCCGCGCCGCAGCACGGCCCGGATCCGGGCGTCGAGCACCCGCCCCTGCACCGGCTTCACCACGTAGTCGTCGGCACCCGACTCCAGGCCCACGACCACGTCGATGTCGTCGCTGCGCGCGGTCAGCAGGATGATCGGCAGCTGGTCGGTGCGGCGGATCCGCCGGCACACCTCGAACCCGTCGATGCCGGGCAGCATCACGTCGAGCACGACCAGGTCGGGCCGCTGCTCCTTCAGCAGCAGCAGGCCGTCCTCGCCCGACGCGGCGGTGGCCACCCGGTGGCCCTGCCGCGACAGGGAGAGTTCGAGGGCCGTGCGGATGGCGTCGTCGTCCTCGATCAGCAACAGAAAAGGCACGGTCGCCATTCTGGCTCATGAGCCGTCCGAGATCGACCGCCCGGAGGCGCGCTTCCGTCACCGCCCCTGTGACACGCCTGTGACAGTCGGCGGACAACGCCATGAAGTCCGGCGGGCAAGCTTCTTGGCACACGGACCGAAACACTCACTCCGAACGACGGGGGGCGCGAGATGAACACACTGCACGGCACCACCAACAGCGCAGTTGTCACGCGTCTCCACGACGTGCGGAGCACCGAGAAGTCCGGGGGTGTGAACGGACGGGGGTGCGTTCGTACCGTCGGACGTCAGCGCAAGGCGCCCTACATGGTCGCCGTCGCTGACGGGGGAGCGGTGTACGGGGAGGCCACGGGGGAGCGTTCCTGCTCGGAGGCCGAGTTCACGGCCTACGTCCAGGAGCGCCGGGCCTCCCTGTACGCCACCGCCTACCACCTGACCGGTGACCGTTTCGAGGCCGAGGACCTGCTCCAGAGCGCGCTGTTCTCCACGTACCGCGCCTGGGAGCGGATCAGCGACAAGGCCGCCGTCGGCGGTTACCTGCGCCGCACCATGACCAACCTGCACATCAGCGCCTGGCGCCGGCGCAAGGTCAGCGAGTACCCGACCGAGGAGCTGCCGGAGACGGTCGGCGAGACGGACGCGATGCGCGGCACCGAGCTGCGCGCGGTGCTGTGGCAGGCCCTGGCCCGGCTGCCCGAGCTCCAGCGGACCATGCTGGTGCTGCGCTACTACGAGGGCCGGACCGACCCGGAGATCGCGGAGATCCTGGACATCAGTGTCGGCACGGTGAAGTCGAGCATCTGGCGCTCGCTGCGGCGACTGCGCGAGGACGAGGTGCTGAGCTTCGGCCGTGACGAGGAGGAGTCCTTCGGCGAGCTCGTCGCCTGAGGGATCACGGGGGGAAGCACGGGGGAACCGGCTCCAGGGGGGATCTGGAGCCCACGGGGGAAAGAAACGAAGCGGGTCGTACGAGTCCGGGGGGTCTCGTACGGTCCGCTTCGTGCTGTCCGCTCCGTGCCGCGTCCGGGGCGCGTCGGGGTCAGCGGTCAGCGGTCCGCCGGGGTGCGGTGCCGGCCCGCCGCCGCGGCGGCGAGGCGGCCCAGCGCCTCCGGCTTGGCGCAGGCGTGGGCGCCCAGCGCGGTCTGCCGGGCGACGATGGCGCGCTCGGCCCGCATCAGGCGCCAGCCGCGGCGCAGCAGGAACGGCACCGACTTGCGGCCCTCCTTCAGGTCGCGCAGCAGCCGGCGGCGGAAGGTCGTCGACGGGCGGCCGCGCAGGCAGAGCGCGTCGGCCAGCACCCCGAGCTCCCGGCAGCGGTCCACGATCTCGGCGGCGAAGATGCCCTCGGCGATGAAGAGCGGGGTCCGCTCGATGTCGAGGCGGTCGCTGCCGGTGCGGGAGCTGGTGGCGATGGAGTAGACGGGGACGTCGGTGCGGCCGGTGCGGCACAGCTCGGTGATCGCTGCGACGGCGGCGTCCGCGTCCCAGGAACGCGGCGAGTCCCAGTCGATGTCCGTGGAGCCGTCGACGAGGGGGAGCGTGGGATCGCCCGTCTCCTTGTAGAAGTCGTCGAGGCGCAGGACCGGGAGGCCGGTGACGGCGGCGAGGGACGACTTGCCGGAGCCGGAGGGGCCCGCGAGCAGGACGACCCGGGTCGGGATCGGTTGGGAACTCACGGAACACCAGTGTGAGGCATTACCCCGTCCAGGGGACCATCGAGGAGGGCCGTTGGTATCGAGCATCACACCTCCACTACGGTCGGTGTCCGCCCGATCACCCCCCGGAAGGATCCCCATGGCGCGTCACGCAGAGCCGAAGGCCCCCCGTCGCGGCCTCCTCCTCAAGGCCGGTCTCGGCCTCACGGCGGCCGGTGCCGCCGTGCTCGGCGCGGGCGCCGCGGCCCAGGCCGCGCCGGGCGCCGCCGTGCCGCTGCCGGTGGACTCGCTGACCCGCACGGACGCCGGCGCGGCCGGGGCGGGCGCGCTGTCCGGCGTCACACACGGGGTGGGCCCGCTGACGCGGCTCCAGCTCGACCCGCTGGCCAACACCGGCGTCGACCCGCTGGCCAACGGCATCGGCACCCAGATCGCCGACTTCAAGCCGGTCGGCACCAACCTGCTCACCGACCACGTCACGAAGGGCGGGGCCGTGGCCGACCTGCCGGTGGCGGGCCCGCTGACGCAGAAGCTGCTTCCGTAGGGCCCCTGCCCCTCAGTGCCTCGCGCGGCGCAGCCAGCCCAGTGCCCCGCGGGGCTCGGCCGACTTCATCGGCCGGTCGGCGTTCCGGCCGCTGCTGTGGGGCCGCACTTCCTTCAGGCGAGCGGTCCAGGGGGCGTCCGCGGCGGACACGTGGACGAGGAGCGGGCCCTCGGGCAGCGGCAGGGTCTCCTTGCGCGCGCCGATCTCGTTGACGACGGCCCGGCCGGGCTCGGGAAGGGCGGTGGGGTCCGTGTGCCCCGCCAGCCGGTGGAGGTGGACGATGAAGTTGCCGCCGCCCTTGTAGTGGAAGGCGACGTCGGCCGTCCCCCGGGTGTGGAGCAGGACCTCGGGTCCCCATGCCTCCAGCCGGCTCTCGGTCAGACGCCGGGCCTCCGCCAGCGGCAGGATCCGCACCTGCCAGGGGCCGCCCGCCTCCAGTCGCAGGCGCAGGCGTCCGTGCGCGGGGACGGAGGCGATCACCCGGCCCCGGAAGTCCTTCTCCGTGCTGTTGACGAGGTAACGCCCCTTGGCGTTGGAGTCGTCGAGGGGCCACAGCCCGGTGTAGTGCTCGCCCTTCACGGCCAGTTCGACCATGACGGGACCGGGCGGGAGGTCCTCCACGGTGATCACGTCGTTGTCCCGGCCGGTGACGGTGCGCGGCTTGAAGACGGGCCCGCAGGTCCAGGCCGACGGGTCGGGCGGCGGCACGGACGGGGCGGACGCCGGCGGGGACCCGGGCTCGGCCCCGGCCTGCCGCTGGGCCCGGGCCAGGGCCCGGATCTGGTCCGGGGTCATGTCCAGGAGCTGGTCACGGGTGGGGCGCCGGCCCTGCGCCGGGACGTCCGCCGGGGCCTCCGTCCGCGCCTCCGCCGGTGCCGGGGCCTCCGCCCGGGCCGGAGCGGCGGGGGCCGGGACGTCCGCCGGGGCCTCCTGCGGTTCCTCGCCCACGTCCACCCCGTGGTCCACCGCCAGGCCGGTCAGCCCGTCGACGTACCCCTGGCCCACTGCGCGGAACTTCCAGCCGCCCGAGCGGCGGTACAGCTCCGCGACGACCATCGCCGTCTCGGGGCCCGCGTCGGTGACCTCGTACGCCACGACCGTCCTGCCGTCCGGCCCGAGGACCTCCACGGACAGGGCGCGCGCGTCCCGCAGGGCGCCCTCCTCCGTCGACGCGACGACGAGGACGCGGGCGACGGCCTCCTCGACGCCCGTGAGGTCGGTGTCCAGCCACACCGTGCCGTCCTCGCCCGCGGCGAGCCGCACCGCGCCCGACGCGTGCGCCGGAGCGCCGTCGAACACGATGTCGGCGTCCCCCCGGACCCTGCCCCGCTCCGTCACGAGCAGCGCCGCGACGTCCACCCCGCTCCCGACGGCGACGCGCAGCGCCGCCGTCGGGACGAAGGCGTTGTCCCCCTTGATCAGTCCCCTCAGCATGACCGGATCATCCGGTCCCTCACGGGCGTGCGCAAGGTCCCCGGGTGCGGACGCCCGGGGACCTCGCGCGGACGGGGTCAGTACGAGGAGCCGGAGGCGCCCAGCGAACCGGTGGGGTGCCAGACCGTCTTCGTCTCCAGGAACGCGGTCATGCGGTCCGTGCCGGGGGACTCGGCGAAGTCCTCGGTGCGGGGGCGCAGGACGCGCTTCAGGTTCTCCGCCGCCGCGATCTCCAGGTCGCGGGCCAGGTCGGCGTCCGCGCCCGTCAGGTCGATCGCGTTGACGTCACGGTGGGCCGCGAGGTGCGGGCCCATCTCGGACGCCTTGCCGGAGAGGATGTTGACCACGCCGCCGGGGAGGTCGGAGGTGGCCAGGACCTCGCCCAGGGAGAGGGCGGGGAGCGGGGCCTTCTCCGAGGCGATGACGACGGCGGTGTTGCCCGTCGCGATGACCGGGGCGATCACCGAGACCAGGCCCAGGAAGGACGACTCCTGGGGGGCGAGCACGGTGACGACGCCGGTCGGCTCCGGGGTGGAGAGGTTGAAGTAGGGGCCGGCGACCGGGTTGGCGCCGCCGACGACCTGGGCGATCTTGTCGGTCCAGCCGGCGTACCAGACCCAGCGGTCGATCGCGGCGTCCACCTGGGCCGCCGCCTTCGACTTCGACAGGCCCTCGGCGTCGGCGACCTCGCGGACGAACTGGTCCCGGCGGCCCTCCAGCATCTCGGCGACGCGGTAGAGGATCTGGCCGCGCAGGTACGCGGTCGCGCCCGCCCAGCCGCCCTGCGCCTTGCGGGCGGCGACGACCGCGTCACGGGCGTCCTTGCGGGAGGACAGCGGGGCGTTCGCCAGCCAGTTGCCCTTGGAGTCGCTCACCTCGTACACCCGGCCGCTCTCGGAGCGGGGGAACTTGCCCCCGACGTACAGCTTGTAGGTCTTGAAGACGGAGAGTCGGGTCTGCTCAGACATCGAGGTAGGCCTCCAGACCGTGGCGGCCGCCCTCGCGGCCGAAGCCCGACTCCTTGTAGCCGCCGAAGGGCGAGGTCGGGTCGAACTTGTTGAACGTGTTGGCCCAGACGACACCGGCGCGGAGCTTGCCGGCGACCGCGAGGATGCGGGAGCCCTTCTCCGTCCAGATGCCGGCGGAGAGGCCGTACTGGCTGTTGTTGGCCTTGGCGACGGCCTCGTCCGGGGTGCGGAAGGTCAGCACCGACAGGACCGGGCCGAAGACCTCGTCGCGGGCGATGGTGTGCGCCTGGGTGACGTTCGTGAAGAGCGTCGGGGCGAACCAGTAGCCCGCCTCCGGGAGGTCGCAGGGGGCGGTCCAGCGCTCGGCGCCCTCCGCCTCGCCCTGCGCCACCAGGGAGGTGATGCGGGCCAGCTGCTCCTCGGAGTTGATGGCGCCGATGTCGGTGTTCTTGTCGAGCGGGTCGCCGAGGCGGAGCGTCGACAGGCGGCGCTTGAGGCTGTCCAGGAGCTCGTCCTGGATCGACTCCTGCACCAGCAGGCGGGAGCCCGCGCAGCAGACCTGGCCCTGGTTGAAGAAGATGCCGTTGACGATGCCCTCGACGGCCTGGTCGATCGGGGCGTCGTCGAAGACGATGTTGGCGCCCTTGCCGCCCAGCTCCAGCGTGACCTTCTTGTCGGTGCCGGCGACCGTGCGGGCGATCTGCTTGCCGACGGCCGTCGAGCCGGTGAAGGCGACCTTGTTCACGTCCGGGTGCGCGACCAGCGCGGCGCCGGCGTCCCCGTACCCGGGGAGGATGTTGACGACGCCCTTCGGCAGGCCCGCCTGGCGGCAGACGTCCGCGAAGAACAGGGCGGAGAGCGGGGTCGTCTCGGCCGGCTTCAGGACGACCGTGTTGCCGGTCGCGAGGGCCGGGGCGATCTTCCACGCCAGCATCAGGAGCGGGAAGTTCCAGGGGATGACCTGGCCGGCCACGCCCAGCGGGCGCGGGTTCGCGCCGTAGCCCGCGTGGTCGAGCTTGTCGGCCCAGCCCGCGTAGTAGAAGAAGTGCGCGGCGACCAGGGGGAGGTCCGCGTCGCGGGTCTCCTTGATCGGCTTGCCGTTGTCCAGGGTCTCCAGGACGGCCAGCTCGCGGCTGCGCTCCTGGATGATCCGGGCGATCCGGAAGAGGTACTTGGCGCGCTCGGCGCCGGGCAGCGCGGACCACTTCTCGAAGGCCCTGCGGGCGGCCTTCACCGCGCGGTCCACGTCCGCCTCGCCCGCCTGGGCGATCTCGGACAGGACCTCCTCGGTGGAGGGGGAGACGGTCTTGAAGACCTTGCCGTCGGCCGCGTCGGTGAACTCGCCGTCGATGAACAGGCCGTAGCTCGGGGCGATGTCGACGACCGCGCGCGACTCGGGCGCGGGGGCGTACTCGAAGGGGGAGGTCATGTCGATCAGTCCACCGTCACGTAATCGGGGCCGGAGTAGTGGCCGGTCGCCATCTTCTGGCGCTGCATCAGCAGGTCGTTGAGCAGGCTGGAGGCGCCGAAGCGGAACCAGTGGTTGTCCAGCCAGTCCGCGCCCGCCGTCTCGTTGACCAGCACCAGGAACTTGATGGCTTCCTTGGTGTTGCGGATGCCGCCGGCCGGCTTCACGCCGATCTGCACGCCGGTCTGCGCGCGGAAGTCGCGCACCGCCTCCAGCATGAGCAGGGTGTTCGCCGGGGTGGCGTTGACCGCGACCTTGCCGGTCGAGGTCTTGATGAAGTCGGCGCCGGCCATCATGCCGAGCCAGGAGGCGCGGCGGATGTTGTCGTACGTGGACAGCTCGCCGGTCTCGAAGATCACCTTCAGCCGGGCGCGGTCGCCGCACTCGGCCCTGATCGCGGCGATCTGGTCGTGCACCTCCAGGTAGCGGCCGGCGAGGAAGGCGCCACGGTCGATGACCATGTCGATCTCGTCGGCGCCCGCGGCGATCGCGTCGGCGGTGTCGGCGAGCTTCACCGGGAGGGCGGCGCGGCCCGCCGGGAAGGCGGTGGCGACCGAGGCGACCTTGACGTCCGAGCCCGCGAGGGCGGCCTTGGCGGTGGCCACCATGTCGGGGTAGACGCAGACGGCGGCGGTCGTCGGGGTCGTGCGGTCGGTCGGATCGGGGTGGACGGCCTTGGCGGCGAGGGCCCGGACCTTGCCCGGGGTGTCCGCGCCTTCGAGCGTCGTCAGGTCGATCATGGAGATGGCCAGGTCGATGGCGTACGCCTTGGCCGTGGTCTTGATCGAGCGGGTGCCGAGGGACGCGGCGCGCGCCTCCAGGCCGACGGCGTCGACGCCGGGCAGCCCGTGGAGGAAGCGGCGCAGCGTGCTCTCGGACGCGGTCACGTCGGCGAAAGCTGCTGCTGCGGTGGCAGTGGTGGGCATGGTCACCAGTCGAGCATATCTACGCGCGTAGCGACCTGTACAGGGGAGCCCGGCCGGGGAGGCCCGTGGCCGAGGCGGGGGCGGGGTCGGGTCAAGGGCGAGGCGGTGGTGACGGAGGGTGGGGCCGGGGCAGGTCGGAGGCAGGGCGGGGCCGGGGGGCGTCGAACCGGCGCGCGGGGGCGTGAACGGGGGCGCGTGAAAGGTCCGTCGGGAGTGGTGACGGCTGTCACACGCCCGTGACACGGAGCAGACGGATCCCCCATACGAGATCTTTAGATTCTTTATCAGCAGCCAGCGAGAACTCACCGGCCCTCCCCGAGGAGATGTCAGCGGCATGCGGCTCTGCTCCATCCACCACCGATCTTTCTCGGGAGTCGTTATGCGCACCGCCCTTCGCACCGCCCTCGCCACCGCGCTCGTCGCCGGTGTCGCAGCCGCCCCGGCCCTCGCTGCCGGCAGCGCCTTCGCCGCCGGGACGACCCCGGCGCCGAAGACCGCGGCGACCGCCACGCCCGCGCCGAAGGCCGCCGCGAAGGCCGGGACCGGTACCGCCGCTGCCTCCGCCGACGCCCCGCTCCGCACCGTCCGGCTGGCCGGCGGACTGTCGGCCGAGGTGTACGAGAGGGGTGACCAGCACCCCTACTACACCGCCACCGTCCTGAAGAACGGCCGGGTGCTCGACGAGCTGAAGGCCGGCGCCGGGTACGGCCAGTCCGACACCCGGATCATCGAGGGCCACAAGGTGACCCTGACCGCCGGTGGCCAGGTGACCGCCGTCGCCCACGACCCCGCCGCGGGCACCCTGCTCCGCACCGTCCAGTTGGCCGGCGGCCTGTCGGCCAAGGTCTACGAGAAGGGCGACCAGCACCCGTACGTCACCGCCACCGTCCTCAAGGGCGGCGCGGTGCTCGGCGAGCTGAAGGCCGGCGCCGGCTACCCGCAGAAGGAGACCAAGGTCTTCGCCGGGTACGCGGTGACGCTGACCTCCGACGGCAAGGTGACCGCCGCCGCGACCACCCCCGCGAACGGCGGCCCGGTCCGGACCCGGACCCTCATCGGCGGCGCCACCGTCAAGATCTACAAGATCAACGCCGACCACCACCGCGCCGAGATCCTCCGCGGCGGCCGGATCGTCGGCCGCCTGGACGCCAACACCCGCCCCGCCGCCGCCAACGACAACGGCGAGTTCCTCGTCCTCCGCTCCGACGGCACCACCCACAACTGGGTCGGCAACTACCGCCCCGGCGCCACCCCCGGCATCTACCGGCTCGCCGACGGCACGGTCCTGGAGCTGGCCAGGCGCGACGGCCGCTACGGCCTCCAGCAGATCGTGGACGGCAAGGGCCGCGGCTTCACCTACCTCGCCGGCGACCGCCAGGTCTGGTTCTACGGCAAGGCCGTCGTCGTCCTGGAGCGCGACGGGGGCTTCGCCGCCTTCGTGCCCGGCGCGGCCCGGCAGGCCGCCCCGCAGCCGTACGGCATGGGCGGCGGCGGCCAGGGCGAGCAGCGCCCGGTCGACACCGACCCCGACGCCCTCGGCGAGTGCACCGTCACGAAGTTCGTCGACATCGGCGCGGGCACCGGCGCCAAGCTGATCATGAGCCCGAAGGGCCCCAAGGCGAAGCTGATCAGCGCCGGCGACGAGAAGGTCATCGCCGTCCTCGACCGCGCCCACCCGTCGCTCCCGAAGAGCGCCGGCATCGTCGCCCGGATCGTCGACGCCCACGGCACCGCCCCGTCCCTCTACACCAAGACCCAGGGCGGCGGCGTGACGGGCGGCACCCAGGCCTTCCCGAAGCTCCCCAAGGGCTGCAAGCTCAACACCGTGACCGGCACCGCGCGGGGCACCGGCATCGCCCCGCAGGGCGGCCAGACCTCCGTCGTCCCGCGGGGCGGCGTCGCGGCCGGCGCCGAGCTCGCCGCCGAGGACCGCTCCGCCGCGCCGGTCGCGGCCGGTGCCGGAGCCGCCGCGCTGGCCGCCGGGGTCGGCTTCACCGTGCTGCGGCGCCGTGCCGCCGCGAACCGGGGCTGACCCGTACGCCCCCGGCCGCCCGACCCGTACGCCCCCGGCCGTACGCCCCGTACGCGCACCGCTCCACGCCCCTGACCCGAGCCCGGAGCGTCCCGCCCCATCCCGGCCCGGCCGGCCGTCGCCACCCCGTGACGGCCGGCCGGCCGCCGTACCGCCCCTCGCCGCACGGTGCTCCTCGCCGTACCGCGTCCTCCCCGCCGTCCTGATGTCTCGCCGCCGGAGTCCCGCCCGTGAACCACCACCACCACCGCTCCGCCTCCGTCTCCGCCGCCCTGTGCGCGGCCGTGCTCCTCGCGCTCTCGGGGTGCGCGGCGGGGGACGGGCCCGCAGCCACCCCGCCCGCCCGGATCGTGGAGTCGGCCGCGGCCCCGCCCGCCGCCTCCGCCTCCGCCGTGAAGCCGCTCGCCCGCTCGCTGCCCGTCCGCGTCCGGCTGCCCTCGGCCGTCGTGGACGCGCGGGACGTCATGGAGCTCGGGCTGAACGCCGACGGCACCGTCGAGGTGCCCCCGGTGGCGCAGGCCGACCGGATCGGCTGGTACGGGAAGGGCGTCACGCCCGGCGAGACCGGCCCCGCCGTCCTCATCGGGCACTTCGACACCGCGCGCGGACCGGCCGTGCTCAAGGACGTCGCCAGGGTCCGGGTCGGCGACGAGATCGCCGTGACCCGCGCGGACGGCACCACCGCCGTCTTCCGCGTACGCGAGCTGGAGCAGGTCGACAAGGACGCCTTCCCGACGGCCAAGGTCTACGGCGACACCCGCCGCCCCGAACTCCGCGTGATCACCTGCGGCGGCGAGATCGTCGACGGCCACCGGCCGGACAACATCATCCTGTACGCGGACCTCGCCGCCGTCCGCCCCGCCTGAGGGTCCTGGCCCGTCCGGACGCCCGCCACGGACGCCTGCCGTGCGCGTCTGTCGTGGACGTCACGCGCGGGGTGCCCGGGTCCCTGCGGGGCTCCTGAGGCAGAATCGGCGGCATGACGAGCCCCGCACCCTCCGAGCCGAACCGCGAGCCGGACCCCGAGCCGACCTCCGACGACCGTGTCTTCCGCTCCAACGCCGGCATCGCGGCGGGCGTCTTCCTGCTCGCCCTGGTGCTCGTCTTCGTGATCGACGCGCTGACCCGCGGCGAGGGCCGGGCGCCCTGGCTGGCGCTCGCCGGACTCGTCCTCGTCGTGCCGCTGATCATCGCCTTCACCCTCCGGCCCGCCGTCTACGCGAACGAGGACCGGCTCCGGATCCGCAACCCCTTCCGCTCGATCCTGCTCCCGTGGGCGGCCGTCGCCGACCTCCGGGCCGGCTACTCCAGCGAGGTCTTCACGCACGCGGGCGCCACCTACCAGCTGTGGGCCGTGCCCGTCTCGCTGCGGCAGCGGAAGAAGGCCGCGCGCCAGGCCGCCCGCGCCTCCCAGGACGACCCCCTCGGCCGCACGTCCGTCAGCGCCGACGTCCGCGACAGCGGGGCGCGCGTCGCGCCCGGCGACCGGACCGTGGCCGACCTGCGGGAGATGTCCGAGCGGTACGCGGGCCGGGCCGGGGCGCAGGGCGAGGCCCAGGTGCGCTGGGCGTACGAGATCATCGCGCCGGCCGTGGTCGGCCTGGTCCTCTTCGTGGTCCTCGCCGCCACGGGCTGAGCCGTCAAGGGTTGAGCCGCCGCCGGCTGAGCGGCCGCGGGCTGAGCCTCCGCCGGCTGAGCCGCCGCCGGTCGAGACGTCGGCGGCCGAGCCGCCGCCGGCCCGGCCGGCCTCCGCTCCCGGACCCTCCGCCTCCTCCTCACCCCGCCGGTGTCCTAGGGGCAACGGCGGGGTGAAGCATGTCCCCGGCGGATGGTTTAGCGCCCAACGATCCGGGCGGCGTCAATAGATTGCCCGTGCCGAGACTGTGGGGGTGGGGGCAATGACCAAGGACACCGGTGTGTCCGGAACGCGCTGTCTGGTCGACGTCAGAGCCGACGGGCGCTACGGCTGGCGGCTCGTCGCGCAGAACGGGCGGGTGGTGGCACGGTCGGGGCAGTGCTTCACCGACCACGCCGCCTGCCGGACCGCCTTCGCCGCGCTGTGCGCGGAGCACGCCACCATGGGGGGCGGCGTGCAGCACACGGCGGGCGGCAACGGCTGGGTCTGGCTGCTGCGCGACGCCGAGGGGCACACCGCCGCCCTCTCCGGACGCGCCTACGAGCGTCACTCCACCTGCCGCTCCGCCTATGACCGCTTCCGTTCGCTGCTGGCCGCCGAGGCCGCCCATTGGGCATCAACTGCCTTATTGTGAACGGAAGTTGCCTCTCGGGCGCCCCTCGTTCACATCGAGTGGCCCACCCGGCCACCGGGCAGGACTTGTGTCCTCGTCGTGACGACCGACACGACCGGCACCACCGACACGACCGCGCCGTCCGGCGCCCCCGGCGCCCCTGACGGACGGACCGGGGACCGGACCGACGCGCGGCCCGGCGACCGGACCGACACGCCGAGGCGGCTGTACGCCGACCCCGGCCCCGCCGACCGGGTCTTCCGGGGCGTCGCCCGCACCGGCGGCGGCCTCGTCCTCGCCGTGATGCTCCTCGTCGGCGGCTTCCTGCTGCACCGCGCCCGCCAGGCCCTCGACCGGGCCGGCGGCTCCTTCCTCACCACCGAGAACTGGGAGCCCGACGCGGGGAACTTCGGCATCGCCGCCGTCCTCCTCGGCACGGTCCTCATCGCCCTCGTCGCGATCGTCGTCGCCGTGCCCCTCGCCACCGGCGCCGCGCTCTACATCTCCGAGTACGCCCCGCCCCGGCTGCGCCGCACCCTGATCTCCACCGTCGACCTGATGGCCGCCGTGCCCTCGGTCGTCTACGGCCTGTGGGGGGTGTTCTGGCTGGAGGAGTCGATCCTGCCGATCGCCCGCTGGATCTCGACGTACTTCGGCTGGATCCCCTTCCTCCGCGTCGACGGCGCCGACCCCGACGACCCGCTCGCCCCGCCCACCGTCTACACCTCCTCCACCTTCGTCGCCGGGCTCGTCGTCGCGATGATGGTGGCGCCGATCATCTGCTCGATCATGCGCGAGGTCTTCTCCCAGGCGCCCGCGGGCGAGCGGGAGGGGGCGTACGCCCTCGGCGCCACCCGCTGGGGGATGATCCGCTCCGTCGTCCTGCCCTTCGGCAAGGGCGGCATGATCGGCGGCACCATGCTCGGCCTCGGCCGCGCCCTCGGCGAGACCATCGCCGTCTACATGGTGATCTCGCAGGTCTTCACGATCCAGTGGCACGTCCTCCAGACCGGCACCAGTTCGGTCTCCTCGCTCATCGCCCTGCGCTACGGCGAGGCCACCGCCTTCGGCATGTCCGCCCTGATGGCGGCCGGCTTCGCGCTCTTCGTCATGACCCTGATCGTCAACTTCGCCGCCTCGTCGATCGTCGCCCGCAGCCGCTCCGGTGCCTCCAGCGACGCGTGACGGCACACCGGCCGCCGCCGCACCGCCGGGCCGCCGCACCTCCCGCGCCTCCCACCCGTCCGTACCTCCCGTGGCCTCCGCGCCTCCCGCCCGTCCCGTACCTCCCGTACCTCCCGAGGGGGATCCGTACCGATGACCATCGCCCCGGAGCGGCCCCGGCTCCGCCCGCCCGCCGGCCGGCCCGAGCCGGCCGGGCCCGAACGGCGCCGCGCCACCGGCGCCGTGCGCGCCTCCGACGTGTACGCCGTCCTCGGCGCCGCGGCCGCCGCGCTCGCCCTGACCTGGCTGCTCTTCGCCCGGCTGCTGCCCTTCAGCGGCACCGTCGGCTTCGTCCTCGTCGCGTACGCCCTCTTCCTCGGCCTCTACGCCCTGCTGGTCTCCTTCGACGAGGACGGTCCCGCCGTGCGCGACCGGGTCGCCGGGGTGGTCGTCCGCACCCTCGGACTCGTCCTCCTCGCCGTCCTCGTCTTCGTCGTCGCCTTCACCCTCTGGGAGGGCCGCAAGGCCCTCGTCCACCTGAACTTCTTCACCGAGGACATGAGCCTCGCCGGGCCCCTGGAGCCGCTCGACGTCGGCGGCGTCCTGCACGCCGTCGTCGGCACCCTCGAACAGGTCGGCATCGCGCTCGTCCTCACCGTCCCCGCCGGCGTCGTCTGCGCCGTCTTCCTCAACGAGGTCCCCGGCCCCTTCGCCCGCCTGGTCCGCACGATCGTCGAGGCGATGACCGCGCTGCCGTCGATCGTCGCCGGCCTCTTCATCTACGCGACGGTCGTCCTGGCCCTCGGCATGGAGCGCTCCGGCCTCGCCGCCGCCCTCGCGCTCTCCGTGATGATGCTGCCGATCATCATCCGCGCCTCCGACGTCGTCATCCGGCTCGTCCCCGGCACCCTGCGCGAGGCCTCGTACGCCATGGGCGCCTCGCGCTGGCGCACGGTCCGGCACGTCGTCCTGCCCACCGCCCGCTCCGGCCTCACCACGGCCGTCATCCTCGGCACCGCGCGCGGGGTGGGGGAGACCTCCCCGGTGCTGCTCACCGCCGGCTTCACCGCCGAGCTGAACGCGCTGCCGACCTCCGGCGCCCAGGTCTCCCTGCCGCTCGCCACCTTCGAACTCGTCAAGTCGCCCGAACCGAACATGATCGCCCGCGGCTTCGGCACCGCCGCCGTGCTGATGCTCCTCGTCCTGCTGCTCTTCGTGCTCGCGCGCGTCGCGGGCGGGCGCGGACCCGGTCAGTTGACGAAGCGTCAGGAAAGGCGCCGGGCGGCGGCCTCCCGGGCGGACGCGGCCCGCATCGCCGCCGCGGCCGGCCCCGGCGGAGCCCGCATCCGACCCGCAACTCCGAGGAGCACGTCGTGAGATCGCCCGTCCCGCTCGCCCGCACCCTCCTGGGCCTGGGCACCGTGCTCTGCGCGCTGCTCGCCCTCCTGGCGGGCCCGCCCGCCGCCCAGGCCGCCGGCTACACGAAGATCACCGGCTCCGGTTCCACCTGGAGCTCCAACGCCGTCGAGCAGTGGCGGCGCAACATCGGCGCCAACATCGGCCTGACCGTCAACTTCAACGCCAACGGCTCCTCGCAGGGCCGCGAGCAGTTCAAGAACGGCACCGTCGACTTCGCCGTCTCCGAGATCCCGTACGGCCTCACCGACGGCGGCGCCACCGACGTGCCGCCGCGCCGCGGCTACGCCTACATGCCGATCGTCGCCGGCGGCACCGCCTTCATGTACAACCTCCGCATCGGCGGCCGCCAGGTCACCAACCTGCGCCTCTCCGGCCCGGTCCTCGCGCAGATCTTCACCGGTCGGCTGACCATGTGGAACGCCCCCGAGATCAAGGCCGACAACCCCGGCCTGGTGCTGCCCGCCCGCCGGATCGTGCCCGTCGTCCGCTCCGACGGCTCGGGCACCACCGCCCAGTTCACCACCTGGCTCGCCAAGGAGAACGGCGGGACCTGGGACGACTACTGCCGGCGGGCCGGCCGCTCCACCCCCTGCGGCATGACCTCGTACTTCCCCGTCGTGCCCGGCACCACCACCGTCGCCAAGTCCGGCTCGCTCGGCGTCTCGGCGCACGTCCGCCAGCCGCAGGGCGAGGGCGCGATCACCTACGTCGAGTACTCGTACGCGGTCAACGCCGGCTTCCCGGTCGTCAAGGTCCTCAACCGCTCCGGCCACTACGTCGAGCCGACCGCCCAGGCCGTCGCCGTCGCCCTCCTGAGGGCCCGGATCGAGACGGACCGCTCGTCGGCGAACTACCTCACCCAGATCCTCGACGACGTCTACCGCTCGGACGACACCCGCGCCTACCCGCTCTCCAGCTACAGCTACATGGTCGTCCCCACCTCCGAGACCGCCCCGCACACCACCGAGAAGGGCCGCTCGCTCGGCACCTTCGCCCGCTACTTCCTCTGCGAGGGCCAGCAGCAGGCCGAGGAGCTCGGCTACTCCCCGCTGCCCAAGAACCTCGTCCAGGCGGGCTTCGACCAGGTCCGCCGCATCCCCGGCGCCCCCACCGGGGCCGTCGACCTCTCCTCCTGCCGCAACCCCACCTTCTCCGCCGACGGCACCAACACCCTCGCCAGGAACGCCCCGCGCCCGAAGGCGTGCGACAAGAAGGGCGCCCAGCAGTGCCCCGACGGCACCGGCGGCGCCAGGAACACCCCGACCCAGGTCGTCGGCGGCGGCGGCACCTCCGGCGGTTCCGCCCCGGGAGGATCCGGCGGCTCCACCGCGTCCGGAGGTCCGGGCTCCGGCGGTCCGGGCGGCCCGGGCGGCTCCGCCCAGGGCGGCGCCACGACGGGCGGTACCGGCACGGGCGGCGGCACGGGTACGGGTTCCACCGGCGCGACCGGCACCGGCGCCTCCGGTACCGGCGGCACCGGCTCCGGCGGTTCGTCCGCGACGGGCGGTTCCGGGACCGGGGGCTCCGGCGGGACCGCCGTCGACCCCGACACCGGGGACGTCATCGCGAACGGCACCGCCGGAGGCGGCGGAGCCGGAGGCACGGCGGGCGACGGCTCCGCCGGCGGGGGAGGCGGCTTCGCCGGGAACCCCGTCGTCGGCACCCCCGTCACCCTCGCCGCCGACTCGGGCGCCGGCCTGCGCGGCCTGCTGATGGCCCTCTCCGCCCTCCTGCTCCTCGCCACCGTCGTCGCCCCGCCCCTCCTCGGCCGCCTCATGGCGCACCGCGCCGACCGCGGGGGAGACGCCCGATGAAGCGGAACCGCGCCCGCGCGGGCGGCCTCGCCGCCCTCCTCGCCGCCCTCGTGCTCGCCCTGCTCCCGCTGCCCCAGGACCCGCCCGCCGCCGCGGCGGAACCGGCGGGCTCCGCCGTCACCCTGCGCGGCACCAAGGGGCCGCACGACGACTTCTCCGGCCTCGAAGTGACCGTCCACCAGACGGAGAACCTGCGGGCCCAGGGCCTGCGGATCACCTGGAAGGGCGGGAAGCCGACCCAGGGCACGGCCACCGACTACCTCCAGATCATGCAGTGCTGGGGCGACGACCCGGCGGGCCCGAAGCGGGAGCAGTGCCAGTACGGCGCCTCCCGCATCGGCCCCGGCAACGGCAACTACGGGTCGTTCATCGCCCAGCGGCTGATCCCCGTCGGCTCGGACCCGCTGGAGACGCAGTACGACGAGCCCATCCCGTACCCCGGCGTCCCCGGGCAGACGACCGATCCCTTCGTCCCCTTCACGCCCGTCTCCGGTCCCGCCACGACCTCGCTCAACGACTGGACCTACTTCAACCCCGGCGACACCAACGAGGAGGCGTTCGCCCGCACCCAGGTCGACGGGACGGGCGAGGCGGCCTTCAACCTCCAGACCACCCGGGAGGCCCCGCACCTCGGCTGCGGCGACCCCGTGGGCACCGGAGCGGCGGCGCACGGCCGGAAGTGCTGGCTCGTCGTGGTGCCCCGCGGCTCCCACGAGCCGGACGGCTCGGCCGGCAACAACGGACGCCCGCACACCTCGCCGCTGTCCACCACCCACTGGAACCAGCGGATCGTCTTCCCCCTCGGCTTCCTGCCCGTCGGCGACCCCTGCCCCACGGACAAGGCCGAACGCCGCACCAGCGGCTCCGAACTGGTCACGGACGCCATCACCTCCTGGCAGGCGTCCCTCTGCTCCGGCGGCACCACCCGCTTCACCTTCACCCAGCGCGGCGAGGAACTGACCCGCTCCGGCCTGCTGGCCCCGACGTCCACCTCGCCCGGCCTCGGCTTCACCGTCGAACCCGTCGGGGAGGGCGGGAAGACGGGCTTCGTGCACGCCCCCGTGGCCGTCAGCGCCCTCACCGTCGGCTTCTACTGGGAGGCCGACCGGATGGGGCTCGTGAAGGACCTGCGGCTCAACCCGCGGCTCCTGGCGAAGCTGCTGACCGCCTCGTACCCCTACGACGTGCGCGAGCTCACCGACAAGGCGCCCGCCCCCGACCACCTGAAGGGCAATCCCGAGTCCATCGTCAAGGACCCGGAATTCCTGAAGCTGAACCCGGAATTCGAGCGGACCCCCCAGTCCGTCATGAACTATCCCGGCGGAATTCTCCTCTCCGCCGAACGCTCGGACGTCGTCCGGGTGGTCTGGAAATACCTGAGCGGCGACAAGGACGCGCGCGCCTTCCTCGAAGGGACGCCCGACCCCTGGGGAATGAAGGTCAATTCCTACTTCAAGGACCTCGCGCTCGCCACGGCCGGCACCGACGAATTCCCCAAGGCCGACCCGACCCTCACCGAGCTGACCGACGCGACCGGGGAGAAGCACCTCGCCTACGGACTCCTCGACCGCTCCCCGTACGCCAGCGACATGCACGACGTCGCCCGGTGGGTCCGGCGGGGCACCAACGGCTCCAAGGACGACGCGGTCCTCGACCCGCTCTCCGGCGACCTGAAGCTCGTCACCGCCGACGTCCTGCCCGGCGCCCGCCGGGCCTACGGCCTCACCGACGCGGCGTCGGCCGCCCGCTACCAGCTCCAGGTCGCCGCCCTGCCGAACGCGGACGGCACCTACGTCCTGCCCACGACGGCCGCCATGCTCGCCGCCGTCGACCAGGCCGGACGGTCGCCGGTGCCCGGCGTCCTCGCCCCCGACCCGGCCGGTGCCCGGAAGACCGCCTACCCGCTCACGGTGATCGCCTACGCCGTCGCCTCCACCGGCCTGCCCGCCGACGCCCGCAAGGACTACGCGCGGGTGATGCGCTACGCCGCGGGACCCGGCCAGAAGCAGGGCGTCGCCCCCGGCGAACTGCCGCTCGGCTACGCGCCGATGCCGCCGAAGCTCAAGGCGCAGGCGGCGGTCGCCGCCGACCGGCTGGAGCGCGGCGCGCCGCCCGCCCCGGGCACCACCACGGGCGGCCCGGCCACCGCGCCCGGCCCCGGGGGCGGCGACCCGGACCCGGACGGCGCCGGCTCCGGAGGCACCACCGGCGGCGGCTCCGCCACCGGCTCCGGCACCGGCGGGGGCGGCGACCCCGGCACGGGCTCCGGCGACGGTTCCGGCTCCGGCAGCGGCGGCACGGGGACGGGGACGCCGTCCTCCGCCCCGCCGGGCGGCCCGTCCGCGGGCGCGTCCGGCGCGGGCGGCGGGGCCGGCGGGAGCGCCGGGCCGCAGCTCGCCGCGACCACCGGCACCACCCCCTCCGAACTCCTCGGCCCGATCCGCTGGGCCCTCCTCGGCGTGCTGGCCGCCGGCGGCGCCGCCGCCGTCGCCGGACCCGCCCTCCTCGGATTCGCGGGCCGCCGCGCGACCCCCGCGGATCCACCTAGGACAGGAATTCGTAACCTGAAAAGCGACTGAACGTGGTGGTCCCCGGATCCGCCCTTACGGAATTGTTGTCCCCGGCCGGTCGACGGACCGGCCGGAAAATGAGAATCCGGATCCTGCTTGTGCGTCCATTCCATGAAATCCGTTTCCACGGAGGAGCAGAAGTGAACGTCAAGTCCCGCGCTCGTACCGGTGCCGCTCTCGCTGTGGCCGCCCTCGGTCTCGGTGCCGTCCTCGCCCCGGCGGCCCAGGCCGACCCCAACCCGGTCACCCAGTACCGCACCCTCGCGGGTGTCGGCTCGGACACGACCCAGGACGTCCTGAACGGCCTCGGCGACGTCGTCGTCAACGCCTTCAACCAGAAGATCATCGCCTCCTGGAACGCCACGGGCACGGCCACGATCAAGACCAAGACCACCGGCTGTGTCATCAACCGCCCGAACGGCTCCTCGGCCGGCATCGACGCCCTCCGCAACGCGGTGGACACCAACTCCGGCTGCCTCGACTTCGCCCGCTCCTCGCGCGGCCCGGTCGACACCACCTCCACGGACCTGACCTGGATCCCCTTCGCCAAGGACGCGGTGTCCTGGGTGAAGCGCTCCGACAGCGCCCTGCCGGCCAACCTGACGGCGGCCCAGCTGAAGGACGTCTACGAGTGCAACCTCACCACCCTCAACGGCGTGGCCCTCACGCCCCTCCTGCCCCAGGCCAACTCCGGCACCCGGCAGTACTTCCTCTCCTCCATCGGCGTGACCACCCCGGGCTCCTGCGTCACGCAGGGCGTCCAGGAGAACGACGGCACCGTCCTCGACACCGCCGGTGACATCGCCCCGTACTCGGTCGCCCAGTACACCGCCCAGGAGAAGGCCGTCGTCACCGACCGCCGCGGCGCCGCCGTCCTCGGCTCCGTCGCCTCCGTCGCCCCGCGCAACGCCGACAAGACGCTCAACCTGTCCTTCCCCTTCACCCGTGACGTCTACAACGTCGTCCCGACCCCGAAGCTGACGAACGCGACCGTCGCGTCCACCTTCGTCGGCTCCACCTCCAAGGTCTGCGCCGCCGCCACCACGATCGCCAACCACGGCTTCGGCACCCTCGGCGCCAACTGCGGCACCACCACCCTCAAGGGCGAGCGCTGATCAGCACCCTCCCCTGACCGCACGCCGGCCGGGCACCCCCGTGGTGCCCGGCCCCCCGGCGTACCCGTCCCCTCTCCCGCCGTCCGCCCCGGAGGAACACCACCCATGAACCCGGCAGCACCCCTCAGATCTCCCGTGGCCCTGCTCACGGCCCTCGCCCTCCTCTGCGGCAGCCTGGCGCTCGTCCTCGCCCTCTCGACGTCCGCCGCCGCCGTCACCCGGCACGGCTCCTTCGCGGCCACCCCGTCCTCGGGGACCGTCGCGGCCGGCCTGGCCTCCGTCACGGCCGACGGGCCCTGCCCCGCGCCCGCGTCGGCGGACGAGCCGTACACCAAGGGCGTCCTCGTCCTGGTCAACCCCGGCGACCCGACCCTCACCGCACCGATCGGCGAGGTCGTCCCCGGCGGCCCCCTCGGCACCACCCCGGTGTCGGGCGCGCCCGTCACCGGGGCCGGCCACGCCACGCTCCAGGACCGGCTGCGCGAACTCGTGCCCTCCGGGCCCCTGGACGGCCGCTACGAGCTGCGGCTCGCCTGCGAGACGGCGACCTCCGAGACCCGGGACGCGTACTTCTCCCTGATGATCGAGGTCACCGGGGAGAACTGGGCCGCCGTCGCCCAGCAGGCCACCAACCTGGTGGTCAGCTCCGACGTCGCCCAGCCGCCCGTCGGCCTCCCCTTCACGGTGAAGGCCGCCGTCCAGCCGGCCACCGCCACCGGAACGGTCGCCTTCTTCACCCTCGTCGACGACGAGATCGTCGAGCTCGGCACGAAGGACCTCGCCGACGGGAGGGCGGAACTCGCCGTCACCATGCACGACTCGCTCACCGCGCCGATGCCCGTCCTCGCGCAGTTCACGCCCGCCGACCCGGCCGCGTACACCCCCGCCCGGCAGGTCGCCGAGTTCTACCCGGTGCCGGTCCCCACGGGCACCCCGACGCCGACGCCGACCCCCACCTCCACGCGGACCACCGGCCCGACGCCCACGGACACCCCGAGCGGCACGCCCACCGACGACCCGACGGACGACCCGACCGGCGAGCCCACCCCCACGGACACGGCCGGCACCCCGACCGCCACCGGCACCGCCACCCCCACGCCCACCTCGACCGGCACCGGCGACGCGTCCGGCTCCGGCTCGGGCGGCGACTCCGGCTCCGGCTCGGGCTCCGGCGGCGACACGGGCTCCGGCACGGGCTCCGGATCCGGTACGGGCACGGGCTCCGGCGGCACCTCCCCGCAGGGCGGCTCCGGCGGCACCCTCGCCGCCACCGGAGCGGCCTCCGCCGCCTCCGCCGCGCTCGGGGCGCTCGGGCTCTGCCTGCTCGGCGCAGCCACCGTCCTCACGGTCCGCCGCCGCGGGGCGGGCGCCCGGCCGTGACCACCGCACCGGCACCAGCCGCCCCCCGCGCCGGGCTCGGCCTGGCCGGGGCGGCGCTGTGCGTCCTCGCCGCGCTCCTCATCGGCTTCGCCGCGAACCTCACCGTCGTCGGCCACCTCCAGCACGCCCGCGACCAGTCCACCGCCTACGACGAACTGCGCGAGCAACTCGCCCTCGGCACCGCGCCGGTGGGGCAGACGACCTACGACGGCAAGGCGGTCGCCCTCGGCGCCCCCGTCGCCCTCCTGTGCATCCCCGTCCTCGGCCTGCGCGAGGTCGTCGCCGAGGGCACCACCTCGCAGGTCCTCATGTCCGGGCCCGGCCATCGCCGGGACACCCCCCTGCCCGGCCAGGCCGGGCAGGCCGTGGTCATGGGCCGCCAGTGGGGCTACGGCAGCCCCTTCAACGACCTGCACCGGCTGCCGGCCGGCGCCCGCGTCGAGGTGACGACCGGTCAGGGAGAGGCGGTGTACGAGGTGGTGGGCGTCCGGCGCCCCGGCGACCCGACCCTCGCCGCACCCGGCGCGGGCGAGGGCCGGCTGACCCTGGTCACGGCGAGCGGCGGCGCGTACACCCCGGAGAACTTCCTCTTCGTCGACGCGAAGCTCCTCTCCGACGTGCGGCCCAGCCCCGAACGCCCGCTGCGGCCCGGCTGGATCACCGGCGCCGAGAAGGCCCTCGCCG
Organism: Streptomyces filamentosus; assembly: GCF_014654895.1. Classification (GTDB taxonomy): domain Bacteria; phylum Actinomycetota; class Actinomycetes; order Streptomycetales; family Streptomycetaceae; genus Streptomyces; species Streptomyces filamentosus. The sequence goes on along the minus strand of NZ_BNBE01000001.1, from coordinate 1,740,581 downwards.
GGGACCCCGCCGCCTGGCCGAACGTCTTCCTCGGCGCCCAGGCCCTCCTCCTCGCCGCCCTCCTCACCGTCGCCGCCCGCCGCCGCTGGGGACGGCGCCAGACCTGGGTCGCCGCCGTCCCCGTGCTCCTCGCGCTCGGCGTCCTCGTCTCCGGCGAACTCACCCGGCTCCTCCCCAACCTCCTCTGAAAAGCGTGGAGTTGATGACAACGTGACCGACCTCGCCGACACCGTCACCCTGCCGCCCGTCCCCGGCGGAAAACCCGGCCCGGACCCGGCGGAACCGGCCGCCGCCACCCGTGCGGGCGCGCTCGAAGCCGAGGCCGTCTCCGCCTGGTTCGGCGACCGCAAGGTCCTCGACCGGGTCTCGCTCGCCATGCCCGCCCGCGAGGTGACCGCCCTCATCGGCCCCTCCGGCTGCGGCAAGTCCACCTTCCTCCGCATCCTCAACCGGATGCACGAACTCATCGGCTCCGCGGCCCTGTCCGGCAGGGTTCTCCTCGACGGCTCCGACATCTACGACCGGGGCCGCCGCATCACCCACGCCCGCCGCGAGATCGGCATGGTCTTCCAGAAGCCCAACCCCTTCCCCGCGATGTCCCTCCACGAGAACGTCCTCGCCGGCCTCAAGCTCGGCGGCGTCCGGGCCGGCCGCGAGGAGAAGGACGCCCTCGTCGAGGAGTGCCTGACCCGCGCCGGCCTCTGGAACGAGGTCAAGGACCGGCTCCGGCAGCCCGGCGGCGCCCTCTCCGGCGGCCAGCAGCAGCGCCTCTGCATCGCCCGCGCGCTCGCCGTCCGCCCCCGGGTCCTCCTCATGGACGAGCCCTGCTCGGCCCTCGACCCGACCTCCACCCGGCGCGTCGAGGAGACCATCGCCGAGCTGAAGTCCGAGGTGACGATCGTGATCGTCACCCACAACATGCAGCAGGCCGCCCGGGTCTCCGACTCCTGCGCCTTCTTCCTCGCCGAACAGGGCACGCCCGGCGCGATCGTCGAACACGGCCCCACGGAGACGATGTTCGGCGCGCCCACCGACCCCCGCACCGCGGACTACGTCAACGGCCGCTTCGGCTGAGGCGCGGGACGGAGCGCGCGAGGGCCGGTGCGGGAACACCCGCACCGGCCCTCGCGCCCCACCCTGCCGAAGACGCGGCCTACAGCCCCGCGGCCGCCGCCAGGTCCGCCTTCAGCGCGCCCAGCACCTCGGCGCCGGTCGCCCGGGCCGCCGCCAGGCCGCTCGCGTCGGCGACCGGGACCACGACCTCCAGGTAGCACTTCAGCTTCGGCTCCGTGCCCGACGGGCGGACGATCACCCGGGCCCTGTAGTCGCCGTCCAGGTGGTAGCGCAGCCCGTCCGTCGGCGGCAGCGACTCCGTGCCCTTCGTCAGGTCCTCCGCCGAGACCACGGTCAGCCCCGCGAGCCGCACCGGGGGCTTCTCGCGCAGCGCGGCCATCGCGGCCGCGATGATCCCGAGGTCCTCCACCCGCACCGACAGCTGGTCCGTGGCGTGCAGCCCGTGCTCCACCGCCAGGTCGTCGAGCAGGTCCGTCAGCGTCCGGCCCCGCTCCTTCAGCTCCGAGGCCAGCTCGGCGACGAGCAGCGCCGCCGTGATGCCGTCCTTGTCGCGGACGCCCTCCGGGTCCACGCAGTAGCCGAGCGCCTCCTCGTACCCGTACCGCAGCCCCTCGACGCGGGCGATCCACTTGAAGCCGGTCAGCGTCTCCTCGTACCCCACGCCGGCCGCCTCGGCGATCCGCCCGAGCAGCGAGGACGAGACGATCGACTCGGCGAAGACGCCCCGCGCGCCCTTGTGCACCAGGTGCGCGGCGAGCAGCGCGCCCACCTCGTCGCCGCGCAGCATCCGCCAGCCGCCCTCGGCGGAGGCGTCCGGCACGGCCACGGCGCAGCGGTCGGCGTCCGGGTCGTTGGCGATGACCAGATCGGGGTCCACCGCCCGGGCCGCCTCGAAGGCCAGGTCCATGGCCCCCGGCTCCTCCGGGTTCGGGAAGGCCACGGTCGGGAACGCCGGGTCCGGCTCCGCCTGCGCCGCGACCAGCGCGGGCGGCGGGAAGCCGTGCCGGGCGAAGGCCGCCGTCAGGACGTCCTTCCCGACGCCGTGCATCGCCGTGTAGACGGTCCGCGCGCCGCGCGCCGAGCCGGGCGTCAGGACGGCGTCCGTACGGGCCAGGTACGCCTCCAGGACCTCCTCGCCGAGCACCTCCCAGCCGTCCTCGGGCCGGGGCACGTCCGCCAGCGCCCGCACCGCGTCGATCTCGGCCGCGATCCCGGCGTCGGCCGGCGGCACGATCTGCGAACCGTCGCCCAGGTACACCTTGTAGCCGTTGTCCCGCGGCGGGTTGTGGCTCGCGGTCACCTCGACGCCCGCGACGGCCCCCAGGTGCCTTATGGCGTACGCCAGGACCGGCGTCGGCAGCGGCCGGGGCAGCAGCGCGGCGCGCAGCCCGGCGCCCGTCATCACGGCGGCGGTGTCCCGGGCGAAGTCCTCGGACTTGTAGCGGGCGTCGTACCCGATGACGACCAGCCCGCCGGTCTGCCCCTGCGCCTTCAGGTACGCGGCGAGACCCGCGGCGGCCCGGATCACCACGGCCCGGTTCATCCGCATCGGCCCCGCGCCCAGCTCCCCGCGGAGCCCCGCGGTGCCGAACTGCAGCGTCCCGGCGAACCGCGCGGCCAGCGCCGCCCGGTCCCCGCTCTCGATCAGCGCGGCCAGTTCGTCGCGGGTCTCGCTGTCGGGGTCCTCGGCGAGCCAGGCCTGGGCCCGGGCGAGGAGATCGTCCTGCGTCACGGTGGTGTGCCTTTCGGTGTACGACTCGGTGTGCGGCTCGATGTACGACGGGATTCGAGCGGGTCCGTTCCTTCTCCCCGGGAGGAGGGGGCGCGTAACGGGGCGGAGCCCCGGTTCCGGGAAGGGGCGGGGCGGGGGAGAGGCCCCGCGCGGCGGTCCGGCCTCCCCGCGCCCGCCCCGGCGCGTCAGATCCGGTCCAGCACCCGCGTCAGCAGTTCGCCCATCCGCGCCGCGGAGTCGCGCCCCGCCTGGAGGACCTCCTCGTGGTTCAGCGGCTCGCCGGAGAGCCCCGCCGCCAGGTTGGTGACGAGCGAGATGCCGAGCACCTCCGCACCGGCCTCGCGCGCGGCGATGGCCTCCAGGACGGTGGACATGCCGACGAGGTCGCCGCCCATGACGCGGACCATGTTGATCTCGGCGGGCGTCTCGTAGTGGGGGCCGGGGAACTGGACGTACACGCCCTCCTCCAGCGTCTCGTCGACCTCCTTGCACAGCGCCCGCAGCCGCGGCGAGTACAGGTCGGTGAGGTCGACGAAGTTCGCGCCGACGATGGGGGAGGCGGCGGTGAGGTTGATGTGGTCGCTGATGAGGACCGGCTGGCCGGGGCGCATGCCCTCGCGGAGGCCGCCGCAGCCGTTGGTGAGGACGACGGTCTTCACGCCGGCGGCGACGGCGGTGCGGACGCCGTGCGCGACGGCGGCGACGCCGCGGCCCTCGTAGAAGTGGGTGCGGCCGAGGAAGACCAGGGCGCGCTTCTCGCCGATCTTGTACGAGCGGACCTTGCCGCCGTGGCCCTCGACGGCCGGCGGCGGGAAGCCGGGGAGGTCGGTCACCGGGAACTCGGCCTCGGGGGCGCCCAGGGCGTCGACGGCCGGGGCCCAGCCGGAGCCCATGACCAGGGCGACGTCGTGGGTCTCGACTCCGGTGAGCTCGCGCAGGCGCGCGGCCGCGGCCTCGGCGGCCTCGTACGGGGTGGCAGTAGCGTTCACTGGCTCTTCTCGCCTCGGGGAGGGGGTCCGAGGGGGGTGTCCCCGGACGGAATTCGTGTCCGAAGAAGCCTAGCCGGAGAATTCCTACGCGCGTAGATGACAGTGCGGACGGACATGCGATCGTTGTCTTGTCGTTTCCGACGAATCCGCCGCCGTCCCGCTTTCAGCAGGGCCGCTTGCGGAGCTCCATGACGTAGTCGTGCGGAGCTCCCGCGGACTCGGCCGCGTCGGCGACCTCGCCGAGGTAGCGGGCGGACGGCAGGCCGCCCTCGTAGGCGTTGAGCACGTACACCCAGGCGGGCTCGTCGCCGTCGAGGGTGTGCACCCGGACCCGCATCCGCCGGTAGATGTCGAGCCCGACGCCCTCCCAGCGGTCCATGGAGTCCTCGTCCATCGGGGCGATGTCGTAGAGGGCCACGAAGACCTGCTGGCGGGGGGCCTCGACGAGGGTGGCGAGCGCCCCCTCCCAGCCCATCTGCTCCCCGCCGAAGGTGAGCCGCCAGCCGTTCAGCCAGCCGGTGCCGCGCAGGGGGGAGTGCGGGGCGCGGCGGCTCATCAGCCGCGCGTCGAGGTTGCCGGCGTAGGCGGCGTAGAGCGACATGGCACCGAGGGTACGGGAGGGACCCGGCCAACCCGCGAACGCCGAGGTGGCGGCCGTACGGGGGACCCCCGCGCCCCCGGCCGCAGGGGGGGCCGGGGGCGCGGGGACCCGGCTCCCGGGCCTCGCGGACCCGGCCTCCGGGGCCCCGGCGCCCCCTTCCCCCTCCGGCTCTCCCGGAACTTTCCCCGGGTGTTCCCGGCCCCGGCGCGAGGGAGTGCGCCGCGTGCGGGACAATGGGGTACGCACTTGAGGCGTGCGGGACAATGGCGTACGCACCGCAACCCAGCGGGGGCCGCACACCCCCGGCAGAACGAGAGCGCGAGGCGTAGATCCCAGTGACCCGGATCGTGATCATCGGCGGCGGACCCGGCGGATACGAGGCGGCCCTGGTGGGCGCCCAACTCGGCGCGGAGGTGACCGTCGTGGACTGCGACGGCCTCGGCGGCGCGTCCGTCCTGACCGACTGCGTCCCCTCCAAGACCCTGATCGCCACCGCCGAGGTGATGACCACCTTCGACTCCTCCTACGAGGAGCTGGGCATCATCGTGGCGGACGACACCCCGCACGTGGAGCAGGCCGCCCGCGTCGTCGGCGTGGACCTCGGCAAGGTCAACCGACGGGTGAAGCGCCTCGCGCTCGCCCAGTCGCACGACATCACCGCCTCCGTCACCCGGGCCGGCGCCCGCGTGCTGCGCGGCCGGGGCCGGCTCTCCGGCCGCCAGGCCGTGGACGGCTCCCGCCAGGTGGTCGTCACCGCGGCCGACGGCACCGAGGAGACGCTGACCGCCGACGCCGTGCTGATCGCGACCGGCGGCCACCCCCGCGAGCTCCCCGACGCCAAGCCGGACGGCGAGCGGATCCTGAACTGGACGCAGGTCTACGACCTCAAGGAGCTCCCGGAGGAGCTCATCGTGGTCGGCTCCGGCGTGACCGGCGCGGAGTTCGCCGGCGCCTACCAGGCGCTCGGCTCCCGCGTCACGCTCGTCTCCTCCCGCGACCGCGTCCTGCCCGGCGAGGACCCGGACGCCGCCGCCGTCCTGGAGGACGTCTTCCGCCGCCGCGGCATGAACGTCATGGCCCGCTCCCGCGCCGAGTCCGCCAAGCGGGTCGGCGACCGGGTCGAGGTCACCCTGTCGGACGGCCGGGTCATCTCCGGCACCCACTGCCTGATGGCCGTCGGCGCCATCCCGAACAGCGCCGGGATGGGCCTGGAGGAGGCCGGGGTCAGGCTCAAGGAGTCCGGCCACATCTGGACCGACAGGGTCTCCCGCACCTCCGCCCCCGGCGTGTACGCGGCCGGCGACGTCACGGGCGTCTTCGCGCTCGCCTCGGTCGCCGCCATGCAGGGCCGGATCGCGATGTACCACTTCCTCGGCGACGCGGTGGCCCCGCTCAACCTGAAGACGGTCTCCTCGAACGTCTTCACCGACCCCGAGATCGCCACCGTCGGCTACACCCAGGCCGACGTGGACGCGGGCAAGATCGACGCCAAGGTCGTCAAGCTTCCGCTGCTGCGCAACCCCCGCGCCAAGATGCAGGGCATCCGCGACGGCTTCGTGAAGATCTTCTGCCGTCCCGGCACCGGCATCGTGGTCGGCGGCTGCGTCGTCGCCCCCCGGGCGAGCGAGCTGATCCACCCGATCTCGATCGCGGTCGACAACAATCTGACGGTCGAACAGATCGCAAATGCTTTCACCGTGTACCCCTCCCTGTCGGGCTCGATCGCGGAAGTGGCACGGCAGTTGCACACCCGAAAGACCGCGGACGAGGGCTGACGGACCGTCACCCGGCGGCGCCGGGGGCGGTCATCACCGCCCCCGCCTGCGGGAACGGTTCACCGACTCGGACAAGCCCCGGCAAGACGGGGCATAGTCCAGGCCCGGCACGGATCAAGGGCGGGGTTCTCCATACCACTTGGGGACCCCGCCCGTGTGCATCTTCCGCAATCCGGCGCATAGTGCTGAAAACCGAAGGCGGTGCACGTTACTGTCAGTTTCGTGTTCGCTGCAGAACGTCGCCAGTTGATCCTCGAAATGGTGCGAGCCAATGGGGCCGTGTCGCTCCGCGAGCTCGCCCGCGTCGTCCAGACCTCCGAAGTGACCGTGCGTCGTGACGTACGGGCGCTGGAGGCAGAAGGACTCCTCGACCGCCGGCACGGCGGTGCGGTGTTGCCGGGCGGATTCACGCGAGAATCCGGCTTCCCGCAGAAATCCCATCTCGCGACCGCCGAGAAGACGGCCATCGCCGACGTGGCCGCGAGCCTCGTCGAAGAGGGCGAGGCCATCGTCGTCGGAGCCGGGACCACCACCCAGGAGCTGGCCCGCCGGCTCGCCCGGGTGCCCGGCCTCACCGTGGTCACCAACTCGCTGCTCGTCGCCCAGGCCCTCGCGCACGCCAACCGCGTCGAGGTCGTCATGACGGGCGGCACCCTGCGCGGCTCCAACTACGCCCTGGTGGGCAGCGGGGCCGAGCAGTCGCTCCAGGGGCTGCGGGTCTCCCGCGCGTTCCTCTCGGGCAGCGGGCTCACCGCCGAGCGCGGCCTCTCCACGTCCAACATGCTCTCCGCGAGCGTGGACCGGGCGCTGGTGCAGGCGGCGGCCGAGGTCGTGGTCCTCGCCGACCACACCAAGCTCGGCACCGACACCATGTTCCAGACGGTGCCGACGGACGTGATCACCCGCCTGGTCACCGACGAGCCGCCCGCCCACGACGAGCGGGCCGCCTCCGAGCTCCAGGCCCTCGCCGACCAGGGCGTGCAGATCGCCGTGGCCGGCACCGGCCAGGGCGGCGCCCCCGCCGGCGAGCAGCTGCCGCCGGGCGTCCGGCGCCGCGACGTGCCGCTGCCCGTCCAGCGCGGCGGCCGGATCCCCACGGGCCAGTACCGCGGCCCCGCCCCCGGCATGGGCGCCGACCCGATGGAGCGCACGGCCCGCGTCGCGGACCTGCGCCGCCGCTGAGCCCGTGACCCGCCTCCGCACCGCCCCGCACCCGTTACGCGCCTGAGCCGTCCCCGTACGGCCCCGCGCCCCTCACCCGTACGACTCCGGACGCGCCCCCACGCGCTCGTACGCGGTGCGCCGCCGCCCCGCCCCCTCGCCCGTGCCTTCCCGCAGGTACGGCGAAGGGCCCCCAGGCGGCTGCCCGCGGGCCCTCCTGCCGGACTGCCGGACCGTCACCGGTCCGTGGTCAGGCCTTGATGTCGCAGATGCCGGCGCCGGAGGTGACCGACGCGCCGACCTCGGCGTTGAGACCGGTGACGGTGCCGGACTTGTGGGCGTTGAGGGGCTGTTCCATCTTCATGGCTTCCAGGACGACGATCAGGTCGCCCTCCTGGACCTCCTGGCCCTCCTCGACCGCGACCTTCACGATCGTGCCCTGCATCGGCGAGGCCAGGGTGTCGCCCGACGCGGTCGGGCCTGACTTCTTCGCCGCCCGGCGCTTCGGCTTCGCGCCGGCGGCCAGACCCGTGCGGGCCAGGGTCATGCCCAGGCTCGACGGCAGGGACACCTCCAGGCGCTTCCCGCCGACCTCGACCACGATCGTCTCGCGGCCCGCCTCGTCGTCCTCCGCCTCCGCGCCGGCCGGGGCGAACGGCTTGATCTCGTTGACGAACTCCGTCTCGATCCACCGGGTGTGGACCCGGAACGGGTCCGCGGTGAACGCCGGGTCGACCACGACCGCCTGGTGGAACGGGATGGCCGTCGCCATGCCCTCGACCCTGAACTCGGCCAGCGCACGCGCGGCACGCTGGAGCGCCTGCTCACGCGTCGCACCCGTCACGATCAGCTTCGCGAGCAGCGAGTCCCACGCCGGGCCGATCACGCTGCCGGACTCCACACCCGCGTCCAGGCGGACACCCGGACCGGACGGCGGCTGGAAGAGGGTGACCGTGCCCGGGGCCGGGAGGAAGTTGCGGCCCGGGTCCTCGCCGTTGATACGGAACTCGAAGGAGTGACCGCGCATGGCCGGGTCGCCGTACCCGAGCTCCTCACCGTCCGCGATCCGGAACATCTCCCGGACCAGGTCGATGCCCGTGACCTCCTCGGTCACCGGGTGCTCCACCTGCAGACGCGTGTTCACCTCCAGGAAGGAGATCGTGCCGTCCATGCCGACCAGGAACTCGACCGTGCCGGCGCCGACATAGCCGGCCTCCTTCAGGATCGCCTTCGACGCCGCGTACAGCTGCGCGTTCTGCTCCTCCGTCAGGAACGGCGCCGGGGCCTCCTCGACGAGCTTCTGGTGCCGGCGCTGGAGCGAGCAGTCACGCGTCGAGACCACCACCACGTTGCCGTGCTGGTCGGCCAGGCACTGCGTCTCCACGTGACGCGGCTTGTCCAGGTACCGCTCGACGAAGCACTCGCCCCGCCCGAACGCGGCGACGGCCTCGCGGACGGCGGAGTCGTACAGCTCCGGGACCTCTTCGAGGGTGCGGGCGACCTTCAGGCCACGCCCGCCGCCGCCGAACGCCGCCTTGATCGCGATCGGCAGACCGTGCTCCTCGGCGAAGGCGACGACCTCGTCCGCACCCGAGACCGGGTCCGGGGTGCCCGCCACCAGCGGGGCACCGGCGCGCTGGGCGATGTGCCGGGCCGCGACCTTGTCACCGAGGTCGCGGATGGCCTGCGGCGGCGGGCCGATCCACGTCAGACCGGCGTCGATCACGGCCTGGGCGAACTCCGCGTTCTCCGAGAGGAAGCCGTAACCGGGGTGGATCGCGTCCGCCCCCGAGTCCTTCGCGGCCTGCAGGACCTTGCCCATGTCCAGGTAGCTGGTCGCCGGGGTGTCACCGCCCAGGGCGAACGCCTCGTCGGCCGCACGGACGTGCAGAGCGTCCCGGTCCGGCTCCGCGTAGACGGCTACGCTGGCGATCCCGGCATCCCGGCAGGCACGGGCGACACGAACAGCGATTTCGCCACGGTTGGCGATGAGCACCTTGCGCACGATGGCTCCCTCCTTGAAACAAGCTGAGTTTAGGGACTGCCGACACGGCGCCTCGACCTGCCCCCACGGGTGAGCTTGCCCACACGGAGTGTGCTTCGAGGCTCGCTCGGGTCGTGAAATCCCTTGTCGCACCACGGTACGCAGGGTTCCTTTACGGCACAGTAGCTCCGAGGTGTGGCGCAGGTCTCTGTTCGTGGGGCCAGTCGCCGTTCGGGTTTCTTTGTCGGGTCCCTACGAACGACTCCATGATTCTTTGCCGGACCGACCCCCTCCGCCCGTTCGGTCCGAACTCTTGTCCAGGGGTTTACCGGCCAGTAGCCTTCGCGCTGTCGACCGTACTGCAGGTAACAGGTGAATCCAGGGGGTGGCCGAGGTGGCCCGCAGACCGATCGCACTCGTCACGGCCGCCGTCCTCCTCGTGGAGGCGCCCGCCGTCGTCGGACTCAACGCGGTCATGGCCCGGTTCGTGGAGATCCAGTCCATGTCGCTCGACGGCCTCGATCCCGACCACATGGTCACCGGCACCTGGGCCCTCGGCATCGCCTCCGGCCTCGCCCTCGCGCTCTGCTCCCTCGTCGCCCTCCTCGCGGGCGTCCGCGACCGCCGCCCCGGCCGTCTCGGCCGGGGACTGCTCATCGGCTGCGCGGTCGTCCACGGCCTCCTCGGGGCCGTCGCGGTCGGCCTGGTCGGCTGGACCGCCTTCGCCGCCCTGATGACCGTCGTCGGACTCGTCGTGCTCACCCTGGTGGCGTACGGCAAGGAGCCCGCGGCCCCGGCGGCGGCGAAGCCCGCCGAGACCCCGGAGCCCGCCGGAGCCTGACGCGGGCTCAGGAGCCCCGGGCCCCTCAGGCCCAGAGGTCGGTGATGCCCACGTCCAGCTTCGCGAGCAGCCGGCGCAGCAGCGGCAGCGACAGGCCGATCACGTTCCCCGGGTCGCCGTCGATGCCCTCGATGAACGGCGCCGACCGGCCGTCCAGCGTGAACGCGCCCGCCACGTGCAGCGGTTCGCCGCTCGCGACGTACGCCGCGATCTCCGCGTCCGTCGGCTCGCCGAACCGCACGACCGTGGCCGCCGTCGCCGACTCGTACCGCTTGGCCTCCGTGTCGTACACGCAGTGGCCGGTCTGGAGGACGCCGACCCGGCCCCGCATGGCGTGCCAGCGGGCCGTCGCCTCGGCGGCGTCGGCCGGCTTGCCCAGCGCCTTCCCGTCGAGTTCGAGCACCGAGTCGCAGCCGATCACCAGCGCGCCGCTCACCTCCGGCCGGGCCGCGACGTGCGCCGCCTTGGCCTCGGCGAGCGCCAGTGCGAGCTCCGCCGGGGTCGGCGCGTGGACCTTGTCCTCGTCCACCCCGCTGACGATCACCTCCGGCGCGAGACCGGCCTGCCGGAGCAGACCGAGCCGGGCGGGCGAGGCGGAGGCGAGGACGAGGCGGCGCGGCGCGGCGCCCTGGTGATCAGCAGTCATGGGGGCAGCGTACTCAGCGACCGCCCGCCACGAGCATCAGGACGACCATGGCCAGCGCCAGCAGTACGCCCGTTCTGCGCAGGCGCTCCTGCGCCTCGCGCAGGAACTTGGGCGTCTTGTTCTCCGGGTCCGACCACAGCATGCCTCCGATGGTGCGCCGGGGGACGCCCGTGGCGCCTGAGTACGGATACTCAAGCGCCACGGGGCGGACCCGCTCAACCGCGTCGCCGCCGCTCAGGGGGCGTACGCGCCCGCCCGGGCGGCGGCGAGGGCGGCCGCGGCGGCCCGCTCGGCGTCGGCGGGGGTCGGCTCCTCCTGGCTGACGACGGCCCGGTAGTAGAGCGGCGCCGAGACGGCCCGCAGCAGCTCCAGCGGGTCGGTGCCGGCGGGCAGTTCGCCCCGGGCCGCCGCCCGCTCCGCGACGACCGCCCACTCGGCGAGCCGGGTGCGGTAGAAGCCGCCCAGGGCCCGGGCGCACTCCTCGTCGAAGGCGGCGGCGGCGATGACGGCCCGGAAGACGGCGCCCATCCGGGGGTCGGTGAGGGTCTCCCGCACGAGGGCGGCGTTGGCCCGCAGGTCGCCCGCGAGGGTGCCGGTGTCGGCGGCCGGCAGGGACTGTTCGGCCATGTCCCGCAGGAGGTCGGCGACCAGGCCGACGGGGGAGCCCCAGCGGCGGTAGACGGTGGTCTTGCCGACGCCCGCGGCGGCGGCGACCTGGTCCATGTTCAGGGCGGGGAAGCCGCCCGCGGCGAGGGTCTCCTGGGTGGCGTCGAGGACCGCCCGGCGGACCTTGGCGGTACGGCCTCCGGGGCGCTGGGTGCCGGGCACGGCCGACGGGCTCTCGCTCAAATGGGTCTCCTGTTCCGTTAAGGCGCCGCAGTCTGCTACGGTCTCCCTCATCTTAACGGAACCGGCTTCCCATTAAGGGGTCCTGTCATGGTTGCGCTCGATGCTCCCCCCGCCTCCGCGGCCCCCGGCCGCCCCGGCACCCGCATGGACGGCCGCGCCCGGCTCGTCCTCGTCGTCCTCCTCGTCTCCCAGTTCATGCTGGCCGTCGACTTCTCGATCCTGAACGTCGCCCTCCCCGTCATCGGCGAAGGACTCGGCTTCTCCCTCGGCGGACTCCAGTGGATCGCCACCGCCTTCGCCCTCGCCGCCGCCGGCTTCACCCTCCTCTTCGGCCGCCTCGCCGACCTCCTCGGCCGCCGCCGCGTCTTCCTCGCCGGCATGGCCGTCCTCGGCGCCGCCTCCCTCGCCGGCGGCCTCGCCACCACCCCCGAACTCCTCATGGCCGCCCGCGTCGCCCAGGGCCTCGCCACCGCCGCCGTCACCCCCGCCGGGCTCTCCCTGCTCACCTCCGCCTTCCCCGAGGGCCCGCTCCGCGACAAGGCCCTCGGCCTCAACGGCGCCCTGATGTCCGCGGGCTTCACCACCGGAGCCGTCCTCGGCGGCGTCCTCACCGACCTGCTCTCCTGGCGCTGGGCCTTCCTCATCAACGTGCCGGTCGCGCTCGCCGTCCTCCTCGTCGCCCCCGCCGTCCTGAAGGAGAGCCGTCCCGCCGTCCGGCCCCGGCTCGACGTGCCCGGCGCCGTCACCGTCACCGGCGGCCTGCTCGCCCTCGTCCTCGGCCTCACCGCCGCCGGCGAGCACGGCTGGACCGCCCCCGCCACGCTCGGCCCCCTCGCCGCGGCAGCCGCCCTGCTCACCGCCTTCCTCCTCGTCGAGCGGCGCTCCGCCGCGCCCCTCGTCCCGCTGCGGATCCTGCGCCGCCGCACCGTCGTCTGGGGCAACCTCGCCGGCCTCGCCGCCTTCGCCACCGAGACCTCGCTGGTCTTCCTGATGACCCTGCACCTCCAGGACGTGCTCGGCTTCTCCCCGCTCGCCGCCGGCCTCTCCTTCGGCGTCCTCGGCGCCGGCACCGTCCTCGGCGGCCTGCTCGCCCCCCGCTTCCTCGGCCGCTTCTCGCCCCGGACCGCCCTCGTCGCCGGCGGCGCCCTCCAGGCCGCCGCCACCCTCGCCCTCCTCGGCATCGGCGACGAGCGGAGCACGTACGGGCTGCTGCTCGCCGCCACCTTCGCCGGCGGCGTCGGCAACATGCTCGCCATCGTCGGCTTCATGGTCACCGCCACCTCGGGTCTCCCCGACAGCGAGCAGGGCATGGCCACCGGCATCGCCACCATGACCCAGCAGATCGGCATCACCCTCGGCACCCCGGTCATGAGCGCGGTCGTCGTCACCGCCGCCGCCCTCCCCGGCGGCATCGCGCGGGCCGTCGCCGTCAACGCGGCCCTCGTGGCGGCGGCCGCCCTCGCCTCCGCGCTCTTCCTGCGGCGGCGCTGAGTGCGCACGACGAAGGCCGGACCCCCCGCACACGGGGTCCGGCCTTCGCTCACGTCACGGGGTTCAGACCGGCCAGTAGGACCGCGCCCAGGCCCGCGGGCCCGGCCGGGGCCGGACCGAGCGGGCGATGCGCGACGGATCGGACCAGCCCTCGGGCACCGCCGGGCCGCCGCCCTGCGCGGCCGCGGCCACGGCCGCGGCGCGGGCCTGGACCACCGCCAGCGCGGCGGCCAGCTCCTCGGGCGTCGGATTGCCTCGTACGACCTTGATCATGGTGCTGTTCCTCCCCGGGCTAGAGCGGGATGTTGCCATGCTTCTTCGGAGGCAGGGATTCCCGCTTCGTCCGCAGCTGGCGCAGGCCCTTCACGATCTGCGAGCGGGTCTCGGACGGGAGGACCACCCCGTCGATGTACCCGCGCTCGGCCGCGATGTACGGGTTGAGCAGGGTGTCCTCGTACTCCTGGATCAGCCGCGCCCGCACCGCCTCGACGTCCTCGCCGTTCGCCTCCGCCTCCGCGATCGTGCGGCGGTGCAGGATGTTGACGGCGCCCTGCGCGCCCATGACGGCGATCTGCGCCGTCGGCCACGCCAGGTTCAGGTCGGCGCCCAGGTGCTTGGAGCCCATGACGTCGTACGCGCCGCCGAACGCCTTGCGGGTGATGACCGTGATCAGCGGGACGGTCGCCTCGGCGTACGCGTAGATCAGCTTCGCGCCGCGCCGGATGATGCCGCCGTACTCCTGGTCCACGCCCGGCAGGAAGCCCGGCACGTCCACGAAGGTGAGCACCGGGACGTTGAAGGCGTCGCAGGTCCGCACGAACCGCGCGGCCTTCTCCGACGCGTCGATGTCCAGGCAGCCCGCGAACTGCATCGGCTGGTTCGCGACGATGCCGACCGGGAAGCCCTCCACCCGGCCGAAGCCGGTGAGGATGTTCGGCGCGAACAGCGCCTGCGTCTCCAGGAACTCGCCGTCGTCCACGACGTGCTCGATGACCTTGTGCATGTCGTACGGCTGGTTCGCCGAGTCCGGGATCAGCGCGTCGAGTTCCAGGTCCTCGCCCGACACCCCGGTGTCCGCGGTCTCCGGGAAGGCCGGCGGCTCCGAGAGGTTGTTCGACGGCAGGTACGAGAGCAGCTGCTTCACGTACTCGACGGCGTCCTTCTCGTCCCCGGCCATGTGGTGCGCCACGCCCGACGTCGCGTTGTGCGTCCGGGCGCCGCCCAGCTCCTCGAAGCCCACGTCCTCGCCGGTCACCGTCTTGATGACGTCCGGCCCGGTGATGAACATGTGCGAGGTCCGGTCCACCATCACCGTGAAGTCGGTGATCGCGGGGGAGTACACCGCACCGCCCGCGCACGGGCCCACGACCAGCGAGATCTGCGGGATCACGCCGGAGGCGTGGGTGTTGCGGCGGAAGATCTCGCCGTACATCCCGAGCGCGCTCACGCCCTCCTGGATGCGGGCGCCGCCGGAGTCGTTGATGCCGACGACCGGGCAGCCGGTCTTCAGCGCGAAGTCCATCACCTTGATGATCTTCTGGCCGTACGTCTCGCCGAGCGCCCCGCCGAAGACCGTGAAGTCCTGCGAGAACACGGCCACCGGACGGCCGTCCACCGTGCCGTAGCCGGTGACGACGCCGTCGCCGTACGGCCGGTTCTTCTCCAGGCCGAAGTTGGTCGACCGGTGCCGGGCCAGCTCGTCCAGCTCCACGAAGGAGCCCTCGTCGAGGAGCAGCGCGATCCGCTCGCGCGCGGTCAGCTTCCCCTTCGCGTGCTGCTTCTCCACCGCCCGCTCCGAACCGGCGTGCGTGGCCTCGTCGATGCGGCGCCTGAGGTCCGCGATCTTGCCCGCGGTCGTGTGAATGTCGATCTTGTACTGCTCTGCCGGCTCGGACATCGGGATGCGGCTCCCTGCCTGGTCACGGGGGGTTCGTTGACTGCGAATGGGCTACTGAAGGCCTACTGATCCGTAGGGTATCGACGGCGATACGGTTCGGCACTGCGGTCTTTGCCACACCTAGTCTGGCTTGCATGACGTCCTCCCACGCCTCCGGCGGTCCCTGGACCGACCTCGAACGACCCCCGCTGAACGCCCGCGTCCTGCGCCAGGCCCTGCTCCTCCCGGACGGGCTGTGGAGCTCCCTCGACGTGGTCGCGAGCACCGGGTCCACCAACTCCGACCTGGCCGCGCGCGCCGCCGAACTCCCCGAGGGCGCCGTGCTCGTCGCCGAGGAGCAGACCTCCGGACGGGGCCGGCTCGACCGCACCTGGAACGCCCCGGCCCGCTCCGGCCTCTTCCTCTCCGTCCTGCTCAAGCCCGACGTGCCCGCGCACCGGCTCGGCTGGCTGCCGCTCCTCACCGGCGTGGCCGCCGCCACCGGCCTGGCCAGGGCCGCGGGCGCCGGCGTCTCCCTCAAGTGGCCCAACGACCTCCTCGTCACCGTCGACGGCGAGGAGCGCAAGGCCGGCGGCATCCTCGCCGAGCGGGCCGGCGAGGACGGCGTCGTCGTCGGCCTCGGCGTCAACGTCTCCCTGCGCGCCGACGAACTGCCCGTCCCCACGGCCGGCTCCCTCCTCCTCGCGGGCGCGGTCTCCACCGACCGCGATACCCTGCTGCGGGCCGTCCTGCGCTCCCTCGCCGACCGGTACGGGGCGTGGACGCGGGCCGGCGGCGACCCCGACGCCTCCGGCCTCCGGGCGGCCTACCGGGAGCACTGCTCCACCCTCGGCCGCCGGATCCGCGCCGAGCTGCCGGGCGAGCGGGCGCTGGAGGGCGAGGCGGCCGACCTGGACGGCGACGGACGCCTGGTCGTCGCCACCGAGGGCGGCGGCACGGAGGCGGTCGGCGCCGGCGACATCGTCCACCTGCGCGCGGCGGGCTGAACCACCCCGAACCGTTCCGGCGTGAGCCAGCCCACACCTGTCGTATCGTGGAGCGCGATCCAGGCGAACAGATCGGCAGGACAGTGAGCAGCGGCAGGGAACGGGCAGGAGGCGGCCGGTGACCGTCGACGACGCGGACGCGGGCGACGACCGCCCCGGGCCGCCCGAGCCGTCCGGGACGCCCGACGAGGGCACCGGCCGCTCCGGGGCCGCCTCCGGCACGGGCCCCGCCGCCTCCTCCGGCGGGGACGGGGCCGCTTCCGGCGGCACGGGAGCCCCCTCCGGTACGGGCAGGGCCGCCGCCGCGGCCCCCGGCACCGGCGAGGCCGCCGAGCCCTCGGCGTACCCCACCCCCCACCACGCCGTCGACCACACGGTTGAGCCGACCGACGACCCGCTCGCGATCCGGCTCGAACAGCTCATCCTCGGCGCCGACCGCCGCTACACCCCCTTCCAGGCCGCCCGCACCGCGGGCGTCTCCATGGAGCTGGCCTCCCGCTTCTGGCGGGCCATGGGCTTCGCCGACATCGGGCAGGCCAAGGCGCTCACCGAGGCCGACGTGCTCGCCCTGCGACGGCTCGCCGGCCTCGTCGAGGCCGGGCTGCTCAGCGAGCCGATGGCGGTGCAGGTGGCCCGCTCCACCGGGCAGACCACCGCCCGACTGGCCGAATGGCAGATCGATTCCTTCCTGGAGGGCCTGACCGAGCCGCCCGAGCCCGGCATGACCCGCACCGAGGTCACGTACCCGCTGGTCGAGCTGCTCCTGCCGGAGCTGGAGGAGTTCCTGATCTACGTGTGGCGGCGCCAGCTCGCCGCCGCCACCGGCCGGGTCGTGCAGGCCGCCGACGACGAGGAGATGGTCGACCGCCGGCTCGCCGTCGGCTTCGCCGACCTCGTCGGCTTCACCCGGCTCACCCGCCGCCTGGAGGAGGAGGAGCTCGGCGAGCTCGTCGAGGCGTTCGAGACCACCTGCGCCGACCTGGTCGCCGCGCACGGCGGCCGGCTGATCAAGACCCTCGGCGACGAGGTGCTGTACGCGGCGGACGACGCCGGCATCGCCGCCGAGATCGCGCTCCGCCTCATCGAGACCCTCAGCCAGGACGAGACCATGCCGGCGCTGCGGGTCGGCATCGCCTTCGGCACCGTCACGACCCGGATGGGCGACGTCTTCGGCACCACCGTGAACCTGGCCTCCCGGCTCACCTCGATAGCCCCGAAGGACGCCGTCCTGGTGGACAGCGCCTTCGCCGAGGAGCTGACCAGGACCGGCGAGGTGCCCGTCTCGGAGGCCGAGGCGGCCGAGGACGCCGCCCGCGCCGAGAAGGAGGGCCGGATCCCGCGCGCGTACCGCTTCGCGCTCCAGCCCATGTGGCAGCGCTCCGTCCGCGGCCTCGGCGTCGTGGAGCCCTGGCTCCTGAGCCGCCGCCCCACCTAGGATCACCTCCCGGTGAACCATGTGAACCGTCGTTAACCGGGAGGGTCTGGAGTATGTCCGAGCAGCGCTTTGGTGAGTTCGTGCTGGTCCGCACGGAGGGGCACGTGGCGGAGCTGGTCCTCGACCGGCCCAAGGCCATGAACGCGGTCTCCTCCGAGATGGCGCGCTCCCTCGCGGCCGCCTGCGACGCGCTCGCCGCCGACCGGGACGTCCGCGTCACCGTCCTGACCTCGTCGAACGACCGCGCCTTCTGCGTCGGCGCCGACCTCAAGGAGCGCAACTCCTTCACCGACGCCGAGCTGGTCCGCCAGCGGCCCACCGCCCGCGCGGCCTACACCGGCGTCCTGGAGCTGCCCATGCCGACCGTCGCGGCCGTGCACGGCTTCGCCCTCGGCGGCGGCTACGAGCTGGCGCTCGCCTGCGACCTGATCGTCGCCGACGCGACCGCGGTCGTCGGCCTCCCCGAGGTCTCCGTCGGCGTCATCCCGGGCGGCGGCGGCACGCAGCTGCTGCCGCGCCGGGTGGGCGCCGCGCGCGCCGCCGAGCTGGTCTTCACGGCCCGCCGGGTGGAGGCCGCGGAGGCGGCGGAGCTGGGCCTGGTGGACGTGCTCGCCCAGGACGCCAGGACGGCCGCCCTGGAGCTCGCCGGGCGGATCGCCGCGAACTCGCCGGTCGGGCTGCGCGCCGCGAAGAAGGCGATGCGGCTGGGCCAGGGCCTGGACCTGCGGGCCGGCCTGGAGGTCGAGGACGGCGCCTGGCGCTCGGTGGCCTTCTCCGGCGACCGTGCGGAGGGCGTCGCGGCCTTCAACGAGAAGCGGAAGCCGCAGTGGCCCGGCGAGTGACCGGACGGCCCCGTTCCTTTGTGGCCGTCTTCTGACTGTTTGGTCCCGTTTTCTATGAAATGTGACTTTCCGTGACGTCTCGGAAGGGAAAACGGATCAAACCTCCCTAAGCTGGAGGAATGGGAGAGGACGTGCGGCTGCGGGCCGTGGTGGCGCTGGCGCAGGGGATGGCGGCGGCGCACACCCCGCGCGAGTTCTGGCGGGCCGCGGCGCTCGGGGCGTGCGCGGGACTGGACGCGGGCTTCG
The DNA here is from genome assembly GCF_014654895.1 of Streptomyces filamentosus. GTDB lineage: Bacteria > Actinomycetota > Actinomycetes > Streptomycetales > Streptomycetaceae > Streptomyces > Streptomyces filamentosus. The sequence goes on along the minus strand of NZ_BNBE01000001.1, from coordinate 1,722,032 downwards.
GCGCGCTGTCCGTCTGGGAGCGGGACCACGGGCGGCTGCGGGTGCTGGTGAACGCCGGGGACCGGGCCGCGGACGAGGAGGAGTTCCCGGACGCGGAGACGTATCCGGTCCACCAGTTCCCCGAGATCACCGAGTTCCTGCACGAGCGGTGGGCGGCCGGCGGCAGGCCGCACGCCTGGGTCGAGACCGCCGACGCCCCCGTCGTCACCGGCCGTGTGCAGGGGCTGCGGCGGCGCGGCCGCTGCTGCTGCGTGGTCGCGCCGATCGTGCTGCACGGACGCGCGTGGGGCGAGCTGTACGTGGCCCGGGCGCGCGGGGAGAAACCTTTCACCAGGGCCGACGCCGACTTCGCCAACGTCCTCGCCGCCGTCGCCGCGGCCGGCATCGCCCAGGCCGAGCGCCTGGAGGAGGTCCGCAAGCTCGCCTTCACCGACCCGCTCACCGGCCTCGCCAACCGCCGCGCGGTCGACGCCCACCTCGACGAGGCCATCGAGCGCTACCGCGCGGACGGCTCCGTCGTCAGCCTGGTCGTCTGCGACCTGAACGGCCTCAAGCGGGTCAACGACACCCACGGCCACGCCGTCGGCGACCGCCTCCTCGAACGCTTCGGCTCCGTCCTCTCCCGCTGCGGCGCCCGTCTCCCCGGTGCCCTCGCCGCCCGCCTGGGCGGCGACGAGTTCTGCCTCCTCGCGGTCGGCCCGACCGCCGACGAGGTCGTCGCGGTGGCGGAGGAGCTGTGCGTCCGCGCGGCGGAGCTGGAGCTCGGCGAGGGCGTCGCCTGCGGCGTCGCCTCCACCGGCGACCCCATCGGCCCCCTGAAGTCCGCCCGCCGCCTCTTCCGGCTCGCCGACGCGGCCCAGTACCAGGCCAAGGCCGCCCGCTCCTCGAAGCCGGTCGTCGCCGGCCGTGACGGCACCGTCGTCCGCCTCGCCGACGCCCCGCCCGGCGCCCGCGACCGCCGCCGCTTCCGCGACGCCCCGCCGGTGGAGCCGCCTGCCGGGCCGTGAGGGACGCGCCGGGTGTCGGTAAGGGTCCGCACCGGCGTGGGCCGGTGACACATTGCCTAGTGACAGGTCGCTCTTCAATCCGTAGGGTGCTGAATATGGATATGCAGACAGTCGTTCTCGGCACGTCCGGCACGACCCCGCAGGACGTCATCGCCGTCGCCCGTCACGGCGCCCGCGTCGAGCTGTCGGCCGAGGCCGTGGAAGCGCTCGCCGCCGCCCGCGCCGTCGTCGACGCGCTCGCCGCCAAGCCCGAGCCCGTCTACGGCGTCTCCACCGGGTTCGGCGCCCTCGCCACCCGGCACATCGACCACGAGCTGCGCACCCAGCTCCAGCGGAACATCGTCCGCTCGCACGCCGCCGGCATGGGCCCGCGCGTCGAGCGCGAGGTCGTCCGCGCCCTGATGTTCCTGCGCCTCAAGACCGTCGCCTCCGGCCACACCGGCGTCCGCCCCGAGGTCGCGCGGACCATGGCCGACGTCCTCAACGCCGGCATCACCCCGGTCGTCCACGAGTACGGCTCCCTCGGCTGCTCCGGCGACCTCGCCCCGCTCTCCCACTGCGCCCTCGCGCTCATGGGCGAGGGCGACGCCGAGGGCCCCGACGGCGAGGTGAGGCCCGCCGGCGAGCTGCTCGCCGCCGCCGGCATCGAGCCCGTCGTCCTCCGCGAGAAGGAGGGCCTCGCCCTCCTCAACGGCACCGACGGCATGCTCGGCATGCTGATCATGGCCCTCGCCGACCTCGACACCCTCTACAAGTCGGCCGACGTCACCGCCGCGCTCTCCCTCGAAGCCCTCCTCGGCACCGAGAAGGTCCTCGAACCCGAGCTGCACGCCATCCGCCCCCACCCGGGCCAGGCCGCCTCCGCCGCCAACATGCTGGCCGTCCTCAAGGGCTCCGGCCTCACCGGCCACTTCCAGGCCGGCGAGGCCCCCCGCGTCCAGGACGCCTACTCGATCCGCTGCGCCCCCCAGGTCGCCGGCGCCGGCCGCGACACGATGGCCCACGCCCTCCTCGTCGCCGAGCGCGAGCTCGCCGCCGCCGTCGACAACCCGGTCGTCCTCGGCAACGGCGAGGTCCGCTCCAACGGCAACTTCCACGGCGCCCCCGTCGCGTACGTCCTCGACTTCCTCGCCATCGCCGCCGCCGACCTCGGCTCCATCGCCGAGCGCCGCACCGACCGGCTCCTCGACAAGAACCGCAGCCACGGCCTGCCGCCCTTCCTCGCCGACGACGCCGGCGTCGACTCGGGCCTCATGATCGCCCAGTACACGCAGGCCGCCCTGGTCAGCGAGATGAAGCGGCTCGCCGTGCCGGCCTCCGCCGACTCCATCCCCTCCTCGGCGATGCAGGAGGACCACGTCTCCATGGGCTGGTCCGCCGCCCGCAAGCTGCGCACCGCCGTCGGCAACCTCGCCCGGATCATCGCCGTCGAGCTGTACGCCGCCACCCGCGGCATCGAGCTCCGCGAGGGCCTCACCCCCGCCCCCGCCTCGCGGGCCGCCATCGACGCCCTGCGCGCCGCCGGCGTCGAGGGGCCCGGCCCCGACCGCTTCCTCGCCCCCGACCTGGCCGCCGCCGACGCCTTCGTCCGCGAGGGCCGCCTGGTCGCCGCCGTGGAGCCGGTCACCGGCCCGCTGGCCTGATCCCGCCCCCGTACGAAGGGAAGGGCCGTCCCCCCGAGGGGAACGGCCCTTCTCCGCGCGTGCGTCCGGCTCAGGAAGCGCGCCCGTGCCGCCGCATCGCCAGCGCCACGAACCCCGCCCCCACCCCGAGGAACCCCGTCCCGCCCAGCACGTACGCGGTCGTGTCCGGCCCCCCGGTCTCCGCGAGCCGCCCCTCCTGGTCCCGGTCCGAGGGTTGTGTCACCCCGCCCCGCACGGCCGCGCCCCCGTCGGAGGCGTGGGCCGAAGGCACGAACCACAGGGCGCACAACAAGGCTCCCGCCGAAGCGGCGGTGAGCAGCGGACGACGGGCGGCGGACACGTGGATCTCGATCTCCCTCACGGAAAGCCCCGCGGGAACCCCCGCTCGGTGCGCAGATGCTAGTGAACCCAGCGGGTCGCGGGAAAGCCGGGGCCCGGCGGAGCCTACGCTCCCAGCCATGAGCACCCCCGAGAACCAGACCGGCGCCGAGACCACCACCCGTCACGTCCGGCTCCGCGTCGACATCGTCCTGGAGATCGACGGCGCGGACGCGCTGACCGCGGCGGCCGAGGAGCGGATCGACTCCGACGAGTTCATGCCGGCGGAGGAGCGCGCGCACGCCCGCACCGCCGTCCAGGGCGACCCCTCCGAGGCGCTGTCCTACCTGGTGGAGCCCTTCGACCTGGTCCGGGACCTGCCGGGCGTCGAGCTCGTCCAGGCGGCCTGGAGCAGCGAGGAGGTCGAGTACGACCCCGATGCGATGGAGTGGGACCTCGACGAGGAAGATGGGGCGGAGGAACACGACGAGGACGACACCCGGCCGTAGGGGCGACGAGCCCCTGTCCACGGGCCCCGGGACGGTGTCCCGGGGCCTTTTCGCGCCGGTCGCGGCGGTCCGGGAACCGCAAGGGGCCCCCGCGCGTGTCGATCAGTGGTGTTCCCCACAAACCCCCCGCTTCCGGAACCGGACGGGGTGTCATGGGTGTTCTGATGGATTGACAGGAAATCGGCGACGATGGAGAAGCGTGTGATGAAGGTCGGCAAGCACCGCAGGAGCCTGGCCGCCGCCGCGACGGTGCTCAGCGGCGTACTCGTGCTCTCGGCCTGCAACGACGGGGACGACGCCGGCGCCGCGGCCGGTTCGCCCACCGCCACCTCACAGGCCCAGGTCGACGAGGCCGCCGAGCAGAAGACCTCCAAGGCGCAGATCACCATCTCGCCGGAGAACGGCGCGCAGAACGCCTCCATCAACAACGACGCCAAGGTCGCCGTCACCGAGGGCAAGCTCACCGAGGTCACCATGACCTCCGCCGAGGGCACCGAGGTCAAGGGCGAGATAGCGGCCGACGGCCTCTCCTGGAAGCCCGCCGGGCAGCTGGAGCGCGCCACGGTCTACAAGATCGCCGCCACCGCCGTCGACGCGGCGGGCCTGGAGGCGCACGAGAACTCCTCCTTCACCACCGTGTCGAAGGAGAACAGCTTCATCGGCAACTTCACCCCCGAGGACGGCTCGACCGTCGGCGTGGGCATGCCGGTCTCGATCAACTTCAACAAGGCGATCACCGACAAGAAGGCCGTCCAGGGCGGCATCAAGGTCTCCTCCAGCTCCGGCCAGGAGGTCGTCGGGCACTGGTTCAACTCGACCCGCCTCGACTTCCGCCCGGACGACTACTGGAAGGCCGGCTCGACGGTCACCCTGAAGCTCGACCTCGACGGCGTCGAGGGCGCCGACGGCGTCTTCGGCGTCCAGCAGAAGACCGTCACCTTCAAGGTCGGCCGCAGCCAGGTCTCCACCGTCGACGTCGAGAAGAAGACGATGACGGTCGTGCGCGACGGCAAGGTCCTGCGCACCATCCCGATCTCCGCCGGCTCCCCGGAGAACACCACCTACAACGGCGAGATGGTGATCTCCGAGAAGTTCAAGGAGACCCGGATGAACGGCGCCACCGTCGGCTTCACCGACTCCGACGGCAAGGGCGAGTACGACATCAAGGACGTGCCGCACGCCATGCGCCTGTCCACCTCCGGCACCTTCATCCACGGCAACTACTGGGGCTCCCGCTCCATCTTCGGCTCCGTCAACACCAGCCACGGCTGCGTGGGCCTCGCCGACGTCAAGGGCGCCGGCGACCCCAATCAGATGGCCGCCTGGTTCTACGACCAGTCGATGATCGGTGACGTCGTGATCGTCAAGAACTCCAAGGACAAGACGATCGCCCCCGACAACGGCCTCAACGGCTGGAACATGGACTGGTCCGCCTGGAAGGCCGGCTCGGCGGCCTGATCCGCCCCCCGATCCACGGCAAGGGCCCCCTCCGCTCCGGAGGGGGCCCTTCCCGTGCCCGCCGCGCTCAGGACGCCTTGTCGCACAGCGGCTCGACCGAGCCGTGCAGCGGGCCCCGGGGTCTTGTGGCCGGTGGCCGAGACCTCCAGCGCGTACGTCCCGTCCACGGTGCACAGCCCGCGCGCCACCTTTCCCCCGCCCTCGCCGAAGCCGGCCGCCCCGACCGCGAACGCCTGGTGGCCGCCCTCCACCGGGACGGCCGCCTGGCCGAGGCGCTGGAGACGTACCGGACCGCCCCCGCCCGCCTCGCCCTCCGCGCCCGCCCCGCCGCCGGAGGATGACCTCCGGGGTAATCGACCCCGCCGCCGCACCCCGCCACGCTGTTCCCATGACCGCTTACGCGATGGCGAACCTGAGCCCGAAGCCCGTCCTCGACCCCGAGGTGCTCGACTACATGGAGGGGATCCAGGCCACCCTGGACCCCTTCGGCGGGCGCTTCCTCGTGCACGGGGCGCCCCGCCGCGAGGTGCTCGAAGGGGAGTGGCCGGGCGCCGTCGTCGTCATCGCCTTCCCGTCCTACGACGAGGCGAGGGCCTGGTACGACTCCGAGCCGTACCAGGCCCTGCTGCCCCTGCGGACCCGCCACATGGCGGGCGACGTCCTGCTGGTCGACGGCACCCCGGAGGGGTACGCGCCGGCCGCGACGGCCGCGGCCCTGCGCGCCGCCTACTCCGCCGGCGCCACCCCGACCGGGCACGAGACGCCCGTGCCGCCGATGCCGCAGTAGCCCGCCGGGTTCTTGTCCAGGTACTGCTGGTGGTAGCCCTCGGCCGGGTAGAAGGGACGGCCGGCGGCGGGGAGCACCCCGGTGGTGATCTCCCCGTGGCCTGCGGCCGTCAGGACCCGCTGGTAGGCGGCCCGGGACGCCTCGGCCGCTGCCGCCTGGGCGGGGGAGTGGGTGTAGACGGCGGAGCGGTACTGGGTGCCCACGTCGTTGCCCTGGCGGAAGCCCTGCGTCGGGTCGTGCGCCTCCCAGAAGACCTTCAGCAGGGACTCGTACGACACCCGCGCCGGGTCGAAGACGACCCGCACGACCTCGGCGTGCCCGGTGAGGCCCGAGCAGACCTCCTCGTACACCGGGTTCGGCGTGTGGCCGCCCTGGTAGCCGACGAGCGTCGTCCAGACGCCCTCGGTCCGCCAGAACTTCCGCTCGGCGCCCCAGAAACAGCCGAGGCCGAAGTCGGCGACCTCCAGGCCCTCCGGGTACGGGCCGAGCAGCGGGGTGCCGAGCACCGTGTGGCGCTCGGGGACGGAGAACTCCGGCTCCGGACGGCCGCGCAGGGCCTGCTCCGGAGTGGGCAGGACGGGGGTGCGGGACAGGAACATGCTGCATCTCTCCTCGGCACGGTTCGGCAGTCCGCACAACACCGGCCCGCGGACCGGTGTTCCCCGCGCGGGGGCCGGCGGGCCCCGTGGGACCCCCGCCGGGCCCCGTCGGTTCAGTGCCGCAGCGTCGCCGGGCTCCCGCCGTTCGCCTCGTACCCCGCCACCGCCAGGTTCCGGTGCAGGGTGTAGTCGGCGGCCGGGTCGCCGCTCAGGGTCCACGGCAGCGCGCCCACGTGGCCGTCCACCCGCACCAGCTGCTGCATCGCCTCCGCCCAGCGCTCCCCGCGCACCAGGAACCACACGAGCAGGTGCCGCACGTGCGCCAGCATCGGGTCGTCGGGGCGGGCCGAGTGCACCGCGTACAGCGCGCCCTCCATCGCCCGGCTCACCACCGCCGTGCGGTAGAAGTCCTGCACCAGCACCACGTCCGGCACGTGCTCGAAGACCGCGAAGAGCGGCAGCGCGGCGAGCAGCGAGCCGCGCGGCGCCCGGGCGGCGGCCGTCGTCGCGAAGTGGTCGGCCTCCTCGCGCGAGCCGTGCCACTTCTCGCACCAGTAGTGCAGCGCCGCCAGGTGCGCCCCCATGTGCTGCGGCGCGCGGTCGATGACCTTCGCCCACACCTGGTCGAACTGCTCGTGCGGATAGCCGAGGCCGCGCGCCACCGCCAGCTGCGTGATGTACGGGACGGGGTCGCCGGGAGCGAGGAGCGCCGCCTCCTCGGCGACCTTCCGGGCCTCCTCCAGGATGATCCGGAAGTCGTCGGTGCCGGCCGCCGAGGAGCGCCACGCCTGCTGCACCAGGAACTCCGCGTGCACGGCGGCCGCGCCGGGGTCCTTCGGGGCGTCGGCGCGCCAGGCGCGCAGCCAGGCCCCGCCCACGCCCGGCTTCGACGCGAGCTCCAGGGAGGCCGCGCCGGCGAAGGCCTGGACGCGCTGCCAGCGGACCTCGCCCTCCTTCTCCGTGCCGGCGAGGAGCTGGGCCGCGGCCCGCCAGTCCTGGGTGGCCTGCACGACGTCGAGGACGTCGAGGAGATCCCGGTCCGCCCCGGGGAGCCGCACGTCCAGCTCCTCCTGCCGGACGAAGCCGTACGCCTCCGGGTCGGCGGCGTCGGGCGTGCCGGGCGCGACCTGCCGGATGCCGCCGCCGCGGCGGCGCAGCAGATAGGGGCCGAGGACGCCGAAGAGCAGGCCCAGGGCGATCAGGAACCAGAGAATCTCCATGCGTCCATTGTCCAGGACGCCGCCCGCGGGCGACCGGGCCGGGACCGACCTGTGGACAACCGCCCGAACTCCGCCCGCCCACGCCGCTCCTGTGGACGAATCGCGGCGGCGGACCGGCCCCGGCACTACGCTCCTGACCATGAGCGACCAGCACAACCACCAGAACTTCGAGACCCGCGCCATCCACGCGGGCAACACCGCCGACCCGCTGACCGGCGCGGTCGTCCCGCCCATCTACCAGGTGTCCACCTACAAGCAGGACGGTGTGGGCGGACTCCGCGGCGGCTACGAGTACAGCCGCAGCGCCAACCCGACCCGTACCGCCCTGGAGGAGAACCTCGCGGCGCTGGAGGGCGGCCGGCGCGGCCTCGCCTTCGCCTCCGGCCTGGCCGCCGAGGACTGCCTGCTGCGCACCCTCCTCGCGCCGGGCGACCACGTGGTCATCCCGAACGACGCGTACGGCGGCACCTTCCGCCTCTTCGCCAAGGTCGTGCAGCGCTGGGGCGTCGACTTCTCCGTGGCGAACACCTCGGACGTCGACTCCGTCCGGGCCGCCGTCAACGACCGCACCAAGCTCATCTGGGTCGAGACGCCGTCGAACCCGCTGCTCGGCATCACCGACATCGAGGCCGTCGCGGGCGTGGCCCGCCAGGCCGGGGTGAAGCTGGTCGTCGACAACACCTTCGCCTCGCCCTACCTCCAGCAGCCGCTGGCGCTCGGCGCGGACGTCGTCGTGCACTCCCTCACCAAGTACATGGGCGGCCACTCGGACGTCGTCGGCGGCGCCCTGATCGCGGCCGACGCGGAGCTCGGCGAGGAGCTGGCGTACCACCAGAACGCGATGGGCGCGGTGGCCGGCCCGTTCGACTCGTGGATCGTGCTGCGCGGCATCAAGACCCTCGCCGTGCGCATGGACCGGCACAGCGAGAACGCGACGAAGGTCGCGGACTTCCTCACCCGGCACCCGAAGGTCACCCAGGTCCTCTACCCGGGCCTGGCCGAGCACCCGGGCCACGAGGTCGCCGCCAAGCAGATGAGGTCCTTCGGCGGCATGATCTCCTTCCGCGTCGAGGGCGGCGAGGAGGCGGCGGTCGGCGTCTGCGACCGCGCGAAGCTCTTCACCCTGGGCGAGTCCCTGGGCGGCGTCGAGTCGCTGATCGAGCACCCGGGCCGGATGACGCACGCCAGCGTCGCCGGTTCGGCCCTGGAGGTCCCGGCCGACCTGGTCCGCCTCTCCGTCGGCATCGAGAACGTCGACGACCTGATCGCCGACCTGCGCGAGGCGCTGGGCTGACGCGCGCAGGGGGCCCGGGGGCGGCCCGCCCCCGGACCCCGGGCCCGCCCGACCGCCCGAGGTCCCGGGCGGACGGTCCGGGTCCCCGGGCGGGCCTTTCAGGTCCCGGGCAGCGCGTCCTTCAGGCTCGCCCGCACCTCCGTCCGCAGCTCCGGGGAGTCCGCGTGCTCGTGGACGGAGACCGCGTGCTCGGTCGCGGCGCGGACGACCTCCTCCTCCTCGCCCGAGATGTAGAGGGTGCAGCCCGACACGCTCGGGGTGTCCCGGCAGTCGGCGGCCTTCCTGGTCATGTCGGCCTCCCGTGATGGTGTTCCGACCGGCCCCTCCTTCCAGGCTAGAACCGTCCTCAGGGCCCGGCGAACGGCGGCGTCGTCGCGGCCGGCGGCGGCTCCCAGGGCCGGGCCTCCGCCGCCCACAGCGAGAAGGCGAGCGCGGCGATCCCGGCCAGCGCCCCGCCGGTCCGCCGCAGCGTCCGCTCCCGCCGCCGCGCCCGGTCGCCCCGGGCCGCGGCGCGCGCCGCCAGGTCGCCGGGGACGGGCGGATGGGGCGTGTCGAGCAGCCGCCGGACGGCCGCCTCCTTGTCCCCCTGCCTCACGCGGCGGCCCCCTTCCCCGTACGGCTCCTCATCCGGGCCACCGCGCGGGCGCACACCGCCCGGACCCGGGCCTCCGGCAGCCCGAGCAGCGCGCCGGCCTGCTCCTCGGGCACGCCCTCGTACAGGCAGAGCACCAGCACGAGCCGTTCCGTCGGGGTGAGCGCGCCGAGGATCCCGCCCCGGCCGGTCCGGTGCCGCCGGGCGGTCCGGGCGAAGCGCAGCGCGAGGCCGTCGCGGGTCAGCGCGTACGGATCCTCGTCGTGGCCCCGCTCGCGGACCGCGTAGGCGTGGGCGAGGGCGGCGGCGAGGAGCTCCTGGGCGTACGGGTTCCGGATCCGGGTCTCGGCGGTGAGCAGCGTCGCGACGTGCAGCAGCCGCCCCGCCGCCCCCGCGACGAAGTCCTCGAACTCCCGGGCGCGGGCGGCGCGTTCGGATCGGGTCCGCTGCTTCCCCACACCTCATACAGCCACCGGGGCCGAGGCGGGGTCAACCCCCTTGCGAGGAACCTCCGCCGGCCGCGTGGTGCGCCGACTGGCGGGCGGAGAGCGCCGCGTTGAAACGGGTGAGGAGGGTGCAGAAGGACGCGCGCTCCTCGGGCGTCCAGCCGTCCGTGACCTCGGCCATCAGCGTGCGCCGCGAGGAGCGGACCTCCTCCAGGCGGTCGAGGCCGCGCGGGGAGAGCTGGAGGACGACCGCGCGGCCGTCCTCGGGGTGCGAGGTGCGCTTGACGAGGCCGGAGTCGACGAGCGGGGCGACCTGGCGGGTGACGGTCGAGGAGTCGATCCCCATGCCCGCCGCGAGCGCCTTGACGCCCATCGGCCCTTCCCGGTCGAGGCGGTTGAGGAGGAGGTAGGCGGCCCGGTCCATGGAGTTGCGGAGCTGTCCGGTGCCGCCGAGGCGGGTCTGCTCGGCCCGGCGGGCGAAGACGGCCACCTGGTGCTGGAGGGCATCGAGGAGGCCGGGGTCGAGCTCGGTCGTCATGTCCTGAGATGTGGGCATGGCTGGGGGGCTCTCTCGTGCGGGGGTGGTCGGTGTGGGGGACAGAGTACGCGGACCGGACGGGCTCCGTACCAGCCGTGCGCAAACCCGTCGCGGGCCCGCGGGCCGGACGGTCGCGACCCCGGTGAGCTGCGAGACTGGGGGTCATGACCTTCGGTACGCCACACCCCTTGCACCATCTGATGCTCGACGACGTGCGCGGAGCGCGGAAGATGCTGGCGGGGGTGGCCCGGACGACCGCGCTGGAGGGCAGCCGGCACCTGTCCTCGCTGGTGGGGGCCCCGGTGCTGCTCAAGTGCGAGAACCTCCAGCGGACCGGCTCCTTCAAACTGCGCGGCGCGTACGTGCGGATCGCGGGCCTGCGGCCGGAGGAGAAGGCGGCGGGGGTGGTCGCCGCCTCGGCGGGGAACCACGCGCAGGGCGTGGCGCTCGCCTCCCGGCTCCTCGGGGTGCACGCGACGGTCTTCATGCCGCTCGGCGCCCCGCTGCCGAAGGTCGCCGCGACCCGCGAGTACGGCGCCGAGGTGCGGCTGCACGGGCACGTGGTGGACGAGACGCTGGCCGCCGCGCAGGAGTACGCGCGGGAGACCGGCGCGGTCTTCATCCATCCCTTCGACCACCCCGACGTCATCGTCGGACAGGGCACGGTCGGCCTGGAGATCCTGGAGCAGTGCCCCGAGGTCCGCACGATCGTCGTCGGCGTCGGCGGCGGCGGACTCGCGGCCGGCATCGGCCTCGCGGTGAAGTCGGTCCGCCCGGACGTGCGGATCATCGGCGTGCAGGCGGAGGGCGCGGCGGCCTATCCGCCCTCGCTGGCCGCCGGACACCCGGTGGTGGTCGACGCACCGGTGACGATGGCCGACGGCATCAAGGTCGGCCGGCCCGGGGACGTGCCCTTCGGCCTCGTCCAGGAGTACGTGGACGAGGTCCGCACGGTCTCGGAGGACGCGCTGTCCTCGGCGCTGCTGCTCTGCCTGGAGCGGGCGAAGCTGGTGGTGGAACCGGCCGGGGCGAGCCCGGTGGCGGCCCTGCTGAGCGACCCGGAGTCCTTCCGGGGCCCGGTGGTCGCGGTCCTCTCCGGGGGCAACGTGGACCCGCTGCTGCTCCAGCGGATCCTGCGGCACGGCATGGCGGCGGCGGGCCGCTACCTGGGCCTGCGGCTGCGGGTGGCGGACCGGCCGGGGGCGCTGGCGACGCTGCTCGCGGTGCTGACGGTGGCCGACGCGAACGTGCTCGACGTCAGTCACGTACGGACCGACCCGCGGCTCGGCCTCACGGAGGTGGAGGTGGAGCTGCACCTGGAGACGAAGGGCCCCGAGCACTGCCGGGAGGTCGAGGGCGCGCTGCGGGAGGCGGGCTACACGGTCCTGGGCTGACCCGGGCCCCCGCTCCGGCCTGAGCGAGCCACCCCACACTGCCCTAGGATCGGCAGAAATGCCCGAAATGATCCGGGAGGGTGGGAAACATGCCAGGCGCGATCCACGCCGAGGGACTGGTGAAGACCTTCGGCGACGTCACCGCACTGGACGGCGTCGACCTCGACGTGCCCGAAGGGACCGTCCTCGGACTGCTCGGCCCCAACGGCGCGGGCAAGACGACGACCGTACGGGTCCTGACCACTCTGCTCCGGCCCGACCGGGGCACCGCCACGGTCGCCGGCATCGACGTCCTGGCACATCCCAACGAGGTCCGCCGCTCCATCGGCCTCTCCGGCCAGTTCGCCGCCGTCGACGAGTACCTCACCGGCCGCGAGAACCTCCAGATGGTCGGACAGCTCTACCAGATGGACTCCCGCGCGGCGAAGCGGCGGGCCGGCGAGCTCCTGGACCGCTTCCACCTCGCCGACGCCGCCGACCGCCCCGCCAAGACCTACTCCGGCGGCATGCGCCGCCGCCTCGACCTCGCCGCCGCCCTGGTCGTCTCCCCGCCCGTGATGTTCATGGACGAGCCGACCACCGGCCTCGACCCCCGCAACCGCCAGGCCCTGTGGGAGGTCATCAAGGAACTCGTCTCCGGCGGCACCACCCTCCTCCTCACCACCCAGTACCTGGAGGAGGCCGACCACCTCGCCCACGACATCGCCGTCGTCGACCACGGCAAGGTCATCGCCCGCGGCACCTCCGACCAGCTCAAGGCCCGCACCGGCGGCGAACGCGTCGAGGTCGTCGTCCACGAGCGCGCCGCCGTCGCCCCCGCCCGCGAGGTCCTCGCCCGCTACGGCCCCGGCGACCGCGGCCTCGACGACGTCTCCGTCGAGGACCACACCCGCAAGCTCACCGTCCCCGTCACCGGCGGCGCCAAGCTGCTCGCCGAGGTCATCCGCGACCTCGACGCCGTCGGCATCGAGATCGACGACATCGGACTGCGCCGCCCCACCCTCGACGACGTCTTCATCTCCCTCACCGGCCACGCCGCCGCGCGCGAGCGGGAGGAGGACGGCGAGGAGCGGCCGCCCGCCCGGGGCCGCAAGCACCGGAAGGAGCCGGCCGCGTGACCACCCTCACCGACACCGCCCCCCACGCCCCCGCCCCGCGCGGCGGCATCGCCGGCTCGATCGCGGACTCCCTCGTCGTCACCAAGAGGAACCTCATCCGCATGACCCGGATCCCGGAGATGGTCGTCTTCGGCCTCGTCCAGCCGGTCATGTTCGTGATCCTGTTCAGCTTCGTCTTCGGCGGCTCCCTGAACATCGGCGGCAGCACCGACCCGAAGGCGTACCGCGAGTTCCTGATGGCCGGCATCTTCGCCCAGACCGTCACCTTCGCCACCGCCGGAGCGGGCGCCGGCATCGCCGACGACATGAGCAAGGGCCTCGTCGACCGCTTCCGCTCCCTGCCGATGGCCCGCGGCGCCGTCCTCACCGGCCGCACCCTCGCCGACCTCGTCCAGACCACCCTCACCGTCGTCGTCCTCGCGGTCGTCGGCCTCCTCGTCGGCTGGCGCATCCACGAGGGGATCCCCAAGGCCCTCGGCGCCTTCGCCCTGCTGCTCCTCCTCGGCTACGCCTTCTCCTGGATCGGCGCCCTCATCGGCCTCTCCGTCCGCACCCCGGAGGCGGCCACCTCCGGCGGCCTGATCTGGCTCTTCCCGGTCACCTTCGTCTCCAACGCCTTCGTCGACCCGGAGCAGATGGCCTCCTGGATCCGCCCCATCGCCGAGTGGAACCCCTTCAGCGCCACCGTCCAGGCGTGCCGCGAGCTCTTCGGCAACCCCGGCGTCGTCCAGTCCGACGCCTGGCCCATGCAGCACCCCGTCTGGGCCTCGCTGCTCTGGTCCCTCGTGATCATCGCCGTCTTCCGCACCCTGGCCGTCCGCAAGTACCGCTCCGCCTCCGCCTGACCGCCCCACCGCACGCCGAAGGGCCGGCCCCACGGGGGGACCGGCCCTTCGGCCGCACGAAAAGACGTGCGAAAGGTCGTGCGGAAGGGGGCGAGGGCCTCAGCCGGTGTACGGCTTCGCGCTGAGGATCTTCACCATGGCCTTCTTGCCGTTCGGCAGCTCGTACTCGGCGTCGTCACCGGCCTTCTTGCCGTTCACGCCGACGCCGAGCGGCGACTGCGGCGAGTAGGTGTCGATCTTGTCGCTCGCGTACTCGCGGGAGGCGAGCAGGAAGGTCATCGTGTCGGACTCGTCGCCGTCGAAGGCGATCGTCACGACCATGCCGGGCTCGACGACGCCGTCGTCCGCCGGGGCCTCGCCGACCTTCGCGTTCTGCAGGAGCTGGGTGAGCTGGCGCACCCGGAGCTCCTGCTTGCCCTGCTCCTCCTTGGCCGCGTGGTACCCGCCGTTCTCGCGCAGGTCGCCCTCCTCGCGCGCCGCGGCGATCTTCGCGGCGATCTCGGTACGCGCGGGACCAGACAGGTACTCAAGCTCGTCCTTGAGCTTGTTGTACGCCTCCTGGGTGAGCCAGGTGACGTTGTCGCTGGTCTGGGTCACAGGTGCTCCTCGTAGGTACTGGGAATACAAATCAACGCCCTACCCGGAAAACTGTCGATGCCGGGTGGGCGAAAGCACGAGCCTAACAATGAGTGGCGGAAAGCGGGAGGACATAAACCATCGGGATGGCGTCGGTCCAGGTCACGCACGTGACCCGCCGGGGCTCGTCACCCCCTCCCTACCCACCGCTACCGCGCCGTACACCCCAGCAGCTCGGCGCTGGTCGCGCGGGCGGTCGTCCGGAGGGAGTAGACGCGGTCCACCCGGCCGGCCGGGTCGTCGACGGCGACGTCCTTGCGGGCCACCTCGGCCCCGTCCTCGGACTGGGACCGCAGCGTGCACACGCCCAGGACGCCCTCGTCCTTGCGGACCTCCAGGTGCACCTGCACCTCGGAGTCGCTCACCACGTCGAACTTGATCATCTCGGCGCTGATCTTGCTGTCGACCACGTAGTACCAGCCGAACCAGCCGATCAGGGCCAGGAACAGGGTCCCCAGGACCGCACCCGCGATCCGCAGCTTCCGGTCGGCCCGCTCGTCCGCCGAGCGCCCGTAGCGCCCCTCGGGCAGCTGCTCTCGTACGGCGTCCATGGTGGGTCCTCCCGGGGCACGGGGCTGCGGAATTTTCGTCCCCCCGATTCCGTCACTATAGAGACCCCCCTCCGCGTCGAATCACTGAGGATCGAGTCTTGACTGAGCAGCTGCGACTGATGGCCGTTCACGCCCACCCCGACGACGAGTCGAGCAAGGGCGCGGCAACCATGGCCAAGTACGTGTCCGAGGGGGTGGACGTCCTCGTGGTGACGTGCACGGGCGGCGAGCGCGGCTCGGTCCTGAACCCCAAGCTCCAGGGCGACCCCTACATCGAGGAGAACATCCACGAGGTCCGCCGCAAGGAGATGGACGAGGCCCGGGAGATCCTGGGCGTCCGGCAGGAGTGGCTGGGCTTCGTCGACTCCGGCCTCCCCGAGGGCGACCCGCTGCCCCCGCTCCCCGAGGGCTGCTTCGCCCTGGAGGACGTGGACCACGCGGCCGGCGCCCTCGTCCGCAAGATCCGTTCCTTCCGTCCCCAGGTCATCACGACCTACGACGAGAACGGCGGCTACCCGCACCCCGACCACATCATGACCCACAAGATCACGATGGTGGCCTTCGACGGCGCGGCCGACGCGGAGAAGTTCCCCGAGGCCGAGTTCGGCCCGGTCTTCACCCCCCAGAAGCTCTACTACAACCAGGGCTTCAACCGCCCCCGCACCGAGGCCCTCCACCAGGCCCTCCTCGACCGGGGCCTGGAGTCCCCGTACGGCGAGTGGCTGGAGCGCTGGAAGGACTTCGAGCGCAAGGAGCGGACCCTCACCACCTTCGTCCCCTGCGCCGACTTCTTCGAGACCCGCGACCGCGCGCTGATCGCCCACGCCACCCAGATCGATCCCGAGGGCGGCTGGTTCCGCGTCCCGATGGAGATCCAGAAGGAGGTCTGGCCCACGGAGGAGTACGAGCTCAGCAAGTCGCTCGTCCCCACCTCCCTCCCCGAGGAAGATCTCTTCGCGGGCATCCGCGACAATGCCTGACATGAGCGCACACCTCGCACTGACGCAGCTGGTCCCCTTCGCCGCCGAAGAGCTCGACAAGAACAAGGTGACGCCGGGCGTCCTCGGCTTCGTCGTCTTCGCGGTCCTGGCCCTCGCGGTCTGGGCGCTGATGAAGTCGATGAACCGCCACATGAACAGCATCTCCTTCGAGGAGACCGCCGACCCGGCCGCCCCCGCCACCCCCGACGGCAAGCCCGCCCCGGCGAAGTAGCGCCCCGCCGGCCCGCCCCGCACCCCGGGCCCGGGCCGGCAGGACGTACCCCTCCGGCCCCCCCCGGCCTCGCCGCGCTGCCGGTCCGCGACCTGGAGCCGACGCCGGGCCGGAGGCCCCGCCAGGGTTTCGCCGGTCGCGCCGGCCCCTGTGAGAGTCTGAGCCGTATGAACCGGCTGGCTGGTACGACCTCGCCTTATCTGCGTATCTGCTTCAGCACGCTGACAACCCCGTCGACTGGTGGCTCTGGGGACCGGAGGCCTTCGAGGAGGCGCGACGGCGCGACGTGCCCGTGCTGCTGTCGGTCGGCTACTCCGCGTGCCACTGGTGCCAATGTACTTAGACAACCAGGTAGTCCTGACCTGGGCTGTTGCCAGGGGGTAGTCGCGTGGACACGTAAGATGAGGAACTGAACACGAGTATCGACGCTTGGGTGGAGGCCGAACTGGCCGCCTCGCCCGCGTGGGGGCCCGAGAGGTACGCCAGCATCCGCCAGCGTTTGGAGGGCAGCGCAACCGCTGTCGCGTCCGAGGAGTAAGGGCGCGGTGAAGTTTCCCCGTGATCTCGGTGGCACTCGATGGTTAAGCCGCGAGAGCGTGTTGATGCCGCTGCCGGGTCTCGGCCGGGGTGAGGTAGCCGAAGATCTTGTGCTTGCGCGATGCAGGTGAAGACCTCGGCGCGGGCGGTCGCCCGGTCGGCCCAGGTCCGGGTGCCGATCTCCTCCTTGAGTAGGGCCCAGAAGCTCTCCGCGGCGGCATCATCGAAACATGATCCGGCCCGCCCGCAGCTCTGCCGGAGTCTCAACTCGCCTACTCGGTCGCGGAATTGGGATGAGGTGTACTCGCTGCCGCGATCACTGTGGATCACACAGCCCGGCTCCAGGTTCCCCCGGCCATGGGGCATGTCCAGGGCGTCGACGACGAGCAAGGCATAGCCGACGACCTCGCGGGTGGCCAGGTCCAGCCAGCAGGCGAGGTAGAGCCAGCCCTCGGTGGTGGGCAGGTGGGTGATGTCGCCGACCAGCTTGATCCCGGGACGCTCGGCGTGGAAGTCGCGGCCGATCAGGTCCGGGGCCGGCTTCGCCTTCGCATCCGGCCGGGTCAGTGAGCGGCGCTTGCGCCGCGTGACGCCGCGTATGTCGCGCACGTGCATCACGCGGGCGATGCGCTTGCGGTTCACCCGCCGGCCCAGGCGTCGCAGTTCGGCGTGGATGCGCGGGACGCCGTAGGTGCGGCGGGAGGCGATGTGCAGCACCGTGATCTCGTGCCCGAGCGCGTCGTCGGCGGCCTCCCGGGCGCGGCGGGCCGCCTCGCCATCACACCACGCGTAGTACGACGAGCGGGCGACCTTCAGCACCCGGCACAGCAGAACGACCGGGTAGTTCGCCTTCTCCACGTGGATGAACCGGTACAGCTCGCTCACCGGTCGTTCTCCTTCACGAAGAAGGCGGGTTGAGTGCACCGATGCCGAGTTCCCAGGCCACCGCGGTGACCGTCCTGCCCGAGGAGTCGATGAACGCGATCGCGTCCCGCTTGAACTCCTCGGTGTACCGCTTCGTGTACTTGCTTCCCACCTGGTGCTACTTCCTCTGGAACCTCAGGTCCCAGTCTCCAGGTGTCCACGATCAAGGGGAAGCTTCACTCGGCAACGCCCTCAGCCCGATGGACAACGACCCCGACGACCCATCCGCCGCAGCTGTCGTCCGCTGACTTTTCGTGGGCGTTTCCGTCAACCAACCGAAAAGGGTCTGCCGGAAGTATCTCCGGCAGACCCTTCTTCGTTCATCGCGTTGCGATTACCAATCTCGTCGAGCGTGAATTAGCCAGATTCTGCACATCGCGGCAGCATGCGATTTCCCTCTCCGGACGACAGCATTCTCAGCAGTTACCAAGAAGCCGTCATTCCGATCGCTGCTACCGCAAATTAGCCCGCAGATCAGGAGCTCACTACTTCTTTGAGACCATTGAAATCCCGCCCATTGCAAGGGAGAACAATCGGGTCAGCGCTTTCCGGACATCCGGGTCTCGATCAAGCCGCTCCAACGACTCGTACCTCGCCGGATCAAGATCGATCGTGGCAACTCCGCCAGCATCTCCGTCATCCACGGTCGAGAACAGGAGAAGGCATCGGTATGCCTGCACGACTCCACCTCTCTCTTCGCGTATCAGCGACTGAAGGACGACGCTTCCTTCCTTGACCTGGCTGCGGAGTGCATCCACCGAGGACCACCGAGTTGCCCGGCCTTGCGCCTCCGCCTCCATCTGAACCGAGAGCAGCGTATCGAAGCTGATCTGGCACACACGGAAGTCGGGATCGGTTGAATGAATCAGCGACATCAGTCACTACTCCCCGTAGACGTCAATGCGGATTGGTGTATCCGGGTCGATGCGCCCGTCTCCGACCCTTGTTCGGAGTTCATCCTTGCGATGATGACCTCCCAGAATCGTGCCGTCACGCGAGACGAGAATTCCGTCTCCTTCACCAGGATTGTTGATCCCGTCCAGGAGTTCCTCATCGCTCAGTTCTTCGTGATACCACTGCGACGCCGGGTCCCGGGTCTTCTGCCCATCCTTATATTTGCCGATATCGCCGGCCTTCTCGTACCGAGTCGAGATCCCCGGGCCACAGTTGGAATTGTGCACCAGGACTGGCGTCCGCCCCGCCAGCACATAGTACGTGTGCTACGCACCCCACCCTCATCTGCGTTTTCGCAGGTCATCGGGGGTTTCGTGCTCCGCTGGCGTCCGTGACTGTGCCCTGGCGTCCGCGCTTGTTGCCGTCAGTACTGCCGTCAGCGGTATAGATCACTGGTCGAGCTACGGCAGGAGTGTCAGCGCGGGGATGTGGGCGGGCTTGACGACGCTGAAGTGCCGCCGGTCGAGGGTGGCTACCCGGTCCACGCCGAAGCGCTCGGCCACCGCGATGACCGAGGCGTCGACCCCGCCGAGCGGGAAGTCGGCGTACTGGAGGACCAGCTCACCCATGCGCGTCAGGTCGGTGGGAGTGAGGTGGACCAGCTCGAATGTTCCCCGTGCGACCTCGGCGAGGAACGCCGCTTCGACCTGGGGCCAGCGTTCCAGCAGCCAGCAGACCTCGGTCATGACCGGGCTGGGCAGCAGACGGCGGCCGGTCAGCGACGTCAGCAGGGAGGCGCACTCGGGGTGGCGCCGGTCGGCCGCGTTGAACGCCGCAGCCAGGGGTCCGGTGTCCAGGACCGTGGCGATCACGCCGAGTCGCCGAAGCGCTCGCGCATCCGCTCGCGGATGTAGTCGTCGTGCCGTTCAGCCAGATCCTCTGGGCCATTCACACTGCCGATCAGGGCCAGCAGCCCGGCCGGGACCGACTCCTCGTCCTCGTTCGCGCCGACCGCCGGCAGCGACTGGGCGACCTGGGACAGTTCCTCATCCTGGGTGACGAGCAGGCGCAGGCGTCGCACCTGGGTCGGGGTGAGCCGGTCCACCAGGTGGTGCATGTCCTCGTAGTCGTATGCAGCGGTCACGTCAGCAGTGTAGGACGGCCCTGCGGCCTCGGGCAGCCGTATCGGCAGAGGATCACCCCCGCTGGCGTGGTGCCGGCCACCGCCCTCGGTGAGCCTGCGCGACGCACGTGAAGGGTCGGCCCCCTGGTCGTCCCTTGCCTGCAATCCGGCCGTAGGACGGTCGTAGGCGATAGCTTGCTGTGCCAGAATCCCGGCTCCGGTCATCCCGACGACCTGACCGGTTGCCGCTCCCGCAGCCCGGCTGCCGCGTCGGCTCGGTACGTCCACAGCGCGTGATCGCGGGAGTAGACGGCGGGGCTTGTCGGCGACGGCGGCCAGCCTTGGCGGGCGGGCCCGCCTTGAACCTCGTAGAGAAAATCTGAACGCACGCCCCCGGGCCACGCTTGCCCGGTCCTGGGCCACGCGGCACGGGTGGGTCAGCGGCCCGGCTCGCCGCCGCCTGACTCCAGGGCCTCGACGCGGTCACGAAGGTCGGCAATCTGCTGAACAGCCTCGGCCAGCGCACGTTCCAGCGCCTCGACGCGGGCCGCCGTCCCGGTGGCGGGCGCGGTCGCCTCGGGGCCGTCGAGGTCATCAGCGTCGTCGGCGGCGTGGTCGTGGTGGGCGACGAAGGCTCCCTTGCCGGGGCGGGAGACCGACCAGCCGTCCTGCTTCAGCAGGGCCATGGCCTTCTGCACCGTCAGGCTCGATGCCCCGAACTCCCGCATCAGCACGGCCTGCGTCGGCAGCGCATCACCCGGCCGCAGCCCGCCGGAGCGGATGCGCTCGCGCAGGGTCTCGGCGATGACCTCGAACGTCAGCGGTACCCCGCTGCCCGCCGGCCTGCGCCCGCGCCGCCCCACCACCACGCCTGGTCACCCCCGCTTTCCACGCCCTCTACCAGCAATCTCCGGCCCGTCTAAACCGGGAAACCGGCCCCACACTACCCGCGCCCCACCACTCATAGAAAGGAATGAGGAGGGATGCACTTGAATTCGCCCGTGGAGCGATGTTAACGTCACGCACCCGCCGGTGATCACCACCGCGCCCCGCCGACCAGGCCCCGCCTGCCCCGGCCTCCGCGCCCACTTTCGAGGCGCCCCGTTCCCTGCGAGCCGATCACTTCGGCCTGCCCACTGTCACGTCGTGCTGCTTCCGCACCCCCCCGCCGAAAGGCCCTGTTCCGCATGCCCTCACAGCCCCAATTCCCCTACCCCGCAACCGTTCCGACCGGCTCGCGCCCGTCGCAGGCGTTCACCACGCCGAGCGGCTCGGCGGACGTCACCGCCTCGGCGGCAGGGCGGTCGGCGCTGGAGCGCCGCGCCAGGCTGACCAGCAGGCTGGCGAAGCTCGCCGCCGCCGGACACCTCGCACCCCTCGCACGACAGATCAGCACGCTCGGCGGCTGCGCGCACCCGATCCGCCTCACCGGGCACCGAACCCGACTCGACAGCGCGACCGGCGAGATCCTCGACCACTTCGACTCCAGCCGGCTCCCGGCGGGCGAACTGCTGGTCCGCTGCGGCAACCGCCGCGCCACCCGCTGCCCCGCCTGCTCCACCGTCTACCGCTACGACACCTACCAACTCATCGCCGCCGGCCTGCGCGGGGGCAAGACCATCCCGGCGAGCGTGGCCGCGCACCCGCGCGTGTTCGCCACCCTGACCGCGCCCGGCTTCGGGCCCGTCCACAACCAGCCCGACACCGGCCGCTGCCACTGCGGCCACACTCACTCCGACGACGACCCGCTCCTCGGCACCCCTCTCGACCCCGACCGCTACGACTACGCGGGCGCGGTCCTGTGGAACGCGCACGCCCCGGCTCTGTGGGCACGCTTCACCACCCACCTGCGGCGGGAGATCGCGAAGGCGGCCGGGCTGACGCAGCGGGTCCTGCGGGACCACACCACACTCTCGTACGCGAAGGTCGCCGAGTATCAGAAACGGGGCCAGGTCCACTTCCATGCCGTCATCCGCCTCGACGGACCCACCGGCCCCGGCAGCACCCCGCCCGCCTGGGCCACCGCCCGGCTCCTCGACCACGCTGTCCGCGCCGCCGCCGCGCGCACCCGCGTCCACCACGAGGGCGAACCGCCGAAGCAAGCGCAGCCCGCCGGACACGTCCCCGCGTCCCCGCCCCGAGACTCAGATCGAACGGGACGTCTGGTGTTTCGGTTCGGGCGGCAGATCGACGTCCGCGCGATCCGCGGTACGGACTTCACCGGTGGCGGCCCATTCACCGACCGGCACGTCGCCACCTACATCGCCAAGTACGCCACCAAGGGAGCCGAGACCACCACCGGCACCCTCGACCGCCGCCTCCGCCTCCTCGCCGAGCTGCACAAGTACGACATCACCGACCACGCCCGCCGCATGATCCACACCGCCTGGCACCTCGCCACCAAACGCCGGCACGCCCACCTCCGCCTGCGCCAATGGGCCCACATGCTCGGCTTCCGAGGCCACTTCTCCACCCGCACCCGCCGCTACTCCACCACCCTCGCCCACCTCCGAGCCGAACGCGCCGCCTGGCGAACCGGCCGACCCCACACCCAGACCCAAGCCCCGGCATCGGCTCAGACGCAGGCCGGCCAGACGGACAGCACTCCGGTCACTGACCGCGCCGGACACTCCACTGATCTGGCCGCCGGTCACCGATCCGGTCACGGTCATTCCACCGCTCACCGTCCCGGTCACCGCAGTCTCGCCGCATGGCCCGATGGTCCGGACACCACGCTGGTCATCTCCCACTGGCAGTACGCCGGAACCGGCCTCCTGCCCGAGCTCGAACACCTCGCCGACCTCCTGGCCGCGACGCGGCGGACCCGACCCGAGCAACCGACCCGAACCCGACGCTCGGACCGCTCCAGTGACCGCGCCGGTCACCAGGTCGGTCACTCCACTGATCGGCTGACCAGTGCTGCCCGGGCGGGGGCCGTCGCGTGACCACCGGCACCGAACTCCTCACAGTCCCCCAGGTCATGGAACGCCTCCAACTCGGCCGCACCGCCGTCTACGACCTCATCCGCACCCGCCAGCTCGCCTCGATCACCCTCGGCCGCGCCCGCCGCATCCCCACCCACGCGCTCGCCAACCTCATCCGCACCCGCCTCGAACAGGAAGCCGCCGCCTGATGACCACCCCCCGAGACGCCCCCGCCTCCCGCCGTACCCGCGCCAACGGCGACGGGACCGTCTACCAGCGCAAGGACAGCCGGTGGGAAGCCGCCGGATACGTCCTCGCCCCCGGCAACACCCGCAAGCGCATCCGCGTCTACGGCACCACCCGCAAAGACGCCCTGGCCAAGCTCACCGAGAAGATCGCCGCCAGCAACCGCGGCGTCCCCGTCCCGTCCGCGGCGGGCAGCGTGGCCGCGTACCTGACGTACTGGCTGGAGAACGTCGCCGTCCACCACCTCCGCGAGAACACCCACACCCGCTACACCGCCTGCGTCAACCGACACCTCATCCCCGGCCTGGGCAAGAAGAAGCTCGCCAAACTCTCCGCCAAGGACGTCCGCACCTGGCTCAACCAGCTCCGTACCACCTGCCAGTGCTGCACGCGCGGCATCGACGCCCGGCGTGATGAGCCCCGCTGCTGCGCCGCCGGTCAGTGCTGCCACAAGCTGCTCTCCCCGCTGACGCTCACCTACGTCCACTCCGTGCTCAAGTCCGCCCTGGAGCACGCCGTGCGCGAGGAAGAGATCCCGCGCAACGTGGCCCGCAACGTCCGCACCGGCACTCCGCGGCCCCGCCGCTTCGAACCCCTCACCGCCGAAGAAGCCCGGCAGTTTCTCACCGCCGCGGAAGGTCACCGGTTGCACGCGCTGTTCGAACTCGCCCTCCACACCGGACTCCGCAAGGGCGAACTCCTCGGACTGCGCTGGGAAGACCTCGACCTCGACACGGGCACCGCCGCAATCCGCCGCACCCTTCAGCGCACCACCGCAGGTGGGCTCACCACGCTGCCCACCAAGACGCGGGCCTCCGAGCGCCGCATCGCCCTCCCCACCCGCTGCGTCCACTCGCTGAAGCTCCACCACGAGCAGCAGAAGACCGAGCGTGAGGCCGCGGGCACCACGTGGCAGCACGACGGGCACGTGTTCACCACTGCGCAGGGCCGACCGATCGACCCGACCAACCTCACCCGCACCTTCACTACACTCCTCCGCAAGGCCGGCCTCCGCCGCATACGCTTCCACGACCTCCGCCACTCCACCGCCACCCTGCTCCTGGAACAGGGCGTCGAACTCGTCGTGATCAAGGAACTCCTCGGTCACGCCCACATCGGCGTCACCGCCACCGTCTACGCCCACGTCAGGCTCCGCCTCCAGCGCGACGCCATCGACACCCTCAGCACTGTCCTCGACAGCCCGGTGACCGTCACGGCGGCCAGTACCGATGGCGGCGAACCGCCGCCCTGCGCCGCCCCCGTCCGCTGACGTTGCCGTCAACTACTGCCGTCACCCCACACAGAAGCCCCGCCAGGACACACCTGGCGGGGCTTCAGATTTGCACAAGCGTACTACTGCACAGGGCTCAGCACCTGGGCCGGATCGACTCCGGCGGGCCGCTCCGTGACGTTACGGCCGTCTACCGCTCGGAGGTCCATAGTTGACGGTCAGGGTTGCGGCGTACTCGTCCGGAACGGTCCGCCCCGCGAAGGTCAGCGGGAGATACGACTCCAGTGCGCCTGACACCTCCAGGAAGGGCCCGAACTGCGCGCGCCATTTGTTCCGTGCGGCCACGTTCGGAAAACCCCGGAAGATTGCAACCTCGGGATCCCTTTCACCCCAACACCCCCACTTTCCGGAAGGTCCAGTCACAGCGATGACGTTCGCAGAGATCGCGATCGACCCCATGATGTCGCCGTCCGGCTCATGACCGATCGCCGCCCAGTAGTCGTCCACGTCGGCCTCGACGGGCAACGACAACGCCGGGTACATCCGATACTCCGGGAGGTAGAACGCGTCGCAGTCCGGCTCAAGAACCAGCAGTTCGACGTGCCTGTCACCATGCCACCGGGCCATCGTGCAGAGCGCCGGCCAGAATTCCGGGGTGAGGACCGCATCGAACTCACAGAACAGCGAGTCCTCCGCGCCCTCCTTGAAGACCTGGCCAGGCAGCCTGGCATCAAGATCGAAGGTGGCTGCGCTACGGGAGCGAACATCCAGATAGCCGTTGCGATCGATCACTATCGAACCCGCCTCTGCCATTAGTCCTCACCCAGCCTGATCTTGATGTCGGCCTTCTTAGACCCCGGATTGTAGTAGTCAGCCGTCCACCCCTCGTGGCTGTTCGCCTTCCCGCGAAGGAAATACCTTGCCCCATCCTTCTCGTACATGATGTTCGGGCCCTTGTCGGTGCGAGCCCACCCGTTGGCCTCAAGGTTCTTTCCGAACTCCACGGGACCGACGTCCGTCGACTTGTTCAGCATGCGGGCGCCAGGACTAGTGATGTCCTCATATTTTGACGCGGTCGGACAGTTGCTGTTGTGAACGAGGACCGGAGTCTCGCCCGCCAGCACATAGTACGTGTGCAGTTCGTCCACGGTCAGGTTATACGTACGGGCGTGCTGGGTGTACGCCCGGTTTGCGGTGACCTTGACCGTGCGGCCCGATTCCGTGCGCAGGGTCGTGCCGGGCTTGAGGTTGCGTGCCTCCAGCCAGCGGTGTTCCGAGACGGACCAGAACGGGTGCTCGTGTGTCGCCGTGAGCGTTGCCGGACCTCGAGGTGTATCGATGGTCAGCTCATTGAACTTCTTGTCATCCTCGGTGACGATCAGCCGCGTGACTTCGCGGGCTTCCGTCTTTCCGGTGTAAGGGTCGGTCGCGATGACCTTGTCACCGACCCGGATCTTGTCGATGTCCTTGCTGGATCCGTCCGCCATGAGGACGTCCGTACCGGCAAGGAAGCACTTTCCACAGCCCCCCGGACCACTCTTCGATCCACCGCTTCCGGGAGCGCGCGGTGCGCCATTCTCGTAAGCGCCCACATACGCGGGGATTACGGCCAGATCCCGGAATTCTTGTATGTCCCACGTGATGTTCTTCAAATCTTCAGGACAGTTGTACGAATTCCGTCCGTTGCAGGAGTTGCCGGCGGCGGCCAGGATGTCCAGGAGGGTCGGCGGATCGCCGGGGAAGTGGCTGATGTTCTGGAGGTAAACCTTCTTCCACTCCTTGTAGGCCTTGCCTGTGCCGAGGTATTCCTTGGCGACCTTGGTGATGAAGTAATCGGCCTGGTCCGCAGGCTCCGCCCACGAGGCGACGTCGTCGGCCGTCGGCTCGGCACCTACGCCGTAGACGATCTTGTCGTAGTTCTTGCCCTTCTTGACGACATCCGTGCCCTTGTTCTTGCAGACGTACATCCCGCTGGCGCACTCGGGAAACGCCAGGCCCGTCGGGTCGGAGAACGTCGCGGGATTGTTGCCGGAGTAGACGTAGCCGGACAGCGTCTGCGGTCTGCTCGTTTCCAGCAGCGGGTCGACGCTGATGAAGCGGCCGAGGGCGGCGTCGTACTCACGGGCACCGAGGTGGGTGAGTCCGGTGGTGGTGTCGTTCGTGCCGCCGAGGAAGCCCTTGTCGCCGATCCAGCCGGTGGGCTGGGTGCCGCGGGGGCCGCCGAAAAGGGTGCTCTTGCGGCGGGTGATCTTCTGCACGGCGTCGTTCGTGATCTGCGTGCCGCCCGTGCCGTGGTGATCGGCCAGCAGGAAGGTGTACTTGCCGGCCTTGTACATCGCGGACCCGTTGTAGTAACGGGTTCCGGTGACCTTGCCGGCCTTGTCCTTGTGGAGCTCGTCGCCGCCGGGCAGGTACACGGTCGTGCCGGTGGAGTCCCGGCGGACCATGCGCTGGCCGCTGGTGTCGTACAGGAAGCTGGTGACGTCCGTGACCTTGGTGGCGGACTTCAGGTGCCCCTCGTCGTCCCACACCAGCGTCTGCTGGTCGGCCGTGCCGATCTTCCGCGTGGCGGTGTTGCCGGTGGCGTCGTAGGTGTACGTCTCCGTGCGGGGGTTCACCCCGGTCTGTGCCACGGAGCCGATCTTGTGAGTGCCGGCCGCCGGCGCGGCGTAGTCGCGGGTGATGTCCGCCGTGGGGCCCGAGGGGGTCTTGTGCTGGACTTCGATGTCGCGGTTGCCGACGGCGTCGTAGGTGTAGGTGGACCAGTACGCGTCCGGCCCGCCGACCACCGCGGCCGTCGGGGCGGCGTCACACAACGTGCCGGTGTTGGTCCACGCCTCCGTGATGCGACGCAGGCTGTCGGTCGTGAAGCACTGCGTGTCCGTGGTGCGCGCCGCACCTTGGTCGTACCCGTTCGCGATCCTAGTGACGTTGCCGGCCAGGTCATAGGAGTATGCGGTGTCCTCGACGCGCTGCGGGGAGGCGTCGCGGTCGGTGAAGGTGTTGGTGACCTGCCCGGTGTGCTCGTCGTACTGGTTGGTGGTCCAGATGTGACGTCCGAACTCGCCGTACTCGGCGCGGATCATTCGGCCGTAGTGGTCGTAGGTCGTGTCCGCGAGCAGCGTCTGCGAGGTGTCCGGTGTCACCGCGGCCACCGCATCCGGCAGACCCGTCACCGCGGTCAGCGTCGTGGTGACCACCTCGAGCGGCAGATCCGCCATCTCCGGGTGCTCCAGAGCGGTCGCCTGCCCAGTGTTCGCGTTGTAGGTGGTGTACCACTCGTACGTCCCCGCCAGGCCGGTCTCCGAGGCGGGCACCGTGAACCGGGTGATCACCGGCTGGTCGAGTGCGTTGTAGCTCGTGCTCTCCGTGACCCAGGCGTTTCCGCCCGTGTCGAAGCGGGTGGCCTTGGCCGGAAGGCCCTTCGCCCCGGTGGCGTCGTAGGTCCACGAAGCCAGGCTGGTCGTGCCCTTCTTCAGGGCCGTGGGACGGCCCAGGAGGTCGTACGTGGTTGTCAGCGCGATCTGGCGGGCATCCGTCGAGGTGACCGGCCGATCGCCCTGATCGTAGGCCGTGACCGTCTTGCCCTTGTCCGGATCCACCGCCTCGATCTGACGGCCCCGCGTGTCGTACTTGTACGTCCAGACGGCGTTCGAGGGGTCGGTGAGGGAAGCCAGACGGCCGATCTTGTCGTAGCCGTAACGGGTGGACTGGGACGTCGTGCGGGCGGCGTTCGTGTACTCCTTCAGTTCGACGGTCCGCCCCATGGCGTCGATCACCGTTGTCGTGGGCGTTCCGCCCGCGGGCGGAACCACCGTGATCGAGTCGCCGGTGTACGCGTACGTGGTCTCACGCGTCTTGTCCGTGTACTTCTTCGAGATCACCGAGACGGGACGTCCGACGCCGTCGTACTCCGTCTCCGTCGACGACGGGTAAAGGGTCTCCTTGCCCGTCACCGCCAAGGGCTCGGGAGCACCATCCGCGTAGAACAGGCCGGAATCCACGGTCTGTTCGCCGCGCGAGTTGTAGAGGGCCTCCGTGATGAGGCGGCCCGCACGGTCGGGTGATTCCTGCTGGGTCTCGAGCGGCCGCAGCAGACCGTCCTGGAACGAGTAGCTCGTCCGGTACTGGCTGTCGTGCGTCAGCACCTTCGTCGTCGTGATGATCGGGCCGGTGGTGCGGACGAGGTACTGGAACTGGTAGTTCGGCGCCGCCGGGTACGTCGCCTGCGCCCTAGTGGGCAGCCACACGGCGGTGATGCGGCCGAGCGCGTCGTACGTGACGCTCTTGACCTTCCCGTTCGCGTCGGTGATCTTGGTCGGCTGGCCGCGCCTCGGTTCCAGGACCGTGGTGACGGCGTGGTTGAGCGGGTTCGTGAGGGTCATGCCCGTCGGGACTTCACCCGCCGTGGGCGCGAAGGCCGTCTTGGTGACCGCGCCGTAGGCGTCGGCCGAGGCGAGCTGGCGTCCGTACTGGTCGTAGCAGAGCTGGGTGCCCGTACCGCACGTGCTGGGCGTGTACGAGACGGTCTGGTAGCCGGTGCCCGTGCCGTTGATCCGCTCGACCTTGGTCGTCAGGCCGGCGGTCGGCGCGGCGCCCAGGGCGAGGCCATCGTAGTAGGTGCGGATGTCGTCGACGACGTCGGCGGGCCGGGTGACGGTGGCACCGCAGGCGACGGCGACGGTCTCGGCGCGCGACACCTTGTCGACGATCAACGACCCCGTGCCCCGCGCGTACGTGAGCGTGGTGCACTTCTCGTCACCGGTCTTTTCCGTGTCACCGGTATCGGAGACCGTCTTGAGCAGGCCGTACTCGTCGAAGGTGCGGACGGTCTTGGTCGTCCTCTCCCCGCCCGGTGTCGCCGTCCGCTTCTCATCGACGGCGGTGTCGGTGAAGTACGCCTCGACGTCGGGCAGTCCGGGGCGGCTGCGCGTCGCGGTGACCGCGGAACGCCAGGGGGTGAAGGAGGTCGCCGTGACCAGCGCCCCGCCGTCTCCGTTGTACGTGGCACGCTCTCGCGGCATGCCGCTGAACTGCTCGCGGTCCGTCACGCCGACATCGGCGGAGTCCTTCACCACCGCGCCGTCGATGCCGCGGAAGTAGCGGGTCTCGCTTAGCGTGCGGGGTTCCAGGCCGGCTCCCTTGCGGGTCTGGATGCGGTAGTAGCCGCGAGGGACGGAGTATTCCCGGTTCTCCGCCTTGGTGAACTCGTCCTCGTTCTTGGACCACTCGGCTCCGCCGAGGTAGCTGTACTCGGTGACGACGTCCGGGGTGGCCGCGACGTTGTCGCTCTCCACCACGCTGCTGACGACGTACGAGTTGAACCAGTCCTCCTTGACCTTGTCGCCTTCCGCCTCCCACTTGATGGGGTAGCACCGCGTGCTGTTGGACGCGTCGCGCGGCGGCAGGGAGGTCACCGTGCAGTCGGGCGTGTGGTACGTGACGCCGATGGCGCCACCCGTCTCGGTGAGGATCTGCGACATGCGCAGGCGGATGAAGGGGGCCAGTCCGTCGCCCAGGCCGTCGACCCGGTTGGGCTTCTGCTCGCCGATGAACGTGATGGCGGGGAGTCCGTCGACGACCGTGCCGTTCTTGCCCTCGCGCTTGATGGTGTCGAGCCACATGGGGCGGGAGATTCCGTCACCCGACGGTGGGAAGGACTGCTCCAGCGTCCAGACGTCGACGTCCTTGTAGGCTGCGCCGCTGTACACCTGCGTGGTGATGGACTTCAGGCGTACGGAGGACCAGAAGCTCGGCGAATGCCGGTCCTTGCAGTCGGTGGCGGTGCTCGCGCAGTTCAGGTCGTACGGGGTGTCGGGCCACTTGGACGCGTTCGCCTCGTCGAAGACGCAGGTCGTCGTGTCGCAGCGGTCGACCGAGGTGAAGATGACCTTGGCCGTGGCCTTGGTCGTGTAGGGGGTGCTCTCCCGTAGCCCGTACTCAATGCGCAGCAGGTGGCCGGCCCGGTCGTACTGGGTCTTGGTCGAGGTGCCGGAGTCGGTGACGTTCAGGCCGTAGCTGTTCTTCTCCTTCTTCCAGAAGTAGGCCATCGAGTTGCCGCGGGGGTCGACCACGTAGTCGAGGTTCCACCGCCAGGCCTGCTGGCAGGAGGAGGCGGCGAACGACGCGTTGTAGCAGGGCTCCCCGTCGTGGTTGCCGAAGACGGGAACGGTCAGCGTGGAGTTCGTGGTCGTGTTGCCGTTGACGAAGCCGGGCAGCCGGTTCCGTCCGAAGAAGTACTGGGTGCCGTCGCGCGTGGTGATCTTCCAGTGCTCGCCGGCACCGCCCTCGCCCTTGGTCCCGTCGGTTCCGGTGTCCTCGTTGACGGCACCGACCAGCTTCTCGACCTTCTCACCGCTGTCGGAGGCGGGGTGCCAGCCCTTGCCGGCCTGGTAAACGAGCTCGGAGGTCTTGCCGCCGAGGGAGAGCGTCGCGTTGTCGGAGTACCAGCACTGGTCCCCGACCTTGACGTCCTTGTTGTTGCCGGTGGCCTTGTCGTCCTGCTCGCAGGGCTTGTAACGGCGCTCGATGTAGGCGGGCTCGTACGACCAGCCGTCGCCGATCCAGCCGGCCTGGTTGTTCGACGCGGCGGTACGCCCGTCGACAGCCTGCGAGTTGTAGCTCAGGGACACGCCGGGTGCCAGGCCGCCGGGAGCGTCCGGCACGTCCACCTTGTAGTTCCAGGTGAAGGCTCCGGTCGCGCCGCCCGCGCTCCACTGCCCCGAAGCCTCCAGGGGCGTGGCCGCGAAGCTGCCGGTGGAGCCACCCGAGGAGGCGGTGGCGGCGAGAACGGTGAAGTCGCCGGAGGCGGCGGTCGCCTGCGCCGTCGCCGGGGCGGTGTCCCCGGGAACGGGGGCGACTGCCGTGATCTTGTGGTTCTCGGTGTCGTTGACCGTTCGCAGGGGTTTGGTCGCCCGGCATTCGGGCTTGTCCGGCGTGGTCAGGGAACAGGCGGGAAGCTGTACGAGCCGGAGCCGTGCCCCCCAGTCGCCGCCGTACGCGTCCTTGAATGTCGAGTAGTCGACGCTGACCTGAGCGTGCCCGCCGCTTCGCTCGCCGTCGGCCCGGCCGACGGTGAAGAGGAGGCCTTCCACGCCGGCCTTGTTGGTGGCGGCGCGCGAGGCGACGGATATCTCGGCCCGGGTCAGCGCCCTTGCCTTGGCGGACTTCTCGGTCACTCCCGCGATGGAGACGGGCGAGTTCGTCGCGGGCGCGGCCGTGGGCGCGGCCGCGGTGCGCTGTGCCGCCTGTGCCCCGGTGACCGGAGCGGTCCGCGCACCGGGCGACGGCCATGTCACGCGCTTCGCGACGTCTGCCGAGGCCGCGTTCGGGCGGCTCTTGTGTCCCGCCTTGAGCGGCTTGACCGGTACCGGCTTCGGCTGCTTGAGGCCGGGCAGCGAGGTGCTGATGCCCGGGTCCTGCCCCACCAACGCCTCGGCTGTCGATGGCAGAAGTGCCACCGCCATCACTGCGGAAAGGGCCGCAGCCCACCCTCTTCGTCGGAAAACGCTCACGTGCTCCCGCCCAGTCAAATCCAATAAAACGGGAGACTGTAGCAGTGGACCTCGAACCCGAATAGCGGGAATTGACTTACTTTTTAAATGAGTGGCTCTGCTGGAAGTGTTCCGTGTGTCCGATTTTTCGCATTGAATAGTTAAGTTCGCAGGTCAGGTCGGGTGTCTGGCAGTCTTGGGCGCCCCGGATGGTGACCATTTGCCCGACTGTTGCGCATTGAGTGAATCGATTTCGG
Source organism: Streptomyces filamentosus (assembly GCF_014654895.1). Lineage (GTDB taxonomy): Bacteria > Actinomycetota > Actinomycetes > Streptomycetales > Streptomycetaceae > Streptomyces > Streptomyces filamentosus. The sequence continues at coordinate 1,690,236 of NZ_BNBE01000001.1, read as the reverse complement.
CGGGCGATTGGGTTGTAAGGTCGATCCGATTCTCGTGCCCCCTGGCGGTTTTTGCGCCCGGCGGTTCCGGGGTTCAGGTGCTTCGAAGGGGAGGGAATAAAGGCGTGATCATGACAAGAGGTAGACGGGTCTGGAGGAGACGTCTTCTGCCGGGCGTTCTGGCGGGTGCGATAGTGGCCGGAACGCTGTCGGCGGTCCCGGTCGGTGCGACGCAGGCGGCGGCCGCGGTGGCCGAGCCGTCCGACGAACTCGTATCCACCGACGACGTGACGAGCGGACTGGTGAGCGAGGAGGACGCCGCGCTGCGGAAGGCCGCGGAGACGGGGCAGCCGGTCGAGGTGCTCGACGCCAGGACGGAGTCGACCGAGACCTGGGCGCAGCCCGACGGTGACCTGAAGCGTGTCGAGTTCGGTGTCCCGGTTCGGCTGTGGCGCGATGACGCCTGGGTGGCGGCGGACCCGACGCTGGAGTTCGCCGCGGACGGCTCGGTCGTCACAAGGGCGACCAGCGTCGCGGTGAAGTTCTCCGGGGGTGGGGCGGGAGCCCTGATCGAGGGGTCCCAGGACGGCCGCACTCTGTCGCTGACCTGGCCGAAGGCGCTGCCCAAGCCGGTCCTGGAGGGCAACATCGCCACGTACGCCGAGGTGCTGCCCGGTGTCGACCTGCAGGTGAAGGCCGAAGTCGAGGGCTTCTCGCAAGTGTTCGTGGTCAAGAGCGCCGAGGCCGCGCGTAATCCGGAGCTCGTCCAGCTGCAGTTCGGGATCCAGACGGACGGCCTGACGGTCGAGAAGGACGCCGAGACCGGCAGTCTGATAGCCAAGGACCCGACCGGGCAGACCATTTTCTCCAGCGCCGCCCCGATGATGTGGGACTCCACCACGACCGCTCCCCCCGCACCCGCGGCCGGAGCCATGCGCGCGATGTCGGCGGAGGAGATCACGGAGACCGGCGCGGACGGCAGTACGCCGTTCGACCCCGCGGTCGGCGCTCAGGACGCGGTCATGCCGACCGAGCTCACCTCGGAGAGCCTGACCATCACCCCGGACCAGGATCTCCTGACCGGTACGGAGACGACCTACCCCGTCTACATCGACCCCAGCTGGGGCTACGGTGACGGCCAGAAGTGGAACTGGGCCCGCGTCTACCAGCGCTACCCCTCCTGGTCGGAATGGAACGCCAAGGGCTCGATCCGCGTCGGCTACGAAGCCCAGACCGGCACGCCGAAGGCCGTCTCCCGCTCCTTCCTCCAGCTCGACATCTCGCACCTGAAGGGCGTCGAGGTCAAGTCCGCGACGCTGCGCCTGAAGAACATCTGGTCGTGGTCGTGCACCGACGCGGACGTCTACCTGTATCCGACGGGTGCGATCCACAAGGGGACGAACTGGAACAACCAGCCCGGCAAGCTCACGTCCGGTCCCCTGGACACCGTGCGTGACGCGAAGGGCTGGTCGGCCGACTGCCCGGCGGGAAACCTTGAGTTCAAAACCGACAGCTGGGTGCGTTCCCAGGCAGCGGCCGGCAAGGACACCGTCACGTTCGGTCTCTACGCCGACGAGGGCGACACGCGGGGCTGGAAGAAGTTCGATCCCACCACCGTGGTCCTGGAGACCGAGTACAACACGCGTCCCGACCTCCCCGATCTCCTCGGCACCAACCCCGTCACCCCGTGCGGCAACGCGGGCAAGCTGGGCAACGTCTCCGTCAGCCTGCACGCCAGGGTCAAGGACGGGGACAAGGGAAACCTCAAGGCCCAGTTCGAGGTGTATGAGAACAAGGGGGCTGCCAGCACGCGCATCGTCAACCAGTCCATCCCCGTCCTCAACGGCCGACTCGCGACGCTTGCGCTGCCCGTCTCCCTGACGCCCGGTGGGACCGGTGTGACCTACTCGTGGCGCGTTCAGGCGATCGACCAGGACGGCTCTCCGTCAGGCTGGAGGGACGGCCCCTGCTCGTTCCAGTTCGACCGCCAGCGCCCCATGAGCGCCCCCAAGATCGTCTCTCCCAAGACGAGCGGCGGAGTTCCCGTGTACCCGCCCGGTGACACCGGAGTGCCCGCGAAGACCGGCAAGGCCCGCACCAACGCCAACTTCACCTTCGAGACGGTGAAGTCGGACGGCATCACGAAGGTCTACTGGTGGACCGACACCGATCCTGACACTCACCACGCCGCGGTCGTCGGCGGAGGCGTCTTCGGCGGGCAGGTGAGAATTCCTTCGTACGGCCCGCACATGATCTACGCCTACGGTCTCGACGCCGCGGGCAACCGATCGGACACGGCGACCTACCTGTACTACGCGGCCAAGGAATCTAAGCGGGACGAACTCAACGACCTCAACGGCGACAGGTTCAAGGACATCTGGAGCGCCGACAGCAACGGAACCCTGCTCGCCTACATGGGGCAGGGCGACCGGGAGTTCTCCACTCTCAACGCCACTTCCCGAGGCGCGACGTTCCCGGGTGGACAGATCGCCACTGTGCCCGACTGGCAGGAGGACGGTTATAACGACCTCGTGGCTCTCGTTCCCAATCCCAACGAGAACAACGCCAAGGACCTGCTGGTCTACAAGAACAACGGGCTCGGGGTCGTGAATTCCGACGAAGGCCCCGTGCGGCTCACGGCGTACCATGACAAGAACTACTGGAAGCAGGCCAGTCAGGTTCTCGCTGCTGATCTCATCCCCGATCCCAAGAACGCGCCGGACGTTCTGATCAAGGAGGGTAAGCTCCTGTGGCTCTACAGGGGTAGCCGTTCGAATGTTTTGGGCATGGGGAAAATCGTCCCCGTGGGTACAGGTACAGACTGGAGCAAGTACACCCTCGCTCTTCCCGGTGACGTCAATGGAGACGGCCTTCCTGATCTTCTGATCCGTGATGACGCAACCGGCGATGTATTCCGGTCTCACGCCACCCCCGACCCAGCCAACGGCAAAATGATCAACTTCACAACATGGGGGCGGGACCGTTTCAGGGTCGCCACTGGTCTGACGAAAGCCCGCTACCCGCAGATCGGCACCTCCGGCGACCTCGACGGCACCCGCGAAGGCGTCGTCGACGGTGACAAGATCATGGACCTGTGGGCGCGCAAGGCCGACAACTCCATCTTGGCGTGGCGCGGCAAGGGCACCACGACCAACCGCGTCGTCGGCAACGTCACCACGACCGTCACCATCAGCCTCACCGGTTTTGAGGCCCCATACACCATCGAAGGAATCAACAGTGGCATCCGGCTCGAGCCGATGACGGTGATCCAGTCCGGTGGTTCCATCTCCGGTCAGGCATCCACTCTCACCATGCGGGCGGACGGCAAACTGATCATCACGAACAAGACCGGCGCACAGGTGTGGAACAGCCCGCAAGGTCCTGCCGGCACCATCGCGCGAATCGAGAACGACGGCGACATCGCTCTTCTCGACAAGCAGATGCAGCCTGTATGGAGCACGGCCGTCGGGAACACCAAGGAAGGCTTCGCCGTCATCCAGGATTCCGGAAACGTCGTCGTGTACAACGACAAGAGCGAGTCTCTCTGGTCCAGTGGAACCTCCGCCCGTCACGACTACAACCGTGACAGTCGAAGTGACATCGCAGACTGGTATGACTACGGCGACGGTCATGACGAGCTCCATACCTTCTCCACCAATTCGGACGGAAGCTTCCAGGCGCCTGTGCATGCCTGGACAACCCCTGCCGGTAACTACTGGGCTGAGAACATGAAGCGCACCACGGGCGACTTCAACGGTGACGGCATAGGTGACATCGCAGCCTTCTACGGCTACGAAGACGGAGGCCTGAGCCTTCGTACATGGACCGGAAGGGGCGACGGGAAGTTCAACGCGCCGTTCACGTCCTGGACTGCCCCCAAGGGCGCCTGGAACTTCGATCCGATCCATGTCCAGTCCGGCGACTTCAACGGGGACGGCCGGGACGACATAGCCACCTGGTACGCCTATGGAGACGGTCAGGACAAGCTTTTCACCTTCATCTCGAACATCAAGGGCGGATTCAACTACCCGTTCTCCTCGTTCTACCGTTCCAGCGGCTGGGACGTGAAGAGCATGAAGTTCGCCACGGGTGACTTCAACCAGGACGGACGCACCGACATCGGGGCTCTGTACGGCTACGCCAACGGTGACGTCAAGCTCTTTACGTTCCCCGCCAAGGTGGACGGAGGCTTCGATGAGCCGATCGCCGGCTGGAGCTCCAGCGGATGGACCTTCTCGCAGGCCAGCATCCATGCCGGAGACTTCAACAACGATGGCCGTGACGACATTATGAGCTGGTACGACTACGGCGACGGTCACGATGCGATCATCGGCTTCAACCCCAGTGACGAGAACGGGAAGTTCCTTACCCGCGACGAGATCTGGAACGGTGCCGCCGGGCGGTTCTGGCGGCAGAACATGAAGATCGTCACGGGTGACTTCAACGGTGACGGCAGGGACGACGTGGGCGCCATGTACGGCTACGAAAACGGCAGCGTTAAGATGTTCACCTGGCTTGCCGCGTGGGATTCCACCAACGGGGCGTACCTCAAGGAGCCCATCTACGGCTGGGAAGCTCCCTCCGGTGCCTGGTACTTCAACAGTGTGCACATGATCGAGCGTTACAGCCCGGCGTAACCTCCGGGTGCCGTTTCGTGGCCGTCGCCTCAAGCGGTGGCAGCGTCGGCACAACAGCACACAAGCCAAGATCCGCTGCCTCGGCGAGCAAGCCATGGCCACCCTCAAGGGTTGGCGCCTCCTGCGGAAACTTCGCTGCAGCACCAGCCGCATCACGGCGGTCGTCCAGCCCGTCCTCGTCCTTCATCACGCGCCAGCGTGAGGTTGGAAAGGGCTCAAGATGCTCACTTGGCCTGCCGTTCCGGGACGTCTGCTCTCGGACCCCATCCACAGATGGACGGCCCCAGCCGGCAGCTGGACCTTCAGCACTGTTCACATGATCGAGAGCTACAGCCCCGCGTAGCGCGACATCACGGGAGCCACCTTGGCTCATGGGGGTCCACCGGCCGCGGCGGTGGACCCCCGAAGTCGCTGTTTTCCTGAACCTGGTCGACGTACAACCATTGGGCTCTCTACGGGTCTTATCAGCTGAACGAAGCACCATCCGTGCCCTCATTCCTCGGGAGGATCATCCGTGTTGCAGGCCCTTGCCCACCGTCGTCGGCTCGCGACCGCCGTCGCCGTCGCGCTCGCCGTCACCCTCGGGGCAGGCGCCCTCGCGGCCCCCTCGTTCGCTGTTCCGGCGGACGGGACCGTCGTGGCGGGCGCGACCGCTGCCGACGCGGACCTGATCGCGTACCCCAAGGGCGGGGAGCTGGCCGGGGTCGGTGTGTCCGGTTTCCTCACGCGCGGCGGGGACGGCAAGGGGACCTTCCACCCGTTCTCGGGCGGCGCCGTGAGCGTGTACGCGTACGGGTACGACACCGAGCTGCGGTCCACGCGGACCAGTGACTTCGTGGTCGAGTGGCAGCCGGGGAAGGTCGTGCAGCGGGAGCTGGGCACGGACGCCGAGCTCGTCGTCCCCGTCGGCGAGGCGGCGGGCGCTCCCCGGTACGTCGGGTCGGCGGGTGACGCCGTCTACACCACGGTCACCACCTCTGCGGGCACGGTGCTCCGCAAGCACACGCGGGCCGACGCCGCCGGAAGCGTGGTGGCAGAACTGCCCTCGGGTGCCGTCGGCGTCGAGATCGAGCAGGCCGGTCCGGACCATGCCGAGATCGTCTTCTCCCAGAGCGGCTCGCCGAAGTGGGGCCTGCTCGACCTCGCCACGGGTGCCGTCACCGGTGTCCGTACGGCCGAGACCGGGGACAGGGCTTCCTCCTCGGCGTACAGCGCGTGGGTCGTGGAGCAGGGCGAGACTCCCCGGGTCTTCGCCGCGAACCGCGCTGGTGACGTCCGCGAACTCCCGGTCTCCAGGCAGGAGGGCACCCTCGCAGCCCTGCACGTCGGCATCGCCGGGAACTGGGTCGCGTACGGGCAGCCCGGTGGCATGAACAACGCGCGCCCCAGCGTCCACTACCCCCTGACCGCCCACAACTTCGTCACCAAGGCTGCGGTTCGCCTGTTCGATCATTCCTACCAGGTGGTCCCCGGCCCCGACGGCCGTCTGTACGTGCGCGGCGGCATCGTCGGGCGCGGCGAGGGGCTGTACCGGGTCACCGACACGGGCGGCGCGAAGCCCCTGGTCGAGAAGGTGGCGACGACCGGGCAGCCCACGGAGATCGTCGCCACGGCCGTCACCGTCCCGCCCGCCGTGCTCGACCTCGACAAGAACCCTGTCGCCCGCTTCCGCTGGACCCTCTCGCGCCCGACGTCGGACGCGATACTGACCGTCCGCCACGTGCGGACCGGGAAGACCACGACCCTCGACGACCTTCCCTACGGGACGGATGTCCGTTTCTCCTGGCCGTACGCCGGGTCGGCGGCGCCCCGGAACGGCGACTACACCTGGCGGCTGACCGTCCGTCCGGACAACGGCATCGGCCCGGCCGTCGTACGCGACGGCGGGTTCAAGGTGGTCCGGAAGGTCCAGCCGCACGACTTCACCGACAACGGCACGCCCGACCTGCTCACCCGGGACTCCGCCGGCCGACTGTGGCGCGACGACCTCCACTGGCGACCGGTGGGGTCGTCCAGCGACCTGGGTGAGCCCCGGGCGGCCGTCGGCTCCGGCTGGAATAAGTTCGACCGACTCGAAGCCGCCGGGAACCTCGGGGGCTCCGCGGTGGGCGATGTCATCGCCCGCGAGCCGTCCGGCAGCCTGTGGCTCTACCAGGGCACCGGCAACGGCGGCTTCACCACCGGTACGCGGGTCGGTACCGGCTGGCAGGCGTACGTGCACATCGCCGCCGGCAGCGACCTCACCGGCGACGGCCGCCCCGACGTCCTGGCCACCGACAAGACCGGCGTCGCCTGGCTGCACCGCGGCACCGGCGTCGCCGCGACCCCCTTCGCCTCGCGCAGGAAGGTCGGCTGGGGCTGGAACGGCTACAACGACGTCATCGCGGTAGGGAACATCGCGGGCGGCCCCGCCGGCGACGTCCTGGCCCGCGACAAGAACGGCGTCCTGTGGCTCCACCTCGGAAAGGGCGACGGCACCTTCGCGCCCCGCACCCAGATCGGACGCGGCTGGAACACGTACGCCTCCCTCATCGGCGCCGGCGACGTCGACAAGGACGGCCGCCCCGACCTGATAGCCGTCGGCAAGCCGTACCAGCCCTCGAAGCTGTTCCGGGGCACCGGCGACTGGAAGGCCCCCCTGAGCGGCGGACTGTCGCTGCGGCTGAACTCGGTGGGGAGCAACCGCGGCGACCTGGTGTTCTGATCCAGGCGCTGCCTGTGGATCATGCGGTGGGCGTGATGAGAGGCACCTGAGGGTGCAGCCTGCAACGTAGCGGTCGTGCCGCTTGTCGGAACGGGTCGCGATGCAGCGCCATTGCTTGAGCCGGTTTGATCAGCCCTCGATGACGTTGCGGCGCCCGTTCATGGTTGGCTCGGGGCCGGGTTCTGCTCGGCTCCGAGCCAGGGGCGCGGCTCTGCTCTATCGATTGCGAACGCAACCAGAGGGTCAACTCCACCCTGGAGCAAACCGTTTAAAGGATCTCCACAGTTTGAGGGGATTGGCACCTCTCCGCCATGACTCCCAATTTCCCCTGCAGGCACAGCCTCTACGCTACGAGGAGGAGGCCAGCCTCAACTGTGCCGGTGAACATCTCTCCGTCCCTGTAACCCCTGGTGGCAGGGTCGAGGGCACAGGTGTAGGCGATCGGAAGGCCGGTGGCGGCCTGCTCTCCCCGCCAGTAGAAGGGGATGCCGGCCTTGGCGTACTGGTCCACCTTCACGATCCGGTCGGTGGTCTTCGAGCCGGGCGACACGACCTCGACGACCAGCAGCACGTGCTCGGGTCGGGTGGGCGTGAGGTCGATAGTCTCCGCGCGGTAGACGGTGACGTCCGGCCGACGGTTGGTGAGCGGAACGTCCTGCAGGCGGACGTCGAAGTCCGTGTCCGCGTTCCAGTCCGGGCCCGCGGCGGCGTCCAGGGCATTGGCCAGGACCCGCGCCGGCCGGTTGTGCCGCGCGGAGGCGCTCGGGCTCACGACGACCATCCCGTCCACGACCTCGATGCCGGCGCACTGCTCCTCGGACCAGGAGTCGTACTGCTCCGCGCTGATCTGCGAACGCATCCACGCGGGCGCCACCATCTCGGCGGTCATGAAGTACCTCCTTCGAGGATGCGGTGCTGCTCGACTCAGCGTACTTCCCGCTTCCAGTCGGGCACCGGCTTTGAACCGGGGCGGAACCTCCGTCGTCCGCAGGGCGGCCGGGGTGTAAAAGGGGCGATTCGCATTCACCACGTGATGGCGCATGAGTGCAAATCGGTCAAGTAGGGCGGGGTCTTGCGGGCCGAACCGGTAGGGTCGTGTCGGCGTGAGAGGCTGAACCGTATGAACCGGCTGGCTGGTACGACCTCGCCTTATCTGCTTCAGCACGCTGACAACCCCGTCGACTGGTGGCCCTGGGGGCCGGAGGCCTTCGAGGAGGCGCGACGGCGCGACGTGCCCGTGCTGCTGTCGGTCGGCTACTCCGCGTGCCACTGGTGCCACGTCATGGCCCACGAGTCCTTCGAGGACGAGGCGACGGCGGCGCTGGTCAACGAGCACTTCGTGGCGGTGAAGGTGGACCGGGAGGAGCGGCCCGACATCGACGCGGTCTACATGGAGGCGGTGCAGGCGGCGACCGGGCAGGGCGGGTGGCCCATGACGGTCTTCCTCACGCCGGACGCGGCGCCGTTCTACTTCGGGACCTACTTCCCGCCGGAGCCCCGCCACGGCATGCCGTCGTTCCCGGAGGTCCTCGACGGGGTGCGGGCGGCGTGGGCCGACCGGCGGGGGGAGGTCGACGAGGTCGCGGAGCGGATCGTGAAGGACCTCGCGGGGCGCTCCCTCGCGCACGGCGGGCAGGGGCTGCCCGGTGAGGAGGAGCTGGCCGCGGCGCTCCTCGGGCTCACCCGGGAGTACGACGCCACCCGCGGCGGCTTCGGCGGGGCGCCCAAGTTCCCGCCGTCGATGGTGGTGGAGTTCCTGCTGCGCCACCACGCCCGCACGGGCTCGGAGGGCGCCCTCCAGATGGCCGCCGACACCTGTGAGGCGATGGCCCGCGGCGGCATCTACGACCAGCTGGGCGGCGGCTTCGCCCGGTACGCCGTGGACCGCGCCTGGGTCGTCCCGCACTTCGAGAAGATGCTGTACGACAACGCCCTGATGTGCCGGGTCTACGCCCACCTGTGGAAGGCCACCGGCAGCGACCTGGCCCGCCGGGTCGCACTGGAGACCGCCGACTTCATGGTCCGCGAACTGCGCACCCCGGAGGGCGGTTTCGCCTCCGCGCTCGACGCCGACAGCGACGACGGCACCGGCCGGCACGTCGAGGGCGCCTACTACGCGTGGACCCCCGCCCAGCTGGCGGAGGTCCTCGGCGCGGAGGACGCCGCCCTCGCCGCCGCCCACTACGGCGTCACCGAGGACGGCACCTTCGAGCACGGCAGCTCCGTCCTCCAGCTCCCGCAGGAGGCGGGCCCCGCCGACGCCGGCCGGATCGCCTCGATCCGCACCCGGCTGCACGCGGCCCGCGAGCGGCGCGAGCGCCCCGGCCGCGACGACAAGGTCGTCGCCGCCTGGAACGGCCTCGCGATCGCCGCCCTCGCCGAGACCGGCGCCCTCTTCGACCGGCCCGACCTGGTCGAGCGCGCCACCGAGGCCGCCGACCTCCTGGTCCGCCTCCACCTCGACGACGGCGGCCGGCTCACCCGCACCTCGAAGGACGGGCGGGCCGGCGCCAACGCGGGCGTCCTGGAGGACTACGCCGACGTCGCCGAAGGCTTCCTCGCCCTCGCCGCCGTCACCGGCGAGGGCGCCTGGCTGGAGTTCGCCGGCTTCCTCCTGGACCACGTCCTCGACCGCTTCACCGGCGAGGGCGGCGCGCTGTACGACACGGCCCACGACGCCGAGGCCCTCATCCGGCGCCCCCAGGACCCCACCGACAACGCCACCCCGTCCGGTTGGACGGCCGCCGCCGGAGCCCTGCTCTCGTACGCCGCCCACACCGGCTCACAGGCCCACCGGGACGCCGCCGAGGGAGCCCTCGGCGTGGTCAAGGCGCTCGGCCCGCGCGCCCCCCGCTTCATCGGCTGGGGCCTCGCCGTCGCCGAGGCCCTGCTCGACGGCCCCCGCGAGATCGCCGTCGTCGGCGCCCCGGCCGCCCCCGGCTTCCAGGAGCTGCGCCGTACGGCCCTGAGGGCGACCACGCCCGGGGCGGTCCTCGCCACCGGAGCCCCCGGCGGCGAGGAGTTCCCGCTGCTGCGGGACCGACCGCTGGTGGCCGGTGCCGCCGCCGCGTACGTCTGCCGTCACTTCACCTGCGACGCACCCGTCACCGACCCGGCCGCCCTGCGCGCCCTGCTCTGACCCCGGCTCCGCCCCGGGCAAGGACACGGCCCCGCCGCCCCTCCGGAAGGAGGGCCGACGGGGCCGCGCCGTCGCCGAGCGCCGTTGCTCAGCTGTTGCCGGCGCCGTTGCCGGACAGCACGGGGATGTCGCTGAGGATGTGCGACAGCGGCTCGTCGCCCTTGGCCTGGGTCGAGTTCTCGGTGCACTGCTGGTTCTGCGGGGAGGACAGGACGTTGACGTCCTGGACCGCGATCGGAACCAGGCCGATGAGCGAACCGGCGTTGACCTTGGCCGGCAGGCCCACGCACGGCTTGTTCAGGGAGCCCTGGACGAGCGCGAACTGCGGGCTCATGTTGCCGTAGGTGGCGGAGTTGCCGTACTCCTGGTGCGCGCCGTTGCCGGAGAGCGACGTGGTGCCACCGTCATCGGCGATCGCGAGGGCCGGTCCGGCCGTCACGCCGACGACCGAGACAGCCACCGCAGCGGTCGCGAGGAGCTTCTTCATGGTTCTGGCCTTTCGGATTGCTGGCCCGAGCCGACTGTCGAGCCGTGCTGATCAACTGGTCGGAGGGACGGAGGTTCCGGCATGTCCACCGGACGGCCTACGGGCAGATGAGCGAAGACCCCCGGGCGGGCGCGTAGTCGGCGACGGAGACCTCGCTGGGGGCGACGGCGTCGCCGGGCGGCAGAGGCCGGTCCGCGGCGAGCCGCGCGAAGACCTCCGCCGCCCCCTCCTCGTCCCAGCCCACCGTCGAACCGACGCCCTCGACGAGGGGGTTGAACCCCCGCACGGGGACGGTCGCGAACTCGGTGCGGGAGGGGCCCACGGCCTTCAGGCGGGTGGCGAGCGCGAGGAGTTCGGTCACCGAGAGGCCGCGTTCGGCCGCGGCGGTGCCGCGCAGGGTCGCCGCCAGGGCCCGCAGCTCCGTCCGGTCGCCGAGGATCCCGCCGGCCCGGATCCGGTCCAGCGTGTTGACGACGAACTTCTGCTGCTTGCGGATGCGCCCGAAGTCCATCTCCCCGTCGGCCTTCCGCGAGCGCACGTACTGGAGGGCCTCGCCGCCGCCCACCCGGCGGGTGCCGACCGCCAGGTCGAGCCCGGTCGCCGGGTCCTTCAGCGGTTTCGCGGTGCAGATCGGCACCCCGCCGTCGATCCGGTCCACGGTGTCCATGAACCGCCGGAAGTCGATCTCCAGGTAGCGGTGCACGGCGAGCCCGGTCGCCGCCTCGACGGTCTCGACCGCCAGCGCCGAACCCCCTTCCGCGTGGGCGGCGTTGATCTTCGCGAGGTGGGTGTCGTGGACGGCGCCGGTCCGCCGGTCGGTGTGCGGGCCGGGGAGTTCGGCGAGCGAGTCGCGCGGCAGCGAGACCACGCTGATCCGGTCGTTCGCGGCGGAGACGTGCACGAGCATGATCACGTCGGCGCAGTCGCAGTCCTGGCCGCCGAGCCGGAAACGTTCCTTCTCGGTGGCGGTGACGCCGGTCCGCGAGTCCGTGCCGACGACGAGGAGGTTCAGTCCCCTTTCCGGGGAGGGGAGTCGGGCGGGTCCGAGGGCTGAGGCGAGGGCCCCGGGGGCGAGCGCGAGAAGCGCCGCCGGTCCGGCCAGGAGCCGCCACGAACGCGGGAATCTCATGCCCGCACGCTAATTCGACGCCGTTCGCACGCAGATGCGCGACGCGACATGGAAGAGGTGAATCACTCCGTTGCGATGCTTGTGTAATGATGCGGGAATAGCAGCGGAAGGAGCGAGGATGGCGCCGCCGGATCCCGGTAACACCGGGAAATGGGAACGGATGGCCTTCATTCCGAAGAGCCGGTACGTGAGCGAGCCGCCGACTGCCGAACGGGACCGGAACCACCGGCAGTTCCCCGTCTACTCCGCCCTGGCGACCCAGTGGGCACAGGCGGGCCGGGCGGTGCCGGGCGTGCCGGACCGGGAATGGGAGCGGCTGATGTCCACCCCCGTCTGGCCGCGCTAGCGGGCCGTACGCACCGAGGGGCCGCCCCGGGAAGGAGCGGCCCCTCGGTGCGCGGACGGCGCCGGGGAGGCGGGACGTCAGCCGTTGGCCACGCCGTTGCCGGAGAGGATCGGGATGTCCTCCAGCAGGTGCGAGAGCGGCTCGTCGCCCTTGGCCTGGGTCGAGTTCTCGGTGCACTGCTGGTTCTGCGGGGAGGACAGGACGTTGACGTCCTGGACCGCGATCGGGATGGCGCCGATCAGCGAACCGGCGTTGACCTTGGCCGGCAGGCCGATGCAGGGCTTGTTCAGGGAGCCCTGGACCAGCGCGAACTGCGGGCTCATGTTCCCGTAGGTCGCCGAGTTGCCGTACTCCTGGTGGGCGTGGTTGCCCGAGAAGGAGGTGGTGCCACCGTCGTCTGCGATGGCGAGGGCGGGGGTGGCCGCGGCGGCGGTGACGCCGACGATCGAAGCGGCGGCGGCCGCGGTGGCCATGACCTTCTTGATCACGGTAGTTCCCTTCTAGAACCGGCTCCGTGCAGGGAGCCACCTGATCAACTCGCCCCGGAGCGGCGGGTTCCGGCCTGTCACCCCGATGGCGGAGCGCACGCGGCAGCGCTCGACGCGGTTCCCAGTCGATCGGGTGAAGCGCCGGAACCTCGCCCCCCGGCCGCAGTTGATCCGGTCGCATCAATCAGGTCGATTGGTGGGAACAGATCGGATTCACCGTGATCAAGAAGATGATGACGGCCGCGGCCGTCACCGCTTCGGCCGTCGGCGTCGCCGCCGCGGCCGCCGCCCCCGCGATGGCCATCGCCAACGACGGCGGCACGACCTCCCTCTCGGGGAACGGCGCCCACCAGGCGGTCGGCAACTCCACCACCGCCGGTGACATGAGCCCGCAGTTCTCCGCGGTCCAGGGCTCCCTGAACAAGCTCTGCCTCGGCGCCCCGGTCAAGGGCAACGTCGGCTCGGTCGTCGGTGTCCTCGTCCCCGTCGCGGTCCAGGACATCAACGTCCTGTCCTCCCCGCAGAACCAGCAGTGCGCGGACAACTCCACGCAGGCCAAGGGCGACGAGCCGCTCTCGCACATCGTCGAGGACATCCCGGTCCTCTCCGGCAACGGCATCGGCAACAGCTGATCCGGGCGGCTTTCCACAGGGCCGGAGGAAATTCCTTCCTCCGGCCCTGTGTCGTGCGCGCAACGGAGTGAATGAGGAACTCCGGGGGAAATTCACGGTTTCCTCGGAGGTAGGTCGTCGTTGTCCCTGTGTGCGACGGAGGCCGATCTTCCGCCGCGGAAAGGAACCAGACGAAATGAAGTGCAAGAAGGCTGCCGCCGTCATCGCCGGAGTCATCATGGCCATGGGCGCTGCCACCCCCGCCTTCGCCGACGCCGGGGCCGAGGGCGTCGCCATCGGTTCGCCGGGTGTCCTGTCGGGCAACGTCGTCCAGATCCCGATCCACGTGCCGATCAACGCCTGTGGCAACAGCATCAACGTCATCGGCGCGCTGAACCCGGCCTTCGGCAACACCTGCGTCAACGCCTGACGCGGTCTCCGCACGCGCGGACGCACGACCGGCCCCGGGGAGAAGCATCCGCTCCCCGGGGCCGGCCCGCGTCCACGCCCGGCCCGCCGCCCGTCCCCCGCTGCGCGGCCGCCCCACCGCACCGCCCGGGATCCCGGCGCGCAGGGCGGACCGCGCGCTCCGGTGGAGGGCGGGCGGCAGGGTGTTCCGGCGCAGCCGGTCGGCGCGGGCGAGGATCCGTACGGCGGCGGCGCCGGCCTCGGCGAGCGGTGCGGCGGTCTCCGGGGCGGCCTGTCCGGCGCCGGCGACGGTGACGTCCCGCCCGGCGAGGAGGCCGAGTTCGCCGTGGTGGCCGGAGTGGGTGACGCACCGGCGCGGCAGGCGCCGCAGCGGGCCGGGGACCTCCAGGAAGGGCGGCACGCCGACCGCGAGGGCGACCGTCCGGGCGCGCACGTTCTCGCCGCCCTCGGTGGTGAGGGCGAAGCCCTCCGGGGCGGGCGGTCCGAAGGTGACCGGGCCGAGCCCGTGGGCCGCCGCGTGCGCGGCCACCGGCAGGCCGTGCGGACCGGCCCCGACGACCACCAGGTCGTGCGGCGGACGCGCGTCCGCCCTCGCGTTCGCCATCGTGGCCTCCGTCTTCTCCTCCGTCGTCATCGCCGGGTGAGCCGGGTGAGCCGGGTGGCGGAGGTGCGGCCCGCCTGCGCCGGGAGGACGGCCGGGTGCCGGGGCCGGGCGGCGGTGAGCCGCCGCCGTCCCGCCGCCAGGGCCCTGCGCAGCAGGTGGGCGAGCCAGGCGCGGCCCATGGCGAGCGCGGGCGCCGGGTCGTCCGCGGCGAACCAGGCGCGCTCGCCGCGCCGCCGGGGACCTGCCGGGCCGGAGGAGCGGCGGCGGCGCGGGGAGACGAGCAGCGAGAGCGCCGCGTAGTTCTCCACGACGAACCGGCGGCCGTACGCGGGGGAGTGCGGCGGCACCGGCCGGCCGGTGAGGTCCAGGTGCAGGGCCCGCACCACGTCGAGCCCGCCGGGGTCGGCGAAGAGCCGGAACTGGGCGCCGGGGCGCGGGTTGAAGTCGAGCAGGTGGTACGCGCCGGTCGCCCGGTCCAGCCGGAAGTCGAGGTCGCACACGCCCCGGTAGCCGAGCGCGTCGAGCAGGCCGCGGGCGAGCCGGTCCACCTCCTCGTTGGGCGCCCAGCGGCCGACCGCGGTGAGCCCGGCGCCGTCCGGCCAGGACCGCTCCTTCAGGCCGGTGGCCCCGGCGGCGCAGCGGCCGGCGGAGTCGGCGTACCCGTGGAAGAACCAGTCGAGGTCCCGGCCCGGCGGCAGGAGCTCCTGGAGCAGCAGCCGGCTGCCGGCCTGCGGGGTGCGCCCGTACAGCTCCCGCGCCTCGGCCAGGGAACGCAGGATCGTGGTGCTGCGCAGCCCGCCGCCGGCCGGCAGCAGCCAGGGGCGGCTCCACTTGGCGACCACCGGCAGCCCCAGCGACCAGGCCATGGCGGCGGCCTCGTCGGCGCTGGTCGGGAGTTCGGTACGGGGGTGGGGCAGGCCGAGGGCGGCGCAGGTCCCGGCGAGCGCGGCCTTGTCCGCCACCCTCAGCAACTGCTCCTCGGTCTGCTCGGGCAGCAGGAAGCGGCCGGTGAGCTCGGCGCGGCGGCGGGCCAGGGCCAGGGCGCTGACGTCGTCCAGCGGCACGGCGAGCACGGGGTCCGCGGGGTCCCCGGTGATCTCCCCGGCGGTCCGGAGCAGCAGCGCGGCCAGTTCGGTGGAGGCCGTGGCGCCGGGACGGGGGCGGACGGAGCGCACGTACCGCGAGCGCGAGACGGGGCCGTCCGCCGACTCGACGACCGCGTGGACCGGGATCCCGGCCCGGCCCAGCGAGCGGGCCGCGCCGAGCGTTCCGTGGTGGAAGGGGTTCCGGTCGAGCCGTACGAGGACTGCGGGGACGCGGGTGTCGAAAGGCGGCACGGGCATGGCCCCTTCATCTCGGGTGCCCCAACTGGGCGATGAAATCCTCTAATGGACTACGGAGCGAAGGAAAGCCGAGTTCACGGTCGGCTTATTAGGAATACTTTCGGAGTATCAGACTGACTGATCATCAAATGGCGTGCGTGCGAAGGAGCGGCCATGGAACCCGTCGGAGGAACACCGAGAAAAAGAAGAGCAAGGCTGGGGGTGATCACCGCCGGTCTCCTCGTCTCGGGGTCGGTCGTGCTGTCGGCACCCGCCCGCGCCGCCGCGCCCCCCGCGCCGGAGGAACCCGGTCCGCCCCTCCCCGCCGCCTCCGCCATGGGCGCCTTCCTCGACTCGGGCGAGCTCGGGGTCGCCCGGATCGGCCAGCTGGAACGCTGGCTCGGCGGCCGCGAGCTGCGCGTGGGCCACACCTACCTGCCCGGCGACCTCTGGTCCAACATCGAGGGCCCGCCCGGCTTCCTCGACGCCTGGGCCGACTGGCGCAACGCCAAGCGCGACCGGATGTTCGTCCTCAACGTCCCCCTCCTGGAGCGGAACGAGGCCGGCGTCCCCGACCACGAGGTCCGCCGCCAGCTCCAGCTCGGCGCCGCCGGCTACTACGACCACCACTTCCGCACCCTCGCCCGCCGCCTCGTCGAGGCCGGCGCCCTCGACACCGTCGTGGTCCTCGGCTGGGAGATGAACGGCACCACGTACACCTCCCGGTGCGCGCCGGACCCGACCGCCTGGAAGAAGTACTGGAACCGCGTCGTCACCACCATGCGGTCCGTCCCCGGCGGGAAGTTCCGCTTCGACTTCAACCCGAGCCGGGGCCGGGACGCGATCCCCTGGACCGAGTGCTACCCCGGCGACGACACCGTCGACATCATCGGCATGGACTCGTACGACCAGCCGCCCGGCGCCGATTTCGACCGGCACGTCAACGAGCCCTACGGCCTCCAGAAGCAGGTCGATTTCGCCGCCGAACACGGAAAGCAGATCTCCTATCCGGAATGGGGGCTCTTCCGGAACGGCGACAATCCCACGTACATGCGCCGCATGCTGGAATGGATCCGGCAGCACAAACCGCTGTACCACACGATCACGGACTACTGCCCGCACGGCGTCTGGCAGTGCGACGAGAATCCGCAGTCGTCCCGGGTGTTCCGCGAAATGCTGTACGGGGTGGAACCGAGCGTGCCGGTGGATCCGGTGGATCCTGTGGATCCGGTGGATCCGGTGGATCCGGTGGATCCTGTGGATCCTGTGGATCCTGTGGATCCGGTGGACCCGGTGGACCCGGTGGACCCGGTCGATCCCGTGGATCCTGTGGATCCGACGCTCCCTGAGCCGAAGCCTGAGCCGAAGCCTGAGCCGAAGCCGGAGCCCAAGCCGGAACCGAAGCCTGAGCCGAAGCCTGAGCCGAAGCCTGAGCCGAAGCCGGAGCCCAAGCCGGAACCGAAGCCTGAGCCGAAGCCCGAGCCGAAGCCCGAGCCCAAGCCGGAACCGAAGCCTGAGCCGAAGCCCGAGCCGAAGCCCGAGCCCAAGCCGGAACCGAAGCCTGAGCCCAAGCCGGAACCGAAGCCCGAGCCGAAGCCCGAGCCCAAGCCGGAACCCAAGCCCGAGCCGAAGCCGGAACCCAAGCCCGACCCCGACTGCTGGAAGGTCGAGCTCGGGGCGTGGGTGGAGAGCTGGATCGGTGGGCCGGTGTGCGTGCCCAGGGACACCGGCCGGCAGGACACCACCTGGAAGGACGACCTCGGGATCGACCTCGACTGGAAGGGGGCACTGGAGGGCGTCTGGCCCTTCTGACGGTCAGCCGCCCGCGGCGGGTGCGGGCGCGCGGCCGGGGAGGCGGGCGAGGAGGCGGCCCGCCCAGGGCCGCTCCCGCGCCTGCCGGGCCGCCCAGCGCCGCGCGTCCGCCGCGCCCGCGTGGAGCCACAGCAGCGGGGCCGCGACGCGGCCGGCGAGCAGCAGCCGCCGGTTGCGGACCGGCTCCGGGCGCCAGTGCTGCTTGTACGGTTCGCTGCCCCGCAGCATGCTCAGCGTGGCCCGGCCGCCCGCGCTGGTCTCCCGGGCGCCGTGCCGCAGCAGCATCGCCGCGACGTCGACCTTCCGCTCCCGCAGCACCGGGTCGGCGCCGTACAGATAGCCGCCGGCGAGCCGCGGGGACATCAGCGTGAGGTCGGCGGCGACCACGTCCCCGCCGAGCCGGAACTCGGTGACCATCGCGTCGCCGCGCTCCACCATGGGCCGCACCGCCCGCGTCAGGTGCTGCGCGAACCGCTCGCTGGTGTGCTCGGCGGTCACCCCGCGCCCCCGCCACTGGAGCTGGTGCAGGGTCAGCAGCCGGTCGAGGGCGGCGGGCACGTCGGGACCGGTCACCACGTGCGCGTCGATGCCGAGGGCGTCGAGCTTGCGCAGCTTGGCGCGGACCCGCTGGGCCTTCCCGGAGGGGATCCGTTCGAGCAGCCCCTCCATGGGGACGGCCGGCAGCTCCAGGCAGAGGGAGTCCGGCAGCCTCCGGCGCGGCCCGTCCCAGTGGGCGAAGACCCGCTCGGCCGCCGCCCCGGGCCGCACCTCGCGCAGGTCCACGACCGCGCCCCGGGCCGTCCGGGCGATCGCCCCGGCCAGCGCGGCCGCCGCCTCCGGCCGCTCGTCGTCGAGGAGGACGTCGGTGAAGTCGGTGATGGCCCCGCCGAGCTGCGTCAGCACCGGCAGCGGCCCGCGCGCCCGCATCAGGGGCGCCGCCGCCACCAGCGCGCCGGCCCCGTCCCGTACGAGCACCACCCGCAGGGCGCCGGGCCGCCCGTACGAGAGCCACCAGGAGTGCAGCCAGGAGTGGGACTGGAACGGGGTGGCGGAGGAGCAGCGCCCGTACAGCGCCGTCCACTCGGCCGCGAGGCGCCCGAACGCCTCCGTGTCACGGCAGGTCTCGGTCCGCAGCGCTCTTCCCAAGGTCACACCGCCTCCGGCTGATGGGCGGCGGGCGCGGGCACCGCGGCACCCGTGGCCGCGCCCGGCCGGGAGTGGCGGCCCTCGCCGCGCCCGGCGGCCCGCCGCGGCCGGACCAGCAGCGCGAGCCCGCCGAGCAGCCCGCCGGCACACGCGCCGACCAGCGCGGACAGCGGCGCGGACGGCGACACCGGGTCCACCGGCTTGGTCGCCCGGGAGAACTGCACGACCTTCACGCCCGTGCTGCCCGCCACGTGCGAGGAGTCGAGGATCAGCGAGCGGGCCACGCCGTCCGCGATCGACACCGCCTGCGAGGGCTTCGCGGCCCGCGCGGTGATCGAGATCATCGGCGCGTCCGGCGAGGTCTCCGCCTGCACGCTCTCGCGCAGGGTGGCGGCGGTGACGCCCGCCCACACCTGGGCGTCGCCGGTCACCGCGATGTCGGTGGCGACCCGCCCGTACGCCTGCGCGAAGCCGAGCGCCGCCGCCGGGTCGGACTTCTCGCCGGGCACGACGATGACGTAGCTGGTGGCCGCGTACTCGGGCGTCCTGAGCGCCCCGTAGCCGCCGCCGAGCGCGGCCCCGGCGACCACGGCGGCGGGCAGCACCGCCCAGCGGCCGGGGGAGCGCAGTCGGGCGGGCAGGCGGACGGCGCGGGGTGGGGTGGTGGTCATGACGGGCTCTCTCGCTGGGAGGGAAAAGGGGCTTCGGGGGTGTTCACGGGGCCGGCGGGCCGTGCAGGGCCCGGCCGTAGAGGGTCATCAGCCGGTCCGCGCTGCGCGCGATGTCGTAGCGGCCGGCGGCGGCCGGCGCGGGCAGGCGCACGGGCCGGGGGCCGTGCTCGTCCCGCAGCGCCCGCAGCGCGCCGACCAGCTCGTGCACGGACTCCCCGATCCGGCGGGCGCCCGGCGCCGCGTCCGCCGGCAGGTCCTCGACCGCCGGGCACGCCACGTACAGCACCGGCAGGCCGGCGGCGAGCGCCTCGACGACGGCGAGCCCGAAGGTCTCGTCGGGCGAGGTGGAGACGAAGGCGTCCATCGCGGCGAGGAGTTCGGGGAGCGTCGGCCCGGCGGGGCCGTCCAGCGGCGGGTCCTCGCAGGCGCCGAAGAACAGCACCCGGCCGGCGGCGCCGCACGCGCGGGCCACCGCCCGCAGCTCCTCGCGCTCCGGGCCGTCGCCGACGAGCAGCAGCCGCGCCTCCGGCACCGAGGCCACCGCCCGGATCAGCCGGTCGAACCGCTTCCCCGGCGCGAGCCGGCCGACCCCGCCGACCACGAACGCGTCCTCGGGCAGGCCGAGGACGCCCCGGGTGAGGCGGCGGGCGCGCGGGGCGAAGGCGAAGCGGCCGGTCTCGATGCCGTTCGGCACCACCTCGATCCGCTCCGGCGCCACCCCCCAGGCGGCGAGCCGGCGGGCCACGCTCGGCGACACCGCGACCGTGGAGGTGCCGAGCCGCTCCGAGGCCAGGTAGAGCGCGCGGGTCCCCGCCGACAGCGGACGGCCCTCGATCTGCGACTCGCCGAGCGAGTGCTCGGTGGCGATGACCCGGCGGACCCCGCCGAGCCGGGCGGCGAGCCGGCCGTAGACGCAGGCCCGGTACAGGTGGGTGTGGACCAGGTCGTAGCCGCCGTCGCGGACGATCCGGGCCAGCCGGGGCAGCGCGCCCAGGTCGCGGTTGCCGGTCATGCCCAGGTGGGTGACCGGGGTGCCGTCGGCCTCGATGCCGAGCGCGACCGGACCCGGGTTGGTGAGCGTCACCACCCGCCCCCGGACCGGCAGGTGACGCAGCAGCAGGCGCAGCTGCTGCTCGGCGCCGCCGATGCCGAGGCCGGTGATGACGTGCAGCACCTTCGGCCCGCTCATCCCAGCACCGCCGCGGCCGGGCCCGCGTGCGCGGGGATCAGCTCGGTGGGCCGGCGGCGGCGCAGCGGGTGCAGCACCCGCTTCGCGGTGAGCCGCCACGAGGTGTCCGCCTCCCCGATGTGCACCCGGGGCAGCGCGAGCGCGCCGGTCAGCGGACCGGGATCGATGGCGCAGGCGTGGCCGTAGCCCGCCTTGCGCACGGCGCGGACCACCCGCGGGTCGACCGCCCCGTACGGATAGCAGAAGCCGTCGACCGGGCCGCCGGTGATCTCCTCCAGGAGGGCCCGGGAGCGCCGGGTCTCGTCGGCGAGGGTGGCGTCGTCGGCCTCGGTGAGCCGCCGGTGGGTCAGGCCGTGCGAGCCGATCTCCATCCCGGCGGCGGCGATCCGCTCGATGCCCTCCTCGGACAGCAGCGGCTTGCGCGGCCCCTCGGCGTCCCAGTCGTTGGCCCCGCCCAGCCGGCCCGGCAGGACGTACACCGTGGCCGTGAAGCCGTGCCGCCGCAGCAGGGGCAGCGCCGAGTCGAGGAAGTCGGCGTACCCGTCGTCGAAGGTCAGGCCGACGAGCCCCTTCGCCCGCCCCTCGGCGGTCGCCTCCAGCAGCTCCCGCACCGACACCCCGCGCAGCCCCCGGTCGCCCAGCCAGTGCAGCTGCCGGGCGAAGCGCACGGGGGAGACGGTCACCCGGTACGGGTCATCGGCGGGGTCCGCGATCGAGTGGTACATCGCCACCCACAGGGGCGGATTCACCCACAGGGGAGGCTTCGGCAGCAGACGGCGCAGCGCGGTGGGGGCGGGCATGGGCGGTCCTTCGGCGTCGGAGGGAACGGTGGGGGAGGGGAGGGATCTCCGGCGCCCTGGCGGCGCAGGCGATGAAGCTCAGGAAGACGCCGGCGACGACGAGCCCCACGACGGCGAGGGAGAGCAGCGGCGGACCGACCGCCAGTGAGCAGAGCCAGCCGGCGCCGGTCGCCCAGGCGGCCGCCGCGGCGAGCCGCAGCAGCCCCTCCCCGAGCCGGTCCGACCGCACCGGGACGGTCTGCCGGTGGGCGCCGCGCAGCAGCAGCACCGCGGTCAGGGTGATCCCGAACGCGTTGGCGGCGGCGATGCCGACGGCGCCCCACGCCCGCGCGCCCGGCACCCCGGCGACGGCGGTCGCGGCGAGCCCGGCGGCCATCGCGGCGGCCGGGTACCACAGCGGGCGGGCGGCGGAGAAGTAGCAGCGGACCAGGGCGCCGACCATCGTCTGGCCCAGCAGCCCGAGCGCGTACACCCGCATCACGGCGGCCGTCGAGACCGTGTCCGCACGGTCGAACTCACCTCGCTGGAAGAGAAGTTCCACGATCTTCGGCGCACCGGCGATCACCACGGCGGCGCCCAGCAGGACCACCACGGACGCCAGCAGCAGGTCCCGCTCGACCCGCCGCCGCGCCTCCTCCGCGTCGCCCGCGGCCAGCGCCCGCGCGACCATCGGGAAGCTGACCGTGCACAGCATCAGCGACAGGATCATCGGCATCTGCGCGACCTTCTGCGCGTAGTTCAGGTGCGAGATCGCGCCGGACGGCAGCGGGGCGGCGAGGAAGCGCTCGATCAGCGTCTGCGACTGGCGGGTCAGCGAGAAGGCGACCACCGGGGCGATCAGCCCCAGCACGACGAGCCGCCCGTCCCCCGCGCCCGGCGCCGGGGCCTCCGGCTCCCCCGAGGGCACCGGCCGCGCCCGCAGCTCCCGCAGCAGCGCCGGCGCCTGCACCAGCACCATGAACACCCCGCCGACCGCGACCCCGGCGGCGGCCGACCGCACCCCCCACGGCTCGCGCAGGAGCACCATCGTGCCGATGATGCCGACGTTGTACGCCACGTAGATCGCCGCCGGCGGCAGGAAGACGTGGTGCGCGCGCAGCGCCGCCGAGCAGTAGCCGACGAGCGCGAAGGTCAGCACGCAGGTCGAGGCGAGCCGGGTGCAGTCCACCGCGAGCCCCGGATCGGACAGCCCCGGCGCCAGCAGCGCGACCACCGAGGGGGCGGCCGCGATCAGCACGGCGGCGACGATCCCGACGACGAGGGTCAGCCGGGGCAGCGTCCCCCGGACCAGGTCCCGCACCGGATCCCCGAACGGCGTCCCCGGCCGCCGGGCCAGCGCGCGCGAGAAGGCCGGGACGAGGATCAGCGCCATCGCGTCCTCGATGAGCAGCGTGGACGCGAACTCCGGCACCGTCCACGCCACCAGGAAGGCGTCCGTCTCCGCGCCCGCGCCGAAGTACCCGGCGAGGATCTGGTCCCGGACGAGTCCGAGCACCGCCCCGGCGGCGGTCAGCCCCGCGGTCACGGCCGCCGCCCTCGCGAGGAACCCCCGGCCCTGGCCCCCGCCCTTCCCCGCCCGCGCCCTGACCCGGGCGTGCGCCCGCCGCCCGGTCCGCGCCGGGGCGGGCGCGGCCGGCGCGAGGGTGGCGGTCGCCGCGCCCGCCGGACGCGCCCGCTCCGGGCGGTCCGCCGGGGGCGCCCACACGTCGTCCGCCCGGTGCAGGGAGACCAGCCGGGCCCCGGCGAGCCCGCCGGGCACCGCGCCCGGCGCCGGGGCCGCACCGTCCCCCGGCAACACGGCGGCCCCCGGGCCGCACGGGGAGTCCGTGGCGCCCGGAGGCATGGGGGACCAGGGGTCGGTCAGGGGCCCGCCGCGCGGCGGGCACGACGGGACGGCGCCGCCGGGCCCCGGGGGCGCGGCGTACGCGTCCGTGGGATCCGGCGGACCGGCCCACGGGTCACGCACCGCGCACCTCCCCCGGGCCCGCCGCACCCTCCGGGGCCAGCGCCCACCAGGCCGCGAGGCCGAGGACCACCGACATCAGCACCGTCGACGGGCCGCCGATGTCCGCGTAGAAGAAGTCGATCAGCTGCCAGGCGAGCAGCCCGCCCGCGACCAGCGCGCAGTCCGCGCCCGCCCGGCGCCGCCGCAGCGCCCCCACCAGCAGCGCGAGCCAGCTCCCGGCCAGCGCGAGCAGCCCGATCAGCCCCTGCTCGCTGAGGACCAGCAGGTACATGTTGTGCGGGGAGAGCAGCGGCTGCTTCTGGTAGCCGGCGCCCGCCCCGGCGGTGTCGCTGCCCGAGGACAGCGCCACCGAGGCGTTCGAGTCCCGGTAGTGCGGGAAGCCCTTCAGGCCGACTCCGGTCAGCGGCTCCGAGCGCCACATCCGCCCGGCCGCCGCCCACATCGTGTACCGGTCCGTCACCGACTGGTCCGGCGCCGCCGTCACCCGCGTGATGCTCGTGACCCGCTCCTCCACCATCGACGAGCCGATCCCGAGCCCGCCGACCAGTACCACCGCGAGCGCGCCCACCACCAGCGTCACCCGCACCGCCCGCCGCACCCCGCCGAGCAGCAGCTGGAGTCCGCAGGCCAGCACGGTCGCGATCCACGCGCCCCGGCTGAAGGACAGCACCAGCGGCACCACCAGCAGGCCCGCGCACACCAGCGCCGCCGTCCGGGCCCGCCCGGCGCCGCTGCCCAGCGCGATCCCGGTGACGACGACCAGGCCGTACGCCACGACCGTCGCCATGCCCATCACGTCGGTCGCGCCGAAGGTGCCGACCGCCCGGACGTCCTCGCCCTGGTACGAGGCGCCCGTCCCCGTCAGGTACTGCACGACGCCCACCGCGCCCTGGAACAGCGCGAAGGCCACGAGCCCCCACGCCACCACCGCGAAGTCCCGCCGGTCCCGGACCGTCAGCAGCACCGCCGCCGGGACCAGCACGAAGACCTGCAGGTAGCGGGCGACGCCCGGCAGGCTCGACGCCGGGTCGTGCGAGGTGACCGCCGCCAGGCACACCCCCACCACCGGCAGCCCCAGCACCACCGCCGCCGTGACGGTGAGCGGCCGGGCCCCGCCGCGCAGGAGGCGCACCAGACAGACCACGACCAGCAGCCCGGAGGCCGCGTCGGCGACCGTGCCCGTGCCGCCCGTCCCGCCCTGCGCCCCGCCGCCGCCCGGCACCAGGAGCAGCGCGATCACCGCGAGGACCGGGGCCAGCGCCCCGGCCCGGCGGGCCCGGTCCCGCACGTCCGTCCCCCGCGCGAGGACCGGCGCCGTCGTCACGGCCGTGGCCATCCTCAGCTCCCCGTCGGTCGGACGAGACCGGCCGCCGTGCGGACCAGGATGCAGACGTCCTGCCAGAGCGACCAGTGGTCGATGTAGTGGTTGTCGAAGCGGCAGCGGTCCTCGATCGAGGTGTCCCCGCGCAGCCCGTGCACCTGCGCCAGGCCGGTGAGCCCCACCGGCATCCGGTGGCGGGCCGCGTAACCGGCGTGGATCTTGCTGAACTGCGCCACGAAGTACGGCCGTTCGGGCCGCGGACCGACCAGGCTCATGTCACCGCGGAGCACGTTCCACAGCTGCGGCAGCTCGTCCAGCGAGGACTTCCGCAGGAAACCGCCGGCCGCGCTCATCCGCCGGTCCCCGGCGACGTTCCACCGGGTCGCCGACTCCGTCTCGTCGGACGGCCGCAGCGTGCGGAACTTCAGCAGCGTGAAGTGCCGCCCGTGCTGCCCCACCCGCTCCTGCCGGAAGAGCACCCCCGGACCGTCCGACAGCCGCACCGCCAGCGCGCACACCGCGAGCACCGGCAGCGCCAGCGCCAGCGCCGGACCGGCCAGCGCGATGTCGAGGGCCCGCTTGGCCCGCGCCCCGCGCCGCTCGGTCGCCGGGACCAGCCGGCGGCGGGCGTACCCCCACACGTGCTCGCCCATCGGCCCGTCGTGCCGCTCCCCGCCGACCCGCCAGGTCGTGCAGCCGTAGTGCTGGAAGAGGGTCACCAGCTCCGGCTCGTCGGAGAGGAACACCGCCTCGCGGACCGCGTTCTGGATGACCGCCCGGCGGATCTCCTCCGCCGTCGTCAGCAGCGGCAGCCCCGGCTCCACCGGACGCTGCTCGCCGACCGTCCCGTCCGGCAGGCCCACGACGCCGACCGGCCGCATCCCGTACTCGGGGTGCTGGAGGGCCGCCGCGGCGAACCGGCGGGCCGCCGCCGGCGGACCCACCACGAGCGCCGACCGCGGCCGCTCCCGGGCGATCCGCCGCCCGCGCGCGAGCAGCACCGCCCGCACCACCGCCGCCACCCCGACGTGTGCCGCGTACGCCCCGCACAGCCGCAGCGGGCCGATCGCCAGCGCCGGCGACCAGGCCGCCGCGGCGGCCGCCGCCACGCACCACACCACCCCGGCCCGGGAGGCCAGCGCGGGCAGCTCGTCGAGCAGCCGCACGTGCATCGGCGGCCGGTACAGCCCGCCGCGCCCGTCGAGGACGAGCAGCAGCGCGGCGACCGGCAGCAGCAGCCGCGGGTCCTGGTGGACGGGGGCGAGCAGCGCGCCGCCGGCCAGCACGGCCAGGCAGTCGGCGGCCCGCAGCGCCGCCGCCCCGGGCCCCGGCCGCCCGGCCGCCCGGTGGCGCGGCAGCGCGAGCCGGCCTGGCAGCCGCCGCCGGGGGGCGAACGTGGCCGCCCCGAAGGCCGGGCCCGCGACGGGCCACGGACCGGGTGAGGAGGGAACGCTGGTACTTTCCGTGGTCACTGCGCAATCGGCTCTCTGTGCTCGGTGCCCCGCACTCCGGCCAGCTCGCGGTAGATCTCCGCGACGGCCGCGCCGGTGCGCCGCACATCGAATCTGCTGAGGACGTGCTCGTGGGCCTCGCGGCCCAGGCGGTGCCGCAGCTCCGGCCTGCCGAGCAGGCGGCCGAGAGCGGCGGCGAGGGCGGCCGGGTCCTCGGAGGGGACCAGGCACGGGGCTTCGTGGCCGGGCGGCAGGCTCTCGCGGGCGCCGTCGACGTCGGCGACGACGACCGGCCGGCCCGCCGCCATCGCCTCCAGCGGCGCGAGCGCCATGCCCTCCCAGCGGGACGGCAGCACGACGACGTCCGCCGCCCGGTACCAGGGCGCGGTGTCGCCGACGGCGCCGGCGAACCGCACCGAGGGACCGGCGGCGGCCCGCAGCCGCTCCCCGTCCGGCCCGTCGCCCACCAGCACCAGCCGGGCGTCGGGCACCTCGGCGAGGACCGCGGGCCAGGCGGCGAGCAGCACGTCCTGGCCCTTCTGGCGGCACAGCCGGCCCACGCACACCACGGTGGGCGCCGGGTTCCCGGCGGGCCCCGCGGTCGCGAAGCGGGCCGTGTCGACGCCGTTGTGCACGACCGACCAGGCCGCCTCGACGCCGGCCTCCTCGCCGGTACGGCGCTCCGCCTCGCTCACGCACAGCACCCGGTGCGTCCAGCGGGCGCCGAACCGCTCCCAGCGGCGCGCCAGTTCGGCGGTGGTGCCGGTGACGGCCTCGAAGGACCAGGCATGCGGCTGGTAGACGGTCGGGATCCGGCCCCGCACCGCGAGCCGGGCGCACAGGCCCGCCTTCGCCGAGTGCGCGTGGACCAGCGCGGGCCGGACGGCGCGCACCACCCGGGCCAGCCCGCGGGTCTCCCGGACCAGCGCCGGGCCGGGGTCGCGGCCGGCCCGCCAGTCGTGGACCCCGGCGCCCAGGGCGCGGAGCTCCGCGGCGAGCGCGGTGCCGGGCGGGCAGGCGACGACGGGCCGCAGCCCGTCCGCGCGCTGGGCGCGCACCAGGTCGACGACGACCCGGGCGACGCCGCCGTCGCCGGGCTGGACCGCGTGCAGGACGGTGACGGACCCGGGGTCCGCCTCGATCGGGGCCCGCACGTCAGCGCCGTACGTCCGCCCGCGGGAAGGGCGCGCCGGGCCGGACGGCGTCCTCGCGGCTGCCGAGCCGGACGCGGACACGGTCGGCCCCGTCGCGCGGCGCCCCCCGCAGATCGAAGACGTCGGAGTCGTACCCCGGGGTGTTCCCGGCGGCGGGGGAGCGGGTGCTCCGGGCCCCGCCGAATTCGGTGGTGCCGGAGTTCGGGACGTCGTTCGCGGAATTGGCGGAATCACCGATCGCGGTCTTGTCGCCGACCGTCCCGGTGCCCTGCGCCGAGGTGTCGGCGGCGCGCACGGTCCCGCCGTGCGGTTCGGTCCGGCAGCGGTCGGCGAAGGGGACGCGGGCCGCCTCCCCGGGCGTGGGCGGAGCGGCGGAGGCGACCGGCGGAGCGGCGGACGGCACCGCGCACGACGGGGCGCACAGCACGCTGCGACGCACAGCAAGAACCGCTGAATTCCGCATACAGGTTCTCCGCTTTGATGAGAGAAGGAAGGGAAGACCCGTGAAGACCGGGGGAGGGGAAGGTGTCGTCCGCACGAAATGGGTGAACGCGCGGCGGGCCCGGAAGCAACGTTCGGGAACGTTATAACCCCGGCGCGGGGCGATAGTAAGCATTAGATGCCCGGAAACGCTAACTCCCGTATCTGCGCTGCGGGTTCCTCGTTGAGCGTGTTGCGCCATTCCTCGGCCCGTCCCTCGAATGGCCCTTCCGCGGGCCAAAGATCTGTTGAACGTCACCCGTTCGGGAGAGCAACCGATGGAAATCCGGGGCGTTGTTGAGGGAGCCGGGCCGAACAGTCCGGGCAGTCCGAGTTGGAAATCGATCGAGGAGAACTTCTCCATGTCCCGTATCGCCAAGGCCGCCGTCCTGACCGTGGGTGCCGCCGCCGCGGTCGCCGGTGCCACCGGTGCCGCCTTCGCCGACGCCGGCGCCGAGGCCGCCGCCGTGAAGTCCCCCGGTGTCGGCTCCGGCAACGTCGTCCAGGTCCCGGTCCACGTGCCGGTCAACCTCTGCGGCAACACCGTCAGCGTCATCGGCGCGCTGAACCCGGCCTTCGGCAACACCTGCGTCAACGCCTGATCTCGCACGTCGGATCGGTCCTTCCGAAGCCGGTGCGCCCGCCCCACGGCGGGCGCACCGGCTTTTCCCTTGCGGCCGCTGGGCCGGTACCCGTTCGGACGCATCCCCGTGCGCCGTCCGGTGCAACGGCGTACGCCCCTTCGAGGGGCGGGCGGACGGCGGATTCACTCGAACGAGCGCGTGGCGCTGGGTAGCAACGCGGTTGCGGAGCGCTATAACCGCAGGCACCGTGAGAGGGCAGTTGTCCGACGCATAAGGAAAAGGAACACATATGCGTCCCCTGGCTTCGCCCCGTCTCACCGCCCTGGCGATATCCGCCGCCCTCACCCTCGGCGCGGCGGGACCCGCCGTCGCCGGCGAGCGCCCCCCCTCCCGCGCGGCCGACCCGGCCGCCCGCGCCCCGCTCCCCGACGCGGCCGCGCTGCTGGCCCGGACCGAGGCCCTCGGTGACCTCGGCGGGGTCACCACCCCCGTGACCGAGCTCGTCGCGACCGCCCTGAAGGCCGACGGCGGCCAGGTCCCCGCGGCCGACGCCGACGCCCTGAAGGCCCGGATCCGGGCCGCCGTCGACCGGGCGAAGGAGACCTCCCCCGCCCCGCTGCCGGAGCCCCCGGCCGTCCCGGAGCCGCCCGCCGTCCCGGAATCGCCGGTCACCCCGCCCGCCGTGGACGCCCCCGTCGCGCCCCCGGCCGTCGAGACGCCCGTGGCCCCGCCCGCCGTGGAGACCCCGGCCGGGCTGCCCGTGAAGCCGCCGGTCACCCTGCCCGTCGCCGCCGGGGCGAAGGCGGCGAAGGCTGCCCCGGCGGACGTGGTGGACGACGCCCTCGCCTCCGTCGAGAAGGCCGTCGCCGGACTGCTGGCCGCCGTCACCTCGGGTGACGCCGCCGGGGTTCCGCCGCAGGTCACGGCCACGCTGACCTCCCTGGTCAACCTCGCCGTCGCCACCGTGCTCGGCAGCGGTCTGCCCGCGCCGGACCTGGCGGGCCTGCCCGCGCTGCCCTCGCTCCCGGTCGAGGCGCCGGAGCTGCCCGTGGAGCCGCCGGTCGAGGCGCCGGAGCTGCCGGTCGACGCCCCGGTGAAGCCGCCGGTGGCCGCGCCCGAGCTGCCGGTCGGCACTCCGGTGAAGCCGCCGCTGCCGGTCCGCTGACCCGGGCGCACCCCTCCCGACCCGTACCGGTCCGGCCTCCCGCCGGGCCGGTACGGGCGCGCGTGCGCCCGGTAATCCGGAAATCACACCGGTCCCCTTCGATCGGGTGCAGTGTCGAGAAATCCCTCCCCCCGGAGTTTCCGGCGGGCGAACCTCTCGTTACAGAAGACAGAACGACACACGGGAATTCCCAAGAATCCTGTGTGGAACGTGAGTTGAAAGTACAGAGGAAGGATTCTCCCCATGAAGCCCACCAAGGTCGCCGCGGTCTTCGCCGGTTCGCTCATGGCCCTCGGCGTCGCCGCCCCCGCCATGGCCGCGCAGCAGGCGCTGACCCCGACCAGCCTCAACGGTGGCCTGGAGGCGATCGCCGCCAACGGACTGAAGTCCGACGTGCTCAGCAGCACCACCGACGGCTCCCCGGTCAAGACCGTCACCGACACCGCCACCCAGCTGAACCAGACGGGCAAGGGCCTCCCGCTGATCGGCGGCCTGCCGGCCGGCCCGCTCGGCGGCTGATCGAATGATTTTCTGACCGGTCGCCGTGTGGCTTCGACTCCACACGGTGCACCGCTCCCTACTCTCAGGGCCGTCCCACGCGAACGTCCGCGCGGGGCACGGCCGGTCGGAGCGAGGGGGGATCCTCGCCGGTCTCTCCCTTTCTCCCGAGGAAGAGCGGTATGCGGTCCATCATCAGCAGGAAAGTACTCACCGCGGCGGCGGCGACCGGGCTGTTGTCGCTGACCGGCGGTCTCGCGCTGGCCGCGAGCGCCCACCCCGGCACGGGCGACACGCCGGGACCCGGCAACGGCCAGGCGCACGCCCCGCTCCCGCCGGAGTTCTGCGGCGGCATGGACCCGGGCGGTTACGTGGCGTCGGCCGTCGGGGCCCTCTGCGACCCCGCGGGGGAGGACCCCGACGGCGGCTACGGCGAGGAGCCCACCACGCACCCGCCGACGCATCCGCCGACCCACCCGCCGACGCACCCGCCGACCGAGCCGCCCACGACGCCCCCTCCCACGACGGCTCCGCCCACCACCACTCCGCCGACCTACCCGCCGGGCGAGTGCGAGGCGCCCGCCCCCGGCGAGGAGCCGGAGCCGGGCTGCGAGCCCACGACCCCGCCCACCACCACCCCGCCGACGACCACCCCGCCCACGCACCCGGGCGAGTGCGAGGAGCCGGCCCCCGGTGAGGAGCCGGAGCCGGGCTGCGAGCCCACGACTCCTCCGACGACCACCCCGCCCACGACCGCTCCGCCGACCACGGCCACCCCGCCGACGAACCCGGACGAGCCGCCGGGCGAGTGCGAGGAGCCGGAGCCGGGCGAGGAGCCGGAGCCGGGCTGCGAGCCCACGACTCCTCCGACGACCACCCCGCCGACGACCACCCCGCCCACGCACCCGGGCGAGTGCGAGGAGCCGGCCCCCGGTGAGGAGCCGGAGCCGGGCTGCGAGCCCACCACCCCGCCCACGACCGCTCCGCCGACCACGGCCACCCCGCCGACGAACCCGGACGAGCCGCCGGGCGAATGCGAGGAGCCGGCCCCCGGTGAGGAGCCGGAGCCGGGCTGCGAGCCCACCACCCCGCCCACCACCCCGCCGCACGGGCCCGACAAGCCCGAACTCCCCGACACGGGCAGCGACCCCGCCCTGTGGGGAGCGGCCGCGGTCAGTGCCGCCCTCATCATCGGCGGTACCGTCGTCCAGCTCCGGGGCGGCCGCCTCGTCCGCAGCCGCCGCCACTGACGCACGGAAGCGGCCGACGTACGGGAACCCCTGACGTACGGGAACCCCTGACGTACGGAAGCCGCCGACGTGCGCCGGCCGCTGACGGCACGTCAACCCGGGCCCCCGCCCTCACAGGTGGGGGCCCTCGGCGTTGCTGCACATGGGGGAACCCCGCGCCACGTTTCGGCCAAGGGGGTCGTTCACACGGCATGACTCTGCGTTCTCACGCCGGCATGGGCCTCCTCATGACCGCGCTCGCCTCCGCCGCCATGGTCGCCCCGGCCTCCGCCGTCGAGGCCCCGGTGGTCGTCCCCCTCCAGGGCCTGGACCCGGTCCTGCCGATGGACGCGCCCACCGTCGCGACCGGCGTCCCCGTGCCGGTGCCCGGGGCTCCCACCGGCTTCCAGAAGGGCCTCGGCTCGCTGCCCGACGTGACGCTGCCGAGCGTCCCGCTCACCGGCACCCTGCCCGAGACCGTCGTGGACGCCCCGCTCCCCGAGCTCCTGAAGGGCAGCGAGCCGGGCCGGGCGCTCTTCGCGACCCCGCACTCCGAGATGAAGGCCACCACCCCCGGCGCCACCCTCGGCCACCCCGTCGAGGCGCCCCGCGGCGACGGCCTCGCGGGTCTGCCCGACCTCGCCGAGCCCCGGCTCGGCGTGATCGCCCCCGTGCTCAGCGGCGCCCTCGACTCCCAGCTCGGTCTCGCTCCCGATCGCGGCTGAATCGTCCCTGCTCGTCCGGCGCCCGTCCCGGCGCCCTTCCCGTCCCCGCTTTATCGGAATGGTGTGCGAAAGCGGTCCGCGCGAGTGAAGACACGATTCTTCCCCGCTACCGCAAGGGTTTTCCGTCGTTGCACCGGAAGGCTTGTCGCATGGCCACGGCCCGCGGACCGGTGCCCTTCCCGTCGTATCCGACGGCGGGCCGACACCGGTCCACGGGCCATCATTCCCGCCCTCACCGGCATCCCTTTTCCCGTTCGGCCCAAAGGCCGTGACCAGGCCCCTGGTACGGCGTTGAACGGAAGTGACGGCCGTGATCCCTGCGGTCGCTCGACCCACCCAAGGAGTTCTGATGTCTCGCTTCGCGAAGGCTGCCGCCGTTCTGGCCGGCACCGGTGCCGTCGCCCTCACCGGAGCCGGCCTGGCCGTCGCCGACTCGGGCGCCGAGGCCGTCGCCGCCCACTCGCCCGGCGTCGCCTCCGGCAACGTCGTCCAGGTCCCGGTCCACGTGCCGGTCAACCTCTGCGGCAACACCGTCAACGTCATCGGCCTGCTGAACCCGGCCTTCGGCAACAGCTGCGCCAACGTGGACGCCCCCCACGGCGGTGACAACGGCGACGGCGGCTACGGCGACGCCGGCTACGGCGGCTGAGCCACCCCGTCCTTCCGGGCGTCCCCCCGACCCTGCCAGGGCCGGGGGGACGCCCGCGTCCGGGACCGGCCCGTCAGGCGTACCGGTAGAGCCGGCTGTGGTCGAACATCTCCGCCGGCGTCACGCCCCACGGTGCCATCGGCTGGTGCCGCCCCAGCACCTTCCGGTACTGCGCGTCGCCCAGCGGCGGCGGCTCCGCCGGCAGGTACGCCGCCCCCGGATTGCGCTGCTGCCACCGCGACCACACCAGGTCCACGAAGGAGTGGTGCAGCCAGAACACCGGATCGTTCACCGAGCCGCCGCCCAGCATCAGGCCCCCCACCCAGCGGTGCACCCGGTTGTGGATCCGGAAGCGGTCGTTGCCCGAGCCCTGCGCCCAGCCCTCCAGCCGGTTGCGGAAGCCCGAGGGACTGGTCGAGTTCCAGGGGGCCGTGTCGTACGTCCGCTCCCGCATGACCTCCTCCAGCTGGGCCGCCGTCGGCAGCGGGATCGGATCGCGCGGACGGCCGAAGTCCCTGGTCAGGTACGAGATCTCGGTCATCGCGTGCTTCACCGTCCACTTCCCCCGCGCGTACGCGAAGGGGCCGGTGGTCACCTGGAGGTCCGAGCGGCGTCCGTTGCCGCCCAGGAAGTCCTCCGCCCAGAGCGAGGACGCCGGGCTGTTGTCCCGCGTCCAGTCCCAGTACGGGACCGTCACCGTCGCGTCGATCCGGCGCAGCGCCCGCTCGAACTCCAGCAGGAACTTCCGGTGCCAGGGCAGGAAGCTCGGCGTCATGTGCGCGGTCCGCAGCCGGCCGCCGCCGTCGGCCGTGTAGTAGTCGATGTGCATGCGGACGAACTCGTCGTACTCGCCGCGGCGCTTCAGTTCGAGCACCGCGGCCACGAACCTGCGGCGCTCGGTCGTCGTCAGGTCGCGCTGGTTCTTACGCGTGTACACCACGCGGGTTCCCTCCCGTCGGATCGGTGTGCGGGCCGTGCGCCGCCGCGTACCGGGACAGCGGGGCCGACCCCGCGGCGTCCACGGCCGCCCGGGTGGCGGCGAGCGGGCTCGGGCAGGACTCGTAGTGGTCGAGCGGGCTGACCCAGCCGCCGTCGGCGCACCGCATCAGGTGCAGCGGACGGCCGTCCACCAGGGCCACCGGCTCGCCCTCCGGCCCGGTGAGGCCGCGGATGCGGCGGCCCGCGTACATCTCGTCGAAGGCGTACGGATCCGACGCGCCCGAGGCGTACGGAGCCGCCTGCGGGGCGCGGCCCGCGATCCGGCCGAGGGCGCCGCCCGTGGCGGCGGTGACGGCCAGGGCGAAGAGGGACCGGAGGGCGACACGGCGGGGGAAGGGCATCGGCGATCTCCTGGTGTCGACAAGGGGCCTGAAGGCACAACGATGAAAACCCGGGTTCGTTGCGGCCGACATGCCGAGCGGAGGAATGTCGGCCGGATGAGTGAATTCGGTACGGGGAAAGGGTGGTTGGCCCACTAGCATCCCCTTCCATGACCACTCCCCACGTCCTTTCCGAGGCGCGCAGCCTCTCTCCGCTGGGCACGCTCACGGTGATTCCGTGGTCCAGCGAGGCCACCGCCGATTCCGCCGGCACGCCTTTCCTGATGGCGTATTCGCTCGGCGACGGCCGCGACGGGCCGGAGGCCGGTCAGCAGGCGATGCGGGCCGCCCTGGAATCCATGGGCCTCTCGGTCGGCGACCGCCTCTTCGACCTGGAGAAGGACGCCGGGATCAGCGCCACCCTGCTCGTCGAGGGCGGCTCCGCCGCACTCACCCTGCCCTTCCTGAAGGTGCAGTGCCCGGTGCCCGCCGAGTGGCAGGCCGCCGCCCGGGAGAGCGGCAAGGTCTACTTCCTCTGCTCGGTGCGCCCCTGGGCCGAGGCCGTCCCCGGGCAGCCGGTGGACGAGGACCGGCTGCGCGCCTTCGTCTCCGACGAGGAGATGCTCGCCGACTGCGCCCACGTCCTGCTGCCGGTCCGCCGCCTCCAGGGCTGAACGGAAGGGGCGGCGCGATGACGACGCTCGGGGTACGGGACGGTGTGCCCGGCCAGCGGCGGGGCGGCGCGGCGGAGGCCGGGCGCCGGGAGGACGGCGCGGTCGGCGCGGGCCGGGGGCTCGGATGGCTCCTCGTCGTCACCGGCGCGGCCGGGATCCTGGCCGCGTGGGTGATCACGATCGACAAGTTCAAGCTCCTGGAGGACCCGGGCTTCCAGCCGGGGTGCAGCCTGAACCCGGTCGTGTCCTGCGGGAACATCATGAAGAGCGAGCAGGCGGCGGTCTTCGGCTTCCCCAACCCGATGCTCGGCCTCGTCACGTACGGCGTCGTCGTCGCGATCGGCGCCGCGCTCCTCGCGGGGGCCCGGTTCCGGGGCTGGTTCTGGCTCGGGCTGAACGGCGGCGCGCTGTTCGGCGTCGGCTTCTGCACCTGGCTGATGCAGCAGTCGCTGTACGAGATCAACGCGCTCTGCCTGTGGTGCTGCCTCGCCTGGACGGCGACCATCACCCTCTTCTGGTACGTCACCGCGCACAACGTGCGGACCGGGGTGCTGCCGGCCCCGGCGGCGGTCCGCGGCTTCCTCGGCGACTTCGCCTTCGCCCCGCCCGTCCTGCACATCGGGATCATCGGGATGCTGATCCTGACCCGCTGGTGGGACTTCTGGACCGGCTGAGGTGCGCCGCTCCCCGACCCGGCCGCGGGCCGCACTCCTGGTGCTGCTCGCGGCCGTTCTCACGCTCCTGCTGGTGCCCGAGCGGCTCGCGCCCGGCGAGCGGCACACCGGCGGCCGGACCGCGCCCGACCCGCTGCCGCTGCCCGACGTGCCCTCGGGCTTCTTCACCGGATCCGACGCCGAGGGGGTGCGGCGGATCTCCGGGGCGGAGGCGTGGCTGGGCGGCGGGGAGCTGACGGTCGGCCACACCTATCTGCCGGGCGACCGCTGGTCCAACATCGAGGGGCACCCGGAGCTCTTCGCGCCCTGGGCGCGGTGGAAGGCCGCCCGGCCGGGGCGGCTCTTCGTGCTGAACGTGCCGATGATGGACCGCAACGAGGCCGGGCTGACCGACGCCGAGGTCCGGGCCGGGCTGCGGAGCGGCGCGGCCGGCGCCTTCGACCGGCACTTCAGGGCGCTGGGCGAGGGGCTGGCGGCCCACGGCCTGGAGGACGCGGTCCTGGTGCTCGGCTGGGAGATGAACGGCACCACGTACGGGCACCGCTGCGGACCGGACCCGGCGGCCTGGAAGGCGTACTGGCGGCAGGCGGTCGGGGTGCTGCGCGGGGTGGCGGGGCAGCGGTTCCGCTTCGACTTCACGCCGAGCCGGGGCCGGGACGCGGTGCCCTGGCCGGAGTGCTACCCCGGCGACGACGTCGTCGACATCATCGGCCTCGACGCCTACGACCAGCCCGAGGGGCTCTCCTTCGAGGGGCAGGTGACCGAGGAGTACGGGCTCGCGCACCACGTGGCCTTCGCGAAGGCGCACGGCAAGCCCGTCTCGTACCCGGAGTGGGGGCTCTTCAGGAACGGGGACAACCCGGCGTACGTGCGGGGGATGCTCGACTGGTTCGCCGCCCACCGGCCGGTCTACCAGACGGTGACCGACTACTGCCCGCACGGGGTGTGGGGATGCGCGGACAATCCGCGCTCGGCCGAGGTGGTCAGGGGCGCGCTGGGCGCGCCGGGCCGGCCCTGAGGGTGTCGACGGCGCGGTGCAGCAGGACCGTCAGGTCCTCGGCGAGGCCGTGCTCCGCCCAGTGCAGGGTGGCCTCGCGCAGGGCGCCGAGGACGGCCGCGGTGAAGACCCGGAACTCCAGGTCGTCCGGGGCCCGGCCGGTGCGGTCGGCCAGCGCGCGGGCGAGCCGGCGGCCGGTCTCGGCGGTGGTGTCGGCGAGCCGGGCGCGGACCGCGGGCGCGCCGGCCATCAGGCGGGCGCGCAGCCGGATGTCGTCGGGGGCGGCCACCAGGGCGGAGCCCACGGCCTCGACGAGGACCGCGCGGAGGGACTCCAGGGGCTCCTCGTCCGCTGGACGGGCGCGCAGCAGGGCCTCGAGCCGGTCGTCGTCCTCGGCGGTGAGGACGATGTCCTCGCGGACGGGGAAGTAGCGGACGACGGTGGAGGGGGAGACGTCGGCCTCGGCGGCGATCCGCTCGATGGTGACCGCCTCCCAGCCGTGGGCGGCGGCCAGCCGCCGGGCGGCCTCGCGGATCGCCGTGCGGGTCTTCTGCTTCTTGCGCTCCCGCAGTCCGACGCTGGTCGTCGTCTTCGTCGCCATGCCGTCATTCTGCCTGGTCAGGCCTGATAGGCGACCAGGGAGATGCCGACGTAGTGGACGATGAACGCGGCGAGGGTGAGGGAGTGGAAGACCTCGTGGAAGCCGAACCAGCGGGGCGAGGGGTTCGGGCGCTTGATGCCGTAGATGATCCCGCCGGCGCTGTAGAGGAGTCCGCCGACGACGACGAGGACCAGGACGGCGATGCCGCCGGCCCGCATGAAGTCGGGGAGGAAGAAGACGGCGGCCCAGCCCATCGCGATGTAGCAGGGGGTGTAGAGCCAGCGGGGGGCGCCGACCCAGAAGACGCGGAAGGCGATGCCGGCGGCCGCGGCGGCCCAGACCGCCCACATGAGCGGCTTCGCGGTGGAGTCCGGGAGCAGCAGCAGGGTGAGCGGGGTGTAGGTGCCCGCGATGATCAGGAAGATGTTGGCGTGGTCGAGGCGGCGGAGCACGGCCTCGCCGCGCGGGCCCCAGTCGCCCCGGTGGTAGAGCGCGCTGACGCCGAAGAGCAGACAGGCCGTGAGGACGTAGATCCCGCAGGCGACGCGGGCGCGGGGGGTCTCGGAGAGCGCGACCAGGGCGAGCCCCGCGACGATCACGGCGGGGAACATGCCCGCGTGCAGCCAGCCCCTGAGCCGGGGCTTGAGCGGGAGCGACGGGTCCGGGACGGTCGATTCGGTCGCGACCGGAGGCACTTCCGGCAGGGCGGCAGTCATGACAAAGCATCGTACCTACGCCCCCGTAGGTCCCGGGTGAGAGTGGCGATGCTCACGTGTGCACCCCCCTGGACATATGGGCGTTTCCGTCGGATGATCAAATGAGTGCGGTCGGCACCGGATGAGCAGCTACGACGCATCCGGGTCGCAGCCCCCACGGGGCATACAGCGGAATACACCCCTCAACAAGGAGCAATCGTGGCGCGCGACAACGCGGCTCCCCTTCCCACCCAGCACCAGGAGCTCGTCTCCTGGGTGAACGAGATCGCCGAGATCACGCAGCCGGACAGCATCGTCTGGTGCGACGGTTCCGAGGCCGAGTACGAGCGCCTGTGCGAGGAGCTCGTCGCCAAGGGCACGTTCACGAAGCTCGACCCGGTGAAGCGCCCGAACTCGTACTACGCCGCCTCCGACCCGACCGACGTCGCCCGCGTCGAGGACCGGACCTTCATCTGCTCCGAGAAGGAGGAGGACGCCGGCCCGACCAACCACTGGAAGGCCCCGGCCGAGATGAAGGAGCTCTTCGCGGGCTCCGACGGCATCTTCCGCGGCTCCATGAAGGGCCGCACCATGTACGTGGTCCCCTTCTGCATGGGCCCCGTCGGCTCGCCGCTCTCCGCCATCGGCGTCGAGATCACCGACTCCGCCTACGTCGCCGTCTCCATGCGCACCATGACCCGCATGGGCCAGGCCGTCCTCGACGAGCTCGGCACCGACGGCTTCTTCGTGAAGGCCGTCCACACCCTCGGCGCCCCCCTCGCGGAGGGCCAGGAGGACGTGCCGTGGCCGTGCAACTCCACCAAGTACATCTCGCACTTCCCGGAGACCCGCGAGATCTGGTCGTACGGCTCCGGCTACGGCGGCAACGCGCTCCTCGGCAAGAAGTGCTACGCCCTGCGCATCGCCTCCGTCATGGCCCGCGACGAGGGCTGGCTCGCCGAGCACATGCTCATCCTCAAGCTGACCCCGCCGCAGGGCGAGGCGAAGTACGTCGCCGCCGCCTTCCCGTCGGCCTGCGGCAAGACCAACCTCGCCATGCTGGAGCCGACCATCCCCGGCTGGACCGTGGAGACCATCGGCGACGACATCGCCTGGATGCGCTTCGGCGAGGACGGCCGCCTCTACGCCATCAACCCCGAGGCCGGCTTCTTCGGCGTCGCCCCCGGCACCGGCGAGCACACCAACGCCAACGCCATGAAGACCATGTGGGGCAACTCCGTCTTCACCAACGTCGCCCTCACGGACGACGGCGACGTGTGGTGGGAGGGCATGACCGAGACGGCGCCCGCGCACCTCACGGACTGGAAGGGCAACGACTGGACGCCCGCGTCCGAGACCCCGGCCGCCCACCCGAACGCCCGCTTCACCGTGCCGGCCGGGCAGTGCCCGATCATCGCGCCGGAGTGGGAGGACCCGAAGGGCGTGCCGATCTCGGCGATCCTCTTCGGCGGCCGCCGCGCCTCCGCCGTCCCGCTGGTCACCGAGTCCTTCGACTGGAACCACGGCGTCTTCCTCGGCGCCAACGTGGCCTCCGAGAAGACCGCCGCCGCCGAGGGCAAGGTCGGCGAGCTGCGCCGCGACCCCTTCGCCATGCTGCCGTTCTGCGGCTACAACATGGGCGACTACATGGCCCACTGGGTCAAGGTCGGTGCCACCGCCGACGCGGCGAAGCTGCCGAAGATCTACTACGTCAACTGGTTCCGCAAGAACGACGCCGGCAAGTTCGTCTGGCCCGGCTTCGGCGAGAACAGCCGCGTCCTCAAGTGGATCGTCGAGCGCCTCGACGGCAAGGCCGAGGGCGTGGAGACCCCCATCGGCGTCCTGCCGACGAAGGAGGCCCTGGACACCGACGGCCTGGACCTGGCCGAGGCGGACCTGGACTTCCTGCTCACCGTCGACAAGGACGTCTGGCGCGAGGAGGCCGCCCTGGTCCCCGCGCACCTGGAGACCTTCGGCAGCCACACGCCGAAGGAGCTGTGGGACGAGTACAACGCGCTCGTGGAGCGCCTCGGCTAGTCCCTCCGAGACTCGTGGTGGGCTGCCCCGAAACACCGCCCTGACCAGTGGGGTCACGACGGTTCACCACGACGCATCCGGCCCCGGAGCCCCCTCAGGCTCCGGGGCCGGCGCACATCCCCCCGCGGGGATCAGGCCCCCCGGTCCTCCAGGTAGCGGGTGTGCGCCCGCTGACGGAGTTCCTCCGCCTCCTGGAGGGCCGAGGCGATCAGACCGGCCTCCTCGCGCAGGGCGGCCAGCTGCCGCTCCAGATGCCGCTCGGGAGGCTCGGAGCCCGGCGTCACCCGCGACCACCAGCGGGTCCGCACGAAGGCGTCGACCGCCTCCGGCACGTCCTGCCGCACCGCCCGGGCCAGCACGTGCAGGTGCTCCGGGTCGCTGACCCAGCCCGGTTCGAGGAGCGCCCCGAAGAGCGCGTCCAGCTCGTCGAGCCCCTCGCGGGCCCCCTCGGGCAGCTCCACCTCCGCCAGGTACTCCCGCAGCGTGGCGTGGTCCGCGCGCAGCGACTCCAGCTGCTCGTCGGCGCTCGGGAAGGCCGGGGCGTCCGGCCGCTCCGGCGGGGCGATCAGCGCGCCCGCGCCGTACAGGCCGAGCACCACCAGCGGCCACAGGCCGCCGGCCGCGCCGGTGAGGCCGATGGCGAGACCGGCCAGGCCGCACAGGCAGCCGGTCAGGTTCTTGCGGGACTCCGCGTAGCGGAGCACGGGGTTACTGGTAGCCACGGATCTCCTCGAAGGCGCCGTTCAGGGAGCCCTTCGTCGCGTCGAAGAGCTTGCCGCCGGTCAGGTCGGCGATGTGGGCCAGCTCGGTCCGGTCGGAGTCGCCGAAGAGGATCGGGAAGACCGGGGTGCGCTGCTGCTCGGCGGGCAGGGCGCGGAAGAAGGCGTCGAAGTCCGGGGCCCCGGCCCCGTCGGTGTTCTCCCCGTCGGTCATGAGCACGACCGAGGTGAAGGTGTCGCGGGGGGAGGCGCCCAGACTGCGGTACGCCTCGGTGACGCTGGAGTAGATCGCGGTGCCGCCGGAGGCGGTGAGCTTCCCCGCGTCGGCGCGGATCGCGTCCCGCGCCTTCCCCGGGTCCTCCGGGTCCACCGTGTACGTCCGCACCTCGCCGGTCTTCACCGCGGAGCCGAAGGGCATCAGGGTGACCTCCTCGCGGTCCCGGAAGTCCGCGGTCAGCTCGGTGAGCGCCGCCTTCAGGCGGTCGAGCCGCTCGCCGCCCATCGACCCGGAGGTGTCCAGGACGTAGACCGTGCGCGACGGCCTGCGCAGCGTGTTGTCGTACGCGTCGAGCAGCCCGTCGGCGACCGACCGGCTTCCGGGGAAGGGCAGTTCGCGCCGCAGGCCCCGGTCGAGCCGGGGCGACGGGTCGACGCCGGCGACGACCGGACGGCGCAGGGTGGTCGCGGTGATCCGCCGCTGGGCCTCGGGGGTCCGCAGATAGGTGGTGAGCCGCTGCGCGGAGTCCTTGGCCGCGGCGGGGGCGGCGGTCAGCAGGGTGAGGGGGTAGTCGGCGGTGACGACGCCGTCGGCGGGGCGGATGACGGTGAGCTCGCCGGGCGTGGAGAGCAGCACCGACTCGTAGTTGACCAGCGCGTCGACGTCGGTGCGGCGCCCGTAGGCGGTGGCGAGCCAGCCGGAGGAACCGGAGGTCAGCTTCTGGCCCGTGAAGAACTCGCGGAGCTTCGGCGTGGCCTTGCGGACGTCCTCGTCGCGGAGCGCCGACTGTGCCCCGGAGAGGCCGGAGGCGACCGACACCAGCGCGGAGAAACCGGAGTTGGAGCGCTTCGGGTCGGTCATGCCGTACGTCAGCTCGCCCGCCGCGACCGCCCGGTGGAGCTGCGGCCAGGTGACCTTCGCCGGGTCCCAGCCGAGCCGGGCGAGGGCCGCCGGGCGGATGCCGAGCGCCACCGGGGAGGTCATCACCGGCGTCTCGTTGGTGATCCGGGCGGAGGTGTCGGGGCGCAGCCGCAGGTAGTCGTTGGAGGACAGCCAGACGGCGTCGTACTCCTTCTCGGCGCGCCCGGAGGCGATCTGCTCGACGGCGTCGAGGGTGCCCGCGTAGGTGGCGCGGACGGTGACGCCGGTGGCCCGGCGGGCGTCCTCCAGGACCGGTGCCATGTCGGCGAGTTCGGAGGAGGCGAGGACGCGGAGGGTGCCGGGTTCGGCGGGCCGGGTGTCGGTCCTGTCGAACTGCTCGCCGGTGCCGCCGACCGAGTTGTCGACGGTGGAGCAGGCGCCGGCGGTGGCGGTGAGGGCCAGGGCGAGCGCGAGGCCCGCCAGGAGGCGGGGGAGGGCGCGGGGGCTCCTGCGGGGGGTCGTGCGCGGGCTCGTGCGGGGGCTCGTGCGGGGGCTCATGCGGAGGGGCCGCCTTCCAGTGCGCTCGTGCGGCGGCTGCGGTCCAGGTGGGCGCTCGCCTCCTGGAGTTCGCTCGTGAGGGAGGAGACGGTCGCCGCCATCGCCTCGGTCGCCCGGACCTTGTACGTGTCGATGGCGTCGAGCGTGCGGTAGATCTGCTGGAAGGCGGTGCGCAGGGTCTCGGCGCCCACCGCCGGGTCGGCGGCGATCCGCTGGATCTCGCCGGCCTGCGTGGACAGCATCTCGGCGTTGCCCCGGATCAGGTCCTCGGTGGTCGAACGGAGCACCTCGACCTGCTCGGTCACCTTGCGCTGGTTCTCCAGGGCGGAGGCCAGCACGACCGCGATCCGCAGCGCCGACAGGGTCGTCGTCGCGGCCCGGTCCACGCCCTTGATCAGCTCGTCGTTGTTCCGCCGGACCACGTCCATCGCCAGGTAGCCCTGGGCGCAGACGGCGAGCTGGGTGAGCAGGTCCTGGTGCTTCTGGCGGACCGGGAAGAGGACGTCGGAGCGGAGCGCGTCCGCCTCGGCCGGGTCGGCGGTGTCCGCGATCCGCTGCTCCACCGCCGCGTCGAGGGCCTCGGTGAGGACGGCGAACTCCTGGAGCTTGCCCATGGTCTCCCACAGCCGGCCCCGCTCGGTCTGCAACGCCGCGTTGTCCCGCCGCAGTTCGTCCTGCCCGCCGCGCAGCGAGCCGACGATCCGGTTCAACGTGGCCTGCGAGGAGGCGTACTTGGCGACGTGGTCACGGAACCTGTTGCCGCCGGGCAGCTTGGCGAGGAGCCCCTTGAAGCCCTTGCCGGGAGCGTCCCTGGGGTCCAGATCCTCGACCGTGCGCCGGAGTTCGACGAGCGAGGAGCCGACGCGGGCGGAGGCGTCCCCGCCGCCCCGGCCGAGCGAGCGGACCGTGCGGTCCAGCATCCGGTTCGACTGCTGGGCGGCGGCCCGCATCTCGCCGGAGCCGAGCGCCGCGATCTCGCCGATGCGGCCTGCGAACTCGGGGGAGCGCGGGTCGAGCCCGGCGAGCGAGCCCACGTACTCCTCCGCCCGGCGGGACATCTCCGTGCGCACCGCCGCGTCCAGCGGCACCAGGCCGGACGCCTGCTCGGCGCGGACCGCGGGGGCCGGGGCGGGCGGGGTGAGGACGAGCGGCGCCTCGTGCTCGGGCGGGGTGAGGACGAAGGTGCTCTCCGGCGGTCCCGCGTACGGGTTCCGGGGCCGTGCGCCGCCCGGCGCGCTGGTGTTCTCGGTCATGCCGTGCCCCCCTGGTCACGGGCCCGCCGCGCCATGTCGCGCAGCACCGTGCCGGTGGGCACGGGCGCCTGGCGGACTCCGGTGAGTGTCTGGTTGAGGTATTCGCCGTACTGGTTGGTGGCCTCGGTGAACTCGGGCGCGGCGCCCTGCGGCCGGAAACCGTGCCGGACGGCGAGGCGGCGCAGCTCCGGGTCCTCGGCGAGCAGCCGGCCCAGCTCCTTGCCGTCCTCGGTGAGCGGGACGAGGGTGTGGTCGCTGTTGACCGTGGTGTCCGGGTAGAGCACGACGAGGTCGCCCATCG
This sequence comes from Streptomyces filamentosus, assembly GCF_014654895.1. Taxonomy (GTDB): domain Bacteria; phylum Actinomycetota; class Actinomycetes; order Streptomycetales; family Streptomycetaceae; genus Streptomyces; species Streptomyces filamentosus. Next base: position 1,646,615 of record NZ_BNBE01000001.1, on the reverse strand, counting down.
GCCGGCCGGCGAGCAGCTGGGACGCGACCTGCGACTCGTAGACGAGGACCAGCGGGTTGCCGACGCCGCTCACGAAGTCCCGGAAGGGGGCGTCGGAGCCGGTCTGCTGGGCGCCCTGCACCTGGGTGAGCTTGCGCAGCAGCGGTGCGGTGCGGCCCACGGCCGCCTTGCCGTCCGCGACCCGGCCGCCGTCGGCGACGTAGCTCGCGGCGGCGAGGTAGAGCGCGCCCGAGTTGGAGGCCACCGGGTCGGTCGAGGTGATGAAGAGGGTGCCGCTCAGCTCGGCGTGCTTGTCCGCGCCCTTGAGCTGCTGCCAGCTCCGGTCGGCGCGGACGGCGTCCAGGTAGGCGTCCATCCTCAGGATGCCGCTGGTCCCGCGGGCGCCGAGGGTCGCCAGGCCGTTGCCGGCGAGGACCCGGGCGGCGCTGCTGTGCGCGACCACCACCAGCGGCGAGTAGAACGGGCGCAGCGGCGCGGCGACGGCCTTGTCGGGGGCCTTGGCGCGCAGCTCGTCGGCCGGTCCCTTCGAGGACGGGAACGCGAAGTCGTACCCCTGGAGGGGCAGTTGCTCCATGTCCCAGGACCCGGAGGTCTCGGTGCTCACGGTGAGGCCCTTGGCGGCCAGGGCCTTCACGACGTCGGGGTCGGCGAAGAACTCGCTCTTCTCCGACCCGATCACTCCTCGCACGGTCTTCGATGCCGTGCCCTTGTCCTTCTCGCCGCCCGTCACGAGGACGGCGGCCACGCCGCCGAGGAGCAGGACGGCCAGGACGATTCCCAGGATGCGTCTCACGCGGGCAGAGTGCTCGCGGAAACCCACATTCCAGAGGGAGTTGGGTGGACGGGAGGTGAAGGGGCGATCCCGGTAGTGAACCGGAGGGGCGGCTCCCGTGTACCCCCTCGTATCGTGTGCCTCCTCGACGAGGGGGAGGAGGCGGGGATGCCCCGCTGGGCGATCGTGCTGATGGTGGTGACGGGTGCGCTGTGCGTGCTGGTGCCCGTCGGAGGGGTGGTCGCGTACGTCCACGCGTCCGGGAGGAACCACGAGGAGCTGCGGTTCCCGTCCGAGGACGTGACGGTGGCGAGGTGCGCCCCCGACCCGGCCTCGGGCCGGCCGGTCGCGGAGCTGTCGGTCACCAGCCGGGCGGCCCGCACGGGCACCTACACGGTGACGGTGGAGTTCCTCGACGCGCGCGGGGAGCCCGTGGGGCGGGGCGTGGGGAAGGTGGCGGACCTCGCGGTGGGGGCGACCGGGCGGACGGTCGTGTCCGGGCCCGCGCCGGCGTCCGGGGGCGAGGGGGCCGCGGAGAAGGCGGCGCCGCGGTGCGACGTGTACGACGTCGGCTTCCTGGCGGTGGGGGAGGAGGGCCCCTGAGCGGGGCCGGTTGGATGGCTCCCGGGCCGCGCGGTTCGTGCCGCGCGGCCCGGGGCCGTCAGGGGGCGGCGACCAGGGGGTCCCCGGTCAGTGCCGCGGTGTGCGCGTCCATCCGCTCCGCCGCGAGGATCGCGGCGGCGGTGTCCGCGCGGGAGGCGGCGACGACCAGGGCCCGGCCGGCCAGGGCGTGCGCCTTGCGGTGCAGGGCCTCGGGGGTGGCGCCGCTCAGCCCCGCGTGGCGGGCGGGCGGCGCGCCGCGCAGGCGTGCCACCTGCCGGGCGATCAGCTCGCCGCCCTCGCCGTCGCCGAGCTCGTCGGTCACGGCGAGCAGGGCGGAGAGGTGGCCGGCGAGCTGGATGTCCAGCTCCTCCTCGCGGGAGCGGTGCGGGTAGGCGCCCGGGTCGCCGGCCGTCGTGTGGACCGACTTGGTGCGGATCGGTTCGTACATGGGGACGGCCTCCTGACTGCTCGGAGACCAGCCTATCTTAGATTCTGTCTAAAGTTGATGCCCGTCCGATTCAAGGGCGGGTCAAAAGTGGAGGGCGGCGTGCCGGAGGCGGCGGGTCAGGGCTGGCCGTAGCCGTCCAGGAAGCGGCCGATCCGCGTCACCGCGTCCGTGAGGTCCGCGACCGACGGCAGCGTCACGATCCGGAAGTGGTCCGGCTCGTGCCAGTTGAAGCCCGTCCCGTGCACCACCATGATCTTCTCGGCCCGCAGCAGGTCCAGGACCATCTGCCGGTCGTCCTTGACCTTGTAGACGTTCGGGTCGAGGCGCGGGAAGAGGTACAGCGCGCCCTTCGGCTTCACGCAGGTCACGCCAGGGATCGAGGTCAGCAGCTCGTACGCCGTGTTCCGCTGCTCCAGGAGCCGGCCGCCCGGCAGCACCAGCTCCTCGATCGACTGCCGCCCCTGGAGCGCGGCGGCCACCGCGTGCTGGGCCGGCATGTTCGCGCACAGGCGCATGTTCGCGAGGATCGTCAGGCCCTCGATGTACGAGGACGCGTGGTGCTTCGGGCCGCAGACCGCGAGCCAGCCCGAGCGGAAACCGGCCACCCGGTAGTTCTTGCTCATCCCGTTGAAGGTGAGGCAGAGCAGGTCGGGGGCGATGGCCGCGGTCGGGGTGTGCGTGGCGCCGTCGTAGAGGATCTTGTCGTAGATCTCGTCCGAACAGACCACCAGGTCGTGGCGGCGGGCGATGTCGGTGAGCGAGCGGAGCATCTCGTCGTCGTAGACGGCGCCGGTCGGGTTGTTCGGATTGATGATCACGATCGCCTTGGTGCGGTCGGTGATCTTCCGCTCGATGTCGGCCAGGTCCGGCATCCAGTCGGACTGCTCGTCGCACCGGTAGTGCACCGCGGTGCCGCCCGCGAGGGAGACGGAGGCCGTCCACAGCGGGTAGTCCGGGGCCGGGACGAGGACCTCGTCGCCGTCGTCCAGCAGCGCCTGCATCGACATCTGGATCAGTTCCGAGACGCCGTTGCCGAGGTAGACGTCCTCGACGGACAGGTGGATGCCCTTGGTCTCGTAGTGGCTCATCACCGCGCGGCGGGCCGACAGCAGGCCCTTCGCGTCGCCGTAGCCGTGCGCCTCGGAGAGGTTCCGGAGGACGTCCTCCAGGATCGCGGGCGGGCACTCGAAGCCGAAGGCGGCCGGGTTTCCGGTGTTCAGCTTGAGGATGCGATGACCCGCGGCTTCGAGCCGCATCGCCTCTTCGAGCACCGGGCCCCGGATTTCGTAACAGACGTTGGCGAGCTTCGTGGACTGGATCACCTGCATGACGAGAGCTTACGGCGGGTGAGGGGACGACGCCTCGTGTTCTCGGACACGTCACCCGCGCGACGGCCGGGGAGCCGCCCCCGCCGGTGCCCCCGGTGATCCCCGGAACCGGTGTCCCCGGTGATCCCTAGAATGCGTGGCCATGAGCTTCGAGGACCCTGAGAGACCCGCGCGCGGGCGCCGTCGTCACGCCTCCGCCCGGCGGGGGCGCGGGGCGGTGTGGCCGGCCGCCGTCGGCGGGATCGCGCTGCTGGGGCTCGGCGCGGCGGCCCTCTTCGCGGGAGGCGGGGGCGGCACCGGCGAGAGGCGGCCGGCCGGCGGGGACGACGGCGGCCCGCCCGCGCTCATCCAGGCGGAACCGGGGGACGACGGCACGACCCCGGCGGCGACCCCCACCACGGCCCGGCCCGCCGCCACCCGCACGCCCGGCGGCCCGGGCGCCGCCCCCACCGGGAAGACGACGGCCACCACCGCCCCGGCGCCCCCCTCGGCCCCGGCCGAGGCCGCGCCGGCCGCGACGGCGGCCACCACCGCGCCCGCACCCGGCGACTCCCCGTCCGGCAAGCCCGGCCGGGGCCGCGGCAACGGCAAGGGCCCGCGCTGAGGCGGCCTCCTCGGGGCCGGTGACCGCCGGGACGGCAGGTAGGTTGGCTGGTCATGTGGGTCGTGAGTGGTTCCGGGTGCCGGTGGCTGGGGGCGGGCGGCGCGCTCGCCGTGACCGTCGGCGGGTACGCCGCCGGGGCGCTGCCCGCGCTCGGCGGCGGACCGCTGTGGGGGCCGAGGTCCTCCGGCACCGAGGTCCTCGGCGCCGTGCTCGCGCTCCTCGGGCTCACCGTGCTCGTCGCCGCCTGGTGGCGGTACGGCGTGCTGCTGGCGCGCGGCGCCGCCGGGGGGGTGCCCGGGACGCTCGCCGCGTGGGGCGCGCCGCTGCTGCTCGCCCCGCCCCTGCACAGCGCCGACGTGTACAGCTACGTCGCCCAGGGCGCCATGGTCCTGGAGGGGTACGACGTGTACGGGGCCGGGCCGTCGGTGCTCGGGCCGGGGGACCTGGGGGCGGACGCGGCGGCGAGCGTCGGCGGGAACTGGACCGACACCCCCGCCCCGTACGGCCCCGCCTTCCTGCTGCTCGCGGAGGCGGCCGTGAGGCTGACCGGCGGCTCCGTCGTGCCCGCCGTGCTGCTGCTGCGGCTCCTCGCCGTCGCGGCGGTCGCGCTGATCGCGTGGGCCGTGCGCGGGTTCGGCGAGGACCGGGGCGACGGGAGCGACGGGGCGCTCTGGCTCGCCGTGCTCAACCCGCTCCTCCTCGTCCACGTCGTCGGCGGCGTCCACAACGACGGGCTGATGGCCGGGCTCATGCTCGCGGGCGTGCTGCTGGCCGTGCGGGGCCGCTGGGCGTGGGGCAGCGTCCTCGTCGGGTGCGCGGTGATGGTGAAGTCGCCGGCGGCCGTCGCGCTCCTCTTCATCGGGGTGCTCGTCGCCCGCCGGGCCGGCGGCGGCGCCCGGGGCGTCGCGAAGGGCCTGGTGCTGCCGGGGGCGATCGCCGGGGCCGTCGCCGCGGGCGCGAGCCTCCTCGCCGGGACCGGCTTCGGCTGGCTGGGGACGCAGTCCGTCGCCGGGGCCATCCACACCCCCCTGTCGCTCACCAGCGACCTCGGGCTCGCGCTGGGCTCGCTGGTCGCCGACGACCCCGGGCCGGTCAAGGCCGTGGTGCAGCGGGCCGGCCTGCTGGCCGCCGCCGTGGTCGTCGCCGTCCTGGCGTGGCGCGCCTACCGGGGCCGGATCGACCCCGTCCTCGGCCTCGGGTACTCCCTGGTCGCCCTGGTCGCGCTCTCGCCGATGGTGCAGCCCTGGTACCTGCTGTGGGGGACGGTCGTCGTCGCGGCCGTCGCCTGGCACAGCCGGGCCGGGCAGGTCCTCGCGGTCCTCTCGGCCGCGCTCGTGTACGAGACCCAGCCCTCCGGCCACACCCCCTGGTACGGCTTCGTCCTCGCGGGCCTCGTGCTCGCCCTGGGCGCGCTGTGGCTCCGCCGGGACCCCTGGCCCCCCGCCACCGGAGCCGCCGCCGGACCCGGCTCCGGCGGCGGAGCCCGTACCGGAGTCCCCGCCTAGACCGGAGTCCCGGCCTGGACCGGAGTCCGCCGGATCGCCCGGCCCGCCAGGACGTCCGTCCGGCGCCCGTCCTCGATCACGAAGCGGCCGTCGACCAGGACGTGCGGGATGCCGGTGGGGAGGGTGCGCGGCGCGTCGTACGTGGCTCCCGCCGCGACCGTCGCCGGGTCGAAGAGCACCAGGTCCGCCACGTACCCCTCCTTGACCAGGCCCCGGTCGGGCAGCCGCAGCCGGGCCGCCGGGCGCGAGGTGAGGTGGGCGACGCACTCCTCCAGGGAGAGGACGCCCTCCTCGCGCACGTACCGGCCGAGGTACTCGGGGAAGGTGCCGTAGGCGCGCGGGTGCGGCTTGGCGCCCTGGAGGATGCCGTCCGAGCCGCCGGTGTGGACCCGGTGCCGCATGATCGCCCGGACGTTCTCCTCGTGGCCCACGTGCTGGAGGATCGTCGTCCCGAGCCGGTCGGCGAGGAGCAGCTCGCGGACCTGCGCCCAGGAGGAGAGCCGGCGGCCCACCCAGGGCGCCAGCGACGGGTCCGCGACGCCCGACACCTCCACGGTCCGCCAGTCGGCCGGCACCCCGTGGCAGCCGTCCGAGCCGGTCACCTCCAGGTCGTACCGGATCCGCTCCGCCGCCGCCCCGTCCGCGAGCCGCGCGAGGACCGCCTCCGGGCCGCCCTCCTGCGCCCACGACGGCAGCAGCGCCAGCAGGGTCGTGCAGCCGGGGGTGTAGGGGTACGTGTCGAGGCTGATGTCGCCGCCCGCGGCCAGCGCCCGGTCCAGGAGGGCGAGGAGCTCCGGCGCCCGGCCCTCGTTCTCCCCGAAGTTCAGCGTGGCGTGGGCGAGGTGGAGCGCGCAGCCCGCCTCCCGGGTGAGCGCGATCATCTCCTCGTACGCGCGCAGCGCCCCCGCCCCGTAACTGCGGTGGTGCGGGCAGTAGTAGCCGCCGTACTCCGCCACCACCCGGCACAGCTCGGTGAGTTCGGCGTCGGGGGCGTACATGCCGGGGGTGTAGGTCAGGCCGGAGGACATGCCGACCGCGCCCTGCTCCAGGCCCTCGGCGACGAGGCGGCGCATCCGGTCGAGTTCGGCGGGGGTCGCGGGCCGGTCGGCCCAGCCCATCGCGTGCATCCGGACCGTGCCCTGCGGGACGAGGTAGGCGGCGTTCACCGCGATGCCCTCGCCGCCGTGCGCGCTGTCGAGCCGGTCCAGGTACTCGCCGACCGTCCGCCAGTCCAGGTCCAGGTCGGAGCCGTCGCCGTTCCAGCCGGTGATCGCCCGCCGGACCTCCTCGCGGGTGCGGTCGTCCACCGGCGCGTACGACAGGCCGTCCTGGCCCAGCACTTCGAGGGTCACGCCCTGCGCGGCCTTCGCACTGTGGTCCGGGTCGCGGAGCAGCGCGAGGTCGCTGTGGGCGTGCATGTCGACGAAGCCGGGGGAGAGGACCAGCCCCTCCGCGTCGACGCTCCGGCGGGCCGTGGGCCGCTGGCAGCCGGCCGCCGCGGCCTCCTGCACGATCGAGACGATCCTGCCCCGCTCCACCGCCACGTCGGCGCGGTAGGAGGGGCCGCCGGAGCCGTCGACGACCTCGGCGTCGCGGAGGACGAGATCCATCATTCCCCGGCCCCCGCTCAGAAGAAGGTGCGGACGTAGTCGACGACCGTGCCGTCCGCCTCGACCAGCGGGATCAGCTGCCACTTGTCGAAGGAGGTGCACGGGTGCGACAGGCCCATCCCCACCCAGTCGCCGACCTCCACGTCCGCCCCGTCCTCGGTGCGCAGCCACGCGTGCTGGTCCGACAGGGCGGTCACGGTCACCCCGTCGGCGGGCCGGATCCCGCCGGTCCGGGCGGAGCGCACCACCTGCGCCTCCGGCAGGTGGAGGTCGTACGCGGCGTCCCGCTTGCCCGCGTTGGTGAACGCCTGCCCGGCGGACGGCCGGGACACCACCTGCGACCAGAGGCGGAACGCCGGCCGGAGGGCGCCCTCCTCGGGGACCCGGTTGAAGGGGGTCTTCTCGCGGTACTGGCCGTCGTCGTGCGAGACGTACGCGCCCGAGCGCAGCAACTTCAGCACGGGCAGGGAGAGTTCGGGGATCTCCGCGAAGACGTCGGCGACCGCGTCGAACCAGGCGCTGCCGCCCGCGCTCACCACGATCTCCGCCAGCTCCGGGGCGAAGCGGCCGTCCCCGTCGAAGGCGGCGGCCAGGGCGGTCAGCCGGCGCAGCCAGGCGCGCACCGACTCCCCGTCCGCGCCCGGGACCTCGGCCTCGTAACCGGCGACGCCGACCAGCCGGAGGGTGCCGGTCGCCGCGATCGCGTCGGCGACGGCCGTGCACTCCGCCTCCGTGCGGGCGCCGGTACGGGCCCCCTCGCCCGCGCCCAGCTCCACGACGACGTCCAGCGGGCGCCGGGCCCCGGCCGCGCGCAGCGCCTCGTCCATCAGCTCGACCCCGCGCACCGAGTCGGCGTAGCAGACCAGGCGGAAGTCCGGGTGGGCGTCCAGCTCGGCGGAGAGCCAGCGCAGCGCCGCCGGGTCGACGACCTCGTTGGCGAGGAAGACCCGGTCGACGCCGTGGGCGCGGCAGACCCGCACCTGGTGGGGGACGGCGGCGGTGATGCCCCAGGCGCCGTGCTCGATCTGGCGGCGGAAGAGGACCGGGGCCATCGAGGTCTTGCCGTGCGGGGCGAAGGCGAGGCCGTGGCGCTCGGCGTACTCCTCCAGGGCGCGCAGGTTGTGCTCGACCGACTCGGCCGAGAGGGCGAGGACCGGGGTGGTGAAGCCGCCGGTGAAGAGGGAGCGGCGCTGGGCGGCCAGCTCGCCGACGGTCAGCCCCTCCGCGTCCGGCGGCAGACCCTTGAAGCGGTGGTCGACGCGCTCGTCCGCCAGATCGGTCGGCATGGACCCTCCTTCACCGTGTTGCATTCCATGCAACGCCCATTGCGTATATCGCTCACGGCTGTCTAACATCCGGGCCGAGGCCGGGTCAATGGACACGGCACCGAGACCCGCAGCCCCGCAGGAGCGTGACCGTGACCGGACCCCTCGTGGACGTCGTCTGCGTCGGCGAGTCCATGGTGACCTTCCTGCCCTCCCGGCCGGGCCCCCTCGCCGACGTCCCCGCCTTCACCCGGGCCATCGGCGGCGCCGAGTCCAACGTGGCCTGCACCCTCGCCGCCGCCGGACACCGCGCCCGCTGGGTGAGCCGGGTCGGCACCGACGGCTTCGGCGACCACCTGCTCGACACCGTCGCAGCGTACGGAGTCGACACCGGCGCCGTCCGCCGCGACCCGCACCGGCCCACCGGCGTCTACTTCCGCACCGACGCCGACCGCGCCACCGACGCCCACGAGGTCGTCTACTACCGGGCCGGTTCCGCCGCCTCCGCCATGTCCCCGGCCACCGTCCCGTACGCCACCGTCGCCGGCGCCCGGATCCTCCACCTCACCGGCATCACCGCCGCCCTCTCCGCCGACTGCCGGGCCCTCCTGCACGAGCTGACCGCGCCCCGCCCCGGCCGCCCCCTCGTCTCCTTCGACGTCAACCACCGGCCCGCGCTCTGGCGCGACGGCACCGCCCCCGAGGTGCTGCGGGAGCTCGCGGACCGCGCCGACCTCGTCCTCGTCGGCACCGACGAGGCCGAACGCCTCTGGGGCACCGCCGACCCCGCCGCCCTCCGCGCCCTCCTGCCCGGCCCGGCCGCCCTCGTCGTGAAGGACGGCGCGCGCACGGCCCTCGTCCTCGAACGGACCGCCGCCCGGCCGGGTCCCCCGGGCGTCGCGGGCACCGAAGACACCGGGGGCACCCCGGGCCCCGAGGGCTCCGAAGGCGCCGCGGGCCCCTCGGGCGCCACGGGCCCCGACACCCTCACCGTCGTGCCCGCCCCCCGCGTCGAGGTCGTCTCCGCCGTCGGCGCGGGCGACGCCTTCGCCGCCGGCTTCCTCTCCGGCACCCTCCGCGGCCTCGACGCGCGGGCCCGGCTCCGCCACGGCCACCTCATGGCCGCCGCCGCCCTCACCGCCCCCGGCGACCTCGCCGCGCCGCCCCGGCGCGCCCGTGCCGACCGCCTGGCCGCGCTCGGCGCCGACGCCTGGGGGAGACTGCACCTCGGCCCCGGGTGGACGTCCGCCGGCACGGAGGCCGACGAGGAGGTACGTACCCGATGAGCCAGACCGTCGACCGCGCGCTCAGCATCCTGCCGCTGCTCGCGCAGGGCCCGGCCGACCTGGGCCAGGTCGCCGACCGCCTCGGCGTCCACAAGTCCACCGCCCTGCGGCTGCTGCGCACCCTCCACGAGCACGGCCTCGTCTACCGCCAGCAGGACCAGCGCTACCGCCTCGGCGCCCGGCTCTTCGCGCTCGCCCAGGAGGCCGTCGAGAACCTCGACGTCCGCGAGATCGCCCACCCCCACCTCGCCGCCCTCAACGACCGCACCGGCCACACCGTCCACCTCGCCGTGCACGAGGACGGCGAGGTCCTCTACATCGACAAGGTCGAGAGCCGCTACCCGGTCCGCATGTACTCGCGCATCGGCAAGCCCGTCGCGATCACCGTCGCCGCCGTCGCCAAACTGCTCCTCGCCGACCTGCCCGAGCCCGAGCGGCGCGCCCTCGCCGCCAAGCTCGACTACCCCCGCTACACGCCCCGTTCGACCCCCGACGCCGCCGCCTTCCTCCAGGAGCTGGCCACCGTCCGCGAGCAGGGCTGGGCCACCGACCTCGGTGGCCACGAGGAGTCCATCAACTGCGTCGCCGCCCCGATCCGCGGCGCCGACGGCCGGGTCGTCGCCGCCATGTCGGTCTCGGCGCCCAACGTCGTCGTCACCGCCGAGGAACTGCTCGCCCTGCTGCCGCTGGTGCGCCGCACGGCGGAGGCGATCAGCCACGACTACTCCGGCACCACCCCACCGAAGGAAACCGAGGAATCCCCCGCATGACCGAGAAGACCGCCCTCACCCCCGCCACCCACACCACCCCGCCCGCGAAGTTCTCGCACGGCGTGCGGAAGGGCAACATCCTCCAGGTCGCCGGCCAGGTCGGCTTCCTCCCGGCGGTCGAGGGCCGGGCCCCCACCCCGGCGGGACCGACGCTGCGCGAGCAGACCCTCCAGACCTTCGCCAACGTCAAGGCGATCCTGGAGGAGGGCGGCGCGGGCTGGGACGACGTGATGATGATGCGCGTCTACCTCACGGACGTGGACCACTTCGCCGAGATGAACGCGCTCTACAACCAGTACTTCGAGGAGCAGGACCTGAAGGCCCCGCCCGCCGCCCGCACCACCGTCTACGTCGGACTCCCCAAGGGCCTCCTCATCGAGATCGACGCGCTCGCGGTCCTCGGCTGACCCCTGTATGGGTCCCTCACAGGGGCGTCGGCCATACTGCCGCCGTGGAGCAGAGCAACGGACCCATACAGCAGCCCTTGCACGCCGCCTCGGCCGACCCGGCGTTCATCCCCGGGATCACGGGAGCGACGATCGCGCCCGCCCCCGGGGAGGACCCGGCGGAGACCGGGGCCCCGGAGGTCTCCGGGGCCCCGGAGAACGAGGCCCCGGAGACCGGAGCCCCGGAGGACGCCGCCGAGGAAGCCCCTGAGGCCGCGGACGCGTCCGCGCCGGCCGACGGGCCCGTCTTCGAGGCCGCCGACCGGCGGGGGCGGATCGTGGCCGACGCCGAGGGCGTGCGGCTGAGCTTCGACGAGGAGGCGTGCGAGTTCCGGTGGGACGAGATCGCCGCCGTCGAGAGCGAGAAGGGGCGGTTCGGGAAGCGGTTCACCGTCACCGTGCACACCCCTGACCGGCGCTGGTACCCGATCGAGATCATCGCGCCGGACAGGGGCGGCATCGCGGTCTGGGAGACGGAGCTGGACGCGGTCCTGGACGCCTACTTCGACGAGGCGTCCTGACCGGACGTCAGCTCGCGCAGTACTGGGCCTGCTTGCCGATCGAGCGGTACATGCAGTCGGCGTTCTCCAGGAGCTGGAGGACGGCGTCCCGGTTGCGGCTCGTCTCGCGCTCGATGACCTCGTCGGGCGGGTAGAAGCCGCCGTTCCAGGACGAGGTCGGGTACATCTCGAAGGTGTACCCGAAGATCTTGTGGGCGCCCCAGAGGTAGTCGTCGATCGAGCCGTCCGTGATGTACAGGTCACTGGACTGCTCGGGCGTGTAGCCGTTGCTGGCGGCCATCTTGCCGCCGACGGTGGCGAAGGCGTCGCGGTCGTCCTGGGTCATGCCGGGGGCGGTGTCCGCGCCGGTCCAGCCGAAGGGCCACAGGACGAGTTCGCTGTACGTGTGGAAGTCGATGCCGGCCTTGATCTGCTGCTTGCCGCCCACCACGCGGGAGCGGACGAAGTCGGCGACGACCTTCACCTCGGGGGCCGACTCGGGGGCGGTGCCCCGGTAGGTCTCGGAGCTCTTGGTGCCGGAGGAGCCGCCGCAGCAGCCCCACTTGTAGTCCCAGTTGCGGTTCAGGTCGGTGCCGACGGCGGATGAGCCGGTGTTGGGCTGCCGGTTCTTGCGCCAGCTGCGGTAGGAGCCGGAGGCGATGTCGTACTCGCCGCCGTCCGGGTTGAGGTCGGGCACGATCCAGATCTCGCGGCCGTTCACCGCGCTGGTGATCCGGGGGTCGGAGCCGTATCCGGCGCCGAGTTCGCGCAGCAGGTAGAGCGCCATCTCGACGGTGAGGTGCTCGCGGGCGTGCTGGTGGTGGGTGAAGAGGACCTCGGGCTCGTCCTCGTCGGTGCCGACGTTGTCGCTGACCTTGACGGCGATGATGTCGCGGCCCTGGTAGGTCTTGCCGATGACCCGCTTGCTCATGATCGACGGGTACGCGGCGAGCCGCTGGTCGATCTCCGCGGTCATCTCGGCGTGGTTGTGGTACTTCGCGTCGGCGGAGGGGAAGTCGAGCGGGCCGAGGGCGGAGCGGGCGGCCCCGCCCCGGTCGGGGGGCGCGGGCAGCGCGGTGACCTCGTAGCCGAGGTCCTTCAGGCGGGCGAGCTGCCGGCCGTCGGCGCTGACCACGACCGAGCGGGCGTCGACCTCGTCGATCGAGACTCCGGTGGCGGCGAGCGCGGTGCGGGCGGCGGGGGTGGCGGGTCCGGCGACCTCGTACTGCCGGATCACCTCCCGGTCGGCGCGGGCGGTCGCCGGGTCGGCGCCGGCGGGCGAGGAGGAGAGGGCGGAGAGGGGCGCCGCGAGGGCGAGCGCCACGAGGGCCGCGAGGGTGGCGGACCTTCTGCCGCGTCGGGGACGTCGCATGGTGTCTCCTGGGTCGGGAGTGTGGGGGAGTGCGACAACAGGTGCGGGTGTCCGGGGCACATGGTGCGGCCATGTCATGGACGGGTCAAGGAGGGGAGTTCGGCCATGATCGCCGCCACGTCGGGCGAGGGGCCCGGGAACGCGGCACGGCGCCGCCGGAGGACCGGCGGCGCCGCGATGGGGGGTCGGGAGGGGTTACGGCAGGGCGTGGACGTGCGGGCCGACCGCGTTCGACCAGGCGTTTCCGGCCGTCGCGTCCCAGTTGGTGGACCAGGTCATGGCGCCCCGCAGGGTCGGCCACGCCTGTGCGGGCTTGAAGGTGCCGCAGCCCGTCAGCTTGGTGAGGCAGTCGATCGCGTTGTTCACGATCGCCGGGGAGACGTAGCCGCTGCCCGCGCCGCGGGTGGAGGCGGGGACGCCCAGGCCGACCTGGGACGGGTCGAGGCCGCCCTGGATCTGGATGCAGGCGAGCGCGGTGAGGAAGTCCACCGAGCCCTGGCTGTAGACCTTGCCGTCGCAGCCCAGCATCGAACCGCTGTTGTAGTACTGGGTGTTGACGACCGTGAGGATGTCCTTCACGGCGAGCGCCGTCTTGAAGTACTCCGTGCCCGTGGACTGCATGTCGATGGTCTGCGGGGCCATCGTCAGGACCATCTTCGGGCCCGCCAGGGCGGACAGCTGGCGCAGCGCCTTGGTCAGGTAGGTGGAGTTGATGCCGTGCTCGAGGTCGATGTCGATCCCGTTGAAGCCGTACTCCTGGAACAGGGCGTAGGCGCTGTTCGCGAAGGCGGTGGCGCTGGCGTCACTGTTGATCGTGACGTTGCCCTTCTCGCCGCCGACCGAGATGATCACGGACTTGCCGGCCGCCTTCTTGGCCGCGATGTCGGCCTTGAAGTCGGCGACCGAGGCGTAGCCGACGGCCGGGTCGAGGTTGAAGGTGATCTGGCCGGGCGTCGTCGTCGAATCCGCGAAGGACACCGCGATGATGTCGTACGCGGCCTGGACGTCGCGGATCTTCTGCTTCGCCGCGCCGTTGTCGAAGTTCTGCCAGTAGCCGGTGACGGCGTGCTTCGGGACGGCCGGGTTGTCGCCGCCCCCGCCGCCGCTCTTGGCCGTACGGGCGCTGACGGCGGCCGACTTGGCGGACTCGCCGGCCGCGTTGGAGGCCGCGACCTGGAAGGAGTACGCGGTGTCGGCGGCGAGGCCGGTGACCGTGGTGGAGGTGCCGCTCACGGTGGCGGCGAGGGCGCCGTCCCGGTAGACCTTGTAGCTGGTCGCGCCGGAGACCGCGTTCCAGCTCAGCGGCACCGCGCTGGTGGTGGGGGTGCCCGCGGCGAGGCCGGCCGGGGTGGCGGGGACGACCGGGTCGGGGTCCGGCGTGCCGCCGCCGTCCGGGCCGAAGACGCTGACGTCGTCCACGTAGTAGGCGGCGGTGCCGTACCACCCGTGGGTGTAGACCTCGACCGAGGTGGTGGAGGCGCCCGTGGTGAAGGTGGTGGTCAGCTGCTTCCAGGACGGGGAGTCCGGCGTCCAGGTGGAGACCGTTCCGGTGCCGGTCCCGGTGCCGCTCGCGCCGAGGTAGGCGTACCCGCCCTGGACCCAGGCGCTCAGCGTGTAGGTGGAGTTGGGCTTCACGGTGACGGTCTGCACGCACTTGGCGTTGTCGAGACCGGCGGGCAGGGCCTTCAGGGCGCCGGTGCCGGTGCGGACCGGGGTGGAGACGGCGGTGCCGGTCCCGGCCGAACACGACCAGTTGGCGAGGCCGCTCTCGAAGCCGGCGTTCCGGGCGTTGTTGACGTCGGCGGCGAAGGCGGTGCCGGCGCCGCCGGCCAGCGCCAGCCCGGACCCGACGGCGAGCGCCAGCGCGCTGCCGAGCAGACGCCGGCCGACCGGCCGGGAGGTGGTGGTGGTGCGGTCCACGTGCGTCCTCCGGTGGGGATTACGGGGGGGATCGGGAGGTGCCGTACGTCGTCGTACGGAGGGACTTGCGGAGAAAAGCGCGCCGAAGCGCGTGGGGGGAACGCGAAGCAACTGCGGTCAGGGGATCGGGAGGTGGCCACCACCGTCGTCGCACCAAGTTGGTCCAGACCAATTGGGTTGTCAAGACCTCTGACGAAGACCGCCGCCGGAGCGGATGGCGGATTCAATACGACTAAAAGGTAATAATTCAGGCTAATTTGACATCGAATCGCGCAAGAGACGTATGGTGCGCGGGACCGGTCCGGATCATCCCGAGGGGGTGAGTCATGAAGCTGCGCTACAACGAACGGATCTACCCGACCGCCAGGCAGCGGCAGGACCTGGCCCGCTTCTTCGGATGCGCCCGCGTCGTCTACAACGACGGACTGCGGGAGCGCAGGACGGCGTGGAGGAACGGCGAGCCGTACGTCTCCGACACCGCACTGCAGAAGAAGGTGATCACAGCCGCGAAGCGCACGGAGGAGCGGGAATGGTTGCGCGACGCCCCCTCCGTGGTGCTGGTGCAGTCGCTCCAGGACCTGCACGTCGCGTACCGGAACTTCTTCGCATCCAGGAACGGCGTGCGCAAGGGGCCGAAAATCGCCCCGCCGCGCAGGAAGAGGAAGTCCGGCCGCCAGTCGATCCGGTTCACCCGGAACGGCTTCAGCCTCCGGGACGACGGCCCGCTGTTCCTCGCCAAGCTCGGCGACGTCCGGGTGCGCTGGTCGCGCCCGCTGCCCTCCGAGCCGTCCAGCGTCACCGTCGTCAAGGACCCCGCGGGCCGCTACTTCGCCTCCTTCGTGGTCGAGACCGAGGAGGAGGTCCTGCCGGAACTGGACCTGGACGAGACCGGGACCGGCATCGACCTGGGGCTCTCCTCCTACGCGGTCCTGCGGGGGCGGAAGATCGGTTCGCCCAGATTCTTCCGGAGGCAGGAGAAGAAGCTCCGCCGTGTCCAGCGCAGGCTGTCGCGCAGCGAGAAGGGGTCCGTCAACCGGCGCAAGGCCGGACTGGCCGTCGCGAAGATCCATGCCAGGATCGCCGACCGCCGCCGCGACTTCATCGAGCAGGAGACCACCCGCGTCGTCCGCGAGAACCAAGCGGTCTACGTGGAGGACCTGAACGTGAAGGGCATGGCCAGGGGCCGGTGGGGCAAGTCCGTCCACGACCAGGGCCTCGGAAGGTTCGTCCGCGTCCTGGAATCCAAGTGCCTTCGGTACGGCCGCCGTTTCGTCAGAGTGGGGCGGTTCTTTCCCAGCACGCAGCGGTGTTCCGTCTGCGGCTCCGTCGAGGGGCCGAAGGGACCGGAAGGGCTGGCGGTCCGGCGCTGGACCTGCTCGTGCGGAGCCGTCCACGACCGTGACGAGAACGCGGAAGCCAACCTTCGCGCCGAAGGGCGCAGGATCTTCGCGGCGGGGCTCGCCGAGAAGTGAAACGCCTGCGGAGCGCGCGTAAGACCCTGCACGGCCAGGGCGGTGCGTGAGGAAACAGGAACCCGCCGGGGCCCGCGCACGCGGACGTACGGCACCACGGCCCCGAGGCCGTGAGGAGGTCAGGGATTGTGTGTTCACCACTCCGGCTCCTGCGGATGCGGATAGGGTGCACAGCAGTCGTGACGTGCGACCCAAGGGGAAGGGGGGCACGGGAAGACGGGGGTCCGACGTGCCGACAGCGATCGCGGTCACCGGTGCCGATCTGGTGCTGCCGCCGACCGATCCGCAGACGCCCAACGCCGCCGTCCTCGCCGATCCCGCGGCCCGGGGGCTCGACGACTCCGTGACCGAACTCCGGCGGCTCGTCGACCGGTTCGGGCACGTGATCGTCGTCTGCCCGGCTTCCGCGCCGGCCGCCGTGGCGCACCGCCTGCACACCGTCCGCGGGCTCCTGGAGAGCGACCGGATCGCCCTGGTCAGGACCGATCTGCCGCCGCTCGGCGCCGCCGTCCTCGTCCGCCAGCTCCGCCAGCTCTCCGCCTGCGACTTCAGCCCCGGCGTCCTCGCCTCCGCCGCCCGGCTCCTCGCCCACTACATCTACGCGGGCGCCGTCCTCGGCTCCGTCTCCCGCCTCGACCGGGTCCCCGTCACCCTCGGCTCCCACCTCAAGAGCTGGCTCCCCGGCGCCCACTTCGCCGTCCTCGCCGGACCCACCCCCCGGATCGTCCGCGTCGGCGCCGACGAGACCGCCTTCGCCGGGCCCGAGTTCACCACCCGGCTGCTGATCGCCCGCGGCCAGCTCGCCACCGACTGGCCCACCGCCTCCCTCGCCCCCCGCTGGGCCGTCGCGGGCCCCGCCGAGGAGACCGTCCTGCCCGCCTCCTCGCCCGCCTGGTGGGGCACCCCGAAGCTCGTCGAGTTCGCCGCGTACCTCTCCGACCTCCCCGTCCTCCACCAGCTCGTCGCCTCCGTCCGCCGCGAGACCTGCCACTGGTGCGGCATGGAACTCATCGGCGACCGCTGCGGCTTCTGCGCCGCCCCCCTCCCGGGCGGCACCCCGGTCCAGGCCGGCCCGACCCGATGAACCCGCCCCCGACCCCGACCGAGGAACGACAGCCATGAACTCCCGCCAGCGCCGCGGCGTCATCCTGCTGCTGCTCTCCGTCCTCTGCGCCCTCGGCGCCTTCGCCGGCGTCCTCGCGGTCATCAGCGACGTGAACGCGAAGGTCGGACCGGAGACCACCGCGTACCGGGTCAAGGACGACGTGAAGCCCTATGTGCGGCTGACCGCGAGCAAGTTCGAGAAGATCTCGATGCCGGAGCGCTGGCTCTCCGAGACCGCCGTCACCGACCTCGCCCAGATCGAGGGGAAGATCGCCGTCACCACCCTCAAGCGGGGTTCGCTCCTCCAGAAGGACATGATCGTCCAGCGTCCCGCGCTCAACCCCGGCGAGCAGGAGATCGCCATCATGATCGACGCCGCCACCGGCGTCGCCGGAAAGATCAACCCCGGGGCCACCGTCAACATCTACGCCACCTTCGAGGGCGAGAAGAAGGGCGACTCCAGCCAGTCCCGGCTGCTCGTCGCCGGCGCCCGCGTCATCGACGTCGGCACCCTCACCGCCATCGACGCCAAGTCCTCCCGCGTCAACCGCACCACCGAGGCCGTCCCCATCACCTTCGCGCTCTCCCCCCGGGACACCCAGCGCGTCGCCTACGCCGACACCTTCGCCGAGCGCGTCCGCCTCGCCCTCGTCGCCCCCTCCGCCGACGGCGCCCCCGCCCAGCCCGCCCCCGGCGACCGCACCTACACGCTCGACAAGGACAAGTGAGGCCCGGCCATGCCCACCAGGATCCTGCCGGCCGTCGCCGACCCCGACACGGCCCGGGCCGTCACCACCCTCCTCGCCCAGCTCCCCGACGCCGAGCCCGCCCCGCCCGTCCCCGACTCCACCCAGCTCGTCGACACCCTCGCCCGGCTCGCCGCCGAATCCCTCGACGCACTCCCCGAGGTCGTCCTCGTCCACGAGCGGATCGGCCCCGTCCCCGCCCTCGACCTCGTCCGCGAGGTCGCCCTCCGCTTCCCCGCCGTCGGCGTCGTCCTCATCACCGCCGACTCCGGCCCCGGCCTGCTCTCCGCCGCGATGGACTCCGGCGCCCGCGGCCTCGTCGCCCTCCCCCTCGGCTACGAGGAGCTGGCCGTCCGCGTCCAGGCCGCCGCCCAGTGGTCCGCCGGCTTCCGCCGCCACCTCGGCGGCGGCGCCGCCGAACTCCTCGCCGGCCCCGGCGGCACCGTCGTCACCGTCAGCGGCGCCAAGGGCGGCGTCGGCACCACCCTCACCGCCGTCCAGCTCGCCCTCGCCGCCCGCGCCTCCGGCCGCACCGTCGCCCTCGTCGACCTCGACCTCCAGAGCGGCGACATCGCCTCGTACCTCGACGTCCAGTTCCGCCGCTCCGCTGCCGACCTCGCCGCCATCACCGACATCACGCCCCGCGTCCTCCAGGACGCCGTGTACGTCCACGAGACCGGCCTCTCCCTCCTCCTCGCCCCCGCCGAGGGCGAACGCGCCGAGGAGGTCACCGACCGCGCCGCCCGCCAGATCGTCAGCGCCCTGCGCGGCCGCCACGAGGTCGTCGTCGTCGACTGCGGCTCCCGCCTCGACAGCGCCGGCGCCGCCGCCGTGGAGATGGCCGACACCGCCCTCCTCGTCACCACCCCCGACGTCATCGCCGTCCGCGCCGCGAAGCGGACCGTACGCATGTGGGAACGGCTCCAGGTCCGCAAGGCCGAGACGACCACCGCGCTCGTCAACCGCCACTCCCGCGCCACCGAGATCCAGCCCGCCCTCGTCCAGAAGATCACCGGCACCCGCGTCGCCGCCGTCACCGTCCCCGACGCCCACAAGGAACTCCAGGCCGTCGTCGACGCCGGCCGCCTCCACGAACTCGACGCCCGCTCCACCGTCAAGCAGGCCCTCTGGTCCCTCGCCGGCGAACTCGGCCTCACCGGCACCCCCGCCGCCCCCGGCAAGCAGCTCGCCCGCGCCGGCGACCGGGGATCGCTGGGCCTGCGGCGGCGCGGAGGACGCTGAGCCATGCGACGACCACGGGTGAGAGGGCGCGGCGACCGGGGCCAGGTGGCGCTGGAGTTCACCGGCATGGTCCCGCTGATCCTCCTCACCCTCGCCCTGCTCTGGCAGGTCGTCCTCGTCGGGTACGCGTACACCCTGGCGGCCAACGCGGCGGACGAGGCGGTCCGGGCGTGCGCGGTCGGCGAGGACGGCGAGGCGGCGGGCACGCGTCACCTCGGCGGCGCCTGGGAGGGCGACGCCGGCTGCGGCGCCGTCTCCGGCGGCATGGTCACGGCCGTCGCCACCGTCCGGATCCCCGTCCTCTTCCCCGGCACCGCGGGCTTCGCGGACGCGCGGGCGACGGCGGGAGCCGTCTACGAGGTGTCCGAGGGGACGGGGGAGCGGCCGTGAAGCTTACGAGGGTGTGGCCGGGCCGTGCCCGGCCGGGCGGCACGGGCCTCCGGGGCGACGCCCCTCGGAGCCGTACCCCCGCTCGGTCCGGACGCCGGGACCGGGGCCAGGTCGCCCTCGAATACCTCGGCTTCCTGCCCGTCCTGCTGCTCGTCGGGCTCGCCGGGCTCCAGCTCGGGCTGGCCTCGTACGCGGCGCAGCAGGCGGGGACGGCGGCGCGGGCGGCGGCGCGGGCGGAGTCCGACGACGACGAGGCGACCAGCGGCGGGGCGGCGGCGCGGGCGGCGACGAGCGGCTGGCTCGACGTCACTCCTGGGGACCCCGAGTCGAGTGACGGACAGGTCAGCGTCACCGTCACCGTCGACATCCCCCAGGTCGTCCCCTTCTGGTCCTTCGACCCGGTCAGAAGGACCGCCACCATGCCCCTGCCCGCGACGCCCGAGGAGGGGCCGTGAGCCTGCGCTCCCGCATCCACCAGGCCGGTCAAGACCCGCACGGCGCCCTCGGGGCGGGCGGGGGGCGGGAGGACGGCCATCTGGTCGCGTCCTTCCGCGCCAAGCTCCTGGAGGAGATCGACCTCACCGAGATGTCGGCGCTCGCCGCGGCCGAGCGCCGGGCCCGGCTCGAACGCGTCCTCGGGCACATCATCAGCCGCGAGGGCCCGGTCCTCTCCACAGCCGAACGCTCCCAGCTGATCCGCCGGGTCGTCGACGAGGCCCTCGGCCTCGGCGTCCTCGAACCGCTCCTCGAAGATGCCTCCGTCACCGAGATCATGGTCAACGGCCCCGACCAGATCTACATCGAGCGCGCCGGCCGGGTGGAACTCCTCCCGCTCCGCTTCGCCTCCCACGAGCAGCTGATGCAGACCATCGAGCGGATCGTCTCCACCGTCAACCGCCGCGTGGACGAGTCGAATCCGATGGTCGACGCCCGCCTCCCCTCCGGGGAACGCGTCAACGTCATCATCCCGCCGCTCTCCCTCACCGGCGCCACGCTCACCATCCGCCGCTTCCCCCGCGCCTACACGCTCCACGAGATGATCGGCCTCGGCTCGCTCGACGAGCAGATGCTGCTGCTCCTCTCCGGCCTGGTCCAGGCGAAGTTCAACGTCATCGTCTCCGGCGCCACCGGCACCGGGAAGACGACCCTCCTCAACGCCCTCTCCGGGCTGGTCCCGGAGGGCGAGCGGATCATCACCATCGAGGACTCGGCCGAGCTCCAGCTCCAGCAGTCCCACGTCATCCGCCTCGAAGCCCGCCCGCCGAACATCGAGGGCCGCGGCCAGGTCACCATCCGCGACCTCGTCCGCAACTCCCTCCGGATGCGCCCCGACCGGATCATCGTCGGCGAGGTCCGCGGCGGCGAGACCCTCGACATGCTCCAGGCCATGTCCACCGGCCACGACGGCTCCCTCGCCACCGTCCACGCCAACTCGGCCGAGGACGCCCTGATGCGGCTCCAGACCCTCGCCTCCATGTCCGAGGTGAAGGTCCCCTTCGAGGCGCTGCGCGACCAGATCAACAGCGCCGTCGACGTCCTCGTGCAGCTCACCCGCCACCCCGACGGCACCCGCCGCGTCACCGAGATCGCGATCCTCGCCTCGCACGGCCGGGAGCGGTTCCTGCTCGCCACGATCTGCCGCTTCCAGGCCGAACCGCTCGCCGCCGACGGGCGGGTGTACGGGCGCTTCGTCCACCACCCGCTGCCGAGGCGCGTCGCCGAACGCCTCTACATGGCGGGCCAGCCGATACCGCCGGCCTTCGGCGTGGCCACCGACGACACCCACCTCGCCACCCGAGAAGCGACCTAGGAGGCCCTTGATGGACGACCCGGGAGGGCCCCTGACCGTGCCGAAGGCCCTGGTGGCGGTCGCGGCGGGCCCGCTGACCGACCCCTTCTGGCTGACCGCCGGAGCGGCGCTGCTCGCCTGCGTCCTCGGCGTCGTCGGCGTGCAGGCGTACGCGAACGGGGCACGGCGCCACGCGGCGCTCGTCGCCCGCCTCGACGACACCGCGCCGCCCGAGGCCACCGGCCGCCGCAGGCGCCGCTTCCGCGGCCTGGACCGGCGGGTCAGGGCCACGGCGCTCGGCCGCAACCTGGAACGGCGGATCTCCGCGACCGGACTCGACGTGACACCGGGCGAGTTCACGGTCGCCCTGGCGGTGTCGGTGACGGTCCTCTGGATCGTCGGGCAGGCGGCGCTGTCGCCGTTCTTCGGCCCGATCTGCGGACTGATGGGGCTGTGGGCGGGCCTCGGTTACCTCAACTGGCAGCGGCAGAAGCGGATCGAGAAGTTCATCAACCAACTCCCGGAACTCTCCCGCATCCTGGCCAACGCGACCCAGGCCGGTCTCGCCCTGCGGATGGCGATCAGCCTGGCGGCCGACGAGATGGAAGCCCCGGCGGGCGACGAACTGGAGAAGGTGGCACAGCAGTTGGCGGTCGGCACCCCGCTGGACGACGCCCTCGCCGAACTGGCCGAACGCCTCCCCTCCCGCGAACTCGTCGTCCTCGTCACCACCCTGGTCCTCGCGAACCGGGCCGGCGGCACCGTCGTCTCCTCCCTCCGCAACCTCACCGAGACGCTGGAGCAGCGCAAGGAGACCCGGCGCGAGGTCCGCACCCAGCTCTCCCAGGTCAGCATGACGGCGTACGCGGTCCCCGTGATCGGCCTCGGCTCGCTCCTGCTCATCGACAACATGCAGCCGGGCGCCCTGGACCGGATGACCGGCTCGCCGCTCGGCCAGGGCGCGGTGATCGTGGCCTGCGCGCTCTACGTCCTCGGCTTCGCCGTCATCCGCCGCTTCTCGAAGATCGACGTGTAGGGGGTCGGTGCACCGATGCTGGAACTCGCCCTCGCCCTCCTCGCGGGCCTCTCGGTGGCCGGCTTCGCGTACGGGCTCCGCCTGTACCGCGCCGACGCCCGCCTCCCCGACGACCTCCGCCTCGCCCTGGAGGTCGGCGCCACCCGCACCGGCGCGGTCGACTCCGCCGTCGACCGCCTCGGCATGCGCTGGTCCCCGGCGGTCCTGCGCGGGATGGGCCCCAAACGGGTCGCCGCCGTCCGCCGCCGCATCGACCTCGCGGGCAACCCCGGCGGCCTGACCATCGACCGCTACGGGGCGCGGCGGGCCGTCTACGGCTTCCTCGGCGGCCTCGGCGGCCTGCTCATGCTGACGAAGGGCTCCTACGTCACCGCGGCCCTCCTCTTCGCCTTCGGCGCCTTCTGGACCGAGGTCGGCATCTGGTCCGCCGTCCGCATCCGCAAGGACCAGATCGAACGCACCCTCCCCGACTTCCTCGACGTCCTGGCCGTCGTCGTCTCCGCCGGCCTCGGCTTCCGCCAGGCACTGGAACGGGTCGCGGAGAAGTACGAAGGCCCCTGGTCCGACGAACTCCGCATCACCCTGCGCCAGATGGACATGGGCGTCACCCGCCGGCAGGCCTTCGACGAACTCCGCCGCCGCAACGACTCCGAACAGGTCGCCCAGTTCGTCACCGCGCTCCAGCAGGGCGAGGAGCTGGGCGCGCCCATCGTCGACACGCTCATCCAGATCGCGGAGGACATGCGCCGCACCGACGCGCAGAACGCCCGCCGCAAGGCGGCCAAGGCGGTGCCCAAGGCGACCATGGTCATCACCACGCTCATGGTCCCCGCCACCATGATCCTCCTCGGCGCGGGCCTCTTCCTCGGCACGGGCACGGACCTGGGCTCCATCGCGGGCGAATGAGGCCACCGACGATGAAACTTCCCCCAACTCCCCACGGGCCCGCCACCCCAGGCCCTACCCTGCCGGAGTACAAGGTCCCGCCCAAGACCCGATCTGACGAACCACTCCAGGGACCCTGTGCACCACAGGGACCACGGGCATACCGTGCGACTGCGCAAGCGTCAGACCGCGGAGGGGACCACGATGAACGACGCGCTGCTGAAGGCCCTGACCAAGGCCCGGCTCCACTGGTCGTCCCGGGACGAGGGACTGTAAATCGTTCGGTGTAACTCCCGATCATGGAGGATGCACCGATGACCAGTGAGAACGTGGCCGAGACCGAGATCAGCGAGGCAGACGGGCCTCAGCCGGCGAAGGCGGTGGACGACCGGCTGATCGACGAGCTGGTGTCCCGGGCCCAGGCCGAGGGAGTGCAGCTGACCGGCGAGGGCGGGCTGCTGCAGCAGCTGACGAAGCGGCTGCTGGAGTCCGCCCTGGAGGGTGAGATCACCGACCATCTCGGCTATGACAAGCACGATCCGGCCGGGAAGAACGGCGGCAACTCCCGCAACGGCACCCGGTCGAAGACCGTGCTGACCGATGTCGGGCCGGTGGAGATATCCGTGCCCCGTGACCGGGACGGCTCGTTCGAGCCGAAGATCGTCAAGAAGCGGCAGAAGCGCCTGACCGGGGTGGACGAGATGGTCATCTCGCTGTCTGCGAAGGGCCTGACCACCGGTGAGGTGCAGGCCCATCTCGCCGAGGTCTATGGCGCCGATGTCTCGCGCCAGACGATCTCCACGATCACCGACAAGGTCCTCGACGGGATGGCCGAGTGGCAGAACCGGCCCCTCGACCCGGTCTATCCGGTGGTGTTCATCGACGCGATCCACGTGAAGATCCGCGACGGAGCCGTCGCCAACCGGCCGATCTATGTGGCTCTGGCCGTCACTGGGGAGGGCCGGCGCGAGATTCTGGGCTTGTGGGCCGGGGACGGCGGTGAGGGCGCCAAGCACTGGATGCACATCCTGACCGAGATCAAGAACCGCGGCGTGAACGACGTCCTCATGCTTGTCTGCGACGGGCTGAAGGGCCTGCCCGACGCGGTCGAGACCGTCTGGCCGAGGACGGTCGTGCAGACCTGCGTGGTCCACCTGCTGCGGAACTCCTTCCGCTATGCAGCCCGCCAGGACTGGGACAAGATCGCCAAACTCCTCAAGCCCGTCTACACCGCCGCGACCGAGGAGGCCGCGCTCGAACGGTTCGCCGAGTTCGCCGACACGTGGGGAAGGAAGTATCCGGCGATCGTCCGGCTCTGGGAGAACGCGTGGGAGGAGTTCACGCCGTTCCTCCGCTTCGACACCGAGATCCGCCGCATCGTCTGCACCACGAACGCGATCGAGTCGGTGAACGCCAGGATCCGGCGGGCGGTCAAGGCCCGCGGACACTTCCCCAACGAGACCGCCGCCCTGAAATGCATCTACATGGCGATCATGTCGCTCGACCCGACCGGCAGGGGGCAGACCCGCTGGACCCTGCGCTGGAAGACCGCTCTGAACGCCTTCGACATCACCTTCGACGGCCGGCTCTCCGCAGTCCGACAGTAACCCCAACCACCCTCGTTACACCGTTCGATTGACAGACCCCGGGACGACCGGGGGCAGACGGCGGTGGAGTATCTGGGGATCATCGTGGTGGTGGTGGCGATCGTGATCGCGATCACCGGTACGGACATCGGGACTTCGATCCTGAACGCGATCCGGGAGAAGATCAGCGACATCACAGGCGGTGGCGGCACGTAAGGCGTGCCTCGGGGGACGAGGGCCAAGCTTTCCCCGCTTATGTGGTGGTAGTCGCGGGGATCCTGTTCCTGGCTTTCGTCTACTTTGCTGTCGGGCAGGCATCAATGCTTCGCAACGGAGTTCAGACCGCTGCCGACGCAGCGGCTCTCGGAGCGGCTCAGGACGCCCGTGACCAACTCCTGGAGGGTTGGCTCGAAGTGATAGATGATCCCGCCCTGTGGCAGCGGTTCGTCCGAGGTGATCAAGAGGGGTACTTCGAGGGACGGGCCTGTCAGAGAGCCGCTGCGCTCGCGGCCCTCAACGATGCCGAGCTCCGGCCCGGAGAGTGCATAAGAGTGGACTCAGGCTTCACGGTGACCGTGCAAACCAGGGGGACGGTTGGAGAGTCGATCGTCCCAGGAACGGACGGGCAGCACGCCACGGCCACGGCCACGGCGGTGATCGAGCCGCTGTGCAAGTTCGACCCATCCGAGTCAACCTCTGAACCGACTATCGATCTGAGCACCCCACCACCTTCTGGACCGGACCCTTCCGGCACGCCGTCCGAAGAACCTGAGAAAGAGGATTCCACACCGATCTCGACCCTCATTTGTGACGGTGAGGAATGGGAGATCGACCTGGAATCCCCTGTACTTCCCGGGGCGGATGACCTCTTCCGCGTTCGACTGACCGGCGACGACGAGTAAAGGAAGCGCACTTCATGAACGTCTCGCATATGAGAGGGGGGTTCATCGCCCTCGTGGTCTCGGCCTCTTTGTTCGTCGCAGGTTGTGGTGCCGACGAAGGCCCCAAGGCATCGCAGAAGCCTGCCGGGGCGACCCAGTCTTCTCAGCAGCCCACCCCGACCCTGGCCGAGCAGAGCACCGAGGCACCGACAGAAGATCCGGTGGAGCCTCTGGTCATCGTCAAGGGCCGGAAGGGAGTGGAGGTGGTGATCGAATCTGCGGAGCGCGACGCGGGCGGCTTCCTTACGATCAAGGGGCGGCTTTCGAACCCCTCCGGTGAGTCGGTCGTCCTGCCGGGCGAAATGAGGGGCAACGAGACGGAGGTCGTGAAGCACGGCCTGTCCCTCGGCGGTGCCACCCTCGTCGACTCCGCAGGAAAGAAGCGCTACTACGTCCTCCGTGACACCGACGGCCGCCCCCTGACGACCACGGGGCTCGACAGTCTCGGCCCCGGCAAGTCCACCGCCGTCTTCCTCCAGTTCCCCGCACCCCCCGCCTCCACCACCGAGGTCTCGTTCCAGCTGCCCACCTTCGAACCCGCCACGCTCAAGCTCTCCTGAGGCGACGTGATGACGACGACGACAGCAGGACGACGACACAGACTGGCCGCTCTCGCGGTGGTGGTGATCTTGGTGGGTCCGGTGGGGCCGGTCGGGTCGGGAAGCGCGTTCGCGGACGATCCGCCGGGCAGCACCTCTTCCTCCCCGCCGCCCGCCATCGACGCGAACTCCCCGAACCTGATGCTGCCGGACGGTGCGACGCTCGCGCCCGCGAAGGTGCTGGACATCAAGCAGATCGTGGAGGAGGAGGGCGGGGAGCAGCGGCGGGAGGACACGAACGTCGACGTGACGTTCGCGCTCCAGGCGGAGGTGCTGTTCGCGAAGAACAGCGCGAAGCTCGGTCCCGCCGCGACCGCCCGGATCAGGGCCATCGCGAGCGAGGTGCGGACGCAGGGTTCGGGGCGGGTGAGGGTGTTCGGGTTCACGGACAACCTGGGGACGTACGAGCACGGGCTCAAGCTCTCCAAGGAGCGGGCGGTCGCCGTGCAGCAGGTGCTGGCGCGCGAGCTGGACCCGGGGACCGCGTACGACATCCGGGGCTACAGCGAGGACTATCCGATCGCCGACAACCGCACCGAGGAGGGCCGGAAGAAGAACCGCCGGGTGGAGATCTCCTTTCCCCGTACGGGCGGGGGCGCGCTGAAGGGCTGAGGGCCGGGGCCGAGAAGGGGTTCAGGCGGGTGCGGCCGCCCGTTCCGCCAGGGCCGTGCGGATCGTCGCCGTCACGCGGTCGGGGCGGGTGAAGACCTCGCGGGCCGTGAAGCGGAGGACCCGCCGCACCTCGGGGCAGGACTGGAGCGCGTCGTAGCGGGCGATGTCCCGTTCGTGGGCCGCGCGGCTGCCGTGGTACGCGTAGCCCTCGATCTCCACCGTCAGGTCCGGCCGCCGGAAGAGGAAGTCCGGGCGGAGGACCTGTCCCCGGGGCGTCCGCAGCGGCGGCCGGCACTCGGGGGCGAGGGCCGCGTCGGCCATCCGCAGCCGGGCGACGGTCTCGGCCGGCGAGCCCGCGGCCGGGTCCGCCAGCCGGAGCCAGGTCCGGGCGCGCGGCGCCCCGGGCCGCCAGTTGCGCGGCCAGTTCCTCGTACCGGACCGGCGGTTCCCTCCGTACGCTCTCCACGACCCTGCGGGAGAGCGCCGAGTCCGCCACGGTCACCGCCTCCTCCCGGCTTCCGGCGGCCCGTATCAGGTCGGCGGCCGTCCGCGCGGCCGTCGTCCGCAGGCCCCACCGCAGACAGACGTCCTCGGGC
Organism: Streptomyces filamentosus; assembly: GCF_014654895.1. Lineage (GTDB taxonomy): Bacteria > Actinomycetota > Actinomycetes > Streptomycetales > Streptomycetaceae > Streptomyces > Streptomyces filamentosus. The sequence goes on along the minus strand of NZ_BNBE01000001.1, from coordinate 1,619,188 downwards.
GGGAGGGACGCCCGGGACGCGGCCGTCCGCGGCGGTCCGGGCGCCAGGAGCTCGATCCGGTGCAGGCGCGCCGCCGCGGCGTGGCCGCACACCCGCCGCGGGCTCAGCAGTTGGAGCGCGGTCTCCCGGACCCGCCAGGCCGTCTCCTTGCCCGGCGCCGCCCACGCGCCCCGGCAGATCCGCTGCCAGCCGTCCCGCCGCGAGCGCCCAGCCGGTGAGCAGCACCCCGCCCCGGGCGAGGGCCGTCGGCTCGCCTCCGGCCGCGTCGCCCCTCGCCGACCCGTACACCGTCGATTCGTACATATGCGCAACGATCCACGGAAGGGCGACACTTCGCACCCCTTGTGGAAAACCCGCTGAAAGTTGTCCCCAGGAAAGCGCAAAAGTGTCGGGACAGGATCCCGGGGGAGGAGCATTCTGGATCGAAACGACACGACACCACGCCACCACCACGCTCCGGGGCAGGGCCGCCGATGCAGCACACCAGTCCTCCGACCAACACCCCCACCATCCCCGCCACCTCCACCGTCCCCGCCACCTCCGCCCCCTCCGCCACCCCCCTCACCCCCGCCGATCCGCCCGGCGTTCAGCTCGTCCACGACCTCCTCCTCCACGTCCCCGCCTTCCGGGGCGCCTACGAGAGCCACGTCTTCCGGCAGGGCGGGGTCCTGCCGCACGTCTTCTTCTGGGACGTCGTCCAGGGGACCGTCCGCTCCTTCCTCGCGGACGACGCGGCGCCCGACTGGCGCCGGACCCTCGACTTCCTGGAGGAGCGGAGCAGCCGCGGCGACAGCGACGTCGACGAGGTCATCGTGACGTCCTTCCTCGGCGACCTGCCGTCCCCGCAGGAGCCCGGCCACGGGATCGTCCGGCAGCTCGGACCGGTGATGTCCGCCAAGTTCCTCCGGATAAGGCCGGGTGGCTGAACGGCGCTTCGTCCGCGGGCAGTTGGGTATCGTCCTGGGGTGCTGAGCGATGACGACGTCCTGGCGGCCGTGCGGCGCGACCTCAAGGAGGCCGGTGCCTCCGGCGCTGCCTTCCCCGCCCAGGGCGCCCGGGTCACCCGGCACCTCCTCGTCGAGGGCGAGATCGTCCGCTGCGTGGAGACCCGCGAGGAGGCGCCCCGCTTCCGCCAGGGTTCCGTCGACCTGTCCGGCCGGCCCGAGTACGAGGACCTGGCCCGGCACCCCTTGCCCGCTCCCCGGGACCCGGCGGTCGCCTCGACCCTGAAGCTGGTGCGGCGCGGTTCGGTCGACGCGAGGCTGTGCACCTGCGGCAACGGCCGGGTGCGCTGCGAGCGCTGCCACGGCGCCGGCGACCTGGCCTGCCGGAAGTACGTCCCCTGCGAGCGCTGCCGGGGGCTCGACAGCTGCCTGGACTGCGAGGGCACCGGCCGCCGCGCCCGCAAGGCCGACCGGCCGAAGCCGGACGAGGAGACCGCGGAGCGCGTCACCTGCCGGAAGTGCGGGGCGGCGGGGGCGGCCTGCGCCGGGTGCCGGGGGAGCGGCCGGGAGCGGTGCGCGGAGTGCGGCGGGTCCGGCTCCCGGTCCTGCCCCGACTGCGGAGAGACGGGCACCGTCCCGCACGACCACTGCGGCGGCACCGGCCGGTACGTGCGGTGGACCGAGGGCGTCATAGCCCGGAAACCGCTCGTGGACGCGATCAGGGAGTCCTCCTCCCTGCCGGACCGGAGCTTCGGCTGGGCCGACCGGCCCGGCGACTGGACCCGCGTCGAGGCGGAGGGCCCGGCCGCCGTCCCCGGCGACGACGCCGACCTCGTCGCCTGGCTGGAGCCCCGGCTCCAGCCGCACGCCGGGGAGGTGGGCCGCCGCGTCAGCCTCCGCCACCTGACGCTGGCCCGCGTCACGCACGCCGACCACCCCCACCGGGTGTACTACGTGATCGCCGGGCCCGACGGCCCGCGCGTCCTGTCCCGCCGCTCCCCGCGCCGCAAGCGCCAGTACGCCGCCGCGCTCCTCCTCCTCGCCCTCCTCGCCACGGCCGCCGTCCTCCTCACCTAGCCACGGCCCGGGGGCCGGCAGCCGGGGGCCGGCAGTCACAGCCACGGTCCGGCAGCCATCGCCGGGGCCGGGGGCGGGCAGCCACAACCGGGAGGAGAGGCGAGCGCGGCCCCTCGGGATAATCGCCGCATGCCCCCGCCGACCACCCCCTCCCCCCTCTCCCTCTCCCCCCTCTCCTCCCTCCCCGCCCCTTCCACCCGGCCGTCCCCCCTCCTCCTCGCCCTCGGCGGTTACGCCGCCACCCGGCTGCTCGGGCTGCTCGTCCTCGCCGCCGCGGCCGCCGCGAGCGGCAAGGACGGCTTCCACCGGCTGAGCGGGCGCTGGGACTCGGTCTGGTACGCGCGGATCGCCGAGCACGGGTACGGCTACCAGGTCACGCTCCCGAACGGGGACGTCCACTCCGACCTGGCGTTCTTCCCGCTCCTTCCCGCCCTGGAGCGGGCCCTGTCCGCCGTCTCGCCGCTCGACGCGGCCGGCGCCGGGCTGCTGGTCTCCTGGGCGGCCTCGCTCGCCGCCGCCTGGGGGATCTTCCGCTGCGGCGAACACGTCGTCTCGGCGCGCGCCGGGGTCGTGCTGGCGGTGCTGTGGGGGGCGTACCCGACGGCGTTCGTGCAGTCGATGGCGTACACGGAGACCCTGTTCACGGCCTCGGCCGCCTGGTCGCTGTACGCGGTGCTGCGCGGGCGCTGGGTCCTCGCCGGGCTGCTCTGCGCGCTCGCGGGGCTCACCCGGCCCACCGCCGCCGCGCTGATCGCGGCCCTCGGGATCACCGCCGCCGTGACCCTCGTACGGGAGCGGCGGCTGCCCGCGCGGACGGTCGCCGGAGTGCTGCTCGCGCCCCTCGGCTGGCTCGGGTACGTCACGTACGTCGGGGTCCGCGAGGGGAGGTGGTCCGCCTACTTCGACGTGCAGGCGGCCTGGGGCAACTCGATCGACGGCGGCGTCGCCCTCGCCCGCTTCGTCCTGGGGCTGCCCCGGCCGGCCGGCCTCGGCCTGGGCGCGGCGCTCGCGCTCCTGGCGTGGCTCGTCGCCCTCTGCGTGCGGCAGCGGCAGCCGCTGCCGCTGCTCGTGTACACGGTCGGCGTCGTCCTGCTCTCGCTGGTCGGCGCCGCGTACTTCGGCTCCCGGCCGCGCCTGATGATGCCCGCCTTCGGGCTGCTGCTGCCGCCCGCCGCCGCGCTCGCCCGGCTGCGCGCCCGGGCCGCCGCGCCCGTGCTGGCCGGTCTCGCGACGGCCTCCGCGGCGTACGGCGCCTTCACCCTGCTGGGCTCGGGTCCGCCGTGACCGTCAGCCGCGTCCCGGGCCGCAGCCCCCAGCCGGCCATGGCGCCCGCCTCCGCCTCCAGGACGTGCCGGGAGCGCGGCCGGAGCGCGCCGAGCCGGCCCGGCCGCATGGTGACCACGGACAGCACCGTGAACGACCGGTCCAGGTGGGCCACGTCGATCGGGAAGCGCATGCCGAAGGTGTGCACGCTGTTCGCCGGGGTGAGGAGCAGCGCCCCCGCGATCCCGTCGCGGCCGAGCAGCCCGCGCCGCCGCGCCCGGTAGGACGCGGCCACCTCCAGCGCGACCACCGGCCCCCCGGCCCCCGCCACCGTCAGCGTCCCCGTCCCGTCCCGCAGACCCCGCAGACTCCGCCCCATGCGTCCGACCTTAGACCTAAGGTCGCCCCGTGCACGCCTCGCTGATCGTCCTCGCCGCCCTCTGGGGAACCGCCGCCGGACTGCTCGTCCCGCGCGCCGCGTACCGGCTCGCCGTGCCGCCCGAGGAGCCCTGGCGGGAGCTCTGTCCGGCCGGGCACGTCCTCGCCGGTCCGGCGGGCGGCTGGCTCGGCGGGCCCGGCCGGGCCGGATGCGCGACGACCACCGCCCCGCTCGCCGCGCCGCTGCTCACCGCCGCCGTCTGCGCCCTGCTGGCCGCCGCGACCGGCGGGCCGCGCCCGGAGCTCGCGGTGTGGCTGCTGGCCGCGCCCTTCGGGACGCTGCTGGCCTGCGTGGACGTCCGGGTGCAGCGGCTCCCGGACGGGCTGACGCTGCCGCTCGCGGCCGCCGTGCCGCTGCTGCTCGGCGCGGCCGAGCTCCTCCCGTACGACGCCGGTTCCTGGCGCCACGCGCTGCTCGGGGCGCTCGCCCTCGGCGGCGGCTATCTCGCCCTGCACCTGATCAGCCCGCAGGGGCTGGGCTTCGGCGACGTGAAACTGGCCCTGCCGCTGGGCGCCGCCCTCGGCTGGTACGGCTGGGGCGTCCTCTTCACCGGCGCCTTCCTGGGCTTCCTCCTCGGCGCGCTCTACGGCTTCGGGCGCGTCCTGCTGCGCCGCGCGGCCCGCTCCTCCGCGATCCCCTTCGGCCCCTTCATGCTGGCCGGCGCGCTGCTGGGGCTCGCCCTCGGCGCCTTCACCGCCGTGCCCTGACCCCCGCCGGACGGTGCGGACGCCGGGCCGACGTCAACGGGGGAGCGGCGCCGGAGGTTCCCCCGTGGGAGGGACGGAAGTCCGCCGCCACGCCGGGCACAAAACCGCCACAAGGGCTCGGAGCCCTTGTGGCGCTTGGGGTCCGGCGAAAACCACCCCCTTTATCGGCCGCGCGTGGCACGCGGCGCGACTGGCGAAGGGTTATGGTGGAACCCCCCCCTCGGGCCGGTCCGTATCCCCCCCACGGACCGGCCCGTTTTTCTTCTCCTCCCGGTGTCGGCCTTCCGGTGTGTCGGCCTTCCGGCGTAGACCTTCCGGCGTCGACCTCCCGGGCGTCAGCCCCGGCGGGCCCAGATGTTGGTGCCCTCGGTGTCGACGGCGAAGGAGTCGATCTCCTTCAGCTCCTCGTCGGTGAGCGGGGCGGAGGCCAGCGCCGCCACGTTCTCCTCCAGCTGCGCCACGCTCGACGCGCCGATCAGGGCCGAGGTCATCCGCGGGTCCCGCAGCACCCACGACAGCGCCAGCTGGGCCAGCGACTGCCCGCGCCGCTCCGCGATGTCCGCGAGGCCGCGCAGCCGCCGCAGCACCTCGTCGGAGAGCAGGTTCGGGTCGAGGGACTTGCCCTGGGTGGCCCGGGAGCCCTCCGGGATGCCCTTCAGGTACTTGTTGGTGAGCAGGCCCTGCGCCAGCGGCACGAAGGCGATGCAGCCCATGCCGGCCGTCTCCAGGGCGTCGAGCAGGCCGTCGTCCTCGATCCAGCGGTTGATCATCGAGTACGAGGGCTGGTGGATCAGGGCCGGGACGCCCATCTCCTTCAGGAGCCGCGCCGCCTCGGCGGTCTGCTCCGCGTTGTACGAGGAGACGCCGACGTACAGCGCCTTGCCCTGCTGGACCGCGGAGGCGAGCGCCCCCATGGTCTCCTCCAGCGGGGTCTCCGGGTCGAAGCGGTGCGAGTAGAAGATGTCGACGTGGTCGAGGCCCATCCGCTTCAGGGAGGCGTCGAGCGAGGACAGCAGGTACTTGCGGGAGCCCCACTCGCCGTAGGGGCCCGGGTGCATCTCGTAGCCGGCCTTGGTCGAGACGATCAGCTCGTCCCGGTAGGGCGCGAAGTCCTGGGCGAAGATCTTGCCGAAGTTCAGCTCGGCGGAGCCGGGCGGCGGGCCGTAGTTGTTCGCCAGGTCGAAGTGGGTGACGCCGAGGTCGAAGGCGCGGCGCAGGATCGCCCGCTGGGAGTCGAGCGTGCGGTCGTCGCCGAAGTTGTGCCAGAGGCCGAGGGAGACGGCCGGGAGCTTGAGCCCGCTGCGGCCCGAGCGCCGGTACTCCATGGAGTCGTAGCGCTCCGCTGCGGCGCGGTAGAGAGGGGAATCAGTCACGTATCTCTGCTTATCACGGACTTGTGACAGTCCCGTACGGAGTTGTGACACGCCCGGAGTGGGACCCTTCATCCGTGCGCAGTAGTGTGGCGGCTTGCGAACCGCCCGCCCATGGAGGGTAAAGAACAGTGAACCTGCGCGACCTGGTGTACGGGCTCTACGCACGCCGGGTGGAAGGCCGACTCGACCACGATCAGGTGCCCAAGCACATCGGCGTCATCCTCGACGGGAACCGTCGGTGGGCCAAGGCGTCCGGCGGGACGCCCGAGCAGGGGCACAAGGCCGGCGCGGACAAGATCCAGGAGCTGCTCGGCTGGTGCGCCGAGACCGACGTCGAGGTCGTCACGCTCTGGATGCTCTCCACGGACAACCTGAACCGCCCCGAGGAGCAGCTCGTGCCGCTGCTCGGGATCATCGAGAACGCCGTGCGCGCGCTGGCCGCCGACGGCCGCTGGCGGGTCCACCACGTCGGCACCATGGACCTGCTTCCGGCCCGCACCCAGACGGTCCTCAAGGAGGCCGAGGAGGCCACCCGCACCAACGCCGGGATACTGGTCAACGTCGCCGTGGGCTACGGCGGCCGGCAGGAGATCGCGGACGCGGTCCGCTCGCTCCTCCTCGACCACGCCGAGCGCGGCACCAGCTTCGAGGAGCTGGCCGAGACCGTCTCCATCGACCTCATCCAGGAGCACCTGTACACGCGCGGGCAGCCCGACCCGGACCTGGTCATCCGCACCAGCGGCGAGCAGCGCCTGTCGGGGTTCATGCTCTGGCAGAGCGCGCACTCCGAGTACTACTTCTGCGAGGTCCACTGGCCGGCCTTCCGCAAGGTCGACTTCCTCCGGGCGCTGCGCGACTACGCCGCCCGGCACCGGCGCTACGGCTCCTGAGCCGAGCCCCCCTCAGGTCCCGGGGAAGTCACCGGACGTTCATGAACACGCCGTCGCCCGCCGTGGCATGGCGAGGAGTTTTCGAGGGCATAAGCCTGGTGAAGTGAGCGGCACGGAGACCGCCACCCGGGAGGCCCCTTGCACCAGGACGACCGTGCGGGTGACGTACGGGAGAAGCGGAGGGCCGGTGTTCGGCCCGCGCTGGGCGGTCCGATCCCGGTCCCATTCCGCCGCGACAAGGGTTCCACCGTCGCACCCCGGCCTCATACGGGTCTTCTGAGGGGGTCTGTCCTTCCGTGGTGACCAGCACGAAGCGCCGTCTTTCCGACCGGCGCACCTATGTTCTCGACACCAGCGTCCTGCTCGCCGACCCCAAGGCGATGTCCCGCTTCGAGGAGCACGAGGTCGTGCTCCCCATCGTGGTGGTGACCGAGCTGGAGGCGAAGAGGCACCACCCCGAACTCGGGTACTTCGCCCGGCAGGCGCTGCGCCTGCTGGACGACTTCCGGATCCGGTACGGACGCCTGGACGCCCCCCTGCCCATCGGGGACCTCGGCGGCACGCTGCGGGTCGAGCTCAACCACTCCGACCCCTCCGTCCTGCCGGCGGGCTACCGGCTGGGGGACAACGACTCCCGGATCCTCGCGGTCGCGCGCAACCTCCAGGCGGAGGGCTACGACGTGACGGTGGTCTCCAAGGACCTGCCGCTGCGCATCAAGGCGTCCTCGGTGGGCCTGCTGGCCGAGGAGTACCGGGCCGAACTGGCCATCACGGACGCCAACGGCTGGACCGGGATGTCCGAGCTGGCCCTCTCCGCCGAGCAGGTCGACCTGCTCTACGACCAGGAGCGGCTGTACGTCCCCGAGGCGTCCGAGCTGCCCGTGCACACCGGCCTGGTGCTCCAGTCGGAGCGCGGCAAGGCGCTCGGCCGGGTCGGCGCGGACGGGAACGTGCGCCTGGTCCGAGGCGACCGGGAGGCGTTCGGCCTCCGGGGCCGCAGCGCCGAGCAGCGGATCGCGCTCGACCTGCTGCTCGACCCGGAGGTCGGGATCCTCTCGATGGGCGGCCGGGCCGGCACCGGCAAGTCGGCGCTCGCGCTCTGCGCGGGCCTGGAGGCGGTCCTGGAGCGCCGGCAGCACCAGAAGGTGATGGTCTTCCGGCCGCTGTACGCGGTCGGCGGCCAGGACCTCGGCTATCTGCCGGGCAGCGAGTCCGAGAAGATGAGCCCGTGGGCGCAGGCGGTCTTCGACACGCTCTCGTCGGTCGCCGGCCGCGAGGTGATCGAGGAGGTGCTGTCCCGGGGGATGCTGGAGGTCCTGCCCCTCACCCACATCCGGGGCCGCTCCCTCCACGACGCCTTCGTCATCGTCGACGAGGCCCAGTCGCTGGAACGGAACGTCCTGCTGACCGTTCTGTCCCGTATCGGGGCGAATTCGCGGGTGGTGCTCACCCATGACGTGGCCCAGCGGGACAACCTGCGGGTGGGGCGCTACGACGGAGTCGTCGCCGTGGTCGAGAAGCTGAAGGGGCATCCGCTCTTCGCCCACGTCACGCTGACCCGCTCCGAGCGGTCCCCGATCGCGGCGCTGGTCACCGAGATGCTGGAGGACAACCACCTGTAGGGCCGTCCGGGGTTTTTGTACCCTTTCGCTCCCGTACGGGAGTTGGCGCCGCCCGGCGAAGCGCAGGAGCTTAGCCGGGCGGCGTCCCCATGTCCGCAACATCCGTCAAAACACCTGCCTCCACCGGGGTGTGAGCTTTCACACGCAACATGGAATTGCCTTGCGGCGTCCGCGTCCGGCAAAGTCTTGCTTCCGTCAGGCCCCGCATACGGCACCCGTGCACCTCCGTTCACCGGAGTCACACCGCAGCACCGCACAACTCCACAATCGACGCCGTATGCCGCCCACTGCACCACGGGCCCGTGTCTTCTGTGACCCGGTACGACGAAGACCAGCGCCAGGGGCACGATTTCGCCCGCGTGGTCACCGCTGCGGGCGATGCTGGAAGGAAACCGTGTGAGCCGGATCTCGGTCCGGGGATTCGCGGTGGCGTCTGCCACTGCGGTCACCACCGTCGGCGCCGTCGTCGGAGTTGCCACGGGCAACGCCGCACAGGCCACCTCTGACGACAATTTCGAGGCCGCCGCGGCCGACAGCACGCTGCTCGCGGACATCCCCGCGGGCGCGCAGGCCCAGGTACAGGTCGCCTCCCTCGCGGAGCAGGCCGACGTCCAGGCCGCCGCCGCGGACGCCACCGTGCGCAAGGCCGCCGAGGAGCAGGCCCGCTTCAAGGCCGCCGAGGACGCGGAGGCCAAGAAGAAGGCCGCTGACGAGAAGGCCGAGCAGGAGAAGAAGGAGAAGGAGCGCGCGGAGCGGGAGGCCCGCGAGAAGGCGGAGGCCGAGCGCGCCAGCCGCGACGCCGTGCGCGACGCGTCGAGCTTCTCCGCCCAGGGCTCCTACACGGTCTCCGAGGTCAAGGCGATGGCCCGGCAGATGATCCCGGCCTCGCAGTTCCAGTGCTTCAGCAACATCGTGGACCACGAGTCCACCTGGAACTATCGGGCGCAGAACCCTTCCTCCGGCGCCTACGGCCTCGTCCAGGCGCTGCCCGGCTCCAAGATGGCCTCGGCCGGCGCCGACTGGCAGACCAACCCGGCCACCCAGATCAAGTGGGGCCTCAGCTACATGAACGGCCGCTACGGCAGCCCCTGCGGCGCCTGGTCGTTCTGGCAGGCCAACCGCTGGTACTAGACCGGCGCCCGCTCAACCCCGGGAAGCCCCGCACCGTCCTACGGTGCGGGGCTTCCTGCGTGTAGGTTGCCAGGGACCGAGCGGGGGAAGAAGGGCGAGATGTCGAGAGTGCCAGGGTGGGTGAGCCGGCTGGGCCAGGGCCTCAGCCGGATCGGGACGGAGCTGGAGGCCCGGCGGGCCGAGGCCGAGCGGGACGAAGCGGCCGGACCGCCGTACGGGCCGCCCGAGACCGCGCCCCCGGCCGGGGCCGAGGCCGCCGAAGGCCCCACCACCGTCCCCGCCCCGCCGGCCTACGCCCCCGACGTCCCCGCCCGGCCCGACCCGGTCTCCGCCATCCCCTGGGGCATGCGGGTCGCCGCCGAGGCCGGCTGGCGGCTGCTCGTCCTGGCCGGCACGGTCTGGGTGCTGATGCGGGTCATCAGCTCCGTCGAGCTCGTCGTCCTCGCCTTCGTCGCCGCGCTCCTGGTCACCGCCCTGCTCCAGCCCACGGTCGCCTGGCTGCGGGCCAAGGGCGTGCCGCGCGGACTCGCCACCGCCCTCACCGCCATCTCCGGCTTCGTCGTCATGGGCCTGGTCGGCTGGTTCGTGGTGTGGCAGGTGATGGACAACATCGACAACCTCACCGACCGGGTCAGGGACGGCATCGAGGAGCTGAAGCGCTGGCTCCTCGACAGCCCCTTCCACGTGACCGAGCGGCAGATCAACGACATCGCCAAGAACCTCAGCGACACCATCGGCTCCAACGCCGAGCAGATCACCTCCGCCGGCCTCCAGGGCGTCACCGTCATCGTCGAGACCATGACGGGCATACTGCTCGCGATGTTCTCCACCCTCTTCCTGCTCCACGACGGCAGGAAGGTCTGGGAGTGGACGCTCAAGCTGGTCCCGGCCCAGGCCCGGCCCGGCGTCGCGGGCGCCGGACCGCGCGCCTGGCGGACCCTCACCGCCTATGTCCGCGGCACCGTCCTCGTCGCCCTCATCGACGCCGTCTTCATCGGCCTCGGCCTCTACTTCCTCGACGTGCCGATGGCGGTCCCGCTCGCCGTCTTCATCTTCCTCTTCGCCTTCATCCCGCTCGTCGGCGCCGTCATCTCCGGCGCCCTCGCCTGCCTGGTCGCCCTCGTCACCAACGGCGTGTTCACCGCGCTGATGGTGCTCGTGGTGGTGCTCGCCGTGCAGCAGATCGAGGGCCACGTCCTCCAGCCGTTCATCCTCGGCCGGGCCGTGCGGGTCCATCCGCTCGCCGTGGTCCTCGCGGTCGCCGCGGGCGGTCTGACCGCCGGCATCGGCGGTGCCGTCGTCGCCGTCCCGCTGGTCGCGGTCACCAACACCGTCGTCGGCTACCTGAAGGCGTACAGCCAGGAACCGGCGCTCCTGAGCACGCCGGAGCCGCGCGGCGCGACCGCCTACCAGGTGGCGCCGACCCCGGCCCCGGGCTCCCCGGAAGGGAAGGACCGGGCGTGATATCCGAACCCGAACTGGAGGGCGGCCTCCCCTTCGAGACCTCCGAGACGCTGACCGGGGAGCGGCCGCCCCGGCCGCCCCGGGACCGCCGCCCCTGGCTCTGGGCGCTCGGCGGCGCCCTGGCCGCCTCGGTGCTCTGGGGCGCCGGACTGTACGCGTACGGCGGCGGGCAGCGGCAGCCGGAGGGGGTGGACCTGCGGGGGTACGAGGCGGTCGGGGAGCTGTGCGGGCGGGCCTCGCTGAAGGGCCTCGAAGGGGTCCTGGGCGAGCGTTCCTCGGAGGGTTCGGGACCGAGCCTGGACGAGCCGGCGCTGGCCCAGAGCTCCTGCACGGTCAACTTCGGCCCGGGCGAGCGCGAGCAGAGCGTCAACATCAGCTACACCCTGCACCGGCAGACCGACCCGCAGCCCGAGTTCGAGGCCCTCGCGAAGCACCAGGACATGATGGAGCCGGTCGGCGGCGTCGGCGAGCAGGCCTTCTTCGGCGACCTGGGCGAGGAGGGCGGAAGCCTGCGGGTCCTCGACGGGCCGGTGGTCCTGGAGCTCCAGGTCTACCGCACCTACCTCGGCGGGATGAACGGCGAGGTCGTCGAGCGCGGCGCGCCCGACCTCTCCGGCATCGACGTCCCCCTGACGCAGGACGCCCTCGCGCTGCTCGCGGAGCTCAGGAAGTAGCGGGGGCAGGGGAAGCGGCAGGGGTACGGGAAGGGCCCCGGAGCGCGATGCTCCGGGGCCCTTCCCGTACGTACCGAGTCCTGCCTACTCGGCGAGGACGGCCTCCGCGTCCAGGGTGACGGCGACCGCCTGGATCACCGCGGCGATCTTGAACGCCTCCTGGACCGTCTCGCGGTCGACCCCGGCCTTGCGCAGGACCTGCTCGTGCGAGTCCAGGCACTGGCCGCAGCCGTTGATCGCGGACACGGCCAGCGACCAGAGCTCGAAGTCGACCTTCTCGACGCCCGGGTTGCCGATGACGTTCATCCGCAGGCCGGCGCGCATCGTCCCGTACTCGGGGTCCGACAGCAGGTGCCGGGTCCGGTAGAAGACGTTGTTCATCGCCATGATGGCGGCGGCGGACTTGGCGGCCTGGTACGCCTCGGGCTTCAGGTTCGCCCGGGCCTCCGGCTCCAGCTCCTTCAGCACCTTCGGCGAGCGCGAGGCGATCGCGCAGGCGAGGACCGTGCCCCACAGCTGCTGCTGCGGCAGCTCGCTGTTGCCGATGACCGAACCGAGGTTCAGCTTCAGGTCCTTGGCGAAGTCCGGTATGGCGGCCTTCAGCTCATCGAGGGCCATGCTCACTCACCGGCCAGGAGCGCGCCGGCGTCCAGGGTGGACTCGCCCTTGTTCCAGTTGCAGGGGCAGAGCTCGTCGGTCTGCAGGGCGTCGAGGACCCGCAGGACCTCCTTGGGGTTACGGCCCACGGAGCCGGCGGTCACCATGGTGAACTGGATCTCGTTGTTCGGGTCCACGATGAAGACGGCGCGCTGGGCGAAGCCGTCCTCGCCCTCGACGCCGCAGTCGCGCATGAGCTCGTGCTTCGAGTCGGCGAGCATCGGGAAGGGCAGGTCACGCAGGTCGGCGTGGTCCTTGCGCCAGGCGTGGTGGACGAACTCGGAGTCGCCGGAGACGCCGAGGATCTGGGCGTCGCGGTCGGCGAACTCGTCGTTCAGCTTGCCGAACGCGGCGATCTCGGTCGGGCAGACGAAGGTGAAGTCCTTCGGCCAGAAGAACACCACGCGCCACTTGCCCTCGTAGGACTTGTGGTCGATCTGCTCGAACTCCTTGCCGCTCTCCAGCGACACGCAGGCGGTCAGGTCGTAGGTGGGGAACTGGTCACCGACAGTGAGCACGCGCTCTCCTTGCAAGACGGAAGGGTCCCTTTTGGGGGCTTCCATGAGGGGTTGGACGGATCACAGCATGGCACGCAGTGCATTGATCGGGGAAATAGCTAGAGTGGGTCGTGTTGATCGAAGGTGGTTATCAGTGGCATCCCCGTACGGCCCCCCGCACGCTCCCCATCGCGCCAAACAGCCCAGCCTCTCCCAGCTCAGGGCCTTCGCTGCGGTCGCCGAGCACCTCCACTTCCGGGACGCGGCGGCGGCCATCGGGATGAGCCAGCCCGCGCTCTCGGGCGCGGTTTCGGCACTCGAAGAGGCACTCGGTGTCCAGCTCCTGGAGCGGACCACCCGCAAGGTGCTGCTCTCGCCCGCGGGGGAGCGGCTCGCCGTCCGGGCGCGGGCCGTCCTCGACGCCGTCGCCGAGCTGATGGACGAGGCCGAGGGGGCGCAGGCGCCCTTCACCGGGGTGCTGCGGCTCGGGGTCATCCCCACCGTCGCCCCCTACCTCCTCCCCGACGTGCTGCGGCTCGTCCACCGCCGCTACCCCGACCTCGACCTCCAGGTGCACGAGGAGCAGACCTCCTCCCTCCTGGAGGGACTCGCCGCGGGCCGCCTCGACCTGCTGCTCCTCGCCGTCCCCCTGGGCGTCCCCGGTGTCACCGAACTCCCGCTCTTCGACGAGGACTTCGTGCTCGTCGCCCCGCAGGGGCATCCGCTGGCGGGCCGGGACGGCATCCCGCGCGAGGCGCTGAAGGAGCAGCGGCTGCTCCTCCTCGACGAGGGGCACTGCCTGCGCGACCAGGCCCTCGACATCTGCCGGGAGGCGGGCCGCGCCGACGGGCCCGAGGTCACCACCACCGCCGCCGGACTCGCCACCCTCGTGCAGCTGGTGGCCGGCGGCCTCGGCGTGACGCTGCTGCCGCGCACCGCCGTCACCGTCGAGACGGCCCGCAACACCGCCCTGTGGACCGGGGCCTTCGCCCACCCCGCGCCCACCCGCCGGGTCGCCCTCGCCATGCGCGCGGGTGCGGCCCGCCAGGCCGAGTTCGAGGAGCTGGCCGGGGCCCTGCGCGAGGAACTGACCGCCCTTCCCGTACGGGTGCTGGACGCGGCTTCCTGACGCGCCGGGGCGCGGGCTCCCGAAACCCCCCGGCATCAGGAACCCGCGCCCGCTCCGCGCACCCCGTCTCGTACGTACGGTCGGAGGGTTACTCGGTGCGCAGCCCGTCCGCGCGCATCAGCCGCCACAGCAGCGGCAGGCTCAGCAGGGTCACCGCCGCGATCAGCCCGGCGCCGACGCCGACGACCGGCAGGAAGACCCACCAGTCCCGCACCTGCTGGCCGGTCATCGCCAGCAGCACCGAGCCGAGGCCGAGGCCGCCGGCGACCGCGAGGGCGAGGCCGACCGCGATCGGCACCGCCGTCTGCCACAGCACCGAACAGCAGAGGGTGGTGCGGCGGGTGCCGAAGGCGACCAGCGAGGACAGCAGCCGCTTGCGGTCCCGCAGCTGCTCCAGGGTCGCGACCAGCAGCGAGGCCGCGACCAGCAGCATCGTCAGGGTCGAGCCGACGAGGATGCCGGTGCGCACGCTGAGGAAGCGGGAGCTCTGCTCGGTGTCGCTCAGGCCGTTGACGGTGGCGGTCGGGTCGATCGCCAGGGCCGCGTTCCGCACCAGCTCGGGCGCGTCCGCGACGGCCGGGTCGAGCCGCACCAGCACCACGGCGTTCGGGTCGTCCAGGCGGCTCGCGTCGATGCTCTTCGGGGTGGCGAAGACGCCGTAGCGGAGCAGGCCCGCCGGGTCGCGGCGGGACGTCACGGTCCGCGCGTCCTCCGGGATCCGCCACAGCGGGACGGCCGCCTCGTGCTTCTGCGGGTCGCGGAGGGCGACCCGGGCACCGGGGCGGGCGGTCTCGCCGACCCGGCCCGCGTCGGGGGCGTCGGTGGCGCCCTTCGGCGGCAGCACCACGAAGACGTCGCCGTCCGCGCAGGAGGGCAGCTCGGCGTACTCGCGCAGCGAGGCGCAGTCGCCGACGGAGAGCTGGGCGATCGGCGCGAACTCCTCGCCCGGCTTCAGCGGGCCGGCCCGGTGGACGTACGCGTCGACGGTGCCGATCGCGCCGGTGACCCCCAGGACGGCGGAGAGCCGCGCGATGGCCCGCCGGGCCTCGCCGCCGTCCCGGGCGTCCAGCGAGGTCTGGAGCTGGGCGCGGGTGGTGTCGTGGCCCGTGCTGGAGGTGAAGTCCTGCTCCATCGCCTGGAAGAGCATCTGGAGCGCGACGGCCCCGGCCGCGGCGACCACGATCCCGCTGACCGCGCGGGCCGCGGTGCCGCTGGAGAGCTGGAGCCGGCGCACGGCGAGCTGCCAGGAGACCGGGCCGCCGCGCAGCCGCTTCACGGCCGCCTCCACCAGCCAGGGCAGCAGCCCCGTCAGGCCGATCAGGACGAGGACGGTGCCGGCGCCGATGGGGAGGGCGTCGATCTCGGTCTCGTCGATCCGGACGCCGCCGACGGCCGACACGAGGAGCGCGGCCCCGGCGGCGAGGATCAGCAGCCGCCACCACAGCCGGCGGCGGCGCGGGGTCGCGGCGCGCACCACGCCCAGCGGTTCGATCGCGACCCCGCGCAGGGCGAGCAGGGTGACGGCGACGGAGGCGACCGGCACCACGGCGAGGACGAGCAGCGCGAGGACGGTCTCCGGGACGACGTCGGACGGGAAGGCGTTGACGTCCCAGATCTCCACCGTCCCGGCGAACTGCCGGGCGACCAGGAAGAGTCCGGCGCCGAAGACCAGGCCGAGCAGCGCCCCGGCGAGCGATTCGCCGGCCGCGATCCGCCGGGTGGTGGCGTTGTCCGCGCCGACCAGGCGGAGCGCGGCGAGCCTGCGGTCGCGCTGTTCGCCGCCGAAGCGGGCGGCGGTGGCGATGAAGACGAGGACCGGCAGCAGCAGCACCACGTACGCGATGACGACGAGCAGCAGCAGGAAGGAGTTGGTCGGCTCCTCGGGCACCGACCAGCCGTAGCGTTCGGCGCGCCCGTCGTAGCTGTCGGGGGTGAGGAAGCCGGCGTGGGCCACGTACCGCAGCTCGTTCGGGCCGATGAGTCCGGCCTCGCCGATCGTCCCGACGGCCTTGTAGGGCAGCCGTTCCCTCAGGAGGGCGCCGTCGGGGGAGGCGAGCAGGTCGGCGAGGGCGGGGGAGACGAACATCTCGCCCTCGGCGGGCATCCTCGTCGTCCCGGGCGGCACCGGGGCCTTCGGGCCCTCCGGCTTGAGCAGCAGGCCGCTGAGGCCGGTGCCCCGGTAGGAGCTGTACTGCGTGTAGTGGAGGAAGGTGTCGGGGCGGGGGTCGGCGACCTCGTGGGAGGCGTCGGCGGCGCGGGCCGCCTCCCGGACCTCCCGCTGGAAGAGCATGCTCGGCAGCGAGGAGGCGAGGAGGAGCAGGGCCACGCCGAAGCCGACGCCGGCCGCGGTGAGCAGGGTGCGCAGGATCCCGGAGCGGCCGCCGGTGGCGGCGAAGCGGGCGCCGAGGGCCAGGTCGCGGCCCCAGGTGCGGGGGGTCACGCGATCCGCTCCGGGTCCCGGACCGCGCCGTCGCGGACGACGACCTCGCGGTCGGACCAGGCGGCGACACGGGCCTCGTGGGTGACGAGGACGACGGCGGCGCCGGTGTCCCGGGACGCCTCGGTGAGCAGGCGCATGACCCGTTCGCCGTTGAGGGAGTCGAGGGCGCCGGTCGGTTCGTCGGCGAAGATCACGCGCGGGGCGGTGACGAGGGCGCGGGCCACGGCGACGCGCTGGCCCTGGCCGCCCGATATCTCCCCGGGGCGCTTGCCCGCGGTGCCGTCGACCTCCAGGCGGGCGAGCCACTCGACGGCGCGGGCCTCGGCGGCCTTCCGCTTCTCGCCGTTCAGCCGGAGCGGCAGGGCCACGTTCTCCGCGCAGGTCAGCTCGGGTACGAGCTGGCCGAACTGGAAGACGAAGCCGAAGTCGGTGCGGCGCAGGGCGCTGCGGGCCGTGTCGGAGAGGGCGGTGAGGTCGCGCCCGTCGTAGGTGAGGGTGCCGGCGTCGGGGCGGACGATGCCCGCGAGGCAGTGCAGCAGGGTGGACTTGCCGGAGCCGGAGGGACCCATGACGGCGACGACCTCTCCCGCGCGCAGCGCGAAGTCCGCGCCGGAGAGCGCGGGGGTGGGGCCGTACGCCTTGGTCAGTCCCCGGGCCTGGAGGAGGGTCATCGGCGCACCTCCGCGGCGAGCGCGTCGAGGCGGGCGGCGGTGAGTTCCAGCCACCGCAGGTCGGCCTCCAGGTGGAAGAGGGCGTGGTCGCAGATGAGCTGGTCGGCGAGGTCGCCGTCCCGCTTGCGGCGGGTGAGCTCGCGCATCAGGCGCAGGTGCTCGGCGCGCTGGGTGTCGAGGAGCTCGGCGGCGGCGCGGCCGGTCAGCAGGGCCAGGACGACCTTGGTGTAGAGGGTGGACTGGAGGTACGGCTCCGGCTTCTCGGGGGTCGCGAGCCACTGGGCGACGTCGGTGATGCCGGCGTCGGTGATGGCGTACCGCTTGCGTTCGGGGCCGCCGCCGGGCTCGATGCCGTCGACGACGACCAGCCCGTTCTTCAGGAGGCGGGACATCGTGGAGTAGACCTGGCCGTAGTGCAGGGGCCGGTCGTGGCCGAACCGCTCGTCGAAGGCCCGCTTGAGGTCGTAACCGTGGCGGGGGCCTGATTCGAGGAGGCCGAGAAGGGTGTGACCGATGGACATGGCGTCACTGTACACGGCGTGTATACGCACCTTGTATAGCTGTCCGGAAGGCATCCGCGACCGCCCGGGAGGCAGGGGGGCGTCCGGCCCGCACGAAAGCGGAACCAGTCCTTCACGCAACCATCACGCCCCCGTGAGCGTCGGTTCCCCTGGGCGTGGGTGCTGATTCTCACGTCCTGAAAAGACGTGATCGGTTGTCCTTTGTCCGCACTGTCGGTGTTAGCTTGCTGAGCTGATCCGGCGCCTCGCCGGGCCGGGGACGACGGGACACACGACGAGCGGAGCGACACGACCCATGGGCCGAACGGACAAGCCCCAGGCGAAGAAACGGGGCATACGCCGCCTCTTCACCTGGAAGAAGCTCCTGGGCACCTTCTTCACGGTCTGCCTGCTCGCCGTCGGCGGCCTCTGCGCCGTCTACTTCATGGTCCCCGTGCCGACGGCCAACGCCGAGGCCACCATGCAGAGCAACATCTACAAGTACTCCAACGGCAAGATCCTCGCCCGCACCGGCGAGATCAACCGCGAGATCGTGGGCCTCGACAAGATCCCGCTCCCCGTCCAGCAGGCCTTCGTCGCCGCCGAGAACAAGACCTTCTACACGGACCACGGCGTCGACATCAAGGGCACCACCCGGGCCGCCTGGAACACCCTCACCGGCAAGGCCAAGCAGGGCGGTTCCACGATCACCCAGCAGTACGTCAAGAACTACTTCCTGAGCCAGGACCAGACGGCGACCCGCAAGCTCAAGGAAATGGTCATCGCCGTCAAGGTCGACCAGGAGATGTCGAAGCCCGAGATCCTGGCCGGCTACATCAACACCAGCTACTACGGCCGCAGCGCCTACGGCATCCAGGCCGCCGCCCGCTCGTACTACGGCACCGACGCCTCCCGGCTCACCACCGCCCAGGGCGCCTACCTCGCCTCGCTGCTCCAGGCCCCCAACCAGTACGACTGGACCTCCGCCAGCGCCACCGGCCGGGGGCTCGTCGAGGAGCGCTGGAACTACGTCCTCGACAACATGGTCGAGATGGGCTGGCTCCCCGCCGCCGAGCGCGCGGGCCTCAAGTTCCCCGCCCCGAAGGCGCCCAAGCCGCTCCCCGGCATGGAGGGCCAGACCGGCTACATCGTCGAGGCCGCCAACCAGGAGCTGATGCGCCAGGGCGTCAGCGAGGAGGACATCAAGGCCGGCGGCTGGACCATCACGCTCAACATAGACGAGCAGAAGCAGAAGGACCTCGTCGCCGCCGTCGACGAGCAGATGGAGGAGAAGCTCGACCGCAAGGGCGACAAGAAGGACGCCACCGTCCAGGCCGGCGCCACCTCCGTCGACCCGAAGACCGGCGGCGTCGTCGCGATGTACGGCGGCGTCGGCGCCACCGAGCACTGGATGTCCAACGCCACCCGCCGCGACTACCAGCCCGCCTCCACCTTCAAGCCGATCGTCCTCGCCTCCGCCGTCGACAACATGGCGATGACCCAGGACGGCCGCGAGATCGGCCTGGACACCGTCTACGACGGCACCAGCAAGCGGCCCGTCGTCGGCAGCGAGATCCCCTTCGCCCCGGAGAACGAGGACGACCGGTCCTACGGCCCCGTCACCGTCCAGCGGGCCACCAACAGCTCGATCAACTCGGTCTACGCCCAGATGATCGTCGACGTCGGCCCCGCCAAGGCCAAGAAGACCGCCCTCGCCCTCGGCATGAAGGACGGCCAGGACTTCGGCGCCACCCCCGCCATGTCGCTCGGCACCATGGGCGCCTCCACCCTCGACATGGCCGGCGCCTACGCCACCCTCGACAACCACGGCAAGAAGGTCACCCCGACCCTCGTCAAGGCCGCCGAGCACCGCGACCGCCAGGTCGACACGGTCCGGCAGTCCGGCGAGCAGGCCGTCAGCCGCAAGGCCGCCGACACCGTCACCCAGGCGATGCGGGGCGTCGTCCAGGACGGCTCCGGCTTCCGGGCCGCCGGCGACTACCAGGCCGCCGGCAAGACCGGCACCTCCGAGAACAACCGCTCCGCCTGGTTCGTCGGCTACACCCCCGAACTGGTCACCGCCGTCGCCCTCTTCGGCGAGGACACCTCCGGCAAGATCGCCGAACAGGTCACCCTCACCGACACCGTCGACCCCGGCCGCCGCGCCAACGGCGGCGGCGTCCCCGCCAAGATCTGGGGCGCGTACACCGAGCGCGCCCTGGACGGCGGCTCGGACGCCGAGTTCGACCTGGAGACCGAGGGCGGCAGCGGCGGAGGCGGCGGCGCCGAGCCGACCGGCACCCGCAGCCCGACCGCCTCCGAGGAGCCCAGCGAGGAGCCGACGCGGGAGCCGACCACCCCGCCCGCCACCACCACGGCGCCGCCCACCACCCCGCCCACCACGGCGACCACGCCCCCGCCGCCCACCGAGACCGCCACCACCCCGCCGCCGGTCACCGAGGAGCCGACGCAGGAGCCGACCACCACGGCGACGGTCCAGCCGCCCGACACCGAGGTCCCCGACCCCGAGAACACCGGCGGCAGCCAGAACGGCCTGCCCGCGACCCGCGGCACCCAGCAGCCCCGCTGACCCCGGGCGCACGGAAACACGACGAAGGCCGGCCCCCGCGGAGGGGACCGGCCTTCGCCGCACTTCCGGCACCGGCCCGGGGCCAGGACGCGCTCAGGTACGCGTCGCCAGCTCGAACCAGACGACCTTGCCGCCCGACAGCCGGGTCGCGCCCCACCGCCGCGCCAGCCGGTTCACCAGGAACAGGCCGCGCCCGCCCTCGTCCGTCTCGCGCGCCCGGCGCTGCCGGGGCAGCTGCGGCGAGTCGTCGCCGACCTCGCAGCGCAGCACGTCCGTCCGCAGCAGCCGCAGGGTCACCGGCCGCTCCGCGTACCGCACCGCGTTCGTCACGACCTCGCTGATCAGCAGCTCCACCGAGTCGGTCAGCTCCTCCAGGTCCCAGCGGGCGAGCGCCCGCCGGGCCAGCCGGCGGGCCCGGCCCGGGGCCGCGTCCTCCGGTTCCAGGAACCAGTACGCCACGTCGCTCGGCGCGATCCCGTCGAAGCGGGCCGCGAGCAGCGCGATGTCGTCGTCCCGGTCGCCGGGGCCGAGCATGTCGAGCACGTCGTCGCAGAGCGCCTCCAGCGGCGGCGCGTGGTCCGGCCCGGTCAGCTGGGCCGCCGCCGCGAGCCGCTCCCGCAGCTGCTCGATCCCGGTCCACACGTCCCGCAGCCGGGACTCCACCAGACCGTCCGTGTACAGCAGCAGCGTCGCACCGGCCGGGGCGTCCAGCTCGACCGCCTCGAAGTCCACGCCGCCCACGCCGATCGGGGCGCCCGCGGGCACCCGCAGCACCTCGGCGCGCCCGTCCAGGTGGAGCAGTATCGGCGGCGGATGACCGGCGTTGGCGACCGTGATCCGGTGCGAGACCGGGTCGTAGACCGCGTACATGCAGGTCGCCATCCGGTTCTCGCCGAGCCGCTGGGCCTGCTCGTCGAGGTGGTGCAGCACCTCCTGCGGCGGCAGGTCGAGCCCGGCCAGGGTCTGCGCGGTGGTGCGCAGCTGGCCCATGATCGCGGCGGAGGTCATCGAGTGGCCCATGACGTCGCCGACGACGAGGGCGACCCGGCTGCCGGGCAGCGGGATCGCGTCGTACCAGTCGCCGCCCACCCGGGCCGTCTCGGCCGCCGGCAGGTAGCGCGAGGCCAGCTTGACGCCGGTCGGCTGCGGCAGCGAGTCCGGCAGCATCGTGCGCTGGAGCTCGTCGGCGATGTACGCCTCCCGGCCGTACAGCACCGCCTTGTCGATGCCGAGCGCGGTGTGGGTGGCCAGCTGGGCGGCGACGAGCAGGTCGTCCGGCTCGAAGGCGGGCTGCTCGGGGCGGCGCAGCAGGACGGCGGCGCCGATCACCCGGCGGCGGCCGCGCAGCGGGGCCAGTATCGCCCGCAGGCCGCGGGGGAGCGGGTGCTCGGCGCCGAGGAGCTCGCCGAGCGCGGTCCGGGCGGCGGCGGAGTCGCCGAAGACCGGCCGGACCCCGCGGAGCACCTCGGACAGGGCGCTGCCGGGGGCCACCTCGCACAGCTCGGCGGCCGGGGTCGGGTCGGGGTCGGCCACGAGGACGAGCTCGTCGCCCTCCAGGTCGGGAGTTAACCGCAGCCGGTCCGTCCGGCGCAGCCGCAGCACGAAGGGCGCCACCGGCCGCTCGTCGCCCACCGGCAGCGGATCGCGCAGGTAGACCAGGATCTCGTCGGAGAAGGCGGGCACGGTGGCCCGGCACAGGCCGAGGACGATCTCGTCCAGGTCGAGGCCGCGGGCGATCCGCCGGGTCGCGGCGCCGACGAACCGCAGCCGGTCGCCCTCGCGCCGCCCGGTCTGCGCCGGGCCCGCCTCCCCGGCCGGGGGCTTGGGGGAGACGGCGACGGCGACCGCGGGACCGGGCGGGCCGTCCGAGGGCGGGGCCGCCGCGGGGGCCGTGGGCTGCGCGGGGATGTCGGAGGGCAGCCCGGCGGGCGCGGCCTCCTGGCGAGGGCGCGCCTGTTCCTGGGGCCGGTCGGCCAGCGGCCGCCGGCCTTCGTGGGAGGTGGGATGCTCCGTCACGCGTGGGATTCCGTCCGTCCGGGCCGGTGGTGCGATGCACTCGCTCTTCTCGCCGATGCCGCGCCTTCGGCGGGGATAAACCCCCGGGAGGCGGTCGGTGCGGCGGACACGGAGGATCCGCGGCCGACGGCATGGGCGGGGGGCACGCCACCCGGGCACAGCTCCGGCACTGATCTCCCCTTCGACGATGACGTGCGGTGACGTGTGGTCAGTTGCTGTGCTGCGATCGGTCGGTGACGTCGAGTTCGCCCGGTGTCGGCCGTGCGGAGGACGATCCTACGTTTCGACCCCGGGGGCGTATCAAGGGTCTCATGGCGCCGTGTGCGCCGGGGTGCGATCCCAGTCGCCCGGCAGCACGGGAACGGTCCAGGCCGGGTCGGGCCGCCAGGTCTCCCAGCCGTCCCGGAAGGGCGCCCCCCACTCCTCGACCAGCCGCACCGCCGCGGCGCCCGCGGCCCGCACCAGACCGGCCCGCTCGGCGCTCATCAGCCCGGCCCGCTGGGCCTGGGCGAACTCGTCCTCGTCCCGCCACAGCCAGCTGCGGTCGGGGTAGACGGAGATGTCGAGGAAGTGGTCCTCGGAGTCCACGCCGCCGGCCCAGCGGCGGCGGGGCTCCTCCAGGTTCACGTACCAGCTGCGGAAGCGCCAGCCGCGCTCCCAGAACAGCCAGACAGACCAGGGGTCGTCGGGCCGGGCGAGCTTGAGCACCCCGCTGCCGGTCCAGCGGGCGCGCTCGGTGGTGCGGGGCGCGGTGTAGCGGGTGGCGAGCGGTTCGTCGTGGACGGAGGTGCCGTCGGCGAGCACCGGCCGGACGCATTCGGTGCCGGGCGCCATCCAGACGGCGAGCAGGTCGGGCGTGTCGTGGACCACGGTCACGGGCCGGCAGATGTGCACCTCTTCGGTGCCGATGCCGCGGTAGCGCCAGAGGATGTGCTCCCCCGGCGCCCAGTGCTGGATGTCGCCCGATCCGTCCGATCCTGTCATGCGCAGATCTTAGGGGCGCGCTCCCACCCGCGCTGCGGTACGCGTCACGCTTGAGTCACGCGGGGGACGGCCGCGCTTCACGCGGCCGCCGTCCGCGGGTCACGGCCGGGTCATGCGCAGGACGTCGAGGGCCTCGTCGAGCTGTTCGAGGGTGAGGTCGCCGCGGTCCACGTAGCCGGACTCCAGGACGACCTCGCGGATGGTCTTCCGCTCGGCCAGGGACCTCTTGGCGACCTTGGCGGCCTCCTCGTAGCCGATGTACCGGTTGAGGGGGGTGACGACGGAGGGGGAGGACTCGGCGTACTCGCGGGCGCGCTCGGCGTTGGCGGTGATGCCGTCGACGGTGCGGTCGGCGAGCAGCCGGGAGGCGTTGGCCAGGAGCCGTACGGACTCCAGGAGGTTCTTCGCCATCACCGGGAGCATCACGTTGAGCTCGAAGTTCCCGGCGGCGCCGGCCACGGCGACGGTGGTGTCGTTGCCGGTGACCTGGGCGGCGACCATGAGGACCGCCTCGGGGACCACCGGGTTGACCTTGCCGGGCATGATCGAGGAGCCGGGCTGGAGGTCGGGGAGGTTGATCTCGGCCAGACCGGTGCGGGGGCCGCTGGCCATCCAGCGCAGATCGTTGGCGATCTTGGTGAGGGAGACGGCGACGGTCCGGAGCTGGCCGGAGGTCTCCACCAGGCCGTCCCGGGCGCCCTGGGCCTCGAAGTGGTCGCGGGCCTCGGTGAAGGGCAGGCCGGTGGCGCGGGCGAGCTCGGCGACGACGGCGGCCGGGAAGCCGGGCGGGGTGTTGATGCCGGTGCCCACCGCGGTGCCGCCGAGGGGGAGTTCGGCGAGCCGGGGGAGGGAGGCGCGCAGCCGCTCGATCCCGTACCGGACCTGGGCCGCGTAGCCGCCGAACTCCTGGCCCAGGGTGACCGGGGTGGCGTCCATCAGGTGTGTACGACCCGACTTCACCACCGTCGCGAATTCGGCCGATTTTCGCTCCAGGGCGGCGGCCAGGTGACCGAGCGCGGGGATCAGGTCGTGGGTGACGGCGGCGGTCGCGGCGATGTGGATGGAGGAGGGGAAGACGTCGTTGGACGACTGCGAGGCGTTGACGTGGTCGTTGGGGTGGACGGCCCGGTCGGCCGGGAGCCGCTCCCCGGCCAGGGTGGCCAGGACCTCGTTGGCGTTCATGTTGGACGAGGTGCCGGAGCCGGTCTGGAAGACGTCCACCGGGAACTGGTCGTCCCAGCGGCCCTCCGCGACCTCCTCGGCGGCGGCGGCGATGGCCTCCGCCCGGTCCCGGTCGATCACGCCGAGCCCGGCGTTGACCTTCGCCGCGGCGGCCTTGATCCGGGCGAGGGCCTCGATGTGGGCGCGCTCCAGGCGCTGCCCGGAGACCGGGAAGTTCTCCACCGCCCGCTGGGTCTGCGCCCGCCACTTGGCGTGCGCGGGGACCCGCACCTCGCCCATGGAGTCGTGTTCGATCCGGTAGCCGTCTTCGTCGCTCATCTTGGTCGACCTCCCGAAAAAGTTGAGCACTTGTCTTGTTCGATGTATTCCCAAGGCGTGTACCGACCAGTAAAAACCGTGGGTAACCCCACTTCCAGGAGGCGCAGTGACGCGCACCAGGTACAGACTCCGGTGGCCCATCGCCGCCGTCGCCGCGGCGGCCGCCGCCCTCGGCACCATGACCGCCGCCGCCCCGGCCGGAGCGGCCGACACCGGTACGAGGGCCGCCGTCGCCTCCGTACCGCTCTCCCCCGAGCTGGAGGCGATCCGCGCCGCCGAGGCCACCAGGATCTACGGCAGCCCCGAGGAACGCCCCCTCGCCCAGCGGAAGACCGGCCTGATCTCGCTCGGCGACAGCGAGATCTCCGGCGAGGGCGTCGGCAGCTACGAGTCCCCCACCAACGGCCCCACCAACTGGTGCCACCGCTCGCCCGACGCGGCCATCCACCGCACCGGGATCGCCGCCGACCTCACCTTCAACGTGTCCTGCTCCGGCGCCTACACCGGCAACATCCGGATCGGCGGCGGCAAGCAGTACGCCGACGAACTGGTCCAGAGCGACAACCTCGCCGTCAAGGCCCGCAACACCCGCATCAAGATGGTCCTCCTGGTCGCCGGCGCCAACGACGACCTCCAGTTCGGCCCCGTCATGACCGACTGCGTCACCCGCTACGTCCTCAGCCAGGGCACCTGCGAGCCCAAGTACGCCCCCGGCTGGCAGGCCCGCGTCGACGCCCTCGTGCCCAAGGTCGAGCAGACCGTCCGCGACCTGAAGACCGTCATGCGCGACGCCGGGTACGCCGACGGCGACTACAAGCTCGTCGTCATGGGCTACCCCAGCCCCATCGGCCCCGACTTCCACGACAACCCGAACTTCCCGGGCAAGCTGAGCTGCGGCGGCATGGGCTACGACTCCGACACCAAGTGGGGCCGGAACGTCGCCGTCCCCGCGTTCGAGCGCGGCATGCGCGAGGTCGCCGCCTCCACCGGAGCCGTCTACCTCGACAACTCGCGGCTCTTCCACGGCCACGAGGTCTGCATGGAGGACACCTGGGCCCGGGGCCTGTTCATCGACCTCTCCAAGCCCGGCGGCATCGACGAGAACACCACCCGCCAGTCCTTCCACCCGAACAGGAGCGGCCACGCCGCCTTCGCCTCCTGCCTGACCCAGCTCTACGCCTCGGGCCTGCGCGAGGCGAGCTGCGCCGACGTCAACTCCTCCGGCACGCCGACGCTCTTCCCGCTCGCCTGGGACGACGCGTACAAGCCGCTGAGGAACGCCGCGACCGGCAACTGCCTCGACGTGAACGCCTCCGAGTCCGCCAACGGCACCGCCGTCCTCGGCTGGGACTGCCACGGCGGCCGCAACCAGGGCTGGTGGTACGACTCCGCCCGGCAGACCCTCCACACCGAACTCACCCAGGACCGTTGCCTGGACGTGCCCGGCGCCGCCTACCAGACCGGCAAGGCGCTCATCGTGTGGAACTGCTCCGGCGCCGCCAACCAGAAGTTCGTCCGCGACGGCGCCACGATCCGGCCCGCCGCCGCGACCGGCCTCTGCCTGACGCAGGGCGCCGCGAAGGAGCCCGTCCGGCTCCAGACCTGCAACGGCTCCGCGAACCAGAAGTTCGCCTAGGCCGTGTCCTCCGAGTCGGGCGCCGCGAGCCCGGCCCGGTCCGGAAGGCGCGGCCCGGCCCGCGGGCCCGAGAACGCCGTGGCCCCCCGTCCGGTGCGGGGCGGGGGCCACGGCTCTTTCACGGGAGTCTCAGCGTCGACCTGGCCAGTTCGTACGCGGCGGTCACCGCGTCCTCCCCGGAGTCGAGGCCCGCGAGGCCCACGACGACGACCGCGCCCCCGTCGGTCCGCACCGCGAAGGAACGCGTCTGCCGCCATTCCTCGGTGAGCTTGCTGTACACCGAGTAGCGGGCCTCCACGGCGGGCACCGCGCCCGCCTTCACGTCCGTGAGGACGATCCCCTTGGACTCGTCGGCCTCGACGAAGGCCTTCAGGACGGACCGGGCGGAGCCCTTCGGCGCCGTCCACACCCGCAGGAAGGCGATGTCCGGGGTGCCCTCCGACTTCGCCTCGCACAGGACCGTGGCCGGGCCCTGCGTCACCAGCGACGCGAGTGCGGGGTCCTCCGGCTTCTCGACCGCGTCCGCCTCCCAGCCCTCCGCGAGGGAGAAGGAGACGGGGAGCGCGCACGCGGTGCCGGGGCCGCCGAGCAGTCCCGCGGCCTTCACGGCCGCCTCCCGGGAGGGCTCCGCGGAGGGCTTCCCGGCGGATTTCCCGGCGGCCTTCCCGGACGGGGCCGCGGAGGGCGTCGCGGCCGGCTCCGGGGTCGTACCGCAGGCGGTCAGGAGGGCCGCCGCGAGCAGGGCGGTACGGAGAAAGGGGGCTCTGACTGGCATGACCCCATCATTCCTGACGGTGTGCGCCCCCCGGACGGCGGCAGCACAATGTGAGGACGGCCCGGGGAGACGGCCCGGAGGGGGACGACCCGTGGGGGAGACCCGCACCCCGCCAGGGAGGCAGTCCATGAACCGGAGCTTCAGGAGGATCGGCGCCCTCGGCGCCGCGACGGTGGCCGCCGTCACCTTCGCCGCCGCCGCGCCCGCGGCCGCCGCGCCCGCCGCCGACGGACTCGAGTTCACCCTCTACGCCAAGGAGGTCCCGTCGGACGACAGCGGGAGCCCCGGCGCGCGGCCCGAGGTCGGCGACTCCTTCGCCTTCGCCGACGACCTCTCCCGCACCAAGGGCGGCGAGACGATCGGCCGGGACGGCGTCACCTGCACCGTGGTGCGCGCCGGCGACCCGATGGACGTCCTCTGCGTCGGCACCTTCGTCCTGAACGGCGGCCCGGGCGGCCAGCTCACCGCCCAGAACCTGCTCTCCGTCGACCCCTCGGACGAGGCCCCGGCCGCGTTCGACATCGCGGTCACCGGCGGCACCGGCGACTTCAAGGACGCCCGCGGCTGGATCCGCTCCACCCCGGACGGGGACTACTCCCGGATGGAGTTCCACATCGGCCGCTGACGGACGGGGTCAGGACAGCTTGCCGTAGTCCGGCAGCTTGAAGGCGCGCTCGGCGTGACCGCCGACGACGTCGGTCGTGTTGTTCCCGATGTTCGCGACGATCGTGTAGCCCTTGGCCTCGATCTCGGCGCGCTTCGCCGTCTTGTACGCGCTGACCTCGGCGAACAGGTCGGGGAGCGAGCGCACGTACAGTCCGTCCACCGGGTAGCCGACCTGCTTCAGGTTCCACTCGGTGAGGGAGTGGACGATCCCGGGCCGGGCGGTGACGAAGAAGACCTTCACCCCGCGCGCGTGCGCGTCCCGGACCAGCGCGCGGACCTCCGGAATGGCCGGGGTCGGCAGCTCCCAGAACGGGTGGAAGTCCGTCTCCAGGGAGCTGTTGTCGATGTCGAGGACGAGGGCCTGCTTCTCCGTGCCGGCCTCCTCGGCGCGCCGCTCGACGTACGGGCGGGCCTCGGCGATCACGGCGGCGACGTCCCGGCGCCAGGTCGTGTAGTCGACGCCCTCGATTGCGGCGGCCGACGTGAGGTGGGTGTCCGGATCGGCCGCCGAGGCGGCGGGCGCGGGCCCGACGAGGAGGAGGCCGGTGAGGCCGAGGAGACCGGTGGCGGTGGCTGCGGACTTGGCGGAGGGCATGGGGGCTCCCGAGTGGTCGACCGTCTCAGTGCTGCGCGTGCTGATCAGTGGTTGACATGCTCGCGACCCATACTGGCCAGTAGATGTCCTGCTGGCTACCGGTCGGTAGCGACTTTCGGAGCGGAGGACGACACCGCCCCCCGGTCCGCGGGGGACCGGGGGGCGGGAGACCGTGGGCGGGCGAACCGCCACCGCGGGTTACGACAGCTGGGAGCCCTGCCGCACCGGGATGTGCGTGAAGGTCGGCTCGGGCGCGGGGTTCTGGAAGAAGTCGTTGCCCTTGTCGTCGACGACGACGAAGGCCGGGAAGTCCTCGACCTCGATCTTCCAGACGGCCTCCATGCCGTCCTCCTCGTTGTCCAGGACCTCGATCTTCTTGATGCAGTCCTGCGCGAGGCGCGCCGCCGGGCCGCCGATGGAGCCCAGGTAGAAGCCGCCGTGCGTGCCACAGGCGTCGGTGACCTGCTGCGAGCGGTTGCCCTTGGCGAGCATGACCATCGAGCCGCCCGCCGCCTGGAACTGCTCGACGTAGCTGTCCATGCGGCCGGCCGTGGTCGGGCCGAAGGAACCGGAGGCGTACCCCTCGGGGGTCTTCGCCGGGCCCGCGTAGTAGACCGGGTGGTCCTTCATGTACTGCGGCATGTCCTCGCCCGCGTCGAGCCGCGCCTTGATCTTGGCGTGCGCGATGTCACGGGCGACGACCAGCGGGCCGGTCAGCGAGAGGCGGGTCTTCACCGGGTACTTGGTCAGCTCGGCGAGGACCTCGGACATCGGCCGGTTCAGGTCGATCTCCACGACGTCGCCGGCGTCCAGGTGGGAGTCCTCGGTCTCCGGCAGGAAGCGCGCCGGGTCGGTCTCCAGCTGCTCCAGGAAGACGCCCTCGGCGGTGATCTTCGCGACGGCCTGGCGGTCGGCCGAGCAGGACACGGCGATCGCGACGGGCAGCGAGGCGCCGTGGCGGGGGAGGCGGACCACGCGCACGTCGTGGCAGAAGTACTTGCCGCCGAACTGCGCGCCGATGCCGATCTTCTGCGTCAGCTCGAAGACCTTCTCCTCCAGCTCCTTGTCGCGGAAGCCGTGGCCGGTCGCGGCGTCGCCCTCGGTGGGCAGCTCGTCCAGGTAGTGCGCGGAGGCGTACTTCGCGGTCTTCAGCGCGAACTCGGCGCTCGTGCCGCCGACGACGATCGCCAGGTGGTACGGCGGGCAGGCGGCCGTGCCGAGCGAGCGGATCTTCTCCTCCAGGAACTTCATCATGGACGCCTCGTTGAGGACGGCCTTCGTCTCCTGGTAGAGGAAGGACTTGTTGGCGGAGCCGCCGCCCTTGGCCATGAAGAGGAACTTGTACGCGCCGCCGTCGGTCGCGTACAGCTCGATCTGCGCGGGCAGGTTCGAGCCGGTGTTCTTCTCCTCCCACATGGTCACCGGGGCCATCTGCGAGTAGCGCAGGTTCAGCTTGGTGTACGCGTCGTAGACGCCCTTCGACAGGGCCTCCTCGTCGCGGCCGGAGGTCAGCACGTTCTGCCCGCGCTTGCCCATGACGATCGCCGTGCCGGTGTCCTGGCACATGGGGAGCACGCCGGCGGCGGCGATGTTCGCGTTCTTGAGCAGGTCGAGCGCGACGAACTTGTCGTTGCCCGACGCCTCCGGGTCGTCGATGATCTTCCGCAGCTGGGCCAGGTGCGCCGGGCGCAGGTAGTGCTGGATGTCGTGGATGGCCTCGGCGGCGAGCCGGCGCAGCGCCTCCGGCTCGACCTTGAGGAACGTACGGCCGTCGGCCTCGAAGGTGGAGACGCCCTCGGAGGTCACCAGGCGGTAGGGCGTGGTGTCCTCTCCCAGGGGGAGCAGATCGGAGTACGCAAACTCGGGCATGACGGCGGCCATTCCTCACTCGGCAGACAGCTGCGCGCCGCCTCCGTTGGCGGGCGCACCGTCCAGGGTAGGCCGCGGGCGCGGCCCCGATCCTGTGAGGTAAGGCTCACCAGGGCCGGGGCCGCGCCGTCGTGGCTCGTTCGCGTCAGGAGACGCTCGCCGTCGGCGCGCACGGGTTCGCCCGCGGCGGGGACGTGCGGCGGGCCTCCACGGCCGGCTCCCGCACGCCGGCGGCGGGCTCGGCGTACGTACGCCGCTCCGGGGCGCAGCCGTAGCCGTCGAGGTGGCCGTCGGAGCAGTGGATCGTGCCGACGGCGGACTCCTCACCGGAGACGCCGGTCGGGGCGAACGCCCACCATCGGGTCCGGCCGCCCTCGCCGGGCCCGCCCGCCGGGACCGCCGGCCGCCTCGCCCCGGCGGGCACGGCCACCGCGCGGTGGACGGTGTCGTGGCGGTACGGGACGCCGGTGACGACCGGTGGGGCGCTCACCGCCGAGGCGGTCGGCGGCACGGTCGCCTCGCCGGACGGCCCGCCTCGCCGGACGGCCCGCCCCGCCGGACGGCGCGCCCCGCCGGACGGCCCGGGGCGCCCGGCTTCGCGGTGGTCCTCGCCGGGGCGGTCGGGACGGCCCCCGCCGGGGACCATGGACGAGGGCACGGAGAAGGTCCCCCCGGCCGCCCTTCGGTCCCACCTCGTACGCGACCGGCCGGTCGGCACCGGTGGTGCAGGCCGCCGTCAGCCCGTACGTCCGCTCCTCGCCGCCCGTCCGGCCGGCCCGCGCCGGGCGCTCCGGTCGCGGCGCTCGTGGTGGCCCACGCCGTCCTGGGGGTGACGCCGTCCGGCGGGGGGGCCGTCCCCGGCGGGCCGCGGGGCCCGCCGGACCTCGTCGAGGCGGCTCAGCGCGAGCCCTTCGAAGGCGTCGGACTCCCGCGCGTACCGTTCCTGATCACCCGTCACGGCCGTCACCCCTCCCGCCCGTCCGGCCGTTTCGTCCCGGGGCCCGGCCGGATCCCCTAGGGGAGAGATGGGGGTTCGGACACCTGGTGGCGGTCTGCGGGGCGTGTCTAGGCTGGGTGCGTGGACCTCGAAAAGCAGCCCGACCCCGCGCAGCCGCCCGCTCCCGCCCCGCCGTCTCCGCCCGCCCCGCCCGCCGCGCCGGCCCCTCCGGCCGCGCCC
Source organism: Streptomyces filamentosus (assembly GCF_014654895.1). Taxonomy (GTDB): domain Bacteria; phylum Actinomycetota; class Actinomycetes; order Streptomycetales; family Streptomycetaceae; genus Streptomyces; species Streptomyces filamentosus. The sequence continues at coordinate 1,587,902 of NZ_BNBE01000001.1, read as the reverse complement.
GCCGCGCCCGTCCCTCCGGCGCCGCCCGCCCCCCTGGATCCGCAGGGCGGGCTCCGGGCCTCCGACGCGGACCGGGACCGGACCGCGGACGTCCTGGCCGAGGCGCTGGCGCAGGGCCGGCTGGACGCGGAGGAGCACGCGGAGCGGGTGGAGGCGGTCTACCGGGCGAAGACCGTGGGCGAGCTGGAGCCGATCGTGCGGGACCTGCCGTCCGCCGGGCCGGCGTCCGGGACCCGGTCCGAGCCGGTCCCCGCGGCGTACGGCCCGGAGGACGCGGAGGGGAACGCGGACCAGCTGGTCGCGGTCTTCTCCAGCACCACCCGCAAGGGCCGCTGGCGGGTGGCCCGCCGCACCAACGCCTTCGCGGTCTTCGGCAGCATCGAGATCGACCTGACCGAGGCGATCTTCGCCCAGCCGCTGACCACCATCAACGCCACCTCGATCTTCGGAAGCGTGGAGGTTCGCGTCCCGGAGAACATCAGCCTGCGCGGCAGCGGCGTCGGCATCCTCGGGAGCTTCGAGGTCACCACCCTGGAGGGGATCGACCCGCAGGCCCCGCTGGTGGTCGTCAACGGCTACGCGCTGCTCGGGAGCGTGGAGGCGAGACCGAAGCGCGGCAAGTGGGTGGCCGACCTCCAGAGCAAGGTCCGCAAGCACCTCGGCCACTGACCCGCGCCCGCCCCGGCCTCCTGCCCTCCTGCCCTTTCGCCCCCCGCCTTTCAGTCCCCGGTCCTCCGGTCCCCCTGTCCTCCCGTCCCCGTCGTCCGCTCCGTCCCGCCGGGTATCGGCCAGGAGTTGACCGGAATGCGTCACCGGGGCTCCGCACTCCGGATGGGAGGCGCACGCGGTGCATAGGCGCGCGCACAGCGGGTAGGGCTGCTGCATCGCTGCTCGCTCGCGAAGCCGTCGTCAGGAGTAGACCGTGCTGCAACTGCCGCATCAGCCCCTTCCGGTAGCCGCCGTGCCGCCCCAGCGTGCTCCCGTGCGGGAGGACGAGGACGGCCCCTGGCACGCGGAGGCGGTGTGCCGCCGTGACGAGGCGGGGCTCTTCTTCGCCCCCTCGAAGGAGCCGACCGCCGCCCGGCTCGCCCGGGAGGAGGCCGCCAAGCGGGTCTGCGCGCGCTGTCCCGTGATGGTCGACTGCCGCGAGCACGCGCTGCTCCAGCCGGAGCCGTACGGCGTGTGGGGCGGCCTCACCGCCGCCGAGCGCCGCGTGGTGCTCGCCCGGCGCCGCCGCCGCGAGGTGGAGCTGCGCAAGACGGCCGCCGCCGAGCGGATCGCCCAGGCCGGCTGACGGACCGCCCACTCCGGTCCCGTACGGGAAGGGGCGCCCCCACCGCACATGGGGGCGCCCCTCTTCGTACCTGCCGTCGCCGGCCGGACGTCAGTTCGCCCGGTCGAAGTCGATCTTGCTGTAGGCGCGCAGCTTCGCGAGCCGGTGGGTGGAGTCGATCTGGCGGATCGTGCCGGACTTCGAGCGCATGACCAGCGACTGGGTGGTCGCGGTCTCGGAGCGGTAGCGCACGCCGCGCAGCAGCTCGCCGTCGGTGATGCCGGTGGCGACGAAGAACACGTTGTCGCCGCTGACCAGGTCGGTGGTGGTGAGCACCCGGTCCAGGTCGTGGCCCGCGTCGAGGGCCTTCTGGCGCTCGGCGTCGTCCTTCGGCCACAGCTTGCCCTGGATGACGCCCCCGAGGCACTTGATGGCGCAGGCCGAGATGATGCCCTCGGGCGTGCCGCCGATGCCCATGAGCAGGTCGACGCCGGTGCCCTCGCGGGCGGCCATGATCGAGCCGGCCACGTCGCCGTCGGAGATGAACTTGATGCGGGCGCCGGTCTCGCGGATCTCCCTGACCATGCCCTCGTGGCGGGGGCGGTCCAGGATGACCACGGTGACGTCCTCGGCGTTCATCCCCTTGGCCTTGGCGACCCGGCGGATGTTGACCGAGACGGGGGCGTTGATGTCGACGAAGTCGGCGGCCTCGGGGCCGGTGACCAGCTTGTCCATGTAGAAGACCGCGGACGGGTCGAACATGGCGCCGCGGTCGGCGGCGGCGAGGACGGCGATGGCGTTCGGCATGCCCTTGGCGTTCAGGGTGGTGCCGTCGATGGGGTCCACGGCGATGTCGACCTCGGCGCCGGTGCCGTCGCCGACCCGCTCGCCGTTGAAGAGCATCGGCGCTTCGTCCTTCTCGCCCTCGCCGATGACGACGACGCCGTTCATCGAGACGGTCGAGATGAGGGTCCGCATCGCGTTGACGGCGGCGCCGTCCGCGCCGATCTTGTCGCCGCGGCCGACCCAGCGGCCGGCGGCCATGGCGGCGGCCTCGGTGACCCGGACCAGTTCGAGGGCCAGGTTGCGGTCGGGGGCCTCGGGGGAGACCTCCAGCTCGGGGGGGAGGTGGTGCTCGGTCATCGGAGCGCACCTTTCTGTACGACGACGGCCGGAAAAGAGAGGGTGCTGCGACTCTATCGCCAGGTCGACAAATTGAGCAGAGGGGCCCACGTATGAGCGCCGGACCGTGATGCGACCATATGGGACGTGGCAGCTAAGCGAGGCAGGCAGACGGTACGCGGGATGTTCCAGTCCCTCGGGGTGATCATGGTCGCCGCGGGGGTCATGTATCTCTTCATCCCGCACGACGAGGACGCGGAGCCGGTGAAGGCCAAGGACTACCGGGTCGAACTGGTCACGGCCCAGCGCGCGGCGCCGTACCCGGTGCTGGCGCCCGAGGGCCTCGGCGACGACTGGAAGGCGACGGTCGTCTCGTACAAGCGCGAGCAGGGCAATGCCTGGCAGCTCGGCTTCCTCTCCCCGGACACGCAGTACGTGTCGGTGAACCAGGCGACGACCGAGCCCGGGAAGTTCGTGCCCAAGGTCACGCACCAGGCCAAGGACACCGGGAAGACGCAGACGGTCGCCGGGCAGGTGTGGCAGCGCTGGGAGGGCCCGAAGTACGACGCCCTGGTGCGGACGGAGGGCGGGGCGACCACGGTCGTCGCCGGCACGGCCTCCTTCGAGCGGCTCGCGGAGATGGCGGGCGCGCTCCGGTCGCAGCAGTCGGCCTGACGTACGCGTACGGGACGCGACGAAGCCCCCGGTGCCCGGCACCGGGGGCTTCGTCGTGCGCGCGGGGCGGACTCAGACGGTCGTGACGACGTCCTCGTAGGCCAGACGCGGGGAGCGCGGGAACCAGGCGTCCTCGCCCGGCTTGCCGATGTTGATCACCATCAGCGGGGTGTGGTCGGCGTCCAGGAACTCCTTCTGGACACCGGCGAAGTCCAGGCCGGTCATCGGGCCGGCGGCCAGACCGGCGGCGCGGACGCCCACGATGAAGTACGCGGCCTGGAGGGCGGCGTTCAGCAGCGCGGAACCCTCGCGGACCGGACGCTCGGCGAAGAAGAGGTCCTTGGCCTGCGGGAAGTGCGGGAGCAGGGCCGGGAGCTCCTCGTGGAACTCGTTGTCGGCGGAGAGGATCGCGACCAGCGGCGCGGCGGCGGTCTTGGCGGCGTTGCCCTCGGCCATGTGCTTGACCAGGCGCTCGCGGGCCTCGGGGGAGCGGACCAGGGTGATGCGCAGCGGGGTCTGGTTGAAGGCGGTGGGGCCGTACTTCACCAGGTCGTAGATCGCCTGGACCTGCTCGTCGGTCACCGGCTCGTCGGTGAACGTGTTGGCGGTGCGGGCCTCGCGGAAGAGGAGGTCCTGGGCGGCGGGGTCGAGAACGAGGGACATGCTGCGTACCTTCCGGACTGCAAGGGGACTTCCCGGTGGGGCTCCGGGCCGTGTCTCGACAGTACGCCGATGATTGGTGAAAATTCAACTATCCGATCCGGATAGTGATCCGCTTCACTTCGGCCAGTCTAGGCGATCCCCGCCGCGGCACCCAGCCCCCGTCCACCCCTCGGACCCCGGCCGCTTTCCGAGCCCAAGCCGCCCCGCGGGCCCCGGTCGCCCCCCCCGGAGCCAGTTCTCCATCCGGCCTCGGTCGTTCCTCAAGCCCCGAGAGGCATGGAGAGTCCGCGAGAGACCCCGAGACGTCGCGAGAGAGGCCCCGGAGAGGTCCCAAGGTGCCGCGAGAAGAGGCCCGGAGAGGCCCCAAGATGTCGCGAGAAGAGGCCCTGGAGAGGCCCCGGGAGATCCCCGAACTCGCCCTGCCCTCGGCGCCCTCAGCCCCAGCCCTCAGCCCCCGCCCTCAGCTCCAGCCCTCCGTCTCAGCCTTCCCCCTCCTCCCCCTCCTCCCCCTCCCCGCCCTCGCCGTCGTCGGCCGCGAGGGAGGCGTCGAGGCGGGCGCGGGCGCCCTCCAGCCAGCGGCGGCAGACCTTCGCCAGCTCCTCCCCGCGCTCCCAGAGCGCCAGGGACTCCTCCAGGGTCGTCCCGCCCGCCTCCAGGCGCCGGACGACCTCGACCAGTTCGTCGCGGGCCTGCTCGTAGCCGAGCGGGGCCGTCGTCTCCGTACCCGTACCGCCTGCCATGTCTGCTCCGTCCTCCACGACCACGGCTCCCGTGCGTCCTCGTGGGTCCTCGTCGGTTCTGGTCACTTCTCGTCGTCCGCGGTGCGGCGCACCGTGAACTCGCCCCCGGTCACCCGGGCCCTCAGCTCCTCGCCCTCCGCGACCTCCTCCGGGGCGCGGACCACCGTCCCGTCCGTCCGCTGGAGCACCGCGTACCCCCGCTCCAGCGTGGCCGCGGGGGAGAGCGCCCGCACCCGGGCCCGGGTGTGCGCCAGCTCCGACTCGGCGCGGTCCAGGAGGTGCCCGAGGACCCGCCGGCTGCGCGCCAGCAGCGCGTCCAGCTCGTCCCGGCGGACCTCCACCATCCGCTGCGGGTCCTCCATCACCGGCCGGGCCATCGCGTGCGCGAGCCCCCGCTCCTCGCGGTCCAGCAGCCCGCGGACGCTCCGCAGCGCGCGGTCGCGCAGCCCGCGCACGCGCTCCAGCTCCTCGCCGACGTCCGGCACGACCTTCTTCGCCGCGTCGGTCGGGGTGGAGGCCCGCAGGTCGGCCACCAGGTCGAGCAGCGGGGTGTCCGGCTCGTGCCCGATCGCGGACACCACCGGCGTCCGGCACGCGGCCACCGCCCGCACCAGCTGCTCGTCGGAGAAGGGCAGCAGGTCCTCGACGCTGCCGCCGCCCCGGGCGACCACGATCACGTCCACGTCCTCGTGGGCGTCCAGCTCCCGGACCGCCTGGATCACCTGCGGCACCGCCTTCACGCCTTGCACCGGCACGTTCCGCACCTCGAAGCGGACGGCGGGCCATCTGCGCCGGGCGTTCTCCAGGACGTCCCGCTCGGCGGCCGAGGCCCGGCCGCAGACCAGGCCGATCAGCCCCGGCAGGAACGGCAGCGGCTTCTTCCGCTCGGGTGCGAACAACCCCTCGGCGGCCAGCCCCCGCTTCAGCTGCTCCAGGCGCGCGAGCAGCTCGCCGATCCCCACCGGCCGGATCTCCGCCGCCCGCAGCGAGAGCTGCCCGCGCGGCGCGTACCACTCCGGCTTGGCGTGCACGACGACCCGGGCGCCCTCGGAGACGACGTCGGCCACCGCGTCGAAGACCTGCCGGTAGCAGGTCACCCCGATGGAGACGTCGTGCGAGGGGTCCCGCAACGTCAGGAAGACGACCCCGGCGCCGGGACGCCGGGAGAGCTGGGTGATCTGCCCCTCGACCCAGACGGCCCCCAGCCGGTCGATCCACCCCCCGATCATCCGGGAGACCTCACCGACGGGCAGCGGCGCTTCGGCGGACGTAGTCAGAGCCATGCACCGAGCGTAACGGCGCCCTCCGACAACGTCATCGGCACACGGCCCCGCTCCCGGCGGACCCCTCGCCCCCGCTTTCCCTGCGGCAGCCCCCGCGCCGTACCCGCTTCCCTTCCGTTTTCCCTGCTGCAGCCCCGCCGGGGTCGAACCCTCCTGCTCCCCCGGCCTCGCCCCTTCCTCCCCCGCCCTCACCCCTCCCCCCCGGCCTCAGCCTTCCCCCGGCCTCAGCCCTTCACCGGCCCCCGCCCCGCCCCCTGCACCGCGAGGACCACCAGCCCCACCCCCAGCCAGATCACGCCCACCACCTGCGCCGCCACCGACGCCTCCACGATCACCGCGACGAGGATCGCCGCGCCGACCACCGGTACGGCGACGTGCCGCAGCCAGTGCGGGGGCCCCTCCGCGCGCCGGACCGCGAACCAGCCCACCACGCTCGCGTGCAGCAGCACGAAGGCCGTCAGGGCGCCGACGTCCACCACCGACACCAGGTGGTCCAGGCCGTCGTCCCGGCGGGCCGCCCACACGGCGGCGACCATCGTCACCGTGGCCGACACCAGCAGCGCCACCCGGGGCACGCCCGAGTCGGTCCGCGCGAGCGCGTGCGGCAGCCGCCCCTCGCGGCCCATCGCGAAGAGCAGCCGGCTGCCGGCCGCCTGCCCGGCCAGCGCCGCGAAGGCCGCGCCGATGGCCTTCGACACGGCGACCAGGTCGTGCAGCCAGCCGCCGACCGAGGCGTCCACGGCGTCGTAGAAGGCGGAGCCCTGCTTCCCCGGGTCGGCCGCGAGCTCCGCGGAGGAGACCGGTTCGAGGAGCGCCACCAGCCAGGTCTGGGCGACGAACAGCGCACCGGCCAGGACCAGGCAGAAGAGCAGCGCCCGCGCCACCTTCGCCGAGCCCCCGGTGACCTCCTCCGCGAAGGCGGCGATCGCGTCGAAGCCGAGGTACGACAGGACCGCCACCGACACCGCGCCGACCACCGCCGCGAGGGAGAAGGTCCCGTCGCCGGTCAGCGGCGACCACCAGTCGCGCGTCGCCCCGTCCCGTACGAGCACCACCGCCGCCGACACCACGAAGACGAGCAGCACCACGACCTCCAGCGCGAGAACGGCGAAGCCGACCCGGGCCGCGGCCCGCACCCCCCACAGGTTGAGCAGGGTGGTCACCACCACCGCGAGGCCCGTCCACACCCACCGGTGCACCTCCGGCACCAGCGCCTCCATCGCGATCCCCGCGAAGAGGTACGCGACGGCCGGGATCAGCAGGTAGTCGAGCATCGCCATCCAGCCGGCGACGAAGCCTGGCCCCTCGCCGAGCCCCTTGCGGGCGTACGCGAAGACCGAACCGGCCTGTGGGGCGACCCGCACCATCTGCGCGTAGCTGGAGGCCGTGAACGCCATAGCCACCGTCGCCACGACGTACACCAGTGCGACCGCCCCGTGCGACTTCGCGTCGAGCGTGCCGAAGACGCCGACCGGCGCCATCGGCGCGATGAACAGCAGTCCGTACACCACCAGGTCGCGGAACCCGAGCGTCCGCCGGAGCCCCGAGTGGTCCGACGGTCCCGCCGTCTCCCCGTCCACCTGCGCGTTCTCAGCCATGGCGTCAGTTTCGGACACGGTCGCGCCCCAACCGCTCACCGACGCGCTCCGAGCCCCCACCGGCCCGGCCTTACGATGGGACGCATGACTGCAACGCCCGCGCCGACGCCCGAGTCCGCCCCCGCGACCCCGAGCGCCGCAGACCGCCCGAAGCGTGTCCTGCTCGCCGCTCCCCGCGGCTACTGCGCGGGCGTGGACCGTGCCGTGATCGCCGTGGAGAAGGCCCTGGAGCAGTACGGGGCCCCCGTCTACGTCCGCCACGAGATCGTCCACAACAAGTACGTCGTCCAGACCCTGGAGCGGAAGGGCGCGATCTTCGTCGACCAGGCCACCGAGGTCCCGCCGGGCAACATCGTGATGTTCTCCGCGCACGGCGTCGCCCCGACCGTCCACGAGGAGGCCCGCCGGGGCCGCCTCGCGACGATCGACGCGACCTGCCCGCTGGTCACCAAGGTCCACAAGGAAGCCGTCCGCTACGCCAACGAGGACTTCGACATCCTCCTCATCGGCCACGAGGGCCACGAGGAGGTCATCGGCACCTCCGGCGAGGCCCCCGACCACATCCAGCTCGTCGACGGCCCCGAGGACGTCGCCAAGGTCGAGGTCCGCGACCCCTCCAAGGTCGTCTGGCTCTCCCAGACCACCCTCTCCGTCGACGAGACGATGGAGACGGTCGACGCGCTCAAGGACAAGTTCCCCCAGCTGCTCTCCCCGCCGTCGGACGACATCTGCTACGCCACGCAGAACCGCCAGACCGCGATCAAGGAGCTGGCCGGCCAGGCCGAGCTCGTCATCGTCGTCGGCTCCAAGAACTCCTCCAACTCGATCCGCATGGTCGAGGTCGCCAAGCAGGCCGGCGTCCCCGCCGCGTACCTGGTCGACTTCGCCAGCGAGATCGACGAGGCGTGGCTGGAGGGCGTGACCTCGGTCGGCCTCTCCTCCGGCGCCTCCGTGCCCGACGTGCTGGTCCAGGAGGTCCTGGAGTGGCTGGCGCAGCGCGGCTACGCCGACGTGGAGCTGGTCAAGACCGCCGACGAGCACCTCACCTTCTCGCTCCCCAAGGAGCTCCGCCGCGACCTGCGCGCCGAGGCCGCCGAGCTCGTCAAGGAGTAGGACCCGCCCCTGCCGGTTAGCTTGATCCCATGAACGTCTTCGGAGTGGACATCGGCGGCTCGGGCATCAAGGGCGCCCCCGTGGACCTGGCGCGGGGCGCCCTCACCGAGGAGCGGTACAAGCTCCTCACCCCGCAGCCCGCGACGCCGCAGGACGTCGCGGACCGCGTCGCGGAGGTCGTGGGGCACTTCGGCTGGACCGGCCCGATCGGCGTCACCTTCCCCGGCGTCGTCACCGGCACCACGGTCCGCACCGCCGCCAACGTCGACCCGTCCTGGATCGACACCGACGCGGGCGCCCTCATCGGCGCGGCCACCGGCGGCCTCCCCGTCACCGTCCTCAACGACGCCGACGCGGCCGGCGTCGCCGAGATGACCTTCGGCGCGGGCCGCGGCCGCACCGGCACGGTGATCCTGCTGACCCTCGGCACCGGCATCGGCTCCGCCGTCTTCACCGGCGGCCGCCTGGTCCCCAACACGGAACTGGGCCACCTGGAGCTCAAGGGCCACGACGCCGAGAAGCGCGCCTCCTCCAAGGCCCGCGAGGACGAGGACCTGACCTGGGAGCACTGGGCCTCCAAGCGCCTGAGGAAGTACCTGGCCCACGTGGAGATGCTCTTCTCCCCGGAACTCTTCATCCTCGGCGGGGGCGTCAGCCGCAAGGCCGACAAGTTCCTCCCCTACCTGGAGGGCATCCGCGCCGAGATCGTCCCCGCGGAACTGCGGAACGACGCGGGCATCGTGGGCGCGGCGATGGCGGCGTCGGAGGCGGGCCGGGAGGCGTAGCGCACGGGGTCCGGCCCGCACGGGTGCCGATGCCTGTACGGGTACGGGTACGGGTACCGGCGCCGGCACTGGTACGCGTGCGGGTGCCGGTACGCGTGCGGATACGGCTCTACGGGGCCGGGCGGCGGCCCCGGACGGGGTTCGGGCCCCGGCGGGCGGGGGCGGGGCCGGTCGGCCCGGGGCCGGGAGCGGCGCCGGGGCCCGCGCCGGCGGGCCTGCGGGCCCCGGCCGGGACGGCGGGACCGGCGGGGGCGGGGCGGCGGCGCCGGCGGCCCACGTCCCGGACCTTCCGCACGCTCGCGACGACGCCGGCGACCAGCGTGCCCCCGTACAGCCACCCGGCGTGCACGGCGAGCGCGGTGACCACGGCCATGGCCTGCCCGCCGAAGCCCCCGCTGCCGCCCGCGATCGGCACCACGCCGACCGCGAAGGCGATCGGGACGGCGATCGGGGCGGTCACCAGGTCGGCGGTGCGGACCCAGAGCGCGGTGAGCGCGCTCACCGGCAGGAACAGCAGCCCGAAGGCGAGCGGCGAACCGTCCAGGAGCAGCCAGTCCAGGAACCCGACGAGCAGCATCGACGCCGACGCGAAGAGGCCTGCGCCCAGACCGGTGAGCCGGGGCGAGGGCAGCCGCCGCAGAGCCTGCACCACGGGAGGCGCCGGCCGCCGCGCGGCGGCCGGCGCCCCGACCCGGTAGACGGTGGCGGCCCCGGCCGCGCCCCCCTCCGCCTCCACCAGCGCGCCGGGCGGCGTGAGGGGGGCCTGCGGCCTGCGGCGGCCCTGCGGCTGACTTGTCCTGTGCTGCTCCACCTCACCAACGTAGGTCGGGGAGGCGGCGGGACGGGCCCGGGACACGCCCTTCGAGTGACCTCGGCCCGCAGATCGGCCGGAGATCGGCAGCGGATCGCCCGGAGACCGCCCGGAACAGGCCGGAAGCGGCGGGAGACGGCGGGAAGCGGCGGCCCGGGAGGCGGACCCCCGTGCCGGACCCTGCTGCCGACCCCCGAGGCGCACCCCGCACGGACTCCGTGACGGACTCCGCGCCGGGTCCCGCGGCGGGTCCCGTGACGGACGGCCGGTGGGGACCGCGCCGGACCCCCCGTAAACTGGGGGATCGACCCATCGTCCGCATCTCCTCATCCGTATCTAGGGAAGTCGCCACCGTGTCGCTCACGATCGGAATCGTCGGCCTGCCGAATGTCGGCAAGTCGACCCTGTTCAACGCCCTGACCAAGAACGACGTGCTGGCGGCCAACTACCCGTTCGCCACGATCGAGCCGAACGTCGGCGTCGTCGGCGTCCCCGACGCCCGCCTGACGAAGCTCGCCGAGATCTTCGGCTCGCAGCGCATCCTCCCGGCCACCGTCGACTTCGTCGACATCGCCGGCATCGTGCGCGGCGCGAGCGAGGGCGAGGGCCTGGGCAACAAGTTCCTCGCGAACATCCGCGAGTCGGACGCCATCTGCCAGGTCATCCGCGCCTTCAAGGACGAGAACGTCGTGCACGTCGACGGCAAGGTCTCGCCGAAGGACGACATCGAGACGATCAACACCGAGCTGATCCTCGCCGACCTCCAGACGATCGAGAAGGTCCTCCCGCGCCTCCAGAAGGAGATGCGGATCAAGAAGGACACCGCTCCCAAGGTCGCCGCCGTCGAGGCGGCCCAGGCGATCCTGGAGAAGGGCGACACCCTCTTCTCCCAGGGCATCGTCCAGGGCTCGGAGAAGGCGGAGCTCCTCCACGACCTCCACCTCCTCACCACCAAGCCCTTCCTCTACGTCTTCAACGTCGACGAGGACGAGCTGACGGACGACGCCTTCAAGGACGAGCAGCGCGCCCTCGTCGCCCCCGCCGAGGCGATCTTCCTCAACGCCAAGCTGGAGCAGGACCTCGCCGAGCTCGACGAGGAGGACGCCATGGAGCTCCTGGAGTCCGTCGGCGCCGAGGAGCCCGGCCTCGCCATCCTCGCCCGCGTCGGCTTCGACACCCTCGGCCTCCAGACCTACCTGACGGCCGGCCCGAAGGAATCCCGCGCCTGGACCATCAAGAAGGGCGCCACGGCCCCCGAGGCGGCCGGTGTCATCCACACCGACTTCCAGAAGGGCTTCATCAAGGCCGAGGTCATCTCCTTCGCCGACCTCGTCGCCACCGGCTCCGTGGCCGAAGCCCGCTCCGCCGGCAAGGCCCGCATGGAGGGCAAGGAGTACGTCATGCAGGACGGCGACGTGGTGGAGTTCCGCTTCAACGTGTGACCGGATGTGTGTGAACGGCCTGGCCCGCGTGGAAGCGGGGCGGGCCGTTCGTGCTTGGGGGATGGTGTGGCGGGTGTGTGGGGTGCTTGACGGTGGAAGTGGTTGTAACAGAAGCTGTTGCGACTAGGAGGGGTGATGGCGGCGAACAGTCGGTTGACCATTGCGGCGCATGCGCTGGCCTGGTTGGCGTTGGCGCATCGGCGGGGGGAGGGGGTGCTCACCTCGGAGCAGGTCGCGGCCAGTGTGAAGAGCAATGCGGTGGTCATCAGGCGGAGTCTCGGTGAGCTGCGGCGGGCCGGGCTGGTGGAGGTTCGGCACGGGGCGGGGGCGGGGTGGAGTCTGGCGCGGGCGCCGGAGGGGATCAGCTTGCTGGAGGTGCACGACGCCGTCGACGGGCGGCCGCCGTTCGCCCTGCATCACAGTGAGCCGAATCTGGAGTGTCCGGTCGGCCGGGGCATCCGGCCCGCTTTGAGCGGGGTCTACGGGCGGGTCGAGCAGGCCATGCGGCGGGAGTTGGCGGCGGTGACGATCGCGGATGTCCTTCGGGACGTGCTGAGGGAGTAGGGCGCGGGGGCCGTGGGCGGTCCTTGGTGCGGGGTTTGTTGTAACAGGAATTGTTTCGGCGGGAGGCGGGAGTGGGGTCGGTGGACGTTTCGCGGTGTTCCGTTTTCGAGCTGCGGCAGTACACGTTGCGCCCGGGGCGGCGGGACGTGCTGATCGAGCTGTTCGACCGGGAGTTCGTCGAGTCCCAGGAGGCCGAGGGCATGAGCATCCTGGGGCAGTTCCGGGATCTGGACGATCCCGATCGGTTCGTCTGGATCCGTGGGTTCGACGGCATGGAGGGGCGGGCCGAGGCCCTGGAGGGGTTCTACGGGGGGCCGGTCTGGCGCGAGCACCGCGAGGCGGCGAACGCGACGATGGTCGACTCCGATGACGTGCTGCTCCTGCGGGCCGCCTCGGAGGACGGCGGGTTCGCCGTGGGGGTCGGCGCTCGGCCGGCTCCCGGTGAACCGGCGCCGTCGCCCGGTTCGGTCGTCCTCGCCACGATCTGGTACGGGCGCGAGCCGTTCGACGCGGCCTTCGCCGACTTCTTCCGGCGGCACGTGCTTCCCGTGCTGGACGAGACCGGTGGCGAGCCGCTGGCGCACCTGCGGTCGGAGCACGCCCCGAACACCTTTCCCGCGCTGCCGGTACGCCTCCACGAGGAGGTCTTCGTGTGGTTCGCGCGCTTCGCCGGCGAGGAGCACCTCGACCGGCACCTGAAGGACGTTCGGGAATCCGGGCGTTGGAGGGACGAGGTGCGGCCGGTGCTCGCGGAGCGTTTCGCCAGGGGTCCGCAGCGGCTGCGGCTGGCGCCCACCGGCCGGTCGGCGCTGCGGTGAGCTCCGGCACGGTCCTGTTCCGGTCGCCCATGCTCCGGTCGCCCCTGCCGCGCCGGGCGGGGCCGGGCCCTTCGTGTTTCCCGCGAGGGCCGTGGCGGGGAGGGAAACGTTGTCATCGGGAAGTGAGGGTGGCCGGAAAGGGGCGGCTGCGTTCGCCAGGGGGGTGGGGGCGGGCGTACAGGTCGTAGGTGCGTCCCTCGCCGCCCCGGGGTGGTGGGGGACGGGGAAGGGGGGAGAGGGAGTGGGACGCGGAGGCGGGGTGGGGTGCGGAGACGGGCGGGAGGAGCGGGGTGCGGGAAGGGGCGGGAGGAGTGGGGAGCGGGGAGTGCGGAGGAAATACAGAAGTCGTGCAGGCGCCTCCGGCACGTTGGTGTTCCGCCCCCGCGCGGCGGGGCCCAGGGAGAGGAGCGAGCATGGAGACAGCACGGGACGTCGTACTCGACTACGCCATGGGCATCGTGCGGCTGCTGCCCGGGCAGGCCGCGGTGACCTCCGCGGTGCTCCAGGGGCCGCCGGCCGCTCTGCTGGGGCGGATTCCGCAGCTGGTGCGCGGGTTCGCGGGGGAGAGGACCGACGGCGGGGCCCTGTTCTGCGCGGCGGCCGGGATCTCCGGGGGGTCCGCGGGGACGCGGAAGGACGCCGGGGTGGACGACGGGCGCGGGTGCGTGCTGGTGCAGTCCCTGCCCGCGCTGAGCCGGGAGACGGCGGGGAGCCCCATGGCCTCCCGTGCGGGGCGCCTCACCGAGGCCGCCGACTGGCTGCACTGGGAACTGGCCGAGCGCCCCGAACTTCCCGAGGGGCCCGTCGCCGAGCGGCTCGCCGCCCGTTACGCGCTCTGCTACGCCGGGGCCGCCATCCTCTGGCTGTGGCGCGCGGGCGGGGCGGACCGGGCGGAGTGGGCGTACGAGGCCGTGGACGTGGTCCTGGAGGCGCTGGAGGATCCCGCCGTGGGCGTGCCGGACGTGCCGGCCGTGCTTGACCTGATCTCCGGGTGAGGGAGGGTCAGAACTGTTCGTCAGGCTGCGAGTTCGCCTGACAGGGCCTGCTGGAAGGTGCGGGTGAGCAGGGGGCCGGGGTCGACGCCCAGCCGGTCGGCGAGCAGTTCGCGGCCCGAGTGGAACTGGAGCAGCGCCGCCGCGGGCTGGCCCGCGCGGCAGTGGGCGGTCATCAGCAGGGAGCGGAACCGCTCCCGCAGCGGGTGCCGGGCCACCAGACCGGTCAGTTCGGCGACCAGGCCGTGCGGCAGGCCGGTGGCGAGCTCCGCCTCGATCCGGTCCTCCAGGGCCGTCAGCCGGGCCTCTTCCAGCCAGGGGCGTTCCTCCTGGGCCAGGTGCTCGGTGGTGTCGGCCAGCGCCTCGCCCTGCCAGAGGCCGAGCGCCGAGCGCAGGACGGCGGCGGCCCGCCGCGCGTCGCCCTGCCGCAGCAGCGCGCCGCCGAGCGCGGCGCGCTCCGTGAACAGCAGGTGGTCGCTGACGAGCCGCCCCTCCACGGCCGACAGGCGGTAGCCGCGGCCCACCCGCTCCAGCCGGGCGGCCCCGCCGAGCGGGGCGCGCAGCCGGGAGGCGTAGGTGTGCAGCTGGGCGACGGCACGGGCCGGCGGGCACTCGCCCCACAGGGCGCGGATCAGCCGGCTGTCGGGGACGACCCGTCCCTCGGCGAGCAGCAGGGCCGCGAGGACCGTACGGGGCTTCGCCCCGCCGAGTGCGTTCTCGGCCTTCCCGCCGGTTCTCCCGGACGCGGCCCCTGGCGTGACGCCGTACGTGTTCCCTGACGTGACGCCGTACGTGTCCTCTGGCGTGACGCCGTACGCGTCCCTGATGCGGACCGGGCCGAGCAGCGCTGTCTCCAGGAAGGGCGTCGTGGAAGTCATGGGACCGACCGTAGGAGGGCGGCCCATCCTCCCGGTATCGGCCGCTTATCGCCGCTCCGGACCCCTCGTCCGGCTCCCCGTCCGATCCCGCCCGGGCCTCCCGTCCGGCCCCTCGTCCGGCCCTCCGTCCGACCCCGTCCGGGCCTCCGCACGGCTCCCCGTCCGGGCGAGGGGAGTTCGCTTTGTCCCTCTGTCGGACCCCTGCCCCCAACTATTATGATCATGACAATTCTCAGGGAGGGGGGCCCGGGTTGTCATCGATGCGCTTCGGTCTGCTCGGGACGCTCAGACTGACCTGTGACGACCGGGAGATCCGGCTCGGCGGCGCCCGCCAGCGCGCGGTGCTGGCCCTGCTCCTGCTGCGGCACGGCCGGACGGTCTCCGTGGACGAGCTGGCCGAGACCGTCTGGGACGGTTCGCCGCCGCCCACCGCCCGGACCCAGATCTCCATCTGCGTCGCCCAGTTGCGCAAGCTGTTCCGGGAGGCCGGTGTCGAGGGCGAGGTCATCGTCACCTCCCACCCGGGCTACCGGCTCGACACGGGGGACCACGGCTTCGACCTCGTCGACTTCCTCGCGCTGACCGGGCAGGCGTCCGCCCTCGCCGGTTCCGGCCGGACGGCGGAGGCCGCCGACGCCCACCGCCGGGCCCTCGCCCTGTGGCGGGGCCCCGCTCTGGACGGGCTCACCGGCTATGCGCTGGAGCAGGAGGCGTGCTGGCTGGAGGAGCAGCGGCTGAACGCGCTGGACGGCCACGCCGAGCTGCGCCTCGCCCTCGGCCGCCACCAGGAGCTCACCGCCGAACTGGCCGCCCTGGTCAGGGAACACCCGCTGCGGGAGCGCACCCGGCACTCGCTGATGCTCGCCCAGTACCGCTCCGGCTGCCGCGCCGACGCCCTGGAGACCTTCCGCGCCGGACACCAGCTGAGCATCGACGAACTGGGCCTCGAACCCGGCACCGCACTGCGGGAGCTGCACAACGCGGTCCTCCGCGAGGACCCGGCCATCGCGGCCCCGCCGACCGTGCACGACCCCGTACGCGACGTACCGGCCGCACCCGTCGTACGCGAGGTACCCGCCGCACCCCTCGTGTCCACGGCGCCCGCCGCGACCGGCACGCGTGACGTACGCGACGTGCACGGCGTACGTGACGTGACCCCGGCGCCCGTGGCGGCCGAGGAGGCCGGGAACCCGCCCGCGGCGCACGGTGCCCGCCGTCCCGTCCCGCCGGTCCCGGCCGCACCGCCGGGGTCGCCCGCCGGGCCCGCCGCGCCGTCCGACCTGCCGCCGAACATCCCGTCCTTCACCGGCCGCACCGCCGAGACCGAGGTCCTCGACGCCCTCCTCGACGGCCGCGGCGACGGCGAGCCGCCCCGGGTCGCCCTGGTCACCGGCGTGGCCGGGATCGGCAAGACCGCGCTGGCCGTGCACTGGTCGCACCGGGTGGCCGCGGCCTTCCCGGACGGCTGCCTCCACGTGGACCTGGGCTCCGCCCCGGCCGCCCCCGGCGAGGTCCTGGGCCGGCTGCTGCGCTCGCTCGGCGCGCCCGGCGACCGGCTGCCCGACGACGAGGCGTCCCGGATCTCGCTCTACCGCAGGCTCCTGAGGGGACGTCAGGTCCTCGTCGTCCTGGACGACGCCTCCTCCTTCGCGCAGGTCGCCCCGCTGCTGCCGGCCAACGGCGGCTGCTGCGTGGTCGTCACCAGCCGGGAGACCATGGAGGAGCTGGTGCTCCGGCACGGCGCCGTCCGGGTGCCCCTCGGGGTGCTGGACGGGGCCGAGTCCACCGCCCTCCTCGACCGGATCGTCACCGGCGGGCGCACCGTCGCCTCCCCCGCGCAGACGACCCGGCTGGCCGAACTCTGCGACGGGCTGCCGCTCGCCCTCTGCATCGCCGCCGCCCGGCTGGCCACCCGCCCGCACTGGACCGTGCGCCGCCTCGCCGACCGGCTCGCCGACGAGCACCGCCGCCTGGACGAGCTCAGCCTCGGCGGCAGCCGGGTCCGGGCCAGCTTCGAGCTGAGCTACGGCTGCCTGTCGCCGCGCCTCGCCTCCGTCTACCAGCGGCTCTCCCTGCTGGACGTCCCCGACGTGCCGGCCTGGGCCGTCGCCGCCCTCCTGGACTGTCCGGTGGAGACCGCCGAGCAGTACCTGGACGAGCTCGTCGACGCCCACCTCCTGGAGGTCTCGGGGCCGGACGCCACCGGCCAGTACCGCTACCGCTTCCAGCGCCTGCTCCGCCTCTACGCGCGCGAACGCGCCCAGGAGGACCCCGACCGCCCGGCCGCCGAGGCGGACCGGGACCGGGCGCTGCACAGCTGGCTGACCGTCGCCGAGGCCGCCCACCGCCGCGAGTACGGCGGCGACCACTCCGTGGTGCACGGCCCGGCGTCCCGCCCGCACGTCGACCGGGACCTCCTGGACGACCTCCTCGACCGCCCGCTGGACTGGTTCGACTCCGAACGCCACTGCCTGATGGCGGCCGTCACCCAGTCCGCCCGGCTGGGGCTCGCCGCGCTCGCCTGGGACCTGGCCGCCTCCACCGTCGGCTTCTGCGAGATCCGCAGCGACACCGACGGCTGGCGCCGCCTCTGCGAGGAGGGCCTGGCGGCCTCCCGCGCCGCCGGCGACCGGCAGGGCGAGGGCGTGATGCTCGGCGAGTTGGGCGCCTCCCTGCTCTACCGGGGCGAGTCCGAGAACGCGATCCGCTTCCTGGAGGAGGCCGACGGCGTCCTGCGGGCCGGCGGCGAGGTCTACGGCGCCGCGCTGAACGCCTGCAAGCTCGCCGTCGCCGTCCGGCAGCGCGGCGACGCGGACCGGGCCCGCGTCCTCCTCGACGGGGCGCTGCCCGCGCTCCGGGCCGCCGGGGACCTCTCCGCGCAGGCCCACGCCCTCAACAACCTCGCGCAGATCGCCCTGGACGCCGGCGATCCCGAGGAGGCCGTGCGCCTCGGCGGGGAGGCCGTCGCGCTGGCCCGCGGCCTCGGCGCGACCCGGGGCGCGGCCCAGGCATTCCACCGGCTCGGCCGGGCCCTGCTGGCGGCCGGACGGCTGCCGGAGGCGGAGGCGGCCCTGACCGAGGCGGCCGGGATCGTCCGCGCCAAGCGCGACCGGCTGGGCATGGCCTACGTGCTGCTGGGGCTGGCCGAGGCCCGGCTGCGGGCCGGACGCGCCGACCGGGCCGGCGAGGACCTCGACGCGGCCCTCGACCTGGCCGAGGAGACCGGAAGCACCGTCCTGCTGGGCCGACTGCACCTGCTCCAGGCCCAGTTGAACGGAAGCACCGAACTGGCCGAACCGGTCGCGGAGTTGCCTCAGGCGTGAGCGAACCGGCCGCGGGCGAACCGGCTGCGGACGTGCCCGAACCGGCCGCGGACATGACCGGGCTCCGGAGCGCAGTCTCCGGAGCCCGGTCTTCCTGGGCCCGGTTTCCTGGTGCCCGGCCCAGGCGTTCGTCCCCCTGGTGTCACGTCTTCCGATCGCCGGGCGTCAGTCCCAGGGCTCGGTCTGCACGACCACCGTGGTCCCGCCGGCCGCGGCGGTCGTCGCCGTCGCCGGGGCCTCGGCGGCCAGTGCGGTACCGGTCGTCAGCACGGCGCCGGCGATGAACGCCGCGACCGCCACGGCCGACTTGACCGTCTTCACCGTCTTGACCAGGTGTCCGTTGCGCATGTCCCCCACGTCCTTTCGATCTCTCGATCACCCGCCCCCGGCCTCCGGCGCCCTGCCGGTCCGTTCCCCGGGCGGTTCGTTCTGACATCCACAGACGTTAGGAGGGAGGGACTTCGACTTCTTATCGGTCCGTTATCCCTCCCGGCATCGCCCACCCCTTCCGGTTATCGCCTTCCTTCCTCACCCCCTCCCACCTGCGCAAAAGGGCGCGGCCCCCGGTGGGGGAACCGGGGGCCGCGCCGGGGGAGCGGTCAGAACTTCAGGGTCCAGTGGTCGAGCGTCCCGCTGGAGCCGGCCGAGATGTCCTCGACCCGGAGCTTCCAGACCCCGCTCGCCGGGGAGGCGGAGGCGTCCACCGTGTAGGTCTGCTGGATCACGCCGTTGCCCTCGTTCTCCACGGACTCCTTGACCAGGTACACCTTGCCGTCGGGGGCGACCAGGTGGACGTCGAGGTCACCGCGCCAGGTGTGGGTGGCGTGCAGGTGCACCTGGAGGTTCTTCGGGGCGTTGCCCGCGATGCCGGCGACGGTGACGGGGACCTCGATGGTGCCCGGGTCGGGGACCGCGTGCGGGGTCTGCACCTCGTACGCGGGGAAGGTCATCGACCAGGCGTTGAGGGTGCCGACGGAGCCGGTGTACGGGTCGGAGACCTTCAGCGTCCACGTGCCGTCCGCCGGGGAGGCGGAGGCGTCGACCCGGTAGGTCTCGCGGAGCACGCCGCCGTTCTCGGTCTCGGCGGTGGAGGTCGAACGCAGCGGGTAGGTGCGGCCGTCCGGGGAGAGGAGGTCGATCCGGACGTCACCGCGCCACTCGTGGGTGACGTCGACGGCGACCTGGAGGGCGGCCGGGGCCTTGCCGCCGATGCCGTCGACCGTGAGGCCGGAGGTGACCGAACCGCCGTCCGGGACGCTGAGGTTGCCCGTCATGGCGAAGGGCGTGGGGAAGTTCAGCGACCAGCCGAGGAGGGTGCCCTTCCCGCCGGCGGAGGCGTCCGTGATCTGGAGCTTCCAGGTGCCGGAGGCGGGGGAGGCGGAGGCGTCGACGGTGAAGGCGCCGAGCGCGCCGCCCGTCTCGGTCGCGGAGGTGGACTTCAGGCGGTACAGCCGGCCGTCGGGGGCCACCAGGTCGATCTTGAGGTCGCCGCGCCAGTCGTGGCGGCCCTCCAGCTCGACGCGGAGCGCCTTGGGGGCGTTGCCGGGCACGCCGGTGACGGTCAGCGGGGCCTCCAGGGTGCCCGGGTCCGGGATGGTCCGGTCGGTGTCGTCGAAGACCTGGGAGGGGCGCGGCCGGGCGGCCGGCGCGGGCTCGGGGACGGTGGTGCCGGTGACGGCGCCGCCGAGGTCGATCCGCGGGGTGACGGCGCCGGTGTACGTGATCGGGGTGCCGGTGCCGGTCAGCTTCGCCACCAGGTTCGCGAGGCTCTCCGCCGGGTACTTCTGGCGCAGCACCGCCAGGGCGCCCGCCACGTGCGGGGCCGCCATCGAGGTGCCGCTCTTCGCCGCGTAGGCGCCGCCGGGGACCGAGGACACCACGGCCGTGCCGGGGGCCATCACGTCCAGCAGCGGGCCGCGGTTGCTGAAGGAGGCCACCTGGTCGTCGTCGGTCGTCGCGCCGACCGTCACCGCCGAGGGGACGCAGCCGGGGGCGTTGACGGCGTCGCCGTACCCGTTGTTGCCGGCCGCGACCACCGTCGCCACGCCCACCGAGTACAGGCTGTCGATGACGGACTTGCGGGGGTCGGTGTCGCAGGACGTGGTCCAGCGTCCGGCGCCCAGCGACATGTTGGCCGCGACGATGTCGGTGCCGGCCTGCTTGAGCGCGTACACCTTCTCCAGCGCCTTGATCTGCGAGCTGGTGAAGCTCAGTACGCAGGGGCTGTTGCCCGCGCCGCAGTAGTCGTCGGAGTCGAAGCGGGAGAACACCTGCATCGCCACGATGTTCGCGCCGGGGGCCACGCCGCGCTTGGGGGCGCCGCTCAGTCCGGTCCCGTTGCCGGCGGCTATGCCGGCCACGTGGGTGCCGTGCGAGCAGGCCGCGCCCAGTTCGGCGCAGCTGCCGGTGTCGGCGTCGGCGCTGCCCGCGCCCTCCTGGGTGGCCTCGCCGTTGGGGCAGAGGCTGGTGGCGCCGTAGCTCTCGTCGTTCACCGAGAAGCAGGCCTCGGCCGTCACCCGTCCGCCGAGGAAGGGGTGGTTCTTCGCGACGCCGGTGTCGATCACCGCGACCGTGCTGCCCGCCCCGGTGGCGCCGGCCGCGAACGCCTTGTCGGCGCCGATCCTGACCGTCGTCTCGTCCAGCATCGGGGGGACCGGGACGTCCTCCGTCACGCTGACCACGTCCGGGTTGGCGCGGAGGGCCGTGAGGCCCGCCCGGTCCACGGTGAGGGTGACCATCGGCAGCCGCTCGTACGCCACTTCGGTCTCGCCCGCCGAGGCGGCTCCCGCCACGTCGGAGCGGGTCTGGGTCACCACGTTGACCCGGACCGTGCCGCCTCCCTGGGTGCCGGTCTCCAGCGCCGGATCCACCGGGACCCCGTCGGCGGCCGCCGCGGAGGCCGTGCCGACCAGGGGGACCAGCCCCGCCGGCAGGGCGCCGAGCAGCAGGCCCGAGGCCATCGCGACGGCCACAGCAGATCTCTTCACGACATGCTCCAGGGGGGTAGGCACCGGGCGGGCGGTGCCGCGGCGGCAAAAAGAGGGGGGGAGGGAGAGGCAGGGGGGAGGGGGCAACTCGCTGACGAAGCCCGCGAGTTCAGGGCGTCAAGTTCAAGGGGGGCCGGGGAGCCGTGTGTTCAGGCTCCCGGCGGGGGGCCGGGCAGTGGCTTCGGTCGTCCGACTGCCCGGTTCCCCGGCGATGGTGCCGCCCGTCAGGTGGCGTCGGCGCCGTTCTTCGGACGGCCGCCGTAGAAGACCCCGAGGTAGTACGAGTACGCGGTGGAGCGGCAGGCGCTCTTCCAGAAGTACGCGGGGCAGGTGTTGTAGTACAGCATGTTGTAGAACGCGACGTCGGTGGCGATGCCCTTGTTGCGGTCCAGGTAGTAGCGGTAGCCCTTGTAGCTGTTGCCGATGGTGCCGTAGCCGTAGTCGTGCGAGTCACAGGCGGTGCGGAAGTCCCAGCCGCCGGGCTTGTCGGCGGAGCTGGTGCAGTGGTCCTTGTAGACGCCCATCACCCAGGCGCCGGTCGGGGTCTTCTTCCAGCTCGGGTTGCGCCAGCCGTAGTGGGCGACCTTGGTCGCGCAGCCGCTGTACTGGTACCACATCCACGTCTCGGGACGGGAGCAGTAGCTCGGGTACGCCTGCGCGGAGGTGATCTCGCCGCCGGCGAAGTCCTCGGCCGGCGGGGCGACGCCCTCGCCCTGCGCCAGGCTGGGGGCGCCCTGGACGGCGCTGCCGGCGTCCGGGCGGATGCCGGTGGTCTCCACCGACTGCGGGGCGGCCGCGTCACCGGAGTAGGTGAGCTGCCAGGCCGCGCCGTCCTCGGCGGTGGCGGCGACGACGCGGTCCGTGGCGTCGTAGCTGTAGGTGTTGAGCTGGCCGCCGGACGCCGGGTCGACGACCTTGCGGAGCAGGCCGGAGCCGTCGTACGAGTAGCGGGCCAGGGTCGACACGGTCTGGCCGACGGTGACGGTGATGTCCTTGACCTGGCCGGCGACGTCGCCGAGGGTCTGGCCGGAGGCGGTGGTGGCGGTCGCGTAGTTGACCTTGACCGTCTGGGCGGGGACGTCGGCGCGGGCCGGATCCTTGACGGTGGAGACGCGGCCGACGCTGTCGTAGGCGACCGTCGTCTGCTTGTAGGCGCTGTTGCCGACGCCGGTGACCCGCCAGGTGTCGCCGCTGCCGCCGACCTGCTTCCAGGTGTAGGACGGCTTGAGGGAGGCGGCCGGGATCGGGTTGCCGGTGGCGTCCACCGGCACGTCGTCGTCGGCGGCGGCGGCCTGGGTGAGGTCGACGTTGAGCGTCTCGGTGATCGTCGTCTTCATGACGCCGGCGAGGTCGTCCCACTGCACGTTCTCCACCAGCGTGGAGCCGTCGGCCGCCTTGTAGGTGTTGATGCTGCCGCCGTTGGCGCCGGCCACCGACTCGGTGAAGGCGTAGCGGACCGACTCGGCGGTGTCGAGGTCGGTGGTGGTGATCGCGCCGGAGCCGGTGACCAGCTTGCGGTTCAGCTGGCCGCCGACGAACTCGGCCTCCCAGCTCGGGCCGAAGACGCCGAGGTCGGCGCGGGTGTTCGGGGCGTCCTGGGCCTGGGCGACGCCCGCCCCGCTGCCGTCCACCGTGTGGGTGCGGCTCATCAGGCCGTACACCACGTCGTTCTCGGAGATCTGGAAGGTGTCGTCGGCCGACTGGTACATGCCGGGGCCGATCAGCTGGGTCTCGCCGGTCTCCAGCGCGGGGGCCGGGAGCGGCACGTCCTCCGCGACGGCCGACTGCGGGAGCAGCAGGGCCAGCGACAGTGCCGCCACTGCGGGAAGCGCGATTCTGCGCACGTTCGGTTCCTTCGGGTCACCGGCGGCCCCGGGGCCGGCCTGGTGGCCCGCCCTGTCCCGCCTGTTCGATCCGGTCGTTCTCGGCCGGTGACGAGAAAATTAGGGAGCGGCCCCTTCGAACCGTTATGACTCCGCCATCGCCCGCGCCGATGCCCCTTCGATGGCGGCCGGTTGCCCGCGCGGTGACGCCCCGGCGGTCGCGGGAGCGGCGGTTTCGGCCCCGTGCGCACGTGATACGCGCCGCATCCGCGCCGAGGAGCCGGAACGATGCAGGTGAGGCGCCGGGAGCCGCGTATTCTCTGCTGCCGGGGCCAGCTGGGGGACACAGGAACGCGGAGGTACGGGTGGAGTTCCGGCTGCTCGGATCCGTCGCCGTCGTGACGGAGACGGGCGACGTGGCCCTCGGGCCCGCCAAGCGGACCAGCCTGCTGGCCGCGCTGCTGCTGCGTCCCAACACGGCGGTCAACGTGACCGGGCTGATGGACGCGCTGTGGGAGGACGAGCCGCCGACGCACGCCAAGACCGTGCTCCAGGGGCACGTCTCGCGGCTGCGGGCGCTGCTCGCCGAGCACGGCGCCGAGGCGTACGGCGTCGAGCTGACCACCCAGGGGTCGGCGTACCTGCTGCGGATGCCCGAATCGCTGGTCGACGCGCACCGCTTCGAGGAGCTGGTGGGCCTCGCCGCCACCCAGCGGCACGCCGCCGACAGCGTACGGATGCTGCGCGAGGCGCTGTCGTACTGGCAGGGGCCCGCGCTCACCGGCACCGTGCCCAGCGGCCCGCTGGAGGCCGCCGCCACCGCCCTGGAGGAGCTGCGGCTCTCCTCGGTGGAGGCGCTGGCGGAGGCGTACGGGAAGCTGGGCGAGCACGGCCGGGCCGCGGCCGTCCTGCGGACCGAGGCCGTCGCGCACCCGCTGCGCGAGTCCCTGGCCGCCGCGCTGATGACGGCCCTGGCCCGGGCCGGCCGCCGGTCGGACGCCCTCGACTGGTACCACCGCACCCGCCGGCTGCTCGCCGAGGAGCTGGGCGTGGACCCGGGCGGGGCGCTGAGCGAGACGTACGCCGCGCTGCTGCGCGACCAGGGCACCGCCGGGCCCGCGCCGGTGCCCGAGCCGGCGGCGCCGGCCGCGGCGCCCGAGGTCCTCGCCGTCCCCGAACTGCTGCCCAGGGCGCCGCGCGGCTTCACCGGCCGGGCCGCCGAGGCGGAGCTGCTGGACCGGGCGGCCGGCGGCGAGGGACCCGTCTGCCTGGTCACCGGCCCCGCCGGGGTCGGCAAGACGGCGTTCGCCGTGCACTGGGCGCACCGGCGCGCGGACGACTTCCCCGACGGGCGGCTCTTCGCCGACCTGCGCGGCTTCAGCGACACCCCGCCGCCCGAGGCCGGGGTCGTCCTGCGCGAGTTCCTGCTCGCGCTCGGCGTGCCGCAGCAGCGGGTGCCGGAGACGGCCGTGGGCCGCGGGGCGCTCTTCCGCAGCCTCACCGCGGGTCGCCGGATCCTCGTCGTCCTCGACAACGCCCGCTCCTCGGAGCAGGTCAGGCCGCTGCTGCCCGGCGGCGACCACTGCGTGACCGTGGTGACCAGCCGGGACCGGCTCGGCGGCCTGATCGCCTCCGACGCGGCCCGGCCGGTGCCGCTCGCCCAGCTCCCGAGGGCCGCCGCGACGGAACTCCTCGCCAGCGTGCTCGGCGGGGACCGGATCGCCGCCGAACCGGACGCCGCGGCCCGGCTCGCCGGACTCTGCGACGGACTGCCGCTCGCGCTGCGGGTGACGGCCGCCCGGCTCGCCGAACGGCCCGCCCGCTCCCTGGACTCGATGGTCGGCGAACTCGCCGACGAACAGGGCAGGCTGGCCCTCCTCGACGTGGAGGACGTCGGCGTCTCCGCCGCCCTGCGCCTCACCGTGCAGCAGCTGCCCGACTCCGCCGCCCGCGCCTTCCGCGCGCTCGGCCTGCACACCGGCTCCGACCTCGACCACTTCGCCGCCGCCGCGCTCACCGGCACCACTCCCGGGCGGGCCGCCGCCGACCTGGAACGGCTCGCCGCCGCCCACCTCCTCACCGAGGCCGTGCCCGGCCGCTGGACCCCGCACGACCTCGTACGCCTCTACGCCCGCGGCCTCGCCCGGCAGGCCGACCCCGAGGGGCTGCGCAGGCTCCTCGACCACTACCTGTACACGGGCCTCGCCGCCGACGCCGCCGCCGAACCCGGCTCGCAGCCCTGCTACGCGCTCCCCGCCGACGTGCGCCGGCCCGCCGCGGTCCCCGAGTTCGAGAGCCGTACGGCCGCGCTCGACTGGTACGTGGCCGAGCGCCCCGCCCTGGAGGGGGCCGTCGCGGCGGCCACCGCCCTCGGGCTGCCCGACCGGGCCTGGCGGCTCGCCCTCGTCGCCTGGCCGCTGATGCTCATGCGGCTCCAGGACGGCTGGACGCCGCTCCTGGAGGCCGGGCTCGCCGCCGCCGAGGCGGTCGGCGACCCCGACGCGGAGTCCCGCACGCGGGCGCTGCTCGGCTGGATCCTGCACCAGGAGGGGCGGCACGAGGAGGCGCTGGTCCACCTGGAGCGGGCGCCGGGCCTCGCCGCCCGGGCCGGCGATCCGATCAGCGAGGCCATCGCCGTCGTCAACCACGCGGCCGTCCTCGACGCCACCGGCGAGTGCGTCCGGGCCCGCGCGCTGATGGAGGAGGCCGTCACGCTCGCCGACCGCGTCGGGCACCCGTCCACGCAGGTGCTGGCCCTCCAGCACCTGGCCGCGCACTGCCTGGGCGCGGGGGAGTACGAGGAGGCCCTGGCGCACGTCCTTCGCGCCGGGGAACTCGTCGCCCCCGACGCCGTCGTCGTCCAGGCCCAGCTGCGGATCGTGCGGGGCGAGGCGCTGGCCGGCATCGGCCGCCTCGAAGAGGCCGCCCACCAGCTCGAACGGGCCGCCGCCGACTCCGAGGCGGCCGGTTTCACGGAGGGTACGGCGCGGGCCACGGAGCGCCTCGCGCGGCTCGCGGCGGGGCGTTAGCGATACGCAAGCGGGACGGCAGTGCCGGAGCGGAGTCTGAAGTCGGCAACAACCGACCGCTTCACGCTTCACGGGGGAAACACCGACATGCGTACGTCACACCGCACCACCAGGACCGCCCTCCTCGTCGCCGCCGTCGCCGCGGCCTCCCTGGGCCTGACGGCCTGCGGGGGCGACGACACCGGGGCGAAGGACGCCGGCAGCGCGAAGGCCCCGCAGCAGGCCGCCGCCCCGCAGAACACGGACACCACCCCGGCCGCGGGCGACGCCGCCACGGCGGGCGGCGCCACGGGCAGCGGCACGGGCGGCGGCACCGGCGGCTCGGACGCGACGCCGGCCGCCGACCAGGCCGCCGCGCAGGGCTCCGGCTCGGGTTCGGGCTCCGGCGCGGACGCGAGCTCGGGCTCCGGTTCCGGCTCCAAGGCCGGTGCCGGCTCCGGCGACTCGAAGGCCCCCGTCTGCGCCTACGGCGACGTGAAGATCACCGCGGCGAAGGCCGACGAGGTGCCCACCGAGCACATCGTCCTGACCGCCACCAACACCTCCGGCAGCGCCTGCCGCCTCCTCGGCCACCCGCTGATCGCCTTCGGCGAGATCCAGACGGCCAAGGACATCCCGCCGGTCGCCGCGAGCAAGCCGGCCGCCCCCGTGGTCCTGGAGCCGGGCGCGCCCGCGTACGCCAACGTGCGGATCTCCAACGGCGGCGTCCACGAGGACAACAAGGTCGTGAAGGAGTTCAACGTGAACCTCTTCGCCGCCGACGGCCCGGCCGAGGGCAGCGTCGTGGTCACCGCCCCGGCCGGCGGCATCGCCGTCGACGAGACGGTCGCGAAGACCGGCTACTGGACCCCCGAACTCCGCAACGGCGCCGACGAGTTCTGATCCGGAGCCGTGTGGGGCGGCAACGTGCGGCACGGCGTGAAGAGCGGGCCCGTCTCCCGGGGGATCGGGGACGGGCCCGTTCACCGTGAGGTCATGTGAAGCCCATGTGAATTCAAAGCCGGCGTAAAGGGGTCGGGGCGGGGGTCCCGGGCCGCCGTCCCGGACGGGCCGCCGCAGGTGGGGGCGGCGCGGGGGAGCCGCGGGCGCGGTCCCGGCGGCCGTACGGCTCCTCCTCCGGGCAACTGCCTGGTGTGCAGGTCCTCTTGTGGGATTCCTATGGATCGGCCAATCTTTCGGTCGACGGCAGGGCGGGCGGGAGCCGAGGGGTTCCGCGTCGGACCGCACGTGCTCTTGTCATGTACCTGTCGTGAGTGAAGGTCATTCGGGCTCCGCCCCACGGGAGCACCCCCACCAGGAGGACACCTCACATGTCTGCCATGCGCGCATCGCGCCGCCGCGTCTCCGCCGCCGCGGCCATAGCCGTCACGGCGCTCGCCCTCGGCTCGCTCTCCGCCCTCCCCGCCGCCGCCGCACCGGCCGCCCCGGAGGGCGTCATCGAGAACGCCGGGGCCGAAGGCACCATCCCGGGCAGCTACATCGTCACCCTCGACGACTCCGCCCGGGCCGGGACCGCCGAGGGCCGCGCCGTCCCCGGCAGGTTCGGCGCCAAGATCAAGCGCACGTACACCTCGGCGGTCAACGGCTACGCGATCGAGCTCTCCGAGGCGCAGGCGAAGAAGCTCGCCGCCGACCCCGCCGTGAAGTCCGTGGTCCAGAACCGGGTCTTCACCATCGACGGCACCCAGCCCTCCCCGCCGTCCTGGGGCCTCGACCGGATCGACCAGAAGGCCCTCCCGCTGAACCAGAGCTACACCTACCCGGACGGCGCGGGCCAGGGCGTCACCGCGTACATCATCGACACCGGCGTCCGCATCAGCCACAGCGACTTCGGCGGCCGCGCCTCCAACGGCTACGACGCCATCGACAACGACAACACCGCCCAGGACGGCCACGGCCACGGCACCCACGTCGCCGGCACGGTCGCGGGCACCTCCTACGGCGTCGCCAAGAAGGCGAAGATCGTCGGCGTCCGCGTCCTCGACAACAGCGGCTCCGGCACCACCGACCAGGTCGTGGCGGGCATCGACTGGGTGACGCGGAACGCCGTCAAGCCGGCCGTCGCCAACATGAGCCTCGGCGGCGGCGTCGACACCGTCCTCGACCAGGCCGTCCGCAACTCCATCGCGGCCGGCATCACCTACGCGGTCGCGGCCGGCAACGACAGCTCCAACGCCTCCAACTACTCCCCGGCGCGGGTCACCGAGGCGATCACGGTCGGCTCCACGACCAGCACCGACGCCCGCTCCAGCTTCTCCAACTACGGCAGCGTCCTGGACATCTTCGCCCCGGGCTCCTCCATCACCTCGTCCTGGAACAGCAGCGACACCGCCACCAACACCATCTCCGGCACCTCCATGGCCACCCCGCACGTGGCCGGCGCCGCCGCCGTCTGGCTCGGGAGCAACCCGACCGCCACCCCGGCCCAGGTCTCCACGGCCCTCACCACCGCCGCCACGCCGAACGTCGTCACCAGCCCCGGCACCGGCTCCCCGAACAGGCTGCTCCTCGTCGGCGGCGGCACCACCACCCCGCCCACCGGCCCGAAGTTCGAGAACACCGCCGACTTCGCCATCGCCGACAACGCGACCGTCGAGTCCCCGGTCACCGTCAGCGGCGTCACCGGCAGCGCCCCCGCCGCCCTCCAGGTCCCGGTGAACATCGTCCACACCTACATCGGCGACCTCCAGGTCCAGCTGATCGCCCCCGACGGCTCGGCGTACACGCTGAAGGCGTTCGGCACCGGCGGCAGCGCCGACAACATCAACACCACCTACACCGTGAACGCCTCCTCGGAGACCGCCAACGGCACCTGGAAGCTCCGCGTCACCGACAACGCCAGCGCCGACACCGGCAAGATCGACTCCTGGGCCCTCCAGTTCTGACCCGAGCCCGGTGAAAGGGGGCGGCCGCCGCACGGTGGCCGCCCCTCCGCCGTCTCACTCCCGGCCCGTGTCCCCGCCCGGCCCGGCACACTCCTCCGGCTCCTCGACCCAGCCCGCCGACAGCACCAGCCGCGAGGCGCGGTGCACGGCGAGGAAGCCGAAGGGCCGGTCCGGCCCGAAGGTCACCCGGCGGACCCGGTAGGGCTCGCGAGGCAGGCCGCCGCCCACCGCGAGCATCGTGAGGGACGCCGCCTCGAAGCCCTGCGCGTGGAAGCGGGCCACCGCTTCGTGCCGGGCGCCCTGCACCGCCAGCGGGGCGTCCCCGACGATCCCCGCCAGGGGGCGGGCGGCGGGGTCGGCCGCGGCGGACAGCCCGAACACCCCGGGCAGCGCGAGCAGCCCGTGCGTGCCCCGCACGTCGAACGCCACCGTCTCCACGTCCAGCTGCGGCTCGCGGTCCGTGCTCCGTACGGACTCCACCCGCAGGGCCGGCCCCGGCTCGCCCGGCGGCAGCAGCCCGCCCGGCACGACCCTCCGCGCACCCGAGAGCACCTCGACGCCCGCCGCCAGCACCGCGCTCCGCCCCGCGCCCTCCGCGCCCGCCAGCAGGTGCACGTCCACCCCGTCCGCCCCGAGCACCTTCAGCACGGTCAGCGGTCCCGCACCGGTCTCCGCCACCCCCACCCGGTCGAGCAGCGCGGTCCGCCGGAACAGCCCGGCGAGCTCCCGCCCCGCCCAGGGCCCCGCCCCGGTCGTGAGCGGCATCTCCCTGAAGGGCCGGATCCACCGGGTCCGCAGCCCCTGCGCCACGGCGAGGAGGAGCAGGGTGTCGGGCAGGACCTCCACCGGCATCCCGTCGATCAGGCCGTTCGTGTGCCGGGCCGCCCAGGCGTCGAAGCCACGGGCGTCCGCTTCCGGGTCCGCCCCGAACCGGCCGAGCGAGCCGTCCGGGATCCCGGCCCGCCACTCCGGCCGCAGCTCCAGCTCCCTCCGCGTCCACACGCCGAGCGCGGCCTTTGAACCCCGGATCGCCCGCAGCGCCGCGAGCAGCCCGCGCCCGGCCCCCGCCGCCTCGTCGGCGCGCACGCCCAGCGCCTCCGCGAGTTCGTCCCGGGCCCGCCCCGTCGCCCCGTCCGCCAGGAAGGCGAGGAGGGGCCAGACGCCGGCGGCGGAGAAGACGGTGTTTCCCGGAGCCGGGGGGAGCGCGGCGGCCCACCGGACGGCGAGCCGGTTCACCGCCCGGACGGTCGCGGCCGGGACCGAAGGGGTCCGGGTGGTCCTCGTGCCTCCGGCCGGGTCCGTGCCCCGCATGACCGCCCCCTTCACCGGACCGCGTACGATGCGCGCCCGATCGTCTGTTCGTCCCCCTGCCCCGACAGGAGCACCGTACCCGTGGAGCCGACGCCCTCGTCCGGGCCGTCCCAGCCGACCCCGCAGCCCCCGTCCCCGCCGGCCGGGCCCGCCGCGCACCCGTCCTCCGGTCCGTACGCGGCCCCGGGTCCGTACACCTCGCCGGGGATGCCCTACGCGGGGGTGCCGGGGCCCTACGGGCCCTACGGGGCGCCGCGGCCCGGGACCAACGGGCTCGCCATCGGGTCCCTCGTCAGCGGCATCGTCTGCTGCCTGCCGCCGCTGGGGCTGGTCCTGGGGCTCTTCGCGCTGCCGCAGATCAAGAAGCGGCAGCAGGGCGGCAAGGGGCTCGCGATCGCCGGCATCGTGCTCTCCTCGGTCAGCACGCTGCTGGTCCTCACAGGACTGATCACCGGTCAGTTCCAGGAAGCGGTGCGGGGGTTCAGGGACGGCATGCGGGAAGCCGCCTCCGCGCGGCCGCCGATGGAGCTGCGGACCGGCGAGTGCTTCCTCGACGACACCGAGGAGGGCGGTTACACCACCGGCGTGCGGGTCGTCGACTGCGAGAAGTCCCACGACGGCGAGGTCACCGGCCGCTTCGAGGTCACCGGCTTCGACCGCTGGCCCGGCGAGGAGGAGCTCAAGCGGCTCGGCGAGGACCGCTGCGACACCATGGCGACCTCCTACGCGCTGGACACCTGGTCGCTGGGGTCCGGCTCCTGGAGCCTGTACTACTTCCCGGACCGCCAGTCGTGGCGCGGGGGCGACCACCACATCGTCTGCGCCCTCGGCGGCGAGGACCCCACCGAGGGTTCGCTGCGCTCCGACCGGACCACCCTCACCCCCGGCCAGCTGGCCTTCCTCACCCTGGTGAACCCCATCGAGGACGCCGCCCACGAGGAGCCGGAGGACGACCCGGAGGACGCCCTGGAGGACAACCGCGCCTGGGCCGCCGACGTGCGCACCGCGATCGACGCGGCGCGCACCGGGCTGCGCGCCCGGACCTGGGAGGCGTCCGCCCGCAAGCAGGTGGAGGCGTACGCGGCCTCCCTCGACGTGGCGTCGAAGCAGTGGGCGAAGCTGGCCGCCGCCTCCGACGCGGACGCCTTCTGGGCCGAGTACGACCCCGCCTGGGAGCTCCTGGACGAGGGCGCCGGCGTCCGCGGCGCCCTGGGCCTCACCAGCAAGCCCCCGGTGCCCGAGGGCGAGCACGGCGCGGCCTGACCGGGCCGCCCGGCGAGGGACACGGGAACGGGGCCGGGTCTCCGCGCGAGAGACCCGGCCCCGTGGGGTGCGGACCGGCACCCGGCGGGAACGGCGGCCCGTGACCAGCCGCCGTTCCCGCCCGCGGCGCGCCGTGGGGCGGCGTCCGGTCCGCGGCCCCGGGAGCGCCCGGCGGGGCGGCTCCCGGGGAGCGGGGGGTCAGCGGCGGGTGAGGCCGCGGTCGATGGCGCCGATCAGCTCGCCGTCGGCGGTGTCGCCGTCCAGCGACCAGACCATCGCGCCGGCGAGGCCGTGGGTGCGGACCCAGTTCGCCTTGGTGCTCAGCACGGTCGGGTCGTCGTAGGTCCACAGGGTGGTGCCGTCGAAGAGCCAGGCGTGGCCGTTCCGCGGCCCGCGGTGGAGCGTGTACGTCCCCGACTCCGCGAGCTTCTTGAGGTTCTTGTAGTCCTCGGAGCCGGGCGCCCAGGTCGCGGGGGCGGGGCCCGCGGCGGGCCGGCCGAGGCCGTCGCCGCCGCCGGTCACGCCGGTCCAGCCCTGGCCGTAGAACGGCATGCCGACCACGAGCTTGTGGGCCGGGGCGCCGCGCCGCAGCCAGGACCTGACGGTCCCCTCGACGCTCCAGTCGTTCTTGGCGAAGAGCGCGGACTGCTGGGCGGTGGTCTTCTCGCCGGAGACGTGGAAGTCGTAGCCCTGGAGGTTCACGAAGTCGAAGTCCCGCATGATCTTGGCGACTTCGAAGCCCGCGTCGATCTTGGCGGGGGCGGTGGGCACGTACGCGCTCAGCTCGTAGTGCTTCCGCTTCGGCAGCGAGCGGCCGTACGCGTCGAGCTGGGTGCGGAACTCCCGTACCAGCGCGGTGAAGTTGACCTTGTCCTCGGGCCGGATGACGTTGCCCTCGTTGCCCTCGGAGCCGGGCCACTCCCAGTCGAGGTCGATGCCGTCGAAGAGCCCGGCGGCCGCGCCGGCGCCGCCCCGGGCGCCGTCCTGGGGCAGGTTGCCCTTGACGTAGAGGTCGATGCAGGAGGAGACCAGGGCCTTGCGGGAGGCGGGGGTGCGCACGGCGTCGGAGAAGTACGCCGAACCGCTCCAGCCGCCCAGCGAGATCATGACCTTGAGGTCCGGGTGCTTCGCCTTCAGCTCGCGCAGCTGGTTGAAGTTGCCGGCCAGCGGCTGTTCGGCGGTGTCGGCGGTGCCGTCCACGGAGTTCGCCGCGTCGACCGGGCGGACGTAGTCGGCCCAGGGGTCGGAGCCCGGGACGGGGCCGATGACGCACTTGCCGGCCTTGTCGACGATGCCGAAGGCGTAGTTGATGTGGCTGAGCTTGGCCGCGGTGCCGCTCGTCTCCAGGTCCTTGACCTGGAAGTTCCTTCCGTAGATGCCCCATTGGGTGAAGTAGCCGACCCGCTTGAGGGCGTGCCCGGCGGCGGGCGGACGGTGGTCGGGGCGCGGATGGGCGTCGGCGGCCGGGGCCAGGGTGGCGAGGAGGCCGAGGGCGGCCGCGGCGGCGGTGACGAGGACCGGCTTGGTCAGGGCTCTGGGACGCATGGGCTCGTTCCTGTGCGAGGCGGGATGGAGCGTGCGAGGGCGGTGCGCAGGCAGGAAGGTATTGGTCCAGACCAATGCGGGTCAAGGGGTCGTGCGATGCCGGCTGTCTTCATCACTTCGGGTGAAACTCTGGCCCATGCTTGCGGATGGCGACAATCGGTTGTCACGCTGTAGCTGTCCGTCAACCTGAGGGGAGTGTCCAGTGACGTTCGGTGAGCAGCCCGCCTATCTGCGTGTGGCGAGCGATCTGCGGGAGAAGATCGCGAACGGCTCGCTCCCTCCGCATACCCGTCTCCCCTCGCAGGCACGCATCCGCGAGGAATACGGCGTCTCGGACACCGTCGCCCTGGAGGCCCGCAAGGTGCTCATGGCCGAGGGGCTCGTCGAGGGCCGCTCGGGCTCGGGCACGTACGTGCGGGAGCGGCCGGTGCCCCGCCGCGTCGCCCGCTCCGGCTACCGCCCGGTCTCCGGCGCCACCCCCTTCCGCCAGGAACAGGCCGCCGAGGGCGCGCGCGGCACCTGGGACGCGCACAGCGAGCAGGAGGAGGCGGGCGAGGAGATCGCCGCCCGGCTGGGCATCGAGCCCGGCGACCGCGTGATGCGCACCCGGTACGTCTACCGGGACGGCGGCGAGGCCATGATGGTCGCCACCTCCTGGGAGCCGCTCGCCGTCACCGGCCGCACCCCCGTGATGCTGCCCGAGGAGGGCCCGCTCGGCGGCTGCGGCGTGGTCGAGCGGATGGCCGCCATCGACGTCGTCGTGGACAACGTGGTGGAGGAGGTCGGCGCCCGCCCCGGCCTCGCGGAGGAACTGCTCGTCCTCGGCGGCGTGCCCGGCCACGTGGTCATGGCCGTCGAGCGCACCTTCTACGCCTCGGGCCTGGCCGTGGAGACCGCCGACATCGTCGTCCCCGCCGACCGCTACCGCCTCTCGTACCACCTCCCGGTCCGCTGACCGGAGAGGGCCGTCCGGCACCCGTGACCAGGAGTTAACGGGGCGTCAGGCGGTGTTACCGCCCGGCAACGCCGGACGGCGAAGCCCCGTCACGAGCGGCTCCTACCTTCCTGCCCCGTACCCGCGACCAGGCCGGACGACAGGAGCCCCCATGGCGGAGACCGTCACCACCCCCACCTCGGACCCCGAGGTCCCGAGGCCGCCGGCCCAGGACCCGCCGGACCGGGACCCGTCGGCGGGGGGCGCGCCGCCCGCCGGCCGCCCCCGCCGCAGCTACGCGAAGCTCGCCGCGGACGAGAGCCGCGAGGACTACTCGCTGCGCTACGCCCCGCACTCCTTCCGGCGCTGGTCGCCCGGCACCGTCGCGGGCACCGCCCTCGGCGGCATCGCCTACCTCGCCGACTTCGCCATCGGCGCCTCGATCGTCTTCGCCTACGGCTTCACCAGCGGATTCGCCTCGATCCTCACCGCCGCCACGATCATCTTCCTCACCGGCATCCCCATCGCCCGCGCCTGCGCGAAGTACGGCCTGGACATGGACCTCATCACCCGGGGCGCCGGCTTCGGCTACTTCGGCTCCACCCTCACCTCGCTCATCTACGCCTCCTTCACCTTCATCTTCTTCGCGCTCGAAGGCTCGATCATGGCCCAGGCCATGCACCAGGCCGTCGGCCTCCCGGTCGAGCTCGGCTACCTCGTCACCACCCTCATCGTCATCCCGATCGTCTTCCGCGGGATGGGCGCGCTCGCCAAGGTGCAGGCGTGGACCCAGCCCGTATGGATCGTCGGCGTGGTCCTGCCGTTCCTGGTCCTCGCCTTCGAGGCGCCGGACGCCTGGGGCGCCTTCGCCTCCTTCGGCGGCACCGAGGGCGCCGGCTCCGGCTTCGACTGGATCGGCTTCGGGCTCGGCACCGGCGTGGCGCTCTCCCTCATCGCCCAGATCGGCGAGCAGGCCGACTACCTGCGCTTCATGCCGGCGAAGACCGAGGCGAACCGGCGCCGCTGGAACCTGGCCGTGCTCGCCGCGGGCCCCGGCTGGGTGATCATCGGCGCGGCCAAGCAGCTCGGCGGCGCCTTCCTCGCCTTCGTCGCCCTGGAGGCGGTCGGCAAGACCCACGCCCTGGAGCCGATCGCCCCACAGATCGAGGCGCTGAAGCCCTGGCTCGGCGGCCTCGCGCTGCCCGCCGCCGCCCTCTTCGTGATCGTCTCCCAGATCAAGATCAACGTCACCAACGCCTACAGCGGCTCGCTGTCCTGGTCGAACTTCTTCTCCCGCATGACCCACCGGCACCCCGGCCGGGTCTGGTACATCTTCCTCAACCTCGCCATCGCGCTGACGCTGATGGAGATGAACATGTTCGCCGCGCTGGGCAAGCTGCTCGGCTTCTACTCCAACGTCGGCATCGCCTGGATCACCGCCGTCGCCGCCGACCTCGTCATCAACAAGCGGGCCGGCTGGTCCCCGCCGTACATCGAGTTCAAGCGGGCCTACCTGTACGCGGTGAACCCGGCCGGCTTCGGCGCCATGGTCGTCGCCTCCACCGTCTCGATCCTCGCCTTCTTCGGCCTCTTCGGCGCCTACGCCGAGGCGTTCTCCACCTTCATCGCCGCCGGACTCGCCCTGGTGCTGTGCCCGCTGATCGCCTGGGCCACGAAGGGCCGCTACTACCTCGCCCGCCCCAACACCGTGAACGGTCCCGGCGCCGCGCCCGCCGACGAGCGGGCCACCCACACCTGCGCCGAGTGCGAGACGGCCTACGAACTCCCCGACATCGCCGACTGCCCCGTCCGCTCCGGCCCCGTCTGCTCGCTGTGCTGCTCGCTCGACGCCGACTGCGGCGACGCCTGCCGCAAGGACCCCGCCCGCGCGGCCGGACCCGTCCTCCTGCCGGTGCCGACCGTCCCCGGGGCGGTGCCCGGCATGTGACCTTCGGCCTCCTTCCGTCGGTTCCCGGCCGATCCGTATCTGTTGGTGAAAACCCGTATCCGCTGTGTGAAGGTCAGGCGTAGGCTCGGGCATATGCGGATTGCGGTTTCCCGGAGATCTCAGGTGAGGCCCGGCCCGGCGGAAGGAGAAGCCTGATGACCGACAGCGGCGCCGTCCAACCGTGGCTCGTGATACGGCAGGACGACAACGGCAACCGCTACCGGGTGGGCCGGTACGCGACCCAGGCCGAGGCGCAGCGGATCGCGGACACGCTCGACGCCCGCGGCCACAAGCAGCTCTACTGGGTCGAGCGCGTCGCGACCACCCCCTGACGGGGGCCGCGGCGGGACCGGGGCCCGACCGACCCCGGCTACCCTCGCGGGCATGACCGACAGCACCACCCCTCACGGCACCGCCCACCACGGCGCCGGACCCGGCCACGGCACCGGACCCGACCACGGGACCGGTGCCGTGGTCGTCGTCGCGGCCGCCCTCCTCGACCGGGGCCGGCTGCTCGCGGCCCGCCGCAGCGCCCCCGCCGACCTCGCCGGCCGCTGGGAGCTCCCCGGCGGCAAGGTCGAGCCCGGCGAGCGCCCCGAGGACGCCCTCGTCCGCGAACTGCGCGAGGAGCTCGGCGTCGAGGCCGAGCCCGGCGAGCGGATCCCCGGCGAATGGCCCCTCAAGCCCGGTTACGTCCTGCGGGTGTGGAGCGCCCGGCTGCTCTCCGGCGACCCCCTCCCGCTGGAGGACCACGACGAGCTGCGCTGGCTCGCCCCCGGCGAACTGGACGCCGTGGACTGGCTCGACCAGGACCGCCCCGCGGTCGCGGAGGCGGCGCGCAGGCTCTTCGGTGCGCCCTTCGGCGGAGCGCTCGGCTGACTTCCTACGCCGTCCGTGCCACCGTGCGCCCGCACCGCCCCCCTGGAGGGATATTTCGTACCGAATTACGGGTATGTCCCCTTTGGTCCCTCGGGAGAGGGCAATCCTCTTCCTGCTGAGCCACGGTTGGGGAAGTGATCGCGCGTGATCGACACCGACGGCGACCGCGCCGAGTGGAACTTCCCGGCGGAGGCCGACGCCGTGCGCACCGCCCGGCACGCCGTCCGCGAGACGCTCCGCTCCTGGAAGGTCGACCCGGCCGTCGGTGACATGGCCGTCCTGCTGGTCAGCGAGCTGGTCACCAACTCCCTGCGGTACGCCTCGGGGCCCATCGGGGTGCGGATCCTACGGGCCGAGGGCGGCGCCACCGACCCGCCCCGGCACTCGGCGCTCCTCGTGGAGGTCTCCGATCCGCTTCCGGATCCCCCCACCGAGCGGCCCGCCGGCCCCGACGACGAGGGCGGCCGCGGGCTGAGCCTGGTGGCCTGTTCCGCACGCCGCTGGGGGACCCGGCAGGGCAGCACGGGAAAAACCGTATGGTTCGAGCTGGCTCTCCCTGGTGAGTAAAGAGAGTGGGACGACGATCACCGGAGCGGGTACCGAGCCGACCGAGACCACCCTGTGATCGTGGACGTCGTGCCGCCGGGGCCCGCCGTGCTGAATACTGCGGGCATGGCCGGTCCGGTGCGGTGAGCTGGAGGGGACGGTCGCGTGAGCGAGATATCCGAGACGACGAGCGGCGTCGTGTGGCAGAGCAGCCCGCCCGGCTCGCTCTACGACCACATCCGGGTCGCCTCCTTCTCCCTCGGGCCCGACGGGCGCGTCGACCAGTGGAGCAACCGCGCCGCGGACCTCTTCGGGATCCCCGCCCGGCACATCAGGGGGAGGGACCCCGTCGAGGCGTTCATGCCCCCCGAGCTGCGCGATCACGGCCACCGGCGGGTCAAGGAGGTCCTCGACGGACGCGAGTGGACCGGCCTCGTCCCGTTCCGCATCCCCGCCGCCCCCGGCTCCCCGGGACAGGGCGGGGCCCACGGCCTCGCCGAGCTGTACGTGATGCCGAGCGAGACCGGCACCGGCGAGCGGGCCGCGCTCTGTCTGGTCGTCGACGTCCGGGCGCTGCGGCGGATCGAGACCGACCTCGCCGCCTCCCAGGCGATTTTCGGCCAATCCCCCTTCGGTTTCCTCCTCTTCGGCACCGACCTCACCGTCAAGCGCGCCAACCAGCGCTTCGCCGCCGTCTTCGGCGGCGCCGCCGACGACCACCACGGCCGCCGCGTCCACGACTACCTCGCCAAGCCCGAGGCCGACCGGATGACCGAGGCCCTGCGCCGCGTCCTGGAGACCGGCGAACCCGTCACCGACCTCCTCATCACCGGCGCCGCCCCCGGCGCCCGGGTCCGCCGCCACTGGTCCGTCAACCTCTACCGGGTGCACAGCGGCTCCGGCCGCCCGATCGGCGTCGCGGGACTCGGCGTCGACGTCACCCGCCGGCAGAGCGCGGCCCGCGAGGCCGCCAGCGCCCGCCGCAACCTCGCCCTCCTCAACGAGGCCGGAGCCCGGATAGGGAACTCCCTCGACCTGGAGGCCACCGCCCGCGAACTCCTCGACGTCGCCGTCCCCGGCTTCTGCGACCTCGCCTCCGTCGACCTCTACCAGTCCCTCCTCACCGGCGACGAGGCCCCGCCCGGCCGCTGGGGCAGCTCCCACGACGTCGGCTACGGCGCGGGCAGCGCCGAACTGCGCCGGGTCGCCTTCGCCAGCGCCGTCTCCGACACCCCGCTCAGGACCGACGAGGGCCACGGACCGGCCGGCGACGGCGGCGGACCCGTCCCCATCGAGGTCGGCGCCGTCCACCGCTACCCCTTCCACTCGCCCGGCGCCGGAGCCCTGCGCACCGGCCGGGTCCGGACCGTGCCCGGCGGCGAGGGCGACCTCGTCCACTCCACCCTCGCCGTCCCGATGACCGCCCACGACACCGTCGTCGGCCTCGTGCAGTTCTCCCGCGCCAAGGGCAGCGAGCCCTTCGGCGACCGCGACCGGGCCCTCGCCGTCGAACTCGCCGCCCGCGCCGCCGTCTGCATCGACAACGCCCGCCTCTACCGGCGCGAGCACGAGCGGGCCCTCATCCTCCAGCGCAGCCTCCTCCCGCCCGGCGACCCCGAGGCCGCCGGACTCGACATCGCCTGCCGCTACCTCCCCGGCACCGACGCCACCGAGGTCGGCGGCGACTGGTTCGACGTCATCGAACTCCCCGGCCACCGCACCGCCCTCGTCATCGGCGACGTCATGGGCCGCGGCCTGCGCGCCGCCGTCGCCATGGGCGAACTCCGCACCGCCGTCCGCACCCTCGCCCAGCTCGACCTCGAACCCGCCGAGGTCCTCTCCCACCTCGACGAGATCGCCCGCGGCCTCGGCGCCCCCATCGGAGCCCAGCAGTCCCGCGCGAACAAGAACCGCGGCCCCGAACTCGCCGAGGTCTACCTCGCCACCTGCGTCTACGCCGTCTACGACCCGGTCACCCGGCGCTGCGCCTTCGCCAGCGCCGGCCACCTCCCGCCCGTCCTCGTGGAGCCCGGCCAGGAGGCCGTGCTCCTCGACGTGCCGCCCGGCATGCCGCTGGGCGTCGGCGGCGAACCCTTCGAGGAGGTCGAGGTCGAACTCCCGGAGGGCTCCCTCCTCGCCCTCTACACCGACGGCCTGGTCGAATCCCGCGACCACCCCCTCGAAGAGGGCCTCAGCGCCTTCCGGCGGGCCCTCGCCGACCGGGCCCGCCCCCTGGAGGAGGTCTGCGACCGGGTCCTCGGCACCCTCGACACCGGCCACGGCGAGGACGACATCGCCCTCCTGATGGCCCGCATCCAGGGCCTGCCCGCCGAGGCCGTGGGGGACTGGCTGCTGCCCCGGGAGCCCCGCTCGGTCGGCCGGGCCCGGGAGCTCGCCCGCGCCCAGCTCACGGCCTGGGACCTCGGAGCGCTCGTCGACACCGTCGAACTCCTCGTCAGCGAACTCGTCACCAACGCCCTCCGCTACGGCGAGGGGGAGATACGGCTCCGGCTGCTGCGCGACCGCACCCTCGTCTGCGAGGTCTGGGACGCCGGCCTGGTCCAGCCGCGCAGGCGCCGGGCCAAGGACACCGACGAGGGCGGCCGCGGCCTCCAGCTCGTCGGACTGCTCTCCGCGTCCTGGGGCGCGCGCCGCACCCCGCGCGGCAAGACCGTCTGGTTCGAACTCCCCCTGCCCGACGGCGGGCCCACGGCGGAACCCACCGTGGACCAGCTCCTCAGCATGTTCTGAACCGGGACCGTCAGGCCGCCTTGAGCGCGGCCAGCCGGGCCGCGATCTCGTCCTCGTCGCCGAGCGCGTCCAGCTGCTCGAACTGGGCGTCCAGCGAGGACGCGGCCAGTTCCTGCTTGCCCAGCGCCCGCGCCTCCTCCCGGCGCACCTTGTCCTCGAAGCGGCTCAGCTCGCTCGTCGGGTCGAGCACGTCGACGTTCTTCACCGCGTCCATCATAGTGTTCTGCGCCTGCGCCGACTTCGCGCGGGCGACCAGCTCGTCCCGCTTGGCCCGCAGCTCGCCCAGCTTCGCCCTCATCCGGTCGAGGCCCGAGGTCAGCTTCCGCACGACCTCCGTCTGCGCGGCGATGGCCGGCTCGGCGGTCCGCGCCTCCTTCTCCGACTGGAGCTGCCGGCCGAGCGCCACCTTGGCGAGGTTGTCGAAGCGGTCCGCCTCCTCCGTCCGCCCGCCGCCCCGCAGCTCGTCCGCCTTCCGGCTGGCGGCGAGGGCCTTGCCGCCCCACTCGGCCGCCGCCGCCACGTCCTCCGCGTGGTCCTGCTCCATCAGCCGCAGGTTGCCGATGGTCGTGGCCACCGCCTCCTCCGCCTCCGCGATGTTCGCCGAGTAGTCGCGGATCAGCTGGTCCAGCATCTTCTGCGGATCCTCCGCCTGGTCCAGCAGGGCGTGGATGTTCGCCTTCGCCAGCTGGGTCACCCGGCCGAGGACGGTCTGCTTGCTCATCGCTGCTCCTTGAAGGGTCGTACGAGGTGGGACCGCGCGGACGCGGAACTCAGAAGCGGCCTCCGCCGCCCCGCCGGCCGCGCGTGCCGCCGCCGCCGAAGCTGCCGGGGCCGCCGCCGGAGCCCCCGCCCCCGAAACCGCCCCCGTGCCCGCCCCCTCCGCCGCGCCCCCCGCCGAACAGTCCGCCGAGGATGATGCCGCCGAGCACGGCCCCGCCGAGCCCGCCGCCACCGCTTCCCCCCACCCCCGTCACCCCGCCCAGGCCGTTCGGGTTCCCGTACCGGCGCACGTCCTGCTCCGCGAGCTCCTGTGCGCGCCGTGCGAGCCCGTCGGCCCGCCGGGCCTCCTCCAGCGCCGCCTGCGGATCGCCGGCCTCCAGCGCCCGCGCCTTCTCCAGCCGCCGCCGCGCCTCCGCGAGCCGGGTCCTGGCCTCGCTGCCCACCGCGCCCCGGTGCGTCCCCACGTAGTCCGTGGCCGCGCCCAGCTCCGCACGGGCCGTCAGCAGCGCCTGCTCCAGGAGCCCGCGGGCCCGCCGGTCGCCCGACTCGCGCTCCCGCGCCCCCGCCAGGTCGCCGTCGAGCGCCGCGTCCGCCTCCTCGATCCGGCGCAGCGCGTCCAGCGGGTCGTACCGCCCGGCCTCCACCGCCCGCCGCACCTCCGCCGCGACCGCCTCCGCGCGGGCGATCCGGCCGCGCAGCCCGGCCGTCGACACGCCCCGGGCGGTCCCGTCGAGGAGCCCGCGGGCCTCGGCCAGATCGGCGTCGGTCTCGGCGAGCGCGCCCGGCAGCCGGCCGGCCGCCTCGGCGAGCTCCCGCGCCCGCCGGTCCACCGCCTCGACCAGCCGGGCCGCCTGGTCGACCGCGCCCTCGGCGGCCCGCACGTGGACGGCCGCGGAGCCGCTGTCGCCGTCGCCGACCGCCTGCCGGGCCGCGCCGACGCGGGCGGTGGCGAAGACCAGCCGGTCCTTGGCCTGCTCGACGTCACCGGCGACCGGGGCGACGGCGGACTCGGCGTACCGCTCGCGCATCGTCGCGAGCGCCGCCTCGGCTCCGCCGACCCGCCCGGTCTGCTCGCGGAAGGCCGCCTCGACCGCGGCCAGCGCCTCGGGCGCGGTCCGCTCCAGGGCCCGCAGCCGGTCGAAGTCCGCGGCCTCCGCGTCCAGCCGGGCGTTCGCCTCCGCGCAGCGGCGCAGGATCTCCTCCAGCATCGAGCGCCGGGTGGCCTCGTCCTCGGGGAGGGAGTCGTCGAGCTTCTGCCGCAGCCGGAAGGAGGCGGTCAGCTGCTCCTCGGCGAAGTCCACCGCCTCCTCGAAGGGCCGGGCGGCCTCCTCGCCGAACTGGGCGGTGGCGAAGCCCAGTTCCTCCCGGCTGGTGCGGACGGCGTCGTCGGTGGCGACCAGCGCCCGCCGGGCCTCGCCGTCCAGTTCCTCCGGGGAGGGCGGCGCGGGCCGCCCCCAGCCCTGCCCGCCGGGCGTGGTGCGGGTCGCGGCCCGCCGGCGCCGGCGGGTGTAGGCGTACGCCGCCACCGCTCCGGCGCCGCCGACGAGCGCGACCGGGAGGACCAGGTCCGTCGCGGAGGAGCCGCCGGAGCCGCCCGGGTCGACGGGGCCGGGGGTGACGGCCGGGGCGGGGACGGGCCGGCCGGAGAGGACGGCGGCGTAGCCGTCCGCCGCGCCGATCGCGGCGCCCGCCCAGTCGCTCTGCCGCAGCGCGGGCTCGATCGCGGTCCTGGCCACCTCGTCGAGCTGCTCCTGGGAGAGGCGCGCGCCGGGATCGGCGGAGTAGCCGTACCGCCGGTCGTGGGTGGCGACGGCGAGCAGCACGTCGTCCCGGCCGAGCCCGTTCCGTTCGGCGGTCGCGTCCGCCCAGTCCTGGCCGGAGCGGCCCGAGAAGTCCCGCACGTAGACCACGAAGAGCTGGGTGCGCTGCTCCTCGTAGAGCCGGTCGAGGGCCTCGGCGACCTCGGGCCGCCGGTCGCGCAGGGCGCCCACCCGGTCCAGGATCTGCCCCTCGGAGGGGAGGACGACGGGGTCGTCGGCGCGGACGCCGGCCGCGGCGGGCACGACCAGCCACCACGCCGCCACCAGCACCGCGAGCAGGACTCGGGTGGCTGTTCGGGTCACAAAAAGGAGGTTATGTACTGCTCTGTGCCCCCGCGACCGGGCGGGCGCCGCGGAAACCGACCGGCGGGCCCGGGCGTCTCCACCAGAACTGATCTCGACTGGGACGCAGGGGGCTGGTGTGGCCGGACGACTGGGAAGGGCCTGGCGCAAGGGGCGCTGGTGGGTCCTGGGGCTGGTGCTGCTGCTCGTCGTGCCGCCGCTCCTCGGCGCGCTCGCCCTGCGGGTCAGCTACGCCGGAGACCTCCGCGACGACGCCCGCACCCGGGGCAGGGACGCGTACTGGATCGGGCACGCGTGGGTCGACGGCAGGAAGAAGGACGCCGACCTGAAGGCCCTCGCCGAGCGGCTGCGGGGCACCGGCGTCAAGGACCTGTACGTGCACGCGGGCCCGCTCGAACACGACGGGACCCTGCCCGCCGCCCGTCATCCGCGCGCGCGGTGGCTGGTCGACGGCGTCCGCCGCGAACTGCCCGGCGTCCGGGTCCAGGCGTGGCTCGGCGACGTCCTCGCGAACGACGGCCCGACCGGACTGCGGCTCTCCGACGCCGCCTCCCGCGCGGCCGTCACGGCCTCCGCCCGCCAGGTCCTCGACGCGGGCTTCGCCGGCGTCCACTTCGACCTGGAGCCCCTCCGGTCCGGCGACGCGGACTACCTGACGCTCCTGGACGACCTGGGGCGGCTCACCCGCTCCCGCATGGCGCTGCTCTCCGTCGCCGCCCACCAGATCGACCCGCTGCCGGGCGCCCACTCGGTGCTCCGCCTCGTCTCGGACCAGGGCAAGTGGTGGTCGCAGGAGTACTTCGGCGAGGTGGCCCGCCGCGTCGACCAGATCGCCGTGATGTCGTACGACACCTGGATGCCGCTGGAGAGTTCGTACGGCGGCTACGTCGCCCAGCAGACCGCGCTCGCCCTGGAGGTCACCCCGGAGGGCACCGACCTCCTCATGGGGCTGCCCTTCTTCCACGAGGACGACCTCGGCCACCACGAGAGCGCCGAGACCGTCGCCGCCGGCGTCCGGGGCGTCCGCCTGGGCCTCGGCCGCACCGACCCGGGCCGCGAGCGCTTCGGCGTCGCCCTCTACGTGGACTTCGCGGAGGAGCCGGGGGACTGGGCCGCCTACCGCGCGGGCTGGGCCCGCTCCGGCTGACCCGGGCGGGCCGTTGGGCCGCCCGGGTGGGTTTGCCCGGCCCGTCGCCGTGTCGGCGGCGGGCGGCTCCGGCGGGTGCCGTTCAGTGGGATGAGCAAGCGATGTGATCATCTCCAAATGGCATAAAACCGGACGAAGGGGTAAAAGTCATGTCCCAGGTCGGCGCCCCCCGGGGCAGGACATGGTCCGGTCCGTCCGGGAGCCCCCGCTCCCGGACCCTC
This sequence comes from Streptomyces filamentosus, assembly GCF_014654895.1. Classification (GTDB taxonomy): domain Bacteria; phylum Actinomycetota; class Actinomycetes; order Streptomycetales; family Streptomycetaceae; genus Streptomyces; species Streptomyces filamentosus. The sequence continues at coordinate 1,543,710 of NZ_BNBE01000001.1, read as the reverse complement.
CGCTCCGTGGCCACCCTCACCAGCGCGGTCCTCGCCGTCACCGTCCTCGCGGGGTGCAGCTCCGGCGACGGCGACGACGCCGCCCCCGCCGCCGCCCAGGACAACGCGCCCACCGCGCGCGGCCTCGTCGGCGACGGCGGCACCCTGCGGTGGGCGGTGGACTCCCTCCCCACCACCCTCAACGCCTTCCAGGCCGACGCCGACGCGGCCACCGGCCGGGTCACGGGCGCCGTCCTGCCCGCGCTGTACACCCTGGACGAGCGCGGGCGTCCCCGGCTCAACCCCGACTACCTGGAGAGCGCCGAGGTCGTCGGGACCGAGCCCCGCCAGGTCGTCCTCTACAAGCTCAACCAGCAGGCCGTGTGGAGCGACGGCCGCGAGATCGGCGCCGCCGACTTCGTCGCCCAGTGGCGGGCCCTCAGCGGCCGCGACACCGCCTACTGGACGGCCAGGAACGCCGGCTACGAGCGGATCGAGAAGATCGAGAAGGGCCGGAACGACCTGGAGGTGCGGGTCACCTTCGCCAAGCCCTACGCCGACTGGCGCTCCCTCTTCACCCCCCTCTACCCGAAGGAGGTGATGGGCTCCCCGAACGCCTTCAACGACGGTGCGCGCACCACGCTCAAGTCCACCGCAGGACCGTTCCTGCTGGGGAAGACGGACCGGAAGGACGGCAGCCTCACCCTCGTCCGCAACCCCCGCTGGTGGGGCAGCCCCGCCAAGCTCGACAGCCTCGTCCTGCGCGCCGTCCCCCGCACCGACCGGGAGGCCGCCCTCGCCGCCGGCACGCTCGACCTGGCCGAGGTCGACCGCGCCACCGCCGACCGGATCGCCCTCGCCCTCAAGGACGCCGGCGCCGGCCGCGCCGGGGCCCAGGCCGCCCGGCTGCACGGCCCCGGCTCCGCCGTCACCCCCGGCAAGGCCCTCAAGTCCTGGGCGCTCGCCCACGGCGAGGACGAGGAGCTCGCCGCCGAGGTCCGCGCCGCCCGCGCCGAGAACAAGGCCGCCGCCGCCCGCTACGCCCGGGCCCAGGACACCCTCTCCGGCTACGTCGTCCGCAAGTCGCTCGAACCCGCCTACACCCAGCTCTCCCTCAACGGCGAGTCCGGCCCGCTCGCCGACGAACGGGTCCGGCGCGCGGTCGCCCGCGCCATCGACCGCAGGGAACTCGCCGAATCCGTCCTGAAGCCGCTCGGCCTGCCCGCCGAGCCCCCCGGCAGCCACCTCGCCCTGGCCGGCCAGGCCGCCTACGCCGACAGCAGCGACGCCCTCGGCGGCCAGGACACCAAGGAGGCCCGCGCCCTCCTCGCCGACGCCGGCTGGGTCCCGGGCGGCGCCCAGCAGAAGCCCGCCGGCACCGGAGCGGGCGCCGAGCGGGCGGAGAAGAAGGAGACCGACGCCAAGAAGAAGGAGACCGACGCCAAGAAGAAGGCCGAGGGCGCCGAGGACACCGCCTCCGACGACGGCCTCTACATCGTCGGCGACGACAAGCCCGGCGAGCTCCGGGCCGCCCCCCGGATCGGCCCCGGCGGCCCCGAGAGCGGCACCCGCGTCCTCGCCCCGGCCCCCGCCGCCGCCCGCGAGAGCGCCGCCCTCCTCGCCCGCGCCGAGGCCCTCGACACCGGCGCCCGCGCCGCGGCCGGGCCCGGCAACGCCAAGCCGGACAAGGGCGTCGCCGGGGCCTACGCCCCGATGGGCAGCGCCGCCCCGGCCGCCGTCCCCGCCGCCTCCCAGGCCCTCGGCAAGGACGGCAAGCCCCTCAGCCTCCGCTTCGTCCTGCCCTCGGGCCCCGGCTCGGAGACGCTGCGGGCGGTCGGCGACCGGATCGTCCGGATGCTCGACGCGGTCGGCATCCGCACCGAGGTCACCAAGGTCTCCGACGAGAGCTTCTTCAAGGACCACGTGGCCTCCGGCGACTACGACCTGGCCCTCTACTCCTGGCCCGCCTCGGCCTTCCCCGCCACCGACGCCCGGCCGATCTTCGCCAAGCCCGAGCCCGCCTCCGACGGCTCCCTGCTGGTCGAGCAGAACTACTCGCGCGTCGGCACGGACCGCATCGACCAGCTCTTCGACCAGGCGGCCGGCACCCTCGACGAGGAGGAGGCGGGCGATCTGATCCGGCAGGCCGACGCCCGCATCTGGGCCGCCGCCGGCTCCCTCCCGCTCTACCAGCGCCCCCAGCTGGTCGCGGCCCGGAAGGACGTGGTCAACGCCGGGGCCTGGGGCTTCGCCGCCCCCCGGTACCAGGACATCGGTTTCAAGAAGAGCGAAACGACCAAGGGTAGCGGTTCGAACCGCTGAAACCACAGGTCACAACCTCAGAACCAGCTCAAGTTCCTTGCCCGCCGGTGACCCCGGCGGGCAGGATCGCGTCGGCCCCTTGACCCGGTCCGCATGATCTTCCCCACACCCTGGAAGCACCGCCGAACCTCCCAGTAGACCCTCTCGGATCCCTCCGGGGAAGCCCCTTGCACGGCGGCCCCGTACCATGGGACATAGCCGTGGCGCGTCCGCCCGGCGGGCGTAAGAGGAACTGACGCCGATTCCCACGATCCGAGAGAAGCGCAAGCCACCCATGCCCACGCGCCACGACATCCGTAACGTCGCCATCGTCGCCCACGTCGACCACGGCAAGACGACCATCGTCGACGCCATGCTCAAGCAGGCCGGTGCCTTCGCCGCCCACCAGCAGCTCGACGACCGCATGATGGACTCGAACGACCTGGAGCGTGAGAAGGGCATCACGATCCTCGCCAAGAACACGGCGGTGAAGTACCACCCCAAGGACGGCGGGGCCCCGATCACGATCAACATCATCGACACCCCCGGCCACGCCGACTTCGGTGGCGAGGTCGAGCGCGGTCTGTCGATGGTCGACGCCGTCGTCCTGCTGGTGGACGCCTCCGAGGGTCCGCTCCCGCAGACCCGCTTCGTGCTGCGCAAGGCCCTCCAGCAGCGCAAGCCCGTCATCCTCTGCATCAACAAGACGGACCGCCCGGACTCCCGGATCGACGAGGTCGTCAACGAGACCTACGACCTCTTCCTGGACCTGGACGCCGACGAGGACCAGATCGAGTTCCCGATCGTCTACGCCTGCGGCCGCGACGGCATCGCCTCGCTGACCAAGCCGGAGGACGGCACGGTCCCGCAGGACTCCGAGAACCTGGAGCCCTTCTTCTCCACGATCCTGGAGCACGTCCCGGCCCCGTCGTACGACGAGGAGGCCCCGCTCCAGGCCCACGTCACCAACCTGGACGCCGACAACTTCCTCGGCCGCATCGCGCTGCTCCGCGTCGAGCAGGGCGAGCTGCGCAAGGGCCAGACGGTCGCGTGGATCAAGCGGGACGGCACGATCTCCAACGTCCGCATCACCGAGCTGATGATGACCGAGGCGCTCACCCGCAAGCCCGCCGAGGTCGCGGGCCCCGGTGACATCTGCGCCGTCGCCGGCATCCCCGACATCATGATCGGCGAGACCCTGGCCGACCCGGAGAACCCGATCGCGCTCCCGCTGATCACGGTCGACCAGCCGGCCATCTCCATGACCATCGGCACCAACACCTCGCCGCTCGTCGGCCGCGGCGGCACCGGCAAGGGCGCGGACGCCAAGGCCGCGGTCAAGGACCGCAAGGTCACCGCCCGCCAGGTGAAGGACCGCCTGGACCGCGAGCTCGTCGGCAACGTCTCGCTCCGCGTCCTGGAGACCGAGCGCCCCGACGCCTGGGAGGTCCAGGGCCGCGGCGAGCTCGCGCTCGCCATCCTGGTCGAGCAGATGCGCCGCGAGGGCTTCGAGCTCACCATCGGCAAGCCCCAGGTCGTCACCAAGGAGGTCGACGGCAAGATCCACGAGCCCGTCGAGCGCCTCACGGTCGACGTGCCCGAGGAGCACATGGGCGCCGTCACCCAGCTCATGGGCGTCCGCAAGGGCCGCATGGACAACATGTCGAACCACGGCTCCGGCTGGGTCCGCATGGAGTTCGTCGTCCCGTCCCGCGGCCTGATCGGCTTCCGCACGGAGTTCCTGACCCAGACCCGCGGCACCGGCATCGCCCACTCGATCCACGAGGGCCACGAGCCGTGGTTCGGCCCGCTCCAGACCCGCAACAACGGCTCCCTGGTCGCCGACCGCGCCGGCGCGGTCACCGCCTTCGCGATGACCAACCTCCAGGAGCGCGGCGTCCTGTTCACCGACCCCGGCACCGAGGTGTACGAGGGCATGATCGTCGGCGAGAACTCGCGTTCCGACGACATGGACGTGAACATCACCAAGGAGAAGAAGCTCACGAACATGCGGTCCTCGTCGGCCGACTCGTTCGAGGCGATCGTCCCGCCGCGCAAGCTCTCCCTGGAGCAGTCCCTGGAGTTCTGCCGCGACGACGAGTGCGTCGAGGTGACCCCGGAGGCCGTCCGCATCCGCAAGGTCGTCCTGGACCAGAAGGAGCGCGCCCGCTCCGCCTCGCGCGCCAAGAACGCCTGAGGCCGGGGCTCCTGAAGGGGAGCCCCGCCGGCCCGACGGGGCCCCGGTGACAACACCGGGGCCCCGTCGGGTTTTTCCGCGTGGATACACCGGTGACACGGGGGTACTACTCCGGTGCCGGATCATGGGGGAACTCGTGGCTCCGGAGGGCCGTTGACCGAGGGCCGGGCCTCCCGCGAGGGGTGCCGGACCTCCCGGGCCTGTGGTATGAGGTGCGGGCCGGAGGAGGGTCTCCGTCCGGTCCCCCGTCAAGTCGAATACAGCGACCAAGTGTCCGGATAGCGGGCATCACTCTCCGGAACGTGTATTAACAGTCCGTTTCGGGGGTGTCTGTCTGCACTCACTTTGTCCGGATTTCGGTATCCAGGGCCTTGGTGATGTTGTCAAAACGAGACCGCTTAAGTGTGGTTTACGGCCCGGACGTGCCTAATAGTTGGCTCCATTGAGCTCGGGTCAATGGGTCACGCACTGTGGGGAGTGCCGACTCACGAGCACACTCGGGGCACTTGAGTCCAAAGCCGTCAGGGGTGTCGGCGAAACTCGGAGTGCCTCTCTTGTAGTGACAAAGTGGACTCATGAGGAGGAACCCATGCGCGGTGCCAAGAGCGCCAAGTGGGTAACGGGCGCGATCATCGTCGCCCTGGCTGCGACCGCCTGTGGCGGGGGTGACGGCAACGAGGGCTCGAAGGCCAAGGGTCAGGTCGACCCGAACGGCATCTTCACCACCGACCTGGGTGAGCCGGAGAAGCTGCTCTACACCGGCGACACGATGGAGTCGAACGGCGCCGGCGTGATGAAGGCCGTCTTCTCGCAGCTCGTCGGCTACAAGCCCGACGGCTCGCTGGAGATGATCAACGCCGAGTCGCTCACCACGAGCGACTCGAAGAAGTGGACCGTCAAGCTCAAGGCCGGCTGGACCTTCCACGACGGCACCCCGGTGACCTCCAAGTCCTTCGTGGACGCGTGGAACTGGAACGCCAACGTCAAGAACGCCATGGGCCTCTCCTCGTGGTTCTCCGACATCGTCGGCTACGACAAGGTCCACCCGGAGGCCGAGGGCGCCAAGCCCACCGCCGAGACCCTGGCCGGCCTGAAGATCGTCGACGACACGACCTTCACCATCGAGCTGACCCAGCCGGTCCCGTACTTCGGTCACAAGCTCGCGTACACGCCGTTCGCGCCGCTCCCGGAGTCCTTCTACAAGAACCCGAAGGCCGCCGCCGAGGCGCCCGTGGGCAACGGTCCCTACAAGTTCAAGAGCTGGGACCACAAGAAGAAGATCGAGGTCGTCCGCTTCGACGGCTACAAGGGCCCGAACAAGGCGAAGAACGGCGGTGTGGTCTTCAAGAACTACACCACCCTCGAGACCGCCTACGAGGACCTGAAGTCGGGCAACCTCGACATCATCCGTCAGATCGGTCCGAAGGACCTCCCGGTCTACCACACGGACCTCGGTGACCGCGCGGTCGACGCCGACCACGCCGCCATCCAGTCCATCGGTGTCGCGTTCTACGCCGACCAGTGGGCCAAGCCGAAGCCGGTCGACGTCCGCGTCATCCAGGGCCTCTCGATGGCGATCGACCGCGCGACGATCACCAAGACGGTTCTCCAGGGCACCCGCAAGCCGGCCACCGGCTGGGTCCCCGAGGGCATCCTCGGCTTCCAGGAGAACGCCGCGGGCGACGTCACCAAGTTCGACCCGGCCAAGGCCAAGGACCTCATCAAGCAGGGTGGTGGCGTCCCGAACAACAAGATCTCCATCCAGTTCAACGCGGATGGCGGTCACAAGGAGTGGGTCGACGCTGTCTGCAACAGCATCACCCAGGCCACCGGCGTCGAGTGCGTCGGCGACAGCAAGACGGACTTCCAGGCCGACCTGACCGCTCGCAAGACGAAGCAGGTCAAGTCCCTGTACCGCTCCGCCTGGTCGCTGGACTACCCGGTGAACGCCAACTTCCTCAAGGACCTGTTCCTGAGCACCGCGGCGGGCAACCAGGGCGGCTTCGTCAACAAGGATCTCGACAAGATGATCCTCGAGGCCGACTCCGCCCCCTCCCTGGAGGAGTCGGTGAAGAAGTACCAGGCCGTGGAGAAGGAGCTGGTCAAGACCATGCCCTCCATCCCGCTCTGGTACTACAAGGTCAACGCGGGCTACTCGGAGAAGGTCACCGGCGTCAAGTACGGCCAGGACGGCGACCCGATCCTGACCGGCGTCGAGGTCTTCAAGTAAACCGCCCAGCGTAGTCCGCAAGCCGTGGCGGGGGTCGTGAACCCTCGACTCCCGCCCGGCGCTTACGTGGTGGCCGGGGGGCCCTTCCTCGAAAACCGCCGTGCCCGTACCCAAAGGCACGACGGCGGGGGAGGGCCCGTGGGCTGCCGTCACATCTCAACGGAGGCATGATGGGGCGTTATGTCGTACGACGACTGCTCCAGATGATCCCGGTTTTCCTCGGGACCACCCTGCTGATCTTCCTCATGGTGCACAGCCTGCCCGGCGACCCCGTGCTGGCCATGTTCGGCGACAAGGGCGCCGATCCGGCGACGCTCGCCGCGAAGCGCCATGAGCTCGGTCTCGACAAGCCGCTTTGGCAGCAGTACTTCTTCTATATGCGGGACATGCTCCTGCACCTGGACTTCGGTACCCAGATCCGCAACGGTCTGCCGGTCACCGACGTGCTGGGCGACGCGTTCCCCATCACCCTCCAGCTGGCCACCCTGGCGTTCGCCATCGAGCTGGTCTTCGGCATCACCCTCGGTGTCATCGGCGGCCTGCGCGCCGGCCGGCTCGCGGACAACGCGATCCTGATCTTCACGCTGCTGATCATCTCGATCCCGGTCTTCGTCCTCGGCTTCATCATCAAGATGGTCTTCGCGTTCAACCTGGGCTGGATCCAGCCGAACGTCAGCACCGAACCGCAGTGGGGCGAGCTGCTCGCTCCGGCCATCGTGCTCGGCTGCCTCTCCCTCGCGTACGTGGCGCGTCTGACGCGTACGTCCATGGCGGAGAACCTGCGCGCCGACTACATGCGCACGGCCGTCGCCAAGGGCCTGCCGCGCCGCCGGGTCATCGGCGTGCACCTGATGCGCAACTCGATGATCCCCGTGATCACCTTCCTCGGCACCGACATCGGCGCCCTGATGGGCGGCGCGATCGTCACCGAGTCGATCTTCAACATCAAGGGTGTCGGCGGTGTGATCGCCGAGTCGATCTCCCGTCGTGAAGGCTCCACCCTGGTCGGCCTGGTCACCATCCTGGTGATCGTCTACCTCGTCACCAGCCTGCTCATCGACCTGCTGTACGCGGTCCTGGACCCGAGGATCCGGTATGCCTGACGTGACCAAGACCGCCACCGCCGCCCCGGACGCGGTCGCCACCCCCTCGGTGGACCCGTCCGCGCCGGTGGAGAAGCCGGAGAAGGCCCGCAGTCTCTGGGGCGACGCCTGGGCCGACCTGCGCCGCAACCCGTACTTCATCGTGTCGACGGTGCTGATCGCGCTGCTGCTCCTCATCTCGGCGTGGCCGACCCTCTTCACCAGCGCGTCCCCGACCGCCGGTGACCTGGTCAACCACTTCCTGGGCAAGCCCGAGCTGAGCAAGGTCGGTTCGCCGGAGTGGCTCGGCTACGACCAGCAGGGCCGTTCCGTCTACGCCCGTCTGATCCACGGCACCAGCGCCTCGGTCACGGTCGGCATCGCGGTCACCGCGATCGTCACCGTCGTCGGCGGCATCATGGGCATGATCTCGGGCTACTTCGGCGGGATGATCGACGCGGTCCTCTCCCGGATCACCGACGTCTTCTTCGGCATCCCCTTCCTGCTCGGCGCGATGGTCGTCCTCCAGGCCTTCGTCGAGCGCACCGTCTGGGTCGTCGTCTTCGCCCTCGCCTTCCTGGGCTGGACCCAGATCACCCGCGTCATGCGCGGTGCGGTGATCACGATCAAGCAGGCCGACTACGTCCACGCGGCGAAGGCCCTCGGCGCCGGCACCACCCGGATCCTCTTCCGGCACATCCTGCCGAACGCCATGGCCCCCGTGATCGTCGTCGCGACGATCGCGCTCGGCGGTTACATCTCCGCCGAGGCGACGCTGTCCTACCTCGGCCTCGGCCTCGCCGCCCCGACCGTCTCGTGGGGCGTGGACATCTCCGCCGGCGTCGCGCAGATCCGCGTGGCCCCGCACGTCCTGCTCTGGCCGTCGATCATGCTGAGCATCACCGTCCTGGCGTTCATCATGCTCGGCGAAGCCGTTCGCAACGCCCTCGACCCCAAGCTGCGCTGAGGAGGGCGTAACAACGATGAGCACCATCGACAAGACCGCGACCGTCCCGGCGCCGCGAGAGAACAGCGACCACAACGGTCCGCTGCTCGAAGTCAAGGACCTGCACGTCGAGTTCCACACCCGCGACGGAGTGGCCAAGGCGGTCAACGGAGTCAACTACTCGGTCGACGCCGGCGAGACCCTCGCCGTCCTCGGCGAGTCCGGCTCCGGCAAGTCCGTCACCGCCCAGGCCATCATGGGCATCCTCGACATGCCGCCCGGCAAGATCCCCCAGGGGGAGATCCTGTTCCGCGGCGAGGACATGCTCAAGATGTCCGACGAGGAGCGCCGGAAGATCCGCGGCCGCAAGATCGCGATGATCTTCCAGGACGCGCTCTCCTCGCTGAACCCCGTCCTCTCCGTCGGCTACCAGCTCGGCGAGATGTTCCGGGTCCACCACGGCATGTCCAAGAAGGACGCCAAGGTCAAGGCCATCGAGCTGATGGACAAGGTCAAGATCCCCGCCGCCAAGGCGCGGGTCAGCGACTACCCCCACCAGTTCTCCGGCGGCATGCGCCAGCGCATCATGATCGCGATGGCGCTCGCCCTGGAGCCCGACCTGATCATCGCCGACGAGCCGACCACGGCCCTCGACGTGACGGTCCAGGCCCAGGTCATGGACCTGCTCGCGGAGCTCCAGCGCGAGTACAACATGGGCCTGATCCTCATCACCCACGACCTCGGCGTCGTCGCCGACGTCGCGGACAAGATCGCCGTGATGTACGCCGGCCGGATCGTCGAGCAGGCGCCCGTCCACGAGCTGTACGCGCGCCCGGCCCACCCGTACACCCGGGGTCTGCTCGACTCGATCCCGCGCCTGGACCAGAAGGGCCAGGAGCTGTACGCGATCAAGGGTCTGCCGCCCAACCTGCTCAAGGTGCCCAGCGGCTGCGCCTTCAACCCGCGCTGCCCCAAGGCCACCGACCTCTGCCGTACGGAGATCCCGGCCCTGGTGCCGGTCACCGAGCAGGACGGCGCGGATCTGCCGGGCCGCAAGAGCGCCTGCCACTTCTGGAAGGAGACGATCCATGGCTGACCTCAGCAAGAACGACGAGGCCGTGGCCGCCGCCCTGGACGTCCCCGTCCAGCGGGGGGAGCCGATCCTCCAGGTGCGCAACCTGCAGAAGCACTTCCCGCTGACGCAGGGCATCCTCTTCAAGAAGCAGGTCGGCGCGGTCAAGGCCGTGGACGGGGTCTCCTTCGACCTCTACCAGGGCGAGACCCTCGGCATCGTGGGCGAGTCCGGCTGCGGCAAGTCCACGGTCGCCAAGCTCCTGATGAACCTGGAGCGGGCCACCGCCGGCGAGGTCTTCTACAAGGGCCAGGACATCACCAAGCTGTCCGGCCGCGCCCTGAAGGCCGTCCGCCGCAACATCCAGATGGTGTTCCAGGACCCGTACACCTCGCTGAACCCGCGCATGACGGTCGGCGACATCATCGGCGAGACCTTCGACATCCACCCCGAGGTGGCCCCGAAGGGCGACCGGCGCCGCAAGGTGCAGGAGCTCCTCGACGTCGTCGGTCTGAACCCGGAGTACATCAACCGGTACCCGCACCAGTTCTCCGGCGGCCAGCGCCAGCGCATCGGCATCGCCCGCGGCCTCGCGCTCAACCCGGAGATCATCATCTGCGACGAGCCGGTCTCGGCCCTGGACGTCTCCGTCCAGGCGCAGGTCATCAACCTGATGGAGAAGCTCCAGGACGAGTTCAACCTGTCCTACATCTTCATCGCGCACGACCTGTCGATCGTCCGGCACATCTCGGACCGCGTGGGCGTCATGTACCTCGGCAAGCTCGCCGAGATCGGTACGGACGAGGAGATCTACGAGCACCCCACGCACCCGTACACCCAGGCGCTGCTCTCCGCCGTGCCGGTGCCGGACCCGACGGCGCGGGCCAACCGCGACCGCATCATCCTCACGGGCGACGTGCCCTCGCCGGCGAACCCGCCGTCGGGCTGCCGCTTCCGCACCCGCTGCTGGAAGGCCCAGGACAAGTGCTCCACGGAGCAGCCCGTCCTGGCGATCCCGGAGCGCTTCCGCGGCCAGGACACCCTCGCCGCCCACGAGTCGGCGTGCCACTTCGCCGAGGAGCGGGACGTCGTCCACGCGGGCTGACCGACCGTGACGGCCCGAAGGACCAGGGCCCCTCGCACCCCCGCCGGGTGCGAGGGGCCCTTTCCGTGTCCCCGTACGTCCTCCTGCCCTCACTCGGGTGCCGTAAAAGTGCACCAGCGTCAATATCGGGTGATATTGGGCCCTAAGTCACGCTCAGGACAATCGGGAGGCACTCCATGCGCGGAGCCACGCACGCCAAGTGGGCCGCACTGGCCACCGCCGTCGCCCTCGCGGCGACCGGCTGCGGCGGCGGTGACGACAGCGGCGGCGGCGGAGGGGCCGACGGCATCGTGAGCTCCTCCTGGGGAGACCCGCAGAACCCGCTGGAGCCGGCGAACACCAACGAGGTCCAGGGCGGCAAGGTCCTCTCGATGATCTTCCGCGGTCTCAAGGAGTACGACCCGAAGACCGGCGAGGCCAAGGACATGCTCGCCGAGAAGATCGAGACCACCGACTCCACCAACTTCACCATCACCGTCAAGGACGGCTGGACCTTCTCCAACGGCGAGAAGGTCACCGCCCAGTCCTTCGTCGACGCCTGGAACTACGGCGCCGCCCTGAAGAACAACCAGAAGAACGCCTACTTCTTCGGCTACATCGAGGGCTACGACAAGGTCCACCCCGACAAGGGCGAGGCCACCGCCGACACCCTGTCCGGCCTCAAGGTCACCGGCCCGCAGACCTTCACGGTGAAGCTCACCCAGAAGTTCTCGACCTTCCCCGACACCCTCGGCTACGCGGCCTTCGCCCCGCTCCCGAAGGCGTTCTTCGACGACCACGCCGGCTGGCTGGCCAAGCCCGTCGGCAACGGCCCGTACACCATCGACTCGTACGCCAAGGGCTCCCAGATGCAGCTCAAGCGCTGGGACGACTACCCCGGCGAGGACAAGGCGCAGAACGGCGGCATCACCCTCAAGGTCTACACGGACAACAACACCGCGTACACCGACCTGACCGCCGGCAACCTCGACCTCGTCGACGACGTGCCCGCCTCCCAGCTGAAGAACGTCTCCGCCGACCTCGGCGACCGCTACATCAACACCCCGGCCGGCATCATCCAGACCCTCTCCATCCCGTTCTACGACCCGGACTGGAACAAGCCCGGCCAGGAGAAGCTCCGCCAGGGCCTGTCGATGGCCATCGACCGGAACCAGATCACCGAGACGATCTTCCAGAAGACCCGCACCCCGGCCGTCGACTGGACCTCCCCCGTCCTCGGCGAGGAGGGCGGCTTCAAGGACGTCTGCGGCGACTTCTGCAAGTACGACGCCGCCCAGGCCAAGAAGCTCGTCGCCGAGGGCGGCGGCATCCCCGGCGGCACGATGAAGATCTCGTACAACGCCGACACCGGCTCCCACAAGGAGTGGGTGGACGCCGTCTGCAACTCCATCAACCGCGCCCTCGGCGACAACAAGGCGTGCGTCGGCAACCCCGTCGGCACCTTCGCCGACTACCGCAACCAGGTCACCACCCAGAAGCTCGACGGACCCTTCCGGGCCGGCTGGCAGATGGACTACCCGCTGATCCAGAACTTCCTCCAGCCGCTGTACTACACCGGCGCCTCGTCCAACGACGGCAAGTACACCAGCGCCGACTTCGACAAGCTGGTGAACCAGGCCAACGCCGAGACCGACATCAAGAAGGCCGTCGGCCTCTTCCAGCAGGCCGAGGAAGTCCTCCGCGACGACATGGGCGCCATCCCGCTCTGGTACCAGAACGGCAGCGCCGGCTACTCCGAGCGGGTCGAGAACGTCACCCTTAACCCGTTCAGCGTCCCGGTCTACAACGAGATCAAGGTCAAGTGACCGCCCGGGGCCCGTCCGGCGGCCCCCGCCGGACGCGTCCCGGCAGGCCGTAGCAGATCGGCGCCGTACGGCCCGGCCCGCGGACCTCCCGCGCCGGGCCGTACGCCTTCCCCCGCTCTTCCCCGGAGCCAACCCCCGGAGCCCCCCATGGGTCGATACGTGATCCGGCGGCTGCTGCAGATGATCCCGGTCTTCTTCGGCGCCACGCTGTTGATCTTCCTGATGGTGAACGTGATGGGCGACCCCATCGCCGGACTGTGCGGCGACCGCGCCTGCGACCCGGCGACCGCCGCCCAGCTGAGGAAGGAGTTCGGTCTAGACAAGCCGGTCTGGCAGCAATACCTGACCTACATGGGCAACGTCTTCACCGGCGACTTCGGCACCGCCTTCAACGGGCAGCCCGTCACCGAGCTGATGGCCCAGTCCTTCCCGGTCACCCTGCGGCTCACCATCGTCGCCATCCTCTTCGAGATCGTCATCGGCATCAGCCTCGGCGTCGTCACCGGCCTCAAGCGCGGCCGCCCCGTCGACACCACCGTCCTGCTGCTGACCCTGGTGGTCCTCTCCGTCCCCACCTTCGTCACCGGTCTGCTCGTCCAGCTGCTCCTCGGCGTCAAGTGGGGCTGGATCAAGCCGGCCGTCTCGCCCGAGGCGCCCTTCAGCGAGCTGATCGTCCCCGGCCTCGTCCTCGCCTCGGTCTCCCTCGCGTACGTCACCCGGCTCACCCGCACCTCGATCGCCGAGAACAAGCGGGCCGACTACGTCCGCACCGCCGTCGCCAAGGGCCTCCCGCGCCGCCGGGTCATCAGCCGCCACCTGCTGCGCAACAGCCTCATCCCGGTGGTCACCTTCATCGGCGCCGACATCGGCGCCCTCATGGGCGGCGCCATCGTCACCGAACGGATCTTCAACATCCACGGCGTCGGCCTCCAGCTCTACAACGGCATCGTCCGGCAGAGCACCCAGACCGTCGTGGGCTTCGTGACGATCCTCGTCCTGATCTTCCTGCTGGCCAACCTCCTGGTGGACCTCCTGTACGCCGTCCTGGACCCGAGGATTCGCTATGCCTGAGCCGATCGAGCCCTACGAAGAGGGCCGAGCCATCGCCGCCACCGGCGCCGGGGGCGCGACCGACCTCGCCCTGTCCGAGGCCGAGACCCTGGAGAAGACCCCCGGCGGCCCCCAGGGCACCGGACCCGACAAGAAGGCCCGCTCCCTCTGGTCCGACGCCTGGCGCGACCTGCGGCGCAACCCGGTCTTCATCATCTCCGGGCTCGTCATCCTCTTCCTCGTCGTCATCTCCATCTGGCCCTCCCTGATCGCCTCCGGGGACCCCCTCGACTGCGACCTGGCCAAGGCCCAGGAGGGCTCCCAGCCCGGCCACCCCTTCGGCTTCAACGGCCAGGGCTGCGACGTCTACACCCGCACCGTCTACGGCGCCCGCACCTCGCTCACCGTCGGCGTCCTCGCCACCCTCGGCGTCGCCGTCCTCGGCTCCGTCCTCGGCGGCCTCGCCGGCTTCTTCGGCGGCGCCTGGGACGGCGTCCTCTCCCGGATCACCGACGTCTTCTTCGCCATCCCCGTCGTCCTCGGCGGCCTGGTGCTGCTCTCCGTCGTCACCAGCTCCACCGTCTGGCCCGTCATCGGCTTCATGGTGCTGCTCGGCTGGCCGCAGATCTCCCGCATCGCCCGCGGCTCGGTGATCACCGCGAAACAGAACGACTACGTCCAGGCGGCCCGCGCCCTCGGCGCCTCCAACTCCCGGATGCTGCTGAGGCACATCACGCCCAACGCCCTCGCGCCCGTCATCGTCGTCGCCACCATCGCGCTCGGCACGTACATCGCCCTGGAGGCGACGCTCTCGTACCTCGGCGTCGGCCTCAAGCCGCCCACCGTCTCCTGGGGCATCGACATCTCCTCGGCCTCGCAGTACGTCCGCAACGCCCCGCACATGCTGCTCTGGCCGGCCGGCGCGCTCGCGATCACGGTGCTCGCCTTCATCATGCTCGGCGACGCCGTCCGCGACGCCCTCGACCCGAAGCTGAGGTAGGGACCCATGCTGCTCGAAGTGCGCGACCTGCACGTGGAGTTCCACACCCGCGACGGGGTGGCCAAGGCGGTCAACGGAGTCAACTACTCGGTCGAGGCCGGCGAGACCCTCGCCGTCCTCGGCGAGTCCGGCTCCGGCAAGTCCGTCACCGCCCAGGCCGTCATGGGCATCCTCGACATGCCGCCGGGGAAGATCCCGAAGGGGGAGATCCTCTTCAAGGGACAGGACCTGCTGAAGCTCAAGGAGGAGGAGCGCAGGAAGGTCCGCGGCGCCAAGATGGCGATGATCTTCCAGGACGCCCTGTCCTCGCTCAACCCCGTCCTCAGCGTCGGCGAACAGCTCGGCGAGATGTTCATCGTCCACAAGGGCATGAGCAAGAAGGACGCCCGGGCCAAGGCCGTCGAGCTGATGGACCGGGTCCGCATCCCCGCCGCCAGGGAACGCGTCGGCCAGTACCCCCACCAGTTCTCCGGCGGCATGCGCCAGCGCATCATGATCGCCATGGCGCTCGCCCTCGAACCCGAGCTGATCATCGCCGACGAGCCCACCACCGCCCTCGACGTCACCGTCCAGGCCCAGGTCATGGACCTGCTCGCCGAGCTCCAGCGCGAGTACAACATGGGCCTGATCCTCATCACCCACGACCTCGGCGTCGTCGCCGACGTCGCGGACAAGATCGCCGTGATGTACGCCGGCCGGATCGTCGAACAGGCCCCCGTCCACGAGATCTACAAGGCGCCCGCCCACCCCTACACCCGGGGCCTGCTCGACTCGATCCCGCGCCTGGACCAGAAGGGCCAGGAGCTGTACGCGATCAAGGGCCTGCCGCCCAACCTGCTCGCCATCCCGCCCGGCTGCGCCTTCAACCCGCGCTGCCCGATGGCCCAGGACGTCTGCCGCACCGACGTGCCCCCGCTGTACGAGGTCACCGAGTCGCCCGTCCCGCGTGCCAGCGCCTGCCACTTCTGGAAGGAGTGCCTCCATGGCTGAGGCGATTCTCGAGGTCCGGGACCTGCACAAGCACTACCCGCTGACCCAGGGCATCCTCTTCAAGAAGCAGGTCGGCGCGGTCAAGGCGGTCGACGGCGTCGACTTCGACCTCGCCTCCGGCGAGACCCTCGGCATCGTCGGCGAGTCCGGCTGCGGCAAGTCGACCGTCGCGAAGATGCTGGTCAACCTGGAGAAGCCGACCTCCGGCTCGATCAAGTACAAGGGCGAGGACCTCACCAAGCTCTCCCCGCGCGCCCTGAAGGCCGTCCGCCGCAACATCCAGATGGTCTTCCAGGACCCGTACACCTCGCTCAACCCCCGCATGACGGTCGGCGACATCATCGGCGAGCCGTACGAGATCCACCCCGAGGTCGCGCCCAAGGGCGACCGGCGCCGCAAGGTCCAGGACCTCCTCGACGTCGTCGGCCTCAACCCCGAGTACATCAACCGCTACCCGCACCAGTTCTCCGGCGGCCAGCGCCAGCGCATCGGCATCGCCCGCGGCCTCGCGCTCCAGCCCGAGATCATCGTGGCCGACGAGCCGGTCTCCGCCCTCGACGTCTCCGTCCAGGCGCAGGTGGTCAACCTGCTCGACCGGCTCCAGTCCGAGTTCGCCCTGTCGTACGTCTTCATCGCCCACGACCTCTCGATCGTCCGGCACATCTCGGACCGGGTCGGCGTCATGTACCTCGGCCGGATCGTGGAGATCGGCACCGACGCCCAGATCTACGACCACCCCACCCACCCCTACACCCAGGCGCTGCTCTCCGCCGTGCCCGTGCCGGACCCCGAGGCCCGCGCCCACCGCGAGCGGATCATCCTCACCGGCGACGTGCCCTCCCCGGCCAACGTGCCCTCCGGCTGCCGCTTCCGCACCCGCTGCTGGAAGGCGCAGGAGCGGTGCGCCCTGGAGGTCCCGCTGCTCGCCGTCCCGGCCGTCTTCCGGCTCACCGACAGCCCCGCCAGGCACGACTCCGCCTGCCACTTCGCGGAGGAGAAGCAGGTCGTCCCGCCGGAGGACTCGCTGGCCCACGCGGCGCCCCTGGAGGACGGCCCGGCCCCGGTGGAGGCGGCCCGCGAGGCGGCCTCCGAGGAGGGGGCCGAGGAGGAGGCGGTGGCGATCGCCGAGGCCGACGAGGCGGCGGCGGAAGGCCGCGGGGCCGGCGGAGCGGGCGGGGACGGGAGCGACGGGGCGGGCGGGGCGGGCGAGGGGCGGCCCGAGGAGCCCGGAGGGCCGAAGACGCTGTAACGCCCCGGCAACCCCCGGGACTCGGATCCGATATCCGGATACCGGATCCTGCTGTGCGTGCGGCCGTGCGGGTGCCGTCGGCCGGCGGAGCCCCCTCGGGGCCCCGCCGGCCGTTACTCCGTCACCTCCGCCCCGGCGGTACGGCGGAACCGCTTGTTTCGGCCGCGCCTGACCGTGAGTATCGGCCCCGTGACTCTGACACGACCGGCGCGCCTCCTCGGGGCCGCGCTCGCCGCCGGGCTCGCCCTCGTCCCCTTCACCTGGGTCCTGTGCGACCTCGCGGCCCTCGGCTCGCCGGCGGAGCTGTTCTGGTCCTGGACCGGCAGCCGCTTCGGGACCGGCCGCGTCCGGGCGGCCACCACCCTGCTCGACCCGCTCCTCTGCCTCGCCGCCACCGGCACCGTCGTCGCCGCCCTCCGCTCCCGGCACGCCGCGGGCGCGCTCGCCGCCACCGGTGCCGTCACCCTCGCCGTACGGCTCCCCGGCCTGTGGACCCACGGCACCGGGCCGCTCGTCACCGCTCTGCTCGAACTCGCCCTCGCCGCGGGCCTCCTCACCACCGCGCTCGCCGGCCGCCGCCCGCCCGCGGGGCCCGGCGAGCGCACCCCCACCCGGCCGCGCCCCGGGCAGGCCGCCGCCGCGGGCGCCCTGCTCGCCGTCGCCGGCCTCGTCCTGCTGGCCTGGGAGCTCCGCTGGGCGGCCGAACTCGCCCCCCGCTTCGCCGTCGACCGCTTCACCGGCGGCCGGTCCGTCCCCGGCGCCGCCCTCGGCGTGCCGCCCGGCTGGCTCGCCCTCGTCCTCACCGGCCTCCACCTGACCGCCGCCGCCTCCGCCTTCGCCGCGGCCCGCCACACCCGCCCCCTCGGCCTCCTCGCCGGCGGTCTCCTCCTCGGCACCGGCCTCGCCGAGGCCGCCCGCCTCGCCCGCCTCCACCTCCACCCCGACGTCCGGTACGTCGTGGCCCCGGAGCTGGACCTCCCCGCCCTCGCCACCACCCTCTACGGGGTGCTCGCCGGGGCCGCCGTCCTCCTCCTGCTGGCCGGACGCGGCGCCCCCGACCCCGCGCCCGCCCTCCGGTCCCCGGCGGCGGCCCCGGCCCCGCCCTATCCGCGCCCGCCCGGCTGGTGACCCGGGAAGCCGCCCAGCGACCGCTTCAGGAAGTCGACCTGGAGCAGCAGCAGGTTCTCCGCCACCTGCTCCTGCGGGGTCATGTGCGTCACCCCCGACAGCGGCAGCACCTCGTGCGGGCGGCCCGCCGCGAGCAGCGCCGACGACAGCCGCAGCGCGTGCGCCACGACCACGTTGTCATCCGCGAGCCCGTGCACGACCATCATCGGCCGGGCCGGCTCCGCGGGCGCCGACAGGCCGTCGTCGGTGAGCAGCGACTGCGCCGCGTACACCTCCGGATCCGCCTCCGGCGTGCCCAGGTACCGCTCGGTGTAGTGGGTGTCGTACAGCCGCCAGTCCGTCACCGGCGCCCCCACCACCGCCGCGTGGAAGACGTCCGGCCGCCGCAGCACCGCGAGGCCCGCCAGATAGCCGCCGAACGACCAGCCCCGCACCGCCACCCGCGACAGGTCCAGCGGGAACCGCTCCGCGAGCGCCCGGACCGCCGCCACCTGGTCCTCCAGCGCCACCGAGAAGTCCCGCAGCACCGCCTTCTCCCACGCGGGGGATCGCCACGGGGTCCCCCGGCCGTCCGCCACCACCACCGCGAAGCCCTGCTCGGCGAACCACTGCGAGGTCAGGTGCGCGTTGTGCGCCGCGACCACCCGGGGCCCGTGCGGGCCGCCGTACGGATCCATCAGCACCGGCAGCGGCCCGTGCCCCTCCTCGTACCAGGACGGCAGCAGCACCGCGCAGGGGATCCGCCGCTCACCCGCCTCGGTGAACACCGGCCGCGCCCGCAGCGGCGGTTCGGCCGCGTACGAGGCCACCACCGCCACCTCCCGCCCGTCCCGCAGCACCCGCGCCACCGGGCCCGGCGTCCCCGGCCGCGAGGACACGAGCACGGTCACCGCGCCCGAGCGCACCGCCCCGTGCCAGCCCGCGCCCTCCGAGACCCGCTCCGCGCCCCGCGCCGACACCCGGTAGACGTGCGTCTCGCCGGTCTCCGGGTCCGCCGCCGCCGCGCCCGCCGACGCGGACACCAGGATGTCGTCCGGGCCCGCGTCGAGGACCGCCCGCACGTGCAGCGCCGCGTCCGTCAGCCGCTCGTCGCCGACGGTCAGCGCCCGCGCCCCGTTCTCGTCGCCGATCCGCACGAGCCGCCCGTCCGGGGACCAGCACGGCACCCCCGGCAGCAGCTCCACCCAGGCCGGGTCCTCCTCGGTCCGCACGGCCGCCGTCGCGCCCGTCTCCGGGTCCACCGCGAGCACCAGCCCGCTCCGCTGGTCCCTGGCCTGCACGAACAGCAGCGGCGCGTCCGCCCCCGACCAGTGCGCGCGGGCGAGGTAGGGGAACCGCCCGCGGTCCCACACCACCTCGGTGCGGGTCCCGTCGATCCCGTACAGGAAGAGCCGCACCTCCGCGTCGGGGGTGCCCGCCGCCGGGTACGCCACCCGCTGCGGCTCCCGGTCCGGGTGCGCCGGGTCCGCGATGAACCAGCGGCGCACCGCGCGGTCGTCCGCGCGGGCCACCAGGAGCCGGTCCGAGGCGGGCGACCACCAGAATCCGCGGTCCCGGCCCATCTCCTCGGAGGCGATGAATTCGGCCAATCCGTAGGAGGTGTCCGGGTCCTCCGGAACCGCCAGTTCCACGTCTCCGGAACCGTCCGCTCCGACCACCCGGAGTGTGCCGTCCGTCACATACGCCACCCATCGTCCGTCCGGCGAGGGGCGCGGGTCGAGCACCGGCCCCGGCACCGGCAGCTCCCGCGCCTCCCCGCCCTTCCCGGCCGCCCCTCCGGCTTTGAGACCGACCGTGAACAGCCGTCCGGACAGGGCGAACGCCGCCAGCTCCACCGACGCGTCCACCGCGTAGCCCACGATCCCCGAGGAACCCTCCCGGCTGCGCTCCCGCCGGGCCCGCTCCTCGGGCGACAACTCCTCCTCCGCCCCCGCGAGCAGCGCGGACGGCTCCGCGACGACCCGCTCCGCCGGCTCGCCGCCGTCCGCCGGCAGGTCCAGCACCCACAGCCGGTGCGTCCGGTCCGTGCCCGAACCGGAGCGCACGAAGACGATCCGCTCGCCGTCGGGCGAGACCGTGAAACCGCGCGGGACGCCCAGCCCGAACCGCTGGGTCCTGGCGTGGAGTCGGGGGAAGGAAAGCCCCTCGGAAGGGGCGGACGCGTACTCCTGAGGCATGGTCATAAGGCTGAAAGTAGCGCTGTGCGCGCCCCTCGCGCGCCTGTACGCCGATCAATGCGCGGGTACGGATAGTTATGATCCGTAGCGCTTGGTGGGTACCCCTTCGTGGGTATGCACCGGCGTGCGGACCGCGGGCACGTGCCCGGGGACCGCGCCGCTGGAACAACCGCCCGACCCCGTGACCGAACCATCCGACCGAAGGTGGAGGTGAACCACTGTGACAACCTCGCTCTCCATCTCTGCGGTGGTGCTGCTGGCGATCGTCGTCTTCCTGCTGATCCGGAAGTCCGGACTCAAGGCCGGGCACGCGGCGATCTGCGCGCTCCTCGGCTTCTACCTCGCCAGCTCCTCCCTCGCGGACTCCATCTCCACCCTCACCACCAACGTGTCGAGCATGATCGCCGGACTCAAGTTCTGACCCGGGCGGTTGCCGGCGGCCCCGCCTCGTAGGGTGGGGCCATGACCGATCTCCCCGCCCGTCGTCTGCTCCTCGTGCACGCGCACCCCGACGACGAGTCGATCAACAACGGCGCCACCATGGCCCGGTACGCGGCCGAAGGCGCCCTTGTCACCCTGGTCACCTGCACCCTGGGCGAGGAGGGCGAGGTCATCCCGCCCGGCCTCGCCCATCTGGCCCCCGACCGCGAGGACCGGCTGGGCCCCCACCGCGTGGGAGAGCTCGCCGACGCCATGGCCGCCCTCGGCGTCACCGACCACCGCTTCCTCGGCGGCGAGGGCCGGTTCCGCGACTCCGGCATGATGGGCGTCCCCCAGAACGAGCGCGAGAACGCCTTCTGGAACACCGACGTCGACACCGCCGCCGCACCGCTCGTCGCGATCGTCCGCGAGGTCCGCCCGCAGGTCCTCGTCACCTACGACCCCGACGGCGGCTACGGCCACCCGGACCACATCCAGGCCCACCGCGTCGCCATGCGCGCCGCCGAGCTCGCCGCCGACCCCGGCCACCGCCCCGACCTCGGCCCCGCCCACGCCATCGCCAAGATCTACTGGAACCGGGTGCCCCGGCCCGTCGCCGAGGCCGGTTTCGCCCGCCTCGCCGCCGAGGGCTCTGCCTTCCCGGAGGACGCCGCCGTCGAGGACGTGCCCGGCGTCGTCGCCGAGGACCGGATCACCGCCGAGATCGACGGCGGCGACCTCGCCGACGCGGGCTCGTACGCGGCCCGCAAGAGCGCCGCCATGGCCGCCCACGCCACCCAGGTAGCCGTCGACGGCCCCTGGTTCGCCCTCTCCAACGACCTCGGCCAGCCCCTCTTCACCACCGAGTACTACGAACTCGTCCACGGCACCTCCGGCGCCCCGGCGGGCGAGCGCGAGACCGACCTCTTCGCCGGACTCTCCCTGGAATCCACCGAATCCACCGAATCCGCCGCATCCGGCAGATCGGATGAATCCGCCGGATCCGCCGGGCTCGCCGCGGAAGGCGGGGCGACCGCCCGATGAGCACCGCACCCGCGTCCGCGCCCGCCCCCGCCGTCCGGTACGCCCTCTACGCCGGACTCCTCGTCCTCGGCGCCCTCGTGGGCACCGCGGGCGCCCTCGTCCAGGCCGCCTGGTTCCCCCTCGGCCTGCTCCTCGCCCTCCTCGCCACCGCCGCCCTCTTCTACGGCGGCATGCGCGCCACCGGCAACCAGCTCGGCCTCGCCGCCCCCGCCGGCGGCTGGCTCGTCGCCGTCATCGTGCTGAGCCTCGGCCGCCCCGAGGGCGACGGACTCTTCGGCGGCGGCATCGGCGAGCTGCTCTTCCTCTTCGGCGGCATGGGGGCCGCTGTGATCTGCACCACCGTCAGCAGGCTCCCGCAGGGCTCCTCCTAGAACACTCCGCAGGCCGCGCCGCGTATCCCCCGTGAGCGGCCGGAGTTCCCACCGGGCGGATAACCGGCGGCGCCGGACAGTATGGTGGTGCGCGCCGCCGAACCGCCCGGGACAGTACGAGCATCAGCAAGAGCGGGCGGCGGAGCCAACCGGGAGATCCTGCTTTGAGTCGTGAAACTGGTCGAGAGACCGACAGCTCGTCCCCCAGCCCCCAGGGGCGCGGCGGGGCCGCCTACCCGTCGGGAACCCAGCCGTACGGATCCCGCCAGTACCCCTCGCTCCATCCGGCGCAGGACGCGCCGGACGAGGCCCCCGCCGCGCCCGCGCCGCCGGAGGAGCCGAAGACCGAGACCACCCTGACGACCCGGATCCGCATCAACATTCCGGGTTCGCGGCCGATCCCGCCGGTCGTGGTCCGCAAGCCCGTCGCAGGAGCGGCCGACGAGACCGCCGCGCCGGTCGCGCCCGAGCCGGAGAGGCCCGCGCCGGCCCCCGAGCCCGCGCCCGAACCGGCCCCCGCGCCGGTCGCGCCCGAGCCGCCGCAGGCCGCCGCCGAGGCCCCCAGGGCCAAGGAGACCAGCGACTGGTTCGCGCCGCGCAAGAACGGCGCCCCGGCGGCCCCCCAGGCCCCCGCCGCGCCCGCGGCGGGCCCCGGCGCCCCCGCGGCCCCCGCGCCCGCCCCGAAGGCCCTCGGCGGCCCGCAGACGCCCGGCACCGGCTTCGCGGGCTCCGCGACCGCCGGCGTGCCCACGGTCGGCTCCGCGCCCTCCAGCCACCCCGTCAGCAACCCGCTGTACGACACCGGCACCCTCCCCGGCTACGACGGCACCCCCGCCGCCGGAGTCCCCCTCTACGACGGCCCCCGCCCCGGCGACGCCCCGGCGTACGAGGGGACCCCGGCCGGCGGCACCCCCCTGTACGACGGGACCCCCGCCGGCGGCACCCCGGCGTACGACGGGACGCCCGCCCAGGGCACCCCCCGGTACGACGGCCAGCCCACCGGTCCGACCACGGGCCCGGCCAGCGGCATCGCCGACCTCGGCGGCGGCGCGCCCCGGCGCCCCGCCATGCCCCGGCGCCCCACCGGCCCGGCCGCGGGCGCCCCGGCCGCGCCCGGCGGCCCCGGTCCGTACGGGCCCGGCGGCGCGCCCCGGATGTCCGACGACACCGCCGTCCTGACGCCCCAGCAGCCCGCCCCCGCGCCCGCCCAGGGCCGTCCGGGCGCCGGCGGCCCCGGCGGCCAGGTGTCCGGCGACACGCTCACGAGCGGCATCCCGGTCGTGCCCCCGGCCGCCGGCCGGCCCGGTCCCGGGCCGCGCGCCGGAGGCCCGGCGGCGGAGCCCCGCCCCGGCCGCCAGGAGCAGGCCCCCAGGCCCGCGCCCGCCCCCGCGGCGAAGCCCGCCCCGAAGCCCGCGCCCGCCCCGGCCAAGAAGGGCCGCTCCAAGCTGGTCCTCGCCGCCGTCGGCGTCGTCGGCCTCGTCGGCGTCGCCTACTGCGCCGGACTCCTCCTCAACCACTCCGACGTCCCCAAGGGCACCACCGTCCTCGGCGTCGACATCGGCGGCGGCACCAAGGAGGAGGCCGTCAACAAGCTGGAGGCGAGCCTCGGCAAGCGTGCCGCGACCCCGCTCCAGCTCTCCGTGGGCGGCCGCAAGGTCCAACTCGCCCCCGACAAGGCCGGACTCGCCCTGGACAGCCAGGAGACCGTCCGGGGAGCCGCGGGCAGCGACTACAACCCCGTCTCGGTGATCGGCTCCCTCTTCGGCGGGGAGCGCGTCGCCAAGCCGGTCTTCCCGGTCGACGACGAGAAGCTCGCCGTCGCCCTGCGGGACCTCGCGGGCAGCTCCTCCTCGGCGACCGAGGCGACGATCCTCTTCGCCCCGAACAAGGTCACCGCCGTCGAGGGCAAGCCCGGCAAGGGCCTCGACGTCCAGCGCTCGATGATCTCCGTCAAGGACGCCTTCCGCGCCCAGGTCGAGACCGGCGTGACCAAGGTCGTCGAACTCCCGGTCAGCGTCCGCAACCCCACGGTCACCAAGGCCGAACTGGACCGGGCGATGAAGGAGTTCGCCGAGCCCGCCATGTCCGGCCGGATCACCGTCCGGGCGGGCGGCAAGGCCATCGACTTCGGCCCGGCCCGCTCGCTGCCGCAGATCCTCTCCATGAAGGCCGTCGACGGCCACCTGGTGGAGGTCTACGACAAGGAGGCGATCACCCGCCTCATGGAGAACACCTTCAAGGGCGTCATGGTGACCAAGGGCGACGGCAGCAAGCACGAGGTCTCCGCCGACGAGGTCGCCTTCGTCATGCGCGACGCCCTGCGCGGCAAGAGCAAGGCGGAGCGCACCGCCACGATCGACCTCGAAGGCAACGGCTGACCCCCGCCGCCCCGAGCCCCCCCGCGCCGGCCCCCGAGCTCCCCGAGCCCGGGGGCCGACCCGTACGCCCGACCCGGCCCGTACGGCCCCGGCCCGCGCCGCCCCCGGCCCGCACCGTTCCCGTCCGTGCCGCCCCGGCCCGCACCGTTCCCGTCCGTGCCGCCGCGGCCCGCGCCGTGCCCCCGTCCGCGTCGTACCGCCCCCGTCGCCGTCCCGCCGCCCACAATGGGCCCATGCCGCTGACCGCCGACATCCTCGTCGCCCTCATCGCGCTCCTCCACGCCTACATCCTCGTGATGGAGATGTTCCTGTGGGAGAAGGAGACCGGGCGCCGGTTCTCCGGGTTCGACGCCCGCCTCGCCCGCGAGACCGCCGCCATGGCGGCCAACCAGGGGCTCTACAACGGCTTCCTGGCCGCCGGGCTCGTCTGGGGGCTGATCGCCGGCGACCCCTTCGGCTTCCGGGTGCGGGTCTTCTTCCTGTCGTGCGTGGTCGTCGCCGGCCTCTACGGAGCCGCCACCGCCAACCGGCGCATCCTCTACGCCCAGGCCCTCCCCGGCGCCCTCGCCCTCTCCGCCGTGATCGTCGCGGGCTGAGCCCTCCGCGTACCCTCGCCCCCATGATCATCCAGGAGCTCTCCGACGCCGAGGCCGCGGCGGCCGCCGCCCGGGCCGGCGCCGAGGTCGTGCGCGGCCTGTACGGACAGGACCTCGACCGGGTCGACAAGGGCGCGGGCGACTTCGCCACCGCCGCCGACCTGGCCGCCGAGCGGGCCGTCCTCGACGTGCTGCGCGCGGCCCGCCCCGACGACGCCGTCCTCGGCGAGGAGGGCGGCGAGCAGGGCGCGGACGGGGCCCGTCGCCGGTGGCTCGTCGACCCCCTCTGCGGCACCCTGAACTACGCCGTCGGGAACAAGCTCGTCGCCGTCAACGTGGCCCTGCCCGGCGGGGCGGCGGCCGTGGCCGACCCGTTCGCGGGCGAGACCGGCGAGGTGTACCGCACCGACGGGACGACCGCGTGGGGCGAGGACGGCGCGCCGCTGGCCCCCACCGCCGCCACCGGCCTCGTCGACGTGAACCTCGACCCGCCGTTCCCCGGCGCCCCCGGCTTCCGCGCCGTCGAGCTGCTCGCCCACCCGGACTTCGTCGCCGGGTTCCGGCCGCGCGTGGTGTCCACGACGCTCGCCCTCGCCTGGGTCGCGGCGGGGAAGCGGGCCGCGTACGTCACCGACGGCGGCGACCTCTCCGGCAGCGTCCACTTCGCCGCCGGGATCGCCCTGTGCCGGGCCGCCGGCTGCGTCGTCACCGGCCTCGACGGCACCCCGGCGGGCGAGCCCGGCGCCCGCGGCCTGCTCGCCGCCGCCGACGCCGCCACCCACGCCCGTCTGATGGCGATGATCCGCTCCCTGCCGGGCGCGCTCCGGGAGGCACCGCCTAGTTGAGCAGGGCCCGCGCCGCCCGGGCCTGCCGGCGGATGGTGGCGGCGGACTCCGGGTCCACCGCGTCCATGATCCGGGCGTACGCCTCCATCTCCGCCGCGCCGGTGAGGAAGTCGCCGCGCCGGACCAGGAGTTCGGCCCGCTCGTAGCGGAGGCGGGCCGGGTGGGAGGGGAGCAGCAGGGCCAGGTCGACCGCCCACAGGGCCACGTCGGAGCGTTCGGGCCGGGCCGCCGCCCAGGCCCGGATGTTGCCGAGGATCCGCAGCACGATCGCGCCCGGTTCGGCGGGCCGCAGCATCGAGCGGTCCAGGGCCTCGCCGGTCGCGCTCGCCACCAGCAGTTCGGCGTCCTCGGCGGTCATCGGACGGCCGCCCGCGAAGGGGTCGGCGAGGTCGAGGTCGGCCGGGTCGCCGAAGCCGACGACGAAGTGGCCGGGCAGGCCGAGCCCGTAGACGGGGGCGCCGGCCCGGCGGGCGACCTCCAGCCACACCACGGACAGCAGGATCGGCAGCCCCCGGCGCCTGCGCAGCACCTCGTGGAGGAGGGAGGACTCCAGGCGCTGGTAGTCCGCGGGGACGCCCACGAAGCCCTCGCGGCCGCTCAGGAGCGCGGTCAGCTCGGCCTTCCAGGCGCCGGTGAAACGGGTGCCGTACGGGACGAGCCCGGCGAGCCGGTCGAGTTCGACCTCGGCCTCGACCAGGTCGTGCTCGGTGACGGAGGGATCGGCCACGGCACAGACGAGCAGACAGAGCCGGGCGAGGTCGGGCCGCTCGGCCCGCGCCTCCTCCGCGAACTCCCGCCGCCGGTCGGGCGGCTCGTCGGACGGTCGTTTCAGGGGGTCCTCCGCGCTCACGCCTCGCTCACGCCTCCGCCTGCCGGTAGTGCTGGTAGTGATGGTGCACCGCGAAGCCCATCCGCTCGTACATGGCCCGCGCGCCGTCGTTGTCCGACTCGACCTGGAGCCAGGCCGCCGACGCGCCCTCGTCGAGGGCCCGCCGGGCGAGGGCGGTCATGACGGCGGTGGCGAGGCCCCGGCGCCGCTGCGCGGGGTCGACCTCCACCGCCATGAAACCGGCCCAGCGGCCGTCGACGACGCAGCGGCCGATGGCCGCCGGCACCTCTCCCGTGCCCGCCACGGACGCGAACCACACGCTCGGCCCGGCGGTGAGGACGTGCCGCACGGCCGGGCCCTCGCCGGCGAAGCGCTGGTAGCGCCGCATCCACGGCTCGTCGGGGTCCCGCGAGAGCCGGACCTCCACCGGGCCGGGCTCCCGGTCGGCGAGCGGCGCGAGCGCGGCGATCCGCAGCTCGGCGGTGACCTCGGGCCGCCAGCCGAGCCGTTCGAGCTCCGCGCAGAGCAGTTCCTGGGTGCCCTCGGCGCCGGTGGCGGTCTGCACGTACGCGGGCAGCTTCCGGTCCGCGTACCACTCCCGCGCCATCTCCAGGGCCTCGGCGACGGGCAGCCCCGGATCGCCCGCGGGGAGCACCGAGTTGGCCCGGCGGGTGAATCCGCCGGCGGCCCGCAGGGTCCACTCTCCGAGCGCCTCGCTCTCCACCGGCTGCCACGCGCGCGCGGCGGCCCGGGAGAGCTCCGGGAAGGTGGCCGCGGGGCCCCTGCGGCGGGCGGGGGCCGGGGGGACGACCTTGCCCGCCACCAGGCGGAGTTCCGCGATCCGGACGGTCTCGCCGCTCTTTCGTGTGATCGTGACCACACCCCCGTCCCAGGATGTGAGCACCCCGACCGCGTCGGTGAATCGCCCACCCGCCGCGGCGGAGTCCGTCACATACCGAACGGAGACACGTTTTCCCACGTCAGCGCTGGTAATACGCGTCTCAAGCCGTTCTCCGCCGGTGAATTCCACAGCTTCTCCGCCCCTCCTGTTCGGATCGCCCCCAAGAACGGAGATACTAGGTGCGGGCATCGACGACACCGCGCTCCCGCGCAGACCAGCCCTACCGAGGAGGAACGACAGCGTGACCTACGTCATCGCGCAGCCTTGTGTCGACGTCAAGGACAAGGCTTGCATCGAGGAGTGCCCCGTCGACTGCATCTACGAGGGCAAGCGATCTCTCTACATCCACCCGGACGAGTGCGTCGACTGTGGAGCCTGCGAGCCGGTGTGTCCGGTCGAGGCGATCTTCTACGAGGACGACACCCCGGAGGAGTGGAAGGACTACTACAAGGCGAACGTCGAGTTCTTCGACGACCTGGGTTCGCCCGGTGGCGCTTCCAAGCTCGGTGAGATCGACCGCGACCACCCCTTCATCGCCGCCCTGCCGCCGCAGAACGGCTGATCTTTCGTTGCACCCGCTCTCGGTCCCGCACGGCCCCACCGCCGTGCGGGACCGACGCGCATCACGTACGTACCGAGGAAGTGAGAGCCACCCGTGAGCGCAGTCTCTTCGCGCCTGCCCGTCTTCCCCTGGGACAAGCTGGAGCCGTACAAGAAGACGGCCCTGGCGCACCCGGACGGGATCGTGGACCTGTCGGTCGGCACGCCGGTCGACCCGGTTCCCGCGCTGATCCAGGAGGCCCTGGTGGCCGCGGCGGACTCGCCGGGCTATCCGACGGTCTGGGGCACGCCGGCGCTGCGCGACGCGCTCACCGACTGGTGCGGGCGGCGCCTCGGCGCGACCGGCTTCGCCCACGAGAACGTGCTGCCCGTGGTCGGCTCCAAGGAACTCGTCGCCTGGCTGCCGACCCAGCTGGGCCTCGGCGCCGGCGACAAGGTGGCCTACCCGCGGCTCGCCTACCCGACGTACGAGGTCGGCGCGCGGCTCTGTGGCGCGGAGGCGGTCGTCTACGACGACCCGACCGAGCTCGACCCGGCCGGCCTGAAGCTGCTGTGGCTCAACTCCCCGTCGAACCCCACGGGCCGGGTCCTGCCGAAGGAGGAGCTGACCCGGATCGTGGCCTGGGCCCGCGAGCACGGCGTCCTCGTCTTCTCCGACGAGTGCTACCTCGAACTGGGCTGGGAGGCCGACCCGGTGTCGGTCCTGCACCCGGACGTCTGCGGCGGCTCGTACGAGGGGATCGTCGCCGTCCACTCGCTCTCCAAGCGCTCCAACCTGGCGGGCTACCGCGCGGCGTTCGTCGCCGGTGACGCGGCCGTCCTCGGCGAGCTGCTCCAGATCCGCAAGCACGGCGGCATGATGACCGCGGCGCCGGTCCAGGCCGCCACCGTGGCCGCCCTCGGCGACGACGCGCACGTCGCCGAGCAGCGCGAGCGGTACGCGGCCCGGCGCGCCGCCCTGAAGGCGGCCCTGGAGGCCCACGGCTTCCGCATCGAGCACTCCGAGGCGAGCCTCTACCTGTGGGCGACCCGCGACGAGCCCTGCTGGGACACGGTGGCGTACCTGGCGGAGAAGGGCGTCCTGGTGGCCCCGGGCGACTTCTACGGCGAGGCGGGTGCCCGCTTCGTGCGGGTGGCCTTCACGGCGACGGACGAGCGCGTCGAGGCGGCGGTCAAGCGCCTCGGCGACTGACCGCCCCCGCACGTGCGGAAGGGCCCCCGGGTTTCCGGGGGCCCTTCCGCGTACCTGCCGGGGGTCAGCCGATCGGCAGGCCGCCGAGCATCGAGCCCGCCGGGGTGCCGCCCAGGGCGCCGCCCGCCGGGGTGTTGCCGGCGCTCTCGGCCGCCGCGCCGGCCGTCTGGCCCAGGGCGCTGCCCGCGCCGCCCGCGGTCTCGCCCGCGATCTTCTGGGCGGCCGGGGTGGCCGTCTTGCCGGCCGCGCCCACGGCCTTGCCGGCGGCCGGGACGGCGGTGCCCACGGCCTCGCCGCCGGTCGCCCCGGCGACCTTGGTGGTGGTCTGCGCGGCACCGTCGACGGCACTGCCCGCGTCGGCGGCGTCGAGCGCGGTCAGGCCGCCGAGTGCGCCGGTCGGCGCGAGGCTGTCCAGGGCGCTCGCGGAACCGGCCGCACCGACCACCACGGGGGCTGCGCCGGCCGCGACGATCAGGGCGGCACGGGCGATCCGACGGGTCAGGGGGAGGGACATGGTGCTCCTTCGACGGGGAAACGGTGGTGGCGCTTCTTGCCTTTGCGGGCTGCACAACCGAGCCGGGGGCGGGGGAGGTTGCGGGCGCCGAAGGTAAAGGGTGGGCAATGCGTCGTATTGTCGGGTGGGGAGGAAAGCGGACGAACGACGCCTCCCGGAGCGGTCTGCCGAACCGTCACTCCCCTTGCGCCCCAAGCGTCCCGAGCCCCGCGCGCGCCCCGGCGCGCGAGCGGGCTCCCGCCCCGGCCGTTCCCCCGCTCCGGGCGACCCCCTCGCACGCCAGTCCACCTCTCCGAGGGCGCGCGAAAAGCGCCCGTGAGGCCCCTGGGGGGCGGGCGGGAGGAGGTCGAGACACCGCCGGGGCCCGGACGGCGGGCGCCGTCAGGGCTCGGGGAGACGCCGTCGGGACGCGGCGGCAGGCGCCGTCAGGGCTCGGCCGAAGACCTCAACGGGCGAGCCGGAGCCGCACCGAGGAGGTGTCCTGCCCGGCGGAGGCGTCCTCCCAGCCGCCGCCCGAGTCGTCCGCGCGCCAGACCTTCCCCCCGTACGCGACCTCCGCGACCCGCAGCGTGTCCGCCCGGGCCACCGCCCACTGGGCCAGCTCCCAGCCGCGCCGCTCCGTGTCCCCGGCGGGCACCACGAGCACGGCCGGCTCGGCGGCCGAGCGGCCCGCGCTGGCGCCGCCGGAGACGGAGGTGGGGGCCGCCGCGTCGCCGAAGGCCCGCACCAGCTCCGCACGGACGACGGCGGGGTCGCCGGGGCGGCCCTCCCGCACGTCCGCCGTGCACGTCAGTCCGGCCGGCGTCCGGCCGGTGAGCGCGGCCGACAGCAGCGCCGCGTCCGGCTCGTGCTTGGCGTACGCCTGCGGGAAGCCGCTCTTCTGGACCTTCTGCGCCGCCACCGTCAGCGGCATCCGCGAATAGCCCGGGACCTTCTCCAGGCCCTCGTAGAACTTCTCCGCCGCGTACACCGGGTCCATGATCTGCTCCGGCGTGCCCCAGCCCATCGACGGCCGCTGCTGGAAGAGGCCGAGCGAGTCCCGGTCGCCGTGCTCGATGTTCCGCAGCGCCGACTCCTGGAGCGCGGTCGCCAGCGCGATCGTCACGGCCCGCTCCGGCAGTCCCCGGGCCGAGCCCACCGCCGCGATCGTCGCCGCGTTCGACGCCTGGTCGGGGGTGAACTCGTACCGCTGGTCCCCGCCGCCCACGGCGCACCGGGGAGCGCCCTTGCTGCCGGTCACCTGATGGACGGCGATGTACGACGCGAGGGCGCACAGGACGGCGAGACCGGCGGCCGAACGGGCGAGACGGCCGCGACGGGCGGGGCGGGTGGAGTCGGACACGGGGCCCACCGTACTGGAGGCCGGGTTAGGGTCGGCATATGGCTGACATCACCCCGCAGGAGACTGCTCAGGAGACCCCGCTCGACCTCACCCGGGACGGGGCCGCCCTCACCGCCGCCCTCGTCGACTTCGCGTCCGTCAGCGGGACCGAGAAGCCGCTCGCCGACGCCGTCGAGCGGGCCCTGCGGGCCCTGCCCCACCTCACCGTCGACCGCTACGGCAACAACGTCGTCGCCCGGACGGACCTCGGCCGCGCCGAGCGGGTCGTCCTCGCCGGCCACATCGACACCGTGCCGATCGCCGACAACGTGCCCTCCCGGCTCGACGAGGACGGCGTCCTGTGGGGCTGCGGCACCTCCGACATGAAGTCCGGCGTCGCCGTCCAGCTCCGGATCGCCGCGACCGTGCCCGAGCCCAACCGCGACCTCACCTTCGTCTTCTACGACAACGAGGAGGTCGCCGCCGACCTCAACGGCCTCGGGAAGATCGCCGCCGCCCACCCCGAGTGGCTGGAGGGCGACTTCGCCGTCCTCCTGGAGCCCTCCGACGGCCAGGTCGAGGGCGGCTGCCAGGGCACGCTCCGCGTCATCCTGCGCACGGCCGGCGAGCGCGCCCACTCCGCCCGCTCCTGGATGGGCTCCAACGCCATCCACACCGCCGCCCCGATCCTCGCCCGGCTCGCCGCCTACGAGCCGCGCAAGCCGGTCATCGACGGCCTGGAGTACCACGAGGGCCTCAACGCGGTCGCGATCGAGGGCGGCGTCGCCACCAACGTCATCCCCGACGCCTGCGCGGTCACGGTCAACTACCGCTACGCCCCCGACCGCTCCCCGGCCGAGGCGCTGGCGCACGTCCGCGAGGTCTTCGCCGACTGCGACGTCGCCGAGTTCGTCGTGGACGACGAGAGCCCCGGCGCGCTGCCCGGCCTCTCCCACCCGGCGGCCGAGGCGTTCATGAAGGCCGTCGGCGGCACCGCGATGCCCAAGTTCGGCTGGACCGACGTCTCCCGTTTCAGCGCGCTCGGCGTGCCCGCGGTCAACTACGGCCCCGGCGACCCGATCTACGCGCACAAGCGGGACGAGCACGTGCACGTGGACCGGATCCACCACTGCGAGGCACGGCTCCGCGACTGGCTGACCGCCCGTCTCCCGTAATTTCGCGTTTCGTCACCTCTGTGGTCCTACGCTGGCCCGACAGCAAAGATCGTGGAACGGCGGAGGGAGCAGGCCATGGGCATTCCCGAGGGAGTGGCGAAGCCGGAGGAGCAGCGCCTCGGACCGGTGCTGAGGCGGAGGGACCAGGTCCAGCCCGGCACCACGGACCAGCGGCTGCTCGACACCGAGGGCGACTCGGAGTGGGTGCACACCGACCCCTGGCGGGTGATGCGCATCCAGTCCGAGTTCGTGGAGGGCTTCGGCGCGCTGGCCGAACTGCCGAGCGCGATCAGCGTCTTCGGCTCGGCCCGCACGAAGCCGGACTCGCCCGAGTACGAGGCGGGCGTGCGGATCGGCAGGGCGCTGGTCGAGGCGGGCTTCGCGGTGATCACGGGCGGCGGCCCGGGCGCCATGGAGGCGGCCAACAAGGGCGCCCGGGAGGCGAAGGGCGTCTCGGTCGGCCTCGGCATCGAGCTCCCCTTCGAGCAGGGGCTCAACCAGCACGTCGACATCGGCGTGAACTTCCGCTACTTCTTCGTCCGCAAGACGATGTTCGTGAAGTACGCGCAGGGCTTCGTGGTCCTGCCCGGCGGCCTCGGCACCCTCGACGAGCTCTTCGAGGCGCTGACCCTGGTCCAGACCCGCAAGGTGACCCGCTTCCCGATCGTGCTCTTCGGCAGCGCGTACTGGAAGGGCCTCGTCGACTGGCTGAAGGACACGGTCGTCGCCGGAGGCAAGGCGTCCGAGCAGGACCTCCTCCTCTTCCACGTCACGGACGACGTGGAGGAGGCGGTGGCGCTCGTCACCAAGGAGGTCTCCCGCTAGGCGGCGTCCTCCCGGCCGGACGGTGCGGGCTCCGGGATCCGGAGCCCGCACCGCCGTCCTCGGGGGCGGGGCTCAGTACTGGACGGAGACGGTCGCCCCCGTGAAGCCCTCCTTGGCGTGCAGGCTGACGTAGACCCACCCGGCGGGCGGGTTGTCCACGGTCAGGGTCTCGGCGCTGCCGGTCCGGAGCGAGCGGGCGGTCCAGGCGCTCGTGGTGGCCCAGGAGGAGGCGTTGTAGTACAGGTCGGCGTCGCCGTTCGCGCCGGTCGTGGTGACCGTGAGCCGCGGGGTCCCGGCGGGCACCCAGAGGTAGTGGTAGGCGTAGTTCCCGGTGGTCGCCGCCACGCCGCCGCGGACGCAGTTCCGGTCGAGCCGGCGGACGTCGGGGTCGGTGCACGCGGGCAGGGCCGCGACGGAGACGGTGCGGGTGGTGGTGGCCGTGGCGCCCTTGTCGTCGGTGACGGTGAGCCGCACGGTGTAGGTGCCGGCCGCGGCGTAGGTCCTGGCCGGGTTCGCGGCGGTCGACGTGGCGCCGTCGCCGAAGTCCCAGGCGCGGCTCACGACGGTGCCGTCGCCGTCGCGGGAGGTGTCGGTGAAGGAGGCGGTCAGGCCGCTGACGGCCGCGTCGAAGGAGGCCGTGGGGGCCTGGTTGCCGGGCTGCGGGACGGTGGCGCAGGCCCCGGCGGCGCAGGCGGTCAGCCAGGCGTCGAAGTCCGCGTCGTAGCGGGTGCCGATGGTGGTCTTCAGGAGGGTGCGGGCGCCGTTCCAGTCGCCCTTCCGGTACGCGGCGAGGACGGCGTCCAGGTCGCCGCGGTGCTTCTCCAGCATGTAGCGCACGGCGAGGTAGCCCCAGCGGTAGGTGCGCTCGGTGTTCGTGTTCTCGTAGGTGGTGTCGAAGAGGGTGCTCAGCTTGTACGTGTGCAGTCCGGCGGCCGCGACCGCCGCGTCGTAGGTCAGGTTCCGGTAGGAGTAGGAGACGTACTCGGCGAAGCCCTCGATCCACCAGATGGTGGGGGTGGAGACGCCGGCGTAGAAGTCGCCGTACATGTCGTAGCGGCCGTCGAGGTAGTGCGTGTACTCGTGGTTCAGGTTCCACACCTGGAAGTCGGGCAGCACGCGGGCGTCCTCGTAGGCGAGGAAGCGGGGCAGGTTGCCCGGCACGGCCGGGTTCCCCTCCAGGTACATGCCGCCGTTGTCGGTGTTGATGCCGTAGATCGCGGCGGCGAAGACCTGGTAGTCGAAGCGCTTGTCGAAGACGACGACCTCGATGGTGGTGTTGTGGTCGTCGGCGACGGGGCCCGGGTCGCGGGCGACGGAGTGGAAGTACGCGTCCTGCCCGAGGAGGCTGTCGCAGGCGGCGGTCAGGTTCGCGGCGGTCACCTGCTGGGCCAGGATCCGGATGGACGGGCTGCACGCGTGGCCGGTGACGAGGATCCCGGCGCGCAGCCGGGCGGCGGCGTCGGCGGTGCCGTAGTCGGCGGCGCGGGTGGGGTCGTAGGCGTCGACCATCTCGGAGACCGCGGCGAAGAGGTACGCGGTGGTCCCGCTCGGGGCGCTCTGGTCGACGAGCCCGCGCAGCCGCGGCTGGAGCCCGCTCCGCAGGCTCGCGTGCTGGAGGAAGCGGCCGAGCTCGCGGGCGGTGTTGTACGGCAGGTAGCCGTGGTCGCCGCCGAGGAGCGCCTTGTTGCG
This sequence comes from Streptomyces filamentosus, assembly GCF_014654895.1. Taxonomy (GTDB): domain Bacteria; phylum Actinomycetota; class Actinomycetes; order Streptomycetales; family Streptomycetaceae; genus Streptomyces; species Streptomyces filamentosus. The sequence goes on along the minus strand of NZ_BNBE01000001.1, from coordinate 1,508,738 downwards.
GGCGGCGAAGGAGGCCAGCGTGTCGAGGATGCTCGGGTCGGCCTCGACGGCGGCGACGAAGCCGGGGGTCTGGTGGCCGCGGAAGAGGACGGTGTTGACGTTGTTGACGGCCGCGGTCATGCCGGCGACGGCGTTGTAGCGGGCGGCGTCGTAGTCGGTCAGGAGGCGCTTGACGACCGGGAGGTAGCGGGTGTTCTCCTGGGCGCTGTCGATCAGGGTGACGGTCTCGCCGAGGATGCCCGCGTTGGCGGCGGTGACGTCGCGGGAGCGCGGGCTGCCGAAGAAGCCGTCGAGGGCGCCCCGGATCGAGGTGGTCAGGGCCGGGCCGTAGGTGCCGACGTCCGAGGCGTTGTACCACTGGACGTAGTAGCCGGCGCGGAGGAAGAGCACCAGCTGGTAGGCGGAGGTGCTGTTGTCGCCGGGGTACGCGGCGCTGTCGGCGCGCAGCGCGTCGGCGACGGTCACCATCTGGGCCTCGCGGAAGGCGCCCCGGGCGTCGGCGCCGGTCAGCAGGAAGAGGCTGTTGACGCAGCTCGTGTCGGAGGTCTTGATCTGCTGGACCAGGGCGCTGCCGGTGCGGCCGGTGAAGGCGGAGACGTCGCAGGCGGCGGCGGTCAGGGACCGGGAGGCGCCGGCCTTCTCGGCGACGGGCCGCTGGGCGGCGAGGACCGGCGGCCGCCCTGCGGCGGGCACCCGCCCGGCGGCCCGGTCGGCCTCCAGGGTCTCCAGTGCCTTCGGGTCGGTGACGCTGGCGGGCTGCGGCGCGGGGGCCGCGGCGGCCGGAGCGGGTGCGGGCGCGGGTGCGGGCGCCGCGGCCGCCTGGCTCAGCGGGGCGAGCACGCCGAGGACCAGACAGGACGTCACGGCGGCGGTCAAGAGCCTCGCGCGATGGGGCAGTCCCGGTATTCGGGCGGTTTTCACCTGGGCCTCCTGGCCTCGCGCGGCCGCGGGGAAGGGCCGCGCAGTGGGGGATTGATTGACGGTGCTCCGTCAGGACTCTGGGAGCGCACGTACAATTTCACACGTCACATGGTTACGGGAAGGGTCGTGACGGAACCCGTTCCGTCACCGCCCCCGCGCACACGAAACCGCCCCGGGTCCCGTCGGGTACGGGAACCGGGGCGGTGCGGGGAAAGGGGGAGGTGGGGGGAGGTGGGGGAGAGGGCGACCGGGTCGGGGGCCGGCCGGGTTCGGGGGCCCGGCCGGGTTCGGGGCGGCCCGGCCTGGCCCGGTCCGATTCGGCTTGACCCGGTTCGGCCCGGTGCGGTCCGGCTCGGATCCGGTCCGGCTCGGCCCGGGTGGGGCCGGGGTCCGGTTCGGGTCTGGTCCGGCTTGGCCCGGGGGTCGGCCTGGCCCGGCTCAGGTCCCGCCCGGTCCGGCCTAGGCCAGGCCGCGGCGGGTCGCCGCCGGCGGGCGGTGGCCCGCGATCGACGCGACCATGTCGAGGACCTGCTTCGTCTCCGCGACCTCGTGCACGCGGTAGACCTGCGCGCCGAGCCAGGCCGACACGGCGGTCGTCGCCAGGGTGCCGAGCACCCGCTCCTTCACCGGGCGGTCCAGGGTCTCGCCGACGAAGTCCTTGTTGGACAGCGAGACCAGCACCGGCCAGCCGGTCTCCGCCATCTCGCCGAGGCGGCGGGTCGCCTCCAGGCTGTGGCGGGTGTTCTTCCCGAAGTCGTGGCCCGGATCGATCATGATCCCGTCGCGCCGCGCACCCAGCGCGACCGCCCGCTCGGCCAGCCCCACGGTCACCCGCAGGACGTCGGCCATCACGTCCTCGTACTCCACCCGGTGCGGCCGGGTGCGCGGCTCGGCGCCGCCCGCGTGGGTGCACACGAGCCCCGCGCCGTACTTGGCGGCGACCTCCGCCAGCCGCGGGTCGACCCCGCCCCACGCGTCGTTCAGCACGTCCGCGCCGGCCTCGCAGACCGCCTCGCCGACGTCCGCCCGCCAGGTGTCCACGCTGATCACCACGTCCGGGTGGCGGCGGCGGACCTCCGCGACGAAGCCGACCGTGCGGCGGGCCTCCTCCTCGGCCGTGACCTCCTCGCCGGGCCCCGCCTTCACCCCGCCGATGTCGACGATCGCCGCGCCCTCGGCCACCGCCTGCTCGACCCGGGCGAGCGCCGGCTCGTCGCGGAAGGTCGCGCCCTGGTCGTAGAAGGAGTCCGGAGTCCGGTTCACGATCGCCATGATCACCGGCTCGTGCGGCCCGAATTCACGCCGTCCCAAGCGCAGCATCCCTTATGTCCTCCCTCGTCGCCGCCCACCTGCGTCGCCTGTGACCCTAACCGCCGGTGACACGTGGCACGATCGGCACGGGACGTTTTCCACTCCGGGGAGAGGCGCGCTGGTGTTCTGGTTCCTGCTCATCACGATGGTCGTGGTCGTCGCGGCCGTGACCCTCGCCGTGGTCGGCGGCGGCGACAGCGAGGTGCTGCCCGAGGCGGCGCCCGAGCGGCTGGTGGACCCGCTGCCGCTGAGCCGGCCCGTGGACCGCGCCGACATCGAGGCGCTGCGGCTGCCGGTCGCCGCGCGCGGCTACCGCATGGAGGACGTCGACGACGTCCTGGACCGGCTCGCCGCCGAGCTCGCCGAGCGCGACTCCCGGATCGCGGAGCTGGAGGCGGCCCTCGCGGGCGGCCCGTCCGGCGAGCTCCCGGCGGAGGATGGCGAGCGGTGACCGGCAGCGCGCTCCCCGGCCCCGACGGACGGCTCCGCTGCCCGTGGGGCCTGTCCACCGAGGACTACACGGCCTACCACGACGAGGAGTGGGGCCGCCCGGTCCACGGTGACGACGCCCTCTTCGAACGGCTCTGCCTGGAGGCCTTCCAGTCGGGCCTTTCCTGGATCACCATCCTGCGCCGGCGGGAGGGCTTCCGCCGCGCCTTCGCGGGCTTCGACATCGCGGCCGTCGCCCGCTTCGGCGAGCCGGACCGCGAGCGGCTCCTCGCCGACGAGGGCATCATCCGCAACCGCGCCAAGGTCGACGCCACCCTCGCCAACGCCCGGCTGCTCGCCGACTGGTCCCCGGGCGAACTGGACGAGCTGATCTGGTCGTACGCCCCCGACCCGGAGGCCCGCCCCGCGCCCCGCACCCTCGCGGACGTCCCGGCCGCCACCGACGAGTCGAAGGCCCTGGCCAAGGCCCTGAAGAAGCGCGGCATCCGCTTCGTCGGCCCCACGACGGCCTACGCCCTCATGCAGGCGTGCGGCCTGGTCGACGACCACCTGACGGACTGCGCGGCCCGGGGCGGACGCTAGAAGCCCCCGCCCCGGAAGGGCCTCAGCGGCCCAGGTACTTCGGCTTCTCCTTGGCGAGGAAGGCGCGGACCGCGATGCCGTGGTCCTCCGAGGCGCCGGCGAGGGTCTGGAGCTCGTCCTCCTTGTCGAGGGCCTCGTCGAGGGAGTGGTCGGCGCCGTAGGCGACGGACGCCTTGAGGGCCGCGTAGGCGACCGTGGGGCCCTCCGCGAGCTTCCGGGCCAGCCGTCCCGCCTCCCCGGCCAGCTCGGCGGCCGGCACCACGCGGTTCACCACCCCCAGCTCGTACGCCTCCTGGGCGCCGATCGAGCGGGGGAAGAGCAGCAGGTCCGAGGCGCGGCTCGGGCCGATCAGCCGGGGGAGCGTCCAGGAGACGCCGGAGTCGGCGGTGAGGGCGACGCCCGCGAAGGACGTGTTGAAGGTGGCCGTGTCGGCGGCGATCCGGTAGTCGGCGGCGAGCGCGAAGCCGAAACCGGCGCCTGCGGCCACGCCGTTCACCGCCGCGATCACGGGCTTCCTCATGCCGGCGAGCGCGCGGACGATCGGGTTGTAGTGGTCCCGGACCGTGTTCATGGTCGCGCTGGTGCCCTCCTCCTGGTCCTGGAGGAGCAGCCCGACGTGCTCCTTCAGGTCCTGGCCCACGCAGAACGCCCGGTCGCCCGCCGCCGTCAGCAGCACCGCCCGGACCGCCGGATCGGCCGCGGCCGCCTCGGCGGCGTCCCGCAGCGCCACCTTCGCGGCGACGTTCAGCGCGTTCATCGCCTCGGGCCGGTTGAGGGTGATGGTGGCGAGCCCGTCGCTCACCTCGTACAGGACCGTGTCGGCCATCGGGACCCCTTCGTCTCGTGCGTCTCGCGCGTGCTGATCCCGCCCAGCATGACGGAGATCACCCGTACCGCCCATGTGAGCTGCGTCAAAGAATCCGGGGTGGGGAGGGGACCCGCGGCGGCGAAGTATCGCAGGCCGGACGCCGAAATGTGTGCTTTTGCGGGAGCGCGTTGCACAAGCGATGCGGATCGATGTTGGTCATCGGGTCCTGCGATGCGGGATAATGACCTGGAAGCAATGTGTTCGAAGCCGGTGAGGCGTGCTCCGCCCTACGGAGCTGCCCGGCTGACGATGAGCTGGTTTCAGGAAGGGGAACGAGCATGGCGGCCATGAAGCCGCGGACGGGTGACGGCCCGCTCGAGGTGACCAAGGAGGGGCGGGGCATCGTCATGCGCGTTCCGCTCGAAGGCGGCGGTCGGCTCGTGGTCGAGCTGACCCCGGACGAGGCCGAGGCGCTCGGTGATGCCCTGAAGAAGGTCGTCGGCTGACCCTCCCCGTTCTCCTGCACGCTGCCCCGGTACGGCCCCGCCGTCCGGGGCAGCGGTGTGTCCGGGGCCTGCGGGGGCCGGCCCGGCGGGACCCGGCCGCGCCGGACCGCCCGACGGGGGCTCAGCCCCGCCGCACCGCGCACAGCAGGCCGTCGCCCACGGGCAGCAGGGTCGGCAGCAGCTGGGAGCTCTCCCGGACCGTGCGCAGCAGCTCGCGGACCCGCTGCACCTCGGCCGGCTGGGCACCGGAGTCCACCGTGCGGCCGTCCGCGAAGACGCCCTCGAAGCACACCAGACCCCCAGGTCGGAGCAGGCGCAACGATTCAGCGAGATAGTCCGGGTACTCCCCGCGGTCCCCGTCGCAGAAGACGAGGTCGTACCCGCCGTCCGCGAGCCGCGGCAGCACGTCCAGCGCCCGGCCCGGGATGAACCGCGCCCGGTTGCCCGCGAAGCCCGCCGCCCGGAACGCCGCCTTCGCGAACTGCTGGTGCTCCGGCTGCACGTCCACCGTGGTCAGGGTGCCGTCCGGGCGCATCCCGAGCAGCAGGTAGATCCCCGACACGCCCGTGCCCGTACCGATCTCGGCCACCGCCTTGGCGTCCGCCGACGCCGCCAGCAGACGCAGCGCCGCACCCGTGCCCGGCGACACCGAGGGCAGCCCTGCCTCGTGGGCCCGGGCGCGGGCCCAGCGCAGAGCTTCGTCCTCGGCGACAAAGGCGTCGGCGAACGCCCGGTCCGTCTGCCGGTTGGCGGTAATGGCCCTCTCCTGTCCCCTTAGTTGGCGCAACGGTGACTGTATCCGCTGTCACCGGGAACCCGCAGATGGGACCGGGCGTTCACCAGGGGAAGGACGCGTACGAGGACCGGCGGACGACCCCGATCCAAATGCGCGTAAAGATTCTTATCCGGAGCTAACGGGCGAGGTGGCTATGGTAGGGGCTCCACTGGACACCACCAGAGCCGATAGGGGAGGTGCGGCTGCGCCTGTGGATCGGGGAGGAGCGCTCAGGCGTCTTCTCAGGTCGGCGGGTGAGCCGAAATCCGTGACCGACACCGCTGACAAGACCCGCACTGCCGCCGCACCCACCACCGCGACCTTCGCATCGGATGCGGAATCACAGGCGTGGACTCCGCCCACCTGGGAGGAGATCGTCAGCACGCACAGTGGTCGCGTCTACCGCCTCGCCTACCGGCTGACCGGCAATCAGCACGACGCCGAGGACCTCACCCAGGAGGTCTTCGTCCGCGTCTTCCGCTCGCTGTCGACGTACACCCCCGGCACCTTCGAGGGCTGGCTGCACCGCATCACGACCAACCTCTTCCTCGACATGGTCCGCCGCAAGCAGCGCATCCGCTTCGACGCGCTCGCCGACGACGCCGCCGAGCGGCTGCCCAGCCGTGAGCCCTCCCCCCAGCAGGTGTTCAACGACACCCACTTCGACGCCGACGTCCAGCAGGCCCTCGACACCCTGGCGCCCGAGTTCCGCGCCGCCGTCGTCCTGTGCGACATCGAGGGGCTGTCGTACGAGGAGATCGCCGCCACCCTCGGCGTGAAGCTCGGCACCGTCCGCAGCCGCATCCACCGCGGCCGCTCCCACCTGCGCAAGGCCCTCAAGCACCGGTCGCCCGAGGCCCGCGCCGAGCGGTCCCTGGCCACCGTCGGATGGGAGGCCGGGACAGCGTGAGCGGAACCCGTCCTCCGTCCCCGACCCCCGCGGAACAGCACCTCGGGGACCGGCTCGCCGCGCTCGTCGACGGCGAACTCGGCCACGACACCCGCGAGCGGGTCCTCGCCCACCTCGCCACCTGCGCCCGCTGCAAGGCCGAGGCCGACGCGCAGCGCGCCCTGAAGAACGTCTTCGCGTCCAGCGGCGCCCCGCAGCCCTCCGAGGGCTTCCTCGCCCGCCTCCAGGGCCTTCCCGGCGGTCCCGGGGACCCCGGGCGCTCCCCGCTGGAACAGCTGCTCGAATCCGGCGGCGTGAAGAGCGACGGCTTCGCCACCGCCACCGTCACCCCCGCCGCGCCCGAGACCGGCACCGGCTTCCGGGTCCACGCCGTCGCCCCGTCCGGACGCGGCCGGCGCTTCGCCGTGGCCGCCGCCGGGGCGGTCTCCTTCGCTGCCATCGCCCTCGGCGGCACCGTGCCCGTCGAGGGGTCCCTCGCCACCGCCGCCCGCGGCGGCCAGGGCGCCGGCAGCGCGATCACCCCGGCGCGCGCGGGGACCGCCTCCGCGGGTCCCGGTTCCGCCGCCCAGGCCACCGGCCGGTCGGACCGCTCCGAGCGCTCCACCGGCGCCCAGTCCGTGGCCGCCGGTCCGCTCACCCCCGGCACCGCCCTCCCGGACGCCGTCCAGGCCACCGCGGTCCGCTTCCGGGCGGCGCAGGCGCAGCCCTTCTTCGCCCTCCCGCCCTTCATACGCCCGGCGGCCCCCGCCCTCCAGCCGGCCCTCGGCCCGGTGCCCAGTCCGGCCCCCAGCTCGCCCGGTGCCCCGCCGGGCTCCCACCGCTGACCTCCGACCTGGTTGAATCCTCGCTCAGGGCGCCCGAACACCGGGGCGCCCACGGGTCAGCGGTTGCGGGGAGAGCATGGACGACGGGAAGCCGAACTGGTGGAGCCGGCCTTCGACGCCCCCGGAGGCGGCGCGGATACCCACGCCGCCCCCGGCGGAGGAGGACGACTTCCCCCTCCAGGCACCGGGCGCCGCCCCCAAGGTCGACATGACGAAGGACGCGGCCCCCGCGCCCGGATCCCCGGCCCCGCCCGAGCCCACTCCCGCGCCCGCCCCCGAGGCCGCGCCGGAGCGGGCCGCCGAGCCGCAGCCCGAGCCCGAGCCGGCACCGGAGCCCGTCGCCGCCCGCCCGCAGCCGCTGCACGAGCCCGACGAGTACCGGACGCCGCCCTACGGCGAGCCCGGCCCGTGGGCGCCCGCGCCGCCGGTCCAGCACCCCGCCGCGTCCGCCCCGGCCCCGCCGGCCGTGACGGCCCCGCACCCCGCGCCGGTCCCGCAGCCCGTGACGGCCCCCCAGCCCGTTCCCGCGCCGCAGGCCGCCGTGCCGCCGCAGGGGGCCGTGCCGCCCCCGCAGGGACCCGTGCCGCCCGCCTGGGGCCAGTACGACCCCTGGGGCGCCGGCCCCGGAGCCGTACCCCCGCCCGCCCGGAAGAAGTCCCGGCGCGGCCTCGCCCTCGTCGGGGCCCTCGCCTTCGCGCTGCTCACCGGCGTCATCGGCGGCGGCGTCGGCGCCTACGTCGAGCGCAACGGCGGCATCGCCGGCGCCGTCGAGCTGCCCCAGACCGACGCCGGCACCACCGACCGCGCGCCCGACAGCGTCGCCGGCATCGCCGCCCGCGCCCTGCCCGGCGTCGTCACCCTGCACGTCAGCGGCGGCGGCTCGGCCGGCACCGGCACCGGCTTCGTCCTCGACAACCGCGGCCACATCCTCACCAACAACCACGTCGTCGACGCGGCCTCCTCCTCCGGCGACATCACCGTCACCTTCTCCAGCGGCGAGACCGCCTCCGCCAAGCTCATCGGCAAGGACGCCGGCTACGACCTCGCCGTCGTCCAGGTCACCCGCGTCACCGGCCTCAAGCCGCTCCCGCTCGGCAACTCCGACGCCGTCCGCGTCGGCGACCCCGTCGTCGCCATCGGCGCCCCCTTCGACCTCTCCAACACGGTCACCTCCGGCATCATCAGCGCCAAGGAGCGCCCGATCACCGCGGGCGGCGAGAAGGGCGACGGCAGCGACATCAGCTACGTCGACGCCCTCCAGACCGATGCCCCCATCAACCCCGGCAACTCCGGCGGCCCCCTCCTCGACGGCAAGGGCCGCGTCATCGGCATCAACAGCGCCATCCGCGCCGCCGGCGGCTCCGGGGACGGGGAGGGCGGCGGGGGCGGCCAGGCCGGCTCCATCGGCCTCGGCTTCGCCATCCCGATCAACCAGGGCAAGCGGGTCGCCGAGGAGCTCATCAACACCGGCAAGGCCACCCACCCCGTCATCGGCGTCAGCCTCGACATGCAGTTCACCGGCGACGGCGCCCGCGTCGGCGACAAGGGCAAGGACGGCACCCCCGCCGTCACCCCCGACGGCCCCGCCGCCAAGGCCGGGCTGCGCCCCGGCGACGTCATCACCAAGGTCGACGGCCAGCGGGTGCACAACGGCGAGGAGCTGATCGTGAAGATCCGCGCCCACCGGCCCGGCGACGCCCTCGCCCTCACCCTCACCCGGGACGGCAGGGAACTGACCCGGACCCTCACGCTCGGCTCGGCGCAGGGCGGCTGAGACACTCCCGGGGCGTGCGAACGACATGTGACGGACATCGCGAGGTACCCGTCCGGCAGTCCGGGCGGGTACCGTGGAGCGGGCCGCGCACGACCGGCGTGAAGAGGAGCTAGCAGGTGTTCAACGACATAGGCGCACTCGAGCTGGTGACGCTCGTCGTCCTCGCCGTGCTCGTCTTCGGGCCGGACAAGCTGCCGAAGGTCGTGCAGGACGTCTCCCGTTTCATCCGGAAGATCCGCGAGTTCTCCGACAGCGCGAAGCAGGACATCCGCACCGAGCTGGGGCCGGAGTTCAAGGACTTCGAGTTCGAGGACCTGAACCCGAAGACCTTCATCCGCAAGCAGCTCGACAGCAACGAGGACCTCGGCGACCTCAAGGAACTGCGCTCCAGCTTCGACCTCCGCAAGGAGATCAACGAGGTCGCCGACGCCGTCCACGGCCGGGAGACCGCCCCCGCCGCCGCGCCCGCCGCCCCCGCCGCGGTCAACGGCTCCACCCCCGACCTCCTCAAGAAGAAGGACGGGCCCGCCGCCCCCGAGCGGCCGCCGTACGACTCCGACGCGACCTGACGACGCGACCCGACGGCACGGGCTGCCACGGCGCGTCACCGCCCGGTCGCTATCCTCCTTGAGTTGACGGAACGAGGAGGCGGCCGAGATGAAGACGACGAGTCGGGTGGAAGCCGAGGGCTTTCTGCGCGCACCCTTCGCCTGGTACGGGCTGGACGAGGCGTTCACCGGCCCCCGCCGGCTGATGCAGATCGGCACGGCGGCGGACGGCACCGTCCAGCACGGCTCGGTGGGCCACGGTGACGAGCCGTCGATAAAGTCCGAGGTCGCGGGCACGGAGAAGGAGCGCTTCGCCGTCGTGGTGACGGTCGCCGCGAACCCCGTGCGGCGCACCGGCGACGGCACCGGCGTCCTCGACGCCACCACCGTCTCCTCCGCCGCCTGGCTGGCCGGCTCCGGACTGCTCGCCCACACCTGGCCCGCCACGCTCGACCACGGGCTGCGCGACCACTGGCTCGACCAGCAGACCGAGACGGCCTTCGAGCTCGCCGACGACCTCGAAGGCCCCGCCTGGACCTCGCTGTCCCTGCCGGTCGACGGCGTCCCGGTGCGCTTCCACTACCGCGAGTCCGAGTTCGGCTGGGTGCTGGCCGGATCGGCCGGGGACGCCCACATCGGGGCGTACGGGCGGGGCATGAGCGCGTACGGGCTCGGCTTCGCGCAGATCAAGGACCTCGGGCCGTACGCCTGACGGCACGCGCCGACCGGCGGCACGTACGGGAGGGGGCGCCCCGCAGGCTGCGGGGCGCCCCCTCCCGTACGCGCGAGCGCTCAGAACTTGTTGCGCGGGGTGATGCCCAGGCTCAGGCCCGAGAGGCCGCGCTGGCGGCCGCCGAGCTTTCCGGCGATGGCGCGCAGGGCGGCGCCCGCCGGGGAGTCCGGGTTCGACAGGACGACCGGACGGCCGTCGTCGCCGCCCTCGCGGAGCCGGACGTCGATCGGGATGGAGCCGAGGACCGGGACGGTCGTGCCCGTGGTGCGGGACAGGCCGTCCGCGACCTTCTGGCCGCCGCCGGTGCCGAAGACGTCCACCATCTCGTCGCAGTGCGGACACGGCAGGCCCGCCATGTTCTCCACCACGCCGACGATCTTCTGGTGGGTCTGCACGGCGATCGAACCGGCCCGCTCGGCGACCTCGGCCGCCGCCTGCTGCGGGGTCGTCACGACGAGGATCTCCGCGTTCGGCACCAGCTGTGCGACGGAGATCGCGATGTCGCCGGTGCCCGGCGGCAGGTCGAGCAGCAGGACGTCCAGGTCGCCCCAGTACACGTCCGCCAGGAACTGCTGGAGCGCGCGGTGCAGCATCGGGCCGCGCCACACCACCGGCGCGTTGCCCGGGGTGAACATGCCGATGGAGATGACCTTCACGCCGTTCGCCGACGGCGGCATGATCATGTTCTCGACCTGGGTCGGACGCCCGTCCGCGCCCAGCATCCGCGGCACGCTGTGGCCGTAGATGTCCGCGTCGACGACGCCGACCTTCAGACCGTCGGCGGCCATCGCCGCCGCCAGGTTCACCGTCACCGAGGACTTGCCGACGCCGCCCTTGCCGGAGGCCACCGCGTACACCCGGGTCAGCGAACCCGGCTTCGCGAAGGGCACCTCCCGCTCGGCGGTGGTGCCGCGCAGCGCCGCCGCCAGCTCCTTGCGCTGCTCGTCGCTCATCACGTCCAGCGTCACCTCGACGCCCGTGACGCCCTCGACGCGGGAGACGGCCTCGGTGACGCGTTCCGTGATGGTGTCGCGCATCGGGCAGCCGGAGACCGTCAGGTAGACCGTCACGGCGACCGCGCCGTCCGGTCCGATCTCCACCGACTTGACCATGCCGAGCTCAGTGATCGGACGATTGATCTCGGGGTCGTTCACCGTCGCCAGTGCTTCGAGCACCGCGTCTTCCGTAGCCATAGCTCTGATGGTACGGGGACGACCACCCCGCCATGAAAGGGCCGTCAACGGTCGGGTACGTCACTCCGCCGCTCGCCGTCCGGCGGGAATAGGCCGCGCTCCCGCCCCCGCTCCTCCAGTTCCTTCACGAGGTCCTGGAGTTCGGAGCGGATCCAGTCGCGGGTGGCGACCTCGCCCAGGCCCATCCGGAGCGCCGCGATCTCCCGGGTCAGGTATTCCGTGTCGGCGATCGAGCGCTCGTTCTGCTTGCGGTCCTGCTCCAGGTTGACCCGGTCCCGGTCGTCCTGCCGGTTCTGCGCGAGCAGGATCAGCGGGGCCGCGTACGAGGCCTGGAGCGACAGCGCGAGCGTGAGGAAGATGAAGGGGTACTCGTCGAACCGCAGCGACGCCGGGGCGAAGACGTTCCACCCGATCCAGACGACGACCGTCAGGGTCATCCACACCAGGAACCGGCCGGTCCCCAGGAAGCGGGCGATCCGCTCCGAGAGCCGCCCGAAGGCCTCGGGGTCGTACTCCGGCAGCAGCCGGTACCGCCGCTCGCTCGGCAGGTCGAGCCGGATCCGGGGCACCGGCCGCTCCCGGTCCCGCTCCCGTTCCTGCGACCGCTCAGCCACCGCGCACCCCCTCCTCGTGGAACTCCGTCTCCCGCCAGTCGTCCGGCAGCAGGTGGTCCAGCACGTCGTCGACGGTCACCGCGCCCAGCAGCGAACCGCTCTCGTCCACGACCGGCGCCGCCACCAGGTTGTACGCCGCGAAGTAGCTGGTCACGGCGGGCAGCGGGGTGTCCGGGCCGAGCGGCGGCAGATCGCTGTCGACGAGCGAGCTGACCAGGGTGAACGGCGGGTCCCGCAACAGCCGCTGGAAGTGGACCGTGCCCAGGTACTTGCCGGTCGGCGTCTCGTCCGGCGGCCGGCACACGTACACCTGCGCGGCGAGCGCCGGCGACAGGTCCTGCTGCCGCACCCGGGCGAGCGCGTCGGCCACGGTGGCGTCCGGGCGCAGCACGATCGGCTCGGTGGTCATCAGACCGCCCGCCGTCCGCTCCTCGTACGACATCAGCCGCCGCACGTCGGCCGCGTCGTCCGGCCGCATCAGCGTGAGCAACCGTTCCTTCTCGTCCTCCGGCAGCTCGTTGAGGAGGTCGGCCGCGTCGTCCGGGTCCATCGCCTCCAGCACGTCGGCCGCCCGCTCCTCCTTCAGCTTGCCGAGGATCTCCACCTGGTCGTCCTCGGGCAGCTCCTCCAGGACGTCGGCGAGCCGGTCGTCGTCGAGGGCGACGGCCACCTCGGCGCGCCGCTTGGGGGAGAGGTGGTGGAGCGCGTTGGCCAGGTCGGCGGGACGGAGCTTCTCGAAGGTCGCGACCAGGCTCTCGGCGCCCTGCCCGTGCTCCTCCAGGGAGAAGCCGGTGACCGCCGACCACTCCACCGTCAGCGTCTCGCCCTTGCGCCGCAGCGCCCCGCCCTTGCCCCGGCGGACGAAGACCTTGTCGATCTCCCAGTCCCGGCGGGCCGGCAGCTGCTGGATCGCGATGTCGAGGACGGTGACCTCCTCGCCGGTCTCCACCAGCGTCACCCGCCGGTCGAGGAGCTCGCCGAGGACCAGACGCTCGGTCGGCCGCTGCTCGAACCGCCGCATGTTGACCACACCGGTCGTGATGACCTGCCCGGACTCCACGCCGGTGATCCGGGTCATCGGCACGAACACCCGCCGCCGGCTCAGCACCTCCACGACCATGCCGAGCAGCCGGGGCGGCCGCCGGCCGACGCGGAGCATCGCCACCAGGTCGCTGACCCGGCCCACCTGATCGCCCACGGGGTCGAAGACGGCCGTGCCGGCCAGGTGGGAGACGAAGATCCGGGGGGCGCCTGCCGCCATGCCTCGCGCCTCCTCGGTGCCGCACGATCCGGGTCCCGCGCCGCCCCTGCGGGACTCCGCGGCCTGCGCGGGCCCCTGCCGGGACCCGCACGCCTCAGGCTAGCCGGTGGTGATCCGGACCGCTCCGGCAGCGCCGCCGTCCGGCTGCCTGCGGGCCCGCCCCGCCGGCCCGGGTACGCTGCGGTCTTGCCGCCCCCCCCACCGGCACCGGCCGTCCCCCGGCCGACCCCGGAGGCCCCTCGCCCGCCGCACGCGGCCGGGGCCGTTCCCCCACCGAAGAACGAGAGGCAGCGCAGGTGACCGTCCGCACCCCGTCATCGCGTATCCCGACGGCACGGCCCTCCGCCGCGCCCGCGTCCCGCTTCCGCAGGGCGGCCGTCCCGCTGGTCCTCTGCGCGGGACTGACGGTGGGGCTCACCGCCTGCGGCGGACCCGACCCCGACGAGGGGACGAACGGCGTCGGGAAGCTGTCGGCGCCGGAGATCGAGCAGAAGGCCCGCTCGGCGGCGGACACGGCCCGCGCGGTGCGCCTGGCCGGCACCCTGGTCAGCAAGGGCGGCACCTACAAGCTCGACATGCGGCTCCAGCAGGACGGCGCAACCGGCTCGGTGTCCACGAAGAACAGCACCTTCGAACTGCTGCGGGTCGGCGACGCGCTCTACCTGAAGGCCGACGCGGGCTTCTGGACCCACGACGACAAGGGTGGCAAGCCCGACGAGGCCGACGCCGAGGCCGCCGACAAGCTGGACGACATGTACGTGAAGGTGCCGCGCGACGACCCCTCGTACAAGCAGCTCCGCGGCTTCACCGAGATGGACCAGCTCCTCGGCGGCCTCATCGGACTCCACGGCGACGTCGTCAAGGGCGACCGCGACCAGATCGGCGGCGTCCGCACGGTCAAGGTGAAGGGCGGCCAGGACGGCGAGGGCGGCACCCTCGACGTGGCCCTGGAGGGCTCCCCCTACCCCCTCCGCTTCGCCCGCGGCGGCGGCGCCGGCCTGGTCGTCCTCTCCGACTGGGACAAGGACTTCCCCCTCGCCGAACCGAACCGCGACCAGACCCTCGACTACGGCCGTCAGCTGCCCCGCACCTGACCGGGACTCAGTCGGCCGCCGCGCCCCAGTCCCACAGCGCCTGGAGCACCGGCCCGAGCTCCCGGCCGCGCGGCGTCAGCGCGTACCGCACGGTCGGCGGCCAGCCGGGGCGCCGCTCGCGGACCACGACCCCCGCCCCGGCGAGCTGCGCGAGCCGCTCGGACAGCACCTTGTCGGAGAGCTTCGGCAGCGCCGCCCGCAGCTCGCCGTAGCCGCGCTCGCCGCCCAGCAGCTCGCGCACGACCAGCGTGGTCCAGCGACCGCGCAGGGCCGCGAGGGCGATCTCCACCGGGCAGTCGGGGGAGGGCGCGTCGACGAGGGCGCGGGGATCGCCGGCGGGGAGCCCCGGCCCGCCGCCAACCGTTCGGTGAGTCACGAGACCGCCTCCTAGCGTGTCGGGGGTCCGATTCTCCCCGTACGGAAGGACGTCCGTCCCCCATGCCCGGAACCCCGCACCCCCTGCCGACCCGGCCCGAGGACGTACCCGCCGCCCTGGCGGCCCGCTTCAACGGCGGCGACCCCGCGGCCCTCGCCGAACTCTACGAGGAGGGCGCGCTCCTGGCCGCGGGCCCCGGCGGCGCCCCGCTCACCGGCCCCGCGCTGCACGCCGCCAACGCGCGGCTCCAGGCGCTGGGCCTGCCGATCGAGGTCCGGCCGCGCCACGTGTACGCCACCGGCGACCTGGCCCTGCTCCTCGTCGACTGGCTGATCGAGGGCACCGCCCCCGGCGGCGGTCCGGTACGCGTCGGGGGCACCGCCGCCGACGTGGTCCGCCGCGGCCCCGACGGCCACTGGCGCTACGCCGTCGACAGCCCCTTCGGCACGGCCCCGGAAGGACTGCCCGAGGAGTGACACCGAGGGCCGGCACGGAGCGCCGGCGCCGAGGGCTAGCGCTTCCGCTTCCGGCCGAACAGCAGCCTCGGGAGGGCGGGCGGGGCCGGGTCGCGGGTGGTGGCGGGGGAGGGCAGGGGGACGGCGGCGAGCGAGCCGTCCGGGAGGTCGGTGGTGGCGGCGCGCGGGTCGAGCCGCAGGACGCGGCACTCGCGCGCCCAGCGCTCGGGCATCGCCTCGCCGTCGGGCGCGTTGAGCCGCTTGCCCTTCAGCTCGGCGACGGCCGCGGCCCACTCCTCGCCGCCCGGGGCCAGCTCGCGCACGGCGGCCGTCCAGGAGACGATCCGGCCGCCCTTGTCCTTGCTGCGGACGGTGACCTCGGCGGTGGAGCCGTCGGCGAGACCGGGCAGCGGCTGCTCGCCGGGGCCGTCGCCGACCACGTGGGCGGCGCCGTCGTGCCAGACGTGCCAGAGCGCCCGGGCGGGCCCGGTGCCCCGGACCCAGACGAGGCCGGACTTCTTGGTGGCCTCCTCGACGAGGAACAGCTCTTCAGTCATGGCCCGCAGCCTAGCGGCAGGCCGTCACAGCCAGCCGTTGCGCTTCAGCGTGCGGTGGATGGTGAAGCAGACGACGGCGATGGCGCCGAGCACCATCGGGTAGCCGTACTTCCAGTGCAGCTCCGGCATGTGCTCGAAGTTCATGCCGTACACCCCGCAGACCGCCGTGGGGACGGCGACGATCGCCGCCCACGAGGTGATCTTGCGCATGTCCTCGTTCTGCGCGACGGTCGCCTGCGCGAGGTTGGCCTGGAGGATCGAGTTCAGCAGCTCGTCGAAGCCGACGACCTGCTCCTGCACCCGGGCGAGGTGGTCGGCGACGTCCCGGAAGTACTTCTGGATGTCCGGGTCGACCAGCCGCATCGGCCGCTCGCTCAGCAGCTGCATCGGCCGCAGCAGCGGGGTGACGGCCCGCTTGAACTCCAGCACCTCGCGCTTGAGCTGGTAGATCCGGCCGGTGTCGGTGCCGCGCGTGGAGCCCTTCGCGGCCGGCGAGAAGACGTCGATCTCCAGCTGGTCGATGTCGAGTTCGACCGCGTCGGCGACCGCGATGTAGCCGTCGACGACGTGGTCGGCGAGGGCGTGCAGGACCGCCGAGGGCCCCTTCGTGAGGAGTTCGGGCTCGCCCTGGAGGCGGTGCCGGAGGTTGCGCAGCGAGCCCTGCCCGCCGTGCCGGACGGTGATGACGAAGTCGGGGCCGGTGAAGCACATCAGCTCGCCGGTCTCCACCACCTCGCTGGTGGCGGTGAGTTCGGCGTGCTCCACGTAGTGGATCGTCTTGAAGACGGTGAAGAGGGTGTCGTCGTACCGCTCCAGCTTGGGCCGCTGGTGGGCGTGGACGGCGTCCTCCACGGCGAGCGGGTGCAGCCCGAACTCGGCCGCGATGCCCGCGAATTCGGCCTCGGTCGGCTCGTGCAGCCCGATCCAGGCGAAGCCGCCGGACTCCCGCACCTGGGACATGGCGCCGCGCGGCGTCAGGCACGCCCGGTCGTCCACCCGGCGCCCGTCGCGGTAGACGGCGCAGTCGACGATGGCGCTGGAGGCCGAGTGGTCGCGCGTCGGGTCGTAGTTGGTGTACGTCGTCGGGGTCTTGCGCAGGCTGGGCCGCACGGCGGCGCGCAGGTCACGGATCATCGACATGGGCGTGCTCCTTCACGGACGGGCCGTCGGCGAGGGTGGCGCAACCCGGAATGGGGACGGGAAGGAGACGTCGTCCACAAAGCGGGCGGCACCGCGGGAACGCGGCGACGGCGGTCGCAAACAGACAGGCAAAGAGGAAAGGTGCTCTTCCGTCGTACGCGATGCCGGAGAAGGGGGTCCGCGGTTCAGGGACCCGGGGTCACCGGAGGGAGGAACGCACCGGGCTCGAACGGTGCGGTGCGGCGGAAGAGCGGCTGGTACTGCCCGACCGACTTCGGTCCATCGCAGTCCCACCTCCTCCGGCCGGTCCCCCGTGAGGGATGACGTGTGACGCACGGTCGGGACACCCGACCAGTGGCCAACACTATCAGCCGACCGAGGGTCAATCCCTTACTTTGCCCGTTCCATACGCGATCTATGCTCGCGACATGGGAGAAGTTCTTGCACTGGTCGAGGCCCGGCTCCGCACGGCCCTGGGCGAACCGGACGCGCGGGCCGCGGTGACCTTCCTCGGTGCCGACCGCATCGAGGTGCTCCGCTTCGTCGACGCGGAGGCGGGGCTCGTGCGCTACGCCACGCTCGGCATGTCGGGCGCGCCGATGGCCGACCCGAACGCCGTCCTCGCGGACCCCGTGAAGGGCCCGCGCGCCGAGCTGGTCCTGACCGTCCGGCCGGGCCGCGCCGACACCGACAAGGTGCTCCGCCCGCTGGCGGTGCTGGCGGCGACCCCGCAGGTGGAGGGCGTGGTCGTCGCCGCCGGCGCCTCGCTGGACGTCGGCGGGCCGCTGTGGCCCGGCGCCCCCTTCACCTCGGTCCTCGTCGCCGAGCCCGGCGGCCTGGTGGAGGACCTGGAGCTCGACGAGCCGATGGACCCGGTCCGCTTCCTGCCGCTCCTCCCCATGACCCCCAACGAGGCCGCCTGGAAGCGCGTCCACGGCGCGCAGGCCCTGGAGGAGCGCTGGCTGGCGAAGGGCACGGACCTGCGCGATCCGCTGCGCGGGTCCGTGGCCCTGGACTGAGGTCCCGCCCCTCCGGTCAGTTCGCGAAGACGGTGACGCCGTCCTCGGCGGCGTGTCGGGGCGCTTCCTCCTGCGCCCGGTGGACGAGGGCGGAGCGGCGGAGGACGACGATCCCGGCGCCGGCGACGGCGGCGAGGGCCGCGACGACGAACGGCACGCGGGCGTCGCTCCACTCCTCGATCTTCGGCGCGAGGTAGGGGGCGGCGGCCGCCGCGAACCAGCGGACGAAGTTGTAGCCCGCGCTGGCCACCGGCCGCGGGGCGTCCGAGACACCGAGCGCCAGTTCGGTGAAGACGGTGTTGTTGACGCCGATGAAGGCGCCGGACAGGACGGTGCAGACGACGGCCGTGGTGTGGTTCCCGTAGCCGAGGACGAGCACGTCGGCGGCGAGCAGCACCAGCGAGCCGGCCAGCACCGTCAGCGAGCCGAGGCGGCGCTGGAGGCGGGGTGCGACGAGCACCGAGAAGACGGCGAGCAGCACGCCCCAGGCGAAGAAGACGGCGCCCGACCGGTACGGCGTCATGTCCAGCACGAACGGCGTGAAGGCCAGCACCGTGAAGAACGCGTAGTTGTAGAAGAACGCGGCCGCGGCGGCGGAGGCGAGTCCGCCGTGCCCGAGTGCCTTGAGCGGGTCGAGCAGCGAGGTCTTCCGGGCGGGCGTGGGCTGTTCCTTCAGGAAGACCGCGATGCAGAGGAAGCCGGCGGCCATGAGCGCGGCGGTGCCGAAGAAGGGGTAGCGCCAGCTGGCGTCGCCGAGGACGGCGCCGAGCAGTGGTCCGCAGGCCATGCCGAGGCCGAGCGCCGACTCGTACAGCAGGATCGCGGCCGCGCTGCCCCCGGCCGCCGCGCCGACGATCACGGCGAGCGAGGTGGAGACGAAGAGCGCGTTGCCGAGGCCCCAGCCGGCCCGGAAGCCGACCAGTTGGCCGACGGAGTCCGAGGTGCCGGCGAGCGCGGCGAAGACGACGACCAGGGCGAGGCCGGCCAGGAGGGTGCGCCTGCCGCCGATCCGGCTGGAGACGAAGCCGGTGACCAGCATCGCGACGGCGGTGATGAGGAAGTACGAGGTGAAGAGCAGGGAGACCTGGCTCTTGGTGGCGTCCAGGCCCCGGGCGATGGAGGGCAGGATCGGGTCGACGAGCCCGATGCCCATGAAGGCCACGACGGACGCGCCGGCGGTGGCCCAGACGGCGGGGGGCTGGCGCAGGATCCCGCCGCCGGGGGTCTCGGCCGTTTCGAGGGGGTCTTCCGTGCGCTGTCCCATGGGGCGGCTCCTCGTCGTGATGATGCCTGCTGTAGGCACACAATAAGTTAGCCAAGCTAATGAGTGCAAGTTACATCTATCTTGGGGGCGGGAGTCGGTCCCGCGTCCGGGTGGCCGTGCGCGGGCCGGACGGGTGATCGAAGGCGGTCGTCCTTGACGGGAGGCGGAAGCGGTAGGACCGTTGAGCCCTATGAGGGGCGAACCCAGTTGTCCGAAGTGCGGTGGGCGGGTCAGGGCGCCCGGCCTCTTCGCCGACTCCTGGCAGTGCGACGTCCACGGGCCCGTGCATCCGCTCCAGCCGGTGGTCCCGCCCAGCGTCGAGGCCCTCGGGGTCGTCGTCCACCGGTCCCAGGTGCCGGTGTGGATGCCCTGGCCGCTCCCCGTCGGCTGGCTCTTCACCGGGGTCGCCTACGCCGGTGACGACCGCAGCGGCGGCCGCGCGACCGCCGTCGCCTGTTCCGGCCCCGGGCCGCTCGGCGGCATCGGCGAGCTGCTGCTCGTCGCGGAGGAGCTGGGCGTCGGTCTCGGTGCCCGGTACGCCGGTGTCGACGGGCCCGACCCGGGTTCCGGCATGGCCATCGACAAGCCGCCGCAGGCCAAGGTCCTCGCGGCCGGCCGCCCCACCCCGCTCTGGCACGTCACCGGCACCCCCCACGACCGGGCCGTCTTCGCCGGCGAGGCCCGCGGGCTGTGGCTGTGGGCGATCGTCTGGCCCGAGCAGTCCGGGCTGCTGATGTACGACGAGCTCGTCCTCACCGACCTGCGCGACGCGGGCGCCGAGGTCGACCTGCTGCCCTGCGGGGCGCTCACCCCGCGCCTGCTCGGCTGACGGCGCGTCGCCCCCGGCGGCGTAATGGGCGACGCCTTGGTCGGATCCGTACAACTACGGGCTGATCGCCCGTTATGCTGAAGCGTCACCCCTCCGCGCCGAGCCCTTGGAGAACCGCGTCGTGCGCATCGACCTGCACAGCCACTCCACGGCCTCCGACGGCACGGACACCCCCGCCGAGCTGGTGCGGAACGCCGCCGCGGCCGGACTCGGCGTCGTCGCGCTCACCGACCACGACACCACCCGCGGGCACGCCGAGGCGATCGCCGCCGCGCCCGAGGGGCTGACCGTCGTCCCCGGCGCCGAGCTCTCCTGCCGCCTCGACGGCATCGGCCTGCACATGCTGGCCTACCTCTTCGACCCCGAGGAGCCCGCCCTGCTCGCCGAGCGCGAGCTGGTCCGCGACGACCGGGTGCCGCGGGCCCGGGCCATGGTCGCCAAGCTCCAGCTGCTCGGCGTCCCCGTCACCTGGGAGCAGGTCGCGCGGATCGCCGGCGACGGCTCCGTGGGCCGCCCGCACGTCGCCGAGGCGCTGGTCGAGCTGGGCGTCGTCCCGGACGTCTCCGGCGCCTTCACCGCCGAGTGGATCGCCGACGGCGGCCGCGCCCACGTCGAGAAGCACGAGCTGGACCCGGTGGACGCGGTCCGGCTGGTCAAGGCCGCGGGCGGGGTCACCGTCTTCGCCCACCCCGCCGCCGTCAAGCGCGGCGAGGTCGTGCCCGAGTCCGCGATCGCCGCCCTCGCCGAGGCCGGGCTCGACGGCATCGAGGTCGACCACATGGACCACGACGAGCCCACCCGCGCGCGGCTGCGCGGCCTGGCGAAGGAGCTGGGCCTGCTGGTCACCGGCTCCAGCGACTACCACGGCAGCCGCAAGACCTGCCGGCTCGGCGAGTACACCACCGACCCCGAGATCTACGGCGAGATCACCCGCCGTGCCACCGGGGCCTTCCCCGTCCCCGGCGCCGGCGGAGTCCGCGCCTAGGCCGTTCCTTCCGGATCGGGCCGGACTCGGCACCGGACGCCGCGAGCCCGGCCCGTTCCGGAAGGCGCGGCCCGGCACTCCCGGGGGCCGGTCCGTCCTCCCCGCCGTCGTGCGGCGGCGGGGCGACGCGCTGCCCGGCCCGTTCCCGCGTCCGTACCGCTCCGAGCCCCCGCGCGCCCGTCGCGCGGTGGCGGGACACCCCTGCCCCGGTACCGGAATCTTCGATTCCGGTCCGGCTCCGCACCCCACCCTCCGTCCTCACCTGCAAGGCACCCCACCGTGTTCGACCTCGCCGTCTTCGGCTCGCTGTTCCTCACCCTCTTCGTGATCATGGACCCGCCCGGCATCACGCCGATCTTCCTCGCGCTGACCTCCGGCCGCCCGGCCAAGGTCCAGCGCCGGATGGCCTGGCAGGCCGTCGCCGTCGCCTTCGGCGTCATCACCGTCTTCGGCATCCTCGGCCAGCAGATCCTGGACTACCTGCACGTCTCCGTGCCCGCCCTGATGATCGCGGGCGGTCTCCTGCTGCTGCTCATCGCGCTCGACCTGCTCACCGGCAAGACCGACGAGCCGAAGCAGACCAAGGACGTCAACGTCGCCCTCGTCCCCCTCGGCATGCCGCTGCTCGCCGGGCCCGGCGCGATCGTCTCGGTCATCCTCGCCGTCCAGCACGCCGACAGCGTCACCGCGCAGGTCTCCGTCTGGACCGCCATCGCCGCCATGCACGTCGTGCTCTGGCTGGCCATGCGCTTCTCGCTCGGGATCATCCGCGTCATCAAGGACGGCGGCGTCGTGCTGGTGACCCGGCTCGCCGGCATGATGCTCTCCGCCATCGCCGTGCAGCAGATCATCAACGGCGTCACCCAGGTCATCAGGGGGAGCTGACCCTCCCGGGGCCCCGGACACCACTGCGCCCCCGTGCGGATTCCGTCGAGCGGAGTCCGCGCGGGGGCGCGGTGCGTGGGTGGACCCGCCCCGTTACGAGGCGGAGGTCTCTGCGGGTCGGATCCAGATGCGCTGGCCGATCGCGGCGGCCTGCTGCACGATCCGGTTGACGGAGGCGGCGTCCACGACGGTCGAGTCGACGGGCGTGCCGTCGACGTCGTCGAGTCGCAGGATTTCGAAGCGCATGGCTTCTCCCTTCGTCCGAGTTGATCCTCCATAAGGACATACGGAGAACTTGGTGTACGTATGTGTCCAACGGTTCGGCCGCCCAGAACATTCCCTACGCTAAAGAAAATTTTCGAACGGCTAACTACTTGCAGGTGGGGGGTGTGGCGACCCGTCCCCGCGGGGCGGACAATGAGGGCCGATGAACGACGCCACGCACTCCGCGACCGCACCACCGCCCGCCGACGACACCCTGCGCGCCCTCGGCGCGCTGGACGCCCGCCTGGAACGCACCAACGAGCTCCTGCGGCGGATGCTGGCCGAGGTCGCCAAGACCCCGTCCACCCATGCCATCTTCGTCGACGCGGGTTACGTCCATGCTTCGGCCGGGTTGCTGGTCGCGGGCACCGAGGACCGCCGCAACTTCGACCTCGACGCCGAGGGCCTGATCGACGCCCTCATCGACACGGCCCGGACGATCTTCGCCGACAGCCGGCTGCTGCGCGTCTACTGGTACGACGGCGCCCGCCGCCGCATCCACACCCCCGAGCAGCAGACCATCGCCGAGCTCCCCGACGTCAAGGTCCGCCTCGGCAACCTCAACGCCAACAACCAGCAGAAGGGCGTCGACTCCCTCATCCGCTCCGACCTGGAGTCCCTGGCCCGCCACCGGGCCATCAGCGACGCCGCCCTCATCGGCGGCGACGAGGACCTGGTCTCCGCCGTCGAGGCCGCCCAGGGCTACGGCGCCCGCGTCCACCTCTGGGGCATCGAGGCCGCCGAAGGACCCAACCAGGCCGAGGCCCTCCTCTGGGAGGTCGACAGCCAGCGCACCTTCGACCTGGACTTCTGCCGGCCGTACGTCACCCGCCGCCCGGTCACGATGTACGACAACGAGTCCGAGCCGCCGCCCTCGCGCGACGAGGTCCGCTTCGTCGGCGCCCAGATCGCCGCCACCTGGCTCGGCGAGCGCGGCCGGGACCGGCTCGCCGAGCTCCTGCCCGGCGACCCCTATCTGCCCGCCGCGGTCGACCAGGACCTCCTGGTCGAGGCCGAGACCAGGCTCAGCCGCTCCCTGCGCGGCCACGGAGCCCTGCGCAGGGCCCTGCGCGACGGCTTCTGGCAGCACCTCAGGGCGCAGTACTGACCTCGTCGGCCGCCAGGAGGTCCCCGCTCCGGCCCGCCGTGTCCACCCGCTCCCAGAAGGCGGTCAGGCGCTCGGCCAGCTCGCGCGGGTGCGAGACGTTGGGGGAGTGGCCCGCCCCCTCCAGCACCGTGTGGTGCGCGCCGGTCCGGGCGGCGACCGCCGCCAGCTCGGCCGGCGGCCAGACCATCTCGCCGGAGCCGTACGCCAGGTGCACCGGCAGCGGCAGGCCGGCCAGCTCGGCCTGGCCGTCGGCGTCGCGCAGCAGCAGCCGGCCCGCGCCGGACAGCTGGGCGACCTTCGTCAGCATCCACCGGCGGCGCAGGAAGCCCAGCAGCTCGGGGGAGTCGACCGTCTCGTCGGGCTCCTCGCCGCGGCTGTCCAGCCACCGGGTGGTCCGCCACACCCGCTCCTTCGCGAGGAACGCGTGCCCGGCCCGCAGCGCCCGGATCCGGATCCGCTGCGGGCGGGCGACCCGGCCGGGTCCCGAGGAGAGCAGCGTCAGCGAGCGGAAGGCGCGCGGGGAGAGCACAGCGGCCGAGCGGGCCACGATCCCGCCGAAGGAGTGCCCGAGCAGGTGCACGGGGCCGTCGCCCAGCGCCATCGCCTGGGCCACCGCGTCCAGGGCGAGCGCCCGGCGGCGGTAGGCGGCGCGGCCCCGGGGGCCGTACGACTCGTTCTGCCCGCGCCCGTCGACGGCGACGGCCCGGTAACCGGCCCCGCTCAGCGGGCCGAGCAGCGCCAGGAAGTCCTCCTTGCTGCCGGTGTAGCCGGGCAGCATCAGGACGGTGCCGCGCCGCTCGCCCTCGGGGGCGGCGTCCAGCACGGCGAACCCGCCGCGCACGGTCTCCAGGCGGCGGGCCCGGGTGCGGGGCGGCAGGGTCAGGGAGCGCGGCTTGCTCATGAAAGGACTGTAACCGGAGGGCGGCCGCCCTTCTCCGGGGACGACGACGGCCCGGACCCCAGGCGGGGTCCGGGCCGTCGTCGTGGTGCGGTTACGCCTCCGGCTGCGCGGGGGCGGCCTTCTTCGCGGCGCGCTTGCGGGGGGCCTTGGGGGCCTCCTCCGCGGCCGGGGCCTCGGCGGCCTTCTTCACCGTGCGCCGGCGGGTCGTCGTCGCCTTCTGCGGCTCCGACGCGTCCGGCGCCGTGGCGGCGGCCGTCTTCTTGGCGGCGGCCCGCTTGCGGGGGGCCTTGGGGGCCTCCTCGGCGGGGGTCGCCACGGTCTCCGCGGCTTCCGCGGTCTCCGTGGCGGCGGCCTTCTTGGCGACCCGCTTGCGCGGGGCCTTCGGGGCCTCCTCGGTGGCGGCGGGGGCCTCGGCGGCGGCCGGGGCCGTCTTCTTGGCGGCGGCGCGCTTGCGGGGGGCCTTGGGGGCCTCCTCGGCGGGGGTCGCCACGGTCTCCGCGGCTTCCGCGGTCTCCGTGGCGGCGGCCTTCCTGGCGATCCGCTTGCGCGGGGCCTTCGGGGCCTCCTCGGTGGCGGCGGGGGCCTCGGCGGCGGGCGCCGTCTTCTTGGCGGCGGCGCGCTTGCGGGGAGCCTTCGGGGCCTCCTCGGCCGGGGTCTCGGCGGCCGGAGCCTCCTCGACCGGGGCCGCGGGGGCCTCGGCGACCGGGGACGGGATCACGAGGACGGCCCCGCCGGTGCTGGTGACCGGGCTGGACGCCCTGCGGACCGCGCGGCGGCGCGGACGGCCCGCCGGCTCCTCGGCGACCGGGGCCGCGGGGACCTCGGCGACGGCCGGAGCGGCCTCCACCACGGCACCCGGAGAGGTGGCGGGACGGGTCGCCCGACGGCGGGCACGCGGCGGCGCGGCCGAGGTCTGCGCCGGAACGGCGGCCTGGGCCTGGACCGGAGCGGCCTTGACGGGCTCGGCCTGGACCGGGGCGGCCTTGACGGGCTCGGCCTGGACCGGGGCGGCCTGGGCCGGAGCGGTCTGGGCCGGAGCGGTCTGGGCCGGGGCGGTCCTGGCGGGCTCGGCCTGCTGGGCCGGGACCTGGGCGGGCTGCCGGCGCGCGGCGGCCAGCTCGGCGGCGGCGGTCTCCACGGTCTGGAAGAACACCGTCTCCTCGGCGCGCGGACGGACCCGGCGCTTGCGCGGCGCGGCGGCCGGAGCGGGCGCGGGAGCGGCGGCGGGCGCCTGGGCGGCCTCCGTACGACCGCCACGGCCACGGCGGCGGCGCGGAGCCGTCTCCTCGGCGGGGGCGGCGGCCGGAGCCGGGGCCTCGGCGGGCGCGGCGGCCTCGACGACCGGGGCCTTCACCGTCTCGGCGACGGCGGCCTCGGGCTCCGTACGGCCACCGCGGCCACGGCGGCGGCGCGGGGCCGTCTCCTCGGCGGGGGCGGCGGCGGGAGCGGGTGCGGCGACCGGGGCCGGGGCCTCGGTCGCGGCGGGGGCTTCGGCCGCGGCCGGGGCGGGCTCGGCGGCGGGCTGTTCGGCGGCCGGGGTCACCGGGGCGACGCCGGCGACCGGGATGCCGCCGGTCGGGCCGGTGCCGCGGGTGCGGCGGCGGCGCGGACGGCGCGGGCCCTCCACGGCCTCCGGGGCCTCGGCGGCCTCCGGCGCGGCGGTGGTCCGCGCGACGGCCGTCTCCGGCGCCTCGGACTCCGCACCACTACGGGTGCGGCGGCGCTGGCGCGGGGTGCGGGTGCGGGCCGGACGCTCCTCGGCGGCGGGGGCCTCGGCGCGGCCGCCGCGGCCACGACGGCCGCCCGGCTCGCCCAGGTCCTCCAGCTCCTCCGCGGCGAGACCCGCGCGGGTCCGCTCGGAGCGCGGCAGGATGCCCTTGGTGCCCTCGGGGATGTCGAGGTCGGTGTAGAGGTGCGGCGAGCTGGAGTAGGTCTCCACCGGGTCGGAGAAGTTCAGCTCCAGCGCCTTGTTGATGAGCTGCCAGCGCGGGATGTCGTCCCAGTCGACCAGGGTGATCGCCGTACCGGTGTTGCCCGCGCGGCCGGTGCGGCCGGTGCGGTGCAGGTACGTCTTCTCGTCCTCGGGCGTCTGGTAGTTGATGACGTGGGTGACGCCCTCGACGTCGATGCCGCGCGCGGCGACGTCGGTGCAGACGAGGACGTCCACCTTGCCGTTGCGGAAGGCGCGCAGCGCCTGCTCGCGGGCGCCCTGGCCGAGGTCGCCGTGGACCGCGCCGGAGGCGAAGCCGCGCCGCTGGAGCTGCTCGGCGATGTCGGCGGCCGTCCGCTTCGTACGGCAGAAGATCATCGCGAGGCCGCGGCCGCGGGCCTGGAGGATCCGCGCGACCATCTCCGGCTTGTCCATGTTGTGCGCGCGGTAGACGTGCTGCGTGATGTTGGCGTGGGTCACGCCCTCGTCGTCCGGCGAGGTCGCGCGGATGTGCGTGGGCTGCGACATGTAGCGGCGGGCCAGGCCGATGACCGCGCCCGGCATGGTGGCCGAGAACAGCATGGTCTGGCGCTTCGCCGGAAGCATGTTGATGATCTTCTCGACGTCGGGCAGGAAGCCCAGGTCGAGCATCTCGTCGGCCTCGTCGAGGACGAGGGTCTTGATGTGCGACAGGTCGAGCTTGCGCTGGCCGGCCAGGTCGAGCAGGCGACCGGGGGTGCCGACGACGACGTCGACGCCCTTCTGGAGCGCCTCGACCTGCGGCTCGTAGGCCCGGCCGCCGTAGATGGCGAGGACGCGGACGTTGCGCACCTTGCCGGCGGTCAGGAGGTCGTTGGTGACCTGCTGGCACAGCTCGCGGGTCGGCACGACGACGAGGGCCTGCGGCGCCTCGGTCAGCTGCTCGGGCTTCGCGCGGCCGGCCTCGACGTCGACGGGGACGGTGACCCGCTCCAGGATCGGCAGGCCGAAGCCGAGGGTCTTGCCCGTGCCGGTCTTGGCCTGGCCGATGACGTCGGTGCCGGTGAGGGCGACCGGGAGGGTCATCTCCTGGATGGGGAAGGGGTTGACGATGCCGACGGCTTCGAGCGCCTCGGCGGTCTCGGGAAGGATTCCGAGCTCTCGGAACGTAGTCAGGGTGCTGCCTCTTCTGTGAGACGCGGCGCGAGGCGAACGAAGGGGGTCTCATTCGTGCCGGGCTCTTCCCGCGGGATCCTGGGGAAGATCACCGCCGGGTGGCACGGGACCACTGCCGTCGCTCGAGCGTCGTACCGCTTGAGGGACCCTTCGGCAGGCGCCGGAAGGGCTGTCGGGCCGGAGCCGATCGGGCCACCGACCGGGCATCCTCATTCATGCGTCGGCCCACCGGATACGTCCGAACGTGCGAAAGCATGTCCGCATACTCGGCAGGCGCAATATCACTGTACCCCGGAATCGCGCATGTGTGTCGGGGGAAATGACGATGAGGGCACGGTCACACCGACCGGCCGGGCCCTTCGGGGTCCCGGAGGGCGGGCTATTGTGCCCTGCATGGAGACGCCTGACAACGCCACGCCCGCCGGTGGGACCGACGCCGACGCCCCGACCACCGGCATCGCCGCCGAGGACTGGGCCACGGCCTCGGCGGAGCCGCAGTACCGCGCCGCCGTGATCGACCTGCTCGGCGCCCTCGCCTACGGCGAGCTGGCGGCCTTCGAGCGGCTCGCCGAGGACGCCAAGCTCGCGCCGTCTCTGGAGGACAAGGCGGAGCTGGCGAAGATGGCCTCCGCGGAGTTCCACCACTTCGAGCGGCTGCGGGACCGGCTGACCGCGGTGGACGCCGAGCCGACCGCCGCGATGGAGCCCTTCGCGAAGGCGCTCGACGACTTCCACCGCCAGACCGCCCCGTCGGACTGGCTGGAGGGCCTGGTCAAGGCGTACGTGGGCGACTCGATCGCCAGCGACTTCTACCGCGAGGTCGCGGCCCGCCTGGACTCGGACACCCGCGCGCTGGTGCTCGCGGTCCTCGACGACACGGGCCACGGCAACTTCGCCGTGGAGAAGGTCCGGGCGGCGATCGACGCCGATCCGCGCGTCGGCGGCCGGCTCGCGCTGTGGGCCCGCCGGCTGATGGGCGAGGCGCTGTCGCAGGCCCAGCGGGTGGTGGCGGAGCGGGACGCGCTCTCCACGATGCTCGTCGGCGGGCTCGCGGACGGCTTCGACCTGGCGGAGGTGGGCCGGATGTTCTCCCGGATCACCGAGGCGCACACCAAGCGGATGGCGGCGCTGGGCCTCGCGGCCTGAGCGCCCTTCCCCGTACGACGGCCGGGTGGCCCGGGACCTTCGGAGGTCCCGGGCCACCCGGCCGTCCGCGCTCAGTACGTGGCGGGGGATGATCGGCGCAGCCTGCGGGCGGCCGGGCGCACCAGGAGCGAGAGCAGCACCGCCGCGACGGCGACGGCGCCGACGAGGGTGGCGAGGAAGTGGCCGGGGCCCAGCGCCCCGTGGGTGACGAGCGCACCGAAGACGGCGCCGAGCGCACCGGTGAGCAGGACGGTCCTCCGGGCGGGGAGGCGGTCGGACAGCCGGTGCAGGGCGGCCCAGGCCAGGGCGAGCCCGAGCAGGGCGGAGCCGAGGGCTTCCAGGAACACGGTGGATCACCTCGCGGGGGGTGCGGGGCGGCTGGTGCGGTCAAGCCCCCTCTACCCCGGCCCGCCGGAACGCAACCCTCCCCCCGCCCCCGCGGCCCCGCCCCTCCCCCCGCTCCCCACCGCCCCGGGCCCGGCCCGCACGCCCGCGCGAGACGCCGAGGGAAGAGACCCGGAGGGCGTACGCGAGCGGGGCCCGGGACGTACGGGCGGAGCCCCGGGTGACCTACGGGCGGAGCCCCCGGGGGTGTGCGGGTGGAAGGCCCGGGAGGCGCGGGGCGTGCGGGCGGGAGCCCCGGGGACGTACCGGCCCCGGAGACGTGCCGGCGGAAGGGCCGGGGCCCGGCGCGCACCGGCGGAGGACCCGGTGCCGTACGCGAGGAGGCCCGGAAGGACGGGTGTCCTTCCGGGCCTCCTGGGCGGAGCCGGGGCTCAGAGCGTGCCGAAGCCCACCCGGCGCACCGCGGTCTCGCCGAGCTCCACGTACGCGATCTTGTCCGACGGGACGAGGACCCGGCGGCCCTTCTCGTCCTCAAGGCTGAGCAGCGGCGCCTTGCCGGACAGCGCGTCGGCGACGGCGCGCTCCACGTCCTCGGCGGACTGCCCGCTCTCCAGAACGATCTCCCGGGGCGCGTGCTGCACGCCGATCTTGACCTCCACGGCTATGTCCCTCCGAACGGTCAGCGTTGCGCGATGAACCCGCGCCGTACGCTGCACACATTAGCCCGGTGAGGGGACGCGCACGGCCCAGCCGGAGCACGCCAGGAGCGAACAGGAACGGGGAACAGAACAGCGAGGGGTCAGTGACCCTCGGCGCTCAGCTGGCCCTCGACCCCGTGGAGGGGGAAGCCGGCGATGCCGCGCCAGGCGAGCGAGGTCAGCAGGGAGACCGCCGTGTCGCGGGGGATCGGGGACTCGCTGGACAGCCAGTAGCGGGCCACGACCTGCGAGACGCCGCCGAGGCCCACCGCGAGCAGCATCGACTCGTCCTGGGACAGGCCGGTGTCCTCGGCGATGACCTCGGAGATCGCCTCGGCGCACTGGAGGCTCACCCGGTCGACGCGCTCGCGCACGGCCGGCTCGTTGGTGAGGTCGGACTCGAAGACGAGCCGGAAGGCGCCGCCCTCGTCCTCGACGTAGGCGAAGTACGCGTCCATGGTGGCCGCGACCCGGAGCTTGTTGTCCGAGGTGGAGGCGAGGGCCGTGCGGACCGACTGGAGCAGGGACTCGCAGTGCTGGTCGAGCAGGGCCAGGTAGAGCTCCAGCTTGCCGGGGAAGTGCTGGTAGAGCACCGGCTTGCTGACGCCGGCCCGCTCGGCGATGTCGTCCATGGCGGCGGAGTGGTAGCCCTGGGCGACGAAGACCTCCTGGGCCGCGCCGAGCAGCTGGTTCCGCCGGGCCCGGCGGGGCAGCCGCGTACCGCGAGGGCGTACTGCCTCTGTCTGCTCGATGGCGCTCACGCGGCCTCCCAAGAATTCGATCCATGTGCGCTGTCGCGCCGCGCCGCCATCGTACTTTTGGGTAACCCGGGTGTGCGCGGTGCGAACGCAGAATTTCACGGACCGGACGCCGGGGTCGACAGGCTATTCAAGATTAAACCGAACAAATCAGCGGTAGTCGTCCTCGTCGAGGGTGACGACGCGGGCCTGTTCGGACACGTCGCCCTCGTCGGCCCCCTCGCGGTCGAGCTCGTCGAGCGGTTCGTCCTCCCCGGGCCGCAGCTCGGCGTGCTGCTCGGCCGCGTCGGCCTCCGGGACTTCCTCGTCGAGCACGGCGCCCTCCTCCTCGGGGAACGTGTCCGGCTCGGACGGATCGACAGTCATGCGCTTCCTTCCCGTGCCCTCCCGCGCGGACGGCCGCCCGCGGCGATGTCCTCCTCCTCCGAGACTAGGAGCAGCCGGGTCCGCCCGCACCCGAGCCGCCGCCGTCGGGGGCGCGGGCCGGGCGGGGCAAGGACCTTGTGACCGCACCCACACACGAGCGCGCGTGATCGTCTCGTAATATTGCGGCCATGTCCTCGACCGAGCTGCCGGAAACCCGGTCCGCCGACGCCGCTCCGACGGCGCCGCGGCCGCGCGCCGTCCGGGTCGCCGACGGCGAGGAGCTCCGCTCCGTCGCCCTCCCCGGGCTCACCCTCACCGTGCGCGCCCGGCCCGGCGACGCCCCCGGGCTGCCGCCCGCGCTGTACGTCCACGGCCTCGGCGGTTCCTCGCAGAACTGGTCCGCCCTGATGCCGCTCCTCGCGGACGTCGTCGACGGGGAGGCCGTCGACCTGCCGGGCTTCGGCGACTCCCCGCCGCCCGACGACGGCAACTACTCGGTCACCGGCCACGCCCGGGCCGTCATCCGGCTGCTCGACGCGGCGGGCCGCGGCCCCGTCCACCTCTTCGGCAACTCGATGGGCGGTGCCGTCGCCACCCGCGTCGCCGCCGTCCGGCCCGATCTGGTCCGCACCCTGACCCTGGTCTCGCCGGCCCTGCCCGAGCTGCGCGCCCAGCGCACCGCCTGGCCGACCGCGCTGCTCGCGGTGCCGGGCGTCGCCGGGCTCTTCGCCCGCCTCTCCCGGGACTGGACGCCCGAGCAGCGCGTCCGCGGCGTCCTCTCCCTCTGTTACGGGGACCCCGGCCAGGTCACCGACGAGGGCCTGCGGCACGCCGTCGAGGAGATGGAGCGGCGTCTGGAACTCCCCTACTTCTGGGACGCGATGGCCCGCTCCTCGCGCGGCATCGTCGACGCCTACACGCTCGGCGGCCAGCACGGCCTGTGGCGGCAGGCGGAGCGGGTGCTCGCGCCGACGCTGCTGGTCTACGGCGGCCGCGACCGGCTCGTCTCGTACCGGATGGCCCGCCGGGCCGCCGCCGCCTTCCGGGGCTCGCGACTGCTGAGCCTGCCCGACGCCGGGCACGTCGCGATGATGGAGTACCCCGAGACGGTCGCCACGGCCGCGCGGGAGCTGATCGCGGACCACGACGCACGGCACGACGGGAGCTGAGCCCGGGGTGGGACGACATAGCCGCAAGGGGCCCGCGCCCTCGGTGACCGACACCGGGCGCACACCGGCGGCCGACGGCGGACGCGCGCCGCAGGCCGGAGCCGGGCGCACGCCGCCGGCCGGGGCCGCCCGCGCGCCGCAGGCCGACGAGCAGGCGGGCACGGGGCGCCGCCGCCGGGCCCCCGAGGGCCCGGGGGAGCGCGGCACCACCCGGGGGCAGGGCACCTTCCACGGACAGGGGACGCCCGCCCACGGGACGCCGGCGTACGGCGCTCCCGGTCACCGTCCTCCAGGCCCTCCGGGGGCCCAGGGGCCTCCGGGGTCTCCGCGTCCTCCGGCGTACGACACGCCCGCCCACGGGGTGCCGCACACGCCCGCGCACGGGGTTCCGGTGCGGGGCGGGCATCCGGTGCACGAGGAGGCGGGGCGGCCGGGGCCCGAGCGGTACGGGCCCGCCACCGGCACCCTCCCCGTCGTCCCCGGGCCGCGCCGGGCTCCGGCCGCCGGGACCCCCGCGCCCCCCGCCGCGCCCGCGCCCGCCCCAATCACGGACGGAGGCGAGGACGGTGCCGGGCGGAGCGGCAAGGGGAAGGCGCTCACCGGGATCGCCGCCGCCGCCGTCACCACCTGTCTCGCGATCGTCGTCGCCGGGCAGGTCGCCGACCGCGAGGAGGGCGTGCCGGCCGTCCGCGCCGCCCAGCAGCCCGCCGAGCGGGCCTCGGAGGACGCCTCCGCCTCCCGCTCCGTCGAGCGGGCCGCCCCGTCGAGCCCGCCGCCCGCGACGCGTCCCCCGGCGCCCACGTACGAGCAGTTGATGACCCGTCAGTTCCCGATCGACCCGAAGCTGACCGGGTCCGGCGAGTTCGAGACCGTGCCCGGCACGGACCGGGCGCCCGGCCGCGGACAGAAGCACCGCTACCGGGTCGACGTCGAGAAGGGGATCGGCCTCGACGCCGCGCTTTTCGCGCGGGCCGTCCAGCAGACCCTCAACGACAAGCGCAGCTGGGCCGGCGAGGGCGCCATGACCTTCGAGCGGATCTCCAGCGGCGAGGCCGACTTCGTCGTCACCCTCGCCAGTCCCGGCATCACGGCCAAGTGGTGCGCCAAGTCCGGCCTCGACACCACCGTCGACAACGTCTCCTGCGACTCCGCCTCCACCGAGCGCGTGATGATCAACGCCTTCCGCTGGGCGCAGGGTTCGGAGACCTTCGGCCCGAAGGCCATGCACGCCTACCGGCAGATGCTCATCAACCACGAGGTCGGACACCGGCTCGGCCACAACCACGTGTCCTGCCGCACGCCGGGCGCCCTGGCACCGGTCATGCAGCAGCAGACGAAGTCCCTGAACATCGACGGAATCACCTGCCGCCCCAACCCCTGGGTGCATCCGGGGAGTTGAAACGAAGTGTCCGCATTCCGAGACAAGCGTCTCAGGAATGCGGACGTCTCGTTGACATCGTTCAGGCGTTCGTAGATATTTCTCGGCATGTCGCACCGTCACGCCGCCTCCGATCGCGCCGCCCTTGAGCTGGCGCTCTTCGGCGTGACCGGACATTCGGTCGCCGACATCCTCTGTCGCTGACGCTTCCCGGCGCCTTTCCGCCCGGGACCCTTCCCCCGGGCGCGCGCCAGTGATTTCCCTTTTCCTCCCGGCCGTGCCCGCATTCCCGCAGGCGCGCCGTTCCCCCTTTTCTCCTCGCGCCCGCGGAATTCCCTTTCCCCATCACCGCATTCCACGCGAGAGGTCCCTTTCCCATGCGTCCTTCGTCCGCTCTTTCGCGCCGCCTGGCCGTGGCCGCCACCGGTCTCGTCCTGACCACGGGCGTCGCCGCCTGCGCCGGACCCCAGGAGGCGGGCGACAAGGCCGGCTCCGGTACGGCCGCCGGCGCGGAGCCCCGGAAGGGCGGCACCCTCACCGTCCTCAACGCCGAGGCCCAGAGCGACTTCGACCCCGCCCGCCTCTACACCTCCGGCGGCGGCAACGTCCCCTCGCTCGTCTTCCGCACCCTCACCACGCGCAACCGCGAGGCCGGCGCCGCCGGCACCGAGGTCGTCCCCGACCTCGCCACCGACACCGGACGCCCCAACAAGGACGCCACCGAGTGGACGTACACCCTCAAGGAGGGGCTGAAGTACGAGGACGGCACCCCGATCACCAGCGCCGACGTCAAGTACGGCATCGAGCGCTCCTTCGCCGCCGAACTCTCCGGCGGCGCCCCCTACCTGCGCGACTGGCTCGTCGGCGGCGACACCTACCAGGGCTCCTACAAGGACCCGAAGGGCCTCGCCTCCATCGTCACCCCCGACCCGAGGACCATCGTCTTCAAACTGCGCAAGCCCGAGGGCGAGTTCCCCTTCGTCGCCACCCAGACCCAGTTCGCCCCCGTCCCCAAGGCCAAGGACACCGGAGCGAAGTACGAGGAGCACCCGGTCTCCTCGGGGCCGTACAAGGTCGTGGCGAACGAGAACGACGGCGAACGGCTCGTCCTGGAGCGCAACGAGCACTGGGACCCGAAGACCGACCCCGAGCGCAAGGCGTACCCGGACCGGATCGACGTCCGCTCCGGCCTCGACGAGGCCGTCATCAACCAGCGGCTCGCCACCTCCGCCGGCGCCGACGCCGCCGCCGTCACCACCGACACCAACCTCGGCCCCGCCGAACTCGCCCAGCTCGGCAGCGACCAGGAGCTCGCCGCCCGCGTCGGCACCGGCCGCTTCGGCTTCACCAACTACCTCGCCTTCAACCCCAAGGTGAAGCCCTTCGACAACCCGAAGGTCCGGCAGGCGATCTCGTACGCGATCAACCGCACCAGCGTCGTCAACGCCGCCGGCGGCTCCGCCCTCGCCGAGCCCGCCACCACCTTCCTCCCCGAGAAGAAGGCCTTCGGGTACGAGCCCTACGACCACTTCCCCGCCGGGAAGACCGGCGACCCGGCCAAGGCGAAGCAGCTCCTGAAGGAGGCCGGCTTCCCCGACGGCCTGAAGGTCACCCTGCTCCACTCCACCGCCCAGAACCGCGCCACCAGCCCCGAGATCGCCACCGCCGTCCAGGAGGCCCTCGCCAAGGCCGGCATCACCGTCGAACTCGACGGCCAGGAGCCCAACTCCTTCAACGAGAAGCGCTGGAGCGTCAAGGACGCCCCCGGCTTCTTCCTCTCCCGCTGGGGCGCCGACTGGCCCGCCGGCAGCGCCTTCCTCGCCCCCATCTTCGACGGCCGCCAGATCGTCACCGACGGCTCCAACTACAACCACGCCCAGCTGGACGACCCGGCGGTCAACAAGGAGATCGACGAGATCAGCAAGCTGACCGACCTCAAGGCCGCCGCCCCCCGCTGGGGCGCCCTCGACAAGAAGATCGGCGCGCAGGCCCTCGACGTTCCCCTCTTCCACCCCGTCTACAAGCGGCTCGTCGGCAAGTCCGTCAAGAACGTCGTCATCAGCGACTGGACCGGCGTCCTCGACATCTCCCAGGTCGCCGTCAAGTGACCCTCGTGACCGACGCACCGGTGCCCGTGGCGGACCTCCCCGCCACGGGCACCGCCCGGCAGGTGTGGCGACGGCTCCGCACCCGCCCGGCCGCCCTCGCCTCCGCCGCCGTCCTGCTCCTCCTCGTCCTCCTCGCCGCCGCCGCGCCGCTGATCGCCGCCCTCACCGGCCAGGACCCGTACGCCTACCACGACGACCTCGTCGACTCCGCCCGCGGCGGCGTCCCGTACGGCCCCTTCGGCGGCGCGAGCGCCGACCACTGGCTCGGCGTCGAACCCGGCACCGGCCGCGACCTCTTCACCCGCCTGCTGTACGGCGCCCGGATCTCGCTCCTCGTCGCCGTCGGCGCCACCGCCCTCCAGATCCTCATCGGCCTGCTCGTCGGCCTCGCCGCCGGCCTCGGCAGCCGCTGGGTCGACGGACTCCTCGGCCGCGCCACCGACGTCCTCGTCGCCCTGCCGATGCTCGTCCTCGCCATCGCGCTGACCGCCGTCGTCCCCCGCGGCTTCCCCCGCCCCCTGCTGCTGGTCCTCGTCATCGGCCTGCTCGGCTGGGCCGGCACCTCCCGGATCGTCCGCGCCCAGACCCTCGCCCTGAAGAACCTCGACTTCGTCGCCGCCGCCCGGCTCGCCGGGCACGGCCGCCGGCGCACCGCCCGCCGCGAACTCCTCCCGGCGCTCGCCGCCCCCGTCCTCACCTACGCGGCGATCCTCGTCCCCGCCAACATCGTCGTCGAGGCGTCCCTCTCCTTCCTCGGCGTGGGCGTCACCCCGCCCACCCCCTCCTGGGGGCAGATGCTCTCCACGGCCCAGACCTGGTTCCGCGCCGACCCCGCCTACGTGCTGCTGCCCTCCGGCTTCCTCTTCGTCACCGTGCTCGCCTCCACCGTCCTCGGCGACGCGGTCCGCACCGCCCTCGACCCGCGCGAGGCGAGCCGGCTGCGCGTCGGCACCGCCAAGGAGACCGGCCGATGACCACCTACCTGCTGCGCCGCCTCGCCGGCGCCGCCCTCGTCCTCCTCGCGCTCTCCGTCCTCGTGTACGCGCTCTTCTACGTCGTCCCCGGCGACCCCGCGAAGCTGGCCTGCGGCGAACGCTGCAACCCGGCGCAGATCGCCCAGGTCCGCACCCGACTCGGCCTGGAGGAAGGGGTGTTCAGCCAGTACCTGCACTTCCTCCAGGGCATCTTCGCGGGCCGCGACTACTCCACCGGCACCGGACTCGTCCACTGCGACGCGCCCTGCCTCGGGCTCTCCTACCAGACCGACCAGCAGGTCACCGCCCTCATCCTGGAACGGCTCCCCGCCACCGCCTCCCTCGCACTGGGCGCCCTCGTCGTCTGGCTCCTCGTCGGCGTCGGCACCGGTCTGCTCTCCGCGCTCCGCCGCGGCGGCCCCACCGAGCGGATCCTCACCGTCCTCACCCTCGCCGGCACCGGCACCCCCGTCTTCATCCTCGGCCTGCTCCTCCTCATGGCCGTCTGCGCCCAGCTCCAGTGGCTGCCCTTCCCCTCGTACGTGCCGCTCGGCGAGGACCCCGAGCAGTGGGCCTGGAACATGCTGCTGCCCTGGACCGCCCTCGGCCTCTTCGAATCCGCCAAGTACGCCCGCCTCACCCGTAGTTCCGTCCTGGAGACGCTCGCCGAGGACCACATCCGCACCTTCCGCGCCTACGGCGTCGCCGAGCGGACCCTCGTCACCCGGCACGCGCTGCGCGGCGCCGTCCCGCCCGTCATCGCCATCAGCGCCGTCGACCTCGGCTCCATGTTCGGCGGCGCCGTCCTCACCGAGTCGCTCTTCGGCATCCCCGGCCTCGGCCGCACCCTCATCGAGGGCGTCCGCCGGGTCGACCTGCCCGTGGTCGTCGGCGTCACCCTCGTCATGGGCCTCTTCGTCGTCCTCGCCGGGGTCCTCGCCGACC
Organism: Streptomyces filamentosus; assembly: GCF_014654895.1. GTDB lineage: Bacteria > Actinomycetota > Actinomycetes > Streptomycetales > Streptomycetaceae > Streptomyces > Streptomyces filamentosus. The sequence goes on along the minus strand of NZ_BNBE01000001.1, from coordinate 1,471,679 downwards.
TGCTGCACGCCGCCGCCGACCGAAGGGTGGTCCTGAAGTGACCCCGACCGCCGACCGCCCGCTCGTCGACGTGCGGGACCTCACCGTCGAGTTCGACGCCGCCGACGGCACCGTACGGGCCGTGGACCGGCTCTCCCTCACCCTCGGCGCCGGCCGGTCCCTCGCCCTCGTCGGCGAGTCCGGCAGCGGCAAGTCCACCGTCGCCGCCGCCCTCCTCGGCCTCCACCGGGGCACCGGCGCCCGCGTCACCGGCACCGTCCTCGTCGACGGCACCGACCCCGCCACCGCCCCGCCCGCCGCCCTGCGCGGGCTGCGCGGCGGCACCGCCGCCATGGTCTTCCAGGACCCGCTCTCCGCCCTCGACCCCCACCTCGCCATCGGCGAGCAGATCGCCGGCGTCCACCGGCTCCACCACCCGGTCTCCCGCCGGGCCGCCCGCGCCCGCGCCGTCGAGGTCCTCGGCCGCGTCGGCATCCCCGACGCGGCCCGCCGGGCCCGCTCCCGCCCGCACGAGTTCAGCGGCGGCATGCGCCAGCGGGCCCTGCTCGCCATGGCCCTCGCCTGCGACCCCCGGCTGATCGTCGCCGACGAACCCACCACCGCCCTCGACGTCACCGTCCAGGCCCAGATCCTCGACCTCCTCCACGAGCTCCGCCACGAGACCGGCACCGCCCTCCTCCTCGTCACCCACGACGTCGGCGTCGCCGCCGAGAGCGCCGACGAGGTCCTCGTCATGCGCGGCGGCCGCGAGGTCGAACGCGGCCCCGTCGCCCGCGTCCTGACCGCCCCCGCCGCCCCGTACACCCGGCGGCTGCTCGACGCCGTGCCCCGCCTCGACGGACCGGCCCGCACCCCCGCCGCCCCGGCGAAGGGCGAGCTGCTCCTCGAAGCGACCGGTCTGCGGCGGGAGTTCGGACGCGGCAGGAGCGCCGTGACCGCCGTCGAGGACGCCTCCCTCACCCTCCGCGCGGGCGAGACCCTCGGCCTCGTCGGCGAGTCCGGCAGCGGCAAGACCACCCTCGGCCGGATGCTCGTCCGCCTCCTCGACCCCACCGGCGGCGAACTCCGCTACCGGGGCACCGAGATCGGCCGTCTGGACGAACGGGGACTGCGGCCCTTCCGGCGCGAACTCCAGCTCGTCTTCCAGGACCCCGCCTCCTCCCTCAACCCCCGCCGCACCATCGGCGCCTCCGTCGCCGACTTCGTCCCCCCGGGCGGGAGCGAGGCGCGGGTCCGCGCCCGCGTCCGCGACCTCCTCGACCGGGTCGGCCTCGACCCCGACCGGTACGACGCCTACCCGCACGAGTTCAGCGGCGGCCAGCGCCAGCGCGTCGGCATCGCCCGCGCCCTCGCCGCCGAACCCCGTGTCATCGTCTGCGACGAACCCGTCTCCGCCCTCGACGTCACCACCCAGGCCCAGGTCACCGCCCTGCTCACCGACCTCCAGGCCGAACTCGGCCTCGGCCTCGTCTTCATCGCCCACGACCTCGCCGTCGTCCGCCGGGTCAGCGACCGCGTCGCCGTCATGCGGGCCGGCCGGATCGTCGAACAGGGCGACGCGGCACAGGTCTACGACGCCCCCCGCGACCCCTACACCCGGCGGCTCCTCGCCGCCGTCCCCGCCCTCGACCCGGCCCTCGCCGAGGACCGCCGCGCCCACCGCGCCCGCCACCCCGAACCCGCCGGAACCTGACCTTCCGTCACCCGCCCGACGCGTAGCGCGACCGAACGCGACCGGACGGCGAAAGTTACGTGCATTCACCCCTTCCGGTGGTGCGACGGACAACCGTCCGTCGCGCCACCGGTCCCTGCGCTTACGTTCTTCCCGCTGCGGGATTCCCGGGACGGGAGACCCGCCAGGGAGACCAGCGCGCGCCACCGACGGGACCGGTGGGCGCCGTCGAAGAGGACCGGGGGTGGGTGCGCGTGCGGATCGGACTGATCACGGAGGGTGGTACCCCGTGCGCCTCCGGTGACACCGGCGCCTGGTGGCAGCGGCTCGTCCACGGCCTCGCGCCCCACGACTTCGACCTGTACGCCGTGGGCGGCCCCCTCCCCGCGGCCCCGCTGCCGCCCCACGTCCGGCCCGTCCCCGCCGCCGGCGAGGGCGCCCCGACCGCCGGACCGCACCCCCGCGCCGCCCGCCGCGCGCACGGCCGCCGCGACCGCCGCCGCTTCGCCGAGGCCTTCCACGCCCTCGCCACCGGCCTCACCGCCGAGGACGCCCCCGGGCACGCCCCCGGACCGGCCGCCGGGGACGACCCCGCGCACGCCTTCGCCACCGGCCTCGGCGCCCTCGCCGACCTCGCCCGCGACCGCGGCGGACTGCCCGGCGCGCTCCGCTCCGACGAGGCCGTCCGCCTCCTGGAGGACGCCTGCCGCGCCCCCCGCGCCCGCCGGGCCGCCGCCGCGGCCGGACTCCGCGACCTCCTCGCCTTCGCCGACCACCTGGAGCGGGCCCTGCGCCCCCTCTCCCTCGACTGGTACGACGAGACCGCGCTCGGCGCCGCCGACCTCTGCCACGCCACCGCCGGAGGCCCCGTCGCCCTCCCCGGCCTCCTGGCCAAACGCTTCTTCGGCACCCCGCTCCTCGTCACCGAGTACGGCGTCGGCCTGCGCTCCCACTACCTCGCCGGGCCCGGCGCCGACGGCCGCTCCACCGCCCTGCGCACCCTGCTCGCCGCCCTCCACGGCCGCCTCGCGGGGGAGACGTACCGCGCCGCCGACCTCCTCACCCCGGGCAACGCCCACGCCCGCCGCTGGCAGGAACGGCTCGGCGCCGGCCGCGACCGGGTCCGCACCGTCCACCCCGGCATGCCCGCCGAGCGCTTCGCCGAGGTCGGCGAGGACGAGGAGAGCGGCGAGCCCGGCACCCTCGTGTGGATCGGCCGGGTCGAGCCCGCCAAGGACCTCGTCGCCCTCCTCCACGCCTTCGCCGACCTCCGCGCCCGGCAGCCCGGCACCCGGCTGCGGATCGTCTCCGTCCCCGCCGAGCCGGCCGGGCCCGGCGGGGACGGAGACCCCTGCGCCTACCTCGCGCAGTGCGCCGCGCTCGCCGCCCAGCTCTTCCCCGACGAGGCCACGGGCGCCCACGCCGTCGGAGAGAACCCCGTCTCCTTCGAGGAGCTCGGCGGCCCCGAGGCCCCCACCCTGGAGGACGTCTACGCCTCCGCCGCCGTCGTCGTCCTCTCCAGCACCGTCGAGGGCTTCCCCGCCAGCCTCGTCGAGGCCATGTTCTGCGCCCGCGCCACCGTCTCCACCGACGTCGGCGCGGTCGTCGAGATCATCGGCGGCACCGGACTCGTCGTCCCCCCGCGCAACCCCCGCGCGCTCGCCGACGCCTGCCTCGCGCTGCTGCGCGACCCCGGCCGCCGCCACCGGCTCGGCGCCGCCGCCCGCGCCCGCGCGCTCGAACTCTTCACCGTCGACCAGAACCTCGCCGCGTTCCGCGGCATCTATCTGGAGCTCCTCTCCCACGCGCCCGCACGCCACCGCGGCGGTTCCGACGTGCCCTTCGCCCACCCCGCCGAGGCCCACCTCCCCGGCAGCTGGACGCCGAAGGCCGTCCCCGCGGGCACAGGAGCCCCCGATGCCTGAAGGAGGCACCCCCATGCGCGGCCCCGCCGCCCCGACGAGCCCCGGAGCCTGGGACGCCCGCTCCGAGGCCCTCCTCGGCGCCCCCGCGGCGGACACGGAACCCGCACCCCCCGCCATAGCCCCGGGGCCCGCGAGCCCGCTCCCCACCCTCGACCTCCACGCCGACCCCCGCCCCGGCCCGGAACCGTTCCCCGCCGGGGCGACCGCCCTCGACGACCTCCTCTCCGCCTTCGGCCCGCCCCGCCCGACCCCGCCCGCCCGGCCCCGGGCCGCCGCCGGACCGGAAGCCGCGCCCGAGGACGGGCCGGCGGACGGGGAGGAATCGGCGGACGGCGAAGAATCGGCGGACGGCGACGGACCGGTGGACGGCGACGGAGCCTCCGGGGACGAGCCCGGGGCCGGGGCCGCTCCGGAGGCCGGGCACGAGCCCGGTCCGGCGGAGTCCGCGCTCGACTCCGCACCCGAACCCGCCCCCGTACCCGAGCCTGCCCCCGTACCCACGCCCGCCCCGCTCTCCAGAGAGGCCGGAGACCCCGGCGGCCCCGTGGCCCCCGGTCCCGGGATCGCCTGGGGTGCCCCGCCCGAGCCCGTCGTCGAGGCCGTCGCCGAGGCCCCCGCCGGGAAGGGGCGGCGCGGCGGGGACCCCGTCAAGGTGCTCATGCACCGGCACCGGGAGCTGTGCGCCCGCGCCGTCGACCCGCTGGAGATCGCCGCCGGGCTCGAAGCGCTGGGGTTCACCGACCGGACCGCCGCCCGCCACCGGCACCGCGACGTCTTCTCCCTCGCCGAGGAGCTGTACGCGCGCGTGCCCCGCCGGCACCAGGAGGCCGCCCCCGCCGAGGAGGCCCCGGAGCCCCGCGCCCCGTGGGTGCTCGCCGCGCTCGCCCCCGGTGCCGCCGCGGCCCTGCTGGTGCCCGCCCTCGCGCACCTCCACGGCGCCGCCCTGCTCGCCGCCGGGACCGCGGGGGCGCTCGGCCTCGCCGCCGCGCTCGTCCTCGCCGTCCGGCGCGGCCCGCTGCGCGCCGAGGCCGCCGCGCCCGCAGCCCGGCTCTGGACCCTGTGGCTCCTCGCGTACGCCGTCGCGGGCGACGGGTTCCTGGCACAGGTGCTCGTCGGCGGCCCCGACGACGGCTGGGAGCTGACCCCCGGCCCGCTCCTCGGGCTGGCGCTCGCCGTCGTGCCCGCCGCCTGGTGCGCCCGCCTCTTCGCCGACCGGGCCCGCCGCCGGATCGCCACCGGCCGCGGCCTCGCCGACTTCGCCGCCGGCGCGCGCGCGTGGCTGCTCGCCGCCGTCCTCCTCCACCTCGCCGCCCTCGCCGTGCTGCTCGCGCCCACCGGCCCCGCCGCCGGACCGCTCGCCCTCGGCTCCCTGCTCCTCCTCGCCCGGCTGCTCGCCGTCCACGGACACCCCGGGACGGCAGCCGCCGCCCTCGCCGCCGCCTGCGCCGCCGAAGTCCTCGGCGTCGCGAGCGTGCTGGCCGCCCGGCTCCCCCTCCCCGGCTTCGACGCGCTCGCCGTCCCCGTGCGGACCGCTGTCGCCGCCTGGGGCCCGGGCGCCCTCCCCGCGCTCGCCTGCGGAGCCGCCGCGCTCGGCCTGCTGGCCCACGCCACCACCGTCCTCACCCGGGCCTCGGCCCACACCACCCCCTGACCCCGGTGTTCCCGCGGAGCCGACGCCGCGGGCGCCCGGCCCCCGACTCATCACCCCAAGGAGAACGAAGACCATGACCCCTCACTCCCCAGCACCGGCCGGTCGGCACGAAGGGGCCGCACGATGAGGGTGCTACTGCTCGGAGCCAACGGCTTCATCGGCCGCTTCGTCGCCGACCGGCTGCTCGCCGACCCGGCGGTCCACCTCACGGCCCTCGGCCGCGGCGACGACGCCGACGTCCGCTTCGACCTCGCCACCGGCAGCCCCGGAGCGCTCACCCGCTTCCTGGACGCCGTCCACCCCGGCGTGGTCGTCAACTGCGCGGGCGCCACCCGCGGCGGCGCCCGCGAGCTGACCCGGCACAACACCGTCGCCGTCGCCACCGTCTGCGAGGCCCTGCGCCGCAGCGGCTGCGGCGCCCGGCTCGTCCAGGTCGGCTGCGCCTCCGAGTACGGGCCCAGCCAGCCCGGCTCCTCCACCGCCGAGGACGCGGTGCCGCGCCCCGGCGGCCCGTACGGGGTCTCCAAGCTCGCCGCCACCGAACTCGTCCTCGGCTCCGGCCTCGACGCCGTCGTCCTGCGGGTCTTCTCGCCGGTCGGCCCCGGCACCCCGGCCGGCTCCCCGCTCGGCCGGCTCGCCGAGGCGATGCGCCGCGCCATGCAGGCCGGCGACGGCGAACTCAAGCTCAGCGGCCTCGGCGTGCAGCGGGACTTCGTGGACGTCCGGGACGTGGCCCGCGCCGTCCACGCCGCCTCCCTGTCCGCCGCCCAGGGCGTCGTCAACATCGGTACGGGACGGGCCGTCCGGCTCCGCGACGCCGCCGCCGTCCTCGCCAGGGTCGCCGGCTACGCGGGCAACCTCCACGAGGTCGACGCCCCGCACGGCATGCCGCAGCGGCCCGTCATCGGCGCCCCGCGCACCGAGGCGACCATCGCCGAACAGCTGGCCTCCGCCCCCTTCCCGTACCCCGACGGCTGCGGGCCCTGGCAGCAGGCCGACGTGCGCACCGCCCGGGACCGGCTCGGCTGGCGCCCCCGGATCAACCTGGAGGAGTCGCTCGCCGACATCTGGATGGAGGCGGCGTGTCGCATCTGACCGCCGCCGGCACGGTCCGGGCGCTCGGCGTGGGCGCCCCGGGCTACGCCCACCCGCTGCTCGCCCCGGTCGAGTGGGCCGAACTGGCCCGGCCCGGCACCCCCGTCCACTGGGCGGTGCTCAACGTCTCCGACGGCCCCGGCAGCCGCCCCGACCCGCACTGCCTGGAGGCCGCCGGGAGGCTGCGCCACGCGGGCGTGCGGGTCCTCGGGCACCTGGACCTGGCCCACGGCTCGCGGCCCTTCGGCGAGCTGGTGTCGCAGGCCCAGCGCTTCGTCGACTGGTACCGGGTCGGCGGCTTCTACCTGGACCGCTGTCCCACGGACCGGACGGACCTGCCCGGAGTGAGGAGGACCACGGCGACCCTGTCGGCGCTCCTCGGCGGCGACTCCCACCTCGTCCTGGGCCAGGGCAGCCATCCGCACCCCGGCTACGCGGAGGCGGCGGACCAGCTCGTGACCTTCTCCGGCGCCTGGGCGGACTACCGCTGGTCGCAGGTGGCCGAGTGGACGGCGGACCACCCGGAGGGGAAGTTCGCGCACTTCGTCCACGGGGTGCCGCGCACCCACCTCGACGAGGCGCTGCGGATCGCCCGCTGGCAGGGCGCGGGCACCATCTTCTTCACCGACCGCCCGGGAGGGACGGGGGCGGCCGGGGGGCTCGTGCCCTCCGGGGGACCCGGAAGGCCCGGCGGCCTCGGCGGCCCAGGCGGTCTCGGCGGACCCGGGGGACGAAACAGCGCATTTCACTCGCTGCCCGGCTACTGGGACGAAATCGTCTCGCGTATCGGACCGGGTGTCTCGGAATGAGGAGGGGCGTGGCAGTGTTACGGGGAGAACAACCGTACTGACATACCGACCAACGGAGTCCCCGTGTCGCTGCCACCCCTGGTCGAGCCGGCTGCCGAGCTCACCGTAGACGAGGTCCGCAGGTACTCCCGCCACCTGATCATCCCCGACGTGGGCATGGACGGGCAGAAGCGGCTCAAGAACGCCAAGGTGCTCGCCGTGGGCGCCGGCGGCCTCGGCTCGCCGGCCCTCATGTACCTGGCCGCGGCCGGTGTCGGCACGCTCGGCATCGTGGAGTTCGACGAGGTCGACGAGTCGAACCTCCAGCGCCAGATCATCCACAGCCAGGCCGACATCGGCCGGTCCAAGGCGGAGTCGGCGCGCGACAGCGTGCTCGGCATCAACCCGTACGTGAACGTGGTCCTTCACGAGGAGCGGCTGGAAGCCGACAACGTGATGGACATCTTCAGCCAGTACGACCTGATCGTCGACGGCACCGACAACTTCGCCACCCGCTACCTGGTGAACGACGCCTGCGTGCTGCTGAACAAGCCGTACGTGTGGGGCTCGATCTACCGCTTCGACGGCCAGGCCTCCGTCTTCTGGTCCGAGCACGGTCCCTGCTACCGCTGCCTCTACCCGGAGCCCCCGCCGCCGGGCATGGTCCCCTCCTGCGCCGAGGGCGGCGTCCTGGGCGTGCTCTGCGCGTCCATCGGCTCCATCCAGGTCAACGAGGCCATCAAGCTCCTCGCCGGCATCGGCGAGCCGCTGGTCGGCCGCCTGATGATCTACGACGCCCTGGAGATGCAGTACCGCCAGGTGAAGGTCCGCAAGGACCCGAACTGCGCGGTCTGCGGCGAGAACCCGACCGTCACCGAGCTCATCGACTACGAGGCCTTCTGCGGCGTCGTGTCCGAGGAGGCCCAGGAGGCGGCGCTCGGCTCCACGATCACTCCGAAGCAGCTCAAGGAGTGGATCGACGAGGGCGAGAACATCGACATCATCGACGTCCGCGAGGTCAACGAGTACGAGATCGTCTCGATCCCCGGTGCCCGTCTGATCCCGAAGAACGAGTTCCTGATGGGCAACGCCCTCCAGGACCTGCCGCAGGACAAGAAGATCGTCCTGCACTGCAAGACGGGTGTCCGCAGCGCGGAGGTCCTCGCCGTGCTCAAGTCCGCGGGCTTCGCGGACGCCGTGCACGTCGGCGGCGGCGTCATCGGCTGGGTCCACCAGATCGAGCCCGAGAAGCCGGTCTACTAGGAACGGCGGCGCGACGGCGCGCGGAGGGCCCCGGACCGGGTGACGGTCCGGGGCCCTCCGGCCGTCCCGCGCCCCGCCCTCCGCTCCTCGCAGACGGCTGTCGCGTGCGGACGGCCGTCACGCGTGGGCGGCCGTCACTTGCAGACGGTCCCGGAGGCGGGCACCTTCCCCTCCAGGAGGTAGCCGTCGACGGCCTTCTTCACGCAGCCGCTGCCGCCGTTGTACGCGCCGTGGCCCTCGCCCTCGTACGTCAGCTCCACGCCGACGCCGTCGCCCAGCGCCTTCACCATCGCGCGGGCGCCCTCGTACGGGGTCGCCGGGTCGCCGGTGTTGCCGACCACCAGGATCGGCGCCGAGCCGGGCGCCGACACGTCCGGGTGCTCCCACAGGCCCGGCACTGGCCACTGCGAACAGCTCGACAGGGCCCAGCCCATGAAGTCGCCGAAGACCGGGGACGCCTCGCGGAACCCGGGCAGCCGCTCCTTCGCCTGGCCGAGGGTGTAGCGCTCCTGGAAGTCGACGCAGTTGATGGCGGCGTTGGCGGCCTGGATGTTGCTGTAGCTGCCGTTCTCGCCGCGCCCGTTCATGGAGTCGGACAGGGCCAGCAGCAGCGCGCCGTCGCCGCCGTCCGCGGCCTCCAGGCCCTGCTCCAGATAGGGCCAGAAGTCCTTCGAGTACAGCGACTGGGCGATGCCGTTGGTGGCCTGGGTCTGCGTGAGCTTCCGGCTGCCGATGCCGGCGATCGGCTCCTCGTCGAGCCGGGCCAGGAGGTCGGTCACGCCCTTCTCGACCTCGGCGACCGTCGAGCCCGGCAGCGCGCACTCGTCGCCCCGGTCCACGCAGTCCTGGGCGAAGTTGTCCAGCGCCAGCTGGAAGCCCTTCGCCTGGCCGAGGGCGCCCTCCTCGACGCCCGCGTCCGGGTCGACGACGGCGTCGAAGACGGCCCGGCCCACCCGCTCCGGGAAGAGGTGGGCGTAGACGCCGCCGAGCTCGGTGCCGTACGAGATGCCGAAGTAGTGCAGCTTGTCGTCGCCGAGGACCTGGCGCAGCAGGTCCATGTCCCGGGCCGCGTTCTCCGTGCCGACGTGCGGCAGGACCTCGCCGGCGTCCTTCTCGCAGCCCGCCGCGTACCTCTTCTGCGCGTCGGACAGCGTCCGCTCCTCGGCCTGGTCGTCCGGGGTGAAGTCCAGCGCGTAGTAGGCGTCCAGCTCCTTGTCGGTGGCGCACTCCACGGGCTCGCTGCGGCCGACGCCGCGCGGGTCGAAGGAGACCAGGTCGTAGCGGGAGCGCAGGGACTCGTAGTCCTGGGCGAAGCCCGGCAGGCCGGTGACGCCGGAGCCGCCGGGACCGCCGAAGTTGAAGACCAGCGAACCGATCCGCCGGGGCGTGTCCTTCGCCCGCGCCCGGATCAGCGCCAGCTCGATCGTCTCGCCCTCGGGCCACGACCAGTCCAGCGGCGTCCTGAGGAAGGCGCACTGCCAGGCCGCGCCGCCGGGCAGCGGGGTGGGGGCGTCGCCGCCGCCCTCCGCCGCGGACGGCGGCGGGCAGGCGGCCCATTCGAGGCTCTGCTCCGTCAGCGCCGACAGGCCGCCGGTGCCGGTGGGGCGGGCGGCCGCCGGGGTCCCGTCGCCGGAGTCGTCCGAGCAGCCGGCCAGGAGCAGGACGGCGGAGGCGGTGAGGGCGGCGGCGCGCTGGGCGGCGGAGATCGGCATGCCCTCATGCTCCGCCGCCCGCCCCGTCCCCGCGCGGGACGCACCCCCAAGCGGGTGTCCGGCCGACGCGGTCAGCGGCCCCGCGGCCCCGGCCCCGACGCCTGCGCCGCTCCCGGCATCGTCCCCGCCCCCGGCGTCCGCCCCGGCATCGTCACCGCTCCCGCTCCCGCCACCGTCTCCGCCGCCCGCAGGCCCGAGGCGACGCAGGCGGCCACGCCGAGCAGTGGGTACGGCTCCGACGCGCCTCCCGCAACCCCCGGGCCGCCGCACGGCACCACCGCCCCGCCCTGGCCTTCGCCACCGCCGCGCTCGCCCTCGGCCTGCCGCTCCTGGCCGCGGCCCCGTGGCTGCTCGTCGCCGCGGCCCTCATGGCGCCCTTCCTCGCGGTGAACGTCCTCCACGCCCGCCGCAACCGGGAGCGGGCCCTCGTCAACGGCCTCGCCGCCGTCGTCCCCGCCTGCGGGATGCTGCTCGTCGCCCACCGGGCGGGCGGCGGCACGCTCGCCGAGGGGCTCGCCCCCGCGCTCGCCTGCCTGCTGTACTTCGCCGGCACCGTCCCGTACGTGAAGACGATGATCCGCGAGCGGCGGTCGGAGGCGTACCGCAGGGGCTCGGTCGCCCACCACGCGGCGGCGCTGGTCGCGGCGGCCCTGCTGGACCCCTGGCTGGCCGTCCCCTCTGCTTGCTACCTCGCCCGCGCCGCCGTCCTGCCCGGCCGGGGCCTGAAGGTGGCGGTGGTGGGCGCCGCCGAGGTCGGCTGCTCGGTGCTGCTGCTCGGCTTCCTCGTCGCCCTCCACGGGTGAGCCGGAGGACGCGGCCGGAGGGCGCGGGCTACAGCGCCTCCCGCTTCGTCAGCCAGTTGAAGCAGATCCAGCCCGGCAGGACCGGCAGCCACAGGGTCAGCAGCCGGTAGAGGAGGACCGCCGGGGTGGCGACCTCGAAGGGCAGGCCCACCGTGACCAGGCCGAGGGTGAGCGCGCCCTCGACCGCGCCGACGCCGCCGGGCGTCGGCGCCGCCGAGCCCAGGGCGTTGCCCGCGAGGAAGACCACGGCCACGCTCGCGTAGCTGATCGACACGTTCCCGTGCCCGAAGGCCCGGATCGACGCGTCCAGGCAGAGGACGAACGCACCGGTCAGCAGCAGCATCCCGCCGATGCCCGTCACCAGCTTCATCGGCCGCTGGAGCACGTCCAGCATGCGCGGCACCACGCCCGCGAAGAGCGACCGCAGCCGGGTCGAGACGAACTTCCGCATGAACGGGATCGCCGTCACCACGAGCACCAGCACCGCGACCGTCAGCAGACCCGCGATGACCGTCCTCGACGGGGTGAACGACTGCGACTTCTCGGTGCCCGTCAGATAGCCGAAGGAGAGCAGCAGCAGGATGTGCGCCCCCAGCCCGAAGAGCTGCGAGGCGCCGACGCTCGCCACCGCGAGCCCCGGGCGCACGCCCGCGCGCTGGAGGAAGCGGGTGTTGAGCGCGACGCCGCCGACCGCCGCCGGGGCGACGATCTTCACGAACGAACCGGCGACCTGCGCCACCACCGTCCGCCAGAACCCGACCCGCTCCGGCACGAAGCCGAGCAGGCTCATCGCCGCCGCCACGTAGCTGAACGAGGAGAAGAACACCGCCGCCGCCACCCACCGCCAGTCCGCCTCGCCGATCGTGGACAGCGGCGTCCGGGCGATCTGCGACAGCAGGAAGTACGCGGCGACCGCACCCGCGATCATCGAGATCAGCGTCCGCGGCTTGATCCTCTCCAGCCGCACCGGCTCCACCGGGGCCTGCGGCCGGATCAGCAGCACCTGCCGGCGGATCTGCGCGAGCAGGTCCTCCTCGCGGGCCTCGTCCAGGGCCTCGTCGAGCGCCCGCTTCTCCGCCTTCTTGTCGGCCTTCTTCTCGGCCTTCTCGGCCTTCGGGTCGGCCCCGGCCGCCGGCAGCCCCGCGTGCGCCGCGGCCTTGGCCCGCTCCCGCTCCCGCTTCGCCGCCTCGGAGGCCGCGAGGACCGCCTCCCGCTCCCGCTGCGAACGCTCCCGCGCCAGCCTGCGCAGGGTGGCACGGGTCGACCGGCTCAGCGCGATCGGCTGGAGCAGCGGCAGACAGTCCGCCACCGCGTCCGGACCCAGCACCTCCACGGCCGCCGCCACCGCCCGCTCCGCCCCGACCCGCAGGCCCAGGGTGGTCAGGAACTGGGCGATGTCCATCCGCAGCACCAGATCGCCCGCCGCGATCTCGCCGCCCCGCAGATCCGTCAGGAACACCCTGCCGGAACGATCCACCAGGATCGCGTCCCCCGACAGCCTGCGGTGCGCGATCCGCCGCGACTGGAGCGCCCGCACCTGTCGCCACGCGCTGCGCACCAGCTCGTCGGTGACCTCGTCGTCGTCCAGCGAGTCCAGGCTCCGCCCGCCGATGTGCTCGTACACGAGCATCACCGCGTCCGGCCCCAGCTCCGAGGTGGCGATCAGCTTCGGCGCGTTCGCCCCCGCCGCGATCGCCGCGTACGCGAGCAGCGCCTCCTGCTCCAGGGCTTGCCGCAGCGAGACGATCGAGCGGCGGGTGGTCACCGTCCGCAGGGTGATCCGCCGCCACAGCCGGTAGAAGAAGCCGTGCGCCTGCTGCTCCCGGTCCACGACCGTCACGTCCAGCGGCGCGCCCTCCTCCAGCGTCACGAGGTACCGGCGGCCCCGGTCCCCGCTCTCCGCGGTCTCCGGCATCTCCTCCGCGCGCAGCGCCGTCACCGGCCGGAAGCCGACCCGGCGCAGTCCGGCGAGGAGGGTCTGGCCGGTCGGCCGGACGTTCGGCGAGCCGACCGCGTACAGCGTGCCGTACGCCACCGTCCAGCCGATCAGCACGGTGAGGATGATCGAGAAGGCGGTGGTGTAGCCGGCCACCAGCATGGTGAAGGCGTCGAGCAGCAGCACCAGCCACAGCGAGAACCGCCAGCGCGGTCTGCGGGCCATCCCCACGGCCGTCATGTACGCGATCACCGGCGCGAGGTAGTTGTGCACCGGGTCCGTCAGCCCGCCGCCGCTCGCCGGCTGGGTCAGCGCGTCCTGGATGGTGTCCGGGGCGGCCTTCGCCACCCACAGGTCGATCGCGAGGGTGACGCCGTGCGCGAGGACGGCCGCGAGCACGCCGTCGGCGATCCGCAGCCCGTCCCGTTTCACCAGCCGCTCGATGGCGAACGCCACCGGCAGCACCAGGATCGCGATCGACGAGACGAGCCCGGCGATCTTGACGAAGACGTCGGGGGCGCCGACCGCCCCCTTGTTGATGTCCTGCTCCAGGCCGGAGGTGGTGCCGTGGGCGAAGGCGGCGATGGCGAGGACGACGGCGATGGCGAGCACCCCGGCGAGCAGGCGCATCAGGTCGGAGGGCCGGTGGACACGGGCCGCGAGCAGCGGTTCGTCGCCGGAGACCCGCTCGGGCACGTCGGGCCGAGCCTCACCCGGAGGCTGTGTGTCCTGACCCATCACCATGTCCGTCTCTGCGCGTACTTCTGCTTGCGTCTGCCGCTGTCGATCTCGTATCACCAGTCACCGCCCGCACGATGGTGGCACGAAGAACCGCCCCGCGGAGGCATCAGGGCCATGTCGGTGCGGTGAGGCAGGATGTGACGGACGAGCCGGGAGGGACCCATGGGGCAGACCGCAGCGGGCGGAGCGGACGACTCCGCCCAGGAGGGGGAGCTGCCCCCCTACGCGGAGGCGGTGCTCGACGTCGCCGACGGCATTCCGCCGGGCCGCGTGATGACGTACGGCGACGTCGCCGAGTGGCTCGGCGAGGGCGGCCCCCGCCAGGTCGGCCGCGTGATGGCGCTCTACGGCGGGGCCGCCCCGTGGTGGCGCGTCGTCCGCTCCGACGGCACCCTGCTGCCCGGCCACGAGCTGCGGGCCCTCGGCCACTACCGCGCCGAGGGCACCCCCCTGCGCGAACGCGGCCCGTCCGCCGGGGACCACCTCCCGAGGATCGACATGCGCCGGGCCCGCTGGGACGGGACCGCCCCGGACGGGACCGCCCCGGGTGAGCCGGACCGCGCGGGGCCCGACGCCTGAGGGTCCGGCGTCCGGGAGCCAGGTCCCGGACGGCACGGCTCCGGAGGCGGGCGTGCGGGATCTCACACGGGCCCCCGCGGGCCCGGTGGGGCGGGGTGCCGGGGCCGTCCGGTCCGGGAGACCGGGCCCCGCGGCGGCCCGGTTTCGCGTAACGTCGGCGGGCGCGACCGGTCCGGCGACGGCGCGCGGAGCGGTACGGACCCGGGACCGCGCGCTGCCGTGTGCCCGCGCGCGTGCCGGGGCCCGTACCGCTCCGCGCGCCGCCGTCACCGGCGCCACCCGCACCACGTCACCACCGACCAGGACCGGCCCACCACGTGAGTTCCTCCTCCACCACCCGGCCGACGCCGCCGCACCAGGGACAGCCGTACCCGGGAGCGGGCCGGCAGCGGACCCCCGGCGCGTACCGGCTGGTGCGCACGGCCCCGGCCCCGGTGGATCCCCCTCAGCTGGACGCAGCGCAGCGGGCGGTGGTTGAGCACGACCGGGGACCGCTCCTCGTCCTCGCCGGACCCGGCACCGGCAAGACGACGACGCTGGTGGAGGCCGTCGCCGCCCGCATGGAGCGGGGCGCCGACCCCGAGCGGATCCTCGTCCTCACCTTCAGCCGCAAGGCCGCCGTCGAACTCCGCGACCGGATGGCCACCCGGCTCGGCGGCCGCCGCCCGCCCCAGGCCACCACCTTCCACTCGTACTGCTACGCCCTCGTCCGCGCCCACCAGGACGCCGAGCTCTTCGCCGAACCCCTCCGGCTGCTCTCCGGCCCCGAGCAGGACCTCGCCGTCCGCGAGCTCCTCGCCGGCCAGATCGACCTCGAACGGGGCGACCTCGCGGGCGTCCGCTGGCCCGACGAACTCCGTGCCTGCCTCACCACCCGCGGCTTCGCCGACGAGGTCCGCGCCGTCCTCGCCCGCTCCCGCGAGCTCGGCCTCGGCCCCGACGAACTGCGCCGCTTCGCCGAACGCGTCGGCCGCCCCGACTGGAAGGCCGCCGCCGGCTTCCTCGCCGAGTACCTCGACGTCCTCGACCTCCAGGGCGTCCTCGACTACACCGAACTGGTCCACCGGGCGGTCCTGCTCGCCGAGCGGACCACCCTGCCCGCGTACGACGCCGTCTACGTCGACGAGTACCAGGACACCGACCCCGCCCAGGTCCGGCTGCTCACCGCGCTCACCGGCGGCGGCCGGAACACGGTCGTCGCCCTCGGCGACCCCGACCAGTCGATCTACGCCTTCCGCGGCGCCGACGTCAACGGCATCCTCGACTTCCCCGCCGCCTTCGGAGGGGCCCCCGTCCGCGTCCTCGGCACCTCCCGCCGCTCCGGCGCGGACCTCCTCGCCGCCACCCGGCAGCTCACCCGCCGGATGCCGATGACCCGGCTGCCCGCCGAGAAGGTCCGCGCCCACCGCGAACTGACGCCGGTACGGGACGGCGGCCGGGCCGAGGCGTACACCTACCCGACCGCCTCCGCCGAGGCCGAGAACATCGCCGACCTGCTGCGCCGCGCCCACCTGGAGGACGGCGTCCCCTGGCAGTCGATGGCCGTCCTCACCCGCGCCGCCGCCGCCCTCCCCTCCCTCCGCCGCGCCCTCACCTCGGCCGGCGTCCCCGTCGAGACCGACGCCGCCGACACCCCCCTCCGCCACGAACCGGCCGTGGCCCCCCTCCTGCTGGCCCTCCGCGCGGTGGCGGGAGCCGCCCTGCCGACGGCGGGGGCGGAACGGAGGGACGCGACCGACCACGACGCCGCACAGGCCCCCGAGTCCGCGACCGACCACGACGCCGCGCCGTCCTCCGAGCCCGCGCCGTCCTCCGAGCCCGTGGCCGACCACAGCGCCGCACCGTCCTCCGAGCCCGCGGCCGCCCCCGCCCCCGCCCCGGACGAGCCCGCCCCCGCCCCGGACGAACCCGCACCCGCGGGTCCCGCACCGGAGGAGCCCACCTGGCTCCCCACGGAAACCGCGCTCGAACTCCTCGCCTCCCCCCTCGCCGGCATCGACCCCGCCGACCTGAGGAGGCTCGGCCGCGCCCTCCGCGACGAGCGGCGCGCCGCGGGCGACCGGCTCCCGCCGCCCTCCGACATCCTCCTCGCCCGCGCCCTCGCCGAGCCCGAACGCCTCGCCGCCCACGACCCCGGCCACGCCCGCGGCGCCCAGCGGCTCGGCAAGCTCCTCCAGGAGGCCCGGCGGCTGCTCGCCGACGGCGGCACCGCCGAGGAGGCCCTGTGGGTGCTGTGGAGCGGCACCCCCTGGCCCGCCCGCCTGGAGCGCGCCGCCCTCCGAGGCGGCCCCGCCGGCCGCAACGCCGACCGCGACCTCGACGCCGTCTGCGCCCTCTTCGAGACCGCGGCCCGCGCCGAGGAACGGCTCGGCGGCCGGGGCGTGCTCAACTTCCTCGAAGAGCTCGACGCCCAGGACATCGCCGCCGACACCCTCACCCGCCGGCACACCCGCCCGGACTCCGTCCGCCTGATGACGGCCCACCGCTCCAAGGGCCTGGAGTGGGACCTCGTCGTCGTCGCGGGCCTCCAGGAGGGAGTGTGGCCGGACCTGCGCCGCCGCGGCTCCCTCCTCGAAGCCGACCGGATCGGCCGCGACGGCCTCGCCGAACCGCTCACCCCGGGCGCCCTCCTCGCCGAGGAGCGCCGCCTCTTCTACGTGGCGGCCACCCGCGCCCGCGAACGGCTCGTCGTCACCGCCGTGAAGGCCCCCGCCGAGGACGGCGACCAGCCCTCCCGCTTCCTCACCGAGCTGGGCACCGAACCGAAGGACGTGCCCGGCCGCCCCCGCCGCCCGCTCGCCGTCTCCGCGCTCGTCGCCGAGCTGCGCGCCACCACCGTCGACCCGGCCGCCTCGCCCGCGCTCCGGGACGCCGCCGCCCACCGCCTCGCCGAACTGGCCGCCCTCACCGACGAGGACGGTCAGCCCATGGTCCCGGCCGCCCACCCGGACCGCTGGTGGGGCCTGCACGAACCCACCCGCTCCGCCGTGCCGCTGCGCGACCGGGACCGGCCCGTGGCGCTCTCCCCGAGCGCCCTGGAGAACCTGGCCGCCACCTGCTCCCTCCAGTGGTTCCTCGGCCGCGAGGTGAAGGCCGCCGAACCGGCCTCCGCCGCCCAGGGCTTCGGCAACGTCGTCCACGTCCTCGCCGACGAGGTCGCCTCCGGCCGCACCCCCGCCGACCTGGACGTCCTCATGGCCCGGCTGGACACCGTGTGGGACGCCCTCGCCTTCGACGCCCCCTGGAAGTCCGAACAGGAGAAGGGCCACGCGCGCGTGGCGCTCGAACGCTTCCTGCGCTGGCACGTCATGGACCGCGGCGGCCGCACCCCCGCCGCCTCCGAGCACGGCTTCGACGTCACCCTGGAGGCGGGGGAGTACCAGGTCCGCATCCGCGGCTCCATGGACCGCGTGGAGACCGACGAGCAGGGCCGGGCGTACGTCGTCGACTTCAAGACCGGCAAGGCCGCCCCCACCCGGGACGAGGTCGCCCACCACCCGCAGCTCGCCGTCTACCAGCTCGCCGTCCGCGAGGGCGCCCTCGACGGCGTCCTCGACGGCGACCGCCCCGAACCCGGCGGCGCCGAACTCGTCCAGCTGCGCCAGGCCGCCCCCAAGAAGGAGGGCGGCGACGCCCTGCCCAAGGTGCAGGCCCAGCAGCCCCTGGAAGGGGAGTGGATCGGCGACCTGCTCGCCACGGCCGCCGGCCGGGTCCTCGACGAGCGCTTCGCGCCGACCACCGGCCGGCACTGCGAGACCTGCTCCTTCCGCGCCGCGTGCAGCGCCCGCCCCGAGGGCCGCCAGGTCGTCGACTGAGCACCGGGTGACCGGACTCACATTTCCGTTTGTACATCCTTTGTCCACCCCGGTGGGCCGGTGCGTGCGGGGCACCACATAAGGTCCCCGTGAAGAAAACCTGTGAACATTCGCGTTCGAACACGCTTGAGGAGTACGTGCATGAGGGCCAACCGGAAGCTCTGGGCCGCGGCGACGATCTGCCTGACCGCCACCCTCGCCCTCACGGGCTGCGGCAAGGGCGACGACAAGCCGGCCGACCCCTTCGCGGGCCTCTCGGCGGACGACATCGCCAAGAAGTCCCTCGACACCACCAAGGCCGCCACCTCCGTCCACATGAAGGGCGCGGGCAAGGAGGACGGCAAGGAGACCACCGTCGACGTCACCGTCGACTCCAAGGGCTCCTGTCAGGGCACCATGTCCACGACCGGCGAGGGCAAGGCCGAGATGGTCGGCACCGGCGGCGACCTCTACATCAAGGGCGACGACGCCTTCTGGACCTCGTCCACCGGTGGCGAGGACGCCGCCTCGGAGGGCCCCGACTTCGGCAAGCTGCTCCAGGGCCGCTGGATGAAGTCCCCCGCCGAGGCCGCCGGGGCCGACGACTCCGACACGTTCTGCGACCTGAAGGTGATCTTCGCGGACATGGAGAAGGAGACCAAGACCACCGGTCTCACCCGCGGCGCCGACGCCGACGTGGACGGCACCCCGGCCGTCGTCCTCACCGGCAAGGACGCCAAGAAGGGCGACACCACGCTGTACGTGGCCCGCGACTCCGCCAAGCCGTACGTCCTCCGGGTGGTGACCACCGGCGGCGACGACCCGGGCACCGTCACCCTGAGCGACTACGACAAGCCGGTCACCGTCACCGCCCCGCCGGCCGACCAGGTCATGGACATGGAGCAGCTCATGAAGGAAGCCCTCAAGGGCTGACGCTCCGCACCGAGTAGCGGCCACGCGCGCGCGGGGCGACCCTGGGGAAAGGGTCCGGGGGGCGAGGAGGCTCCTATGAGGTACCCGTCCGGCCACCCCCGCCGTCCCCGGCTCCGCGCCGCGGCCGTCGTCTGCGCCGCCGTCGCCGTCGCGGGGCCCGCCCCCGCGGCGGCCTGGGCGACGGCGCCGCAGACCCCCGCCCGGGCCGCCGCCCCGGCCCCGTCCCCGGATCCCTTCGACGGGCTCGCCCCCGACCGGATCGCCGACAAGGCCGTCGACGCCACCCGTTCCGCGGACTCCCTCCGCATGACCGGCCGGGTCGTCGCCGACGGGCAGCGGCTCGACGTGGACTTCTCCGTCGACGACCGGGGCTCCTGCAAGGGCCGCGTCGGCATCGACGACGGCACCGCCGAACTCCGCCGCCTCGACGGCATCACCTACATGAAGGGCGACGAGGCGTTCTGGCGGACCTCCATGACCTCCCAGGGCGTCCCCGAGTCCCGGATCGCCCCCGTCATCGAGCTGATCCAGGGCCGCTGGCTCAAGATCGCCCCCGGCCAGGCCGGCAGCGGCGACCTCAGCGAGGTCTGCGACCTCGACTCCCTCCTCGACGGCCTCGGCAAGGACGGGTCCGACCGCGCGGGACTCACCCGCGGCCCCGACGCCGAGGTCGACGGCACCCCCGTGGCGACCCTCGTCGAGAAGGACGGCGACGAGACCACCACCGTCTCCGTCGCCCAGGAGGGCGAGCCGTACGTCCGCGAGGTCGTCAGGACCGGCGGCGACGAACCCGGCACCATGACCCTCTCCGACTTCGACCGCCCGGTGAAGGTCACCGCCCCGCCCGCCGGCGAGACCGTCGACCTGTCCCGCCTCGACCCGGGCTCCCCCGTCTGAGGAGCGCGGCCCCCGGGCGCACCGGACGGGAATGTCCGACCGTCCGGCTAGCCTCTTGAAGGTGACCGCGCGCCTCACCGACCCCGAGCAGCTCAAGGAGCTCCTCGGCATCCCCTTCACCCCGGAGCAGACGGCCTGCATCACCGCGCCGCCCGCCCCGCAGGTCATCGTGGCCGGAGCCGGCTCCGGCAAGACCACGGTGATGGCGGCCCGGGTGGTGTGGCTGGTCGGCACCGGCCAGGTCGCCCCCGAGCAGGTCCTCGGCCTCACCTTCACCAACAAGGCCGCCGGGGAGCTCGCCGAGCGCGTCCGCACCGCCCTCGTCCGCGCGGGCGTCACCGACCCCGACCCGGTGGATCCGGACGATCCCCCGGGCGAGCCCCGCATCTCCACGTACCACGCCTTCGCCGGGCAGCTCCTCACCGACCACGGCCTGCGCATCGGCCTCGAACCGACCTCCCGGCTCCTCGCCGACGCCACCCGCTTCCAGCTCGCCGCGCGCGTGCTGCGCGAGGCCCCCGGCCCTTACCCGGCCCTCACCAAGTCCTTCCCGGCCCTCGTGGAGAACCTCCTCGCCCTCGACGCCGAGCTGGCCGAGCACCTCGTCGAGCCCGCCGACCTCCTCGCGCACGACGCCGCGCTCCTCACCGACCTCGCCGGCGCGAAACTCACCAACGAGGACCTGCGCAAGCTCCCCGAGACGACCGCCGCCCGCCGCGAGCTCACCGGACTCGTCACCCTCTACCGGGCCGCCAAGCGCTCCCGCGACCTCCTCGACTTCGGCGACCAGATCGCGCTCTCCGCCCGGCTCGCCACCACCCGCCCCGAGGTCGGCGCGATCCTCCGCGACGAGTTCCGGGTCGTCCTCCTCGACGAGTACCAGGACACCTCCGTCGCCCAGCGGCTGCTCCTCTCCGGGCTCTTCGGCCAGGGCACCGGCCACCCCGTCACCGCCGTCGGCGACCCCTGCCAGGCCATCTACGGCTGGCGCGGCGCCTCCGTGGCCAACCTGGACGACTTCCCCGAGCACTTCCCGCACGCCGACGGCACCCCCGCGAGCCGCCACTCCCTCTCCGAGAACCGGCGCAGCGGCGGCCGTCTCCTCGACCTCGCCAACGGCCTCGCCACCCCCCTGCGCGCGATGCACGCGGGCGTGGAGGCGCTGCGCCCGGCCCCCGGGGCCGAGGCCGACGGCACCGTCCGGATCGCGCTCCTGCCCACCCACACCGAGGAGATCGACTGGCTCGCCGACTCCCTCGCCCACCTCGTCCGCACCGGCCGCGAGCCCGGCTCCATGGCGATCCTGTGCCGCACCGCGGGCGACTTCCCCGCGATCCACGCCGCCCTCGTCGCCCGGGACGTCCCCGTCGAGGTCGTCGGCCTCTCCGGCCTGCTGCACCTCCCCGAGGTCGCCGACCTCGTCGCCGTCTGCGAGGTGCTCCAGGACCCCGGGGCCAACGCCTCCCTGGTCCGCCTCCTCACCGGCCCCCGCTGGCGCATCGGCGCCCGCGACCTGGCACTCCTCGGCCGCCGCGCCCGCCTCCTCGTCCACCG
Organism: Streptomyces filamentosus; assembly: GCF_014654895.1. Classification (GTDB taxonomy): domain Bacteria; phylum Actinomycetota; class Actinomycetes; order Streptomycetales; family Streptomycetaceae; genus Streptomyces; species Streptomyces filamentosus. Next base: position 1,450,336 of record NZ_BNBE01000001.1, on the reverse strand, counting down.
GGGCGACGCCGACCCCGACCCCGCGCAGCGGCTCGCCGCCGCCGTCGAGGGCGTCGACCCCGCCGAGGTGACCTCCCTCGCCGACGCCCTCGACACCTTCCTCGACGCCGGCGGGCACCCCGACGACGGGCTGCCCTTCTCCGCCGAGGCCCGGGTCCGCTTCGCCCACCTCGCCGCCGAGCTCCGCTCCCTGCGCGCCTCCCTCGCCGACCCCCTCATGGACGTCCTGCACCGGGTCCTGACCGCCACCGGCCTGGAGGTCGAGCTGTCGGCCTCCCCGCACGCCCTCGCCGCCCGCCGCCGCGAGACCCTCGGCAACTTCCTGGACGTCGCCGCCGGCTTCGCCTCCCTCGACGGGGAGGCGAGCCTCCTCGCCTTCCTCGGCTTCCTGCGCACCGCCGTCCAGTTCGAGAAGGGCCTCGACAACGCCCTGCCGGGCGGCGAGAACACGGTGAAGGTCCTCACCGCGCACAAGTCCAAGGGACTGGAGTGGGACGTCGTCGCCGTCCCCGGCCTGGTCGCCGGCCAGTTCCCCTCCGCCCGCGCGCGCGAGTCCTGGACCTCCCAGCCGCAGGTCCTCCCGCACGCCCTGCGCGGCGACGCCGCCACCCTCCCCGACCTCGACACCTGGGACGCCAAGTCCCTGTCGGCCTTCAAGGCCGCCATGAAGGACCACCAGCACACCGAGGAGCTCCGCCTCGGCTACGTCACCTTCACCCGCCCCCGCACCCTCCTCCTCGCCTCCGCCCACTGGTGGGGCCCCTCCCAGAAGAAGCCCCGCGGCCCCTCCGACTTCATGGGCGCCCTGTACGACCACTGCGCGAAGGGCCACGGCGACATCGAGCACTGGGCCGCCGCACCGGAACCGGACGAGGAGAACCCGCTCCTCGCCGAGTCCGCCGGCGACCTCCCCTGGCCCCTGCCGCTGGACGAGGAGGCACTGGCGTGGCGCAGGCGCGCGGCCGACGCCGTGCGGGCCCGGCTGCGGGTCCCCGCCCCGGCGGAGCCCCCCGCCCCGGACCCCGACGGCCTCTGGCTGCCGGACGACCCCGCGGCCGGGGTCCCGGAGGCGATCCCGCACCCCAGGGCGCACGAACTCACCCCGGAGGAGCTCCGCACCCTCGCCTCCTGGGACCGCGACCTCGCCGCCCTCACCGCCGAGCTGCGCCGCTCCCGCGCCACCACGCGGGACGTCGTCCTGCCCGCGTACCTGTCCGCCTCGCAGGTGATACGCCTCGCCGAGGACCCGGACGGCTTCGCGCAGGAGCTGGCCAGGCCCATGCCGAAGCCGCCGCAGCGCGCCGCCCGCCGCGGCACCCGGTTCCACGCCTGGGTGGAGTCCCGCTTCGAGGAGCTGCCGCTGCCGTTCCTCGGCCCGGACGAGCTGCCCGGCGGCGAGGACTTCGCGGGCGAGCCGGAGATCGTCGACGAGCGGGACCTGGAGGCCCTCAAGGAGGCGTTCGCCCGCACCCCGTACGCCCGCCGCACCCCGTACCGCGTGGAGGTCCCCGTCCACCTCACCCTCGCGGGCCGGGTGGTCCGGGGCCGGATCGACGCCGTCTACCGGGACCCGGAGTCCGGCGCGTACGAGATCGTCGACTGGAAGACCAGCCACCACCGCACCGCCGACCCCCTCCAGCTCGCGCTGTACCGGCTCGCCTGGGCCGAGCAGCACGGCCTGGACCCGGGCGAGGTGGCCGCCGCGTTCGTGTACGTGCGGACCGGCGAGGTGGCCCGTCCGGCCCGGCTGCCCGGCCGCGCGGAGCTGGAGGCGATCCTGCTGGGCGGGGCACCCTCCGGCGCCGGATAGGCTCGGGAGCATGAGCGAGACCCCGGACAGCGTCGTCCAGCCCGTACGCGCCTTCATCGAGCGGCACCGTGCCGCCTTCCTCGGCGACCTCGCCGAATGGCTGCGCATCCCGTCCGTCTCGGCGCAGCCGGAGCGGGCCGGCGACGTGCGGCGCAGCGCCGAGTGGCTCGCCGGCGCCCTGCGCGGCACCGGCTTCCCCGCGGTCGAGGTCTGGGAGACGGCGGGTGCCCCGGCGGTCTTCGCCGAGTGGCCGTCCGGCGACCCGGACGCCCCGACGGTCCTGGTCTACGGCCACCACGACGTGCAGCCCGCGGCCCGCGAGGACGGCTGGCACACCGACCCCTTCGAGCCGACCGTGGTCGACGGACGGATGTACGCGCGCGGAGCGGCCGACGACAAGGGCCAGGTGTTCTTCCACACCCTCGGCGTCCGCGCGCACCTCGCCGCGACCGGCCGCACGGCCCCCGCCGTCAACCTGAAGCTGCTGGTGGAGGGCGAGGAGGAGTCGGGTTCGCCGCACTTCCGCGCGCTCGTCGAGGAGCACGCCGGCCGGCTCGCCGCCGACGCCGTGATCGTCTCCGACACCGGCATGTGGTCCGAGACGACCCCGACCGTCTGCACCGGCATGCGCGGCGTCGCCGACTGCGAGATCGACCTGTACGGCCCCGACCAGGACATCCACTCCGGCTCCTTCGGCGGCGCCGTGCCCAACCCGGCCACCGTCGCCGGCCGGATCGTCGGCGCCCTCCACGACGCCGACGAGCGGGTCGCGATCCCCGGCTTCTACGACGGGGTGACCGAACTCACCGAGGCCGAGCGGCGGCTCGTCGCCGAGCTGCCCTTCGACGAGGCGGCGTGGCTGCGCACCGCGAAGTCCCACGGCACCCTCGGCGAGGCCGGCCACTCCACCCTGGAGCGGGTCTGGGCCCGCCCGACCGCCGAGGTCAACGGCATCGGCGGCGGCTACCAGGGCCCCGGCGGCAAGACGATCGTGCCCGCCTCCGCCCACCTCAAGCTGTCCTTCCGGCTGGTCGCGGGCCAGGACCCGGACCGCGTCGAGAAGGCCGTACGGGAGTGGCTGGCCGGACTCGTGCCCGCCGGGATCCGGTACGAGGTCGTCTTCGGCGCCCCGACCCGCCCCTGCCTCACCCCGCTCGGCCACCCGGCCCTCACGGCGGTGGCCGGTGCGATGAGCCGGGCCTTCGACGGCGCCACCGTCCGCTACACGCGCGAGGGCGGCTCGGGACCGGCCGCCGACCTCCAGGACGTCCTGGACGCGCCCGTGCTCTTCCTGGGCATCTCGGTCCCGTCCGACGGCTGGCACGCCCCGAACGAGAAGGTCGAGCTCGACCTCCTCATGAAGGGCGTGGAGACGACCGCGTACCTCTGGGGCGACCTGCCGACCGCCCTGCGGGCCGGCACGCGCTGACGCCGGGCCGCCCGCCGTACCCACTGACACCGAACCGGGGGAGTTGGAAGCACCTGTGAGCACCTTGAACAACTCGTTCGCGGACCACCCGATCTCGCTCACCGCCCCGAGCGGGATCGACCGCGCCGCCCACCACCGTCTCGACGAGGCATGGCTGGCGGCCGCCTGGAGCCACCCGAGCACCCGCGTCTTCGTGGTCTCGGGCGGCCAGGTGCTGATCGACGACCGTCCCGACGGCGGCACCGAGCTGGTCATGACCCCGGCGTTCGAGGCGCCGATGACCGAGACCCACCGCTACTTCCTCGGCACCGACGCCGACGGGGTGTCGTACTTCGCCCTCCAGAAGGACTCGCTGCCCGGCCGCATGGACCAGTCGGCGCGCCCGGCGGGCCTGCGCGAGGCCGGTCTGCTCCTCTCGGCCCGCGACGCGGGCCTGATGACCCACGCGGTCGCCCTGGAGAACTGGCAGCGCCTGCACCGCTTCTGCTCCCGCTGCGGCGACCGCACGGTGATCGCCGCCGCCGGGCACGTCCGCCGCTGCCCGACCTGCGGCGCCGAGCACTACCCGCGCACCGACCCGGCGGTGATCATGCTGGTCACGGACGACCAGGACCGGGCGCTGCTCGGCCGCCAGGTGCACTGGCCGGAGGGCCGCTTCTCGACGCTGGCCGGCTTCGTGGAGCCGGGCGAGTCGATAGAGCAGGCGGTGGTGCGGGAGGTCTTCGAGGAGGCGGGCGTCACCATCGGCGAGGTCGAGTACGTGGCCAGCCAGCCGTGGCCCTTCCCGTCCAGCCTGATGCTCGGCTTCATGGCGCGGGCCACCTCCCCGGACATCGAGGTGGACGGCGAGGAGATCCACGAGGCCCGCTGGTTCTCCCGCGAGGACCTGGAGGCCGGCTTCGCCTCGGGCGAGGTGCTGCCCCCGTACGGCATCTCGATCGCCTCGCGCCTGATCGAGCTCTGGTACGGCAAGCCGCTGCCGAAGCCCGGCGACGTCGTCTGACCGCCCCCGGACCGCCCGGACCCGCCCGACCCCGTCAGCCCGCCGAGGGCGGCGGGGTCGCGCCGTCCCCGGCCCCGGGTCAGTTTCCGGCCCCGCTTCCGGGCGCGGGCAGCGGCCGCCCTTCGATCGCGGCTCTCACGTGCTCCTCGGTCACCGCCTCCCCGCCGTGCGCGGCGGCGAACGCCTGCACCCGGCCGAGCGGGGTGTCCGGCGGCGCCGGCCCCTCCACGACGGTGAAGCCGTGGACCTGGGCCCAGAAGGCCGCCCCCACGTCCTGCGGATCGTCCGTGTCCATGCGCTCGACGCCAGCGTCCGCCACTGACAAAGGGCCCCCGGCCGGTGCGGCCGGGGGCCCTTCGCGGGGCACGGGTCAGGCGGTGAGGGCCTGCTTGACCTGGGCGAGGCTCGGGTTCGTCATGACCGACTCGGTGCCGGCGGGGGAGACCACCAGGACGGTCGGGACGGTCTGGTTGCCGCCGTTGGCCTGCTCCACGAAAGCGGCGGACGCGGGGTCCAGCTCGATGTTGACCTCGGTGTAGGCGATGCCCTCGCGGTCCATCTGGCCCTTGAGCCGGCGGCAGTAGCCGCACCACTCGGTGCTGTACATCGTCACGGTGCCCTGCATCGCCAGGCGCTCCTCTTGGTTCGGGGATCGGTGCCGAAGGGAGAACGTACGCCACCGGCCGCCCCATTCCCGCACTCCGGGTGACGTGCGCCGCTCCCTTCCGGAGGAACGGTCACGCCGGGCCGGGACGATCATGCGACGGTACGACCACGACCCCCGGCCTGTGGACGACGGGCCGCACCGGTCCCGCCCGACCTGGCAGCATGGCGGAGTGACAGCAGCAACGCACTCCCCCCTCTTCCCACAGGTCCCCGAGACCGCGGACGCGGTGCTCGACGGGCTCGACCCGGAGCAGCGCGAGGTCGCCCTCGCCCTGCACGGCCCGGTGTGCGTCCTCGCCGGCGCCGGCACGGGCAAGACGCGGGCGATCACCCACCGGATCGCCTACGGGGTGCGGGCGGGCGTGCTGCCGCCCGCGAGCGTGCTCGCCGTCACCTTCACCAACCGCGCCGCGGGCGAGATGCGCGGCCGGCTCCGCCAGCTCGGCGCCGGCGGGGTGCAGGCCCGCACCTTCCACTCGGCGGCGCTCCGACAGCTCCAGTTCTTCTGGCCGAAAGCGATCGGTGGCCCGCTGCCCCGGCTCGTCGAGCGCAAGGCCCAGCTCGTCGCCGAGGCCGCGGCCCGCTGCCGCGTCCGGCTCGACCGCAACGAGCTGCGGGACGTCACCGCGGAGATCGAATGGGCCAAGGTCACCCAGACCGTCCCCGCCGACTACCCGGCGGCCGTCGCCCGCTCCCGGCGCGACGCCCCCCGGGACCCGGCCGAGATCGGCCAGCTCTACGCGATGTACGAGCAGCTCAAGGGCGAGCGCTCGGTCATCGACTTCGAGGACGTGCTGCTGCTCACCGTCGGCATCCTCCAGGACCGGCCCGACATCGCCGACCAGATCCGCCGCCAGTACCAGCACTTCGTCGTCGACGAGTACCAGGACGTCTCCCCGCTCCAGCAGCGCCTTCTGGAGCTGTGGCTGGGCGAGCGGGACAGCCTCTGCGTGGTCGGCGACGCCAGCCAGACGATCTACTCCTTCACCGGCGCCACCCCCGACCACCTGCTCGACTTCCGCACCCGCCACCCGCACGCGACCGTGGTCAAGCTGGTCCGCGACTACCGCTCCACCCCCCAGGTCGTCCACCTCGCCAACGGCCTGCTGAACCAGGCGTCCGGCCGGGCCGCCGACCACCGCCTGGAGCTGATCTCGCAGCGCGGGACCGGCCCCGAGCCGGTCTACGCCGAGTACGGCGACGAGCCCGCCGAGGCCGAGGGCACCGCCCGCCGGGTCCGCGACCTGATCGCCGCCGGCGTCCCGGCCGGCGAGATCGCCGTCCTCTACCGGATCAACGCCCAGTCGGAGGTCTACGAGCAGGCCCTCGCCGACGCCGGCGTCCCCTACCAGCTGCGCGGCGCCGAGCGCTTCTTCGAGCGCCAGGAGGTGAGGGAGGCGGGCGCGGCCCTGCGCGGCGCCGCCCGCTTCGGGGCGAACGACTCGCTCCTCGACGGCGCCGACGACCTCCCCGCCCAGGTTCGGGCGGTGCTTTCCGGCCAGGGCTGGTCCAGCGTGCCGCCGGCCGGCTCCGGCGCGGTCCGCGACCGCTGGGAGTCGCTCGCCGCGCTCGCCCGGCTCGCCGACGACTTCGCCGCCGCCCGCCCTGGCGCCACCCTCTCCGACCTGGTCGCCGAACTGGACGAGCGGGCCGCCGCTCAGCACGCCCCCACCGTCCAGGGCGTCACCCTCGCCTCCCTGCACGCCGCCAAGGGCCTGGAGTGGGACGCCGTCTTCCTGGTCGGCCTCACCGACGGCATGCTGCCGATCACCTACGCCAAGACGGACGAGCAGATCGAGGAGGAGCGCCGCCTGCTCTACGTGGGCGTCACCCGCGCCCGCGTCCACCTCACGCTCTCCTGGGCGCTCTCCCGCTCCCCGGGCGGCCGCGCCCACCGCGTCCCCAGCCGCTTCCTCAAGGGCCTCCGCCCCGGCTCCGGCAGCCGCGCCGGCGGCCACGGCGCCCCGGGCGGCGGCGTCGAGCGGGGTGGCGCCGGACCCCTCGCCGGCACCCGCCGCCGGGGCTCCCGCGGCCTCGTCCGCTGCCGGGTCTGCGGCACCACCCTCACCGAGGCCGGCGCGATGAAGCTGCTCCGCTGCGAGGACTGCCCCTCCGACATGGACGAGGGCCTGTACGAGCGCCTGCACGCCTGGCGCGCGGAGCGGGCCCGCGCCCTCGGCCAGCCCGCCTATTGCGTCTTCACCGAGAAGACGCTCATGGCCATCGCCGAGCGCGTCCCCGCCTCCGCCGGCGAGCTCGCCATGATCGCCGGGGTCGGCGCCCGCAAGCTCGACCGCTTCGGGGCCGATGTCCTCGCCATCTGTGCAGGTGAGGAGGGTGTGGCGGGTGCCGAGGACGACTGAACGAAACTCGTGGGAAAAATAGTTTGCGCCCGCCCCGTCAAGCCCCATAGGTTCTTAACCACGCAACAGCGGCTTCTCTGAAGCCCTGTCTCGTGCTGTACTTGTCCAAATAAACATCGAGGGCCCGGCTCGCACCCGTGCTCTCCGAGACGCCGAGAGGAGGCGATTCCAGTGATCAGCAACATCAACGTCAGCACCGCCATCAGCACCGCCAAAATGACCGATCGCTCGGCCGTCTCCACCTGCTCGCTCGGCCTCTCCGCCTTTGCGCTCCTTGGCACTGGTCTGCCTGTCGCCGGTCTGCCCGTCATCGGTCTGCCCGTCGCCGGCCTGTCCGGTCGCGGCACGGCCGTCGTCGAGCGCAACGAGCGACCGACCAAGGCACGGGTGGCTGAAGAGACCAAGGCCGGATTCACGGCCTATGGCTTTGCGGCGGCCGGTGCCGGCAAGCAGCAGACGATGACGCAGCACCACACGATGTGGGCCTTCCGTGGGCTCGAACCCTGGAGTGATCCAGCCTGATCCGATCAGGCAGGCGCCTTCAGGGCCGCGGAACCCCACCCGGGATCCGCGGCCCTTCTGTTTGTCCCCGAACGGGGAGGACGGAGCGAAGGGGCCTCGGGACAAGACAACCCGGTACCAGCCGAAGACCCGGCCCACCGGCCGGAACGACCAGACGAGGAAACAAACCCGTGCAACTCGAAGCGCACGCCCCGTCCGTACCGCCTTCCGAAACGCTCCCCCTGCCCGGTCTCACGGAGGACCCCGCCTTGACCCCCCTGACATCGCTCACCGCGCTCGACGACGCCATCGAGAACCTCGGCGTCCCCGTCCCCTGCCGTGCCTACGACCCGGAGGTCTTCTTCGCCGAGTCCCCGGCCGACGTGGAGTACGCCAAGTCCCTCTGCAAGACCTGCCCGCTGGTCGCGGCCTGTCTCGCCGGCGCCAAGGAGCGCCGTGAGCCCTGGGGCGTCTGGGGCGGAGAGCTCTTCGTCCAGGGTGTCGTCGTCGCCCGCAAGCGGCCCCGCGGCCGTCCGCGCAAGAACCCGGTCGCGGCATGACCGCCCGCACCTGGGAGGCACCCCACAAGGCCCCCAGGCGTACCGGAACGATCGACCACCCCCTCACGCACGATCCCCAGAAGCAGGCCCCGATGACCACGCCCGCCACCGAGCCCATCCGCTCCGCCCACCCCGAACTCTCCACCGCCGGCGCCCCCGCGCTGCGTCAGAACAGGACCCGTGACATGCAACTCATCCCAGAAGCCCTGGCCCGTGCCCATATGCACGAGCGACAGCGCGAGGCCGAGGCGGAACGTCAGGCCGTGCGCCTGATCGCCGCCCGGCGCATGCAGCGCCGCGCCGAGCGCGTCTCGCTGCGCGCCCGCCGCGCCCTCGCCATGGCCGTCATGAACTGACGCCCCACCGGGCGTCCCCGCGGGGGCCGGTCCGAACGGACCGGCCCCCGCGGTGCGTTGCCCCGCCGCGGCGGCCCCGCCGGGCTATCGTCACGAGGATGAACGAGCCCCGCGCCGCGGAGGGAGCCGTGGCCTGCGCACGCTGCGGCAGGACCGCCGACACCCTCCCCATCACCTGGACCTGCTCCGTCGAGAACGGCCGCCGCGAGTACTTCTGCGAGGAGTGCGCCCGCGCCAACATCCGGGCCATCGAGGGCCGCCTCGACTCCTCCTGGTGGTGACCGCCCTCAGTCCGCCGCGGCGAACCCGGGCAGCCAGGCCGCCAGCTCGTCCCGCAGCCGGACCCGCGCGTCCAGCTGACAGAGCACGCCGATCGTGGACAGCGTCACCCGGTGGATCAGCAGGTACGACGGCGGCAGGTTCAGCTGCCGACCCAGCTGGTGCGCCGGGGAGCGGGGGTCGGCGATCCGGGCCGCCTGCGTCCGCATCCAGCCCCGGGTGAAGACGAAGGACTCCTCCCCGGCCGGCTCGATGATCGGCCGCAGGTACTCCAGGACCTCGTCCGGATCGAGCGCCACCGACTCCTTCACGAAGCCCTCCGCCCGCAGCAGCGCGTACACCGGCTCCGCCTCCCCGGCCAGCGCCATCCGCAGACAGGTCCCGATCGTCTCCGGCAGCCCGCCCGGCAGCCGGTCCACCGTGCCGAAGTCGAGCACGCCCAGCCGCCACCCCGCCGGATCGTCCGACCCGGCGGCCGGCAGCAGCCGGAAGTTCCCCGGATGCGGATCGGCGTGCAGCAGCCCCGTCCGCGCCGGGCCGGAGAAGAGGAACCGGGCGAGGAGCTGCCCGGCCCGGTCCCGCTCCTCCGGGGCGCCCTCCGCGATCACCTCCGCGAGCGGGATCCCCTCCAGCCACTCGGTCACCAGCACCTGCTCCGCCTGGTGCACCACCGCCGGCACCACCACGTCCGGGTCGTCCGCGAAGACCTCCGCGTGCTCCCGCTGGGACCGCGCCTCCAGCGCGTAGTCCAGCTCCTCCGCCACCCGCTCCCGCAGCTCCGTGAGGAGCGGCTTCACCTCGATCCCCGGCACCAGCGGCCCGAGGAGCCGGGCGAACCGGCCCAGCTGCGCCAGGTCCGACAGCAGGGCCTCCCCGGCGCCCGGGTACTGCACCTTCACCGCGACCTCGCGCCCGTCGTGCCAGACCGCCCGGTGCACCTGCCCGATCGACGCGGCCGCCGCCGGCTTGTCCTCGAACTCCAGGAACAGCTCCCGCCACGCCTCCCCGAGCCGCTCCGCCAGCACCGCGTGCACCGTCCGCACCGGCATCGGCGGCGCCGCCTCCTGAAGCTTCGTCAGCGCCGCCCGGTAGGGCCCGGCGACCTCCTCCGGCAGCGCCGACTCGAAGACGGACAGCGCCTGGCCGAACTTCATGGCCCCGCCCTTGAGTTCGCCGAGCACCCGGAACAGCTGCTCCGCCGTGCGCTCCTGGAGCTCCCGGGCGACGAACTCGGCCGACTTGCCCCCGATCCGCTTGCCCAGACCCCAGGTCGCGCGCCCCGCGAAGCCCAGCGGCAACGCGGCCAACTTGGCGGTCCGGGTGACCGCCTTCCGGGGAAGATCAGACATGCGCCCCTCCAATTCCCAGACTGCCGTGCCGGGCGGGTCCGTGCCCCGCCCTCGTGGTGGGCGCCTCCCCCGCTGTCGAGGCGCCCACCCCCACCCTGCCGCGCGCGGCCCCGCAGGGACAGGCCGGGTGCGGTGTCGTCCGCTCGGACCGCCACCCCAGCGACGGGGCCGTCACCTCCCAGCGGGTCCCCGTGGAGGCCGGAAGCTCCCCGTCCAGGAAGGCCAGCGCGTGCGCGGCGGCGAGCCCCGCCACCGCCGCCGCCAGCGTCACGTCACAGGCCGGCAGCGGGTGCGGCGCCCCCGAACGCCACTGCGCGAGCAGCCGCGGCCACGCCGGGTCCCGGTCCGTCGCCTCCTCCTGGAGACAGCGGGCGCACGCCGTCCCGCCCGGCAGCACCAGGGGCCCCACCCACCCCGTCGCCTCCAGCACCCCCGCGTACAGGTGGGGCGTCCCCGCCGCCATCCACGGCTCCGCCGCCACCGGGTCCGGCACCAGCACCCCCAGGCCGTCCCGGGGCGCCACCACCACGAGCGACGCCGCCGCACCGCCGTCCCCGTCACCCGGGCCCGTCCGGCGGCCCGCCCGCCGCGCCGCCACCGGCCCGCGCGCCCAGCGCCCCACGAGCCGCCGCGCCGCCGTCACCCGCCGCTCGCCGACCGACTCGGCGGGCAGCCCGCCCGGCGCCGTCTCCCACGGCTCGACCCGGCCCCCGTCCACCACCTCCACCCCGCCCACGCCCGCCGCCGCGAGCAGCGCCGCCACCGTCGTGCCCACCCGCCCGGCGCCCCGCACCCGCACCCGCCGCTCCCGGCGGGCCGCCAGCGTCCGCAGCGCCCGGTCCGGCTCCGGGCACACCACCGACAGCGCGGCCAGGTCCGCCCGCAGCGGATCCAGTGCCGTGTCCACCGCCCCCGCCGCGGGGCCCGCCCGCCCCGGCCTTCCGGCCCCGGCCGCCACGAGCAGTCCCGCCGCCGCGAGCCGGTCGAGGAGCGCGTCGAGCCGTCCCTCCGGAAGCCCCAGCGCCGCCGCCTCCTCGCGCAGCAGCGCGGTGCCGCGCGTCCCGTCCAGCAGCCCGAGCAGCCGTCCCGTCGCCGCGTCCACCGGATCCAGCACCACCGCGTGCGCCGGCGTCACCCCGTACTGCACGCACGTCAGACTCCGCCACGCCCGCCGCAGCGCCGGCTTCACCATCGGATGCATCCCGCCCGCCTTCCCGCGATCCCCGCGATTCCCGTGCTCTCCGCGATCTCTCCGTGCTCTCGGGAACAGGCTGCCCGCCGGCGCGGAACCGTGCGGAAAGTTGTCCACAGGGCCGCTCGAAAGTCATATAGGTCATACGAAGCGGTTTTCGTCGGACGCGCCCGGTACCGTCGAGCCGTGCCAGTCGAGATCCGCAGGAGCGCCCGCCGCACCCGATCCGTCTCCGCGTACCGCGAGGGGGACCGCACGATCGTGCTCATCCCGGCCCGGATGTCCGAGGCCGAGGAGCGCCGCTGGGTCGGCGTGATGCTGGAGAAGCTCGCCGCCAAGGAGAAGGACAAGGAGCGCCGCGCCACCCGCGGCGACGCCGAGCTGGCCGAACGGGCCGGCCGCCTCTCCGCCCAGTACCTCGACGGCCGCGCCCGGCCCGATTCCGTGCGATGGGTCACGAACCAGAACAGCCGATGGGGCTCCTGCACCCCCGCCGAGGGCTCCATCCGGCTCTCCCACCGACTCCAGGGCATGCCCGAATACGTGGTCGACTACGTCCTCCTGCACGAGCTCGCCCACCTCCTCGTCCCCGGCCACGGACCCGCGTTCTGGCGCCTCTTGGAGGCGTACCCGCGCACCGAGCGGGCCCGCGGATACCTCGAAGGAGTGGTCGCCGCGGCCCGTCTCCCGCACCCGCCGGACGGCGGTCCCGCCGCCTGAGACGGGTTTTCCCGATTCCGTACCGGAACCGTCCCGCCCTGTCTCAATGTCGTTCCCAGCGGTTAGCCTGACGCGAGTCATTCGCCATCGGGATGGGGGACGGTCGTTACGCATGGCCAGGGAATTCCAACGAGGCCACAAGGCCAAGATCAGTGATCTGACCGCGGGCACCGATCTGTACGTGGGCGTGCAGATCGCGGCTCCCGGGCTCACCTTCGACATCAGCTGCTTCGGCCTCGACGCCGACGAGCGGCTCTCCGACGACCGGTACTTCGTCTTCTTCAACCAGCCGAAGTCGCCCGAGGAGTCCATCCAGCTGCTGGGGGCCCAGGCCGGGGACACCGAGTCCTTCCGGGTCACCCTCGACCGGATCCCCCCGCAGATCCACAAGCTGTCCTTCACCGCCACCATCGACGGCGACGGCCAGATGTCGCAGGTCGGCCCCGGCTGGATCCGGATCGTCGCGGGCGGCGAGGAGGTCGCCCGCTACGCCTTCACCGGCTCGGAGTTCTCCACCGAGCGCGCGGTCATGCTCGGCGACTTCTACCTCAAGGACGTGTGGCGCTTCGCCGCCGTCGGCCAGGGCTTCGACGGCGGCCTGGAAGCGCTGCTGCGGAACTTCGGCGGAGAGGTCCTGGAGGAGGAGCCGGCCGCCCAGCCGCCCGCCGCCCCCCAGCAGGCCGCCCCCGGCTTCGGCGCCCCCGCCCAGGCCGCCGCGCCCCCGGCCTTCGGCGCGCCCGCCGTCCCGGCGCCCGCCCCGCCCCCCGGCTACGGCACCCCGCAGCCCGGCTACGGCGCCCAGCCGCCCACCCCGCCGCCCGCCCCGCAGCCGGTGCACAGCCAGCCCACCATGGTCGCTCCGCTCGCCCCCGCCCCGGTGCCGCCCCCGCCCCCCGTCCCGGGCGCCCCCGGTCCGTACGGCCAGCCCCCGCAGCCCTCCTACGGCGGTCAGATCCCCGGCCAGACCCCACCCCACGGAGCCCCGTACGGCCAGCCGCCGCAGGCCCCGTACGGCCAGCAGCCCGGCTACGGCCAGCCGGCGCCCTACGGCCAGCAGCCCGGCATGCCGCCCCAGGGCATGCCCCCGCAGGGCGTCCCCCAGGGCGCGCCCGCGGCCGGCGCCGGACTCGCCGCCGCGCTCGCCCCCTTCAAGGAGACCGCCACCGGCGCCCGCTGGACCCCGCAGAACCAGCAGCTCATGCGGGTCGACCTGGCCATGGGCGGCACCCCCGTCCTCGCCCGCCAGGGCTCCATGGTCATGTACCAGGGCAAGGTCGACTTCTCCTACAAGGGCGCGGGCTTCGCCGGCCGGATCGTCGGCAACGCCACCGGCCAGGAGATGCAGCTGATGCGCTGCACCGGCCGAGGCCAGGTCTTCCTCGCGGAGAACGGCGCCCATCTGCACCCGATCGAGCTCCAGGGCGACGCCATCTGCGTCTCCGCGGAGAACGTGCTCGCCTTCGACGAGACCCTCCAGTACGAGGTCCGCCGCATCGAGGGCCACGGCATCCCCGGCGGCGCCCTGTTCACCATGCAGTTCCAGGGCAGCGGCACCGTGATCGTCAAGACCAACGGCGTCCCCGTGGTCCTGCCCGTCACCCCCACGACCTTCGCCGACTGCAACGCGGTCGTCGCCTGGTCCGCGGCCTCGCAGGTCATCCTCTCCAGCCAGGTCCGGCTCCGGCGCAACGCCTACCCCGGCCACAGCGGGGAGACCGTGAACCTCCAGTTCCGGGGCGCCCCCGGCAACTTCATCGTCGTCCAGCCGTACGAGGTCTGAGGGAGCCCGACACCATGAACCAGCAGCTCGCGGGCTATGCCCCGACCCCCATCGCGGCCCGCATGGAGAACCACGGCCGCACCATGCTCAAGGTCGCCATGGCCACCGGCCAGGACCTCTACGCCCGGGCCGGCTCGATGGTCGCCTACGAGGGCTTCGTCAGCTACGAGCCCAACCCGCCGGCCGTCCGCCAGGTCGCCAAGGAGTGGGCCACCGGCGAAGGCGCGCCGATCATGAAGTGCGCCGGCGACGGACTGCTCTACCTCGCCGACTACGGCGCCGACGTCGTCGTGATCAACCTCCAGAACGACGCCATCTCCGTCAACGGCACCAACCTCCTCGCCTTCGACGCCCACCTCCAGTGGGGCGTCGAGCGGGTCAAGGGCCTCGCCAAGTTCGCCGGACAGGGCCTGTTCAACGTGCAGATCGCCGGTACCGGCTGGGTCGCGCTCACCTCGCGCGGCACCCCGGTCGTCGTCGACTGCGGCCGCGGCGAGGACGAGACGTACGTCGACCCCGACGCGCTCGTCGCCTGGTCGCCGGCGCTCAAGGTCAAGGGCAAGCGCAGCTTCAAGGCGTCCTCCCTCATTGGGCGGGGCAGCGGCGAGGCATACCAGATGGCCTTCTCGGGCCAGGGCATCGTCGTCGTACAGCCCAGCGAGGACAGCAGCGACCGCCTGCGGGTCCGGGGCTGAAGGGGAGCGAGAACAGCATGCAGAGCCCGCTTTTCAACCACGCGGAACAGCAGAGCCAGGAGCGGTACGTCGTCCAGAACCCGCAGCTCCTGCGAGTCAGCCTCACCGGCCACGACGACGTCCTGGCCCGCAAGGGCGCCATGGTCGCCTACCAGGGCCTCGTCGACTTCGACGGCGAGTACCAGAGCGCCAACCAGCGCCGCGCCCGCGCCCGCACCGGCGAGGGCCTCGACCTGATGCGCTGCTCCGGTCAGGGCACGGTCTACTTCGCCAACCTCGCCCAGTACGTCCACGTCGTGGAGGTCGAGCAGGAGGGCCTCACCGTGGACAGCTCCTACGTGCTCGCGCTGGACACCAGCCTCCACACCGAGGTCATCGCCGTCGACAGCCAGTACGGCGTCTCCGGCACCGGCAAGTACCAGCTCAACATCACCGGCCGCGGCAAGGTCGCCCTCATGACCTCCGGCCAGCCGCTGATGCTCCAGGTCACCCCGGACAAGTACGTGAGCGCCGACGCGGACGCGATCGTCGCCTGGTCCACCTCGCTGCGGGTCCAGATGCAGGCCCAGACGCACAACACCAGCGTCCGCAGCCGCCGGGGCAACACCGGCGAGGGCTGGGAGCTCAGCTTCCTCGGCCAGGGCTTCGCCCTCGTCCAGCCCAGCGAGGTCCTGCCGCCGCAGCACGCGGCGATCGGCCAGGGCGTCGCCGCCCAGTACGGCGTCGGCCAGCACGGCGCCCACGGCCAGAACCAGAACAACGCCTGGAACTGACCGGCCCGGGACGACGCCCGGAACCGACCGGCACGGACACGTGGAGAGGGCCCCGGGAGACCGGGGCCCTCTCCACGTCCGCTCACAGGCGGGCCAGCGTGCCCTCCACCAGCCGCACCACCGAGGCGTCCGCGACCGCGGCCACCTCGTCGTACGCGAACCACCGCAGGTCCAGCGACTCCTCGCTGATCCGTGCCACCCCGTCCGCCGGGGCCAGCGCCGCGTACTGCACGTCGAGGTGCCAGTGGCAGGGCGCCGGGATCGGGTGCCGGTCCAGCCGCACCGGACCACCGGGCAGCAGCGTCAGCCCCGCGATGCCCGACTCCTCCGCGGCCTCGCGCAGCGCCGCCGCCTCGACCGTCGGATCGCCCTCCTCGCAGTGGCCACCCATCTGGAGCCACATGCCGAGCTTCTTGTGCAGGGTGAGCAGCACCCGCCCGCGCGAGGGGTCGACCACCAGCGCGCTGCTGGTGAGGTGGCCCGCCCCGCAGGGCTTGTACATGCCGTCCGGATGCGTCGCCAGGTGGTCCAGATAGAGCTCGCGCAGCTCCGGCTGGCCCTCGTACCCCTTCAGGACGAGGACCGCGTCGTCGTGCAGGCTCACTCCTGGGAACCGTCCTCGTCCTGGTCCTTCCGGCCCTCCGCCGCCTCGCCGAGCATCTTGTCCAGCTCGGAGAAGTCCATCTGCTCGCGGTGGACGAAGCCGTCCGGGTCGTCCAGGTCGGTCGCCGTCGGCAGCATGTCGGGGTGCTCCCACAGCGCGTCGCGGCCGTCGACGCCCCGGGCGTCGGTGAGCGAGGCCCACAGCCGGGAGGCGTCCCGCAGCCGGCGCGGCCGGAGCTCCAGGCCGATCAGGGTGGCGAAGGTCTGCTCGGCGGGACCGCCGGTGGCCCGGCGCCGCCGCAGCGTCTCGCGGAGCGCGTCCGCCGAGGTCAGCCGGGACTTGGCGGCCTCGTGGACCACCGCGTCGACCCAGCCCTCGACCAGCGCGAGCGCCGTCTCCAGCCGGGCCAGGGCCGCCTTCTGCGCGGGCGTGTCCTGCGGCTGGAACATGCCGGACTGGAGCGCCTCCTGGAGCTGCTCCGGGTGGGTCGGGTCGAGCTGGGAGACGGCCTCCTCCAGCTTCGAGGTGTCGACCTTGATCCCGCGCGCGTAGGACTCGACCGCGCCGAAGAGGTGCGCCCGCAGCCACGGCACGTGCGCGAAGAGGCGCTGGTGGGCGGCCTCGCGCAGGGCCAGGTAGAGCCGCACCTCGTCGGAGGGCACGCTCAGGTCCTTGCCGAAGGACTCCACGTTCAGCGGGAGCAGCGCGGCCCGGGAGGCCGGGCCGAGCGGCAGGCCGACGTCGGTCGAGCCGACGACCTCGCCCGCGAGCGCGCCGATGGCCTGCCCGATCTGCTGGCCGAACATGGCGCCGCCCATCGACCGCATCATGCCGATCAGCGGGCCCGCCATGGCCTGCATCTCCTGCGGCAGCACGTCGCCCATGGCCGTGCCGACCCGCTCGGCGACCGGGTCCACGAGCTCCTTCCACGCGGGGAGGGTCGCCTCGACCCACTCGGCGCGGCTCCACGCCACCGCCGCGTTCGCCCCGGAGGGCAGCGAGGTGGCCTGGTCCAGCCACAGGTCGGCGAGGCGGACGGCCTCCTCGACCGCGGACTTCTCGGCCGGGCCCACGCTGGCGTCCTTGACGCCGTCGGCGGTGCCCTGGGCGACCACCTGGCGGGCGATCTGCTTGGCCATGTCCCAGTTCACGGGACCGCCCTCGTAGCTGAGCATCTGCCCGAGCTGCTGGAAGGCCGCACCCAGGTCCGTCGGGTTCATCGACCCGAACATCGCGGCGAACGGGTTGTCCGCGCCGCCCTGGCCGCCCATGCCCGGGATGCCGAAGCCGAACGGGTTCGCCCCGAACGGGTTGCCGCCGCCCTGGCCGCCGGACCCCTGGCCACCTCCGGCGGGGTCCTTCTTCTTGCCTTCGTCGCCGTCCTCCGGCTCCTCCGGCGGAAGGCCGAATCCGAATGGGGTGTCACTCACAGGTTTCCTCGGCTCCTAGGGCCGCCGGCCTCTGCCGGCGGCGACTGCCCGCTGCACAACACCAGCGTAGACATCCTGGTCGGATATGGGCTCATGTCTCCGCCGGGCCGTGCCCTGCGGCAGGATGGACGCCACCTGGTACGTACGCGTCATCCCCGTACGCACTGAAGACAACCACTGGAGTCGGTCGGTGAGTTCCCCAGATCCGCAGGTTCGCGGAGCGCGAAACCACTCAACCCGGTCCGCCGCGCGCGGTCCCGTCGTCGCGGTCACCGGCGCCGCCACGGGCATCGGAGCCCTGCTGACCAGGCATCTCGCCGATTCGGAGGAGGTCCGGCAGGTCATCGCCATCGACGAGCGGCGGGGCGAGGTGGCCGAGGCGACCTGGCACGTCCTCGACGTGCGCGATCCGGCCATCGCGGAGAAGCTGCGCGGTGCCGACGTCGTCGTGCACCTCGCCGTCGACCTCGACCTGGAGACCGACCCCGCCGCCCGGACGGCCTACAACGTCCGCGGCACGCAGACGGTCCTCACCGCCGCAGCGGCGGCCGGCGTCCGCCGGGTCGTCCTGTGCACCTCGACCATGGTCTACGGCGCCCTGCCCGACAACGACATCCCGCTCTCCGAGGACGCCGAGCTGCGCGCCACCGCCGAGGCCACCGGCGTCGGCGACCTCCTGGAGGTCGAGCGGCTCGGCCGCCGCGGCTCCCGCGCCCACCCCGGCCTCAACGTGACCGTGGTCCGCCCCGCCGTCCTCGTCGGCGGCACGGACACCGCGCTCACCCGCTACTTCGAGTCGCCCCGGCTGCTCGTCGTCGCCGGATCCCGCCCCACCTGGCAGTTCTGCCACGTGGAGGACCTGGTCAGCGCCCTGGAGTACGCGGCCCTGGAGAAGGTCGACGGCGAGTTCGCGGTCGGCTGCGAGGGCTGGCTGGAGCAGGACGAGGTCGAGGAGCTGTCGGGGATCCGCCGCATGGAGCTGCCCTCGGCGGTGGCGCTCGGCGCCGCCGCGCGGCTGCACCGGATCGGCCTCACCCCGTCCCCGGCCGGCGACCTCGCCTACACCATGCACCCGTGGGTGGTCAGCGTCGGCCGTCTCCACGACGCGGGCTGGCGGCCGAAGTGGACCAACGAGGAGGTCCTGGCGGCGCTCCTGGAGGAGGTCCAGGGCCGGCACACGGTCGCGGGCCGCCGGCTGGGCCGCAAGGACGCCACGGCGGCGGGCGCGGCGGGCGCCACGGTGGCCCTCCTGGGCACTGCGGCCCTGGTGCGCCAGATGCGGAAGCGGCGCGGACTGTAGGACCCTCCTACGGGGGGTCCCGGTCCGCCGGTCGAAAACGCTATTCCGGGATGTCGGAGGCGTGCGGCACCATGGACCGCATGACCACCACGCACGACCACCCCGGTGAGCAGGCCGCGGACGACCCGATCAAGCTGCTCGCGATCCGCGACACCCCGCTCTCGGTGGACGAGGTCTTCCGGGCCGTCGGCGACGACGCCGCGGGCGGCACGACCCTGTTCGTCGGCACCGTGCGCAACCACGACGGCGGCGCCGACGTCGACGCGCTGGGCTACTCCTGCCACCCGAGCGCCGAGGCCGAGCTGCGCCGGGTCGCCGAGAAGGTCGTGGCGAACCATCCGGTCCGCGCCCTGGCGGCGGTCCACCGCGTGGGCGACCTCTCCGTCGGCGACATCGCGGTCGTCGTCGCCGTCTCCTGCCCCCACCGCGGCGAGGCATTCGAGGCGTGCCGCATGCTGATCGACGACCTCAAGCACGAGGTCCCCATCTGGAAGCACCAGACCTTCTCGGACGGCACCGAGGAGTGGGTCGGGGCCTGCTGAGCCCCCTCGGGGGAGTGGCAAGGGGGCGCGCCGACACGGCGTAGCCGAACGCCCGATTTGCGTAACCGGCCCCCAGGGCCGAGCGTTGTTGACACAGATGAATAATCTGCTGGTCAACTCACTGGGGATGGGAGGTCGGGATGGCAGCGCTGGCCTGGTTGCTGATTCCGCTTTTCGCAGTCGTCGGAGCGGCGATATGGGGAAGCTGGGTCCAGAGGAACAAGACCATAGGTGACGTGGCCGAACTCGCCGGCTACGCCCGCTTCCGGGACGCCATGGAGCGCGCCCACCCCGCCGCCCCCGATTCCGCTCCGTTCCGCCCCGTGCACGAGGCCGCCCCCGCCGAGTCCTGACGGTCCTCCGGCGCCGTCCCGGACGGACCGCCCCGGGAGTGCGCGCACAGGCGAGTCCCGTACTGTCGTTCCATGCCACGCCGCACCGCGACGATGCTCGCCTCCACCCTGGTCCTGATCTGCCTGCTGATCGCGGGCGTCCTGATCCCGGTGCCGTACGCGGAGATGAGCCCCGGGCCCACGGTCAACACGCTCGGCGAGGCCCGCGGCGAGCCGGTCCTCCAGATCTCCGGCCGCAAGACCTACCCGACCGACGGCCACCTCAACATGACCACGGTCAGGGTCACCAGCGCGGACTACAAGATGAACGCCGTCGAGGCGGTCTACGGCTGGCTGGCGCACGACAACGTGGTGGTCCCGCACGACACCCTCTACCCCGACGGGAAGACGGAGGAGGAGTCGAGCCAGGAGAACGCGGAGGAGTTCAGCCAGTCGCAGGAGAGCGCCAAGGTCGCCGCCCTCGACGAGCTCGGCATCCCCTTCACCACCCGGGTCGTCGTCGCCTCCGTGGTGAAGGACTCCCCGGCGGAGGGCACCCTCCACGCCGGTGACGTGATCAAGGCCGTCGACGGGAAGCCGGTCACCAAGCCGGCCGACGTCGCCGCGCAGGTGACCAAGCGGAAGCCGGGCGACAAGGTGGAGTTCACCATCGTCCCGGCCGCGGAGGCCGTGGCCGCCGAGAAGGCGCACAAGGAGCCCACCGCCACCCGGAAGGTCTCCCTCACCACCGTGAAGTCCGAGGAGGGCGACCGGGCGATCGTCGGCATCCAGGCCGGCACCGACCACGTCTTCCCGTTCACCATCGACATCAAGCTGGCCGACGTCGGCGGCCCCAGCGCCGGTCTGATGTTCGCGCTCGGGATCGTCGACAAGCTGACCCCGGAGAGCCTGACCGGCGGGAAGTTCGTCGCGGGCACCGGCACCATCGACGACGAGGGCAAGGTCGGCCCGATCGGCGGCATCCGGATGAAGCTGGTCGGCGCGCGGAGCGCGGGCGCCGAGTACTTCCTCACCCCCGCCGAGAACTGCGCCGCCGCGGCCGGCGACACGCCCGACGGCCTCACCCTGATCAAGGTCGACACCATCGACGATGCGAAGAAGTCGCTGGAGAAGCTCCGCAAGGGCGACACCGCGAACCTGCCGAGCTGCTCGAAGGACTGAACGAAGGGCCGAACGAGGAGCGGGGCGAAGGGTTGGGCCCCCGTGCGGTCTCCCGCGCCGGGCCCCGGGTACGGACCCCTGCGCCGAGCCCCGGTACGGGACCCCGCGCGGGGGTCCCGTACCCGTACCGCTCAGCCCTCGAAGGTGGCCGCGAGCGCCTCGGCGAGGCCCGGCACCAGGTCCGGGCCGGTCAGGACCTCGGTCGGCGAGTCCTTCTCGCGCAGCCGGATCGCCGCCTCCCGGGTGCCGTTCCGCAGCACGGCCACCGTCATCCGGACCTCCTGGCGGTCCGGGTGCGCGGCCACCCACTTGTTCAGCTTGGCGCCGCTCAGGTCCTTGGGGACCTGGGCCTCCGCCGACGGCGGCAGCATCAGCCGCTCCACCGTCAGGGCGCAGCCCGCCACCCCCTCCGGCCAGGCGATGGTGCCGAGGAACTCGTCGAGCGGCTTGCCCTTGGGGATCTCCTCCTGCTCGATGGGGGTGTAGGCGGTGGCGTCCTGGCCGAGCTTCAGCGAGGGCGCCTGGGCGCGCAGCCGCGCGGTGTCGACCAGGGCGAAGAGACGGGCGGGCCGGTCCCAGCCGAGACCCGAGGCGTACTCGTCGATCTCGAGCACCGCGCGGGTGAGGGGACTGGAGGCCATCGGCGGGCCCGAGGGGGAAAGGTTGGACATGGGCAATATCCTGCCTCCTCTTCCCCCCGAGACGGGAACTAGGTAAAGCGTCGGTAAGTTGCATCTGTGGGTCCTACGATCACGGGGCCCGCATTCCGACGCATCAACACCGAGGGGCGCACGTTGGCTTTCCAGATGCCGGACCGTGGCGGAGGCCCGTCCGGGCCAAGGATCAGAGTCGGCCGGCCGTCCCGGCGGGCCCGCACCCTGCTCATGACACTGGGCGTGCTGGCCGTCCTGGCCATGGCGTTCGTGATGTTCGCGGGGTTCTGGACGGACTGGCTCTGGTACCGCTCGGTCCACTACTCGTCCGTGTTCACCACCACCCTGTGGACCAAGATCGGCCTCTTCGCCGTCTTCGGCCTGCTGATGGCGCTCACCGTCGGCCTCAACATCTGGCTGGCGTACCGGCTGCGGCCGCCGCTGAGCGCGATGTCGATGGAGCAGCAGAGCCTCGACCGCTACCGGATGGGCGTCGCCCCCTTCAAGAAGTGGGTGCTGCTCGCGGTCACCGCCCTGGTGGGCCTGATCGCCGGCGCCTCCGCCTCCGGCCAGTGGCGCACCTGGCTCATGTGGGTCAACGGGGTGTCCTTCGGCGAGAAGGACTCCCAGTTCGGCAAGGACGTCTCGTTCTACGCCTTCGACCTGCCCTGGTACCGCTTCCTGCTGGCCTTCGGCTTCGCCGCCGTGGTGCTCTCCCTGATCGCCGCGGCGATCACGCACTACCTGTACGGCGGACTGCGGGTCACCAGCCCCGGTGCCCGCGCCACGGCCGCCGCCACCGGCCACCTCTCGGTGCTCCTCGGCGTCTTCGTCACCCTCAAGGCCGTGGCGTACTGGCTCGACCGGTACGGCCTCGCGGTGAAGTCCAGCGACTTCAAGGCCACCGGCAACTGGACGGGCCTGAGGTACGTCGACGCCAACGCCTACCTGCCGGCGAAGACGATCCTCTTCTGCATCGCCGTCATCTGCGCCGTGCTCTTCTTCGCCACGCTGTGGCGCCGCACCTGGCAGCTGCCCGTCATCGGCTTCGGCCTGATGGTGCTCTCCGCCGTGCTGATCGGCGGCCTGTACCCGGCGATCGTGCAGAAGTTCCAGGTCCAGCCGAACGAGCAGGCCAAGGAAGCCCCGTACATCCAGAAGAACATCGACGCGACCCGCAGGGCGTACGCGATCGACGAGACCAAGCTGGAGAACTACTCGGGCAAGTCGACGGTCAAGGCCAAGGACAAGCTGCGCACGGACGCCGACTCGGCGGCCAGCTACCGCGTCCTCGACCCGAACATCGTCTCGCCGACCTTCCAGCAGCTGGAGCAGAAGCGGAAGTACTACCAGTTCCCGACGACGCTCGACGTGGACCGCTACGAGGGCCAGGACGTCGTCATCGGCCTGCGCGAGCTGAACATCCGCGGCATCCCGAAGCGGAACTGGATCAACGACCACTTCACCTACACCCACGGCTACGGCGCCATCATGGCCCGCGGCACCCAGACCGACGCCAACGGCTCCCCGGTCTTCACCGAGTCGGGCCTGCCGACCACCGGTGACCTCGGCGAGTACCAGCAGCGGATCTACTACGGCGAGAAGACCGACCAGTACTCGATCGTGGGCGGCCCCCAGAAGGAGCTGGACTACGAGGAGAACGGCGAGAAGACCACCAGCTACGGCGGCAACAGCGGCGTCAGCCTGGAGAACGCCTTCAACCGCGCGGCCTACGCGGTGGCCTTCAGCGAGCCGCAGATCCTCTACTCCGGAGCCATCGGCGACGGCTCGCGGATCCTGTACAACCGCACGCCCAAGCAGCGCGTCGAGGCCGTCGCCCCCTGGCTGACCATCGACGGCGACGCCTACCCGGCGGTCGTCGAGGGCAAGATCAAGTGGATCGTCGACGCCTACACGACCAGCAACGGCTACCCGTACGCCTCGCGGACCACGCTCGGCGACACCACGGCCGACTCGCTGACCGTCGGCAACCAGCAGCGGGCGGTCGTCGCCCAGCAGAACCAGGTCAACTACATCCGCAACTCGGTGAAGGCCACCGTCGACGCCTACGACGGCACGGTCACCCTCTACCAGTGGGACACCGAGGACCCGGTCCTGAAGACCTGGATGAAGGCCTTCCCTGACACGGTGAAGCCCAAGGCCGACATCAAGGGCGACCTCCTGGAGCACCTGCGCTACCCGCAGGACATGTTCAAGGTCCAGCGCGAGCTGCTGACCCGCTACCACGTCACCGACCCGGCCCAGTTCTACAGCGGCTCGGACGCCTGGCAGGTGCCGGACGACCCGACCACCAAGGAGAACGTGGCGGTGCCGCCGTACTACCTGAGCATGAAGATGCCCGGGGACGCGGACCAGCGCTTCTCGCTGACCACGACGTTCACCCCGAACGGGCGGCCCAACCTGGGCGGCTTCATGGCGGTCGACGCCGACGCCACCAGCAAGGACTACGGCCGGCTGAGACTGCTGCGGGTCACCGAGGACGTGCCGGGACCGGCGCAGGTGCAGAGCAAGCTGAACGGCCTGCCCGACGTGGCCACCTTCGTCCGCGACATGAAGGGCGCCGACTCGGACATCCAGTACGGCAACCTGCTCACCGTGCCGCTCGACGGCGGGTTCCTCTATGTGGAGCCGGTCTACGCCCAGGGACGGAACGCGCTCTACCCGCTCCTGAAGAAGGTCGCGGTGTCGTACGTGGACGCCGACCAGCCGGACGGCGACACCACCAAGGACACCACGGTGTTCGAGAACACCCTCACGGAGGCCCTCAACGCGGTCTTCGGGGTGGAGGCCACCACGCCGCCGACCACGCCCCCGGGCACCGAGCAGCCGCCGACCACCCCGCAGCCGCCGGCCTCGGCGGACGCGGCGCTGAAGCAGGCCATCGCCGACGCCCAGAAGGCGTACGACGCGGGCGAGGCCGCTCTGGCGAAGGGCGACTGGACGGCCTACGGCAAGGCCCAGGAGGACCTCCAGGCCGCCCTGGAACGGGCCGCCGAGGCGGGCGCCAAGATCCAGCCGTCCGGCACGGGCGGTGCGGAGAAGCCGGCCGAGGGCAGCTGACCTGCGAGCTTCACCCCGCGTCGTGATAGTGTGACTTCACCGACGCGGGGTGGAGCAGCTCGGTAGCTCGCTGGGCTCATAACCCAGAGGTCGCAGGTTCAAATCCTGTCCCCGCTACTGAAACGAGGGCTCGGATCCATAAGGATCCGGGCCCTCGTCGCGTGTCGGGGTGACGAGGGGCACCGAAGAGCGGTACGGAAGGGGCGAGTTGAGGCGGAACGTGTTTGACTTGTCTCTCTGTGGGCATGTCGACAAAACGCTGAGGTGACCTCACCGGCTGCGGTATACCGGGTGTGCGCGGGTTGCGGGTGGTGCGACGATGGTATTTATGGGGGACAGGGCAACTCTGTTGGAGACAGGGCGGTTTGTGCAGCGGCACGCCAGAAATGCCGCGGACGAGATCATCGAGGCAGTGACGGCCGTCGATGCCTTCGCCGACACCACCGCCAGGACCGAACCGGACGCCGGACCGGAGACCGAGGCCGAGACCGAGGCCGAGACCGAAGGCCGCCACCGGAGGGCCGCCGAGCGCGGTGACACCGACGCCATGAGCGCCCTCGGCGCCCTGCTGCTGCGCCGCGGCGACCTCGAGGGGGCCGAGCCCTTCCTGCGCGCCGCCACCGCCGAGGGCGACCGCGCCGCCGCCAACAACCTGGGCGTCCTGCTCCACCAGCGCGGCTACCCCGACGAGGCCGCCGGCTGGTGGCGGGTCGCCGCCGTCGCGGGCTCCGCGCCGGCCGCGCACGCGCTGGGCCGCCACCACCGCGAGCGCGGCGACGAGCCCGCCGCCGAGTACTGGCTCCGCCAGGCCGCCGAGCAGGGCCACGCGCTGGGCGCCTACGCCCTCGCCGAACTCCTCGAACACCGCAGCGACGTCGGTGCCGAGCGCTGGCTGCGGGCCGCCGCCGAGCAGGGCCACCGCGAGGCCGCCTACCGCCTCGCCCTGGCCCTGGAGCGGCGCGCCACCGAGCCCCTGCGGGGCCCGCACGCCTACGGCCCCGCCGCCGCCGCGGGCCGCGCCGGCCACGCGTACGACACGGCGGGCCGCCTCCGCGCCGCCGACACCCTCCGCGGCGGCGAGCGCGCGCCCGCCGTCGCCCCGCGCCCCGAGACCGGGCCGCCCCGGGCGGCGGAGGGCGCCGCCGCCCGGCTGCTCGGGGAGGCCGAGCAGTGGTTCCGGCAGGCCGCCGCCCGGGGGCACCGCCGGGCCGCGCTGCACCTCGG
Organism: Streptomyces filamentosus; assembly: GCF_014654895.1. Lineage (GTDB taxonomy): Bacteria > Actinomycetota > Actinomycetes > Streptomycetales > Streptomycetaceae > Streptomyces > Streptomyces filamentosus. The sequence continues at coordinate 1,424,512 of NZ_BNBE01000001.1, read as the reverse complement.
GGCGATCCTGGAGCAGCGCGGCGAGCTGAAGGAGGCCGGCCGCTGGTACCTCAGCTCCGCCAAGGAGGGCGAGGCGAAGGCCGCCTGCGCGCTCGGCTTCCTGCTGCGCGACGCCGGGGACGAGGAGAGCGCCGCCGTCTGGTGGCTCCGCGCCGCCCAGGACGGCGACGGCAACGCCGCCAACGCGCTGGGCGCCCTGCACGCCGCCCGCGGCGAGCAGCAGACCGCCGAGCGCTGGTACCGCGCCGCCATGGACGCGGGCGACGTCAACGGCGCGTACAACCTGGGCCTGCTCTGCGCCGCCCAGGACCGCCTCCCGCAGGCCGAGCAGTGGTACCGGCGCGCCGCCTACGCGGGCCACCGCGAGGCCGCCAACGCGCTCGCCGTGCTGCTCCTCCAGGCCGGGGACGCGGGCGGCGCCGAGCCGTGGTTCTCCAAGGCCGCCGAGGCGGGCTCCGTCGACGCCGCCTTCAACCTGGGCATCATCCACGCGGGCCGCGACGACGACCGCGCCGCGCTCGCCTGGTACGAGCGGGCCGCCGCCGCCGGACACACCGAGGCCGCCCTCCAGGTCGGCATCGCCGCCCTGCGCGACGGCGACGAGCAGACCGCCGAGCGGCACCTGCGCTGCGCGGCGGGCGGCGGCAGCGCCGAGGCCGCCTTCCGGCTCGCCACCGTCCTCGACGCCCGCCGCCCCGAGCCCGGCCCGGTGGTCCTCGGCGCGCCCGTGGACCAGAAGACCGAGTGCGAGGAGTGGTACGAGCGGGCCGCGGAGCAGGGCCACCGGCGTGCCCAGGTCCGCGTCGGCATGCTCGCCGCCGGGCGCGGCGACCTCGCCGAGGCCGCCCGCTGGTACCGGGAGGCCGCCGAGGCCGGCAGCCGCAACGGCGCCTTCAACCTGGGGCTGCTGCTCGCCCGCGAGGGCAGCGAGCGCGAGGCCGCCCTCTGGTGGACCCGGGCCGCCAGGGCCGGCCACGGCCGTGCCGCGCTCCGCCTCGCGCTGCTCGCCGCCCGCCGGGGCGAGCTCGCCGAGGGCCGGAGCTGGTGCGCCCGCGCGGTGGAGCTCGGACCGGCCGAGGTCGCCGAGCGGGCGGCCCGGCTCAGCGAGGCGCTCCGCGAAGAGCTCACGGCGTAGGCCACCGGGCCCATGGCCGGAGGCCGGGGGGCTCGCGGAGCGGGAGCGTAAAGTCGATTTGCTCCTGTCGCACCAGTCCCGTAAGGTTGGGTTCAACGACGCGGGGTGGAGCAGCTCGGTAGCTCGCTGGGCTCATAACCCAGAGGTCGCAGGTTCAAATCCTGTCCCCGCTACTCAGTAGCCCGAAGGCCCGGACCGTCCCAGACGGTCCGGGCCTTCGGCGTTCCCGGGCGAGACGCCACGGATGCGCGGAAAAGGGCGCCCCCGAGGGAGCGCCCTTCGTTTTTCCGGCTAGGCCGTCGCGCAGTTCGGGCAGAGGCCCCGGTACGTGACCTCGACGTTCGAGATCGTGAAGCCGAAGCGCTCCGCGGCCGGCAGGTCCTTCAGCGGGTCGCCCGCCGGGTGGACGTCCCGGATCGCGCCGCAGCCGGCGCAGACCAGGTGCTGGTGCGGCCGGTGGGCATTGGGGTCGTACCGCTTGGCGCGGCCGTCCGTGGCGACCTCGATGACCTCGCCGAGCGTGACCATCTCGCCCAGCGTGTTGTAGACGGTCGCGCGGGAGATCTCGGGCAGGCGCTCGACGGCACGGGCGTGGACCTCGTCGGCGGTGAGGTGCACGTGGTCGCCGTCGAGGACCTCGGCGACGACACGGCGCTGGGCGGTCATCCGCCAGCCGCGGCCGCGCAGACGTTCCAACAGGTCGCTCATGAAGGCCAGGGTAACAGCGGGCGGAAACCGGGCGGACCGGTCTTCCGGCCAGTGGGATACCGGCCACTTTCCGGTCAGTCCGCCGCGTCGGCGGCCGTGCGGGAGGCCGCGGCGGCGCCCGCGCCGTGGACCGGGAGCCAGCAGCGGATGATGTCGCGGACCGAGACCATGCCGACCGGGCCGAGGTCGTCGAGGACGACGAGGTGGCGGAAACCGCCCCTGGTCATCGCCTCCGCCGCCTCCGCCAGGGTCCAGCCGGGCGCGGCGAAGACGACCTCGTGGGTGGTGTGGGCGCCGGCCGGCTCGTGGTCCGGGTCCTCGCCCCGGCCCAGGGAGTTGAGGATGTCACGCTCGGTGATGATGCCGATTCCGGAGTCGCCGTCGAGGACGACGGCAGCGCCGACCCGGCGGACGGACATCAGCCGGGCGGCCTGGCGGAGGGTGTGGGCGGGGCCGACGGTGAGGACCACCGTGCTCATGGCGTCGCGGACGAGCATGGAAGGAGCCACCTCCTCGGCGAACCGCCCCGCAGGACGGTTCACAAATTCACAAGTGGGGGGCTCTCAGAGTTGCACCGGGGGAGAAGGCCGACAAGGGGGCGCGCGAGGCGCCTTGAGGGGCGGACGGGGGCGCGCTCAGGCGCCGGGCGTCCCCGCGTGCCCCAGGTACCCCAGCATCTCCTCGTGCAGCAGCCCGTTGGAGGCCGCCGCGTTCCCGCCGTGCGGGCCGGGCCGCCCGTCGAGACCGGTGTACGAGCCGCCGGCCTCCTGCACCACGACCGCCACCGCCGCCATGTCCCACAGCGACAGCTCCGGCTCGGCGCACAGGTCCACCGTCCCCTCGGCGACCATCATGTACGGCCAGAAGTCGCCGTACGCCCGGGTCCGCCAGCACGCGCGCGTGAGGTCCAGGAACGCGTCCAGCTTCCCCCGCTCCTCCCAGCCGCTCAGCGAGGAGTACGCGAAGGAGGCGTCGGCCAGCGAGGACACCCGGGAGACGCCGATCCGGGTCCCGGACTCCGGGCCGGTGCCGGTGAAGGCGCCCAGGCCCTCCGCCGCCCACCAGCGGCGGCCGAGCGCCGGTGCGGACACCACGCCGACCACCGGCCGGAAGCCGTCCTCGCCCTCCTCCATCAGCGCGATCAGGGTCGCCCACACGGGGACCCCGCGCACGTAGTTCTTGGTGCCGTCGATCGGGTCGACCACCCAGCGGCGCGGGCCCGAGCCCTCCACGCCGTACTCCTCGCCCAGGATCGCGTCCCCGGGCCGCTCCTTCTGGAGCCCCGCGCGGATCAGCTCCTCGGCGGCCCGGTCCGCCTCGCTCACCGGGGTCATGTCGGGCTTCGTCTCGACCTTCAGGTCCAGTGCCCGGAAGCGGGCCATCGTGGCCGCGTCGGCGGTGTCCGCGAGGGCATGGGCGAGACGCAGGTCATCGTGGTAATCGGCCATGTCCGGCACTCTAGCGCCGCACGCGGGGACAACCGGCGGGCCGTCCACCGGCGGCGCCCGCGACCCGCGCCCGCCCCTTGACAGCCTCCCCGCGCGCTGCCGACGCTGGGGGGCCACCGTCCGGCCCGGAGGCGCCCATGCCGACCGCCCGCGAGGCCCTCCTCGACGCCGCGCTCGCCGCCCTGTCCCGCCACCCCTGGTCCGCCGTCCGGATGGCCGACCTCGCCGCCGCCGCCCGGGTCTCCCGGCAGACCCTCTACAACGAGTTCGGCAGCAAGGAGGGCCTGGCCCGCGCCCTCGTCCGCCACGAGGCCGACGCCTACCTCGAAGGGGTCCGCCGGCTGCTCGCAGGGCCCGGACCGAACGCCCGCACCCTGGCCGCCGTCGCCGAGTGGACCGTGGCCCGGGCCGGCGACCGGCCGATACTCCGCTCGCTGCTCACCGGCGCCTGGACCGAGGGCCTGCCCCGGCCCCGCCCGGTCCGGCCTGGCGCCCCGCTCGCGCCCGTACCGGCGCAGCGGCGGGCCGACGGCGGGCCGCCGGCCCCGGGGGAACTGCTCGCGACGACCGCGCGCTGCGCGGGGGAGCGGTGGGCGGCCGGCTGCGAGCTGGCCCTGCGGCTCGCCCTCAGCCACGTGGTCGCCCCGGCCCTGCCCCCGGAGGGTCAGTGCGCGGAGCCGGACAGCTGGAGGCCGATGACCCCCACGATGACCAGGCTGATCGAGACGATCTTGAGCGTGGAGACCAGGTCGCCGAGGAACACCATGCCGTAGATCGCGGTGCCGGCCGCCCCGATCCCCGTCCACACCGCGTACGCCGGCCCGACGTCGAGCTTCTTCAGGGCCAGCGTGAGCAGGCCGAAGCTGCCCAGGGCGAAGCAGGCGAAGGCGATCGTCGGCCACAGCCGGGTGAACCCGTGCGAGAGCTTCAGGCAGACCGCGAAACCCGTCTCCAGGAATCCGGCGACCACCACCAGCAGCCACGCCATCGTTCCCGCCTCCCACCCGGTCGGATCATCCGCACTTGTGCGGTTATGTCCTTACCGGCATGGGGACGTGCGTAAACACCCGGGCCCGGCGTGGACACCCCGGTCCGGCGCGGCCACCCCGGCCCCGCGCGGACGCCCGGCCCGGCGTCAGTCGCCCTCGCGGCGCTCCCGGGTGGAGAGCAGGCGCCGCAGCGAGAACAGCCGCGCGGGATCGGCGTGGCCCTCCGCCACCCAGGCGTCCAGGGCGCAGTCCGGCTCGTCGTGGCTGCACCCGCGCGGGCAGTTCTCCGTGCCCGGCTCCAGGTCGGGGAAGGCGTGGATGACCCGGGACGGATCGACGTGGTGCAGCCCGAAGGAGCGCACGCCGGGCGTGTCGATGACCCAGCCGTCCACCTCGTCCAGCGGCAGCGCGAGCGCCGAGGTGGTGGTGTGCCGGCCGCGTCCCGTCACCGCGTTCACGTGCCCGGTGATCCGGCGCTTGTCCTGCGGCACCAGCGCGTTCACCAGCGTCGTCTTGCCGACGCCGGAATGGCCGACGAAGGCCGTCACCCGGCCGCCCAGGTGCTCCCGCACCCGCGCCGCCGCCCCGCCGTCGTACAGCTCCTCGCGGTTCACCACCACGTACGGGATGTCCAGGTCGCCGTAGAGCTCCAGCAGCTTGTCCGGCGGCGCCAGGTCCGACTTGGTCAGCACCAGGAAGGGCTCCAGGCCGCCGTCGTACGCCGCCACCAGACAGCGGTCGATCAGCCGGGGGCGCGGCTCGGGATCGGCGAGCGCGGTGACGATGGCGAGCTGGTCGGCGTTGGCCACGACCACCCGCTCGTACGGGTCGTCGTCGTCGGCCGTGCGGCGCAGCACCGAGCTCCGCTCCCCGATCCGCACGATCCGGGCCAGGGTGTCCTTCTCGCCGGACAGGTCGCCCACCAGGGAGACCCGGTCGCCGACCACGGCCGCCTTGCGGCCCAGCTCGCGGGCCTTCATCGCGAGCACGGGCCGGTCCTCGACCAGACAGGTGAGCCGGCCCCGGTCCACGGTGAGGACCATGCCCTCGACGGCGTCCTCGTGCTTGGGGCGGATGGAGGTCCGCGGCCGGGTGCCCTTGCGGTTGGGCCGCTGGCGGATGTCGTCCTCGTCGGTGCGCTTGCCGTAGTGCCGCATGGTTCAGGCTCCGAGCATTTCGGTCCACATCCCCGGGAAGTCCGGCAAGGTCTTGGCCGTCGTCGCCACGTCCTCGATCTCCACGCCCTTCACGGCGAGGCCGATGATCGCGCCCGCGGTCGCCATCCGGTGGTCGTGGTACGTGCGGAAGACGCCGCCGGTCAGCGGGCGCGGGCGGATGTGGAGGCCGTCCCCGGTCTCGGTGACATCGCCGCCCAGGCCGTTGATCTCCCGGGTGAGCGCGGCCAGCCGGTCGGTCTCGTGGAGCCGCAGGTGCGCCACCCCGCGCAGGGTGGAGGGGGAGTCGGCGAGGGCGGCGACCGCCGCGATGCCGGGGGTCAGCTCGCCGACCTCGCCCAGGTCCACGTCGATGCCGTGGATCCGGCCGGTGCCGGTGAAGGTGAGCCCCGCGTCCGTGAGCTCGCAGACGCCGCCCATCTCGGTGAAGATCCGGCGCAGCTCGTCACCCGGCTGGGTGGTGCGGGCCGGCCAGTCGGGGACCGTCACCCGGCCGCCGGTGACCAGCGCCGCCGCCAGGAACGGCTGGGCGTTCGACAGGTCCGGCTCGATCACCAGGTCCCGGCCGCGCAGCGCCGAGGGGGCCACCCGCCAGACGTCCGGCTCGCCGCCGTGCTCCGGCTCGTCCACCTTCGCGCCCACCGCGCGGAGCATGTCCACGGTCATCCGGATGTGCGGCATCGAGGGCAGCCGGCCGCCGACGTGCCGGACCTCGACGCCCTGGTTGAAGCGGGCGCCGGAGAGCAGCAGGGCGCTGACGAACTGGGAGGACGAGGAGGCGTCGATCTCGACGACCCCGCCGTCCAGGCCGCCCGCGCCGTGCACGGTCATCGGGAGGGCGCCGCGGCCCTCGTCGTCGATCCGGGCGCCGAGCGCGCGCAGCGCGTCGATCACGCCGTGCAGCGGGCGCTCGTGGGAGCGGGGGTCGCCGTCGAAGCGGACCGGGCCGTCGGCGAGGGCCGCGACGGGCGGCAGGAAGCGCATGACCGTGCCGGCGTTGCCCACGTCGACCGCGGCCGGGCCGCGCAGCGGGGCGGGGAGGATCCGCCATGCCTCGCCGGTGCCGTCGGGGCCCACGCCCTCCTCGATCCGCACCCCCAGGGTGCGCAGGCCCTCGGCCATCAGGAGGGTGTCGCGGGAGCGGAGCGGGCGGCGCACCCAGCCCGGCTCGGCGGCGAGCGCGGCGAGCACGAGGGCGCGGTTGGTGACCGACTTCGAGCCCGGCACGGTCACGGTCGCGTCGACGGGACCGCCCGCGTACGGGGCGGGCCAGAGGTCCGGGCCGGCGGGGGCGGCGGGGTGCGACGGATCGGGGTGCGCGGGGGAAGCTGCGGTCATGCCCTCACTGTACGGGGGCGTCACAGGGCGAGGAGCCAGGTGGCGCCGCCGATCAGGCAGGAGAGGGACACCGTGTGGAAGAAGGCCAGCCACACCCCGGCGGGCACGTGGGTGAGCCGGGAGAGCTGGTCCGCGTCCGAGTCGGGGGCGCCCCCGCGGCGCCGCTTCGACTGGAGCTCGAAGGGCGGCCGGACCCCGCCGAGGAGCAGGAACCACACCACCGCGTACGCGAAGACCGCCTGGACCTCCGGGCCGGTCAGCCAGGAGACCAGGACGAAGAGCGCGCCGGTGAGGACGACGGTGAGGATCCCGTACGCGTTGCGGACCATCACCAGCATCGCGAGGAGCAGCGCGGTCGCCGACCACAGCAGGAGGGTGACCCGGCCCGCGCCGAGCAGCGCCGCCCCGCCGAGGCCGAGCAGCGGGGCCGCCGTGTAGCCGGCGGCCAGGGTGAGGACGACGCCGAGGCCGGTCGGGCGGCCCCGGGTGACGGTGAGGCCGCTGGTGTCGGAGTGCAGCCGGATCGCCTCCAGGCGGCGGCCGGCGGCGAGCGCGACCAGGCCGTGGCCGCCCTCGTGGGCGATGGTGATCGCGTTGCGGGCGAGCAGCCAGACGCGGCGGGGCACGGTGACCGCGAGGGCCGCCACGCCGGTGGCGACGACCAGCCAGGTGGCGGGCGCGTCCTGCGGGCTGAAGAGGTCCATCCTCCGGTTCGCTCCTCTCGGGGCCGGGAATCGTGGCAGTGTGGCACGTATGTGCGGACGTTTTGCGGCGAGCCGGCCCGCCGAGGAGCTCGTGGAGATCTTCGGAGTCGAGAAGTGGGAGCCGGAGGAGACCCTGGACCAGGACTGGAACGTGGCCCCCACCAAACAGGTCCACGCGGTCCTCGAACGCCCTGTGAAGGACGCGGAGACGCCCCGGCCGGTTCGCCAGCTGCGGACCCTGCGGTGGGGCCTGGTGCCCTCCTGGTCGAAGACGCCGGAGGGCGCGGCCCGGATGATCAACGCCCGGTCCGAGACCCTGCACGAGAAGCCCTCCTTCAAGCGCGCCTTCCGGTCCCGCCGCTGCATCCTGCCCGCCGACGGCTATTACGAGTGGGTGACCGGCGCGGCCGAGCGCGACCTGGAGGTCGAGGGGAAGAAGAAGCGGCCCCGCAAGCAGCCGTACTTCGTGACCCCGGCGGACGGCTCGGTCTTCGCCATGGCCGGCCTCTACGAGTTCTGGCGCGACCCCACCCTGCCGCCCGAGCACCCGAACGCCTGGTGGACGACCTGCTCGGTGATCACCACCGAGGCGGAGACCGGACCGCTCGGGGTGGCGCCCGCCGAGGGGCCCGGCACGCTCGCCGAGATCCACCCCCGGATGCCGCTGATGCTCACCGAGGACCGCTGGGACGCCTGGCTCGACCCGGAGACCACCGGCGTCGACGAGCTGCGCGCCCTGCTCGCGCCGCCGCCGGAGGGCCTGATGCGGGCCTACCCGGTCGCCACCGCCGTCAGCAACGTCCGCAACAACGGCCCCGAGCTGCTGGCCGAGTTGTCCGGCCCCGAGGTCGGCACGCTGTTCTGATCCGGTGCCGGGCGGGGGCGGGCCCGGACGGCAGGATGGGGACGTGACGAAGACCGAGACCGTGCCCACCGACGCCGGTGAGGCGCGCATCACCTGGCACCCCGCCCCGGAGCCCCGCCGCGTCCTCGCCCTCGGCCACGGCGCCGGCGGCGGGATCGAGGCCCGCGACCTGGCCGCGCTCGCCGCCGCCCTGCCCGCCCTCGGCACGACCGTCGCCCTGGTGGAGCAGCCCTGGCGGGTCGCGGGGAAGAAGCTCGCCCCCGCGCCGAAGACCCTCGACACCGGCTGGCGCGGCCTCTGGCCCGCCCTCGCCGCCCAGGGCCTCCCGGTGGTCGCGGGCGGCCGCAGCGCCGGCGCCCGGGTCGCCTGCCGGACCGGCGCGGAGCTCGGCGCCGCCGCCGTCCTCGCGCTGGCCTTCCCCCTCCACCCGCCGGGGAGGCCGGAGCGCTCCCGTGCGGACGAACTCCTCGCCACCGGCCTGCCCACGCTCGTCGTCCAGGGCGACAACGACCCCTTCGGGAAGCCCGGGGAGTTTCCGGAGGGGCCGTACGAGCTCGCCGCGATCCCGTACGGCGACCACGGCTTCGCCCTGCCCAAGCGCGCCCCGGTCGGCCGGGACGAGGCGGTCGGCCGGATCGTCGGGGCCGTCGCCGGATGGCTCGCCGCCCTGCGCTGAACCCCACCGGGGAGCCGGGAATGCGGAGGCGGGGGCCGCTGTTGTGGAGAGCGTCGGTGAGTGAAGCGAGAGAGGGAGTCCGCCCCATGGGTTCGACCATCTGCCCGGAGCGGGTCAGGTCCGCGGAGCTGGACTGGACCGTGCTGCCCGCCCCCAAGGCCGCTCCGATTCGGGCGGCGGGTGGAGCCGTTCCTCGTCTATCCTCCGAGACGAGCGGGTCCGGCCCCGGATCCGTCACCGCGCTGGAGGAGGTGGGTCCGGTCACTGGGACCGACACAGGGACCGATGACGGCCCCGAGGAGACGACCGAGGAGCGCAACGCGCGCTTCGAGCGGGACGCCCTCGGCTTCCTCGACCAGATGTACTCGGCCGCGCTGCGGATGACGCGCAACCCCGCGGACGCCGAGGACCTGGTGCAGGAGACCTACGCGAAGGCGTACGGCTCCTTCCACCAGTTCCGCGAGGGCACCAACCTCAAGGCGTGGCTGTACCGCATCCTCACCAACACCTTCATCAACTCGTACCGCAAGAAGCAGCGCGAGCCCCAGCGCAGCGCCGCCGAGGAGATCGAGGACTGGCAGCTCGCCCGCGCCGAGTCGCACATGTCGACCGGTCTGCGCTCCGCCGAGTCGCAGGCGCTCGACCACCTCCCCGACTCGGACGTGAAGGCCGCGCTCCAGGCGATCCCCGAGGAGTTCCGCATCGCGGTCTACCTCGCCGACGTCGAGGGCTTTGCCTACAAGGAGATCGCCGACATCATGGGGACCCCCATCGGTACGGTGATGTCCCGGCTGCACCGGGGCCGCCGCCAGCTCCGCGGCATGCTCGAGGACTACGCCCGCGAGCGCGGCCTCGTCCCCGCCGGCGCGGGAGAGTCGTCCAAGGATCTGAAAGGCGCGGACTCATGAGCTGCGGAGACCCGCACGAGACGGATTGCTCGGAAGTCCTGGACCATCTCTACGAGTTCCTCGACAGAGAGATGCCCGACGGCGAGTGCACCAAGTTCGAGGTGCACTTCGAGGAGTGCTCCCCGTGCCTGGAGAAGTACGGCCTGGAGCAGGCGGTGAAGAAGCTCGTCAAGCGCTGCTGCGGCAGTGACGACGTCCCCACCGACCTGCGCGCCAAGGTCATGGGCCGGATCGACCTGATCCGCGCCGGGCACCTGGTGCCCGAGCAGGAGCCCGCGGTCTCCCCGGAGACCCAGGCCCCCGCCGCCCAGGAGTAGCCCGGACGGGTGTGCGAGGCGTCCCCCGCGCGCCCGTCAGCTTGTATCACCCGATGGTGGGAACCGACGGCGGACCGCCTCCCGCGGCCGCCGTCCTCGCTAGCGTGACCGCGTGACGGTCGTGAAGCCCCTTCCGCGAACGGCCCGCGCGTACATCGTCTGCGCCGCCCTCGGCGCCGGAGCGTGCGCCCTGCCCGCGCTCCTCCCCCCGTCGCCCACCCCCTGGGCGACCGCCGGCCTCCTCGCCGCCCTGTACGCGCTCTGCGAGCTGCCCGCCCGCTGCCGCCTCCTCGGCCGCGCCCTCGGCGGCTCCGTCCCCCTGGGCACCGGCTCCTTCTTCCCCGTGCTCCTCGCCGCCGCCCTGCTGCTGCCCCCGGCCGCCGCCGCCCTCACCGCCCTCCCCGGCGGCCTCCTCGCCCGCGTCGGGGAACCCCCCGTCCACTGGCGCCGCGCCTGGCGCGCCGCCGCCACCGCGCTCGCCGCCTGGACCGCCGCCCACACCGCCGGCGCCCTGCACGCCCCCGCCGCCCTCGACGGCCCCGACTTCCCCCGCGCGCTGCTGCCCGCCCTCGCCGCCGCCCTCGTCTTCTGCCTGATCCTCACCGCCCTCGACGGCGGCATCCGCGCCACCGCCGAGGGGCTCCCGCTCCGCACCGCCTGGCGCGGTCTCCTCGGCCGCGCCCTCGCCCCGCACCTCGTCCACGGCCTCGCCGGCCTCATGATGGGCGTCCTCTGGCGCAGCCCGTACGGCCCCGCGGCCGCCCTCCTCGTCCTGCTGCCCATGTACGTCTCCTGCTGGGTCTTCGCCCAGTACCACCGCGAGCGCGCCGCCCACCAGGCCACCATCCGCGCCCTCGTCCAGGCCGTCGACATCAAGGACAGCTACACCCGCGGCCACAGCGAACGCGTCGGCCGCGCCTCCGTCCTGATCGCCCGTGAACTCGGCATGGCCGACGACCGCCTCGACGTCGTCCGCTTCGCCGGCATCCTCCACGACGTCGGCAAGCTCGGCGTCCCCACCCGCGTCCTGCGCAAGGACGGACCGCTCACCCCCGAGGAGCGCCGGATCATCGAGCTCCACCCCGAGTACGGCCACGAGATGGTCCGGGGCATCGGCTTCCTCGGCGAGGCCCGCGACGCCGTCCTCCACCACCACGAGCGGATCGACGGCAGCGGCTACCCCTACGGGCTGCGCGGCGAGCAGATCCCCGAGTGCGCCCGGGTCGTCGCCGTCGCCGACGCCTTCGACGCCATGACCTCCACCCGCTCCTACAGCCGCGCCCGGCCCGTCGCCACCGCCCTGGCCGAACTGGAGCGGTGCGCGGGCAGCCAGTTCGACCCGCGGATGGTCGGCGCGCTCGCCCGCGCCCTCGACCGGTACGGCTGGCAGACCGCCGTCACCGCCGACGAACCCGGCACCCAGGTCCCCGCCCCCCGCGCACCCGGCCCGGGCGCCGCCGGGACCACCGGACCCGCCGAGACCGCCGAGCCCGCCAAGACCGGGGAACCCGCATGAACCTCCAGGAGCCCGCATGAGACCGGGGGTGGCCACCGTCGGCGCCGTCCACGCCACCGCCCTCCTCCTCGGCCTCGCCGGCCTCGCCGGCACCCTCTGGCAGGGGGTCGCCGAGCCCGGCAACGCCCTCGCCTTCGGCACCCTCGTCGCCCTCGGCGAGCTCGCCCGCTGGGGCGCCCACCCCGGCGAGCGCGAACCCGCCCCGCTCGCCGCCGCCGGAGCCCTCGCCTACGCCCTCCTCGGCAACGCCGCCGGAACCGCCACCACCCACGGCGTCCTCCAGATCCTCGCCGTCACCGTCGCCGGCGGGCTCGCCGGGATCGTGCCCCACATCGCCCGCGGCCGGGGCCCCGACCGCGACCACCTCGCCCGCCGGATCCTCACCGTCGCCTTCGCAGCCCTCTGCTTCCAGCCGCTCTACAACTCCGGCGCCGTCGCCGGACACCTCGACCCCGGCCTGCCCTATGCCCTCTTCCTGCTGCTCGTCCTCGTCCTGACCGGCCTGTGCGACGCCGTCCTCGCCGCCCTGCTGCTCCACGCCCGCACCGCCTACCCGTACGGCCCCCTCCTGCGCGACGAACTGCGGGCCCTCCTCGGCATCGGCTCCGCCGTCTGCGCCACCGGCGTCGTCATGGCCCTCGGCGTCGCCGCCGCCGGACTGTGGGCGCTGCCCGTCCTCGCCGTGCCGCTGCTGCTCACCCAGGTCTCCTTCCGCCGCTACACCGCCGTCCGCACCGTCAACCGGCAGACCATCGCCTCCCTCGCGCGGGCGACCGAGATCGCCGGCTGCACCCCGCCCGGCCACGCCCGCCGGGTCGCGGACCTCTCCGCCGCCGTCGGCCGCGAGCTCGGCCTCGGCGGCGCCGACCTGACCGTCCTGGAGTACGCCGCCCTCATGCACGACATCGGCCAGCTCTCCCTCGTCGACCCCGTCGCCGGCGGGGCCACCGCCCTCCTCCCCGCCGAGGAGCAGCGCCGGATCGCCCTCCTCGGCGGCGAGGTGGTGCGGATGACCGGCGTCCCCGCGGCCGTCGCCCTGGTGGTCGAGCGGCAGGCCGACCCGTACCGCGAGCAGCCGGTGCCGGCCCGCATCGTCCGCGCCGTGAACGCCTACGACGACCTCGCGGGGGAGGGCGCGGCCACCGCCCTGGAGGCCCTGGAACGGCTCCGGCTCGGCACCGCCCGCGACTACCATCCGGAGGTCGTCGCCTGTCTGGCCAGGGTCCTGGCCCGCGGCGGACGGCCGGGGATGACCTCCGTCCCCACGGGGTAACCGATGGGTAATGAGCGCGCGTCCGACCCGGCATGGTTGGATGCGAACAAGAGGGTGAAGCGACCGGCAGGCGGGAATCGTGAGGATCTTCGGGAAGGTACGGCATCGGCCCTCCGCCTCGTGGCGGCAGGCCACCGACCGCGCGTTCACGCTGATCGGCGACGGCCGGTACGAGGACGCGGGCGCGCTGCTCACCAGAGCGGCGGATCTGGAGCCCTGGCTCTCCGAGTCCTGGTTCAACCTGGCGCTGCTGCACAAGTTCCGGCACGACTGGGAGCAGGCGCGGGCCGCCGGACTGCGGGCCGTGGCCCTGCTCGACAAGGAGACCGGCGCCCCCGACTGGTGGAACGTCGGCATCGCCGCCACCGCCCTCCAGGACTGGCCGCTGGCCCGCCGCGCCTGGCAGGCGTACGGCCTGAAGGTGCCCGGAGCCTCCTCGGCCACCGGAGAGCCCGCCGGCATGGAGCTGGGCAGCGCCGCCGTCCGGCTCTCCCCGGAGGGAGAGGCCGAGGTCGTGTGGGGCCGCCGGCTCGACCCGGCACGCATCGAGGTCCTCTCCGTCCCGCTGCCCTCCTCCGGGCGCCGCTGGGGCGAGGTCGTCCTCCACGACGGCGTCCCGAACGGCGAGCGCACCACCTCCGCCGGACCCTCCTACCCGGTCTTCGACGAGATCGAGCTGTGGGCCCCCTCGCCCGTCCCCACCTGGGTCGTCCTCCTGGAGGCCGCCACCGAGGCCGACCGGGACGCGCTGGAGCAGCTCGCCGCGGAGGCGGGCTTCGCCGCCGAGGACTGGTCCTCGTCGGTACGGCTCCTGTGCCGGGCCTGCTCGGAGTCGACCATGCCCAGTGCCGAGGGCGAGGGCGACCACGTCGACCCGCACGACCACAGCGAGCCCGGACACCCCGGCCCGCTCGGCCACCGCTCGCCCGGCGAGCTGTGGGTCCCCGAGCGCGAGTGCGGGATCGCCGCCCCGGCGAACCTGGTGCGCGGCCTGCTCGACGGCTGGGTCGCCGACAGTCCGGACAGCCGGGAGTGGCGGGATCTCGAAGAGGTCTGCTGAGCGTTCCGCCCGCGCCCCGTAGGCTGTCTCCCGACGGAATCGGGTTTTCAGGAAGGCGCGGCGGCACATGGCGCAGCAGGAGACGGGCGAGCAGATCTTCACGGGATACGCCGTGGACGACGACGGCTACATCGTGGACACCGAGGAGTGCGAGGCGCGCGAGCTCGCCCACCGCGAGCGGGGCACCTCCCGCCCCATCACGGTCGTCGGCAACCCGGTGCTGCACCACGAGTGCGCGGACGTCACCGAGTTCGGCCCCGAGCTGGCCGCCCTGGTCGACGACATGTTCGCCAGCCAGAAGACCGCCGAGGGCGTCGGCCTCGCCGCCAACCAGATCGGCGTCGGCCTGAAGGTCTTCGTCTACGACTGCCCCGACGACGAGGGCGTCCGCCACACCGGCCACGTGGTCAACCCGGTCCTCCAGGAGCTCCCGGCCGACCGCCGTCACCTCGACGACTCCAACGAGGGCTGCCTCTCGGTCCCCACCGCCTACGCGGAGCTGGCCCGCCCGGACTTCGCCGAGGTCCACGGCCAGGACCTCCTCGGCAACCCCATCAAGGTCCGCGGCACCGGCTACTTCGCCCGCTGCCTCCAGCACGAGACGGACCACCTCTACGGCTTCCTCTACATCGACAAGCTCTCCAAGCGCGACCGCAAGGACGCCCTGCGCCAGATGGAGGAGGGCACCCCGCGCTACCCCGTCGTCGCGAACGACTGACGCGCCCCGCACGCACGCCGAAGGGCCCCGCACTCCACGAGCGCGGGGCCCTTCGCCGTGTCCGTACGGGCTAGAAGTCCTCGTCCAGGTCGACCGTGCCCTCGACCGCCACCTGGTAGGCGGAGGGGCGGCGCTCGAAGAAGTTGGTGAGTTCCTGGACGCCCTGGAGCTCCATGAAGGCGAAGGGGTTCTCGGAGCCGTAGACCGGGGCGAAGCCGAGGCGGACGAGGCGCTGGTCGGCGACGCACTGGAGGTACTCGCGCATGGACTCGGTGTTCATGCCGGGCAGGCCGTCGCCGCACAGGTCGCGGCCGAACTGGAGCTCGGCCTCGACGGCCTCCTTCAGCATGGCCGTGACCTGCTCGCGCAGCTCGTCGTCGAAGAGCTCCGGCTCCTCCTTGCGGACCGTGTCCACGACCTCGAAGGCGAAGTTCATGTGCATGGTCTCGTCGCGGAAGACCCAGTTGGTGCCGGTCGCCAGGCCGTGCAGCAGGCCGCGGGAGCGGAACCAGTACACGTAGGCGAAGGCGCCGTAGAAGAACAGGCCCTCGATGCAGGCGGCGAAGCAGATCAGGTTGAGCAGGAAGCGGCGGCGGTCCGCCTGCGTCTCCAGGCGGTCGATCTTCTCGACCGAGTCCATCCAGCGGAAGCAGAACTGCGCCTTCTCGCGGATGGACGGGATGTTCTCGACCGCCGCGAAGGCCGCCGCCCGGTCGTCCGGGTCGGGCAGGTAGGTGTCCAGGAGCGTCAGGTAGAACTGGACGTGCACGGCCTCCTCGAAGAGCTGGCGCGACAGGTACAGGCGCGCCTCCGGGGAGTTGATGTGCTTGTACAGCGTCAGGACCAGGTTGTTCGCCACGATCGAGTCGCCCGTGGCGAAGAACGCGACCAGCCGGCCGATCATGTGCTGCTCGCCCGGGGTGAGCTTGGCGAGGTCGGCGACGTCCGAGTGGAGGTCGACCTCCTCCACGGTCCAGGTGTTCTTGATGGCGTCCCGGTAGCGCTCGTAGAAGTCCGGGTAGCGCATCGGCCGGAGGGTGAGCTCGAAGCCCGGGTCCAGGAGGTTCTTGTTCTCGGTGGTGCTCATCACTGGCAGGCCTCGCAGGACTCGGGGTTTTCCAGGGAGCAGGCGACCGCGTCGGGGTCGGCGGCCTGCTGGACGGGGAGGGGGGCGGCGGCGGACGCGGACGCCGCGCGGGCGATCCTCGTCGCCGGGCGGGAGCGCAGGTAGTACGTCGTCTTCAGGCCCTGCTTCCAGGCGTACGCGTACATCGACGACAGCTTGCCGATGGTCGGCGTCTCCAGGAACAGGTTCAGCGACTGCGCCTGGTCCAGGAAGGGGGTGCGGGCGGCGGCCATGTCGATGAGGCCGCGCTGCGGGATCTCCCACGCCGTCCGGTACAGCGCCCGGACCTCGTCCGGCACCCAGGAGAAGCCCTGCACCGAGCCGTTGGCCTCGCGCAGCGCCTCGCGGGTCTGCGCGTCCCACACGCCGAGCTCCTTGAGCTCCGCCACCAGGTACGAGTTGACCTGGAGGAACTCGCCGGACAGCGTCTCGCGCTTGAAGAGGTTGGAGACCTGCGGCTCGATGCACTCGTACACGCCGGCGATCGAGGCGATCGTCGCCGTCGGCGCGATGGCGAGCAGCAGGGAGTTGCGCATGCCGACCGCGGCGATCCGCTCGCGCAGC
Source organism: Streptomyces filamentosus (assembly GCF_014654895.1). Lineage (GTDB taxonomy): Bacteria > Actinomycetota > Actinomycetes > Streptomycetales > Streptomycetaceae > Streptomyces > Streptomyces filamentosus. The sequence goes on along the minus strand of NZ_BNBE01000001.1, from coordinate 1,407,992 downwards.
GCCGCCCAGCGCTCCGGCCAGTTCAGCTCCACGTCGTAGTGGTCGGGGTGCAGCACGCCCCGGGCGGTACGGGTCTTCTCCCACGCCGGCAGCGGTCCGCTGCGCTCGGCGAGGTCGGCGGACGCCTCGTACGCGGCGAGCATGATCCGCTCGGCGATCCGGGTGGACAGCGCGCGGGCCTCCGCGGAGTCGAAGGGCAGCCGCAGCTTGAAGAAGACGTCCTGGAGGCCCATCGCGCCCAGGCCCACCGGGCGCCACTTCGCGTTGGAGTTCCCGGCCTGCTCGGTCGGGTAGAAGTTGATGTCGACGACCCGGTCGAGGAAGGTGACGGCGGTCCGGACGGTCGCGTCGAGGCGCTCCCAGTCGATGTCGCCGTCGGCGACGAACGCGCCGAGGTTGACCGAGCCGAGGTTGCAGACGGCCGTCTCGCCGTCGTCGGTGACCTCGATGATCTCGGTGCACAGGTTGGAGGAGTGGACGACCGTGCCGGGCTCGGCGGTCTGGTTGGCCGTGCGGTTGGAGGCGTCCTTGAAGGTCATCCAGCCGTTGCCGGTCTGCGCCAGGGTCCGCATCATGCGGCCGTACAGGTCGCGGGCCGGCATCGTGCGGCGGGCCAGGCCCTTCGCCTCGGCGGCGCGGTAGGCGGCGTCGAACTCCTCGCCCCACAGGTCGACCAGCTCGGGCACGTCGGCGGGGGAGAAGAGCGACCACTCGGCGTCCGCGTTCACCCGGCGCATGAACTCGTCCGGGATCCAGTGGGCGAGGTTCAGGTTGTGGGTGCGGCGGGCGTCCTCGCCGGTGTTGTCGCGGAGCTCCAGGAACTCCTCGACGTCCGCGTGCCAGGTCTCCAGGTAGACGGCGGCGGCGCCCTTGCGGCGGCCGCCCTGGTTCACGGCGGCGACCGAGGCGTCCAGCGTCTTCAGGAAGGGCACGATGCCATTGGAGTGGCCGTTGGTGCCGCGGATCAGCGAACCGCGCGAGCGGATCCGGGAGTACGACAGGCCGATGCCGCCCGCGTGCTTCGACAGGCGCGCGACCTGGTGGTAGCGGTCGTAGATCGAGTCCAGCTCGTCCTGCGGGGAGTCCAGGAGGTAGCAGGAGGACATCTGCGGGTGGCGGGTGCCGGAGTTGAAGAGCGTGGGCGAGGACGGCAGGTAGTCCAGGCGGCTCATCAGGCCGTACAGCGCCGCGACCTCGTCGAGTGCGCGGGCGGAGTCGTCCTCGGCGAGGCCGGAGGCGACCCGGAGCATGAAGTGCTGCGGGGTCTCGATCACCTTGCGGGTGATCGGGTGGCGCAGCAGGTAGCGCGAGTACAGGGTCCGCAGGCCGAAGTAGCCGAAGCGGTCGTCGGCGGCCGGGTCGACCAGCACGTCCAGGCGCTCCGCGTGGAGGGCGGCGAAGGCGGCGGTGCGGTCGGCGATCAGGCCCTCGCGGTGGCCGGTGGCGACCGAGGAGGAGAAGGAGACGGCGCCCTGCGAGGCCGCCTCCTCGGCGATCGTGAGGGTGAGGAGCCGGGCGGCGAGCCGGGAGTAGGCGGGGTCCTCGGAGATGAGTCCGGCGGCGGCCTCGGTGGCCAGTTCGCGCAGCTCCGCCTCGTCCGAACCGGCGTGCCGGCCGCGCAGCGCGGCGGCGGCGACCCGGCCGGGGTCGGTGTCGGTGAGGTCGGCGGTGAGGTCGGTCAGGGTCCGCAGCAGTACGGTCCCGGGGCCGTCGCTCTCGATCGCGGCGGCCTCGGCAACTGACGGACCCGCAGGCGCGATGGTCACGTGGGGGCTCTCCCTCGCTCGGCCCGGGGCCACGGCGGGGGGAGGGGCGAGCGGGCTCCGCACGCACGGGAGCGCCCGCGTCCACCGGCCCATTCCGCGAGGCCCGGACGTCGTCGGCACCCGGAACGGACGGACCGGGCGCACCGTCGGCAGGTCCTCGGACTCACCCCGTGCGAAAGCGCACGAAGTACACCGTTGCGGGACAGTTCCGGATTCGCACCGGATTCCCCTGTGACGACAGCGAGGACGAGCATACATGTGGGGGGCGCCGCTCGCGGCACCCCCCACATGTTGTGTCCTGTCGTTCGGATGTCCGGGCCGGGCGTCCAGGTCCGGACGCCAGGCAGAGAGGTCCGGGGCTCGGGCGTCCCGGGCCTCAGACGTCCAGGGAGAACGCCCACAGGGGCGACAGGCCGGGCACCGGGCTCCAGTCCCGCTCGGGGACCCGGACGAAGCCCAGGCGCCGGTAGATCCGGTGCGCGGACGTCATCCGGTCCTGGGTGGACAGCACCACCCGGACGCAGCCGTCGAGGGTACGCGCCCGGTCGACGCAGGCCCGGACCAGCGCCTCCCCGACGCCCCTGCCGCGCGCCGCGCGCGCCACGGCGAGGAGCCGGAACTCGGCCTCGCCGGCGCCGGCGATGTCCGCCCACTCCCCGCCGCCGGGCGTGAAGGTGACCGCGCCGAGCAGCGCCCCCTCGGCGTCCGCGGCGACCAGCACCTCCGCCTCGACGGCCCGCCGGGCGACGTCCTTCATCACCGGCAGGTAGGGGTCGTCCTCCCCGAAGGTGAGGTGTCCGTCGTCGAGGTAGGCACGGGCGGTGAGTTCGCCCACCTCCTCGTGCTCCTCGGGCCGTACGGCCCTGATCGTGAAGTCCATGCCCGGCAGTCTGCCGCGCTCAGCCGCCGGTGCCCACCGAGTTGTCGGGCGCCCCGTCGCCGACGGGCGGCAGGTCGCCGCGCTCCACCGGTCCGGCCGGGGCGGTGGCCCGGGGCAGGACGGCGTCGAGCTCGGCGTCGTCGGCCCGGTGGGCCCCGGCGGCGGCCCGTCTCAGCAGGTCGCGGGGGACGGTGAGCGGGGCGGCGACCTCCACGCGCAGCCCGTTCTCGTTGCGCAGGTAGGCGTGCCGGTCGCCGGACCTGCGGTACCAGCCGCCGCCCTCGGCCTCGCAGCCGTCGCCGTCCGGGGGCCCGGCCACGCACTCCTCTGCGGGGAACGGCCGGCGCTCGGTGCTGAGCGTGACCTCGCCGCCCTTCCCGTCCACGTACGTGACCTGGAAGCCGTCGTCGCCGACGACCCCGGCGGACCGGGGCGCCGGCGTGTAGCCCTCGGCCCCGGTGACGTAGACGTGCTCGAGGCGGGTCTGGGCGTACCGGGCGCGGGCCTCCAGGTCCGCGCGGTCGACGGCCGGAGCGGCGGAGGCCGAGGAGACGGAGGCCGGGGGAGCGGCGGGCGGCGGGTCGGCGGCCGTCACGGTGCCGCAGCCGGCGAGCGCCGCCAGGCCGGCGGCGAACAGGAGCAGGCGCGGGGGAGTGTTCCGCGGTCGCATGGGGTCCTTTCGGTGGGGCGGGAACGCGGCAGGCCGCCCGGCCTGGGAGGCGGGCGGCCTGCGGGAGGGTGCGGGACGGCTCAGTGGGTGCCGGCGCCGACCTTGGGCAGTTCGGTGCTGACCCCGGGGTCGCCGGCGTCGGCCGTGTAGTCCGAGGGCGAGGTCTCGTCGACGCCCTCGGGGGCCTTGACGGCCTTGAGGACGAAGGTGAGGACCACGGTGACCAGGACGTTGAGCAGGAAGGCGGTGAGGCCGATGTAGCCGATCTCGCCGATGCCGGGGATCTCGGCGGAGGAGCCGCCGAAGTGCTTCTGCTTCGGCGTCGACACGTTGTACGCGGCGATCGTGCCGTACGCCATGCCGACGGCCCAGCCGGCGAGCAGCGCCCAGCGGTGGAACCAGCGGGTGAAGAGGCCGCCGACCAGCGCCGGGAAGGTCTGGAGGATCCAGATGCCGCCGAGGAGCTGGAAGTTGATGGCGACCGTCTTGTCCATGGTGAGGACGAAGACGAGGGCGCCGACCTTCACCAGGAGGGACACCAGCTTGGAGACCTTGGTCTCCTGGGCGGGGGTGGCGTCGGGCTTGATGAAGTCCTTGTAGATGTTGCGGGTGAAGAGGTTGGCCGCGGCGATCGACATGATCGCGGCCGGGACGAGGGCGCCGATGCCGATGGCGGCGAAGGCGACGCCCGCGAACCAGTCGGGGAACATGTCCTCGAAGAGCTGCGGGATGGCGAGCTGGCCGTTCTCGACCTTGATCCCGGCGGCGATCGCCATGAAGCCGAGCAGCGCGAGCAGGCCCAGCATCAGCGAGTAGAGCGGCAGGATCGTGGTGTTGCGGCGGATGACCTCGCGGCTCTTGGACGACAGGGTCGCCGTGATCGAGTGCGGGTACATGAAGAGCGCGAGGGCCGAGCCGAGCGCGAGCGTGGCGTAGGTCCACTGGCCGGCCTCGACCGGCACGAGCCCGCCCGTCTTGTTGGCGGTGAACTTGTCGTTCGCCGCGTCGAAGATCGCGTCGAAGCCGCCCAGCTTGATCGGGATGTAGATGATCGCCACCGCGATGACGAGGTAGATCAGGGTGTCCTTGACGAAGGCGATGAGCGCGGGCGCGCGCAGGCCGGAGGAGTACGTGTACGCCGCGAGGACGCCGAAGGCGATGAGCAGCGGCAGGTCCTTGACGAACCAGTGGGTGTTCTCGCCGCCGCCGACGCCCATCACGTCCAGGACGGCCTGGATGCCGACGAGTTGGAGCGCGATGTACGGCATCGTGGCGAGGATGCCGGTGACCGCGACCGCGAGGGAGAGGCCCTTGGAGCCGAAGCGGCCGCGGACGAAGTCGGAGGTGGTCACGTACCCGTGCTTGTGCGAGACGGACCACAGGCGCGGCAGGAAGGTGAAGATCAGCGGGTAGACCAGGATCGTGTACGGCACGGCGAAGAAACCGGCCGCGCCCGCCGCGTAGATGGCGGCGGGGACGGCGACGAAGGTGTACGCCGTGTAGAGGTCGCCGCCGAGCAGGAACCAGGTGACCCAGGTGCCGAACGAGCGGCCGCCCAGGCCCCATTCGTCGAGGCTGTTCTCATTCTCCGCCCGCCGCCATTTCGCGGCGAGGAATCCCATGACCGTGACGGCGAGGAAGAAGAAGACGAAGACGCAGAGCGCGACGACGTTGACGTCCTTCATCGTCCCTCACCGCCGTTCCGGGTGTGGCGGGCGCGCTGGTCGCGCTGCCAGAGCTTGTAGGCGACGACGGTGAGCGCGGTGGAGACCAGCACCCAGAGCATCTGGTACCAGTAGAAGAAGGGAATTCCGGCGAGAAGGGGCTCGGTCTTCGCATAGGAGCCGACCCAGAGCATCGCGACGAAAGGTGCGACCAGACAGAGCGCGATGACGATCCTGACCGGTGTGATGACCGGTTGTTTCCCGGTTGTGGCTTCTGACATGGTGAGAAAGTCCCCTCGCTGTTCACCTGTTAATGCCGAGGAAATTTAGGGGACAGCACCGCCTGTTGTAACCCCGGTCCGAATAACGGACGTGTATCGGGAGGGTCTCGGCGTCTGCCGGAGCCCCGGGAAATGAAGTGCCCCGACACATCACACGGATGTGCCGGGGCGGTGGTTCAGAGCGATTTTCAGCCGTTGGGACGCTGGAGTCGGGCGACGAACTTGTAGCGGTCGCCGCGGTAGACCGAGCGCACCCACTCCACCGGTTCGCCCTGGGCGTCCAGCGAGTGACGGGAGAGCATCAGCATCGGCAGGCCGACGTCGGTGCCGAGCAGTCCGGCCTCGCGGGGGGTCGCCAGCGAGGTCTCGATGGTCTCCTCGGCCTCGGCGAGGTGCACGTCGTAGACCTCCGCCAGGGCGGTGTAGAGCGAGGTGTACTTGACCAGCGAACGGCGCAGCGCGGGGAAGCGCTTGGCCGAAAGGTGGGTGGTCTCGATCGCCATCGGCTCGCCGTTCGCCAGCCGGAGGCGCTCGATGCGCAGCACCCGTCCGCCGGCGGAGATGTCGAGCAGTCCGGCGAGGGTGTCGTCGGCGGTCACGTAGCCGATGTCCAGGAGCTGCGAGGTGGGTTCGAGGCCCTGGGCGCGCATGTCCTCGGTGTACGAGGTGAGCTGCAGGGACTGCGAGACCTTGGGCTTCGCCACGAAGGTGCCCTTGCCCTGGATGCGCTCCAGCCGGCCCTCGACGACCAGCTCCTGGAGCGCCTGGCGCACGGTGGTGCGCGAGGTGTCGAACTCGGCCGCGAGCGTCCGCTCCGGCGGCACCGGGGTACCGGGGGGAAGGGTCTCCGTCATGTCGAGGAGGTGCCTTTTCAGCCGGTAGTACTTCGGGACGCGCGCGGTACGGGTCGCCACTCCGCCCTCTGTCTCCGTGCTGCCCGCCTCCGTCGCCATGGCCTGCCTTCCCGACTGTGCTGCTGCCGTCACCGGCTCCTCCGTCTGTCGCGGCTCACATGGTGGCACGGACCGGTCACGGGTCGTCGGCCTCCCTCAGGTGTCGGTCCGATAACGGACCCGACTGCCCTTCTTATACACCCTTGACACCCCCAAAGGTCTAGGCCAAGCTCCGGTTACTGGTCTAAACCACTTAAGGCCAGGTCCCAGCCCCACGAGCACTACCTGACGTATGTCTTCGCGCGGTGGGCAGGGGTTGCAGGCATCCCTGAGGAGGGTGGCGTGAAGCGCAAGCTCATCGCGGCGATCGGCGTCGCGGGCATGATGGTCTCTATCGCTGCGTGTGGCGGTTCCGACAGCGGTGACAAGAAGGACGAGACCAAGGGGGGCGGCGACAAGTCGCTGACCGTCTGGGTGATGGACGGCTCCGCTCCCAAGGAGTGGATCGACGGCGTCAACAAGGAGTTCGAGGCCGCCCACCCCGGCACCAAGGTCAAGGTCGAGGTCCAGCAGTGGACCGACATCCAGACCAAGGTCACCACCGCCCTCTCCGAGGACACCCCGCCGGACGTCCTGGAGCTCGGCAACACCCAGACCACGGGCTACGCCGTCACCGGCGGCCTCGCGGACCTCACCGCCGACAAGGACAAGCTGGGCTACGCCAACTGGAGCAAGGGCATGCTGCCCTCCGCCGAGCTGGACGGCAAGCTCTACGCCGCCCCGTGGTGGGCCGCCAGCCGCGTCGTGATCTACGACAAGGCCGCCTTCAAGAAGGCCGGCGTCACCCCGCCGAAGACCCGCGACGAGTGGATCGACGGCCTGAAGAAGCTCAAGGCCTCCGACGCCAAGTCGCAGCCCATCTACCTCCCGGGCCAGAGCTGGTACGTCCTCGCCGGCTTCCTGTGGGACGAGGGCGGCGAGCTCGCCGTCAAGGACGGCGACAAGTGGAAGGGTGGCCTGGCCACCCCGCAGGCCGCCGCCGCCATGAACTTCTACAAGGAGCTGCAGTCCTTCTCGACCGCTCCGAAGGACAAGGACGAGGCCACCCCGCAGCAGTCCGTCGACGTCGTGCCCAAGGGCGGCGTCTCGTCCTGGATCGGTCTCGGCTGGGAGGCCGGCGGCGCGATCGCCGCCATCGAGAAGGCCGGCAAGAAGGCCGACCTCGGCTACTTCCCGATCCCGGGCAAGACGGCCGACAAGCCGGGCTCCGTCTTCTTCGGCGGCTCGAACCTCGCCGTCTCCGAGCGCTCCAAGAACCAGGAGCTCGCGAAGGAGTGGCTGGCCTTCGTCACCAACAAGAAGCAGCTGGAGTCGTACGGCACCGCGAACAAGGGCGGCATCATCCCCGTCGACCCGTCCGCGCAGGTCCAGCCGGAGGCCGGCTCCTTCGCGGAGGCCATGGTCAAGGTCGCCGAGGTCGGTCGCATCACCCCCATCACGGGCGGCTGGGCCAACGTCGAGACCGAGCCCAACCCGATCAAGGGCTACATGACCAAGGTCCTGAAGGGCGAGGACCCGCAGAAGGCCGGCGAAGAGGCCGACAAGGTCATCGCCGAGCGCATCAACCAGCAGTAATCCCACCCCGGTGGCGTGGCCGGCTTCCCCCGGCCGCGCCACCTGGGCGTTGCAGTGATTGCGGCCCGCTCCCCCGGGCCGCGCCCCGGTGGGCGCGGGAGCCCCAGAACCGCGAGGAAGAAGACCATGACCGTGGACTCCCAGGGGACGGCGACCGCCGGTTCCCAGGACGCGCCCGGGAGGGCGGCAGGGAAGTCGCAGACTCCGCCACCCCCTTCCGGCGCGAAGGAAGCCCTTCAGCCCTCGCGCGGCAGACGTTCGCTGCCCGGCGGGCTGCTGCCGTACCTGCTCGTCACGCCCGCCCTGCTGTCCATGGCGGTGCTGCTGCTCTACCCGCTGATCAGCAATCTGATCCTCTCCTTCCAGTCGGTCAACCGGCGTGAACTGATCCGCCGCGAGACCCCCTGGGTCGGCTTCGACAACTACACGGAGCTGCTGGGGAACTCCGAGTTCTGGACCGTCGTCGTCCGCTCGGTCGCCTTCACCGCCGCCAACGTGGCGCTGATCATGGCGATCGGCACCGGCATCGGCCTCCTCCTCAACCGCCTCGGCAAGAAGATGCGGCTGGTGCTCTCCCTGGCCCTCGCCTTCGCCTGGGCCATGCCGATCGTCGCCTCCGTCACCGTCTTCCAGTGGCTCTTCGACGAGCAGTTCGGCGTCGTCAACTGGCTGATGCGCACGCTCGGCTTCTCCGGCTACGAACAGCACAACTGGTTCGAGACCGGCTTCTCCACCTTCGTGATCATCACGGTCCTGGTCGTGTGGGGCTCCGTCCCCTTCGTCGCCCTCAACATGTACGCCGGCCTCACCACCGTGGGCACCGAGCTGTACGAGGCGGCCCGCATGGACGGCGCGAGCGGCTGGCGGACCTTCTGGGCGGTCGTCTTCCCGAACCTGAAGCCCTTCTTCATGATCACCACCTTCCTGGAGGTGATCTGGGTCTTCAAGGCGTTCACCCAGGTCTACGCCATGAACGCCGGCGGCCCCGACCGGACCACCGAGACCCTTCCCGTCTTCGCGTACATCGAAGGCATGAGCCAGCAGCACTACGGCGTCGCGGCGGCCATCTCGATCCTCACGATCGTGATGCTCCTCGTGGCCATGTCCTTCTACTTCCGCCTGATCCTGAAGCAGGAGGACGAGCAGTGAGCACCACCACCCCCAGCCCCAAGGCGCCGGCCGCCCCGGCCCTGGCCCCGCAGAAGCTGCGCACCCGCAAGCCGCTGACCGTCGGCGCCGTGGCGAAGAACGCCACCGCGCTCGTCCTGGCCGTGATCTTCGTCTTCCCGGTCTACTGGATGTTCTCGTCCTCGCTGAAGCCGCAGAGCGAGATCCTCTCCAAGGACCCGGTCTTCCTCTTCACGCCGACCTTCGAGAACTACTCGACGGCCACCGGGGTCGACCTGTTCTGGACGTACGTCACCAACAGCCTCGTCGTCACCGTCGGTGCCGTCCTGCTGGCCCTGCTCGTCGCGCTCGCCGCGAGCTTCGCGATCGCCCGCATGAAGTTCAAGGGCCGCAAGGGCATCGTCCTCATCGTGATGATGGCGCAGATGGCCCCCTGGGAGGTCATGGTCATCGCGATGTACATGATCGCCCGTGACAACGACATGCTGAACAGCATCCCGCTGCTCACCGCGATCTACTTCGTGATGGTCCTGCCCTTCACCATCTGGACCCTGCGCGGCTTCATCGCCGCCGTCCCGGTCGAGCTGGAGGAGGCCGCCCAGATCGACGGCTGCACCCGCGGCCAGGCCTTCCGCAAGGTCATCTTCCCGCTGCTCGCCCCGGGCCTGATGTCCACCTCGCTCTTCGGCTTCATCACGGCCTGGAACGAGTTCGCGATGGTCCTCGTGCTCAACAAGGACAAGACGAACCAGACCCTCACGCTCTGGCTCACCCAGTTCCAGACCGCGTTCGGCGACGACTGGGGCGCCACCATGGCCGCCTCCACGCTCTTCGCCCTCCCGGTGCTCATCGTCTTCCTCTTCCTCCAGCGCAAGGCCGTCGGCGGCATGACCGCCGGCGCGGTGAAGGGATAACGGCGCCATGACCACACTCGTACACGGCTCGGACACCCTGACCCGCGACGCGCTCACGGTGCTCCAGCCCGGCTTCGAGGGCACCACCGCCCCCGACTGGCTGCTCCGCCGGATCGGCGAGGGCCTGTCGTCCGTCGGCCTCTTCGGCCGCAACGTCGCCGGACCCGAGCAGCTCGCCCGCCTCACCGCCCAGCTCCGCGCCGAGCGCGACGACGTCCTCGTCGCCATCGACGAGGAGGGCGGCGACGTGACCCGCCTGGAGGTCAACGAGGGCTCGTCCTTCCCGGGCAACTACGCCCTGGGCCGGGTCGACGACGTCGAGCTGACCCGGGCCGTCGCCCGCGAGCTCGGCCGCCGGCTCGTCGCCTGCGGCATCGACCTCAACTGGGCCCCCTCGGCCGACGTGAACTCCAACGCCGAGAACCCCGTCATCGGCGTCCGCTCCTTCGGACCGGACCCGGACCTGGTCGCCCGGCACACCGTGGCGTACGTCGACGGCCTCCAGGCCGTCGGGGTCGCGGCCTGCACCAAGCACTTCCCCGGGCACGGCGACACCAACGTCGACTCGCACGACGCGCTGCCCCGGATCGATGTGGACCTCGCCACACTGCACGCCCGTGAGCTGGTGCCTTTCCGCGCGGCCATCGCCGCGGGTACCAAAGCGGTCATGAGCGCGCATATCCTGCTCTCCGCGCTCGACGCCCACCGTCCGGCCACCCTGAGCCCGCAGATCCTCACCGGTCTGCTGCGCCAGGAGCTGGGCTTCGACGGGCTGATCGTCACCGACGGCATGGAGATGCAGGCCGTCGCGGCGACCTACGGCATCGAGCGCGGATCCGTCCTCGCGATCGCGGCGGGCGCCGACGCCATCTGCGTCGGCGGCGGGCTGTGCGACGAGGGCACCGTACTGCGCCTGCGCGACGCGCTGGTCGACGCGGTACGGACCGGTGAACTGCCCGAGGAGCGGCTGGCCGACGCCGCGGCGCGCGTGCGCGCCCTGGCGGCCTGGACCCAGGCGCACCGGGCGAGGGGGGCTGGGTCGGTGCCGGGCGCGGCAGTGCAGGAGGGGACCGCGCCCGGTGCCGACATCGGACTCGTGGCGGCCCGCCGGGCCCTGCGGATCACCAAGGGGGACGGGCTCTACGTCCCCGTGTCGAGCGCGCCGTTCGTCGCCTCCTTCACCCCGGTGGCCAACTTCGCCGTCGGCGACGAGACCCCGTGGGGCGTCGCCGCCGAGCTGGACCGGCTGCTTCCGGGCACGGAGTCGGGCTCCTTCGACGCGGAGGGCACCGTCGACTCGGTGCTCGCGGCGGCGGGGGAGCGGCGGATCGTCGCGGTCGTCCGCGACCTCCACCGCCACCCGTGGATGACGGCCGCGCTGGACGGCCTGGTGGCCGCCCGCCCGGACACCGTCGTCGTCGAGATGGGCCTCAACGAGGCGGAGCCGCGCGGCGCCCTGCACATCGCCACGCACGGCGCGGCCCGGGTCTGCGGCCGTGCCGCGGCCGAGGCCGTGGTCGGCACCGGCGCCTGACGGACACCCGTACGCGAAGGGGCCCGGCACCTGAACAGGTGCCGGGCCCCTTCCGTGCGCCGGAGGGCGATCCGGGGCCTCCCCGGGTCCGGGAGATCCGGGGAGGACCCCGGGATCAGATGCCCTGCCAGGCCGGCTTGGCGGCGTAGGTGTGGCGGAAGTAGTCCGCGAGCTTCAGCTTGGAGGCGGCGGCCTCGTCCACGACCACGGTGGCGTGCGGGTGGAGCTGGAGCGCGGAGGCCGGCACGAGTGCCGCGACGGGGCCCTCGACGGTCTGCGCGACGGCCTCGGCCTTGCCCTCCCCGGTGGCGAGCAGCACCAGGTGGCGGGCCTCCAGGATGGTGCCGATGCCCTGGGTGATGACGTGGTGCGGCACCTGCTCGATGTCGTCGTCGAAGAAGCGCGCGTTGTCCACCCGGGTCTGCTCGGTGAGCGTCTTGATCCGGGTGCGGGAGGCGAGCGAGGAGCACGGCTCGTTGAAGCCGATGTGCCCGTCGGTGCCGATGCCGAGGATCTGGAGGTCCACGCCGCCGGCCTCGGCGAGCGCCTTGTCGTACGCCTCGCAGGCCGCCTGGACGTCCTCGGCGGAGCCGTCGGGGCCCATGAAGTGGTCCTCGGTGAGGCCCAGCGGCTCCACGACCTGGCGCAGGACGGTCGAGCGGTACGACTCCGGGTGCCCGGCGGGCAGGCCGACGTACTCGTCCAGCTGGGCGATGCGGGCCCGCGAGGCGTCGACGGAGCCGGCCCGGACCCGGGCGGTCAGGGCGTCGTAGATCGGGATCGGGGTCGAGCCCGTGGCCACGCCGAGCAGCGCGTCGGGCTTGCGGCGCAGGAGGTCGGCGATGCCGTCCGCGATGAGCTCGCCGCCGGCCTTGGCGTCCTTGACGATGACAACTTCCACGCTGTGCCTGCCGATCTGGTGAGGGGCTGGGGAGGGGCCATGTGGTATAGACCAATCAAAGTCCAAATCTAGCAGAGGGAAGCCCGTCCCCTCATGCTGTTCCGCACCCCGGACGGCCCGCACTTTCCGGCCCCTCCATCGTCGGCCGCACGCCACCCCCCAGCCACTCGGACCCCACCCGGCGACCGCCGATCGGGTCCCGCCCACCCGCCGGGTCCGGGCCCACCCGTCGGGCTCACCCGCCGGGTCCGGGCCCGCCCCTCTCGGTGCCCCCGTGATCTCCTCGGGCCCGGTCTCCTGAGGTCCCCCAACCTCCTCGTCCCCCCCAACCTCCTCAGCCCCCCGACCTCCTCGCCCTCTCGGCCCCTCAGGTCATCGAACCCCCCGTGGCGTCGATCCAGGCCCCCGTCACCCAGCGCGCGTCGTCGGAGGCCAGGAAGGCCACCACGTCGGCTATCTCGGCCGTGCTCCCGATCCCGCCCAGCGCCGAGTACGCCGCCGCCCGCGCGCGGGCCTCCTCGTCGCCGTCCAGCCAGGCCGTGTTGTCCGTGGCCACGACCCCGGGCGCCACCGAGTTGACCGTGATCGCGCGCGGGCCCAGCAGCTTCGCCAGGTCGCGGGTCAGGACGTCCAGGGCCGCCTTCGACATCGAGTAGGCGAGCAGGTCCGGCATCAGCGCGCTCCTGCTCAGCCCCGTCGACACGTTGACGATCCGGCCCCCGTCCCGCAGCCGCTCCGCCCCCAGCCGGGCGAGGAAGAAGGGCGCCTTCGTGTTCACCGCGAAGACCCGCCCGAACTCCTCCTCGGTGATCGTCGCGAAGGGGCTCGACGCGCCGATCCCCGCGTTGTTCACCAGGATGTCCAGGCCGTCCGCGTGGGCGTCGAAGGCGGCCCACAGGGCCTCGGCGTCGCCCGGCACGCCCAGCTCCTGCCCCAGCGCGAAGGCCTCCCCGCCGGCGGCCTCGATCGCGGCGACCGTCTCCTTCGCCGCCGCCTCGTTCGTCCCGTAGTGCACGGCGACCCGCGCCCCGTCCCGGCCCAGCCGCTCGGCGATCCCCCGTCCGATGCCCCGGCTCCCGCCCGTGACCAGTGCCGTCCTGCCCGTGAGCACGCCCATGGCGACGCCCCCCATTCCCTAGTGGTCGTTACAGAAAGAACCGTACCACCTTCTTTAGCGGCCGCTATAGAATTGGCGTCATGACGACAGGACAGCGCGGCCGACCGCGTTCCTTCGACCGGCCGACGGCGCTGGAGCGGGCCACGATGGCCTTCTGGGAGCACGGGTACGAGACGACCTCGGTCTCCGACCTGACCCGGGCGATGGGCATCAGCGCGCCGAGCCTCTATGCCGCCTTCGGCGACAAGCGGACGCTCTTCGAGGAGGTCGTGGCGGAGTACGTGCTCTCGCACGGGGCCTTCGGGACCCGCGCCTTCGAGGAGGAGCCGACGGCCCGCGCCGGTGTCGCGCGGATGCTCCGCGAGGCGGCCGTCCACTACACCGCGCCCGGTCACCCCCGCGGCTGTCTGGTGATCTCCGCGGCGACCAACTGCTCCACCCCCGAGGTCGAGGAGGCCCTGCGGGCCCGGCGCAACGCCAATCTGGCCGCCATCGAGGACCGCATCCGCCGGGACGTCGACGCCGGCGCGCTCCCCGGGGACGCCGACCCGCGCACCCTCGCGCGCCTGAGCGGGGCCGTGCTCCAGGGCATGTCCCAGCAGGCCCGCGACGGGGCGACGGAGGAGGAGCTCGCGGCGGTGGCGGAGTCGGCGATGCTGGCCTGGCCGCCCGCCTGAGAGTCCGTGCGAAGGAGGGGGGCGGGTGGCGCGCCCCGGAGAAGACCGCGGGCCGCGGCGCCCGGCGGGACCCTCAACCCGCCCGGCACCGCAGCCCGGGTGTGCCCGGCCGGGGGTGTGCGGTCCCTCGGCCGTGAAGGGAGGTCTCGGCGCAGTCAGGGCAGAGAGCGCCGGGTACCTCGTCCATCCTCCTGTGCGGGGAGGATGGAGGCTGTGTGGAGTTCTGGATTCATTGTGGGCTAGACCATTCTTGTCTGTCCATCCACCTGAACGCGGTGTTTCCGGGCCCATCCTCCAACACGCGGCCCCGGAGATCCAGGTTCACCGGCCGTTAATTCCACGGGTACGCTCGCACCGTGCCCTCCATGAACGACCTCGTCCGCCAGCACACCGCCCTGAGCGACTCCGACCTGGAGTGGCTGCACCTGCTGGTGTCGGAGTGGCAGTTGCTCTCCGACCTCTCCTTCGCCGACCTCGTGCTGTGGGTCCCCACCCTCGACGGCACGCGGTACGTCTCCGTGGCCCAGATGCGGCCCAACACCGGCCCCACCTCCTATCAGGACGACATGGTCGGCCACCTGGTCCCGCGCGGCCGCCGCCCGCTCCTGGACGCCGCCCTCGACGAGGGCCGGATCGTCCGCGAGGGCGACCCGGAGTGGCGCGAGGAGGTCCCGGTCCGGGTCGAGTCCATCCCGGTCCGCCGCGAGGGCCGGGTCCTGGGCGTGATCGCCAGGAACACCAACCTGCTGACCGTCCGCACCCCCTCCCGGCTGGAGCTCACCTACCTCCAGTCGGCCTCGGACCTGGCCCAGATGATCGCGGCCGGCACCTTCCCCTACCCCGGCGAGCAGTCCGACATGGACTCCCTGCCGCGCGCGGGCGACGGGCTGGTCCGCCTGGACGCCGACGGGGTCGTCCAGTACGCCTCGCCCAACGCCCTCTCCGCCTACCACCGGCTCGGTCTCGCCGCCGACCTGGTCGGCCAGCACCTCGGGCAGATCACCGCCGACCTGGCCCCCTCCCGGGGTCCCGTCGACGAGGCCCTGGTCAAGCTGGCCTCCGGCTACGCCCCCCGGAACTTCGAGGTGGAGGGCAGCGGCGGCGTGATCCAGCTGCGCTCCATCCCGCTCAAGCCCAAGGGCACCCGCATCGGTTCCCTGGTCCTCCTCCGGGACGTCACCGAACTGCGCCGCCGCGAGCGCGAGTTGATCACCAAGGACGCCACCATCCGGGAGATCCACCACCGGGTGAAGAACAACCTCCAGACGGTGGCTGCCCTGTTGCGCCTCCAGTCCCGCCGGATGGACTCGGTGCGGGGCCGGGAGGCGCTCAACGAGGCGGTCCGGCGCGTCGGTTCGATCGCCATCGTCCACGAGACGCTGTCCCAGAACCTGGACGAGCGGGTGGAGTTCGACGAGATCGCGGACCGGGTCATCGCGATGGTGGCCGAGATCTCCCCGGGCAAGGTCACCTGCCGGCGCAACGGCCGCTTCGGCATCCTGGACGCGGAGGTCGCCACCCCGCTCTCCATGGTCCTCACCGAGATCCTGCAGAACGCCCTGGAGCACGCCTTCGCCCCCGGCGAGCACGGCACGGTGGAGGTGAGCGCGGTCCGCGGCGAACCCCGCCCCGACGCCCGGCTGCTCATCACCGTGCGGGACGACGGCCGGGGCCTGCCCGAGGACTTCGACCCGCAGAAGGCGGGCAACCTCGGCCTCCAGATCGTACGGACCCTGGTGGAGGGGGAGTTGGGCGGCACCTTCGACATGCGGCCGGCCGGCGAGGGCGGTACGAAGGTGGTCCTGGACATCCCGGTGCGCCCGCAGAAGTAGCCCGTACGGCACGGGCGTCGGCCGTCGCGCGCGGCGCGACGCGGCCGTCACGCACAGCAGCGAGCCCCGGACCGAGGTAAATCCGGTCCGGGGCTCGAATGCTGTGGGGTACTGCTTTTTACTGCTGCGCGCTGCGGCTCGGGGGGGGCGGTGAATGCGTACACGGTGTACGCGCCGCGTGCCTCAGGCTGTGCAGGTGGCTCAGGCGCTGGCGTTGCGCGCCCGGTTGCGGGCGGCGCGGCGCTTCATTGCGCGGCGCTCGTCCTCGCTGAGGCCACCCCAGACGCCGGAGTCCTGGCCGGACTCGAGCGCCCACTGCAGGCACTGCTCCATGACGGGGCAGCGGCGGCAGACGGCCTTGGCTTCCTCGATCTGCAGCAGCGCAGGACCGGTGTTGCCGATGGGGAAGAACAGCTCGGGGTCTTCCTCACGACAAACGGCGTTGTGACGCCAGTCCATGGCTGCTACCTCTCTTGGTTATTACGTGCAAGTTGCTTGTGAATGTGAACGCTTTCACGAATCCCTCAACAAGTGAAGGGCCGACTGCCGGATGAACCGGTGTGGTCCTTGGTTTGAGGAGGGGTTCTGGCTCTCAGTGGAGGCCGGTCTTGCGGGCCGTCCCGATCGCCAAGAAGAGACTCGCAAACCTCGGCAGCGGATACAACCCCTTCTGGAAAGTTTTTTTTGATTCCTCGGTGTCGGCTAGGTCACAGCCGTACTTCTAAGGGGTGGATGCGCGCCTAAACGTTCGAGTGCAAGGACTTTGGGCCCTTCCACTCACACAATCACACGCAGTGCACGGCGTACGCCTGTGAACGTCACGCTCGTACGCAGCCCGAGGTGGTCTCCGTCCATCTGGAGGGGGAGGGGAACCTTCGAATGCAAGGTGAAGTCGGTGAGATCGTGCAGGGTCACCGCGTGCTTGCCGCGAGGCCCCTTCTCGGGGCTCGAAGTGAGCAGCTGGGTGGCGTACCGGGCCACCGCCGGAGTGGAGAGCCGGCTCAGTCCGAGCACGTCGAGAGCGGTCTCGAAGGACGCCTCCGGGGACGCGTACACCGGGCGATTGCCCAGGTAGGTCCAGGGGGAGGTGTTGCAGATTATGGAGAGGACCAGGTCCTCCACCGGCTCGGCGCCGGGCCGCTCCAGGGTGATCGTCCCGTGCCGGCGGTGCGGCTCCTCCAGGAACTGGCGGAGCACCTGGCGCAGATAGAGGGCGTGCGTGGACCGCTTGCCGCGCTCGCGCTGCTGTTCGACCCGGCCGACCACGCCGGCGTCGAAGCCGAGACCGGCGCAGAAGGTGAACCAGCGGGCCGGCACCTCCTCGTCCGGGGTGCCCGGCGTCCCCGAGGCGAGCCCGAGGCTCACCGTCCGGGTCCGCTGCTCGCGCAGCGCGTCCAGCAGGGCGCCGGTCGCCTCCACGGCGTCGTTCGGCAGTCCCAGCGCGCGGGCGAAGACGTTGGTCGAACCGCCGGGCACCACCGCGAGGCCCGGCAGCCGGTCCGGGTCGGGCCCGTCGTGCAGCAGCCCGTTCACGACCTCGTTCACCGTGCCGTCGCCGCCGAGGGCCACGACCAGGTCGATCTCCCCGGACTCCGCGGCCCGCCTGCCGAGGTCCCGGGCGTGCCCGCGGTACTCGGTGCTGACGGCCTCCAGCTTCATCTCGCTCGCCAGCGCGTGGATCAGCACGTCCCGGGTGCGGGCACTGGTGGTGGTGGCTGCCGGGTTGACCACGAGAAGTGCGCGCATGACCGCCAGCGTACCTACCCGGCGGTACCGATCCCACTCCCGCCCGATACCCGGACACCTCCCGCGGCCCGGTCCCGGGGACCGGACGGAGCGCCGGGGGCCGGGCCCCGGGGGAGCGGGCGGCGACCCGGGTCCCGGGGTGGCCGGGACGGCGCGGGTCCGGGGCGGCGGGACGACTCCGGTCCCGCCCCGGCCGCGACGGCGCGGGGTCCGGGGCGGCCGGGGCGGCCGGGACGGCGCGGGGTCCGGACCCGGCCCGCCGGGCGGTCCCGTTACGCTGCCCTGCATGAGCAGTACGGAGCAGACCCCCCGCCCCGCCCGCCTGGCCGCCGCCGCGGGCGTGGCCCTCGTCGAGGCCCTCGGGCTCCTCGCCGGCGGCGTCTACATGCTGGTGCGCGCGCTCACCGGCGACGGCGGGGACCTCACGAGCGGGGCGACGGGCGCGGTGACCGTGATCGCGCTCGGGCTGATTCCGCTGGCCGCCGCCCGCGGCCTGTGGCGGATGCGGTCCTGGAGCCGCGGCCCCGCCGTCATCACCCAGATCCTCGCCCTGCCGGTGGCCTGGCAGATGCTCCAGACCGACGGGGTGATCCCCGCCGGGATCGTCCTCGCCGTCCTGGCCGTGACCGGGCTCGTCCTCCTGGTGAACCCGGCCACGACCGAGGCGCTCGGCATCCGGCGTCCCGGCCAGGACGCCCCGTAGCCCCCGCCCCTACTCCTCCACCAGGAGCTTCTCCCGGAGCGACGCCAGGGTCCTGGCCAGCAGCCGGGAGACGTGCATCTGCGAGATGCCGACCTCCTGCGCGATCTGCGACTGGGTCATGTTCCCGAAGAAGCGCAGCAGCAGGATCCGCTTCTCCCGGGGCGGCAGGCCCTCCAGGAGCGGCTTGAGCGACTCCCGGTACTCGACCCCCTCCAGGGCCTCGTCCTCCGCGCCCAGCGTGTCCGCCACGGCCGGCGACTCGTCGTCCGTGTCCGGCACGTCCAGGGAGAGCGTCGAGTAGGCGTTCGCCGACTCCAGCCCCTCCAGGACCTCCTCCTCGGAGATCCCCAGGCGCTCGGCCAGCTCGTGCACGGTCGGCGACCGGCCGTGCTGCTGCGACAGCTCCGCCGTCGCCGTGGTCAGCGACAGCCGCAGCTCCTGGAGCCGGCGCGGCACCCGCACCGCCCAGCCCTTGTCGCGGAAGTGCCGCTTGATCTCGCCGACCACCGTCGGCGTCGCGTACGTGGAGAACTCCACGCCCCGCTCCGGGTCGAACCGGTCCACCGACTTGATCAGGCCGATCGTCGCCACCTGTGTCAGGTCGTCCAGCGGCTCGCCGCGGTTGCGGAAGCGCCGCGCCAGGTGCTCGACCAGCGGCAGGTGCATCCGCACCAGCCGGTTGCGCAGCTCGGCCTTCTCCGGGGAGCCCTCCGGCAGCGACCGCAGTTCCACGAAGAGCGCGCGGGCGCCGCTGCGGTCCTGCGGGTGACGTCCGTGGGCGACGCCTTCGACGGCGCCGTCGTCCCCGCCGTCCTCGTCCCCGCCGTCCGCTTCCCCGTCGCCGGGGGCTTCGCCGGCCGCCGGCCCGGCCTCGTCCGCAGCCCCGTCGGCGAGGGGCGCGGCCTCGGCCCCGGCGGCCGGAGCCGGCCCGGGGGGAGCCTCGTCGTGCTGCTGCTCGTGCTCGCTCATCTGGTCCGCCTGCTGCTCCGTAGCGACCTCATGCGGCCGTGCCTGCTGCCCAGGGATGCCGGCCGTCGCGTCCCCGCTCCTCACGCCGGGCCTGGCCCCGCGCCGCGCTGTTTGTACAGGCTGATCGACACCGTGTTGTCCTCCGCGACCGTGGACTCCACCTTCCCGGCCAGCGCCGACAGCACCGTCCAGGCGAAGGTGTCCCGCTCGGGCGCCCGGCCGTCCGTGGTCGGCGCGGACACGGTCACGTCGAGGGAGTCGTCCACCAGCCGGAAGACGCAGCTCAGGACCGAGCCGGGCACCGCCTGCTGGAGCAGGATCGCGCAGGCCTCGTCCACCGCGATCCGCAAGTCCTCGATCTCGTCGAGGGTGAAGTCCAAGCGCGCCGCGAGACCGGCCGTGGCCGTACGCAGCACGGACAGATAGGCACCCGCAGCGGGCAGCCGGACTTCCACGAAGTCCTGGGTCCCGGGCTCGCCTGCGATCTGGGACACCCTCACCTCCAAGGTGGCACAAGCTCGTTCGGGGCCCGGGGGGAAGGCCCCCGGACCTGGCGGTCGCGCAGGGGCTGCGCGGTCCGCCGTGACGCTATCGCGATCCATCCTGCCGTGTCGCCGCGGGCGACCGGCCCCCTGCCGCCCCCCGTCACTCATGGTAGGCCCAGGGGTGCGGACGGTGGCCAGGGGTGCGCGGTGACCGAAAACGGCGACCGGCAGGAGGGGTGACGTACCCAACGGGCCACCCGTCGAACCGCACCGGCCCGAGCCGGACCGGTCGAACCGCACGGGACCCGTCCGACCGCTCCGGACCGCGTCGAACCGCTCCGGCCCCGTCCGACCGCTCCGACCGCTCCGGACCGGGGGAGCGGTCTCAGACCAGGGCCTCGTCCACGAAGCACCAGCGCCACGCCTCGCCCGGCTCGAAGGTCCGCATCACCGGATGCCCGGTCGCCCCGAAGTGCCCGGTCGCGTGCCGCCCCTGCGAGGAGTCGCAGCAGCCCACGTGCCCGCAGGTCAGGCAGAGCCGCAGCTGCACCGGGTTCGTCCCGTCCGCCAGGCACTCGGGACAGGTCTCGTGGAGCGGGGCCGGCTCGGGGCGCGGCATTTCTGCTACGTGCGGGCACTCGATCATGATGGCCAGGGTACGGGGCGGACCGCCCGGACCGGACGGACGAGACGCACGACGGAGAGACGGGACGGCGAGGGACGGCATGGACGCACTCCGGCTGGTGGCACTGGTGGCGGCGAGCGCGGCGGTGGCGGGATTCGCCCGCCGGACCCCCGTACCGGCCCCGCTCCTCCTCGTCGCGGTCGGCCTGGTCGCCTCGTACGTCCCCGGCGTCCCCGACTACACCCTCGACCCGCACATCGTGCTGCCGCCGCTCCTCTACACGGCCGCCGTCGAGTCCTCCTACCTGGACCTGCGGGCCAACATCCGGCCGGTGGCGCTGCTCTCCGTCGGGTACGTCCTCTTCGCCACCGTGGCCGTCGGCTGGCTCGCCTACGTCCTCGTGCCCGACCTGCCGCTGACCGCCGCCCTCGTCCTCGGCGCGGTGGTCGCCCCGCCGGACGCGGTGGCCGCCACCGCCATCGCCCGCCGCCTCGGCCTGCCGCACCGGATCACCACGATCCTCCAGGGCGAGTCCCTGGTGAACGACGCCACCGCGATCACCGCCTACAAGGTGGCCCTCGCCGCCGCCGTCGGCGAGGCCGTCAGCTGGGCCGGCGGCCTCGGCGAGTTCGCGCTCGCCGCGGTCGGCGGCATCGGCGTCGGCCTGGTCCTCATGGTCCCCATCCACTGGCTGCGGACCCGCCTCACCGAACCCCTGCTCCAGAACACCCTCTCCCTGCTGATCCCCTTCGTCGCCTACGCGGCGGCCGAGGAGGTCCACGCCTCCGGGGTGCTCGCCGTCGTCGTGGTCGGCCTCTTCCTCGGGCACAAGGCGTGGAAGGTCGACTTCGCCACCCGCCTCCAGGAGGAGGCGGTGTGGAAGATGGTCGCCTTCGTCCTGGAGTCCGCCGTCTTCGCCCTCATCGGCCTCCAGCTGCCCTACGTCGTCCAGGGGCTCGGCCCCTACGGCGTCGGGGAGGCGCTCTGGTACGCCTTCGGGGTCTTCGTCTTCGTCGTCGTGGTCCGCTTCGTCTGGGTCTTCCCGGCGACCTTCCTGCCCCGCTGGCTCTCCGCCGGGGTCCGGGAGCGCGAGCCGGGCGTCGACTGGAAGGCGCCCGTGGTCGTCGGCTGGGCCGGCATGCGCGGCGTGGTCTCCCTCGCCATCGCCTTCTCCATCCCCGTCGTCACCGACGGCGTCGAGTTCCCCGCCCGCAACCTGGTCCTCTTCCTCACCTTCACCACCGTCATCGCCACCCTCGTCGTCCAGGGCCTCACCCTGCCCCCGCTGATCCGCGCCCTGAAGCTCCCCGGCCGCGACCGCCACCAGGAGACCCTGGCCGAGGCGCAGGCCCAGAACGAGGCGTCCAGGGCCGCGGAGGCCCGCCTCGACGCGCTCCTCGCCGACGAGCGCAACGCCCTGCCCGGCCCCCTCGCCGACCGCCTCCGCACGGTCCTGGAGCGCCGCCGCAACAGCGTCTGGGAGCGGCTCGGCGCGGTCAACGAGCTCACCGGGGAGACCGCGGACGACACCTACCGGCGGCTCTCCCGGGAGATGATCGAGGCCGAGCGGGAGGTCTTCGTCCGGCTCCGCGACGAGCGCCGGATCGACGACGAGATGATGCGCACCCTCCTGCGCCGCCTCGACCTGGAGGAGGCCGCCGCCTACCGCGAGGAGACCGACTGATCGCGGGCCCCGGTGACCACCGCCGCGATCCGGGTCCCGGACGGGAAGGCGCCCTCCTCGGCGAGGGACACCAGTGCGAGGAGCATTTTGGCGACATACAACCGCTCGATGGCGAGTCCATGCCGCGCCTCGAAGTCCTGTGCGAACGCGTCGAGCTCCGGGGTCGTCCGGCCGTAACCGCCGCAGTGGAAGCGCTCGTCCAGCCGCCAGTCGCCGCGCGGACCGCCGAAGGCGGCCTCCTGGAGGGCCCGCACCTCGCCGCCGAGGAAACCGCCCCGCAGGACCGGCACCCCCAGGGTCCGGCCGTCGAAACCGGCCGCGAGGCCCGCCAGGGTGCCGCCCGTGCCGCAGGCCACCGCGGCCACGTCGGCCCGGCCGGACAGCTCGCCGCCGAGCGCCGCGCACCCCTGGGCCGCGAGCGCGTTGCTGCCGCCCTCGGGCACCACGTACGTCCCCTCCGGGGCCCGCTCCAGGAAGCCCGCGAGCACCTCCGGCTCGTGCTTCGCCCGGTACGCGGAGCGGGTCGCGAACTCCAGCCGCATCCCGTCCGCGGCGCACCGCGCCAGCGAGGGGTTCAGGGGCCGGCCGGCCAGCTCGTCGCCGCGCACGATCCCGATCGTGGGGAAGCCGAGCAGCCGGCCCGCGGCGGCGGTGGCCCGCAGGTGGTTGGAGTACGCGCCCCCGAAGGTCAGCACCGGCCGCCCGGCGGCGGCGCGCAGGTTGAGGGCGAGCTTGCGCCACTTGTTGCCCGGCAGGTCGGGGTGGATGAGGTCGTCCCGCTTGAGCAGCAGCGTCAGCCCGCGCCGGGCGAAGCGCTCGTCCGCCACCGCCTCCAGGGGCGAGGGGAGCCGGGGCCGCAGGGCGGAGGGGTCGTACGTGTCCACCCGCCCATTCTCCCGGCCGCCGGGGACGGCACGCGCGCGTGCCCGGGGGGCCGGTCCGTTCCCCGCACGCGCGCGTGCACGGGGCGGCGGGGCCGCCGTCCCGGGCGTGCCGCCCGGCTCCCGCGTACGGCCTCGAACCGGCCCCCGCCGTCCCGTGGGTACGCGCGCGTGCCCGGCCCGTTCTCCTCGTGCACGCGCGCGTGCCCCGGCTCTCAGCGGAGCAGGTCGGCGATCCGCTCGCGCATCGAGGCCATGGTGAAGCCGCGCGGGTCGACCTTCCCCGGCTGCCACTCCCGGTGCCCGATCACCGAGCGGTGGGTCCAGCCGTGCGCCCGGCAGAGCGCCGCGGACGCCTTCGCGATGGCCTCCAGCTGGACCTTGGGCCAGGGGTCCTTCCCGTCGCCGAGGTTCTCGCACTCGAAGCCGTAGAAGTGCCGGTTGCCGTCGGTGGTGGCCTCGTCGTCCGGCGGCAGGCTGTGCTCGGCGATCACGGCGCGCAGCACCTCGTCGTCGCCGAGCCCGGCGTGGTTGGCGCGGCCGTGGCCGACCAGGTGGACCGTCCCGTCCTTGGCGATGACGCCGTGACAGAGCGGGCCCGGCAGCCCCTCGTAGCCGTCCCGGCAGATGCGGACGGTGTGTGCGGTGCCCCGGGTGACGGTGTGATGGATCATCACCCCGTGCACCGGGCCCCAGGGACCCTTGTGATTCCTGTTGTGAGTGGTCCAGTCGCCGACCTCGACGACCGTCAGTCCCTCGCCGCGCAGTGCGGAGAGGATCCTGCTCGCGGACAGCGGAACCGCCATGGCGTGCTCCTTCCAGAGGGAGGCCCGGCCCCGGAGCACCGGGCCCCGGAGTGCCGGACCTCCGGCGTACCGAACTTCCGGAGTACCGGACTCCGCTCTTCCGCTGCCATCCGTTCGGACGGTGTGCGAGCCGATCCGGACAATCCGGCCGGGTCCCGCGCTCCACCGTCCGGAGGGAAAACGGCCGACATGCCCCGGAGATCACCGAACAGTCCCACCCGATTGTGTAATGGCGCGGGCACGTTCCGTGCTGAAAGGCTTCCTTCCGCACGCCAGACGTACGAGAGGGAGTTCCATGTCCGTTGGTTCGGTCGGCGACGAGGTCCTCGCGGAGCGGGCTCCGCGGCGGAGTCTCGGCACCGCTGCCGCGCGGAACCTCGCCTCGACCACCAGGTCGGCCCCGCAGGTGCAGGAGATCTCCTCCCGCCGGCTGCTGCGGACGCTGCCCCGGGTCGAGGCGAAGGGCGGTGCCTACCGGGTCGACCGGCGGCTCGGCCACGCCGTGGGCGACGGCCGCGTCACCTTCGTCCAGACCGGCGAACGGGTCGCCGTCATCCCCGCCGAGCTCGGCGAACTCCCGGCCCTGCGCGGGTGCGAGGACGAGGAGGTCTCCGCCGAGCCGCCCGCCCGCCGCGTCCAGCGTCAGGTGACTGCCGCGGGCACCAGCTCGATCGTCTGCATGCGCACCGGCGGGTCCGACCAGGGCGTCATCGGCCTGCACCGGACGGGCCTGCCCGACGAGGTGGAGCCCGGCCTCTCCGTCCGCTTCACGGGGATCGGCGAGCAGGCGATCGTCTCCTACCTGGTCACGACCTGCTACTCCGCGGCGGTCCTCGTGCCCGACGCGCTCGGCGTCCTGGAGAGCGTCGAGATCAGCCGCCGGCGCTGAGCCCCGGGCGGGCCGGGGCCCCACCCCCGGCCCGCCCGGCCGCCGCGCGCCGGACCGGCCGTGCGGCGCGACCGCCCGTGAGAGCGGGACCGGCGCGCGCCGGACCGGCGGGGAAAGCACGACCGCCCGTGAAGCGCGACCAGCCGTGGACGCGACCAGCCGTGAAGAAGGATGAAGAAGACGTGACCCTGACGAGCGCGGACCCGGTCACCGACGGGCCGGGGGCCGTGGCGCTCCTCGACCGCACGAGGACCGCCGTCGACCCCCAGATCCGCTCCACCGTCGAGACCCTCCCGGGCTCGATACGGCGCGTGGCGATGTACCACTTCGGCTGGGAGGACGCCGACGGGACCCCCGCCACCGGCCCGGCCGGCAAGGCGATCCGGCCGGCCCTGGTGCTGGCCGCCGCCCGGGCCCTGGGCGCCGCGGAGGCGCAGGCGGTGAAGGCGGCCGCGGCCGTGGAGCTGGCCCACAACTTCACCCTGCTCCACGACGACATCGTCGACCAGGACCCGACCCGCCGTCACCGGCCCACCGCCTGGACCGTCTTCGGCATTCCCGACGCCCTCATGGCCGGCGACGCCATGAACGCGCTGGCGCTCCGAGTGCTCGCCGAGGACCCGCACCCGGCCTCCGCCGCGGCCACCGCGCGCCTCGCCGCCTGCGTCATCGAGCTCTGCGCGGGCCAGCAGGCGGACTGCGCCTTCGAGACCCGCGGCCCCCGCGAGGTCTCCCTCGACGAGTGCGTCGCCATGGCCATCGGCAAGACCGGTGCCCTGCTGGGCTGTTCCTGCGCCCTCGGTGCGCTCTACGCGGGCGCGGGGGAGGAGGAGGTCGCGGCGCTCGACTCCTTCGGCCGCGAGGCCGGACTCGCCTTCCAGCTGATCGACGACCTCATCGGCATCTGGGGCGACCCGGAGCACACCGGCAAGCCGGCCGGCGCCGACCTGGTCGCGCGCAAGAAGTCGCTGCCCGTCGTCGCGGCCCTCGCCTCCGGCACCGCCGCCGGGGAGGAGCTGGCCGAGCTGTACTCCCGTCCGGTCCTGGACGAGCGGGGGGTGCGGGCCGCGGCCGACGCCGTGGAGCGGGCGGGCGGCCGGGACTGGGCGCAGGTCCAGGCGGCCGACCGGATGGGCCGCGCCGTCGAGCACCTGGCGCGGGCGGTCCCGGACCTCTCGGCGGCCGGGGACCTGCTGGCCCTCGCGGAGTTCGTGACCCGGAGGACCCGCTGACAGCTGACAGCTGACGGGAGGACGCCGGTCTCGGGGCTTGCGTGACCACTACAGATGAAGCACTATGTCTGTCGTGGTCGCGCTCGCGGCCGTGCCCCGAGAGAAGACAGGACCCGGTTTGCGCAAGCTCACCTACTTCGTCGCCTGCACCATCGACGGCTTCATCGGCGACCCCGAGGGCGACGCCACCTCCACGTACTCCTACGTCACGGGCGAGTTCCTGGAGTTCCTCACGACCGAGTACCCCGAGACCGTCGCCGCCCCCGCGCGGCCGGTCGTCGGCATCGCACCCGACACCCCGAACCGCCGTTTCGACACGGTGGTCCAGGGCCTCGGTTCGTACCGCATCGGCCTGGACGTCGGCGTCACCAGCCCGTACGCCCACCTCCGCGAGTACGTCGCCACCCGCTCGCTCACCGAGTCGCCCGACCCCAACGTCGAGCTGATCGCCGACGACCTCGTCGGCCGGATCCGGAAGCTCAAGGCGGAGGAGGACGGCCTCGACGTCTGGCTCTGCGGCGGCTCCACCGTCGCGGGCGAACTCATCGACGAGATCGACGAGCTGATCATCAAGACCTATCCGCAGGTGTACGGCTCCGGCATGCCGATGTTCGGCGCCGGCTTCGCGCCCCGGGACTTCGAACTGGGGGCCGTCCGCGCCTTCGGCAACGGCGTGCTGGTACGCACGTACACCAGGAAGCGGTAGCGGGCGGCCCGCCGCGGGGCGGCCTACCCTGGAGGCATGGGTGACGAGGAGCCCCGCACGCTGAGGGACCCGCTGGCCGCGCCGCCGTGCCCGGCCTGCGGACGCCCCCGCGCCACGATCGCCGCCCGGCACAAGGTCCTCGGGGCCTGGGTTCCCGAGTGGGAGGTCCAGCCCTGCCGCAACCCCGCCTGTCCGCTGTACGAACCGCCGGACCGGGAGGCGTCGGACCGCGAAGCGCCGGACCGGGAACCGCCGGGCCGGGGAGTGCCGGACACCGAACGTGGCGGAACCACTACCACGCAGGTCACCGGCAAGAACGGCGAGAACGGGAGAAGTCCGGCCACAGGGTGACCGGCCGCGCGCCGGAGCCGGTCATACCGCTACAGTCCGCGCATGTCATCGGAGTCGACAGAAGTCTGGACCGGTTGGTACCGGGACCGCCGTGGTGCGGAAGCCCTCGTCATCACGGCCGACGGGCGGCACGTCACCGCCCGCGTCAGGGGAATCGAGTACACGGGCGCGAGCTTCGCCGCGCTCACCGCCGCCGAGGGCGGGGAACCCCTCACCGGCTGCGTCCTGGAGTGGGACCTGCCGCTCCCCGTCGTCACCGACGGAACCTCCCAACAGGCGACGCTCAGCTGCCTGCTCACCCTCGGCGAGCGCGCCGACCTCAGCCTGACCCTGCATTACGGCGGCACCGCCTTCGAGGCGATCGTCGCCGGCGGAGACTTCGAGGGGGCACTGGCCCGGCTGCGCGGCCAGCTCCCCGAGGGTGCCGACTTCGGCCGCAGGCTCCTGCCGGCCGCGTGACGGCGGCGCCCCGGGGGGAGGGGCGCCGCCGCCGTCCGTCGTCCCGGCCCGGCGGGCCGGTCAGTTCTTGAAGGCGGAAGCGAGCCCGTAGCGCCACAACTGGTCGACGCGGGCACGCTCCTGGCTGTTCGGAGTCGCGTTCTGGCAGGACGTGCCGGGGCCGCCGCCCGACATCAGCTCGCTGCACGGACCGCTGTAGTGGTCCGGGAGCCCGAGCACGTGCCCGGTCTCGTGGGCCGTCACGCGGGTGGAGTTGTACTGCTGGTTCTGCCGGTAGTCGAGGAAGATGTAGCCGCTGCCGTGCCCGTCGGTGCTCGCGTACGAGCCCCGGGAGTCGTTCCCCTCGTAGTAGCGGAAGTCCGGGTTGCTGCCCTCGACGAGCCGCACGTTGACCACCGAGCTGTTCCATATCTGCGTGGAACGGGCGATCTGGGTGCGGAAACTGGGCGCGTTGGCCGCGCTGTAGACGACGGTCACGGCCGCCGCGGCGCTCGGGTTCGCGGCGCGCTTCTGGGCCACCGACCGCATGACGGCGTCGAAGAACGCCTGGTTCGCCTTCGCCTCCTCGGCGGAACCGGCGTATCCGGCCCACGCCTTGGTGGCGGGGGCGGCGTCGGGCGCGGCGGCGGCCGGGACGGCGGCACCGAGCGAGACGGCGAGACCGAGGCCGAGGGCGGCGGTCAGGGTGCGGGTGAGGACCTTGGGGTGTCGCATGGTGGGGGGCTCCTCCTGATCGGGGTCGGGAGTGAGTCTCGGGGCCGGAGGGAGCCGGGGGAAGGATGCCAACCCCCGATAGCGCGAACGCATCACCTCGCGACCGGCATCTCAAACGGCAGCGTTTTCAGGGGAGTTGAGGCGATCCGGTCGTCTGGTGCGGGAGCGGAACCCCGCCCTACGCTCGGAGGCATGGAGCTGGAGGTGAGACACCTGCGCGCGCTCTGCGCCATCGCGGACACCGGCAGCCTGCACAAGGCCGCGCGGCAACTGGGCATGAGCCAGCCCTCCCTGACCACCCAGCTGCGCCGCATCGAGAACGCGCTCGGCGCCGAACTCTTCTCCCGGGGCCGCACCGGCTGCCGCCCCACCCCCTTCGGCCGCTCCGTCCTCAGCCGCGCCCGCCCCCTCGTCGACGCCATGGCCGCGCTCGTCACCGAGACCCGCGCGGAGGCGGCCCGCGCCGAGGGCCCCGAGCTCCGCGTCGGCTCCACCGCCAGCCGGGCGCTGCCGGGCTGGCTGCGGCGGCTCCGCGCCCGCTTCCCGGACGCGCACGTGGGCCTGCGCGTCGACGTCTCCGCCCACGCCCTGCTGCGGGAGGTGGCGGCGGGCCGTCTCGACGTGGCCTTCGTCCACGAGGTCGAGGGCAGCCCCCTCCAGGTGCCCGACGGCCTCGACCGCCGCGTCCTCGTCGCCCGCGAGCCCCAGTTCGTCTCCCTCGCCCCCGCCCACCCGGCCGCCGCGCACCCCGTGGTGGACCTCGCGGACCTGGCCGGCGACCACTGGATGGTGGATCCGAACGTGGACGGGGAATGGGACGGCCTGCGCCGCGTCCTCGCGGCCGCCGGCATCGACCCCCCGCTCCTCCACGGCGACTACCACACCGCCGCCTCGCTGATCGCCCTCGGCGAGGCCGTCGCCCCCTGCCAGCCGACCTCGGTCCCCCGCGAGGACCTCGCCGTCCGCCCCCTGCGCGGTGACCCCCTCGCCGTCCGCCTCCTCCTCTACGCCCGCCCCGACACCCCCCTGGACCCCCTCCACGCCGCCCTCTGCGACGCCTACCGCGAAGCCGCCCACCGCTCGCCCCCCTACCGCGCCTGGCTCCACGCCGGCGGCACGGCGGCCCCCTGCCTGACCCCGCCCTGAGCCCCCGGGCACGCCGAAGGGCCCCCGCCGCGCACGGCGACGGGGGCCCTTCGGCAGGGAACGCGGAAGGTCAGGCCTTCTTCGTCTCCCAGAAGATGCGGTCGATCTCGGCGATGAGCTCCAGGGCCTTCTCGCCGGTCTTCGGGTCGGTGGACGCCTTGGCGGCCGAGAGGGCCTTCAGGGTGTCGTTGACCAGCTGGTTGAGCTCGGGGTACTTCTCGAAGTGCGGAGCCTTGAAGTAGTCGCTCCACAGGACCGAGACGTGGTGCTTGGCGAGCTCCGCGCGCTGCTCCTTGATGACCGTGGCGCGGGCCCGGAAGTGCGGGTCCTCGTTCGCCTGGTACTTCTCCTGGACAGCCTTGACGGACTCGGCCTCGATGCGGGCCTGGGCCGGGTCGTACACGCCGCAGGGGAGGTCGCAGTGAGCGCTGACCTTGACCTTGGGGGCAAACAGGCGGGAGAGCATTGAGCCGTCCTTCCTCGTGATCGTCTTCTCAGGTGGGAGATTACTCGGTGAGAAGGGCGTTTTCGCGAGCGCCCCCTGGGGCTTAGGTCAAAAGTCCGGGGTTCGACCGAGACTCGTGTACGAGTCGACGAGGGGAGCAGGAGTGGAGCGGGAGGCTACCGCGGCGGCCGCGGCGCCGTTCGGGATCGCCGAGGTGACGGGGGTGTCGATGGTGCCCACGCTGCTGCACGGGGACCGGCTGTTCGTGCGGTACGGGGCGCGCGTGAGGGTCGGTGACGTGGTTGTGCTGCGCCATCCGCTCCAGCAGGATCTGCTCGTCGTGAAGCGGCTGGTCGAGCGACGGGACGCCGGCTGGTGGGTGCTCGGGGACAATCCGGCGGCCGAGGGGGACAGCCGGGTCTTCGGAGCCGTACCGCCCGAACTGGTGCTCGGACGGGTACGGCTGCGGTACCGGCCGGTGACGCCGGGGCGTCAGCGGTCGGCGGCCGTGGTGCTCTCCTGGCTGTTCTCCGCGGTGCGGCCGGTCCGGTCGGGGCGCTCGGCCTCCAGGCGCTTGCGGGCGCGGTAGGCGGCCACGTTGGCGCGGGTGGCGCAGCGGTCGGAGCAGTAGCGGCGGGAGCGGTTGGTGGAGGTGTCCAGGTAGGCGTTGCGGCAGGGCGGGGCCTGGCAGAGGCCCAGCCGGTCGGCGCCGAACTCGGTGAGGTGGAAGGCGAGGCCCATCGCGGAGATGGCGGCGTAGCCCGCGGTGGCGTTGGACGAGTGGTCGGCGAGGTGCATGTGCCAGCGGGGCCGGCCCTCCTCGTCGAGGGTGTCGTGGCCGGAGATCTGCGGGCTGACGGGGAACTCCAGGAGGAGCGAGTTCAGCAGGTCCACCGCACCGGTGTGGTCGCCCTCGTCCGCCGCCGTGAAGACCGCCCTCAGCCGGGCCCGGATCGTGCGGAAGCGGGTGAGGTCGGCCTCGGTGACCCGGCGGGCCATCTGGGAGGCCGCGCCGAAGAGTTCCTTGACCACCTCGACGGAGGTGAGACCGTCCCTGCCGCGGGCCGGTTCCTCGGTGTTGACGAGACGCACGGCGTAATCCGAGTAAGAGGCCAGTTCCACTTGTAGTCCTTACGGTGGCGGGCTAGGGTCGGCGTCGAGGGGGTAACCGGTGTTTCCCCTTCGAGGGTATTACGTTCGCGGGATTTCTGTGGCTTCGACGACGGAGGATACGGACATGGGCGGCACCGACTGGGCGGACTGGCAGCGGAGCTGGGACCGTCAGCAGGAGTGGTACATGCCGGACCGCGAGGAGCGGTTCCGCGTGATGCTCGACATGGTCGGGGCGCTGGTGGGGCCGGAGCCCCGCGTCCTCGACCTCGCCTGCGGTACCGGAAGTATCACGGACAGGCTCCTCAGGAGGTTCCCGGACGCGGTCTCCACCGGCGTCGACCTCGACCCCGCGCTGCTCGCCATCGCCCGCGGCACCTTCGGCGGCGACGGGCGGGTCACCTTCGTGACGGCCGACCTCAAGGACCCGGAGTGGACGAAGGAGCTGCCGTACGACACGTACGACGCCGTCCTGACCGCCACCGCCCTCCACTGGCTCCACAGCGAGCCCCTGGCCGCCCTCTACGGGCAGGTCGCCGGGCTCGTCAGGGACGGCGGCGTCTTCATGAACGCCGACCACATGATCGACCCGGCCACCCCGCGGATCAACGCCGCCGAGCGGGCCCAGCGGCACGCCCGGATGGACGAGGAGAAGGCCGCCGGGGTCCTCGACTGGGCCGAATGGTGGGCGCTCGCCGCGCAGGACCCGGTCCTCGCCGAGCCCACCGCCCGCCGCTTCGAGATCTACGGCGAGCACGCCGACGGCGACATGCCCCCGGTCGGCTGGCACGCCGACACCCTCCGCGCGGCCGGCTTCGGCGAGGCCCGCCCGGTCTGGTGCTCGCCCTCGGACACCCTGCTGCTCGCCGTGAAGTAGGCCGCCGGACACACGGAAGGGGCGGTACGGGCTCACGCCCGTACCGCCCCTTCCGCACGCCTCACGGCACCGTCACAGCACCTTGGACAGGAACGCCTTCGTCCGGTCGTGCTGCGGGTTCGTCAGGACGTCCCGCGGGTGGCCGGACTCGACCACCACGCCGCCGTCCATGAAGACCAGCGAGTCGCCGACCTCCCGGGCGAAGCCCATCTCGTGGGTGACGACGATCATCGTCATGCCCGACTCGGCCAGGTCCCGCATGACGTCGAGGACGTCGCCGACGAGCTCCGGGTCGAGCGCCGAGGTGGGCTCGTCGAAGAGCATCAGCTTGGGCTCCATCGCCAGCGCGCGGGCGATGGCGACGCGCTGCTGCTGGCCGCCGGAGAGCTGGGACGGGTAGTTGCCCATCTTGTCGCCGAGGCCGACCCGGTCGAGCAGGCGCTCGGCCCGCTCGCGGGCGACGGCCTTGGACTCGCCCTTCACCTGGACGGGTGCCTCCATCACGTTGGCCAGGGCCGTCATGTGGGGGAACAGGTTGAACCGCTGGAAGACCATGCCGATGTCCCGGCGCTGGGCCGCGACCTCGCTGTCCTTCAGCTCGTAGAGCTTGTCGCCCTTCTGGCGGTAGCCCACCAGCTGGCCGTCGACCGAGAGCCGGCCGCCGTCGATCCGCTCCAGGTGGTTGATGCAGCGCAGAAAGGTGGACTTGCCGGAGCCGGACGGGCCGACCAGGCAGAACACCTCTCCGCTGCGGACCTCCAGGTCGATGCCCCGGAGGATGTGGGCGGCACCGTAGGACTTGTGGACGCCCTCCGCCTTGACCATGAGCTCGCCGGTCATGCCGTTGCCTCCGGGGAACGCTTGAACGTCGTCATGTTCGTCTTGACCCGCTGCCACGGGGTGGGCGGCAGGTTGCGGGTCGAACCGCGGGCGAAGCGGCGCTCCAGGTAGTACTGGCCGACGCTGAAGACGCTGGTCAGCGCCAGGTACCAGATGGAGGCCACGAACAGCATCTCCATCACGGCACCGGCCGTGGAGCCGATGTTCGAGGAGGCGCGGAGCAGCTCGGTGTACTGCACGGCCGAGACCAGCGACGAGGTCTTCAGCATGTTGATGAACTCGTTGCCCGTCGGCGGCACGATCACGCGCATCGCCTGGGGCAGCACGATCCGCCGCATCGTCTTCGTCTGGGACATGCCGAGGGCGTGCGCCGCCTCGGTCTGGCCCTCGTCGACCGACTGGATGCCGGCGCGGACGATCTCCGCCATGTAGGCGCCCTCGTTCAGGCCGAGGCCCAGCAGGGCGACCATGAACGGGGTGAGGACCTGGGAGGTCTCGTCCTTGTAGATCGGTCCGAGGTCGATGTACTCGAAGATCAGGGCCAGGTTGAACCAGACCAGGAGCTGGACGTAGACCGGGGTCCCGCGGAAGAACCAGATGTAGAGCCAGGAGACGGCTCCGGTGACCGGGTTCTTCGACAGCCGCATCACGGCGAAGACGATGCCGAGGACGAGGCCCAGGGCCATCGCCGAGACGCTGATGAGGACCGTCTTCCAGAGGCCGGAGAGGATCGACGGGTCGAACAGCTTGTCCCAGACCGTCGCCCACATGATGTTGCCCTGGGAGAAGGCGTAGACGAGCCAGCCGAGGAGGGCGACCACGAGGACGCCGCTGACCCAGCGGCCGTAGTGGCGGACGGGGATGGCCTTGATCGCCTCGTAGGGGGTGCCCGAGGGGCCGGGCCCGGCCGGGGCGGCGGCCGGGTCCTTGCTGATCTTGTCAGTCATGACGACTGCCCTTCAGTGGTGCGTGGGGGGAGGGGGCAGATCACTTGCCGGCGTTGATGGTGGCCGACTTGACCGCGCTGCCCTCGACGTCCCACTTCTTCAGGGCCTCGGCGTAGGTGCCGTCCTTGATGATCGCGTCGAGCGCCTCCTTGACGGCGTCGCGCAGCTGGGTCTTGTCCTTGGAGACGGCGATGCCCATGAGGCCGACGTCCGTCTGGTTGCCGACGACCTCGAAGTCGTTGCCGCCGCCGGAGGTCTTCGCGATGTAGGCGGCGACCGGGTAGTCGTTCAGGTCGGCGACCGCACCGCCGGCCTTCACGCGGGTCTGGGCCTCGGCGTCGGTGTCGAACGCCTGGATCGTGAGCTTGTTCGAGCCGCACTTCGTGGCCTGGGCCTTGAAGGTGTCCTCGTAGATCGTGCCGCGCTGGACGGCGACGGTCTTGCCGCACAGGTCGTCGAGGGAGTCGACGCCCTGCGGGTTGCCCTTCTTGACCAGCAGGGAGACGCCGGAGGAGAAGTAGTCGACGAAGTCGACGCCCTTGCCGATCTTCTTCCCGTTGTCGTCCAGGCCCTCCTGGCGCTTCTTGTTGTCCGTCATGGAGGACATGACGATGTCCTGGCGGCCGGTCTCCAGGGAGGTGATCAGGCCGTCGAAGGTGCCGGAGACGAACTCGAACTTCACGCCGAGCTGCTTGCCGAGGGCCGCGGCGATGTCGGGGTCGACGCCGACGATCTTGCCGCCCTCGGTGAACTCCATCGGGGCGTACGAGGCGTCCGTGCCGACCTTGATGACGCCGGACTTCTGGATGTCGGCGGGCAGCTTCGAGAAGAGCGGGGCGGAGTTGGCGGCGGTGCCGCCCTCCTTGGTGGCGCTGTCCGTCTGGTCGCCGCAGGCGGTCAGCAGCATGGAGCCGGCGACCGCGATGGCGGCGACCGCGGCAAGACGGGACGTGCGGGTCTTGGCAGCGGTCGTACAGCGCGTGGAGCGTGCGGTCATGGTCGGGATCCTCCGGCGTATGAGGGAGTTGCCATAGGCGTTGCCAATGGTCGCGTACGCGTCTTCGAGTGTCGCGACCTCGTGTGATTACGGCATCTTGCCATTCGGACTGCCTCAAACCGACGGCCACGGATGTCAAAATCGGATAACGGGTGGCGCTCGAACCCCGACAGGCCGGTACATCAAGGCCGGAACAACTTTCGTAGGCTTCCCGCTTCGCCGAAGAATCTGCGGTGGATCTCGCCATTCGGACGACGTGAAGGCCGTCAAACGTCCGGTGAGCGCATCTTTCCGGACATGCCGCGACGAGTCGCTCTCCGTCCGCGTCCGGAAGCGGTCGGTATGAGTCGCGTCACCGAGTGGATACGGACTCGTCTGCGGTGCCGTCTGTCCGGTAAGAAGGATCCTTACACCCCTCATCCGGGGCTCAGGGCGCGTTGTGCGGCGCGCCCGCGCGGCTGCCAGACACGGCGGCCGCGGGACCCGCCCACCGCTCCACACCAGGAGCGGCCAACCCTCGACATCAGACATAAGGGGTCTAACCCACATGGCAGCGGAGATCGTCAATTCCCCGAGCGAGACCGGTACGGAGGCTCCCGAGGAGCCCTTCGACCCGGCCTTCGCCCTCCACCGCGGCGGCAAGATGGCCATTCAGGCCACCGTCCCCGTCCGCGACAAGGACGACCTGTCCCTCGCGTACACGCCCGGCGTCGCCAAGGTGTGCACCGCCATCGCCGAGAACCCCGACCTGGTCCACGACTACACGTGGAAGTCCCAGGTCGTCGCCGTCGTCACCGACGGCACCGCCGTGCTCGGCCTCGGTGACATCGGCCCGGAGGCATCCCTCCCGGTCATGGAGGGCAAGGCGATCCTCTTCAAGCAGTTCGGCGGCGTGGACGCCGTCCCGATCGCCCTCGCGACCACCGACACCGACGAGATCGTCGAGACCGTCGTCCGGCTCGCCCCGTCCTTCGGCGGCGTGAACCTGGAGGACATCTCGGCGCCGCGGTGCTTCGAGATCGAGCGCAAGCTCCAGGAGCGCCTCGACATCCCGGTCTTCCACGACGACCAGCACGGCACCGCGATCGTCACCCTCGCCGCCCTGCGCAACGCCGCGAAGCTGACCGGCCGGACCCTCGGCGACCTGCGCGCCGTCATCTCCGGCGCGGGCGCGGCCGGCGTGGCCATCGCCAAGTTCCTCCTGGAGGCCGGCATCGGCGACGTCTGCGTCGCCGACCGCAAGGGCGTCGTGAGCCGCGACCGCGAGGACCTCACCGACGCGAAGCGCGAGATCGCGGAGCTCACCAACAGGGCGGGCCTCGCCGGCTCGCTGGAGAGCGCCCTCGCCGGCGCCGACGTCTTCATCGGCGTCTCCGGCGGCACGGTCCCCGAGGAGGCCGTCGCCTCCATGGCCGAGGACGCCTTCGTCTTCGCCATGGCCAACCCGAACCCCGAGGTCCACCCCGACGTCGCGCACAAGTACGCCGCCGTCGTGGCCACCGGCCGTTCGGACTACCCGAACCAGATCAACAACGTCCTCGCGTTCCCCGGCATCTTCGCCGGCGCGCTCCAGGTCCGGGCCTCCCGGATCACCGAGGGCATGAAGATCGCCGCCGCCGACGCCATCGCCGGTGTCGTCGGTGACGCGCTCGCCGCCGACTGCGTGATCCCGTCGCCGTTCGACGAGCGGGTCGCCCCGGCCGTCGCGGCCGCGGTCGCCGCCGCCGCGCGCGCCGAGGGCGTCGCCCGCCGCTGACGCCACGTCCGCGGAAGGCTCCCGCAGGGGCCCCGCCCGGTCCGCCGCAACGGACAGGGGCGGGGCCCCTTTGCGCGGGCCTTCCGTGGGAGGCGGCCGGGAGCGGGCTTTCGGGGGGTGTGGGCCTTCGGGAGGCTTTCGGGAGGTAGGGGCTTTCGGGAGTGGGGGCCTTCGGGAGGCAGGGGCTTTCGGCGGGCGGGGGCTTTCGGGGTGCTGCGGCGCAGCCGTCAGGAGACCTCCGGAGGCGCTCCGGCGTCGCCGTCCAGGGGGGGTCCGGCGGGGCGCCGGGGCCGGTGGGGGAGGGGACGCGCGTCACACCGGCGTGTGGTTACGCGCGGTCGGCGTCGCCGCCTAGGGTCGGGGCCATGTTCGCTGCCTACGCCGCCCGAATCGACCGCGACCAGCCTCTGAACGGCCTCGAGTTGGGCGAACGCCCCGAGCCGGAGAAGCGTCCCGGCTGGACCACCGTCACCGTCAGGGCCGCCTCGCTCAACCACCACGACCTGTGGTCGCTGCGCGGGGTCGGACTGCCCGAGGGGAAGCTGCCGATGATCCTCGGCTGCGACGCCGCAGGCGTCGACGAGGACGGCAACGAGGTCGTCCTGCACTCCGTGATCGGCCAGACCGGCCACGGCGTCGGCCCGGACGAGCCCCGCTCCATCCTCACCGAGCACTACCAGGGCACCTTCGCCGAGCGCGTCACCGTCCCCCGCTGGAACGTCCTGCCCAAGCCGAAGGAGCTCTCCTTCGCCGAGGCCGCCTGTCTCCCCACCGCCTGGCTGACCGCCTACCGGATGCTCTTCACCAACGCCGGGGTCCGCCCCGGCGACTCGATCCTCGTCCAGGGCGCCGGCGGCGGCGTCGCCACCGCCGCGATCGTCCTCGGCAAGGCGGCCGGCCTGCGGGTCTTCGCCACCAGCCGCGACGAGGCCAAGCGGAAGCGGGCCGTGGAGCTCGGTGCCGTCGAGGCGTACGAGCCCGGGGCCCGGCTGCCGTACCGGGTGGACGCCGTCATCGAGACCGTCG
Source organism: Streptomyces filamentosus (assembly GCF_014654895.1). GTDB lineage: Bacteria > Actinomycetota > Actinomycetes > Streptomycetales > Streptomycetaceae > Streptomyces > Streptomyces filamentosus. Next base: position 1,370,706 of record NZ_BNBE01000001.1, on the reverse strand, counting down.
GCGCCGCCACCTGGTCCCACTCGGTCAAGTCGCTGCGGCCCGGCGGCACCCTGGTGATCTCCGGCGCCACCAGCGGCGACCGTCCCGCGCACGCCGAACTGACCCGCATCTTCTTCCTGGAGCTGAAGGTGGTCGGCTCCACCATGGGCTCCAAGGACGAACTGGAGGACCTCCTCTCCTTCTGCGCGGCCACCGGCGTCCGCCCGGTGATCGACGAGGTGCTGCCGCTGGACCGGGCCCGCGAGGGCTTCGAGAAGATGGCCTCGGGCGAGCTCTTCGGAAAGATCGTGCTGACGACCTCTTGATACGGGTCGGTCGACCTGATGGGATCTCCGGCACGTGAAACGTGAACAACGCTCACTTCCTCGTGCCGGAGGCCCTCGTGTCCCGCTTGTCGCGCACCACCCTCGTGGCGACCGCCGTCGCCGCCTCCCTCCTCGCCACCCTCGCCCCCACCGCCACCGCGGCCCCCACCGCCACCGCGGCCCGCACCCCCGCCGAGGCGGGCACCCGCGCCGAGGCGGGCGCCAGGGGTGACGGGATCCCCGCCCTCACCGACTCCCGGGGCCGCGTCCTGACCCTGCGGGGCTGGAACGTGGAGGACAAGGCCAACCGCGGCGACGCCGCCCTCTCCGCCGTGACCGAGAAGCACTTCCGCGACATGCGGGCCAAGGGCTTCAACTTCGCCCGCCTCCTCGTCTTCTGGGACGACCTGGAGCCCCGCCCCGGCCAGTACAGCCAAAGCTACCTGCGGAAGATCGAACGGGTCCTCGACTGGGCCCGGAAACACGACGTCAAGGTCCTGCTCGACGCCCACCAGGACGTCTTCGGCCCCGCCTTCGGCCACCGGGGCATCCCCGCCTGGGCCACCAGGACCGACGGGCTGCCCTTCACCCCGCACCCCGACGACTGGTTCTCCGAGTACTTCGAGCCCGCCGTCCAGCGCGCCTTCACCCACCTCTACGAGGACGAGGACCTGCGCAGGGCCCAGGCCCGCATGTGGCAGGTGCTCGCCGACCGCTTCGACGACCACCCGGCCGTCCTCGGCTACGACCCCATCAACGAGCCCATGGGCGAACTCCACGAGGGCGAGGACCTGCCCACCGCCGCCCGCCGGATCGAGCGCGAACAGCTCACCCCCATGTACAACCGGATCGCCGACGCCATCCGCAGGGTCGACCGGGACACCTGGATCTTCGTGGAGCCCACCCCGATCGTCGGCGAGGGCGTGCCCACCGGCCTCGGCCGGATCGACGACCCGAAGATCGTCTACGCCCCGCACTTCTACAACACCGGCATGGAGGCCGGCGCCGACTACGACCCCGCCGCCGGCTGGATCGAGAGCTACGAGCAGGCCGTCACCCTCTACCCCGAGGAGTACAAGGTCCCCGTGGTGGTGGGGGAGTGGGGCCCGCTCAACAACTCCCTGCCGAACATGAACCGCTTCTACCGCGAGGCCATGGTCTCCCTCGGCCGCTACACCTCCGGCTGGGCCGGTTACGTCTGGTGCTACGGCGGCGGCTACTGCGCCGTCGACTCCACCGGCGCCTTCCGCACCAACAAGGAACTGACCGCCGAACCGTACGCGGAGGCCGTCGCCGGCCGGGTCCGCTCCGCCGCGTACGACGCGGCGACCGGCGTCTACCGCCTGGAGTACGACGCGGCGGGCCCCCGCGGCTCCCGGTCCACCGAACTGGTGCTGCCGCCCGGCGACTGGAAGGTCACCGCCCACGGAGCCCGCGTCCTCCGCGACCGCGACCGCGGCGGGCCCCGCGTCCTCGCCGCCCCGAACGCCCGGGTCACCGTGACGGTGAGCCGGACGGCCCGGTGAGCCGCTGACCGGCGGGCCGTTGACCGGTCGGCCGCCGGGCCGGTGAGGCGCCCCCGGGTCAGGGCTCGGTGCGGGGGCGCAGCAGGCCCGTGATGCGGACGGCCGCCGTGGACAGGTGGTGACGGGCCTCGGCGAGCTGAGCGTCCGTCACCCCGTGGTCCCGGGCCGCGTCCCGGACCTCGTCCCGGAACCGGTCGAGCAGCCGGTCCAGGTCGCGGGCAGGATCGCCGGAGCCCGTCCCCTCGCGCGCCCACTCCGGCACCACGGCCTCCCCGGCCGGGTCCGGCAGGGTCACGTCCACCAGGGGCGCCTCCGCCCCCGCACGGCCCCGGGGGTGGCCCGAGACGAGGTCGCCCAGCTGGGCGGTGATCCCCGACAGGCCCTCCCAGACGTTCTGCGGCCACTCGCCCTGGGCGAAGCGGTGCTGGACCTCCTCCTGCACCTGCTGGGCGACCCGCTGGAACTCCTTCGCCTGGAGTCTCGCCGAGCGGGCCTCCTCCTTCGCCTTCCTGGCCTGCTCCTTCCACTCCCGCTTGGCCTTGCGCAGCTCCTCCTTGGCGTCGGCGAAGGAGACGCCCTCCGCCGTCCGGGTCCGGCTCGCCGCCGCGCGCATCTCGCTGCGCACCCGGCCCGCCGCGCCCCGCACGTCCTCCCGGATCTCGGCGGCCAGCTCCGAGACGGAGTCCCGGATCTCCCGCTCCAGGGCGTCGAGTTCGGCCTCCCGGCCGGCCAGCTCGGTGCGACCCGCGTCGGTGAGCGCGTAGACCTTGCGGCCCCCCTCGGTGGTGTGGGTGACCAGCCCCTCGGCCTCCAGCTTGGCCAGCCGCGGGTAGACCGTGCCGGCGGAGGGGGCGTACAGCCCCTGGAAACGCTCCTCCAGGAGCCTGATCACCTCGTAGCCGTGCCGGGGGGCCTCGTCGAGCAGCTTGAGCAGGTAGAGGCGGAGTCGGCCGTGCGCGAAGACGGGGGACATGTCAGAGCACCTTTCCGGACGCGGGGGAAGCGGGGTCGGAGCCGGAGCCGGAGCCGGAGCCGGAGCCGGGGCCGGAGTCGGAATCGGGGCCGGAGTCGGAGCCGGTGGTGGAGGGGCCGGTGGTGGAGGGCGTCGGGTCCTCGGCGGACTCCGGGCGGCGCAGGAGGGCGATGGAGCCGGAGACCGTGGTCGCCCGGAGCGTGCCGCTGCCCGCGCCGAGCGTCCCGGTGATGGACTTGGTGCCCCACTCGCCGCCCACCCGCAGGTCCTCGAAGGCGTTCGACACCGCGCCGCTGGTGGTGCTCGCCTCGACCCGGGCGTCCGCCGGGTGCGGCAGCCGGATCGCGACCTCGCCGGAGACGCTGCTGAGCCGGATGTCGGCCGGCGGGGCCCCGCTCGGTGCCGGTTCCAGGTCCAGGACCATGTCCCCGCTGACGGTCTCCGCCCGTACCGCCGAGCCGGAGCCCTCGATCACCGTCACGTCACCGGTCACGGTGGAGACCCGCAGCGCGCCCGTCACCGACTGGGCCTCCAGGGCGCCCGAGACGCTCTCGGCGCGGACCGGGCCGGAGAGCCCCACGAGGGTGGTGGAGCCGGTCACCCCGCGCACCTCGGTGCGGCCCCGGACGCCGGAGATCACCGACTCCGCCGTGACCGCCCCCACCTCGACCTCGGCTCCGGCCGGGACGGCCACCGAGACCACCGCCCGCCGCCGGTGGGCCTTGCTGTCGAGCCACTTGAGGATGCCCTTCCAATGCAGGTCCTCGTAGGTGACGGTCAGCGTGGAGCCCTCCTGGGTGACGATCAGGGGCGGGCCCTCGATCTCCGAGACCTCCACGCGCGCCGTGCTCTCGTCGGTGCCCACCACGTTCACCGCGCCGCCCACGACGCGGACGCGCAGCCGTGTCACGGGGTCGGCGGGCGCGAGTTTCACCGGTTCGGTGACGGACCACTCGGTCATGGTGGTGACCTCCCGTTTCCTCGAAGCTCTCGTCGCGCTCGGCGAGCGCCGGATCGCGACACGACATGTCGCGACTTCCCATTCACGATATATCGCGGCGTGACCGAGTCAACCCCGACTCATCCCTGACTCATCCCTGACAGGGGTGGAGCAATCACCGCCGTACACGGACAAACTGACTAGCGTAGGGCTCATGAACGCCACCACCGGACCGAGCCCCGCGGGGGCGCTGCTGCTGTGCCGAGCCGATCCCCCCGCGGTCCGCCCGCCCGCCCAGCTCCTGCGGGAGGAGCTGCTCCTCGCCCCCGCCGGAGCCGACTGGAGCGTCCTCGTACCGGAGGGGAAGCCCTGGCAGGACGGCGAGGAGCCGGTCGAGCGGGTCGTCACCGGCTGGGCCACCGCCCTCGCCGTCTCCGCCGCCTCCTGGCCCGTCCTCGCCCTCTGGTGGGACGCCGACCGCGCCGGGGTCACCCTCGCCGCCGGCTTCCGCCGCACCGTCGGCTACACCTGGCTCGCGGACGGCACCCCGGTCGGCGAGGACGAGGCCATGCGGACCCTCGCCGACCGTCTCGCCCTCGACCCCGTGCTCGACGTCCAGGCCCTGGAGCCGCTCACCCTCCCCGACCCGGAGGCCGACTCCCGCACCCGGCTGCTCGGACTCGTCGCCGTCCTCGCCCGCACCGGCCTCGGCCTGCCGCCCGGCCTCGACCCCGGCGAGACCCCCGCCCGGCTCCGCGGGGCGGCCCTCGCGGCAGGTGCCGAGCAGCTCGCGTGGCCCGGCTGGCGCGACGCCGTCCGCGCCGAGCTCGACGTCGTGGAGGAGGGCCCCCTCGGCCCGTACCTGCGCGGCCCCCGGGCGCGCGTCCTGGGCGGCGCGCAGCTCGCCGCGGGCGTCCCGCTGCTCCTCTGGGGCCTCGGCCGCCGCAGCGGCGGCTGGGCCGCCGCGGGCGCCCTCCTCGTCGCCCACGGCGCCGCCGGCCTCGCCTACGACCGCCTGCGCGACCACTGACGCCACGGGGGCGCCCCCGGACGCCCCCGGACACGACGGTGCCCCCTTCCCGCGCGGGAAGGGGGCACCGTCACGTCACGGCTACTCGTCGTCCTCGTCCTCGTCGTCGAGGCGGGCCAGCCAGGTCGCGAGGCGCTCGACCGGCACCTCGAAGTCGGGGTTGAGATCGACGAAGGTCCGCAGCTGCTCGGCGAGCCACTCGAAGGTGACCTCCTCCTCGCCGCGCCGCTTCTCCAGTTCCTCGATGCCACGGTCGGTGAAGTACATGCGGTCCAGGATAGGCCCGCCCGGACACGCCGGAGGCCCGGCACCCCTGGTGGGGTGCCGGGCCTCCGCAGGAGGTGCCGACGTCAGGCGTCGAAGACCTCGCTGACCAGCTGCTGCTGCTCGGCCTGGTGGCGCTTGGCCGAGCCGACCGCCGGGGACGAGGAGTGCGGGCGGGAGATCCGGCGCAGGCGCTCGCCCGCCGGGATGTCCGCGCCGACCGCCAGGTCCAGGTGGTCGATCAGGTTGAGCGCGATGAACGGCCACGCACCCTGGTTCGCCGGCTCCTCCTGCGCCCAGATGTACTTCGCCGCGTTCGGGTACTTGGCGATCTCGGCCTGGAGCTCGGCACCCGGCAGCGGGTACAGGCGCTCCAGACGGATGATCGCGGTCTCCGTGTCGCCGCGCTTCTGCCGCTCGGCCTCCAGGTCGTAGTAGACCTTGCCGGCGCAGAAGACGACCTTGCGGACGTCGGCCGGGTCGACCGTCGAGTCGCCGATCACCGGGCGGAAGCCGCCGGTGGTGAACTCCTCCACCTTGGACGCCGCGGCCTTCAGGCGCAGCATCGACTTCGGGGTGAAGACGATGAGCGGCTTGTGGTGCGGGTTGTGGACCTGCCAGCGCAGCAGGTGGAAGTAGTTCGACGGCAGCGTCGGCATGGCGACCGTCATGTTGTCCTGGGCGCACATCTGGAGGAAGCGCTCCGGGCGGGCGGACGAGTGGTCCGGGCCCTGGCCCTCGTAGCCGTGCGGCAGGAGCAGGGTGACGCCGGAGGTCTGGCCCCACTTCTGCTCGGCCGAGGAGATGAACTCGTCGACGACGGTCTGCGCGCCGTTGACGAAGTCGCCGAACTGGGCCTCCCAGACGACCAGGGAGTCCGGGCGGGCCAGCGAGTAGCCGTACTCGAAGCCCATCGCCGCGTACTCGCTGAGCAGCGAGTCGTAGACGTTGAAGTGGGCCTGGTCCTCGGTCAGGTAGAGCAGCGGGGTGTAGTCCTCGCCGGTCTCCTGGTCGACCAGGACCGCGTGGCGCTGGCCGAAGGTGCCGCGGCGGGAGTCCTGGCCCGAGAGGCGGACCGGGGTGCCCTCCATCAGCAGGGAGCCGATGGCGAGGGTCTCGCCGAAGCCCCAGTCGATGGTGCCGTCGTCGATGGAGGCCGCGCGGCGCTGCATCTGCGGCAGCAGGCGGGAGTGGACCGTGATCCGCTCCGGGATGCTGACCTGCGACTCGGCGATCCGCTTCACGACCTCCTGGGAGACCGCGGTGGTGACGGCGACCGGGAACTCGGCCTGCGCGTCCGGGACCGTCGTCGCCGCCGGGGCGGCGGTGGCCTCGCGGACCTCCGCGAACACCTTCTCCAGCTGTCCCTGGAAGTCCTGGAGCGACTGCTCCGCCTCTTCGAGGGTGATGTCGCCGCGACCGATGAGGGACTCGGTGTACAGCTTGCGCACCGAGCGCTTCTTGTCGATCAGGTTGTACATCTGTGGGTTGGTGAACGACGGGTTGTCGCCCTCGTTGTGACCGCGGCGGCGGTAGCAGATGAGGTCGATCACGACGTCCTTGTTGAACGTCTGGCGGAACTCGAAGGCGAGCCGCGCCACGCGGACCACGGCCTCCGGGTCGTCGCCGTTCACGTGGAAGATCGGCGCCTCGATCATGCGGGCCACGTCGGTGGCGTACATGGAGGAGCGGGACGACTCGGGAGCCGCCGTGAAGCCGACCTGGTTGTTGATGACGATGTGGACCGTGCCGCCGGTGCGGTAGCCGCGCAGCTGCGACATGTTCAGGGTCTCGGCCACCACGCCCTGGCCCGCGAAGGCCGCGTCGCCGTGCAGGGCGACGGGCAGGACGGTGAAGTCCGTGCCGCCCTTGTTGATGACGTCCTGCTTGGCGCGGACGACGCCCTCCAGGACCGGGTCGACCGCCTCCAGGTGGGAGGGGTTGGCGACCAGGGAGACCCTGATCTCCTCGCCGTCGAGACCGGTGAAGGTGCCCTCGGCGCCCAGGTGGTACTTGACGTCGCCGGAGCCGTGCATCGACTTCGGGTCGAGGTTGCCCTCGAACTCGCGGAAGATCTGCGCGTACGACTTGCCCACGATGTTCGCGAGGACGTTGAGGCGGCCGCGGTGGGCCATGCCGATGACGACCTCGTCCAGGCGGGACTCGGCGGCGGAGTCGATGACCGCGTCGAGCAGCGGGATGACGGACTCGCCGCCCTCCAGGGAGAAGCGCTTCTGGCCGACGTACTTCGTCTGCAGGAAGGTCTCGAACGCCTCGGCCGCGTTCAGGCGGCGGAGGATGCGGAGCTGCTCCTCGCGCTCCACGCGCGCGTGGGGACGCTCGACGCGGTCCTGGATCCACTTGCGCTGCTTCGGGTCCTGGATGTGCATGAACTCGATGCCGGTGGTGCGGCAGTACGAGTCGCGCAGGACGCCGAGGATGTCGCGGAGCTTCATCATCGACTTGCCGGCGAAGCCGCCGACCGCGAACTCCCGCTCCAGGTCCCACAGGGTGAGGCCGTGCTCGGTGATGTCCAGGTCGGGGTGCTTGCGCTGCTTGTACTCCAGCGGGTCGGTGTCGGCCATGACGTGGCCGCGGACCCGGTAGGAGTGGATGAGCTCGAAGACGCGCGCGGCCTTGGTGACGTCGTCGTCGTGCGAGGCGTCGATGTCCTTGAGCCAGCGGACCGGCTCGTAGGGGATGCGCAGCGACTTGAAGATGTCGTCATAGAAGCCGCCCTCGCCGAGGAGGAGGTTGGCGACGATCCGCAGGAACTCGCCGGAGGCGGCGCCCTGGATGACCCGGTGGTCGTAGGTCGACGTCAGGGTCATGACCTTGGAGATGCCCAGCTTGTTCAGGGTGTCCTGCGACGTGCCCTGGAACTCGGCGGGGTAGTCCATCGAGCCGACGCCCATGATGACCGACTGCCCGGGCATCAGACGCGGCACGGAGTGGACCGTGCCGAGGCCGCCGGGGTTGGTCAGGGAGACGGTGACGCCGGAGAAGTCCTCCATCGTCAGCTTGCCCACGCGGGCGCGCTTGACGATGTCCTCGTACGCCTGCCAGAACTCGAAGAAGTTGAGCGTCTCGGCCTTCTTGATGCCCGCGACGACGAGCTGGCGGTCGCCGTTCGGCTTCACCAGGTCGATGGCGAGGCCGAAGTTCACGTGCTCCGGCTTGACCAGGGTCGGCTTGCCGTCCTTCTCCGCGAAGGAGTAGTTCATCGACGGCATGGCCTTGATCGCCTGCACCATGGCGTAGCCGATGAGGTGGGTGAAGGAGATCTTCCCGCCCCGGGCGCGCTTCAGGTGGTTGTTGATGACGATCCGGTTGTCGAAGAGCAGCTTCACCGGGACGGCGCGGACGGACGTGGCCGTCGGCACCTCCAGCGAGGCGTTCATGTTCTTCGCGACGGCGGCGGCCGGGCCGCGGAGCGTGACCAGCTCGGGACCGGCGGGCGCCTCGGCGGCCGGAGCGGCCTTGGCGGGCGCCGGAGCGGCGGCCGGGGCCGGCTTCACGGCGGCCGGAGCGGCCGCGGCGGGCTTCGCCGGGGCGGCGGGGGCCGCGGCCGGGGCGGCCGGGGCGGGCACGGCGGCCGGGGCGGCAGGTGCGGCCTGTGCGGGGCCCGCCTGCTGCGCCGCGGGCGCGGCCGGAGTGGTGGCGACCGGGGCGGACGGGGTCTCCGCCGCACCCGGCTTGTAGTCGGCGAAGAAGTCCCACCAGGCACGATCGACTGAATTCGGGTCCTGGAGGTACTGCTGGTAGATCTCGTCGACGAGCCACTCATTGGCGCCGAAGGCGGCTGCGGGGCTCACGCCACGCCCGTCTTGGTCGGCCGGGGAGCTCGGGGTACTGGGGGACTGAGACGACACGGCGGCAACCGCCCTCTTCCGCTTCGCAAGGTGATGGACAGCGGAAATAAAGGCTACGCCTGTCTCGGCGGGACGCGCAGGCCGGGCACTCCAACGTCGCGCAAGTCACACTTGACGGGGTGTTTCGGCACCGTGAATGGCGGGAAACAAGCGGGGTTCCGGATGTGTGAGGGTACAGAAAAGCACGGCTACGGCCCTCTTCGGCCGCACCCCTGACCACGTCCTGCCCGTGTACACGGAGAACGTTCGCTTCCGGTTCGAACCCTACGTCAATCGCGCGGGGGAAGGCTGCCCGGAAGGGTGACGCGGATGCGGCATCCGCGTGAGGATTCGGCCACGCCGATCCCGCCACCGTGCAGATCCACCGCCCAGCGGGCGATCGCCAGACCGAGCCCGGTGCCCCCGTCGCTCCCCGGCCCCTGCCGGTCCGGGGACGTCCCCCGGTTGAAGCGCTGGAAGACCTTGTGCCGCTCCGCCTCGGGGATGCCCGGGCCCTCGTCCTCGACCACCAGCTCCAGGGAGTCCGGGTACGGGCCGCGCCGGGCCCGCACCGTCACGCGCCCGTGCGGCGGCGAGTGCTTCACCGCGTTGTCGATCAGGTTCGCCATCACCTGGTGCAGCCGCTCCACGTCCGCGTACGCCGTCAGGTCGGACGGCTGCACCTCCAGGTGCAGGTGGACGTCCGTGCGCCGGTGCAGACCGGACGTCGACGGGAGCCCGCGCTGCGCGGCGGCCAGGTTCGCCTCCCGCAGCACCCCGGACAGATAGGGCCACACCTCGAAACGCCGCGCCCGGAGCTGTACGACACCGTTGTCGAGCCGTGACAGGTCGAGCAGCGTCTCCACCAGGCGGCCCAGCCGCTCGGTCTGCTTCAGCGCCGAGCGCATCGTCTCCGGATCGGCCTCCGAGACCCCGTCGACCACGTTCTCCAGCACCGCCCGCAGCGCCGCGATCGGCGTGCGCAGCTCGTGCGAGACGTTGGCGACCAGCTCCTTGCGGTGCCGGTCCACCGCCTCCAGGTCGTCCGCCATGCGGTTGATCGTCGAGGCCAGGTCGCCCAGCTCGTCGCGCCGGTCCGCGCCCCGCACCCGCCGCGACAGGTCCCCGCGCGAGATCGACCCCGCCACCGTGTTCATCTCGTCCAGCGGCGCCGTCAGCGACTGCGCCACGAACTGCGTGATCAGCAGCGTCGCGATCATCGCGAAGATCGTGATGTACCGGAACTCGGTGGACGTGCGGATCGCCACCAGAGCCAGTCCGGACGTCAGCAGCACCGCGCCGACGACCAGCGCCCCCAGCTTCGTCTTGATCGAGATCGCGATCCGGCGCCTGGACCCCCCCGGGCGCCGCGCCGGCCGGTTCACGACGCCGGGGTCTCCAGGGCGTACCCGACCCCGTGCACCGTACGGATCCGCTCCGCGCCGATCTTCCGGCGCAGCGCCTTGATGTGGCTGTCCACGGTCCGGGTGCCCGAGGCGTCCGCCCAGTCCCACACCTCGGCCAGCAGCTGCTCCCGGGAGAGCACCGCGCGCGGCGTGCCGGCCAGACAGACCAGCAGGTCGAACTCGGTCGGCGTCAGGTGCACGTCCTCGGACCGCACCCGGACCCGGCGCTGCGCGTGGTCGATCTCCAGCTCGCCCAGGCGCAGGATCCCGCTGCGCGGGGTGGCGGCGGCGAGCGCGGCCCGCTCCACCCGGCGCAGCAGCACGTGCACCCGGGCGGCCAGCTCGCGCATGGAGAAGGGCTTCGTCATGTAGTCGTCGGCGCCGACGCCGAGCCCGACCAGCATGTCGGTCTCGTCGTCCCGGGCGGTCAGCATCAGCACCGGCACCGGGCGCTGCGCCTGGACCCGGCGGCAGACCTCCAGGCCGTCGAAGCCGGGCAGCATCACGTCGAGGACCATCAGGTCCGGCTGCCACGCCTCGGCCGCCTCGACGGCCGCGGGGCCGTCCGTGGCCGTCTGGACGAGGAAGCCCTCGGCCCGCAGCCGGGCCGAGATCGCCTCCACGATCGTCGCGTCGTCCTCGACGACCAGGACGCGCCGCTGGGCCCCCGGAGTCGCCGCACCCTGGTGAGTGGTGTGTGTCTGCTCCATTGCCCCGCCTCGCGTCGCCGATGTCGGTGCAGCAGCCTAGAGGTACCGGCGGCGTCCAGGCTACGCAGGCCGGACGCCGAGGTGGACCACGTCGGGGACGCCCCGGGCAACCGGGATCTCTTCGGTCCGTACCCCGCTGAATCCGGCATTCCGCAAGGACTCTTCGAAATCGACGGACGGCCGGGCCGACCACACGGCGAGCACCCCGCCGGGATTCAGCCGGTCCGCGCAGGACGCCAATCCCCTTGTCCCGTAAAGGGATTCGTTGTCCTCGGTGACGGTCCAGTCCGGGCCGTTGTCGATGTCCAGGCAGAGCGCGTCGTACCGGTCGGTGGTGGTCTCCAGGTACGCCACCAGGTCCGTGTGCAGGATCACGGTCCGCTCGTCGGCGAGGGCGCGCCCGGAGATCGACGCGAGCGGTCCGCCGCGGTGCCAGTCGATGATCGCCTCCTCGCGCTCGACGACCGCGATGCGCCCCCAGCGGGGGTCGGCGGCGGCGTGCGCGAGGGAGAAGCCGACGCCGAGGCCGCCGATCAGCACGGCGGCGCCGGCCCTGGCCGGCTCGGGCAGCGCGTCCATCGCCGCGTCCACGAGCAGCCGCTCGGAGCGCCCGTCGGAGGTGTCCATCAGGAAGGTGCCGTTGGCGATGATCTCGAAGTCCTCGTCCCGGCGGCGCAGGACCACTTCGCCGTACGGGCCCACCCGGCGGTCGAGGGTGACGGGACTGTTCATGTGCGGTCACTCCGTGTCTCGTCGTGCGATACGCGTCGTCCCGGCCATCCTCGCCGAGCGCGGACGGCCGGGACAAACACGTTTCGCGGTCGCGGGGTGACGCTGTGGTCCCGCCGGGCGGCTACGGGCGGGGCGCCTCGCGCTCCACGTACCGCCGCACCGCCGTCAGCTCCCGGCGGGCGTCCACGGGGGTGCCGTAGGTGCGGTCCCAGGTGATCGGGGCGACGGTGACGTGCCCCTCGCCCAGCAGCCAGGTGGAGTCGGCGTCCGCGCGGCTCTCGGCGCACTCGCCCCCGCTCCCGCCCCCCTCGCACAGGCCCAGGGCGATGTCGAAGGTGTCGCCCGTTCCGCGCCGCTCGTACGCGTGGTACGCCACGGCCCCGTCGCCGACCCGGGTCCACACCGGCGCCCCCGCCTTCCGCCCGGCGCTCACGTCCGGGTAGTCGACCTTGAGCGCGAAGGCCGGGGTCAGCAGCCCGCGTTCCTTGAGCCCCGCGACGAACCGGGCCCCGAACTCGGCGTGCGCCCGGTAGTTCTCGCGCGGGAAGTACAGCTGGCTCTCGTCGCCGGAGGAGGAGAAGGCGAGGGCTGGGACGCCCTGGTCGATCGCGGCGACGGCCGCCCCGACGGTGCCCGAGTCGTTGACGCTCGCGGCGACGTTCGGGCCCGAGTTGATGCCGGTGAGCACCAGGTCGGGGCCGTCCTTCCAGCCGGCCTTCGCCGCCAGACCGCCGCGCAGGGCCAGCTTCACCGTGTCCGCCGGGGTCGCGCCGGGAGAGTCGGGCGCGCAGCCGTCCTCGCCGAGGCAGACGCCGAAGACCGCGCCCCCGGAGGGCGCGCCCGCGCAGTCGCCGCCGTACCCGGCGGGCAGGGCGGTGCGGCGCTGCACGGTGAGGGCCCCGCCGTTGGTCACGGCCGTGCCCTTGCCGGACTGCACCTGCCAGGGGGCCATCACCACGACGTCCGCCCCGGCGGCGCACATCGCCCGGCGGAGCTCGTACAGGCCCATGCCGTCGGAGTTGCTCGCCTTGGCGGCCCGCATGGAGTCGTCGTTGGAGAGGAGGATCCGCATCCCGGCGAGCGGCCGGGGCGTGCCCCGCTCCACGCCGGGCGTCGTCGCCGAGGCGGTGGCGACGGCGGTGGCGCCCAGGCCGGCGAGTACGGCGGCTGCTGCGGTCAGCACGAGGGAGCGGCGCATGGCGGTGCGTCCTTTCATGGGCATGACAGGTTGAGGAGGGGACCCGGGGCCCGGCCCCCCACGGGCGGGCCCCGGATCGCGCGGGGCGTCAGGTCCCCGCGGTCTGTGGTCGGATCCAGGATTCGGATCCAAGATTCGGATCCAAGATCCAAGATCCAAGATCCAAGATCCAAGATCCAAGATCCTGGATCTCGGATCCGACATCCGACATCCGACATCCGACATCCGATGTCCGATGTCCGATGTCCGATGTCCAGTGTTCGATGTCCAGCTTTTGTGCGGTTGGTTCGCCGGTCAGAGTTCCAGGCCGTGCCCGTGCGGGAAGACCGGGTCCGCCGTGCCGTCGGGGCGGGAGGCGCGGACGGCGTCCATCGAGCGCGGGAGTTCGAAGGGGAGGCGGCCTTCGGGGCGGGTGGCGTCCTGATGGGGGTGCACCGCTTCCGTACCTGCCTTTCCTGACGGGGTGCCGGCGGTGGAGCCGGGGGTGGCGCCGGCTGCGGCGGGCTCAGGCTAAGCGCGAAAACCGAGTGGGCACTAGGTTTGTTATCTGTGAGCTGGATCACAGGTCGGAGGGGGTGGAGGGGGCGGGGTCTAGGGTGGCCCCATGCCGGAGAAGAAGGTCGCAGTGACCGCCAAAAGCGCAGGTCGTGGCAGTTATGCCGTGGGGGACGCGCGCCGTCGGCTGATCCTGGACACCGCCGTCGACCACTTCGGGAAGTGGGGCTTCCACGCCTCCTCCCTCGCCCGCATCGCCCACGACTGCGGCATCACCCAGGGCGGCCTGCTGCACCACTTCCGCAGCAAGGAGGACCTGCTCCTCTCGGTCCTCGCGCAGAGCGAGGAGTACGACGTCGCGCGGCTCTCCGGCGCGGAACCGGAGTCGTACGCGGCCTATCTCGACGCGCTGGTCGACCTGGTCGAGGAGAACACCCGGCGCCCCGGCATCGTCCGCATGTTCAACGTCCTCGTCGGCGAGTCCGGGAACGCCGGGCACCCCGCCCACGCGCACTTCAAGGAGCGGTACGCGCGCGTGCTCGCGCACGGCGTCGAGCGCCTGGAGGCGGCCGTCCGGAGCGGCGAGCTCCGCCCCGACACCGACTGCGCGGGCGTCGCCCGCGAGTGCCTGGCCGTCATGGACGGCCTCCAGATCCAGTGGGCCCTGGACCCGGGCTCCCTCGACATGCCCGCCCGGGTAAGGGACTACCTCCGCCGCCAGTACGCGGCGATCCGCGCCACGGGGGAGTGACCCCCGCGCGGCCCCGCGGTCAGGGCGACGTCGGCGGACCGCCCTCGGGAAGGGCGTCGAAGACGCGCTGGAGCGCGGCGGGCCGGTCGCGGTCGCCCGCCACGACGAGCCGGTCGTCGTAGGTCACGGCGTACTCGAACCCGTCGTGGACGGGCGTCCCCTCCGGCCGGTCGGGCACGCGCGCGTAGGCGGGGTCCTGGAGGGCGGCGCGGAGTTCGGCCAGCTCGGCGGCGCCCATCCGCCCGGTGCGCGTGCTCCCCGACCGGGACCGGACGCTCCACCCCCCGTCCTCGTGCACCACGAGCCGGTTGTCGACCCCCGCGAACCCGCCCGTCACCCCGACCTCCACCAGAACGGCCCCGGACCGGGGATCCGTCGCGGAAGCGGAAGCCGAAGGGGAACCCGAGGCGGATGCCGATGCCGACGCCGACCCCGAAGCGGATGAAGAAGCAGAAGCAGAAGCCGATGAAGAAGCAGAAGCAGAAGCAGAAGCAGAAGCGGAAGTAGAAGCAGAAGCCGACGTCGACGCGGGCGTCGAGGCACTCGCCGTGCTCCCGCCCCCGTCCGCCGGAGGCCCGTCCGCGTCCGCGCATCCCGTCGCGCCGAGGACCAGCGCCGTCACCAGTCCCGGCACCGCCGCCCAGGCCCGCCCCCGCGCTCGTACCCGCCCGCGCTCCGCCGCGCGTTCCGTGTCCACGTCGTCCATGCGCCCGAGCATGCCCGTCCCCGGGTTCCGGCGCAGCCGGAACGCGCGGACGGGGCCGCGGTTCGATCGATTCGCCGCCCCTCCCCGCTTGATCGCTCAGAGCGAACAGGTGGTGGGGAACATTCACGGGCTCACATGCATTGAGTCGGCATAGCTCAACTTGACTGCCGAAGGGGAGATCATGGCTTCTGAGTCCAAGCCGTCCGTGCCGCTGACGCTGCCTGTGCTGCCGCTCGACGACGAGGTCGTGCTGCCCGGCATGGTGGTGCCGCTGGACCTGTCCGACAACGACGTGCGGGCCGCGGTCGAGGCCGCGCAGGCCGCTGCCCGGGAGGGCGCGGGGAAGCCGCGGGTGCTTCTGGTGCCGCGGGTGGACGGGACGTACGCCGCGACGGGCGTGCTCGGGATCGTGGAACAGGTCGGGCGGCTGTCCGACGGCGATCCGGGCGCCCTCATCCGGGGCATCGGGCGGGTGCGCATCGGGGCCGGCACGACCGGGCCCGGCGGCGCCCTGTGGGTCGAGGGGACGGTCGTCGAGGAGACCGTGCCCGACCCGCTGCCCGGCGCCGTGACCGAGCTGGTCACGGAGTACAAGGCGCTCGCCACCACCTGGCTGAAGAAGCGCGGCGCCTGGCAGGTCGTCGACCGCGTCCAGCAGATCGACGGCGTCGGCGCCCTCGCCGACAACTCCGGTTACTCGCCCTTCCTCACCGTCGAGCAGAAGGTCGCGCTCCTGGAGACCGCCGACCCGGTCGCCCGCCTCAAGCTCGCCACCGCCCAGCTCCGCGAGCACCTCGCCGAGCAGGACGTCGCCGAGACCATCGCCAAGGACGTCCAGGAGGGCGTCGACAAGCAGCAGCGCGAGTTCCTGCTCCGCCGCCAGCTCGAAGCCGTCCGCAAGGAGCTGCGCGAGCTGAGCGGGGAGAAGGACGGCGAGGGGTCCGACGACTACCGCGCACGCGTGGAGGCCGCAGACCTGCCCGAGCAGGTCCGCGAGGCCGCGCTCAAGGAGGTCGAGAAGCTGGAGCGGTCCAGCGACCAGTCGCCCGAGGGCTCCTGGATCAGGACCTGGCTCGACACCGTCCTCGAACTGCCGTGGAACGAGCGGACCGAGGACCGGTACGACATCCGGGGCGCCCGGGCCGTCCTGGACGCCGAGCACTTCGGCCTGGAGGACGTGAAGGAGCGCATCACCGAGTACCTGGCCGTGCGCAAGCGGCGCTCCGAGCGCGGGCTCGGCGTCGTCGGCGGCCGGCGCGGCGGTGCCGTGCTCGCCCTGGTCGGCCCGCCCGGCGTCGGCAAGACCTCGCTCGGCGAGTCCGTCGCCCACGCCATGGGACGGAAGTTCGTCCGCGTCGCCCTCGGCGGCGTACGGGACGAGGCCGAGATCCGCGGCCACCGGAGGACGTACGTGGGCGCCCTGCCCGGCCGGATCGTCCGCGCGATCAAGGAGGCCGGGTCCATGAACCCGGTGGTCCTCCTGGACGAGATCGACAAGGTCGGCTCCGACTTCCGGGGCGACCCCGCCGCCGCCCTGCTCGAAGTCCTCGACCCGGCGCAGAACCACACCTTCCGCGACCACTACCTGGAGGTCGAGCTCGACCTCAGCGACGTGGTGTTCCTGGCCACGGCCAACGTCCTCGAAGCCATCCCGGAGGCCCTGCTCGACCGCATGGAGCTGGTCCGCCTCGACGGCTACACCGAGGACGAGAAGGTCGTCATCGCCCGTGACCACCTGCTGCCCCGGCAGCTGGAGCGGGCCGGTCTGGAGACCGGCGAGGTGACCCTCGACGAGGCCGCGCTGCGCAAGCTGGCCGGCGAGTACACCCGGGAAGCCGGCGTCCGCACCCTGGAGCGGGCCGTCGCCCGGCTGCTCCGCAAGGTCGCGGCCCAGCACGAACTGGGCGACCGGGAGCTGCCGTTCACGGTCACGCCCGAGGACCTGCGGGACCTCATCGGCAGGCCGCACCACGTGCCCGAGTCCGCCCAGGACCCGGCGGAGCGGCGCACGGCCGTGCCCGGTGTCGCCACCGGCCTGGCCGTGACCGGCGCGGGCGGCGACGTCCTCTTCGTGGAGGCGTCCCTCGCCGACCCGGAGACCGGCGGCGCCGGGCTGACCCTCACCGGCCAGCTGGGCGACGTGATGAAGGAGTCCGCGCAGATCGCGCTCTCCTTCCTCCGCTCGCACGGCGCGGAGCTGGAACTGCCCGTCACCGGTCTGAAGGACCGCGGCGTGCACGTCCACTTCCCGGCGGGCGCGGTCCCGAAGGACGGTCCGAGCGCGGGCATCACCATGACGACCGCGCTGGCCTCGCTGCTCAGCGGCCGGCTGGTCCGCACCGACGTGGCCATGACCGGCGAGGTCTCCCTCACCGGCCGGGTGCTGCCCATCGGCGGCCTGAAGCAGAAGCTGCTCGCCGCGCACCGGGCCGGCATCACCACGGTGGTCATCCCCAAGCGGAACGAGGCCGACCTGGACGACGTCCCGGCCGAGGTCCTGGAGAAGCTGGAGGTCCACCCGGTGACGGACGTCCGCCAGGTCCTGGAGATCGCCCTGGCCCCGGCGGAGGTCCCGGTCGCGGTGGCCGCCTGAGCCCGGTGGCACACGAGGGGCCCTCGGTACGCGCACGCGCGCGTACCGAGGGCCCCTCGCGTCATGCGCGCCGGAAGCCGCACACCCCTTGCCCGGAGCCGTACCCCCTTGCCCCGGAGCCGTACTCTCCGTCACGCCGGAGCCGTACGCGCCGTCACGTCGGAAGCCGTGCGCCCCCTCAGGCCGGAGTCGTGCGCCGTACCGCCTCGACGATCACCGAGGTCAGGGAGGGGTCGCCGGCGTGGGCGGCGCGCTGGAGGTCCGCGCCGGTGCCGCGGGCCAGCAGCCGTTCCACCCCGGCCTCGGCGCGCTCGCGGTCGCCCGCGTCCTCCAGGGCCGGGCGCACGTGGTCGAGGAGGGCGCGCAGCACCTCGCCGGCCGGGGCCGGGCGCCAGCTCCGGGGGTCGAGGAGCTCGCCGCCGAGCCCGTACCGGCTGGCCCGCCAGGCCGCGAGGCGCAGCACCACCGTGGACACGGGGTCGGGGAGCCGGCCCTGCCGCCACTCCCGCGCCGCGGTCTCCACCAGGGCGCGGCTCAGCACGGCCAGGACGACCGTGTCCTCGACGTCCAGGCAGACGTCGCCGACCCGGATCTCCACCGTGGGGTAGCGGCGGGAGAGCCGGGCGTCGAAGTAGACCATGTGGTCGTCGATCAGCACGTCGCTGGCGAGCATCTCCCGCGTGGTCCGCTCGTACGCCTCCACGTCCCCGTACAGCTCGCTCGGACCGGACATCGGCCAGCGCTGCCACAGCTGGTGGCGCCAGCTGGCGTAGCCGGTGTCGACGCCCTGGCAGTAGGGGGAGTTGGCGCTGAGCGCGAGGAGCGGGGCGAGCCACGGCCGGATCCGGTCGAGGACGCCCACCCCCTCCTCGGGCGAGGAGAGGTGGACGTGGACGTGGCAGGCGCAGGCGAACTCCTCGTCCACCAGGTGGGCGTAGCGGTCGTGGATCCGCCGGTAGCGGTCGTCGGGGGTGAGCAGCGGACCGAAGTCCACGGGGGCGGTCGCGAGCGCCGCGACGGCCACTCCGGCCTCCCCGGCCGCCGCGGCGGCGGCGAGCCTCGCCCGCCGCAGCTGGTCGGCGAGCTGGGAGGTGGTGGTGCAGGGGGCGGTGCCGATCTCCAGCTGCTCGGAGTACAACTCGGGTTTCGCGGGCTCCGGGCCCTCGGTCCGCGGCCCGGCGTCGGCGTGCCAGGCGGCGATCTCGGTGACGGTGCCGGCGAGGGGCTGGGGGAGTCCGGTCTGGGGATCGACCAGGAGGAGCTCCTCCTCCACTCCGAACGTGCGCAGCCCTTCCCCGCGGTGGTAGATCCACCGCTGCTGGTTCCGCATGGAGCGCTCTCCTTCACGGGCGGACGGTGGTGCGCTGACGGTCGTTCGAACAGACTTTTCAGCAAGGCTGTCCACGAACCGACCGGCTTCCACCCGTCTCCGCACAGATGGCGCGAAGTCGCCCCCCGGAACGGATTCCGGGGGGCGAGGCGGCGGGAGGGGGGCGGGTTTCCCCGGGGTCGCCGGAGGGGTGGGCGGACCCCCGTCCCGCCCTCCCCTCCCGCCGGCCTCCGCCTCCTAGGAGGCGGAGGAGTCGCGGCGGCGGCCCAGGAGCAGGCTGCCCGCGCCGAAGACGGCGAGGGCGCCGGCGCCGGCCAGGGCCAGCGGCAGCGGGGAGGCCGGGACCTCGGCCGCCTCCGCGGAGAGCGCCGGCGGCTGCTCGTCGCCGCCGTGACCGGCGTGGCTCACCGTGGACAGCTGGGCTCCGGCGGCCAGTTCGGCCTCGGTCGGGGCCTCCGCCTTCAGCGCGGCGGGGGCCGCGGCGGCGGTGCCGAAGGTGACGTCCGAGCAGCTGTAGAACGCCTCGGGGCTGTCGTTGCGCTGCCACACCATGTAGACGACGTGGCGGCCGGAGCGGGCCGGGAGGTTGCCGGTGAAGGCGTAGTAGCCGTCGGTGGCGGTGCGGGTGGTGTTGTACACCGCGACCGGGGTGGTGTCGAGGTCGGCCCACTTCAGCGGCTGCGTCGGGTCGAAACCGGCCTTGGTGATGTACATCGTCATGGTGCCGGAGTGGGCGGCGGTGGCGCGGATCTTGAAGCCGAAGGAGCCGGCGGAGACGGCGGTGGCGGGCCAGTCGGTGCGCGCCCAGTCCAGGGCCCGGTACTTCGCGCGGTTCGCCGAGCAGAGCTTGCCGTCCGGGATGAGGGCCTTGTGGTTGCCGTCGGCGTTGGCGATGTTGACCTCGTTCCAGTCGTAGAGCGGCTGGGTGCCGGAGTCGGCGACGAGGTCCTTGCACACCTGCGAGTCGGGGCTCTCGGGGCCCTCGGCGTAACACGCGGCGATCCGGCTCACGGGGTTGAAGACGGCTCCGTGGGCGGCGGCGGTGGTGGGGGTGAGGCCGACGAGGGCGGCCGCGGCGGACAGGGCTGCGACGCCGGCGGCGGTACGGCGGGTGGACGGCATGCGAGGGCTCTCTCTCGTGCGTGGGGGGAGTACGGAACGAGCAACGCGCGCGGGGCACACGGAAGTTGAATTCCGGGCGACCGGGTAGAGACTCGCATTGGTCCATACCAATGGGCAAGGGGGTGTGCGGAAAAAGCCCCTGAGCACGCGGAACGGCGGTCCCGGGGTGCCGCCGCACCCCTGGAACCGCCGTTCTCGCCGCGGACGTCAGCCGTTCGCGAGCGCCTGGACCCGCGAGAGGTCGCCGTTGAAGTGGTTGTGGTCGCCGACCGTCGGACCGGACGAGGTGTACTGCCAGATCGTGTAGTACGGCCAGCCGGCCGGGAGTTCGCCGACCTCGGAGGCGTAGCGCGCGACCCACAGCGGGTTGGTGGTGCCGAAGCCGGAGTAGTTGCCGGTGCACTGCTTCCACCAGCTGGTCGCGGTGTAGATGACGGCGTCGCGGCCGGTGCGGGCCTTGTAGCGGGTCACGAAGTCGCGGATCCAGGCGACCATCCCGGCCTGGGTCTTGCCGTAGCAGGTGGCGCCGTACGGGTTCCACTCGATGTCGAGCACGCCCGGCAGGGTCTTCCCGTCCTTGGACCAGCCGCCGCCGTTGTTGACGAAGTAGTCGGCCTGGGCGGTGCCGGTCGTCGTGTCCGGGGTGGCGAAGTGGTACGTGCCCCGGATCATGCCGACGTTGTAGGAGCCGGTGTACTGCTGGTTGAAGTAGGTGTTCTTGTAGTACGTGCCCTCGGTCGCCTTGACGTAGGCCCACTTGACGCCGCTGTTCCACAGCGTGGACCAGGCGACGTTGCCCTGGTGGCTGGCGACGTCGACGCCCTCGGTCCAGCCGGCGAGGGCCGAGACCCCGCCGGGGGCGACCGGTCCCCGTCCGTCGTGCTCCAGGACGCCCATCCCCATGTGGGCGGTGCCGCGGGCGGGGACGGCGGAGGCGCGGGCGCCGGGGTCGGCGGCGGAGGCCGGGCCGGCGAGGGCGAGGGGGAGGGCGAGGGCGGTGGCGGCGAGGCCGGCGAGCAGGGTGGTGGGGACGGATCTGTGCACACGCATGGGGTGACTCCCGGGGGGTCGTGGGGGTGGTGTGGACATGTCAGTCACGTGCTCGGCGGTGACTCTACGCACGTAGAACCGCGCCGTGGAAGAGGGTCCGGGTTCCGCCGTTGGTCTACTCCTGCGAAATACTGAAGGAGCTGCGGAGATGCCCGCCGCGGCGGGAAACTTTCAGCCGACGAAACACGCGTGGGAGGTGCGGGCGTGCGCGCAGGCGGTACGACCGGTGAAGACGGCGCCACGCCGGGGGAAACCCCCGCCGAGCGGGAGTTCCTGGCCCTGGAGCGCGAACTCGCCGTCTTCCTGCGCCGGGCCCGCGCCCAGTCCGGCGAGATGGCCCGCGAGGTCCACCCGGAGCTGGAGTCCTCCGCGTACGGCCTCTTCGTCCGGCTGGACGACGCCGGGCCCCAGCGCGCCACCGAGCTCTCCGCCTACTTCGGCGTCGGCAAGGCCACCATGAGCCGCCAGCTGCGCGCCCTCGAACAGCTCGGCCTGGTCGCCCGCGACCCCGACCCGGCGGACGGCCGCGCCTCCCTGGTCCGGCTCACCGACGAGGGTCGCGACCGCTTCCGGCACGTCCGCGACGCCCGCCGCGAGCGCTACGTCCGCAAGCTCGCCGACTGGGACCGCGCCGAGGTCGCCGAACTGGCCCGGCTCCTCAACCACTTCAACCGGCGCTCCGAGGGCTGAGCGCCGCCGGGGGAGGCCGCCGGCCCGCCCCCGGACCCCAGAAGAACGCCCCGCACCCGGCCACCGCCCGGGGAGAGCTCCCAGCGGGCCGGCGTCCGGGCCCCTGCGGGTCGCCGTCCGGGAGCGCCCCCTGCGGCCCCCTGCGGATCGCCCTCCGCGGACCGCCCTCCGCGGGCCACCGTCCGGAAGTCCCCCTACGGACCGCTCTCCGGAAGTCCCTGCGGGCAGCCGTCCGGGAGTCCCCCCTACGGGCCCGCCGTTCAGGAGAACGCCACGTACACGGCCGTCGCGTCGTCGTGGAGCTTCCAGCGGTGCGCGCCGCCCGCCGCCGCGTCGGCCGTCTCCAGCTCCCGGACCCGCCGCAGCAGCCCGGCCGCCCCCTCCTTCGCCAGGACGCCGGCGCACTCCGCCCAGTCGCCCGCGCCGAACAGCTCCACCCAGCGGCTCGCCCCGTCGGTGAGCCCCGCGAGCGCCCGCACCTCCGCCCTCGGGGTCGTACCGGTCACCGCCCGCTCCGCCACCGAGGGATCGGCGGCGGCCGTGAAGAAGCCGCCCTCGCTGTTCCGCAGCCGGTCGGTGGCCTCGTGCGAGCGCAGCACCTCGCGGGGGACCCGGTCCAGCCGGTCGTCCCGCACCGTCCGGACCGCGCCGTCCGGCGCCTGGAGCAGCAGCACCGCGTCGGACAGGACCAGGTGCTCGACCGAGGCCGCGTCCCAGCGCGCGAGGGCCACCGTCGCCTGTGGAGTACGTACGTGAGAAAGGTCACAGGTGTCTGCGTGGAGTCCCGCGGTGCGCCGGATTGCCCGCGACAGGATCTCGGACAGCGTCAGATCGGGGCGGGAAGCGGACAGTTCGGTCAAAGCGCCGCCGAGGCGGGTGGTGAACCACGGCACCGTGTGCACACAACCGTCATCACCCGCCGGGGGCGTGACCCCGTCGAGGACGACGAGCGTCCCCCCGCCGCCCGACGCGGGCAGGGCCGTGGCCGCCCAGTCCTCGTTGGGGCGTTCGGGGCTCCCGGGCAGGGTGGCGACCTCGCTGCGCATGATGTCCAGTGTGCCCGGTCCACAGGGCGCCTTCACAACACCTGCAAAGGGCCGAAAATGGCCTGTACCAACCGGCCCTTGCCGGTCACGGAGGCGGAACCGCCAGCTCCGGGAAGCTGCGGGCGGGCATCCTGCCAAAGCCCGCCCCGAAGATCCAGCCGGGGCCCGTCCGGGGCCCCCGGCGGGCCCCGGCGGAAGTTGTTCGCCAACT
The DNA here is from genome assembly GCF_014654895.1 of Streptomyces filamentosus. Classification (GTDB taxonomy): domain Bacteria; phylum Actinomycetota; class Actinomycetes; order Streptomycetales; family Streptomycetaceae; genus Streptomyces; species Streptomyces filamentosus. The sequence goes on along the minus strand of NZ_BNBE01000001.1, from coordinate 1,347,777 downwards.
CAGGAGTGTTGTTCACTCGTTCGGGTGGCGGAGCGGCCGATGCCCGTCTCCTACCCGGAAGCGCTGGAATGGTCGGAAGCCGTACCAGGGGTGGGGGCGGACCCTCGTGACCGGCCGTCACCTCTGCTGTGTGGGCGGACGAGTCAAGAATGCGAGCACCGGTGCAGAAGAAGCGGCCTCGGAGCATGAGCGGCGCGCGGAGCCAGACCCCCGGTGAGCCGTCGAACCCGGGAACCCCCCAGGCCCCCCCGGCCACCGGAAGCGCGGCTCCCGCCGGCGCGCCCGTGCCGGCCCCCGGCGGTCGCCCCAAGCGCGTCCGCACCCGCCTCGTCGCCGGTGTCGCCCTCGTCGGCGCCATCGTCCTCGGCGCGGGCGCGCCCGCCGTCCTCACCGCCTCCGCCGAACTGAACGAGTCCCGGCGCCTGGTCACCCTCGCCGAACTCGACCGGCAGGCCGTCACCCTCGCGCACTCCCTCGCCGACGAGCGCGACGAGGTCGTCGCCTTCATCGCCGCCGGCCGCGAGGACCAGAGCGGCCCCAAGAAGGAACGACGGGCCGTCACTCCCGCCAAGTCGGCCCGCGTCGACCGGCAGATCGACGAGATCCGGGCCGCCGCCCCCGACGCGCTGCGCCGCGAACTCGCCGGCGTCGCCTCCGTCCGCCGCACCGCCGTCACCGGCAAGGGCACGGCCCTGGAGGCCCACAGGGCGTACAGCGACGTCATCGCCAAGCTCCAGGACCTCGCGGAGCAGCTCGCCGAGCGGACCCCGCCCCGGGCCGCCGAGCCCGGCACCGGCGCCGGCGGCCGGGCCCCCGCCGACCTCGGCCGCGCCGTCGAGCAGGCGTCCGCCACCCGCGGCCTGATCCTCGCCGCGCTCGTCGTCCCGCAGCCCGAGCCCACCGGCGAGATCCGCTACGACGCCACCACCGGCACCTACGTCGCCGACGAGCCCGAGGGCGCCGAGGAGGCCGCCCGCGCCCGCGACCTGCTGAGCGCCGCCGCCCAGCAGGCCCGCGTCCGCGAACTCGCCGCCCTCGGCGACTTCGACCGGTCCGCCGGCGCCGCCGCCCGCGACTCCCTCGCCCAGACCGTCACCGGCCCCGAGGTCAAGACCGCCGAGCAGGCCCTCGGCCGGCTCACCGACCAGCCGACCCTCACCGAGGCCGAGACCCGCACCTCCCCGTCCGCCCTGGAGGCCGCGCTCTCCGCCCGCATCGAGCAGATGCGCGGCGTCGAGTCCGCGCTCGCCGCCAAGCGGGTCGAGCGGCTCACCGCCCTGCGCGACGACGACGTCACCGCCCTCGAACTGCGCCTCGCCCTCCTCGGCGGCTGCCTGCTGCTCGCCGTCGGCGTCTCCACCTACGTGGCCCGCAGCCTCACCCGGCCGCTCTCCGTCCTGCGCCGCGGCGCGGCCCGGCTCGCCGCCGCGCCCGACCCGGCCGCCGAGGAAGCCGTCCGCTTCACCGGCCGCAACGACGAGTTCGCCCAGGTCGTCCGCTCCCTCAACGCCCTCCAGGGGCAGCTCGCCGCGCTGGCCGCCCGCACCGGGCGCCTCGCCGAGGAGCGGACCGGCCTCACCGCCGCCCGGGAGACCGCCGAGGCCGAGCTGGCCGCCCAGAGCGCCGAGCTCCAGGGCCGGATCGCCGTCCTCACCGCCGACCTCGAACGGCTCCGCGACACCGTCCGGCACAGCTTCGTCAACCTCTCGCTGCGCAGCCTCGGCCTCGTCGACCGCCAGCTCGGCGTCATCGAGAAGCTGGAGGAGCGCGAGCAGGACCCCGACCGCCTCGCCACCCTCTTCAAGCTCGACCACATGGCGACCGTCATGCGCCGCCACAGCGAGAACCTGCTGGTCCTCGCCGGCCACGAGCACGTCCACGGACACAACGGGGCCGTCCCGCTCGTCGACGTGCTGCGCGCCGCCGTCAGCGAGATCGAGCGGTACGAGCGGGTCACCATCCAGTCGCTGCCCCCGCACGCCCAGGTGGCCGGCTTCGCCGCCGACGACCTGAGTCACCTCGTCGCCGAGCTCCTGGAGAACGCCACCTCGTTCTCCCCGCCGGACACCGAGGTCCAGCTCTCCGGCTGGCTCCTGGAGACCGGCGAGGTCATGCTCTCCGTGCAGGACTCCGGGATAGGGATCCCCGCGGACCGGCGCGCCGACCTCAACACCCGCCTCGCCGCCGCCGACCCGGAGGCGTTCGAGGGCGAGGGGCTGGGCATGCGCGTCGTCTCGCTGCTGGCCGCCCGCCACGGCGTCGGCGTCGAGCTGCGCGAGCAGAAGCCCGGCGGCACGGCCGCCGTCGTGGTGCTCCCGCTGCCGCTGCTGCCGACCGCGCCGCCCGCCGCCTCCGAGCAGGTGCGGCTCGGGGGCACCGGCGCCGGCCCCGTCGTCCACCTCCCCGGCTCCGAGGCCGAGGCCAACTCCAACGCCCTCCCCTCCCGCAGCCGCGACCCGCTCGTCGAAGCGGCGGAACGAGCCTTCCGCGACGCGGAGCGGCCCGCCCCCGCCCCGGTGACGGAGCCCGGGCACGAGCCCGCACCGCAGGAGCCCGCGTACGAAGCCGGGCCGGTCGCGTACGAGCCCGAGCAGGCCGCGTACGAAGCCGAGCAGGCCACGTACGAAGCCGCACCGCAGGAGCCCGCCTACGAGCCCGAGCCGCCCGCGTACGAGCCCGGACCGACCGCCTACGAGCCCGCGTTCGAGCCCGTCGTGGCGGAGACCGCGTCCGAGGAGGCGTACGGCTCCGAGCCCGCCGCCCGCGTCGAGCCGGAACCGTCCCGCGTGCCGCCCGCCGAGTCCGTCTCCGAGACCACCCTCCAGGTGCGGCTGCCCGACCCGCCGCCCGAGCCGGACAGCCACGAGCGGGCCGCCGAACCGGCCACCGCGGCCGTCCCGGAGCAGGGCGGACCGGCCGACCCGGTGGACCCGGCCGACCCGGCGCAGGTCCCCGGACCGCGTCCCGCGCAGTGGGAGCGCGTGACGGACAAGGGGCTCCCGAAGCGGACCCCCCAGGTGGTCCGCACGCCCGCCGAGCCCGCCGCCCCCCGCCGGGGCGCGGTCGACGCCGAGGCACTCCGCCGCCGTCTGGGCGGCTTCCACCAGGGCGCCGTGGCCGGGCGCCTGCACGTCGAGGCGGAGATAGCCGCCGAGAGCACCGCGCGTACAGAGGAGATGACGGGGGACACAGTCGAGGAGGCACGCAGTTGACCGCCACGGGAACGACCGGCACCACGAGTACGACCGCACCGACCGGCACCACCGGGATCCAGGGACCGAGCACGGAGGCCCGCAACCTGCAATGGCTGCTGGGCAACCTCGTGGAGGAGGTGCCCGGGGTCCGCTCGGTCGCCGTCGTCTCCTCCGACGGGCTGATGCTGCTCTCCTCCGACCCCGAGGAGCAGCGCCCCGACGCCGTCCCCGACGGGACCGCCCGCGCCCGGGGCCCGCGCGGCTCCAGCGCCGACCTCGCCACCATCGTCTCCGGGATCGGCAGCCTCACCGTGGGCGCCGCGCGGCTCATGGACGGCGGCGGCGTGAAGCAGACCATGGTCGCCATGGAGGAGGGCAGCGTCTTCGTGATGTCGATCAGCGACGGCTCGCTGCTCGGCGTGCACGCCACCCCCGACTGCGACATGAGCGTCATCGCCTACCACATGGCGCTCTTCGTGGGCCGTGCCGGACACGTCCTCACCCCCGAGGTCCGCAGCGAGCTGCGCAAGTCGATGGAGAGCTTCCGGTGACCTCGCTCTCCGCCGCCCACCGGCTGCCGGTCCGGGGCGAGGGACGGCGCCCCGCGCGCGTGCGCCCGTACTCGCTCACCGGGGGCCGCACCCGCTTCGGGCACGTGCTGCTCGTCGAGACCTTCGTGGCCGCCCTGGAGGCGCCCCTCGCCCGCAAGGTCCTCACCGACGGCGGCCCCGCCGCCCGCGGGCTCATGCCCGAGATGCGGGCCATCGTCGAGATCTGCCGCCGGATGCGGACGGTGGCGGAGATCTCGGCCCTCCTCAAGATGCCGCTGGGTGTCGTCCGGGTGCTGCTCAGCGACCTGGCCGACCAGGGAAAGATCCGCGTGTACGGAACCGGTCACGATACCGGCCAGCCCGACCGCGCACTGCTCGAAAGGGTGCTGAGTGGACTCCGCCGTCTCTGACGCCACCGCCGACGCCGCCACCGCCGACGCCGCCGCCGTCCCCGCCGCCGCGCCGGCCGCCCCGGCGATCCCCGTACAGCCGGGACCGGGGCAGGCCCCCGCGGAGCCCGACCCCGAGGACGGCGCCCAGGACTGGCAGCTCGACCACTCCCGCGCCCCGATCGCCACGAAGATCGTGGTCGCGGGCGGCTTCGGCGTCGGCAAGACCACCTTCGTCCGCGCGGTCTCGGAGATCACCCCGCTCCAGACCGAGGCGCTGATGACCCGGGCCAGCGAGGGGACCGACGACCTCACCGCCACCCCGGACAAGCTCACCACCACCGTGGCGATGGACTTCGGCCGGATCACCCTCGACAACGACCTGGTCCTGTACGTCTTCGGCACCCCGGGACAGCAGCGCTTCTGGTTCATGTGGGACGACCTCGTGCGCGGGGCGATCGGCGCGATCGTGCTCGCCGACACCCGCCGCCTCACCGACTGCTTCCCCGCCCTCGACTACTTCGAGAGCTGCGGACTGCCGTACGTGGTGGCGGTCAACCACTTCGAGGGCACCGCGCGGTTCGAGCCGGAGGACGTCAGGGAGGCCCTGACGATCGCCCCCGGGGTCCCCGTGGTGATCATGGACGCGCGCAAGCGCTACAGCGTGGTCGAGACGCTGCTCGCCATGGTCGAGCACGCGCTCTCCGCCACGCCCGAATAGTCCCTCCCCCAGCCCTTCCCCCGTCTTCGCCAGGAGCCCCCGCCCATGCGGAAGATACTCATAGTCGGCGCCGGACAGTCCGGCCTCCAGCTCGCCCTCGGTCTCCAGTCCCAGGGGTACGAGGTCACCCTCATGTCCAACCGGACGGCGGACGAGATCCGTTCCGGCCGCGTCATGTCCACGCAGTGCATGTTCCCCACCGCGCTCCGGCACGAGCGCGACCTCGGCCTGAACTTCTGGGAGTCGCAGGCCCCGAGGATCGAGGGCCTCGGCGTCTCCGTCGCCGGCCCGGACTCCGCCCGCCTCATCGACTGGGTCGGGAAGCTCGACGGCTTCGCCCAGTCCGTCGACCAGCGCCTGAAGATGGCTGGCTGGATGGAGACCTTCGCCCAGCGCGGCGGACAGCTCGTCATCCACGGCGCGGCCGTCGGCGACCTCGACTTCTTCGCCCGCCGCTACGACCTGGTGCTCGTCGCCGCCGGCAAGGGCGAGCTGGTCTCCATGTTCGGCCGGGACGCCGAGCGTTCCGTGTACGCCGAGCCGCAGCGCGCCCTCGCCGTCGCGTACGTCCACGGCCTCGGCCCGCGCCCCGAGCACCCCGACTTCGACGCGGTCCGCTGCAACCTCGTGCCCGGCGTCGGCGAGCTCTTCGTCATGCCGACCCTCACCCTCTCCGGCCGCGCCGACATCCTCTTCTGGGAGGGCGTCCCCGGCGGCCCCGTCGACGCCTTCCAGGGCGTCAAGGACCCCTCCGAGCACCTCGCCCTGACGCTGGAGCTCATGGAGAAGTTCCTGCCCTGGGAGTACGCGCGCGCCACCCGGGTCGAGCTGACCGACGCCGGCGGCACCCTCGCGGGCCGGTACGCGCCGACCGTCCGCAAGCCGATCGGCCGGCTCCCCGGCGGCGGCCTGGTCCTCGGCGTGGCGGACGTCGTCGTCGCCAACGACCCGATCACCGGCCAGGGTTCCAACTCCGCGGCCAAGTGCGCGGCCGCCTACCTCGCGGCGATCGTCGAGCACGGCGACAAGCCCTTCGACGAGGCGTGGATGCAGAGCGCCTTCGACCGCTACTGGCAGACCGCCGAGCCGGTCACCAAGTGGACCAACGCGATGCTGGCCCCGCCGCCGGAGCACGTCCTGAACCTGCTCGGCGCGGCCGGACAGCTCCAGCCGATCGCGGACCGCTTCGCCAACGGCTTCGACGACCCGGCCGACTTCGAGAACTTCTTCTTCGACCCGGAGAAGGCCGCCGCCTACCTGGCCTCGCTGACCGCCGGAGCCTGACCCTCCCGGTCGTGCCCCCCGTCCGTGTCGTACCCCTCGTCCGAGCCCTCGCGGGCGCCCTCGGGGAGGACGGGCGGGGTGTACGACTCCAGGGACGCGGCGCCCGGGTCCGGCCGCACCGCCCCGAGCAGCGGGTTGGCCGCGAGGGGCGAGACCTTGACCCGGCCGCCGGGACGCGGGGCCTGCACGACGAGGCCGTCGCCCAGATAGAGGGCCACGTGGGTGGCGCCGGGGAAGTACACCACCAGGTCACCGGGCCGCAGCTCGTCCAGGCCCACCCGGGGCAGCCGTGCCCACTGCTCCTGGCTGGTGCGCGGGACCTCTCGGCCGGCCGCCGCCCACGCCCGCTGCGTGAGCCCCGAGCAGTCGTACGCCTCCGGGCCCTCCGCCCCCCACTCGTACGGCTTCCCGAGCTGGTCCACCGCGAAGCGCAGGGCCTCGGCGCCCGCCCGGGAGGGGGCGCGGGCGGGGCCGAGGGCACCGGAGCCGAGGAGTTCGCGCTGGGCGCCCGCGGTCTCGGCGCGTTCGAGCGCGGCGAGCCGGGTGAGCTGCCCGGGGGAGAGCGAGGCGATGAGCGCCTCGACCTCGGCGAGCTTCTTCCGCACCTGGTCGCGCCGGGTCCGCTGCTGCGCGGCGAGCGTCCGCTGCCGGTCGAGGGCGGTGCGGGAGGCGGCGGCGAGGCCGGCCGCCCGGCGCTCGGCCGCCCGCAGCCGGGGGAGGGCGGCGGCCCGCTCCCTGGCCGTGCGGTCCATCAGGTGCCGGGCGTCCAGGGCCGACTGGGGGTCGTCGGCGAAGAGCAGCCGCAGCGGCGAGGCGTAGCCGGTGCGGCCCTGGTACTGCTCCCGGGCGAGCCGTCCCGCCTCGGCCCGGCCGCGCGCCAGGGCGGCGCGGGCGGCCTCCAGGGAGGCGGCGACCCGCCGGGCTTCGGCGGTCTTGAGCTTCAGCGCCTCCTCGGTGGCGTTGAAGCGCTCCGCTGCCTCCTCCGTCTGCCGGTAGAGGGTCCGGAGCCGGGTCAGGAGCGCGGCCGCGGAGTCGCCCCCGGCGGGCGGCAGCGCGGCGGCGTCGTCGGGCGGCGCGTCGGCGGAACCGGGGGGCTCGGGGGTTTCGGTGGTCCCGGCGGTTTCGGTGGCGCCGGGGTCCTCTGCGGTCCCGTCGTCTTCGGCGGTCGCCGGATCCGGGGCCGGACCCCGGTCCGAGCCGGGATCCGCCCCTGAGTCCGCCCCTGAGTCCGCCCTTGGATCCAGCCCCGCCCCCGCGTCCAGCCCCGCAGTTCCGTCCGGGTCCACCGGTCCCACCGGTTCCGCCGCCGGGTCCGCTCGGGCGAGGGGGGCGAGCGGGGCGGGGGGTGCCGGTGGCGGGGGTGCCGCCGCCGTGCCGGCCAGGGCCGTCAGTGCGGCCAGGGCTCCCGTACAGACCGTGCGCAACAGCCTTCGCGACACGTCACCACCACCTCCAGAGCGGGCTCCGGAGGCATCATGGCGCGTCAATTCATCCGATTACCGTACGGATCGGGGCGTGGCTTCCGACGTCACCCGTTCGGCTTCGACCACGGCCACTTCAGCTCGCGCCGCTCGCGGCCCTCGGGGGCGTACGTGTAGACCCAGCCGCGCTGGAGCCCGAGCCGCTTCGTGTGCCCGGCGGGCTCGCGCCGGTACGCGTACAGCGCGGGCGGCTTGCCGTCGTGGGCCGGGACCGGCACCTCGTACCACTTCGGCGGGTGGCCGGTCGGGCCGAGCAGGACGGGCAGCACCCGTCCGTCGAGGGGGCCGCCGCGGAAGGGGGTGTTCTCGCTTCTCACCCCACCAGTCTCCCCCGGCCGCTCCCGTCGCGGGGGTCACAGCAGCCGGGCCGCCTCGTCGGCCAGCGGCAGCAGCCGCCGGGCCAGGTCGGCGGCGGGCCCGCCGGGGCGCTCCTGGGCGAGCAGCCGCCGCACCACCCCGGCGGTCTCCGGGTCGCTCGCGGCGCTCGCCGCCAGCAGCGCCACGAGGTGGTCGACCATCCAGGCGCGCAGCTCGCCGGCCGGCGGCCGCCCGTCCTCGTCGAGCCAGATGAGGGAGGCGGCCTCGACGGCGGCGATCCAGGTGCGGACCGCCATCGCGAGCCGGCCGCCCGGCCGCCGCGCCCCCAGGTGCAGGAAGATCTGCTCGGCGGCGGCCCGCCGCACCTCGTCCACGATCGTCGCGGTGCGGGAGGTCGCCACGACGCTGCCGCCGCGCAGCAGGGCGCTGAAACCGGCGTCGTGGCCCTCCACGAAGGCGAGGTAGCGGTCGAGGACCCGGCCGAGCCGCTCGGTGGGCGGGCCCTCGGCGGGCTCGTCGAAGCAGCGGTTCAGGGCGTCGGCGGAGGAGCGCAGGGCGGCCTCGTACAGCTGCTGCTTGCCGCCGGGGAAGTAGCGGTAGACCAGCGGGCGCGAGACCCCGGCCGCCTCGGCGACGTCGTCGAGCGACACGTCCTCGGGCGCCCGGTGGGCGAAGAGCCCGAGGGCCGCCTCCAGGAGCTGGCCGCGCCGCTCCTCGACACTGAGCCGGCGGTACGCGGGGGAGGCGGCGCTCGTCATGCCCGCAGGGTAACCCCGGTACGAGGGCCTCCGGCCCCCCGTCCCGGAGGGGATCAGGCCAGCAGGCCGGACGACCGCCACAGCCGCCGTCCCGGGCCCCGCAGCACGCCGATGTCGTCGAGGAAGTCCGTCAGCCGCTTCGCGCCGGCCTGCATGACCTCCCGCCGGTGGCCGCTCGCCCGCACCTGGGCCACCGCCTCGCGCCGGTCCAGGCCCACCGCGTCGTACACCCCGGGGTTGACGAAGCAGGAGGAGAAGACCCGGGCGGCCTCGCCGCAGCTCAGCCGGGTGAACTCGCGCTCCCAGCGCGGGGCCGTCACCATCTGGCGGCGCAGCTCCTCGCGGGCGTACCGCACGTGCCTGGCCTCCTCCACCACGTGGATCCGGGTGACCCCGCGCACCAGCGGCTGGATCCGCTCGTCCGGGAAGGTCAGCCGCTGCATCCAGTCGAGGATCTCCTCGCCGAGGAGGGTGGCGGCGAAGGAACCGGGGGTGGTGGAGACGGACTTCAGGATCCGGGCGAGGTTGTGGTGGATCCGGGGCACCGGGTACTCCCCGGTCCCGCTCTTGGTGATCAGCCGGGCGAACATCATCGAGTGCCGGCACTCGTCCGCGATCTCGGTGAGGGCGTAGCGCACGTGCCGGCTGGTCAGCGACTTGTCGTAGATGTGCCGGACCAGCAGCTGCATCAGGATGACCTCGAACCAGATCCCGAGCGAGGCGAGCGAGGCGGCCTCGTGGCGGGAGAGGTCGATCCGCTGCTCCTCGGACATCCGGCGCCACAGGGGGGTGCCGTAGAGCGAGACCAGCTCCGGCGGCCAGTACCACTTCCCCTCCTCGAAGGGGGCGTCCCAGTCGAGCTCCGCGTCGGGGTCGTGGGAGTGCTTGCGGGAGGCGTCCAGGAGCCGCTCGGCGAGCCGTTCGCGGTCGCGGAGCGGGCCCAGGGCGTCGCTCAGGAGGGTGAGGTCGGGCTCGGTGAAGGGACTCATGGCGGGGGACACCTCACTGGGTTACCGGCGGTCACTCGTTATCAGACTGCCCGTCAGCAAGCCCGTCAATCCCTCCTGCGCGACTTGTTGACGCTCCGTCCAGCAGCGTGTGAGCCTGCTTCCGGCGGCCGAGGGCCGGTGCTTGGAAGGAGTGGTCGATGTCGACGCACGAGCTCTACGTGAACCCCCCGTCCGGACCCGGCCGGGAGATCCCCGCCTCCGGCGACGCCCGCTTCTCCTGGGAGTACGACATGGCCGGCGCCGGCCGCGACCGGCTCCTCGCCCTCTACCAGAAGGGCAAGGACAAGCAGTGGGACGGCGCCCGCCGCATCGACTGGGACCTGGAGGTCGACCCGTACGACCCGCTCGGCACCCCCGACGAGGCGCTCGCCCTCCACGGCACCCGGTACTGGGCCAAGCTCACCGAGAAGGACAAGGGCGACCTCCGCCGCCACTACGCCGCCTGGAACTTCAGCCAGTTCCTCCACGGCGAACAGGGCGCCATGGTCTGCGCCGCCCGGATCGTCGAGTCCGCGCCCGACCTCGACGCCAAGTTCTACTCCGCCACCCAGACCATGGACGAGGCCCGGCACGCCGAGGTCTACGGCCGCTTCCTCCACGAGAAGATCGGGATGCTCTACCCGATCAACGACGACCTCCAGGCCCTCCTCGACGACACGCTCCGCGACTCCCGCTGGGACATGCCCTACCTCGGCATGCAGGTGCTCATCGAGGGCCTGGCCCTCGCCGCCTTCGGCATGATCCGCGACACCACCGACAAGCCGCTGCCGAAGCAGATCCTCGCCTACGTCATGCAGGACGAGGCCCGGCACGTCGCCTTCGGCCGGATGGCCCTGCGCGACCACTACAAGCAGCTCACCGACGCCGAGCTCCGCGAGCGCGAGGAGTTCGTCATCGAGGGCTGCCACCTGATGCGCGACCGGCTGCGCGGGGTCGAGGTCCTGGAGAACTTCGGCGTCCCGAGGAAGGAGGCGGAGGAGTTCAGCGAGCGGAGCGAGTTCCTGCACCTCTTCCGCAAGCTCCTCTTCAGCCGGATCGTCCCCTGCGTCAAGGACATCGGCCTGTGGGGCGAACGCCTCCAGAGGGCCTACCTCGACATGGGCGTCTTCGACATGGGCGACTCCAGCCTCGACCTCCTCATGACCCGGGACGAGGAGGTCGCCGAGCGGCTCGACGCCGAACGCTTCGCGGCGGAGGAGCGGGCCCGGGTCGCCGAGGTGGCCGAGATGGTCGCGGACGGGGCGGCGGAGGGGTAGGGCGTCAGCCTCCGGAGCCGGGCGCTCCGCGCGGGACGGCGGACGGCTTCCGCGCGGGGGCGGAAGGCCGCTCGCCGGGCGCTCCGCGCGGTGCGGCCGGGACGGTCCGGTCCGGAGCGGGGCGGGCGGGTGCGGCCGGGGCGGCCGGGGCAGGGCTGGCCGGGGCGGCCGGGCGCGTCGTCTCCGGGGCCCGCCGCGCGCCCGGCGCCCCGCGCGGCCGGGCCGGGGCCGGCGGCTCCGTGGCACGGGTGCCCCGGGCGCCCGGCGCGCCCCGGGACTCCGCCTCCAGGCGCAGCGCCTCCCGCATCACGTCCCTGGCGATCGGCGCCGCGCTGCCGCCGCCGCTGATGTCCGCGCGGGCGGCCTCCGCGTCCTCGACGACCACGGCCACCGCGACCGCCGGGCGGGCCGAGTCCTCGGCCTGGGCCCAGGCGATGAACCAGGCGTACGGGGTCCCCGTGTTGCCGAAGCCGTGCTGCGCGGTGCCCGTCTTGCCGCCGACCCGGGCGCCGGGGATCGCCGCGTTGGTGCCCGTGCCCTCCTCCACCGCCCGCACCATCAGCCGCTGGAGCCGGAAGGCGGTCGCCGCGCTCATCGCCTGCCGGTAGGTGCGGCGCGGGGTGCGGTCCACCGTCGCCCCGCCGGAGGTGGTCGTCCGGTCGACCAGGTACGGCTGCGCGATCTCCCCGGTGTTGGCGACGGCGGCGGCCACCATCGCCATCTGGAGCGGGGTGGCCGTCGTGTCGAACTGCCCGATCGACGACAGCGCCAGCTGGTCCGGGCTCATCACGCGGTCGAAGTTGGACTTCGCCACCCAGGACGGCACCCGCAGCGTCGTGTCGTCGAAGCCGAAGCGTTCCGCCGCCTCCACCATCCCCTCCAGGCCGACGTCCACGCCGAGCCCGGCCATCACCGTGTTGCACGACCACTGGAGGGCGTACGCCAGCGAGGCGTCCGCGCAGCCCCGGGCCTCGTTCGGCAGCACCTGCCGGGTCCCGGGCAGCACGAAGGGGTCCGGGGTGTCCGTCGGCGCGTCCACGTCCCGCACGACCCCGGAGTCCAGCGCCGCCGCCGCCGTCACGATCTTGAAGGTGGAGCCGGGCGGGTACGTCTGCCGCAGCGCGCGGTTGAGCATCGGCTGGTTAGGCGAGGTCGTCAGCCGGGCCCAGGCGTCCTTCACGTCCGCGCCGGTGCCGGAGAGCACGCCGGGCTCGTACGAGGGGGAGGAGACGAGCGCCAGGATCCGGCCGCTCGACGGTTCGAGCGCCACGACCGCGCCCCGCTTGCCGTCGAGCCCCCAGTAGGCCGCCTCCTGCATCGACGCGCGGATCGTCGTCACCACGTCGCCGCCGGGGGAGCGGCCCCGGGTGAGGTCGTTCCACAGCGGCAGCGGCGCCAGCATCGGGTCGGCGCCGGACAGGAGCTCGTCCTCGGCGTGCTCGACCATCGTGGTGCCGTACGTCTGGGAGGCGTGGCCGGTCACCGGCGCGTACAGCGGCCCCCGCCGGTAGGTCCGCTCCCAGCGCAGCTGCTGCCCGCTGTCCCGGGAGCCGGTCACCGGCCGGCCGTCGACGACGATCTCGCCGCGCGGCTCGGCCCAGCGGGCGATGGCGGTCCGCCGGTTGGCCGGATTCGCGTCCAGCTCGGCCGCCTCGACCAGCATCACCCGGACCGCGTTGACCAGCAGCGCGGCCAGCAGCAGCAGACAGAGCGCGGCGGCCCGCCGGATGTAGCGGATCACCGGCCCGCCTCCACCCGCGCGAGCTCGCCGGTGTCCGCGCTCTCCGGCCGGGGCGCCCGCGCCGAGTCGCTGATCCGGACGAGGAGCGCGACGATCACCCAGTTGGTCACCACCGACGAGCCGCCCTGCGCGAGGAAGGGCATCGCCATGCCGGTGAGCGGGATCAGCCCCATCACCCCGCCCGCGATGACGAAGACCTGGAGGGCCACGATCGACGCGAGCCCGACCGCGAGCAGCCGCCCGAAGGGGTCCCGCAGCGCGAGCCCGGCGCGGTAGCCGCGCGCCACGAAGAGCGCGTACAGCAGGAAGAGCGCGCACAGCCCGGCGAGCCCCAGCTCCTCCCCGGCCGTCGCCAGGATGAAGTCGGACTTGGCGGCGAAGCCGATGAGGACCGAGTGGCCGAGGCCGAGGCCGGTGCCGAGCATCCCGCCCGCGGCGAAGGCGAAGAGCGACTGCGCGAGCTGCCCGGGACCGTCGCCGGCCCGGATCGAGGCGTACGGATCCAGCCAGTCCTCCACCCGGCTGTGCACGTGCGGTTCGACCGAGCCGATGAGGAAGGCCCCGGCGGCGGCGAGCAGCAGCCCGATGGCGATCCAGCCGGTGCGGCCGGTCGCCACGTACAGCATGATCACGAAGAGGCCGAAGAAGAGCAGCGAGGTGCCGAGGTCCCGCTCCAGGACGAGGACGCCGACGCTCACCAGCCAGATCGCCACGATCGGCCCGAGCACCCGCCAGGTCGGGAACTGGAACCTCCAGATCCGGCGGCCGGCGTAGGCGAGGGCGCTCAGGTTGGCGGAGAGGTACGCGGCGAAGAACACCGCCAGCAGGATCTTCGCGAACTCGCCCGGCTGGAAGGACAGCCCGCCGATCCGGATCCAGATCCGGGCCCCGTTCACCGCCGGGAAGAAGATCGGCAGGATCATCAGGGCGAGCGCGGCGGCGACGGACACGTACGCGTACCCCTGGAGGGCGCGGTGGTCGCGCAGCAGCAGCACGACCACGATGAAGAGCGCCACCCCGAGCGTCGACCAGACGAGCTGGGGGGTCGCCGCCTGGTCGCGGGGGGTCTCCAGGTCCAGCCGGTAGATCAGGACCAGGCCGAGGCCGTTGAGCAGGACGGCGATGGGCAGCAGCAGCGGATCGGCGTACGGGGCCCGCAGCCGTACGGCGAGGTGCGCGAGCAGCGCGAGGAGTCCCAGGCCCGCCCCGTACCGCGCGGCGTCCGGCGGCACCGCCCCGTCGTGGGCGAGGCCCACCTCGGCGTAGCCGCAGACGGAGATGAGGACGGCGCCGAGCAGCAGCACCAGCTCCACCCCGCGCCGCTTCGGGCCCCGGACGCCGGGTGGCGGCGCGTCCGCGGGCGCGTCCGTGCTCCGAGGTGCGGTCATGGTCGGCAACGTAGCAAGCCGTATGCCGTATGTCCCTTTTGTGTGACGATGGGTTGCGCGGTGTGTCGGGGCCGGACGGATCGGGTGCGTCCGGGTCGGACGGGTCGGATGTGCCGGGGCGGGGGACTCCGCCGTACGGGGCGGGGGGCCGGGCGGGCGGTCACGGTTCCCGGGGGTCGTCCTCGAACCGTACGTACTCGGGCAGCCGGATGCGGGCCTCGGCGCCGCCGCCCTCCGCGCCGCCGAACTCCAGCTCCGCGCCGATCACCTCGGCCTGCCCCACGGCGATGGTCAGGCCGAGGCCGTGCCCCTTGCCGCCGCTCTCGGTGCGGAAGCGCTGCGGACCGGAGGCGAGCAGGTACGCCGGATAACCCGGCCCGTGGTCCCGCACGGTCACCGTGGCCCCGTCCACGGTCACCACCACCGGCGGTCCGCCGTGCCGGTGGGCGTTGGCGATCAGGTTCCCCAGCACCCGTTCGAGGCGGCGGCGGTCCGTCTCCACCTCCGCGTCCCGGACGACCCGCACCTCCGTCCCCGTCCCCGCCCCCGGTCCCGTGCCCGAGGCGCGCGCCACCCGCTCGACCAGCGGTCCCAGCTCGTGCACGGCCAGGTCCACGGTCTCGTTGCGGGCGTCGAGCCGGGAGATCTCCAGCAGGTCCTCGGTCAGCCCCCGCATGGCCCGCACCCGGTCCCGCACCAGCTCCGCGGGCCGCCCCTCCGGCAGGAGCTCGGCGGCGGCCGAGAGGCCGGTCAGCGGGGTCCGCAGCTCGTGCGCCACGTCCGCCGTGAACCGCTGCTCGCTCTGGAGCTTGCGCTGGAGCGAGGCGGCCATGGTGTCCAGCGCCCCGGAGACCGTCGCCACCTCGTCCTGCGGACGCCGCGGGTCCCGGGTCCGGGGGTCGTCCACGCGCGCGTCCAGGTCCCCCGCGGTGATCCGGCGGGCCACCTGCGCGGTCGCGTGGAGCCGGCGGGTCACCCGGGTCACGGCGAAGGCGCCGACGGCCAGCGTCGCCCCGATCGCGAGGATCGAGGACCCGACGATCGACCGGTCCAGGGCGTCGATGGTCCCCGCGCCCAGGCTGTGGTCCACCCGCACCGCCAGTGCGTGCCCGTCCGCCGGGGCCGCCGCCCACATGGTGGGGCGCCCCCGGTGGTCGGCGACCATCGTGCCGCGCTCGCCGCGCGCCGTCAGCCGCCGCAGCGGATCCGGCAGCCCCGCCGGATCGAGCCCGGCGAACGGCGGCAGCGGCTCGCCCGCCTCGTACAGCCGGGTCGCGTCCACCAGCCGGGCCAGGGCCTTCTCCCGCGCGTCCCGCACGGTCTGCCCGGTCACGGAGACGTGCACCAGCGTGCCGAGCAGGGCGGCCAGCGCGCAGCACATCACCGCGATGAAGACCGCCGCCTTCCAGGTGAGCGTCGCGGTCCAGGCGGGCGCCCGCGGCCGGCGGGTCCGGCGCGGCGTCACGCGGCGGGCTCCGGGGAGACGGGCGCGGGAGCCGTGCGGCGGGGGGTCGTACGGGGGGAGGGCGCGGTGCCGTCGCGCACGGGCACGATCTCGTCCCGGGTCGGCAGCATGCTGTGCTGGCGCGCGTCCCAGACCCAGGCTGTGCGGTACTCGTACCCCGGGATCCCCGCGGAGGCGGCCCGCACGATCAGGTTCCGCCCCGCCAGCTCCACGCTGACCACCTGGTCGACGGTGGACATCACCCGGGTGAGCCCGCCGTCCTCGGCCATGTACACGCGGACGGAGACCTGCTGCTCCGGCATCCGGATCCCGACGATCAGCTCGTCCCGGCCGTTCCCCGTGAGGTCCCGGTAGTACGGCGACAGCACCGGGCACTTCGCGGGCGCGGAGTCGCAGGCCAGCACCGCCCGCGCGGTCTCCTCGTACATCCCGTCGCCGCCGGTGTACGTGTCGGGGTGCGCCTCCACCTCGGCCCGCACCACCGCCACCGGATCCACGGTCCGCACGTCCCCGCCCCGCACCGTGATCCCCGGCACCCGCTCGGTGTCGGTCTCGCCGTAGTCCACCGGCGGATCCGAAGCGGGCGGCAGCTCGGGCCACAGCCGCACCGGCCCCACGGCGGCCGGCACCGGGCCCTCGCTCTTCAGCCCGTCCCCGGCCCCGCACCCGGCCGTCGCCGCGAGCACCCCGCCGGTGACGGCGACGGCGGCGAGGAGGCCGGCCCGGTTCGCTCTCACACGGCTCCTCGATCGGACGTCGACGGTCTGAAGAAGACCATATGTCGACTTGCCGCCTCGTACCGAGTGCGGGACCGGTGCCGGGGGTGGGCTGGTGCCGAGGGCGGGTCTGGTGCCGAGGGTGGACCCGGCTCTCGGTGCGGGTCCGGTCGCCGGTGGGGGACCGGTCCTCGGTGGGGGTCCGTTCTCGGCGCGGGCTCCTCTCCGGCCCCTTACGCCCCCCGCCGCTCCATCCGCGCCAGTGCGGCCCGGCACAGGGTCAGCAGCTTCTCGTCCTGGTGGACGTCGTGGCTGCCGGAGGCGCCCTCGCGGGTGTTGTGGCGGCGCCGGCGGGTCAGCTCCGTGAGGATCGGGAGCTGGGCGGCCGCCGCCGCGGGGCCCATCTCGGCGAGGCACTCGGCGATGTCCACGCGCGCGTGGCGGTTCTCCTCCCAGGCCGCCAGCAGGACCGGCAGGGTGCGCTCGGTCTCGCCGGCCACCCGCCACAGGGCCGCCGCGCAGCGCACCCTCTCCCACAGGTCCCGCGAGGTCAGGCCGGGCCGCAGCGCCCGGGCCGCCCCGGCGGCCGAGGGGCCGATCGCCCCGAGGGCCTGGGCCGCCGCGCACCGGTCGGCGGTGGCGGAGCCGGGCCGCAGCCACCGCTCCAGGACCGGCACCACCGTGTCCGCGTCGCCCTCGACCGCCCACAGGGCGCGCGCCGCCGCCGTGGCGACCGCCGCCGTCCCCGAGTCCAGCAGCTCCCGCAGCTCCGGTACGGCCTCCCGGGCCGAGGGCCCGAAGGCGGCGAGGGTACGGGCGGCGGCCTCCCGCACCCACGCGCGGCGGTGCTCCGGCGCGCCGCGCAGCACCCGCAGCACCTCCGGCAGCGCCTGGGCGCCCCGTACGGACGCGAGCGCGTGCAGCAGCGGCGCCGCCCGCTCGTACAGCTCCTCGTCGAGCTCCACCGCGGCCAGCCTGCGCCGCAGCAGCGGGGCGAGCCCCGCCGCGGCCGGGCCGAGCCCGTCGACGGCGTACAGCAGTTCGCGCCGCACCTCGCCCGGTCCCTCCAGGGCCCGCGCGAGCAGCGGCACGGCCCGCGCGTCGCCCGACCGCGCGAGCGCCAGCAGCGCCCCGTCGCGCCAGGTCCGTCCGGTGAGCTCCGCCAGCCCGCCGGGCCCGGCGAACCCGGTGCGTCCACCCGGCCCGGTGGGTCCACCCACCCCGGCGGGCCCACCCGCTCCACCCGGTCTCCCCGGCCCGTCCGGCCCGTCCGATCCGGCGGTCAGGACGCCGGCGAGCGCGTCGGCCGCCGGGGCGCCCAGTTCGAAGAGGCGCTCCAGGAAGGAGCCGGCCGCTTCCCTGAGCCGGGTGTCGGGGTCGGTGAGCTGCGCGCCGACGAGCCCCACGACCTCCTCGTACCGCCCCCGCCAGAGCCGTATCAGCCCACCGCACAGCCAGATCGCGTCCGAGCGCTGTCCCGGGTCGGGGCAGCGCAGCTGGGCGAGGACCAGCGCGATCCGGTCGTCCACGCGGTCGTCGAGCGCCCCGTGCAGGGTCCGCAGCAGCTCCTCCGTCCAGGGGGTGTGCCGCCCCGCCACGTGCTCCTCCAGGAGCTCGCGGACCTGCCCCACGAGCGTCACCGGCGCCCGGCCCGGACCGGTCCCCTCGGCCCCGTCGCCCGTCTCGCCCGCCGCGCCGGGAACCGCGTCCGGGACCGCGCGGGGAGCCGTCCGGATCTCTTCGAGCAGTTCCGTCACCCGGCGCACGATGTCGTCGGGGATCCGCCCCGGCGAACATCGCGCGAGCTGGGCCAGGGACGCGAGCCGCAGCCCCGGGTCCTGTGCCGCGCGGGCGAGCCAGGCCAGCCAGTCGACGGTCTCGGCGCGCAGCGAGGCGTGCCGCAGCGCGATCCGCCCCACCGCCGCGACGAGCGCGAGCCGCACCTCGGTGTCGGGCTCCACGGTCAGCCGCTCCCGCAGCAGGGTCAGCACGCGCGCGGGGTCCGGGTGCAGCGAGGCCAGCGCGACCGGCGCGGCGAGCCGCACCTCGGGGTCGGTGTCGTCGACGAGGCCGAGGAAGACGTCGGCGCCGGCGGCGATGGCGGCGGAGGCCATCGCGAAGTTCGCGGCCGGGACGAAGTCGGCGTCGTCCTGGTCGGGTCCGGACGGGCCGTCGAGGTCGTCGTCCTCGTCGTCGAGCTCGATCCCGCCGATGCTGGTGAGCAGTTCGACGATGCCGCCGCGGTCCGGGACGGCGGGGTCGGCGACGAGTTCGAGGAGGAAGGGGATGCAGGCGAGCGTGGAGTCGTAGACGTCGCCCTGGTGGTGGACCGCGCCGTACATGCCGTCGAGGGCGCACTCCCGCTCGGAGGGGTCGGGCGAGGCGAGTCCGAGGAGCAGTGCCGGCACGTCGTCGGCGGGGCCGTAGGCGTGCCCCAGCGAGGCCCAGTCGACCTCCTCGATCCCCGTCAGCATGGCCTGGCCGCCTTCCCCGTGAGCGCTGTACCAGTCAGCAAGTGTGCACCACAGGCGGGGCGTGGCAGCCGAACCGGCGTCAGCCTCCGCACGACCGGGGAACGTTGCGCTCGGTTTGCGCCATGTACGTTCCGCAGCGCGTCCGTTGCGGACGGTGCGCCCCTCCGGGCGGCCGGTACGCGCGCGCGTGGAGAGGCGTTTCCGGCGTCGTTCCCCGCCCCTTCTTGTCCGTTCCGCCCGCCCGTCCGCACACGCGCGCGCGTGTGCGCGCCCGGCCGATCGCCCCGCCCGTTCCCCGCGCCGCCGCAGACGTGGCGCGATGTCGCCCCCGGCGGACGGAGGGGACGGTGCGCCGCATAGCGGACCGATCCGTTCGACCTTCGGACAACAGATGGTCAAATCCTTGTTGCGCACCTGTCAAAGAAGGAAGGGGAGTGGCACGCTCCCCACACGCACCCCCCCCACACAAACCCCCACGCTTCCCAGCGAAGGAGCCCGCGTGATCCGCCAGCAGTCCTCGCACCGCCGGACCGTCGTCCGCACCACCGCCCTCGTCGCCTCCGCCGCCGCGGTCGTCCTCGGCCTCCAGACCGGAACCGCAGGCGCCGAGGCGCAGCGCGAGGCCGGGGCCACCGCCCTCGTCCTCGGCGCCCCGCAGCGGGCCGCCGCGATCCAGGAGGCCCAGTCCGCCGCCGCCGGCACCGCCCGCGCGATCGGCCTCGGCGACCGCGAGGCCCTGGTCGCCCGGGACGTCGTCAAGGACGCCGACGGCACCGTCCACACCCGGTACGAGCGCACCTACGAGGGCCTGCCGGTCCTCGGCGGCGACCTGGTCGTGCACCAGCGGAAGAACGGCGCCCGCTCCACCACGAAGGCGACCGCCGCCCGCATATCCGTCCCCACCACGGCCGCCGCGGCCCGCGCCACCGCCGCCGGCGAGACCGCCCGCAAGGTGGTCTGGGCCGCCACCGGCAAGCCGG
This sequence comes from Streptomyces filamentosus, assembly GCF_014654895.1. Taxonomy (GTDB): domain Bacteria; phylum Actinomycetota; class Actinomycetes; order Streptomycetales; family Streptomycetaceae; genus Streptomyces; species Streptomyces filamentosus. Next base: position 1,328,051 of record NZ_BNBE01000001.1, on the reverse strand, counting down.
TCCTCGCCTGGGAGACCGTGGTCAAGGGCCTCCAGCACGACGGCACGCCCAGCGAGCGGCACGTCGTCACCGACGCCGCCACCGGCAAGGAGCTCCACTCCTACGAGGCGATCGAGACGGGCGTCGGCAACACCCAGTACAGCGGCCAGGTCACCCTCGGCACCGCCCCCGGCTTCACCCTCACGGACACCGCGCGCGGCGGCCACAAGACGTACGACCTGAACGGCGGCACCAGCGGCACCGGCACCCTCTTCACCAACTCCACCGACACCTGGGGCAACGGCCTCGCGGGCAACCGCGAGACCGCCGCCGCCGACGCCCACTACGGCGCGGCCGTCACCTGGGACTTCTACAAGAACGAGCTCGGCCGCAACGGCATCCGCGGCGACGGCGTCGCCGCCTACTCCCGCGTCCACTACGGCAACGCCTACGTCAACGCCTTCTGGTCCGACTCCTGCTTCTGCATGACGTACGGCGACGGCGCCGGCAACGCCAAGCCGCTGACCTCCCTCGACGTCGCCGGCCACGAGATGTCCCACGGCCTCACCGCCTCCACCGCGAACCTCCGCTACAGCAAGGAGTCCGGCGGCCTCAACGAGGCCACCTCCGACATCCTCGGCACCGCCGTCGAGTTCTACGCGAACAACGCCGCCGACACCGGCGACTACCTCATCGGCGAGAAGATCGACATCCGCGGCAACGGCACCCCGCTCCGCTACATGGACAAGCCCAGCAAGGACGGCAGCTCCGCCGACTACTGGTCGAGCAGCCTCGGCCGCCTCGACGTCCACCACTCCTCCGGCCCCGCCAACCACTTCTTCTACCTCCTGGCGGAGGGCAGCGGCACCAAGACGCTCAACGGCGTCACCTACAACTCCCCGACCTACGACAACTCCACCCTCACCGGCATCGGCCGCCAGGCCGCCTACAAGATCTGGTACAAGGCCCTCTCCACCTACATGACCTCCTCCACCACCTACGCCGGCGCCCGCACCGCCACCCTCTCCGCGGCCTCCGACCTCTACGGCCCGACCTCCCCCGAGTACAACGCGGTCAACGCCGCCTGGAAGGCCGTCAACGTGAAGTAGCCGCCCGAGCAGCCGCCCGGGAGAACGGAGGGCCCCGGTCACGACCCGGATCGTGACCGGGACCCTCGGGCACGTCCCGCGAAGCGCTCCCGGACCATGCGGGGCACGGTCCACGGGCCCTTCCCCCGGCGGACATCCGGGCCGGTCGACATCCCGAGGACCGGTGCGGCAGCGGCCGGCGGACGGCGTGCGCGGCGTACGGGATCATGGACGCGGACCGATCGGGGAAGGCGCGGAGGGAGCGGAAACATGGTGGCGTTCCACGCGTCCGCGCTGGACGGAGTGGCCAGGAACCCGGCGCTGCCGACACCGCTGCTGCTGCGCCTGCTCGCCTCCGGGGCGGACGGCGACCGCCCGCCCCGCGACGTCCTCCACCGGCCCGGACTCCCCGGGCCGGCCGTCGAGCTGATCCTGGCCCACCCGCACCCGGGGGCCCGGATCGGCTTCGCCACGAGTGCCAGGGCCGAGCCCGCACAGCGGGCTCGGCTCGCGGACGATCCCTCTCCCAAGGTGCGGGCCGCCCTCGCCCACGGACCCGAGGTGTACGAGCCGCGCACGAAGGTCGCGCCGCTCCCGGACGCCGCGTGCGCCCGTCTGCTCGACGACCCGGATCCCTCCGTACGCGAGGCACTGCTGGAGTCGCCCCACCTGGCGCCGTCGTTCGTGGCGTCGATGGCCACTCATCACCGTGGGGCAGCACGCCGGGAAGCGGTGCGCGCCTGGCCGGCCCTGTCGGCGGGCGAGCGGTCGGCACTGCTGGCCGACCCCGACCCCGAGGTGCGGCGGGCCGCAGAGTTGCAGGAGTGCCGGCGGGACGCCCGCATGACCGCCGCACTCCTCCGCGACCCGAAGTCCGCCGCCGGGGCGCTGCGCCGCGGGCTCCTCGACCGTGCCGTCGCCGAGCGGTGCGTCGCCGAGCGGACGCACCTGGCGGCCCTCGCCGAGAACCCGTCGCTGCCCGCCGACCTCGTGGAGCGGCTCGCCGTGGACCCCGACGAGGCCGTACGGCTCGCCGTCTCCCTGCGGCCCGAGCTGGACGAGACGCGGCGCATGGCCGTCGACTTCACGGCCGGGGACCTCGACAGGGGCAACGGCGTGTGGTGGGTACGGGACGGGCTCGCCGACCCCGAGGTGGTACGCCGGGCCGCGACCTCCGCCCACCCGCTGCTCCGGCGCGCCGCAGCCCGGATCCCCCATCTGCCGTCCGACCTGCTGCGCCTGCTCGCCCGCGTCGAGGACCCGGTGGTGGACAACCTCCTGGGCATTCACCACCCCGACGCTCCGGAGGAGGTCCTGATGCGGGTGTTCGCGCGGCTGGGCGGGACGTTCTCCGCCTGGATGGCGGAGACGCACCCCCGGTTCCCCCGCGAGGGCCTCGCCACCCGCTACGCGAACCACCCCGACGGGAACCACCGCCGGCTGGCCGTACGGGATCCGGCCGCCACCCCCGAGCTGATCGAACGTCTCAGCCACGACCCCGTCGTCCGGACACGCCAGGCGGCGACCCTCGACCCGCGTCTCCCGCTCCACCGCCTCCGCGAGGCCCTCCTCGTCCCCGAACTCGCGTCCAGCGCGGGCGCCAACCCGGCGCTCCCCGAGGACGAGATGGCCGCCGTCCTGGACCGGGCGGGCGTTCCCGCATGACCACCGGGCGACCCGGGCGACCACCGCGGCGGACCGCCGGCCGGCCTCTCGGGACGCTCAGCCGTCGAACCGGTTCCAGTCGACGGGGAGGTCGGCCGGCGGGGCCAGGGCGCTCCGGTGGGCGGCGCCCGCCCAGGCGTCGAACGCTTCGCCGTCCTCGCTGGTGACGTGCACGACGAGGCCGGGAGCCACGTAGAAGCGGGTGGGTGCCCCGCGCCAGAAGGGACGCAGGGGCACGAGGCGCAGCGTCTCCGTGAGCCGGTACAACTGCCTCGGCCCACCGGGAAGACGCGACGCGGAGCCGCTGGGGGGTGATGCGGAGACCGGAGATCCGGCGGCGTCCGCGAGGGGGTACCAGCCGGTGACGAACCGTTCGAGAGCCGCCGCACGGTCGCCGTTCACTTCCCCCAGCCACTCCAGGTCCGGCAAGCGCCCGGACGGGAGCGGTGGGCGCACCCGGTCGAGGAGCTCTCTGTTCAGGGGCGCTTCGAGGCGCAGTGCGCAGTCGGTGAGAACACCGTCGGAGGTGCCGGCCCGGCTCACCCGGGCGGTACCCAGGTACCGGACCCCCCCCGGCGCGGACCGCGATGTGGATCGGCAACTCGCCTCCGCCCACGCCCCAGGGCGCCCCCACGAGCCGCTCCGTGACCGGCGCCGGCGCGGGCCCGACCAAGCGGACCTCCTCGGCGTTCCACACCCCGCTTCCGGCCGGCGCGTCACCCGCCTCCACGATGACCACCGTTCCCGCCGGCCCCATGACGACGTCGGCACCCCCCACCGCGAAGCGCCCGGGGACCACCGAACCGCCGACGAGCACGGGTACGCACTCCCGCTCGAACACCGGCGCAGGAACGGCAGCGGGAACCTGATCATCCATCCCCGCATCATCCGGGACCGCCCCGCTCCCCGCGCATACAACAAGACCCCGCTCTCAGCGTTTCCGCTGATCACGGGGTCTGTGTGGCACTTCTGCGAAGTGCCCCCGGCAGGATTCGAACCTGCGCACACGGCTCCGGAGGCCGTTGCTCTATCCCCTGAGCTACGGGGGCTTCGTCGCTGCTCGGCGGCGACGGGTGAAACCTTACCAGCTCCGGCGGGGTGCCTGTGAACAGGTATTTCCGGGGCGTCACCAGGGGGGTGTTCGCTCGCGCGGGTCGGAAGTGGGCAAAACCCGGACGCAGCCTCTCGGGGCGGCCTACTCTCGTTCACGTGTCAGGCGTGTCCGGGCGGGTGCTCGTTGTCGACGACAACAAGGTCATCCGGCAGTTGATCAGGGTCAATCTCGAACTAGAGGGGTTCGAGGTCGTGACCGCGGCCGATGGTGCCGAGTGTCTGGACGTCGTGCATCGGGTGCGGCCGGACGTCGTCACCCTCGACGTGGTGATGCCCAGGCTGGACGGGATCAAGACCGCTCAGCGGCTGCGGGAGGACCCGCGGACCCGGCATCTGCCCGTGGCGATCATCAGTGCGTGCGGGGAGGGCGAGGGGGCTCCGGCGGCGGACGCGTTCCTCGCGAAGCCCTTCGAACCGGCGGACCTCGTGCGGGTCGTCCGGCAGCTGCTGCACCGCGAGCCCCGGCCGCGGCGGCAGGCCGGCGGGCCCGACGCCGGAGAGGAGCCGGCCGCAGGGGACGGCCCCTCGGGCAGTCCGGCCGCCGGAAGAGCCGGGAGAGCCGGAAGGAACTGAAGGTCCGGAAGAACCTGAAGTCCGGAGGAGGACCCGCGGAGGGCCCGAAGACCCGCGGAGGGCCCGAGGTCCGGAGGAGGGCCCGAGGTCCGGAGGGACCCCGAGGCCCCCGGAAGGTTCGTTCCGGTTGCGTGCCGTGTGCGGTGGGGTGACCGCATGGCGAAACCGGTTCGCGTTCCGACCCCCCTCCTCCCCTAGGCTGGGACCGTGACCCCCGCGGACCTCTCCCTCACCGTGCAGCACGCCGTGCGCCGTGCGGTCGACGACGGTGCGCTGCGGGTCGAGGTGCCTCCGGCCGTGCGGGTCGAGAAGGCCCGGCCCGGCGGGGTGGGGGAGTACGCCAGCAGCGTCGCCCTCTCGCTCGCGCGGCCCGCCGGGCGGCCGGCCCTCGACGTCGCCTCCGTACTGAAGGAGCGGCTCGACGGGGCCGCCGGGATCCTCGCCGTGGACATCACCGGTCCCGGGTTCCTCAACTTCACCCTGCGCCCCGGCGGCGGGGCCGACGTCGTGGCGGCCGTGCGCGCCGCCGGGCCCTCGTACGGACGCGGTGACGCCCTCGCCGGGGAGGGCTTCCTCTTCGAGCCCGCCGCCGAGGCGCGGGCGCAGGTCGTCGTCGGCTGTCTCGTCGGACTGCTGGCCGGGCAGGGCGGCACCGCCGGCGTCGGGGCCGGCGGCGAGCGGCCGCACGTGCACCCGGGGACGTACGACGCCGAGGCGCTCGGCACCGACGCCGCCCGCTGGCGGCTGCTGCGGGCCGCGCCCCACGACCGGCCCCTCGACGGGCCCCCGCTCCTCGTGCGGCACGAGCGCAACCCGCTCTTCCGCGTCCAGTACGCGCACTCCCGCGCCCGACGGCTCCTCGTCAACGGGGCGCAGCTCGGCGTCCTCCCCGACCACGGGACCGACGTGGACCACCCGCTCGTCGGGCTGCTCCGCGACCACCCGGACGTCCTCCTCGCCGCCGCCCGCCACCGCGCCCCCGACCGGGTCGCGCGGCACCTCGAAGCCGTCGCCGACGCGCTGCTCGGCTTCCAGCACACCGTCCTGCCGCTCGGCGACGAGAAACCCTCGGTCGCCCACCGCTCCCGGCTCGCGCTCGCCGAAGCCGCCGGGACGGTGCTCGCCGGCGGCCTCTCCGTGCTCGGCATCAGCGCACCCGACCGGATCTGAAAGAGCAGACCAGACCATGAGCCGTTCCGCCCACCCCGCAGGCCCCCGCCACGCCGACGTCCTCCCCGAGGGCCACTACACCGCGCCGCCCGCCGACCTCAACACCCTCGACCCCAAGGTGTGGGCGCGGACCGTCGCCCGGGACGAGCAGGGCGTCGCCACCCTCGGCGGCCTGCGCGTCACCGACCTCGCCGAGGAGTTCGGGACCCCCGCCTACTTCCTCGACGAGACCGACTTCCGGGCCCGCTGCCGCGCCTGGGCCGAGGCGTTCGGTCCGGACGCCGACGTCTTCTACGCCGGCAAGGCCTTCCTCTCCCGCGCGATCGTCCGCTGGCTGCACGAGGAGGGGCTCAACCTCGACGTCTGCTCCGGCGGCGAGCTCGCCACCGCCCTGTCGGCCGGGATGCCCGCCGAGCGGATCGCCTTCCACGGCAACAACAAGAGCGAGGAGGAGATCCGGCGGGCCGTCGAGGCCGGCGTCGGCCGGATCGTCCTCGACTCCTTCCAGGAGATCGTCCGCGTCGCCCACGTGGCCCAGTCCCTCGGCAAGCGGCAGCGCGTGCAGATCCGGGTCACCGTCGGCGTCGAGGCGCACACCCACGAGTTCATCGCCACCGCCCACGAGGACCAGAAGTTCGGCATCGCGCTCGCCGGCGGGCAGGCCGCGGAGGCCGTGCGCCGGGCGCTGAAGCTCGACGGCCTGGAGCTCATCGGCATCCACTCGCACATCGGCTCGCAGATCTTCGACATGGCCGGCTTCGAGGTCTCCGCCCGCCGCGTCGTCCAGCTCCTCGCCGAGGTCCGCGACGAGCACGGCGTGGAGCTGCCCGAGATCGACCTCGGCGGCGGCCTCGGCATCGCGTACACCTCCGAGGACGACCCGCGCGAGCCGCACGAGATCGCCAAGGCGCTCGGCGAGATCGTGACGCGCGAGTGCGAGGCCGCCGGGCTGCGCACCCCGCGGATCTCCGTGGAGCCGGGCCGCGCCATCGTCGGCCCGACCGCGTTCACCCTCTACCGGGTCGGCACGATCAAGCCGCTCGACGGGCTGCGCACGTACGTGAGCGTGGACGGCGGCATGTCGGACAACATCCGCACCGCGCTCTACGACGCCGAGTACAGCGTCAGCCTGGTCTCCCGCGTCAGCGACGCCGAGCCGATGCTCTCCCGGGTCGTCGGCAAGCACTGCGAGAGCGGCGACATCGTCGTGCGGGACGCCTTCCTCCCCGCCGACCTCGCGCCCGGCGACCTGATCGCCGTGCCCGCCACCGGCGCCTACTGCCGCTCGATGGCGAGCAACTACAACCACGCCCTCCGGCCGCCCGTGGTGGCGGTCCGGGACGGCGAAGCAAGGGTCATCGTCCGCCGCGAGACGGAGGAAGATCTCCTGCGTCTCGACGTCGGCTGATGAAATAGTCGGGTGGTGGAATCGATGTCTCAGGATCCGGACGGAGGGCTGAATACTCCGTCCGGTGAGTGAGACTTGTTCCACCCCCGTCAGAACCGTAGAGATACGAATCAGAAGTACGAGAAACGAGGTCGGATGATGCGTACGCGTCCGCTGAAGGTGGCGCTGCTGGGCTGTGGAGTTGTCGGCTCCGAGGTGGCGCGCATCATGACGACGCACGCCGACGACCTCGCCGCGCGCATCGGCGCGCCGGTGGAGCTCGCCGGCGTGGCCGTCCGCCGGCCCGACAAGGTCCGCGGCGGCATCGACCCCTCGCTGATCACCACCGACGCGACCGCCCTGGTCAAACGCGGGGACATCGACGTCGTCGTCGAGGTCATCGGCGGGATCGAGCCGGCCCGCACCCTCATCACCACCGCCTTCGAGCACGGCGCCTCCGTGGTCTCCGCCAACAAGGCGCTGCTCGCCCAGGACGGCGCGACCCTGTACGCCTCCGCCCAGCAGCACGGGCAGGACCTGTACTACGAGGCCGCCGTCGCCGGCGCCATCCCGCTGATCCGTCCGCTGCGCGAGTCCCTCGCCGGCGACAAGATCAACCGCGTGATGGGCATCGTCAACGGCACCACGAACTTCATCCTCGACAAGATGGACTCGACCGGCGCCGGCTACCAGGAGGCCCTGGACGAGGCCACCGCGCTCGGTTACGCCGAGGCCGACCCGACCGCCGACGTCGAGGGCTTCGACGCCGCCGCCAAGGCCGCCATCCTCGCCGGGATCGCCTTCCACACGCGCGTGCGCCTGGACGACGTCTACCGCGAGGGCATGACCGAGGTCACCGCCGCCGACTTCGCCTCCGCCAAGCAGATGGGCTGCACCATCAAGCTGCTCGCCATCTGCGAGCGGGCCGCCGACGGCGGCTCCGTCACCGCGCGCGTGCACCCCGCGATGATCCCGCTGAGCCATCCGCTGGCCTCGGTCCGCGAGGCGTACAACGCGGTCTTCGTCGAGGCGGAGGCCGCCGGGCGGCTCATGTTCTACGGCCCCGGGGCGGGCGGCTCGCCGACCGCCTCGGCCGTTCTCGGCGACGTCGTCGCCGTCTGCCGCAACCGTCTCAACGAGGCGACGGGCCCCGGCGAGTCCGCGTACACGCAGCTGCCCGTGAGCTCCATGGGCGAGGTCGTCACGCGGTACCACATCAGTCTCGACGTGGCCGACAAGCCGGGCGTCCTCGCCCAGGTCGCGACGGTCTTCGCCGAGCACGGCGTATCGATCGACACGGTGCGCCAGCAGGGCAAGGACGGCGAGGCGAGCCTCGTCGTCGTCACCCACCGCGCGCCCGACGCCGCCCTCTCCGGGACCGTCGAGGCGCTGCGCAAGCTCGACACCGTGCGCGGTGTCGCCAGCATCATGCGTGTTGAAGGGGAGTAAGGACCCATGACCAACCAGGGCACCCACCAGTGGCGCGGCATCATCGAGGAGTACCGGGACCGCCTTCCGGTCACGGACACGACGCCGGTCGTCACGCTCCGTGAGGGCGGTACGCCGCTCGTCCCCGCTCAGGTCCTCTCCGAGCGCACGGGCTGCGAGGTGCACCTCAAGGTCGAGGGCGCCAACCCCACCGGCTCCTTCAAGGACCGGGGCATGACCATGGCCATCACCAAGGCCAAGGAGGAGGGCGCCAAGGCGGTCATCTGCGCCTCCACCGGCAACACCTCCGCCTCCGCCGCCGCGTACGCGGTGCGGGCCGGGATGGTCTCCGCGGTCCTGGTGCCGCAGGGCAAGATCGCGCTGGGCAAGATGGGCCAGGCCCTCGTGCACGGCGCGAAGATCCTCCAGGTCGACGGCAACTTCGACGACTGCCTGACGCTGGCCCGCTCGCTCTCCGAGAACTACCCGGTGGCGCTGGTCAATTCGGTCAACCCGGTCCGCATCGAGGGCCAGAAGACCGCCGCGTTCGAGATCGTGGACATGCTGGGCGACGCGCCCGACATCCACGTGCTCCCGGTCGGCAACGCGGGCAACATCACCGCGTACTGGAAGGGGTACCGCGAGTACGCCGAGGACGGCCTCGCCACCCACCGCCCGCGCATGTGGGGCTTCCAGGCGTCCGGTTCGGCCCCGCTGGTGCGCGGCGAGGTCGTCAAGGACCCGTCGACCATCGCCACCGCGATCCGCATCGGCAACCCGGCCTCCTGGGACTACGCGATCGCCGCGCGCGACGAGTCGGGCGGCTTCATCGACGAGGTGACGGACCGTGAGATCCTGCGCGCCTACCGCCTGTTGGCCGCGCAGGAGGGCGTCTTCGTGGAGCCCGCCTCGGCCGCCTCGGTCGCCGGTCTGCTGAAGGCCGCCGAGCAGGGCAAGGTCGACCCGGGCCAGCGGATCGTCTGCACCGTCACCGGCAACGGCCTGAAGGACCCCGACTGGGCCGTCGCCGGCGCCCCCCAGCCCGTCACCGTCCCGGTGGACGCCGTGGCCGCCGCCGCCCGGCTCGGACTGGCCTGATCCCGATGCCCCGGACGGGGGAGCGGACGCTCGGGAACGAGCGGAGGCTCCCCCGGCCGGGCGAAGGCCCTGGTCGAAACCCGATCAGGAACGTACATAGGCGCACAGGTTGGCGTGCGACACGCATCGTGCGCCTCCCGTGCGCCCTATGTCGCCACAGAACCTTCCTTCGATAGGCTGTACCGAACCCGCCCCGGCGCATATGCGCGGTGTCGTTGCCGTTGTCGCCCCTCGCGACCGAAACGGCCGAAACGGTGCCCCGGGTTCTCCAGCACTTCTCTTGAACACCCCGTTGCCGCAGTCAAGGAGAGTCATCGAGCGATGGCCGGTCCCGCGTTCCGCGCCGCCGCCGTACGGGTGCGCGTCCCCGCCACCAGCGCCAATCTCGGCCCGGGCTTCGACGCCTTCGGCCTGTCGCTGGGCCTCTACGACGACGTGGTCGTCCGGGTCGCCGACTCCGGGCTGCACGTCGACATCGCCGGAGAGGGCGCCGAGACGCTCCCGCGCGACGAGAGCCACCTGCTCGTACGCTCCCTGCGCACGGCCTTCGACCTGCTCGGCGGGCAGCCGCGCGGCCTGGAGGTCGTCTGTGCCAACCGCATCCCGCACGGCCGCGGCCTCGGCTCCTCCTCCGCCGCCATCTGCGCCGGCATCGTCGCCGCCCGCGCCGTGACCATAGGCGGGGACGCCAAGCTCGACGAGGCCGCCCTGCTGGAGCTGGCCACCGAGATCGAGGGCCACCCCGACAACGTCGCCGCCTGTCTCCTCGGCGGCTTCACCCTCGCCTGGACCGAGTCCGGCGCCGCCCGGGCGATCAGGATGGAGCCCTCGGACTCCATCGTTCCGGTGGTCTTCGTCCCCGGGAAGCCGGTGCTGACCGAGACCGCCCGGGGCCTGCTGCCGCGCACCGTCCCGCACGTGGACGCCGCCGCCAACGCCGGCCGCGCCGCCCTCCTCGTCGAGGCCCTGACCCGCCGCCCCGAGCTGCTGCTCGCGGCCACCGAGGACCGGCTGCACCAGGAGTACCGCGCCCCCGCCATGCCGGAGAGCGTCGCCCTGGTGAACCGGCTGCGGGCCGACGGGGTGCCCGCGGTCATCTCCGGCGCGGGCCCCACCGTGCTCGCGCTGGCCGACGCCAAGGCGGCCGACAAGGTCGCCCTGCTCGCGGGCGAGGGCTGGGCCGCCAACCGGCTCGACCTCGACGCGTCCGGAGCGAGCGTGCTGCCGCTGGCGCCCTAGCCGCGCGGCGGCGCACGCCGTACGGGACGCCGGGCAGCGTCCTGAACACGCGATTGCCGGTGTGAGAGAGGGGGAATGTTTGTTGGAGCCGGTAGTGTTAATCTCAAGTCTGCACCCGACCTCTTTGTGGAGCGGTGCGGAGTGTCCCCTCAGGGACCACCCATTCTTCCGGGAGCCTCCCCAACTGCCTGAGCAGCCTGCCTGAGCAGTTTCGAGCACGCTCCGGAACCGGCACGACACCCCTCGCTCTTCTCATGCGAGGGCCGAGCAGGGGGCGCTCGGGCCGGACCCACAGCACGTTTCTCCCTCTCGCCGCATCCCGGCGGGACCACCGCCCCGGACACGGTCCACCAACCAGGACCGCCGCCGGACAGCACAACCGGTCGCCGAGCCACAGGGCCGACGTCCGCTCCAGGGAAGGACCCTTCGTGAGCGACACCACCGATCTGATGGGCGTGACTGCCGACAGCACTGTCGACGCCGCCGCGCCCGCCGCCAGCAGCGGCACCGCACGGCGCCGCCGCTCCGGCACCGGCCTCGAGGGCATGGTCCTGGCCGAGCTCCAGCAGGTCGCGTCCGGCCTCGGCATCCGGGGCACCGCGCGGATGCGCAAGAGCCAGCTGATCGAGGTCATCAAGGAGGCGCAGGCCGGCGGAGGCTCCCCCGCCCCCGCCAAGGCCGAGGCCGCCGCCGAGACCAAGCCGAAGCGCCGCGCCACCTCCAAGGCCCGTACGGGCGAGTCCGCCGAGGCCGCCGAGCCGAAGGCGGAGAAGGCCGAGCAGGCCCCCGCCCAGCAGCAGATCGACATCCCGGGCCAGCCCTCGAAGTCGCCCGCCGCCGAGCAGGCCGACGAGCAGCCGGCCGGCGAGCGCCGCCGTCGCCGTGCCACCGCCCCCGCCGGTTCGCCGGAGGGTGCCGAGACCGCGCAGGCCGTCAAGACCGAGGTCCGCGCCGAGGCCAAGGCCGAGCAGCAGGGCGACAGGGCCGAGGCCGCCGTGGACGGCGCCGAGGGCCGCAGCCGCCAGGGCCGCCGGGACCGCCGGGACCGCCAGCGCGAGCGCGGCGAGCGCGGCAAGGGCGACGACCAGCAGCAGGGCGGCCAGCGCAAGGACCAGCAGCGCCAGGGCCAGGGCCAGCAGCAGGGCCAGGGCCAGGGCCAGCGGCCGCAGGGCGGCGCCCCGCAGGACGACGACGACGACTTCGAGGGCGGCCGTCGCGGCCGTCGCGGCCGCTACCGCGACCGCCGGGGCCGTCGTGGCCGTGACGAGTTCGCCGCCGGCGAGCCGCAGGTCTCCGACGACGACGTCCTGATCCCCGTCGCGGGCATCCTCGACATCCTCGACAACTACGCGTTCATCCGGACCTCCGGCTACCTGCCCGGCCCGAACGACGTGTACGTCTCCCTCGCCCAGGTCCGCAAGAGCGGCCTGCGCAAGGGCGACCACCTCACCGGCGCGGTCCGCCAGCCGAAGGAGGGCGAGCGCCGCGAGAAGTTCAACGCGCTGGTCCGCCTCGACTCGACCAACGGCATGGCGCCGGACTCCGGCCGCGGCCGCCCCGAGTTCAACAAGCTGACCCCGCTGTACCCCCAGGACCGGCTCCGCCTGGAGACCGACCCGGGCGTGCTGACCACGCGGATCATCGACCTCGTGTCGCCGATCGGCAAGGGCCAGCGCGGTCTGATCGTGGCCCCGCCGAAGACCGGCAAGACCATGATCATGCAGGCGATCGCCAACGCGATCACCCACAACAACCCCGAGTGCCACCTGATGGTCGTCCTGGTCGACGAGCGTCCGGAAGAGGTCACCGACATGCAGCGGTCGGTGAAGGGCGAGGTCATCTCCTCGACCTTCGACCGCCCGGCCGAGGACCACACCACCGTCGCCGAGCTGGCCATCGAGCGCGCCAAGCGCCTCGTCGAGCTGGGCCACGACGTGGTCGTCCTGCTGGACTCCATCACCCGCCTGGGCCGCGCGTACAACCTCGCGGCGCCCGCCTCCGGCCGCATCCTGTCCGGTGGTGTCGACTCGACCGCGCTCTACCCGCCGAAGCGCTTCTTCGGTGCCGCGCGCAACATCGAGGACGGCGGCTCGCTGACCATCCTGGCCACCGCGCTGGTCGACACCGGCTCGCGCATGGACGAGGTGATCTTCGAGGAGTTCAAGGGCACCGGCAACATGGAGCTCAAGCTCGACCGGAAGCTCGCCGACAAGCGGATCTTCCCGGCCGTCGACGTCGACGCCTCGGGCACCCGCAAGGAGGAGATCCTCCTCGGCAGCGACGAGCTCGCCATCACCTGGAAGCTCCGCCGCGTCCTGCACGCGCTCGACCAGCAGCAGGCCATCGAGCTGCTCCTGGACAAGCTCAAGCAGACGAAGTCGAACGCCGAGTTCCTGCTGCAGATCCAGAAGACGACGCCGGGCGGAAGCAACAACGACTGACGCCGTCGGTGACGCGGGGAGACCCGCGTCACATCACGAAGGACGACCCTCGGAGTCGTAACCCCTTCGTGACCTGCGGGAACACTGTGCCCACCGCTCCTGGAGCGGTGGGCACAGCGCGTTCTCGGGGGGTCGCTCACCGAAACCTCACAGGTCCGTATGCAACCCTTTCGGCCGCTTCGCCGTCACAGCAGGTGAACCAGAGGCCCGAGGGAAGACGATGACCGAGCAGACCAGGAACGGGCGCGCACGCGGAGGCGCCACCGGCCGCCGCCGCAAACCGCCCGCCAAGCGCCGCCGCCGCGTCGGCATAGCCGTGTCCGGCGCCGCCGCCGTGCTCGTGCTGGCCGGCTCCGGACTCGGCTACGTCCTCCTCAAGCTCGACGGCAACATCCAGGGCGTCGACATCAACGCCCGCCTGGGCACCGACCGGCCCAAGAACGTCGACGACGGCTCGCTGGACGTCCTCGTCCTCGGCTCCGACTCCCGCTCCGGCGACAACCGCGCCTACGGCAAGGACGAGGGCGGCGCCCGCTCCGACACCGCGATGGTCCTGCACGTCTACGAGGGCCACAAGAAGGCGAGCGTCGTCTCCATCCCCCGCGACACCCTCGTCGACCGCCCCGCCTGCACCGACGACCGGGGCACCGAGACCCCCGGGCAGAGCCGCGCCATGTTCAACACCGCCTACGAGGTCGGCGGCCCCGCCTGCGCCGTCAAGACCGTCGAGGCCATGTCCGGCATCCGCATGGACCACTACATCGAGGTCGACTTCACCGGCTTCAAGAAGCTCATCGACACCCTCGGCGGCGTCGAGATCACCACCACCCGGGCCATCGAGGACCCCAAGAGCCACCTGGACCTCGAACCCGGCACCCACACCCTCGACGGCGAGCAGTCCCTCGGCCTCGTCCGCACCCGCAAGGGCGTCGGCGACGGCAGCGACCTCGGCCGCATCCAGCTCCAGCAGGCCTTCATGAAGGCCTTCATCGACCAGCTCAAGGGCGTCGGCGCCGGCACCAACCCCAAGAAGCTCCTCGACCTCGCCGACGCCGCCACCAAGGCCATCACCCCGGACTCCGAGCTCGACTCCGTCCAGGAGCTCATGGGCTTCGCCCAGGGACTCACGGGCCTCTCCGCCCAGAACGTCCGCATGGTGACCCTCCCCGTCCGGTACGACCCCCTGAACCCCAACCGGGTCGTCCCCGTCGAGGCCAAGGCGGAGCAGGTCTGGAAGGCCCTCAAGGCCGACCGCCCGATCCCCGCCGCGGCCACCGAGGGCAACGCCACCGGCCAGGCCGAGGGCGTCGTGAAGTAGCCCCGGGGGCCGCCGGGGAATAGGACCGGCCCCACCCCGGTTTGGGGAGATGCGGCCGGTCCTGGCAGACTGGTACGTCGGCCCCGGTTCACGTCCGCCGCAACCCGCGGCGACGACCCGGAGCCCTCCCGGAACTAGGAGACACCTTGAAGCGCGAGATCCACCCCGAGTACGTCGAGACCCAGGTCAGCTGCACCTGTGGCGCGTCGTTCACCACCCGCAGCACCCTCACCGAGGGCACCATCCGTGCCGAGGTCTGCTCCGAGTGCCACCCGTTCTACACGGGCAAGCAGAAGATCCTCGACACCGGCGGCCGCGTCGCCCGCTTCGAGGCCCGCTTCGGCAAGGCCGCCGGCTCCGCCCAGAAGTAGCGAGCCCCCGCGCCGGTCACCGGCCGCCCCCGAGCGGGGCGGCCGGGACCGGCGCTTTGGCGTCCCCGTAGCAACTGACGAAACCAGGAGCCCGAGATGTTCGAGGCCGTCGAGGAACTGGTCGGCGAACACGCCGACCTCGAGAAGAAGCTCGCGGACCCGTCGGTCCACGCCGACCAGGCCAACGCGCGCAAGCTGAACAAGCGCTACGCCGAGCTGACCCCGATCGTCGGCACGTACCGCTCCTGGAAGCAGACCGGGGACGACATCGAGACCGCGCGCGAGTTCGCGCACGACGATCCCGACTTCGCCGCCGAGGTCAAGGAGCTGGAGAAGCAGCGCGAGGAGCTCACCGAGAAGCTCCGCCTCCTGCTGGTCCCGCGCGACCCCAGCGACGACAAGGACGTCATCCTGGAGATCAAGGCCGGCGCCGGCGGCGACGAGTCCGCCCTCTTCGCCGGCGACCTGCTCCGGATGTACCTCCGCTACGCCGAGCGCGTCGGCTGGAAGACCGAGATCATCGACGCCACCGAGTCCGAGCTCGGCGGCTACAAGGACGTCCAGGTCGCCGTGAAGACCAAGGGCGGCCAGGGCGCCACCGAGCCCGGCCAGGGCGTCTGGGCCCGGCTCAAGTACGAGGGCGGCGTCCACCGCGTCCAGCGCGTGCCCGCCACCGAGTCCGCCGGCCGCATCCACACCTCCGCCGCCGGCGTGCTCGTCACGCCCGAGGCCGAGGAGGTCGACGTCGAGATCCACGCCAACGACCTGCGCATCGACGTCTACCGCTCGTCCGGCCCCGGCGGCCAGTCGGTCAACACCACCGACTCCGCGGTCCGCATCACCCACCTGCCGACCGGCATCGTCGCCTCCTGCCAGAACGAGAAGAGCCAGCTCCAGAACAAGGAGCAGGCGATGCGCATCCTGCGCTCCCGGCTCCTCGCCGCCGCCCAGGAGAAGGCCGAGGCCGAGGCCGCCGACGCCCGCCGCAGCCAGGTCCGCACGGTCGACCGCTCCGAGAAGATCCGCACGTACAACTTCCCGGAGAACCGCCTCTCCGACCACCGCGTCGGCTTCAAGGCGTACAACCTCGACCAGGTCCTCGACGGCGAGCTCGACGCCGTCATCCAGGCCTGCGTCGACGCCGACTCCGCGGCCAAGCTCGCCGCCACCTGAGACGTCCGAGGCACCTCTCCCCGCCCCACCCCGCACCACGGAGGACCAGCGTGAACCTGCTGCTTGCCGAGGTGGCCCAGGCCACCCAGCGGCTGGCCGACGCCGGCGTTCCCTCACCGCGTTTCGACGCCGAGGAGCTCGCCGCGTTCGTGCACGGCGTCAAGCGGGGGGAGCTGCACAACGTCAAGGACGCCGACTTCGACGCCCGCTACTGGGAGGCCATCGCCCGCCGCGAGGCGCGCGAACCCCTCCAGCACATCACCGGCCGGGCGTTCTTCCGCTACCTGGAGCTCCAGGTCGGCCCCGGCGTCTTCGTGCCCCGGCCGGAGACCGAGTCCGTGGTCGGCTGGGCCATAGACGCCGTGCGCGCCATGGACGTCGTCGAACCGCTCATCGTCGACCTGTGCACCGGCTCCGGCGCCATCGCCCTCGCCATGGCCCAGGAGGTGCCGCGCTCGCGCGTGCACGCCGTCGAACTCTCCGACGACGCCCTCGTGTGGACCCGGAAGAACGCCGAGGGCTCCCGCGTCACCGTCCACCAGGGCGACGCGCTCACCGCGCTCCCGGAGCTCGACGGCCAGGTCGACCTGGTCATCTCCAACCCGCCGTACATCCCCCTCACCGAGTGGGAGTACGTGGCGCCCGAGGCCCGCGACCACGACCCCGAGATGGCGCTCTTCTCCGGCGAGGACGGCCTCGACACCATCCGCGGCATCGAGCGCACCGCCCACCGCCTGCTGCGCCCCGGCGGCCTCGTCGTCATCGAGCACGCCGACACGCAGGGCGGCCAGGTCCCGTGGATCTTCAACGAGGAGGCCGGCTGGGCGGACGCCGCCGACCACCCCGACCTGAACAACCGGCCGCGCTTCGCGACCGCCCGCAAGGCGATGCCGTGAGCCGGCACCGCACCACCACCCTGAAGGAGGAGCGCGACTGATGGCACGCCGATACGACTGCAACGAGGCGACCGACCGCGCGACCGGCCTGCGCGAAGCCGCGTCGGCCGTCCGCCGCGGCGAACTCGTCGTGCTCCCCACCGACACCGTGTACGGCATCGGCGCGGACGCCTTCGGCAGCGAGGCCGTCGCGGACCTGCTCGCCGCCCGGGGCAGCGGGCGCGGCGTGCCCGTGCCCGTGCTCATCGGCTCCCCGAACACCCTGCACGGCCTCGTCACCGACTTCTCCGAGCACGCCTGGGAGCTCGTCGACGCCTTCTGGCCCGGTGCCCTCACCCTCGTCGCCCGGCACCAGCCGTCCCTCCAGTGGGACCTCGGCGACACCCGCGGCACCGTCGCCATCCGGATGCCGCTGCACCCGGTCGCCATCGAGCTCCTCACCGAGGTCGGCCCGATGGCCGTCACCTCGGCGAACGTCCTCGGGCACCCGGCGCCGGAGGACTGCGACGCGGCCCAGCGGATGCTCGGCGACGCCGTCTCCGTCTACCTCGACGGCGGCCCGACGCCCGGCATCGTCCCCTCCTCCATCGTCGACGTCACGGGCAGGGTCCCGGTGCTGCTGCGCGAGGGCGCGCTGTCACCGGAGGAGCTCCGCAAGGTCGTACCCGACCTCGAGGTGGCCAGTTGACCGCCCCTGAGGGGCGTGGCATAGCGGGGTACGAGCACGACACCACCTTCCGCATCCTCCACGTCAGCACCGGCAACGTCTGCCGCTCGCCCATCACCGAGCGGCTGACCCGCCACGCCCTGGGCCAGCGGCTCGGCGACGGGCTCGGCCGGGGCCTCATCGTGGAGAGCGCCGGCACCTGGGGCCACGAGGGCGCCCCCATGGAGACCAACGCGGAGCTGGTCCTCGCCGACTTCGGCGCCGACCACAGCGGCTTCGTCGGCCGCGAGCTCCTCGACGAGCACGTCATCCGCGCCGACCTCGTCCTCACCGCGACCCGCGACCACCGCGCGCAGGTCATCTCGATGGGCCACTCGGCCGGCCTGCGCACCTTCACCCTGAAGGAGTTCACCCGGCTGGTCCGCGCCATCGACCCCACCACCCTCCCGGACCCCCGCGACGGCGTGGTCGAACGCGCCCGCGCCCTGGTCCGCGCCGCCGCCGCTCTACGCGGGTGGCTCCTGGCCCCCTCCGCCGAAGCCGACGAGGTCAACGACCCCTACGGCGCCCCCATCACCGTCTTCCGCTCCATCGGCGACGAGATCCAGGAGGCCCTGGACCCGGTGGTCACGGCCCTGACGGGCTTCCCGACGCGGGACTGACGGGCGTCCCGGCGCGGCGCCGGCGGACGTGCGGGCGTGCGGCCCGGCTTCGGGGGGCGGGCGGGGGAGGGCGCGCCTACATTGGTGCTACGTCCCCCAGGCCCGGAGTCAGCCATGTCGGTCAGCGCGCCCCCCGAAGAGGTCCTCGACGTCCTGCGGCGGCAGGATCCGGAGGTCGCCGACGTGCTGTCCGGGGAGGCGCGGCGGCAGGCGGAGACGCTCCAGCTGATCGCGGCGGAGAACTTCACCTCGCCGGCGGTGCTCGCCGCGCTGGGCTCGCCGCTCGCGAACAAGTACGCCGAGGGGTATCCGGGCGCCCGGTACCACGGCGGCTGCGAGTACGCCGACGCCGCCGAGCGGATCGCCGTGGAACGGGCCACCGCGCTCTTCGGAGCGGATCACGCGAACCTCCAGCCCCACTCGGGCTCCTCGGCCGTCCTGGCGGCGTACGCGGCCCTTCTCAGGCCCGGTGACACGGTCCTCGCGATGGGCCTGGAGCACGGCGGCCACCTCACGCACGGTTCGCCGGCGAACTTCTCCGGCCGCTGGTTCGACTTCGTCCCGTACGGGGTGGACCCCGAGACCGGTCTCGTCGACTACGAGCAGGTCGCCGCGCTCGCCCGCCACCACCGCCCCACGGCGATCGTCTGCGGCTCGATCTCCTACCCCCGCCACCCCGACTACGCGCTCTTCCGGGCCGTCGCCGACGAGGTCGGGGCGTACCTCGTCGCCGATGCCGCCCACCCCATCGGGCTCGTCGCCGGGGGCGCGGCGCCGAACCCCGTCCCGTACGCCGACGTCGTCTGCGCCACCACCCACAAGGTGCTGCGCGGACCGCGCGGCGGGATGGTGCTGTGCACGGCGGAGCTGGCGGAACGGATCGACCGCGCGGTCTTCCCGTTCACCCAGGGCGGCGCCCAGATGCACACCATCGCGGCGAAGGCGGTGGCGCTGGGGGAGGCGTCCACCCCGGCCTTCACCGCGTACGCCCATCGGGTGGTGGAACACGCGCGCGTGCTCGCGGCGGCGCTCGCCGCGGAGGGCTTCGCGCTGACCACCGGCGGCACCGACACCCACCTGATCACCGCCGACCCCGCGCCGCTGGGCGTCGACGGCCGTACCGCGCGGGCCCGGCTCTCCGCGGCCGGGATGGTCCTCGACACCTGCGCGCTGCCCCACGGGGACGGGCGGGGGATCCGCCTGGGCACCGCCGCGGTCACCACGCAGGGGATGGGCGCCCCGGAGATGGCCAGGATCGCCGCGCTGTTCACCTCCGCGTTGCGCGGCGAACCGGAGGAGACGGCTCGGGTACGGGCCGAGGTACGGGAGCTGACCAGGAGTTTTCCCCCGTATGGACGGTGAGCGGGGGACGGGCCGGGGCGCACTGCAACCGTTCCGGGACCCCGGTTGTCTCCAACCACATGGACGGCACGGCTAGGGTGTGGGGCTGAGATGGCCAGCGATTCCTGTGGGGACAGCCCGTGCGTGATTACCTGCTGACGCTCTGTGTCACGGCCGCGGTGACCTATCTGCTGACCGGTCCGGTGCGGAAGTTCGCCATCGCGACCGGCGCGATGCCGGAGATCCGCGCGCGCGACGTGCACCGAGAACCGACTCCGCGGCTCGGTGGCATCGCCATGTTCTTCGGGCTGTGCGCGGGACTGCTCGTCGCCGACCACCTCCAGAACCTCAACAGCGTCTTCGACCAGTCGAACGAACCGCGCGCGCTGCTCTCCGGCGCCGCGCTGATCTGGCTGATCGGCGTCCTGGACGACAAGTTCGAGCTGGACGCGCTGATCAAGCTGGGCGCCCAGATGATCTCGGCCGGCGTGATGGTGGCGCAGGGCCTGACGATCCTGTGGCTGCCGATCCCCGGCGTCGGCACGGTCGCCCTGACCCAGGGTCAGGGCACGCTGCTCACGGTCGCCCTGGTCGTCCTGACGATCAACGCGGTCAACTTCGTCGACGGTCTCGACGGCCTCGCCGCCGGCATGGTCTGCATCGCCACCGGCGCCTTCTTCCTGTACGCGTACCGGCTCTGGTACGGCTACACGATCGAGGCGGCGGCCCCCGCGACCCTCTTCGCCGCCATCCTCATGGGCATGTGCCTGGGCTTCCTGCCGCACAACATGCACCCGGCGCGGATCTTCATGGGCGACTCGGGCTCGATGCTGATCGGCCTGATCCTGGCCGCGTCCGCCATCTCGATCACCGGCCAGGTGGACCCGGACACCCTGAAGATCTTCGAGGGTTCGACCCGGCAGGCGACCCACGCCGCCCTGCCCGTCTTCATCCCGCTGATCCTGCCGCTGACCATCATCGCGATCCCGATGACCGACCTGGTCCTGGCGATCGTGCGGCGCACCTGGAAGGGCCAGTCGCCCTTCGCCGCCGACCGCGGCCACCTGCACCACCGGCTCCTGGAGATCGGTCACTCGCACAGCCGCGCGGTGCTGATCATGTACTTCTGGTCCGCGCTGATCGCCTTCGGCACGCTCGCGTACTCGGTCCACTCGACCTCGATGTGGATCGTCCTGGCCATCACCGTGCTGAGCGCCCTCGGCCTGGTGCTGCTCCTGCTGCCGCGCTTCTCGCCGCGGGCCCCGCGCTGGGCGGAGGCCGTCGTCCCGCCGCGCTACCGGCGCCGCAAGCCGGCTCCGGAGCCCGAGCCCGGACCCGCGCGGGAGGCGTCCGCCGAGGAGCGGCCGCCGGTGCCGGCCGGACTGAACGGCTCCACGGCCATCGGTCACCGTTCGCGCTTCTCCGACCGGAGGAAGGCCGGAACGCCGAGTTGACGAAAGCCGCAGCGAGGGGCAATACCAGACAAGACCCCTCGCTGTCTCGCGCAATCGCGCATCGTCACCCTCATGTGTGACAGTTGGCACACCACCCGGGTAAAGACCTATTCAAATAGTTTGTGATATCGTTCACGAGACCCGGCGCCAGTGCCGAAAGACCGTAGTGCGACGGTCTGTTGGCCCCGAGACCCACCTCGGACCGGGCTTACGCTCGTCCCTGACGACACCATCGCCCCCTCCAGCAAGCGGAGACACCGCCATGCCTTCCACCGACGCACGCCTTCTTCTCTCGGCCGTCGTACCCACTGCCGCCGTCGGCGCCATCGCCACGGTGATCAGCGGCATCGTCGCCGGCGGGAAGGGGGCTATCGGCGCCGTGCTCGGCACCCTGGTCGTGCTCCTCTTCATGGGCATCGGGATGCTGGTGCTCCAGCGGACGGCAAAGAAACTTCCGCAGCTGTTCCAGGCGATGGGGCTCTTGCTCTACACGACCCAGCTGCTGGTTCTCTTCGTGTTCCTGGCCTTGCTGAAGGGCACCACGGTGTTCGACTTCAAGGCCTTCGCCTTCACGCTGCTCGCGGCGACCGTGGTGTGGGTCGCGGCCCAGGCCCGTGCCTACATGAAGGCCAAGATCGCGTACGTCGAGCCCGAGAAAACGGGTTCAAAGTCGTGAAGGGTAGGGCCGGGATAAAGACGCATTCGGCTTCCTGCTATCGTCCGGTGCCAACTGCGGCATTGCGGGCGCGGGCATCCGAAGCGGCGCCTGTCCCAGCGCGAGGCTCGAAGCCGACCCGCCGCCCCCCTATCCGTAAGACCAGTCCAGTGCCGACCCGCGGCTGCGTGCCGCGCCGACACAACGAGGTTGCCGTACCTATGCGCCACGCTGAAGGAGCCCGCGGTGAGTGCTGACCAGACGCTTGCCTTCGACCCGGATTGCCACATCTTCACCGGATGCGGCTTCCCGGCTCCGGGCCTGCACACGTTCATCTACGAGCCGATCGCCACATGGGGCAGCTTCGAGCTGACCAAGCCCATGCTGCTCGCGGTCCTGAGCTCCGTCGTGGTGGTCGGTTTCTTCTGGGCGGCCTTCCGCAAGCCGAAGCTGGTCCCCGGCAAGCTGCAGATGGTGGGCGAGGCCGGCTACGACTTCGTGCGCCGCGGCATCGTCTACGAGATCATCGGCAAGAAGGACGGCGAGAAGTACGTCCCCTTCATGGTCTCGATGTTCTTCCTCGTCTGGATGATGAACCTCTGGTCGATCATCCCGCTGGCCCAGTTCCCGGTCACCTCGCTGATCGCCTTCCCGGCGGCCCTCGCGCTGATCGTGTACGTCGTCTGGGTCTCGCTGACCTTCAAGAAGCACGGCTTCGTCGGCGGCTGGAAGAACATCGTCGGCTGGGACAAGTCCCTCGGCCCGATCCTCCCGCTGGTGGTCGTCCTCGAGTTCTTCTCGAACCTGATCATCCGCCCCTTCACGCACGCGGTCCGACTGTTCGCGAACATGTTCGCCGGTCACCTGCTGATCGTGATGTTCTCGCTGGCCTCCTGGTACCTGCTCAACGGCATCGGCATCGTCTACGCCGGCACGTCCTTCGTGATGGTCCTCGTGATGACCGCCTTCGAGCTCTTCATCCAGGCCGTCCAGGCGTACGTCTTCGTCCTCCTGGCCTGCAGCTACGTCCAGGGCGCGCTCTCCGAGCACCACTGAGCCCCCTGCCACGGACCAGCTCCACCACCCACCCCGCAGTCTCCGGTGGCCAACCCCCACCGGGTCCTTGAAAGAGAAGGAAGAACCGGCATGTCCGCTCTCCAGACCCTTGCTGCTGTCGAAGGCAACGTCGCCGCCATCGGTTACGGCCTCGCCGCGATCGGCCCCGGCGTCGGCGTCGGCATCATCTTCGGTAACGGCACCCAGGCCCTCGCCCGCCAGCCCGAGGCGGCCGGCCTGATCCGCACCAACCAGATCATGGGTTTCGCCTTCTGTGAGGCGCTCGCCCTCATCGGCATCGTCATGGGCTTCGTCTACTAAGCCTGCCCCTCGACGACAGCCCCATTTTCACGGAAGGCACTGATGTGAACGCTCTGCTTCTTGCGGCCGAGGGGGAGCCCCAGCCCCCCCTCCTCCCGCATCTTGACGAGCTCGTCATCGGCCTGATCGCCTTCGTCATCGTCTTCGGCTTCCTCGCCAAGAAGCTCCTCCCGAACATCAACAAGGTTCTGGTCGAGCGCCGCGAGGCCATCGAGGGTGGCATCGAGAAGGCCGAGTCGGCCCAGATCGAGGCTCAGAGTGTGCTGGAGCAGTACAAGGCACAGCTTGCCGAGGCCCGCCACGAGGCCGCGCGTCTCCGCCAGGAGGCGACGGAGCAGGGCACCGCGATCATCCAGGAGATGAAGGCGGAGGGCCAGCGCCAGCGCGAGGAGATCATCGCCGCCGGTCACTCGCAGATCGAGGCCGACCGCAAGTCCGCGGCCGCCTCGCTGCGCCAGGACGTCGGCAAGCTCGCCACGGACCTGGCCGGCAAGCTGGTCGGGGAGTCCCTCACGGACGCCGCGCGCCAGAGCCGCACGATCGACCGCTTCCTCGACGAGCTCGAAGAGAAGGCGGAGGCCGTCCGATGAACGGAGCGAGCCGTGAGGCACTGGCCACCGCCCGCGAGTCCCTCGACGCGCTGACCGACAACACCCCGGTCGACGCGGCGAAGCTGGCGGACGAGCTGGCCGCAGTCACCGTCCTGCTCGACCGCGAGGTGTCGCTGCGCCGGGTCCTGACCGACCCCGCGCAGGCGGGTGAGGCCAAGGCCGCACTCGCGCAGCGACTCCTGAGCGGCCAGGTGGGCGGGGAGACCGTCGATCTGGTCTCCGGAATGGTCCGGTCCCGCTGGTCGCGCTCGCGCGACCTGGTCGACGCGACCGAGGAACTGGCGAACACCGCCGACCTCACCGCGGCCCAGAAGGCGGGCGCCCTCGACGACGTCGAGGACGAGCTGTTCCGCTTCGGCCGGATCGTGTCCTCCAGCACCGAGCTGCGCTCGGCGCTCACGGACAAGACCGCCACGGCCACGGCCAAGGGCGAGCTGCTCCGCAGCCTGCTCGGCGGCAGGGCCAACCGCACCACCGAGCGCCTGGTCGTCCGTCTGGTGACCCAGCCCCGGGGACGTAGCCTGGAAGCGGGACTCGAGTCCCTGTCCAAGCTCGCCGCGGCGCGCCGGGACCGGATGGTCGCGGTCGTCACCTCGGCGGTGCCGCTCACCGACCAGCAGAAGCAGCGGCTCGGAGCCGTACTGGCGAAGCTGTACGGCCGCGAGATGCACCTGAACCTGGACGTGGACCCCTCGGTCCTCGGCGGGATCTCGGTGCGGGTCGGTGACGAGGTCATCGACGGCACGGTCTCCGAGCGCCTCGGCGAGGCGAAGCGGCGGCTGGCCGGCTGACGGCTCCGGCCGCCGGCAACACAACACGCATCACAGCGGCCCGGTTGGGCCGTGCAGAGATTGCAGAAGATTCCTGGGGGTCGGCCCCCAGACCCCTTAAGAAACTTCGGGCCCAACAAGGAGAGCAGGGAACCCAGATGGCGGAGCTCACGATCCGGCCGGAGGAGATCCGGGACGCGCTGGAGACCTTCGTCCAGTCGTACCAGCCGGACGCGGCCTCGCGCGAGGAGGTCGGCACGGTCAGCCTGGCCGGTGACGGCATCGCGAAGGTCGAGGGTCTTCCCTCGGCCATGGCGAACGAGCTGCTGAAGTTCGAGGACGGCACCCTCGGTCTCGCGCTGAACCTCGAAGAGCGCGAGATCGGCGCGATCGTCCTCGGCGAGTTCAGCGGCATCGAGGAGGGCCAGTCGGTGCAGCGCACCGGCGAGGTCCTCTCCGTCGGCGTCGGCGAGGGATACCTGGGTCGCGTCGTCGACCCGCTCGGCAACCCGATCGACGGTCTCGGCGAGATCGCGACCGAGGGCCGCCGCGCCCTCGAGCTGCAGGCCCCGGGCGTCATGGCCCGTAAGTCGGTGCACGAGCCGATGGAGACCGGCTACAAGGCCGTCGACGCCATGACGCCGGTCGGCCGCGGCCAGCGTCAGCTGATCATCGGCGACCGCCAGACGGGCAAGACCGCCCTGGCCGTCGACACGATCATCAACCAGCGCGACAACTGGCGCTCGGGCGACGTGAACAAGCAGGTCCGCTGCATCTACGTCGCCATCGGCCAGAAGGGCTCCACCATCGCGTCCGTGCGCGGCGCGCTGGAGGAGGCCGGTGCGCTCGAGTACACGACGATCGTCGCCGCCCCGGCGTCCGACCCGGCCGGCTTCAAGTACCTCGCCCCGTACACCGGCTCGGCCATCGGCCAGCACTGGATGTACGACGGCAAGCACGTCCTGATCATCTTCGACGACCTGTCGAAGCAGGCCGACGCCTACCGCGCCGTGTCGCTGCTGCTGCGCCGCCCGCCGGGCCGCGAGGCCTACCCGGGTGACGTCTTCTACCTGCACTCGCGTCTCCTGGAGCGTTGCGCCAAGCTCTCGGACGAGCTGGGTGCCGGTTCGATGACCGGTCTGCCGATCGTCGAGACCAAGGCGAACGACGTCTCGGCGTTCATCCCGACCAACGTCATCTCCATCACCGACGGCCAGTGCTTCCTGGAGTCCGACCTGTTCAACGCCGGCCAGCGCCCGGCCCTGAACGTCGGTATCTCGGTCTCCCGTGTCGGTGGCTCCGCCCAGCACCCGGCCATGAAGCAGATCGCCGGTCGCCTCCGCGTGGACCTCGCCCAGTTCCGTGAGCTGGAGGCCTTCGCGGCCTTCGGTTCCGACCTGGACGCGGCCTCGAAGGCGCAGCTGGAGCGCGGTCAGCGGATGGTCGAGCTGCTCAAGCAGGCTCAGTACCAGCCGATGCCGACCGAGAACCAGGTCGTCTCCGTCTGGGCCGGCACCACCGGCAAGATGGACGACGTCCCGGTCGCCGACATCCGTCGCTTCGAGGCCGAGCTCCTGGCGTACCTCCGCCAGAACCACTCCGGTCTCATGACCTCCATCCGTGAGGGCAAGAAGATGTCGGACGACACCCTGACGGCCGTCGCCGACGCCATCGCGGAGTTCAAGAAGCAGTTCGAGACCTCTGACGGCAAGCTGCTCGGCGAAGACGCCCCTGCCGCCGTCAACGTCTCGAAGTGACGACGGAAGGGACCTGACTCATGGGAGCGCAGCTCCGGGTCTACAAGCGTCGCATCAAATCCGTCACCGCGACGAAGAAGATCACCAAGGCGATGGAGATGATCGCCGCCTCGCGCGTCGTCAAGGCGCAGCGCAAGGTGCAGTCGTCCACCCCGTACGCCACCGAGCTCACCCGCGCGGTGACCGCGGTGGCCACGGGGGCCAACGACAAGCACCCGCTGACCACCGAGGCCGAGAACCCGACCCGCGCCGCGGTGCTGCTCCTCGCGAGCGACCGCGGCCTGGCCGGCGCCTTCAACTCCAACGCCATCAAGGCGGCGGAGCAGCTCATCAAGCGCCTGGAGGGCGCGGGCAGGGAGGTCGACGTCTACGCCGTCGGCCGCCGCGGCATCGCGCACTTCAACTTCCGTGAGCGCAAGCTGGCCGGCTCGTGGGCCGGCTTCACGGACGAGCCGACCTACGCGGACGCCAAGAAGATCGGCGAGCCGCTGATCGAGGCGATCGAGAAGGCGACGGCGGAGGGCGGCGTGGACGAGCTCCACATCGTCTACACCGAGTTCGTCTCGATGATGACGCAGACGGCGGTCGAGGCCCGGCTGCTGCCCCTCAGCCTCGACGAGGTCGCGAAGGAGGCCGGCGAGTCGGACACGCTCCGTCCGCTGTACGACTTCGAGCCGTCGGCGGAGGACGTCCTGGACGCCCTTCTGCCGCGCTACGTCGAGAGCCGGATCTACAACGCGCTGCTCCAGTCGTCGGCGTCGAAGCACGCCGCGACGCGGCGCGCGATGAAGTCGGCGACCGACAACGCGGGAGAGCTGATCAACAACCTCTCCCGACTTGCCAACGCGGCCCGCCAGGCCGAAATCACCCAGGAAATCAGCGAGATCGTCGGTGGCACCGCAGCCCTGGCCGACGCGACCGCGGGGAGTGACAAGTAATGACGACCACTGTTGAGACGGCCGCCGCCACGGGCCGCGTCGCCCGGGTCATCGGCCCGGTCGTCGACGTGGAGTTCCCCGTCGACGCGATGCCGGAGATCTACAACGCCCTGCACGTCCAGGTCGCCGACCCGGCCGAGGAGGGCGCGCTCAAGACGCTGACCCTCGAGGTCGCGCAGCACCTGGGTGACGGCGTCGTCCGCACCATCTCGATGCAGCCCACCGACGGCCTGGTCCGCCAGGCCCCCGTGGTCGACACCGGCGACGGCATCACCGTGCCCGTCGGCGACGTCACCAAGGGCCGCGTGTTCAACACGCTGGGCCAGATCCTGAACGAGCCCGAGGCGGAGTCGGAGGTCGGCGAGCGCTGGTCCATCCACCGCAAGGCCCCGGCGTTCGCGGACCTCGAGTCGAAGACCGAGATGTTCGAGACCGGCCTCAAGGTCGTCGACCTCCTCACCCCGTACGTCAAGGGTGGAAAGATCGGTCTGTTCGGTGGTGCCGGTGTCGGCAAGACCGTTCTGATCCAGGAAATGATCATGCGTGTGGCCAAGCTGCACGAGGGCGTTTCCGTCTTCGCCGGCGTCGGCGAGCGCACCCGTGAGGGCAACGACCTCATCGCGGAAATGGAAGAGTCCGGCGTTCTGGACAAGACCGCCCTGGTCTTCGGCCAGATGGACGAGCCCCCGGGCACCCGTCTCCGCGTCGCCCTCGCCGGTCTGACCATGGCGGAGTACTTCCGCGATGTGCAGAAGCAGGACGTGCTGTTCTTCATCGACAACATCTTCCGCTTCACGCAGGCCGGTTCCGAGGTCTCGACCCTGCTCGGCCGCATGCCCTCCGCGGTGGGTTACCAGCCGAACCTGGCCGACGAGATGGGTCTCCTCCAGGAGCGCATCACCTCGACCCGTGGTCACTCGATCACCTCGATGCAGGCGATCTACGTCCCCGCGGACGACCTGACCGACCCGGCCCCGGCCACCACCTTCGCCCACCTCGACGCGACGACGGTTCTCTCCCGTCCGATCTCCGAGAAGGGCATCTACCCGGCCGTGGACCCGCTGGACTCCACGTCCCGGATCCTGGACCCGCGCTACATCGCGCAGGACCACTACGACGCCGCCATGCGCGTCAAGGGCATCCTGCAGAAGTACAAGGACCTCCAGGACATCATCGCGATCCTCGGTATCGACGAGCTCAGCGAGGAGGACAAGCTCGTCGTGCACCGTGCGCGTCGTGTCGAGCGCTTCCTGTCGCAGAACACCCACGCCGCCAAGCAGTTCACCGGTGTGGACGGTTCGGACGTTCCGCTGGACGAGTCGATCGCCGCGTTCAACGCGATCTGCGACGGCGAGTTCGACCACTTCCCGGAGCAGGCGTTCTTCATGTGCGGTGGTCTTGAGGACCTCAAGAACAACGCCAAGGAGCTCGGCGTCTCCTGAGCCCCGTGCTCGCCCGAGAGGGGGCGGGAGCCGTTCCCGTCCCCCTCTCCACGCCCC
This sequence comes from Streptomyces filamentosus, assembly GCF_014654895.1. Lineage (GTDB taxonomy): Bacteria > Actinomycetota > Actinomycetes > Streptomycetales > Streptomycetaceae > Streptomyces > Streptomyces filamentosus. Next base: position 1,299,381 of record NZ_BNBE01000001.1, on the reverse strand, counting down.
TTAGAATTGATCCCAACACCCGGCAGCACCGCCGGGTGGTGAACCGAGGAGCCCACCCTTGGCTGCTGAGCTGCACGTCGAGCTGGTCGCCGCGGACCGGAGTGTCTGGTCCGGCGAGGCCACCCTGGTCATCGCGCGTACCACCTCCGGCGACATCGGCGTCATGCCCGGTCACCAGCCGCTGCTCGGTGTGCTGGAGTCGGGCCCGGTGACCATCCGCACGAGCGAGGGCGGCACGGTCGTCGCCGCCGTCCACGGCGGGTTCATCTCCTTCGCCGACGACAAGCTGTCTCTGCTCGCGGAGATCGCCGAGCTGGCGGACGAGATCGACGCCCGGCGCGCCGAGCGCGCGCTGGAGCGCGCCAAGTCGGACGAGGACGCCGCCGCCGAGCGGCGCGCCGAGGTCCGGCTGCGTGCGGTAGCGGTCCGCTAGCGGACCCGCACCGAAGAGTAGTGCCCTCAGCCGCGGCACGGTCCGGAACGTTCCGGACCGTGCCGCGGCTGAGGCGATGCAGATGCAGGTTGTATTCGGTTCGGCCGGCGGCGCCGGTCACGGGACGCAGCGAGGAGGTCGGTGAAGATGTTCCTCGCGCTGCTCGTGTGCGGCCTGGTCGTCGCACTGGTGGTGATCGGGCTCTTCGTCTTCGGCTTGCGCCGCAGGCTGATCCAGCGGGCCGGCGGCACCTTCGACTGTTCCCTGCGCTGGGACGTGCCGGAGGAGCCGGACCTCAGCGGCAAGGGCTGGGTGTACGGGGTCGCCCGGTACAGCGGTGACGAGATCGCCTGGTTCCGGGTCTTCTCGTACGCGCCCCGCCCGCGCCGCTTCCTGGAGCGCTCGGCCATCGTGGCCCTGGAGCGCCGGATGCCGGAGGGCGAGGAGGAGCTGGCGCTCCTGTCGGACTCGGTGATCCAGCCCTGCATGTACAACGGGGTCCGGCTGGAGCTCGCGATGAGCGAGGACGCCCGGACCGGGTTCATGGCCTGGCTGGAGGCGGCGCCGCCGGGTCAACGGGTCAATGTGGCCTGAGGGCCGCGCCGGATCCGTATCTCCGACACGCCGAGGAGTCCCGCGAGGGGCACCTCGGCTTTCGTCTGTCCGGGGTCCACCTCCAGGCCCGCGCCGCGGACGAGGTCCAGGAGCAGTTCGGCGAGGGGCATCACCATGTGGCGGCCCCAGCAGCGCTCGGAGACGTGGCCGAAGGGCAGGTAGCCGGGGGTGTCGTCGGGGTCGAGGTCTTCCCAGCGCTCCGGGCGGAAGGCGTCGGGGTCCTTCCAGAGCTCCGGGTCCCGGTGGGTGAGCAGGGGCAGCAGGAGGACGTCGTCGGCGGGGCCGATGCGCGGGTCGACGCCGGGGTACTCGGGGGAGGCGTTGCGCAGGATGTTCCAGGAGGGCGGCAGCAGCCGCATGGCCTCGTACAGCAGGTGCCGGTTCGGCGTCGCGGGGTCGAAGGGCGAGCCGAGCCAGAGCGCGTTGGCGACGAGGGCGGAGACGGTGAAGCAGACGGGGGCGGCCGCGCGCCGGTACAGCCCCATGGCGTAGCGGCGGTCCTGGTAGCCGGTGGCGTCGGCGGTGAGCCGGGCGAGGCCGGTGAGGGGTTCGCCGCGGCGGCCGGGCCGGCCGGGGAGGGCGGCGCCCGCGGCGATGACGGCCCAGGTGAGCTTGGGGGTCAGTTCGAGGTTGCGGCTCATGAGGATCCGCAGCCGGTAGGGGTCCTTGCCGAGGACCAGGTCCCGGAGGAAGACGTGGCCCCGGTGCGGCCACACCCCGGTCAGGTCGACGTCCCCGGGCCGGATCCGTTCCCCCTTGAGGGCCGCGCGGACGTCGGCGCCGACGGTCCGCATCACGGCGGCGCCCTCGGCCCTGGGGATCGAGCGGCCCTGGAGCGGTTTGAAGGTGGGGCGCTCGTCCTCGGTGGCGCGGCGGGCGGCGAGGATCCGGTCGGCGGCCTCGTGTCCGGCGACGCCGACGGTGTCGGGTTCGAGCCGGAAGACGTCCTGTCCGAGGTGGTCCCGGAACAGGGCGGCGAGTCGGGGGTGGAACACCGTGGCGCGCATGGGGGTCTCCGGGAGGGCGGGCGTCGGAGGGCGGGGCCGTCCCCGCCGTGCGGCGGGGACGGCCGTGCGGCTCAGTACCAGATGTACCAGGAGCTGGCCTTCAGGCTCTTCTGGGCGGACACCTTGTTGCGGATGGCGAAGAGGAGCTTCATCACTGCACCCCCTTTCAGGGCGGCGGGAAAGGTTCGGTCCTAGAGAGGAATATAGGATGAACGCCCGCCGCGGGGCCGTGAGTTGAGGTTCTTTGCGATCTCCTTGCCGACGGGGGACGCGAGGAGCCCCGCACCGCCCCCCTCGCGGGGGAGCGGTGCGGGGCTCCGTGGAGCGCAAGCCGGCTAGTTCAGACCGGAGTTGATCGCGGTCACGAGCTCGCCGTTGGTGGTGTCACCGCTGAACTCCCAGAAGAAGGCTCCGCCGAGGCCCTGGTTCTTGGCCCAGCTCATCTTGGAGTTGACGGTGGCGGGGGTGTCGTAGCTCCACCAGTTGGTGCCGCAGTGGGCGTAGGCGGTGCCGGCGACGGTTCCGTTGGACGGGCAGGACGTCTTGAGGACCTTGTAGTCCTCGATGCCCTGCTCGTAGGTGCCCTGCGCCGGGCCGGTCGCCGTGCCGCCGGGGGCGGACTGGGTGACGCCGGTCCAGCCGCGGCCGTAGAAGCCGATGCCGAGCAGCAGCTTGTTGGCCGGGACGCCCTTGGCCTTGAACTTGGCGATCGCCTCGGCAGAGTTGAAGCCCGCCTGCGGGATGCCGGCGTACGAGGTCAGCGGGGAGTGCGGGGCGGTCGGGCCCTTGGCCGCCCAGGCGCCGAAGAAGTCGTACGTCATGACGTTCAGCCAGTCGTAGTACGGGGCGGCGCCGCCGTAGTCGGCGGCGTCGATCTTGCCGCCGGCGGAGGCGTCGGCCGTGACGGCCGCGGTGACCAGGTTGTTGGCGCCGAACTTGGCGCGCATGGCCTGCATCATGTTCTTGAAGGACGCGGCGCCGCTGGTGTCACAGGTGAGACCGCAGGCGTTCGGGTACTCCCAGTCCAGGTCGATGCCGTCGAAGACGTCGGCCCAGCGCGGGTCCTCGACCAGGTCGTAGCAGGACTGCGCGAACGCGGCCGGGTTCTGGACGGCCTGGCCGAAGCCGCCGGACCAGGTCCAGCCGCCGAAGGACCAGAGGACCTTGATGTTCGGGTACGCCTTCTTCAGCTTGCGCAGCTGGTTGAAGTTGCCGCGCAGCGGCTGGTCCCAGGTGTCGGCGACGCCGTCGACGGACTGGTCGGCGGTGTACGCCTTGTCGTAGTCGGCGTAGGCGTCGCCGATGGTGCACTTGCCGCCCTGGACGTTGCCGAAGGCGTAGTTGATGTGCGTGATCTTGGACGCGGAGCCCGAGGTCACGATGTTCTTCACGTGGTAGTTGCGCCCGTAGACGCCCCAGTTGGTGAAGTAGCCCAGCTTGACGGCCTTCGGCGGCGGCGGGGTGGTGCCGCCTCCCGTGGTGCGCACCGAGACCGGGCCGGCGGCGGGGCCGGTCTGGTCGATGGTGTCGCGGGCCACGACGGTGTAGCTGTAGTCGGTGCCGGCGGTGAGGCCCTGGTCGGTGTAGTTCAGGGCGGTGGTCGTGGTGACCTTGGTGCCGTCGCGCAGCACGTCGTAGTTCTTGACGCCCTTGTCGTCGGTGGCGGCGCCCCAGCTCAGCTTCACCGAGGTGTCGGTGACGTCGGAGGCCGCCGGGGTGCCGGGGGCGGAGGGCGGGTTGTCGCCGGGCTGCTGGGTGCCGTCGCAGGAGGCGCCGTTGATCTTACAGCCGCTGGGGGCGCCGGATCCGGAGCCGTTGTAGCCGAAGGAGACCGAGGCGCCGGGGGCCAGGGTGCCGTTCCAGGAGACGCTCTTGGCGGTCCAGTGGTCGCCGCTGTTGGTGACGGTGGCGTCCCACGCGGAGGTGACCCGGGTGCCGGAGGGGTAGTCCCACTCCAGGTTCCAGGAGGAGATGGAGGTGGTGCCGGTGTTCTTGATGGTCCAGTTGGCGCCGAAGCCGGAGCCCCAGTCCTGGGTCTTGGTGTAGGTCGCGGTGACCGAGGTGGCGGCCTCCGCGGGGGAGGCGAGACCGACCAGGGCGGCGAGCGGGAGGGTCAGGGCGGTGAGGCCGGCGGCGGCCTTCGCCTTGAGTCCTCTTCGGCGCGTCGGTGCTTGAGTGCTCAACGGTGCTCCTCAAGTTGCGGACGTTCGGGGTGGGGGTGGTCCGTGGGAGTTGCGCGCCCCGCGAGCGTAGGAAGGTCTGGACCAATCGTCAAGAGGTCCAGACCAACGTCGGTTCCGTTTCACCGGATCCCCAACTCCTGCGCGAGCACCGCCGCTTGGACCCTGCTGCGCAGTCCCAGCTTCCCCAGCACCTTGCTGACGTGCGTCTTCACCGTCGCCTCCGCCATCTCCAGACGCACCGCGATCTCCGCGTTCGACAGCCCCGCCCCCAACGCCGAGAGCACCTCCCGCTCCCGGGGCGTCAGCCCCGCCACGACCGCCGGATCCCGCCGCACCGGCGGGGCCGGGGAGGCGAACTCCGCGATCAGCCGCCGGGTCACCGCCGGCGCGATCATCCCCTCGCCCCGCGCCACCGTCCGCACCGCCTCGATCAGCTCCCGCGCGTCCGCGTTCTTCAGCAGGAAGCCCGCCGCCCCCGCGCGCAGCGCCCCGAAGACGTACTCGTCCAGATCGAAGGTGGTCAGCACCAGCACGTCCGCGAGCCCCTCCGCCACCACGATCCGGGTCGCCGTCACCCCGTCCATCCGGGGCATCTGCACGTCCATCAGCACCAGGTCCGGCCGCAGCTCCCGGGCCAGCTCCACCGCCCGCTCGCCGTCCTCCGCCTCCCCGACCACCTCGACGTCCGGCGCACTGCCCAGGATCAGCACCAGCCCGGCCCGTACCGCGCTCTGGTCCTCGGCCACCACCACCCGCACCGTCATGCCCGCTCCTCCTCGCTCGCGTCCACGGGCAGCTCCGCCCGCACCCGCCACACCCTGCCGCCCCCGTCCGCCGAAACCGGACCGGCCGCCAGCTCCCCGCCGAGCAGCGCCACCCGCTCCCGCATGCCCACCAGGCCCGCCCCCGACCCCGGCGCGCGCGGCCCCGGCCGCTCCCCGTACGGGCTCGTCACCGTCACCCGCAGCGCCCCGTCCGCCCGCGCCAGCGCCACCCGCACCTCGCCGGGCGCCGCGTGCTTCAGCGCGTTCGTCAGCGCCTCCTGGACGATCCGGTACGCGGCCAGCTCCACCGGCGCCGGCAGACCGGGACCGTCCTGCCGGGCGTCGTCCAGGGTGAAGCGCAGCCCGCTCGCCGCCCCGTTGGTCCCCGCCTGCGCCACCAGGGCGTCCAGCCCCGCCAGCGAGGCCGTCGCGGCCGGCGCGGTCTCCGCGCCGCTGTCCCGCAGCAGCCCGATCAGCCGTCGCATCTCCGCCAGGCCCGCCACGCTGTTCTCCCGGATCACCGTGAGCGCCTGCCGGGTGGTGCCGGGATCGTCGAGGGAGAGCGCCGCCGTCGAGTGGATCGCGATCGCCGAGAGGTGGTTGGCCACCACGTCGTGCAGCTCCCGCGCCATCCTGGCCCGCTCCGCCGCCACCGCCTGCGCCCGGTCCATCTCGGAGAGCAGCGCGATCTGCTCGGCGCGCAGCCGGGCCGCCTCCGCCGCCTCCCGGTGGTTGCGCACGATCGAGCCGGTGACGGCGGGCAGGAAGGAGACCATGCCGGTGATGACGCCGACGAGCAGGGCGATCGCGTTCTGCCACCAGATCAGGAACCCCACCGTGGCGGCGACCGTGACCAGCGCGGTGGTGTACGGGATCCGGCGGGCCTGCGCCGGGGTGCCGTAGACGACCGCCGCGTAGACCACGTCCGTGAACATCAGCACGGTGGCCAGGTTCCCGTCGGTGAACTGGTCGGCCACGACGGCCAGCGTGCCCAGCACCAGCGCGGTCCGCGGGGCGGCCCGGCGCAGCGCCTCCGCGCCGGACATCACCGCCAGCGGGACGAGCGCCGCCCAGCGCTGGTCGAAGACGCGGTCGCCGGTGGTGTACAGCCCGTAGGACCAGAGCAGGACGCCGACGGAGAACCCGGCGCAGGCGATCAGCACGTCGTGGCGGTGCGGGCGGGGGAGGGGCCGGCGGGAGAGGGGAGGACGGGGGAGGGACGGGCGGGGGTGGGTCACGTACCCATCCAACACGCCCCGCGGCCCCCGGACCTCGGCTGCCGGGCCGATCCGCCGCCGTGCCCGCCTCCGTCGAAGGATGTAGGCGCGTTTCCTCACCGGCGACGACGAACCGGGCCCTCCCGGACGGGACGCTGGGAAGGACCCGACGGGGGAACGAAAGGGGAAAGCCCGTGATCGTCACGATGATCGTCGTCTGCGAGGTGGGGTTCTGGGTCCTGCTGGCCGCCGGGCTCGGCGCCCGCTACCTGCTGCGCATGCCGAGGCTGGGCGCGGGACTGCTGCTGTGCGAGCCGCTCCTGGAGGTCCTGCTCCTGGTCGTCTCCGCGATCGACCTGAAGAACGGCGCCGAGCCCAGCTGGCGGCACGGCCTCGCCGCGATCTACATCGGCTACACCGTCGGGCACGGGCACCGCACCGTGAAGTGGCTCGACGGCCACGCCGCCCACCGCTTCGGCGGCGCCCCGCCGCCCGCGAAGCCGCCCCGCTACGGCATGGCCCGCGCCCGCCACGAGGGCGCGATCTGGCTCGGCTCGCTGGTCGCCGGCTCCGTCGCCTCCGCGCTGCTCCTCGCCGCGGTCTGGTACGTCGGCGACGCCGGCGACACGTCGAAGCTGGAGGCCGCGATCGCCGGCGTCTGGCGCGCCGTCGGCATCCACGGTCTGATCGCCCTCAGCTACTCGGTCTGGCCGAAGAAGGCCCCGGAGGGCGAGCCGGAGAAGACCCCGGCGCCCCCCGCCCGGAACCCGGAGCGCGTCCCCGGCCCCCTGGCCGGCCACCCGCGCGAGGACGCCACGGCTCCCGGGGGAGAACGCCCGGACCCCCGGCAGGGGTCCGCGGGCCGGTCCTCCTAGCGCCATCCGGCAGGGGTCCGGGGCACGTCCCCGACCGGAGGTCTAGCGCTCCCCGCCCGGAACCCAGAGCACGTCCCCGACCGCCTTGTTGGCGACCCGCGCAAGGATGAAGAGGAGATCCGAGAGGCGGTTGAGGTAGGTCGCGGTGAGCGGGTTCATCGTCTCGCCGTGGACCTCCAGGGCCGCCCAGGTCGAGCGCTCGGCCCGGCGGACCACCGTGCACGCCTGGTGCAGCAGCGCCGCGCCGGGCGTGCCGCCGGGCAGGATGAAGGAGCGCAGCTTCTCCAGGTCCTCCAGGAAGCGGTCGCAGTCCGCCTCCAGCTTGTCCACGTAGTACTGCTCCACCCGCAGCGGCGGGTACTCCGGGTTCTCGACCACCGGGGTGGCGAGGTCGGCGCCCACGTCGAAGAGGTCGTTCTGGACACGGGTCAGGACCGTGACGACCTCCTCCTCCAGCCGGCCGAGCGCGAGCGCGGTGCCGATGACGGCGTTGGCCTCGTTGGCGTCCGCGTAGGCCGCGATCCGGAGGTCGGTCTTGGCGGTGCGGCTCATGTCCCCCAGGGCCGTCGTGCCCTGGTCGCCGGTGCGGGTGTAGATGCGCGTCAGATTGACCATGGACCCCAGACTAGTGACGCCGCCGCCCCCCGCGCCTGTCGCGAGTGTGACGTCCGTCAAAGAGAGCGTGACGCGCATTACTTCACGGTCACATGGCGCCCCCGGGCCGCTAATCTCCGCCGGAGAGCCAGAAGTGAACAGGTGTTGAGGGGTGGAATTCGTGGCTGGGAAGCTCGCCGTCATCGGGGCCGGACTCATGGGGTCCGGCATCGCTCAGGTCTCCGCTCAGGCCGGCTGGGACGTCGTCCTGCGGGACGTCACGGACGCGGCCCTGACCCGCGGCACCGACGGCATCCGGGCCTCGTACGAGAAGTTCGTCGCGAAGGGCCGGATGGAGGCCGCCGACGCGGAGGCCGCCCTCGGCCGCATCACCACCACCACCGACCTCGACGCCGTCGCCGACGCCGACATCGTCGTCGAGGCCGTCTTCGAGAAGATCGAGATCAAGCACGAGATCTTCCGCTCCCTCGACAAGATCGTCAAGGACGGCGCGGTCCTCGCCTCCAACACCTCCGCCCTCCCGATCACCAAGATCGCCGCGGTCACGGAGCGCCCCGAGGCCGTCGTCGGCGTCCACTTCTTCTCGCCGGTCCCGATGATGCAGCTCGTCGAGCTGGTCCGCGGCCACAAGACCGGCGACGGGACCCTCGCCGCCGCCCGTTCCTTCGCCGAGTCCGTCGGCAAGACCTGCATCGTCGTCAACCGCGACGTCGCCGGCTTCGTCACCACCCGCCTGATCTCCGCCCTCGTCGTCGAGGCCGCCAAGCTCCACGAGTCGGGCGTCGCCACCGCCGAGGACATCGACCTCGCCTGCAAGCTGGGCTTCGGCCACGCCATGGGCCCCCTCGCCACCGCCGACCTCACCGGCGTCGACATCCTCGTCAACGCCACGAGCAACATCTACGCCGAGACCCAGGACGAGAAGTTCGCCCCGCCGGAGCTGATGCGCCGGATGGTGGACGCGGGTGACCTCGGCCGCAAGAGCGGGCAGGGTTTCTACACGTACTGAGCCCGGCCCGCCACGCCTTCTCACTCCATGGAGTGAATTCAGGTATCGGTTCGACGACAAGGCGCAACGTATCTGCCGAGGCAGCAGTCAGTTGTTGCGAAGACGGAGCATTTCCCGGGGAGCGAATATGCACATCAGGGGCGACCATGCCCAGCTGGTCGTCGGGGGCCGCCTCGACGTCCGCAGCGCGGCGGACGCCCGTACGGTCCTGCACTCGGCCGTCGACCGCGGCGCCGGCGACCTGGTGCTCGACCTGACCGGACTCGACTCCTGGGACGCGACGGGCCTCGGCGTCATCATGGGCGCGCACCGGCGGGCCGGCCGCTGCGGCCGCCGGCTCGTCCTGCGGGGGGTGCCGCCGCAGATGCAGCGGCTCCTCGTGGCCACCCGCCTCCACCGCATCCTCGCCATCGAGGGCGGCCTGGCCCTGGAGTCCCTGCCCCGGGTCTGAACGCACGGTGCGCGGACGGCCCCCGGGGTGAACGCCGGGCCCGCCGTCTGTGAAGCCCCTGTGCGAACCAGGCGTCCCGCTCAATCCTCACAAGACCGTGACGTCTTGGGCTCGGTGGCCCCCCGCCTGTTCCCGGGCGCCCGGCGACCGTCTAGGGTTCGGTCGCCCGCACCCGACGACGGACCCACCCGGCGGGCTCCGCACCACCGCTCTTGGGGGCTTTGACCATGGACCCGATACACCGGGGGCCGGACGAGTCCGGTCACGACACCGCGGCCGAGGACGCCCGCCCCGCCCAGCCCGCCGCCCTGCCCGAGCGCGCCGCCCAGGCGCCCGCCCGCGCCCGCGTCACCCGGATCGTCTCCGGCGGGCTGCTGCTCACCGTCAACCCCGTCGACGGCAGCGAGATCGAGCCCTGCCCGCCCGGCGAGGAGCCCCCGCCCGCCCGCCGCCGCACCCCCGAGGAACGCGCCGAGGCCGCCCGCGCCACCACCGTCCCCGCGCCGCCCGGCCCCACCGCCCCCGAACTCCCCCTCCTGGAACGCGACGAGCAGCGGGCCCGGCTCGCCGAGACCCTGACCCGCGGCCGCAGCGCCCGCCTCACCGGCCCGGACGGCTCCGGCCGCACCGCCCTCCTCGACGCCGTCGCCGCCGACTGCGCCGGTCTCGCCCCGGACGGCGTCGTCCGCCTCTCCGGCCACCACCGCACCGCGCACGAACTCCTCCAGGAACTCCGCGCCGCCGTCCTGCACGCCCCCCTCCACCGGCCCGACCGCGACGGCCTGAGCGCCGCCCTCGGCTCCGTCGGCGCCGTCGTCGTCGTGGACGACCTGGAGTTCGGCGGCGCCGCCCTCGACGAACTCCTCGCCGCCGCCCCCGAGTGCGCCTTCCTCCTCGCCGCCGCCCCCGGCGCCCCCGCGCCCTCCGCCGAGGCCCGGATCGAGGAGGTCGCCCTCCCCGGCCTCGGCCGCGCCGCCTCCCTGGCCCTCCTGGAGGCCGCCGTGGGCCGCCGCCTCACCGACGAGGAGGCCAACTGGGCGGGCGACCTCTGGTTCGAGTCCGAGGGCCTGCCGCTCCGCTTCGTCCAGGCCGGCGCCCTGCTCCGGCAGCGCGACCGGCTGCGCGTCACCCCCGCCGAGTTCGACGCCTTCGGAGCCCTGGAGGAGGCGTTCGGCCCCGGCGCGGGCACCGGCGGGACCGGCTCCGCCGCCGGGCCCGTCCCCGACCCGTACGAGGACCCCGACGTCGAGCTCCACGAGGTGCCGCTGCCCAGCCTCGGCGAGGGCGCCGCCCCCGCCGCGCTCCTCGCCTCCCGGCTCAGCCGCTCCGCCCAGGCCACCCTCCGCTTCGCCGTCGCCCTCGGCGGCGAGCTGCCCCACCACGCCCACCTCCCGGCGCTCGTCGGCGACACCCACGCCGACGCCGCCCTCGGCGAACTCCGCGCCTGCGGCCTGATCACCCCCGTCGGCCCCCGCCACCGGCTCGCCGGCGGCGTCCTCACCCAGCTCCTCGCCCACGGCTACGGCCACGACGCCGCCGACCGCGTCCACACCGCCGCCCAGCACTACGCCTGGTGGGCCGGACACCCCTCGGTCGGCCCCGAGCGGGCCGCCGCCGAGGCCGACGCCCTCCTCGCCGCCCTCGGCGCCCTCGTCGGCGGCGAGACCGGTGCCGGGCCCGAGACCGCCGCCGAGCACCGCGCCACCGCCGTCGTCCTCGCCCGGGCCGCCGCCCCCGCCTTCGCCGCCGGACTCCACTGGGGCGCCTGGGAACGGGCCCTGCGCTCCGGCCAGGAGGCCGCCCGGCTCACCGGGGACGTCGCCGAGGAGGCGTACTTCCACCACGAGCTCGGCGTCCTCGCCCTCTGCGCCGGGAACCTCGCCCGCGCCCGCGCCGAACTGGAGGCGTCCATCGGGCTGCGCGGCGTCCTCGCCGACAAGCGCGGCACCGTCGCGGGCCGCCGGGCCCTCGCCCTCGTCACCGACCTCACCCGCCGGGGGGAACCCGCCCCGGCCGCCGCCGTGCCGCCCCGCGCCGACTCCCCGCCCCGCGGCCTGCCCGCCGTCCGCGCCGCCGCGGCCCCCGCCGAACCGCCCACCGAACTCCTGCCGCCGGTCGCCGCCGCGCCGCCCGCCTTCCCGGACTTCCCCGACTTCCCCGAGCCCGCGGGCCAGGGCCCCGCGCTCCTCGCCCCGGCCGGTCCCGCCCCGGCGGACGGCGGGCGGCGGAGCCTCGCGGCGGGGATCCTCACCGGCGCCCGGCGCAACCTCGCCGCGGTCGGCGCGGGCCTCCTCCTCGTCGCCGTGCTCGGCACCGTCGTCGCCCTCGGCGGCGGCTCCGGCGACGACGACGCGCCCACCTCCGGCACCGTCACCACCGACAGCACCGCCGGCCAGGGCGGCGACGACCTCCCCGGCACCGGCGACGGGACCCCCGCCGAGGACGGCACCGACACCCCCGCGGGCACCGGCACGCCCCCCTCGTCCTCCTCCGGCACGCCCGGCCCCACCACCACCCCCTCCGACGGCACGACCGCGTCACCGACCGCCACGGACCCCACGGCGACCGGCTCCCCGTCGACCACCGCGCCGGACGGGACCGACCCGTCCACGACGAGCGCGCCGGGGGCGACGGACGAGCCGACGACACCGGGCCGCCCGACGCCCACCCGGACCACGACGACGTCGGACCCTGGACCGGACCCCACCTCGTCGTCGCCCACCTCGACGCCGACGTCGAACAGCCCCGACCCCGAACCGAGCACGAGCTCGGCGACCCCGACGCCCGAGTCCCCGACCCCGTCCGACACCGCCACCAGCGAGTCCCCCGTCGCCGAGGGCTCCTCCACCTCCGACATCGCCCCCGAGCCCCCCACCGCGGGCTGAGGGCCGGACACCGGGAAAGGGGACGGCCCCGGACGCTTCGCGCGTCCGGGGCCGTCCCCTTCTCCGTACCGCCCGGCTCAGAACAGCCGCAGCTTGTCGTCCTCGATGCCGCGCAGGGCGTCGTAGTCGAGCACCACGCAGTCGATCCCGCGGTCCGTCGCGAGGACCCGCGCCTGCGGCTTGATCTCCTGCGCCGCGAAGATGCCCTTCACCGGGGCGAGGTGCGGGTCGCGGTTGAGCAGCTCCAGGTAGCGGGTCAGCTGCTCGACGCCGTCGATCTCGCCGCGCCGCTTGATCTCGACCGCGACCGTGGCGCCGTCCGCGGTCCGGCAGAGGATGTCGACCGGGCCGATGGCGGTCGGGTACTCGCGGCGCACCAGCGTCCAGCCCTCGCCCAGGGTCTCGATGCGGTCGGCGAGCAGCTCCTGGAGGTGGGCCTCCACGCCGTCCTTGATGAGGCCCGGGTCCACGCCCAGTTCGTGGGACGAGTCGTGGAGGATCTCCTCCATCGTGATGATCAGTTTCTCGCCCGCTTTGTTGATCACCGTCCAGATGCCCGCCTCACCGTCGGCACCCTCCTTCAGGGTGCACGGCGGGGACATCCAGTTGAGCGGTTTGTACGCCCGGTCGTCCGCGTGGATCGAGACGCTGCCGTCTGCCTTGATCAGGATCAGACGGGGTGCGGAGGGCAGGTGGGCCGTGAGCCGGCCCGCGTAGTCCACGGAGCAACGGGCAATGACGAGACGCATGGTCGGCAACGCTACAAGAGGAGCGCCCTTCTACGCGATTCGGGCACCTTCCTGAGCCGAACACCCGTCGGTTATCGGCCTGTTGTGTGCCCAATCGCCTGGTGCCCGCAGGACCGCGCGCTTACCGTGGATGCTGGAGGTCGTCGTCCGTGCACGCTGCGTGGCGCCCGGCGGTCTTCGGCCCTGCCCGCACAGACCCCGTCCGCGGGGTCGCGAGAGGAGAACCCATGTCGCTCGACGTCTCACCGGCACTGTTGGAACAGGCCGAGCGAGGCGAGGTCGACGAAGCCGCCTTCGTCGACTGCGTCCGGACCTCCCTGCCCTTCGCGTGGGAGATGATCAGTTCTCTGGTGGCACAGCTGGAGGTCGAAGGCGGAGAGTTCGCCGACAACCAGACGCCGCCGCCGAACGAGCAGGCACGTGGTCAGCTGCTGCGCGCGCTGGCGAGCGACGCGATCCGCGGTGCGCTCCAGCGTCACTTCGGAGTGCGTCTGGCCTTCCAGAACTGCCACCGTGTGGCGGTCTTCCCGCTGGACCCGGCGGTGGACGAGCGGCTCGCCCGCTTCACGTCGATACGGGGCCAGCTGCTCAACCAGTCGCCGGAACTCCGCGACTGCTGAGGCCCGGCCGTCGTCACCGGGTGCTCTCGGGACCTGGTGCCGCCGCTCCGGCACCGCGATCGGTGCGTGTCGACGCGCACCGCCCCGCGGGAACGCCGGAGCGGCGGCACGCCCCGCCCCCGGACCGGCCCGTCTCAGGCCAGTCGGGGGAGCACCTCGGTGCCGAGGCGCCGCAGGTTCTCCTCCGTACCGGCGAGGTCGCCCGAACCCTCGGCGAGCAGCGCGAAGCGGGTGATGCCGGTGCGCTCGGCGGTCGCCGCCAGCCGGTCCGCCGCCAGGGCGGGGGTGCCCACCGGGTGCAGGGAGCAGAGCAGTTCGGTGTACGCCACCGGGTCCCGCATCGCGCGGTGCCGGCCGTCCACCGTCACGTGCGCGTCCAGCCCCTGCTTCAGCCAGCCCGGCATCGCCTTCACCAGGGTCTCCGCGGCCTCCCGGGGCCCGTCCGCGAGCTGCACCACGCCCGCCGAGACGTGCTCGGCGCCGATCCGCGCCACCTCGTCCGGATCCCGGCCCGCCTCCCGCGCCCAGCGGGCCCAGGCCGCGACCATCTCCGCCTTGTCCTCGTCGCCGCAGTGCATGCCGAGCAGCATCGGAAGGCCGCGCTCGGCCGCCAGGCGCACGCTCTTCTGCGAGGTGCAGGCCACGACCACCTCCGGCGAGGCGGCGCCGCCGATCAGCTCGCCGGGCCGGGGCACCACCGGCACCTCCCGGAAGGAGAACCGTTCACCCGAGGCGCCCACGCGGGGTTCCGTGAGCCACCGCAGCAGCAGGTCGAGGGCCTCGGGGAAGCCGTGCTCGTACGCCTCCAGGCCCGCGCCGAACACCTCCAGGTCCACCCACGGCCCGCCGCGCCCCACCCCGAGGGTGAATCTGCCGCCCGAGACGACGTGCAGCAGTGCCGCCTGCTCGCCCAGGGCGACCGGGTGGACGGTCGGCAGCACGCTCACCGCCGTCCCCACCCGCAGCCGCCGGGTGCGGCCGAGGAGCAGGGCGGCCAGCGTCACCGCCGACGGGCACACGCCGTACGGCACGAAGTGGTGCTCGGCCAGCCAGACCGCGTCCAGGCCCGCCTCCTCGGCGACCTCGGCGGTCCGCACCGCCCGGTGCAGCGCCTCTCCCTGCCCCTGGCCCGGGAACTGGGCCGCCAGCACGAACGTTCCTACGCGCATCGCCTTCTGCCTCCTCGCGGCCGGCGCGTCGACTTCCCCCCGTACCGGCAACAACGCCTGACACGTGCCAAAGGCAACGGCCTTTCATGAAGTTCTTGCGATTTTCGGTCCGGGTGCCCGGACGAGGGCCCCGGGCACCAGGTCGCGGCCCGTACGCTGGAGGGAACGGTCCGTGTTCCCCGACTCCGTGAGGTGTGCTGTGTCCCCGCGTCACCACCGTTCCCGCCGCGGCGCCAGGCCGGCGGCGCAGGAGGACCGCGACGACCGGTACGGCGGCTCGCAGCGCACCGAGACCTGGCAGGGCGAGGAGTGGTACGTCCGCCTCGTCGCCGGCGCCAGCTCCCCCGGGAAGCGCTACCGCTGCCCCGGCTGCGACCAGGAGATCCCGCCCGGCGCCCCGCACGTCGTCGCCTGGCCCGAGTACGGCGGCGTCGACGACCGCCGCCACTGGCACAAGGCCTGCTGGAACGCGAAGGACCGCCGCACCCCCGGGGTGCAGCGGTCCCGCAACGCGCCGAAGCACTAGGGCCCGGCGGGGTCAGACGTCCCGGCTGTTCAGCAGCGCGTACGCGCCGCCCAGTGCCACCGCCGTGATCCCCATCAGGATGAACAGCGCCTCCCAGCCCGCCGGACCGCTGTCCGAGAACGGCGGCTCCGCGCTGTACAGCGCGATCATCTGCGAGGGCACCGCGTAGGTGAACAGCGCCTCCCGGAGCCCGCTCAGCGCCGACGCGAACATGAACATGCCCGCCACCAGCGGCAGCAGCAGCACGCCGATCATCACCGTGATCGCCCCGGCCGAGTGCCGCACCAGCGCGCCCACCGCCATCGACAGCAGGCCCAGCAGCGCCAGGAACCCGGCCGCGCCGACCGTGGCCCGCGCCCACTCCGCGCCCGTCGGCTCCGCCGCCTCCACCATCGCCACCTGCGCGGTCGCCACCACGAACGCGACCACCAGGGTCACCGTGAAGACCAGCAGGAAGAAGACGATCGCCTTCGCCGTCAGCACCCGGGCCCGGCTCGGGCACGCGGTCAGCGTCGTCCGGATCATCCCCGTGCCGTACTCGGACGAGATGGTCAGGACGCCCAGCGTGATCACGCAGATCGACGCCGGCAGCATCCCGAAGAAGCCCAGCGGCAGCGCCGACTCCTCGCCCATGTTCCCGCCCTCGCCGGAGGCGATCGCGGCCACGCCCAGACCGATCGCCAGCATCAGCAGGACCATGGTGCCCAGCGTCCACACCGTCGACCGCACCGAGCGGATCTTCGTCCACTCCGAGGCGAGCGCGTCCCCGAGGTGCGCCCGGCGGACCGGGATGGGGGAGACGTAGCCGTACGGCGGGGGAGGGGTCGGGGTCGGCGTCGGGGCGGTCATCGGGCGTCCTCGGTGGTGTCGCTCTGCTTCTGGAAGCTCGGCCGCGCGGCGTCCGGCGCGGCCGCGGGAGGCTGCGGGGCGCCGGGCGCGGGGGCCTGCGGGGCGGTGGCGTACGGATTCTGTCCGGGCGGCGGCGGGGCGTACCAGCCCTGCTGCGGCACGTCCGAGGGGGCCTGCGGCTGCGGCGCCCCGTACCCCGGCTGCCCGGGCTGCGGCGGGGCCTGGAGGTGGGCCAGCCGGTCGTCGGTCGAGCGGTAGTCCACCGCGCCCTGCGTCAGCCGCATGTACGCCTCCTCCAGCGACGCCTGGTGCGGGGACAGCTCCCAGAGCCGTACGTCCGCCCCGTGCGCCAGGTCGCTGATCCTCGGCAGCGGCAGGCCGGTGACCCGCAGCGCGCCGTCCGGCTCGGAGAGCACCTGCCCGCCAGCGCCGGCGAGCGCGGCCGACAGCTTCTCCCGCTGCGCGGGATCGCCCTCCGGGGTGCGGACCCGGGCGAAGTCCGCCGAGTTCGCCGAGATGAACTGCTTCACCGGCATGTCGGAGAGCAGCTGGCCCCGGCCGATCACGATCAGGTGGTCCGCCGTCAGCGCCATCTCGCTCATCAGGTGGCTGGAGACGAAGACGGTGCGGCCCTCGGAGGCCAGCTTCTTCATCAGGTTCCGCACCCAGAGGATGCCCTCCGGGTCCAGGCCGTTGACCGGCTCGTCGAAGAGCAGCACCTGCGGGTCGCCGAGCAGCGCCGCCGCGATGCCGAGCCGCTGGCCCATGCCGAGGGAGAAGCCCTTGGACCGCCGCCGCGCCACGTCCTGGAGGCCGACCACGCCCAGCACCTCGTCCACCCGGCGGGCCGGGATGCCGGCCAGCTGGGCCAGCGACAGGAGGTGGCTGCGGGCGCTGCGGCCGCCGTGCACGGCCTTGGCGTCGAGCAGGGCGCCGACCTGCCGGGGCGCGTTCGGCAGCTGCCGGAAGGGGTGGCCGCCGATCGTCACGTGCCCGGCCGTCGGCCGGTCCAGGCCGAGGATCATGCGCATGGTGGTCGACTTGCCGGAGCCGTTCGGGCCCAGGAAGCCGGTGACGACGCCCGGCCTCACCTGGAAGGAAAGGTTGTACACGGCCGTCTTCGCGCCGTAGCGCTTGGTCAGGCCGACTGCCTCGATCATTCTCCAGCCCCATCGACAGGTCGGTGGTGTGCGATCGGGGCATGACGGCGCGCGGCCGGAAGGCCCCCGTACGAGTCAGGAGCTTATCCAGCCGTTGACGGTTCCCGCGCCGGGGAAGCGAGACCGAAGCGAAACCTCCGGGGAAAATCCGGGACGCCCCGGATCCCGTGCCGGGGTCCGGGGCGCCTGGACCGGGGGAGCCTCAGGCGTCCCGCCGCTTCAGCACCAGATAGCCGCCGAGCAGCGAGGCCGCCACCCAGAGCAGCATGATCCCGAGCCCGCCCCACGGCCCGTACGGCGCCTTCTCCGAGCCCAGGGCGTCCGGCACCACCTGCATGATCTTGGAACCCGCCTGGTCGGGGAAGTACTTCGCGACCTCCTTCGCCTTCGGCACCGCCGACAGGATCTGCGAGATCAGGAAGAAGAACGGCACCAGGATGCCGAGCGACAGCATCGAGGAGCGCAGCATCGTCGCCACGCCCATCGAGAAGAGCGCGATCAGCCCCATGTAGAGCCCGCCGCCGACCACCGCCCGCAGCACGTTGTCCGCGCCGAGCGTCGTCCGGTGCTCGCCCAGCAGCGCCTGCCCGAGGAAGAACGACAGGAAGCTCGTCACCAGCCCGACGACCAGGGCGAGCGCCCCGGCCACCGCGACCTTGGAGAAGAGGAAGGTGGCCCGCTGGGGGACGGCCGCCAGCGAGGTGCGGATCATGCCCGAGGAGTACTCGGTCCCCACCACCAGCACGCCGAAGACCACCATCGCCAGCTGCCCGAGGACCATCCCGGAGAAGCTGACGAAGGTCGGGTCGAAGGTCGCCCGCTCCACCTCGGAGAGGTCGTCGAAGCTCGACTTCAGGACGGCCGAGAGCGCCGCGCCCATCGCCACCGTGACGATCAGCGCGGCCGCCAGCGTCCAGACCGTCGAGGAGACCGTCCGGATCTTCGTCCACTCGGACTGGAGCACCGCCGGTACCGCTGCCATGGATCAGACCCCCTCGGTCGTCGAGCCGGCCCGCGGGCCCCAGCCGGAGTCCGCGCCCCACACGGGCCCGGACGGGGCGGCGGGGCCGCCGCCGTGCACATCGGTGCCGTGCGCGTGGTACTCCACCGCACCCGCCGTCATCTGCATGAACGCCTCCTCCAGGGAGGCGCGCTGGGCGCTCAGCTCGTGCAGCGTCAGCTGGTGCTCCGCCGCCAGCTCGCCCAGCCGCTCGGTCGTGGCCCCGTCGACCTCCAGCGTCCCGTTGCCCGCCTCGACCACCACGAACCCGGCGCCGTGCAGCACGTCCCGCAGCCGTTCCTGCTGCGGAGAACGCAGCCGGACGAAACTCCGGGAATTCTGCTGGATGAAATCGGCCATCGACGTGTCGGCCAGCAGCTTTCCCTGCCCGATGACGATCAGATGATCTGCCGTCAGCGCCATTTCACTCATCAGATGACTGGAGACGAAGATCGTCCGGCCTTCCGCCGCCAGCGACTTCATCAGATTGCGGATCCAGTGAATTCCCTCGGGGTCCAGACCATTGACGGGTTCGTCGAACATCAGGATCTCGGGGTCCCCCAGCAGCGCCGACGCGATGCCGAGCCGCTGCCCCATGCCCAGCGAGAAACCCTTCGACTTCTTCCGCGCCACCGCCGTCAGACCCACCAGGTCCAGCACCTCGTCCACCCGCTGCCGGGGGATCCGGTTCGACTGCGCCAGACACAGCAGGTTGTTGTACGCCGACCGGCCCCCGTGCATCGCCTTCGCGTCGAGCAGCGCCCCGATGTACTTCAGCGGCTCGTCCAGCTCGCGGTAGTGCCGGCCGTCGATCCGCACGGTCCCGCTCGTCGGGTTGTCCAGATCGAGCATCATCCGCATCGTGGTCGACTTCCCGGCCCCGTTGGGGCCCAGGAAGCCGGTGATCATGCCCGGCCGCACCCGGAAGGAGAGATGATCGACCGCCGTCTTCGTCCCGTACCGCTTCGTCAGCCCGTCAAGCTCGATCATGCACACCAAGCTAAGGGCGCGCGAAACCCCCCGCCACCGGAGTGACGGGGGGCTTCCACGGGGTCGCTCCGGAAGGCCGGGGCCTTACCGGGTCTGCTGGGCCGGGACACCGGCGGAGCGGTCCTCGTCCAGCGGGGAGCCGGCCGCGGCCACCGCGGCACCGGTCAGCGTCGCCAGCATCTCGCGGACGTTGGTCAGCTGCGCGTTGATCGAGTCGCGGCGGTTCGTCAGCGCCGCCAGCTCGCGCTCCGATTCCGAACGGATCCGGTCGGCCTTGGCGTTCGCGTCGGCCACGATGTCCTCGGCCTGGCGCTGCGCGGTCTCCACCGTCTGGCGGGCCCGGCGCTCGGCATCCGTGCGGAGCTTCTCGGCCTCCAGGCGGAGCTGCTCGGCGCGGTGCTCGATCTCGGCGAGGCGCTTCTCGGCCTTGGCCTGACGGGAGGCCAGGTCGCGCTCGGACTGCTCGCGGCGCTTGGCCAGGTTGGTCTCGAAGTCCGCGGCGGCCTGGGCGGCCTTGGCGCGGGTCTCCTCGAAGAGGGCGTCCGCCTCCTCCCGCTTCGACTGCGCGTCCTTCTGCGCCTCGGCGCGCAGCGAGTTCGCCTCGCCCTGCGCCTTCTCGACGATCCGGACGCCCTCGTCCTCGGCCTTCGCCTTGCGCTCGGCCGCGAAGGACTCCGCGTCGTTGCGCACCTGCTGGGCGGCCGACTCGGCCAGCTCGCGGTGCTGCTCGGCGGCGCGACGGGCCTCCTCGCGCAGGTCCTTCGCCTCCTCCTCGGCGAGACGGAGGATCTTCTCGACGCGCGCGCCGAGACCGGCGTACGACGGCTCCGCGTCGCTCACCTGCGCCTGGGCGTTCTGCGTTTCGAGGTGGAGTTCCTCGATGCGCTTCTCCAGGGAGGTGATGCGGCCCAGTGCGCTGTCACGGTCGGCGACGAGCTTGGTAATGCGGTCGTCCACCTGACCGCGGTCGTAACCACGCCGCACGAGCTCGAAGCCGAAGGGGGAGGAAGTGTCGCTCATGGGGTTCCTGTCGAATGAGACCGGTGAGGTGTTAGAGGGAATCCTAGGGGCCGGAGCGGCGTGTCATCGAGCGTATGCCCGTTTGATCTGGAGAATGTCCAGCCTTTTGAGTGGCTACCCGTCCTGCGACTTGCCACTCGAACGAGTGGAACCCGAGGAAGCGCCCGCCTTGAGTCCGTCCTTCGCCCCCGCCGACGGAGTCTCGAAAGACTCCAACGCCTCCAGCACGTCCTGGACACGGGAGATCTCGGCATTGATGTCGGTACGCCGACGGGTCAGGACCTCCAGCTCGCGCCGGCCCTCCTCGACCAGCCGCTCCGCCTCCGCCTCGGCCTCCGCCCTGATCCGCTCCGCCTCCGCCTTGATCTTCTCGCCCTCGGCCACCAGCGAACTCTTCTTCTGCTCCGCCTCCTTCAGGAGGGTGTCCGCCTTCCGCACGGCCGCGATCCGGACCTTGCTCGCCTCCGAACTCGCCTCCGAGACCATCTCCTTGGCCTTCTCGGCGGCCTCGGCCCGCTGCTCCTCCGCGGCCTTCACCAGCTTGTCGACCCGCTCGCCGGCCGTCCGCATCTGCTCGGCCGACTCGCGCCGCGCCCGCTCGTGCAGCTCCTCGATCTCGCCCTCGACCCGGCCCCGCAGCTCCTCGGCCCGCTCCCTTATCGCGGTCGCGTCCTTCCGCGCCCCGACGAGCAGCTCGTCCGCGTCGGTCCGCGCCTTCTCCACCAGCGCGTTGCCCTCCACGGTCGCCTCGGCGACGATCCGGTCGGCCTCCTTGCGGGCCGCGCCGACCATCGTGTCGGCCTGCGTCTCCGCCTCGGCGGTGGCGCGCAGCGCCTCCTCCCGGGCCTTGGCGATGAGCTGGTCGGCCTGCTCGGCCGCGTCCGCGCGCTTCCTCGCACCCGCCTCGCGGGCCTCGTCCAGGATCCGGTCGGCCTCCGCGCGCGCCTCGGAGCGCATCTGCTCGGCCGCCACCTCGGCGTCCTCCTCGACCCGCGCCGACTCCGTACGGATCCGCTCGGCGTCCTGACGGGCCGACTCCAGCGCCTCGGCGCCCTCGGCCCGCAGCCGCTCCGCCTCGCCGGCCGCGTCCGCGAGGGTCCGCTCGGCCTCGGTCCGGGCGTCGGCGGTCACCGAGTCGGCCAGCTCGACCGCCTCGTCCGTGATCCGGCCGGCCTCCGCCGTCGCCTCGCCGACCAGGGCGTCGGCCTGCTCGGCGGCGTCCTGGCGGCGCTTGTCGGCGGCCTGGCGGGCCTCGTCCAGGATCTGCTCGGCGTCGGCCAGGGCCGCCGTCCGCAGCGCCTGCGCGTGCGCCTCGCCGTCCGTCTTGACCTGCTCGGCCTCGGTCCGCAGCCGGGCCGCGTCCCGCTCGGTGGTCTCCCGCAGCTCGGCGGACTCCGCCGCGATCCGCTCGGCCTCCGCCGTCGCCCCGCCGACCAGGGCGTCGGCCTGCTCGGCCGCGTCCTGCCGGCGCTTGTCCGCGTCCTTCCGGGCCTCGTCCAGGACCTGCCCGGCCTCCGCCGCGATCCGCTCGGCCTCCGCCGTCGCCTCGCCGACCAGGCTGTCGGCCTGCTCGGCCGCGTCCTGGCGGCGCTTGTCAGCGGCCTGGCGGGCCTCGTCGAGGACCTGCTCGGCCTCGGCGGCGATGCGCTCCGCCTCGGCGGTCGCCTCGCCGACCAGGCTGTCGGCCTGCTCGGCCGCGTCCTGGCGGCGCTTGTCGGCGGCCTGGCGGGCCTCGTCGAGGACCTGCTCGGCCTCGGCGGCGATGCGCTCCGCCTCGGCGGTCGCCTCGCCGACCACGCCCTCGGCCTTCTCGGCCGCCTCCGAACGGATCCGGTTGGCGTCGTCCCGGGCGTCCGCCCGGGTGCGGGCCGCGTCCTGCTCGGCCGACGCCAGCGCGTCCGTCACCTCGGTCCGCACCCGCTGCGCGTACTCGGCGGTGTCCGCGCGGAGCTTCTCCGCCTCCGCGATCGCGTCCCCGACGGTCCGCTCGGCCAGCGCCTTCGCCGCCTCGGACTCCTCCTGGGCGCGCGCCCGCGTGCGGGCCGCGTCCTCGGCCGCCCGCTCCCGCTCCCCGTGCGCGTCGGCGCGGACCCGGTCCGCCTCCTCCTGCGCCTCGGTACGGGTCCGCTCCGCCGCGTGCTCCGCGGCCGAGCGCAGCCCGGCGATCTCCTCCTCGGCCTGCTCGCGCAGCCCCGCGACCGAGTCCCGGACCTCCTGCGCCGTCTGCTCGGCCGCGGAGACCATCTCGGTCGCCCGCGCGTCCGCCTCCTCGACCAGGCGCTGCGCCTCGGCCTGCGCCTCCTCCACCCGCTTGCGGGCGGCGGCCAGCAGCTCCTCGGACTGCTCGCGGGCGAGCTCGCGCTCCCGGCCGGCCTCGGAACGGGCCGACTCCAGCGTCTCCTCGGCCTCCCGGCGGCGCCGGTTCGCCTCCTCACGGGCGGCGGACAGCGCCTCGGCGGCCTCGGCGGCCACCCGCTCCGCCGCGGCGGCGGCCTCGGCCCGCACCCGGTCGGCGGTCTCCTGCGCCTCCGACCGCAGCCGCTCGGCCTCGGTCTCGGCCTCGCCGGTGAGCCGCTGCGCGGTCGCCTCCGCCTCGGTACGCGCGGTCTGCGCGTCCGCCGCGGCCTCGGCCCGCAGCCGCTCGGCCTCGGTCTCGGCCTGCTCCCGCAGCACCCGGATCCGCTCGGCGCCCTCGGCCCGCAGCCGCTCGGTCTCCTCGGCGGCCTCGCGCCGGATCCGCTCGCCCTCGGCCCGGGCGTCGGTCAGCTCCTGCCCCGCCGCGGCCACCTTCGCCCCGGCTTCGGCGTGCAGCCGGGCCAGCTCCTCGGCGGCCTCGGCCCGGCGGGCCTCGGCGGCCCGCTCGGCGTCGGCCCGCAGCTCGGCCGCGGCCTTCTCGGCGGACTCCCGTACGGCCTCGGCCTGCTCCTCGGACTCGGCGCGCAGCCGCTCGGCCTCGGCGCGGGTCCGCTCCAGGGTCTCCTCGGCCTGGGTCCGGAGCGTCCGGGCGCGCTCCATGGCCTCTGACCGGACCTTCTCGCTCTCCGCGCCCGCGTTGGTCCGCAGCTCGTCGGCGTCGGCCTTCGCCTTGGCCAGCAGCTCCTCGGCGGTCTTCGCCGCCTCCTCGATCTGCTGCACGGCCTCGCGGCGGGCCTCGCCGCGGATCCGCTCGCCCTCGGCGACGGCCTCGGCGCGCAGCTGCTCGGCCTCGCCGCGCAGCCGCCGGGCCTCCTCCTGGAGCTCGACGGTCTTGGCCCGGTACTCCTTGGTGTCGTCCTTCGCCGAGCCGAGCAGCTCGTCGGCCTGCTCCTCGGCGCGGGCGCGCAGCCGGTCGGCCTCGGTCTCGGCCTCGCGGCGGATCCGCTCGACCTCCTCGGCGGCCTTGCGGGTGGTCTCGGCGGCGTCCTCGGACGCCTTGCTGAGGATCTCCTCGGCGCTGCGGGCGGCCTTGGCGAGCGCCGCCGCCGAGTCCTCGGCCGCGGCGGTGCGGGCCTTCTCGGTGGCCTCGGCGACCAGCTTCTCGGCGTGCGCGGTCGCCTCGCGCAGCTTCTCCTCCGCCTCGGCCTTGAGGGCCTCGGCCTTCTCGGTGGCCTCGCCGACCAGCCGGGCGATCTCGGACTTGGCGGTGCGGGTCCGCTGCTCGTTGACGGAGTCGGCGGAGGCCAGCGTCTTCGCGGCGGACTCCTTGGCCTCCGTGAGGGCCTTGTCGGCCTCCGCACGGGCCTGCCGCAGCCGCTCGTCGGCCTCCTGGAGCCGCTCCTCGGCGGCGCGGGACAGCTCGGTGGCCTGCCGGCGGGCCTGGTCGGTCTCGGCGACGGCGGCGGTCCGCAGCTGCTCGGCGTGCCCGGTGGCCTCCTGGGCCTGGGTGGAGGCGGTGGTCATCAGCCGCTCGGCGTCCTTGCGGGCGCGCAGCAGAATCGCTTCGGCCTCGGCGCGGGCGGCCTCGGCCTCGGCACCGACCCGGCGGCCGGTCTCCTCGGTGAGCCGGGTGGCCTCGGCGCGGGCGGCGGCGAGCGACTGCTCGGCCTCGGCGCGGGCCTCGTCCATCAGGCGGCGGGCCTGGGACTCGGTGCGGGCGCGCAGCTGCTCGGCCCAGGCCACGTTCTCGTTGACGTGCGCCTCGACGGTCTGCCGGCGCTCGTTCAGCTCCTGGTCGAGCTGCTGGCGGCGCTGCACGGCCTCGGTGTGCAGCTCGGCCTGGAGCCGCGCCTGGTGCTCGGCGTGCTCCTGGAGGATCCGCTGGGTCTGCGCCCGCGCCTCCCGGAGCTCCCGCTCGGCGTCCTGGCGGAGCTGCTCGGCCTGCGCCTGCGCGTTGCGCAGCAACTGCTCGGCCTGGTAGCCGATGTCCGCACTGTCGTAGGCGGGCCGGGACGCGATGGTGCGACGCGCCTCGTGGAGCTTGGCACGCAAGACCTCGACCTGGTAGCCCAGGTCCTCGGCGTGCTGGACGGCCTTCTCGCGTTCCTTCTTCAGCCGGTCCATCTCGGCCTCGAACCGCGAGAGATGGTCGTCCTCAGCTCGGTGGCTCTCCTGGCGTTCGTAGCCCCGCACTGCGCGGTCCATCCTTCCCCGAGCTCTGCGAGCAGGAGAGACCCCAACCCTGGTCGCACACGTTCCGACGAGCACCGTTCACCGGACAGAACGGCCCCCCGGGAATCGTGGCAGATCGGACGACCCCGACAACCCGACTACGACGCCGCGCGAAGCGGCCCCGACCGGCCCCGGCCCGGAGCCGCCCACTCTACCGGGCCGGGAATACGGAGGTCAGTGCTCCACTGAGGAGCGGTCGGCGGAAGGCGGTGCCGAGGTGACGAGTTCGGTCAGCACGCCGTGGCAGTCCTTGGGGTGGAGGAAGGTGATCCGGGAGCCCATGGAGCCGGTCCTGGGCTCGTCGTAGAGCACCCGGACGCCCTTGCCGCGGATGGCCTCGGCGTCCCCGTCGACGTCGGCGGTGCCGAAGGCGATGTGGTGGACGCCCTCGCCGTTCTTGGCCAGCCACTTGCCGACCGCGGAGTCCTCGCGGGTGGGCTCCAGGAGCTGGAGGTAGGAGGCGCCGCCGTCGTCCGTGGCGTTGATCCTCAGCATGGCCTCGCGGACGCCCTGCTCCTCGTTGACCTCGGAGTGGTAGACCTCGAAGCCGTACGTGGCACGGTAGAACTCGACGGTCCTGTCCAGGTCGAAGCAGGCGATCCCGATGTGGTCGATACGCGTCAGCATGGCTCCAGTGCACCCCCGCCGGGATGGTTACGCAACGTGCGCGCCGTCACACCGGCGGGCCGGTGACCTCGCGCCGCACCCCTCAGTACATTGGCGGTAAACCCTCGTTCACTCCTCATCCCAAGGGGCCGTGCCTCATGTCTGGAACGACCGGTACCACCTCAGTGATCGTCGCGGGCGCCCGCACGCCCATGGGTCGCCTGCTCGGCTCGCTCAAGTCCTTCTCCGGCGCGGACCTCGGCGGCTTCGCCATCAAGGCCGCCCTGGACCGGGCCGGCATCGGCGGCGACCAGGTGCAGTACGTGATCATGGGCCAGGTGCTCCAGGCGGGCGCCGGGCAGATCCCCGCCCGCCAGGCCGCCGTCAAGGCCGGCATCCCGATGAACGTCCCCGCCCTCACCATCAACAAGGTGTGCCTGTCGGGCCTGGACGCCATCGCGCTCGCCGACCAGCTGATCCGCGCCGGCGAGTTCGACGTCGTCGTCGCCGGCGGCCAGGAGTCGATGACCAACGCCCCGCACCTGCTGCCGAAGTCCCGCGAGGGCTACAAGTACGGCGCGATCGAGATGCTCGACGCGATGGCGCACGACGGCCTGACCGACGCCTTCGAGAACATCGCGATGGGCGAGTCCACCGAGAAGCACAACACCCGCCTGGGCATCGACCGCGCCTCCCAGGACGAGATCGCCGCCCTGTCGCACCAGCGCGCCGCCGCCGCCCAGAAGAACGGCGTCTTCGAGGCCGAGATCACCCCGGTCGAGATCCCGCAGCGCAAGGGCGACCCGGTGATCTTCGCCAAGGACGAGGGCGTCCGCGCCGAGACCACCGTCGAGTCCCTCGGCAAGCTCCGCCCGGCCTTCGCCAAGGACGGCACGATCACCGCCGGCACCTCCTCGCAGATCTCCGACGGCGCCGCCGCCGTGGTCGTGATGAGCAAGGCCAAGGCCCAGGAGCTGGGCCTGGAGTGGATCGCCGAGATCGGCGCCCACGGCAACGTGGCCGGCCCGGACAACTCCCTCCAGTCGCAGCCGTCGAACGCCATCCGCCACGCCCTGGAGAAGGAGGGCCTGACCGTCGGCGACCTCGACCTGATCGAGATCAACGAGGCCTTCGCGGCGGTCGCCGTACAGTCCATGAAGGACCTCGGCGTGTCCCCGGAAAAGGTGAACGTCAACGGCGGCGCCATCGCGCTCGGCCACCCGATCGGCATGTCCGGCGCCCGCGTGGTGCTCCACCTCGCGCTGGAGCTGAAGCGGCGCGGCGGCGGCGTCGGCGCGGCCGCGCTGTGCGGCGGCGGCGGTCAGGGCGACGCCCTGATCATCAAGGTCACCGGCAAGTAAGAGCACCTCTGACAGGAGAACGCAGCATGGTGGACGTCCCCGCACTGGTCGCCCAGGCACGGGAGGGCAGGCCGCGGGCCGTGGCCCGGCTGATCTCGCTCGTGGAGGGGGCGTCCCCGCAGCTGCGCGAGGTGATGGCGGCGCTGGCCCCGTTGACCGGCAACGCCTACGTGGTGGGCCTGACCGGCTCGCCCGGCGTCGGCAAGTCCACGTCGACCTCGGCGCTGGTGACCGCGTACCGCAGGGCCGGCAAGCGGGTCGGCGTGCTCGCCGTCGACCCGTCCTCGCCGTTCAGCGGCGGCGCGCTCCTCGGCGACCGGGTGCGCATGTCGGAGCACGCCTCCGACCCCGGCGTCTACATCCGCTCGATGGCCACCCGCGGCCACCTGGGCGGCCTCGCCTGGTCCGCCCCGCAGGCCATCCGGGTCCTCGACGCGGCCGGCTGCGACGTGGTCCTGGTGGAGACCGTCGGCGTCGGCCAGTCCGAGGTGGAGATCGCCGGGCAGGCCGACACCTCGGTGGTGCTGCTCGCCCCGGGCATGGGCGACGGGATCCAGGCCGCGAAGGCGGGCATCCTGGAGATCGGCGACGTGTACGTGGTCAACAAGGCCGACCGGGACGGCGCCGACGCCACCGCCCGTGAGCTCAACCACATGTTGGGCCTCGGCGAGGCCCGCGGTCCGGGCGACTGGCGGCCGCCGATCGTGAAGACGGTCGCGGCGCGCGGCGAGGGCGTGGACGAGGTCGTGGAGGCCCTGGAGAAGCACCGGGCCTGGATGGAGGAGCACGGGGTCCTGGCGGAGCGCCGGAAGGCCCGGGCGGCCCGCGAGGTGGAGACCATCACCATCACGGCGCTGCGCGAGCGGATCGGCGACCTGCACGGGGACCGGCGGCTCGACGCGCTGGCCGAGCGGATCGCGGGCGGCGCCCTCGACCCGTACGCGGCCTCCGACGAGCTCCTGGCGAGCCTGACCGGCAACTGACCCGGTACGTGACGAGAGGGGCCTCCCCGCCGGGCGGGGAGGCCCCTCTCGTCACATCCGTCAGGTCACGGCTTGCCGCGCTTGCCGCGCAGCTGCTCGGCGACCGGCTTCAGCGACTCGTGGAGGTCGCCCAGCGCCTCCGGGGTGAGCCGGTCGATGAAGTGGTCGCGGACCGACTCCACGTGGTGCGGGGCGACCTTGCGCATGGTCTCCATGCCGCGGTCGGTGAGGACGGCGTAGAGGCCGCGCCGGTCGGACTCGCAGTTCATCCGCTCGACCAGGCCCGCGTTCTCCATCCGGGTGATCTGGTGCGACAGGCGGCTCTTGGACTGGAGGGTGGCGGCCGCGAGGTCGCTCATGCGCAGCCTGCGCTCGGCGGACTCCGAGAGGTTGACCAGGATCTCGTAGTCGTTCATCGTCAGGCCGAAGGGCTGGAGGTCGCGCTCCAGCTGGTGCGTCAGCATTCTCTGGACGTCGAGGAAGGTGCGCCAGGCGCACTGCTCGGCGTCGGTGAGCCAGGGGGTGGCCGTCTCGGTCTCCATGATGTGGATTCTACCTAAGAAGTTGAATACTTGACGAAATCTGGAAGGTGACGCGCGGCACCCGCCGGACCGGCCGCGGTCCCCGCGCGGCCGTTCGAAGCGTCACGCTCCGCAGACTACCGCTCACAGACCGAAGCGCCTCTGGAGGTCACCGAGCTGGCCGGGAAGGCGCGGCACCGCACCCTGCACCGCCTGGCCGGAACCGTGCGGCTGCCCGCCCGGCACCCCGGCCTGGGCCGGCGGCCCGCCGATGTTCCGCTCGGCCATCAGCAGCTCCGTCGACTGGAGCAGTACCGTACCCGCCCCCACGAACTCGAACTGGTGCTCCTCGCCCGAGGAGCCCCCGATGCCCGTCAGGGCCCGCACCCCGCCCATCACGCCCGTCAGGTACGCGTGGTCGTAATGGTGACAGGGCGAGGGGCAGTCCGCCCAGCCCACCAGCGCCTGCGGGTCCACCCGCAGCGGCGGCTCCATGAACACCACCGGACCGTTCGACGCCGCCACGAACTTGCCCGTGCCGATCAGCGTCACGAACCCCGGCACGATCGACTGCTTCAGCGCCAGCGTCGGCTGGTAGGCCAGCAGGTTCCCCGACCGGATCGTCAGATTGCCCTCGTCCAGGTCGTACGAGTTCACGTCGAAGGCCCGGTCCGCGAGCAGCATCTTGCCCGAGCCCTCCGCCACCACCCAGTCGCTCGCGTGCAGCGGCGAGTGGAAGGCGGTCCGCACCAGCCGGTCCAGCCGGCCGTGCCCGATCCCGTTGAACTCGATCCGCCCGTAGTAGGCGATCATCTTCCCCTTCTGGAGGAACCAGGGGGCGCCCTTCAGCTCGACGCAGAAGGTGTACGCGTTGACGTTGTCGTCCGAGGGCAGGGTGTGCGGATCGTGGATGACAGGGGTGCTCACAGCTTCTCCTCCGACGCCTGGACGTACACCGCGCCGCTGCCGCTCAGCTCCAGCTGGAACGCCTCGCCCGAACCGCGGCCCACCATGTCCCGCCAGCCCAGCGCCGTCGAGAGCTTGTTGCGCACGTCGCCGTGGTGGGCCACGTACGCCTGCGGGTCGACGTGCACCGGACGGCCCGGCGCGATCGGCAGCTCGATCACCCCGCCGTGCGCCATCACCGCCACCGAACCGTGCCCCTTCAGGGTCGTCGTGAAGAGGCCCTGGCCGGTCACCTGCCCGCGCACCAGGCCCATCACGCCGCCCTGCGAGCCCATGAACATCGTGCCCTGCTCCAGGGTCCCGTCGAAGGCGAGCAGCCGGTCCGCCTCCACGTAGAGGGTGTCCCCGGTCAGCGCGATCACCTGGATGTGGTGGCCGCCGTGCCCGAACATCACCGTGCCGCTGCCCTCCACCGTCATCAGCGGCGTCGCCTCGCCGGCCACCCGGCGGCCGATCATCGACGCCAGGCCGCCCTGGCCGCCCGCCATGTTCGGCGTGAACGTGACGTCCCCCCGGTACGCGAGCATCGCGCCGCGCTGGCTGAAGAGCCGCTGCCCCGGGACGACGGTCGCCTCGACCATCTTCGAGTTCACCTCGCGGAAGGGCATCAGACGTCGCCTCCGATCGTGTTCCGCTCGCTGGGCTGGACGTAGACGAGTCCGTCACCTTCGAAACGGATCTGGAACGCCTCGCCGCCGCCCTCGCCGAGCAGGGTGCGGAAGGTCACACCCGACTGGAAGTGCTGCTGGAGGTTCCCCTGGTGGGCGACGTACGCCCCCGGGTCGACCGACAGCGGGTACTGCGGGGTCACCCGGAGCACCGTCGCCGGGCCGTCCGACATGATCGCCGCCTGCCCGGTGCCCTCCACCGTGGTGGTGAAGAGGCCGTTGCCGGTCGCGCCGCCGCGCAGTCCCGTGAAGGTCGTGCCGGTGCGCAGCCCCGCGTCGGTGCAGAGCAGATTGCTCGCCTCCACCCACAGCTTCTCGCCGTGCAGCCGCACGAGGTTGATCTCGGAGGCCCGGTCGGCGAACCAGCAGGTCCCCTGCCCCCTGACCTCCATCACCTCCATCTGCTCACCCGTCAGCCGCCGGGTGACCATGCCGCGCAGGCCCTCCCCGCCGCCGCTCATCTTCTTGAACGCCATCTGCCCGTCGTAGGCGACCATCGAGCCGTTCTTCGCCTTGACGGCGTCGCCGGTCATCGTCACGGCGAGCACCTTGCTGCCCTGGAGTCGGAACGTAGCCACGGCCCGAAGGTAGCGGGGACCCGGATAAAGAGACAGCAAAGTCGGTGTGCACAATGGATCCGCCCCCCTTGTGCATCCGTTCACAAGATCGCGCTGGGCGGCTCGCCCATCGGCTCGAACGAAGGTGACCCCTCCGTGGACCTCAAGACCGCTTCCTCGCTCCACCGCCTCCGGCTCGTCTCCGCGCCCGAGGCCGTGTCGTTCCTGCTCCTGCTGGTCTGCTCGGTGCTCAAGCGGACCACGGACTTCAACGCGGTCCCGGTGATGGGCGCCGTCCACGGCCTTCTTTTCGTCCTCTACGTGCTCTTCTGGCTGGACGCCTGGAACCGCACCAAGTGGGGCTTCGGCACCGCCGCCGTCTACTTCCTCCTCTCGGTCGTGCCCTTCGGCGGCTTCTACGCCGACCGCAAGCTGCGTCGCGAGGCCGAGGCCGCCGTCATCGCCTCCCGCGCCCGCCGCGAGGGCACGGTGAACGCGTGATCGTCGCCTTCTCCGTCACCCCGCTCGGCGTCGGCGAGGAGGTCGGCGAGTACGTCGCCGACGCCGTCCGCGTCGTCCGGGAGTCCGGGCTGCCGAACCGCACCGACGCCATGTTCACGTCCATCGAGGGGGAGTGGGACGAGGTCATGGACGTCGTGAAGCGGGCGGTCGCCGCCGTCGAGGCCCGCGCCCCGCGGGTCTCCGTCGTCCTCAAGGCCGACATCCGGCCCGGCGTCACCGACGGCCTCACCGCCAAGGTCGAGACGGTCGAGCGCCACCTGGGCGCCTGAGCCCCCGCGCCCCCCGAAGCCCCCGGTCCGCCGCCGGGGGCTTTTCGCTGGCCGGAGGGCTTTGAGCGAGTGCTCAACATCGGTTAACGTCCTCCTTGAGCGATCGCTCAAAACGGGGGAGTGGCCGTGGGAAGCCACGGCGTGTTCCCGTCCCGGCCGCCGCCGGCCCGGTGTCTCCGCGGGGGAGCGCCACCGGGCCCGCGGCGCGCCGCGCGGGCGAAGGGGGCGGGTGTGAGCGGGGAGGCCAAGCCCTCGGGGGCACGGGACGCCAAGGGGCGCGAGACCCGGGAGAAACTGCTCGACGGCGCCCTGCGGACCCTCGTGGAGCACGGCATCGCCGGCGCCTCCGCCCGGTCCGTCGCCGCCGCCGCCGGGGTCAACCAGGCCCTCGTCTTCTACCACTTCGGCTCCGTCGACGAACTCCTCGCCGCCGCCTGCCGGCGCGGCGCCGAACAGCGGGTGGCCCGCCACCGCGACCGGCTCCGCGCCGTCACCAGCCTCTCCGAGCTGCTCGCCTTCGGCCGCGCCATGCACGACGAGGAGCGGGACGCCGGGCACGTCGCCGTCCTCGCCCAGCTCCTCGCCGGCGCCCAGACCCACCCCCGGCTCGCCCCCGCCACCGCCGCCGGGCTCGACCTGTGGATCGAGGAGATCGAGCGGGTGCTGCGCCGGGTCCTCGCCGGCACCCCGCTCGACGGCGTCACCGACCCCGCCGGACTCGCCCGCGCCGTCGCCGCCTCCTTCGTCGGGCTCGAACTCTACGAGGGCGTCGATCCCGAGGGAGCCGAGACGGCCCTCGCCGCCCTGGAGCAGCTCGGCGCGCTGCTCGCCGCCGTGGAGGAGCTGAACCCGGTGGCGCGGCGGGCCGTCGCGTACACACTGCGTCGATCGGGTGGACGCGGACGGTAGAACGCCCTCACTCGGAGCACTCCAGTCGACACACCGGTCGATCTCCCTTTTTGTGGGGATATCGACCCGATCGACACCAGCTGGAGGCACCGTGCGGCCGGGAGGCTACGACTACGACACCTACAGCCGACTCGCCGGTCCCCTCACGGAACCGGACCCGACGGCCTATCAGGTGCAGTACACGAGTCTGCTCTCGAAGGAACCGCACCGAATACGAGCCGTCCTCCTCATGGCCCTCGCGCCGCTGCTCTCCGCGGTGCTGCTGGCCTACCTGGTCTGGCCCAGCCACTGGACCGTCCGTGAGGGAGACGACACCTGGCGGGTGCCGTACGACACGGTGATGCTCGTGTCGATCGGCCTCATCTGCCTCTTCATGCTGGTGAACGTCTCCTCGATCGCCCACGCGACCATGGTCGCCCGCGACCCCGTCCCGGTGTACCCCGAGAAGGGCACCCGGGTCGCCTTCCTCACCACCTACGTGCCCGGCAAGGAACCCCTCGCCATGGTGCGGGGCACCCTGGAGGCCGCCGTCCGCCTGCGGCACGACGGCACCCTCCACGTCTGGCTCCTCGACGAGGGCGACAGCGACGAGGCCAAGGCCCTCTGCGCCGAGCTCGGCGTCCACCACTTCACCCGGTCCGGCGTGCCCGAGTGGAACCGGAAGAAGGGCCCGCACAAGGCGCGGACCAAGCACGGCAACTACAACGCCTGGCTCGCCATGCACGGCGACGCCTACGACTTCTTCGCCTCGGTCGACACCGACCACGTCCCGCTCCCCAACTTCCTGGAGCGGATGCTCGGTTACTTCCGCGACCCCGACACCGCCTTCGTCGTCGGCCCGCAGGTCTACGGCAACTACACCGGCGCCGTCACCAAGGCCGCGGAGTCCCAGCAGTTCCTCTTCCACGCCCTCATCCAGCGCGCGGGCAACCGCTACCGGGCCCCCATGTTCGTCGGCACCAACAACGTCGTCCGGATCGCCGCCCTCAAGCAGATCGGCGGCCTGTACGACTCCATCACCGAGGACATGGCCACCGGCTTCGAGCTGCACCGCCGCAAGAACCCGGTCACCGGCCGCCGCTGGCGCTCCGTCTACACCCCCGACGTGCTCGCCGTCGGCGAGGGCCCCGAGTCCTGGACCGACTTCTTCACCCAGCAGCTCCGCTGGTCCCGGGGCACCTACGAGACGATCATCAAGCAGTACTGGAAGGCGCCGTTCAGCATGCCGCCCGGCCGCCTCCTCAACTACACGCTGATGCTCGTCTACTACCCCATGACGGCCGTCAACTGGCTGCTCGGCATCCTCAGTTGCGTCCTCTACCTGTGGCTGGGCGCCTCCGGCACCCAGGTCTCCTCCCAGGTCTGGCTCATGATCTACAGCGACGCCGTCGCCCTCCAGATCGGCCTCTACCTCTGGAACCGCCGCCACAACGTCTCCCCGCACGAACCCGAGGGCTCCGGCGGCCTCGCCGGCATGGTGATGTCCGCGCTCTCCGCGCCCATCTACCTCAAGTCCCTGGGCTCCGCGCTGCTGCGCACCCGAGGCCGCTTCGTCGTCACCCCCAAGGGCGGCGCCGCCAGCCCCGACCGCGTCCTCACCTTCCGCATCCACCTCTACTGGGCGGTCGTCCTCGTCGCCTCCCTGGCGGCCTCGGTCCACTTCGACCACACCCACGCCGCCATGCGGACCTGGGCGGTGCTCGCCCTCGTCATCTCGCTGGCCCCGGTCGGCGTCTGGGCCTTCACCACCCTGCGCGACCGGCGGGCCCGCACGGCCCGCGCCCACGCCCGCGACCGGATCAGGGGCCGCCGCGTGGCCCGCGCCCGGGAGGGCATCGAGCTGCGGACCGTACCGCCGCTCCCGGCCTTCCCGCCGCTGCCCCCGCACCCGCCCGCGACCACCGCCCCCACGACGACCGGAGGGAACTGAGCCATGGCCTACCGGCCGTCGAAGAAGTTCAAGAAGACCCTGCTCGGCAGCGGCGCCGTCCTCGTCCTCGCGGCGCTCAACGCGCCCGCCGCCGTCTCCTTCGCCTCGGAGAAGTACCACGCCTACCGGATCGCCCAGCCCGACTACAAGAAGAAGTACGGCTCCTGGGGCGGGGTCTCCGTCCCCGACGGCGCCCGGATCAACGCCATCCACGCCGCCCTCCTGCACACCGGCAAGGTGCTGCTGATCGCCGGCTCCGGCAACAACCAGAAGAACTTCGACGCCGGCACCTTCGACACCGTCCTGTGGGACCCGGTGAAGAACACCTTCAAGAAGATCCCCACCCCCGAGGACTTCTTCTGCGCCGGACACAGCCAACTCCCCGACGGGCGGCTCCTGGTGGCCGGCGGCACCGCCCGCTACGAGGTCCTCGACGGCGGGGTGAAGAAGGCCGGCGGCGGCATGCGGGTCAAGAACGAGAGCCCCGACAAGGCCGTCACCCTGAAGAAGGGCACCCGCTTCCGCTCCCCGTCCGGCGTCGAGTACGTCACCACCACCGACGTCACCGTGCCCAAGGCGAAGCGCGAGTTCGAGATCTCCTACTTCAAGAGCGGCCAGATGCGGCCGTGGAAGACCAAGGTCACCGCGGCCGAGTCCCGCGTCTTCGTCGAGGCCGTGGAGGAGGGCCCCCGGGCCCTCACCACCGAGGCCGCCCAGTACGAGGTCGTCGGGCTCAAGGGTGAGGACGCCGACAACGTCTACGGCCTCGCCCAGAAGCTCACCACCGAGAAGCAGGACTTCCAGGGCATCAAGGCCGCCTACGAGTTCGACCCCGTGGCGGAGAAGTACGTCCCGGTCGCCCCCATGAAGGACGCCCGCTGGTACCCCACCCTGGTCGGCCTCCAGGACGGCAGGGTCCTCGCCGTCTCCGGGCTCAACGACGTCGGCGACGTCGTCCCCGGCGACAACGAGATCTACGACCCGAAGACCAAGAAGTGGACCAAGGGCCCCTTCCGCTACTTCCCCACCTACCCCTCGCTCTTCCTCACCAAGGGCGGCAAGCTCCTCTACACCGGCTCCAACGCCGGCTACGGCCCCGCGGACAAGGGCCGCGCGCCCGGCCTGTGGGACCTGGAGACCAACACGTTCACCAAGCTGCCCGGCCTCACCGACCCCGACCAGCTGGAGACCTCCTCCTCCCTGATCCTGCCCCCCGCGCAGGCCCAGAAGGTCATGGTCCTCGGCGGCGGCGGGGTCGGCGAGTCCGCCAAGTCCACCGCCCGCACCTCCATCGTCGACGTGGGCGGCGAGAACCCCGCCTTCCGGGACGGGCCCCCGCTCCCGCAGGGCACCCGCTACCTCAGCAGCGTCCTCCTCCCCGACGACACCGTCTTCACCACCGGCGGCTCCCGCGACTACCGCGGCCGCGGCGGCAGCGACATCCTCAAGGCGCAGTTCTACGACCCCGCCACCAACGCCTTCGCCGCGGCCGCCGACCCCATGGTCGGCCGCAACTACCACTCCGAGGCGCTGCTGCTGCCCGACGGACGGGTCGCCACCTTCGGTTCCGACCCGCTCTTCGACGACAAGGACAACACCAAGCTCGGCACCTTCGAGCAGCGCATCGAGGTCTTCACCCCGCCCTACCTCCACAAGGCCGGCGCCGACCGCCCGGCCCTGGGCGAGGGCCCGCGGGAGCTCGACGCCGACGGCCGCGCCACCTTCGAGACCGAGGACGCCGGGCGCATCGCCAAGGCCCGGCTGATGCGGCCCAGCGCCGTCACCCACACCACCGACGTCGAGCAGCGCTCGGTGGAACTGGGCCTGACGAAGGGCAAGGACGGCCGCACCGTCACCGTGGACGCCCCCGAGGACCCCACCCTCGTCCCGCCCGGCTGGTACATGCTCTTCGTCACCGACGAGGCAGGCATCCCGTCCGAGGCGAAGTGGGTCCAGGTGAAGGGCGAGTGAGGAAGCGTCAGGAGTCCGCGCGGCGGGCGAGCCCCAGCGCGTACTCCGGCCACCAGGTCCCGGCGGCCGGGCCGCCCCGGCACTGCCCGTCCGAGTCCCCGGGACGCTTGATCCACAAATAGGCGTCCACCAGCGCGTCCCCGGTCCGGTCCGTCGGCGGCACGCCGAGCGACCGGCCCGGGGGATTGCACCAGGCCTCCGCCCGGTTCCCCGGGAGGGGGCCCGCGCCGTTCCGGCTCGTGTCGATCGTGAAGTGCATCCCGCCGAGCAGCCCCGACAGGGTCGCCCCGAAGTCCCGCACCGTCGCGTTCGTCTGGAAGTTCGACACGTTCAGCGAGAAGCCGTCCGCGCGGCCGACGCCGGCCCGCCGCAGCGGCTCCACCAGCTTTCCCGGGTCGTCGATCCACTCCGGGTTCCCCGCGTCCAGGTAGACCCGGGTCCGCGGCTGCCGCTTCAGCCGCTCGATCGCCTCCGCCAGCAGCGCGGACCGCTCCTCGTGGTACTCGGCCGGCGTGCAGCCGTCCACCATGTGCGGCACCGCGTCCGGTTCGAGCACCACCACCGCCGAGGCGTCCCCGATCGCCGAGGCGAAGGAGTCCACCCACGCGCGGTACGCCTGCCCGTCGTGCGCCCCGCCCGCCGAGTACATGCCGCAGTCCCGGTGCGGGATGTTGTACGCCACGAAGACCGCCGTCCGGTCCTCGGCCGTCGCCCCGCGCACCGCCCGCCGGATCTCCGGCGCCGGGTCGTCCCCGGCCGGCCACTCGGCGACCGGCTGCTCCGCGATCCGCTTCAGGACCCGCGCGTCGTCCGCGCGGCCCTCCGCCTCGTACCGCCGCACCTGCTTCGCCGCGTCGCTCTCCGGGTCCACCCAGAACGGCGAGCCGCCGGTCGGCGCGGGAGCCTCCCCGCCCGTCGCGGCCGGCGGCCCCACGGGGGAGGGTGCGGGCCCGTCGGAGGAGCACCCGCTGCCGGCCAGCAGCAGGACGGCCGCGAGGGCGGCGACGGCGGCGCGGCGGGGAACGGGGGCAGGGGAGCGGAGGGGTACGGCGGCGCGGGGGGACGGGGCGGTGCGGAGGCGGGCGGCGGAACGGAGGGACAGGGCGGTACGGCGGGACATCCGGGCCCCCAGGGTCGGCACACGGGGAGGACGGGCGTGGATCCGTCCACGAGATCGGGACGAACGGGGCTCATCGTGACATGACGGTCACCCGGCGTCCGGCTGCGACACCGCGATCCCCAGCGGCGTCCGCTCGTACAGCACCTGGTGGCCGTAACGCCGCGAGGTCAGCAGCCCCGCGTCCCGCAGCACCGCCAGGTGCGCCGAGACCGACGACGGCGCCCGCCCGAGCCGGTGCGCCAGCGCCGTCGTCCCCATCGGCTCGTCCAGCGCGCACAACACGTCCGCCCGCACCGGACCGAGCAGCCGCGCCAGCGCCTCCGGCGTCCGCTCCCGGGGACCCGACCACAGCCCGCCGATCCCCCGCGCCGGATACACCACCGTCGGCTGCCACGGCTCCTCGAAACCGCTCACCACCTCCGGCCAGATGAACACCGAGGGCATCAGCACGAGCCCCCGCCCGCCCAGCGCCCGCACGTGCCGTCCCCGGTAGGCACCCACCGCCAGGACCGCCGTCGCCGGGTCCCAGGAGAAGGACGGGTGCAGCTCGCCGAGCAGCCGCTCCAGACCCCCCTCCGCGAGCCGCCGCGAGTGGTACGCCACGTCCGCCTCCAGGAGCGCCCGCAGCCGGGGCCACTCCGGCGCGACCAGCGCCTCCCAGGCGGCCTCCAGCAGATCCGCCAGGCGCGCCACCGCCCGCGCCGGATCCGCCACCATCGCCCGCCCCTCCGCGCTCTCGGCCGCCCCCGGTGTGCCCGCCAGCGCCCGCGCCAGGTCCGGCCCCGCCAGCGCGGGATCCACCGCCCGCACCGCCGCCAGCTCCTCCTCGAAGGAGGCGGCGGGCCCCAGCGGCGGCGGATACAGGAAGTCCGGCGAATGCCCCCGCTCCGGCATCAGCAGGTGGAGCGGCGCCAGGTCCAGCTCCCGCGCGGCCCCGGCGATCCGCCGCAGCCACGGCAGGTGGTAGCCCTGCTGCCGGGGCCGCGCCAGGACCCGTACGGCCGACTGGGCCTCCCACAGCGGCGACACGGCGAAGCGGATCCGCAGCGGATCGGTCTCGCCGAAGACCAGGTGGTACGGCACACGGCCCCCTCGGACGCGGAACATTCGGCTGGAGCCGAAAGTCTAGGACCGGCCCCCTCCCCGCCCGCAGGCTGCGTCCATGCCCCCGACCGACACCCCTGCCCCGCACGCCCCCGGCCCCGTCCCCGTCCCGGGGACGCCCGCCACCGCCCTCGGGGAGCCCGCCATCCCTGTCCCCGCCACCCCTGTCCCCTCCGCCCCCGGCGCCCCCGCTCCCGGGGAGCCCCACCCGCCCGTCCCCCGGGGACCCGGCCCCCTCTCCTCCGGGGCGGCCGGCACCCCCGTCCCCGGGGGACCCCGCACTTCGGGGGACGGGGCCGCCCCCGAGGCCGCCGGGACCCCCGGCTACGGCGCCGTCTTCCGGGTGCGGGAGTTCCGGTGGGTGTTCACGGCCCACCTGCTCTCGCTGCTCGGGCTCATGGTCAGCGAGATCGCCCTCACCGTCCTCGTCTACGACCTCACCGGCTCCCCGCTCCTCTCCTCCCTCACCTTCGCCATCGGCCTCGCCCCCTACCTCGTCGGCGGCACCCTCCTCGCCGGACTCGCCGACCGCTTCCCGCCGCGCCGGGTGCTCGTCGCCTGCGACCTGGTCTGCGCCGGCGCCGTGGCGCTCATGGTGCTGCCCGCCACCCCCGTCGCCGGGCTGCTCGCGCTGCGCTGCGCCGTCGCCCTCGTCGCCCCGGTCTTCCAGGGCACCCGGATGGCGACCCTCGCCGACATCCTCGGCGAGGGCGACCTCTTCGTCCTCGGCCGCTCCCTGCTCCGGATCGTCTCCCAGACCGCCCTCCTCGCCGGCTTCGGCGTCGGCGGCGTCCTGCTCACCGTCATCCCCGCCCGCGGCGCCATCGCCCTCACCGCCGGGACCTTCCTGCTCTCCGCCCTGCTCCTGCGCCTCGGCACCGCCCGCCGCCCCGCCCGCGCCGCCGAGCGGCGCGAGGGGCTCGGCGCCACCTGGTCCCTGCTGCGCGACCGCCGGATC
The DNA here is from genome assembly GCF_014654895.1 of Streptomyces filamentosus. Lineage (GTDB taxonomy): Bacteria > Actinomycetota > Actinomycetes > Streptomycetales > Streptomycetaceae > Streptomyces > Streptomyces filamentosus. The sequence continues at coordinate 1,260,212 of NZ_BNBE01000001.1, read as the reverse complement.
CGCACCCTGATGCTGCTGTTCTGGGTGCCGCCGTTCTTCATCGTCGTCCCCGAGGCGCTCACCGCCCCCTACGTGGACCAGCTCGGCGTCTCCCGCGCCGCCCTCGGCCTCCTCATGTGCGCGATGCCCGTCGGCACCATCGCGGGCGAGCTCCTCGCCGGCGCGCTCCTCGGTCCCGCCGCCCGCGCCCGGCTCCTCGTCCCGCTGCTCCTCGTCTCCTTCCCGCCCTTCCTCCTCTACGCGCTCCGCCCCGGCCCCGCCCTCGCGGCCCTCGCCCTCGCGCTGGCCGGCGCCGCCGGCGCGTACACCCTCGGGCTCGACGCCCGCTTCGTCGAGGCCGTCCCCGAAGAGCGGCGGGGGAGGGCCATGACCCTGATGACGGCGGGCATGATGACCGTCCAGGGCCTCGGCATGGCCGGTGCGGGCCTGGTGGCGGAGTTCGCCCCCGTGCACCTCGTCGTGACCGGGACCGGCGTCGTGGCGACCGCCGCCGTCGCCGTCCTCGTGGCCGTCCTGCTGGCGACCGAAAGGCGAGACGGGGCTGACCGGCATGTGACCAGTCGGTAAGGTCGTCGCGTGCCGAAGCCGCTCAGTCTCCCCTTCGACCCCATCGCCCGAGCCGACGAGCTCTGGCAGAAGCGCTGGGGCCCGGTCCCCTCGATGGCCGCGATCACCTCGATCATGCGCGCCCACCAGATCCTCCTGGCCGAGGTGGACGCCGTGGTCAAGCCGTACGGGCTGACCTTCGCCCGGTACGAGGCGCTGGTGCTGCTGACCTTCTCCAAGGCGGGCGAGCTCCCCATGTCGAAGATCGGCGAGCGGCTCCAGGTCCACCCGACCTCGGTGACGAACACGGTGGACCGGCTCGTGCGGTCCGGCCTCGTCGACAAGCGGCCCAACCCCAACGACGGCCGCGGCACGCTCGCCTCCATCACGGAGAAGGGCCGCGAGGTCGTCGAGGCGGCCACCCGGGACCTGATGGAGATGGAGTTCGGACTCGGGGCGTACGACGCCGAGGAGTGCGCCGAGATCTTCGCGATGCTCCGCCCGCTGCGGGTCGCCGCGCACGACTTCGACGAGGGCTGACCCCCGCGAAGATCGCCCCGGAACGGGCGGTTACGCTCGACGGCATGAAATCCAGCGTGCTGACCCGCTACCGCGTCATGGCGTACGTGACCGCCGTCATGCTCCTGATCCTCTGCGGCTGCATGGTCGCCAAGTACGGCTTCGACACCGGCGAGGACCTGACCTTCGCGGTCTCCCAGGCCCACGGCGTCCTGTACATCGTCTACCTGGTCTTCGCCTTCGACCTGGGCTCCAAGGCCCGCTGGCCGTTCGGCAAGATCGTGTGGCTGCTGCTCTCCGGCACGATCCCCTTCGCCGCCTTCTTCGTCGAGCGCAAGGTCGTCGCCGAGGTGAAGCCGCTGGTCAGCGGCGCGCAGTCGGTTCCGGTCAACGCCTGAGACCCACCCCCGCACAACTGTGCGGGGGTTTCTCATCGACATTTACTAGGACGTCCTAGTAAATTCGAAGCATGGACGCTGACGCCATCGAGGAAGGCCGCCGTCGCTGGCAGGCCCGTTACGACAAGGCCCGCAAGCGGGACGCGGACTTCACCACGCTCTCCGGGGACCCGGTCGAGCCGGTCTACGGGCCCCGGCCCGGGGACGCGTACGAGGGGTTCGAGCGCATCGGCTGGCCCGGCGAGTACCCCTTCACCCGGGGACTCCACCCCACCGGCTACCGCGGCCGCACCTGGACCATCCGCCAGTTCGCCGGCTTCGGCAACGCCGAGCAGACCAACGAGCGGTACAAGATGATCCTCGCCGCCGGCGGCGGCGGGCTCTCGGTCGCCTTCGACATGCCCACCCTCATGGGCCGCGACTCCGACGACCCCCGCTCGCTCGGCGAGGTCGGCCACTGCGGCGTCGCCATCGACTCCGCCGCCGACATGGAGGTCCTCTTCAAGGACATCCCGCTCGGCGACGTCACCACCTCCATGACGATCTCCGGGCCCGCCGTCCCGGTCTTCTGCATGTACCTCGTCGCCGCCGAGCGCCAGGGCGTCGACCCCGCCGTCCTCAACGGCACGCTCCAGACCGACATCTTCAAGGAGTACATCGCGCAGAAGGAGTGGCTCTTCCCGCCCGAGCCGCACCTGCGCCTCATCGGCGACCTGATGGAGCACTGCGCCGCCGGCATCCCCGCCTACAAGCCGCTCTCCGTCTCCGGCTACCACATCCGCGAGGCCGGGGCGACGGCCGCGCAGGAGCTGGCGTACACCCTCGCCGACGGCTTCGGCTACGTGGAGCTCGGCCTCTCCCGCGGCCTCGACGTGGACGTCTTCGCGCCCGGCCTCTCCTTCTTCTTCGACGCGCACCTCGACTTCTTCGAGGAGATCGCCAAGTTCCGCGCCGCCCGCCGGATCTGGGCCCGCTGGATGAAGGAGGTGTACGGCGCGAAGACCGACAAGGCGCAGTGGCTCCGCTTCCACACCCAGACCGCCGGCGTCTCGCTCACCGCCCAGCAGCCGTACAACAACGTCGTCCGCACGGCCGTGGAGGCGCTCTCCGCCGTCCTCGGCGGCACCAACTCCCTCCACACCAACGCCCTCGACGAGACCCTCGCCCTCCCCAGCGAGCAGGCCGCCGAGATCGCCCTGCGCACCCAGCAGGTGCTGATGGAGGAGACCGGCGTGGCCAACGTCGCCGACCCGCTGGGCGGTTCCTGGTACGTCGAGCAGCTCACCGACCGCATCGAGGCCGACGCCGAGAAGATCTTCGACCAGATCAAGGAGCGCGGGCTGCGCGCCCACCCGGACGGGCAGCACCCGATCGGCCCGATCACCTCCGGCATCCTGCGCGGCATCGAGGACGGCTGGTTCACCGGCGAGATCGCCGAGTCCGCCTTCCGCTACCAGCAGTCCCTGGAGAAGGGCGAGAAGCGGGTCGTCGGCGTCAACGTCCACCACGGCTCGGTCACCGGCGACCTGGAGATCCTGCGGGTCAGCCACGAGGTCGAGTGGGAGCAGGTCCGCGTCCTCGGCGACCGCAAGGGCCGGCGCGACGAGGCGAAGGTCCGCGGCTGCCTCGACGCCATGCTGGCGGCGGCCCGGGACGGCTCCAACATGATCCCGCCCATGCTCGACGCGGTCCGCGCGGAGGCCACCCTCGGCGAGATCTGCGACGTGCTCCGCGAGGAGTGGGGCGTGTACGTGGAGCCGGCCGGCTTCTGACCGGACGCGCGACGCCGCGCGGGGCCGGTACGGGGAGGGTCTCCCGTACCGGCCCCGCGTGCGTGCGCCGGGCGTGCGCACGTGATGCGTGCGTCGCGGGCGTACGTGCGTGCATCAAGCGTGCGTCGTGCGCGCGTGCGTCAGCGGACCGGGCCGGTCAGCCGCGCCGGGGTGATCCGGATCGTCACCCGGACCTGCTCCGGCGGCAGTTCGAGGTACTCCCGCCCGGCGCCCTCGCCCTCGTACTTCTCCGCCAGCGCCACCGCCAGGGCCCGGTCCACGTCCTCGGCGACCGTGGCCGTGCCGCGTATCTCCGTGTAGCGCTCCGGGTCGCGGCGGTCGAGCAGGAGCAGGGAGACCCGGGCGTCGGCCCGGACGTTCTTCACCTTGCGGCGGCCGTCCTGGCTGGAGACCAGGACGTCGTCGCCGTCCCGGCCCACCCACACCACGGAGGTCTGCGGGGAGCCGTCGGGCTGGAGCGTCGACAGGACGGCGTGGTTCGCGTCGTCGAGCAGGGCGCGCACGGGCGCGGGGAGCCGGAGGCCCGCGGGGGTACGGCCGTTCGGCGGGATACGGGTGGTCATGCGGGCACGCTAGCCGAGCGCGGCGACCGCGCCCAGGCCGCCGACCAGGAGCGCCGAGAGGCGGTTCACCCAGGCCGTGTCCACCGGTTCGGCGCTGACCAGCGCGCGGTGCACCACGGCGCCCGCGACCACGTCGAAGATGAGGTCGTCGGTGGCGTCCACGGACACCGGGTCGCGGTCCGCGGGCAGCTCGCCGCGCTCCTGCGCCCGCCGCCGCCCGTCCAGCACCAGCCGCTTCTGCCGCTCCACGATCGAGGCGCGGATCCGCTCGCGCAGCGGGACGTCCCGGGTCGACTCGGCGACCACGGCCATCAGCGCCGTCTTGGTCTCGGGGCGTTCCAGGAGGGCCGCGAACTGCAGGACCACGTGCTCGATGTCGGCCTGGAGGGAACCCAGGTCGGGCAGTTCGAGTTCGTCGAAGAGGACGGCGACGGCGTCGACGACCAGCTCGTTCTTGTTGGCCCAGCGGCGGTACAGGGTGGTCTTGGCGACTCCGGCGCGGCCCGCGACGTCGCCCATGGTGAGCTTGGACCACCCCAGCTCCACCAGGACCTCGCGGGTCGCCTCCAGGATGGCCTCGTCGGCCTCGGCGGAGCGGGGGCGGCCGGTGCGGGGGGCCGGGCGGGGGGTGGGGCGACTGCACATGAACGACGACCATACTCGCCGGTAGGTACCGCGCCAGAGGCGTGCGATGTGAGGCAGTTCACGGCGGGGGATTTCCCCCGGGGGCGGGTCGAACCCTTACGCTACGACCCGTAGCGAAAGGCTTTTGAGCGGCCCCAGCGACAACCATGGCGCCGGGTGGGGACCCGGCGCACACCGAGCGCCCTCGGCGGAGGGCGCTGTTCGGCCACGGCCCTTGCCGGTTCCGCACCGGTTCCGCGCGCGGAGGGGGGAGGATGTACTCATGCAGCCCCGAAACATGTCCATGAGCGGCGTCGTCGACCTCGCCGCGGTGAAGGCGGCCGGAGAGGCCAAGGCGAAGGCGGAGCAGGCGCGCGCCGAGGCCGCCCGCCACGGCGGACCCGCGGCGGTGCCGCCCTCCGCCCTCGTGATCGACGTCGACGAGGCGGGCTTCGAGCGCGACGTGCTCCAGCGCTCCGCCGAGGTCCCGGTCGTCCTCGACTTCTGGGCCGAGTGGTGCGAGCCCTGCAAGCAGCTCGGCCCGCTCCTGGAGCGGCTGGCCGTCGAGTACTCCGGCCGTTTCCTGCTCGCGAAGATCGACGTCGACGCCAACCAGATGCTGATGCAGCAGTTCGGCATCCAGGGAATTCCGGCCGTTTTCGCGGTCGTCGCCGGTCAGGCGCTGCCCCTCTTCCAGGGCGCGGTGCCGGAGGCGCAGATCCGCGAGACCCTCGACCAGCTGATCCTGGTCGGCGAGGAGCGCTTCGGCCTCACCGGTCTCGCCGTGGACCCGGCCGCGGAGGGCGCCGAGCCCGCCGCGCGCCAGGCCGCCGGCCCGTACGACGCCCTCCTGGAGGCGGCCATGTCCGCGCTGGACGCGGGCGACCTGGCCGGCGCGGTGCAGGCGTACAAGAACGTGCTGGCCGACGACCCCGGCCACCCCGAGGCCAAGCTGGGCCTGGCCCAGGCCGAACTGCTGTCCCGGGTGCAGGGCATGGACCCGCAGACCGTCCGGAAGAACGCGGCGGACGACCCGGCCGACGTCACCGCGCAGATCGCCGCGGCCGACCTCGACCTGGCCGGCGGGCACGTGCAGGACGCCTTCGGGCGGCTCGTGGAGACCGTGCGCCGGACCTTCGGCGAGGACCGGGACGCGGCGCGGGTGCGGCTCCTGGAGCTGTTCGAGGTGATCGGCCCGGAGGACCCGCGGGTGATGGCGGCCCGGCAGGCGCTGGCGCGGGTGCTGTTCTGATCCCGGGGAAGCGACTGTTCTGATCCCCGGACACGCATTCCGGCGCCGGATCGCCTGACGATTTGGCGACACGGTGACAAGTGGCGGCCGCGCTTTACCAAATCTTGATAATCGCGGCCGCTGTTACTTGCAGTAAATCGAACCCGTGGTTCTGTCCGGGTTCACCCTCCTATAAGCGGACTTTCCGCACCACGTGCCCCCACCCTGTGTACCCACCCGGCGGCGCCGCGCCATGACACGGTCACGCATCCGTTACTAGCGAGTAATGAACCCCTTGTGCGGGCGCCGTGAATGGACCACGATCGGCCACGCTCGGTCCGAACCGCACGCCCCGGCAACCAACCGGGACACGCGGCCAGGGTCCCCACCGGGCGGACCGGCCCCGAGAGGCGGCCGGTCGACGGACAGGGGGGTTCCCGTCCCCAGCGGACGGGACCTGTCCACAGGGCCGTGCGCACGCGCGGCACATGGTTGTCGCTCGGGGGTGATCGCCGGTGATTCGGACGCGCTTCGCGCCTCCTGATGCCCCGGTGCTCCCCTTCCCGAGGACGTAGCTCTTCTCCCATCCCAGGCCGGGCCCCGGGCCCTCCTGAGAGATGTACGTCCGAGAAGGAGGATTCTCATGAAGTCCCAGGTTCGTGGCGGGACCAGATGGAAGCGGTTCGCCGTCGTCATGGTCCCGAGCGTGGCCGCCACGGCCGCGATCGGTGTCGGCCTGGCCCAGGGCGCGCTCGCCGCGTCCTTCAGCATTTCCGGCCAGGAGTTCAAGGTCCGTGCCGACAAGCTCGTGGGCAACGGCTTCGTCCAGTACGGCAGCGTTGCCACCGGCAAGACGCTGGAGGGCGACCAGCCCTTCGGGGCGCCGGTCGCCGTGTCGGGCTTCGACAACGCGAAGATCTACGGGATGTGCCAGTCGGTCGTCACCCCGAAGGTCCCCTTCATCGGTGACGTGACGCTCCAGCTGAACGCGGGCACCGACGACAAGCGTCCGGTCGAGGCCACCGGTCTCTACCTCGACGTCTCCGACCTGAAGGCCGACGCCGAGTTCACCAACATCGACATCGGTGTCGCGGCGGGCTCCGCCGACAAGAACCAGAAGGGCGAAAAGCTGCCGGGCCGCCCGGGCATCCAGCCCAACACGGTGGCCAAGGAGAGCGGCTTCGCCCAGCGCGCCGAGACCGCGACGCTGAGCAACGTCCGCCAGAAGGCGTGGGCGACCACCGCCGCGACCTTCAAGCTCCCCAACCTGAGCCTGTCCCTGCACCGGGGCACCTCGGCGGAGTGCTTCAAGGACTGATTCCGGTCCACCGGGGTGCGGGCCGTTCCGGCGGCCCGCACCCGCACCGGGGCCCGTCCCTGGTCTCTTCACCTTTCTCAGCAACACCGCTTCCAGGGAGCTGTTTCCATGAGCGCCGAGACCCTCGCCTCCCGCGAAGTCCCCAAGAAGGAGAACCGGTTCAAGGTCTGGCGGCAGACCAGGCCCTTCTGGGCGGGACTGTTCACCATGCTGGGCGGCGTACCGATCGCCTACCTCCCGTACGGAGACCTCCGGCTCGGCAACGTCACCCTCACCATGGCGACGACCGCGGGCGCGGGTGCCCTGATCATCGGCGTCCTGCTGATCACGCTCGGCCTGACGATGTGGTTCCAGCCCCTCGTCCGGGTCTTCGCGGGCATCGCGGCGATCGTCCTGGCCCTCGTCTCCATCCCGGTGTCGAACTTCGGCGGGCTGGTCGTCGGGTTCCTCCTCGCCCTCATTGGCGGCGCCCTGTCGGCGTCCTGGGCCCCCGCGCCCGAGAAGGAGGAGACGGAGGACGAGCCCGTGGAGGCGGAGTACGACGGCGAGCCGGCGCACGCGGACGAGACCGGGACCGTCATGACGGCCGGCGTCCCGGACCAGCGCGACGGGGCGACCGAGACCAGCATCGACGCCAAGGGCGGGAGGAACAGTGCGGGGTGACGACACCCAGCCGACTGTCGCGAGGAGCGGACCGCGCCACGCGGCCCCTCGCAAGACGCTGCTGAACAGGATCCAGGGCCCCGCGGGCAAGGCGATGGCGCTCGCCGCCATGCCGACCGCGGTGTTCGTGGGCATGGGCCTCGCGCCCAACCCCGCCCTCGCCGACGAGAAGGACATCCCCTTCGCGCCCGGCCCCTGTGTGACCCGCTCCGACGAGCCGGTGGCGGAGGAGACGACGGCCACGCCCACGGCGAAGGCCACCGAGACCGCGAAGCCGGACCCCACGGCCACGGCCACGGCGACGGCCACCGCGTCGCCCCGGCCCACCGGGGAGACGACGGCGACCCCGTCCGCCACCGCGTCCGCGTCCGCGACCGCCGGGCCCACCGCCACGGCGACCCCGGAACCCACCGCGACCGGAGCCGCCCAGGGCGGGGCGCAGGAGGCGACGGCCGAGGAGAAGGCCGCGTCCGCGGCCACCGCCACGGCCGCCCCGACGCCCACGAAGTCGGCGAACCCGCTCGACCCGCTGGGCGTCGGCGACGCCCTCAAGGACTTCTTCGACGGCCTGGCCCCGAAGCAGGAGCCGACGGCGACCCCGTCCGCCACGCCGTCCGCGACCGCCACCCCGTCCCCGTCGGCGACGACGGCCGCCCCGCAGCAGAAGACGGCCGAGACCGACGAGCCCCCGGCGACGGAGGCCGACGAGCAGAAGCCCGCCGACCAGGCCGAGGACAAGGCCGAGGACAAGCCCGCGACCGACGCCGAGGAGCGGGCCGAGAGGGCCAAGGCCGCGATCGAGGAGGCCGCGGAGAAGGCCGGCGCGAAGGTCCAGGAGCTCCCCGAGAGCGCCCAGGGCCTGGACGCGAAGAAGGACACGGACATACCCGAAGGGGCCAAGCCCCGCTTCCCGTGCCCCGAGCCCGACCCGGCCGCGCTCGCCGCCGCCGACCTGGAGCAGGGCATCCCGCTGCTCCCGGACGACCCGTGGCGCCTCGACACCACGCTCCTCACCCTCAAGGGGCTGAAGTACCACGGCATCGTGGAGGTGAAGACCTACAGCGGTCAGATCAAGAAGGTCCTCAAGTTCACGGCCAAGAACGGCGTGGACATCAAGGACCTGCACCAGACGACCGTCCACTCGCCGGGCTACAAGGGCCACGTCCGCTCGGACAAGGGCTCCACCTCGACGATCACCGACGGCACGGTGACCATGTACACCGAGTCGATCAAGGGCAACCTCTTCGGGATCATCCCCATCGAGTTCACCCCCCAGTCCCCGCCCCCGCTGGACGTCCCCCTCGCCATCTTCTCGAACGCGGTGGTCATCCAGGCCGGCCAGTTCGGCGGCACCCTCAAGATCCCGGGCCTCCGCAACACCATCGAACCCGGCTGATCCCCCGTACCGCTCCGGGAGCCGCACAGAGCGACGGCCCCTCCTCCCGCCCGGGAGGAGGGGCCGTCGTCATGCCGTGGCGTCAGCCGAGCGCCTCGGCGGCGGTGCGCCGGATCCGCTTCGTCCGCCCGGCTTCCGCCAGGGCGCGCAGCACCGCGGGGTCGGACACCTCGGCGGCGATCCGCAGCTGGAGCCAGTCGCTCCAGTCCTCGACCGGTCCCGGCCCGGTGGCACCGGTCCCGGACCGGAGGTCCTCCAGGGTCCCCAGCTCGTCCGCCCGGCGCGCGCAGAAGGCCCGTACCGCGGGCGCCAGTGCTCCGACCCAGGTCCCGCGCTCGGCGCGCGGCACCCGCTCCAGCACCTCCCCGACGACGCCCGCCGCGAGCGCGCCGTCCGGCTCCGCCGGGACGGCCGCCAGCAGGGCCGGGCGCGCCGCGTCGACCGCCAGGGCGGCCCGGTACAGCTCCCAGCGGGCGTGCCCGTCGGCCGTCCCGGACCGGGGACGCCCGGTCAGCGCCTCCAACCGCTCCACGGCGTCGCGGAGTCCGGGGGCATCTCGGCATCCGTCATCGGGCTCGGTCCTCCTTCCGCGGTTCCGCCCTGGAACCGGCGGTACGGAAACGCCGCGGGGCCGCACTCCTCTTCCGGAGTGCGGCCCCGCGGCCGTACCGCGTGGCGTCGGTCCGCGACGTCAGTCGCGCTCGCCGCCGCCCAGGTGGTGGACGCGGACCATGTTGGTGGTGCCGGGGACGCCGGGGGGCGAGCCGGCGGTGATGACCATGGTGTCGCCCTCGTTGTAGCGCTGGAGCTTCAGGAGCTCGGCGTCGACGAGGTCGACCATGGCGTCGGTGTTGTCGACGTGGGGGACGACGAAGGACTCGACGCCCCAGCTCAGGGTGAGCTGGTTGCGGGTGTTCTCGTCGGTGGTGAAGGCGAGGATCGGCTGCTGCACCCGGTAGCGGGAGAGGCGGCGGGCGGTGTCGCCGGACTGGGTGAAGGCGATGAGGGCCTTGCCGCCGAGGAAGTCGGCGATCTCGCAGGCCGCGCGGGCGACGGAGCCGCCCTGGGTGCGCGGCTTCTTGCCGGGGACCAGGGGCTGGAGGCCCTTGGAGAGCAGCTCCTCCTCGGCCGCGGCGACGATCTTCGACATCGTCTTGACGGTCTCGATCGGGTAGGCGCCGACCGAGGACTCGGCGGAGAGCATGACCGCGTCCGCGCCGTCCAGGATGGCGTTGGCGACGTCGCTCGCCTCGGCGCGGGTCGGCCGGGAGTTGGTGATCATCGACTCCATCATCTGGGTGGCGACGATGACCGGCTTGGCGTTGCGGCGGCACATCTCGACGAGGCGCTTCTGCACCATCGGGACCCGCTCCAGCGGGTACTCGACGGCGAGGTCGCCGCGGGCGACCATGACGGCGTCGAAGGCCGCGACGACGGCCTCCATGTTCTCGACGGCCTGCGGCTTCTCGACCTTGGCGATGACGGGGACCCGGCGGCCCTCCTCGTCCATCACCTTGTGGACGTCCTTGACGTCGTCGGCGTCGCGGACGAAGGAGAGGGCGACCATGTCGCAGCCCATCCGGAGGGCGAAGCGGAGGTCCTCGACGTCCTTCTCGGAGAGGGCCGGGACGTTGACCGCCGCGCCGGGCAGGTTGATGCCCTTGTGGTCGGAGATCACGCCGCCCTCGATGACGACGGTCTTGACCCGGGGGCCGGTGACCTCGACGACCCGCAGTTCGACGTTGCCGTCGTTGATGAGGACCTGGTCGCCCTTGGAGACGTCTCCGGGGAGGCCCTTGTAGGTGGTGCCGCAGATGGACTTGTCGCCGGGGACGTCCTCGGTGGTGATGGTGAACTCGTCCCCGCGGACCAGCTCGACCGGACCCTCCGCGAAGGTCTCCAGACGGATCTTGGGGCCCTGGAGGTCGGCCAGCACACCGACGGCGCGGCCGGTGTCGGCGACGGCCTTGCGGAGACGGTCGTACCGCTCCTGGTGCTCTGCCTGGGTCCCGTGGCTCATGTTGAAACGGGCCACGTTCATGCCGGCCTCGATGAGAGCCTTCAGCTGCTCGTACGAGTCGACGGCGGGGCCCAGCGTGCAGACGATTTTGGAACGGCGCATGAGGCGGATCCTATCGGTTTGTTTCACTGCGGAATATTCCGGCTGGCGGAAAGTACAAATGGGCGGGGTCCCGCTCAGGCGTTCACCTTTTCGGCCGTGTTTTCGGGCGCATTACCGGACATCCCGCCGGACCCTCCACCCGACCCTCCCTCGGTCGCGCCCTCGGTCGCTCCGCCGGCCGTCAGGGCGAAGGTCTGGCGGGCGATCTCCAGCTCCTCGTCGGTCGGCACCACGGCCACCGCGACCCGGGCGTACTCGGGGGAGATCACCCGCGCCTCGCCGGACCGCACGGCGTTGAGGCCGGCGTCCACCGCGAGGCCCAGCTCCTCCAGGCCGGCGATCGCCGCCTCCCGCACCGGCGCCGCGTTCTCGCCGACGCCGGCGGTGAACGCGACCGCGTCCACCCGGCCGAGCACCGCGTAGTAGGCGCCGATGTACTTCTTCAGGCGGTGGATGTAGACGTCGAAGGCGAGCGCGGCCCGCTCGTCGCCCTCGTCGACCCGGCGCCGGATCTCGCGCATGTCGTTGTCGCCGCAGAGCCCGACGAGCCCGGACCGCTTGTTGAGCAGCACGTCGATCTCGTCGGCGGACATGCCCGCCACCCGCTTGAGGTGGAAGGTGACCGCCGGGTCGACGTCGCCCGAGCGGGTGCCCATGACCAGGCCCTCCAGCGGGGTGAGGCCCATGGAGGTGTCCACGCAGCGGCCGCCCCGCACCGCCGAGGCGGAGGCGCCGTTGCCGAGGTGCAGCACGATCACGTTCACCTCCTCGGGCTCCTTGCCGAGCAGCCGCGCCGTCTCCCGGGAGACGTACGCGTGCGAGGTGCCGTGGAAGCCGTAGCGGCGGATCCGGTGCGCGTCGGCGGTCTCGACGTCGATCGCGTACCGCGCCGCCGACTCCGGCATCGTCGTGTGGAAGGCGGTGTCGAAGACCGCGACCTGCGGCAGGTCGGGGCGGAGCGACATGGCGGTGCGGATGCCCAGCAGGTTCGCCGGGTTGTGCAGCGGCGCCACCGGCACCAGGCGCTCGATCTCGGCGATCACCTCGTCGTCGATGACGGTCGGCTCGGTGAAGCGCAGTCCGCCGTGCACCACCCGGTGCCCGATGGCGGCCAGTTCGGGGGAGTCCAGGCCGAGGCCGTCCGCCGCCAGCTCCTCGGCGACCGCCTCCAGGGCCGCCGCGTGGTCGGGGATGGGGGCGAGGCGCTCGCGGGTCCCGCCGCCGTCGTGGAGCGGGGTGTGGGCGAGCCGGGAGGTCTCCTCGCCGATCCGCTCGACGAGCCCCTGCGCGAGCCGGCTGCCGTCGCTCATGTCGAGGAGCTGGTACTTCACCGACGAGGAGCCGGAGTTGAGGACGAGGACGCGGGTGGGGGTGCCGGTCATGCGGGGAGCTCCTGAGCCGGGGCGGGGACCTGGGACTGGATGGCCGTGATGGCGACCGTGTTGACGATGTCGCTGACGAGGGCGCCGCGCGAGAGGTCGTTGACGGGCTTGCGCAGGCCCTGGAGGACCGGGCCGACGGCGACGGCGCCGGCCGAACGCTGCACCGCCTTGTAGGTGTTGTTGCCGGTGTTGAGGTCGGGGAAGATCAGCACGGTCGCCTGGCCGGCCACCTCGGAGTCCGGCAGCTTGGTCGCCGCCACGGAGGGCTCCACGGCCGCGTCGTACTGGATCGGGCCCTCGATCCGCAGCTCCGGGTGGGCCTCGCGGACCAGCTTGGTCGCCTCGCGGACCTTGTCGACGTCCGCGCCCGAGCCGGAGGTGCCGGTCGAGTACGAGAGCATCGCGATCCGCGGCTCGACGCCGAAGCGGGCGGCGGTGGCGGCCGACTGCACGGCGATGTCCGCGAGCTGCTCGGCGTTCGGGTCCGGGTTGACCGCGCAGTCGCCGTACACCAGCACCTTGTCGGCGAGGCACATGAAGAAGACCGAGGAGACGATCGAGGCGTCCGGCTTGGTCTTGATGATCTCGAAGGCGGGGCGGATGGTCGCGGCCGTGGAGTGCACCGATCCGGAGACCATGCCGTCGGCCAGGCCCTCCTGGACCATCAGGGTGCCGAAGTAGTTCACGTCCGAGACCACGTCGTACGCGAGCTCCACGGTGACGCCCTTGTGGGCGCGCAGCTGCGCGTACTTCTCGGCGAAGGCGTCCCGCAGCTCCGAGGTCTGCGGGTCGATCAGCTGGGTGGCCTTCAGGTCGACGCCCAGGTCGGCGGCCTTCTTGCGGATGACCTCGACGTCGCCGAGGAGGGTGAGGTCGCAGACGTCCCGGCGCAGCAGCACGTCGGCGGCGCGCAGCACCCGCTCCTCGGAGCCCTCGGGGAGGACCACCCGGCGCCGGTCGGCGCGGGCCTGCTCCAGGAGCTCGTGCTCGAACATCATGGGGGTGACCCGTCCGCTGGGCGCCACCGAGATCCGCCCCAGCAGGTCGGCGGTGTCGACGTGCCGCTCGAAGAGGCCGAGCGCGGTCTCCGCCTTGCGGGGGGTGGCCGCGTTGAGCTTGCCCTCCAGGGCGAAGAGCTCGGCGGCGGTCGGGAAGCTGTTGCCGGGGACGGAGATCACCGGGGTGCCGGGCGCGAGCCGGGCGGCGAGGGTCAGGACGGCGTCGCTGGGCCGCTCGTCCAGGGTGAGCAGGACGCCCGCGATCGGGGGCGTGCCGGCCGAGTGGGCGGCGAGCGCGCCGACGACGAGGTCGGCGCGGTCCCCGGGGGTGACGACCAGGCAGCCGGGGGTCAGGGCGGCGAGGAAGTTCGGCAGCATCGCGCCGCCGAAGACGAAGTCCAGGGCGTCGCGGGCGAGCCCGGCGTCGTCGCCGAGGACGACGGTCGCGCCGAGGGCGTGGGTGATCTGGGCGACGGTCGGCGCGGCGAGCGCCGGCTCGTCGGGGAGGACGTAGCAGGGGACGGGCAGCCGGGCGGTCAGCCGTTCGGCGATGACCTCGCGGTCGGCGGCGGCCACCCGGTTGACGACCACGGCGAGGACGTCGCAGCCGAGGCCGTCGTAGGCGCGGAAGGCGTTGCGGGTCTCGGCGCGGACCGATTCGGCCGACTGGCCCTTGCCGCCGACCACCGGGATGACGGAGGCGCCGAACTCGTTGGCGAGGCGGGCGTTGAGCGCCAGCTCGTCGGGGAGCTGGGTGGCGGCGAAGTCGGTGCCGAGGACGAGGACGACCTCGTAGTCGCGGGCGACGGCGTGGAAGCGGTCGACGAGCCGGGAGAGGAGCTCCTCGGTGCCCTGCTCGGCCTGGAGGGCGGCCGCCTCGTGGTAGTCCATGCCGTAGACCGTGGAGGGGTCCTGGGTCAGCCGGTAGCGGGTGCGCAGCAGGTCGAAGAGGCGGTCGGGGCCGTCGTGCACCAGCGGACGGAACACCCCCACCCGGTCCACCTGTCGGGTGAGGAGCTCCATGACTCCCAGCTCGACGACCTGGCGGCCGTCCCCGCGGTCGATCCCGGTCACGTACACACTGCGCGTCACGCCGCGGTCTCCTGTCCAGTCCTGCGGAAGGGGCCCGTCCCGTGGAAGGGCCGTCCTGCGGGAGGGCCCGGCCCCCCGTACGGGGCCCGGCCCTCGCCCTGCGTCAACCCCCGGCCTCGGAAAAGCACCGACAGGGCGATATCAACCCCTTGACAATACCTCCGCACCTGGGTAGGTCGCCCGCTGTACGAAGGCCCTTCCCCGAAGGACGAAAGGCCCCCGGAGGGGCCCGTCACCGGCACGCCCGGAGCAGCACCGAACGCCTCGCACGTGCCCGTCGTGTGAGAATCGAAACGGCTCAGACGGACAGCTACGAGCAGGAGACACAGCACGATGCGCATCGGAGTTCTCACCGCAGGCGGCGACTGCCCCGGCCTGAACGCAGTGATCCGGTCGGTCGTGCACCGGGCCGTGACCAACTACGGGGACGAGGTCATCGGCTTCGAGGACGGCTACGCCGGACTCCTCGACGGGCGCTACCGCCCCCTCGACCTCAACGCCGTCAGCGGCATCCTCGCCCGCGGCGGCACCATCCTCGGCTCCTCCCGGCTGGAGCGCGACCGCTTCGCCGCGGCCTGCGACAACGCCAAGGAGCTCGTGGAGAAGAGCGGCTTCGACGCCCTCATCCCGATCGGTGGCGAGGGCACCCTGACGGCCGCCCGGATGCTCTCGGACGCGGGCGTGCCCGTCGTCGGCGTCCCCAAGACCATCGACAACGACATCTCGTCGACCGACCGCACCTTCGGCTTCGACACCGCCGTCGGCGTCGCCACCGAGGCGATGGACCGGCTGAAGACCACCGCCGAGTCCCACCAGCGGGTGATGGTCGTCGAGGTGATGGGCCGTCACGCCGGCTGGATCGCGCTGGAGTCCGGCATGGCCGGCGGCGCCCACGGCATCTGCCTGCCCGAGCGCCCCTTCGACCCGGCCGACCTGGTCAAGATGGTCGAGGAGCGCTTCGCCCGCGGCAAGAAGTTCGCCGTCATCTGCGTCGCCGAGGGCGCCCACCCCGCCGAGGGCACGATGGACTACGGCAAGGGCGAGATCGACCAGTTCGGCCACGAGCGCTTCCAGGGCATCGGCACGGCCCTCGCCTACGAGCTGGAGCGGCGGCTCGGCAAGGAGGCCCGCCCGGTCATCCTCGGCCACGTCCAGCGCGGCGGCACCCCGACCGCGTACGACCGGGTCCTCGCCACCCGCTTCGGCTGGCACGCGGTGGAGGCCGTGCACCGCGGCGACTTCGGCAACATGACGGCGCTGCGCGGCACCGACGTGAAGATGGTGCCGCTGGCCGAGGCCGTCACGCGGCTCAAGACGGTCCCCGAGGACCGGATGCGCGAGGCCGAGTCGGTCTTCTGACCCGCGCCCCGCCCTCCGACGGAGGTCCCGTGCGACGGGACCTCCGTCGCCTTTTCCCCGGGACCTACGGCCCGGCCCCCCTCCCGGACCTGCGCCCGGGCTCTCCTCCCGGGACCTGCGCCCGGGCTCCCCTCCCGGGACCTGCGGCCGGGCCCCCTCCCGGGCCTACGGTCCGACCGCAGCCCAGAA
Source organism: Streptomyces filamentosus (assembly GCF_014654895.1). GTDB lineage: Bacteria > Actinomycetota > Actinomycetes > Streptomycetales > Streptomycetaceae > Streptomyces > Streptomyces filamentosus. Next base: position 1,244,019 of record NZ_BNBE01000001.1, on the reverse strand, counting down.
GTGGTCGCCGATCTCCTCCAGGTACGCGCGGCCCTCGTCGCCGGTGGCGCCGGAGGCGCCCCAGCTGGACGTGGCCGCCATGCGGGCGTGGTACTCGGCGTGCAGCCGGGCGAGGACCGGCTCGACCACCCGCTTGGGCAGCGGCAGCAGACGGGTGACCGGCTTCACGTACGCCTGCCAGCGGGTCGTGGCCGCGTCCCGCAGCAGCTCCGCGAGCCGCTCGTCGCCGCCGGTGGCGGTGAGCAGGGCGCGCGGGCCGAGCCCCAGGACCTGGGCGAGCGCGGCGGTCTGGCGGTCGGTGCCGCGCCAGCCGTCCCCGTCCTCCATCCGGGCGTACGCGTGCGCGGAGAGGCCCACGAGCCGGGCCAGCTCCTCCGGCGCGAGGCCGCGCGCCACCCGGTGCTCGCGGAGCGTGGTGGCGGCGGCGATCAGGTCGGCGGGCGAGCACCACAGGACCCCGGCGAGCGCGGTCAGCTCCTGCTCGGTGGGCGCGAGGGTGCCGCGCTCCCAGGCGGCGACGGTGTCGGGCGTGACGGACAGGCCGTACTGGGCCCGCAGGCCGTACGCGACATGACCCGGTGCCATGCCGAGCCCCTGGCGCAGGCGGCGCGCGGCCGGGGCGTCGAAGGGAGGAGAAGGATGGTGCACCTCGCCACGGTAAGGGCACATCCGTCCCGTGGATACGGTGCGTTCACCCAAGGCCACGGTCTGTAGGAAGGTGGGAACCGGCCGGTAATCGGGGTGTCACGTCCGGTGAGCGGTGATCCGGGGGTACGGCTCCGCCGCGGCTGCTCCGGAGCGGTGAGGGCCCCGCTCCGGAGGCCCGGGGTCCGGTCAGCGCCCCCCGCGCCAGCGGTACTGGAGCTCGGGCCGGCCGACCTGGCCGTACTGCGGGGCCCGCACCGCCCGTCCCTCGGTGACCAGGTGCTCCAGATAGCGGCGGGCGGTGATCCGCGAGATGCCCACCGCCGCGCCCGCCTCGGCGGCGGTCAGCCCGGCCGGCGTCTCGCGCAGGCTCAGGGTGACCGCCTCCAGGGTCGGTCCGCTCAGCCCCTTCGGCAGGGTCGCCGGCCGCGGGGAGCGCAGCGCGGCGAGCGCCCGGTCGACCTCGTCCTGCCCGGACGCCTCCCCGGCCGCGCCCCGGAACTCGGCGTACCGCACCAGCCGGTCCCGCAGGGTGGCGAAGGCGAAGGGCTTGAGGACGTACTGCACCACCCCGAGGGACACCCCCTCCCGCACCACCGCCAGATCGCGCGCCGAGGTCACGGCGATGACGTCCGCCGCGTGCCCGGCGGCCCGCAGCGCCCGCAGCAGCGCGAGGCCGTACCCGTCCGGCAGGTACAGGTCGAGGAGGATCAGGTCGACGGGCACCCGGTCGAGCAGCCGCACGGCCGCCGCCCGCGAGTGCGCCACCCCGACCACCCGGAAGCCCTCCACCCGTCCGGCGTACAGCGCGTGCGCGTCGGCGGCCACCGGGTCGTCCTCGACGACCAGCACCCGGATCTCCGGCTGCCCGGTCACGCCGCACCCCCGTCCCGGCCGGCGGCCGGACGCGGCAGCGGCACCCGCACCGTGAAGCGGGCCCCGCCGCCCGGCGCCCCGTCCACGGCGAGGGTGCCGGAGGCGCGGGTGACGGCCTGCCGCACCAGCGCCAGGCCGAGCCCGCGCCCGGGGCCCCGGGTGGACCAGCCCCTGCCGAGGACGGCCGCCCGGTCGGCGGGGCGCACCCCGGGCCCGCTGTCGTCGACGCGGAGCAGCAGCTCGCCGTCCCCGGCGCGGGCCGCGACCGTGACGGTCACCCGGGCCTGCGGGGAGCCGCCCGCCGCCTCCACCGCGTTGTCCACGAGGTTGCCGAGCACCGTCACCAGGTCCCGCGCGGGCAGGCCCGGCGGCAGCAGTCCGTCGTCGATCCGGCTGTCCTCGGTGAGCACCAGCTCCACGCCCCGCTCGTTCGCCTGCGCAGCCTTGCCGAGCAGCAGCGCCGCGAGGACCGGTTCGCCGACCGCCTCGACCACCCGGTCGGTGAGCGCCTGCGCCAGCTCCAGTTCGGCCGTCGCGAAGTCCACCGCCTCGTCCACGCGCCCGAGTTCGATGAGCGACACCACCGTGTGGAGCCGGTTCGCCGCCTCGTGGGCCTGTGAGCGCAGCGCCTCCGTGAAGCCGCGCTGCGAGTCCAACTCGCCCGAGAGTGCCTGGAGTTCGGTGCGGTCCCGGAGCGTCACCACGGTGCCGCGCCGCTCCCCGCCCACCACCGGGCGGGTGTTGACGACCAGCACCCGGGCGTCGGTCAGGTGCGTCTCGTCCACCCGGGGCTCCGAGGAGAGCAGCGCCCCGGCCAGCGGCGCGGGCAGCCCGAGGTCCGCCGCCGACCGTCCGACCACCCCCTCGTCCAGGCCGAGGAGTTCGCGTGCCCCGTCGTTGATGAGGGCGATCCGCCGCTGCCCGTCGAGCATCACCAGGCCCTCCCGCACCGCGTGCAGCGCCGCCTCGTGGTAGTCGTGCATCCGGCTCAGCTCGCCGGCGTTCATCCCGTGGGTGTGCCGCCGCAGCCGCGCGTTGATCACGTACGTCCCCGCGCCGCCGAGCGCGAGCGCCGCGCCCGCCATGCCGAGCAGCGCGGTCACCTGCTCCCGCACCTGCGCGCTGATCCGCTCGATGGTGATGCCCGCGCTGACCAGGGCGACCACCCGCCCGCCGGAGAGGACCGGGGTGACCGTCCGCACCGAGGGGCCGAGGGTGCCCGGGTACGTCTCCGAGAAGGTGGCGCCGCGCAGCGCGGGCTCGATGTGCCCGAGGTAGTGCCGGCCGATCTGGCCGGGCTCCGGGTGCGTCCACCGGGTGCCGTCCGGCGCCATGATCACCACGAAGGCCACGTCGGCCCGCCGCCGCAGCCCCTCCGCGTACGGCTGGAGCGCGGCGGACGGGTCGGCGGTGCGGGCGGCGGCCACCACGGACGGCGAGCCGGCGACGGCCGTCGCGGTCGCCGTGGACTGCCGGCGCGCGGTCTCCTCGGCCTGGTCCAGGTCCGTGACGTAGGCGAAGACGGCGCACCCCGCCACGACCGCGGCCATCAGCACGACCTGCACGGCGAAGAGCTGGCCGGCCAGGCTGCGGGGCCGGGGGAGGGGGCGGGGGAGCGGGATTCGCATGCGAGCAAGTGTGCACGCCGGGATTTGCTCCGGTGCGTTGCGTTCCCGAATCGTTCTCTCCCGGGGGAGGGGGCGCACGTTTCGGCCGTGAACGAAACGCACACAACGGTGACCCCGGTCACAGGCTGGTGGATAGTCGCGGAGTCCACCGGGACGTGGACGCCCCCATCAGCGCGAGGAGGACCCCGTGGCCGCACGCCGGGACCGCACCCACTATCTGTATCTGGCCGTGATCGGCGCCGTCCTGCTCGGCATCGGCGTCGGTTTCCTCGCCCCCGGCGTGGCCGTCGAGCTGAAGCCGCTGGGCACCGGTTTCGTGAACCTGATCAAGATGATGATCTCGCCGATCATCTTCTGCACGATCGTCCTGGGCGTCGGCTCGGTCCGCAAGGCCGCCAAGGTCGGCGCCGTCGGCGGCCTCGCGCTCGGCTACTTCCTCGTGATGTCGACCGTCGCACTCGCGATCGGCCTCGTCGTCGGCAACCTCCTGGAGCCCGGTTCCGGCCTCCACCTCACCAAGGAGCTGGCCGAGGCGGGCGCCAAGCAGGCCGAGGGGGCGAGCGAGGGCACCGCCGACTTCCTGCTCGGCATCATCCCGACCACCCTGGTCTCCGCCTTCACCGAGGGCGAGGTCCTCCAGACCCTGCTGGTCGCCCTCCTCGCGGGCTTCGCGCTCCAGGCCATGGGCGAGGCCGGCGCGCCGGTCCTGCGGGGCATCGGGCACATCCAGCGGCTGGTCTTCCGGATCCTCTCCATGATCATGTGGGCGGCCCCGGTGGGTGCCTTCGGTGCCATCGCCGCCGTCGTCGGCGCGACCGGGCTCGACGCCCTGAAGTCGCTCGCCGTCATCATGATCGGCTTCTACCTGACCTGCGCCCTCTTCGTCTTCGTCGTCCTCGGCACGCTGCTCCGGCTGGTCGCCGGGATCGGCATCTGGTCCCTCCTGAAGTACCTGGGCCGCGAGTTCCTGCTGATCCTCTCCACCTCCTCCTCCGAGTCGGCGCTGCCCCGCCTCATCGCGAAGATGGAGCACCTGGGCGTCTCCAAGCCGGTCGTCGGCATCACCGTCCCCACCGGTTACTCCTTCAACCTCGACGGCACCGCCATCTACCTCACGATGGCCTCGCTCTTCGTCGCCGAGGCGATGGGCGACCCGCTCTCGGTGGGCGAGCAGATCTCCCTCCTCGTCTTCATGATCATCGCCTCGAAGGGGGCCGCGGGCGTCACCGGAGCCGGGCTCGCCACCCTCGCCGGCGGCCTCCAGTCGCACCGCCCCGACCTGGTCGACGGCGTCGGCCTCATCGTCGGCATCGACCGCTTCATGAGCGAGGCCCGCGCCCTCACCAACTTCGCGGGCAACGCCGTCGCCACCGTCCTCGTCGGCACCTGGACGAAGGAGATCGACCGGACGAGGGTGACCGAGGTCCTGGCGGGGAAGTTCCCCTTCGACGAGAAGAGCCTCGCCGCGGAGCACCACGACCACGGCGGCCCCGCCGGGGCCGTGCCGGACCAGCGCGACCAGGGTGAGGAGCGCGCCCGCGCGGGGGTCTGAACGCCGTGAACCTCCTCCCGGGACCCGGGTCTTGAGCCGGATCCGGGCACCGGGGGGAACCAGCCGGAGAACGAAGGCCCTTGACCCCGTCAAGGGCCTTCGCGGCGAGGCGGCGCGCACCCGGCCGCGCCGGGAGAGGGCATGAAAAAACCCCGGCCGAATTGACAGGCGGGGTGAGGCGATGCGTATATTGGTGAATTCCGTGTGCTTCTCCGGATGTCATCCCTGGTGAATCCGAAGGAAATTCATGGAGCAGCTCACTAAACGCACTGTATCGCTCCGGGAGTGGAATTGTCAACCGAGCCAATTCGGGAAGAGCAGAAATTCATCACCTCGCTCTACGCGCGGCTCGACGACCTGAGGGACCGTGCCGAAGCGGCCGTCGGCGCGGCCCTGGGGACGACCGGGACCGGCAGCGCGCAGTCGCGCCTGGAGCGGGACATCATGGTGGCCGAGCAGTCGGGACTGCTCGCCGCCTTCAACGCCGGCGAGACCGGGCTCTGCTTCGGCCGGCTCGTCTTCCGGGACGGCGCCGACCACCACATCGGGCGCATCGGCCTGCGTGAGGACGACCCGCGGCGCACCCCGCTGGTGGTCGACTGGCGCGCCGAGGTCGCCCGCCCCTTCTACCTGGCCACCGGCCACGAGCCGATGGGCCTCAGCCGCCGCCGGCACATCACCACCAAGGGCCGCGAGGTCGTCTCGCTGCACGACGAGGTCCTCGACCTCGCCGACCGCAGCCGCTCGGGACACGAGGGCCGCGACGCCGACGAGGTGCTGCTCGCCGCGCTCGACGCCGCCCGCACCGGCCGGATGCACGACATCGTGCAGACCATCCAGGCCGAGCAGGACGCCATCATCCGCTCCCCGCACCGCGGCGTCCTCGTCGTCGAGGGCGGCCCCGGCACCGGCAAGACCGCCGTCGCCCTGCACCGGGCCGCGTACCTGCTCTACGCCCACCGCGAGCAGCTCGCCCGGCGGGCCGTCCTCATCGTCGGCCCCAACCCGGCCTTCCTCGGCTACATCGGCAACGTCCTGCCCTCGCTCGGCGAGACCGGCGTCCTCCTCGCCACCCCCGGCGAGCTGTACCCCGGCGTCCGCGCCACCGGCACGGACACCCCCCGCGCCGCCGCCGTGAAGGGCGACGTCCGGATGGCCGCCGCGCTGGCCGGGGCCGTGCGCGACCGGCAGCAGGTCCCCGGGCGGGACGCGCCGCTCGTCGTCCCGCACGAGGACGGCGACCTCGTCATCGACCGGGACATGGCCCTGGAGGCCCGCCACCGGGCCCGCGAGACCGCCCTCCCGCACAACCTCGCCCGGCCCTCCTTCGTCTTCCGGATCCTCGACGCGCTCGCCGAACAGCTCGCCGACCGGATCGGCGCCGACCCCTACGGCGGCCCCAACTTCCTCGGCCCCGACGACATCGCCCTGCTGGCCAAGGGCGTCGCCGCCAACCCGGACGTGCACGCCGCCGTCGACGGGCTCTGGCCCGAACTGACCCCCGAGGACTTCCTCGCCGACTACCTCGCCGACCCCACCCACCTCCCCGAGGAGGACGCGGCCGCCATCCGCCGCGACGGCGGCGCGTGGACGCCGGGCGACGTGGCGCTCCTGGACGAGGCCGCCGAGCTCCTCGGCCACGACGACTCCGCCGCCCGCGCCGCCCAGGAGGCCGAGCGGCAGCGGCAGGTGCAGTACGCGCAGGGCGTCCTCGACGTCTCCTTCGCCTCCCGCACCTACGAGTTCGAGGACAAGGAGGAGCTCGACGAGGACGCCTCCGAGGTGCTGTCCGCGCACGACATCATCGACGCCGAGCGGTTCGCCGAGCGGCACGAGGAGGCCGACCACCGCACCGCCGCCGAGCGGGCCGCCGCCGACCGCACCTGGGCCTTCGGGCACATCATTGTCGACGAGGCGCAGGAGCTGTCCGCCATGCAGTGGCGGCTGCTGATGCGCCGCAGCCCCACCCGCTCCATGACCCTCGTCGGCGACCCCGCGCAGACCGGCGACCCGGCCGGCGTCGGCTCCTGGGAGGCGATCCTCGCCCCGTACGTCGAGGACCGCTGGCAGCACGTGCGGCTCGGGGTGAACTACCGCACGCCCGCCGAGATCATGGCGGTCGCCGCCGCCGTGCGCCGGGAGGACGACCCGGCCTTCGAGCCGCCCGGCTCGGTCCGCTCCACCGGCGTCGAGCCGTGGGACCGGACGACCGCCGACCCGGTCGGGGCGACCGCCGAGGCCGTCCTGGCCGAGGCCCGCGCCGAGGGCCGGCTCGCCGTGATCGCCCCGGCGGAGCTGCTGCCCGCCCTCGCCGCCGCCCTGCCCGACGCCTCGCACGGCGAGCAGCCCGACCTCTCCCGGCCGGTCGTCCTCCTCGACCCCCGGCAGGCGAAGGGCCTGGAGTTCGACACCGTCCTCGTCGTCGACCCGGACGGCATCCGGGCCGGCGCCCCGCACGGCACGAACGACCTGTACGTGGCGCTGACCCGGGCCACCCAGCGGCTCGGGATCGTCCGGCGGGCCTGAGGACCGTCAGGCCCGCCGGACGACCGTCAGGCGGGCCTGAGCCAGACCGTCGCGAGCGGCGGCAGCGTCATCCGGACGCTCGCCGACCGCCCGTGCCACGGCACCGACTCGGTCTTCACCGGGTCGGCGGCGACCACGTCCGAACCGCCGTAGCGGGCCGCGTCCGTGTTCAGCACCTCGCCCCAGGCGGCGAAGGTGTCCGGCACGCCGATCCGGTAGTCGTGCCGGACGACGGGGGAGAAGTTGCAGACCGCGAGCAGCGGCGAGCCGAAGCCGTCGTAGCGGAGGAAGGCGAGGACGTTGTCGTCGGCGGCGTCCCCGGCCACCCACTGGAAGCCCTCCGGGACGGTGTCCCGCTCCCACAGCGAGGGCGTCGCCGTGTAGACCCGGTTCAGGTCGGCCACCAGGTCCTTCACGCCCCGGTGGTCGGCCTCCGCGCCGTACGCCGGATCCAGCAGCCACCACTCGGGCCCGTGGTCCGCCGACCACTCCGAGCCCTGCGCGAACTCCTGCCCCATGAAGAGGAGCTGCTTGCCCGGGTGGGCCCACATGAAGCCCAGGTAGGCGCGGTGGTTGGCGCGCCGCTGCCACCAGTCGCCGGGCATCTTCGACACCAGCGCCCGCTTGCCGTGCACCACCTCGTCGTGCGAGATCGGCAGGATGTAGTTCTCGCTGTACGCGTACACCATCGAGAAGGTCATCTCGTGGTGGTGGTACTTGCGGTGCACCGCCTCCTTCTCCATGTACTGGAGCGAGTCGTGCATCCAGCCCATGTTCCACTTCATGCCGAAGCCGAGGCCGCCGTGACCGCCCGGACCCACCAGGTCCGTCGCCCGCGTCACCCCGTCCCAGGCGGTCGACTCCTCGGCGAAGGTGACGATGCCGGGGCAGCGGCGGTAGACGGTGGCGTTCATCTCCTGGAGGAAGGCGACCGCGTCCAGGTTCTCCCGACCGCCGTACTCGTTCGGCAGCCACTCGCCGTACTCGCGCGAGTAGTCGAGGTAGAGCATCGACGCGACCGCGTCCACCCGCAGGCCGTCGACGTGGAACTCCTGGCACCAGTACACCGCGTTGGCGACGAGGAAGTTCCGCACCTCCTTGCGGCCGTAGTCGAACTCCAGCGTCCCCCAGTCCGGATGGTGCGAACGGCGCGGGTCCGCGTGCTCGTACAGCGGACGCCCGTCGAACTCGGCCAGCGCCCAGTCGTCCTTCGGGAAGTGCGCCGGCACCCAGTCCATCAGCACGCCGATCCCCGCCCGGTGCAGCGCGTCCACCAGGAACTTGAAGTCGTCCGGGGTGCCCAGGCGGGCCGTCGGCGCGTAGAAGCCCGTCACCTGGTAGCCCCAGGAGCCGCCGAAGGGGTGCTCGGTGACCGGCATGAACTCCACGTGGGTGAAGCCCAGTTCGCGGACGTACGCGGGCAGCTCGTCCGCCAGCTGACGGTAGGTCAGGCCGGGGCGCCAGGACGGCAGGTGGAGCTCGTAGACGGAGATCGGCGCCTCGTGCGGCGGCCGGTCGCCGCGCCGCGCCATCCACTCCCCGTCGCTCCACTCGTAGTGCGACTCGGTGACGATCGACGCGGTGTTCGGCGGGCACTCGGTGCGGCGGGCCATCGGATCGGCGCGGACCGTGTGCGAGCCGTCGGGCCGGGTGATGTCGTACTTGTAGAGCGCGCCCTCCCCGACGCCGGGCACGAACAGCTCCCACACGCCGGTCGAGCCCAGCGACCGCATCGGCAGTCCGGTGCCGTCCCAGTGCGTGAAGTCGCCCGTCACCCGCACGCCCCGGGCGTTCGGCGCCCACACGGCGAAGCGGGTGCCGGACACGCCCTCGTGGGTCATCGTCCGGGACCCGAGCGCCGTCCACAGCTCCTCGTGCCGGCCCTCCCCGATCAGGTGCAGGTCCAGTTCGCCGAGGGACGGCAGGTGCCGGTACGGGTCCCGGACGGCCGTCTCGCCGTCCTCGTACCGCACGCGGAGCTCGTACGCCGGAACCTTCCGCAGCAGCGGCACCAGCGCGGAGAACAGGCCGTCGCCGTCGTCGGCCAGCTCGACCGTCCGGCCCTTCGGCAGCACGGCCGTGACCCCCCGCGCCCACGGCCGTAGCGCCCGGATCACCACCCCGCCCCGCACCGGGTGGGCGCCCAGCAGGGAGTGCGGGTCGTGGTGCTCGCCGGCGAGGAGCCGCGCGCGCTCGCCGGGGTCGAGAGGGGGCGCCGTGCGGGGCGTCTTGGCGGTCACCGGAAGCCTCCTGAAATGTCGGAACTATACGAAAAGTGCAACGCCGCCCCCGCCCCCCGGGAAACTCCGCCGAACGGGCCATCTCGCACGACGTGCCCCCCGTCCGCGCCCGCCGTCCCCGTGCCCGCCCGTTCCGCCCCGGCGGAACGACCGCCCGCGACGGAACGGCGGCGGCACCGCACCGGCGGCGCCGCGGGAGCGGTCATCGGGGGCTGGACAGGCGGTGGATGGCGGACATGGGGACGGGGAGCCAGTCGGGGCGGTGACGGGCCTCGTAGACGACCTCGTAGACCGCCTTGTCCGTCTCGTAGGCGCGCAGCAGCGCGGGGTCGGTGCGCGGGTCCGCGCCGGCGACCTCCGCGTAGCCGGTGCAGTACGCCGCCCGGCACCGCGCCGCCCAGTCCGCGTTCCAGGGCCGGTGGGTGCGGGCGGCGTAGTCGAAGGAGCGCAGCATGCCGGCGACGTCGCGGACGGTCGGCTGCGGGCGCCGCCGCTCGTCGAGGGGCTTCGCGGGTTCGCCCTCGAAGTCGATGACGGCCCAGGCCCCGTCGGAGCCGCGCAGGGTCTGCCCGAGGTGCAGGTCGCCGTGGATCCGCTGCACCGTGCCCGCCCCCTCCGCCTCGCCCGCCGCCGCGAAGACGGCCCGCAGCCCGGGGACGTACGGCAGGAGCGCGGGGACGGCCTGGGCGGCGGCGTGCAGCCGCCGGTCCATGGCGGCGGCGAGCCCCTCGGTCTCGGCGCGTTCGAGCCGCAGGGTGGGCAGCGCGGCTGCGAGGGCGAGGTGGACCTCGGCGGTGGCCCGCCCCAGCGCCCTTGCCTCGGCGGTGAACTCCCGCCCGGCCGCGAGCGCGTCGAGGGCGAGCCGCCACCCGTCGCGGGAGTCGCGCAGATAGGGCTGGAGGACGCCCAGCGTGGCCGCCCCGGACTCGAACCAGGCGACCGGCGCGGGGACGCGGGCGCAGCCGGCCTGCCCGAGGGCGAGGGGCAGTTCGAGGTCGGGGTTGGCGCCGGGGCTGACCCGGCGGAAGATCTTCAGGATGTACGCGTCGCCGAACACCAGCGAGGAGTTGGACTGTTCGGCGTCGAGGACCCGGGGGGCGAGCGCCCCGGGCAGCGGGCGGGTGGCGTGGAAGCGGAGCGGTCCCGTGCGGCCGGGGGTGCGCAGCCGCTCGTACAGGAGCCCGGCGAGGCGCGGGTCGCGCAGTCCTTCGTAGAGGGCGCGGCCGGCCAGCGGGCCCTGCCGGACCCGTCCGATGAGGGCGGGGGCGAGGCGCGGCGGCAGCTGGAACCGTACGCCGAGCAGGAGTTGGTAGCAGTCGGCGGGTTCGCCGGCCGGGCGGCCGGGCTGTTCGACCCGCAGCAGGAGGTGGAGGAGGCCGGGCCCGGCGCCGTCCAGGGGCAGCAGCTCGGTGGCCGCGTCCAGGGTGAATCCGGTGACCCGGCGCCCCTTGCCCGCGAACCAGCGCTGCCGGGGCAGCCATTCGTGGAGCAGGGGCGCGAGGGACGGGAGGAGGGCGTCCGGGGCCCGGGTGGTGGATGCGGCGGTCTCCGTCATGGCATCGCGTCCTTTCCCCGGGGCGCGCACAGGGCTGTCGTAAGCGTTCAAATGCGCAGATTGTCCCGGATTGCAGCTGGGGCTGTCCGGAAGTGCGGGACGTGTCGGAAAGGGAAGATCCGTATGGATGGACCCGGACGGGGCCGGATCGTGTGTGGGACACAGTTCCCGGAGCGGGGCGGCGGAAACCGCCCCGCCCGGAATGACCCTCCGTCAACTCCGCTTCATGCGGAACCAGTAGAAGCCGTGACCCGCCAGCGTCAGCAGGTACGGCAGTTCGCCGACCGCCGGGAACTCCACCCCGCCGATCAGTTCCACCGGCCGCATCCCGGCGAAGCGCCGCAGGTCGAGCTCGGTCGGCTGGGCGTGCCGCGAGAAGTTGTTCACGCACAGCACCAGGTCGTCGCCGTCCTCCCGGAGGAAGGCCAGCACCGCCGGGTTGGACGCCGGGAGTTCGGTGTACGTCCCCGTCCCGAAGGCACGGTTCTGCTTGCGGACCTCGATCATCCGCTTCGTCCAGTGCAGCAGCGAGGACGGCGAGGCCATCCCCGCCTCCACGTTGGTCACCTGGTAGCCGTGGACCGGGTCCATGATGGCCGGCAGGTAGAGCCGCCCCGGGTCGCAGGAGGAGAAGCCCGCGTTCCGGTCCGGGGTCCACTGCATCGGGGTGCGCACCCCGTCCCGGTCGCCGAGCCAGATGTTGTCGCCCATGCCGATCTCGTCGCCGTAGTACAGCACCGGGGAGCCCGGCAGCGAGAAGAGCAGCGCGGTGAACAGCTCCATCTGCTTGCGGTCGTTGTCGAGGAGCGGGGCGAGCCGCCGCCGGATGCCGATGTTGGCCCGCATCCGCGGGTCCTTGGCGTACTCGGCGTACATGTAGTCGCGTTCTTCGTCCGTGACCATCTCGAGCGTGAGCTCGTCGTGGTTGCGCAGGAAGATGCCCCACTGACAGCCGGAGGGGATCTCCGGCGTCTTCGCCAGGATCTCGGAGACCGGGTGGCGGGACTCGCGCCGCACGGCCATGAAGATCCGCGGCATGACCGGGAAGTGGAAGGCCATGTGGCACTCGTCGCCGCCGGAGCGGAAGTCGCCGAAGTAGTCGACGACGTCCTCCGGCCACTGGTTGGCCTCGGCGAGCAGCACCGTGTCCGGGTAGTGGTCGTCGATCTCCTTGCGGACCCGCTTGAGGAAGGTGTGGGTCTCCGGCAGGTTCTCGCAGTTGGTGCCCTCCCGCTGGTACAGGTAGGGCACCGCGTCCAGCCGGAAGCCGTCGATCCCCAGGTCCAGCCAGAACTTCAGCGCCGACAGGATCTCCTCCTGCACGGCCGGGTTCTCGTAGTTGAGGTCCGGCTGGTGCGAGAAGAAGCGGTGCCAGTAGTACTGCCCCCGGACCGGGTCGAAGGTCCAGTTGGAGGACTCGGTGTCGACGAAGATGATCCGGGCGTCCGGGTACTGCTTGTCGTCGTCGGCCCAGACGTAGTAGTCGCCGTACGGGCCGTCCGGGTCGCGCCGCGACTCCTGGAACCACGGGTGCTGGTCGCTGGTGTGGTTCATGACGAAGTCGATGATCACGCGCATCCCGCGCTGGTGCGCCGCGTCCACGAACTCGACGAAGTCGGCGAGGTCGCCGAACTCGGGGAGGACCGAGGTGTAGTCGGCGACGTCGTAGCCGCCGTCGCGCAGCGGGGACTTGAAGAACGGCGGCAGCCACAGGCAGTCCACGCCCAGCCACTGGAGGTAGTCCAGACGGGACGTGATGCCCTTCAGGTCGCCGACGCCGTCGCCGTTGCTGTCCTGGAAGGACCGGACGAGGACCTCGTAGAAGACGGCCCGCTTGAACCAGTCGGGATCGAGGTCCTTGGCGGGGGTGTCCTCGAAGGTGTCGGGGACGGGATCGTTGACGGTCATGAGATGGGTGACCCTCCGGTCTGCGGGGACGGTCGCAGGACGAGCACGTGCGCGGGGGCGACGCCCGGTTCCAGGCGTACGTACGCGTTCCTGCCCCAGTGATAGGTGTCGCCGGTGAGCTCGTCGCGCACCGGCACGGTCTCGTGCCAGGCGAGGCCGAGTTCCGGCATGTTCAACGAGACCGTCGCCTCCTGGGTGTGGTGCGGGTCGAGGTTGACGACCACCAGAACGATGTTCGAACCCGACTTCTTGGAATAGGCGATCACCTGCGGGTTGTCCGCCTGGTGGAAGGTCAGGTTCCGCAGCCGCCGGAGCGCCGGGTTGCGGCGGCGGGCCCGGTTCAGGGTGGTGATCAGCGGGGCGATCGTCGCGCCCGACCGCTCCGCCGACTCCCAGTCCCGGGGCCGCAGTTGGTACTTCTCCGAGTCCAGGTACTCCTCGCTGCCCTCGCGCAGCGGGGTGTTCTCGCACAGCTCGTACCCGGCGTAGATCCCCCAGGTCGGCGAGAGCGTCGCCGCGAGCACCGCCCGCGCCTCGAAGGCCGGCCGGCCGCCCTCCTGGAGGTAGGCGTGCAGGATGTCCGGGGTGTTCACGAAGAAGTTGGGCCGCATCTGCGCCGCCACGTCCCCGGACAGCTCGGTGAGGTACTCGGTCAGCTCGTCCTTCGTGTTCCGCCAGGTGAAGTACGTGTACGACTGCTGGAAGCCGATCGCGCCGAGCGTCCGCATCATCGCCGGCCGGGTGAACGCCTCGGCCAGGAAGATCACGTCCGGGTCGGCGGCGTTGACCTCGCCGATCACGCGCTCCCAGAACACCACCGGCTTGGTGTGCGGGTTGTCCACCCGGAAGATCCGCACCCCGTGGTCCATCCAGTGCCGCAGCACCCGCACGGTCTCGGCGACGATCCCGTCCATGTCGGCGTCGAACGCGATGGGGTAGATGTCCTGGTACTTCTTCGGCGGGTTCTCCGCGTAGGCGATCGAGCCGTCCGGACGGTGGTGGAACCACTCCGGGTGCTTCTCCACCCACGGGTGGTCCGGCGAGCACTGGAGCGCGAAGTCCAGCGCGACCTCCAGGCGCAGCTCGCGCGCCCGGGCCACGAAGGCGTCGAAGTCCTCGATCGTGCCCAGGTCCGGGTGGACGGCGTCGTGCCCGCCCTCCGGCGAGCCGATCGCCCACGGCACGCCGACGTCGCTCGGGGACGCGGACAGGGAGTTGTTGGGGCCCTTGCGGTGGGTCTCGCCGATCGGGTGGACCGGCGGCAGGTAGACCACGTCGAAGCCCATCGCCGCGATGGCCGGGAGCCGTTCGGCGGCGGTGCGGAAGTTCCCCGGGACCGTGCGGCCCTCCACCGTCCGCACGCCCTCCGAGCGCGGGAAGAACTCGTACCAGGAGCCGTACAGGGCCCGCTCGCGCTCCACCCGGAGCGGGAACGCCGGAGAGGCGGAGACCAGTTCGCGCAGCGGGTGCCGCTCCAGGATCCCGGTCACCCGGGGGGCCAGCGCCGCCGCGAGCCGGGCGGCCGCCGGCCGGGACTCGTCCCGCAGCGCGTCCGCCGCCGCGAGCACCGCCTCCCGGCCGCCGCCCTTCTTCGGGACGCCCTTCGCGGCCCGTTCGTGCAGCTCCGCGCCCTCGGCGAGGACGAGTTCGGAGTCGATCCCGGCCGGGATTTTGATCTTCGCCGCGTGGCGCCACGTCGCCAGCGGGTCGCTCCACGCCTCGACGGTGTACGTCCACAGGCCCTCGGTGTCCGGGGTGACCTCGGCACCCCAGCGGTCGGAGCCCTCGGCCAGCTCGCGCATCGGGGTCCAGGGCCCCGGCCGGCCGGTCGGACCGGTCAGCACGACGTTGGCGGCGACCGCGTCGTGGCCCTCGCGGAAGACGGTCGCCGACACCTCGAAGGTTTCGCCGGCCACCGCCTTCGCGGGGCGCCGGCCACAGTCGACCGAGGGGCGGACGTCCAGTACGGGAATGCGTCCCATGAGCGGATTCACGGCATCACCTGACGGTTCGCGGGGGTGCGGGTGGTGTGCGCTCTTTCTAGCCGCGCCGGAGGCCGGGGAGAGGCGGGCATCGCCGCGCCCCTCCGCGTTCACTCGGATGGCGGGCCCACAGGGATGAAGACGGGTACGGGGGAGACGGATTCGGGGGTACCGGGAGGAGCCTTCCCCGGCTTCCCGGGGAGGCAATCCCGACCCTTTGTTAACTACTAGGGCGTAGCGGATCGGGCAAGGACGCGTACCGGACGGGAACCCGCCCGGACACACCGGGACGGACCGGATCCCCCGCCCGCCTCGCTACGCTGACGCTCCGTCGTCACCGACCGCGGAAGGTGCGTGAACCCCGTGGACACCGTCACCGCCACCGTCGCCGCACGGGCCGTGCTGCACTACGTCCTCGACGGCGGCTGCCGGATCGCCGTCACCGGCGCCGCCCCCCTCGAACCCGTCCGCGGCGAACTGGTCCTGTTGCCCACCGCCGCCCGGCACCGCGTCGTCCCCGCCCCGGGAGGGCCCCCCGACGCGTCCGCCGTCCGGCTGCTCGCGCTCGACGGGCCGGGACCGCCCACCCGGCTGCTGAGCGTCCGGACCGGATACGACCGCCGGGCCGCCACCCCCCTCGTCGCCGGCCTGCCCCGGGCCGTCCTGCTCGGCCGGGACCGGGTCGAGGGGGCGCCGCTGCTCCACGGCACCCTCCGGCTGCTCGCCGCCCCCGGCCGGCGGACCGGACCCGGCGACCGGCTGCTCGCCCTGCGGGTGTTCGAGGCGGCGCTCCCCCTCGCCGCCGCCGTGCCCCGCCCGCCGGACGGACCCCGCCCGCACCCCGGCATCGGCCGGGCGCTCTCCGCCATCGAGTCCCGCTACGCCGAGCCGTGGACCGTGGTGACCCTCGCCCGCGAGGCCGGGATGTCCCGCTCCGCCTTCACCGCCGCCTTCCGCGAGGCCGTGGGCACCTCCCCGGCCCGCCTGCTGACGGCCCGCCGGATACGGGAGGCGGCCCGGCTGCTGGCCGAGACCGGGCTCCCCCAGTCGGCCGTGCCGGCCCGGGTCGGCTACCGCAGCCGGGTCGGCTTCCACCTCGCCTTCCGCACCGCCTACGGGACCACCCCGGGCGAGTACCGGGCCGCCGCCCCCCGCCGGGGAGGGCGGCCTGTCCGGCGCATCTGATGTAATCGTCCCGGCGTCCAGGGGATGCGGCGCCGAGGACGGGGACGGGGGCGGGGTTGCAAGCGCTGGATGCTTCGGATCCGCGGCAGGTGGGGCGGTACCGGATCCTCGCCCGCCTGGGCGCGGGCGGAATGGGACGCGTCTACCTCGGGCGGTCCACGAGCGGCCGGATGGTCGCCGTCAAGGTGGTGCGCGCCGAACTCGCGGAGGACCCCGAGTTCCAGCGCCGGTTCGTCCGCGAGGTGGAGGCCGCCCGCCGGGTCACCGGCTTCTTCACCGCGGCCGTCGTCGACGCCGACCCCCTGGGCTCGCCGCCCTGGCTCGCCACCGCCCACGTCCCCGGCCCGTCCCTGGAGGCGGCCGTCCGCGCGCACGGGGGATGGCCCCGCCGCTCGCTGCTCTACCTGGGGGCGGGACTCGTCGAGGCCCTGGAGGCCATCCACGGCACGGGCCTGGTCCACCGCGACCTGAAGCCGTCGAACGTGCTGATCGCCGCCGACGGCCCCCGGGTGATCGACTTCGGCATCTCGATCCTCGCCGAGTCGAGCGTCCTGACCCAGGCGGGGATGGTGATCGGCACCCCCGGCTTCATGTCGCCCGAGCAGGTGGCGGGCAGCGCCGTCGGCCCCGCGAGCGACGTCTTCTCGCTGGGCGCGGTGCTGGCCTTCGCGGCCTGCGGGGTCGGCCCCTTCGGCACCGGGTCCGCGCACTCGGTGAACTTCCGCGCCGTCTACTCGGAACCCGACCTGCGGCTGCTGCCGCCGGGCACGGACTTCGTCGCCCGGTGCCTGGAGAAGGACCCCGCCCGGCGGCCCACCGTGCCGGAGCTGCTCGCGGAGTTCGCCGGACTGCTCGGCGAGGGCAGCGGCCACACCTACGGCGGGGGACACGCGCAGCAGACCGACTGGCTGCCGGAGGCGGTGGCGGCGTCCCTCGCCGCGTCGGGCTCCGGCGGCCCGCCGGCCGGCCCCGCACCGGCCCCCGCGCCCGGCGCACCGGCCCCCGCGCCCGACGCGGCGACCCCCGCCTCCGACCCCCGCGTCCCGCTGGCGAAGGGCCCCGCCGCCCCGCCCGCGATGCCGAGCACGCCGCCGGCGATGCCGAGCACCCCGCCGCCCTCGCTGCCGGCCACCCCGCCCGCGATACCGGTCCCGGTCGGAGTGCCGCTCGCGGGCAACCCGTACGCCGTCACGGCCCCCGGCCCGTACCCCCCCGGCCCCGACGGCGCACGGGCCCGTACGCCCGGCCGCGCCCGGGGCCGCAGGCTCCTGGCGATCGCCCTCGGCGTCGTCCTGCTCGCGGGCGGCGTCACCGCCGTGATCCTCCGGCAGAAGGACGACCCGGCCGGCAAGAAGGACCAGCAGAGCCAGGGCGACGGCGGACAGAAGGGCGCGGGGACGGACGGGGGGACCGACGGAGGAAAGGGCGGACAGAAGGGCGAGGGGGCCACCGGATCCACCGGCGGCTTCGACGGCGCCGTCGGCAAGGTGGTCAACGCCTCCGACAAGAAGGGCGGCACCCTCCGCCTGGTGAGCTCGTCGGACGCCGACTCCTGGGACCCGGCCCGCTCCTACTACGGCTGGGTCTGGAACATCCAGCGGCTCTACGCCCGCACCCTGATGACCTACGCCGCCGCGCCGGGCGAGGACGGCCTCGCCGTCGTCCCGGACCTGGCCGCCGCCCCGCCCGAGGTGTCCGCCGACGGCCGGACCTACACCTTCCGGCTGCGGCCCGGCATGAAGTTCGAGGACGGCACGCCGATCACCGCCGCCGACGTCAAGTACGGCGTCGAGCGCGTCTTCTCCACGGACGTCGCCGGCGGACCCACGTACCTCGTCGACGTCCTCGACCAGAAGCAGGGCTACCGGGGCCCGTACAAGGACACCGGGACGTCGGGCCTGCGGTCCGTCGAGACCCCGGACGACCTCACCATCGTCTTCCGGCTGGCCGAGGCCGACTCCCGCTTCCCGTACCTGCTCACCATGGGCGCCACGGCCCCCGTGCCGCGGCGGCACGACACCGCCGCCCGCTACGGGACCAGGCCCATGGCCTCCGGCCCGTACCGCTTCTCCTCCTACCAGCCGGACCGGTCGCTGGTCCTCGTCCGCAACGAGCACTGGGACCGGGCCACCGACCCGCTCCGCAAGGCCCTGCCGGACCGCGTCGAGCTGACCATCACGACCGACCAGGACAAGGTCGACCAGCAGCTCCTCGCGGGCACCGCCGACCTCGACGCCTCCCAGCTCGGCCTGACGCAGGCGACCGCCGCCAGGGTGCTGGGCGACCCGAAGCTGAAGGCCCAGGTGGACAACCCGTACAGCGGGTACATCCGGATGGCCGCGATGATCTCCGACGTCGCCCCCTTCGACGACCTCGACTGCCGCAAGGCGGTGGTGTACGCGGCCGGCACCGAGGCCCTGCGGACCGCGCGCGGCGGCCCCGCCTTCGCCTCCCTCCAGGGCAGCATGCTGCCGCCCACGGTCCGCGGCGCCGACTCCTACGACCCCTTCGGCCTGACCGGCGGCAAGCCCCGCAAGGAGGAGGCCGAGAGGGCGCTGCGGGCCTGCGGCAAGCCCGGCGGCTTCACCACCAAGGTCGCCCTGAACAGCAACAACCCCAAGGACAGCGCCGCGTTCACCGCCCTCCAGAACGACCTGAAGGCGGTCGGCATCCGCCTGGAGGCCGTGCGCTTCGACAGCGTCCCCGCCTACTACGCGGCCCTGGGCTCCCCCAAGATCCAGCGGGAGAAGGGGATCGGCATGCTCATGCTGGGCTGGGGCGCCGACTTCCCCACCGGCGCGGGCTTCCTCCAGCCCCTCGCCGACAGCGCCCTCACCAGGACCGAGGGCAACAGCAACTACGCCCGGGTGAAGGACCCCGCGATCGACGAACTGTTCCGCAAGGCGTCCGCCGAGACCGACGACGCCGAGGCGAACCGGATCCACCGGCAGATCAACCACCGGCTCACCGACGGCGCCCACTACCTGCCCCTCACCGCCGAGAAGACCGTCAACTACCGCCACCCGCGCCTGACCAACGTCTACGTCCACGAAGCCTTCAACCTGGTCGACGTGCAGGCCCTGGGCCTCGGCGAAGAGCCCTGACGCCGCGCGTCCCCCGGCACGCCCGGGGGACGCGCGCCCCCCTGGGCGCCCTGCCCCCGAGCGGCCCCGGGCCCTACGCTCGGTGCGGCACGCCGGACGCACAGCGTGGTGCGTCCGCTCCGTTCCGTCACCGGCCTGCGAAGGTGGGACACGTGAAGGCAATCCGTCGATTCACCGTGCGTCCTGTCCTCCCGGACACCCTCCGACCCCTCGCCGCCCTGGCCCGCAACCTGCGCTGGTCCTGGCACGAGCCGACCCGCGCCCTCTTCGACTCCCTGGCCCCCGAAGGGCTCGCGGGCGCCGATCCCGTCCGCGTCCTCGGCGCCCTGGAAGCCCCCCGGCTCACCGCGCTCGCCGCCGACCCCGGCTTCCTCGCCCGGCTCGCCGCCGCCGCCGAGGACCTCGACGCCTACCTGCACCGGCCCCGCTGGTACCAGGAGCGCGGCTCCGGCGACGGCCCCGCCGCCCTCGCCTACTTCTCGCCCGAGTTCGGCGTCGCCGCCGCCCTGCCCCAGTACTCCGGCGGGCTCGGCATCCTCGCCGGCGACCACCTCAAGTCCGCCAGCGACCTCGGCGTCCCCCTGATCGGCGTCGGACTCCTCTACCGCCACGGCTACTTCCGGCAGTCCCTCGGCCGCGACGGCTGGCAGCAGGAGCAGTACCCCGTCCTCGACCCCGGCGAGCTGCCCGTCACCCTGCTGCGCGAACCCGACGGCACCCCCGCCCGGGTCACCCTCGCCCTGCCCGGCGGCCGCAGCCTCCACGCCCACCTGTGGATCGCCGAGGTCGGCCGCGTCCCGCTGCTCATGCTCGACTCGGACGTCGAGGAGAACGCCCCCGGCGAACGGTCCGTCACCGACCGGCTGTACGGCGGCGGCAGCGAGCACCGGCTCCTCCAGGAGATGCTCCTCGGCATCGGCGGCGTCCGCGCCGTCCGCGCGTACACCCGGCTCACAGGCCACCCCGCGCCCGAGGTCTTCCACACCAACGAGGGCCACGCCGGCTTCCTCGGCCTGGAGCGGATCCGCGAACTCCAGCGCGAGGGCCTCGACTTCGACGCCGCCCTGGAGACCGTCCGGGCCGGCACCGTCTTCACCACCCACACCCCCGTCCCCGCCGGCATCGACCGCTTCGACCGCGAACTCGTCGCCCGCCACCTCGGCGACGACGGCGCCCTCCCCGGCCTCGACACCGCCCGGATCCTCGCCCTCGGCGACGAGACCCCCCTCGGCGGCGAGGGCGGCGTCTTCAACATGGCCGCCATGGGCCTGCGGCTCGCCCAGCGCGCCAACGGCGTCTCCACCCTCCACGGCGCCGTCAGCCGCGAGATGTTCGCCGGACTCTGGCCGGGGTTCGACGCCGACGAGGTGCCGATCACCTCCATCACCAACGGCGTCCACGCCCCCACCTGGACCGCCCCCGAGGTCGGCGGCCTCGGCCCCGACGCGAGCGACGCCGAACTGTGGGAACTGCGCCGCACCCTGCGCGCCCGGCTCGTCGCCGACGTCCGCGACCGGCTGCGGGCCTCCTGGCGGCAGCGCGGCGCGGCCGCCGCCGAACTCGGCTGGACCGACTCCGTCCTCGACCCCGACGTCCTCACCATCGGCTTCGCCCGCCGCGTCCCCTCGTACAAGCGGCTCACCCTGATGCTCCGCGACAAGGACCGACTGCGCGCCCTGCTGCTCCACCCCGAGCGGCCGGTGCAGCTGGTCGTCGCCGGCAAGGCCCACCCGGCCGACGACGGCGGCAAGAAGCTGGTCCAGGAACTGGTCCGCTTCGCCGACGACCCCCGGGTCCGGCACCGGATCGTCTTCCTGCCCGACTACGGCATGGAGATGGCCCGCGGCCTCTACCCCGGCTGCGACGTCTGGCTCAACAACCCGCTGCGGCCCCTGGAGGCGTGCGGCACCAGCGGCATGAAGGCCGCCCTCAACGGCTGCCTCAACCTCTCCGTCCTGGACGGCTGGTGGGACGAGTGGTACGAGCCCGAGTTCGGCTGGGCCATCCCCACCGCCGACGGCGCCGCCGCGGCCGACGAGGAGCGCCGCGACGACCTGGAGGCCGCCGCCCTCTACGAGCTGATCGAACGCCGGGTCGCCCCCCGCTTCTACGACCGCGGCCCCGACGGCGTCCCCGCCGCCTGGACCGCCATGGTCCGCCGCACCCTCACCGACCTCGGCCCGAAGGTGCTCGCCGACCGGATGGTCCGCGAGTACGTGGAGCGGCTGTACGTCCCCGCCGCCGCGGCCCGCCGGGCGCTCACCCCGGACCGGGCGCGGGAGCTCGCCGCCTGGAAGGCCCGGGTCCGGGCGGCCTGGCCCGGCGTGGCGGTGGACCACGTCGAGATCGGCGACGACCTCGCCGAGGCCGGGGCCGAACTGGGCGCCACCCCCGGCGTCCGGGTCCGGGTCGCGCTCGGCGGACTCTCCCCGGACGACGTCGAGGTGCAGGCCGTCACCGGCCGGGTCGACGCCCAGGACTCCCTCACCGACACCCGGACCGTCGCCCTCAAACCGGCCGGCGGCCCGGACCTGGAGGGCCGGCAGCCCTACGCGGGCACCCTGGAACTGGACCGCACCGGCCCCTTCGGCTGCACCGTCCGCGTCCTGCCCGCCCACCCCCTCCTCGCCCACCCCGCCGAACCCGGCCTCCTCGCCCTCCCCGACGACCCGGGGACCGGGGGCGCGGGCCCCGGCGGCGCGGGGGTCCTCCTGAGGTAGCCCCACCGACCGGGGCCCCGCCGGGCCGGGGCCCCACCGGGGCCCCGGCCCGGCGGGGAAGGCGCGGCCTAGGCTGGAGCGCATGATCAGGGTGCTGCTGGCGGACGACGAGGCGATGATCCGGGCCGGGGTGCGGGCGATCCTCGCCACCGACCCCGGGATCGAGGTGGTCGCGGAGGCGGGGGACGGGCACGGGGCGGTGGAGCTGGCCCGGCTGCACCGGCCCGACGTGGCCCTCCTCGACATCCGGATGCCCCGCCTCGACGGGCTCGCCGCCGCAGGCGAGCTCCGCCGGACCCTGCCGGACACGGCGGTCGTCATGCTCACCACCTTCTCCGAGGACGACTACATCGCCCGCGCCCTCGGCGTCGGCGTCGGCGGCTTCCTCCTCAAGTCCGGCGACCCGCGCGAGCTGATCGCCGGGGTCCGGGCGGTCGCCGCCGGCGGCGCCGCGCTCTCGCCGGCCGTCGCCCGCCGGGTCATCGACACCCTCGGCGGCGAGCGGCTGACCCGCGCCGCCGCCGCCCGAGCCCGGCTCGCCCCGCTCACCGGCCGCGAGCGGGAGGTCGTCTCGCTGCTCGCCGCCGGCTGCTCCAACCAGGAGATCGCCGCCCGGATGCACGTCGTCGAGGGCACGGTGAAGGCGCACGTGAGCGCGGTCCTCGCCCGCCTCGGCCTGCGCAACCGGGTCCAGCTCGCGGTCCTCGCCCACGAGGCGGGGCTCGTGGCGGACGCCCGGGAGGACGGCGGCCCCGGTGCCTGAGTCCTCCCCGGTGCGGCGGCGGCTCTTCGACCTGACCCTGTGGGTGCTGCTCTCCGTCCCCGTGCTGCTGCGCTCCGACCCGGCCGACGGCGGGTCCTGGCTCCAGGTCGCCGTCGGCGTCACCGTCCTCGGCGGCTGCGTCGCCGTCAGCCGCCGGTGGCCGCTGCTGCCGCTCGCCGTCACGGTCGCGGCGAGCCTGCCCGCCTCCCTGGAGCTCTTCACCCCCTCGTACAGCCTCGCCCTCGTCGCCTTCGGCTACCTCGCCGGGCGACGGCAGGACCACGCCCGGGGGTCGCTGTGGCTCTTCGGGGCGGTGGCGGCGGTGGGGCTGCTGCTCACCCGGCTCACCGGCACCTCCCTCGGCCCCTGGTTCGCCCTGCTGCTCGCCCTCGCCCTCGCGATCGTGGCGCCGTGGCTGGTCGGCCGGTACGTGCGCCAGTACGACCGGCTGGTGCGCAGCGGCTGGGAGCTGGCCGACCGGATGGAGCGGGAGCAGGCGGCCGTCGCCGACCGGGAGCGGCTGCGGGAGCGGTCGCGGATCGCCGGGGACATGCACGACTCCCTCGGGCACGACCTGGCGCTGATCGCGGTGCGGGCGGGCGTCCTGGAGGTGGATCCGGGTCTCGGCCCCGAGCAGCAGCGGGCCGCGGGCGATCTGCGCCGGGCCGCCGCGGCGGCGACCGAACGCCTCCGGGACGTCATCGGGGTGCTGCGGGAGGAGGGCGCCCGGGCGCCGACGACCCCGCCGGACGAGACCGTCGCCGAGCTGGTGGACCGGGCCCGGGCCTCGGGCCTCGACGTGACGCTCTCCGCCGCCGTGCCGGAGCCGCCGGGCATGACGGGCCGGGCGCTGCACCGGGTGGTGCAGGAGGGGCTGACGAACGCCGCCAAGCACGCCCCCGGCGCCGCCGTGACGGTCGGGCTGCGGGAGACCGCCTCGCGGGTGACGGTACGGGTGGTGAGCGGGCCGGGCACCGGGTCGGGGCCGCCCGCCTCCGGGGGCTCCGGGCTGGTCGGACTCGACGAGCGGGTCCGGCTGGCCGGCGGCACGCTGGCCCACGGCCCGCTGCCCGGCGGCGGCTTCGCGCTGACGGCGGTGCTGCCCCGGCGCCCGCCCGTGCCGGTGCCTCCCGCGCCGACCTCGGCGCGGGAGCTGGACCGGGCCCGGCGGCGGGTCCGCGCGGACCTGGTGCGGGCGATCTGGATCCCGCTGGCGCTGCTGGCGGCGCTGGCGGTGCTGACGGCGGGCGTGGCGGTGTGGTCGCAGTCCCGCTCGTACCTGGAGCCCGACAACTACGCGCGGCTGCTGGTCGGCCAGGCGTACGCGGAGATCGCGGAGGACCTGCCGGACCACGCGCTGGAGACCCCGCCGAAGGGGCTGGGGGCCGAGCCGGGGGGCACGGACGAGTGCCGCTACTACCGGACGACGGTCTTCGCGGAACTCCCGGTCTACCGGCTGTGCTTCGTGGCGGGACGGCTGGTCCACAAGGCGGAGCTGCCGTGAACGGGCGGACGCCCGGAGGGAAGGGTCCCTCCGGGCGTCCGTCGTGTGTGTTCCCGCGCGCTTCGGGCTTTCGCCTCCCGGGTTACGGGAAGGTCAGCTTGAAGGCGTTGATGTAGCCGGTGTCGGCGCCCGCCTTGTCCTGGACGCGGAGCTTCCAGGCACCGTTGGCGACCTCGGAGGAGGCGTTCACGGTGTAGGTCTGGACGATGTTGTCGGCGCTGCCGCCGGTGCGGTTGTGCAGGTTGTAGACCGAGCCGTCGGGGGCGACGAGGTCGACCACGAGGTCACCGATGTAGGTGTGGACGATGTCCACGCCGACGGAGAGGTTCGACGGGGCGTTGCCGGTGATGCCGGTGACGTTGACCGTCGAGGTGACCGCGGCGCCGGGGGAGTCCGGGATGGTGACGTCGGCGGTGTTCTCGAAGACCTTGCCGGTGGGCGGGGTCGTGCCGGGGCGGGTGCCGACGTTCACGGCGGCCCAGGCGTTCTGCACGGCGAGGGACTCGGGGCTGCCGACGCCGTACAGCTCCTCGGCGACCGCGACCGTGCCGGTGCGGGCGCCCGCGTAGTTGGTCGAGGAACCCCACTTGGTGGTGAGGGCCTTGAACCAGATCAGACGGGCCTTGTCGATGCCTATGCCGGTGACCGGCAGGCCGTCGGAGGTCGGCGAGTCGTAGGTCACGCCGTTGACGGTCTTGACGCCGCTGCCCTCGGAGAGCAGGTAGAAGAAGTGGTTCGCCGGGCCCGAGGAGTAGTGGACGTCGATCGAGCCGATGCCCGAGTACCACGCGTCCTTGGACGAGCCGTCCTTGCTCGGCTTGTCCATGTAGCGGAGCGGGGTGCCGTTGCCGCGGATGTCGATCTTCTCGCCGACGAGGTAGTCGCCCTTGTCGTTGGCGTTGTTGGCGTAGAACTCGACGGCCGCCGCGAAGATGTCCGAGGTGGCCTCGTTGAGGCCGCCGGACTCGCCGCTGTAGACGAGCTTGGCGGTCACCGAGGTGAGGCCGTGCGTCATCTCGTGCGCGGCCACGTCGATGGAGGTGAGCGGCTTGGCGTTGCCGGCGCCGTCGCCGTACGTCATGCAGAAGCAGGAGTCCTGCCAGAAGGCGTTGACGTAGGCGTTGCCGTAGTGGACGCGGGAGTACGCGCCGACGCCGTCGCCGCGGATGCCGGTGCGGCCGTGCACGTTCTTGTAGTAGTCCCAGGTGAGCGCGGCGCCGTAGTGGGCGTCGGCGCCCGCCGTCTCCTTGTTGGAGGCGAGGCCGTTGCCCCACGTGTCCGTGGTGTTGGAGAACAGCGTCCCGGTGCCCGAGGTGCCGCCGTTGAGGTTGTACGTCTTGTGGTTGCCGCGGCCGGTGTCGGTCAGCGTGTACGAGGGCGCGGTGCCGAGCGTCACCTGGCCGCTGTACTGCGTGTTGCCGATGCCGGTCTCGACGGCCTGCCACTCGTAGAGCTTCGCGCCGGAGGTGGCGTCCGTGACGACGTGCAGCTCGTTCGGGGTGCCGTCGTGCTGGAGGCCGCCGACGACGGTCTCGTACGCGAGGACGGGGGCGCCGCTCTGGGCCATCCACACGACCTTGCGCGGGGCGCGGTCGGCGGCGGTCTTCTTCGAGCCCTCCGCGGCGGCGAGGCCGAGGGCCTGCTTCTCGGCGGCGGCCGGGGCGATGTCGGCGCTGAGGTCGACGTTCTTCAGCTCGGCGCGGCTCGACTTGGTGACCCCGGTGGTGGCGCCGGCCTTGGACTCGGCGACGATCAGGTCGCCGCCGAGGACCGGGAGGCCCGCGTAGGTGCGCTCGTAGCGCGTGTGGGTGGTGCCGTCGCGGTCCTGGACCACGTCGCGGACGACCAGCTTCTCCTGGGCACCGAGCCCCAGCTCCTTGGCGGTCTCGGCCTTGTCGGCGTCGGCGGCCTTGATCAGCGCGGTGCGCTGGGCGGGGGAGAGGTCGGCGGGGAGCTTGCCCGGGTTGGCCTTGCCGGCGGACTGCGCCCGGGGGGCGGCCGCGAAGGTGTCGGCCGAGGCGGCGCCGGTCTGGACGCCGACGGCGATCATGGCGGCGGCGGCGATGAGCGCGCCGGTCGCGGTGGCACGGCGGCTGGGCGTGGTTCTCACGCGAACTCCTTTTGCGAGGGGGGTACCGGGCCGCTGGGTGGGGCGGGCCGGGCGGAGCAAGCAGAGCGGTGACACACGTGCGGGTGATGCGGCGAACGCGGTTGCGATCAGCCGGGGGAGAGACTGGCAGCTACCGGCGGTATCTGTCAGGAGCGCGTCAATAACTTGGCCGGAAGTCGTCCGCTGCGCGTACGGGTGCGTTCGTTAACCGGACGTTTCATCGATCATGAACGGGATGTCACCCCCCGTTCCGCGTGCGGGGATCCCGCCGGGGGCGGATATCCGGACCGCCCCCCTCCGGGCATCGTCCCGCCCCTCGGACACGAGACGGCTTTACCTGCCCGATGGCCGGAATCATTCGGCTCGAAGCAGATCTTCCGCATCGGCGGACCGTCCGCGCCCCGACCTCCCGCGCCGATTGCCGGATGAACCGTGCCCCTGGCATGATCCACCCGGCCCTCTCCCGGCGGACGGGAGGGGCGGGAAGGAGGGGGCTCCGATGATCGCCGGGATCGGACTGTGCGCGTTCGGGACCGCCGCGTTCGTCTCGGGCGCCCGGTACGCCTTCAACCTCCGGGGCGCGACCGACCGGGCCCTGGCCCGCGGGAGCGAGATCCGCGCCCTCGCCGCCGCCCGCCGGGGCGAGCCGGGCGGCGCCGCGGCCGGACCCCCGCCCTGGCGGTTCCGGCTGCGCGCGGGCCTCGTCATGGCCGGAGGGCCGCCCCTGGCCCTCCTCGGCCTCGTCCTCGCCCTCGGCTGACCCGCCCGTACACGGCCCCCCTCGGCGGAACCGGTACGGGCGGCGACTCCGGTGCGTCAGCCCGTCAGGGAGTCCCGCCAGGCGCGGTGGAGACCGGCGTAACGGCCCTCGCCGCCGACCAGTTCCGCCGGGGAGCCGTCCTCGACGACCCGGCCGCCCTCCATGACCAGGACGCGGTCCGCGACCTCCACGGTGGACAGCCGGTGGGCGATGACCACCGCCGTGCGGCCCGCGAGGACCGTGTCCATCGCCCGCTGCACGGCCCGCTCGCCCGGCACGTCCAGGGAGCTCGTCGCCTCGTCCAGGATCAGCACCGCCGGGTCCGCGAGGAGCGCCCGCGCGAAGGCCACCAGCTGGCGCTGGCCGGCCGAGATCCGGCCGCCCCGCTTCCGCACGTCCGTGTCGTAGCCGTCCGGCAGCCCGGTGATGAAGTCGTGCGCGCCGATCGCCTTCGCCGCCCGCTCGATCTCCTCGCGGGTCGCGTCCGGCCGGCCGATCGCGATGTTCTCCGCGACCGTCCCGGAGAACAGGAACGCCTCCTGTGTCACCATCACCACCCCGCGCCGCAGTTCGGGCGTCGCGAGCTCCCGCAGGTCCACCCCGTCGAGCAGCACCCGGCCCTCCGTCGGGTCGTAGAAGCGGGCCAGCAGCTTCGCCAGCGTCGACTTGCCCGCGCCCGTCGCGCCGACCACGGCCACCGTCTGCCCGGCCGGGATCCGCAGGGAGAAGCGGGGCAGCACCTCGCCGCCGGTGCGGTACGCGAACCGCACCCCGTCGAAGACGACCTCCCGGCCCGGCTCCGCCCCCGCCCGCTCCGGCAGCGCGCGCGGCGCCACCGCCTCCGGCACCCCCGGCTCCTGCGCGAGCAGCCCCGCGATCTTCGCCAGCGACGCGGCCGCCGACTCGTACGAGTTGAGGAACATCCCGAGCCGGTCGATCGGGTCGTAGAGCCGCCGCACGTACAGCACCGCCGCCGCGAGCACGCCCAGCTCCAGCGAACCGTCCGCCACCCGGTAGGCGCCCCACAGGCACATCCCGGCCACCGCCGTGTTCGCCACGAGCCGCGAGCCCACCACGTAGCGGGCCATCTCCAGGAGCGCGTCGCCGTTGCTCCGCTCGTGCCGGCGGTTGAGCGCCCCGAACTCCGCCTCGTTCACCCGCTCCCGGCGGAAGGCCCGCACCGGCCGGATCCCGTTCATCGTCTCCGCGAACTTCACGATGACCCCGGCGATCGCCGTCGACCGCTCCGCGAACACCGCGCCCGCCCGCCGCCGGTACGCCCGCACCAGCAGGTACAGCGGACCGAACGAGGCCACCGCCACCGCCCCGATCCCCAGGTCCAGCCAGAGCAGCACCAGCGCGATCGAGACGAACGACAGCACCACCCCGATCAGCTCCTGGAGCCCCTCCGACAGGAGCTCCCGCAGCGACTCCACGTCCGTCGTCGACCGGGAGATCAGCCGCCCCGAGGTGTACCGCTCGTGGAAGTCCACGCTCAGCACCTGCGCGTGCCGGAAGATCCGCCCCCGCAGGTCGAGCAGCACGTCCTGGTTGATCCGCGCCGCGCCCCGCACGAAGACGTACTGGAGCGCCCCGGCGCCCACCGCGCACAGCAGATAACCCGCCGCCACCGCGAGCAGCGGCCCGTGGTCCCCGGCCCGGAAGGCCGGCACCCCCCGGTCGATCGCGTACGCCACGAGCAGCGGGCCCGCCTGGACGGCGGCCTCCTTCACCAGCAGCACCACCGCCGCCACCGCCACCCGGAACCGGTGCCCGGCCAGCAGCGAGCGCAGCAGCGCCCCGGTCGCCCCGCGCGGCGCGGGCAGGTCGTCCCGGTCGAACGGATCGCCCGCCCCGTCCTCCCCGGCCGGCGCGGCGTCCTCCACCGGCTTCGCGAGTGTGGTCTCCGTCATCGCCGCCCGTCTCCCTCGCCCGTGCCCTCGCCCGACATCAGCCAGGCGTACTCCGCGCTGCTCCGCAGCAGCTCCTGATGGGTGCCGACCGCCGCGATCCGGCCGCCGGACAGCAGCGCCACCCGGTCGGCCAGCATCACCGTCGACGGCCGGTGCGCCACGACCAGCGCCGTCGTCTCCTTCAGCACCTCGCGCAGGGCCGCCTCCACTCGCGCCTCGGTGTGCACGTCCAGCGCCGACAGCGGGTCGTCGAGCACCAGGAAGCGCGGTCGGCCGACCACCGCCCGGGCCAGCGCGAGCCGCTGCCGCTGACCGCCCGACAGGCTCAGCCCCTGCTCGCCGACCTGCGTCCCGGCGCCCTCGGGCAGCCGCCCGACGAAACCGTCCGCCTGCGCGACGCCCAGCGCCCGCGCCAGCTCCGGCTCCCCGGCCGCCGCGCCCGCGCCCATCAGCACGTTCTCGGCGACGCTCGCCGAGAAGAGGGTGGGCTCCTCGAAGGCCACCGACACCAGGGTGCGCAGCCGCTCCCGCTCCATCAGGGCGATGTCCTCGCCGTCCAGGAGGATCCGGCCGCCGCTCGCCTCGTGCAGCCTCGGCACCAGCGCGGTCAGCGTCGTCTTGCCGGAGCCGGTGGCCCCGACGAGCGCCAGCGTCTCGCCCGGCCGGACGTGCAGGTCGACGGAGTCCAGCACCGGCGGCGACCCGTCCGGGGCGTCCGGGAAGCGGAACGACACGCCCTCGAAGCGCAGCCCGTCGGCGACCGGCTCCGCCGCCGCCGGGGCGGCCGCGTCCCGCTCCTCCTCCGCGTCCATCGCCTCGAAGTACCGTTCCGTCGCCGTCACCGCCTCCTGGCTCATCGCCAGCAGGAAGCCGATCGAGTCCACCGGCCAGCGCAGCGCCAGCGCCGTCGACAGGAAGGCCACCAGGGTGCCCGCCGACAGGTCGCCGTCCGCGACCCGCACCGAGCCGAGCACCAGCGCGGCGCCGATCGCCAGCTCCGGCAGGACCGTGATCAGCGCCCAGATCGTGGCGAGGAGCCGCGCCTTGGACAGCTCCGTGGAGCGCAGCAGCTCCGCGAGCCGGCGGAAGGACTCCGCCTGGCTGCGGTGCCGGCCGAAGCCCTTGACGATCCGGATGCCGAGGACGCTCTCCTCCACCACCGTCGTCAGGTCGCCCACCTGGTCCTGGGCGCGCCGGGCCACCACCCCGTACCGCCGCTCGAAGTACGAGCAGAGCACCACCACCGGCACCACCGGTGTCAGCAGCACCAGCCCGAGCGACAGGTCCTGGGCGAGCAGCAGCGCGCAGCCCGCCGCGATCGTCACGGCGTTGACCAGGAGGAAGGTCAGCGGGAAGGCCAGGAACATCCGGATGATCATGAGGTCGGTGGTGCCGCGCGAGAGCAACTGCCCCGAGGCCCACCGGTCGTGGAAGGCGATCGGCAGCCGCTGGAGCCGGCCGTACAGGTCCTCCCGCATCCGCGCCTCCACGGAGGACAGCGGACGGGCCACCAGCCACCGCCGGAGGCCGAAGAGCGCCGCCTCGGTGAAGCCGAGCAGCAGCAGGTACAGCGCCCCCAGCCACACCCCGCCGGGGTCGCGGTCCGCGACCGGCCCGTCCACCAGCCACTTCAGGACCAGCGGGATGACCAGCGACAGGCAGGAGGCGACGATCGCGACGAGGGCGGCGGTGAAGAACCGCGCGCGCACGGGCCGGAGGTACGGCCACAGCCGCAGCAGCACCCGCACGGCCGAACGGCCGGCGGGCCGGCCCCCCGCGGTGCCGGGGACGTCGGAGGGGCCGGGGGCGTCGGGGGTGTCAGGTTTCTCGGGCATCAGGTCCGACTCTATGAGTCACCACTGACACGCCTCACCCGATTTTCGGACGCCCGTCTTCCGAATGCCCCCGCCGTGCGCCCGGTGCCTACGAACCGTGCGCCGGAAGCCGACGACACCGCCCCCGCCCCGCCCCACACTGATCGGACGCGCGGGGCCGTCCACGGGGGGAGCGGCAGCCGACGACCCCGCGCGGGGGTGCCCGGCGGACCGCGCCCCGGCCCGCCACGGGGAGGCGCACCCCGCCCCCGCCCCGGCCACCGCCGTCGCGCCGCGGTGGCCGGGCCGGGGACCCCGCGGCCCGGCGCCCGTCCGGCCCGGGAGCCCTCCGGAGCCGCCGCCTCACTCCGCCACCCGCAGCAGCACCACCGACCGGGCGCCCACCGCCAGCACCGACCCGCCGGGGTGGCGGGTGCCCGGGGGCGCGGTCTGGTCCTCCAGGGCGGTGTCCAGGACCCGTTCGTAGGCGTGCGCCCACGGGGGTCCGGGGAGCCGGAAGTCCAGGGGGCGCGGGCCCGCGTGGAGCACGGCGAGGAAGCTGTCGTCGAGGACCTGCTCGCCGCGCTCGTCCCGGCCCGGTATGTCCCGCCCGGACAGGTAGAGGGCGAGGGTGGCGGAGGGGGCGTACCAGTCCCGCTCGGTCATCTCGGCGCCGTCGGGGCCGAACCAGGCGAGGTCCCGCAGCCCGTCGGCGCCCTGCGGCCGGCCGGAGAAGAAGGCGCGCCGGCGCAGCACCGGGTGGCGGTGGCGCAGGGCGAGCAGCCGGCGCGTGAGGGCGAGGAGCTGGGCGCGGCCCGGGTCCTCGGGGAGGGACCAGTCGAGCCAGCCGATCTCGTTGTCCTGGCAGTACGCGTTGTTGTTGCCGCCCTGGGTGCGGCCCATCTCGTCGCCCGCGACGAGCATCGGCACGCCGGTGGAGAGCAGCAGCGTGGTGAGCAGGTTGCGCAGCTGCCGCAGCCGCAGCGCGCCGATCTCCGGGTCGTCGGTCTCGCCCTCGGCGCCGCAGTTCCAGGAGCGGTTGTCGTGGGTGCCGTCGCGGTTGCCCTCGCCGTTGGCCTCGTTGTGCTTGCGCTCGTACGTGACGAGGTCGCGCAGGGTGAAGCCGTCGTGGGCGGTGACGAAGTTGACGGAGGCGTAGGGGCGGCGGCCGCCCCAGGCGTACAGGTCGCTGGAGCCCGACAGGCGGTAGCCGAGGTCCCGGACGTCGGGCAGGGCGCCGCGCCAGAAGTCCCGCACGGCGTCCCGGTAGCGGTCGTTCCACTCGGTCCACAGCGGCGGGAAGGAGCCGACCTGGTAGCCGCCGTTGCCGACGTCCCACGGCTCGGCGATGAGCTTGACCCGGCGCAGCACCGGGTCCTGGGCGATGACGGCGAGGAAGGGGGAGAGCATGTCGACGTCGTGCATGGACCGGGCCAGCGCCGCCGCCAGGTCGAAGCGGAAGCCGTCGACGCCCATCTCGGTGACCCAGTAGCGCAGGCTGTCGGTGATGAGCCGGAGCACCTGCGGCTGGACGACGTGCAGGGTGTTGCCGCAGCCGGTGTAGTCGGCGTACCTGCGGGCGTCGGACTGGAGCCGGTAGTAGCCGCGGTTGTCGATGCCCTTGAGCGACAGGGTGGGGCCCAGCTCGCCCGCCTCCGCCGTGTGGTTGTAGACGACGTCGAGGATGACCTCGATGCCGGCCGCGTGCAGCGCCCGCACCATCCGCTTGAACTCGCCGACCTGCTGCCCGGTGGTGCCGGAGGAGGAGTAGCCGGCGTGCGGGGCGAAGTAGCCGATCGAGTTGTAGCCCCAGTAGTTGGTGAGGCCGCGGCGCAGCAGGTGGTCCTCGTGGGCGAACTGGTGGACCGGCAGCAGTTCGACGGCCGTCACCCCGAGGCGTACGAGGTGGTCGACCGCGGCCGGGTGGGCGAGGCCCGCGTAGGTGCCCCGCAGGTGCTCGGGGATGCCGGGGTGCCGGGCGGTGAAGCCCTTGACGTGCAGCTCGTAGATGACCGAGTCCTGCCAGGGCGTCTTGGGCCTGCGGTCGTCGGACCAGTCGTCGTCGTCCCGCACGACGACGCCCTTGGGCACGTGCGGGGCGGAGTCCCGCTCGTCGCGGACGGTGTCGGCGACGTGCTGCTGCGGCCAGTCCCGCACGTGCCCGTACACCTCGGGCGGCAGCGCGAAGTCCCCGTCGACGGCGCGGGCGTACGGGTCGAGGAGCAGCTTCGCCGGGTTCCAGCGGGCGCCGGTCCACGGGTCCCAGCGGCCGTGCACCCGGTAGCCGTACCGCTGTCCGGGGCCGATCCCGGGCACGAAGCCGTGCCAGATCTCGTGGGTGAGCTCGGTCAGCGGCAGCCGGGTCTCGGTGCCGTCCGGCGCGAAGAGGCAGAGCTCCACGGCCTCGGCACCGCCCGCCCACAGCGCGAAGTTGGTGCCCCGGACGCCGTCCGGGCCGACCCGGCAGCGGGCGCCCAGGGGGGTGGGCGTCCCCGGCCACACGGGGGGCGCGGGCCGCCCCGGGGCGCGCTCCGGTACCGCCTGCTGTTCGGCTGCGCTCGACACCGCCCTGGCCTCCCGCGGCTCCGGCGGGGCCCGCGTGCCGGGGCGGGGGCGTCCCGGCCCCCGCCCCGCGCGTCCTCCCGCACCCTCGTCATCCCGGCACTTCCCCCTTGTTGTGCCCGCCCGGCCGTCCCCCCAACATGGCCCGCCCGCACGTTTCCCCTGGAGGGGGGTCGTCGTTGGGCCACGCGTGACACGTGTATGGGAACGGGCAGGGCGTCTCCTCGCGGTCGCGGGGCTCCTCGCGGGCCTCGCCGGCTGCACCGGACCGGACGGGGGAGGGGGCGGCGTCCCGGGTCTCCCGGGCCAGGCCAGGGCCCCCGGGGACGTGATCCGGGTCAGCCCGGAGGACGGCAGCGGGGGAGTGCCCGCGGACGGGCCGCTGGAGGTACGGGTGGACAGCGGGCGGCTCGAACGGGTGAGCGTGACCCAGGTGGCGGACGGGCGCCGCTCCGCCGTCCCCGGCGCGATCGGGACCGACGGGCTGCGCTGGCGGCCCGCCGAGGGCACCCGGCTCGCGCTCGCCGCGAAGTACAGCGTGGACGCGGTGGCGCTCGACGCGCACGGCCGCCGCTCGGCCCGGCACACCACCTTCACGACGGTGGTCCCGGAGAGCCGCTTCATCGGCTACTTCACCCCGGAGAACCGTTCCACGGTCGGCGCCGGGATGATCGTCTCCTTCGGCTTCAGCCGGCCGGTCGAGAACCGCGCGGAGGTGGAGCGGGCCATCCGGGTCACCGCCGACCCGCCTGTGGAGGTCTCCGGCCACTGGTTCGGCAAGGAGCGGCTCGACTTCCGCCCCGAGGCGTACTGGGCGCCCGGCACGAAGGTGACGGTCGAGCTGGGACTGCGGGACGTCGAGGGGGCCCCCGGCGTCTACGGCATCCAGCGCAAGACGGTCGGCTTCACGGTCGGCCGCTCCCAGGTCTCCCTGGTCGACGCCGCCGCACACACCATGGAGGTGCGGCGGGACGGGCGGCTCCTCGCCACCCTGCCGATCACCGCGGGCGCGCCGAAGACCACCACGTACAACGGCAGGATGGTGGTGACCGAGCTGTACGACGTGACCCGGATGAACGGCGCCACGGTCGGCTTCGGCGGCGAGTACGACATCAAGGACGTGCCGCACGCCATGCGGCTCACCGAGTCCGGCACCTTCATCCACGGCAACTACTGGGCCGACCCCGCCACCTTCGGCTCGGCCAACGTCAGCCACGGCTGCGTGGGGCTGCGGGACGTGAAGGGCGGCGGGGCGGACACCCCGGCGGGCTGGTTCTTCGACCGGAGCCTGATCGGGGACGTCGTGGAGGTGGTCAACTCCCAGGACCGGAAGGTCTCCCCGGACAACGGCCTGGGCGGCTGGAACCTGGACTGGAAGCGCTGGAAGGAGGGGTCCGCGCTCGACTGACGGCGCAGGGGCGGGCGGCCGAAGACCTCCGGGAGGGGGCGGCCGGCGGTGCCGGGCGGGGGCCGGACGCGCGGCGCTCCCCGGCTGCCTCCCGGTCCGTCCCGACTGGGACTGAACGGTGACATTCACGTGGAGCTTTCGTGTCTTGCGGTGTGATTATCTAGCGCCGTGCGCGGGACGTGCGCACAGGGGGTGGGGCCCGGCCGATGCCGGGTCGTGCGAGGGGAGAAGACCATAGTGAACGGGCAGCCGATATCGGGGGCGTCGGCACGGCGGCGGAGCGTCCGCCTCGGAGCCCTGGCCACGGGCGCACTGCTGCTGGTGCTGACCGCGTGCGGCGGCGAGGAGCCGGCCCGGACCGCTCCGGACCCCGGCGCCGGCCGGGAGACCGGGGCCCCGGACAACGCCGCCTCCCAGGCGGTCGTGACCGTCCTGCCGAAGGACGGCGCCGACTCGGTCGCCACCAGCGGGGCCCTCAAGGTCACCGCCGAGCAGGGCAGGCTGACGACGGTGACCGTCGCCGACTCCAAGGGCACCGCGATCGAGGGCAGGATCGCGGCGGACGGCGCCAGCTGGGAGCCGCTGGCCCACCTGTCGGCGGGCACGCAGTACAAGGTCCACGCGATCGCGAAGGACGCCGCAGGCCGCGAGTCGGCCAAGGACACCACCTTCACCACGCTGGTCCCGAAGAACACCTTCATCGGCCACTACACGCCGGAGGCCGACACGACCGTCGGCGTCGGCATGCCGGTCTCCATCAACTTCACCCGGGGCATCACCGACCCGGAGGCCGTGGAGAAGGCCATCAAGGTGACGGCCGAGCCGGCCGTCGAGATCGAGGGCCACTGGTTCGGCAACGACCGCCTCGACTTCCGCCCCGAGGAGTACTGGAAGGCCGGCACCAAGGTCACCGTCGAGCTGAACCTCGACGGCGTCGAGGGCCGCCCGGGCGTCTACGGCAAGCAGAAGAAGACGTACTCCTTCAGCATCGGCCGCCGCCAGGTCTCCACGGTCGACGCGAGCGCCAAGACGATGGTGGTCGAGCGCGACGGCGCGGTCATCAAGACCCTGCCGATCACCGCGGGCGCCCCGTCCACGACCACGTACAACGGCCAGATGGTCATCAGCGAGAAGTACAAGGTGACCCGCATGAACGGGGCCACCGTCGGCTTCGGCGGCGAGTACGACATCAAGGACGTGCCGCACGCCATGCGCCTGTCCACCTCCGGCACCTTCGTGCACGGCAACTACTGGGCCCCGAAGTCCACCTTCGGCTCCCAGAACGTCAGCCACGGCTGCGTCGGCCTCTCGGACACCCGGGGCGCGGGCGACAGCTCCACCCCGGCCGCCTGGTTCTTCGACAAGTCGATCATCGGTGACGTCGTCGTCGTGAAGAACTCCAAGGACAAGCAGATCAAGCCGGAGAACGGCCTGAACGGCTGGAACCTCTCCTGGGAGGAGTGGACCGCGTAAGGTCCCCCGCCCGCGCGAAGGGCCCGGTGCCGCTCACCCTGTGAGCAACGGCACCGGGCCCTTCCGCGTTAACGCCCACTAACCTCTTCCCCATGACTGTGAACCTCGAAGTCGCCGACGGCGTCGGCACGATCCGCCTCGACCGCCCGCCGATGAACGCGCTGGACATTGCCACCCAGGACCGGCTGCGCGAGCTGGCCCGGGAGGCCACCGACCGCGACGACGTGCGCGCCGTGGTCCTGTACGGCGGCGAGAAGGTCTTCGCGGCCGGCGCGGACATCAAGGAGATGCAGGTCATGGACCACGTGGCCATGGTCGAGCGGTCGCGCGCGCTCCAGGACTCCTTCACCGCCGTCGCCCGCATCCCCAAGCCGGTCGTCGCCGCGATCACCGGCTACGCCCTCGGCGGCGGCTGCGAGCTCGCCCTCTGCGCCGACTACCGGATCGCCGCCGACAACGCCAAGCTCGGCCAGCCCGAGATCCTCCTCGGCCTGATCCCCGGCGCCGGCGGCACCCAGCGGCTCTCCCGCCTGGTCGGCCCCTCCAGGGCCAAGGACCTCATCTTCACCGGCCGGATGGTGAAGGCCGACGAGGCGCTCGCGCTCGGCCTGGTCGACCGGGTCGTCCCGGCCGCCGAGGTGTACGAGCAGGCGCACGCCTGGGCGGCGAAGCTCGCCCAGGGCCCGGCGGTGGCGCTGCGCGCCGCGAAGGAGGCGGTCGACCAGGGCCTGGAGACCGACATCGACACCGGTCTCGCCCTCGAACGGACCTGGTTCTCCGCGCTGTTCGCCACCGCGGACCGGGAGACCGGGATGCGCAGCTTCGTCGAGGAGGGGCCGGGCAAGGCGAAGTTCGCCTGATCCCCGCGGATCCGACGGCCCGTCACGGCGACGCGCCGCCGCGCGGGGGTCATTCCGCCGGAACGGCCCCCGCGCGGCCCGCCATGCCCCCATCATGGGGGCATGGCGGGCCTGGAGAGCAGGGAACAACCACGGCAGGGCGGCGTCCCCGTCCCACGGTGGACACCGACCCTGGAGGACGAGGAGGCCCTCGCGGCGATGGCGGAGTACGGCAATCCCGCGGAGACGGACGTCCGCCTCCCGTCGCTGCCGCAGTCCGCCCGGATCGCCCGGCGGATGACCCAGTACGTGATGCTCCGGCACTGGGCGCTCGGCCCGACCCTCGCCGAGCACGCCGTCCTGCTCGTCTCCGAGCTGGTCGGCAACGCGGTCCGGCACACCGGCGCCCGGGTCTTCGTGCTGCGCGCGCAGCGCCGTCCGGGCCGGGTCCGGATGGAGGTGCGCGACCCCTCGCGCGGGCTGCCCTGCCTGATGCCGGTGGGCGAGCTCGACGTCAGCGGCCGGGGCCTCTTCCTCGTCGACAAGCTCTCCGACCGGTGGGGCGTGGACCTCGGGCCGCGCGGCAAGACCACCTGGTTCGAGATGCGGGTCACCGACCGCTGAGCCGGCCCCGGTCCGGTCCCCGTCCGGCCCCCTTCCGCTCCCGTCCGTCCCGGAACGCACGGAAGCCCCCGTGCGCCGTGGTGGGGCTGCTGGGGGCTTCCGTGTGATGCGCCGTGGACGGGGGGGTGTATCCACGGCCGCTTGGACGACCTGGCCCGGGTCAATGGGGGTCGTTGCCTCGACTATGACAGACGGCGGGCCACACCGCCAAACGCCCCTATGGTCACCAATTAGGACAAACAGTGACGTTTTAACTGTGAATCGTTGGTGACATGTGGCACTCACCTTGCAAACCATGAATGACTATGCGGTTCATCGATTGTTTCCCTCGATCGTCCACATGGTGGACCGTTTTCACGCGGCGGTGAGAAGGGCCTCCGACGCCACCGGCCGGTACCCCGCCGCCTGGAAGGTCCGCACGCTCCGCGCGTTCCCCGGCGACTGCTGCGCCCACACCACCGGACCCGGGGCCAGATGCCGCGCCGCCGCCGCCAGCGCCCGGCCCAGCCCCCGGTGCCGCACCTCCTCGTCCACCTCGACCGCCGCCTCCCAGCGCCCGGCCACCCCGCGCCCCAGGACCAGCACGCCGCCGTCCGCCGCCCAGACCCGCACCTCGTCCCGGTGCTTCAGGGCCCGCGCCACCCGCGGGTGCGCCGGGTCCTCGATCTCATGCAGCTCCACCGGCGGCGGGCCCGGCAGCGCGTCGGCGACCGTCAGCAGGTCGATCGTGTTCATCCGGCGGCCGGTGCGCTCCATGAGCCGCACCAGGAACCCCGGGTTCATGCTCGCCGCGAGCGGGTCGCTGCCGGTCGCGACCAGCTCCGCCCGCACCCAGTCCGGGTCCACGTCCGCGAAGACCACCGAATGGGCCGTGAAGGCCAGCACCCCGGCGTCCCGCCGGTCGGGCTGGGCGACCACCGTCGTCCCCCCGTCCATGGCCGGGAAGACCCCGCCCGCCGCCGCCTCCAGGATCCGTGCCAGGTCACTGTTCATACCGCCATCATCCGGCAGTCCCGGGGGCGGTTAATCTGACCCCCGTCAGAACAGCACCGAGAAGGGGCGGAAGCAGTGGCGGACATCGAGTCGGCACGCACGGCATTCAACCGGTACGACGTGGACGGCGACGGCTTCATCACCGCCGCGGAGTACAAGAGCGTCATGGCCCAGCTGGGCGACTTCAACGTCACCGAGACGGTGGCCGAGGCCCTCATCAAGCAGCGCGACGACAACGGCGACGGCCGCCTGTCGTGGGACGAGTTCTGGTCCCACCTGAGCAAGGCGTGACCCGCGCCTGACCTGCCGCGGGGCCGGGACCGGGCGGCGCTCACCCTGAGTTGCCGCCCGTCCCGGGCTCGGTGACGATCGTCCGGTGACGCTCCCCGGACCCCTCGGCACCCCGAACCGTCCGACCGCCGCCGCCCTCGCCGCCGCCGCGGTCCTCGTCGCCGTCCTCGCCGTCGCCGCCCTCGGCGCCGGACTCGCCCGCACGGGCACCGGCGAACTGCGCATACCCGCGGCCGGCGCCACCGCCCTGCTCCGGGTGCTCCTCCTGGCCGGCCTCGCCGTCGCCATCGGCGAACTCGCCGGCGCCCGGATCGCCGGCAGCGGCCCCCTGCCGCGCCCCCTCGCCGCCCCCGGCGCCCTGCTCGCCGCGGCCTCCTCCGCCGGCCTCCTGCTCCTCCTGGCCGCCGTCAGCGGACTGAGCCTCCCCGTCGTCTACGGGCTCCGCGAGGGCCGGCTGCTCCTCGTCACCGCCAACGCCTGCCTGCTCGCCGCGCTCTGCGCCGCCTCCCGGCGCCCCGCCCTCGCCGCCCTGCCGCTCGCCGCCGCCGTCCTCGCCGAGGCGCTGCGCGCCCACCCCGAGACCGCCGGCCCCGGCCTCGGCACCGGACTCACCGTCGTCCACCTCGCCGCCGCCTCGCTGTGGACGGGCACCCTGCTGTACGTGCTGCGCGTGCTGCGGGTGCGCGGCGGCGGACGCGAGGTGCTGCGGCGGTACGCCAGGGCGGCTGCCTGGGCCTACGCCGCCCTCACCGTCACCGGCACGGTCTCCACGGTGCGCCGGCTGCCCCTGGAGGCCGTGCTCACCACCGCGTACGGCAGGGTCCTGCTGGTGAAGCTCGCCCTCTTCGGCGCCGCCAGCCTGCTCGCCCTCGCGGCCCGCTCCCGGCTGCTCTCCGGCGGCGACGCCCGGCGCCCGGCCCGGGTCGAACTCGGCGTGCTCGCCGTGGTCGTGGCGCTCTCCGCACTGCTCACGGTGGTGCCGGACCCGCGCTGGCTGCTCTTCTGAGCCGCCTCCGGTCCGTCAGTCGCGCGCCACCAGCAGGGCGGTGCCCCACAGCGCCAGGGCCGCGGGGAGTCCCACCACGACCCGTACGGCCTCCGCGGACAGTCCGCCGGCCAGCAGGCCCCCGCCGATCGCCGCCAGGGCCGTCAGGGCCGCCGCGACCCAGCCGTACTGACGCTGGTCGTAGAGCCGGGCCAGCGGGAAGAAGTGCAGGCCCACGGCGAGGCAGACGCCGACCGGGATCCACTCCGGGTGCCCGGAGGCGTTCGCGCCGGCGACGACGCCGACGATCGCGGCCGCCTCCGCGGCGTTCACCACGCCCACCCCGCGGTTCCACCGCTCCGGCAGCCGCACCGGCCTGGTCACCTCGCCGGCCGTCCGGCGGCGGCCGGCGACCAGCGTCCCGGCCGCCAGCAGCGCGCCGAGCACCCCGGCGACCGCGAGCCCGGGGGAGGGCAGCCCCGAGCCGCCCGCGAGCGCCCACACCATCCCGAAGACGGAGAGCACGACGACCCCCCGGCGGCGCAAGGTGCGGGTCAGGTCGAGGCATGCGGCGTCTCCGGCATCCGTGGTCATGGTCATGATCGGGACCCTACCGGCGGAAACCGGCCGTGGACCCGGAATCCGGACATCCGCGCGGAGATTGGTCTGGACCTATTGCCCGCAGGGGTGCGCGCCGATACGTTTCCCCCGGCTGCGCAGCCGGAGCGAAACCCACCGCACCACATCGCATCGTTCATTTCAGGAGGACATGCCATGTACCGTCGCGTCGCAGCCGCCCTCACCACCGCGGCCACCGCCGGAGCCCTCGCCCTCGGCGCCGCGGGCACCGCCGAGGCCGCCGGCCCCGGCTTCTACCCGCGCAGCCACCACTCCTCGTACGCCGAGTGCCAGGCCGCGGGCCAGGCCGGCGAGTGGATGTGGGGCAAGATCTACTTCTGCGAGCCCTTCGCCCCGAGCCGCCCGGACGTCTACGTCCTCTGGGTCCGCTTCTGACCCGAACGGGAGACGGCCGGTCCCGTGGGGGCGGGACCGGCCGTTCGTCGGGTGCGCGCGGGCGCGCTCAGCACTCGATGATGTTCACCGCGAGACCGCCGCGCGCGGTCTCCTTGTACTTCACGCTCATGTCCGCGCCCGTCTCCTTCATGGTCTTGATGACCTTGTCGAGGGAGACCAGGTGGCTGCCGTCGCCGCGCATCGACATCTTCGCCGCCGTGACGGCCTTGACCGCCGCCATGCCGTTGCGCTCGATGCACGGGATCTGGACCAGGCCGCCGACCGGGTCGCAGGTCAGGCCCAGGTTGTGCTCCATGCCGATCTCCGCGGCGTTCTCCACCTGCTCGGGGGAGCCGCCCAGGACCTCGGCGAGCGCGCCCGCCGCCATCGAGCAGGCCGAGCCGACCTCGCCCTGGCAGCCGACCTCGGCGCCGGAGATCGACGCGTTCTCCTTGAAGAGCATGCCGACCGCGCCCGCCGCGAGCAGGAAGCGCACGATGCCGTCCTCGTCGGCGCCGGGCACGAAGTTCATGTAGTAGTGCAGGACGGCGGGGATGATGCCGGCCGCGCCGTTCGTCGGGGCGGTGACCACCCGGCCGCCCGCCGCGTTCTCCTCGTTCACCGCCATCGCGTAGAGGGTGATCCACTCCATCGCGTGCGCCGCCGGGTCGCCCTCGGAGCGCAGCTTGCGGGCCGAGGTCGCCGCGCGCCGGCGGACCTTCAGGCCGCCCGGCAGGATGCCCTCGCGGGACATGCCGCGCGAGACGCAGGACTGCATGACCCGCCAGATCTCCAGCAGGCCCGCGCGGATCTCGTCCTCGGTGCGCCACGCCTTCTCGTTCTCCATCATCAGCGAGGAGATCGACAGGCCGGTCTCCTTGGCGAGCCGGAGCAGCTCGTCGCCGGTGCGGAAGGGGTACTTCAGGACGGTGTCGTCCGGGATGATCGGGTTCTCGCCCGCCACCGCGTCCTCGTCCACGACGAAGCCGCCGCCGACGGAGTAGTACGTCTTCTCCAGGACGAGCCCGCCCTCGGCGTCGTACGCGAAGACCGTCATGCCGTTGGCGTGGTACGGCAGCGCCTTGCGCCGGTGCAGGACCAGGTCGGCGTCGAAGTCGAAGGGGATGTCGTGGGCGCCCAGCAGGTTGATCCGGCCGCTCGCCTTGATCCGCTCGAACTCCTCGTCGGCGTGCTCGACGTCGACCGTGCGCGGCGAGTTGCCCTCCAGGCCGAGGAGGACCGCCTTCGGGGTGCCGTGCCCGTGGCCGGTGGCGCCGAGCGAGCCGTACAGCTCCGCCCGCACCTTCGCCGTGTGGGCGAGCAGGCCCTCGTTCTTCAGCCGGCGGGCGAACATCCGGGCCGCGCGCATCGGGCCCACCGTGTGGGAGCTGGACGGGCCGATGCCGATCGAGAACAGGTCGAAGACCGAGATGGCCACGGGAGGACTCCTTGTGGGGGCTAGACGCCGTTGTCTGCCGGGGTGATGCAGAAAAGCGCACGGGGCGGGGGCACGGGGGCAAAGGGGTGGGGCACCGCGCTCACTGTCCAGTGTGCGCGGTGCCCCGGAGCTTCGTACGAATGAAACCGGAACTAAAGCGTACGAAATTACTTCAGGCCGGGGTACAGCGGGTGCTTGTCGGCCAGGGCGGTCACCCGGGCCTTCAGCGCCGCGGCCTTGTCCGCGTCGAAACCGGGCTTCAGGGTCTCGGCGATGACGTCGGCGACCTCGGCGAAGTCCTCGGCCTGGAAGCCGCGGGTCGCGAGGGCCGGCGTGCCGATGCGCAGGCCGGAGGTGACCATCGGCGGGCGCGGGTCGTTCGGAACGGCGTTCCGGTTGACCGTGATGCCGACCTCGTGGAGACGGTCCTCGG
Source organism: Streptomyces filamentosus (assembly GCF_014654895.1). Taxonomy (GTDB): domain Bacteria; phylum Actinomycetota; class Actinomycetes; order Streptomycetales; family Streptomycetaceae; genus Streptomyces; species Streptomyces filamentosus. The sequence goes on along the minus strand of NZ_BNBE01000001.1, from coordinate 1,201,174 downwards.
CCTGCTGGCCGTCGAGCTCGGAGTCGCGCAGGTCCACCAGGACCAGGTGCACGTCCGTGCCGCCGGACAGGACGGAGACGCCGTGGGCGGTGACGTCGTCCCGGACCAGGCGCTCGGCCAGGGCGCGGGCGCCGTCCAGGGTGCGCTGCTGGCGCTCCTTGAACTCCTCCGAGGCCGCGACCTTGAAGGAGACGGCCTTGGCCGCGATCACGTGCTCCAGCGGGCCGCCCTGGAAACCGGGGAAGACCGAGGAGTTCAGCTTCTTCGCGAACTCCTTCTTCGCCAGGATGATGCCGCCGCGCGGGCCGCCCAGGGTCTTGTGGGTCGTGGAGGTGACCACGTCCGCGTACTCGACCGGGTTCGGGTGCAGACCGGCCGCGACCAGGCCCGCGAAGTGGGCCATGTCGACCCACAGGTACGCCTCGACCTCGTCGGCGATCCGGCGGAACTCCGCGAAGTCCAGCTGGCGCGGGTACGCCGACCAGCCGGCGATGATCACCTTCGGGCGGTGCTCCTTGGCGAGGCGCTCGACCTCGGCCATGTCGACCAGGCCGGCCTCGTCCACGTGGTACGCGACCACGTTGAACTGCTTGCCCGAGAAGTTCAGGCGCATGCCGTGGGTGAGGTGGCCGCCGTGCGCCAGGTCGAGACCGAGGATCGTGTCGCCCGGCTGGGCGATCGCGAAGAGCGCGGCCTGGTTGGCGGAGGCGCCGGAGTGCGGCTGCACGTTGGCGTACTCGGCGCCGAACAGGTCCTTGATCCGGTCGATCGCGATCTGCTCGGCCACGTCGACGTGCTCGCAGCCGCCGTAGTAGCGGCGGCCCGGGTAGCCCTCGGCGTACTTGTTGGTGAGGACGGAGCCCTGGGCCTCCATGACCGCGACCGGAGCGAAGTTCTCCGACGCGATCATCTCGAGGGTGGACTGCTGACGGCGGAGCTCGGCGTCGACGGCGGCGGCGACGTCGGGGTCCAGCTCGTGGAGGGGAGTGTTCAGAAGCGACATGAAGCGATCCCTAGGGGGTCTCGGTCAGCCTGCGGTGAAGGCGGTGTACTCGTCGGCGGAGAGCAGGTCGCCCGGCTCGTCCGAGATGCGCACCTTGAACAGCCAGCCACCCTCGAACGGAGCGGTGTTGACCAGCGCCGGGTCGTCCACGACGTCCTGGTTGGCCTCGACGACCTCGCCCGTGACGGGGGAGTACAGCTCGCTCACGGACTTGGTCGACTCCAGCTCGCCGCACTCCTCGCCCGCGGTCACGGTGGCGCCGACCTCGGGGAGCTGGACGTACACGATGTCGCCGAGCGCGTTCGCCGCGTGCTCGGTGATGCCGACGGTGGCGACGCCGTCAACGGCGTCCGTCAGCCACTCGTGCTCCTTGCTGTAGCGAAGCTGCTGGGGGTTGCTCATGGCCTGATTCTCCTGGATCGGGGGAGTGCGGATGTACGCGGGTCTTGCGGGGTGAGACGCGGGGTGAGACGAATGCGTCACTTCTGGCGCTTGTAGAACGGCAGCGCCACGACCTCGTAGGGCTCGTGGGTGCCGCGGATGTCCACCCCTACACCCTCGGTGCCGGGGGCGGCGTGCGCCGCGTCGACGTACGCCATCGCGATCGGCCTGCCGAGCGTCGGGGACGGCGCGCCGGAGGTGATCTCGCCGACGACCTCGCCGCCGGCGACGACCTGGAAGCCGGCGCGCGGGACGCGGCGGCCCTCGGCGACCAGACCGACCAGCTTGCGCGGCGGGGCGGCCTCGGCGCGCTCGGCGGCAGCCTCCAGCGCCTTGCGGCCGACGAAGTCGCCCGGCTTCTCGAACTTCACGACCCGGCCGAGACCGGCGTCGAAGGGGGTGAGGGAGGTGGTGAGCTCGTGCCCGTACAGCGGCATGCCCGCCTCCAGGCGCAGCGTGTCGCGGCAGGACAGGCCGCAGGGGATGAGGCCGACGCCCTGGCCGGCCTCGGTCAGCGCCTTCCACACGCCCTCGGCGTGCTCCGGCTTCAGGAAGAGCTCGAAGCCGTCCTCGCCGGTGTAGCCGGTGCGGGCGATCAGCGCGGGCACGCCGGCCACGGTGCCGGGGAGGCCCGCGTAGTACTTCAGGCCGTCCAGGTCGGCGTCGGTGAGCTGCTTCAGGATGCCGGGGGACTCGGGGCCCTGCACGGCGATCAGGGCGTACGCGTCGCGGTCGTCGCGGACCTCGGCGTCGAACCCCCCGTCGTGCTGCGAGCGGGCGACGAGCGCGTCGAGGACGACCTGGGCGTTGGAGGCGTTGGCGACGACCATGTACTCGGTCTCGCCGAGGCGGTAGACGATCAGGTCGTCGAGGATGCCGCCGTCCTCCTGGCAGATCATCGTGTAGCGGGCGCGGCCGTTGCCCACCGTGGAGATGTTGCCGACCAGGGCGTAGTCGAGCAGGTCGACGGCCTGCGGGCCGGTGACGGTGATCTCGCCCATGTGGGAGAGGTCGAAGAGGCCGGCCCTGGTGCGGACGGCGTTGTGCTCGTCGCGCTCGCTGGCGTACCGCAGCGGCATGTCCCAGCCCGCGAAGTCGGTCATGGTCGCGCCCAGCGAACGATGCAGGGCATCGAGGGCGGTCAGGCGGGGGGCAGTGCTCATGGAAGGTGGCTCCCGGGTCCCAAGGGCGTGATCGGTGACGAAACACATGACGGGCGAGGACGTCCTCCCCATCTGTCATGGAACCTGAGAGGTTCACCGGGGGCATCCCCGGCTTGCACCTTGGGTGGGGACACACAGGGTGTCCCGCTTTTCAGATCTGCCTCATCCACGCGGTACGGGGCCTGAGAGATTCAAGGGAGGGTCTTGCTCCTTCGGCGCCCGGACGGCCCAGGGCCTGTCCGGAACTCTCCCGCGCGGATTCGAGCGGCCGGTATGCGGTTGTGGGGCGCTGCGCGCGCCTGGCGCGCACATCATCGCACGCGGTGTCGGCGCCGCAAATCGCTTGTCTCGGATTACCGTTTCTTTACACTTCGTGGGCAAGGGTCTCCGTGAGGTCTCCCGGTACGTCTCCCGGGGCCCGACAGGGGGAGAGCAGCGATGAGGATCCAGCACACCGGCGTCTTCGCGGGCGACGCCGCCATACCGGCCCAGCGGGCCCGCGCCCGGACGCGCCCGCACGGGCGCGTCGTGCGGGACCTGCGCGACCGCGGCGGACGCGGCCCGCGCGTCCTCGTCTTCGCCGCCGGCGACGTCGTGGTCGTCTCCGGACTGCCCGGCAGCGGCAAGTCCACGCTGCTCCGGCGGGCCGCCGCCGGCCGCGGCATCGACTCCCAGGACGCCCGCGAGCGCTGGGAGGCCCGGATGCCCCGCCTCCTGCCGTACGCCCTCTACCGCCCGCTGGTCCGGATCGCGCACTACGCCGGGCTGTACCGCGCCCTGCGCTCCGGCGCCGGGGTCGTCGTCCACGACTGCGGCACCCAGTCCTGGGTGCGCGGCTGGCTCGCCCGTGCCGCCGCCCGCCGGGGCCGCGCCCTCCACCTGGTCCTCCTCGACGTCACCCCGGACACCGCCCGGGCCGGCCAGCGCGAGCGGGGCCGCGGCGTCTCCGCGTACGCCTTCGCCCGCCACCGCCGGGCCGTCGGCCGGCTCGTCGCCGCCGTCGAGGCCGGCCGCCCGCCCCGCGGCTGCGCCTCCGCGACCCTCCTCGACCGGGACGCCGCCGACGCCCTCCGCCGCATCGGCTTCCGCGAGGCCGCGTAGAGGGGCGGGTTCTGGTCACGGCCGGGCCGGGGCGGCGTTAGGGTGCTGCGGGACGGCCGGGACCAGGGCCGTGCGAGAAGGGGACGGAAGCACCGTGGACGTGACGTGGCCGGGCAACGAGCTGGAGGAGGCGCTCGCCGCCGCACTCGGGGAGCCCGGGGCCGGGGCCAGGCTCATCGAGGTGCTGGGCCGCAGCCCGGTCTGGGTCCCGCTGCCCAACGGCGGCGGCCCCGACAGCCCCGACCTGGACCTCCCGACCATGGAGATCGGCGGCGGCGCCTTCGTCCCCGTCTACAGCTCCCAGGAGCAGTTCCTCGCCTGCGTCGGCGACCACATGTCCTTCACCGTCGCACCCGCCCGTGACTTCGCCCGCGGTCTGCCCCCGCAGCTCGGCATCGCCGTGAACCCCGGCGGGGTCGTCGGCGTCCCGCTGCCCCCGCCCGCCGTCGCCGAGCTCTGCCGCGTCGGCCGCACCGCCCTGGACGGGCCCGCGTCCGGCGGCCGGGTCCGGCTCTTCGAGCCCGACTGGCAGGACGACCCGGTCGACTTCCTCGCCGCCGCCTCCGCCGAGTTCGAGGCCACCGGCGTCGTCGCCACCGCCCGCCGCGCCCTCGCCAGCGTCGAGGGCACCGAGCCGGCCCTCTTCGTCGGCGTCCAGCTCACCGGCTGGGACGGCGTCGACCGCAATGCGCCGCTGGACGCCCTCGGCCGGGCCCTCGGCCGCGTCGAGGTCGCCTGGCCGGTCAACCTGATCCTGCTCGACATGGCGGCCGACCCGGTCGGCGACTGGATGCTGGAGCGGGTGCGTCCCTTCTACCAGCGCGCAACCGTCTGACCCCCGGTCCTGTCTAAGCTGGACGGACCGACCGAACGACCGAGACGACCGGACGGCCGAACCGAGCCGTACGAGACAGAGGGGCGGGACCCAGGGTGAGCGCGTCAGGCGCGACCGGACAGGTCGAGCACATGCTGCGCCAGGTGGCGCCCGGACGCTACGACGCGTACGAGGGCCTGCTGCACGCCCTGGCCGACGGCGAGCTGTTCATGCTGCTCTGGCAGGGCACCCCGGGCTCGCCCGACGCCCAGTACGGCAACATGGAGGTCGACGGGCACGGGTACGCGCCCTGCGTCACCTCGCCCGGCGAACTCGCCGCCTCCGGCTGGCACCGCGCCCACGAGCGCGTCACCGTCCGCGAGATCGCCCGCGCCCTCTACCCCGAGCGCTGGGGGGTCTGGCTGAATCCGCACGCCCCCGGCGGCGGCGTCGGCATCCCGTGGGCCGACCTCCGGCGGATCGCCACCGGCCTCGACCGGATGCCCGCCGGACCGCTCCGGGTCTCCGAACCCGCCCTGGAGATGCCGCAGTTCTACGCCCAGCTCACCCAGAACGCGCACCGGACCCCGGCCGTCCGCTCGCTGCGCCGCGGCTGGGTGCAGCCCGCGCTCGGCACCCCGTACCTGGTCATCGGCCTGGACCTGTACGACGGTTCGGCGGCGGCCGTGGACGAGGTGCGGGCGATGATGCGCCAGTCGATCGGCACCGTGCCCGAGGGGCTGCCCGTCTCGACGGTCGCGCTCTCCGACGCGTACGACCCGGTCGCGCTCTGGCTGAAGGCCCACGCCCGGCCCTTCTACGACCGCGACGCCCACGGCGTGCCGTCCCAGCATGTGGGATCCCAGCGGCCGGGATACGGCTACCCGCCCGCGCGGCACCGCTGACGCGCCCTTCCCCCCGACCTCCCCGCCCTGGTCTAATCGCCTTGCCAGGGCGGGGTTTTGCGTCTGTTTGGGGAGGCTCCCGCCACCGATGTCCGGCAACGGACCGTTTTGGTGAGTGTCCGGGTCTCAGGTTGGTATCACCGGTATGCGGACTGTTCTCTGCCGCGTCACTCGCCAGTAGCGTTCGGCCGGTCAAGACCACACATGGCGACCCAGGGGTGGACCCATGCGCATACTCAATTCCCGGTCGACCCGGGCTCTGACGGCGGCCATCGCGGTCGGCCTCATCGCCACGGGCTGTGCGAGCGAGCGGAAGGAGGGGGACAAGGGCGGGGCCAAGGACACCTTCGTGTTCGGAGCTCCCGGCGACCCGGCCTCCCTCGACCCGGCCCTCGCGAGCGACGGCGAGACCTTCCGGGTCACCCGCCAGGCCTTCGAGGCGCTCCTGGAGCACGAGTCCGGAGGCAGCAAGCTCGTCGGCGGGCTCGCCGAGAAGTGGTCGAGCAACCCCGAGGGCACCGTCTGGACCTTCAACCTCCGCAAGGGCGTGAAGTTCCACGACGGCGAGACCTTCGACGCGAAGGCGGTCTGCGCCAACTACGACTACTGGTTCAACTGGAAGGGCACCTACCAGTCGAGCGCGGTCTCGTACTACTGGCAGACCATCATGGGCGGCTTCAAGGCCAACGAGGACAAGGAGACGCCCAAGGCGAACTACAAGTCCTGCACGGCCAAGGACGACTCCACGGCCGTCATCGAGGTCTACGAGCCCTCCGCCAACCTGCCCGGCGGCTTCTCCCTGAACGCCCTCGCGATCCACTCGCCCAAGGCGATCCAGGAGTACGCGAAGCAGCAGGTCACCGAGGCCGGCGACGCCATCACGTACCCGAAGTACAGCCAGGAGGCCGGCACGGTCGCCGGCACCGGCCCGTACAAGATCACGAAGTGGAACAAGGGCAACAAGGAAGTCGCCCTGGAGCGCTTCGACGACTACTGGGGCGAGAAGGCCAAGATCAAGAACCTGGTCTTCCGCACGATCGACACCGAGGAGGGCCGCCGCCAGGCGCTCCAGGCCGGTGACATCGACGGCTACGACCTGGTCGCCCCCGCCGACATCAAGACCCTCGAGGGCGAGGGCTTCAACGTCCCGACCCGTGACGTCTTCAACCTGCTCTACCTCGGCATGACGCAGGAGGCCAACCCGGCGCTGAAGAAGCCCGCGGTCCGCCAGGCCATCGCGCACGCCGTCGACCGCGAGAACATCGTCAAGACCCAGCTGCCCGAGGGCGGCAAGGTCGCGACCCAGTTCATGCCCGACACGGTCGCCGGCTACTCGGACAAGGTGAAGCAGTACCCGTTCGACACCGCCAAGTCCAAGCAGCTCCTCGCCTCCGCGGGCGAGTCCAAGCTCGCGGTCGACTTCTGCTACCCGACCGAGGTCACCCGCCCGTACATGCCTGCCCCGCAGGACATCTTCGAGCTGGTCAAGGCCGACCTGGAGAAGGCCGGCATCAAGGTCAACCCGAAGCCGAAGAAGTGGAACCCGGACTACGTCGACGCGGTGGAGAAGGGCGGCTGCGCCCTCCACATGCTCGGCTGGACCGGTGACTTCAACGACGGCTACAACTTCATCGGCACCTGGTTCGCCGGGTACGACAAGCAGTGGGGCTTCAAGGACGACAAGGTCTTCAACGCGGTCAAGGCCGGCTCGCTCCAGGGCGACCCGACCAAGCGCACGGACCTCTACAAGGCCGCCAACGAGGCGATCATGGAGTACCTCCCGGGCCTCCCGCTGACCTCCTCTCCGCCGGCCATCGCGTTCGGCAAGAACGTGAACCCGCCGAAGGTCTCCCCGCTGACGCAGGAGAACTTCGCCGAGGTCTCCTTCAAGTAACACACCCGTAAGCGGTCCGCCCGGTCACGCGTTCCTCCCGTGACCGGGCGTCCGCGCATCCACCCTCCACACGCAAGAAAGGGGCACGCGGGGTGTTGCGACTCGTCGTACGACGACTTCTCCAGCTCATACCCACCCTGCTCGGCCTGTCGGTTCTGCTCTTCATCTGGCTGAACCGGCTGCCCGGCGGACCCGCCTCAGCGATCCTGGGCGAGCGGGCGACCGAAGCCGATGTGGCGCGCATCAACCGCGCGCTGGGTCTCGACCAGCCGATCTACGTCCAGTACGGACGCTTCCTCAAGCGCCTCCTCGACCTCGACCTCGGCACCTCGGTGCAGACCGGACAGCCCGTCTGGGACGAGTTCGTGCTGCGCTTCCCCGCCACCGTCGAACTCAGCCTCGCGGCCATGCTCATCGCCGTCGTCGTGGGCGTCCCGCTCGGCTACATCGCCGCCCGCAAGCGCGGCGGCTGGATCGACGTGGCCTCCGTCTCCGGCTCCCTGGTCGGCATCTGCATCCCGGTCTTCTTCCTGGCGCAGCTGCTCAAGGCCGCCTTCGGCGACGTCTTCGGCACCTTCGGCCGCCAGTCCACCGGCATCGACGCCACCAGCGTCACCGGCTTCGCCGTCCTCGACGGCGTGCTCACCGGCGAGTTCGACGCCGCCTGGGACGCCCTCATGCACCTCGTGCTGCCCGGCGTCACCCTGGCCACCATCCCGCTCGCCGTCATCGTCCGGATGACCCGCGCCAGCGTCCTGGAGGTGCTCGGCGAGGACTACGTCCGCACCGCCGAGTCCAAGGGCCTGGAGCGCCGGATCGTCCGCGGCCGGCACGTCCTGCGCAACGCGCTGCTGCCCGTCGTCACCGCCATCGGCCTGCTCACCGGCAGCCTGCTCTCCGGCGCGGTGCTCACCGAGTCCGTCTTCACCTTCGGCGGCATCGGCTCCTTCATCCGGACCGCCATCGACGGCCGCGACTACCCGGTGCTCGTCGGCTTCATCATGTTCATCGCCCTGATCTACGTGGTGATCAACATGCTCGTCGACCTCGCCTACAGCGTCATCGACCCGAGGGTGCGGGTGCACTGATGAGTATTGTCACCACCGCTTCGAAGATCGACCGGCTCGCCCAGCTCACGGCGAGGACCGAGACCGCCAGCGGCACCAGCCTGTGGCGCGAGGCCATGCGCCGGATGCGCAGCAGCAAGATGGCGATCATCGGCGCCGTCATCATCGCCGGGTTCGTCCTGCTCGCGATCGTCGGCCCCTGGGTCGCCCCGTACGGCCCCGCCGAACAGACCTGGCGCGGCGAGGTCTTCTCCAACCGGGGCGAGTTCGTCGGCGCGCGCGCCGAGAACTGGTTCGGCCTGGACCACCTCGGCCGCGACATGTTCTCCCGGATGCTCGTCGGCGCCCGCCAGACGCTGCTCGTCGGCGTCGTCTCCATGCTCATCGGCCTGCTGATCGGCGCCGTCGTCGGCATCGTGTCGGGCGCGGCGGCCACCCTCGGCGGCAAGGCCGGCCGGCGGATCGACGACGCCATCATGCGCGTCACCGACATCCTGCTCGCGCTGCCGTCGCTGCTCCTCGCCGTCTCCGTCGCCGCCGTCCTCGGCCAGTCGCTCACCACCGTGATGATCGCCGTCGGCGTCGTGCAGATCCCGGTCTTCGCCCGTCTGCTGCGCGGCTCGATGCTGGCCCAGGGCAACAGCGACTACGTCCTCGCCGCCCGCTCGCTCGGCATCCGCAAGCGCAGGATCGTGCTCACCCAGATCCTGCCGAACTCGCTGAGCCCGGTGATCGTCCAGGCGACGCTCAGCCTCGCCACCGCCATCATCGAGGCCGCCGCCCTCTCCTACCTCGGACTCGGCAACCCCGACCCCGCGGTGCCGGAGTGGGGCGTCATGCTCTCCGCGGCCCAGCGCTTCTTCGACAACGAGCCGATGATGTCCATGTACCCGGCGGTCGGCATCATCATCACCGCCCTCGGCTTCACCCTGCTCGGCGAGGCCATGCGCGAAGCCCTCGACCCGAAGCTGCGAGGCTGACATGGCACTGCTCACCGTCGACGAACTCACCGTCACCTTCGGCGGCCGCGGCCGCAAGGACGTCCGGGCGGTCAACGGCGTCTCCTTCTCGGTCGACCAGGGCCAGGTCGTCGGCCTCGTCGGCGAGTCGGGCTGCGGCAAGTCCGTGACCTCGCTCGCCCTCATGGGACTGCTGCCCGCCAAGGGCGTCACCCTCGGCGGCCGGGCCGACCTCGACGGCACCGACCTCCTGAAGCTCTCCCCGTCGAAGATGCGCGACCTGCGCGGCCGCGACATGGCGATGATCTTCCAGGACCCGCTGTCCTCGCTGAACCCGGTCGTCCCCATCGGCGTCCAGGTCACCGAGATCCTCCAGCGCCACCGCGGGCTGAAGGGCGAGGCCGCCCGCAAGGAGGCCGCCCACCTGCTCGACCGGGTCGGCATCCCCGACCCGGCCCGGCGGCTCAAGGAGTACCCGCACCAGCTCTCCGGCGGCATGCGGCAGCGCGCGCTCATCGCCATGGCGGTGGCCTGCGCCCCCCGCCTGCTCATCGCCGACGAGCCGACCACCGCGCTCGACGTCACCATCCAGGCCCAGATCCTCGAACTCCTCAAGGAACTGGTCGACCAGGAGGGCACCGCGCTGCTGATGATCACCCACGACCTGGGTGTCGTCGCCGGCCTCTGCGACCAGGTGAACGTCCTCTACGCCGGCAAGGTCGTCGAATCGGCGGGCCGGCGCGAGCTGTTCGCCCACCCGACGCACCCGTACACCCACGGCCTGCTCGGCTCCATCCCCCGGCTCGACGCCCCGCGCGGCGAACCGCTCCACCCGATCCGCGGGTCCATCAACGACCAGATCGCCTGGGCCGACGGCTGCGCCTTCGCCCCGCGCTGCGACCGGTACGAGATGGAGTGCCTCACCGGCACGCCCGAACTGACCGAACCGCGCGCGGCCGGCCACCGCGCCCGCTGCGCGAACCCGGTCCTCGCCACGACGGAGGTACCGGCATGAGCCTGCTCGAACTCGACGGCGTGAAGGTCCACTTCCCCGTCAAGAAGGGCATCCTCTTCGACCGCACGATCGGCCACGTCTACGCCGTGGACGGCATCTCGCTCAAGGTCGAGGCGGGCCAGACGTACGGCCTGGTCGGTGAGTCGGGCTGCGGCAAGACCACGCTCGGACGGGCCGTGCTGCGGCTCGTGGACGTCACCGACGGCTCCGTCGTCCTCGACGGCACCGACGTGGCCAAGCTGCCGGAGAAGGAACTGCGCTCCTTCCGCCGCCGGCTCCAGATGGTCTTCCAGGACCCGCTGGGCAGCCTCAACCCGCGCCAGAACATCGAGTCGATCCTCAGCGAGGGCATGGCCGCGCACGGCATCGGCGCGAACCAGGAGGAGCGGCGGGAGAAGATCCGGGAGATCCTCGCCAAGGTGGGCCTGCCCGCCAACAGCCTCTCCCGCTACCCGCACGAGTTCTCCGGCGGCCAGCGCCAGCGCATCGGCATCGCCCGCGCGCTCGTCCTGGAGCCCGACCTCATCATCTGCGACGAGCCGGTCTCCGCGCTGGACGTCTCCATCCAGGCGCAGGTCATCAACCTGCTCGAAGAGCTCCAGGAGTCGATGGGCCTGACCTACCTGGTCATCGCCCACGACCTCGCCGTCGTCCGGCACATCTCGGACGTCATCGGCGTGATGTACCTGGGCGCCCTGGTGGAGGAGGCCCCGAGCGACGCCCTGTACGAGGAGCCGCTGCACCCGTACACCCGGGCGCTCATGTCCGCGGTGCCGGTGCCTGACCCGGAGGTCGAGGAGCGGCGCGAGCGGATCCTCCTGACCGGCGACCTGCCCTCCCCGGCGAACCCGCCGGCCGGCTGCCGCTTCCACACCCGCTGCCCGTGGGCGCAGCCGAAGTGCTCCCAGGAGCGCCCGGAGCTCACCGACGCGGGCGGCGGCCACAAGGTGGCCTGCCACTTCACCCGGGAGATCCGGGCGGGCGAGCTCGCCCCGGCGGGCGGCCCCGACGCCGTCGTCATCCCGGCCCAGCCGGAGGCCCCGGAGGCGGAGAAGGCCGAGGGGCCGGAGAAGGCCCCGAAGCCGGAGAAGGCCGAGGAGGCCCCGAAGGCCGAGGAGGCTTCGGGGGAGTCCTCCGAGGACTCCCCGGCGGACTCCTCCGAAGGTTCTCCGGAGGGTTCCTCCGAGAAGGAGTAGGACGCCGGGAAGCCAGGAAGGGGTCCGGCCGCCGTGTGGCGGCCGGGCCCCTTCCGGACACACGGCACAATTGGCCGGTGCTCCACGATCTGTTCAGCCCCTCGGTCCAACACACGCTCGACCTCGTCGGCATCTTCGTCTTCGCCATCTCCGGCGCCCTCCTCGCCGTCCGGAAGAACTTCGACGTCTTCGGCATGGCCGTGCTCGCCGAGGTCACCGCGCTCGGCGGGGGTCTGTTCCGCGACCTGATCATCGGGGCCGTGCCCCCGGCCGCCTTCACCGACCTCGGCTACTTCCTCATGCCGCTGGTCGCCACGGTCCTCGTCTTCTTCCTCCACCCCGAGGTGGAGCGCACCCAGACCGCCGTGAACGTCTTCGACGCGGCCGGCCTCGGCCTCTTCGCCGTGACCGGGACGACGAAGGCGTACGACTACGGGCTCGGCCTCACCTCCTCGGCGGCGCTCGGCCTCGCCACGGCCGTCGGCGGCGGCGTGCTGCGCGACGTCCTGGCCAACGAGGTGCCCTCGCTGCTCCGCTGGGACCGCGACCTCTACGCGGTGCCCGCGATCGTCGGCGCGGCCATGGTCGTCCTCTGCATCCGCTTCGAGGTCCTGAACGCCTACACCAGCGGCACCGCCGTGCTCACCGCCTTCCTCCTGCGGCTGCTCGCGATGCGCTACCACTGGCGCGCGCCGCGCGCCTGGAACCGCCGGTCCACCGCCCGCGAGGAGCCCGAAAAAGCTACCGCTCAGTAGTTTCCTGCTGTACCGTCGACCGCATGAGCACGAGCACCGAGACGAGCCCCGCCGCCGAGGCCGCGGCGCTCAGCGAGTTCGACCGGGACACCGCCGTCACCCTCCGCGAAGCCGGGGTGTACGACGCCGAGCTCTCGGCGGGCTGGACGATCATCCACGCGGTCAACGGCGGCTACCTCCTCGCCCTGCTCGGCCGCGCCCTCGGCGACCACCTGCCGCACCCCGACCCGTTCACCATCTCGGCGCACTACCTCACGCCGTCGGTGCCGGGCCCCGCGGTCATCCGCACCGAGACCGTCCGCACCGGCCGGACCCTCTCCACCGGCACCGCCTCCCTCTACCAGTACGCCGAGGACGGCACCGAGGTCGAACGGATCCGCGTCCTCGCCTCCTACGGCGACCTCGGCGCCCTCCCGGACGACGTCCGCACCAGCGCCGTGCCGCCCGCCTTCGCCCCGATCGAGCAGTGCTTCAGCGCCGCCGACAACCCGGCCCCGGCGATCCCCGGCTCCTCCGCGATCGCCGACCGGCTCGACCTCCGCCTCGACCCGTCCTGCGTCGGCTGGGCGATCGGCGCCCCCTCCGGCAAGGGCGAGATGCGCGCCTGGTTCGGCCTCGCCGACGGCCGCGAGCCCGACGCGCTCTCCCTGCTCCTCGCCGTCGACGCGCTGCCGCCGACCTCCTTCGAGCTGGGCCTCAAGGGCTGGACGCCGACCGTGGAGCTCACCACCCACGTCCGCTGCCGCCCCGCCCCCGGCCCGCTGCGGGTCTCCATCACCACCCGCAACCTCGCCGGCGGCTTCCTGGAGGAGGACGCCGAGGTCTGGGACAGCGCCGACCGCCTCGTCGCCCAGTCCCGCCAGCTCGCCCGCGCCCCGCGCGGCTGAGCCGGTACGCCCCCGGGGCACGCCGCGACCGAGCCGCTACGGCCCCGGGGGCACGGCCGCGCGGCCCGTACCGCACGGCCGCGTACCTCCCCGCGCACGGCCCCGGGGGCGCGGTCCGGGGCGGCGCGGGCCGGGCTCGTAGGAGAGTGCTCCGGCCGGGCTCGTAGAATCGACCCACCATGGCTTACCTCGACCACGCCGCGACCACGCCCATGCTGCCCGAGGCGATCGAGGCGATGACCGCCCACCTCGCCGTCACGGGCAACGCCTCCTCCCTGCACGCCGCGGGGCGCCGCGCCCGGCGGACCGTCGAGGAGGGCCGCGAAGCCCTCGCCGCCGCGCTCGGCGCCCGCCCCAGCGAGGTGGTCCTCACCTCCGGCGGCACCGAGGCCGACAACCTCGCGGTGAAGGGCCTCTACTGGTCCCGCCGCGCCGCCGACCCGCGCCGCACCCGCGTCCTCGCCAGCCCCGTCGAACACCACGCCGTCCTCGACGCCGTCGACTGGCTCGCCGGCCACGAGGGCGCCGAGGTCGAGTACCTGCCCGTCGACGCGTACGGCCGGGTCCACCCCGAGGCGCTGCGCGAGGCCATCGCCCGCGACCCGGAGTCCGTCGCGCTCGCGACCGTGATGTGGGCCAACAACGAGATCGGCACCGTCATGCCGGTCCGCGCGCTCGCCGACGCCGCCGCCGAGTTCGGCGTCCCGCTGCACGCCGACGCCGTCCAGGCCGTCGGCCAGCTCCCCGTCGACTTCGCCGCCTCCGGGCTCGCCGCCATGACCGTCTCCGGCCACAAGATCGGCGGCCCCTACGGCATCGGCGCCCTGCTCCTCGGCCGCGAGCACACCCCCGTCCCCGTCCTGCACGGCGGCGGGCAGGAGCGGCACGTCCGCTCCGGCACCCTCGACGTCCCCGCCGTCGCCGCCTTCGCCGTCGCCGCCCGCCTCGCCACCGCCGGGCAGGAGACCTTCGCCCGCGAGATCGGCGCCCTGCGCGACGCCCTCGTCACCGCCGTCCGCACCGCCGTCCCCGACGCGGTCCTCGGCGGCGACCCGGACGGCCGGCTCCCCGCCAACGCCCACTTCACCTTCCCCGGCTGCGAGGGCGACTCCCTGCTCCTCCTCCTCGACGCCGCCGGCATCGCCTGCTCCACCGGCTCCGCCTGCACCGCAGGCATCGCCCAGCCCAGCCACGTCCTGCTCGCCACCGGCACCGACCCCGACCTGGCCCGCGGCACCCTCCGCTTCTCCCTCGGCCACACCTCCACCGAGGACGACGTGAAGGCCGTCGCCGAGGCCATCGGCCCGGCCGTGGAACGCGCCAGGACCGCCGGCCTCAGCTAGGCCGCGCCTCCGTCGGAGGGGCGGCCTTCGTCAGCTCCCTGCGCACCAGCCCCAGGTACCGGTCCCAGTCCCAGTGCGGGCCGGGGTCGGTGTGGTCGGTGCCCTCGACCTCCGCGTGCTCGATGATGTGCTCCCGGTCGGCCGGTATCCCGTACCGCCGGCAGATGTCCGCCGTCAGCCGCGCCGACGCCTCGTACATGGCCTTCGTGAAGTCCTGCGGCCGGTCCACGAACCCCTCGTGCTCGATGCCGATGCTCCGCTCGTTCATGTCCCGGTTCCCCGCGTGGTAGGCCACGTCGAGCTCCCGCACCATCTGCGCCACCCGCCCGTCCTTGCCGACCACGTAGTGCGTGGCGGCCTCGTGCAGCGGGTTCTTGAAGACCTTCAGCGCGGTGGCGTAGCTGCCCTGCACCACGTGGATCACCACCCGGTCGATGCGGTAGTCGTCCGGCCGGTCCGCCCGGCGCGAGTTCGCCTGGTGCGCCGCCGTCCACGCGGCCGCCCGGTAGTCCAGCTCCCCGTCCACCCGCGGCTTCTCCTTCCACGGCAGCCGCCACCAGGCCCGCGCCAGCTCCTCGCGCGCCAGCACGCCCGTGCCCACGACGGCCGCACCGCCGCCGATCAGCACGGCGCGCCGGCCGACCCCCCGCTTCTTCCCGTTCTCGCTCCCCATGCCCCCCAGAACGCTCGGCCTCGGCCGTACGGTTCCCGGCCGCCCCGTACCCTGGTAGGGCTATGACTCAGACTCCGCGCCCCCTCCGCGTCCTCGCCGCCATGTCCGGCGGGGTGGACTCCGCCGTCGCCGCCGCCCGAGCCGTCGAGGCCGGGCACGACGTCACCGGCGTGCACCTCGCGCTCTCCGCGAACCCGCAGTCCTTCCGCACCGGAGCCCGCGGCTGCTGCACCATCGAGGACTCCCGCGACGCGCGCCGGGCCGCCGACGTCATCGGCATCCCCTTCTACGTGTGGGACCTCGCCGAACGCTTCCGCGCCGACGTCGTCGACGACTTCGTCGCGGAGTACGAGGCCGGCCGCACCCCCAACCCCTGCCTGCGCTGCAACGAGAAGATCAAGTTCGCCGCGCTGCTGGACAAGGCGCTCGCCCTCGGCTTCGACGCCGTCTGCACCGGCCACTACGCCACCGTCGTCCTGAACGAGGACGGCACCCGCGAGCTGCACCGCGCCTCCGACATGGCGAAGGACCAGTCCTACGTCCTCGGCGTCCTCGACGAGCAGCAGCTCGCCCACGCCATGTTCCCGCTCGGCGACACCCTCACCACCAAGGACGAGATCCGGGCCGAGGCCGAGCGCCGCGGCCTCGCCGTCGCCAAGAAGCCCGACAGCCACGACATCTGCTTCATCGCGGACGGCGACACCCAGGGCTTCCTCGCCACCCGCCTGGGCAGGGCGGAGGGCGACATCGTCGACGAGACGGGCGCCAAGCTCGGCACCCACGAGGGCGCGTACGGCTTCACCATCGGCCAGCGCAAGGGCCTGCGCATCGGCCACCCGGCCGCCGACGGCAAGCCCCGCTACGTCCTCGACATCTCGCCCGTGAATAACACCGTCACCGTCGGCCCCGCCGAGTCCCTCGACGTCACCGCCCTCACCGCGATCAAGCCCCGCTGGTGCGGCACCGCCCCCGCCGGCCCCGGCCGCTACACCGCCCAGCTCCGCGCCCACGGCGGCGAGACCGAGGTGAGCGCGGCCCTGGAGGACGGCGAGCTCCGCGTCACCTTCGACGAGCCCGTCCGCGGCGTCGCCCCCGGCCAGGCGATCGTCCTCTACGACGGCACCCGCGTGGTCGGCTCGGCCACCATCGCGACGACCGTGCGCCGCACGGCGACCGCCCCCGCGTAGCAGGGGCGGTACCGCGTCAGACCAGGTCGGCGGAGTCCGCGACCTCCGCCACGAACTCCGCGAGGACCGGCGCCAGCACATGGGGCGCCACCTCGTGGGTCTGGCCCGTCAGCGTCCGGTGCCGGGCCCGGGGCAGCAGCGCCGACAGCTCCCGGGCCGCCCGCCGCACCGGCGCCGGGCTCGCGCCCCCGTCGACCACCAGCACGCGCGCGTGGACCTCGGGGAAGGGCCCCAGCGCCACGTCGTACGGCGGCTCGAACACCGACACCGCCCCCACCGGCACCCCCGCCGCCGCGGCCGCCAGCGCCAGCGCGCCGCCCGTCCCGCTGCCGTGCACCGCCGCCCCGGGCCCCGCAGCCGCCAGCACCGCCGCCAGGTCCTCGAACTCCCGCTCCACCGCGTACGGCCCCGCCTCGCCGCTCCCGCCGTGCCCCCGGCGGTCGTACACGAACACGGGACAGCTCCGGGCCAGCAGCCGGGCGAGCGGCAGCTCGCCCGCACCCGTCCCCCGCACCCCGCTCACCAGCACCACCGCGGGCCCGTCCCCGGCGCCCGCCCCGTACCGCGCGTACGCGATCGGCGTCCCGTCCCGGGACACGACCGTCTTCACCTCGTCCATGGCAGGGCAGACCGGCCCGCCCGCCGGAACTCATCGGCGCCGCCCGAGATTTCCCGAAGAATCTTGGAAGCCGCAGGTCAGAGCCGTACGCAAGGCCCTGACCCGAAGCCCCGTGCCCTACGGTGGCGGCATGAACATCTGCGTCTTCCTCTCCGCCGCCGACCTCGACGAGCGCTACACCGCCCCCGCCCGCGAGTTCGCCGGCCTCCTCGGCAAGGCCGGCCACACCCTCGTCTGGGGCGGCTCCGACACCGGCCTGATGAAGGTCGTCGCGGACGGCGTCCAGGAGGCCGGCGGCCGTCTCGTCGGCGTCTCCGTCGACTTCCTCGCCGCCAAGGCCCGCCCGGACGCCGACGAGATGACGATCACCGAGGACCTCGCCGAACGGAAGGCGCTCCTCCTCGCCAAGTCCGACGCGATCGTCGTCATGGTCGGCGGCACCGGCACCCTCGACGAGGCCACCGAGATCCTGGAACTGAAGAAGCACGCCAAGCACACCAAGCCCGTCGTCGTCCTCAACACCGCCGGCTTCTACGACGGCCTCAGGACCCAGTTCCAGCGCATGGAGGACGAGGGCTTCCTCCCCCGCCCCCTCGCCGACCTCGCCTTCTTCGCCGAGGACGGCCGCACCGCCCTCACGTACCTGGAGAGCGAGATCGCCGCCCGCTGATGGGACCATGGTGACCATGGCTACTCATGTGATCACCGGCGCCGGTTCCGGCATCGGCGCCGCCGTCGCGCGGCGGCTGCACGCGCGCGGGGACGAACTCGTGCTGCACGCGCGCGACGCGGGCCGCGCCAAGGAGCTGGCCGCCGCGTTCCCCGGCGCCCGCACCCTCGTCGGGGACCTCGCGGACCCGGACCGGCTCTCCTGGGCCTTCTCGCACCAGACCCTGCCGGACCGGGTCGACTCGCTGCTGCACGTCGCCGGCGTCGTCGACCTCGGCGGCGTCGGCGAGCTCACCCCCAAGGCGTGGCACCACCAGCTGAACGTCAACCTGGTCGCGCCCGCCGAGCTGACCCGGCACTTCCTGCCCCAGCTCCGCCTCTCCCAGGGCCACGTCCTCTTCGTGAACTCCGGCGCCGGACTGAACGCGCACGCCGAGTGGGGCGCGTACGCCGCCTCCAAGCACGGCCTGAAGGCGCTCGCCGACTCCCTGCGCCACGAGGAGCACGGCAACGGCGTCCGGGTCACCTCCGTCTACCCCGGCCGCACCGCCAGCCCCATGCAGGCCAAGGTGCACCAGCAGGAGGGCAAGGAGTACGACCCGGCGAAGTGGATCGACCCCGAGTCCGTGGCGACGACGATCGTGATGGCCCTGGATCTGCCGCGCGACGCCGAGGTCAACGACCTGACGGTCCGTCCGGGGCGGTAGGAGCCATGAACGACACCCCCCAGTGGGGCCCCGCCACCGGCGTCGGGTCCCTGCCCGGCGGCGACGCCCGCGAGGCCGCCAAGACCGTCACCGGGTCCTTCGAGGACTTCCCCTTCCTCGCCGAGCTGCCCGCCCGCGGCCCCGGCGCCGACATGATCGGCCGCACCCTCGGGATGCTCGTCGACCTGTACGCGCACGTGGAGCCCAGCGGCTGGCGGATCAGCGACCGCCCCGGCCGTGACACCCGCCGCGCCCGCTCCTGGCTCGGCGAGGACCTCGACGCCCTGGAGGAGTTCACCCAGGGCTACGAGGGGCCGCTCAAGGTCCAGGCCGTCGGCCCGTGGACCCTCGCCGCCGCCCTCGAACTCCGCGGCGGCGAGGCGGCCCTGGGCGACCCCGGCGCCTGCCGCGACCTCGCCGCCTCCCTCGCCGAGGGCCTGCGCGAGCACCTCGCCGACGTCGCCAAGCGCGTCCCCGGCGCCCGGATCGTGCTCCAGCTCGACGAGCCCTCGCTCACCTCCGTGCTCCTCGGACAGATCCGCACCGCCAGCGGCTACCGCACCCACCGGGCCGTCGACCGGCAGGTCGCCGAGGCCGCCCTGCGCGACGTGATCGCCGCCCACGACGGGCCCGTGACCGTCCACTCCTGCGCCCCCGGCGTGCCCTTCGCCCTGCTCCGCAGGGCCGGGGCGGCCGGCGTCTCGTTCGACTTCGGGCTGCTCACCGAACGTGACGAGGAGCCGATCGGCGAGGCCGTGGAGGCCGGCACGAAGCTCTTCGCCGGTGTGGTGCCCTCCACCGACACCGCGTTGTCGGACCCGGGCGGTAGCGTCATGGGTGTCCGAACGCTGTGGCGCAGGCTGGGGCTGAACCCGGGGACTCTCGCCGAGTCCGTGGTCGTCACCCCCACGTGCGGGCTGGCCGGCGCCTCGCCGTCCTACGCCCGGGCGGCCCTCGCCCACTGCGCGCGGGCGGCCAGATCGCTCGCGGACAACCCAGAGTGACCGGGTTCCGAGACACGGGAGGACCGACGAAGGTGGCAGTCGAACAGGGGGCCCTGCCCGACGGACAGGGGACTGTGCCCGCCGAGGCACGGGAGAAGCACGCCCAGCTGGCCGAGCAGATCGAGGAGCACCGCTTCCGGTACTACGTGAAGGACCAGCCGGTCGTCAGCGACGCGGAGTTCGACCGGCTCCTGCGCGCCCTGGAGGCGCTGGAGGAGGAGTACCCGGAGCTGCGCACGCCCGACTCGCCGACCCAGAAGGTGGCCGGGCAGTACGAGACGGAGTTCACCGCCGTCGAGCACCGCGAGCGCATGCTCTCGCTGGACAACGCCTTCGACGAGGAGGAGCTGGCCACCTGGGCCGAGCGCGTCGCCCGGGACGTCGGCACCCCCGACTTCCACTTCCTGTGCGAGCTCAAGGTCGACGGCCTCGCCGTCAACCTCACCTACGAGCACGGCCGGCTCGTCCGCGCCGCCACCCGCGGCGACGGCCGCACCGGCGAGGACATCACGCCCAACGTGCGGACCATCGCCGACGTCCCCGAGCGCCTGAAGGGCGAGCGGATCCCGGCCCTGGTCGAGATCCGGGGCGAGGTCTACTTCCCGATGGACGCCTTCGAGGCGCTCAACGCCCGCCTGGTGGAGGCCGGCGACAAGCCCTTCGCCAACCCGCGCAACGCGGCGGCCGGTTCGCTGCGCCAGAAGGACCCGAAGGTCACCGCGACCCGCCCGCTCCACATGGTCGTCCACGGCATCGGCGCCCGCGAGGGCTTCGAGATCGCCCGCCTCTCGGAGGCGTACGCGCTGCTGCACGAGTGGGGCCTGCCCACCTCCACGCACAACCGGGTGGTCGGCTCCCTCCCCGAGGTGCGCGAGTTCATCGCGTACTACGGCGAGAACCGCCACTCCGTCGCCCACGAGATCGACGGCGTCGTCGTCAAGCTCGACGAGATCCCGCTCCAGGGCCGGCTCGGCTCCACCGCGCGCGCCCCCCGCTGGGCCATCGCCTGGAAGTACGCCCCCGAGGAGGTCAACACCAGGCTCGTCGACATCAAGGTCGGCGTCGGCCGCACCGGCCGCGTCACCCCCTACGCCCAGGTCGAGCCGGTCACCGTGGCCGGCTCCGAGGTCGAGTTCGCCACCCTCCACAACCAGGAGGTGGTGAAGGCCAAGGGCGTCCTCATCGGCGACACCGTCGTGCTCCGCAAGGCCGGAGACGTCATCCCGGAGATCCTCGGCCCGGTCGTCGACCTGCGGGACGGCACCGAGCGGGAGTTCGTCATGCCGGCCGAGTGCCCCGAGTGCGGCACGGCGCTGAAGCCGATGAAGGAGGGCGACATCGACCTCCGCTGTCCGAACGCCCGGACCTGCCCGGCCCAGCTGCGCGAGCGCCTCTTCTTCCTCGCCGGCCGCCAGTGCCTGGACATCGAGAACTTCGGCGCGGTCGCCGCCGCCGCCCTCACCCGGCCCCTGGAGCCCGCCGAGCCGCCGCTCGCCGACGAGGGCGACCTCTTCGACCTCACCATCGAGCAGCTGCTGCCGATCAAGGCGTACGTCCTCGACGCCGACAGCGGACTGCCCAAGCGGGACCCGAAGACCGGCGAGGAGAAGATCGTCACCGTCTTCGCCAACCAGAAGGGCGAGCCGAAGAAGAACGCCCTCGCCATGCTGGCGAACATCGAGGCCGCCAAGACCCGCCCGCTGGCCCGCTTCATCAACGGCCTCTCCATCCGCCACGTCGGCCCCGTCGCCGCCGAGGCGCTGGCCCGCGAGTTCCGCTCCCTGGAGCGGATCGAGCAGGCCACCGAGGAGGAGCTGGCCGCGGTCGACGGCGTCGGCGGGATCATCGCCGCCGCCGTGAAGCAGTGGTTCACCGAGGAGTGGCACCGCGAGATCGTGCGGAAGTGGCGCGCCGCCGGAATCACCCTGGAGGACGAGGGCGCGGGGGAGGACGAGGGACCCCGCCCGCTGGAGGGCCTGACGGTCGTCGTGACCGGGACCCTGGTGGACTTCACCCGGGATGGCGCAAAAGAATCGCTCCAGAGCCGCGGAGCGAAGGTCACCGGTTCCGTTTCGAAGAAGACCTCCTTCGTCGTCGTGGGTGAGAACCCGGGTTCCAAGTACGACAAGGCCGTGCAGGCGAAGGTTCCGGTTCTGGACGAGGAAGGCTTCAAGATCCTGCTCGAACAGGGCCCCGAGGCCGCTCGCGAGGTCGCACAGCCGGTCGAGGAGTGACCCCCGGCGCCCTCCCTCCCGACCCCGGAAGGTCACCCGTTCGGCGCATACCAGATCGTTACGGGTGGCCAGGCCGCATTCGGGCAAGAGAGGGAGAGCGCTGCCCTTCGGAGCCCTCCGCGGCCTAGTGTGGTGACCGTGCGTCTCGTCCCGCACCGCCGCGCGAGGGCTCTGCGCGGCCGTGCGCCAGGACGGACGGCCCTGCGCCACGCGTCCCCGCCCCGAGGCCGGCGGGACGCGCGACGGACGGCCGGGCGCCACCACGGCCGCCTCGCCGCGGCCCATCGGACAGCGACGGCACCGCCGCCTGCGAGAGGGACGGGAATGGAACCGACCGAGAGTGCCGCCCGGGTGGCCCGGCCGAGAGGCCGGGCGTTCCC
Source organism: Streptomyces filamentosus (assembly GCF_014654895.1). Taxonomy (GTDB): domain Bacteria; phylum Actinomycetota; class Actinomycetes; order Streptomycetales; family Streptomycetaceae; genus Streptomyces; species Streptomyces filamentosus. The sequence goes on along the minus strand of NZ_BNBE01000001.1, from coordinate 1,179,158 downwards.
CGCGGGCTTCACCGGCCTGCCGGCCGCCGTGGTGGGCACCGCCGCCGCCGTGCTCGTCACCGGGCTCCAGCGGGCCCTGAGCACCGGCCACCCGCTCTTCCCCGGAGGGATCGCGGGCTGGTCCCTCGCCCTCCTCACCGGCCTCATCGTCGGCCACCTCGTGGCCCTCGGCCGCGAGCGCTGGTGGGGCGGCACCGGCTCCGGAGCCGCCCTCACCCTCGCCGTCCTCCTGCTGTACGGCTGGGTGCCCGCCGGCCTCGTCTCGCTCACCGTCGTCGTCCTCGTCAGCGCCGCCCGGCGGCACCGCTGGCGGCAGGGCCTGCTGCACGGCGCCGCCGACATCCTCGGCGTGGCCGCCGCCGCCCTCGTCCTCGCCGTCTTCGGCGACGTCCCCGGCGTCGACACCCCCTGGCACCCCCTCGACTGGACGCTCGCCGACGTCCCGGAGATCGTCCTCGCGGCCGGGGCCTACCTCCTCGCCACCCGCCTCCTGCTGTGGTACACGCTCGCCCCGTCCGGCCGCGGCCTGCCCACCGTCGCCCGCACCGCCCTCCTCCGGCAGGGGCTCGTCGCCGTCGCCCTGCTCGGCATCGCCCCGCTGATCTGCGTCGTCGCCGCCGCCTTCCCGGTCCTCCTGCCGCTCTTCGCGATCCCGCTCATCGCCCTCGACTCCACCCTCTGGATCGCCCGCGCCCGCGCCGAGGAGCAGCTCCGCGACCCGCTCACCGGCCTCCCCAACCGCCAGTGGCTCCTGGAGCGCACCTGGACCGCGCTGGAGGAGGCCGGGGACGAGCAGGCCCGCTCCGCCCTCGTCCTCATCGACCTGGACCGCTTCCGCTCGGTCAACGACACCCTCGGCCACCTCGCAGGCGACCGGCTCCTCCTCCAGATCGCCGACCGGCTCCGCCTCGCCCTGCCCCGCGGCGCCGAGGTCGCCCGGCTCGGCGGCGACGAGTTCGCCGTCCTGCTGCCCGTCGCCGACTCCACCACCAGCGCCCAGCGGGTCGCCCGCCACCTCGTCGCCGAGCTCTCCTCCCCGCTCGACCTCGACGGGCTCACCCTCGTCCTGGAGGCCAGTGCCGGCGTCGCCGTCTACCCCGATCACGCAGGCGACGCCGAGGGCCTGCTGCGCCGCGCCGACGTCGCCATGTACCAGGCCAAGCGCGACCGCACCGGCGTCGAGGTGTACGAGTCCAAGCGCGACTCCAACACCCCCGACCGCCTCGGTCTCCTCGGCGACCTGCGGCGCGCGCTCGACGCCGGCGAGGTCGAGCTCCACTACCAGCCGAAGGTCCGCTTCGACGGCCAGGTCGCCGGTCTCGAAGCCCTCGTCCGCTGGGTCCACCCCGAGCGAGGAAAGGTTCCACCGGACGAGTTCATCGCCATCGCCGAGTCCTCCGGCCTGATGCCGCACCTCACCGAGTACGTCCTGGAGACCGCCCTCGCGCAGGTCGCCCGCTGGCGCGCCCAGGGCCTGGAGGTGCCCGTCGCCGTCAACGTCTCGCCGCGCGACGTCCACACCCCCGGCTTCGCCGGCGCCGTCGCCGCCCGCCTGGCCCGCCACGGCGTCCCGGCCGGCTCGCTCCAGCTGGAGATAACGGAGCACGTCCTCCTGGAGGACCCCCAGCGCGCCGCCGACACCCTCAACGGCCTCACCGGCCACGGCGTCAAGATGTCCCTGGACGACTTCGGCACCGGCTACTCCTCGCTCGTCCACCTGCGCCGGCTCCCGGTCAGCGAGCTGAAGATCGACCGCTCCTTCGTCGCCCGGCTCGCCGTCGACACCGAGGACGCCGAGATCGTCCGCTGCACCGTCGACCTCGCCCACTCCCTGGGCCTCCTCGTCGTCGCCGAGGGCGTGGAGGACGACGAGACCTGGGAGCGGCTGCGCGACCTGGGCTGCGACGCCGTCCAGGGCTGGCTGGTCTCCGCCGCGATGCCGCCCGCCGAGACCACCGCCTGGCTGCGGGCCCGCGGCGAGCACGGCTGGCGCCGGGCGGCCGACACGGCCCCCGGGATCGAGCCGGCCCAGGCCCCGGCCCCCGGACACGTCGTGCAGTGACCCGGCGCGGCCGGCCCGGAAGGACCTCCGGGGGAGCCGGGAGACGAACCGGGCGGACCCCTCCGGGTCCGCTCAGGGGGTTCTCCGGGCCGACCGTTTCACGGGGAGTGGTGCGGGCCCCATAGGATTGGCCCCACATCATCAGACTCACCCCAGAGGATCGCTGCATGCCTGGCATCACGCGCGAGGAGGTCGCACACCTCGCTCGGCTGGCGCGTCTGGAACTCGCCGAAGAGGAACTCGACCACTTCGCCGGTCAGCTCGACGACATCATCGGCGCGGTCGCCCGCGTCTCCGAGGTCGCCGAGCAGGACGTACCGCCGACCTCCCACCCGCTGCCGCTGACGAACGTCATGCGCGCGGACGAGGTCCGTCCTTCGCTCACCCCCGCGCAGGCGCTCTCCGGCGCCCCCGCCCAGGAACAGCAGCGTTTCAAGGTGCCGCAGATCCTGGGGGAGGACTGACCATGACGGACATCATCAAGCTCACCGCCGCCGAGATCGCCGCGAGGATCGCCTCCGGCGAGCTGACCGCGGTCGAGGTCACCGAGGCCCACCTGGCCCGCATCGAGGCCGTCGACGAGAAGGTCCACGCCTTCCTGCACGTCGACCGCGAGGGCGCCCTCGCGCAGGCCCGCGCCGTCGACGAGAAGCGCGCCCGCGGCGAGAAGCTCGGCCCGCTGGCCGGCGTCCCGCTCGCCCTCAAGGACATCTTCACGACCCGGGGCATCCCCACCACGGTCGGCTCGAAGATGCTGGAGGGCTGGATCCCGCCGTACGACGCCACGCTGGTCAAGCGCCTCAAGGCCGCCGACGTGGTCATCCTCGGCAAGACCAACATGGACGAGTTCGCGATGGGCTCCTCCACCGAGAACAGCGCCTACGGCCCGACCGGAAACCCCTGGGACCTCACCCGGATCCCCGGCGGCTCCGGCGGCGGCTCCTCGGCCGCGCTCGCCGCCTTCCAGGCCCCGCTGGCCATCGGCACGGACACCGGCGGCTCCATCCGCCAGCCCGCCGCCGTCACCGGCACCGTCGGCGTCAAGCCGACCTACGGCTCGGTCTCCCGCTACGGCATGGTGGCCTTCTCCTCCTCCCTCGACCAGGGCGGCCCCTGTGCCCGCACGGTCCTGGACGCGGCCCTGCTGCACGAGGCGATCGCCGGCCACGACCCGCTCGACTCCACCTCCGTCGACCTGCCGGTCCCGCCGGTGGTCGAGGCCGCCCGCAGCGGCTCGGTCGCCGGGATGCGCGTCGGCGTCGTCAAGCAGTTCCGCGGCGAGGGCTACCAGGCCGGCGTCATGCAGCGGTTCGACGAGTCCGTCGAGCTGCTGAAGGAGCTGGGCGCCGAGGTCGTCGAGCTGGACTGCCCGACCTTCGACCTGGCCCTGTCGGCGTACTACCTGATCGCGCCGTCCGAGTGCTCGTCCAACCTGGCCCGCTTCGACGGCCTGCGCTACGGCCTGCGCGCCGGCGACGACGGCACCCGCTCCGCCGAGGACGTCACCGCCCTGACCCGCGAGGCCGGCTTCGGCCCCGAGGTGAAGCGCCGCATCATCCTCGGCACCTACGCGCTCAGCTCCGGCTACTACGACGCGTGGTTCGGCTCGGCCCAGAAGGTCCGCACCCTCATCACCCGCGAGTTCGAGAAGGCCTTCGAGCAGGTCGACGTGATCGTCTCCCCGACGACGCCGACCACCGCCTTCCCGATCGGCGAGCGCGCCGACGACCCGATGGCGATGTACCTCGCGGACCTGTGCACCATCCCGACCAACCTGGCCGGCAACGCCGCCATGTCGCTGCCCTGCGGCCTGGCGCCGGAGGACGGTCTCCCGGTCGGGCTGCAGATCATCGCCCCCGCCATGCAGGACGACCGGCTCTACAAGGTCGGTGCCGCCGTCGAGGCCGCCTTCGTGGAAAAGTGGGGTCACCCGCTGATCGAGGAGGCTCCGTCGCTGTGAGTACCAGTGCACTGCAGAAGGCCAAGGGCTTCAAGAAGTCCAAGGCCGGCACGTACCTGTCCATGGGCACCACCGCTTTCGGCGCCGTCGCCGTGACGAAGCAGATCAAGAAGGCCCGCGCCGACCACGACACGCTGAAGCTCGTCGACGCCGTCGTGTCCGCCGCCGCCATCGTCACCGGCCTCGCGATCCTGTACCGCGAGCTGAAGCGCCTCGGCGACGACGACGTCCTGCTGGGCTGAGAGGGAAAGTTCCACCGTGACTGTCACTGAACTGCTGTCGTACGAGGCGGCACTGGCCTCGTACGACCCCGTCATGGGCCTGGAGGTCCATGTCGAGCTCGGCACGAAGACCAAGATGTTCTGCGGCTGCTCGACCGAGCTGGGCGCCGAGCCCAACGCGCAGACCTGCCCGACCTGCCTCGGCCTGCCCGGCGCGCTGCCGGTCGTGAACGAGATCGGCGTCGAGTCCGCCATCAAGATCGGCCTCGCGCTGCACTGCGAGATCGCCGAGTGGTGCCGCTTCGCCCGGAAGAACTACTTCTATCCGGACATGCCGAAGAACTTCCAGACCTCCCAGTACGACGAGCCGATCGCCTTCAACGGCTACCTGGACGTCCAGCTGGAGGACGGCGAGGTCTTCCGCGTGGAGATCGAGCGCGCCCACATGGAGGAGGACACCGGCAAGTCCACCCACATCGGTGGCGCGACCGGCCGCATCCACGGCGCCTCGCACTCGCTGCTCGACTACAACCGGGCCGGCATCCCGCTCATCGAGATCGTCACCAAGCCGATCGAGGGCGCCGGCGAGCGGGCCCCCGAGGTCGCCAAGGCGTACGTGGCGGAGCTGCGCGAGCTGATCCGCGCCCTGGGCGTCTCCGAGGCGCGCATGGACAAGGGCCAGATGCGCTGCGACGTCAACCTGTCGCTGCGTCCGCACGGCACCAAGACCTTCGGCACCCGCTCGGAGACGAAGAACGTCAACTCGCTGCGCTCCGTGGAGCGGGCGGCGCGCTTCGAGATCCAGCGCCACGCGGCGGTCCTGGAGTCCGGCGGCACGATCGTGCAGGAGACCCGTCACTTCCACGAGGACGACGGCTCCACCACCTCCGGCCGCATCAAGGACAACGCCGAGGACTACCGCTACTTCCCCGAGCCGGACCTGGTCCCGGTCGCCCCGGCCCGCGAGTGGGTCGAGGAGCTGCGCAAGGGCCTGCCCGAGCTGCCGCGCGTGCGCCGCAACCGGCTGCGCGAGGAGTGGGGCGTCTCCGAGCAGGAGATGCAGTCCATCCTCAACGCCGGCGCGGTCGACCCGATCGTCGCCACGATCGAGGCGGGCGCCGACGCGGCCTCCGCGCGCAAGTGGTGGATGGGCGAGCTGGCCCGCAACGCCAACGAGAAGGGCGTCTCCCTGGAGGAGCTGCCCATCACGCCGGCCGACGTGGCCCGGGTCTCCGCCCTGGTCGCCGGCGGCGACCTCAACGACAAGCTGGCCCGCCAGGTCATCGAGGGCGTCCTCGCCGGCGAGGGCACCCCGGACGAGGTCGTCGAGAAGCGCGGTCTGAAGGTCGTCTCCGACGACGGCGCGCTCGGCGCGGCCGTCGACGAGGCCATCGCGGGCAACGCGGCCATCGCCGACAAGATCCGCGGCGGCAAGGTCGCGGCGGTCGGCGCGCTGGTCGGCGCGGTCATGAAGGCCACCCGTGGCCAGGCCGACGCGGCGAAGGTCAAGGACCTGATCCTGGAGAAGCTGGGCGTCACCGAGGGCTGACCCGCCCCCGCGCGCACACCCGAAGGCCCCGCACCGGAAACCCCGGTGCGGGGCCTTCGTCGTACTCCCGTACGGGGGTTACCGCTTGAGCATGGGGGTCGCGATGACGCCGCTGCCGGAGTCCGTGCAGGTCTCCTCGACCTTCAGGCGCAGCCGCAGGGCCCCGCTGATGTCCAGGGTCTCGGTGATCGGCTTGCCCAGGTGCACCGTCTCGTTGAAGAGGGCCGGCTTGTCGTCGACGGAGATCACGACCCGCGCCGTCTCGACCTCGGAGCCGTCGTCGACGCCGGCGGTGAACTCGAAGGTCTTCCACTCCCGGTTGAGGTCGTACTCGACGTAGGCGCCGTAGTAGCAGCTGCCGATCAGCGCGGAGCCGTGCTCCTTGGTGTTGATCTTGGCGCTGCCGACCGAGAAGTTGTCGGGCTCGCTGACGGAGGCGAGGGTGGTGAGGTCGGCCTCGGTCGCGTCCGGCACGGAGCCGGGGTCGACGGACGGGCTGCCGCTCTCGGCCGGCTCGGTGCTCGTCTCCTCCGTGGGCGCCTCGGTGGTCGGCTCCTCCGAAGGAGCCTCGGTGGCCGGTTCCTCGGCGGAGGGTTCGGCGGTCGCCTGGGCCGAGGTCGTGGTGGTCGGGCCCGCCTGGTCGTTCTTGCCGTCCTTGTCCTTCTTGTCGCCGAGCAGCTTGATGCCGGCCACCGCGAGGACGGCGACCAGCAGGACGCCCGCGACGGCGCCGATCAGCGGGCCCTTGCGGCGCTTGGGACGCGTGGACCGCTGCGGGGCGGTCGGGCCGCCGGCCGAGGGCATCCCGGCGGTCGGCGGCCCGTACCCCTGACCGCCGTGGCCCGGCCCGCCCGGCCCGCCGTACGCGGGGAAGCCCGCGGTCGGGGGACCGTACGGGCCCTGCCCGGCGTCGTACGCGACGGGGGCCGGCGCGCCGAAACCGGCCGGGGCCGGCACGACGGGCTCGGACGCCGCCGCGGCCGGGGCCGGGGACGGCTCCTGGACCGGGGGCACCGCGTCCTGGACCGGAGGGGCCGCGTCCCGGGCCGCCGGGGCGGGGGTCTCGGCCGGCGGGACCGGCGCGGAGGCCGGGAGAGCCGTCGGAGGGGCCGCCGGAGGGGTGGTGGGCGGGACCGTGGGCGGGGTCGCCGGGGGAGGCGCCACCGGGGGAGCCGCCGGCAGCGGCGGGGGCGTGACCGGGGCGTCGGCCGGGCGGGGCGGCACGGCGTCCTGCGGCCCGGCCGGGCGGGAGGTCGTCGTGGTGGACACCACCCCGTGCCGGACCTCCTTGACCCACGACGAGAGCAGCAGCGGGCGCTTGTCGGGGTCGGCCGCCGCGATGGCCAGCACCTTGCGGCGCTGCTCCTCCGGCAGTCCGGCGACCTGCGGCACGGCGGCGAACGCGGCGGCGAGCTGCTCGGGCGCGGCCGGCGGGGACTGGCCGCTCAGCAGGAAGTAGGCGATGGCCCCGAAGGCGTACCGGTCGGTGGCCGGGGTCCGCTTGCCCTCGAAGATCTCCGGCGCCGCGTAACCGGGGGTGAACCACACCTCGGCGGTCTGGTGGTCGGCGGTCAGCTTGCTGAGGCCGAAGTCGACGAGGGTGGCCTGACCGTGCTCGTCGACCATGACGTTGCCCGGCGAGAGGTCGCCGTGCACCACGGTCCGCCCGGACGGCGTCGCCCTGCCGGAGTGCAGCCAGTCGAGGACGTCCGCGAGCTGTTCGAGGGTGCGCATCACCTCGCGCCGCTCGGCGGGGGTGGCCAGCGTCCGCTCGGCCCGCCAGTCGCGCAGGTCGAGGCCGTCGACGTGGTTCATGACGAGGACGAGGGCCCGGCCGGTGAGCGTGCCGGACTCGCCCGGCGCGTGGATGGGCGGCCCCTGGAAGTGCTCGCGCACGCCGACGACGCCGGGGCGGCTGACGAACCGCAGCAGCTCGGCCTGCTCGTTCCACTTGCGGCTGGCCCGCTCGAAGAGCTCCGGCGTGATCGTCGTCTTCGAGTCGAGGACCTTGACGACGACGGGCTCGGTGCCCCCGGCCAGCTCGATCTCCGCGAGATAGAGCACCGCCTCGCCGCCGCGCCCGATGGACCGCAGCAGCCGGTAGCGGTCCGGCGCCGCGTCGGGTCCGATGTGGTGTGCCGACTTGCTCAACTTTCCCCCAAGGCACAGTGAATGACAGAGAATCAGCTTGCCGCTCCGCCGCCCCCGAGGTCAACGCGCGGAGGATTGCGGGCGGATAACCCTCCGCGCCCCGGCCCGGAGCCCCCGGACCCCGGCGCCGTACCGCGGAGCGCCGGAGGGCGCGGCGGCTCCGGGGGCCCGCGCAAGCGGTGCGAGCCGGCCCGACCGGGATCCGTTCGCAGGGGCGCACGCACCGGGGGCCTTCCCCGGAACGCTGCGACACGCCCACGTCGCTCCTGTGAGGCGGTCGACTCGCGCGCGAGGTCCGAGGGCCGGTCGCGGGGGGGGGGCTTCGAAGAGGGGGAGAGGGACGTCCCGGGACGAGGTCGAGGCGGCCGCACGGGGCACCGGCCTCACTCCTGAGCAGATCGAGGAGTACCGGGGGTTGTGTCCGTCGAAGCCGGTACCGCTCATTGCGTGGGGGTGACCTGATCTCCAGCACGAAGGGACGAGGGGGACGCGCGGGCTTCGGCTCGGGGACGCGGCCAGGATCGCGGTGATCGGCGTGGTGGTGCCCACACTTCTGGCGGGCTGCTCGTAGAGCGGACCGAAGGCGGCTCCGCATCTGCCCGAGCGCGTCTGCCGGGGCGCCTTCTCCGGCAGCGAGATCACCCCGTTCCTCACCCCCCCCCCGGGGAGAAGGTCACCGTCAGTGACGGCGACTTCGTGCCGGACGAAAGCCTGGACTCGGAGACCTGCAGCGTCGACGGGATCACCCGGTTCACGGCGCATGCCGTGTTCCCGAAACCCGAGCGCTCGATCGAGTGGTCCTCCTGGGACGGGCGCGATCCGCGCCCCCCTCGACGTCGGCAAGGGGGGCATCGTCCGGGACGGCGGCGCCGCCACGCACTTCGTCTGCGAGCCGTCGAAGTCTCCGTCCGACCGGGGAAAGTACATCGCCCTGTACGTCGACACCCTCTGGAAGACCGACCCGGAGAAGACCCGGAGCGCGGTGCCCGGCCTCCTGAAGGAGTTCATGACCTTCGCCCGGCGCGAGCTGGACCGCCCCGGAGGTGCCTCCGGGGGGCAGCGGTGCGAGCTGTGAGGATCGACACGAAACGGGCAAACGATCACGTTTGCCTGCAACAGTGGGCCGCGAGCACCGATCCAGGCAGGGAGCACGTCCTTTGGCAGCCATCGCACGGTGGTTCATCCGGCACCGCCTCGTCGCCGTCCTCCTGTGGGTCCTCGCCCTCGTCGGAGCCGGTGGCGCCGCCGTCCTCGCCGGCAGCGCGTACTCCAACGACTACGAGGTCCCCGGGACCGAGTCGGGACGCGCCACCGCCCTCCTCGACCGCGGCTTCCAGGGGCTCGGCGGCGACACCGACACCATCGTCTGGCACACCGAGCGCGGCAGCGTCCGCGCCGACGCCGTCCAGGACCGGGTCGCCCCCATGCTGGAGGAGGTCGCCGGACTCCCCGGCGTCGCCGCCGTCACCTCCCCGTACGGGGGCGCCGCCGCGCCCGGCCAGGTCAGCGAGGACGGGCGCACCGCCTACGCCACCGTGACCTTCCGCGAGCAGGCCGACGACATCCCCGTCGACCGGGCCCGGGCCCTCGTCGACACCGCGAAGGCCGCCCAGGCCGACGGGCTGCAGGTGGAGCTCGGCGGCAGCGCCGTCGCCCTCACCGAGAAGCCCGGCGGGCACGTCGCCGAGGCCGTGGGCGTGGCCGTCGCCGCCGTCGTCCTCTTCCTCGCCTTCGGCTCCCTCGCCGCCTCCCTGCTGCCCATCGCCACCGCCCTCGTCAGCGTCGGCATCGCCTACTCCGGGATCGTGCTCCTCGGGCACGTCATGACCGTCGCCGACTTCGCCCCGATGCTCGGCATGCTCGTCGGCCTCGGCGTCGGCATCGACTACGCGCTCTTCATCGTCACGAGGCACCGCAGGGGGCTGAAACGCGGTCTCGGGGTCGCCGAGGCCGCCGAGACCGCCGTCGCCACCACCGGCCGGGCCGTGGTCTTCGCCGGCGCGACCGTCTGCATCGCCCTCCTCGGCATGCTCATCCTCCGGCTGAGCTTCCTCAACGGCGTCGCGATCGCCGCCTCCCTCACCGTCGTCCTCACCGTCGCCGCCTCCGTCACCCTGCTGCCCGCGCTGCTCTCCCTCATCGGCATGCGCGCCCTCTCCCGGCGCGAGCGGCGCGCCCTCGCCGAGCACGGCCCGCAGCCCGAGCTGCCCACCGGCTTCGCGGCCCGCTGGTCCGCCTTCGTCGAGCGCCGTCCCAAGCTCCTCGGCGCCGTCGCCCTCGTCGTCATGACGGTGCTCGCGCTGCCCACCTTCTCCCTCCACCTCGGCACCTCCGACCAGGGAAACAACCCCGCGTCCGCCACCACCCGGCAGGCCTACGACCTGCTCGCGGACGGCTTCGGGCCCGGCGTCAACGGCCCCCTCACCCTCGTCGCGCACCTCGACGGCGCCGACGACCGGGTCGCCCTCGACCGGCTCCCGGAGGCGCTCGCCGCCACCCGGGGCGTCGCCTCCGTCTCCCCGGTCACCCACAACGCCGCCGGCGACACCGCCTTCCTCACCGTCGTCCCCGACTCCTCGCCCCAGTCGAAGGCCACCAGCGAGCTGGTCGACCGGCTCCGCCAGGACGTCGTCCCGACCGCGGAGGCCGGCACCTCCCTGGAGGTCCACGTCGGCGGCATCACCGCCTCGTACGACGACTTCGCCGAGGTCATCGTCGGCAAGCTGCCGCTCTTCGTCGGCGCCGTCGTCGCCCTCGGCTGCCTGCTCCTGCTGCTCGCCTTCCGCTCGATCGGCATCCCGCTCAAGGCCGCCGCCATGAACGTCGCCGCCGTCGCCGCCGCCTTCGGCATCGTCGTCGCGATCTTCCAGTGGGGCTGGGGCACCGAACTCCTCGGCCTCGGCAGCGCCGGACCGATCGAACCCTTCCTGCCCGTGATCATGGTCTCGGTCCTCTTCGGCCTCTCCATGGACTACCAGGTCTTCCTGGTCAGCCGGATGTACGAGGAGTGGCTGGAGACCGGCGACAACCGGCGGGCCGTCCGGGTCGGCCTCGCCGAGACCAGCCGGGTGATCAACTCCGCCGCGGTCATCATGATCTCGGTCTTCCTCGCCTTCGTCCTCTCCGGCGACCGGGTCATCGCGATGTTCGGCATCGCCCTCGCCGCCGCCGTCGCCCTGGACGCCTTCGTCCTGCGCACCCTCCTCGTCCCCGCCCTCATGCACCTGCTGGGCCGCGCCAACTGGTGGCTGCCCCGGAGCCTCGACCGGATCCTGCCGCGGATCAGCATCGAGCCGCCGGAGTGCCGGGTCGCCGCGGACACCCGTGCGAAGATCCCGGGGCAGCGCGTGACCGCACCGACCACGGAGGAGACCGAGGATGTTCGCGATATCGCTGGGTGACGACGGCGCCGAACTGCGGCCCCTGGAGCCCTGGCGGGCCGAGGAGTTCCTGGCCCACATGGAACGCGGCCGGGAGTTCGTCGGCGAGCACATCGGCCTCGCCGACGTCGTCCACGACCTCGACTCCGCCCGCGCCTTCCTCCAGGGCTACGCCGACAAGACCGCGAACGACGCCGGACGCCTCTGCGGCATCTGGACCGGCGGCACCCTCGTCGGCGGCGTCATGCTCCGCACCATGGACGTGGCCGCCGGCAACGCCGAGGTCGGCTGCTGGCTGGAGCCCGCCGCCGCCGGCCGGGGCCTCGTCACCCGCGCCTGCCGGGTCCTCGTCGACTGGGCCGTCGAGCAGCGCGGGATCCACCGCGTCGAGTGGTACGCCTCCACGAAGAACACGGCCAGCCTCGCCGTCGCCCGCCGCCTCGGCATGACCCGCGAGGGCGTCCTCCGCGAGAACTACGCCCACCGCGGCGTCCGCACCGACACCGAGGTCTGGGCCGTCCTCGCCCCCGACTGGCGCGCGGCGAAGTCCGCCTGAGGCACCCCGGAAGGCGCCGGTCGGGACGCCCCGAGGCGCCGGTCGGGCCCCCGGAAGACGTCAGTCGGAACACCCGGAAGGCGCCGGTCGGAACACCCCGAGGCGCCGGTCGGGGCTCCCGGAAGACGTCGGTCGGAACACCCCGGAGGCGCCGGCCGGGACACCCCGGAAGACGGGGCCTAAGGCACCCCCGGGACCGCCCTAAGGCCCCCCGCACCCCGAACATGCGGCACCCGCCCGATGCCCCGGCACCCCCTGGGCGGCGAAGGTGGAGACATCGCAAGGAGCGATGACGACACCACGGCCCAGGGAGCACCTCATGTTCGCGTACGAACTCCACCTCACCGCCCACGCCGAGCTGGTCCGCGAGGCCGCCGTCCAGCGCCTCGGCCGCGAGGCCGCCCGGGCCGCCAAGGCCGCCCGCCGGGCCGGCCGCCACGAGACCGAGGGGCGGGTGAGTGCCGGCAGGGACCGTTACGCCCGGGCCGCGTGACCCCCGTATGAGCGACCCGCGGGGCGCCTGTGCGATGCTCGGCGCCGTGGAGACCAGGTCCGTCAGCCCCGTCTTCGTCGGCCGCGCCGGCGAACTCACCGCCCTCACCGAGGCGCTCTCCCGCGCGACCGCGGGAGAGCCCCAGGCGCTGCTCGTCGCCGGCGAGGCCGGGGTCGGCAAGACCCGGCTCGTCGAGGAGTTCCGCGACGCCGCCTGCGACGCGGGCGCCGTCGTCGCCCTCGGCGGCTGCGTGGAGCTCGGCGCCGACGGGCTCCCCTTCGCCCCCTTCTCCGCCGCCCTGCGCGCCCTCCGCCGCCGCCTCCCCGAGGAGCTCACCGCCGCGGCCGACGGCCACGAGGGCGAACTCGCCCGCCTGCTGCCCGAACTCGGCGAACCGGGCGGCCCCGACGCCGGGGACGAGGACGCCACCGCCCGCCTCTTCGAACTCACCGTCCGCCTCCTGGAACGCCTCGCCGCCGACCGCACCCTCGTCCTCGTCCTGGAGGACCTCCACTGGGCCGACACCTCCACCCGCCACCTCCTCACCTACCTCCTGCGCACCCTGCGCCGGGGCCGCCTCGTCGTCGTCGCCACCTACCGCGCCGACGACATCCACCGCCGCCACCCGCTGCGCCCCCTCCTCGCCGAACTCGACCGGATGCGCACCATCCGCCGCATCGAGCTCTCCCGCTTCACCCGCACCGAGGTCCACCGCCAGCTCACCGGCATCCTCGCCGCCGAACCCGCCCCCGGCCTCGTCGACGACATCTTCGACCGCTCCGACGGCAACGCCTTCTTCGTCGAGGAACTCGTCGCCTCCCACAGCTGCGGCGCCGGCCCCCACTCCCTCAGCGACTCCCTCCGCGACCTGCTCCTGGTCCGCGTCGAGGCCCTCCCCGAGGACGCCCAGCGGGTCGCCCGGATCGTCGCCGAGGGCGGCTCCACCGTCGAGCACGGACTCCTCGCCGCCGTCGCGGGACTCGCCGAGGACGACCTCATCGAGGCCCTGCGCGCCGCCGTCGGCGCCAACCTGCTCCTCGCCGTCCCCGACGGCGACGGCTACCGCTTCCGCCACTCCCTGGTCCGCGAGGCCGTCAGCGACGACCTGCTCCCCGGCGAGCGCTCCCGCCTCAACCGGCGCTACGCCGAGGCCCTGGAGGCCGACCCCGGCCTCGTCCGCCCCGAGGAGCGGGCCACCCGCCTCGCCACGTACTGGTACCACGCCCACGACCCCGCCAAGGCCCTCCCCGCCGTCCTCGAAGCCTCCGTCGCCACCCGCAAGCGCCACGCCTACGCCGAACAGCTCCGGCTCCTCGAACGGGCCATGGAACTCTGGGACGAGGCCCCCGCCGAGGTCCGCGCCGGCCTGCGCCCCCTGGACTACGCCGAGTCCTACCCGCCCTGCGGCTGCGACCCCGAGACCACCCCGCTGCGCCAGCTCGACCTCCTCGCCGAGGCCGCCGTCGCCGCCCGGCTCTGCGGCGACCGCGAACGCGCCCTGAAGATCGGCAGGACGGCCCTCCGCCTCCTCGACGGCGAGGACGAGCACGACCCCCTGCGCGCCGCCTGGTTCTGGACCGAGCAGGCCCGCCTCCAGTCCAACCTGGGCCGCGGCGACGGCTGGACCGAGATCTCCCGCGCCCAGGAACTCGTCAAGGGCCTGCCGCCCTCCGCCGTCCACGCCGTCGTCCTCGCCGGCGCCGCCGGCTGGGGCATGCTCCGCAACCCCGGCCCCGACGCCCTCGCCGCCGCCGAACGCGCCGTCGAGTACGCCCGCCTGGTGAAGGCCGAGGCGACCGAGCTCAACGCCCGCCTCACCCTCGGCACCATCATGGTCGCCGCCGGCGACCGCGAGTCCGGCCTCGCCGAGATGCACGCCGTCCGCGAACGGACCACCGCCCTCGGGCAGTTCCACGAAGCCGCCCGCGCCCACATCAACCTCACCTCCGCCCTCGAATCCCTCGGCCGCTCCGCCGAGGCCGTCGAACTCGCCGACGCCGGACTCGAACTCGCCCGCACCCGCGGCCTGGTCGAGTCCGCCGGCTGGATCCGCGGCAACAAGGCCGAGTCCCTCCACTCCCTCGGCCGCTGGGACGAGGCCCGCACCGAGGCCGAACTCCTCCTCTCCTCCATCACCAGCACCAAGCCCCGCGGCTCCGCCCACCTCCGGCTCGCCCAGATCGCCGTCGCCCGCGGCGAGACCGCCACGGCCCTCCGCCACCTCGACGAGGCGAGCGCCGTCTACGGCACGCGCGACCCCGTCCCGCAGTACACCCTCCCCCTGACCGGCACCGCCGTCGCCGCGGCCGCCGCCGAGGGCCGCCTCGCCGACGTCCGGGCCCGGCTCGCCGAGGCCGCAGAGGCGGGCTTCCCGCCCGGCACCCACCGCTACGGCTGGCCCCTCGTCCTCGCCGCCGTCACCGCCGAGGCCGACAGCCGCGGCCTGCCCGCCGCCGAGGAGGGCCGTGCCGAGGCGCTCGCCGTCCTCCGCCGCTGCGTCCGCGCCCTCGCCGCCCCCGCCCCCGTCTGGACCGCCCACGCCACCCAGGTCACCGAGGAACTGGCCCGCGCGGAGGGCCGCGAGACCTCCGCCCGCTGGGCCGAGGTCGTCGAGGCGTGGACCCCCCTCGACCGGCCCCATCCGCTGGCCCTCGCCCGTCACCGGCTCGCCGACGTCCTCCTCGCCGAGGGCGGCCGCCGCGAGGAGGCGACCGTCCTGCTCCGGCAGGCCCACGCCACCGCCGTCGCCCTCGGCGCCCGCCCGCTCCGCGAGGACGCCGAACTGCTGGCCGCCCGCGCCCGGATCCCCCTGGCGGACGCCCCGGCGGCCGGTGTCCCGGAGCCGGACCCCGAGGCCGACGTCTTCGGCCTCACCCCGCGCGAACAGGACGTCCTGGGTCTGGTCGCGGCCGGCCGCACCAACCGGCAGATCGCGGAGGAGCTCTTCATCTCGCCGAAGACCGCCAGCGTCCACGTCTCCAACATCCTCGCCAAGCTCGGCGTCTCCGGCCGCGGCGAGGCCGCCGCGATGGCCCACCGCCTCCGCCTCCTCGACACCCCCCGCTGACCCCGCGCCCGGCCCGTGCCCCCGCCGCACCGGGGCCGGCCGGGGTTGTCACCCCACGTCGAGCCGCAGGATCCGGTCGTCCCCGGCCTCCGGCGTGCCCCGCCCGTCGGTCTCGCTGGTCACCAGCCACAGTCGCCCCGCACCGTCCGCGAGGACCGTCCGCAGCCGCCCGTGCTCCCCGGCCAGGAACGCCTCCGGCTCCCCGGACCGCTCCGCCCCCGACAGCGGGATCCGCCACAGCCGCTCGCCCCGCAGCCCCGCCATCCAGATCGCGCCCCGGGCGTACGCGATCCCGCTCGGCGACGCCTCCGAGGTCGGCCACTGCGCCACCGGGTCCACGAAGCCCGCCCGCCCGGCCCGCCCCTCGACCTCCGGCCAGCCGTAGTTCCTCCCCGGCTCCACCAGGTTCAGCTCGTCCCACGTGTTCTGCCCGAACTCGGCCGCCCACAGGCGCCCTTCGGCGTCCCACGCGATCCCCTGCACGTTCCGGTGGCCGTACGAGTAGACCACCGAGCCCGCGAAGGGATTGCCCGGCGCCGGCTTCCCCTCCGGGGTCATCCGCAGGATCTTCCCGCCCAGCGACCCCCGGTCCTGCGCGAGCCCCGTCTCCCCGGTCTCGCCCGTCCCCGCGTACAGCATCCCGTCCGGGCCGAAGGCGATCCGCCCGCCGTCGTGGATCCTGCCCCTGGGGATGCCGGTGAGCACCGGCTCCGGCGCGCCGAGCCGGTCGCCCGCCCCGCCCCCGTACCGCATCCGCACGATCCGGTTGTCCGACGCGGCGGTCAGGTACGCGTACACCCACCCGTCCCGCACGGCCAGGCCCAGCAGCCCGCCCTCGCCGCCCGGCACCACGCCCGGCACCTCGCCCAGCGGCGTCCTCGCCCCGCTCCGCCCGTCCACCCGGGTCACCGTCCGCTCGTCCCGCGAGGAGACCAGCAGGTCGCCGCCCGGCAGCGCGGCGAGCCCCCAGGGCGAGCGCAGTCCCTCGGTGAGCGTCCCCGCCACCTCCACCCGCCCGTCCCCGCCCCCGGGGCGCGCGGGCGCGGAAGCGGCGGACGAGGCCGGGGAAGAGGCCGGGGACGGACCGCCCGGCGGCGAGGCGCCCCGGTCGCCGGTGTCACCGCCCGAGGAGCACCCCGCCGCGAACACCAGCGCGGCGACGCCCCCCACGGCCTTCAGCACAGCAGGACGGCTCATGATCCGGTCCCTTCGACGGTACGAGAGGTCGGTCGGCATTCCTTCCCCCTTGATACGCCCCTCGCCCCGACGGGGTTCCCGTCTCCGGCGGCCTTTCCAGGATCCCCGGGAAAGGCCGCCGGAGCCTTGCTAGTCCCAGGACCCCCGGGCCGCCGGCAGCGCCGAGAGCTCCGCGAGGTCCCCGGCCGTGAGCCGCAGCCCCGCCGCCCCGGCGTTCTCCACCGCCCACCGCTCCCGCTTGGTCCCCGGCACCGGCACCACGTGCCGGCCCTGCCCGAGGACCCACGCCAGCGCCACCTGCGCCGCCGTCACCCCGTCCCCGTGCCGGGCGGCCACCCGCCGCAGCCCGGCCACCAGCGGCTGGTTCGCCGCCATCATCTCGGCCGTGAAGCGGGGGTGCCGGGCCCGCGGGTCGTCCGGCTCGAAGCCGCCGCCCGGCGTCAGCGTCCCGGTGAGGAAACCGCTGCCCAGCGGCATCGCCGCGAGCAGCCCGATGCCGCGCGCCACGCACCAGGGCAGCAGCCGCTCCAGCGCCTCCGGAGCCCACACCGACAGCTCCGCCTGGACCGCCGCCACCGGGAACACCTGCTGCACCCGGTCCAGCTGACGGATCGTTCCCTCGTACAGGTCTCCGGACCGCGGCCGCCGGGCCCCGCGCACCCCGGCCGTCCGCACCCCGACCGCGCTCAGCCCCAGCGCCCGCACCTTGCCCGCGGCCACCAGCTGCGCCATCGCGCCCCAGGTCTCCTCCACCGGGACCTCCGGGTCCGCGCGATGGAGGAGGTACAGGTCGATCACGTCCGTCTGGAGGCGCCGCAGGGAGGAGTCGCAGGCCCGGCGCACGTACTCCGGCCGCCCGTTGGCGACCACGTGCCCGTCCCCGACGAGCAGCCCGCACTTCGTCGACACGAAGACGTCCGCCCGACGCTCCTTCAGCACCCGCCCCAGCAAAAGCTCGTTGGTGAACGGGCCGTACATGTCGGCGGTGTCGAGCAGGCTCACCCCGGCGTCCAGCGCGGCGTGCACGGCCCGCAGCGAGAGGTCGCCCCGCTGCTGCGAACGGCTGTAGGCCCAGTGCATCGGCATGCAGCCGAGGCCGACCGCCCCCACGTCGAGCGCCGTCGCCCCGATAGTCCTGCGCTCCACGTGCCGCCACCCCTCCTCGTGCCGCCCCCCAAAGTAACCAATGGCGTGCGGGATTCTTCGCATAGCCTCCCGGTCATGACACTCGCACCCACCACCGCTGACGTGTGGCTTCCGATTCCGGCCGACGAGATCGACGGGCTGCCCGACCCGGGCGCGTCGGGACTGAACTACCGTTTCTGGGACGGCGGGGCCGACTTCCCGGCCGATCCCGCCGACTGCGCCTTCTACGTCGTCCCGTACATGAAGGGCTCCGCGATCGCGGTCCGGCCGCTGCCCGCGATGACCTCGCTGCGCGTCGTCCAGACCCTCTCGGCCGGCATCGACCACGTCGTCCCGGGGCTCGGCTCCCTCGGCCCCGGCGTCGCGGTCTGCAACGCCAAGGGCGTCCACGAGGCGAGCACCGCCGAGCTCACCCTCGCCCTGATCCTCGCCTCCCTGCGCGGCATCCCCCGCTTCGTGCGCGGCCAGGACGCCGAGGAGTGGCGGGACGGCTTCTACCCGGCGCTCGCCGACAAGTCCGTCCTGATCGTCGGGTACGGATCGATCGGCGCGGCCATCGAGGACCGGCTCGCGCCCTTCGAATGCGCGCGGGTGGCGCGCGTCGCGCGCTCCGCGCGCACCACGGCCCGCGGTCCGGTGCACGCCCTGGCCGACCTCCCCGCCCTGCTGCCCGAGGCCGACGTGGTGGTCCTCTCCACCCCGCTCACCCCGGAGACCCGGCACCTGGCCGACGCGGGCTTCCTCGGCCGCATGAAGGACGGGGCGCTGCTCGTCAACGTCGCCCGCGGACCGGTCGTGGACACGGACGCCCTGCTCAAGGAGGTGGAGGGCGGACGGATCACCGCGGCCCTGGACGTGACCGACCCGGAACCGCTGCCGGCCGGGCATCCGCTGTGGCACGCTCCGGGTGTCCTCGTCACGCCCCACGTCGGCGGTTCCACCTCGGCCTTCATGCCGCGGGCGAAGCGGCTGGTCGCGGGGCAGGTCGGGCGGTTCGCGGCGGGGGAGGCGCTGGTCAACGTCCTCCGCACCACCTGAGTCCGGCTCCGCACCACCTGAGTCCGGTCCGGCGGCGCGCCCCCTCGCGCGCCGCGCGCGAGCCCCCGGCAGTCACGGAGAGTACTGCGACCCTGTCCCTGAGTGACGGTCCTGGTGTATCGTCCCGGATCGGGGAATGCGTCGTGTACGGGCTGACGCCGGGGAGCGAAGTGACGGGACATCAGATTCCGAGGGGGGTGACGGGTGAAGCACGGCCGATGGACCGACCTTCCCGCGCGGCGACGCCGCCGGCGAACCTCCCGCGCCTCGCTGCCGGCCTCGCACGTTCGGTGCCGGACCAGGCCGCGCCGCACCGCGCCGACCGCGCGGAGGGCGACCCGCCGCACGGCGACGCCCCGGCCCCGCCCCGCGCCCCGGCCCCCTGCCCCTCCTGCGGCACCGCGCCGCCGGAGCGGCCCGAGGCCCTCCCGCCCCGCGACCGCACCGTGCCGGACCCGGCCGCACCCGGCCCGGCCCGGTCCCGCGCGACCGTCCAGGCGCCGCACCCCCGCGTCCCCGGCGCGCGCGGCCCGGCCCCCGTGCACCCGGCGCCCCACGCCCCCGCGCCCCGCGACGGCGCGACCGGCCGTCCGCAGGCCCCGGACGGCGCCCGCGGCCCGCACTCCTTCGGCGGCGAGGGCGGCGGCGAGCGCGACGGCCTCGGCCACGACGACGGCCTCGGCCACGACGAGGGGCGGGGGGACGCCGTGACCGGCACCACCACCCTGGTCCGGCGTGCCGCCGCCCCGGCCGACCCCGGCCCGCGCGGCGGCGAGCACCCGCCCCCCGGGCCCGACCGGTCGCCCTCCTGGGCCGGCTCGCTCTTCGCGCAGGTCGCCCTCGGCCTCGTCTGCGCCGGCTACACCACCGGGGCCTCCCTCGGCTGGGGCTCGCCCCGGCTCGCCCTCTTCATGGGCGACTTCGGGCTGAGCGCCGCCGCCCTCACCGCCGCCGTCTCCTGCTTCCTCTACGCGAGGACCGAGCGCGGCGGCAACCGCCCCGCCTGGCTCCTCTTCGCCCTCTCGTCCTTCATGGCCGCCGCGGGGAACGCCGTCTGGGGCTGGTACGAGGTCGTCCTCCAGCGGGAGGTCCCCGCCTCCTCCGCCGCGGACCTGTTCTTCTTACTCTTCGCCCCGCCCGCCATCGTCGGCCTCCTGGTCCTCGCCAAGAAACCCGTCACCCGGGCGGGCTGGGTCTGCCTCGGGCTCGACGCCTGGCTCATCGCGGGCTCCCTGCTGACGCTCTCCTGGAGCCTGGCCCTCGCCCACACCGCCCACTTCCAGGGCGAGTCCGTGGCCCAGGCCGCGCTGTCGCTCGCGTACCCGCTGCTCGACATCGTGCTCGTCAGCATGGTCCTCGCCCTGCACTTCCGGCGCTCCCAGGCGAACCGCTCGGCGGTCCACACCGCCATCGCCGCCCTCGCCCTCACCGTGCTCTGCGACGCCCTCTTCACCTCGCCGCTGCTGCGCGCCAGCTACGTCTCGGGCCAGCTGCTCGACGCCGGCTGGTTCGCCGGCTCCCTGCTGCTCGCCTACGCCCCCTGGGGGGTGCGCCGCCCGCCGGAGACCGTCGCCGTGCGGGTGCACAGCAGGCCCGTCGCGGGCTCGCTCGCCGCCCTCACCCCGTACCTCGCCGCCGCCGTCTGCACCCTCGGCATCCTGTACAACGTGGTCGAGGGCCGCCGGGTCGACCGGGTCGTCGTCCTCACCGGCTGCGCCGTCGTCCTCGCCCTCGTCGTCCGCCAGGGCATCATGCTCATCGACAACATCGCCCTCACCCACGAACTGGCCCAGAAGGAGAACCACTTCAGGTCGCTCGTGCAGGGCTCCAGCGACGTCATCATGATCGCCGCGCCCAGCGGCGTCCTGCGGTACGTCAGCCCCGCCGCCACCGGGGTGTACGGCCGCGACGCCGAGGAGCTGGTCGGCTCCGAACTGGCCGCCCTCATCCACCCCGAGGACCTCGGGGCCGTCGTCCACGAGGTCCGCCGCTTCCTCGCCGCCCCGCCCGCCGAGGAACCCACCACCCGCATCGAGTGCCGCTTCCGCTCCGGCGACGGGGACTGGCTCCACGTCGAGTCCACCGTCAACCGCCACCAGGGCGGCCTGATCTTCAACAGCCGCGACGTCACCGAACGTGTCCGCCTCCAGGCCCAGCTCCAGCACAACGCCGAGCACGACCCGCTCACCGACCTGCCCAACCGCGCGCTCTTCACCCGCCGCGTCGGGCAGGCCCTCGGCGGCCGCCGCGCCTCCGACGCCGGCACCGCCGTGCTCTTCATCGACCTCGACGGCTTCAAGGCGGTCAACGACCGGCTCGGCCACCAGGCCGGGGACGACCTCCTCGTGGAGGCCGCCCGCCGCCTCCAGGAGGCCGTCCGGGCCGGGGACACCGCCGCCCGCCTCGGCGGCGACGAGTTCGCCGCCCTCATCCTCGGCGACGGCCGGCGCGACCGCGAGGCCCGCGAGGCCCAGGTCCAGGAGATCGCCGACCGGCTCCGGCTCACCCTCTCCCGCCCCTACCGCGTCGACGGCGGCACCGAGGTCCGGGTCGCGGCCTCCATCGGCGTCGCCTTCGCCGAGCCCGGCATCGGCGCCGGCGACCTGCTGCGCAACGCCGACCTCGCGATGTACCGCGCCAAGGCCGGCGGCAAGGACCGCGTCGAGCTGTACGTGCCCCAGATGCAGGCCGAGGTGGTCCGGCGCACCGAACTCGCCGCCCGGCTGCGCAGCGCCCTGCACGACGGCGAGTTCGCCCTGCTGCACCAGCCCGTCGTGGACCTCGCCACCGGCCGGATCGCCGCCGTCGGCGCCCAGGCCCGCTGGCGCTCCGCCCAGGGCATCCTCTTCACCCCCGCCGAGTACCTGCGGGCCACCGACGACGGCGAGCGCACCGCCGAGCTGGGCCGCTGGCTCCTGGAGGAGGCCGTCGAGCAGGCCGCCGAGCGGGCCGGCAGCGGCCACCGCACCCCGGTCGCCGTCCGCCTCCCCGCCCGCCGGCTCCTCGACCGGTCGGCGCCCCTCGGCTCCGTCGAGGCGCTGCTGGCCCGGCACGGGCTGCCGTCCGGCTCGCTCGTCATCGAGCTGGCCGACACCGACCAGCGGACCCCGCTCGACGAGCTGGAGCAGCGCCTGGTCTCCCTGCGGCGGCTCGGCGTGCGGATCGCCCTCGACGGATTCGGCAGCGGACATGTCGCCGTTCAGGCCCTGAGGCGCCTTCCCGTCGACATACTGAAACTGGACAGCGGACTCGTCGAGGGCGTGGTCGAGTCCCCCCGGCTGCGCAAGATCACCCGGGGGGTGCTCCGCATCGCGGGCGAGCTGGGCCTGGAGACCGTCGCCGAGGGCGTCGACGTCCCCGAGCAGGCGCTGGCCCTGCGGGCCATGGGCTGCCGGTACGGGCAGGGCGCGGTGTTCTCGGCCCCGCTGGACGAGTACCGGCTCCGCCGGGCCCTGGTGCGGGGCGACTACCCGGTGCCCGGGACCGTCTCCGTACCGGCCGGGACGGGCCCGGAGGAGCGCCGGAGAACGTCCCCCGATCCGCTCACATGATGAGACGCCCGTCCCACCTACTTGACAGTTGCGAGGCCCGGGCGAGAGGGTCAGTGCCATGCGCACCCGAATTCTCGTACTTGGACAGCGCGTCGGCTGAAGCCGGGCCCCTGAAGGCCGGCTGAGAACCACCCGACGCGCTCCCCTCGCTTGCCTTCCGGCACGAGGGGTTTTTTGTTGCACCGGTTCTCTCCGAAGTCGCCGCAAAACCTCGTAAAACACCCCGCAAAAAACCCTCTGCTTCGAGAAGAGATGCTGATGACCGAGCAGGCCACCGGGCACCATCCGCAGCCGCGGCCCCGCAGCGGCGCGACGCCCGCCCCCACCGTCGAGCACGTCACGGGCGCGCAGTCCCTCATCCGTTCTCTCGAAGAGGTGGGTGCGGACACCGTCTTCGGCATTCCGGGCGGCTGCATCCTCCCGGCCTACGACCCGATGATGGACAGCAAGAAGGTCCGCCACATCCTGGTCCGCCACGAGCAGGGGGCCGGCCACGCCGCCACCGGCTACGCGCAGGCCACCGGCAAGGTCGGCGTCTGCATGGCGACCTCCGGTCCCGGCGCGACCAACCTCGTCACCCCGATCGCCGACGCGCACATGGACTCCGTCCCGCTGGTCGCGATCACCGGCCAGGTCGCCTCCAAGGCGATCGGCACGGACGCCTTCCAGGAGGCGGACATCGTCGGCATCACCATGCCGATCACCAAGCACAACTTCCTGGTCACCAAGGCCGAGGACATCGCGCGGACCATCGCCGAGGCCTTCCACATCGCCTCCACCGGCCGCCCCGGCCCGGTCCTGGTCGACATCGCCAAGGACGCCCTCCAGGCGCGGACCACCTTCTCCTGGCCGCCGCAGACCGACCTGCCCGGCTACCGCCCGGTGACCAAGCCGCACGCCAAGCAGATCCGCGAGGCCGCGAAGCTCATCTCCGCCGCCAGGCGCCCGGTCCTGTACGTCGGCGGCGGCGTCATCAAGTCCGGCGCCACCGCCGAGCTGAAGGTCCTCGCCGAGCTGACCGGCGCCCCGGTCACCACCACCCTGATGGCGCTGGGCGCCTTCCCCGACAGCCACCCGCAGCACGTCGGCATGCCCGGCATGCACGGCTCCGTCACCGCCGTCACCGCGCTCCAGAAGGCCGACCTGATCGTCGCCCTCGGCGCCCGCTTCGACGACCGGGTCACCGGCAAGCTCGACAGCTTCGCCCCGTACGCCAAGATCGTCCACGCGGACATCGACCCGGCCGAGATCGGCAAGAACCGCGCCGCCGACGTCCCGATCGTCGGTGACGCCCGCGAGGTCATCGCCGACCTGGTCCAGGCCGTCCAGGCCGAGCACACCGAGGGCAACAAGGGCGACTACAGCGCCTGGTGGTCCGACCTGAACCGCTGGCGCGAGACCTACCCGCTCGGCTACGACCTGCCGGAGGACGGCAGCCTCTCGCCGCAGCAGGTCATCCAGCGCATCGGGCAGCTCGCCCCCGAGGGCACGGTCTTCACCGCCGGCGTCGGCCAGCACCAGATGTGGGCCGCCCACTTCATCGACTACGAGAAGCCCGCCACCTGGCTGAACTCCGGCGGCGCCGGGACCATGGGCTACGCCGTCCCGGCCGCCATGGGCGCCAAGGCCGGCATGCCCGACCGCACGGTCTGGGCGATCGACGGCGACGGCTGCTTCCAGATGACCAACCAGGAACTCACCACCTGCGCCCTCAACAACATCCCGATCAAGGTCGCCATCATCAACAACGGCGCCCTCGGGATGGTCCGCCAGTGGCAGACCCTCTTCTACAACCAGCGCTACTCCAACACCGTCCTGCACTCCGGCCCGGACGACGTCAATCCGGAGGCCAAGGGCACCCGCGTCCCGGACTTCGTGAAGCTGTCCGAGGCCATGGGCTGCGTCGCCCTGCGCTGCGAGTCCCCGGAGGACCTCGACAAGGTCATCGCCGAGGCCAACGCGATCAACGACCGCCCGGTCGTCGTCGACTTCATCGTCCACGAGGACGCCCAGGTCTGGCCGATGGTCGCCGCCGGCACCTCCAACGACGAGGTCATGGCCGCCCGGGGCGTGCGCCCCGACTTCGGCGACGGCGAAGACGACTGAGTACGCAGAGCGAAGAAGGAAGAGACCCAGACATGTCCACCAAGCACACGCTCTCCGTCCTCGTCGAGAACACGCCCGGCATCCTCGCCCGGATCGCCGCCCTGTTCTCCCGCCGCGGCTTCAACATCGACTCCCTCGCCGTCGGCGTCACCGAGCACCCCGACATCAGCCGCATCACCATCGTGGTGGGCGTCGAGGACCTGCCCCTGGAGCAGGTGACCAAGCAGCTCAACAAGCTGGTCAACGTCCTGAAGATCGTCGAACTCGAGCCCAGCGCCGCGATCCAGCGCGAGCTCGTCCTGGTGAAGGTCCGCGCCGACAACGAGACCCGCTCCCAGATCGTCGAGATCGTCAAGCTCTTCCGCGCCAAGACCGTCGACGTCTCGCCCGAGGCCGTCACCATCGAGGCCACCGGTTCGGGCGACAAGCTGGACGCGATGCTCAAGATGCTGGAGCAGTTCGGCATCAAGGAGCTCGTCCAGTCGGGCACCATCGCCATAGGGCGTGGCGCCCGGTCCATCACGGACCGGTCCCTGCGGGCACTCGACCGCAGCGCCTGAGAGTCACCGCGGGCCGACCGCCGGTCCATCCGGCGGTCCGCCTGACGAGACCCGAAAACTTTCCTTCCGTCTCCCGCCGTACGGTGGGACGCAACACCAGCACCTCAAGGAGAATTCCAGTGGCCGAGCTGTTCTACGACGCCGACGCCGACCTCTCGATCATCCAGGGCCGCAAGGTCGCGGTGATCGGTTACGGCAGCCAGGGCCACGCCCACGCGCTGTCGCTCCGCGACTCGGGTGTCGACGTCCGCGTCGGTCTGCACGAGGGCTCCAAGTCCAAGGCCAAGGCCGAGGAGCAGGGCCTGCGCGTGGTCACCCCCGCCGAGGCGGCGGCCGAGGCCGACCTCATCATGATCCTGATCCCGGACCCGATCCAGGCCAAGGTCTACGAGGAGTCCATCGCCCCGAACCTGAACGACGGCGACGCGCTGTTCTTCGCGCACGGCTTCAACGTCCGCTTCGGCTTCATCAAGCCCCCGGCCGGCGTGGACGTCGCCCTGGTCGCCCCGAAGGGCCCGGGCCACCTGGTCCGCCGCCAGTACGAGGAGGGCCGCGGCGTCCCCGCGATCGCCGCCGTCGAGCAGGACGCCACTGGCAACGCCTTCGCGCTCGCCCTCTCCTACGCCAAGGCGATCGGCGGCACCCGCGCCGGCGTCATCAAGACCACCTTCACCGAGGAGACCGAGACCGACCTCTTCGGCGAGCAGGCGGTCCTCTGCGGCGGTGCCTCGGCGCTCGTCAAGGCGGGCTTCGAGACCCTGGTCGAGGCCGGCTACCAGCCGGAGATCGCGTACTTCGAGTGCCTCCACGAGCTGAAGCTGATCGTGGACCTCATGTACGAGGGCGGCCTGGAGAAGATGCGCTGGTCCGTCTCCGAGACCGCCGAGTGGGGCGACTACATCACCGGCCCGCGCGTCATCACCGCCGACACCAAGGCCGAGATGAAGAAGGTCCTCGCCGAGATCCAGGACGGCACCTTCGCCAAGAACTGGATGGACGAGTACCACGGCGGCCTGAAGAAGTACAACGAGTACAAGACCCAGGACGAGCAGCACCTCCTGGAGACCACCGGCAAGGAGCTGCGCAAGCTCATGAGCTGGGTGAACGACGAGGAGGCGTAAGCCCCTCGGTGCGGGGCCGGACGGACCGTCCGGCCCCGCACCCCTTCCTTGGACACCCCGTCCAACCACGGACGGGTGATCCTTCCAACGAGGCGTACGACGTGCGCCGATGCGGCACTACACTGCTCAACAACATCGCGTCTGGCCCACAGCGTCGTGCGCTTCCACGCGGCAAGCCCCCTCCACCGCCTGCGGCCGTCGGGACGGCCGTCCGCACTGCCTCTGTGAGGACTCACGTGAGCTCGAAACCCGTCGTACTCATCGCTGAAGAGCTGTCGCCCGCCACCGTCGACGCCCTGGGCCCGGACTTCGAGATCCGGCACTGCAACGGCGCGGACCGCGCCGAGCTGCTCCCCGCGATCGCCGATGTCGACGCCATCCTCATCCGCTCGGCCACCAAGGTCGACGCTGAGGCCATCGCCGCCGCCAAGAAGCTGCGGGTCGTCGCCCGGGCCGGCGTCGGCCTGGACAACGTGGACGTCTCCGCCGCCACCAAGGCCGGCGTGATGGTCGTGAACGCCCCGACCTCCAACATCGTCACCGCCGCCGAACTCGCGTGCGGTCTGCTCGTCGCCACCGCGCGCAACATCCCGCAGGCCAACACCGCGCTGAAGAACGGCGAGTGGAAGCGGAACAAGTACACCGGCGTCGAGCTCAGCGAGAAGACCCTCGGCGTCGTCGGCCTCGGCCGCATCGGCGTCCTGGTCGCCCAGCGCATGTCCGCCTTCGGCATGAAGATCGTCGCGTACGACCCCTACGTGCAGCCGGCCCGCGCCGCCCAGATGGGGGTGAAGCTGCTGGCCCTGGACGAGCTCCTGGAGGTCGCCGACTTCATCACCGTCCACCTGCCGAAGACCCCCGAGACCCTCGGGCTCATCGGCGACGAGGCGCTGCACAAGGTCAAGCCGAGCGTCCGCATCGTCAACGCCGCCCGCGGCGGGATCGTCGACGAGGCCGCCCTGTACTCCGCCCTCAAGGAGGGCCGGGTCGCCGGCGCCGGCCTCGACGTGTACGCGAAGGAGCCCTGCACGGACTCCCCGCTCTTCGAGCTCGACCAGGTCGTCTGCACCCCGCACCTCGGCGCCTCCACCGACGAGGCCCAGGAGAAGGCCGGCATCGCCGTCGCCAAGTCGGTGCGCCTCGCGCTCGCCGGCGAGCTGGTGCCGGACGCGGTCAACGTCCAGGGCGGCGTCATCGCCGAGGACGTGAAGCCGGGCCTGCCGCTCGCCGAGAAGCTCGGCCGGATCTTCACCGCCCTCGCGGGCGAGGTCGCGGCCCGCCTCGACGTCGAGGTGTACGGCGAGATCACCCAGCACGACGTCAAGGTGCTCGAACTCTCCGCGCTCAAGGGCGTGTTCGAGGACGTGGTCGACGAGACCGTGTCCTACGTGAACGCCCCGCTCTTCGCGCAGGAGCGCGGTGTCGAGGTCCGCCTCACCACCAGCTCCGAGTCGCCCGACCACCGCAACGTGGTCACCGTGCGCGGCACGCTCTCCAGCGGCGAGGAGGTCGCCGTCTCCGGCACCCTGGCCGGCCCCAAGCACCTCCAGAAGATCGTCGCCGTCGGCGAGTACGACGTGGACCTCGCGCTCGCCGACCACATGGTCGTGCTGCGCTACGAGGACCGCCCCGGCGTCGTCGGCACCGTCGGCCGGATCCTCGGCGAGGCCGGTCTGAACATCGCGGGCATGCAGGTCTCCCGCACGGAGGAGGGCGGCGAGGCCCTCGTCGTGCTCACCGTCGACGACACCGTGCCGGCGGCCGTCATCGCGGAGATCTCCACGGAGATCGGCGCGGCCTCGGCCCGCTCGGTCAACCTGGTCTGAGGCCCCCGGGCCACCCGTACCCGGTCGTCGGACAACCGTCTCGGACGGACGTCCGGCGACCGGGTACGGTGCCGTCATGGGACACAAGGAAGACCTGCTGGAGGGCGCCAAGCGCTGTCTCCTGGAGAAGGGGTACGGCCGGACCACGGCCCGCGACATCGTCGCCGCCTCCGGCACCAACCTCGCCTCCATCGGCTACCACTACCGCTCCAAGGACGCTCTGCTCCAGCAGGCGTTCCTGGCGCTGACCGAGGAGTGGGGCCAGGAGGTCATCGTGGCGATCGACGGGAGCGACGAGCCCGAGGCCGATCCCTACCGGCGCTTCCGCGAGCTGTGCTCCCTGCTCGTCGGCACCGCCGGGGTGAGCCGCCCGATCTGGAAGCTCCAGACCGAGGTCGTCACCCGCCTCGACGACGACGAGACCCTGCGCGAGGCGATCAAGGGACCGCAGCGCCAGGCCCGGCTCGACCTCGCCGAGGGGATGCTCGGCATCGACCCGGAGGCGGAGCCGGAGAAGGCCAGGACCGCCGGCCTGCTGCTCCAGGCCCTCACGGCCGGGGTGATGTTCCAGTGGCTGGCGGACCCCGAGACCGCGCCGAGCGTCGACGACCTCGTGGCGGGCCTCAAGACCGTCATGGGGGAGTGACCGGCCCTCCCCGTACGTGACCGCCGCCCCCCACCCTCAGAGCCGGGCCGCCTTCAGGGCCATGTGGAGGAGGAGGCGGTCCTCGCCGGTGTCCAGGTCGAGGCCGGTGAGCTGTTCGACCCGGGAGAGGCGGTAGTAGAGGGTCTGCCGGTGGATGCCGAGGGCCGCCGCGGTGCGGCCCGCCTGGCCCGCGTGGTCGAGGAACACCTCGGCCGTGCGGGCCAGCTCCGTGTGGGCCGGGCCGAGCAGCACCCGTACCGCCGGGTCCGGTTCGGCCTGGGGGAGGGCGGTCAGCAGACGGTACGGGCCGAGGTCGGCCCAGCGGGCGAGCGGGCCGAGGCGGGGCTGGGCGTGCGCGGTGCGCGCCGCGGCGGTCGCCTCGCGCCAGCACGCGTCCAGGTCCCCGAGCCCGCGCCGGGGCGCGGCGATCCCGGCCACGGCCGCCGGGTCCGCCGCTCCGCGCAGCCGCTCGGCGGCGGTGGCGGCGGGGGAGAGGTTGTCGGCCGACCGCAGCCGCACCAGCACGGCGAGCGCCCGGTGCCCGGTGCCGCCGGCCGCCGGGCCGCGCCACGGGAGGGCGCAGAGGGCGGCCGCGCCGGGGATCGTCCGGGGGGAGGGGGAGTCCTCGCCGGTCCAGGGGGCGACGCAGACGAGGGCGTGCAGGCCCTCGGCGTCCGGGCCCAGGGCGGTCCGGAGGGCGGCGACGGCCATGTCGTACTGCCAGCCCCGCTCCGCGGTGAGGACGGCCCGCAGCTCGCGGGAGAGGTCGGAGCCGGCCCGCTCCTCGTCGGCGAGGAGTTCGCCGATCCGGGCGGCGACCTCCATCGCGGCGGTGAGCTGCGCGTGCGAGGGGCCCGGCTCGGCGTCCAGCAGCCAGACGTAGCCGAGGACGACACCCCGATGGCGTACCGGCAGGCAGATCCGGTCGCGGAAGACGCCCGCGTCGGGCGCGGCCGGGATGCGGACGGGACCGGTGGCCCGGGCGATCCCGAAGCCCTCGAACCAGGCGCGGACCGCCGGGGTCGACCGCCGGGTCAGGATCGAGCGGGTCCGCACCGGGTCCATGGCGCTGTCGTCGTCGCTGTCGTGGGCCCCGAAGGCGATCAGCCCGAAGTCGCGGTTCTCCAGGGTCGCCGGGGCGCCGAGCAGCGCCGAGATCTCGTCCACCAGCTCCTGGTAATCGCCCTTCACGGCCCCCATTCTCGCACCCGCGACGACGCCTTCAGACATATGTCTGAGAGCGTGTTCACGGATGCGTGACAGCTGTAGATGGCGCAGGATCGGAGCGATCCCTAGGTTTCACGGTGGTTCTCCGTGCTGTTCCCGGTTCGTACCCCTGTGACCGGTGACGGCCCCGTTCTACCCCTGCCCTCTGGAGGTGCCCCGTGCTGGGTCCCGTGATCCTCGCCGCGTCGCGCAGCGACAAGATGCGCCGTCTCGTGTCGGCCGCGCCCGGGACCAAGCAGGTCGTCGCGCGCTTCATCGCCGGTGAGACCGTCGGAGACGTCGTCCCGATCGTCCAGGACCTGACCGACCGCGGTCTGGAGGTCACGCTCGACGTCGTCGGCGAGGACATCACCACGGTCGAGCAGTCCCACGCCGCCCGCGACGCCTACCTGGAGCTGATCGGCCGCCTCAAGGAGCTGGGCCTCGGCGAGCGTGCCGAGATGTCCGTCAAGCTGTCGATGTTCGGCCAGTCGCTGGAGAACGGCCACGAGCTGGCGCTCTCCAACGTCCGCCCGGTCGTCGAGGCCGCCGCCGAGATCGGCACCACGGTCACCCTGGACGCCGAGGACCACACCACCCTCGACTCGATGTTCGCCATCCACGAGGAGCTGCGGAAGGACTTCCCGCAGACCGGCTGCGTCATCCAGGCCTACCTCTTCCGCACCGAGGCCGACGCCCGCCGCCTCGCCGCGAGCGGCTCCCGCGTCCGGATCGTGAAGGGCGCCTACAAGGAGCCCGCCGAGGTCGCCATCCAGGACAAGCCCGAGATCGACAAGGCGTACGTCCGGATCCTGAAGATCCTGATGGACGGCGAGGGCTACCCGATGATCGGCTCGCACGACCCGCGCCTGATCGCCATCGGCCAGGAGCTGGCCCGCCGCGCCGGCCGGAAGCTGGACGAGTACGAGTTCCAGATGCTGTACGGCATCCGCTCCGAGGAGCAGAACCGCCTCGCCGCCGAGGGCCACCGGATGCGCGTCTACACCGCGTACGGCACCGACTGGTACGGCTACTTCATGCGCCGCCTCGCGGAGAAGCCGGCCAACCTCCTCTTCTTCGTCCGCTCCATCCTCACCAAGGGCTGAGCCCCCTCCCCCTCTTTGTAAGGAGTCCTGAGACTTATGGACGCTGTGACCCAGGTCCCCGCTCCCGTCAACGAGCCGGTGCACGGCTACGCCCCCGGTTCCCCCGAGCGCGCCCGTCTGGAGACCAAGCTCAAGGAGCTCGCCGAGAACCCGCGCGAGCTGCCGATGACCATCGGCGGCGTGAAGCGGATGGGCGGCGGCGAGGAGTTCAAGGTCGTCCAGCCGCACAACCACAAGGCCGTCATCGGCACCTTCCGCGGTGCCACCGAGGCCGACGCCCAGGACGCGATCGACGCGGCCCTGGCCGCCGCCCCGGCCTGGCGCGCGATGTCCTTCGACGACCGCGCCGCGATCATCCTGCGCGCCGCCGAGCTGCTCGCCGGCCCGTGGCGCGAGACGCTGGCCGCGTCCACCATGCTCGGCCAGTCGAAGACCGTCCAGCAGGCCGAGATCGACACCCCGTGCGAGCTCGTCGACTTCTGGCGCTTCAACGTGGCGTACGCCCGCCAGATCCTCGCCGAGCAGCCGCCGGCGAACTCCCCGGGCGTGTGGAACCGGCTGGACCACCGCCCGCTGGAGGGCTTCGTCTACGCGATCACGCCGTTCAACTTCACGGCCATCGCGGGCAACCTGCCCACCGCCCCCGCCCTCATGGGCAATGTGGTGGTCTGGAAGCCGTCCCCGACGCAGACCCACTCCGCCGTGCTCCTCATGGAGCTCCTGGAGGAGGCCGGCCTGCCGAAGGGCGTCATCAACCTGGTGACCGGCGACGGCATCGCCGTCTCCGAGGTGGCCCTGAACCACCGCGACCTGGCCGGCATCCACTTCACCGGCTCGACCCGCACCTTCCAGCACCTGTGGAAGACGGTCGGCACCAACATCGAGAAGTACCGCTCCTACCCGCGGATCGTCGGCGAGACCGGCGGCAAGGACTTCGTCGTCGCCCACCCCAGCGCCGACCGTGCCGTCCTGAAGACCGCCCTGACCCGCGGCTCCTTCGAGTTCCAGGGCCAGAAGTGCTCCGCGTCCTCGCGTGCGTACATCCCGGCCTCCATCTGGAACGACGGCTTCAAGGAGGAGTTCGCGGCCGAGGTCGACGGCATCGCCATGGGTGACGTCACCGACCTGTCGAACTTCATCGGTGCCGTCATCGACGAGCGCTCGTTCGCCAAGAACAAGGCGGCGATCGACCGTGCCTCCTCCGACCCGAGCTGCACGATCATCGCCGGCGGCACCTACGACGACTCGGTGGGCTACTTCGTCCGCCCGACCGTCATCGAGTGCACCGACCCGGAGAACGAGGTCTTCAAGGCCGAGTACTTCGGCCCGATCCTCGCGATCCACGTCTACGAGGACGACCAGTACGACGCCATGCTGGAGCAGATGGAGTCGGTCTCCGACTACGCCCTGACCGGCGCCGTCATCTCCAACGACCGCGCCGCCGCCGCGCACACGATGGAGAAGCTCCGCTTCGCCGCGGGCAACTTCTACATCAACGACAAGTCGACCGGCGCCGTCGTCGGCCAGCAGCCCTTCGGCGGCGGCCGCGCCTCGGGCACCAACGACAAGGCCGGCGCCCCGCAGAACCTGATGCGCTGGACGCTGACCCGCGCCATCAAGGAGACGCTGGTCCCGCCGACCGAGTACGGCTACCCGCACATGGGCTGACGCCCGCCCGCCGCGTGAGCGGCCCCTGATCACCGCCCCCCTTCTCGGTCCCCCAACCGAGGACGGGGGCGGTTCTCATCCCCCTCTCGTCCCCCGCTTCCCCACGCGGCGCTCCAGGAAGTCGCCGATCAGTTCCGCGATCGCCGGGGCGTGGGTCTCCAGGGCGAAGTGGCCGGTGGGGAGGAGGTGGATCTCGGCGTCGGGGAGGTCGCGGCGGAAGGCTTCGGCGCCGGCCGGGACGAAGATCTCGTCGCCCTCGCCCCAGACGGCGAGGAGCGGGACCCGGGAGGTGCGGAACCACTCCTGGAAGGCCGGATAGAGGGCGAGGTTGGAGCCGTAGTCGGCGATCAGGTCCAGCTGGACGGCGTCCTGGCCCTCGCGGGCCATCAGGGCGGCGTCGTGGTGCCAGGCATCGGGGCTGAGCAGGTCGCGGTACGCGGCGGGGACGCCGGTCTCGTACTGCCACCGGATGCCGTCGAGGGAGCGGATGGCGCGGACCGGGGCCTCGGTCCCGGGGGTGCGCTCCTCGATGAGGGCGAGGACGGGGGCCCAGGCGTCGGCGCCCAGGCCCTCCTCGTAGGCGTTGCCGTTCTGGGTGACGAGCGCGGTGATCCGCTCGGGGTGGGCGAGGGCGAGGCGCAGGCCGATGGGGGCGCCGTAGTCCTGGACGTAGAGCGCGAACCGGTCCAGGCCGAGGGCCTCGGTGAACGCGGCGGTGAGCTCGGCCAGGCCGGCGAAGGTGTAGGCGAAGTCGTCGGCGGAGGGGGCCGCGCTGCGGCCGAAGCCCAGGTGGTCGGGGGCGATCAGCCGGTAGCGGTCCGCGAGGCGGGGGATCAGGTCGCGGAACATGTGCGAGCTGGTCGGGAAGCCGTGCAGCAGGAGCAGGACCGGCGCCCCGGCGGGGCCCGCCTCGCGGTAGGCGATCTCGTGGCCCCGCACGGTGACGGTGCGGTGGTGGGTCGGCAGCACGGACATCTCTCACCCCTCAGATATCGCTCACTGGTTATAGGGCGACTCAAGCAGGGTGGGAGTAACCTGTCAATGCGTGTTTAAGGGTTAGTCTTGCCGGGGGTGCCGGAAGAGCGGTCCCGGGCGGCGGCCTGTCGTTCCCGGCCCGCGGCCGTCTCCAGGCCGGAGGTCCAGAGCGCGGAGAGGGACGAGGTCAGGGCGACCGCGATGGCGAGACCGGCGGTGCCGAGGGCGCCGACGAAGAAGGCCGTCGTCGCGCCGCCCACCAGGAGCGCCCACACGGCGAGCACCGCCTTGCCGCGGCGGCTCAGGAACAGCCACCGGTGCGGAGCCGCCGGCGGGGCGTCCACCGAGCCCGCCGGGCCGGTCGTCGCCGCGCTCGGCCGCTTGAAGTAGCCGTACGCCAGCCACTCCCCGCACGGCTCCCAGCCCTCCGGGGCGAGCTCGTCGAGGACGCGGGGCCCGCGCCGGCCGGCGATCACCTCGCGGCGGTACTCCCAGCGCAGCGCCGAGCCGGGCGTCCGGCGGCAGACGAACCGCCCGATCGCGTCCAGCGACTCCACCTCCCAGCCCTGGGCGCCGTGGACCGCCAGCATCCGCCGGTCGTTGAAGAGGTCCGCCGTCCAGGTCCAGTGCTCCGAGGCGGTGTCCGGGGCGTCGGGCTCCGGGGCGAGGCCGCCGAGCCGGGCGGCGAACTCCGCCGCCGGGCCGAACTCCTCCTCCGGCGCGGTCCCGGTCTCGGCGAGGTGGGCGCGCAGGTCCTCGACGGTCGCCCCGGCCTGCGCGGCCGGGACGCCGGCGGCGGCCAGCGCGGCGGAGAGCTCCGCGAAGTAGGCGTCGGGGCCGATGCGGTGGGTGCGGTCGGCGTCGGTCATGTGCGGGGTCCCCCGGGGTGCAGTGCGGTGTCGACGGTGCGGTGGAACTCCCGCCACGCCCGGCTCTCGTCCGCGAGCCGGTCCCGCCCGTGGTCCGTGAGCCGGTAGTAGCGGCGGCCCGGCCCGCGCTCGGCGGCGCGGAACTCGGCCTCCACCAGGCCGGCCTCCTCCAGGCGGTTCAGCACGGGATACAGCGTCCCGCCCTTGATCTCGCCGAGTCCCGCCTCGGCGAGCGCCTTGGCGATCTCGTACCCGTAGCTCTCCCCGTCGGTCAGGCGGGAGAGGACGAGCAGGTCGAGGACTCCCTTGAGCCAGCTGGATCTGCGGTCTGCGGCCATGGGTGCATTGCACCACCAGCTAGGTAGGAACGCAACCTAGGTAGGTGTGGCGAGGTGCTGGTCCCGGGGAGCGGGCCGTCTCAGATAGTAGGAAGTCCGAGTAATTGTGGAGACAGATGAGGGGACCTGCCCTAGCTTTGTAGAAGCCGAACGTCTCGCTTCATCAGCGAATGGCGGCCGTGAGCGCGACGCCCCGTGCAGGCAACCCCTGCGGCGGCGCTCCCCGCCCCTTTCCGGCGCCTTCGATCACCTGATCTCCCGATCGCAGCTGATCTCCGCACGTTCCGGATCACCACTGATCTCAAGGAGTCGATCCCTCATGACCGCTCAGACCGCCCCCCGCGTCCGCCACTCCGCCGGCCGTCCCAGCGACGAGGCCCGGCAGAACGCCGCCGCCGCCCTGCAGCGCGCCCTCGACCGCCGCGACAACGGCGGCTCCACCGGTCACTGAGCCGTCCGGAGGTCGGCCGTTCGTCCACATGATGGACGTTCCGTGTCAGACGATGGGACGAAGAGTAGGGTGCCGCCATGTCTCACAGCATCAATCTCGCAGTCATTCCCGGCGACGGCATCGGCCAGGAGGTCGTGGCCCAGGGCCTCAAGGTCCTCGCGGCCGTGCTTCCCCAGGACGTGAAGCTGGAGACCGAGGAGTACGACTTCGGCGCCCGGCGCTACCACGCCACCGGTGAGACCCTCACCGACGCCGACCTCGAATCCCTCAAGAAGCACGACGCCATCCTGCTCGGCGCGATCGGCGACCCGTCGGTCCCGTCCGGCGTCCTGGAGCGCGGCTTCCTCCTGAAGCTGCGCTTCGCCTTCGACCACCACGTGAACCTGCGCCCCTCGAAGCTGCTCCCCGGCGTCGCCACCCCGCTCGCCGGGCAGCCCGAGATCGACTTCGTGGTCGTCCGCGAGGGCACCGAGGGCCCGTACACGGGCAACGGCGGCACCATCCGCAAGGGCACTGCGCACGAGGTCGCCACCGAGGTCTCCGTCAACACCGCCTTCGGTGTGGAGCGCGTGGTCCGGGACGCCTTCGCCCGCGCCCAGGCCCGCCCGCGCAAGAAGCTCACGCTGGTCCACAAGAACAACGTGCTGACCTTCGCCGGCCACCTCTGGACCGACACCTTCGACCGGGTCGCCCAGGAGTTCCCCGAGGTCACCACCGACTACCTGCACGTCGACGCCGCGACGATCTTCCTCGTCACCGACCCGGCCCGCTTCGACGTCATCGTCACCGACAACCTCTTCGGCGACATCATCACCGACCTCGCCGCTGCCGTCTCCGGCGGCATCGGCGTCGCCGCCTCGGGCAACATCAACCCGAGCCGCGACTTCCCGTCCATGTTCGAGCCGGTCCACGGCTCCGCGCCGGACATCGCGGGCCAGGGCAAGGCCGACCCCACGGCCACCGTCCTCTCCGTCGCCCTCCTGCTGCGCCACCTCGGTCACGAGGCCGAGGCCGCCCGGGTCGAGGCCGCCGTCGAGGCCGACCTCACCGAGCGGGGCGCCGCCGTCCGCACCACGGACGAGATCGGCGACGCGCTCGCCGCGCGAGTAGCGAGCTGACCCGCGCGCGCCACTGACACCACGAAGCAGCCGCCGGGTCGTATCCACGCCCGGCGGCTGCTTCGTCGTACGCGACCGCGGGGCGCCGGACCCCCTAACCTCTCTGACACCGGACCGCGCGCACCCGCGTCGCGTACACCCGTTTCGTCCACCGGTCTCCCCGGGCGATAATCGAACGTGGGGCCGCGGCATGCGGGCACGCCGTGGGCGCGGTCCGACCCACACAACCGGTGAAGGACACGCACTCATGACGAAGCCCACGATCGAGCTCAAGCCCTCCTCCAGCCCGCTGTCCGACGCGGAGCGCGAGGCGATCCTGGCCAACCCGGGATTCGGCCGCCACTTCACCGACCACATGGTCACCATCCGCTGGACCGAGGGCCGCGGCTGGCACGACGGCCAGCTCGTGCCGTACGGCCCGCTCTCCCTCGACCCGGCCACCAACGTCCTGCACTACGCGCAGGAGATCTTCGAGGGCCTGAAGGCCTACCGCCGCCCCGACGGTTCGGTCGCCTCCTTCCGCCCCGACGCCAACGCCCGCCGCTTCCAGTCCTCCGCGCACCGCCTCGGCATGCCGGAGCTCCCGGTCGAGACCTTCATCGAGGCGTGCGACGCCCTGGTCCGCCAGGACGCCGCCTGGGTGCCCGCGCACGGCGGCGAGGACTCGCTCTACCTGCGCCCCTTCATGATCGCGACCGAGGTCGGCCTGGGCGTCCGCCCGGCCAACGAGTACCTCTTCGTCGTCATCGCCTCCCCGGCCGGCCCGTACTTCGCGGGCGGCGTCAAGCCGGTCTCCATCTGGGCCTCCGAGGACCGCGTCCGCGCCGTCCCCGGCGGCGTCGGCGACGCCAAGACCGGCGGCAACTACGCCGCCTCCCTGCTCGCCCAGGCCGAGGCGGCCGCCAAGGGCTGCGACCAGGTCTGCTACCTCGACGCGGTCGAGCACAAGTGGGTCGAGGAGCTCGGCGGCATGAACCTGTACTTCGTGTACGGGAACAAGATCGTCACCCCCACCCTCACCGGCTCGCTGCTCGCCGGCATCACCCGCGACTCGCTCCTCCAGGTCGCCCGCGACCTCGGCTACGAGGCGGAGGAGGCCCGCGTCTCCATCGACCAGTGGCAGGAGGACACCGCGAACGGCAGCCTCACCGAGGTCTTCGCCTGCGGCACCGCCGCCGTCATCACCCCCGTCGGCACCGTCAAGTCGGCCCGCGGCGAGTGGCAGCAGTCGGGCGGCGAGCCCGGCGAGGTCACCATGAAGCTGCGCGACGCGCTGCTCGCGATCCAGACCGGCAAGGCCGCGGACGCCCACGGCTGGATGCACGAGCTGGGCAAGTGACCCGCTAGTCAGAGGCACCGGGACGCCCGGGACGGTCCTTCCGTCCCGGGCGTCCCGCGTTCCCGGACGCCTCGCAGCCCCGGACGCCTCGCAGTCCTGGGCACCTTTCGGTCCCGGGGCGCCGCAAGCGGAACGAGGGATTTTCGAGCGGCGTTCAATGTGACCTTCGCCTTACCGCCCGTCAATGCTTGGAAGCATCGTCACCACCGTTTAGAGTGTCGCTCAAACAGGAGGTGCACGACGTGCGACTGACCCCCACCGAGCGCGACCGGCTGCTGCTCTTCGGCGCCGCCGAACTCGCCCGGGCCCGCCGGGCCCGCGGACTGCGGCTCAACGTCCCCGAGGCGACCGCGCTCGTCGCCGACACCGTCTGCGAGGCGGCCCGCGACGGCCGGCGGCTCGCCGAGGCCATCGAGGCGGCCCGCTCCGTCCTCGGCCCCGACGACGTGCTGCCCGGCGTCGCCGACGTGGTGACCGAGGTCCACGTCGAGGCCGTCTTCGACGACGGCTCCCGGCTCGCCGTCGTCACCGACCCGATCGGCGGCGGCTCGCTCGGCGTGGACGCCCCCGGCGCGCTGCGCCCCGGCCCCGGCCACCCCGCGCAGGAGCCCGCGCTCACCCTCCCCGTGCACAACACCGCCACGGTCCCGGTCAGCGTCACCTCCCACTTCCACTTCTTCGAGGCCAACCCGCGCCTCGACTTCGACCGCGCCGCCGCCTACGGCATGCGCCTGGCCATCCCGGCCGGCGCCTCCTTCCGCTTCGACCCCGGCGGCCGCGCCGAGGTCGGCCTCGTCCCCATCGGCGGCGCGCGCGTCGCCATCGGCTTCGCCGGACTCGTCGACGGGCCGCTGGACGCGCCCGGCGCGAAGGAGGAGGCGCTGCGCCGCGCGGCCGCCTGCGGCTACCTGGGAGTCCCGTCCGCCGAGGAGGAGCACTGATGGACCCGTACGAGTACGCCTCCGTGCACGGCCCCCGGGCCGGCGACCGCGTGGTCCTCGGCGACTCCGGACTCGTCGTCCGGGTCGAGGCCGACTCCCAGCGGCCCGGCGAGGAGTTCCTGGCCGGCTTCGGCAAGACCGCCCGCGACGGCCTCCACCTGAAGGCCGCCGCCGTCCGCGACACCTGCGACGTCGTCATCAGCAACGTCCTGCTGATCGACGCCGTCCAGGGCATCCGGAAGGTGTCCATCGGCATCCGCGAGGGCCGCATCCACGCCATCGGGCGGGCCGGCAACCCCGACACCCTCGACGGCGTCGACGTCGTCGTCGGCACCGGCACCACGATCGTCTCCGGCGAGGGCCTGATCGCCACCGCCGGGGCCGTCGACACCCACGTCCACCTGCTCTCGCCCCGGATCATGGAGGCCTCGCTCGCCTCCGGCGTCACCACGATCATCGGCCAGGAGTTCGGCCCCGTCTGGGGCGTCGGCGTCAACTCCCCGTGGGCGCTGAAGCACGCCTTCGGCGCCTTCGACGCCTGGCCGGTCAACATCGGCTTCCTCGCCCGGGGTTCCTCCTCCGACCCGGCTCCGCTCGTCGAGGCCCTCGCCGAGGGCGGGGCGTCCGGCTTCAAGGTCCACGAGGACATGGGCGCCCACACCCGGGCCCTGGACACCGCGCTGCGGGTCGCCGAGGAGCACGACGTCCAGGTCGCCCTCCACTCGGACGGCCTCAACGAGTGCCTCTCCGTCGAGGACACCCTCGCCGTCCTGGAGGGCCGTACGATCCACGCCTTCCACATCGAGGGCTGCGGCGGCGGACACGTCCCCAACGTCCTGAAGATGGCGGGCGTGCCGAACGTCATCGGCTCCTCCACCAACCCCACCCTGCCCTTCGGCCGCGACGCGGTGGCCGAGCACTACGGGATGATCGTCTCCGTCCACGACCTGAAGACCGACCTCCCCGGCGACGCCGCCATGGCGCGCGACCGGATCCGGGCCGGGACGATGGGCGCGGAGGACGTCCTGCACGACCTCGGCGCGATCGGGATCACCTCCTCCGACGCGCAGGGGATGGGAAGGGCCGGCGAGACCGTACGCCGGACCTTCGCCATGGCCGGGAAGATGAAGGCCGAGCTCGGGCCCCTGGAGGGCGACGGCGCGCACGACGACAACGCGCGCGTGCTGCGCTACCTGGCCAAGCTGACCATCAACCCGGCGATCGCCCACGGCCTCGCGCACGAGATCGGCTCCGTCGAGGTCGGCAAGATGGCCGACATCGTCCTGTGGCGGCCCGAGTTCTTCGGCGCCAAGCCCCAGATGGTGCTGAAGTCGGGCTTCCCCGCCTGGGGGGTCACCGGCGACCCCAACGCCGCCACCGACACCTGCGAACCGCTCGTCCTCGGACCGCTGTTCGGCGCCCACGGCATGGCCCCCGCCGACCTCTCCGTCGCCTTCGTCGCCCGCGCCGCCGTCGACCTCGGCGGCGACCGGCTGCCGACCCGCCGCCGCCGGGTGGCCGTGCGCGGCACCCGCGGCATCGGCCCCGCCGACCTCCTCCTCAACTCCCGCACCGGCGACGTCCAGGTCGACGACCGCACCGGCCTCGTCTCGCTCGACGGCGCCCCCATCCGCTCCGAGCCGGCCGAGTCCGTCTCCCTGAACCGCCTCTACTTCCTCTAGGACCCGCCCATGACCCCGTACCGCATGCCCGCCGAGTGGACCCCGCACGAGCGGACCTGGATGGCCTGGCCGAGCCCCAACCCCACCTTCACCGACGACGAGGAGCTGGCCGCGGCCCGCGCGGCCTGGGCCTCCGTCGCCCGCGCCGTCCGCCGCTTCGAGCCGGTGACGATGGTCGTCGCCCCCGGCGACGCGGAGGGCGCCCGCGCGCTGCTCGGCGAGGACGTCGAGCTGGTGGAGCGCGAGCTCGACGACGCCTGGATGCGGGACATCGGCCCCACCTTCGTCACCGACGGCACCTCCCTCGCCGCCGTGGACTGGGTGTTCAACGGCTGGGGCGCCCAGGACTGGGCCCGCTGGGAACACGACTCCAAGATCGCCCGCCACGTCGCGGACGCCGCCGGCGTCCCCGTCCTGTCCTCCCCGCTCGTCAACGAGGGCGGCGGCCTCCACGTCGACGGCGAGGGCACCGTCC
This sequence comes from Streptomyces filamentosus, assembly GCF_014654895.1. Taxonomy (GTDB): domain Bacteria; phylum Actinomycetota; class Actinomycetes; order Streptomycetales; family Streptomycetaceae; genus Streptomyces; species Streptomyces filamentosus. The sequence continues at coordinate 1,138,360 of NZ_BNBE01000001.1, read as the reverse complement.
TCCTCACCGACACCGTCCAGCTCGGCTCCGGCCGCAACCCCGGGTGGAGCCGCGAGGAGGTCGAGCGGGAGGTCCACGCCAGGCTCGGCACCACCAAGGCGATCTGGCTGCCGCACGGCCTCGCCGGCGACTATGGCCTGTACGGCACCCAGGGCCACGTCGACATCGTCGCCGCCTTCGCCCGCCCCGGCACCGTCCTCGTCCACGGCCAGCGGGACCCCCGCCACCCCGACCACGAGCGCTCCCGCGCCTACGTGGAGCTCCTCAGGGCGCAGACCGACGCCCAGGGCCGCCCCCTGGAGGTCATCGAGATCCCCGCCCCCACCGTCCTCACCGACGAGGAGGGCGACTGGGTCGACTACTCCTACATCAACCACTACCTCTGCAACGGCGCCGTGATCCTCTGCGCCTTCGACGACCCCCACGACGAGCTCGCCGCCGAGATCTTCCGCCGCCTCTTCCCCGACCGCGAGGTCGTCCTCGTCGACGCCCGGACGATCTTCGCGGCGGGCGGCGGCATCCACTGCATCACCCAGCAGCAGCCCGCGGTGTAGAACGTACGAGTGAGTCAGCGCAGCAGCCGGGACCCGGCACCCCGACGCCGGAACCAGCCCGCCCCGCCCCGGGAGGACGTCTTCGCGGCGGCCATGGACACCGTGGCCGAGCGGGGACTCGACGGGCTGACCATGGCCGGGCTCGGACGGCAGGTCGGCATGAGCAGCGGCCACCTCCTCTACTACTTCCGCACCAAGGACGAGCTGCTGCTCCAGACCCTGGAGTGGAGCGAGGGGCGGCTCGGCGCCGAGCGCGGGGCGCTGCTGTCCGCGCCCGGCAGCGCCCGGGACCGGCTCGACGGATACGTCGGGGTGTACGTGCCTGAGGGGCCGCGCGACCCCCACTGGACGCTCTGGCTGGAGGTCTGGAACCGCTCGCAGAGCGCCGACGAGGACGCCCGGGCCCGCCAGGCCGCCATCGAGCGGGCCTGGCACCGGGACCTCGTCGCGATCCTCGCCGAGGGCGTCTCGCGCGGCGAGTTCCGGCCCGTCGACCCGGACCGCTTCGCCACCCGTACGCGCGCGCTCCTCGACGGTTTCAGCGTGCACGTGGCGGTCGGCCTGCCCGGCACCGGGCGGAGCGAAGTCCTCGCGCAGGTGCGGGAGTTCCTCGACGAAACCCTGATGCCGCGAACGTAACGCACGCAAGTACTCCCGATCGTTGCCCCCTGCACCCTTGCCCGCCCCCGGCCGGGTCCGGCACGGTTCCGGGCCATGGGACGAGAGCACTGGAAGAAGATCTGGGTCGGCTCGGCCGGGAACATGGTCGAGTGGTTCGACTGGTTCGTGTACGCGAGCTTCGCGACCTACTTCGCCGGCGCCTTCTTCCCCGAGGGCGACGACACCGCCAAGCTCATGAACACCGCCGGCATCTTCGCCGTCGGCTTCTTCATGCGGCCGGTCGGCGGCTGGCTCCTCGGCCGGGTCGGCGACCGCAAGGGCCGCAAGGCCGCCCTCACCCTCACCGTCACCCTCATGTCGGCCTCCGCGCTGCTCATCGCGGTCGCCCCCACCTACGCCGTCGCCGGGTACGGCGGCGCCGCCGTCCTCCTCGTCGCCCGCCTCCTCCAGGGCCTCTCCGTCGGCGGCGAGTACGCGGCCAGCGCCACCTACCTCACCGAGGCCTCCGCCCCCGGCCGCCGGGGCCTCGCCTCCAGCTTCCAGTACGTCTCCATGACCGCCGGCCAGATCCTCGGCCTCGGCCTCCAGATCGTCCTCCAGCGGACCATGTCCGCCGAGACCCTGCACGGCTGGGGCTGGCGCATCCCCTTCGTCGTGGGCGCCCTCGGCGCCGCCGTCGTCTTCTACCTGCGACGGAACATGCTGGAGACCGAGGTGTACGAGGAGACCGCCGACGACGGCGTCGCGCGCGGCGACAAGGGCACCCTCAAGGCCCTGTGGGCCCACCGGCGCGAGGCCTTCCTCGTCGTCGCCCTCACCATGGGCGGCACGGTGGCCTACTACACGTACACCACCTACCTCACGAAGTACCTGTCCAACTCCGCCGGACTGCCCAAGCAGACCGCCACCCTGGTCTCCTTCTGCGCGCTGATCGTCTTCGCCTGCCTCCAGCCGCTCGCCGGCCGGCTCTCCGACCGGATCGGCCGCAGGCCGCTGCTCGTCACCTTCGCCGTCGGCTCCACGCTGCTCACCGTGCCGATCATGACGATGCTGAAGCACGCCGGGTCCTTCTGGCCCGCGCTCGGGCTCTCGCTCCTCGCCCTGCTCGTCGTCACCGGCTACACCTCCATCAACGCCTGCGTGAAGGCCGAGCTGTTCCCGACCGGCATCCGCGCCCTCGGCGTCGCCCTGCCCTACGCGATCGCCAACGCCCTCTTCGGCGGCACCGCCGAGTACGTCGCCCTGTGGTTCAAGGACTCCGGCGCCGAGTCCGGCTACTACTGGTACGTCGCCGGGTGCGCGGCCGTCTCCCTGGTCGTCTACCTCACCATGCGGGAGACCCGCGACATCGACCTCGGCCGGGTCGGCACCCCCGCGGGCGCCCCCGTGCCGCCCGCCCGGAAGGCCGACGCCCTGGATTCCGCATCGTGAGATCCCGGTCCGGGGGCGCGCGGGCCTGTGGCACACTGCGAACGTGCCTGCTCCCACGATGATTATCGGCAGCAGCGCGCCGGTCCGCAGTGACCACTGAACCGCGGCACGACCCCCGCGGCGGTGGACACCGTGCCCCAGACCCGCGCGCAGACCTCTCGCACCCGCGAGGGGTTTTTTCGTTTTCCGGCCCCACCCACGCCGGGAACGGACGGCGCGTGAGAATGGGGGCAAGTGGATCCATACCTTCCGGAGCCACATCCGACAGGAGCCAACACAGTCATGACCACCGAGAACGGCGAGAGCCCCCGTCCGGGCGCCGGCCCGGCCGACGACAGCTTCCACGTCTTCGACACGACGCTCCGCGACGGAGCCCAGCGTGAGGGCATCAACCTCACCGTCGCGGACAAGCTGACCATCGCCCGGCACCTCGACGAGTTCGGCGTCGGCTTCATCGAGGGCGGCTGGCCCGGGGCCAACCCGCGGGACACCGAGTTCTTCGCCCGCGCCCGCCAGGAGATCCACTTCCGGCACGCGCAGCTCGTCGCCTTCGGCGCCACCCGCCGGGCCGGCGGCACCGCCGCCGACGACCCCCAGGTCAAGGCACTCCTCGACTCCGGCGCCCCCGTCATCACCCTGGTGGCCAAGTCCCACGACCGGCACGTCGAGCTGGCCCTGCGCACCACCCTCGACGAGAACCTGGAGATGGTCCGCGACACCGTCTCCCACCTGGTCGCCCAGGGCCGCCGGGTCTTCGTCGACATGGAGCACTTCTTCGACGGCTACAAGGCCAACCCCGCCTACGCCAAGGCCGTGGTCGTCGCCGCGCACGAGGCCGGCGCCGACGTCGTCATCCTCTGCGACACCAACGGCGGCATGCTCCCCGCCCAGGTCCAGGCCGTCGTCGCCACCGTCCTCGCCGACACCGGCGCCCGGCTCGGCATCCACGCCCAGGACGACACCGGCTGCGCCGTCGCCAACACCCTCGCCGCCGTCGACGCCGGCGCCACCCACGTCCAGTGCACCGCCAACGGCTACGGCGAGCGGGTCGGCAACGCCAACCTCTTCCCCGTCGTCGCCGCCCTGGAGCTCAAGTACGGCAAGCGGGTGCTGCCCGACGGCGCCCTCGCCGAGATGACCCGCATCTCGCACGCCATCGCCGAGGTCGTCAACCTCACCCCCTCCACCCACCAGCCGTACGTCGGCGTCTCCGCCTTCGCCCACAAGGCGGGCCTGCACGCCTCCGCCATCAAGGTCGACCCCGACCTCTACCAGCACATCGACCCCGAGCTGGTCGGCAACACCATGCGGATGCTCGTCTCCGACATGGCCGGCCGCGCCTCCATCGAGCTCAAGGGCAAGGAGCTCGGCGTCGACCTCGGCGGCGACCGCGCGCTGGTCGCCCGGGTCGTCGAGCGGGTCAAGGAGCGCGAGCTCCAGGGCTACACGTACGAGGCTGCCGACGCCTCCTTCGAGCTGCTGCTGCGCGCCGAGGCCGAGGGCCGGGCCCGGCGCTACTTCCGCACCGAGTCCTGGCGGGCGATCACCGAGAACCGCCCCGACGGCACCCACGCCAACGAGGCCACGGTCAAGCTGTGGGCCAAGGGCGAGCGGATGCTCGCCACCGCCGAGGGCAACGGCCCGGTCAACGCCCTCGACCGCGCCCTGCGGGTCGCCCTGGAGCGGATCTACCCCCAGCTCGCCAAGTTCGAGCTGGTCGACTACAAGGTCCGCATCCTCGAAGGCCGCCACGGCACCGAGTCCACCACCCGCGTCCTCGTCACCACGAGCGACGGCAACGCCGAGTGGTCCACCGTCGGCGTCGGCGAGAACGTGATCGCCGCCTCCTGGCAGGCCGTCGAGGACGCCTTCACCTACGGTCTGCTGCGCGCCGGGGTCGACCCCGCCGAGTAGCGCCGCCGAGCAGCACCCGACGGGTGGCGTCCGCCGGATGGCATCCGTCCCGCCCTGGATGTCTGGTTCGGCATTGTTCGGGTAATTTCGAACCATGAGGACCAGGGCGCTACCGGCGGGGTCCGTCCTCGCCGGACTCACACTGCTGCTGCTCCTGGTCCTGGCCCCGTTCGCGGGCGCCAGGGCCACGGGCGTCCCCGACGCGGCCGCAGCCCTGAGACAGGGCCCGGTCTACGTCGACCCCGGTGCCGCGGACCGGCTCTCCCGGGCCGAGGCGGACGCCCTCGCCCGGAAGATCGAGGCCGCGGACAAGCCCCTCTTCGTCGCGGTGCTGCCGGAGGGCGCGCAGTACCCGCCGAAGGGGCTCGTCGAGAACCTGCGGGCCCAGACCGGCATCGCCGGGACGTACGCGGTCCGGCTCGGCGACCGGTTCGCCGCGAAGAGCGACGCCTCGGTGCTCTCGCCCGCCGCCACCGCGAACATGGCCGAGGCCGCCGACCGGCCCGGCGGCGACGCCGCCGCCGAACTGAACGCCTTCGCCGACCAGGCCCTCCCCGCGATGCGCGGCTCCGCGCCCGCCGCCTGGCCCGGCGGCGCCGAGGACTCCGGAGCCCCGGTCGCCGGCCTCGTCGTCCTCGGCGCGGTCGTGGTGGCCGGCGGCGCGGGCGCCTACGCGGTGGTGCGCGGGCGGCGCCGCCGCAAGGAGGCCGAGGAGCGGGCCGCCCTGGACCGGCTGCGGGTCGTCGTCGACGAGGACATCACCGCCTTCGGCGAGGAACTGGAACGGCTCGACTTCCACCCGGCCGAGGCCGGCGCCGACGAGCCGATGCGGGCCGACTACGAGCACGCCCTGGACTCCTACGACCGGGCGAAGTCCCTGATGGCCTCCGCCGCCCGGCCGCACGACGTCCGCGCGGTCACCCAGGCCCTGGAGGACGGCCGCTTCTCGCTCGCGGTGCTCGCCGCCCGCCGCGAGTCCCGTCCGCTGCCCGAGCGCCGGCCGCCGTGCTTCTTCGACCCGCGCCACGGCCCGGCCACCGCGGACCGCACCTGGACCCCGGCCGGCGGCGCCGCGCGCGAGGTCCCGGTCTGCGCCGCCGACGCGGCCCGCCTCGACGACGGCGAGGACCCGCGCGCCCGCACCGTCGAGACCGACTCCGGCCGCCGCCCCTACTGGGAGGCGGGTCCCGCCTACGGCCCCTGGGCGGGCGGCTACTTCGGCGGCGGCCTGCTGCCCGGCCTCCTCGTCGGCACGATGCTCGGCTCCGCCCTCTCCACCCCGGCGTACGCGGCCGAGTACGGCGGCCCCGACTTCCAGGGCGACGGCTCCGGCGACTTCGGGGGCCAGGACTTCGGCGGGAGCGACTTCGGGGACGGCGGGGGCTTCGGCGACGGCGGCGGCTTCGGCGGCGGGGACTTCGGCGGGGGCGGCGGCTTCGACGGCGGCGGGGGCTTCTGAGCCCGGCCCTTTCCGGTCTGTGCCTTTCCGCGGAAGCCCCCAGGAGGGTCCTCCCGCGGGGGCCGGCCGGGATCAGACCAGCGGCTTCACCGACATCAGCAGGTGGCGGTGGGCGTCGCCGTCGCCGTCGGCCAGCAGGGCGCGCTGGCCGGGGCCCAGCAGGTGGAGCCGTACCTCCGGGGCGGTGAAGGAGCCCAGGGCGTCCAGCAGATAGCCCGGGTTGAAGGCGACCGTCACGGGACCGGGGCCGTCGAGGGAGGCGGGGAGCGTCTGGGAGGCGACGTCGTCCTCGTACCCCGCCCCGAGCCGGACGGACGTCCCCTCGAAGGCCAGCTGGACCGGGCTGTCGCCCTCCGCGACCACCGCGACCCGCTTCACGGCCTCGACCAGCGCGGCCCGGCCGGTGACCGCGACCGCGTGGTCGCCGAGCGCGAAGAGCTTGTCGTGGCGGGGGAGCCGGCCGTCGAGGAGCCGGGCGGTGGTGCGCAGGCCGTCCCGCTCGAAGCCGATCGTGTGCGCGTCCAGGCCGATCCGGGCCCGGCCCGCGCCCGCGAGGGAGCGGGCGGCCTCGGCGAGCCGCCGCGCCGGGACGACCACGTCGGCGGGTCCGGCGCCGGCCGCGCCGGGGCCGGGGTGCCACTCCAGGGCGCGGACCGCGTAGCGGTAGCGGTCCGTGGCGGCCAGGGTCATCACCGGGCCGTCCAGCGCCAGCCGTATCCCGGTGAGGACCGGCAGCGCGTCGTCCCGCCCGGCCGCCGCCGCGACCTGCCCGACGGCCCGCGCGAAGGCGTCCCCGTCGACCTCGCCGAGGACCGGCGGCAGCGCCGGGGCGGCCGGGTGGGCGTCGAGCGGGAGCAGCGAGAGCCCGAAGCGGACCCCGTCCGAGGAGACGGAGAGCCGGGAGCCCTCCACGGCCAGCACGGTCCGTCCGCGCGGCAGCACCTTGCAGATGTCGAGCAGCCGCCGCCCGAGCACCAGCGCGCGGCCGGGCACCACGGTCTCGGCCTCGGCCTCCACCCGCGCGGACGCCTCGTGGTCGAGCCCGAAGACGCTCAGCCCGCCGCCCTCGCCCGCCTCCAGGAGCAGCCCGCCGAGCACGGGCATCGGCGAACGGACGGGCAGCACCCGCGCGGCCCACGCGACGGCGTCGGTCAACACGCCGCTGTCGATACGGATTTCCATGCGGCCGACGCTAGCCGCCGCCACTGACAACGGGCCGTGCGGCGGGAATCGGGAGGCCGCCCCGGTGGTTCGGGAGAGTGGTCACATGATCATCCGACGAAGGGGGAACGCGATGAACGAGGTCCACGGCACGGTGGAGCCCGGGTTCGAGCCGGTGCGGGAGGTGTTCGCGGGGATCGCGGCGGACGAGGCGCGCGACGGCGGCGCGCAGCTCGCCGTCCACCACCGGGGCCGGCTGGTGGTCGACCTCTGGGGCGGGGACGGCGTCGACGGCGACTCCCTGCTCGCCCTCTACTCCTCCGCCAAGGGCGTCACCTCCCTCGTCGTCGCCCTCCTCGTGCAGGAGGGAGTGCTCGACCTCGACCGGACGGTGGCCTCCTGGTGGCCGGAGTACGCGGCCGAGGGGAAGGGCGGGACCACCCTGCGCGGCCTGCTCGCGCACCGGTCCGGGTCGATCGGCGTCGACGGCGGGTTCACCCTCGAGGAGCTGGCCGACGACCGGGGGGTCGCGGCCCGGCTCGCCGTCCACCGCCCCTACTGGGAGCCGGACTCCGGCCACGGCTACCACGGCCTCACCTTCGGCGCCCTGGTCGGCGAGGTGGTCCTGCGCGCCACCGGCCGCACGGTCCAGGAGCACTACGAGGAGCGGCTGCGGGCACCGTACGGCCTCGACTACCACCTCGGCCTGCCCGAGGAGCTCGAAGCCCGCTTCGCCCCCGCCCTGCCGCTGCTCCCCACCCCGGAACAGCGGGCCTTCCTGGAGGCGAACCCCATCGCCCCCGACAGCCTCATGGCCACCGCCTTCGGGCTGACCTCCGAGCCCCCCGTCGACCTCCTGGAGTACGGGAACTCCCGCGCCGTGCACGCCGGTTCGCCGCTCTCCGGCGGCGGCGTCGGCACCGCGCGCGGCCTCTCCCGGCTGTACGCGGCGGCCGTCGGCGGACTCGACGGGCGGCCCCCGCTGCTCACCGCGGAGACGCTGGCCGAGTCCGCGCGGATCCACTCCAAGGGCACCGACCTGGTGACGGGCGAGGAGAACGCCTTCGGCCTCGGGCTCGTCCCGCTCGCCACCCTCTACCCCTCGCTGAGCCCGCTCGCCGTCGGCCACAGCGGCGCTCCCGGCACGCAGTCCTTCGCCGACCCCGCCACCGGCCTCGCCTACAGCTACACCCGCCGCCGCTTCGGCTTCATGTCCGGTCCCGGCGCGCCGGAGAACGTCCGCCTGGTCGAGGCGGTCGTCGCCGCGGCCCGCGCGCGGGGCTGAACCGCCCGGGAGGCGTCCGGGAGACGCCCGCCCGGTGCCCCGGAACGCCGAGCGCCCGCCGTCCGCAGGGATGCGGAGGGCGGGCGCGCTCGTGTTTCCGGGGTGCCGCCGGGAGGGCGGCGGACCTGACGGGGCCGGACGGGCCGTACGGATCGGTCGGGCCGGACGGATCCGGCGGGTCGGCCGGGTCAGGCGGCGTTCTTGATGGCGGAGATGTCGAAGTTCAGCTTGACCTTGTCGCTGACCATGACGCCGCCGGTCTCCAGGGCCGCGTTCCAGGTCAGGCCCCACTCGGAGCGGAGGATCTCGGCGGAGCCCTCGAAGCCGACGCGCTCGTTGCCGTACGGGTCGGTGGCGGAGCCGTTGAACTCCAGGTCGATGGAGAGCGGCTTGGTGACGTCCTTGATGGTGAGGTCGCCGATGATCCGGTAGGTGTCGCCGCCCAGGTGGGCCGCGCGGGTGGAGCGGAAGGTCATGAGGGGGAACTGCTCGGCGTCGAAGAAGTCGCCGCTGCGCAGGTGGTTGTCGCGGTCAGCGATGCCGGTGTCGATGGAGGCGATCTTGACGTCGATGGAGGCGGTGGAGGCGGCCGGGTCGCTGCCGTCGAGCTTCAGGGAGCCCTCGTGCTCGCCGAAGGAGCCGCGCACGTTGGTCACCATGGCGTGCCGGACGGTGAAGCCGATGCTGCTGTGGGCGGAGTCGATGGTGTAGTCGCCGGTCAGGGCGGCGAGGGCCGGGTCCACGGGGCGGGGGGTGGTGGTGACGGCGGTCGACGTGTTCTTGCGGCCGAAGATGCCCATGACGTGCTCCTTGTGCGGGGGGTTGTTGAACCTTCAACGAGAATGACTGTAACCCCATTCCGTTCAACTTTCAACATCTATGGACCGGGCCCTTCCGGACGGCCCCTCGCCCCGCCCCGACGCCCTCTGGCGGACGCGCGTAGAACTGCGGCATCATCCCCCTGCGCGACGAGCACGCCCGCACCACCTGCACCCCCGGCCATCCCCCCCGTCACGGTCACCAGCAGGAGGCCCCCGTGAAGCTCCGCCCCGTCCTCACCGCCCTGGCCCTCGTCCTCGGCGCCCTCTTCGCCCCCGGTTTCGGCGCCCTCACCGCCGCCGGCGAGGCCCACGCCGCCACCAAGATCAGCCACGCCACCGCGACCTCGATGTTCCGGAACTCCGGCATCACCTGGTCCTCCTCCGGCGGCTGCTCCGACCGCTACAACTCCACCTGCACCTCCTTCGAGCAGCTCAACCTCGCCACCGCCCAGGGCGCCCAGACCCTCAAGAGCGCCAGCGGCTGCGCCCTCAACATCACCGGCGGCACCGAGACCGGCCACGCGAGCGGCACCTACTCGCACTGGAACGGCTACAAGCTCGACTTCAGCAAGTACACGTGCCTCGGGAGCTACATCAAGAACACCTTCACCTACATCGGCCTGCGCGGGGACGGCGCTCCGCAGTGGCGCTCCGGTGCGGGTAACGTCTACGCCGACGAGGGCAACCACTGGGACGTGACCTTCTACAACTGCGGCGGCTGCTGAACGACGCCGCCCCCTCGGGCGCGGGCCCCCGTCACCACGGGCGCCCGCGCTTCCCTTTTGTGGGGACCCCATAACCAGAAGGGGCTCCTGGCTGTCGAGTCACCCTGAAGACCCCGCGCTTCTGTCCGTCCCCACCAGGAATCGACACGCGAGACTGTACGGAGTCGACGGCGGAGTTTCCGGGGTCGACTTCGTAGGGTCGGTACATGACCCTTGTCGACGAGATCCCGAGCGAGCCCACGGACGCACGTGGCCGCGTCGCCGAACTGCACGTCCTGCGCGAGCAGGCACTGGCCGGCCCCAGCGAGCGCGCGACCGAGGCCCAGCACGCTAAGGGCAAGCTGACCGCGCGCGAGCGCATCGAGCTGCTCCTCGACCCGGGTTCCTTCAACGAGGTCGAGCAGTTCCGCCGGCACCGCGCCCAGGGCTTCGGCCTGGAGGCCAAGAAGCCCTACACCGACGGCGTCGTCACCGGCTGGGGCACCGTCGAGGGCCGCACGGTCTTCGTCTACGCCCACGACTTCCGGATCTTCGGCGGCGCCCTCGGCGAGGCCCACGCCACCAAGATCCACAAGATCATGGACATGGCCATCGCGGCCGGTGCCCCGCTGGTCTCCCTGAACGACGGCGCCGGCGCCCGCATCCAGGAGGGCGTCTCCGCCCTCGCCGGCTACGGCGGCATCTTCCAGCGCAACACCCGGGCGTCCGGCGTCATCCCGCAGATCTCCGTGATGCTCGGCCCGTGCGCCGGCGGCGCGGCCTACAGCCCCGCCCTCACCGACTTCGTCTTCATGGTCCGCGAGACCTCGCAGATGTTCATCACCGGCCCGGACGTCGTCAAGGCGGTCACCGGCGAGGAGATCACCCAGAACGGCCTCGGCGGCGCCGACGTGCACGCCGAGACCTCCGGCGTCGCGCACTTCGCGTACGACGACGAGGAGACCTGCATCGCCGAGGTGCGCTACCTCCTGTCGATGCTCCCGCAGAACAACCGCGAGAACCCGCCGACCGTCGCCTCCGAGGACCCGGCCGACCGCCGCTCCGACGTCCTGCTCGACCTGGTGCCCGCCGACGGCAACCGCCCGTACGACATGCACAAGGTCATCGAGGAGCTCGTCGACGACGGCGACTTCCTGGAGATCCACGAGCGCTGGGCGCGCAACATCATCTGCGCGATGGCCCGCCTCGACGGCCAGGTCGTCGGCATCGTCGCCAACCAGCCGCAGTCCCTCGCCGGCGTCCTCGACATCGAGGCGTCCGAGAAGGCCGCCCGCTTCGTTCAGATGTGCGACGCCTTCAACATCCCGATCATCACCCTTCTGGACGTACCCGGCTTTCTGCCCGGCGTCGACCAGGAGCACGGTGGAATCATCCGCCACGGCGCGAAGCTCCTCTACGCCTACTGCAACGCGACCGTGCCCCGGATCTCGCTGATCCTGCGCAAGGCGTACGGCGGCGCCTACATCGTCATGGACTCCCAGTCCATCGGCGCCGACCTGACGTACGCCTGGCCGACCAACGAGATCGCGGTCATGGGCGCCGAGGGCGCCGCCAACGTGATCTTCCGCAAGCAGATCGCGGAGGCCGAGGACCCCGAGGCCATGCGCGCCCGCATGGTCAAGGAGTACAAGGCCGAGCTGATGCACCCGTACTACGCGGCCGAGCGCGGTCTCGTCGATGACGTCATCGACCCCGCCGACACCCGCCAGGTGCTCATCCGGTCCCTCGCCATGCTCCGTACCAAGCACGCCGACCTGCCGTCCCGCAAGCACGGCAACCCGCCTCAGTAAGACTCGGCAAAAGGAGTCCACCGAAGTGACCACGCCTGCCACAGCCAACCTTCTCCGCGTCGAGAAGGGCCACGCCGACCCCGAGGAGCTGGCCGCCATCACCGCGGTCCTGCTCGCCCGCGCCGCCTCGCAGCCCGAGCCGGCCGCCGCCCACCACGGCCGCACCTCCGCCGGCTGGCGCCGTCTGGAGCGCGAGGGCGGCTTCCGCGCCCCGCACAGCTGGCGCTGACGCCCCCGCCGGCACCGCACGGAAAGGCCCCCCGCTCCTCGAAGGAGCGGGGGGCCTTTCCGGTGTCTGCCGACGAGCCCGGCGGGACGGTTACCGCAGGCGGGCCATGAGGGCGTGCTCGACGAGGGTGATGAGCGCGCTCTTGGCGTCCGCGCGGTGACGGGCGTCGGTGGTGATGATCGGGGTGTCCGGACCGATCTGGAGGGCCTCGCGGACCTCGTCCGGCGTGTAGGGCTGGCTGCCGTCGAAGCCGTTGAGGGCGATGACGAAGGGCAGGCCCGAGTTCTCGAAGTAGTCGACGGCCGGGAAGCAGTCGGCGAGGCGCCGGGTGTCGACCAGGACGATGGCGCCGATGGCGCCGCGGACCAGGTCGTCCCACATGAACCAGAAGCGGTCCTGGCCGGGGGTGCCGAACAGGTACAGGATCAGGTCCTGGTCCAGCGTGATGCGGCCGAAGTCCATGGCGACGGTCGTCGTCGTCTTGTCGCCGGTGTGGGTGAGGTCGTCGATGCCCGCGGAAGCGGACGTCATGACGGCCTCGGTACGCAGCGGGTTGATCTCCGAGACGGCGCCGACGAACGTGGTCTTGCCCACGCCGAAGCCACCCGCCACCACGATCTTCGCGCTGGTGGTTGAACGGGCCGCGCCGCCGCTAGAGCTTGCGAAGTCCACTGAGCACCCTTTCGAGCAGTGTCACGTCTGGCTGACCGCCGGCGGCCTCGTCGCCGCCGGGCTGGTGAATGGCGACAAGTCCGGCCTCGGCCAGGTCGGCGACGAGGATCCGGGCAACGCCGAGGGGGATGGAGAGAAGGGCCGAGATCTCCGCGACCGACTTGATCTCGAAGCACAGCCGGCAGATCCGCTGGTGCTCGGGCAGCTGCCCCTGCAACCTGGACGGGTCGGCCGTGGTGCTGACCAGCGCCTCGATGGCGAGCTGGTAGCGCGGCCGGGTCCGGCCGCCGGTCATCGCGTACGGCCGCACGAGCGGGTTGTGCCCGCCCCCGCTCCCGCCCGCCGCACGCGGGACGGACGGCGGCTGGGGAGCCTGCGGAGCCCCGTAGGACTGGTGGACGCCCTGTCTGCTGGGTGCGGAGGGAAAGTTGTACCGGTTCTGCGCGGGGTCGCCGAGCGGCGCCTGATGCGCGTCGAAACCGTTGTAGGGGTTCGCCCCCGGGGGTGTTCCCACGTCTCCTCCTCCGACTGCCTCGCGGTCCATGTCCCTTGGAGCCGCGTCACCGCACCCTAACGGTGCGGTGACGTGAAACGCACTGTGTGTCTGTTAGTTGAGAAGACTTCCCTGGAGCTCCGCACGCAGGTCCGGGGTGAGGACGGAGCCCGCGCGGTCCACGAGGAGGGCCATCTCGTAGCCCACGAGACCGATGTCGGACTCGGGGTGGGCGAGGACGGCCAGCGAGGAGCCGTCCGAGACCGACATGATGAAGAGGAAGCCGCGCTCCATCTCCACCACGGTCTGGTTGACCGCGCCGCCCTCGAAGATCCGGGACGCGCCCGCGGTCAGCGAGGTCAGTCCGGAGGCGACCGCCGCCAGCTGGTCGGCACGGTCCCGGGGGAAGCCCTCGGACATGGCCAGCAGGAGACCGTCGGCGGAGACCACCACCGTGTGGGACACCCCGGGGGTGTTGTCCACGAAGTTGGTGATCAACCAGTTCAGATTCTGCGCCGCCTGGCTCATCGCGCTCACACTAACGCTCCTGGTTGTAGGTATTACCCGGGCCGAAGCCCGATCCGTTCGTGTCGGACCCCGCGGTGCGCCCCTGCTGGACGCCGCGGCGCAGGTTGCTCAACCTGCCCCGCACGTCCTCGGGTGCGCGGGAGACCTGGGGGCCGCCCTGCGGGGTCTGCTCCGCGGTGCCCTCGACCAGGTTGGCCTTGGGGACGCGCCGGGGGAGGCCGGACGGAGTGACCCCGCCCGCCTTCGGCTCGCGGAGCTTCTTGGCCTGCTCCCAGCGCTCGTCGTTGGCCGAGCGCCATTCCTCGGAGCCGTCGTTCTCGTTCTTCTCGTCCTGCCCCACCGGCGGCGCGGGCTGGGCCGGCGGCGCGGGCCGCTGCGCCTGGGGCGTCTGCGGGGCGACACCGCCGCGGCGCGGCAGACCGGCGTCGGTCAGTCCGCTGCCGGTGTCCGGCAGCGGGCTCGGAGCCGGAGCCGGACGGTCGAAGCCTACGCGCTCGGGGCCCTGTTCGGGAGCGGCCTGCGAAGATTCCGATTCCGGCCGGTAACCCTGGTCGAAAGCGCCCTGGTAGGAGCCCTGCTCCGGCCACTCGCCCTGGTGGGAACGGGTATCGAACGCCTGGTCGTATCCGGCGGGAGTCGTCTCCTGGGGAGCGTACGCGGCTTCCGCATACGCCTGCTGCGGGTACGCCCCGGTCTGCTGGTCGTACCCCTCGTAGCCCTGCTGCTGGGGGTAGCCGTAGCCGTCCTGCGGCTGCTGCTCGTAGCCCTGGGCGTACTCCTGGCCGTAGCCCTCGGGGTACTCCTGGCCCTGCGGCTGCTCGTACCCGGCGGCGTACTCCTGGCCGTAACCCTGCTCCTGGACGTACTCGGAGCCGTACTCCTGACCGGCCTGCGGCTCCTCGGCGGCGTAGGGCGCCTCTTCGCCGCCCTGCACCTGGGCCTCCAGGGCCGCCCGGCGCTCCTCGCGCATCAGCGAGCGGTTGACCGGGTCCAGCTGCTGGCCCTCGCCCTGCTGCTCGTAGCGCGAGTCGTCGAAGCCGAGCTCCGCCGCGGTCCGCATCGGGGCCGGGGCCTCGAAGCCGCCCTGCTGCTGCTGGTGCGGGATGATCTGGGAGACCGTGAAGTCGCCCTGGGCCGGCTGCTCGCCACCGCCACCGTGGGTGATCGCGTCCGGCAGCATGACCAGCGAGGTGGTGCCGGCCTGCTCGCCCGAGGGGCGGAGCTGGACCCGGATGCCGTGCCGGTCGGAGAGCCGGCCGACCACGAAGAGGCCCATGCGCTGGGAGACGGCCGCGTCCACGGTCGGCGGGTTCGCCAGCTTGTGGTTGATGTCCGCGAAGTCCTCGGCGGTGAGGCCGATGCCCTTGTCGTGGATCTCGACCATCACGCGGCCGTCGGGGAGACGGGTCGCGGTCACGCGGACCTTGGTCTGCGGGGAGGAGAACGTGGTGGCGTTCTCCAGGAGCTCGGCGAGCAGGTGCACGAGGTCGGTCACGGCCTGGCCGTGGATCTCGGCCTCCGGCACGCCCGCGATCTCGATGCGCTCGTACTGCTCCACCTCGGAGGAGGCGGCGCGGAGCACGTCGACCAGCGGAACCGGCTGGTCCCAGCGGCGGCCCGGCTCCTCGCCGGCGAGGACCAGGAGGTTCTCGCCGTTGCGGCGCATGCGGGTCGCGAGGTGGTCCAGCTTGAAGAGGTTCTCCAGCTGGTCCGGGTCGGCCTCGTTGTTCTCCAGGTCGGTGATGAGGGTCAGCTGGCCCTCGATCAGCGACTGGTTGCGGCGCGAGAGGTTGGTGAAGATCGCGTTGACGTTGCCGCGGAGCATGGCCTGCTCGGCGGCGAGCCGCACGGCCTCGCGGTGGACCTGGTCGAAGGCGCGGGCGACCTCGCCGATCTCGTCCTGCGAGTCGATCGGGATGGGCTGCACCCGGGTGTCGACCCGGCCCGGCTCGGTGCGGGAGAGCTGGTCGACCAGCATCGGCAGGCGCTGCTCGGCGATGCCGAAGGCCGCGGTGCGCAGCTCGCGCATCGAGCGGCTCATCTGCCGGGCCATCATCCCGGCGAGGACGAAGGCGGCGAGCAGGGCGACGACGACGACGGCGCCGATGACCCAGGCGTCGGTCTGGGCGTCGGAGGAGATCTCGGCGGCCTCGGCCACGGCCTTGTCGACGAGGCTCTTCTCGACCTCGCTGTAGCCGTCGAACTTGGCGGTGGCGATCGCCATCCAGGTCTCGGCGGTGATGCCCTTCGGCGCGAGCGCCTTGATCGCGTCCGCGTCCTCGGCGGAACCGATCCGGCCGGCGACGCCGGAGTAGACCGAGCCGTCCTTGCCCTTGGGCAGGGTGACGTCGGCGGCCCGCATCTGCTTCTCGCCCTCGGCGGCCTTGCCCGCCATGACCTTCTTCAGGCGCTCGACGTCCTCGGCGGTGCCACCGGAGTTGTACTCGCCGAGGGCGATCTGCTCCAGGTAGTTGTACGAGTTGAAGGCGACGGACTGCTGGGCGAAGACGTCGTCCTCGGCGCTGGGCCGGACGAGCAGCTGGGTGCCGATGGAGCGCTGGAGCGAACCGGCGGCCTGGGCCAGCTGGATCGCGTAGACGGTGCGGCCGTAGCTGGTGATGTTGCCGGTGCCCAGGCCGAGCTCGTTGGAGAACTCCATGAGGTAGTGCTGCACGCCGGTGTAGCCGAGCTGGGTGTTCACCGGGTCGAGCGCGGCCGTGTAGGCGGCCTTGCGGAGCGCCGCGAGCTTGGGCTCCTCGTTCTTGAACGCCTGGAGGCGCCGTTCGAGGCCCTGGCCCGAGGGCATGTTCCGGACGGCCTTGTCGAACTCGGCGCGGGCCGCGTCGGTGTTCGCGTACGCCCGGGTGATCTCCTCGCCGGCCCGGTCCTTGCCGGAGAGCAGCGGGACGGCCGTCAGGTCGCGCTCGTTCAGGAGGGCGGTGGAGTACTGCGAGGCGGCGCGCACGATGAGCGCGGTCTTCTCCGCGTCCTGCGCCTCCTGCCAGGTGTCGATGGCTCCCTTGACCTGGAAGCCGCCCATGACGAGGCCGACGAGCACGGGTATGAGGAGGATGGCGTTCAGCCGGGTGGGCACCCGCCAGTTGCGCGGGGACAGCTTGCTGGAGCTGCCCCGGGGAGCGGGGGCGGGCGGGGGAGTCACCGGTACGTCCGCGGGCGACACCGCGCTGCGCGACGGCGGGGTGAAGTTGCCCCGCGCCTCCTGCTCCGCGGAGCCATCCATGCTGCGCCTCACTCGACCAACAACCTCTCGGCGTCGGCACCTACGTCGTGCCGGTGTTTCGTTCAGGGCCGTACTACTCGGGAGTTCATGAATTCCAGCACGTGAAGGGGGTCCGTTCCAAACAGTGGGATGCGGAAGTTTTCAGTGGTCCATGCCTCGTATAAAACGGGCATAAAGAACGAGCCCCGCCAAATGGCGGGGCTCGTATGAGCGCAGCGGCACCGATCGAACGCGTCGGGTGTCCGAGGCGCCCGAATTCTCTGTCGAAACGTTATGAATCCCGGGGCCGCCGTGTCGAAGGACACAGATCGACTCCGCGCGGTCCCGGACCGGGGCATATGACAACTGCCCCGGGGGCAAGACTACTTGAGACGGGCCATGAGGGCGTGCTCGACGAGAGTGATGAGCGCGCTCTTGGCGTCCGCGCGGTGACGGGCGTCGGTGGTGATGATCGGGGTGTCCGGACCGATCTGGAGCGCCTCGCGGACCTCGTCCGGCGTGTACGGCTGGGCGCCGTCGAAGCCGTTGAGCGCGATCACGAAGGGCAGGCCCGAGTTCTCGAAGTAGTCGACGGCCGGGAAGCAGTCGGCGAGACGACGGGTGTCGACCAGGACGACGGCGCCGATGGCACCGCGCACCAGGTCGTCCCACATGAACCAGAAGCGGTCCTGGCCGGGGGTGCCGAACAGGTACAGGATCAGGTCCTGGTCCAGCGTGATGCGGCCGAAGTCCATCGCCACCGTGGTGGTGGTCTTCCCGCCGGTGTGCGTGAGGTCGTCGATCCCGGCGGAGGCCGCGGTCATCACGGCCTCGGTGCGCAGCGGGTTGATCTCCGAGACGGCGCCGACGAACGTGGTCTTGCCCACGCCGAAGCCACCCGCCACCACGATCTTCGCGCTGGTGGTCGATCTGGCGGCGTCGCCGTTAGAGCTTGCGAAGTCCACTGAGCACCCTTTCGAGCAGTGTCACGTCCGGCGTGCCGCCGGCTTCTCCGTTGCCCGGCTGGTGGATGGCCACCATGCCCGCCTCGGCCAGGTCGGCCACGAGGATCCGGGCGACGCCGAGCGGCATCGACAGCAGGGCGGACACCTCGGCCACCGACTTGACCTCACGGCACAGGTGGCAGATGCGCTGGTGCTCGGGGAGGAGCGTGGCGAGGTGCGCCGGGTCGGCCGTGGTGCTGACCAGCGCCTCGATGGCGAGCTGGTAGCGCGGCCGGGTCCGGCCGCCGGTCATCGCGTACGGACGGACCAGCGGCTGGTCGCCCTCATGACCGTACGGATCGTCCAGGGACGAACCGCCGTACGGATCGTGAGTGGCGGGGGGCGGGGTCATGAATCCTCCGGGCGTGACAGCAAGACGTCTGCCGTCTGATGGGGCCGGTGGGGGGCCGGATGGGGCGGCCGGACGATGAACGGTGGCCGGGGCGGTACGTGTGGGGGAGGTACCGCCCCGTCGGGGACAGGCGCCGCGGGCGGGTGGGGACCGCTAGTGCAGCAGGCTGCCCTGGAGCTCCGCGCGGAGATCCGGGGTGAGCACGCTGCCGGCCCGGTCGACCAGCAGCGCCATCTCGTACCCCACGAGGCCGATGTCGCACTCCGGGTGGGCGAGCACGGCCAGCGAGGAGCCGTCCGAGACCGACATGAGGAAGAGGAAGCCGCGCTCCATCTCCACCACGGTCTGTGCCACGGGACCGCCCTCGAAGATCCGGGAGGCGCCCGCGGTCAGCGAGGTGAGCCCGGACGCGACCGCCGCCAGCTGGTCGGCGCGATCGCGGGGGAACCCTTCGGACATGGCCAGCAGAAGGCCGTCGGCGGAGACCACCACCGTGTGCGACACCCCGGGGGTGTTGTCCACGAAGTTGGTGATCAACCAGTTCAGATTCTGCGCCGCCTGGCTCATCGCACTCAACTATCGCTCCTGCTGGTGGTTCGGACCGAGGTGGAAGCTACCCGTGGTCGAGTTGCCCGCCTGACGGCCCTGCTGGATACCGCGGCGCAGATTGGTGAGCCGGCCGCGGACGTCGTCGGGTGCCCGGGAGACCTGGGGGCCGGCCGAGTGGGCCTGCTCCTGGGCGGTTCCGGGCACGAGGTTGGCCTTCGGCACGCGGCGCGGAAGACCGGAGGTGGTGACCCCGCCGGCGGAGGGCTTGCGCGCCCGCTCGGCCTGGCGCACCAGATCGTCGTTGGGCGAGGGCCGCCAGTTGGCCGGCCGTCCGCCGTCGGGGGTGCCCTGGGCGGGCTGCTGCACGACCGGGGTCTGCATGGTCTGCTCGACCTCGGGCGTCCGCTGCCGCGGCGCCGGCGGGACCGGAGCCTGCTGCTGGCCCTGCTGCTGCCCCTGCTCCTGCTGGAACCAGTTGGTCTCCAGGGAGTCGTAGAGCGGCGTGCGGCCCTCGCCGGGCGAACCCGGGCCACCCGGCGCCGGAGGCAGGGCCTCCGGACGGCGCGGTCGGCCGAGCTGCGGACGGCGCGGCTCGACACCCTGCGGCGCCTGCTGCTGAGGGGCCTGCGGCCCGGCCGCCTGGTACGGCGCCTGCTGCTGGGCCTGGGGGGCCTGGTGCTGCGGGGCCGGGGCCTGGGGC
This sequence comes from Streptomyces filamentosus, assembly GCF_014654895.1. Taxonomy (GTDB): domain Bacteria; phylum Actinomycetota; class Actinomycetes; order Streptomycetales; family Streptomycetaceae; genus Streptomyces; species Streptomyces filamentosus. The sequence goes on along the minus strand of NZ_BNBE01000001.1, from coordinate 1,118,852 downwards.
GCCGGGGCGAAGCCGTTCCGCTGCGGGGCCTGCTGCGGCGCGTTCTGCGGGAAGCCGTGCTGCTGGGGCTGCGCCTGCGGCACGAAGGGCTGGTTGCCGTACTGCTGCCGGCCGCCCTGGTACTGCGGGAACTGGCCCGTGGAGTCCGGACCCTGGGGCGCCTGCGGCGCCTGGGGCGCCTGCGGGGCGTTGAAGTCGGGGCGCGGGAACTGGCCCGTGGAGCCGGGGCCCTGCGGAGCGTCGTAGTCCGGCCGCGCGAACTGCGCGGTGGACGCCGGGTCCTGGTACTGCGGGGCCTGCGGTGCCTGGGGCGCCTGCGGGGCGTCGAAGTCCGGCCGCGGGAACTGGCCCGTGGAGCCCGGACCCTGCGGCGCGGCGTACGAGCCCGTGGACTCCATGTCGTCGTGGCCGCGCGGGGCGTCCAGCGGCGTCATGTCCTGCTGCGGGCGGCGCACCGGCTGCTGCTGGGCCGGGTCGCTGCCCCAGCTCGCGGCCTGCGGGCGCTGCGGCTGGGGGTTGCCGCCGGGCAGCTCGGCGCGCGGGAAGCCGTTCGGGGCGCCCAGCGGGTCCTGCTGCTGCGGGGCCTGGGGCGCCTGCGGGTTCTGCGGTCCCTGCGGACGGCCGCCCCACACGTCCGTACGGGACGGGATGGCGCTGGCCGCGCCGCCGATGAGACCGGCGCCGGGGCCGGGCTGCGGAGGCTGCGGGAGCTGCGGGAGCTGACCGGTCTGCTCCAGCTGGGCGTTGGCCGGCTGGGGCTGCTGGGGCTGCTGGGGCTGCTGGGGCTGCGGGGCCTGGGGCGCCTGCGGACCGCCCGGGAGCGGCGCGCCGTCCCGGGTGGGCAGCGCGGTGCGCGGACCGCCCGCGGGACCGACCTGGGGACGCGCGGCACCGGGACCGGCGCCGAGCCGGCCGGCCGGGGCCGCCGGACCGCCGAGGCCCGGACGACCGCCGGGACCGCCCGCACCGGGACCACCGGCCGCGCCGGGGCCGCCGGGGAGCCGCCCGCCGGGGGCGTTGCCGCCCTGCGGGGCCGGGCCCTGGGAGCCGGGACCCGTCTTCGGGGCCGGCTTGCGGCCGCCCTGGGCGACGTCGACCGGCAGCATGACGAGCGCGGTGGTGCCGCCCGAGTCGGACGGACGCAGCTGGATCCGGATGCCGTGCCGCAGGGACAGGCGGCCGACCACGAAGAGGCCCATGCGGCGGGAGACGGAGACGTCCACGGTGGGCGGCGAGGCGAGCCGCTCGTTGATCGCCGCCAGGTCCTCGGGGGAGAGGCCGATGCCGGTGTCGTGGATCTCGACGAGCACGCGGCCGTCGGGCAGCGCGTGACCGGTGACCCGGACCTTGGTCTGCGGGGAGGAGAACGAGGTGGCGTTCTCCAGCAGCTCGGCGAGGAGGTGCACGAGGTCGTTGACGACCCGGCCGGCGACGTCCGTCGCCGGGACCGCGGCCAGTTCGATGCGCTCGTACTGCTCCACCTCGGAGGCGGCGGCGCGGAGCACGTCGACCAGCGGGACCGGGCGGGTCCACCGGCGGCCCGGCTCCTCGCCGGCGAGGACGAGGAGGTTCTCGCCGTTCCGGCGCATACGGGTCGCGAGGTGGTCCAGCTTGAAGAGCGAGGAGAGCTGGTCCGGGTCGGCCTCGCGGGACTCCAGCTCGGAGATGAGCGAGAGCTGGCGCTGGATGAGGCCCTGCGAACGGCGCGAGAGGTTGGTGAACATCGCGTTGACGTTGCCCCGGAGGAGGGCCTGCTCGGCGGCGAGGCGGACGGCCTCGCGGTGCACGTCGTCGAAGGCCGCGGCCACCTGGCCGATCTCGTCGCGGGAGTGCACGCCGACGGACTCGACGGAGGTGTCGACGTCCTGCGGGTCGGACTCGGAGAGCTGCTTGACCAGCTCGGGCAGGCGTTCCTGGGCGACCTTGGTCGCGGTGTCCTGGAGGCGGCGCAGCGAGCGGATCATGGACCGGGCCACGACGAAGGCGCCGACGAGCGAGACGCCGAGGACGAGGAGGATCAGCGCACCGTTGATGATGGCCTCGCGCTGCGACTCCTGCCGCAGCTCACGCGCCATCGTCTCCATGTCGCCGAGGAGTTCGTTCTCGATGCGGCCCATGGCCGCGATCTTGGTCTCGTACTCGTCGGTGAAGTTGAGGTAGCCGCGCTTGGCGCCGCTGGGCATGGCCTCGTCGGACTTCAGCACGCGCTCGGCGTACTTCTCGGCGTCCACGATCGTGGGGTTGCCGGAGCGCAGCGAGTCGGTGAGGTCGGTGGCCTGGCCGCCGGTCGCCTCGTAGACCGCGGTGAAGGACTTGAAGGCGTTGCTCTCGCCGTTGAGCGCGGCCTCGCCGTAGAGGCGGTCACCGGGCTGGATCCGGCCGGAGGTCTTGTCGCTGGCCGGCAGGGCGCCCGCGATGATCGCCTGCTGGATGGAGGCGTACTCCTTGGCGGACGAGAACGCGGCGAGCGCGCGGGTCCGCTTGATCATGTCGGGGTTGCTGGTCGCCTGCGCCATGTCCTGGGACAGGCTGAGCAGCGAGCGGATGAGCCGGCTGTAGGCCTCGACCGTCACCGAGTGCGAGACGCCGCCCTTGTAGGCGTTCGTCCGGATGTTGTGGAGGTCCAGCACCTGGGAGGCGATGGTGTTGACGTTGGAGCGGATGCTCCGCAGCGCCTCGTCCTCCGCGGCGCTGGGCACCTCGCGGGTGGCGTCGAGGAAGGCGTTGTACTTGCGGTCCGTGTTCCGGCGCGGGTTGGCGACCTGGTAGTCGCTCGCCGGGCGGCCGTTGGCCAGCGGACCGGCGGACAGGTCGCGCTCGGCCTGGAGGGCCTGGGCGAGGCCGGTCGCCTCACGGGTCAGCTTGGTGAGCAGCTGCATGTGGTCGAGCTGCTCCATGTCCTGGAGCGACTCGCTGATGCGGATGCCGCCGAGGGAGGTGGCCGCGACCACGGGGAGGGTCAGCAGGGCCACGAGGCGCGTGGAGATGCGCCAGTTGCGCAGGGCTATTCGGGGGCCGACCGCGTTCTCGGGGACCGCCGGGGCGCCGCCCTTGTCGCCGCGCCGCTCGCCGGCGTCGGGCGCGCCGGCCTGCTCGCCGGGCGCGGCGGACGGGCCGGAACGGCGTGCGGAGCCCTCGCCGGGCTCGCCGTTCGGCCGTGCGGTCCTGTCCCGCTTCCTGCCCTGGGCACCCTGGCCGGGCGCCTGCTGGGCGGAGTGCGGGGCCGCGGGACCACGATCGGTCCCGGCACGCGGTTCCTGCTCCGCCGGAGCCTCCGCGCGGCCCTTGCGGGCCGGGGCGGAGCCCGCGCCATCCCTCTTGAAACGTCCCTGCACTAGCGTCGCAACCTCTGGACCAGGCGTCCTTCCGGGTGAAAACCGGAAGGACGGTGTCGGCGTCTTCGGGGCGCGTCGGCACGCCCCGGGTGGTCGTCGGTGACCGGCGCAGATCCCCCTTCTCCGCCACTCGGCCGGCGCTGCGTTGCGCCCCCTGCGTGCCGGCGTCGAAACCCGCGGCGGTGCGGGAATTCCAGCACAGTGCCGGACCTCCAACAAGGGCTGAGGTCTGTACCGCAGAAGGGATGACAACCCGTACGCGGGAGATCACCGCGTGTAGAAGATGATCACGGAGGATTCGGACTTTTCCCCTCCAATGGCTGGGCGTCCCCGAGTGTCCCAGTCGCGATGATCAGGAGCGGAATAAATGCTTCAGTGGCGGAATGTCCCTTTCCGTGACCTGACATCGACGCCCGTAATGCCCGGAATATTCGCCCAGTGGTGAGCAAACTCACACGTCCGTGGATGTCTTGGCCATGCATTCGAAGGGAACGTCTTGATTTAGCCTGACGCTTTAGCCCATCCTCGCGCCCCCACGGGCGCCCGTCCCGGAACAAGGTCTGCCAGCGCGATGACTGCACCCACGCCCGCCACCACGGCCAACCCGCGCCGCTCCACGCTCGCCCACCTCCCGGACGCCGCCGACCTCGGCCGCGGCGCCACCCCCGAGTACGCGGCGGAGCTCCCCGGCACCACGGCCAACCCGCGCCGCACGGTCCTCATGCAGGCCCCCGCGCCCTACGTGCCGGCCTACCTCGCCGAGGTCTGACCGGACCGGCCCCGCCCCTCCGGCGGGCGTCCCCGCCGGTCGGCCGCCCCCGCCGCGTTAGCCTGGAGCGTCAGACTCCAGCCAGTACCAAGTGAGGGGCGACAGCACTCGTGCGCATCGCCAGATTCTCCATCGACGGCAACGTCGCCTTCGGCGCGGTCGAGGGCGAGGGGACCGTCGAGTCCGGCGGCCTGGTCATCGACATCATCAAGGGCATCCCGTACACCGACTTCGAGCTCAGCGGCACCAAGGTCCCGCTGAGCAAGGTCCGCCTCCTGCCGCCGGTGCTCCCCAACAAGGTCGTGGCCATCGGCCGCAACTACGCGGAGCACGCCGAGGAGCTCGGCAACGAGGTCCCTGAGGTCCCGGTCGCCTTCTTCAAGCCGACCACCTCGGTGATCGGCCCCGGCGACGCCATCGAGTTCCCCTCCTTCTCCAGCGAGCTGCACCACGAGGCCGAACTGGCCGTGGTGATCGGCCGCATGTGCCGCGAGGTGCCCCGGGAGCGCGTCAAGGACGTGATCTTCGGCTACACCTGCGCCAACGACGTGACCGCCCGCGACGTCCAGCGGAACGAGGCCCAGTGGGCCCGCGCCAAGGGCTTCGACACGAGTTGCCCGCTGGGCCCCTGGGTGGAGACCGACCTCGACCCGAGCGACCTCGCCGTCCAGGCCACGGTCAACGGCGAACAACGCCAGCTCGGTCGGACGAGCGACATGATCCGCTCCATCGAGGACCTGGTCGTCCACATCACCGAGGCCATGACGCTGCTCCCGGGCGACGTCATCCTCACCGGCACCCCCGCCGGGGTCGGCCCCCTCACCGTCGGCGACGAGGTCGCCGTCACCATCGAAGGCATCGGCACTCTCACCAACAAGGTGATCAAGCGTGGCTAACGCGAATATCCGCGTCCGTTTCTGTCCCTCGCCGACCGGCAACCCCCACGTGGGCCTGGTCCGCACCGCTCTCTTCAACTGGGCCTTCGCCCGGCACAACGGGGGCACGTTCGTCTTCCGCATCGAGGACACCGACGCCGCGCGCGACTCGGAGGAGTCGTACCAGCAGCTGCTCGACTCGATGCGCTGGCTCGGCTTCACCTGGGACGAGGGCCCCGAGATCGGCGGCCCGCACGCGCCGTACCGCCAGTCGCAGCGGATGGACCTCTACAAGGACGTCGCCGACAAGCTGATCGCCGGCGGCTACGCGTACCCCTGCTACTGCACCACCGAGGAGCTCGACGAGCGCCGCGAGGCGGCCCGCGCCGCCGGCCGCGCCTCGGGCTACGACGGCCACTGCCGCGACCTCACGGACGAGCGGAAGCAGGCGTACGAGGCCGAGGGCCGCAGCCACATCGTCCGCTTCCGGATGCCGGACGAGGCGACCACCTTCACCGACCTGGTCCGCGGCGAGATCACCGTCCAGCCGGAGAACGTCACCGACTACGGCATCGTGCGCGCCAACGGCGCCCCGCTGTACACCCTGGTCAACCCGGTCGACGACGCGCTGATGGAGATCACCCACGTCCTGCGCGGCGAGGACCTGCTCTCCTCCACCCCCCGCCAGATCGCCCTGTACAAGGCGCTGATCGAGCTGGGCGTCGCCAAGGAGATCCCGCAGTTCGGCCACCTGCCGTACGTGATGGGCGAGGGCAACAAGAAGCTCTCCAAGCGCGACCCGCAGGCGTCCCTCAACCTCTACCGGGAGCGCGGCTTCCTCCCCGAGGGCCTCCTGAACTACCTCTCGCTCCTCGGCTGGTCCTTCTCCGCCGACCAGGACGTCTTCTCGATCGAGGACATGGTCGCGAAGTTCGACATCGACGACGTCAACTCCAACCCGGCCCGCTTCGACCTCAAGAAGGCCGAGTCCATCAACGCGGACCACATCCGCATGCTGGACGAGAAGGCCTTCGCCGATGCCTGCGAGCCCTGGCTCCGGGCCCCGCACGCCCCCTGGGCGCCGGAGGACTTCGACCGCGCGGCCTGGGAGCGGATCGCCCCCTACGCCCAGACCCGGCTGACCGTGCTCTCCGAGATCACGGCCAACGTCGACTTCCTCTTCCTGCCCGAGCCGGTCTTCGACCAGCCCTCGTGGGACAAGGCGATGAAGGGCGAGCCCGCGGCCCTCCTCACCACCGCCCGCGAGAAGCTCGACGCCGCCGACTGGAACGACGCCGAGTCGCTCAAGGGCGCGGTCCTCGCCGCCGGCGAGGCCCACGGCCTCAAGCTCGGCAAGGCCCAGGCCCCGGTCCGCGTCGCCGTCACCGGCCGCACCGTCGGCCTGCCCCTCTTCGAGTCCCTGGAGATCCTGGGCAAGGAGAGGACCCTGGCCCGCATCGACGCGGCCCTGGCGAAGCTCGCCGCGTAACCACGGCACCACGCACGCCACGGGGCGGCGGCCGGAGCACCCCTCCGGCCGCCGCCCCGTCGCCGTGCCCGCCCCCTTGTCGCACCCGCCCTCTACAGTCGGCGCATGTCCATGACAGTGCCTGACTTCGCCCACTGGTTCACCCCCGGAGCGGTCGTGCCGACCGAGGACCGCGGGGACGTCGTCTTCCGGGTGCGGGAGGTGGGGGAGATCACCCTCCCCACCGGCCGGCTCGTCGCCTGCGACCCGATCGTCCACCTCGGGGACGACGAGGAGCCCCCCGAGCCCTTCGTGGTCGGGGTCCCGCCCGGCCGCTACCGCGTCCAGACCGCCGAGGCGTCCTTCACGTACCCCTACGGCCACACCGTGAACGCCGCCGCCCGCCTGGTCGTCCGCGACGTCCCCGCGGTCCGCTGGGAGCCCGCCCTGGTCCCTGGTGAGCCCGCCCCGGAGGACGACTGCTTCGGCTACGGCGTCGACGCCGGGCTCGGCTGCTTCCTCGACGCCGCCGCCCACCACTCCTTCCCCGGCACCGCCGACGAGGAGGGCGTCATCTGGGAGGTCCTGGACGGCCCGGAGAACCCGGACGCCTTCGTCGCCGAGGGTGAGAACGGCCACAGCGTCGCCGTCTTCGGCTCGGGCTGGGGCGACGGGCTCTACCCGACCTGGGTCGGCCGCGACGCCGACGGCGAGGTCGCCTGTTTCGTCACGGACTTCCGGCCCTTCCGCTTCGCCAAGGCCCTCTGAAACCGCTCCCGCCGGCCCCCCGGCGGCGTACCGTCGGTCCCATGACCATCCGCGCCGTCCTCTGGGACGTGGACGACACGCTCTTCGACTACGCGGCGGCCGACCGCGCCGGGATGCGCGCCCACCTCGCCGCCGAGGGCCTGGCCGGGCTGCACGGCTCCGTCGAGGACGCCCTGGTCCGCTGGAAGGAGCTCACCGAGCTGCACTGGCGGCTCTACGAGGAGGACCCGACCGGCACCTGGCAGGACCAGCGCCGCCGGCGGGTCCGCGACTTCCTGGACCTCCGGGCGATGACCGACGCCGAGGCCGACGCCTGGTTCGACCGGTACGTCACCCACTACGAGGCCGCCTGGGAGCTCTTCCCGGACGCGCTGCCCGTCCTCGACCTGCTCGCCCGCGACTACCGGCAGGCCGTCCTGTCGAACTCCAGCATCCACGCCCAGGAGCCCAAGCTGCGGGCCCTCGGCGTCCGCGACCACTTCGAGGCCGTCCTGTGCGCCGCCGAGCTGGGCTCCGCCAAACCGGCCGCCGAGGCGTTCCACGCCGCCTGTACGGCCCTGGGCCTGCCGCCGCACGAGGTGGCGTACGTGGGGGACCGCCCCGACACCGACGCGCTCGGCGCCCGGGAGGCGGGGCTCCTCGGCATCTGGCTGGACCGCGCCGGCACCGGCGGGCAGCCCGGCCTGCACCGGGTCACCGACCTCCACCAGCTCCCCCCGCTGCTCCTCGGCGATACCCGTTTTGGAGCACCGTCCACCTTCGGGTAATGTTCTTCCTGCGCCGAGGGGAACAAGCCAAAAGGCAGGAACCCGCAAAGCGCAAGCCGAGCAAGATCCTCCCTGGTGGGGAAGTTGCCCCGGTGGCCTATGGTGTAATTGGCAGCACGACTGATTCTGGTTCAGTTAGTCTTGGTTCGAGTCCAGGTAGGCCAGCTCGCAGAGCTCATCTGCAAACAGTGGATTGGCATCCACGAGCCCCCGTTGTGTAGCGGCCTAGCACGCCGCCCTCTCAAGGCGGTAGCGCCGGTTCGAATCCGGTCGGGGGTACAGATCCTTCCCGCGGCATCACCTGGGTAGCTCCCGATGATGCCGATGCAGGATCGCTAGGGCCCCCGTTGTGTAGCGGCCTAGCACGCCGCCCTCTCAAGGCGGTAGCGCCGGTTCGAATCCGGTCGGGGGTACGACGCTGGTCTAACCACGTATTGGTCTATGGTGTAATTGGCAGCACGACTGATTCTGGTTCAGTTAGTCTAGGTTCGAGTCCTGGTAGACCAGCTCGGATCTGCGACGGTGAATTCACCGCCCGCAAGATCCAAAGCCCCCGTTGTGTAGCGGCCTAGCACGCCGCCCTCTCAAGGCGGTAGCGCCGGTTCGAATCCGGTCGGGGGTACGCGACAGAGAAGCCCTTCCCTTCGGGGGAGGGCTTCTTCGCTGTACCCGGGTCCGGCGCGCGTCCGGACACAACTCCGGCCCACCGCTGCGGCGTTGGAGCGGTGGGCCGGGGAACGTACAGATCAACAGAGGAAGCTCAGCCGTTGCGGCGCAGGGCCTCGCTGAGGCGGGCGGCGGCGTCGATGACCGCCTGGGCGTGCATGCGGCCGGGGTGGCGCGTCAGGCGCTCGATCGGACCCGAGACCGACACGGCGGCCACCACGCGGTTCGACGGGCCCCGCACGGGCGCGGAGACGGACGCGACGCCCGGCTCCCGCTCGCCGATCGACTGGGCCCAGCCGCGGCGCCGCACGCCCGACAGGGCCGTCGCCGTGAAACGGGCGCCCTGGAGGCCCCGGTGCAGCCGCTCGGGCTCCTCCCAGGCCATCAGGATCTGCGCCGACGAGCCGGCCTTCATGGTCAGCGTCGAGCCCACCGGGACGGTGTCCCGCAGGCCGGACAGCCGCTCGGCCGCCGCCACGCAGATCCGCATGTCGCCCTGGCGCCGGTAGAGCTGCGCGCTCTCGCCCGTGACGTCCCGCAGGTGCGTCAGCACCGGCCCGGCCGTCGCCAGGAGACGGTCCTCGCCCGCCGCGGCGGCCAGCTCCGCCAGCCGCGGACCGAGGATGAAACGGCCCTGCATGTCGCGGGCGACCATCCGGTGGTGTTCCAATGCCACGGCCAGACGGTGGGCCGTGGGTCGTGCGAGTCCCGTCGCCGCGACCAGTCCTGCGAGGGTGGCCGGACCGGACTCCAGAGCGCTCAGGACAAGGGCTGCCTTGTCGAGAACGCCTACGCCGCTAGAGTTGTCCATGCAACGATATTCGCGTCTCACTCTGTGAAACGCAAGTTCAATTTCCCGAGGAACTTGTCACTCTGGTGAGGCGGCCGCACAACGGACCGCGAAACGGTCTCTAGTGGTGCCGGCGCAGCCGCCGGCCGGAGGGAAAGCGATGGGTAGGACACTCGCGGAGAAGGTCTGGGACGACCACGTCGTCCGGCGCGCCGAGGGCGAGCCCGATCTCCTCTTCATCGATCTTCACCTGCTCCACGAGGTGACCAGCCCCCAGGCCTTCGACGGTCTCCGTCAGAACGGCCGGCAGGTGCGGCGCCTCGACCTCACCATCGCCACCGAGGACCACAACACCCCCACCCTCGACATCGACAAGCCGATCGCGGACCCCGTCTCCCGCGCCCAGCTGGAGACCCTGCGCAAGAACTGCGCGGAGTTCGGCGTACGGCTCCACCCGCTCGGCGACGTCGAGCAGGGCGTCGTCCACGTGGTGGGACCGCAGCTGGGCCTGACCCAGCCCGGCATGACCGTGGTCTGCGGCGACTCCCACACCTCCACGCACGGCGCCTTCGGCGGCCTGGCGTTCGGCATCGGCACCAGCCAGGTCGAGCACGTCCTGGCCACCCAGACGCTGCCCATGGCCCGCCCGAAGACCATGGCCATCACCGTGGACGGCGAGCTGCCCGCCGACGTCACCGCCAAGGACCTGATCCTCGCGATCATCGCCCGGATCGGCACCGGCGGCGGCCAGGGCTACGTCCTGGAGTACCGCGGCTCCGCCATCGAGAAGCTCTCGATGGAAGCCCGCATGACCATCTGCAACATGTCGATCGAGGCCGGTGCCCGCGCGGGCATGATCGCCCCCGACGAGACCACCTTCGCCTACCTCAAGGGCCGCGCCCACGCCCCCGAGGGCGAGGACTGGGACGCCGCCGTCGCGTACTGGAAGACCCTGAAGTCCGACGAGGACGCCGTCTTCGACGCCGAGGTCGTCATCGACGCCGCCGCGCTGGCCCCCTTCGTCACCTGGGGCACCAACCCCGGCCAGGGCGCCCCGCTTTCGGCGAACGTCCCCGACCCGGCCGCGTACGAGGACCCCTCGGAGCGCCTCGCCGCCGAAAAGGCCCTGGAGTACATGGGGTTGACCGCCGGGCAGCCGCTGCGCGACATCAAGGTCGACACCGTCTTCGTGGGCTCCTGCACCAACGGCCGCATCGAGGACCTGCGCAACGCCGCCTCGCTCCTGGAGGGCCGCAAGGTCGCCGACGGCGTCCGCATGCTGGTCGTCCCCGGCTCCGTCCGGGTCGCCCTCCAGGCCGTCGAGGAGGGCCTGGACAAGGTCTTCAAGGAGGCCGGCGCCGAATGGCGGCACGCGGGCTGCTCCATGTGCCTGGGCATGAACCCCGACCAGCTGGCCCCCGGCGAGCGCTCGGCGTCCACCTCCAACCGCAACTTCGAGGGCCGGCAGGGCAAGGGCGGCCGCACCCACCTGGTCTCCCCCCAGGTCGCCGCCGCCACCGCCGTACTGGGCCATCTGGCCTCCCCGGCCGACCTGTCCGACGCCGTCACCACCGCGGGGGTCTGAGGAACCATGGAAGCTTTCACCACGCACACCGGCCGGGCCGTCCCGCTGCGCCGCAGCAACGTCGACACCGACCAGATCATCCCCGCGCACTGGCTCAAGAAGGTCACCCGCGACGGCTTCGAGGACGGCCTCTTCGAGGCATGGCGCAAGGACCCCGAGTTCGTCCTCAACCGCCCCGAGCGGCAGGGCGCCACGGTCCTGGTCGCCGGCCCCGACTTCGGCACCGGCTCCTCCCGCGAGCACGCCGTCTGGGCGCTCCAGAACTACGGCTTCAAGACCGTCATCTCCTCCCGCTTCGCCGACATCTTCCGCGGCAACTCGCTGAAGAACGGTCTGCTGACCGTCGTCCTGCCGCAGGAGACCGTCGACGCCCTCTGGGCGCTGACCGAGGCCGACCCGACCGCCGAGGTCACCGTCGACCTGGAGTCCCGCAAGGTCCTGGCACCCGGGATCGACGCCGACTTCGAGCTCGACGAGAACGCCCGCTGGCGGCTCCTGAACGGCCTGGACGACATCAGCCTCACCCTTCAGAACGAAGCCGACATCGCGGCCTACGAGGCGGCCAGGCCGTCCTTCAAGCCCCGTACAATTACGGCCTGAGCAGCGCTTTTCCAAGACTGCGCCCCCCACCCTCCGGTGGGGGGCGCAGTCGCTTGTTGAGACCCTGTCGGGCGACAACTCGCCCTAGATGGCACAATCGGTGCATGGAACGCGACAACCAACTCAAGCTCTACGAGGAAGTCGCCGACCGATTGAAGGAAGCGCACTCCCGGGTGCGCGCACTGCAAGTCCCGGAGGGCGTAAGGATGGCGCTGTCCCGGAAGCTGCTGGTCGTCACGGCCGCGGCGAAGCACGATCTCGCGGACGCGGCGACGCGTCTGGACCGGTTGATGAAGGACCTCGACGAGGGTCGATTCCCCGAAGGCGACTGACACCAGGAACTCCGCAACGGCACTTCCGCGTTGCGGCACTAGGGTGATTAGACCGTTTCGTGTTTGATTTGCGGTATATACATGCCTAACGTGCGAAAAAGCTTGAACAGTTTCGTTCTGGCAAAGTCTCCGAAGGGGAAGACGTGAACAAGGCGCAGCTCGTAGAAGCGATTGCCGACAAGTTGGGCGGTCGCCAGCAGGCCGCCGAAGCCGTCGACCACGTGCTCGACGCCATCGTGCGCGCCGTGGTCTCGGGCGACCGGGTCTCGGTCACGGGCTTCGGCTCGTTCGAGAAGGTCGACCGCCCGGCCCGTTACGCCCGCAACCCCCAGACGGGTGAGCGCGTGCGGGTCAAGAAGACCTCCGTGCCGCGCTTCCGCGCGGGCCAGGGCTTCAAGGACCTGGTCAGCGGCTCGAAGAAGCTCCCCAAGGGTGGTGAGGTCTCCGTCAAGAAGGCCCCCAAGGGCAGCCTGACCGGCGGCGCCTCCGCCACCGTGAAGAAGGCCGCGGCCAAGAAGGCCACCACGGCCAAGAAGGCCGCCGCCAAGAAGGCCACGCCGGCGAAGAAGACCACCACCGCCACCGTCGCGAAGAAGGCGACCCCGGCGAAGAAGACCACCGCCGCGGCCGCGAAGAAGACTTCCGCGGCCACCAAGAAGACGGCGGCGGCCGCCAAGAAGACCGCCGCCGCCAAGAAGGCCACCCCGGCCCCCGCGGCGAAGAAGACCGTCGCCAAGAAGACCGCCCCGGCCAAGAAGGCCACGGCGAAGAAGGCGCCCGCCAAGAAGACGACGGCGCGCAAGACCACCGCGGCGAAGAAGACCGCGGCCAAGAAGTAGCAGGCCGGTCGTCGCAGGTCCGCCGGGCCGGGCTCCCGCACGGGAGCCCGGCCCGCGGCGCGTTCCGGCGGACGGGACGGGGGAGCGGGGGAGCGGGGGCGAGACCCCCCGGGGCCCTGGAGGCCCCGAAGACCCGAAAAGGGCGGGGAGGCCGGGGAGGATCCGGCCCGGCCGGTCAGAAGGTCTGGAGCGTCACCAGGGTGATGCGGAGGTCCGGGCCCGAGGTCCCCGGAGCCGTCTCGACGCGGACCCGCTGGCCTGGCCGCAGCAGCCGCAGCCCGCCCGCGTCGAAGGCATCCGTCCCGAACTCCACCGGGGTGCCGTCGTCGAGCAGCACACTGCCGCTGCGGGTCTCGGGGTCGTACGTGTACGCGGTCGCCTGCATGGGCCGCAGCCTATCCGGCCGGCGCCGCCCGCCGGACCGCCGTCCGGGGGCCGAGCCCCAGCGCCCCCGCCGCCGCCAGGTCCTCGCCGGTGTCCACGTCCCGGCGCACGGAATCCACCCCGGTCAGCCGTATTTCCACCGCTCCCGACGACAAATGCCGAAGCCGCGACGGACCTCCGAAAGCCGGTTCCAATTCCACGCCCGGACCGGCCGAGAGGAATGTCGTACCTATTTCGGCGGCATCCGCGAGAAATGCCCTGGGGAATTGCCGGGCCGCCGCCAGGACCCGCGCCAGCTCCCCGGGCCGCAGCGCCGGCAGGTCCGCGTTCAGCGCCGCCACGCGCGCGCGTGGCCGCCGCTCCCGTACCGCCCGGGCCCCGTGCGCCAGCGCCGCGTTGAGCCCCGCCGCCGGGGCGTCCGGCACGATCCGCGCCCCCAGCCCGGCCAGCGCCCGGCCCGCCGCGGGGTCGTCCGTGACCACCACCACGTCCCGCACCTCCGGACAGGCCAGCGCCGCCGCCACCGTGTCCTCGGCGAAGGCCAGGGCCAGCCGGGGCCGCAGCCGCTCCCCGGAGGCCGGGGCCAGCCGGCTCTTCGCGAGGGCCAGGGGCTTCAGGGGCACCACCAGGGACCACCCGTCGTCCTCATCCGTGTTCATCGCCGCCCTTCTGTCCCGCCCGTGCGGGACGGCCCCGGTCCCGGGGCGTACGGTGTCACTCGACAGAGCAGGAGCATGGGGCGACACTTGACCCCCTGCCAGCAAGACCCGGAGAAAGGTGCCCCGAGTGCCCCGCCGCAGAATCGGCTTCTGGTACCGCCTCGCGGCGGTCATCGCCAAACCCCCCCTGGTGGTTCTGTTCAAGCGGGACTGGCGCGGCACGGAGCACATCCCCGCCGAGGGCGGCTTCATCACCGCGGTCAACCACAACTCCTACCTCGACCCGCTCTCCTACGCGCACTACCAGTACAACACCGGCCGGGTGCCCCGCTTCCTGGCCAAGGCGGGCCTCTTCAAGTCCGGCTTCGTCGGCACCATGCTCCGCAACACCGGGCAGATCCCCGTCTACCGCGAGACCGCCGACGCCGTGGGCGCCTTCCGCGCCGCCGTCGACGCCATCGAACGGGGCGAGTGCGTCGCCTTCTACCCCGAGGGCACCCTCACCCGCGACCCCGACATGTGGCCCATGCCGGGCAAGACCGGCGCCGCCCGCGTGGCCCTGCTCACCAAGGCGCCCGTCATCCCGGTGGCCCAGTGGGGCGCGAACCTCGCCATGCCGCCGTACGCCAAGAAGGACAAGTTCAAGCTCTTCCCGCGCAAGACGCTGATCGTCCAGGCGGGCCCGCCGGTCGACCTCTCCCGCTTCGACGGCCTGGAGCCCACGCCCGACGTGCTGCGCGAGGCCACCGAGACGATCATGGCCGCCATCACCGCCCTCCTGGAGGAGGTCCGCGGCGAGCAGGCCCCCGCCGAGCCGTACGACCCGCGCCGCGCCCTCCGGGAGAAGCGCCGCAAGGCCGCAGAGGAGGGCGCCAAGTGACCAAGGCCGCCGTCTTCGGAAACGGGTCCTGGGGCACCGCCTTCGCCATGGTGATGGCCGACGCGGGCTGCGAGGTGAGCCTCTGGGGCCGCCGCCCCGCGCTCGCCGGGACCATCAACGAGACCCGTACCAACCCGGACTACCTGCCCGGCGTCGAACTCCCCAAGGGCATCACGGCCACCGCCGACGCGGCCGAGGCCGCCGAGGGGGCCGACTTCGCCGTGCTCGTCGTCCCCTCCCAGACCCTGCGCGAGAACCTCGCCGCCTGGGCTCCGAAACTCGGCCCCGACACCGTGCTCGTCTCCCTGATGAAGGGCATCGAACTCGGCACCGCCAAGCGGATGAGCGAGGTCATCACCGAGGTCGCCGGCGTCCCCGCCGAGCGCGTCGCCGTCCTCACCGGCCCCAACCTGGCCCGCGAGATCGCCGCCCGGCAGCCCGCCGCCGCCGTCGCCGCCTGCGTCGACGAGTCGGTCGCCCAGCGGCTCCAGGCCGCCTGCATGACCCCGTACTTCCGCCCGTACACCAACACCGACGTCGTCGGCTGCGAGCTCGGCGGCGCGGTGAAGAACGTCATCGGCCTCGCCGTCGGCATCGCCAACGGCATGGGCCTCGGCGACAACTCCAAGGCCACGCTCATCACCCGCGGCCTCGCCGAGACCACCCGCCTCGGCCTCGCCATGGGCGCCGACCCGCTCACCTTCTCCGGCCTCGCGGGCCTCGGCGACCTCGTCGCCACCTGCTCCTCGCCGCTCTCCCGGAACAACACCTTCGGCACCAACCTGGGCCGCGGGATGACCCTCCAGGAGGCCGTCGCGGCCACCAGGCAGACCGCCGAGGGCGTCAAGTCCTGCGAGTCGGTGCTCGACCTGGGCCGCCGGCACGGCGTCGACATGCCCATCACCGAGACGGTCGTCTCGATCGTCCACGACGGCAAGCCGCCGACGGTCGCGCTCAAGGAACTGATGTCGCGCAGCGCCAAGCCCGAACGCCGCTGAGCCGGACGCGGGAGGCGGTCAGCGGGGCGCTCAGGAGTTCGGACACCGCAAGGTACGCTCAACGCGATATGAGCGAGAACACCCAGAGCCCCCGCAAGCCGCGCGTGGCCGTCGTCTTCGGCGGACGCAGCTCGGAGCACGCCATCTCCGTCGTCACCGCCGGCGCCGTCCTCAAGGCGATCGACCGGACCAAGTACGACGTGCTGCCCATCGGCATCACCCGGGAGGGGCGCTGGGCGCTGACCGCCGACGCCCCCGAGCGGATGGCGATCGCCGAGCGTTCCCTGCCGGACGTCGCCCAGCTCGCCGAGTCGGAGACCGGCGGCGTGGTCCTCCCCGTCGACCCGGCCAGCCGCGAGGTCGTCCTGCACGAGCCCGGCAGCCTGCCGCAGGCCCTCGGCGAGGTCGACGTCGTCTTCCCGGTGCTCCACGGCCCGTACGGCGAGGACGGCACCCTCCAGGGCCTCCTGGAACTCTCCGGCATCCCGTACGTCGGCGCCGGCGTCCTCGCCTCCGCCGTCGGCCAGGACAAGGAGTACATGAAGCGCGTCTTCGTCTCCTACGGCCTGCCCGTCGGCCCGTACGAGGTGATCCGGCCGCGCGAGTGGGACCGCAACCCGGCCGAGGCCCGCAAGAAGATCGTCGAGTTCGCCGCCGACCACGGCTGGCCGCTCTTCGTGAAGCCCGCCCGCGGCGGCTCCTCCGTCGGCATCACCAAGGTCGACGACCTCTCCGGCCTCGACGAGGCCGTCGAGGAGGCCCGCCGCTACGACCCGAAGATCATCGTGGAGGCGCTGCTGCGCGGCCGCGAGATCGAGTGCGGCGTCCTGGAGTTCGAGGACGGCCCGCGCGCCAGCGTGCCCGCCGAGATCCCGCCGGTCACCGACCACGACTTCTACGACTTCGAGGCCAAGTACATCGACTCGGCCTCCGGCCTGGTGCCCGCCCCGATCGGTGACGAGGCCACCGCCGAGGTCCAGCGCCTCGCCGTCGCCGCCTACGAGGCCGTCTCCTGCGAGGGCCTGGTCCGCGCCGACTTCTTCCTCACCGAGGAAGGCGACTTCGTCATCAACGAGATCAACACCATGCCCGGCTTCACCCCGATCTCCATGTACCCGCGCATGTGGCAGGAGAGCGGCGTGAGCTACCCCGAGCTGGTCGACCGGCTCATCCAGGCCGCGCTGACCCGCTCCACGGGCCTGCGCTAGCCCTGCCGGGCCCGTCCCCGGCAGGGGGGCGGGCCCTCACGGCGCGTGGGGTCCCCACGGCGCGGCGGGCCCTAGCGGCACTCGGGCTCCAGGGCGCAGGGCACCGCGCGTTCCACCGGGGCGGCCAGGTCGACCAGCGGCGCGACGTCGTGGGCGTACCGCTCGTCCAGGGCGAGCTCGACGTACGTCTCGCGGTACACCGTGGTGAACCGCGGGCCGCCGCCCTCCGGCTGCTCCAGCATCCAGCGCACGCCGTCGGCGGATATCGCCCGCGCCTGCGGATCGCTCATCTTTTCGGGCCGGGGGACCCCGCAGCGCAGTACGATCGCTCCGTCGCCCCACCCCGCGGTCAGTTCGGAGTCGGGGGACGGATCGCTCCGCTCCTGCCCCGCCACGGTGTCCGGGAGCTCCTTCGCCAGCGCACGGCAGAGCGCCGCCTCCGCCGCGGGCGGGGCCGGTGCCGGTACCGACGCCCGGGCGCCGGCGGAGCAGCCGGTCACGGCCAGCAGCAGGACGGCGGCTGAGACGGGCAGGCCGAGAGGCCGGTGGGAAGACATCACCGGCCAAGGGTAGACGGGGGCTACAGATGGACGACCGGGCAGGTCAGGGTGCGCGTGATGCCGTCCACTTGCTGGACCTTCGCGACCACCATGCGGCCGAGTTCGTCGACCGTGTCGGCCTGGGCCCGCACGATCACGTCGTACGGTCCGGTCACGTCTTCTGCCTGGATCACCCCCGGGATCTTGGCGATGGTGTCGGCGACGGTCGACGCCTTGCCCACCTCGGTCTGAATCAGGATGTACGCCTGTACCACGGAACCTCCAGGGCGGCCACGAGGATCTTGTGGGAGAAAGGGACGCCACGGTACCGCGTCGCCGAGGGCCGCGGGGAGACCCGCGCCTTCCGGGGCACTCGGGGTGTGGCGTACACAGGACAGAAGTTGACGGTCAACTTGACGGTACCCAGCACGGTGACGGCCCGCGACCCGCGGCGCGAGCGGACGCTCCGCCGCGGGCCGGCCGGCACGACGACACGAGGTGAGACGCGGTGAAGGGCACAGTCGGAGAACTGGGCGAGTTCGGGCTCATCAAGGAGCTCACGTCCCGGCTCACCTCCACCCCGGCGGTACGGATCGGGCCCGGCGACGACGCCGCCGTGGTCTCCGCCCCCGACCGGCGCGTGGTGGCCAGCACGGACATCCTCCTCGAAGGACGTCATTTCCGGCGCGACTGGTCGACGGCGTACGACGTCGGCCGCAAGGCCGCCGCGCAGAACCTCGCCGACATCGCGGCCATGGGCGCGGTCCCCACCGCCCTGCTCCTCGGCCTCGTCGTCCCCGCCGAACTCCCCGTCACCTGGCCCACGGAACTCATGGACGGCCTGCGCGACGAATGTCAGGTCGCGGGCGCGGCGGTGGTCGGCGGCGACGTCGTCCGCGGCGACACGATCATGGTCTCCATCACGGCCCTCGGCGACCTCCGCAACCACGACCCGGTCACCCGGGGCGGCGCCGAGCCCGGCGACGTCGTCGCCTACACCGGCTGGCTCGGCTGGTCCGCCGCCGGCTACGCGGTCCTCTCCCGGGGCTTCCGCTCCCCGCGGGCCTTCGTCGAGGCGCACCGCCGCCCCGAACCGCCGTACCACGCGGGCCCCGCCGCCGCCGGACTCGGCGCCACCGCCATGTGCGACGTCAGCGACGGCCTCATCGCCGACCTCGGCCACATCGCCGAGGCCAGCAACGTCCGCATCGACCTGCGCTCCGGCCTCATCGACATCCCCGGCCAGATGCACGACATCGGCCAGGCCGTCGGCGTCGACCCGCTCCAGTGGGTCCTCACCGGCGGCGAGGACCACGCGATCGTCGCCACCTTCCCGCCCGACGTGAAGCTGCCCGCCCGCTGGAAGGTCATCGGCGAGGTCATCGCCCCCTCCGCGCTGCCCCAGGTGACCGTCGACGGCGCCCCCTGGCACAGCGCGGGCGGCTGGGACCACTTCGGGGAGACCGAGTGACCGCCCGGCCGCCCCTGGTGCTGACCGTCGCCGGGTCCGACTCCGGCGGCGGCGCCGGCATCCAGGCCGACCTCAAGACCATGCTCGCCCTCGGCGTCCACGGCATGAGCGTGATCACCGCCGTCACCGCACAGAACTCGCAGGGCGTGCGGGGGGCCTGGGAGCTGCCCGAGGAGGCCGTGCGGGCCCAGTACCGGGCCGTCGTCGACGACATCGGCGTCCAGGCCGTGAAGACCGGCATGCTGGCCTCCGCCGTCCTCGTCGAGACCGTCGCCGAACTCCTCGCCGGCACCCCCGGGGTGCCGGTGGTCGTGGACCCGGTCGGGGTCTCCAAGCACGGCGACCCGCTGCTCGCCGCCTCCGCCCTGGACTCCGTGCGGAACGCCCTGCTGCCCGTCGCGACCGTCGCCACGCCCAACCTGGACGAGGTGACACAGCTCACGGGCGTGCACGTCGTGTACGAGGGCGACATGAGGAACGCGGCGGAGGGCGTGCTGTCGTACGGACCGGAGTGGGTCCTGATCAAGGGCGGCCACCTGCCCACCGGCGCCGAGGCCGTGGACCTGCTCACCGACGGCACCGAGGAGCACTGGCTGCGCGCCCCCCGCCACGACAACCGGCACACCCACGGAACCGGCTGCACGCTCGCCTCGGCGATCGCCTCGGGCCTCGCGAAGGGCCTGGCCGTCCCGGAGGCGGTACGGGCGGCGAAGGCGTACGTGACCGGGGCGGTCGCCGCCGGATTCTCCCTGGGCGCGGGCATCGGGCCCGTGGACCACGGGTGGGAACTGCGCCGCTGACCCACCGGCACGACGAAGGGCGGGTCCGACCCCCGAGGTCGGACCCGCCCTTCGCGTCAAGCGGGCAGGGCTCGTGGCGCAGAGAAGGCAAAAGGCCGGTTCACCGAGGTGAACCGGCCTTTCAAGGCAACCGCAGGGGCTGCGCTACGACACGGAAACGTCGCGAATTAGCGCGAGACCTTGCCGGCCTTGATGCACGAGGTGCAGACGTTGAGCCGCTTCGGCGTCCGACCGACCACGGCACGCACACGCTGGATGTTCGGGTTCCAGCGACGAGACGTACGGCGGTGCGAGTGCGAAATGTTGTTGCCGAAGCCCGGCCCCTTGCCGCAGACGTCGCAGTTGGCAGCCACGGGTCACTCCAAAGACTTCAGATTTACAGTGAGATCCGGCGCACCGGAATCAGGAGTCTGAAGTGGCTTGCCGGGGATGGCCCGGCGAGTGCCGGGCAACCGAAGCAGCATACAACGACTGCTTCCGTGGAACGAAACTACCACGGTCCGGGCCGACCCCGTCCCGGCCCCCGGGTCACGAGGACCCCGGTCTACCCTGCGGTGAGCTTCACCGCCGAAGGAGGACCCCCGTTGTCGCGCGCCCCGCAGCCCTTCGACCCCGCCGTCCGGAGTGACGAGCGTCTCGTCCTCGACGCGGAGGCGGTCCGAGCCTGGAGCGCGCGGACGGCCGAGGCCCTCGGGCGGGAACGCGCCGCGATCGACGCCATCAACGTCTACCCGGTCGCCGACGGGGACACCGGCACCAACCTCTACCTGACCGCCGACGCCGCCCACCGGGCCGTCGAGGCCGTCTTCACCGCCCCCGGGGCCGCCGGCGCCTCCGCCCCCGACACCGCCGACGCCGTGCGGGCCCTGGCCCACGGCGCCCTCCTCGGCGCCCGCGGCAACTCCGGGACGATCCTGTCCCAGCTGCTGCGCGGCATGGCCGGGGTGCTCGCCGAGGCCGCCGACGGCGACCACCTCGCCCGCGCCCTCGACGCCGCCGCCCGCGCCGCCCGCGCGGCCGTCGCCCACCCCGAGGAGGGCACCATCCTCACCGTCGCCACCGCCGCGGCCGCGGGCTGCGCGGGCGGCGGAACCCTCCCGGACGTGGCCAGGAGGGCCCACGAGGCGGCCGGGACCGCCCTGGAGGCCACCCCCGGCCAGCTGGCCGTCCTCGGCCGCGCCGGGGTCGTGGACGCCGGCGGACGGGGCCTGGTGACCGTCCTCGGCGCGCTCGTGGAGACCGTGACCGGCCGCGCGCCGCGGCAGCCGTCCCCGGCGGGGGTCCCCTCGCCGCCCCTGGTCCCGGCACCGGCTTCGGCATCGGTACCGGCTTCGGCTTCGGCACCGGCTTCGGCTTCGGGGGAGCCGGGCGGGGCCGGTACGGGGGAGGGCTGCGGGCCCGCCGCGCAGGGGCCCGCCTACGAGGTCCTCTACCTCCTGGAGGCCGGGGACGCGGCCGTCGACCTCCTCAAGGCCCGCCTCGACGCCCTCGGCGACTCCCTCGTCGTCGTCGGCGGCGACGGCCTGTGGAACGTCCACGTCCACGTCGACGACCCCGGCGCCGCCGTCGAGGCCGGAGTCGAGGCCGGCCGGCCGCACCGGATCCGCATCACCCACTTCGCGAGCACCCTCCCCGCCCCGGCCCCCGGCCCGTCCGCCGCCCCGGCCCCCGGCGCCCCCGTCGAGGAGCCCGGCCACGCGCGCGAGGAACGCGCCCCCCGCGCCGTCGTCGCCGTCCTCCCCGGCGAGGGCCTCGCCGGACTCTGCGCCGAGGCCGGTGCCACCACCGTCCAGGCCCGGCCCGGCGAACCCCCCGCCGGCGACGAACTCCTCGCCGCCGTCCGCCGCGCCCACGCGCGCGAGGTGGTCCTCCTGCCCAACGACACCGACCTGCGGGCCGCCGCCGCGGCCGCCGCCGAACGGGCCCGCGCCGAGGGCATCCGGGTCGCCCTCATCCCCACCCGGGCCGCCGTCCAGGGCATCGCCGCCCTCGCCGTCCACGAACCCGGACGCAGCTTCGACGAGGACGTCGTCGCCATGACGGCCGCCGCCGGCGCCACCCGCTACGCCGAACTCGCCGTCGCCGAACGCCAGTCCTTCACCTCCGCCGGAGTCTGCCAGGCCGGCGACGTCCTCGGCCTCATCGAGGGCGACGTCGCCGTCATCGGCCAGGACCTCACCGAGACCGCCCGCACGGTCCTCGACCGCATGCTCCAGGCCGGCGGCGAACTCGTCACCCTCGTCGTCGCCGACGGCACCCCGCCCGGCCTCGCCGACACCCTGGAGACCCACGTCCGCCGCGGCTACCTGGCCGTCGACACCGTCACGTACCACGCGGGCGAGGGGGCCCCGCCGCTCCTCATCGGGGTCGAGTAGCCGGGAGGCCGCCAGTGGGTCGTCCACGGCCCTCGCCCCGATTGTCGGCGCCGTGGTGTGCAATGGGACGCGTGCCCGCGCTCGACGAACCCCTCAAGAAGCACCTCGGTCCCGCCACCGCCAAGGTCCTGGCCGAGGCCCTCGACCTGCACACGGTCGGCGACCTCCTCCACCACTACCCCCGGCGGTACACGGAGCGGGGCGAGCTGACGACCCTCTCCGAGCTGCCCCTCGACGAGCACGTCACGGTGGTCGCCCAGGTCGCCGACGCCCGGGTGCACACCTTCAACGGCGCCAAGGGACGCACCCAGCGCCTCGAAGTCACCCTCACCGACGGCTACGGCCGCCTCCAGCTGGTCTTCTTCGGCAAGGGCGTCCACAAGCCGCACCACGACCTGCTGCCCGGCACCCGCGCGATGTTCTCCGGCAAGGTCTCGCTCTTCAACCGGCGCCTCCAGCTCGCCCACCCCGCCTACGAACTCCTGCGCGGCGACGGGGACGTGGCGGTGGACACCTGGGCCGGCGCCCTCATCCCGATCTACCCGGCCACCACCAAGATGGAGTCCTGGAAGATCGCCAAGGCCGTCGACAGCGTCCTCCCCTTCGCCGCCGAGGCCGTCGACCCGCTCCCCGGCACGCTCCGCGAGGGCCGCGGCCTCGCCGGCCTCCCCGAGGCCCTGACGCTGATCCACCGCCCCCGCACCAAGGCCGACGTCGCCGCCGCCCGCGACCGGCTCAAGTGGGACGAGGCCTTCGTCCTCCAGGTCGCCCTCGCCCGCCGCCGGCACGCCGACACCCAGCTCCCCGCCGTCCCCCGCCGCCCCGCCGCCGACGGCCTCCTCACCGCCTTCGACGCCAAGCTCCCCTTCACCCTCACCGAAGGCCAGAACAAGGTCTCCAGGGAGATCTTCGACGACCTCGCCACCGACCACCCCATGCACCGCCTCCTCCAGGGAGAGGTCGGGTCCGGCAAGACCATGGTGGCGCTGCGGGCCATGCTCGCCGTCGTCGACGCCGGGGGACAGGCCGCCATGCTCGCCCCCACCGAGGTCCTCGCCCAGCAGCACCACCGGTCCGTCACCGAGATGATGGGCGAGCTCGCCGAAGGGGGGATGCTCGGCGGCGCGGACCAGGGCACCAAGGTCGTGCTGCTCACCGGCTCCATGGGCGCCGCCGCCCGCCGCCAGGCCCTCCTCGACCTGGTCACTGGGGAGGCGGGGATCGTCATCGGCACCCACGCCCTCATCGAGGACAAGGTCGGGTTCCACGACCTGGGCCTGGTCGTCGTCGACGAGCAGCACCGCTTCGGCGTGGAGCAGCGCGACGCCCTGCGGGGCAAGGGCAAGCAGCCCCCGCACCTGCTCGTCATGACGGCCACCCCGATCCCCAGGACCGTCGCCATGACCGTCTTCGGCGACCTGGAGACCTCCGTCCTCGACCAGCTCCCCGCCGGACGCTCCCCGATCGCCAGCCACGTCGTCCCCGCCGCCGACAAGCCGCACTTCCTCGCCCGCGCGTGGGAGCGGGTCCGCGAGGAGGTCGAGGGCGGCCACCAGGCGTACGTGGTCTGCCCCCGGATCGGCGACGAGGAGGACCGGAAGAAGGCCGCCAAGCGCAAGCCCTCCGCCGAGGACGACGCCGAGAAGCGGCCCCCGCTCGCCGTCCTCGACGTCGCCGACCAGCTCCGGGCCGGGCCCCTCGCCGGACTCCGGATCGCCGCCCTGCACGGCCGCATGCACCCCGACGACAAGGACGACGTCATGCGCCGCTTCGCCGCCGGCGACCTCGACGTCCTCGTCGCCACCACCGTCATCGAGGTCGGCGTCAACGTGCCCAACGCCACCGCCATGGTGATCATGGACGCCGACCGCTTCGGCGTCTCCCAGCTCCACCAGCTCCGCGGCCGCGTCGGCCGCGGCTCCGCCCCCGGCCTCTGCCTCCTCGTCACCGAGATGCCCGAGGCCAGTCCCGCCCGGCAGCGCCTCGGCGCCGTCGCCGCCACCCTCGACGGCTTCGAGCTCTCCCGCATCGACCTCGAACAGCGCCGCGAGGGCGACGTCCTCGGCCAGGCCCAGTCCGGGGCCCGCTCCTCCCTCCGCGTCCTCACCGTCATCGACGACGAGGAGGTCATCGCCGCCGCCCGCGAGGAGGCCACCGCCCTCGTCCTCGCCGATCCGGACCTCGAAGCCCACCCCGGGCTGCGCACCGCCCTGGACGCCCTGCTGAGCGAGGAGCGGGAGGAGTACCTGGAGAAGGGGTGACGGGAGGAGCCGTCCTAAGCTGGTCGGGTGCCGCGGACGCGGTACGCGAGCGACGATCGAGGACGACGATGACCCGCGTGATCGCCGGCACCGCCGGCGGACGGCGCCTGGCCGTGCCCCCCGGCAACGGCACCCGCCCCACCTCCGACCGGGCGCGCGAGGGCCTCTTCTCCACCTGGGAGGCGCTCCACGGCATCGAGGACGCCCGGGTCGCCGACCTGTACGCGGGCTCCGGAGCCGTCGGCCTGGAGGCGCTCTCCCGCGGCGCCGCCCACGCCCTGCTCGTCGAGGCCGACGCCCGCGCGGCCCGCACCGTCCGGGAGAACGTCCGCGCGCTCGGCCTGCCCGGCGCCGAGGCCCGCACCGGCCGGGCCGAGCAGGTCGCCGCGGGACCGGCCCCGGCCGAGCCGTACGACCTGGTCTTCCTCGACCCGCCCTACGCCGTCCCCGACGAGGAGCTGCGGGAGATCCTCCTCACACTGCGCGCGGGCGGCTGGCTGAGCGAGGATGCCGTCGTCACCGTGGAGCGCGCCACGCGGGGCGGGGAGTTCGGCTGGCCGGACGGCTTCGAGGCCCTGCGCTCCCGCCGCTACGGTGAGGGAACGTTCTGGTACGGCCGTGTCGCGGCCGGAGAGGACCTCTGATGACCGCACCGGAGAGCGAGGAAGACACGATGCGCCGCGCCGTCTGCCCCGGGTCGTTCGACCCCATCACCAACGGACACCTCGACATCATCGGCCGGGCCTCCAAGCTCTACGACGTCGTGCACGTCGCGGTGATGATCAACCCCGCCAAGAAGGGCCTGTTCACGGTCGAGGAGCGGATCGACCTGATCCGCGAGGCCACCGCCGACCTCGGCAACGTCGAGGTGGAGTCCTTCCACGGCCTCCTCGTCGACTTCTGCAAGCAGCGCGACATCCCCGCCATCGTCAAGGGCCTGCGCGCGGTCAGCGACTTCGACTACGAGCTCCAGATGGCCCAGATGAACCACGGTCTGTCGGGCGTCGAGACGCTGTTCGTGCCCACCAACCCGACCTACAGTTTCCTGTCGTCCTCCCTGGTCAAGGAGGTCGCGGCCTGGGGCGGCGACGTCTCCCACCTGCTGCCGCCGGTGGTCCAGGAGCGGCTCGCCGAGCGCCTCCGGGAGAAGTGACGCGCGGCCACCGCCGCTGACGCTCCGTCACCTGGTGTCGGACGGGCCGCGACTGCCCTTACAGTCGTCCCGTCCGTCTCCATCCAGCTGTAGAGAGTGGCGAGCACCCGGTGGACGTGCAGAAGAAGCTCGAAGAGATCGTCGCGACGGTGCAGAACGCCCGCTCGATGCCCATGTCGGCCTCCTGCGTGGTCAACCGCGCCGATCTGCTCGACCTCCTCGCCCAGGTGCGGGACGCCCTGCCGAACTCCCTCGCCCAGGCCCAGGAGCTCATCGGCGGGCGCGAGCAGATGGTCGAGCAGGCCCGCCAGGAGGCCGAGCGGATCATCGAGGCCGCCCACGCCGAGCGCGGCACGATCGTCTCCGACACCCAGATCGCCCGGCAGTCCCAGGAGGAGGCCGACCGGATCCTCTCCGAGGCCCGCCGCGAGGCCGAGGAGATCCGCGCCGAGGCCGACGAGTACGTCGACTCCAAGCTCGCCAACTTCGAGGTCGTCCTCAACAAGACCATCGGCTCCGTCGACCGGGGCCGCGAGAAGCTCCTCGGCCGCGGTCCGGGCCTTGACGAGAACGGCTACCCGGAGCAGGACGCCCCCGAGTACAGCGCCGACCCGCAGACCCTGATCCAGCGGGCCGACGCGTACGTCGACGCCAAGCTGGGCGCCTTCGAGGCGGTCCTCTCCAAGACCCTGGAGGCCGTCGGACGCGGCCGGCAGAAGCTGCACGGCCGGATCGCCACCGACGCCCTCGGCGAGCACATGGCCGCCCAGGACGGCCTCGGCCACGCCGTGCACACCAGCGACGCCGACTACCTGGCGGGCCTCGCCGAGCTCGCCGACCCGGAGCCGGCCGCCGTCGCGCCCGCCGCCCCGGCGCACGCGCCCGTCGCCGCCCAGATCCCGGCCCAGCAGGACCCCTACGGCTACCCGCAGCCCCCGCAGACGGACCCGTACGCCTACCAGCAGCAGGACCCCTACGCGTACCAGCAGCCCCCGCAGGCCGATCCGTACGCCTACCAGCAGCAGGACCCGTACGCGTACCAGCAGCAGCCGCAGGTCCAGCCGCAGGCCGCGGCGCTCGACGAGACCAGCTTCTTCGACACGAGCATGATCGACCTGGAGCAGCTGCGCCGGTACGAACAGGGGCAGTAGCCCCCGAAGGGACCGGATTGGGCCCTGGGCGAAGCGTCCAGTATCCTGGCCCTTCGGTCGCGTGTATGCCGCGATCCATGCTGCCCGCGAGCGGCAGCCCCCTGAAGACTTGCGACGCGAACGATCCGAAAGCAGGAAGAACCCTGAGCACGCGCCTCGACCACCGCAACCCCCTCGTGTTCGACACACACGAGCTGGGGCGGCGTCCCGGTGCCCTCCAGCGGATCTCCCGCACGATCGAAGCGCCCGCCGATCTCGGCGTCGCGGGGGTCGTCGGAGTGCCCGAGGGCGCCCCGGTGGAGATCGAGCTCCGACTCGAGTCGGTCATGGAAGGGGTGCTTGTCACAGGCACCGCCCGTGCATCGGCCGAGGGGGAGTGCGTAAGGTGTCTGGAGCCCGTCGAGCTGGAGCTCGACGCGGACTTCCAGGAGATGTTCTCGTACCCCGACTCCGACGACCGGGGCCGCGTCAAGGCGGCCGCGGACGGCGAGGACGATGAAGACGAGGACATGATCCCCCTCGAGGACGGCATGTTCGACCTCGAACCCGTGCTGCGTGACGCAGTGGTGCTCGCGCTGCCCATGCAGCCGGTGTGCCGGGAGGACTGTGCAGGTCTGTGTTCCGACTGTGGAATCAACCTGAACGAGAACCCCGACCACCACCACGACGCCACCGACATCCGTTGGGCGGCACTGCAGGAACTCGCCGGTTCGCTGGGAGCCGACGAGAAGGACAACATGAGCGACGCCGCTACCGGTGTCGACGAGAAGCAGGAGAAGTAGCCGTGGCTGTTCCGAAGCGGAAGATGTCGCGCAGCAACACGCGCCACCGCCGGTCGCAGTGGAAGGCTGCGGTCCCCACCCTGGTTTCGTGTGAGCGTTGCCAGGAGCCGAAGCTGCAGCACATCGCGTGCCCGA
Source organism: Streptomyces filamentosus (assembly GCF_014654895.1). Lineage (GTDB taxonomy): Bacteria > Actinomycetota > Actinomycetes > Streptomycetales > Streptomycetaceae > Streptomyces > Streptomyces filamentosus. The sequence goes on along the minus strand of NZ_BNBE01000001.1, from coordinate 1,091,262 downwards.
GCTGCGGCACCTACAACAAGCGCCAGGTCCTCTCGGTCTGAGCGGGCTGGTGAGAGGCACGATGTCTGACAACATCAACAGCGCCTCGTCCCACACGCTTCTGGAAGGGCGGCTCGGGTATCACCTCGAGTCCGCCCTTCTGGTGCGTGCGCTGACCCACCGCTCGTACGCGTACGAGAACGGCGGTCTGCCCACCAACGAGCGGCTGGAGTTCCTCGGGGACTCCGTGCTCGGCCTGGTGGTCACCGACACCCTCTACCGCACCCACCCCGATCTCCCCGAAGGCCAGCTGGCCAAGCTTCGGGCCGCGGTGGTCAACTCGCGTGCGCTGGCGGACGTCGGGCGCGGCCTCGACCTGGGCTCCTTCATCCGGCTCGGCCGGGGCGAAGAGGGCACGGGCGGCCGGGACAAGGCATCCATCCTCGCCGACACCCTGGAAGCGGTGATCGGCGCGGTCTACCTCGACCAGGGCCTCGAAGCGGCGTCCGAGCTGGTGCACCGGCTCTTCGACCCGCTGATCGAGAAGTCCTCGAACCTCGGTGCCGGCCTGGACTGGAAGACCAGTCTCCAGGAGCTGACGGCGGCCGAGGGACTCGGCGTGCCGGAGTACCTCGTCTCCGAGGAGGGCCCCGACCACGAGAAGACCTTCACCGCTGCCGCCCGCGTCGGTGGTGTCTCGTACGGCACCGGCACCGGCCGCAGCAAGAAGGAGGCGGAGCAGCAGGCCGCCGAATCCGCGTGGCGCGCCATCCGCGCCGACGCGGACGAGCGCGAGGCGGCGGCCAAGGCCGCGGCCGACACCGGCCCGGACCGGAAGGACGGGGCCGCTCCGGCCACCGCCTGACCGTTCCTCCGGCTCCCGCTCCCTTCAGCGGAAGTCTTTCTCCCCGCCCGCCCCTCCCCAGGGGGCGGGCGGAGCCGTTTCCGGGCGCCGCCCCGGGGGGAACCGGGCGGGGACGGGACGGCGGTAGGCTGCGAGGACCACCGTTTTCGTCGTCCTCCGGAGGAGTGCCGTGCCCGAGCTGCCCGAGGTCGAGGTCGTCCGGCGCGGACTGGAGCGCTGGGTCGCCGGCCGGACCGTGGCCGGGGTCGAGGTGCTGCACCCGCGGGCCGTGCGGCGCCACCCGGCGGGCGGCGCGGACTTCGCCGCCCGGCTGGCCGGGCAGCGCTTCGAGCCGGCCCGCCGCCGGGGCAAGTACCTGTGGCTGCCGCTCGCCGACGGCGCCGGCTCCGTCCTCGGCCACCTCGGAATGAGCGGACAGCTCCTGGTGCAGCCGGAGGACGCCCCCGACGAGAAGCACCTGCGCGTCCGGATCCGCTTCGCCGACACCACGGGCACGGAACTCCGCTTCGTCGACCAGCGCACCTTCGGCGGCCTCTCGCTCCACGACACGGCCCCCGACAGCGCCGACGGACTGCCGGACGTCATCGGGCACATCGCCCGCGACCCGCTGGACCCCGCCTTCGACGACGCCGCCTTCCACGCCGCGCTCCGGCTGCGCCGCACGACGATCAAGCGGGCGCTCCTCGACCAGTCGCTGATCAGCGGCGTCGGCAACATCTACGCCGACGAGGCGCTGTGGCGCGCCAAGCTGCACTACGACCGGCCGACGGCCACCCTCACCCGCCCCCGCTCGGCCGAGCTCCTCGGCCACGTCCGCGACGTGATGAACGCGGCGCTCGCGGCCGGCGGCACCAGCTTCGACAGCCTCTACGTGAACGTGAACGGCGAGTCCGGCTACTTCGACCGCTCGCTCGACGCCTACGGCCGGGAGGACGAGCCCTGCCGCCGCTGCGGCACGCCGATGCGCCGCCGCGCCTGGATGAACCGGTCCAGCTACTTCTGCCCGCGCTGCCAGCGCCCGCCGCGCGTCAGCCCGTGACGGGCGCCCGCCCGGCGTCGTACGCCTCCCGGGCCGCGACGATCTCCGGCATCCGCCCCTCCACCAGCTCGATCAGCCCGACGAGCCGCTCGGCGACCTCCCGCCCGAGCGGGGTCAGCCGGTAGTCGACGCGGGGCGGATTGACCGGCTGCGCCTCCCGGTGCACGAGTCCGTCCCGCTCCAGGGCGTGCAGGGTCTGCGCCAGCATCTTCTCGCTGACGCCGTCGACGCGGCGCCGCAGCTCGTTGAAGCGGAAGGACCCCTCGTGCAGCGCCCCGAGGGTGAGGCCGCCCCAGCGTCCGGTGACGTGCTCCAGCGTCACCCGCGAGGCGCATCCGCGCGCGAACACGTCGAAGGCGAGATCGTCGGTCATGCCCTCCACCGTACGCGCGCGACCCGCTCGCCACCAGAGTGCGCTTTCGAAAAGTGAGCGCGTGGGGCGGGCGGGTCGTCGCTCCGGAAGGCGTGGCCTAGGAGCCGAAGTCCTGGGTCCACCAGGGGCCGCCGTCGGCGAAGTGGACGCCGACGCCCAGGGTGGTGAAGTCGCAGTTCAGGATGTTGGCGCGGTGCTGGTCGCTGTTCATCCAGGAGACCATCACGGCGGCCGCGTCGACCTGGCCGCGGGCGATGTTCTCGGCGCCGAGGCCGGTGACGCCCGCCGCCCGGGCGCGGTCCCAGGGGGTGGCGCCGTCGGGGTCGGTGTGGCCGAAGAAGGAGCGGTTCGCCATGTCGGCGCTGAGGGCGCCGGCCAGCCGGTCCAGGTCCTCCGAGGGGCGCAGCGGGGAGCAGCCCGCCTTGCCGCGCTCGGTGTTCACCAGGCGCAGCACCTCGGCCTCGGCCGCGTCCGCGCGGTCGGCGGTGGAACCGGCCCCGGCCGCCTCGCTCGTCCGGGCCTCCTGGGCCGGGGCCGTGGCCGGGGCCTGGGTCCGGGCGGGGGTGGCGGAGTCCTGGGCGGCCGGAGTGGTGGCCGGTGCCTTCGAGGGCTTCGGAGCGGCCTGCGTGGCGGGGGCCGCAGGGGTCCGGGCGGGGGCCTTCGACGGCGTGGGGGAGGGGGCGGCGGTCTTCGTGGGGGCGGGCGTGGGGGTGGGCGTGGGAGTCGCTTTGGGGGCCGCCTTGGGGGAGGCCGACGCGGACGCCGGGGTCTTCGGTGCGGCCGTGGGCGCCTCCCCGCCGGAACCCGAGCCCGTGCCCGTACGGGTGCCGGTGCCCGCCGACTCGTCCGCCGGGGTCCGGGTCGCCCCGCCCTGCGTGGTCAGCTCGGGGGCCTGCCGGGCCTCCGTGGCGACCGGCCGGCTGCTGCCCGCGCTGCCCGCGGTGAGGGTCTCGCCGCCCGGGAGGAGACCCGTGGCGACCGCGACGGCGCCGACGGCGACCGCCGCCGAGGCGCCGAGCAGTCCCGTGCGGACGGGGTGGCCGCGCCGCCTGCGGCGGGCACCCCCCTGACCGTGGTCGGTGCCGGTCGCGTAGTCTGCCTCGGCGGGCGCGGCGCCGGAGCGACGGTGGCGTCCCATCTGCCCTGCCTCCCTGAGCTGGCTCTTTGCTGGGTCTTTGCGGCCTTTGCTTTCGGCATGGATGTGCCACGGAGCGTCACGCTGCGTGGGAATGACCGAAAGACGTGCACCCGTGTGGGTGAGGCGCATTTCGTCGGACTGTACGCCATGGGAAGCCGCCGCGACGTGCTGTTCGGGCAATCCGCCCGCTAGCGTGCAGCCATGAGCGACGACGTACGGATGACCGCCTGGGTGCGCGGACGGGTACAGGGAGTGGGCTTCCGCTGGTTCACCAGGGCAAACGCCCTGGAGATCGGCGGCCTCACGGGCTTCGCCCTGAACCTCGACGACGGCCGGGTGCAGGTGGTGGCCGAGGGTCCGAGTGACCATTGCCACCGTCTCCTCGACTGGCTGCGGACCGGCGACACGCCCGGCCGCGTGGACGGGGTCACCGAGATATGGAGCACACCCCGGGGCGGGTACGACGGCTTCGCCATCCGCTGACCCCGCCCTCCCGGCCCCCTCGCCGGCCCTCCGCCCGGCACCCGCCGAACGCCCCGGCGGGCCCCGGACGGGGGCCGGCGACGGGCGCATGAACGCCGGTGAACAGGGGAAGCGCCTGGTGGTTGCCAAGACTCGGCGCTCGTGCCAGGCTTCCCGCACAAGGATGATCGCCACGCCCCGGGGCAACGGGTCGAGAGGCGCCGCCGCCTGCGACGCGGCCGCGAACTCCCCGTCCGCCGCACCGATCGGGGCGTGATCGTGTTGACCGTCAAACTTTTTGGTGAGACTCTGGAAGCCCCGCGCACCTTAGCTGTGTGGCAGTAGAACACCGGCACGACTCAGGTACTGCCGAGCACCGCGGGTGCGAATCCATCCCTCACGACCCACACCGCAATCGGTCGGTCACTCAGTGTGGAGGACCACTCATCATGGCAAAGGCGCTTCTCGGTTACGTCGGCGGCTCCGACCCGCGACTCCTCGCCGAGATGCGACGGCTTCAGCAGCGTGTCCAGGATCTGGAATCCGAGCTGGTACGGATCCAGACCGAGAACGACACGCTCGCCGCGGCCGCCGCTCAGCACCAGGGCGAGTCGCTGCTCGACCGCATCGACCTCGACGTACCCCAGGCGGAGCCTGCGCTCACCTGACACCCGCCCCGACGGGCTCAGGTGGGAACAGCTGAATAGGCAAGGGACGCTTCGGCGTCCCTTCTTTTCTTTCCCCGCCCGCTCTCACCGTCCGTCCCCCACCGTCCCGTCCCCCTCGTCACACCCTCCGTTCACCCGAGGGTCTGCCCTGCACGATCACGGGCGAAACGCGACACCCCGGGTAGAGTCCCCGGCGTGCACCTCAAGGCCTTGACGCTCCGCGGATTCAAGTCGTTCGCCTCCGCCACCACACTGAGGTTCGAACCCGGAATCACCTGTGTCGTCGGCCCCAACGGCTCCGGCAAGTCCAACGTCGTGGACGCGCTCTCCTGGGTCATGGGCGAACAGGGCGCCAAGTCGCTGCGCGGCGGCAAGATGGAGGACGTCATCTTCGCCGGCACCACCGGGCGGCCCCCGCTCGGCCGCGCCGAGGTCTCGCTCACCATCGACAACTCCGACGGCGCCCTCCCCATCGACTACGCCGAGGTCACGATCACCCGGATCATGTTCCGGGGCGGCAGCAGCGAGTACCAGATCAACGGCGACACCTGCCGGCTGCTCGACATCCAGGACCTCCTCTCCGACTCCGGCATCGGCCGCGAGATGCACGTCATCGTCGGCCAGGGACAGCTCGACTCCGTGCTCCACGCCGACCCCATGGGCCGCCGCGCCTTCATCGAGGAGGCCGCGGGCGTCCTCAAGCACCGCAAGCGCAAGGAGAAGGCGCTGCGGAAGCTCGACGCCATGCGGGCCAACCTCGCGCGCGTCCAGGACCTCACCGACGAACTCCGCCGCCAGCTCAAGCCCCTCGGCCGGCAGGCCGCCGTCGCCCGCCGCGCCGTCGTCATCCAGGCCGACCTGCGCGACGCCCGCCTCCGCCTCCTCGCCGACGACCTCGTCCGCCTCCAGGGGGCGCTGCGCGCCGAACTCGCCGACGAGGCCGCCCTCCTCGCCCGCAAGGAGGCCACCGAGGAGCAGCTGCGCGCCGCCCTCGCCCACGAGGCCGCCCTGGAGGCCGCCGTCCGGGACCTCGCCCCCCGACTGGAGCGCGCCCAGCAGAGCTGGTACGCCCTCTCCCAGCTCGCCGAACGCGTCCGCGGCACGGTCTCCCTCGCCGACGCGCGCGTGAAGAGCGCCACCGCCGCCCCCGCCGAGGAACGGCGCGGCCGCGACCCCGAGGACCTGGAGCGCGAGGCCGCCCGCGTCCGCGAGCAGGAGGCCGAGCTGGAGGCCGCCCTGGAGGCCGCCCGACAGGCCCTGGAGGACGCCGTCGAGCACCGGGCCGAACTGGAGCGCGCCCTCGCCGCCGAGGAACGGCGCCTCAAGGACGCCGCCCGCGCCCTCGCCGACCGCCGCGAGGGCCTCGCCCGGCTGCACGGCCAGGTCGACGCCGCCCGCTCGCGCGCCGCCTCCGCCCGGGCCGAGATCGACCGCCTCGCCGACGCCGGCGACGCCGCCGCCGAACGGGCCGTCACCGCCCAGGAGGAGTACGAACTCCTCAAGGCCGAGGTCGACGGCCTCGACGCCACCGACACCGCCCACGGCGAACGGCACGAGGAGGCCCGCCGCGCCCTCGCCGCCGCGGAGGCCGACCTGACCGCCGCCCGCGAGGCCGCCGCCGACGCCGAACGCCGCCGCGCCGCCGTCCGCGCCCGCCACGACACCCTCGCCCTCGGCCTGCGCCGCAAGGACGGCACCGGAGCCCTGCTCTCCGCCGGCCTCACCGGCGTCCTCGGCCCGGCCGCCGGCCTCCTCACCGTCGTCCCCGGCCACGAGGTCCCCGTCGCCGCCGCCCTCGGCGCCGCCGCCGACGCCCTCGCCGCCGACGGCCCCGCCGCGGCCGCCGAAGCCCTCCGCCTCCTGCGCAAGCAGGACGCGGGCCGCGCCACCCTCCTCCTGACCGCCCCCGAACAGCCCCCGGCCGCCCTCCCCGAGGGCACCGTGCCCGTCGCCGGACTCGTCGACGGACCCCCCGGCCTCCTCGGTGCCGTCCGGCGCCTCCTCGACGGCGTCGTCCTCGTCGGCGGACTCGACGAGGCCCTGGAACTCGTCCGCCGCCACCCCGGACTCACCGCCGTCACCGCCGAGGGCGACCTGCTCGGCGCCCACTACGCGCACGGCGGCTCCGCCGGCGCCCCCAGCCTCCTCGAAGTGCGCACCCAGGTCGACGAGGCCGCCGCCGAACTCGCCGCCCTCGGCACGCGGTGCGAGGAGCTGGCCCGCGCCCAGGAGGAGGCCGCCGGGCGCCGCCGGGACGCCGCCGCCCGCGTGGAGGAGCTCGACGCGCTGCGCCGCGGCACCGAGAAGGAGAAGGCGTCCGTCGCCCAGGAACTCGGCCGCCTCGCCGGCCAGGCCCGGGCGGCCGCGGGCGAGGCCGAACGGACCGCCGCCGCCGTCGCCCGCGCCCAGGAGGCCCTGGAACGGGCCGAGACCGAGGCCGGGGAACTGGCCGAACGGCTCCTCGCCGCCGAGGAGGCCCCCGCCGAGGAGGAACCCGACACCACCGTCCGCGACCGGCTCGCCCTCGACGGCGCGACCGCCCGCCAGACCGAGCTGGAGGCCCGCCTCCAGGTCCGCACCCACGAGGAGCGGGCCAAGGCCCTCGCCGGCCGGGCCGACTCCCTCGACCGGGCCGCCCGCGCCGAACGGGACGCACGCGCGCGTGCCGAACAGCGCCGCACCCGCCTGCGCCACGAGGCCCGCGTCGCCGCCGCCGTCGCCGGCGGAGCCCGTACCCTCCTCGCCCACGTCGAGGTCTCCCTGGAACGCGCCGGCCGCGAGCGCGCCGCCGCGGCCGCCGACCGCGCCGACCGCGAGCAGGACCTCACCGCCGCCCGCGCCCGGGGCCGCGCCCTCAAGGACGAGCTGGACAAGCTGACCGACTCCGTCCACCGCGGCGAGGTCCTGGGCGCCGAGAAGCGGCTGCGGATCGAGCAGCTGGAGGCGCGGGCCCTGGAGGAGTTCGGCGTCGAGGCGGGCGCCCTCACCGCCGAGTACGGCCCCGACCAGCCCGTCCCGCCGTCCCCGCCCGCCGAGGGCGAGACCCTCCCCGAGGACCCCGACGACCCCCGCAACCGGCCGCGCCCCTTCATCCGTTCGGAGCAGGAGAAGCGGCTGAAGGCCGCCGAGCGCGCCTTCCAGCAGCTCGGCAAGGTCAACCCGCTGGCCCTGGAGGAGTTCGCCGCCCTGGAGGACCGCCACCGCTTCCTCTCCGAACAGCTGGAGGACCTGAGGAAGACCCGCGCCGACCTCCTCCAGGTCGTCAAGGAGGTCGACCAGCGCGTCGAACAGGTCTTCACCGAGGCCTACCGCGACACCGCCCGCGAGTTCGAGGGCGTCTTCTCCCGCCTCTTCCCCGGCGGCGAGGGCCGGCTCGTCCTCACCGACCCCGACGACATGCTCGCCACCGGCGTCGAGGTGGAGGCCCGCCCGCCCGGCAAGAAGGTCAAGCGGCTCTCCCTCCTCTCCGGCGGCGAGCGCTCGCTGACCGCCGTCGCCCTGCTGGTCGCCATCTTCAAGGCCCGCCCCAGCCCCTTCTACGTCATGGACGAGGTCGAGGCGGCCCTCGACGACACCAACCTCCAGCGGCTCATCGGGATCATGCGGGAGCTCCAGGAGTCCTCCCAGCTGATCGTGATCACCCACCAGAAGCGGACGATGGAGGTCGCGGACGCCCTCTACGGCGTCTCCATGCAGGGCGACGGGGTCTCGAAGGTCATCAGCCAGCGGCTCCGCTGAAGTGGTGGACGGGCCGAAGGTGTGCGCCACTGGGAATCCTGGGTAACCGGAACCCTCCTGGAACCCCAGGAAGCAACCGACAGGACCGCCGCACCGAGGAGCCCACGTGACCAGCACCGAGAAGGCGCCCTCCCCGCCGCCCTCCGAAGGCCGGGCGGCGCACCCGGACCATCTCGGCCACGTCATCTTCATCACCGCCTCAGCCGCCATGGGCGGCTTCCTCTTCGGCTACGACAGCTCCGTCATCAACGGCGCCGTCGAGGCCATCCGCGACCGCTACGACATCGGCTCCGCCACCCTCGCCCAGGTCATCGCCATCGCCCTGATCGGCTGCGCCATCGGCGCCGCGACCGCCGGCCGGATCGCCGACCGCATCGGCCGCATCCGCTGCATGCAGATCTCCGCCGTCCTCTTCACCGTCAGCGCGGTCGGCTCCGCCCTCCCCTTCGCCCTCTGGGACCTGGCCTTCTGGCGGATCGTCGGCGGCTTCGCCATCGGCATGGCCTCCGTCATCGGCCCCGCCTACATCGCCGAGGTCGCCCCCGCCGCCTACCGCGGCCGCCTCGGCTCCTTCCAGCAGGCCGCCATCGTCATCGGCATCGCCATCTCCCAGCTCGTCAACTACGGCATCCTCCAGCTCGCCGACGGCGACCAGCGCGGCAAGATCGGCGGCCTGGAGGCCTGGCAGTGGATGCTCGGCGTGATGGTCGTCCCCGCGCTCCTCTACGGACTGCTCTCCTTCGCCATCCCCGAGTCCCCCCGCTTCCTCATCTCCGTGGGCAGGAAGGAACGCGCCAAGGAGGTGCTGTCCGAGGTCGAGGGCAAGGGCGTCGACCTCGACCACCGCGTCGCCGAGATCGAGCTCGCCATGCGCAGGGAGCACAAGTCCACCTTCAGGGACCTCCTCGTCCCCGGCAGCAGCTTCCGCCTCCTGCCCATCGTCTGGGTCGGCATCGGCCTCTCCGTCTTCCAGCAGCTCGTCGGCATCAACGTCGCCTTCTACTACTCCTCGACGCTCTGGCAGTCCGTCGGCATCGACCCGTCCGGCTCGTTCTTCTACTCGTTCACCACGTCGATCATCAACATCGTCGGCACCGTGATCGCGATGGTCCTCGTCGACCGGGTCGGCCGCCGGCCGCTCGCCCTCGTCGGCTCCGTCGGCATGGCCGCCGCCCTCGCCTGCGAGGCGTGGGCCTTCTCCGCCGACCTCGTCGACGGCAAGCTCCCCACCACCCAGGGCGTCGTGGCCCTCGTCGCCGCCCACGTCTTCGTGCTCTTCTTCGCCCTCTCCTGGGGCGTGGTCGTCTGGGTCTTCCTCGGCGAGATGTTCCCCAACCGGATCCGCGCCGCCGCCCTCGGCGTCGCCGCCTCCGCCCAGTGGATCGCCAACTGGGCCATCACCGCCAGCTTCCCGTCCCTCTCCGACTGGAACCTCTCCGGCACCTACGTCATCTACGCCGTCTTCGCCGTCCTCTCCATCCCCTTCGTGCTCCTCTTCGTCAAGGAGACCAAGGGCAAGGCCCTGGAGGAGATGGGCTGACGGCTACGCCCCCAGGCGGGGCAGCACCTCCTCGCAGAACAGGCGCAGGCTCCGCCACCCCTCCTCCACCGGCATCCCCCCGCACAGCGGGTGCAGCACCGGGCTCTCCAGCCCGAGCGCCACGCACTCCTCCGGGGTCACCACCCGGTACACCCCCTCCGCCCGCAGCTCCGCGACCGTCCCCGCCGCCGACCGCACCGCCGACCGGATGTCCTTCGACTGCCAGGAGGCGTAGGTCCGCGCCTCGTGCAGGAAGTGCTCCCCGTACGCCGCCCAGGTCCGGTCCGGGTCCTCCGACACGTGCAGCAGCGGGGTCTCCCGGGCCGGCATCATCGTCCACCCCTCGGTGCCGTACGCCGCGCACAGCCCGGTGTAGTACGCCTCCAGCTCCGGCAGGTGCGCGGACGGGAAGAACGGCAGCCCGAGCCGGGCCGCCCGGCGCGCCGCGGCCTTCGAGGAGCCCCCGACGAGCAGCAGCGGGTGCGGCCGGGTGAAGGGCCGCGGGGTGACCCGTACCGTACGGCCCCGGTACGCGAAGGGCTCGCCCGTCCAGGCGGCCAGGAGGGTCTCCAGGAGCTCGTCCTGGAGCTTCCCGCGCCGCCCCCAGTCGACCCCGCGCTCCTCGTACTCCTCCGGCCGGTAGCCGATCCCCGCCACCGTCATCAGCCGGCCGCGGCTCAGCAGGTCGAGCACCGCGATGTCCTCCGCCAGCCGCAGCGGGTCGTGCAGCGGGCCGATGACCGCGGAGACGGTGACCGCGATCCGGCGGGTGGCGCCGAAGACCGCGCCCGCGAAGACGAAGGGGGAGGGGAGCCAGTTGTTCTCCACCCCGTGGTGCTCCTCGGTCTGCACGGTGTCCACGCCGTGCCCGTCCGCGTACGCGGCCATCTCCAGGGCGGCCCGGTAGCGCTCCGCGAGGGACTCGGGGGTGGCGCGGGGATCGACGAGGTTGAACCGTACGACGCTGAAGGTCATGGGAGTCCCCTCCGTGACTGGGCGGCCGGCGAGGGGCGACCATAGCTGACGTATCGTCAGATGAGAACGGCCGCGACCCCCGCCCGGCGGCACCCCCCGGCACGGGGACACGACCCACGCTGCGTGCGTACGGCGTCACCGGGCGGGTCGTGGCCGATACTGGACGCGTTATGGAACTCATCCTTGCTGTAGTCATCGCTCTGGTCGTCGCGGTCGCCGTGACGAGCGGGCTCGTGATCAGCGGCCGCAAGAAGAAGCAGCTGCCGCCGGCCGAGCCGCCGTCCACCACGCCGACCATCACCGCTCCGCCCGCCGAGCCGCACGTCGGCGACGAGGCGGAGACACCGCGGGAAGAACCACGCCGCACCGTCGAGGAGGTCGGCCTCCCGACCGCCGAGGAGGCGACCGGCACCCCCGCCGCCGTCGAGGACCCGGTCGTCGCCGAGGCGCCCCCGGCCGCCGCGGAGCCGGAGGCTCCCGCCGCGCCCGAGATCGAGGTGCCCGAGCCCACCGCCGGCCGCCTCGTCCGCCTCAGGGCCCGCCTCGCCCGCTCCCAGAACTCGCTCGGCAAGGGGCTGCTCACGCTCCTGTCCCGCGAGCACCTCGACGAGGACACCTGGGAGGAGATCGAGGAGACCCTCCTCACCGCCGACGTCGGCGTCGCCCCCACCCAGGAGCTGGTCGACCGGCTGCGCGAGCGCGTCAAGGTGCTCGGCACCCGCACCCCCGAGGAGCTGCGCGGCCTGCTCCGCGAGGAGCTGATCGCCCTCCTCGGCGACTACGACCGCACCGTCCACACCGAGAGCCCCGAGGACGTCCCCGGCGTCGTCATGGTCGTCGGCGTCAACGGCACCGGCAAGACCACCACCACCGGCAAGCTCGCCCGCGTCCTGGTCGCCGACGGGAAGTCCGTCGTCCTCGGCGCCGCTGACACCTTCCGCGCCGCCGCCGCCGACCAGCTCCAGACCTGGGGCGACCGGGTCGGCGCCCGCACCGTCCGCGGCCCCGAGGGCGGCGACCCCGCCTCGATCGCGTACGACGCCGTCAAGGAGGGCATCGCCGAGAAGGCCGACGTCGTCCTCATCGACACCGCCGGCCGCCTGCACACCAAGACCGGCCTCATGGACGAGCTTGGCAAGGTCAAGCGCGTCGTCGAGAAGCACGGCCCGCTCGACGAGATCCTCCTCGTCCTCGACGCCACCACCGGCCAGAACGGCCTCATCCAGGCCCGCGTCTTCGCCGAGGTCGTGGACATCACCGGCATCGTCCTGACCAAGCTCGACGGCACCGCCAAGGGCGGCATCGTCGTCGCCGTCCAGCGCGAGCTGGGCGTCCCGGTCAAGCTCGTCGGCCTCGGCGAGGGCCCCGACGACCTGGCCCCCTTCGAGCCGGCCGCCTTCGTCGACGCCCTCATCGGCGACTGACCGCCGCACCGGCACACGGAAGGGCCCCCGCTCCTGTCCAGGAGCGGGGGCCCTTCTCCGCGTCCGCCCGCGTCCGCCCGCGTCCGCGCCGCCCGCGTGCGTGTCCGGCGGGTGTCCGCCTCCGCGTGCGTCCGCCCGCGTGCGCGCCCGGTGGATCCGGCTACGCGTGCGTCCGATGGCACATGTACGCCAGCGTGCCGAGCAGCAGCCGGGCCTGCGGCGGCGCCCCCGCCGTGTCCAGCGTCGGCGGCCGCAGCCAGCGCACCGGCCCGAACCCGCCCAGGTCCGACGGGGGAGCGGTGATGTGGCTGCCCGGCCCCAGACAGTGCAGGTCCAGGTCCGCGTCGTCCCAGCCCATCCGGTACAGCAGCCTCGGCAGCTCCGCCGCCGCGCCCGGCGCGACGAAGAACTGCGCCCGCCCGGTCGGGGTCGCGCAGACCGGGCCCAGCGGCAGCCCCATCCGCTCCATCCGGACCAGCGCCCGCCGGCCCGCCGCCTCGGCCACCTCGATCACGTCGAAGGCGCGGCCCACCGGCAGCAGCAGCGCCGCCCCGGGATGCTCCGCCCACGCCCCGGCCGCCTCGTCGAGCGACGCGCCCGCCGGGACGGGGGGCGCGAAGGAGAGGGGATGCGCGCCGGGGGCCGCGCAGGCCCGGTCGCCGCAGGAGCACCGGCCGGAGACGGCCCGCGCGCCGGGCTGGACGTCCCAGCCCCAGAGTCCGGTGTACTCGGTCACCGCCGTGCACTCGGTCGTGCGTGCGCGGCGCCGTGTGCCGGACCGCATCTCGCGGATGCCGCCGATCGTGAAGCCCATGCCCCCTCCAACGGGTCGGACGCGCCGGTGGTTACGACCCGGAACACCTCCGTCACGCACCGTGACGCACGGCCCGGGGCTCGTCGCCCGGGGTGGCGCACGGTCGTGAACGGGGTGGTGCGCACGGTGGCGCGCGCCTCTTCACGCCTCTGTCCGCCGACTCCGGTTCTTCGCATGTCAAGTGAATCGCGTGGAGCGCCCGGCGAGTTCATTCGAAGGGGTGGCGAATGGTGGCGTTTCTTGAAACGGCCTCACGGGAGGGGTGATCGTAGGATTACTTTCGGTACCCGTAACCCAGGGGCGCGTGCACGAGCGGGTATGCCGGAGGCAACCCGGTTTCCCGTTCGAAGGAGTCGGAACCCCGGGCGGAGTGCCGCGGGACGCGGCATTCTGATAGGGGTTCGCACGACAGGCAATCAGGTGGATGGGGGGCGTTCCAGTGGGCGGCAACGGCGCAGACGGTACGACTGTCGGCAAACGCCCCAACGAGCGGCTCGGCTCGTGGTTCGTGCGCAGCGGCTGGTCCAAGGGCGAACTAGTACTGCAACGGTGTTTGCCGTGACTGGTGGCCAGGTCGTTCGTTGGTGTGTTCATGGGTGGGGAACTTGCTGATGCCCGGTCGTGGGCGGGTGAACTGAGGTCTCTGCATGAGCGGTTCGTGCACCGGTTTGCCAGGTCGGAGCCGCGTGAGTCGGCGCTTGCGTATATGCGGGGACTGATCGCTCCGCTGGAGCGGAAGAACGGCTGGACGCTTGCCGAGGAGGCCGGGCATGCGGGCCCGGACCGGCTCCACCGGCTCCTGAACCGGATCGAATGGGACGCGGACGAGGTGCTGGACGACGTGCGCGAGTACGTCGTCGAGTACCTCGGAGACCCAGGTGCGGTGCTGATCGTGGACGACACCGGCTTCCTGAAGAAAGGGGTCCGGTCGGCCGGGGTTCAGCGGCAGTACTCCGGCACGGCCGGCCGGACGGAGAACTGCCAGGTCGGGGTCTTCCTCGCCTATGCCACCGGCCGCGGCCGCACCCTGATCGACCGGCGCCTTTACCTGCCGGCGTCCTGGACCGACGACCGTGAACGGTGCCGGCGGGCCGGTATCGGCGACACGGTTGTCTTCGAGACCAAGGTCGCGATGGCGAGGGCGATGGTCCGCCGGGCGATCGAGGAGAAGATTCCGTTCGGGTGGGTGACCGCGGACGCCGGCTACGGCTACTCGAAAAGCTGGCGGTCCGAGCTGGAGCGGGCGGATGTCTTCCATGTCATGGCCACCACCCGTCACGACACCGTCGTGACCCGCTGGGCCCTGGACCATCCGGTTCACGACCTGTTCCACGACCTGCCCAGACAGAAGTGGAAACGCCGTTCCTGCGGCAACGGGGCCCACGGACCGCGGGTCTTCGACTGGGCCAGGGTCGAGGTGCGGCCCTGGCACCGGGAGGACCGGCGGCACTGGGTGATCGCCCGCCGCAGTGTCCGCCGGCCCGAGGAGATCTCCTACTACATCGCCTACTGCCCCGCCGGCACCACACTTGACCAGCTGATCCATGTCGCCGGCAGCCGGTGGGCGGTCGAGGAGTGCTTCCAGAGCGCGAAGCAGGAGTGCGGCCTGGACGACTACCAGGTCCGCCGCTACCCCGGCTGGCACCGACACATGACTCTGGCCATGGCCGCCCATGCCTGCCTGACCGTGCTGCGGGCCCGCGAACTCGACGCCGGGAAAGCAGAAACGGATCCTCCGGCCTCGTCCCCCTCAGCCTTCCCGAGCTCAGACGCCTGATCCACCGCCTCACCCACCGCCGACCGGTCTCGGTCGACCACGTCCTGCACTGGTCGACCTGGCGCCGCCGACGACAACACCAAGCCCGCATCAGCCACTACAAACAACGCGGCCACACACCCCCATAACCTGGCCACCAGTCACAGCAAACACCGTTGCAGTACTAGCCCGCCAGGTCAACCGCAGAGCCCGCCAGATGGGCGCGCACCACATCTCCACCGACACCTCCCGGGTGCGCCGCTGGCTCGACGGCGAACAACCCCGCGAGCCCATCCCGCGGATCCTCTCCGAGCTGTTCTCCGAGCGCTTCGGCTCCGTCGTCGCCATCGAGGACCTCGGCCTGCGCACCGCCCACCAGTCGCCCTCCGTATCCGGCGTCGACCTGCCCTGGGCCGGGCCCCAGACCGTCTCCCTGCTCAGCGAGTTCTCCCGCAGCGACCTCATGCTCGCCCGGCGCGGCTTCCTCGGCTCCTCGCTCCAGCTCGCCGCAGGACCCGCCCTCATCGAGCCCATGCAGCGCTGGCTGGTGCCCACCCCCGCCGGCGACCCCGTCCCGGCCGACCCCGCCCCCGACGGCCGCCGCCCCCGCAGGCTCTCCGAGATCGAGCTCGACCTCCTCGAATCCACCACCGCCATGTTCCGCAAGTGGGACGCCCAGTGCGGCGGCGGACTGCGCCGCAAGGCCGTCGTCGGCCAGCTCCACGAGGTCACCGACCTCCTCCAGGAGCCCCAGCCGCCCGCCACCGCCAGACGGCTCTTCACCGTCGCCGCCGAACTCGCCGAACTCGCCGGCTGGATGAGCTACGACGTCGGCCTCCAGCCCACCGCCCAGAAGTACTTCGTCCTCGCCCTGCACGCCGCCAAGGAGGCCGGGGACAAGCCGCTCGGCTCGTACATCCTCTCCTCCATGAGCCGGCAGATGATCCACCTCGGCCGCGCCGAGGACGCCCTCGAACTCATCCACCTGGCCCAGTACGGCAGTCGGGACTGCGCCACCTCCCGCACCCAGGCCATGCTGTATGCGATGGAGGCCCGCGCCTACGCCAACATGGGCCAGCCCTCCAAGTGCAAGCGGGCCGTCCGGATGGCCGAGGACACCTTCTCCGACGTCGGCCTCGAAGGAGAGCCCGAGCCCGACTGGATCCGCTTCTTCACCGAGGCCGAGCTCAACGGCGAGAACTCCCACTCCTACCGCGACCTCGCCTACGTCGCCGGACGCTCCCCGACCTACGCCTCCCTCGCCGAGCCGGTCATGGAGCGGGCCGTCGACCTCTTCGGGAAGGACCCCGACCACCAGCGGTCCTACGCCCTCAACCTCATCGGCATGGCCACCGTCCACCTGCTCAAGCGCGAACCCGAGCAGTCCGTCGTCCTCGCCGAGAAGGCCCTCGGGGTCGCCCGCTCCATCCGCTCCGAGCGGGTCAACAACCGGCTCCGCAAGACCGTCGACACCGCCGCCCGCGACTTCGGCGACGTCGCCGAGGTCGTCGACCTCACCGACCGGCTCACCCAGCTCCTGCCCGAGTCCGCCGAGGCCGTCTGACCGGCCCCGGACCGCCACGAGCCCCACCGCCCCGGCCGCGCCGGCCGTCCCGTACCGCCCGAACCGGCTCCCCCGCCGCACAGGACACACGGACGCCGGCGCGGCCGGCCCCCGTCCCGGGCCCGTCCGCGATCCCCGCGCCCCGCCTCCCGTACGCCCGGGAACCGTCCGCCGGGCCGGGAGCGTACGTCCGCCGCTGCCCCGTGCCCCGGGCGTTCACGGCCACGTAACACGTCACCCTCCTTCGTCACTGCCCCGAAACATCGAGCGGCATCGTCGGAAACCGCGCTGCGCGAATCTCTGGCCCATAACCGGCCACCCCTCAGGCCGCCGCTCACCGCCGGCCCCGCCCCGCACAGGCCGCATCCGACGACGAGGAGACGCCGATGGCACCAGCCATCACGACCCTGGCAGCAGACGCCCCCGAGCTGTCCGCCGCCAACACCGGGTTCATGCTCATCTGCTCCGCCCTGGTCATGCTGATGACCCCGGCCCTCGCCTTCTTCTACGGAGGCATGGTCCGCGTCAAGTCCACCCTCAACATGCTGATGATGAGCTTCATCAGCCTCGGGATCGTCACCGTCCTGTGGGTGCTCTACGGCTTCAGCGTCGCCTTCGGCACCGACTCCGGCGGCCTCGTCGGCTGGTCCTCCGACTACCTCGGCCTCAGCGGCATCGGCGTCACCGAACTCTGGGACGGCTACACCATCCCGGTGTACGTCTTCGCCGTCTTCCAGCTCATGTTCGCCATCCTCACCCCGGCCCTCATCAGCGGCGCCCTCGCCGACCGCGTCAAGTTCACCGCCTGGGCCCTCTTCATCACCCTCTGGGTCACGGTCGTCTACTTCCCCGTCGCCCACTGGGTCTGGGGCGCCGGCGGCTGGCTCTTCGAGATGGGCGTCATCGACTTCGCCGGCGGCACCGCGGTCCACATCAACGCCGGCGCCGCGGCCCTCGGCGTGATCCTCGTCATCGGCAAGCGCGTCGGCTTCAAGAAGGACCCGATGCGCCCGCACAGCCTCCCGCTGGTCATGCTCGGCGCCGGCCTCCTCTGGTTCGGCTGGTTCGGCTTCAACGCGGGCTCCTGGCTCGGCAACGACGACGGCGTCGGCGCCGTCATGTTCGTCAACACCCAGGTCGCCACCGGCGCCGCCATGCTCGCCTGGCTCGCCTACGAGAAGCTCCGCCACGGCTCCTTCACCACCCTCGGCGCGGCCTCCGGCGCCGTCGCCGGCCTCGTCGCCATCACCCCCGCCGGCGGCTCCTGCTCCCCGCTGGGCGCCATCGCCATCGGCGCCGTCGCCGGCCTCGTCTGCGCCATGGCCGTCGGCCTCAAGTACAAGTTCGGCTACGACGACTCCCTCGACGTCGTCGGCGTCCACCTCGTCGGCGGCATCCTCGGCTCCCTCCTCGTCGGCTTCTTCGCCACCGGCGGCGTCCAGTCCGAGGCCAAGGGCCTCTTCTACGGCGGCGGCCTGGAGCAGCTCGGCAAGCAGGCCGTCGGCGTCGGCGCCGTCCTCGCCTACTCCCTGGTCGTCTCCGCGATCCTCGCCCTGGTCATCGACAAGACCATGGGCATGCGGGTCGACGAGGACGACGAGGTCTCCGGCATCGACCAGGTCGAGCACGCCGAGACCGCCTACGACTTCAGCGGAGCCGGCGGCGGCGCCTCCGGGCGCGCCACCGCCCCCGCGCCGGTTGTCACGGAGAACAAGAAGGTGGACGCATGAAGCTCATCACCGCGGTCGTGAAGCCGCACCGGCTCGACGAGATCAAGGAGGCCCTCCAGGCCTTCGGGGTCCACGGCCTCACCGTCACCGAGGCCAGCGGGTACGGACGCCAGCGCGGTCACACCGAGGTCTACCGCGGCGCCGAGTACACCGTCGACCTCGTCCCCAAGATCCGCATCGAGGTCCTGGTCGAGGACGAGGACGCCGAGCAGCTCATCGACGTCGTCGTCAAGGCCGCCCGCACCGGCAAGATCGGCGACGGCAAGGTCTGGAGCGTCCCCGTCGAGACCGCCGTCCGCGTCCGCACGGGGGAGCGCGGACCCGACGCGCTCTAGAAGCGGCACCCCAGGGGGTACGGCTTCCGGGAACACCCCGGTCAGGGGTACGGCCTCCGGTCCCGGAGGCCGTACCCCCGGAGCCGTACCCGGGCTCCGTGCCCCTGGAGCCGTACCCGGGTCCCGTGCCCGGGCCGCGTACCCGGGTCCCGTGCCCTCCCGGCGGCCGTGCCCTCCCGGCGGCCGTGCCAGGACGTCGTGCCCCGGGAGGCAGGACCCCGGGCGGCCGTGCCCGGAGCCGTGAACCGTCCCACCCCGCCGCCCCGCTGAGCGAAGGAGCCGCCGGTGACCACCCCCGAACCGCAGGACGCGACCGAAGCACAGGGACCCGGCGGCTACGCGGCGGCCCGGCTGCGGCTCCTCCAGGAGAGGGCGCCGTCCGGACCGGACCGCCGCACCGCCCTCGCCGCCCTCACCGACGACTGGCTGGCCGCCCTCTTCGCCGCCGCCGCACCGCCCAAGGGGGTCGCCCTCGTCGCCGTCGGCGGCTACGGCCGCGCCGAGCTCTCCCCGCGCAGCGACCTCGACCTCCTCCTGCTCCACGACGGCACCGCCCCCCAGGAGGCCGTCGCCGCCCTCGCCGACCGCCTCTGGTACCCCGTCTGGGACCTCGGGATCGCCCTCGACCACTCGGTCCGCACCCCCGCCCAGGCCCGCGCCACCGCCGCCGACGACCTCAAGGTCCAGCTCGGCCTCCTCGACGCCCGGCCCCTCGCCGGCGACACCGCCCTCGCCGGCGCCCTGCGCTCCACCGTCCTCGCCGACTGGCGCAACCAGGCCGTCCGCCGCCTCCCCGAACTCGCCGAACTCTGCCGCGACCGCGCCGAACGCTCCGGCGAGCTCCGCTTCCTCCTCGAACCCGACCTCAAGGAGGCCCGCGGCGGCCTCCGCGACGTCCAGGCCCTGCGCGCCGTCGCCGCCTCCTGGCTCGCCGACGCCCCCCGCGACGGCCTCGACACCGCCCGCCGCCGCCTCCTCGACGCCCGCGACGCCCTCCACCTCGCCACCGGCCGCGCCACCGACCGCCTCGCCCTCCAGGAACAGGACGCCGTCGCGAAGGAACTCGGCCTCCTCGACGCCGACACCCTGCTCCGCGAGGTGTACGAGGCCGCCGGCACCGTCACGTACGCCTCCGACGTCACCTGGCGCGAGGTCGGCCGTGTCCTCAAGGCCCGCTCCGCCCGCCCCCGCTTCCGCGGCCTCCTCGGCGGCCGGACCGGTCCCAAGGCGCCCGTCGAGAGGACCCCGCTCGCGGACGGCGTCGTCGAGATGGACGGCGAGGCCGTCCTGGCCCTGACCACCCGGCCCGAACGCGACCCCGCCCTCCCGCTCCGCGCCGCCGCCGCGGCCGCCCAGCACGGCCTGCCGCTCTCCCCGCACGCCGTCCGCCACCTCGCCGCCACCGCCAAGCCGCTGCCCGTGCCCTGGCCCGCCGAGGCCCGCGAGGCCCTCGTCACCCTCCTCGGCGCCGGCGCCACCGCCGTGCCCGTCTGGGAGGCCCTGGAGGCCGAAGGACTCGTCACCCGCCTCCTGCCCGACTGGGAGCGCGTCCGCCACCGCCCCCAGCGCAACCCCGTCCACACCTGGACCGTCGACCGCCACCTCGTGGAGACCGCCGTCCGCGCCGCCTCCCTCACCCGCCGCGTCGGCCGCCCCGACCTCCTCCTCGTCGCCGCCCTCCTCCACGACATCGGCAAGGGCTGGCCCGGCGACCACTCCGTCGCCGGCGAGACCATCGCCCGCGACCTCGCCGCCCGCATCGGCTTCGACCGCACCGACACCGCCACCGTCGCCACCGTCGTCCGCCACCACCTCCTCCTCGTCGACACCGCCACCCGCCGCGACCTCGACGACCCCGCCACCGTCGAGTCCGTCGCCGCCGCCGTCGGCACCGTCGGCACCCTCGAACTCCTCCACGCCCTCACCGAGGCCGACGCGCTGGCCACCGGCCCCGCCGCCTGGTCAGCCTGGCGCGCCTCCCTCGTCGCCGACCTCGTCAAACGCGTCACCGGCGTCCTCGCCGGCGAACCCCTCCCCGACCCCGAGGCCGCCGCCCCCAGCGCCGAACAGGAACGCCTCGCCGTCGAGGCCCTGCGCACCGGCGAACCCGTCCTCGCCCTCCACGCGCAGGGCGAACAGCCCCTCGACCCCGACGAACCCGAACCCGTCGGCGTCGAGCTCCTCATCGCCCTCCCCGACCAGCCCGGCGTCCTGCCCGCCGTCGCCGGCGTCCTCGCCCTCCACCGGCTCACCGTCCGCGCCGCCGACCTCCGCGCCGTCGAGCTCCCCGCCGCGCTCAGCCCCGGCCCCGGCCCCGGCTCCGTCCTCGTCCTCGACTGGCGGGTCGCCGCCGAGTACGGCTCCCTGCCCCAGGGCCACCGGCTCCGCGCCGACCTGCTGCGCGCCCTCGACGGCTCCCTCGACATCCCCGCCCGGCTCGCCGAACGCGAGGCCGCCTACCCGCGCCGCCGCGGCGTCCAGGCCCCGCCGCCCCGCGTCACCGTCGCCCCGGCCGAGTCCCGCCTCGCCACCGTCCTGGAGGTCCGCGCCCAGGACGCCCCGGGACTGCTGCACCGGATCGGCCGCGCCCTGGAGGGAGCGGCCGTCCGCGTCCGCAGCGCCCACGTCTCCACCCTCGGCGCCAACGCCGTCGACACCCTCTACGTGACCCGCCCCGACGGCTCCCTCCTCCCCGACGAGGAGGCCGTCGACCTGGCCCGGGCGCTGGAGGAGGCGCTGCGATGAGGGCCGCCCCGGACGTCCGGAGCACACCGGATCGGGCGGCCGGGGCCACACCCGCCGGACGGCCCGATACCCTGGAGGGCAATCCGACCGCCCACGACACCTGAGGATCCGCGACCGCCGTGTTCGATACCCTCTCCGACCGCCTTGCAGCGACCTTCAAGAACCTCCGCGGCAAGGGCCGTCTGTCCGAGGCGGACATCGACGCCACCGCACGCGAGATCCGGATCGCCCTGCTCGAAGCGGATGTGGCCCTTCCGGTCGTCCGCTCCTTCATCAAGCAGGTCAAGGAGCGCTCGCTCGGCGCGGAGGTCTCCCAGGCCCTCAACCCCGCCCAGCAGGTCATCAAGATCGTCAACGACGAGCTGGTGTCCATCCTGGGCGGCGAGACCCGCCGCCTGCGGTTCGCCAAGACCGCGCCCACCGTGATCATGCTCGCCGGTCTCCAGGGTGCCGGTAAGACCACCCTCGCCGGAAAGCTCGGCCTCTGGCTGAAGGGCCAGGGCCACTCCCCGCTGCTCGTCGCCTGCGACCTCCAGCGCCCCAACGCCGTCAACCAGCTCTCGGTCGTCGCCGACCGCGCGGGCGTGGCCTTCTACGGCCCGCAGCCGGGCAACGGCGTCGGTGACCCGGTCCAGGTCGCGAAGGACTCGATCGAGTACGCGCGGACCAAGATGTACGACATCGTCATCGTCGACACCGCCGGCCGCCTCGGCATCGACCAGGAGCTGATGCAGCAGGCCGCGGACATCCGCGACGCCGTCAGCCCCGACGAGATCCTCTTCGTCGTCGACGCCATGATCGGTCAGGACGCGGTCAACACCGCCGAGGCTTTCCGCGACGGCGTCGGCTTCGACGGCGTCGTGCTCTCCAAGCTCGACGGCGACGCCCGGGGCGGTGCCGCGCTCTCCATCGCGCACGTCACCGGCAAGCAGATCATGTTCGCCTCCAACGGCGAGAAGCTGGACGACTTCGACGCGTTCCACCCGGACCGCATGGCGTCCCGCATCCTCGGCATGGGCGACATGATGTCGCTCATCGAGAAGGCCCAGCAGACCTTCGACGAGGAAGAGGCCGCCAAGATGGCCTCGAAGCTCGCGTCGAAGAAGGGCCAGGACTTCACCCTGGACGACTTCCTCGCCCAGATGGAGCAGGTCCGCAAGATGGGCTCCATCTCGAAGCTCCTCGGCATGCTGCCCGGCATGGGCCAGATGAAGGAGCAGATCGCCAACATCGACGAGCGGGACGTGGACCGCACCGCCGCCATCATCAAGTCGATGACCCCGGCCGAGCGCCAGGACCCGACCCTCATCAACGGCTCCCGCCGCGCCCGCATCGCCAAGGGTTCCGGCGTCGAGGTCAGCGCCGTGAAGGGCCTGGTCGAGCGGTTCTTCGAGGCCCGCAAGATGATGTCCCGCATGGCCCAGGGCGGCGGCCTGCCCGGCATGCCCGGCATCCCGGGCATGGGCGGCGGCCCCGGCCGGCAGAAGAAGCAGATCAAGCAGGCCAAGGGCAAGCGCAAGAGCGGCAACCCGATGAAGCGGAAGGCCGAGGAGCAGGCCGCCCAGGAGAAGCGGGAGCAGGCCCAGCAGGGCGGTGCCTTCGGCCTGCCGGGCGCCGGCCAGGGCCCGCAGGACTTCGAGCTGCCGGACGAGTTCAAGAAGTTCATGGGCTGACACCGGCCCCCCTGGGGAAGGGCCCGGTCCGGTTTCGCCTCCGCGAAACCGGACCGGGCCCTTCTTCGTCCGCCCGGACCACCCGGAATGCCGCCCTTGTCGCGATCTTCGATACTGAGGCCACTGCCGCCCCGAGGAGAGCCCAGTGGCCAACCCCGTACCCCCGCGCGACCGGACCGACCAGCCCTGGCGCTCGGAAGGGGCGCCGCCGCCCCCGGCGCCGAAGAAGCGGATGCCGGGCGGCTGGGGCAGCCTCGTCCTCACCGCCCTCGCCGTCTACCTCATCGCCAACGTGGTGCTCTCCTTCTTCAACGAGGGCGACGGGCCGACGATCTCGTACACCGAGTTCGACAAGCAGGTCGCGGCCGGGAACGTCACCAAGATCTACTCCAAGGGCGACGCGATCCAGGGCCAGCTCAAGAACAAGCAGCCCGTCCCCGACGGCAAGGGCGACTACACCAAGTTCCAGACCCAGCGGCCCGCCTTCGCCGACGACGACCTGTGGGCCCAGCTCACCAAGCAGAAGGTCACCGTCACCGCCGAACCAGTGGTGCAGGAACGTTCGTTCCTCGCCAATCTCCTGCTCTCGCTCGCCCCGATGCTGCTCCTCGTCCTCCTCTGGGTCTTCATCGCCCGCCGGATGAGCGCGGGCATGGGCGGGGGCGGCGGCATGCTCGGCCGCAAACAGCCGCCCAAACCGGTCGAGCTGGAGGGCGGCAAGCGCACCACCTTCGCCGACGTCGCCGGCATCGACGAGGTCGAGGGCGAGCTGAACGACGTCGTCGACTTCCTCAAGAACCCCCAGGCCTACCGCGCCATGGGCGCCAAGATGCCCCGCGGCGTCCTCCTCGCCGGCCCGCCCGGCACCGGCAAGACCCTCCTCGCCCGCGCCGTCGCCGGCGAGGCCGGCGTGCCCTTCTTCTCCGCCTCCGCCTCCGAGTTCATCGAGATGATCGTCGGCGTCGGCGCCTCCCGCGTCCGCGAACTCTTCGCCGAGGCCCGCAAGGTGGCCCCCGCGATCATCTTCATCGACGAGATCGACACCATCGGCCGCGCCCGCGGCGGCGGCTCCGGCATGGGCGGCCACGACGAACGCGAACAGACCCTCAACCAGATCCTCACCGAGATGGACGGCTTCACCGGCTCCGAGGGCGTCATCGTCCTCGCCGCCACCAACCGCGCCGACGTCCTCGACCCCGCCCTCACCCGCCCCGGCCGCTTCGACCGCGTCGTCCACGTCAACCCGCCCGACCGCGGCGGCCGCGAGGCCATCCTCAGGATCCACACCCGGCAGATCCCGCTCGCCAAAGACGTCGACCTCGAACAGGTCGCCCGCACCACCCCCGGCATGACCGGCGCCGAACTCGCCAACCTCGCCAACGAGGCCGCCCTCCTCGCCGTCAAGCGCGACCAGAAGGCCGTCACCCAGTCCGACCTCTCCGACGCCCTGGAGAAGGTCCAGCTCGGCGCCGAACGCCCCCTCGTCATGCCCGAGGAGGAACGCCGCCGCACCGCCTACCACGAGAGCGGCCACGCCCTCCTCGGCATGCTCCAGCCCGGCGCCGACCCCGTCCGCAAGATCACCATCGTGCCCCGAGGCCGCGCCCTCGGCGTCACGTTGTCCACACCCGACGCCGATAAATACGCTTATACGGAGGAGTATCTGCGGGGCCGGATCATCGGCGCCCTCGGCGGCATGGCGGCCGAACAGGTCGTCTTCGGCGTCATCACCACCGGAGCCGAGAGCGACCTGGAACAGGTCACCAACATCGCCCGCGGCATGGTCGGCCGCTGGGGCATGAGCGAGACCGTCGGCCGGCTCACCGCCATCCCGAGCGACGCCCAGCAGGCGTACGGCCTCTCCGCCGCCCCCGCGACCCTCGACACCGTCGACGCCGAGATGCGCCGCATCGTCGACGAGTGCTACGAGGACGCCGTACGCCTCCTGAACGAGCACCGCGACAAGCTGGACGCCCTCTCCACCGCCCTCCTCGCCGACGAGACCCTGGAGGAGGACGCGGCCTACCGCGCGGCGGGCATCGAACGCCCCGCCCCGGACGCCCCCGAGCCCGGGGTCGGGCCCAACCCCGAGCCGCCCGCCTGAGCCGCCCGCCCCCCTCCCCCTACGGCACGCGCGCGACCACGTACCGGAAGGCGTTCGGCATCCACACCGTGCCGTCGGCCCGCCGGTACGGGGCCAGCGCCTCCCCGATCTCCTTCTCGACCTGCGCGGGGTCGGCCGTCCGCACGGCCGCGTCGAAGACCCCGGTGGAGAGCAGCCCGCGCACCGCGCTCGCCTCGTCCGCGTACCCGAAGGGACAGGCCACCCGCCCCGAGCCCACCGGCCGCAGCCCGGCCCGGACGACGAGGGCGCCGAGATCCGTGCGGGGGGAGGGACGCCGGTCCGCGAGCCGGTCCGCCAGCCGCAGCAGGGGCTCCGTCGCGCACCGCTCCGGCGGCCCCCAGCCGGCCAGCACGACCGCCGCGCCCGGCTGGGCCGCCCGGGTGAGGTCGCCCGGCCCGAAGGAGGTGCGGTCGGCGGCGTGGAAGGAGGTGACCACGTCGTACGGGCCGTCCCCGGGCACCTCCGAGGCGACCGTCACGCCCTCCGGGAGCCGGACCCTCGCCAGCTCCGCGCGCGCGTGGTCCCGCTCCGCCCCGGCGGCCACCGCCCCGCGGGCCGCCGCCATCAGCAGGGCGAGGCCGGTGCCGCAGTCCAGGCCGAGCAGCCGGGTGCCGGGCCCCACGCCGAGCCGTGCGTAGACGGCCTCGTAGAGCGGGACGAGCATCCGTTCCTGGATCTCGGCCCAGTCGCGCGCGGGGTGGTGCGGGACGAGCGTGGGTGTCATGGACGAGGCCCCATTCCTTGTCTGGACGACAGCCCCCCGTAGCCAGGGAACTGCGCTTCGCGCCCGGCGTCCAGTGCTCGCGCCGGACGGCCCCGGACGAGTTCGCGCCCCCTGCCGGGCACGGCCGCGTCCGGGGGAGGGGGGCGGTGCCCGAAGTCGGGCAGCGGCCCGGTAGTGTCCCCTCCCACACCGCTCCGGCGCGCGTGACGACACCGCGCGCCGGGGCGTATGCGCCGCTGTGCACCGGCTGTGGACGCCTGAGTACCGACTGACGGGTACGTGCAAAATATTTGAGTTGCCCCGGAATGGAACCCGGAGGCGCCCAGGCTCGTTGTACCCGACGTGAGCACGACACCACCTGTCCTCGCCGCAGAGCTGGCGCAGGCGTGGGCCGACATTCAGCGGCACCACCCCGAGCTGCCGGACCTCGCCGCGCCCGAGTCCCTGATCGGAGAGTCCTCGTCCGCCTGCGGCGCCGAGCTCTCCTTCGAGCGACTGCTCCACGAGGCAGTCCACGGCATCGCCGCCGCCCGGGGTGTCCGCGACACCTCCCGCGCCGGCCGCTACCACAACCGCAGATTCCTCGCGATCGCCGAGGAGATGGGCCTCGACCATCCCGAGGAGCCGCACGCCAGCAGCGGCTTCTCCCTGGTCACGCTCAACCCCGAGGCGAAGCGGCGCTACCGGCCCACCATGGAGCGGCTTCAGCGGGCCCTCAAGGCCCACACCGTCGCCACGGCGGCCGACACCAAGCGCTCCTTCCGCGGACCGGCCGCCCGGCACGGCTCCTCGGGCGGCGGCGTCCGCGTCAAGGCCGTCTGCGACTGCGGGCGCAACGTCCGCGTGGTGCCCTCGGTCCTCGCCCAGGCCCCGATCGTGTGCGGCGGCTGCGGCAAGCCGTTCCGCATCCCCGAGACGGTGGGCGCCGCAAGCTGACCCCACGGCGTGTGGCACAATGGACAGCTGTACTCGACAGTCGCACAGGACCCCTCTCTCCTCCGGCTGACGCGTCCATCGGGCACCCGAGTACCGCAACCCCACGTGGCATCTCAAGTGCCCCACCACGTCAAGACCAGGAGACACCACTCCAGTGGCAGTCAAGATCAAGCTCAAGCGCCTCGGCAAGATCCGCCAGCCGCACTACCGCATCGTCGTCGCCGACTCGCGCACCCGCCGCGACGGTCGCGCGATCGAGGAGATCGGCCTCTACCACCCGACGTACAACCCGTCGCGTATCGAGGTCGACTCCGAGCGTGCGCAGTACTGGCTGTCCGTCGGCGCCCAGCCGACCGAGCCCGTCCTCGCCATCCTGAAGCTCACCGGCGACTGGCAGAAGCACAAGGGCCTCCCGGCCCCCGAGAAGGCTCTGCTCGTCCCGGCGACCAAGGAAGCCAAGCGCGCCTCCTTCGACGAGTTCGCCAAGGCCCTCGAGGGCGCTGACGACAAGGGCGAGGCCATCACCCCGAAGGCCAAGAAGGCCAAGGCGGACGAGGCCGAGGCCGAGTCCACCGAGTCGACCGAGGCCTGATCATGCTCGAGGAGGCTCTCGAGCACCTCGTGAAGGGCATCGTCGACAACCCCGACGACGTGCAGGTCGCCTCGCGCAACCTGCGTCGCGGCCGCGTGCTGGAGGTCCGGGTCCACCCCGACGACCTCGGCAAGGTGATCGGCCGCAACGGCCGCACCGCGCGTGCGCTGCGCACCGTCGTGGGCGCCATCGGCGGTCGTGGCATCCGCGTCGACCTCGTCGACGTGGACCAGGTCCGCTGAAAGTTTGACACCGGCACGGGCCGGGGAGGGCAGACCGCCCACCCCGGCCCGTTGCCGTACGACAGGAGAGTTCACCAGTGCAGTTGGTAGTCGCGCGGATCGGCCGCGCCCACGGGATCAAGGGCGACGTCACCGTGGAGGTGCGCACCGACGAGCCCGAGCTGCGGCTCGGACCCGGCGCCGTCCTGCTCACCGACCCCGCCTCCGCCGGTCCGCTGACCGTCGAGTCCGGCAAGGTGCACAGCGGTCGGCTCCTGCTCCGCTTCGAGGGCGTCCGCGACCGCAACGCCGCCGAGGCGCTCCGCAACACCCTCCTCATCGCCGAGGTCGACCCCGCGGAACTCCCCGAGGAGGAGGACGAGTACTACGACCACCAGCTCGTCGACCTCGACGTGGTCCTCGCCGACGGCACCCTCGTCGGCGCGATCACCGAGATCTCCCACCTGCCCTCGCAGGACCTCTTCATCGTCGAACGCCCCGACGGCACCGAGCTGATGATCCCCTTCGTCGAGCAGATCGTCACCGAGATCGACCTGGAGAACCAGCGGGCCGTCATTGACCCGCCGCCCGGCCTCATCGACGACCGCGCCGAGATCGCCTCCGCCCGCGACGCCGAGGCCGAGGACGGGGCCGACGCGGAGAAGGACGGCTCCGAAGAGGACGGCCAGGCATGAGGCTCGACGTCGTCACGATCTTCCCCGAGTACCTCGAACCGCTGAACGTCTCCCTCGTCGGCAAGGCACGCGCCCGTGGCCGGCTGGACGTCCACGTGCACGACCTGCGCCGGTGGACGTACGACCGGCACAACACCGTCGACGACACCCCCTACGGCGGCGGCCCCGGCATGGTCATGAAGACCGAGCCCTGGGGCGACGCCCTCGACCAGACCCTCGCCGACGGCTACGAGGCGGGCGCCCACAGCCCCGCCCTCGTCGTCCCCACGCCCAGCGGCCGGCCCTTCACCCAGGAGCTCGCGGTCGAGCTCTCCGAGCGCCCCTGGCTGATCTTCACCCCGGCCCGCTACGAGGGCATCGACCGCCGCGTCATCGACGAGTACGCCACCCGGATCCCGGTCTACGAGGTCTCCATCGGCGACTACGTCCTCGCCGGCGGCGAAGCGGCCGTCCTCGTCGTCACCGAGGCCGTCGCCCGCCTCCTCCCCGGCGTCCTCGGCAACGCCGAATCGCACCGCGACGACTCCTTCGCCCCCGGCGCCATGGCCAACCTCCTCGAAGGCCCCGTCTACACCAAGCCCCCCACGTGGCGCGGACGCGAGATCCCCGAGGTGCTGCTCAGCGGCCACCACGGCAAGATCGCCCGCTGGCGCCGCGACGAGGCGTTCCGCCGCACCACGGCCAACCGGCCCGACCTCATCGAGCGCTGCGACCCGGCCGCCTTCGACAAGAAGGACCGCGAGACCCTCTCCATCCTCGGCTGGGCCCCCGAGCCCGGCGGCCGATTTTGGCGCAGGGTCGTGGGCGTGGAAGAATAGGCGACTGCCGTACGTCCGGCGCGCGCCCCTGCCACAGGGGGAGCCGCCCGCCAACGACCGTACGGCGCTCCCATGATTCGTACGTCACCGCTGATGACCTGTGGCATCGGCGAGGAAAGAGACCTCCATGGCCTCCCTGCTCGACCAGGTGAACGCGGCTTCCCTCCGCTCCGACCTGCCCGCCTTCCGTCCCGGCGACACCGTGAACGTCCACGTGCGCGTCATCGAGGGCAACCGCTCGCGTATCCAGCAGTTCAAGGGCGTCGTCATCCGCCGCCAGGGCTCCGGCGTCTCCGAGACCTTCACCGTCCGCAAGGTCTCGTTCTCCGTCGGCGTCGAGCGCACCTTCCCGGTGAACAGCCCGATCTTCGAGAAGATCGAGGTCGTGACCCGCGGTGACGTCCGTCGCGCCAAGCTCTACTACCTCCGTGAGCTCCGCGGCAAGGCCGCGAAGATCAAGGAGAAGCGCGACCGCTGAGCCCCGGCTCACCGCCCGCGTGACGCTTCACGCTCCTCGTACAGGCGGGCCGGATAGGCTCACCCCCCGATGGACACCGAAGCACAGCACACGGAGCGCGACCCCTCGTCCCCGGCGGATCCCCCACCGGATCCCGCCACGGACGACGGGTCGCGCTCCGTGCGCGTTTCCGGGACGCAGGGAGCCCCGGACGGCCCCGGCGACGCGGAGGACACGGCGGACCCGAAGGGCTCGAAGGGGGCGGCGGGCTCGGAAAGCCCGAAGGGCGGGGACGGCCCGGAGGACGCGGACGGTGGTGCCTCCGGGCGCGGCGCCGGGCCCTCCTGGCGCAGGACCGGCCTCCTCGGCGTCGCCTGCGTGGGCTTCCTGCTGCTCCTCAGCCACTTCGTCGCCCAGCCCTTCCTGATCCCCAGCGGCTCCATGGAGCCCACCCTCCAGGTCGGGGACCGGATCCTGGTCAACAAACTGGCGTACCGTTTCGGCAGCGAGCCGCGCCGCGGTGACGTCGTCGTCTTCGACGGCACCGGATCGTTCGTCCGCGAGGAGCCCGCGGACAACCCCGTCACCGGCCCCCTGCGCGACGCCGCGGCCGCCCTCGGCCTCGCCGCCCCCGACGAGACCGACTTCGTCAAGCGGGTCGTCGGCGTCGGCGGCGACCGGGTCGTCTGCTGCGACGCCAAGGGCCGGATCACCGTCAACGGCACCCGCGTCGAGGAGCCGTACCTCACCCCCGGCGACCGCCCCTCCGACGTCCCCTTCGACGTCGTCGTCCCCCCGGGCACCCTGTGGGTGATGGGCGACCACCGCAGCCAGTCCAGCGATTCCCGCGACCACCTCGGCAGCCCCGGCGGCGGCATGGTCCCCGTCGACAAGGTCGTCGGCCGCGCCGACTGGATCGTCTGGCCCGTCGCCCGCTGGACCACCGTCCCCGAGAGCGGCGCGTACGACGCCGTACCGGCGCCGCCGGCCGGCGGGCACCCGACCGGGCCCCGGGGGAGCGGACATGGGTAGCCGCGGCCGCCGGGCCGCCACGGAACCGGGCGAGGCCCCGGCACCCCCCGGCAGGGCCGACCGCCGCCGGCTGGCCCGCAAGGTCAAGCGGCGCCGGCAGCGCTCCGCGCTCCGCGAGATCCCCCTCCTCGTCGGCGTCGCCGTGCTGATCGCGCTCGTCCTCAAGACCTTCCTCGTCCAGGCCTTCGTCATCCCGTCCGGCTCCATGGAGCAGACGATCCGGATCGACGACCGGGTCCTCGTCGACAAGCTCACCCCGTGGTTCGGCGCGAAGCCGCAGCGCGGGGACGTCGTGGTCTTCGAGGACCCCGGGAACTGGCTCCACCAGGAGACGGCACCCGCCGCCGACGACCCGATCGGCGTGAAACAGTTCAAGCAGGCGCTGACCTTCATCGGACTCATGCCCTCCGCCGACGAGCGCGACCTCATCAAGCGCGTCGTCGCGGTCGGCGGCGACACCGTCCGCTGCTGCGGCCAGGACGGCCGGATCACCGTCAACGGCGTGCCCCTGGACGAGCCGTACCTCAACCCCGGCGACAAGCCCTCCACGATCCCCTTCGAGGTGAAGGTCCCCGAGGGCCGGATCTTCGTCCTCGGCGACCACCGCTCCGACTCCGCCGACTCGCGCTACCACCTCGACGAACCCGGCCGGGGCACCATCGCCGAGGAACAGGTCGTCGGCCGCGCGGTCGTGATCGCCTGGCCCCTCGGCCACTGGCGCCGCCTGGAGGAACGCGAGACCTTCGCCGCCGTGCCGGACGGACCCGCGGCCTCCGGGACCGCGCTCGGCATCTCGCATAGTGTGTCCCCTCGGAACGTGAACGGATCGCCCCGGCCACCGACCCCCGGGGAACTCCTGCTCGTTATGGGAATGGCGGGCCTGTTCCTGTTCGGGGACCGGCGTTCGCACGAATCGAGGAGTGGACGTGGGGGAAGTGGCCGTCGGCGCGCGTTCCGGACAGGACGGGCCCGAGGACAGGGCCGACGGGGCCAGAGGTGAGAGCGTGACGGAAGACAACACCAGCGGCGGGACGTCGTCGCCCGGCGGAGAACCGGACGGAACCGGCGGGACCGACAGGTCCGGCGGGACCGGCGGGTTCGGCGACGGAGCCGACGGCACCGGATCCGCCGACGAGACCGGCGGATCCGGCGCGCACCCGAGGAAGCAGCGTTCCTTCTGGAAGGAACTGCCGCTCCTCATCGGCATCGCCCTGATTCTCGCCCTGCTGATCAAGACCTTCCTGGTGCAGGCGTTCTCGATCCCCTCGGAATCGATGATGAACACCCTGAAGAAGGGCGACCGGGTCCTCGTCGACAAACTGACCCCCTGGTTCGGCTCCGAGCCCGAGCGCGGCGAGGTCGTCGTCTTCCACGACCCGGGCGGCTGGCTGGAGACCGCGCAGACGCCCGCGCCCAACGCGATCCAGAAGTTCCTCAGCTTCATCGGCCTCATGCCGTCCGCCGAGGAGAAGGACCTCATCAAGCGCGTCATCGCCGTCGGCGGCGACACCGTCTCCTGCAAGGCGGGCGGCAAGGTCGTCCTCAACGGCAAGGAACTCGACGAGACCGCCTACCTCTTCCCAGGCTCCGTCCCCTGCCAGGACTCCTTCGGCCCGATCAAGGTCCCCCAGGACCGCATCTGGGTCATGGGCGACAACCGGCAGAACTCGCTCGACTCCCGCTTCCACCAGGAGCTGCCCGGCGGCGGCACCGTCGCCGAGGACCAGGTCGTCGGCCGCGCCGTCCTCGTCGTCTGGCCCGTCACCCGCTGGGCCACGCTCCCGGTGCCGGACGTCTTCGACCAGCCCGGCCTCGACCAGGCGCTCCCCGCGGCCGCCGGCTTCGCCGGAGCGCTCCCGCTGGTGCTCTGGCGCCGCAAGAAGCGGGCCGCACGGCATACCGCCGAGTAGCTTCCCGCGGGTAGGGTGCCGTCCCGGAACGTCGACAGACCTCTGGGGTGCGCATGAGCGGAACGACCAAGAAGAGTGACGGCCGCGGCCGGCTCGGCAGCACGCTGTCGGGACTGGCCGTGGCCGTCGGCTGTCTGCTCTTCCTCGGCGGCTTCGCCGGGGGAGCCCTGCTCTACCAGCCGTACACCGTGCCCACCGGCTCCATGACCCCCACCCTCGCCATCGGCTCCAAGGTCCTCGCCCAGCGCATCGACGGCGACGAGGTCCGGCGCGGCGACGTCGTCGTCTTCAAGGACCCCCTCTGGGGCAACTCGCCCATGCTCAAGCGGGTCGTCGCGGTCGGCGGCGACACCGTCGCCTGCTGCGACGACGACGGCCACCTCACCGTCAACGGCACCCCCGTCGAAGAACCGTATCTGCGGCCCGGACCGGGCGGCAGCCTCCGCGCCTCCGGCGAGGACTTCACCGCCACCGTCCCCGCCGACAGCCTCTTCCTCCTCGGCGACGACCGCACCGCCTCCCTCGACTCCCGCACCCACCTGGAGGACGCCGCCCAGGGCTCCGTCCCCCGCTCCACCGTGGTCGCCCGCGTCGACACCGTCGTCTGGCCCCTCTCCGGCGGCACCGTCGAACGCCCCGCCGCCTTCGCCGCCCTCCCCGGCGGCACCTCCACCCCCGGCCCCGCCGTCCCCCTCATGACCGCCATCGCCGCCGGCGCCGCCCTGATCCTCGCCGGCGCCGCCTACGGCCCCCTGAGCACCCGCCTGACCCGCCGCACCAAGCCCGCGCGCGAGAAGGTGAAGGCATGACCCCGGACAGCGGGGACGGCACGGGACCTGACAAGAACGCCCCCGCCGGCGGCACGGGCACGACCCCCGGCGGCGAAGCCGGTACGGGCTCCGCCCCCGAGAGCGACGCGGGTACGGGCTCCGTCTCCGGCGGTGACGCAGGTACAGGATCCGTTCCCGGCGGTGACGCAGGCACGGGCTCCGTCCCCGGCGGCGAAACCGGTACCGGCTCCGCTCCCGGCGGCGAAGCCGGTACGGGCTCCGCCTCCGTCGGCCTCCGGCAGGTCGCGCGGCTCATCCTCCTCGACCCCGACGACCGCGTCCTCCTCGTCCACGGCCACGAACCCGACGACCCCACCCACACCTGGTGGTTCACCCCCGGCGGCGGCCTAGAAGGCGACGAGACCCGCGAACAGGCAGCCCTCCGCGAACTCGCCGAGGAGACCGGCATCACCGACGCCGAACTCGGCCCCGTCCTCTGGCGCCGCCACTGCTCCTTCCCCTTCGCGGGCCGCCGCTGGGACCAGGACGAGTGGTACTTCCTCGCCCGCACCCGCCGCACCGCCCCCGCACCCGGCCCCCAGGCCCTCACCGAACTGGAGACCCGCAGTCTCTCCGGCCTGAGATGGTGGACCTCCGCCGAACTGTCGGCGGCCCATGAGACCGTGTACCCCATCAGGCTCGCCGAGCTGCTGCGCACGCTGCTCGACGAGGGACCCCCGAGCACGCCCGTCGTGCTCGCCCCGGAAATCGTCTAGGGGCGCGTGCGGCTGGCGCACAATAGGGGGACGCACGGCTGAAGGGGAACATGCCATGAGCGCCGAGGACCTCGAGAAGTACGAGACCGAGATGGAGCTGAAGCTCTACCGGGAGTACCGCGACGTCGTCGGGCTGTTCAAATACGTGATCGAGACCGAGCGACGGTTCTACCTCACCAACGACTACGAGATGCAGGTGCACTCGGTCCAGGGCGAGGTCTTCTTCGAAGTCAGCATGGCCGACGCCTGGGTCTGGGACATGTACCGGCCGGCCAGGTTCGTCAAGCAGGTCCGCGTCCTCACCTTCAAAGACGTGAACATCGAGGAACTCAACAAGAGCGACCTCGAACTGCCCGGCAGCTGACCCCGCTCCTCTCACCCGTGTGAGTGAGCCGGTTCTCCACCGCCGCCCACTCGTCCACAGCCCCGCACACGCCCCGGACCACCTCCGTCACAGTCGGTGACGGAGGTGGTCCACATCAACGCGACCCAAGCACTCGGACGGTACGGAGAAGAGCTGGCGGCCCGCCGGCTCACCGAGACCGGCCTGCACATCCTCGCCCGCAACTGGCGCTACGGCCGCGCCGGAGAGATCGACATCGTCGCCCGCGACGGCGACACCCTCGTCATCTGCGAGGTCAAGACCCGCCGCATCGGCCGGTTCGAACACCCCATGGCCGCCGTCACCCCGCACAAGACGGCCAGGCTCCTGTACCTCGCCGGATGCTGGCTCGACCACACCGACAGCCCGCCGCCCGCGGGCGGCGTCCGCGTCGACCTCGTCGGCATCGTCCTGCCCCGCCGAGGCGCCCCCGTCCTCACCCACGTCCAGGGGGTGGCCTGATGGGATTCGCCCGCACCTGCTCCGTCGCCCTCGTCGGCGTCGAAGGCGTCGTCGTCGAGGTCCAGGCCGACCTCGAACCCGGCGTCGCCGCCTTCACCCTCGTCGGCCTCCCCGACAAGAGCCTCAGCGAAAGCCGCGACCGCGTCCGCGCCGCCGTCGTCAACTCCGGAGCCGAATGGCCCCAGAAGAAACTCACCGTCGGCCTCAGCCCCGCCTCCGTCCCCAAATCCGGCAGCGGATTCGACCTCGCCGTCGCCGCCGCCGTCCTCGCCGCCGCCGAACACGTCGACCCCCGCTCCATCGCCGACCTCGTCCTCATCGGCGAACTCGGCCTCGACGGACGCGCCCGCCCCGTCCGCGGCATCCTCCCCGCCGTCCTCGCCGCCGCCGACGCCGGCTACCACCAGGTCGTCGTCCCCGAACAGACCGCCGGCGAAGCCTCCCTCGTCCCCGGCGTCTCCGTCCTCGGCATCCGCAGCCTCCGCCAACTCATCGCCGT
Organism: Streptomyces filamentosus; assembly: GCF_014654895.1. GTDB lineage: Bacteria > Actinomycetota > Actinomycetes > Streptomycetales > Streptomycetaceae > Streptomyces > Streptomyces filamentosus. The sequence continues at coordinate 1,056,045 of NZ_BNBE01000001.1, read as the reverse complement.
CCTCAACGGCGAACCCGTCCCCGACGAGGAACCCACCGAACAAGGCCGCCCCGACGCCATGCTCGCCGGCCTCCTCATCCCCGGCGCCGGCACCGGCACCGGACTCGCCCCCGACCCCGGCGAAGGCCCCGACCTCGCCGACGTCGCCGGACAGCACACCGCCCGCCGCGCCCTGGAGATCGCCGCCGCCGGCGGACACCACCTCCTCCTCACCGGACCACCCGGCGCCGGAAAGACCATGCTCGCCGAACGACTCCCCGGCATCCTCCCGCCCCTCACCCGCCAGGAATCCCTCGAAGTCACCGCCGTCCACTCCGTCGCCGGCATCCTCCCGCCCGGCGAACCCCTCGTCCGCCGCGCCCCCTACTGCGCACCCCACCACTCCGCCACCATGCAATCCCTGGTCGGCGGCGGAAACGGCATCCCCCGGCCCGGCGCCGTCTCCCTCGCCCACCGCGGCGTCCTCTTCATGGACGAAGCCCCCGAGTTCTCCACCAAAGCCCTCGACGCCCTCCGCCAACCCCTCGAATCCGGGCACGTCGTCATCGCCCGCGCCGCCGGCGTCGTCCGCCTCCCCGCCCGCTTCCTCCTCGCCCTCGCCGCCAACCCCTGCCCCTGCGGCCGCCACACCCTCCACGGCGCCGGCTGCGAATGCCCGCCCTCCGTCGTCCGCCGCTACCAGGCCCGCCTCTCCGGCCCCCTCCTCGACCGCGTCGACCTCCGCGTCGAAGCCGAACCCGTCACCCGCGCCGACCTCCTCGGCCACGGCGGCCGGGGCGAACCCACCACCGCCGTCGCCGACCGCGTCCGCGAAGCCCGCGCCCGCGCCACCGCCCGCCTCACCGGCACCCCCTGGACCCTCAACAGCGAGATCCCCGGACACGAACTCCGCACCCGCCACCTCGCCGCCCCCGGAGCCCTCGCCCACGCCGAACGCGACATCGAACGAGGACTCCTCACCGCCCGCGGCCTCGACCGCGTCCTCCGCGTCGCCTGGACCATCGCCGACCTCGCCGGACACGACCGCCCCGACCACGACGACATCGCCCACGCCCTCCAACTGCGCACCGGCATCACCCGGGGCGTCCCCCTCACCACCGGAGACCGCCCGTGACCCCCCGCCCCCCGGACGACGAACGCCTCGCCCGCGCCGCCCTCACCCGCATCGTCGAACCCGGCGACGAACAAGCCGGCCACGCCCTCCGCACCCACGGCGCCACCACCCTCCTCGCCCTCCTCCAGGACCCCCACGAACCCCCGCTCCCCGGCACCGGCCCCCGCCGCCTCGCCGGCTGGCGCCACCGCGCCCGCACCACCGACCCCCACGCCGACCTCGACCACATCACCCGCCTCGACGGCCGCTTCCTCATCCCCGGCGACCCCGACTGGCCCACCCAACTCGACGACCTCGGAGACTCCCGCCCCCTCGGCCTCTGGACCCGCGGCCCCGCACCCCTCCGCACCTGGGCCCTCCGCTCCGTCGCCCTCGTCGGCGCCCGCGCCTGCACCCCGTACGGCGCCCACACCGCAGCCGACCTCGCCACCGGCCTCACCCGCCACGGCTGGGTCGTCGTCTCCGGCGCCGCCTACGGCATCGACGGCGCCGCCCACCGAGGCGCCCTCGCCGCCGGCGGAGCCACCGCCGCCGTCCTCGCCAGCGGCGTCGACACCTCCTACCCCCGCGGCCACACCGGCCTGCTCGACCGCATCGCCCGCCAAGGACTCCTCATCGGCGAACTCCCACCCGGCAGCCACCCCACCCCCAGCCGCTTCATCCTCCGCAACCGCGTCATCGCCGCCCTCACCCGCGGCACCGTCGTCGTCGAAGCCCAGCACCGCAGCGGCTCCCTCGTCACCGCCCGCGCCGCCACCCGCCTCGGCCGCCACACCATGGGCGTCCCCGGCCCCGTCACCAGCGCCCTCTCCGCCGGCGTCCACGAACTCCTGCGCGGCGGCGCCACCCTCGTCACCGACGCCGACGAGATCGTCGAACTCGTCGGAGCCATCGGCGACCTCGCCCCCGCCCGCCGCGGCCCCGTCCTCCCCAGGGACCTCCTCGCCCCCGCCGCCGCCCAGGTCCTCGAAGCCCTCCCCACCCACCCACCCGCCCCCACCACGGAGATCGCCCGCCGCGCCGGAACCACCCCCGACGACGCCCTCGCCCGGCTGTACGAACTCCACGCCCTCGGCCACGCCGAGCGGGACGGCGACGGATGGAGGTTGACGAACAGCGGCAAACCGGTGTCGAACGCGCGGCGAGGCGCTCCTTGACCCGGCGCATTCGGGTGAAAAGGTGAAGCCGATGAACAACCGAGTTCTCTCGGTCACGCCCACGGGGCCGACACGTGCCACGGCCCCGGTTCGAAGGTGTGGCCGACCACGTCCCCCCGGACCGGCACCATCCGCTCCTGTTCGCTCACCGCGACACCGCACTCACGCTACGCTCACCAGGATTCCCCACAGGACACCCAGACCGACACACCCGACAGCAGAACGGCTCAAGGCAACGCATGCCCCAGCACACCTCCGGGTCTGACCGCGCTGCGGTGCCCCCAGCAGCCCGGGGCACCGTGCGGCCGCCCGCGCCGACCTCCCTCGACGAACTCTGGCGCTCGTACAAGACCACCGGCGACGAGCGGCTGCGGGAACAGCTGATCCTGCACTACTCGCCCCTCGTCAAATACGTCGCCGGACGCGTCAGCGTCGGCCTGCCGTCCAACGTGGAACAGGCGGACTTCGTCTCCTCCGGAGTCTTCGGCCTCATCGACGCCATCGAGAAGTTCGACGTCGAGCGCGCCATCAAGTTCGAGACCTACGCCATCACCCGCATCCGCGGCGCGATGATCGACGAGCTCCGCGCCCTCGACTGGATCCCCCGCTCCGTCCGCCAGAAGGCCCGCAACGTCGAGCGCGCCTACGCCACCCTGGAAGCCCAGCTCCGCCGCACCCCCAGCGAGAGCGAGGTCGCCGCCGAACTCGGCATCCAGCTCGAAGAACTCCACGCCGTCTTCAGCCAGTTGTCCCTCGCCAACGTCGTCGCCCTCGAAGAACTGCTGCACGTCGGCGGCGAGGGCGGCGACCGGCTCTCCCTCATGGACACCCTGGAGGACACGGCCGCCGACAATCCCGTCGAGGTCGCCGAGGACCGCGAACTGCGCCGGCTCCTCGCCCGCGCCATCAACACCCTCCCCGAACGGGAGAAGACCGTCGTCACGCTCTACTACTACGAGGGCCTGACCCTCGCCGAGATCGGCCACGTCCTCGGCGTCACCGAGAGCCGCGTCAGCCAGATCCACACCAAATCCGTCCTCCAGCTCCGGGCCAAGCTGGCCGACGTCGGGCGCTGACCCCGCCCCACCGGTCGTACAGTGGAGCCGTGCCCAGGATTCGAGCGGCCTCCGTGGCCGAGCACCGGACCATGCAGCGCGGCGCCCTGCTGGACGCCGCGCGCTCCCTGCTGTCCGAGGGCGGGACGGAGGCGCTGACCTTCCCCGCGCTCGCCGAGCGCACCGGCCTCGCCCGCTCCTCGGTCTACGAGTACTTCCGCTCCCGCGCCGCCGTCGTCGAGGAACTCTGCGCCGTCGACTTCCCCGTCTGGGCCGCCGAGGTCGAACTCGCCATGGCCGACGCCGACACCCCCGAGGCCAAGGTCGCCGCCTACGTCCGCAAGCAGCTGGACCTCGTCGGCGACCGCCGCCACCGCGCCGTCGTCGCCATCTCGGCCGGCGAGCTCGACGACGGAGCCCGCGAGAAGATCCGCGCCGCCCACGGCGGCCTCGTCACCATGGTCGTCGAAGCCCTCGCCGCCCTCGGCACCCCAGAACCCCGCCTCGGCGCCATGCTCCTCCAGGGCGTCGTCGACGCCGCCGTCCGCCGCATCGAACTGGGCGCCGCCGAAGACCCCACCCTCATCACCGAGGCCGCCGTGACCATGGCCCTCCACGGAGTGACCGGCCCCACCTCCTGATGCTCCGGGGGGCTCCCCCCTCCCCTCCCCCTCCCCCTCCCCTCCCCCTCCCCTCCTCCCCTCCCAGTTCCTCAGCTCAGCAGAGGCAGCAGTCGTGAAGGTGCCCTGTGCAGGAGCAGCAGGGGGTCGAGGTACTGCTTGCCGCGGAGGAGGCCCCAGTGGAGGCAGGTTTCGGGGCAGTGGGTGCCGGGGGCGACGCGGGCGAGGGGAGTTCCTGCCCGGACGTGGTCGCCGGTGCGGGTGAGGGGGGTGACGGGGGAGAAGGTGGTGCGGAGCGGGGGTGTGCCGGTGTGGGGGAGGGTGAGGGTGAGGACGCCGCGGCCGCCGACGGGGCCGGCGAAGGTGACGGTGCCGTCGGCGGGGGCGTGGACGGTGGTGCCTTCGGGGGCGGCGAGGTCGATGCCGCGGTGGCCGGGGGCGTAGGGGCCGGTGGGGGGTTGCCAGGGGCGGACGATGTCGGGGGCGGGTGGGCCGAGGGGCCAGCAGAGGGCGAGGGCGAGGAGGAGCGTCGTGGTGTTCATGGGGTGAGCTTGTCCGCCGGGCGGGGGGTGTGACGGGGGCGGGCGTTTTCTGTGGATGACGGGCTGCCTGTGGACAGTGCCGTCACCCGCCGCTCCCTGGTTCCCGTACACTTCCTATGGCGACCCGGGTCACCGGGTCGACTTCGCACGCCCCGCCATCGGCCTTCCGGCGAGAGTCGGGAGTGGTGGCAGCGCCTTTCGGTCCTTCGTGGCACGGCGCGCCGGGGCGTCAGGAACACAACCGAGAAACCCAAGGAGATACGGCCATGGCCGTCGTCACGATGCGGGAGCTGCTGGAGAGCGGCGTCCACTTCGGTCACCAGACCCGTCGTTGGAACCCGAAGATGAAGCGCTTCATCTTCACGGAGCGCAACGGCATCTACATCATCGACCTGCTCCAGTCGCTGTCGTACATCGACCGCGCCTTCGAGTTCGTCAAGGAGACGGTCGCCCACGGCGGTTCCGTCATGTTCGTCGGTACGAAGAAGCAGGCCCAGGAGGCCATCGCCGAGCAGGCGACGCGCGTCGGCATGCCGTACGTCAACCAGCGCTGGCTGGGTGGCATGCTCACCAACTTCTCGACCGTCTACAAGCGTCTGCAGCGCCTCAAGGAGCTCGAGCAGATCGACTTCGAGGACGTCGCGGCGTCGGGTCTCACCAAGAAGGAGCTCCTGGTCCTCTCGCGCGAGAAGGCCAAGCTGGAGAAGACCCTCGGTGGTATCCGCGAGATGCAGAAGGTGCCGAGCGCCGTCTGGATCGTCGACACCAAGAAGGAGCACATCGCCGTCGGCGAGGCTCGCAAGCTCAACATCCCGGTCGTCGCGATCCTCGACACCAACTGCGACCCCGACGAGGTCGACTACAAGATCCCGGGCAACGACGACGCGATCCGTTCCGTCACCCTGCTCACCCGCGTGATCGCCGACGCCGTCGCCGAGGGCCTCATCGCCCGTTCCGGTGCCGCGACCGGTGACTCGAAGCCGGGCGAGAAGGCCGCCGGCGAGCCGCTCGCCGAGTGGGAGCGCGACCTGCTCGAGGGCGAGAAGAAGGACGAGGCCGCCGAGGTCCAGTCCTCCGCCGAGACCGAGAAGGCCGTCGAGGCCGAGGCCCAGGTCGAGACCCCGGCCGCCGAGGCCGAGGCTCCGGCCGAGCAGGCCTGACCCTTCCGCACTCCGGAAAACCACGGTCGGTGACGGCGGGGGCCCATGAAGCCCCCGCCGTCCCGCCGCAGATCTTCGTAGATCTTTCTGACTTCGAGAGAGAAACAGACTCATGGCGAACTACACCGCCGCTGACGTCAAGAAGCTCCGTGAGCTCACCGGCGCCGGCATGATGGACTGCAAGAAGGCCCTCGAAGAGGCCGACGGCGACGTCGACAAGGCCGTCGAGGCCCTGCGCATCAAGGGCCAGAAGGGTGTCGCCAAGCGTGAGGGCCGCTCCGCCGAGAACGGCGCCGTGGTCTCCCTCATCGCCGACGACAACACCTCCGGCGTCCTCGTCGAGCTGAAGTGCGAGACGGACTTCGTCGCCAAGGGTGACAAGTTCCTCGCCGTCGCCAACGCGCTGGCCGCGCACGTCGCCGCCACCAAGCCGGCCGACATCGAGACGCTGCTCGCCTCCGAGATCGAGGCCGGCAAGACCGTGCAGGCCTTCGTGGACGAGGCCAACGCCAACCTCGGCGAGAAGATCGTCCTCGACCGCTTCGCCGCGTACGCCGACGGCTACGTCTCCGCGTACATGCACCGCACCATGCCGGACCTCCCGCCGCAGATCGGCGTCCTCGTCGAGCTCGACAAGGAGAACGCCGAGGTCGCCAAGGGCGTCGCCCAGCACATCGCCGCCTTCGCGCCGAAGTACCTCACCCGTGAGGACGTCCCGGCCGAGGTCGTCGAGTCCGAGCGGCGCATCGCCGAGGAGACCACCCGCGCCGAGGGCAAGCCCGAGGCCGCGATCGCCAAGATCGTCGAGGGTCGCGTCAACGGCTTCTTCAAGGACGCCACGCTGCTCGGCCAGCCGTACGCCCTGGACAACAAGAAGTCCGTCCAGCAGATCCTGGACGAGGCCGGTGTCACCCTGAAGCGCTTCACCCGCATCAAGGTCGGCATCTGAGTCCGCTGCGTCCACGCGACGGACACCGGACCCGGGTAGGGTCTGAGACAGTCGTCCCGCCCCGTGCGGGACGACCGCAGATGTGACGAGGAGGCCATTGCCGTACGGGAAACCCACGAGGGACCCAAGGCAATGGCCTTCTTCGTATGTGCACGAGGAGATCTCCATGAACCAGGGCGCCGTACAGGGCGACGACAAGAGCGGCAAGAAGCTCGGCCGCTACATGCTGAAGCTGTCCGGAGAAGCCTTCTCCGGCGGTACCGGTCTCGGTGTCGACCCCGACGTCGTGCACGCCATCGCGCGTGAGATCGCGGCCGTCGTCCGCGACGGCGCCGAGATCGCCATCGTCATCGGCGGCGGCAACTTCTTCCGGGGCGCCGAGCTCCAGCAGCGCGGCATGGACCGGGCCCGCTCCGACTACATGGGCATGCTCGGCACCGTGATGAACTGCCTCGCCCTCCAGGACTTCCTGGAGAAGGAGGGCATCGACTCCCGCGTCCAGACCGCCATCACCATGGGCCAGGTCGCCGAGCCGTACATCCCGCTGCGCGCCGTGCGCCACCTGGAGAAGGGCCGCGTGGTCATCTTCGGTGCGGGCATGGGCATGCCGTACTTCTCCACGGACACCACCGCCGCCCAGCGCGCCCTGGAGATCGACGCAGAAGCCCTGCTCATGGGCAAGAACGGGGTGGACGGCGTCTACGACTCCGACCCCAAGACCAACCCCAACGCGGTCAAGTTCGACGCGCTGGAGTACGGCGAGGTCATCACCCGCGACCTCAAGGTCGCCGACGCCACCGCCATCACCCTGTGCCGCGACAACAAGCTCCCGATCCTCGTCTTCGAACTGCTCGCCGAGGGCAATATCGCGCGTGCCGTGACGGGTGAGAAGATCGGCACACTCGTGAGCGACCAGGGCACCCGGGCCTGACCCAGGCCCGCCCTCAACCGACACAACGCGACGACACGCAGGAGCAAGTGGTGATCGAAGAAATCCTCCTCGAGGCCGAGGAGAAGATGGAGAAGGCCGTCGTGGTCGCCAAGGAGGACTTCGCCGCGATCCGCACCGGCCGTGCGCACCCGGCGATGTTCAACAAGATCGTGGCCGACTACTACGGCGCCCTCACTCCCATCAACCAGCTGGCGTCGTTCTCGGTGCCGGAGCCGCGCATGGCCGTGGTGACCCCGTTCGACAAGAGCGCGCTGCGCAACATCGAGCAGGCCATCCGCGACTCGGACCTGGGTGTGAACCCCAGCAACGACGGCAGCATCATCCGGGTGAACTTCCCCGAGCTGACGGAGGAGCGCCGCCGCGACTACATCAAGGTCGCGCGGACCAAGGCCGAGGACTCGAAGGTCTCCATCCGCTCGGTCCGCCGCAAGGCCAAGGACGCCCTCGACAAGCTCGTCAAGGACAAGGAGTCCGGCGAGGACGAGGTCCGCCGTGCGGAGAAGGAGCTCGACGACACCACCGCGAAGTACGTCGCGCAGGTGGACGAGCTGCTGAAGCACAAGGAAGCCGAGCTCCTCGAGGTCTGATGAACGACTCATCCTGGGGGGCGCCGGCGGCCGGTTCCGGTCTCGGCGGACCCGACCAGGGGCCTGCCCCGGCGGGTCCCGCCCACGATCGGCACCGGGCGGCGCAGACTCGGCCCATGCCCATCGTGCCCGACGTACCCGCCGGCGGATTCCAGGACGGACACGGACGGGGGGCCGCTCACCCGAGCGGTCCCCTGTTCCGTGACGAGACCCCGCACGAGCACCCGCAGGAGCCCATGCCCAGCCCCGTACCGCCTCCTCCGCCGTCCGAGGCCCCCGCGCCCCGGCAGAAGAAGAGCGCGGGCCGGGACCTGGGCGCGGCCATAGGGGTCGGCGTCGGGCTCGGGGCCGTGATCATCGCGTCGCTGTTCATCTGGAAGCCGGCGTTCGTCGGCGTGGTGGCGGTGGCCGTGGTCGTCGGCCTGTGGGAGCTGACCTCCCGGCTCCAGGAGCGCAAGGCGATCAAGGCGCCGCTGGTGCCGCTCGCGGTCGGTGGCGCGGCGATGGTCGTCGCCGGGTACGTGCGGGGCCCCGAGGGCGCCTGGGTCGCGATGGCCCTGACGGCGCTCGCGGTGCTCGTGTGGCGGATGACGGAACCCCCCGAGGGGTATCTGAAGGACGTCACGGCAGGTGTCTTCGCGGCGTTCTACGTGCCGTTCCTGGCGACGTTCGTGGCGATGCTGCTGACCGCGGACGACGGTCCGTGGCGGGTGCTGACCTTCCTGCTGCTCACGGTGGTCAGCGACACCGGGGCGTACGCGGTGGGCTGGCGCTTCGGCAAGCACAAGCTGGCGCCGCGGATCAGCCCCGGCAAGACCCGCGAGGGCCTGCTCGGCGCGGTGGCCTTCGCGATGGCGGCCGGCGCGCTGTGCATGCAGTTCCTGATCGACGACGGCACCTGGTGGCAGGGCCTGGTCCTCGGCCTGGCGGTGGCGGCGAGCGCGACGCTCGGCGACCTCGGCGAGTCGATGATCAAGCGGGACCTCGGCATCAAGGACATGGGCACCCTGCTGCCGGGCCACGGCGGCATCATGGACCGCCTGGACTCGCTGCTGCCGACCGCGCCGGTGGTGTGGCTGCTGCTGGCGCTGTTCGTGGGCACGGGCTGAGCGGAAGTCCTTCCGTGCCGCCGGAGGGCACCGGGTGACCGCGCGGTCGCTCGTCCCGTCCGTCGGAGCGGGTTGACGGACAGCGGGTACTCTGGAAGGGCTCGGGCCGTGCGGTCCGGGCCCTTTCGTCGTCCTCGCCGCCGCGGGGACGGTCCAGTGAGGTCGCTCCGGCACCGCCGTGCCGTGCTCCCCGCCGTCGCGGGACGTCCGACCTCGTGCCTGTTTGAGGAGAGACGCCGCCGTGGCTCGTCCGGCCCCCGGAGAACTCACTTTCGTCGCCCCCCGCGGGGCCAAGAAGCCGCCGCGGCACCTCGCCGACCTGACGCCCGCGGAGCGGAAGGAGGCCGTCGCCGCGATCGGCGAGAAGCCCTTCCGCGCCAAGCAGCTGTCGACGCACTACTTCGCGCGGTACGCGCACGACCCCGCCGAGTGGACGGACATCCCGGCCGCCTCGCGGGAGAAGCTGGCCGGGGAGCTGCTGCCCGACCTGATGTCGGTGGTGCGGCACATCTCGTGCGACGACGACACCACCCGCAAGACCCTGTGGCGGCTGCACGACGGCACGCTCGTCGAGTCGGTGCTGATGCGCTACCCGGACCGGGTGACGATGTGCATCTCCTCGCAGGCCGGCTGCGGCATGAACTGCCCGTTCTGCGCGACCGGCCAGGCCGGTCTCGACCGGAACCTGTCGACCGCGGAGATCGTGCACCAGATCGTCGACGGCATGCGCGCGCTGCGCGACGGCGAGGTCCCCGGCGGGCCCGCGCGGCTGTCGAACATCGTCTTCATGGGGATGGGCGAGCCGCTCGCCAACTACAAGCGGGTCGTCGGCGCCATCCGCCGGCTGACCGACCCCGAGCCCGACGGCCTCGGCCTGTCGCAGCGCGGGATCACCGTCTCCACGGTCGGCCTCGTGCCGGCGATGCTGCGCTTCGCCGACGAGGGCTTCAAGTGCCGGCTCGCGGTCTCGCTGCACGCCCCGGACGACGAGCTGCGGGACACGCTGGTGCCGGTGAACACCCGCTGGAAGGTCCGGGAGGTGCTGGACGCCGCCTGGGAGTACGCGGAGAAGTCCGGCCGCCGGGTCTCCATCGAGTACGCCCTCATCCGGGACATCAACGACCAGGCCTGGCGCGGTGACCTGCTGGGCAGGCTGCTCAAGGGCAAGCGGGTCCACGTCAACCTGATCCCGCTGAACCCGACGCCGGGCTCGAAGTGGACCGCGTCCCGCCCGGAGGACGAGAAGGCGTTCGTCGAGGCGATCGCCCGGCACGGCGTGCCGGTGACCGTCCGCGACACCCGCGGCCAGGAGATCGACGGCGCCTGTGGACAGCTCGCGGCCGCCGAACGCTGACCTTGTACCCTGTGCTCGAACACATCTGCATATTCCGACAGGGGAGCGCCACAGCGCTGAGAGTGCGGTGACCGTAGACCGCAGACCCTCTGAACCTCGCCCGGGTCATTCCGGGTAGGAAGTTCGGTCGTAACTCGAGCTGTTGCGCCCTGCCCGCGTCCGGTCCCGCCGGCCGCGGGCAGGGCCGCGTCTCTTCCTGGTCCCACCCAGGAGGACAACACATGCACACCAAGAAGGCCGCCGCCGTCGCCCTGGCCGCGGCGCTCGGAGTCACGGGCCTCGCCGCCTGCTCCACCGAGGACGCCCGCGAGGCCGCGGGGAAGACCGGGGCGCCCGCGCCGAAGACCGTGACCCTGGTCAGCCACGACTCCTTCAACGCCTCCAAGGAGGTGCTGGCGGAGTTCACGAAGCAGACCGGTCTCACCGTGAAGGTGCTGAAGGCCGGTGACGCGGGCGAGGCCGTCAACAAGGAGATCCTGACCAAGGGCTCCCCGCAGGGCGACGTCTTCTTCGGCGTGGACAACACCCTGCTCTCCCGCGCCGTCGACAACGGCATCTTCGTGCCGTACGAGGCGAAGGGCGCGGACCGGATCCCGGAGACCTTCAAGCTGGACGAGCGGGTCACGCCGGTCGACACCGGCGACGTCTGCGTCAACTACGACAAGAAGTACTTCGCCGACAAGAAGCTGGCGCCGCCGCAGACCTTCGACGACCTGGCGAAGCCGGAGTACAAGGACCTCCTCGTGGTGGAGAACCCCGAGCGGTCCTCCCCGGGCCTCGGCTTCCTCCTCGGCACCGTCGCGAAGTACGGCGACGAGGGCTGGCAGGACTACTGGAAGAAGCTGAAGGCGAACGGCGTGCGGACCGTCGACAGCTGGGAGCTCGCCTACAACCAGGAGTTCTCCGGCTCGGCCGGCGGCAAGGAGGCCAAGGGCGACCGCCCGCTGGTCGTCTCCTACGCCTCCAGCCCGCCGGTCGAGGTGCTGTACGCGGACCCGCAGCCGAAGGAGGCCCCCACCGGCGTGTCCACCGGCACCTGCTTCCGGCAGATCGAGTTCGCGGGCCTGCTGGAGGGGGCGAAGAACCCCGAGGGCGGCAAGGCGCTGATCGACTTCCTGGTCTCGAAGAAGTTCCAGGACGACATGCCGCTCCAGATGTTCGTGAACCCGGTGGCGAAGGACGCGGCCCTGCCGGAGCTGTTCACGAAGCACGGCGTGGTCGTCGAGAAGCCGGAGACGGTGGCTCCCGAGAAGATCACGGAGAACCGCGAGGCGTGGATCCAGCAGTGGTCGTCGCTCGTCCTGAAGTGAGGCGCGACCTGAGGGGGAACGCGGCGCGGCTGGGCCTGATGGTCCTGCCCGTCGCGTTCTTCGCGGTCTTCTTCGCCTGGCCCGTCGTGTCGATCGTCGAGCGCGGGCTGCGGCCGGACGGCGCCTGGGACCTCGGGGAGATCGGCACGACCCTGGGCCGGTCCGACATCCTCGGCGTGCTCGGCTTCACCGTCTGGCAGGCGGCCGCCTCCACCGGTCTGACGCTGCTCGTGGCACTGCCGGGGGCGTACGTCTTCGCCCGCTTCGCCTTCCCCGGGAAGGGCGTGCTGCGGGCGGTGGTGACCGTGCCGTTCGTGCTGCCCACGGTGCTCGTCGGCACGGCCTTCCTGGCGCTCGTGGGGCGCGGCGGGTTCACCGACGAGCTGTGGGGGCTGCGGCTCGACACCACGGTGTGGGCGATCCTCCTCGCGCACGTCTTCTTCAACTACGCGGTCGTCGTCCGGACCGTCGGCGGGCTGTGGGCGCAGCTCGACCCGCGCCAGGAGGAGGCGGCCCGGGTGCTCGGGGCGTCCCGCTGGGCGGCGTGGCGGACGGTGACGCTGCCGGCGCTGGTGCCGGCGGTGTCGGCGGCGGCGCTGATGGTCTTCCTGTTCACGTTCACGTCGTTCGGCGTCGTGCAGATCCTCGGCGGGGACGCGTACACGACGCTGGAGGCCGAGATCTACCGGCAGACGGCCCGGCTGCTCGACCTGCGGACGGCGGCCGTGCTGACGCTCGTGCAGTTCGCGGCGGTCGGCGCGATCCTCGCCGTGCACGCGCGGACGGTGCGGCGCCGGGAGACGTCGCTGCGGCTCGTCTCCCCGGAGCTGACCGCGCGCCCGCCGCGCGGGGCCGGGCAGTGGGCGCTGCTCGGCGGGGTGCTGGTGTCGGTGGCGCTGCTGGTCCTGCTGCCGCTGGGCGTCCTGGTGGAGCGTTCCTTCGCCACGCCGGAGGGGTACGGGCTCCGCTACTACCGGGCGCTGGGGTCGCTCGACGCGTCGGGGACGTTCCTGGTGCCGCCGCTGGAGGCGGTGGGGAACTCGCTGCGGTACGCGGTCGCCGCCACCGCCATCGCGGTGGTGGTCGGCGGGCTCGCGGCGGCGGCGCTGACCCGGCGGGCCGGGCGGCTCGTGCGGGGCTTCGACGCGCTGCTGATGCTGCCGCTCGGAGTGTCGGCGGTGACCGTCGGCTTCGGGTTCCTCATCACGCTGGACGAGCCGCCGTTCGACCTGCGGGCCAGCTGGATCCTCGTACCGCTCGCGCAGGCGCTGGTCGGCGTGCCGTTCGTCGTACGGACGATGCTGCCGGTGCTGCGGGCGGTGGACCAGCGGCTGCGGGAGGCGGCGGCGGTGCTCGGGGCGTCGCCGTGGCGGGCCTGGCGGGAGGTCGACCTGCCGCTGGTGCGGCGGGCGCTGCTCATCGCGGCCGGGTTCGCCTTCGCGGTGTCGCTGGGCGAGTTCGGCGCGACGGTCTTCATCGCCCGGCCCGACAACCCGACGCTGCCGGTCGCGGTGGCGCGGCTGCTCGGCAGGCCGGGCGAGCTCAACTACGGGCAGGCGATGGCCCTGTCGACGATTCTGATGGTGGTGTGCGCGGTGTCCCTGCTGCTGCTCGAACGGCTGCGGACCGACCGGACCACCGGGGAGTTCTGATGCTGACCCTTGACGGAGCGACGGTGCGGTTCGGGGCGCGGGCGGTCCTCGACGCGGTGGACCTGACGGTCGGCGAGCACGAGATCGTGTGCGTGCTCGGGCCGAGCGGGTCCGGCAAGTCGACGCTGCTGCGGGCCGTCGCCGGGCTCCAGGCGCTGGACGCCGGCCGGGTGCTGCTGGGCGGCGCCGACCAGGCGGGGGTGCCGGCGCACCGGCGCGGGGTGGGCCTCATGTTCCAGGACCACCAGCTCTTCCCGCAGAAGGACGTCGCCGGGAACGTGGCCTTCGGGCCCCGGATGCACGGGGTGCCGAAGGAGGAGCGGGCCGCGCGGGTCGGGGAGCTCCTCGACCTGGTCGGGCTGCCGGGCGCCGGGCGCCGGTCGGTCGCCGCGCTGTCCGGCGGCGAGCAGCAGCGGGTGGCGCTGGCGCGGGCGCTCGCGCCGAGGCCCCGGCTCCTGATGCTGGACGAGCCGCTGGGGCAGCTGGACCGGGGGCTGCGGGAGCGCCTCGTGGTGGAGCTGCGGGCGCTCTTCGGGCGGCTCGGCACGACGGTCCTCGCCGTCACCCACGACCAGGGCGAGGCGTTCGCCCTCGCGGACCGGGTGGTGGTCATGCGGGACGGCCGGATCGTGCGCTCGGGCACGCCGGTGGACGTGTGGCGGCAGCCGGGCTCGGAGTTCGTCGCCCGCTTCCTCGGCTTCGAGAACGTCGTCCCGGCGACGGTGTCCGGCGCGGTGGCGGAGACGGCGTGGGGCCGGATCCCGGTCCCGGACGGCTCCCCGCAGGGCTCCCGCACCCTCCTGGTCCGCCCGGCCGGCGTCCTCGTGACGGACGGGGGCCTCGCCTGCCGGGTCGAGTCCCGCACCTTCCGCGGCCACCACGTCACGGTCGTGCTGCGCCCGGCGGACGGCCCGCCGCTGGAGGCCGAACTCCCGCTGCGGGAGGTGCCGGAGGTGGGCGCGGAGGTGACAGTGGCCTTCCGGACGGAGGAGGTCGTGGTGCTGGACGGGGACGAGGCGAAGGGCGGGGGCGGGCCGGGCGGTCAGAGCCGGTCGTAGAGGGCGCGCAGCCAGGGCTGCCGGACCTCGGGCATCCGGGCGAGGGTCCTGCGGAGCGTGCGGTGGTCGGGGTGGAAGAGGTACGCGGGGCGGTCCGGGTGCGGGTAGTCGTCGCGGACGACCTGGGCGGGCAGCGTCCCGGACACCGGCGTCGGCGAGGTCTCGCCGGCCCCCGTCAGTCGGGCCCAGACGGGGGCGGGGAGCGGGACGGGCACGGCGTCCCCGGCCGGCCGCCAGGGCTCTCCGGTCCGCCGGTCGGCCGGGACGAGGACGATGTCGGCGTCCGTCCCGGGAAGGCCGGGACCGGCCAGGCCCACGGTCAGGAAGGGCGGCCCGGCGGGGAGCAGCCGCTCGACGGCCCGGCCGAACATCACGGTCGGCAGCCCGGCGGGCAGGCGCAGGGCCCGGCCGCCGGAGGCGGCCAGCAGCCGGGCGAGCGCGGTTCCGGCCGCGGCCGTCCAGCGCACGTCCCAGTGGCCCTCCGGGTCGACCGGAGGCAGCAGCCGGACCGGGGCGGCCGGCGGCGGGACGCCGAGGGACCGCCGGACGACGGCCCCGGGGTCGTACCGGACCGTCTGCCGGACCCCGCAGTCGTCCTCGCGGAAGCCGACGCCGAGCCCGCAGCCGGCGCACAGCAGGCCGGGTTCGTCGCCCGCGACCACGCCGAGGCAGGAGTCGCCGGACCGCTCGGGCAGCAGCCGGGTGCCGCGGGTGTCGCCCGGGGCGAGCACGATCATGTTCCGGGGGCCGGTGGCGACGGCGTACAGCGGCGCGTACACCCCGAGGGCCGCGGCCTCGGAAGCGCCGATCTCCTCCCGGTGCCGCCACGGCCGTCCCCACGGGTCGGGGTCGACGGCGTAGGTCCCCGGTTCCATGAGCGCGGGCATCCAGGCGTGGGCCTCCGGGGGCAGCGCCACCCGCTCCACCGGCACCGACAGCTCCGCCCCGCAGCCCGCGCACACGAAGAGGTCCACCTACGCGGCTCCCAGCCGGGCCAGTGCCGCCGGGGCCTCGTCGACGGAGTCGACGAGGGCGACGCGGGTGGCCATGGGGCGGTTCCCGGCGAGGGCTTCGAGGAGGGGCCAGGCGGGGAGGCTGGTGGTCCAGTGGGTGCGGTCGACGAGGACCATGGGGGTGCCGGGGGCGTCGTAGTAGTTCGGGGTGGCGGTGTCGAAGATCTCCTGGACGGTGCCGGCGGCGCCGGGGAGGAAGACGAGGCCGGCGGTGGAGCGGGCCAGGAGGCCGTCCTCGCGGAGGGCGTTGGCGAAGTACTTGGCGATGTGGCCGGCGAAGGCGTTGGGCGGTTCGTGGCCGTAGAACCAGGTGGGGATGCCGGTCGAGTCGCCGCCGCCGGGGAGCAGCGCCCGTACGGCGAAGGCGGCGCGGGCCCACGCGGTCACCGAGGGGGTGAAGGACGGGGTCCTCGCGAGGAGGGCGAGGGCGTCGTCGAGGGCCGGGTCGTCGAAGGGGGCCGTGTAGGCGCCGAGGTTCGCGGCCTCCATCGCGCCGGGTCCGCCGCCGGTCGCGACCGTGTATCCGGCGCGGGCGAGGGTGCGGCCGAGGCGGGCCGCGCCCGCGTACGCCCCGCCGCCGCGGACCATGGCGTGGCCGCCCATGACGCCGACGACCCGCCGGCCGGCGAGGTGCTCGTCGAGGGCGTCGCCGACGGCGTCGTCGTGGAGGGAGCGGAGCATGGAGGAGAGGACGTCGCCGTCGGCGCGGGTGGTGCCGAACCAGGCGTGGGAGAGGGCGTCGGGGGTGGCCTGGTAGCCGCCGGGCCCGGTCACGCCCTCGTACAGCTCGTCCGGGGTGTAGAGCCGGTTGCGGTACGGGTCGAAGGGGAGGTCGGGGACGGGCGGGAAGACCAGTGCGCCGTCCGCCCCGACCTTGGCCGCCGCCTCCGGTTCCATGGGGCAGCCGAGGAAGACGGTCGTCGCGGTGGAGGCGGTGAGGAGGGCGAAGGTGCGGTCGGTGAGGTCGACGGACTGGATCCGGAGCCCGGCGAGGCCGCCGGGCCGGGCGAGGGCCGCGTCGAACTCGCCCGTGGTGTGGATCTCGCGCCCGCCCCGGCGGGGGCGGGGTGGGGGTGGGGGCGTCGCCATGGGCCCACGATAGGCGGCCCGTGGCGACGGGGCCCGCTGGTTCTCCGGGCCCTCAGGCGGTCAGCGGCAGGGCCGCCAGTTCGCCGATCAGCCAGGTGAGGGGGAGGAAGACGGCGGTCAGCGCGCCGGCCCGGAGCAGGGCGGCGGTGCGCAGCACGGTCGGCGGGGCGCCGAGCCGCTGGAGGGCCTCGGCGGTGTGGGTCCGGCACTGGCGGGATTCCAGGGCGGCGGTCAGCAGGGTCGCCGTGGTGCAGGCCATGACGACGCCGGCGCCGAGGCCGGTGAGCGGTCCGAAGGCGGTGCCGCCGCCGGCGGCGCCGTACAGGGTGGCGGCGGCGAGGGTGCCGGAGAGGACCGCGCAGACCACGCCGAGGGGGCGGCCGATGCGGGTGGCCTCGGTCATGAGGACCCGGCCGGCGAGGAGGCGTACGGCTCCGGGACGGGCGGTCTGGAGGAGCCGGCCGCACAGGTGGGTGAGGCCGGGCCCGGCGAGCGCGAGGCCGGCGGCGGTGAGGACCCAGCCGGCGAGGACGCCGCCGGGGGAGCCGTCGAAGCGGCCGGGCAGGGCGACGCCCGCCCCGCCGCCGCGGCCCGCGTACGTCTCCACGGCGAGGCCGGCGGCGACGAGCGCGACGCCCCAGGGCAGTCCGGTGGGGACGGGCCGGGCGGCGCCCTCGGGGGCGGGGGCCCGGGCGCCGCGGGGGCGCAGGGCGAGGCCGGCGGCGACGCTGCCGGCGACGGGCACGATCGCGAGCAGGGTGAGGGCGGCGGCCAGCGGCAGCGGCTGGTCGGCGGCGAGGAGCCCGGCGGCGGCCCCGTCGAAGGGGAGGCCGGTGATGTCGCCGCGCAGGTGCAGGTAGAGGAGGAGGGCGACCAGGGAGCCGAGGGTGCAGGCGACCGCGGTGGAGGCGGCGGCGATGGCGGTGAGCCGGGCCGGGCCGAGGCCGGCGGAGGAGAGCCCGGGGCGGGGCCGGGTGGCCGGGTCGGTGCGGGCGACGGCGACGGCGAACTGGACGGTGGCGGCGATCGGCAGCGCGCACCACAGCAGCCGGAGGACGGAGGCGGAGGAGTGCGCGGGGTGGCCGACGGCGTAACCGAGGGTGCACAGCAGCAGGAAGCCCACGCCGGCGGCGGCCGCGGCGACGAGGAGCCGCCGCAGCTGGACGAGCGGGTGGGAGCCGCGGACTAGACGGAGAGCGAGCACGCGGCGACGCCCTCCGCCCCCGTGGCGGGCGGCGTGCCGCCGGTCCGGCGGCCGTCGCGGAGGGTGACCGTGCGGTCGGCGAGTGCCGCGACCTCGTCGTCGAGGGTGGCGAGGAGCACGGTGATGCCGTGCGAGCGGGCGGCGGCGGTGAGGGTGCGGAGCACCTGCGCGCCGTCGGCCCGGTGCAGGGCGGCGGTGGGTTCGTCGGCGAAGAGGACGGCGGGGGCGGCGGCGAGCGCGCGGGCGATGGCGGTGCGCTGGCGCTGGGAGCGGGTGAGGGCGTGCGGGCGGACGCGGGCGCAGGTGCCGATGTCGAGGCGGTCCAGCCACTCGCCGGCGGCGGTCTTCGCGGCCCGGCGGGGGACGCCGCGCAGCAGCAGGGGGAGGGCGGTGTTCTCCCAGGCGGTGAGTTCGGGGACCAGGCCGGCCTCGGGGCCGATCCAGCCGAAGCGTTCGCGGCGGAGCCGGTCGCGCCGGGCGGGGGGCAGGGTGTGGACGGGGGAGCTGTTGAACCAGACCTCGCCCTGCTGGGCGGCGAGTTCGCCGGAGAGGCAGCGCAGGAGGGTGGTCTTGCCGCTGCCGCGGGGGCCGGTCACGGCGAGGATCTCGCCCTCGCGGACACCGACGGAGACGCCGCTGAGGGCCTCCGTGCCGCCCAGGGAGCAGTGCAGGGAACGCGCCCAGAGCACGTCGTCCGGTGGGGCCATCGCGTACACCTCTGTCGGATCCGATTCTTTCGTTCCCCCGTCCGGGGGAACGAGGGCCGGGCCTGTCGGTCACTGGGCACCGTAAGTATTCGGATCCGTTTGTACGGACGGCACGCGGCCCGGGCCGCCGCCATCCACTCGGATGGCGGCACGCCCGGGCCGTGGGGTCACGCCGTGAGGGCGGCGTGGTGCCTGGGGGAGGAGACCCCTAGAGCTTGGTCCACGCCTCGGTCAGCACGTTGCGCAGGATGCCCTCGATCTCGTCGAAGGTGCCCTGGTCGGCGATGAGCGGCGGGGCCAGCTGGATGACCGGGTCGCCTCGGTCGTCGGCGCGGCAGTACAGGCCGGCGTCGTACAGCGCCTTGGAGAGGAAGCCGTACAGGACGCGCTCCACCTCCTCGTCGTTGAAGGACTCCTTGGTGGCCTTGTCCTTGACGAGCTCGATGCCGTAGAAGAAGCCGTTGCCGCGGACGTCGCCGACGATCGGGAGGTCGTGCAGCTTCTTCAGGGTGTCGAAGAAGTTGCCCTCCTGGTCGAGGACGTGCTGGTTCAGGCCTTCCTTGTCGAAGATGTCCAGGTTCGCGAGGGCGACCGCCGAGGACACCGGGTGGCCACCGAAGGTGTAGCCGTGCAGGAAGGTGTTGTCACCCTTGTAGAACGGCTCCGCGATGCGGTCCGAGACGATGCAGGCGCCGATCGGGGAGTAGCCCGAGGTCATGCCCTTGGCGCAGGTGATCATGTCCGGGACGTAGCCGAACTTGTCACAGGCGAACATCGTGCCGAGGCGGCCGAAGGCGCAGATCGTCTCGTCGGAGACGAGGAGCACGTCGTACTGGTCGCAGATCTCGCGGACGCGCTGGAAGTAGCCGGGCGGCGGCGGGAAGCAGCCGCCGGCGTTCTGCACCGGCTCCAGGAAGACGGCCGCGACGGTGTCGGGGCCCTCGAAGAGGATCTGCTGCTCGATCTGGTCGGCGGCCCAGCGGCCGAAGGCCTCGGGGTCGTCGCCGTGGATCGGGGCGCGGTAGATGTTGGTGTTCGGCACCTTGTGCGCGCCGGGGACCAGCGGCTCGAAGGGGGCCTTCAGGGCCGGCAGGCCGGTGATGGACAGGGCGCCCTGCGGGGTGCCGTGGTAGGCGACCGCACGCGAGATGACCTTGTACTTGGTGTGCTTGCCCTGGAGCTTGAAGTACTGCTTGGCGAGCTTCCACGCGGTCTCGACGGCCTCGCCGCCACCGGTGGTGAAGAAGACCTTGTTGAGGTCGCCCGGGGCGTAGTCCGCGAGGCGCTCCGCGAGCTCGACGGCCTTGGGGTGCGCGTACGACCACACGGGGAAGAACGCGAGCTCCTGGGCCTGCTTGTACGCGACCTCGGCCAGCTCCTTGCGGCCGTGGCCGGCGTTGACCACGAACAGGCCGGCGAGGCCGTCGAGGTAGCGCTTGCCCTTGTCGTCGAAGATGTAGGTGCCCTCACCGCGGACGATGGTGGGGACGGGGTTGTTCTCGTACGACGACATGCGGGTGAAGTGCATCCACAGGTGGTCGTAGGCAGTCTTGGAGAGGTCCTGGGTCACGGCTATCGGGTTCCCCACATGTAGGTCTGCTTCTTGAGCTTCAGGTAGACGAAGCTCTCGGTGGAGCGCACGCCGGGGAGCGTGCGGATCCGCTTGTTGATCACTTCCAGAAGGTGGTCGTCGTCCTCGCAGACGATCTCCACCATCAGGTCGAAGGAGCCCGCGGTCATCACCACGTACTCGCACTCGGGCATGTCGGTGAGCGCCTCCGCGACCGGATCCAGGTCACCCTCGACGTGGATGCCGACCATCGCCTGTCGCCTCAGGCCCACGGTGAGCGGGTCGGTGACGGCGACGATCTGCATGACGCCCTGGTCGAGGAGCTTCTGGACGCGCTGCCGCACGGCCGCTTCGGAGAGGCCGACGGCCTTGCCGATGGCGGCGTAGGGGCGGCGGCCGTCCTCCTGGAGCTGCTCGATGATCGCCAGGGAGACGGCATCGATCGTCGGGGACGAACCGGTTCCGGTTCTGGAGTCTGCGCTTCGACTGGCCACGTCCTCACTGTGCACCGAGATGCGCAGTGGCGCAACCCCGGAGCGATGTAATTCGTTGTCTGCGGGCTCCGGAGGCACTGAATCCGAAGTCGAGGGGGCCCGGGGCTGTTGAAAGCGTCAGCCGAACAAGTAGGCTGAGGTGTCTCACCCATCGGGACGCCCGCACAAGGCCGTGCGGAACGAAAGTGACAGGAGGGGTGGCAAGTGACCACCGAGCTGCGCCGGCTGCGTAACTACATCGACGGGGAGTTCCGCGACGCGGCCGACGGCCGCACCATCGACGTGATCAACCCGGCCACCGGTGAGGTGTACGCCACCTCCCCGCTCTCCGGCCAGGCCGACGTCGACGCCGCCATGGAGGCCGCCGCGGCCGCCTTCCCCGCCTGGCGCGACACCACGCCGTCCGAGCGCCAGAAGGTGCTCCTCAAGATCGCCGACGCCTTCGAGGAGCGCGCCGAGGAGCTGATCGCCGCCGAGGTCGAGAACACCGGCAAGCCGGTCGCCCTCACCGCGAGCGAGGAGGTCCCGCCGATGGTGGACCAGATCCGCTTCTTCGCGGGTGCCGCCCGTCTGCTGGAGGGCCGCTCCGCCGGCGAGTACATGGAGGGCATGACCTCCATCGTCCGCCGCGAGCCGGTCGGCGTCTGCGCGCAGGTCGCGCCGTGGAACTACCCGATGATGATGGCCGTGTGGAAGTTCGCCCCGGCCCTCGCCGCGGGCAACACGGTCGTCCTCAAGCCCTCGGACACCACCCCGGCCTCCACCGTCCTGATGGCCGAGATCATCGGCTCCATCGTCCCCAAGGGCGTCTTCAACGTCCTGTGCGGCGACCGCGAGACCGGCCGCGCGATGGTCGAGCACCCGACCCCGGCGATGGCCTCCATCACCGGCTCCGTCCGGGCCGGCATGCAGGTCGCCGAGTCGGCGGCCAAGGACGTCAAGCGCGTCCACCTGGAGCTGGGCGGCAAGGCCCCCGTCGTGGTCTTCGAGGACACCGACATCGCCAAGGCCGTCGAGGACATCTCCGTCGCCGGCTTCTTCAACGCCGGCCAGGACTGCACCGCCGCCACCCGCGTGCTCGTCCACGAGTCCATCCACGACGAGTTCGTCGCCGCCCTCGCCAAGGCCGCGAGCGAGACGAAGACCGGGCAGCCGGACGACGAGGACGTGCTCTACGGCCCGCTGAACAACGCCAACCAGCTGAAGCAGGTCTCCGGCTTCATCGACCGCCTCCCGGCCCACGCCAAGGTCGAGGCCGGCGGCCACCGCGTCGGCGACAAGGGCTACTTCTACGCCCCCACCGTCGTCTCCGGCCTCAAGCAGGACGACGAGATCGTCCAGAACGAGGTCTTCGGCCCGGTCATCACCGTCCAGCCCTTCGCCGACGAGGCCCAGGCCGTCGAGTACGCCAACGGCGTCGAGTACGCCCTCGCCTCCTCCGTCTGGACCAAGGACCACCAGCGCGCCATGCGCATGTCCAAGGTGCTCGACTTCGGCTGCGTGTGGATCAACACCCACATCCCGCTGGTCGCCGAGATGCCGCACGGCGGCTTCAAGAAGTCCGGCTACGGCAAGGACCTCTCCGCGTACGGCTTCGAGGACTACACGCGCATCAAGCACGTGATGACCTCCCTGGGCTGAACCGCCCGGTAGCACCGCGTACGGCCCCGGCACCCGTCGACCAGTGATCGACAAGGTGTCGGGGCCGTGCCGTGCCGCTCGACGGACCGTCCATTGCGGGGGTTCGCGGCCGGACGGGATGCTTCGCGGGTGAGAGCGATCGCCAGAAACCCCCTCCCCCGCCGGTCCGTCCTGAGGGGGCTCGGCGCGGCCGGGGCCACCGGGCTCCTCGCCGCCTGCGGGGTGAGGCCCGCCTACGTCGCCGAGGACGAGCGGGCCGGGCGCGACCTGTCCGCCCGCGAGCGGAGCGTCACCTTCGCCAACTGGCCGCTCTACATCGACACCGACGACACCGACACGCAGAAGCGGCCCACCCTCGACGCCTTCCGCGAGCGCACCGGGATCTCCGTCCGCTACACCGAGGAGATCAACGACAACGACGAGTTCTTCGGCAAGGTCGGACCGGCCCTCATGAACGGGCAGCGGACCGACCGCGACCTCATCGTCGTCAGCGACTGGATGGCCGCCCGCTTCGTCCGCCTCGGCTGGGTCCAGGAGATGGACCGCGCCGCCCAGCCGAACGTCGACCGCAACCTCGACCCCCAGCTGCGCCGCCCCGCCTTCGACCCCGGCCGCACCCACTCCGTGCCCTGGCAGTCCGGCATCACCGGCATCGCCTACAACCGGCGCAGGCTCGGCCGCGAGCTGCGCTCCACCCGCCAGCTGTGGGACGCCGAGCTGCGCGGCAAGGTCACCCTCCTCTCCGGCCTCGACGAGGCCGTCTCCCTGCTGATGCAGGGCAACGGCGCCGACGTCACCCGCTGGACCGCCGACGACTTCCACGCCGTCTGCGACCAGATCGAGGCGCTGGTCCGCGAGAAGCACATCCGCCGCTTCACCGGCAACGACTACATCAAGGACCTCGCCGCCGGCGACGTGCTGGCCTGCCAGGCGTACTCCGGCGACGTCATCCAGCTCCAGGCCGACGACCCCGACATCGAGTTCGTCGTCCCCGAGGAGGGCGGCGAGCTGTGGGCCGAGTCGCTGATGGTCCCCAACCTCGCCCGCCACAAGGCCAACGCCGAGAAGCTGGTCGACTACTACTACGAGCCCGAGGTCGCCGCCGAACTCGCCGCCTGGGTCAACTACGTCTGCCCCGTCCCCGCCGCCCAGGCCGTCCTCGCCGACTCCGGAGACGGGGAACTGGCCGCCCTCGCCGAGGACCCGCTGATCTTCCCCGACAAGGAGATGCGCACCCGCCTCGCCATCGCCCGCGACATCGCCGCCTCCGAACGACGGGAGTTCACCAGGCGCTGGAACGGGATCGTCGGGCTGTGACCCCCGCGCACCCGGAGGACCCTCGTTTCTGAACACGTTCAAGAGGGGCGTACGCTGCCCTCATGAGCGACTCGAACGGGCCGAGAGCCCTTCTCGCGCGCATTCGCGCATGGCTGATCCTCTTCGTCGTCTGCCTCGTGCTGAGCGGGGTCACCGCCTTCCCGCTCGTCACCGAACTCCGCTGGCTCGACTCGTCCCTGACGGGATGGGCCGCCCCCGTCGCGGACGCCCTGCCGGGGCTCGCCGAGTGGATCCACCGGGTGGCCGGCGGGGTCGAGGCGGCCGGGGAGGAGGCCCCGTACCTCCTCTACGGCACCGACTGGCTGGCCTTCGCGCACCTCGTCATCGCCGTCGCCTTCCTCGGGCCCTACCGCGACCCGGTCCGCAACGTCTGGGTCGTCGAGTTCGGCATGATCGCCTGCGCCGGGATCATCCCCCTCGCCCTGATCTGCGGACCGATCCGGGACATCCCCTTCTGGTGGTCGGTGATCGACATGTCCTTCGGCGTCGTCGGCATCCTGCCGCTGCTCCACGTCCGCCGGCTCGTCAAGCGGCTGGAGGCCGTCACGACGGCGGCGGCTCCGGCGGCCGTACCCGCCTAGCCGCCTCCCGGACCGCCGCCGCCACCCGGTCCAGCGGCACGCCGGTGGGCACGGTCACGCCCAGCGCGGCGACCGTCCCCGCCGGGCCCCGCACCGGCGCGGCCACCGACACCTCGCCCAGCCGGAACTCCTCCGCGCAGACCGCCAGTCCCGCCGCCCGCACCCGCGCCAGCCGGCCCGCCAGCGCACCCGGCGCCACCACCGTGTGCCGGGTGAACCGGGGCCGCTCCACCGGTGGGGCGGCCAGCAGCACCTGCCCGTACGCCGTCGCGTGCGGCGGCGGCCGCTCCCCGCTCACCAGGCACAGCACCCCGCCGGACGGAGGGGCGGAGCGCACCGCGAGGTCCGCGTGGCCCCCGGTCCTGGCGCCCAGCGCCCGCAGCGCCGGCAGCGCCGCGTCGAGGAGCCCGCGCGGACAGGGCGCCGCCGCGCCGAGCACCCGCAGCCGGAGCCCCAGCCGGTACCGCCCGTCCGTGCCCCGCTCCAGACCGCCCCAGGCCACCAGCTCCCGCACCAGCCGCAGCGCCGTCGGCGCCGGAAGCCCCGTCCGCGCCGCGATGTCGGTCAGCCGCAGCGCCACCGGACCGCCGTCCCCGAAGGCGTCGAGCACCGACAAGAGCCGCCCCGCCACGCTGCCGCCCGCCCCGTCCGCCATCCCGTCCCCCTCGTCTTCCACTCAGTGAAAGGCCGGACTTCCCGCCCCCGTCCGGCCCGTACGAGGCTCCATGCATGAACCTCCGCCTCACTTCCGACACCCTGCTCTCCACCACCCGGGCCGTCCGGCACCGGCTCGACCTCACCCGGCCGGTGCCCCGGACCCTCCTGGAGGAGTGCGTCGACCTCGCCGTCCAGGCGCCCACCGGCCGCAACCGGCAGCGCTGGCACTTCGTGATCGTCACCGACCCGGCCCGCCGGGCCGTCCTCGCCGACCTGTGGCGGGCGAGCCTGGTCGCGCCCGGCGCCCACCAGCCGCTGCCCGACCGGGACGTGCGCAGGGCCGAGGTCGCGCCGGGGGTGATGGACCGGGTGTACGCGGGCGTCGGCCACCTCCACCGGCACCTGCACGAGGTGCCCGCCTACGTCATCCCCTGCGTGGAGGGACGCACCGAGGGCCTCTCCGTCACCCACCAGGCCGGCACCTGGGGATCGATCCTGCCCGCCGCGTGGAGCTTCATGCTGGCCGCCCGCGAACGCGGCCTCGGCACCGTGTGGACCACCGGGAACCTGCCGCTGGAAAGGGAGTTCGCGGCCGAGCTCGGCATCCCGTACGAGGAGGTCATGCAGGCCGCCTTCATCCCGGTCGCGTACACCGTCGGCACCGACTTCCGCCCCGCCCGCCGCATCCCGCGCGAACAGGTCCTGCACTGGAACCGCTGGTGACCGGCCCCCGCACCGGTCCCCGCCTCACGGCTTGCGGGCCACCGCGCCGAACTGGGCCACCGCGGCGGCCTCCGGGGCACCCCAGCGGGAGCAGGAGACGATGCCCGGGTCGAGGAGCTCCAGGCCGTCGAAGAAGGAGGCGAACTCCTCGCGGGTGCGGGCGGTGATGGGCGGGGTGGCGTTCTCGTTCCAGAAGGCCATCGCCGCCACGTTGCCCTCGCCGCCGAGCTCCGGGTCGAGCGTGGGGTGGGTGAGGACGAGGTGGCTGCCGGACGGCACGGCCGCCATCAGCGTCCGCACGATCGACCGGGCCTCGTCCGTGTCCATCACGAAGTTGAGGAGGCCGAGCATCAGCACCGCCACCGGGCGCGACAGGTCGAGCACCTCGGCGGCCCCGGCCAGGACCTTCTCCGGGTCGTGGGCGTCGGCGTCCACGTACTCGGTGACGCCCTCGGGGGAGCTGGTCAGCAGCGCCCGGGCGTGGGTGAGGACGATCGGGTCGTTGTCGACGTAGACGATCCGCGCGTCCGGCACGATCCGCTGCGCCACCTCGTGGGTGTTGTCGGCGGTCGGCAGCCCCGTGCCGATGTCGAGGAACTGGCGGACGCCCTCCCCGGCGGCCAGCCGGGTCACCGCACGGCCGAGGAACGCCCGGTCCGCGCGGGCGACCTCGCCGATGCTCGGGTAGAAGGAGGTGACCTGGTCGCCGACCGCCCGGTCCACCGGGTAGTTGTCCTTGCCGCCCAGCCAGTAGTTCCACACCCGGGCGTTGTGGGCGATGTCGGTGCGGATCCGGTTGTTCATGAGGGAGCCTTTCGCAGGACGGCGGCGAGTACGTCGACCCGGTTGGTGGTGATCGAGTCGACCCCGTTCGCGATCAGCCTACGCATGGTCCTGCGGGTGTCCGGAGTCCAGGCCGAGACGAGCAGCCCGTCCCGGTGCACCCGCTCGGTCAGCGCCGGACTCACCAGCCCGAAGCGGTAGTTGAGCCACTTCGGCCGGACCGCGTCCAGCAGCACCGGCCGCGGCGGGGCCAGCGAGGTCCAGGTCAGCGCGATCTCCGCGTGCGGGTCGGCGGCCCGCACCTGGAGCATCGCGACCGAGCCCGCGCAGTACAGGACCCGCTCCCCGGCCCCCGCCTCGCGGACCGCGCCGACGATCTTCCGCACCGACGCCTCGTTCCCGCCGGGCAGGTCGAGCATCAGCCGGTGCGCCCCGGCCGCGAGCAGCGCCTCCCGCAGCGTCGGCACCCCGCCGCCGGTGAGGGCGCGCAGCTCCTCGTGGGAGAGCGAGGACAGGGCCCGGTCGTGGCCCCACAGCCGCTTCAGGGTGTCGTCGTGCAGCAGGACCGGCACCTGGTCCTTCGTCAGCCGGACGTCGACCTCGACCACGTCCGCGCCCCGCCCGAAGGCGGAGGCGATCGAGGGGAGGGTGTTCTCACGGGCGCGGTACGGGTCGCCGCGGTGGCCTACGACAGTGACGGATCGCATGGGGCCATTCTCGGGCGGGGCTCAGCGCGCCAGCCACTCCTCCGTGTACGTGTCGATCTCGGCGGCCAGCCGGTCCTTGCCGGCCGGGTCGAGGAAGGACGCCTCCACGGCGTTCTTCGCGAGTCCGGCGAGACCGCGCTCGTCGAGGCCGAGGAGCCGGGCGGCCACCGCGTACTCGTTGTTCAGGTCGGTGCCGAACATCGGCGGGTCGTCGCTGTTGACCGTCACCAGCACCCCGGCGTCCACCATCTGCCGGATCGGGTGCTCGTCGAGCGTGGTCACCGCGCGGGTCGCGATGTTGGAGGTCGGGCAGACCTCCAGGGCGATCCGGTGCTCCGCCAGGTACGCGAGGAGCTCGGGGTCCCGGACGGAGCTGGTGCCGTGGCCGATGCGCTCGGCGCCCAGCTCGCGGATCGCGTCCCACACCGTCTCCGGACCGGTCGTCTCGCCCGCGTGCGGCACCGAGTGCAGCCCGGCCGCCCGGGCCCGGTCGAAGTACGGCTTGAACTGCGGGCGCGGCACCCCGATCTCCGGGCCGCCGAGGCCGAAGGAGACGAGGCCCTCGGGGCGGATGCCGTCGGTGGTGGCGAGCCGCGCGGTCTCCTCCGCGGACTCCAGGCCGGCCTCGCCGGGGATGTCGAAGCACCAGCGCAGCACGGTGCCGAACTCGGCCTCGGCCGCCTTGCGGGCGTCCTCGATCGCCGCCATGAAGGCCCGCTCGTCGATGCCCCGGCGGGTGGAGGAGTACGGGGTGATGGTCAGCTCGGCGTAGCGGACGTTCTGCCGGGCCATGTCCCGGGCGACCTCGAAGGTCAGCAGCCGGACGTCCTCCGGGGTGCGCACCAGGTCCACGACGGACAGGTACACGTCGATGAAGTGCGCGAAGTCGGTGAAGGTGAAGTAGTCGGCCAGCGCCTCCGGGTCCGTGGGGACCTTGGAGTCGGGGTGCCGGGCGGCCAGTTCGGAGACGATCCGGGGAGAGGCGGAGCCCACGTGGTGGACGTGCAGCTCGGCCTTGGGCAGGCCCGCGATGAAGGGGTGGAGGTCGGTCATCGGATCATCGTAGGCCGGGCGGGGCCGGCGGGGCCGGACGCCGTAGCATGACCGGACCACGGAGGGAGCCCATTTTGTCCGACACCGCAGACCAGCCCCCGCAGGACCGGGGGGCGACCGACCCCTGGGCCCCGCCGGAGCGGCGGAGCGAGCCGCTGGACCTGGGCAAGCGGCCCGCCGCCGACCCGTCGGTCCACGACCAGCGGACGGTGACCTCGATACCCGTCGGCGACCCGGCGGGCACGGAGCTCCCGCCGCCCCCGGTCGCCCCCGGCGGACCCTCCGCCTACGGCGCGCCGACGCCCCCGCCCGCGTACGGCTACCCGCCCGCCGGCCCGCCCGCGTACGGCTACCCGGCCCCGGGCCCGTCCGCGTACGGCTATCCGCCCGCCCACCCCTCCCCGTACGGGCCGCTGCCCGGGCAGAACAACGGCATGGGGACGGCCGGCATGGTGCTCGGCATCGTCGGCACCTGCCTCTTCTGGTTCTACGGCGTCCCGGCGATCGTCCTCGGCGTCCTGGGCCTGATCTTCGGGATCGTCGGCCGCAGGCGCGCCAACCGGGGCGAGGCGAGCAACGGCGGCGTGGCCACGGCGGGCATCGTCCTCGGCAGCGTGGCCATCGCCCTCGGCGTGGCGATGATCGCCTTCGTGGTCTGGGCCTTCGCCACCTTCGCGGAGTACGAGGAGAACGAGCGGGACGTCACCTCAACGGTCCTCGTGGCGGACGCCGGCGGCCGCTGAGCCGTCGCCCGCCCGCAGCCGCTCCCGGGCCTCCATCAGGGCGAAGCCCAGCAGGTTGAGCCCGCGCCAGCGGGCCGGATCGCGGGCGCCGGGGTCGTCGGCGGCGAGCCCGATCCCCCAGATCCGGTCCACCGGGCTCGCCTCCACCAGCACCCGGCCGCCGGTCCCCAGCAGATAGCTCCGCAGCCCCTCGTCCGAGGCGAACTTGTGGACGCTGCCGGCCACGACGATCCCGAAGCGCTCCCGCGCCCACACGGTCTCGTCGAAGCCGCGGACCAGCCGGCCGGCGTTCTTCGCCTGGGCCGGGGTGGGCGCGGCGAGCGCCGCCCGCTCCGCGTCGGCGTCGCCGAAGAGGCGCGCCTTCCCGGCCATCATCCAGTGCTCGGCCGTGGCGTACCGCACGCCGTCCACCACGAAGGGTGACGGCCACCACTGGCTCAGACAGCTCGCCGCGAGCCGTCCGTCGGGGGCCGGACGATGGCCCCAGAAATGCAGCCACTTCACCTTCGCACCCCTGCTGACCTGCTGCGTCAGCTCCTCGATCGTGGTCATGCACGCGAGTCTGGCATCCGCGACCGACAATCCGTACGAAGATTTTCCCGCGACCTCGACACTTGGTCGACCGATTCCGTCGAGTAACCAAAAGGCAACAACGGAATCCCTTGTTAGGGCCGTATCCCTCTGTCAGGATCGGCACTCAATTCGAGCTGGGACAACGGAGAGCGTCATGGGCAACCGCTTCCAGGTGACGGACCGCTTCGCGGACGGCGCGCAGTACATCGGCGGACGGCTCCGCCCGGGGACCTCGGGACGGACGCACAGCGTCGTCGACCCCGCCACCGGCGAGAGCGTGTACACCTACGAGCTCGCCTCCACGGCGGACGTCGACGCGGCCGTGGCCGCCGCCGCGGCCGCCTTCCCCGGCTGGGCGGGCGCCACCCCCGGGGAGCGCTCCGACGCGCTGCACCGCTTCGCCGCGGTCCTCGCCGCGCAGGCCGAGGACTTCGCCCTGGCCGAGTCGCTCCAGTGCGGCAAGCCGATCCGGCTCACCACCGAGTTCGACGTGCCCGGCACCATCGACAACACCGCCTTCTTCGCCGGCGCGGCCCGCCACCTCCAGGGCCAGTCCGCCGCCGAGTACTCCGGCGACCACACCTCGTACGTCCGGCGCGAGCCGATCGGCGTGATCGGCTCCATCGCCCCCTGGAACTACCCCCTCCAGATGGCCGCCTGGAAGATCCTCCCGGCGATCGCCGCCGGCAACACGATCGTCCTGAAGCCGGCCGAGCTGACCCCGCTGACCTCCCTGATGTTCGCCCAGGCGGCGAAGGAGGCGGGCATCCCCGACGGCGTGGTCAACGTCGTCACCGGCTCCGGCCGGGAGGCCGGCGAGCACCTGGTGGGCCACCCGGACGTCGTCATGACCTCCTTCACCGGCTCCACCCAGGTCGGCAAGCGGGTCGCCGAGGTCGCCACCGCCACCGTCAAGCGGCTCCACCTGGAGCTCGGCGGCAAGGCGCCCTTCGTCGTCTTCGACGACGCCGACCTGGAGGCCGCCGCGCACGGCGCCGTCGCCGCCTCCCTCATCAACACCGGCCAGGACTGCACCGCCGCCACCCGCGCCTACGTCCAGCGCCCGCTCTTCGACGCCTTCGTCGCCCGGGTCGCGGAGCTCATGGAGACCGTCCGGCTGGGCGACCCCGCCGACCCGGCCACCGACCTCGGCCCGCTGGTCTCCCACGTCCACCGCGACCGGATCGCCGGCTTCGTGGAGCGGGCCCGCGGCTACGCCACCGTCGTCACCGGAGGCGAAGCCCCTGGTGGAGAGCTCGAGAACGGCGCATACTACCGTCCCACCCTGATCACCGGCGCCGCGCAGGACAGCGAGGTCGTGCAGTCGGAGATCTTCGGCCCGGTCCTGGTGGCCCTGCCCTTCGACACCGACGAGGAGGGCATCCGGCTCGCCAACGACACCCCGTACGGCCTCGCGGCCTCCGCCTGGACCCGCGACGTCTACCGGGCGAACCGGGCCACCCGCGAGATCAAGGCCGGCTGCGTCTGGGTCAACGACCACATCCCGATCATCAGCGAGATGCCCCACGGGGGATACAAGGCATCGGGCTACGGAAAGGACATGTCGGCCTACTCCTTCGAGGAGTACACGCAGGTCAAGCACGTGATGTTCGACAACACCGCGGTGGCGGCCAAGGACTGGCACCGCACGATCTTCGGGGACCGATAGCAGTCAGCCGCCCGACCAGCGGCGCAACCATCCCGAAAGGGCACAGCGCATGGAGCAGTACGAGCCCGACCGCCTCTCCGCCGCCCAGCTCGCGGCGATCCGGCGCAGCATGACGAGCGGCCGTGGCGCCCTCAGCCGCCGCTCGCTGCTGCGGGCCGGCGGCGTGGGCGCGCTGACGGCCGGCGGTCTCGCCGGCCTCACGGCCTGCGGCATCCCGCCGGCCAAGCGGGAGGGACAGGGCCCCGCGTCCACCGACCGGTCCGCCAAGGAGAAGACCGTCAGCTTCTCCAACTGGACCGAGTACATGGACGTCAGCGAGGACGAGAAGTCCCGTCCGACCCTGGAGGCGTTCACGGAGCGCACCGGGATCAAGGTCAAGTACACCGAGGACATCAACGACAACGTCGAGTTCTTCGGCAAGATCAAGCCGCAGCTCGCGGCCGGGCAGGACACCGGCCGCGACCTGATATGCGTCACCGACTGGCTCGCCGCCCGCATCATCCGGCTCGGCTGGGCGCAGAAGCTGGACCCGGCGAACCTGCCCAACGCCTACGCGAACCTCTCCGCGCAGTTCCGCCGCCCCGACTGGGACCCGGGCCGGTCCTACTCGTACCCCTGGACCGGCATCTCCACCGTCATCGCCTACAACGTGAAGGCGACCGGCGGGAAGAAGGTCGACTCGGTCAGCCAGCTCCTCGACGACCCCGCCCTCAAGGGCCGGGTCGGCTTCCTCACCGAGATGCGCGACACCGTCGGCATGACCCTGCTCGACATGGGCAAGGACCCCGGGAAGTTCACCGACGCCGACTACGACGCGGCGATCGGCCGCCTCCAGAAGGCCGTCGACAAGAAGCAGATCCGCCGCTTCACCGGCAACGACTACACCTCGGACCTGGACAAGGGCGACCTCGCCGCCTGTCTCGCCTGGGCCGGCGACGTCATCCAGCTCCAGGCGGACAACCCGGACATCCAGTACACCATCCCCAACGCCGGGTACATCACCTCCACGGACAACCTCCTGGTCCCCGCCCAGGCCGGCCACAAGGCCAACGCCGAGAAGCTCATCGACCACTACTACGAGCTCCCGGTGGCCGCCCAGCTCGCCGCCTACATCAACTACGTCTGCCCCGTCGACGGGGTCAAGGACGAGCTGGCGAAGATCGACCCCGAGCTCGCCGCCAACACGCTGATTCTCCCGGACAAGGCCATGGCGAAGAAGTCGCGCGCCTTCCGCTCGCTGACCGCCGAGGAGGAGACGGCGTACGAGGAGAAGTTCGCCAAGCTCATCGGCGCCTGAGCCGTCGTCCACCGTCACCAGGCCACGAAGCCACGAAGATCCGGGACCGCGAACCCATGACTGAGAACACCACCGGCGGCGACGTCCGACTCACCGGCATCAGCAAGACCTACGGCTCCTTCACCGCCGTCCACCCGCTCGACCTCACCGTCCCGCAGGGCTCCTTCTTCGCCCTGCTCGGCGCCTCCGGCTGCGGCAAGACCACCACCCTGCGCATGATCGCCGGCCTGGAGGACCCCTCCACCGGCACGATCTTCCTCGGCGACAAGGACGTCACCGACCTCCCGCCCTACAAACGGCCGGTCAACACCGTCTTCCAGTCCTACGCGCTCTTCCCGCACATGGACATCTCCGAGAACATCGCCTTCGGCCTGCGCCGCCGCGGCATCAAGTCGGTGAAGAAGCAGGTCGACGACATGCTGGAGCTCGTCCAGCTCGGCGACAAGGCCAAGCACAAGCCGCACCAGCTCTCCGGCGGCCAGCAGCAGCGCGTCGCCGTCGCCCGCGCCCTCATCAACCACCCGCAGGTGCTCCTCCTCGACGAGCCGCTCGGCGCCCTCGACCTCAAGCTGCGCCGCCAGATGCAGCTGGAGCTCAAGCGGATCCAGACCGAGGTCGGCATCACCTTCGTGCACGTCACCCACGACCAGGAGGAGGCCATGACCATGGCCGACCAGGTCGCGGTCATGAACGGCGGCCGGGTCGAGCAGCTCGGCGCCCCCGCCGACCTGTACGAGAACCCGAAGACCACCTTCGTCGCCAACTTCCTCGGCACCTCCAACCTCATCGAGGCCGAGGTCGTCGGGACCGGCTCCGACGTGGTCGTCACCGCCGGCGGCGGCAAGCTCAAGGTGCCCGGCGACCGCTGTACCGACGCCGTCCGCCAGGGCGGCAAGCTCCTCGTCGGCGTCCGCCCCGAGAAGATCTCGCTCACGCACGCCGACGACGCGGGGACGATCGCCGACGGCCGCAACCGGGTCACCGGCCGGATCGTCGACTCCTCCTTCATCGGCGTCTCCACCCAGTACGTGGTGAACTCGCCGGCCGGAGCGGAGCTCCAGGTGTACGAGCAGAACATCGAGCGCGACTCCCGCCTGGTGCCCGGTGCCGAGGTCGTCCTGCACTGGAACCCGGCCCACACCTTCGGCCTCGACGCCGCCCAGGACATCGACGCGGGCGTGGAGACGGTGGAGGACGCCTCGTGACCACCACCCTCGCCAAGGAGGCCCCGGGACCGGTCGGGGAACCGGTGCTGCGCAAGCCCCCCACCCGCAAGCGGCTCGTCCCCTACTGGCTGCTGCTCCCCGGCATCCTCTGGCTGCTCGTCTTCTTCGCCCTGCCGCTCGTCTACCAGGCTTCCACCTCGGTGCAGACCGGCTCCCTCGAAGAGGGCTTCCAGGTCACCTGGCACTTCCAGACGTACGTCGACGCCTTCACCGAGTACTGGCCGCAGCTCCTGCGCTCCCTGCTGTACGCGGGCACCGCGACCGTGCTCTGCCTGCTGCTCGGCTACCCCCTCGCGTACCTCATCGCCTTCAAGGCCGGGCGCTGGCGCAACCTGCTGCTCGTCCTGGTGATCGCGCCCTTCTTCACCAGCTTCCTCATCCGGACGCTGGCCTGGAAGACGATCCTCGCCGACGACAGCCTCGTCGTGGACGTGCTGGGCGCGCTGCACGTGCTCGACGTGACGAGCTGGCTCGGCTGGACCGAGGGCGAGCGGGTGCTCGCCACCCCGATGGCGGTCGTCTGCGGCCTCACGTACAACTTCCTGCCGTTCATGATCCTGCCCCTCTACACCTCCCTGGAGCGGATCGACGGCCGGCTGCACGAGGCCGCCCAGGACCTCTACGCCTCCCCGGCGACCACCTTCCGCAAGGTGACCTTCCCGCTGTCGATGCCCGGCGTCGTCTCCGGCACCCTGCTCACCTTCATCCCGGCGAGCGGCGACTACGTCAACGCCGAACTCCTC
Source organism: Streptomyces filamentosus (assembly GCF_014654895.1). GTDB lineage: Bacteria > Actinomycetota > Actinomycetes > Streptomycetales > Streptomycetaceae > Streptomyces > Streptomyces filamentosus. The sequence goes on along the minus strand of NZ_BNBE01000001.1, from coordinate 1,021,615 downwards.
GGCTCCACCGACACCAAGATGATCGGCAACGTCATCCAGTCGCAGTTCCTCCGGGTCCTCGACTACCCGACGGCCGCCGCCCTGTCCTTCATCCTCATGGCGATCGTGCTGCTCATGGTCACCTTCTACATCCGCAAGGCCGGAACGGAGGACCTCGTCTGATGACCTGGCTGCGCAAGAACCTCGTCGTCGTCGCGGGCCTGCTGACGCTCGCGTACATGATCCTGCCGAACGTCGTGGTCATGGTGTTCTCGTTCAACAAGCCGAACGGGCGCTTCAACTACTCGTGGCAGCAGTTCTCCCTCGACGCCTGGAAGGACCCCTGCGGCGTCGCCGACATGTGCGAGTCGCTCTCGCTCTCGCTCCAGCTCGCCGCCTGGGCCACCGTCGGCGCCGTCGTCCTCGGCACCATGATCGCCTTCGCGCTCGTCCGCTACCGCTTCCGGGCGCGCGGCGCGATCAACTCGCTGATCTTCCTGCCGATGGCGATGCCCGAGGTCGTCATGGCCGCCTCGCTGCTCACCCTCTTCCTCAACATGGGGATCCAGCTGGGCTTCTGGACGGTCCTCATCGCCCACATCATGTTCTGCCTGTCGTTCGTCGTGACGGCGGTCAAGGCCCGGGTCATGTCCATGGACCCGCGTCTGGAGGAGGCCGCGCGCGACCTCTACGCGGGACCCGCGCAGACCTTCCTGCGGGTCACCCTGCCGATCGCCGCGCCCGGCATCGCCGCCGGCGCGCTGCTCGCCTTCGCGCTCTCCTTCGACGACTTCATCATCACCAACTTCAACGCGGGCTCCACCGTGACCTTCCCCATGTTCGTCTGGGGCTCGGCACAGCGCGGAACCCCCGTTCAGATCAACGTCATCGGCACCGCGATGTTCGTCCTCGCGGTACTGATGGTCGTGGCCGGTCAGATCGTCACGAACCGGCGCAAGAAAACAGCAACAGCCTGAGCGAAGGCCGTCTCAGGCACCGAAGGAGTTGGAAACCATGGCCCCAGTCGCCATGCGTCTCGCTGCACAATCTCTCTCCGACGCCCAGCCCGTCCCCTTCTGGCTGGAAGACCCCGGCAAGCCCGGCGCCCTGCCCGCCCTCACCGGCACCGAGAAGTGCGACCTCCTCGTCGTCGGCGGCGGCTACAGCGGGCTGTGGACCGCGCTCCTCGCCAAGGAGCGCGACCCCTCCCAGGACGTCGTGCTCATCGAGGGACGCGAGGCGGGCTGGGCCGCCTCGGGCCGCAACGGCGGCTTCTGCGCCGCCTCCCTCACCCACGGCCTCGGCAACGGCCTGGCCCGCTGGCCCGACGAGCTGCCGAAGCTGGAGCGACTGGGCGAGGCCAACCTCGACGCCATCGAGGAGGCCGTCGCCCGCTACTCCCTGGACTGCGATTTCGAGCGCACCGGCGAGATCGACGTGGCGACCGAGGCGTACCAGCTGGAGGAGCTCCACGAGCTGTACGAGGAGGCCGACCGGCTCGGCCTCGCCGGGGGCCTCACCCTCCTCGACCAGGACGCGGTCCGCGCCGAGGTGAACTCGCCGACCTTCCGCGGCGGCCTGTGGGACCGCCGCGGGGTCGCCATGCTCCACCCGGCCAAGCTGGCCTGGGGCCTCAAGCGGGCCTGCCTCGACGCGGGCGTGCGGATCTTCGAGAACACCCCGGGCCTCGACCTGGTCGCGGCCGGCGCCGGCATGGCCGTCCGCACCCCGTACGGCCGGGTCGCCGCCCGCCGGGTCGCCCTCGGCACCAACGTCTTCCCCTCGCTGGTCAAGCGGCTGCGCCCGTACACCGTCCCGGTCTACGACTACGCGCTGGTCACCGAACCGCTCACCGACGGGCAGCTCGCCTCCGTGGGGTGGAAGAACCGGCAGGGCCTCGGCGACTCCGCCAACCAGTTCCACTACTTCCGCATCACCGCCGACCGGCGCATCCTGTGGGGCGGCTACGACGCCGTCTACCGCTTCGGCGGCAAGGTGCAGGCGGAGATGGACCACCGCCCGGAGACCTACCTCAAGCTGGCCGAGCACTTCTTCACCTGCTTCCCGCAGCTGGAGGGGCTCCGCTTCAGTCACGCCTGGGGCGGCGCGATCGACACCTGCTCGCGCTTCTCCGCCTTCTTCGGCACCGCCCACCAGGGCAAGGTGGCGTACGCGCAGGGCTACACCGGCCTCGGCGTGGGCGCCACCCGCTTCGGCGCCGAGGTGATGCTCGACCTGCTCGCCGGGGAGCGCACCGAGCGGACCGAGCTGGCCATGGTCCGCTCCAAGCCGCTGCCCTTCCCGCCCGAGCCGATCGCCTGGGCCGGCATCGGGATCACCAAGTGGTCGCTGGCCCGCGCCGACGCCAACGGCGGGCGGCGGAACCTGTGGCTGAAGACGCTGGACAAGATGGGCCTCGGCTTCGACAGCTGACCCCCGATCGGTGATGTGATTCAGATCACAACCGATGGGTAGGGAAACCCGCGTAAGAGCGGGGAACCCTCGCGCTCTCTCCGTGTGGACGCGCACTCCGCGCGTCCCCACGGAGAGGAGTACGCACGATGACATCTACGGGGGCTCCCGGCGCCAAGGCCGCGGTGGAGTGGCTGGCCGCCGTCGCACCGGATCCCGAAGCCTGCCGCTGGGAGTGGGAGCGCAACCCGCACGGGGTCGCCCTGCTGCCCGCGGGCCGCCGCTGGGACGTCCTGATCCTGCCGGGCGGCCTCGGCCACCCCACCCTCGACGTCCTCGTCCGCCTGGTCGACCGGCCCGGCCCGGTCCTCGCCGACTTCGGCGACTCCCGCATCGGCTTCTTCGTCCCGCCCGGCACGGCCGCCCGCTGGCTCGGCACCGGAGTCCGCGGCGCCGGCGCCGGGAGCTGGATCGTCGTCCCGCACCCGGGACGGTCGACCGGGGGAGTGCGCTGGCTCGTGGTCCCGGACGGCCTCGGCACCCTCACCGACCCCTCGCTGCTCGAACTGGCCATGCACGAGGCGGCGGGCGCGCTGGCCCGCGAGGAGCCGCAGGGAGGGGGCGCCTCCTGAACCCACCCCCGTGCATACGCCCGCTCCGGGGGCCGTCCCCGAGTCCGTCCCCGGACCCGCCTCAGGGCCCGCCCCCGGGCCCCCGCCCGGAGTGGCTCCCGCGTCCCTCCCCAAGTCCCTTCCCGTGCAGAGGTCTTGACCACTCGATTGGTCTGGACCATGCTGTGGCGCGCTCCACTCCGATTCCCCCACCCCCGGAGGCAGCCGTGGACCGCACCAGACCCCTCACCCTGCTGCTGGCGGGCGCGCTCGCCGTCGGCGGGCTCGCCGCGCTCTCCCCGGCCGCCCAGGCCGCCGACTCCGAACTCGCCCGCAACGGCGGCTTCGAGGCCGGCCTGGACGGCTGGACCTGTACGGCGGGCAGCGGCGCCGTCGTCACCACCCCCGTGCACGGCGGCACCAAGGCGCTCCAGGCCACCCCGGCCGGCAGCGACAACGCCAAGTGCTCCCAGACCATCACCGTGAAGCCCAACTCGGCCTACACGCTCAGCGGCTGGGTCCGCGGCAGCTACGTCTACCTCGGCGCCACCGGCACCGGCACCACCGACGTCTCCACCTGGACCCAGGCCGCCGCCGACTGGCAGAAGCTCTCCACCACCTTCACCACCGGCGCCAACACCACCTCGGTCACCGTCTACACCCACGGCTGGTACGGCACCCCCGCCTACCAGGCCGACGACCTCTCGCTCTTCGGCCCCGGCGGCGCCCCGGCGGAGATCCCCGCCGCCCCCACGGGCCTCGCCGCCGGCAGCCCGACCTCCACCACGGTGCCGCTCAGCTGGCCCGCGGTCGCGGGCGCCACCTCGTACAAGGTCTACCGGGGCGCCACCGCCGTCGGCACCGTGACCGGCACCTCGTACACCGCCACCGGCCTCACCCCGAGCACCGCGTACTCCTTCCAGGTCTCGGCGGTCAACAGCGCCGGCGAGTCCGCGAAGTCCGCGGCCGTCACCGCCACCACGACCTCCGGGGGCGGCGGCGGGGGCGGCGCCGAACTCCCCGCCCGCGCCCTCGTCGGCTACCTCCACGCCAGCTTCGCCAACGGCTCCGGCTACACCCGCATGGCCGACGTGCCCGACTCCTGGGACGTCATCAACCTCGCCTTCGGCGAGCCCACCTCGGTGACCTCCGGCGACATCCGCTTCAAGCTCTGCCCGGTCGCCGAGTGCCCGACCGTCGAGTCCGAGGCCGACTTCAAGGCCGCCATCAAGGCCAAGCAGGCCGCGGGCAAGAAGGTCCTCATCTCCATCGGCGGCCAGAACGGCCAGGTCCAGCTCGCCACCACCGCCGCCCGCGACACCTTCGTCTCCTCCGTCTCGAAGATCATCGACGAGTACGGCCTCGACGGCCTCGACATCGACTTCGAGGGCCACTCGCTGTCGCTCCAGACCGGCGACACCGACTTCCGCAGCCCCACCTCGCCGGTGATCGTCAACCTCATCCAGGCGGTCAAGACCCTCAAGGCCAAGTACGGCGCGAAGTTCGTCCTGACGATGGCCCCCGAGACCTTCTTCGTCCAGCTCGGCTACCAGTACTACGGCTCCGGCCCCTGGGGCGGCCAGGACCCGCGCGCCGGCGCCTACCTGCCGGTCATCCACGCCCTGCGCGACGACCTCACCCTGCTGCACGTCCAGGACTACAACTCCGGCTCCATCATGGGCCTGGACAACCAGTACCACTCCATGGGCGGCGCCGACTTCCACATCGCCATGACCGACATGCTGCTCACCGGCTTCCCCGTCGCCGGCAACACCGAGCGCTTCTTCCCCGGCCTGCGCCCCGACCAGGTCGCCATCGGCCTCCCGGCCTCCACCCAGGCGGGCAACGGCCACACCAGCCCCACCGAGGTGAACAAGGCCCTGGACTGCCTCACGAAGAAGACCAACTGCGGCAGCTACCAGACCCACGGCACCTGGTCGTCCCTGCGCGGCCTGATGACCTGGTCGATCAACTGGGACCGCTTCAACCAGTGGGAGTTCTCGAAGAACTTCGACGCCTACTTCGGCCAGAACGCAGCGAAGCAGAGCTGATCCCGAGGATCAGGAAGCCGAGGCAGCCACTGGCCACCACGTCCAGCGGCCAGTGGAAGCCCCGGAGGACCAGCCCCGTCCCCGTCACCGCCGTCAGCACGGCGGCGACGGGGACGAGCCGTCGCGAGACCAGCCAGGCGGCCCCGAAGTACGCCACCATCGCCGTCGCCGTATGACCGGACGGGTAGTAGCCGTGGGCCCAGGGTTCGAGGGGGCCGGGGCGGGCCGTCCACTCCTTCAGGGGGACGACCAGGAGCGGCACGGAGGCCATGGCGAGACCGGCGGACAGGGCCTGGCGGCGACGACCGCGGAAGACGGCGTATGCCATCGCGGCGGCGAGCACGGGGAGGGCGACCGTCAGATTGCCGAGGTCGGAGGCGAGCTCGCTCAGCCACCGGGGGACGGTGTCCACGAGAGACCGGGACACCCGCTCGTCGAGCCTGGCCAAGGGGCCGTGGACGAGCACCTGCCAGGTCACGACGGCGAGGGCGACGAGCGCCGAGAAGAGAGCCGGCCGCCCTGGAACAGGGGGGGTGGTTCCGGGGCGGCCGGGAGGACCGGGCTGCCGCGCGCCCCGGGGGGTGTGGGGCGGGCGGCCGTCCGATCGGTGAGGAGTCCCGGAGCACGAGGCTCCGGCGGTGTGCGCTTCGGCACGGTGCGGGCGGGGCTGGGGTGGCTCTGCCCGGGGTGTTTCTCTCATCTGGGGAAGACCGTACGCCACGCGCAGGGGGGCCGACAGCGGGAAACGCGTCCCGCCATCGGCCCCCCACAGAGTCTTCACTCTTTGCGACTCCTCGCGCGGGACCGTCCGTCAGAGGGCGGCGAGCGCCGCCTCGATGACGTCCAGGCCCTCGTTCAGCAGGTCCTCGCCGATGACCAGCGGCGGGAGGAAGCGCAGCACGTTGCCGTAGGTGCCGCAGGTGAGGACGAGGACGCCCTCGTTGTGGCAGTACTTGGCGAGCGCGGCGGCGGCCTCGGCGGCCGGCTCCTTCGTCACCGGGTCCTTGACGAGCTCGATCGCGATCATGGCGCCGCGGCCGCGGATGTCGCCGATGACCGGGAACTTCTCCTGCATCGCGGAGAGGCGGGCCTTCATGACCTCCTCGATGCGCTTGGCCTTCCCGTTGAGGTCCAGCTCCTTCATCGTCTCGATGGCGCCGAGCGCACCGGCGCAGGCCACCGGGTTGCCGCCGTAGGTGCCGCCCAGACCGCCGCCGTGGACGGAGTCCATGATCTCGGCGCGGCCGGTGACGGCGGCGAGCGGCAGACCGCCCGCGATGCCCTTGGCGGTGGTGATGAGGTCCGGGACGATGCCCTCGTCCTCACAGGCGAACCACTGGCCGGTGCGGCAGAAGCCGGCCTGGATCTCGTCCGCGACGAAGACGATGCCGTTGTCGTTGGCGAACTTCACGATCGCCGGCAGGAAGCCCTTGGCCGGCTCGATGAAGCCGCCCTCGCCGAGGACCGGCTCGATGACGATCGCGGCGACGTTCTCGGCGCCGATCTGCTTGGTGATGTTGTCGATCGCCTGCGCGGCGGCCTCGGGGCCGGCGTTCTCGGCACCCGTGGGCCAGCGGTAGCCGTAGGCGACCGGCACGCGGTAGACCTCGGGCGCGAACGGGCCGAAGCCCTGCTTGTACGGCATGTTCTTCGCCGTCATGCCCATGGTGAGGTTCGTGCGGCCGTGGTAGCCGTGGTCGAAGACGACGACGGCCTGGCGCTTGGTGTACGAGCGCGCGATCTTGACGGCGTTCTCGACGGCCTCGGCGCCCGAGTTGAACAGCGCGGACTTCTTGGCGTGGTCGCCCGGGGTCAGCTCGGCCAGCGCCTCGCAGACCTCCACGTAGCCCTCGTACGGCGTCACCATGAAACAGGTGTGGGTGAAGTCCTGGAGCTGCGCCGAAGCGCGGCGCACCACGGCCTCCGCCGAGGCGCCCACGGACGTCACGGCGATGCCGGACCCGAAGTCGATCAGCAGGTTGCCGTCGACGTCCTCGATGATCCCGCCGCCCGCGCGCTTCGTGAACACCGGCAGCGTGGAACCCACGCCCCCGGCGACCGTCTCCAGCCGGCGAGCCTGGAGCTCCTGCGACTTCGGACCGGGAATGGCGGTGACGACGCGCCGCTCCTGCGGGACAGCGTTCATGCGGGGCTCCTGGGGTGTTCTGGACGCTCTTGCGGGTTTCCTCCGCAGGCTAGGCGGGGCGAAGGGCTCCAGGCATGCGCCGATCGGGAGTGTTGCCGGCGTGTCGTTGGACGCGGTGGACAGGCCGACCTCCCGGCCCCCTCTCCCCGCCGCGCGTCCCCCCGGCTCCCCGAAACCCTCCCCGGAAGGCCCGCGCCCACTAGATTGGCGCTGGCACAGACGCGGCGACCTGGCTGGTCAGGGGGCAGGGGTTCATGGAGACCGACGGCACGTACGAGTCACGCGACACGAGAGGCGCGGCGGTCCCACGCCCGGCCGGACCGCCGCTGCCTCCTGCGCCGCCGGCCCTCCCGGAGGGCCCTCCCGGATCGCCGCCTGTCCCTCCCGCGACACCGCCCCGGCCCCCCGGCGCCCCCGGCGTGCCCGGTGCGCGCAACGCCGTCGCGGAGTGGCTGGACGCGCCTCGGCCGGAGGCGCCCCCTGGCGTCTGGCGGTTCCGGCACGTGCCGCCGGCCCGTACGGATGCCCGGCGGCTCGCTCCCGTCACCACGGTCGGTGTCGTGGTCCCTCTGCTGCTCGGGCTGCTCCTGTGGTCCGTGTGGAACGAGGGCGGTCTGCCCTACCTCTCCTTGCCGCTCGCCGCCCTCACCCCCGACGACTGGTTCTTCGCCGGTTCGACGACGCCCCGCGACTGGCACGGAAGAGCGGCCACCTCCGTGTACAGCGGCATCGTCCTCGCCGCGATCGTGTACGGGATGGGTAAGCTCGGCTCCTGGGGACAGCTGGCGCGCTACTTCCTGGAGCCGCACAAGCCGGCCGTCCGGGCCGCGATCGCCGCGGGAGCGGCGTTGATCGCGCTCACCTTCGTCTGGCCGGAAGCGTTCCCGCTCGTCGGCTGGGATCCCCTGCCCATCGCCATGCCGGTCCTGTACCTCGTCGCCCTGGTCGCCGACGACCTCTCCATCTTCACCTCGCCCGTGCTCACCTACACCCTGTACGCCGTGATCACGGCGGGGGTGCTGTGGCCCTTCGCCCGCCTCGGAGACTGGCGCGGCTTCGTCCGCCACTGGCTCGCCTCACGCGGGTCCGGCCCCGCCCCGGCCGCCCCCGACGCCCCCGCCCCCCTCTCCACCTGGCCCGGGCCGAGGGCCGCGGGGCAGGGGCAGGTCGCCGAGCTGCTCTCCGGTGAGCTGCTCTCCGGACGCATGAACGAGGTCGACTGCGCGCGGATCCGGCGGCACTGGGAACAGAGCCGGGAGGACGCGGGACGGCTCGCCGGGTTCGTCGACACCGTGCTGCGGCATGGTGCTGCGGCCTGGGCGCATCCCTCAGGCGACCGCGACCTGCCGCGGCGGCTCTTCCCCCACGACCTGCTCCTCGGACAGGTGCGGATCGGCCGGGCCGCGGCCGCCGAGCGCAACCCGGCCGCCTACCGGGGTGTGGGCGTCGCGCTCGATCCGACCGTGCTCGGCACCTCGCTCCTGGTCGTCGGGCCGTCCGGCGGAGGTCCGGTCGGCAGCCTCACCGCCACCGCCGCCGAGGCCCTCACCCTCCAGGCCCTCACCGGCACCTGCGCGGTCGTCACCGTGGGGGGATCGTCCCCCGCGTACGGTCCGGACGCGGCGTACGACGTCGTGGTCCGGCTCGGCGACCCCGCCTCCCCGTACGACCTCGACCTCTACGGCGGGCTCACCGGGCCGGACGAGGCCGCCGCCCTCCTCGCCGAGGGCCTGGCGGGGGACGTCGCATCGCTCGACCCGCGCCGTGCCGCCACCGTCCTCGCCCAGCTCCTCGGCCCTTACCGGGCCGTCCACGGGACCTTCCCCTCCGTGCCGGTGCTGCGCGAACTCCTGGAGGCGGACGCCGGGCGGCTCACCGCGCTGCTCGACCGGCTGCCCGCCGAAGCCGCCGCCCTGCGGCGTGAGCTGGAAGGCCGGATCCGCCAGGCGGGCGGGCCCGCCGACCCCGGGCCGGTGCTCGCCGACCGGCTGGCCCTCCTCGACCGTCCCGCCTTCGCGGACTTCTTCGGCGCCGGCACGGGAGGGGCCCAGCCCTTCTCCCTGGACGCCGTCGCCCACCATCCGCTCCGCGTCCGCGTGCAGCTTCCCGAGCACGGGCACGAGGAGGCGGCCCAGCTCCTCGCCCGCCTGATCCTCGCCCAGTTCCTGGCCGCCGCCCGGACCGGCGGCCGCCGGTCCCATTTCGTGGGGCTCACCCTCGACGACGCCACGGGCGCGCTCACCGGCGGCACCATCCGCTCCCTCCAGCGACTCCGCACCCACCGGGCCGGCGTCGTCCTCGGCCTGCGGACCCTCGGCGACGTGCCCGAACCGCTGCACGGACCGCTGCTCGCGGCCGTCGGCTGCCGCGCCGCCCTCTCCGGCGTCACCACCTGGGACGGCCGGGGCCTCGCGGAGGCATGGGGCACCGAATGGGTGGAGACCGAGGAGGTCGCCCACCACACGGTCTTCGCCAACCAGCCGATGACCCGGGCCATCCACGCCCTGCGCAAGAAGGTCACCGGCAAGGCCGTCACCACCGACGCCGTCACGCTGAAGAAGGTCGAGCGCGAGCGCTGGTCCGCCTCCGAGCTCGCGCACTCCGTCCCGCCCGGCCACGCCGTCGTCTCGCTGACGACCGTCGACGGCGCGAGCACGCCGCCGCTCCTCGTCGACCTCCGCGCCTGACGGCGGGCGGCGGGCGGCGGGTGAGGGGCGGGGGGTCGGTGGCCCTGGCACAATCGGGGGCGCCGCCCTCCCCAGCGGCGTTCCGTCGCCGGGCCGGGGCGTCTCCGGGTCCGGTCCTGCTGTTCTAAGGTCCGCCGGTCCCTATGCCGCCCACCCTCGCCTCGCTCGTCCAGCACTCCTCGCTCCGGCTCGTCGTCCGGGCCGGGGAGGACCGTCTCGACACGCCCGTCCGCTGGGCCCACGTCAGCGAGCTGGCGGATCCCGTGCCGTACATGGAGGGCGGGGAGCTGCTGCTGACCACGGCCCTCACGCTGGACGCCGAGGACGGCGAGGCGATGCGCCGGTACGTGCGGCGGCTGCTCGGCGCGGGGGTCGTGGGGCTCGGGTTCGCCGTGGGGGTGAACTACGACGAGATCCCGGGCGCGCTCCTGGAAGCCGCCCGGGACGAGCACCTGCCGCTGCTCGAAGTGCCGCGCCGCACCCCGTTCCTCGCGATCAGCAAGGCCGTCTCCGCCGCCATCGCCGCCGACCAGTACCGGGCCGTGACCGCCGGTTTCGAGGCGCAGCGCGAGCTGACCCGGGCCGCGCTCGCCGAGGGCCCGGACGCGGTCGTCTCCCGGCTCGCCGCGCACGTCGACGGCTGGGCCGCGCTCTACGACGCCTCCGGCGCGGTCGTCGCCGTCTCCCCGGACTGGGCGGCCCGCCGCGCCGCCCGCCTCACCCCGGACGTCGAGCGGCTGCGCGAACGCCCCGCCCCCGCCAGCGCCGTCGTCGGCGGCACCGACGACCGGGTCGAGCTCCAGTCCCTCGGCACCGGCCGCCGGGTCCGCGGCGCGCTCGCCGTCGGCACCGGCGCCCCCCTCGGCACCGCCGAGCGCTACGCCGTCCACTCCGCGATCGCGCTGCTCACCCTCACCACCGAGCGTTCCCGTTCCCTCCAGGCCGCCGAGCAGCGCCTCGGCGCCGCCGTGCTGCGCATGATGCTCGCGGGCCAGCCGGAGCACGCCCGTACTGTCGCCGGCGACGTGTACGGCGACCTGCTCGACGCCCCCTTCCGGCTGCTCGTCGCGGAGCCGGGCTCCGGCGCCGAGCGTGCCGAACCCCCGCTGCCGGTGCTCGCCGAGTCCCTGGAGGCCGCCGCCGCCCGCGCCGGAGAGGCCGTGCTCGCCGTCCCCGAGGGCGAGGACCGGCTCGTCGTCCTCGCGGGCGACGGCGGCGCGGTCGTCGCGGCCTGCGCCGGGTACGCCGAGCGCGAGGCCGACGAGGCCGGGGTGGTCGTCGGGCTCTCCGCCCCCGCCGGCCGGGCCACCGCGGCGACCGCGTACAAGCAGGCCGAGCAGGCCCTGTCGGTGGCCCGCCGCCGGGGCCGCGCCCTCGTCGAGCACGAGGACCTGGCGGCCGGTTCCGTACTGCCGCTCCTCGCCGACGACGCCGTACGGGCCTTCGCCGACGGCATGCTGCGGGCGCTGCGCGAGCACGACGCCACCGGCCGGGGCGACCTGGTCGCCAGCCTGCGCGCCTGGCTCTCCCGGCACGGACAGTGGGACGCCGCCGCCGCCGACCTCGGCGTCCACCGGCACACCCTGCGCTACCGGATGCGGCGCGTCGAGGAGATCCTGGGGCGCTCGCTCGACGACCCGGACGTCCGCATGGAGCTGTGGCTGGCCCTCAAGGCGACGGGGGAGGAGGGGGAGGGGGCGTGAGGCTCCCTCGGTCCCGTCGGCCTCCCCCCCGGGGCCTGCCCGGATCCGGGTCCGACCGCGGGCTCCCTGCCCGAAGCCGGGCAGAATTCCTGGCCGGGTTCCCGGCGGTTCAATACTCTCCTGCTCATGACAAGCCCTGCCGCCGATCCCGATCCCGATCCCGCCCCCGCCTCGGCCTCCGCGGCCAAGACGACCACGACGGCCAAGACGGCCACGACGATCAAGATGACCACGACGACCACGACGACCACGACGATCCCCGCGTCCGGCACGCTCGCGGCCCCCGCCCCCCGGCGCATCACCGGTGCCGTCTGGGCCGCCCTCGGCATCGTCTACGTCGTCTGGGGCTCCACCTACCTCGGCATCCGGATCGTCGTCGAGACCGTCCCGCCGTTCCTGGCCTCCGGCTCCCGCTTCGTCGTCGCCGGAGTGCTCCTCGCCGCGATCGTCGCCTGGCGGCACGGGCCCGCCGCCCTCAAGGTGGACCGGCGCCGGCTCGGTTCCGCCGCGCTCGTCGGGCTGCTCCTCATCCTCGGCGGCAACGGGCTGGTCAACCTCGCCGAGACCACCGTCCCCTCCGGTCTCGCCGCCCTCCTGATCGCCGCCGTCCCCGTCTGGGTCGTCCTGCTGCGCACCGCCACCGGCGAGCGCCCGGGGCCCGGCGCGTACGGCGGCGTCCTGATCGGGATGGCCGGCCTCGCCGTCCTGACCCTGCCGGGGCTCAGCGGCGACATCGGCATCGGCGGCGTGCTCCTCGTCGTGCTCGCCGCCCTGCTGTGGTCGCTCGGCACGGTCTCCTCCGCCCGGCTGCCCATGCCCGCCAACCCCTTCACCGCGAGCGTGTACGAGATGCTGGCCGGCGGTCTCGGCGGCATCGTCCTCGGCCTGCTCCGCGGCGAGCACCACGGCTTCGACCCCGGAGCGGTGTCGGGCCGTTCCTGGGCGGCCCTCGCCTACCTGGTCGTCTTCGGCTCGCTGATCGCCTTCACCGCGTACGCCTGGCTGCTCCAGTCCGCCCCGGTCTCGCTCGCCGCCACCTACGCGTACGTCAACCCGGTCGTGGCCGTCCTGCTCGGCGCGCTGATCCTCGGCGAGGCCCTGACCTGGCCGATCCTCCTGGGCGGCGGGATCGTCGTGGCGGCCGTCTGCCTCATCGTCTCCACCGAGCGGAGGGGGTGACGGGAGAGATCGTCCGGGTCCTACGCTGACCCCGCACGCCGTCCGGGCGTGCGCACGACGACACGGGACGGCAGGGGCGGGGATCCGGATGGCGACGGCGGGGACGAAGGGTGCCGGGGGCGCGAAGGGCGCCGGGGGCACGGCGGGGGAGAAGGGCGGCAGACCGGCGGGGAGCGCGCCCGCCGGCGGCAGGGGGAAGGGGAGCGGTTCCCGGCTCGCCCGGTACGCCGTCGTGGGCGGTGTCCTCCTCGCCGTCCTCGCGGGCTGCGGCGGCGCCACCGCCGGCATCCTCGCGAGCGAGGGCTACCTCCCCGGCGACTCGATGCGCGAGGTCTGGAGCACCCCGGCCGGGTCGCGCGCCCGCGAGTACGGCAACGGCTCCTGGCTCAGCGGCGACACCGTCGTCCGCAGCCACGCCGAGTCCGTCACCGGCCACGACGCCCGGTCCGGGCGCGAGCGCTGGACCTTCACCCCGCCCGGCCGCGCCCGGGTGTGCGCCGTGAGCACCGCCGCCGAGGACGGCATCGCCCTCGTCGTCCTCGGCACGTACGATCCCATCGCCGACCCCACCGCCGATCCCGCCGCCACGGACCCCGCCCCCACCGGCAGCGACTCCGCCGGCACCGGCACCGGCACCGCCCCCACCGGCTCCGGCGCGGGCTGTTCCACCGTCACCGCGCTCTCCCTCGCCGACGGGCGCGCGCTGTGGCGGAGCGCACGGGTCCCCGAGGACACCGCCCTCCAGGCCGAGCACGACGTCGTCGCCGTCGGCGGCGGCCTCGCCGTCGTCCGCGACGAGGACGGCGCCTGGACGTACGCCCGGCCGGGCGATCCCGGGGTGCTCCGCGCCGACCGCGCGCTGCGCGCCCTCGACCTGCGCACCGGCGCGCCCAAGTGGTCGGCGCGGCTGCCGGCGGGCTGCGTGCCGTACGGCGTCGCCGCGGGCCGGAGCCAGGTCCTGGCCCTGGTGGTCTGCGACGACGACATCAGCCTCACCGCCCTCGACCCGGCGAACGGCGGGGTCCGCTGGACCACCCCCCTCGACGAGCGGCAGAAGGTCATGCCGATGCAGCACGACCCGGTCCTCGTCTCCGCCGACCCGCCCGTGGTGGCGGTCCAGAGCCTGGACGACAGCGGCCGTCCGACCTTCCTCTCCTTCGGCGACGACGGGCGCCCCCAGGGCCGCATCGCCTCCGGCCCGGCCAACGGCACCCTCCGGTCGCCCGTCGACGAGCCCGCCCTCACCCGGATCGCCCACGGGCGCCTCTACACGGTCGCCGAGATCGACTACGACGACGTCGTCAGCGCCTTCGACCTGCGCAGCGGGCAGCGGCTCTGGCGCGCGGAGCTCGACGACCGGGAGGACGTCATCGGGCTGCGGGTCGCGGACGGCAGGGTCACCGCCCTGGTCGACGTGTACGGCTCGCAGGGGGAGGACGGGCTCGTCGTCCTCGACGCCGACAACGGCGACGAGCGCGACCTGCGCACCTTCCCCGACTCGGTGGGCGGCTCCGCCGGCGAGGTCAAGGCGCTCCACGGCTTCGAGGACCGGCTGATCGCCGTCCGCTGGGGCGACGGCTACTTCCCGCCCCTCACCGCGTACGAGGAGCGCTGACGGCACGTCCCCGCACCCCGCCCGGCAGGCCAAAGCGGACAGGGCCGCCGGCGCACCACTCCATCGCGGACAAACGCCCGTTCGCGTCCCCGGCCCTAACGTGTCTGGAGAGCAACCGCTCTGGAGGACGGCCGCCCGCACGGGGCGACCGCTCGCACCCGCAGCAACGGAAAGGGCCGGGACGCGCAATGACGACCACCCACGCCTTCTGGGTCGCCGGCCGTGAGGCCACCGGCGACACCACCTTCGACGTCACGAACTCGTACGACGGACGTCTGGTCGGCAAGGTCGCCGTGCCCACCGAGGCCCAGGTCGAGGAGGCCGTCGCCGCCGCCCACGCGGTCGTCGACGAGTTCGCCGCCACCCCGGCGCACGTCCGCGCCGCCGCCCTCGACCACGTGTCGAAGCGGCTCGCCGAGCGCACCGAGGAGATCGCCCAGGTCATCTCCGCCGAGAACGGCAAGCCCATCAAGTGGGCCCGCGGCGAGGTCGGCCGTGCCGTCTCCGTCTTCCGCTTCGCCGCCGAGGAGGCCCGCCGCTGGAACGCCGGCGAGGCCCAGCGCCTGGACACCGAGGCCGGCGGCGCGGGCCGCCTCGCCCTCACCCGCCGCGTGCCCAAGGGCGTCGTCCTCGGCATCGCGCCCTTCAACTTCCCGCTGAACCTCAGCGCCCACAAGGTCGCCCCGGCCATCGCCGTCGGCGCCCCGATCATCCTCAAGCCGGCCCCGGCCACCCCGATCTCCTCCCTCATCCTGGGCGAGATCCTGGCCGAGACCGACCTGCCGGCCGGCTCCTGGTCGATCCTCACCGTGCCGAACGACCGGATGCCCGCCCTCGTCCAGGACGAGCGCCTCCCGGTCATCTCCTTCACCGGCTCGGACAAGGTCGGCTACGCCATCCAGCAGTCGGTGCCGCACAAGCACTGCACCCTGGAGCTCGGCGGCAACGCCGCCGCCGTCGTCCTCGCCGACTGGTCCTCCGAGGCCGACCTGGACTGGGCCGCGAGCCGCATCGCGACCTTCTCCAACTACCAGGGCGGCCAGTCCTGCATCTCCGTGCAGCGCGTGATCGCCGACGCCACCGTCTACGACCGCCTGCTGCCGAAGATCGTCGCGGCCGTCGAGGCCCAGGTCACCGGCGACCCGGCGGACGACGCCACCGACGTCGGCCCGCTCGTCGACGAGGCCGCCGCCCGGCGCGTCGAGTCCTGGGTGGACGAGGCCGTCGCGGCCGGCGCGAAGCTCCTCGCCGGCGGCAAGCGCGAGGGCGCCGCCTACGCCCCGACCGTCCTCACCGACCTCCCGGCCGACGTCACCCTGGCCCGCTCCGAGGTCTTCGGCCCGGTCCTCACCGTCGCCAGGGTCGACGGCGAGACCGAGGCGTTCGCCGCGGTCAACGACTCGGACTTCGGCCTCCAGGCCGGCGTCTTCACCCACGACCTCCAGACCGCCTTCCGCGCCCACCGCGCCCTGGAGGTCGGCGGCGTGATCGTCGGCGACGTCCCCTCGTACCGCGCCGACCAGATGCCGTACGGCGGCGCCAAGCGCTCCGGCGTCGGCCGCGAGGGCGTCGCGTACGCCATGGACGACTACACCTACGAGCGCGTGCTGGTCCTCACCGGCCTCGCCCTGTAGGACCCGCGTCCCACGAGACCAGGCGGTCCGAGCCCACTGTGCGGGGGCTCGGGCCGCCTCCTCGCGTCCGCGTCCAGCAGGCGGACCGCGAGGCGACGGCGCGGCCGGCCACGGCAGGATGACCGGCGTGACCGTCATCGACATCCCCGGCTCCAAGTCCGTCACCGCCCGCGCGCTCTTCCTCGCCGCCGCCGCGGAGGGCACCACCACCCTCCTGCGCCCGCTCGTCTCCGACGACACCGAGGGCTTCGCCGAAGGGCTCGCCGCCCTCGGCTACGCGGTCCGCCGCGAGCCCGGCGCCTGGCACGTCGAGGGCCGTCCCGCCGGACCGGGGACCGCCGAGGCCGACGTGTACTGCCGCGACGGCGCCACCACCGCCCGCTTCCTGCCCGCCCTCGCCGCCGCCGGCCGGGGCACCTTCCGCTTCGACGCCTCCGCGCAGATGCGCCGCCGTCCCCTCGGCCCGCTCACCACCGCCCTGCGCGAGCTCGGCGTGGACCTGCGGCACGGCGGGAAGGAAGGCCACCACCCGCTCTCCGTCCACGCGGACGGCGTCCGGGGCGGCGCGCTCACCCTCGACGCCGGGCAGTCCTCCCAGTACCTCACCGCCCTGCTGATGCTCGGCCCGCTCACCGCCGAGGGCCTCGCCGTCACCGTGACCGACCTGGTCTCGGAGCCGTACGTCGAGATCACCCTCGCGATGATGCGGTCCTTCGGCGCCGAGGTCACCCGGGAGGACGACGAGCGGGGCCGCACCTACCGCGTCGCCCCCACCGGCTACCGCGCCCGGACGTACGCGATCGAGCCCGACGCCTCCACCGCCAGCTACTTCTTCGCCGCGGCCGCCCTCGGACCCGGCCGCTCGGTCACCGTCCCCGGGCTCGGCACCGGCGCCCTCCAGGGCGACCTCGCCTTCGTCGACGTGCTGCGCCGCATGGGCGCCGACGTCGAGGTCACCGACGGGGCCACCACCGTCCGCTCCACCGGCACCCTGCGCGGGCTGACCGTCAACATGCGGGACATCTCCGACACCATGCCGACCCTCGCCGCGCTCGCGCCCTTCGCCGACGGCCCGGTCCGCATCGAGGACGTCGCCAACACCCGGGTCAAGGAGTGCGACCGGCTCGACGCCTGCGCCGACAACCTCCGCCGCCTCGGCGTCCCCGTGACCACCGGACCCGACTGGATCGAGATCCGGCCCGGCACCCCCGCCGGGCCCGTGGAGATCGCCACCCACGGCGACCACCGGATCGTCATGTCCTTCGCGGTCACCGCCCTGCGCACCCCCGGCATCACCTTCGACGACCCCGGCTGCGTGAAGAAGACCTTCCCGGACTTCCACCGGGTGTTCGGGGGATTCGGAACATTCGGCGCGTTCGCCCGGACCCCGTGAGGAGCGCACAGCGTTTGGGGCAAGAATGGGGGGCATGAGCGACCGCCCCTCTCCTCTCGCCGACCCGCACATCGCCTTCGATCCGGCCGAAGGCCGCCGGGACGTCGTCGTCCTCGGCTCCACGGGATCCATCGGCACCCAGGCCATCGACCTGGTGCTGCGCAACCCCGACCGCTTCCGGGTCACCGCCCTGGCCGCCTCCGGCGGCCGGGTCGCGCTCCTCGCCGAGCAGGCGCACCGCCTCCGGGTCGCCCAGGTCGCCGTCGCCCGCGAGGAGGCCGTCGAGGAGCTGCGCACGGCCCTGAAGGCGCTGTACGGCTCCGAGCCGCTGCCCGAGATCCTGGCCGGCCCGGACGCCGCCGCCCAGCTGGCCGCCTCCCCGTGCCACACCGTCCTCAACGGCATCACCGGCTCCATCGGCCTCGCGCCGACCCTCGCCGCCCTGGAGGCCGGCCGCACCCTCGCCCTCGCCAACAAGGAGTCGCTGATCGTCGGCGGCCCGCTGGTGAAGGCGCTCGCGAAGCCCGGCCAGATCATCCCGGTCGACTCCGAGCACGCCGCCCTCTTCCAGGCGCTCGCCGCCGGCACCCGCGCCGACGTCCGCAAGCTGGTCGTCACCGCCTCCGGCGGCCCCTTCCGCGGCCGGACCCGGGCCGAGCTGGAGCACGTCACCCGCGAGGACGCGCTGGCCCATCCGACCTGGGCGATGGGACCGGTCATCACGGTCAACAGCAGCACCCTGGTCAACAAGGGCCTGGAGGTCATCGAGGCGCACCTCCTCTACGACATCCCCTTCGACCGCATCGAGGTCGTCGTCCACCCCCAGTCCTACGTCCACTCGATGGTCGAGTTCACGGACGGCTCCACCCTCGCCCAGGCCACCCCGCCGGACATGCGCGGCCCCATCGCCATCGGCATCGGCTGGCCCGAGCGGGTCCCCGACGCGGCCCCCGCCTTCGACTGGTCCAAGTCGTCCACGTGGGAGTTCTTCCCGCTGGACGACGAGGCGTTCCCGTCGGTGAACCTGGCCCGGCACGTCGGCGAGCTGGGCGGCACCGCCCCCGCCGTCTTCAACGCCGCCAACGAGGAGTGCGTGGAGGCGTTCCTCGCCGGACGGCTCCCCTTCAACGGCATCATGGACACCGTCACCGCGGTCGTCACCGAACACGGCCGGCCCGCCGGGGGAACCTCCCTGACGGTGCCGGACGTCCTGGAAGCGGAGACCTGGGCCCGCGCCCGGGCCCGGGAACTCGCAGCGAAGGCAACGGCGGAGGCGCGCGCATGACGGAAGTACTCCTCTACGTCCTGGGGATCGTCCTGTTCGCCCTGGGACTGCTCGTCTCCATCGCCTGGCACGAGCTGGGCCACCTCTCCACGGCCAAGCTCTTCGGCATCCGCGTGCCGCAGTACATGGTCGGCTTCGGCCCCACCATCTGGTCGAAGAAGCGCGGCGAGACCGAGTACGGCATCAAGGCCATCCCGGCCGGCGGCTACATCCGCATGATCGGCATGTTCCCGCCCGGCGAGGACGGCAAGATCGAGGCCCGCTCCACCTCGCCCTGGCGCTCCATGATCGAGGACGCCCGCGAGGCGTCGTACGAGGAGCTCCAGCCCGGCGACGAGACCCGGCTCTTCTACACGCGCAAGCCGTGGAAGCGCGTGATCGTCATGTTCGCCGGACCGTTCATGAACCTGGTCCTCGCCCTCGGCCTCTTCTACGGCTCGATGATGACCCTCGGCATCGAGGGCCAGACCACCAAGGTCGCGGGCGTCCAGAAGTGCGTCATCGAGCAGGACGACCAGCGCGAGAAGTGCGCTCCGGGCGACCCGGTCTCCCCGGCCTTCGAGGCTGGCCTCAAGGAGGGCGACCGGATCGTCGCCTTCAACGGCACCCCCGTCGCCGACTGGGACACCCTCTCCGACCGCATCCGGGACACCATCGGCCCTGCCACCCTCACCGTGGAGCGGGCCGGGCAGCGGATCGACCTGCACCCGACGCTGGTCGCCAACAAGGTCCTGAAGAAGGACGAGGACGGCCAGGTCGTCCGGCCGGCCGCCTACGTCGACGCCGGATACCTCGGCTTCGCCTCCAAGACCGAGGTCGCCGCCCTCTCCTTCGGCGAGTCCACCGAGCGGATGGGCGACCTGCTGGAGAACGGCGTCCACTCGGTCATCGCCCTCCCCGGCAAGATCCCCGGCCTGTGGGACGCCACCTTCGGCGACGGCGAGCGCGCCGAGGACTCGCCCGTCGGCGTCGTCGGCGCCGCCCGGATCACCGGCGAGCTCATGACCATCGAGGCGCCCCCGTCGGCGATCCTCGTCATGTTCATGAACCTGCTGGTGTACTTCAACGTCTCGCTGTTCCTGTTCAACATGCTCCCGCTGCTGCCGCTCGACGGCGGTCACATCGCGGGCGCCCTGTGGGAGTCCGTCCGCCGCCACACGGCCCGGATCTTCAAGCGCCCCGACCCCGGCCCGTTCGACGTGGCCCGGCTGATGCCCGCCGCCTACGTGGTCGCCGGCGTCTTCGTCTGCTTCACCCTGCTCGTCCTCGCCGCCGACATCGTCAATCCGGTGAAGCTGACGTGACTCCCAGGGGGGACGGGCACGACCGTGTCCGGCCCCCCGCCCCCGGGGCGGTAACCTCGGAAGCCCGAGCCCGCCGACGCACGACCTTGAGGTTGCACAGACTCATGACCGCGATTTCTCTCGGTATCCCGACCGTTCCGACCCGGCTCGCCGAGCGCCGCAAGAGCCGGCAGATCCAGGTCGGCAGCGTGGCCGTCGGCGGTGACGCACCCGTCTCGGTGCAGTCGATGACGACGACCCGCACCTCCGACATCGGCGCCACCCTCCAGCAGATCGCCGAGCTGACCGCCTCCGGCTGCCAGATCGTCCGCGTGGCCTGCCCCACCCAGGACGACGCCGACGCCCTCGCCACCATCGCGCGCAAGTCGCAGATCCCGGTGATCGCCGACATCCACTTCCAGCCGAAGTACGTCTTCGCCGCGATCGACGCCGGCTGCGCCGCGGTCCGGGTCAACCCGGGCAACATCAAGCAGTTCGACGACAAGGTCAAGGAGATCGCCAGGGCCGCCAAGGACGCGGGCACCCCGATCCGCATCGGCGTCAACGCCGGTTCGCTCGACGCCCGCCTCCTCAAGAAGTACGGCAGGGCCACCCCCGAGGCGCTCGTCGAGTCCGCCCTCTGGGAGGCGTCCCTCTTCGAGGAGCACGACTTCCGCGACATCAAGATCTCGGTCAAGCACAACGACCCGGTCGTCATGGTCGAGGCATACCGCCAGCTCGCCGCCCAGTGCGACTACCCGCTGCACCTCGGCGTCACCGAGGCCGGCCCCGCCTTCCAGGGCACCATCAAGTCGGCCGTCGCCTTCGGCGCCCTCCTCTCCCAGGGCATCGGCGACACCATCCGCGTCTCCCTCTCCGCCCCGCCGGCCGAGGAGATCAAGGTCGGCATCCAGATCCTGGAGTCGCTCAACCTCCGCCAGCGCCGCCTGGAGATCGTCTCCTGCCCGTCCTGCGGCCGCGCCCAGGTCGACGTCTACAAGCTCGCCGAGGAGGTCACCGCCGGTCTCGACGGCATGACCGTCCCGCTCCGCGTCGCCGTCATGGGCTGCGTCGTCAACGGCCCCGGCGAGGCCCGCGAGGCCGACCTCGGCGTCGCCTCCGGCAACGGCAAGGGCCAGATCTTCGTCAAGGGCGAGGTCATCAAGACCGTCCCCGAGTCGAAGATCGTCGAGACCCTCATCGAGGAAGCCCTCAAGATCGCCGAGCAGATGGAGAAGGACGGCGTCGAGAGCGGCGAGCCGACCATCGCCGTCGCCGGCTGACCCCGGCCCCGCCGCACGGAACCCCGCCCTCCTCCGGAGCGGCGGGGTTTCGCCTTCGTACCGGGCCCCGGCACGGAACCTGGGGGTACAGTGCCAGGACCAGCAGAACCCGCACGGTGAGGCCCCTCGTGTTGACACAGACCACCACCCGGGTCCTCGAACCCGCCGATCTCGGCGCCGCCCTCGCCGTCCTGGAGAGCGCCCCCGTCGAGAACGCCTTCGTGACCGCCCGCGTCCGGATCGCCGGACTCGACCCCTGGCGCCTGGGCGGCGAGATGTGGGGCTGGTACACCGAGGGCCGGCTCACCTCCCTCTGCTACTCCGGCGCCAACCTCGTCCCCATCTGCGCCACCCCCGAGGCCGTCCGCGCCTTCGCCGAGCGGGCCCGCCGGATCGGCCGCCGCTGCTCCTCGATCGTCGGCCCCGCCGGACCCACCGCCGAGCTCTGGCGGCTCCTCGAACCCTCCTGGGGCCCCGCCCGCGACGTCCGCGCCCACCAGCCCCTCATGGTCGCCGAGGAACCCTCCGCGACCGTCGCCCCCGACCCCCTGGTCCGCCGCGTCCGCAAGGACGAGATGGAGGTGATCATGCCGGCCTGCGTCGCCATGTTCACCGAGGAGGTCGGCGTCTCCCCGACGGCCGGCGACGGCGGCCTGCTCTACCAGGCCCGCGTCGCCGAACTCGTCGGCTCCGGCCGCTCCTTCGCCCGCATCGAGGACGGCAAGGTCGTCTTCAAGGCCGAGATCGGCGCCGCCACCCGCCAGGCCTGCCAGATCCAGGGCGTCTGGGTCGCCCCCGAACACCGCGGCAAGGGCCTCTCCGAGACCGGCATGGCCGCCGTCCTCCAGTACGCCCTCGCCGACGTCGCACCCGTCGTCAGCCTGTACGTGAACGACTACAACACCCCCGCCCGCGCCGCGTACCGCCGCGTCGGCTTCCGCGAGACCGGCGCCTTCATGAGCGTCCTGTTCTGAGGCCCGGACGGCTTGTAGGGTGCGCCGCATGGACGACGCACAGGCCGTGATCGGACCCGTCAACCTCGCCGCCCGGGTGGACGAGGCGCTCGCCGTGCAGGCGGTCGCCTTCGGCCTCGACGCCGAGGAGGTCGCCGTACGCCGGCACATCGTGCTGCGCCACCTGATGAGCCCCGGCGCCCGCGCCTACGGGGCCACCACCCCCGACGGACGGCTCGCCGGCTTCGTGTACGGGATGCCCAACGACCGCACCCACTGGTGGTCCACCGTCGTGGAGCCGTACCTGCGCGCCACCGGCACCGCCGACTGGCTCGAAGGCTCCTTCGTGATCACCGAGCTCCACGTCCACCCCGCCTTCCAGGGCCTCGGCCTCGGCCGCGGGCTGATCACCACCATCACCGACACCGCCGAGGAGAAGCGCTCCATCCTCTCCGCCATCGACACCGAGTCCCCGGCCCGCGGCCTCTACCGCTCCCTCGGCTACGCCGACCTCGCCCGCCAGGTCCACTTCCCGAGCGCCGCCCGCCCGTACGCGGTGATGGGCGCGCCGCTGCCGCTCGCCCGCCGGAACTGATTTCTCGCGGACGGTGCCCCCCGGCTAACCTCGGGGCCATCACCTTCAGTCCCGGCAGGAGTACGAGAACCATGGCCAAGGCACCGGTCCAGCGCATGTCCCAGTTGATGGCGAAGACGCTGCGCGACGACCCGGCGGACGCCGAGGTCCTCTCCCACAAGCTCCTCGTCCGCGCCGGCTACGTCCGCCGCACCGCCGCCGGCATCTGGAGCTGGCTGCCGCTCGGCAAGAAGGTCCTCTCCAACGTCGAGCGGATCGTCCGCGAGGAGATGGACGCCGTCGGCGCCCAGGAGGTCACCCTCCCCGCCCTCCTGCCCCGCGAGCCCTACGAGGCCACCGGCCGCTGGGACGAGTACGGCGCCGAGCTCTTCCGCCTCCAGGACCGCAAGGGCGGCGACTACCTCCTCGGCCCCACCCACGAGGAGATCTTCACCCTCCTGGTGAAGGACCAGTGTTCGTCCTACAAGGACCTGCCGGTCATCCTGTACCAGATCCAGACCAAGTTCCGCGACGAGGCCCGCCCCCGCGCCGGCATCCTGCGCGGCCGCGAGTTCCTCATGAAGGACTCCTACTCCTTCGACACCGAGGACGAGGGCCTGGACCGGTCCTACGGCGTCCACCGCCAGGCCTACCAGCGGATCTTCGAGCGCCTCGGCCTCGACTACCGCATCTGCGCCGCCACCGCCGGCGCCATGGGCGGCTCCAAGTCCGAGGAGTTCCTCGCCCCGGCCGAGGCCGGCGAGGACACCTTCGCCGACTGCCCGAACTGCGACTTCGCCGCGAACACGGAGGCCGTGTACCAGGAGGTCAAGGCCGTCGACGGCTCCGCCGTCCCCGCGGCCGAGGAGATCCCCACCCCGGACACCCCCACCATCGAGACCCTCGCCGCCTCCCTCGGCGTGCCGGCCTCCGCCACCCTCAAGAACCTCCTGGTGAAGGTCGACGGCGAGATCGTCGCCATCGGCGTCCCCGGCGACCGCGAGGTCGACATGGACAAGGTCGAGGAGCACTTCGGCCCCACCGCCACCGTCGAGCTGGTGACGGAGGAGGACTTCGCGGCCCGCCCCGACCTGGTCCGCGGCTACGTCGGCCCGCAGGGCCTGGAGAAGGTCACCTACCTCGCCGACCCGCGCGTGGCCCCCGGCACCTCCTGGATCACCGGCGCCAACAAGGACGGCACGCACGCGAAGAACGTCGTCGCGGGCCGTGACTTCGAGGTGTCCGAGTACGTCGACGTCGTCGTCGTCCAGGACGGCGACCCGTGCCCCAAGTGCGGCACCGGCCTCAAGCTGGACCGCGCGATCGAGATCGGCCACATCTTCCAGCTCGGCCGCAAGTACGCGGACGCGCTGAAGCTCGACGTCCTCGGCCAGAACGGCAAGCCCGTCCGCGTCACCATGGGCTCCTACGGCATCGGCGTCTCCCGCGCCGTCGCCGCGCTCGCCGAGCAGACCGCCGACGAGAAGGGCCTGTGCTGGCCGGCCGAGGTCGCGCCCGCCGACGTCCACGTCGTCGCCGCCGGCAAGGCGCTCCAGACCGAGCTGGCCCTGGAGGTCTCCGACAAGCTGTCCGCCGCGGGCCTCCGGGTCCTCGTCGACGACCGCGCCGGCGTCTCCCCGGGCGTCAAGTTCACCGACGCCGAGCTCATCGGCGTCCCGAAGATCCTCGTCGCCGGCCGCCGCGCCGCCGAGGGCGTCGTGGAGCTGAAGGACCGCCGCACGGGCGAGCGCGAGGAGCTGACGGTCGAGGAGGCCCTCGCCGCCCTGACGGCCTGACCCCCTCGGCCCTCCGGCCTACCGGCTCTCCCTGCGCGGCCGCCGCCCCCTCGACGGGGTGGCGGCCGCGCCGTTTCGCCGGGGGCGGTGCGGCGGTGCCGCCGCCGTTTCGTCGTGGGCAGTCGTTCCGCCGGGGCGGAACGGGTGGGCACGACGGAACGGCACCCTTCGCGGGTGCCTCCGCACCAGTGTCTGGACCCGCACCTGTACGGAGCCGTACCCCGGGTGCGGGTCCAGGCCCGGAAAGCCTCGGCCCGGCTACGGGCGCCGTCCCCGTGCCCACCCGTCCCGCCCTGCGGGACGCCTGCCCACAGGGACGGCGGCGACAGCCCCGCACCGGGACAGCGGGCGCAGCCGGGAGGGACGACGGGCGCGAGCGGCAGTTCCCAGGGGGCGACGGGGCGCGGGCGTGAGCCCGTACGGGGGGCTACGCCGCCAGGTCGTCCCGGGTTTCCCGGGGGGCCGGGTCGACGGAGGGGCCGGTGAGGTCCTCCACGGGCGGGAGGGGCGGGGGCGCGGGGGAGGGAGGGGCGGCGGGCGGCCGGGCGGGCTCCGGCGTGGCGCGTTCCAGGAAGCGGAGGAGCTCGACCGGGATCGGCAGCACCAGCGTCGAGTTCTTCTCCGCCGCGACGGCCATCACCGTCTGGAGGAGCCGCAGCTGGAGGGCCGACGGCGCCTCCGCCATCTGGTGCGCCGCCTCCGCCAGCTTCTTCGACGCCTGGAGCTCCGCGTCCGCGTTGATCAGGCGGGCCCGCCGCTCCCGGTCCGCCTCGGCCTGCCGGGCCATGGAGCGCTTCATGGTCTCGGGCAGGGAGACGTCCTTGATCTCGACGCGGTCGATCTGCACGCCCCACCCGATCGCGGGCGAGTCGAGCATCAGCTCCAGGCCCTGGTTGAGCTTCTCGCGGTTGGACAGCAGGTCGTCGAGGTCGCTCTTGCCGATGATGGACCGCAGCGAGGTCTGTGCCATCTGCGAGACGGCGAACCGGTAGTCCTCGACCCGGACCAGCGCCTCCGCCGCGTCGACGACGCGGAAGTAGACGACCGCGTCGACCCGCACGGTCACGTTGTCCCGGGTGATGCCCTCCTGCGCGGGGACCGGCATGGTGACGATCTGCATGTTCACCTTGTGGAGCCGGTCGACCACCGGGACGATCATGGTGAAGCCGGGCGCCCGCACCTCCCCGCGCAGCCGGCCGAAGCGGAAGACGACGCCCCGCTCGTACTGCTTGACCACGCGCGCCGCCGCACCGACGTAGGCGGCGACCGCCACGCCCGCGCCCGCGACCGCCAGCAGGATTTCCTGGATCATCACGACCCCCTGACGAAGGGATACAAAAAGGGTATTCCCTGTCAGGGGGTCGCCGAACTGATCACCGTTCGTCGGCCGCGAGGCCGGCCACCGGACTCACAGCCAGCCGGCGAACTCCAGCAGCCACTCGGCCTCCTGCCGCCGCCCGCCGGCCAGCGCCCGGGTGCCGGACTCGACGGTGCGGAAGAGGGTCCAGCCGCGCAGCCGCTCGCGGTCGACGTCGAGCGAGTCCGCCAGCTTGTTGACCCGCCGCCGGGCCGCCGGCGCGCCGGCGGAGGAGGCGACCAGGTCCTCGACCCGCTCCCGCACCAGCCGCGCCAGGTCGTAGGCGCGCTCGCCGACGACCGGGTCGGGTCCGACGGCCAGCCAGGGCGCGCGGTCGCCGCCGAGCACCTTGCCCTGCCGGAAGTCGCCGTGCAGGAGCAGTTCCTCGGCCGTCCCGGCGAGCAGCTCCTCGCGGGCGGCGAGCGCGGCGGCCGCCAGGCCCCCGGCGACGGGGTCGGAGAGGTGGCGCTCCACGGCGGACGCCTGCTCCGCGGTGCGGTCGGCGACGGTGCCGAAGCCGTGCCCGGCCGGCGGCTCCACCCACAGCTTCCGTACGGTCCCGGCGGCCTCCAGGAGCGCCTTGGCCTCCGGCAGCGAGCGGAGGGACACCTCCGGGTGCAGCCGTTCGAGGACGAGGGAGCCCTCCGGGGCCTCGGCGCGGAGCCGTACCGCGCCCCAGCCGTTCCAGTGCGCGAGGGCGTCCCGCTCCAGCGCCGGGCGGGCGAACGGCGGCGCGATCTTCAGCGCGGCGGGTTCGCCCTCCGCGTCCCGGACGAGCAGCACCAGACTGCCGCGCCCGCCGGGGGCCACCACCCGCTCGACGGTCAGGCCGGCCTCCTCGGGCACCCGCTCGGCGAGGCCGGGCAGCCGCCCGAGCCAGTCGGCCGCGGCGGCGTCCCCGTACTTCTCGCGGAGCGCCGTCGTCAGTCGCCGAGGCGGTTCGAAACCCATGCGTGCCTTGTTCCTTCTGGTCGGGTGGGGGCTCAGGAGGCCCGCTCGGCGAGCCCAGGAAAGGGTACGTCGCTGCCGCGCCAGCGCACCGCGCGCACCGCGGCCTCCCGGAGCGCCGCCGCGGCCTCGCCGCGCAGCGCCCCGCCGGAGGCCCGCACCAGGTCGGAGTAGACGCCCGCGACCCGGTCCTCCAGGACGGCCGCGAGCCGCACCGCGCCGGCCGGGTCGGCCACCCGGAAGGGCAGCTCGTACGCGGCGGCGGCGACGGCCGGGGTGCCGCCGAGGTCGCGGACGGTGCGGCGCAGCGCGTCCCGGCGGGCCCGGTGCGCCTCGTACGCGGCGGTCGCCTCGGCCCGGCGCTCCTCGGCGACCCGGCCGCCGACGACCCCGTAGCCGTACACCGCCGCGTGCTCGGCGGCGAGGGCCGCCTGGGCGGCGTCGAGGGCGCTCATGCGCGGGCCCCTTCGGTGAGGAGGTAGGCGTGGGCGGCGCCGGCGGCGGCCACCGAGGCGAGCAGGCGGGCGTACTCGGGCGGGGCGGCGAGCAGCTCGGCGGTGTGCGCGCCGGAGGCGGTCCGCGCGGCGGCGGCCAGTTCCCGCAGGGCGGCCGCCGGGTCGGCGGGGGCCGGGCGGGGGGCGGCCGGGGCGGTGGAGGCGGCGGGGGCCGCGGTGCCGGAGGCCGCGGAGGGGGAGGGCGCCGGCCGGTCGCCCTCGGAGAGGGCCCGCACGTGGGCCGCGGCCGCGGCGCGCAGCGGTGCCACGCGCGTGCGCAGCGCGGGATGGGCGGCGAGGGCGGCGTCGTAACGTTCCAGCAGGGTCCGTGAGGCGTCGGCCGCGCGGCGGCGGAGGGCCGCCTCGGCGCGGGCCACCCGTTCGGCCTCGCGGGCCGCCGCCTCCTCGGCGGGGCTCGGGCGGCGCGGGCCCGCCCCGTCGGAGGTGCATCCGGTCAGGGCCGCGGCGGCGGCCGAGGCCCCCGCCGTGAGCAGGGTGCGTCTGCCCGTCGTCGTCACGCTCTCTCCCTCAGCATTCCGGACCCCTCCCGGCCGCCCGTCGAAGATCACCGCAGGCGAGCGTACCCGTGGGGGCTCCCGGCGTGGACGGCAACACCCTCCGGGACCGGATACCCTTGACCCGACACGCAGCGTCGAGCAGCGACGAGCGGCGGACCCACAACAGCACACGCGGCCGAGGAGTCACCCGGATGAGCACCACCCAGAGCGACAGGCTGCGCGGACTCATTGAGCCGCTCGTCCGCGCGGAGGACCTGGATCTGGAAGAGATCGAGGTGTCCCGGGCCGGCCGCCGCGGACTGCTGAGGATCGTCGTCGACTCGGAGGAGGGCGTCGAGCTGGACGCCTGCGCGGAGCTGAGCCGCGCGATCTCCGCGAAGCTGGACGAGACCGACGCCATGGGCGACGGCGAGTACGTCCTGGAGGTCAGTTCCCCGGGCGCCGACCGTCCGCTCTCCGAGCACCGCCACTACGTGCGGGCCACCGGCCGGCTGGTGAGGCTCCAGCTCGTCGAGGGCGGCGACCTGGTCACCCGCATCCTGGCCGTGGACGAGGCGGGCCTCGACACCGAGGTCCCGGGCGTGAAGGGCCGCAAGGCCACCGCCCGCCGCGTGGAGTTCGCCGAGATCGCCAAGGCGCGTGTCGAGATCGAGTTCAACCGCAAGGACAAGAAGGAAGAGGAGGCGTAGCCGTGGACATCGACGTGAAGCTCCTGGAGGGCTTGGCGAAGGAGAAGGACATCTCCTTCGGGATGCTGGTCGAGGCGATCGAGTCGGCCCTCCTCATCGCCTACCACCGCACCCCGTCCGCCCGCCGCCACGCGCGCGTGGAGCTGGACCGCCGCACCGGGCACGTGACGGTGTGGGCCGAGGAGGACCCGGCCGACCTGGAGGAGGGGCAGGAGCCCAAGGAGTTCGACGACACCCCGTCGGACTTCGGCCGGATCGCGGCCAGCACCGCCCGCCAGGTCATCCAGCAGCGGCTGCGCGACGCCGAGAACGACGTGACCTTCGGCGAGTACGCCCGCCGCGAGGGCGACGTCGTCGCCGGTGTGGTGCAGCAGGGCAAGGACCCGAAGAACGTCCTCGTCAAGCTGGACGACAAGCTGGAGGCCATCCTTCCGGTGCAGGAGCAGGTGCCGGGCGAGGACTACACGCACGGCCTGCGGCTGCGCACCTACGTGGTCCGCGTGGCCAAGGGCGTCCGCGGTCCGTCCGTCACGCTCTCGCGCACC
Organism: Streptomyces filamentosus; assembly: GCF_014654895.1. Taxonomy (GTDB): domain Bacteria; phylum Actinomycetota; class Actinomycetes; order Streptomycetales; family Streptomycetaceae; genus Streptomyces; species Streptomyces filamentosus. The sequence continues at coordinate 992,480 of NZ_BNBE01000001.1, read as the reverse complement.
CACCCCAACCTGGTGAAGAAGCTCTTCGCCCTGGAGGTGCCGGAGATCGCCGACGGTTCCGTCGAGATCTCCGCCATCGCGCGCGAGGCCGGCCACCGCACCAAGATCGCGGTCAGGTCCACCCGTTCGGGCCTGAACGCCAAGGGCGCCTGCATCGGCCCCATGGGCAGCCGGGTGCGGAACGTGATGGCGGAGCTGCTCGGCGAGAAGATCGACATCGTCGACTGGTCCGACGACCCGGCCGAGATGGTGGCGAACGCCCTGTCCCCGGCCCGGGTGTCCAAGGTCGAGGTCGTCGACGCCGCCGCCCGGTCCGCCCGGGTGACGGTCCCCGACTACCAGCTCTCCCTGGCGATCGGCAAGGAGGGGCAGAACGCCCGTCTGGCCGCGCGCCTCACCGGCTGGCGGATCGACATCCGCCCGGACACCGAGGCCCCGGGCGAGGAGGGCTGAGCGGCACCGCCGCAAGCCCGAGATCGTTTTTGGCCAACAGCTGTTCGATTTTTGCCCCAAACGGGTGAGGTCGGTACGGGGAGGTAGACTTAATCGTGTCTGGCCGGACGCATGCCCGCGCGTGCCCTGAGCGAACCTGTGTGGGATGCCGGGAGCGAGCGGCCAAGAGCGATCTGCTGCGGATCGTGGTGATCAAGGACGAGTGCGTCCCCGATGATCGCGGTACGCTGCCCGGCCGGGGTGCGTACGTGCACCCCGCCTTGCACTGTCTCGACCTCGCGGTCCGCCGCCGGGCGTTCCCGAGGGCCTTCAAGGTCCCGGGCCCGCTCGACGCGGCGGGGCTGCGGGAGCACATCGAGCAGGCCGCCCAGGCGGCACCGCAGTGAACAGGAAGTACGGCACGGAACACCGTGCGGTCAGGTACCTCGCGAGTCGGAAGTAGGTCGAGATTGCGATGAGCACTCGATGAGTACGCGATGAGTACGCCCATGAAGTAGCGACGGTCCGGCGGTAACCGGACCTACAAAGGAGCGATGTGGCTAAGGTCCGGGTATACGAACTCGCCAAGGAGTTCGGTGTGGAGAGCAAGGTCGTCATGGCCAAGCTCCAGGAACTCGGTGAATTCGTCCGTTCGGCGTCCTCGACGATCGAGGCGCCGGTCGTGCGCAAGTTGACTGACGCTTTGCAGGGTCCCGGCGGTTCCGCCGGCAAGACCGCTGCCAAGCCCGGCGCGCCCCGCAAGGCGGCGCCCGCCCCCAAGCCGGCCGCGCCGGCGCCTTCGGCGCCCGCTGCCGCGCGTCCCGCCGCCCCCAAGCCTGGCGCGCCCACCCCGGCGCCCAAGCCCGCGGCGGCCGAGAAGCCCGCGACGCCGGCCGCCCCCGGCCCGCGTCCGACCCCGGGTCCGAAGCCCGCGGCTCCCGCGCCCAAGCCGGCGCCCGCCGCCCCGGCTCCGACCAACCCGGAGTTCACCGCGCCTCCGGCGGCCCCCGCCGCCGGTGGTCAGCGTCCCGGTGGTGCCGCCCCCGGCCAGCGTCCGGCAGGTGCCCGTCCGGGCCAGGCCGCGCCGCGTCCGGGCCAGCAGGCCCCCCGTCCCGGCGGCCAGCAGGCCCCGCGTCCGGGCGCCCCGCGTCCGGCCGGCCCGCGTCCGGGCAACAACCCCTTCACCTCGGGTGGCTCCACCGGCATGGCGCGTCCGCAGACGCCCCGTCCCGGTGGCGGTGCCCCGCGTCCCGGCGGCCCCGGTGCCGTTCCGGGCGCCCCGCGTCCGCAGGGCGGCCCCGGTGGTCCCGGCGGCGCCCCGCGCCCGCAGGGCCAGGGCGGCGCGCGTCCCACCCCCGGTGGCATGCCGCGTCCGCAGGCTCCCCGTCCGGGCGGCGCGCCCGGCGGCAACCGTCCGAACCCGGGCATGATGCCGCAGCGTCCCGCTGCCGGCCCGCGTCCCGGCCCCGGCGGTCGTGGTCCCGGTGGCCCCGGCGGTCGTCCGGGCGGTCCCGGCGGCGGTGGCGGTCGTCCCGGCTTCGCCGGTCGCCCGGCCGGCCCCGGCGGTGGCGGCGGCGGCTTCGCCGGCCGTCCCGGCGGTCCCGGTGGCGGCGGCGGTCGTCCGGGTGGTCCCGGCGGCGGTGGCGGCTTCGGCGGTCGTCCCGGCGGCTTCGGCGGTCGTCCCGGTGGTCCGGGTGCCCGTGGTGGCACGCAGGGCGCCTTCGGCCGTCCCGGTGGTCCCGCGCGTCGTGGCCGCAAGTCGAAGCGTCAGAGGCGCCAGGAGTACGAGGCCATGCAGGCCCCGTCCGTGGGCGGCGTGATGCTGCCCCGCGGCAACGGCGACACCATTCGTCTGTCGCGCGGTGCCTCCCTCACCGACTTCGCCGAGAAGATCGGCGCCAACCCGGCGTCGCTCGTCGCGGTGATGATGAACCTCGGTGAGATGGTCACGGCCACGCAGTCGGTCTCCGACGACACGCTGACCATGCTCGGCGAAGAGATGAACTACGTCGTTCAGATCGTCTCGCCGGAGGAGGAGGACCGCGAGCTCCTCGAGTCCTTCGACATCGAGTTCGGCGAGGACGAGGGCGGCGAAGAGGCTCTGGTCTCCCGTCCGCCGGTCGTCACCGTCATGGGTCACGTCGACCACGGTAAGACCCGACTGCTCGACGCGATCCGCAAGACGAACGTCGTCGCGGGCGAGGCCGGTGGCATCACGCAGGGCATCGGTGCCTACCAGGTGGGCACCGAGGTCAACGGCGAGGACCGCAAGATCACCTTCATCGACACCCCGGGTCACGAGGCGTTCACCGCCATGCGTGCCCGTGGTGCGAAGTCGACCGACATCGCGATCCTCGTGGTCGCGGCCAACGACGGCGTCATGCCGCAGACGATCGAGGCGCTCAACCACGCCAAGGCCGCCGGCGTCCCGATCGTCGTCGCGGTCAACAAGATCGACGTCGAGGGCGCGGACCCGGTCAAGGTCCGCGGTCAGCTGACCGAGTTCGGTCTGGTGGCCGAGGAGTACGGCGGCGACACGATGTTCGTCGACATCTCCGCCAAGCAGGGTCTGCACATCGACTCCCTGCTGGAGGCCGTGATCCTCACCGCCGACGCCTCGCTCGACCTGCGGGCCAACCCGAACCAGGACGCGCAGGGTATTGCGATCGAGTCCCACCTCGACCGTGGTCGCGGTGCCGTCTCCACCGTCCTCGTCCAGCGCGGAACGCTGCGCATCGGCGACACCGTGGTGGTCGGCGACGCGTACGGCCGCGTCCGGGCGATGCTCGACGACAAGGGCAACAACGTCGAGGAGGCGACCCCGTCGACTCCCGTCCTGGTGCTCGGTCTCACCAACGTGCCGGGTGCCGGCGACAACCTCATCGTTGTCGACGAGGACCGTACGGCCCGTCAGATCGCCGAGAAGCGCGCCGCGCGTGAGCGCAACGCCGCCTTCGCCAAGCGCGTCCGCCGGGTGTCCCTGGAGGACCTCGACAAGGTGCTCAAGGCCGGTCTCGTCCAGGAACTCAACCTCATCATCAAGGGCGACGCGTCCGGTGCGGTCGAGGCCCTCGAAGCCTCGCTGCTCCAGCTCGACGTCGGCGAAGAGGTCGACATCCGCGTCCTGCACCGCGGTGTGGGTGCGGTCACCGAGTCGGACATCGACCTGGCCATGGGCTCCGACGCCATCGTCATCGGCTACAACGTCCGTGCGGCCGGCCGTGCCGCGCAGATGGCGGAGCGCGAGGGCGTCGACGTCCGGTACTACTCGGTCATCTACCAGGCGATCGAGGAGATCGAGGCGGCGCTCAAGGGCCTCCTCAAGCCGGAGTACGAAGAGGTCGAGCTCGGTACGGCGGAGATCCGCGAGGTCTTCCGCTCGTCCAAGCTGGGCAACATCGCCGGTGTCCTCATCCGCTCGGGCGAGGTCAAGCGCAACACCAAGGCGCGCCTCCTCCGCGACGGCAAGGTCATCGCCGAGGACCTCACCATCCACGGTCTGCGCCGCTTCAAGGACGACGTCACCGAGATTCGTGAAGGCTTCGAGGGCGGTATCAACCTCGGAAACTACAACGACATCAAGATCGACGACGTCATCGCGACGTACGAGATGCGCGAGAAGCCGCGCGCGTAACACGCGGTGAAGTGCCGGGGCCGGTCGGCGGAGGTTATTCCGTCGATCGGCCCCGGCCGTTCCGTGTACGGTTCCGGTGTTCCCGTCCAGTGGTGGGCGGGGCCACTGACCCCGAACCGGCGGGACATCCGGACACACATGTACGTGGGGACCCTGTCCTTCGACCTGCTCCTCGGCGACGTCCACTCGCTCAAGGAGAAACGCTCTCTCGTGAAGCCGATCGTCGCCGAGCTCCAGCGGAAGTTCGCGGTGAGCGTGGCGGAGGTGGGCGGCCAGAACCTCCACCGGCGGGCCGAGATCGGCGTCGCGATGGTGTCGGGGGACCTCGGACACCTGAACGGCGTCCTGGACCGCTGCGAGCGGCTGGTGGCCGCCCGGCCCGAGGTGGAGCTGCTGTCGGTGCGCCGCAGGCTCCACACTGATGAAGACTGAACGCAAGGCAAAGAAGGAGAAGGACCAGTGGCCGACAACGCGCGGGCGAAGAAACTGGCGGACCTCATCCGGGAGGTGGTCGCCGAGAAGCTGCAGCGCGGCATCAAGGACCCGCGCCTGGGTACGCACGTGACGATCACGGACACCCGTGTCACCGGTGACCTGCGGGAGGCCACGGTCTTCTACACGGTCTACGGCGACGACGAGGACCGGGCGAGCGCCGCGGCCGGCCTGGAGAGCGCCAAGGGCATCCTCCGTTCGGCCGTGGGCAAGGCGGCGGGGACCAAGTTCACCCCCACCCTGGCCTTCGTGGCCGACGCCCTCCCGGAGAACGCCAAGACGATCGAGGACCTCCTCGACAAGGCACGGGCCTCGGACGCCCAGGTGCGGGAGGCGTCCTCGGGCGCCGCCTTCGCGGGCGACGCCGACCCCTACAAGAAGCCGGGCGAGGACGAAGCCGCCGAATGAGCACCCCCACGAAGACCCCCGACGGCCTCGTCATCGTCGACAAGCCGTCGGGGTTCACCTCGCACGACGTCGTGGCCAAGATGCGCGGGATCGCCAGGACCCGCCGCGTCGGCCACGCCGGCACGCTCGACCCCATGGCCACGGGCGTCCTCGTCCTCGGCGTGGAGCGGGCGACCAAGCTCCTCGGTCACCTCGCGCTGACCGAGAAGGAGTACCTGGGCACCATCCGCCTGGGCCAGACCACGATCACCGACGACGCCGAGGGCGAGATCACGGCGTCGGCCGACGCTTCGAAGGTCACCCGCGAGCAGATCGACGCGGGGGTCGCGGAGCTGACCGGCGCCATCATGCAGGTCCCGTCGAAGGTCTCCGCGATCAAGATCGACGGCAAGCGGTCCTACGCGCGCGTGCGCGGCGGCGAGGAGTTCGAGATCCCGGCCCGGCCGGTCACCGTCTCCTCCTTCCGGGTGTACGACGTCCGCGAGGCGACCGCGGAGGACGGCACCCCCGTGGTCGACCTGGTCGTCTCGGTGGTCTGCTCCTCCGGTACGTACATCCGGGCGCTGGCCCGGGACCTCGGCGCCGGGCTCGGCGTCGGCGGGCACCTCACCGCGCTGCGGCGCACCCGGGTCGGCCCGTACAAGCTGGACGGCGCCCGCACCCTCGACCAGCTCCAGGAGGAGCTGACCGTGATGCCGGTCGCCGAGGCGGCCGCGGCGGCGTTCCCCCGCTGGGACGTCGACGCGAAGCGGGCCGGACTGCTGCTCAACGGGGTGCGGCTGGAGATGCCGGAGTACCCGAAGGGCCCGGTCGCGGTCTTCGGGCCGGACGGGAAGCTGCTCGCCCTGGTGGAGGACCAGCGGGGCAAGGCGAAGAGCCTGGCCGTCTTCGGCTGAGCCGAGCCGGTACGCCCGAAGGGCGGGTGCGCGACGCGCGCCCGCCCTTCGGCGTTTTTTCACCCCAAAGGAGAAGCGCTCGGAGTGAACCGGGGGAGCGGAAGGGGGCGCGTTCGCCCGGGAGCGCCGCCGGAAGATCGACGCCGACTACGGTCTGCACCATGGGACGCGGTGACCCGGCGGAGCCGGTGGGGCTGGTGCGGATCAGCGATCTGGCGGGCCGCCCGCGCGGCACCGCGTTCCTCGCCGACCACGAGGGCACCCTCGTCACCGCCCACGAGGCCGTCGCCGGGCTCGGCCACCTCGTGCTGCACGCCCCCGGCCGGCCCACGTGGTTCGCCGACGCCGACGCCGTCGTCCCCCTCCCCGAGCACGGCCTCGCCCTGATCCGCACCGACGGCCTCGGCCTGCGCCCCCTGCCGCTCGCCACCCGCGCCTCCGTCGTCCCCGGCACCTACGTCCGGATCGCCGCGCAGGGCTGGCGGGAGGCCCGCGTCCTCGGCCCCGCCACCGTCACGTACGCCACCGCCGTCCGCGCCCACCTCGTCCCCGGCGCCCTCGAACTCGCCATCGGCACCGAGGGCGCCGAGGCGCTGCGGCCCGGCCGCCCGGCCGCCGGCGGGCCCGTCGTCGACAGCGCCACCGGCACCGTCCTCGGCGTCGTCGGCACCCTCCTGAGGGGCGACCCGCGCGCCGCCGGGCACGCCCTCCCGATCCGCCCGCACGGCCCCCTCGGCGCGCTCCTGCGCCGCAACGGCGCCACGATCCCCGCGTACGGCCCCGACCTCAACCTCGCCGCCGTCCTCGAGCTCACCGCCACCACCGCGCTCCCCGCCCGCGAGCCGTCCCCCTGGCCCGCGCCCGTCGCCCGCCCGGCCGCCGCCCGCGTCCTGACCGGCTTCGCCGCGCCGGACGGCCCCGGCGACCGCGCCGCCCCCGTCCTCACCGTCGTCGGCGCGCCCGGCAGCGGCCGCACCACCCTGCTCGGCGCGGTCTGCGAGGAGCGCGGCAGGGGAGCGGCGCCCGCGCCCACCGTCCGGCTGCGCGGCGCCGACCTGGGGGACGAGGACGACTCGGTCGCCGAGGCCGTCGGCCGCGCCCTGCACCAAGCCGCGCGGATCGCCGCCGCCTCCGGCACCGCGGGCGACACCACCGACGCCACCCCCGAACGGGTCGCCGACCTCGCCCGGGAGGCCGGCCGGCCGCTCCTCGTCGTCCTCGACGGCCCCGAGGAGATGCCCCCGCGCCTCGCCCACCGGCTCGCCGACTGGACCCGCGCCACCGAACGCTGGCTGCGCGCCCACGGAGCCCGGCTCGTCCTCGCCTGCCGACCCGAGTACGGGGAGCAGTCGGCCGCCCTGTGGAGCGCCCCGCCCGCCGTCCTGCCGCTCGGCGACCTCACCGAGGCCGAGGCGCGCGCCGTGCGCCAGGGGTACGGCCTCGGCGACGAGGACCTCGACGCGGCGGACGCCCGGCACCCGCTCGCGCTGCGGCTGCTCGCCGAGGTGCGGGCCGCGCTCCCCGGCGAGGTGCCCGGCCGGCCCGGCCGGGCCGAGATCTTCACCGCCCACCTGGACCTGGTGTGCCTGCGGATCGCCGTCCGGATCGCCGCCGGCACCCGGCCGCTGCCCGGCGGCTCCGCCGTCCGGCGGCTCGCCGCCCGCGTCACCGGCCAGGTCCACGAGGCCGCCCGCCGCTGCCTCGGCCCCGGCCACGGCCTCCTCGACCGGGCCTCCTTCGAGGAGCTGTTCCCCTGGCGGGACGGCTGGGCCCCGGCCGTCCTCACCGAGGGCCTCCTCGTCCCCGCCGGATCCGGCTACCGCTTCGCCCACGAGGAGCTCGCCGACTGGCTCCAGGCCGCCCACCTCGACCTGGACGCCGCCCTCCACGCCCTCGTCCACCGCGGCCACGAGGCTCCCCCCGAACACCTCCCGTCCGGCGACGCCGCCCACCCGCCGCAGCGGCCGGAACCGGCGGCCGGGCCCGCGTCCGCCGGACCCCCCGTGCCCCGCCACCGGGTGGGGCCGGTCCTCCAGGCGCTGCTCCTCGCCCACCGGGAGGGCGGTCCGGCCGCCCTGGCGCCCCGGCTCACCGCCCTCGCCGACTCCCTGGCCCGCTTCGGCCCGGAGGCGCCCGAGGACGCGGTGTGGTGGGGCAGCGGGCTGCTGACGCGGGCCCTGGAGGCGGCCGGCGACCTCCGCCCGTACCTGCCCGTCCTGCGCCACCTCGCGGACCGCGTCGGCGAGGCCCCCGGCCGCCCCCGCGCCCTCGCCGCCTTCGGCCCCGCCTGGTGGCGCGGCCTCCCCGTCCCCGAGGACGAGCGCCTCGACCTCCTGCGCCGCGCCCTCACGGCGGACCCGCCGAAGGCGCCGGAGCCCGCCGGGCTGCCCGGGGCGGACCCCGCCTCCGGCGAGGAGGGCTTCCTCGACGTCGTCGTCGGGATGCTCGCCGACGACCCGAGGGGGACGCAGCCGGAGCTCTGCCGGTGGTTCACGGACGGACGGGCGCTGCCCTCGCAGCCGTACGCCACCGTCGCCGGCTTCGCGCAGACGCTGCTCCACGCGCACCGGGGGCTCGCGGTGGACGACCTGTGCGACGCGCTCGTCGCCACCGCGCACCCGCTCGCCGACGGGCTCCTCGGCGCCCTCGTCGACGACGAGCGGGCGGCGGTCTGCCGGGCCGTGGACCGGTGGGCCCGGGACGACGGACGGCCCGAACGGCGGGTGGCCGCCGCCCTGTACGGCAGCCTCCTCGCCGCGCGCGGCCCGGACGGCCGGGACCGCGAGCTGCTGCGGCACGCGGCGACCGCGCTGCTCGCCCGCGCCGCCGACCGGGCGCTGCACGGCGCCGCCCTGGGGATGCTCGTCCGCGACCCGTCCACCCGGGGCCCGTACCTGGACCGGGCCCTCGCCGACCCCCGGGTGCCGGCCGACGCGCTCGTCGAGGCGCTGCCCGGCCACCCCGGGCCCGTCCTCGACGCCCTCCGGGAGCGGCTGCACGGCGCGGGGCCCCGGGCCGCCGACGTCCTGCGGGCCCTCGCCGCCGTCGACGCCCCCGCCCTCACCCGCGAGATCGCCGCCCTCGTCGGGGAGTACGCGGCCCGCCACCCCGAGGGCGCCGGACACGTGGCCGCCTACGTCGACCGGCGCTTCGAGGAGGGGCCGACCGCGCGGGCCGTGCTCTTCCCGCTCGTCGCCGGGCTGGTCCGGAGCCGCCCCGGCCCCGTCCGCCGCGCCCTCGCGCCCGTCCTCGCCGCCCCCGGCACCGGCGCCTCCCGCCACCTGAGGGCCGAACTCCTCGACGTCCTGATCGACCACGAGACCCGCGCGGGCACCCGCGGGGACCCGGCCGTGCCCGACGCGCTGCTGACCGCCGCCGCCGAGGGCGCGGCCCGCCGGCCCGCCCTCCGCACCCGGGACCTGGTGGCCCGCGCGGCGGCCCTCCACGCCCGCGATCCCGGCGGCGGGGCCCGCCACGTCCGGCTGCTCGCCGCGCTCGCCGCCGACCACCCGGCCTTCGCCGCACTGCTCACGGAGACCGTGCCCGCGCCCCGAGCGCCGGCACCGCCCATGCCGATGCGGACCGACGGCCCCGGGCATGGCAGTCTTAGACCTGCGTAATGGGCGCACAGGGCGAACAGGCGGACGAGGAGCGGTCACAGTGCAGCGCTGGCGTGGCTTGGAGGACATCCCCCAGGACTGGGGGCGCAGCGTCGTCACCATCGGCTCCTACGACGGTGTGCACCGCGGACACCAGCTGATCATCGGGCGGGCCGTCGAGCGCGCCCGTGAGCTGGGCGTCCCCGCCGTCGTCGTCACCTTCGACCCGCACCCCTCCGAGGTGGTGCGGCCCGGCAGCCACCCGCCGCTGCTCGCCCCGCACCACCGGCGCGCCGAGCTGATGGCCGAACTGGGCGTGGACGCGGTCCTCGTGCTGCCGTTCACCGCCGAGTTCTCGCAGCTGTCGCCGGCCGACTTCATCGTCAAGGTGCTCGTCGACAAGCTGCACGCCCGGGCCGTCATCGAGGGCCCCAACTTCCGCTTCGGCCACCGAGCCGCCGGGAACGTGGCGTACCTCACCGAGCTGGGCGCCACCTACGACTACGAGGTCGAGGTCATCGACCTGTACGTGAGCGGCGCCGCCGGCGGCGGACAGCCCTTCTCCTCCACCCTCACCCGCCGTCTCGTCGCCGAGGGCGACATGACCGGCGCCGCGGAGATCCTCGGCCGCCCGCACCGCGTCGAGGGCGTCGTCGTCCGCGGCGCGCAGCGCGGCCGCGAACTGGGCTTCCCCACGGCCAACGTGGAGACCCTGCCGCACACCGCGATCCCCGCCGACGGCGTCTACGCCGGCTGGCTCACCGCGTCCGGCGAGCGGATGCCGGCGGCGATCTCCGTCGGCACCAACCCGCAGTTCGACGGCACGGAGCGGACGGTGGAGGCGTACGCGATCGACCGCGAGGGCCTCGACCTGTACGGCCTCCACGTCACCGTCGACTTCCTCGCCTACGTGCGCGGCATGCTCAAGTTCGACACCCTCGACGACCTGCTGGTGGCGATGGCCGCCGACGTCGACAAGTGCCGCGCCCTGACGGCCGAGTACGACACCGCGGGGGAGTGACCGTCACCAGGTGACGTACAGCTCCCTCGGGCCGCGGATCAGGCCCTTGGACTGGAAGGGCACGTCCTCGGGCCGGCCCGCGAGCCGCAGCTCCGGGTAGCGGGCCAGCAGCGTCGCCAGCATCACCTCGGACTCCATCCGGGTCAGCATCGCGCCCATGCAGTGGTGCGGTCCGTGCCCGAAGGACAGGTGCCCGGTGCCGGTGCGGTCGAAGTCGAGGACGTCCGGGTCCGCGAAGACCTCCGGGTCCCGGTTGGCCGTCAGGTAGGAGGCGTAGACGGCCTCCCCGGCCCGGATCAGCACCCCGCCGACCTCGACGTCCTCGGTGGCGATCCGGGGCAGGCCCACGCCGTTGCGGTGCGGGATCCAGCGCAGCAGCTCGTCCACCGCCTGCGGCAGCAGCTCCGGCTCGGCCCGCAGCCGGGCGAGCAGGTCCGGGCGGGTGAGCAGCACGTACACCATGTTGGCGCTGTTGTTGCGGACCGCGTGGGCGCCGCTGATCAGGATCGCCATGGCGAGCGAGACCGCCTCGTCGGGGGCGATCCGGCCCTCCGCCAGTGCCTCGGCCAGCTCCGTCGCCAGGTCCTCCCGGGGCTCGGCCGCGCGGAGGTCGAGCAGCCGGGTGACGTACCCGTGGATCTGCGCCTTGGCGGCCCGGCTGCTCTCCGGGCCGGGGCCCGAGGACAGGATCAGGTCCGGCCAGGAGGCCAGCTCCGCCCGGTCCTCCCCGGGGATGCCGAGCAGGTCGCAGACGACCGCCATCGGCAGCGGCCCGTGCAGGTGCGCCATCAGGTCGGCGGGCCGGCCCGCCGCCTCCATGGCGTCGAGGAGCCGGTCGCAGGACGCCTGGGCGAGGGGCCGCAGCCGCTGCGTCCCCCGGCCGGTGAAGGTCTTGGTCACCGCCTTGCGCAGCCGGGTGTGGTACGGCGGATCGGCGTAGTTCAGGGCCGCCCTCGAGGCCACCATGTGGCCGGTCATCTTCGTGACCTGCCGGTCCAGCAGGGCCGTCCGGCTGAACCGGGGATCGGAGGAGACCGCCCGGACGTCCGCGTAGCGGGTGACCAGCCACGCCTCGTTCCCGGCGGCGAACGGCAGCCGGATCCGGGAGACCGGCTCCTTCGCGAGCAGCTCGGCCAGCAGCGGGTCGAAGTCGAGCGCGGGCAGGTCGTCGACCGCCCACTCGCGGACGGGTCCGCCGGTCGCCGCACCCGTCACGGGGCAGGCGCCGGCCCCGGACGGGGCGGGGCCGGAGGTCAGGGGTTCGGAGGTCATGCGGTGGTTGTTCCCGGTGCGGGAGGGGCGCGACACGCCCGGACGGCGACAGCCCCTCGTACGGCGGAACCCGGCCCCCGCCCGCCCGTCACCTTCCGTGCCCGTCCGGGCACGCTCGCGTTGCGGGCTCCCGGACGCCGGGCGAGTGTGGGCGGCAGTTCACGCCACCGAGACGAAGGAGCGAGTGTCGTGGTGACCCTGTGCAAGCCCGCCGTGTCCGTACCGGAGCACGTGATCACGATGGAGGAGACGCTCGACCTCGCCCGGAAGCACCATGCCGGCCACCCCCAACTGCCGCTGGCGCTCCGCCTGATCGGCAACACCGGCGTCGCCAAGCGGCACATCGTGCAGCCCATCGGGAAGACCCTGGAGCACCCCGGATTCCAGGAACGCAACGAGCTGTACGAGGCGGAGGCCAAGGCCCGGGTGCCCGCCGTCGTCGAGGAGGCCCTGCGCAACGCCGGGCTGCGCGCGGCGGACGTCGACATGATCGTCTACGTGTCGTGCACGGGCTTCATGATGCCCTCGCTCACCGCCTGGCTGATCAACAGCATGGGCTTCCCCAGCCACACCCGGCAGCTGCCCATCGCCCAGCTCGGCTGCGCCGCCGGCGGGGCCGCCATCAACCGGGCGCACGACTTCTGCACCGCCTACCCGGACGCCAACGTCCTCATCGTGGCCTGCGAGTTCTGCTCGCTCTGCTACCAGCCGACCGACCTCGGCGTCGGCTCGCTGCTCTCCAACGGCCTCTTCGGCGACGCCGTCGCCGCCGCCGTGGTCCGCGGCCGGGGCGGCACCGGCATCGCCCTGGAGCGCAACAACTCCCACCTGGTGCCCGACACCGAGGACTGGATCGCCTACAGCGTCCGCGAGACCGGCTTCCACTTCCTGCTCGACAAGCGGGTACCCACCACGATGGAGCCGCTCGCCCCCGCGCTCCGCGAGATCGCCGGCGCGCACGGCTGGGACGCGGGCGACCTCGACTTCTACATCATCCACGCGGGCGGCCCGAGGATCCTCGACGACCTCAGCCGCTTCCTCGAAGTGCCCCCGGACGCCTTCCGGTTCAGCCGGGCGACCCTCACGGAGTACGGCAACATCGCCAGCGCCGTCGTCCTCGACGCGGTCCGGCGGCTCTTCGAGGAGGGCGACCAGCAGGAGGGCGCGCGCGGCATCCTCGCGGGCTTCGGCCCCGGCATCACCGCCGAGATGTGCCTGGGCCGCTGGACCACCCCCGCCCACCCGGCCGAACCGCCGCTCAGCGCCCGCCGGATCGTCGGCTACTCGCCGCGCTTCCAGCACGCCCGCAGCAAGACCTGACCGCCGTCGGCCCGCCCGTCCGGCGGGCCGCCGCCCCTCCGTCCCGTCACCCTTCCGTCCCCTCGCCCCCTCGTCACGTCAAGGAGAGCCGTCATGCCCCCCACTCCGCCCGCCCGGCGCCGTCTCCGCGGTCCCGCGGCCCTCGCCGCGCTGCTCGCCGGGACGGCCGCCGCCTCCTTCGCGGGGACGCCCGCCCAGGCGGCGGCCCGGGTGCCGATGCACCAGTGCTGGGTCAACGAGACCGCCGCCCCGCCGGGCGACGTCGTCAGCGGCACCTCCGGCGACGACCACATCTTCTGCGACAGCGACCTGGAGAACGTCACGGTCTGGGGCGGCGCGGGCAACGACGTGATCGAGGTGCGAGGACTCGTCATCGACTCGGCCGTCATGGGCGGCGACGGCGACGACGTCATCCGCACCAAGCACCTCGTGCCGCAGAACGCCTCCAGCATGGTCCGGGGCAACCGCGGCGACGACGTCATCAAGGTGGCCACGGTCGCGGGCGACGGCGCCGAGCACGGGGCCGTCGTGCACGGCGACGACGGCGACGACCGGATCACCACCGGCTCGGTGAGCGGCGCGCCCGGCAGGTACAACCGGGGCGGCGGGATCGTCACCGGCAACGACGGCGCCGACACCCTCAAGGTCGGCACGGTCGACTTCTCCGGCCGGGTCCTCGGCGGCAGCGAGGCCGACACCATCGAGGCCGCCGCCCTCGGCCCCGAGTCCGGCGGCCTCATCCAGGCGGGCCCCGGCGACGACACGGTCAGCGGCCCCGGCGGCGCGGTCCTCACGGTCGGCCCGCACTGGGGCACGGTCGACGCGGGCGTCGGCAAGGACACCTGCACGGTGAGGTCGGTCTCGACCCGGACCTCGATCAGCGCCTGCGAGATCCTGCCGAAGCCCGCCCCGAAGGAGCCCGCCGCGACCGCCCCGGCGACACCGAAGCCCGCGACGCCGAAGCCCGCGACGCCGAAGCCCGCCGCGCCGAAGCCCGCCACCGCGCCCCCCGCGGGCTGACCCGCCCCCGCACCACCGCCCGGCGCCCCCACCCCCGGGGAGGCGCCGGGCGGTTCTCCGCGTGCCCGTGCGGGGCGGCCGTGCGTCAGCCGTCCTCGCGGGCCGTCGCCCAGTGGCAGGCCACGCCCCGTCCGCCGCCGCCCGCGCGCAGGACCGGGAGGGGTTCCGTACGGCAGCGGTCGGCGACCCGGGCGGCCTCGCCGGAGGCCAGGACCTGGCAGCGGGCGTGGAAGCGGCAGCCGCCCGGGACGCGGGCCGGGTCCGGCGGTTCGCCGGACAGCACCACCGGGGCCGTCTCCGACTCCGGGAGCACCGACAGCAGGGCCCGGGTGTACGGGTGCCGGGGCGCCGTCAGGACCGATTCGACCGGGCCCGTCTCCACCACCCGGCCCAGGTACATCACCGCCACCCGGTCCGCGATGTTCCACGCGAGGCCCAGGTCGTGCGTCACCACCAGGGCGGAGAGGCCGAGTTCGTCGCGCAGCCGGAGCAGCAGCGCCAGGATCTCGCCGCGCACCGACGCGTCCAGGGAGGCCACCGGCTCGTCCGCGACGATGAGTTCGGGCTCCAGGACGAGCGCCCCGGCGATGACGACCCGCTGGCGCTGGCCGCCGGACAGTTCGTGCGGGTAGCGCAGGAAGAAGCGCTCGGGCGGCCGCAGCCCGGCCCGCGCGAGGGCCTCCGCGACCGCCGCGCGCTCGTCCCCCGCGTACCCGTGGATCCGCAGCCCCTCGGCCACCGCCTCGTACACCGTGTGCCGGGGGTTGAGGGAGCCGCTCGGGTCCTGGAGGACGAGCTGGGCGCGCCGGCGGTACGCCTTGAGCGCCCGGGAGGTGTACGCGAGCGGCTCCCCGGCGAAGGAGACCGTGCCGGCCCCCGGCCTCACCAGGCCGAGCAGCGTCCGCGCCAGGGTCGTCTTGCCGCAGCCGGACTCGCCGACCAGCGCCACGATCTCGCCCGCCCCGATCTCCAGGTCCACCCCGTCGACCGCCCGGGACGGCGGTGCGCCCCGCCGTCCCGGGAAGGCGACGTGCACCCCGCTGGCGGTGAGCAACGCGTCCGTCATCCCTGCTCCCTCCCGACGTGGAGGCAGGCGGCCCGGTGCCCGGCGCCCGCCGTCCGCAACACCTGGTCCTCGCCGGCGCACTCCGCGACCGCCACCGGGCAGCGCGGGTGGAAGGCGCAGCCGTCCGGCAGCGCCGCCGGGTCCGGCGGATCGCCCGGCAGACCGCGCGGCGCCCGCCGCGAGGCCGGGTCCCCGATCCGGGGGAAGGCCGAGGACAGCGCCCGCCCGTAGGGGTGGGCGGCCGCCCGGTACACCTCGGCGGCCGGGCCCTCCTCGACGATCCGGCCCGCGTACATGACGGCGAGCCGGTCGCAGGTGTCGGCGAGGACCGCCAGGTCGTGGCTGATCATCATCAGGCCGATGGACTCCTCGGCGACCAGCCGCTCGATCAGCCGCAGGATCTGCGCCTGGATCATCACGTCGAGCGCGGTGGTCGGCTCGTCGGCGACGATCAGGCGCGGCTCGCAGGCGAGCGCCATCGCGATCATCACGCGCTGCCGCTGCCCGCCGGACAGCTCGTGCGGGTACGCGGCGGCCCGCGCGGCCGGCAGGCCGACCTGTCCGAGCAGGGCGGCGACCCGCTCGCGGGCCTCCGCCGGGGTGGCCCGCCCGTGGACCAGGAGCGGTTCGGCGATCTGGTCGCCGATCCGGCGGACCGCGTTCAGCGAGTGCATCGCGCCCTGGAAGACGATGGAGGCGCCCGCCCAGCGGACCGCCCGCAGCCGTCCCCACGTCATGGTGAGCACGTCCTCCCCGTCGAGGAGGATCTCGCCCTCCGTCCGGGCCGTCCGCGGCAGCAGCCGCAGCAGGGCGAGGGCCAGCGTCGACTTGCCGCAGCCGGACTCCCCGGCCACGCCCAGCTTCGTCCCGGCCTCCAGGGTGAGGTCGACCCCGCGCACGGCGGGTACGGCCGCGGCCCCCGCGCCGTACGTGACCCTGAGGTCCCTGATCTCCAGGAGGCTCAACGTCCCACCCCCAGCCTCGGGTTGAGCACGGATTCGACGGCCCGGCCGCAGAGCGTGAAGGCGAGCGCGACCAGCGCGATCGCGATCCCGGGCGGAGCCAGGTACCACCAGTGCCCGGAGGAGACCGCGCCCGCCTCGCGGGCGTCCTGGAGCATGCCGCCCCAGGACACCACCGTCGGGTCGCCGAGGCCCAGGAAGGCGAGGGTGGCCTCGGTGAGGATGGCCGTGGAGATGCCGAGCGTGGTCTGCGCGAGCACCAGCGGCATCACGTTCGGCAGCACGTGCCGGGCCATGACGTGCCGGTGGCCGCCGCCGAGCGCGGTGGCCCGCTCGATGTACGGGCGGGACTCGACGGCGATGGTCTGCGCCCGCACCAGCCGGGCCGTTGTCGGCCAGGAGGTGATGCCGATGGCGAGCACCACCGTCCACATCGACCGGGACAGCACGGTCGCGAGCACGATCGCGAGCACCAGGGTCGGCATCACCAGGAACCAGTCGGTGATCCGCATGACGACGGTGGAGGGCCACCCGCCGTAGTGCCCGGCCAGGACCCCGACGAGGGTGCCGATGGCGACGGACAGGACCGCCGCCAGCAGTCCCACCAGCAGTGAGATCCGGGCGCCCCAGATCAGCAGCCCCAGCAGCGAGCGGCCGAACTGGTCGGTGCCGAGCGGGAATTCGGTGCTCGGCGACTCCAGGGCCGTGCCGGGCGCGTTCGTCACCGACTGCACGTCGGCGCCGACCGTCCAGGGCGCGGTGAGGGCGAGCAGCGCGATCAGGGCGAGCCCGGCGAGGCCGTAGAGCCCCGCCCGGTGGGTCCGGTACGTCCTCCAGAAGCGTGCCGCCGAGCCCCGGCGGCGCTCCCACGCGAGAGAGGTCATCGGCCCACCCGGGGGTCGAGCAGCGGATAGAGCAGGTCGGCGATCAGGTTCATCAGGATCATCGCTCCGGCGAAGACGACGAACAGGCCCTGGACGAGCGGCAGGTCGGGCACGCTCAGCGCCTGGTAGAAGAGGCCGCCGAGGCCCGGCCAGGAGAAGACGGTCTCCACCAGGATCGAACCGGCCGCCACGTGCCCCAGGTTGATGAAGACCATGGTGACGGTGGGCAGCAGCGCGTTGGGCACCGCGTGCCGGCGCCGCACCTCGTCGTCCTTGAGTCCCTTCGCGCGGGCCGTCGTCAGGTAGTCGCCGCCCATCTCGTCGAGGAGCGAGGACCGCATCACGAGCAGCGTCTGGGCGTAGCCGACCGCGACCAGCGTCACCACCGGCAGGACGAGGTGGTGGGCGACGTCGAGGACGTACGCGAAGCCGGTCTCGCCGGTCCCCGACTCCATGCCGCCGGTCGGGAAGAGCCCCGGGACCGGCCCCACGCCCACCGAGAAGACGATGATGAGCAGCAGTCCGAGCCAGAAGGACGGCACCGACCACAGGGTCAGTGCGAGTCCGGTGTTCAGCCGGTCGCCCCGGCCGCCGTGCCGCCACGCCGAGCGGGTGCCGAGCCACAGTCCGAGGGCCGAGTAGAGCACCACGGCGACGCCGGTGAGCAGCAGCGTCGCGGGCAGTTTCGCCGCGATCAGCTCGCCGACCGGGGCGCGGAACTGGAAGGAGGTGCCGAGGTCGCCGCCGAGGGCCTTGGCGCAGTAGTCGGCGAACTGCTGCCACAGCGGCAGGTCGAGGCCGAACTGCCTTCGCAGGGTGGCCAGTTGTTCGGCGGAGGTGGGGATGCCGTGGGTCATCGCCTTCACCGGGTCACCGGGCAGGATCCGGAAGAGGAAGAAGCTGGTGACCAGGACGGCGAAGAGGGAGACGAGCGCGCCGCCGAGCTTCCCCGCCGCGTGGCGGAGGTAGCCGGTGCCGACGCCGGTGCGGGGTGCGCCGTCCGTGGCGGGGGCCTTCTCGGCCCGCGCCACGTCGGCGGGGGTGCTTGCCGTCGTCATCGCTACTCGCGGTCGTCGGCGGTGGCGCGCCGGCGGGTCCGGAGGAGGAGCAGTCCGCCGGCGACGACGACCACGGCCGCCCCGACGCCGATCGCGACGCCGGCCGCGGAGGAGCCGGAGCCGTCCCCGGACCCGGCCGCGGAGGCGGCGGGCACGGCCGACCACCACGACCAGTAGCCGTCCTGCCCCCACAGGTTGCCGGCGGCCTCGGGCATGGTGGTGATCGACGCGATCCGGTCGGTGCGGTACGCCTCCAGGGCGTTCGGGTAGGCCATGACGTTCATGTACCCCGTGTCGTACAGCCGGGACTGCATCCGCTTGACCAGATCCGCCCGCTTGGCGGTGTCGTACTCCACGGCCTGCCGCGCGTAGAGGGAGTCGAACTCCTCGTCGCAGATGAAGTTGTCGGTGGCGCCGGTGTCCTTCGGGGTGGCCGGGAGGGTGCCGCAGGTGTGGATGGACAGGACGTAGTCCGGGTCGGGGTTGACCGACCAGCCGTCGAAGGCGAGGTCGTAGTCGCCCTTGACCCACGGGTCGGAGACGCTGTCCAGGCACTCGACGGTCAGGCCGATGCCGAGCTCGCCCCACCACTCCTGGAGGTACTTGCCGACCGCCTTGTCGTTGGGGTCGGTGGCGTGGCAGAGGATCCGGAAGTTCAGCGGCCTGCCGTCCTTGCCGAGCCGCTTCCCGTCGCCGTTCTTCCGGTATCCGGCGTCGTCGAGGGTCTTCGCCGCGGCCGCCGGGTCGTAGCCCCGGCGCTGGGCGCCCTCGGGCTTCCAGAAGTAGGAGCCGAAGCGGGGCGGGAGGTAGCCCTCGCCCTCGACGGCGTGCCCCTGGAAGACCTTGTCGACGAGGGTGGCGCGGTCGACGGCGAGGAAGAGGGCCTTGCGCACGGCCGGGTCGAGGAGGGCCGGGTGGCCGTTGCCGAAGGTCCTGCCGTCCTTGGCGCGGGCGCCCGGGTTGGTGGCGAGCGCGTAGAAGCGGCGCCCGGGGGCGTCGTTGACCTTGATGTCCTTCTGCGTCTTCAGCGCCGCCGCCTGGGCGGGCGTCAGGTTCGGGACGAAGGACACCTCGCCCTTCTGGAGGGCGGCGACGGCCGCGTCCCCGTCCTTGTAGTACTTGAAGACCAGCTCGTCGAACTTGGGGGCGCCCCGCCAGAACGTCTTGTTCGGCTTCAGCTTGATGTACTGGTCGACCTTGAAGTCCGTGATGACGAAGGGGCCGTTGCCGACGATCGGGAACTGCCGGTCGTTGTTGAACTTCGAGAAGTCGCCGACCTTCTCCCACACGTGCTTCGGCACGATCGGCACGTCGAGGGCGGTCATGGTCGCCTGCGGCTTCTTCAGCCGGATGACGAGGGTGCGCGCGTCGGGGGCGGTGACCTCGGCGAAGTTGGCCGTGAAGCTGCCGTTGGCGGTGGCCGCGTTCGGGTCGGTCATCATCTTGTTGAAGGTCCAGGCCGCGTCCTCGGCGGTGGCCGGCTTCCCGTCGGACCAGGTGGAGTCCTCGCGGATCCTGTACGTCCACGTCAGCTTGTCCGCCGAGGAGGACCACTCGGTCGCGAAGGCCGGGACGGTCCGGGCGTCCTTCGGGTCGTAGTTGGTGAGGTACTCGTACGCCAGCCGGTGGATGCTGGTCGAGGTGAGCTTCTGGGCCAGGAACGGGCTCAGCGAGTCGATGCTCTGCGAGACGGCCACCGTGAGCGTCGTGCCGCCGGACTTCCCGTCCTCGGCGGCGGCCGCCGGGGCGGCGGTCGCGGTGGCGGCGGGGAGGGCCGTGAGCGAGGCGGTGGTGAGACCGGCGGCGAGCAGCAGCCGGGCGGCCCGGCGGGGCCGGCCGGAGCGTGGGCGGGCGGGAACCTTCGTGACCATGACCATGGGACGTGACCTCGCGTCGGGGGCTGTCGTGGAGTCGTGGATCTTGGGCTGACGTCAAGTGAAGCGAAGATGTATCAGCGGTGGTCTGCCGTCGTCAACGATGACTCAAACCCCGTGTGGGCTGCGGGAATGCAATGAGGCCCCGTACCGGTGAACCGGTACGGGGCCTCATTGGTCTACTCCTGTGCCGCCTTACTGCTGAGGGGCTGGCGGCGCCTGCGGGGGAGCCTGCGGCGGCGCCTGCGGAGGCAGCGGCTGCCCGAACGGCTGACCCGCGGTCGGCGGCTGCCCGTACGGCTGCGGGGGCTGACCCGGCTGGCCGGAAGTCGCCGCCGGCGGAGGGGGCTGCTGCCCGTACGGCTGTCCGGGATATCCGCCTTGCCCCGGCATCGGCTCCCCGGGCTGCCCCGGGACGGACGGCTGCCCGGCGTACGGCTGTCCGGGCGCGGGCGGAGCGCCGTACGGCTGCCCCGGCATCGGCTGACCGGGCTGCGGCTGTCCCGGCTGGGGGTACGGCTGCGCCTGCGCCGGTGCCGGATACGGCTGGCCGGGCTGACCGGGGGCGTACTGCCCCGGGACGGGCGGCTGCCCGGGGTACGGCTGTCCGGGCGCGGGCGGAGCGCCGTACGGCTGCCCCGGCATCGGCTGGCCCGGCACCGGCTGCTCGGGCTGGGGCTGTCCCGCGTACGGCTGACCGGCGTACGGCTGGCCCGGCACCGGCTGTTCGGGGGCGTACTGGCCGGGCATCGGCGGGGCCATGTGCGGCGGGAGGCCGCCCTGGCCGTCGCCGGTCCACAGGCCCTGCGCCTGCTGGGCCCGCGCGAAGTCCTCCGCCACCATCGCCGAGAGGTCGAAGTACGCCTCCCGGGTCTTGGGCCGCATCATGTCGAGGTCCACCTCGGCACCGGCCGCCAGGTGCTCGTCGAAGGGCACCACGACCACCCCGCGGCACCGCGTCCGGAAGTGCTGCACGATGTCCTCGACCTTGATCATCTTGCCGGTCTCGCGGACCCCCGAGATGACCGTGATCGAGCGCTGCACCAGGTTCGCGTAGCCGTGCGCCGACAGCCAGTCCAGCGTCGTCGAGGCGCTGGAGGCGCCGTCCACGGACGGCGTGGAGATGATGATCAGCTGGTCGGCGAGGTCGAGCACCCCGCGCATGGCGCTGTACAGCAGGCCCGTGCCGGAGTCGGTGAGGATCACCGGGTACTGCTTGCCCAGGACGTCTATCGCCCGCCGGTAGTCCTCGTCGTTGAAGGTGGTCGAGACGGCCGGGTCCACGTCGTTGGCGATGATCTCCAGGCCGGACGGGGCCTGCGAGGTGAACCGGCGGATGTCCATGTACGAGTTGAGGTACGGGATCGCCTGCACCAGGTCGCGGATGGTCGCCCCGGTCTCGCGCCGCACCCGGCGGCCGAGCGTGCCGGCGTCCGGGTTGGCGTCGATCGCCAGGATCTTGTCCTGCCGCTCGGTGGCCAGGGTCGCGCCGAGCGCGGTCGTCGTCGTGGTCTTGCCCACGCCGCCCTTGAGGGAGATGACCGCGATCCGGTAGCAGGAGAGGACGGGCGTGCGGATCAGGTCCAGCTTCCGCTGCCGCTCCTGCTCCTCCTTCTTGCCGCCCAGCTTGAACCGGGAGGCCGCGCCCGGGTTCCGGCTCGACTTCGCCTTCTGCTTGTTGTTGCGCAGCAGCCGGTCGGAGGAGAGCTCGACGGCCGCCGTGTACCCGAGCGGGGCGCCCGGCACGGACCGCTCGCGCTGGTCGTGGGTCACCGTCTGCGGCCAGGCCGCCCCGGTCCGCGGGTCTACGCCGCCCGGCGGGTACCCGTACCCCTCCGGACCCTGCGGCGGCAGCTCGCCGGGCGCGCCGGGCCCCTGCGGGTAGCCGTAGGCGCCCTGGGCCTGCGGCGGCGGACCGGGGGTGCCGGGGGCGGGCGGCTGGGGCTGAGGCGCCTGGGGGGCCTGCGGCTGTCCCGGGTGCGGATAGCCGTACCCGGCCTGGGCGGCGGCGGGCGGCGGCGGATAGCCGTACCCGGCGGGCGCGTCCGGCGCCGGGGCCTGCGGCGGCAGCCCGGGAGCGGGAACGCCCGGACCCGCCTGCGGGTAGCCGTAACCCCCCTGCGGCGGTACGGGGGCGGGGGCGCCGGCCCCCGGCTGCCCCGGCCACTGCGGCGCGGGCTGGGCGGCGGGCGCGGGCTGCGCGGGCCGGGCGGCCTGCGGCACCGGCTGGGCCTCGGGGGAGGCGGCCGGGAAGTTCGGCGGGAGCGGCGGCAGCGCACCGGGGAAACCGGCGGCCGGAACGCCCTCGGCGGGGAGGGGCGCGGCGGCGGGGACGGGGGCCGCGGCGGGGGCGGCGTCGGCGAGGGGGGCCTCGGGCGCGGACCCGGCTTCGGCTCCGGCTCCGGCTTCGGCCTCGGTCCCGTCCTCGGGCTCGTCCCCGCGGGCTTCGGTGCCGCGGTCCTCGGCCTCGCCCGCGGCTTCCGACGGCTCGTCGTCCTCGGGGCCGGCGCCGGCGTCGGCACCGGCCTCGTTCTCGGGCCGGGTGTCGTTCTCGGGCCGGCCGTCGGCCTCGGGCCGATCGTCGGTCTCGGTCCGGGTTCCGGCCCCGGCCTCCGCCCCGACCTCGGCCGTGACGGCCCCGTCCTGGTCGCCGTCCGCCTCGGCCCCGGCCTCGGGGGCGGCGGTCGCGCGCGGGTCGGCGGGCGCGGCGGTCTCCGCCGGGTGCTCCGGCTCCGGCGTCCGCTCCGTCTGCGGCTCCGTCACCGTCCGGGTCTCCGCGGGGGCGTCGGCGCGGACCAGGCCCGCCGCCTCGGGGGAGCCCGGGAGGGGGGCGGCCGGCTGCGCGGCCGGCGCGGCCGCGTCCGGGTGCAGCGCGGCGGGGTTGAAGCGCATGGTGGCGCCGCTCTCCAGGTCCCCGCCGCCGAAGGGCGCCGGGGGAGCGGGCACCGGGGCCGGGCCCTGAGCGGGTGCCGGGTGGGCGGGCGGCCCGACGGGCACGCCCGGAGCGCCGGGGACGCCGCCCCCGGGGCCGTACGTCCCGTACGCGCCCGGCGGCGGGACCTGGCCCGGCAGCGGGCCCGGCGCCTGGCCGGGGAACTGCCCGGGGACCGGCGCGGGCGGCGGCGGGGTGTGCGTCCAGCCGGGCTGCTGGAAGCCGGCCGGCGGAGCCCCGGGCACCTGGACCGGCGCGCCCGTCGGAGGCGGGGGAGTGACACCGACACCCTCCGGACCGCCCGGCGCGCTCTGCGTGTACCAGGCGGGAGGGGTGTAGTCGATGGTGAACTCACCCGTCATCTCGGCGGGATCCGCGTCGGACTCGTCGGCGGGCACGTCCCAGCCCCCGCGGATGTCGTCGCGATCGCCGTTCACTTTGCCTCCTGGTGTGGTCGAGCACCCTCGTGCCGTCGTGCGTCGGGGCCACCGTTCACTGCCGAGCGGGCCGGCTCTCCCCTCGGGCCCGGCGAACCCTCCGAGGGATCCTCCGCCGCGCCCCCACCCACCCTAAACGTCCGCAACGCCACCGCGGCAGGCCCGTCCTCCCCGGGTGACGCCGGTGCGGCGGAGCGTGAGGAGCGACGCGGACCAAAACCGTACGAGACCGTCGAATCCATCGGTGATTCCGGTGAAACCCCGTGAAACGACGGCAATTCGCCCACGGTCCCCCACGGCGCCGCACCCCCCGCTCCGTCCCGGTCTCCCGTCCACCGTCCCGTCCACCGTCCCGTCCACCGTCCCGTCCGGCGTTCTGCCCGGTGGGCGGGACGGCGAACCGGCGGCCGCGTCCCCCGTTTCCGGGAGCGCGACCGCCGGTCCGAGACGGTCTTCGCCGGGCCGCGGCGGGCCGGGCGCTCAGCGCAGGTCGAACTCCCCGTCCCGCGCGCCGAGCACGAACGCCCGCCACTCCGCCTCCGTGTAGCGCAGCACCGTGGCGTGGTCCAGCGAGGAGCGCATGGCGACGGCCCCGCCCGGAAGGTGGGCGATCTCGACGCGCTCCTCGTCCGGGCTCGTGCCGGGGGCGCCGATCCACTCGACGTCCGAGATGTCGAGGGCGTACAACTCGTCCTTCTCCTGCGCGCTCCCCATGGGAGTTCCTTTCGTTCACGGCCTGTCGGCGGACCATGTGTCCCGTGGCACGGGCCAGTTGACCGGCTTCCCCCGCGCCACCTGGAGAAATACTAGGGATTCCGCCCGGCGCGCGGGGCGCCTTCGGCGGATCGGGGCGGGAGGGGGCCGAGGTTCCGGTTCCCGTACGGGCCCGGACCTCAGTCCATGCGGCGGGCCGCGCCCAGCAGGCCCGACTCCGCGTCCGTGGCGTTCGTGAGGACCCAGTGCCGCTCCGCGCCGGAGCACCACAGCGTCACCCCGTCGCCGAGCGTCGGCAGCGCGTCGACCTCGTGCGGGGTGAGGCCCAGGATCCGGCCCGTCTGCTGCGCCTCCTGGGGCGAGACCCGCTGGACGCCGACGAGAGTCGCCGCGCGCATCAGCCGCGGGGCGACCGGGCTCAGGTACGGCAGCAGGGTCAGCACGGACTGCCACGGCGAGGAGACGACCCGCCCGCGCGGCGGCCGCATGCCGCAGTCCCGCACCACCACGACCGGACTGCCCACGGTCGCGCCCAGCGGCGGCACCCGGCCCACGTCGTGGAGCGTGATGCACTCCAGGCCCGCGCCCGCCGCCTGCGCCAGACCCACCCACGCGTGGGGACGCCCGGTCTCCACCACGACCCGGGACCCGGTCGCGGCCGCCCGCAGCGCCAGGACCTGCGCCGTCCACAGGCCGCCGATCAGCAGGACGTCGTACGCCGTCGAGCGGTGGAAGCCCACCAGCTGCGGCCGGCCCTCCGAGTCCTCGCCGATCACCACGCCGTCGTCGCCCACCGGCAGGGAGAGCGCGCCGAGCTCGGCCACCGGGACCGTGTGCCCCGCGTGCCGCGGACCGATCAGCCCGCGCAGCCCCTTCACCGCTCCACCACTTCCCCTCATCGCGTGCCCCCGAGCGGCATCGTCGCGAGCACGCCCGGCAGCTGCTCGCGGTCCAGGCGCAGCAGGCCGACCTTCCCGGCGCGCGCCGCCTGCTCCAGCGTCCGCCGCACCCGCACCAGTTCGTTGTCCGAGCCGCCGGTGATCCGCACGTGCCCGCCGATCTCCATCGCGCCCTGACGCGTCCCGCGCCGGACGGTGAGGCTGAACGTCGTCGCGTACGCGGGCACCGACGTCAGCAGCGAGACCAGCCGCGGCAGCGGAGCCGCACCCCGGCCGAGCTCGGGCCAGCGCCCGATCGCGTACGTGGTGTGCCAGCGGTCGTCGCACCGCCAGACCCGGGAGGTCTCGGCCGTCCGCCGCTGCGGCGCCGCACCCGGACGGCCCGCCCGGGCGGCGGCGTGCGGACTCGTGCAGGCCGCCGTCGCGATCGTCGAGTTGACTTCTTCCTGGTCCAGGACGACCGCCTGGAAACCCGCGCCGGTGATCCGGCTCGCCAGGTGGTCCGCGACCCGGACCAGGCACCGCTGCGCCCCCTCCAGGCCGCCGCCGCGCGCCGCGACCGCCTCCCTGCACCGCTCGGGGTCCAGCTTCACCGCCACCCAGGTCAGCCGCAGGGCCGGGGCACCCGTCCGCTCCTGGAGGGGGGTGTACGAGAGCCGGGCCACGGACTGCTGGGGGAGGTGCGGCGCCGGCGCCGGGCGCACCTGCTGCACCAGCTGCACCGACTCGGCCACGATGTCGTCGACCTCCAGGGCGTCGCCGAGGAGCGCCAGCGGGAAGGCACGCGCGCCGAACACCGGCCGCAGCGCCGCGCCGCTCGCCTCGACGCGCAGCACCGCCGTCAGGAACGAGCCGTCGCCCAGCATGCCCACGGTCCGGTGGTTCCGGTCCACGTACGGATGCGCGCCGAAGCCCCGCACGCTCTCCGTCACCGGCGCGAGGGCGGGGTCCGAGTCCGGCGCGGCCGGCTCCGTGTCGCGGCGGCGGCCCCGCAGCGCGAGCGCCGTCCCCGTCCAGTCCTGCACGGCCTGGCCCCGGCGGCGTATCACCGCGAGGAGGATCAGGACACCGGCCGCGACACAGGTGGGGACGAGCCAGAGGCCGCCCAGCACGAAGCCCACGGCCACCAGCGCCAGCGCCGACTCCACGAGCACCAGCTGACGGAGCTGGACCGGGCCGATCCGGCCGGTGCGCGACAGCGGACGGAGCGTCGTCGTCGCGGGGACGGCCCGCGGGGCCGCCGGAGAGGCGGGACCCGAACGGTCCTCACGCCGGCCGTTGCTGCGTTGCCGTCGGGAAGATCCCGGCGTCCGTCCGCCGGTCCGCCGCCCGTCGCGCGCACGCGTCGCCGTACCCATCGCCGCGTTGCCCCCTCGTGTCCGTAATAGCCGAATTCCTCTGGGCGTTGAACCGGGCGATCACCCTACCTGAGCGGTGAGACACGGGTGCCGCCAGGCATAGTAGGGGCCTGCGGGACACCGGACGGACCCGCCGAGTGTGGCAACCTGGTCGGCCGGCGGGGAGAGGGACGACACAACCGATGGCATCACGACGCGACGAGCTGAACGCCTACACCTTCGCGAAGCGGAGATTGGTCGCGCAGTTCGTGCAGCCGAATCCGAGCGGCTCAGAGGAAGGCGCGCCGCGCCCGCTGCGCGCGGTCGTCCCCGGGGCCGTCGTCGCCGTCGTCGTCCTCGCCGTCTTCGGCGCGTGGGGCATGTTCAAGCCCGTCGCCCCCAAGGACTGGGACAAGCCCGGCGAGAACGTCATCATCGCCAGCAAGTCGACCACCCGCTACGTGGTCCTCAAGACCGGCGACAAGACCCAGCTCCACCCCGTCCTCAACATGTCGTCGGCGAAGCTCCTCCTCGACCCCGCCAAGGGCAAGGTCATCAACGTCGCCGAATCCGTCCTCGACAGCGGCAAGATCCCGCACGGCGCCACCCTCGGCATCCCCTACGCCCCCGACCGCCTCCCCGACCCCAAGGAGGCCGGCGCCGCCAAGCGGTGGGCCGTCTGCGAGCGCCCCGGCGAGGGCGGCCGGGCCATCCAGAAGGCCGCCTTCGTCCTCGCCGCCCGCGAGGAGGCGAGGACCGACGGCCCCGAACGCCTCACCGGCGGCCAGCTGCTGTACGTCGAGGGCCCCGACCGCACCCGCTACGTGGTCGACGCGCAGGGGACCGCGTACCCCGTCGACAAGGACGAACTGCTGCTGCGCCAGCTCGTCGGCCAGGGCCGCGCCGCCCAGCGCGTCTCCGAGGCATGGCTGAACACCCTCCACAAGGGCGAGACCATCACCTTCCCCACCCTTCCCGGACGGCCCGGCGCCCCCTCCGACGCCGACGGCCTGCCCGCCGCCGTCGACAAGGTCGGCATGGTGCTCTCCGCCACCGACGGCACCGACCGGCAGATGTACGTCGTCCTCCAGGACCGGGTCGCCCCCGTCTCCGACTTCGTGGCCAAACTCCTCCTCAACAGCCGCCAGCTCGTCTCCCTCGGCCAGGCCGGACAGGCCACCAAGGCCAGCGGCGGCGCCTTCCAGCCCGGCGCCGCCTTCGGCCAGGACAAGAAGTGGCCCCAGGCCGCACCGGTCCCCGTCAACGACGCCGCCACCACCGGGGGCAGCCGCAACACCGTCTGCAACGTGCTGCGCGCCGTCGACGCCGACAACGGCCGCACCACCCTGAGCACCTGGGCGGGCAAGGACTTCCCCGCCACCCTGCCCACCGGCTCCAGCAGCGCCTACGTCACCCCCGGATCGGGCCAGCTCTTCCGCCAGTTCAAGGGCTCCACCACCAGCAGCGGCTTCCTCTTCCTCGTCACCGACACCGGCCTGCGCTACGCCATGCAGTCCAACGGCGACACCACCACCGACGACTCCGGCATCGGCTCCTCCGGCTCGGAGGAGGAGAAGCAGGCCCGCCAGGCCGAGGCCCAGCAGGCCCAGAACCGCCTCGGCTACAAGGACGTCACCCCGCTGCCCGTCCCCGCCGAGTGGTCCACCTTCCTGCCCACCGGCCCCCGCCTCTCCACCGGCGGCGCCCGCCAGCCGCAGGGCTCATGAGGACCCCGCAGCGCCCGTCCGGGCGCCTGTCCGCCGTCCTCGCCGCCGCGACCCTCTGCTCCCTCGGCCTGCCGCTCTCCACGGCGGCGGCCGACGACGGCCAGTGCACCTTCCCCGACAAGCCGTACGAGGGCCGCCCCTGGTCGCTCCAGCGCGTGCAGCTCGACGAACTCTGGGCGCAGTCCACGGGCAAGGGCGTCCGCGTCGCCGTCATCGACACCGGCGTCGACGTGAAGAACCCGCAACTGGCCAGGGCCGTCGACACGAAGAGCGGGATCAACCTCCTCCCGAAGAACGCCAAGGACGCCAACGGCTACAAGCTGAAGCGAGGCAAGGAGGACGGCACCACCGACACCGTCGGCCACGGCACCAAGGTCGCCGGCATCATCGCCGCCCGCCCCGCCAAGGGCACCGGCTTCGTCGGCCTGGCACCGGACGCCACCATCATCCCCGTCCAGCAGAACGACGCCGACGGCCACGGCACCGCGGAGACCCTCGCGACGGCGATCCGGCACGCCATCGCCAAGAAGGCGGACGTCATCAACATCTCCCAGGACACCGCCGACGCCGTGAAGCCCACCCCGCTCCTGGAACAGGCCGTCAAGGCCGCCCTGGAGGCGGAGATCGTCGTCGTCGCCTCGGCCGGCAACGACGGCCTGGGCGGCAACGTCAAGCCCACCTACCCCGCCTCCTACGAAGGCGTCCTCGCCGTCGCCGCCGCCGACCGCAACAACGAACGCGCCGCGTTCTCCCAGTCCGGCGACTTCGTCGGCGTCGCCGCCCCCGGCGTCGACATGGTCTCCACCGTCCCCGGCGGCGGCCACTGCGCCGACAACGGCACCAGCTTCTCCGCCCCGTACGTCGCCGGCCTCGCCGCCCTCGTCAAGGCCAAGCACGGCGACTGGACGCAGGAGCAGATCGTCGCCCAGATCCAGCAGACCGCCGAACGCTCCGTCGCCGGCCACGACCGCCTCGTCGGCTGGGGCGTCGTCGACCCCGTCCGCGCCCTCACCGAGGACGACAAGCCCATCGAGAAACCCGTCGCCCACGAGGGCCTCACCCGCGCCGAGGCCCCGACCCCGGCCGCCCTCCCCCTCGGCGAGACCCCCGAACAGCGCGCCGCCCGCCTGGCGACCTACGTCGTCGTCAGCGGCGGCGTCCTGGTGGCCGCGATCTCCGGCACCGCGGTGGCCCTGCGCGACCACCGCAGACGGGTACGCACGACGGCCAAGGCCCGGTGACCATTGCAGACGCACACGGCTGATAGCGTCGAACGGCGGAAACGAACTGTAGAAGTCTCGTGACGAACAAGAGACTTGGGGCTGTCATACGCAGTCACTAGAGTGGTGGACGCGCGGTCGGTGGACGGCGAGTCGCCACGATCGCAATGCAGGGCAGCAGGAGCAAACGGGGAGGATTGGCTCGTGTCTCACGTGACGCGTGACGGGGGTGGCCGAAGTGAGTGACCTCGAGACCGGCGTAGGCGCGCTGAAGAAGTTCCGTGACCGGGTCGACGGCGTCATCAAGGACCTGGAGGCCGGCGCCGGAGGCGCCTCGTCGCTGAACCAGAAGCGCGTGACGCGCGGATCGCTCGGCACCGGCATCGCCTTCGCCGAGGCGGACGGCTTCTTCACGGAGTACGAGCGGATCCACGGCTCGCTCGTGGCCCTTTCGAAGTCCCTCAGCGGCCAGATCGAACTCCTCCAGATCGGCGTCCACGCGGCCGACGTCGGCTACGCCAACGTGGAGGACGACCAGCGGCGCAGGTTCCACGAGATCCAGGCGCGGCTGGACAAGGAGCGCGACCAGGCGATCCAGCGCGAGAAGCTGGCGCGGACCGAGCAGCCCGAGCAGCCCGCGTCGCAGCGCGGAGACGCCCAGCACGGCACGACGGACATGGGGTGACGACCGATGAGTGACGAGAAGAACCCGGCCGCGGACCCGAACCTGACGCCGCAGGAGCAGGCCCAGGCGAAGGACACGGCCGACATCCAGGCCACCTACGGGATGACGAACGTCCTGGAGAACCTGGACGAGATCCTGCCCTTCGGCCTCGGTCCCAAGGGCAGCGTCTTCGGCTCGACGTCCTTCGACGGCCATCGGCTCAACGCGATGCTCGACCTCCTCGACAGCGCCAACCCTGCCGACCTGGAACAGGCCGGCGAGGCCCTGGAGAAGGCGACGAAGTCCCTCAACGAGGCCGCGAAGGAGCTGCACAGCTTCGTCGGCAGCGTCGACTGGAAGGGCGAGGCCGCCACCGAGTTCCAGCGCTACGGCTCCGAAGTCGTCACCTACGCCTGGGACATCGGCAAGGTCGCCAACGCGGCCGGCGCCCAGATGAAGGTCGCCAGCACCGGCCTGGCGTCGGTCCGCAGCGCCGCCCCGCCGCGCGACACCCGTGCCGTCCAGAAGAAGCCCTCGGAATTCACCGAACTGGAGAAGACCGAGAAGAAAGAGGAGTACGAGAAGGCCGTCCGGGTCGAGAAGGACCGCCAGGAGGCCATCAACCAGATGAACCGCCTGGCCTCGTTCTACGCGGTGTCGCAGAGCACCCTGGCGGGACAGCAGATGCCGAAGCCGCCGGAGTCGTACAAGGCGGCGGTGCCGCCGCCGTCCGGCCGGCGGGGAATGGACGAAGGCTCGTCGGGAGGCTCGGGTTCGAGCACGTCTCGTGGCGGCAGCCTGTCGAGCGAGTCCTCCGGACCCGTCAGCGCCGCCGAGGGCCGCACCACCCAGCCGATGCCCCGCACCGGCGACCAGCTCGACGGTTCGCGGCCGGTCGAGGAGCGACCGTCGGACACCCGGGTCCAGATCGACACGGTGGCCACGCCTCCGGCGCCGACGCTCCCGAACAACGCGCCGCCGTCGATGCCGACCCCGACGACGCCCAACCAGACCGGGCCGACACCGGCTCCGCCGTTCACGCTCGGCACCCCGCCGAGCGCCGGAGGCCCCAAGACCACCACCGGGCCGCGCACCGCCACCGGCCGTACGGCCCTGGGCCGTTCCACCGGCCCCACCACCTCCACGGCGACCGGCCGCTCCACCGGCGGCCCCCGCAGCACCCCGGCGATGGGCCGCGCGGGCAACCCCACGAGCACCCCCGCCACGGGCCGCTCCGGAGGTCCGGCGAACTCCCCCGCCATGGGACGCTCGGGCAACCCGGCGAGCTCCCCGGCGACGGGCCGCTCCAACGGCCCCATGGGCCGCGCCGGCGGACCGGCCACCGCCCAGTCCGCCCAGGCCGGACGCGCCACCCCGCAGACCGGCCGCCCCGGCGGCCCGGCGCAGTCTGCCGCAGGCCGCACGGCCCGGACCAACCCCATCGTCGGCGGCACGCAGCAGCGCGCCACCTCCGGGAACACCGGATCGCGGATCCCCCGGGGCACCGTCGTCGGCGGCGAGACCCCGGCCGCCGGTCGCACGGCCGGGGCGCGCCCCAGCCAGGCCGGAGTGGTCGGCGCCAACAACGGCAAGGGCCCCCAGCGCCCCGCGGGCCGTGGCACCCCCAGCTCCCACGGGGTGGTCGGCAGTCCGCGTGGCATGGCCGGCCGGGGGAACCAGCGTCCGGACCGTGATGAAGAGGACCGCGAGCGCTCCTCGCGCCCCGACTACCTCACGGAAGACGAAGAGACCTGGACGAACCGTCGGCGCGGCGCCGTGCCGCCGGTGATCGACTAACCCCCCCCGGAAGGCTCGGAAGTCAGGATGACGGCACGAATGATCGAGAGCGGCAGGCTTCGGCGGGCGCTGCTCGGCGCCATGGCGCTGACGACGGTCCTCGCCGGGGTCGCTCCGGCGGCGGTCGCCGCCGACGCACGGTCGCAGCAGTGGTACCTGGGGCCCATGCACGTCGAGGAGATCTGGAAGAAGGCGACAGGCAAGGGCATCACGGTCGCCGTCATCGACAGTGGTGTCGACCCGGACACCCCTTCTCTCAAGGGCAAGGTCCTCAAGGGCTGGGACGCCGCCGAGGCCAAGGGCGACGAGACGGACGACTACACCGGCCACGGAACGTCCATCGCCGAGATCATCGTCGGATCCGGAGCGGGCGGAGGCATCCAGGGGCTCGCCCCGGACGCCAAGGTGATTCCGTATCGGGTGAGCGACACCGAGCTCCAGAACCAGCAGGCCGTCAACGCCTTCGACATGGAGCAGGCGATCAAGGCCGCCGCCGACAGTGACGCGCGGATCATCAACATCTCCTGGGGAAACGAGTACTACAACTCCGCCATCCGGAAGGCCGTCAAGTACGCTCAGGACAAGGGCAAGCTGGTCTTCGCCGCCGCTGGCAACGATGCGAAGAAGGGGAACAGCCAGGACAGTTACCCGGCTGCCTACCCGGAAGCGATCGCTGTCGCTGCCACCGGCCGGGACGGCAAGGTGGGCGATTACTCCCAGCACGGCGATTTCGTGGACATCGCCGCGCCGGGCAGCGAGATCCCCAACTGGTGCGACGAGAAGCTCCAGAGCTATTGCGTGAGCAGCGGCACCAGTTTTGCCACGGCCCTCGCCTCCGCCTCCGCCGCCCTCGTCTGGTCCGCGCACCCCGACTGGACCGGCAACCAGGTCCTCAGAGCCATGCTCGAGTCTGCGGGCCGAGGCGAGGACTGGAAGCCGGGCACGGTCAGCAACTACCTGGGCTACGGCGTCATCCGCCCCAACGCCCACATCACCCGCGGCCTCGGCAAGCCCGGCGACCCGAACATCAACCCCCTGACCAAGGAGTCCACGGGCGGCGCCGCCACCGGCGGCGCGACCCCGTCGGCGGACCCGAGCGGCTCGGCGGCGGCGCCCTCCGAGGCCGGTTCGTCCGCCCCCTCCGCAACGACTTCGGCACAAGCCCCCGACGGCAAGCCGACCGACGGCACCGCTGTGGCAGGCTCCACCGAGAACGCGGCGAGCGCGGGGGAGGACGGCGGCGGCACGGGCCTCGTCATCGGCATTGCGGCCGCCGTCGTGGTCGTCCTCGCCGGCGCGGGCTTCGCGCTCGCGAGGCGCCGGCGCACCGCCTGACACCGGGCGGACCGCCCCCACCCACCGAACTGCGTCCGGGCCAACGCGCGGACGCGGCTTCCTCAATGAGAACCCGAGAAAGGGAGAGCGACACATGTCAGTCTTGAAGGTCGGCGATCAGAGTCTCAAGGAATTCCAGGACGAGCTCACCCGCAAGTTCGAGGACGTGAAGGGCCAGCTCCAGACCCTCCAGGGCGTCATCGACAGCCTCGAAGGCCGCTGGAAGGGCATCGGCGCCGGCGCGTTCGACGCCAAGCAGACCGAGATCAACAACGGCATGGTGCGCATCGCCAAGCTGATGCTGAACTTCCAGGAGGCCATCCAGGTCACCCGGACCACGTCCAGCAACACCGACGACGAGGTCGAGGCGGCCCTGCGCGGCGTCGACGTCACCGCGGGCTTCTCCGGCGACGCGGGCGCCGAGAAGGCGGCCCGTTCGGGCATCGCCGGCCTCTGACCCCCGGGTCGGAGCCACCGCACCACCCCACCTGAACGACACCACCGACACCCGGAGGGAACATGGCCGGCAACGACGGCATCATGCTTGTCACGTACGCCTCGCTCGACGACGCGGCGAACCAGATCGAGGCGCAGGCCAAGCGTCTGGACCAGGCTCTGGAGGACATCCAGACCCGCATCCGCTCGGTCTCCAGCACCTGGGAGGGCGAGGCGAAGACCGCCGCCGACGGCGCCCACGCCAAGTGGGACCAGGAGACCCGCGCGATCCACACCGCGCTCCAGGGCATCTCCAAGGCCGTCCGCCAGGCCGCCCCGGCCTACCAGGCGGGCGACAAGCGCGCCGCGGGCTTCTTCTAGGCCGAAGCCGCACGGCGCGAGCCGAACACACGGGGTGGGCGTGCACGGGAGGCGCCCACCCCGTCGCGTTCCCGGCGACGGACCGGCGCCGTCCGCCGCCCACCCCGTCGCGTTTCCGCCGGCGGACCGGTACCGTCCGCCGCCCGCACGCCCTACCTCTGGACGCACTCGGCCGAAGCCGACAACGCCTCCGCGTAACCCACCAGCAGGTTCTTCACCGCCTGGGCGTCCGACCTGCCCTCGTTGGAGACCATGACACGGGCGAAGAGTTCCGCCTCGCCCTTGCGGTGCTCGACGACCGGCTCGCAGACCACCCGGATGACACCGCCCCGGTCCGCGTAGACGTACCGGCCGTCCTCGCTCTCGTACGTGTCGTGCTTCACGTACGGGTTCTCGCGCGCGATCCTGCCCGGCTCGGTCCCGGTCTCCCGCCACTCCCAGTCGACCCCCAGGTCGGTGGTGCCGTCGACGACGACGTCGCAGCTCAGCGCGCCCTTCATGCCGGGGTGGCGTCGTTTCACCTCCAGCTTGTCGCCGCCCGCGGGCAGCAGGGGTGACAGCAGCGCGGCGGGGACCGGTGTGCCGCAGAGGGAGTCCGGCACCTGGAAGGCCCGCTTCTCCTCTTCCTTCGCCCCGGAGCACCCGGAGACGAGGAGGGCGAGCGCGAGGGCGGTCAGGGTTCGTGCCTTTGCGTGCTTCATCACGTGTTTTCTGGTCGGGGGCGGTGGGGCCGTGCCATGAAGCGGCACGGCCCCGAGAGGAGGAGCGTCAGCCGGGCTGGATCTCGGTCTCCAGATCGTCGGCCATGTGGCGCGTGTTGCTCGAGGCGTCGTTGTAGCCGTCGTCGTTGCCGGACTTGGCCCAGTCGGCCACCTGGTTCGCGTACGGGTGACCGTGGGCCTTTGCCGCCTCCTCCGCCGCGATCTGCGCCATCTCCACGTTCTTCTCCTTGCTGTCCTGCCAGAGGACGGCCGCGTCCTTGCCCGCGTCCTTCAGCACGTCCGTCTCGGACTGCTGGAAGATGTGCTCCAGCACCATGGAACTGACCGTGCCGGCGACACCGCTGGCCACCGCTCCGCCGACCGGGGTGGCGACGAAGCTGACGCCCACGCCGATGCCCGTACCGATCGCGCCGGACCAGGCGTTCTTCTGCTGGGCCACGCTGTCCGCGAAGTCCTTGGCCTCCTTGGCCGCCGGTCCGACGATCGCCTCCTGGCGGCCGACCGCCAGAGAGCCGCCGACCTCTGCCGACCGCCGCGAGATCTCCTCGATGGTGTCCTGCGGCGACTGCGGGTAGCGCAGCTCCTCCGGCGTGTTCGGGTTGAGGTGGTAGTCCATGAGGCTGCCCAGGTACGCGGCCTGGCCGACCTCGACGGCCGCGTTGGCCTTGGGGTCCTGGCCGAGGGTGACCAGGAGGCGGGTGACGTCCGAGTGCTCCAGGTCCGCCGCCGTGCCCGCGACGGGGAACAGCTTGTCGGTGTTGCCGCGGCTGTCGTCGGACATGGCCCGGTTGATGTCCGGGAGGTACTCGGAGGTGATCTGCCCGATGCTGTCCGACATGTAGCTGTACTTGGTCAGCCGCTCCGGGTCGTCGGAGACCGACGCGACGAGCTTCTGCATGAGCTCCGCCTGGTCCTTGTTGTGCGGCGGGGTCTCCTCCGTGGGCATCTGGCCGGCCGGGTGGCCGGTCGTCGCGGCCTCCAGCGCCATCGCGAGGTTGTTGCGGCCCTCGGTGCTGGTCTTGCCCTTGTCGTTCGAGTCCTGCGGCCAGTCGCGCTCTTCGAAGAGGTAGTCGAAGTTGGTCAGCGCGCGCTTCTCCTTCTTGCCGTCCTCCTCCTTGAAGTCGTGGTCCTCGTCCTTCGTGACGAAGTCGGAGTTGAAGAAGTCGGTGGCCGCGTCGGGGCTGTTCGACAGCGCCGCCAGGAAGCCGGTCATGGGGTCGGAACCGGAGTCGGTGCCGGTGCGGTTCAGGAGCGGATCGATGCCCATGTGCTGCCACATCATGGGGTTGTGCCGGCCGTTGTCCGTGGCCTTCTTCTCGGTGTCGATCAGCTTCGTGCCGTAGTCCTTGAGGAACTGGTCGTCGAAGTTGCCCCAGCGCATCAGGTTGCTCATCACCTGGAAGCCCTGGGTGGTGCCGCCCTTGCCGATCTGCTGGTCGCCCAGGTTGATCATGTCGTACTTCCAGCGCGACATCTCCGGCGAGTCCGCCTGGGTCGCGGAGGCGAGGACGAGGCTCAGGTTCTTCTGGAGGTCGTCGTACTGGTCGACCCGCTCGCTGCCCACCTTGTACGCGAGGCGGGGGTCGTTGAGCCCCTGCCAGAACTCCAGGGTCTGCTTGGGGCCGAGCGTGGTCGCGAAGTGCTCCGCGAAGATCGGGTCGCCGGAGTACTTCTTCAGCCCGGCGTTGAGCGCGTCGAAGTCCGCCGGGGTCAGGTCCTCGGTCTTCTTCTTGGCGAGCGCCGCCAGCTTCTCGGCCTCCTTGACGGCGTTCACCGCCGAGTCGCGGTCCTGGTACGCCGCGTCCGAGAAGCCGTGGTCCGTCAGGTCGACGAGGGCCTTCAGGGCCGTGGCGGCGCTGGTGTCGATCTCGGTGGCGGCCCTGACGATGCCGTCGAGCTCGTCGCGCAGCGCGTCGACGTCGCTCTGGCCGTTCGGGGCCTTCTTGTCGGGGTTCTCGCTGACCGTGAAGGACCCGCCGGACACGGTGACGGTGAGGTTCTTGCCCCGGCCGCGTTCTATCGCGTCCTTGAGCAGGCGCTGCTGCGCCTTCAGGTCGTCCCGGGTGTCCTGCATGATGTTCCGGATCGACGTGGCCTGGGTGACCGCGTCCCCGAACTCGCCTGCGGTCTTGCCCACGAACTCGCGCGAGATGACGGCGTTGTCGCCGGCCCAGTCGGCCGCCAGGGCCTTCTTGTGCAGGCCGTCGTTGGCGTCCTTCTTCAGGGCCTCCAGCTTGGTCAGCATGCTCGTCCAGTCGCCGACCGTGTCGTCGAGCGTCTTGAAGTTCGCCGAATGAAGCGCTTCGAAATCCATGGGTTGGTCCCCCTGCTCCCTGCTCCTGGTCCTCGGTCGTCGGCCTGCGGCCCGGGGCGCGCGGCCCCGGCCCTCAGTCCTTCTTCTTCGGGTCCGGCTTGTAGATCTCGTTGGGCTTGCCGGCCTTGGCCCAGTCGTCGTCGAAGCCGGAGTCGAGGGTCTGGATGCTGCTCACGTGCCGCTCGATGAAGATCTCGTCACCGGCGTGCGCGTTCTGCGTGAAGTCCATGTGGTTGGAGATCAGCGCACAGGCGTCCATGACCGACCCGAGCTGCTTGTCCCACCGCGTCGACACGTGCGAGAGCGCCCCGCCGAGCGCGAAGCCCTGCCCGCTGAGGTCGGACGCCGTCGTGTCCGTCGAGGTGACGCGCGCCTCCTTCCACAGCCGGTTGTACAGCTTGAACGCCTCGTCCCCGATGGCCGCCAGGTCCTGCTGGCTCACCTTCAGGAAGCCGCCCGAGGCACTGCCCGCGTTCGGCCGGTCCTCGGGAGGCAGCCCGTTCAGCTGCATCCGGGCCGAATCGCGTTCGGCCGCCGCGGACTTCAGCTGGTCCCACTCGTCCCATCCCATGGACGGCACCACTCCTTACGGTTCGATCTCATCCGATGCTGCTCTGTGCCGGCGGAAATCCCGTCCACCGGGGATCCCGTCCACCGGGGGATCCCATCCGCCCGGGATCCCATCCGCCCGGAATCCCGGGCGCCGAGAAAACGATTCACCGCGAGCCTCCCCCCGCAGAGGGCGGCGCACGGGCGGGCCCGTCCGCCGGACCGCGCCTCCGGGAGGGCGGGGCCTCCGGAACAGCAACCCACCACCTCCGGAACAGCGGCCCACCGCCTCCAGAGCAGCGGCCCGCCACCCCGGCCCCGCCCGCTCAGCCCGTGGACGTCACCGCCACGGCCCCGAAGACGAGCGCCGCCGTCCTCACAGTTCCGGCATCCGCCCCGTCTGCACCAGCGGATTGCCCCGCTGGCGCGAGACGTAGATGCCCCGGCCGGCCGGCATCGGGCGCATCCGGACGCCGCCGAGCACGTCGCCCTCCTGCGGATCGCCGGAGAGCAGCAGGCCCTGCGCGCCGAGCTCCATCATCCGCTGCATGAACGACTCGTACGACGACCGGCTGGCGCCCGCCGCGCTGCGGGCGATGATGAAGCGGACGCCGACGTCCCGGGCGAACGGCAGCAGCTCCGTCAGCTTCGCCAGCGGATTGCCGCTCGACGTGGACACCAGGTCGTAGTCGTCGACCACCACGAACAGGTCCGGCCCCGACCACCAGCTGCGGTCCCGCAGCTGCTGCGCCGTGACGTCCGCCGACGGCGACCGGCGCCGCATCAGGTCGGCGAGCGCGTCCACGTGGTGCTCCATGTTGTTCGACATGGGCACGTACTCGGCCAGGTGGCTGGCCGGCGCCACGTCGAGCAGCGCGCGCCGGTTGTCGATGACGAAGAACTTCGCGGCGCTCCCGTCGTACCGCTCCGAGATCTGCTTGATCAGCAGCCGCAGCAGGTTCGACTTGCCCGACTCGCTCTCGCCGAACACCAGGAAGAAGGGGTCCCGGTCGAAGTCGACGAAGACCGGCTCCAGGTTGTTCTCGTCGATGGCGAAGGCCACCCCGCGCCCCGGCTCCGCGTGTCCCGCGGGCAGCGCGTGCGCGTCGAGCTCGCGCGGCAGCAGCCGGACCTCCGGCGCGGCGGTCCCCGCCCAGTGCCGGGTGACCTCCTGCGTCATCGCGGCCGTCGCCTCGGCCAGGTCGCTGTCGGAGCTGATCCCGTCGATGCGCGGGACGGCCGCCATGAAGTGCAGCTTCTCCGGGGTCAGGCCCCGGCCCGGGACGCCCGTCGGCACGTTGGCGGCGATCTTGCGGTCCAGCTCGGAGTCCATCGTGTCGCCCAGCCGCAGTTCCAGCCTGTTCATCAGGTGGTCCTTGAGGTTGGCGCGGACCTCCATCGACCGGGAGGCCGTGATGACCACGTGGATGCCGTAGCCGAGACCGCGCGCGGCGATGTCGACGACGGCCGGTTCGAGGCCCTCGTACTCGGTGCGGAAGTTGCCCCAGCCGTCGATCACCAGGAAGACGTCGCCCCACGGCTGGTCGGCCACGGAGATGTCGCCCCGGGCCCGCAGCCGCCGGAAGGTCTGGATGGAGTCGACGCCCGCGGCGCGGAAGTACTCCTCGCGCCGCGACAGGATGCCGTACACCTCGGCCACCGTGCGCCGCACCCGCTCGGGGTCGAGCCGGGACGCGACCCCGCCGACGTGCGGCAGCCCCGCGACCGACGCCATGCCGCCGCCGCCGAAGTCGAGACCGTAGAACTGCACCTCGTGCGGGGTGTGGGTCAGCGCGAAGGCGGAGATCAGCGTCCGCAGCAGCGTCGACTTGCCGGACTGCGGGCCGCCGATGATCTGCATGTGGCCCGCGGCACCGGAGAAGTCCCGGTACAGGGTGTCGCGCCGCTGCTCGTACGGCTTGTCCACCACGCCCAGCGGGACGACGAGCCGCCCCGCCGCCTCGTACCCGGGCTGCGTCAGCCCCCGGCCCTCCACGCCCGCGAGCCCCGGCAGGACCGAGTCGAGCGGCGGCGGGTTGTCCAGCGGCGGCAGCCACACCTGGTGCGCCTCGACGCCGCGCCCCTCCAGCCGGCGCACGATCACGTCGAGCACCGAGTCGGCCAGCGCGTCGTCCTCCGGCTCCCGCGCCTCGGGCACCTTCGCCCGCTCCGCCGGCTCCAGGTAGCGCACCGGCACGGGCGCCGCCGTGAACGGCACCGGCCGCCGGTCCACCGGAAGCGGCCCGCCCGGCGCCACCGCGTGCTGGTTGCTGCGGTACGTGCCGGAGACGTACGCGGCCTTGAACCGCACCATCTCGTCGGTGCCGTACTTCAGATAGCCCGAGCCCGGCACGTTCGGCAGCGAGTACGCGTCGGGCACGCCGATCGCCGCCCGCGACTCGGCCGCCGAGAAGGTCCGCAGACCGATCCGGTACGAGAGGTACGTCTCCAGGCCGCGCAGCCTGCCCTCCTCCAGGCGCTGCGAGGCCAGCAGCAGGTGCACGCCCAGCGACCGGCCGATCCGGCCGATCTGCACGAACATCTCGATGAAGTCCGGCATCGCCGTCAGCAGCTCGGAGAACTCGTCGATGACGAGGACCAGCGAGGGGATCGGCTGGAGCGGGGCACCGGCCGCCCGCGCCTTCTCGTAGTCGTGGATGTTCGCGTAGTTGCCCGCGTCGCGCAGCATCTCCTGGCGCCGGTTCAGCTCGCCGCGGATGGAGTCGCCCATCCGGTCCACCAGCGTCAGGTCGTCCGCCAGGTTGGTGATCACGGCCGCCACGTGCGGCATCTGCGACATGCCCGCGAAGGTGGCACCGCCCTTGAAGTCCGCGAGGACGAAGTTCAGCGTCTCCGAGGAGTGCGTCACCGCCAGACCGAGGACCAGCGTGCGCAGCAGCTCCGACTTGCCGGAACCGGTCGCGCCCACGCACAGCCCGTGCGGGCCCATGCCCTCCTGCGCCGCCTCCTTCAGGTCCAGCATCACCGGGACGCCGTCCTCGCCCACGCCGATCGGCACCCGCAGCCGCTCCGACCGGGACCGCGGCCGCCAGGTGCGGGCCACGTCGACCGAGGCCGCGTCGCCGAGGTTCAGCAGGTCCGTGAAGTCGAGGTTGGCGAGGAGCGGCTCGTCGTCGTCCGCGCCGCTCGCCACCCGCAGCGGGGCGAGCTGCCGGGCCAGCGCCTCCGCGGCGTCCGGACCCAGCCCGTCGGGCACCCCCTCGTACACGTGCCCGTGCCCCGACTCCAGGCGCAGCGCGCCCGGCTCCACCACCACCGACAGGTCGCCGCGCGCCCCCGCGCGGCCCTGCACGACCTCGATGATCGTCACGCCCTGGACGCCCTCCGGCGAGGCGAGGGCCGAGGTCTGCGGCACCGACTGCCCGTCGAGCACCACGACCAGGTGCGGGAAGTCGAGCAGCGGATGGTCGGGGCCCTGGAAGCGGGGCCGGCCCTCCAGCCGGTCGGCGACCAGGTCCTCCAGCTCGCGCGCGTCCGTGGTGATCAGCCGCCGGCTGCCCGCCCCGTCACCGGGCCCCGCCGCCTGCACGTGCGGCAGCCACTTCGTCCACTCCCACCCGGGAGCCGCCTCGTCCCCGGTGGCGACCACGA
Source organism: Streptomyces filamentosus (assembly GCF_014654895.1). GTDB lineage: Bacteria > Actinomycetota > Actinomycetes > Streptomycetales > Streptomycetaceae > Streptomyces > Streptomyces filamentosus. The sequence goes on along the minus strand of NZ_BNBE01000001.1, from coordinate 951,467 downwards.
TCACCAGGTCCTCGGGGGAGTGCAGCGCCGCCAGCGACCCCACCATGGCGCGGGTCGTGGAGCGGGCCGCCTCCGGCTCGCCGCTCACCGTCAGGTGGTAGAAGGCCCGCAGCGACACCGCCATCGGCAGGCCGTCCAGGGTGCCGTGCGCGGAGAGGAACTGCTGCATCGCCCCCGCGGTCAGCGGCTCCAGCTCGTCCACCGGCGCCGTCTCGGGCGCGATCAGCGGCGTCGCCAGCTGCTGGCTGCCCAGGCCCACCCGCACCTGGCCGAAGTCGTGGTCCCCGATCCGCCGCTCCCAGATCCGGCTGCCCTCGGCGACCAGCGCCCACAGCTGCTCGGGCGACGGGTGCAGGTAGAACTGCGCGTCCCGCTGGAGCCGGGCCGTGCGGAGCACGGAGCGCCGCGTCTGCGCCAGGTACTTCAGGTAGTCGCGCCGCATGTCGGCGAGCTGCCCCTGCGTCCCGCGCCGGTAGCGGACCAGCATCGCGATGGCCATCGCCACCGTCGACGCGATCATCACCATGCCCATGATCCGCATGATCGGGTTCGGCGTCATGAAGAAGAAGACCACCGAGCCGCCCATGCCGAGCATCGGCAGGAGCTGCATCAGGGCACCCTCCTGCTGGCCGCGGGGCAGCTCCGGCGGAGATTGCAACTGCACCTGCTCGTCGGGCACTTCGGACGGCAGGGCCCGCGGTGGGCGCTTGACGACGATCTGGCTCACAGCTCACCAATTTCCGTTGCCGGACGGAAAGTTCCTCCAGGCGCCCCCGTGGCGACGGGATCCATCCGCGGGGAGGGATCCTACTTTGGTGCGGGGTCGCGGGCGGGCGGTAGGGTGGCCCGAAATATTTGCGTGCCCATGAACTATCGCAAAAATCGGGTCATTCGGAGCGCGCCGTCCGCGGATCGCGGACCGCCGGCCGACCGCGCTCCGCGCCGGCCGGAGCGGGACCACCACGAGGGGAAGCAGCAGGTGAGTATGACGGCCCCAGCCACGGCCGGCGGAGCCGGCCAGTCGGCTCCCACCACCGTGTTCCACGGCGGCACCGGCTTCTGCCGGATCACCGTCGTCGCGCCCGACGGCCGCGTCGACGTCGCCCTGCCCGAGGACGTCGCGCTCGCCGACCTCTACCCGGAGGTGCTGCGCCTCTCCGGCCAGACCCCCGCCCCCGGAGCCCCGGTCGGCTACCACCTGGTGCGCCGCGACGGCACCGTCCTCGACGGCAGCCGCTCGCTCGCCGCCCAGCGCATCCTCGACGGCGAGCTGCTGAGCCTGCGGCCCTTCGCCGAGTCGCTCCCCCCGGCCGTCTTCGACGACGTCTCCGACGCGGTGGCCTCCGCCGTCTCCCGCGACCGCACCCTGTGGTCCGACGCCCTGATGCGCGGCGCCGGCCTCTTCGGCGGCTCGGTCCTGCTCCTCCTGCTCGCCTTCGTCCTGTGGACGGCCGAGCCCCGGCACGACATGCACGGCCTGCCCGGCGTCCTGGCCGCCGTCGCCGCCGTGCTGCTCCTCGCGCTCGCCGCGGTGCGCGCCCGCGTCTACGACGACCGGGGCTCCGCCGTGGCGCTCGGCACCGGGGCGATGGCGAACGCCGCCGTCGCCGGCTCCGGACTGCTGGCCCTCATCGAGGGCCAGGGCGTCGGCCGGCTTCAGTTCCTGCTCGCCTGCGCCGCCGTCCTCGTCTGCTCGGTGGTCCTCACCCTCGTCGCCCCGAACGGCGACGGCCCCTTCGTCGCCTTCGTCCTCGCCTCCGCGGTGGGCCTCCTGGTCGGCTTCGCCGCCATCCTGACGAACCTCACCCCGGCCGAGACCGCCGCCGTCTGCGCCCCCTTCGCGATCGGCGCGCTCGCCTTCCTGCCGGGCCTCTCCACCCGCTTCGCCCGCCTCCCCATCGGCTTCGAGCCGCCCCGGACCGCCGTCGGCGGCTACGGCTCCGACACCGAGCCCCAGGGCCCGGTCGACGCCGTCCGCATCGCCGCCCAGGCCCGCCGCGGCCACGAGCTCCTCGTCGGCCTGGTCGGCGGCTGCGCGCTCGTCGCCGCCGGCTCGGCCGCCGTCCTCGGCTTCTCCGACACCGTGTGGGGGCAGCTCCTCGCCCTCGCCACCGGCGTCGCCATGCTGATGCGCGCCCACCTCTTCCGCTACACCGCGCAGGTCGGCTGCGCCCTCGCGGCGGGCCTCGCCTCCCTGGTCCTGCTCGGCCTCGGCCTCTGCCTGAACCCGCCCGCGGAGCTCCTCCTGGAGGCGCTGAAGGGCGACGGCACCGCCCTCGACATCCGTACGGTCTGGCTCTCCGCCGCCGTCGCCGCCGTCGCCGCCCTCCTCACGGCCATCGGCCTCATCGTGCCGCGCAAGGGCGTCACCCCCTTCTGGGGCCGCTTCCTGGAGATCGCGGAGACCTTCGTCCTGCTCACGCTGCTGCCGCTCTGCCTGGCGGTCTTCGACGTCTACCACTCCATCCGGGCGCTCACCTCCTGAGCCACCTGGTACGCTGTGTGACGGCCGTTCGTGTACGCGCTCCCGGAAGCAGGCGAGATCCCGCCTCGGGGAGCAGCGCCGGACGGAACCCGCTCCCGAGTCATGGAAGCCCCCCTGAGACGTAGACCAGGGGCACTCGCGGGCACGAAACCTGAGGAGAACCGCGTGGCTCTCGACGCCGCCGTCAAGAAGCAGATCATGGCCGACTTCGGCACCAAGGAGGGCGACACCGGCTCCCCCGAGGTCCAGGTCGCCATGCTGTCCCGCCGCATCTCGGACCTGACCGAGCACCTCAAGACCCACAAGCACGACCACCACTCCCGTCGTGGTCTGCTGATCCTGGTCGGTCAGCGCCGCCGCCTGCTGCAGTACCTGGCCAAGAAGGACATCCAGCGCTTCCGTACGCTGGTCGACCGCCTCGGCATCCGCCGCGGTGCGGCCGGCGGCGCCAAGTAAGACGCCGTGGAGGGAGCGGTTCCCACTTTCAGGGGGCCGCTCCCTTTGCTGTACGTGCGCGAAGTACCGACCGGCAATTACTCTGGTCGCAGAACGCCACACCCGCGCGAGAAGCAGCCGGCACGCCGCCGGTCCTCGGTAGTGGCCCCCGGACCTCATCCCGGGTGCTTCGATCGAAGACCGGCCAGCCCCTTCGGTGCTTCTCCCGCACCCGTCCCGCGCCACACGGGCGCACGGACCAAAGACGAACGTAGGAGAAACCCATAGTGGAGAACGAGACCCACTACGCCGAGGCCGTCATCGACAACGGCACCTTCGGCACCCGCACCATCCGCTTCGAGACGGGCCGTCTGGCCCGCCAGGCCGCCGGCTCCGCCGTCGCCTACCTCGACGACGACACGATGGTGCTCTCGGCGACCACCGCCTCCAAGCGTCCCAAGGACCAGCTGGACTTCTTCCCGCTGACCGTGGACGTCGAGGAGCGGATGTACGCCGCCGGCAAGATCCCCGGCTCCTTCTTCCGCCGGGAGGGCCGCCCCTCCGAGGACGCCATCCTCACCTGCCGCCTGATCGACCGCCCGCTGCGCCCGTCCTTCAAGAAGGGCCTGCGCAACGAGATCCAGGTCGTCGCCACGGTCATGGCGCTCAACCCCGACCACCTGTACGACGTCGTCGCGATCAACGCCGCGTCCGCGTCCACCCAGCTGGCCGGCCTGCCCTTCTCCGGCCCGATCGGCGGCGTCCGCGTCGCGCTGATCAAGGGCCAGTGGGTCGCCTTCCCGACGCACACCGAGCTCGAGGACGCCGTCTTCGACATGGTCGTCGCGGGCCGCGTCCTGGAGGACGGCGACGTCGCGATCATGATGGTCGAGGCCGAGGCCACCGAGAAGACCATCGCCCTCGTCAAGGGCGGCGCCGAGGCGCCGACCGAGGAGGTCGTCGCCGCGGGCCTGGAGGCCTCGAAGCCCTTCATCAAGGTCCTCTGCAAGGCCCAGGCCGACCTGGCCGCCAAGGCCGCCAAGCCCGAGGGCGAGTTCCCGGTCTTCCTGGACTACCAGGACGACGTCTACGAGGCCCTCGCCGCCGCCGTCAAGGGCGAGCTCGCGCAGGCGCTGACCATCCCGGGCAAGCAGGACCGCGAGGCCGAGCTCGACCGCGTCAAGGAGCTCGCCGCCGAGAAGCTCCTCCCGGCCTTCGAGGGCCGCGAGAAGGAGATCTCCGCCGCCTACCGGAGCCTCACCAAGGCCCTGGTCCGCGAGCGCGTCATCAAGGACAAGGTCCGCATCGACGGCCGCGGCGTCACGGACATCCGTACGCTCGCCGCCGAGGTCGAGGCCATCCCGCGCGTGCACGGCTCCGCCCTGTTCGAGCGTGGCGAGACCCAGATCCTGGGCATCACCACCCTCAACATGCTCCGCATGGAGCAGCAGCTGGACACCCTCTCCCCGGTGACCCGCAAGCGCTACATGCACAACTACAACTTCCCGCCGTACTCCGTCGGCGAGACCGGCCGCGTCGGTTCGCCGAAGCGCCGCGAGATCGGCCACGGCGCGCTCGCCGAGCGCGCGATCGTGCCGGTCCTCCCGACCCGCGAGGAGTTCCCCTACGCGATCCGCCAGGTGTCCGAGGCCCTCGGCTCCAACGGCTCGACGTCCATGGGCTCGGTCTGCGCCTCCACCATGTCGCTGCTGAACGCCGGCGTGCCGCTCAAGGCCCCCGTCGCCGGCATCGCCATGGGCCTGATCTCCCAGGAGATCAACGGCGAGACGCACTACGTCGCCCTCACCGACATCCTCGGTGCGGAGGACGCCTTCGGCGACATGGACTTCAAGGTCGCCGGCACCAAGGAGTTCGTCACCGCCCTCCAGCTCGACACCAAGCTGGACGGCATCCCGGCCTCCGTCCTGGCCGCGGCCCTCAAGCAGGCCCGCGACGCCCGCCTCCACATCCTCGACGTGATGATGGAAGCGATCGACACCCCGGACGAGATGTCCCCCAACGCCCCGCGGATCATCACCGTCAAGATCCCCGTGGACAAGATCGGCGAGGTCATCGGCCCCAAGGGCAAGATGATCAACCAGATCCAGGAGGACACCGGCGCCGAGATCACGATCGAGGACGACGGCACCATCTACATCGGTGCCCAGGTCGGTTCGCAGGCCGAGGCCGCCCGCGCCACGATCAACGGCATCGCCAACCCGACCATGCCGGAGGTCGGCGAGCGCTACCTGGGCACGGTCGTCAAGACCACCACCTTCGGTGCCTTCGTCTCCCTGCTCCCGGGCAAGGACGGCCTGCTGCACATCTCGCAGATCCGCAAGCTCGCCGGCGGCAAGCGCGTGGAGAACGTCGAGGACGTGCTCGCGATCGGCTCCAAGGTCCAGGTCGAGATCGCCGAGATCGACCAGCGCGGCAAGCTCTCCCTCATCCCCGTGATCGAGGGCGAGGACGAGAAGAAGGACGACGCCTCCTCGTGACGTCCCGTAGTTCCGAGACGACGGCCCGCCCCTCCCGGGGGCGGGCCGTCGCCCGTACCCAAACGCTTCTGCCCGGCCGCGACGGCATCGGCACCGTCCGTCGCACCACCCTCCCCGGCGGCCTGCGGATCGTCACCGAGACCCTCCCCTCGGTGCGCTCGGCGACCTTCGGCATCTGGGCCCACGTCGGCTCCCGGGACGAGACCCCGGTGCTCAACGGCGCCACCCACTACCTGGAGCACCTCCTCTTCAAGGGCACGACCGAGCGGTCCGCCCTCGACATCTCCTCCGCGATCGACGCGGTCGGCGGCGAGATGAACGCCTTCACGGCGAAGGAGTACACCTGCTACTACGCCCGGGTCCTCGACACCGACCTGCCGCTGGCGATCGACGTCGTCTGCGACATGCTCACGGGCTCGCTCATCCTCGACTCCGACGTGGACGCCGAACGCGGCGTGATCCTCGAGGAGATCGCGATGACCGAGGACGACCCCGGCGACGTGGTGCACGACCTGTTCGCGCAGACCATGTTCGGCGACACCCCGCTGGGCCGCCCGGTCCTCGGCACCGTCGACACGATCAACGCGCTCACCCGCGGCCAGATCGCCCGCTTCTACAAGAAGCACTACGACCCCACCCACCTGGTCGTCGCCGCCGCGGGCAACGTCGACCACGCCACGGTGGTGCGCCAGGTCCGCCGCGCCTTCGAGAAGGCCGGCGCCCTCACCCGCGCCGACGCCGTCCCGATCACCCCGCGCGAGGGCCGCAAGGCCATCCGCACGGCCGGCCGGGTCGAGCTGCTCGGCCGCAGGACGGAGCAGGCGCACGTGGTCCTCGGCATGCCGGGCCTGGCCCGCACCGACGACCGCCGCTGGGCGCTCGGCGTGCTGAACACCGCCCTCGGCGGCGGCATGTCCTCCCGCCTCTTCCAGGAGGTCCGGGAGAAGCGCGGCCTGGCCTACAGCGTGTACTCGTACACCTCCGGCTTCGCCGACTGCGGCCTCTTCGGCGTGTACGCGGGCTGCCGCCCCAGCCAGATCCACGACGTGCTGGGGATCTGCCGGGCGGAGCTCGACAAGGTCGCCGCCGAGGGCCTCTCCGACGAGGAGATCGCCCGCGCCGTCGGCCAGCTCTCCGGTTCCACCGTCCTCGGTCTGGAGGACACCGGCGCGATCATGAACCGCATCGGCAAGAGCGAGCTGTGCTGGGGCACCCAGATGTCGGTCGACGACATGCTGGCCCGGATCGCGGCGGTCACCCCGGACGAGGTCCGGGAGGTCGCCCGTGAGGTACTGACCCAGCGGCCCTCGCTCTCGGTGATAGGCCCGCTGAAGGACAAGCAGGCGGACCGCCTCCACCAGGCCGTCTCCTGATCCACCCCTAAGGAAGAAGTGCGATGAGCAAGCTGCGCGTGGCCGTCCTCGGTGCCAGGGGCCGCATCGGCTCCGAGGCCGTCAGGGCCGTCGAGGCCGCCGAGGACATGGAGCTGGTCGCGGCCCTGGGCCGCGGCGACGAGCTGGAGGCCCTCGCCGAGGCGGGTGCCCAGGTCGTCGTCGAGCTGACCACCCCCGACTCGGTCATGGCCAACCTCGAGTACTGCGTGGGCCACGGCATCCACGCGGTGGTCGGCACCACCGGCTGGACCGAGGACCGCCTCGCGCAGCTGGACGGCTGGCTCGCCGCCTCCCCGGCGACCGGCGTCCTCATCGCGCCGAACTTCTCCATCGGCGCGGTCCTCACCATGAAGTTCGCGCAGCTCGCGGCGCCGTACTTCGAGTCGGTCGAGGTCATCGAGCTGCACCACCCGAACAAGGTGGACGCCCCCTCGGGCACCGCCACCCGCACCGCCCAGCTGATCGCGAAGGCCCGCGCCGAGGCCGGCCTGGGCGCCCAGCCGGACGCCACCGCGACCGCCCTCGACGGGGCCCGCGGCGCGGACGTGGACGGCGTTCCGGTCCACGCGGTACGGCTCCGGGGCCTGCTGGCCCACCAGGAGGTGCTGCTCGGCGGCGAGGGCGAGACGCTCACCGTCCGCCACGACTCGCTGCACCACTCCAGCTTCATGCCGGGCGTGCTGCTCGGTGCCCGCCGCGTGGTGGACACCCCGGGCCTCACGTTCGGCCTGGAGCACTTCCTGGACCTGGGCTGACGGTCATGGGCGGCAAGATCACGTACGTCTTCCTCGCCACCGTCCTCGTGCTGGTCTTCGGGGTGGTGGCGATGGAGGGCGTCCTGCTCCTCCTGACCGGCGAGCCGGCGGCCATGGGCATGGGCGCGGTGGCGTTCCTGCTGCCGGGCGTCGGCGGCTGGTTCCTGTGGAAGAACACCCGCTTCGCGCGCCGGGCGAACCTGCTCGCGGCGGAGCTGGAGGCCGAGGGCGGACTGCCCGTCGACGAGCTGCGGCGCACCCAGGGCGGCCGCATCGACCGCGATTCCGCGGACGAGGTCTTCGCCCGGCGCAAGGCCGAGACGGAGGAGTCGCCGGAGGACTGGCGCTGCTGGTTCCGCCTCGCGGTCGCCTATCACGACGCCCGCGACACCCCCCGGGCCCGCAAGGCGATGCAGCGGGCCATCACCCTCCACGAGGGCCGGGCGGTCAGCGCCTGACGCCGTACTCCGCGTGCCACGCCTCGACGGTGTCGGCGGCCCGGTCGAAGGCCTCGGTCCGGGAGAGGAAGTCGGCGTTGTGGTCGGTGAGCAGGACCACCTGCTCACCGGCCGTCCGGTCGAGGAGCAGGGCCTGTCCCTGGACGGTGCGGGGGAAGTTCAGCCAGCGCACCGGCTGCTGGGCGGTGCGGACCGCGGCCACCTTCTGCCAGGAGGTGGTGGAGGTGGCGAAGAAGCCGACGCGGCGCACGCCGGCGCGGCTCACCCAGGTGCCCATGCGCAGCAGGCGCATCGCGGCCAGGATGATCAGCACGGCGAAGCCGAAGGTGACCAGCGCCCCGCCGACGGCGCCCGCGGCGGCGATGATCACCGCGGCGAGCAGCACGAACGAGGCGAGCAGCAGCGCGAGCGCCGCCGCGCCGACCCGGTAGGGCCCCGGACGGTACGGACGGCGCCACTGGTCGTGGTCGTCGAACGGGAGCGCGACGGCGTCGGTGGTGTCGAAGGCACGGTCGGCCGTCAGAAAGGGCAGGGGCACGGCGGTTCCTCACTCACAAGCACGCTCGAAGGGGCGGTGCCCGGTGAGGCTACCTCAGCGGTTGTCGGAGGCTTCGGACTGCTGCTGGTGCGTGGGCGAGTTCGTGCTGTCGAGCGAGGGCATCCCGAGGACCAGGGACCCGACGAGACCTGCGACGACGGTCAGCCCGAGCAGCGTGCGTCCGACGACCTGCCCGGGGCGCAGTCGCTCCCGGGGTGGAGGAGTGACGTTACTGCGGAACTCGTCGGCCTCCGCCACAAACGCGAACGGTACGGCCTCTGCCCGCCTGAACATGGGTGTCACTCTCCTCGGTGGTTGTCGCACGTCTCACAGGTACAGACGAGCGAACCGAGGGTTTGGTGCCGTTTTTCACCGAAGCAGCCGAATCTCATCCTCCGGACGGAGGGGCGGGGCGGGTGCGTCCCCACCGGGACGGACGTCGTTAGAGTGGGCGACTGCGAATGGCGACTGGAAGGTACCCCTGGTGACCGACACCCCCACCGAGCCCGTGAAGATCGACCTTCGGAGCGACGTCACCGTCGAACTGGTCAAGAGCGCCGCGGCCGACTCCGACGTCCTCTGGGCGGCCCGGGTCTCCACGGCGGGGGAGCAGTCCCTCGAAGAGCTCCAGAAGGACCCGGAGCGCTCGAAGGGCCTGATCAACTACCTGATGCGGGACCGCCACGGCAGCCCCTTCGAGCACAACTCGATGACCTTCTTCATCAGCGCCCCGATCTTCGTCTTCCGCGAGTTCATGCGGCACCGCGTGGGCTGGTCGTACAACGAGGAGTCGGGCCGGTACAGGGAGCTCCAGCCGGTCTTCTACGTCCCCGACGCCTCCCGCAAGCTGGTCCAGGAGGGCCGCCCGGGCAAGTACGTCTTCGTCGAGGGCACCCCGGAGCAGCACGAGGTGACCGGCCGCGCGATGGAGGACTCGTACCGCCGGGCGTACGAGACGTACCAGGAGATGCTCGCCGCCGGCGTCGCCCGCGAGGTGGCCCGCTCGGTCCTCCCGGTCGGCCTCTACTCCTCGATGTACGCCACCTGCAACGCGCGCTCGCTGATGCACTTCCTCGGCCTGCGCACCCAGCACGAACTGGCCGCGGTGCCGTCCTTCCCGCAGCGGGAGATCGAGATGGTCGGCGAGAAGATGGAGGAGCACTGGGCCCGGCTGATGCCGCTCACCCACGCGGCCTTCAACAAGAACGGCCGGGTCGCTCCGTAGGGCACAGATGTTCGTCCACTCTCATGAAGTGTCCGTATTGCGACGTTTCGTGAAGTTCATCTAGGCTGATCAAACGGACCCGGCACTGCTTGAACCCCCGAGCAGGCAGTGCCGGGCTCCTCTTCTCACGTCCCCCGAGGGGGCACCCGGCGCTGAGCAGCGAGTAGCGTGTTACCCATGGCTCCGATCTCCACTCCGCAGACCCCCTTCGGGCGGGTCCTCACCGCCATGGTCACGCCCTTCACGGCGGACGGCGCACTCGACCTCGACGGCGCCCGGCGACTCGCCACCCACCTGGTGGACGCAGGCAACGACGGCCTCGTCGTCAACGGCACCACCGGCGAGTCCCCCACCACCAGCGACGCGGAGAAATCGGAGCTCGTACGGGCCGTCCTGGAGGCGGTGGGCGACCGCGCCCACGTCGTCGCCGGCATCGGCACCAACGACACCCACCACTCGATCGAGCTGGCCCGCGCCGCCGAGCGCGACGGCGCCCACGGCCTCCTCGCCGTCACGCCGTACTACAACAAGCCCCCGCAGGAGGGCCTGTACCGGCACTTCACCGCGATCGCCGACTCCACCGGCCTCCCGGTGATGCTCTACGACATCCCCGGCCGCTCCGGCGTCCCGATCGACACCGAGACGATCGTCCGCCTCGCCGAGCACCCCCGGATCGTCGCCAACAAGGACGCCAAGGGCGACCTCGGCCGCGCCAGCTGGGCCATCGCCCGCTCCGGCCTCGCCTGGTACTCCGGCGACGACATGCTCAACCTGCCGCTCCTGTCGGTCGGCGCCGTCGGCTTCGTCTCCGTCGTGGGCCACGTCGTCACCCCGGACCTCCGTGCCCTCCTCGACGCCCACCTCGCGGGCGACTTCGAGAAGGCCACCGAGATCCACCAGAAGCTGCTCCCGGTCTACACCGGCATGTTCCGCACCCAGGGCGTCATGACCACCAAGGCCGCGCTCGCCCTCCAGGGCCTCCCGGCCGGTCCGCTGCGCCTCCCGCTCGTCGAGCTCTCCGGCCCGGAGACCGACCAGCTCAAGATCGACCTCGCCGCCGGCGGGGTAGGTCTCTGACCACCGACTTCACAACTGAATAGAGACGACAGAAAGTGCACGATTGTCACGCGCGCCACGTGCCGACCGGTACGTGGCGCGCGTGGTGAGGAGAGTCTTTTGAGCCATCCGCATCCCGAACTCGGCGCCCCGCCGAAGCTCCCCCAGGGCGGCCTGCGCGTCACCCCGCTCGGCGGCCTGGGCGAGATCGGTCGCAACATGACCGTCTTCGAGTACGACGGCAAGCTGCTGATCGTCGACTGCGGCGTCCTCTTCCCCGAGGAGGAGCAGCCCGGCGTCGACCTGATCCTGCCCGACTTCACCACCATCCAGGACCGCATCGACGATGTCGTCGGCATCGTCCTGACCCACGGCCACGAGGACCACATCGGTGGCGTGCCGTACCTGCTGCGCCTGCGGCAGGACATCCCCCTCATCGGCTCCAAGCTGACCCTCGCCCTCATCGAGGCGAAGCTCCAGGAGCACCGCATCCGCCCGTACACCCTCGAAGTGGCCGAGGGCCACCGCGAGCGGCTGGGCGCCTTCGACTGCGAGTTCATCGCGGTCAACCACTCCATCCCGGACGCCCTGGCGGTCGCCATCCGCACCCCCGCGGGCATGGTCGTCCACACCGGCGACTTCAAGATGGACCAGCTTCCGCTGGACAACCGCCTCACGGACCTGCACGCCTTCGCCCGGCTGAGCGAGGAGGGCATCGACCTCCTGCTCACCGACTCGACGAACGCCGAGGTCCCCGGCTTCACGGCGCACGAGCGGGACATCTCCAACGTCCTGCGGAACGTCTTCGCGAACGCCCAGAAGCGGATCATCGTGGCGAGCTTCGCCAGCCACGTCCACCGCATCCAGCAGATCCTCGACGCCGCCCACGAGTACGGCCGCCGGGTCGCCTTCGTCGGCCGCTCGATGGTCCGCAACATGGGCATCGCCCGCGACCTCGGCTACCTCAAGGTCCCGGCCGGTCTCGTCGTGGACGTGAAGACGCTGGACGACCTGCCGGACGACGAGGTCGTGCTGGTCTGCACGGGTTCCCAGGGCGAGCCGATGGCGGCCCTGTCCCGGATGGCCAACCGCGACCACCAGATCCGGATCGTCCCCGGCGACACGGTCATCCTGGCCTCGTCCCTCATCCCGGGCAACGAGAACGCGGTCTACCGCGTGATCAACGGCCTGACCCGCTGGGGCGCCAACGTCGTCCACAAGGGCAACGCCAAGGTCCACGTCTCGGGCCACGCCTCGGCCGGCGAGCTGCTGTACTTCTACAACATCTGCAAGCCGAAGAACCTCATGCCGGTCCACGGCGAATGGCGCCACCTCCGGGCCAACGCCGAGCTCGGCGCGATGACGGGCATCCCGAAGGACCACATCGTCATCGCCGAGGACGGCGTCGTCGTCGACCTGGTCGACGGCCGCGCCCGCATCACCGGCAAGGTCCAGGCGGGGTACGTGTACGTGGACGGCCTCTCGGTCGGCGACGTCACCGAGACCTCCCTCAAGGACCGCCGGATCCTCGGCGAGGAGGGCATCATCTCGGTCTTCCTCGTGGTGGACTCCTCCACCGGCAAGATCACCGGCGGCCCGCACGTCCACGCGCGCGGCTCCGGCATCGAGGACTCCGCCTTCGACGCGGTTCTCCCGAAGATCGCGCAGGCGCTGAACAAGTCCGCCCAGGACGGCGTCGTCGAACCCCACCAGCTCCAGCAGCTGATCCGCCGCACCGTCGGCAAGTGGGTCTCCGACACCTACCGCCGCCGGCCGATGATCCTCCCGGTCGTCGTCGAGGTCTGAGCCCGAAGGGCCTGACCAGCGCGACCACTGGAGCGGGGCGCCTCGATTTGCATCGGGGCGCCCCGCTCCAGTACGTTTACGGCTCCGCCAGAACGGCAAGCTCCCGGCGCCGCAGTGCGCCCGGTCAGCTGAACGGGAGGCGGGAAATCCGACTCAGAACTTCTGATAAAGTCGGAAAGCGCTGGAAAGCCCGAGGAAACAAAAACTCGGACCGGAAAGCACCGAGGAAATCGGGTCGGAAAGATCTGATAGAGTCGGAAACGAAGGAAGCGCCCGGAGGGCCCGGAAACGGGATCGAAGGAAGCGTCCGCACCTTGAGAACTCAACAGCGTGCCAAAAATCAACGCCAGATTAGTTGATACCCCGTCCATCTTCGGATGGTCGAGGTTCCTTTGAAAAGTCCATCCTCTTCGGGGGGTGGCGATGACACAGCGAGGACGCTGTGGACAGCGGGCCTTATTCCGGCTCGTCTGTCCCGCTCAACGCGAGTGTGACCGGATATCCGGTAAACATTCACGGAGAGTTTGATCCTGGCTCAGGACGAACGCTGGCGGCGTGCTTAACACATGCAAGTCGAACGATGAAGCCCTTCGGGGTGGATTAGTGGCGAACGGGTGAGTAACACGTGGGCAATCTGCCCTTCACTCTGGGACAAGCCCTGGAAACGGGGTCTAATACCGGATACGAGTTCAGGAGGCATCTTCTGGACTGGAAAGCTCCGGCGGTGAAGGATGAGCCCGCGGCCTATCAGCTTGTTGGTGGGGTAACGGCCCACCAAGGCGACGACGGGTAGCCGGCCTGAGAGGGCGACCGGCCACACTGGGACTGAGACACGGCCCAGACTCCTACGGGAGGCAGCAGTGGGGAATATTGCACAATGGGCGAAAGCCTGATGCAGCGACGCCGCGTGAGGGATGACGGCCTTCGGGTTGTAAACCTCTTTCAGCAGGGAAGAAGCGAAAGTGACGGTACCTGCAGAAGAAGCGCCGGCTAACTACGTGCCAGCAGCCGCGGTAATACGTAGGGCGCAAGCGTTGTCCGGAATTATTGGGCGTAAAGAGCTCGTAGGCGGCTTGTCACGTCGGGTGTGAAAGCCCGGGGCTTAACCCCGGGTCTGCATCCGATACGGGCAGGCTAGAGTGTGGTAGGGGAGATCGGAATTCCTGGTGTAGCGGTGAAATGCGCAGATATCAGGAGGAACACCGGTGGCGAAGGCGGATCTCTGGGCCATTACTGACGCTGAGGAGCGAAAGCGTGGGGAGCGAACAGGATTAGATACCCTGGTAGTCCACGCCGTAAACGTTGGGAACTAGGTGTTGGCGACATTCCACGTCGTCGGTGCCGCAGCTAACGCATTAAGTTCCCCGCCTGGGGAGTACGGCCGCAAGGCTAAAACTCAAAGGAATTGACGGGGGCCCGCACAAGCAGCGGAGCATGTGGCTTAATTCGACGCAACGCGAAGAACCTTACCAAGGCTTGACATATACCGGAAAGCGCCAGAGATGGTGCCCCCCTTGTGGTCGGTATACAGGTGGTGCATGGCTGTCGTCAGCTCGTGTCGTGAGATGTTGGGTTAAGTCCCGCAACGAGCGCAACCCTTGTCCTGTGTTGCCAGCATGCCCTTCGGGGTGATGGGGACTCACAGGAGACCGCCGGGGTCAACTCGGAGGAAGGTGGGGACGACGTCAAGTCATCATGCCCCTTATGTCTTGGGCTGCACACGTGCTACAATGGCCGGTACAAAGAGCTGCGATGCCGCGAGGCGGAGCGAATCTCAAAAAGCCGGTCTCAGTTCGGATTGGGGTCTGCAACTCGACCCCATGAAGTCGGAGTTGCTAGTAATCGCAGATCAGCATTGCTGCGGTGAATACGTTCCCGGGCCTTGTACACACCGCCCGTCACGTCACGAAAGTCGGTAACACCCGAAGCCGGTGGCCCAACCCCTCGGGGAGGGAGCTGTCGAAGGTGGGACCAGCGATTGGGACGAAGTCGTAACAAGGTAGCCGTACCGGAAGGTGCGGCTGGATCACCTCCTTTCTAAGGAGCACAGTACCGATTGCAGGCAAACGTTCTGCACGGTCAGCTCATGGGTGGAACGTTGATTAGTTGGCACGATCAGGCGAGTCCTTCACCAGTACTGCTTCGGCGTGGAACGTGAAGAGACCTCAAGAGATCGTGCCTGGCACGTTGTTGGGTATCTGAGGGTACGGCCGCAAGGTTGTATCTTCGCGATGCCGGCCCCAGTAAAACTCTGCTTCGGCAGGGTGTGATGGGTGGCTGGTCGTTGCTTGAGAACTGCACAGTGGACGCGAGCATCTGTGGCCAAGTTTTTAAGGGCGCACGGTGGATGCCTTGGCACCAGGAACCGATGAAGGACGTGGGAGGCCGCGATAGTCCCCGGGGAGCCGTCAACCAGGCTTTGATCCGGGGGTTTCCGAATGGGGAAACCCGGCAGTCGTCATGGGCTGTCACCCACTGCTGAACACATAGGCAGTGTGGAGGGAACGAGGGGAAGTGAAACATCTCAGTACCCTCAGGAAGAGAAAACAACCGTGATTCCGGGAGTAGTGGCGAGCGAAACCGGATGAGGCCAAACCGTATGCGTGTGATACCCGGCAGGGGTTGCGCATGCGGGGTTGTGGGAGTTCTCTTGATCAGTCTGCCGGCTGGTCGGCGAGTCAGAAACCGTATGGATAGTCGAAGGACATGCGAAAGGTCCGGCGTAGAGGGTAAGACCCCCGTAGACGAAATCTGTACGGCTCGCTTGAGTATTTCCCAAGTAGCACGGGGCCCGAGAAATCCCGTGTGAATCTGGCGGGACCACCCGCTAAGCCTAAATATTCCCTGGTGACCGATAGCGGATAGTACCGTGAGGGAATGGTGAAAAGTACCGCGGGAGCGGAGTGAAATAGTACCTGAAACCGTGTGCCTACAAGCCGTGGGAGCGTCGGACACAAGCTTGCTTGTGTCTCGTGACTGCGTGCCTTTTGAAGAATGAGCCTGCGAGTTTGCGGTGTGTTGCGAGGTTAACCCGTGTGGGGAAGCCGTAGCGAAAGCGAGTCCGAACAGGGCGATTCAGTAGCACGCTCAAGACCCGAAGCGGAGTGATCTAGCCATGGGCAGGTTGAAGCGGAGGTAAGACTTCGTGGAGGACCGAACCCACCAGGGTTGAAAACCTGGGGGATGACCTGTGGTTAGGGGTGAAAGGCCAATCAAACTCCGTGATAGCTGGTTCTCCCCGAAATGCATTTAGGTGCAGCGTCGTGTGTTTCTTGCCGGAGGTAGAGCACTGGATAGGCGATGGGCCCTACCGGGTTACTGACCTTAGCCAAACTCCGAATGCCGGTAAGTGAGAGCACGGCAGTGAGACTGTGGGGGATAAGCTCCATGGGCGAGAGGGAAACAGCCCAGAGCATCGACTAAGGCCCCTAAGCGTACGCTAAGTGGGAAAGGATGTGGAGTCGCAGAGACAACCAGGAGGTTGGCTTAGAAGCAGCCACCCTTGAAAGAGTGCGTAATAGCTCACTGGTCAAGTGATTCCGCGCCGACAATGTAGCGGGGCTCAAGCGTACCGCCGAAGTCGTGTCATTGCAGTACATACCCCCAACGGGGACTGTGATGGGTAGGGGAGCGTCGTGTGCCGGGTGAAGCAGCCGCGGAAGCGAGTTGTGGACGGTTCACGAGTGAGAATGCAGGCATGAGTAGCGATACACACGTGAGAAACGTGTGCGCCGATTGACTAAGGGTTCCTGGGTCAAGCTGATCTGCCCAGGGTAAGTCGGGACCTAAGGCGAGGCCGACAGGCGTAGTCGATGGACAACCGGTTGATATTCCGGTACCCGCTTTGAAACGCCCAATATCGAGCCCATTAATGCTAAGCCCGTGAAGCCGTTCCGGACCCTTCGGGGAATGGAAAGTGGTGGAGCCGGCGAACCAAGGTGGTAGTAGGTAAGCGATGGGGTGACGCAGGAAGGTAGTCCAGCCCGGGCGGTGGTTGTCCCGGGGTAAGGGTGTAGGACGCACGGTAGGCAAATCCGTCGTGCACATAGTCTGAGACCTGATGCCGAGCCGATTGTGGTGAAGTGGATGATCCTATGCTGTCGAGAAAAGCCTCTAGCGAGTTTCATGGCGGCCCGTACCCTAAACCGACTCAGGTGGTCAGGTAGAGAATACCGAGGCGTTCGGGTGAACTATGGTTAAGGAACTCGGCAAAATGCCCCCGTAACTTCGGGAGAAGGGGGGCCATCACTGGTGATGACACTTGCTGTCTGAGCTGGGGGTGGCCGCAGAGACCAGCGAGAAGCGACTGTTTACTAAAAACACAGGTCCGTGCGAAGCCGTAAGGCGATGTATACGGACTGACGCCTGCCCGGTGCTGGAACGTTAAGGGGACCGGTTAGTGACCTTTCGGGGTTGCGAAGCTGAGAACTTAAGCGCCAGTAAACGGCGGTGGTAACTATAACCATCCTAAGGTAGCGAAATTCCTTGTCGGGTAAGTTCCGACCTGCACGAATGGCGTAACGACTTCTCGACTGTCTCAACCATAGGCCCGGTGAAATTGCACTACGAGTAAAGATGCTCGTTTCGCGCAGAAGGACGGAAAGACCCCGGGACCTTTACTACAGTTTGATATTGGTGTTCGGTTCGGCTTGTGTAGGATAGGTGGGAGACTGTGAAGCGGCCACGCCAGTGGTTGTGGAGTCGTCGTTGAAATACCACTCTGGTCGTGCTGGATGTCTAACCTCGGTCCGTGATCCGGATCAGGGACAGTGTCTGATGGGTAGTTTAACTGGGGCGGTTGCCTCCCAAAGGGTAACGGAGGCGCCCAAAGGTTCCCTCAGCCTGGTTGGCAATCAGGTGTTGAGTGTAAGTGCACAAGGGAGCTTGACTGTGAGACCGACGGGTCGAGCAGGGACGAAAGTCGGGACTAGTGATCCGGCGGTGGCTTGTGGAAGCGCCGTCGCTCAACGGATAAAAGGTACCCCGGGGATAACAGGCTGATCTTCCCCAAGAGTCCATATCGACGGGATGGTTTGGCACCTCGATGTCGGCTCGTCGCATCCTGGGGCTGGAGTCGGTCCCAAGGGTTGGGCTGTTCGCCCATTAAAGCGGTACGCGAGCTGGGTTTAGAACGTCGTGAGACAGTTCGGTCCCTATCCTCTGTGCGCGTAGGAATATTGAGAAGGGCTGTCCCTAGTACGAGAGGACCGGGACGGACGAACCTCTGGTGTGCCAGTTGTCCTGCCAAGGGCATGGCTGGTTGGCTACGTTCGGGAGGGATAACCGCTGAAAGCATCTAAGCGGGAAGCCTGCTTCGAGATGAGTATTCCCACCTCCTTGAGAGGGTAAGGCTCCCAGTAGACGACTGGGTTGATAGGCCGGATGTGGAAGCCCAGTAATGGGTGGAGCTGACCGGTACTAATAGGCCGAGGGCTTGTCCTCAGTTGCTCGCGTCCACTGTGTTTGTTCTGAAGCAACGAACTCGCCAAGTATCTGGCTGGAGTTCAACTTCATAGTGTTTCGGTGGTCATAGCGTTAGGGAAACGCCCGGTTACATTCCGAACCCGGAAGCTAAGCCTTTCAGCGCCGATGGTACTGCAGGGGGGACCCTGTGGGAGAGTAGGACACCGCCGAACAACCCGCCCTTTTAGCTCAGTCGGCAGAGCGTCTCCATGGTAAGGAGAAGGTCAACGGTTCGATTCCGTTAAAGGGCTCAGAGAAAAGGCCCCCGCCATCAGGCGGGGGCCTTTTTGCGTTCCCCGGAAAGTTCCTGGGAGAGAAGAGTCGAGGGGTACCTCCGGCTGCCGGAGGTACCCCTCGACTCTTTCCCGGGTCAGCTGGGATCGGGTTCCTGGAGGCGCATGGTCAGGATGGCCATGTCGTCGGAGGCGGGGGCCTGGGCGAAGCGTTCCACGGCGCGGAGGATGCGGCCGCCCACGGCGCCGGCGGTGAGGCCCGTGCAGGTCTTCAGGGCTTCCGCGAGGCCGTCGTCGCCGAGCATGCGGGTGCCCTCGCGGCGCTCGGTGACGCCGTCCGTGACACAGAGGAGGACGTCGCCGGGGGCGAGCGTGAAGGTCTCCTCGGACAGCTCCAGGTCCTCCATCACGCCCAGTAGGGGCTGCGGTTCGGCGGCAGGGGTGACCGTGCCGTCGGGGCGCAGGCGGAGGGGGAGCGGATGGCCGGCGCAGACCACCTTCAGGACCGCCGAACCGTCGGCCTGCGGGTGGAGCTCGCCGTACAGGAGGGTCAGGAAGCGGCTGCGGGCGCCCTCGTCGAGGATGGCCGTGTTCAGGCGCTCCAGGACCGCCGGGCCGCCGAAGCCCTCCCGGGCCAGGAGGCGCAGGGCGTGCCGGGCCAGGCCCGTGACGGCCGCCGCCTCCGGGCCCGTGCCGCAGACGTCGCCGATGGCGAAGCCGTACACGTTCTCCCGGATCGGGAAGACGTCGTAGAAGTCGCCGCCCACCTCGTTGCCCTCGCCGGCCGCGCGGTAGATCACGTCCACCTCGACGCCCGGGATCTTCGGGAGGTCCGGCGGCAGGAGGCTGCGCTGGAGGGACTGGCTGATGGCGTTGCGCTCCGAGTACAGGCGCGCGTTGTCCAGGGCCAGGGCGGCCCGGCGGGAGAGGTCCTCGGCGAGCTCCAGGATCTCCTGGCGGAAGTGGTCCTCGGCCGGGCGGCCCAGGGTCAGCATGCCGATCACGCGGTTGCGGGCGACCAGGGGCAGCACGACCGTCTCGCCGGCGACCGCGCCGGCCGTGGCCAGAGCGGTGTCGATGCCGGAGGACAGCGGGCTGCCCAGGTGGTCCAGCTCGCGGGCCGACGCGGCCAGCGCCGCCCGGTGGGCCGCGTCGCCGGGCGCCGTCCAGAGCCGGGCGCCGGGCGCCGGCACCGGGTCCGGAGGGGCGATGGAGCCCAGCAGGTCCTTCAGGCCGTCGATGCGGTCCTCGTCCTCGTGGAGCACGTACGACAGGTACGGCTCCGAGGCCGGGTCGGCGATCGTGTAGACCGCGCACCAGGTGGCCAGGGTCGGGACCGTCATCTGGGCCATCAGGGCCAGCGTCTGGTCCCGGTCGAGGGTGCCGGCCAGCAGGTCGGACGCCTCGACGAGGAAGCTGAGGGAGCCCCGGCGGAGCCGTTCGAGCTCGCCGAGCCGGGCCGACTCGACGGCCAGGGCGATGCGGTCCGCGGCGAACTGGAGCCGCAGGGCCTCCTCGTTCGAATACCGGTTCGCGGACTCGGCGGCCACCCCGAGGGAGCCGGTGAGCCTGCCCTCGACCTTCAGGGGCACCGTGACGACCGAACGCATGCCGGTGCCCTCCAGGAGGGGCACGGCGCCGGGAACGGCCGCCAGGTCCTCGTGGACCGCCGGCATGCGGGCGGAGCCGTACCGGCTGGCGCCGGTCTCCACCGGGACCCGGGCGAAGCGCTGGCGGGCCGCCGGGAGGCCGGTGGTCGCCCGCACCTCCAGCTCGGTCTCGTCGTCGGTGGCGAGGAGGAGGAAGGCGGCGTCGCCGTCCAGCATGTCCCGGGCCCGCTCGACCGTGCGCTGGAGCAGCCCGTCCAGGTCGTCGGGGGCGGGAGAGCCGATGAAGACCTCGAAGGGGTCCGTGGCGCGGCTCTCCGCGCCCGGATCGGCCGCGGGGCGCTGCGGGGTCTGGAGGACCGCCCGCTCCTCCTCCCGGACCAGCAGGCAGACCGTGGAGGGCTCGCCCTCGGCGTCCCGGACCCGCAGGTGGGAGGCGTACACGGGGATGACGCGGCCGTCGGAGCGGCGGAGCCCGTAGCTGCCCTCCCAGCGGGACAGGCGCAGGGCCTCGGCGAGGCCGGTGCCGATGCCGGGGGTGTGGGGCCAGGCCGCCAGGTCGCCGAGGGGCTTGCCGGTGACCTGCTCGGGGGCGTACCCGAAGAGCTCCTCCGCGTCCTCGCTCCAGGAGGTGATGGCGCCGTCGCGGTCGATCTGGACGACGGCGACGCGGACCCGGCTGTCCGCGACCGGGAGGAGGGCGTCGGGGAGGACCGGGCCGGCAGAACGGGTGCCGACCGGGCGCTGCGGGAGGTCCAGGTGGAACCAGACGTGCTTGCGGGTGGGGGAGTAGTCCACGCCCCAGCGGTCGGCGAGGGCGGCGCACAGGAGCAGGCCCCGGCCGTTCTCCCGGTCCGGGCTCGCGATCGTCCGGCCGCTCTGGACCGGGATCTCGCGCTCCGGGTAGCGGTCGGCGACCTCGACGCGGACGCTGTCCTCGGAACGCAGGCACAGCACGTCGGCCGCGGTGCCCGCGTGCACCACGGCGTTGGTGACCAGTTCGCTGGTCAGGACGACGGCGTCGTCCACGAGCTCCGGATGGCCCCAGCCCTGGAGGGTGTCCCGGACGAAGGCCCGGGCGGCGGCGACGGACCGTCCGACGGGCTCGAAGGTGGCGGTCGCCCGCGCGGTGATCACAGCACTCCTCGTACGCGTCTCGACGCCCGGCTCCGCCATGCTCGGTCTGCCCCTCCCACTGCCCGGTGGTCGTACGCGCTCCGCACCGCCCCCGCCGGGCGGACCGGGGCGGCTGGACAGCCGGATGCCAGGTTACTTACCTTCGCCGTCCCCGCGGATGCCGGTCTCCGCTGTTTCCGCCCTCCTGGGGTGGGGACGTTGTGCGAAGCTGCCGAACTGTTATCGCCTGGTTCGGTCGCGGTGAAACACTGGGAATGCTTCGGCGGGAGCCGGAGCGGAACGGTCGAACCCCTTTCGGGAGGGACACGGTGGAGTCTGGCACGGCGGCGCGGCGCGGCGGCGGCAGCGGCACGCGCGCGAGGGGCGGGCGTTCCCGTGGGGGGACGGTGCAGGTGGACGTGGCCGCACTGGAGCGGCTGCTGTCCGCACTGGTGTCGATGCGCGACGGGAACCTGCGGAGAAGGCTGACGGTCTCCGGCGACGGGGTGATGGCCGAGATCGCGGCCGTCTTCAACGAGGTCGCGGACCGGCAGATGCACGTCACGGGCGAGCTGTCGCGGGTGCGGCGGGTCGTCGGGCGCGAGGGCAAGCTGTCCGAGCGCCTGGAGGCCGGGGCGACCGAGGGTGCCTGGGCGGCGGCGATCGAGGCGGCGAACGCGCTCGTCGACGACCTGGCCCGGCCGGTGTCCGAGGTGAGCCGGGTGCTCACGGCGGTCGCCGAGGGCGACCTCGAACAGCGGATGGACCTGCGTTCGGAGGGTTCCGACGGGACGGTGCGGCCGCTGCGCGGCGAGTTCCTGAAGGTCGCCCGTACCGTCAACCACCTCGTGGACCAGCTGTCGGTCTTCGCGTCCGAGGTGACGCGGGTGGCCGTCGAGGTGGGCACCGAGGGCATCCTCGGCGGTCAGGCGCACGTCCGGGGCGTCTCCGGGTCCTGGAAGGACCTCACGGACTCCGTCAACACCATGGCGAACCAGCTGACGGCCCAGGTGCGGGACATCGCGCTGGTGACCACGGCCGTGGCCAACGGCGACCTGTCGCAGAAGGTCACGGCGAACGTGGCCGGCGAGATGCTGTCGCTGAAGAACACCGTGAACACGATGGTGGACCAGCTGTCGTCGTTCTCCTCCGAGGTGACCCGGGTGGCCCGCGAGGTCGGCACCGAGGGCGAGCTCGGCGGCCAGGCCGAGGTGGCCGGGGTCGCCGGCGTGTGGAAGGACCTCACCGACTCCGTCAACACGATGGCGGGCAACCTCACCAACCAGGTGCGGGGGATCGCGGAGGTGACGACGGCGGTCGCCAACGGCGACCTGTCGCAGAAGGTCACCGTGAGCGCGCGCGGCGAGATCGCGCAGCTCGCCGACACCATCAACCAGATGACGGAGACCCTGCGGACCTTCGCCGACGAGGTGACCCGGGTGTCCGGGGAGGTCGGCGCCGAGGGCCTGCTCGGCGGACAGGCGCAGGTGCCGGGCGCGGCGGGCACCTGGAAGGACCTCACCGACTCGGTCAACACCGTCTTCCGGAACATCACCACGCAGGTGCGGGACATCGCGCAGGTGACGACGGCGGTCGCCAACGGCGACCTGTCGCAGAAGGTCACCGTCGACGTGGCCGGCGAGATGCTGGAGCTGAAGAACACCGTCAACACCATGGTGGACCAGCTGTCCGCCTTCGGTTCCGAGGTGACCCGGGTGGCCCGGGAGGTCGGCGTCGAGGGCCGGCTGGGCGGGCAGGCGCAGGTGCCCGGCGCCGCCGGCACGTGGAAGGACCTCACCGACTCGGTGAACAACGCCTTCCACAACCTCACCGGCCAGGTGCGGGACATCGCGCAGGTGACGACGGCGGTGGCCAACGGCGACCTGTCGCAGAAGGTCACCGTCGACGTGGCCGGCGAGATGCTGGAGCTGAAGAACACCGTCAACACCATGGTGTCGCAGCTGTCGTCCTTCGCCGACCAGGTCACGCGGATGGCCCGGGACGTGGGCACGGAGGGCCGGCTCGGCGGTCAGGCGCGGGTGGACGGCGTCTCCGGCCGCTGGCGCGAGCTGACCGACTCGGTGAACTTCATGGCCGGGAACCTCACCTCGCAGGTGCGGCAGATCGCCCAGGTGACGACGGCGGTGGCGCGCGGCGACCTGTCGCAGAAGATCGACGTGGACGCGCGCGGCGAGATCCTGGAGCTGAAGAACACCATCAACACGATGGTCGACCAGCTCTCCGCCTTCGCCGACCAGGTGACCCGGGTGGCCCGCGAGGTGGGCACCGAGGGCCGGCTGGGCGGTCAGGCGCAGGTGCCGGGCGTCGCCGGCGTGTGGCGGGACCTCACCGACTCGGTGAACAGCATGGCCGGGAACCTGACGGCCCAGGTCCGCAACATCGCGCAGGTCGCCACCGCGGTGGCCCGGGGCGACCTGTCGCAGAAGATCGACGTGGACGCCCGGGGCGAGATCCAGGAGCTGAAGAACACCCTCAACACGATGGTGGACCAGCTGTCGTCGTTCGCCGACCAGGTGACCCGGGTCGCCCGCGAGGTGGGCACCGAGGGCATCCTGGGCGGGCAGGCCGAGGTGCAGGGGGTCTCCGGCACCTGGAAGGACCTGACCCAGTCGGTGAACTTCATGGCGAACAACCTGACCTTCCAGGTCCGGAACATCGCCGAGGTCACCACCGCCGTCGCCCGCGGCGACCTGTCGAAGAAGATCACCGTCGACGCCAAGGGCGAGATCCTGGAACTCGTCACCACCGTCAACACGATGGTGGACCAGCTGTCGAACTTCGCCGACGAGGTGACCCGGGTGGCCCGCGAGGTGGGCACCGAGGGCATCCTCGGCGGCCAGGCCCGGGTGCGCGGCGTCACCGGCATCTGGAAGGACCTCAGCGACAACGTCAACCTGATGGCCAACAACCTGACCAGCCAGGTGCGGAACATCGCCCGCGTCTCCTCGGCGGTCGCCAACGGCGATCTGACGAAGAAGGTCACCGTCGAGGCGCGCGGCGAGGTCGCCGAACTCGCCGAGACCGTCAACACAATGGTGACGACGCTGTCGTCGTTCGCCGACGAGGTGACCCGGGTGGCCCGCGAGGTGGGCACCGAGGGCATCCTCGGCGGCCAGGCCCGGGTGCCCGGCGGCTCGGGCACCTGGAAGGACCTCACCGACTCGGTGAACAGCATGGCCGACAACCTCACCGGCCAGGTGCGGCAGATCGCCGCGGTCACCACCGCCATCGCCAAGGGCGACCTCACCAAGAAGATCGACATCGAGGCCCGGGGCGAGATCCAGGAGCTGAAGAACACCATCAACACGATGGTCGACCAGCTGTCGAACTTCGCCGAGGAGGTCACCCGGGTCGCCCGCGAGGTGGGCACCGACGGGCAGCTCGGCGGCCAGGCGCGGGTCCGGGACGTCGAGGGCACCTGGAGCGACCTCACGCTCTCCGTGAACGAGATGGCCGGGAACCTCACCCGGCAGGTGCGCGCCATCGCGGCCGTCGCCACCGCGGTGACCCGCGGCGACCTCAACGTCAAGATCGACGGTGTGGACGCGGCCGGCGAGATCCAGGCGCTCCAGGAGAACATCAACACGATGATCGCCAACCTGCGCGACACCACCCTCGCCAACGACGAGCAGGACTGGCTGAAGTCCAACCTGGCCCGGATCTCCGGCCTCATGCAGGGCCGCCGGGACCTCGACGACGTCGCCTCGCTCATCATGAGCGAGCTGACGCCGGTGGTCTCCGCCCAGCACGGCGCCTTCTTCGTGGCGACCCCGGTCGGCTCCGCCAACCACGACACCGAACTCGTCGGCGAGGGCGACGGCTCGTACGAGCTGCGCATGCGCGGGAGTTACGGCTACTCCGCCGGTTCCATGCCGACCTCCTTCCGCCCCGGCGAGACCCTCATCGGGACGGCGGCGGAGGAGAAGCGGACCATCCAGGTCAACGTGCCGCCGGGCTACCTCAAGATCTCGTCCGGGCTCGGCGAGGCCTCGCCCGCGCACGTGATCGTGCTGCCCGTCCTCTTCGAGGGGAAGGTCCTCGGCGTCATCGAGCTGGCGTCCTTCCAGCCGTTCGCCCAGATCCAGCGGGACTTCCTCAACCAGATCGCCGAGCTCATCGCGACCACCGTCAACACCATCAGCGTCAACACCAAGACGGAGGTGCTGCTCCAGCAGTCGCAGAAGCTGACCGAGCAGCTCAAGGAGCGGTCGGCGGAGCTGGAGAACCGGCAGAAGGAGCTCCAGAACTCCAACGCCGAGCTGGAGGACAAGGCCGAGCTCCTCGCCCGGCAGAACCGCGACATCGAGGTCAAGAACACGGAGATCGAGGAGGCCCGGCAGGTCCTGGAGGAGCGCGCCGAACAGCTCGCCGTCTCCATGCGCTACAAGTCCGAGTTCCTCGCCAACATGTCGCACGAGCTGCGCACCCCGCTCAACTCGCTGCTCATCCTGGCCAAGCTGCTCGCGGACAACGCGGAGACCAACCTCACCCCGAAGCAGGTGGAGTTCGCCGAGACCATCCACGGCGCGGGCTCCGACCTGCTCCAGCTGATCAACGACATCCTCGACCTGTCGAAGGTCGAGGCGGGCAAGATGGACGTGTCCCCGACCCGGATCGCGCTCGTCCAGCTCGTCGACTACGTGGAGGCGACCTTCCGGCCGCTCACCGCGGAGAAGGGCCTCGACTTCTCGGTCCGCGTCTCGCCCGAACTGCCCGCCACGCTCCACACCGACGAGCAGCGGCTCCTCCAGGTGCTGCGCAACCTGCTGTCCAACGCGGTGAAGTTCACCGACTCCGGCGCGGTCGAGCTGGTCATCCGGCCGGCCGGCGCGGACGTGCCGCAGTCGATCAGGGAGCAGCTCCTGGAGGCGGGTTCGCTGAGCGAGGCCGACGCCGACCTGATCGCCTTCTCGGTCACCGACACCGGCATCGGGATCGCGGCCAGCAAGATGCGGGTCATCTTCGAGGCGTTCAAGCAGGCCGACGGCACCACCAGCCGCAAGTACGGCGGCACGGGCCTCGGGCTCTCGATCAGCCGGGAGATCGCCCGGCTGCTCGGCGGCGAGATCTTCGCGGCGAGCGAGCCGGGCCGCGGCTCCACCTTCACCCTCTACCTGCCGCTGAACCCGACCGAGGTGCCGCCGCACGGCTACGGGCAGGGCGAGGCGGACGATCCGCAGCAGGAGGCGGAGGAGGGCCCGACCGGGCACTCCTACCCGCACTTCCCGCCCGCTCCGGTGCGGAGCGAGGCGCGTTCGGGGGCGCTCTTCCGGCACCGGCGCAAGGCCGGGGCGGCGGCGGAGAGCGCGGACGCGGCGGGCGCCGCCGGCGCGACGGGTGCCACGGGTGCCGAGGGCGCGGCCGGGGAGGGCGAGGCGCTGGGCGTGGTCCCCGGGCAGCCGGGCCCGCAGGGGCCGGACTTCGCGGAGCAGGCCGCGGCGGCGGGGACCGGTGCGGAGCAGCGCCGCACCTTCTCCTTCTCCGGCGAGAAGGTCCTCATCGTCGACGACGACATCCGCAACGTCTTCGCCCTCACCAGCGTCCTGGAGCAGCACGGGCTCGCGGTGCTGTACGCGGAGAACGGGCGGGAGGGCATCGAGGTCCTGGAGCAGAACGACGACGTGACGATCGTCCTGATGGACATCATGATGCCGGAGATGGACGGGTACGCGACGACGACCGCGATCCGGCGGATGCCGCAGTTCGCGGGGCTGCCGATCATCGCGCTCACCGCGAAGGCGATGAAGGGGGACCGGGAGAAGGCGATCGAGTCGGGTGCCTCCGACTACGTCACCAAGCCGGTCGACCCGGACTACCTGCTGTCCGTCATGGAGCAGTGGATGCGGGGCGCGTGAGCGCGCCGCCGAGGGGTGCCGGACCGGCCGGGACCGGTACCCCTCGGCGTACCTGCGCCGGAGGCGTGTGAGAGCCTCCGATCCGGGGAACCTTCTCGACCCGCGCTCCGTTTCCGGACTGTGCACAGTGACATCACGGTGACAGGGTGTGGCGATGGGCGGGGTGCGGCTACGATGACCGGCACAGGGACGGACGGCGCCAGGAAGCCGTCCTCCGGGGCGGCGCCCGGTGCTTCCCCCGCTTCCGGAAGCGGTTCCGGAAGCCGGGTCGAGCCGTTGCCGGGACGAGGAGGACGGGGCATGGTGCAGAAGGCCAAGATCCTCCTGGTCGATGACCGGCCGGAGAATCTGCTGGCGCTGGAGGCCATTCTCTCCGCGCTCGATCAGACGCTGGTGCGGGCATCGTCCGGGGAGGAAGCGCTCAAGGCGCTGCTGACGGACGACTTCGCGGTCATCCTGCTCGACGTCCAGATGCCCGGCATGGACGGCTTCGAGACCGCCGCGCACATCAAGCGCCGCGAGCGGACGCGGGACATCCCGATCATCTTCCTCACCGCGATCAACCACGGCCCCCACCACACCTTCCGGGGGTACGCGGCCGGCGCGGTCGACTACATCTCCAAGCCGTTCGACCCCTGGGTGCTGCGCGCCAAGGTCTCCGTCTTCGTCGAGCTCTACATGAAGAACTGCAAGCTGCGCGAGCAGGCCGCGCTGCTGCGCCTCCAGCTGGAGGGCGGCGGCGAGGGCGGCCAGGGCAAGGAGACGGCGGGGCTGCTCGCCGAGCTGTCCGCCCGTCTCGCGGCCGTCGAGGAGCAGGCCGAGGCGCTGTCGAAGCAGCTCGACGACGAGTCCGCCGACGCGGCCGCCGTCGCCACCGCCGCCCATCTGGAGCGCAAGCTCACCGGGCTGCGGCGGGCGTTGGACGCGCTGGAGCCGGGCACCGGCGGCGTGCCCCCGCTGCCCGCGCAGGGCTGAGGGGACGTCACCCCCGGTCCGTCCGGTCGGTGACCGGGGGTCACTTCGGCCCGTCCGGTCGGTGACCGGGCGTCAGCTCCGCGCCGGGGCAAGGACGACACGTTCGGGTGAGGCGGACAGCCCGGCCCCTCACCGGTAACCTCAGCACCATGGCTTCACGTACGTCCGGCAAGGGTTCCCAGGGCACCGCACCATCGCGCGCCGGCCGGACGGCGGGGGCCGCGAAGAAGACGGCCGCCAAGTCCGCGGCGAAGACCCCGGCCAAGTCCGCCGGGAAACCGCCCGCGAAGAGGACCGCGGCGAAGAAGGCCGCTCCGGCCAGGCGCGCGCCCGCGAAGAAGGCCGCGGCGAAACGGCCCGCGCCCCGCCCGGCGCCGTCCCCGACCGGGGGCGTGTACAAGGTGGCGCGCGGCGCCGCCCACGGGGTCGGCGCGATGTTCCGGGGGATAGGGCGCGGCGCGAAGGGGCTCGACCCCGCCCACCGCAAGGACGGGATCGCCCTGCTGCTGCTCGCCGCCGCGCTGATCGTCGCGGCCGGCACCTGGTCCCGTCTGGACAACCCCGTCGGCGACCTCGTGGAGATGCTGGTCACCGGCGCCTTCGGCCGGCTCGACCTGCTCGTCCCGCTGCTGCTGGGCGGCATCTCCTTCCGGCTCTTCTGCTATCCGGAGCGGCCGGAGGCCAACGGCCGGATCGTCATCGGGCTCTCCGCCCTCGTCCTCGGCGTCCTCGGACAGGTCCACATCGCCTGCGGCGCGCCCGGCAGGGACGCCGGGTCCGAGGCCATGCAGGACGCGGGCGGCCTGATCGGCTGGGCGGTGTCCCAGCCGCTGGTCTTCATGACGGGGGAGGCCCTGGCCGTCCCCCTGCTGGTGCTGCTCACCCTCTTCGGACTGCTGGTCGTCACCGCCACCCCGGTCAACGCGATCCCGCAGCGGCTGCGGGCCCTCGGCGTCCGGCTCGGCCTCGTCGAACCCGCGTACGAGGAGGGCGTCGAGGAGTACGCCGAGCAGGAACCGTACGAGGAAGACTGGCGGGAGGCGCCGCAGCGCACCGCCCGGTCGGTCCGGCGTCGCGGCGGGCCGGGCGCCGACCCGTACGACGTGGACCGGGCGGAGGCGGAGGCGCTGGAGCGGCGCGGGCGCGCCGGCCGGTCCCGCACCGGCAGGAGCGGCCACGAGCAGGGTCTGGACCCGGTCGACGTGGCCGCCGCGGCGGCCGCCGCCCTCGACGGCGCGGTGCTGAACGGCATGCCGCCGTCGCCGCTGGTCGCCGACCTGACCCGGGACGTGGCCGCCGAGCGGGCCGCCGCCCTGGCCGAGGGGGCCGAGGGGACGCCGGACGGGGCCACCGGGCCCGTACCGTCCCTGGCGAAGGGACCGCAGAAGACGCCGCCGAACGTGCCGACCGCGCGGGGCGGGGAGAAGCGGCCGGCGGGTGGATCCGTACCCGATCTGACCAAGCCGGCGCCGGAGCCGACCGATCTGCCGGCCCGGGCCGAGCAGCTCCAGCTCTCCGGCGACATCACCTACGCGCTGCCGTCGCTCGACCTGCTGGAGCGCGGCGGTCCCGGCAAGACGCGGTCCGCCGCGAACGACATCGTGGTGGACGCGCTGTCGAACGTGTTCAGCGAGTTCAAGGTGGACGCGGCCGTAACCGGCTTCACCCGCGGGCCGACGGTCACCCGGTACGAGGTCGAGCTCGGGCCCGCCGTGAAGGTCGAGAAGATCACCGCCCTGACGAAGAACATCGCCTACGCGGTGGCCTCGCCGGACGTGCGGATCATCTCGCCCATCCCCGGCAAGTCCGCCGTCGGCATCGAGATCCCGAACTCCGACCGCGAGATGGTCAACCTCGGAGACGTGCTGCGGCTCGCGGACGCGGCGGGGGACGACCACCCCATGCTGGTGGCGCTCGGCAAGGACGTCGAGGGCGGCTACGTGATGGCCAACCTGGCGAAGATGCCCCACGTCCTGGTCGCCGGCGCCACCGGCTCCGGCAAGTCCTCGTGCATCAACTGCCTGATCACCTCGATCATGATCCGGGCGACCCCGGAGGACGTCCGGATGGTCCTCGTCGACCCCAAGCGGGTCGAGCTGACCGCCTACGAGGGCATCCCGCACCTGATCACGCCGATCATCACCAACCCCAAGCGGGCCGCCGAGGCCCTCCAGTGGGTGGTGCGCGAGATGGACCTGCGCTACGACGACCTGGCGGCCTTCGGCTTCCGGCACATCGACGACTTCAACCAGGCGATCCGCGAGGGCAAGGTCCAGCTGCCGCCCGGCAGCGAGCGCGAGCTGAAGACGTACCCGTACCTCCTGGTGATCGTCGACGAGCTCGCCGACCTGATGATGGTCGCGCCCCGGGACGTCGAGGACGCCATCGTCCGCATCACCCAGCTGGCCCGCGCGGCCGGCATCCACCTGGTGCTCGCCACCCAGCGGCCCTCGGTGGACGTCGTCACCGGTCTGATCAAGGCGAACGTGCCGTCCCGGCTCGCCTTCGCCACCTCCTCGCTCGCCGACAGCCGGGTCATCCTCGACCAGCCGGGTGCCGAGAAGCTCATCGGCAAGGGCGACGGCCTCTTCCTGCCGATGGGCGCGAACAAGCCGACCCGCATGCAGGGCGCCTTCGTCACCGAGGCCGAGGTCGCGGCCGTCGTGCAGCACTGCAAGGACCAGATGACGCCGGTCTTCCGGGACGACGTCACCGTCGGCACCAAGCAGAAGAAGGAGATCGACGAGGAGATCGGCGACGACCTCGACCTGCTGTGCCAGGCGGCCGAGCTGGTCGTGTCGACGCAGTTCGGCTCGACCTCGATGCTCCAGCGGAAGCTGCGGGTCGGCTTCGCGAAGGCCGGCCGGCTGATGGACCTCATGGAGTCGCGCAACATCGTCGGGCCCAGCGAGGGCTCCAAGGCGCGGGACGTCCTCGTCAAGCCGGACGAGCTGGACGGGGTGCTGGCGGTGATCCGGGGGGAGTCCGCCGAGTGACGGGGGCGGCGGGGTGTGGCACCGGGGGACCGGG
This sequence comes from Streptomyces filamentosus, assembly GCF_014654895.1. Lineage (GTDB taxonomy): Bacteria > Actinomycetota > Actinomycetes > Streptomycetales > Streptomycetaceae > Streptomyces > Streptomyces filamentosus. The sequence goes on along the minus strand of NZ_BNBE01000001.1, from coordinate 920,517 downwards.
GTACCCGTTCGGGACCGGGCCGACAAGCCCGGGGTACCCGTTCGGGACCGGGGTACCCGTTCGAGACCGGGCCGAGACTCACTCGTAAGGGAACGGAGGGCAACCGTTTCCCCTGGCCGTACGTCAAGTTGGACGAGGGGACGGAAGGACGTCCTCTCCTCGTCGGAGTACAACCTCATGGCGTACAAACCGCACCCGCCCGGTTGCCCCACCCTTTCGTACCACCCATAGACTGAACGTCCAGCAGGTGGCTACACGCTCGAAAGGCGCTCTCGTGTCCATCGGCAACTCCCCCGAAGACGACCGGACGTTCCCGTCAGCCGACCGGGAACCGATCGGCCGCACCCTCCAGCAGGCCCGCATCGCCGCCGGCCTCAGCGTCGAAGAGGTCAGCGCCTCCACCCGTGTCCGGATCCCGATCGTGCACGGCATCGAGGAGGACGACTTCTCGCGCTGCGGCGGAGACGTCTACGCGCGCGGCCACATCCGGACGCTCGCCCGCGCCGTCGGGATCGATCCGGCCCCGCTGATCGAGCAGTACGACGCCGAGCATGGCGGGCGTCCCTCACCCACCCCGGCCGCCCCGCTCTTCGAGGCGGAACGCATCCGTCCCGAGCCCCGGCGGCCCAACTGGACCGCGGCCATGGTCGCGGCGATCGTCGCCGTCGTCGGGTTCGTCGGCTTCACGATGTTCAACGGCGCCGAGGAACCGAAGGGGACCACGGCCGCCGAGGGCGGGCCCGCGCCCGCCCCGGAGAAGGCGACCTCCGCCGCCAAGCCGAAGCCGGCCAAGCCCGCGCCGAAGCCGACCGGCAGCGCCATCGCGGCCGTCCCGGCGGACAAGGTCACCATCCGGCTCACCGCCGACGGCAAGAGCTGGATCTCGGCCAAGGCCGCCGACGGCAAGATGCTCTTCGACGGCTTCCTCCAGGAAGGCGACACCAAGACCTTCCAGGACGACGAGCAGGTCGACCTCGTCCTCGGCAACGCGGGCGCGATCGAGCTGTACGTGAACGGCAAGAAGGTCTCCGAGAAGTTCGAGGACGGCCAGGTGGAGCGGCTCAGCTACACCAAGGGCGACCCCGAGGCCGGCTGAACCGCGGACCGCGCCGGACGACGGACAGGGCAGGGCGACGGCCCGCCGCGCAGGACGCGCGGCGGGCCGTCGCCGTGTCCGAGCCGGGGCGGACCGGAGCGCCGCCCCGCATCCCGGTGAGAAGGACATGACAGATGTGACCCGTGTGACGGAGGGGTCGGGTGTGACCTCCGTCGCGCAGGTGAACCCTGAGCGACCGGGTGCCGTCCGGGACGAAGTAGTCTTGAGCCCATGCCCGAACGCCGTACCGTCGCCCTTGTCACTCTCGGATGCGCCCGTAACGAGGTGGACTCGGAGGAGCTCGCAGGCCGCTTGGCAGCGGACGGCTGGGAGCTCGTCGAGAACGCCGAGGACGCAGACGTCGCCGTCGTCAACACCTGCGGCTTCGTCGAAGCCGCCAAGAAGGACTCCGTCGACGCCCTCCTCGAAGCCAATGATCTGAAGGACCACGGCAAGACCCAGGCCGTCGTCGCGGTCGGCTGCATGGCCGAGCGCTACGGCAAGGAGCTGGCCGACGCCCTCCCCGAGGCCGACGGCGTGCTCGGCTTCGACGACTACGCCGACATCTCCAACCGCCTCCAGACCATCCTCAGCGGCGGCAGCGTCGAGGCGCACACCCCGCGCGACCGCCGCAAGCTCCTCCCGCTCTCCCCGGTCGACCGCCAGCAGGCCGCCGCCGAGGTCGCCCTCCCGGGCCACGGAGCCGCCGAGGAGCCGCAGGACGTCCCCGGCGACCTGCCCGAGGGCCTCGCGCCCGCCTCCGGCCCCCGCGCCCCGCTCCGCCGCCGTCTCGACCGCAGCCCCGTCGCCTCCGTGAAGCTGGCCTCCGGCTGCGACCGCCGCTGCTCCTTCTGCGCCATCCCGTCCTTCCGCGGCAGCTTCGTCTCCCGCCGCCCCTCGGACGTGCTGAACGAGACCCGCTGGCTCGCCGAGCAGGGCGTCAAGGAGATCATGCTGGTCTCCGAGAACAACACCTCGTACGGCAAGGACCTCGGCGACATCCGCCTCCTGGAGGGCCTGCTGCCCGAGCTCGCGGCCGTCGACGGCATCGAGCGCGTCCGGGTCAGCTACCTCCAGCCGGCCGAGATGCGTCCCGGCCTGATCGACGTGCTGACCTCCACCGACAAGGTCGTGCCCTACTTCGACCTGTCGTTCCAGCACAGCGCCCCCGACGTGCTGCGCGCGATGCGCCGCTTCGGCGACACCGACCGCTTCCTCGACCTGCTCGCCACCATCCGCGAGAAGGCCCCCACGGCCGGCGCCCGCTCCAACTTCATCGTCGGCTTCCCCGGCGAGACCGAGGCCGACTTCGCCGAGCTGGAACGCTTCATCACCCACGCCCGCCTCGACGCCATCGGCGTCTTCGGCTACTCCGACGAGGACGGCACCGAGGCCGCCACGTACGAGCACAAGCTCGACCAGGAGGTCGTGGACGCGCGGCTCGCCCACCTCTCCCGGCTCGCCGAGGAGCTCACCGCGCAGCGCGCGGAGGAGCGGATCGGAGAGATGCTGGAGGTACTGGTGGAGTCCGAGGACGAGGAGGACGGCTGGATCGGCCGCGCCGCCCACCAGGCCCCGGAGACGGACGGGCAGGTCTACCTCGTCGACGGTGGTGGCGCGGGCCCCGACCTGGCCCCGGGCCGTATGGTCAGGGCCAAGGTCGTGAGCACCGAAGGCGTCGACCTCGTGGCGGAGTGTGTCGAGGAGGTGGGCAGATGACCGGAGTCCCGGCATCCGCGACGGGCGGGACCGGAAGGCCGGCGCCCCGCGGCAAGCTGGGCGCGGTGGCCGTGAACCCCGTCAGCGTGTGGAACATCGCCAACATCCTCACCATGATCCGGCTCGTCCTCGTGCCGGCCTTCGTGGTACTGCTCCTCCAGGACGGCGGTCACGACCCCGCCTGGCGGGCCTGGGCGTGGGCGGCCTTCGCCGTCGCCATGATCACGGACGTCTTCGACGGGCACCTGGCCCGGACGTACAACCTGGTCACCGACTTCGGGAAGATCGCCGACCCCATCGCCGACAAGGCGATCATGGCGGCCGGCCTGATCTGCCTCTCCGGCCTCGGCGACCTGCCCTGGTGGGTCACCGGGGTGATCCTGGCCCGTGAGCTGGGCATCACGCTGATGCGCTTCTGGGTGATCCGGCACGGGGTCATCCCGGCCAGCCGCGGCGGGAAGATGAAGACGCTCGCCCAGGGCACGGCGGTCGGCATGTACGTGCTCATGCTCACCGGCCCGCTGGCGACGCTGCGCTTCTGGGTGATGGCGGTGGCGGTCGTGCTGACCGTCGTCACCGGTCTGGATTATGTGCGACAGGCGGTCGTACTGAGGCGCCGGGGGCTCGCGGCCGAGCGGGCCGCCCGGGCGGAGGCGTCGGAGGCTTCGGCGCGATGAGCACCGCGGCCCGGGTGCTCGCCCTCCTGCTGGAGCGCGGCCAGACGGTGGCCGCCGCCGAGTCGCTCACCGGTGGCCTGGTGGCCGCCGAGCTGACCCGGGTCCCCGGGGCGTCCCGGGGGTTCCTCGGTTCCGTGACGGCGTACGCCACCCCCCTCAAGCACCGGCTGCTGGGGGTGGACGCCGACCTGCTGGACGCGCGCGGGGCGGTGGATCCCGAGGTCGCGGCGCAGATGGCGCGGGGTGTGCGGGACCGGCTGGGCGCCGACTGGGGGGTGTCGACGACCGGGGTCGCGGGCCCCGAACCCCAGGACGGCCGGCCGGTCGGGACGGTCTACGTGGCCGTCGCGGGACCCGCCACGACAGGCGCCGCCGCGGGGAAAGTGGTGTCGTTGAGGTTGAACGGCGATCGCGCGGAAATCCGTAGAGAGAGCGTGCGAAGCGCGCTGGAACTGTTGCACGAAGAACTCTCGGGAAATGCGCGGGCACAGGATACGGAACAGAACGGGGGGAATGGATGTTTGCAGCCCTGAGTGAACACGACATCGCTCCCCGCACGGCCGCGGCGCGAGGCGGTACGGTGGGGCGTGAAGGATGCGGCTACGCGGTCCGAGGAGGGAGCCACCGATGATTCTGCTCCGTCGCCTGCTGGGTGACGTGCTGCGTCGGCAGCGCCAGCGCCAGGGCCGTACTCTGCGCGAAGTCTCCTCGTCCGCCCGAGTCTCGCTCGGCTATCTCTCCGAGGTGGAGCGGGGGCAGAAGGAGGCTTCCTCCGAGCTGCTCTCCGCGATCTGCGACGCGCTGGACGTACGGATGTCCGAGCTCATGCGTGAAGTGAGCGACGAACTGTCCCTGGCCGAGCTGGCCGAGTCGGCTGCGTCGAGCGAACCGGTTCCCGTACCGGTCCGTCCGATGCTCAATTCGGTGTCGGTGACGTCGGTGGCCGGTGTGCCCACCGAGCGGGTGACCATCAAGGCGCCCGCGGAGGCCGTGGACGTCGTCGCCGCCTGAGTCCGAACGGGTCGGAGCCCCGGTCGACACCCCCTGTGCGGGGTGCCGGCCGGGGCTCCGTCGTTCCGGGCTCTCTCACGGGTCTTTCCCCGCGTCTAGCTTTTCATGCGTTTTGTTTGAGATGCCGGATTCCGGACAGGCGTGCCATGGTGGGGGGAACGTACGACTGGTTGGAGATACCCGTATGTCTGTCGTGAAGAGCCCGCTGTCCGAGGCCGACCTCAAGACGGTCGGCAATGCCCTCCAGGGAGCCCTCGTCGACCTGGTCGACCTGGCACTGGTCGCCAAGCAGGTGCACTGGAACGTCGTGGGGCCGCGCTTCCGCTCCGTCCACCTCCAGCTCGACGAGGTGGTGGACACCGCCCGTCTGCACTCCGACACCGTGGCCGAGCGGGCCTCGGCGCTCGGCGTCAACCCGGACGGGCGCGCGGCGACGGTGGCTTCCAGCAGCGCGATCGGGACGGTGCCCGAGGGCTGGATCAAGGACGCGGAGGCCGTGCAGATCATGGTGGCCTCGCTCGGTGCCGTCATCACCCGGATGCGGGAACGGGTGGACGCCACCGGCGATCCCGACCCCATCAGCCAGGACATCCTCATCTCCCTCACCGCCGACCTTGAGAAGCACGCGTGGATGTTCCAGGCGGAGAGTGCCTAGGCGGCCGGCGTGACGATACGGGCGGCCGCCGCGAAGCGGGCCGCGGGAGACGAGAGGGTCCACGGGGCGCGCGTCGATGCGGCGCGCGTCCACGCGGCCCGTGACGGTGGGCTCCGGGGTGGCGCCGAGGGTGCGTGGTACTGCGCGCGCGGGGGCGTCCGCCGGATCGCGCGCGGGGTGCGCGCCGGAGCTGACACCGGTGCGCCCTCCCGCAGGGTGATCCTGCCGGTCTAGCGTCGAGCGCAGGAGGCGGCCATGGTACGGCGACGGGTTCCGCTGGTGACGCTCCCGCTGATCGCGGTCGGACTGGTGGCCGGGGGGCTCTGGTGGTGGGCGGTGCTGCGCCTGCTGCTGGTTCCGGGTGAGACCGGACCGGTGGAGGGGGTCGTGGTCGCGGGAGGCTGGGGGCTGAGCCTGCTGCCGGTGCACGTGGCCGCCTCCTCCCGTCCCGCCCTCCTCACCCGGGCCCGGCTCACCAGGGCATGGCGACGCCGCCGTTCGGGCGCAGGATCTGCCCCGTCGTGAACGCGGAGGCGTCGCAGGCGAGATGGAGGACCGCGTGGGCGACGTCCTCGGCCTCGCCGACCCGCCGCAGCGGTGAGTGACGGGCCATCACGGCCTCGGCCTGCTCCTGGGCGGCGGGCTCGTGACGGTCCGTCATGGGCGTGCGGATCCAGCCCGGCGCGACCGCGTTGACCCGGATACCGTGCGGGCCCGCCTCCACCGCGAGGGTCTTGGTGAGCTGGACGACGGCGGCCTTGGCGGCGCTGTAGCAGAGCAGGCCGGGGCTCGCGGTGTCCATCGCGCCCGAGGCCATGGTGACGATCGACCCCGGCGTGCCGGAGGCGATCATCGAGCGGGCCGCCTCCTGGCAGGCGTACAGCACGCCCTTGAAGTTCACGGAGAGGACGCGGTCGAGATCCTCCTCGCGGGTCTCCAGGACCGTACTGGTGTGCATGATCCCGGCGACCGCAGCCATGACGTGGAGGGGGCCCGCCGCGTCCACGGCGGCGGCGAGCGCCCGCCGGTCGGTCACGTCGAGCGGGTGGACGGCGGCGGTGCCGCCCTCGCGGGCGATCAGCGCCGCCGTCTCCTTCAGCCCGGGCTCGTCCCGGTCCGCCAGGTGCAGGGCCGCGCCCGCCCGGGCGAGGAGGACCGCGCTCGCGCGGCCGATGCCGCTCGCGGCGCCCGTCACGAAGGCGGTGCGGCCGGTGAGGTCGTACGCCGAGAGGCTCATGGCGGGACCGTACGACCGTATCTGACGGATCGTCAATTGTGTGGCGGGCGGGGATTCCCGGCGGCCCGGTCGGGGCCGCGCTGGCAGCCCGGACACCAGTAGGACACCCGGTCGCCCTGCTCCGCCCGGCGGACGGCGCCCCCGCAGCGCAGACAGGGACGGCCCTCGCGGCCGTAGACGTACAGCCGGGTGCCCGGGTGGCGGGTCGTCGTCGTGCGCCGGTCGGGGTGGTCCTTGTTCGCCTCCAGGAGACGGTGGGCGGTCGCCGCCAGCCTGGCGGGGACGTCCGGCGCCAGCTCGCCGACCGGCAGCCACGGCGTCACGGCCGCGAGGAACGCCAGCTCCGACTTGTACACGTTCCCGATCCCGGCGAGGTTGCGCTGGTCCAGCAGCGCCTCGCCCAGGGGGCGGGCCGGATCGGCGAGGAGCCGGCGGACCGCCTCCCCCGGATCCCAGTCGGGGCCCAGCAGATCGGGGCCGAGGTGCCCCACCGCCCGGTCCTCCTCGGCGGTGCGGAGCAGCTCCAGGACCGGCAGGCGGTAGCCGTACGCGGTGTGCTCCCCGTTCCCCAGGACGGCCCGGATCTGGTGCTCGGGGCCGCCCCGGGGGCGCTCCCCGGTCGCGTACACCTTCCAGGCGCCCTCCATCCGCAGATGCGAGTGGAGGGTGAGCCCGCCCTCGATCCGGGCCAGCAGGTGCTTGCCGCGCGGGGTGACGTCCAGCACCGCGCGGCCGGTGAGGTCGGCGGTCGCGAAACGGGGCACCCGCAGGTCCGCGCGGGTCAGCACCCGCCCGGCCAGCGCGGCGTGCAGCCGGTGGGCGACCTGCCAGACGGTGTCTCCTTCGGGCACGGGACGGCCTCCTCACGGTCGTTCCTTCGGACCACGCGGGTCCGGTCTCCTGCGCCGGCCCGGTTTCCTCGGTGGGGTCGGTGTCCTGCACCGGGTCGGTCTCCTCGGTGGGGTCGGTCTCCTGCGCCGGGCCCGTCCTCCGCGCAGGTCCGGTCTCCCGCGTCGGGCCCGTCTCCTCGGCGGGGTCAGGAGCGGAGCCGGAGGCCGCGTGGGGTGGCGAGGAAACCGGCTGCCTCCAGCGGGCGGGCCAGGGGCGAGGTCAGGGACGCCGTGCCGTTGATCCGCTCCACCGTGACCGTGCCCAGCGCGCCCGCCCGCGCGGCCTCGGCCAGGGCGCCGGCCGCCGCCGTCAGGGCCGGGTCGTCCGGCTCCGCCGGCCAGGACAGCACCGTCTTGCCGCCGCGCTCCACGTACAGCGTCAGCTCGCCGTCGACCAGCACCACCAGGGCGCCCGCCTTCCGGCCCGGCTTGTGACCGGCCCCGGTCGGCGGCTCCGGCCACGGCAGCGCCGCCCCGTACGCGTTCGCCGGATCGGCGGCGACCAGCACCACCGCGCGCGGACCCGCGGCCGCCTCCACGCCCCGGTCCCGCGCGGTCGACGCCGCCCGCAGCCGGTCCACGGCCCCGTCCATCGCGAACTGGGCCGCGCCCAGCCCCTCCACCACATAGCCGCGCCGGGCCTGGCCGCTGTCCTCGAAGGCGGACAGGACCCGGTAGACCGCAGAGAAACCGCCCTCGACGCCCTCGGCCGCCACCGCGCCGCGGGTCACCACCCCGTGCCGGTCCAGGAGGGTGCGGGCCAGCGCGTGCGCCCGGTGCGTCGGCTCCGGCTCCGGGGGCGGCAGCAGCGCCCACCGCCCCGAGACCGTCGGCGGGCCCGAGCGGGAGACCGGACGGGTCGCGCCCGGCGTCCCGAAACGTCCGCGCGGCACCGTGCGGCGGGCCCGGTGCGCGGTGGAGCCGGCCGTGCGGCCCGAACCGAGGAGGGCCCGCAGCGGCGCCAGCGTGTCGTTGGTGAGCCGGCCCGACCAGGCCAGGTCCCACAGGGCGTCGGCGAGCTGGGGGTCGGTGGCGTCCGGATGGGTGGTGATCCGGACCTGGTCCGCGATCTGCCGGAAGAACAGGCCGTACCCGCCCGCCAGCGCCGTCAGCACCGACTCGTGGAGCGCGGTGAGCTCCAGCGGATGCGGCGGCGGGAGCAGCAGCGGGGCCGCGTCCGCCAGATAGAGCGACACCCAGCCGTCCTTGCCCGGCAGGGAACCCGCCCCGGCCCAGACGACCTCGCCGGTGGTGGTCAGCTCGTCGAGCATCGCCGGGGAGTAGTCCCGCACCCGGGACGGCAGCACCAGCCGCTCCAGGGCCGACGCCGGCACCGGCGCGCCCTGGAGCTGCTCCACCGCCCGGGCCAGGCCGTCGATCCCGCGCAGCCCGCTGCCGCCCAGGTGCTGCCACTGGGGAAGGAAGGTGGCGAGGGCCGCCGGGGGCACCGGCTCCAGCTCGTGCCGCAGGGCCGCCAGGGAGCGGCGGCGCAGCCGGCGCAGCACGGTGGCGTCGCACCACTCCTGGCCGATGCCCGAGGGGTGGAACTCGCCCTGGACGACCCGGCCGGTCGCCGCGAGGCGCTGGAGGGCGCCGTCGGTGACGGCGCCGCCGAGCCCGAAGCGGGCGGCGACCTGCGAGGAGGTCAAGGGACCGTGGGTGCGGGCGTACCGGGCGAGGAGATCGCCCAGGGGGTCCTTGACCGGCTCGGTGAACGCCTCGGGCACGCCGACCGGCAGCGCCGTGCCGAGCGCGTCCCGCAGCCGGCCCGCGTCCTCGATCGCCGCCCAGTGCTCCGTGCCCCCGATCCGCACCTCGATCGCACGCCGGGACCGGGCCAGCTCCCGCGCCCACCCCTCCTCGGCGCCCCGCGCGGCCAGCTCCGCGCCGGTCAGCGGGCCGAGGACCCGCAGCAGGTCCGCGACGCCCTCCGGGTCCTTGATCCGCCGCTCCTCGGTGAGCCACTGGAGCTCCCGCTCCAGCTCGGCGAGGACCTCGGGGTCGAGCAGCTCGCGCAGCTCGGCCTGGCCCAGCAGCTCGGCGAGCAGCCGGGCGTCCAGGGAGAGGGCGGCCGCCCGCCGCTCGGCGAGGGGGGAGTCCCCCTCGTACAGGAACTGCGCCACGTAACCGAAGAGGAGGGAGCGGGCGAAGGGGGACGGCTCGGTGGTGGTGACCTCGACGAGGCGGACCCGGCGGGCCTCGATGTCGCCCATCAGCTCGGTCAGGCCGGGGACGTCGAAGACGTCCTGGAGGCATTCGCGGACGGTCTCCAGGACGATCGGGAAGGAGCCGAACTCGCTCGCCACCTGGAGCAGTTGGGAGGCCCGCTGCCGCTGCTGCCAGAGCGGGGTCCGCTTCCCCGGATTCCGCCTCGGCAGCAGGAGGGCCCGGGCGGCGCACTCGCGGAACCGGGAGGCGAACAGCGCGGAGCCGCCCACCTGGTCGGTGACGACCCGCGCGACCTCGTCCTTGTCGAAGACCGTGTCCGCGGCGCCGACCGGCGCCTTGTCCGCGTCGTACTCCGCGTCCGCCCGGGGGCCCGGGCCGACCGGCTCGTGGTCCAGCAGGTCGAGACCCATGTCGAGGTCCATCAGGTCGGCGTCCGGCAGGCGCAGCACGATGCCGTCGTCCGCGTGCATCACCTGCGCGTCCATGCCGTACCGCTCGGAGAGCCGGGCGCCCAGCGCCAGCGCCCACGGCGCGTGCACCTGCGCCCCGAAGGGGGAGTGGACGACGACCCGCCAGTCGCCCAGCTCGTCGCGGAACCGCTCCACCAGGATCGTGCGGTCGTCCGGCACGTGCCCGCACGCCTCGCGCTGCTCCCGCAGATACGCCAGGACGTTGTCCGCCGCCCAGGCGTCCAGGCCCGCCGAGGCCAGCCGCAGCCGGGCGTCGTCCTCGCCGAGCGCGCCCAGCTCCCGCAGGAACGCGCCCACCGCGCGGCCCAGTTCGAGGGGGCGGCCCAGCTGGTCGCCCTTCCAGAACGGCAGCCGCCCCGGCACGCCCGGCGCCGGTGACACCAGGACCCGGTCACGGGTGATGTCCTCGATCCGCCAGGAGCTGGTGCCCAGCGTGAAGACGTCGCCGACCCGCGACTCGTACACCATCTCCTCGTCCAGCTCGCCGACCCGGCCGCCGCCCCTCTTCGGGTCCGCGCCCGCGAGGAACACCCCGAACAGGCCCCGGTCCGGGATGGTGCCGCCGGAGGTGACCGCGAGCCGCTGCGCGCCCGGGCGGCCGGTGACCGTGCCCGCGATCCGGTCCCACACCACGCGCGGGCGCAGCTCGGCGAAGGCGTCCGAGGGGTAGCGGCCCGCGAGCATGTCGAGGACGCCGGTGAAGGCCGACTCCGGGAGGGAGGCGAAGGGGGCGGCCCGGCGCGCCACCGCCAGCAGGTCGTCCACCTGCCAGGTGTCGAGCGACACCATCGCGACCAGCTGCTGGGCCAGCACGTCCAGCGGGTTGGCCGGGATCCGCAGCGACTCGATGGCCCCCGACCGCATCCGCTCGGTGACCACCGCCGCCTGCACCAGGTCGCCCCGGTACTTCGGGAAGACCACGCCCGTGGAGACCGCGCCGACCTGGTGCCCGGCGCGGCCCACGCGCTGGAGGCCGGAGGCCACGGAGGGCGGTGACTCGACCTGGACGACCAGGTCGACCGCGCCCATGTCGATGCCGAGCTCCAGGCTGGAGGTGGCGACCACGGCGGGCAGCCGCCCCGCCTTCAGGTCCTCCTCGACCTGGGCGCGCTGCTCCTTCGACACCGAGCCGTGGTGGGCGCGGGCGAGCAGTGGCGGCGCGCCCTTCGCCGCACCCGACTGGGCCATGATCTCGGCGGGCGGGGCCCCTTCGGGGGCGGGCTCGCCGGTCGCCCGCTCGTAGGCGATCTCGTTCAGCCGGTTGCAGAGCCGCTCCGCGAGGCGCCGGGAGTTGGCGAAGACGATCGTGGAGCGGTGGGCCTGGACGAGGTCGGCGATCCGCTCCTCGACGTGCGGCCAGATCGACGGCCGGTCGCCGCCCTCCTTCCCCTCGGAGGCGGGGGAGCCGCCCAGCTCGCCCAGGTCCTCCACGGGCATGACGACGGAGAGGTCGAACTCCTTGCCCGACGGGGGCTGCACGATCTCCACCCGGCGGTTGGGTGAGAGGAAGCGGGCGACCTCGTCGACCGGGCGGACCGTGGCCGACAGGCCGATCCGGCGCGCGGGGCGGGCCAGCAGCTCGTCGAGCCGCTCCAGGGTGAGGGCCAGGTGCGCGCCCCGCTTGGTGCCGGCGACCGCGTGGACCTCGTCCAGGATGACCGTCTCCACCCCGGACAGCGCCTCCCGGGCGGCCGAGGTCAGCATCAGGAAGAGCGACTCGGGGGTGGTGATGAGGATGTCCGGCGGCTTGACGGCCAGCGAGCGGCGCTCGGCGGCCGGGGTGTCGCCGGAACGGATCCCGACCCGCACGTCCGGCTCGGGCAGCCCGAGCCGGACGGCCTCCTGCCGGATGCCCGTCAGGGGCGAGCGCAGATTCCGCTCCACGTCGACGGCGAGCGCCTTCAGCGGGGAGACGTAGAGCACCCGGCAGCGCTTCCTCGGCTCGGCCGGTACGGGCGAGGACGCCAGCCGGTCCAGGGAGGCGAGGAAGGCGGCCAGCGTCTTGCCCGAGCCGGTCGGCGCGACCACGAGCACGTCCGAGCCCGCGCCGATGGCCCGCCAGGCGCCCTCCTGGGCGGCGGTGGGCGCGGTGAACGCCCCGGTGAACCACCCGCGGGTGGCCGGGGAGAAGTCTTCGAGCGCGGACGTGACCATGCCCCCCATCGTGCACCCCGCCACCGACAACCGCCGGGACCTGTGGAAAACCGTGCCCGGCCCCGGACGCCCTTCGCCGGATCGGGTGAGAGGGGGCGGCCGTCCGGACCGTGAGACGGCCGGTCGTCGTCCGGCCGGGGCACGCGCAGAATGGGGGAATGGCGAGGGGCGAGAGGGCGCGGTACTGGCAGTACGCCGAGCTGCCCGGCGTCGACCTGCTGCACGCCCACTACATCCACAAGGCGTTCTCCCGGCACACCCACGAGACCTTCGTCTACGCCGCCATCACCGAGGGCGTCGAGGCCTTCCACTACAAGAACGACCTCGTCAGGGCGGGGCCGGGACAGATCGCCCTGGTGAACCCCGACACCCCGCACACCGGGCACGCGGGGGTGCCCGAGGGCTGGACCTACCGCACGATCTATCCCGACGCGGAACTCATCCGCTCCATCGCCGCCGACGTCCTCGACATCCGCGGGCCGGTCGGCTTCACCCGGCCCGTCGTCGACGATCCGTACGCCGCCCAGCTCGTCATCGGCGTCCACCGGGCCGCCGAGGAGGGCAACGCGCTCGCCGCCGACAGCCTGCTCCGCCTGGCCACCGCGCGTCTGCTGCGCAGCCACGGCGGCCAGGTGCGCCCCCTCGCGCCCCGCAGCGCGGGAGCCCGGGACGCGGCGCGGGCGCGGGCCGTCCTGGAGGAGCGGATGGAGCGGCCGCCGACCCTGGAGCGGCTCGCGGCCGACCTCGGCACCAGCCCCTTCGCCCTGCTGCGGGCCTTCCGCGCCGCGTACGGCATGCCGCCGCACACCTGGCTCACCGACGCCCGGGTGCGGCGGGCGCGGCGGCTGCTGGACGCCGGGACCCCGCCGGCCGAGGCGGCGGTCGCCGTCGGCTTCACGGACCAGCCGCACCTGAACCGGCACTTCACCCGGAGCGTCGGCGTCCCGCCGGGCGCCTACCAGCGCTCCCGGGGCGCGGGGCGCAAGAACGTACAAGACGGGCCGCCGCCCGGCCCGTAACGTCCCTGACGTGGCAGAACAGACAGCACACCCCGCCACGGGGCAGATACGTGACGACACACCCACCGGGCCCGCCGAAGGCCCCCGCGCGGCCGGAACCGGCGGTGCGCGCCGGTCCGACAGCGCCGTCGTCCGCGACGCGCTCGGCGTCGGCGTCGCCGTCGGGCTCTCCGGCTTCGCCTTCGGCGTGACCTCGGCGGGCGCCGGCCTCACCCTCCTCCAGACCTGCGCGCTCAGCCTGCTCGTCTTCACGGGCGCCTCGCAGTTCGCCCTCGTCGGCGCGCTCGCCGGGGGCGGGAACCCGTTCACGGCCGCCGCCGGCGCCTTCTTCCTCGGCACCCGCAACGCCTTCTACGGACTGCGGCTCTCCCAGCTCCTCGCCCTGCCGGGGTTCGCGAAGCCGTTCGCCGCCCAGTGGGTCATCGACGAGACCACCGCCGTCGCCCTCGCCCAGCCGGACCGCAGGTCCGCCCGGCTCGGCTTCACCGCCACCGGACTCACCCTCTACGTCCTGTGGAACCTCACCACCCTGCTCGGGGCGCTCGGCGCCGAAGCCCTCGGCGACACCGCCGCCTGGGGGCTGGACGCCGCCGGGCCCGCCGTCTTCCTCGCGCTGCTCGCCCCCATGCTGAAGACCACGACCGAGCGGGCCACCGCCGGGATCGCCGTCCTCCTCGGCCTGGGCCTGCTGCCCGTGCTCCCGGCCGGAGTCCCCGTCCTCGTCTCGGCGCTCGCCGCCCCCGCCGTCCTCTGGTTCCGGGGCAGGCGGGCACGGAAGGAGGAGACCGTCCGATGAACGGCACCCACGTCTGGCTCGCGATCGGACTCACCGTCGCCGGCTGCTACCTGGTCAAGCTGATCGGCCTGCTGGTCCCGGCGCAGACCCTGGAGCGCCCGCTGGTCCAGCGGCTCGCCGCGCTCCTCCCCGTCGCCCTGCTGGCCGCCCTCACCGCCCAGCAGACCTTCGGCACCGGGACGGACCTCGTCCTGGACGCCCGGGTCGCCGGCGTCGCCGCCGCCGCACTGGCGCTCGTCCTGCGCGCCCCCTTCCTGGTCGTCGTGGGCGCCGCCGTCGCGGTGACGGCGGGGGCACGGGCCCTGGGCGGCTGAGCCGCCCGTCCACGGATCCGCGACCCCGCCCGCGCACCCGCGCGCGGGCGGGGCTCAGCCGTCCACGGGACGCCCGTGGGCGCGCAGGGTGCGCAGGGCCTCGATCGTGACGATCGGCCGCCACTCCAGGGCCGAGCCCGGCGCCCAGGCCCGCCACCGGATCGGCCAGCCGCCGTCCTCGGCCTGCTCCGCCGCGAGGAAGTCCAGCGAGCGGGACAGCTCCTCGTCGGTGAACCAGTCGCGGGCCAGCGAGTCCGGCACGCGCGCGTAGTCGTGCGGATAGTGGTGCTCGCCGGGCGCGTACCCGTCGGCCACCGGGAAGTCCTCCGGGTGGTCCGGGTCCAGCACCGCGAGCCGCTGCTCGCGCACCAGCCGCCCCAGCCGGTCGGCCGCCGCCCGTGCCCGCGGCCGGTCCGGGGCCGAGTCGAGGAAGGCCACCGCCGCCTGCACCTCGTACGGGTGAGACTTCTCCAGCGACTCCACGGCGGTCCAGCAGAACTCGGTGGCCCGGAACAGCCAGGCGTGCCAGACCTGGTTGCGGTGGAGCACGCCGACCACCGGCCCCGTCGAGAGCAGTTCGCCGGGCGGATCGTCGACGACGGGCACGAACGGCGCCGACGGGTAGCCGCGTTGCGAGGGGTGGATCGCCGGCAGCGCCCCCTCGTGCGTGGAGACCGCCGTCAGATAGCGGCAGATCCGCTCCACCCGCAGGCCGCCGCAGCGCCCGATGGAGTCCAGGACCCGCAGCGCGTGCGCGGTGTGCAGCGGCTGGCTGACCGGCCCCCGCAGGTCCGGTTCGAGGGCGTGGCCGTAACCGCCGTCCTCGTCGAGGTACGCGCTGAGGGCCGTCTCCACCGCGTCCGCGCCGCCGCGCAGGAAGTGGTAGGCGAAACGGCGCTGTTCGAGCACCCGGGCCGTCAGCCAGACGAACCGCTCGGCACGGGCCAGCGGCGATCCGGGGGCCGCCGGGGGAGCGGGCGGGGAGGAGAGGGGTTTTTCGGCCATGTTCCGACGGTAGGGCGGAACCGCGCGGTGGCAAGCCCCGACGGCCGGGCTGCACTCTTGGGAGCGGGATACTGGAGTCATGCGGTTGACGATTTTCTGGGAACGGATGGCCGATCACTTCGGCTCCGGCTATGCCGACTCCTTCGCGCGGGACCACGTCCTGTCCGAACTGGGCGGCCGGACCGTCCACGAGGCGCTGGACTCCGGCTGGGAGGCGAAGGACGTCTGGCGGGTCGTCTGCGCCGCCATGGACGTCCCGGCCGAGAAGCGCTGACGGGCCCTTCGCCGGAGTGCTCCGGGCCGACCCGGGCGGATTGTCCGCCGGGTGCGCGAGACTTGCGGGGTGGCCCCGACTGACGACACCGAGAAGACCGCCCAGAAGACGGCGGCGCCGTCCGCCGCCGTCCTTGGAGGGACGTCCGGCGCGAGCACGCCGCCCGGCGTCCCCGCCACCGCCCCAGGCGTCCCCGCCGGCGGCCCCGGCGGGCAGCCGCCCGCCGAAGTCCCCGGCACCGGCGGGGCGTCCGGGGCGCGCATGCCCCGGTGGCTGCCCCGCGCGCTGGTCCTCGCCCTCGCCCTCTACGCCTGTTTCCAGCTCGGCAACTGGGCCTTCCACCAGCTCGTCGGCCTGCTCGTCAACATCCTCCTCGCCTTCTTCCTCGCCCTCGCCATCGAACCGGCCGTGGGCCGCATGGCGGCGCGCGGGATGCGCCGGGGCCTCGCCACCTTCCTGGTCTTCTTCGGCGTCCTGGCCGCCGGCATCGGCTTCGTCGTGCTGCTCGGCTCGATGCTCGCCGGCCAGATCGTCGACATGGTCGAGAACTTCCCCAAGTACCTCGACTCGCTCATCAAGTGGATCAACCTGACCTTCCACACCGACCTCTCCCGGGTCGAGGTCCAGGACAGCGTCCTCAACTCGGACTGGCTCCAGAAGTACGTCCAGAACAGCGCCACCGGCGTCCTCGACGTCTCCGCGACCGTCCTCGGCGGCCTGTTCCGACTGCTGACGATCTTCCTCTTCGCCTTCTACTTCGCCGCCGACGGACCCCGGCTGCGCCGTGCGCTCTGCTCCGTCCTGCCGCCCGCCCGGCAGGCCGAGGTGCTGCGCGCCTGGGAGATCGCCGTCGACAAGACCGGCGGCTACCTCTACTCCCGCGGCCTGATGGCCCTCATCTCAGGCATCGCGCACTTCGTGCTCTTCGAGATCCTGGAAGTGCCCTACGCCCCCGCACTCGCCGTCTGGGTCGGCCTGGTCTCGCAGTTCATCCCCACCATCGGCACCTATCTGGCCGGCGCCCTGCCGATGCTGATCGCCTTCACGGTGAACCCCTGGTACGCGCTGTGGGTGCTCGGCTTCGTCGTGGTCTACCAGCAGTTCGAGAACTACGTCCTCCAGCCGAAGCTCACCTCCAAGACCGTCGACATCCACCCGGCGGTGGCCTTCGGCTCGGTGATCGCGGGCACGGCGCTGCTCGGCGCGGTCGGCGCGCTGATCGCCATCCCGGCCGTGGCCACCCTCCAGGCCTTCCTCGGGGCGTACGTGAAGCGGTACGACGTCATGGACGACCCCCGGGTGCACGGCCACCGGCGGTACGGCGAGGCGGTCGTGGCGCGGCTCCAGAAGGCCCTCCACCGCGAGAAGGAGAGCCAGAGGGGCTCCGGGGACGACTGACGGCCGACGGACCGGCGGGACCGCGGGGCCAGAAGGACGAGGGGCCGGTGACGCGGCCCCGGAAGGCGTGCCGGACCCGTCCCTGGCCGGCGAGGAGCAGCGGGGTGACCAGGGGCAGCGCGGAGACGAGCGGGGCCGGCGTCCCGGGGCGGCCGCCAGCCCGGCCGGCCGGCGGCAGCGCCGCGCCCGCCCTGAGAGGCAGCCCGCCCGGCAGGACGGCGGTGAGGGCGAGCGGGTGCCAGGGTCGCCCGCTCCCCGTACGGCCCCGTCCCTCTATAGTAAAAAAGTTGAATAGTTGGCGGAGTGGGTACGGGAACGGGAGAGGTGGCCGACGGATGGGCACGCACGAGTACCGCCGGTATGTGGCCCTCGGCGACAGTCAGACCGAGGGCGTCGGCGACGGCGACGACCGGACGGGCCTGCGCGGCTGGGCCGACCGGCTCGCCGAACACCTCGCCGAGGCCGCGCCCGGGGTCGGCTACGCCAACCTCGCCGTGCGGGGCCGGCTGGCCGCCGCCGTGCGCGCGGAACAGCTGCCGGCCGCGCTCGCGCTCCGCCCCGACCTCGCCACCGTCGTCGCCGGGGTCAACGACCTGCTCCGGCCGGGCTTCGACGCCGACGAGACGGGCGGCCACCTGGAGGCCGTCTTCGCCGCCCTGACCGGCGAGGGGGTCCGGGTCGCGACCCTCACCTTCCCCGACGTCGGCCGCATCACCCCGCTGGCCCGCCCGCTCGCGCCCCGCGTGCACGCCCTCAACGACCGGATCCGGGAGGCCGCCCGCCGGCACGGCGTCGTCGTCGCGGAGACCGCCCACCACGACGTCGTCACCGACCCCCGGCTGTGGAGCGCCGACCGGCTGCACGCCTCCCCGCTCGGACACGCCCGCATCGCGGCCGCGGTCGCCGACGCGCTCGCCCTGCCGGGCAGCGACGACGCCTGGACCCGGCCGCTGCCGCCCCGCCCGGTCCCCGGCGCGCTGCGCGCCGCCGCGGGCGAGGTCGCCTGGGCGGGGTCCTTCCTCGGACCCTGGCTGCTGCGCCGGGTGCGCGGCCGGTCGTCCGGCGACGGCCGGGCCGCCAAGCGTCCCGACCTCCTGCCCGTGGACCCCGCCGGAGGGCTCGCCGGGAGCGGTGCGGCGGGGAGGTGAGGGGGCCGGGCGGCGGCAGTGAGGGCCGGGCAGGGGCTTGGAGGGCCGGGGTGGGGAGCCGTGCCGGGGGTCGACGTGCCGGGGTGTCCGGTCTGGGGTCAACGTGCCGGGCGGGTTCAGTCGTCAGAAGGTCGTTTCCGCGATCGGCCCGAACCCGTCCGATGAGCCTCCTACCGTACGGACTGACCGCGCCGACGCGGTCATACGAGGAGGAAGCCCGTGCCATCGCCCTGCGACCCCCGCTACGCCCCCGTCGGTGACGTGGACGGGGCGCTCATGGTGATCGACTCCCGGCTCAAGGCCGTCCACGACGGCAGGACCGGGACGGACACCGAACAGCAGCAGTTGTTCGACCAGCTCGTCGCCTCCCTGGACCTGAAAGGCGTCCGCGACCTGCTGGACGGCGCCTGCACGCTCGTCTTCATGTTCATGAAGTGGCTGAGGCGGGTCCACGAGGAGCACGACCGGGACGTCATCGAGTACGTGGTCCCCAGCCTGGTCGCCACGCTGCGGATGATGCCCCGCAGCGTCAGCCCCGAGGCGATCCCCACCATGGCCGGCATGGCGATCGCGGCCGGCACCGGACTGAGCCCGAACCTCTGGCGCCGGCAGTACGGCGACTGGACGCAGGAGGAGATGACCGCACTGGAGGCCACCGCCCTGCTGCTGGCGGAGCACATCAACCGGATCACCGGCGACGCCGACTTCGCCACCCGGCTGATCGGCGACGCGCTGAACCGCGCCGACCGGGAGCCGGGCGCGGGGGCCGCGGAGGCGGCCGGCGAGGGGTTCGGCCCCGGCTGGGGCGAGGGCGTCGAGTAGGGCGCGGGGGCAGGGGAGGGAAGGGCGGGGAGGTTGTCCACAGGGGGGCGCGTGGCGCGCTTGACACAAAAATCGAACATCTATTCTCATGAAGGTTCCGGCCCCTGGAATCGCGGGCGACTCGGCGAGTTGTCCACAGGTCGGAGGGACGCGAGGGCCCATTGTCAGTGGCAGGGGTTAGCGTCTTTCACATGAAGCGATCGACTCAAGCACCCCGGGTGGAACCCATGGCAGGAACCGACCGCGAGAAGGCGCTCGACGCCGCACTCGCACAGATTGAACGCCAATTCGGCAAGGGCGCCGTGATGCGCATGGGCGACCGCACCCAGGAGCCGATCGAGGTGATCCCCACCGGATCGACCGCCCTCGACGTCGCCCTCGGTGTCGGCGGCCTGCCGCGCGGCCGTGTCGTGGAGATCTACGGCCCGGAGTCCTCCGGCAAGACGACCCTGACCCTGCACGCCGTGGCCAACGCGCAGAAGGCCGGCGGACAGGTCGCCTTCGTCGACGCCGAGCACGCCCTCGACCCCGAGTACGCCCGCAAGCTGGGCGTCGACATCGACAACCTCATCCTGTCCCAGCCGGACAACGGCGAGCAGGCCCTCGAGATCGTCGACATGCTGGTGCGCTCCGGCGCCCTCGACCTCATCGTCATCGACTCCGTCGCGGCGCTCGTGCCGCGCGCGGAGATCGAGGGCGAGATGGGCGACTCCCACGTGGGTCTCCAGGCCCGCCTGATGAGCCAGGCCCTCCGGAAGATCACCAGCGCCCTCAACCAGTCCAAGACCACCGCGATCTTCATCAACCAGCTCCGCGAGAAGATCGGCGTGATGTTCGGCTCGCCGGAGACCACGACCGGTGGCCGCGCGCTCAAGTTCTACGCCTCGGTGCGCATCGACATCCGCCGCATCGAGACCCTCAAGGACGGCACGGAGGCGGTCGGCAACCGCACCCGCTGCAAGGTCGTGAAGAACAAGGTCGCGCCTCCGTTCAAGCAGGCCGAGTTCGACATCCTCTACGGCCAGGGCATCAGCCGCGAGGGTGGTCTGATCGACATGGGCGTCGAGCACGGCTTCGTCCGCAAGGCCGGCGCCTGGTACACGTACGAGGGCGACCAGCTCGGCCAGGGCAAGGAGAACGCCCGCAACTTCCTCAAGGACAACCCCGACCTCGCCAACGAGATCGAGAGGAAGATCAAGGAGAAGCTGGGCGTCGGCGTCCGTCCCGAGGCCGCGAAGGCCGAAGCGGACACCGACGCGGCGGCCCCGGCGGACGCGGCCGCTGCCGCGGACGACGCCAAGGCCGTCCCGGCCACGGCGGCCAAGACCGCCAAGGCGACCAAGGCCACCGCGGCCAAGAGCTGAACCGGTGACCGGTCGCACCGAATGGCCGGGTGACAGCCCCGACTCGTCGAGGGCCGAGAAGGAGCTGTCACCCCAGGACCCGGCCGAGCGGGCGCGGGCGATCTGCCTGCGCCTGCTCACCGGGACCCCCCGCACGCGCAAGCAGCTGGCCGACGCCCTGCGCAAGCGGGAGATTCCCGACGACGTCGCCGAGGAGGTCCTCGCCCGCTTCGAGGACGTGGGCCTCATCGACGACGCCGCCTTCGCGGGCGCCTGGGTGGAGTCCCGGCACCACGGGCGCGGCCTCGCCCGCCGGGCCCTCGCCCGCGAGCTGCGGACCAAGGGCGTCGACCCCGGCCTCGTCCAGGAGGCCGTCGACAGACTGGACTCCGAGCAGGAGGAGGCCACCGCACGCGAACTGGTGGAGCGCAAGCTCCGCGCCACCCGCGGTCTCGAACGCGACCGCCGCCTCAGACGCCTCGCGGGCATGCTCGCCCGCAAGGGATACCCGGAGGGCATGGCCCTGCGGGTGGTGCGCCGGGCGCTGGAAGAAGAGGGCGAGTCCACCGACGGCCTGGAGGACGGCTACTGAGAGCCGGGTGCCCGGTGCCGAGCCCGAGCCCGAGGGACGCTGCCGGCGCTCCCCGGGAGCCTTGCGCCCGGGGAGCGGGGAAGTCCTCGCAGCGATGTGGGGAGTTCCCGGAATAGGTGCGGGGGAGCTCCGGAACAGACCCAGGGGAGCCCCGGGCCTGGCCCGGGGAGCCGTTCCGGCTGGGCCGGTCGTTCCGGCCGGTCCGCTCCGCCCGGCGTCAGAGGCGCGAGCGGCCGGTTCGTCCCGGCCGGGGGCAGACCACGCGAGCGGCCGGTTCGTCCCGGCCGGGGTCAGATGCGCGGGCGGCCGGTGGGGAGCAGGACCGGGAGGCCCGCCGCCTTCCACGCCTGGAAACCTCCGATCAGGTCCGTCGTGCGGTGCAGGCCCAGGCGGCGCAGGGACTCCGCCGCCAGCGAGGAGGCGTACCCCTCGTTGCAGAACACCACCACCCGCAGGTCGTGCCCGGTCGCCCGCGGGGACCGGTGACTGCCCAGCGGGTCGAGCCGCCACTCCAGCTCGTTCCGCTCCACCACCAGCGCGCCCGGGACCAGGCCGTCCCGCTCCCGCAGGGCCGCGTAACGGATGTCGACCAGGAGCGCCCCACCCGCCTCGTACTCCTCGTACGCGCCACGGGCGTCGATCCGGTCGAGGCCGGACCGCACCCGCTCCAGGAGTTCGTCGATGCCGACGCGCTCCCCGCTCACTGCCAGTCCTCCGGGCGCTCGACCTGCTCCAGCCGGAGCACCGGGCCGGTCCGGCTGAAGCGGCGGATCAGCGGGAGCGGCGGGTAGTAGGCGTGCACCGAGACCGCGTGGGTGTCGGGGGAGGGGTTCAGCACCTCGTGGAGGTGGTCGCGGCCGAAGGCACGGCCGTCGCCGGGGCCGAGCCGGCGGGAGCGGTCGAGGCCCTCGGCCAGCTCCAGGGTCTTCCAGCCGCCCGCCGGGAGGCGGACGGAGAGGGCGTGTTCGGTCAGGCTGCCGCGGGCGGTGACGAAGGCGCCGAAGGACTCGGCGTGGTCGTGCCAGCCGGTGCCGGTGCCGGGCGGCCAGCCGATGAGCCACGCCTCACTGCCGCCGGGGCCGTCCAGGCGCACCCAGGTGCGGCCCTCCGGGTCGAGCGGCAGGGAGTCGACGAGGGCCCGGTCGGCGGCGGTGCGGCGGGCGAAGTCGAGCAGCTCGGCCGCCGTCGGCGGACCGGTCACCGCCCGGGCGGAGGGGAGTGGGGAGGCGGGGGCGGGGGAGGGGGCGGGAGACGCGGGGGAAGAGGGCGCGGAGGAAAGGGGCGCGGGGGGAGGGGTGACAGAAGTCGCGGGCACGGGTGACCGTCCTGGAATCGCCGGGTGCGCGCCGCGCGGCGGACCGGCGGGAGCCCGAGGGGACGCCGGGGACACCGTGCCGGACGGAGGTCCGGGACGGGCGGGGCGGGCGCGCGGGGAAAGGGGAGCGAGTTCAGCGGGACGGGCGACACACGCAGCCCGCGTAGCGGATCAGGTCCATGTGGACCCTCCGCCACAGGCGTACATCGGTGTCGGTCACGTTCCGGAGTACACCACGCGCGCCCGCGCGAATCAATGGACGTCCGCGGTCCGGTCGTGTCCCAGGGACGCCTCGGCGGGTGCAGGGAGCTCGACGGAGAGCGCCGCCTCGGCGGCAGACTCGGCCGTTCCGGCGGCCCCTGCCGTCCGTGCGGCCTTGGCGCGGGCCTTCTTCCCGGACGGTTCCTCCTCCGGGTCCTCGGGGCCTTCCGGGGTCTCCTGCGGGGCGGCGCCCCGGGCGGCGTCGGCCGCCGCGTGCAGCTCCTCCGGCCGTACGCCGGCGAAGGCGGCGACCAGGTGGCCGTCGGGGCGGACGAGCAGCACGGCGTGGGCGGGCGCGCCCGGGTAGGCGTCCGTCACCAGGACCTCCGACGCCACCGGAAGGGCCTCGGCGGCCTCCTCCAGCCGGGGCATCAGACCCGCGGTCCGCCAGTGGCGGCGCTCCCACACCCCGGTGCCCGGGGCGACGAGCACGACCAGGAAGCGGGCCTGCCCGAGCCGGTCCCGGAGCCGTACCGTCGTGTCGTCCGGGGCGGTCACCCGGACGTCCTCGACGGGCGCGCCGAGCGGCGTGCCCACCGGGATCATGCCCTCGGTGAAGGGCGCCGCGAGCGGCGAGTGCGGATGGGCCGGCGAGGCGCCCAGCGGGCCCCGGCCCAGGTGCCCGTCGGCCAGCAGCGCGTCGGGGCCGCGCATCGCGCCCGGCAGGTACTGGCGCAGCCCGCCTCCGCCGCGCAGGGCGGGCAGGGCCTGGTCGGCCGCGCGCAGCCGTGCGGCGACGGCGGTGCGGCGCTCGCTCTGGTAGCTGTCCAGCAGGGCGTCCGGGGCGGCCCGGTGCCAGACGAGGGCCAGCTTCCAGGCGAGGTTGTCGACGTCCCGCAGCCCCTCGTCGAGGCCCTGGGTGCCGATCGCGCCGAGCAGATGGGCCGCGTCCCCGGCGAGCAGCACCCGGTCGACGCGCCAGCGGCGGGCGAGCCGGTGGTGCAGGGTGTGCACGCCCGTGTCGAGGAGCTCGTACGGGGGAGTGGTGCCCTCGCACCAGCCGGCCAGGGTCTCGCGGATCCGGGCGACGAGCGCGTCCGGCGTGACGAGGTCGCCGCGCGGGGGCAGCAGCCAGTCGATCCGCCACGCGCCGTCGGGCAGCGGACGGGCGGTGATCTCCTCGCCGGCCCCGCGCCACGGGGGCTGACGGTGCAGCAGGGACTCGCCGGGCCAGGGGAGTTCGGTGCGCAGCGCGGCGACCGCGTGCCGCTCGACCGCCGTGCGGCCGGGGAAGCGGACGCCGAGCAGCTTGCGGACGGTCGAGCGGGCGCCGTCGCAGCCGACGAGGTGGCTGCCGCGCCACCAGGTGCCCTCGGGGCCGCGGGTGCGGGCGACGACCCCGGTGCGGTCCTGCTCGACGTCGTCGAGGCGGGAGCCGGTGACGAGCCGGACGAGCGGTTCGCGGGCGATGGCGTCGCGCAGGCCACGGGCCAGGGCGTGCTGGGGGATGTGCAGGGGGGCGGCCGGAGCGGCGGGGGCGGCCGGGTCCTCGGACCACTCCTCGGTGCCGCCGAGCCCCAGGTCGAAGGCGACCTGGCGGGTCTGCCGACGGCGCTGCATGCCGCGCCAGCCGACCCAGCGCAGGCCCTCGTCGCGGACGGTGGCGCAGCCCAGCCGTTCGACCAGGGCGGCCATGTCGGCGCGCAGCACGACGGTCCGAGCGGGGCGCGGCTCCTCCTTGTCGGAGGCCTCGTCGAGGACGACGCTGGGCACGCCCTGCGCGGCGAGCGCGAGGGAGAGCGCGAGGCCGACCGGCCCCGCGCCCACGATGATCACCGGGTCCACGGCGCGGCTCCAAAAGGCCGGAAAGTCATGGGGGCAGCACAGCAGAGTGTGGCACGAGCCCGGTGCTTGATCACAGACCGTATGCAACCCAGTCAGGGTGTTTTGCGTCAAGTGACGCGGTGGGCGTGGTGCGGTCGGGGCCCGGCCGGGGCGGTTCCCGGCCGCTCGGAGCGGTCCCTCGCGCCCCTTCCGGCCCCACCAGGACCTCCGGCCCCGGCCCTTTCACCGGAGGCGGGCGGTCCGGTGGAGGGCGACGGGGCCGGAAGTGGACGGGCGCGGAACTTGGGGGAAACCGGGCCGGTCGGGAGGGTGGTCGTAGGGGCCGGGCCGCGGGGAGTCCGGGCCCGGTCGGGGCGGGGCCCGAGCCGTGGTCAGACTCCGGTGGCGCCGGCGCCGCCCATCTCGACGTTCGTGATCGGGCCGGCGTCCTTCACCGCGGCGGCCTTCCGGCCCTGCCGGAGCCGCTTCTCCAGGAGGGCGGCGCACTGGGTGAGGAGGGCGTTGAGCACGATGTAGATCAGGGCGATGACGGTGAAGGCGGCGATGGTGTTGGCGCCGTAGTTCGCGGTGATCTGCCGGTTCTGGCTGAGCAGTTCGCCGAAGCCGAGCATCGCGCCGCCGAGGGCGGTGTCCTTCACGATGACGACGAGCTGGCTGACCAGGGCGGGCAGCATGACCGTGACGGCCTGCGGCAGCAGCACGTACAGCATGGTCTGGCCCTTGCGCATGCCGAGCGCGACGGCCGCGTCGCCCTGGCCCCGGGGGAGCGAGAGGACGCCGGCGCGGACGATCTCGGCGATGACGGAGGCGTTGTAGAGCACCAGGCCGGTGACGACCGCGTACAGGGGGCGGAAGTCGGAGCTGATCGGAGTGAACTGGGCGTAGACCTGGTTCGCGAAGATCATCAGCAGCAGCACCGGGATGGCCCGGAAGAACTCGACGACCGCGCCGACCGGGACCCGGACCCAGCGGTGGTCGGAGAGCCGGCCGATGCCGAGGGCCGCGCCGAGCGGCAGCGCGATCAGGATGGAGAGCGCTGCGGCCTTCAGGGTCTCGACCAGGCCGGGCAGCAGGTACGTCGTCCAGACCCGGGAGTCGGTGACGAACGGGCTCCACTTGTCGGCTTCCAGCTGGTGCTTGTCCGCCATGGCGGAGAGCACCCAGTAGGCCACCAGGCCCAGGACGGCGAGGAAGACGACCGTGTAGACGACGTTGCGCGCCTTGGCCTTGGGGCCGGGGACGTCGTAGAGGACGGAGTTCACCGCTTCACCGCCAGTCGCTTGGCCGCCCAGCCCAGGAAGAGGCCGGTGGGGAGGGTCAGGACGATGAAGCCGAAGGCGAAGATCCCGAAGATGACGAAGAGGGCGTCCGCCTCGTTCTCGATCATCGCCTTCATCAGGAAGGCGGCCTCGGCGGCGCTGATCGCCGCCGCCACCGTGGTGTTCTTGGTGAGGGCGATGAGGACGTTGGCGAGCGGGGTGATCGCCGCGCGGAACGCCTGCGGCAGGATCACCAGCGTCAGGACCTGGGTGAAGCTCATGCCGAGGGCGCGGGCCGCCTCCGCCTGGCCGGCCGGGACCGTGTTGATGCCGGAGCGCAGCGCCTCGCAGACGAAGGTGCCGGTGTACGCGGTGAGTCCGAGGACCGCGAGCCGGAAGCCGATCTGCTCGAAGGTGTCGCCGCCGAGGGTGACCTGGAGGGTCTGGTTGAGGCCGAAGGAGCAGGCCACGATGACCACGGTCAGCGGGGTGTTGCGGACGAGGTTCACGTACGCGGTGCCGAAGCCGCGCATCAGCGGGACCGGGCTCACCCGCATGGCCACCAGGGCCGTGCCCCAGATCAGCGAGCCGATCGCCGAGTAGAGGGCGAGCTGAGCCGTCACCCAGAAGGCGCCGAGCAGGTCGTACTGCCCGGAATCAAGAAAGTCGAACACGATGCCCGCGCTCTCCCCTGGTGGTCGGTCGGTCGGACGGCCGGTGCGTGGGCAGCGGCCGGTGGTGCCGTGACGGCCGCGCCCCCGAGGGGCGGCCGTCACGACGGGGGCGGGTCAGCCCGCGATCTTCGGGGCCGGCTCGTTCTTGTAGCCGGAGGGGCCGAAGTTCTGCTTCACGAGCTTGTCCCAGGTGCCGTCCGAGACCATCTTCTCCAGGGCCTTGTTGATCTTGCCCTTGAGCTCGGAGTCGCCCTTCTTGATGCCGATGCCGTAGTTCTCGTCGCTCATGGAGAGGCCCACGAGCTTGAACTTGCCCTGGTGCTCCTTCTGCGAGGCGTAGCCCGCGAGGATGGAGGCGTCCGTGGTGAGGGCGTCGACGGCCTTGTTCTCCAGGCCGGTGAGGCACTCGGAGTAGCCGCCGAGCTGCTGGAGGTCGGCCTGCGGGGCCAGCTTCTCCTTGACGTTCTGCGCGGAGGTCGAGCCGGTGACCGAGCAGAGCTTCTTGGAGTTGAGGTCCTCGACCTTGGTGATCGTGGTGTCGTCGGCGCGGACCAGCAGGTCCTGGTGGGTCAGGAAGTACGGACCCGCGAAGTCGACCTCCTTCAGGCGCTTCTCGTTGATCGAGTAGCTCGCGACGACGAACTTCACGTCGCCGTTCTTGATGAGGTTCTCGCGCTCGGCCGAGGGGGCCTGCTTCCAGGTGATCTTGTCCTCGGAGTAACCGAGCTCCTTGGCGACGTACTTGGCGACGTCGACGTCGAAGCCGGCGTACGAGCCGTCCGGGGTCTTCAGGCCGAGGCCCGGCTGGTCGAACTTGATGCCGATGGTGATCTTGTCACCGTTGCTGCCGGAGTCCGAACCGGAACCGCAGGCGGTGGCGGTCAGGGCGAGGACGACGGCCGCGGCGGCCGCGGAGGCGTGGCGAAGCTTCATGGGTGAACGTCCCTTGGGTAGCGTTGAGTTGCGAAGACTAGGTCGTCGACTCGCTCAGTGGTGCAGGATTTTGGAGAGGAAGTCCTTCGCGCGGTCGCTGCGCGGGTTGCTGAAGAAGTCCTCGGGAGTGGCCTGTTCGACGATCCGGCCGTCGGCCATGAAGACGACCCGGTCCGCGGCGGAGCGGGCGAAGCCCATCTCGTGCGTCACGACCACCATCGTCATGCCCTCCCGGGCCAGCTGCTGCATGACCTCCAGGACCTCGTTGATCATCTCCGGGTCGAGCGCCGAGGTCGGCTCGTCGAAGAGCATCACCTTCGGGTCCATCGCCAGGGCGCGGGCGATCGCCACGCGCTGCTGCTGGCCGCCGGAGAGCTGCGCCGGGTACTTGTCGGCCTGCGCGGCCACGCCGACCCGCTCCAGCAGGGCCCGGGCCTTGGTCTCCGCCTCGGCCTTCGCCGTCCCGCGGACCTTGATCTGACCCAGCATCACGTTCTCGAGCACGGTCTTGTGCGCGAAGAGGTTGAAGGACTGGAAGACCATGCCGACATCCGACCGCAGCCGGGCCAGCTCCCGGCCCTCCGCGGGCAGCGGCTTCCCGTCGATCGTGATCGTCCCCGCGTCGATCGTCTCCAGGCGGTTGATCGTCCGGCACAGCGTCGACTTGCCCGAACCCGACGGCCCGATGACGACGACGACTTCACCGCGGCCGATCGTGAGGTCGATGTCCTGCAGCACGTGCAGCGCGCCGAAGTGCTTGTTCACCCCGGTCAGGACGACCAGGTCCTCCAGGGGGCGGGGGGAGCCCTCGGGGTCCTTGG
Source organism: Streptomyces filamentosus (assembly GCF_014654895.1). Lineage (GTDB taxonomy): Bacteria > Actinomycetota > Actinomycetes > Streptomycetales > Streptomycetaceae > Streptomyces > Streptomyces filamentosus. The sequence goes on along the minus strand of NZ_BNBE01000001.1, from coordinate 892,680 downwards.
ACACTGCCACTTCGCTCATCGGCCTCTTGCTCCGTCCTCCTCGGTTGGGAGGACACTAGAGACCCGTCCGGATGACCGTCATCACATCTGAGCGGAAATTGAGGATAACGATAGGGCCACGGGTGGCCACCCTCCGTGAGGACGGTCCGCGGAGCCGTACCGGCTGGATAACGGAAGCGGGCGGTCCGCAGGGGGACACTTGACTGTGACGTCGGTGATCGGCGTTCATGGGCGTTCGTGCCCCGATCGGGGACGCCCCGGCGAACGAGAGGAGAAGACCATGCGACTGCTGCTCGTCGAGGACGACGACCACGTCGCCGCGGCCCTCTCCGCGATCCTCGCCCGGCACGGCTTCGCCGTCACCCACGCCCGCAACGGCGAGGAGGCCCTCCAGGCCGTCCTGCCCACCGCGCAGGGCGACCGGCCCTCGTACGGGGTGATCCTGCTCGACCTCGGCCTCCCCGACCAGGACGGCTACCAGGTCTGCGCCCGCGTCCGGAAGCTCACCACCACCCCGGTGATCATGGTGACCGCCCGCAGCGACGTGCGCTCCCGCATCCACGGCCTCAACCTCGGCGCCGACGACTACGTCGTCAAGCCCTACGACACCGGCGAACTGCTCGCCCGCATCCACGCCGTCGCCCGGCGCTCCCCCGGCCCCGCCGACGACGCCGCGGGCCCCGCGGGCTCCCCGGGCTCCGCCGAGGCCGGCGTGCTCCGCCTCGGTGCCGTCGCCGTCGAGCTGCCCACCCGGCGCGTCAGCGTCGACGGCGAGCCCGTCGCCCTCACTCGCAAGGAGTTCGACCTGCTCGCCCTCCTGGCCCAGCGGCCCGGCGTCGTCTTCCGCCGCGAGCAGATCATCTCCGAGGTCTGGCAGACCAGCTGGGAGGGGACCGGCCGCACCCTGGAGGTGCACGTCGCCTCGCTCCGCTCCAAGCTGCGCATGCCCGCCCTGATCGAGACCGTGCGGGGCGTCGGCTACCGCCTGGTCGCCCCGGCCGCGTAACCCCCGGCCGCCCCGCCCGTGCGCACCCGCCTCCTCCCCCTGCTCATCGTCCTGATGGCCGGGGTCCTCCTCGCCCTCGGCTTCCCGCTCGCCGCCAGCACCGCCGCCGCCCAGCAGCAGCGGGTCGTCGTCGACCGCCTCGACGACGCCGCCCGCTTCGCCGCCCTCGCCCAGTTCGTCGGCGACCTCGCCACCGGAGACGGCGAGCGCCGCGCCACCCTCGGCGGGGAGCTCGTCAGCTACCACGACGTCTACGGCATCCGGGCCGGCATCTTCTACCGCGACAACCGGGCCATGGCCGCCGCCCCCGAGGGCTGGGCCGTCCCCTCCGAGGGGGAGGGCCGCCGGGCCTTCAACGAGTCCCTGCTCGGCCGCCGCAGCCACGACCCGCCGCAGATCTGGCCCTGGCAGCCGCACGCCCGCCTCACCATCGCCTCGCCCGTCGTCCGCGACGGGGACGTCGTCGCCGTCGTCGTCACCGACTCGCCCACCGGCGAGCTCCGCGCCCGCATCCTGCGCGACTGGCTGGTGATCTTCACCGGCGAGGCGGCCGCCATGCTGCTCGCCGTCGGCGCCGCCGTCCGCCTCACCGGCTGGGTGCTGCGCCCGGTCCGGGTGCTGGACGGCGTCACCCACGACATCGCCACCGGCCGGATGAACTCCCGGGTCGCCGAGGCCGGCGGGCCGCCCGAACTGCGCCGCCTCGCCCGCTCGTTCAACGAGATGGCCGACCATGTCGAGGAATCCCTCGAACAGCAGCGGGCGTTCGTCGCCGACGCCTCGCACCAGCTCCGCAACCCGCTCGCCGCACTGCTGCTGCGCATCGAACTCCTCGCCCTCGAACTCCCCGAGGACAACGAGGAGATCGCCTCCGTGCGCACCGAGGGCAAGCGGCTCGCGCAGGTCCTCGACGACCTCCTCGGCCTGGCCCTCGCCGAGCACGCCGCCGCCGACCTGCGGCTGACCGACGTCGGCGCCCTCACCGCCGAGCGGCTCGCCTCCTGGCGGCCGGTCGCCGACGACAAGGGCGTCGCCCTGGTGGGGGAGTGCGGGGCGGCCACCGGCTGGGCGGACCCGGTGACCCTGTCCAGCGCCCTGGACGCGGTCGTCGACAACGCGCTGAAGTTCACCCCGGCGGGAGAACGGGTGACCGTACGGGTCCTCGCCGGGCGGGACGCCGTCGAGGTGGTCGTCGCCGACCTCGGCCCCGGTCTCACCGAGGAGGAGCTGAGCCGGGTCGGGGACCGCTTCTGGCGCTCCGGCCGCCACCAGAACGTCAAGGGCTCCGGCCTCGGCCTCTCCATCGCCCGCGTCCTGCTCACCGCCGCGGGCGGCGGCATCGCCTTCGCCCCGAACGAGCCGCACGGGCTGCGGGTGACGGTCACCGTGCCGAGGTACGCGCCCTCGGAGAGGTGACGGCGGACGGCGGAGGACTCAGGGCTTGACCGAGCGGTAGTAGCGGCGGGCGCCGTCGTGGAGGGTCAGCGGCTCGGTGTAGACGGCCGTCCGCAGGTCCACCAGCTGCGCCGGGTGCACCCGGCTGCCGATGCTGTCCCGGCTGCCGATCACCGACCTGGTGAAGCCCTCCACCAGGTCCGGGTCGGCCTCCGCCGTCGTCACCATCAGGTTCGCCACCGCCAGCGTCTCCACCGCCTGCCCGTCCTGCGCCTTCGCGTACGCGTCGGCCGGGATCACCGCCGAGCGGTAGTGCCGGGTCGAGGCGCCCACCCCCCGCAGCGCGTCCACCAGGTCCTCGTCCATCGGCACGAGCCGCACCGGGAAGCGCTCCGCCAGGGACTGCACGGCCTGCGTCGGCAGCCCGCCCGACCAGAAGAACGCGTCGAGCTCGCCGCGCTCCAGCAGTGCCGGCATCGTGTCGATGCCCACCGGCTCCGCCCGCACGTCCCGGTCCGGGGTGAGCCCGGCCGCGGCCAGGACCCGGTCCGCTATCAGCCGCACGCCGGAGCCGTCCTGCCCGACGCCGACCCGCAGCCCCCGCAGGTCGGAGACCTGGGTCACCGGCGACCCCTTGCGCACGATCAGCTGCACGTAGTCGTCGTAGAGGCGGGCGCAGCCCCGCAGCCGCTCGAAGCCGGGGCGGCGGTCGCGGATGTACTGCGCCACGGCGTCGGCGGTCGCGACGGTGAAGTCGGCCTCGCCGGAGGCCACCCGGGCCAGGTTCTGCTGCGAGCCCTCGCTGTTCTTGAGGGTGATCGACACGTCGGGCAGCTCCTTGGCCATGGCCTGCTTGAGCAGCTCCCCGTAGCGCTGGTAGACCCCGCTCGGGACCCCGGTGCTGAACGTGATCGACCCGCTGGGCGTGGCGGGCCCGAAGGGCGCCAGCCACCACAGCAGCACCCCGCACACCGCGAGCAGCACGGCCGCGAACGCGAGGACGCGGCGGCGGGCGGCGCGGGTGAGGGAGGCGAGCATGTCGGCGATCCTGCCAGGTCGCGGGCGCCACTGGCCAGGGAGGAGGACCCCGGAGGCTGTGATGTCCGCTGCGCCGGAGCCCCGGCGCGCGCCCAGGACCCCCGGCCGTGGCTCCGGGTGGCGGAGGGGACACCGGGAGCCACGGCGGGCGTGTACGGGAGGGGGCGTGTCCTGCACGGGAGGGGGTGGCGTGTCCCGTACGGGAGGGGCGCCGCGGCCCGTACGGCTCCGGTGCGCCGCTTCCGTGTCGTGGTCCGTACGGCTCCGGTGTGCGGGTTCCGCGCCGGGTGGCGGGTCGTGCGGCGTGCCGGAGCCGGGCGCGTCCCGCCGGAGTCCGAACGCGCTCCGCCGAAGTGGTGAGCGGGCCCGGCCGGAGGCGTCGTGCCGTGTGTCCTGCCGTGGTGCCGGGGCCCGTCCGGTTAGCGTCGGAAGGCGCTCGGTGATCTTGAGGGCAGGTCCCCCTCTGCCCGCCCCTGGCCCAGGCCGAGCCGCTGACTCGCCCCCGTCCCCAGGGAGTTCAGGCATGCCCATGACCATATCGCCGCCTCCGTGCCGCAGCCCCCGCCGCCCGCGCCCCGGCCGCCGTCCCCGCGGCCGCGCGCGGACCGGCGGAAAGGGCTCCGGCGCTGGACCGGGCGGGCCGCGCGGGTGAGGGTGGGCGGGGGCAGGTGCCCCCGCCCACGTCCGTACGACCCGAGGAACCGCCGATGCGCCCCGCCCCGTCCGTCACCCCGCCCCGCGTCGCCGTCCTCGCCGACGACCTGACCAGCGCGGGGGACGGGGCGGCCCCCTTCCGCCGCACCGGCCACCCCGCGCGGGTCCTCCTCTCCGGAAGCCCGATCGGAGGTCCGGGCGGAGGTCCGGGCGGTGGCGGGGTCCTCGCCGTCGACCTCGGCAGCCGGCTGCTGGACGAGACGGCGGCCGCGGAGCGCGCGCGGGAGGCGGCCCGGGACCTCGCCGGGGCGGAGCTGCTGCTCAAGACCGTGGACTCGACCCTGCGCGGTCACGTGGCGGCCGAGGTCCGGGCCGCGCGGGAGGGTTCCGGGCGGCCGGCGGTCGTCGTCGCCCCGGCCTTCCCTGCCGAGGGCCGCACCACCCGCCACGGCGTCCAGTACGTGCGCGGGGTGCGCGTCGACGAGAGCGAGTTCGCCCGCGACCCCGCCCACCCCGTCCGCACCGCCGACCTCGCCCGCGTGCTCCCGGAGGCCGTCCTCGTCGGCGCCGACCGGCCGGAGGAGCTGACCGAACTCCTCCCGGACGGCGGCCTGTTCGTCTGCTCGGCCGCCACCGACGCCGACCTGGACCGGATCGTCGCCGCCGTCCCCGACCACCGCGCCGTCCTGTGGGTCGGCTCCCCGGGCCTGGCCGCCGCCCTCGCCCGCCACCACGCCCTCCCGGGGGACGCCGCCGGAGCCGCCGGACTCCCGCCCGCGCGGCGCCCCTTGGTGGCGGTCGGCAGCGCCAACCCCGCCACCCGCCGCCAGCTCGCCCTGCTGGCCGCCGAGCCGGGCGCGGCGAGCGCCGTCGCCGGCGGCCCCGCCGACCTGCCGGGGGCCGCGGCCGCCCCCGTACGCATCCTGCACACGCCCCACGAACGCCGGGCGGATCCGGCGGAGTTGACGCGGCTCCTCGCGGACTCCGTCGCGGCCCTGGCCGCCCGCGACCCCTTCGACGGCCTGGTGCTCACCGGCGGTGAGACCGCGGAGGCCGTCCTGCGCGCGCTCGGCGCCCACGGCATCGACCTGCACGACGAACCCGAACCCGGCATCGCCCGCGGCACCCTCGCGGGCCCGGCGGACGTCCCCCCGGTCCCCGTCGTCATCAAGGCGGGCGGCTTCGGCGACGAGCGGACCCTCCTGCGCCTCCACGCCCTCCTGACCGGGAACCGGGGCTGACCGGGAACCGGGGCGGGCCGGCAGCCGGGACGGGCCGGCAGACGGGGACCGGCCGGGAGCCGTTCCCCGTCGGGAGCCGGGCCCGGACGGTCACGCCTCCAGCCAGCGCAGCACCGCGAGGATCCGGGGGCTGTGGCCCTCGGTCCCGCGCAGTTCCAGCTTGTCGAAGACCGCGTTGAGGTGCTTCTCCACCGCGCTCAGGGACAGGTGCAGCCGCCGCGCGATGGCCGTGTTCGTGCAGCCCTGCGCGAGCACCTGGAGGACGTCCCGCTCGCGCGGGGTCAGCCGGGCCAGCGGGTCGGCGCGCGTGCTGCGGACGACCAGCTGGCGCACGACCTCCGGGTCGATCGCCGCCCCGCCCGCGTGGATCCGCTCCAGCGCGTCGAGGAACTCCTCGACCTGCGCCACCCGGTCCTTCAGCAGATAGCCGACCCGCTCCGCGCCGGCCGCGAGCAGCCGGGCCGCGTAGCTCCGCTCCACGTGCTGGGAGAGCACCAGGACCCCCGTCCCCGGCAGCCGTTCGCGGATCTCGACGGCCGCGCGCAGCCCCTCGTCGGTGTGGGTCGGCGGCATCCGGATGTCGGCGACGACCACGTCGGGGCGCAGCGCCTCCGCCTCGGCGACCAGCGTCACGGCGTCGCCGAACGCCCCGACGACCTCGTGCCCCTCCTCGGCGAGCAGGCGGGCGAGTCCTTCCCGCAGCAGGGTCGAGTCCTCGGCCAGGATCACGCGCACGGCAGCTCCGCGACGATGGTGGTGGGTCCCCCGAGGGGGCTGTCGACGCGCAGGACGCCGTCGAGCGCGCCGACCCGTCCGCGCAGTCCGGTCAGGCCGCTGCCCGCCGGGTCCGCGCCGCCCCGGCCGTCGTCCTCGATCCGCACGGTCAGCGGACCGCCGGGCGCCCTCGCGACCCGTACGGAGACGGCCGAGGCGGCCGAGTGCTTGGCGGCGTTGGTGACGGCCTCGGAGACGACGAAGTACGCGGCCGTCTCCACCGGACGCGGCAGCGGCCCTTCGACCTCGTACGCGATCCGCAGCGGCAGCGCGCACCGCTGCGCCACCCCGCCCAGCGCCTCCTCCAGGCCGAGGCTGTCCAGCGCCGACGGGTACACCCGCCAGGCCACCTCGCGCAGTTCGGCCAGCACCTCCTGTGCCTCCCGGTGCGCCTGGTCCAGCAGCTCCGCGGCCCGCCCGGGGTCGCGCCCGGCGCCGCGCCGCGCCCGCCCGATCAGCATGGCGAGCGCCACGAGCCGCTGCTGCACCCCGTCGTGGAGGTCCCGCTCGATCCGCCGCCGCTCCCCGTCCACGGCCCCGACGACGGCGGCCCGGCTGACGGAGAGCTCGTCGATCCGGCGGCGCAGCAGTTCCCGCTCCGAAGGCCCGAAGTGCTCCCGGGCCAGCCGGGCGTCGAGGGCGGTGAGCGCGGCCAGGCCCTGGAGGCCGAGGAAGAGCAGGACCCCGCCGAGGACGAGCTGTCCCAGCAGCTCCGCCACCCCGGTGGTCCCCCGCGCCACGCCGGCGACCAGCAGTCCGGCGAGCACCGCGCCGAAGCCGACCAGCCCGAGCACGGTCCCGCACACGAGCCCCGCCCAGGACCGGACCGCCAGATAGCGCAGCACGGCCCCGTCGCCCCCGTACGCCTCCGATTCGGACGCCTCCCGCCCGTACGCCTCGGGGAACCGGTCGCCGAAGAAGACGGTCCGGCGCCTCCGCTCCACCCCGGCGAGCCGCCGGGCACCGGAACCGAGCAGCCCGAGGGCGTGCGGACGCGTCCGCGGCCACAGCAGGAACGGCCCGAGGGGAACGCCCGAGAGGAGCAGATAGGCCGACCCGAGCGGCGCGGTCAGGCACCCGGCGAGCACCCCCGCCGCACGACGCGCCGCCGACCGTGCCTCCGCCCCGTTCCCAGCGCCCCCGTTCACGTCCCCCACCCTAGGCGCGCCGGTGCCGGGCGTCGGCCCGGCGGCCACGGAGCCGTACCGTCAGCCAGGCCGCGGCGGCCAGGAGCACCAGGACGGCGACGGCCTTGGAGGCCACGCCCACGTACGCCTCGACGAGTTCCCAGCGGTCGCCGAGCGCGTAACCGGCGCCGACCAGCACGCCGTTCCAGACGAGGCTGCCGAGGGTGGTGAGGAGGAGGAAGAGGGGGACCGGCATCCGTTCCACCCCGGCGGGGACCGAGATCAGGCTGCGGAAGATCGGCACCATCCGGCCGAGGAGGACGGCCTTCGCGCCGTGCCGCCGGAACCACGCCTCGGTGCGCTCCAGGTCCGTGGCCTTCACCAGCGGCAGCCGCGCCCACACCGCGTGCATCCGCTCCCGGCCGAAGAGCGCGCCGAGCACGTACAGGGCGAGCGCGCCCACCACCGAGCCGAGCGTCGTCCAGAAGAGGGCGGAGGCGAGGCCGAGCACGCCCTGCCCGGCGGCGAAGCCGGTCAGCGGCAGGATCACCTCGCTGGGCAGCGGCGGGAAGAGGTTCTCCAGGGCGATGGCGAGCCCGGCGCCCGGCCCGCCGAGGGTGTCGACGAGCCCGGCCGCCCAGCCGGCGATCCCGCCGGCGGGCTCCTGGGCGGAAGCGGAAGCGACAGCGAAAGCGGAGGTGGGGGCTGAGGTGGGGGCGAGGGCGAGGACGAGGGCGGCCGGGGGCGGCGTCATGGGCTCTCCAAGGGCGTGAGGAGCGTCCCGGGCGGTCTCGCCGGGGACGCTCCTCAACCTAGGAACCGCAGGTCGGAGCCGGTATGCGTGTTCCCGTCCGGCCGCCCTGCGGAAAACCGCAGGGCGGCCGGACGCCCACCGCGGGGCCGTACGGCTCAGGCCCGCAGGTCCGCCGCCGTCGGCACCACCACGGCGAACACGTCGGTCAGCGCGGTCAGGGCGGCCCGCTTGAGCTCGGCGGCGGGCACGACCGTCCCGTCCGGCGCGGCGAGGGCCCGGGTGGCGGTGGCCTCGGCGACGACGGTGGGCCGGTAGCCCAGGTTGAAGGCGGCCTGGGCGGTGTAGTTCACGCACATGTGGGTCATGAACCCGGCCAGGACCAGGTCCTTCCCGCTGCCCGCCGCGAAGCCCAGGTCCGTCAGGACCTTCTCCAGTTCGGTGGCGTGGAAGGAGTTCGGGAAGGTCTTCACCACGACCGGCTCGCCCTCGGCCGGGGCCACCTCGTCGCTGATCGCGCCCACGGGCGCCGTGAGGTCGTACGGGGAGCCCGCGCCGCCGTCGTGCTGGACGTGGACGACCGGCGCGCCGGCGGCACGGGCCCGGGCGAGGAGCCGCGCCGCCTCGGCGACGGCCTCCTCGGCGCCCTCCAGCGCCATCACGCCGGACCGGTAGGTGTTCTGGACGTCGATGAGGACCAGGACCGACTCCGAGAGGCGGGCCGGCTCGCCGGACAGACCGGAGAGGGCACGCAGGGGAGTGGACGGGGTGATGCTCATTTCTGAACCTTTCAGACAGGGATCTTTGGTGGGAAAACGGACTGCTCGGGGGCGCGGCGGAGCCGCCCGCCCGCGCGGAGAGGGAATCGAGGGAGGGGAGGGAGGAGATCGGGGCAGGGGCCGGGGGCAGGGGCCCCGGGGGAGGGACGCGGGCAGGGAATCGAGGGCAGGGAATCGGGAGGCAGGGGATCGGGCGGGGCGGAGAGGTCAGCCGGTCCCGGTGCGGAACCGTCGCCGGTACGCCGCCGGCGTGGTCGCGAGCTGCCGCCGGAACGCACGGTGCAGGGTCTCCACCGAGCCCAGCCCCGCCCGCGCCGCCACCTCGGCGAGCGGCGCGTCCGAGGACTCCAGGTGGCGCCGGGCCACCTCGATCCGGGCCGCCTCCACGTAGGCGGCGGGGCTGGACCCCGTCTCCTGCGCGAAGACCCGGGCGAAGTGCCGCTCGCTCAGGCACATCCGGGCGGCGAGCCGCTCCGCGGACAGCTCCTCGTCGAGGTGGTCCGCGATCCAGAGCCGCAGCTCGTCGATGTCCCTCCGGCCGGCCGCCGGACGGCTCAGCGGCACCGAGAACTGGCTCTGGCCGCCCTGCCGCTTCAGGTACATCACGAGCTGCCGGGCGACCGCGAGCGCGGTCTCCTCGCCCAGGTCCTCCGCCACCAGGGCGAGGGACAGGTCGAGGCAGGCGCTGATCCCGGCCCCGGTCCACAGTCGGCCCCGGTCCGTCCGTACGAAGATCGGATCGGGGTCGACGGAGACCTCCGGATGGTCGGCCGCCAGCTGCGCGGCCGTGGACCAGTGGGTCGTCGCGGTCCGCCCGTCGAGGAGCCCGGCCGCCGCCAGCACGTGGGCGCCGACGCAGACCGACGCCACCCGCCGGGCGTGCGGCGCGGTCTCCCGCACCCACCGCACGACCTCGGGGTCGAGCCGGGCGACGACCCCGCCGTGCTCCCCCGGGTCCACCGCCCCCGGCACCAGGAGGGTGTCCACGTCCGCGCCGACCTCGTCGAAGCCGAGGTCCGCGACCAGCCGCACCCCCGCCGAGGTCCGCACCTCCCCGGCGCCGCCGGGCGCGGCGAGCCGCACCCGGTAGCGGGCGGGGCCGCCCGCCTCCCGGTTGGCCAGCGCGAAGACCTCGGCGGGCCCGGTGACGTCGAGGAGGTCCACGTCGGGGAAGACCGCGACGACGACCCGGTGGACGGGGTGCGCCCCGGGGGCCGCGGTGGAACGGGTCTCGGACATGCCCCCACCTTCGCCCGCCCCGCCCCGTGACGGCAATGACGATTCCCTGTCACATCCGGACACCGCGGCCGGACGCCTCCGCCGACGTCACCACCGGGTGCCCGGCCGACCCCACGGCCGGACGCCGCGACCCCGTGGCCGGATACCGCGACCCCGTGGCACGGCCGCCGCGGGGGCCGTCGGCGCGGCCGGACTCCGCCGCCCCGCCGCCCGGCCCGGACCCCGCGGCGGAGCGCCTACTCTTGGATGTCATGACCAGCAGCAGCGACCGGAGTCTCACAGTGGGCATCGAAGGACCGAAGACCTACGACATTCGCACCTACGGGTGTCAGATGAACGTCCACGACTCCGAGCGGCTCTCCGGTCTGCTGGAGGAGGCGGGCTACGTCCGCGCCCCCAAGGACGCCGACGGCGCCGACGTCGTCGTCTTCAACACCTGCGCGGTCCGCGAGAACGCCGACAACAAGCTGTACGGCAACCTCGGCCACCTCGCCCCGATGAAGACCGCCCGCCCCGGCATGCAGATCGCCGTCGGCGGCTGCCTGGCGCAGAAGGACCGCCAGACCATCGTCGACCGGGCCCCCTGGGTCGACGTCGTCTTCGGCACCCACAACATCGGCAAGCTGCCGGTCCTCCTGGAGCGCGCCCGCGTCCAGCAGGAGGCGCAGGTCGAGATCGCCGAGTCCCTGGAGGCGTTCCCCTCCACCCTGCCGACCCGCCGCGAGTCGGCGTACGCGGCCTGGGTCTCGATCTCGGTCGGCTGCAACAACACCTGCACCTTCTGCATCGTCCCCGCCCTGCGCGGCAAGGAGGAGGACCGCCGCCCCGGCGACATCCTCGCCGAGATCGAGGCGCTGGTCGCCGAGGGCGTCTCCGAGATCACCCTGCTCGGCCAGAACGTGAACGCGTACGGCTCCGACCTCGGCGACCGCGAGGCGTTCAGCAAGCTCCTCCGCGCCTGCGGCTCCGTCGAGGGCCTGGAGCGGGTCCGCTTCACCTCTCCGCACCCGCGCGACTTCACCGACGACGTCATCGCCGCCATGGCCGAGACGCCGAACGTGATGCCCCAGCTGCACATGCCGCTCCAGTCCGGCTCGGACCCGATCCTCAAGGCCATGCGCCGCTCGTACCGGCAGGAGCGTTTCCTCGGGATCATCGAGAAGGTGCGCGCCGCGATCCCGCACGCCGCCATCTCCACCGACATCATCGTGGGCTTCCCCGGCGAGACCGAGGAGGACTTCGAGCAGACCATGCACGTGGTCCGCGAGGCCCGCTTCGCGAACGCCTTCACCTTCCAGTACTCCAAGCGCCCCGGGACCCCGGCCGCCGAGATGGACGGGCAGATCCCCAAGGAGGTCGTGCAGGCCCGCTACGAGCGCCTGGTCGCCCTCCAGGAGGAGATCTCCTGGGACGAGAACAAGAAGCAGGTCGGCCGCACCCTGGAGGTCATGGTCGCCGAGGGCGAGGGCCGCAAGGACGGCGCCACCCACCGCCTCTCCGGCCGCGCCCCCGACAACCGCCTCGTCCACTTCACCAAGCCGGACCAGGACGTCCGCCCCGGCGACGTCGTGACCGTCGAGATCACCTACGCCGCCCCGCACCACCTGCTCGCCGAGGGCCCGACCACGGCCGTCCGCCGTACCCGCGCGGGCGACGCCTGGGAGAAGCGCACCGCCGAGGCCGCCGCCAAGCCGGCCGGCGTCCTGCTCGGCCTGCCGAAGATCGGCGTCCCCGAGCCGCTCCCGGCCGCCGACGCGCCGGCTTGCGGCGTGGGGCACTGACGGGAGGTTCGACGACCGCCGGGCCCGGGTCCGGGATCGGCGGCCGGGACCGGGATCGGCGACCGGGACCGGGGCTGGGGCCGAGCTCGGGCCCCGCGCCGGGTACGGGCTCCGCTCCAGTCACGGGCTCCGGCCCGGGTCCCGGGCGGTGCCCGGCCTTCCCTCCGTGCGGCAGGCCCTGAGCAGCAGGTTCTGAGAGGCAGGCCCCGCGCGGTGCCGGGGCAGTAGGCTGCGGATCATGCTTGTCGCCGCAGCCGTGTGCCCCTGCCCGCCGCTCCTCGTGCCCGAGGTCGCGAGCGGTGCCGCCCCCGAGCTGGACGCCGCGCGGGCGCACTGCGCGGACGCCCTCGGGGTGCTCGCCGCCGCCCGGCCCGACCGGCTGTACGTCGTCGGGCCGGTGCCCCAGGACGCCCAGGGCGCCTTCCCGGCCGGTTCCACCGGCTCCTTCGCCGGATTCGGCGTCGACCTCTCGGTCCGCCTCGGGGAGGGTCCCGGGGGCCGCCCGCTGCCGGCCCCGCTCGCCGTGGGCGCCTGGCTGCTCTCCCGTACCGGCGGGGCGGACGCCTCCGGCGCGGCCGTGGAGGGCTTCGGGATCGCCGAGCGCGCCACCCCCGAGGAGTGTGCGGAGGCCGGCCGGAGCCTCGCCGCATCGGCCGGGCGGGTCGCCCTGCTCGTCCTGGGCGACGGCAGCGCCTGCCGGACGGTGAAGGCTCCCGGCTACCTCGACGAGCGGGCCGCCGGCTTCGACGCCGAGGCCGCCCGCGTCCTGGGCTCCGCCGACGTGCCCGGCGTCCTCGCGCTCGACGCGGGCCTCGCGTACGAACTGAAGGCGGCCGGCCGTGCCCCCTGGCAGGTCCTCGCGGGCGCCGCGGAGGGCGCGGGCCTGGCCGGCCGCCTCCTGTACAAAGACGTCCCGTACGGCGTCGAGTACCTGGTCGCCGTCTGGTCCTGACGGCCCGGACCACCCGACCACCGGACCACCGGACCACCGGAACGGCGGACGGCCGCGGAGCGGGTGCTCCGCGGCCGTCCGCCGTACGGGCGGGACTCAGGCGGCCGGAGGCGGGGGCGTGCTCCCGCCGGGCTTGCCGTCACCCGGCGCGCCCCCGCCGGGCTTGCCGTCACCCGGCGTGCCGTCGTCCTTCTGGCCGATCCGGTCGATGGCCTCCTTGGCCTTGCCCGTACCGGACTGGATCTTGTCGCTGTACTTGCCCTTGGTCTTCTCGTCGACCATCTTCGCGGCCTTGTCCAGACCCTGGTCGATCTTGTCCCCGTGCTGCTGGGCGAGGTCCGAGACCTTGTCCTTGGCCGGGCCCAGCTTGGCCTTCAGTGAATCCAGGAGACCCATGGGGCACCTCTCCGTGTCCGTGTCCTGCCTACCTGCGGGCGGTTTCCCCGGTCTCGCTCCCCGTGTCCGCGGCGGTGACGGCCGACTGCTGCCGAGGGATCTCCACGGACTCCACGGCGGCCTCCGCCGTCCCGGGAACGTCCCCGGCCGCCGCGGGCAGCCCCGCGACGGTCACCCGCGTCACCCCACCGCCGGACCCGCCGGAACCGGTGGCTTCCGACTTCGCAGCCTCCGGCTCCACGGACTCCGACTCCACCGCTCCGGCGTCCGCCGCTTCGGACCCGAGGGCCTCGGTCCCCACCGGGGAGACATCGGCCACATCCTCCGTCGCGACCGCCTTCTTCCGGCGAAACCTTGAGAAAACGCCCATATTTACTCCACACCCTACTCGTCGGGGGTGCCGCACGGCGGACATGACGGCCGCAACACGGCCGTGGCACGTCCGGCGAGCGGCCGGAACCACGCAACGGGCAACGAACCCCCCACCCCCCTGTCACGTCGCCCGTTCGGGGACGGCCCGGGAGGTTTGCGAGACTGGGGCGGTGAGAAGCGCAGCTCCCGCACCGCGGGTCATCGCCGTCGTCGGCCCCACGGCGGCCGGAAAGTCCGATCTGGGAGTCTTCCTGGCCCAGCAGCTCGGGGGCGAGGTCGTCAACGCCGACTCGATGCAGCTCTACCGCGGGATGGACATCGGCACCGCCAAACTGACGCCGGAGGAGCGCGGCGGAGTCCCCCACCGCCTCCTCGACGTCTGGGACGTCACCGAGGCCGCCAGCGTCGCCGAGTACCAGCGCCTCGCCCGCGCCGAGATCGACCGGCTGCTCGCCGAGGGCCGCACCCCCGTCCTCGTCGGCGGTTCCGGCCTGTACGTGCGCGGCGCCGTGGACGCCCTGGAGTTCCCCGGCACCGACCCGGCCGTCCGGGCCCGCCTGGAGGCGGAGCTCGACGAGCGCGGCTCCGGCGCCCTGCACGCCCGGCTCGCCGCCGCCGACCCCGAGGCGGCCCGCGCGATCCTCCCCGGCAACGGACGCCGGATCGTCCGCGCCCTGGAGGTCATCGAGATCACCGGGAAGCCCTTCACCGCCAACCTCCCCGGCCACGAGTCCGTCTACGACACCGTCCAGATCGGCGTCGACGTGGCCCGCCCGGAGCTCGACGAGCGGATCGCCACGCGCGTGGACCGCATGTGGGAGGCCGGCCTCGTCGACGAGGTCCGCGCCCTGGAGGCGGTCGGACTGCGCGAGGGGCGCACGGCCTCCCGCGCGCTCGGCTACCAGCAGGTGCTCGCGGCGCTCGCGGGGGAGTGCACCGAGGACGAGGCGCGCGCGGAGACCGTGCGCGCCACCAAGCGCTTCGCCCGCCGTCAGGACTCGTGGTTCCGGCGCGACCCGCGCGTCCACTGGCTCAGCGGGGCCGCCGACCACCGGGGGGAACTCCCCGGGGAGGCGCTGTCGTTGGTCGAACGAGCGGTTACAGCCTGATCACGTGATGGCATCGGGACGCCCTGCCCGTCATTTCGGCGGTCAGGAGCGTGCCATCATCGAGCATCGATCGACCAAGTGGAGTCCGAGTTGGGAGGGCGCGTGGCGATGGAGGCCGGCCCTCGCGACAGAGAACAGCACGAGGCGGTCCCCGGGGATGCCCCGGGGCTGACCCCGGACGGACCCGACGACGCCGAGGGCACCGCGGTGGAGGTCGACGCGGCCGAGGTCGAGGTCGAGCTGCGCCCCCGGCGCCTGCTGCGGATCTGGCAGCTCGCCCCCATCCTGGGACTCGCCGCCGTCGGCTCCCTGATGTTCGCCTTCCCGCTGGCCTTCGGCTCCGGCGACGGCGGCGCCGTCGTCGCCATGCTGGGGCTGCTCATCAGCTTCTGCGCCGCCGGCTGGGGCGTGATGGCCGCCCGCAAGGTCGGCTACACCTGGCCGGGCCTGCCGCAGCGCGGCTCCGGCGAGCGGCCGGACTGGCGGTTCCTCCTCCTGTACGTGACGACCATCGCGGCCCTCGTCGCCCTCGCGGTCTGGCGCGTCGCCCGGCTCCGCTGAAGCCCGCCGGGCCCTTCCGGCGGCTCCCCGCCGGGCCGCGCGGGCCCGCCCTGTGGACAACCCGGAACGGGTGTCCGGGCGGCACCGTACAGTTGATCTCGTGACCAGCACGCAGACCACCCCGCTCCGTTACCTCAAGGGCCACGGCACCGAGAACGACTTCGTGATCGTCCCCGACGCGGAGAACGAGATCGACCTGCCCCCCGCCCTCGTCGCCCGGCTCTGCGACCGCCGCGCCGGACTCGGCGGCGACGGCGTGCTGCACGTCGTGCGGACCGCCGCCCACCCCGAGGCCCGCGCCATGGCCGACGAGGCCGAGTGGTTCATGGACTACCGCAACGCCGACGGCACGGTCGCCGAGATGTGCGGCAACGGCGTCCGGGTCTTCGCCCGCTACCTGGAGCACGCCGGCCACGTCACCGCCGGAGAGGTCGCGGTCGCCACCCGCGGCGGCGTCAAGCACGTCCACCTCGACAAGGACGGCTCCGTCACCGTCGCCATGGGCCGCGCCGTCCTCCCCGAGGAGGGCGTCACGGTCGCCGTCGACGGCCGCAGCTGGCCCGCGCGCAACGTGAACATGGGCAATCCGCACGCGGTCGCCTTCGTCGAGGACCTCGCCCACGCGGGCACGCTGTACGACGAGCCGCCGTACGAGCCCGCGGCGGTCTACCCGGACGGGGTCAACATCGAGTTCGTCGCGGACCGGGGCCCCCGCCACGTCGCCATGCGGGTCCACGAGCGCGGCGCCGCCGAGACCCGCTCCTGCGGCACCGGCGCCTGCGCCGTGGCCGTCGCCGCCGCCCGCCGCGACGGCACGGACCCGGCCGAGACCGGCGCCCCCGTCTCGTACACCGTGGACGTCCTCGGCGGCACCCTGGTCATCACCGAGCACCCCGACGGCCAGATCGAGATGACCGGCCCCGCCGTCATCGTCGCCGAAGGCACCCTGGACCCCTCCTGGCTCGCCGCCGGCTGAGTTCCCGCCCCCGTCCTTCACCCGCTGTCCACCGCCCGTCCGCCCGGGCGGTCGAATCGAAACAGTCAACGACTCCGGGATCGCTCGAATGGGTGATCCGATTCACGCTGGGCGAGAGCGTGACTGCGCCACGTGGTGGGGTCGGTAGCATCAAGCACCGGCCCCCCGGGCTCTCCCCGCCCGTCCACCGCCGGTCGACGTCGCCGGAGGTGCCCCATGAGCGCAGAGGCCACGAACCCCGTGAGCGCGGCCGAGGCCGCGATCACCGACACGGGCGTCCGCAGGCGCGGACGCGCCCGCCTGGATCTGCGGAGGATCGGCCGGGCCGCCCTGCTCGGCGCCACCGCGGGACCGGCCCCCCGCGACCGGCTGCCCGACGCCATCAGCCACGTCGCCGAGGCGCACCGGGCCCACCATCCCGACGCCGACCTGTCGGTGCTGCGCCGGGCCTACGTCCTCGCCGAGTCCTCGCACCGCGGCCAGTTCCGCAAGAGCGGCGAGCCGTACATCACCCACCCCCTCGCGGTCACCCTGATCCTGGCCGAACTCGGCGCCGAGACCACCACCCTGACCGCCTCCCTCCTCCACGACACCGTCGAGGACACCGAGGTGACGCTCGATCAGGTGCGCCGGGAGTTCGGCGACGAGGTGGCGTACCTCGTCGACGGCGTCACCAAGGTGGAGAAGATCGACTACGGCGCCGCCGCCGAACCCGAGACCTTCCGCAAGATGCTCGTCGCCACCGGCGACGACGTCCGGGTCATGTCGATCAAACTCGCCGACCGCCTCCACAACATGCGCACCCTCGGCGTGATGCGGCCGGAGAAACAGGCCCGCATCGCCAAGGTCACCCGGGACGTCCTCATCCCCCTCGCCGAACGGCTCGGTGTCCAGGCCCTCAAGACCGAACTGGAGGACCTGGTCTTCGCCATCCTCCACCCCGAGGAGTACGAGACCACCCGCGCGCTCATCGCCGGCCCCGCCGGCACCGGCTCCACGGACGCCCTCGCCGCCGCCGCCGAACAGGTCGCCGCCGTCCTGCGCGAGGCGGACATCGCCGCCGACGTCCTCGTCCGCCCCCGCCACTTCGTCTCCGTCCACCGCGCCCGCCTCAAGCGCGGCGAGCTGCGCGGCTGCGACTTCGGGCGGCTCCTCGTCCTCGTCGCCGAGGACGCCGACTGCTACGCGGTCCTCGGCGAGCTGCACACCTGTTTCACCCCGCTGATCTCCGAGTTCAAGGACTTCATCGCGGCGCCCAAGTTCAACCTGTACCAGTCGCTGCACACCGCGATCGCCGCCCCCGACGGG
Organism: Streptomyces filamentosus; assembly: GCF_014654895.1. GTDB lineage: Bacteria > Actinomycetota > Actinomycetes > Streptomycetales > Streptomycetaceae > Streptomyces > Streptomyces filamentosus. The sequence goes on along the minus strand of NZ_BNBE01000001.1, from coordinate 875,221 downwards.
GCCGTCGCCGAAGTCCTCATCCGCACCCACCGCATGCACAAGGTCGCGGAGGCGGGCGTCGTCGCCCTCGGCAGCCCCCACGCCACCACCCCGGACAGCACCGCCCCGGACGCCGCCGACCCGTCCGAGGGCTTCGAGACCGCCGGCGACGGCGAGCGCACCGACCCCACCCGGCCCGGCTGGCTCGCCCGCCTCCTCGACTGGCAGCAGTCCGCCCCCGACGCCGACACCTTCTGGAACTCGCTCCACGCCGACCTCGCCGAGGACCGGGAGATCACCGTCTTCCGCGCCGACGGCGGCACCCTGGGGCTGCCCGCAGGCGCCACCTGCGTCGACGCCGCCTACGCACAGCACGGCGAGGCCGCCCACGGCTGCCTCGGCGCCAGGGTCAACGGCCGGCTCGCCCCGCTGAGCACCCCCCTCTCCGACGGCGACACCGTGCAGCTGCTCCTCGCCCAGGACACCGGCTCCGGCCCCTCCCCGGCCTGGCTGGACCACGCCCGCACCCCCGCCGCCCGGATCGCCATCACCGCCTGGCTCCAGGCACACCCGGAAGCCGCCCACCAGCCCGCCGCCGCCCCCCGGCCGCAGCTCAGCGTCGCCGCCGACCGCAACTCCCGCGCGGAACTCCACGCCGACCTCGACGGTGGGCCTCCGGCCCCGGTCCGCCCGGCCGGCTGTTGCACCCCCGTGCCCCCCGACGAGATCACCGGCTTCCGGGTCCGCGGCGGCGCCGTCACCGCCCACCGCACCGGCTGTCCGGCCGTGGACACCATGCGCCGCCTCGGCCGGACCGCCGTCCCGGTCCGCTGGGGCGACGCCGCCCACTGCCGGGTCACCCTCGTCGCCGAATCGTTCGGCCGCCCCGGTCTCCTCGCCGACCTCACCGAAGCCATCGCCACCGCCGGCGCCGAAGTCGTCTCCGCGACCGTCGAACCCCCGAACGAGCAACGCGTCCGCCACACGTACACCCTCGAACTCCTCGACGCCGCCGAACTCCCCCGCCTCATGAGGGCCATGCGCGACGTCCCCGGCGTCTACGACGTGGGCCGCACCCACGGTCTCTGAGGCGAGGTCCTGCGACGCGGGCCGCGCCCACGCTCCGACCCGGACCCCGGACCGCCCCGCCACCGGTGGGACCCGGGGTGCCGTCCACCCGCGCGTGACTCCTTCGGGTGGCGGGTGCGCGCGTCGGCCGGGGGAGCGGGGGCGGCCCCTGGTAGCCCTGGCGCATGGCGCACACCTCCCTGCCCGTCCCGCCGCCGGCCCCCGTCCCCACCGGCCCGCCCCCCGGCGGCCCCGCGCGTCCGCCGCGCCGGCCGGTCCGCCGGCCCTGGCTCCGGTCCGCCGCCCTCGTCGCCGCCGCCGCGGGCCTGGTCGCGGCCGCGCTGCCCGCCCCCACGCCGCTCGGCATCGGCGACCCGCTCTTCCCCCACCTCGGCAACCCCGGCTACGACGTCCTCGCGTACGACATCGACCTCACCTACAGCGGCGTGAACACCGAGCCGCTCACCGCCGTCACCCGCGTCGACGCCCTCGCCACCACCGACCTCGACCGGCTCCACCTCGACTTCACCCACGGCACCGTCTCGGACGTCACCGTCGACGGCCTGCCCGCCGCCCACGAGACCAGCGGCGAGGACCTGATCGTCACCCCGATCGTCCCCGTCGACGCGGGCGAGACGGTCACCGTCACCGTCCGTCACACCAGCGACCCGCGCGGCCCCGCCGCGAACGGCGGCTGGGTCCGCACCTCCGACGGCCTCGTCATGGCCAACCAGGCCGACGCCGCCCACCGCGTCTTCCCCTCCAACGACCACCCCTCCGACAAGGCGTTCTTCACCTTCCGGATCACCGCCCCGAGCGAGCTGACGGCCGTCGCCAACGGCCTGCCCACCGGCCGCGTCGACCACGGCGCCACCACCACCTGGACCTACCGCGTCGGCCACCCCATGGCCACCGAACTCGCCCAGGTCTCCCTCGGCCGCTCCACCGTCCTGCACCGCACCGGCCCGCACGGCCTCCCCGTCCGCGACGTGGTCCGCACCCAGGACCGGGAGGCCATGGAGCCCTGGCTGCGCCGCACCCCCGGCCACCTGGAGTGGATGGAGGGCAAGGTCGGCCCGTACCCCTTCGAGACGTACGGCGTGCTGATCGCCGACGCCACCACCGGCTTCGAGCTGGAGACGCAGACCCTCTCCCTCTTCGAGGAGCGGCTCTTCACCGACCCCCGCTTCCCCCAGTGGTACGTGGACGCGGTCATGGTCCACGAACTGGCCCACCAGTGGTTCGGCGACAGCGTCTCCCCCCGCACCTGGTCCGATCTGTGGCTCAACGAGGGACACGCCAGCTGGTACGAGGCGCTGTACGCCGACGAGACGGCCGGCAAGTCCCTGGAACGGCGCATGAAGGCCGCGTACGCCGCCTCCGACGGCTGGCGCGCGGACGGAGGACCGCCGGCGGCACCCCGCCCGCCCGCGCCCGGCCAGAAGATCAGCCTCTTCCGGCCGGTCGTGTACGACGGCAGCGCGCTCGTCCTCTACGCCCTCCGGGAGACGATCGGCACCGACGCCTTCGACCGGCTGGAACGGCGCTGGGTGGCCGTCCACCGGGACGGCGTCGCCTCCACCGCCGACTTCACGGCCCTCGCGGAACAGGTCTCCGGCCGCGAGCTCGGCGCCTTCTTCCGGGCGTGGCTGTACGGGGAGAAGACCCCGCCCATGCCAGGACACCCCGACTGGCGCAGCCTCCCGCCCGCGCAGAAGGCCCCCTGAGAGGATCCACGGGGCACCGGGGGCCCTCCCCGGGGGCCCGGCGGGGTTTGCCCGAGGGCGCCCGGGAAACCCGGGTGACGGGCGCCCGGCGGCCGTGTCACCATTTTCAGGTCGGCGACGCGGCCGGCCGGCGAAACCCGCGAGGGAATCTTCCGGCACCGCCGCACGTTGTACCGACACCATCGTTTCCACCGACGTAAGGATCCAATGACCTCCTCTTCTTCCCCTTCCCAGGACGAGCAGAGCTTCGCGCAGTCGCGCCGCACCGAGAGCCTTCGGGCCGATGCCCTGATGGAAGAGGACGTCGCCTGGAGCCACGAGATCGACGGAGCCCGGGACGGCGACCAGTTCGACCGCTCCGAGCGCGCCGCACTGCGCCGCGTCGTGGGCCTCTCCACCGAGCTCGAGGACGTCACCGAGGTCGAGTACCGGCAGCTGCGCCTGGAGCGCGTCGTGCTCGTCGGCGTCTGGACCTCGGGGACCGTGCAGGACGCCGAGAACTCCCTCGCGGAGCTCGCGGCCCTCGCCGAGACGGCCGGTGCCCTCGTCCTCGACGGCGTCATCCAGCGCCGCGACAAGCCCGACCCGGCCACCTTCATCGGTTCCGGCAAGGCCCAGGAGCTGCGGGACATCGTCGTCGAGACCGGCGCCGACACCGTCGTCTGCGACGGCGAGCTCAGCCCCGGCCAGCTCATCGCCCTCGAAGACGTCGTCAAGGTCAAGGTGGTCGACCGGACCGCCCTGATCCTCGACATCTTCGCCCAGCACGCCAAGTCCCGAGAGGGCAAGGCCCAGGTCGCCCTCGCGCAGATGCAGTACATGCTGCCGCGCCTGCGCGGCTGGGGCCAGTCGCTCTCCCGGCAGATGGGTGGCGGCGGCGGTGGCGGCATGGCCACCCGTGGTCCCGGTGAGACCAAGATCGAGACCGACCGGCGCCGCATCCGCGAGAAGATGGCGAAGATGCGCCGGGAGATCGCGGAGATGAAGACCGGCCGTGACATCAAGCGGCAGGAGCGGCGCCGGAACAAGGTGCCGTCGGTCGCCATCGCCGGATACACCAACGCCGGCAAGTCCTCGCTGCTCAACCGCCTCACCGGCGCCGGCGTCCTGGTGGAGAACGCACTGTTCGCCACCCTGGACCCGACCGTCCGCCGGGCCGAGACGCCGTCCGGCCGGGTCTACACCCTGGCCGACACCGTCGGCTTCGTCCGGCACCTGCCGCACCACCTGGTCGAGGCGTTCCGCTCCACCATGGAGGAGGTCGCCGACGCCGACCTCATCCTGCACGTGGTGGACGGCTCGCACCCCGTCCCGGAGGAGCAGCTGGCCGCCGTCCGCGAGGTCTTCCGCGACGTCGGCGCGGTGAACGTGCCGGAGATCGTGATCATCAACAAGGCCGACGCGGCCGACCCGCTGGTCCTCCAGCGCCTGCTCCGCGTCGAGAAGCACTCCATGGCCGTCTCCGCCCGCTCGGGCGAGGGCATCGAGGAGCTGCTCGCCCTGATCGACCGCGAGCTGCCGCGCCCGGAGGTGGAGATCGAGGTTCTCCTGCCGTACACGCAGGGCGGTCTCGTCTCCCGCGTCCACGCCGAGGGCGAGATGCTCTCCGAGGAGCACACCCCCGAGGGCACCCTGGTCAAGGCCCGGGTGCACGAGGAACTGGCGGCGGTCCTCGCACCGTACGTCCCCGCCGCGCACTGACGGGCACCGGCACAGAAGGCGTCGGCCCCCTCCCGGATCCGGGAGGGGGCCGACGCCTTCTTCACGGTCTTCCGCCGCCTACTGGCCGGCGTACTTCTTGCTCACCTCGTCGAACATGGCCTTGGCCTCGGGGCCCAGGCGCGGACCCGCCAGCCAGCCGGCCGTCGACGGGCCGATCGAGGTGTTCGACACCAGCGCCGGCTGTCCGTCCTTGCCCTGGGCGACCCAGCCGCCACCGGACGAACCGGCCGTCATGGTGCAGCCGATGCGGTACATCGTCGGCTGCTCCGCCATCAGCGACAGCCGGCCCGGCTTGTCGGTGCACCGGAACATCTTCTGGCCGTCGAACGGCGGCGCCGCCGGGTAACCGGTCGCCGTCATGTCCGCGATCTTCGGAACCGCGGGAGCGTTGAACTCGACCGGCAGGGCCGTGCCCACCGTCTCCTCCAGCGACTTGCCCGACGAACCCTTCTCCGGGGTCACCTGGATCACCGCGAAGTCGTACGGGGCGCCCGCGCCGCCGGTGGACGCGCCCTGGGCGATCCACTGGTCGGAGGTCTTCACCCAGTCCGCCCACCACACGCCGTACGGGGCGATCTGCTCACGCGTCGCCTTCTCCAGCGCGGAGGTCTCCAGCGCGGCGTCGTTGTACGACGGGACGAAGACGACGTTGCGGTACCAGCCGCCCTCCTTGCCCTTGTGGACGCAGTGGCCGGCGGTCCACACCATGTTGGACTTGCCCGGGTGGGCGGGGTCCTTCACCACGGTGGCCGAGCAGACCATCGAACCCTCGGGGCTGTCGAAGAACACCTTGCCGGAGGCCGGCGAGTTGGCGTGGTACTTCGCCCCGACCGCCGTCGCCTTCACCGGGTCCGGCGTCGGGTCGGTGACACCCTTGTCACCCGAGATGTCCTCCTCCTCGACCGGCCGCTCGGGACGCTCGGCGTCCCGCATCCGGCCCGGGTCCCAGAGGTCCTCGATGATCGGGTTGACGAAGTCCTTCGCCTCGCGGAGCCACTTGTCCTTGTCCCAGTTCCTCCACTCGCCGTCGCGCCACTTGTCGACATCGATCCCGTGGTCCTTCAGCCGCTGCTTCAGGTCCTCCGGAATCTTGATCTTGTCGACCGGGTTCTCGCTCACCGGCGCACTGGGCTTGTCTCCCGCGTTCTCCTCGGTCGGGCCGCAGGCCGTCGCGGTGAGCGTCAGCGCCGCGACGGCGGACGCCGCCGTCAGCAGCGGACGAATCGATCGCATCTCGTGATCCCCCTGGGACTACGTACTACTCACGTCAACTGGTGCATGTCAGGGCATCGGTCGCACCCGTGTCCGAACGGGCGCGGGGCCGACTGCCCCCACTATGCCGGTGCCGGAGGGGACGGTACGCGCCCCGCCCGCGGTTCCGGAGCCGGTACGGCCGTTGCCAGGACGTGATCCGGGACACGCCAAGGATCTTGCCCCCGGCCCGTGTTCCCCGGCAGTTCCCGTCGTTGGTACGTACGGGGGACACAACGGCGGCGCTCGGCAGGGCCCTTGAGGGCGGCCCGGCGGCCCGTCGATGTGCAACGCAACCGTTATCGCGGGAGGACACCGAGCCGTGGCCGTGACCGAATCAGCCCCAGCCACCCAGCCCACACCCCCCGAGACGAAACCGGACACGAGCGCGGACACGGCCCCGGGCACGGGTGCGGGCGCGACGGCCGGCACGGACACGGGTCCGACGGCCGGCGCGGACACGGCCTTCGAGGCGGCCCCCGACACGGCCTCCGGCTCCGATCCCGGCCCCGAGGCGCCGGCGGTCGCCGGGCCCACCGCGTCGACCCGGCGGGGGTACGGGACGGCGGCGGGGAGCGGGTACGAGGCCATCCTGCGGCGGCAGGCCCAGCGCGAGTCCGCCGCCCGCACCTACGCCCGCTCCCTGCCGATCGTCCCGGTCCGCGCCCGCGGCCTGACCATCGAGGGCGCCGACGGCCGCCGGTACCTGGACTGCCTCTCCGGCGCCGGGACCCTCGCCCTCGGCCACAACCACCCCGTGGTCCTCGAAGCCGTCCGCAAGGTCCTCGACTCCGGTGCCCCCCTCCACGTCCTCGACCTCGCCACCCCCGTCAAGGACGCCTTCACCTCCGAGCTCTTCGCCACCCTCCCCCCGGAACTCGCCGCCGACGCCCGCATCCAGTTCTGCGGACCCGCCGGCACCGACGCCGTCGAAGCCGCCCTGAAACTGGTCCGCACCGCCACCGGCCGCCGCGGCCTGTTCGCCTTCACCGGCGCCTACCACGGCATGACCGCCGGCGCCCTCGCCGTCTCCGGCGGCGCCGACGACGTCAGCGTCACCCGGCTCCCGTACCCCCAGTCGTACCGCTGCCCCTACGGCGTCGGCGGCGAACGCGGCGCCGAACTCTCCGCCCGCTGGACCGCCACCCTCCTCGACGACCCCAAGAGCGGGGTCACCGCCCCCGCCGGGATGATCGTGGAGGCCGTCCAGGGCGAGGGCGGCGTCCTCCCCGCCCCCGACGCCTGGATGCGCCGCATGCGGAGCATCACCGCCCGGCACTCCGTCCCCCTCGTCGTCGACGAGGTCCAGACCGGCGTCGGCCGCACCGGCACCTTCTGGGCCGTCGAACACAGCGGCGTCGTCCCCGACGTGATGGTCCTCTCCAAGGCCATCGGCGGCTCCCTCCCGCTCGCCGTCATCGTGTACCGCTCCGGCCTCGACGCCTGGGAACCCGGCGCCCACGCCGGCACCTTCCGCGGCAACCAGCTCGCCATGGCCGCCGGCACCGCCACCCTCGCGTACGTCCGGGAGAACCGGCTCGCCGACCGGGCCGCCACCCTCGGCGCCCGCATGCTCGGCCGCCTCCAGGGCCTCCAGGCCGCCCACCCCTGCGTCGGCGACGTCCGCGGCCGCGGCCTCATGATCGGCGTCGAACTCGTCGACCCCGACGCCGCCGGCCCCGACGACCCCGTCCCGCCCGCCGCCCCGGCCCTCGCCCGCGCCGTCCAGCAGGAATGCCTCGCCCGCGGCCTCATCGTCGAGCTCGGCGGCCGCCACTCCGCCGTCGTCCGCCTCCTCCCCCCGCTCACCCTCACCGACGAGCAGGCGACCGCCGTCCTCGACCGCTTCGCCGACGCCCTCGCCGCCGCCGAACGGGCCCACGTCCCCCGGCCGGCCGGCCCCCACCGGACCGCTCCCGGCCCGTCCCACTGACCCGGACCGCCCCCGGCCCCCTCCCCAAGGAAACCCGCGTGAACGCCACCCCCGCCTCCCCGCTGTCCGAGACCCACCCCGACGCCGAGGAGCCCACGGTCCCGCGCCAGCACATCGGTCCCGCCCCGCTCCGGACCCCCCGCCCCGGAAGCGACCGGACCACCTCCCACCGGCCCGGCGCGCCCGCCACCGACCCGCTCGACGACCCCGACCCCCAGCGGGCCGCCGACACCGCCGCCGCCGAGAACCTCCTGCGCTGCTGGGTCCGGGAGAAGAACCTCCCCGCCCCCACCGGCCCCACCCTCCGCATCCCCCTCGACGCCAGCGGCACCGCCCTCCTGGTCCCCGTCGCGTACTGGTCGCCCACCGGCTGGCACCGCTTCGGCACCCCCACCCTGGAGGGCCTGCCCTCCACGGCCCCCGCCGTCGACGCCGTCACCCTCGCCGCCCTCCTCAGCCGCGAGACCGGCCGCCCCGAGGCCACCGAACTCGTCGGCCGCGTCGCCGACTCCGCCCGCCGCACCGCCGACTTCCTCACCGAGCGCCGCCGCGACCCCCGGCCCCACCCCGACGCCGACCCCTTCCTCGCCGCCGAGCAGTCCCTCCTCCTCGGCCACCCGCTCCACCCCACCCCCAAGAGCCGCGAGGGACTCTCCGAAGCCGAGTCCCGCCTCTACTCGCCCGAACTCCACGGCTCCTTCCCCCTCCACTGGTTCGCCGTCGACCACTCCCTCCTCGCCTCCGACTCCGCCTGGACCGAGCAGGGCCGCCCCGTCACCGCCGAACAGCTCGCCACCGGCCTCGCCGAAGGACTCGCCCACCCCACCGGCACCGCCCCCCTGCCCCTCCACCCCTGGCAGGCCCGCGAACTCCTCCACCGCCCCGACGTCCGCGCCCTCCTCGACCGGGGACTCCTCCACGACCTCGGCCCCCACGGCAGCCGCTGGCACCCCACCTCCTCCGTCCGCACCGTCCACCGCCCCGGCGCCCGCGCCATGCTCAAGCTCTCCCTCGGCCTGCGCATCACCAACTCCCGCCGGGAGAACCTCCGCAAGGAACTCCACCGCGGCGTCGAGGTCCACCGCCTCCTGCGCACCGGCCTCGTCGACGAATGGCAGGCGGCCCACCCCGGCTTCGACATCGTCCGCGACCCCGCCTGGCTCGGCGTGGACGCCCCCGACGGCACCCCCCTCCCCGGACTCGACCTGATGATCCGGCACAACCCCTTCGGCCCCGGCGACGACGCCGTCTGCCTCGCGGCCCTCACCACCCCCCGCCCCCGCCCCGGCGCCCCCGGCATGGTCTCCCGGCTCGCCGACCTCATCGGCGGCCTCTCCGCCCGCACCGGCCGACCCGTCACCGCCGTCTCCGCCGAGTGGTTCCTGCGCTACCTCGACCAGGTCGTCCGCCCCGTCCTCTGGCTCGACGGCCACGCCGGCATCGCCCTGGAAGCCCACCAGCAGAACACCCTGGTCCTCCTCGACGCCGACGGCTGGCCCACCGGCGGCCGCTACCGCGACAACCAGGGCTACTACTTCCGCGAGTCCCACCGCGCCGAACTGGAGAGCCGCCTCCCCGGCATCGGCGCCCACAGCGACACCTTCGTCTCCGACCAGGTCACCGACGAACGCTTCGCCTACTACCTCGGCATCAACAACGTCCTCGGCCTGATCGGCGCCTTCGGAGCCCAGCACCTCGCCGACGAGCGGATCCTCCTCGCCGCCCTCCGCAGCTTCCTCACCTCCGCCACCGCGCTCGGCTCCCCCCTGCCGCACCGCCTCCTCGAAGCGGCCACCCTCCGCAGCAAGGCCAACCTCCTCACCCGCCTCCACGGCCTCGACGAACTCGTCGGCCCCGTCGACACCCAGTCCGTCTACGTCACCATCACCAACCCCCTCCGCGCCTGAACCCCTCCGGTCGCGAGAGGCGGCCCGTCTCCTCACACCTGCGAGAGGCGGCCCGCCCCTCCACCCACCCGCACCCACCGGCGCGTCCCGAGCGCACCCACCGCCGGGACGCCCCCGACCCACGGAAGACCCTCCCCATGTCCATACATCCGGACCACGGACACGACACCGAGATCAAGACCGAGACCGTGCCCGCCCACCTCCCACCGGCAGACCCGGCGGGGGAGGACACCCTCGACCTCCGCGTCGACGACCTCTTCGCCCTCCTCGCCGGGGAGAAGCCGCCGCCCCCGTCCGCCGACGGCACCGGCCGGACCCCCGGCACCGCGGACCACGACGCCCTCGCGAACGGACGCCTCGACGGCGACCTCCTCGACTCCGTCGCCTCCTGGGCCCCCGCGGACACCCGCTTCGGCGGCTTCCGCCTCGTCCCCGTCCGCCTGGAGCGCGACCTCCCCCTGCTCACCCGGTGGATGAACGACCCCGCCGTCGCCGCCTTCTGGGAACTCGCCGGCCCCGAGACCGTCACCGCCGACCACGTCCGCGCCCAACTCGAAGGCGACGGCCGCAGCGTCCCCTGCCTCGGCGTGCTCGACTCCACCCCGATGAGCTACTTCGAGATCTACCGCGCCGACCTCGACCCGCTCGCCCGCGCCTACCCCGCCCGCCCGCACGACACGGGCGTCCACCTCCTCCTCGGAGACGTCGCGAACCGGGGCCGCGGCATGGGCACCGCACTCCTGCGGGCCGTCGCCGATCTCGTCCTCGACCACCGTCCCCGCTGCACCCGCGTCGTCGCCGAACCCGACATCCGCAACACCCCCTCCGTCTCGGCCTTCCTCGGCGGCGGCTTCCGCTACGCGGCGGAGATCGACCTCCCCGACAAACGAGCCGCGCTCATGATCCGTGACCGGTCCCTCCGTCACGTTCTGTGAACACCCTCCGCCTTCGACGCACCGCTCGCCCCACGGCGGTTCCCACTTCGAGGAGTCTTTGTGACGACGTCCCCAGCACCCCGTGACTCCGCACGCCCCCAGGCTGCCCCCGCCCCCGAACTGCTCGCGCCCCCCGAGCTCAACCCCGCCGCCTGGGCCCGCGCCTCGGCCCGCACCCTCGCCAAAGCCCTCGGGGAGTTCGCCTACGAGGAGATCCTCGAACCCGTCCCCGTGCCCGAAGGCCCCGGCAGCGGCCCCGGAGACGGGGACGGCCGCCCCGGCCGGTACGCCCTCACCCTCGACGACGGCACCGCCCTCGCCTTCACCGCCCGCCGCGGCGCCTACGGCAGCTGGCGCGTCGACCCCGGCACCGTCACCCACGACGGCCGGCCGCTGACCGACCCCCTCCACTTCCTCGTCCACGCCCGCGGACTCCTCGGCCTCGACGGCGCCACCCTCGGCCACCTCATCCGCGAACTCTCCACCACCCTCGCCGCCGAGGCCCGCCTCGACCACACCGCCCTCACCGCCGACCGCCTCGCCGACCTCTCCTACGCCGAACTCGAAGGCCACCAGACCGGACACCCCTGGCTCGTCCTCAACAAGGGCCGCATCGGCTTCTCCGCCGGCGACGCCGCCCGCTGGGCCCCCGAAGCCCGCCGCGCCACCCGCCTCCCCTGGATCGCGGTCAGCAACCGCATCGCCGCCTACCGGGGCGTCGGGGGACTCGGCACCCCCGACCGCCTCTACGACCGCGAGCTCGACCCGCCCGTCCGGGAGGCGTTCCGGGCCGAACTCGCCGCCCGCGGCCTCGACCCCGACGCGTACCTCCTGCTGCCCGTCCACCCCTGGCAGTGGGACGAGGTCCTGCTCCCGCTCTACGCCCCCGCCATCGCCTCCGGCACCGTCGTCCCGCTCCCCGCCGACGACGACCTCCGGCTGCCGCAGCAGTCCATCCGCACCTTCCTCAACACCAGCAGACCCGACCGGCACACCGTCAAACTGCCGCTCTCCGTGCTCAACACCCTCGTCTGGCGCGGCCTACCCACCGAGCGCACCCTCGCCGCCCCCGCCGTCACGGCCTGGGTCCACGGCCTGCGCGACGCCGATCCCTTCCTCCGTGAGGAGTGCGGCGTGATCCTCCTCGGCGAGGTCGCCTCCGTGACCGTCGAGCACCCCCTCTACGACCGGCTGCCCGAAGTCCCGTACCAGTACAAGGAACTGCTCGGTGCGATCTGGCGCGAACCGCTCCGCCTGCCGCCCGGCGAACGCGCCCGCACCCTCGCCTCGCTGCTCCACACCGACCGCGGGGGCCGCGCCTTCGTCGCCGAGCTCGTCGAGCGCTCCGGCCTGACCCCGTCCGTCTGGCTCCGCCGCCTCTTCGCCGCCCTGCTCCCGCCCCTGCTCCACTTCCTCTACCGCTACGGCACCGTCTTCTCCCCGCACGGCGAGAACGCGATCGTCGTCTACGACGAGCAGGACGTGCCCGTCCGGCTGGCGATCAAGGACTTCGTCGACGACGTCAACATCAGCGCCCACCCGCTCCCCGAGCACGACGCGATGCCCGACGACGTCCGCGCCGTCCTCCTCACCGAGGAACCCGGTTTCCTCACCCAGTTCATCCATTCGGGGCTCTTCGTCGGCGTCTTCCGCTACCTCGCCCCGCTCTGCGAGGAACAACTCGACGTCCCCGAAGCGGACTTCTGGGCCCTCGTCCGCGCCGAGATCCTCCGCCACCAGGAACGCTTCCCCGAGCTGAAGGAACGGTTCGAGCTCTTCGACCTGCTCACCCCCCGGATCGAACGGCTCTGCCTCAACCGCAACCGGCTGCACATGGACGGTTACCGCGACCGCTCCGACCGCCCGCACGCCGCCGTCCACGGCACCGTTCCCAACCCCCTCGCGTGATCCCGGGGAGTGCCGTCGCTGTCGGTGCCGACCCGTAGGCTGGGACCGCTATGACGAAGCCATCCCTCCCCGACCTCCTCCACGCCGCCGTCGCCGCCGTCGGCGGCACGGAGCGGCCCGGCCAGGTCACCATGGCCGAGGCCGTGGCCGAGGCCATCGACGACAACTCCCACCTGCTCGTCCAGGCGGGCACCGGCACCGGAAAGTCGCTCGGCTATCTCGTGCCGGCGCTCGCGCACGGGGAGAGGGTGGTGGTGGCCACGGCCACCCTGGCGCTCCAGCGCCAGCTCGTCGAGCGCGACCTGCCGCGGACGGTCGACGCGCTCCATCCGCAGCTGCGCCGCCGCCCCCAGTTCGCCATGCTCAAGGGCCGGTCGAACTACCTCTGCCTGCACCGCCTCCACGAGGGGGTGCCGCAGGACGAGGAGGAGGGCCTCTTCGACCCCTTCGAGGCGGCCGCGCCCACCAGCAAGCTCGGCCAGGACCTGATCCGGCTGCGGGACTGGGCGGACGAGACGGAGACCGGCGACCGGGACGACCTGACACCCGGCGTGTCCGACCGGGCCTGGGGCCAGGTCTCGGTCTCCTCCCGTGAGTGCCTCGGCGCGAGCAAGTGCGCGTACGGCGCGGAGTGCTTCGCCGAGGCGGCCCGCGAGCGCGCCAAGCTGGCCGACGTCGTCGTCACCAACCACGCCCTCCTCGCCATCGACGCCATCGAGGGCGCCCCCGTGCTGCCGCAGCACGAGGTCCTGATCGTCGACGAGGCCCACGAGCTGGTCTCCCGGGTGACCGGTGTCGCCACCGGCGAGCTCACCCCGGGGCAGGTGAACCGGGCGGTGCGCCGGGCCGCCAAGCTCGTGGACGAGAAGGTCGCCGACCAGCTCCAGACCGCCGCCGAGGGCTTCGAGCGGGTCATGGAGCTGGCGCTGCCGGGCCGCCTGGAGGAGGTGCCGGAAGACCTCGCGTACGCGCTGATGGCGCTGCGCGACGCGGCCCGCGCCGTGATCACCGCCCTCGGGAACACCCGGGACCGCTCGGTGCAGGACGAGGACGCGGTCCGCAAGCAGGCGATGGCCTCGGTGGAGACCGTGCACGGCGTCGCGGAGCGGATCACCCAGGGCTCCGAGTACGACGTCGTCTGGTACGAGCGGCACGACCGGTTCGGCGCCTCGCTGCGGGTCGCGCCGCTCTCGGTCTCCGGCCTGCTGCGGGAGAAGCTCTTCGCCGAGCGCTCCGTCGTCCTCGCCTCGGCCACGCTCAAGCTCGGCGGCGACTTCAACGGCGTGGGCGCCTCGCTGGGCCTCGCCCCCGAGGGCACCACCGGGGACGACCTGCCGGTCTGGAAGGGCCTCGACGTCGGCTCCCCGTTCGACTACCCCAAGCAGGGCATCCTGTACGTCGCCAAGCACCTGGAGCCCCCGAAGCGGGACAACGACCGGGGCGACATGCTGGACGAGCTCACCGAGCTGATCCAGGCGGCCGGCGGCCGGACCCTGGGCCTGTTCTCCTCGATGCGGGCGGCGCAGCTGGCGGCGGAGGAGCTGCGCGGCCGCATCCCGGAGTTCCCGATCCTGCTCCAGGGCGAGGACACCCTGGGCGAGTTGATCAAGAACTTCTCGGCGGATCCGCGGACCTGTCTGTTCGGCACCCTGTCGCTGTGGCAGGGCGTGGACGTGCCGGGGGCCAGCTGCCAGCTGGTCGTCATGGACAAGATCCCCTTCCCGCGCCCCGACGACCCGCTGATGAGCGCGCGCCAGAAGGCGGTCGAGGAGGCCGGGGGGAACGGCTTCATGGCCGTGGCGGCGACGCACGCGGCGCTGCTGATGGCCCAGGGTGCCGGCCGTCTGGTCCGGGCCACCGGCGACCGGGGCGTGGTGGCCGTACTGGACCAGCGGCTCGCCACCAAGCGGTACGGCAGCTACCTGAAGGCCTCCATGCCGGACTTCTGGTACACGTTCGACCGCAATCAGGTGCGGAAGTCGCTGGCGGCGATCGACGCGAAGGCCAAGGCGGACGGCGTCTGAGGCCGGTCCGGGACGGACGAAGGCCCCGGCGGGTGCCGGGGCCTTCGTGTGCCAGGAATCGCGTGACGTGGAGCGGGCCCCGGGACCGGCGCAGTGGATCCCGGGGCCCGGTCGGGCCGGCGAGGTGGGGTCAGACCCGCCGCAGAACGGCGACCACCTTGCCGAGGATCGTGGCCTCGTCGCCGGGGATGGGCTGGTACGCGGCGTTGTGCGGCAGCAGCCAGACGTGGCCGTCCTCGCGCTTGAAGCGCTTCACCGTCGCCTCGCCGTCGAGCATGGCGGCGACGATGTCGCCGTTCTCCGCGACGGGCTGGCGGCGGACCGTGACCCAGTCGCCGTCACAGATGGCGGCCTCGATCATGGAGTCGCCGACGACCTTGAGGACGAAGAGTTCGCCGTCCCCGACGAGCTGCCGGGGGAGGGGGAAGACGTCCTCGACGGACTCTTCGGCCAGGATGGGTCCGCCGGCCGCGATCCGGCCGACCAGCGGCACGTAGGACGCGGCGGGCTTGCCGGTGGTGTCGGTCGGCTGGGTGCTGGGCTGGTCCGAACCGCGGACCTCGTACGCCCGCGGGCGGTGCGGGTCGCGGCGGAGGAAGCCCTTGCGCTCCAGGGCCATCAGCTGGTGGGCCACCGACGACGTGCTGGACAGGCCCACCGCCTGACCGATCTCGCGCATCGACGGCGGGTAGCCGCGCCGCTGGACCGAATCGCGGATGACTTCGATCACCCGGCGCTGGCGATCCGTGAGGCCGGAGCTGTCGGCCCTGATGCCTGGAGGCCGTCCGGGGAGGGCCCGGGCGGGCCGCCCGGGCTCCTCGCCGTTCATGGCGGTTTCGTTCATGGCGTGCACCGGCTCGAGTCGGCCCTGGGAGCGGTCCTGGGCGGTGATGGTGGCGCTGTCTGCGGTGGTGGTCACGTCGTCGGCCCCTCTCGAATGGTCTCCCTGGCTGGCACAACGGTAGTAGCTTTCGAAAGGTTGCGCCAAACACACGTTCGAGTGAAAATCCGCAAATTGCCTTACGGGTATAGGGGTGGGGGTGTATGGGAGGCGGCCCCTCGGGAGGGTCGATCCCGCTCCTTACGGTAGCCTTCGCGGCTGGGTCGGTCCGGCCCGGCGCGCCCTCCCAGTCTCCCATTCGCGGAGCACGGACGCGGCTCCGGGGCTCCGCGACACGCGGGGGTGTCGCAACGTCCTCAACCCAAGATCTAGTGGTTGGATGTCATCGGCCACCCAGGGATAGTGGTCCCCGGTCTGCCGGGGCGCCCACGATCGCCTATGCTGGTGGTCGCTTCGAGGGCCTCGGCGGGCCCGGCGAGGCTGTTCGGTCGTGCCGTCAGGAAGAGGGTCGTAACCAATGCACTGCCCCTTCTGCAGGCACCCCGACAGCCGCGTCGTCGACAGCCGCACCACCGACGACGGCACGTCGATCCGACGTCGCCGCCAGTGCACCGACTGCGCCCGCCGTTTCACCACCGTGGAGACCTGTTCCCTCATGGTGGTCAAGCGCTCCGGGGTCACCGAGCCCTTCAGTCGCGCCAAGGTCGTCTCCGGCGTCCGCAAGGCGTGTCAGGGGCGGCCGGTCACCGAGGACGCCCTGGCCAAGCT
This sequence comes from Streptomyces filamentosus, assembly GCF_014654895.1. GTDB lineage: Bacteria > Actinomycetota > Actinomycetes > Streptomycetales > Streptomycetaceae > Streptomyces > Streptomyces filamentosus. The sequence continues at coordinate 859,158 of NZ_BNBE01000001.1, read as the reverse complement.
CGGCCAGCGGGTCGAGGAGGCGGTGCGCGCCACCGGCAGTGCCGAGCTGACCACCCACGACGTGGGCCTGGCCATCCTCGGACCGCTGCAGGAGCTCGACCTCGTCGCGTACCTGCGCTTCGCATCCGTCTACAAGGCCTTCGAGGGGCTCGAAGACTTCGAGGCCGCCATCGCGGAACTCCGCGTGCGGCCTCCCGCTGAGACCGGTGGGACCGGCACCTCCGAGGTGCCCGTTCCCGCCGGCGCCGCCGACTGACGGCGGTCCGGGTCCTCGCGGGCCCGGAGACCGGCCGCGGTGCGGCCGTGGAGACCTGCCCCGGGAGACCTGCGCGGTACCCGTGGGCAAGCAGTACAGAACGTAGTACAGACGACGGTGCTCTGGGATTATCTGGGCGCCAAAGGGTGTTTTGCCCGTATATGGGAGGCGGCATGACAGAGACGGCGAGCGGCCCGGCACGTGGTTCCCGCACCAAGGGAGCCAAGGCGGCGAGCAAGGGTCTGCGGATCGAGCGCATCCACACCACCCCCGGCGTGCATCCGTACGACGAGGTGAACTGGGATCGCCGTGACGTCGTCATGACCAACTGGCGCGACGGCTCGATCAACTTCGAGCAGCGTGGCGTCGAGTTCCCCGACTTCTGGTCGGTGAACGCGGTCAACATCGTCACCAGCAAGTACTTCCGCGGGGCCGTCGGCACCCCGCAGCGCGAGACCGGTCTCAAGCAGCTCATCGACCGCATCGTGAAGACCTACACGAAGGCCGGTGAGGAGTACGGCTACTTCGCCTCGCCCGCGGACGCGGAGATCTTCGAGCACGAGCTCACCTACGCCCTTCTCCACCAGATCTTCAGCTTCAACTCGCCGGTCTGGTTCAACGTCGGCACGCCGCAGCCCCAGCAGGTCTCGGCCTGCTTCATCCTGTCCGTCGACGACTCCATGGAGTCGATCCTCGACTGGTACAAGGAAGAGGGCATGATCTTCAAGGGCGGCTCCGGCGCCGGCCTGAACCTCTCCCGCATCCGCTCCTCCAAGGAGCTCCTCTCCTCCGGCGGCAACGCCTCCGGCCCGGTCTCCTTCATGCGCGGCGCCGACGCCTCCGCAGGAACGATCAAGTCCGGTGGCGCCACTCGCCGCGCGGCCAAGATGGTCATCCTCGACGTCGACCACCCCGACATCGAGGACTTCATCGAGACCAAGGTCAAGGAGGAGGAGAAGATCCGCGCGCTGCGCGACGCGGGCTTCGACATGGACCTGGGCGGCGACGACATCACGTCCGTCCAGTACCAGAACGCCAACAACTCCGTCCGCGTGAACGACACGTTCATGAAGGCCGTCGAGTCCGGCGGGAAGTTCGGCCTCACCTCCCGCATGACCGGCGAGGTCATCGAGGAGGTCGACGCCAAGGCGCTCTTCCGCAAGATGGCCGAGGCCGCGTGGGCCTGCGCCGACCCGGGCATCCAGTACGACGACACGATCAACCACTGGCACACCTGCCCCGAGTCCGGCCGCATCAACGGCTCGAACCCGTGCAGCGAGTACATGCACCTGGACAACACGTCCTGCAACCTCGCCTCGCTGAACCTCATGAAGTTCCTCAAGGACGACGGCAAGGGCCACCAGTCCTTCGACGTCGAGCGCTTCGCCAAGGTCGTCGAGCTCGTCATCACCGCGATGGACATCTCCATCTGCTTCGCCGACTTCCCCACCCAGAAGATCGGCGAGAACACCCGCGCCTACCGCCAGCTCGGCATCGGCTACGCCAACCTCGGCGCCCTGCTGATGGCGACCGGCCACGCGTACGACTCCGACGGCGGCCGCGCCCTCGCCGGTGCCATCACCTCCCTGATGACCGGCACCTCGTACAAGCGCTCCGCCGAACTCGCCGCGGTCGTCGGCGCGTACGACGGCTACGCCCGCAACGCCGAGCCGCACCAGCGCGTCATGCAGCAGCACGCCGACGAGAACACCAAGGCCGTCCGCATGGACGACCTGGACACCCCGATCTGGGCCGCCGCCACGGAGGCCTGGCAGGACGTGATCCGCCTCGGCGCCAAGAACGGCTTCCGCAACGCCCAGGCGTCCGTCATCGCCCCGACCGGCACCATCGGTCTCGCGATGTCCTGCGACACCACCGGTCTCGAGCCCGACCTGGCCCTGGTCAAGTTCAAGAAGCTCGTCGGCGGCGGCTCGATGCAGATCGTCAACGGCACCGTCCCGCAGGCCCTGCGCCGCCTGGGTTACCAGGAGGAGCAGATCGAGGCGATCGTCGCCCACATCGCCGAGCACGGCAACGTGATCGACGCCCCCGGCCTGAAGGCCGAGCACTACGAGGTCTTCGACTGCGCCATGGGCGAGCGCTCCATCTCCGCGATGGGCCACGTCCGCATGATGGCCGCGATCCAGCCGTGGATCTCGGGCGCCCTCTCCAAGACCGTGAACCTGCCGGAGACGGCCACGGTCGAGGACGTCGAGGAGGTCTACTTCGAGGCGTGGAAGATGGGCGTCAAGGCGCTCGCGATCTACCGCGACAACTGCAAGGTCGGCCAGCCGCTCTCCGCCAAGAAGAAGGAGGACGAGAAGGCCGAGGTCACCGCGAAGTCCGAGGCGACGATCCGCGAGGCCGTCGAGAAGGTCGTCGAGTACCGCCCGGTCCGCAAGCGCCTCCCGAAGGGCCGCCCGGGGATCACCACCTCCTTCACCGTGGGTGGCGCCGAGGGCTACATGACCGCCAACTCCTACCCGGACGACGGTCTCGGCGAGGTCTTCCTGAAGATGTCGAAGCAGGGTTCGACCCTCGCGGGCATGATGGACGCCTTCTCCATCGCCGTCTCCGTCGGTCTGCAGTACGGCGTCCCGCTGGAGACGTACGTCTCGAAGTTCACCAACATGCGCTTCGAGCCGGCCGGCATGACGGACGACCCGGACGTGCGGATGGCGCAGTCGATCGTCGACTACATCTTCCGCCGCCTGGCGCTGGACTTCCTGCCCTTCGAGACCCGCTCCGCCCTCGGCATCCACTCCGCCGAGGAGCGTCAGCGCCACCTGGAGACCGGCTCGTACGAGCAGTCCGTCGACGATGTCGAGGTGGACGTCGAGGGCCTGGCCCAGTCCGCCCCGGTCGCCACGGAGCTGAAGGCCGTCGCCGCCCCGGCCCCGGTGGCCAAGGCCGAGGTCCCGGCTCCGAAGCAGGCGCACACCTCGGCGGAGCTCGTCGAGATGCAGCTCGGCATCAGCGCCGACGCCCCGCTCTGCTTCTCCTGCGGTACGAAGATGCAGCGCGCCGGCTCCTGCTACATCTGCGAGGGCTGCGGCTCGACCAGCGGCTGCAGCTGACCCGGAGGGGGACCGCGCCGGAGCCGCCTCCGGCGTAGTCCACCCCCGTGACCGGCCGACAGGCCGGTGACGGAGCAGACGAAGAAGGGGACCGACCACGGGTCGGTCCCCTTCGCCGTTCCGGAAAGGAGACGGAGGGGGGAAGGCGGCGGATCAGCCGCGGGCCGCGCCCATGAGCGCGCCGAAGGTCTGCGGGTCCGCGTCGAAGCCCTGCGGCAGGGGACGGAAGGTCCAGCCCGAGGAGCCGTCGCGGACGAACTCGACGACGGTCGCCGCGGTGGCCTCGGCCGCGCCGGAGAAGTCGTCGGTCAGCAGCTCCGTGTAGCCCTCGCTGACGCGGACGGAGGTCTCGGCTATCCGGCCGAAGACGATCCGGCCACCGCCCTGCTGTATCGCCACGCCCACCACCACGCGGACGTACCGCGGTGCCAGCCGGTCCAGTTCGAGGGTCATCGCCTCGTCGTACCCGAAGCCCTGCCCCGTACGGCTGTCGCGGTGGAGGGTGATCGTCCCGTCGGGGGAGCGGCTGCCGAAGTGGACCAGCTGGGCGGGAGTGCCGTGGGGGTCCTCGGAGGTGTAGACGGCGGCGACGAGATCCAGGTCGTGCGCCGGCGCGCCCGCCGGCGCGGGATCCCACTTGAGCGCCACCTCGACCTTGCCGACGCCCTTGTTGAGTCCGCTCACGTCGCTCCCCTTTTCCCGTCTCCCCGTGACGATCCGTCGCCCCGGATCCTTCTTCATGGTGTCACGGGGGTACGACAGTTGGGGTCGAGGAGCTGTTCGAGCGGGGTCCCTGAGCCGGGACGAGCCGGAAGTCGACGCCCGACTGGCGTGAAAAGAACGGGTGCCTGACGGGCCCTCACCCCCCGTCGCCCATCTGTGGCGACGGTCTGCCGGGGCGCTCTCCCGACCCGTACGATGGCGCGGTGCTGGTCAAGTGGATTCGCTGCGCCGTCGTGGACCGTCGAGGTTTCGAGCGGGGGCAACGGAAGTGGGCGGGACTGCTCGGTGAGCCGGGTTTCCGGGGGCAGGGCGGCGGCTGGAGCCGGGCCCGTCCCGAGATCGCGCACGTCTTCGCCTTCTGGGAGAGCAGGGCCTTCTACGACTCCTTCATGGCCCGCTCGCACGACCGGCTGGCCGCCGCGCAGTCCGGTACGTACAAGGACATGCAGGTCAAACTCTTCGACCACCGCTTCGACGTGAAGACGGGCTTCGAGCCGAAGTTCGCCGACGCGGACGTGGCGCGGGTGGCGCACTGCCGCGTCCACGAAGAGCGCGTGGAGCACTTCGCGCTGATGCAGGAGAAGGTGTGGAACCCGGCGATGGCGGGGTCGCCGGGCATGCTGCGGGGGCTGTTCGGCGAGGCTCCCGGCCACGAGTTCCTGGTCCTCTCGCTCTGGAACTCCGCCGCGGAGCACGGGAAGTACCGCGAGGAGCGGGTGGAGCGCCTCGGCCTGCGGGCGCAGACCGAGGCCGACGTGGCCGCCCTGACGGGTGACGTCGTGCGGCTCGAACCCACCTGGACCGTCTGAGCGTTCACCCCTCGGCGGAGGCGCGGCCGGTGCCGTCCGCCGCTTCGTCGCGTCCGGTGTAGACGCCCGCCGCCACGGCCGCCAGGACCGCGTCCGCGGCCTGGTCGGCCAGGGCGCCGTCGACGGGTTCGCGCGTGACGAAGAGCCGGAGGAAGAGCGGGGCGGACACCGCCCGGACCACCGCGCCGGCGTCCGTGGCCGCGGATGCCTCTCCCCGGGCGACGGCCCGGGCCACGACCTCCTCGCAGCGGCGGAACCGCTCGCCGTAGAAGGAGTGCAGGGCCTCGGCGGCGCGCGGTGACTGGAAGGCCGCCCCGACGAAGGCCGTGGGCGCCGCGGCGCGGACCGGATCCCCGAACCCCTCGACGACCTCCCGGGCGAGGGCCCGCAGGTCACCGGCGAGGCTCCCGGTGTCCGGGGCGGTCCAGGCGTCCTCCCCGGCGAGGTCGAGGGCGTCGGCCACCATGCCCTCGACGTCGCCCCAGCGGCGGTAGAGCGTCGTCTTGTGCACGCCCGAGTGCTCCGCCACGTACTCCACGGTCAGGGCGGGGTAGCCGTGTTCCGCCAGTCCGGTGAGGACGGCGTCGCGGACCGCGGCCCGGGTGCGGGCGGTGCGGCCGCCGGGCCGTCTGCTGCCGGGCGCGGGGGCCTCGATCGAGTCGTTCAATTGCTACTCCCGTTGCGTTAGTGGTTCCGAGTGTGCCACACTCGGGTTAACGCGACAAGGGTTGCGTTTGCCGATGCTCCCGGAGGTGCCGTGCCCGCACAGATCTCGCTCCACGACGTGACCGTCTCCCGAGGGGAGCGGACGCTCCTCGACCGCGTCTCGCTCACCGTGCGTCCTGGCGAACGGGTCGGGATCGTGGGAGAGAACGGCGCGGGCAAGTCCACGCTCCTCCACCTGCTGGCCGGCGCGGCCACCCCGGACGAGGGCCGGGTCACCACCCTGACCGACGGGGGTCTGCGCCTGCTCCGCCAGACCCCCGACCTGCCGCCCGAGGACACGGTGGCCGACGCCGTCGACGCCGCCCTGGCCGAGTTCCGCGCCATGGAGGACCGGCTGCGCGCCCTCGAGGCCCGCCTGGCGGACGGCGCGGCCGACGACCTCGCCGCGTACGGAGACCTGCTCACCGCCTACGAACTGCGCGGGGGATACGAGGCCGACGCCCGCGCCGACAAGGCGCTCCACGCCCTCGGGATCGCGCACATCCCCCGCGACCGCCGGCTCGGCACCCTCTCCGGCGGGGAGCAGGCCCGGCTCGGCATCGCCTGCGCCCTCACCGCCGCACCCGAGGTGCTCCTGCTCGACGAACCCACCAACCACCTCGACGCCACGGCGCTCGACTGGCTGGAGGGCGCCCTCCGCGGCCATCGGGGGACCGTCGTGGCCGTCTCCCACGACCGCGTCTTCCTGGAGCGCGTCACCACCGCCCTCGTCGAGGTCGACACCGACCGGCGGGCCCTCGTCCGGCACGGCGAGGGGTACGCCGGCTTCCGCGCCGCCCGCGAGGCCACACGCCGAAGGCGCCAGCAGGAGTACGAGGAATGGCGCGCCGAGACCGAGCGCCTGGAGGCGTACGCGGAGGGCGCCGCCCACGGAGTCGCCGCGGGCCGCCCCATGAAGGACAACAACAAGATGGCCTACGACCGGGCCGCCGGACGCGTGCAGGCGTCCGTCTCCGGGCGCGTCCGCAACGCCCGGGAGCGACTGCGGCGGCTGGAGGAGGACCCGGTGTCCGAGCCCGCGCCGCCCCTCGCCTTCACCGCCCGCCCCGAGGCGGGCGCGGCCCGGGGCGAACTGCTCGCCCTGGACCGGATCCGGGTCGGCGACCGGCTCGCGGTGGACTCCCTCGCCCTCGGCGCGGGCGAACGGCTCCTCGTCCACGGGGGCAACGGGGCGGGCAAGTCCACCCTGCTGCGCGTCATGGCAGGCGAGCTCGCGCCCGACACGGGGACGGTGCGGCGCCGGGGCAGGACCGGCCTCTTGGCCCAGGAGATCACCGTCCGGCGGCCCGCCGAACCCCTGCTCACCGCCTACGGCCGCGACCTCGGACTCGGCCTCGACGAGGACGGACTGGCCGAACGGCTGCTGTCCTACGGCCTGTTCCGGTCGGCCGAACTCACCGTGCCCGTGGGCGCGCTCTCCGCGGGACAGCTGCGCAGGCTCGCCCTGGCCCGGCTGCTCGCCCGCCCCGCCGACCTGCTGCTCCTCGACGAACCGGCCAACCACCTCGCGCTCGGCCTGGTCGAGGAGCTGGAACAGGCCCTGGAGGAGTGGCCGGGAGCCCTCGTGGTGGTCTCGCACGACCGTGAACTGCGCCGCCGGTTCACCGGCCGGATACGCCGGATGGACTCCGGCCGCCTCCTCGACTGAGCCGAACGGGGCGTCTCCCTCTAGGGTCGGAGCATGGCACGACCGCGGCGCATCGTTCTCGTACGGCACGGAGAGTCCGAAGGCAATGTCGACGACACCGTGTACGAACGGGAGCCCGACCATGCCCTCCGGCTCACCGCGACCGGACGGCGGCAGGCGGAGGAGACGGGGGAGCGGCTGAGGGAGCTCTTCGGCGACGAGGCGGTCAGCGCGTACGTCTCGCCCTACCGCCGCACCCACGAGACCCTCCAGGCCTTCCGGCTTCCGCGGGGGCAGGTCAGGATCCGGGAGGAACCACGCCTGCGGGAACAGGACTGGGGCAACTGGCAGGACCGGGAGGACGTACGGCTCCAGAAGGTCTACCGGGACGCGTACGGGCACTTCTTCTACCGCTTCGCGCAGGGGGAGTCGGGGGCCGACGTCTACGACCGGGTGGGGGCCTTCCTGGAGAGCCTCTACCGCAGCTTCGAGGCCCCCGACCATCCGCCGAACGTCCTGCTGGTCACCCACGGGCTGACCATGCGTCTCTTCTGCATGCGGTGGTTCCACTGGAGCGTGGCCGAATTCGAGTCGCTGTCGAACCCGGGCAACGCGGAGACCCGGATCCTGCTGCTCGGGGAGGACGGGCGCTACCGGCTGGACCGCCCGTTCGAACGCTGGTGTACCCCGGAGCCCTACGGCCCCACCGGATAGAGTGGCGCACCGATGACCGCTGACTCCTCAATCGACCGGCGCTTCGACCGCGCCCTCGCCAGTCTGCGCGGACTGGCCGTGGGGGACGCACTGGGCTCCCAGTTCTTCGTCCCCGCGCACCATCCCCTGCTGAAGCGGCGTGAACTGCCGCCCGGTTCCTGGCAGTGGACCGACGACACGGAGATGGCCTGCTCCGTCCTGGCCGTCCTCGCCCGCCACGACCGCATCGACCAGGACGCCCTGGCCGCCTCCTTCGCCGAACACCACGACTTCGACCGGGGCTACGGCCCCGCGGTCAACCGGATGCTCCGGCTGATCAGGGAGGGCGGCGACTGGCGCGAACTGTCCGCCGCGCTCTTCAACGGGCAGGGCTCCTGGGGCAACGGCGCCGCGATGCGGATCGCCCCCCTCGGCGCCTGGTACGCCGACGATCCCGAGCAGGCCACGCACCAGGCCGAGATCTCCGCCTACCCCACCCACCAGCACCGCGAGGCCGTGGTCGGTGCGATGGCCGTCGCCGCCGCGGCCGCCCTCGCCGCCGACCCGGCCGGTCCGCCCACGCCCGAGGCACTGCTCGACGGGGTCGTCGCCCTGGTCCCGCGCAGCGCGGTCGGCGCGGGGCTGCGCCGAGCCCGCGACATGCTGGACTACGGCGACGCCGGGACGGTCGCCGCCGTGCTCGGGAGCGGCCGGCGAACCAGCGCCCACGACACGGTCCCGTTCGCCCTGTGGTCGGCCGCCCGCGCCCTGGGCGACTTCGAGACGACGTTCTGGACGACGGCCCAGGTCGGCGGGGACGTCGACACGACCTGCGCCATCGCGGGCGGCGTGGTGGCCTCCTCGGCCGCCGGAGCACCGCCGGCCGACTGGCTGGACCGGACCGAGGCCCTCCCCGCCTGGGTGCCGCAGGACACGGTCCGGGGCTGAACGAGACGGTCGCCCGGCCCTCGCGGGCCGGGCGACCGTCTCGGGCGTCAGGCCACGGGGCCGGCGGCCCCGGCCTTTCCGCCGAGCGCTGCCGGTGGGCCCTCCTCGCTCCAACGCGGAGACCTCGACGACGACTTCACGCTCTCCGGCCGCCGCCCGGCGGGACCGAGCGGCGCCGTGCGGGCGCGGTCCTTCGCGAGTGCGACGAGGAGGCCGCCGGACGCGTCCGCGACCTGATCGAGAGGGGTGGCGTCGGGCCCTCGAAGCGACCCTTCGCACAGGTGCTGGAGCGCGGGATCGAGTGGAGCGAGGTTTGTGCCGGAGCCCTCGACGATCCTGTCCTCGGTGTCGTCACCGCGCTCGCGAGGTGCCGGTCGAAGGTGTGCGGCAGCGAACGGGACGGCGGGGAGACGGCCGATGCCGTCGACCGGATCATGGTGTCGCCGGCACGTTCGGGACCGGCCCGACCGGGGCCGTCACGGGGGAGAGGGGCGCCCGAGGGGAATCCGGGTACCGCACGCAGCACCCGGCGGCGTAACCTGTCAGGCGCCATGCCGTACGAACCCCCTACTCACACCGTCGAGCGGTCGCTCCGGGCCACCACCGGCGCCAGAACCGTCGCCGGGGTCGATGAGGTCGGACGCGGGGCCTGGGCCGGGCCCGTCACCGTGTGCGCGGCCGTCACCGGCCTGCGCCGTCCCCCCGAGGGACTGACCGACTCCAAGCTGATCGCCCCGAAGCGCCGCGCCGCCCTCGCCGCCGAGCTGGAGCGCTGGGTCACCGCCTACGCGCTCGGCGAGGCGTCCCCGGAGGAGATCGACGAACTCGGCATGACCGCGGCGCTCCGCCTCGCGGCCGTCCGGGCCCTCGAAGGGCTCCCGGTGCGCCCGGACGCGGTCATCCTCGACGGCAAGCACGACTACCTCGGCAGCCCCTGGCAGGTGCGCACGGTGATCAAGGGCGACCAGTCCTGCATCGCCGTCGCCGCGGCCTCCGTGATCGCCAAGGTGCGACGGGACGCCATGATGGCGGAGCTGGAAGCGGGCCCCGACTGCACCGGCTACGGCTTCGCGGCCAACGCGGGCTACCCTTCGCCCGTCCACAAGGCCGCCCTCGAAGAGCTGGGCCCCACCCCGTACCACCGGCTCTCCTGGTCCTACCTGGACGCCATGCCCCGATGGCGCCACCTCAAGAAGGTCCGTCTCTCCGCAGAGGCGGCCGCGCTGGAGAGCGGGGGCCAACTCGGCTTCGACTTCTGATCTTCCGGCCGCGGGACCTCGACGACGAGGACCCGCCGGACCGGGGGCGCCCGTGTGCGCCCACCCGACGATGCCGTCCGAAACGGCATTTGATAGACATCCACCCATGCCTCTCCCTCCCGAGGAGCCTCAGATTCACGAGAGCGCCCAGGGTCCCAGCGCCACCACGGCCACCGGCCGTCCCGCGCCGACCCCACGTCCCGTCCCCGGCCCGCGTTCGGCGGCCTCCCCGCGTCCCGGTCGACCGGGCCCCGGACCGGCCCGCCCCGCACCGCCGGCCCCGCGACCCGTCCCGGGTCCCCCCGCGCCCAAGAACACCCAGGAGAATCGTTCCGGCGGCGCACAGCTCCAGTTCATCCCGGCTTCCACCGACGGCGCCCTCGACGCCGCCGAGGAGGCCCTCGACCTGCTCCTGGACAGCGGTCGCCAGCCCGGCGAGGTCCTGGTGCTCACCACCGGCGAGCGCCACCCGTGGGCCGCGCACGAGCTGTCCTTCGGCGAGGCCGCCTACTGGGCCCAGCAGGACACCGCCGAGGACGTGTTCTTCGCGGACGCCGCCTCGGCGGAGCGGGTCACCGCCCGCCCCGTGGTGATCGTGGCCGTCAACGGCGACGACGAGACGGCCGCCCGTGTTCTGCCGCTCGCCCTGTCCCGGGCGGGTGCCCTGCTCGTGGTCTGCGGAGACCCGCAGAAGGTGACCGCCGTCCTCGGCGCCGGGGTCTGACCGGTCGCGTCTCCGCCGGACCGGCAGCGGCCCGGCGGAGCGGCCGGGCGGTTCAGCGCGCCGCGGCCCTGCGCAGGGGCTCGGCCGCGCCGCCCGCCGTCCTCGGCACGAGGTGGCCGAGTTCGGTGGACGGCTCGCCCAGCGCGAGCGGTGCCGAATCCGAGCTCGGCCGGCGGCCTCCGCGGCCCTCGCCGAAGACCTGCCAGCCGGCCTTGGTCAGGGTGATGTACGCGCCGCAGCGCAGTCCGTGGAGCGTGCAGGCGTCACGGAGCCCCCACATCCAGGCCCCGTCCTCCTCCGTCCACCGCTCGTCCCCGTCCCGGCAGTACAGCAGCACCGCCGTCCGGACGGGCGCGCGACGCCGGAGGTCGTGCGGCACCACGCGCCGCAGATGGGCGAGGAGCGCGTTCCGGAACTCCCAGCCGTCGACGGGGCCGGGGCGGCGCACGAACGAGGCGCTGGCGGTGAGCCGCTCCTCGTGGTCGAGCACCGCCACGACCGCGGTCGTGGGCAGGGGGCGATGACGGGAGTGCAGTCCGCTCACGACCTCACGCGGGCTGCCCAGCAAGGGAATTCCGGCCGCGGCCCAGTCGGCGGGCTCCATCATCCGGGCGAGACGGCTCGCTGAAGCGGAGCTGGAGCCGAGCGAGGCGGTGGGCGGAGCGAATCCGAGGGTCACGGTCCTCCCTTCGGATACGCGCCCGCGAGGCGGGCAAGGTCGGGTGAGGGCGCAGCACGGCACAGTCCTTCCGGACCGCTTCGAGCCGTGTGGGGCGGTTCCCCAATTCTTGCTTGGCCCGAGCGGGGCGGCAACGAGCAATTGAGGCGGCTGACGGTAATCAACCGTTATGCCACTGATATCCCTGCCCAGTTACCCATTATTCACTCGCTGTTTCCCGACCCTTCTCAGCCCTGGACGGCGAGCACCAACGGAAAGACTCCTTCCGCTCCGGAGAGGAGCAGCAGCCGCGCCGCCACGGCCAGGGTCCAGCCCGTGTCGGAGAGGTCGTCGACGAGGAGCACGGGACCACCCGCCGAGGCCACCCGCTCGGCCAGTCCGGGCGGGACCTCCAGGGCCCGGTGCAGTCCGATGACACGCTGGGCGCTGTTGGTCCGTGACAGCCGGAGGTCGTCCGCGCCGGGCGCGTACCCGACCGATCCGAGGAGCGGCATCCGCCCGATCTCCGAGATCCGCGCGCCGAGCGAACCCACCAGGGCCGGCCGCCGCCGCGAGGCGAGCGTGACCACTCCGACCGGCCGGGACGGGGCGTCCGGGGCGCCGGAGGCCCAGCCGCCCGGTCCCTTCGCCCAGTCGGCGAGCACCTGGACCACCGCCTGCACCACGTCGTCCGGCACCGGGCCGTCCGGTGCCGCGTCGGCGAGCAGCGGCCGGAGCCGGTTGCCCCAGCCGATGTCCGACAGCCGGCCGAGGGCCCGGCCGCCGAAGCCCTGCTCCTCGACCGGAATCCTGCCCTTCAGATCGACGCCGGCCGCTTCCAGTCCCGTCGGCCACATCCTGCGGGGCTCGACCTCCACCCCCGGGCGGCCCAGCTCGCCCCGGGCCGCGTCCAGCGCCGCGTCCGTCACCTTCGGATCGAACCGGGGTCCGGCGCAGTTGTCGCACCGCCCGCAGGGCGCTGCCTCCTCGTCGTCCAGCCGGTGCCGCAGGAACTCCATCCGGCACCCGGTGGTGGAGGCGTACTCCCGCATCGCCTGCTGCTCCGCCGACCGCTGCCGGGCCACCCACGCGTACCGCTCGGCGTCGTACACCCACGGCCGGCCGGTGCTCTCCCAGCCGCCTCTGACCCGCCGCACCGCCCCGTCCACGTCGAGGACCTTGAGCATCGTCTCCAGACGGGTGCGGCGCAGCTCGACCATCGGCTCCAGCGCGGGCAGCGACAGCGGCCGGCCCGCGGAGGCGAGCACGTCGAGGGTGCGGCGCACCTGCCCCTCCGGGGGGAAGGCGACGGAGGCGAAGTACTGCCAGATCGCCTCGTCCTCCTTGCCCGGCAGCAGCAGGACCTCGGCGTGCTCCACCCCGCGGCCCGCCCGGCCGACCTGCTGGTAGTAAGCGATCGGGGAGGACGGCGAGCCGAGGTGCACGACGAAGCCGAGGTCCGGCTTGTCGAAGCCCATGCCGAGCGCCGAGGTGGCCACCAGGGCCTTCACCCGGTTCGCCAGCAGGTCCTCCTCGGCCTGCTGGCGGTCCGCGTTCTCCGTGCGTCCCGTGTACGAGGCGACCGTGTGCCCGCACTGGCGGAGGTACGCGGTGACCTCCTCGGCGGCCGCGACGGTCAGCGTGTAGACGATTCCGGAGCCGGGCAGTTTGTGGAGGTGGTCGGCGAGCCACGCCAGGCGGTGGGCCGCGTCGGGCAGCGTGACCACGCCGAGGCTGAGGGACTCGCGGTCCAGCGGGCCGCGCAGGACGAGGGCGTCGGTGCCCGCGCCGGTACCGAGCTGTTCGGCGACGTCCGCCGTCACCCGGGCGTTCGCCGTCGCGGTGGTGGCGAGCACCGGCACGCCGGCCGGCAGCTCGGCCAGCATGGTCCGCAGCCGCCGGTAGTCGGGCCGGAAGTCGTGCCCCCAGTCCGAGATGCAGTGCGCCTCGTCCACCACCAGCAGTCCCGTGGCGGCGGCGAGCCGAGGCAGCACCTGGTCGCGGAAGTCCGGATTGTTCAACCGCTCGGGGGAGACGAGGAGGACGTCGACCTCGCCGGCGGCGACCTCCCGCTGGACGTCCTCCCACTCCTCCGTGTTCGACGAGTTGATCGTGCGGGCCCGGATGCCCGCCCGCGCCGCCGCGTCCACCTGGTTGCGCATGAGGGCGAGCAGCGGCGAGACGATGACCGTCGGCCCGCTGCCGCGCTCGCGCAGCAGGGAGGTCGCCACGAAGTACACCGCCGACTTGCCCCAGCCGGTCCGCTGCACCACCAGGGCACGGCGGTGGTCGACGACCAGCGCCTCGATGGCGCGCCACTGGTCCTCGCGCAGTCTCGCCGTGCCGGTGGGGTCCCCGACGAGTCGGGCCAGTACGGCGTCGGCGGCGGTACGGAGCGCGGCACGGTCTTCCGGGCGGTCTGCGTGGGTCATGCGTCCATGCAACCCGATGCCTCGGACATCAGGCGAACGCACCTGTGATCTGTGGACAGTGCATATCGTTTCATCACACTGTATGTACGGAGTTATCCACAGGGGTTGTCGGAAATCGGAGATCGCGGGAACGTCCTCGCCATGAACGCGAATCACGACGAAGTCAACGCATCCACCCGTGGCCGGCAGATCACCCTGCGCAGCGCGTCCGAGCTCGCCGACGCCCTGCCGTTCGTGCTCGGCTTCCACCCGACCGACTCGGTCGTGCTCGTCGCCCTGCACGGGGAGAACGGGCGTTTCGGAGGCCGCATCAGGATCGGCATCCCCCGCTCGCCGGGGGAGTGGGACTCCACCGCGGACCAGCTCGCCGAATGCCTCGTCGACGCGTGCGCCCAGCGCACCGCCCCACCCGACGGCATCGTTGGCTTCCTCTGCCAGGACCCGCGCCCCGGCGAGACCGCGGCCGAGGTCCACGAGCGGCTGAGGCCCTTCGCCCAGCGCCTCCGGACCGCCTGCGGCGCCCTCGACATCCCCGTGTACGAGGTGCTGTGCATCTCCGGCGGCCGCCACTTCTCCTACTGCTGCCCCAACCCCCGCTGCTGCCCGCCCGAGGGCACCCCGCTCGCCCTCGGCGGCACCTCGGTCATGGCGGCGGCCGCGGCCTACGCGGGCCTCCAGGTGAGGGGCTCGCTCCGCGATATGGAAGCCCGCTTCAGGCCGACCGGCGCACCCGGCGACGCCCCGCAGCGCGCCGCCCTCGACGCGGCCGCCGCCGCCGTCGTCCCCCGCCTCGTCGAAGGGGCGGACGAGCACGAGCGGGCACGGCTGCGCGGGACGACGCTGGCCCTCGCGGGCCGGCTCCTGGGCAGGTTCGCCGAACCCCCGCGCAGGATCGGGACGGACGGAGCACGGCGCGGCCAGGCGGCGGTCGACGCCGACGACGACGCCCGCGTCGACCCGGCGGAGGCCGCCGCCGTGATCCTGGGCCTCCAGGACCGCCTCACCCGGGACCGCCTCGCCGAATGGATGGAAGGAGAGGCGGGCGCCGCGGCCGCACGGCTCTGGCGCGTCCTCGCCCGGCGCTGCGTCGCCCCCTTCGAGGAATACGCCGCCGCGCCGCTGACCCTCGCCGGCTGGGTCGCCTGGTCGACCGGCGACGAACCCACCGCCCGCGTCGCCCTCGGACTCGCCCTCCGGGCGGACCCCGGGTACGTCTTCGCGCGGCTGCTGCACCAGGCGTGCAACCAGGGCCTCGACCCCGAGACGCTGCGCTCCTGCCTCAGGCAGGAGCGCGAGGACCGGACCGCGGCCGAACGGACGGCCGCCGGATCCGTACGGCGCGTCCGGACCCGCACCCGGACGCGGGGCGCCCTCCCCGGCGGACCGCGCCCCGCGCTCCCGAAGGCGCGGCCCGGCACCGCACGCAGGGGGCGGGGGACGCCGGCGGGCGTCCGGCCCGCCGGACGCGCCGCGACCAGGCCGGGAAGGCCCGCCCCGCACCAGGGCGGCCGACGCGGCACGAGGAGCGGACGGTGACGACCGTGACCCCGCGCACCACCCGGCCGTTCACCTCTGTGGCGGAGCCGGGCGAGCCGTGCCGCCGACCTCCCGCCGGCCGTCCGGATCGCACAGAGAGCACGCCTCACCCCTCATGGTCCTCAGCCCTGTCCCGGTCCCCGGACACCCGACGGAACACGCGACCGGACACCCTTCCGCAGCAGGCGTCCCGCCCGCCCGCGGAACACGTCCCGGAGAACTCCCCCCGGTCCACGACGCCCTCCTGTGCGTCGCCCTGCCCGCCTTCGCCGTCTCTCCCGAGCACGGCCAGCTCACCGGACGGGGACCGGAAGGCGTGTACGCGTCGGGGCGACGGCTCCTCTCCCGGTCCGTGCTGCGGGTCGCCGGACGCGAGCCCGTCCCCCTCCAGGGGCGGCTCGCCACCACCGACCGGGCCGTCTTCGTCGGCGCCCTCCGCGTCCCCGGAGACACCGGACCCGACCCGGGCGTCACCGTCGAGCGCTCCAGGAGCGCCGACGGCACCGAGCGGATCACCTTCCGCAACGCCGCCGCCCGCCCCCTCCGCCTCCCCGTGGAGGTCGCTCTGGGCACGGATCTCGCGGAGCTGGGGGCGGTGGCGTCCGGCCGGCCCGGCCCCGAGCTCCGGGCCAGCGTCCACGGCACCGGGCTGCGCTGGACGGCCCCCGACGGACGGTCCGCCGCCGTCACGGCCGACCCGCCGCCCGCGGACGCCCTGGCGGCGGCCGGGGTGCTCCGCTGGGAAGTTGACCTCGCCCCCGGCGCCGCCACCACCCTCCACCTCCGGATCCACTCCGGCAGGACCCCCGGCGCCGCCCCGCCCGGCGGCGCCGGCCGTCCCGGCGGACATCTGCTCTCCGACGTCCAGGCCGAGGGCGACGACCGGCGCGCGGGCGTCCTCCTGCGCGCCTGCGCCGAGGACCTGCGGGCCCTCCTCCAGCGTGATCCCGCGCACCCCGCCGGCGTCCACCTCGCGGCCGGCGTCCCGTGGCGGTGCGGGCCCGTCACGACCGAGGCGCTCTGGGCGGCCCGCATGGCCCTGCCGCTCGGCACCCGGCTCGCCGCCACCACCCTCCGGGCCCTCGGCCGCACCCAGGTCACCGGCGGACCCGAGTCCGGCCGGATCCCGGGCCCGCTGCGGGACGCCGGCCCGCACCTCCCGCCCCGCTGCACCGGCGTCGAGGCCACCCTCGCCTTCCCCGTCGTCCTCGCCGAGGCCCGCCGGTGGGGCCTCCCCCCGGCCGACCTCGACGAGCTCCTTCCGGTGGCGGAGCGCTGCCTCGGCTGGCTGCGCCGCGGCCTCGACGCGGACGGGCTCCTGCCGGACCCGGCACCCGGCGGACCCCGCCGGGCCGAGACCCAGGCCCACGCCCACCGGGCCGCCCTGCTCGGTGCCGACCTCCTCGACGCCTGCGGCCGCCCCGGCGGGGCGGACCTCCACGCCGCGGCCCGCGTCCTGCGCGAGCGCTTCCGCAGCGAGTTCTGGCTCGACGACCCGGGCGGCGGCAGACCCGTCGCCGCCCGGACCCCGGAGGGTTCCGTCCGGCCCCAGCTCGGCGGCTGGGCCGCCCACCTCCTCGACACCGGCCTCCTCGACGGCGGCCGGCACGCCCGGGGGCTGCTCGACCGGACGGAGACCGAGCAGGTCGCGCGTCTGCTCGGCACCCCCGCGCTCGACTCCGGCTGGGGACTGCGCAGCCTCGGCGCCAAGGAGCCCGGCCACAACCCGTTCGGCCACCGGGCCGGAGCCGTCCGCGTCCACGAGACGGCCGTCGCCGTCGCCGGCCTGGCCGCCGCCGGACACGAGAAGGAGGCCGCGTCCCTCCTGCGGGGCCTCCTCGACGCCGCGGAGCTCTTCGGCCACCGGCTCCCCGAGATGTACGCGGGGGAGCAGCGCACCGCGGGCGCGCGCCCCGTGCCGCACCCGGCCGCCTGCCGTCCCGCCGCCGTCGCGGCCGCCGGAGCGGTCCACGCGCTCACCGCCCTGGCCGGGATCCGCCCGGACGCCCCGGGCCGGAGCGTGACGGTGCAGCCGATGGCCTCCGCCCCGCTGGGGGCGGTCCGCTTCTCGGGCCTGGTGGTCGCCGGGGAGCCCTTCGCCGTGCGGGTGAGCCGCCTCGGACTCGGTATGGTCGAGGAGGCCGCCGAGGGCCTACAGCTGGGGGTGTGACGGATGCCGGGGACGGAGACCAGGAAACCCTTGCGGCCGGGTGAGGAAGTCGGGGGCGGAGAGCCCTCGGGGCGTGTTTATCGTCAGGAAGACGACTATGATCGCGGCATGCCTCCCTACGACCCGTCGGCCTTCCCGCCCTTTGCTGTCACCGTCGACCTGGTCGTCCTCACCGTGCGCAGTCATTCCCTGTGCACCCTGGTGGTCCGCAGGGGGGAAACGCCTTTCCGGGGACGGTGGGCGCTGCCCGGAGGCTTCGTCCGCGCCGACGAGGACCTCGGCGCCGCCGCGGCGCGCGAACTGGCCGAGGAGACCGGACTGCGCGCCCACGACCCGGGCGCGCCCCATCCGGTGCCGGACCACGGGGCGCACCTGGAGCAGCTCGCCACCTACGGGGCGCCCGAGCGGGACCCCCGGATGCGGGTGGTGAGCGTCGCGCACCTCGCGCTCGCCCCCGACCTGCCCGCGCCCCGGCCGGGCGGCGACGCCAACAGCGCGCGCTGGGCACCGGTGGAGGAACTGCTCGACCAGGCGCGGGCGGCCGGCGACGACTCCCCGGACGCGCTCGCCTTCGACCACGCCCAGATCCTCTCCGACGGGGTGGAACGGGCCCGTTCCAAGATCGAGTACTCCTCGCTCGCCACGGCCTTCTGCCCGCCGGAGTTCACCGTCGGCGAGCTGCGCCGGGTCTACGAAGCGGTCTGGGGCGTCTCGCTCGACCCGCGCAACTTCCACCGCAAGGTCACGGGCACGCCCGGCTTCCTCGTCCCGACCGGAGGCACCACCACCCGTCAGGGAGGCCGTCCGGCCCAGCTGTTCAGGGCCGGTGGAGCCACCCTCCTCAACCCGCCGATGCTGCGCCCCGAGGTCTGAGGAGCGGAGGCGTCCGCCGCCCCCGGGGCGGCAACCATGCGGCAAAAGTCCGAAATCTGGCGTTATCTTGCTGCGATAGCGCCGCCCTGCCGCGGAGCGGTGACCTCTACCGCGAGAGAAGCGATGCTCCAGGCCATCGGACTGACCAGCATGCCCCGCCGCGATCGCCCGCCCGCCGTGGACGATCTGACCTTCGAGGCCCCGCCGGGGGCCGTGACCGCCCTCGTCGGCCCCCGGGGATCCGGCAAGACGGCCGCCCTGCGCCTCATGCTCGAACTCGACCCGGGGCGCGGACTCACCTACTTCCGGGGGCGGCCGCTGTGCCGGATCGCCCAGCCCGCGCGCGAGATCGGGGTGGTCCTCGGCGACGTGCCGGGACACCCCTCCCGTACCGTGCGCGGGCAGTTGCGGATGCTCGCCGCGGGCGCGGGAGTTCCGGCCGCCCGGACGGACGAGGTGATCCACGCCGTGGGCCTCGGCGGACTGGAGGGGCGGCGGCTCGGCGTCCTCCCCCGGGGTGCCGAGCGCCGACTCGCCCTGGCCGCCGCCCTGTTGGGGGAGCCGCACGCGCTGCTCCTGGACGACCCGGGGGCGGGACTGTCCCCGGCGGAGCGGGTCCGGCTCCACGCGCTGCTGCGCGCGCATGCCGACGCCGGCGGCACCGTGCTCTGCACCACCCGGGACGCCAAGGAGGCGGTGCGCAACGCCGACCGCGTCGTCACCCTCGACCGCGGCCGGCTCGTCGCCGCCCAGGACGCGGACGACTTCGCCCGCACCCGGCTGAGGCCGCGGGTCGCCGTCCGCACCCCGCACGCAGCCCGGCTCGCCGCCGCGGTGACGCAGGAGGCCCGGGCCGCCCGCCGCCCGGTCGAGGCCGTCACCCAGGACGGCAGCCTCCTCCTCGTCTACGGCGGCGACTGCGCCCAGGTGGGGGACACCGCCTTCCGGCACGGCGTGCCGGTCCACCGGCTCACGGAGGAGACCGAGGACGCCGGCCCCGCCGCGCCCGAGCAGGAGGGGGCCGCCGTCCCGGCCGACGGCCCCGACCGGGGGGCGGACCGTCCCGTGTCCGCGCCTGCCGGGCGGCAGGCGCGGCGAGCGGTCCGGAGGCCGGTCCGCTCGCCGCTGCGCCCGCTGCGGTACGAGCTGCGCCGGGTCGCCGGGATTCCTTCCACGGGGCTGGTCGCGGCGGGCGTCCTGGCGGTGTCGGCCGTGCTCGCGGTGCTCCTCGGGAGGGGCGGGGGCACCCCGCTCCCGGCGGCGCTGGCCGCCTGGCCCGACCTCCTGCCGCTGCCGCCCGCGGCGCTCGGCGCCGGTCTGCTCGGCGCCCTCTCCTTCGGGGAGGAGTACCGCCACCCCGCGCTCGCCGCGGGTCGCGGCGCCGTGCCGCGCCGGCTCGCGCTGCTGCTCGCCAAGCTCGCCGTCGCCGCGGCCCTGGCCCTGCTCCTCGGAGCGCTGACGGCCGGCGTCGACCTCGCGGCCCTCCGCCTCTTCTACGGAGCCGACTTGATCGCGGTGCCGGACAACTGGGCAGGGATGTCGGCGAGTTGGCTGGGCCTCGTGGTCGGCTGCGCGTGGGCGGGGGTGCTGGGGGCCGGAGTGTTCCGCGCCGCCGCCGCGGGGGTGGCCGCGGTCCTCTTCGTACCGGTGGCCTTCGTTCCGCTGCTGCGTCAGGTGATGAGCGGTCCGGCGGTCCGGTCCGTCGCCGGACTTCCTTCCCGGCTGGGCGAGTTCCTCGGTCCGCGGTGGGCGCCGTCGCTCGACCGGTGGTTCGCGGGGGCGCTGGAAGTGGTAGGGCAGCCCGCCGGGGTGGCTCTCGCGCTCACGTTGACCGTTCTGCTCTGCGCCTATGTGTTCACCGGCCTTCGAGGGCAGGCCCGTTGGTGACCGCTTCCGGATCGGTATGTTCCTGTTGGATCGCAACTCCCTTGGAGAATGGCGGTTATGTCCGAATAATCGTCAATTGTGTAGGGGGTGCCGATCACCCTTTCGTGTGCTTTTCACCAAAGACCTCAAGGGTCACGGAGGCCACGCCGACAAAGGATGCGTGAGTACCCTTGCGCATACGATGATGACCGCCGCCCGCTCCGTCGACTCCGGCCTCGGCGCCCCGGGCGATCTCGACCGCTACCCCTATGCGGAGGCCCCCGTCGCCGACCGCGTGGGCCCGCCCTCCTGGGAGGGGGTGGACACGGACCTCGGCCGCGTCGGCCGCCGCACCGCGGGCAGCCGCGGCCGCGGACTGCACGGCCAGCTCGTCCAGCAGCTCGGCCAGATGATCGTCTCCGGCGACCTCGGGGCGGACCGCCCCCTCGTCCCCGAGGAGATCGGCCAGCGCTTCGAGGTCTCGCGCACCGTCGTCCGCGAGTCCCTGCGCGTCCTGGAGGCCAAGGGGCTCGTCAGCGCCCGCCCCAACGTCGGCACCCGGGTCCGCCCGGTCAGCGACTGGAACCTGCTCGACCCCGACATCATCGAGTGGCGCGCCTTCGGGCCCCAGCGCGACGACCAGCGGCGGGAACTGAACGAGCTGCGCTGGATCATCGAGCCGCTGGCCGCCCGCCTCGCCGCCGGACACGGCCGCGACGACGTGCAGCAGCGCCTCGCCGACATGGTCGAGATCATGGGGCACGCGTACGCGCAGGGCGACGGCATCACCTTCTCCCGCGCCGACACCGAGTTCCACTCCCTGCTCGTCCAGCTCGCCGGCAACCGCATGCTGGAGCACCTCTCCGGCATCGTCGCCGCCGCCCTCCAGGTCTCCGGCGGCCCCGCCACCGGCTGCGACCGCCCCGGCGAGGGCTGCCTGGCGCACCACGCCCGGATCGTCGACGCCCTCGCCGCGGGGGACGCCCACGGGGCCGAGACCGCCATGCGCCAACTGCTCACGGTCCACCCCGAGGTGGAACCCCGCGTCGTCCCCGCCCCCCGCGAACACTGATCGGCGCGCCGTGGCCGGAAGCGCACGGGCGCGCACGCAGGGAGAGCCGCCGGATCCGAGCGCGGTCCGGGGGGTCCGGGAGGCTCCCCGGACCGCGCCAGGGTGCCGGCGGCGTCAAATGTACGCTTGACCCCCTTTCCGCTCGGTTCGTCGTGGATGCGGTGTGACTCGGGACACGAAGATTGGGCGTAACACTCCTCCGAGCCGTGCGATGACTTAAGAGGTGACAGCCGAGGAAGGAATACAGCAGCCGGTGCAGGCGCTGTGCAGTTCCCCGGTCCAGCCCGCGCCGTCGGCTCATTCCCCGTCGACGGTCGTCGGCTCCGGCCCGATCCCGGGCGGGGCCGGAAGCCGTTTCCATCGTTCCGAGAGGTTGTTCGTGTCGGCCAGCACATCCCGTACGCTCCCGCCGGAGATCGCCGAGTCCGAGTCTGTGATGGCGCTCATCGAGCGGGGAAAGGCTGATGGGCAGATCGCCGGCGATGACGTGCGTCGGGCCTTCGAGGCTGACCAGATTCCGCCAACCCAGTGGAAGAATGTTCTGCGCAGCCTCAATCAGATCCTCGAGGAAGAGGGTGTGACGCTGATGGTCAGTGCAGCGGAGTCGCCGAAGCGCGCCCGCAAGAGCGCAGCAGCGAAGAGCCCGGCCAAGCGCACCGCCGCCAAGACCACCGTGACCGCCAGGGCGGCGACGGTGACGAGGACCACCGTCGCGTCCGGCTCGACGGCCTCCGCGGCCGAGGGTGCCGACCCGGCCGACGAAGCCGCGTCCCCCGCCAAGAAGGCGGCCGCGAAGAAGACCGCCGTCAAGAAGACGGCGGCCAAGAAGACCGTCGCCAAGAAGACGGCGGCCAAGAAGACCGCGTCGAAGAAGTCCGACGACGAGATGCTCGAGGGCGAGGAGCTGCTCGAGGACGTCGCGCCGGGCAAGGACGACGAGGAGACCGAGGGCGAGACCAAGGGCTTCGTGCTGTCCGACGAGGACGAGGACGACGCTCCCGCCCAGCAGGTCGCCGTGGCCGGCGCCACCGCCGACCCGGTCAAGGACTACCTGAAGCAGATCGGCAAGGTCCCCCTGCTCAACGCCGAGCAGGAGGTCGAGCTCGCCAAGCGCATCGAGGCCGGTCTCTTCGCCGAGGACAAGCTCGCCAACTCGGACAAGATCGCGCCCAAGCTCAAGCGCGAGCTGGAGATCATCGCCGAGGACGGCCGCCGCGCCAAGAACCACCTCCTGGAGGCCAACCTCCGCCTGGTGGTCTCGCTTGCCAAGCGCTACACCGGCCGCGGCATGCTCTTCCTGGACCTGATCCAGGAGGGCAACCTGGGTCTGATCCGCGCGGTCGAGAAGTTCGACTACACCAAGGGCTACAAGTTCTCCACGTACGCCACCTGGTGGATCCGTCAGGCGATCACCCGCGCCATGGCCGACCAGGCCCGCACCATCCGCATCCCGGTGCACATGGTCGAGGTCATCAACAAGCTCGCGCGCGTCCAGCGCCAGATGCTCCAGGACCTGGGCCGCGAGCCCACTCCGGAGGAGCTGGCCAAGGAGCTCGACATGACCCCGGAGAAGGTCATCGAGGTCCAGAAGTACGGCCGCGAGCCGATCTCCCTCCACACCCCCCTGGGCGAGGACGGCGACAGCGAGTTCGGTGACCTCATCGAGGACTCCGAGGCGGTCGTGCCGGCCGACGCGGTCAGCTTCACGCTCCTCCAGGAGCAGCTGCACTCCGTCCTGGACACGCTCTCCGAGCGCGAGGCGGGCGTGGTCTCCATGCGCTTCGGCCTCACCGACGGCCAGCCGAAGACGCTCGACGAGATCGGCAAGGTCTACGGCGTGACCCGTGAGCGGATCCGCCAGATCGAGTCGAAGACGATGTCGAAGCTGCGTCACCCGTCGCGCTCGCAGGTCCTGCGCGACTACCTCGACTGATCCGTCTGGTACGTCCGGCGTACGCGACAGTGGACGAAGGGTCCGGTTCCCCGCTCGGGGGCCGGGCCCTTCGGCCTTTCGCGGGTGCAGGGGGCCGGTCCGTACTGGACGCTGGGTGAACGGATATCAGCGGAGAGTCAGGAGGCTCCATGCGTGGTCCCTTCGCCCGAGCGTTGACGGGTGCCCTGGGCCTGATCACGGCGGCGGCCGGAGTGACGGCCGGTGCCGTCCCGGCCGCGGCGGACAGCGTCGTGGTGGGCGGCAGCCCCACCGCGATCACCGACGCGCCCTGGGTGGTGGCGCTGTCCAGCCGTGACCGGTTCGGAGGTACGCGGGCGGGCCAGTTCTGCGGCGGCGTCGTCGTGGCGCCCACCAAGGTGCTCACCGCGGCCCACTGCCTGGGCCGCGAGGTGCTCGGGGGCGAACCCTGGCAGCTGCGGGACTTCTCGGTCATCGCGGGCCGCGCCGCGCTGCGCGGGCAGGGCGGACAGGAGGTGCGGATCGCGGACACCTGGGTGAACCCCGGCTACGACCCGACGACCAACGCGGGCGACCTCGCCGTGCTCACCCTCGCCGCGTCCCTGCCGCAGTCCTACGTCATCCAGGTGGCCCGGCCCGGGGATCCGGCGGAGAGTCCGGGGACGGCGGCGGAGGTGTACGGCTGGGGCGACACGACCGGGAACGGGAGCTATGCCTCCTCGCTCCGCTCGGCGGACGTCCAGGTGCTCCCGGACGAGTCCTGCGAGCGGGCGTACCCGGGCGGCTTCGGCGGCGTCTCGTACCGCCGGGACAGCATGTTGTGCGCCGGGGATCCGAGGGGCGGCCGGGACGCCTGCCAGGGCGACAGCGGCGGCCCGCTGGTGGCCCGGGGGCTGCTCGTCGGGCTGGTGTCCTGGGGCAGCGGCTGCGGCCAGGCGGAGAACCCCGGGGTCTACACCCGGGTGTCCTCGGTGCTGCCGGAGCGCTTCTAGGACGTGGGGGCGGGGGCCCAGCAGAAGTGCGAAGGACGCCCCCAGCCTTCTCGGAGCGCCTTGGCGCGGCCGTCCGGGCGCTCCCCGTGCAAGCCTCCAAGTCCCTCGCCCCCGCAGAACGAGAACGGGCGGTCATCCCCTGGTCGAGGGGGTGACCGCCCGTCGTCCGGTCAGCGACCGGCCCTGAGCTCGTCGTGGTAGCGCGGCGTCAGTGCTCGTCGCCCACCGTGCGGGCCGGCGCGTCGGTCAGCCGGTCCGTCTCATCCTGTATCTCAACGGCGATCTTCTTGAGTTCCGGCTCGAACTTGCGACCGTGATGGGCGCAGAAGAGCAAGTCACCTCCGCTGGCAAGGACGACACGCAGGTAGGCCTGGGCGCCGCAGCGGTCGCAGCGGTCAGCGGCCGTCAGGGGGCTCGCGGGGGTCAGAACAGTAGTCACGTCGCCTCTTCTCTAGCTCGACGAGCTGTCGTACCAGGGTCAACATCCAACCAGGCCGAAAACGTTCCCGCTCGTGGCTTTTCCTTGAAACTTTTTCCCAAGGTGGCTGTCTGCTGCCGGTTGGCGGCGAATGAGCCGTATTGCGTCGCTCTACGGGTTTCGCGTTGCTGTGGTGTGCTCGGTCGTCCTCCCGGCGGGGTTGCCGGTTGTTCATGAGGACGTGCCCGGAGCCTAGATGGTTCATGCCTGGAAGGGAACGTGATGTTCGCGTCACCCGATCGAGGGATCGAACACCTATACGAGTCTGGACTAGCATGGAGAAACGGGGAGGGTGGCGTTTCAACGGCTCTACCAGGCATCGGTACCCTCTGAGCGGTGACCGACGCCGGGACTCACCCCAACGAGCAAGATCTCAAATTCAGCGAGGAGCGAACCGCGTGACCGCCGAAACGTCCGTGCCGTCCAGTGCGCTGCTGACCGCAGACCGTGACGGTTCCAACTACACCGCGCGGCACCTGCTCGTCCTCGAAGGGCTCGAAGCGGTCCGCAAACGCCCCGGAATGTACATCGGGTCCACGGACAGCCGTGGCCTGATGCACTGCCTCTGGGAGATCATCGACAACTCGGTCGACGAGGCCCTGGGCGGCTACTGCGACCACATCGACGTCATCCTCCACGACGACGGCTCCGTCGAGGTGCGCGACAACGGCCGGGGCATCCCGGTCGACGTCGAGCCCAAGACCGGCCTGTCCGGCGTCGAGGTCGTCATGACCAAGCTGCACGCCGGCGGAAAGTTCGGCGGCGGCTCGTACGCGGCCTCCGGCGGCCTGCACGGCGTCGGCGCCTCGGTGGTCAACGCGCTCTCGGCCCGCCTCGACGTCGAGGTCGACCGGAGCGGCGCCACGCACGCGATCAGCTTCCGCCGCGGCGTCCCGGGCATCTTCACCGAGCAGGGCCCCGACAGCCCCTTCGACCCGGCGAGCGGGCTGGTCAAGGGCAAGCGCGTCCCCAAGACCCGCACCGGCACCCGCGTCCGCTACTGGGCGGACCGCCAGATCTTCCTCAAGGACGCCCGGCTCTCCCTGGAGACCCTGCACCAGCGCGCCCGCCAGACCGCCTTCCTCGTCCCCGGCCTCACCATCGTCGTCCGCGATCAGCGGGACCTCGACGGGATCGGCAAGAGCGAGGAGGTCTTCCGCTTCGACGGGGGCATCAGCGAGTTCTGCGAGTACCTCGCGCAGGACAAGGCCGTCTGCGACGTGCTGCGCCTCTCCGGCCAGGGCACCTTCAAGGAGACCGTCCCGGTCCTCGACGACCGCGGCCACATGACCCCCACCGAGGTCACCCGCGAGCTCGGCGTGGACGTCGCCCTGCGCTGGGGCACCGGCTACGACACCACGCTCAAGTCCTTCGTGAACATCATCGCCACCCCCAAGGGCGGCACCCACGTCTCCGGCTTCGAGCAGGCCGTCACCAAGACGGTGAACGAGGTGCTGCGCTCGGCCAAGCTGCTGCGCGTCGCCGAGGACGACATCGTCAAGGACGACGCCCTGGAGGGCCTGACGGCGGTCGTCACCGTCCGCCTCGCCGAGCCGCAGTTCGAGGGCCAGACCAAGGAGGTGCTCGGCACCTCGGCGGCCCGCCGGATCGTCGCCACCGTGGTGGCCCGCGAGCTCAAGGCCTTCCTGACCTCCACCAAGCGGGACGCCAAGGCCCAGGCCCGGGCGGTCCTGGACAAGGCCGTCGCCGCCGCCAGGACCCGGATCGCCGCCCGCCAGCACAAGGAGGCGCAGCGCCGGAAGACCGCCCTGGAGACCTCCTCGCTGCCGGCCAAGCTGGCCGACTGCCGCAGCGACGACGTCGAGCGCAGCGAGCTCTTCATCGTCGAGGGGGACTCCGCGCTCGGCACCGCCAAGCTCGCCCGCAACAGCGAGTTCCAGGCACTGCTGCCGATCCGCGGCAAGATCCTCAACGTCCAGAAGTCGTCCGTCTCGGACATGCTCAAGAACGCCGAGTGCGGCGCGATCATCCAGGTCATAGGAGCGGGCTCGGGCCGCACCTTCGACATCGACGCGGCCCGTTACGGCAAGGTCATCATGATGACCGACGCCGACGTCGACGGCTCGCACATCCGGACGCTGCTGCTGACCCTCTTCCAGCGCTACATGCGCCCGATGGTCGAGGCCGGCCGGGTCTTCGCCGCCGTGCCCCCGCTGCACCGGATCGAGCTGGTCCAGCCCAAGCGGGGCCAGGACAAGTACGTGTACACGTACTCGGACGCCGAGCTGCGGCAGACGCTCCTGGAGTTCCAGCGCAAGAACGTCCGCTACAAGGACGCCATCCAGCGCTACAAGGGCCTCGGCGAGATGGACGCCGACCAGCTGGCGGAGACCACGATGGACCCGCGCCACCGCACCCTGCGCCGGATCAACATCGGCGACCTGGACGCGGCCGAGCAGGTCTTCGACCTGCTGATGGGCAACGACGTGGCGCCCCGTAAGGAGTTCATCACCAGCTCGGCGGCGACGCTCGACCGCTCCCGCATCGACGCCTGACCCGATCCCGGCTCCGCGCCCGGCCCGGCCCCCGCAACCCCGCGGAGGCCGGGCCGGCGCCGTTCACCCGTGAGGGTTGTCGTCGATACGCATATCGGCCCGGACCTGTCAGGGGCCATGGCGAAACAGTCACCTGATGGGGTGAAGACCGGGGGAGAAGAGTCCGGGAACTGCCCACTCTGTCCATCCTTGGGCACGCGGCCGAAACGGTTCGCTGACAAGGAGAGTTCACCGGTGGAGCAGCTGGACGAGCAGGAGCGTGCGGGGGCACGGGACGACGGGACGGACGGAGGGGCCGCGGAGTTCCCGCGACAGCGGGCCGACGCGCCCGCGCCCCGCGTGCCCGGGGCGGCCGAGATCTACCTGGAGGTCCAGCGCAGCCCCGCCTTCCAGGAGGTACGGCGCCGCTACCGCCGGTTCGCCTTCCCCGCGACCCTCGCCTTCCTCCTCTGGTACCTCGCCTACGTCGTCGCCGCCACCGCCGCCCCCGGCCTGATGGCCCGCCCGGTGGCCGGCGCGGTCAACGTCGCCATGGTGGCCGGCCTCGGCCAGTTCCTCACCACCTTCCTGCTCACCTGGGCCTACGCCCGGCACGCCCGGCTGCGCCGGGACCGGGTCGCGCTGCAACTGCGCTGGGACACCCAGGAGATGACGAGAGGAGCGGGCCAGTGGTGACCGGAGACCACCAGACCCTCGCGCTGCTGCTCTTCAGCGCCTTCGTCGCCGTGACCCTCGGCATCACCACCTGGGTGAGCCGCGACCGGCACGGCTCGACCGAGGAGTTCTACGCCGGCGGCCGGCTCTTCTCGCCGATGGAGAACGGATTCGCCATCGCGGGCGACTACATGTCCGCGGCCTCCTTCCTCGGCATCTCGGGCCTCATCGCGCTCTACGGCTACGACGGCATGCTCTACTCGGTCGGCTTCCTGGTCGCCTGGCTGGTGGTGCTCCTCCTCGTCGCCGAACTCGTCCGCAACTGCGGCCGCTTCACCCTCGCCGACGTCGTCGCCGCGCGGATGTCCGAACGACCCGTGCGGATCGCGGCCGGCACCTCCTCGGTGGCGGTCTCCGTGCTCTACCTGGTGGCCCAGATGGTCGGCGCCGGCAGCCTGGTCGCGCTCCTCCTCGGCGGCACCGGCGCGGCGGCGCGGACCTGGACGGTCATCGGCGTCGGCGCCCTGATGGTGATCTACGTGTCGCTCGGCGGGATGCGGGCCACCACCTGGATCCAGATCGTCAAGGCGGTGCTGCTGATGGCCGGCACCGTCGCGCTCACCGTCCTCGTCCTGATCCGCTTCCACGGCGACGTCAACAGCCTGCTGAGCACCGCCGCCGAGCGGAGCGGGCACGGCGACGCCTTCCTCGGCCCGGGGCTGAAGTACGGCGGCGACTGGACCGCGCGGCTCGACTTCATCAGCCTCGGCCTCGCGCTCGTCCTCGGCACCGCGGGACTGCCCCACATCCTGTCCCGCTTCTACACCGTGCCCACCGCGCGGGCCGCCCGCCGCTCCGTCATCTGGTCCATCGGCCTCATCGGCGGCTTCTACCTGATGACGATCGTCCTCGGCTTCGGCGCCGCCGCCCTCATCGGCTCCGACGAGGTCCGCGCCTCCAACGCCTCCGGGAACACCGCCGTCCCGCTGCTCGCGCTCGACCTCGGCGGGGGAGCCGGCTCCACCGGCGGCACGGTCCTCTTCGCGGTCGTCGCCGCCGTCGCCTTCGCGACCATCCTCGCCGTCGTCGCCGGGATCACCCTGGCCTCGTCGGCCTCCGTCGCCCACGACCTCTACGCCTCGCTGAGCCGGTCCGGCGGGAAGCGGTACAGCGAGGTCGCGGTGGCGCGGACGGCCGCCGCCGTCATCGGGGCCGTCGCGATCGGACTCGGCCTGCTCGCGGCCGACCTCAACGTGGCCTTCCTCGTCGGCCTCGCCTTCGCCGTGGCCGCCTCGGCGAACCTGCCGGTGCTGCTCTTCTCGCTCTTCTGGCGCCGGTTCACCACCCGGGGCGCGGTCTGGGCGGTCTACGGCGGGCTCGTCCCCGCCGTACTGCTCGTCCTGGTCTCGCCGGTCGTCTCCGGCAGCCCCGAGTCGCTCTTCCCCGGCGTCGACCTCCAGCTCTTCCCGCTGCAGAACCCCGGCCTGGTCTCCGTCCCGCTCGGCTTCCTCGCCGGCTGGCTGGGGACGGTCACCTCGCACGAGCCGCCCGACGAGGCGCGGCACGCCGAGACCGAGGTGCGGGCGCTCACCGGCGCCGGCGCCGTCTGACGGCCCCTCCGAGGGCCGGGAGCAGAGGGCCGGGCGGCCGGGCCTCAGGGCGAGGAGACCCACGTGTATCGGTGCTCGGGGCGGCCGGTCTCGCCGTACCGCAGGGAGAGCCGGACCCGTCCGGTCCGTTCGAGGAGCTTGAGGTAGCGCTGGGCGGTCTGGCGGCTGACGCTGGTCCGCTCGGCGAGCTCCTGCGTGGAGAGCGGCCCGGCGGCGGCGAGCAGCGCCTGGCGGACCAGCTCCGCCGTCGTCGGGGAGTGCCCCTTGGGCAGGTCGGGGGCGACGGCGCCGGCCGCCAGGGTGCCGAAGATCCGGTCCACCTCGGCCTGTTCGGCCTCGCCGCCGCCCTCCAGGGTGCGGCGGAGGGCCGCGTACGCCTCCAGCTTGGTGCGCAGCCCGGCGAAGTTGAACGGCTTCACCAGGTACTGGAGGGCCCCGTGCCGCATCGCGGCCTGGACCGTCGCCACGTCCCGGGCCGCGGTCACCATGATCACGTCGCACTGGTGGCCGCGGGCGCGCAGCTCCCGGATGGCGGCGAGGCCGTTCTCGTCGGGGAGGTAGTGGTCCAGGAGGACCAGGTCCACGGGCCGCCCGTCGAGGACGGCCAGCGCCTCGGCCGCCGAGTGGGCGGTGGCCGTAACCCGGAAGCCGGGCAGCTTGGTCACGTACGCGGCGTTCACCCGCGCCACGCGGGCGTCGTCGTCGACGACGAGGACGTCGATCATCGGGGCAGCTCCTCGGCCGGGGTGTCCGCGGGTCCGCGCGGGGCGGGCGGCGCCGGTTCCGTCAGGGCGTCCGGGAGGACCACCGCGAACTCCGCGCCGCCGGCCGGGCCCGCCGCCACGCGCGCGTGGCCGCCGCGCCGCTCGGCGAGCCGCCGCACCAGCGCCAGGCCGATGCCGCGTTCGCCGTGGGCGGGCGGCGCCTTGGTCGTCCACCCCTCGGTGAAGATCAGCTCCCGGTGCTCCTCGGGGACGCCGGGGCCGCTGTCGGCGACCCGCAGGACCACCGTCCGGCCGTCGGCGCGCAGGCCGACCTCGACCCGGGCGTCCGGGGTGCCGGCGGCGGCGTCCAGGGCGTTGTCGACGAGGTTGCCGACGACGGTGACCAGTTCGCGCGGGTCCACCAGCCGGTCGGGGAGCAGCGAGCCCGGGGCGATCAGCAGCGAGACGCCCCGCTCGGCGGCGACCGTCGCCTTGCCGACGAGGAGCGCCGCGAGCAGCGGGTCGTGGACCTTCTCCGTCACCTGCTCGGCGGTCGCCCGGTGGACCCCGACGACCTCGGTGACGAAGTCGGCCGCCTCCTCGTACAGCTCCAGTTCGAGCAGGCCGAGGAGGGTGTGCAGCCGGTTGGCGTGCTCGTGGTCCTGGGCGCGCAGGGCGTCGATCAGGCCCCGGGTGGAGTCCAGCTCCCGGCCGAGCCGCTCCAGCTCGGTGCGGTCGCGCAGGGTCGCCACGGCGCCGCCGTCGTCGGTCGGCATCCGGTTGGCGATCAGCACCCGGTGCCCCTGGACGGTCACCAGGTCGGCGCCGGACACCCGGCCGATGAGCACGTCCGCGGTGCGGCCGGGGCCGAGGAGCGCGTCGAGCGGCCGTCCGGTGGCCTCGGGGCCGAGCCCGAGCAGCCGCTGGGCCTCGTCGTTGAGGAGCCGTACGGAACCCTTCCGGTCCAGCGCCACCACGCCCTCGCGGATGCCGTGCAGCATCGCCTCGCGCTCGGCGAGCAGCGCCGAGATGTCGGAGAAGGCCAGGTCACGGGTCTGCCGCTGGATCCGCCGGGAGATCAGGTACGCGGCGAGCGCGCCGGCCGCGAGCGCGCCGCCCGCGTAGGCGAGGAGGCCGGGGATGGCGGAGAGGAGCCGGTCGCGGACGCTGTCGTACTCGATGCCGACCGAGACCGCGCCGACGAGCCGGCCGTCCGCGTCCCGCAGCGGGGCCTTGCCGCGCGCGGAGCGGCCGAGGGTGCCGCTGTCGATCTCCATCACCTCGTGGCCCGCCAGGACCTCGCTGGGGTCGGTGGAGACGGTCCGGCCGATCTGGGCGGGGTCGGGGTGCGACCAGCGCACCCCGCGCGTGTCCATGACGACCACGTACTCGGCGCCGGTCGCCGTCCGGATCCGTTCCGCCTCGCGCTGCACCGGCCCGGTCGCCGAGGACGGGCCGCCGGTCAGGTCCGCGGCCGTACGGGGCGAGGCCATGGTCTCCGCGATGGCGAGGGCCCGCCGCATGGCCTGGTCGTCGAGCTGGGCGCTCAGCGGGGCCAGGAAGAGCCCGGTGGCGAGCACGGTCACCCCCGAGGCGACCGCCAGCTGCATCAGCAGCACCTGCGAGAAGACCCGCCGCGGCCATCCCAGCCGCCGCCGGCGGCGCACGGCCGGCGGCGCGGAGGGGGTCGGTGCCGTGCTGCTCATGGCGGAAACGGTACGGGGGCGACACGCGCGACCGGAAATGCGGGCGGGACCGGGGCGGGACGGGCTGCCTATCCTGGAGGGCCGTGTCCGTGTCCGACTTCGCGGCTGTGGCCCCGGCCGCGTCCGTGCCGGGGGCCGCGTCCGTACCGTATCCGGCTCGTCCGCGTCCCGCCCAGCGAAAGGCATGCTTCTTGAGTGCGCAGCAGGTCCCCGTCGTCGTCCTCGCCGGGTTTCTCGGGGCCGGGAAGACCACGCTCCTCAACCATCTGCTGCGCAGTGCCCGGGGCACGCGGATCGGGGTCATGGTCAACGACTTCGGCGACATCGGGATCGACGCGATGACCGTCGCCGGACAGGTGGGGTCCACGGTCTCCCTCGGGAACGGCTGCCTGTGCTGCGCGGTGGACGCGAGCGAGCTGGACGAGTACCTGGAGGTGCTCACCCGGCCCGAGCTGCGGCTGGACGTGATCGTGATCGAGGCCAGCGGACTCGCCGAACCGCAGGAACTGATCCGGATGCTGCTCGCCAGCGAGAACCGGCGGGTCGTCTACGGCGGACTCGTCGAGGTGGTCGACGCCGCCGAGTTCGCCGCCACCCGGGAGCGGCACCCCGAGACCGACCGGCACCTCGCCCTCGCCGACCTCGTCGTCGTCAACAAGGCCGACCGGGTGCCGGCGGACGGGCTGCGGGCCGTCCGGGAGACGGTGGCGGGGCTCGCGGGGCGGGCCGCGGTGATCGAGGCGGCGCACGGCCGGATCGACCCCGAGCTGCTCTTCGACCGGGTCGTCCCGGAGGGCGAGATCACCGGCCAGATGTCGATCGAGGACGTCCTCTACGGCGACGAGGACGAGCACGCCCACCCGCACGCCGCCTACGACACCGTCTCCCTGACCACGGCCGTGCCGCTGCACCCGCGCCGGCTGATGGCCTTCCTCGACGCCCGCCCCCAGGGGCTGTACCGCCTCAAGGGCTTCGTCGACCTCGGCCCCGCCGACCCCGCCCACCGCTATCGGGTGCACGCGGTCGGCCGCTTCCTGCGCTTCTACCCGGAGCCCTGGCCGGCCGGGGAGGAGCGGCTCTCGCAGCTCGTCCTGATCGGCTCCGGCGTCGACGCGGCGGCCCTGCGCAAGGAGCTCGCCGGGTGCGAGCTCGACGGCCCCGACGACACCCCGGACGAGCACGCCCTGTGGGGCGTCCTGCGCTACGTGCCCCAGGACGACGAGCCGCGGGCGGAGGACGAGCTGCCGCCGGAGCGGTAGCCGTCCCTCAGGCCGGCATGCCCTCCGGTACGGCTCTCGGCGCGGCCGCACGGGTCAGGCCGAGAGCCGTCAGATAGGCGTCGAGGCCCGCGTCGGCGCGGTCGCCGGCCCAACCCACGTAACCGTCCGGGCGGATCAGGAAGAGGCCCGTGCCGTACGCCTCGTCGGCGGGGAGGCGGGCCGCGCGGACCGGCTCCGGGAGGGCGTCCGGGAGAGCGGCCGTGCCGACGGCGAGCAGGGTGAAGTGCGGGCCCCGGAAGAGGTCGAAGAGGCGTCCCCCGGCGTACGGGCCGTCGGGGGCGCGGTCGCCCGCGCGCAGGGCGTCCCCGGGCGTCCGGGGGCGGGTGTCCACGGCGAGGGCCGAGCCCCGGTAGCCGAGGCCGAGCTGCTGGACCTCCCCGCCCCGCTGGGGCGCGTCGCCGTCGGCGGTCGCGCGGTGGAGGCGGGTGCTGAGCCCCAGGACGTCCGCCGCGACCGGGCGGCGCTCGGCCTCGTAACTGTCGAGGAGCGCGGCGGGGGCGCCGTGGCGCAGGACCTGGGCGAGTTTCCAGCCGAGGTTGTACGCGTCCTGGACGCCGGTGTTGAGGCCCTGGCCGCCGGCGGGGGAGTGGACGTGGGCGGCGTCGCCCGCGAGGAAGACCCGGCCCTCCCGGAAGCGGTCCGCCAGCGCCGCGCGGGCGCGGTAGTCCGAGGCCCAGGGGACCTCCGCGATCTCGTCGGGGGACAGCGGGGTGCGGGCCGCGAGCAGCGCGCGGACGCCCTCCGGGGTGGTGTCCACCGGGGCGGCCGGGTCCTCGAAGGTGGCGGCGAGCTGGAACAGGCCGCCGTCGCCCGGCAGCGGGCAGAGCGCCACCCCGCCGTCCGGCGCCCGCCAGACGTGCCAGTGGTCCCGGTCGGCCACCGCCCCCGGGGCGATCCGCACGTCGGCGACGAGCATCGGGCGCGGGTCCACGGTCTCGCCGGTCATGCCGATGCCGAGGGCCCGGCGGACGGTGGAGCGGCCGCCGTCGGCGCCGACCAGGAAGGCGGCCCGGACCGTCTCCCCGGTGCCCAGCTCCGCCTCCACGCCCCCGTCGTCCTGGCGGAGGCCGGTGAGCGCGGTGCCGAAGCGGACGCCGCCGCCGAGCGCCGTCAGCCGCTCGTACAGCAGCTCCTGGGTGCGGGACTGGGGGATCAGCAGGGTGTTCGCGTACGGCACCCGCTCGGTGGGCTCCGAGCGCTCGATCATGTCCCACTCGCCGCGCCGCTCGGTGCCCTCCCAGGCCAGCATCCGGGGGTACGCGCTCCCCGCCGCGAGCACCCCGGGCAGCACCCCGAGGTCGTCCAGGACCTCCTGACTGCGGGGCTGGAGCCCCTTGCCGCGCGAGCCGGGGAAGAGGCCGTCCGCGCGCTCCAGGAGCAGCGCGCGGACGCCCCGGCGGGCGAGGTCGAGGGCGAGCACGAGCCCCGTCGGGCCCGCGCCGGCGATGACGACGTCGGTGTCGGTGTTGGTGTTCCCGTTCCTGTCCTCGGGCGCGGCTGACCTGTCCTCGGGCACGGCTGATCGCCTCCAGTCCTTAACACTGTTAAATCCAGGCATCCCCAGCATCTCTTTAACGACGTTAAGGAGTCAAGGGGATACCGTGACGGGGTGGCGACCAAGAAGACGACCAAGCTGGACCCCGGCCAGGTGGCGGAGACCGCGCTCGACCTGCTGAACGAACGCGGTCTGGAGGGCCTCACGCTCCGCGCCATCGCCCAGGAGCTGCACGTCCAGGCCCCGGCCCTGTACTGGCACTTCAAGAACAAGCAGGCCCTGCTCGACGAGATGGCGACCGTCATGTACCGCCGGATGGTCGCCGACCCGGACGCCCGCCCGGCCGGGACGGCGAGCTGGCAGGAACTGATGCTCACCTCCAACCGCGGCCTGCGCGCGGGGCTGCTGCGCTACCGCGACGGCGCCAAGGTCTACAGCGGCGCCCGGTTCACCGGCACCGACCACGCCCGGGACATGGAGCGCCAGCTCGGCGCCCTCGTCGACGCCGGGTTCTCGCTGCGCGAGGCCGTGCGGGCCAGCACCACGGCGTACATGTACACGCTCGGCTTCGTCACCGAGGAGCAGGGCGCGGAGTCCCTCCCCGGAGAGCCCCGGGAGGGCTTCGACGTCGAGGAGCGCGCCCGCCGCCTCGCCGCGTACCCCCTCGCGGCGGCGGCCGGTGCGGAGATCTTCGCCGGGTACGACGAGCGCTTCGAGGAGGGGCTGCGGCTGATCGTCGCCGGCATCGAGGCGGTGTACGCCCCCGGCGCCGCACGCTCCTGACGCGGCCCGCACCCGAAACCGGGGCCGCGGGCACGACGAGGCCCCCGCTCCTTCCGTAAGGAGCGGGGGCCTCGTCCCGTACGGGAGCGCCTGAGGCGGTCAGACCGCCGGGCTCGCCACCACGTCGACCGGCTGCGGCAGCGGGGTGCCCGAGCCGTCGCGGCGCGGGTCCGGCTCCGGAAGCTCCACCGGGGTGCCGTTCTTCTGCGCGGCACGGGCCGGCAGGGCGCCCGCCCAGGCCAGGATCAGCACGTCCTCGCCCTTCAGGAAGCGCTGGCAGCGCACGCCGCCGGTGGCCCGGCCCTTGCGCGGGTACTGGTCGAACGGGGTCAGCTTCGCCGACGTCGCCGCCGAGCCGTCCAGGGTGCCGGTCGAACCCGCCACCGTGAACACGGCGGCGTCGCCCGCCGGGTCCACCGCGCCGAAGGACAGCACCTCGGCGCCCGCCGTCAGCTTGATGCCCGCCATGCCGCCGGCCGGACGGCCCTGCGGCCGCACCTGCGAGGCCGGGTAGCGCAGCAGCTGGGCGTCGGAGGTGATGAAGACCAGGTCCTCCTCGCCCGTCCGCAGCTCGGTCGCGCCGACGATCCGGTCGCCCTCCTTGAGGGTGATGACCTCCAGCTCGTCCTTGTTCGCCGGATAGTCCGGAACCACTCGCTTGACCACGCCCTGGAGGGTGCCCAGCGCGAGACCGGGGGAGGACTCGTCCAGGGTGGTCAGGCAGACCACCGTCTCGTCCCCCTCCAGGGACAGGAACTCGCTCAGCGGCGCGCCGCCCGCCAGGTTCGGCGCGGCGGCCGTGTCGGGCAGCTGCGGCAGGTCGATCACGGCCACCCGCAGCAGCCGGCCCGCCGAGGTCACCGCGCCGACGTCGCCGCGCTGGGTGGCCGCCACCGAGGAGACGATCACGTCGTGCTTGGCCCGCTTCGCCTCCGGGTCGACCGGCGGCAGCTCCGCCGAGACCGTCCGCGCCAGCAGGCCGGTCGAGGACAGCAGCACCCGGCAGGGGTCGTCCGCGACCTCCAGCGGGACGGCCGCGACCGGGGCGCCCGCCGACTCCAGGAGGACCGTGCGCCGGTCGGTGGCGAACTTCTTCGCGACCGACGCCAGCTCCGCCGAGACCAGCTTGCGCAGCTCCGCGTCGGACTCCAGGATCCCGGTCAGCTCGTCGATCTCGCCGGTGAGCCGGTCGCGCTCGGTCTCCAGCTCGATCCGGTCGAACTTGGTGAGCCGGCGCAGCGGGGTGTCCAGGATGTACTGGGTCTGGATCTCGCTCAGCGAGAAGCGCTCCATCAGGCGCTCCTTGGCCTGCGCCGAGTTCTCGCTCTCCCGGATGAGGCGGATGACCTCGTCGATGTCGAGGAGCGCGACGAGCAGGCCCTCGACCAGGTGGAGCCGGTCGCGCTTCTTGCCGCGGCGGTACTCGGAGCGGCGGCGGACCACCTCGAAGCGGTGGTCGAGGTAGACCTCCAGGAGCTCCTTGAGGCCCAGGGTCAGCGGCTGGCCGTCCACCAGGGCCACGTTGTTGATGCCGAAGGACTCCTCCATCGGCGTCAGCTTGTAGAGCTGCTCCAGGACGGCCTCGGGCACGAAGCCGTTCTTGATCTCGATGACCAGGCGCAGGCCGTGGGCCCGGTCGGTGAGGTCCTTGACGTCGGCGATGCCCTGGAGCTTCTTCGAGCCGACCAGGTCCTTGATCTTGGAGATGACCTTCTCGGGGCCGACCGTGAAGGGCAGCTCGGTGACGACGATGCCCTTGCGGCGGGCCGTCACCGTCTCCACCGAGGTCGTGGCGCGGATCTTGAAGGTGCCGCGGCCCGACTCGTACGCGTCCCGGATGCCGTTCAGGCCGACGATCCGGCCGCCGGTCGGCAGGTCGGGGCCCGGGACGAAGCGCATCAGCGCGTCCAGGTCCGCGTTCGGGTACCGGATCAGGTGGCGGGCGGCCGCGACGACCTCGCCGAGGTTGTGCGGAGGCATGTTGGTCGCCATGCCGACCGCGATGCCCGAGGCGCCGTTCACCAGCAGGTTCGGGTACGCGGCGGGGAGCGCGACCGGCTCCTGCTCCTGGCCGTCGTAGTTGGGGGCGAAGTCGACCGTGTCCTCGTCGATGGACTCGGTCATCAGCAGGGCGGCCGGCGCCATCCGCGACTCGGTGTACCGCATCGCGGCCGGCGGGTCGTCGTTGCCCAGCGAACCGAAGTTGCCGTGGCCGTCGACCAGCGGCACGCGCATCGAGAACGGCTGCGCCATGCGGACCATGGCGTCGTAGATCGAGGCGTCGCCGTGCGGGTGCAGCTTGCCCATGACCTCGCCGACCACGCGGGCGCACTTGACGAAGCCGCGGTCCGGGCGCAGGCCCATCTCGTTCATCTGGTAGACGATGCGCCGCTGGACCGGCTTCATGCCGTCGCGGGCGTCGGGCAGCGCGCGCGAGTAGATCACCGAGTAGGCGTACTCGAGGAAGGAGCCCTGCATCTCGTCGACGACGTCGATGTCGAGGATCCTCTCCTCGTACGTGTCGTCCGGCGGCGGTGTCTTCGTGCTGCGGCGGGCCATCGCGGCTGCGGCTCCTTCTCCGGCAAAGCTTGAGTCTGACGCGGACCATTGTGGACCGTGCCACCGACAACGCGGACCCCGACCCGGTCGACCGCGTCACCGACGACGCGGACCCCGACCCGGACGAGGGACACATCAGGTGGCCGGGAACTTCGCCAGGTGTCGGCACGCTTGCATACAGTGGCAGGACTTTTCACGATCGCGATCGAAGGGACGTACATGCCCATGGGTCACACGGCCACGGCCGGGGCCGGCTCCGGCGGCCTGACAGCGACCGAGCACCGGCTGGCGAACGGCCTGCGCGTGGTGCTCTCCGAGGACCACCTGACCCCGGTCGCCGCGGTCTGCCTCTGGTACGACGTCGGCTCCCGTCACGAGGCCGAGGGCCGCACGGGCCTCGCCCACCTCTTCGAGCACCTGATGTTCCAGGGCTCGCAGCAGGTCCACGGCAACGGGCACTTCGAGCTCGTCCAGGGCGCCGGCGGCTCCCTCAACGGCACCACGAGCTTCGAGCGCACCAACTACTTCGAGACCATGCCGACCCATCAGCTGGAGCTCGCGCTCTGGCTGGAGGCCGACCGGATGGGCTCGCTGCTCGCCGCCCTCGACGACAAGTCGATGGAGAACCAGCGGGAGGTCGTGAAGAACGAGCGCCGCCAGCGGTACGACAACGTGCCCTACGGCACCGCGTTCGAGCGGCTCACCGCCCTCGCGTACCCCGAGGGCCACCCGTACCACCACACCCCCATCGGCTCGATGGCGGACCTGGACGCGGCCACCCTGGAGGACGCGCGGAACTTCTTCCGCACCTACTACGCGCCCAACAACGCGGTCCTCTCGGTCGTCGGCGACATCGACCCGGAGCGGACGCTCGCCTGGATCGAGAAGTACTTCGGCTCCATCCCCGGCCACGACGGCAAGCCCGCCCCGCGCGACGGCGGCCTGCCGGACGTCATCGGCGGCCAGCTGCGCGAGGTCGTCGTCGAGGACGTCCCGGCCCGCGCCCTGATGGCGGCCTACCGGCTGCCGGAGGACGGCACGCGCGCGTGCGACGCGGCCGACCTCGCCCTCACCGTGCTCGGCGGCGGCGAGTCCTCCCGCCTGCACAACCGGCTGGTCCGCCGCGACCGCACCGCCGTCGCCGCCGGCTTCGGCCTGCTGCGGCTCGCCGGCGCCCCCTCGCTCGGCTGGCTGGACGTCAAGACCTCCGGCGGCGTCGAGGTCCCCGACGTCGAGACGGCCGTCGACGAGGAGCTGGCCCGCTTCGCCGCCGAGGGCCCGACCGCGGAGGAGATGGAGCGCGCCCAGGCCCAGCTGGAGCGCGAGTGGCTCGACCGGCTCGGCACCGTCGCCGGCCGCGCGGACGAACTGTGCCGCTTCGCCGTGCTGTTCGGCGACCCGCAGCTCGCCCTGACCGCCGTCGACCGCGTCCTCTCCGTCACCGCGGAGGAGGTGCGGGAGGTCGCCGCGGCCCGGCTGCGCCCCGACAACCGCGCGGTACTGGTCTACGAGCCGGTGGCCACCGAAGACAGCGCCGACGGCGACGACGAAGAAGGAGCCGACCAGTGACCGACGCCGCCGAGTCCCTGACCAGCATGGAGTTCCACCCCCAGCCGCAGCCCGGCGCGGCCCGCCCCTGGGCCTTCCCGGCCCCCGAGCGCGGCGCGCTCGACAACGGCCTGACGGTGCTGCGCTGCCACCGCCCCGGCCAGCAGGTCGTCGCCGTCGAGATCTTCCTCGACGCCCCCCTGGACGCCGAGCCCGAGGGCCTCGACGGCGTCGCCACGATCATGGCGCGCGCCCTCTCCGAGGGGACCATCGAGCGCGGCGCCGAGGAGTTCGCGGCCGAGCTGGAGCGCTGCGGCGCCACCCTCGACGCGCACGCCGACCACCCCGGCGTCCGGGTCTCCCTGGAGGTCCCGGTCTCCCGGCTCCGCAAGGCGCTCGGCCTCGTCGCCGAGGCCCTGGTCTCCCCGGCCTTCGACGCCGACGAGGTCAAGCGCCTGGTGGCCAACCGGCTGGACGAGATCCCGCACGAGGCCGCCAACCCGGGCCGCCGCGCGGCCAAGCAGCTCTACAAGGAGCTCTTCCCGGCCGCCACCCGCATCTCCCGGCCCCGCCAGGGCACCAAGGAGACCGTGGAGGCCATCGACGCCGCCGCCGTCCGCGCCTTCTACGACGCGCACGTGCGGCCCGCCTCCGCCACCGCGGTCGTCGTCGGCGACCTCGCCGGCGTCGACCTGGACGCGATCCTCGCCGAGACCCTCGGCGGCTGGACCGGCAAGCCGGCCGCGCCGCGCCCGATGGAGCCGCTGACCGCCGACGACACCGGACGGGTCGTCATCGTCGACCGCCCCGGGGCCGTGCAGACCCAGCTGCTCATCGGCCGGATCGGCCCGGACCGGCACGACGCCGTGTGGGCGGCGCAGGTCCTCGGCGTCTACTGCCTCGGCGGCACCCTGACGTCCCGTCTGGACGCCGTCCTGCGGGAGGAGAAGGGGTACACGTACGGCGTGCGCGCCTTCGGGCAGGTGCTCCGCTCCGACGGCGAGGGCCACGGCGCCTCGATGCTCGCCATCAGCGGCTCGGTGGACACCCCCAATACCGGTCCGGCCCTGGAGGACCTCTGGCAGGTGCTCAGGACCCTGGCGGAGGGCGGTCTGACCGACGCCGAGAGGGACGTCGCCGTGCAGAACCTGGTGGGCGTGGCCCCGCTCAAGTACGAGACGGCCGCCTCGGTCGCCGCGACCCTCTCCGACCAGGTCGAGCAGCACCTGCCGGACGACTACCAGGGACGCCTGTACGCGCGGCTCGCCGAGACCGGCACGGTCGAGGCCACGGCCGCCGTGGTGAGCGCCTTCCCGGTGGACCGGCTGGTGACCGTCCTGGTGGGCGACGCCTCGCAGATCGAGGAGCCGGTGCGGGCCCTCGGCATCGGCGACGTGACCGTGGTGAGCTGACCCGCCGTCCGGTCCGCGAGGAGCCGAGCGGAGGTCTCCGATGCCCCGAAGCATCGGAGACCTCCGCTTTGTCCGTTATGGACTTAAGGGTGATCGTATGCCCTGTGGCATGTCTTACAAATCAGCGCGTCTGTTTGGCGATTGACATCCGTCCGGCCTAGCGTCGGTCCGGCTGTCCGACCGACGCACGCGCCGCACCCGCGGCAACCGGACAGCCATCGCCGAGTCCCCGTCAGGCGCGAGCCTGGGGAGCCGGGGACCCATGAAGTCCCTGGGGTGAATCGGACGCCTTCGCCGCGCGGAGGGGTCCGTAGGAGACCTTCCTGCTCCGAACCCGTCAGCTAACCCGGTAGGCGAGAAGGAAGGAAAGGAACCGTCTTGGCGTTCACCCGTGCCACCGGGAAGCATCGTGGTGCGAGCCGACTGGCTCGCCGCAGCGCCGGCGTCGCCGGTGTCGCCGCACTCGCCACCACCGGTGTCGTCGGCACCCTCGCCTCCCCGGCGCTCGCCGCGGACACGGGCGACCGCTCCCCCGAGGACACCGGCCTGACCCGGGTCATCGCCGACGAGTCCCTCGCCGACCAGGTCAGCGCGCAGGCCGCCGCCCAGGAGCAGGAGGCCGCCGAGGCCGAGGCCCGGGCCAGGGCGCGCGCCGAGGCGAAGCGCAAGGCCGAGGCCCGCGCCCAGGAGATCCGCGAGGCCAAGGAGCGCGCTGCCCGCGAGGCCGAGCGCCGCCGCCTCGCCTCCTTCAACCTCCCGGTCGCCGGCTCGTACGTCTCCACCGGCTACAAGACCGGTGGCTCGCTCTGGTCCTCCGGCAGCCACTCCGGCATCGACTTCCACGCCGCCTACGGCAGCACGGTCGTCTCCGTCGGCTCCGGCACCGTCGTCGAGGCCGGCTGGGGCGGCGCGTACGGCAACAACATCGTCATCCGGATGAACGACGGCACCTACACCCAGTACGGGCACCTGTCGTCGATCGGCGTCTACGTCGGCCAGAGCGTCGAGCCCGGCCAGCAGATAGGCGTCTCCGGCTCGACCGGCAACTCCACCGGCCCGCACCTCCACTTCGAGGCCCGGACCACCGCCGAGTACGGCTCCGACATCAACCCCATCGCGTACCTCCGCGCCCGCGGCGTCAGCCTCTGACCCTCCGCGCGCCCCCTTCGCGGCGAAAGGCCCCGGCTCCTGGTGAGCCGGGGCCTTTTCGCTGCCCGCGGACCGGAGGAATTCCGAGGGGGCATCGGAATTTCCGGCACACTGCAATAGAGTCGCGCAGGACGCGCCGCTCGAATTCGGTGCGCGCGGAGCGAAAACGGAGGTCGGACATGCGGGTTCCCGCGCAATCGGTATGCACGGCGATCCGGGACGACATCGTCTCGGGGGTCTTCGGGCCCGGCAGCCGGCTGACCGAGGACCAGCTCGCCCGCCGCTACGGGGTCTCCCGCGTCCCGGTCCGCGAGGCCCTGCGCACCCTGGAGTCCGAGGGCTTCGTCGTCAGCCGCCGGCACGCGGGCGCCCAGGTCGCCGAACCCACCGACCAGGAGGCCGCCGACCTCCTCGACGTACGGGCGCTGCTCGAACCGCTCGGTGCCGCCCGCGCGGCCCAGCGGCGCACCGAGGCCCACCTCAAGGTGCTGCGCGGCCTG
Source organism: Streptomyces filamentosus (assembly GCF_014654895.1). GTDB lineage: Bacteria > Actinomycetota > Actinomycetes > Streptomycetales > Streptomycetaceae > Streptomyces > Streptomyces filamentosus. The sequence continues at coordinate 816,411 of NZ_BNBE01000001.1, read as the reverse complement.
GTCAGGCTGGGGCAGGAGCGGGCCCGCAGGGGGCAGGAGGAGGACCTGAGGGCGCTCGGCGGCTGGTTCCACGAGACGCTCGCGCAGGCGTCCGGCAGCCCGGCGCTCACCGCCCTGCTCACCCAGCTGCGGCACAAGATCGCCTGGATGTACGCGGTGGACCGGCCGGACCGGCCGGTGGACGTCTGGGCCGAGCACGGCGCGATCGTCGACGCCATCGCGCGCGGGGACGCCGAGCGGGCCCGCGCGCTGACCGCCCTGCACGCCGAGCGCGCCCTGCCGCTGCACCGGCTGAAAAGGTACGAGCGGGGCCGCGTGAGGGTTTCGCAACATGCCGTCAACACGGCGAGCGTCCGGAATTAACACGGGCGCCGTATACAAAGAATAGGAATTCCGGGGGCTTCTTCGCGCTGCCCGGAAAAAGGAAATTCGCGCTTCTGGAAAAGCCGGACGGCCGCGTCCGCCGGGAATTCCGGGGACACGGCCGTCCGGGAAGAGAGGAGCGACCCGCCGGGTCAGACCGTCTCGGGGAGCTCGTCCAGGCCCTCGGCGACCAGCCGGGCGAGGCGGTCCAGTGCGGCCTCGGCGCCCTCGGCGTCCGACGCGAGCACGATCTCCTCGCCGCCCTGCGCGCCCAGGCCGAGCACCGCGAGCATGGAGGCGGCGTTCACCGGGTTGCCGTCGGCCTTGGCGATGGTCACCGGGACACCGGAGGCCGTGGCGGCACGGACGAAGATGGAGGCGGGGCGGGCGTGCAGGCCCTCGGCCCAACCGACGTTGACGCGGCGCTCAGCCATGGTGTTGCCCTTCAGGTCTTCGGCGGGTTGTCTAGACCAGTCTCTCACGGGTTGCGGCGTGCTCCTGCCGACCTTCGACCCGCATCCGTGCGACGTTCGGCCCCTCCCACCTTGCACGGGGGAGAGGGGCCGCGCGAGCCGTGCGCGGCCAAGGAGGGGGCGCGCGGACGGTGCCGCCGCCAGGCCCCGGCCGTAGGCTTTGCCCCATGCACAGCGCGTCGGAGCAGACGGACGGAACGGGCGGGACGGACAGGGGGCGGCCGGGGGAGCCGGCGGCCCCGGAGGAGCACGCCTACCCCGACCACTGGGAGGCCGACGTCGTGCTCCGCGACGGCGGCACCGCGCGCATCCGGCCCATCACCGCCGACGACGCCGACCGGCTCGTCAGCTTCTACGAGCAGGTCTCGGACGAGTCGAAGTACTACCGCTTCTTCGCCCCCTACCCCCGGCTCTCCGCCAAGGACGTCCACCGCTTCACCCACCACGACTTCGTCGACCGGGTCGGGCTCGCCGCCACCGTCGGCGGCGAGTTCATCGCCACCGTCCGCTACGACCGGATCGACGACCGGGGGCGCCCCGCCACCACCCCCGCCGACGAGGCCGAGGTCGCCTTCCTCGTCCAGGACGCCCACCAGGGCCGGGGCGTGGCCTCCGCACTCCTCGAACACATCGCGGCCGTCGCCCGCGAGCGCGGCATCCGCCGCTTCGCCGCCGAGGTGCTCCCCGCCAACACCAAGATGATCAAGGTCTTCACGGACGCCGGCTACACCCAGAAGCGCAGCTTCGAGGACGGCTCCGTCCGGCTCCACCTCGACCTCGAACCGACCGACCGCTCCCTCGCCGTCCAGCGCGCCCGCGAGCAGCGCGCCGAAGCCCGCTCCGTCCAGCGCCTCCTCGCCCCCGGCGCCGTCGCCGTCGTCGGCGCCGGCCGCACCCCCGGCGGCGTCGGCCGCACCGTCCTCAAGAACCTGCTGGGCGCCGGCTTCACCGGACGGGTCTACGCGGTCAACCCCGCGCTCGACGCCGGCACGACCGAACTCGACGGCGTGCCCGCCTTCCCCTCCGTCTCCGCCATCGGCGCCCCCGTCGACCTCGCGATCGTCGCCGTCCCCGCCGAGCGGGTCCCCGAGGTCGTCGCCGACTGCGGCGAGCACGGGGTGCGCGGCCTCGTCGTCCTCTCCGCCGGCTACGCCGAGAGCGGCCCCGAGGGCCGCGAGCGGCAGCGGGCGCTGGTCCGGCAGGCCCGCTCGTACGGCATGCGGATCATCGGCCCCAACGCCTTCGGGATCATCAACACCGCGCCCGACGTCCGGCTCGACGCCTCCCTCGCCCCCGAGATGCCCGCCGCCGGCCGCATCGGCCTCTTCACCCAGTCCGGCGCCATCGGCATCGCCCTCCTCGCCGGACTGCACCGGCGCGGCGCCGGCCTCTCCTCCTTCATCTCCGCGGGCAACCGCGCGGACCTCTCCGGCAACGACCTCCTCCAGCACTGGTACGACGACCCGGCGACCGACGTCGTCCTCCTCTACCTGGAGTCGATCGGCAACCCGCGCAAGTTCACCCGGCTGGCCCGCCGCACCGCCGCCGTCAAGCCGGTCGTCGTGGTCAAGGGCGCCCGCCACAGCGGCAGCGCCCCGCCCGGCCACCGCGTCCCCGTCACCCGCGTCCCGCACGCCACCGTCTCCGCGCTGCTGCGCCAGGCCGGCGTCATCCGCGTCGACACCGTCACCGAACTGGTCGACGCCGGAGTGCTGCTCGCCGGCCAGCCGCTGCCCGCCGGGCCGCGCGTCGCGATCCTCGGCAACTCCGAGTCCCTCGGCCTCCTCACGTACGACGCCTGCCTCACCGAGGGGCTGCGCCCGCAGCGGCCGCTCGACCTCACGACCGCGGCCACCCCCGCCGACTTCCGGGACGCGCTCGCCGCCGCCCTCGCCGACGACTCCTGCGACGCGGTCGTCGTCACCGCCATCCCCTGGGTGGGCGTCCAGGGCACCACCGAGGTGCTGGCCGCCTCCCTCCGCGAGGCCGTCGCCGGCGGCGGGGAGGCGGGGGCCGCCAAGCCGGTCGTCGTCGTGCACGTCGAGATGGGGGGCCTCGCCGAGGCCCTCTCCGCCGCCACCAGCACCCGCCCGCCGGGCAGCCGCACCCGCCGCCCGGCCACCACCCCCGCGCCCCGGATCCCGGCCGGGCCCGGCACCCCGGCCCCGGCGGCCTCCGCCCCCGAGTCCTCGGCGCCCGAGGTCTCCGCGCCGGAGCCCCCCTCGCCCGAGCCCTCCGCGCCGGACGCCCCCGAGGGGAACGCCCCCGAGCGGAACATCCCCGCCTACCCCGCCGCGGAACGGGCCGTGCGGGCGCTCGCCGAGGCCGTGCGGTACGGCCAGTGGCGACGGCAGGCCGCCGAACCGGGACGGGTCCCGGAGTACGACTCCATCGACGAGGCCGGCGCCGCCGCCCTCATCGACCGGGTGCTCGGCGAGCGGGGCGCCGGACAGGAGTCCCGGGGCGTCACCCTCACCACCGACGAGGCGGGCGAGCTCCTCGGCCGGTACGGCATCGCGCTGCGCCCCGCCCTCCCCGCGCCCGGCCCCGACGAGGCCGCCCTGGCCGCCGCCCGGCTCGGCTACCCGGTGGCGCTCAAGACCACCGCCCCCCACCTGCGCCACCGCCCCGACCTCGGCGGCGTCCGGCTCGACCTGGCCACCGAGGAGCAGCTGCGCACCGCCTACGCCGAGCTGACCGAGGTCCTCGGCAAGCCCGAAGAGCTCCAGCCCGTCGTCCAGGCGATGGCACCCCGGGGCGTGGACACCGTGATCCGCGCCGCGATCGACCCCGCCGTCGGCGCCGTCCTCTCCTTCGGGCTCTCCGGCGCCGCCTCCGAACTGCTCGGCGACACCGCCCACCGGCTGGTCCCCGCCACCGACCGGGACGCCGCCGAGCTGGTCCGCTCCATCCGCACCGCCCCGCTGCTCTTCGGCTGGCGCGGCTCGGCCCCCGTCGACACCCCCGCCCTGGAGGAGCTGCTGCTCCGGGTCTCCCGGCTCGTCGACGACCATCCGGAGATCGTCTCCGTGGTGCTCGAGCCGGCCGTGGTCGCCCCGAGCGGCGTCTCGGTCCTGGGCGCCGCGGTCCGCCTCGCCCCGCCCGCGCCCACCACCGACCTCGGCCCGCGCCGCCTGCCAAGCTACTGAAGGGTCGGAGGGCCCCCGCAGCCCCGTAGGATGGAGTCCATGGCGAAGAGCGGTACGACGACCCAGGGGCTGCGCGCGGCGATCGAGCGCAGCGGCTACTACCCGGCACTCGTGGCCGAGGCGGTGGAGGCCGCCGTCGGCGGCGAGGACGTCGCGTCGTACGTGGTCCACCAGGAGACCACCTTCGACGCCAACGAGGTCCGGCGCCACGTCACCGTCCTCGTGCTGACCCCGAGCCGCTTCATCGTCAGCCACACCGACGAGCAGGCCGCCGACAGCAGCTCCCCGAGCCCGTACGCCACCACCTCCACCGAGTCCGTGAAGCTCGACCGGATCTCGTCGGTCGTGGTCAGCCGCGTCGTGGCCAACCCGGAGTCGTACACCCCGGGCTCCGTCCCCCGCGAGGTCGTCCTCACCATCGGCTGGGGCGCCGTCTCCCGGATCGACCTGGAGCCCGCCGCCTGCGGCGACCCGAACTGCGACGCCGACCACGGCTACACCGGCAACGCCACCGCGGACGACCTCAGCCTGCGGGTCAGCGAGGCCGGCGATGGCCCGGACACCGTCCGGCAGACCCTCGTCTTCGCCCAGGCGCTCTCCGAGGCCACCGCCGCGACCGCCCCCACGGCCGGCCGCTGATGGCCCAGCCGACCTCCGTCTCCCACGGCTGGCCGGACGACCCGGTCCCGCTCGCCCCGGAGTCCGCCCCGGTGCCCGCGTACGGCTCCGGCTCCCTCGGCGACCTGCTGCCGACCCTCGTCGCGGGCCAGGGCGTGCCGGGCTTCGAGGCGCGGATCGCCGGACTCGCCCCCGCCGACCGGGTCTGCGTCTTCCTCGTCGACGGGCTCGGCTGGGAGCAGATCCTCGCCCACCCGGCCGAGGCCCCCTACCTGACCTCGCTGCTCGGCTCCTCGCGCGGCGGCACCGGCCTGCCGATCACCGCAGGCTTCCCCGCCACCACCGCGACCTCGCTCGCCTCCGTCGGCACCGGCCACCACCCCGGCACCCACGGCCTCGGCGGCTACATGGTCCGCAACCCCGAGACCGGCGAGCTGATGAACCAGCTCAAGTGGCGTCCGTGGACCCCGCCGAAGGCGTGGCAGCCGTACCCCACCGTCTTCCAGCTGGCCCACGAGGCCGGGATCCACACCGCGCAGGTGTCCTCCCCGATCTTCGCGCAGACCCCGCTCACCCAGGTCGCGCTCAGCGGCGGCACCTTCCACGGGCGGCTCTCCGGCGAGGAGCGGATGGACCTCGCGGCCGAGCAGCTCGCCGCGGGCGACCGCTCGCTGGTCTACACGTACTACAGCGAACTCGACGGCGCCGGGCACCGCTTCGGCATCGACTCGGACGCCTGGCGCGGCCAGCTCATGCTCGTCGACCGGCTGGTGCAGCGGCTCGCCGAGCAGCTGCCCGCCCGCTCCGCGCTGTACGTCACCGCCGACCACGGCATGGTCGACGTCCCCTTCGACGAGGAGCACCGCATCGACGTCGACGAGGACTGGGAGCTGCGCGCCGGCGTCGCCCTCCTCGGCGGCGAGGGCCGGGCCCGGCACGTCTACGCCGTCCCCGGCGCCGAGGCCGACGTCCTCACCTGCTGGCGCGAGGTCATCGGCGAGCAGTTCTGGGTCGCGGGCCGGGACGAGGCCATCGACCTCGGCTGGTTCGGCGACACCGTCGACGAGCGGGTGTACGGCCGGATCGGCGACGTCGTCGCCGCCGCCCACGACGACGTGGCCCTGATCGCCTCGGTCGGCGAGCCGCTGGAGTCCCGGATGACCGGCATGCACGGGTCGATGACCCCCGCCGAGCAGCTCGTGCCGCTCTTCGAGGTCCGCTCCTGACGGCGCCCCGGCCGTCCCGTCCCTCCCCCTTCCCTCCGACCCCCGAAAGGTCTTCGACCCGTCATGCCCGAGCTGGTGTTCTTCTCCGGAACGATGGACTGCGGAAAGAGCACGCTGGCGCTCCAGATCGCGCACAACCGCGACGCGCGCGGGCTCCAGGGCGTGATCTTCACCCGGGACGACCGGGCGGGCGCGGGCAAGCTGTCCTCGCGGCTCGGCCTGGTGACCGAGGCCGTCGAGGCCCCGGAGGGTATGGACCTCTACGCGTACCTCGTCGCCCAGCTCTCCAAGGGCGGCAAGGCGGACTACGTGATCGTGGACGAGGCGCAGTTCCTCGCCCCGGAGCAGATCGACCAGCTCGCCCGCATCGTCGACGACCTCGGGCTCGACGTCTACGCCTTCGGCATCACGACCGATTTCCGGACCAAGCTCTTCCCCGGCTCGCAGCGGCTGATCGAGCTCGCCGACCGGATAGAACAGCTCCAGGTGGAGGCGCTGTGCTGGTGCGGCGCCCGCGCCACCCACAACGCCCGCACGGTCGGCGGCCACATGGTCGTCGAGGGCGAGCAGGTCGTCATCGGCGACGTGAACACCGCCCCGGAGGTCGTCGGGTACGAGGTGCTGTGCCGACGCCACCACCGCCGGAGGATGACCTCCGCCTCCGCCCAGGCGGGCGCCCTCTCGCCGGACGTCCTCCCGGTCGGCCAGGGCTGAGCCGTCGGCCGCGGGCGAACCGCCGGCCAGGGCCGAGTCGCCGGCCGGTGGGCCGGTCATGGGTCAGGGGCGGCCCGTCGGTCCGGCCCCTCCCCGGAGCCCGCTCCGGTCCGCCGCCTCCCCCGAACGGCGGCGGCGACACCGGGTGTTCACCCGGGGGCTGCCGGGACATCGCCCGGTGATCCTTTCCGGGTCGCTCGAACCAGGAGTAATGGGTCCGTCCCGCCGTGCGCTCGCCGCGGGTGACCGACGAGCCTCGCGCTCCCTGGAGGACCCGTGCCACCCGCCGCCACACCCGCGCCCGCCCCCGACCGGGACGGGGCACGGGGCGGCCTCCGCGCCACCCGGAACCCGCTGCTGCTCGCCCCCGCCGCCGCCGGACCGCTCGCCGCCCTGGTCTTCGTGCTGGCCACCGCGCTGGCCCGCAGCCACCCCCTCGGCCCGTACACCCGCAACGTCGTCGACCTGGGCCAGCAGTACCTGCCGTACCACGCCTACTGGCGCGCCCTCCTCCTCGGCGACACCCACGGGGACGCCTTCCTCAACTGGAACTCCGGCTTCGGCGCGGGCTTCCTCGGCGACATCGGCACCTATCTGAGCAGCCCCTTCTCGCTGCTTGTCGTGCTCTTCCCGGCCGACCGGCCGGAACTCGCGCTGTACGTCATCACCGTGCTCAAGATCGCCGCGGCGGGGGCGGCGATGGCCGCACTGCTGATCCGGCTCCGCCCGGCGGGCCGGGCCGCCGGACCGTGGCCGCTCGCCGCGCTCCTCGGCGCCGCGTACGCGCTCTCCGGCTGGACCTTCAACCACGGCGCCTCCGTGCCCATGTGGCTGGACGGACTCATCGCCTTCCCGCTGCTCTGCCTGGTCGCGGAGTGGGCCAGGACCGGCCGCCGGCCCGTCCTCGGTCCGCTCGTCGTCGCCGTCGCGTGGATCGCGAACTTCTACACCGCCTACATGGCCACCCTCGGCGCCGCCCTCTTCCTCGCCGTTCGGCTCTTCACCGCGGATGCCACGGACGGTACGGATGCCACGGATGGCACGAACGGTGCGGGTGTCACGGGCGCCGCGCCCGCCGCCGACGCCCAGGGCACCCCGGGCGCCCCGTCCGCCGCCCGCCGCCGCCTCGCCGCGCTGCTCCGCGCCGGGTGGACCGTCTGTCTCGGCGTCGGGCTCGCCGCCCCGCTCGTCCTCGTCGTCTTCAGCGGGACGAAGTACGCCGACCCGACCCCCGAGACCGTCTTCGCGCCCGCCTCCTGGACCGAGCTGTTCGGCCGCCTCCTGCCCGCCACCGCCCAGGTGAACACGCCGGCCCTCTTCATCGGCACGCCGGCGCTCGTGCTCGCCCTCTCCCTGCCCTTCAACCGGGCCGTCGCCCCGCGCGTCCGCCGGGCCTGGACGGTCCTGATCGTCCTGGTGACGCTCTCCCTCCAGTGGGGGCCGACCCACCTCCTCTGGCACGCGGGCGCCTCGCCCAACGGCAACCCGTACCGCCAGACCTTCGTGCTCTGCGGCCTGCTCCTCGTCGCCGCCTGGCTGTCCGCCGCCCCGGGCGTGCCCTGCCCCGCCGCCCTGCTCGGCGCCGCCGTCCTCCTCGGGGCGCTCGCTCTCGCCGCCCGCACCAGCCCCGACATCGACGCCTGGACCTACCCCGCGGCCGGCGCCGCGGCCCTGCTCGCCCTCGCCGCCGCGCTCCTCGCCCTCCGCGCCGCCCGCCGCGCGCCCGCCGGCCACGCCGGCCGGTCCGCCGCGGACCCCCGCCCCGCCGGCGCCTCCCGCGCGCTGCCCGTCGCCGCCGCCGTGCTGCTGCTCGCCGCCCAGGCGGGCGAGACGGCCGTCGGGGGGATGCGCGTCGAACGGCAGCAGCGCGCCGAGGTCGCCTGGGCGCCCCGGATCGGGGAGTGGCAGCGGGCGGTGGGCGCCGAGACGGCCCGCGCCGACGCGTGGCCCGCGTACCGCACCGACCCCGGCCCGCTGCCCGGCGGCAACGAACCGCTGCTGCTCGGCGGCGAGGGCGCCGACGCCTACTCCAGCCTCACCACCGAGAACACCTCCCGCACCCTCGACTCCCTGGGCTTCGGCCACTACGCCAAGGGCCGCCACCCCGAGACCCTCGACAACCCGGTGACCGACGCGATCTTCTCCATCGGCGCCCGGGTCCGTTCCGAGGCCACCGAACCGGTGCGCCAGGACGCCGCGCCCCGCGGCACCGCGACCACCGCCCGCACCCCCGTGCCCCCGCTCGTCACCGTCCGCCCCGGCGGGCCCGGCGCCGTCGACCCGGCCGACTCGGCCTTCCGCAACCAGGAACTCCTCCTCGGCGCCGCCGTCTACGCGCAGCCCGCCGTCCGCCGCACCGGCACCACCCTGACCGCCCGCTGCCCGGCCGGCACCGCGCTCTGGTTCTGGGCGCCCGAGTACCACGGCACCGCCGCCCTCGCCGGCGCCGCCCCCGTCGACTACGACGGCCGGCCGCCCGCCGTCCGCGCCGCGATGGCCACCCTCGGCACCGTCCCCGCCGACGGCCGGATCCGGATCGACCTGGTCCCCGAGAAGGGCCTCACGCTGCCCGACCGGCCCGTCGGCTGCCTCGACCGCGCCCGGCTCGCCGCCGCCGTCGCCCGGCTCACCGCCACCGGCGCCACCCGCGTCACCGCCACCGGCCACACCCTCACCGCCGAACTCCCGCCCGGCAGCACCGGAACCGCCGTCGTCGCCGTCCCCCGCACCACCGGCTGGCGGTGCGCCGCGGGCGCCGCCGCCCCCGTCTCCGCCCGCTCCCACCGGGGCCTGATCGCCGTCCCCCTCGACGGCCGCGCGACCCGCGTGAGCTGCTCCTACCGGCCCCCCGGCGTCCGGCTCGGCGCCGCCGCCGGGGCCGCCGCGCTGCTCGCCCTGCTCGCCACCGCGCTCCTCGCCCGGCGCCGTGCCGGGCGGCCCGCCGGGGCTTCGCCCGAGGGACGGCAAGAGTTCACCGACCGTCCACGCGAGGCTCGTTCGAGCGGCCGGGACGCCGATTACGCTGCCCGCCGTACCGGCGCCTGACAGCCGGAAGACACCCCCGATTCCATCCGTGTCCGCCTCCGATCCAGTGTGGGGATTCTCCGCGTGCCCAAACTCTCCGTCGTCGTCCCCTTCCACAACGTCGGGCCGTACGCCCCCGACACCATGCGCAGCCTCGCCCACAACGCGGACCCGGACTTCGAGTTCCTGCTGATCGACGACTGCTCCACCGACGAGACCCCGGACGTCCTCGACCGCTGGAAGGACCGCGTCCCGAACGCCCGGGTCATCCGCCACGAGACCAACCTCGGCGTCGCCCAGGCCCGCAACACCGGCATCGACGCCTCCACCGGCGACTACGTCACCTTCCTCGACGGCGACGACTGGTACGCCCCCGGCCACCTCCGCGCCGCCGTCGACGGCACGGAGCGCCTCGGCGTCGACTTCGCCCGCACCGACCACGTCCTCGCCGAGGGCCGCAAGCGGAACGTCAAGTACGCCCCCGCCAAGGTCCGCGACGCCGTCATGGACCCCCGCGACGGCATCGCCCCGGCCAGCATGATCACGATGGTCGACTACCCCTTCGTCCCCTTCGGCGTCTACGGCCGCACCCTCTTCGAGGACGGCGCGTCCCGCTTCGAGACCAAGCTGCGCACCGCCGAGGACCGGCTCTGGGTCTGGCGCCTCCACCTCAGGGCCCGCACCTACGCCGCCCTCTCCCTGCACGGCGTCTTCTACCGGCGCGGCGTCACCACCTCGCTCACCCAGATCAGCGACAACCGCCAGCTCGACTTCATCCCCTCCTACGACCTCCTCCTGGAGGAGGTCTCCCGGGACCGCGACGCCGACCGCTTCCTGCCCAAGGCCGTCCGCACCTACTGCGCCATGATCGCCTTCCACGTGAACAAGGCCGGGAAGTACGAGCCCGAGGTCGCCGAACGGCTCCGCGCCGACGTCGCCGACGCCCTGCACCGCATGCCGCAGGACGTCCTCGAAGAGACCCTCGCCACCATGGACACCCCCCGCGCCACCCTCCTGCGGAGCCTGCGCGAGACCGGAAGGACCCGCTGACCATGACCACCGACACGGCCACCGGCCCCCGCCCGGTCCAGATCTTCCAGGTCTCCACCCTCTACGGCGCCGCGACCGTCGCCGCCGCCGTCGACGCCGGCCTGTACGGCGCCCCCGGCGAGGCCCGCCGCCTCCTGCTGCTCTCGCACAACGCCGAGATCCCCGAGACGGCGCTCCGCCTGGAGAGCATGACCGGCTACGACCGGATCGCGGCCCGCTTCGACGGCGTCCTCGACTGGAACGAGACGATCCACCCGTACCACCCCGCCGCCTGGGCGCCGCGCCCCGAGGAGACCCCGCTCTGGCAGCGCGTGCTGCGCACCGCCTGGGACCTGGGCACCGCCCGCGTCGAACTGGTCGTGGAGTCCATCCAGGTCAACCCGGCGAAGGCGCTCGGCGCCTGCTTCCCGGAGAGCTCCGTCGAGGTGTACGCCGACGGACTGATGAGCTACGGCCCCACCCGCACCGACGTCGCCCAGTCCCTCGCCTGCCGCATCCGCCGGCTCCTCCACCTCGACCTGGTGCCGGGCCTCACCCCGATGCTCCTCACCGAGTACGGCACCCCGTCCGCGCTCGTGCCCGACGACGCCTTCCGCGCCGTCCTCGCCGAGATCGCCGCGGACGCGGACGCCGACCCGGCGGTCGCCGAGGCCGTGGCCGCCCAGCCCACCGCGCTGCTCCTCGGTCAGTACCTCGCCGCGCTCGGCCTCCTCACCGTCGAGGAGGAGGAGGAACTCCACGTGCGGATGCTCCGCGGCGCCGCCGCCCGGGGCCACTCCTCGATCGTCTTCAAACCGCACCCGACCGCCCCCGCCGGCTACTCGACCGCCCTGCGGGAGGCCGCCGAGGAGGCCGGGGTCCGGCTCACCGTCCTCGACGTGCCGCTGCTCGCCGAGACCTTCTACGAGCGGTGCGCGCTGCGCCTCGTCGTCGGCTGCTTCTCCACGGCGATGCTCACCGCCGCCGTCTACTACGGCATCCCCGTCGCCCGGGTCGGCACCGCCGAACTCCTGGAGCGGCTGACGCCCTTCGAGAACAGCAACCGGATCCCGCTGACCGTGGTCGACCACCTCGTCCCCGGCCTGGAGGAGGGCGGGGAGCCCGCCGTCCCCGGCCCGGCCCCGGCCTCCCTGGCCCCGCTGGTGCGGGCGGTCGGCTACTGCATGCGGCACAAGGCCCACCCGGAGCTGCGGGCCGAGACCGAGCTGTACCTGGCGGCCCACCACGCCGACCCGGCGGTCGCCCACCACTTCGGCGCCCTCCGGCTGACCCAGCTGGGCCTCCCCGGCGGCGAGCCCGCCGCGGCCCCCGCGCGGCAGCGCCGGAGCCTGGTCAGGGGCCGCCGCTAGAGACGGGCAGGGGGAGAACGGGGGGCGGGGGAGCGGCGGCCGTCAACGGCCGTGCGACCTCACGAGGGTGAACACCGCGCCCTCCGGGTCCGCGACCAGGACGAGCCGCCCCGCCGTGCCGTCCCGCGGCGGGCGCAGCACCCGCCCGCCGAGCTCCGTCACCAGCCGGGCCGCCGCGTCCGCGTCGTCGACCTCGAAGTACGTCATCCAGTGCGGCCCCCGGTCCCGGGCCAGCGCGTCGCCCACCCCGTGCAGCGAGGCGACCGGGCGTCCCGCCACGTGCAGGGTGGCGTAGTCGAAGTCGGTCGAGACCACCGGCTCGACCTCGTACCCGAAGACCGACCGGTAGAACTTGCCGACGGCGGCCGTCTCGTAGGTCAGCAGCTCGTTCCACACCGGCGTGCCGGCCGGTCCGGCGAGCGCGGTGCCGTGGTGGGCCTCCGCCTGCCAGATGCCGAAGACGGCCCCCGTCGGGTCGGAGCAGATCGCCATCCGGCCGGCCTCGCCCGCGTCCAGCGGGCCCACCGCCACCGTGCCGCCGCAGCAGCGCACGGTCTCCGCGGTCTCGTCGGCGTCCGCCACGGCGAGATAGGTGGTCCAGGCGGTGTCCAGGTGCCGGTCCGGGGGCAGCTGGCCGATGCCCGCCACCTCCCGGCCGCCCAGCAGCGCCCGTACGTACGGGCCGAGCTGCTGCGGCCCGGGGACGAAGTCCCAGCCGAAGAGCGCCTGGTAGAACTCCCGCGTCGCGTCGATCCCGTGCACCATCAGACTCACCCAGCAGGGTGTCCCCGGGCCGCTCCGAGCCGCCTCGGTCATGGTCACTCTCTCCTCGGCCCTGGTCGTGACCGTGCCCGGCCGGCGCTGGTGCCGGGCCGCGCACGGCGCGCCCCGGCCGCGCCCGGCCTGGCGCGATCCTCCGGGAGGACGCCGGGTCCGTCCCCGCGCGCGCCGCGGCTGCGCGAGGATGACCCCATGAAGCCCATCATCTCCGCAAGCGAACTCGCGAGCGAGTCGGCGGGAGCCCGCCCGCCGGTCCTCCTGGACGTGCGCTGGACCCTCGGGGGCCCGCCCGGACGTCCCGCGTACGAGGCCGGGCACCTGCCCGGCGCGGTCTACGTGGACCTCGACGCCGAACTGGCCGGACCGCCCGGGGAGGGCGGCCGGCACCCGCTGCCCGACCCCGAGTCCTTCGGCGCGGCGATGCGCCGGGCCGGGGTGCGCGCCGACCGCCCCGTGGTGGTCTACGACGGCGGGCTCGGCTGGGGCGCGGCCCGCGCCTGGTGGCTGCTGCGCTGGACGGGCCACCAGGACGTGCGGGTGCTCGACGGCGGCCTGGCGGCCTGGCCGGGGGAGCTGTCGACGGAGGTCCCGGAGCCGGAGCCGGGCGACTTCGTGCCGAAGCCGGGCGGGCTGCGGCTGCTCGACGCGGACGAGGCGGCGGCCCTGGCCCGCTCGGGGCTGCTCCTGGACGCGCGGGCGGCCGAGCGCTACCGGGGCGACGTGGAGCCCATCGACCGGGTCGGCGGCCACATCCCGGGCGCCCACTCGGCCCCGACGACGGAGAACGTCACGGACGGCGGGCTCTTCCTCGCTGCCGACGCACTCCGGGGCCGCTTCGCCGCGCTGGGCGCGACGGAGGCGGCGGAGGTCGGCGTGTACTGCGGCTCGGGCGTCTCCGGCGCCCACGAGGTGCTGGCCCTGGAGCTCGACGGCATCCCGGCGGCCCTCTACGCGGGCTCCTGGTCGGAGTGGTCCTCGGACCCGTCCCGCCCGGTCGCCACGGGCCCCGACCCGCAGTAGGACCCGCTTGGAGGGACCCGCGCACGGGGTCCGCACCGAACCGCTCGGTGCGGACCCCGTCGTACGTCCCGCTCCTGCTACTCCTGCTTCTTCCTGCGCGTCCCGAAGACGATCTCGTCCCAGCTGGGGACCGCCGCACGGCGGCCCGGACGGACGCCGTCGGCCTCCGCCTGCCGGTCGGTGGCGCCGTGCAGCCGGTCGCGGTGGCCGGAGACGGCGCGGGGCATGAGGACGTCGGCGTAGGCCGCGCCCGCCCCGGCGGAGGCGGCGGGAGCCGGGGGCTCCTCCGCCTCGACCTCGTCGGACGGCTCGGTGTCGGGCTGCTCGGGGACGACCAGGTCGCCGCGGAAGCTCGGCACCGCCTCCAGGAGGCTGGTGAGCGAGTCCCGCTCCTCCTCTGGCTCGGCCGGGGGTGCCGGAGCGATCCGGTCGAGCTGCCGGTCCAGGGCGCGGTCCAGCGGCCGGTCCCGGGGCAGCCGGGCGATCCTCGGCACGAAGGGGAAGCTCGGCTCCGGCGCGGCGAGGGTGTCGTCGGTCTCGCCGATCAGCGCCCGCGCCTCGTCGTCCACGGCCTGGACGAGCCGGCGCGGCGGGTCGTAGGTCCAGCTGGCGGTGTGCACCTCGCCGGCGACCCGGTAGACCAGCAGCACCTCCCAGGTACCGTCGTCGCGCCGCCAGGAGTCCCACTGCACGGTGTCCTTGTCGGCACCGCGCAGCAGCAGCCGCTCCTGCACCGCCTCGCCCAGCTGGGGCCCGCTGTTCTCGCCGGGGCGGCGCACGGGGGTCTTGCGGGCGCGCTCGGCCATGAAGGCGCGCTCGGCGAGGACGGGGCCCTCGAAGCGGCGGACGCGGTCGACGGGGATGCCGGCGAGCTGGGCGACCTCCTCCGCGGAGGCACCGGCTCGTATCCGCGCCTGGATGTCACGGGGGCGGAGGTGGCTCTCCACCTCGATCTCGATCTGGCCGAGGCGCGCGCGGTCGTTGCGCACGGCCGCCCGCAGCCGCTCGTCGATCGGAAGCGTGTACTCCGTGCTGTCGGCAGCCTTGAGCACCAGTCGTGTGCCGTCGTTGGAGACGGCCACGACACGCAGTTCGGGCATGGGGACCTCCCGGGTGGTGCCTGCCGACGTCACGTGCGTCGCTGCTTCCGCTAGTCGAGTGTGGCCTGCCCGGGTGCAGCCTGCCACTACCTTGCCGAGTTGCCCGGCGTGTCGGGCGTGGACCCCGGTCCGCCGTTATGGCACGGTTACCTGTTCACTACCCATAGTGACTGGGTGTCACACTGTGTAGCGGTTCCGTTTCCGGGCGCCTGGAAGCGTCCGGACCCAGGGTTCGTCAATGTACTCCATTCGGGCCACTCGGGTGGACCGGCGCGCCGCCCAACTTCTCGGGGGGTGCGGGAGTTGGGCCCCCGTCGTCATTCCTCCCGCGTGGCACTCTTCACAGAACCCCCTGAAACGGAACTATTCGCTTCGCTCATATGTCCCTTCTGGGTGCACGGTGGAACAGATGACCAGGCAGAGGGTGGAGATGCGTCACAGGCAGCCGACCGACACGGACGAACCGGAGATACGGACCCCGGGGGCCGGGAAGGACGACCCCGGGGCCCCGGAGGAGGGCAAGCGGAAGATCGACCTGAGCGTGCCCCAGGTCGCCGGCAGCGCCCTCGCCGCCGTGATCGCCGCGAAACTCGCCTCCACCCTCGGGGTCTACGGCACGATCCTCGGCGCCGGTGTGATCAGCGTCATCGCCACCTGCGGCGGTCCGCTCTTCCAGCAGCTCTTCAAGCACACCGGCCGGCAGATGCGGGACGTGACCGCCGCCGCCAAGCCGAGGGCGCGTCAGGTCCCGGCGCCCGCCCCGGCGGACGACGGCCGCACGCTGATGCTCGGCACGGTCTCCCCGGCCCCGGCGCCGTTCCCGTACGACGAGGAGTTCGGCTCGGCCACCACCCACGGCACCCGGCTGCGCGGCTGGAAGCGCCCGGTGCTGGCCGCCGCCCTCGTCTTCGGCGTCACCATGGGCGGCATCACCACCTACGAGCTGGTCTCCGGCGAGGACTTCAGCGGCACCCAGGGCACCACCACCTTCGGCTCCGTGGTCCGCGGCGGCGGCGGACAGCAGGAGGCCCCCGAGCAGCGGGAGCGGACGCCGGACCAGGAGCAGGGCGAGGAGGACGCCGACCGGCAGGCCCCCGCGCCGACCGGCACCGCCGGGCAGGGCGACGGCCGAGGCGCCGGACGGGGGACCGCCACGGACCCCGCCGCCCCGTCCACCGGCGCCACCCCCGGCGACGGCGACGGCACGGCGGGCGGCGACGCCACGACCGCCCCGGCCCCCGACCCGACCGGCACCGCGGGCGACGGCGCCACGGCCCCGACGCAGGAGCCCGCGGAGCCCACCACCGAGCCGACGGCGCCGCAGACCCCGGCCGGACCCACCGAGGCCCCGGCCGCCGGCCAGACCTCCCCGGAGGCCCCCGCCGCGACCCCGTCCGCCGGCGCCGCCGGCTGAGCCGGCGTCAGTCGCCCAGGACGCGGCGCAGGTGGTCGTTGCCGAAGAGCCGGCCCGGGTCGAGCCGGTCGCGCAGGGCGGTGAACTCGGCGAAGCGCGGATAGGCCGCCGCCAGGTACTCCGCGTCCCGGGTGTGGACCTTGCCCCAGTGCGGCCGGCCGCCGTGGGCGGTCATGATGCGCTCCACCGCGGTGAAGTAGCCGTGGTGGGGCGTTCCCCTGTAGAGGTGCACCGCGATGTAGGCCGTCTCCCGGCCGGAGGCCGTGGAGAGCGCGATGTCGTCGGCGGGCGCGGTGCGCACCTCCACCGGGAAGCTCACCTTCAGGGGCGAGCCCTCCACCATCGCCTTCAGCTCGCGCAGCGCCGCCGTCGCGGCCTCCCGCGGCAGCGCGTACTCCATCTCCAGGAAGCGGACCCGGCGCGGCGAGGTGAAGACCTTGTACGGGATGTCCGTGTACGTCCGGGCGGACAGGGCGCGGCTGGAGATCCGGGCGATCGCCGGGACGGCCGGCGGGACCGCGCGGCCGAGCGAGCAGGCCGCCTGGAAGACGCCGTTGGAGAGGAACTCGTCCTCGAACCAGCCGCCGAGGCGCGACAGCGGGGCGGCGGGGCCGGCGCTGCGGTTGTTGCGCTTGGTGTTGCAGTTGTCCGTGTGGGGGAACCAGTAGAACTCGAAGTGCTCGTTCTCCGCGTGCAGCTCGTCGAACTCGGCGATCACCCGGTCGAAGCGCATCGGCTCCTCCCGCGCGGTCAGCAGGAAGACCGGCTCGACGGCGAAGGTGATCGCGGTGACCACGCCCAGCGCCCCCAGGCCGATCCGGGCCGCCGCGAAGACCTCCGGGTTCTCCTCCGCCGAACAGGTCAGCAGGGTCCCGTCGGCCGTCACCAGCTCCAGGGCGCGGATCTGGGCGGCGATGGAGGCGGAGTCCCGGCCGGTGCCGTGGGTGCCCGTCGAGGTGGCCCCGGCGACGGTCTGCTCCATGATGTCGCCCATGTTCGTGAGCGACAGGCCCTCCCGGGCCAGCGCCACGTTGAGCCGCTTCAGCGGGGTGCCCGACTCCACGGTCACCGTCATCGCCGCGCGGTCGATCCGCCGGATCCCGGTGAGCAGGTCCGGGCGGATCAGCACCCCGTCGGTGGCCGCGATCGAGGTGAAGGAGTGGCCGGTGCCGACCGTCTTCACCCGCAGTCCGTCCGCGGCGGCCCGGCGGATCTCGTCCGCCAGCTCCTCGGCCGACGCCGGCCGTGCCTCCCGCACCGGGCGGGAGGTCACGTTCCCCGCCCAGTTACGCCACGGGCTGCCCGGTCCCGCTGTCCTCGTGCTCATCTCGCCCCTCCCGGTTCGGCACCGGCCTGCGCAGCCGGCGGTGGCCGAGGAGGGCCACCACGACCGCGAGCGCGCCCGAGACGACGGGCACCACGTACGCCGACTCCGCCCCCGAGGCGTCGACCACCCAGCCGGCGGCCGAGGAGCCCAGCGCCACGCCGACCGCGAGGCCGGTGCCCGTCCAGGTCATGCCCTCGGTCAGCTGGGTGTGCGGTACGTGCTTCTCGACGAGGGCCATCGTGGTCACCATCGTCGGTGCGATGGAGAGGCCCGCGACAAAGAGCGCCACGGCCAGCAACGGCAGGTTCCCGGCCAGTAGGAGGGGGATCATACTCACGGCCATCGCACAGACGCCCAGCAGCCACCGGCGGGACGGCTCGCCCTTGAGGTGCAGCAGCCCGAAGACCGCGCCGGCCAGGCAGGAGCCCAGCGCGTAGACGGCGAGGACCAGGCTGGCGGCGGCCTTCTGGCCGCGCTCCTCGGCGAAGGCCACGGTCACCACGTCCACCGAGCCGAAGATCGCGCCGGTGGCGACGAAGGCCAGGGCGAGGACCTGGAGGCCGGGGGAGCGGAGCGCCGAACCGGCCTTGGCGGCGGTCTGCGGGTGCGGCTCCGGCTCGGTGCCCCGCTGGGCGGTCAGCCAGAAGACGCCGATCGCCAGGAAGACGCCCGCGAGCAGCGGGCCCGCCTCGGGGAACCAGGTCGTCGACAGCCCGATCGAGATGATCGGGCCGAAGATGAAGCACACCTCGTCGACGATCGACTCCCACGAGTACGCGGTGTGCAGGGAGCGTCCGTCGCCCCGGTAGATCACCGCCCAGCGGGCCCGGGTCATCGCGCCGACGCTCGGCACGACGCCGATCACGGCCGTGAACGCGAAGAGCGTCCAGTCCGGCGCCTCCTGCTGCACGCAGAGCAGCAGGCCGCCGGCGGCGGCCAGGGAGACCAGGGTGACCGGGCGGAGCACCCGGCGCTGGCCGTACCGGTCGACGAGCCGGGAGACCTGCGGGCCGAGCACGGCGGCGGACATCGCCAGCGTCGCGGAGAGGGCACCGGCCAGTCCGTACCGGCCGGTGACCTGGGAGATCATCGTGACGATGCCGATGCCCATCATGGACAGCGGCATCCGGCCGAGGAAACCGGCGACGGAGAACGACGCGGTACCGGGCGCCGAGAAGATCGCGCGGTAGGGACTGGGCAAGGGGTTCTCCGGCTCTGCGACGCGGCGTGCCGTCCGCGTCGCGGTCAACACGTGTAATTAACAGCTAAAGCCTAAGGGTTCGAAGCCCCGGGGTCACCCCCGAATTCCGGTCGGGCCGCCGGATTCCGGACGGGCCGCGCCCCGGGCCGCCGGTGCCGGGTGGGAGGATCGGTGCCATGTCCGATCAGCACGATCCCGCCCCGTACGACGCCCTGCTGCTGCTCTCCTTCGGCGGCCCGGAGGGCCCGGACGACGTCGTCCCGTTCCTGGAGAACGTGACGCGCGGCCGCGGCATCCCGAAGGAACGGCTGAAGGAGGTGGGACAGCACTACTTCCTCTTCGGCGGCGTCTCCCCGATCAACGGCCACAACCGCGCGCTCCTCGACGCCCTGCGGACCGACTTCACCGCCGCGGGCCTCGACCTGCCGGTCTACTGGGGCAACCGGAACTGGGCCCCCTACCTCACCGACACCCTCCGCGAGATGGTCCACGACGGCCGCCGCCACATCGCCGTCCTCACCACCAGCGCCTACGCCTCCTACTCCGGCTGCCGCCAGTACCGCGAGAACCTCGCCGACGCACTCGCCGCCCTGGAGGCCGAGGGCCTCCCGCTGCCCAGGGTCGACAAGCTCCGCCACTACTTCAACCACCCCGGCTTCGTCGAACCCGTGGTCGAAGGCGTCCTCGCCTCCCTCGCCGACCTCGACGACACCGTCCGCGCCGGCGCCCACCTCGCCTTCACCACCCACTCCATCCCCGACTCCGCCGCCGACTCCTCCGGCCCCGCCGCCGGCCACGGCTCCGGCGGCGCCTACGTCAGACAGCACCTCGACACCGCCAGGACCGTCGCCGACGCCGTCCGCGACAGGACCGGCACCGCCCACCCCTGGAAACTCGTCTACCAGTCCCGCAGCGGCGCCCCCCACATCCCCTGGCTCGAACCCGACATCTGCGACCACCTGGAAGAACTCCACGCCACCGGAGCACCCGCCGCCGTCATGGTCCCCATCGGCTTCGTCTCCGACCACATGGAAGTCCTCTACGACCTCGACACCGAGGCCACCGCCAAGGCCGCCGAACTCGGCCTCCCCGTCCGCCGCTCCGCCACCGTCGGCGCCGACCCCCGCTTCGCCGCCGCCGTCCGCGACCTCCTCCTCGAACGCGCCGCCACCGAACGCGGCACCCCCACCCGACGCTGCGCCCTCGGCACCCTCGGCCCCTCCCACGACCTCTGCCCCATCGGCTGCTGCCCCGCCCGCACCGACCACCCCGCCGCCGCCGGCGCCGACAGCCCCTACGCCTGAGGAGCCCCGCCGTGACCACCGAGTCCGACCCCCTGCTCGCCGAACTGCTCGACCTGGCCCTGGAGGCCGCCCGCCGGGCCGGCACGCTGCTGCGCGACGGCCGGCCCGACGACCTGGCCGTCGCCGCCACCAAGACCAGCGCCATCGACGTCGTCACCGAGATGGACATCGCCGCCGAGAAGCTGATCACCGGCTTCCTCGCCGAGCACCGCCCCCAGGACGGCCTCCTCGGCGAGGAGGGCGCCGCCACCCCCGGCACGAGCGGCGTCCGCTGGATCATCGACCCCCTCGACGGCACGGTGAACTACCTCTACGGCCTGCCGTCCTGGGCGGTCTCCATCGCCGCCGAGCGCGACGGGGAGACCGTCGTCGGCGTCGTCGAGGCCCCGCTGCGCGGCGAGACCTACCGGGCCGTCCTCGGCGGCGGCGCGTACGAGGGGGAGCGCCGGCTCGCGGTCCGCACCGCGCCCCCCTTCGAGCAGGCCCTGCTCGGCACCGGCTTCGGCTACGTGCAGGCCCGCCGCGCCCACCAGGCCGAGGTCCTGCGGGAGGTCCTGCCGCTGGTCCGGGACATCCGGCGCGGCGGCTCGGCCGCCATCGACCTCTGCGACGTGGCGGCCGGCCGGCTCGACGCGTACTACGAGCGCGGGCTCAACCCCTGGGACCACGCGGCAGGGGCCCTGATCGCCCGCGAGGCGGGCGCGCGCACCGGCGGGCGCCCCGGGGAGCCCGAGTCCGGGGAACTGGCCGTGGCGGCCCCCGAGGGCCTCTTCGAGCCCCTCCAGGAGCTGCTGGAGCGGCTGGGCGCCTGGCACGACTGAGAACGGCCCCCGAACGCGGCGGTGCCCCGGGACCACGAGGTCCCGGGGCACCGCCGCGGCACTCCCGGGGGAGTGCCGTCGCTCAGACGCTCTGCGCGCAGACCGGCGCGACTTCCACGCCGTGCTCCGCGGCCAGTCGGTGCAGGTCCTCCAGCTCGGCCTGCTCGACGTCCGCGAGGTACTCGTCGCCGGTCTCGCGGGCCCGCGTGAGGTCCGACTGCGTGGTCCTGATGCGGTGCAGCAGCCCTGCGGTGAACGCGTCCATGCGCCCCTCCTCGTGGGTCCGGCGGCACGGGGGTGTGCCGGGGTGGGTGGATCACACGCTGCTCGCTCCCGGGGGACGGAAGAGCCGTGGGCGTGCCACATACAGGGCGTGATCGCGGGGTGTGCAGACCTCCTCCCCACCCCTCCGGACGGGGAAACCTCAACTGGCCCGAGAACCAGGTGAATTCTCCGCGCCCCCTTCCGCGCCCCCGATCGCGGGGGCGCCCCCCGGCCGCCCGCGCACTGCCGTCTTACAGCCGGTTTACGCGCGTACGGGGCAGGATGGACACGCACAGTCAGTGCTCAGAATCGCCCACCGGTCCGGCCGGACCGGAGCGCCGAGGGAAGGAAGAACGACGTGCGCGTACTCGTCGTCGAGGACGAGCAGCTGCTCGCCGATGCGGTGGCCACCGGACTGCGCCGGGAGGCCATGGCCGTCGACGTCGTGTACGACGGCGCGGCGGCCCTGGAGCGCGTCGGGGTCAACGACTACGACGTGGTCGTCCTCGACCGCGACCTGCCCCTGGTCCACGGCGACGACGTCTGCCGCAAGATCGTCGAGCTCGGCATGCCCACCCGCATCCTGATGCTCACCGCCTCCGGCGACGTCAGCGACCGCGTCGAGGGCCTGGAGCTGGGCGCCGACGACTACCTCCCCAAGCCCTTCGCCTTCACCGAGCTCACCGCGCGCGTGCGCGCCCTCGGCCGGCGCACCTCGGTGCCGCTGCCGCCCGTCCTGGAGCGCGCCGGCATCAAGCTCGACCCCAACCGCCGCGAGGTCTTCCGGGACGGCCGGGAGGTCCAGCTCGCCCCCAAGGAGTTCGCCGTCCTGGAGGTGCTGATGCGCTCCGAGGGCGCCGTCGTCTCGGCGGAGCAGCTCCTGGAGAAGGCCTGGGACGAGAACACCGACCCGTTCACCAACGTCGTCCGGGTCACCGTCATGACCCTGCGCCGCAAGCTGGGCGAGCCGCCCGTCATCGTCACCGTCCCCGGCTCCGGCTACCGGATCTGACCCGGTGGCCGCGACCCCGGCGCCGCCGCAGGCGCCCCCGAAACCGACCTGGGACCCGCGGGACCCGGTCAGACCCCTGCTCCGGCCGACCATCCGGATACGGCTCACGCTGCTCTACGGCGGCATGTTCCTCATCGCCGGCATCCTGCTGCTGTCGATCATCTACCTCTTCACGGCCCAGGCCCTCAGCAACAGCGCGGCCCAGCTGCCCTTCAAGATCGTCAGGGGTGAGATCCAGCCCACCACCTCGTGGTGCGTGCTGCCCGAGACGGGCACCGGCGAACAGTTCAACGCCGCCGTCTCCGTCTGCCTCCGGCACCAGACCGACCTGGCCCTGGAAGACCTCCTGCGCCGCTCGCTCTTCGCCCTGCTGGGCCTCAGCATCATCGCCTTCGCCTTCGGCTACGCCATGGCCGGCCGGGTGCTCTCGCCGCTCGGCCGGATCACCCGCACCGCCCGCCAGGTGGCCGGCTCCGACCTGGCCCGGCGGATCGAGCTGGACGGCCCGGACGACGAGCTGAAGGAGCTCGCGGACACCTTCGACGAGATGCTGGAGCGCCTGGAGCGGGCCTTCACCGCCCAGCAGCGCTTCGTCGCCAACGCCTCGCACGAGCTGCGCACCCCGCTGGCGATCAACCGCACCCTCCTGGAGGTCCACCTCTCGGACCCCGGGGCTCCGGTGGAGCTCCAGCAGCTCGGCAAGACGCTGCTGGCCACCAACGAGCGCAGCGAGCAGCTCGTCGAGGGCCTGCTGCTGCTCGCCCGCAGCGACAACCAGATCATCGAGCGCAAGCCCGTCGACCTGGCCGAGGTCGCCGAGCGGGCGGTCGACCAGACGCACGCCGAGGCCGTAGCGAAGGGCGTGGAGATCCGCGGCGAGCGGGCCCCCGTCGTCGTCCAGGGCAACGGCGTCCTGCTGGAGCGGATCGCCCTGAACCTGATCCAGAACGCCGTGCGGTACAACGTCCCCGAGGGGGGCTGGGTCGAGGTCACCACGGAGGCCCAGCGCGGCCAGGCGGTGCTCGTGGTGTCCAACACGGGCCCCGTGGTCCCCGCGTACGAGATCGACAACCTCTTCGAGCCGTTCAGAAGGCTCCGCCAGGAGCGGACCGGCAGCGACAAGGGCGTCGGACTCGGCCTGTCGATCGCGCGCTCGGTGGCCAGAGCGCACGGCGGACGTATCGCCGCGGAGCCCCGCGAGGGCGGCGGACTGGTGATGCGCGTCACTCTGCCGATCTGACAGACTGCGGGGGCGGAGGCCGATCTGTTCGCTTTGAGCGGAATTCGACGGCCCCCGTCCCCAGGCGGTCATGTGTGATCGATCACAAGGGCGAGTGCCTGCGGGATCGCGCTCCGTGACCGTGAATTCCGGTGGAAAACCGGGAAAAATCCGGGTTTCCCGGGCCCCGCGCGGCGGAAAGTACACGGGGTGGCGCTCCACGGAAGTACCCCCGGGACCGTGTACGGTCCGCTTCGCCACTCGTACCCGATCACTCGTGAGAGCAGCGGGACGGGTGTCGATTGAGTAACAGACCTTGATGTGAGGCAAAATCTGCGCCTCAGGTCGGGCACAAGTCCGACCTCTCATGCGTTACGTGCGCTGAGACACCCGCAACCACCCAGAGGGGGAGAGCGACATGGCAACGGATTACGACACCCCACGCAAGACCGACGACGACGTCGACTCGGACAGTCTCGAAGAACTCAAGGCTCGCCGGAACGACAAGTCGACCTCCACGGTCGACGTCGACGAGTTCGAGGCCGCCGAGGGCCTGGAGCTCCCGGGCGCCGACCTCTCGAACGAGGAACTGGCCGTCCGGGTCCTGCCCAAGCAGGCCGACGAGTTCACCTGCATGAGCTGCTTCCTCGTGCACCACCGCAGCCAGCTGGCGCGCGAGAAGAACGGCCAGCCGATCTGCCGCGACTGCGACTGAGTCAGGCGCGGCCGTGGCAGGCGACACACCGTCCCGGAAGCGGCGTCTGGGCCTTCCCGTGAGGTCCCGGACGTACAAGGGCGGCACAGGCCCGACAGAGGGCGCCCAGGAGGCACCCGAAGCCGAGCAGGCCGCCCCCCTGCCCTCCCTCGGCACGGCGGACGACGAGCGGGGCCCCACGGCCTCGCTCGAAGCTGCCGCCGGACGGGGCCGGGCACCGCTCCCCGCGGAGCGGGACCCCGAGGGCTCCCCGGAGCCCGCGGAACCGGAGGACCGTGACGGAGACCGTCACGGCAGGCTGGGCGCCGTCAGGCGGCTGGCCAACCCGGCGCGCGCGCAGCTCGACCGCGTCAGGATCGACGCCGCGCGCATCGACGCCGTCCGCCGCGGCGTGGCAGGCGTCAAACAGGGCGTGAAACGGAGCGGAGACGGAGCCAAGGCGGGCATCGGCTATCTGGCCGACCGGCTGATCGACCTGGCCCCGCGCGTCCCCGTCCGCGACCTCGCGACCCTCCGCAAGCAGTTCCCCGGGCTCGGCCCCGAGGAGCTGGCCGACAAGCTGGTCTTCGGCGCGGCCAACGCCAGCTCGACCGTCGGCGCGGGCATCGGCGCCGCCGCCATGCTCCCCGTCCCGCCGGCCATGCCGGCCGAGCTGGCCGCGGAGATCACCGGCGTCGCCGCGATCGAGCTCAAGCTCATCGCCGAGCTCCACGAGGTGTACGGCCTGCGGCCGCCCGGCACCCTGCCCCAGCGCTCGGCCGCCTACCTGGCCTCCTGGGCCGAGGAGCGGGGCATCGACCCCACCAAGCCGACGACGGTCAACGCGGCCCTCGGCGGCCAGCTCAAACGCGAACTGCGCCAGCAGATCATGAAGCGCATGGTCCGCAACCTGCCGAACCTCACCCCCTTCATGGTGGGCGCGGCCGTCGGCGCGGTCATGAACCGGCGCGACACCAAGAAGCTCGCCGGGCACATCCGCAAGGACCTCAGGGCCCGGCAGGTCCCCTGGGACCGGCTCGTGGAGCTGCCCCCGTTGTCACAGCCCGAGAACCCCGAGGAACTGGGCTTCTAGACCGCTCCGGGCCGCCCGGAGCGGCCCCGGACGGACGACCGGATCCGGAGGGGAAGGCACTCACGCGAGTGCCTTCCGCACGGGAGAGGGCTCAGGCCGCCTCCCGCACCGCCTCCACGGCCGCCGCCAGACCTTCCGGGTCCCGGGTCGACAAGTACAGGTACGGCGTCGGGTCCGCCGGATCCGTCACCACGATCCGCACCGCCCGCGGCACGTAGCTCCGCATCAGCATGAAGGCGCGCGGATCGGCCTTGTGCGTGCGCCAGGCGCGCGCCTCCTCCTCGTCGAGGACCTCGACCGTCCCCAGCGCCGACACCGGCACCCGGGCCTCGCCCGCCACCAGCGAACCGGCCACCACCCGGATCCGGGCCGAGCCGTACGAGGACGCCGCCACCCCGGCCGCCACGCCCACCACGATCAGACCGCCCAGCAGCGGCACCGTCCCCAGCGGGAAGGTGATCAGACCGCCGGACAGCGCCAGCAGACAGACGATGACCCACCAGGAACCGGGCACGGCCAGCCGCTCGTCGAAGCGCGGCGCCGCCGGGGACGCGGGAGAACCGGGAGCGGGGGCCCCGGACGGGGGAGTCGGTGCGGAAGGCTGCATGCGTCCAAGCTTGGCACGGCGCGACCGCCGCCCGGCCGCGCGGGTAAGGTCTGCGCCTGTGACTGCAACATCTGCCGCCCTCACCCCGCCGGCCGACGCCGTGGCGCCGACCCGCCACCCGGACGCGCCCGCCCCCGGCGAGCCGCTCGGCTCGCACTACGGGCACTGCTTCGGGTGCGGCGACGGACAGCCCCACGGCCTCCACCTCGACGCCCGCGCGGGCGAGGGCGTGACCGTCACCGCCGAGTTCACCGTGACCCCCGACCACCAGGGCGCCCCCGGGCTCGCCCACGGCGGCGTGCTGGCCACCGCGCTCGACGAGACCCTCGGCTCCCTGAACTGGCTGCTCCGCGTCATCGCCGTGACCGGCCGCCTGGAGACCGACTTCCGCCGGCCCGTGCCCGTCGGCACCGTCCTCCACCTCCAGGGCGAGGTCACCGCCGTCCACGGCCGCAAGATCTACTCGACCGCCACCGGCCGCGTCGGCGGACCCGACGGCCCCGTCGCCGTCCGCGCCGACGCCGTGTTCGTCGAGGTCAAGGTCGAGCACTTCATCGACAACGGCCGGCCGGAGGAGATCGAGGCCGCCATGTCCGACCCCGACCAGGTCCGGCGCGCCCGCGCCTTCGAGGTGAACCCCTGATGCGTGCTCCCGTCGACGTCCTGATCCGCCGGGTCGACCCCGACGTGCCGATCCCGGCCTACGGCCACCCCGGCGACGCCGGCGCCGACCTCGTCACCACCGAGGCCGCCGTCCTCGCCCCCGGAGAGCGCGCCGTGCTGCCCACCGGCGTCTCCCTCGCCCTCCCGGACGGCTACGCCGCCTTCGTCCACCCGCGCTCCGGACTGGCCGCGCGCTGCGGAGTCGCGCTCGTGAATGCCCCGGGGACGGTGGATGCCGGGTACCGTGGAGAGATCAAGGTGATCGTGGTCAATCTCGACCCGCGCGAGAGCGTCCGGTTCGAACGGTTCGACCGGATTGCCCAACTGGTCGTCCAGCAGGTCGAGAAGGTGCGCTTCCACGAGGTGGCGGAGCTTCCCGGCTCGGCGCGGGCCGAGGGGGGCTTCGGGTCCACCGGCGGTCATGCCGCCGTGGACGGCACGACGGGTGGGAATCGATACGCTTCGGTCGTATCCGACCGGGAAGGACAGTGACGTGTTCGGACGTCGCAAGAAGAGCGGTGCCGCCGGTGAGGCGGGCGAGGCCGAGCAGGTCGTCGACGCCGTGGCCGGCGAGGACGCCGCGGACGCGGCCGACCAGCCGCGCAAGGTGAACCTTCCGCCGGCGCCCCGGCCCGACGGGCCCTGGGACATCTCCGAGGTCGCCAAGCCCGAAGAGGGCCGCGTCGACCTCGGCGGCCTCTACGTGCCCGGTGTCGAGGGCATGGAGCTCCGCGTGGAGGTGGCCGGCGACGCGATCGTCGCCGCGACCATCGTGCTGCGCGACAGCGCCGTACAGCTCCAGGCGTTCGCGGCGCCCAAGAAGGAGGGCATCTGGGGCGAGGTCCGCGAGGAGATCGCCACCGGGATCGTCCAGCAGGGCGGCGTGATCGACGAGGTCGAGGGTCCGCTCGGCTGGGAGCTGCGCGCGCAGGTCCCCGTCCAGCTGCCCGACGGCAACCGCGGCGTGCAGATCGTGCGCTTCGTCGGCGTCGACGGCCCGCGCTGGTTCCTGCGCGGCGTCATCTCCGGCCAGGGCGCGGTGCAGCCCGAGGCGGCCGGCCTCCTGGAGCAGATCGTGCGGGACACCGTGGTCACCCGCGGCGAGGGTCCGATGGCGCCCCGCGACCCCATCGTCCTCAAGCTGCCCAACGACGCCCAGATGGTGCCGGACGGCGTGCAGCAGGAGGAGCAGGCCGGGTCCCGCTTCTCCGGCGGCATGGGCCAGCTCCAGCGCGGCCCGGAGATCTCCGAGATCCGCTGACGCGCCCCCGAACCCTTCGGGGCATCAGGTCCGGTGGGCCGCCGGCCGTACGCATCCCGTACGGCCGGCGGCCCACCGGCCTTTTCCGGGGGCGCGCGGCGACCGGCGGCCGAAGGCCCGTACGCGCCCCTGAGAGCGCCCCTCACGGGAACGACGTCCGGAGACCGGGGACGGCCGTCCGGAGACCGGGGTTTCCTCGGGGGTCCGGACCCTGGTCTCGGCGGCGGCGGCCGACCATACTGGCTTGCGCACGTGTTCGAGGAGGGGGAGCGCAGGGTGAGCGAGAACAGCACGCGGTCCGCGACGGCCGTCGCCGAGGGTCCCGCCGCGGGACCGATGATCCGGGTGGAGGGCCTGCGCCGTACCTTCGGCGAGGGCGAGGCCGCCGTCCACGCCCTCAAGGGCGTCTCCTTCGAGATCCCCCGGGGCGAGCTGGTCGCCCTCAAGGGCCGCTCCGGCTCCGGCAAGACCACCCTGCTCAACCTCGTCGGCGGCCTCGACAGCGCCGACGCCGGGCGGATCGTCATCGACGGCACCGACCTCTCCTCCCTCGGCGAGGACGGCCTCCTGGAGCTGCGCCGGGACCGCATCGGCTTCATCTTCCAGTCCTTCGGCCTGCTGCCCATCCTCTCCGCCGCCGAGAACGTCGGCGTCCCCCTGCGGCTGCGCAAGGCGGACCCCGCCGAGCGCGAGGAGCGGGTCGCCCTCCTCCTCGCCCTCGTCGGCCTCGCCGACCACGCGGGCCAGCGCCCCGGCGAGCTCTCCGGAGGCCAGCAGCAGCGCGTCGCCATCGCCCGCGCTCTCGCCAACAGGCCGGCCCTGCTCATCGCCGACGAGCCCACCGGCCAGCTCGACGCCGAGACCGGCCTCGCCGTGATGGAGCTGCTGCGGGCCGTGGTCCGCAGCGAGGGCTGCACCGCGCTCGTCGCCACCCACGACCACCAGCTCCTCGGCCTCGCCGACCGGGTCCTGGAGCTCCGCGACGGCGAGATAACCGAGGGCTGAGGGCCGGGCCCCCGCGGAGGCGCATCAGAATCACGTCAATACCGCACCGGGGTGTTCCTCCGCGTACGGAATGTCCGATCGGCCCGACGTATGGTCGGTCCATGGGACGTGGCAAGCTTCGGATCTACCTCGGCGCGGCGCCCGGCGTGGGCAAGACGTACGCGATGCTCGCCGAGGCCCACCGCAGGGTGGAGCGCGGCACCGACTGCGCCGTCGCCTTCGTCGAGCACCACGGCCGGCCGCGCACCGAGGTGCTGCTGCACGGGCTGGAGACGGTCCCGCGCCGGACCATCGACTACCGGGGCACCTCCTTCACGGAGATGGACGTGGACGCCGTCCTCGCCCGCCGCCCCGCCGTCGCCCTCGTCGACGAGCTCGCCCACACCAACGTCCCCGGCTCCCGCAACCCCAAGCGCTGGCAGGACGTCGAGGAGCTCCTCGCGGCCGGCATCGACGTCGTCTCCACCGTCAACATCCAGCACCTGGAGTCGCTGGGCGACGTCGTGGAGTCGATCACCGGCGTGCGGCAGCAGGAGACGGTCCCCGACGAGGTGGTCCGACGGGCCGACCAGATCGAGCTGGTCGACATGTCGCCGCAGGCGCTGCGCCGCCGCATGGCGCACGGCAACGTCTACAAGCCCGACAAGGTCGACGCGGCCCTCTCCAACTACTTCCGCCCCGGCAACCTCACGGCCCTGCGCGAGCTGGCCCTGCTGTGGACCGCCGACCGGGTCGACGAGTACCTGCGGCAGTACCGGGGCGAGCACAACATCCGCTCCACCTGGCAGGCCCGCGAGCGGATCGTCGTCGGCCTCACCGGCGGACCCGAGGGCCGCACCCTGATACGGCGCGCCACCCGGCTCGCCGAGAAGGGCGCGGGCGGCGAGGTGCTCGCCGTCTACATCTCCCGCAGCGACGGCCTCACCTCGGCCTCGCCGAAGGAGCTGGCGGTCCAGCGGACCCTCGTCGAGGACCTGGGCGGCACCTTCCACCACGTCGTCGGCGACGACATACCGGACGCCCTCCTGGACTTCGCCCGCGGGGTCAACGCCACCCAGATCGTCCTCGGCTCCAGCCGCCGCCGCTCCTGGCAGTACGTCCTCGGCCCCGGCGTCGGCCAGACCGTCGCCCGCGAGTCCGGTCCCGACCTCGACGTCCACATCGTCACCCACGGCGAGGTCGCCAAGGGCCGCGGCCTGCCGGTGGCCCGCGGGGCCCGGCTCGGCCGCGCGCGGATCATCGGCGGCTGGCTCGTCGGCGTCGCCGCCCCGGTCCTCCTCTCCCTGGCCCTCACCCACACCGACGCGGACCTCGGGCTCGCCAACGACATGCTGCTCTTCCTGGCGCTCACCGTGGCCTCCGCGCTGCTCGGCGGGTTCCTGCCGGCGCTCGCCTCGGCCGCCGTCGGCTCGCTGCTGCTCAACTGGTTCTTCACCCCGCCGATCCACCGGATCACCATCGCCGACCCGATGAACATCGTCGCCATCGCGGTCTTCTTCGGCGTCGCCATGGCCGTCGCCTCCGTCGTCGACCTCGCTGCCCGCCGCACCCACCAGGCCGCCCGGCTGCGCGCCGAGTCCGAGGTGCTCTCCTACCTCGCGGGCAGCGTGCTGCGCGGCGAGACCAGCCTCGACGCCCTCCTCGAACGGGTCCGCGAGACCTTCTCCATGGAGTCCGTCGCCCTGCTGGAGCGGGCCGGCGGCACCGAACCCTGGACTCACGCCGCCACCGTCGGCCCCCACCCCGCCCGCCGGCCCGAGGACGCCGACGTGGACATGCCGGTCGGCGACCACCTCGCGCTCGCCCTCAGCGGCCGGGTGCTGCCCGCCGAGGACCGCCGGGTGCTGGGCGCCTTCGCCGCGCAGGCGGCGGTCGTCCTGGACCGGCAGCGGCTGGTCGGGGAGGCGGAGGAGGCCCGCAAGCTGGCCGAGGGCAACAAGATCCGCACCTCCCTGCTCGCCGCCGTCAGCCACGACCTGCGGACCCCGCTGGCCGGCATCAAGGCGTCCGTCTCCTCGCTGCGCTCCGACGACGTCGAGTGGTCCGAGGAGGACCGCGCCGAGCTCCTCGAAGGCATCGAGGCCGGCGCCGACCGGCTCGACCACCTCGTCGGCAACCTCCTCGACATGTCGCGCCTCCAGACCGGCACCGTCACCCCGCTCATCCGCGCCGTCGACCTCGACGAGGTCGTCCCCATGGCCCTGGGCGGGGTCCCCGACGGCAGCGCCGAGGCCGACGTGCCCGAGACCCTGCCCATGGTCCAGGTCGACAAGGGACTGCTCGAACGGGCCGTGGCCAACATCGTCGAGAACGCCGTGAAGTACAGCCCCGACGGCGTGCCCGTCGCCGTCGCCGCCAGTGCCCTCGGCGACCGCGTCGAGCTGCGGGTGGTGGACCGCGGCCCCGGCGTCCCGGACGAGTCCAAGGACGGCATCTTCGAGCCCTTCCAGCGCTTCGGGGACGCCCCGCGCGGCTCCGGCGTCGGCCTCGGCCTCGCGGTCGCCCGCGGCTTCGTGGAGGCCATGGGCGGCACGATCAGCGCCGAGGACACCCCCGGCGGGGGACTGACCATGGTCCTCACGCTGCGGGCCGCCCTCGGCGGCGCCCCGCCCCCGGCCGACCTGCCGGCCCACGCGGTGACCTGACCCCGCGTCCCGCCCCGCACCCGCACCCCGTCCCGTACAGCAGAAGGAAGGCCCCCGACATGACCCGGGTCCTCGTGGTCGACGACGAGCCACAGATCGTCCGCGCCCTGGTGATCAACCTCAAGGCACGGAAGTACGAGGTCGACTCGGCCCCCGACGGCGCCACCGCCCTCAAGCTCGCCGCCGAACGCCACCCCGACGTCGTCGTCCTCGACCTCGGCCTGCCCGACATCGACGGCGTCGAGGTCATCCGGGGACTGCGCGGCTGGACCCGCGTCCCGATCATCGTCCTCTCCGCCCGGCACACCTCCGACGAGAAGGTCGAGGCGCTCGACGCGGGCGCCGACGACTACGTCACCAAGCCCTTCGGCATGGACGAGCTCCTCGCCCGGCTGCGCGCCGCCGTCCGCCGCGCCGAGCCCGTCGGCGGCGCCGAGGACGGCGTCGTCGTGGTCGAGGCCGACGGCTTCACCGTCGACCTCGCCGCCAAGAAGGTCCACCGCGACGGGCGGGACGTCCGGCTCACCCCCACCGAGTGGCACCTCCTGGAGGTCCTGGTCCGCAACGGCGGCCGGCTGGTCAGCCAGAAGCAGCTCCTCCAGGAGGTCTGGGGCCCCTCCTACGGCACCGAGACCAACTACCTCCGGGTCTACATGGCGCAGCTGCGCCGCAAGCTGGAGGCCGACCCCTCCCACCCCCGCCACTTCGTCACCGAACCCGGCATGGGGTACCGCTTCGAACGTTGAACCGGGCAGCCTCCGGGCGGAGCCGGGGCCGGTACGCTTTCGGTATGAGTGCTGCACCCCGTACCGAGAAGCCGGCAGGCCGGTTCCGCCGGATGCTCGACCGGCTCTCCTCCTCGCCGGAGGACCTGGAGTCGGAGGAGCTCCAGGAGGACACGGCGGCCTCGGGCTGCACGCGGATCTCCGACTGCTCCGACCGCCAGATAGTCAAGGTGACTGGTACCTTGCGCACGGTCACGCTGCGTCCCCGGGCCGGCGTCCCCGCCCTGGAGGCCGAACTGTTCGACGGCACGGCGCCGCTCGACGTCGTGTGGCTGGGCAGGCGCTCCATCGTGGGCATCGAGCCGGGCCGCAAGCTGATCGCCTCCGGCCGCATCTCCATGAGCCACGGCCGGCGGGTCCTCTTCAACCCCAAATACGAGCTCCGACCGCTCGGACAGGAGTAGCCGGTGACGTCCGTCGACAAGCCGCCCACCGCACCGCCGACCCCGGACCAGAACGCCCGGACCGACAAGGCGGTGACCGAGGCCGCGCTCTTCGAGGCGTTCGGCGGCGTCCGGGGGATGGTCGAGACGGTCCTGCCCGGACTGCTCTTCGTCACGATCTACACGATCAACAAGGACCTGCACGGCTCGGCCATCGCCGCGCTCGCCGTCTCCCTCGTCCTCGTCGCCGTCCGGCTCATCCGCCGCGACACCGTCAAGCACGCCTTCAGCGGCGTCTTCGGCGTCGCCTTCGGCGTCGTCTTCGCGATGATGACCGGCAACGCCAAGGACTTCTACCTCCCCGGCATGCTGTACACGCTGGGCCTCGCCCTCGCGTACCTCGTCACCACCTTCGCCGGCGTCCCGCTGATCGGCCTCATCCTCGGCCCGGTCTTCAAGGAGAACCTCTCCTGGCGGACCCGGAACCCCGGCCGGAAGAAGGCCTATGCCAAGGCCAGCATGGCCTGGGGCCTCATCCTGCTCGCCAAGTGCGCGATCCTCTTCCCGCTCTACTGGTGGGCCGACACCACCCAGTTCGGCTGGGTCCTCGTCGCCCTGAAGATCCCGCCCTTCCTGCTCGCGGTCTACCTCACCTGGGTCTTCCTCGCCAAGGCGCCGCCGCCGATCGACGTCTTCGCCGAGATGGAGGCGGAGGAGAAGGCCGAGAAGGAGCGCGAGGCCGCCGCCCGCGCCGCCCGAGGCCAGGACCAGGAGCCGGGGGCGTGAACCCCGCACGACGCGGGCCGGGGGTGTGACGGTCCGCACGACGCGGGCCGAAGCGTGACGGCCCGCACCATGCGCGCGGGGGCGTGACGGTTCGCACGACGCGCGCGGAGACGTACGGAGAAGGGCCCGGGACCAGCACTGGTCCCGGGCCCTTCCGCGTACCGCACGGCGCTACTCGGCCGGCTCCCTGCGCACCTGGAGCAGCTCCTCCAGCTGCTCCTCGCGCGCCTGCGCCGCCACGAACAGCAGCTCGTCGCCGGCCTCCAGGGTCTCCTCGGGGCCCGGCGTCAGCACCCGCGAACCGCGGATGATCGTCACCAGCGAGGTGTCCTGCGGCCAGGCGACCTCGCCCACCTGCGTACCGGCCACCGCCGACTCCGGCGGCAGCGTCAGCTCCACCAGGTTGGCGTCGCCGTGGCTGAAGCGGAGCAGCCGGACCAGGTCGCCGACGCTCACCGCCTCCTCCACCAGGGCCGACATCAGACGCGGGGTGGAGACGGCCACGTCCACGCCCCACGCCTCGTTGAACAGCCACTCGTTCTTCGGGTTGTTCACCCGGGCGACCACCCGCGGCACGCCGTACTCGGTCTTCGCGAGCAGCGAGACGACCAGGTTCACCTTGTCGTCGCCGGTGGCCGCGATGACCACGTTGCAGCGCTGGAGCGCCGCCTCGTCCAGCGAGGTGATCTCACAGGCGTCGGCGAGCAGCCACTCCGCCTGCGGCACCCGCTCCACCGAGATGGCGGTCGGCGCCTTGTCGATGAGCAGGACCTCGTGGCCGTTCTCCAGGAGTTCGCCGGCGATGGAACGGCCCACCGCGCCCGCGCCCGCAATCGCGACCCGCATCAGTGACCGCCCTCCTCGGGGCCCTCGGCGAACGCCGCCTCGACCTTCGTGATCTCGTCCACGCGCATCATCACGTGCACCAGGTCCCCCTCCTGGAGGACCGTCTGCGAGGTGGGGATGATCGCCTCGCCCAGCCGGGTGAGGAAGGCGACCCGCACACCGGTCTCGTCCTGGAGCCGGCTGATCTTGTGGCCGATCCACGCCGGGGAGGTGTGCACCTCGGCGAGCTGGACGCCCCCGCTCGGGTCGCTCCACAGCGGCTCCGCGCCCGAGGGCAGCAGCCGGCGCAGCATCTGGTCGGCGGTCCAGCGGACCGTCGCCACCGTCGGGATGCCCAGGCGCTGGTAGACCTCGGCACGCCGGGGGTCGTAGATCCGCGCGGCCACGTTCTCGATGCCGAACATCTCGCGCGCGACCCGCGCCGCGATGATGTTGGAGTTGTCGCCGCTGCTCACCGCGGCGAAGGCACCGGCCTCCTCGATCCCCGCCTCGCGCAGCGTGTCCTGGTCGAAGCCCACCCCGGTGACGCGCCGGCCACCGAAGCCGGAGCCCAGGCGGCGGAAAGCCGTCGGGTCCTGGTCGACGACGGCGACCGTGTGGCCCTGCTGTTCCAGGGTCTGCGCGAGAGCGGCTCCCACTCGCCCGCAGCCCATGATGACGATGTGCACGTCCCCTTACCCCGCACTCCTGATCGCCTTGCTGACCTGCGAAAACACCCTGCTCACAACTTTCCTCGCCCGATCGGCCCGGGCTGTGGCGGGCAACGCCCTGCCGGGTTGCCCGGTCCGAGCTTAAGCGGCAACGCTGGCCGGGACCGCATCCGAGGTGATACTCAGGGAGATTCGGTGCCGATCGGGGGTGCCGGTGCGCGTGGCTCTTTTCGAACGCTTACGATCCTCTCCGTGTCCAAACTGACCGACGTGCCCAAACGGATCCTGATCGGGCGGGCCCTGCGCAGCGACAAGCTCGGGGAGACCCTCCTCTCCAAGCGGATCGCCCTCCCCGTCTTCGCCTCCGACCCCCTGTCGTCGGTGGCGTACGCACCGGGCGAGGTCCTCCTCGTCCTCTCCGCCGCCGGTCTGTCGGCCTACCACTTCAGCCCCTGGATCGCGCTCGCGGTCGTCGTCCTCATGTTCACGGTCGTCGCCTCCTACCGGCAGAACGTGCACGCGTACCCGAGCGGCGGCGGCGACTACGAGGTCGCGACCACCAACCTCGGGCCGAAGGCCGGACTCACCGTCGCGAGCGCCCTGCTCGTCGACTACGTCCTCACCGTCGCCGTGTCGATCTCCTCCGGCATCGAGAACCTCGGCTCCGCGATCCCCTTCGTCGTCGAGCACAAGGTGGCCTGCGCCGTCGGCGTGATCCTCCTCCTCACCGTGATGAACCTCCGGGGAGTCAAGGAGTCCGGCAGCCTCTTCGCCGTCCCGACGTACGTCTTCGTCTTCGGCGTCTTCTGCATGATCGCCTGGGGCGCCTGGCGCGGCCTCGTCCTCGACGACACCATGAAGGCCCCCACCGCCGACTTCGAGATCAAGCCGGAGCACCCGGGACTCGCGGGCTTCGCCCTGGTCTTCCTGCTGCTGCGCGCCTTCTCCTCCGGCTGTGCCGCCCTCACCGGCGTCGAGGCCATCTCCAACGGCGTCCCCGCCTTCCGCAAGCCGAAGTCGAAGAACGCCGCCACCACCCTCGCGCTCATGGGCGGCCTCGCCGTCACCATGTTCTGCGGCATCATCTTCCTCGCCCAGGCGACCGACGTCCGGATGGCCGAGAAGCCCACCGAGGACCTGCTGGTGAACGGCGTCCCGGTCGGCGAGGGCTACGTCCAGGACCCGGTCATCTCGCAGGTCGCCGCCGCCGTCTTCGGCGACGGGACGTTCTTCTTCGTCCTGCTGGCCGCCGCCACCGCGCTCGTCCTCTTCCTGGCCGCCAACACGGCGTACAACGGCTTCCCGCTCCTCGGCTCGATCCTCGCCCAGGACCGCTACCTGCCGCGCCAGCTGCACACCCGCGGCGACCGCCTCGCCTTCTCCAACGGCATCGTGCTCCTCGCCGGCGCCGCCGCGCTCCTCGTCGTGATCTACGGCGCCGACTCCACCCGCCTCATCCAGCTCTACATCGTCGGCGTCTTCGTCTCCTTCACGCTCAGCCAGATCGGCATGGTCCGGCACTGGAACCGGCACCTGAAGACGGAGAAGGACCCGGCCAAGCGCCGCCACATGATCCGCTCCCGCGCGATCAACGCCTTCGGCGCCTTCTTCACCGGCCTCGTCCTCGTCGTCGTCCTCGCCACCAAGTTCACCCACGGCGCCTGGGTCGCCCTGCTCGGCATGGTGATCTTCTACGTGACGATGACCGCGATCCGCCGCCACTACGACTCCGTCGCCGCCGAGATCGCCGCCGCCGAGGAACGCCCCGACGAGTACGTCCGCCCCTCCCGGGTCCGCTCCGTCGTCCTCGTCTCCAAGCTCCACAAGCCCACCCTCCGGGCCCTCGCCTACGCCAAGCTCATGCACGCCAACGAGCTGGAGGCGCTCACCGTCAACGTCGACCCGACGGAGACGAAGCAGCTGAAGGAGGAGTGGGAGCGGCGCGGCATCAACGTCCCGCTGAAGATCCTCGACTCCCCGTACCGCGAGATCACCCGCCCGGTCATCGAGTACGTCAAGAACCTGCGGCAGGAGAGCCCGCGCGACGCCGTCTCGGTCTACATCCCCGAGTACGTCGTCGGCCACTGGTACGAGCACCTGCTCCACAACCAGTCCGCGCTCCGCCTCAAGGGCCGGCTCCTCTTCACCCCCGGCGTCATGGTGACCTCGGTGCCGTACCAGCTGGAGTCCTCCGAGGCCGCGAAGAAGCGGGCGCGCAGACGCCAGGACTGGAACGCGCCGGGCTCCGTCCGCCGGGGTCCCGTCGAGAAGGCCAAGAAGGAACCGACCGGCAAGAGCAACTAGACTGGTGGGCTGCTGTGCGAACAGCGGCCCACCTTTCCTTTCCCACCCATCCCTTCCCGCCTTCTCGTCTACGGAGCCCCCGACCATGCAGAACACCCCTGTGACGTCCTTGATCGGGGAGGAGTACGAGGTCGAGGTCGGCCCGGTGGCGCACGGCGGCCACTGCATCGCCCGCACCGAGGCCGGCCGGGTCCTCTTCGTCCGCCACGCCCTGCCCGGCGAGCGGGTCCGGGTCCGGGTCACCGAGGGCGAGGAGACCTCCCGCTTCCTGCGCGCCGACGCGATCGAGGTCCTCGACGCCTCCAAGGACCGCGTCGAGGCCCCCTGCCCCTTCGCCGGCCCCGGCAAGTGCGGCGGCTGCGACTGGCAGCACGCCAAGCCCGGCGCCCAGCGCCGCCTCAAGGGCGAGGTCATCGCCGAACAGCTCCAGCGGCTCGCCGGGCTCACCCCGGAGGAGGCCGGCTGGGACGGCACCGTCATGCCGGCGGAGGGCGACAAGCTCCCGGCGGGCGAGGTCCCGCAGTGGCGCACCCGCGTCCAGTACGCCGTCGACACCGAGGGCCGCGCCGGTCTGCGCCGGCACCGCTCCCACGAGGTCGAGGTCATCGACCACTGCATGATCGCCGCCGAGGGCGTCTCCGAGCTCGGCATCGAGAAGCGGACCTGGGAGGGCATGGCCGGGATCGAGGCCATCGCCGCCTCCGGCTCGCACGACCGCCAGGTCATCCTCACCCCCCGCCCCGGCGCCCGCCTCCCCCTCGTGGAGCTCGACAAGCCGGTCTCCGTCCTGCGCGTCGAGGAGAAGGACGGCGGCGTCCACCGCGTCCACGGCCGCGCCTTCGTCCGCGAGCGCGCCGACGACCGCACCTACCGCGTCGGCAGCGGCGGCTTCTGGCAGGTCCACCCGAAGGCCGCCCAGACCCTCATGCTCGCCGTCATGCAGGGCCTCACCCCCCGCAAGGGCGAGACCGCCCTCGACCTCTACTGCGGCGTCGGCCTCTTCGCCGGCGCCCTCGCCGACCGCGTCGGCGACCAGGGCGCCGTCCTCGGCATCGAGTCCGGCAAGCGCGCCGTGGAGGACGCCCGCCACAACCTGGCCGGCTTCCCGCGCGTCCGCATCGAACAGGGCAAGGTCGAGTCGGTCCTCCCGCGCACCGGCATCACCGAGGTCGACCTCATCGTCCTCGACCCGCCCCGCGCCGGCGCCGGCAAGCAGACCGTCCACCACCTCGCCGGCCTCGGCGCCCGCCGCATCGCCTACGTCGCCTGCGACCCGGCCGCCCTCGCCCGCGACATCTCCTACTTCGCGGAGCGGGGGTACCGGGTGCGGACGCTGCGGGCTTTCGATCTCTTTCCGATGACCCATCATGTCGAGTGCGTCGCGATCCTTGAGCCTGCCGAAAAGGGCCGCTGACCTGGCGTTTCTCCGAGTGTGTGTTATGGGCGTTACGTGCGTTAGGTGCGATATCTTGACGCATATTCGACGCACGTGACGCACGTTTGACGCACGGACGGGGTTATTCCTAATGGGTCGTCATTCGCGCTTGGCGAACGCGGGGTGGAGCCCTCGTCTGTGTGGAAGTAGGCGTCTTGAGGTGGCTAGGGCCCTGGCTGCGGAACTGTTGGCTGCCCCTGCCTCATCCGCTTATCGATGGTGACGTTCCGTGACACTCGGTAGAGTGTCCGGTCCGTCTTCCGTCAGGGGCTGTAGGGGCTCCAGCGTCCGAGAAAGGGCCTGAGGTCGTCGGCTCGTGGTGGAGGTGAGGGCCCGCTCCACTTGAGCGCGGACGGCTGCTGCCGCTCCCTGTGCTTGCTCGTCGCCGCAGGCCAGCGGGCTGACTGCACCCGGTTCAAGCCTGTCCTGGAGAAGATTCGCGTGCCATGGCCCGGGTCAGGCAGGCCCCGTGAGAAGCCGGACAGCCTCGCCGCCGGCAAGGCCTACAGCAATGGGCCATGTCGTGAGTACCCGCGGCGCCTCGGTATTCGGCGCATGATCCCGGAGGCGGCCGACGGTCAGGCCGCCCGCCTGCGCAAAGGCTCGCGCGGCGGACGGCCCCCCCGGCTTCGACGAGGACCGCTACGGGGTCGGCCATGATCTGGCTGTGGGCGCTCACGCGACCGCCTCCATAGCCGCGGTGGGCACGGCCGCTGCGGTGCGGGGCGGACGTGCCCCGGCCTGTCCAGCGGTCCAACTGGCAATGATAAGCCGGCCAGGTTCACTCTCGCCGGGCTGCCTTGAGCGGTCGACTGATAACAGAGCGCTGTGGAACAATGACTCTCTGTCATGTATCTGTGTACACGCGAAGGACGCCCCATGCGCATTCTGAACAGGCTGAGGTCGGCCGCCACGGCGTTGGCGGTCGTGACCGGCACGCTGGCGGGGGTGATCACCGGTGCCCCTGCCTCGCACGCGGTGATGGTGACGGACGGTACACCGCCGGCGTCGGGTCCCTTCCGCGGCATGGTGATGGCGAAGAAGACCGCCTCGGTGGGCGACGACCAGGCGGTGACAGTCAGCTGCCCCCCGGGGCAGGTCCCCATCTCCGGTGGCGCCTACGCGACGGTCGGTCAGCCGCTGTACTCCAACATGGTGGCTCTCGTCGAGAGCATGCCCGCCCAGAACTCCCAGGGGGCGTACGGCTGGACCGCGTCGGCCCGCAGCGGGCCGAAGCCGCTGACCGTGACGGTCCACGCGGTGTGCATCTACGCCCCGGCCGGCTACGAGGTGGCCGAGCAGTACCACTTCACCATCGACCGCAACGCCCCGCTCGTCACCACATGCCCCACCGGCAAGGTTGCGTTCGGCGGCGGCGGAACGGTCTACGGCGGGACCCGGAACCTGAACCAGTCGTACCCCGGCCCGGCCGGGAGCGCCAGTCCCAACCAGTGGATCGTCTCCGGCTACGACGTCCATGCGGAGCAGTTGCGGGTCGACGGCTACGCGATCTGCGCCGATCCCATCGCCGGTCTGACGACGACCCGCTACACCCACACGACCTCCGACGATGTCGCCGGCGGCGTCTTGCAGTGCGCCACTGACAAGAAGGTCGTCGGCGGCGGAGCGGCTGTCACCGGGTACGACGACACACTGGTGACCAGCAGGCCCCTGACCGCTGCGGAGAGCGGCGGCCGTGACGGCTGGCAGGTCCAGGCGACCGGCAACAGCACGCCGCATGGCGTCGACCTGTACGTCACCTGCTACTGACCCCAGACCGGACCCCGGCCGTTTCGCGACAACCTGCTCGCTTGCCCCGATCCGACTCCGTCGAGAGCGCCATGATCGCCCGGACAACACACCTAGGGGCTGTAGCGAGTGCCGATCATGAGTTCGCGGTCGGGCCGTGGAACGGGGCGCAGTTGTCGCCGACGGAGCTGTTGTCGCTGATTGCTGCGGTCTTCGAGTCTGCCTGGGTACGCCGACGGGCGGGGACGGGCTGATCCGTCCCCGCCCGTCGGCGCGTGTGTTCGATCGCTGTCAGCGCCCGGTCGCGCGGTGTGCGGCCTGAGCGTGCGGGCCGGTGCCGTCGGCGGCGGGTTCGATCGTGCGGCGCTTGACGATCACGAGGACGATCAGGACGACCTGGAGTGGGCCAGCTACGCGGCTGCGTGACGACGGTCCGTCGCGGGGCGGCACGTTTGCCCGTCGCCCTTCACGGCCGCGCGGTCGTCGGGTCCGGGGGGTGAGGGACGGGCTCCGGTCGCATCGGGCCGCGAGGTCGGCGGCGTATGTTGCGAGCCGCTCGCGCAGCACCCGCTGGCTCCTGGCGGTGAGGTAGAGGATCTGTTGCCTTGTTGCCGGGGCGGTGCGGACGAGGCGTGCCCGGCCCTCCGGGGTGCCGGAGGGCCGGGCGGGAGTCAGTTCTCCATGCCGAAGTAGCGGGTGAGGTAGTCGCTGATCTCGGTGGCGTGGGGCAGGAGTTCGGGCAGCTGGGTCGCGAGGACCTCGCGGGTGGCGGTGGCAAGGGCGCCGGTGGTGGTGGCGGACGGGCGGACGTACGGTTCGAGGCGCTTGATCAGTTCGTAGTTGCTGTCGATGTTCTCGGCGCGCATCGCCTTCTCCAGCGGCGGTGCGCCGGGCGGCGGTACGGGGGCGAGGACGCGGCTGACGTAGGTGACGCGGTGCAGGATGCGCCAGCACGGGGGTTTGGCGGTGTTCTGGCGGGCCTGGCGGAGGGCGGCGGCGTCGGGTGCGTCGCTGCCCTGCAGCCAGGTCGGGTCGACGACCTTGTGGTAGAAGTCGTCGAAGTTGGCGCTGTTCTCGCCGAGGTAGAAGGTGAGGAAGCGGTAGGCGTCGACCTTGCCGGGCACCAGCACGGGTTTGCCGGCGGCGTTGTAGACCGGCTTGCCGTTGCTGTCGCGGCGCTGGAGGTCGCCGGAGGGCGCGCACTGGACGTCGAGGCCGAAGGAGCGGGAGGCGTCCTTGGCCTTGGCCCTGGTGACGCTGAAACCGCCGCCCACGGAGGCGTCGAGGCTGCCGAACCATCCGAGGCCGAGGGCGCCGAAGCTGCCTTCGAAGCTGGCGCCGAACGAGCCGCTGAAGGTGTACGAGCCGGAGGTGGTCTCGCTGACGGCGTCGGTGGCCTCGGTGCTCTCGGCGAAGAAGCCGCCCTGGGCGGTCCAGACGTAGGTGTTGACCAGGTCGCGGTGCGAGAAGCCGGTCGCGGCCGCGCTGCCGGAGGTGCCGCGGCCGGTCTCCTGCTGCCCGCCGGAGACTCCCATCGAGCGCAGCACCGACTGCGCCTGGGCCCCGGTCGGGTCCGGGTGGTGGGTTTCGGTGGAGACCGACTCGTAGAAGGCTTCCAGGCGCTGCTGGTCGCGGGTGATGCGGCGCTTGAGCGCGTAGGCGTCCCGGGGCTTGAAGTAGCTGTACTCGCCGTACGCGGTGGCGGTGGGGTAGTCGGGGTCGGTGACCTTGCCGCGGTCGTCGAAGCCGACCGCGCCGTCCAGGGTGCCCTGCTTGGTGTAGCGGGGGTTGATCGGGAAGTGGATGATGTTCCAGTCCAGCGGGATGTCGGGGTTGGGCAGCATCCGGTAGGCGACCAGGGCTCCGGTGTGCGCCAGGCGCAGCGCGAAGACGTCGGCGGTCTGGGACTGGACCAGGGCGGTGCCGGTGTTGGCGGGCACGTACCGGCGGCCGACGGCGCTGTTCAGTACCTTGGCCGCGTCCTCGGTGTACCCGGTCAGCGCCAGCTTCGTCTTGCGGGCGGTGTTCTGGCCCTGGCTGACCTTGGTGTCGGTGCTCCAGGTGTTGGCGAACTCCAGGCTGCCCTTCCCGCCGATCTTCATCTGGCCCTCGGCCAGTGGCTGCGCGGTGCCGAAGCCGAGCGGGGCGGTGATCGTCAGGACGCTGGCGTCGGTCTCGACGCCGAAGGAGAAGTTGAAGGCGGCGTTGACGCTGCGGGTCCTGCTGGAGGAGAGGCTGCGCACCACCTGGTCGGCTTCGGCGAACTCCACGGAGGAGGCGCCGGGGAAGCCGTCGGCCTTGTCGGTGAGGTTCTCGGACGGCACCGGTGGGGCGCCCTCGACGTAGCCGACGAGTTGCGGGTCGAACTGGGCCTGGCCGACCCACTCGGTGGTCAGGTCGCCGACCTTGTAGCCGGTGACCAGGTGCCAGCGGCCGTCCCGGACGAAGGCGTAGCAGCGCTTGAGCACGCCCAGTGCTTCGCCCTTGGCGTCGTACTGCAGGTCGGCGTACTCGGTGACGGCGGGGGCGCCGGCGATGGTGTCGTGGAAGGGGGTGCGGACGTCGGCGAGGGCCGAGCGGACCTGGGCGGTGTCGGTGGAGACGGGCGCGGTGGAGAGCAGGACGCGCGGTCGCTTGGCGGAGAAGCCCAGGTGGTTGCCGCGCAGGCCCTCGTCCCGGACGGACGTGCTGCCGGGCTCGGTGGAGTCCCGGTCGAAGGGCCAGTAGCCGAGCAGGTCCTGCTTCTCCCCGCGCAGGCGGGTGAACAGGTTGTCCTGGATCTGCTCCTGGGTGCGGACGGTCCGCCAGATGCGGACCTCCTCCAGCGTGCCGGTGAGCAGGTCTGCCGGCTTGCCGCCCTCCAACCGTGCGCCCAGGGTGAGTTGGGGGTCACCCCAGGCCGCGGTGGTGTCCTGCGCGGTCAGTGGTGCCTCGGTGAGCGGCTCGCCGTTGCGGTACAGCCGCAGCGGGCTGGCCAGGGGGTCGACGTCGCGGGTCCAGCGGGCGCCGCGCAGCTTCGCCGGGAAGGTACCGGACACGTCGAGGGTGACGTTGCCGGCGTTCTCGTTGAACGCCCAGCGCGCCAGCAGGCCCTTCTCGCGCGAGGTGACCGGCAACCCGAGCCGGGCCTGCGGCCGGGCGGAATTCCACAGCCGCAGCTCGCACAGCACGCCGGTCAGGCCGCGGCCGATCACCACCTCGCTGGTGTTGGACTGCGCGCCGGGGCCGCTG
Source organism: Streptomyces filamentosus (assembly GCF_014654895.1). GTDB lineage: Bacteria > Actinomycetota > Actinomycetes > Streptomycetales > Streptomycetaceae > Streptomyces > Streptomyces filamentosus. The sequence continues at coordinate 772,846 of NZ_BNBE01000001.1, read as the reverse complement.
TACACGTGGCTGCCGACGGCACCGCCGTCGAGGTAGAAGCGGATCTCCTGCTCCGGCTGGACCGCGTTCGTGGTCGTCTGGGTGGTGGTGGAGACCGCGGGCTTGCGGCGCTCGCGCACCACGGTGATGCGGTGGAACGCGCCGGGCGTGACGGCCCGGTCGGAGGTGTAGCGGACGGGCTTGCCGTTCGCCTCGGCGAAGGCGAACTCCACCAGGCCATCGGCCCGGACACCGAGCTGGTACGGGACGCCGTCCCGGCCGCCGTCGACGACTGTGCCCTTGGTGAGCAGGCCGATGGGCGTGCCCAGCTTGTCGATCCGGACGAACGCCTCGACGGTGAGGTCCTCCAGCACGTCCAGCGCGGGTTGCGCGGCCACCGATAGTCCCTCGCCACCGTCCAGGCTCAGCGCCCAGGACTGGGTGAAGGTGGCGGCGAGGTGCGCCCATTCATTGCAGGGGAAGCGCTCGGCCGACTTCAGCACCCGGTCGCCCACCCGGGCGGTCACCTGGTAGCCCTTGATCGGCGAGGCCGGGCCGTCCTTCCCGGGGAAGGTCCAGTACCCCAGCAGGCCGGGTTCCCGGCCGGAGAGTCGCTGGTGGCGCTCGGCGGAGATCTCCTGCTTGGTGCGGGCCCGGCCGAAGACCCGGACCTCGTCGATCTGGCCGTCGAGGTAGTCGCCGCTGAAGGGGAAGTGGCCCAGGACCAGCGGACCGTTGCCGGTGTAGGCCCCGGTGGAGGTGCGGCGGCCGACCTCGACGCCGTCCCGGTAGAGGATCTGCTCCCGGGTGGCGTTCTTGTACACCGCGGCCCAGTGGTGCCACTCCAGGTCCGGGTATGCCTGGGTGGTCTTCATGTCGTCGCCGTATAGCGAGAAGTAGAAGGTCTCGTCGGGGTGGAACCACAGGTGCAGGGACTGGTCGACCCGGCCGGCCGTCGCGCCGTGGAACAGCAGCGGCTCGACGCGGCCCCGGGACTGGTTGCGCTTGGCCCACAGCTCGATGGTGAAGTCCCGGTTCGCCAGGTCGAGCGAGGGAGTCAGCTGGGCCTTGGTGCCGTTGACGAACTGCCAGGCCGGCAGGGCGGCCGGGGCGAGCGCCAGGGAGTAGCCCGATCCGTCCGTCTTGGCGTGGACGATCCGGCCCCCTCCGGCCTCGGGGTTGACCCACGCCTCCAGACTCAGGTCACCGGTCGGGGCGATGCTCTGCTGCTTGCCGGCGGGCAGGGTCAGGTACTGCTCCTTGCCGTCGAACAGGAAGGCCCGGCCCGGCATCTCGGCCCGCCAGCGGCAGCCGCGCCCGGTGATCGCCGCCTTGGCGGTGCCGTTGGGCACGGATTCGACCCCGCCCGTGCTCAGCGTGACCAGGCGGGAGCCGGCGGAGAGCAGCACCCCGGGGCGGGTGGACTGCGCCCGTGTCCAGTCGTAGCCGACCAGGCTCACCTTGTCGCCGGGCTTGGCCGTGACGTTCTTCGCCGTCAGCTCCAGCGACTTGGCGCCGATCGGGGCGTCGGTGGCCACGGCGTAGCCGGTGCCGCCGATCTGCAGGTGGGCCTTGGCCGGGACGGCGACGGTGGTGGGCGTGGTGAGTTCGACGGTGCTGCCCGTCACCCGGGCGACCGCGCTGAGCGTCACCGGGCGGCCGGGGCTGCCGGCCAGTGCGGCGGCCATCTGCTCGGCCTTGCGCGGCAGGGAGCGCCAGGTCTCGGTGTCCGGGCCGACGGTTACGGTCAGGTCGCAGCGGCCGGGCGCGTCGCCGTCGGTGACGGTGATCGTGGCGCCGTCCAGGGGGACGGCCGGGTCCCGGGCGAGAAAGACGAGCGTGCCGGTGTCGGCGGCGAGTGTCCGGGTGCCGCGCAGGACGGCGGTGTCGTAGTACGCGGCGAAGAACTGGTCGTCGGCGCCGCGGAAGTACAGCACGAGGTTGCCGGTGCCGCTGTCCAGCAGCGCGGGCCGGTCGGTGCCCCGGGCGAACTCCAGCAGGCCGCCGGCCAGGCTCAGGCCGGTGCTGTCCACCGCGAGCAGCGGCATCGCGACCGTGAGGTCGTCGTCGCCCTGGAGCGCACCCGAGAGCTTGGCCAGCTGGGTCCGTGCGTCGGCGAGTTCGGCCTGCTTGGCGGTCAGGTTGATCTGCAGCTCCGCGATGCGCTGCTGGGCCTTGAGCGCCTCCTGGAGGCGTTCGCGCGCGGGATCCATCTGCGTCTTGGCCGCGAAGTAGCGCTGGTCGACGCCCGACCGCATGGACACCTGGGTCATCCGGAACAGGCCCGTCTCGGCCTTGAGGCACTCGCTCGACTGGAGCACCTGGGCGTACTGGTACGTGGAGGGGGAGCCGATCGCGAGCCGGCTCGCCCGGTTGACGAGGCGGACGCAGTCGCCCTCGGTGACCAACTGGAACTGCGCGGACCGGTTGCCCGGGTCGCGGGGGCGCAGGTACAGCTGGGCGTTCTCCGAGGTCGAGTTGCCCACGACGCGGACGTCCTTGTTGAACCGGTGGGAGACCAGCCAGTAGCAGGGCCTGCCGTCCTGGCTCTCGCCGACGGCGTCGAACCGCCAGGACGTGTAGACGCTGTCGAGGACGAACACAGCGCCGCTCTCCGCCTGGTTGTCGGTGCCGCCGAGCCACTGCAGCGTGCTGCCGGGCACCACCCGCGGGGTCTTGAGCTCGATGTTGTAGATCCAGGAGGTCACCAGGTCCTTCTCGGCGAGGTACTGCTGTTCCAGGGCGTCGAACCCTGGCTTGAGCCGGTCGTACTCCGCCTGGTACTCGGCCAGCCGTCCGGCCGCGCCCTTCAGCCGGTTGATGTCCGCCTCGATGGCGGCGACCTCCGGCTCCAGCCGCTTGATCAGCTGCTGCAGGGTGCTGACCTGCTCCGAGTCCTGGCCCTTCGTCGGGCGCTTGAGCACCTGCGGCTCCAGGAGGTCCGGCACCTGGGCCAGCCGGCCGTCCCGGCCCACCGCGAAGTCCAGGGTGGCCACGGCGGGCTCCTGGCCGTACTTCGCGGCGAAGGCCAGCATCACCCGGGCCTGCCGCTTGGCCGGCTTGGGGTCGGCGCGGTAGCCCGCGACGACGTTCTCCTGCTGGTGGTAGAGCAGGGCCGACATGCCGGAGACCACCGAGCGGCCCTTGAGGGTGAAGCTGTCGCGCCGCACCCCGGGGTGGTCGCCGACCGGGGCGTCCGAGCCGGTCCACCGCGCGTTGCCCACGAGCGTGCCGTGCCCGGCGTGGTCGGTCTGGTCGTGGGCGGTGGTGCCCGTGCCCTCGTCGAAGCGGTAGTAGGCCACCAGACCCGGCTCGTTGCCGATCAGCCGGTTGTTCAGGTCCGTGGTGAGTTCGGCCGCCGAGCGCACCCGGTTCCAGATCCGCAGCTCATCGAGGTCGCCGTTGAAGAAGCTGTCGGTGCCGCCGGAACTCCGCTTGCCGACCAGGGTGTGCACGCCGGTGAGCGGCGTGAACGGCAGCGCCGCGCTCCCGGCCTGCTTGCCGTTGACGTACAGCTTCGCCGTGGTGCCGTCGAAGGTGGCGGCGATGTGGGCGTAGCTGTCCGTCGCGAGCGTTTCGGTGGAGGTGAGCGCCGTCGGCGCCCCGTCGTGGCTGAGGAACACCGCGCCGTTGGCGTCCACGCCGAACAGGTACTCCCCGCTGCGGCCCAGCACCGGGCCCTCCAGGGCGGCGGGCTTGACCCACGCCTCGATCGAGTATGCCTTCCCGCCGAAGTGCAGCGGCGCCCGGTCGCCCAGGTCGAGGTGGCCGTCGACGCCGTCCAGGCGCAGCGCGGTCTCCGCGTGGCCCTCGCTGCCGGTCACCGGCACCAGCTCGCGGCCGGTGAAGGGGCAGGTGCCCGGGCTGCGCTCGAACACCGAGTCCCGGTAGGCCGCATCCGGGCTGGTCCAGAAGCGGGTGCCCTGGGTGTTGAACAGTCCCTGGGCGCCCTGCTCGATGTTGAAGCTGTCGACGCGGCCGGTGGCGTCGTTGTGGGCGAACAGCTGCCAGCGCTGCACGTTGGCGACAGCGGTGGGCACCAGGACGGCGGCGAACCGGCCCTGAGTCAGGTTCCGGACGAAGGACAGCTCCTGGGTCGGCTCGTGGAACGGGCGGCCCTCCATGTCCTCGGTGCCCAGGCTGTCCTTGGCCGACTCCGGGCGGGTGGCGTGCCGGCTGCGCTTGAAGCGCACCTCCAGCACCGGCTTCAGCTTCCCGTCCACCAAAACGAACCGGTCGACGAGCAGGGTGTCGCGCACCAGCGGCACCTTCTTCGCGGCGCTGAGCACGTAGTCGGCGCGGGACGCGTCCCCCGAACTGCCGCCGCCGGTCAGCTTGTACACCGCGTCCGGGTGCGTCCCGCCGACCGACTGCCGCAGGATCACCACGTACGTGCCGTCGGATATCACGTGGAACGGGGCGTCCGCCGTCAGCCGAGCCGTGCTGGACAGGAACGGGTCGATCTCTGCGGTGGCCGGCCGCTCGTCGGCACCGGCCTCTGCCCCGCCCCGCTTGACCGTCGGCATCGCCGTCGCGCCGGCCACGGCGTACCCCACCTCGGCGATCTCCCGGGGGAAGCCGACCTCGGCCGGGTTGTCGCTCCAGTACGCCGAGTCCACCTCCCCCTTGGTCAGCGGCCCGGCCAGGTCCAGCACCGTGTAGACGATCCGGCGGGAGGCGTCCATCGCGAACGCGATCGTCGTGCCCTGGTGCCGAGCCATCGTCACGTGCCGGTAAGACCGGTCCCCGTACTTCTTGAGCAGGGAGTCCTGAGCTGCCACCGTTCCCCTTCCGGGCGCATGGAACGCCGCCCCCGGTCCGGTCGGGCCGGGGGCGACGACGAGTGTGCGGATCGCTCCTGAGCGTCAGCGAGTCTGGCATGTGCACTCGAAGTGAAGAGTCGGTTCCGGAATCACCCGCGCTGCACACGGCTTGAACACAGCGCCGAATGGCCGGACTTCGCATGTCCGACAACGTGGAGGAGGCTCCCCGGACTCCTACGGCTCGACGACGCGCACGGGCTCGTCCTTCCCGGGGCGCGGGTCCGCGGTGGAGGTCAAGGGTGGGAGCCGATGTGCTGAGCGGTTCAGATTCCGTATGGCGACATTCCCAACCAGGGGTCGGCGTCGGCTCCCCTGCGAGCCGCTGGTGAGCGCCGCAAGCGTGCACGCAGTGCACATGCAGCCCGTCATGCACATTGGTCTCCAGTCCGGTTTGCGCCACTCGTGCTGCTGAACTGCGGTTTCGGTCAACCTGTTTCGGCTAGATCTGATTCTTATGACGGCGCACGTGGAGTGCGTGGCGATTCTGGAGCCTGCCCAAAAGGGGCTCTGACCTGCGGTTTTATCAGGTTCTTCAAGCGTGCTCGGCGGTGCTCGACCTGTTTCCCCCAGTCCACCGTGTGGAGCGTGCTGCGGGTTCCCGCCACGTGTCTCACCTGCGGTTTCGCAGCGGGGGCATGCGCCGAGAACACTCCGTAAGGGACGGGTTCGGGAAATGTCTTGACGCTCGTTCGACGCTGTTTCTGACCATGTGTTAGGTGGTCGTCCTGGATCAGCTGGCGTGGGTCGATCGACTTGTCGGGCTTGACCCGTCGAGCAGCGTGTCGGCCTCGAGGTTCCATGTGGTGAGGTGCCGTCCAGAGGACGGGGAATGGGCTGGTCAGCCTGGGGCGGGCGCGTGGGTGAGCCGGTCGAGGGCTGTGGTGATGTGACCGGTCCAGGGCCAGTGCCGGGCCAGGCGGAGGATTCACCGACGGCCGGTGGTGACGAGCCGTCCGGCCGTGGTCAGCAGGCGAGCCGCAGTCCGGGCTCCCAGAGTGGTGGCGTTGTGCGAGGACGGATTTTCTGGTGCCGGTCTCGCTGAGTGCGGGGCAGGGGCCATGGACCTGTCCGGCGGCTGGCTACCGTTCCAGGAATTCGAGCGCCCGGGGGACGAATCTGTCGTGGTGCTGGAAGATCCCTCCGTGTCCGGCGTCGGGGTAGAGGGGTTCGAGTTCGCCCTGGGGCAGCCGGGCCGCCAGGTCAACGGTGTTGACGCTCGGGACCATGCGATCGCTCTCGCCGTTGGCCACCAGGACCGGTTGGTGGATGCGCGACTCGGCCGGTGCCTGGCGGCCCCAGCGGTGGATGGCCTTCAGCTGGGCGCGGAACGATGAGAGCGAGATGGCTTTGTCGCGGTCGTTCGTGCGTTCCTTCAGCCGGTCCAGGAAGGCGTGGGCCGCCCGGCGGCCACCGGCGGTGTCGGTGAAGAAGAGGTACTGCTTGGGGTCCTTGCGGGTCAGGACGGCCTTGACGATGTCCTTGATGGTGAGGCTTGTGACCTTGTCGATGCCGGAGCCTCCGGCGGGTCCCGTGCCCGCGAGGATGAGCTTGCGTACAAGATCGGGTTCTTCTGCCGCGATGACCTGGGCGATGAAGCCGCCCATCGACAGGCCGAGCAGGTCGACCCTGTCGTACCCGAGGGCCCGGATGAACAGCACGGTGTCGCGAGCCATCGCCTCGATCGTGTCGGGTGTGGAACCGCCGGACGCGCCGACGCCGCGGTTGTCGAAGGCGATCACGGGGCGCCGGGATGCGAGTCCGTCGACGACGCGGGGATCCCAGTTGTCCAGGACTGCGGACAGGTGGTTGAGGAGGATCAGGGGTACGCCGTCGTCCGGGCCGAGCCGCCGGTAGGCGAAGGTCACGCCACGCACGGACACGGAGCGGTTCGGCGTGTTCTTGTACGGGACGGATGAAATGGACGGTGTGCTCATGGCCGGGTCCTGAGGTGGTGTGGCGGGGGAGTGGGGTGTGCAGGGTCTTGCTGCTGTCGGAGGTGACTGGCGCCTGGGACTCGTTTTCACCCTTACGTCATCGCGACGACGACTTTGCCGGCCTTTGCCCGTCCCTTCTCGACGTATTCCATGGCCTGGAGGGTTTCTTCGAACGGGAAGACGCGGTCGACGACGGGGCGGATCCTCCCGGTGTCGATGAGGGGGGTGAGTTCGCGCAGTTGGTCGCCGCTGGCCTTCATGAACAGGAACGAGTACTTCGCACCGTGGCGCCTGGCGTTGCGCCGGGTTCTGAAGCTGAGGGCGGCCATGGCCAGGCGGAGGATCGGGTTCGCACCCAGTTCGCGGGCGAAGTCCGGGTCGGGCGGGCCCGCGACGCTGATGGCCATGCCGCCGGGCTTGAGAACGCGCAGGGACTTGGCGAGGTTATCGCCGCCGAGGCTGTCGAGGACGACGTCGTAGCCGTCGAGGACCTTTTCGAAGTCCTGGGTGCGGTAGTCGATGACGACGTCCGCGCCGAGGCCCCTGACCAGGTCGACCTTGGCGGTGCTCGCGGTGGTGGCCACGTACGCGCCCAGTGCCTTGGCCAGCTGGACGGCGATGGAGCCGAGGCCGCCGGCGCCCGCGTGGATGAAGACCTTCTGGCCCGGCTGCACGCGGGCCCGCTCGACCAGTGCCTGCCATGCGGTGAGGGCGACCAGGGGGAGGGAAGCGGCCTCGGCCATGGTGAGGGTGGCCGGTTTGGGCGCCAGGTCGTCCTGGCGGACGGCGATGAGTTCGGCGAAGGTGCCGATGCGGCCCTTGTCAGGCCGCGCGTAGACCTCGTCGCCCACGGCGAAGCGATCGACGGACGATCCGACCCGGACGACGGTCCCGGCGAGGTCGTTGCCCAGGACGAGCGGGAGACGGTAGGGCAGAATCGCCTTGAGGCCACCGTCGCGGATCTTCATGTCCAGCGGGTTGACGCCCGCCGCGTGGATCTTGACCAGGACGTCGTCGGCACCTACCTGGGGGTCGGGTGCTTCGACGGCGCGCATCCCGGCCTGGTCGCCGTACTTCTCGACCACGAAAGCCTTCATCGTCGTCTCCGTTCCGTTTCCCGTCCGTGAAGGCCGGGGTCTTCGCTCGCCCCGGGCTTCTCCCAGTACGAGATGGTTTGTGTTGCTCTCCTGGCTGCGGCGCGGGCGCACCTCGTCCTCAGCCGAGTTCACCCGTCAGGTCACCGGCACGACCGGGGCGGTGACGCGGTCGACGGCGCCTCCCTGGAGGCGGTCCAAGGTGGCGGCGATCCCTTCGTGGGGCTCGCCGAGCGGCACCGCGCTGACCTCGGCCAGGCGGTTGTACTGCTCATCGGTCAGCTGGACGTCGAGGGCGCCGAGGTAACTGCCGAGCTGGGAGAGACTGCGCGGGCCGATGATCGGGACGAGCGTGGCAACGGAGCGGGCGGCGCGCTCGCGCACCCAGGCCACCGCCACCTGGGCGGGCGTCACGCCGGTCTCCTCGGCGATCGCCAGGACGGTGTCGACGACGGCGGTCTTCTGGCCGGTGCTCTCGGTGTGGATGACCATGCCCAGGTCGCTCAGGCGTCCCTCGGCGGAGCTGCGGTACTTGCCGGTGAGCAGTCCGCCGCCGAGCGGGGACCACAGGGCTGCGCCGAGCCCGAGGCCCTCGGCCATGGGCAGGAGCTCACGCTCGGCGGTGCGCTCGACGAGGCTGTACTCGTGCTGGATGCCCACGATCGGCGCCCAGTTCTTCAGGTCCGCGAGGGTTACCGCGCGCGAGACGCGCCAGGCGGGGAAGTTGGACAGCGCAGCGTGGTGGATCTTGCCGGCGCTCACCAGGTCGTCGAGCCCGCGCAGGAGTTCCTCCATCGGAGTGAGCTCGTCGGGGAAGTGCACCCACAACAGGTCGATGTAGTCGGTTCCCAGGCGCTTCAGGCTGGCCTCGACCGAGGCGACCATGTTCTTGCGGCTGTTGCCGGTCTTGGAGATGTCCGGCTGCGGGGCGGCGCCGGGGGTGAACTTCGTGGCCAGGACGAAGTGGTCGCGGTCGGCGGAGATCAGCTTTCCGGTCAGTTCCTCCGACTCGCCGAACTGATGGCCGTCCGCGCTGTCGAGAAAGGTGCCGCCGGCCTCGGCGAACCGGTCGAAGATCCGCCGGGCTTCGTCGGGCTCGGCGCCTGCGCCCCAGCCGGTGCCGAATTTCGCGGTGCCGAGCGCGTACTCGGAGACGCGCAGCCCGGTCCGGTGGCCGAAGGTCGTGTAGCGCATGGACGTCCTTGCATGAGGGGTTCTGAGGGTGGTCGCGCCGGGGGAAGGGGTGAGCGTCAGGTCGCGTTCGGCTGGAGTGCCGCGGACAGGCTCTGCTTGACGTACCGGCTGGTCTCGTCGGCGAGGATCTCGAACAGGCCGGTCTCGATGCCGTGCAGGGCCTGGGCCGCGACGTCGGCGGCGGCGACCTTCTGATCGGCGGGCACGCCGGCGGCCATGTCGGTGTCCATGTAGCCGACGTGCAGCGCAGAGACGGTGATCCCGCGCGGTGCCAGCTCCTCACGGGTCGCGTCGCTCAGCGCCCAAGCGGCGGCCTTGGACGCGGCGTAGGAGCCGAGTCCTGCCGGGTGGAACCAGGACAGGGCGGACAGGACGTTGAGCACGGCGCCGCCGCCGTTGCCCTCGATGACGGGGGCGAAGGCGCGGGTCGCGGCGAGCGGCCCGAAGAAGTTGGTCTCCATCTCCCGGCGCACCTCCGCCACGTCGCCTCCGATCAGCGTCGCGCCGGTCGAGATGCCCGCGTTGTTGATCAGCAGTGTCGCGTCGGACGCCACGCGCGCGGCCTCTCGTATCGACGCCTCGTCCGTGACGTCCAGCCGCAGCGGAATGACGCCCGACACGTCGACCGTCTCGGGGCGTCGGGCCGAGCCGTACACCTTCGCGCCCCGCTCGGCGAGCTGGGCGGCCAGGTGCCGCCCGAAGCCCCGGTTGGCGCCTGTGACGACCGCGACCGCGTTCTTCAGTTCCATGCTCGCTCCTCGTCGTGGCGGGTGCCGTCGGCCACCCGCGACAAATTAGATTATGAAGCCAATCTAAACATGGGCCTATGATAGATGCCAGTCGACATCCAAATGGGAGGTGGTCATGGGCCGCGTATCACAGGCGCAGGCGGAGGAAAATCGCAGGCGGGTGGTGGACACCGCATCCCGGCTGTTCCGGGAGAGGGGCACGCAGGTCAGCGTCGCCGATCTGATGAAGGCAGCCGGTCTGACCCACGGCGCCTTCTACAAGCAGTTCGCCTCCAAGGAGGCGCTCGTCGACGAGGCCACCGCCCACGCTTTCGCCGAGCTCGCCCAGCGCTACAGCGCCGGGCTCGAGTGGCGCGACGGGCAGCGCGCCGCGGCCCAGCAGGCGCTGATCGACGCATACCTCTCCGTCGAGCACCGCGACGACCCGGCGAACGGCTGCCCGGTCGCCGCGCTCGCCACCGACATCGCGCGCGAGGGCGGGGGACGCGAGGCCCGTCGCGTCTACGCCGAGGGGGTGGCCGACTTCGCCGATTTCCTGGCCGGTGACGACCAGGACGGCATCGTCCGCCTCTGCACCCTGTTCGGTGCGCTGGTCCTGTCCCGGGCCACCAAGGACTCCCCGCTCTCCGGGGAGATCCTCGCCGCCGCGCACGCGGCCTTGACTGAAGCGGGCTGATCACGGGCGCGGTGGCGTCGTGGCAGCCGTCCGGTCCCCGGGGAAGTGGCGAGCCGGTCGTCATGGCGCTCGTTTGACGCTCTGCGCACGTGGAGAGGGGAGGCAGAGAACCGACATGGCGCTCTGACCTGGTATTTCACGGCATCTGCTCAGGCCGACATCTTTCCGATGACGCACCATGTGGAGTGCGTGGCGATTCTGGAGCCGGCGAAGAAGGACGCCTGACCTGGAGTTTTGTGGGTGGGTGATAGGTGCCGTGTGGGCGTTACGGGCGATATCTCGACGGGGGATGGCACTCCTCCTGGTGAGGTATCAGGTCAGGGCTGGGGTGCCCCGGGGCGTCCCCTCTGTCCTGCTGACTGCGCAACGCATCTTCCCTTCCGCTGGGTGGCGCTGGGCGTCGTGCCGGCTTCCTGACGGCTGCGAGCCTCGTCCCGCGTATGTTCGGATGCCGCACGCACTCCTCTGTGAACCCTCGGGCGCCCGTACCTCCATGGCGTCCAGGTGCTGATGACCCAGGGCCGGATGCAGAGCAGGGGTCTCAGCTCTCGGCGGGGCGGTGGGCTGGTCCGCTTGCCGGGAATCGGATGGCCGTCGACGGGGTTGGTGGGGGACGAGCCGATCACCGGAGGGGTCATGCGAGCGATTCAGGTGCACGAAGTGGGCGGTCCCGAGGTGCTGCGGGAGGCCGAGGTGGAGCCGCCGCGGCCGGGTCCGGGCGAGGCGGTCGTGGAGGTCGCCGCGTCCGGGGTCAACTTCCTCGACGTCTACCACCGGGAGGGCCGGTACAGCGTCCCACTGCCGTTCATCCCGGGCTCCGAGGGTGCCGGCACGGTCGTCGAAGTGGGGCCCGGAGTTGCCGGCGTCGCGGTCGGGGACAGGGTCGGCTGGGTGGAGATTCCCGGCACGTATGCCGAGCGGGCCGTCGTGGACTCCTCCCGGCTGGTGCCGCTGCCCGACGACGTCGGCTTCGAGACGGCCGCCGCCGTGCTGCTCCAGGGCATGACCGCGCACTACCTGGTCAAGGACGCCTACCCGGTCCAGGAGGGCGACACGGTGCTCGTGCATGCCGCTGCCGGTGGCATGGGGTTGCTTCTGACCCAGCTCATCACCCATCTCGGGGGCAGGGTGATCGGCACGACGTCGACCACGGCGAAGACCGAGTCGGCGAAGCGCGCCGGGGCCGCCGAGGTGATCCTCTCCTCCGCCGTCGACGACCTCGCGGCCGAGGTGAGGCGGCTCAACGGCGGTCAGGGACTGCCGGTCGTCTTCGACGGCGTCGGCGCGCACACCTTCGACGCGAGCCTCGCCAGCCTGCGACCCCGAGGCCACCTCGTGCTCTTCGGTGCGGCAAGCGGTGCCGTGCCGCCGTTCGATCCGATCCGGCTCGCCCACGGGGGCTCGCTGACCCTGATCCGGCCCAGTCTCGGGGACTTCATCGCCGATCGGTCCGAACTGCTCCGACGGGCCGCCGACGTGTTCGAGTGGGTGCGCTCCAAGGCGCTTGAAGTCACCGTGACGGGCCGCTACGCCTTGTCCGAGGCCGCCCGGGCCCACAGCGATCTGGAGGCTCGGCGTACCACCGGCAAGCTGCTCCTCATGCCCGATGCGGCCGCTACGGGACGCCGCGAGGGGGCGCAGAGCTGATCGCGGGGGACGAGGTCGGGGACCGTGGAGACCGAGATGCCGAGGGCATGGCCGACCGTCATCGCTGAGATCCTCGACCTCGTCAAGCACTCGGCGGGCCAGAGCCGCGTTCGGGTGAGACGGAAAGACTGCTCTGAACCGCCCTTTCTCCCCTGGTCGGGTCGGCGACCTCTTTCCGGTGACGCAGGCGGGGCCTATGGGCAGAATGAGCAGGCTCAGGCCTATGGCCGGGGCTTCGGCCGGAACCTGGACGAGGCGAGGGGTGCCGTCAAGTGAGCGGGGCGGGGCGGGTGTCCGGGGCGGGGCGCGTGGGGTGGGCGGGCGTGCTGGTCCTGGTGGATCTGCTCGGCTGCCACCTGGGTTACGGCGCCCTGTTCATCCGGCCCGAGGGGGACTGGGACTCGGCCGCGATCGACGGGATCGCCGCGGCCGCCGTGTTCCTGTGCGTGCTCGGAGCGCTCGGTCTGCTCCTCTCGTGGGTGCCCGCGTGGCGGGGTGTCCTCGGCCGGTGGTGGCTGCTGCCGCCCGCGGTGTTCCTGGTGTTCGGCGTCGCGCGTCTGGTCCACGTTCAGTACGCCTATCCGGTCTCCTGACGGGTTTCTCGGGTGACTCCCTTGTGGGCAGAAGGGAGTTGGAGTGGGAGCGGAGTGTGCGGGGCCGCCGTCCCCGGAGGGGCGGGGTCGGTGGGGGCCCCGGTGTTGCTTAACCGGATCCGTTTCGGGCTAGACAACGTTGTCATGGGTGGGCAGAGTGGGTTCGTACGGGTCGGAAGGCTGTGGAGAGGTGAGGCGGATGGTGTTCGGGGCGTTGGACATCGGGGGGACGAAGATCGCCGGGGGGCTGGTGGACGCCGGGGGGCGGGTGGTGGCGCGGGTGCAGCGGCCCACCCCCGCGCGGGGGTCCGCCGAGGGGATGATGCGGGCGGTGGACGCCGTGGTGGGGGAGCTGGCCGGCCGGGCGGAGTGGGGGGCGCTGGAGGGGCTGGGGATCGGGAGTGCGGGGCCCGTGGACACCTTCGCGGGGACGGTGAGTCCGGTGAACATTCCGGCTTGGCGGGCTTTTCCGCTGGTGGAGCGGGTGCGGAGGCATCCGGCCGTGCCGGCGGGCGTCGAGCCGGTGCTCGTGGGGGACGCGGTCGCGATGGCGGCGGCGGAGCACTGGGCCGGTGCGGCGAGGGGGGTGGCGAACGCCCTGTGCATGGTGGTCTCGACCGGGGTCGGGGGCGGCCTCGTCCTGGGGGGCGCCCTCCACGCGGGGCGGACGGGGAACGCCGGTCACATCGGGCACATCACCGTGGACCAGAACGGGCCGGTGTGCCCGTGCGGGGCGCGGGGGTGCGTCGAGCGCTACGCCAGCGGCACGGCGATCGCGGCCCACGCGCTGGAGTCCGGCTGGCGGCCCCCGGCGGGCCGGCCCGCCACGGCCCGCGAGGTCGGGGAGGCGGCCCGGGCGGGGGACGCGCGGGCGCTCGCCGCGTTCGACCGGGCGGGGCGGGCCCTGGCCGCCGCCGTCGCCGCGACGGCCGCGCTCGTCGAGCTCGACCTGGTGGTCGTCGGCGGCGGGGTCTCCCAGGCGGGCGAGGCGCTGTTCGCGCCGCTGCGGCGCCATCTGGCCTCGTACGCCGTCCTCGACTTCACCCGCGGCCTCCGGGTCGTGCCCGCCGGGCTGGCCCTCGACGCCGGACTGATCGGCGCCGCCGCCGTCGGGGGCGCCGCCGCCGGGGTGGCGGTGCGGGGGCGGTCGGCCGCCTGACGTCCGGCGCCCGCTCGCCGCTGTCCCCCCTTCCTCATTCCGCCGTACGCACCCCAGGGAACGACCGAACGACCATGGACCTCCTTCACAACACCGTCCAGCCCTACGACTGGGGCTCCCGCACCCTCCTGCCGGAACTCATGGGCGTGCCGCCCACCGGGGCGCCCCAGGCCGAGCTCTGGATGGGCGCCCATCCGGCGGCGCCCTCCCGCGTGCTCAGGGACGGCGTCCCGGTGCCGCTGGACCGGGTCGTGGCCGGGGACCCGGAGGGCGAGCTCGGAGCGGGCGCCGTGCGCCGGTTCGGGCCCCGGCTGCCGTTCCTGCTCAAGCTGCTGGCCGCCGACGCGCCGCTCTCCGTCCAGGTGCACCCCGACCCGGCCCAGGCGCGGGCCGGCTTCGCCCGGGAGGACGCGCTGGGCGTGCCCCGGGACGCGGCCCACCGCACCTACCGCGACGACCAGCACAAGCCCGAGATGATCGTCGCCCTCACGCCCTTCCGGGGACTGTGCGGCTTCCGGAGCCCGGCGGACACCGCCGGACTGCTCGACTCCCTGCGCGTGCCCGCGCTGCGGCCGTACGCCGAGACCCTGCGGGCCGCTCCCGGGCACCAGGCGCTCGCCGAGGTGTTCCGGGCCTTCCTCCGGCCGCCGGCGGGCCTGCTCGGCGCCGTCGCCCGGGCCCTCGCGGACGCGGCGGCGGACTCGGGCGAGGCCCGCACCGCCGCCTACGACCGCATCGCCCGGGCGCATCCGGGCGACTCCGGGCTGCTGTCCGCGCTGATGCTCCGGTACGTCGAACTGGCCCCCGGCGAGGCGCTGTTCCTCGGCGCCGGGGTCCCGCACGCGTACCTCTCCGGGCTCGGCGTGGAGGTCATGGCGAACTCGGACAACGTCCTGAGGTGCGGGCTGACCTCCAAGCACGTCGACGCGGAGGAGCTGACCCGGGTCGTCCGCTTCGACGCGCCCCCGGCCCGTGTCCTGACCCCCCGCGAGGAGGAGGGCGAGGAGGTGTACCCGGCGCCCGTCGACGACTTCCGCCTGTCGCGGTACGTACTGCGCCCCGGCGGACCGCAGCCGCGCGTGACGCTGGACGCCCCGCAGATCCTCCTCTGCGTCGCCGGGAGCGTGACCGTCTCCTCCGCGGAGGAGCGCCTCCGCATCGGTCCCGGGCGGTCCGTGTACGTGCCCGCGGGCGCCGAGGCGGGGCTGGAGGGGAACGGTACGGCCTTCCGCGCCACGACGGGCACGGCGAAATCCCTCGGGTGAGGAGTGGCGAGGGGTGGTGGGGGAGGCGGTTCGCGAGAACGCCTTTGGACTGAACCGGTTATGTTCAGGGTTGTCGTGACCGGGCCCCGCGATTCCCGGCTTCGAGGCGGCGGCCCGAGGCGGACGGGGGAAATCGCCGTACCGCAAAGGCGAACTGCCCCCACCCATGACGAAGTTAAGTCCCCACCGCCCGGAATCGAGCCGCAGCGCCGTCCGGGCGGTGGGGGTCCGCCGTCCGGCTACGCGCGGGGCGGCGGGCCCGTCGAGCCGCGGGGGGTCAGGGACGGGGTGGGGACCTGGCGGGGGCCCTCGTGGGTGCCCTCGACGATGCCGAAGAGGGTGCGGGCGACCTCCTCCCCGAAGTGGTGCACGTCGTGGCTCATCGCGGACAGCGGCGGGTGGGTGAGCCGGCAGAGCTGCGAGTCGTCCCAGGCGAGGAGGGAGACGTCGTCGGGGACCGACAGGCCCATCTCGGAGGCGACCGCGGCCCCGGCGACGGCCATGATGTCGTTGTCGTACACGATCGCCGTCGGCCGCTCCGGGGACATCAGGAGGCTGCGGGTGGCCCGCGCCCCCTCCTCTCCCGCGAAGCCGGTCGCCATCTGCCGCCCCCCGTCCAGGCCCAGTTCGGCCATGGTCGCCGCGAAGGCGGCGGCGCGGATGCCGCTGTGGCCGAGCCCGGAGGGGCCGCCGACGCGGGCGATCCGCCGGTGTCCGAGGGCGGCCAGGTAGCGCACGGCCTCGGCCGCCGCGGAGGCGTCGTCCGTCCACACCGAGGGGAAGCCGCCGGTCAGCGAGGGGTGGCCGACGGCCACCACCGGCATGCCGAGGGTCCGCAGGGGCGGGATCCGGGGGTCGCCCCGGTGGAAGTCGACGAGGATCGCCCCGCCGACGGTCCTGCCGCGCCACCACTCCCGGTAGAGGGCGGTCTCCTCGTCCAGGTCGCGGACGAGCCGGAGGAGGAGGGAGCAGGAGCGTTCGGCGAGGACGTCCTCGATGCCCGAGATGAACTCCATGTAGAAGGGTTCGAGGCCGAGGAGCCGGGCCGGCCGGCAGATCGCCAGGCCGATGATGCCCGTCCGCCGGCCGGAGAGGTTCCGCGCGGTCTGGTTCGGGCTCCAGCCGAGCTGTCCGGCCGCCGCGAAGATGCGCTCCCGGGTCGCCGGGGACACCCCGGGGCGGTCGTTGAAGGCGAGGGACACCGCGCCCTTGGACACCCCGGCCAGCGCGGCCACGTCGTTGATCGTGACCCGCCGGCCGGGGCCGCCGGAGGCTGGGGCGGTCACACCGTTCCCACGGTGAACAGGGCCGCCCGTACGGCCTCCGGGTCGCCGCCCGTCCAGCCGCGCACCGCGATCCGGACCTCCTCGCCCGGCAGCAGGGTGACCAGTCCCCGGTCGGCGGTCGCCGTCGGGGCCAGCCGGTCCGCCTGGAGCAGGAGGTCCCGCAGCAGGGTCCGGGCCGTGACCGTCACGACCGCGCCGCCGTCCGCCGCCTCGACCCGCACGTCGTACGCGGGCGCGGGGTGGGCGAACTCCTTGTCGTACACCGGGAGGTGGACCGCCCGCAGGCCGTCCGCGTCGGCGACCAGGAACTCCTTGCCGCCGGCGGCGTCGGGGAGCAGCGACGCCGGGACGACCAGGCGCACGACCGTCCGGGCGGCGGCCTCCAGGTCGAGCGCGGCCTCCTTCAGCACGGTGCCGTCCGCGGTGAGGCGGCGCAGGGTGACGGTGGTGTGCCAGGTGGTGCCGGACTGGTTGTCGAGGGCGAGCACCGGGCCTCCCTCGGCGGGCACGAGGGAGAGGAGGCGGTCGGCGTAGACGCGGCGCAGTTCGTGGTGGAGCGGCTTGAGGCGTCCGTCGCCGTCGATCGCGGCCCAACTGCTGACGGGCCAGCAGTCGTTGAGCTGCCAGACGACGGTGCCCGCGCAGACCGGCCAGTGGGAGCGCCAGTGCTCGATGCCGGCGGCGACGGCGCGGGCCTGCACGACCTGGGCGAGGTAGTGCCAGCGGTCGAAGTCGCCCTCGGGGAGGCCGAAGTGGCGCTCGATGCCCCGGTCCAGCTTGCCGTTGCCGTCCTCGGCCTTCTGGTGGTGCAGCATGCCGGGGGAGTCCGGGGCGAGGTCCTCGCCGGGCAGCGCGCGCCGCAGGGTGCTGATCGCGGGCGGCGCCTGCCATCCGAACTCGGAGCAGAAGCGGGGGACTTCGGTCCGGTAGTCGGCGTAGTCACGGCGGTTCCACACCTCCCACGAGTGGTGGGTGCCGTGCCGGGGGTCGTTGGGGTGGTGGTCCCAGGATCCGGACCAGGGGCTGCCGGCCGCGTAGGGGCGGGTCGGGTCGAGTTCGGCGACGATCCGGGGCAGGACCCCGAGGTAGTAGCCCTCGCCCCAGGAGTCGCCGGCGAGCGGCTCCTCCCAGTCCCAGTCGCGGAAGCCCCACAGGTTCTCGTTGTTGCCGTTCCACAGGACGAGGCTGGGGTGCGGCATCAGGCGGACAACGTTGTCGCGGGCCTCCGCCTCCACCTCTCCGCGCAGCGGCTGCTCCTCGGGGTAGGCGGCGCAGGCGAAGAGGAAGTCCTGCCAGACCATCAGGCCCAGCTCGTCGCAGGCGTCGTAGAAGGCGTCGTCCTCGTAGATCCCGCCGCCCCAGATCCGTACCAGGTCGACGTTGGCGTCGGCTGCCTGGGCGAGCCGGGTGCGGTAGCGCTCGGGGGTGATCCGGGACGGCAGGACGTCGTCGGGGATCCAGTTGACCCCGCGCGCGAAGATCCGCACGCCGTTGACGACGAAGGTGAAGCCGGTGCCGTGGGCGTCGGGGGAGCGGTCGACCGTCACCGTGCGGAAGCCGATCCGCCGCGACCAGGCGTCGAGCGGGGTCCCGGCTCCGTCCAGGAGCTCCACGTCGAGCCCGTACAGCGGCTGGGAACCGTACCCGCGCGGCCACCACAGCTCCGGCTCGGGCACCTCCAGGCGCAGCACGGTCTCCGCGCCCTCGAAGGAGGTCTCGGCGACGACGCCGGCGACCGTGGCGCGCAGGGTGAGCGGGCGGCCGGCGCCGCTGTCGGTGCGGGCGGTCCTGACCCGCAGTTCGACGTGGCCGGTGGCGCCGTCGACGGTGACCAGCGGACGGACCTCGGCGAGCCGCGCGGTCGACCAGTGCTCGATCCGCACCGGGCGCCACATGCCGGCGGTCACCACGGTCGGGCCCCAGTCCCAGCCGAAGGAGCAGGCCATCTTCCGTACGTACTGGAAGGGTTCGGGGTAGACGTTGGGCCGGTCGCCGGTCAGTGCGCGGACCCGTTCGGCCTCGTCGTACGCCGAGCCGAAGCGCACCTCCAGCGGCCCCGACCGGCCCGTGACGTCGAAGCGGTGGACGCGGTGCATGTTCCGGGCCGAGCCGAGGGGCGCGCCGTCGAGGAGGACCTCGGCGACGGTGTCCAGGCCCTCGAAGACCAGCTCGGAGCGCTCGTGCCCGCTGTCGTGGGCCAGCTCCGTCCCGTACGACCACGCCCGGCGTCCGACCCAGGCGATCTCCGTCTCGTTCCGCCCCAGGAACGGGTCCGGTATCACCCCGGCGGCGAGCAGGTCGGTGTGGACACAACCGGGCACCTGCGCCGGGAGCGAGGCGCCCTCGTGGCGCAGGCTCCACCCCTCGTGCAGCTGGGTGACGTCCTTCATGGTGTGCGGCTCCAATCGCCTGGCGGTGGGCGGGATGTGGGTACGGGCCGACAAGTTAGCCGGAGATTTACTTAACTGTCCATGAACCGGTGAAGTGAACACCGAGTGAGGGGCGGAACGGCAGGGAAACCGCTTCATCAGCGGCTTGGCGGGTGGTCGTCCGGTAACGATTGGGCATCACGCTGGAAATCAGAGCTTTACCGGTTCACGACTGGCTGACATAGTGCCGTCATCCCACCGATGACCTGAGCCGTGACTTTGAAGGAGTTGGGCCATGGGGAACAAGAAGACGACCGCGTTCTCGGGTGCCGTGCTGGCCGCCGCGATGCTCGCGCTGACGGCGTGCGGCGGAGGCGGCGGTGCCACCGGGGAGGTGGCGGCGCCCCCGGCGGACCCGAAGGAGGTCTCCGGCGAGATCAAGGTCCTGACCCAGCGGACCGACCTGATCCAGAACGGGACGCTCCGGCGGTACGCGGCCGAGTTCAACAAGGTCTACCCGAAGGTGAGGGTCGACTTCGACGGCATCACCGACTACGAGGGGGAGGTGAAGATCCGCATGAACACCAACGGGTACGGTGACGTGCTCTTCATCCCCGGCGCGGTCGCCAAGAACGACTACCCCAAGTTCTTCGCCCCCCTCGGCACCACCGCCGAGCTGTCGAAGTACCGCTTCGCCGACAAGACCGAGGTGGACGGCAAGGTCTACGGCATCGCCCAGTTCGGCACCGCCAACGGCTTCGTCTACAACAAGAAGCTCTGGGAGCGGGCCGGCGTCACCACCTGGCCGAAGACGCCGGACGAGTTCCTGGCCGGCCTGGAGGCGGTCAAGGAGAAGACCGGCGCCACCCCCTACTACACCAACTTCAAGGACGGCTGGCCGCTGGTCCAGTGGACGAGCAACCTCGGCGTCGTCGGCTGCGACGCCCGGGCGAGCGACGCCCTCGCCGGGCCGGTCTCGCCGTGGAAGGCCGGGAGCGAACTGCGCACCGCCGACGGGCTCCTGTACGACATCGTGAAGCGGGGACTGTCGGAGAAGGACCCGACGACCACCAACTGGGAGACCTCCAAGGCGCTCCTCGGCGAGGGGAAGATCGCCACGATGATGCTCGGCTCCTGGGCGGTCACGCAGATGCAGGACGCGGCGAAGCGGGCCGGGGGCGAGGCATCCGACATCGGCTTCATGCCCTTCCCGGTCCAGAAGGACGGCAGGCACTGCGCCGCCCTGGTCTCCGACTACCAGCAGGCCGTGAGCATCCACTCGCGCAACAAGCCGGCGGCTCGGGCCTGGATCGACTGGTTCACCGAGAAGTCGGGCTTCGCCGAGAAGGAGGGCGTGGTCTCGGCGGTGAAGTCCGCGCCGATGCCCGCGACCCTGAAGGAGTTCGTTGACAACGATGTCAGCTTCTTCGACCGCTCCGAGGCGAAGACCGCGGCCGTCAACGACATCGACGAGGCGGCCGAGATCGGCCTCAACAAGCAGGACTACCGCCAGAAGCTGATCGACCTGGCCCGGGGCGCCGCGAAGGGCAGCCCGGAGGACTTCTTCGCCGACCTGGACAAGAGGTGGGACGAGGCGGCGAAGACCGCCGGTAGCTGATACCGGCGGAGCGGGCCCCGGCCGCACGACACCGGCCGGGGCCCCTGGACCTTCCGCAGTCGCGGACACGAAAGGCCGACATGAACCAGACCACCGACACCGCACCCGGGGGCGCCGCCGTGACAGGGCGATCCGGCACGGACACAGCCGAGGCCGGCGCGGCGGGCCGCCGACGGGGCCGGGCGGGCCGCCGGAGCCCCGCCGCGGGCCGCACGAGATCCTGGCGCGACGCGCCGCTCCGGCGGATCACGCCCTGGCTCTTCCTGGCGGCTCCGCTCGCCCTGCTGATCACGTTCACCTACGTCCCCGTCGCGAGCATGATCTCGTACGGCTTCACCGACTGGGACGGGGTGAGCCCGGACCGGGAGAACGTCGGCTTCGACAACTACGTCCGGATCTTCACCCGCCCCGAGCTCTTCCGCGTCTTCCTCGTCAGCGGCTACTACCTCGCGGCGTCCGTGGTGCAGATCGCCGTCGCGCTGTACTTCGCGGTGATCCTCAGCTTCGACCTGCGCTTCCGGAACCTCTTCAAGGGGATCCTCTTCTTCCCCTACCTCATCAACGGCGTCGCCATCGGCTTCGTCTTCCTGTACTTCTTCCAGGACGGCGGCACCCTCGACTCGGTCCTGACCTGGCTCGGCGTGACCACCGACCACGCCTGGCTCGGCGACCCGGCCTCCGCGAACGCCTCCCTCGCGGGCGTCTCGGTGTGGCGCTTCACCGGACTGAACTTCGTCCTCTTCCTCGGCGCCGTCCAGTCCATTCCCGGCGAGCTCTACGAGGCGGCGGAGCTGGACGGGGCCGGCAAGTGGAAGCAGTTCCGCCACATCATCGCCCCGAGCATCAAGCCCGTGATCAGCCTGAGCGCGATCCTCGCGATCTCCGGCTCGCTCTCGGTCTTCGAGATCCCCTACATCATGACCGGCGGCGCCACCGGCACCCAGACCTTCGTCATCCAGACGGTCAAGCTCGCCTTCCAGTTCAACAAGACCGGCCTGGCCTCGGCCGCGGCCGTGGTGCTGCTCCTGATCATCCTGCTGGTCACCTGGATCCAGCGCCGGCTCGTGCCCGACGACAAGGTGGACCTCGTATGACCTCCCCCGACCTGACCGCCGCCGTGAAGGGGCCCCGAAGGCCCCGCCGCCGGCTTCCCGTGGGCGGCGCGCTGACCTACCTGTCGCTCCTGGTGGCGTCCGCGGTCGTCCTGATCCCGCTGGCCGTCGTCTTCCTGACCTCGCTCAAGACCTCCGAGGAGGCGGCGGACGGCAGCGCGCTCTCCCTGCCCGGGAACTGGTTCAACCTCGACAACTACGTCACCGCCTTCCACGACGGCAAGATGCTGACGGCGTTCGGGAACACCGCCTTCATCCTCGTCTTCTCGATCGGCGGCACGGTGGTCATCGGCTCGATGACCGCCTACGCGGTGGACCGCTTCGACTTCCGGGGCAAGAAGCCCGTCATGGCCGGCTTCCTGATCGCCACCCTGGTGCCCGGCGTCACCACCCAGGTCGCCACCTTCCAGGTGATCAACGGCATGGGCCTGGTCGACACCCGCTGGGCGCCGATCCTGCTCTACATGGGCACCGACATCGTCTCGGTCTACATCTTCCTGCAGTTCATCCGGGGCATCCCCGTCTCGCTCGACGAGGCCGCCCGGCTCGACGGCGCCAACGCCTTCACGATCTACCGGAAGATCATCTTCCCGCTGCTCAAGCCCGCGATCGCGACCGTCGTCATCATCAAGGGCATCACGACCTACAACGACTTCTACATCCCCTTCCTCTACCTGCACTCCGAGGACCTGGGGACGGTCTCCACCGCCCTCTTCCGCTTCAAGGGCCCCTTCGGGGCGCACTGGGAGGCCATCTCCGCCGGCGCGATCCTCGTCATCATCCCGACGCTGATCGTCTTCCTGCTCCTCCAGCGGTGGATCTACAACGGCTTCGCCCAGGGGGCCACCAAGTAGGGGAGGCGGTACGAGGCGGAGCCGGGCCGGGCGCGATCAGCGCGGGCCCGGCTCCGGCGGTGGGGGAGCGGTGCTGCCGCGGGGCACGAAGTGCGCGTAGCCGTCGCGCACGCTGGCGACGTCCTCGCCGCGGATCAGGGAGAGCAGCGCGGTCGCGGAGCGGGCGCCGTACGCCGGGATGTCGCGGGTGACGGCCGACAGCGTCGGGCGCACCACCTGCGTCAGCGGCGACTCGTCCCAGGCGACGACCGACAGGTCCGCCGGGATCGACAGGCCCAGCTCCTGCGCCACCGACAGCGCGGCCACCGCCATGATGTCGTTGTCGAAGACGAGCGCCGTCGGCCGGACGGGCGCGATCAGCAGGGCCCGCGCGGCCCGGGCGCCCTCGTCCCCGGTGTAGTCGGTGTGCACGACCGTCGCCGCGGGGATCCCGGCCTCCCGGCACGCCTCGGCGAGGGCGGCGTCGCGGACCGCCGTGTGCGCGAGCTCGGCGGGGCCGGCGATCCGGGCGATCCGCCGGTGCCCCAGCGCCGCCAGGTAGCGGACGATCTCGTGGACGCTCTCGCCGTCGTCGGACCAGACGGCCGGCAGTCCGCCCGCCACCTCCGGCGGGCCGATCGCCACGGCGGGCATGGCGATGTCCCGTACGGCCCCGACCCGGGCGTCCTCGGTCTGGAGGTCCATGAGGAAGACGCCGTCGACCCGCCGCTCGCCCCACCAGCGCCGGCACACCTCGATCTCCTGCGCCTGGTCCGCCACCATCTGGAGCATCAGCGCGTACGCGTGCTCGGCGAGCACCGCCTCCACGCCGCTGATGAACTCCATGAAGAAGGGCTCGACCCCGAGGGTCCGCGCCGGGCGCCGCACGATCAGCCCGACCGCCTGCGCCCGGCCGCCGGTCAGGGCGCGGGCGGCGCTGTTCGGGCGCCAGCCCAGCTCCTGGGCGATGCTCTTGATCGAGGCGCGGGTGGCCTCCGAGACGCCGGGCTGGTCGTTGAGCGCGTACGAGACGGCCACCTTGGACACACCCGCCCGACGTGCGATGTCCGCCATCGTCGGCCGTTTCACTGCCACCCCAGCTCCATCCTGAACCTCGACCCCCCGACCCTACCGCCAGGGCGCGCCCCCGGCGGCGGGTCGCCGGGGGCGGGACGCGGGGCGCCCTCCCGCCGCGGGGGACGGGAGGGCACCCGGGGGCTCAGTGGTCGGCGGCGCTGCCGCGCACGACGCAGGAGCGGCCCGCCTCCCAGCCCCAGCCGTCGCCGTCGGGGTCGGAGGAGCCGCCGTTCAGGCAGTAGGGGTAGCCGTTGGGGGCGGTGCCTCCGGTGGTGCCGCCGGTGTCGGCGGCGCTGCCCCGGACCACGCAGGAGCGGCCCGCCTCCCAGCCCCAGCCGTCGCCGTCGGGGTCGGAGGAGCCGCCGTTCAGGCAGTACGGGTAGCCGTTGGGGGCGGTGCCGCCGGTCTCGCCCCCGCCGCCTCCGTAGACCGTGGCGCGCTTCGAGGTGGCGACGATGCCGTCGGCGCCGTTGAAGAGGCGGTCGCCCCAGGCGGTCAGGGCGTTCGGGTCGAAGCCGGTGACCAGGTCGAGGTACTCGACGCCGCCGCCGTTGCCGCTCCAGGACCAGCCGAGGTAACCGACGCGCAACGAGCGGGCGGTGGCCATGATGGCGTTCTCGTCGGGGTTCCCGTCGCTGTGGTTGTCGCCGAACTCGCCGACCACGATGGGCAGTCCGTTGCTCACGAAGTGGTTCAGGTAGCCCTGGACCTCGGCGGCCGTGTCGTACACGCCGTACATGTGGATCGAGAAGATCGTGTTGCGGCGCGGGTCGGAGGCGAACACCGAGGCGGCGTTGTCGCGCATGGTGTGCGACCAGTCCTGACCCCAGTTGGGGGCGTCGACCATGAGCGCGTTCTCGATGCCGGCGTTCCGGAGCTTCACGACGGCGTTCTTCGTCGCGCCGGTCCAGGCGGTGTAGCCGTTGTTCCCGAAGGGCTCGTTGCCGATGTTG
The DNA here is from genome assembly GCF_014654895.1 of Streptomyces filamentosus. Classification (GTDB taxonomy): domain Bacteria; phylum Actinomycetota; class Actinomycetes; order Streptomycetales; family Streptomycetaceae; genus Streptomyces; species Streptomyces filamentosus. Next base: position 748,485 of record NZ_BNBE01000001.1, on the reverse strand, counting down.
ACGAGGACGTGGTCCTCCTGGCCGCGGAGGGCGCTCCTGACGCCGATCCAGTAGTCGGCGGCCCGGTCGAGGGTGGTGGCGGCGGCGTCCTCGCCGTATCCGGTGGTGTCGTGCACCTCCAGGACGCAGATGACCTCGTTCGCCTTGCAGTCGTCGATGACCGACGCCACCTCGGAGGCGGTCGTCCCCGTCCAGCGGTCGCCGCTGGAGAGGACGACGCGGACGGTGTTGGCGCCCTTGGCGGCGATGTCGGCGAGGGCGCCGGTCTCGCCGGGGTACCAGGCGTGCGCGTGGTTCACCCCGCGCATCACGAACTCGCTGCCGTTCGCCTCGTACAGGCGGCCGTCGCGGACGTGGAGGCCGCCGGTGGTGGTTCCGGTGGTGGCCAAGGCGGCTCCGGTGGTGGTTCCGGTGGTGGCCGGGGCGGCTCCGGTGGTGGCCTGGGCGGTGCCGCCGGTGCCGAAGACGGGCAGCAGCAGTCCGGCGACGGCGGCGAGGGCGCTGCCGGTGGCCGTGAGCCACGTCCTGCGCGCTGAGTCGGTCATGCCTCTCCTCGGGGAGGTAGGGGAAGGGGCCCGTCCGCGGGACGCTCCGACGGGTGGACAACGTTGTCAGAGCGTCGATCGAGCCGTCGTCCAAGGCGTCGGCCGGTGCGTCCGGGGGTGTTCCCCATGAGGCATCCGTGGCCGGATCCATGTCAAGCGCGAAGTGCGTTTTGTGTGCGGTGGTGCGGGATGGCGAGGTCGGTTCAGTGAACCCCCACTGAACGCGCGGTCGTCCGGAGGGCGTTGCGGGCGGGCGCGGCCCGCTCGTCCACTGAACCGTGCCGACCGGACCGTTCGCGGCCTCCGGCCCGTCCGGGAGTCTCCGCCCGGCCACCGGGCGCGAGGGCCGTGGCGCAAACGAGACAGCATTCCGCACGGGTCTGCACGATCTTGAGTGAAATTTTTCCCGCGCGGCTAAGATCGGCCGAAACCGAATGGGTCGCCCGTGTATGTGGCGCCGTGGGGGGACGATGGTCAGAATCCTGATTGCCGAGGACATGCTGATGCTGCGCAGAGCCTTGGTGGCCCTGCTGGAGCTGGAGGCGGACCTGGAGGTGGTGGCCGAAGTGGCCACCGGGGACCAAGTGGTGCCCGTGGCACTGGAGGTGCGGCCCGACGTCGCGGTGCTCGACATCGACCTGCCGGGGATGGACGGCATCAGGGCCGCCGCCCTGCTGCACGAGCGGCTTCCCGAGTGCCGGACCGTGATCCTGACGAGTCTGGGGCGGCCCGGCAATCTCATGAGGGCCCTCCAGGCCCACGCGTCGGGGTTCCTGCTCAAGGACGCCGACCCCGACCAACTGGCGGCGGCCATCCGGGCCGTGCGGGCCGGGCAGCAGGTCATCGACCCCCAGCTGGCCGTCGCCACCCTTCAGGCGGGCGACAACCCGCTGAGCGCCCGCGAGACCGAGGTGCTGCGGCTGGCCTCGGAGGGCGAGGAGGTGCCGGAGATCGCGCGCCGGCTCTTCCTGTCGGCCGGGACCGTGCGGAACTACCTGACCACCAGCGTCACCAAGCTCAACGCCCGCAACCGCATGGACGCGGTCCGCATCGCCCGGGACCTCGGCTGGCTCTGAGCCGCCGGGTCAGGCCCCGGGGAGGACGGCGGCGTCGGGCGCGGAGGCCGGGGGCGGGCAGTCGCCGGGCGGCAGCGGGACCTCCGCGGCGAGCTGGTACCAGCCGTCCTCCCGTACGCCCGCGGTGAGCCGGCCGTCCAGTGCCTCCACCCGCGTGATCAGGTTCATCAGGCCGCTGCCGCCGCCCCGGCGGTCGACGGCGTGGAGGGTGGAACGCTCCGCCCCCACGCCGTCGTTGGCGACGGAGATCCGCACGTGCGTGCCGGTCCCGGTCGCCTCGATCACGCAGTGCTGGGCCTTGCTGTGCTGGAGCACGTTGGTGATGCCCTCGCGGAGCACCGTCGCCAGGACCGTGTCGACCTGCCCCGCGGACAGCTCGACGTCGACGCGTATCTCGGTCCGGATGCCGATGGTCTCCAGGAGGGACTCGGCGGAGCCGATCTCGCGGCGCAGGCTCATGTGCAGATAGCTGCTGGCCACGGCCCTCACGTCGGCCAGCGCCTGACGGGCCGTCTGGAGGATCTCGGTGATCTCGGTCTCGGCCCGCTCGGGGTCCAGCCGGACCAGCCGGGAGGTCAGCTCGCACTTCAGGGTGATGGTCGAGAGGCTGTAGCCGAGCAGGTCGTGCAGGTCGCGGGCGAAGCGCAAACGTTCCTGCGTGATGGCCAGGTGGGCCAGTTCCTCCCGCGCGGTCTGCACCTCGCGGATCAGGTCGGCGAGCCGGCTCAGACCGTAGACGACGAGACCGGTCAGGACCGTGGAGACGCAGTTGTACGCCAGCTCCCCCATCCCGTAGCCGACCGCGAACTGGACCAGGCCGGTGGTCACCAGGACGGTGCCGAAAGCGAGCCAGCCCAGCGCCGTGCGCAGCACGAGCAGCGAGGAGGCGGCGAGGAAGCCGGGCATGCCCAGCCACGCGGCGCCGTAGACGGTGAACGGGGCGTAGGTCAGCAGGGTCTGCGCGGCGAGCGTCCAGTGGTGGTGCCGGGTCACGGCGTTCGGCACGAACGACGGGAAGGAATGGCACAGTTGCAGCCCGAGGAGGAGCAGCAGCAGGACGAAGCAGAACGCCAGGCTCAGGGGGGTGTACCCGGCCTGGAGCACGTACGTGACGGCGACCGCGAAGAAGCCGCAGATGACCACGGTCGTGATGGCGACGGCGACCCGGGGTGCCATGTCGGCGCGGGGAGCCAGCCCTTCTTCGAGTGGAGTGTCACGGGAGGACGTCGTGGTGCGACGCATGGGGGGCTCCTCACCTGAAGTTGCTCGGTAGGCGCAGCATATGTACTACCGGGCCCCAGGTGGCCGGAAGCGGGCGGTCTTCAGCCGTCCGTCACTCGGCGGTATGGGCGAGGGCGCGCCGGAGTTGCTCGGAACAGCGGACGTGCCAGTCGTGCCCCCGCACCTCCACGGCTGCCGACAGGGGCCCGTCGGCGCCCGGTTCGGCCGGCAGCGTGCCCAGCACGAACTCGCCCACGGCCGACTCCGTGCGCCAGTCCAGGCCGAGCGCGTGCGCGGACAGGTCGCTGTCGCCGATCGCCAGGGCGCACGGCCCGATCCCCATCGCCGTGCACACCAGGTACAGCGTCTGCTGGAGCACCCCCACGTCCTTCAGCAGCCCGCTGTACGCCAGCCCGCTGTACTTCAGGGTCATCCGGCGGAACCGCGCCGTCATGGTGACCAGCACGTGCGGCTCGGCCGTCAGCCCGGCCGTCGTGCGCGCCTCGGCGAGCAGCTCGTCCACGCTGTCCGGCTCCATGTCCATGAGGACCAGGGCGTGTTCGGACGGGTCGTAGTGGTACGTGCCCCGGGGCAGCCCCGCGCACTTGCTCACCGTGAGGTACAGCTCCAGGGCGTACGCCCCGCCCACGCTCGGGTACGGCCGGCTGGTGAGCGACGGCCCGCCGTCCTCGGCCCGCGGCTCCCCCATCGACCGCACCCGCGCCGACCGGTACAGCAGCTCGCCCAACTGGAAGAGGTCCAGCGGGTGTTCGCCGTAGTCGCGCACCGAGCGGCGCGCTTCGAGGGCGACCGTGAAGGGAGGGTCGCGGTCGAGGACCCGGTCCAGCTCGGGGACGGGCAGCGGCACCCGGACCGGGCCGGGATGCGCCCGGGCGACCACCGGCTCCGCCCCCGGCGCGTCCGCGAGGCCGCCGGTGGCGCCCACCGGACCGTCGTGACGGCCCTGCCGGCTGCGGGCGTGCATCATCAGGTCGTGCGGCGACCACGGGACCAGCGCCGGGTCCTCGTCCTCGGCGAAGGAGTAACGGCCGGGCCCGTCCGCCTCCGCGGGCACGCCCCGGACGACCATCCCCGACGCCTCCAGGTAGGACATCGCCTGCCGCACGTCGTCCACCGGCATGCGCAGCCGGCCCGCCGCCTCCCGCGGGGTGGAGGGGCGGGCGAAGCAGCTCACCAGCCAGGCCGAGCGGGGCTGGTGCAGGACGACGCGCAGCCCGGAGAGCGGCGACTCCGCGCACAGCCCGTCCTCGTGGGTGCGCAGCGCGGCGAAGCGGGAGAGCCGCAGCACCGCGTCGGCGGGCGTGACGGACGGCCGGAAGCGGGCATACCGGGAGATCGGCACCACCGACAGCACCAGCTTGCCGTCCTTCGCCGCCAGCGAGCGCACGAGGACGTTCTCCATCGACCGCAGCAGCGGCGTCAGCGCGTCGCGCTCCGGGCTCTCCGGGCCGTCCGGCGCGCTGATGCCGGCCACCACGTTGTCCAGCGACACCGGACCGTACGACAGGCGCTCCAGGGCGAGCAGGACCACCGGTGCCGTGATCGGCAGCCGCGTCTCGCCCCAGCGGGTCGACAGGAGCGCCTCCTCCTCGGGGAAGCCCCCCGCCCGCGGGGCCCCGACGGTCTCGTCGGGGAGTTCCAGCAGGGTGTCCTGGCGCAGTGACCACAGGTCGATCAGCCCGGAGTCCGGAGGGACGGGGCGCGGCGGAGTCGTGGGCACGGCGCGGGACCTTTCTGGGAGGGTCAGAGGAACAGCGGGACCGGATTGAGGTCCTCGTAGCGGGTCGGGGCGGACAGCCGGCCGAGCCGCACCGGGACGTCGTAGAGCCGGCCGGGACCGAACCGCGTCCAGAACGTCCGCAGCCCCGGCACGATCACCTTCACCACGGGCAGCGCCACGTCGGGCCGCGTCTGGTCGAGGACCAGCAGCTCCATGCCGTGCGCGGCGACGAGCTCCCCGATCGCGGCCACGTCCTCCCGGAGGTCCCCGCGGCGGACGGGCGCGTGGGAGCCGGGGACGGTGACCGGCAGCTCCGGGGAGGGCAGCAGGTAGGACTGCTCGGCCACGGTGGCGCCCTGCCACCAGGCGAGCGCGACGGGGTCGTCGCAGGAGTACCCGGTGCCGTCGGCCCGCACCTCCGCCACCGGCGGCAGCATCTGGTTCACCTCCGCCAGCGCCCGGCGCAGCGCGGTCCGGGGGTCGAAGTGCGCGCCGAACCCCAGGCTGATGTCCTCGGCCGGCTTGTCGGTGCGCCGGGAGACCGCCGCGAAGACCGGGATGCCGAGGTCGCTGGTGAGGTCCAGGGCCCACAGCTCCCGGTGCACCCCGGCGTGCCCCTGCCGGACCTGCCGGATCCACGGGTCGTCGAACGCCTCCAGGTCGACCCCGGCCTGCCGGGTGCGGTTGTACCACCACAGGCCGACCGCGTCGCGCTCCACCAGCTCCAGGAAGCCCTGGACGATCGCGTCCTCGACGCAGCTGCCCGCCGCGGCGCCGTTGGAGTTCGCCGAGCAGAACCCGCTTCCCGGCGTGCGGGGGGCGTTGTAGTAGAGCATCGACGTCGGCAGCAGCCGGTGCCGTTCGCCGGTCAGCGACCACACCGGGGTCCAGTCCAGCGGCACGGTCTCGTCGAAGGGCGCGCAGACCCGGTGCGCCGGCGCGTGGGAGGCGTTCCACGCCGCCCGGTCCTCGAACTGCCGTGGGTGGAAGAGCTGCACCGCGTCCGGGTGCACGGCGCGGTCGGCGACCTCCCGGTAGGAGGCGCGGAGCGTCGGCTCGTCGCCCTGGAAGAAGCCGCTGTGCCGCTCGACCGCCTCGCACAGGGCGCTGACCCGGGCGCCCAGCGCCGTGGTGCCCTTGCCGGAGCTGGTGCTGCGGAGCCCCGCCCGCACCGAGGAGAGGCCGTCCGGCGCGTGCACCGGATTGTGCCCGGCGTGGAAGCAGTTGAGGAACTCCGGGCCGCGCCGGTCGCGCCGCACCTCCTTGACGACCCCGGTCAGCGGGTCCACCAGGTGCTCGTACCGGCGGAGCATCTCCTCCGGCGACAGCCAGCGGTCCCCGCAGTCCCCCGCCGCCTTGGCGCGGCTGCGCAGCACCAGCGGGGCGGTGACCCGGCGGGCGACGGCCCCCGGGTCCCCGCACGCCGGGCACTGCGGGCGGCGGCGCACCGGGTGGTGACGGCCCGTCAGGGTGAGGGTGTCGAGGCGCCAGATGGCGTTCTGGCCGGGATGGCGGTGTCCGGCGAGCCACTTGACGGTCTCCAGCGCCGCCAGGTGCAGCCCGGCGGCCCGGCCCGCGGCCAGCGAGGACGGCGGGGTGAAGGCGCGCCGGCCCAGCGCACGGTCCAGATAGGTCTCGGCGGGGCGGTTGCGGCGCAGCGCGTCCGTGACGCAGGTCCAGCACGGCCCCTCGCCGGGCTGGAACACCGGCCCTATCCACGGCTGTTCGCCGGTGAAGCGGACGAGCAGCCACGGCACCCCGGACTCCCGGTGGGCGGCGTCGAGCGCGCCGAGCGCCGGGTCGGTGTAGTCGTCGCAGACGGCGAGGGTGAAGCCGGGGCGCGTGCCGACGTCGCCGCCTCGGCCGTGCACCCGGATGCCGGCCTCCAGGAGCGCGTCGGTCAGCCCGGCGACGCTCGCGCGGCTCGTCTCGCCGACGCCGACGACCTCGACCGGGGTGCCGCAGGCGCGCCGGGTGGCGGTCACGCCGTCGATCCCGGCCAGTTCCCAGAAGGCCAGGTCGGCGGTGGGGGCCGCCGCGGGGGCCCGCTCGTCGAGCAGACCGGCCGTCAGCAGCTGGGTGACGACCTTCTCCGCCTGGTGGGCGGGGATCACCCGCTTCGCCTCGGCCACCACCCGGTCGAGGCTGCGGGTCCCGTCGAGCAGGGGCGCGAGCGCGGTGACGCCCGAGCCCCGCAGTGCGGTCACACCGCGTTCCGACACGAGGTACACCCCTTCGCCGGGGACGACCTCCGCTCTGAGGTGGGGCTTGAAGCCGAGCCCCGATCCGCCGGGCTGTTCATCCATCACTGTCTCCCCTTGACGCGTGGACGGCAACGTGCGCTTCGGTGTGTGCGTGCTGTTCGGTGCGTGTGCTGCGGTGCGTGCGCCTCGACGTGTGCGCTTCGGTGTGCGGGTGCGCGGGCCCCGGCCGTTCGGTCACGGAACGGCCGGGGCCCGCGCGGCGGCGCCTCGGGACGCCGGGGCGTGAATCAGTCGCAGTAGGCGTCGACCCAGCAGATGCAGGTGCCCGGCTGGAACTGCTCGGCGGTCTGCGGCGCGAGCTCCTCCACGACCAGCTCCTCGTACGAGGCGGCGGCGGTGGCGACGACGGCGGTGGCGACTGCCTGCGAGAGGTTCATGCATCCCCCTACGGATGGTCCGCCGCACCCTGCGGCGGTGACCAGGAGTCTGTCCCCGCCCGGGGCCTCCTGGGCAGTGCCTGTCTCACGACCCCCGTGTGAAGTTCTCATAGTCCGTTCAGGGCGGGCTTCATCCCGGCCCGAGGAGCCCTGCACTGGCCCTGGAGAACGCCTTTTGGAAGCCTCGACCGGGTGGAGAGTGGAGAGGAGAAGCGATGGACCTGAAGGTTCTCGGGATGTTCGACGCGAGGGTGAACGGGGTGCCGGTGGCGCCGTCCGCGTCGAAGCCGCGGCAGCTGCTGGCCACCCTGGCCGTGCACGCCGGCCAGGTCGTGTCCGTGGGCGCGCTCATCGACGAGCTGTGGGGGGCGAAACCGCCGCGGAGCGCGCAGGCGACGCTCCAGACGTACGTGATGCAGCTGCGCGGGGCCGTCGGCACCGCCCTGGAGGCGGGCGGCACGCCGGCGCGGGAGGCGAAGCGGATCCTCGTGACGCGGCCCGGCGGCTACCTGCTCGACCGGGGCGAGGGCACCAGCGACGTCAAGGAGTTCGAGCGGCTGTCCGGCCTGGCCTACCAGGCCCTCGCCGACCGCGACACCGACACCGCGGGCCGGACCCTGCGGGCGGCGCTCGGCCTGTGGCGGGGGCCCGCCTTCGGGGACGTACGGGCGGGGGCGCTGCTGACGCTGGAGGCCCGGCGGCTGGAGGAGGCCCGCCTGTGCGTGCAGGAGCACCGCATCGAACTGGAGCTGCGGCAGGGCCGGCACCGCGAACTCATCGGTGAGCTCGGCGTGCTGGTGCAGCAGCACCGCACCCACGAGAACCTGCACGCGCACCTGATGCTCGCGCTGTACCGGTCCAGCCGGCGCACCGAGGCCCTCGACGTGTACCAGCGGCTGCGGGGCACCCTGGTCCGCGAACTCGGCCTGGAGCCCTCGGAACAGCTCCGGGAGCTCCAGCACGCGGTGCTCACCGCCTCGCCGAGGCTCCTCGACGCGCCGGAGGCGGACTACCGACGGCTCGTGAAGGCGGTGTGAGGGGGTGCAGCAGCGATCGGAGCGCACCCGGGCCCGGCTCGTCGGGGCCGCCGGGGAGCTCTTCGACCGGCACGGCTACGCCCAGGCCAGCCTGGGCGACATCAGCCGGATCGCCGGAGTGAGCAAGGGGGCGCTGTACTTCCACTTCGAGAGCAAGCAGGAACTGGCCACCGCCGTGCAGGAGGCCGGCTGCCGGCTCCTGGAGGAGACGGTCCTCGCGCTGTGCCGCGAGGGGCGGCCCGCCCTCCAGACGCTGATCGACACCACCCACGCCCTGGCCGTATGGGCGTCGACGGACCCGATCGTGCGTGCCGCCTTCCGCCTCGGACGCGAACGGGCCGGCGGCGACCGGCCGGTGCTCAACTACCACCTGGTGTGCTCGGCCACGGCCGGGCGGCTGCTCGGCCGGGCCGCGGAGGAGGGCGCGCTGCGCCCGGACGTCACCGAGGACGCCGCCCGGACGCTCGTCGCGGGGATGGTCGCCGGGATCGAGGCGGCCGCGTGGAGCGGCGCCCCCCACCCGGAGATCGCCGCCCAGCTGGGCCAGTCCTGGGAGCTGGTGCTCCGCGCGATCGCGGAGGAGCACGCCCGGCGGGACCTGCGGACCGCGCCCCCCGCCGCCCACAGGCCGGAGCCGGTCGCGGGCTGACGGGGGAGAGGTGCCCGGCGGCGGCCCCCCGGCGCCGGGCGGAACGGACCCGGGCGGAACGGACCCGGATGGACCGGGTCCGGCGGCATCGGGTCCGGGGCATCGGATCCGGGCGGACCGGATCCGCGGAGGGGGCGCGGATCAGGGCAGCGGCGAGGATCAGGGAAGCAGCCCGGCCACCGTCTCCACGGTGTCCGCCTCGGCGGCGGTCTTGTCCTCGCGGTAGCGCACCACGCGGGCGAAGCGGAGGGTGGCCCCCGCCGGGTAGCGGGTGGAGCGCTGGACCCCGTCGAAGGCGATCTCGACGACCAGTTCGGGCCGTACGGTGACGCCCCAGGGCTCCTCCGAGACGGCCAGCTCCCGCAGCCGCTCGGTCTGCCAGGCGAGCAGGGCGTCGGTCAGCCCCTTGAAGGTCTTCCCCAGCATGGCGAAGGAACCGTCGGCCGCCCGCGCGCCCAGGTGCAGGTTGGACAGCGTCCCGGTGCGCCGGCCGTGGCCCCACTCGGCGCCGAGGACCACCAGGTCCAGGGTGTGCACGGGCTTCACCTTCAGCCAGGAGGTGCCGCGCCGCCCCGCGCTGTAGAAGGCGTCCAGGGACTTCACGACCACGCCCTCGTGGCCCCGTTCGAGCGCGTCCGCGGCGAAGGCCCGCGCGGCCTCGCGGGCCGCCGGGTCCGCGGGATCCGCCACCACCAGCCGGCGCACCCGCCGCTCCTCGGGGACCAGCCGGTCGAGCCGCGCCCGCCGCTCGGCGGCCGGGACGTCGAGCAGGTCCTCGCCGTCCGCGTACAGCAGGTCGAAGAAGACCGGCGAGAGCGGCACCGTCGTCCGGGCGCCCGCCACGTCGAGCGTGGAGCCGGTCCGGCCGGACGTCTCCTGGAAGGGCCGCGGCCTGCCCCGCTCGTCGAAGGCCAGCAGCTCCCCGTCGAGGACGGCCTGCCGCACCGGCAGCGAGCCGACCAGCGCCACCACCTCGGGGACCCGGTCGGTGATGTCGGCGAGGGTACGGGTGAAGACCCGCACCTCGTCGCCGTCGCGGTGCACCTGGACGCGGATGCCGTCGAGCTTCTCCTCCAGGCCGCACGCCCCCGCCTTGTCGAGGGCCTCGTCCACGTCCTTCGCGGTGTGGGCCAGCATCGGCAGCACCGGGCGCCCCACCACGAGGCGGAACCCGGCGAGGGCGTCCGGACCCCCGGCGAGCAGCACCTCCGCGACGGCGGCCGGCGAACCGCTCAGCATCACCGCCTGCCGGACGTCGGCGACCGCCGCGCCGGACGCCGCGGCGAGGCCCTCCACGGCCATGGCGTCGAGGGCGCCCTGCCGCAACTCGCCGCTGATCAGCCGGAAGAGGAACAGCTGCTCCTCCGCCGTGGCCGCGCCCATGAGCTCGTCGAGGAGCCGCTTCCGCTCGCCCTGCGCGCCCTTGCCGGACACGGCGGCGATCCGGGTGAGCAGCCCGTCCACCTCCCGCACCCCGAGCCGGGGCGCGTCGGCGGGCGGGCGCGGCTCCTTGAGGGTGTTCCAGCCGACGCCGATCCTGCGCTGCGGCAGCCGCCCGGCCAGATAGCTGATCACGACCGGCGCGTCCGCCGGCTCGGTCGCCCGGAGCAGACCGGCCAGCAGGGCGATCTTCTCGGTGCGGGCGGAGGCGGCGCCGATGTCCAGGGACGCCCGCGCGATGTCGGCGAGTCTCATGGGGAGTGTGCCCTCTCGGTCGGTCTCAGTCGATGTGGCCCTGCTTGCGCAGTCTGCTCACCCATGCCTGCGCGGTGTGCCGCGGCACACCGAAGCGCTTGGCGACGGCTCCGACGCTGCCGCCGAGCTCCTCGTAGGCCCGCACGACCACGTCGGTGTCGGGCATCTTCCGGTAGGGCCGGGGCCGCTCCTCGCCGGGGACCGCGGGCGCCGCGGCGGGAAGGGGGGCGAGGGAGACGGGCGCGGAGGCGACGGAGTCCGCGGGAGGCGCGGTCGTACCGGGGCTGATGGCACGGACCAGCAGGTCGAAGTCGACGGTGGGCAGGGTGCGGTTGTGCAGTCCCGAGCCGCCCGCGGCGCGCACGGTGAGCTCCACGATGCGGGGCCCGTCCGTGGTGTCGACCCGCACGGTGGTCTGAGGCCCGGTGAGATCCGGCTCCCCGTCACTGCCGGTCGGAGTGATAACAATGACGTATTCGCTCACTTTGCGCCTCCTCGAGAGATCGTCAGTCTACTCTCGATGGAGACTGTGGTGGGTCCGGCGGGATTCTCTTTCCTCCCTCCGGATCCACCACCTTCCCGTCGCTCCCGTCGCTCCCGTCAGTGGGCCGCCCCGCGCAGCCGGGGGGCGTCCACGAGCACCGCGACCAGGACGGCCGCCAGGGCGATCAGGGCGCCGGCCGTCACCGCCGCCGTACGGGCGTCGAGCGCCAGCATCAGCGGGACGCCCACCGCCCCGCCGAGCTGGGTGGTGATGTTGACCATCCCGCCCGCCGTGGCCATGTCCCTGAGCTCGGTCCGCTGGGCGAGGGTGCCGTTGGCCGAGATCATGATCCAGGTGATGCCGAAGCCCATCAGCAGCACCGAGGGCAGCACGCCGACGGCGTACGGGGTGCCGGACGCGGCCACGGCGAGCCAGCCGGTGCCCGCCGCGACGAGCGCCGTGCCCGACGACAGCAGGACCTTCGGGGTGAGCGTCCGCAGCAGGAAGGGCGCGCCGAACACGGAGTTCGCCACGACCACCGCGGTCAGCGGCAGGATCGCCAGGCCCGCGCCGGTGGGGCTCCAGGCCGCGCCCTCCTGGAGGGTGTAGCTGATCACCGCGAAACCGCCGAAGGTGCCGATGTTGGCGGTGAACACGGCCAGGAAGACCCCGGCCCTGGTGCGGTCCCGCAGCACCCGCAGGGGGAGCAGCGGGCCGGTGGTGCGGTGCTCGGCCGGGGTGTCGGCGGGGATGGCGTACAGCGCCACGGCGATCGCGAACGCGGCGAGCGGCGCCAGCCCGTACATGCACCACCGCCAGCTCGCGTGCTCGGTCAGCAGGCCGCCGAACAGCACGCCGAGGCCGCCGCCGCCCCCCGCCACCGCGGTGAACACGCCGATGGCGGTGCCGCGTTCGCGCGGGTCGGGGAAGGTCCTGGCCACCAGCGCCATGCTGGCCGGGGCCAGCGCCAGGGCCCCGAAGGCGCCCTGGAGGCCGCGCAGCACGAGCAGCGTGCCGGGACCGTCCGCCGTCCCCGTCAGGAGGGAGGCGGCGCCGAAGCCGGCCAGGCCGAGGACGAACGCGCGGCGCCTGCCGAGGCGTTCCGAGAGCCGGCCGGCCGGCAGGAACAGCAGGCCGAAGGCGAGGGTGTACACGGAGACCACGAGCGCCCGCTCCGCGCCGCCGAGACCGAGCTCCCGCTGGACGGTGGGCAGCGCCACCGGCACCAGGTTCATCTCCATCACGACGGTGAGCTGGGCGGCGGCCAGGGCCGCCAGCGCCCACCAGCGCAGGGGGGAGGCGGCCGCCGCCGGGGCGGCGGGGGCCGCCGGGGGGGTGGCGCGGGCCGTGGTCATCGCTCCTCCGTGATCAGCCGGGCGAACGGCAGCCGGGGGGCGACCTCCTCGGCGAAGAGGGTGAGCGTGCGCGCCGAGTCCTCGTAGGACAGGTGGCCGGAGTGGGTGGTGAAGGTGAGGTCGACGTCCTCGCCGTACCAGCCGGCGATCCGCTCGATCTGGGCGGCGACCTCGGCGGGGTCGCCCGCCAGGATCCGGCCCGCCCCGACCCGGTCGTCGAAGTCGGCGGAGCCGCGGGTCGCGGCGGCGGCGAGCTTCTCGTACCCCGGGTAGGCGGAGCTGCGGACGCCCGCCCAGGACAGCGTGGCGGCGGAGATCTTCTCGCCGTACCGGCCCTCGACGAAGCGGCCCGCGGCGCGGGCGGCCTCGCCGTCCTCGGCGACGTAGCAGGGGTAGCTGAGCTCGATCCGGCCGGTGTCCGGCTCCAGGCCCGCGTCCACCCGGCCCTTGCGGTAGGCGGCGATCAGCTCCTGCACCCGCTCGGTGGGGGAGACCGCGGCGATGATCTGGAGGCCCCGGCCGGCGCGCCCGGCGGCGGCGCAGGAGTCGAGGCTGGTGGTGACGGCGCTGAAGACCGGCGGGTGGGGCTGCTGCGCCGGGCGGGGCAGCAGGGTGACCGGGCCGAAGCGGTGGAAGCTGCCGTCGAGGACGACGTCCTCCTCCGTCCACAGCCGCACGCACGCCTCGACGTTCTCCTCGAAGCGCTCGCGGCTCTCGTCCATGGGGACGCCGAACGCGGCGAACTCGTCGGGGAGGAAGCCGCGGCCGAAGCCCACGTCGAGCCGGCCGTGCGAGATGTTGTCCAGCATGGCCAGCTGGCCCGCCAGCTTGATGGGGTGCGCGAAGGCCGGGATCACGGCGCCGGTGCCGAGCCGGATGCGGCTGGTCACCGCCGCCGCGGCGGCGAGGAAGGTGGTGGGGGAGGGGCTGTAGCCGCCGTAGTCGAAGAAGTGGTGCTCCACCACCTTCAGCTGGAAGTAGCCGAGTTCCTCGGCGAGCCGGACCAGGCGCAGCCCCTCGTCGTAGTACTCGGCCGGGTTCTTCTCCTCGGGGCCTGTCGTCGGGAAGTACAGGATGCCGAACCTCATACCGCTCCTCGTTCCGTCCGCCGTGGGGTGTCTTGGGTTGTGGTGTCTTGTGACGTCTTTTCGAGAATCCCAAGGCTTTCTGGACGGAATGTCGACAGAGGAGCGGGTCGCGCTGGGGTTCCGCTGGAGAGTCTTCATGACTTTCCTGTTGCGTTTGTAGGGTTTAGCTGTAGTCTCTTGCTGTGTTCTCGCGACGGAGGACCGCTGGAGGACCCGACCCGAGGCCCGGAGGAACGCACTGATGGGACAGCCCGGAAACACCGGAAACGACCGCCGCGCGGTGGTGATCACCGGCGGAGGCACCGGCATCGGCCGGGCCGCCGCCCACGCCTTCGCCGACGAGGGCCACGACGTGCTGATCGTCGGCAGGGACGAGACGGCCCTGAAGGAGGCCGCGCACGGCCGGCCCGCCATCCGCCACCTTGCCCTCGACATCACCGCGCAGGGCGCCCCCGAGGAGATCGTGCGCACCGCCGTCGAGGCGCTCGGCGGCATCGACGTCCTCGTCAACAACGCGGCCGTGGTCAAGCGGCAGCCGCTGGAGGCCGTCGAGCGGCCGATCGCCGAGGAGCAGATCGCCACCAACCTGCTGGCCCCGCTGCTGCTCACCCAGGCCGCGCTGCCCCACCTGCGGGCCTCCCGCGGCGTCGTCGTCAACGTCAGCGCCTCCGCCGCCGTCCGCGGCTGGGCGGGCAGCTCGGTGTACGGCGCGACCAAGGCCGGCCTGGACTTCCTCACCCGCACCTGGGCCGTCGAGCAGGCCCCGCACGGCGTCCGGGTCGTCTCGGTCTCCCCCGGCCCGATCGAGACCGGCATCGCCCGCGCCTCCGGACTGGACGACGAGCAGATCGCCCGGCTGCGCGAGGCCCAGAAGGCCGGCGTGCCGATGGGCCGCATCGGCCAGCCCGAGGAGGTCGCCTGGTGGATCGTCACCCTGGCGCGTCCCGAGGGCGCCTTCGCGACGGGCGTGATCGTCCCGGTCGACGGCGGCGCCGCCACCAAGCTCTGACCGGCCCCGGCCGCACCCCTCCGGCCCCGCCGGGGACCACGGCACCGACTTTGCTCTGAGGAGAGACGCATGAGACTCACCGGACCGCGCCTCGACGGGCGCGTGGCCGTCGTCACCGGCGCCGGCCGCGGCCTCGGGCGGCGCATCGCCGAGGCGTTCACGGCCCAGGGCTGCCGGGTGGTGGCCGCCTCCCGCAGCGTCGAGCAGCTCAAGGACTGGGCCGAGGCCCACCCCGGCCGGGCCGCCGCCGTGGCGGCCGACGTCCGCGACCCCGAGGCGATGGACGCCCTCATGCGGACCGCCCGCGAGCGCTTCGACGGCCTCGACATCGTGGTCGCCAACGCCGGGGTCAGCAGGCCCGGCCCGGCGGCGGTCCTCGCCCCCGAGGCCTGGGACGAGGTGATGGGCACCAACCTCGGCGGGGTCGTCAACTGCACCCGCGCGGCCGTGCCCCACCTGGAGGAGTCGCCCGCCGGCCGGATCATCAACCTGTCGTCCGTGCTCGCCGCCCGCCCCGTCCGGGGCGCCGCCGCCTACTGCGCCTCCAAGGCCGCGGTGGAGGCGTACACCAAGGTCTGCGCCCTCGAACTGGCCGCCAAGGGCATCACGGTCAACTGCCTCGCACCCGGCTTCATCGACGAGGGCATGGGCCGCGAGCTGCGCGCCAACGAGGCGGTGTGGGCGCACTACCGGACCAAGCTCGCCGGCGGCCGGATGGGCACCGGCGACGAGGTCGCCAGCGCCGCGGTCTTCCTCGCGGGCGGCGAGAGCGACTACGTCAACGGACACGTCCTGGAGGTCAACGGGGGCGTGTCGTGGTAGTCCGCGCCCTCCGCGCGGCCGGCGCCCTCCGCATGGCCCGCCTGCGCCGCGCCGTCCGCTCGGTCCGTTCCGCCCGAGCCGTCCGTTCCGCCGGCCCGGCCCGCGCCGCCCGCCCGGCCCTGTCCGTCCGTCACGGCGCCCGCCGCCCCGTCCGTCAGGAGACCCCCCGATGAAAGCGCTGCTCACCACCGGCGAAGGCCCCTTCGGCCTGAGCCACGAGGAGGTCCCGGACCCGGTGGCGGGCCCGGGCGAGGCGCTCGTCCGCGTCCGCGCCGTCTCCGTCAACCGCGGGGAACTGGCGCTCGCCGCCGTCTCCCCGGCCGGCACCCGGCTGGGCTGGGACGTCGCCGGCACGGTCGTCGAGGCCGCCGCCGACGGCTCCGGCCCGGCGCCCGGCACCCGGGTCGTCGGCCTCGCCGACGGCGCGGGCTGGTCGGAGCGGGTCGCCCTGCCGGTGTCCCGGCTGGCCGAGATCCCCGCCGGCGTCACCGACGAACAGGCCGCCGCGCTGCCCGTGGCGGCGCTCACCGCCTGGTACGGGCTGCGCAAGGCGGGACCGCTCCTCGGCCGCACCGTCCTGGTGACGGGCGCGGGCGGCGGCGTCGGCCGGATCGCGGTGCAGCTGGCCGCCGCGGCGGGCGCCCGCGTCGTCGCCTGGACCGGCTCCCCCGAACGCGGGCAGGGCCTCGCCGAACTCGGCGCGGAGGTCGTCTCCACCTACGAGGAGGCGGCGGGCGGCGGCTCGGACGTGCTCTTCGACAGCGTCGGCGGGGAGGTCCTGACCCGGGCCTTCGTCACCCTGCGGCGCGGCGGCGTCGCCGTCGTGTACGGCAACACCACCCGCTCCGAGCTGGTGCTGCCGCCCGACTGGGGACGGGCCCGGCCCGGCGTCTCCCTCCACAACGTGTTCCTCTTCGACGAGATCGAGCGCCAGGACCCTGGGGCCGACCTGGGCGCCCTGCTGGGGCTCTGCGCGGCCGGCCGGCTCGACCCGCAGGTCGCGGTCACCGCCCCCTGGGACGACCCGGCCGAGGCGCTGAAGCGGCTGGAGGGCCGGTCCGTCAACGGCAAGGTCGTCCTCCGGCTGCCCTGACCCGCACCGGTACGCCCTCCGGCTGCCCTGACCCGCCGCACCGGTACGCCCTCCGGCCGTCACCCACGTGTACCGGCCCGTCCCATCGCGCGACCCGAGCGACCCACGAGTGAGCGGCCCGCCCCGTGCGGCGGGCCGCCGAGGAGTTGAAGCCATGGTTGTGACGGAACACCGTCCCGCCTCCACCTCCCGCTGCGCCTGCACCTGCGGAGCCACGATCTGGCTCACGGGCCTGCCGAGCGCCGGCAAGACCACGATCGCCCGCGAGCTGGCCGGCCGGCTGCGCGAGGAGGGCCATCGGGTCGAGGTCCTCGACGGCGACGAGGTCCGGGCCTTCCTCTCGGCGGGCCTCGGCTTCTCCCGCGAGGACCGGGCCACCAACGTGCGGCGGATCGGCACGGCCGCCGAGGTCCTCGCCCGCAACGGCGTCAAGGTCCTCGTGCCGGTCATCGCCCCGTACGCCGACGCCCGCGAGGCCGTACGCGCCCGCCACCGCGCCCACGGCGTCCCGTTCCTGGAGGTGCACGTCGCCGCCCCGGTGGAGGTCTGCGCGGTCCGCGACGTCAAGGGCCTCTACGCCAGGCAGGCGGCGGGCGAGATCTCCGGCCTGACCGGCGTCGACGACCCGTACGAGGTCCCCGAGGCGCCCGATCTGCGGATCGCGTCCCACGACCAGACCGTGCAGGAGTCCGCGGCGCAGCTCCACGCGCTGCTCGTCGAGAGGCAGTTGCTGTGACCGCCGTGACCGTTTCCGCCCACGCGCACGCCCACCCCCGCCCGCACGCGCCCGCCGGGGACGCCCCGGCGGACGGCGGCCGGTTCGCGCTGTCGCACCTGGACTCGCTGGAGTCGGAGGCGGTGCACATCTTCCGTGAGGTGGCGGGCGAGTTCGAGCGGCCGGTGATCCTGTTCTCCGGCGGCAAGGACTCCATCGTCATGCTGCACCTGGCCCTGAAGGCCTTCGCTCCCGCGCCGGTGCCCTTCACGCTCCTGCACGTCGACACCGGGCACAACTTCCCCGAGGTCCTCGCCTACCGCGACCGCGCCGTCGCCCGGCACGGGCTGCGCCTCCACGTCGCCTCCGTGCAGGAGTACATCGACGCCGGGAAGCTGCGCGAGCGTCCGGACGGGACCCGCAACCCGCTCCAGACCGTGCCGCTGACCGAGGCCATCCAGCAGCACCGCTTCGACGCCGTCTTCGGCGGCGGGCGCCGCGACGAGGAGAAGGCCCGCGCCAAGGAACGCGTCTTCTCCCTGCGCGACGAGTTCTCCCAGTGGGACCCGCGCCGCCAGCGCCCGGAGCTGTGGCAGCTGTACAACGGCCGGCACGCCCCGGGTGAGCACGTGCGGGTCTTCCCGCTGTCGAACTGGACCGAGCTGGACGTGTGGCAGTACATCGCCCGGGAGGGCATCGAGCTGCCGGAGATCTACTTCGCCCACGAGCGGGAGGTGTTCGCCCGCAACGGGATGTGGCTGACCGCCGGCGAGTGGGGCGGTCCGAAGGAGACCGAGACGGTCGAGAAGCGGCTGGTCCGCTACCGCACCGTCGGCGACATGTCGTGCACGGGTGCCGTCGACTCCGACGCCACCACGCTCGACGCCGTGATCGCCGAGATCGCCGCCTCCCGCCTCACCGAACGGGGCGCCACCCGCGCCGACGACAAGATGTCCGAGGCCGCGATGGAAGACCGCAAGCGCGAAGGGTACTTCTGATGACTGTCGACACACTGCGTCTCGCGACCGCCGGCTCGGTGGACGACGGCAAGTCCACCCTGGTCGGCCGGCTGCTGCACGACTCCAAGTCGGTCCTCACCGACCAGCTGGAGGCGGTCGTCCGGGCGTCGCGCGGCGACACCCCCGACCTGGCGCTGCTCACCGACGGCCTGCGGGCCGAGCGCGAGCAGGGCATCACCATCGACGTGGCCTACCGCTACTTCGCCACCGCCCGCCGCCGCTTCATCCTCGCCGACACCCCCGGCCACGTGCAGTACACCCGCAACATGGTCACCGGCGCCTCCACCGCCGAACTGGCCGTGGTCCTCGTCGACGCCCGCAACGGCGTCGTCGAGCAGACCCGCCGGCACGCCGCCGTCGCCGCCCTCCTCCGCGTCCCGCACGTCGTCCTCGCCGTCAACAAGATGGACCTCGTCGGGTACCGGGAGTCCGTCTTCGCCGCGATCGCCGAGGAGTTCACCGCGTACGCCTCCGAGCTCGGCGTCCCGGAGATCACCGCCGTCCCGATCTCCGCCCTCGCCGGGGACAACGTCGTGGAACCCTCCGTCCGGATGGACTGGTACGGCGGCCCCACCGTCCTGGAGCACCTGGAGACCGTCCCGGTGGGGACCGACGCCCCGCTGCTGCCCGCCCGCTTCCCCGTCCAGTACGTGATCCGGCCGCAGACCGCCGAGCACCCCGACTACCGCGGCTACGCGGGCCGGATCGCCGCCGGCGTGCTGCGGGTGGGGGACAGGGTCGCCGTGCTCCCCTCCGGCAGGACCACCACCGTCACCGGGATCGACCTGCTCGGCCGGTCCGTCGACGCCGCGTGGGCGCCGCAGTCCGTCACGGTGCTGCTCGCCGACGACGTCGACGTCTCCCGGGGGGACGTGATCGCCCCCGCCGACGCCGCGCCGGCCGTCACCCAGGACGTCGAGGCCACCGTCTGCCACCTCCACGAACGCCCGCTCAGGCCCGGCGACCGGGTCCTGCTCAAGCACGGCACCCGGACCGTCGGGGCGGTGGTCAGGGAACTGCCGCAGAAGATGGGGCTGACCCGGCGGCCCAGCCGGCAGGACCGGCCGGACAGCCTCGGGGTCAACGACATCGGCTCGATGGTGCTGAGGACCTTCGAGCCGGTGCCGATGGATCCGTACGCCCGCTCCCGCGGCACCGGGGCCTTCCTGCTGATCGACCCGGCCGACGGCGCCACGCTCACCGCCGGCATGGCCGGGGGAGGAAGGGTTCCGCTCAGCCGGTGAGCACCGCGTCGCCCGCCGGGGCCTCGGCCCCGGCGGCCTCGGCCGCGGCGGTCCCGCCCGTGGCGCTCTCCGGTGCGGTGAACTCCGGTGCGGTGAACCCCGGCATCACCTCCTGGGCGAACAGCCGCATGGTGCGCACCGACTCCTCGTACGGCATGTTGCCCGAGATCACCTGGAGGCTGACCGTGCAGTCGCCGTACCACTCCCGGATCTGCCGCACCTGCGCCCGCACCTGCTCGGGCGAGCCGACCAGGGCCTTGCCCTCGTCGACCTGCTTGTCGAAGTTGGCGCTGTTCACCTTGGCCACGATCCGCTGGTAGCCGTCGTAGTCGCCGCTGCGGGTGTGGGCCCAGGCGGAGACCGCCTCCACCATCTTGGAGTTGGTGTAGGCCGAGTAGCCGCGGCCCCGCTCGCGGGCGGTGGCGCCGTCCTCGTGCAGGTAGCTGCTGTAGCTGAGGTGGATCTCGCCGCCGGCCGGGTCGTGGCCGGCCTCCGCGCGGGCGCTCCAGTACAGGTCGATCATCTCGCGGGTGCGCTCGGGCTTGTTGATGGAGGGCACCAGCATCAGGCCGCGCCCGGCGCGGCCCGCGGCCTCGCAGGACTCCGGGGTGATCGACGCGGCGACCAGCACCTTCGGGCGCGGGCGCTGCGCCGGGCGCGGCAGCAGGGTCACCGGGCCGAAGGTGTGGAAGCGGCCCCGGAAGACCACGTCCTCGTCCGACCAGAGGCGCTCGCACGCCTCCACGCCCTCCTCGAATCGCTCCCGGCTCTCGTCCATCGGGATCTCGAAGGCGGCGAACTCGTCCGGCAGGAAGCCGCGGGCGAAGCCCACGTCGAGCCGGCCGTGCGAGAGGTTGTCCAGCATCGCCAGCTGCCCGGCCAGCTTCACCGGGTGGGTGAAGGCGGGGATCACCGCGCCGGTGATCAGCCGGATCCGCCGGGTGCGGGCGGCCGCGGCGGCGAGGAAGGTCACCGGGTCGGGGCTGTAGCCGCCGTAGTCGAAGAAGTAGTGCTCGACCGTCTTCACGTGGTGGAAGCCCAGCTCCTCGGCGAGCACCGCCAGGCGCAGCGCGTCGTCGAAGTGGGCGACCGCGCTCTTGTCGGCGGGCCCGGTGGTGGGGAAGAGGTTGATTCCGAACTTCATGGCTTCTCCGGGACCTTAGGGAGTGGTGACGAGTCGGTGGGCGGACGGGCTGTCGTACGTCCGGCGGTAGTACGTCAGGGGCGCGGAGTCCGGGACGTCCCCGCCGTGCTCGATGCTGCCGACGAGGATCCAGTGGTCGCCCACCCGGTCGGCGCTGCGCAGCCGGCACTCGGCGACGGCCACGGTGTCCTCCGGGCCCAGGACCGGGGCGCCGCAGGCGTGCGCGGACGGCGTCCAGGCCGTCCCGGCGAACTTGAGCGCGTCGGACGAGGCGAAGCGGTCGGCCAGCGCGCCGCGGCCCGCGGCGAGGAAGTTCACCGCGAAGCCCTTCGAGTCGAGGATGGCCGGCAGGGTGTGGGATCCGCCGTCGGCGCACACGAGCAGCAGGGGCGGGGTCTTCGACACGGCGGTCACCGCGGTGCAGGTGAACCCCTTCGGGCCGTCCGCGGCCGCCGCGGTGATCACGGCGACGGAACTGGAGAGTGCTCCGAAGATCCTCCGGAACTGGTCGGGTTCGACAGGCATGGACGCTCGCCCCCAGAGGTGTGGCCTGAGAAATCTGGACAGGAACTGACCCGTCGAGCGTGTCAGGGGCGGCTGGAGCGCAGGTCGAGGGCGGATGGCCGCCGTCAGGAGGAGGCGGCGACCCGGGACAGCACCCGCCCCAGGTGGGCCTTGGCGTTGGCGTGCAGGACGAGGGGGGCGCCGGGCGGCATCACCCGCGCGGCCAGCACCAGGCGTTCCACCCGGTGGGTGATGAGCGCGAAGCGGAAACCGGCCAGGACCTCGTAGGGGGACAGGGGGGCCAGGGGGCGGCCGAGGAGCTCGCCGTACCGCCGGGCGGTCTCCGCGCGGCCGGGCAGCCCCGCGAGCCGTCCGGCGCCGATGCCCTCGCTCAGGAAGCCGTCCATCCACAGGAACCAGCCGAGGTCGACCTCGGCGGGACCGAGCCCCGTCATCTCCCAGTCGAGCAGCACCGCGGGCCGCAGGTCCTCCCCGAAGACGATGTTGCCGAGCCGGGCGTCGCCCCACAGCAGCCCCGGCCGGCCCGGGTCGGCGGGCAGGTGCGCGCGCAGCCAGGACAGCGCGGAGCCGAGGACGGGATCGTCCGCGCAGCCGAAGAAGTCCAGGTGCCGCGCGTAGTGGTCGAGTTGCTGGGCGGCCCCGGGCGGCCCGCCGTCCGGCGCCGCGAAACCGAGACCGAGCCGCTCGGCGTCGAGCCGGTGCACCCCGGCCATCGTCTCCAGGGACGCCCACCACAGACGGGTGCGGTCCGCCGCCGCCAGCTCGGCGATCCAGCCCTGCCGGTGGTACGAGGGGAAGTCCGGTGGCACCCGGCCGGGGATCAGGTCCATGACGAAGAACGGGCCGCCGAGCAGGTCGGGGGAGGACTCGTAGTGGTGGACGGCCGGCACCGGGACCGCGGTGTCCCGGCCGAGGACGCGCAGCAGCTCGTACTGCTCCGCGACCCGCGGCTCGGGGTAGACCCGGGTGGCGCGGGGCGCCGCCCTGACCACGAACCGCCGTTCGGCGCCGCCGGGTTCCTCGGCCGTCACGAACAGGGTCAGCGAGGCGAAGCCGGTGGCCGTGGGCCGCTCGACGCCGGTGATCCGCAGCCCGGTGAAGGGCGGCACCCCGGCCAGCACCCCGGCGTACGCCGAGTCCGCCGTGGCGTGCGCCGCCGGGGCGGTCATCGGCGTGCCGCTTCCAGGGCCTCCGGGGCGCCGTGCGGGGTGAGCAGGTCGAGCGAGAGGGCCGCGTCGGGCGCGGTCTCCACGCCGAGCGCCGGGTTGGCGGCGAGCATCGCCGTCTGGAGGTGGCGCAGCCGCGGCGAGGGTTCGAGGCCCAGCTCGCCGTTCAGCTTCTCGCGGAGCGTGTGGTAGACGTCCAGCGCCTGCGCGACGCGCCCCGACCGGTACAGCGCCAGCATGTACTGGGCGTGCAGGTTCTCGTGCGTCGGGTGGTCGGCCGTCAGCGCGCGCAGCTCGCCGAGCAGTCCGTGGTGCAGGCCGAGCCGCAGCTCCGCCTCGACGCAGCGCTCGAAGGTGGTCAGGCGGGTCTCCTCCAGACCCGCGATCCGCGCCTCCAGGCGCGGTCCGGCCGGCACGTCGACCAGCGTCGGCCCCCGCCACACGGCGAGCGCGGCGCGCAGCGAGGCGGCGAGCCGCTGGTCGTCGCCGGACGCCTGGGCGGCGCGGGCGTCGTTCATGTGCCGCTCGTAGTGGTGCAGGTCGAGGCCGCCCTGCTCCACGCAGATCTGGTAGCCCTGGTGCTTGGTGACGAGGATCTGCTTGGGCTGTTCGGGAGTGGTCACCGACGGGCAGCCGGCCAGCGCGCGCCGGATGTGCAGGACGTAGGTGTGCAGGGTCTGCACCGCGCTGCGCGGCGCCTGCGTCCCCCACAGCTCCTCTATGCACACCGACGCGGGCACCGGCGTATTCGCGTTGAGCAGCAGCAGGGCGAGGATCTGGCGCGTCTTCGGTGCGGACGGGAGGTGGGAAATTCCACCGTCGTTCATGACGACAGGACCGAGAACTCCGAATTCCACGTGGGCTCCTCAGGAAGGGGATGTCCGGGTGCGTCCGAGAACGACCGTGACGCTAGCAATCCGTTCGGACGGATGTCCACGGCCGAAGTGAAGCCCTGGCCAAGGGGAACGTCCGCTTCGAAAGTACCGGCTGGCCGGATTTACCGGTGAACCGGTGAAAGTCCAGGTGAGCGACGATGGAGGCGGACTCGCGCATAGGGCGTGACCAGAACTGTTCCATGCTCTCTCATTTGTCCTTCCAGTGGCCGGGCCTAGCGTTTTCGGTGTTCGACACCGTCCCGATGGGAGTTACTGCCGTGGTTGTATTCATGAATCGCCTCACGATGATCGGTGAGCCCGCGGAGTTCGAGCGGATCTACGCGGAGATCGGGAAAATCATGAGCGCCCGTCCGGGCCTCATCCGTTTCCGTCTCGTGCGCTCCACCAAGGAGGCGGACGTCTACTTCAACATCGCGGAGTGGGAGTCCCAGGAGGCGTTCCAGGACGCCCTCCAGACCCCCGAGTTCCGTGCCCAGTTCGAGCAGCTGCTGCCGATCATCAAGGGCGACCCGCACGTGTGCGAGGTCGTCCAGGAGGGTCTGCCGGCGGTCCATGCCTGACCATGGCCTGGAGCGGCTCGCCGACGGCGTGCACGCGTGGGTCCAGCCCGACGGCGGCTGGTGCCTGAACAACGCGGGCGTCGTCGTCGGCGAGCGTTCCGTCCTCCTCGTCGACACGGCGGCCACCCGGGCGCGGGCGGAACGGCTGCGCGCGGCGGTGCGCGGTCTGACCCCGGCGCCCGTCCGGACCGTCGTCAACACCCACCACCACGGCGACCACACCCACGGGAACCTCGTGTTCTCGGCGGGTGCGGTCGTCGTGTCGCACGAGCGGACCCGCGCCGAGATGGCGGAACGCGGGCTCGCCCTCACCCACGTCTGGCCCGGGGTGGACTGGGGCGAGCTGGACGTCGTCCTGCCCGACCTCACCTACGCGGACGCGCTGTCCGTGCACCTCGGCGGCGGCCGGACCGCCGAACTGCTGCACCCCGGCGTGGCCCACACCACCAACGACACGGCGGTGTGGCTGCCGCACGCCGGGGTGCTGTTCGCCGGTGACCTGCTGATGTCGGACTGCACCCCGTTCGCCCTGATGGGCTCCGTACGGGGACTCGTGCGGGCCGTCGGCCGGCTGCGGGAGCTGGGCGCGGACGTCATCGTCTGCGGCCACGGCCCGGTGTGCGGGCCGGAGGTCCTCGACCTGACCGAGGCGTACCTCGCCCGGGTCCTCGACCTCGCGGCGTACTGCGTGCGGCGCGGACGGGACCCGCTGGCCGTCGCCCGCGAGGCCGGCTACGGCGAGTTCGCGGACCTGCGGGACCCCGAGCGCCTGGTGGCGAACCTGCACCGGGCGTGCGCCGAACTGGAGGGCGCGCCCGAAGGGGCGTACCTCCCCTCGGCCCCGGTGTTCCACGAGATGGTGAAGCTCAACGGCGGACGCCCCCTGACCTGCCTCGCCTGAGGCGGCCCGGGGGCGTCGCCCTTTTCGGGGCGGGGTGCGGAGCGGTGGACCGTACGGGGTGCGGCGCCCCGTACGCGGAGCGGTGATCCGTACGTCGAGCGGTGATCCGTACGTCGAGCGGCGGACCACAGGGGGAACGGCGATCCGCACGCCGAGCGGCGGGCCGTTTCCGGAGCGGTGCTCCGGGAACGGCCCGCCGCTCCGTGCGTCATACGGCCCCGTCGTGCTCCACCAGACGGTGGCGGATCCGCAGCCGGCCGTCCTCGCCGCGGACCAGCAGGTCCTCGCCGGGAGCGCTCAGGTGCGGCCGCGGGTCCCCGCCGTCCGGGACCTCGAAGACCAGGGCGTAGAACCGGCAGCGCCAGGTGCCGGGCTCCTCGCCCTCGTCCACGATCAGCATCCCCAGCCAGTGCCGCCGGGTCACCGGACGGGCCGCGAGCCGGTCCAGGCCGACCCGCATGCGCGCCGCGATCTCCGCGCGGCCGCGCCACGGCTCCGGCTTCACGTTCTGCGCGAAGACGCCGTCCTCGGTGAAGGTCTCGGCCCACTCCTCGGCCCGGCCCTCGTCGAGCAGCCGCATCTGCCGGGCGTAGAAGTCCTGCACCTCGGCCTGGACCTGCCAGGACGCCGGCCGCGCCGGTCCGGCGGTCCCCAGGGGCGCGTCCGTGCGCGCGGGCGCGGTCACGACGCCTCCACCAGGACGGCGCGGGACTCCGCGTGGGTCTTGGCCAGGTTCAGCGTGGCCAGGCTGTTGGTGCCCAGCGCCTTGCGGACGTACGCCTTGGCGTCGGCGAGCGTGCGGTCCGCGCCGAGCACGGCCGTCACCTTCTCCGGGCGGAGCGTCACCGTGTGCCGGGAGGTCGCCACCACGGCGCCGCCGGTCTCGGTGAAGGTCCACCGGCCGGTGTGCGCGGCCAGCAGGCCGGGCAGCACCAGCTGCTTGTAGACGATGCGGTCCGGGGCGAAGCTCAGCCGGATCGAGCGGGTGGTGTGGATCGAGCCGTCCGGCGCCCGGGTGTCCATCTCCAGGACCTGGACGCCGCCCGGCTGCTCGGTGAAGTCGACCCGGGCCACGTGCGGGAGGCGTTCCTGCCAGGCGTCGGCCCGGTCCACGAAGTCGAACAGGTCGGCGACCGAGCCGGCCACCGTCACCGAGTCCTCGAAGGAGAAGGTCACGTCCTCGCCGTCCACGACGGCGTTCTCCACGACGTCCTTGAGCCGGGCGAGCTCCGCCGTGCTGTTGTTCTCGACGGCGCGGGCGATCCACTCCTGGTGCTCGGGGGAGTCGTCCACGGCGCGGTAGTCGTGGGTCAGGCGCACCCGCGAACCGCCGTCGCCGGACGGCTCGACGAACCAGTCGCCGCCCATCGAAGCCACCGGGTGGGCGCTGAGCTGCTGCCGGAAGCCGACGCGCAGGTTCTGCGGGTCCAGGGTGCGGCGCGAGGTCCAGTCCTTCACCTCGCCGTTGGCCTGCGCCCACAGGTGGATCAGTTCCTCGCCCGTGCCGTCGTCGTGCGAGACGCTCTCCAGCACCTCCGCGTGCACGGTCGGGGTGAAGGCGGCCGGCCACCGCGTGACGTCGGCGATCACCGCGTACACCTCGGACGGCGGCGCGTCGATCAGGACGGTGTGCTCGGTGTGGTGCTCCACTGCTGCTGACATCTGCTGCTTGTCCTCTCGCTCCTCGACTGCGGTGCGGTCAGTAGTTGCCGAGTCCGCCGCAGACGTTGAGTGCCTGCGCGGTGATGGAGGCCGCGACGTCGCCGGCCAGGTAGCGCACCAGACCCGCCACCTCCTCCGGGGTGGAGTAACGGCCCAGCGGGATCTTGGCGTTGAAGCGCTCCTGCACGTCCTCGACCGTGGTGTCCCAGGCGGCGGCGTAGCCCTGGCGGACCCGCTCGGCCATGGGGGTCTCGACGTAGCCGGGGCACACGGCGTTCACGGTGATGCCGGTCTTCGCCAGCTCCAGGCCCACCGCCTTGGTGAAGCCGACCACGCCGTGCTTCGACGCCGAGTACGGCGCGCCCAGCACCACGCCCTGCTTGCCGCCGGTGGAGGCGATGTTGATGATGCGGCCGCGGCCGCTCTCCCGCATCCCGCCGGTGCCGAGCACCTCGCGGGTCGCCCAGAAGACGCTGTTGAGGTTGGTCGCCATGACGTCGAGCCACAGGTCGTCGGCGATGTCGGCGGTGACCCCGCCGCCGCTGCGGCCGGCGTTGTTGACCAGGACCCCGACGGGGCCGTGGCGCTCGGCGGCGGTGCGGACGAAGTCGTGCACCGACGCGGGGTCCCGCACGTCCGCGGCGACGCCGTCGGCGTCGATCCCCTCGTCGATCAGGGTCTTGACGACGGCGTCGACGTTCTCCTGGGTCCGGGCGCACAGGAACACCCGGTGGCCGTCCTGGCCGAGGCCGCGCGCGACCGCCAGGCCGATGCCGCTGGTGGCACCGGTGACCAGGGCGAGGCGCTGAACCTTCTCGGACATGCTGGTCCTTTCGTTCGAAGTACGGGCGTCGGGGGACGGCCGGGTCACGGCCGGAGCAGGATGCGGCCGAGCTGGGCGCGGTCCTCGATGATCCGGTGGGCGTCGGCGGCCTCGGCGAGCGGGAGCTCGGCGTGCACGTGCACCTTGAGGCGGCCCTCGGTGACGTGGCCGATCAGCTCCTGGAGGCCGCTGCGGATGTCGTCCGGACGGTGCTGCCACCACTGGTCGAGGCCGCAGCCCACGACGTGCTTCATCGGGATCAGGCGCATCGCCGGGACCTGCGGCAGGGTGCCGCCGGAGGCGCCGTAGAAGACGAGCCGGCCGAAGGGCTTCAGCACGTCCAGGCCGGCGAGCAGGATGTCGCCGCCGACGCTGTCGAGGATGACGTCGACGCCCTCGCCGTCGGTGGCCTTGAGGACCTCGTCGGTCCAGCCGTCGGTGCTGTAGTCCACGACGACGTCGGTGCCGTGCTCGCGGGCGAAGTCGGCCTTCGCGGGCGAACCGACGGTGCCGATCACCCGGCCCGCCCCGTAGTGCCGGACCAGCTGGGTCATCAGGTGCCCGATCGCGCCGGCCGCCGCGTGCACGAGGACGGTGTCGCCGGGCTGGATGCGGGCCGTCTTCAGCACGCACAGCGCGGTCTGCGCGGGCGAGGCGAGGATGCTGGCCTGGGCCGCGTCGATGCCGTCCGGCAGCGGGGCCAGGAAGGTGGCGTCCGCCAGGACCAGGTCCGCGTACGCGCCGCCCATCACGGGCGCGGCCACGCGGTCGCCGACGGCGACCGTGGTCACCCCGGCGCCCACCTCCTCGACGATTCCGACGACGTCGCCGTTCGGGGTGGCCGGCAGCGGCGGCGGGAACGGGCCGGTGCCCCGGCGGCGCTGCGTCTCGACGAAGTTCACGCCGATCGCCTCGGACCTGATCAGGACCTGTCCGGGGCCGGGGGAGGGGACCGGGACCTCCTCGACGGTCAGGACATCGGGGTTCCCGTAGCTGTGGTAGCGGATGGTCCGCATGCGTAGCCTCCATGGATGGTCTGCGAGCCTCCCCGGACCGTAGGGCGGCGTGCTGGAGGCTCGATCGCCGCCTTGTCGAGATTCGCGGGAGGCAGGCCGCGTGCAGTGTCTCTCCAGCCCGGCTCCATGCCCCGGTGCCACCGTCGAAGCACCAACGACACGCAGCAACGGGAGGAGTACGGATGACTCGACGAGTCGTCATCACCGGGTTGGGGGTCGTCGCACCAGGGGGAATCGGCGCGAAGGCGTACTGGGACGTGCTGGCGAACGGCCGCACCGCCACCCGCGCGATCAGCTCCTTCGACGCCTCCCGGTACCGTTCGAGGATCGCCGCCGAATGCGACTTCCGCCCGGAGGAGGCGGGGCTGACCCCGCAGGAGATCCGGCGGATGGACCGCGCCGCGCAGTTCGCGGCCGTCGCCGCGGACGAGGCCGTGGCCGACAGCGGTCTGCTCTTCGCGGACCTGCCCCCGCACCGCACCGGCGTGTCCGTCGGCACCGCGGTCGGCTGCACCACCAGCCTGGAGCGGGAGTACGTCGTCGTCAGCGACGGCGGCCGGCAGACCCTCACCGACCACCGCTACGGCGTGCCCCACCTCTACGACTACCTGGTCCCCAGCTCGGTGGCGGCCGAGGTCGCCTGGCGGGTCGGCGCCGAGGGGCCGGTCAACACCGTGTCCACCGGCTGCACCTCCGGCCTCGACGCGGTCGGCCACGCCGCCGCGCTGATCCGGGAGGGCTCCGCGGACGTCGTCGTCGGCGGTGCCACCGACGCCCCGATCTCCCCCATCACCCTGGCCTGCTTCGACGCGATCCGGGCGACCTCGCCGCGCAACGACGATCCCGCCCACGCCTCCCGCCCCTTCGACCGCAGCCGCAACGGCTTCGTCCTCGGGGAGGGTGCGGCCCTCTTCGTCTTCGAGGAGCTGGAGCACGCGCGGCGCCGCGGGGCGCACATCTACGCGGAGGTGGCCGGCTTCGCGACCCGCAGCAACGCCTACCACATGACGGGGCTGCGCTCCGACGGCGCCGAGCTGGCCCAGGCCGTCACCGCCGCCCTCGGCCAGGCCCGGGTCGCCCCCGGCGACCTCGACTACGTCAACGCGCACGGATCCGGGACCAAGCAGAACGACCTGCACGAGACCGCCGCCATCAAGGCGAGCCTCGGCGAGCACGCCCGGACCACACCGGTCAGCTCGATCAAGTCGATGATCGGCCACTCGCTGGGCGCGATCGGCTCCCTGGAGGTGGCCGCCTGTCTGCTGGCGATGCGCCACGGGCTCGTCCCGCCCACCGCCAACCTCCACGACCCGGACCCGAAGTGCGACCTCGACCACGTGCCGCTGACCGCGCGCGAGACGCCGGTCCGCTCGGTGCTGAGCACCGGCAGCGGCTTCGGAGGGTTCCAGAGCGCCGTGGTCCTCACCGGCAACGGCACCGAGAAGGGAGGGCTCGCCCAGTGAGCACCGGAAGAACCGACAGCACCACTGACACCACCGGCACCGGCAGCACCACCGGCACCGCGGTCGTCACCGGCATCGGCGTGGTCGCGCCCAACGGCCTCGGCACCGAGGAGTACTGGGCGGCGACCCTGCGCGGCGAGAGCGGCATCCGCCGCCTCACCCGCTTCGATCCCGCGCAGTACCCCTCCCGGCTGGCCGGCGAGGTCCTCGGCTTCGACCCGTCGGCCCACCTGCCCGACCGGCTCCTGCCGCAGACCGACCACATGACCCGGCTGGCGCTGACCGCCGCCGACCTCGCGGTCCTCGACGCGGGCGCGGGCCCCGAGGAGCTCCACACCCTCGGCGCGGGCGTGGTCACGGCCAGCGCCTCCGGCGGCTTCGAGTTCGGCCAGCGCGAGCTGGAGAACCTGTGGAGCAAGGGCAACGAGTACGTCAGCGCGTACCAGTCCTTCGCCTGGTTCTACGCCGTCAACACCGGCCAGATCTCCATCCGCAACGGCATGCGCGGCCCCAGCGGGGTCATCGTCGCCGACCAGGCCGGCGGCCTCGACGCGGTGGCGCACGCCCGCAGGCAACTGCGCGGCGGCGCCTCCCTGATGGTCACCGGCGGCGTGGACTCCTCGCTCTGCCCCTGGGGCTGGACCGCGCAGATCGCCACCGGCCTGCTCAGCACCTCGGACGACCCGGCCCGCGCCTACACGCCCTTCGCCGACACCGCGAACGGCTACGTGGCGGGCGAGGGCGGCGCCATCCTCGTCCTGGAGACCGAGGAGGCGGCCCTGGCCCGGGGCGCCCGCCCGTACGGCTCGGTCGCCGGGCACGCCGCCACCTTCGACCCGCCGCCGGGCAGCTCCCGCGGCCCCGCGCTGCGGGCGGCCATCCTGGGCGCCCTCGCGGACGCCGACTGCCCCCCCGGCGACGTCGACGTGGTGTACGCCGACGCGGCCGGCCTGCCCGACAAGGACGCCGCGGAGGCCGCGGCGCTCCGCGAGGTCTTCGGCCCGCACGGCGTCCCGGTCACCGCCCCCAAGTCGATGACCGGACGGCTGTACTCGGGCGGCGGACCGCTCGACCTGGCCACCGCGCTGCTCGGCTTCCGGGACGGCGTGATCCCCCCGACGGCCAACGTGACCCTGCCCGACCCGGCCCACCGCATCGACCTGGTGACCGGGGAACCGCGTGCCGTGGCCACCCGCACCGCGCTCGTCCTGGCGCGCGGCCACGGCGGCTTCAACTCGGCGATGGTGCTGCGCGCCCCGGCCGCGCCCCGTACGCCGAGCCCGTGAGTCCCCCTCCGCAACGGAGGGTCGGTCCTGTCAATTCACCGGAGGAGAAACCATGTCGGTACAGCAGATCATCACCCTTCAGGACATCGTCCGCGCCCTGCGCGCCGCCGCCGGCGAGGGCGACGGAGTCGACCTGGACGGGGACATCGCGGACGTGACCTTCAGCGAGCTGGGTTACGACTCCATCGCCGTCCTGGAGACCGTCGGCTCCCTGGAGCGCGCCTACGGTTTCAGCCTGGGGGACGAGGCCATCCAGGAGGCGCAGACGCCGGGACAGCTGCTCCGACTCGCGATCGAGGCCACGGCCGGCGTGGCCGGCCTGGCGGCCTGACCGCGGTGAGGAACCGGGCCGGCCCGCACGACGCCACGTCGTGCGGGCCGGCCTTCGGCATGGGCCGGAAGCCGACGGACCGGAAGCCCGGGAGCGGGGAGCCGGCGGGCCCGAGGCCGGTGCACCGGGAACCGACGGGCCGGGACCGGGGCGGCGGGAGACGGCCGAAAGCCCGTGCCCCGGAGGTGGTCCCTCCGGGGCACGGGCTGCGCGGGCGGGGCGGGTCACCAGGTGACGGGCACCTCGGTGAACCCCTCCACCAGCACGCCGGTGTTGCGGGTCAGCTCCTGCGCCGGGACCGTGAGCCGGAGGTCCGGGTAGCGGCGGAGCAGGGTGCCGAGCGCGGTCTGGAGCTCCATCCGGGCCAGCGCCGAACCGGCGCAGAAGTGCGGGCCGGCGCTGAACGACAGGTGTTTGTTGTCGTCACGGTCCACCCGCAGCGCCTCCGGCTCCTTGAAGACCTGCTCGTCGCGGTTGGCGGACTCCAGGGCCAGGAACACGGCGGAGCCCGCCGGGATGGTCGTCCCGCCGACCTCGATGTCTGCGGAGGTGTACCGCACGGCGGCGAGCTGGGAGAAGAGCACCTGGTAGCGCAGCAGTTCCTCCACCGCGGCCGGGACCAGCGAGGGGTCCCGGCGGACCTTCGCCAGCTCCTCCGGGTGCGCGAGCAGCGTGACGATCGCGGCGGACAGGTGGTTGGCGGTGGACTCGTACCCGCCCATCAGGAGCCCCTGCACCCAGTACAGGAGCTCGTACTCGCCCAGCCGGCTCTCGTCCTCGTCGCGGACCGCGATGAGGGAGCTGATCAGGTCGTCGCCGGGCTGCTCGCGCTTGGCGGCGACCAGGCGCTGGATGTAGCCGAAGAGCTCGCCGCGGTACCGGCCGACCTCCTCCGCGGTGTAGCGGTTCACCGACAGGTAGGCGTCGGTCCACAGCCGGAAGTCCTTCTGGTCCTCCGGCGGGACGCCGAGCAGCCCGCACAGGGTGCGGATGCCGAGCGGGAAGGCCAGTGCCTCGGCGAGGTCGGCGGTGGGGCCGGCGGCCTCCATCGCGTCGAGCAGCTCGTCCACGAGGGCCTGCACGTGGGGGCGCATCTTCTCGACCCGGGCGGCGCTCAGGGCCTTGGTGACGAGCCGGCGCATCCGCGGGTGCTCCGGCGGGTCCAGGCTCACGTTGGGGTCCTGGAACATCGAGTTGTCCTTGGTGATCCGCGGCAGGTCCTCGCTGGACCGGTCGCGGTGCAGCCGCGGGTCGGAGAGCAGGACGCGGATGTCCTCGTACCGCGTGACGACCCAGCCGGGGTCGCCGCTGGGCAGGGTGACCCGGACGGCGGGACGTTCCCGCAGGCCGCGCAGTTCGATGGGGGCGTCGAGCACCGACGGCCGGTTGCCGAACGGGTAGGTCGGGGGAGTCTCGTGCATCGGGCAGGTCGACAAGACGGCGTCCTCTCCTCAGAGGTGAAACCACACTCGTCGCAGGTTCGCAGTGGCCGCTGGAGCCCCGCCGGAGCCCCACCGGAACCGCACTGGAGTGTTTCTAGATTTTGGTGAATTACTTGAAGTCTTTCGTGTAGCGTGTTTGGTTAGTTGTCGCCATTGTGTTGTGTCACCAGCCCAGAGGTCGACACAGGCCCTTCAGACGATGCGGGGAATCATGGATAGTGCACCATCCGCAGTCGTTCCGCTCGGCTCCCACGCCAGACCGACCCGGGGGAGCATCCTCGGCGACGACGAACTGGCCGTGATCGAAGAACTGCTGCGTTCCGGCAGCCCGCTCTCCGGGGGAGTCTGGCGGGAGCGCTTCGAGGAGGCGTTCCGCGCCCACCTCGGCGTCGCGCACGCGCTCTCGGTCACCAGCGGGACCACCGCGCTCCGGCTGGCCATCCACCTGCTCGACCTGCGCCCCGGCGACGAGGTCATCGCCACTCCGCAGACCTACCTGGCGACCGTGCAGCCCCTGCTGGACTACGGCGTCCGGGTCCGCTTCTGCGACGTGGAACCCGACTCGCTCAACATCGACGCCTCGCGCATCGAGGAACTGATCACCGACCGCACCCGCGCCGTCCTCATGGTCCACTACGGCGGCCGGGCGGCGGACATGCCGCGCATCATGGCGCTCGCCGAACGGTACGGACTGACCGTCGTCGAGGACGCGGCGCACGCCATCGGCGGCTCGCTGAACGGCCGGCCGCTCGGCTCCTTCGGACACTTCGGGATCTTCAGCTTCCACTCCTCCAAGAACATCACCACGCTCGGCGAGGGCGGCATGCTCGTCGTCCGCGACGACGAGGCCGCCGCCCGCGCGACCGCCCTGCGCGACAACTCGGTCGACGCCGTCTACGTGCCCTCCCGGCACACCTTCGCCGAGACCCACCGCCCGCCCGCCGGGGCCATGTTCCCCGCCGGCTCCTACACCGCCGACTGCCTGATGCTCCGGGGAACGGGCATCAACGGGACGCTCGCGGAGCCGGCCGCCGCGGTCGGGTACGTCCAGCTCGGCAAGCTGCCCGCCCTCCAGGCCCGCCGCCGGGAGCTGGCCCGGCAGTACACCGAGCGCCTCGCGCGGATCCCCGGCGTGCACGTCCCGCCGGTGCCGGAGGGCGTCGACCACCCCTACCACCTGTACACCGCGTTCGTGGACCCCGAACTGATCGACAGGGACGCCCTGTTGAACGCCATGGACGCGGCGGGCTCGCAGCTGTCGCTGCGCTACTTCCCGCTGCACCTCATGCCGGAGTGGCGGGCGCACGGCCACCGCGAGGGCGAGTGCCCCGTGGCCGAACGCCGCTGGTTCCGGGAAATGATCAACATCCCCTGTCAGCCCGGCATCGACGACGACCAGGCCGCCCAGCTGATGGACCAGCTGGAGCGCACCATCAGCCGGTCGTGGCGACGCGGGCGCACCCCCCTCGGGAGGACGGCATGACCGCACACCGCACCCCGCCCCGCTCCTACGACCTCGTCGTGGTCGGCGGCGGCGCCGTCGGACTCAGCACCGCCTGGTACGCGGCGGGCCGGGGCGCCTCCGTACTCGTCCTGGAGAGCGCCGAAGGACCGGAGAACACCGGCAGCTCCGCCGGCGCCGAGCGCCAGTGGCGCGTCCAGTACACCCAGCGCGACCTCACCGACCTGACGGTGCGCGCCCTGCCCCTGTGGCGCGACCTGGAGGAGGCGAGCGGCAGGCGGCTGGTGCACCACACCGGCAGCCTGTGGTTCGGCGAGACCAAGGAGGCCACCAACGAGGGCCAGATAGCCGACGCCGCCCAGGTCCTCGACGACGCCGGGCTGCGCTACGAGTGGCTCACCGCCTCCGCCATCGAGGAGCGCTTCGGCTTCACCGGACTCCCCTCCCACTACGAGGGCTTCCACCAGCCGGACGGCGGCGTGATCGACGTCCGCGGCACCCTCTGGTCCCTCGCCCACCTCGCCCGCTCGGCGGGCGCGGAGATCCGCACCGGGCAGCGCGTCCTCGCCCTGGAGCCGCACCCCGAGCGCGTCGAGGTCGTCACCGAGGACGCCCGGATCACCGCCGGGAAGGTCGTCGTCACCGCCGGCCCCTGGAGCAACGAGCTCACCGAACCGCTCGGCGTCCGCCTCGACGTCGAGGTGTACGACATGGCCACCGCCTACTTCCGGCTGCGCGACAAGGCCCGCGACCTGCCCACCTGGTTCGCCTTCCAGACCCCCACGGACACCGACTCCAACCTCTTCTACGGATTCGGCAGCAACCCGTGGAGCCCCGGCGGACTGGTGCGCGTCGCCCCCGACTTCGAGAGCGACCCGCGGACCGCGCCCCCGGCCGAACGCCCCGGCCCCGACCCGCACCAGCTGCGCCGCACCGCCGAGTTCGTCGCCCGGCACATGCCGATGCTCGACCCGGAGCCCGTACAGCCCGGCTCGTGCCTGATCGCCCTGCCCCGCGACCACGACCGGCAGTTCTACCTCGGCGCGCTCCCGCCCGGCGAGGGCCGCGACCGCGTCCTCGTCCACGCCGCCGGCTGGGCCTTCAAGTTCGTCCCGGTCTTCGGCCACGCGCTCGCCGGACTCGCCCTCGACGGCGGCACCGACTACCCCCTCGGGCGCTTCCGCCCGTGAACGGCCACCATCCGACACCGCCACCCGAGGAGAACCCGGTGGGACACCTGCACGTGATCGACGCAGCCGCGGTACGCAAGCTGCTCACCTACGACGACGCCATCCCCGCCATGGAGGACACCATGGTCAGGGCGTCCCGGCGCGAGCTCTACGAGCACCCGCGGGTGACCGTGGAACCGCCCGGCCACGGGGGCATGGTGCTCCTGATGCCCGCCGTCGGCGGCCCCGAGGAGGAGCCCGTCCTCGGCCTGAAGATGCTCAGCATGTTCCCGCGCGCCGTCGAGCGGGAACTTCCCAGCGTCCAGGGCCTGGTCATCCTGGTCGACGCGGTCCACGGCCAGCCGCTCGCCCTGGTGGACGCCGGTGCCCTCACCGAGATCCGCACCGCGGCGGTCACCGCCGTCGCCACCCGCGCCCTGGCCCGCCAGGGCGCCCGCGAGCTCGCCGTCATCGGCGCCGGCGTGCAGGCCCGCGGCCACCTGGAGGCACTCTCCCGGACCCGCGAGTGGGACCGGGTGCGGATCTACAGCCGGACCCGCGCCACCGCCGAGAAGCTCGCCCGCTGGGCCGAGGGCTTCTACCCGCGCGCCGAGGTGTGCGACTCCACCGCCGAGGCCCTGGCCGACTGCGACGTCCTGTGCACCGCCACCTCGGTCGCCGGGGACGAGCCGGTCTTCGACCCGGCGGAGCTGCCCGCGGGCCGCGGCGTCCACATCAACGCCATCGGCGCCTTCGGCCCCGGCTGCCGCGAGCTGCCCACCGCGACGGTCGCCGGCGCCCGGCTGATCGTCGACAACCGCGAGGCCGCGCTGCGGGAGGCCGGGGACATCCTGCTGCCCATCGCCGAGGGGGCCCTCACCGAGGACGCCATCGCCGCCGAGATCGGCGAGGTCCTGGCCGGCACCCGGCCCGGCCGCACCGACGACACCCAGACCACCGTCTTCGAGACGCTCGGCCTGCCCGTCCAGGACTCGGTGGCCGCCGCCCTCGTCTACCGGCGGGCCGTCTCCCACGGCATCGGCGAGCGCATCTCCTTCCCCTGACGGCACCCCAGGACCCCTGACACGGAAGACAAGGAGCTGACACCCATGCAGAACGACGATGGCCGCACGTACCTGGTCGTGGTCAACCACGAGGAGCAGTACTCGATCTGGGCCGAGGGCCGCGAGGTGCCGCTCGGCTGGACCGCCACCGGCTTCTCCGGGCCCAAGGACGCCTGCCTGGCCCACATCAACGAGGTCTGGACCGACATGCGTCCGCTCAGCCTCCGCCGCCGCCTCGCCGCGGCCGCGACCGACTGACCCGCCGGCAGGCTGACCGGCCGGCCTCCCGGCCGGCAGTCCGGCCGCCGGACCGACCGACTTCCCGGACGGCAGCCCGACCGACCGCTCGACCGCTCGACCGATCGCGTACGCCCCGGCCGCCCAGGGACCGCCGCCACCCCCCGGTTTCCCCCCACGACCACCCCGTCCCCTCACATGCAGAGAGGTAATCCCTGATGACCACCCAGGAGCAGCCCGGAAGGGCGGCCGAAGCCCCGCGCAGGCCCGGGCTCACCCGCAACAGCGACTTCATGAAGCTGTGGACGGGCGAGTCCGTGAGCCTGCTGGGCAGCGAGGTCTCCTTGATCGCGCTGCCCTCCCTGGCAGTCCTCGCGTTCGGCGCGTCCGCCGGATCCGTCGGTCTGCTGATCGCCCTCCAGTGGATCCCGTTCGTGGTCCTCGGACCCGTCGTCGGCGTGCTCACCGACCGGATGCGGCGGCGCCCCCTGATGATCGTCGCCAACCTCGGCCGCGCCGTCGCCCTGGGCTCGCTCCCGCTGGTCGCGTTCCTGGGCTCGGTGAGCATGGCGCACCTGTACGCGGTGGCCGTGGTCAAGGGCGCCCTGGACGTGATCTTCCAGCTTGCGTACCAGGCGCACTTCCCGGCGCTGATCGAGCGCGAGGACTTCGCCGAGGCCAACGCCAAGACCCAGATGAGCCGTTCGCTCGCGGCCGTCTTCGGCCGCAGCATCGGCGGCGTGCTCGTCGGCGCGCTCGGCGCGGCCAAGGCCGTCACCGTCGACGCCCTGTCGTTCCTCGTGTCCACCTACACGATCTGGTCCATCCGCAAGCCGGAGCCCGCCCCGCAGCCCAGCGGCAAGGGCGTCGGCGCGGCCGTCACCGACCTCAAGCACGGCTTCACCA
Organism: Streptomyces filamentosus; assembly: GCF_014654895.1. GTDB lineage: Bacteria > Actinomycetota > Actinomycetes > Streptomycetales > Streptomycetaceae > Streptomyces > Streptomyces filamentosus. The sequence goes on along the minus strand of NZ_BNBE01000001.1, from coordinate 710,998 downwards.
CCCTGGTCGGCAACCGGCTGCTGCGCAGCCTGACCCTCATGGGCTTCTTCGGCAACCTCGCCGTCTCGATGACCATGGCGATGCTCGTCGTGTACGCCTACGACGACCTGGGCTTCAGCCCCGCGCAGCTCGGCTTCGTCATGAGTGCCGGCGGCGTCGCCTTCGTCATCGGCGCGATCTTCTCCCGCAAGGCCCTGCACCAGCTGGGGATGGGCCGCGCGCTGATCGTGACCCACGCCCTGCTCGGCCTCGCCGTGCTCCTGATGGTCCTGGCCGGCAAGGGCACGACGGGCGTCGTGGTCGTGGCGCTCTCGCAGTTCCTCGCCTCGCTCACCACGCCGATCGCCAACGTCGGCATCATGACGATGGTGCAGAAGGCCACCCCGCCGCAGCTCATGGGCCGGGTCGGCGGCGTCTCCCTGCCGCTGGTCTGGGGCGCCAACGCCCTCGGCCCCGTCCTCGGCGCCGCGGCCGCCTCCGCGTGGGGCAACGCCGCCTCCTTCGTCCTGGCGGCGGTCCTCGCCTGGGTCGCCATCGGCTGGCTGGTGGCCGGCTCGGTGCACGGCATCAAGGACGAGGTCCCGGCGGAGCTCCAGGCCGCCTAGCGCCCGTCCGGCGGCGGAGCGGCGGGCGGGGGGCCCGTACCGCCCGCCGTCCCCGCCCCTCCGACAGCACGGGGCCCGGCCGTTCCTTCCCCCCCCGGCGGCCGGGCCCCGTGCCGCTCCGCACCACCCTGCGCGGTCCCGCGCGTTCCACCCATGTGCCCTACGGCGACGAGGAAGAGACAGGTAGGCCCGTGACCGACCAGATATCGACCGATGCCCTGGAAGAGAAGCGGCGCCGGCTCGCCAGGCTGCTCGCCGAGCGCGACCGCGGCGAGGAGACCCGCACCGGACCCGTCTCCTTCGCCCAGCGGCGGCTGTGGATCCTCGACCGGCTCGTGCCCGGCAGCTGCGCCTACAACATCCCCATCGTGCTGCGCACCTCCGCGGCCCCCGACCGCGGGGCCCTGGCGGGCGCCCTCGCCCGCGTCGTCCGGCGGCACGAGGTGCTGCGGACCGTGTTCCCCGCCCCCGACGGCATGCCCGTCCAGCAGGTCGGCCCGCCCTTCGAGCCGGCGGTCGAGGAGGCCGACGTCTCCGGGGCACCCGAACCCGCCGCGGCCGCCGAGGAGTTCGTCAAGCAGTGGTCGGCGCAGCCCTTCGACCTCGCGGCCGGGCCCCTGCTGCGCGCCCTGACCGTCCGGGTCTCCGACGACGAGCACCTGATCGCGCTCTGCGTCCACCACATCGTCTGCGACGGCTGGTCCGTCGGCACCCTCTTCCGCGAACTCGACGCCTACTACCACGAGTTGACCGGAGGCGCCGCCGCCGCACTGCCCGAGCTGCCGCAGCAGTACATCGACTACGCGATCTGGCAGCGCGGCCGCCTCACCGGCGAGCGCGAGGAGGAGCTCACCTCGTACTGGCGCGAGCGCCTCAGCGACGCCCCGGGCATCCTCCAGCTCCCGATGGACCGCGCCCGGCCCACCGGCCACCGGGTCAACGGCGGCAACGAGGAGTTCGAGTTCCCCGAGGACCTGGCGCGGGCCGTGCACGCCTTCGCGCTCCAGGAGCGGACCACCCCCTTCACCGTCCTGCTCACCTGCTTCTCCGCCCTGATGGGCCGCTACAGCGGCCAGGAGGACGTCCTCCTCGGCGTGCCCGTCGCCGGCCAGACCCACCAGGAGCTGGAGGGGCTGATCGGCTTCTTCGTCAACACCCTGGTCGTCCGCTCCGACCTGACCGGGTCGCCCACCCTCCGCGAGGCCGTGGGCCGCGGCAAGGACGCCGTGCTCGGCGCCTTCGCCCACCAGGACATGCCCTTCGAGAAGCTCGTCATCGACTTCCAGCCCGACCGCAACCCCACCGTCAGCCCGGTCTTCCAGGTGCTGTTCAACTACCAGACCGCGGGCGACGAGCGGGTGCGGCTGCCGCACCTCGGCGCCGACCTCGTGCCCTTCGACAGCGGCATCGTCCGCTTCGACCTCGAACTGAACCTGTACGCGCACGAGCGCCGGCTCGGCGGCTCCTGGGTCTACAACGCGGAACTCTTCGACTCCGCCGTGATGCACCGCATGAGCCGCATGTTCGGCCGGCTGCTGACCCGCGCCCTCGCCGCCCCCGACCGCCCGCTCGCCGAGCTCGCCCTCCTCGACGACGACGACCTGGCCGAGCTCGACCGGCTGACCGCGCCCGCCGCGGACGCCCCGCCGGCCGCGCCCGCCGGGGAGGTCCTCGACGCCGGCGACGACCTGGCGGCCGTCCTCGACGCCCTCGCCGCCGCCGACGTCACCGAACTGCGCATCCGGCCCGGCCTGCTGCACCGGCTCGTCGCCGCCGCCGAGGCCGGCGCCGCCGTGCGCGCCCCGCGCCGGATCGTCGTCTCCGGCGAGCCCCTGCCGCTCACCCTGGAACGCCGCTGCCTGGCCGCCCTGCCCGGCACCGAGCTGCACACCCTCTACTCCGCCCCCGGCCTCGGCGGGATCGCCACCCGCCGCTGCGCCGGGGACGCGCCCGCCGGCCACGACATCGCCGGCCGCCCGCTGCCCGGCCGCCGCGTCCGGATCCTCGACGCGCACGGCAACCCGGTGCCCGTCGGCGTCCCCGGCGCCGTCCACGCGTCCGCCGACGGCGGCCCGGAGACCGACACCGGGGACCTCGGACGCTTCCGCGAGGACGGCGCCCTGGAGATCCTCGGCCGCCGCGACGAGCAGGTCCACCTCAAGCAGGTCCGCGTCCCGCGCGCCGAGATCGAGGCCGTCCTCCTCACCCACGAGGCGGTCGGCGACGCCCGCGTCGACGCCCGCCTCGACGACGCCGGGGCCCTCGTCCTCGTCGCGTACCTCGTCCCGCACCGGCCGCACGCCCCCGGCGCCGAGGAGACCGACCGGCTGCGCGAGGCGCTGCGCGCCCACTGCCAGCGGCTGCTGCCCGAGGTGCTGCTGCCCACCTCCTACGTCGTCCTCGACGCCTTCCCGCTCACCCCCGACGGCCGGGTGGACCGCACCGCTCTGCCCGTCCCCGCCGCCGAGGAGCCCGGCGCGAAGCCCGCGCACGCCGAGCCCTCCACCCCGCTGGAGGAGACCCTCGCCGAGATCTGGCGCTCCGTCCTCGGCCTCGCGACGGTCGGCGTGCACGACAACTTCTTCCTCCTCGGCGGCCATTCGCTGCTCGCCGTGCAGGTGATGGCCCGGCTGCGCCGCGCGACCGGCGTGGACCTGCCGGTCAGCGTCCTCTTCCGCTACCGCACCATCGCCGACCTGGCCGTGCGCATCGGCTCGCTGGGCGCGGGCGCGGAGGAGCGGCCCGGCGCCCTGGCCCGCATCCAGTCCGGCACCGTCGCGCCCGCCCTCGCCCTGGTGCACCCGGCGGGCGGCAGCGTCTTCTGCTACGCCTCGCTGGCCACCGCCCTCACCAACCGCACCGTCTACGCCTTCGAGGGCGGCCAGGAGGCCCCCTCCCACGAGGCCCGCGCCGCCTCCTACCTGGCCGAGCTGGAGGCCGCCGAACCCGGCCCCTTCCTGCTCGGCGGCTGGTCGCTCGGCGGCACCCTCGCCTTCGAGATGGCCCGCCAGCTGCACGCCCGCGGCGAGGACCCGGGGCCGATCGTGCTGATCGACTCCTTCCTGTACGACGGCGACCCCGACAGCCCCGACACCCACGCCTACCTGCTGCACAGCTTCCTGCGGGACCTCACCGCCGACCTCGGCATGCCGGCCCAGGAGCTGCCGCCGGGCAGCGAGATGCTCACCGCGCGGCGGCTGTTCGCCGACGTCCTGGACGGCTGGGGCGACCTGGTGCCCGCCGGGCTCGACCTCGACGAGGTGGTGCGGCGGTACGGCATCTACCGGGACAACATGCTGGGCCTCGCCGCCTACCGGCCGACCGGCCCCCGCTACCCCGGCACGGTGCACCTCCTCCAGGCGGAGGGTTCTCCCGACGCCGTCGAGGGCTGGCGGGCCGTCGCCGAGGACGTCGTCGTGCACCGGGTGCCCGGCGACCACTACAGCATCATGCGCAACCCCGAACTGACCCACGTGGCCCACGTCCTGGACGGTGTGCTCTGCGCCGCCGACCGCACCCCGGAGGAGGCGAACCGCCGATGAGCATCGACCTGCGACTTCCCGCCACACCCGCGCCCGTCGCCGAGGAGGTCCGCGCCGGCGACGCGCCGAGCGTGCTGCACCTGGTGGCCGACGCCGTCGCCCGCCACCCCGAGGAGACCGCCCTCGCCGGGCACGGCCCCGCCGTCACCTACCGCGAGCTGTGGCAGCGGGCGGGCGCGATCGCCGTCCGGCTGCGCGGCGAGGGCATCGGCCCGGGGGACGTGGTCGGCCTGGCCGCCCTGCGCTCCACCGAGCTGGTCGTCGCCCTCATCGGCGTGCTCCGCTCGGGCGCCGCCTTCCTCCCGCTGGACTCCGGCTACCCCCGGGCCCGGCTGGAGCACATGCTCGACGACGCCCGGGTGGGCGTGGTCCTCGGCCACGCCGAGACGGCGGAGCGGTTCGCCGAGGGCCGCACGGTGCTCCTCCTCGGCGAGGAGCAGGCCGCCCGCCCGCTGACCCCCGCCGCGGAGTCCCTGCTCCCGCCGCTCCCCGCGGCGGAGGACCTCGCGTACGTCCTCTACACCTCCGGCACCACGGGCGCCCCCAAGGGCATCGCGATGCCGCACGGCGCGCTCGCCAACATCGTGGAGTGGCAGACCGGCGTCTCCGAGGCGTCCGTCGGCAGCCGCACCCTCCAGTTCTCCGCGATCTCCTTCGACGTCTCCTTCCAGGAGATCTTCGCCTCCCTCGCGGTCGGCGGCACCGTGGTGTGCGTGACCGAGGAGGAGCGGCGGGACCCGCTGCGGCTGTGGGAGGCGGCGGCCCGCGAGCGGGTGGACCGGATGTTCCTCCCGTACGTGGCGCTCCAGGCGCTCGTCCTCGTCGCCGAACCGGGTGCGGCCGGGGCGCCCCCGCTGCGCGAGGTCGTCACGGCGGGGGAGCAGCTCCAGTGCTCCCGCGCGCTGCGCGCCCTGCTCGGCTCGCTGCCGGGCTGCCGCCTGGTCAACCAGTACGGGCCCTCGGAGGCCCACGTGGTCACCTGGCACCCGGTGGAGGGCGACCCGGACGGCTGGCCGGCGCTGCCGCCGATCGGCCTGCCGGTGCCCGGCAACCGCGTGTACGTCCTCGACGCGGACGGCGAGGAGGTGCCGCCCGGCGGCATCGGCGACATCCACGTGGGCGGGGTGCAGGTCGCGTACGGCTACTGGAACCGGCCGGACCTGACGGCCGAGCGCTTCCTCCCGGAGCCGGGCCGGCCGGGCCGCCGCATGTACCGCACCGGCGACGTGGCCCGGCGGCGGAAGGACGGCTCCCTGGACTACCTGGGCCGTGCCGACGACCAGGTGAAGATCCGCGGCTTCCGGCTCGAACTCCCCGAGGTCGAGCGGGTGCTGGGCGACCTGCCCGGCGTCTCCTCGTGCGCGGTGGCGGTGCGGGGCGAGGACGGCATCGAGAAGACCCTGGTCGCCTTCGTCGTCCTGGAGCCGGGCCTGGGCACCTCCGCCCTCGCCTCGCTGCGCACCGACCTCGCGGAGCTGCTGCCGGACTACATGGTCCCGGGCCGCTTCCGGGCGGTGACCGAGCTCCCCACCATGCCGAACGGCAAGATGGACCGGCCGCGCCTGCGGGCGATGGCGGAGAACGCGGAGTGACCTCCCGGGCCCGGGGGACGCGGTGCGACGGCCGCGCCCCCGGGCCCCGCGCCGCCCCGGCGCGGGGCGCGCACGCGGAAGGGGGCGGCAGCGGACCGGTCCGCTGCCGCCCCCTCGGGCGTCGTGCAGGAAGTCGTGCGGGAGGCGGTGCGAGGAGCCGTACGGGAGGCGGTGAGGGTGGCCGCACGGGAGGCGGTGCGGGCAGTCGTACGGCCGGCGGGTCCTCAGTCCGCCGGCACGACCACCGCCGTGCGGACCAGGTCCGGGGAGACGGCGAAGCGGCCGTGCAGGAGGTCGGGGACGAGGTCCGGGCGGCGGTGGGGGGCCAGGATCCGGGCGGTGAAGGTGCCGGCGCGGGGGTCGGGTTCGACGCGGACGTCGTGGAAGCCCAGCCAGCCGCCGACGAGGGGGAACCACGCCTTGTAGACGGACTCCTTGGCGCTGAAGAACACGGTCGGCCAGTACGGCTCCGATCCGCCGGGCCCGCGCCACCACTCCTCCTCCTCGGGGAGGCAGACCAGCTGCCGGGTGGCTTCGTCCAGCTCCAGGTTGTCCTCGGCGTCGATGCCGAGCGAGCGGACGGCGCCCGAACGGGCCACCGCCGCCGCGCAGTAGTCGCCGGTGTGCGAGATGCTGCCGACGATCCGCGGCGGCCAGAGCGGGGCCCGGTCGCGGCCCGCGGGCACGGGCACCGGGGGCAGGCCGAGCGCGGTCATGGCCCGGCGCGCACACGCCCGGCCGGCCCGGAACTCCCGCTGCCGCGCGGGGACCGCCCGCTCGCTGAGCGTCGCGGCCTCCTCCGGCAGCGGTTCCTCGGTCCAGGCCGAGGCGTCCGCCACCGCCACCGCGACGGCTCCGGGAAGCAGGTCTCGCATGCACATCACCCCGGCATTCCACTGTGGCTTCGGTTGACTTCTCTGCAATCTCTATAGCGTATATGTAGTATGTGCGTATGGATACTCCAAAGTCAACGCCGTCCCGCTGGTTCCTGACCCCGCCCTCCGAGGAGGCGGAGGTACGGCTCTTCTGCTTCCCCTACTCCGGCTGCGGCGCCTCCATGTTCCGCGGCTGGCCCACCCGCATCGGCCCCGCCGAGGTCGTCCCGCTCCAGCTCCCCGGCCGCGAGAACCGCACCAGGGAACCGCACTTCGGCACCTACGAGGAGCTCGCCGACCAGCTCGTCACCGGCATCGCCGAGCACCTGGACCGCCCCTACGCGGTGTTCGGGCACTGCGGGGGCGCGCTGCCGGCCTTCGAGAGCGTCATCCGGATCGCGGAGCGCGGACTGCGGCCCCCGGAGCGGGTCTTCGTCTCCTCCCAGGTCGCCCCGCAGGACGGCCCCTACGGCCGCTTCCTCGGGCTCGACGAGAACGGCCTGCGCGCCGAGCTGATCGCCCTGCTCTCCGCGCTCGGGGCGGCCGAGCCGCCCGAGGAGATCCTCGACCTCTACCTGGAGGTGCTCGTCGCCGACGTCGAGGCCAACAAGAAGTACCGCAAGGACGCGGCCGGTTCGCTGCCCTGCGCGATCACCGCGCTCGGCTGGGACGCCGACGTGGAGGTCCCGCACGCCCTCATGGGCGGCTGGGCCGACTGGGTCGCCGCCGGCGCGGCCCGCAAGGAGGTCCTCAGCGGCACCCACTACACCTTCCTGGACGCCCCGGCGGACCTGGTGGCCTGCCTGGAGCGCGAGCTGAAGGCCATGGTCTGACCGCCCCCCGGGGGGGGAGAGAGAGAGAGGGGGCGGACGAGAGGGGCCCTGCCCGGTGACCACCGGGCAGGGCCCCTCTCGTCCGTGTCCCACGGAGCGGGCCGGACCGGCCCCGCTCAGGCCCGGGTGCCGGCCAGCCGCGCCCGGCCCGCCTCCAGCCACAGGCCCGCCGGCGGACCGAGCCGCACCGCCTCGACCGTCGCCAGCCGGTAGGCCGTCGCCGGGACCGAGTGCGCCAGCATGCCCCGTACGCCGTGCAGCTGGAGCGAGAGCCGCGCGGCCTTCAGGGCGTGCTCCGCCGCCGCCGCGAGGACCTGCGGCGCCGTGGCGGGCGCCTCGGCGCCCTGGTCGTGCGCCCAGGCCGCCTCGGCCAGCAGCAGCTCCCAGCCGTCTGCCTCGCCGATCAGCGTGGTGATGCGGTGGCTCACGGTCTGGAACTCCAGGAGCGGCTTGCCGAACTGGAGGCGCCGGCCCACGTGGGCGCGGGCCGTGTCCAGGGCCCGGCCGGCGATGCCGAGGAGCAGCGCGGCCTGCCGGACGCGGGCCGCGGCCACCGCCCGGCGCCGCTGCGCCTCCACCACCGGCACCGGCTGGCCGGCCGCCGCCTCGAACCGCCAGCGCGCCGCCGGGGTGCCGAGCAGCGTGACCTCCTCGCGGCGCACGGTCGCCCCGTCCGGCCGGACCAGGAGCCAGCGGTGGCCCCCGCCGTCGGTCGCGGCCCGCACCAGCGCCACGTCCCAGCCGGTGGCGGGCAGTGCCTCGCTCGTCCCCCACAGCAGCCCGTCGCCGTCCAGGCGGATGCTCGTCGGCCCGTGCAGGCCGATGCTGACGGCGGTGCCCACGCCCTCGTGGACGCGCGCCAGCACGTCCCCGAGCCCGTCGACCCCGGCGTCCGCGAGGAGTTCCAGGCAGAGCACGGTCTCGCGCAGTTCCGGCGCGGTCTCCAGACCGCGGCCGAGCTCCCGGTGGACCGCGACGTCCGCGGTCAGGCCGAGCCCCATGCCGCCCAGGGAGGTCGGCAGGCCGAGGGTGGGCACGCCCACCGCGGCCAGTTCGCGCCGCACCTCCCCGGTGTGGGTGAGGGCGAGGGCGACGGCCTCGGCGATCTGGCTCTGGATCGGATCCTGATGCAGGTCCATGGTCAGCGCGGCCTCCTGCCGGCACGGGGGTGGTCGTGGTCGGACTCGTGGTGCAGGCGGGCGCCCGCCACGATCTCCAGCAGCACCTCGGAGGCGCCGCCGGAGATGGTCATGCCGGCCGCCTCGCGGTAGGCGGCCTCCAGGATCTCGGTGGGCGAGGACTGCGGCCCGCCCGCCGCGACCGGCAGGCCGAGGCGCTCCAGCGACCACCACGCGATCTTCTGCGCGGTGTCGGAGTTGTGCCACTTGGCCAGCGAGGCCTCGGCGATGTCCGGCTCACGGTCCTGGAGGCGCTGGAGCGCGCGGGCCGAGAGCAGCCGCCCGGCGTCGAGCCGCGCCCAGTGCCGGGCCAGGCCCGACGCCTCGTCCTCGCCGGCCTGCCGGCCGCCCTCGGTCAGCTGCTCCTCGGCCAGCCGCAGCCAGTGCAGGCCGCGGGCGTAGTAGTCGACGCCGCTGCGCTCCGCCGAGAACATGCCGGTGATCAGGGACCAGCCCTCGCCCGGTGCGCCCAGCACGGCGTCGTCGCCGAGCCGGACCCCGTCCAGGGAGACGTCGTGGAACTGTTCGTCGGCCAGGCTGGGCAGCGGACGGACCGTCACCCCGGGCGCGGAGAGCGGCGCGAGGAGCAGGCTGATGCCCTCGTACTGGCTGACCGAGTCGTCGGTGCGGGCCGCGATCAGCGCCACGTCCGCGTAGGCGGTCTTGAGGTTGAACTTCTTGCGTCCGCTGACCGTCCACGTGCCGGTGCGGTCGTCCCGCTCGGCGCGCGTGACGACGCCCGCGAGGTCGGAGCCGTTGTCCGGCTCGGTGAACAGGATGCACGCCGCGAGGTCGCCGGAGGCGAGCCGGGGCAGCAGGTCGCGCTTCTGTCGCTCCGTGCCGGACTGCAGGATGAGCGACCCTACGATCTGGACGGAGATGAAATAGAGACTCTGTGGAACCCCACGCTGGACCAGCTCCTCCATCAGGACGAGAGTCTCGGTGAAGTCACCGTCCCTCCCTCCGTACTCGGAGGGCCAAGCCGGGGCGAGCACCCCGTGTTTGCCCAGGTACCTGTAGAGCTCACGGGCATCGCCGTCCATCCCGTCCGCCCGCGCCGCGACCGCGTTGACCAGGTCGTCGACGGCGGGCGAGTACAGCACCTCGCGCAGCTCACGGCGAAACTCGTCTGTTGTCCGCAGAATGCTGAAGTCCATGGCCTCACCCTTGTCGAGACTTTCCTCACCGTACTACAGTCAACATAATCAACGAAGACTGTTGATGGAAGTCGACATGTAACCCGAGTTGGGGGAAGGCCGCGATGACACAAGAGAGCGAGCTCCTGCGCCGGCTGCGAAGTCTGCCCGCCGAGCGACGAGAGCAGTTCCTTCAGGGAATCGGCAATGTGGACCGCGGGACCAGGGTGTCGCCCCTCACCTTCCGCCAGGAGCAGCTGTGGGTCTTCGACAAGGTGTCACCCGGCGACAGCCGGTACGCCCTTGCCTTCGCCTACACGCTGCACGGCGACCTGGACCAGGACGCGCTGTCCGCCGCGCTCGACGAGACCTTCGACCGGCACACGGTGCTCCGGTCGGTCTTCCCGCACGACCACCCCACCGGTGAGCAGATCGTCCGGGGACGCCCCGGCGGCCGGCTCACCGCCGAGACGGTCGGCGAGGAGCGGCTGCCCGAGCGCTGCGAGGCCCTCGCCCGCGAGGAACTGCGCCACGGCTTCGACCTGGACGGCGGACCGCTGGTCCGGCTCCGGCTCCTGAAGGTCGCCGAGGACCGCCACGTCCTGCTGTGGTTCACCCACCACCTGGTCTTCGACCCCCGCTCCGCCGAGGTCGTGCTGCGCGAGCTCGCCGCCGCCTACGCCGCCCGCACCGGCGGCTCCGCGCCGCAGGACCGGCCGGCCCGCCCCCAGTTCGGCGCCTACGCCGCCTGGCAGCGCGAATGGGCCGAGTCCGAGGAGGCCACCGGCCACTGGAACTGGTGGCGCGGCGCGCTCTCCGGCTGGGAGAGCACCGAGATCGCCCCCGACCGGCCGCGCGGACTCGTCCTCGACCTCACCGCCGGCACCGTCCAGCGCGCCCTCGACGAACCGCTCGCGCAGTCCGCCGCCGCCCTGGCCGGCCGGCTCGGCGTCCCCGTCCGGGACGTGCTGCTCGCCGCGTACTTCGCCCTGGTCGGCCGCCTCACCTCGCGCACCGACCTGCTCATCGGCGTGCCCGGCGACGTCTTCGGCACCTTCGACCCCGACCTGCTGGTCGGCGACTGCGGCCAGCTGCTGCCCGTCCGGGTCGACACCGACGGCGCCACCTCCTTCTCCGACCTGGTCCGCCTCACGCACGAGGCCCGGATCGCGGCCGACGAGCACGGCGGGCTCCCCTTCAAGCGGCTGCTGTCCGCGGCCGGCGTCGAGCCCGACCAGGGCCGGCTGCCGCTCGTCCAGATCGGCTTCGAGATCGCGCCGTCCGCCCAGCGGCAGGCCGACGCCGGGGACCTCACGATCACCCTGGAGCAGCTCGACACCGGCAGCTCGCCCTTCGAGTTCGCGCTCTCCGCCGAACTCGACGCCGAGGCGCCCGTCCTGCGGGTCCGCTACGCCACCAGCCTGTACGCCCCCGACACCGCCCGGCTCTTCCTCGACCGCTACCTCGGCCAGCTGCGCACCCTCTGCGCCGACCCCGAGGCGTCCTTCGCCCGCGCCCCGCTGGCCACCGAGGACGAGCGGCGCGCCATCCTGACCCGCTGGAACGCCCCCGCCGGCGAGCCGGAGGAGGGCGAGACCGTGCACGGGGTGTTCGCCGCCGCGGCCGCCGCCCACCCCGACCGCACCGCCGTCACCGGCCCCCACGGCACCCTCACGTACCGCGAACTGGACCGCCGGGCCAACGCGCTCGCCCACCGGCTCGCCGAACTCGGCGCCGCCCCCGGCGAGCTGATCGGCGTCGCCATGCGCCGCACCCCGCTCCTCGTCGAGGCCGTCCTCGCCGTCCTCAAGTCCGGCGCCGCCTACGTGCCGCTCGACCTGGGCAACCCGGCCTCCCGCAACGAGGCCGTTCTCACCGACGCCGGCGTGCGCGTCGTCCTCGGCGACGCCACGACCGCGGGCGAACTCCCCGACGGGCCCTGGCAGCTGATCGACGTCGAGACCCTCGGCGCCGAGGAGCGGGACACCGCGCCGGAGGTGGCGGTCGACCCGGCCGACCTGGCCTACTCGATCTTCACCTCGGGCTCCACCGGCCGCCCCAAGGGCGTCCTCGTCGAGCACCGCAACGTCACCAACTTCGTCCGCACCACCCAGGAGATGTTCGGCCTCACCGCCGACGACCGCTTCCTCGCCTTCGCCTCCACCGGATTCGACGTCTCCGTCTTCGAGCTCTTCGGCGCGCTCCTCAGCGGCGCGAGCGTCTACCTCGCCGACGAGGACGAGCGCCGGGACATCTCCGTCCTCGACCGGATCCTGAGCGAGCGGCGCATCACCGTGATCGACCTCCCGCCGGCGATCATGGACCTGCTCACCCCGGAGAACTACCCCGAGCTGCGGGTCTGCTTCGTCGGCGGCGAGGCCTTCAGCGGCGAGCTCACCACCCGCTGGGCGGCCGGCGGCCGCGCCTTCTGGAACGGCTACGGCCCGACGGAGACCACCGTCACCGTCATCGCCAAGCGCTGCGAGGGCACCTGGCACGCCTCCCCGCCGATCGGCCGCGCGATGCGCAACCACCGGGCGTACGTCCTCGACGAGAAGCTCGACCTGCTGCCCCCGTCGGCCTGCGGCGAGCTCGCCGTCGCCGGCGCCGGCCTCGGCCGCGGCTACCTCGGCCGGCCCGACCAGACCGCCGAGCGCTTCCGGCCCGACCCCTACGGCCCGCCCGGCTCCCGGATGTACCTCACCGGCGACCTCGCCGGCTGGCAGGCCGACGGCGACATCGTCTTCCGCGGCCGCGTCGACCGCCAGGTCAAGGTCCGCGGCGTGCGCATCGAGCTCGGCGAGGTCGAGGCCGCGCTGCTCGCCGTCCCCGAGATCGGCCAGGCCGTCGCCCACGTGGTGACCGGCCCGCGCGGCGACAACCTCCTCGTCGCCTACGTCGTCGGCGCCCCGGACGGCCCGCTGCACCTGGACTCGGTGCGCACCAACCTCGCGGACCGGCTGCCGCCGACCATGGTCCCCACCTTCCTGGTGCCGCTGGACGACATCCCGCTCACCGCCAGCGGCAAGGTGGACCGCAAGGCGCTGCCCGCCGTCGAGTTCGCCCCGCTGGACGAGGACACCGACGACGGCGACCGCACCGAGACCGAACGGCTCCTCGCGGAGGAGGTGTTCAAGCCGCTCCTCGCCGCGCCGAGGGTCGGCAACCACGACAACTTCTTCGCCCTCGGCGGCACCAGCCTCCAGGCGATCCGCATCGCCCCGAAGGTCAAGGCCGTCTTCGGCGTGGAACTGCCCATCGCGGACTTCTTCCGCAACCCCACCGTGTCCGGCACCGCCCTCGCGGTCGACGCCCTCCTGGAGCGGACCCGCAGCCGCCGGCAGAGCGTCCTCGACGTCCTCGCGATGGTCGAGGACAGCGACGACGAGCAGGTCGCCGCGCTGCTGGAGAACGGCGGATCCGGCGCGCCGACGAAGGGAGCGGCCCTGTGAGCGACCGAGGAACGGTGTTCCCGGCCGACGCCAGGACGGCGGTGGACCCCGCGCTCGAAAGGTTCCTGACCGTCGCGCGGACCTCCGGGGTCCGCCGGCTCGCCCTGCGCCTCGAACCGCCCGCCCCGCTCGGCGCGGACCGGCTCGAAGCGGCCCTGCGCACCCTGGCCGCCGAACACCCGGACAGCTTCGCGGCGACCCTGCGGCGGCCCGACGGATCCCTCGTGACCGACCCCGCCGCGGCGGAGATCACGGTCCGCCGGATCGAGGTGCCGGAGGACACCGCCGCGCTCCTCCTGGAGCGCTTCGAGAGCGAGCCCGGCGAGGACGCGGACCCCGGCGGCAGCGGCCCCAGCCTGGCGCGGGCCCTGATCGCCGCCACCCCGTCCGGCCTCCGGCTCTCCCTGGTCCTCGACCGGCTGCTGGTCGACCACGCGGACGCGGGCCTCCTCCTGGACCGCCTCGCGGAGCTGTGCGCGCAGGACCCGGCGGGGCCCGTCCCCGCCCCGGCCCCGGCCCCCGCCCTCGTGGCGGAGCCGGGCCGGCCCACCGGCGACCAGCTCGCCCGGCTGCGCGAGGAACTGCTCGGCGTCCCCTTCGACACCGCGCTGCCCCGCGTCCCCGCCCCCGGCGACCGCACCGTGCCGGCCGCCTGGGCCCGGCACCGCTTCGTCCTCCCCGGCGACCTCCTCGCCCCGGCCGCCGCCCTCACCGGCGGACCGGCCGGCACCGTCCCCGGCGGCGCCGCCCTCGTCGCCGCCTGGGCGCTCGTGCTGCACCGGTGGTCCCGGTCGAGCGAACTGGTCCTCGGCGTGGAGACCGACCGGCCGCGCCCGGGCCGCCGCCCCCGCGGCGCCGTCGCCGAGGTCCTGCCCGTGGTGACCGCCACGGGCGGCCTGCGGGCCGTCGCCGCCCAGGTGGCGGAGGGCCTGCGGCGCGGACTCGACGAGGCGACGCTGCCCGTGCCGCTGCTCGCCCAGCTCGCCGGGCGCCTGGTCTCCGGCCAGAGCCCCAGCCCGTACGCCTCCGTCGTCGCCCTGCGCCCGGCCCTGCCGGACGGCTGGCACGCCACGGAGGCCACCGCCCCCGCCACGGAGGCCGAACTCGAACTGGTCGTCACCCCCGGCGGCGCCGCCGAGATCCGCTACCGCTCCGACGTGTTCGCCCGGCGCACCGTGGACGCGCTGGCCCGCCACTTCCTGCGGCTGCTGCGCTCCGGACTCGACGCCCCGGACCTCCCGCACCACCGGCTCGACATGCTGGACGAGCAGGACGTCCACGAACTGCTCCACGAGTTCAGCGACGTCCCCGACCGCTGGGAGCCGCGCGACGCGCTGCACACGCTCGTCGAACAGCACGCCCGGCGCTCGCCCGGCACCCTCGCCGTCGTCCGCGGCGCCGAGCGCGTCACGTACGGCGAACTGAACGCCCGCGCCAACCGGCTGGCCCACCACCTGATCGCCCGGGGACTCGGCCGCGGCGACGTCGTCGCCCTCAGCCTGCCCCGCTCGACCGAGTGGATCGAGGCGCTGCTCGCCGTGCACAAGGCGGGCGGCGTCGTCCTCCCGATCGACCCGGCGGCCCCGGCCGGCCGGCTGGAGGGCGTCTTCGCCAAGGTGCCGCCCCGGCTGGTCGTCACCTCCGCCCAGGCCCCCGCCGCCGGCGTCCTCCCGGACCGCACCCTGCTCCGGGACGCCCTCGACGGCGAACTGGCCGCCCTGTCCGACCAGGACCCCGGCCTCGACGTCCGCCCCGACGACCTCGCCTACGTCATGCAGACGTCCGGCTCCACCGGCGAACCCAAGGCCGTCCAGGGCCAGCACCGGGTGATCGTCCACGCCGGCGCCTCCTTCGCCGACGCGACGCTCCTCGGCCCGGGGGACCGCGGCAGCTGGACGACCCCCACCGGCTTCGGCACCACCATGGCCGAGGTCGCCCGGATGCTCGTCGTCGGCGCCACCGTCCACGTCGCCGAACCCCAGGTCCTCGCCGACCCGCCCGCCTTCCGGGACTGGGTCGTCGCGAGCGGCATCCACTCCGTCTTCGTCGTCACCTCCATCGGCGACAGCCTCCAGCGGCTCCCCTGGCCCGCGGACACCTCCGTCCGGGTCCTCATCATGGGCGGCGAGAAGCTGCACCGGTGGGGCCCCTCCGACCTGCCCTTCGAGGCCGCCGTCGGCTACGGCTGCCACGAGGCGCTGTTCGTCGCCAGCCCGCTCCAGCCCTGGGAGAAGCGCCTCACCGCCTCCACCGCGACCGCGAGCGACCGGCTCGCCCCGCCGCCCATCGGCCGGGCCAACCCCGGCGTCCGGATGCGGATCCTCGGCGACGAGGGCGAACTCCTGCCGGCCGGCGCCCTCGGCGAGATCTGGTTCGGCAGCCCGGAGGCCGCCCTCGGCTACCTGGGCGACCCGGCGCTCACCGCCGACCGCTTCCGGCCCGACGCCCACGGCCCCGCCGGCAGCCGCCTCTACCGCTCCGGCGACCTCGGCCGCTACCGCCCCGACGGCCTGCTCGAACACCACGGCAGGACCGACGACATGGTCAAGGTCCGCGGCTGCCGGGTCGAACTCGGCGACGTGGAGGCCGCGCTGCTCTCCCACCCGGCCACCGCAGAGGCCGCCGTCGTCCCCGTCCGCTCCGCCGCCGGCGACACCCAGCTGGTCGCCTGCCTGGTGACCCGTCCCGGCCACGAGGCCCTCCCGGGCACCGCCCTGCGGGACTTCCTCGCCGAGCGGCTCCCCGACTACATGATCCCGATCGCCTTCGCCCACCTCGAACAGCTTCCGCGCAACGCCAACAAGAAGGTCGACCGCCGAGCCCTGCCCCCCGAGGACTGGACCCGCTGGCGGGTCCGCGCCCCCTACCGGCAGCCCGCCGAGGGCCTGGAGACGACGATCGCCGAACTGTGGGCCGAGGTCCTCGGCGAGATCCGCTACGGTGCCGACGACGACTTCATGGACCTCGGCGGCGGCTCCCTCGACGCCGGACGCATGCTCGTCCGGCTGCGCCAGCGGGTGCCCCTGGAGGTCTCCCTCCAGGACCTCTTCCTCTTCCCCACGCCCACCGCGCTCGCCCGGCTCCTCGCCGGCCGCAGCCCCGCCGCCGCCCCGGCCCTCCCGGCCATCACCCGCAGGAGGGCCTCGTGACCGCGCCCGCCGCCGCACCGCCCGCCTTCACCGCCGAATCGCCCTGGGTGCGCCGTGCCGCGCGCCCGGGGCGCCCCCGGCTGAGGCTGCTGTGCTTCCCGTACGCCGGAATGGGCGCCTCCCTCTACCGCTCCTGGCCCGACCTGCTCCCCGAGGACGTCGAGGTCGTCGCCGTCCAGCCGCCCGGCCGCGAGGACCGGGCCCGCGACGCGCTGCCCTCCGGCGTCGGCCCCCTCGCCCGCGCCTGCGCCCTCGCCCTGCGCCCGTACACCACCGTCCCGTACGCCGTGTACGGGCACTGCGCGGGCGCCGTCCTGGGCGCGGAGACCGCCCGCGAACTGGTGCGCCGCGGCGCCGAACCGCCCCGGCTGCTCATCGCCGCCGGCCACAGGGCCCCGCACCTGCCGGCCCGCACCGAGCCGCTGCACGCCCTCTCCGACGAGGACTTCCTCGCCGGGGTCCGCGCCCTCGGCGGCCTCCCCGACCGGCTGCTCGCCAACGCCTCCTTCATGGAGTTCCTGCTGCCGCTGCTGCGCGCCGACTTCGCCCTGTGGGAGACCCACCGGGGCGACCCCGGCGCCCCGCCGCTGCCCTTCCCCGTCCTCCCGCTGCGGGGCGACGCGGACACCGTCGTCACCGCGGCCGACGCCGCCGCCTGGGGCGAGCGCACCACCGCGCCGCCCCGGGACGTCGTCCACGTCCCCGGCGGCCACTACTTCGTCAACGACATGACGCCGGAGGCGGTGGCCGCCGTGGTCGCGGCACTGGAGACCACCCGGACCCTCCCGCCCACCGACCCGGAGGCATCCTCATGACCCAAGCCCCGCCGCGCCCCGCCCTGGCCGAGGGACCCGCGCCCGTCGTGCCGCCCGGCGCCGCGCGCACCCTCCAGGAGGCGCTCCTCAAGGCCGCCGCGTCCCCCGCCGGACGCGGCACCGTCTACGTGCGCGCCGACGGCACCGACGAACGCCAGACCTACGCCGAACTCCTCGACGAGGGCCTGCGGGTCCTCGGCGGCCTCCAGGAACTCGGCCTGCGGCCCGGCGACTCCGTGCTGCTCCAGTGCCAGGACAACCGCGCCTTCGTCACCGGCTTCTGGGCCTGCGTCCTGGGCGGCCTCCTGCCCACCCCGGTGGGCGAGGCCCGCGACTACACCCGCGACAACGCCGCCACCCGCAAGCTGCGCGCCGCGTGGACCCTCCTCGACCGGCCCGTCGTCCTCACCGACGCCACCCTGCGCGAGCCGGTCCGCTCGCTCGCCGCCCGCTGGGACGAGCCGGAGATCCGTGTCCGCTCCGTCGATGAGCTCCTGGCCCACGCGCCCGGCCGCGTCGAGCCCGTCACCCCCGACCAGGACGCCCTGAACCTGCTCACCTCGGGCAGCACCGGCATCCCCAAGTGCGTCCGGCACGCCAACCGCTCCCTCGTCGCCCGCACCTACGCGGCCGTGGCGGCCAACGGCTTCACCGAGCACGAGGTCGCGCTCAACTGGATGCCGCTCGACCACGTCGGCGGCATCGTCATGTTCAACGTCCGGGACGTCTTCCTCAACTGCGAGCACGTCAACGTCCGCACCGAGGCCGTCGTCGGCCGCCCGCTCGCCTGGCTCGACCTGACCGAGCGGTGGAGGGCCACCAACACCTGGGCGCCCAACTTCGCCTTCTCCCTCGTCAACGAACACGCCGACGCCATCGAGCGGGGCAGCTGGGACCTGTCCTCGCTGCGCAACATCTGCAACGCCGGAGAGGCCGTCGTCGCCCGCACCGCCCGCCGCTTCGTCCGGCTGCTCCGCCCCCACGGACTGCCCGCCGACGCCATGGTGCCCTGCTGGGGCATGTCGGAGACCTCCTCCGGCGTCACCTACTCCCGGCTCGACCCCGACGACCCCTCCGTCGGCACCGTCAGCGTCGACTCCGCCAGCCTCGACGGCCACCTCGTCGAGGTGCCGTACGGCTCCGAGCGGGCCGTCACCTTCACCGACGTCGGCGCTCCCGTCGCCGGGGTCGCCCTGCGCATCGTCGGCCCGGACGGCCGCCTCCTCCCCGAGGGACAGGTCGGACACCTGCACGTGTCCGGCACCACCCTGCTGCGCGAATACCACGGCAACCCCGACGCCAACGCCTCCTCCTTCACCGACGACGGCTGGTTCGACACCGGCGACCTGGGCTTCCTGTGGAACGGCCGGCTGGCCCTCACCGGCCGCAGCAAGGACATGCTCATCGTCAACGGCGCCAACTACCCCTCCCACGAGGTCGAGGCCGTCGTCGAGTCCGTCCCCGGCGTCCGCGCCACCTGGGCGGCGGCCTGCCCCGTGCGGGACGGCGACACCGACGGCGTGGTCGTCTTCCACGTGCCGGCCGCGCACGCGCCGGACACCCTCGCCCAGGACATCGCCACCACCCTCGCCCGCGACATCGGCCTCCACCCGCGCGCCGTGATCGCCCTCACCGAGGCGGAGTTCCCGAAGACCGCCAGCGGCAAGATCCAGCGCGCCGAACTCGCCGCCGCCTACGCCGAGGGCCGCTACGACGCCCCGCCCGAGGACGAGCCCGCCGACAGCTGGCTCCTCGAACCCGTCTGGGTGCCCGCCCCGGCCGCCGACGCCGCGGCACCGGCCGCCGCCGCCCGCCCCCCGGCCGAGGACCTGCTCGTCTACGCCCCCGCCGACAGCGCCCTGCCGGCCGCCCTCGCCGACGCCACGGCCGGACCCGGCGCCCGGGTCGCCGTCGTCCGGCGGGGCGCTCCCGGCTCCCCGCTGCGCGCCGAGGGCCCGCTCTCCGTCACCATCGACCCGGACGACCCCGGCCAGCACGCCCGCGCCCTCGACCACCTCGCCGCCGGACTCGGCGGCGTCCCCGCCCACGTCCTGCACGCCTGGGAGTACACCGCGGAGGCCGGGGACACCGACCCGCTGCACGCCGCCACCGGCGTCCTGTTCGCCCTGCGCGCCCTCGCGGCCGCCGCCCCCGGGGCCAAGGTCACCGTCCTGACCCGGCACGCCGCCGCCGTCGCCGAGGGCGACACCGTCGACCCGGCCCGCGCCGCGCTCACCGCCCTGGTGCGCACCGCGCGCGCCGAGCGGACCGTCGACGCCGTCCGCCTCGTCGACCTCGGCGCCGGCGCCGACGACGCGGCGGCCGTCGCCGCCGTCCGCGGAGCGCCGGGGGAGGACGTCAGCGCCGTCCGCGACGGCGTCGCCCACGTGCAGCGGCTGCGGCCCGTCGCCGAACCCGGCACCCTCGCCGTCCCCCGCGAGATCCTGCCCCCCGGCGGCACCGCGCTCGTCACCGGCGGCCTCGGCGGCATCGGACGGGAGGTCGCCGGCTACCTGCTGTCCGCGCTCGGCGCCCGGCTGCTGCTCACCGGCCGCACCCCGGAGGCCGAGCTCACCGGCGAACGCCTGGCCGCCCTGGAGGAGTTCAGGGAGCTCGGCGAGGTCGCCTACGCGGCCGTGGACGCGGCCGACGCCGACGCCCTGGAGACCGCGGTGACCGCCGCCGAGGAGCGGTGGGGCCGCCCCCTGGACGCCGTGCTGCACCTGGCCGGCGCCGACGTGCGCGGCCACTGGGAGGAGCTCGACGCCCACACCCTGACCGCGGAGACGGCGGACGGGCTCGCCGCGATGCTGCGGCCCAAGGCGGGCGGCGCCCGGGCCGTCGAACGGCTCCTGGAGGCCCGCCCCGGCACGGCGGCGGTCCTCTTCTCCTCCGTCAACGGCTTCTTCGGCGGCAGCTCCTTCGGCGCCTACGCGGCGGCCAACGCGGCCCTCGACGGCTACGCCGACCGCTGGACCGCCCGGGGCCGGACCGTCCGCTGCGTCGCCTGGAGCATGTGGGACGGCACCGGCATGAACGAGGGCAGCCCGCTGGCCGCCGCCGCCCGCCACCGGGGCCTGCGCGGCATCGACCCGGCGCGCGGCGTGCAGCTCCTGCTGGCCGCCCTCGCACAGCCGGCGGCCCGGCTCCTCGCCGGACCCGACCCGGCCAACGAGTACATCGCGCCCTACGTCACCGGCGGCCGGACCCGCGGCCCCGCGGGGCCCGCCCGCGCCGCGTACAGCCCGCCCGAGGGCGAGCTGGAGAGGGAGGTCGCCGCCGTCTGGGCGGAGGTCCTGGGCGTGGAGCGCGTCGGCCGCGACGACACCTTCTTCGTCCTGGGCGGCGACTCGCTCCGCGTCATGCGGATGATCGGCCGCCTGAACGAGCGCTTCGCGGCGGCCCTCCCGGTCTCCGCCGTCTACGACCACCCGACCGTCCGCGCCCTGGCGGGCGCCCTGGCCTGACCGCCCCCTGACGGCCGGCGGCGGCACCGGACACCGGTGCCGCCGCCGGCCGTCTCGTCGTGCCCTCGCCGGAGGCCCGCACGGCGGGGACCCTCGGGAAGGACGCGACGAGGCCCCCGGCAGCCGGGCTGCCGGGGGCCTCGTCGTCCCGCCGTCCCCTCAGGCGTCGGCGGTGACCCGCAGCCGCCGCTCCCACAGGTGCTCGTAGTGCGGGAGGTGGTACCGGTAGAACGGGCCGAGCAGCGGATGGCCCGGCACGTCCAGCGGCGGCCGGCTGGAGACCTCCGCGCTGATCGCCCCGCTGCCGCTCGCGTCGCTGTGCCAGCGGGCCGTCTTCTGCCACCCGGGCAGCCCGCCCGGCCGCCACGACAGGGCGTGCTCCAGGAACGGGACGCCGATCGCCGCGCAGTACGCCCGCAGCGTGGCCGCCGGCGCCGCGACGAGGTCCGCCGCGTCGACGACGGCCGGGTCCGTCCCGGTCACCTCGGCGACCCGGTCGTGGATCTCGCGGAGCCACTCGAACCCGATCTCGTTCCGGCCCAGTCCGGGGTTGAGGCCGTAGTGGGAGGCGATGGCCTCCCGCGGGTCGCGCACGATGAAGGTGTGCCGGGCCCCGCCCAGGAAACGGGCGTCGGTCAGCACGCCCGGGTAGCGAAAGTCGGTGGTGTCCTTCACGAACACCTGCCGCTCCCGGCCCAGTTCGAGCAGCCGCGCGATCACCTCCGCCTCCGTGCGGCACTCCACGCCCTCGATCTCCTCCCGGCCGAAGTCCGCCAGGTGCGAGAACGGCTCGTGCAGGACGAGGAAGTCGCCGCGCTCGGCGACGCTCCGCGAGAACACCGTGGACCGGCAGCGCGGCGCGCTCCACAGGACGACCAGCCGGCCCCCGCCGCTCACCGCCCCACCCCCTGCAGCAGCTCGTGCACCGCGGCCACGATCCGCGTCCGGTGCTCGGTGAGGAAGAAGTGGCCGCCGGAGAGCACCTCCAGGGCGAACGGCCCCGAGGTCTCCTGGCCCCAGCGGGCCATCAGCTCCGGCGGCACCTCGGGGTCCCGGTCGCCGCACCAGGCGGACACCGGGCAGCTCAGCGGCGGCGGCGAGCCGATCTCCGGCTCGTACCGGTAGTTCTCGATGAGGTGGAAGTCCGCGCGGATCATCGGCAGCAGCAGGTCGAGGAGCTCGTCGTGGCCCAGGACCTCCTCCGGCGCGGCCCCGTAGGCCCGCAGCATGTCGACGAACCGCTCCCGCGGCAGGTCGCTCACCGGCGACGGCGGGCGGACCACGGTCGGGCAGGGCCGCCCGGACACGAACAGGTGCTGGACGGGGTGGCCGCGGCGCTCCAGGCGGCGCGCCGTCTCGAAGGCGAGGACGGCGCCCATGCTGTGGCCGAACAGGGCCGCCGGGACCGGGGAGCGGGCGATCGCCGCCGCCGCCAGGTCGGCGGCGGCGGCCATGCTCCGCACCGGCTCCTCGCCCATCAGCGCCCCGCGGCCCGGCAGCTGCACCGGCACCAGCTCCACGTCGGACCGGAACTCCTCGGCCCAGGCGTGGTAGTAGGCCGAGGAGCCGCCCGCGAACGGGAAGCAGTACAGGGCGACCCGGGGCGTGGCGCCGGCCGTCCGCCACCGGCGTTCCAGCCAGCTCGCCGAGGCGGGGGAGGGGACGGCGACGCTCATGCGACCGCCCCCGCCGCGGCGAAGGAGCGCGCCGGGGCCGTGCCGGCGCGCGGGGTCAGCCGGACCGGCAGGTGCTTGAAGCCGGCCACGAAGTTCGACGCGAGGTGCACCGGCTCGCCGGCGAGCTCGACCTTCTCGACGCGCTCGGCGAACTCGTCGAGGAACAGCCGCAGCGCGAGCCGGGCCAGACCGGAGCCGATGCAGTAGTGCGGGCCGACGCCGAACGCGATGTGCCGGTTGGGACGGCGGGCGACGTCGAAGGTGAACGGGTCCTTGAAGACCCGCTCGTCGCGGTTGGCCGAGCCCAGCCAGACGCTGACCGGGTCGCCCGCGCGGATGGTCCGCCCGCCGAGCTCCACGTCGGCCGTCGCGTACCGCATGAAGTGGCTGGCCGGCGAGGACCAGCGCAGCAGCTCCTCCATGGCCGTGCCGCGCAGCTGCGGGTTCTCCTGGATCGCCCGGAACTGGTCGGGGTGCTCGGCCATGGCCAGCGCCGTCGTGGACACCACGTGCGGGGTGGTCACGTTGGCGCCGAGCAGCAGGCTGTAGCAGTTGAGCATGATCTGCCGCTCGGTGAGCGGCTCGCCCTCCAGGCTCATGCGCAGCAGGATGCCGATGAGGTCGTCGCCCGGGTCCGTGCGGTCCCGGCGGGCGATCTCGTCGCTGAAGAAGGAGAACAGTTCGTGGTGCGCCTGCCGCAGGGTGGGCTTGGGCGCCTTCTCCATGTACTCGGGGTCGTCGTAGGCGATGGTCATCGTGGTCAGCCGGGACATGCGGTCCCAGGTCTCGCGCGGCAGTCCCATCATGGAGCCGGTGAAGGCCATGGGGAACATCAGCGCGGCCTGCGCCAGGTCGAACACCTCTCCGTCCAGGGCGGGTTCGAGCATCTCGCGGACGATGCCGCGGATGGTCTCCTCCTGGGCGGCGACGGCCCGGGGCGTCATCACGCGGTTGAGCGGGTCGCGCAGCTGGCCGTGCCGGGGCGGGTCGGTGTCGGGCATCATCTGGTCGGAGGCGATGTCCGGCATCGACAGGTCGATGATGCAGAGCATGGTCCCGCGCCGGGAGGAGAAGACCGAGTGGTCCTTGAGCACCCGGCTGACGTCCGCGTGCCGGGTGACCACCCAGAAGGGCTCCCGGCCGTCGGACGGGGTGAAGTGATGGACCGGTTCGTGGGCCCGCAGGTGGGTCCACAGCGCGTGCGGGTCACCCTCGGTGTAGTACGTCGAGGCGAGGAAGTCCACGTCCGTCACGTCGGTGTCCGCCGGGGCGAACGGCGGTGTCGAAAGGCGCATCTGTTGTCTCCTCCGGGAGGGCCGGGCGGCAGGTCAGGCCGAGGCTTCGGACAGCTGATCGAGGGTGGCGGCGAGTTCGGCGACGGACGTGCCGCGGTAGAAGTCGCGGACGGGCAGCTGCACCCCCCGCTCCTGCTCGATCAGCGCGATCAGGTCCATGGCGGAGAGGGAGGTCCCGCCCAGGACGAAGAAGTCGTCGTCGGGGCCGGGCGCGGGGACGTTCAGCAGCCGGGCGAACAGGGCGGCGACGTAGTCCTGCGACGCCGCTCCCGCGGTCGTGGTCTGCGTGCTCATGAGGGCCTGCCTTCCATGGGGTTTCCGGTCGTGGTCCGGAGTCGTGGTCCGGGGTGGTGGACGGTCGGTCGTGCTCAGCGCGGTCGGTCGGTCGGGGGCGGGGCGAGGGCCAGCGCGCGCAGCGCGGCGGCGTGGACGGCGTCCGCGCTCACCCCCGTGGCGGCGAGCAGCCCGGCGTGGTCGTCGACGCGGCCGGGCAGGGGTCCCGCCACCGCGACCCGCAGCACCGGCCGGGGCGCGTGCGCCGCGACGACCTCGGCGACCGCGTCGCCCAGACCGCCCTGCGGCCGGTGCTCCTCGACGGTGACGAGGGCGGAGGTCGCGGCGGCGGCCTCCGCGACCGCCGCGGCGTCGAACGGGACCGGGGTGTGGATCTGGAGCACCCGGGCCGACACCCCCTCGCCGGCCAGCCGGTCGGCGGCGGCCAGCGCGAAGGACACCGGCAGCGGGCCGCAGGCGACCAGCGTGACGTCGCTCCCGGCGCGCAGGGTCACGGCCTCGCCGAGCCGGAACGGCGGGACGTCCCCGGCGTGCACCGGAGGGGTCGCCGAACGGCCGAGCCGGAGGTACGAGGGCCCGTCCAGCTCGTGCAGCGCCGC
Organism: Streptomyces filamentosus; assembly: GCF_014654895.1. Taxonomy (GTDB): domain Bacteria; phylum Actinomycetota; class Actinomycetes; order Streptomycetales; family Streptomycetaceae; genus Streptomyces; species Streptomyces filamentosus. The sequence goes on along the minus strand of NZ_BNBE01000001.1, from coordinate 686,490 downwards.
CAGGGCGGGGCCGATCTCCCGGGCGTCGGCGGGCACGACCACCGTCAGGCCGTGCAGCGCCCGGGTGACCGCCAGGTCCTCGAGGCAGTAGTGGGTGGCACCGAAGTGCGCGGCCGACAGGCCGGCGTGGGTGGCCACCACCCGCACCGGCAGGCCGGTGCCGACGACGTCGAGCTTCAGCTGCTCGGTGGCCCGGGTCGCGGCGAAGGTGGCCATGGTGTGGGCGTAGGGGCGCAGTCCGCGGGCGGCGAGCCCCGCCGAGACGGTGAACAGGTTCGCCTCGGCGATGCCGGTGCTGACGTACCGCTCGGGGAACCGGTCGCCGAAGGAGCGCTCCAGGCCGCCCAGGTCGGAGTCGAGGCAGATCACCCGCTCGTCCTCCGCGGCGAGCGCGGTCAGGGCCTCCCGGTACGCCTCCCGGGGACCGGCGGGCACGGCGGGAGCGGCGCCGGGCACGGGGCCGGCGGTGGTGGCGGGCGCGGGGGCGGTCATCGGGCCACCTGCCCCGCGGCGCGCAGCGCGGCGAGCGCCCGCCGGTGCAGGGCCGGGTTCAGCGTCGCGTAATGGCTCGACACCCGGCCCTCCAGGAAGGGGACGCCGCGGCCCTTGACGGTGCGGGCGATCACGGCGACCGGCCGGCCGCTCTCCGAGGGGGCGGCGAGCGCCGCGCGCAGCGGGCCGTGGTCGTGGCCGTCGGTCTCCCGGACCTCCCAGCCGAAGGACCGGAGCCGGTCGCCGAGCGGTTCCAGGGACAGCGAGCCCTCCGTGCCGGCGGTCTGCTGGAGGCCGTTGCGGTCGATGACCGCGGTGAGCCGGGACAGACGGCGGTGGCCGGCGAACATCAGGGACTCCCACACGGAGCCCTCCTGGAGCTCGCCGTCGCCCATCAGCACGAAGACCCTCTCCCGCGCGGACTCCTCCCGCAGCTGCCCGGCGAGCGCCAGGCCGCAGCCGAGGGCCAGGCCGTGCCCGAGCGAGCCGGTGGAGAACTCCACGCCGGGCAGGCCGCGGGACGGGTGGCCGAAGAGCCGGCTGCCGGGGGAGGCGTACCCCGCGAGCTCGGCCTCGTCGAGCAGTCCGCGGGCGGCGAGCGCCGCGTACAGGGCGGGGGCCGCGTGGCCCTTGCTCAGCACGAAGGAGTCGCCGGGCAGGTCGAGCACGCCGAAGTAGAGGACGGCCAGGACGTCCGCGCAGGACAGGCTGCCGCCCACGTGGGCGCCCTGCCGGCCGGCGGCCATGTCGACCACGGCGCGGCGGATGCGCAGCGCGGCCTCCTCGGTGGTCGGCGCCGGGGCGCCGGCCGCGAGGGACGCGGGCGGCTCGGTGGTGGTGGCGCTCATGCCGCCGCCACCTCCCGCCGGGCGCGGGGGGCCGGAGCCGAGCGGACCATCCGGCGGATCAGGTCGAGGTTCTCCCACACCTTCTCGAAGCCGTCGGCGTACGCCGCGAGCACCGGGCCGGAGTCGGGGTCGAGCTGGCGCCGCTGGAGGCACAGGGAGTCGGCGAGCACGGCGTCGGCCACCGGGAACCGCGCGCCGTCCGGGACGTACGGGGCGAAGGCGGGGTGCGCCGGGAGCGGCGCCTCCTGGTAGCGGGAGACCGGGACGCCCTCGGCGCGCAGCGCCCGGTGCAGCGCCCGGCGCAGCGCGGCGGCGTCCTGCTCCGCGAGGCCCAGGGCCGGCGCGTCCAGCCGGAAGCGCAGGATGTGCCAGGCGTGCACGGACCCCTCGGGCACCACCGGCACCCGCAGTCCGGGCAGCGCGGCGAGCCGGCCGAGGAAGGCCCGGATGCCGGGCTCCCGGCGGGCGCCGTACGCGTCGAGGCGGGTGAGCTGGCTGCGCGCGAAGGCCGCCTCCAGCGGGCCGATGCGGTGGTTCCAGCCGGGGGTGTGGGACACGTAGCTGCGGGTGGCGCGGGGCCGCGGGTCCTCGCCGAACTGCCGCAGCCGCAGCACGCGTTCGTGGATCTCCGGGTCGTCGGTGGTGAGCAGGCCGCCCTCGCCGCAGGTGGGCAGGTTCTTGCTGGGGTGCATGCTGAAGCAGCCCACCGTCCCCAGCGCGCCGGTGCGCCGGCCGCGGTAGGAGGCGCCGTGCGACTGGGCGGCGTCCTCCACGACCACGGCGCCGAGCCCGTCGGCGACCGCCCGCAGCGCGTCCATGTCGGCGGGCAGCCCGTGCAGGTGGACCGGGAGCAGCGCTTTGGTGCGCGGCCCCGCGACGGCCCGGACGGCCTCCGGGTCCAGGGTGTACGTCTCCGGGTCGATGTCCGCGAAGACCGGCCGCGCGCCCTGCTGGAGCACGGCGAGGGCGGTGGCGTTCATCGAGACGGAGGGCACGACGACCTCGTCGCCGGGGCCCACGCCGATCGCGGCGAGGGCCAGCTGGAGGGCGGCGGTGCCGGAGCCCACGGCCGCGCAGTGCGCGGTGCCGGTGTAGGCGGCCCACTCCCGCTCCAGGCCGGGCACCTCCTCCTCGCCCTCGGCGGTGGCGGTCAGCCGTCCGCCGGCCAGGACCCGGGCCACGGCCTCCTCGTCCTCCGGGGTGATCACCGGCCACCGGGGCACGGCGGTCTCCGGCGGGACCGCGCGGGGTCCGCCGAGCATCGCGAGCTGGTGCGGTCGCTCCGTCATGGCTGTCGTTCCGTCTCTCTCGGTTCCCTCGGTCGTGGGCGTGCTGGTGGAGCGGGTGGCGGTCACGGCCGGTCCAGCGCGGTCTCGACCGCGTACAGGGCCGCCTCGTAGCCGCGCAGCAGGGTGCGGCCGTGCTCGACGACCTGGCGGGCGGCCTCCTCGGGGTTCTCCTCGCCGTGCGCCGCGCTGATGCGGACGCCGGTCCAGGAATGGGAGACCAGCTCCACCGCGCGGCCCGCCTCGGCGAGCCGGTGGCGGCCCAGGCGCCGGGCGGCCTCGGCGAGGAAGCGGGCGTGCAGCCCGGCCTCGGCCTGCGCGGGCCAGCCGATGCGGTAGGTCCGCAGCAGCGGGGCCGCGCCCTCGGCGGCGACCGCGCGGGGCAGGGCGTCGAAGTAGGCGGCGAGGGCCGGCAGGCCGTCGCCCTCCGCGCCGCGCAGCGACTCGACGTTGGTCCGCAGCGCGGTCCGCAGCCAGTCCCAGGTCGGCTCGGGCTGCGGGCCCTCCAGGCGGACCTCCAGCCAGCGCCGGGCGGGGCCCGAGCCGGCGAAGAAGGGGTCGCTGCCGTCGTCGGGGTTGGCGGAGGCGCGGCTGCGGGCGAGGACGTCGCGGGGCAGCGGTCCCCGGTAGGCGGGCGGCATCGGGTCGAGGACCTGGTAGGAGCGGGTCGCCGGGTCGTAGCCGGTCACCATCAGGAGGTGTCCGGCGTGCACGTCGTGGTACGCCGGGCGGAACGGCAGGTGGTAGTTGTCCACCGACACGATGGGGACGATCCCGTCGGCGAGCGCGGCGGCCACCTGGTCGTGGGCCTCCTCGTCGTCGGCGGGCCGGTGCCACCGCAGGGTCAGCGGGTGGTAGACCCCGAAGGACGAGGCGAGGTCGTCCCCGGCGGGGTGGAAGAACTCGACGGGCTCGCAGTCCTCGGGCACGGCCCGCAGGCGCCAGCCGCTGCCGAGGGCCTGGAGCGGGTCCCAGCCGCCGAGCCGCAGCACGTGCACCAGGTCGACCTGGAGGCAGCTGCACAGGTCGTCGTACCAGGCGGGGGAGGAGGTCACGGGGACCGCGCCCGCGTACGGGCCGGTGGGGGTGATGCTGACGGGGCCGTCGAAGACCTCGGCGACGGGGACGGGGGCGGGACTGCCCAGGACGGTCATCGGACTCCCTCCACGGTGATGGCGAAGAGGTGCAGGGCGGCGTTGTCGGGCAGCCGCACGCTGCGCAGGGGTTCCCTGCGCACGGCCGGGACGCGCACCGACCAGACCTGGCCGCCGAGGTCCCGCTGGATGTGGTGCGGGTAGTGCATGCCGGCCGAGCGGGCCGCGAGGACCTCGCCGAAGTGCCCGGTGGCGGGCCAGAAGTCGGAGACGCGGATCCACTCGGGATCCACGGCCCCGGAGGCGTAGTGCAGGTGCACGGTCTCCTCGCAGCGCCGCTCGGAGGTGATGAGCAGGTGCAGCCAGTCGGCGGCGGTGCCGTCCGGCAGGTGGACGAGCTGGCCGGTGCAGCGCACGTTGTCGGGTGCGACGCCGTCGGGTGCCGGGACGTCGAACTCGACGCCCGAGACCCGGATCCGGCCGGTGGGCAGGGTGCCGATGGGCAGGCTGTTGCCCCAGACGTTGAGCCGGCCGTTGCCCAGGGTCTCCGGGCCGGTGAAGGCGACGTTGTTGAAGAACTCGGTGAGCCGAAGCGGCAGTTGTATGTGCTCCCTCGCCTCCCTGCTTCTCGCGCCGGCCGGTTCGATGACTTGAAGAGTCACTACGGTCCCCCTCCACGCACAGAGTGATGCTGACCCCTGAAGTCTACATAGAGTCTCGCTTGACTTTGAAGAGTCTGCGGCTTTTAGATTGAGTCAGTCGCCCGGAGCGGGCAAGATACTTCAAGACTCGATATGGAGTGTGTGATGTCTCTGGACACCCTGACCGAACGAGCGGCCTGCCCCGACTGCGGTGCGGGCGTCGACCTGGCCGCGGACACCGGGGTCACCGAGATCGTCGTGTGCCCCGGCTGCACGGCGGAGCTGGAGGTCGTCGCGGTGGGACCCCTCACCCTCGCGCTGGCCCCCGAGATCGAAGAGGACTGGGGTGAGTGACCTGAGCGGGACCGCGACGGGGGCCGGTACCGGTGACGGCCGGCCCGTCGCGCTGATCGCCTCCCGGATGCGCTTCGAGGAGAAACTGCTCCTCGAAGCCTTCCGGAGGCGCGGCGCGGCGGTCGAGGTGATCGACGACCGGACGCTCAGCTACCGGGTCGGCGACCCGGCGCCGGCCTGGCGGGTGGTGTGCAACCGCTCCCTGGCCGGCACCCGCCGGCTCGAAGTGAGCCGCATGTACGAGTCCTTCGGCCTGCCCGTGGTCAACTCGGCGGCGACCGTGGCCGTCTGCGACGACAAGATCCACAGCACCCTGGTCCTGCACGCCGCCGGCCTCCCCGTCCCCGCCACGGCCGTGGCCCTCACCCCGGCCGCCGGCGAGGAGGCGGTGCGCCGGGTCGGACTGCCCGCCGTGGTCAAGCCCGTCAACGGCTCCTGGGGCCGCGGCCTGTGCAAGGTCAACGACGCGGACGCCGTCGAGGGCGTGCTCGCCCTCAAGGAGTCCCTGCCCTCCCCGCGGCAACAGCTCGTATACGCCCAGGAGTTCGTCCGCACCCCGCAGCGCGACATCCGGGTCGTGGTCGCGGGCGACCGCGCCGTCACCGCCGTCCACCGCACGGGGGAGCACTGGATCGGCAACGTCGCCCGGGGCGCCCGCACCAGCCGCTGCCCGCTCACCCCGGAGCTGGAGGACCTCGCCCTGCGGGCCGCCAGGGCCGTGGGCGGCGGACTGCTCGGAGTCGACCTGCTGGAGAGCGAGGACGGGCGGCTGCTCGTCAACGAGGTCAACAGCGGCGTCGAGTTCCGGGGCGCGGCCGTCGGCGACGAGGCCACCGCCCTCGCCATCGCCGACGCCTTCGCCGGCCACGTGCTGAGCCGGGCGCTGCCGGACGGGACGCCGCCGGGCGTCATCCACGGGGGCGAGCTCCTGCGGACCGGGGTCCCCTCGCCCCGCACCCCGCCGGCCGCGCCCCCGCCGCTCGCGACCGCCGCCGCCGGAACCGTACCGAGTCAGGAGAGCGACAACCCATGAGAGCCAGCATCCTCGGGGGCGCCGGCTACGTCGGAGGCGAACTGGCCCGGCTGCTGCTCGGCCACCCCGTCCTCGACCTGGTCCAGGCGACGTCCCGGCGCCACACCGGCAAGCCCCTGCACACCGCCCACCCCAACCTGCGGGGCACCGGCGACCTCGCCTTCACCGACCCCGCCCGCCTGGAGCGCGTCGACGTCCTGTTCAGCGCGCTCCCGCACGGCGAGTTCGCCGCCCGCCTCGGCGAACTGAGCGAGCGGGCCGCGCTCCTGGTCGACCTCAGCCCCGACTTCCGGCTGCACGACCCCGCCGCCGCCCGGCGGCACTACGGCCCCGGCGCCGTCGACCGGGCCGCGGGCGCCCCCGCCTTCGTCCCCGGCCTGCCCGAGCTCTACCGCGACCGGCTGCGGACCGCCGACCGGATCGCGGTGCCCGGCTGCATGGCGACCGCCGCCATCCTCGCCCTGCGCCCCCTCGCGGACGCGGGGCTCGTGGACGGCGACGTCCTGGTCGACGCCCGCACCGGCTCCAGCGGCTCCGGCAACACCCCCGGACCCGCCGGACACCACCCCGAGCGGGCCTCCACCCTGCGCGTCTACGGCCCCGTCGGCCACCGCCACGAACCGGAGATCGCCCAGCACGCCGGCGTCCGCGCCCGGATGACCGTCACCGCCGTGCCCGCCGTGCGCGGCGTGCAGGTCGTCGCCCAGGTCCGCCCGGGCCGCGCCGCCGGCCGCGCCGAGGTCTGGGACGCGTACCGCAAGGCGTACGCGGGCGAGCCGTTCGTGCGGCTCGTCGCCCAGCGCCAGGGCCTGCACCGGCTGCCGGAACCCCGGATGCTCCTCGGCTCCAACCACTGCGACATCGGCTTCGACCTCGACGAGGACCGGATCGTCGCGGTCTCCGCCCTCGACAACCTCGTCAAGGGCGCGGCCGGCGGCGCCGTGCAGAGCGCCAACCTCGCCGCGGGCCTGCCGGAACGCTCCGGCCTGACCTTCCCCGGCCTGCACCCCATGTGACCGGGCCCCGACGCCCCGCCCGGGCGACCGGCCCCGGACGACCCGACGAGAACGACCCATGTGAAGGGAGGGACAGGATGACCATCGTGGTGAAACTGGGCAGCGGCCTCGACGGCGACGCCGTCCTCGACGACATCGCCGCACTCGCCCGGGAGGGCACGCGCGTCGTGCTCGTCCACGGCGGCGGAGCGGAGGCCGACCGGCTCAGCGGCCAGCTCGGCCGCACCGTGGAACACCTGCGGTCCGCCGACGGCACCAGCGCCCGGCGCACCGACGCGGCCGCGCTCGACGCACTGACCATGGCCCTGCTCGGGCGGGTCAAGCCCGCCCTGCTGAGCGGCCTGCGCCGCCGCGGCGTCACCGCCGCCGGACTGTCCGGCGCCGACGGCGGCACGCTCACCGCCGTCCGCAAGACCGCGCTGCGCGTGCACGACGCCGACGGCCGGGCGCGGATCGTCCGCGACGACCTCAGCGGACGCGTCGACCGCGTCGACCCCCGTCTGCTGCGCACCCTGCTCGCCGCCGGCGTGCTCCCGGTGCTGTCACCGCCCGCCGCCGCCGAGGACGGCACGCTCCTCAACGTCGACGCCGACCGCGCCGCGGCCGCCGTCGCCACCGCCCTGGACGCCACCGCCCTCGTCCTGCTCACCCGCGCCCCCGGCGTCCTCGGCGACCCCGACCGCCCCGACAGCCTCCTCGCCGACCTGGAGACCGGCCCGTCCGCGGACCTCCCGCCGACCGTCCGCGGCCGGATGCGCCACAAACTGCGCGCCGCCGCCGACGCCCTCGCCGGCGGCGTCGGCCTGGTCGCCGTCGCCCCCGGCCACGGCCCGGCCCCCGTCCGCGCCGCCCTGGACTCCCGCACCGGCACCCGGCTGCGCCTCCCCGCCCTCACCCACCGGAGCCCCGCGTGAGCGGAGACGACTACCCGGCGCGGCTGCTGCGCGGACTCGTGGGCATCCCGTCCGTCTCCGGACGGGAACACCGCGCCTCCGCCTACCTCGCCGGACAGATGGAACGGCTCGGCATGCGGGCCAGGGTCGACGCCGTCGGCAACGCGGTCGGGGAGATCGGCCCCGCCGACGCGCCGACCGTGCTGCTCCTCGGCCACATCGACACCGTCCCCGGCGACATCGCGGTCTGCCAGGTCGGCGACCTGCTCTACGGCCGCGGCACCGTCGACGCCAAGGGCCCCCTCGCCGCCATGACCTGCGCCGCCGTCCGCGCCGCCGCCGCCGAACCCCGGCTGCGGATCATCGTGGCCGGCGCCGTCGGCGAGGAGGTCCCCGGCTCGCGGGGCGCCCGGCACCTGCTGCGCACCCTGCCCGCGCCCGACGCCGTCGTCATCGGCGAACCCAGCGGCTGGGACGGCGTCTGCCTCGGCTACAAGGGCCGGGTCGGCGTCGAGTACGAGGTCAGCCGCCCGCCCATGCACACCTCCAGCCCCGAGGAGACCGCCGTCGAGGCGGCCACCGCCTTCTGGCGGGGCATCGACGCCTACATGCGCCGGGTCTCCGGACCGCACGAGGGCGTGGCCTTCGACGCCGCCGCCGCCACGCTCGTCCGGCTCGACGGCGACATCCGGGACGCCGCCGCCTTCATCACCTGCCGGGTGCCCGCCGGATTCGACTTCGACGAGTTCCAGCGGTACGTCGACGACACCGCCCTGCACGCCACGGCCCGCCTGGACGAACGCGTCCCGGCCGTCCGCCGGGGCGTCTCCGACCCGGTGGCCCGCGCCCTGCGCAACGCCATCCGGGTGCACGGCGGACGCCCGGTGCTGCGCCTGAAGGCCGGCACCTCCGACATGAACGTCATCGAGCACCAGTGGCCCGTCCCGATGGTCGCCTACGGACCCGGCGACGCCCACCTCGACCACACCGACGACGAACACATCGACCTCGGCGACCTCCACCGGTCCGTCGACGTCCTGACCCGGGCCCTCACCGACCTGGCCGGCGTCCTGCGCCGCGCCCCCGCCCCCGCCACCACCCTCATCCACGCCTAGGGACGTCCGCGCCCAGCGGACCACCACGCCGACCGGACCACAGCGAAGGAGCGCGTCGCCATGGGGCGAGCCGACAACAAGACCGTCATGATCACCGGCGCGGCCCGTGCCCTGGGCCGCTCGCACGCCCTGCTGTTCGCCGAGGAGGGCGCGGACCTGGTCCTCGTCGACCTCGGCCGCGAGAGCGGCGGCCCGTACGCGATGCCCGGCCGCAAGCTCCTGGAGGAGACCGCCCGCGACTGCCGGCGCCTCGGCAGCCGGGTGGTCACCGCCGTCGCCGACGTCCGCGACCAGAGCCAGGTCGACGCCGCCGTGGCCGCCGGCCTCGACGAGTTCGGAGCCATCGACGTCCTCGTCAACAACGCCGGACTGCTCGCCCCCGGCGGCGTCATGTCCCACGAACTCTCCGAGGAGGACTGGCAGCTCGTCGTCGACGTCAACCTCAACGGCACCTGGCGCTGCGCCCGCGCCGTCCTCCCGCACATGGCGGAGCGGCGCAGCGGCGCCATCGTCAACACCGCCTCCACCGGAGGACTCGTCGCCTTCGAGATGTTCTCCAGCTACGTCGCCTCCAAGCACGCCGTCGTCGGCCTCACCAAGGCCCTCGCGCTGGAGTACGGCCGGCTCGGCATCCGCGTCAACGCCGTCTGCCCCACCACCGTCGAGGCCGACCCGGCCCTGCGCACCGAGAGCACCGCGGCCGTCGCCGCGTCCATCGGCAGCTCCCTGGAGGACTACGAGCGCAGCTCCGCCTCCTACCACGCGCTGCGCCGCCTGGTCACCGCCCGGGAGGTGTCCGAAGCCGTCCTCTGGCTCGCCGCCGACACCGCCGGCGGCGTCACCGGCACCTGCCTCGTCGTGGACGGCGGCTTCACCGCCCGCTGACCGCCCGCCGCCCCCGCACCCGCCTCGAAGAGACCCGGACCACCCGATGGAGCCCGCCATGACAGACCTGGCCCTGCACCTGGACGACGACGTCGCGCGACGGCTCGCCGCCCTCGACCCGCGACGACGCGACCTCGCCCTCCGGATGCTCGCCGGGGAGGGCGCCGAGGAGCCCCCGCAGGAGCGGGGGATCGGCCCGCGGCCCACCGGGGACGGCGGACTGGCGCTCTCGTACGAGCAGGAGCGCCTCTGGTTCATGGACCGGCTGGTGCCGTTCCGCGAGGTCTTCCACGTGCCGACGGCGCTCCGGCTGCGCGGCCCGCTCGACCCCGAGGCCCTGCGGCGCGCCCTCCAGCACACCGTGCGGCGGCACCAGTCGCTGCGGACCGTCTTCACCGAGACCCCGCGGGGGCCCGTGCAGACCGTGCTCGACCGGGTCGAGGTCCCGCTCGTCGTCGACGACCTGCGCGGCCTGCCCGACGCCCGCCGGGAGGCGGAGCGGCGGGCCTGTGACGCCGTCCTCGAACCCTTCGACCTGGAGCACGGCCCGCTCCTGCGGGTCCGCCTCCACCGCACCGCCGAGGAGGAGTGGCTGCTGCTGATCGTGCAGCACCACATCGTCTCCGACTACTGGTCCCTCGGCATCCTGCTGGGCGAGATCGGCGCCCTGTACGCGGCGGAACTGGGCGGCGCCCCCGCCCCCGCCGCCCCGGACCTCCACTACCCCGACTTCGCGCACTGGCAGCGCGAGACCCTCACCGGCGAGAACCTCCGGCGCGAGCTCGACTTCTGGAAGGACGCCCTCGCCGACGCCCCCGAGGTCCTCGAACTGCCCCTGGACCGGCCCCGCACCGCCGAGCGCCGCACCCGGGGACGCTTCCACCCGGTCCGCTTCGCCCCCGCCCTGACCCGCTCGGTGCGCGACCTCGCCGGAGCCGAGGGCGCCACCCTCCACCAGGCGTTCCTCGCCGCCTACTTCGCCGCGCTGTCCCGGCACGTGCGCCAGGACGACATCGTCGTCGGCGTGCCCGTCGCGGGCCGCAGCCGCCCCGAACTCCAGTCGATGATCGGGTACTTCCTCAACTGGCTGCCCATCCGCGTGCAGTTCGGCGACCGGCCCTCCTTCCGCGAGCTGCTGCGCCGGGTCACCCACGCCTCCAACGAGGCGTTCGCCCACCAGGACCTGCCCTTCGAGATGCTGGTCCAGGCCCTCAACACCCGCCGCAGCCCCGGCTCCACGCCCGTCTTCCAGACCTCCTTCAGCCTGCGCGACGCGCCGCCCGTGCCGCCGGCCATCCCCGGCACCGAGGTGGAGTACGCCGACCTCGGCGGCGGCGCCACCCACTACGACATGATGGCCGAGCTGTGGGTCGAGGACGGCACCGTCACCGGCTACCTCCCCTACAACGACGAGCTGTTCGACGACAGCACCCTCGGCTCCTTCTTCGACCGGATGCACCGCCTCCTCGAAGACGCCGTCCGGCGCCCCGACACCCCCGTCGCCGACCTCGACCTCCTCGGCGCCGGCGAGCGCGCCCGGCTCCTCGGCACGCCCGCCGCCCCGCCGGCCGGCACCGGCACCACCCTCCACGAACGCTTCACCGCCACCGCCGCCCGCCACGCCGACCGCATCGCCGTCACCTTCGAGGACGAGCGGCAGGACTACGCGACCCTGGAACGCCGCTCCAACCGCTACGCCCACGCCCTGCGCGCGCTCGGCGCCGGCCCCGGCCGCAACGTCGGCGTCCACCTCGACCGCTGCGCCGACCTGCCCGCCGTCCTCCTCGGCGTGCTCAAGACCGGCGCCGCGTACGTCCCCGTCGACGCCGACAACCCGCCCGAGCGCACCGCCGTGCAGTTCGCCGACGCGAACTGCGCCGCCGTCGTCACCACCGCCGACCTGGCCGCCCGCCACCCCGACCCCGCCCCGCCCGCCCTGCTCCTCGACGGCGACGGCGGCGAGGACCCCCTCGCGGCCTTCCCCGACACCCCCGTGCCCCCCTCCGGGGTGGACTCCGGCGCCCCCGCGTACATCATCTACACCTCCGGCTCCACCGGCGTGCCCAAGGGCGTCGTCGTCAGCCACGCCAACGCGCTGCGCCTCTTCACCTCCGCCGAGGAGCACTTCGACTTCGGCCCCGACGACGTGTGGACGATGTTCCACTCCCACGCCTTCGACTTCTCCGTCTGGGAGCTGTGGGGCGCCCTCCTGCACGGCGGCCGGCTCGTCGTCGTCCCGCACTGGGTGACCCGCGCCGCCGACGAGTTCGCCGCCCTCCTCGCCGACGAGGGCGTCACCGTCCTCAACCAGACCCCGTCCTCCTTCGCCCAGGTCAGCCGGATCGTCCTGGAGCGCAAGCCGGAACTCGCCCTGCGATACGTGGTCTTCGGCGGCGAGGCCCTCGAACCGACCTCCCTCGCCGACTGGTTCGCCGCCTACGGCGACGACGCGCCCCGGCTCGTCAACATGTACGGCATCACCGAGACCACCGTCCACGTCACCCACCGCCGGATCACCGCCGCCGACGCCGCCGCGACCGACTCGGTCATCGGCGACCCCCTGCGCGACCTCGCCCTGTACGTCCTCGACGAGGACCTGCACCCCGTCCCGCCGGGCGTCCCCGGCGAGCTCTTCGTCGGCGGCGCCGGCGTCGCCCTCGGCTACCTCGGCCGGCCCGACCTCACCGCCGACCGGATGCTCCCCGACCCCTTCACCGCAGAACCCGGCGCCCGCATGTACCGCAGCGGTGACCTCGCCCGCAGGCTCCCCGGCGGCGAACTCTGCTACCTCGGCCGCGCCGACGGCCAGGTCAAGATCCGCGGCCACCGCATCGAGCTCGGCGAGATCCGCTCCGCCCTCCTGGCCCTCCCCGGCGTCGTCGACGCCGTCGTCGTCACCCAGGCCGACGCCACCGGCAGCCGCCGCCTCGTCGCCTACGTCGTCCCCGCCGAGGGGGCCGAAACCACCGGCCGCGAACTGCGCCGGGCCCTCGGCCGCGGCCTGCCCGAGTGGATGGTCCCCACCGTCTACGAGACCCTCGACGCCATCCCCCTCACCCGCAACGGCAAGCTCGACCGGCGGGCCCTGCCCGACCCCGGCGCGGGCCCCGACGCCCGGGCCCGGGTCCACGTGCCGCCGGAGACCGACACCGAGAAGGCGCTCGCCGAGATCTGGCAGGAACTCCTCCGCCTCCCCCAGGTCGGCCTCGACGACGACTTCTTCCACATCGGCGGCCACTCCCTGATGGTCGTCCAGCTCGTCTCCCGCATCCGCGAGCGCCTCGGCCGCGAGGTGCCCATCGCCGGCCTCTTCCAGCACCCCGGCCTGCGCGAGATGGCCACCGAGATCGACACGGGCACGGACTCCCGCGAGGCGGGCGCCGGCATGGCAGCGGACAGCGAGACCGCCCTCGCGGGGATGAGCGAGGCCGAGATCGACGCCATGCTCGCCGCGCTCGGCGACGAGTGAGCCCCGGACCCCACGACCACGGACCAAGGAGAACCCCCGAGATGCACCCCGACCAGGAGCGGCTGCCGCTCACCCCCGTCCAGGCCCAGCTGTGGTTCGCCGAGACCATGGAGCCCGGCCGGACCCTCTACACCGAGTGCGGCGGACTGCGGCTGACCGGGCCCGTCGACCGCGAGGCCCTGGGCCGGGCCCTGCTCGCCGTCATCGCCCGCCACGAGGCGCTGCGCACGGTGGTCCCCACGGTGGACGGCGTCCCGGTGATGCGGGTGCTGCCCCCTCCCGACAAGGCGCCCCTCGGCTTCGCCAGCGTCCTCGGCATCCCGCCCGAGCACCGCGAGGAGGCCACCCGGGCCGCCGCCACCGACTTCGTGGAACGGCCCGTCGACCTCGCCGAGGGACCGCTGCTGCGCGCCCTCCTCATCGACGCCGACGCCGGCACCTCCGTCTTCGTCCTCGCCTGCCACCACGTGGTGTGCGACGCGACCTCCGCCTCCCTCGTCCTCGGCGAGATCGTCCGCGACTACGAGGCGTTCACCGAGGGCCGGATCTCCGGCGTCCCCGAACCCGAGCTCCAGTTCGGCGACTTCGCCGTCTGGGAGCGCGACACCCGCGACGCGGTGGAGGGCGCCGAACTGGCCCACTGGCAGGAGGCCCTGCGCGGCGTGCCGGGCGTCCTCGACCTGCGCGCCGGCCGCCCGCGCCCCGCCCGGAAGGGCACCGCGGGCGCCCGCGCCGAGTTCCCCCTCGGCGACGACCTCGCCGACCCGCTGCTCGCCCTCGCCCGCCGGCACCGCACCTCCGGCTACGTCACCGCGCTCGCCGCCTTCGCCGGACTCGTCGCCCGCCGCACCGGCCGCGAGGACTTCGTCCTCGGCACCATGGTCCCCGGCCGCGACATGCCCGAACTGGAGCAGGTCGTCGGCCAGTTCGCCAACACCGTGCCGGTCCGCCTGGACGCCTCCGCCGACCCCTCCTTCGAGGAGCTCATCGGCCGCGCGGGCCGCGCCGTCTCCGCCGCCGCCGGCCACGGCCGGATCAGCCTCGGCCGGATCGTCGAGACCGTGCTCCCCGGCGGCGGCCGCTCCGACAGCCGCAACGCCCTCCTCCAGCACCTCTTCCTGCCCCGGATCTCCCCGGTGTCCGCACCGGCCTTCGGCGCCGCGACCGCCGAGCCCTTCGAGGTCGACCGCACCCGCGGCCGCCTCGACACCATCACCGAGATCGACCTGGCCCCCGGCCGGCTGCGCGCCTGGGTCGAGTACGACACCGAGCTGTTCACCGCCGACGAGATCGGCCTCCTCCTCGCCGAGTACGCGGCCGTGCTGCGGGCCTGGACCGGGGACCCGGCGCTCCCTCTCTCGGCCCTCCCCGTCACCGCCGTCGACCTCCCCGACGAGGACGCGGACGGCGCCGGCGCGGACACCGGCCCGGCGCCGGACGCCGACTCGATGCTGCTCTCCCTGATCCGCGAGGTCTGGGCGCAGGAGCTGGAGGTGCCGGAGGTCGGCCCCGACGACGACTTCTTCGTCATGGGCGGCCACTCCATGCTGTCCGCGAAGCTCGTCGGCCGGATCGGCGAGACCTTCGCGATCCGCCTGCCGCTGCGCACCCTCTTCGAGAACCCCACGCCCGCGCTGCTGACCGCCGAGATCCAGCGCACGCACCCGGAGATCGACGAACTGGTCCGCAGCGTCGCCCAGCTGACGGACAGTCTGACCGACCTGGAGCCCGCACCCGGCCAGGCCCCGGAGGCCGCCCCGAAGGCCCCGGCCGCCGACACCGTGCGGCTCGTCCCGCTCGCCTCCTCCCAGCTCCAGATCTGGCTGTCCGAGCAGAAGAACCCCGGCACGCTCACCCACACCGTCCCGATGCTCCTCACCCTGCGCGGCCCGCTCGACACGGCCGCGCTCCAGGGGGCGGTCGGCGACGTCGTGGCCCGGCAGGAGGCCCTGCGCAGCACCTTCGTCGAGGTCGACGCCGAGCCCCGCCAGCGCATCGTGCCGCACCTCGACGTGCCCGTCCCGCTGGTCGACCTGACCGGCACCGGGCCCGAGGAGCGCGCCCTGGAGGCCGCCCGGCTCCGCGAGGAGACCGCCCACACCCCCCTCGACCTGGAGCGCGGCCCGCTCCTGAAGGTCCGCCTGGTGCGGCTGGGCGAGGAGGAGCACGTCCTGCACCTGCTGTTCCACCACCTCGTCACCGACGAGGTGTCGATGACGCTGTTCATGCGGGAGCTGTCCGAGTTCTACCGGGCCCGCGTCGAGGGCCGCGACCACCGGCTGCCGCCGCTCGCCACCGGCATCGCCGAACTCGTCGCGGACGAGCGCGCGATGCTCGCCGGACCGGAGGGCGAGCGGCTGCGCCGCCACTGGGTGCGGCGGCTGACCGGGGCCCCCGAACTGCGCCTGGACACCGACCTGCCCCGCACGGCGGACGTCGGCCAGGAGGGCGAGTTCCTCCAGGGCTGGGCGCCCGGGGAGCTGTTCTCCGCCATGTCGGAGGCGGCCAGGACCCGGAAGACCACGGTCTTCACGGTCTTCCTCGCCGCCGTCCTCACCGCGCTGCACCGGCTGACCGGCGAGGACGACATCGTGATCGGCGTCCCCTGCGAGAACCGCACCCAGCCCGGTGCCGACCAGCTCATGGGCTGTTTCCTCAACGTGCTGCCGCTGCGCGTCGACTGCTCGGGCGATCCGACGTTCGCCGAGTTCCAGCGCCGCGTCAGCGACCGGCTCCTCGACGCGTACGACCACCAGCGGCTCCCCGTCGCCGACATGGTCGACGCCCTGCGGCCGAAGCGCTCCGGCAGCCGGCAGCCCCTCTTCCAGGTCACCTGCGAACTCCAGCTGGCCATGTGGATGCCGCTGGACCTGCCGGGCGTCACGGCGGAGTACGAGCTCGTCTCGCACGGCACCGCCCGCTACGAGATGTCCTTCCACGGCCAGGCCCGGCCCGATCGGCTGAGCATGGCCCTCGAACTCAACACCGGCCTGTGGCACCGGGAGACGGGACTCGCGCGCATCGAGGACGTCCTCGCCGTGCTGCGGCAGGCGACCGCCGGGGACGGCGGCGACACCCCGCTGTCGTCCTTCATGCCGGGCCGACCCCTGGCCCGCTGACCCCGGCCCCACTCCACGGACGGCCCCGCGTCACCGCGCGGAGGCCGCCCGTAGACCGGGGCGGGGAGGGAGCGGCGATCCCGCTCCCTCCCCGCCCCGGTCCCGCCGGCCGGACCTCAGACGGTCCGCACCGACAGCGCGTACGACCGGCCGTGGCACGCCTCCAGGTGCGCGACCTCGGCCTTGAGGGCGTCCTTCGGCACCGGACCGCTCTCGGAGAACACCTGTACGTCCACCGTCCCGCCGTCGGCCTCCCACACCCCGGCGACCCGCCCCCGGTGCACCACCACGGGCGTGATCCAGCCGGAGGTGCGGCTCACGGCCTTGCGCCGCTCCGCCCGCAGGACGCGCGTGTCGGACGTGCCGGGACCCAGCACGTACTGGTCGAAGCCGGCCAGCAGCCGCACCTCCTCGGAGGGCTCGGCCGCCGCCAGCGCGTCCACGTCCTCGGCGCGCGCGTAGCACGGCGTCCCGTCGACCTCCACCTTCGCCAGCTGGTCGCCGAGCGAGGCGAACCAGCCGCGCACCGCGGTCTTGCGGTGCGCGTTGCGCGTCAGCCAGGCGTCGAAGGTCTCCGGCGTCGCCGGCCCGTGCGCCCCGAGGTACGCGGGGATCACGACCCGGGCCGCCTCCTCCGGGTCCATCGGCCCGGACCAGCCGGGCACCCGGTCGCGGGGCGAGGCGAAGGTGATGCGGTTGCCCTGGTTCGGGCCGTGGCACAGCTTCCCCGTCCAGGCCAGCGGCTTGAGCACGGTCCCCCAGCCGGACGTCAGCTGCGCCTCCAGGGAGGCGAACCGGTCCTGTGCGACCAGGGCCTCGGTGAGCTCCTGGCGGGTGAGGGTCCGGCCGGCGAGGATCTCGTCGATGGCCTCGCCGAGCTCCCGCATCTGCGGCGGCGTGACCCCGAAGGTCCGCTGCCAGGACGGCTTCTCCCAGGTCTTGGCCGCCGCCATCAGGGACAGGTAGGCCGCCATGTGCTCGGCCGCGACGAGGTGCAGGGTGCCCCGCATGACCCAGGTCTTGACGACCTCGCGCGCCTCCAGGGCCTTCTCCACGGCGCCGTCCTCCGGCGCCGTCTGCCGGGTGGCGAGGGCGAGCTCCGCGGACGAGGCCACCTGGGCCTGCACCCCGGCGAGCTCCCGCACCAGCCGCGCCACGGAGGACTTTTGCCGCGGGGCAAGGCTCTGCTGCCGCAGCCGCCAGGCGAGCACCTGGTCCTGAGTCACCTGCATGGGAGCGCTCCTCGGTGTAGGTCGCAGATCACCTGCCATCCTGCCCGAACGCCCACCGGATCGCTTCCCGTCCGCTGGAGAACCGCTGGAGCCCGGCGGGGAAGGGGAATTCGAGGGGGGAACCCCCGGGAGAGCCGATCGGGAAGAGCGGGGAAATCCGCGAAAGCGGGACGGCGGGCCGCCAGGGGCGCACGATGATCAGGACGACGGATCACGACACGGATCACGACACGGATCGCGACGACGGATCACGACACGGATCGCGACGACGGATCACGACGACGGATCACGACGACGGAACGGGACGACCGGGGGAGGCGGAGCCGTGGTGCTGCCGGTGGCGGTGCGGAGGTGGCTCGGAACGGTCGCGGTGCTCGCCGCGGCGGTGGTCGCGGCGAGCGGGGCGCTGTACGCGGGGGACAGCGGGCCCCGGGCGGTGGACCTGCGGGTGTGGGCCGCCGCCGGCGGGCCGGGGACGCCCTGGTGGGACGTCGCCCACGCGGTGGACCTCCTGGGCGAGCCGGCCGGGGCGGCGGTGCTGGTGGCCGCCGTGGCGGCCGGGTGCCTGGCCCTGCGGCGGCCCCGGGCGGCGGTCCTCGCCGTCGCGGGCCCCGGGGCCGCCGTGGCGGCGACGACGCTGCTCAAGCCCCTGGTGGGCCGGACCATCCACGGCGGGTACCTGGCCTATCCGAGCGGCCACACCGCCTTCCTCACCGCCCTCGCCCTCGTGGTGGCGCTGCTGCTCGCCGGCCGGCTCGGCCTCGGCCCGGCCGCGGGCGCGGCCCTCGTGCTCGGCGCGGCGCTGCTCGGCGGCGCGGTCATGGGGTGGGCGCAGATCAAGCTGGGCGCCCACTACCCCACCGACGCCCTCGGCGGCTGGTGCACCGCGCTCGCGGTGGTCCCGGCCACCGCGTGGGCGGTCGACCGGGCGGCGGGGCCCGCCGGGGGAGCGAACCCCGCCTGAGGTCACGCCCGGCGGCGGAAGACCGGCTTCACCGGCCGGCCGCCCAGCCAGGGGGCGGGGTCGCCGGCGTCCAGGGCCTTGCGGTAGAGCGCGCAGGCCTGGCCCACCACGTCGACGGTGCGGTCGACGTCGGCGTCGGTGAGGGCGGCGCTCACCACGAACGACGGGGCCAGCACCCCGCCCGCGAGGAGCCGCCGCAGGAAGAGGGTGCGGTACTCCTGCGAGGGCCGGCCCCGCTCGTCGAGCGTGGCGAAGACCAGGTTGCTGGCCCGGCCGCGCACCACCAGGTGCTCCCCGACGCCCATGGCGGCCGCGGCCTCCCGGACGCCCGCGGCCAGCCGCTCGCCCAGGGCGTGCAGCCGGGCCGTGACGCCCTCCTCCGTGTACGTGGCCTGCACGGCCATCGCGGCGGCCAGCGCGTGGGTCTCCGCGCCGTGGGTGGTGGAGAGCAGGAACACCCGGTCCTCGCCGTGCCGCAGCCCGCCGCGCTCCATCACCTCGCGGCGCCCGGCCAGCGCGGACACCGCGAAGCCGTTGCCCAGCGCCTTGCCGAAGGTCGAGAGGTCGGGGACGACCCCGTACAGCCCCTGCGCGCCCGCCTCCGACCAGCGGAAACCGGTGATCATCTCGTCGAAGACCAGCACGCAGCCGTGCCGGTCGGCCAGCGCGCGCAGCCCGGCGAGGTAGCCGGGCGGCGGCTCGGTCTGGGTGGCGGGCTCCAGGATCAGACAGGCGACCTCGCCCGCGTGCCGGACGAGGAGCTCCTCGGTGGCGGCCAGGTCCCCGTAGGGGAACGTCACGGTGAGACCGGTGTCCGGGATGCCCGCCGACATCGGCGTGGTGCCGATGAACCAGTCGTCGGTGGAGAAGAACGGGTGGTCGGCGCAGAGCGCCACCAGGGAGCGCCCCGTGACCGCGCGGGCCAGGCGCACCGCGGCGGTGGTGGCGTCGGAGCCGTTCTTCGCGAACTTCACCATCTCGGCGGTCGGCACCGTCGCCAGGAAGCGTTCCGCCGCCTCGGCCTCCAGGAGGGACGGGCGGACGAAGTTGGTGCCGCGGCCGACCTCCCGCCGCACCGCCTCGACCACGCGGGGGTGGGCGTGGCCGAGGCTGACCGACCGCAGGCCGGAGCCGTACTCGACGTAGCGGTTGCCGTCGACGTCCCACACGTGGGCGCCCTCGCCGTGGCTGATGACCGGCGCCAGGCCCTCGGGGTACTGGTCGTCGCCCTTGGCGTAGGTGTGCGCGCCGCCCGGCACCAGGGCGTGCAGCCGCTCGTTGGCCTCCCGCGACAGGGGGAGGTCGAACTCCTCGTGGTCCACGGTCACCTGCCCTCCTCCCGGGTCTTCAGGAACGCGGCGAGGCCCGGCGCCCCCCGGTCCCGCGCGGACGTCCCGCTGACCGGCAGCGGCCAGGGCACGGCGAGGTCCGGGTCGTCGAAGGCGATCGTCACGTCCTCGGCCGGGTCGTGGCGCCGGTCGATCCGGTACGACACGTCGGCGGGGTCGGTCAGCGCCTGGAAGCCGTGCGCGCAGCCCGCCGGGACGTACAGGGTCGTCTGCGTCGCGTCGGACAGCTCGAAGAAGGCCCGGTTCAGGTACGTCGGCGAGTCCGCCCGCAGGTCGACGACGACGTCGAAGATCCTGCCGTACGAGCACCGCACCAGCTTCGCCTCGCCCGCGCCGGAGCGCAGGTGCAGCCCGCGCAGCACGCCCCGGACCGAGCGGGACAGGCTGTCCTGGACGAAGGCGTCCGGGTCGAGGCCCGCCGAGCGGACCACGTCGGCGTCGAAGGTGCGGCAGAACGAGCCGCGTTCGTCGGTGTGCGGGGTCGGCTCGAAGAGGAACGCCCCGGTGATCTCCGGGACTTCGGTCGCCTTCATGCGGTTTCCTTCACGGTGCGGCTCTTCGCCGGGAACAGGGCATCGGTCAACGCGTTCAGAAAGTCGTGCAGTTGGCGGGAGACAGTCGCGTTCCGCTCGGCCAGGACGCGGCGCAGCTCCGGCGCGTTCCTCTCCAGCTCCCGGAACTGCTCCAGGAGCCGGCCGGCGTCCGCCTCGCGCGCCGGATGGCGGTACGCGCCGAGGCCCATCCGCTCCATGAGCGCGTCGCTCTTCGCGGCGTAGCTGAGGGAAAGCGTCGGCGTCCCGGCCTTCAGCGCGCACACCAGGTTGTGGTAGCGGGTCGCCACCACGGCGTCGGCCGCCGCCGCCTCCGCCGTCAGCTCGGCCAGCGAGGCCGCGCCGGAGGCGGTGACCAGCGGCGAGTCCACCGCGTCGAGGATCGCGGTGACGACCGCTGCGTCGCAGGCGTCGCCGGTGAGCAGCCGGACCGGCCGACCCTCCGCCACCAGCGCCCGGACGAGGCGGGTCGTCCCGTCGACGTAGCGCCGGTGGATCTCCCCGGCCCGCGCCCGGTCGTCGTTCCCGCCGTGGAAGTCCATCACGCCGACGCAGACCGTCCCCGACGGGGAAGCCGACGGGGGAGCCGGAGGGGAAGCCGCCGGGGCGGGCAGGGCGAAGGCGAGGTCCGGGTGGACCGCGTCGCGCGCGGTGTCCACGCCCATCGCCCGCATCGCGTCGCGGGACGGCTCGTCGCGGTAGGAGCGGTACGCGGCGAGCCGCGCCGCCCGGCGGACCAGGGCCCGGGTCGCCCGGTCGGCGATCGGGGCGGCGCCGACGCCGACCAGCGCGACCGGGGTGCCGGTCAGCCGGCCGGCCGCGCAGAGCAGGAACAGCGCGTACGGGAAGCCCCACGGCCGCAGCGGCAGCGTGGCCTCCAGGACGCCCATGCCCGGCACCACCACCACGTCGTGCCGGCGCACCCAGGCGGCCGTGCGGACCGCGTCGACGAGCTTGCCCAGCCCCTTGCCGGCGACCGCGCCCGCCCGGGACGCGGTCCGGTACTCGCCCCGGTACCAGTGCAGCCGGGTCGCGGGGATCCCGTACCGCTCGGTCACGGCCTCCGGGCCGCCGCACAGCGCGTCCACCACCGCGTCCGGACGGGCGGCGCGCAGGTGCCCGAGGAGGGCCTCCAGCGAGCCGTCGTTGCCGAGGTTCCCGGAGCCGAGCAGCCCGAAGACCCCGACGCGCGGCGGCGTCACGCCGTCCTCCCCGTGCGGCCCTCCCGCCCGGCGACGAGCTCGTCGACGGAGACGGTCGGCTCGTCCGGGTCCACCGGGGCGCGGTCCTCGACCCGCTCGCCGGCGCCCGGCCGGGCCCGGCTGGCCGCCCACTCGGCCAGGTGCCGGTAGCAGGCGCGCCGGTCGGCGGCGGAGAGCGGCGCCCGCCGGATCGCCGCGACGAACCCCCACACGTACTCGGCGAGCAGCCGGGGCGTCGGGTGCAGCGGCCCCGCCCGGCGCGGGTCCAGGTTGACGCACCGGGACCGCTTGGAGGGGTTCGCCCGCTCGGCCCGGGTGGGGTGGTCGCGGCGGAAGTACAGCAGCTCCGGCACCTGGTGGAAGGGGCCGTTCAGGCCGATCTCGGCGACGAAGGTGCGGTCCGCGTGGTGGTAGCTGTCGTGCGGCTTCACCCGGCGCAGCACGTCGGCCCGCATCACCCCGTAGAAGTCGTCGCCGCCCGGCTCGAAGAGCATGCTGCGGAAGCGGACCGGCGCGGACGGCGAGGCGGTCGCGAGGCCGTACGCGTACGGCACCTTCACCCGGCCCTCCTCGTCGATGACGGCCTGGT
Organism: Streptomyces filamentosus; assembly: GCF_014654895.1. Lineage (GTDB taxonomy): Bacteria > Actinomycetota > Actinomycetes > Streptomycetales > Streptomycetaceae > Streptomyces > Streptomyces filamentosus. Next base: position 664,358 of record NZ_BNBE01000001.1, on the reverse strand, counting down.
CGGCGTGGGCGAGGATCACCTCCGGCCGCTCGTCCAGCGCCTCCACGCAGCGCCGCAGCAGGTCCCGCGCGTACAGGTCGTCGTGCGAGGCCCACTTGAACAGCTCGCCCCGGCACTCGGCGAAGACGCGGTTGTGGTTGGGGGCGGCGCCGATGTTCCGGGGCAGCCGGAGGTAGCGGATCCGGGAGTCCTTCCCGGCGTACTCCCGGCAGATGTCCTGGGTCCCGTCGGTCGAGGCGTTGTCGGAGACGACCAGTTCGAAGTCCCCGTAGGTCTGGCCCAGCAGGGCGTCGAAGGACTCGGCGAGGTACTCCTCGCCGTTGTAGACGGGCAGGCCGATGCTCAGCCTGGGACGGGCGGTCATGAAGTCCTCGCTTCGGTAAGGGAGTTCTCGTGGTTCTCGCGCAGGGCGGACCGCAGGTGCAGCCACCACACGGCCGAACCGGCCGAGGTCGCCGCGGCGACGCCCCAGGCCGAACCGGACGTCCCGGCCAGGGCCGCCCCGCCGAGCCCGCCGGCGACGTAGCAGGCGGAGGCGACCAGCTGGCTGCGCAGACTGCGGCGGGCCGCGCCGAGCGCGCGCAGCCCGGCCGCCGCGCCGGTGCCGAGCCCGGCCGCCGCGACGCCGACGGTGACCGGCACGACGAGCCCGGAGGCGCCGCTCCAGACGTCGCCGAGGACGAACGCGCCGGCCGCGTCCGGGACGAGCAGCAGCGCCCCGCCCCAGAGCAGCGCGGCGACGGCCTGCCCGCCGCCGAGCAGCAGGCAGAAGGTGCCGAGCCGGTGCGGGGCCCGCCGCAGCACCCGGGCCGCCTCGGCGACGGTGACCAGGGACAGGCCCATCAGCACGGCGAGGAACGGCCCGAGGAGCAGCTCGGCGCCCCGGACCACCCCCACCGCGCCGACGCCGACGATCGCGCCGAGCCCGTACGCCCGCAGCTGGCTCGCGCCGCTGTTGGTGACGTTCTCGACGAGGTAGCGCGAGCCCAGGTCGCGGTGGTCGCGCAGCCACGCCCGCGCCCCGCCCGGCCGGGGCCGGACGCCGGACTGGACGCAGCCGTACGCGGCGGCCACCGCGGCGGACCCGCCCCAGGCGAGCAGGAAGGCGGGCACCCCGCCCACCCGGGCCGCCGCCACCAGGGCGGGGACGAGCGCGACGGCCCACACCACGTCGTTGACGAACGCCTTCCGACCGTCGCCGGCGGCGAAGAAGGCGAACCGCCACGCGTCCTGGAGCAGCAGCCCCGGCAGGACGACGCCGAGGCAGGCGAACGCCGTCCCCAGGGCGCCGCCGAGCGCGAGCCCCGCCGCCAGCGACGCCGCGCCGAGCGCGGCGCCGACGCCGAGCGCCGTGCCCGACGCGCGGGCCGCGGCCGGCCGCCAGTCCGCGTCCGGCACGCCGCTGAAGCGCACCACCAGCGGATCGGTGGCCAGCCCCCGGGAGACGTTGAGGACCACGCCGTAGGTCACCCAGGCCAGGCTGAACAGGCCGAAGGCGGTCAGCCCCAGCGACCGGGCGACGTAGATCCCCACCGCGAAGTTGGAGATGCTGGAGGCCGCCTGGTCGGCGAGCCCCCAGGACAGCCGGCCCGCGAGGGCCCGCCGGGCCGATCCGGCCGGACGCGTCGTCCTCTCCTCCTCGGTGGTCATCCGCGTCACGCCTTGAGCAGCCCGGCGCCGGCCAGCGCGTCGGCCGCGTCGGCGATCGCGTCGAACGGCAGCCCGGACCGCTCGGCGACGTCCAGCAGGTCGTGTCCGCCGTCGGCGAGGTTCAGCACCCACAGCATGGCCATCTGGGCCTGCTTGGCGTCGCTGCGCCCGCCGAGCGCGTCGTACAGCCCCCGCCGCCCCAACTGCGGTTCGCCGTACGGGCTGAGGCTGACGTACCGGCGGTTGCGGTCGAGCACGGCGAACGCCTCCCGGCAGACGGCGAGGGTGTCCGCCAGCGCCGCCGGGGAGACGAAGTCCGGGTCGTCCGCCGAGGTGTGGTACTCGGGGTACTCGGCGTACGGCGTCCGGGTCAGCGAGCCCACGGGGAGGTCGAACCCCGGCGAGCAGAACTGCCGCTCGTCGTAGCCGTACGGCGTGAACTCCCGGATCTCGTGCGGCCGTCCGGACGCGGCCAGGACGTGCCGCAGCACCCGGTCGATCCCGGCGTCGCCCCGCCGGCTCCGCTTGTACGTCACGGAGCCCGGGTCGCCCGCGCAGGCCAGCACGAGCCCGTGCGCCACCCGGCCGACCCGCTCCCGGTTCCGGGCCAGCCAGGTGATCGCCCCGATGGTGCCGGGCGCGAAGAGGAAGCGGTAGGTGTGGTGCGGCTTCCGCTCCGCCAGCTCCCGGGCCAGGAACACCGCCACCGCCACGCCCGCCATGTTGTCGTTGGCCAGCGCCGGGTGGCAGACGTGACAGGAGACGAGCACCTCCTCCTCGACCTCGCCGGGCACCACGTGCTCGGCGTAGGTGAGGTGCCCGTCGGCGAGCGTGGAGTCGATCCGCACCTCGTACTCGCCGTCCGGCAGCGCGTCCAGGACGTCCTGCGCCAGGCAGAACCCCCACTCCGGCTTGTAGTAGCTGGTGCGGTACGGCACCAGGGACGGCTGGTCCGGCAGGGTGTGCAGGTGCCCGCGCAGCTCCGACAGCGGCATCCGCGCCGCCACCGGCACGCTGTAGCCGAGCACGTGCAGGGCCGACGCGGCGAGGTCGACGACCCGCCGGCCGGAGGCGTCCGCGACGTACGCGTCCCGGACGTTCCACTCCTGAGGCACCGTCCAGTCGAGCACCGGCGTCCCGGTCGGCACCTCGTGCACCTCCAGCGGCAGGTGCTCGCCGACGATGTCCAGGGTGGCGCGCACCCCGTCGCCGGTGATGCTCCGGCGGAGCGGGTACAGCCGCTCCACCAGCGCGTGCATCTCCTCGCCGGCCCCCGTCACGGGCGCCGCCGCAGGGTGTCGTCGACGGTGCCCGCGCCGGACGCGGCGCGCAGCACGGCGAGCCGGGTGAAGCGCTGCTCGAAGCCCTCCCGGGTCAGCCCGTGCTCCCGGTAGGCGTCGGCGAGTTCGAGCGCGCCGCGCTTCACGGTCCACTCGCAGTCGAAGCCGGGGACCGCCTCGCGGAAGCGGGAGAAGTCCACCCGGTACGAGCGCGGGTCGGCGCCCGTCTCCCCGGTGATCCGCACCTTCGCGCCGTCCACCGCCTCCGCGACCTGCCCGGCGATCTCGGCGACCGTGACGTTGTTGGCCTCGCTGCCGATGTTGAACGCCCGGTCGTGCACCGCCTCCTGAGGCGCAGTCAGAGCGGCGGTGAAGGCGCGGGCGATGTCGGCGGCGTGCACCAGCGGCCGCCACGGCGTGCCGTCGGAGAGCACGAGCACCTCGCCGGACAGCAGGGCGTGCCCCACCAGGTTGTTCAGGACGATGTCGGCGCGCAGCCGGGGCGAGAAGCCGAAGGCGGTGGCGTTGCGCATGTACACCGGGGTGAAGCCGTCGCCGGCGAGCGCGTGCAGGTCGTCCTCCACCCGCACCTTCGACTCCGCGTACGGCGTCACCGGGCGCAGCGGGGCGTCCTCGGACACCAGCTCGTCGCCGCCCGCGGCGCCGTAGACGGAACAGGTCGACGCGTAGAGGAAGCGCCGCACCCCGGCGTCCTTGGCCAGCCGGGCGAGCCGCACGGAGGCGTGGTGGTTGATGTCGTAGGTGAGCTCGGGCGCCAGCGACCCCAGCGGGTCGTTGGAGAGCGCGGCCAGGTGGATCACGGCGTCCACCCCGGCCACGTGCCCGGCCGTGACGTCCCGCAGGTCCACCCGGTGCCCGGCCGGATCCGCGGGCACCGGGCCCAGCACGCAGTCGGCGAAGAGCCCGGAGTCCAGGCCGACGACCTCGTGCCCGGCGGCCGCGAGGACGGGGGCCATCACGGTGCCCAGATAGCCCTGGTGTCCGGTCAGCAGTACGCGCATGGGTCATTCCCCCAGGTCGAGAGTGAGTTTGGTGACGGCGAACGCCTCGGCGTAGCGCGCCTGGCATTCGATGCCGCGGATCCGGGCGAGCCCCAGGAAGACCTCCCGGTCGTACCAGGGGCGGTGCCGCTGCGAGGGGTAGTGCTCCTGGAGCAGCCGCACCTTCTCCTCGGCGGTCTCCGGCGCCAGCGGCTGGTACGCGGACGGCCGGCCGAGGTCGCCGTCCCACTTGACGATCTCGTAGCCGAGCACGAGGTGGTCGCGGAAGGCGGTCGGGACCAGCCGCGCCAGGCCCCGGTGGTCCTGGTGCGCGTCGTCGGTGCGCGGCGCGAGCACCAGGTCCGGCTCCGTCCCCGCCCGCAGCTCCTCGACGGCGGCCTTGGCCTCCTCCCAGTGCGCGGGCAGCCGGCCGTCCGGCAGCTTCAGCACGGTCAGCCGCAGGTCGGCGCCCGGGCAGAAGGCGGCGAGCGCGGCCCGCTCCTCGTCCTCCCGCTCGCTCCCGCCGCCGGACAGGACCAGCGCGTCCACCCGTATCCCCGGACGCTTGTGACACAGCGTCAGCAGAGTGCCGCCGGCGCCGATGGCGATGTCGTCGCAGTGCGCGCCCACCGCGACGACCCGCTCCAGACGGCGGGCCCCGAGCCCGATCACACGCCCACCCCGTCCCGCTCCCACACGGCCCACGGGCGGTCGCCCCGCGCGTACGCCTCGTCGAGCGCGGCCCGCTCCTTCACCGTGTCGGTCGGCTTCCAGAAGCCGCGGTGCCGCTGCGCGAGCAGCCGCCCCTCCTTGGCCAGCCCGCCGCAGCCGTCGGCGACCAGGTCGCCGTTCTCCGGTATGTGGTCGAAGACCTCCTGGCGGAGCACGAAGTAGCCGCCGTTCTCCCACAGCGGCAGGTCGCTCACGGCGGTGATCCCGCCCACCAGGCCGTCCTCGCCCAGCTCCACGCAGTGGAAGGACGACTGCGGCGGCACCACCATCATCGACGCCCCGGCGTCGCGCCGGGAGAAGGTCTCCACCATCTCGTCCAGCGGCGCGTCGGTCAGCACGTCCGCGTAGTTGGCGAGGAACATCTCGTCGCCGTCCAGGTGGTGCCGCACCCGGCGCAGCCGCTCGCCGATCGGCGACTCGATGCCGGTCTGCGCGAAGGTGATCGTCCAGTCCGAGATGTCGGTGGACAGCAGCTCGGTCCGCCCGCCGCGCAGCACGAAGTCGTTGGACGTCGTCTCCTCGTAGTGGAGGAAGAAGTCCTTGATGTGGTGGGCCCCGTAGCCCAGGCACAGGATGAACTCGGTGTGCCCGAAGTGCGCGTAGTAGCGCATCACGTGCCAGATCAGCGGGCGCGGCCCGACCATCGCCATCGGCTTGGGGACGTCGTCGGAGGCGCCGTTGCGCATCCGCATGCCGTAACCGCCGCAGAAGAGGACGACCTTCATGCCTTCACCTCGACGATGCTCAGTTCCGGTACGGGAAAGACGAGCCGGCCGCCCCACTCGCCGACGAAGGACAGCTGCTCGGTCAGCTCGGCCCGCAGGTTCCACGGCAGGACCAGCACGTAGTCCGGCCGGTCGGCGGCGATCCGCTCCGGCGCCAGCACCGGGATCCGGGTGCCGGGGGTGAACCTGCCGTGCTTGTAGGGGTTGCGGTCGACCGTGTACGGCAGCAGGTCGGGCCGGATCCCGCAGTGGTTGAGCAGGGTGTTTCCCTTGCCGGGGGCGCCGTAGCCGACGACCGTCTCGCCGCGCTCGGCCGCCTCGATCAGGAACCGCAGCAGGTCCCGGCGCACCTTGGCCACCCGTTCGGAGAACTCGGTGTACCCGGACAGCTCCTGGAGTCCGGCCGCCTTCTCCCGGTCCAGCACCTCGACCACGTTCCGGCTCGGCTCGCCCGCCACCTCCGCGGGCCGCGCCCACAGCCGGACCGACCCGCCGTGCGTGGGCAGCAGCTCCACGTCCACCAGGGCCAGCCCGCCGCTCGCGAGCGCCCGGGCCGCCGACGCCACCGTGTAGTACTGGAAGTGCTCGTGGTAGATCGTGTCGTACTGGTTCTCCTCGATCAGCGTCAGCAGGTGCTGCACCTCGATCGAGACCCAGCCGTCGTCGGCGACCAGGGCCCGCAGCCCCTCGGTGAAGCCGACCACGTCGGGGATGTGCGCGTACACGTTGTTGGCCACGACCAGGTCCGCCGGGCCGTGCTCGGCGCGGACGGCCGCCCCCGTCTCCGGCGACAGGAACGCGGTGAGCGTGGGCACGCCCGCCTCCCGCGCCGCCGCGCCGACGTTCACCGACGGCTCGACGCCCAGGCAGCGGATCCCCCGGTCCACCACGTGCCGCAGCAGATAGCCGTCGTTGCTCGCGACCTCCACCACGAAGGAGCCGGGCCCGAGCCCCACCCGCTCCGCGGCGTCCGCCACGTACGTCCGCGCGTGCTCCACCCAGGACGTCGAGTACGAGGAGAAGTACGCGTACTGGGTGAACGTCTCCTCCGGCGTGATCAGCGGCGGGATCTGCGCCAGCCAGCACTCCGTGCAGACCCGCAGGTGCAGCGGGTAGGCGGGCTCCGGCAGGTCCAGCTGGTCCGCCGCGAGGAAGCTCTCGCACGGCGGCGTCGCCCCGAGGTCGACGACGCTGGCCAGCGCCGCCGCACCGCAGAGTCGGCATCGTGTCATCTACTGTCCCCCATCGATTCCGTCCGCCCCGCGATCGCGGAGCGGTACTCCTCCACCAGGCGCTCCAGCCCGACGGCCGGGCTGAAGAACCGCTCGTAACGGCTCCGGGCCGCCGGGCCCATCGCCGCGCCCGGGTCCGGCCGCGCCGTGATCCGGCGCAGGGCGTCCGCCAGCGAACCGGCGTCGCCCGGCCGGTGCAGCAGCCCGGTCACGCCGTCCTCGACGAGCTCCGTGAAGCCGCCGTGCCCGGCGGCGACGGCCGGCACCCCCGCCGCCATCGCCTCCGCGACCACGAGCCCGAAGGTCTCCCTGGCCAGCGAGGGCGCCACCACGGCGACCGACCGCGCGACGGCCGCGCGGCACTGCTCCGGGTCGTACAGGCCGGCGTGGCGCACGTCGTCCCGGCCCGCGGCCCAGGCGGCCACCTCCCGCTCCAGCGGCCCCGCGCCGGCGAGCACCAGCGGCACGCCGACCCCGCCGTCCGCCGCCAGCGCGTCCCACGCCTCCATGAGCAGCCGCACGCCCTTGGACTCGGCCAGCCGCCCCAGGAAGAGCAGGTGCTCGCCGGGGCCGGTCCTGCGCACCCCCGGGTCCGGCACGAAGTTGTGCTTCACCACCAGCCGTCCGGCCGGCATCCCGGACCGCACCAGGACCTCGCGCTGCGCCGCGGAGATGCACAGGAACCGCTCCACGCCGGTCCACCACCGCCGCCGGTTCACCGCCAGGTTCACCGCCAGCGGCACGGTCGCCAGCCGGGAGTCCCGGTAGCAGCCGTGCCGGACGGCGGGCAGCGGCACCGCCTTCCCGACGCACGCGGAGCACGGCCCGCCGGCCCGGTGCAGGGTGCCGGGCGGGCACACCTGCGTGTAGTTGTGCAGCGTGGCGACGACCGGCACGCCCGCGTCGGCGCAGGCCGCGAGGACCGCGGGCGACAGCAGCGGGAAGACGTTGTGGACGTGCACCACGTCCGGCCGGTCGGCCCGCAGACGCGCGGCCAGCTCCGTGCGGACCGCAGGGTTCCACGGCACGAGGAACGGCACCGCGACCTTCCCCGGCAGCGAGCGGGCGGCGATGTCGTCGCTGCGCCGCTCGAACAGCTCGGCCCGGTGGCCGGCCGCGCGCAGCAGCGCCAGCTCCTCGTCGACCACCCGGTTCTCCCCGCTCGGCTGCGCCGACGAGTAGCGGTTGTGCACCACCAGGACGTGCATCTCACGTCACCTCCGACGTGCGGGCCCAGCGCGGGGCGGGCCGGTGGGGGAGTTCGGGGGGCGCGGGCGGCGCGGCGGGGGGCGCCACGAGCAGCCCGGCCGCCAGTGCCAGGTGCAGCAGGTACGCCGAGGCGTCGCCGAGCCCGACCTCGGTGTACGAGGAGATCGCGCAGTAGCAGATCAGGAAGAGCGCGCAGGCCCGGGAGAGCGACGGCGGCCGCAGCAGCGCCACCCCGCCGAGGGCGACGAGCAGCGCCGCCACGACGACGACGCCGATCAGGCCCTGCTCGTCGTAGACGGCCAGCCAGCTGTTGTCGATCGGCAGCCCGCCGAACGACTTGTCGCCCAGGCCCGTGCCGAGGACCGTCTCCCCGGTCGTGCGGGGCGCGTCCAGGAGAGCGTCCCAGACCTTGGCCCGGCCGGTGAGGTTGGCGAAGTTCTCCTGGCTCTGCCCGCGCAGGAACCACGCCCGCAGCGCCGAGCCGAAGACCACCGCCGCCACCGCCGCGCACAGCACCGCCCAGGCGAAGAACCGCCGGGCCGCGCCGCTGGTCAGCACGAGCGAGCCGATCGCCACCACCAGCGCGATGACCAGGCCGAGGGTGGCCGTCCGGGTGTGGGTCATCGCCAGCAGCACCAGCGCGGGCACGACGACCACCGCCGCGCCCGCGCCGGTGGTCCGGCGGCCCAGCAGGAGCAGCACCGTCAGCCCGGTGACCACCGCCGCGTACTGCCCGATCTGCGGCGGGGTCAGCGGCCACAGGGCGCCGACGAGCCGCCCGCCGTAGTACTCGGGCAGCGCCGTGCCCGGCGCGACGGCCAGCCCGGCGGCCACCAGCACGAGCACCGCGAAGTACAGCCGGACGTGGTGGCGGACGAAGGCGAGCCCGCCGTCCCACCAGCGGCTGAGCAGCCACAGCGTGCCGACGAAGAGCGTCAGCCGGACGCAGCGGAACAGCGCCCCGAACCCGGCCGCCACGTACACGCTGGAGATCACGCTCGGCACCAGCAGCAGGGTCAGCAGGAAGAGGAAGGCCCCGGGCCGGATCCGCACCCGCGGATTGACCGCGAGCGCCAGCGCGAAGGCGGCGACCAGCGCGCCCATGGTGACCATCTGGATGAGGGAGCGGGGGATCGCGACGACGGTCTTCGCCCCGGCGGAGCCGAGCGTGTTGAGGACGAGCAGCCCCCACACCGTCGCCACGGCCTTCGCCGGGGGAGCCGTCCGCCCGTCGGGGCCGGCGTGGTCCGCGGTCATGTCAGCCCCCGTCCCGCGCGCTCAGGGTGCTGCCCGCGTCCTGCCGGTACGGCGCGGCCCGCCACCGCGCGAAGTCGAGCGTCCGCCCCGGGTCGCGGGCGACGAACGTCCACGGCCCCGTGTAGGCGTTGTCGTGCCAGCGGTTGTCCTGCGCGAAGGTGATCGCCTCGGCCACCCGCCCGCCCAGGTACGGCGACCAGGCCGGGGAGGTGCCCCGATCGGCCAGCACCGCCATCCGGCCGCAGCCCGTCGTGCAGCCCACGGCGGCCGGGTCCAGCCGGAAGCGGTTGCCGCTGATCTCCACCCGCCGGGTCCGCCACCGGCAGTCGGCGTGGAGCGGCGCGGTGGCGATCGCCGGCCGGACGCAGCGCCGGACGTCCCCCACCAGCGGGGTGCAGTAGCCCGTCGAGGTGTTGGCCGGGCTGTTGCAGAACCGGTCCGCGGCCTCCCACAGGGTGATCCCCGACCAGTTGTCCTCCAGCACGTTCCCGGAGATCTCGATCCGGTCCGTACGGGCCGGCAGCCGCGGCTCGCCGCCCGCCTCGGAGACGTACACCGCCGCGTACGGGAAGTCGTCGCCGTCCGCGGCGGCGGCCCGGCCCTCCACGAGGCCGTTCCGCCGGATCTCGTTGCCCCGCACCACCGCGTTGTAGCTGGTCTCGTAGATCAGCGCCGAACCGTCGTTGCCCTCCAGCACGTTGCGCTCGACGAGGAAGTCGTTGTTGTTGTTGTCCGCCCACAGTCCGGCTCCGCGGTTGTCGTGCACCCAGTTGCCCCCGACGTCCGCGCCGTCGACGGCCCAGAACTTGACGCCCCCGGAGCAGCCGCAGCCCGGCTGCCGCCGCTCCCAGTCGTCCGCGTTGTTGCCCGTGATCTCGTTGCCCTCCACGACGAGCCCCTTGATCGAGTCGCCCGCCTTGTAGGCGTTCATCCCGTACTGGCCGTTGCCGCGCAGACAGCTCGCGAGGAGCCGCTGGCGGGCCCCGGCCATCAGCCCGGCCCCGGAGTTGTGCTGGATCGTCGCCCGCTCGATCGTCCAGCCGTCCGCCGAGTCGTGGTTGACCACGCCCTCGTCTTGCGGCGCGGCGAAGTTCTCCACCGTGAGGTGACGGATCGTCACATCCCGTGCGGGGCCGCCGAACGCGTACTGGTTGACCCGCCGCCCGTCGAGCACCGCGCCCGGCGCGCCCACGTACCGGTTCCCCTCCTTGGGCACGACCTGGTCGTACGGGCCCGGCGCGAGCCGGTGCCGGCCGGGGCGCAGCCAGAACGTGGTGCCGGGGCCGTGCGCCTCGGTCTTCGCGACCAGGTCGCCGACGACCGCCGGATCGACCGGCACCGCCCCCGCCGGAGCCCGCGCCGGCCCGGCCGCGGGCGCCCCGCACACCCGGGCCACCGGCAGCGCGGGCCCGGCGGCCGGCTCGGGCCGCGTCTCGGGCCCCGCCCCCGGCCGCTCCCGCGGCGCGCCCTCGCAGCCCGCCGCGAACAGCGCCAGGACCAGCGCCGCCACCGGCACCCCCCGGCGCCGCCCCGTGAACCCCACGTTCCCCCTGCCCCCTCTAGCCCTGGAACCCGAGCACGGTCACGAACTCCTCCGTGCCGTCGGCGACACCGGAACCGACCAGGACGGTGGCCGGCTCCTTGCGCCCGAAGCCGGCGGAGTACCAGCCCAGCGGCGGATCGCTCTCGCCGCGGTGCGCCCGCCACTCCAGCCGCCCGGGCAGGTCGAGCACCGCCGAGCGGTCCTCGCCGTCCCGGGTCCAGCGCAGCACCGCCCGGCTCCCCGCCAGCTCCGCCGTGACCGCCGGACCCAGGTGGAAGGCCAGGCGCACCGGCCGCCGGTCGCCGCGCACCTCGTCGACCACCCGCAACTCCCGCCGCGCATGGGTCAGTTCCACCCGGCGGCGGTGCACCGCCCCCGGATAGCCGTCGTGTTCGGCGCACCAGCGTGCGGTGTCCCCGGCCGACGGGTCCGCGACCAGCACCCGGGTGCGGGCGTGCCGGGTCCACAGGAACGGGCCGCCGGAGACGGACTGGTCGGTGCCGTCCAGCTCCAGCGTGTTGTGGCCGAGCGTCGACCGGAAGTACCGCCGCCACTCGGGCTGCCCGTGGTAGCAGAACGTCCCCGGGTCGGCGAGCACGTCGACCCCGTCGTGCCGGACCTCCACCGACAGCGCGTCCGCGTGGGCGTGCGCGGCGATCGACAGGAAGCCGTGCGGGCCGCCGTCGCAGCGGCACCAGATCCCGCCGGGGCCGCGCAGCACGGTCAGCCCCGCGTCGGCGAAGTGGCCCGGGCGGCGCGCCGGACGGGTCACGGCCGGAGCGGTGCCCGGCCTCCCGTACGGCCGCAGCAGCGCGGCGAGCAGCGGGGTCCGCACGTCGGTGCCGGTGACCTCGGGCCACCAGCCGAGCCGGCCGAAGACGGCGTCCCCGGTGGCGAGCAGCGAGCCCCAGCGGTCGGTGCCCGTCCCGTCGACGACCAGGCCGTGCCCGTCGTCGGAGTCCCCCTGCCGGGGCGGCCGCAGCCGGTCGTCCACGACGGCCGCGAGCGCGTCCGTCATCCGCAGCAGCACCAGCCGGACCGTCCGGGGCACCGGCACGCCGGCGGCGTCCGCCTCGGCCACCGCGGCGAGCCCCAGCTCCAGGACCAGGCCGTGGTACTCGGACGCCAGCTCGCGGTTGAGCCCGGACGGGAAGGTGTTGCCCCGCAGGTGCCGCTCCAGCGACCGCAGCGCGTCGGCCCGCCAGCGTACCGACGAGGGGAACCAGCCGAAGGCGCAGGCCGCGGCGAACTGCCCGGCCGCCTCGGCGATCACGTGGTTGTTGGCCGAGGAGCCCCGGCTGGGGAAGGCGGCCAGCCAGCGCTGGTGGTGCCAGATCTGCCGGACCGCCACCGGGTTCTCCTCGAACAGCCCGGCCGCGCCCGGCCAGCCGTCGAGCAGCCGCCGGACCCACACCCAGGACAGCAGCCGGATCCCCAGCTCGATGCCGCTGACCCAGTGCACCCCGCGCAGCGGCGCGTTCGCCGCCCACCACGACCGCAGGTGCGCGGCGACCCGCTCGGCGTACCGCTCCTCGCCGGTGAGCGCGTAGGCGGCGGCGAGGACGGTGAGGTACTGGTGCCGGGACGGCTCCCAGATCTGCTTGATGTCCCCGACCGCCTCCTCGTTCCGGTACGGCACGTCGAAGGCGTGGCCCCAGGGCGCCCGGCGCCCGGTCTTCGGGTCGTACCACCAGTCCGGGTCGGCCAGGTCGTCGCGCTCCACGCCGAAGAACGCGGCGCGGCCCTCCATCAGCCGGTCCGCCTCGGCGACGAGGCGCTTCGCGGCGTCCGGCGGCACCGCGGCGAGCGCCCCCGGGGGCAGCACGGCGGTGAAGCGGGCGCCGGTCACGGCCGGGCACACCGGCCGCGCCGACCGCCAGCGCCGCCGGCGCACCGCGTCGACGGTCCGGCCGCCGACCTCCCGCGGCCCCATCGCGGACAGCCGCCGCAGGTACCACCCCGGGCTCATGGTCACGGCGTGCCCGCCAGGGTCACCGGGACGCCGCCCGCCAGCGCGGTCCGCACGGCGAGGGTGGCCGCCGTGGTGGCGACGAGCGACTCCAGCGGCACCGGCATCGGCCCGCCGGTCCGCACCGCCCGTACGAACGCGGCGAGTTCGGCGTTCTGCCCCTTGTCCCGGGCCTTCGGCAGCCGCGAGCTCACCCACCGCTTCTTCCCGTGGACCGAGGCGCGCACGAAGTCGTCGAGGCGCAGCACCTTCCCGTCGCCGACCAGGTCCAGGGTCTCCTTGGGGAAGCCGGGCGCGCCGGTGGTGACGTAGCCGATGGTGGCGGTGGAGCCGTCCGGGTAGCCCAGGACGACCTGGAGGTCCTCGTTGCTGGGGGTGGCGACCGCGTACACGGAGACCGGGTCGGCGTCGAGCAGCCAGCTCGCCGTGTCGACGAAGTGGCCGCCCTCGCCGGCGAAGCGGGAGCCCTCGCTGTTCTGCCGGAGGTACCAGCTGCCGTGTTCGAGGCGGCCCGCGTTGACCAGGTAACGCAGGCTCGCCGGTCCGGTCCGGGCGCCGAACCGCTCCTTCGCCTCCCGCAGCAGCGGGGAGAAGCGGCGGTTGAAGCCCACCTGGAGCCGGTCGTTGCCGGACTCCTCCACCGCCGCGAGGACCCCGGCCAGCTCGTCCCCGGAGAGCGCCAGCGGCTTCTCCACGAAGACCGCCTTGCCGGCCAGCAGCGCCTTCCGGGTCAGCTCGGCGTGCGAGCTGTGCCGGGTGACCACGAACACCGCGTCGACCGCGTCGTCGCCGAGCACGGCGTCGAGGTCGGTGGTGGCCCGCGCGAAGCCGAACTTGTGGCGGGCGTTGGCGGCGGACAGCGCCGTCGTCGTCACCACCGCGGACAGCTCGACGCCCTCGCGGTCCGCCAGGTGCGGCAGCAGCATCGACGTCGCGTAGTTCCCCGCGCCGACGAACGCGAGCCGCACCGGCGACCCGGCCCGCACGGCCGGCTTCGCCGTGGACCCCCGCGACACCCGGGGCACCTCGGGCACGGCCACCACCGGCTTCTCCGTCTCGGCCGCCGCCTCCGGGTAGCGGAAGAGCACCGCCACCGCCTTCAGCCCGCCCTCCTCCAGGGACCGGTACGTCTCCACGGCGTCGGCGAAGTCCGCGACGTGCGAGACCAGCGGCTCCACGTCCACCCGGCCCCGGGCGGCCAGGTCCAGGAAGCACGCCAGGTTGCGGCGCTCGGTCCAGCGCACGTAGCCGATCGGGTAGTCCCGCCCCTCCAGCTCGTACTCCGGGTCGTAGCGCCCGGGGCCGTAGCTGCGGGAGAAGCGGACGTCCAGCTCCTTCTCGTAGTACGCGTTCCACGGCAGGTCCAGGCGGCACTTGCCGATGTCCACGACCCGGCCCCGGTCCCGGCACAGCCGGGCGGCCAGCTCGACGGGCTGGTTGCTGTCCCCGCCGGCCGCCAGGTACACCTGGTCCACGCCGTGCCCGTCGGTCAGCTCGGCCACGGCGTTCTCCACCACCGCCGAACCGGGATCCCCGCAGGCCACCGCGCCGAGCCCCTCCGCGAGCGCGCAGCGCGCCGGGTCCGGGTCGGCGCCGACGACCCGCACCCCGGCGGCGGCCAGCAGCTGCACCACCAGCTGGCCGATCAGCCCGAGACCGATCACCAGCGCCACCTCGCCGAGCTGCGGCCCGCCCTGCCGGACGCCCTGGAGCGCGATCGCCCCGACCGTCCCGAAGGCCGCGTGGCGCGGCGCGAGGCCCTCCGGCACCCGGGCGTACAGGTTCCTGGGCACCCAGTTCACCTCGGCGTGCAGCGCGTGCTCGTTGCCCGCGCAGGCCACCAGGTCGCCGACCTTCACGTCGTCGACCCCGGCCCCCACCTGCTCGACCACCCCGCACAGCGAATAGCCCAGCGGCGTGTAGGAGTCCAGCTTGCCCATCACCTTGCGGTAGGTGGCGGGCAGTCCGTTCGTGGCCACGCTCTGCATGACCTTCGCGACCTGGTCCGGCCGCGAACGGGCCTTGCCCACCATCGACATGCCCGCCTCGGACACCTTCATGAGCTCGGTGCCCGTGGAGATCAGCGAGTAGGAGGTCCGCACCAGCACCCCGCCCGGCTTGCAGCCCGGCACCGGCACGTCGAGCACCGCCAGCTCGCCGCTCTTGTAGTTCTGCACGACCTGTTTCACCGAAGTCCTCTTGTTTCTCTGCGCGTTGGATGTCACCGCGCGCCGGTTCCCCGCGCGCTCCGGGCCGCTACGCGGCCGGGGAAGGGAGCCGTCCGGCCGCGCCGGTCGCGTTCCGGTACCAGTGCTCCAGGGTCAGTACGTGCCACAGGTGCTTGGAGTAGTCCTCGTGTCCGGCGGCGTCCTCGGCGACCATCCGCCGCAGCGCCTCCCGGCGCAGGAACCCGGCGCGCACCAGCTCGCCGTCCTCGACCACCTCGCGCACCAGCGGTGCCAGGTCCCGGCTCATCCAGGCCCGCAGCGGGGCGCTGAACAGGCCCTTGGGCCGGTACACGATCTCCCGGGGCAGCACCGAGACGGCCGCCTCCTTCAGCACCGCCTTGCCCTGCCGCCCGGCGATCTTCCGGTTCCCGGGCACCGCGAACGCCGCCCTGACCACCTCGACGTCCACGTACGGCACCCGCACCTCGGTCGACGCGGCCATGCTGGAGCGGTCCGTGTAGGCGAGGTTCAGGCCCGGCAGGAACATCCGGGAGTCGCCCAGGCACATCCGGTTCACGAAGTCGTCCAGCTCGTTGTCCCGGTAGACGTCCGCGTGCTCGGTCAGCACGTCGTCCACCGTCCCCGCCAGGTCCGGATCGATCAGCCCGAGCAGCTCCCCCCGGTCGTACAGGGTGTAGCTGCGCCGGAACGCCGTCTCCTCCGGCAGGTCCGCGAAGGACAGGAACCGCTTCGCGAAGCGCACCGAGCGGTAGCCCCGGCGGGCCGAGGCGACCGGCAGCCGGTCCACCGCCGCCGACAGGCCCCGCCGCAGCGGCCCCGGCACCCGCTGGTAGCGCAGCGCGATCACGTTCGCCAGGTGCTTGCGGTAGCCGGCGAACAGCTCGTCGGCGCCCATCCCCGACAGCATCACCTTCACCCCGGCCTCCCGGGCCGCCGAACAGATCAGGAAGGTGTTGATCGCCGCCGGGTCGCCGATCGGCTCGTCCAGGTGGTACGTCATCCTCGGCAACAGGTCCTGCACGTCCGGCGCGATCTCGATCTCGTGCAGGTCGACGCCGAACCGCTCCGCCACCCGCCGGGCGTGCCGCAGGTCGTCCGGCATCGCCTCGAACCGGGCGTCCTCGGCGCGGAAGCCGATCGTGTACGCCGAGATCCCCGGCCGCTCCCGGGCCGCCAGCGCCGTCAGGTAACTGGAGTCGAGCCCCCCGGACAGGAAGGTCGCCACCGGCACGTCGGCGAGCAGATGGCGCCGGGTCGACTCCTCGACCACGGCCGCCAGGTCCGGCAGCTCCCCGGCCCGCGCTCGCTCCTGCCCCTCGGCGGCCACCTCCCGCAGGTCCCAGAACCGGCCGCGCTCCACCCGCCCGTCGGGCCGGCACCGCAGCCAGGTCCCCGGCGGCAGCTTCTCCGCCTCGCGGTACGCGCACCGCGAGTCCGGCACCCAGTAGTACAACAGCGAGGCCACCAGCGCCGCGTGGTCCACCTCCAGCGGACCGCCGGACACGGCGGCGAGCGCCTTCAGCTCCGAGGCGAAGACGAGGCCCCCGCCGCGCCGCAGCAAGAACAGCGGCTTGATCCCCAACTGGTCCCGGGCCAGCACCAGTTCACCCGTGCGCTCGTCGAAGACGCCGAACGCGAACATGCCGCGCAGCCGCGGCAGGCAGTCCGTGCCCCACCGCCGCCACGCCTCCAGGACCACCTCCGTGTCCGAGGTGCCGCGGAACCGCGCCCCGGCGGCGGCCAGTTCGGCCCGCAGCTCCGGAGCGTTGTACAGCTCGCCGTTGTACGTCAGGACCAGGCCGTCCGACACCATCGGCTGGGCGCCGGTCTCCGACAGGTCCACGATGGCCAGCCTGCGGTGCCCGAGGTGCACCTCGCCGTCCCCCGCGGCATGGCCGTAGCGGCCCGCCCCGTCCGGACCGCGGTGGGCGAGGACGTCCGTGAGCCGGTCGGCCACGGCCTTGCCGTCCGGCCACCGGTACGTGCCTGCGATGCCACACATGTCTACCGCCCCTCCTGGTCGCTGTCCGGGACCGTCGACGCCCACATGGGCAGCCGCTCCCTCCGCCGCCTGCCCGTCCCGTTCTGCCGGGCAGGCGGTTCGCTCCGGCCGTGCGGCACGTCCGGCGGGCCGTCCCACAGCGTGCCGTCGGTCCGGTCGCCCGGATCGGGGGCGATCAGCACCACGCCCACCACCGGCACGCGCTGGTCCGCCAGCTGCCGCGCCACCGTGTGCAGCCACGCGGAGCCGCCGTGCCCGGCCCGCACCACCAGCACCGCCCGGGCGCCCAGGTACGGCAGGTCGGCCCACGCCGCGCCCGGCGCCACCGAACCGACCCCCACCCGGCGCTCCCGGTACGGCACGGCGGAGGCGTGCTCGACGCCCACCACGGCCGGATCGCCCGGCCTGCGGCGCCGGTCGGCCAGCCGGGAACCCGGCAGCCCGTCGATGACGGTCACCGGCCCCTCGGCGGCCAGCGCCCGCGCCAGGTCCAGCGCGATCGTCCCGGCGGCGCGCGGACAGCCCAGCTCCAGCAGGGACACCGGCTCCGCCGAGTTCCGCACGGTCCGGGCCAGGGCCGTGGTCAGCCGGGTCCGGGCCGCCGAGGTCCCCCGGCGCCGCCACGGCGGACCGGGCCCGGCCGGCAGCTCCGCGATCACCGAGGCCCCGAGGTGCGCCGCGATCTCCCGCCGCAGCACCGGCCGGTCCGCCACCACCGAGCCCACCGCCGCCACCGCGAGCCCCAGGGCGAGCCCGAGGGCGAGCCCGATCGCCGCGTCGGCGGCGACCGTCTTCGGCAGGGAGCGCCGCACCGCGCGCGGCGCGTCCACGACCTGCGTGCCGGCGATCAGCCGGGGCGCACCGATGCGGGCCTCCTCGGCGCGCTGGCCGAGGTCGGAGATCCGCGAGGTCAGTTCGGCCCGGCGGGAGAAGAGCGACTCCATGTCCGCCGACGCCTCCGACTCGCTCCGCGGCGTACGGCCCCCGATCTCCTTGTTGACCCGGGCCAGTTCGCCCCGCAGCCGGTCGCGCTGGTCGAACAGCGCCTTGGCGTCCGCGTCCGCCGCCTCCTTGATGCGCCGCACGTGGTCCGCGATGAACGCGTCGGCCAGCGCCCCGGCCCGGGCCACCGCCTCCACGTCGTCCTCGCCCTCGGCGTCGATCTGGAGCAGGTTGTTGGTCAGCCCCGTGCCCTCGTACTCCCGCAGGAAGTCCTCCGTCTCCTCGGAGGACCCCAGGGCCCGCAGGGCCTCGTCGGCGATCCGCGTGGTCCGCAGCAGCGCCACGTCGGTGCGGATCAGCGTCCCGGGGTCGTTCGGCTGGTCCTCCTGGTGCGCGACCAGCACCTTGACCGTCGCGGTCGGCGGCTGCGGCAGCAGCACCCCCACCGCCGCGCCGAGGAGCAGGCCGAGGAGCGCCAGGGCGCCCCACAGGCGCCGCCGCCTGCGGACCGCGGCCACCAGCGTCTGGAGGTCGAGCAGGGGGGCGGCGGCCGGTGCCTCCGGCGCCGCGCCCGTCGTCCACGTCGTCACCGCGCGCCTCCCGTCGCGTCGCCGCCCACCGCGACCGGCTGCGCGGCGATCTCCCCGGGCCCCGCGGCGGCCCGGCCCGGGGGCCGGCCCGGCCGGATCCGGACGGTGCCGGCGAGGACCACGCCGACGAGCTCGTGCCCGGCGTCCGCACAGGCCCCGGAGAGCCCGGCGAGCTCCGCCGCCGTCAGCCGGCCCGCGCTGACCACGACCAGCGCACCGGACTCGCCGGCCCGGTCCGGCACCATCGGCTCGTCCACCGACACCTCCACCGCCCGCAGCAGGGGGTCGCCGTCCGCGCCGGAGA
Source organism: Streptomyces filamentosus (assembly GCF_014654895.1). Taxonomy (GTDB): domain Bacteria; phylum Actinomycetota; class Actinomycetes; order Streptomycetales; family Streptomycetaceae; genus Streptomyces; species Streptomyces filamentosus. Next base: position 645,733 of record NZ_BNBE01000001.1, on the reverse strand, counting down.
CGAGCTCCGCGGCGGCCCGGCCGGCCACGTCGTCGCCGCCGGGGACGAGGACGAGGAGCCGGCGGGGCGCCGGCCGCAGGTCCCGGAGCCGGGCGTGCACCCGCCGGTGCCGGACCAGCCGGTCGGCCTCGCCGCCGGAGGTCCGGGGCGGCGGCACGTCCCACCGGACGTCGAGGCCGACGAGCCGGCGCAGCAGCGCCCGCGGTCCGCGGCCGCCGGGGCGGTGCGCGGCGCCCTTCTCGGGCACGTCGACGCCGCCCAGCAGCACCGAGTCCAGGGCCGTCGCGATCTCCGGCCCGGTGCGCAGCCGGCGGCTCATCCGCGCGGCGGTGAGGTGGCCGAGGACCGCGACCAGGAAGAACAGCAGCGCCCCGGCGGCGACGAGCTGGATCCGGGTCGGCGGCGCCTCGCCGGCCGGCCGGACCGCCGGGCCCATGACGACCATCTTGGCCTTGTCGGAGGTCGGACCGGCCTGTTCCAGCTTGTCGACGGACTCCTGGAGCGCGGTCCGCAGCCCCTCCAGCTCGGTGCGGGTCTGCACGCTCTCCACGCTGCGGCCGGGGCCGGTGGCCTCGGCCAGTTCGGTGATGCGCCGGCCGGTCTGCGCCACCGTCTTCCGCAGCGCCTCCAGGCGGGCCGCCGCCTCGGGGTCGGTGCCGTCGCCGATGACCCGGGTGGCGAAGGCGACGAACCGTCCGGCCATCAGGTCGGCGAGCCGCTGGGCCCGCTCGGGGGTGTCGGCGGTCCCCGAGAGGGCGATGACGTTGCCGTCGGCGGCCTTGGCGGTGACGTGCTCGCGCAGCTCCACGCCGTCGACGCCGGGCCAGTCGAGCGCGGCGGCCACCTCGTCGACCACCACCGAACTCGTCGCGACCTGCGCCTGCGTCAGCAGTTCGCGCTCCTCCCACGCCCCGGGCAGCAGGACCGACGCCGTGGTGGTGTACCGCGGCGGGAACAGCAGGGACGCGCCGTAGCCGGTGAGCGCGCCCAGCAGGACGAGGAGGGTGAGGAACCGCCGTCGCCGGCGGACGATCCGCCCGATCGTGACCAGGCGTATGGTGTCGTCGCTCAACGGCGCGGCCTCGTCCCCGTCCGGCCGCGGCCGGCCTTCGACAGCGGGACGCGGCAGGCGGCGGCGTACGCGTCGAGCAGCGCGCGCTGGGAGTTGCGCCAGGCCAGCGGGCCGCCGATCCGTTCCTGCCCGGTCTTGCCCATCCGGGCCCGCTCCTCCGGGTCGTCGAGCAGCAGCGCGATCAGCCGGGCGAACTCGGACTCGTCGTCGCCGGGCGCGTAGACGGCGGCGTCCCCGGCGGAGACCCGGGCCTCCTTCAGGTCGAAGGAGACGATCGGCCGCCCCATCACCATGTACTCCAGGACCTTGTTCATGGTCGACACGTCGTTGAGCGGGTTGCACGGGTCGGGGGAGAGGCACACGTCGGCGGTGGACAGGTAGCGGGCCAGGTCGGCGTCGGGTATGCGGCCGGTGAACTCCACCTGGTCCGCGAGCCCGAGCCGTCCGGCCAGCTCCACCATCTCGTCGAAGGTGTCGCCCGCGCCGACGAACACCGCGTGCCAGTCGGTCCGTCCGGCCTCGTCGCGCAGCTTCGCCAGCGCCCGCAGGGCGTAGTCGACGCCGTCCTGCGGCCCCATCACGCCCAGGTAGCACAGGAGATGGGGCTTGCCCTTCTTCAACTCGGGCTCGGCCGGCACCGGGTGGAAGCGGTCGGTGTCGGGAGCGCTGCGCACCACGAACACGTCCTCGGGCCGCTTCCCGCCCCGGCGCACCGCGACGTCCCGGTAGCTCTCGTTGGTGGCGAGCACCACGTCCGCCGCCCGGTACGTCATCCGCTCCAGCGCGCGCACGCCCCGGTAGAGCAGGTCCTCGCCCCGGTCGAAGCGGGACAGGTACAGCTCGGGCACCAGGTCGTGCTGGTCGAAGACGAAGCGGGTGCCGCGCCGCTTCAGCCACAGCGCGGGCAGGAAGAGCAGGTCCGGCGGATTGCAGGCGTGGACGACGTGCACCGGGCCGACCTTCCGGGCCAGCCGGAAGGTGTGCCACAGCGCCGTCCCGTACTCGCGCAGGTAGCCGGCGGGTCCGCCGGTGGCGGCGCGCAGCGGGTAGCGGTGGATCCGCACCCCGTCGACGACCGCCTCCCGCTCGGTGTCCCGCTTGCCGCCCTGCGGGCAGATGACGTGCACCTCCCAGCCCGCGTCGCGCAGGGTCGTGCACTCCTGCCACACCCGCCGGTCGAACGGCACCGACAGGTTCTCCACCAGGATCAGCGCGCGCCGGCCGTGCCGTCCGCCGCTGGTCGTGTCACCAAGCAAGGCCCATGTATCCCGGTTCGGCCCGGCGCGCGTCGGCGTCGGGGAGGTGGACGAGGTCGACGATCACGGGACCGTCGCCGTGGGGGAGCGCGGCGAGGACGGCCGGGTCCCGGGTGCCGACGAGGCACACCTCGGCGTGTGCGAGGACGTCGTCGACGGAGTCGGTGAGCAGCTGCGCGAGGTGCGGCAGCCGCGACTCGATGTAGGCGCGGTTGGCGCCGAGCAGCCGCGACAGGTGCACGTTGGCGTCGTAGATCCGCAGCTCGTAGCCCTTGCCGAAGAGCCGTTCGGCGAGTTCGACGAGCGGGCTCTCGCGGAGGTCGTCGGTGCCGGGCTTGAAGGACAGTCCGAAGAGGCCGATGCGGCGCTTCCCGGTGCGCTCGACCATCTCCACCGCCCGCTGGAGGTGGTCGGCGTTGGAGGGCAGGACGTGGGAGAGGATGGGGACCGAGACGTCGGCCCGCTGGGCGGCGTGGACGAGGCTGCGCAGGTCCTTGGGCAGGCAGGACCCGCCGAAGGCGAAGCCGGGCCGCAGGTAGGCGGGGCTGATGTTCAGCTTGCGGTCGGCCAGGAAGACGTCGATGACCTGGTGCGAGTCGACGCCGAGGGCCCGGCACACGGCGCCCAGCTCGTTCGCGAAGCCGATCTTGAGGCCGTGGAAGGCGTTGTCGGCGTACTTGATGGCCTCGGCGACGGGTATGGGCACCCGGAACACCTCGCCGGGCAGGCCCTCGTAGAGCGCCGCGACGACGTCGCCGCTGCCCGGGTCGAGTTCGCCGATGACGGTCTTGGGCGGGTCGAAGAAGTCCTTCACGCTGGTGCCCTCGCGCAGGAACTCCGGGTTGACCGCGACCCCGACGTCGAGGCCCTCGACGCCGCCGACGTACTTGTCCAGGATCGGCAGCAGCAGGTCGAGGCAGGTGCCGGGGAGCATGGTGCTGCGGAAGACGACGGTGTGCCGGCCGCCCCGCTCGGCGAGGGCGGCCCCGATCTCCTCGGTGACCCGCTCCAGGTAGGTGGTGCACAGGCTGCCGTTGGGCTCCGAGGGGGTGCCCACGCAGATCAGCGACACCTCGCTGTTCATGACGGCCTCGCGGACGTCGCCGGTGGCGCGCAGCGCCCCGCTCCTCACGACCTCGGCGACGAGTTCGCCGATGCCCTCCTCCACCACCGGCGCCCTGCCGTCGTTGACCAGGTCGACCTTGATCTGGTTGACGTCGACGCCGATGACCTCGTGCCCGGTGCCGGCCAGGCACGCGGCCGACACGCAGCCGACGTAGCCGAGCCCGAAAACGCTGACCCTCATGAACGGTCCCTCCCCCCAGGCAGGCCCCTGCGGCCTGCGGTCCGCGCGACGGCCGTGCGCCGCCGCCCCCCGTGCATCAGTAGGCCCCCTGTCCGTGGAGCACCGCCCGCAGCGTCTTCCAGAGGATCACCGTGTCCAGGGCGAGCGACCAGTCCTCCACGTACCGCAGGTCGAGCCGGACGGCCTCCTCCCACGGCAGGTCGCTGCGCCCGCTGATCTGCCACAGGCCGGTCAGGCCGGGCTTGACCAGCAGCCGCCGCCGGATGTCCGGGCCGTAGGCGGCGGACTCCTCCGGTAACGGCGGCCGGGGGCCGACGAGCGACATCGACCCGGTGAGCACGTTGAACAGCTGCGGGAGCTCGTCGAGCGAGTACCGGCGCAGCACCGCTCCGACCCGGGTCACCCGGGGGTCCCTGCGGAGCTTGAAGAGCGGGCCCGCGCCCTCGTTCTGCTCGGCGAGCGCGGCGCGCGCCGCGCCGTCGGCACCGACGACCATGGTGCGGAACTTGAGGATGGTGAACTCCTGCCCGTCCTTGCCGACCCGGCGCTGCCGGTAGAAGGCCCCGCCCCGGCTGTCCAGCAGGACGAGCAGGGCGACGGCCGCCATCAGCGGGGCGAGGAGCAGCAGCAGGAGCGCCGCGCCGAGCCGGTCGACGATGCCCTTGACGGCCCGCCGGCCGCCGGTGAAGGCGGGCATGCTGACGCGCAGCAGCGGGATGCCGAGCACGGCGTCGACGTGCAGCCGGGGCCCGGCGACCTCCATCAGGACGGGGGCGACGACCATCTCGGCGTCGCTGCCCTCCAGGTTCCAGGCGAGCCGCCGCAGCCGTTCCGGCGACCAGTGCGGGTCGGAGGTGACGGCGACGACGCGGTAGCCGTCGCGGCTGACGTGCCCCGCGACGTCGGTGAGCCGGCCGACGACCGGCACCCCGTCCAGCTGGTCGCCGTCGGGCCCGTGCCCGTCCGTCGTGCACACGGCTTCGATCCGCCAGCCGATGTGCGGGAACTTCCGGGTCCGGTCGATCAGGTCGCGCAGCGTGGACGGGCTCCCGGCGGCGAGCACCGGCCGCAGACACCTGCCCTCCTTGCGCTGCTTGTGCAGCCAGAGCCGCAGCAGGTAGCGCGCGGTCATGGTGACGAGCGCGATCGCGGGGATCGCGACGAAGATCCAGAGCTTGATGTTGCGCGAGGTCAGGGCGATCCCGCCGAGCGCGAGGACGACGGTCGCCGCGAAGAGCGCCCGGCCGAGCCTGCGGAACTCCTCGGCGCCCTGGCCGAGCACGGCCGGGGCCCACGCCCGGCCCACGGCGAGCGCCGCCAGCACCAGCAGTTCGGTGCCGAAGGCGAGGATCCCCCACTTCTCGTGCCAGTCGGCCGCGTCACGGACTCCGAAGAAGTCCCCTATCACCGTCACCACGAGGGCGGTGGCGACGGTGTCGCTGATGACGACGGTACGGCGGTAGCGCTGCTCCCAGTCGATCGCGGTCCGGCCGATCCCCTCCTCCGAGAGGCGCTCGCGCGCCGCCGGAAAAGGGCTGACTAGTCCCCCTTGCCGCACAGAACCCCCCAGGTTCCCAGTGGTTCGACGTGTTCGTCCGACACTCCGCCGGAGGTCCGCGCCTCCCCGGCGCGTGACGTCCCGCTGTTTTCAGAGCTGCTTGAACAGTCCGTCGGTCTTCCGGGTGCTCCCCGCCCCCGGCCCCCTCTTCGGCCCCAAGATCATTTCCGGTCGCCCCGTATCCGAACAGGTGAAGCATGGTCAAAGCGTCCGAACGCCTGAAGCACGGTCAATCTAGAGCATTGGGAAGCTGGTTGAAGAGGGAATGTGTGAAATTTGTGCCTGCCCTTTGATGTTGGCTCACCAGACCTTTGAAGTTGTCTCACCGCTCGCTGGTGGAGCACCCCTCGCGCCGTTCCGGATGTCGCGGCGGCGGACCTGTGACGGATGAATCCCGCGTGGTCCAGGGGACGTTGGGGGTCGAGGGCGTCGGCCTCCGCATCTGATGATCCATCAATCTTTGCCCGGGGTAAGGGAACTGGGGTCGGCAGAGGCTCGGACGGAGGCTGGACAGGGTCCCGGAAGGGGGTCTGCGAGGGCCCCGCCGACGGCCCGTCGACAGGTCCTCAGGCGGGTTCCGTGGCGTGACCTCCGGCGGGTGGTCTCTCCGGCGGGTCCGCCGGCGGGACCTCCGCCAGGTACTCCGACAGCCGGGCGGACGCCGTCAGCATGGCCAGCCCCCGGGCGGTGACGCGCCGCCGCCAGTCGGCGTGGGCGGCCGCCAGCGCCGGGGCGCCCCCGGCCTCCCGGAGCTGGCGCAGGACGGTCGCGACGAGCTCCAGGGAGTACCGCCCGCGCCGCAGGAAGTGGGCCAGTTCCGCGTCCCGGACGTCATCGGAGCCGTACGCGCGATGCCCCGTCCCGCCCCGCCGCCCCGGCACGAGGACGCCCGCCTCCTCCCACGCCCGCAGGGTCGCCGCGCTCACCCCGATCCGGCGCGCCACCTCACCCACGCTGAAGACCCGCGCGTCCCCTCCGGAGCCGCGACCGCTCCACCCGTCCCTTCCGCCCCCTCCGGTCCACTCGCCCCTTCCACCTCTTCCCTCCCTCGCATCCCCTCCGCCCCTTCCGCTCCAAGGCCCCTTCTTCCGCACCCGCTCCAGCACCTCCCCCACCGCGTCCAGCGCCCCCCGGTCCCGCAGCAGCTCGGCGTGCCCGCGATCGACGGCCGCCAGGGCCTCGTCCACCCGTCCCGCGACGACCGCCCGCATGACCTCCGCGCCCCCGGTGTGTCCGTACGCCGCGACCAGCGCCCGGTAGGCCCGCAGGGCCGCCGCGTGCCGCTCGGTGTAGCGCCGGTGCCCGCCCTCCGTCCGCGCGGCGGCCGGCAGCAGCCCGTCGCGCTCGTACGTCCGCACCGCCTGCGGGGAGATCCCGTGCTCCCGGGCCAGATCGGCCGGCCGGAGATATGCCGTATCTGAGACTTCGGACCCCAAAACAGCCCGCCTTCCGTCCGGAACTTCAACGAACCTCTCAGGTATAGCTTCCAAGACCGAGGCGCCCCACGGACTCCCATCGGACCGCCCTGGAAGGAAACCCCGGACATGCCCCCAGCCCCTGCCCCCACCGCCCCGGACCCGAACGAGGGCCGGACCCCGTCCCCCCGCCCCGCCGCCCCCACGGGCCCCCTCGCCGCGGCGGGGCCCCGGCCCGTCGGCGCGGCCGCCGTCATGGCGGCGCTCCCCGCCCGCCCGCGACTGCTCGCCCTCGGCGAGCCCACCCACGGGGAGGACGTCCTCCTCGACGTGCGCAACGACCTCTTCCGGCAGCTGGTGGAGGAGGAGGGCTACCGGACCATCGCACTGGAGAGCGACTGCCTCGCGGCCCTGACCGTGGACGCCTACGTCACTTCGGGCGCGGGCGCCGCCGGCGCCGACTCCACCCCCGGCGGCCCCGGTGACCCCGCCGACCTGGACGACGTCATGGCGCACGGATTCAGCCACGGCTTCGGCGCCTCACCGGCCAACCGCGAGCTCGTCCGCTGGATGCGCGCCCACAACGAGGGCCGCGCCCCGGCCGACCGGGTCCGGTTCGCCGGCTTCGACGGCCCGCTGGAGATGAGTGCGGCCCAGAGTCCCCGCCGCGCCCTCACCGCCCTCCACGCCCACCTGGCCCTCCGCGTCGACTCCTCTCTCCTCCCTTGTGCCGTCCGGGAGCTGGAGGACCTGCTGGGCGAAGACGACCGCTGGACCGACCCCGCGGTCATGGGGGACCCCTCCCGTTCCGCGGGCCGGACCCCCACCGCCGAACGGCTGCGGATCCTCACCGACGACCTGACCGCCCTCCTCGACGCGCACGCCCCGCCCCCGGAGGACGAACAGGAGCAGGAGGAGCGCCACCGGGCCCGCCTCCACGCCAGGACCGCCACGGGTCTCCTCCGCTACCACGCCGCCATGGTGGACCCCACCCCCGCCCGCCTCGCCCGGCTGCTGACCCTGCGCGCCTCCATGATGGCCGCCAACCTGCTGGCCCTCGCCGAACGCGCCCCCACCCTGGTCCACGCCCACAACAGCCACCTCCAGCGCGACCGGAGCAGCATGACCATGGCGGGACGGCACCTGGAGTGGTGGAGCGCCGGCGCCCTCGCGCACTCCCGCCTGGGCGAGGAGTACGGCTTCGTGGCCACCGCCCTGGGCACCCTCCGTCACCACGGCGTGCACGAGCCGCCCCCGGACACCGTGGAAGGGCTCCTCCACGCCCTCCCCGCCGACCGCTTCCTCCTCGACCCCCGCCACCTCTCCACCGCCCCGGCCTCCGTCCCGCCCACCCCCCGCCCGTCCCCCTGGCACGGCTACGCCCCCCTGGACCCCGCCCACCTCCCCCGCATGGACGCCCTCCTCTACATCAAGCACATCCCCGAAGGCCCGAAATGGTGGCCCACCGCCTGACCGCCCCCTGATCACCGCCTGTCCGCCACCTGGCCACGGTCTTCCGCCCGCTCCCCGGCCGCGGCCCTCCGCCCTCCCCCCGACCACCCCTTCCGTCCACCCCCTGACCAGGGCCTTCCGCCCGCCCCCCGGCCGCCCGGCTCGCGTGCAGCCCCGGGGACCCCGCCGCCGAGGCGTCCCCGGGGCGGAGGCCAGACTCTCCCTCGTGACCACGAGCATTCCCGCCCCCGACACGGCCCCCGATGCAGTTCCCGGCACGGCCCCCGACGCACCCTTCGGCACCGTCCCCGACGCCGTCCCCGCCCCGCCCCCCGGCACGGTCCCCGCCCCCGCCCCCGGTACCGGTCACGCCCCCTCCCACCACGGCGAGCTCCTCCAGGGGGTCTTCCTCGACGCCGCCGGGCGGCCCTGCGCGGGACTGGTCACGCTCCCCGTGGCGGAGCCCGGTACGCGGGCCGGCTTCACGCCCCGTGCGGGGGTCCCGCCCGAGACCGTGGAGGTCGTCCCGGCGGACCGGGTGAAGGCGGCCCGTGCGGCGCGGCTCGCCGTCGCCGTCTGCGCGGCGCGCACCGGACGGCCGGCGTACGGCGGCGTGCTGCGGCTGTCCGGCGGGGTGCCGCTCGGGCTGGGCATGGGCAGCTCCACCAGTGACGTCCTGGCGGCGGTGCGGGCCGTGGCCGACGCGTACGGGCTCCGCCTCGACGCGGGGACCGCGGCGCGTCTCGCCGTGCGGGCCGAGCGGGCCAGCGACCCCCTCATGCTCGACGCGCGTCCCGTGCTCTTCGCGCAGCGGGAGGGCCGCGTCCTCGAAGTCCTGGGGACCGCCCTGCCGCGGCTGCTCGTCGTCGGCTGCCTCCTCGGCGGCGGGGCCCCCGTGGACACCCTCGCCCTGCCCCTGCCCGAGGCGACCGGGGCCGACCTCCGCTTCTACGCCGGGCTCCGCGACCGGCTCCGCCGCGCCGTCGCCGGCCAGGACGCCGCGCTCCTCGGCCGGGTCGCCACCGCCAGCGCACGCCGCGCCCAACGGGTGCTCCGGCAACCGGAGTTCGCCGCGCTCGACGCCCTCGCACGGCGCACCGGGGCGGTCGGGGTGCAGGTCTCGCACAGCGGGGCCGTCGCCGGCGTCCTCCACGACCCGGCGGTTCCCGGCGCGGCGGCCCGCGCCGAGGCCACCCGCCGTGCGCTCGCCGCCCAAGGCATCCCGCACACGCGCACGTTCACCACCGGGGGCACCAACTCCCGCCCCGCACGCGACTTTCGAACGATGAGACATGCCTGGACGGCAACCGATTGCTCCCTACACTGAACCGCATGCCTTCCGCCGCCGCGCTGCCCGAGCCCGCCCACCGTTCCTCCCGTCGGTCCCCCGACCGGCCCGCCCCCCGGCCCTCCGCTCCCACCCCGCCCGTCGCCTCCCGGCTGGGGAACGTGGCCTCGTCGCCGGTGCGGGAGATCCTGGCGCTCACGGCGCGCCCCGAGGTCATCTCGTTCGCCGGCGGCCTGCCCGCCCCCGAACTCTTCGACGTCGAGGGCATCGCGGCCGCCTACCGCGCCGTCCTCAGGGACGTCCCGGAGTCGGCGCTCCAGTACTCCACCACCGAGGGCGACCCGGCCCTCCGGGAGGCCGTCGCCGCCCGCCTCACCGCCCGGGGGACGGCCACCGGCGCCGACGACCTGCTCGTCACCACCGGCTCCCAGCAGGCCCTCACCCTGCTCGCCACCGCGCTCCTCGAACCCGGCGACGTCGTCCTCGTCGAGGACCCCTGTTACCTCGCCGCCCTCCAGACCTTCGGCTTCGCGGGCGCCCGCGTCGTCCCGGTCCCCACCGACGACGACGGCATCCTCCCGGAAGCCCTCGACGAGATCGCCGCCCGCGAGCGGCCCACCCTCCTCTACGTCGTCCCCACCTTCCAGAACCCCACCGGCCGCACCCTCCCCGCCGCGCGCCGCGCCGCCGTCGCCGAGGCCGCCGCCCGCCACGGCTTCTGGATCGCCGAGGACGACCCGTACGGCGAACTCCGCTTCGAGGGCGAGGACGTCCTCCCGATCGCCGCCCTGCCGGCCGCCGCCGACCGCACCGCCCTCCTCGGCTCCTTCTCCAAGGTGATGGCCCCCGGCCTGCGCCTCGGCCACCTGCGCGCCCCCGCCGCCCTGCGCCGCGCCTGCGTCGTCGCCAAGCAGGCCGCCGACCTCCACACCTCGACCGTCGACCAGGCCGCCGCCGCCCGCTACCTCCGCGACAGCGACCTCGACGCCCACGTCGCCGGCGTCCGCGCCGCCTACCGGGCCCGCCGCGACGCCATGCTCGACGGCCTGCCCGCCGCCCTCCCCGAGGGCAGCCGCTGGAACCGCCCCGAGGGCGGCATGTTCGTCTGGGCCACCCTCCCCGCGGGCTTCGACGCCGGCGCGCTCCTCGCCACCGCGGTCGGGCACGACGTCGCCTACGTCCCCGGCGCCCCCTTCTTCTCCGGCACCCCCGACCCGGCCGCCCTCCGCCTCTCCTTCACCACCCACGCCCCCGACGAGATCGCCGAGGGCCTGCGCCGCCTGGCCAAGACCTTCGCGTGACGCCCCGACACGCGGCCTCGTGCCGTCCGTGACCTGTCCGTGGCCCGGCCGTCACCCGTTCGCCCGTGTCGTTGTTGGGCCGAACGGGTGAGGAGCGGGAGGATGGACCCATGAGTAGGTACGAGAGGTACGACGTCACCGACGAGCAGTGGGAGGGACTGGCCCAGGTCCTCCCGCTGCGCGGCCGTGACGAATGGCCGTCCAGGGTCGATCACCGCACGATCCCCGAGCAGTACGAATCCGCCGAGCAGCGCCGCATGGTCGTGCTGCGGGTCCAGGTCTTCGCCGACGCCCGCGAGGTCGCCGAGTACCTCATCGCCCAGATCCCGGTCCTGCTCGACCTCACCAGCGCCGACCCCGAAGTCGCCAAGCGCGTACTCGACTTCAGCAGCGGCGTCGTCTTCGGCCTCGGCAGCGGCATGCACCGCGTCGACCGCAACGTCTTCCTGCTCGCCCCGCCCGGGACCGAGGTCGAGAGCACCGGCGAGGCCCCGTCCGCCGACGAGGACGACGAGCCGGTCGGCGCCCCTCGCGCGGGCGTCCCCCGATCGTAGGAAGGTCATCTAGCCGTAACGGTTCGCCTGCACCACCCCTGCGTACGGTCCGATCATGGACCTCACCGGCGGCCCCGCCCTCGCCCGCACCCCCCGCCCCGACACCGTCCCCCACCCCCGCCCGACCCCACCGCCGTCCCAGGCCCCGGCCCCGGACACGCGCAGGGGCACGAGGCCGGGGCAGGGGCCGGGACCGGCCCCGGGCACTCGTACCGAACCCGACGCCACCCCTCGTACCGAGTCCGAGACCGAGTCCGAGACCGATCCTGACACCACCGTCCGGACGGCCGTCCGCGCCGAGACCGAGCCCGGCAGCACCGACGGCGGCGTCAAGGCCGGCGTCGACCCGATCGGCACCGGTGCCAGTCCCGGTGCCGGTGTCCGGGCCCGCCCCAGGACGCGGACCGGAGGCGAGGCGGGGGCGCGGCCCGGGGCCGGGAGCGGGGCGGAGGCCGAACCGCCGGCCGTGCCGCGGCCCGTCGTGACCGAGCTGAGGCTCTCCGCGTACGGGGGACGCCGGGGCGCCACGTACCCCCTCGGGCCCGTCACCCTCTTCACCGGCCCGAGCGGCAGCGGCAAGTCCACGGTCCTCGGCGCGTACGAGGCGCTGGCCAGGCTCGGCGCGGGGGACCCGCTCGCCGAGGTCTTCCCCGACCCGGCCGCCCACGTCCCCGAGAGCGCCCGGCCCGACTCCCAGGGGCGCCGGGGCTTCCGCATCGGCTGCACCGTCGACGGCCCCGCGGGACCGGTCCGGCTCGACCTCGCCGTCCAGGCCGAGCCGGAGCTCCGCATCGTCGGCGAACGCCTCACTCGCCACGGCCGCACCCTCCTCACCACCGCCCTCAGGGACCCCGGCCGCAGCACCGTCCAGGCCGCGTGGCTCACCGCGGGCACCACCCCCGTCACCCGCGCCCCGCTCCCCGACGACCTCCTCGGCACCGCCCTCCTCCCGCTGCGCGTCGCGGGCGCCACCGAGGGCCAGCGCGAAGTCCTCGCCGCCGCCGAACAGACCGTGGTCGGCCTCCGCTCCCTCTTCCCCTGCGGGCCCGTCCCCGACCGGATGCGCGCCCCCGTCCTCCCCGGCGAGGGCCGGCTGCTGCGCGACTGCGGCAACCTCGCCGAGGTCCTGCACCGCACCCACAACGCCTGCCCGCGCCGCCACCAGCGGTTCGCCGCCGTCGCCGGGGCGGGCTGCGCGGGCCCGGTCACCGGCGTCGGCGTGCAGCGGCTCCCCGACGGCACCGTCCGCGCCCTCCTCGCCCGGGGCACCCGCCCGGCCACCCCGCTCGGCCGCCTCGGCGACGGCGAACTGCGCTACCTGGCCCTCGCGCTGACCCTCCTCACCGGCCCCGGCGTCCTCGCCATGGACCGCATCGCCGAGGTGCCGGACGCCATGCAGTGCCTCACCCTGCTCACCGACGACCTCGACCGCGGCCTCGACGCCCGCCAGACCGCCGCGCTCCTCGCCCTCACCACCGCCATCGCCGCCGACGGCCACATCCGCCTCGTCGGCTCGGCCGGCGCGGAGGCAGCGGCACAGGCCCGGCGGACGGAGGGGGTGACGGTGGTAGACCTGACCCCATGAACCATGATGCGAAGGCCGGCGCGCACGACGTGGCCGGACTCCAGCGCCGCCTCGCCGACTTCGCGGCGGCGCGCGACTGGCAGCCGTACCACACGCCCAAGAACCTGGCGGCGGCGCTCAGCGTCGAGGCGGCCGAACTCCTGGAGATCTTCCAGTGGTCGACCCCGGAAGAGGCGGAGCGGGTGATGGAGGACCCGGAGTCGGCGCACCGCGTCACCGACGAGGTCGCCGACGTCCTGGCCTATCTCCTCCAGTTCTGCCAGGTGTTGGGGGTCGACCCCTTGGCCGCGCTCGCGGCCAAGATCGACCGCAACGAACTCCGCTTCCCGGCCCGCAGGAGGGACACAACGGACGAGTCGGCCACCGGAAACAACGATCGTCACTCTTCGGAGTGATCGCTTTACCCCCATCGAGCCGGCTGTCCACAGATTTCCGAATTCCTCTGGTGGCGGGGCTCAGGCGGCCTCACTCTGGGTAGTGGATTGAGGGAGCGGCACATCGCGCGAACGGGGGCGGAGTTGATGGAAGCGGAGCGGCTCGTCCAAGCCGGCCTGAGGGGACTGGCGGAGAGCGGGACGGCACACGACATCGTGGCGGAGGCCTGGCAGGCCAGAGCCCTCGCCCAGGCGATAGGAAGTCACCTCGCGCTCTGCGGGCCGCTGGAACTGCGCGGCGAGGCACGGGGACTCAGCGAGGCCGGGGAGTACCCGGCGTGGGGAGCGGCGGGCCCGCGCGCCGCCCGCCTCACCGGGGTCGGCGACCCGCGCTCGGCGCTCACCGCCCTCGGCGAACTCCTCACCGAGGTCGGCGTCGCCCTGGTCGGAGTGGCCTCGGTCACCGACGACGAGGGCCTCTACTGGCAGTGCATGGAAGCCATCGACGCCGCCGACGAGGCGGGCGACCGCGTCCGCGGCATGCTCCGCCGCCTGGACGTCCGCGAACAGGTCCGGCCCCGTCCTCCCGACCCGCCCCGCCCCCGCACCACCATCCCCCGACAGGAACGGAACCCCGCGCAGGACCAGGCACAAGCGCAGGACCAGTCACGGCAACGGAACCAGGCACCGGAACACGACCGGGAACGGGACCGGGCCCGGGACCGATGACGGCCCCGGGCCCGGAGAACGGGACGGAACGAAAGGGAGGGGAAGACAGGGGCGGGGCGAGACGGGGCACAGAGGAGGGGAAGAGAGGGGGAGGGGGAAGGGAGGGGAGGGAGGAAGGGAAGGACCGGTCAGCGCAGCCCGGCGCCGCCGCCCCCACCGCCGTCACCCGCACCGTCCCTGCCGCCCCCACCCGCACCGCCCCTGCCGCTTCCGTACCCCTCCGGCTCGTGGCGGTCCACGGAGGACTGGAGGTCGGCGTCCAGCTGGGAGAGGTCGGCGGAGAGCGCCGCCATCAGCTCCTCCATCTGCTGGAGCAGCCCCTTCGGGGCTCCGGGGGCCTGCTGGGGCACGGACTGCGGCACCTGCGGCTCGGGCAGCGCCTGCTCCGGCGCGGCTTCCTGGGACATCGCGGCCTCCTCGACCCGGACCCCGGCCGGTGCGGACGGGATCACGAGAGAAGAACGGCGCACCGGCTGCGGCCGCCGGCACGCGGGCCGGGCGGTCCGGCTCCGCCCGAGCAAACGACGGGGCCCGGTCACGGTCACTGGCCAGCGGTGACGCGTCCCGCCAGGGGTACGGATATTCACCCGACCGTGCCGGACGGAACCGCGCGCTGACGTGTGGCTTGACGCGCGGGGCGGGGCGCGGGCCGTCGGGCGGGGGAAGGGGCAGGATGGGGGGATGGACCTTCGTATCTTCACGGAGCCCCAGCAGGGCGCCGACTACGACACGCTTCTCGCGGTGGCCCGTGCCACCGAGGACCTCGGCTTTGACGCCTTCTTCCGGTCCGATCACTATCTGCGGATGGGGGGCGGGGACGGGCTGCCGGGGCCGACCGACGCCTGGATCACCCTCGCGGGGCTGGCCCGGGAGACCAAGCGGATCCGGCTCGGCACGCTGATGACGGCCGGGACCTTCCGGCTGCCGGGTGTCCTTGCGATCCAGGTCGCGCAGGTGGACCGGATGTCCGGGGGACGGGTCGAGTTCGGTCTCGGGGCGGGGTGGTTCGAGGAGGAGCACACCGCCTACGGCATCCCGTTCCCGAAGGAGAGGTTCGGGCGGCTGGAGGAGCAGCTGGCGATCGTCACGGGCCTGTGGGAGACCCCGGTGGGCAAGACCTTCTCCTACGAGGGGAAGCACTACCGCCTCGCAGACTCGCCCGCCCTGCCCAAGCCGGCGCAGGAGCGGATCCCGGTGCTCGTCGGCGGTCACGGCGCCAGCCGTACGCCCCGGCTGGCGGCGCGGTACGCGGACGAGTTCAACATCCCCTTCGCGTCCCTGGAGGACACCGAGCGGCAGTTCGGGCGGGTCCGCGCGGCGGCCGAGGAGGCCGGGCGGCGCGCCGACGACCTGGTGTACTCCAACGCGCTGGTCGTCTGCGTCGGCAGGGACGACGCCGAGGTGGCGCGCCGGGCCGCCGCCATCGGCCGGGAGGTCGAGGAGCTGAAGGCCAACGGTCTCGCGGGCTCGCCCGCCGAGGTCGTCGACAAGCTCGGCCGCTACGCGGCGGTCGGCTCCTCCCGGGTCTACCTCCAGGTCCTGGACCTGGACGACCTCGACCACCTGGAGCTGATCTCGGCCCAGGTCGCCCCGCAGCTGGGGTGAGTCCGACGACACCGGCCCGGCCGCCCGCCCCGGCCTTCGCGCAGGCGCTCGCCGAGGGGGTGCTCGTCCTCGACGGCGGGCTCTCCCGGCAGCTGGAGGCCCAGGGCTGCGACCTGTCGGGGGCGCTCTGGTCCGCCCGGCTGCTCGCCGACGCGCCCGAGCAGCTCGGGGCGGCCCACGCCGCCTACCTCCGGGCCGGTGCCGGGGTCCTGACCACCGCCGGCTACCAGGCCACCTTCGAGGGCTTCGCCCGGCGCGGCCTGGACCGCCGGGCCGCGGCGGGGCTCCTCGCCCGCAGCGTCACCCTCGCCCGGGAGGCCGCGGCGGCGGAGCCCGGCACCTGGGTGGCGGCCTCGGTGGGACCGTACGGGGCGATGCTGGCGGACGGCAGCGAGTACCGGGGCCGGTACGGGCTCTCGGTGCGGGAGCTGGTGGCCTTCCACCGGCCCCGGATGGAGGCGTTCGCGGCGGCGGGCCCGGACGTGCTGGCGCTGGAGACGGTGCCGGACGCGGAGGAGGCGGAGGCGCTGTTGCGGGCCGCCGAGGGGTGCGGGGTGCCGGTCTGGCTGTCGTACACGGTCGCGGGCGGCCGGACCCGCGCCGGTCAGGCTCTCGCGGAGGCGTTCGCGGTCGCGGCGGGGAACGACCAGGTCGTGGCCGTGGGCGTGAACTGCTGCGACCCCGCCGAGGCCGCCGACGCCGTCGCGGAGGCCGTGGCCGTCACCGGCAGGCCCGCCGTCGTCTACCCCGACAGCGGCGAACGCTGGGACGCCGCCGCCCGGGACTGGCGCGGCGCGCCCGCGTACGGCCCGGCCACCGCCCCGCGGCTCGCCGCCGCCTGGGCGAAGGCCGGCGCCCGCCTGATCGGCGGCTGCTGCCGGACCGGCCCCGAGACGATCGCGGCCCTCGCGGAGTGGGCGAACCCGGGACCGGGGCCGGAGTCGGACCCGGGACCGGAGCCGATCCCGAACCCGGTCCCGGGGTCGAGCCCGGGGCCGAGCCCGGCCCCGTCCCCGGACTGACCGCGCCCTCCTCGATTCCCCTTCCCCTTTCCCCCTCCCCCTTTCCCCCCTCCCCCCCGGGGCATGGACGCGCGAGAAAATGCCTGGTGGGGGCGGAGGAGCGGCGCTCATACTCACACGTGTGTTCCTGACGATCAGTACCACCGGCATCCCGGAGCGCCCCGCGACCGATCTCGGTTTTCTGCTGCACAAGCATCCCGAGAGGGCGCAGGCGTTCTCCACCTCGCACGGCGTCGCGCACGTGCTCTATCCCGAGGCCACCGCGGAGCGGTGCACCGCCGCCCTGCTCCTGGAGGTGGACCCCGTGGCGCTGGTGCGCCGGGGCAAGGGGAAGGGCCGGGGCGGCGCCCCGGACGCGGCGCTCGCGCAGTACGTGAACGACCGGCCCTATGCCGCGTCCTCGCTGCTCGCGGTCGCGATGGCGCAGGTCTTCAAGTCTGCGCTGCACGGCGAGTGCCGGGCGATGCCCGAGCGGGCGGCCGCGCCGCTGCCGCTGCGGATCGAGGTGCCGGTGCTGCCCGCGCGGGGCGGTGCGGAGTTGGTCCGGGAGCTGTTCGGGCCGCTCGGCTGGACGACGGTCGTGGCCGAACCGGTCGCGCTGGACGCGGAGTTCCCCGAGTGGGGCGATTCGCGGTACGTGCGGCTGGTCCTGGAGAGCGACGGGCTGCGGCTCGCGGAGGCGCTGAACCAGCTGTACGTGCTGCTGCCCGTGCTCGACGACGCCAAGCACTACTGGGTCGCGTCCGACGAGGTCGACAAGCTGCTGCGGGCCGGCGAGGGCTGGCTGGCGGCGCACCCCCGGCGCGGGCTGATCACCGACCGTTACCTGACGCGCCGGCGGAGTCTGGCCCGGCAGGCGGAGGAGCGGCTCGAACTGGTGCGGCTCGCCGAGGCGGAGGGGCTGGAGGTCGAGGACGTCGACAACGCCGTGGACGAGACGTGCGACACGGCGGAGCGGCCGGTGCCGCTCGCGGAGCAGCGGCGCGAGGCGATCCTGACCGCGCTGCGGGCCGCCGGCGCCGCCCGGGTACTCGATCTGGGCTGTGGGCAGGGCCAGTTGGTGCAGGCGCTGCTGAAGGAATCGCGGTTCACCGAGATCGTCGGCGTGGACGTGTCGGTGCGGGCGCTGACGGTCGCCGCGCGCCGGATGCGGCTCGACCGGATGGGCGAGCGGCAGGCCGCTCGCGTGAAGCTGGTGCAGGGCTCGCTCACGTACACGGACAAGCGGCTCGGCGGGTACGACGCGGCGGTGCTGAGCGAGGTGATCGAGCACCTGGACCTGCCGAGGCTGCCGGCCCTGGAGTACGCGGTGTTCGGTTCGGCGCGCCCCCGCACGGTGGTCGTGACCACGCCGAACGTCGAGTACAACGTGCGCTGGGAGACGCTGCCCGCCGGGCACGTCCGCCACGGCGACCACCGCTTCGAGTGGACCCGGGCGGAGTTCCGGTCCTGGGCGGAGGACGTGGCCGAACGGCACGGTTACGGCGTGGAGTTCGCGCCGGTCGGGCCGGACGACCCCGAGGTGGGTCCGCCGACGCAGCTGGCGGTGTTCACCCGTACCGGGGCGGACGCCGAAGAGGACGGGACGAGGAAGAAGGAGGGACGGGCATGAGCACCGGATCGACCGACGGGACCACCGGCGGGACCGGCGCGGAGGAAGCGGCGGAGACCATCACGGAGAGCGCCACCGGGAAGCACCGGCGGCTGCCCGTCACCGACCTCTCCCTCGTCGTGCTCGTCGGCGCGACCGGTTCCGGCAAGTCCTCTTTCGCGCGGCGGCACTTCAAGCCGACGGAGGTGGTTTCCTCGGACTTCTGCCGGGGACTCGTCGCGGACGACGAGAACGACCAGTCGGCGTCCCGGGACGCCTTCGACGTGCTCCACTACATCGTCGGCAAGCGGCTCGCGGCGGGCCGGCTGACCGTGGTCGACGCCACCAACGTGCAGCGCGAGGCGCGCCGTCAGCTGGTGCAGCTGGCGCGGGAGCACGACGTGCTGCCGATCGCGATCGTGCTCGACCTGCCGGAGTCGGTCTGCCGGGAGCGCAACGCGCTGCGGGCCGACCGGGCGGGCATGCCCGACCACGTGATCCCCCGGCACCGGCGCGAGCTGCACCGGGGCCTGAAGGGCCTGGAGCGGGAGGGCTTCCGCAAGGTCCACGTGCTGCGCTCGGCGGAGGAGGCCGACACGGCGGAGGTGGTGCTGGAGCGCCGGTTCAACGACCTGCGGCACCTGACCGGGCCGTTCGACGTCATCGGTGACGTCCACGGCTGCCGGAGCGAGCTGGAGACGCTGCTCGGCCGGCTGGGTTACGTGGACGGCGCGCACCCGGAGGGCCGTACGGCGGTCTTCGTCGGCGACCTCGTCGACCGGGGCCCGGACTCGCCGGGCGTGCTGCGCCGGGTGATGGGCATGGTGGCGGCCGGGAACGCGCTCTGCGTGCCGGGCAACCACGAGAACAAGCTGGGGCGCTGGCTGAAGGGGCGGAAGGTCCAGCAGACCCACGGACTCGCCGAGACCATCGAGCAGTTGGAGCGCGAGCCGGAGGAGTTCCGCGCGCAGGTGCGGGAGTTCATCGACGGACTCGTCTCCCACTACGTCCTGGACGAGGGGCGGCTGGTGGTGTGCCACGCCGGTCTGCCGGAGAAGTACCACGGCCGCACCTCGGGCCGGGTCCGTTCGCACGCGCTGTACGGCGACACCACCGGCGAGACCGACGAGTTCGGTCTTCCGGTGCGCTATCCGTGGGCGGAGGACTACCGGGGCCGGGCGACCGTCGTGTACGGGCACACGCCGGTGCCGACGACGTCCTGGATCAACAACACGATCTGCCTGGACACCGGCGCGGTGTTCGGCGGGCGGATGACCGCGCTGCGCTGGCCGGAGCGCGAACTCGTCGACGTTCCGGCCGAGAAGGTCTGGTACGAGCCTGCCCGGCCGCTGGCGTCGGAGGCGCCCGGCGGGCACGAGGGCCGGCCGCTCGACCTGGCCGACGTGCACGGCCGGCGGACGGTCGAGACCCGGCACCTGGGCCGCGTGGCGGTGCGGGAGGAGAACGCGGCGGCGGCGCTGGAGGTCATGAGCCGCTTCGCGGTCGACCCGAGGCTGCTCGCCTATCTGCCGCCGACGATGGCGCCGACGCCGACCGCGAGGGCGGACGGCTTCCTGGAGCACCCGGCGGAGGCGTTCGCGCAGTACCGGGCGGACGGCGTCGAGCGGGTCGTGTGCGAGGAGAAGCACATGGGCTCGCGGGCGGTCGCGCTGGTCTGCCGGGACGCGGACGCGGCCCGCGAGCGGTTCGGCGTGGACGGGCCGACGGGCGCCCTGCACACCCGCACCGGCCGGCCGTTCTTCGACGACGACGCCGCCACCGAGGAGGTCCTCGGCCGGCTGCGGACGGCGATCGGCGCGGCCGGGCTGTGGGAGGAGCTCGACACGGACTGGCTGCTGCTCGACGGCGAACTGATGCCGTGGTCGCTGAAGTCGGGCGGGCTGCTGCGCCACCAGTACGCGGCGGTCGGCGCCGCCTCCGGCGCGGTCCTGCCGGAGGTCGTCCGGGCGCTGGAGGCGACGGCCGCGCGCGGCGTCGAGGGCGTCGGCGGGCTGCTCGCCGCGCAGCGGGAACGGGCGGCGGACGCGGGCGCGTTCACCGAGGCGTACCGGCGCTACTGCTGGCCCACGGACGGTCTGGACGGGGTGCGGTTCGCGCCGTTCCAGCTGCTCGCGGGCCGGGGCAGGTCGCTCGCGGACGTGCCGCACGACACCCAACTGGGTTGGCTCGACCGGCTCGTGGAGCACGATCCGACGGGCCTGCTCCAGGTGACGCGGCGGATCGTCGTCGACACCGGCGACGAGGCGTCCGTCCGCGCGGGCACCGACTGGTGGCTGGAGCTGACCGGCGCCGGCGGCGAGGGCATGGTCGTGAAGCCGCTGGCCGCGCTGGTGCGGGACGGCTCGGGCCGCCCGGTGCAGCCGGGCGTGAAGGTGCGCGGCCGGGAGTACCTGCGGATCGTGTACGGCCCCGAGTACACCCGGCCGGAGAACCTGGAGCGGCTGCGGCAGCGCCACCTCGGGCACAAGCGGTCGCTCGCCCTGCGCGAGTACGCGCTCGGCCTGGAGGCGCTGGAACGGCTCGCGGCCGGGGAGCCGCTGTGGCGCGTCCACGAGGCGGTCTTCGCGGTGCTCGCCCTGGAATCGGAGCCGGTGGACCCGAGGCTGTAGCCCGGCGGATCCCGGGCCGCAGCCCGGGGCGCCGGAGCCGGCCTCGGCGCCGGGGTCGCGGTCCGCCGGCTCCCCGTACGAAGGGGTCGCGATCCATCGGCTCCCCGTACGAAGGGGCCCCGGCGCCGAATTCGGCCGTGCGCGTCCCACGCGCACGGCCGTCCGCTCCGTCAGGATGGGCGCATGGGATTCCATGTCGACTCAGAGACCGGCCGGCTCCGCCGCGTGATCCTGCACCGCCCCGATCTGGAGCTGAAGCGGCTGACCCCGTCCAACAAGGACGCCCTCCTCTTCGACGACGTGCTGTGGGTGCGGCGGGCCCGCCAGGAGCACGACGGCTTCGCCGACGTGCTGCGGGACCGGGGCGTCGAGGTGCACCTCTTCGGGGACCTGCTGCGAGAGGCGCTGGACGTGCCGGCGGCGCGGGCGCTGGTCCTCGACCGGGTCTTCGACGAGAAGGAGTACGGGCCGCTCGCCGCCGACCACCTGCGGGCCGCCTTCGACTCGCTCGGCCCGGGGGAGCTGGTGGAGGCGCTGGTGGGAGGGATGACGAAGCGGGAGTTCCTGGCGGCGCACCGGGAGCCGACGTCGGTCCGCTTCCACGCGCTGGAGCTGGACGACTTCGTGCTCGGTCCGCTGCCGAACCACCTCTTCACCCGGGACACCTCGGCGTGGATCTACGACGGGGTGTCGATCAACGCGATGAAGTGGCCGGCCCGGCAGCGGGAGACGGTGCACTTCGAGGCGATCTACAAGCACCATCCGCTCTTCACGGGCCCGGAGGCGGGCGCGTTCCACCACTGGTCCGAGGGGCAGGCGGACTATCCGTCGACGATCGAGGGCGGCGACGTGCTCGTCATCGGGAACGGCGCGGTGCTGATCGGGATGAGCGAGCGGACCACCCCGCAGGCGGTGGAGATGCTGGCGCGGGGGCTGTTCGCGGCGGGGTCGGCGCGGACGATCGTGGCGCTGGACATGCCGAAGCGGCGGGCGTTCATGCACCTGGACACGGTGATGACGATGGTGGACGGGGACACGTTCACGCAGTACGCGGGCCTCGGGATGCTGCGCTCGTACACGATCGAGCCGGGCGACGAGGGGCAGGCGCTGCGGGTGACGGACCATCCGCCGGAGCAGATGCACAGCGCGATCGCCGCCGCGCTGGGCCTCCAGGACGTGCGGGTGCTGACGGCGACGCAGGACGTGCACGCGGCGGAGCGGGAGCAGTGGGACGACGGGTGCAACGTGCTGGCGGTGGAGCCGGGGGTGGTGGTGGCGTACGAGCGGAACGTGACGACCAACACGCACCTGCGGAAGCGGGGCATCGAGGTGATCGAGATCCCGGGGAGCGAGCTGGGGCGGGGGAGGGGCGGCCCGCGCTGCATGAGCTGCCCGGTGGTGCGGGACGCGGTGTGAGGTGCCGCGGCGGGGGTCGCTCGGGGTCGCAGGGGGACACTGACTGTATAAGAATGCTGAATTACGTATACACTTCCAGCGTCGTGGTGCGGGACGCCGCCGGGCGCGCGCGCCCGCGCCCCGTCCCGTCACCCGCCCCGACCGTCCGCCCGCACCCCCAGGAGCGCCCCATGGCCCTCGACCTCTCCGGCCGCCACTTCCTCAAGGAGCTGGACTTCACCGCCGAGGAGTTCCGCGGTCTGGTCGCCCTCGCCGCCGAGCTGAAGGCCGCCAAGAAGGCCGGGACCGAGGTGCGGCGGCTGACCGGCCGGAACATCGCCCTGATCTTCGAGAAGACCTCCACCCGCACCCGCTGCGCCTTCGAGGTCGCCGCCGCCGACCAGGGCGCCTCCACCACCTACCTCGACCCCTCCGGCTCCCAGATGGGCCACAAGGAGTCGGTGAAGGACACCGCCCGCGTCCTCGGCCGGATGTTCGACGCCATCGAGTACCGGGGCGACGGGCAGGACACCGTGGAGGAACTGGCCGCCCACGCCGGCGTCCCCGTCCTCAACGGCCTGACGGACGACTGGCACCCCACCCAGATGCTCGCCGACGTGCTCACCATGACCGAGCACAGCGACAAGCCGCTGGAGGGGATCTCCTTCGCCTACCTCGGCGACGCCCGCTTCAACATGGGCAACTCCTACCTCGTCACCGGCGCCCTGCTCGGCATGGACGTCCGGATCGTCGCCCCCGAGGCGTACTGGCCGTCCCGCGAGGTCGTCGCCGCCGCCCGCGGGCTCGCCGAGAAGAGCGGCGCCACGATCACCCTCACCGAGTCCGTCGCCGACGGCGTCCGCGGCGCCGACTTCGTGGTCACCGACGTGTGGGTGTCGATGGGCGAGCCCAAGGAGGTGTGGGACGAGCGGATCACCGCCCTCGCCCCGTACGCCGTCACCATGGACGTGCTGCGCGCCACCGGGAACCCCGGCGTCAAGTTCATGCACTGCCTGCCCGCCTACCACGACCTGGGCACGAAGGTCGCCCGCGAGGTGCACGCCCGGCACGGGCTGACCGAGCTGGAGGTCTCCGACGAGGTCTTCGAGTCGGAGCACTCCGTCGTCTTCGACGAGGCCGAGAACAGGCTCCACACCATCAAGGCGGTCCTCGTCGCCACCCTGGCGGGCCCGGCGGAGCCGTCCGCCGGGGCGTAGCCGCCGGGGCGCGGCCGCCGGGGCGCTGCCATCGGGGCACGGTCATCGGGGGGGCACTGCCATCGGGCATAGCTTTACGCCCGATTGGGTGAATATGCGGTCAGCGGTCTACGATCGCATCGTTCAGGGGGGTCCGGGCATGTATGCCCGGACCCCCCTGACGCGTGCGCGCCCCCACCCGCACCCCCACGCGCCCCACGCCCCCACGTGCAGAACCAGAGATGAGAGACCGCCCCGCATGTTCTCGCGGATCAAGTCCCCCCAACAGCTGATCGCCGAATCCGGCGCCGACCTCGAAGGCCACAGCCTCAAGCGCGCCATGGGCCTCTTCCAGCTCGTGTGCTTCGGCGTCGGGGCGATCGTCGGCACCGGCATCTTCGTCGGCCTCGCCGACAGCGTCGCCGAGGCGGGGCCTGCGGTCGTCGTCTCCTTCGTCCTCGCCGCGATCACCTGCGTCTTCACCGCCTTCTCCTTCGCGGAGCTGGGCGGCGCGATCCCGGTCTCCGGATCCTCCTACTCCTTCGCCTACGCGAGCCTCGGCGAGCGGGCCGCCTTCCTCGTCGGCTGGTGCCTGCTCCTGGAGTACGGCGTCTCGGTCTCCGCGGTCGCCGTCGGCTGGAGCCAGTACCTCGACGAACTCCTCCACAGCCTCACCGGCCTCAGGCTGCCCGACGCGCTCGCCGCCGGCCCCGCCGAGGGCGGCGTGGTCAACCTGCCCGCGGTGGTCGTCATCCTGATGACCGCGACCCTCCTGGTCCGCGGCGTCCGCGAGAGCGCCCGCGCCACCGCCGCCATGGCGGTCCTGAAGATCGGCATCCTGATCGTCTTCTGCGCGATCGGCTTCTCCGCCTTCCAGGCCGGCCACCTCTCGCCGTTCGCCACCGAGGGCATGGGCGGCATCACCGCCGGCGCCTCGGTCGCCTTCTTCTCGTACATCGGCTTCGACGCCATCACCACCGCGGGCGAGGAGGTGAAGAACCCGCGCCGGAACATCCCGCTCGCCATCCTCATCTGCATCGGCCTCGTCACCGTGCTCTACTGCGCCGTAGCCCTCGCCGCGATCGGCGCGCTCGGCGCCGGCGAGGTCGCCGACAAGCCCGCCGCGCTCTCCCTCGTCGTCGACCAGGTGACCGGCTCCTCGGTCGGCGGCGGCGTCATCGCCTTCGGCGCGGTCGTCGCCATCGCCTCCGTCGTCCTCGCCGTGATGTACGGCCAGACCCGCATCCTGATGGCGATGTCCCGCGACGGCCTCATGCCCCGGGTCTTCGAACGGGTCTCCCCGAAGACCGCCACCCCCGTCGCCAACACCTGGATCGTCGCCGCCGTCTTCGCCGTCCCCGCCGCCTTCGCCCCGCTCGACGTCGTCGTCGACCTCACCACCATCGGCACCCTGGCGATCATGGCCGTGGTCAACCTCGCGGTGATGGTGCTGCGCCGCCGCGAGCCCGGCCTCGGCCGCTCCTTCAAGGTCCCGCTCTACCCGGCCAGCCCGCTCCTCGGCATCGGCTTCTGCCTCTACCTCATCTGGGGGACCGGCTGGCGGACCTGGCTGGTCTTCGCCTGCTTCCTCGTCGTCGGGGCGGTGCTCTACGGGGTGTACGGGCGCCGCCGCTCGCGCCTCGCGGACGCGGTCACGCCCGGGCGGGACGGCGCTGCGCGGGGAGCCGAGGGAGGGTGAACCAGACCGCCTTGCCCCGGGCGGTCGGCCGGTGCCCGCAGGCACTGCTGAGCGCCCGGATCAGCAGCAGTCCGCGTCCGTGCTCCTGCCAGGGATCCACCTCGGCGTCCGGATCCGGGCAGACCAGCTCCCCGGGGTGGGCCGGATCGGGGTCGTGCACCTCGATCTGACAGCCGCCGGGCGCCGCGAGCAGCTCCACGAACAGCTCGATCGGACCGTCGCCCCGGGTGTGCTCGACGGCGTTGGCCACCAGCTCGGCGGTGAGCAGCTCCGCCGTGTCGCGGTCCGGCCGGCCGGCCGCCTCGGCCGCGGCCCCACCGGAGGGATCGGACGCGTCGGATCCACCGGACGCGTCGAGGGCCGCGCGGACCAGGGCCCGGGCGAGGGGGACGGCGGCGGTGGTGCGGGGCAGCCGGACGCCCCGACAGCCGCCGGGCGCGGGGTCGGTGTCGTGGGGCATGGCGGGGCGGGCTCCCTTCGCCGGGGGTGGCGGGCGGACGACGTACGGTGACGGAGCGGGACCATCCGAGACGTCCTGGTTTCCACCCTATAGGGGGACGATTTCCCGCCATAGAGTCGCCCCTCCCGGCCCCCCGGGGACCCACGCCCCGCACGCCGGGACCTTCGGCGGCCCTCCGGGACGGGCCGCCCCCGCGCCCACCCGCGGGCCCCTCCACCAGCCCCCCGCCGACCCCGTCCACGGCCCCCGCGAGCCCCTCCACGGCCCCCGCGATCCCGCCTCCAGGCCCCCGCGAGCCCCTACAGGTCCTTCTCCACCGTCCGTACGTGCTCCGCGCCCCGCTCCCACAGCAGCGCGTGCAGCTCCGCGAAGACCTCCGCCGAGCGCCGCCCCGGCCAGCCCTCGGGCAGCAGCCCGGCCGGCAGCACCGGGTCCGCGTACGGCAGCCGGCGCCACGAGTCGAGGGCCAGGAGGTAGTCCCGGTAGGCGTCCTCCGCCGTGCCCGGGTCCTTCCGCCGGGCCGCGAGGACCGGCTCGTACCCGGCCAGGAACTCCTCGTGCAGCCGCGCGATGGCCGGCAGGTCCCACCAGCGGGCCACCGCCTCCGCCGTCGCCGCGTACCCCAGGTGGTCGCCGCGGAAGAAGTCCACGTACGAGGAGAGGCCGAGCCGCTCCAGGGCGTTGCGGGTCTCCTCGTAGTGCCGGGCCGGCGCGATCCACACGCCCGGGGCCGCCGTGCCGAAGCCGAGCCGGCCGAGCCGGGAGCGGAGCAGATGCCGCTTGTGCCGCTCCTGCTCCGGCACCGAGAAGACCGCGAGCACCCAGCCGTCCGAGAGCGACGGCTCCGTCCGGGCGTAGATCCGCCGGTCGCCGTCCTCCAGGAGCCGCCGGGCGTCGTCCGAGAGCGCGTAGCCCGCCGAGCCGTCGGGCGTCCGGCGGGCCAGCAGCAGCCCGCGCCGCTTCAGCCGGGAGACCGAGGACCGCACCGAGGGGGCGTCCACCCCGACCGTCGCGAGCAGCCGGATCAGCGCGGCCACGGGCATCGGCGTCCCCTCGGACGGGCGGCCGTAGGCGCCGTAGAGGGAGACGATCAGGGAACGGGGGGTGTGCTGCTCGGCCACGTGATCACTTTAGGCCGTATCCCCGGGAGCCGTGCCCCCGGAGGCCGCGCCCCTGGAAGCCGGGCCTCTGCGGGTCGTGCCCGTGGGGGCCGCGCCCTCGCGGGCCGGGGCGGACGGAGGGGGCGGGCCGGGCGGATCCGGTGCGTCCGGGCCGCGCAGCCGGTGGCGCTGGAGCTTGCCGGTGGCGGTGCGGGGGAGCGCGTCGAGGAAGACGACCGCGCGGGGCGACTTGTACGGGGCGAGCCGGGCGCGGACGAAGGCGCGCAGCGCGGCGGCGGTGGACGCGTCGCGCGGCACCCCGTCCCGCACCACCACGCAGGCCACCACGACCTGGCCGCGCAGCGGGTCCGGGCGGCCCACCACCGCCGTCTCCACGACGTCCGGATGGTCGAGGAGGACCTCCTCCACCTGGGGCCCGGCGATGCTGTGCCCGGCCGAGACGATCATGTCGTCGGCGCGGGAGACGTACCGGAGCAGGCCGTCCGGCTCGCGGACGTACCGGTCGCCGGTGACGTTCCAGCCGTCCCGCACGTACTCCGTCTGGCGCGGGTCGGCCAGATAGCGGCAGCCCACCGGTCCGCGCACGGCGAGCAGCCCCTCCCGGCCGTCCGGCACGGGCCGCCCGTCCGGCCCGAGGACGACGGCCCGCCAGCCGGGCACCGGGCGGCCGGTGGTGCCGGGGCGGCTGTCGGCGTCGGCGCCGGCGACGAAGACGTGCAGCAGCTCCGTGGAGCCGAGGCCGTTGATGAGCCGCAGCCCGGTCCGCGCGTACCAGCCGGTCCACACGGCCTCGGGCAGGTTCTCCCCGGCCGACACGCAGCGGCGCAGCGAGGACAGGTCGGCGGGGGAGCCGGCGGCGAGCAGGCCCAGCATCGCCTTGTAGGCGGTCGGCGCGGTGAAGAGCACCGAGACCCGGTGGCGGCCGGTCGCCGCGAGCAGCTGCTGCGGCCCGGCCCGGCCCATGAGGACGGTCGAGGCGCCGGCCCGCAGCGGGAAGACCAGCAGGCCGCCGAGGCCGAAGGTGAAGGCGAGCGGCGGGGAACCGGCGAAGACGTCGTCCGGGCGGGGCCGCAGCACGTGCGCGGAGAAGGTGTCGGCGGCGGCGAGGACGTCCCGGTGGAAGTGGACGCAGCCCTTGGGGCGGCCGGTGGTGCCG
This sequence comes from Streptomyces filamentosus, assembly GCF_014654895.1. Classification (GTDB taxonomy): domain Bacteria; phylum Actinomycetota; class Actinomycetes; order Streptomycetales; family Streptomycetaceae; genus Streptomyces; species Streptomyces filamentosus. Next base: position 617,968 of record NZ_BNBE01000001.1, on the reverse strand, counting down.
GAGGTGAAGGCGATCAGCGCCACGTCGTCCGCCGCCGTGTCGGCCGCCCGGTAGGGCCGCGCGGGGCCGCGCCCCGCGCGGGCGAGGAGGTCGCCGGACCCCTCGCCGCCGTACGGGACGACGGCCAGACCCGGCACGCCGGCGGCCCGCAGCTCGCCCAGCGCCCCCGCCTCGCACAGCGCCAGCGAGCAGCCCGCCACCCCGGCGACGAGGGCCAGTTCGGCGGCCCGCTGCTGCGCGGGCACCGTGACGGCGATCCCGCCGGCCTTCACCACCGCCAGCCAGCAGGCGGCCAGCCAGGGCGAGGTCGGGCCGCGCAGCAGCACCCGGTTCCCGGGCCGCAGCCCCAGCTCCCCGGTGAGCACGTGCGCGATCCGGTCCACCCGCTCGCGCGCCTCCCCGTAGCTCCAGCTCCCGCCCTCCCCGTCGTGGAAGGCCGGCCGCCCGGGACCGAACCGCTCCGCCGTCCGGTCGAGCAGCTCGGCGGCGCAGTTGAGCCGTTCGGGGTAGCCGGGCCCCGGCGGCCCGAGGAGCAGCCGGGGCCACTGCGAGGCCGGCGGCAACCGGTCCCGCGCGAAACCGTCCACGTGCCCGGAGGGGGCCAGCGGCATGCGGTCGGAGGGCACCGGCGCCGGATCCGTACGGCCGGAGGGGGACGGTCCCGCGTGCCCCGGGGGCGTCAACTCCACGCGGCCACCCCCCGGAGGCGTACCGGGGGCGGGCCGGAGGCCGCCGGTGCGGTGCGGGGGCGCCCGAGAGCGCGGGAAAGGACCCACATGCCCGCATTCTCACCCGGTACGGCGGCGGGCGTCCCGGCGGCCGGGGCGCGGCCCCGAACGGGGCGGGCCGGGACGGTGCTTGATCGACTGGTCGCGGCAGGGGGCGGGGCTTAGGGTCGAAAGGTGGACCGACCGGCCCACGGATCCTGCGGTGAGGGCGCGAAGCGCCATGAACGATCATGACTAGCGGTACACCGAAGCCGACGACCCCGACAGTGGAGGCACCGGCCTCCGGTGGCGACGGCAAGGGCATCGCCCTCTTCGTCATCGCGTCCTGTCAGCTGATGGTCGTCCTCGACATCACCATCGTCAACATCGCGCTCCCGCACATCCAGAGCGCCCTCGACTTCTCGACCACCAGCCTGTCGTGGGTGGTCAACGCCTACACGCTGACCTTCGGCGGTCTGCTGCTCCTCGGCGGACGCGCGGGCGACATCCTCGGCAGGCGACGGGTGTTCGTCTTCGGCGTGCTGCTCTTCGGACTGGCCTCGCTCTTCTGCGGTCTGGCGCAGAGCGAGTGGCAACTCCTCGCGGCCCGGGCCCTCCAGGGCGTCGGCGGCGCCATCGCCTCGCCGACCTCGCTCTCCCTGATCACGACGACCTTCGACGAAGGCCCTGAGCGCAACAGGGCGTTCGGCGTCTTCGCGGGCGTCTCGGCGGGCGGCGGCGCGATCGGCCTGGTGGCCGGCGGCATGCTCGTCGAATGGCTCGACTGGCGCTGGATCTTCTTCGTGAACGTCCCGATCGCCCTGCTCATCGCCTTCCTGACGCCACGTCATGTCAAGGAGTCGCAGCGCCACCCCGGCCACTTCGACCTGACCGGTGCGATGACCTCGACGCTCGGCATGGTGGCGCTGGTGTACGGCTTCATCCGCGCCGCCCAGGAGGGCTGGCGCGACCCGTACACGATCGCCTCGTTCTGCGCGGCCGTCGTGCTCCTGGGCCTGTTCGTGTTCGTCGAGCGCCGCTCCCAGCAACCCATCACCCCGCTGCGCATGTTCGCGGACCGCAACCGCTCCGGCACCTACGTCATCATGCTCTGCCTGGCGGCGGCCATCTTCGGCATGTTCTTCTTCCTCACCCTCTTCGTGCAGCAGGTCCTGGGCTTCAGCCCGCTGGAGGCGGGCCTCGCCTTCCTGCCGGTGAGCGCGATCATCGCGGTCGGCGCCGGCCTGACCTCCAACCTCCTGCCGCGCTACGGCCCCAAACCCTTCATGGTGACCGGCTCGGTCCTCACGGCGGTGGGCCTCTCGTGGCTGACCCTGACCGACGTCCACTCCACCTACGCCGGCAGCATCCTCGGCCCGATCCTCGTCTTCGGCCTCGGCATGGGCCTGATGTTCGTCTCCCTCACGATCATGGCCCTCTCGGGCGTCGAGCCCCGTGATTCCGGCGCGGCCTCCGGCCTGCTCAACGCCATGCAGCAGGTGGGCGGTTCGCTCGGCCTCTCCATCCTCGTCACCGTCTTCGGCACCGCCAGCCGCAACGAGGCCGACACCCAGGTCCCCGCCTTCCTCTCCCAGGCCGGCCCCCTGGAGAAGGCCCGCTTCGCCGAGACCGGCCAACTCCCGCCCCCCTGGGCCGACCAGGTCCTCACCTCCGGCGTCTCCGCCGGCTTCGTCACCGCCGCCGTCTTCGCCGTCGTCGGCGCCCTCGTCGCCCTCTTCGTCATCAAGGTCCGCCCCTCCGACATCGAGCGCCTCAAGGGCGGCGGGGCGATGATGCCGGGCGGGTGAGCACCCCGGACACGCGGGAAGGCCCCGCCGGGACGGCGGGGCCTTCCGTGCGCGGGGTCGTTCCCCGGACGTCCCTCAGATGTCCCGGAAAAGACTCGACGGCCCTGTGAGCTGCGCAGATTCACTGTGCGGGTCGGCTGACCTGGGAAAACGTCCTTTCCCTTCTTTCACCTTCGTGCCGCTTGATGCTGCTGAAAGTCCCAGGAAAGTCCCAGAGGCAGCTGGAGCCCTTCAGCCTGTCCGCCGGGTCAGGAATCGACCGGCGCCGGACCCGGCATCCGTCTCATCCGCCCAGGGCGGGTTCGCGCCGGCGACGGAGCACGTCAGGGCGGCGACATGGGCGGCGAAGGAGCAGGCGTCGGTGACGTCGTCGAGGGTCAGCGCATCGAGCCGGCCGCCGAGGTGTCCGAGGGCGGCGAGGCGGTGGAGGAGGCCCGCGGTGAAGGAGTCCCCGGCTCCGACGGTGTCGACCACGGTGACAGGAGGGGCCGTGACGGTGACGCGCGTGCCGTCGAGTGACGCGAGGGCGCCGTTGCCGCCGAGGGTGATGACGACGAGGCGGACGCCGGCTGCGTGCCAGGTGTCGCACGCCTTGTCCAGCCCGGTCTCAGGGACGAGGGCGGCGCAGTCGTCCTCGCTGAGGCGGAGGATGTCGCCGAGGGCGCACCAGTGGGGCAGCCGTTCGCGATAGGCGGAGGGCGGTACGAGCAGGGGGCGGACGTTGGGGTCGATGGACACGGTTGCGTGTTCGCGGACCTGAGCGAGGTGTTCCTCGATGCGGTTGCCGGCGGGCCGGCGGATCAGCGCGAGGGAGCCGGTGTGCAGGCAGGCCGCGTCGTCGTTCCGCCTCGTGGCGAGTTCGCTGCTGGTCCACTGCCAGTCGGCGGCGCCCTCGGCGTAGAAGGTGTACGCGGCCTGGCCGGTCGCGTCGAGGTCGGCGACGGCGAGTGTGCTGGGCTCGGAGGTCATCACGCTGTCGGCCAGGTCGACACCGGAGGCGCTGAGGCGAGCGCGGAAGAGGGTGCCGAAGGCGTCACGGGAGAAGCGTCCGAGGAATCGGGTGGGGGTGCCGAGCCGGGCGAGGGCGACAGCGGTGTTGGCCGGGCCTCCTCCGGCAAGCGCCCGCAGGGCCAGTCCGCCGGAATCGGACCGGTCGCGGTCCTCGAAGATGTCGGCGACGCACTCGCCGAGGACGTCGACACTGCCGGGGGACCCGGGTCGGGCCATGGTGACTTTCTGCCTCTCAGGTAGGACGCGGGGCTGTCGCCCCGCGCCGCGGAAAGCAGCCGAGGGCGCCGTAAGGGCGTGGGGGCTGCGGTGGACATGTCTGCCGCGCACGGTGCGGAAAGTGCGTGGCCTTTCCGTGCGGCAGGCCGGCCTTCAGGGCTCGTGTGGCCGGGGAATCAAGCGCCCTGCGTTCCCCGGCCCGCCAGTTGGGCTTCTCGGGGGAGGTCTGCTGCGATCAGGTTCCATGCCGCGACGGCGAACTCGCCGCGTCCTGCCCCTGTCGTACGGGCCTGCAGCCGCCACGGTCCGTCGGTGGACGGGTAGAACCGCAGGGTGAGGACCTGTTCGTCGGCCAGGTAGACCTCGGCTATCGAGCGGTCCACGATCACGCGGAGCTCGACGGGGGTGTTGGGGCGTGCCGCGGCCGGGCAGGGCGCGGTGTATACGCCTCCCCGTGCCCGCGCATCCGTCGAGGCGCGGGTGCGGTCGACGATGAGGCGGCCTGCCGTGGGGTCGAGGGTGATGTCGAGGTACTCGGAGCCGTCGGCGGAGGTGATCAGGCGCAGCCCGCTGGTACCGGTGGTGTCCGGTGTCAGGGCGGCCGTGAGGTCGAAAGTGTGGCCGATCCTGCCGAGTTCGGCCGGCTCGGTCCGTGTGACGTGGCCGGTGCCGTGCAGGACGCGCGGGCCGCGCAGGGCCAGCAGCTCGCGGGCGGGGCGCTGGGCGACCGTGCCGTCGGCGGTGAGGCTGACCTCTCGGGGGAGCGTGAGGACGCCTGCCCAGCCGGATTCGTGTGCCCAGGCGTCGTCCCGGGCCTCCCAGGCCCAGCCCCACATCAGCCAGCGGTCTTCTCCGGGTGCCTTCAGCAGGGCGGGGGCGTAGAAGTCGGGACCGTGGTCCAGCGGCACGGGGACCGAGGCCGCTTCGAAGCGGCCGTCCTTCTCCCGGCCGGTGACGACGGTGGTGTGGCTGGGGCCGCCCTGGGGGGTCCAGTCACTGAGGATCAGGGCGCTTCGGTCGCCGAAGGTGGCGTACTGGGGGCACTCCCAGCCGATCGGGCCCGCAGCAGCAGCGGTGTCGCTGGTGTGGAAGGGGCCGCGGTACGTCCAGTGCTCCAGGTCCTCGGACTCGTACAACAGCGCCGCGGCGCTGCCGTCGTCGAGGGCGGAGCCGACCAGCATCCGCCAGCGTTCGTTCTGCCGCCAGACGTAGGGGTCGCGGTACATGGTGGTGCCGGCGGGAGGTTCGGGGATGAGCAGGTCAGGGCGTTTGGTCCAGGTGTGGCCGTTGTCGTGGGACTCGGCGGTGGTGACCGGCTGCCACCAGCGGTCGTTGCGGTGGGCGGAGTAGAAGGCCACCATGCGGTCGCCGGTGGAGATGGCATTGCCGGAATAGCAGCCGTCGGCGTCGTATCCGCCGGGGGTGGGGGTGAGGGCGACGGGGAGGGGTTCCCAGGTGATCAGGTCGGGGCTGCGGTAGTGGCCCCAGTGCATGTTCGCGTGCTGGGGGCCGTGCGGGTTGTACTGGAAGAAGACGTGGTAGTAGCCGTCGTGGAAGACCAGGCCGTTGGGGTCGTTGATCCAGTTGCGGGGCGGTCGCAGATGGACGGCGGGCAGGTGGGGGTCGGCAGGCGACGTGGACACACGGGGCCTTTCTCAGGGCGTGCGAGGCACACGGAAGTCATGAGGACGGGGCGGATCCAACAGCGCGGGTGCGGGGTCAGCCCTTGACGCCGGTGGAGGCGATGCTGTTGACGAACGACCGCTGGAACGCCACGAACAGGGCGAGGATCGGCACGGTGATCATGGAGGAGTAGGCCATGATCTGGCCCCAGCCCACGTTGAGCTGGAAGAAGTAGGAGATGCCGACCATCACCGGGCGCAGTTCCTCGCTCTGGACGACCATCAGCGGCCACAGGTAGGAGTTCCAGGCCGGCAGGAAGGTGAGGATGGCGACGGTGGCGACGGCGGGGCCGGACAGCGGCATCACGATGCGGCGGTAGATGGTGAACCAGCCGGCGCCGTCCATGATCGCCGCTTCGTCGAGTTCCTTGGGGATGCTCTGGAAGAACTGGTGGAAGAAGAAGATCGAGAAGGCGTTGGCGACGAACGGCAGGATCTGCACCTGATAGGTGTCCATCCAGCCGGTGGTCCACTCCAGCTGGAAGCCGTTCACGCGCAGGAGCGGCAGCTGGTTGACCCACCACACCAGCGGCAGCGCGAACGTCTCGAACGGCACGATGAGGGTGGCGATGACCGTGGTCAGGACGACCTTGCGGCCTGACCACCGCATCCGGGCGAGCGCGAAGGCGGCCAGGCTGTTGACGATGATGCCGAGGACCACGGTGATCGATGAGATCAGCACGGAGTTCAGCAGGAACCGTGCCGCGGGGACCCGGTCGAACATGGCCGTGTAGTTGTCCAGCGACAGGGCGCCGACCGGGAGGAAGGCGCTCACCGAGCCCAGGTCGCCGAAGATCTGGTCGTCCGTCTTGAACGACGAGACCAGCATGAAGACGAGCGGGAGTGCGAAGACCAGGGCCAGGACGATGCGTCCGGCATGACCGCCGAGTCGCTTGAGGAGGGAGGTCATGTCAGTCCTTCTCCCGGGTCAGGAACCGCTGGACGAGCGACACGGTCAGGACGAGTACGAAGAAGATCAGCGAGATGGCCGCCGCGTAGGCGGTCTGCTGCTGGTCATAGCCGGTGCGCACCGCCTGGAAGACGACGGTGGTGGTGGAGTCGAGCGGGCCGCCCTGCGTCATCACCCTGATCTGGGTGAAGAGGCTGAACGCCGCGATCGTGATGGTGACGAGCACGAAGGTGCGCGTGGAGCGCAGCCCGGGCCAGGTGACGTGGCGGAAACGCTGCCAGGTGGTGGCTCCGTCGAGTTCGGCGGCCTCGTACAGTTCGGCGGGGATGGTCTGCAGACCGGCCAGCCAGATGATCATGTGGAAGCCGACGCCCTGCCACACCGACATCAGGATGATGGCGGGCATCGCGGTGGCCGGGTCGCCCAGCCAGTCCGGGCCCTGGAAGTGGCCGAGGGTCAGGGTCGAGATGATGTTGTTGACCAGGCCGTCCTGCCGGTAGAGGAAGGTCCACAGGAGGGACACCACGACCATCGAGGTGACGACGGGCAGGAAGTAGACGGTCCGGAAGAAGTTGATGCCCCGCACCTTGGCGTTGACCAGCAGTGCCAGGACGAGGGCGAGGCCGGCCTGGAGCGGGACGACGACCACGGCGAAGTAGATCGTGTTGCGCAGGGACTTGTAGAAGACCGGGTCGGTGAAGAGCTGGGTGAAGTTCCTCAGGCCCACGAAGCGGGCCGGGGTGGGCGAGATGAGTCTCGCGTCGGTGAAGGCCAGGGCGAAGGCGAGGGCGACCGGTACGACGAGGAAGACGATCAGCAGCACGACGGCCGGGGTGGCCATGCCGAGGGCGGTGAGGCTCTCACGGCGACGGGCGTTGTTCGTGCGGGTTCGCCGGACCGGACGCAGCCGCTGGGGGGCTGCGGTCTTGGTGGTCACGGTATCTCCAGGGAGCCGGTCCGGTTCGGGCTGGGTGGTCGGGGGCCCGAACCGGACCGGGGCGGGGCGGGGCGGGTCAGCCTGAGTAGTTGTTGTTCGTCTTCAGGTTGTTGTCGATGTTCTTCGCGGCCTGGCCGAGGGCGTTCTTGGGGTCGGCGCCGGCCAGGATGTCCTGCGCCGCCTTCTGGAACTCGGTGGAGATGTAGGGGTAGGCCGGGGTGACCGGTCGCAGCGTCGCGTACTTCTGCGCGAACTGGACGAGCACCGCGAACCTGCCGCCGGGCTGGTAGTCCTCGACCTGTGTGGCGGCCTCGTTGGTGGCGGGGATGGTGCTGGTCGCCTTGGCGTAATCGACGAAGTACTTGGTCTGGCGGGAGAACTTCAGCCACTCCTGCGCGCCCTCCTTGTTGGAGCAGGTGGAGCTCATGGCCCACTGCCAGGAGGCGCCGCCGATCTTCGGGCCCTTGCCGAAGTCGACCGGCGGGATGATCGCCAGGTCGTCACCGAGCTTCTCGGCGTTCTTGGTGGCGTTCCAGCTGCCGTCCCACTGGATGGCGCTCTTGCCGGCGAGGAAGTCCTTGTTGGGGTCGGCGCCGGACTTCTTGGCCATGTAGCCCTTGGTCACCAGCGACTGGAACCAGTCGCCCCACTCCACGGACTCCTTGCCGTCGAGGGTGCCGGTGGCGGTCTTGTAGCCGTTGCGGTCGATCAGGTCACCGCCGAAGCTCTGCAGCTGCGGGGAGTAGGCGTAGGGCCACCACTCGCCGCTGCCGCCGGTGCCCATCTCCAGCGGGTAGGTGAACTTGCCGCTCTTCTTCAGCTTGGCCAGGGCGGCGTCGAACTCGTCCTTGGTCCAGGGCTTGTCCATGGTGGGGATACGGATGCCGTGCTCGTTGAGGACGGACTTGCGGGCGAAGAAGGCCAGGGAGACGTCGTAGTGCCCGAAGGAGTACAGCTTGTCGTTGTAGGTTCCGACGGTGCTGTCGAGCTGGTCCTCGACCGGCACCTGGCTGCCGGTGACGTCGATGGGGGCCAGGTAGCCGCCCCAGGCCCAGTTCGCCACGTTGGGACCGTCGACGTCGAGCAGGCAGGGCAGCTTGCGGGCCGAGGCGGCGGCGACGACGGAGTTGTTGTAGTCGGTCTGCGGGAACGACTGCAGCTCGACCTTGTACTTGCTCTGGGAGCCGTTGAAGTCCTTGATGATCTTCTTGACGACGTCGAGCTCGGCCGAGTTGCCGGCGTTGTGCGTCCACAGGGTCAGCGTGTCACCGCTGGCCCCGGACGAGCTCCCGCCACTGCCGGACGCGCATCCGGCGACGAGCGCGGTTGCCGCCGCGGCGGCTACACTCGCAGCAGCGAGGCGCCTTGTTCTGAACACCACGAGGTTCCTCCATCTCACGGAGGCGGGTCTTGCAGGACCCGCCCTTGGCGACCGGTTGCGTCGGTCGCTGTTCTTGGTGGCCGTCCCGCGCCCACTCCGGACTCTCGGAGCGGGTGGCGGGACGGCTGTCTTTTGTCGCCGGCCTAGTTCCCGGCTGGGGCGCCGAGGGAGGAACGCTCCCGCAGCGGCATGGGGACCCGGTGGACGATCGGGTCGAGGGGCCCTCCGCGCAGGATGAGCTCCACGGCCAGGCGTCCGAGCTGGTAGTGCGGCAGCTTCAGCGTGGTGAGCGCGGGCCGCAGCACGGAGGCGATGTCCTGGTCGTCGAACGAGATCACCGACACGTCTTCGGGCACCGACAGCCCCGCCTCGGCGAGCGCCTGGTAGGCGCCGAAGGACACCCTGTCGGCCAGGCACACCAGCGCCCGGGGGCGGGTCCCGGCCGCCAGCAGGGCGGACACCTCCCGGTAGCCGTCCAGCGTGTCCCAGTCGCATTCGATGACGCCGTCCAGGCGGGCGCCGCCCTCGCGCAGCACTTCCTCCAGGCCGCGCATGCGTTCGTTGCCGGCGATGATCCCCTCGGGCGTGGCCGGGACGGCCTGGTGGCCGCCGATCGCCCAGATGCCCTGGGTGTGGCCGGCCGCGAGCAGGGCGCGTGCCGCGTCCCGGCCGGCCTCCAGCTCGTCCGGGATGACGGAGGGGGCGTCGAAGCCGGGGGCCAGACAGTTCAGCAGCACCACGCGGCGGCCGAACAGCTCCTTGGGCGGAGTGACGTACCGGGTGAACATCGTCGCGTAGATCACCGCGTCCACCTGGCGGTCCAGCAGCGCGTGGACCAGCGAGGACTCGGCGGCGCGGTCGCCGCCCGCCTCGGTGATGAACAGCAGGTTGTCCCGCTCGCGGGCGGCCTCCATGGCGCCGCGGATGACGTCGCCGGCGAACGGGGTGGTGGTGATCCGGTCCGAGACGAACCCGATGGTCTGTGTGGACTTCGTCCGCAGGCTGCGCGCGGTGACGTTCGGGCGGTAGCCCAGCTGCCTGGCCGCTTCCAGGACCCGTTCCCGGGAGGCGTCGGAGATGCGCATGTCGGTACGGCCGGACAGAGCGAACGACGCGGTCGTCGGCGATACGCCCGCCTCGCGGGCGACGTCGGCCATGGTCACGCGGCGTTCGGACATCGGTGGATCAGCTCCGCTCGGCTAAATCGGATTAGCAAGATGCGATGAGATTGCTTCACTCGTCATGCGCTGTCAACACCCCGGACATCTCGCCTGCGTAACGGTGACTTTCTGTACCGATTTGCACATCTCTGGGTAGCGCGAAGCTGAGATTCGTATGCGTTAGCTCTTGCATTAGCGGCGACGGCGCCCGAACCATGCCGACCCATCACCTAAATCGAATTGGCAGGCCGTCAGGTCGCCGTCTGTCACGCAGCCCAGGAGGCAGCATGAGGAGAAGAACCGCCCTCAGGGTCGTATCCGCCGCCGTCGGCGGTGCCGTCGTGCCGCTCTCGTTCGCACCCGCTTTCGCCGCCACCGGCGGCCGGCCCGAAGGTCCCCAAAAGCCCACCGCCCGCTGGGACTTCGACGAACGGTCCGGCGCGGTCGCCCGCGAGGCGGTCTCCGGATCGGCCGCCCCGGTGGACTACGTCTTCAACGACGCCCGGTACAAGCCCGACAGCGACCCCGTACGCCGCCGTGGCGTGCAAGGCCGGGCCCTGTACTTCGACGGCTACTCGACCTACGTGACCGCCGAAGGACCCGGCAAGCTCCACCTCGCCGGAGGCATGACCATCGACGTATGGATCGCCCCCTACGCCTACGAGCACGGCATCGACGGCAAGCCCCAGGCGTTGGTCAACCAGCACGACCCGGGTGCGAGGACGGGCTTCCTGCTCGGCCTGCGGCGTTTCGGGCAGATCGTCTTCCAGCTGGGCTTCGGCACCGATCTGGTCGAGGTCAAGGGGGATCCGGGCCGGCCGGCCGCCAAGGGCCGGTGGAGCCACGTCGCGGCCACCTACGATCCTGCCGCCCACCAGCTGCGCCTCTACCTCGACGGCCGCCTGATCGGTACCACCGTCACCCCCGACAAGGCCCCCGAGCCCGCGCCGGGTGAGCCCTTGCTCATCGGGAAGCACAACCGTCCGACCCTGCTCAACGGCGAGTTCCACGCCAACATGTACATGGGCCTGATGGACAGCCTCGCCATCCGCCCCGGCGCCCTGGACGACGCGACGGCGCAGCGCGAGCACGCCGAGAAGATCGCCGCGCTGCCCGGTCACCGCGTGCCTCGCCCGGACCTGACCCACCACCGGTCCCGTTTCGACGGCGACCGGCACCGCCCCCAGTTCCACATGCTGCCGCCCTGGCACTGGATGAACGAGCCGCACGCCCCGGTCTACTTCAAGGGCAAGTACCACATCTTCTACCAGCACGACCCGCTCGGACCGTTCTGGGGACAGATCCACTGGGGCCACGCCGTCAGCACCGACATGGTCCACTGGCGCGACCTCCCCATCGCCCTGGCCCCCGCCGCGGACTCCGCCGGCCCTGACGGCATCTGGTCGGGATCCGCCTGCGTCGACGGCGACCGCGGCCCGGTCCTCTTCTTCACCGGCGGCGACGACCGGCTGCCCTACCGCCAGCGCACCGGCATCGCCGTCTCCACCTACCAGACGGACGGCGACACCGACCTGCCCACCTGGACGATGCGCTCCGAGCCGGTCACCGAAGCCCCGGCGAACCTGCCGGCCGGTCCGGGAACCGCGTGGGCGGAGAACTTCCGCGACCCGTTCGTCTGGGAAGAGGACGGCCTCTGGTACCAGCTCGTCGGCAGCGGCATCGTCGACTACGACGGCGCCCAGGTCACCCGCAAGCACGGCGGAACCGCTCTCCTCTACACCGCACGCCGGCCCGAGGGCCCGTGGACCTACAGGGGCCCGCTGCACTGGAACGACCTCGCCAAGGTGCCCGAGCCCGGTGAGGTGTGGGAGCTGCCGGTGCTCCTTCCGCTCCCCGGTCCCCGCGGCCGGCGCACCGGCAAGCACATCCTGCTGATCTGTCCGTGGTGGGAGGGGTTCAACCCGAACGCCGTCAAGCACACGTACTACTGGATCGGCACCTTCGACAAGCGCGAGCACCGCTTCGTCCCCGACCACGAAAAGCCCCGCGAGTTCGACTTCGGCGAGCACTTCACCGGCCCGTCCGGCTTCGTCACCCCCGACGGCCGGTCCGTGGTCTTCAGCATCACCCAGGACCGCCGTACCGAGCAGCAGCACGCCCAGTCCGGCTGGGCGCACAACGCCGGCATGCCCGTGTCCGTCTCCCTGCGCCAGGACGGCACCCTCGGCGTCGAGCCGATCGCCGAGGCCGCCGGTCTGCGGGGCACGCGACTGGCCCGCGTCCGGCACACCTCGGTGGCGGAAGTGAACCGGCGGCTCGCCGCTGTCTCCGGCGACCTGCTGGACATCCACGCCGTCATCGAGCCGCGCGGCGCGCAGACGATCACCCTGGCGGTCCGGGCCTGCGCCGACGGCACCGAAGAGACCCTGCTGACCTACGACACGGACGAGCGCCGCTTCCTGATCGACCGCGGCCGCTCCAGCCTCGACCCGGACGTCCGCAAGGGCGTCCACGGCGGCAGCGTGGAACTCGACGGCGGACGCCTCACCCTGAGGGTCCTGCTCGACCGCTCGATGCTGGAGGCGTACGTCAACGGCACCAACAGCATCACCAGCCGTATCTATCCCACCCGCGAGGACGCCACCGGCCTGCGGCTGGCCGCCGACGGCGGGTCGGCGCGCGTCGTGTCCCTGGACGTCTGGCGCATGAACGGCGCCTACGACACCCCGGCCGCACCCGCCGCGTACGACCCGCCGCGCCCGGCAGACGTCGACGCATTGCCCAACCACGACTTCGCCACCGGCGACCTCACCGGATGGACCATCGTCTCCGGCACGACCTTCAGCGACGCCAACGTCACCACCCGCACCGACTGGGGCTGGGGCGGCCCCTTCTACCAGGCCGAGACCGAAGCCGACCCGACCGGCCACCACCTGTGGGGCTTCAACCCTGCCGGAGGCGGCGACGGCGCCACCGGTGTCCTGCGCTCCGCCACCGTGGTCCTCGGCGGAGACGGCGTGATCGACCTGCTCGTGTCCGGCGGCAACGACCCCGACCGGCTCTACGCGGCCGCCGTCCGCGCCAGCGACGGAAAGGTGCTGGCCAAGACCACCGGCCGGAGCACCGAGCAGTACCGCCGAGTCGTCTTCGACCTCTCCGCCCACGTCGGCGACCGGATCTACATCGAGGTCGTCGACCAGGCCGACGGCGGCTGGGGCCACATCAACGTCGCCGACGTCAACGTCCCCGTCCGGCGCCCCTGACCCCCACCCCCTACACGCGTCAGCCCGGGGCCGTACCGCGCCCAGGGCCGGCGTTCACCCCGCCCGATCAACCCAACCCCACACCGACGGAGATTCGTATGCGAACCCGTGCTCCATCGAGAACGGCGACCAGCCGCAGTTTGCAGCGCCTGCTGCTCGCGCTCGCGATATGTCTGGGTCTGACATCGCCTGTGATGACGCAGTCCGCCAGCGCGACCGAAACCAGCCTGTCGAACCCCGGCTTCGAGACCGGCGACCTCAGCGGCTGGACCACCACCGGCACCGCCTTCACCGGGGCGGTCACCGACGACCCGGGCTGGGGCTGGGGCTGCTGCTTCAACCAGCAGGGCTCCTACCACCTGTGGGGATTCGGCGCGGGCGGTGACGCCGCCACCGGGACGGTGACGTCGGAGCCGTTCACGCTCACCGGCACTGGCATGGTCAGCGTCCTGGTCTCCGGCGGACGCAACGACAACGACCTCTACGCCGCCCTGACCACCCTCGACGGAACTGTCCTGCACAAGGCCACCGGCGCCGACAACGAGTCGTACCGCCGCGTCACCTGGGACGCACGCGAGCACCTCGGCAAGCAACTGCGCATCACCCTCGTCGACAAGGCCACTGGCGGCTGGGGCCACATCAACCTCGACGACGTCCGCGTCGGCACCGACCCCGCACCCGCTGTGACCACCCTGTCGAACCCCGGCTTCGAGACCGGCGACCTCAAGGGCTGGACCACCACCGGCACCGCGTTCAACGCGGCCGTCACCGACAAGACCGGCTGGGGCTGGGGCTGCTGCTTCAACCATGCTGGCACCCGACACCTGTGGGGCTTCGCCGCCGGCAGCGACGCCCTCACCGGGACGGTGACGTCGGAGCCGTTCACGCTCACCGGTACCGGCATGGTCAGCGTCTTGGTCTCCGGCGGACGCAACGACAACGACCTCTACGCCGCCCTGACCACCCTCGACGGAACCGTCCTGCACAAGGCCACCGGCGCCGACAACGAGTCGTACCGCCGCGTTACCTGGGACGCACGCGAGCACCTCGGCAAGCAACTGCGCGTCACCCTCGTGGACAAGGCCACCGGCGGCTGGGGCCACATCAACCTCGACGACATCCGCGTCGGCACCGACCCCGCACCCAACCCGACCGTGAAGGGACTCGCCGCCCACTGGGACTTCACCGAAGGCCAGGGCACCACCACCCGGGAGAAGGTCAGCCAGGCCGCCGACCCCATCAGCTATGTCTTCACCAACGCGCAGTACAAGCCGAACAGCGACCCGCTCTGGCGCCCGAAGAACGAAGCTGACGGTGTGCTCTCCGGCGCCCTGCTGTTCGACGGCTACTCCACCTGGGTCACCCGGGCCGCGGATCAGACGCAGCTGTCCACGGACGGCCTGACCCTTGAGGCATGGGTCGCGCCGCGTGCGTTCGAGTGGGGAGACGACGGCAAGCCGTCCGTCGTCGTCAACCAGCAGGACAAGGCGGCCAAGCGGGGCTTCTCCCTCGGTGTCGGCCGACACGGCAGGTGGCAGTTCGGCATCGGAACAGGCGACGCCTGGTACGAGGTGACGGTCCCCAAGCCGGCGGCCCTGGCCGCGGGCAAGTGGGCGCACCTGTCCGCCGTCTTCGCTCCGAACGAGGGAGCGATCAGGCTCTTCCTCAACGGTGAGCAGGTCGCCCAGACCGCCGTCCCCACCACCGCGCGGCTGGCCAAGGCCGACGTCCCCCTGATCATCGGCCGTCACAACCAGCCGGCCATCATCAATGGCACGTTCGCCGTGAACATGTTCAACGGCCTCATCGACGAGGTGAAGGTCCACAACAGCGCCCTCACCCCGGCCTCGGTCACGGCCGGCCACCAGAAGGACGTGCAGTCCTTCGCGGGCGGTACCACTCCCAAGGCTCAGATGGAGATGGACCGCTCCCGGTACGACGGGGACCGCTACCGTCCCGGCTACCACTTCACCGCCCCGAACCACTGGATGAACGAACCCCACGCCCCCATCCAGTACAAGGGCAAGTATCACCTCTTCTACCAGTTCAACTCCCACGGCCCCTACTGGCACAACATCGCCTGGGGACACACCGTGAGCGAGGACCTGGTCCACTGGCGCGACCTGCCCGTCGCCCTCGCGCCCACCGAGGACAGCGTGGCGCCCGACGGGGTCTGGTCCGGCGATGCCGCCTACGACGAGAACGGTGTGCCCGTCCTGCTGTTCACGGCCGGCAACGACGCGCAGCGCCCCAACCAGGCCACCGGTCTCGCCCGCCCCGTCGACCCGGCCGACACCGACCTGGTCGAGTGGAAGATGGACCCCACCCTCGTCACCAGCCAGACCGCCGACCTGAACGTCGGCGCCGGCCGCAAGGTCCGCTTCGGTGACTTCCGCGACCCCTTCGTCTGGCAGGAGGGAGACACCTGGTTCCAGCTGATGGGCTCGGGCGTCCAGAGCACCGACGGCAAGGACATCGGCGGAACCGCCCTCCTCTACACCTCCAAGAACCTCACCGACTGGACCTACTCCGGCCCCCTCATGGTCGGTGACGTGGCAGCCCACCCCAAGACTGGACAGGTCTGGGAGCTGCCCACCTTCCTGCCCATCGGCAAGGACGCCCAGGGCCGCGAGCGCCGGGCCCTGCTCATCAACCCGGCCTTCCCCGCCGGCCCCGGCGAGTACAGCAGCAAGTACGTCTACTACTGGGTCGGCACCTGGGACGCCGCGAACCGCCGCTGGACCCCCGACACCACCGAGCCCAAGCTCATGGACTACGGCGACCACTTCACCGGCCCCAGCGGAACGGTGGACGACAAGGGACGCTCCCTCGTCTTCAGCATCGCCCAGGACCGACGCACCGAACGTGCCCACTACGACGCCGGCTGGGCCCACAACGCCGGCCTGCCCATCGAGCTGTCCATGCGCCCCGACGGAGACCTCGGCTTCCGCCCCGTCGAGGAGGTCTCCCGCCTCCACACCGGAGCACCGCTCCTGGACATCACCACCCCCACCTCCCTCGCCGACGCCAACAACCGCCTGGCCGGCATCAAGGGAGACATGCTCCACATCAAGCTGACCATGGAACGCGGCAGCGCCGGCACGTTCGGCCTCGACGTGCTCCGCAGCCCCGGCGACGAGGAACGGACCCGCCTGTTCTACGACGCCCCCGCAGGACAGCTGGGCGTCGACCGGACACGCTCCGGGAACAACTCCAGCGCCGAACCCGGCTTCGGCATCCACAAGGGTCCGCTGACCCTCACCAACAACACTCTGACCCTCGACGTCTTCGTCGACCGCTCGATGATCGAGGCGTACGCGAACGACCACAAGTCCATCACCACCCGCGCCTACCCCTTCCGCCAGGACTCCCTCGGCCTGCGCCTCTTCGGCGACGGCAGCACCGTCAAGTCCATGACCGTCTGGAAGATGGGCAACATGACCGACTGACCCAGCCACGCTGTTCGACGGCCCCGGGCAGCAACGCCCACGCCCCTGCCGGCCCGGTCCGCGGTCTCGCCGCGGGCCGGGCCGGCGCATCGCCTGGTTACGCTGTTCGCGGGCGTGTACGGCGTGGGCGCAAAGTCCCAGAGAAGTCCCACGAAGCGTCGCCACACCTCCTGTGGTGTGCATTGTCGCAGGTCAGAGGGGCTTCGATGGCTATTACCTGACGATCTTTCAAATGTCCCGGAAGATCTCGATCTGCGCGCCCACCGAGTTCAGGCGCTCGGCCAGGTCCTCGTAGCCGCGGTTGATGACGTAGACGTTGCGGAGGACGGAGGTGCCTTCGGCGGCCATCATCGCGAGGAGGACGACGACGGCGGGGCGGAGGGCGGGCGGGCACATCATCTCGGCGGCGCGCCAGCGGGTGGGGCCCTCGACCAGGACGCGGTGGGGGTCGAGGAGCTGGAGGCGGCCGCCGAGGCGGTTGAGGTCGGTGAGGTAGATGGCGCGGTTGTCGTAGACCCAGTCGTGGATGAGGGTCTGGCCCTGGGCGGTGGCCGCGATGGCCGCGAAGAAGGGGACGTTGTCGATGTTGAGGCCCGGGAAGGGCATCGGGTGGATCTTGTCGATCGGCGCCTCCAGCTTGGAGGGGCGGACCGTGAGGTCGATCAGGCGGGTGCGGCCGTTGTCGGCGGCGTACTCGGCGGAGCGGTCGTGGTCGAGGCCCATCTCCTCCAGGACGGCGAGCTCGATCTCCAGGAACTCGATCGGCACCCGGCGGATGGTCAGCTCGGACTCGGTGACGACGGCGGCGGCGAGGAGGCTCATGGCCTCGACCGGGTCCTCGGAGGGGGAGTAGTCGACGTCGGTGTCGATCTCCGGGACGCCGTGCACCGTCAGGGTGGTGGAGCCGATGCCGTCGACCCGGACGCCGAGGGCCTCCAGGAAGAAGCACAGGTCCTGGACCATGTAGTTGGAGGAGGCGTTGCGGATGACGGTGACGCCGTCGTGGCGGGCGGCGGCGAGCAGCGCGTTCTCGGTCACGGTGTCGCCGCGCTCGGTCAGCACGATCGGGCGGTCCGGGGCGACCGAGCGCTCGACCTGGGCGTGGTAGAGGTTGTCGGTCGCGGTGATGTCGAGGCCGAAGCGGCGCAGCGCGATCATGTGCGGCTCGATCGTGCGCGTACCGAGGTCGCAGCCGCCGGCGTACGGCAGCTTGAAGCGGTCCATGCGGTGCAGCAGCGGACCGAGGAACATGATGATGGAGCGGGTGCGGATGGCGGCCTCGGCGTCGATGGCCTCCATGTCCAGCTCGGCCGGCGGCACGATCTCCAGGTCCACGCCGTCGTTGATCCAGCGGGTGCGGACGCCGATGGAGTTGAGGACCTCCAGGAGGCGGAAGACCTCCTCGATGCGGGCGACGCGGCGCAGCACGGTGCGGCCCTTGTTGAGGAGGGAGCCGCAGAGGAGGGCGACGCAGGCGTTCTTGCTGGTCTTGACGTCGATGGAGCCGGAGAGGCGGCGGCGGCCGACGACGCGGAGGTGCATCGGGCCGGCATAGCCGAGGGAGACGATCTCGCTGTCGAGGGCCTCGCCGATGCGGGCGATCATCTCAAGGCTGATGTTCTGGTTGCCGCGCTCGATCCGGTTGACGGCGCTCTGGCTGGTGGCCAGGGCTTCGGCGAGCTGCGTCTGGGTCCAGCCGCGGTGCTGCCGTGCGTCACGGATGAGCTTGCCGATGCGTACGAGGTAGTCGTCTGCCATGGCGTCACGTTATCTCAGATATGAGATGAGTCGATCACCGGGGTGCGGCATTCGGGTGACGTGTCGTTACTTATGAGGATATATGACCGATTCGGTCTACTGGGGGAGGTCGAAGGCCGTGGGGTGTCGCGGCTCGTAGAGGGGGATTTCCGTGCCGCTCGGCAGCCGTACCGCCGCCAGCAGCCCCCAGCGCTCCTCGGTGATGGCCCGTGAGATCTCCGCGCCCCTGTCCTCCAGCGCGGTGAGGGTACGGGTGAGGTCCTCGCACGTCAGGTAGACCTCCGGCCGCGTGGAGCCCTCCTCGGGGGCCGGGTGGACCGCGACCTCCGCGGGCGGCAGCCGGAACACCAGCCACCCCCGCCCCGCGTCCACGTACGGGAAGCCGGCGACGTCCCTGAGGAAGGCCCGGTCGGCCTCCGCGTCCCGGCTGTAGAGGGTGATGTGCGCGCCGCTGAACATGCTCCGAGCCTCCGCCGGTCCGGAGCCCCGGGCAACGCGGGCGCGCCCGAACGGAGTCCCGCGGAGCCGGAGCGGGAGCCGGCGGCGACGGTGGTGGTGGGGCTGGAGCCGGTGGCGGTGGCGGAGCCGGTGCCGGTGTGGGTATGAGTGGCGGAGCCGGAGCCGTTGTGGGCGGCGGCGTGCGGCGGCCCGACGGCTCCTCCGGTTCTCAGCCCGCCGCCCTTTTCCCCGGCCCGCCGGCCGGCGTCAGCGTCCACGTGCCGCGCGACCGCACGTACAGCAGGCCCGGCTTCCTCGGCGTGACCACCGTGCGGGTGAAGGCGCCCTCCCCCTCGCACAGCGCCTCCCCGGGGCGGAAGTCGGGACGCAGGAGGTGGAGCGCGAAGGCGGAACCGGAATGCTGGGTGACCCGGAACCGCTCCCGGCCGCCGGGATGCCGCAGGACGTACGAACCGGCCGACGAGAGCCCGTCGTCCAGGAACAGGGGGTCCAGGGAGGGGAGCGCGTCGACCGGGTGCAGCCAGGCCCGCCACCTCTTCCCGGTGTGCATCCGGAGGCGGATCCCGGGCTGTCCGTCCGCCGGGACCGGGACGACGGCCCTGGTCAGCACGGAGGCGTGGGTGAGGGGCTGCCGGGGCCGCCCCTCACCGGGCGGGCCGTCCAGTTCCACCCAGGAGCCCTCGGGCCGCTCCAGGTGGACGACGAGCACCGCCGGCTCGTTCGCGCCGGTGCGGTGGAGCAGGATCTCCGCCCCGCCCCGGCCCTCCCGCCGCTGCCGCTCCCCGGTGTGCGCCGGCCACGCCTCGTACGCCTCGGGGGCCGGCGGCGTGCGGGGGACGGGAGGGGTGCTCGTACGGCTCCGGGGAGCCGGAGCGGCCGGGCGTTCCGGCTCCCGCAGCCCGCTCTCGATCGGCGCCCGGCCCTCCATGAGCCGTACGGCGTCGGCCGCGCACACGGCGACGGTCCGGACCGTGCCGCCGGCGGGCGCCCACCGCACCTCTTCGGCGGCGCGTCCATGGCGGGGATCGAAGAAGCAGAGGGGGAGGCGGTGCGGCCGGGGGCGGCCGTCGAGGGCCGCGTCCAGGCAGGCCAGGGCGTGCCGGCCCGCGTCGAGGGCGCGCAGCACGTCGGCGGCGTCCCGCAGGTCCCGGTCGCCGACGAAGTCCCGCTTGGCCCGCTCGTACGCGTCCAGCGCCCGCCGGTAGTCGTCGAGCAGGGCGGGCTCGTGCACGTCGTGGTCCGGTACGAAGGGGTGTGCTGCGAGCGCCTCCCCGAACGCCGTGATCTCCGCGTCGACCCGGGCGAGGTCGGCCTCCGCCCGGTCCGCCCGGTCCGTCTCCTCCGCACGTCCGCGCCCTCGGAACAGGCCCCGGATCGCCCCCACCACGCCGTCGGTCATGCGGGTGATCGTAAGGGCGGCCGCCACTCCCGGGGCCCGCCGGTTCGTGGAGACCTCGCCGTTCTGGCCGGGAGGTGGCCGATCGCCCCGGTCCGGAGGTGGCCGACCGGCCGGCCCCGGACGCGGGAAGCCCGTCCGGGACCGGGCGGGCCCGGGCAGGCGCTGTCGGCCGCTGCCGGCCGCGATCGCGGGACCGGGCGCGGAGGGGCCGCCACGCGAGATCGCGGCCCGCCCGGGCATGACCGACGGCCGAGGATGCACTAGAGTTATCTCGACATCGAGATAACTGCTGACGGCGCACTGCGGCCGCCCCCTCGGTAAGGGTTACCTAACTTAGCCTTACCTTAGCGGATCGGCGAGATGCCGTGGCGGCAGCATGACGGTAGTACGCGCACATTGATGAAGGAGACTGTCGTGTCGGCGAACAGCTTCGACGCCCGCAGCACGCTGCGCGTGGGCGACGAGTCGTACGAGATCTTCAAGCTGGACAAGGTCGAGGGCTCCGCGCGCCTCCCTTACAGCCTGAAGGTCCTCCTGGAGAACCTGCTCCGCACCGAGGACGGCGCGAACATCACCGCCGACCACATCCGGGCGCTCGGCGGCTGGGACTCCCAGGCCCAGCCGAGCCAGGAGATCCAGTTCACGCCGGCGCGCGTGATCATGCAGGACTTCACCGGTGTCCCCTGCGTCGTCGACCTCGCCACCATGCGCGAGGCCGTCGCGGCGCTCGGCGGCGACCCGGCGAAGATCAACCCGCTCTCCCCGGCCGAGATGGTCATCGACCACTCCGTCATCGCGGACAAGTTCGGCACCAACGACGCCTTCGCGCAGAACGTCGAGCTGGAGTACGGCCGCAACAAGGAGCGCTACCAGTTCCTGCGCTGGGGCCAGACCGCCTTCGACGACTTCAAGGTCGTCCCCCCGGGCACCGGCATCGTCCACCAGGTGAACATCGAGCACCTGGCCCGCACGGTCATGGT
Source organism: Streptomyces filamentosus (assembly GCF_014654895.1). Lineage (GTDB taxonomy): Bacteria > Actinomycetota > Actinomycetes > Streptomycetales > Streptomycetaceae > Streptomyces > Streptomyces filamentosus. The sequence goes on along the minus strand of NZ_BNBE01000001.1, from coordinate 596,887 downwards.
CCGCAACGGACAGGCGTACCCCGACACCCTCGTCGGCACCGACTCCCACACCACCATGGTCAACGGCCTCGGTGTGCTCGGCTGGGGCGTCGGCGGCATCGAGGCCGAGGCCGCCATGCTCGGCCAGCCGGTCTCCATGCTGATCCCGCGCGTCGTCGGCTTCAAGCTGACCGGCGAGCTGCCCACCGGCACCACCGCCACCGACCTGGTGCTCACCATCACCGAGATGCTGCGCAAGCACGGCGTCGTCGGCAAGTTCGTCGAGTTCTACGGCGAGGGCGTCGCCGCCACCTCGCTCGCGAACCGCGCCACCATCGGCAACATGTCGCCGGAGTTCGGCTCCACCGCCGCGGTCTTCCCGATCGACGACGAGACCCTGAACTACCTCAAGCTCACCGGCCGCTCCGAGCAGCAGGTCGCGCTCGTCGAGGCGTACGCCAAGGAGCAGGGCCTCTGGCTGGACCCGAAGGCCGAGCCCGACTTCTCCGAGAAGCTGGAGCTCGACCTCTCCACGGTCGTCCCGTCGATCGCCGGCCCGAAGCGCCCGCAGGACCGCATCATCCTCGCGAACGCCGCCGAGCAGTTCGCCCAGGACGTGCGCAACTACGTCGACTCGGTCGACGAGGCGGGCCAGGAGTCCTTCCCGGCCTCCGACGCCCCGGCCGTCTCCAGCACGGTCCCGTCGAACCCGGTCGAGGTGACCGCCCCCGACGGCACGACCTACACCCTCGACCACGGTGCGGTGACGGTCGCGGCCATCACCTCCTGCACCAACACGTCGAACCCGTACGTCATGGTCGCCGCCGCGCTCGTCGCGAAGAAGGCCGTGGAGAAGGGCCTGACCCGCAAGCCGTGGGTCAAGACCACCCTCGCCCCGGGCTCGAAGGTCGTCACCGACTACTTCGACAAGGCGGGCCTCACCCCGTACCTCGACAAGGTCGGCTTCAACCTCGTCGGCTACGGCTGCACCACCTGCATCGGCAACTCCGGCCCGCTGCCGGAGGAGGTCTCCAAGGCGGTCAACGAGCACGACCTGGCCGTGACCTCGGTCCTCTCGGGCAACCGCAACTTCGAGGGCCGCATCAACCCCGACGTCAAGATGAACTACCTGGCCTCCCCGCCGCTGGTCGTCGCGTACGCCATCGCGGGCTCCATGAAGGTGGACATCACCAAGGACGCGCTGGGCACCGACACCGAGGGCAACCCGGTCTTCCTCAAGGACATCTGGCCCTCCGAGGCCGAGGTGAACGACGTCGTCGCCAACGCGATCGGCGAGGACATGTTCGCCAAGTCCTACCAGGACGTCTTCGCCGGCGACGCCCAGTGGCAGTCGCTGTCGATCCCGACCGGCAACACCTTCGAGTGGGACGCCGAGTCGACCTACGTCCGCAAGCCCCCGTACTTCGAGGGCATGACGATGGAGACCACCCCGGTCACCGACATCACGGGCGCCCGCGTGCTCGCGAAGCTCGGCGACTCGGTCACCACCGACCACATCTCCCCGGCCGGCGCCATCAAGGCCGACACCCCGGCCGGCAAGTACCTCACCGAGCACGGTGTGGAGCGTCGTGACTTCAACTCCTACGGCTCGCGCCGTGGCAACCACGAGGTCATGATCCGCGGCACCTTCGCCAACATCCGCCTGCGCAACCAGATCGCGCCGGGCACCGAGGGCGGCTTCACGCGTGACTTCACGCAGGAGGGCGGCCCGGTCTCCTTCATCTACGACGCCTCGCAGAACTACCAGGCCGCCGGCACCCCGCTGGTCATCCTGGGCGGCAAGGAGTACGGCTCCGGCTCGTCCCGCGACTGGGCCGCCAAGGGCACCGCGCTCCTCGGCGTCAAGGCCGTCATCACCGAGTCGTACGAGCGCATCCACCGCTCGAACCTCATCGGCATGGGCGTCCTCCCGCTCCAGTTCCCGGCCGGCCAGTCGGCCGACTCGCTGGGCCTGACCGGTGAGGAGACCTTCTCCATCGCCGGCATCACCGAGCTGAACGAGGGCACCACCCCCAGCACGGTGAAGGTCACCACCGACACCGGTGTCGAGTTCGACGCGGTCGTCCGCATCGACACCCCCGGCGAGGCGGACTACTACCGCAACGGCGGCATCATGCAGTACGTGCTGCGCAACCTGATCCGCGGCTAAGGGTCGGGCGGCAAGCGGGAAGGGCCCCGCTCCTCGTGACGAGGAGCGGGGCCCTTCCGTGTCTCCGGAGAGATCAGAACAGCTCGCGGAAGCCGTTCCAGCCGGCGGTGCCGATCTTCACGCGGCCGGTGTACGGGGTCGTGGAGCTGCCACGGCCCTTGTACAGCCACAGGGCGCCGTCGCGGTCGCGGGCGACGAGGTCGGCCTTGCCGTCGAAGGTCAGGTCGCCCGAGGAGACGATGGCGTTGTAGGTGTTCCAGCCGCTGCCGATGCGGGTGCGCGTGGCGAACGGGGCCCGGTAGTTGCCGGTGCCCTTGTAGAGCCACAGGACGCCGTTGCGGTCGCGGGCGACGACGTCGGGGCGGCCGTCGCCGGAGACGTCGCCCTTTCCGGCGATCTGGGTGTACTGGTTCCAGCCGGAGCCGACGCGGTAGCGCGTGGTCAGGGAGCCGTTGCCGTTGCCCAGGTAGTGCCACAGGACGCCGTAGCTGTCCCGGGCGAGGATGTCGTCGGCCACGCCACCGCCGGTGCTGGCGGCGGAGAAGACCTCGTTGTAGATGCCCCAGCCGCCGCCGATGAAGCGCGGCGAGCCGCCGAACGGGGTGTAGGTCAGGTCGCCGCTGTTGACGGTGTACATACCGTTCGCGGAGCCGTTGCCGTCCATGTCGGCCTGCGTGAAGTGCTTGTCGTAGTTCCAGCCCGAGCCGGACTGGGTGTTGAGGCGCTGGATGGCCCCCCCGCCGACCGGCTCGTAGCGCCAGATGACGCCCGCGCTGTTGACACCGTGCAGGTAGTTCACCGGAGCGGCGGCGGCGGCCGAGAAGGCGCTCGCGTCGGAGTTCTGCTCGACGCCGGCGACGGTGCGCTTCGGCGCGTCGGCCGCGACGGCCGCCGTCGTCGTGCCGACCAGGGCCGCGGTCACCGCCGCGACCGTGACACGGGCGAGCACACCCGTGTTGTTCAGGCCAGAAATCTTGGCCACGTGATCTCCAGATCAGAATGGATGACAGGACGGTACGGAACGCCACCGAACTCGGCCCGGTCCGGCGGGATTTCCCCCGTTTCCGCCCACCCGGCGGCGAGTCCGTACATGACAGGAAGACGGCACCGGTGCCCACGCGGTTCCGCCGTGTCCGAACTTCTTTCCGGCCCGTCCCTTTCGCCGGATTCCGCATGGACCATTCAGCTTGTGAAGGCGTGCCGGAAGGGTGTGATCCGGTCAGCGCGGGCAGTCTTCCGGGGCGGACTCCCCGGTAATCCCCGAGGTCTCAACTCGGGAAAGATGCCTGACGAATGCTGCTTTCGATCTTGCTCCTGCCGAGGGAAGTGGACTATACCTGTCGGCGTCCAGCCCGTCGGATCTTCCGGCGCCGGCCCGACGCCTGCACGACCCAGCTTCAAATGACCGCGGTGGCGGGGCCCTTCGCTTGTCGGCGAGACGAAGTACGGGCGACCGGTACACCGCCTGAGTCCTGAATGAAGGCGAGGACTTGAGCATGGGATCCACCTCCGCCCAGTCGAACAACGGGGGCCTCGGCCGTCGCGATCTGATCAAGCGTTCCGCCGCTGTCGGTCTGGTCTCCGTTCCGGCCATGGGTTTCCTCTCCGCCTGCGCGAGCGGCGGCGGCGAGAGCAACGACAAGGTCGAGAAGGGCGTCAAGTCCGACAAGAACCCGCTCGGGGTCAACGAGTCCGCTCCGCTCGACTTCGTCCTGTTCGACGGCGGTTTCGGCCAGCAGTACGCCAAGGACGCGATCAAGGTCTACGAGACCAACTACCCCAAGGCGAAGGTCAAGTTCACCCCCACCCAGAAGATCACCACCGAGCTCCAGCCGCGCTTCAACGGCGGCAACCCGCCGGACCTCATCGACAACTCCGGCGCCGAGCAGATGGACATGGGCGTCCTCGTCGGCCAGAAGCAGCTCGCGGACCTCACCCCGCTCCTCGACGCGCCCTCGATCGACGACCCGAGCAAGAAGGTCCGCGACACCCTGCGGCCCGGCATCGTCGAGATGGGCCAGTTCGACGGCGAGCCGTGCTGGATCCTCAACTACGCCTACACCGTCTACGGCGTCTGGTACTCGCAGAAGCTCCTCGACTCGCTCGACGCCGAGTACCCCGAGACCTGGGACCAGATGCTGGCCGTCTGCGAGAAGGCCAAGAAGAAGAACATCGCCGGCTGGACGTACGCGGGCAAGCACCCGTACTACCTGCCCTTCTCGCTCTACCCGATGATCGGCAAGGTCGGCGGCCGCGAGGTCCTCGACGCCATCGACAACCTGGAGCCGAAGGCCTGGGAGCACCCCGCCGTCAAGGCGTGTTTCGAGGCGTACTACGAGCTCTTCAAGAAGGGCTACATCCTCCAGGGCACCCCCGGCCTCGACCACATCCAGTCGCAGACCGCCTGGACCGAGGGCAAGGCGCTGTTCATCCCGAACGGTTCCTGGGTCGAGAACGAGGCCGCCAAGACCATGCCGGCCGACTTCGGCCTGGCGGTCTCCGCCCCCTCCGGCCTCGACGCCTCGGACAAGCTGCCCTTCGGCACCATCTGGGCGGCCGGCGGCGAGCCCTTCGTCGTCCCGGCGAAGGCGAAGAACGTCGAGGGCGCCATGGAGCAGCTGCGCATCATGCTCAGCGAGGCGTCCTCCAAGAACTTCACGGCCTCCGTGAAGTCCCTGAGCGCCCTCAACGGCGGCACCGACGGCATCGAGCTCTCCCCGGGCCTCAAGTCCGGTGTGGCGGCGCTGGAGAAGGCCGGCCAGAACGTGGTCAACCCGCGCCTCCAGGACTGGTACGTGGCCCTCCAGAAGGAGAAGATCGGCGTCGCCTGCATCGGCGAGATGATGGCGGGCCGCGCCACCCCGGCCGAGACGATCAAGAAGATCCAGAAGTACGCCGACGAGGCGGCCCAGGACTCCTCGATCAAGCACTACAAGCACCAGTGAGCTGTACCGGGGCCCCTTCCCGCCGACCGGGAGCGGGCCCCGGCCCTTCGGCGCGCCGTGCCGGCGGCGCGCCCTTCGCCGCAGATCGGGGTCGGTAGGAATGCAACACGGCAAGTACCGTTTCATCGTGGGGTTCCTGGCGGCCCCCCTGGCGCTGTACGCGCTCTTCGTCATCTGGCCGTTCATCCAGTCCATCTACTACTCGCTCACGGACTGGACGGGACTGAGTCCGGAATTCGGGTTCGTCGGCATCGACAACTACACCCGGCTGTTCCAGGACGAGATCTTCTGGAAGTCGCTCCAGCACAGCCTGACCTTCGCCGTGGTGCTTCCGCTGGTGACCGTCGGATTCGCGCTGTTCCTCGCCTTCATGCTGAATGTCGGCGGCCGGAGCCGTAAGGGAGCGGCGATCGCGGGCGTGCGCGGTTCCTCCTTCTACAAGATCGTCTACTTCTTTCCGCAGGTCCTGTCGATCGCGATCGTCGCACTGCTCTTCCAGTTCGCCTACAACCCGAACAGCGGGGCCATCAATTCGGTCCTCAAGGCGGTCGGCCTGGGCAGCGTCCAGCCGGACTGGCTGGGCGATCCCGATCTCGCCCTGATCTGCGTGATGGTGGTCCTCGTCTGGTCCACCGTCGGTTTCTTCGTCGTGCTCTTCTCGGCCGGCATGGCGTCCATTCCGCGGGACTTCTACGAGGCCGCGCTGCTGGACGGCGCCAGCCGCTTCACCACCTTCTTCAAGATCACCCTGCCGCTGCTCTGGGACACCGTGCAGTCCGGCTGGATCTACATGGGCATCCTCGCGCTCGGCGCGGAGTCCTTCGCGGTCGTGCAGATCATGACGGTCGGCCCCAACGGCGGCGGGCCCGACTACTCGACCATCGTCATGCCGCTGTACGTGTACCAGAAGGCGTTCCGGGACGGTCAGGCCGCCTACGCCACGACCATCGGCGTCGCCCTCCTGCTCGTCACGCTGGCCTTCGCCGCGGTCGTGATGAAGCTGGGCCGGCGCGAGCGGCTGGAGTTCTGATGAAGACCACCGACACCCCGCCCACCGGCGGCGCGACGATCCCCGCCCCCCGCGACGGCGCGGGCCCCGAGGCCCGCAAGGCCGCCGGCGCGCCCGGCAAGGAGAAGCGCTCCGAGGGCGCTGTCCTCAACGTCTTCTCGCACGGCGTCCTGATCATCTGGGCGGTCATGGTGGTGATGCCGCTGCTCTGGGCGGTCATGACCTCCTTCAAGACCGACAAGGCGATCTTCACCTCCCCGTGGTCGCTGCCGGACGCGCTGCACTTCGAGAACTGGGCCCGCGCCTGGACCGAGGCGCACATGAGCGAGTACTTCCTGAACACGCTGATCGTGGTCGGCGGCTCGCTGGTCGGCACCCTGCTCCTCGGCTCGATGGCGGCCTACGTGCTGGCCCGCTTCGAGTTCCCCGGGAACCGCTTCCTCTACTTCCTCTTCATCGGGGGGATGAGCTTCCCGATCATCCTGGCGCTGGTGCCGCTCTTCTACGTGATGCAGAACATGGCCCTGCTGAACACCCTGCACGGCCTGATCCTGGTCTACATCGCGTACTCGCTGCCCTTCACGGTCTTCTTCCTGACCGCCTTCTTCCGGACGCTGCCGAGCTCGGTGGCGGAGGCGGCCTGCATCGACGGCGCCTCGCACACCCGGACCTTCTTCCAGGTGATGCTGCCGATGGCCCGGCCGGGCCTGATCAGCGTCGGCATCTTCAACTTCCTCGGGCAGTGGAACCAGTACCTGCTGCCGACGGTGCTGAACACGAACCCGGAGAACAAGGTGCTCTCCCAGGGCCTCGTCCAGCTCGCGGTCAGCCAGGGCTACAAGGGCGACTGGTCCGGGCTCTTCGCCGGCCTGGTGATGGCGATGCTGCCGGTGCTCGCCGCGTACGTCGTCTTCCAGCGGCAGGTGGTGGCCGGCCTCACCGCCGGAGCCGTCAAGTAGGAGCGCTCCCACCGTTTCCGAGGGCCCCCGCACGCCTGGGCGTGCGGGGGCCCCGCACGTTCCGGGTCTTGACGGAAGCGAAGGCGAAAGCGTCCCCTTAGAGTTCACATGTTGGAGAAAACGGTGGGAGTGAGAGGGTCGATGGAGACTCCGGGGTCGCAGACGTCTCTGCACAGGGCCAATCTCGAACGGGTCGTCCGGGCGGTCCGGATGGCCGGTTCGCTGACCCAGGCGGAGATCGCCCGGTCGACGGGGCTGTCCGCCGCGACGGTGTCCAACATCGTGCGGGAGCTGAAGGACGGCGGAACCGTCGACGTCACCCCGACCTCCGCGGGCGGCCGGCGGGCCCGCAGCGTCTCCCTCTCCGGCGACGCCGGCATCGTGATCGGCGTCGACTTCGGCCACACCCACCTGCGGGTCGCGGTCGGCAACCTCGCCCACCAGGTGCTCGCCGAGGAGGCCGAGCCGCTGGACGTGGACGCCTCCGCCGCCGAGGGCTTCGACCGGGCGGAGCGGCTCGTCAGCCGGCTGATCGAGACCACCGGCATCGGCCGCGACAAGGTCATCGGCGTCGGCCTCGGCGTCCCCGGCCCCATCGACGTCTCCTCCGGGACACTCGGCTCCACCTCGATCCTGCCGGGCTGGAGCGGCATCAACCCCGCCGAGGAGCTCTCCGCCCGGCTCGGGGTCCCCGTCCACGTCGACAACGACGCCAACCTGGGCGCCCTCGGCGAGCTGGTGTGGGGGAGTGGCCGGGGCGTCCGGGACCTCGCGTACATCAAGGTCGCCAGCGGCGTCGGGGCCGGCCTCGTGATCGACGGGCGGGTCTACCGCGGGCCCGGCGGCACGGCCGGCGAGATCGGGCACATCACCCTCGACGAGTCGGGGCCGGTCTGCCGCTGCGGGAACCGCGGCTGCCTGGAGACCTTCACCGCCGCCCGGTACGTGCTGCCGCTGCTCTGGCCGAGCCACGGCCCCGACCTCACCCTGGAGCGGGTGGTGCAGCTGGCCCGCGAGGGAGACCCGGGCTGCCGGCGGGTCGTCGCCGACGTGGGCCGCCACATCGGCAGCGGCGTCGCCAACCTTTGCAATCTCTTGAACCCGAGCCGGGTCGTCCTCGGCGGCGACCTCGCCGAGGCCGGCGAGCTGGTGCTCTCCCCGATCCGGGACTCGGTCGGCCGGTACGCCATCCCGAGCGCCGCCCGCCAGCTCTCCCTGGTGCAGGGGGCCCTGGGCGGCCGGGCCGAGGTGCTGGGCGCCCTGGCCCTGGTGCTGAGCGAGATGGGCGATTCGACCCTGTTGGGGAGTTCTCTCCCGGTGGCCGCTCCGGCCTCCGCTCCCGCCTTCACTTAGAAAACAATAACCACCGTTGTCATCTCGTTAAGTTTTCACTTCTTGACGACGGTGTTGCGGCCGAGTTGACTTCGTGACACCTCGGCCGCACCGTCGCGGCCTCGTCAGGGAGGCAACCCCACATGAACGCAATGACTCGTCGCGTCGTCATAGGCTCGGCCGCGGTCTCGATGGCCCTCGCGCTCTCCGCCTGCGGCCAGGCCGGCGGCGGCGACAGCGAGGAGAAGGGAAGCTCGACCAAGATCGGCCTGCTCCTCCCGGAGAACAAGACCGCGCGGTACGAGTCGCTCGACAAGCCGCAGTTCGAGAAGGCCGTCAAGGCCGCCTGCGGCGACTGCGAGGTCGTGTACAACAACGCCGTCGCCGACGTCGTCAAGCAGAAGCAGCAGTTCGACCAGCTCATCGCCGACGGCGTGAAGGTCGTCGCCCTCGACCCGGTCGACTCCGCCAAGGCCGCCGGCTGGGTCAAGGAGGCGCAGGGCAAGGGCGTCAAGGTCGTCGCGTACGACCGCGCGATCGAGGGCGCCGACGCCTACGTCAGCCACGACAACAACAAGGTCGGCGAGCTCCAGGGCCAGGCCCTCCTCGCCGCCCTCGGCGACAAGGCCGCCACCGCCCAGATCGTCATGATCAACGGTGACGAGAAGGACCCGAACGCCGGTCTCTTCAAGAAGGGCGCCCACACCGCCCTCGACGGCAAGGTCGGCAAGGTCGCCTACGAGGCGTCCGGCGAGTGGGACCCGAAGGTCGCGGGCGAGAAGATGGCCGCCGCCATCTCCTCCGTCGGCAAGGACAAGATCGGCGCCGTCTACTCCGCCAACGACGGCATGGCGGGCGGCATCATCACCTCCCTGGAGAACGCCGGCATCAAGGGCATCCCGGTCGGCGGCCAGGACGCCGAGGTCGCGGGCATCCAGCGCATCGTCGCCGGCACCCAGACCTTCACCATCTACAAGTCGCCGCTCCAGCTGGCCCCCGAGGCCGCCAAGTTCGCGGTCAACCTGCTCCAGGGCAAGGACCTCGGCGCCCAGGGCGAGACCGACGGCGTGAAGTCCACCCTCTTCGCCCCGGTGGTCGTCGACAAGACCAACATCCAGTCCACGGTCGTCAAGGACGGCATCTACGCCGCCGCCGACATCTGCTCCGCGGACCTCGCCGCCAAGTGCGCCGAGCTGGGCATCAAGTAAGCCCCCCGGGGCCCGGACTCCCGGGCCCCGCACCCCTCCTGCCGGGCCGTCAGACCCGGCAGGACGCGGCGCCCGCCCCCGAGGCGCGGCCCCGCCCCAGACCCGTCCGGCCCCGGCCGACCCCAACCCCGCTGTCGCCGGGGCCGGACGCGCACAGCCCCCCTCGAACTCGGCGCCGCACGGCGCGACATGCCGCCGCCCTCCACCGCGGGCGGCGAAGGAGTTGGTTCACGTGTCCCAGACGCCTGTCCTGGCGTTGCGCGGGATCTTCAAGCGATTCGGAGCGGTCCAGGTCCTCTCCGGTGTCGACCTCGAAGTCCACGCGGGCGAAGTCGTCGCCCTGGTCGGCGACAACGGCGCCGGAAAGTCCACCCTGGTCAAGACGATCGCCGGCGTCCACCCGATCGACGAGGGCGTCATCGAGTGGGAGGGCCGCCCCGTCTCGGTCTCCCGCCCGCAGGACTCCCAGCACCTCGGCGTGGCCACCGTCTACCAGGACCTCGCCCTCTGCGACAACCTCGACGTCGTCGCCAACCTCTTCCTCGGGCGCGAGCTCAAGAAGGGCGGCGTCCTCGACGAGGTCGCCATGGAGAAGCGGGCCAAGGACCTCCTGTCCACGCTCTCCATCCGCATCCCCAGCGTCCGCATCCCCGTCGCCGCCCTCTCCGGCGGCCAGCGGCAGGTCGTGGCCATCGCCCGCGCCCTGGTCGGCGACCCGAAGATCGTGATCCTGGACGAGCCCACCGCCGCCCTCGGCGTCGAGCAGACCGCCCAGGTCCTCGACCTGGTCGAGCGGCTCCGCGAGCAGGGCCTCGGCGTCATCCTCATCAGCCACAACATGGCCGACGTGAAGGCCGTCGCCGACACCGTCGCCGTGCTCCGCCTCGGCCGCAACAACGGCACCTTCCCGGTCGCCACCACCACGCACGAAGAGATCATCGCCGCGATCACCGGCGCCACGGACAACGCCGTGACCCGCCGCAAGGCCCGCACCGCGGAGGCAGCCCAGTGAGCACGACCCCGAAGGCCGACGAGAAGGCCCAGGTCCCCGAGCCCCGCACCCCCGAAGCCGCCGCGGTCCCCGCCGTCGACCCCCGCCTCCTCGTCCGCGAGCGGGGAATCAAGGGCTACGCCGACGAGTTCAAGCGCAAGATCCGCTCCGGCGAGATCGGCTCCCTGCCCGTCGTCGTCGGCCTGATCGTCATCGGCGTCGTCTTCCAGGCGCTGACCGGCAACTTCATCACCTCGTACAACCTCGACCAGATCACGCTGTACGCGGCCGGCCCCGGCATCATGGCCGTCGGCATCGTCTTCGTGCTGCTGCTCGGCGAGATCGACCTCGCCGTCGGCTCCGTCGCGGGCCTCGCCGGATCCGTCTGGGGCGTCCTCGCCACCGACATGCCGGACTCCCTCGCGATCCTCCTCGGCATCCTCTCCGGCACCCTCCTCGGCGCCTTCCACGGCCTGGTCTTCGCCAAGATCGGCGTCCCCGCCTTCGTCGTCACCCTCGCCGGCTTCCTCGGCTGGGCCGGCCTCCAGACCTGGGTGATGGGCGAGAAGTCGACCATCCCGACGCCCATCGGCAGCTTCGTCGGCGACCTCACCAAGTACTACTTCTCCGACGTCGCCGCCGCCTACGGCCTCGCCGTCGTGGTCGTCGCCGCCTTCTACCTCGCCCAGCTGCGCGACTCCTCCCGCCGCAGGGCCGCCGAGCTGCCGCACCGCCCGCAGAGCGAGATCCTGCTGCGCACCGGCCTCCTCGCGGTCCTCGTCCTCGTCGCCGCGTACGGCTTCAACCAGGAGAAGGGCCTGCCGCTCTCCCTGGTGATCTTCCTGGTGATCCTGCTGGTCACCGACTTCGTGCTGCGCCGCACCACCTACGGCCGGCAGGTCTTCGCGGTCGGCGGCGGCATCGAGGCGGCCCGCCGGGCCGGCATCAACGTCGCCTGGATCCGGATCTCGGTCTTCATGATCTCCGGCACCCTGGGCGCCGTCGGCGGCCTCTTCCTCGCCTCCGCCACCGGCGGCGCCGACCGCTCCCTCGGCGGCGGCAACCAGCTGATGATGTGCATCGCCGCCGCGGTCATCGGCGGCACGTCCCTCTTCGGCGGCCGCGGCAAGGTCTGGTCGGCGCTCCTGGGCATCCTGGTGCTCCAGTCGATCGTCCAGGGCCTCAACCAGCTCAACCTGGAGTCCAACGCCATCCAGTACATGATCACCGGCGCGGTGCTCCTCATCGCCGTGATCATCGACTCCGTCTCCCGCAAGACCCAGAAGTCCGCGGGACGCGCCTGACCCCCGTCCCCGACGGGGGCGTGAGGCACGCGCCACATTCGCCCGGCACCGGGAAACCGGTGCCGGGCACCGTCGCGTCCGGAGCAGTGTGTACCCCGTGAGGGTGACGCCGCTCAGGGCGGCCCGATGCCCACGATCCAAGACGGAACATTAGACTCGGCAAAATCGGCAAGCTCGACCAGCTCAGAACGCAAGGAGGCACGGGTGGCCCTGCTGACCCGTATCAGGACACCGCGCGACCTGGACCGGCTCTCCCCGGAACAGCTGGACCAGCTGGCCGCGGAGGTCCGGACCTTCCTCGTCGACGCCGTTTCCAAGACCGGCGGCCACCTCGGCCCCAACCTGGGCGTGGTCGAACTGACCATCGCCCTGCACCGCGTCTTCGACTCCCCGAAGGACAAGGTCCTCTTCGACACCGGCCACCAGAGCTACGTCCACAAGCTGCTCACGGGCCGCCAGGACTTCTCGAAGCTCAAGATGAAGGGCGGCCTGTCCGGCTACCCCTCGCAGGCCGAGTCCGAGCACGACGTCATCGAGAACTCGCACGCCTCGACCGTCCTCGGCTGGGCCGACGGACTCGCCAAGGCGAACCAGATCCTGAAGAAGGACGACCACGTCGTCGCCGTCATCGGCGACGGGGCCCTCACCGGCGGCATGGCCTGGGAGGCGCTCAACAACATCGCCGCCGCCAAGGACCGCCCGCTCGTCATCGTCGTCAACGACAACGAGCGCTCCTACGCGCCCACCATCGGCGGCCTCGCCAACCACCTGGCGACCCTGCGCACCACCGACGGCTACGAGCGCTTCCTCGCCCGCGGCAAGGACATCCTGGAGCGCACCCCGGTCGTCGGGAAGCCGCTCTACGAGACCCTGCACGGGGCCAAGAAGGGCCTCAAGGACTTCATCGCCCCCCAGGGCATGTTCGAGGACCTCGGCCTGAAGTACGTCGGCCCCATCGACGGCCACGACATCGAGGCCCTGGAGTCCGCACTCACCCGCGCCAAGCGCTTCGGCGGCCCCGTCATCGTCCACTGCCTCACCGAGAAGGGCCGCGGCTACCAGCCCGCCCTCCAGGACGAGGCGGACCGCTTCCACGCCGTCGGCAAGATCCACCCCGACACCGGCCTCCCGATCGCCACCTCCGGCGCCGACTGGACCAGCGTCTTCGGCGAGGAGATGGTCGCGCTCGGCAAGGAGCGCGAGGACATCGTGGCGATCACCGCCGCCATGCTCCAGCCGGTCGGCCTGGACAAGTTCGCCAAGGAGTTCCCGGAGCGCGTCTTCGACGTCGGCATCGCCGAGCAGCACGGCGCGGTCTCCGCGGCCGGCCTCGCCACCGGTGGCCTCCACCCGGTCTTCGCGGTCTACGCCACCTTCCTCAACCGCGCCTTCGACCAGGTCCTCATGGACGTGGCCCTGCACAGGTGCGGCGTCACCTTCGTCCTGGACCGGGCCGGCGTCACCGGCACCGACGGCGCCTCCCACAACGGCATGTGGGACATGTCGATCCTCCAGGTGGTGCCCGGCCTCCGGCTCGCCGCCCCGCGCGACGCCGACCAGGTCCGCGCCCAGCTCCGCGAGGCCGTCGAGGTCACCGACGCCCCCACCGTGGTCCGCTTCTCCAAGGGCGCGGTCGGCCCCGCCGTCCCCGCCGTGGGCCGGGTCGGCGGCATGGACGTGCTCCGCGAGGCCGGCAGCGAGCGGCCGGACGTCCTCCTGGTCTCGGTCGGCGCGCTCGCCCCGATGTGTCTGGAGATCGCCGACCTCCTCGACAAGCAGGGCATCTCCACCACCGTCGTCGACCCCCGCTGGGTCAAGCCGGTCGACGAGGCCCTCGCCCCGCTCGCGGCCGACCACCGGGTCGTCGTCACCGTCGAGGACAACAGCCGCGTCGGCGGCGTCGGCTCGGCCGTCGCCCAGGCGCTGCGCGACGCCGGCGTCGACGTGCCGCTGCGGGACTTCGGCATCCCGCCGGTCTTCCTCGACCACGCCTCGCGCGCCGAGGTCCTGGCCGAGATCGGCCTGACCGCCCCGGACGTCGCGCGCCAGGTCACCGGCCTGGTCTCGCGCCTGGACGGCCGCTTCGAGACGGCCCGCCGGACCGTGGAGCCCGCCCGCGACTGACCCCCGCGGCCGGTACCGCGCCGCCCGTGACCGGGCCCGCTCCGGCGGGACGGTCACTCCGCGTCACCATTGGGCCGGTCGGTTCACCCTCCCGGGTGCCGACCGGCCCTTTCGCGTGCATCCTGGGCTCAGTGCGGGCAGCGTCCCCTCGACCCCCGTCCGCGGGGGCTCCGAGACCCGACGTCAAGGACGACGCGGAGGTACGACGGTGAGCACGGACCAGCGCCCCCCACGGGCCAACACCGGAATGTTCCGGACGAAGTCGGTCGAGCAGTCCATCAGGGACACCGAGGAGCCGGAGCACGCGCTCCGCAAGTCACTCTCCGCGTGGGACCTCACGGTCTTCGGCGTGGGCGTCATCATCGGCACCGGCATCTTCGTCCTGACCGGCAAGGTCGCCAAGGAGAACGCCGGCCCGGCCACCGCCCTCGCCTTCGTCGCGGCCGGCATCGTCTGCGCCCTGGCCGCCCTCTGCTATGCCGAGTTCGCCTCGACGGTGCCGGTGGCGGGATCGGCGTACACCTTCGCCTACGCCTCCATCGGCGAGCTGCCCGCCTGGATCATCGGCTGGGACCTCGTGCTGGAGTTCGCGCTGGGCACGGCGGTGGTGGCGGTCGGCTGGTCCGGATACGTCCGCTCGCTGATGGACAACGTCGGCTGGCACCTGCCGGCCTCCCTGGAGGGCCCGGACGTGCCCGGCGGCACCTTCGACATCCTGGCCTTCCTGCTGGTCCTGGTGCTCACCGTGGTCCTCGTCCTCGGCATGAAGCTCTCCGCCCGGATCACCGCCGTCGTGGTGGCGGTCAAGGTCACCGTCGTCATGATCGTGATCGTCGCGGGCCTGTTCTTCATCGTCGGCGACAACTACAAGCCGTTCATCCCGCCCGCCGTCACCCCCGAGGGCGGCGGCGACAACTGGACGGCCCCGCTGGTCCAGATCCTCTTCGGCTACGAGCCCACCAACTTCGGCGTCATGGGCATCTTCACCGCCGCCTCCATCGTCTTCTTCGCCTTCATCGGCTTCGACGTGGTCGCCACCGCCGCCGAGGAGACCAAGCTGCCGCAGAAGGACATGCCCCGCGGCATCCTGGGCTCCCTGCTCATCTGCACCGTGCTGTACGTGGCGGTCGCCCTCGTCGTCACCGGCATGCAGCACTACACCGAGCTCTCCGTCAGCGCCCCGCTCGCCGACGCCTTCAAGGCCGCCGGCCACCCCTTCTACGCGGGCGTGATCAGCTTCGGCGCCGCCGTCGGCCTCACCACGGTCTGTCTGATCCTGCTCCTCGGCCAGACCCGCGTCTTCTTCGCGATGAGCCGCGACGGACTGCTGCCCCGCTTCTTCTCCAAGACGCACCCGAAGTTCAAGACCCCGTACCGGCCGACCATCCTGCTCGGCGTGATCATCGCGGTCGTGGCGGGCTTCACCAGCATCAACGAACTGGCGACGCTGGTGAACATCGGCACCCTCTTCGCCTTCGTGGTGGTCGCCGCCGGCGTCATCGTGCTCCGCCGCACCCGCCCCGACCTGCCCCGGGCCTTCCGCACCCCGTGGGTCCCGGTGCTGCCGATCATCTCCATCGCCGCCTCGTTCTGGCTGATGCTCAACCTGCCGGGCGAGACCTGGTTCCGCTTCGCGGTCTGGATGGCGATCGGCATCGTCGTCTACCTCCTGTACGGACGCGGACACAGCCGGTTGGGACGGGACGCGGGCGCCGCCGGTTCCTGACCGGAACCGGCGGGCGGGCGGAGGGCGCACGGGCCGGGCGGATACAGTCGGTGGGAACCGACCCCCACGCGACGTGGGAACCGACCCCCACACGACCCGGAGCGCTGGATCCCCCCATGGTGAACCGACCCCAGGCCCCCGCCGACCCCACCCACGCCTCCCCGCGCGCCCCCCGCATGCACGGCGGATGGCTGACCCGGGGCACGGAGGGACGCTTCAGCGTGTACGTCCCCAGGGACGGCGAGCTGGTCCGCTGGACCGAGGGCCCCGGTCGCCGGTTCACCGGCCCCGACGTCCTCGGCGGCGACGGCCTGCTGCCGTTCCTGGCGGCCGCGCAGGGCCCCGACCGCTATGTGCACCTGGTCGGCTTCCGGGCCACCGGCACGGGCGAGGAGACCGGCGAGCGCCACGTCGAACTGGTGCACAGCGTGCAGTTCCAGACCGGCCGGCCCAACGTGGAGTGGAAGTCCATCGGCCACTCCAACGGCAAGGCCGAGTGGTACGGCAACCCGGCGCTCGCCGTGGACGCCAAGGGCCGCGCCCACGTCTTCGTCCGCAACCGCGGCGGCGGCGTCAGCGCCCGGGTCCAGAAGGACGCCGGCGGCTGGCACCCCTGGTGGGACCTGAAGGGCGGCCGCACCGACCGCGACCCGGTGGCCGCGGTCAACGGCGACGGCCTCGTCGAGCTGTACACCGCCAACGACCAGGGGCTGCTCCGGTACGTCCAGAAGGAGCCGGGCGGCCGCCTCGCCGTCGAGCCGGTGGTGCCCGCCGCGGTCGTCCAGGGCACCCTCACCGCCGTCACCGGCGTCTCCGGGCACGTCACGGCCTTCTACGCGGACGGCGACGGGCAGATCTGCGCCTGGTCCCCGGGCCGGGGCCTCAAGCCCACCCCGTTCGCCGCCGCGGTCGGCGAGGGCCCGCTGACCGCCGGACGCTGCCTGATCGACGACTACGACTGCACCCTGCTCGCCCAGTGCGACGCGCGGGGCGCCGCCGCCCTCGCCGCCTATCTGACGGAGCAGGAGGACACCGGCCTGAACTGGACCCCGTCCGGCCCGCCGCTCCTCGGCCCGCCGACCCTCACGACCGACGCCGGGGGCGCGGTGGCCCTCGCCGCCCTCGCCGCCGACGGCGGGGTCGTCGTCACCCGCCAGAAGCAGGAGCCGGGCCTCGCCCTGGAGCCCTGGACCCGCCTGTAGGCACAGGACCCGGGCAGGGGAACGCGAGAGCGAGAGAACGGGGAAGGGGCCGGTGGCAGTCGCCACCGGCCCCTTCCTCACGGGTTCCCGGGTGTCACGCGGGGACGCTCGCCACGCCCTGCGCCAGGAAACGCTTGCCGTTGACGCGCTCGGAGACGCCCTCGCGGTCCAGGTACGGCGTGATGCCGCCCAGGTGGAAGGGCCAGCCCGCACCGGTGATCAGGCAGAGGTCGATGTCCTGCGCCTCGGCGACGACACCCTCCTCCAGCATGAGGCCGATCTCCTGCGCCACCGCGTCGAGGACGCGGTCGCGGACCTGCTGCTCGGTGAGGACGGTGTCGCCCTGCTTGAGCAGCGCGGCGACCTCGGGGTCGAGCTCCGGCTTGAAGCCGTTCTCCGGCTTGTAGACGTAGAAGCCGCGCTTGCCGGCCTCGACGACGGCCTTCAGGTTGGGGGAGACGGTGAAGCGCTCCGGGAAGGCGCGGTTCAGGGTCTCGGAGACGTGCAGGCCGATGGCCGGGCCCACGAGCTCCAGGAGGACCAGCGGGGACATCGGCAGGCCGAGCGGCTCCACCGCCTTCTCCGCCGTCTCGACCGAGGTGCCCTCGTCGATGACGTTCTGGATCTCGCCCATGAAGCGGGTCAGGATGCGGTTCACGACGAACGCCGGGGCGTCCTTGGTGAGGACCGCGGTCTTCTTCAGCTTCTTCGCCACGCCGAAGGCGGTGGCGAGGGAGGCGTCGTCGGTCTGCTCGCCCTTGACGATCTCCAGGAGCGGCAGGACGGCGACCGGGTTGAAGAAGTGGAAGCCGACCACGCGCTCCGGGTGCCGGAGCTTGGACGCCATCTCGGAGACCGACAGCGAGGAGGTGTTGGTGGCGAGGATCGCGTGCGCCGGGGCGACCGCCTCGACCTCCGCGAACACCTTCTGCTTGACGGACATCTCCTCGAACACGGCCTCGATGACGAAGTCCGCGTCCGCGAAGCCCTCGGCCTTGTCGAGGACGCCGGAGACCAGGCCCTTGAGACGGTTGGCCTTGTCCTGGTTGATGCGGCCCTTGCCGAGCAGCTTGTCGATCTCGCCGTGGACGTAGCCCACGCCCTTGTCGACGCGCTCCTGGTCGATGTCGGTCAGGACGACCGGCACCTCCAGGCGGCGCAGGAAGAGCAGGGCGAGCTGCGAGGCCATCAGACCGGCGCCGACGACGCCGACCTTGGTGACCGGGCGCGCGAGGGACTTGTCCGGGGCGCCGGCGGGGCGCTTGCCGCGCTTCTGCACCAGGTTGAAGGCGTAGATGCCGGAGCGGAGCTCGCCGCCCATGATCAGGTCCGCGAGGGCCTGGTCCTCGGCGTCGAAGCCCTTCTGGAGGTCGCCGTCCTTGGCGGCCTCGATGATGTCGAGGGCGCGGTAGGCGGCGGGTGCGGCGCCGTGCACCTTGGAGTCGGCGATCGCGCGGCCCCTGGCGACGGCGGCGTCCCAGCCCTCGCCCCGGTCGATCTCCGGGCGCTCGACGGCGACGGAGCCGTTCAGCACGCCGGCCGTCCAGATGAGCGACTGCTCCAGGAAGTCGGCGCCCTCGAAGAGCGCGTCGGCGATGCCGAGCTCGAAGACCTGCTTGCCCTTGAGCTGGCGGTTCTGGTTCAGCGAGTTCTCGATGATGACCTGGACGGCCTTCTCGGCGCCGATCAGGTTCGGGAGGATCGCGCAGCCGCCCCAGCCGGGCACCAGGCCGAGGAAGACCTCGGGGAGCGAGAAGGCCGGGAGGGCCTTCGACACGGTGCGGTAGGTGCAGTGCAGACCGACCTCGACGCCGCCGCCCATGGCCGCGCCGTTGTAGTACGCGAAGGTCGGCACGGCGAGCGCGGAGAGCCGCTTGAAGACGTCGTGGCCGCCCTTGCCGATGGCGAGCGCCTCGTCGTGCTTCTTCAGCAGCTCGACGCCCTTGAGGTCGGCGCCGACGGCGAAGATGAACGGCTTGCCGGTGATGCCGGCGGCGACGATCTCGCCGTTCGCGGCCTCGGCCTCGACCTGGTCGATCGCCGTGTTCAGGTTGGCCAGCGACTGCGGGCCGAAGGTGGTCGGCTTGGTGTGGTCGAAGCCGTTGTCCAGCGTGATCAGCGCGAACCGGCCCGCACCCGCGGGGAGTTCGAAGTGACGGACGTGGGCGGAGGTGACGACCTCGTCCGGGAAGAGCTCGGCGGCGCCCTTCAGAAGCTCGGCGGTGGTGCTCACTTGCCCTCCCAGTGGGGGTTCTCCCAGATGACCGTCGCGCCCATGCCGAAGCCGACGCACATGGTGGTGAGGCCGTAGCGGACCTCGGGCTGCTCCTCGAACTGGCGGGCCAGCTGCGTCATCAGACGGACGCCGGAGGAGGCGAGCGGGTGGCCGTAGGCGATGGCGCCGCCGTACTGGTTGACGCGCGCGTCGTCGTCGGCGATGCCGTAGTGGTCGAGGAAGGCGAGGACCTGGACGGCGAACGCCTCGTTGATCTCGAACAGGTTGATGTCGTCGATCGTCAGACCGGCCTTGGCCAGGGCCTTCTCGGTCGCCGGGATCGGGCCGTAGCCCATGACCTCCGGCTCGACGCCGGCGAAGGCGTACGAGACGAGGCGCATCTTGACCGGGAGGCCGTTCTCGCGGGCGAACTCCTCGGAGGCGATGATCGAGGCGGTGGCGCCGTCGTTCAGGCCGGCCGCGTTGCCCGCGGTGACGTTGCCGTGGACGCGGAACGGCGTCTTCAGGTTGGCCAGCGACTCCAGGGTGGTGCCCGGGCGCATCGGCTCGTCGGCGGTGACCAGGCCCCAGCCCGTCTCGCCGCCGGCCGGGTCGGTGCGGCGCACCGAGATCGGCACCAGGTCCTGCTGGATCTTGCCGTCGGCGTACGCCTTGGCGGCCTTCTCCTGCGAGCGCACGGCGTACTCGTCGGCGCGCAGCTTGGTGATCTGCGGGTAGCGGTCGTGCAGGTTCTCGGCGGTCATGCCCATGAAGAGGGCGGACTCGTCGACCAGCTTCTCGCTGACGAACCGCGGGTTCGGGTCCACGCCCTCGCCCATCGGGTGGCGGCCCATGTGCTCGACGCCACCGGCGATGACGGCGTCGTACGCGCCGAAGGCGATCGAACCGGCGACGCTCGTCACGGCCGTGAGCGCACCGGCGCACATGCGGTCGATCGAGTAGCCCGGCACGGACTGCGGGAGCCCGGCCAGGATGCCGGCGGTGCGGCCGAGGGTGAGGCCCTGGTCGCCGATCTGGGTCGTCGCGGCGATCGCGACCTCGTCGATCTTCGCCGGGTCGAGGGCCGGGTTGCGGCGCAGCAGCTCCCGGATGGCCTTCACGACGAGGTCGTCGGCGCGGGTCTCGTGGTAGATGCCCTTCGGGCCCGCCTTGCCGAACGGGGTGCGGACGCCGTCGACGAAGACGACGTCCCTGACGGTACGAGGCACGATGGCTCTCCTCCAGGTGCGGGACGGCACTGCTGCGGCGCACACCACTAAGCGTGCGCTTGCTCCCCCCATGCTACTTGCGGGTAACCAAGCTGCCCACCCCCTGGGGGCCAAGCGGTGAAGGTCACACGCGCCGGACGCGCCGAAGCCCCCGGCACCGGGAGGGGCGCGGGGGCTTCGGCACGGGCCGGGACACGGGCTCAGGCGCCCGTGGCCAGGGCCTTCAGGAGGAGCGGGGTCACCAGAGCGACCTGCCAGCGGCGGGCGCCGTGGGCGGTGAGGGCGGCGGCGACGGTGTCGGGGTCCAGGGGGGACGGGGGCTCCCAGCAGATCCGGCGGACCGTGTCCGGGGTGATCAGGTTCTCCTGGGGGAGGTGCAGCTGCTCGGCGAGGGCGGAGACGGAGGTGCGGGCCGCGGCGAGGCGGGCGGCGGCGGCCGGGTCCTTGTCCGCCCAGGCGCGCGGCGGGGGAGGGCCGGCGACCTGGGCACCGGGCTGCGGCAGCTCGTTCTCGGGGAGGGCGCGGGCCCGGTCGACGGCCGCCTGCCACTGCTCCAGCTGGCGGCGGCCCATGCGGTGGCCGAAACCGGGCAGGGCGGTGAGGGCGCCGACGTTCACCGGGACGGCGAGCGCCGCCTCGACGATCGCCGCGTCGCTCAGCACCTTGCCGGGGGAGACGTCGCGCCGCTGGGCGACCCGGTCGCGGGCCGTCCACAGCTCCCGTACGACCGCCATCTGGCGGCGGCGGCGCACCTTGTGCATGCCGGAGGTGCGGCGCCAGGGGTCCTTGCGCGGCGGGGCGGGCGGGGCGGCAGCGATGGCCTCGAACTCCTCGTGGGCCCACTCCAGCTTCCCCTGCCGGTCCAGCTCCTTCTCCAGCGCGTCGCGCAGGTCGACCAGCAGTTCGACGTCCAGGGCCGCGTAGCGCAGCCAGGGGTCGGGGAGCGGGCGGGTGGACCAGTCGACCGCCGAGTGCCCCTTCTCCAGGGCGTAGCCGAGGACGGACTCGACCATGGCGCCGAGGCCGACCCGGGGGAAGCCGGCGAGCCGGCCGGCCAGCTCGGTGTCGAAGAGCGAGGAGGGGCGCATGCCTATGTCGCGCAGGCAGGGCAGGTCCTGGGTGGCCGCGTGCAGGATCCACTCGGTGCCGCCGAGGGCCTGGCCGAGGCCGGAGAGGTCGGGGCAGCCGACCGGGTCGATGAGCGCGGTGCCCGCGCCCTCGCGGCGGAGCTGGACGAGGTAGGCGCGCTGGCCGTAGCGGTAGCCGGAGGCGCGCTCGGCGTCGACGGCGACGGGCCCGCGCCCGGCGGCGAAGGCGGCGATCACGTCGGCGAGGGCGTCGTCGCTCGCGACGACCGGCGGGATGCCCTCCCGGGGCTCCAGCAACGGGGTCGGAAGCCCATTCGCAGGGACGTTTTCGTCCGGGGGGCCGCCCCCGGTGGTGCGCAGTGCGGTGTCTGCTGCGGTCTCTTGGGCGTCGGTCACCTGTCAAGGGTATCCGCCGACGGCAAGCGCCCGCCGACGGAACGTTCCGTCGACAGGCGCCGCGTTTTCGTCAAGGCCGTCTCAGTGGATGATCCCGGTCCGCAGCGCCACGGCGACCATGCCGGCCCGGTCGCCGGTGCCCAGCTTGCGGGCGATGCGGGCGAGGTGGCTCTTCACGGTGAGGGCGGAGAGGCCCATGGAGACGCCGATGGCCTTGTTGGACTGGCCCTCCGCGACCAGCCGGAGCACCTCGACCTCACGGCCGGAGAGCTCGCGGTAGCCGCCCGGGTGGCTCGGGGCGCCCGGGGGGCGGCGGTGGCCGAGCCGGGCGGCCGCGGCGCCGATGGGCGCGGCGCCGGGGCGCGTCGGGTGGCCGATATTGGTCCGTGTGCCGGTGACGACGTAGCCCTTCACGCCGCCGGCGAGGGCGTTGCGCACCGCGCCGATGTCGTCGGCGGCCGAGAGGGCGAGGCCGTTGGGCCAGCCCGCGGCGCGGGTCTCGGACAGCAGGGTGAGACCGCTGCCGTCGGGAAGGTGGACGTCGGCCACGCAGATGTCGCGCGGGTTGCCGACGCGGGGACGGGCCTCCGCGATGGACGACGCCTCGATCACGTCCCGCACGCCGAGCGCCCACAGGTGGCGGGTGACGGTGGAGCGGACGCGCGGGTCGGCCACGACGACCATGGCCGTCGGCTTGTTCGGGCGGTAGGCGACCAGGCTGGCGGGCTGCTCGAGCAGAACGGACACTCGGCCTCCTGAGAGTGAAAGGGGGGACGGAGTCGGCTCGGGGAAGAAGCCGGGGCGAACCCCTGCTGCCGAAGGGGTCAATGACTCCTTCGGCAGAGTGGCCGCCCGCCTTTAGGGAAAGATCACGATTTAGTGAGTAACAATTAGGGCAATTCGGACGCGCGATCGATCATCCTACGAGCGGCCCCCGCCTCCTCACCCCCACGGGGGACCCGCGCGGAACCCCCCTGAGAACGCCGAAGGGGCCCCGAAGGGCCCCTTGGACATCCGTCCCGCCGCACACCCGTCCGGGCCGCTCAGGCCCCCTGCGGCCCCCGCCGCTGGGGCAGCGAGACGACCCCCGCCCCCGACACCGTCCCCGTCGCCCCCGAGGGGCCCGTGGGTCCGGTGGGGCCCGGCGGGTCGGCCGGGGCCGGCGGCAGCCCCGCGATCTGGCAGAGCAGGTCCGACCAGGCCGCCAGGTGCGCCGCCGTGTCCGGCACCCCGCCGAGGCCCTCCCGGGGCGTCCACGAGGCCCGGATCTCGATCTGGGTGGCCGGCCGGCGCTCCGCGAGCCCGCCGAAGTAGTGCGAGCCCGCCATCGTCACCGTCCCGCCCGCCTCCCCGTACGCGAGCCCGCGCGCGTCCAGCGCCCCGGTCAGCCAGGACCAGCACACCTCCGGCAGCAGCGGGTCCGCCGCCATCTCGGGCTCCAGCTCCGCCCGCACCAGCGTCACGAGCCGGAAGGTGCCCTTCCACGCCTCGTGGCCCGCCGGGTCGTGCAGCAGCACGAGCCGCCCGTCCGCGAGGTCCTCCCCGTCGTCGACGACCGCCGCCTCCACCGCGTACGCGTACGGCGCGAGCCGCTGCGGCGGGCGGGTCGGCTCGACCTCCATCTCGGGGCGCAGCCGTGCCGTCCGCAGGGCGTCCACCGCCCGCCGGAACGCCGGCGGCACCGGGGTCCCCGCCGTACTGTCCGCCTCGTCGCCCGTCCCTCGAATGCCGTCGGAATGATCGGAAAAATGTCCCTGAGCCGCAGCCATGCGGGGAAGAGTAGGCGGAACGGGGCCGCCATGCGGGGAGGGACACCCGCCCGGGACGAGCGGCTTCCGGCCACATGCGAAGATTTGGGCGTGAGCGCCATGAACAGCCCGACGGGCCAGCAGACGAAGCAGCAGTCGCGGACGTACGACTCCGCGTTCCTCAAGGCGTGCCGGCGCGAGCCCGTGCCCCACACCCCCGTCTGGTTCATGCGCCAGGCCGGGCGCTCCCTCCCCGAGTACCTGAAGGTCCGCGAGGGCATCCCCATGCTGGAGTCCTGCATGCGGCCCGAGCTGGTCAAGGAGATCACCCTCCAGCCCGTCCGCCGCCACCGGGTCGACGCCGCGATCTACTTCAGCGACATCGTCGTCCCGCTCAAGGCCATCGGCGTCGACCTCGACATCAAGCCCGGCGTGGGCCCCGTCGTCGCCGAGCCGATCCGCACCCGCGCCGACCTCGACCGGCTGCGCGACCTCACCCCGGACGACGTGCACTACGTCACCGAGGCCATCGGCATGCTCACCGAGGAGCTCGGCGAGACCCCGCTGATCGGCTTCGCCGGCGCGCCCTTCACCCTCGCGAGCTACCTCGTCGAGGGCGGCCCGTCCCGCAACCACGAGCACACCAAGGCGCTCATGTACGGCGACCCGCAGCTGTGGGCCGACCTGCTCGACCGCCTCGCCGAGATCACCTCCGCCTTCCTCAAGGTGCAGATCGAGGCCGGCGCCTCCGCGGTCCAGCTCTTCGACTCCTGGGTCGGCGCCCTCGCGCCCGCCGACTACCGCCGCTCGATCCTCCCGGCCTCCGCCAAGGTCTTCGACGCGGTCGCCGGCTACGGCGTCCCGCGCATCCACTTCGGCGTCGGCACCGGCGAGCTCCTCGGCCTCATGGGCGAGGCGGGCGCGGACGTCGTCGGCGTCGACTGGCGCGTCCCGCTCGACGAGGCCGCCCGCCGCGTCGGCCCCGGCAAGGCCCTCCAGGGCAACCTGGACCCCGCCGTCCTCTTCGCCTCCACCGAGGTCGTCGAGGCCAAGGCCGACGAAGTCCTGGCCGCCGCGAAGGACCTGGAGGGGCACGTCTTCAACCTGGGCCACGGCGTCATGCCGTCCATGGACCCCGACGCCCTGACCCGCCTGGTCGCGTACGTCCACGAGCGCACGGCGGTCTGACCCCCGCCCGGCGGCGGTACGGGCGGCGGGGTCAGCCCGCCGCCCGTACCGCCGCCACCGCCTTCCGGGCCGCGATCAGCACCGGGTCCCACACCGGGGAGAACGGCGGCGCGTAGCCCAGGTCCAGCGCCGTCATCCGCTCCACCGTCATCCCGGCCGTCAGCGCCACCGCCGCGACGTCCACCCGCTTCGCCGCGCCCTCCCGGCCCACGATCTGCACGCCGAGCAGCCGCCCGGTCCGCCGCTCGGCCAGCATCTTCACCGTCATCGGCGCCGCCCCCGGGTAGTAGCCCGCCCGGCTCGTCGACTCGACGGTCACCGTCACGTACCGCAGCCCGGCCTCCCGCGCGTCCTTCTCCCGCAGCCCGGTCCTGGCGATCTCCAGGTCGCACACCTTCGACACCGCCGTCCCCACCACCCCGGGGAAGGTCGCGTAGTCGCCGCCCACGTTCGACCCGATGACCTGGCCCTGCTTGTTGGCGTGGGTGCCGAGCGGCACGTGCCGCTCCCGGCCCGACACCAGGTCCAGGACCTCCACGCAGTCCCCGCCCGCCCACACGTTCTCCTGCCCCCGCACCCGCATCGCCAGGTCCGTGAGCAGCCCGCCGTGCGTCCCGAGCGGCAGCCCCGCCGCCCCGGCCAGCGAGGTCTCCGGCACCACGCCCGTGCCGAGGACCACCACGTCCGCCGGGTGCTCGCCGGTGTCCGTGGCCACCGCCCGGACCCGTCCCGCGTCGTCGGTGAGGATCTTCGTCACCGCCGCCGAGCCGACCGTGCGGATCCCCAGGCCGTCCATCGCCGCGTGCACCAGGCGCCCCATGTCCGGGTCGAGGGTGGCCATCGGCTGCTCGCCCCGGTTGAGGACCGTCACCTCGTAGCCCCGGTTCAGCAGCGCCTCGGCCATCTCCACGCCGATGTACCCGGCGCCGACCACCACCGCCCGCCGTCCCGCCGACGTGGCCAGCGAGTCGAGCAGCGCCTGCCCGTCCTCCAGGGTCTGCACCCCGTGCACCCCCGCCGCGTCGATCCCCGGCACCGCCGGCCGGCGCGGGCGGGCCCCGGTCGCGATCACCAGCTTGTCGAAGCCGGTCCACTCCTCCGTGCCCACCGCGAGGTCCCGGGACCTGACCCGCTGCCCGGCGAGGTCGATCTCCGTGACCTCGGTCCGGGTGCGCAGGCCGATCCCGCGCGCCCGGTGCTCCTCGGGGGAGCGGGCGATCAGCTCGTCCCGCCCGGACACGTCCCCGCCGACCCAGTAGGGGATGCCGCAGGCCGAGTACGAGGAGAACCGGCCCCGTTCGAAGGCCGTGATCTCCAGCTCCCCGGGCCCCTTGAGCCTGCGCGCCTGCGACGCGGCGGCCATGCCCGCCGCGTCGCCCCCGATGACCACCAGTCGTTCGCTCATGCGCCCACGCTACGGGGCCGGGGCCTCCTCGTCCGGCCCCGGTCCCGGCAGCGGCAGCCCCGCCGCGTTCGTCCGCACAGGCCGCTCCGACTGCTCCGGCCGCTCCGGCGCGGTGTCGGGGGCGGGCGTCGGGCGGGGCACCGCGACGGCCGCGCGGGCCCGGCGGCGCGGCCGGACGACCCACCGCCACACCGCGTACGCCGCCAGCGCCACCGCCAGCCACGGCGCGAGCGCCGCGAGGACGACCAGGGTCCACGCCACCACGGCGACCAGGGCGTTCCAGCCGCCCGACAGGGCCTCGTCGACGGCCGGGCGGCTGTCGTCGGTCACCTCGTCCCCGACGGTGACCCGTTCCTTCTCCTTGAGCTCCAGGGTGACCGTCGCCAGCGAGGTCCGGTCCTTCAGGGACGCCTGCTTGGCCAGCAGCGCCTCCAGGTCCGCCTGCCGCCGGCTCAGCTCCCCCTCCAGGGTCACCACGTCCGCCAGCCGCCCGGCCCGGTCCATCAGCGCCCGCACCCGCGCCACGCTCGCCCGCTGGGTGGCGATCCGGCTCTCCACGTCGACCACCTGGTCGGTGACGTCCTGCGCCTCCGCCGTGCGGGCCAGCAGCCGGCCTGTGCCGGCGAGACGGACGAGGACCTCGTCGTACCGGTCCTGCGGCACCCGCAGCACCATCGTGGAGTGCGCGTACCCCTCGCCCACGAGTTCGGTCGTCTCCGACTCGGCCCGGCCGCCCGCGTCCGCCACCACGGTCCGCACCTCGGCGGCGGTCTCCGCCACCCGGTCGACCTCCACCGAGAGCGAGGCCGTCCGGATCACGTGCTGCCCGGCCGGGGCCTTCGCCCCCGCCGCTCCGGACGCGGCGGCGCCGTCCTTCGCGTCCTCCGCGGCCTCCGCGGCGCTCGCCGGGCCGCCCTCCGCGGCGTCCTTCCGCTCGGTGCCCGCCGCCACGGCCCTGTCTCCGCCCGGGCCGTCGGCCGACGACTCCGCGCCGCCCCCGCCGCAGCCCGCCGTCAGCGCCAGCACGGCGGCGAGCAGCAGCGCCGCCCCCGCCCTCTTCCGTCCGCCCGTACCGTCCGCCGTCCGCACTGCCGCCCCCCGGGGGTCGCTGGAAACCGATGTCCCCATCCGGGAACCGGTGCCCTTATGACGTGCGGGCCCGGCCGGAGGTTTGCGTCCGGAGGTGGCGATGCGGTCACGGTCCGGCCTCGGAACGGGACGGCGCGGGCGATTTGAGAGAGTGGTCCCATGAACGCGGACACCACGGGACCCCAGGCGGCCCCCCACGCCGTCGTCGTCGGCGGCGGCATCACCGGCCTCGCCGCCGCCCTCCGGCTCCTCGCAGCCGGCGCGCGCGTCACCCTCCTGGAGGCCGGCGGCCGGCTCGGCGGCAAGCTGCGCGCCGGGGAGATCGCCGGCGCGCCCGTGGACCTCGGCGCCGAGTCGCTGCTCGCCCGCCGTCCCGAGGCCGTCGCCCTCGCCGAGGCGGTCGGCCTCGGCGGCCGGCTCCAGGCCCCCGGCACCGCCACCGCCTCCGTCTGGTCCCGCGGCACCCTCGTCCCCATGCCCAAGGGGCACGTCATGGGCGTCCCCGGCACGGCGGAGGCCGTCGCCGGGCTCCTGTCCGAGGAGGCCCTGCGCCGGATCGGCCGGGACGCCGAGCTGCCGCCCACCGAGATCGGCGACGACGTCGCCATCGGCGCGTACGTCGCCGAGCGGATGGGCCGCGAGGTCGTCGACCGGCTCGTGGAGCCCCTCCTCGGCGGCGTCTACGCCGGCGACGCCTACCGCATCTCGATGAAGGCCGCCGTCCCCGCGCTCTTCGCGGCCGCCCGCCGTCACCCCACCCTCACCGCGGCCGTCCGCGCCGTCCAGGCCGCGGGCGCCGCCGTCCCCGCCGACGCGGCGGGCGCCGCCACGGGCCTCGGCGGGGCCGTCTTCGCCGGCCTCGACGGCGGCATCGGCACCCTCCCCGGAGCCGTCGCCGACGCCGTCCGCGCCGCGGGCGGCACGATCCTCACCGACACCCCCGCGACCGCCCTGCTCCGCACCGGCCCCGCCGGCTGGCGGGTCGTGACCCCGGACCGGGTCCTCGACGCGGACGCCGTCGTCCTCGCCGCCCCCGCCCCCGTGGCGGCCGGGCTCCTCGGCGGGCACGCGCCCGCCGCCGCGGCGCTCCTCGGCGAGATCGCGTACGCCTCCATGGCCCTGGTGACCTTCGCCTTCCGCCGCGCGGACCTGCCGGAGCTGCCCGGCTCCGGCTTCCTCGTGCCGCCCGTCGACGGCCACACCATCAAGGCGTCCACCTTCTCCAGCCAGAAGTGGCGCTGGGTCGGCGACGCGGCCCCCGAGCTGTTCGTGCTCCGCACCTCGGTCGGCCGGCACGGCGAGGAGGGCTGGCTGCACCGCGACGACGAGGACCTGGTGGCCGCCTCCCTCAAGGACCTCGGCGCCGCCACCGGCCTCGCCGCCCGGCCCGTCGCCACCGCCGTCACCCGCTGGACCGGCGGTCTGCCGCAGTACCCGGTCGGCCACCTCGACCGGGTCGCCCGGCTCCGGGACGCCCTCGCGGACCTGCCCGGACTGCGTCTCGCGGGCGCCGCGTACGACGGCGTCGGCATCCCCGCGTGCGTCGCCTCGGCCCACCGCGCGGCCGACGCGGTGGCGGACGAGATCATCGCCACGTCCCGAACCGCCCACCCCGGTGCGGGGCACTCCTCGTGACGGGCGAGAATAGGCGTATGAGTGCGCCCGAAAAGATCCCGAACGCCGGTAAGAAGGCGAAGGACCTCAACGAGGTCATCCGCTACACCCTGTGGTCCGTCTTCAAGCTGCGCGACGTTCTTCCCGAGGACCGCGGCGGTTACGCCGACGAGGTCCAGGAGCTGTTCGACCAGCTCGCCGCCAAGGACATCACGATCCGCGGCACGTACGACCTGTCCGGTCTGCGCGCCGACGCCGACGTGATGATCTGGTGGCACGCCGAGACCAGCGACCAGCTCCAGGAGGCGTACAACCTCTTCCGCCGCACCAGGCTGGGCCGCGCACTGGAGCCGGTCTGGTCGAACATGGCGCTGCACCGCCCCGCCGAGTTCAACAAGTCGCACATCCCGGCCTTCCTGGCCGACGAGACCCCCCGCGACTACGTCTCGGTCTACCCCTTCGTCCGCTCCTACGACTGGTACCTGCTGCCGGACGAGGATCGCCGCCGGATGCTCGCCGACCACGGCAAGATGGCCCGCGGCTACCCGGACGTCCGGGCCAACACGGTCGCCTCCTTCTCGCTGGGCGACTACGAGTGGATCCTCGCCTTCGAGGCCGACGAGCTGTACCGGATCGTCGACCTCATGCGCCACCTGCGCGCCTCCGAGGCCCGGATGCACGTCCGCGAGGAGGTCCCCTTCTACACCGGCCGCCGCAAGAGCGTCGCGGACCTGGTGGCGGGCCTGGCCTGACGGCCGCCCCACGAACCTGGCGGCGCCCCGGCTCCCAGCCGGGGCGTTCGCCCCTCGACCCGGAAGATCAGACGGCGGCCGCGCCATGGCCCGCCGCTCCAGCGACACCGGGTCCGGCTCCGGGTGCGGCGCGCGCGAGCGCGCCGCACCGGCGTCCTTCCCCTCACGAGGCCCCGGCGCCCCCCTGAGGCTTCCCCAGCGCGGCCCGCAGCTCCGGCTCCAGGACCGCCGGCCCCCGAGTGGCCAGCGCCGTGAGCGGATCCTCCGCCGACAGCCCCGCCAGCAGCCGCTGACCGGCGTGCGAGGCCCACCGGCTGTGCGGATACGACTCCACCCGCGCCAGCAGCAGACAGAGTCCCGAGGCCGTCAGCGGCAGCGCGAACGCGGCGAGGACCCGCGCCCGCCCGCCCTCCTCCACCAGCCCCGCCGCGACCGCCCCCAGCACCAGGGCCAGCAGGAACGCGCCCCGCACCGCCCGCAGTCCCGCCGCGACCTCCCGGCGGCCCGGGCCCGGCACCGCGAGCCCCCGGGCCACCAGCCCCTCCTCGATGCGGCGCACGCACGCGGCGGCGGCGACCGCGGGCCGCAGCCGGGGCACCGGGGCCTGGCCCTCCGGCCCGATCGCGCCGAGCACCGCCCGCTCCAGCTCGTCCCCGCCGGAGCCGGAGCCGTCGAGGACCGTGGCCCAGCCGGTGTGCGCGAGCAGCAGCCGGCGGGCCCGGTGCATCGACACCAGTGCCAGTTCGGTGACCCGGCCCGGCCCGCCGGCGAGGAACGCGGCCTCGCCCAGGGTGAGTTCGCCCGCCCCGGCCGTGCCGTCGCCGGTCCCGCCGGCGGCGATCGCGGCCCGGCACAGCCGGACGCAGGCGACGGCGGTCACGACGCTCGCGACGAGGAACAGCGGGATCCACACCATGATCGAGTTGTACGGCAGGACCCCGGCGCCCGCCACCCGAACGGCTCAGCCGCTGGACCCGCAGGACGAGCCGCTCGACGACCCGCACGAGGACGAGGACGAGGAGCCGCAGGACGAGGACGACGACCCGCAGGACGAGGACGAGGAGCCGCAGGACGAAGCGCCCGACCCGCAGGACGAGCCGCCCCGGCCGTCCGAGTCCCAGCCGCCCCCGCCGCCCGTGTCGGCCCCCGCGCACCACAGGACCACGGCCGCGCTCGTGTCGGAGGAGGAAGAGGAGCGGTGGTGCGGGTGCGGGTGCGGGGACGGGGAAGCGGCGCGGCGGGGACCCGACAGCGACTGCCCCTGGAGCCGCGCCGCGTTCCGCAGCCGCTCCCACAGCTCCCGGTCGGGCAGCGCGTGGATGCCGTTGGTCGCCACCGCCGCAAGGACGTCGCTGCCGGGGACGTACACGTGCTCCCGCCGGTACGCGGCCAGCGCCGCCACCCCGGCGGGGCTCACCCGGCGGCCCGCGGAGGCGCCGCACACCAGCGCCGTCGCGAAGCAGACGAAGAACAGCGGCAGCACCTTCACGACGAACGGCACTCCCGTGTCGCCCGG
Organism: Streptomyces filamentosus; assembly: GCF_014654895.1. Classification (GTDB taxonomy): domain Bacteria; phylum Actinomycetota; class Actinomycetes; order Streptomycetales; family Streptomycetaceae; genus Streptomyces; species Streptomyces filamentosus. The sequence continues at coordinate 565,698 of NZ_BNBE01000001.1, read as the reverse complement.
CTCCCCGAACCGGACGACGGTGATCACGACCGCCGCCGACGGCAGCAGCAGGACGGACGCCATGACGACGCCCACGCACCACCGCCGCAGGGCCTGCCGGGGCTCCGGCGGGGTCACCAGACCGCGCGCGGCGAGGCCGTCGCCGATCTCCTGCACCGCCGGGTGCGTCATCACCCCGAGCCGCAGCTGGTGCAGGGCGCCGCTCGGGGCCGTCGCCCGGACGTCGAACACGGCCCGCTCCACCGGGTCGTGGGCGACCCGGTGGACGACCGCGGCCACGCCCGGCCCGCCGATGACCAGCCGGCCGTCCAGGTGCAGGGCGGCGAGCGCGGTGTCCGCGACCCTGCCGGGGCCGCCGGCGAGGAACGCGGCCTCGTACAGGTCCTGGAGGGGCCCGCCGGGGCCGCCCCGGGTCCGGCGGACGAGCACCACGAGCCGCACGACGGCGGCGGCGCCCGCCGCGTAGAAGAGCACGAGCAGGAGGTCCATGCCGGTCACCGCCCCAGGAACACGTGTCGTGCGGCCCGCGCGACGCGGCCCGCGATGCCGGCCGGACGGCTGTCCGTCCGCTCCTGCCACCAGCGGGTCAGCTCCCGCCGCTCGGGCCGCCCGGCCAGCAGCAGCCCCTCCACGAAGTCGAGCGCGTCCCGCCGGTAGCTCCCCGGCATGGGCCGGGTCCGCGCGTAGGCGAGGAACGCGGGCCGGAAGTCGTCGCCGAGGATCTCCGGCAGCTCCGGCGCGATCCGCGCCACCACGGAGGCCCGCTTGGCGGCGAGCGCCCGGCTCTGCACCCCCAGCCGCCGGGTGTCGAAGCCCTCCGGCGCCGGGGTCCCGGCGACGAGCGCCGACAGCAGCGCCGCCTGCGCCACCCCGATCCGCTGCCGCACCCCGTCCCCGACCGGCTCCGGGGACTCCGGGACCGGGACGGGGGCGGGCAGCGGGCGGGACGGGAGGGCGGGCGGCATCGAGCCGCCCGAGACGCGGGCGCCCGCGCCGATGAGGAGCGGGTCGCCGCCCGCGAGGGCGCGGCCCGCGCGGAGCGCGGCGGCGCCGACGCCGTGCCGGGCGGCGGCCGGGAGGCCCGCGGCTGCGGCCGGGCCGCGCCGCCGGGCGGTCGCCACCGTCGTGCGGATCGCCGACAGCTCCGCGGCCAGCTCGGTCGAGGCCGGGAAGCGGTCGTCCCGCTCCAGCAGGACGCCCGGCGGGTCGACCCGCCCCGCCAGCTCGGCCAGGATCCCCAGGACCGGCTCCGGCACCGGGTGCGCGTGGGTGTCGTGCCAGACGCCGTCCCGCTCGATCCCGCCGGCCACGTGCACGTACGCGATGGCCTCCACCGGCAGTTCGGCGAGCGCCCGCGCCGGGTCCTCGCCCCGGTTGCGGTGGTTGGTGTGCAGGTTGGCGACGTCGATGAGGAGCCGCACCCCCGTGCGCTCCACCAGCTCCGCCAGGAACCGTCCCTCCGACAGCTCCTCGCCCGGCCAGGAGAACAGTGCGGCGATGTTCTCCAGGGCCAGCGGCACCGGCAGGGACTCCTGCGCGATGCGCACGTTCTCGCAGAGCACGTCCAGGGCGTCCCGGGTGCGCGGGACCGGCAGCAGGTGCCCGGCCTCCAGGCCCGGCGTCGCCGTCAGCGGCCCCCCGGCCCGGACGAACGCGATGTGCTCGGTGACCAGCGGCGCCCCCAGCGCCTGGGCCTTCGCGGCCAGCGCGGCCAGCCGCTCCGGGTCCGGCCGGTCCGCCCCGCCGAGCCCGAGCGACACCCCGTGCGGCACGACCGTGACGCCCCGGGCCCGCAGCCGGGCCAGCGAGTCGGGCAGGTGGCCGGCGCACACGTTCTCCGCGACGACCTCCACCCAGTCGACCCCGGGCAGCTCCTCGACCGCGTCCGCGATCTCGGGACGCCAGCCGATGCCGATGCCGAGTTCCGTCATGTCCCCCTCCTTCGGTCCTCAGTCATCCACGTGATGACCCCGGCGGAGCCGGTCGAACCCAGGAAGGAGAGGTTCAGAGCTTCATTTGAGGTTCCCGGGCGCCGCGGACAGGACGCCGGGGTACGCCGACACCACGGTCGCGCTGCCCGGAGCGATCTCCGTGAAGCCCGCGTCCCTGACCACCGGCAGGCCGCTCGCGGCGAGCGCGGGCCACTCCGCCTCCGGCGCCGTGCGCACGGCCAGCGGGAAACCGGCCTCCCGCCAGGCCGCGCGGGCGGCGTCGTCCAGGGCCCACCACAGCAGCTGGGCGCCGTGCCCGGCCTGGGCCATCGCCTTGCCGGCCGACATGGCGAGCCCCGGGTTCGTCCACAGCACCGCCGCGCCCTCCGGGGCGGGCCCCGGCGGCTCCGGGTCGTCGAGGTCGGTGCCGGAGACCTGGAGCTTGGCCAGCTCCTTGGGCCAGCCGTCCAGGGGGACCGGCGGGAAGACGCGCACCTCGGCGGTCTCCCCGGTCACGGTGATGCCGGGCAGCTCCCCGGCGCGCCGCCACTCGGAGCCGCGCGCCCGCCGCACGACCTTGCGGATGCGGGCGTCCTCCCAGTCGGCGACGGCCGCCGCCCACTCCCCGTCGCCGAGCGCGCGCTCGTCGGTGAGGAGCCGGAGCACGGCGCGGGCCGCGGTCTCCAGGGCGTCGGTGCGGGCCGGGGGCGCGCCGCGCTCGATCCGCACCACCAGGGGCAGGACGAACTGCGGCTTCTCGTCGCGGGGGTCGGTGTCGTTGCTGCTCACCCGGCAAGTCTGCCACCGGCCGGTGACACCGGGGCCCTCGGCCCGAACAGGGATGCCGGACCTTGCGGCGCGGACCGGGGCCGGGCGAGGATCCCGTGCATGAGCACGATCGTCGGAGCGCGGGGGCCCGTGCGGCTCGCGGGGGTCGGGCGCCGGTACGGGGCGCGCGGGCCGTGGGTGCTGCGGGGCGTCGACCTGGAACTGCCGGAGGGCCGGCTGGTCCGGGTCACCGGGGCGAACGGCACCGGCAAGTCGACGCTGCTGCGGCTCGTCGCCGGGGTCGACGCCCCCGCCGAGGGCCGGATCACCGGCCGCCCGCGCGGGACCGCGTACGTCCCCGAGCGCTTCCCGCCCGCCCTGCCCTTCACGGCCCTCGGCCACCTGGTCCACCTCGGCCGCCTCCAGGGCCTCACCACCGCCGTCGCCCGGACCCGGGCCACCCGATGGCTGGAACGCCTCGGTGCGGGCGGGTACGCCGGCACCGCCCTCTCCGAACTCTCCAAGGGCAGCGCCCAGAAGGTCGCCGTCGCCCAGGCGCTGCTCGCCGAGCCCGGCCTCCTCGTCCTGGACGAGGCGTGGACGGGGCTCGACGAGGCGGCCCGTGCGGAGCTCGACCGGGCGGTGCGGGAGCGGGTCGCGGCCGGGGCCACGGTCCTCTTCGTCGACCACGACCCGCGCCGCCTGGCGGGCGAGGCCGACACGGTCCTGCGTGTCGCGGACGGCGGGGTCGGACCGGGACCCCGGGAGCAGGGAACCGTCCCCGCCCGGGTCGGGGCGAAGGCCGTGGAGCCCGGCCCCGTTCGGGTCGGGACGAAGACCCCGGACCCCGACCCGGCCCGGGGTGGGGCGAAGCCTTCGGCGTCCGCCCCCGTCCGGATCGTGGCCTCCGGGACGCGGCCGCTGCCCGGCGTCCTGCCCGGCGGGGCCGCCGGGGAAGCGCTCGGGGACGGCGGAGGAACGCTCTTCCGGGTCGGCGGCGCGGACTCCGACGCCCTGCTGCGGGTGCTCCTCGACGCCTCCTGGCACGTCCACCGGGTGGAGGCCGAGACCGGTCCGGCCACCGGCGGGGGGCGGGGATGACGGCGCTGCTGCGGTACCACTCCGCACTGTTCCTCCGCTCCCAGCGGTGGCTCGCCCCGCTGCTCCTGTACGCGGCGCTGGTCGCGGTCGGCGTCCGGCCGGGCGATCCGGTGCCCGGGTCCCTCGGCATCGCGGCGGCCGGGCTCGTGCCGGTCTCCGCCTGGACGGTGCGGATCTTCCTGACGCAGGAGCCGGCCGCCGCGCGGGCCGTGGTCGCCGCGGCGGCCGGCCGGTCCCGCGCGCACCTGGCCGCGCTCCTGGCGGGCGCGGGCTGGGCCGTCCTGGCGGGCGCGGCGGCGGCCTGCGCGGTGACGGCCACGGGCGGCCTCGCCGGGACGAGCGGTCCGGCCGCGCTGCTCGCCGGGCTCCTGGCCACCACCGCCTGCGCCCTCACCGGCGGGGCCGTCGGCACGCTCGCCGCCCGGCCGTTCGTGCGTGCGCCCGGCTGGTCCGTCGCCGCGCTGCTGCTGGGCTCGCTGGCGGCCCTGGTGACCACCGGCTCCCCCGCGAAGCACGCCGTCACCGCCCTGGTCGCGGACGGCGGCGGGGCCCGTCCGCCGTGGGCGGCCTGCGCCGCCGCGCTCCTGCTCGCCGCCGTCACGGCGACCGCGTCCCGCCGGGCCGGCGCCCGCCTGGAATGAGGGCCGGGGACCCGGCCCGGCACCGGAGTAGCCTCGGTGTCATGACCACGGAATCCGGCGCTTTCTGCGCCCCCGAGCCCGCGCCCCGGCCCCCAAAGGCGACCGAGGGCCCGTACGCGCGCTGTGTGCTCTGTCTGGAGCCGACCGAGTACGCGGAGTCGGTCAAGGGGATCGTGCTCTGCCCGGTCTGCGAGTGGCAGGAGGCCCAGCGGAACGCCTGCTCCGGCTGAGGAAGGTCCCTCCCCGGACCGGCCGCCGGGCGGGGCCGGCGGAGCAGGGCGACCGAGCCGGGCCCGGCTCGGTCGCCCGGGGCCTCAGCCGTTCCGCATCAGCTCGGACACCTTCACGAAGCGGTAGCCGCGGGAGCGGAGTTCGGGGACGATGCGGCGGATCGCCCGCTCCGTGGCGGGGGCGGCGCTGCGGGTGCAGTGGAGGACGACCAGGGAGCCGGGGCGCACTCCGGACAGCACCTGCTCGGCCACCGCGTCGGGGTCCTTCGCGAAGGCGTCGCCGCCCACGACGTCCCACTGGACGGCGGTGACCCGGGCGGGGGCGAGGGCGTGGAGGGCGGCGTCGTCGTAGCAGCCGCCGGGGAAGCGGAAGTAGGGCACGACGTTGACCGCCCCGGCGTCCCGGAAGGAGTCGAAGGCGCGCTTCACATCGGCCGCCATGTCCGGCCCGGCGACCGTGGGCAGGCCGTAGCAGGGCTCGGCGAAGGCGTAGTGGCTGTAGGAGTGGTTGGCGATCTCGAAGCGGGGGTCGGTGCCGATGGACCGGGCCTGGTCGGGGTACTCCTCCGCCCAGCGGCCGGTCATGAAGACCGTCGCGTCCACCCCGAGCCGCCGCAGGGTGGCGATGAGCTCCGGGTTGTCGAAGCGCTCGCCGCGCGCCGCGCGGGGGCCCTGGTCGGCGGTCATGTCGGCGTCGAAGGTGAGGGCGACGGTCTTCTCGGTGCTCCGGCCGGTCCGTCGCTCGTAGACGGGGGTGCGGCCCTGGGGGCCGGCCGCCATCGTGGGCGGCGCGGCGGGGGCCCGCTTCGGCCCCGGAGCGGCGGGCTTCGCGGTGCCGGTGGCCTTCGCGGAGGCGGGGGCGGAAGCGGGGGAGGGGGAGGCGGCCGGGGCCGTGGGCGTCACGGAGCCGGCGGAGTCGGCGCCCCCGCCGCAGCCGACGAGAACGGCGCCCAGAAGACCGAGCGTCGCCACTTTACGTACAGAAATGGTCACGAACGGAAGTTATACGATGAGAGTCGAACATCCGTCGTCGTGTCCGGGGCGCGACGGACCGCGTCACCCGTCAGGCGCCGGGTTCCCCGGGTGCCGGATCCCCCCCCGGGCGCCGGGTCCGTCAGGTCGCGAGCAGCCGGCGCCGGCACTCCGCCACGTCGAAGCCGCCCGGCGGGTACTGCGGGTCCAGCGCCTCCAGGTGCTCCAGGAGCAGCAGGCTCACCGCCCAGTTGCGGTACCACTTGCGGTCCGCCGGGACCAGGAACCAGGGTGCCCCGGGCGCCGAACAGCGCTCCATGGCCACCTCGTACGCCTCCCGGTAGTCGTCCCAGCGGGTCCGCTCCTCGATGTCGGACGGGTCGAACTTCCAGTGCTTCTCGGGGTTGTCCAGCCGCTCCAGGAGCCGGGCGCGCTGCTCCTCGTACGACAGGTGCAGGAAGACCTTCACGAGCGTGACGCCCTCCTCGGCGAGCGAGCGCTCGAAGCGGTCGATCTCCTCGTAGCGCCGCTCCAGCTCCTCGGGCGGGGCCAGCTCCCTGACCCGGGCGATGAGCACGTCCTCGTAGTGGGAGCGGTCGAAGATGCCGATCTCGCCCGGTTCCGGCAGCGCCTTCGACACCCGCCACAGGAAGGGGTGGGCGCGCTCCTCGGGGGTGGGCGCCTTGAAGGCGCGGATGCGGCAGCCGGACGGGTTGAAGTGGCCGATGACGTGTTTGACCGTGCCGCCCTTGCCGCTGGTGTCCATGCCCTGGAGGACCAGCAGCAGCCGCTGCCGCCCGCCCGCCGTGCTCGCCGCGTACAGCCGCTCCTGGAGCTCGGCGAGGCGCGGCGCGAGGAGGGCGGTGGCGGCGCGCCCGGCCGCCTTGTCCCCGGGGGCGTCGGGACCGCCGGTGACGGCCCGGGGGTCGTACGCGGAGAGGTCGACGGGCTCGCCCGGCGGGAGCCGCAGCAGCGCGCCGAGCGACTCCCGCCCGGCGCGGCCCCGCCCGTGCCCCTTCTGTGCGTGGCCCTTCTGTCCGTCGCCCCTCTGCCCGGGGTCCTTCTGCCCGTGGGTCTTCCGTCCGGGGTCCGTCTTCCCGTGGCCGGTCTTCCCGTGGTCCGTCTTCCCCACCGCGTGCCCCTTCCGCCGTGCCGCGCGCCTTCCCCGATCCTGCGCCGGATCGGGGAGGGGCGCGAGTGCGCCCGGGGCCGGGCGGGGGTCAGCGCCAGGGGCCGGTGACGGCGAAGGTGGTGCCGGGGGTGTAGCAGTTCACGTACATCGTGGCGCCGTCCGGGGAGAAGGTGACGCCCGCGAACTCGCCCCACTCGGGGGCTCCGGGCGTTCCGACGTCCTGCCGGCCCCGGGCGACGGCGTACACCTCGCCCCGGCGGGTCACCCCGAAGACGTGCTGCGCGCCCGCGCCGTCCTCGCACACCATCAGGCCGCCGGTGGGGGCCAGGCAGATGTTGTCGGGGGACTCGCCGGGAAGCCGGACGTCGGTGTCGGGGCCGAAGGACACGGCGAGGGTGAGGCGGCGGCCCCGGGGCTCGTACTTCCACACCTGCCCGAAGTGGGTGGCGCCGGAGCCGTCGGAGGCGCGGGCGAAGGAGGAGACGAAGTAGACGGCGCGGCCGCCCCAGTAGCAGCCCTCCAGCTTCTGCGCGTGGGTGATCCCGCCCCGGCCGAAGTCCTGGAAGCGGATCGGCGTCCCGGCCGCCCCCGGGTCCGGCACCGGCACCCACTCGACGCGCTCGAAGACCGTCCCGGCCTCCCGCACCACCGACAGGTCCGGGACGCCCGGCACCCGCAGCGCCTCCAGGGTGCCGCCCGCGCGCAGGGAGCCGGTGCCGCCGAGGGGCCGCTCGGGCAGGAAGCGGTAGAAGAGGCCGAAGGGGTGGTCGAAGGCGTCCTCCGTCTCGTACACGATCCCGGTGTACGGGTCGACGGCGACGGCCTCGTGCGCGAAGCGGCCGAGGGCGGTGAGCGGGACGGCCCCGGTGCGGTGCGGGTCGGCCGGGTCGACCTCGAAGACGAAGCCGTGGTCCTTCGCGTACCCCTTGGTCCCGGCCTTGTCCTCGGTCTCCTCGCAGGTCAGCCAGGTGTTCCAGGGCGTGGGGCCGCCGGCGCAGTTGACGGCGGTGCCGGAGATCCCGACGTGTTCCGCGCGCACGCCGCCGTCGGCGCCGAGGCCGAGGACGGTGCAGCCGCCCTTGCCGCCCGGGTCGTAGGTCAGGCCGGGGACGTGGGGGACGGGGTGCCGGGCCTCGGGCCGGTTCTCGTGGTTGCGGACCAGGCGGACCCCGCCGTCCGGTCCGGCGAAGGCGCTCATGCCGTCGCAGTGGCTCGGGACGGGTCCCTCGCCGGAGCGCAGCGGCTCGCCCTCGCGGGAGAGCACCCGGTAGGAGAAGCCGGCGGGGAGGTCGAGGAGTCCGGCCGGGTCGGGGAGCAGCGGGCCGTAGCCGCCGCGCGGCTCGGCGGCGGCGGAGCCCGCGAAGAGCTCGCCCAGGGCGCCGGTGAAGGCGATGCCGGCGGCGGACGCGCCGGTGCAGGCCAGGATCTGACGTCGTGTCACGGACATGGGACGGCCTTCCCGCCGGAGACAGGTGTGGACCCGCTGTGTGTACCACGCACGGGTGTGCGCGATGCCGCGACGCGGGTCCACGGAGCCTCGAACGGCTCAATCCGGAGGGTCCGGAACGTCCCTGACGGGAGGGCGGGGGCCCGGGCGGCCGGGCCCCCGGCGTCAGGCGAGCTTGGCCGTCAGCGTGATCGTCGTGCCGGCGAGGGCCTGGCTGACCGGGCAGTTCTTCTTGGCGTCCTCGGCGGCGGCCTGGAAGCCGGCCTCGTCCAGACCGGGGACCTCGCCCTCCACGGTGAGGTGGATGCCGGTGATGCCCTCGCCCGGCTGGAAGGTGACGTCCGCCTTGGTCTCCAGGCGGGTGGGCGGGTTGCCCGCGCCGGCCAGGCCGTGCGAGAGCGCCATCGAGAAGCAGGAGGAGTGCGCGGCGGCGATGAGCTCCTCGGGGCTGGTCTTCCCGTTCGGCTCCTCGGAGCGGGCCGGCCAGGAGACGTCGTACGAGCCGAGGCCGGACGAGTCGAGGGTGACGACGCCGGAGCCCTTGAGGAGGTCGCCCTGCCAGACGGTGTGGGCGTGACGGACGGTGGCCATGGTGGATCCCTTTCGGTCGGGTATGGCGCCCAACCTACTGCTCCACGAGCCCCTTTGCGTCCCGCGCCAGGGCGGTGAGGCGCGAGATGGCGCGGAAGTACTTCTTCCGGTAGCCGCCGTTGAGCATCTCCTCGCTGAACAGCCGGTCGAAGGGCAGGCCGGAGGCGAGGACGGGTATCTCGCGGTCGTAGAGGCGGTCGGCGAGGACGACGAGCCGCAGCGCGGTCGACTGGTCCGGGACCGGGACCACGCCGGTGAGGCAGACCGCCGTCAGGTCGTCGGTGAGGGCGCCGTACCGGCTCGGGTGAACCCTGGCCAGGTGTTCGAGCAGGCGCGGGAAGTCGTCCAGGGAGGCGCCCGGGGTGCGGTACGCGGCCTGGGTGACGACCTGGTCGGAGTGGGGCGCGGGGGCCTCGGGCAGGCCCCGGTGGCGGTAGTCCTCGCCGTCGATCCGCAGCGGCCTGAAGTGCGCGGAGAGGCCCTGGATCTCGCGGAGGAAGTCGGCGGCGGCGAAGCGGCCCTCGCCGAGCTTGCCCGGGAGCGTGTTGGAGGTGGCGGCGAGCGCCACGCCCGCCTCGACCAGCTTGCCGAGCAGGCTGGAGACGAGGACGGTGTCGCCCGGGTCGTCCAGCTCGAACTCGTCGATGCACAGGAGGCGGTGCCCGCTCAGCGTCTGCACGGTCTTCTGGAAGCCGAGCGCGCCGACCAGGTTCGTCAGCTCCACGAAGGTGCCGAAGGCCTTCAGGGAGGGCTCGGCGGGGGTGGCGTGCCACAGGGAGGCGAGCAGGTGGGTCTTGCCGACGCCGTAGCCGCCGTCGAGGTAGACCCCGCGCGGGCCGGTGGGGGCGGCGGGCTTGCGGGCGAACCAGCGGCGCTTCCCGGCGCCGGTGGCGTGCGCCCCGCCGAGGCCCTCGGCGAAGCCGGAGAGGACCTTGACGGCCTCGCACTGGCTCGGCTGGTTCGGGTCGGGGAGATAGGTGTCGAAGCGCACCGAGTCGAAGCGCGGCGGCGGGACCATCTCCGCGACCAGCCGGTCGGCGGGGACGTGGGGCTCGCGCGAGCAGAGCGCGAGGGGGGCCGCCGCTGCGGAGGCGGCTTCGTTCGGGGCACGGGTCGACACAGTTCCCCACTGTAAGCGCCGTGTCAGACTGCGAGGATGCGACAGCTCTTTCCTGTGACGGACATGACAGCCCCGAACGCCCAGGTCGGCGGAGACCCGGCCGGCGCGGCGGACCGGGAGTGGTCCCTCGACGAGCTGGCCGACCTCTATGCCTATCCGGAGGACTCCGGGGTCTGGCTGCGGGCCAACATGGTCTCCTCGCTCGACGGGGCCGGCCAGCACGAGGGCCGCTCGCAGCCGCTCTCCTCCGAGACCGACATGCGGATCTTCGGCACCCTCCGGGGCCTCGCCGACGTCGTCGTCGTGGGTGCGGAAACGGTACGCCAGGAGGGGTACCGGCCCGCCCGCGCCCGGGACGCCTTCGCCGCCCGCCGGGCCGCCGCCGGGCAGGGCCCCGCCCCCGTGATCGCGGTGGTCACGGCCTCCCTCGACCTGGACCTCTCGCTGCCCCTCTTCGCCTCCCCGCTGGTCCCGACCCTGGTCCTGACCGGGGCGGGCGCCCCCGCCGAGCGGATCGCCGCCGTGCGGGACGCGGGCGTCGAGCTGGTCCTCGCGGGCGACGGGGCCGGGGTGGACCCGGCCCGCGCGGTCGCCCTGCTCGCCGAGCGCGGGCTGCGCCGCCAGCTCACCGAGGGCGGGCCCCGGATGCTCGGGCAGTTCGCCGCCGCCGGAGTGCTCGACGAGCTGTGCCTGACGCTCTCGCCGACCATGACGGCGGGGGAGGCCCAGCGGATCGCCCACGGGCCCTCGCTCGCGCATCCGACACGCTTTGGGCTGGCTTCTCTGCTGGAGCAGGACGGCTTCCTCTTCAGCCGCTACCGTCGGATCTGACAATCGGCGGAATTTGTCGTTCCGCTTAGCGTCGGCTGGGCACAATCACAGTCGCAGTCCCCGTGTGGCCACGGGGAAGGATGGTTTCCGCAGAAGGGCTCCTGAGGTGTTCACAAGCGTTCTGATGATCGAGAAGCCCCTGACGTCCGAGGACGTGGAATTCGTCACCACCCTGCACGGCGACGAGGGCGTGTCCTTCATCGTGCTGATGCAGCCGCGCGGTGATCAGGCCGATGTGCTGCTGCGCGCCATCGACGACGTCGCCATGGGCGAGCTCAAGGAGGCGGCCCGGGAGGGGGACGAACCGGAGGGCAAGGAGGCCCGCGAGCCGGCCGAACTGGCCCTGGAGCTCTCCCTCCGGGCCCTGAGAGACGCGGGCTGCGAAGCGGTCGGACAGGTGGTCGAGGACCACCCCCTCGACAAGATGAAGGCCGTGGTCGACGAGTCCGAGGCCGACGAGGTGATCGTCCTCACGGCCCCCCACTACGTGGAGGAGTTCTTCCACCGCGACTGGGCCTCCCGCGCCCGCCACAAGGTCGGCGTCCCCGTCCTGAAGCTCTTCGCCCACACCGAGTGACGCCCGCCGGCCGGACGGCCGGAAGGACGCCCGGAGGGCCCGGGAGGACACCGCCTCCCCGGGCCCTCCGGCTCCAGCCACTAGGCTGGAGCCCACACCTCGTCACGCTCACCAGGGGAGAGAACCGCATGGCACCCGCCATCCCTGCCGCCATGGAACGGCCGCACTTCATCGGCATCGGCGGTGCCGGAATGTCGGGCATCGCGAAGATCCTCGCCCAGCGCGGCGCCAAGGTCGCGGGCAGCGACGCCAAGGACTCCCCGACCGCCGAGGCGCTGCGCGCCCACGGCGTCACCGTCCACCTCGGCCACGCCGCCGAGCACCTCGCCGACGACGCCTCCGCCGTCGTCGTCTCCAGCGCCATCCGCGCCGACAACCCGGAGCTGGCCCGCGCCGCCGAGCTGGGCATCCCGGTCGTCCACCGCTCCGACGCGCTCGCCTCCCTCATGGACGGCCTCACCGCGATCGCCGTCGCCGGCACCCACGGCAAGACGACGACCACCTCCATGCTGGCCGTCGCCCTCACCGCGCTGGGCCTCGACCCCTCGTACGCCATCGGCGGCGACCTCGCGGGCCCCGGCACCAACGCCCGGCACGGCGACGGCGAGGTCTTCGTCGCCGAGGCCGACGAGAGCGACCGCAGCTTCCAGAAGTACGACCCGCAGGTCGCGATCGTCCTCAACGTCGAGCTCGACCACCACGCGAACTACGCCTCCATGGACGAGATCTACGAGTCCTTCGAGAAGTTCGCCGCGAAGCTCCGCCCCGGCGGCACCCTCGTCGTCGGCGAGCACTCCGGCGCCCGCGAGCTGGCCGCCCGGGTCGCCGCCGCGGGCCGCGAGGACCTCGCCGTCGTCACCGTCGGCGAGGGCGAGGGCTCCGACGCCCGCATCCTCAAGATCGTCCCCAGCGGCATGAAGAGCGAGGTCACCGTCGCCCTCGACGGCGCCGAGCACACCTTCACCGTCTCCGTCCCCGGCCGCCACTACGCCCACAACGCCGCCGCGGCCCTCGCCGCCGGCGCCCGCGCGGGCCTCGACCCGGCCGCCCTCGCCCAGGCGCTCACCGCCTACACCGGCGTCGGCCGCCGCCTCCAGCTCAAGGGCGAGGCCGCGGGCGTCCAGGTCATCGACTCGTACGCGCACCACCCCACCGAGATGACGGCCGACCTGGAGGCCATGCGCGGCGCCGCCGGCGACTCCCGCCTCCTCGTCGTCTTCCAGCCCCACCTCTTCTCCCGCACCCAGGAACTGGGCAAGGAGATGGGCGACGCGCTGGCCCTCGCGGACGCCTCCGTCGTCCTCGACATCTACCCGGCCCGCGAGGACCCGATCCCCGGCGTCACCAGCGAGCTGATCCTCGACGCGGCCCGCGCCGCCGGCGCCGACGTCACCCCCGTCCACGACAAGGGCACCGTCCCCGACGTGATCGCGGGAATGGTCCGCCCCGGCGACTTCGTTCTGACCATGGGCGCGGGCGACGTCACGGACCTCGGTCCGGCGATCCTCGCCCGCCTGGCGAACTGAAGGAGTGGACGCACGATGGCGTACGAGGTCGAGAAGCCGGACGAGGAGTGGCAGGCGCAGCTGACCCCGTCGGAGTACCAGGTGCTCCGGCTGGCCGGCACCGAGCCCGCCTTCCGCGGCGAGTACACGGACACGAAGACGAAGGGCGTGTACTCCTGTCGCGCCTGCGGGGCCGAGCTCTTCACGTCGAACGAGAAGTTCGAGTCGCACTGCGGCTGGCCGTCCTTCTACGACCCGAAGGACAGCGAGGCCGTCGAGCTGGTCGCGGACACCTCCCACGGCATGGTCCGCACCGAGGTCCGCTGCGCCCGCTGCGGCTCCCACCTGGGCCACGTCTTCGAGGGCGAGGGCTACCCGACGCCCACGGACCAGCGGTACTGCATCAACTCGATCTCCCTCCGGCTGGAGCCGGAGGAGGGCTGACGGTTCCGGCGCCCCCGGGCGCCGCGCAGGCCCGCACGGCGACCGCGCCGTGCGGGCCCCCTTCCTGACCCCGGGGTGCCCCGCCGCCGAGCGCCCCGGGGAGCGAAGCACACGGCGGGTGGTGGACGGCGGGCGGATTGGCCCAGCGGGAAAGGGCCGAAGTTGCCCAGGGTCCCGGGCCGTTCCGCCCGCAGGGTGGGGGCATGACGATCACATCTGCCCCGAGCCCCGGTTCCCCCGCCTCCGACGGCCGTTCCGCCGTCCCCTCCCGCGCCGCTTCGGCCCGTACCCGGGTCGACTTCTGGTTCGACCCCGCCTGCCCGTTCGCGTGGATCACCTCGCGCTGGGTCCTGGAGGTGGAGCGGTACCGGGAGATCGACGTCCGGTTTCGCGTGATGAGCCTGTACCTGCACAACGAGGGCAATGAACTGCCTGGGTGGTACCGGGAGTTGGTGGACCGTTCGCTCGGTCCTGTGCGGGTCGCGGTGGCGGCGGCGGAGAAGTACGGGGACGGGGTGCTGCGGGGCCTGTACACCGCGTACGGGACGCGGATCCACGAGCGCGGGGACGAGGACTTCGGGCGGGTGGTGGCGGAGGCGCTGGAGGAGACGGGGCTTCCGGGGGAGCTCGCGGAGGCGGCGGGGAGCGACGCGTACGACGGGGCCGTGCGGCGGCGGCACGACGAGGGGGCGGATCCGGCCTCGGGGGGCTACGTGGGGACCCCGACCCTGCGTCTCGACGGGACGCCGTTTTTCGGCCCGGTGCTCAGCGCGGTCCCGCGCGGGGAGGAGGCCGCGGAGCTCTTCGACGCGGTGCGTGTGCTGGCGCGTCAGCCGCGGTTCTTCGAACTGAAGCGGGAACGGACGGGAGGGCTCGATTTCTCCTAGAACGGTGTCCAGCCGCTTTCCGGGCTTTTCGGAAGGTCCGGAGGGTTGGTGCGATTCATGAGGAAGCTGCGCGAAAACCAGTCATATTCACGAGGCGTGGTGTCGGGGTGTGAACGAACTGCGTAGGTTCTGAGGGCGGTTCGGGACGTCTTGTGACGGTCCCGGGCCGGCACGTTCCATGCACCGGAACCGGAGGGGGCATCTCATGGCTGACATCGATCTCGGCGTCGCGTCCGACTGGGACGAGGGAGACACGCACGGCCGCATCAAGCTGCGGGAGAACCAGGTCTACCCGGGCACGCCGAAGAAGGACGTGCTCATCAGCTCGCCGGTGAGCATCGAGCTGTCGGTGAACACGAACCACTCCTCCTCCCAGGAGGCGGACAAGATCTACTTCACGACCCACCACGGTTCCACCAAGAAGATCATCGCGGTCCTCGACTCGGACGGGAACCTGCACATCGCGGGCCGTCTGATCACGGACCAGAAGGACCTCCACTACTAGGGGGGTCCCGGGGCGGCCGCCACGGGCGGCCGTGCCCCGGATCGCGGTGAGGGCGGCCGCCGGGTTCTCCGGCGGCCGCCCTTCTCGCGCGCGGGATCGTGTGGGGCTCTGCGTGGGCTGCGTGGGGGTCAGGCGGGCCGCGCGGCGGGTGCGGCGGTGGGCGCCCGGTGGGTCCGGCCGGTCTCGCGGAGGGTCAGCAGGCCGGTGGCCGCGATCAGGGCGGCGGTCAGGCCGTGAATGCCGAACGCGGCGGCGGGGGAACCGTGGTGGGCCAGGACGTTGATCATGTCGCCGAACGGGGCGACGGCCTCCGCCAGCAGGACCCAGCCCAGGGCGCGGCGGTGGCCCGTCACCAGCAGGACGCCGAGGACCAGGCCCATCGAGAGTTCGCGGATGCCCTTCATGACGAGGAAGCCGCCGCCGTCGCCGGCGGGCCAGGACGGCAGGCCGACGCCCGGCGTGACCGCCTCGGGGGTGAGGACGAAGGACAGTCCGAGGTAGAGCACGAACAGGATGATGGCGGCGGCCAGGGTGGTGTTGGTCTTCTTCAGCGACATGGGTCGTCTCTCTCTGGGCAGGGGATGAGGGGGCGGCCGTCCGGCCTCGATCTAGCGCCGCTAGCTGCTGGTGCAACGCTAGTTCTTTCGGTGCTCGATTGTCTAGCGCTGCTAGAAAATGGTCGGGCCGTAGGAAGGTGCGCAGACTGGGCTCTCCGGGGCGGAAAGGATCACCCCGGGGTGCCGGGAGTGTGGAAGGGGGCGCGGTGGCGAGCGGCGGAGCCGATGTGATCGAGGCATTGGGTGCGGCGGCCGGGGGGCGGCTGCGGGCGGGGGCGGCGCCGGGCGCCGTCTGCGGCGAACTCGCCGCGCGGACGCGGTGGTGGTGGGACGCGGCGCTGGGCGTCGGCCGGGCCCTCGGGATCCCGGAGCCGGAGCTGCTGGACCGTCTCCGCCGGGATCCGGGGGAGGTGCAGGACGAGTTGGGCCCCGGCGAGGAGGAGCTGTACGGCGAACTCATGGAGGAACTGGGCGTGTTCGACGTCGCCGCGCGGCTCGACGAGCGGGAACTGCTGATCGCGGAACGCCTGCGGGCCGCGGTGCGGGCCATGGGCGGCGTGGCGAGCGGCCACGCCCAGGCCCTGTCGCGGCGGCTCGTCACGGGAGAGCCTGCGTGGGTCTTCCACTCGCTCGCGCGCAGCGGCCCACGGTCCTCCTGCGGCCGACCCGCGGAGTTCTGGGAGGCCCTGGTGGAGGCCGGGGAACTCCTCGCGGCAGGGGGCGGGGACGAGTGCGAGGGGGAGTGCGGGCACGGGGACCTGGCGCAGGCTCTCGGTGAGTGCCGGGCGCGGCTGGCCGACTGCGCCCGCCCGGACCGGTCCGGCCTCGGCCGGGCCTGAGGTCCCTTCGAGGCCCTCGCCCGCCCCGGGCCCGGCCGATCCCGGCGTGCCGCGCCGCCCGGCGCGCGGGCGGGCCGGCCGCCGTCAGTTCTCCTGCGCGGGCCCGATGACCGCGAGGCCCACCTGTGCGGCGAGCCAGTGGGCGTACGGCTCGTTCCTCTGGCGGCCGTCGAAGACGGCGCTGCGGACGTGGACGAGGACGGTGTGGTCGTCGGCGGGCTCGTTCGCGTAGCGGGTGTGGGTGTTGAAGAGGAGCGTCACTTCGGCGTGCTTGGAATCGCCGTGGAACCCCTCCTCGGGCACCTCCGGCCATTCCAGCGAATCCCAGTGGATCTCCCCCGTGCTGGGACCGATCGCCGCGGTGAAGGCGTCCTCGATGCTGCCGATCGGGCAGTCGAACACCTCCCACTCCACCGGCAGCCGCCCCTCGAACGCGGACGCCTCGACCGGCAGGCCGGCCGCCGGGACACCCACCACGAAAGGGGGCTGGTCCTCGAACGGCACCCCTTCGAATTCCTCGAGCTCGGACGCCCCGCGGAACCATCCGCCGGGCATGAGCCCCGCGACCCGCCGCACCTCGGCGACCGAGGCGAACTCCGCGTACGCGGAGACCTCGGAGTACTCGCGACGGCCGAACTCCACGAGGCGGCGGGCGGTCTTCAGGGCGAGTGCCGGATCGGGGGTGCGGAAGACGGGATAGGCGACGTCGTTGGACATCCGGTGATCGTGCCACGGCCCGTCGTCGCGGAGCACCCCGTTTTGCGGCGGGCTTCCCGCGCACCGGGGTGGTGAGCTCCTCGGCCGCCCCGGTGCGGACGGTGGCGCGCCGGGATCGTCGGGAGCCGGAGGTTTCCGTGTCGCAGCCCTTGACCCGGATGGCGGCACCTCCTAGCTTGATCGATATTTCTGCAACTTTCAGCAATATATTGCACTCCGTGCGTCACTCAGGGGGGCCGATGGGACGGGAAGCCGGAGAAGTGTTATTCCGGATGCTGGGCAGGGTGCGGCTCCACGACGGAGAGGTCGGCGGCGCCAGGAGGCGCACACTCCTCGTGGCGCTCCTGCTGGACGCCAATCGCATGGTGACGGTCGACCACCTGGTCGACGCCCTGTGGGACGAACGGCCGCCCCCCTCGGCGGTGGCGAACGTCCGCACCCACGTCTGTGCCCTGCGGCAGCTGATGGGCGGCGCGGCCACCCTGGTCTCCCACCCAGGGGGGTACGAACTGGTGACGCCCGAGGACGCCTGCGACAGCCACCTGTTCGCCCTCGCCGCCGACGAGGGGCGGACGGCGCTCGGCGAGGGGGCCTTCGACCGCGCCGCCGGACTGCTCGACCGCGCCCTCGGCCTGTGGGACGCGGACCGGGCCGCCGCGGACGTCCCCCGCAACGGCCGGCTCGCCGCACGCCTCGCCCACCTCGACGAGGAGCGGCTGCGTACGGCCGAGGACTTCGCCGAGGCCTGCCTGGGGCTGGGGGAGCCGAGGGCAGCGCTCCGCGGCCTCGCCGCCCTCCTGGCGGCGGATCCCCTGCGTACCCGGAGCTGGGCCCTGCGGATGCGCGCCCACCACCTGCTGGGGGAGCGCGGAGGAGTCAGCGAGACCGTGCGGGAGGCCGCCGACGTGTTCCGCGAACACCTCGGCTCACCGCTCGACCGGGAACTGGTCCACCTCCACCAGGACCTCTCCCGGAGCCGCCCCTGACCCCGCTGTCTCCTCGGGCGCCGTGAGTCCCGAAGCGGTCCCCGGCCCCTTCCGGCCCTGCCGGGCGCCGGAGCCTCGGAAGCCGCGTCAGGCGTCGTGGCCGGGGACGTACGCGACGATCCGGTCGAGCGGCACCAGGCCGAAGACGCGCGAGTCGACGCTCGCGGCGGTGTTGTCGCCCAGCACGGCGGCGTGCCCCGGCGGGACGGTGGTCTCCCCGTCCTGCCGGCCCGGCACCCCCGGCGGCAGCGGGTCGCCCGGCAGCGCCGCGAGCCGCTTCACGAGCAGGGGTTGCCGGTGCGGCCGGCCCGTGGGCAGGGGCCACTCCCAGGCGTCCGGCGCGGTCGGCTTGAGGAGGACCACGACCTGCCCCGTACGCAACCGGCCGGCGGTCCCCCGGCGGGCGACGACCGTCCGCCCCGGCGCCAGGGCCGGCGTCATGCTGCCCCCGACGACCGTGACCCTGATCCGGCGCCGCCCCAGGAAGACGGCCATCGCGGCCGGGGCGAACAGCAGGCCGGCGCCGAGGCCGAGGGCGACGGCCGGACCGGATGCGACGCCCGGGCCCGCCCCCCGCCTCACGCGCCCGCTCCCGGTCCGGCGACGCCGGACGCTCCGGCCGCCGTGGCGTCCGCGTATCCGGCGGCCTGGCGCGCGAAGAGACGTGCGTACCGCCCCTCCGCCGCCATCAGCGTGTCGTGGTCGCCCTGCTCCACCACCCGGCCGCCCCGCAGCACCACGATGCGGTCCGCGCCCCGGGCCGCGGAGAGCCGGTGGGAGATGAGCAGGCTGGTACGGCCCTGTCGGTGCCGGGCCAGTACCTCCTGGACCTCCTGCTCCGCCTCCGGATCGAGACCTGAGGTCGGCTCGTCCAGGATCAGCAGGTCCGCCCCGGTGTCCACCAGGGACCGCGCGAGCGCGACCCGCTGCCACTGGCCCCCGGACAGCTCCACCCCGTCGTCGGGGTCGTCGCCCGGACCCGAGAACGAACGGCCCAGCATCGTGTCGTAACCGAGCGGCAGCCCCTCGACCAGCGCGTCCGCGCCCGCCCGGACGGCGGCGGCCCGCACCCGAGCCGGGTCGCCGTCCGCGTCCGGCGCCCCGAGACCGATGTTCTCCCCGGCGGTCAGGTCGTAGCGCATGAAGTCCTGGAAGACCGCGCTGATCCTGCGGCGCAGCTCCTCGGGGGCGAAGGTGCGGATGTCCCGGCCGTCCCACAGCACCGTGCCGTGGGTGGGGTCGTAGAAGCGGCACAGGAGCTTGACCAGAGTGGACTTCCCCGCGCCGTTGTCCCCGACCACGGCGAGCGACGTCCCGGCCGGCAGCGTCAGGTCCACGTCCCGCAGCACCCAGTCGTGCCGGTCGGAGTACCGGAAGGAGACGCCGCGCAGCTCGATGCCGTGGCGCAGCGGCGCCGGCCGGTCCTGGGGCGCGGGCGCCGGCAGGTCCGGGGGCTGCCCGACGACCTCCGTGAAGTGCCCGAACAGCACGAGGCTGCGCCTGACCACGGCGAGCTGCGCCGCGGCGGTTCCCAGACCGCCCTGCACCGCGGCGGTCGCCGCCACGGCGAGGGTCACGTCCCCCACCGACAGCCGGCCGTGCGCCGCCTCCCGCACCGTCCACAGCAGCCCGGCCGCCGAGACCGCCGCCGAGACCGCCGCCGGCACCGCCTGGGCGACCGCGTTGCGCCGCTCGTCCGCCCGGTGCGCGGCGTCGATGGCCCGCCGGTCCGCACGCATCCGGGCCCGCAGGTGGTCGCCCGTGCCGAACAGCCGGATCTCCTTGGCCGCCTGGACGTCGGCGAGGAGCTGCCCGTAGAAGAGCTCCCGCCGCTCCAGCGGCGTCACCCGCAGCACCGTCCGCGCCCACACCCGCGCCATCCGCAGCTCCACCACCAGTGCCGGCACGGCCGACAGGACGACGACCGCCACCAGCCACCAGCTCACCAGGGCCAGCGACGCCAGGAACCCCGTCACGGTGACGGCCGCCCGCAGCAGGCCGATGCCGCCGGTCACGATCTGCGGCGGCGCCTCCTGCCCGCAGCCCTGTGCCAGCCGCAGTCGGTCGAGCTGCGCCGGATCCTCGAACCGGCCCAGACCGGCGAAGGAGTTGACGACCGCGTACAGCCGGTCCTGGGCGTGGAGCGCGACCGCGCGGGACAGCTCCCCGCGCAGCAGCTCGTCCAGGTGGGGCAGGAGCGCCGTCGCCGTCCCCGCCCCCGCCAGCAGCGCCGCCGGCGCCACCACCCGCGCCGGCTCGCCCCCGGCGGCCACCACGTCCAGGACGGCGGCCGTCGCCCAGGCCGCCGCCACCGGCAGCTGGGCCACGACCAGCGCGGCCACCAGCACCCCCACCAGCGGGCCCGGCGCCGCCCGCCACGCCAGCCCCAGCACCACGGGCAGGGCGGCCGTCGGCCGGCTCACCCCGCCGCCCCGGCACCCAGCAGGTCCCGCAGGTCCCGGTCCACCACGGTGACGGCGCCGTCGGAGCCGAGCCGGCACACCACCGGATAACCGGTGATGCCGAACGCCTCCGCCACCACGACCGCCTCCTCACCGGCCACCACGCGGGCGATTCCCTCCAGCGCCCGCGTGTACGGCCCCGGGTCCTCGGTGCCCGGCGCGACGACGGCCAGGACACGGGCGGGCGGCAGCCGCAGCTCGCGCACGGCGGAGGCGAAACGGGGAAGCAGCTCGGTGCACGGCTCGCAGCCGGGCGAGAAGAAGCCCACCAGCGCCCCGTCCGGCAGGTCTCCGCGCGAGAGTCCCGTCCCGTCCGTGGCGCGGACCTCGAACTCCCCGGCCGTGGCACCGACGCTGCCCGCGTCGATCGGCCCCGGCGGGCGGGCCGGACCCAGCGCCCCCACCCTGCGGACGAGGCCGTAGGTGAGCACCAGATTGAGGACGGTCAGGGCGCCCAACAGGGCGACGGCCGAACCGAGAACGGCCACGGTCAACTCCTAGAGAGATCGGGAAGGAACGTCAGGAAGGGGAGAGAACAGGCCGGCGATGTCGTCCAGCGTCGTCACCAGCAGCGCGCCCAGCGCGCCCGCGCCGATCGCCACCGTCAGCGCCGCCGCCCCCACCGGCCCCGCCGCGGGCAGCGACGCGACGGCGACGGCGCCCATGAGGAGGACGTTGCGCACCACGTGCCGCCGTCCCAGCACCGTGGCCGTGCGGCCGAAGCACGCGCAGCGCGCCACCGTGCCCCGCCGCCGCGTCACCACGACGCCCGCCGTCAGCGCCACCAGGAGCAGCCCCGCGACCGCCAGCCCCGGGCGGGCCGTCACCGGCACCACCAGCAGCACCGGCAGGGCGGCCTCCACGCCGGCGACGCCCACCGCGACCCCGCGCGCCGTCCCCGCCGGGACGAGCCGCCAGGCCCGTACCTCCGCGACGAAACCGTCGAACGCCCCGCGCCCGCGCAGCTTGCCCGCCGCCGAGACCAGGAAGACCAGCACCAGCAGAGCCCGGCAGGCCACCACCACGTGCACCACGCCGCACACCCCCCTCCGCTCCCGCACGTCCGGCGCGAGTGCCGGCGGCGCCGCGGCAGCCTAGGAGGACGGCATACACGTCACGTACCGGCGGGCGGGACGGGACCTGTACGCCCGGCCGCTACCTTCTCCACCGCTCGACCGCACCCGGCGGTCGACCGGCGAAAGGGACCACCTGATGAGCACCCTGAAGCGACTCGCGGACAAGATGGCCGACCGGATGGCGCCCGCCGCGCGGGCCGAGGCCACCTGGTGGGTCAAGGACACCCGCTGTGTCGCCTCCAGCAGCTGCTCCAGCAGGGCCAAGCGGCAGCAGTACATGTGCTGGGACAGCTCGTTCTGCTCGGGCTGGCAGGACGCGGGCTGCTGTTCCTGACCTCCTCCCCACCCAGCCGGTGCGCGGCGGGGGCACGCCCGCCCCGCCGCGCACCGGCCTTCCGCGAAAGGGATGCCGTGCTGCGCCTCGCCGCCCACCAGATCCGCC
This sequence comes from Streptomyces filamentosus, assembly GCF_014654895.1. Taxonomy (GTDB): domain Bacteria; phylum Actinomycetota; class Actinomycetes; order Streptomycetales; family Streptomycetaceae; genus Streptomyces; species Streptomyces filamentosus. Next base: position 543,937 of record NZ_BNBE01000001.1, on the reverse strand, counting down.
ACCGCGCCCTGCGCAGCCTCGCCCTGCTCCTCGGCATCCTCGCCGCGACCTCGGGCTTCACCCTGCTGACCGCCGGCGCCCGGACCTCCCAGCTGCACGCCACCGGCACGGTGGACGACAACTACCGGGGCGCGTACGACATCCTGGTGCGCCCGCACGGGACCCGCAGCGCCCTGGAGGACCGGGAGGGCCTGGTGCGGCCGAACTTCCTCTCCGGACAGTTCGGCGGCATCACCTCCGCCCAGCAGACGGAGATAGCCCGCCTCGCGGGCGTGGACGTCGCCGCCCCCGTCGCCATGGTCGGATACGTCGTCAGCGACAGCCCCGTGCGGGTCGACGTCACCGACCAGGTCGACCGGAACCGGACCCAGCAGATACTGACCACCCGTCAGGTCTGGTCCGGAGACCGCGGCCTGAGCCAGCTCACCGACGAAGCCCCCTCCTGGGTCTACGTGACCAAGAACCGCCTGCTGTGGCCGCGCGTGCCCATGGTCGGCAGCGGCGGCTCGCTCTCCTACGCGGACGGCACCGACCCCGCCCGCGTCCAGGCCCGGTGCGGCAACGACCAGGCGCCCGTCCTGGAGGTCCTGCCCGGCGGCCGCCGCGTCCCCCTCTGCCAGCCGACCCACTCCGCGCTCTCGGACGGCCGCGGCTGGCTGATCGCCGCACAGCTCACCGACGACGGCCGCTTCGTCGTCGGCGAACACGACCGCAGCCGTGCCCCCCTCGTGGAGCGCCGCCTGACCGTGAACGTCTCCTGGCCGATGGCCCTCCTGCTCGCCGCCGTCGACCCCGGGCAGGAGGCCCGCCTGGTCGGCCTGGACAAGGCCGTCACGAGCGGCCGCTACCTGCGGCAGGACGAGACCGTCGAGGACGGCGTCGACGAACTGGGCAGCCACCACCGCTACCTGCCGCTGCTGGCCTCGACCACCCCGCAGATCGACGAGCGGGTCACCGTCGGCGTCGAGCGCTCGCACCCCGGCGACCCGGGCATCGGCGGACTGTCCACCGCGGAGACCACCCGGCGGCTCAAGGCCCTCTCCGGCACCGTCCTGGCCACCCGGACCTTCACCGCCGACCAGGCCTACGGCGCGGGCGAGGGCACCACCGCCCACCTCACCCGGATCATCCAGTCCGGTCCTCCCCGCTACGAAGGCGACTCCCCCCTCAGCCCCGCCCGGGTCCCCGTCGACCAGGAGGCCCTGTGGCACAACGAGCACTTCTCCGGCCTCTCCATCCCCCGCTTCACCCAGGACACGGCCTACCGCCCCCTGCGCCGCGTCCCCCCGTACCGCTCGCCCGAAGTCCTCGCCGGCACCTGGAGCGAGGACGCCATCGCGGTGGGCCGCTTCGACCCCGCCCGCCTCACCGAGTTCTCCTCCCTCTCCCGGGTCCCCCTGGAGACCTACCAGCCCGTCGAGGCCGCCGGCGCCGACGCCGCCTCCCGCCGCCTCCTCGGCGACCGCCCCCTCCTCCCCGACAGCAACCCCGGCGGCTACCTCGCCACCCCGCCCCAGCTGCTCACCACGCTCGCCGCCCTCGGCCGCGTCCTCGACCCCGCCTCCGAGCAGGCCCGCGCCCCGATCTCGGCCGTCCGGGTCCGCGTCGCCGGGGTCACCGGCACCGACGCCGCCTCCCGCGAACGCGTCCGCGCCGTCGCCGAGGAGATCACCCGCACCACCGGGCTCGACGTCGACCTCACCATGGGCTCCTCGCCCTCCCCCCGCACCGTCGCCCTCGGGCCGGGGGCGTTCGGACGGCCGCCGCTCTCCCTCACCGAGGGCTGGTCCGTCAAGGGCGTCGCCGTCGCCGTCGTCGAGGCCGCCGACCGCAAGAGCGTCCTCCTCTCCGGTCTCGTCCTCGTCGTCTGCGCCCTGTTCCTCCTCAACGCGGTCGGAGCCGGGGTCCGCGACCGCCGCAAGGAACTCGCCGTCCTCGGCTGCCTCGGCTGGTCTCGCCCCCGCATCGCCTCCCTGATCCTCACCGAGACCGCCCTCGTCGGCACCGTCGCCGGTGTCCTCGGCGCCGCCCTCGCCCGCCTCCTCGGCCCGCCGCTCGGCATCGGCGTGACGACCGGGCGCGCCGCCCTCGCCCTGCCCCTCGCCCTCGCCGTCTGCCTCCTCGCCGCCCTGCCCCCGGCCCTGCGCGCCACCACCCGGCACCCCGCGCAAGCCCTCCGCCCCGCCGTGCGGGCGGCCCGCAGGCCCCGCGACCGCCGCACCCTCGCGGGACTCGCCGCCGCCAACCTGGCCCGCGTCCCCGCCCGCACCGCCCTCGGCGCGCTCTCCCTCGCCGTCGGCGTGTGCGCCGTCACCGCCGTCACCGCGATCCTCACCGCCTTCGGCGACCGGGTCGTCGGCACGGCCCTCGGGGACGCCGTCGCCCTGGAGGTACGCGGCGTCGACATCGCCGCCGCGACCGGCACCGTCCTGCTCGGCGCCCTCGCCGTCGCCGACGTCGTCTTCCTCGGCATCCGCGAACGCGCCCCGGAATTCGCCCTCCTGCGGGCGACGGGCTGGTCGGAGGCCCACCTCGTCCGCCTCGTCCTCCACGAGGCGGCCCTGCTCGGCCTCCTGGGCTCCGTGGCGGGCTCCGCCGCCGGGGCGGCGGCGGTGGCCCGGCTCACCGGCGCCTTCACCCCGGCCCTGGCCGCCACCGCGGCGGCTGCCGCACTGGGCGGGGTGCTCCTGACCGCCGCGGCGGCGGCCGGCCCCGTCGCCGCGCTCCTCCGGCTGCCCACCGCCCCCCTTCTCGCAGAGGACTGAACCCATGCACGACGCCACCGCCACCGGAGCGGCCCTGGAGATCACCGGACTGACCCGCGTCTTCGGACGCGGCGAGGCCCGGATCACCGCCGCGGACGCCATCACCCTGAGCGTCCCGGCCGGCCAGAGCGTCGCCGTCACCGGCCGCTCCGGGTCAGGCAAGTCGACCCTCCTGCACCTCCTGGGCGCGATCGAACGTGCCGACGCCGGCACCGTCCTCGTCGACGGCGACGACATCACCGCGTTGCGGCGCAAGCGCCTCACCGAGTACCGCAGGAGCGTCGGCTTCGTCTTCCAGCGCTTCCACCTGCTGCCCGCCCTCACGGTCCTCGACAACGTCCTGGCACCGGTACTGCCCCGCCGCACCGCCTACGACAAGCGGGAACGCGCCCGGGAACTGCTGCGCGCCGTCGGCCTGGACGGCCGCGAACACGCCCACCCCGGCGAGCTCTCCGGCGGCCAGCAGCAGCGCGTCGCCCTCGCCCGCGCGCTCGTCGACACCCCGCGCCTGCTCCTCGCGGACGAACCCACCGGCGCCCTCGACTCCGCCACCGGCGCCGAGGTGATGGACCTGATCGTCCGCCTCGGCCGCGAGCACGGCACCACCGTCCTCGTCGCCACCCACGAGGCGGCGGTCGCCGACGGCTGCGACCGCCGCCTCCGCATGAGCGACGGCCGCGTCGTCGAGGACTCCGCCTCGTGCGGTTGACGGCCGCCGAGCCGCAACGGTGCGGAGCCGCACCACGTCCACACCACGGCCGCCGACCCCGCGGCGTGCCCTCGGGGGCGACGATCCGGCTCCGTCCCGCCGAGGCCCCGGACCAGGGCTCAGTGGACGGAGAAGCCGCCGTCCACGAAGAGGGAGTGGCCCGTGACGTAGGCGGAGGCGGTGCTCGCGAGGAAGACGGCGGCGCCGGCGAAGTCCTCGGCGAGGCCGTTGCGGCCGGTCATCGTGCGGGCGGCGAGCGCGGCGACCTTCTCCGGGTCGGAGGAGAGCCTCTGGTTGAGGGGGGTCATGACGAAGCCGGGGACCAGGGTGTTGGCGGTGACGCCGTACGGGGACCACGCCTCGGCCTGGGAGCGGGCGAGGGACTCCAGGGCGCCCTTGGACACGCCGTACGCCCCGCTCTGCACGAAGGCGCGGTGGGCCTGCTGGGAGGTGACGTGGATGATCCGGCCGAAGCCGCGTTCCGCCATGCCGGGGCCGAAGCGCTGTCCGAGGAGGAAGGGCGCCTCCAGGTTGACCGTCATGGTGGTGTCCCAGACGTCCTCGGCCAGTTCGCCGAAGGGCGGACGGAGGTTGATCCCGGCGGAGTTGACGAGGACGTCCGGCTCGCCGAAGGGCTCCGTCGCCGCTTCCGCGCCCGCCTTGACGCCCTCCCGGGTGCTCAGGTCCGCGCTCACCCACGCGGCCCGGCAGCCGTCCGCCGTCAGCTCCGCGACGGTCTCCTCGAGTTCCGCCTCCCGGCGCGCCAGGACCACCACGCTCGCCCCGGCCCGCGCCAGCGCCCCCGCGATCGCCCTGCCGATGCCGGAGCTCCCGCCCGTGACGAGGGCGGTGCGGCCTTCGAGGGAGAAGAGGCCGGAGAGGTATCCGGCGGGGCTGGTCGTCATGGCGGGGCTCCTCGCGCGTCGTGCGGCGCCGGGCCGTCCGTGCGGGGGCGGGCCGGTGCTCCGCATCCTGGCACAGGGGCCCGGAACCGGTGCGGAGGGGGTCAGGGCAGGTGGGGCGGGGTCCAGGCGTGGTGCCGCAGGAGCATGCGGGTCGCCGCCCGGGAGGGCGTGAGGCGCAGGGCCGCGTTCCGCAGGGCGACCGCCGCGGGACGGGAGAGCCGGTGCCCCATCCGTCCCGCCTGCCGGGCGGCGGCCGCGACGGCTCCGGCGCGCGGCCGGCGCTCGGCGTCGTAGCGGGCGAGCGCCGCCTCCACGGTGGGCCCGGCGGCCAGCGCGGCGGCCAGGACGACGGCGTCCTCCAGCGCCTGGCAGGCGCCCTGCCCGAGGTTGGGGGTCATGGCGTGCGCCGCGTCCCCGAGGAGCACCGTCCGTCCCGCCGTGTACGAGGGGAGGGGCGTGCGCAGCTCGTGGACGTCGTGGTGGAGGACCGCGTCCGGCGGGGTCGCGTCGAGCAGTTCGGACACCGTGCCGTGCCAGCCGCGGAACCTGCGGCGCAGCTCGCCCACCGGGTCCGCGAACCGCGTCCCGGCGGGCAGCGCGAGCACCGCGTGCCACTCCGCCCGCCCATCGAGGAAGGCGATGTGCCCGAACTCCGCGCCCCGCCCCCAGGTCAGCTCGAAGTCGGTACGCAGCTCCACCGGCCTCCCGGTAACGGCCCGCAGCACCGTCGAACCGCTGTAGGCCGGCCCCGGATGCGCGGGGAACAGCCGCCCGCGCGTCCGGCTCCCGATCCCGTCGGCCGCCACCACGAGGTCGGCCTCCAGCACCGTGCCCCCGCACCCGACCCGTACCCTCCCCGGCCCCGCCTCCTCCACCGGCCCCGCCTCGGCACCGGTCCGCAGCACCCCGGCCGGGAGCAGTCCGCGCAGCGCGCGGTGCAGGTCGGCCCGGGGGAGCCCCATGATCGGGGTGCCCACGGCCCGCTCCAGGGCCGCTCCGTCCATCCGGGTCAGCAGGCGGCCCCGGGGCGTGCGCGTGCCCCCGCTGTACTGGCCCCGCGCCGCCGCCCGCACCGCGGCCCCCGCGCCCAGCTCGTCCAGCGCCCGCAGTCCGTTGGCCGCCAGCGAGATGCCCGCCCCCGCGTCCTCCAGGAGCGGCGCGCGCTCCAGGACGGTCACCTCCCACCCCACCCGCCGCAGCCCGAGCGCGGCGGCCAGCCCGCCGATGCCGCCGCCGATCACCACTGCCGTCCCGTCCATGCCGCACCCCTCGTCTTCTACACCTGTAGAAGGAGGACCCTAGACGAGTCTCTACAGGTGTAGAAAGGGGGTATGGCTCCGGACCGACGCACCTTCCTCGCCGACGCGGCCCTCGACGTCCTCGCCGACGAGGGCATCCGCGGGCTGACCCACCGCGCGGTCGACCGCCGGGCGGCCCTGCCGACCGGTACGACCTCCGCCTACTTCCGCACCCGGGCGGCCCTGCTCACCGCGCTCGTCACCCGCCTCGTCCAGCTCGACCAGGCGGAACTGCGGGACACCGTCGAGGAGTTGCCCGCCCTGCGCACCACCGGGGAGGTCGTCGACGGCCTCGCCCTGCTCGCCCGCCGCCGGCTGACCGGCGAGGGCCGCCGCCGCTCCCTCGCCCGGCACGCCTGCGCCGTCGAGAGCGTGCGCGACCCCGAACTCCGCGCGATTCTGCTGCCCCGCGAGAACCCCGGCCGCGAGGCCCTCCGCCGCTTCCTCGCCGCGCACGGCGTGCCGGACGTCGAAGCCCGCGCCCACACCCTGCTGACCTGCTTCGACGGCCTCGTCTTCGACCGGCTGGTGAACGGCGGCGACGTGCCCCGAGAAGCCCTCGAACTCCTGGTCGCCGCCGCCGCGCGCCGGGTTCCGCCACCGGACGCCGGGCCCGCGTCGGGAGCGGCGCGAGGGTGACGGCCCGGTTCAGTACCGTCTCAACTGTCCCGGCCGCTCGAAGTAGAACCCCCTCGGACCCTCCTCCTCGCCGTCACCTCCGGGCGGCGCGTACGGCCGGACGCCTTCGAGGAGCACGCCGCCGTCGAGGAGGCGCTTGCCGTCGAACCGGCGGCCGGTGAACCCGAAGACGTGGGTGCCCCGGCCCAGCCTCAGCAGCGCCACCACGATCCGGGTCGCGGAGACCGGCGCGCCGTCGGCGACCAGCGGGAACGAGAGGAAGAGGTTCACCTTCTCCCTCGCCGCGGGACCGGTCCACAGGGCGACGGTCACCCGCGGTTCCGCCGGATCCGGGACGCATCCGCGTACGTGGTACGGCTTGGCGACCGGAGTGGTCGAGTAGTGCCACAGCGCGGCCGCGAGGGCCCGTTGCGTGCGGGCCGGTTCGTCCGGCGGGACGGTCTCCGGTCGACCCGTGACGGACATGTCCGCACCCCTTCGCCGCAGGTGGTGATGAACTCGCGGGAACGGCCCGAGCCGCGGACCGGTCCTCTCCGGGCCCGCCCGCGGCCGCCGTCACCCGCCGCGTCTCAGCCGAGCTGGGCGACGAACTCCGCCCAGGCGCCCGGCGCCACCGTGAACTGCGGGCCGTCCGGGACCTTGGAGTCACGGACGTGGACGGTGGAGGGGCAGGTGGCGACCTCGACGCAGTCGTCGCCGCTGCCGCCGCTGTAGCTGGACTTGTGCCAGGAGAGGGCGACCTCCACGCAGTTGTCGCCGCTGCCGCCGCTGTAGCTGCTCTTGAACCAGGCCAGTTCAGTGGTGCTCATAGTGCTCCTCGGATCTCCCGCAACAGGCCCACGGATGCCTCGACAGACAGGGCCTGTGCCCGCATCCTGGCATACCGCTGCTGGAGGATGCTGACCACTTTGGGGTCGGAGAAGAGCTGGCCGGTCTCCTGGCCCTCGCAGTAGGCGTACCAGGTGTTCTCGTGTGTTTCCAGGAGGCGAAGGGGGCCGTCAAGGCCCGAGTGGTGACCCCGTGCCTGTGACATGACCTGGATGTCGATGTTGCGCCGCTCGCCAAGCGCGAGGATGTGGTCGATCTGCTCGCGCATGACCTCGGCGCTGCCCAACTGGCGGCGCAGTGCGTGCTCCTCGATGATGAAGCTGTAGATCGTCTCGGGGTGATCCGTGAGGAGGCTCGCTCGTTCCACGCGCGTGGCCAGGTTCGACTCGATCTTGTCGTCACCCATTGCCGGGATCTGCCTCTCGAAGAGTGTCCGGGCGTACGCGGGGGTCTGAAGCAGACCCGGCACCAGTCGGTTCTCGAAGGTGTACAGCGTCACCGCCAGCGGCTCCAGCTCCGCCCACTCCTCGAACCACTTCGCCAGCCCTGCCTTGCGTGTCAGGTGCTTCGCCGCCGCCCGGATCACCCCGAACGCGTCCAGCACCTCCTCCGCCTTCTCCAGGAACTTCTTCGACGGCACGCGCCTGCCCTGTTCGATGGAGGCGATCATCGGGAGCGAGTAGCCCACCAGGGGCGCGAACTGTTCCTGCGTCAGCCCCGCCCGTTTACGGAAAGCCTTGAGGACTTCCCCGAATGCCTTCAGGCTCTCTGACGTCTCCGGTTCAGTCCCCTTGGGATTCTGGCCCGTCACCCCGTCACCTCCCGCACCGTGTGCTCGCGTTGAACGAACCCAGGTTCACGGAACGTCACCGGTACAGTCCAGCGAGTGGACCCGTACAAGCGCAGCGTACGAGTCGCGTAGCTGGTAACTCGCCATGATCCCCCGGGAAATTGGCCATATGACGACTCCCCTCGCGCGCAAACAGCCCGTCACCGTACGTATGTTCGCGCAGCGCTTCAGCTCCACCCCGCGCGGCGCCCGCCTCGCCCGCAGGCTCACCCTCCTCCAGCTCCACCAGTGGGGCGTGCCGTACGGCGCGGAGCTGTCCGACACGGCGGGGCTCCTGACCGCCGAGCTGGCCGCGAACGCGGTCACGCACGGGCGGGTGCCGGGGCGCGACTGCGAGCTGGCGCTGCTGTACGTGCCCCGGATCCTGCTGCGGATCGACGTCTCCGACACGCGGGGCGAGTGCCGGCCGGAGCCTGGGGTGCCGGGGCCGCTGGACGAGGGCGGGCGGGGGCTGCTCCTCGTGGGGGCGCTGGCCTCGCGGTGGGAGGTGTTCGACCGGGTGCCGGTGGGGAAGACGGTGCGGGCCGAGCTGGACCTCAAGACATGAGGTCCGGCCCGGCCCGCCGTCCGGCTCAGCCGGTCAGGGGCTCGTAACCGGCGGGGCGGGTGGTGAAGGTGCCCCGGCCCTGGGTGCGGCCGCGCAGGCGGGTCGCGTAGCCGAAGAGCTCGGCCAGCGGGACCGTCGCCGTCACCACCGACGTACCGCCCCTGACCTGCGAGTCCGTCACCCTGCCCCGGCGGGCCGCGAGGTCGCCGAGGACGGCGCCGACCGACTCGGCGGGGACGGTGACGGTCACCTCGGCGACCGGTTCGAGCAGCGCCATGGCGCTCGCCCGGAGCGCCTCGCGCAGTGCGAAGCGGCCGGCCGTGCGGAAGGCGAGCTCGGACGAGTCCTTCGGGTGCGTGGCGCCGTCCGTGAGCGTGACGCGGACGCCCGTCACCGGGTGCCCGCCGAGCGGGCCGTCGCCGAGCGCGTCCCGGCAGCCGGCCTCGACCGCCCGGACGTACTCCTGCGGCACCCGCCCGCCGGTGACCGTCGAGGAGAAGGCGAACTCCTCCCCGTCCGGCGACGGCCCGACGTCGAGGACGACGTGGGCGAACTGGCCCGCGCCGCCGTCCTGTTTGACGTGCCGGTGCACCAGCCCCGTCACCCCCTTCAGCACCGTCTCCCGGTACGCCACCTGCGGGCGGCCCACCGTCACCTCCAGGCCCCGGTCGCGGCGCAGCCGCTCCACCGCGACCTCCAGGTGCAGCTCGCCGAGGCCCGACAGGACGGTCTGGCCCGTCTCCGGGTCGGTCCGCACCACCAGCGACGGATCCTCCTCGGCGAGCCGGGCGAGGGCCGCCGCCAGCCGGCCGGTGTCCGTGCCGAGGCGGGCCTCCACGGCCACCGAGACCACCGGGTCGGCGGTCACGGGCGGTTCGAGGACCACCTGCGCGTCCGGGGGACACAGGGTGGCCCCGGCGCGGACGGCCTTCGGGCCGACGACGGCGACGATCTCCCCGGCGAGGGCGCCGGGCAGCTCGTCCGTCCGGTCGGCCTGCACCCGCAGCACGCGGGAGATCCGCTCCGTCCGGCCGGTCGCGGTGTCGAGCACGGTGTCCCCCTTCCCGAGCGTTCCCGAGTAGACGCGGACGTGGGTCATGCGTCCGGTCGGCGCCGCGTTCACCTTGAACGCGAGCGCCACCAGCGGCGCGTGCGGATCGGCCGGCCGCTCGCCGCCGCCGACCGGCGGCCGGTCGAGCGGGGAGGGCAGATAGGCGACGACCGCGTCGAGGAGCGGCTCCACGCCCCGGTCGCGGTACGCCGAACCGCACAGCACCACGACGGCCGAGCCCGCCAGGGTCAGCGCGCGCAGGGCCCCGGCGAGCGTCCCGTCCGCGAGGGCGTCCGTCGCGCAGAACTCCTCCAGGGAGCCGGGGTGCAGCTCGGCCACGGCCTCCTCCAGGGCGCGCCTGCGGCGTACCGCCTCGTCCCGGAGCCCCGGGGGGACGCCGGTCTCGGCGAGGCCGCCGTCGTCCCACACGTACGCCCGCATGCGGACCAGGTCCACCACCCCGCGGAAGCCGTCCTCGCGGCCCACGGGCAGCTGGACGGGGAGCGCGGCGGCGCCGAGGCGGGAGCGGATCGAGGCGACGGCCGCGTCCAGGTCGGCGCCCGGCCGGTCCATCTTGTTGACGAACGCGATCCGGGGCACGCCGTGCCGGTCGGCCTGCCGCCACACCGTCTCGCTCTGCGGCTCGACGCCCGCGACCGCGTCGAAGACGGCCACGGCGCCGTCGAGGACGCGGAGCGCGCGCTCGACCTCGTCGGAGAAGTCGACGTGGCCGGGCGTGTCGATGAGGGTGAGCCGGTGGTCCGCCCACGCGCAGGTGACGGCGGCGGAGGAGATCGTGATGCCGCGCTCCCGCTCCTGCGGGTCGAAGTCGGTGACGGTCGTGCCGTCGTGGACCTCGCCCCGCTTGTGGACGGCGCCGGTCAGGAACAGGATCCGCTCGGTGACGGTGGTCTTGCCCGCGTCGACGTGGGCGAGGATGCCGAGGTTGCGGACGCGGTCGGTGGGTCGGACGGTGCGCACGATGTCGTGCCTTTCGCTGCTGTGTGAGGACACGGGGCAGCGCGATTCCCGGACGCGCGGACGCGCGGGCGGGCCTGCGGTGACGGGCGCGCAGCCGTCACCGGCAGGCGGGAGAGGCGAGGATCACGTCGTACCGGCGGACGCGGGGGAGGACGGCGACGGCGGCGCGGTGGTGACGCACGGTCGGCTCCCCTCGGGCGGTTCGGGCGGGTACGGAAACGGCACCGCACACCCGGTGGTGCGCGGTGCCGCGAGTCTAGGGAGCCGCCCCGCCCGGCCGACAGCGAATTTCAGGCGGCGTCCGCGGCGATGTCCGGGACGGTGCCGGTGCCTTCGGTGGTGTCCGCGGCGGGCTCCGCCGGCTGGAGCAGGTCCCAGCGGTTGCCGTACAGGTCCTCGAAGACGGCGACGGAGCCGTACGGCTCGTGCCGGGGCTCCTCCAGGAACTTCACCCCGGCGGCCGACATCCGCTCGTGGTCGCCGGCGAAGTCGTCGGTGTGGAGGAAGAAGCCGACCCGGCCGCCGGTCTGGTTCCCGACCGCGGCCTGCTCCTCCTCGTTCTTGGCGCGGGCGAGCAGCAGCCCGGCGTTCCCGATCCCGCCGACGCCCCCGGCGCCGCGCGGGCGGACGACGACCCAGCGGGTGCCGTTGCCCCGGTCGGTGTCCTCGACGAGGTCGAAGCCGAGGGCGTCGGTGTAGAAGGCGAGGGCCTCGTCGTAATCACGGACGACGAGCGTGACGAGTGCGATGGACGGCATTACCCCAACGTAATACGCGGAAAGGGCACCCACCTACCCGCGTCGACCCGCGCGCCGCCCGCCCCGACCCTCGACCCGCCGAGGGTCGGCACGAGGGTCGGGGCGGGGACGGGCGAGGGGAGGGGGAGGGGTCGTACGAGGGGCGCGCGGGGGCTCGGGACGGTGTCCCCGGTGGGGGGCCGGGGGCTCCTGGGGGCAGCCCGGGAGGGGCCCGGGGCTGCCCCCCCGGGACGGTCCTGGGACGGACCCCTGTCGGGGGTCCCTGCCGATCCCTGCCCAGTCTCCTGGTCGGTCTCCTGGTCGGTCCCGGGGCGGCTCTCGCCCGGTCCTCGCTCGGCTCTCGCCCGGTCCTCGCCCGGCTCTCGCCCGGTCCTCGCCCGGCTCTCGCTCGGCTCTCGCTCGGTCCTCGCTCGGCTCTCGCCCGGCTCTTGCCCGGTCCTCGCCCGGCCCCCCGCCTCCACCGGGGGCACCGTCCCGAGCCCCTCGCCCGGCTCCCCGCCGGTTCCCGGCCGCTCCCCGGGGCGTTCCTCCGTCGGGGAGAATGCCTCGTATGGACGTGCCGGAGTTCGAGAGGCTGGTCGGCCGCGCCCGGGGGCTCGCGCGGGCCGGGGGGCGGCGGATCCTGGGGATCGCGGGGGCGCCGGGGGCGGGGAAGTCGACGCTCGCGGGGCGGATCGTCGAGCGGCTCGACGGGCTCGCGGTGCTCGTGCCCATGGACGGCTTCCACCTCGCCGGCGCCGAACTGGCCCGGCTCGGGCGGGCCGGGCGCAAGGGCGCGCCCGACACCTTCGACGCCGCCGGGTACGCCGCCCTGCTCGCCCGGCTCCGGGCCCCGCGCCCCGGCACCGTCGTCTACGCCCCCGCCTTCGACCGCGCCCTGGAGGAGCCCGTCGCCGGCTCCGTGCCCGTGCCGCCCGAGGTGCCCCTCGTCGTCACCGAGGGCAACTACCTCCTCCACGACGACGGGCCCTGGGCGGAGGTCCGGCCCCTCCTCGACGAGACCTGGTACCTCGACCTCCCCGACGCCGTCCGCGTCCCCCGGCTCGTGGCCCGGCACGTCCGCTTCGGCAAGGACCCCGAAGAGGCCGCGCGCTGGGTCGCCCGCTCCGACGAGGCCAACGCCCGGCTGATCGCCGCGGCCCGCGGGCGTGCGGATCTCGTCGTGAACGCGTAGCGACCTCGTGGCGACCTCGTGCCGGCCCGGCGACGGCGGCTACCACCCCCGCGCGATGTTCCGTCACCATGTCCGGAACGGCAACGACAGGGGGGAAACCGTGAGCGAAGTCCTGTACGAGGAACAGTCCTGGAACCCGATGGCCCGGACGGTCCGGCTGACCGGCGACGGCGTCCACCGGGGCGGGGCCCACACCCCGCTCGGCGAACTCAACCTGGCCGCGACGGCCGAGGCGTACCAGCGGGGGCAGTGGCTCGGCGGCGGCGGGTCCGAACGCTCCCTGGACCGGCTGCCGCAGGGCCCCGGCGTCGTGCCGCTCGTCCGCGTCACCGGCACCAGCGTCCCGCTCAAGGTCCGCCGCGCCGCCGACTTCGCCGCGGCGCTCGGAGGGCTCGCGGTCCGGCTGAGCGGCGGCCCGGACCGGGTCACCGAACTGGGCCACCGGGCCCGCACCGAGGGCGTGCCGCTGTGGATGGCGCGCCGCCACGCCCCCGGCCCCGCCGGGCAGGTCACCGTCGCCGTGGACCGGCGGCTCGTCCGCGTGGACGTCTGGGGGCCGCACGCCCCCGTCGTCCGCCTCCGCGCCCCGCTCGGCTTCCACCACGAGGAGCCCCACCCGTCCCGGGGCCTGACGCTCACCGTCGGCGACGCCGCCGCCGACGTGCGCCTCACCCGGAAGAAGCTGCGGAAGTCCAAGAGCGTCGTGGAGGCCGAACTCCCCGGGCAGCTGTGGGAACTGCGGCGGGCCGGCGCGACCAGCTCCTGGCTGCTGCGCGACGGCCGGCGCGTCGCCCTGCTGTCCCGGCCGGCGCCCCGGCGCTCCCGGCCCACGACCCTGCTGATGCCGCTCGGGCCCGTCAGCCACGAGACCTCCGACCCGCTGGACGCGGTCATGGCCCACGCCTTCGCCGCCGCCTTCGGCCTCGGCGACACCACGGGCTCCGCCCGCTTCCCCTCCCAGTGGCGCCCCAGGGAGGGCTTCGAACCGGCCGCCGTGGACTTCGACTGGGCCCGCCCGTGGTTCAGCAACCTCGGCACGAGCAGCGCCGACAACGAGTCCGGCGGCGGGGACGGCTGGGGCTCGGACGGCGGCGACGGCGGCGACTCCGGCGGCGGTGACGGCGGAGGCGGAGACGGCGGGGGCGGCGGAGACGGCGGCGGGGGCGGGGGCGGCGACTGAGATCCCCTTCCGGCAGGGAGCCCTTCCGCGCGGACCCCTTTCGGGCAGGGAGCCCCTTCCGGAAAGGGGTCCGCGCGGCACGGGGCTCCTTTCGACCCGGGGCTCCCCCCGCCCGGGGCTCCCCCCGCCCAGGGCTCCCCCCGCCCGGGGCTCCCCCCGCCCAGGGCTCCCCCCGCCCGGGGCTCCCCCCGCCCGGGGCTCCCCCCGCCCGGGGCTCCCCCCGCCCGGGGCTCCCCCCGCCCGGGGCTCCCCCCGCCCGGGGCTCCCCCCGCCCGGGGCTCCCCCCGCCCGGGGCTCCCCCCGCCCGGGGCTCCCTCCGTACGGCGCGGGACCCCCGGCGGCGCCACCACCAGGGGGCGGCGCCGCCCCCTGAGTAGGGTGACGTCATGGACCACGAAGGACACGGCGCGGACGCCGGCTGGGAGGAGCGGATCGCCGCCCTCTGGGAGGAGCTCGACGCGTACGGGCCCGAGGAGTTCCGGGACCGGATCGACCGGCTCGCCGCCGAACGGGGCGGGGACGACGCCGCCGCCCTCTTCGAGCGGGGCGCCGCGCACGACTCCACCGGGCTGCCGCAGGAGGCCGTCGCCTACTACCGCCGCGCCCTCGACCTCGGCCTGACCGGACTGCGCCGCCGCCGGGCCGTCATCCAGCTGGCCAGCAGCCTGCGCAACCTCGGCCGCCCGGACCGCAGCGTGGAACTCCTCACCGCCGAACGGGACCTGCCCGCCGACCGGCTCGACGCCGACGAGCGGGCCCTCGCGCCCGCCGTCGACGCCTTCCTCGCCCTCGCGCTCGCCGACACCGGCCGCGACCGGGAGGCAGCCTCGCTCGCCCTCGGCGCCCTCGCCCCGCTGCTGCCCCGCTACAACCGCTCCCTCGCGCACTACGCCCGCGCCCTCCTCACCGCCCCCGACGGCTCCTGACGGCCCCCGGCCGGCGTGATCGACCCGACTTCGCGGGTGGGCCGGTGGGCCTCCCGTCCCACTCGCTACGCTGAACGCAACGGCGACGGAAGGGCGGGCCAGACGTGGGGTGGCTGCGCAGAAGACCCAGGCGGGACGGCGAGGACGCGCCGCGCGACCCGGAGTTCGCGTACTTCTCCGAGCGCGAGGCCGCGCTCTTCCGGGCCACGGTCCGCGAGGCGTTCGCCGAACTCGGCCTGGAGGTCACCGTCTACGCCGCCTCCGTCGTGGACGACCAGCAGCGCCGCTTCGGCCTCGGCAACCTCGCCGCCGTCTGCCACCGCGACCGGCGCGGCATCCGCGTCTGGCCCGACCTGATCCGCCGTCACGTCTCCCTCGTGGTGCGGACCCTGGACGGCCCCTCGGCCCTCGACACGCTGCCGCCCGAACAGATCCGCGCCCAGCTCTACCCCCGGGTCGTCAACGGCGAGGGCATCGACCCCGACGCCTTCGGCTACGCCCGGACGGTCGCCCCCGGACTGTACGAGGTGCTGGCGCTCGACCTGCCGGAGAGCGTCATGATGCTCACCGACGACGCCCTCGACCGGCTCGGCGACCCCGCCCAGCTGCGGGCCCGCGCCCTGAAGAACCTGCGGGGCCTGCCCGTGGAGGAGCACGAGACCGTCCGGGACGCCGACGGCATGTCCTTCGAGGTCGTCCTCGGCGACTCCTTCTACACCGCCAGCCGGGTCCTCGACCTCGACGCCCTGGCCCAGCGGGTCACCGGCTTCCCGCTCGGCGAGCACGGCGCCCTGGTCGCCCTGCCCTTCCGGCACCAGATCGCCTTCCACCCCATCCGGGACACCTCCATCATCCCGGCGCTCGGCGCGATGGCCTCCTTCGCCGCCGCCGAGTACGAGGACACGCCGGGAGCCATCAGCCCGTACGTCTTCTGGTGGCGGGGCGGCACCCTCACCCAGCTCAGCGAGCACGACGAGGAGGGCGGCGAACTGCGGATCGTCGTCGGCGACGACTTCCAGGAGCTCCTGGAACGGCTGATCGCCCAGGGCCCCGGACCCCGCTGAACCGCCCCGCGCGGTCGCGGCGGCCCGGCCCTGCGGGCAGGATGCCGGTGAAGACCGTCACGCCGGTGAAGACCGCAGCGAAGGAGACCCCATGCCGAGCACCCCCGCCGCAGCCGCCGGCGACGACGCCCCCGCCCCCTTCACCGCCGACGACTACCGGGCGCGGATGGACCGGGCCGCCGCCTCCGCCGCCGACGCCGGACTCGCCGGGATCCTCGTCGCCCCCGGCCCCGACCTCGTCTACCTCACCGGCTACCAGCCCACCGCGATCACCGAGCGGCTCACCCTCCTCGTCCTCGCCCCCGGCCAGGACCCCGTCCTCGTCGTCCCCACCCTGGAGGCGCCCGACGCGGAGAAGGCCGTGGGCGCGCCCGCGCTGACCCTCCGCGACTGGACGGACGGCAAGGACCCGTACGCCGTCACCGCGCCCCTCCTCGACGCCGACGGCCGCTTCGGCATCAGCGACAACGCCTGGGCCATGCACCTCCTCGGCCTCCAGCAGGCCGTGCCGTCCACCTCGTACGCCTCCCTCACCGAGGCCCTGCCGATGCTGCGGGCCGTGAAGGACGCCCACGAGCTGTCCCGGATCGCCGCCGCGGGCGCCGCCGCCGACCGGGCGTACGGGGAGATCCTGAAGGTCCGCTTCGAGGGCCGCCGGGAGACCGAGGTGGCCGCCGACCTCGCCCGGCTGCTCCTCGAATTCGGCCACTCCCAGGTCGACTTCACCGTCGTCGGCTCCGGGCCCAACGGCGCCAACCCGCACCACGAGGCCGGCGAGCGGGTCATCGAGCGCGGCGACATGGTCGTCCTCGACTTCGGCGGCCTCAAGCACGGCTACGGCTCCGACACCACCCGCACCGTCCACGTCGGCCCGCCGACCGACGAGGAGCGCCGCGTCCACGACGTCGTCCGCGAGGCCCAGCAGGCCGGCTTCGAGGCGGTGAAGCCCGGCATCGCCTGCCAGGACGTGGACCGGGCGGCCCGCAAGGTCATCACGGACGCCGGGTACGGCGAGTACTTCATCCACCGCACCGGCCACGGCATCGGCGTCACCACCCACGAACCGCCCTACATGATCGAGGGCGAGGAGAAGCCCGTCGTGCCCGGCATGTGCTTCTCCGTCGAACCCGGCGTCTACCTCCCCGGCCGCTTCGGCGTCCGCATCGAGGACATCGTGACGATGACGGAGGACGGCACCGGCCACCGCTTCAACGGCACCCCGCACGAGATGGCCGTCGTCGAGTGACCCCCTCGGATCAAGGCCCCCGGGTCAGCCGTCCGCGAGGAGCACCGCGGACTCGCCGCCCAGGCGCAGCACCCCGTCCCGGCCGGGGGCCTCGGTGGGCTCCCAGGCGGCGAGGACCCGGTCCCGGCCGTTGGAGCCCAGCGGGATCACCGCGGGCTCCGCGCCCAGATTGACCGCCACCCGCAGGTCCCCGCGCCGGAAGACCAGCCAGCGGGCCTCCTCGTCGAAGGCCACCCGCACCCCGGCCAGGTCCGGGTCGGTCAGGTCCGGCAGGGTGCGGCGCAGGGCGATCAGCTCCCGGTGCCAGGCCAGGATCCGGCGGTGCGGGTCGCGCTCCCGCTCCGACCGGTCCAGGACCGAGCGGTCCCGGGTCGCCGGGTCCTGCGGGTCGGGCACCTCGTCCTCGTCCCAGCCGTGCGCCGCGAACTCCCGCCGCCTGCCCCGCCGCACGGCCTCCGCCAGCTCCGGGTCGGGGTGGTCGGTGAAGTACTGCCAGGGCGTCCGGGCCCCCCACTCCTCGCCCATGAAGAGCATCGGCACCGAGGGGCCGGTGAGGACGAGGGCCGCCGCGCAGGCCAGCAGACCGGGGGAGAGGGAGGCCGAGAGGCGGTCGCCCAGCGCGCGGTTGCCGATCTGGTCGTGGGTCTGGGCGTAGCCCAGGAAGCGGTGGGCGGGGGTGCGCTCCCGGTCGACCGGACGGCCGTGGTGGCGGCCCCGGAAGGACGACCAGGTGCCGTCGTGGAAGAAGACCCGGGTGAGGGTCTTGGCGAGCGCCGCCATCGGGGCGCGCGCGAAGTCCGCGTAGTAGCCCTGGGACTCACCGGTCAGGGCGGTGTGCAGGGCGTGGTGGAAGTCGTCGTTCCACTGGGCGTGCAGGCCGAGGCCGCCGAGCGCGCGCGGAGCGGTGGAACGAGGGTCGGCCAGGTCGGACTCGGCGATCAGGAAGTGCTGGCGGCCCTGCTCCTTCGCCAACTCGTCGACGGCGGCCGACAGTTCCTCCAGGAAGGTGAGGGCCCGGTCGTCGGCGAGCGCGTGGACGGCGTCGAGCCGCAGCCCGTCGATCCGGTAGTCCCGCAGCCAGGAGAGCGCGCTGCCCAGGAAGTACGCCCGCACCTCGTCCGAACCGGGCGCGTCCAGGTTCACCGCCGCGCCCCACGGCGTGTGGTGGGTGTCGGTGAAGTACGGCCCGAAACGGGGGAGGTGGTTCCCCGACGGGCCCAGGTGGTTGTGGACCACGTCGAGGACCACGCCCATGCCGAGGCCGTGGGCGGCGTCCGTGAACCGCTTCAGCGCCGCCGGACCGCCGTACGGCTCGTGCACCGCCCACGGCGCCACCCCGTCGTACCCCCAGCCGTGCGTCCCGGGGAACGGGCACAGCGGCATCAGCTCCACATGGGTGATGCCGAGCCCGGCGAGCTCCCCGAGCCGGGCGGTCGCCGCGTCGAGGGTGCCCTCCGGGGTGAAGGTGCCGACGTGGAGCTCGTAGAGGACCGCGCCGCGCAGCCGCAGCCGGGGCGGCTCGTGCCGCCAGACGTGGGCCTCGTGGTCCACGACGGCGCTGAGCCCGTCCGGCCCGTCCGGCAGCCTGCGGCTCCGCGGGTCGGGCAGCACCGGCCCGTCGTCGAGGCGGAAGCCGTACCGGTCGCCGTCGGCGGCCGGCACGGTACCGGTCCACCAGCCGTCCCTCAGGGGGTCCCGGTCCAGCGGGTGCCCGGTGCCGTTCAGTTCCAGCGTCACCCGGTCGCGGGCGTGCGGCGCCCACACCTCGAAGAGCACGGCGGATCCCCTCGCATGCGTCGGTACGATCGGCTACCTCGGTCCCATCCTGGCAGTCAGGACCGCGACGCGCCCGGCGCGTCCCACACCCGGTCCACCTGGCGCTGGAAGTTCACGTACCCGGCGCGGGCGAAGGCCGCCGCCATCGGGACGTTCCCCAGGTCGGTGGCGGCGCGGACGCGCGGCACCCCGGCCGCCGCGAGGATCCGGGTGCCCTCGGCGAGGATCTCGTCGACGTACCCCCGGCCCCGGTGGACGGGGAGCACGCCGAGGTAGGCGATGATCGGGTTGTAGGCGTTGCGCGCTGGGACCACGAAGCCGACCGGCTCGCCGGTGTCCGGCAGTTCCGCCACCCGCCACCACGCGCGCGGCGAGCGGTGGTGGGGGAACTCCTCGTCGTAGTGCCGCTCGGCGGCCTCCCTCGGCGTCAGCCCCCCGGCCAGGCCGGCCCGCCCGTGCGCGTCGAGCGTGCCCTCCATCACCGGCGTCATCAGCGCGAGCAGATCCTCGCGGTCCCGCACCGGCCGGAAGGCCAGCCGCCCGGTGGGCTCCGCCACCGGGGTGCCCGGCAGCCACTCCAGGCGCAGCCGCTCGACCAGCGGCCGGGCGCCCGTCTCGTCCAGCAGGGAGAAGAGCAGCTCGACCCGCTCGCGGGTCTCCGGGACCTCGCGCCAGTCGGCGGGCAGGTAGCGGGTGTACTCCGGGGGCACGGCGCCCGCCGGCACGACGGCGGCCAGGGCGTCGGCCAGCAGCCGCCGGCCCACCCCGGCGGCCTGCTCGGCGGGCAGCTCCGGATCGAGGTCGAAGAAGTCGAGGACGAGCGGCGCCTCCCCGCCCTCCCTGGTCCACCAGGCGATCCGGCCGAGCAGCCGGCCGTCGCGGACGGCCACCCACAGCCACTCCGGGCGGCGGCGGCCCGCGGCGAGGTCGTCGGCGAGTTCGTGGTCGAGCGTGTACGTGAGGCCGAGGAAGAGGTCCAGTTCCCCGGGCCCGGCGAGCGGGCGGACGACGAGGCCGTCGGTCATGCGGAAGGTCCCCCAAGGGGTCGTCGGTCGGAGCCCGCAGACCGTAACAGCCGTTCCGCCAGGTGGGCACCGGGTTTTGTGGCGGAGTCGGTACGCCCCGGCGACGGGGGACTCCTGGACAGCCCGGCCCGGACACCCGGACAATCGCGGGGTGACGACCCCTTACCCTTACGAGCCCCCGGCGCACTCCCCCCGGCTGACCGACGCCGACCGGGACCGCGCGCTGGGCCTGCTCAGGGAAGGCGCGGCGCAGGGCCGTCTCTCGCACGACACCTTCCTCTTCCGCATGGAACGGGCCCTGGCGGCCCGCCGCCCCGACGAACTCGCCCTCCTCACCGCCGACCTGCGCAGCGAGGGCACCTGGACCCGGCGGGTGGTGGGCGCGGTCGAGCGGATGTCGGCGTTCACCGCGCGCGTCGGCCGGGCCTGGCACGCCGAACGCCTGCCGAAGCTGCTGCTGCCGCAGCCGGGCCCGTACCCCCTCCGCATCGGCCGCGACCCGGCCAACGGCCTGCGCCTCACCCACGAGACCGCCTCCCGCCTGCACGCCGAGCTCTCCCTCCAGGACGGGCTGTGGATCCTCCGCGACCTCGGCTCCACCAACGGCACCACCGTCAACGGCCGCCGCGTCGTCGGCGCGGTCGTGGTGCGCGCCGGCGACGTCGTCGGCTTCGGCGAGACGACCTTCCGGCTCTCGGCGGACTGACCCCCTCCTCCGGGCGGACCCCGATCCCCCTCCTCCCGGCGGGCCGGCCCCCTCGCGGGACGGGTCCGCCGAGGTCAGCGCGGCCCTCTCTCACCCGTTCGGCCGTACGGGGCGGGCGGTGCGGGGCCACCGGTGATGAGGTGGGGGGACGCGCGTCGCCTCCCGGTGGCCGTGGCAGGGCCGTACCGGTCGGACGACAGGGGGCGTGATGCGTGACGAGCCGGATCGCCGGGCGGGGCGCGGCGCGGGGGACGACCCCTGGCGGCGGCTGCCCGCCATGACGCCCGCGGGGCGGACCACCGCGCCGGGACGGGTGCGGGCCGTCGCCGACCCGGCCGCCGGGAGCGACGTCCCGCCCGGCGGGCGGACGGTCGCCCCCAGCCCGCTGGACCCCGGCGCCGCCCTCGACCCGCACCCCGTGCACCGCAGGCTGCGCGAGGACTTCCCGCTCACCTACGACCCGCTGCTGCGCGCCTGGGTGCTCAGCCGGTACGCGGACGTGGCGACCGCCCTCACCGACCCCCGCTTCAGCCACGGGCACCGGCCCGGCGACCCGGCGTGCGCCCGCACCCACACCGAGGTGGACCCGGCCGAGCTGCGGGCCGTCGTGGCGCGCACCGCGTACGTCCTGGCCCGCCGGATCGCCGGCCGTCCGCAGGCCGACCTGGTGGCCGACTTCTGCCACTGGCTGCCCGCCGGGACCGTCGCCGCCGCCGTCGGCGTGCCCTACCGGGACATGATGCGGCTGGTCAGGGGCCGGGCCGCGACCGCGCTCGCGGGGGAGTGCGGCGGCCAGATCGCCGTACGGGAGAAGGCGCTGGCCTCCTTCCTCGGCAACGTCCTCGCCGACCCCGACCAGGTCGCCGCCCTGCGCGACGCCCCGTCGGGCCTGGTGGCCCGCGCGTGGGCGGAGTCGCTGCGCCGCGACCCGCCGGTGCAGATCGCCGTCCGCCGCACCCGGGAGGACGTGCGGGTCAGCGGCGGGATCCTGCCGGGCGGCTCCTCCGTCGCGCTGCTGATCGGGGCGGCCGGACGGGACCCGGAGCGGTTCCGCGAACCGGACCGCTTCGACCCGCTGCGCGACGACCCGGGCCAGCTCACCTACGGCGAGGGCTTCTGCCCGGCGGTGCTCCTGGCCGGCCTGGAGGCGGAGTACGCGCTGCGGGCCCTCTTCGGGGCGATGCCCCGGCTGCGGCTGGCCGACGGCTTCCGCCCGGCGCCCGCCGGACTCATCACCCGGGCCCCCCGCACCCTCGTCGTCCGGCCGAACGGCTGATTCCCGACCCCTCCGCCCCCGCTGCTAGGGTGACGTGCGCTCGTCAAACGAGCCCTTCTGATGAACCACTTCCAACGGGGAACACAACAAGTGAAGATTCGTCATGCCCGCGCGATCGCCGTCTTCGGCATCGCCGTCCTCGCCCTCACCGGTGCCCGCGGTTCGCACGGCGGCAGCTGCTCCGGATCGAGCTCCGGCTCCAGTTCCAGCTCGGGCGGCAGCACCCACCACAGCGACGACGACAACTCCTCCGGCTCCTCCGTCTCCGGCGGCGGCAGCAGCGGCAACGCCGCCGTCCGCGACGTGACCATCGACAAGTGCGCCTACGACGCGGCGACCAAGAGCCTCACCGCCCGCATCACGGTCAAGAACGACGGCGCGCTCGACTACGACTACTCCGTCACCATGAAGTTCACCGGCACCGCAGCCACCGCCGTCCCGGCGACCGCCGTGAAGACCGGCATCGCGGTCGCCGCCGGCGCCTCCGCGAGCGCCGAGCTGAGCACCCCCTACCCGGGCACCGGCGACGGCTCCGAGTACACCGAGTGCGAGGTCACGCGCGCCGGCCGGCTCTGACGCGCGCGGGCCGGCTCACGCGTACCGGCCGGATCCGACGCGCACCGGCGGGCCCGGCGGCCCGCCGGTGCGCGCGGCCTCCGCGCCCCGGCCCTCAGCGCCGCCGCTGGTAGGCGTCGCTGTGGGTCGGCGGCCCGTTGTGCACCGCGCGGGAGTGGTACGACACCCGGTCCTGGGCGGCCTGGAGACGCGCCTGCTCCTCGATGCGCAGGCCCTCGAAGCTCTCGGTGCGGTTCCGCCTCCGGTCCCGCCGCCACAGCACCACCGCCATCAGCGCGACCAGGCCCCCCAGACCGCCGAACAGCACCAGCAGGAACATCGCCCCCCCTTCCGCCGGACGGACTTCCGTCGCCCGCCCGCCCGCCCATCCGTCCGCCCAGTATGGGGTCAGCCGTCGAGCCGTGCGAGGAGGGCGACCGGCCGGTCCGCCAGCAGCTCCGCCAGTTTGAGCTCGCTCGCCGCCCCTCCGGTGAACTCCCGCACCCCGTCGAGGACATCGGCCCAGCGGCCCTCCGGCAGCACCAGCTCGGTGTCCCGCCAGCCGCCCGCCTCCGCGAGCCGCAGCGACAGCCGGGTCACCACCGTGACCACCTCCCCGCCGCGCGCGAAGGCGAGACAGTGCGCGGCGGCCGGGCCCCCGGCGGCCAGCGGGACGTACGAGGAGCCGGGGCCGAAGGCCGCCGGACGCTCGCGCCGCAGCCGCAGCGCGGCCCGCACCAGCGCCGTCCTGTCGTCGTCCGGACCGGGCTCGTACGGCGCCCGGTTGTCCGGGTCGACCAGCGCCCGGTACTCCCGCTCGGTGTGCTGGTACAGCTCCGGGACGCCCGGCATCGTCAGCTGCGCCAGGACCGCGCCGTCCGCGTGCGCCCGGACGTGCGGCTCCAGCGTGAAGGCGGCCCCGGACGCCGACCGCAACGGCACCCGGCCGGGACCGGCCGCGGCGAACTCGGCCACCGCCCGCTCGTACGCCGGGTCCTGTTCGGTCCACGAGGTCCGCAGCCCCTCCTCCCGCACGGCCTTGAGCACCGCGGGCCCGATCCGCTCCGGGTCCGGCGTCCCGAAGCCGAAGGCGGTCTGCCAGGCCGTCCAGGCCAGGTGCGGGTCCGGCGCCGGAACGGCGGCCGACGCCTCGGCCAGCAGCTCCGTCCACGCCGCCGGGCGCTGGGCGAGGACCGCGATCGCCGCCCGCACGTCGGCGCTGCGCTTGGTGTCGTGGGTGGTGAGGACCGTGCCCGTGGCCGGCCAGTCGCGGGCCAGCCGGGCGCAGGCCGCGTGGAACTCCCCCACGCCGACGGCGGGTTTCCCCGGATCGCCGCCGACCTCGTTGGCCGAGAGCAGCGGGGCGTACCGGTAGAAGGCGGTGTCCTCGGTGGACTTGGCGCGCAGCGCCGAGGAGGTCTGCGCGAACCGCGCCCGGAACGCCCGGTGTTCGGGGGAGTCGCCGGACGTCTCCAGGACCAGCCCCCGGACGGCGTCCACGGCGGCCGCCTCCTCCGGCACCGCGAAGGCGGCCCGCGCGCCCCGGGCGGCCTCCGGGGTGAGGACCCGTGCGGCGTCGGTCCGGTAGGGCCGGTAGACCGGCACGCGGACGAGGAGTTCCTCGATCGCCGTCCGCAGCGCCCAGGGCGCGTGGTCCCGGAGCGCGGGATCGGCGGCGCAGAGCCGCACCGCCGCCCGGGTCAGGACCGCCGTCTCGGCCGCCAGGTCGTGCCGCACCACCTCGTACGCGGCGCGCCGGGCGGTCTGCTCCCACTCCCCGCCCCGGTCCGCTGCCCGTCCGGTGAACTCCCGGTAGGCGTCCGCGAGTTCGGCGGCGCCCTCGGGGTCGGTGAGGACGCCGTCGACCAGCCGCAGGGCGTCGTAGCCGGTGGTGCCGGCCACCGGCCAGGACTCCGGCAGGGTCTCGTCCCCGGTGAGGATCTTCTCGACCACCGTCCAGCAGCGGCCGCCGGTCTCCGCCGCGAGCCGCTCCAGATAGCCCTGCGGGTCGGCGAGTCCGTCCGGGTGGTCGATCCGCAGCCCCTCGACGACCCCGTCGGCGACCAGCTCCAGGACCTTCGCGTGGGTCGCCCGGAAGACCTCCGGGTCCTCCACCCGCACCCCGATGAGGTCCGAGACGGTGAAGAAGCGGCGGTAGCCGAGCTCGGTGCGGGCGAGCCGCCACCAGCCGAGCCGGTACCACTGGGCGTCCAGGAGCGCGTCGAGCGGCAGGTGCTCGGTCCCCGGCCGGAGGGGGAACTCCTGCCCGTCCAGGCGGAGCACCCCGTCCTCGACCCGCAGCCGGTCCCACACCTCGGAGAGCCGTGCGGGCAGCACCGGCAGCAGGATCCGGCCGTCCCCGGCCGACCGGTCGACGTCGAACCAGCGGGCGTACGGCGACTCCGGGCCGTCCCGCAGCACCTCCCGCAGCGCGTGGTTGTGGCGCGGCGAGGCCGCCATGTGGTTCGGCACCAGGTCCACCACCAGGCCGAGGCCGTGCGCGCGGGCGGTCGCGGCGAGCGCCCGCAGCCCCGCCTCGCCGCCCAGCTCCGCCCGCACGGACCGGTGGTCGGTGACGTCGTACCCGTGGAGGGAACCCGGCACCGCCTCCAGGACGGGGGAGAGGTGCAGGTGCGAGACCCCGAGCCCGGCGAGGTGCGGCACGACCCGCTCGGCGGCGGCGAAGGGGAAGGCGGGCTGGAGCTGGAGCCGGTAGGTGGCGGTGGGGACGACGGCGGGGGAGTACGGGGGAGGGGCGGCGGCGGGGGACGCGGACGGAGCGGGAGAGGGCGCGGCCGAGGGGGCGGCGGCGGGGGACGCGGAGGGCATGACGGCGGAGGAGGCGGGGGGAAGGACCGGGTTGGACGTCATGCGAACGTACGTACCCCGTACGGGAGCTTCCGTGTCATCCGCCGATGCACCCGTTCGGGTGGCTCGCGTTACTTTCGGCCGATGCTCCGGACGTACCGCGACACCCTCGCCCCGCTCGGCCCCGCCCTCCCGGTCCTCTCCTTCCTCGGCCGGCTGCCGACCGCGATGTGCCAGCTCGGCAGCGTGCTCCTGGTCGCGGAGACCAGCGGCTCCCTGGCCACCGCCGGGCTCGCCGGAGGGGCGCTGGCCGCCGGACAGACCGTCGCGGGCCCCCTCCTGGGCCGGCTCGCCGACCGGCGCGGCCAGCGCGGCCCCGTCCTCGCCGCCTCCCTCGCCAACGCCGTGGCCGTCGCCGCCCTGGTCCTCGCCGCCGTCGCCCACGCCCCCACCGGGCTCCTGGTGCCCCTCGCGCTGCTCGCCGGGGCGACCGTCCCGCAGATCGGGCCGCTCGCCCGGACCCGCTCGGTGGCCCTCGCCCGCAGGGCCGGCGCCGACGACCGGACGGTCGGCGCGGTCCTCTCCTTCGAGGGCACCCTCGACGAGGTGTCCTTCGTCCTCGGCCCGGCCCTCGTCGGCCTCGCCGCCGCCCTCGCCCACCCGGGCGCCGCCCTGCTCGGCGCGTCCCTGCTGCTCGCCCTCTGCGGCACCGCCTTCGCGCTCCACCCGACCGCCCGCGCCCTCGCCCCGGCGGCCCCGGGGCCGGACGCGCCCGCCACCCGCACGGGTGCCGCCGAACGGACGCGGCTGCCCGGCTCCGCCTACGCCCTCCGGGCGACGATGGTCCTCCAGGGCGCCATGTTCGGCGCCTCCCAGGCCGGCATCACCGCCCTCACCGCGGGCCTCGGCGCCCCCGCCCAGGCCGGGCTCGTCTACGCGGCGATGGGCGTGATGAGCGCCGCCGTCGGCCTCTCGCTCGCCGCCCTGCCCGCCCGGATCGGCCTCACCCTCCGCTGGCGGACCGCGACCGCCGGACTGGTCCTGCTCTCCCTGCCGCTCCTCGCGGTCGACAGCCTCACCGGGCTCTACGCGGTAGTGACCGTCCTCGGCGCCGCCTACGCCCCGCACCTCATCACCGTCTTCGCGCTGACCGAGCGGGCCGTCCCCGCCGGCCGGCTCGCCGAGTCCATGGCCTTCCTCACCAGCGGGATCGTCGGCGGCCAGGCACTCGCCCTGGCGCTGTCCGGCCGGCTCGCCGAACGGCACGGCGCCCCCGCCGCCTTCGCGGTGGCGGTGGGGGCGGCCGTCGCCTGCGCGGCGCTCTCCTGGACCGTACGGACCGGGCGGACCGGGCGGACCGGGGAGCCGCGCGGGGCGCTCACGCCGGACGGCGCAGCACGGTCAGGCTCAGCGGCGCGAGGGTGACCCGCTCGCCGGCCCCGATCTCCGGCCCCTCCCCGGGCGGCATGCCCTCCGGGTCGGAGGTGTCGACCACCGTGCGCCAGCACCGCCCGTGACTGTCCGGCACGGCGAACTCCAGCTCCTGCGAAGAGGCGTTGAACATCAGCAGGAAGGAGTCGTCGGTGATCCGCTCGCCCTGCCGCCCCGGTTCGGAGATCGCGTTGCCGTTGAGGAAGACGGTCAGCGCCCGGGCGTGCGCGGCCTGCCAGTCCCGCGAGGTCATCTCCTCGCCCTCGGGGGTGAACCAGGCGATGTCGGTGAGCTCGTCGTGGGTGCCCTCCACCGGGCGGCCGTGGAAGAAGCGCCGCCGCCGGAAGACCGGATGGTCCCGGCGCAGCCGCACCATCGCCCGGGTGAAGCGCAGCAGCACCGCCTCGGTCTCGTCGCCCTCCTTCGGCCAGCGCACCCAGGACACCTCGCCGTCCTGGCAGTAGGCGTTGTTGTTGCCGCCCTGGGTGCGGCCGAACTCGTCGCCGTGGCTGAGCATCGGCACGCCCTGGGAGAGCATCAGCGTGGCGAGGAAGTTGCGCATCTGGCGGTTGCGCAGCTCGTTGATCCCGACGTCGTCGGTCTCGCCCTCCGCCCCGCAGTTCCAGGAGCGGTTGAAGCTCTCGCCGTCCCTGTTCCCCTCCCCGTTGGCCTCGTTGTGCTTCTCGTCGTAGGAGACGAGGTCGCGCAGGGTGAAACCGTCGTGGCAGGTGACGAAGTTGACCGAGGCGAGCGGCCGGCGGCCGTCGTCCTGGTACAGGTCGGAGGAGCCGGTGAGCCGGGAGGCGAACTCGGCGAGCGTGCGCGGCTCCCCGCGCCACAGGTCCCGCACGCAGTCCCGGTACTTGCCGTTCCACTCGGTCCACAGCGGCGGGAAGTTGCCCACCTGGTAGCCGCCCTCGCCGACGTCCCACGGCTCGGCGATCAGCTTCACCTGGCTCACCACCGGGTCCTGCTGCACCAGGTCGAAGAAGGACGACAGCCGGTCCACCTCGTGGAACTGCCGGGCCAGGGTGGCCGCCAGGTCGAAGCGGAAGCCGTCCACGTGCATCTCGGTCACCCAGTACCGCAGACTGTCCATGATCATCTGGAGTACGTGCGGGGACCGCATCAGCAGCGAGTTCCCGGTGCCGGTGGTGTCCGTGTAGTAGCGGGGGTCGTCGCCGAGCCGGTAGTACGAGGGGTTGTCCAGGCCCCGGAAGGAGAGCGTCGGGCCCAAGTGGTTGCCCTCGGCCGTGTGGTTGTAGACGACGTCGAGGATGACCTCGATCCCGGCCTGGTGCAGCGCCCGCACCGCCGACTTGAACTCCAGGACCTGCTGGCCCCGGTCGCCCCAGGAGGCGTAGGCGTTGTGCGGGGCGAAGAAGCCGATCGTGTTGTAGCCCCAGTAGTTCGACAGGCCCGCGTCGGCCAGCCGGTGGTCGTTCACGAACTGGTGAACGGGCATCAGTTCCAGTGCGGTGACGCCGAGTTCCTTCAGGTGCCCGATCACCGAGGGGTGCGCGAGCCCCGCGTAGGTGCCGCGCAGCTCCTCCGGGAGGTCCGGGTGGAGCATCGTCAGGCCCTTCACGTGGGCCTCGTAGATCACCGTGTGGTGGTACTCGGTGCGCGGCCTGCGGTCGTCGCCCCAGTCGAAGTACGGGTTCACCACCACCGAGGTCATCGTGTGCGGACCCGAGTCGAGGTCGTTGCGGGCGTCGGGCCGTCCGAAGGGGTACCCGTACACCGCCTCGCCCCACGCGACCGCCCCCGACACCGCCCGTGCGTACGGGTCGAGGAGGAGCTTCGCCGGATTGCAGCGCAGCCCGCGCTCCGGCGCGTACGGCCCGTGCACCCGGAAGCCGTACCGCTGCCCGGGCATCACGCCGGGCAGGTACGCGTGCCGGACGAAGGCGTCCGTCTCGCGCAGTTCGACGGAATTCTCCGTCCCGTCGTCGTCGATGAGACACAATTCGATGCGGTGCGCCGCCTCCGAGAAGACCGCGAAGTTGGTGCCCGCTCCGTCATAGGTGGCGCCCAAGGGGTACGCCCGTCCCGGCCAGACCTGCATGCGTACGAATATTCCTCTTCTGTCCGGGTTCATGCGTGCTCTTCGGCCAGATCCTGCCCGAAAGATGCGCAACCTCCCGGGAACGCGCCCCGTCCTACTGGGTGACCGCAGGCCAAGCGGGGGATAGAGGGGGAAATGTGTACGAAATAGTACGACGCCACTTGGGGAAGGTGGTGGCAGGCGCGGCCATGGCGGTGACGGGAACCGCCGCCGCGGTCGCGATCACCCTGCCGGGCGCCGCCGGAGCGGAGGACCTGCCCTCCGCCGCCGCCGGAACCCCGGGTGCCGCGTCCACCGCCGCCGGAGCCCCCGGCGCCGCGACCGGGACCGGCGCCCAGGGCGCGGCCGGAGCGGACGGCGCGGCCGGTGCCGACGGCAGGGGCGCACCGCCCGCCCCGCCCGCCACCGTCGTCCCCGCCGCCGCCGAGGGCGACCGCGGCACCGGCACCGACCCGCTCACCGACGCCGAACTCGCCCGCGCCCGCGACCTCGCGCTCGCCCCCGGCGACACCGCCGCCCGGCAGGACGTCGACGGCGACCGGGGCCGCCCGCAGCACCTCGGCACCGAACTCGCCGACCCGGTCCCCGGCCAGGAGGGCAGGCGCCGCGCCCAGGTCCGCCTCTACGACTACGCGCGCGACGAACTCGTCACCCGGACCGTCGACCTGGCCACCGGAAAGGTCGAGACCACCGGCGTCCGGCGCGGGGTGCAGCCCTCCGCCCACCCCGAGGAGCTGCGCGCCGCCATGGAGCTCATCCTCGCGAGCCCCCTCGGCAAGGGCGTGAAGGAGGACTACCGGGACGCCACCGGCACCGAACTGAAGGGCGTCGACCAGCTCTGGTTCAACGGCGACGTCTACCGCACCTACCGGGAGAAGAACGTGCCGGAGGCGCTCTCCCGCTGCGGAGAGCACCGCTGCGTCCGGCTCGTCGCCAAGGTCCGCAACGGCGCCTGGATCGACACCCGGAACCTGATCGTCGACCTCTCCGCGAGGAACGTCGTCCGCGTCGGCTGACCACCGCCGCCCGCCGTTCCCCGCCCGCCCCCGCCCCGCGGGGGCCCCGACACGTCAAGGAGCACACCCGCATGACCGACCGGCACCACCGGCGAACCCGGGGGACCCTCGCCGCACTCGCGGCCACCGCCCTCCTGGGCACGGCCACCGCCGCCGCGACGCCCGCCTCCGGCACGCCCGCCCTCCCGAACCCGCCCAGCCCCCGGCCCACCGCGAGCCACCCGCCCGTCACCGCCGTCTGCTCGGCCGCGTACCGCATCACCAAGAAGCTCGACGGCGGCGCCACCTGGAACATGTGCTGGCGCTACAGCACCGACGCCGGCCTGATCCTCGACCACGTCACCTACCAGCCGCCCGGCGGCGCCCCCGTCCGCGTCCTCTCCAGCGCCCGCCTCGCCCAGATCCACGTCCCGTACGACGACGGCGGCGCCGAGTACGACGACCTCACCGGCGCCGGCTTCGGCTGGGGCCTCCAGGACCTCAAGGCCGCCGAATGCCCCGGCGGCACCCTCACCACCGTCAAGGTGCCCGAGGTCGGCCAGGTCAAGGGCCTGTGCACCACCACCAGGGCCCGCGGCCACGCCTACCGCATGGCCGCCGACTCCGGCACCGGCGTCCACCAGGCCCAGGCCAAGGACCTGCTCGTCTACACCGTCAACAAGGTCGGCTGGTACGAGTACATCTCCGAGTGGCGCTTCTCCGCCGACGGCACCGTCGGCGCCAACGTGGGCGCCACCGGCAGCCTCTCGCCCGTCGACTACAACGCCACCGACGGCCGCGGCTGGCCCATCGGCAAGGGCGCCCGGGGCTACGCCACCAGCCACGCCCACAACGTCTTCTGGAAGCTCGACTTCGGCCTCGACGGCGGCAAGGACCGCATCGAGCAGTACGACTCCACCGTCACTCCGCCCACCGGCGACGGCAGCCCCACCGTGACGACCCGGCGCACCGCCGTCACCAAGGAACTCGCCGGCGACGCCAAGAACATGCGCTGGTGGCGGGTGGTCAGCGGCACCGGCAAGAACGCCGACGGCCACGCCCGCAGCTACGAGATCGTCCCCGGCCACACCGACACCCACGCCGGCCGCGGCTTCACCAAGCACGACGTCTACTTCACCCAGGCCCGCGGCTGCGAGCAGTACGCCAGCAACAACATCGGCAACTGCGCCCCCAACGCCGGTGACAGCGTGGACAAATGGGTCAACGGGGAGACTCTGACCAAACCGACCGTGTGGGTCAACATCGGGTTCCACCACATCGCCCGGGACGAGGACCAGCAGCCCATGCCCGTCCACTGGCAGGGCTTCCAGCTCGCCCCCCGCGACGTAACCGCCATGAACCCGCTCACTCCGGCCGATCTCGCCTCGCAGAACGGCCAGCCGTCGCTGGAGCCCTGAGCAAGGAGGCGGCCGATCCTGCTGCACCGCCTCCCGCTCGCGGAGTACCCTTCCTTGATCTTGTCGGAAGAATTCGGGACGGGCGTCCAGAGCAGAAGGCGGTGCGCGGGTGAGCTCGGGAGGTCGTGAGCTGCCCCCAGGGGACGCGGGTCACGAGGGGGGACCGGCCGACCCCGGGGAGGCGCCGCCCACGGTGATCCTCCCCTCCGGGACGGCCGCGCCCCCCGGCGCGGTCACCGTGGCCCGGCCGGTGGAGATCGGCGCCGAGCTCGACTGGGGCGCCGAGGCGTGGAGCGAGGTCCGCACCCGCGCCCAGCGCGCCGGCCGCGCCTACATCTGGCTCAACCTCGTGGAACAGCGGATGCGGGCCGTCGTCGCCGCCGTCCTGCGCCCCGTCTACGAGCCCGTCCACGGCGACGAGTGGGTCGTCGCCGCGGCGGGTCCCGCCGGACAGGAATGGGTCCGCCGCGCCGTCGCCGTCCGCGAGGTCTCCCGCCGCAAGGGCTACCTCCTCGACCCCGCCGACGACAACGTCCTCTCCTTCCTCACGCTGCCCCAGCTCCGCGAGCTGATGGTCCAGCACTGGCCCTGCTTCGAGCCCTACTTCGACGACCGGCGCGAGGTCGAACTCGCCCTCGACGAGCTGGAGGTGACGCGCAACGTCGTCTCCCGCAACCGGGCCCTCTCGCCCACCGTCCTCGCCCAGGCCGAACGGGCCTCCGCCCGGATCCTGGAGATCCTCGGCAGCGGCGCCGGACTCCCCTCCGCCGACCGGCTCCCCGTCGACGCCGTCGAGGATCTCGTGGGCGACCGGTACGCCGACGTCGTCTCCGTCCACCCCGACCGCGTCCGGCTCCAGCGCCAGCTGCCCGCCGAGGACCTCTTCGGCGGCGCCCGCCGCCTCGACGCCACCGGCATAGGCCTGAACCTGCTCGTGCAGAACTTCTCCGGCCGCCGCATGGTCCACCTCGCCGAGTCCGGCTGCCGGATACGCCTCCTCTTCCTCAACCCGGCGAGCAGCGCCGTCAAGCGCCGCGAGCGGGAGCTCGGCATCAAGAAGGGCGAGCTGAGCCGCTCGGTCGAGATGAACATCCTCCACATGCGGCGGGTCCGCGCCAGGCTCCGCGACCCCGACGCCTTCCAGATCCACGTCTTCGACGAGACCCCCCGCTTCACCGCCTACCTGGTCGACGGCGACGGCCCGGACGGCGTCGGCGTCGTCCAGTCCTACCTCCGCAAGGCCCGCGGCATGGAGGCCCCCGTCCTGGTGCTGCGCGGCGGCGGCCGGGCCGTCGTCCGGCAGGGACAGCGCGACCCCCACGGCGAGCACGGACTTTTCGAGACGTATCGTGAGGAATTCGAGTCGGTCTGGCTCGATTCCCGACCCGTCTCCTGATCCCGTTGTCAGTGGCCCGTGCGAGGGTGGTGAACACCACGGGGGAGATCACGTAAGGAGGACCCGATGGCCTGGCACGGGGAACCACTGGTCGGCTTCGACCTGGAGACCACCGGCACCGACCCGCAGGAAGCGCGCATCGTGACGGCCTCGGTCGTCGGCTTCCACGCCGGACGGGTCGTCCGGCAGCGCGACTGGCTCGCCGACCCCGGCGTCCCCATCCCCGAGCCCGCGACCGCCATCCACGGCATCAGCAGCGAGCGGGCCGCCGCCGAGGGCCGCCCGGCCCCCGAGGTCGCCGACGAGGTCGCCGAGACGCTGACGGGGTACTGGCGCCAGGGCGTCCCGGTCGTCGCGTACAACGCCTCCTTCGACCTCACCCTCCTCGCCGCCGAGCTCCGCCGCCACGGGCTGCCCTCCCTGGAGGAGCGGCTCGGCTCCGCCGGCATCGGCCCCGTCGTCGACCCGTACACGATCGACCGGGCCGTCGACCGCTACCGGCGCGGCAAGCGGACCCTGGAGGCCGTCTGCGGCGAGTACGGCGTCGTCCTCGAAGCCGCGCACCAGGCGTCCGCCGACGCCCTCGCCGCCGTCCGGGTCGCCGTCGCGATAGCCGAGCGGCACCCGAAGGTCGCCGCGCTCGACCCCGCCGAACTGCACCGGCGGCAGATCGGCTGGTACCGCGCCTGGGCCGAGAACTTCCAGGAGTTCCTGCGGAAGAAGGGCGACCCCGACGCCTTCGTCGACCCCGTGTGGCCGCTGCGCGGCGCACCGGAGACCGCCGCCCCCTGACCGGAGGCGGAGGCCGGTGGCCCCGGGCGCTCACGCGCCGGGACGGCTCAGGCGTGCTCCTTGAAGAAGGACAGCAGCAGGTCGTCGACGGCCTCCGGGCGGTCCAGCTGGAGCCAGTGCCCCGCCCCCTCGACCCGCTCGTACCGCCAGGGGCCCCGCGCCCGCTCGCCCGTCCGCTCCATCGAGCGCTCGGTGAGGAAGCGGTCCCCGGTCGACCAGACGCCCAGCACCGGCACCGCGGGCAGCGACGGCACCGGCAGGTCCGTGCCGAACTGGACCTCCGGCGGGAGCCCCGCGCGGTAGATGTTCAGCGCCGCCGTCAGCGCCCCGGGCGCCCGCAGCGGCTCGATCACGGACTCCGCGTCCGGATGCTCGGCCAGCATCTCGCGCAGCTGCGCGAAGTCGTCCCGCGCCAGCCAGTCCTCCGCGAGACCCGCGAACTGGAACAGCAGCATGTACCAGGACAGCTGCTTCTGCTCCCAGCCCGCGTCCCGGACCGCCCCGATGTGCCCCACCGACAGCAGGGACAGGCTCCGCACCCGGTCCGGCACCACCGACGCCAGCCCCTGGGCGATCCCCGACCCCCAGTCGTGGCCGACCAGGTGGAAGCGGTCCACGTCCAGCCGGGCCAGCAGCTCCAGCAGGTCGCCGACGTGCTTCGCCGGGTGGTACGCCTCCGGGCCGCCCTCCGGCCGGTCCGAGGCGCCGAAGCCGCGCAGCGTCGGCGCCACCGTCCGGAAGCCGGCCGCGTTCAGCGCCCGCACCTGGTGACGCCAGAGCGTGTGGTCGTCGGGGAAGCCGTGGAGCAGCAGGACCACCGGTCCCTCGCCGCTCGCCTCGACCTCCAGCGACACCTCGGACAGCTGTACGCGCATCACAACACCCCGTTCCCGTCGGCCGGTTCGACGGGGATCATGATGGCAGGCCGGTCAGAACGGATACCAGCGGACCTCGGGGTCGCCGTCCCGCAGCGACGCCACCCGCCGCTCGAACTCGGCCAGCGCCTTCGGGTTGTGCGGCGCGTGCTGGGCCACCCAGGCGCAGCTCGCGGTCTCCCGCGCCCCGCGCAACACCGCGCAGCCCTCCCACTCCCGCACGTCCCAGCCGTACGCCCGGGTGAAGGCGTCGTAGGCCGCCGGGTCCAGGCCGTAACGGTCCCGGGAGAGCGCCAGGACCACCAGGTCGTGCTCGCGCAGGTCCGAGGAGAAGGTCTCCAGGTCCATCAGGACCGGGCCGTCCGGGCCCACCTGGACGTTGCGCGGCAGGGCGTCGCCGTGGATCGGGCCCGGCGGCAGGTGCGGGACGAGCGCGGCGGCCGCCGGGGCGAAGGCGTCCCGCCGCTCCCGCAGGAAGGCCGCGTCCGCCGGGTCGATCGCGTCCCCCGCCAGCCGCAGCCAGCGCTCCACGCCGCCGAGCAGCTCGCGCCGGGGCAGCGCCAGGTCCGCGGGCTCCGGCAGGGCGTGCACGGCCCGCAGCAGCGGCGCCAGGTCGCGCGGCTCGGCCGGCCGGACGGCCTCGGGCAGCGGGTGCCAGAAGGTCAGCGGATGGCCCTCGACGAGCCGCGGCTCCTTCTCCGCCGCCCGCACCGCCGGCACCCCGGCCTCCGCGAGCCAGCCGGCCAGCGCCACCTCCCGCCCGGCCCGCTCGAACAGTTCGGCCGACCGGCCCACCTTGACCACCAGGCCGTCCACGGCGAAGACCGCGTTCTCGCCCAGTGCGAGCAGCCGCGCCCCGCCGGCCGGCAGTCCCGCCGCGGCCAGGATCTCCCGCGCCCTCGCCTCGTCCATCACTCTCTCCCTACCCGGTGGTACGTGTGCGCGAGCAGTGTCCCACCCCTGGCCGCACCCCCCGTCATTACGAAACCTTGTTTGATAAGTCACAGATGGGTGAAGGCCCTTCCGTTCCCGCCCGTCGATCGGGAAGGGTGCGAGCAGGTCACCGCGCCGCCCCCCACGAGGCGCGGTGACCCTAAGGTGGCCGCATGACGACGACGTACGCGCTCCTCCTCCGCGGCATCAACGTGAGCGGCCACCGCAAGCTCCCCATGGCCGAGTTGCGCGACCTGCTCGAAGGACTCGGCCACGGCGGCGTCCGGACCTACCTCCAGAGCGGCAACGCCGTCTTCACCACCGGCTCGGACGCCGCCGGGGACGCGCTCGCGGCCGGCATCGGCGAGGCGATCGAGGAACGCTTCGGCTTCGCCTGCGACTGCCTCGTCCGCGACCACGCCTACCTCGCGGCCGTCGCCGAGGCGTGCCCCTTCCCCGCGGACGAGCTGGAGGGGAAGCAGCTGCACGCCGTGTACTACTCCGAACCGGTCACCGCCGACCGCTTCGCCGCCGTCGACGCCGGGGCCTTCGCGCCCGAGGATTTCGCCCTCGGCGACCGGGTGGTGTACCTCCACACGCCGGACGGCCTCGGCCGCTCCAAGCTCGCCGAGGCCGTCCTGCGGCCGTCCCTCAACAAGGGCGTGGTGAACACCGCCCGCAACTGGAACACGGTCCGCAAACTGGTGGAGATGACCGCGGCCTGAGCCCGGAGCCGCGCCCTAACCCGCCGCGACCAGGGCCCGTCCGGCACGGGCCGCCGCCTCGTACCGCTCCACGAGCAGCCGGGCCAGCTCGGGAGAGGGGCCGAGGACGTCCGCGAGGACGTCGGCCTCCGCCGCACCGGCCGCGACGCGGTCCGGGAGGCGGCCCGGGGCGATCACGTACGGGGCGACCGCCACCCGGCGGACGCCGGGCTCGGCGCGCAGCGCCCGTACGGCCTCTTCCGTCCGGGGGAGGGATGCGGAGGCGAACGCGGGTCGCACGGAGCACCAACCGGTGTCCCGCAGCTCCCGCGCCGTTTCTGCGATCGCCGCGATCGCCTCCGGGTCGGTGGAGCCCGCCGAGGCCAGGACGACCCCGGTGGTGCTCTTGTCGCCGGGCGTGAGCCCGGCCTCGTACAGGCGCCGTTCCACCGTCGCCAGCAGCAGCGGGGACGGGCCCAGGACCTCCGCCCGGCGGACCCGCAGGGAGGCGGGGGCCCGGCGCAGGACGGCGGGGACGTCGGCCTTCGCGTGGAAGGCCCGGGTCAGCAGCAGCGGCAGCGCCACCACGTCCCGCACGCCCTCCCCGGCGAGCCGGTCCAGGACCCCCGCCGGCGAGGGCAGGTTGAAGTCCAGGAACGCGGTCTCGATCCGAAGCCCCGGCCGCAGCGCGCCGGCCCGGCTCACCAGCGCCCGGACGGTCGCCGCGTGCCGCGGGTCACGGCTGCCGTGGGCGACGACGAGGAGGACGGAACGGTTCATGTGCGGGCCGACCTCACTTCGCCAGCAGGCCGCGGCTGCGGAGCACCCAGCGCTCCAGCGGGCTGAAGATCAGCAGGTCGATCGCGATGCCGACGACCAGGATCAGCAGGATCGCCAGGAAGACGCCGGGCAGGTCGATGTTGTTGCGGCCGTTCTCCAGGAGCTGGCCCAGGCCCAGGCCCAGGTCGGGGGAGGAGGCGATGATCTCCGCCGCCATCAGCGAACGCCAGGAGAACGCCCAGCCCTGCTTCAGGCCCGCCAGGTAGCCCGGCAGCGCGGCCGGGAGCACCACGTGCCAGGTGCCCCTGAGGCCGGTGGCGCCCAGGGTGCGGCCGGCCCGCAGGAAGAGCGGCGGCACCTGGTCGACGCCGGAGACCAGGCCGTTGGCGATCGACGGCA
The DNA here is from genome assembly GCF_014654895.1 of Streptomyces filamentosus. Lineage (GTDB taxonomy): Bacteria > Actinomycetota > Actinomycetes > Streptomycetales > Streptomycetaceae > Streptomyces > Streptomyces filamentosus. The sequence continues at coordinate 507,079 of NZ_BNBE01000001.1, read as the reverse complement.
CGGCGCCCAGCAGGATCACCGTGTACATCATGGCGTCGTTCAGGCCGAACCAGAGCACGGCCGGCGGCACCCACGCCACCGAGGGAAGCGACTGGAGACCCGACAGGATCGGCCCGATCGCGGCGCGCACGAACTTCACCCGGGCCACGAGGAGGCCCAGCGGGGTGCCGATGGCCAGCGCGAGGAGGAAGCCGGAAAGGCCCCGGGACACGCTGGTCCAGATGACCTCCAGGAGGGTGCCCTGGAGCCACATGTCGGCCAGGCCGTCCCACACCGTGGACGGCGCGGGCAGCTTTGTCTCGTCGGTGATCCTCGCCGAGACGAGGACCTGCCAGACGACGAGGACGAGGGCGACGGCGAGGGCGGGCGGGAGGACCTTCTTGAGGAGGACCTCGCGGACCGGGGTGCGGCGGACCTCGACCGCGTCCAGCGCGTCGAGTCCGGCCTCCAGACCGGCGAGGTCGTCCTTCTTGACCGCCGCGGCGGTGTCAGTGCTGGCCATGGCGGCGGATCTCCCCACGCAGGTGTTCAGTGATCTCGACGGACAGCTCGGCCACGTCCGCGTCCTCGATGCGGCGCGGCTGGGGGATGTCCACGGTCCACTCCTTCGCGACCCGGCCGGGCCGGGAGGAGAGCAGGACCACGCGCTGGGCGAGCCGGACGGCCTCGCGCACGTTGTGGGTGACGAAGAGGACGGAGAGCCTCGTCTCCTCCCAGACCCGGGTGAGCTCGCCGTGCAGCACGTCGCGGGTGATGGCGTCGAGCGCCGCGAAGGGCTCGTCCATCAGCAGCAGCCGGCTGTCCTGGGCGAGCGCCCGGGCGAGCGCCACGCGCTGGCGCATGCCGCCGGACAGCTCGTGCACCCGCTTGCCGTACGCCCCGCCGAGACGGACGAGTTCGAGCAGCCGCTCGGCCTCCGTCCGGCGCTCGGCGCGCGGCACTCCGCGCAGCCGCAGGGCGAGTTCGATGTTCTTGCCCGCGGTCAGCCACGGGAAGAGGGCGTGCTCCTGGAACATCAGGGCCGGCCGGCCGCCCGGGGTCTCGATGGACCCCTGGGTCGGCCGGTCCAGTCCCGCGACCAGGTTCAGCAGCGTGGACTTGCCACACCCCGAGGCCCCCAGGATGGTGACGAACTCGCCGGGCGCGACGTCGAGACTGACGTCGTCCAGGACGAGCTGGGCACCGGCCGGGCCGGAGAAGGACTTCGAGACGTGCTCGATCCGGGCGGCGTGCGTCTGCTCCGCTACGGTGCCCTCGGCAGCCTTGGCGAGCGTCGTGGCCATGGTCGTCACCTCCTGGGGATGGGCTGTTACTTGACGCCGAGACCGGCGTCGGAGACCTCGGGCTGACCGGCTTCCTTCAGCACCTTGTTGAGGAGCTTCAGGTCGTAGATGCCGGCCAGGTCGGGCTGGTCGATCAGCTTCGCCTTGACCGCCCACTCCGACTGGGTCTTCAGCGTCGCGGCCAGCGGATCGTTGGTGATCGCGATGCTCGGCCACGCCGGGTCGATGACCTTGGCGGCCAGCGCCTTGCCGGACTCCGCCTCCAGCGCGGCGTTGGCGGACGCCTTGGCCTTGTCCGGGTTGGCGTTGATCCACGCGTTGGTCTTCACGGTGCCCCGCAGCACGGCCTCGACCACGTCGGGGTGCTCCGAGAGGAACTTCTGCGACACGATGATGTTCGTGATCACGAACTTCTTGTCGGGCCACAGGGACGTCTCGTCGAGGAGCACGGACGCGCCCTGGGAGACCAGCTTGGAGGCGGTCGGCTCGGGCACCCAGGCGCCGTCGATGGAGCCCGACTTGTAGGCGTCCGGGGTGACCTTGTTGTCCGTGCGGACGACGGAGACGTCACCCTTGCCGGACTCCGGGTCGACCGACCAGCCCTTCTCGGCGATCCAGTTGAGCAGCGCGACGTCCTGGGTGTTCCCCTTCTGGGGGGTGGCGATCCGCTTGCCCTTGACGTCGTCCAGGGTCTTGATCTTGTCCGGGTTCACGACCAGCTTCACGCCGCCGGAGGCGGAGCCGGAGATGATCCGCAGGTTCTTGCCCTTGGACTTGACGTACGCGTTGATGGAGGGCGAGGGGCCGATGAAGCCGATGTCGAGAGAGCCGCCGTTGAGCGCCTCGATCTCGGACGGGCCGGCGTTGAAGGTCTGGGGCTTGAGGACCGTGCCGCCCAGTTCCTTCTGGATGAGGCCGTCCTTGACGCCGATCAGCGCGGTGGCGTGCGTCAGGTTGGGGAAGTAGCCGATCCGGACCTCGGGGGCGGAGAGCTTCTTCGCGTCGGCCGCGACGGGGGCCTTCTCCGCGGCGTCGTCCTTCTTCGCCTCGGCACCGTAGCCGCAGGAGGCGAGCGCGCCGATCAGGACGGGCAGGGCGGCGGCGGCGACCAGGCTGCGGCGCAGGGTGGTGCGGGTGGTGGCAGGCACGGAGGTGTTCCCTCGTTTCAGGGTCTTCGAAGTCTGTGTTTGTGTCGTTCGGAGTGGAGCGGGTGGAGCCGTGTCGCACCGCTCGCGCGGTGCACCGAGGTCAGCACGCACATCGTGCGACACCTCCTCTGCCCGCGCCGAGGGCGCCGGAGCCGATCCGGCCGCCTTCCTTCGCGAAGGTCCCGTAGAAGTCCTGATCCATCGTCAGAAGTCCCAGCCTTCCTCGTCGTCGGTGGTGGCGGCGGCCTTGGCGGTGGCGAAGGACTCGCCCGCCATGCCCGCCGCGAGGGTGGTGCCGTCGGCCGGGTCGATCAGCAGGAACGAACCGGTGCGGCGGGAGTCGGCGTACGCGTCGAGCGCCAGCGGCTCGGCGGTGCGCACCTTGACGCGGCCGATGTCGTTGGCGACCAGCCGGCCCGGCTCCGGGTGCTGGGAGAGGTCGTCCAGGGTGAGCCGGGACGGGATCTCCTTGACGATCGCCTTGACCGTGCGGGTGGTGTGCTTGAGCAGCACCCGCTGGCCCACGGTGAGCGGCCGGTCGGCCACGTGGCAGACGGTCGCCTCGACGTCCTGGCTGGTCGCCGGGGCGTCGGCCACCGGGGCGAGGAGGTCGCCGCGGGAGATGTCGATGTCGTCCGCGAGCCGGATGGTGACCGACTGCGGGGCCCAGGCGATGTCCACCGGCTCGCCCAGCGCGTCGATCGCGGAGATCGTGGAGGTCTTCCCGGAGGGCAGCACGGTGACCTGCTCGCCGACCCGGAAGGCGCCGGCGGCGATCTGCCCCGCGTAGCCGCGGTAGTCGGGGTGCTCGGCGGTCTGCGGCCGGATCACGTACTGCACGGGGAAGCGGGCGTGGCAGCTCGTCAGGTCGTGGCTGACCGGCACCGTCTCCAGGTGCTCCAGGACCGTGGGGCCGCCGTACCAGTCCATGTTCGCGGAGGGTTCCACGACGTTGTCCCCGGCGAGGGCGGAGATCGGGATGGCGGTGATCTCCGGGACGCCGAGCTCGGAGGCGTACGCGGTGAACTCCTCGGCGATCGCGGCGAAGACGGGCTCGGCGTAGTCGACGAGGTCCATCTTGTTGACGGCGAGGACGACGTGCGGGACGCGGAGGAGGGCGGCGACGGCGGCGTGCCGGCGGGTCTGCTCGACGACGCCGTTGCGGGCGTCGACGAGGACCACGGCCAGTTCGGCGGTGGAGGCGCCGGTGACCATGTTGCGGGTGTACTGCACGTGGCCGGGGGTGTCGGCGAGGATGAAGCGGCGGCGGGCGGTGGCGAAGTAGCGGTAGGCCACGTCGATGGTGATGCCCTGCTCGCGCTCGGCCCGCAGGCCGTCGGTGAGCAGCGCCAGGTCCGGCGCCTCCTGGCCGCGCGAGCGGGAGGCGTGCTCCACGGCCTCCAGCTGGTCGGTGAGGACCGACTTGGAGTCGTGCAGCAGCCGGCCCACCAGGGTGGACTTGCCGTCGTCGACGGAACCGGCGGTGGCGAAACGCAGCAGGGTGGTGGCCGAGACGTCGGCGAACTGCTCGGTGGACGTGCTCATTAGAAGTACCCTTCGCGCTTGCGGTCTTCCATCGCGGCCTCGGACATCTTGTCGTCGGCGCGGGTGGCGCCCCGTTCGGTGAGGCGGGAGGCGGCGATCTCGGCGATCACGGCGTCGAGCGTGGTGGCGTCGGAGTCGACGGCACCCGTGCACGACATGTCGCCGACGGTGCGGTAGCGGACCAGCCGCTTCTCGACCGTCTCGGTCTCCTTCGGACCGCCCCACTCGCCGGCGGTCAGCCACATCCCGTTGCGGGCGAACACCTCGCGCTCGTGGGCGAAGTAGATCTCCGGCAGCTCGATGCCCTCCCGGGCGATGTACTGCCACACGTCCAGCTCGGTCCAGTTCGACAGCGGGAAGACCCGCACGTGCTCACCCGGGGCGTGCCGGCCGTTGTACAGCTGCCACAGCTCCGGGCGCTGGCGGCGCGGGTCCCACTGGGAGAACTCGTCGCGCAGGGAGAAGACGCGTTCCTTGGCGCGGGCCTTCTCCTCGTCGCGGCGCCCGCCGCCGAAGACGGCGTCGAAGCGGTGCTGCTGGATGGCCTCGGTCAGCGGCACGGTCTGGAGCGGGTTGCGGGTCCCGTCCGGACGCTCGCGCAGCTTCCCCGCGTCGATGTACTCCTGCACGGAGGCGACGTGGAGGCGCAGCCCGTGCCGGGCGACGGCGCGGTCGCGGTAGGCGAGGACCTCGGGGAAGTTGTGCCCGGTGTCGACGTGCAGGAGCGTGAAGGGCACCGGCGCGGGAGCGAAGGCCTTCAGGGCCAGGTGCAGCATGACGATGGAGTCCTTGCCGCCGGAGAACAGGATCACCGGCCGCTCGAACTCGCCCGCCACCTCACGGAAGATGTGCACCGCCTCCGACTCCAGCGAGTCCAGGTGCGACAGCGCGAACGGGCTGTCCGTGGTGTCGTGGGCGTGGGCAACGGTGGTCACAGCAGACCCCTCTCGGTGAGCAGCGCGTGGAGCTGCGCCGCGGACTCCTGCACGGTCTGGTTCTGGGACTCGATCCGCAGATCGGGCGCCTCGGGGACCTCGTACGGGTCGTCGACGCCGGTCAGGCCGGAGATCTCGCCGGCCGCCTGCCTGGCGTAGAGGCCCTTGACGTCGCGGACGGAGCAGACGTCGACCGGGGTGGCCACGTGGACCTCGACGAAGGCGGTGCCCTCGGCCTGGTGGCGCTTGCGGACGGCCTCGCGGCTGTCGGCGTACGGGGCGATGACCGGCACGAGGACGGTCACGCCGTGCGAGGCGAGGAGTTCGGCGACGAAGCCGATCCGCTGCACGTTGGTGAACCGGTCCTCGCGGGAGAAGCCCAGTCCGGCGGAGAGGAACTCGCGGATCTCGTCGCCGTCGAGGACCTCGACGCGGCGGCCCTCCTCGCGCAGCCGGCCGGCCAGCTCGTAGGCGATCGTGGTCTTGCCGGCGCTCGGCAGGCCGGTGAGCCAGACGGTGGCACCGGTCACGTGATTCTCCAGGGGGGTGTCGGGGGTGGTCATCAGCCGTGCAGCCCGCATTCGGTCTTGGCGCGGCCGGCCCAGCGGCCGGCGCGGGCGTCCTCGCCCGCCTCGACGCGGCGGGTGCAGGGGGCGCAGCCGACGGAGGCGTAACCGTCCATGAGGAGCGGGTTGGTGAGGACGCCGTGCTCCGTCACGTACGCGTCCACGTCGTCCTGGGTCCAGCGGGCGATCGGGGAGACCTTCACCTTCCGCCGCTTCTCGTCCCAGCCGACGACCGGGGTGTTCGCCCGGGTCGGGGACTCGTCGCGGCGCAGGCCGGTCGCCCACGCGGCGTAGCCGGTCAGCCCCTCCTGGAGCGGCTTGACCTTGCGCAGCGCGCAGCACAGGTCGGGGTCGCGGTCGTGCAGCTTCGGACCGTGCTCGGCGTCCTGCTCGGCCACGGTCTGACGCGGGGTCAGGGTGATGACGTTGACGTCCATGACGGCCTCGACGGCGTCACGGGTGCCGATCGTCTCCTCGAAGTGGTAGCCGGTGTCGAGGAAGACGACGTCCACGCCGGGCATGGCGCGGGAGGCGAGGTGGGCGACGACCGCGTCCTCCATGGAGGAGGTGACGCAGAACCGCTTGCCGAAGGTGCCCACGGCCCACTGGAGGATCTCCTGTGCGGAGGCGTCCTCCAGGTCGCGGCCGGCCTGCTCGGCGAGCGCCTTGAGCTCGGCGTCGGTGGTCGCTTCCGAAACCTGACTTACCGTCATATCTCTTCCCCTCCAGTGGAGTCGCCCGAAGTCACCGGGGCGAGGAGCCCCAGGAACTTCAGCTGGAAGGCTCGGCTGCACGCGGCGCATTCCCAGGCGCCGTGACCCTGCTCGTTCGGGCGCAGGTCCTCGTCCCCGCAGTAGGGGCAGAAGAACGGCGCGGCACGCTCGCTCATGAGAGGGCCTCCTCGGAGGCGCGGGCCGCCCAGGTGGCGAAGCGCTCGCCGTCCTCGCGCTCCGCCTGGTAGCGGGTGAGGACGCGCTCGACGTAGTCGGGCAGGCCGGCCGCCGTGACCTTGAGGCCGCGGACCTTGCGGCCGAAGCCGGCCTCCAGGCCGAGGGCACCGCCCAGGTGGACCTGGTAGCCCTCGACGCGGTTGCCGTCGTCGTCCAGGACCAGCTGGCCCTTGAGGCCGATGTCGGCGACCTGGATGCGGGCGCAGGCGTTCGGGCAGCCGTTGATGTTGATGGTCAGCGGCTCGTCGAACTCCGGCAGGCGGCGCTCCAGTTCGTCGATGAGCGAGGAGCCGCGGCCCTTCGTCTCGACGATGGCGAGCTTGCAGAACTCGATGCCGGTGCAGGCCATCGTGCCGCGCCGGAAGGGCGACGGGGTGACCCGCAGGTCCAGCGCCTCCAGGGCGGCGACGAGCGAGTCGACCTGCGACTCGACGACGTCGAGGACGATCATCTTCTGCTCGGCCGTGGTGCGGATCCGGCCGGAGCCGTGCGCCTCGGCGAGTTCGGCGATCTTGGTGAGGGTGGGACCGTCCACGCGGCCGACGCGCGGGGCGAAGCCGACGTAGAAGTTGCCGTCCTGCTGGCGGTGCACGCCGACGTGGTCGCGCCAGCGGCCGGCGGGCTCCGCGGGGGCGGGGCCGTCGGTCAGCTTCCGCTTCAGGTACTCGTCCTCCAGGACCCGGCGGAACTTCTCCGGGCCCCAGTCGGCGACGAGGAACTTCAGGCGGGCGCGGTTGCGCAGCCGGCGGTAGCCGTAGTCGCGGAAGATCGAGATGACGCCCTCGTAGACGTCGGGGACCTCGTCCAGGGAGACCCAGGTGCCCAGGCGGACGCCGAGCTTGGGGTTGGTGGAGAGGCCGCCGCCGACCCAGACGTCGAAGCCGGGGCCGTGCTCCGGGTGGACCACGCCGACGAAGGAGATGTCGTTGATCTCGTGGGCCACGTCGAGCAGCGGCGAGCCGGAGACGGCGGACTTGAACTTGCGGGGCAGGTTGGAGAAGTCCTTGTTGCCGATGATCCGGCGCTGGATCTCGTCGATGGCGGGGGTGCCGTCGATGATCTCGTCCTCGGCGATGCCGGCGACCGGCGAGCCGAGGATGACGCGGGGGGTGTCGCCGCACGCCTCGGTGGTGGACAGGCCGACCGCCTCCAGGCGGTTCCAGATCTCGGGGACGTCCTCGATGCGGATCCAGTGGTACTGGACGTTCTGCCGGTCCGTGATGTCGGCGGTGCCGCGGGCGAACTCCTCGGAGATCTCGCCGATGACCCGGAGCTGCCGGGTGGTCAGCCGGCCGCCGTCGATGCGGACGCGGAGCATGAAGTACTCGTCGTCCAGCTCCTCCGGCTCCAGCACGCCGGTCTTGGTGCCGTCCAGGCCCTGCTTCCGCTGGGTGTAGAGGCCCCACCAGCGCATGCGCCCGCGCAGGTCGTTGGGGTCGATCGAGTCGAATCCACGCTTCGAGTAGATCGTCTCAATACGTGTCCGCACATTGAGACCGTCGTCGTCCTTCTTGAACTGCTCATTGCCGTTCAGCGGGGTGAAGTGCCCCGCGGCCCACTGGCCCTCACCGCGGTGGCGCCCGGTCTTGCGGCGAGCGGTGGCGGGAGTGGGGTTTTCCGGGGTGGCGGCCATGGCGTCTTGTCCTTCGGGACTGCGAGAGGGCGGCTCTGACCTGCACACTCGCGCGCAGGGACAGAGAGTGGCGCGGCGGTGCGCAGCAGGGTCGGGCAGAGAGGGGGTGCGGCGGTGCTGGCTGTTCAGCGCGCCGGACAGATGGCGCTGGACATGCGGCCGAGGTCGACGTGCCGCCGACTCACCAAGGCAGTTCCAGTTCCAGGCATGGCGGAAGCGTGTCACGGGAGTTTGGACCCAGTCCAGCATTGTCCGTTATGTGGACACTGATGTCTCGACTCATGAGACAGTGTGGTCTGGGTCACGCGGAAGGGGCCCTGATCAGGGCCCCTTTCACGGCGAACGGACGGAAGGTCAGACCTGCGCCCCCGGCCACGGCCCCGGCGTCTCGCCCTCCTCGGCCGTCTCCACCTTGGTGTCGAAGAGGCGGAAGCCCCGGCGCTCGTAGTTGGCCATCGCGTGCGGCCCGTCCAGCGAGCAGGTGTGCAGCCACACCCGCTTCGTCGGCTCCCGGTCCGGCCAGCGCTCTGCCAGGTCCCAGGCGCGCCGGATGCCCTCGGTGAGCAGGTGGCCGCCGATGCCGCGGCCCCGGAAGGCGGCGATCAGGCCGAAGTAGACGATCTCCACGACCCCGTCGTCCTGCGGGTCGAACTCCACGTAGCCCGCCGGGGTGCCCCGGTCGTACGCCACCCAGACCTCGGCGCCCGGCTTCTCCGCGATCTCCTTCCACTGCGCGTACGTGAGCGGCAGCCGGTCGCCCCAGTGCACGTCGCCGCCGACCGCCGTATAGAGGAAGCGGCTGAACTCGGGGGAGGGGACCTCGGCCCGGCGGACGGTGATGTCGTCGCCCTCGGGGACCCGGGCCGGACGCAGGTCGTCGGGCGAGGTCTGTTCCAGGGACCACGTGGTGAGAGTGATGCTCATGGGCTCATCGCATCATGCGGAGCGCCGGATTCCCAGGCCGGGCCGGTCCCGATCCGGCCTCGACCCGGCCTCCGGCCGTACGGGACCGGGTCTCCCGTCGTACGGAGCCGGGCCTCCGGCCGTACGGAGCCGGGGTCTTCGGCCGTCCTGCACCGGCCCTCCAGTCGCACTGGACCGATTGTCCGCCATGTGGACACGGGATCGTCGGGGCCGGTGCCGAAGCCCCTCCCGGCGTCCCGGCGCTCCGGTGTTCCTGCGTCCCGGCTCAGCGCGCCGCGCCCGCCGTGCGGACCGCCGGAGCCGCCGAGTGGGGGAGCAGGTCCTCCGGGGCGGCCGGGCGCAGGACCTCCACCGCGATCTCCTCGCGGAAGCGGTACGGGCGGTGGGCCAGGACCCCGGCGAGGGTGCGCCGGACCCGGGACATCTCGGCCCGGACCGTCACCGTCCTCGTCCGGTCCCCGAACACGTCCTGCGCCAGCTCGGCCGCCGTCCGCCCCTCCGGATGCAGCGCGAGGAGGTAGAGGAGCTCCGCGTGGCGCGGGCTCAGCTCCTGCTGCCAGTTCCCCGCCTCGCCCGAGACCGCCACCGTCCGGCGGTGCGGCCGGCTCAGGTCGAGCACCACCCGGCTCGCCGCCCCCGGCTCCGTACCGCCCCGCGCGGTGTCCTCCTCCACCCGCAGCAGCCAGCCGCCCGGCAGCGGCTCCACCGCGCACAGCCCCAGCGAGGGCAGCCACACCCGGCCCGAGCCCAGCGTCTTCGGCAGTGCGATCCGGTCCACCGGGGCGAGGCCCGTGACCGCCGCCGTCCAGCCGTGGACGTCGACCGCGACGGCCCGCCCGCCGACCCGGCACAGGATGGGCGCCGCCACCGCCCGCAGCCGCTCGACCGAGCCCCGGTGCCGCTCGCGCAGCTCGGCCTCGGCGAGCCGGGCGACCGAGCCCACGAGCGCCAGCATCGAGGGGTGGAAGGTGGACGCCGGGCCGCTCACGTCCAGGACGCCGAGCAGCCGCCGGTCGCGCGGGTCGTGGACGGGCGCCGCCGCGCAGGTCCAGTTGTGCAGCGCCTGCACGTAGTGCTCGGCGGAGTGGACCTGGACCGCCCGGCGGGTGGCGAGCGCGGTGCCGACCGCGTTGGTGCCGGTGGCGCCCTCCGTCCAGGCCGCGCCCTCCTCCAGGCAGATCCCGGTGGCCTGCCGCATGACGGCGGGGTGGCCCTCGCGCCACAGCACCCGGCCGTGCTCGTCGGTGACCACCATGATCTGGCGGGAGGCGTCGGCGATCCCGGCCAGACCGCAGCTGAGGGTCTCCAGCACCTCGGCGAGCAGCGTGCCGCGCCGCCGCTGCTCCAGCTCGTCGCGGCGCAGCAGCACGCTGCTGGTGCCCCGGTCGGGGTCGAGGCCGAGCCGGGCCATCCGCCGCCAGGAGGCGTCGATCTCGGGGCGGGGCGCGATCGGCGGGGTCCGCCCGGCCAGGGTCTCCTCGCGGACCCGGTGCAGCAGGCGGGCCGCCTGGGCGGCGTCCATCGCGGCCAGCCGCTTCATGTCGAGCCGCGTGTTCATGTCGAGCCGCGTGTTGTCCATCGGTCCCTCCCGCCACCCGGTGTGCCGTATCGGTGCTGCCATGTCCGGGCGGATGACCGGAGCGTCGTGAGCGCCGTCCGAACCGTGTCCGAAGGGACGTATCGGGTCGCGACGGCAGTGTCGCGGTTCCATCGTGCCGCCCGGAACCCCCCGGCGGAGCCCGGTCCGGCCAATCCTGCAACCCTTTGCAACTCTGGCCCCACCCCACCCCCCGGGGTGAAGCTGATGACGGCGGGTGGTGGTGCCGTGTCGGCGCAGCACCACCCCCGCCTTCCGCGCGTGCCGACCCCGCGCCCGCCCATCGGTCGCCAGGTCCACCCCTGGTACGCGCGGCACAAACCCCTGAAGCGGCAGCTCGCGGCACGACCGAGCCCCCTGAAGCGGCGCCCCCGGTGCGGCCCCGGCGAAGCGCCCCTCCCGCGAACCCGCGCCCTCACTCCACCGGGCGCGCCCGCTCCACCACCGCCCGCAGGCCCGGCGCCGGCGGCAGCGTCCCGAAGGCCGTGCCCGCCTCGCCGCCCAGCCGCCCCGCGCAGAACGCGTCCGCGACCTCCGGCGGCGCCCACCGCACCAGCAGCGCGCCCTGGAGGACCAGTGCCAGCCGCTCCGCGAGCCGCCGGGCCCGCGCCTCCACGCCCTCCAGGTCGGACAGCTCCGCCAGCAGCCCGCGGATCGCCCGGTCGAGCCGTGGGTCCGCGCCCCGCGCCTCCCCGACCTCCCGCAGGTACGCGTCGAGCGCCGCCGGTTCCGTCCGCAGCGCCCGCAGCACGTCGAGTGCCTGGACGTTCCCCGCGCCCTCCCACACCGAGTTCAGCGGCGACTCCCGCAGCAGCCGGGGCAGCCCGGACTCCTCCACGTACCCGTTCCCGCCCAGGCACTCCAGGGCCTCCGCCACCACCGGCACGCACCGCTTCGTCACCCAGTACTTCGCCGCCGGCACCGCGATCCGCAGCAGCGCCAGGTCCCGCTCCGTACCGGAGTCGTACGCCGCCGCGAGCCGCATCCCGAGGACGGTCGCCGCCTCCGACTCCACCGCCAGGTCCGCCAGCACGTTCCGCATCAGCGGCTTGTCCACGAGGAGCCCGCCGAAGGCCGCGCGGTACGAGGCGTGGTGCACGGCCTGCGCCACCGCCTGCCGCATCAGCGCCGCCGACCCGAGCACGCAGTCCAGCCGGGTCGCCGCCACCATCCCCATCACGGTCCGCAGCCCGCGGCCCTCCTCGCCGATCCGGCGCGCCCACGTCGTCCCGTCGAACTCCACCTCCGCGGAGGCGTTCGAACGGTTCCCGAGCTTGTCCTTGAGCCGCTGGAGCGCGAAGGCGTTCCGGGACCCGTCGTCCAGCACCCGGGGCACCAGGAAACAGGTCAGCCCCCCGGGAGCCCGCGCGAGCACCAGGAAGGCGTCCGACATCGGCGCCGAGCAGAACCACTTGTGCCCCGTCAGGACATACTCCCCGGCCGCCGCGAGGGGACGCGCCGACGTCGTGTTCGCCCGTACGTCGCTGCCGCCCTGCTTCTCCGTCAGGCCCATGCCGAGCAGCACCCCCGCCTTCGAGGCGGCCGGACGGAGCTCCCGCTCGTACACCCGGGACGCGGCCAGGGGCTCCCACACCGCGGCCACCTCCGGCTCGGCCCGCAGCGCGGGCACCGCCGCGTGCGTCATCGACACCGGGCAGCCGTGCCCGGCCTCCGCCTGCGTGGCCACCAGGAAACCGGCCGCGCGCCGCACGTGCCCGCCGGGCCGCCCCCAGGCGTCCGTCAGCCCCGCCGCCACCGACTTCCCGAGGAGCCGGTGCCAGGCCGGATGGAAGTCGACCTCGTCGATCCGGCGGCCGTACCGGTCGTGGGTCCGCAGCCGCGGCGGGAAGGCGTTCGCCTGCTCGCCCCACTCCCGGACCTGCTCCGAACCGGTCGCCCGGCCCAGTGCCCCGAGCTCCCGTTCGGCCTCGCCGTACAGCTCCCCGGGCAGGTGGCGGGCGACCGCCTCCGACAGCGCCCGGTCGCACGCGTAGACGTCGTACCCCACCAGGGGCGGAGCCTGGTTGGTCACTGTGTGGGTGCCCGCTTCCATGCCGATACGGTAAGCAGGTGCAGGCAGCAAGCGAAACACCCGAACGGCCGGAGCGGCGACCCTGGAGCAGGCTCCACCGGGCCCGCGTCCTCTACCGCAACGTCTCCAAGCGGAAGATGGTCTGGCTGCTCCTCAAGGACACCGTCAACTCGTGCATCGAGTACCGGATCCTCGGCCTCGCCGCCGAGGCGGCCTTCTTCACCCTGCTGTCGCTGCCGCCCCTGCTGCTCGGCCTCATCGCCGTCCTCGGCTACGCCGACGACTGGACCAACACCGACACCGTCGCCAGCATCGAGGAGAACATCCTCCGGGCGGCCGGAACGATCCTCTCCGACCGGGGCGTCGCCGAGATCGCGCAGCCGATCCTCGACGACATCACCCGGGCGAAACGGCCCGATCTCATCTCGATCGGCTTCGTCATCGCCCTGTGGTCCGGCTCCCGCGCGGTCAACGTCTTCATCGACACCATCACCGTCATGTACGGCCTCGACGGACAGCGCGGCATCGTCAAGACCAGGCTCCTCGCGCTGCTCCTCTACATCGTGGCGCTGCTCATCGGAGCCGTCGTGCTGCCGCTCGCGGTCGTCGGCCCCGACCGGGTCGTCGAACTCGTCCCCTGGGGCACCGACGTCGTCGCCGTCCTCTACTGGCCGGCCGTCATCCTGCTCTCCATCGCCTTCCTCACCACGCTCTACCACGTCTCCGTCCCCGTCAGATCGCCGTGGATCGAGGACATCCCGGGCGCGCTCGTCGCCCTCGCGATGTGGGCGTTCGGCAGCTTCCTGCTGCGGATCTACCTCACCAGCCAGGTCGAGGGCCCCACCATCTACGGCTCGCTCGCCGCCCCCATCGCCATCCTGCTGTGGATCGGCGTCTCCGCCTTCGCGGTCCTCGTCGGCGCCGCCGTGAACGCGGCCATCGACCGCGTCTGGCCGTCCGTGGCCACCGCCGCCGCCCGCGAGGCCAACGAACGGGCCCGCGCCGTCCAGGCCGCCGAGCTCGTCGCCCGGATCCGCGCCGAGGCGGAGGACGTCGACGAGGACGACCCGGACATGCCCTCCGAGTTCCCCGAGCGCTGGTCCAGGTTCCTCCCCCCGGACGACGTGAAGTCCCGCCTGCACACCGGCTGGGAGAAGGAGTGACCGGAGCGGGCCGCCGGAGCCGCGGGCACGCCGGAGGAGCGGGGACACTGGAGGAGTGGTGTACGAGGAACGCCCCGCCCGGCTCGACGGCGCCGTCCTGTGGACCCGGACGGCACCGGCCCCCGTCGTCTCCGCCGCGACCGTCCTCCCCGACGGGTGCATGGACCTGATCTGGGCCGACGGCCGGCTCCTCGTCGCGGGCCCCGACACCCGCGCCCACCGCTCGGCCGAGGCCGTCGCCCGCTACGCCGGACTCCGCTTCGCCCCCGGCGACGCCCCCCGCCTCCTCGGCGTCCCCGCCGCCGCGCTCCGCGACCGGCGCGTGGACCTCGCCGACCTGTGGGACGCCGCCCGGGCCCGCCGCCTCGCCGGCCGGATCGGCGCCGCCCCCGACCCGGCCGCGGCCCTGGAGGCGTACGGGCTCCGCCGCGCGGCCGACGCCGGACCGCCCGACCCGCTGCTCCGCGCGGTCGCCGCCCGGCTCGGCGCGGGCCGCCCCGTCGCCGAGACGGCCGACGCCCTGGGCCTCGGCGTCCGCCGCCTCCACCGGCTCTCCCTGGACGCCTTCGGCTACGGGCCCCAGACCCTCGCCCGCGTCCTCCGCCTCCAGCGCGCCCTGGCCCTGCTGCGGGCCGGGGTCCCGCCAGGCCGGGCGGCCGCCCGCGCGGGCTACGCGGACCAGGCCCACCTGACCCGCGACACCCGAGCCCTCGCCGGGACCACCCCCGGGGCCTACGCCCGGGGGTCCGCCGGCACGTCCGCGAAGAGCGAGACCCCGCCGCCGTCCGGGTCCAGGACCACCGCGTAGCGCTGGCCCCACACGGCGTCCCAGGGCTCCAGGTGCCCCGGGTGCCCGGCGGCGGTCAGCTCCGCGTACACCGCGTCCACCTCCGCGGCCGACCCGCACCGGAAGGCCAGCTCGACCCGGTTGCCGCCCGAGGGCCGCGTCCATCCCGGGTCGAAGGAACGGACGGACTCCTCCGTGTCCCAGGCGATCCGCAGCCCGCCGGGCAGCGCCGCCTCCACGTGCGGGGCGTCCTCGGCGCCCTCCGGGACGTCCAGGCCGAGGCGCCGGTAGAAGGCGAGCGAGGCCGCCATGTCCGCGACGACGAGGCCGACGAGGTCGAGACGGGGGGCGATGCGAGGTGTCGTGTCCATCCCGCCACGCTAGGCGCGCCGCCCCCGCCCGGTCTTGTACGGATCGGACACGGAGGCGGCCACGGAACCGGCGGCGGGATCCCGGGGGGCGGGGGTTCAGGAGACGGTCAGCACGATCTTGCCGGTGGTGCGGTCCGTCTCGCCCAGGGCGTGGGCGTCGGCGGCCTCGGACAGGGGGAAGACGGCCTCGACGTGGGCGCGCAGGGCGCCGGACGCGGCCAGCGCGGCGACGGCGTTCATCCCGGCGTGGTCGGCCTCCACGAGGAGGTTCTCCACGCGGACCCCGCGGGCCCGGGCCCTCTCGGCCTCCTCGGGGTCGGTCCCCGGCAGGAGCCCGACGAGGACGCCGCCGGGGCGCAGCACGTCGAGGGAGCGGACGCGGGTGTCGCCCGACACGGTGTCGAGCACCACGTCGACGTCCCGGACGGCGTCCCGGAAGTCGGTGGTGCGGTAGTCGACGACCTCGTCCGCGCCGAGCGAGCGGAGGAAGTCGTGCTTCGGGGCGCTGGCGGTGCCGATGACGTACGCGCCCCGGGCCTTCGCGATCTGGACGGCGAGGTGGCCGACGCCGCCGGCCGCGCCGTGGACCAGCACCCGCTGCCCCGCGCGGACCCCGGCGGTGTCGACGAGCGCCTGGTACGCGGTGAGGGCGGCGAGCGGCAGGGCCCCGGCCTGGACGTGGTCGAGGCCGGCGGGCTTGGCGGCGAAGGCGCGGGCGGGGCCCGTCACGTACTCGGCGTGGGAGCCGACGCCGTGGGGGTAGGGCAGCATCCCGAAGACCTCGTCGCCCGGCTTGAAGAGGGTGACGCCGAAGCCGACGGCCGCGACGACGCCGGACACGTCCCAGCCGAGGACGAGCGGCAGGCGGTCGACGAAGAAGCCGGCCGTGCGGTGCTTCCAGTCGGTCGGGTTCACCCCGGCCGCGCGGACGGCGACGAGGATCTGGCCGGGGCCGGGCACCGGGCGGGGGAGCACGACCTCCCTGAGGACGTCGGGGGCGCCGTGGACGTCCTGGCTGATGGCGCGCATGGTGGGGGCGGCGGGCGTGGCGGGGGCGGTGGCCGTGTCGGCGTGGTTCGTCATGCGTCCAGCCTCGCCCGGGCGCCCCCGGCCGTACCATGGCATGAATGCCAACTTACGACGGGATCATGCCATGGCCGTCCACCGCGTCGCCGTCCTCGCCCTGGAGGGGGTCTACGCCTTCGAGCTGGGCATCCCCAGCCGCGTCTTCGGCACCCTCCAGGACCGCTACGAGGTCCTGACCTGCTCCGTCGACGGCGGCCCCGTCACCACGAACGCCGACTTCTCGGTCACGGTCGGCCACGGCCCCGAGATCCTCGCCGAGGCCGACACCGTGCTGCTGCCGCCCTTCGACATCTCCCGCCTCGCCCGCGAACTCCCGCCCGGCGCGGCCGAGGCCCTGGCCCGGATCCGGCCCGGCACCCGGCTCGTCTCCATCTGCACGGGCGCCTTCGTGCTCGCCGCCGCCGGGCTGCTCGACGGCCGGCCCGTCGCCACCCACTGGGCCGTCGCCGAGGTCTTCCGGTCCTGGTACCCGCAGGTCGACCTCGACCCGGACGTGCTGTTCGTGGACGACGGCGACGTGCTGACCTCGGCCGGCGCCGCCTCCGGCGTCGACGTCTGCCTCCACGTCGTCCGGCGGGACCACGGCGCGGCCGTCGCCAACCACGTGGCCCGGATCTGCGTCGTACCGCCGTGGCGGGAGGGCGGCCAGGCCCAGTACATCGAGCACCCGGTGCCCCCGCCGTCCGCCCACGGCACCTCCGCCACCCGCCAGTGGGCGCTGGAGAACCTCCACGAACCGCTGACCCTGGACCGGCTCGCCGCCCACGCCCGGATGAGCCTGCGGACCTTCGCCCGCCGCTTCGGCGACGAGGTCGGCATGAGCCCCGGCCGCTGGCTCATCCAGCAGCGCGTCTCCCGGGCCCGGCACCTCCTGGAGACCACCGACCTGCCCGTCGACGACATCGCCGGCCAGGTCGGCTTCGCCACCGGCACCTCCCTGCGCGAGCACCTGCACTCCGCCATCGGCGTCTCCCCGATGGCCTACCGCCGCACCTTCCGGGGGACCGCCACCCCGGCGGTGTGAGACCCGGAGGACGCGGCGGCCCCAGCCCCCGGATCCGATGCCGGATTTAAATCGGTGGTGCCGTGCCGGGCGGCGGGGCTATGGTTCCGTCCGTCCGCTCCCCCCAGGGGGACGCGGTGTCGGTTCGTCGAGCGCCAAGCAGGAGGTGAGGACAGTGATGACTGTCACGGTGACGGGCGCTGCCCGCATTCAGGAGTTCATCGTTCCCACCTCCGTGGCCTCCGGCTGACACCACTCGATCTCCGCGCGCACGGCGCGCCGCCGGGGCCGCCCTCCGAAGGGTCCCCCTTGTCTTTCCCGCTTTCCCCCGTCTCCACCTCCACCTCGACCTCTTCGTCCTCCCTCGAAGCCCACGGCTGGGACGCCGGCTGGGCCGAGAGCTTCGCCCCGTACGCCGCCCAGGGACTCCTCCCCGGCCGGGTCGTCAGGGTCGACCGGGGGCAGTGCGACGTCGCCACGGCCCACGGGGTCGTCCGCGCCGACACCGCCTTCGTGACCCCGCACGACCCGCTGCGGGTCGTGTGCACGGGCGACTGGGCCGCCGTCGACCCGGAGGGGGCGTCCGACCCCCGGTACGTACGGGCCTGCCTGCCGCGCCGCACCGCCTTCGCGCGGTCGACCTCGTCCAAGCGGTCCGAGGGACAGGTCCTCGCGGCCAACGTCGACCACGCCGTCATCACCGTCTCGCTCGCCGTCGAGCTGGACCTCGGCCGGATCGAGCGCTTCCTCTCCCTCGCCTGGGAGTCCGGCGCCCAGCCCACCGTCGTCCTCTCCAAGGCCGACCTGGTGCCCGACCCCGTCGTCCTCTCCCACCTGGTGGAGGACGTGCAGGGCACGGCGCCCGGCGTCGAGGTCGTGCCGATCAGCTCCGCCACCGGCGAGGGCGTCGACACCCTCCGGGCGATCGTCTCCGGCGGCACCACCGTCCTCCTCGGCGTCTCCGGCGCCGGGAAGTCCACCCTCGCCAACGCCCTCGTCGGCGAGGACGTCATGACCGTGCAGGCGGCCCGTGACGTGGACGGCAAGGGCCGACACACCACGACCACCCGCAACCTCTTCGTGCTGCCCGGCGGCGGGGTCCTCATCGACACCCCCGGCCTGCGCGGCGTCGGACTGTGGGACGCGGAGTCCGGCGTCGGCCAGACCTTCGCGGAGATCGAGGAACTGGCCGCCGAGTGCCGCTTCCACGACTGCTCCCACCAGGCCGAACCCGGCTGCGCGGTGGCCGCCGCCCTGGAGGAAGGCACCCTCTCGGTGCGCCGCCTGGAGAGCTACCACAAGCTGCTCCGCGAGAACCAGCGGCTCGTCGCCAAGACCGACGCCCGCCTGCGCCACGAGATCCGCAAGGACTGGAAGCGCAAGGGCGCCGAGGGCCGCGCCGCCCTGGCCTTCAAGCGCGAGGGCCGGCTCCGCTAGGGCCTGCCCGACGGCCGGCGCCGGACCGGGCGCCGGCACCACCGACGTCATGTCCGAATCCCGCCGGTGCGCGTCGTTCCCGCGGCGCACACTGGAGGGCATGACCGACGACGAGTGCGACCCCCGCTACCAGGCGGTGAGCAGCAGGGACGCGCGGTTCGACGGCGAGTTCTTCTTCGCCGTCCGGACCACCGGCATCTACTGCCGGCCCAGCTGCCCCGCCGTCACCCCCAAGCGGCGGAACGTCGCCTTCTTCCCCACGGCCGCCGCCGCCCAGGGCCACGGCTTCCGCGCCTGCCGCCGCTGCCGCCCCGACGCGGTGCCCGGCTCCGCCGCGTGGAACGTCCGGGCCGACGTCGTCGGCCGGGCCGTGCGGATGATCGGCGACGGGGTCGTGGACCGCGAGGGCGTCCCCGGCCTCGCCGTCCGCCTCGGCTACAGCACCCGCCAGGTCCAGCGCCAGCTCACCGCCGAGCTCGGCGCGGGACCGGTGGCGCTCGCCCGCGCCCAGCGGGCCCACACCGCCCGGGTCCTGCTCCAGACCACCGCCCTGCCGGTCACCGACGTCGCCTTCGCCGCGGGCTTCAGCAGCGTCCGCCAGTTCAACGACACCATCCGGGCCGTCTACGCCCGCACCCCCACCGCCCTGCGCGCCGAGACGGCCGCCGTCCCCGCCACCGCCTCGGGCGTCCCGCTGCGCCTCGCCCACCGGGGCCCGTACGCCGCCGGCGAGGTCTTCGACCTGCTGGCCGCCGAGGCACTGCCGGGCGTCGAGGAGGTCACCGGACGCCCCGGCGCCCGCACCTACCGGCGCACCCTGCGGCTGCCGTACGGCCCCGGGGTCGTCGCCGTCGGCGAACGGGCGCCCGGCCCCTGGCTGGAGGCCCGGCTGCACCTCGCCGACCTGCGCGACCTCACCACCGCCGTGCACCGGCTGCGCCGCCTCCTCGACCTCGACGCCGACCCGTACGCCGTCGCCGAACGGCTCGCCGCCGACCCGCTGCTCGCCCCCGAGGTCGCCGCCCGCC
Organism: Streptomyces filamentosus; assembly: GCF_014654895.1. Taxonomy (GTDB): domain Bacteria; phylum Actinomycetota; class Actinomycetes; order Streptomycetales; family Streptomycetaceae; genus Streptomyces; species Streptomyces filamentosus. The sequence goes on along the minus strand of NZ_BNBE01000001.1, from coordinate 487,591 downwards.
CCGGCGTCCGCTCACCGGGCGCCGCCGACCCGGAGGAGTACGCCCTGCGGGCCGTGCTCGGCCCCGAGGAGTCGGCCCGCGTCCTGGCGGAGCACGGCACCCCGCTGGACGCCCCCGACGGCACCCTCCGGGCGCTCTTCCCCACCCCGGCGGACCTCACCGGCCACCCCGTCGCCGGGCCGCTCGCCCGCGCCCTCGACGGCGGCGCCCTCCGCCTCGACCCGGGCGCCGACCGCGACGAGGCCGCCCGCGCGCTCGCGGACGTGCCCGGCGTCGGCCCCCGCACCGCCGCCCTGATCCGCACCCGCTCCCTCGGCGACCCGGACGTCCCCGCCCCGGACGTCCCCGACGCGCCGCGCCGGGCGCCCTGGAGGTCGTACGCCCGGCGCTACCTGGAGGCCGTCACCCCCGGATGACCGCGCCCGCCCACGCGCCCACGACCAGCAGACAGGCGAAGAGCTCGACCAGCACGCTCGTCCCCGCCGCCCGCATGATCGCCCGGGTCGCCGTGCGGGCCTGGCCGTGGCCGCCGAGCCGCAGCCGCTCCGAGAGGTAGATCCCGCCGACGAAGCCGGGGACCGCGCCGACCACCGGCAGCAGCACGAAGCCGAGGAGGGCGCCCGCGCCCGCGTACCCGATGGTCCGGCGGGTGAGGCCTACGCCCCGGAAGCGGCGCGGCGGCAGCTGCCAGACGACGACCTGGGTGAGCAGCAGCAGCGCGGTCGAGGACACCAGCAGGATCCACGCCAGGCCGGTCTGCTCGTGCAGCGACCACCAGAGCACGGCCGCCCACACCAGCCAGGTGCCCGGCACGCCGGGCGCGAGGACCCCGAACAGGCCGAGCAGCATCACGGTCGCCACCATCAGGAGCTGCCACACACCCACGCGGCCAGCCTCCCCCATCCGCCGCGTCCCCGCAGGTCGCGAGGGCCGTTCGGGGGCGGCTCGGGGACCGTTCGGGGGTCCGCTCCGGGGGCTGCTTCGAGGTCGCGGGGCCGTCCCGTGGCCGGCAGCGCAGGACGGCCCCCACTCCCCGGCGCCGGGCCGTCCCTCAGCGGCGGGAGACCCAGCCCTTCTCGTACGCGTGCCAGCCCAGCTGGAGGCGGGTCGTCACCGCCGCCAGTTCCATCAGGCCCTTCACCCGCCGCTGCACGGTCCGCAGGCCCAGGTCCAGCTGCTTGGCCACGCTCGCGTCGGTCATCCCGGCGAGCAGCAGGGAGAGGATCTCCAGGTCGGTGGTGTCCGGGCCGGGCACCTGGTCCTCGGTGATCTGCGCGCCCGCGCCCAGCCGCAGCGGCAGCGCCTCCCGCCACACCGCCTCGAAGAGGCCCATCAGGGACTCCAGCAGTCCGCTCGCGTGCACCACCAGCGCCGCCGGCTCCGCGCCCCGGCCGGTGAGCGGGACCATCGCCAGGTTCCGGTCGGCCACCACCAGCTTGGTCGGCACCCGGTCCACGACCCGGATCCGCTCCTCGCGGCCGAGCGCCGCCGACAGTTCGAGCAGCCCCGTGGGGAGGGTCAGCACCTCCCGCTCGATGACCACCCGGTAGCTCACCCCCCGCCCGGCGGCCAGCTCCTCGGCGTCGTTCTCCAGGCCGGTGACCGCGATCGGCCGGCCGGTGACCAGCGCGCAGACCTCCTCGGTCGCGCCGAGCTGGAGCTGGAGGAAGCGGTGGGTGACGGCGCTCGCCCCCGTGACCACCTCGACCAGGTCGTGCACGGCCGGCTCGGCCGCCTCCGCCCGGTACTCCTCCGCGAGCAGCGCCGCCGCCAGCTCCGCCTGCTCCAGCTCGTGCCGCTGCTGGGTCAGCAGCGCGCCGAGCGCGACCGCGGGCGGCGCCGCCACCCAGCGGCCGGTGCGCGCCGAGGACTGGGCGGCGAGGCCCTGCGCCTCCAGCCGGCGCAGGGCCCGCTCGGTGTCCTGCTCGGGCAGCGAGAGCCGGTGCGCCAGGTCGGTCACCTCGGCCGCCCCGAGCGCGATCAGCGCCCGGTAGGCCGACTCCTGCCGCTCGTCGAGTCCTATCGCTCCCAGCATCGGTTCCCGCCCCTCGCCGTGCCCCCGGCACACCGCGCGGGACGTTCCGCGAGTGTTCTCCGGAGGCATTCGTTCCGTTGGTGATCTGGCGGGAAACGGCCACGGCGTATTCCCGCCTCGCCCATCATCCCTGCACCGTCCCCACCTCTGCCAATGTGGCGCCACCGCAGCACCAACCGCCTTCGGAGACGGGTGTCTTGCGCCTGTTGTCCGGATTCTGATGGGGAGAGCGATGCGCCCGATTTCGCGTACGGCCCTGGGGGCGGCGACCGCCGCCGTCCTGGCCGTCACCGCGGCCCTGCCGTCCGTCGCGGCCCAGCCGCAGGCCGGCGCCCCGGCCGAACGCCCGCCGGTCGGCAGCGAGGCCCAGGCCCGCACCGGGGAGCGGCCCGCCACGGTCACCCTGGTCACCGGCGACCGCGTCCTGGTCGGCCGGGACGAGCGGGGCAACCCCGCCGCCACCGTGCTGCCCCGCGAGGACGGCACCGTGCCCCTGGTCCAGACCCGCCGCTCCGGCCAGGACCTGTACGTCTACCCCGAGGGCGCCACCGACGCGCTCGCCGCCGACCTGGTCGACGAGGAGCTGTTCAACGTCACCGGCCTGGTCCGCCAGGGCTACGACGACGCCTCCACCGCCACGCTGCCGCTCATCGCCGTCTACGGCTCCGGCGCCACCGCCCGCACCACCCCGGCCGCCCCGCGCGGCGCCCGTCGCGGCCAGGTCCTCAAGACCATCGGCGGCGTCGCCCTCCGGGCCGAGAAGAAGCAGGCCGCCACCTTCTGGGCCGAGGTCTCCGCACCCGCCGCCCGCTCCGCCTCCGCCGGCATCGAGAAGCTCTGGCTGGACCGCAAGGTCGAGGCGCTCCTGGAGCGTTCGACCGCGCAGGTGCACGCCCCCGAGGCGTGGGCCGCCGGCTACGACGGCACCGGCACCAAGGTCGCGGTCCTCGACACCGGCGCCGACGCCGAACACCCCGACCTGAAGGGCCGGATCGACGTCTCGGAGAACTTCACCGACTCCGACACCGCCGACGACTTCCAGGGCCACGGCACCCACACCATCTCCACCGTCGGCGGCTCCGGCGCCGCGAGCGGCGGCCGGAAGAAGGGCGTCGCCCCCGGCGCGCGGCTCCTCAACGGCAAGGTGCTCAACGACTCCGGATCCGGAGCCGCTTCGTGGATCATCGCCGGCATGGAGTGGGCCGTCGCCCAGGGCGCCGACGTCGTCTCCATGAGCCTCGGCAACCCCTCGGAGACCGACTGCGACGACCCGATGAGCGCCGCCGCCGAGAAGCTCGCGCAGAACGAGGGCACCCTCTTCGTCATCGCGGCCGGCAACACCGGCCCGTCCCTCAACTCGGTCTCCTCGCCCGGCTGCGCGCCCAGCGTCCTCACCGTCGGCGCCACCGACCGCGACGACTCCACCGCGTACTTCTCCAGCCGCAGCCCGATGGCCAACGAGGCCCACACCCTCAAGCCGGAGATCGCCGCCCCCGGCGTCGGCATCTCCGCGGCCGCCGCCGGCGGCCGGGGCATCTACGCGTACCGGTCGATGTCCGGTACGTCGATGGCCACCCCGCACGTCGCCGGCGCCGCCGCGATCCTGAAGCAGCGTCACCCCGACTGGACCGCCCAGCAGTTGAAGGCCGCGCTCGTCGCCTCCGCCGAGACCGACATCCCCGGCGACGTCCGGGAGACCGGCGGCGGCCGGCTCGACGTCAAGGCCGCGATCGACCAGACGGTCCTCTCCGCCCCCGCCGTCCAGGGCGGCACCCACCACTGGCCGCAGGACAGGAGCGACCGCACCACGGTCACCGTCCCCTACACCAACACCGGGGACCGGCCCGTCACCCTCGACCTCGCCGTCGAGAAGGTCACCGGCAACGACGGCTCCGCCGTCCGGTCCGCCGTCGCCCGCCTCGGCGAGCGCCGCGTCACCGTCCCCGCCGGCGCCACCGTCCGGGTGCCGCTGATCCTCGACCCCAGCGCCCGCCTGGAGCGCGCGCAGTACGGCGACGTCACGGGCAGGGTCGTCGCCACCGGCCGCGGCGGCGTCCACGTCTCCACCCCGTTCTCGCTCTACGTCGAGCCCGAGACCGTCACCCTCCGCGTCAAGCTGATCGACCGTCGGGGCAGGCCCGCCGACGGCGCGTCCTCGCTCGACGTCATCGGCACCGACACCGCCACCGGCGAACGCCGCTTCAACGAGGGCGCCGCCGACCAGGTCTTCCGGGTGCGTCCCGGCAGCTACTTCCTCACCTCCTTCGTCACCACCCCCGACGCCGGCGAGGGCGCCACGCTGACCGACTCGCTCACCCACCTGGCCCGGCCGCAGGTCGAGGTGCGGAAGGACACCACCGTCGTCCTCGACGCCCGCGAGGCCGCCAGGCTCTCCGTCCGCACCGAGCGCCCGTCCGAACTCCGCGGCACCACCCTCGCGTTCGCCCGCTCCTGGGACGACACCTGGCTGCACGCCGGGACCGCCATCGGCCCGCGCACCATCCGCGGCTACTACGCCTCCGTCGAGGGCGAGGCCCGTGACGGCTCCTTCGAGTCCGGCAGCTACTGGCGCGCCACCGCCCCGCAGCTCTCCTCGCTGCGCACCGGCGACGGCCTGGACCTCCACCCGGTCACCGCGTCCACCGGCTCCGACAACCTCGACGGCACCGGCTCCGCCGTGCTCGCCGACGCCGGCACCGGCACCCCCGACGAACTGAGGGCCGCCGGGGTCCAGGGCCGGATCGCGCTGGTCCGCCTCCCCGACGACAGCACCAGCGTCTCCGCCCTCGCCCGCGACGCCAGGACCGCGGGCGCGGTCGGGGTGCTCGTCCACCACGAGTCGGCGGCCCGCTGGTACCCCGCCGGCGGCTTCACCGGCGCCGGACTGCCCGCGCTCGGCATCCCGGCCGCCGAGGCCGCCGCGCTGCGCGAGCGGCTCGCCGCCGGAGAGGTCACCCTGCACTGGAAGGCCGCGGCCAAGCCCGCGTACGTCTACTCGCTCGCCTTCCCCGAGACCGGCGAGATCGAGGACGACCGGACCTACCGGGTCCGCGACTCCCGCCTCGGCCGCTCGGACGTCACCGTCGGCTCGGCCGGCGTCGCCGCGGACTTCATGAACTTCCCCGCCGCGTACCGTCCGAACGGCGTCTCCGTCGGCTTCGCCGGCCTGGAGACCGTGCCCGCCCCCGGCAGCCGCACCGAGTACTACACGCCCGGCGACACCTCCTGGCAGCAGATGACCGGCAGCAGCTTCCCCTACGGAGAGCTGATGGTCGGCGACCGGCACGCGTACACCGCGGGCGAGCGTCGCACCGAGCGCTGGTACGACGGCGTCATCGCCCCCACCGCCCCCCGGGACGCCCAGGGCGAGCCCGTCCTCGTCTCCGAGCGGCAGGGCAACCTCATCGGGTTCCAGGCCGCCATGTGGGGCGACGGCTCCCACTACGCCGAGCCCGGCTCCTTCGGCGACATCGGCAACCTGCTGCTGCGCCGCGACGGCATCGAGATCGGCCGCAACGCCTGGCCCTTCGGCGCCTTCGAGGTGCCCGCCGAAGAGGGCACGTACGAGCTGGAACAGAACACCATGAAGCTCGGCAACCGGAACTGGGCCCGCTCCACCTCCGTGCGCTCGATCTGGAAATTCACCTCCCGGCTCGACGAGACCGTCTATTCTCAGGGCATCCCGATCCTCTTCCCCCGGTACGACCTGCCGGTGGACGGGCTCAAGACCCTCGCCGCCACCGACGGCCAGCGGATCCGCCTCACCGCCACCGGACACGCGGGCCACCAGCCCGGCGACCTCGCCTCGGCCGCGCTCTCGTACTCCTACGACGGCGGCACCACCTGGACCGAGGCCCGGGTCGCCAAGGCGGGCGGCGAGTGGGTCGCGACCGTGAACCACGCGGGCGCGACGGGCAAGCAGGTCACCCTGAAGACCGAACTGACGGACGCCGAAGGCAACTCCGTCACCCAGACCGTGGTCCGCGCCTACGACGTGCGCTGACCACGCCGGTCCGCCGGACGTCCTTCCCGTGGGGGGTGGGGCCGTCCGGCGGACCACCCATTCGCCGCAACGGTTTTCCTCGTGTCCCGTTTTCCCGCGCCGCCCGCGGTGGACAATAAGGGCATGACGCAGCAGGGGGACCACTGGTGGGACGCTCTCTACGACGACGCGGCGGAGGACACCGCCCCGGCGGCCTCGGGCGACAGCCTCGACGCCCGCTTCGCCTCCGCCACCCGCGCCACCGCACCCACCGCCCCACCACCCCGCCCGGCCCCGGAGCCCGAGCCGGCGCCCGGCCCTCCGGCCGCCGCGCCCCCGGCCCCCACACAGGCCCCGGCCCCGACACAGGCTCAGGCTCCGGCTCCTGAGACGGCCGTCGGTCCGCCGCCCCCGGCCCACCCCGCCGTGCCCGCCCCGCCGGTCCCGGCCGCCGCGCCCCCGCCGCCCCGGCCGGTGCTTCCCGCGCCCCCGGTCCAGGCCCCGGCCGCCGCGCCGCGGACCCCGACGGCGCCGGCCGCGCCGGAGGCCGCCGTACCGCCGCCGGTCCGCCCGCCCGCCGCCGCGCCCCCGGCTCCGCCCGCCGCGCCCCCGGCCCCGTCCGCGCCGCCCGCCGCCCCGCCGCCCGTGCGGACCGTGCTGCCGCCCGTGGCGTTCGGGCCCGCGCCCTGGGAGGCGCCGGGGGCCGGGACCGGGACGGGGCCCCGCACCTTCCCCTCGCCGCCGCGGGCACCGGAACCCGACCCCGCGCCCGCGCCGGAGGCGGCCGCGGGGGAGGACGCCACCGTCCAGGTCCAGGTGCGGGCCGCCGGGGGCCACGAGCCGACGCTCCAGGTGCCCGTGCCCCGGCCCCGTACCGGCTTCGTCGGCAGCAGACCGCCCACGTACGAGGCGGAGCCCACCGCACTGCCCGCCGCGCGGCCCGGCGCGCTCGGCGACCTGGTCGCCGACACCGTCCTCGACGGCGCCCGCTACGGCTCCGCCACCCTCCGCGCCGCCTCCGTGCGCGGCGACTCGGCCCGCTACCGGGGCGAGCCCCGCCGCGACGCCCTCCTCACCGCCCGCTTCGGACACGACGAGGCCGCCCTCGTGCTCGTCGCCGTCGCCGCGGGCTCCCGCGCCGCCGACGAGGCCCACCTCGCCGCCGGGGACGTCTGCCGCTGGATCGGCGAGGCCGTCGGCCGCAGCCACGCCCGCCTCTCCGAGGACATCCGCTCCGGCCGCCGCGGCGACCTCAAGTCCGGACTGCACCGGCTCACCGACCGCACCTACGGCCGGCTCCGGGCCGGCGCCGCCGAGCGGGGCCTGGCGCCCGACGCGTACACCGCCACCCTGCGCTGCCTGCTGATCCCCGCCGACCCCGACTGCCGCACCCGCGTCTTCTTCGGCGTCGGCGGCGGCGGGCTCTTCCGTCTCCGCGACGGCGCCTGGCAGGACATCGAGCCGCTGCTCCCGGACCCCGCCGCGGCCGCCGGCGCGCCCGTCGTCGGCTTCGGCTCGACCCCGCCGCACGGAGTTCCGGAAGCGACCGACGAGGGCGACCGGCTCACCATGGACCTCGGCATCACCACCGCCCCCGGGCCGCTCGTCGAGGACCCCGTCCCGCCGCCCGCCGAGCCCTTCCGCTTCCGCGCCTCGGTGGCCCGGCCCGGCGACACCCTCCTCCTCGCCTCGCCCGGCCTCGCCGAGCCGATGCGCGGCGAACCCGCCCTCGCCCGCGAGCTGGCGGCCCGCTGGGCCGGCGCCGAGCCGCCCGGCCTCGCCGCCTTCCTCGCCGACACCCAGCTGAGGGTGACGGGGTACGCCGATGACCGTACGGGAGCCGCGGTCTGGGAGGCGTGAGGAGCCGGGCCGTGTGTTGATGGACCCATGGCCAAACAGAACGTAGCGGAACAATTCGTCGACATCCTCGTCCGCGCCGGGGTGCAGCGGCTGTACGGGGTGGTCGGCGACAGCCTGAACCCGGTCGTCGACGCCATCCGGCGCAACCCCGCCATCGACTGGATCCACGTGCGGCACGAGGAGACCGCGGCCTTCGCCGCGGGAGCCGAGGCCCAGATCACCGGCCGCCTCGCCGCCTGCGCGGGCTCCTGCGGCCCCGGCAACCTCCACCTCATCAACGGCCTGTACGACGCCCACCGCTCGATGGCGCCCGTGCTCGCCCTCGCCTCCCACATCCCGTCCAGCGAGATCGGGCTCGGCTACTTCCAGGAGACCCACCCCGACCAGCTGTTCCGCGAGTGCAGCCACTACAGCGAGCTGATCTCCAACCCGAAGCAGATGCCCCGGCTGCTGCACACCGCCGTCCAGCACGCCGTCGGCCGCGGCGGCGTCTCGGTGGTCTCCCTCCCCGGTGACATCGCCGACCAGCCCGCGCCGGAGAAGACCACCGGCTCCGCCCTCGTCACCTCCCGGCCCACCGTCCGCCCCGGCGACGCCGAGATCGACGACCTGGTCCGGATGATCGACGCGGCCGAACGGGTGACGCTCTTCTGCGGCAGCGGCACGGCGGGCGCCCACGCCGAGGTGATGCGCTTCGCCGAGCGCCTCAAGGCCCCCGTCGGCCACGCCCTGCGGGGCAAGGAGTGGATCCAGTACGACAACCCCTTCGACGTCGGCATGAGCGGACTGCTCGGCTACGGCGCCGCCTACGAGGCCACCCACGAGTGCGACCTGCTGATCCTGCTCGGCACCGACTTCCCGTACAACGCCTTCCTGCCCGACGACGTCCGGATCGTGCAGGTCGACGTCCGCCCCGAGCACCTCGGCCGCCGCTCCCGCCTCGACCTCGCGGTCTGGGGCGACGTCCGGGAGACGCTGCGCTGCGTCACCCCCCGGATCCGGGAGCGCACCGACCGCCGCTTCCTCGACAAGATGCTGAAGAAGCACGCCGACGCCCTGGAGGGCGTGGTCAAGGCGTACACCCGCAAGGTCGAGAAGCACGTCCCGATCCATCCCGAGTACGTCGCCTCCGTCCTCGACGAACTCGCCGACGACGACGCGGTCTTCACGGTCGACACCGGCATGTGCAACGTCTGGGCGGCCCGCTACCTCACCCCCAACGGCCGCCGCCGGATCATCGGTTCCTTCAGTCACGGCTCCATGGCCAACGCCCTGCCGCAGGCCATCGGCGCGCAGTTCACCGACCGCGGCCGGCAGGTCGTCTCGCTCTCCGGCGACGGCGGCTTCTCCATGCTCATGGGCGACTTCCTCACCCTTGTCCAGTACGAACTCCCGGTGAAGATCGTGCTGTTCAACAACTCCTCGCTCGGCATGGTCGAGCTGGAGATGCTGGTCGCCGGCCTCCCGTCGTACGGCACGACCAACAAGAACCCCGACTTCGCCGCCGTCGCCCGCGCGGCCGGCGCCTACGGCGTCCGCGTCGAGAAGCCGAAACAACTCGCCGGCGCGCTCAAGGACGCCTTCAAGCACAAGGGCCCCGCCCTCGTCGACGTCGTCACCGACCCCAACGCCCTCTCCATCCCCCCGAAGATCAGCACCGACATGGTCACCGGCTTCGCCCTCTCCGCCGGGAAGATCGTCCTCGACGGCGGAGTGGGCCGGATGCTCCAGATGGCCCGGTCCAACCTGCGCAACGTCCCGCGCCCCTGAGGACCCGCGGGTCCGGCGCATGCCCCAGGCCCCGCGGGGCAGGCTTTCCCGTGAGCCTGTTCGACGCGAACACGGGTGGGGGTTATGGCCGGGAAGGCACGACAACCGACTCAACTGCTCAGGAAGGTCGGGGGGACGGACCTGACCGCGGTGCCGGAGGTCCGCCACGCGTTACGGCAGCTGCTGGCCGCCTGGGGCGGACCGGGCGCCGGCGAGGTGGCCGAACTGCTCACCAGCGAACTCGTCACCAACGCCCTCGTCCACACCGGTCACGGGGCCGTGGTGAGCGCCACCGTCGAGCCGGAGCAACTGAGGGTCGAGGTCCGCGACTTCGAGCCCGGGCTCACCGAGCCGTTCGTACCGCCCGCCGACGACGGTACGCACGGCCGGGGGCTCTTCCTCGTCAGGGAACTCGCCGACTCCTGGGGGATCGAGGAGCGCGGCACCGGGAAGGTCGTCTGGTTCGAACTGAACGGCGGGGCCGCCTGAGGGCGGCCCCGCCGTCCGGGGCGGAGCGGTCGGCCGGTCAGCCGAGCTTCCGCTCCATCTCGGAGATCTTCGCCTCCAGGTCGTCGAGCAGGGGCAGTCCCTGCGTGTCGTCCTCGGCGGTGAGGTCCACCGTCCGAGACCTGCTACTCGCCCTGACGGCTTGCAGGGAGGGCCGGGGCCGAAGAGGCAGCTGTCCCGGGTCCGCTATGGCGGGTTCCGCGACGCCCGCGGTGACCGCGGCCGTCGCGGAACCCGACCCGGACCCGGGGGCCTGGCCCCCGCCGGTCCCGGTGGCGGCGCCCAGCGCCGCCACCTCCACCTGGCGCCCGCGCCCGAAGGCCCGGTGCTGGCGGTTGAGCGCCTTGATCTGCGCCCGGTCGAGCTTGGCCTGCTCGCGCCGGCGGATCCGGTTCTGCTCCTTCTCGCGCCGGTCCTCCCGGACCTCGTCCACGGCCTCGTCCAGGGTCCGCACGCCTTCCAGGAGCATCAGCGACCAGGCCGCGAAGGTCTCCCGGGGGGCGCGCAGCCACCGCACGATCCGGATCTGCGGCAGCGGGCGGGGCACCAGGCCCTGCTCGCGCAGCGCCGCCCGGCGGGTCTGCTTCAGCGCCCGGTCGAAGAGCACCGCCGCCGACAGGGACATCCCCGAGAAGAACTGGGGAGCCCCGTCGTGGCCCAGACCGCGCGGCGCGTGCACCCAGTTGAACCAGGCGGCCGCGCCCGCGAAGAGCCAGACCAGGAGACGGGAGCCGAGGGCCGCGTCGCCGTGGCTGGCCTCGCGGACGGCGAGCACCGAGCAGAACATCGCGGCGCCGTCGAGGCCGAACGGCACCAGGTACTCCCAGCCGCCCGTCAGGTTGAGGTTCTGCCGGCCGAAGCCGACGAGCCCGTGGAAGGAGAGCGCCGCCGCGACCGCGGCACAGCAGAACAGCAGTCCGTAGGAGGCGAATCCGTAGATGGCCTCCTTGCGTCTGCGGCGTTCCTCGCTGCGCTCCCAGGAATCCTCGGCCGCGGCCTGGTCACCGGCGCGCTTACCGCGCGCGAGCACCGCAACCGCCGTCAGGACTCCGGCCACCATCACGCCGCCCGGAAGCAGCCAGTCCAGCGATATGTCGGTCAGTCTCATGCGGTGTCCCTCGCATCGCAGTGGGGCATTTGGCCGCCCATACTGTCCGACCGACCGGGGGACCCAGGGGGGTTTCGGCGCAAGAGCACGCCAACGGGGACCCAGGGCGCACGAATAGGTACGTTCTTGTCGAACATCCTTGCGTGGAAAGCGAGTTGAGTTCGATCCGCATCACCCTTGCGGGTGGTGTGATCCTCAGGCGGTCGCGGCGAGCCGCTGGACCCGTTCCGCGTCGCAGGTGCGCGGGCAGGTGAGGCAGGTGTCCTCGGGGCGCAGCGTGTAGAAGAAGCAGCAGGCGGCCCGGTCCCGGGTGGCGCGCGGGACGCCGTCCGGCCCCTCGGACCCCGGGAGCGCGCGGAAGCCCGCCCCGCCCGCGTACGGCTTCTCCGGCTTGCGCCCGGTGGTGCCGGGCAGCAGCTCCTCCAGCTCGGCCATGGCCCGCTCCTCCTCGCCGAGCAGGGTGCCGACGTACCAGAGGCCCTCCACGACCTCGTCCGTCACCATGCCCCACAGGGCCCGGCGGCCCCGCCGCAGCCGCGGGCCGAAGCCGTCGAGCAGGGCCTCGAAGTGCGCGGAGAGCGAGGCGCGGACCTCCGCGCGCAGGGCCTCCTCGTCCGCCACCACCCGGGCGCCGGGCAGTGCGGCGGCGGGGTCGCCGGGCAGACAGGCGAACTCCTCGACGCGGACCGCCATCCGGCCCAGGACCCGCTGGAAGGAGACCGCGCCGACGGGGAGGCGCGGGACCCGGCGCTCCAGGAACCAGGGGACGGTCACCAGGAGGCAGGCGGGCCAGGCGTAGCGGTGCAGTCCGAAGCTCGCGACGACGTCGGGGCGGGCCTGCCGGCCGTGGTCCCGGAGCACCTGCGCGTTGTCCCAGGCGAGGAAGGCGTCCAGGGCGGGCCCGCCGGCCGCCAGGTCCTCGGCCGGGACCCAGCCCGCGCCGCGCGGCAGCCGCGCGCCCCGGGCCGTCTCCTCCACGCGCAGGCCGGGGAACGCCTCGGAGAGCCGGGCGTAGGAGGCCGCGACGGGCGAGGTGGGGAGGGAGGGCAACAGGGTGGGGACGGTCATGGGGGCCACCGAATCGCGATCGTTAGCAGGTTAGCCTTACCTTACCCGAAACGGCATCACGTCTCACCACCACCGGACCCGCTCCCACCTGCGCCGAAAGGGCGCGATCCCGCGGAACGGTCCGTTCGCCTATGGTGCACAGGGGATCCCGGCGGCGCGAGCCGGGCCCGGCACGAGGCCGCAGGAGGACCCGGGTGGAGCAGGGCGCAGCACGCGAGCGGGCGACGGAGGGACCGTCCGTGCGATTCGGCGTCCCCGGAACCGAGGGGTACGGGACGCGGGGGTACGCCTCCGACGCGTACGGCTCCGGTGCGCACGACCCCCGCGCGTACGGCTCCGGCGGCGGCGCTCGCGAGGCCGGCGGCCCAGGGGGCGTACCGGAGGCGGAGCGGGATGCGCGGGTCCCCGAGCAGGCGCGGGGCGAGCACACCCACGGCGAGGCCCCCCTGCCCGGCGGCGGTCCGCGGGCCGTGCGGCGGCACTCGGTCCGGGGGCAGGTCCTCGACGCCCTGCGCACCGCCCTCGTCGCCGGGGAGCTGCGGCCCGGCGAGGTCTACTCCGCCCCCGCCCTCGGCGAGCGCTTCGGCGTCTCCGCCACCCCCGTCCGCGAGGCCATGCAGCGCCTCGCCGTCGAGGGCGCCGTCGAGGTCGTCCCCAACCGAGGCTTCCGCGTCGTCGTCCGCACCCCCCGCGAGCTGGCCGAGCTGGCCGAGGTCCGCGCCCTCATCGAGGTCCCGGTCATGCTGCGGCTGGCCCGCACCGTCCCCGCCGCGCGCTGGGCCGGACTCCGCCCGCTCGCCGAGGCCACCGGCGCCGCGGCGGCCCGCGGCGACCGCGCCCACTACGCCGAGACCGACCGCGCCTTCCACCACGCGGTCCTCGCCCTCGCCGGGAACGAGCAGCTCCTCGCCATCGCCGACGACCTCCACCGCCGCTCCCAGTGGCCCCTCCTCAGCGCCCCCGTCCCGCGCCACGCCGACCTGGTCGCCGACGCCGCCGAGCACAGCGCGCTCCTGGACGCCCTGGCCGCCCAGGACCTCCCGGTCGTCGAGGCCCTGGTGCGGGAGCACTTCGCCGGAGCCTGAGAGGGGGAGCGGGGCGCTCCCCGGGCGCCGTCCGGGGAGTGGCCGGAAAGTGCGGTGGAAGGGGTGCGGCGGAGGGGGCGCCCCGCGTCACCGGGGCCCACTAAGGTCGGGGGCGTCAGCCCGTACCGCGTCACCCGTGAGGTGTGCCCCATGCCGTCCGCGACCCCGTCCCCCGCGGACGGACGCCGACCCTCCCCCAGCAGCGGTGCGGACCCCGGGGCCACCGCCCTGCTCGGCTGGCTCACCGACCCGGACGCGCCCCGGCTGTGCCTGGTCACCGGGGGCGCGGGGAGCGGGAAGACGGCGCTGCTCGGCTGGCTCGCCGGGCACGAGACCCGGGCCCGGCGCGGCCGGACCAGGACCGCCCGGGTCCTCGTCCCCCTCGCCGGGCAGAGCGCCCTCGGCGTGGCCTGGACGCTGGCCGACCGCCTGGGCGTGGTCGCCAGGACCCCCGCCGACCTCGCCCCCGCCCTCGCCACCAGCGAGGCCCGCCGTGCCGGGCGGACCGTCCTGCTCCTCACCGACCTGCACGCCGCCGCCGAGCCGGAGGCCGTCGCCGAACTCCTCGCCGGGCTCGCCGAGATCGGCCGGATCCGGCTGGTGGTGGAGGTCCGCACCGGCACCCGGCCGCCCCGGGCCGCCCGCACCACCGTCGTCGACCTCGAAGGGGACGGGGACGTCCCGCCCGTCCCGTCCGCCCCGCCCTCGCCCCCGCTGCCCGAGCTCTCCGACCCCGCCGCCGTCTGCGCCGCCGACCCGCTGCTCGTCACCACCGGCTACGCCGCCCGCGCCGAGGACCACGGCGGGCTGCGGGACGCCTGGCTGCGGGCCGGACAGGCGGTGTGCGCGGCGGACGGCCCGGCCGGCCGGGCCCTGGTGCTGCTCACCGCGCTCGGCGACGGCGCCGACCCCCGGCTGCGGCCCGCCCTCGCCGCGCGGGCCGGGGCCGCGCCGTGGCGGATGCGCTGGGCGCGGCACCGCGGCGACGTCGCCCCGCCCTGGCCCGGACCGGTCGCGGTGCTCGGCGCCACCGCCGGGGGCCCCTCGGCCGGACTGCTGCTGGTCGGCGACGGCACGGGCACGGTCCGGCTGGTGCGGGAGTCCGACGCCGCCCCCGAGGGACGGCTCGCGCACCGGGCCGGCGGCCGGATCACGGCCCTCGCGCCCACCGCGGACGGCACGGTGCTGCTGCTCGACGAACGCGGCCGGCTGCACACGGTGCCGGGCACGGCCCCCCGGCCGCCCTATCTGGAGCGGCTGACCGAGGCCGTCTCCACCACCCTGTCCCGGCACCCCGGCACGGCCCTCGCGGCCATCGCGGGCTCGGTGGTGGTGGGGGACCGGCTCGGCTCCGTCCACGCCTTCGGGGTGACCGGCCTCCACCAGGCCGCCGCGCACAGCGGCCGGGTCACGGCGGTGACCGCCGTCGAGTCGGAGACCCCCTTCGTCTGCTCGGGCGGCGCCGACGGCACCGTCCGGCTGTGGACCCCCGGCCGCGCGCCCGTCCCCGAGCCCCTGGCCGAGCGCGGGGCGCCGGTCGTGGCCCTGCACGCGGCCCCCGCCCCCGGCGGCCCGCTCGTCGCCGCCGCCTGGGCGGACGGACGGGTCGAGCTGATCCCCGCCGAGGGCGGCCGGCGCCGTTCCTTCCGGCCGGGCCCGGCGGTCCGCGCCGTCGCGGTCACCGCCACCGGGGCGCTCGTCGTCGGCACCGACGAGAGCCTCGTCTGCCTCGAACCGCGGTGAGGGTGACGCCCCGTCACATGGCGGTGCGGGGCGTCAGCTGGCCGGCCAGCCAGGTCGGCACGCCGCCCAGGAGGCGGAAGAGGCGGCGGGCCTCGGCGCGCAGCCGGCCCGCCTCCGGTTCCGTCTCCGTGTCGGCCAGCGCGGTCAGCGCCGGAGCCGTGCCGACCAGATAGCCCAACTCCTCCCGGATCCGCAGCGATTCGGCGAAGCCGTGCCGGGCCTCCGCCAACTCGCCCTCGCGCAGGGCCAGTCCGGCGAGGTGCCGCCAGGTGGAGGAGAGCAGCAGCCGGTCGTCCTGCGCGGTCGCCCCGGCGTGCGCGCGGCGGTACGCGGCCCTGGCCGCCTGCGGGGAGTCGCCGAGGTTCTGCGCGATCAGCCCGCGCCGGTAGTCCAGCAGCGGACGGCCCGCCGCCGAGGGGGCGATCAGGGCCGCGGCCCGGCCCAGCGCCATCCGGGCCTCGTCGGCGCGGTCCCGCACGCCGAGGAGGGTGGAGGCGTAGGCGAGGTAGCCGCGTTCGCAGGCCGCCGCGCCGCGCTCCTCGTCGCTGCTCGCGACCGCCTCGGCGGCGCGCAGCGCCTCCTCGGCCTCGGCCCAGCCCTGTTCGGTGTAGAGGCAGCGCTCGATCAGCAGCGCGGCCCGTTCGAGCGCGGCGGCCGGTTCGTGGGCGCGGGGGGCGAGCAGCGCCGCCGCGTCGGCCCAGCAGCCGCGGGAGCGGAGCCGCCATATGGCGGTCTCCACCGGAGTCTCCTTGCCGTGGGCGAGGGACGGGTCTCCGCCGCCCCCTGATTCGGAACCAGACATGGCGGTGTCCGCCACATTGCCCTCCCCGAGCGCGCCATCGAGCTGTTGAGTAGGACGGCATCTCAGCACGAAGGGGAGTACCCGGCCAAGGGGTCGGGTGAAAAATTTCACAAAGCCGCGGAGCGGGTGGGGCGCGCCGCCGGAGCCGGGGCGGAGGGGCCGTCGGGGGCCGCCGGGGCCCGTGATCACGGGGGTGATCAGGGAGGGCGGCGGTGCGCGGGGCGGCGGCGGAAGGGTGCGCCGAGGGGCCTCGTCCCACCCCTCAGGACTCAGCCGAAGGAGTGAATTCCGCAAGCGGCCGGGTGCCTTCCGGAAGGCACCCGGCCGAGGGCGGGACGGCGCCGGCCCGCGCGGGGCTGTCGGCTCATGAGGAGGCGTCGGCTCGCGCGCGGGGCGTCACCTCGTGACGCGGGCGTCAGCTCATGCGCAGGGCGAGGAAGAAGTCGAGCTTGTCCTCCAGGCGGGACAGGTCCCGGCCCGTCAGCTGCTCGATCCGGCCCACCCGGTAGCGCAGCGTGTTCACGTGCAGGTGGAGCCGGGTCGCGCAGCGCGTCCAGGAGCCGTCGCAGTCCAGGAACGCCTCCAGCGTCGGGATGAGCTCGGCGCGGTGGCGCCGGTCGTAGTTCCGCAGCGGGTCGAGCAGCCGGGCGGTGAAGGCGCGCCGCACGTCGTCCGGGACGAAGGGCAGCAGCAGCACGTGCGAGGCCAGCTCGTGGTGGCCCGCCGCGCAGACCCGGCCGGGGCGGGCGGCCGCCACCCGGCGGGCGTGCCGGGCCTCCTCCAGGGCGCCGCGCAGGCCCTCCGCCGAGTGCACGGCGGCGCTGACGCCCAGCGTGAGCCGCCCGTCGTCGGCGAGGCCCGCCGAGAGCGGAGCCCGTACCGCCGCGAGCAGGGCGTCCGCGTGCAGGCCCAGGGCGGGGGCCGGGCCGTCGTCCTCGCTCTCCGGGAGCGGGCCGCCGGCCAGCGGCACCAGCGCGATGGCCTCGTCGCCGGTGTGGGCGACGGCGATCCGGTCGGCGGACTCGGCGCCGGCGGTCGCCGGGTCCACCAGGATCTCCTCCAGGAGCGCCTGGGTGACCGGGCCGGCCTCGATCGGGGCCTGGCCGCCGTCCTGGTCCCACTCGACGCGGGCGACGACGACCTGCCAGTGCGGGGCGGCGCCGAGGCCGGGCAGCAGCACCGGGGCGGCGACCCGCAGCCGGGCCGCGATCTCGGCGGGCGCGGCACCCGTCTGCACCAGCTCCAGGACCTCCTGGGCGAGGCGGCGGCGCACCGTGCGGGCCGCGTCGCGCCGGTCGCGCTCGACGGAGATCAGCTGGGTGACGCCCTGGAGCAGGTCGAGCCGGGCGGCCGGCCAGTCCCCGGCGTCGGCCTCGACGGCGAGCAGCCAGTCCGACAGGACCGTCTCGCGCACGTCCCGGGCGGCGGGCCCGGCGGCCCGGCCGGTGTTGCGGATCGGGAAGAGCGAGTACGCCGTGCCGTGCGAGGTCAGCCGGTGCGGGCCGCGCCGGCCGGTCCGGGTGGCGGCCAGGTGCTCGCCCGCCAGGCCGGCGGCGAGGGCCGGGTCGAGGGGCTCGCCGGCGCCCGCGATCTGCCGTCCGGTGGGGGACAGGACCCAGGCCCGCAGGTCCAGGTCGGAGCCGAGGAGGTCGAGGACGGCCTCCGGGCCGCCGCCGGCCGGACCGGAGGTCATCAGGCGCCGGTGCCGGTCCACGACGGCCGCCAGGTCGCCGGCCCGCTCGCCGGAGACCTGGCGGACGACGTGCTCGGTGATCGTCGCGAACGCAACGGATTCGTTGACCGCGAAGAGCGGCAGGCGATGGCGCGAACACGCCGTCACGAGATCGTCGGGGATGTCGCCGAGCTCGGCCTCGCCGGCCGCGAGCGCGGCCACCCCGGTCTGGCTGAGGATCCGGACGAAGGGCTCGGCGTCGGCCGGCTCCCGCAGCCAGGCCAGACCGGTGAGCACCAGCTCGCCGCCCGACAGGTAGCGGCTGGGGTCCTTGAGGTCCGTGGTCATCACGCCGCGGACCGAGCGGTCCAGCTCGTCCTCGCCGCCCAGCAGGCGCAGCCCGAGCGCGTCGTTCTCCAGCAGTGCGCGCAGCCGCATGGTGTCGCCGCCGTTCCTTCGAGTGGGTGGTGGGGTTGTCGCATAGTCGACGGGTGGGGTCGGCGGAGTGGTGTCACCGTTTCCAGGGGGAAACAGCGAGGTGACAGGTGTCCGCCTTTCGTTCGAATCTACAAGACGTGCCGGGGCACCGGCCAACTCCTTCATGTTTTCGGTTACTGCACACCGGGTCGGCGGGCTTGTGTACTAGGCCACACACCGCGTGAACAGGACATGAACACCGAAGTCGAGGGCCGAACGTCCCCCAGGGCCCAGACGTCCGACCCCCACCAGAATCACTAGAAGAGAGCCACCATGGACTTCCTTCGCCCCGCCAGCTGGGAGGAGGCGCTCGCCGCCAAGGCAGAGCACCCCACAGCCGTGCCCATCGCCGGCGGTACCGACGTCATGGTCGAGATCAACTTCGACCACCGGCGACCCGAGTACCTGCTGGACCTGAACCGCATCGAGCTGCTGCGCGAGTGGGAGGTCGGCGAGGAGAACGTCCGGCTCGGCGCTTCCGTTCCGTACACGCAGATCATGGAGAACCTGCGGGCCGAGCTGCCGGGCCTGGCGCTCGCCTCCCACACGGTCGCCTCCCCCCAGATCCGCAACCGGGGAGGAGTCGGCGGCAACCTCGGCACCGCCTCCCCGGCCGGTGACGCCCACCCCGCCCTCCTCGCCGCCGGCGCCGAGGTCGAGGTCGAGTCGGTGCGCGGCAGCCGCTTCATCCCGATCGACGAGTTCTACACCGGCGTGAAGCGCAACGCGCTCCAGCCCGACGAGCTCATCAAGACCGTCCACGTCAAGAAGGCGGACGGCCCCCAGCAGTACTCCAAGGTCGGCACCCGCAACGCGATGGTCATCGCCGTCTGCGCCTTCGGCCTGGCACTGCACCCGGAGACCCGGACCGTCCGCACCGGCATCGGTTCGGCCGCGCCCACCCCGATCCGCGCCAAGGAGGCCGAGTCCTTCCTGAACGCGGCCCTGGAGGAGGGCGGCTTCTGGGACAACGGCAAGATCATCACCCCGTCGATCGCGAAGCAGTTCGCCGACCTGTGCTCGGGCGCCGCCAACCCGATCGACGACGTCCGCGGCACCGCGAAGTACCGTCGCCACGCCGTCGGCATCATGGCCCGCCGCCAGCTGGGCTGGACCTGGGAGCAGTACCGCGGCACCGGCCGCCCGCTTGAGGGAGCTGCATGACCATGCGCGTCAATTTCACCGTCAACGGCCGTCCGCAGGAAGCCGACGACGTCTGGGAGGGCGAGTCCCTCCTCTACGTCCTCCGCGAGCGCCTGGGCCTGCCCGGCTCCAAGAACGCCTGCGAGCAGGGCGAGTGCGGTTCCTGCACGGTCCGCCTCGACGGCGTGCCGGTCTGTTCCTGTCTCGTCGCCGCCGGTCAGGCCGAGGGCCGCGAGGTCGTCACGGTCGAGGGGCTGGCGGACTACGCCAAGCAGCGTGCCGAGCACGGCGGTTGCGCCTCCGGCGCCTGTGGCACCTCCATCGACTCCGCCAAGAAGTGGGAGGCGAAGCCGCAGGACTCCCAGACCGGCGAGGGCGTCGAACTCTCCCCGATCCAGCAGGCGTTCATCGACGCCGGCGCCGTCCAGTGCGGCTTCTGCACCCCCGGCCTGCTGGTCGCGGCCGACGAGATGCTGGAGCGCAACCCGTCCCCGACGGACGCGGACATCCGCGAGGCGCTCTCCGGCAACCTCTGCCGCTGCACCGGTTACGAGAAGATCCTCGACGCGGTCCGCCTGGCGGCCGCGCGCCAGGAGCGTCAGGGAGAGGCGGTCTGACGATGGCTCAGAACACCCGTACCGTACCGGTGGGCACGCCCACCGACGTCACCCAGAACCACGTCAAGGGCGGCATCGGCGAGTCCACGCTCCGCCCGGACGGCACCCTCAAGGTCACCGGCGAGTTCGCCTACTCCTCGGACATGTGGCACGAGGACATGCTGTGGGGCCAGATCCTGCGCTCCACCGTCGCACACGCCGAGATCGTGTCCATCGACACCTCCGAGGCCCTCACGATGGACGGCGTCTACGCCGTGCTGACCCACGAGGACCTGCCGGCCGCGAAGAACTACGGCATGGAGTTCCAGGACACCCCGGTCCTCGCCTACGGCAAGGTCCGCCACCACGGCGAGCCGGTCGCCCTCGTGGCGGCCGACCACCCGGAGACCGCCCGCCGCGCCGCCGCCAAGATCAAGGTCGAGTACCGGGAGCTCCCGGTCGTCACGGACGAGGCGTCCGCCCTCGCCCCCGACGCGATCCTGGTGCACGAGAACCGCGACGACCACCACTCCGGTCACGTCCCGCACCCCAACATCGTGCACCGCCAGCCGATCATCCGCGGCGACGCCGCCGAGGCCGCGAAGCGCGCCGACGTGATCGTCACCGGCGAGTACACCTTCGGCATGCAGGACCAGGCGTTCCTCGGCCCCGAGTCCGGCCTCGCCGTGCCGGCCGAGGACGGCGGCGTCGACCTCTACGTCGCCACCCAGTGGCTGCACTCGGACCTCAAGCAGATCGCGCCCTGCCTCGGCCTGCCCGAGGAGAAGGTCCGGATGACCATGGCCGGTGTCGGCGGCGCCTTCGGCGGCCGCGAGGACATCTCCATGCAGATCCTCGCCTCGGTCCTCGCCCTGCGCACCGGCAAGCCGGTCAAGATGGTCTACAACCGGTACGAGTCCTTCTTCGGGCACGTCCACCGGCACCCGGCGAAGCTCTGGTACGAGCACGGCGCCACCAAGGACGGCAAGCTCACGCACGTCAAGTGCAGGATCGTGCTCGACGGCGGCGCGTACGCCTCCTCCACGGCCTCGGTCGTCGGCAACGCCTCCTCCCTCTCGATCGGCCCCTACGTCGTCGAGGACGTGGAGATCGAGGCGATCGGCCTCTACACCAACAACCCGCCCTGCGGCGCCATGCGCGGCTTCGGCGCGGTCCAGGCGTGCTTCGCCTACGAGGCCCAGATGGACAAGCTCGCGGCGAAGCTGGGCATGGACCCGGTGGAGCTGCGCCAGCTCAACGCCATGGAGCAGGGCACGATCATGCCGACCGGCCAGGTCGTGGACTCGCCGGCCCCGGTCGCCGAGCTGCTGCGCCGGGTCAAGGCCCGCCCGCTGCCGCCGGAGCGCCAGTGGGAGACCGCCGGCGAGGGCGCGGACGTCCGCGCGCTGCCCGGCGGCCTGTCCAACACCTCGCACGGCGAGGGCGTCGTGCGCGGCGTCGGCTACGCGGTCGGCATCAAGAACGTCGGCTTCTCCGAGGGCTTCGACGACTACTCGACCGCCAAGATCCGCATCGAGGTCATCAACGGCGAGGCCGTCGCCACGGTCCACACCGCCGCGGCGGAGGTCGGCCAGGGCGGCGTCACCATCCACGCCCAGATCGCCCGCACCGAGCTCGGCGTCCAGCAGGTCACCATCCACCCCGCCGACACCCAGGTGGGCTCGGCCGGTTCGACCTCCGCGGGCCGCCAGACGTACATGACCGGCGGCGCCATCAAGAACTCCTGCGAGCTCGTCCGCGAGAAGGTCCTGGAGATCGGCCGGCGCAAGTTCGGCTCGTACCACCCGGCGTGGGCCAACGCCGAACTCCTCCTGGAGGGCGGCAAGGTCGTCACCGACGGCGGCGAGGCCCTCGCCACCATCGCGGACGTCCTGGAGGACCAGGCCGTGGAGGTCGAGGAGGAGTGGCGGCACCGTCCGACCCAGGCCTTCGACCTCGTCACCGGCCAGGGCGACGGCCACGTGCAGTACGCCTTCGCCGCGCACCGCGCGGTGGTGGAGGTCGACACCGAGCTCGGCCTGGTCAAGGTCATCGAACTGGCCTGCGCCCAGGACGTCGGCAAGGCGGTCAACCCGCTCTCCGTGGTCGGCCAGATCCAGGGCGGCACCACCCAGGGCCTGGGCGTCGCGGTGATGGAGGAGATCATCGTCGACCCGAAGACCGCGAAGGTGCGCAACCCCTCCTTCACGGACTACCTGATCCCCACCATCCTCGACACGCCGACCATCCCGGTCGACTACCTCGAACTGGCCGACCCCAACGCGCCGTACGGCGTGCGGGGCATCGGCGAGGCCCCGACCCTGTCGTCCACGCCGGCCGTCCTCGCGGCGATCCGGGCGGCGACGGGCCTGGAGCTCAATAAGACGCCGGTCCGCCCCGAGGCGCTCACCGGCACCCTGTAGGACCCTCCGGGCGGTGCGCGCCTCCCCGGGAACGTCACACCTTCCCCGCGCACGCGCCGCCCGGAGTCGTATCCCCGCAGTGCCCCGCAGCACCCCGTTCGTCTCGGGCCGTCCCCCGGGTCGTGCAGCCAACGAAATATCCCAAATCCCGCGTTCTCCACCTCAGAGTTCGACATCTGATGCGGGTGCCCCTTTGAACCTTGGGAGTAGGCCCCATGACCCAGTCGTCCGTGGAGCCCAAGACCGCAGCGGAAGACGCGGGCTCCGGCTCGCGCAACCCCGCCGGACGGTCTTGGCTCGACCGGTACTTTCACATCTCGGAGAGAGGATCCTCCGTCGGCACGGAGATCCGCGGTGGCGTCACCACCTTCATGGCGATGGCGTACATCCTCCTGCTCAACCCGATCCTCCTGGGCGGCCCGGACGTCGACAAGCACGTCCTCGCCTCCTCCGCCGTCATCACGGCGACCGCCCTCGCGGCGGCGGTGACCACCCTGCTGATGGGCTTCGTCGGCAAGGTCCCGCTCGTCCTCGCGGCCGGCCTCAGCGTCTCCGGCGTGCTCGCCACCCAGGTCGTCCCCCAGATGACCTGGCCGCAGGCCATGGGCATGTGCGTGGTCTACGGCCTGGTGATCTGTCTCCTGGTGGTCACCGGCCTCCGCGAGATGATCATGAACGCCATCCCGCTGCCGCTCAAGCACGGCATCACCATCGGCATCGGCCTCTTCATCGCCCTGATCGGCTTCAACAAGGCCGGCTTCGTCGGCGCGGGACCGCAGTTCGGCCCGCCCGTCACCATGGGCTCCGGCGGCGAACTCGTCGGCTGGCCGGTCCTGATCTTCGCGGTCACCCTGCTCGCGATCTTCGCCCTCCAGGCCCGCAAGGTCCCCGGCGCCATCCTCATCGGCATCGTCGGCGGCACGATCGTCTCCCTGATCGTCAACGCCGTCGCCGACATCCCCGCCAAGGGCCCCGGCTCCTGGGCCAACGGCTCCCCGGAGCTCAAGGGCAGCGCGGTCTCCGCCCCGGACTTCTCGCTCTTCGGCGACGTCTCCTTCGGGGGCTGGGGCGACGTCGGCTACATCACCGTCGGCGTCATCGTCTTCACCCTGGTCCTCGCCGGCTTCTTCGACGCCATGGCCACCATCATCGGCGTCGGCACCGAGGCCAACCTCGCCGACGACAAGGGCCGCATGCCCGGCCTGTCCAAGGCCCTCTTCATCGACGGCGCGGGCGGCGCGATCGGCGGCGTCTCCGGCGCCTCCGGCCAGACCGTCTTCGTGGAGTCCGCCACCGGCGTCGGCGAGGGCGCCCGCACCGGCTTCTCCTCGGTGATCACCGGCCTGTTCTTCGCGGCCTGCCTCTTCTTCACCCCCATCACCCAGATCGTGCCCCGCGAGGTCGGCTCCGCCGCCCTGGTCGTCATCGGCGCGATGATGATGATGAACGCCAAGCACGTGAACTGGGGCGACAGCTCCGTCGCCATCCCGGTCTTCCTGACCGTCGTCCTGATGCCGTTCACCTACAGCATCACCCCGGGCGTCGCGGCCGGCGTCATCGCCTACACCGTCATCAAGGTGGCGCAGGGCAAGGCCCGCGAGGTCGGCGCGTTCATGTGGTGCCTGACCGCGATATTCATCGTGTTCTTCGCCCTTCACCCCATCGAGGGATGGCTGGGCGTCAGCTGACGCCCGACCGCCGCCCTCCCCACACCGCCAAGGAGACCGACATGCTGGACATCGCCGAAGAGCTGCACCGGTGGGTCGAGCAGGGACGCGACTTCGCCGTGGCCACCGTCGTGGCCGTCGGCGGCAGCGCGCCCCGGCAGCCCGGCGCCGCGCTCGCCGTCGACAGCGAGGGCACGGCGATCGGCTCGGTCTCCGGCGGATGCGTGGAGGGCGCGGTGTACGAGCTGTGCCGGGCGGCGCTCGACGACGGCGAGGTCGTCGTCGAACGCTTCGGCTACAGCGACGAGGACGCCTTCGCGGTCGGTCTGACCTGCGGCGGCATCATCGACATCCTCGTCACCCCGGTCCGCGGCGGGGTCTTCCCCGCCGCGCTGGCCGCCGCCGTCTCGGGGGAGGCGGCGGCCCTCGCCCGGATCGTCTCCGGCCCCGGCGAGCTGCTCGGCCGGGCGCTCCTGGTCCGCCCGGACGGCTCGTACGAGGGCGGGCTCGGCGGCCACCCGGAGCTGGACCGCACCGCCGCCGCCGAGGCCCGCGCCCTGCTCGACGCCGGCCGCACCGGCACGGTGGAGATCGGCGAGGACGGCAGCCGCTGCGGACAGCCGCTGACCCTGCTCGTCGAGTCCTCCGTCCCCGCCCCCCGCATGATCGTCTTCGGTGCCATCGACTTCGCCTCCGCGCTCGTCCGGGTCGGCAAGTTCCTCGGCTACCACGTCACCGTCTGCGACGCCCGCCCGGTCTTCGCGACCGCCCGGCGCTTCCCCGAGGCCGACGAGGTCGTCGTCGAGTGGCCCCACCGCTACCTGGAGTCGACGGAGGTCGACGCCCGTACCGTCCTGTGCGTGCTCACCCACGACGCCAAGTTCGACGTCCCCCTCCTCCGGGCCGCCCTGAGGCTCCCCGTCGCCTACGTCGGCGCGATGGGCTCCCGCCGCACCCACGAGGACCGCAACGCCCGGCTCCGCGAGGTCGGCGTCACCGAACTCGAACTGGCCCGCCTGCGCTCTCCGATCGGCCTCGACCTCGGTGCCCGCACCCCGGAGGAGACGGCCCTGTCGATCGCCGCGGAGATCGTCGCCGACCGCCGCGGCGGCAGCGGCGTCTCCCTCACGGGCGCCCACACCCCGATCCACCACGACGGCCCGGACGCCCCCGTCGCGGGCCGCATCGGCTCCGTCGCCTAGATCCCGGCTCCCCCCCCCGCACGTCACTCCCCGCGGCCTGCCCCCGGAGCGGTCTGCCGCCAGAATGGGAGGTGCCGGAGGGGAAGGTACGGAGAGCGGACGGAGGACCCGTGACGGACGGGCGGCTGATCCACGAGGTGCAGACCGTGCTGGCCCGCGCCGGCTACGGCTCCGGGAGCGGCCTCACCGTGATGGCCCACGGCGACGGCGTCCGGGTCGGCTGGCACGCCGACGCCCTCGTCCGGCCCGCCATCGCCGCCCACGCCGACGACCCCGAGGTCGCCGGGTTCGCCCGGATGGACGGCATCCGCGCGGTGCTCGGCCAGGCCCTCCTCAGCGTCTTCCGCGAGGCCGGCTTCACGGCCACCGCCACCGCCGACGGCGAGGTCCTCGTCACCCGCGCGCCCCGTCCCGTCCCGGGCGGGACGGGACGGGGCCAGGACTGACGCCCGGCACCGACCGGCGCCCGGGGCCGACCGGCGTACGGGGCCCCGCCGTACGGGGGGACCCCCGGCGAGGACCGGGGCCCGGCCGGGCCCGTGCTCAGGGGCCGGGCCAGGCGTACGACGGCGCGCCGTCCCCCTCGTCCGGGAGGCCGAGGAGGCCGTTGCCCTCCCGGACGTCCCGGAAGGCCCGCGGTTCGGCGGTCAGGGCGCCGTCCGGGCCGACCGTGACCGCCAGGGCGTGCCGCCCCGGGCAGACCGGGCGCTCGCCCTCGGGCCGCTCGCAGTACAGGACCCAGCCGCCGAACCGGTCGACCCGGCCCGGGACCAGCTTCCAGACGCCGGTGAACTCGGAGGTCACCGCGTCCGGCAGCGGCGGCTCGGCGCGGGTGCGGAGCCACTCGGCCGCCGCCTCCCGGACCGCCGCGGCGAAGCGCTGCCGCTCCTCGAAGGGCTGGACGAGGTCGATCTCGCCCGAGTCCCGGTCGAGCCGCCCGCCGGGCCCCGCGCGGAACCCCACCCGGTGGTACGTCCCCGAGCCCAGCCTCCCCAGCCGCTCGCCGGAGGTGAGCCGCACCAGGGAGGGGAGCCCGGGGTCGCCGGGAAGGCCGTCCGCGCGCTCCGGCGGGGCCACCTTCACGGAGAGGTACGGGGGCGCCGCGCCGCCCCGGGCCCGGGTCCACCGCTCCAGGCAGGCGCCGACGGACGCGACCAGGGGACGTACGGACTCCGCGTCGACGGGGGCGGCGATCCACGGCCCCGTCCCGTCGGCGGACAGCCCGTGCACCTCGTACCCGCACGCCCCGAACTCCCGCCGCATCAGCCGGAACCCGTCCGCCTCCCGCCGCGCGTCGGCGACCGCGGCGGTCAGCCGCTCCGCGCAGTCGCGGCCCTCGCAGTCGCTCTTCTCCGCGTCCACCCGCAGCCGGACGACGGCGTCGGCGTCGCCCACCACGCGGAAGCTCACCTCCGAGCCGCCGGCCTGCGGGAAGAGCGTGCGGGCGCCGATCACCTCCAGCTCGCCGGGGGCGACCCGCTCCGCGATCTCCACCGCGCGCCCCCGGTCGTCCCCGGTCGAGAAGGTCCCGCAGCCGGTGACGCCGGCCGCCGCCAGGACCAGGGCGAGCGCCCCCGCCCGACGGCGCCCCGCGCCGCGCCGTGACCGTGCCATGAGGGCCTCCCCGCCGCCGTCCGCGTCTCCCGGACCGACGGTAGGCCGGGAGCGGAAGGGTCCGCGTGAGTACGGCTACTCACCGGGGCCCGGCGCCGTACCCGCATCGGTCCGGGAGCCGCGTACCCGCTCCCGCGCCCGGTGGGGTCAGCGGGCCGCGCGTTCCCGGACGGTCTCCGCCCAGGCCGGGGGCTCGCCGGCCGGGCCGGGGGACTCGTGGCGACCGCCGCGCGCGAAGAAGTCGGCCAGGGGGAGTATCGCCGCGCCCACGGTGACCGCCTCCGGGCCGAGCATGCCCATGCCGATGGTGACCCGGGCCGCCGGGTACGCCAGGGCGTACGCGCGGGCGTGCTCCTCGACGGATGCCAGGAAACGGGCGCCGAGCAGCAGTCCGGCCCAGCCGCCGACGAGGATCCGCTCCGGCTGGAAGAGGTTCACGAGGTCGGCGAAGCCGGCGCCCAGGTACTCGGCGGTCTCCTCCAGGACGGCGAGCGCGGCCGGGTCCGGGGCGCCCTCCGAGGGATACGCGGCGGTCAGCAGCGCGGCGAGCGCGGTCTCCTCGTCGGCGCCCGCCGGGGGCTCGCCGCCGGCCTCCCGCCACCGCTCCAGGAGCGCCCCCGCGCCGGCGTACGCCTCCAGGCAGCCCCGGGCGCCGCAGCGGCAGCGCCGCCCCCGGACCCGCACCTTCAGGTGGCCCCACTCCAGCGCGCGCCCCGGCCCCAGCGGGTCGGTGGTCACGCAGGCGCCGACGCCGGAGCCGAAGAGGACCACGACGGCGCTCGCCGCGTCCCGGCCCGCGCCGAACCAGGTCTCGGCCTGGCCGAGGGTCTGGGCGCCGTTCTCGATCCGGTACGGCACCTCCGCCGGCAGGTCGACCGCCTCGCGCAGCAGCCGCTCCAGCGGCACCGCGTCCCAGCCGATCGTCTGCCCGTGCACCACCGCCCCGCCGCCCTCGGGGTGCTCGACGATGCCGGGGACGCCGACGCCGACGCCGAGGAGCGCCCCGGCGGGGACGTCCGCCTCCCGCAGCACCTCCGCGATGCCCTCGCGGACGTGGCCCACGACGACCCCGACGTCGTACCGCCCGCTCCCGGTCCCCGAGGGGGCCAGCGGGCGCTCGGCGCGGGCGAGCTCGGTGAGGGTGAGGTCGAAGAGCTCGATCCGGACCCGGGTCTCGCCGATGTCGACGCCGATCATGCGCCCCCCGGCGGGGGCGACGCGCAGCAGGATGCGGGGGCGCCCGCCGGCCGAGTCGACGCTGCCGGCCTCCTCGACGAGGCCCTCGGCGACCAGCTCCGCGACGACGTTGCTGATGGAGCCCGAGCTGAGCCCGGTGGCGGGGCCGAGCGAGAAGCGGCTCATGGGGCCGTCGAAGTAGAGCCGCCGGAGGACCGCGGTGCGGTTCTCGCGCCGCAGGTCCCGCACGGTCCGGCCGTTCGGTCTGGTCACTGGGCTCCTTCGCGGTGGTGGTCCGGCGGACGGTGGCGGTCCGTCCGGCGGGGTGGTTCGTCCGGGGCCGCTTCAGGCCCGGCGCAGCCCGCTGAGCAGCAGCTCGGCCAGCTGGTCGTACGCCTCCGCGTCCGCGAGGCCGGTGGCGGAGGCCACCTGGCGGCGCTGGATGCGGACCATGACGGAGGCGATGATGTCGGCGGCGAAGGCCACGTGGACCTCCCGGAAGACGCCGGCCCTGACGCCCTCCTCGATGATCTCCTTCACCCGGCCGGCGGCGGCCCGGGTGTTCCGCTCGTACACCTCGGCGGCGGGCTCGAAGGCGGCCACGTCGTCGAAGAAGCGCGGGGAGACCGGGGCCAGCTCGGCGGAGACGGCCCGCAGATAGGCGGCGAGCCGCTCGGCGGGCCCGGTCGCGGCGGCCAGGACGGCCTCCACCCGGGCCGTGGCGCGCCGGAAGAAGTGCACGACGGCGGCCCGGACCAGCTGCTCCTTGCTGCCGGCGAGGCCGTAGAGGGTGCGCTTGGAGCAGTGCAGGCGGGCGGCGAGGTCGTCCAGGGTCAGCCGGGCGAAGCCCTCGTCGACGAGCAGGGCGACCAGTTCCTCGAAGAGGGCGGAGCGGCGCGCCGCTCCGCGGCCCGTGAGCTTCGGGGCACCGGCGGCGGAGGTCTCGATCACCCGGACAGTATGCCGGGCCACTCGACCGGAGGGGTTACGTCCGCTCTCCGGTGCGCTATTTTTAGCGGTACTGGAGTACCCGTCCGAGTACCACTTTGCGCGCCGATGGAGTCGCCATGGATGTCGACCGCCTGCTTCCCACCCCCGAGGCGGCGGACCTCATCGCCCTCACCCGCGAGATCGCCGACCGCGAGCTCTCGCCCCGGGTGGACGCACACGAGGCCGCCGAGACCTATCCCGAGGGTCTCTTCGCCACGCTCGGCCGGGCCGGGCTGCTCGGCCTGCCCTACCCCGAGGAGTACGGCGGCGGCGGGCAGCCGTACGAGGTCTACCTCCAGGTCCTGGAGGAGCTCGCGGCCCGCTGGGCGGCCGTCGCGGTCGCCACCAGCGTCCACACGCTCGCCTGCCACCCGCTCTACGCCTTCGGCACCGACGCGCAGAAGGAGCGCTGGCTCCCCTCGATGCTGGAGGGCCGCCTCGTCGGCGGCTACAGCCTCTCCGAGCCGCAGGCCGGCTCGGACGCCGCCGCCCTCGCCTGCAAGGCCGAGCGGCAGGAGGACGGCGGCTACCGGATCACCGGCACCAAGGCGTGGATCACCCACGGCGGCAGGGCCGGCTTCTACGCCCTCTTCGCCCGCACCGCCCCCGGCGGCCACGGCGTCTCCTGCTTCCTCGCCCCCGGCGAGGCCGAGGGCCTCTCCTTCGGCGCCCCCGAGCGCAAGATGGGCCTCCAGGCGGTCCCCACCACCTCCGCCTACTGGGACGGCGCCCTCATCGAGGAGGACCGCCTGATCGGCACCGAGGGCCAGGGCCTCCAGATCGCCTTCAGCGCCCTCGACAACGGCCGCCTCGGCATCGCCGCCTGCGCCACCGGCCTCGCCCAGGCCGCCCTGGACGCCGCCGTCGACTACGCCAACCAGCGCACCACCTTCGGCCGCCGCATCGTCGACCACCAGGGCCTCGGCTTCCTCCTCGCCGACATGGCCGCCGCCGTCGACGCGGCCCGCGCCACCTACCTGGACGCCGCCCGCCGCCGCGACCTCGGCCGCCCCTTCAGCCGCCAGGCCAGCGCCGCCAAGCTCATCGCCACCGACACCGCCATGAAGGTCACCACGGACGCCGTCCAGGTCCTCGGCGGCTACGGCTACACCCGCGACTTCCCCGTCGAGCGCTACATGCGCGAGGCGAAGATCATGCAGATCTTCGAGGGCACGAACCAGATCCAGCGGCTGGTCATCAGCCGGGGGCTGGCCCGCCCGGAGAAGTAGCGGCGGGCGGAGGGGAATCCTCCGCCTACCATGATCCCCTTTGGCGGGCGCCACCGCGGCGCCCGCCCTTTCCGTGGGGGGATCCATGAGGAAGACACTGGTCGCCGGCGCGCTGGCGATGGTCGCGCTGCTGACGAACGTCACCGGAGCGGCGGCCTCGGCGCAGGCGGAACCGGAGGCCGTGACGTACACGGCGTGGACCTGGAACATATCGGGCCACAAGATGAACCAGGGCCGGACCGACAACGGCCTGGTCGAGGAGGCGGTGGGCTCGATCAGGCGGGCCGAGAACGCCGTGGACTTCGTCTCGTTCAACGAGATCTGCCACAGCCAGTACCGGAGCATCCGGACGGCCCTGGCGAGCTGGAACCCGGACAACCCGAGCTACGCCCGCTTCCAGGAGTCCATACCGGCGGGCAGCCGGGACGACGGGCCGGGCCACGCGTCGATCTGCGGCGGCGAGTCCTTCGGCAAGGCGATCTTCAGCCGGCACGAGCTCGGCAAGGCCGAGTACCGCACGTTCGCGCAGGAGAGCGGCCTCTTCTACCTCTCCGCCGACGACGTCCTCCACCCGGTGACCAACGGGCTGCTCTGCGCCCCGCTGGTCGACCGGCCGAACATGAAGTTCTGCTCGGTCCACATCAGCCCGGTCTCCCGCGCCGCGACGCCGACGGAGGAGGCGAAGCCGTACGGCTACCGACAGCTGGCCGAACTGCGCGGCGTGCTCGACGGGTTCGCCGCCGCGGGGCAGACGTACATGGTGGCCGGCGACTTCAACGCCGAGCCGTACGACGGGCGGCTCAACCAGCTCTACGCCAAGGGGGTCGCGGCGGCCGAGCCGAAGTTCAGCGAGGACAACTACGGCGCGCACCGCGAGCTCGACGACCTGGGCGGCTCCTGCCCCGGGTACGGCGAACCGACCTCGAACACCCCCGAGACCGGTCTGCGCTGCGGTCTGCCGCTGGTCAAGATCGACATGATCTTCGTCCGCGCGGACCGGCTCGCCTCGGGCGACTACACGGCCGACGCCAGGACCACCCCGGACTGCACGGCGATCAGGAACGGCGTGCTCGTCCCGGGAACCACCGCCCCCTGCTCCGACCACCGGGTGCTGATCGGCCGGGCGACCCTCCTCGTCGACCCGCCGGCCGCCGTGTAGGGACGGGTCCGGCGGACACGCGATCACCACGGACCTGACATATCCGTGGTGATTTCGTGTTGAACAACTTCAGGCGTATGCTCGGGGGAGCCACCCCGGTTCGCCTGTGTTCCCCCGTTTCAGGCGCACCGGGGTTCGGCGTTCTCCGGGGCCCGTCGCCGCGGCCGCCCCCGGGACGGCCGCCGGTCTGCTACCGGGCCAGGGCCGCCACGCCCGCGCGGGCGAACTCCTCGTCCAGGTCGCCCGACGGGGCGCCGGCCACGCCGATGCCCGCGACCGGGGCGCCCTCGGCGGTGACCGGGGCGCCGCCGCCGAGGAAGAGGGTGCCGGGGATGTCCTTGAGGTTCGGCGCCTGGGCGAGCCGCTTCGCGAGCTCCGAGGTCGGGGCGTTCCACGCCACGGCGGTGTACGCCTTCCGCTCCGCCGACTCGTAGGACTGCGGGCCCGCGCCGTCGCCGCGCAGGGTGACGACGGTGTTGCCGTCGCGGTCCACGACGGCGACCGTGACGCGCTGGTTCTCCGCCTCGGCGGCGTCCAGCGCGGCCTTCGCCGCCTTCGTCGCCGCGGCGACCGTCAGGTGGGTGGTGGCGGTCGTGGTCCCGTTCTTCGCCTCGGTGACGGCCGCGGGGGCCGCGGCCGTGTCCCCGCCTCCGGCGCTCGCGGAGTAGGCGCCGACGCCGGCCAGGCCGAGGGCGACGATCGCGCCGCCGGTCATCAGACGGGTGCGGTGGGCCTTCTTCACGTGCTTCATGGGGATGTCGCTCCACGGGTCGGGGACGGAAGATCGACTGACGCCTCATCCTCCGGCCGCTTCCGGGTCCCGGCGGTCGGCGCACCGGCTGCGAGCCGCGCGCGGATCGGCCGACCCCGGGGTCCGCCGATCGGATGACCCCCGTCCCGCGCGGGCCGGGAACGGGGTTCTATGGTGGCGGCGCAGACCGCGCGGACCGCGCGGTCCTCCCGCGGGGACGCGCCCCCGGCCGGACGGCCAACCCGCCGGCGGGGTCACCCGCACGACACGAACGAGGAGTTCCATGGACATCGCCGGCTCCGCCGCTCTCGTCACCGGCGCCGCCTCCGGGCTCGGCGCCGCCACGGCCGCCGCGCTCGCCGCCCGCGGCGCCACCGTCTACGGGCTCGACCTGGACAAGGCGGTCGCCGCCGCGGGGGAACTCCCCGAGGGCGTGCGGCTGCTCGCCGCCGACGTCACCGACGAGGACCAGGTCCGCGCCGCGCTCGCGGAGGCCGACGCCGACGGGGCGGAGCTGCGCCTCGCGGTGAACTGCGCCGGCATCGCCCCCTCGGCCCGCGTCCTGGGCCGCAAGGGCCCGCACGACCTCGACCTGTTCCGCGCCGTCCTGAACGTCAACCTGATCGGCACGTTCAACGTGATGCGGCTCGCCGCCGAGGCGATCGCCCGCCACGAGCCCGACGCGCACGGCCAGCGCGGCCTCGTCGTCAACACCGCCTCCATCGCCGCCTTCGAGGGCCAGGTCGGGCAGATCGCGTACGCCGCCTCCAAGGCGGGCGTGGCCGGCATGACCATCACCGCCGCCCGCGACCTCGCCCAGTACGGCATCCGGGTCGTCACGGTCGCCCCCGGCATCGTCGACACCCCGATGATGGCGGGCTTCAGCGAGGAGATCCGGTCCGGGCTCGCCGCGGGCGTCACCTTCCCCCAGCGCCTGGCGCGCCCGGAGGAGTACGCCCGGCTCGTCACCATGATCGTCGAGCACGACTACCTCAACGGCGAGACGATCCGGATGGACGGCGCGCTGCGGATGGCGGCCCGCTGACCCCACCACCCGGCAGAGCACTCGGTGTCGGAAAATTCCGGCACCGAGTGCCGCACGAGGCGGTTCCGAATGTTAGGTTCGTGGCATGGCAGCAGCGGCGACGAACCCCCCGAGCACCCCGAAGCCCGCGATGCGGGACTCCCTCATCGCCGCGGCCTTCCAGCTCTTCCTGGAGCGGGGCTACGAGCAGACCACCGTCGACGACATCGTCACCCTCGCGGGCGTCGGCCGGCGCTCCTTCTTCCGCTACTTCCCGTCGAAGGAGGACGTGGTCTTCCCCGACCACGAGCAGTGCCTCGACGACATGACCCGCTTCCTCGCCGCGAGCGCCGACTCCGACGACCCGGTGACCCGGGTCTGCGACGCCGCCCGCCTGGTCATGCGGATGTACGCGGAGAACCCCACCTTCTCCGTCCAGCGCTACCGCCTCACCCGTGAGGTCGCGGGGCTGCGCACCTACGAGCTCTCCGTCGTCTGGCGGTACGAGAAGACCCTCGGTGACTACCTGCGCACCCGCTGGGCCGACCGCAAGGACGGCACCCTGCGGGCCAACGTGGCCGCCGCGGCCGTCGTCGCCGCCCACAACCACGCCCTGCGCCGCTGGCTGCGCTCGGGCGGCGAGGGCGAGCCGCTGGAGGAGGTCGACCGCGCCCTGGAGTTCGTCCGCGCCACCTGGAGCCCGGACGCCGCGGCGGGCACCGGGGGCGACCCCGCGGGGGAGGGGGCCGAGGACGTGGTCGTCGTCATCACCCGGCGGTCCACCCCGATGTGGCGCGTGGTGCGCGAGGTGGAGTCGAGCCTCGGCGAGGGCTGAGAGGGTTCTCAGTATCTCAATTCAAGGGAACTCAGGTCTTTCTTTGCTGGCACTGAGTGCCATATCTTGGGGCTCATGCACGGTCGAGCCGCCGAGTGCGAGGAGAAGGCATCGTGTTCCACACGGGACTGAGGACCCCCGGCGCCGTCCGGACCGAGGAATCGGCCGCCGGCACCGATCTCTACTTCCAGCGCTGCGCCTGGTGCCACACCACCACCTTCCAGCGCCTGCTCTGTCCGACCTGCGGGTCGACCGACCTGTCCCCCCAACTCAGCGAGGGCGAGGGCGTGATCACCGTCCGCCGGGCCCACACCGCCGCCGATGCGGACCTCTGGCCGGTGCACATGGCCGAGGGCTTCGTCGTCCGCTGCCGGGTCGACGGGCCGCCGCACGCGGTGCGCCCGGGCGTCCGGGTCAAGCTCGCGAGCGCCGCGGACACCGGGCGCAGGCCGGTCGTCCGGCTCTGCGAGGAGGTCCCGCTGGACGGCTGGATCTGAACGCGCACGCACGGGAGGGGGGTGGCACTCTGTGCCACCCCCCTCCCGTGCGTGCGGGGCGCGTCAGCGGGAGCCGATCTCCTCGGTGAGCTGCGGCAGCACCTCGAAGAGGTCGCCGACCACGCCGTAGTCGACCAGGTCGAAGATCGGGGCCTCGGGGTCCTTGTTGACCGCGACGATCGTCTTGGACGTCTGCATGCCGGCCCGGTGCTGGATCGCGCCGGAGATGCCCGCCGCGACGTACAGCTGCGGCGAGACCTGCTTGCCGGTCTGGCCGACCTGGTTGGAGTGCGGGTACCAGCCGGCGTCGACGGCGGCGCGGGAGGCGCCGACGGCCGCGCCGAGCGAGTCGGCCAGCTTCTCGACGACCTCGAAGCCCTCGGCGGCGCCGACGCCGCGACCGCCCGAGACCACGATGGCGGACTCGGTCAGCTCCGGGCGGCCGGTGGAGACGCGGGCGGTGCGGGAGACGACCTTCGCCGCGTTGCCGCCGAAGGCCACGGTGACGTTCTCGACCGTGCCGGCGGCCGGGGCGGCCTCCGGGGCGGCGGAGTTCGGCTTGACCGTGATGACCGGGACGCCGTGCGAGACGCGGGACTTCACCGTGTACGAGGCGGCGAAGACCGACTGCGTGGCGACCGGGCCCTCGGCGCCGGCCTCCAGCTCGACGGCGTCGGTGATGAGGCCGGAGCCGAGGCGGAGCGCGACGCGGGCCGCGATCTCCTTGCCCTCGCCGGAGGAGGTCACCAGGACGGCGGCCACCTCCTTCTCCTTGGCGATCTGCGCGAGCGCGTCGACCTTGGGGACGACGAGCCGCTCGGCGAACTCGGCGCCGTCCGCGACGTACACGGTGGCCGCGCCGTACTCGGCGGCGGTGGCGGCGACGGAGGCGGCGGCCTCGCCGGCGCCGAGGACGACCGCGGACGGCTCGCCCAGGCGGCGCGCCAGGGTGAGCAGTTCGAGGGCCGGCTTGCGGACCGCACCGTCGGCGTGGTCCACGAGAACCAGGATCTCAGCCATGATTCCTTGCTCCTGAGGTGGGGTGACGGGCGGTCAGATGAACTTCTGGGCGGCGAGGAAGGCGGCCAGCTGCTTGCCGCCGTCGCCGTCCTCGTTCGTGACGATCGTGCCCTGGGTGCGGGCCGGGCGGGCGTCGGCCGTCTCGACCAGCGTCCAGGAGCCGGCCAGGCCGACCTCGTCCTCGTCGATGTCCAGGTCGTCGAGCTCCAGCTCCTCGACCGGCTTCTTCTTCGCGGCCATGATCCCCTTGAAGGAGGGGTAACGGGCCTCGCCGGACTGGTCGGTGACCGAGACGACGGCCGGCAGCGGGGCCTCCACGAACTCGGTCGCGGCGTCGCCGTCACGGCGGCCCTTGACCACGCCGTCCTCCACCGACACCTCGGAGAGGAGGGTGGCCTGGGGCAGGTCGAGGCGCTCGGCGAGCAGTGCGGGGAGCACGCCCATGGTGCCGTCGGTCGACGCCATGCCGCAGACGACCAGGTCGAAACCGGTCTTCTCCAGGGCCTTGGCGAGGACGGCGGAGGTGGCGATGACGTCGGAGCCGTGGATGGCCTCGTCGTTGACGTGGACGGCCTTGTCGGCACCCATCGACAGCGCCTTGCGCAGGGCGTCCCTGGCGTCGTCCGGACCGACGGTGACGACGGTCACCTCGGCGTCGTCGGCCTCCTCGGAGATCCGCAGCGCCTGCTCGACCGCGTACTCGTCCAGCTCCGAGAGGAGCCCGTCGACCTCGTCGCGGTCGACCGTCAGGTCGTCGGCGAAACCGCGGTCACCGGTGGCGTCGGGAACGTACTTCACACAGACGGCGATCCTCAGGGTCACGGCCTGTCTCCTTTCAACGGGCTGATGGTTACGGGAGGTTGCGGGCCATGACGATGCGCTGGACCTGGTTGGTGCCTTCGTAGATCTGGGTGATCTTGGCGTCGCGCATCATGCGCTCGACGGGGTAGTCGCGGGTGTAGCCGTAGCCGCCGAGGAGCTGGACGGCGTCGGTGGTGACCTCCATGGCGACGTCGGAGGCGAAGCACTTGGCGGCGGCGCCGAAGAAGGTGAGGTCGCCGTCGGTGCGCTCGGATTTGGCGGCGGCGGCGTAGGTGAGCTGGCGGGCGGCCTCGAGCTTCATGGCCATGTCGGCGAGCATGAACTGGATGCCCTGGAAGTCGGCGATGGGCTTGCCGAACTGCTTGCGTTCCTTGACGTAGCCCTTGGCGTAGTCGAGGGCGCCCTGGGCGATGCCGATGGCCTGGGCGGCGATGGTGACGCGGGTGTGGTCGAGGGTCTTCATGGCGGTGGCGAAGCCGGTGCCCTCGGCGCCGATCATGCGGTCGGCGGGGATGCGGACGTTGTCGAGGTAGACCTCGCGGGTCGGGGAGCCCTTGATGCCGAGCTTCTTCTCCGGGGCGCCGAAGGAGACGCCCTCGTCGGACTTCTCCACGACGAAGGCGCTGATGCCCCTGGAGCGCTTGTCGGGGTCGGTGACGGCCATGACGGTGTAGTACTCGGAGACGCCGGCGTTGGTGATCCACCGCTTGACGCCGTCGAGGACCCAGAAGTCGCCGTCGCGGACCGCGCGGGTCTTCATGCCGGCCGCGTCGGAGCCCGCGTCGGGCTCGGACAGGGCGTAGGAGAACATCGCCTCGCCGGCGGCGAGCGGGGCGAGGTACTTCGCCTTCAGCTCCTCCGACCCGGACAGGATCACCGGGAGCGAGCCCAGCTTGTTCACCGCCGGGATCAGCGACGACGACCCGCACGCGCGGGCGACCTCCTCGATCACGATCACCGTCGCCAGCGCGTCCGCGCCCGCACCGCCGTAGCTCTCCGGGACGTGGACCGCGTGCAGGTCGTTCGCGACCAGCGCGTCCAGGGCCTCCTGCGGGAACCGGCCCTCCTCGTCCACCGCCGCCGCGAACGGGGCGATCTTCGCCTCCGCCAGCGCACGCACCGACTCCCGGAGCATCTCGTGCTCCTCGGAGGTCCGGTACAGGTCGAAGTCCTTGCCCATGGTCTCGAGCTCCCTGGAAATGCTTGTGGCACCTGGCTGTGGCACCCGGAATCATCCACGGCACCGTTTATGGCACTGAGTACCCTCAGCAAAACACACTCAGTGCCATGACGCCAGAGCGCCCCGGCGGCGGGGTGCCGTCGGGGCGCTGGAAGAACCATCCGGTCTGTTTTCGGGAAGCCGGGAGAGCGGCCGGGTTAACCCTCGGTATCTGTCAGGTCGGCGTCCCGGCGGAGCCGGTGGGCCGTGTACTCGGCGGCCAGCGAGGCCGCCCGCTCGGCCGACATGTCGAGCTCCAGCAGCACCGCGGGCGTGCAGATCGACGGGATCAGCGTCCGCAGGAGGACCCTCGTCCGGTGCGTCAGGTCGTTGCGGTCGCACACGATGGCCGACATGGTCTGGATCCCGGCGTAGGCGCCGGAGAAGAGCTCGGCCGTGTCCATCAGGTCGACGTGGTGCAGCAGCTCGCCCCGCGCCCGCGCCACCGTGAGGATGTCGGCGACCTGCGCGACCCACGCCTGGAAGGGCGCGGCCCGGTCGATGCTGACCGCGCCGCTGTCCATGGCCAGGGCCACGCTCGCTTGCACCAGCGGATCGCCCTGGAGCCGGTGGGCCAGCAGGAAGCCCTGGTCTATGAGTTCCTGGAGCTTGACGGGCTGCTCGGGCAGCGGTTCGTCGAGCATCTGGGCGGCGAGCACGCCCAGCGCGACTTCTTCCTTGGACGCAAAGTGGAAATACAGCGCCCCCTTCGTCACCCCGGCACGCGCGAGGATCTCGCCGATGGTCGCCCGCTCGTAGCCACGCTCCGCGAAGACCCCGGCGGCGGCCTCGAGGATCGCCTGCCGGGTTCGGATGGCACGCGCCTGCTGCGCCAAAGGGCCCTCCCGCAATCTCACTGTGTGCTGCCGCCGTGTGACGCCGAGCGTTGAAAAAGAAACCGGAACGTACGTACTCTACGCCGGGCCAGGTACGGTGCCCGGGGAGAGGGACGCGGGGGGAAGCCATGGACCGGCAGGAGCGAGGAGTCGTTATGGGCGTCCCGGGCGAGTTCGTCCACCGCTCCGATCCCGCCGACATCATCCCCACCGACTGGACCCAGCTCCGGGAGAATCGCTTCTCCATATCCGCCGCATGGCCCGCGGCCCACCCCTTCTTCTCCCCGGTCGGCGACCGGCACGACCCGGTCCTCGTCGCCGAGACGATACGACAGGCCACCATGCTCGTGGCGCACGCCGAGCTCGGGGTGCCGGTCGACTCGCAGTTCGTCCTCCGGGAGCTGTCCTACGACGCCGACCCCGCCGCCCTCGTCGTCGACGGCCGCTCCTCCGAGGTCACCGTCGACGTCGTCCTCTCCGACCTGCGGGGGAGCGGCCGGAACCTGCGCAGCCTGCGCACCACGACCGTGCTCACCCGGGGCGGCACCCTCCTCGCTACCGGGGGCGGCCTCGCCGGCTGCACCTCGGCGCCCGCCTACCGCAGGATCCGTCACGTCCAGCTCGCCGAGCTCGGCGAGCCGGTCCCCCTGACCGCGGGCGTCGCCCCGCGCACCGTCGGCCGGGAGCGCGACGAGGACGTCGTCCTGGGCCCCGGCATCCGGCCGAACCACTGGCGGCTGCGGGTCAACACCGCGCACCCCACCCTCTTCCGCCGCCCCAACGACCACGTGCCGGGCATGCTCCTCCTGGAGGCGGCCCGCCAGGCGGCCCAGGCGATCGCCGGGCCCGGCGTCCCCTTCCTCCCCTCCGTCCTCGACGTGTCCTTCTCCCGCTACGCCGAGCTCCGCACGCCCTGCTGGATCGTCGCCGAGCGGATCCCGGACCGCGACCCCCTGGCGGTCGCGGTCCGCGTCGAGGGCCACCAGGACGGGAACCCCGTCTTCGGCTGCACCCTCGTCTCGCCCCCCGAAGCCGCCCTGCCCCCCGTCACCGCGTCCCCCCTCCCCGCGTTCGAGCGCCGGCTGGCGGGCTGACCCCTCCACCGCTCCCCGCACGCCCCCGCACCGACCGGAAGGACCATGGGAATCCGCATCCTCGTCACCGGCGCCACCGGCTTCATCGGCAGCCGGGTCGCCGCCGCGGCCGCCGCGCACCCGGACCTCGACCACGTCCGCCTGCTCGTCCGCGCCCCGGACCCGGCGGAAC
Source organism: Streptomyces filamentosus (assembly GCF_014654895.1). Lineage (GTDB taxonomy): Bacteria > Actinomycetota > Actinomycetes > Streptomycetales > Streptomycetaceae > Streptomyces > Streptomyces filamentosus. The sequence continues at coordinate 448,013 of NZ_BNBE01000001.1, read as the reverse complement.
CGGCCGCCGCGGGCCCGGGGCGGCCCGGCAGGCCCGCCGTCGAGACCGTGCGGGGCGACCTCCGGGACCCCGCGAGCCTGCGCCGGGCCTGCGCCGGGGCGGACGCCGTCGTCCACTGCGCCTCCGCGATCGGCGGCGCCGAGGAGACGCTGCGGGCCGTCAACGAGCACGGCACCCGGGACCTCGTCGACGCCGCCGTACGGGCCGGGGTCCGGCGGATCGTCGCCCTCGGCACCGCCTCCGTGCACGGCCGCGGCCCCTTCCGGGCCGCGGCGCCCGACGCCCTCCCGCTCGCACCGGTCTCGGCGACCAGCCGGAGCCGGGCCGCGGGGGAGCGGTACGTGAGGGACGCCGGCGGCACCGTGCTGCGGCCGCACCTGGTCTACGGCACCGGCGACCGGTACGTCGTCCCCGGTCTCCTCCTGCTGCTCGCCGCGCTCCCCGGGCCGCTCGCCCGGACCGGCACGCTCCACTCGGCGGTCGAGGCGGGCAGCCTGGGGGACGCCCTGCTGGGCGCGGCGCTCTCCCCGGCGACCCGGCCGGGCGCGTACGGCCTCTCCCACCCCGACCCGGTCTCCGACGCCGAGCTGACCGCCGCCCTCGAACCCCTGCTGCCGGAGCGGGTACGGGCCTCCCGGGGGCCCGCCGTGGGGTTCGCCGAGGCCCGCGCGCTGCTCGCCGGGAACCCGGTGGCCGCCCACCACCTGGAGATGTTCGGCCTCGACCACTGGTTCGCCGACGAGCGTCCCTGGACGGACTTCGGGCGGGGGCCCGGACCCGGCTTCACCGCCGCCTTCCCCCGCCACCTGGACTGGTACCGGCGCCTCCTCGCCGCCCGCGGCTGAACCCGGCACCCCTTTTCCCCCTTCCCCACCACAGACGAGGCAGGACATGACCCCCATGGCGAGACTGGCAGGCAGGACCGCGGTCGTCACCGGCGCGAGCCGGGGCATCGGGAGGGGGATCGCCGAGCGGCTGGGCCGCGACGGGGCCCTCGTCGCCGTCCACTACGGAAACGACGGGGACGCCGCCGCGGCGACCGTGGCCGCCGTGGAGAAGGACGGCGGCCGGGCCTTCGCCTTCCGCGCCGAGCTGGACCGTCCCGACGCCGTCGACGTCTTCTACGCCGCGCTCGACCGGGGACTCGCCGGGGCGGGCGCCGGACGGGAGGTCGACATCCTGGTCAACAACGCGGGCGCCAGCGGCTCCGGCCGGCTCCACCAGCTCACCCCCGAGGTCTTCGACCGGCTCTTCGCCGTCAACGTGAAGGCCCCCCTCTTCCTCGTCCAGCGGGCCCTGGACCGCTTCCGCGACGGCGGCCGGATCGTCAACGTCTCCTCGCTCGTCTCCCGGAACGCCTACCCGGAGTCCGTCACCTACTCCATGACGAAGGGCGCGCTCGACACCATGACCCTGGCCCTCGCCAAGGAGCTGGGTCCGCGCGGGATCACCGTCAACACGGTCGCCCCCGGCTACGTCGCCACCGACATGAACGCCCGTCACCGGACGACCCCCGAGGCCGTCGCGGAGCTCGCCGCGCTCTCGGCCCTCGGCCGGGTCGGGACCCCCCAGGACATCGCGGACGTCGTCGCCTTCCTCGCCTCCGACGACGCCCGCTGGATCACCGGGCAGTACCTGGCGGCCGGGGGAGGGACGGGTCTGTGAGGCGGGGGCGCGTCTAAGGTGGGGGCACGATGACACGCTTCCGTGAGAGCGTCCGGTCCCTGCTGCGCGAGCAGGTCCTCGACGCCGCCTACGACCTCGTCGCGGCCGACGGCTGGGGCATGCTGCGCATGACCGCCATCGCGCGGGCGGCCGGGATCAGCCGCCAGACGCTCTACAACGAGTTCGGCTCGAAGGAGGCGATCGGCGGGGCGCTCGTGCAGCGGGAGCTGGAACGGTTCCTCCTCGGGATCCAGCGGGAGCTGGAGGCCCACCGGGGCCGGCTGGAGGCCGCCGCGCGGGCCGGGGTGGAGTACACCCTCCGGCAGGCCGCCGGCAATCCGCTGATCAAGAGCGTGCTGCTGGCCGCGCGGGACGGCTCGGACGGCGACCTCCTCGCCTATCTGACCACCCGCACCGAACCCGTCTTCGGCACGGCGATGACCCTGCTCGACGCGTACGCCGTCGAGGCGTGGCCCGACGTGGACGAGGAGTCGCGGGGGCTCGCGGTCGAGACCATCGTCCGGCTCACCGTGAGCCACATCGTCCAGCCGGTCGCCGCCCCGCAGGACTCGGCGCGGCGGATCGCCCGCGTCACCGCCCGGGTCGCCTACCCGGGCGGCCTCCCCCCGGCCTGACCGGGCACCCGGCCCGCGTCAGTCCCCGGCGGGCGCGGCGGCGTCCAGCGGTACGGCGGCGGAGAGCACCGTGCCCTCGCCGGGCGCCGACTCGACGGTGAGGGTGCCGCCGAGCTGCCGGGTCCGGGTGCGGATGGCCGGCAGGCCGTGGCCCCGCATCCCGTCGCCGTCGCCGTCGCGGAGGGCCGCCGGGTCGAAGCCCCGGCCGTCGTCGGCGACGTCGAGGACGACCTGGTCGTCGAGGTAGGTGAGGGTGAGCGCGGCGGTACGGGCGTCCGCGTGCTCGCGGACGTTCGCCAGCGCGCCCTGCGCGATCCGCAGCAGCGCCGACTGCACCCGGTCGGGCAGCCGCCGGGCCGGGACGCCCTCGACGTGGCAGCGGACGGCCAGCCCGTCGGTGGACTCCCGGCGGGCCAGGGTGCGCAGCGCCTTGTCCAGGCCGCCTCCGCTGGCGAGGTCGGCGGGGGCGAGGTCGTGGACGAAGCGGCGGGCCTCGGTGAGGTTGTGCTCGGCGATGGCGGTGGCGGCGCGCACGTGCCGGTGGGCCGTGTCGGGGTCCGTCCGCCAGGTGCGGTCGGCGGCCTGGAGGAGCATCTGCTGGCTGGACAGGCCCTGGGCGAGGGTGTCGTGGATCTCCATGGAGAGCCGCTGCCGCTCGGCGAGGGTGCCCTCGCGGCGCTCGGTGGCGGCGAGTTCGCGGCGGGTGCGGACGAGGTCCGCGATGAGCTCGCGCTGCCGCGCGGACTGCCGGTCCATGCGGACGAAGACGGCGACGCAGATGGCGGCGACGGCGGGCGGGCCGAGCAGGATGTCGAACTCGAGGCGTCCGGCCAGCCGCAGCTGGGCCGTGACCGACACCACCGTGAGCAGGCCGATGTAGCAGGCGGCGGCCGGCGGGCGCAGCCGGCGCAGCCCCAGGTAGAAGAGCGGGATCGAGCACCAGGCGAAGCTGGGCGCGAGGAAGACGAGGGCGACCCAGACCGCCGAGCAGGCGCCGAGCCAGGCGCTCTGCCGGACCCGGTCGCCCGCGACGGCGGGCTCCGCCACGTACAGCACGGCGAGGACGGCGGCGAGCGAGACCACCCAGGGGGCGATCCCCTCGCCGGTGTGCCGCATCAGGAAGCGGGTCAGGGAGGAGCCGAGGAGCAGGAAGAAGCCCAGGTGGAGCAGGGTCCGGAACCAGCGGGCGTCGTCGTCCGCCGCCCGCTCCTCCCACCGGGGCCCCGCCGTGTCCGTGCCGTCCCACCGCGCCATGCCGTGCCGTACCTCTCCGCCCGCTGATCGGATGAACGGAGCAAACCTCTCATACCGCCGGACGGCGTCCCTAGCCGACGTGCACGTGCGGGCGGCGGTCCCGGTCGGGCTCGGCCTCGCGCAGGACCTCGCGGGTGGTGGGGGCGACCTCGCCCCGGCCGAGGAGGAAGAAGCGGAAGAAGTTGGCGAAGGGGTTGCCCTCGGTCCACTCGAAGTAGATGTGCGGGCGGGTGCCGGTGAGGTCGCGGGAGTGCAGGAGGAGGGCGGCGAGGGCGTTGGGGACGGAGGAGGACTCGACGGTGAGGACCCGGTAGCGGTCGTGGAGGACCTCGCCGCGCACGGTCAGTCCGGCCTCGAACTCGGAGGGGTCGGTGACGGTGACCTCGATGAAGACGAAGTCGTCGGTGGGCGGCAGCTCGTTGTCGGCCCGGATCTGCTCGATCTTGTCGCGGTACTCGGCGACGTCCCGCCGGTCCGGTTCGTTGGCGATGAACCGGGGCGTGCGGTGGGAGATGTCGCGGATGAAGCGTTCCGCCATGTCGTCGAGCTCGACGTGGGTGACGCGCAGCTCGAAGGCGCGGCCGAGGCGGGAGAGGAGGGAGATGAGGATGATGCCGGCGATGAAGCAGGCACCGATCTTCACGCCGTCCGGGCGCTCGATGACGTTGACGACGGTGGTGTAGAGGAAGACGACCGAGATGGCGCCGAAGCCGACGGTCCAGCCGCGCTGGCCGGCCTTGCGGGCGGCGATGGTGACGGCGATGGCGGCCGAGCAGATCAGGACGAGGACGCCGGTGGCGTACGCGCCGCCCTGGGCGTCGACGTCCGCGTCGAAGATCCAGGTGACGAGGAAGGCGACGAGGGTGAAGACGATGACCATGGGGCGCACGGCCCGCGCCCAGTGCGGTGCCATGCCGTACTTGGGGAGGTAGCGCGGCATCAGGTTGAGCAGGCCCGCCATGGCGGAGGCGCCGGCGAACCACAGGATCGCGATGGTGGAGACGTCGTAGACGGTGCCGAAGGCGTTGCCCAGGTACTCGTGCGCGAGGTAGGCCAGCGCACGGCCGTTGGCCTTGCCGCCGGACTCGAACTCCTCGTGGGGGATGAGGACGGTGGTGATGAAGCTGGTGCAGATGAGGAAGACGCTCATGATGAGCGCGGCCGTGGTCAGCAGCTTCTTGGTGTCGCGGATCCGGCCGGTGGGCTTCGCCTCGGTGTCGTCGGGGTCGCCCTTGACGTGCGGCATGACGGCCACGCCGGTCTCGAAGCCGGACAGGCCGAGCGCCAGCTTGGGGAAGACGATCAGGGCGACGCCGATCATGACGAAGACGTTGCCGTGCTCCTGGGTCAGGGCGGCCGTCCAGTCGGTGACGACGTGCCCCTCGGTGATCACCTGCCACAGGCCGGTGACCACGACGACGGCGTTCAGCGCGAGGTAGGTCCCCACCAGGGCGACGGCGACGCCGATGGCCTCCAGGAAGCCCTTGAGGAAGACCGCGCCGAGCAGCGCGATCAGTATCAGGGTGATGATCACCTGCTTGTCGTGGAGGGCCGACTCCAGGTGCGGGTTCTCCACGAGGTGGGTGGAGGCGTCGGCCGCCGACAGGGTGATGGTGATGAGGAAGTCGGTGGCGGCGAAGCCGAGCAGGGTGAGGACGAACAGCTTGCCCTTCCAGAAGGACAGCAGCCGCGACAGCATCGCGATCGAGCCCTCGCCGTGCGGGGACTCCTCCGCCACCCGCCGATAGACCGGCAGCGCGCCCGCCAGCGTGACCAGCACGAGCACGACCGTGGCGACGGGGGAGAGCAGGCCGGCCGCGAGGGCGGCGATGCCGGGCTGGTAGCCGAGGGTGGAGAAGTAGTCGACGCCGGTCAGGCACATCACCCGCCACCAGGGCTGCCCCTGGTGCCCGGCGTCCGGGGCCGTCTCCTCCGGACGGGAGGGTCTGCCCCTGCCCATGTCGGACAGGCCCTCCAGCATCCACGCGCGCAGCCTGCTCGTACGCGTCTCGTGAGGGGTGGACATGGGTGCTCCCGGGCTGACTGGTGAGGGGTGGTCTCGGCCCGCCGACCGGCGGGCCGGGTCAGCGTAGGCAGAGGGAGGGCCCCCGATCGGCGCCAGCGCGTCAGGGAACCGTCAAGATCCCCCGGGCGCGCGTCGGATCCGTCACACGCCTCCCCTCCGTGACCGGACGGTGCCGCCTCACAGCCAGCCGTTGCGCCGGAAGCCCCGGTGGATGACGTAGCAGGCGACCGCGATCACCCCGAGGACCACCGGGTAGCCGTAGGTCCAGCGCAGCTCGGGCATGTGCTCGAAGTTCATGCCGTACACCCCGCACACCATCGTCGGCACCGCGACGATCGCCGCCCAGGCGGTGATCTTCCGCATGTCCTCGTTCTGCGCGACCGTGACCTGGGCCAGGTGCGCCTGGAGCACCGAGTCGAGCAGGGTGTCGTAGGAGGCGACCTGCTCGGTGACCCGGGACAGGTGGTCGGTGACGTCCCGGAAGTACGCCCGGATCTCCGGGTCGACCAGCGGCATCGGCCGGGTCGCCAGCTCCGTCAGCGGCCGGGACAGCGGGGCGACGGCCCGGCGCAGTTCCAGCAGCTCCCGCTTGAGCTGGTAGATCCGGCCGGCGTCCCGGCGGTCCGCCTGGTCGGAGAAGACCGCGTTCTCGATCGCGTCGAGGTCGGTCTGCACCGCGTCCGCGACGGCGAGGTAGTCGTCGACGACGTGGTCCGCCACGGCGTGCAGCACCGCCGAGGGCCCCTTGGCCAGCTGCTCCGGCACCGCCTCCAGGGCCTCGCGCAGCGGCCCGAGCGACCCGTGCCCGCCGTGCCGGATGGTGACGACGAAGTCGGGCCCGACGAAGGCCATCAGCTCGCCGGTGTCCACCACCTCGCTGGTGGCGGTCAGCTCCTCGTGCTCCACGTACCGGACCGTCTTCAGGACCGCGAACAGCACCCCGTCGTACTCCTCGACCTTGGGCCGCTGGTGGGCGTGGACGGCGTCCTCGACGGCCAGCGGGTGCAGTCCGAACAGCTCGGCCAGCACCGTCAGTTCCTTCTCCGCCGGCTCGTGCAGGCCGATCCAGACGAAGCCGTCCCCGGAGCGGCGCACGTACCGCAGCGCCTCCTCGGCGCCGACGGCGGCGCCCGGGGCCGTCCGCCGCACCCCGTCGGCGTACACCACGCAGTTGACGACCGCGCTGCCGAGCGGCGAGCGGGCCGGGTGGCTCAGGTCCACGGTCCGCCGGTAGGTCCGGCGGACGGCGGTGCGCAGGCGCTGGATCACGGACACGGTGGCACTCCTTCGGCAGGTCGCGGGCCAGTCTGCCACCGCACCCCGCGCGGACGGGCCGTTCCGGGAGGGTCCGGTACGGCTCCGGGGAGGGCGGCCGGGGGGAAGGGGCGCGGTCCGGGTCGGCGTCCCGAGGGGGCGGCGGCTCTGCTCCGGTCCGGAGGCGGCCCGGGGTGGCCCGGAGTGGCCCGGGGTGGCCCGTGGGTGGCGCGCCGGGGTCCGCCGGGAGTGCCGGATCGCGCCAATCCCGGGGGACGTCCGGGCGTCCGGGAGGGCCGGAATCATCCGTTTCGGCGCGGTGCGGGCCGGTGGCGCGGCGGGCGGGCGGGTGCCCGGGGCCGGCGGTGGCCCGTTCCCGTACGCCCGAGAACGGCCGGACTTCCGGGTTGTCCCCAGGGCCGCCCGGCCCTAGTGCCGTTGGCGGCCCGGCCGCCGTTGCCCATCATCGGTTCCGGACCGGGCCACCGGATCCGCACCGACCGTCCGCGCAGCGGCCGACCCGGCGGGGGACACACATGGAGAGCCGTTTCCACACCGGACGCCGACTCGCCCGCCTCGTCGCCGAGCGCACCGGCCGCCCCGAGCTGGGCCACGACGCCGACGTGGTCGCCCGCGTCCTGCCGTTCAAGGTGAGCGCCCACGTCGCCGACGTCCTCGTCGACTGGGGGCGCGCCCCCGACGACCCCCTCTACCGGCTGGTCATGCCGCACCGCGACATGCTGTCCCCGGCCGACTTCGCCGCCGTCGAGGCGGCCCTGCCCGACGAGGAGCGGCTGCGCCGGGTCGTCACCGGCATCCGCGAACGGCTCGCCCCGCCGCCGGAGGACCCGCCGGGCGGAGAGGACGGCCAGGGGCTCGAACACGTCTACCCCGACACCCTCCTCGTCCTCCCCCGCCAGGGCCAGACCTGCCACAGCCACTGCGGATACTGCTTCCGCTGGCCGCAGTTCACCGGCGAGCCCGGCGGCCGGCGGGCCGTCCACGGGCCCGGCGCGATGTGCGCCCACCTCGACCGCCACCCGGCGGTCACCGACGTCCTGCTCACCGGCGGCGACCCGCTCGTGATGCGCGCCGACGTCCTCGCCGACTACCTCGCCCCGCTCACCGGCCGCCGCCACGGGCACGTCCGCACCGTCCGGATCGGCACCAAGGCCGTCTCCTTCGCGCCGGAGCGCTTCCTCACCGCGCCCGACGCCGACGACCTGCTCCGCCTCCTCGACGGGGTCGTCCGCTCCGGCCGCCACCTCGCCCTCATGCTGCACGTCACCCACCCCCGCGAGCTGGAACCCGGCCCGGCCCGCCGGGCGCTGCGCCGGCTGCACGCCACCGGCGCCGTGCTGCGCACCCAGGCGCCCGTCGTCCGGCACGTCAACGACGACCCCGCCGTCTGGGCCCGGATGTGGCAGGAGCAGGTCGAACTCGGCCTGGTGCCCTATGACATGTTCGTGGCGCGGGACACCGGGCCCCGCCGCTACTACGGGCTGCCGCTGGTCAGGGTCCTCGGCGTGTACACGGAAGCCTGCCGGCGCGTCTCGGGCCTGGCCCGGACGGCGCGCGGCCCGGTGATGGCGACCGGACTCGGGAAACTCGTCGTCGACGGGATCGCCCGGCTCCCGGACGGGCCCGCCTTCGCGCTGCGCGCGCTGCGCACCCGGGACCCGGAGCTGACGGGCACCCTCGCGCACGCCCGCTTCGACCCGACGGCCCGCTGGTGGAGCGACCTCGTGCCGTACGGGGAGCACGACCGGTGCCTGATCCCGGACCGCGGGCCGGGGCCGTGATCCCCGGCCACGGGCCCGGCCCGTGATCCCCGGCCACGGGCCGGGGCCGTGCGGGATCAGGCCGCCGGGGCCGGGCCGAGGACGCGGTCGAGGTACGGGTTGGCGAAGACGCCCGCCGGGTCGAGCGCGTCCCGCAGGGCCGTGAAGTCGTCGAACCGCTCGTAGCGGGGCCGCAGTTCGTCCGCGCCGAGGTCGTGCATCTTGCCCCAGTGCGGCCGGCCGCCGTAGGAGCCGAGGACCTCCCGGCAGGCGTCGAAGTACCGGCGGTACGGCATCCGGTGGTACTGGTGGAAGGCGACGTAGCAGCTCTCCCGGCCCTGCGCGGTGGAGAGCCAGATGTCGTCGGCGGCGGTGAAGCGCACCTCCAGCGGGAAGGACACCGGCTCCCCGTGGGCGTCGATCCAGCGCCGGATCTCCCGCAGTGCCTCGGCCGCGTGGGCGCGCGGGATCGCGAACTCGCCCTCGTGGAAGCGGACGTCGCGGACCGAGGCGAAGATCCGGTACGAGTGGTCGGTCCAGGTCCGGGAGGACATGGCGCGCGCCGCGAAGCGGGTGATGGGCGGCACCAGGCGCGGCACGCGGGTGCCGAGCCGGTTCAGCAGCTCGAAGCCGGGACCGCTCACGGCCTCGTCCAGGCGGCGGGAGAGGGTGCCCATGGGGGAGAGGGGGGTGTCGGCGGGCAGCCGGCGGAACCTGCGGGTGAGCGTGGTCTCGCTGTGCGGGAACCAGAAGAACTCGAAGTGGTCGTTCCCCTCCACGAGTTCGTCGATCCGGCCGAGGGTCTCGGCGACCGGCATCGACGCGTCGCGGGCGTGCAGGGCGTACAGCGGGACGGTCTGGAGCGTCACCTTCGTGATGATCCCGAGCGCGCCGAGCCCGACCCGCGCCGCCGCGAAGAGCTCGGGCCGCTCGTCCGCCGAACAGACCGTCACCGATCCGTCGGCCAGCACCAGTTCCAGGGCGCGGACCTGGGTGGCGATGCCGCCGAAGCGGATCCCGGAGCCGTGGGTGCCGGTGGAGATCGCGCCCGACACCGTCTGCCGGTCGATGTCGCCCATGTTCTCCAGGGCGAGGCCGTGCGAGGCGAGCAGCGGGTTCAGCTTCCACAGCGGCATGCCCGCGCCGACGGTGACGAGGCCGGTTTCAGGGTCCACCGCGTCCACGGCGTCGAGCCGGTCGAGCCGGAGCTGGACGTCGGGGGCGACGGCGATCGGGCTGAAGGAGTGGCCGGAGCCGATCGCCTTGACCCGCAGCCCGTCCCGTACCGCGTCCTTCACGGCGGCGGCCACGTCCTCGGTGCGGGCCGGACGCAGGACGCGCCGGGGCGCGGCCTCCTCGTTCCCGGCCCAGTTGCGCCAGACGCCGTTCTCGCTGCTGCTCATGCCGGGCGTTCCCTTCGGGGTCGGGGTCGAGGTGGGGGCCGGGGTCGGGATCGGATTCGGGTCCGAGGTCCCGGCCGGGGGCGGGGCCCGAGCCGGGGTCGGGGCCCGGGTCGGGGGCGGAGGGCGGCAATGGCGGGTTACCGCCGGTTCTCGCTGTCCGGAAGAGTGGACTTGGACAAGCGTCCAAGTCAAGGGTCCCGGAGTCTTGACTTGGACGGTCGTCCAAGAGACCGTGACGGCGTCGCCACCGGCCCCGCGGGGCTTTTCGAAGGGACCCACACGCCCCTCGGAGCGTTTCCGCACATCCCGCGCAGGGCCCGCCCGCTCCCGCAGAGGTCCACGAAAGGCCCGCCACCATGGCAAGCGCCCGCCCCGACGCCGCAGCCGCCGCGCCCGTCCCGCGCCCCGCGGGCTTCGCCGACCTGGAGAAGGCGACCGCCGGCCTCCAGCCGCCCTTCGCCGTCGTCGACCTCGGCGCCCTGCGGGCCAACGCCGCCCAGATGGCCCGCCGCGCCGGCGGCAAGCCGATCCGCCTCGCCAGCAAGTCGCTCCGCTGCCGGGCCCTGATCGACGAGGTCCTGGCCCGCCCCGGCTTCTCCGGCGTCCTCGCCTTCACCCTCCCCGAGGCCCTGTGGCTCGCCTCCCGCGACCCCGCCGTCGACGTCCTCGTCGGCTACCCCACGGCCGACACCGACGCGCTGGCCCGGCTCGCCGCCGACGAGGACGCCGCCGCCCGGATCACCGTCATGGTCGACTCCGCCGAACAGCTCGACCTCCTCACCGCCGCCGCCGGCCCCTCCGGCCCCCCGGTCCGGGTCTGCCTCGACCTCGACGCCTCCCTCCGCCTGCTCGGCGGCCGGGTCCACCTCGGCATGCGCCGCTCGCCCGTCCACGCCCCCGCCGAGGCGGCGGCGCTGGCCCGCGCCGTCGCCGCCCGGCCCCGGCTGCGCCTGGTCGGCGTGATGGCGTACGAGGGGCAGATCGCCGGCGTCGGCGACGACCAGCCGGCCCAGGCCCGTCCGATGCGCGCCGCCGTCCGCGTCGTCCAGCACCTCTCCGCCCGCGAGCTGCGCGCCCGCCGGGCCGCCGCCGTCCGCGCCGTCCAGGAGGTCGCCCCGCTGGAGTTCGTCAACGGTGGCGGCACCGGCAGCCTGGAGACCACCTCCGCCGAACCCGCCGTCACCGAACTCGGCGCGGGCTCCGGGCTCTACGCCCCCGCCCTCTTCGACCACTACCGGGGCTTCAGCCCGCTGCCCGCCGCCTTCTTCGCGCTCGCCGTCGTCCGCCGCCCCGCCCCCGGCCACGTCACCGTCCTCGGCGGCGGCTGGACCGCCTCCGGCGCCCCCGGCCCCGACCGGCTGCCCGTCCCCGTCCACCCGGCGGGCCTCGCGATGCTCGCCGCCGAGGGCGCGGGCGAGGTCCAGACCCCGCTCGCCGGACCGGCCGCCGACACCCTCCGGGTCGGCGACCGGGTCTGGTTCCGGCACGCCAAGGCGGGCGAGCTCTGCGAGCGCGTCGACGTCCTCCACCTCGTCGAGCACGACCGGGTGGTGGCCGCCGTCCCCACCTACCGGGGCGAGGGCATGGCCTTCCTGTAGGGGCGCCGCGCCGGGACCCGCCGGCCGCCCGTTGCGGTACGTTGACCGCGCCCCACGCCCGTCCCCCGTCCCGAGGAGCCCGTGCCATGTCCCGACTCTCCGCCGGCGAGCGCCGCGAGCAGCTGGCGGAGGCGGCGATCCGGGTCATGATCCGCGACGGGGTCGCCGAGACCACCACCCGGGCCGTGGTCACCGAGGCCGGGGTGCCGCTCGGCGCCTTCCACTACTGCTTCCGCTCCAAGGAGGAGCTGTTCCAGACCGTCATCGAGCGGATCATGGAACGCAACCTCCCGCCGGCCGGCCCCGCCCACCCCGAGGGCGCCACGCCCCACGACAAGGTCCGCGCGCTCCTGCGCTCCTACTGGGACCAGGTCCGGGCGCGCCCGGACGAGCACCTGGTCACGTACGAGGTCACCCAGTACGCGCTGCGCCGCCCCGGGCTCGCCGACCTCGCCCGGCGGCAGTACCGCCACTACCAGGACGTGTACCGCGCGCACCTGGAGTCGATGGCCGGCGCCGCCGGTCTCGTGTGGACCGTGGACCTGGCGGTCCTCGCCCGGTACGGCCTCGGCGTCCTCGACGGCCTCACCCTGACCTGGCTGATCGACCGCGACGACGTCCGGGCGCTGGCCGCCCTGGACGAGTACGCCCGCTACCTCGCCTCGGTCGCCGCGCCGGCCGACCGGGTCGCCGACCGGGTCGCCGACCGGCCCGCCGGCTGAGCCGGGTCCCCGGGCTCAGCGCTCGCCGTCGGCGGGCCGCGTCTCCTTGACGGTGTACGTGGCGGCCGGCTCCCCGGCCCCGTCGCCGGACTTCATCGCCCGCGACTCCGCCTTCAGGATGCGGGACGCCTTGCCCGCGCTGCGGGCCAGCTCCGGGAGCTTCTTCGCGCCGACCACCAGGGCGACGACGATCAGCAGGATCGCGATCTCGCTCAGACCGAACATGGGCACTCCAGGCGGGGGACGGGACGGGGGCTCGGACCAGCGACAATCTACAGGGACGTAGAACGTCCGGGTAGGGTCGCCCCCGCACGACGACCGGGCCGGGCGCGGCCCGGACGAGCGGCCGGGAAAGGACAGGAGGACGACGGATGAAGAAGCGGGACGCCGCCGGCGCGGAGGCGGCCGGCTCCGCGCGCCGGCGCGGCCAGGGCGAGCTGGAGGCCCAGGTCCTCGCCGCCGTGCGCGCCGCCGGGGGACCGGTCACCGCGGGCCTGGTCAGGGAACGGCTCGGCGGGGGACTCGCGTACACCACCGTCATCACCATCCTCACCCGTCTGCACGCCAAGGGCGCCGTCGCCCGCGAGCGCGCCGGCCGGTCCTTCGAGTGGACCGCCGTCGCCGACGAGGCCGGCCTCGCCGCCCTCCGCATGCGCCGGGTGCTGGACGGCGAGGGCGACCGGGAGGCCGTCCTCACCCGCTTCTTCACCACCCTCCAGGCCTCCGACGAGCGGCTCCTGAGGGACCTCCTCGCCCGGGCCGGGGAGGACGGGGAGGACGGGGAGGACGAGGGGGACGGGGCGGACGGGGAGCGGCACGGGACGGGGGAGGACTGACACCGTGGGCCTCTTCGTCTTCCTGCCGCTCGTCCTGCCGCTGACCGCCTGGCCCGTCGCGCGCCTCGCCGAGCACCACCTCCACCCGCGCACCGCGACCCGGCTCCTCACCGCCGTGGCCGCCGTGCTCGCCGCGTGCAGCACCCTCTGCCTCGGCCTCCTCATGGTCGTCGGCACCGCCCAGCTGCCCGGCAACCCCCTCCCCGACGCCTGGTCGGACCCGGAGGTCCGGGCCGCCCTGCCCCACGACGAGGTCGCCGGCAAGGCGGCGATCCCCGCCCTCCTCGCGGTCACCGGCGTCTGCGCCCGGGTGCTGCTGCGCCACCGCCGGATCCGCCGCCGGGCCGCCCGCGCGCTCGCCGGACTGCCGGACGCGCCCGTCGCCGTCCTGCCGGACCCGGCGCCCTACGCGTACGCCCTCCCGGCCGTCCGCCGCGGCTCCCGGGACCGGGTCGTGGTCAGCCGGGGCATGCTCGCCCTGCTCCGGCCCGCCGAGCGCCGCGCGCTCTTCGCCCACGAGCGGGCGCACCTGACGGGCCGCCACGACCGGCTGCTGCTCGTGGCCCGGCTGGCCGCGGCGGCCAACCCCTTCCTGCGCCCGCTGCGCACCGCCGTCACCTACTCCGCCGAACGCTGGGCGGACGAGGAGGCCGCGGTACGGGTCGGGAGCCGGCGCGCGGTCGCCCGGGCCATCGGCCGGGCCGCCCTGGCCCCCGCCGGCGCGGGGCCCGCGACCCTCCCGGCCTTCGCCGCCGCCGGACCCGTGCCGCGCCGGGTCGCCGCCCTCCTCGCCCCGCCGCCGGCCCCCCGCGCCTGGCCGCCGGTCTTCACCGCCGTCGGCCTCGCCCTCTGGGGCGCCGTCACCGGCGTCGCCGTCTCGGCCCTCGCCTCCGCGAACTCGGCGGTCACCCTCTACGCCGTCCTCAAGGCCGCGACCCCGCTCTGACCTGCCGGGTTCCTCCACCCCCCAGCCGGGCGACGCGGAAAAAGGGGTGCGGGCCCCGGCCGGGCGGGGCTAGGGTCCGGCGCATGTGCTCCGTCCTCCACGACTTCCGGTCGACCCGGCTGCGTTCCGCGCGCTGACCGCGGTTCCGGCCCCGTCGCGCCCCGCGCGGCCCCGTACGCCTCCTCCGCCCGTCCGGGCGGAGGAGGCGACGGAAGCGTGCGCGCGCGTCCGGGCCGCCGGATCCGGGTCCCCGTGCCCACCGTTCGCCTCCGGACGACGAGGACTCCTTCCCATGCGCGCAGACCCGCGCCCCACCTTCCTGTTCGTGCACGGCGGTTCCAGCAACGCCCGTGCCTGGGGACCCCTCCAGAACGAGCTGGCCCTGCGCGGCCTCCGCTCGTACGCCGTCGACCTGCCCGGCCACGGCGACGCGGCCACCGGCCCCGCCGCGTACCACCGGCAGCCCCGTGACCCCGCGGCCCTGGCCTCGGAACCCTCCCCGATGCACGGCGTCACCCTCGCCGACAACGTCCGGCACGTCGTCGGCGTGCTGCGGCGGCTCACCGCCCACGGGCCCGTCGTCCTGGCCGGCAACAGCCTCGGCGGCCTCACCCTCACCGCCGTCGTCAACGCCGTCCCGGACCTCGTCCACCGGGTCGTCTACCTGTCGGCCCTCTGCCTGGCCGACCCCGCCCTGCTCACCGGGGCCCGGGACGTCCCCGACGACAACCTCCTCGACGCGGCGGCGGCCCGGATCGCCGTGCCGTACGACGCCCCCGGGCGCGACCCGGGCGTCGTCCGCCTCGACTGGCGCCGCGCGCACCACGACCCGGAGGTCTTCGCCCTGCTGAAGGCCGCGATCATGGCCGACGCCACCGACCACCGCTTCCGGCTCTTCCTCGACACCCTCGACGCCGACGAGAACCACGGCGTCCTGGAACCGGCCGCCCTCGTCGACCCCGGCGCGTGGCGCCGGGTGCCCCACACGTACGTCCGGTTCTCCGCCGACCGTGCCCTCACCCCGGCCGTCCAGGACCACATGATCCGCACGGCGGACGCCCTCACCCCGGACCACCCCTTCGAGGTGCACACCCTGCCCGTCCCGCACGTCGGGTACGTCCACAGGCCCGAGCCCTTCGCCGACCTCCTGGCCCGTCTCGGCTGATCCGGGGCCCGCGCCCCCGGCGGCCGCCGTACCCCCACGGCGGTCACCGGGGGCGTCGGGCGGGGTCACCCGATGGTGTGCACTCTTCCCGTGCGCCGGGGGCGTGCGCCTCCGGTGCGGTCCGGAGGCGGTGCGCCGGATGCCTAGACTCCGCGCCCATGTCGCTCTGGCTGCTCAACCACCTCAGCTCCTTCTCCCTCGCCCTCCTCCTCGTCGGCGGCACCGTCGTCCTCGCCGTCACCGGCAGCGTGCTGCTCCGCCGCCGCCATCCGTCGCTCGCCGGAGGGGAGCACAACGACATGGTCGGCGTCACCCTCGGGATGTTCGGCGCGATCTACGGCATCATCCTCGCCTTCGTCATCGTCACCCTCTGGACCCAACTGGAGAGCACCCAGACCATCGTCGCCGCCGAGGCCACCGACGCGGCCCTCATCGCCCGGGACGCCGCCGCCTTCCCGCCGGAGGTCCGGTCCGGCCTCGACGCGGCGCTCAGCGACTACGTCCACGCCGTCGTCGAGCAGCAGTGGCCCCTGATGCGCGAGGGCCGGCCGCAGTACGGCGCCACCGAACGCAGCCTCGTCGCCGCCTTCGAGGTGCTCCAGACCTACGACCCGAAGACCCCGCGCGAGGAGGTCTTCTACGAGGAGGCCGTCTCGCACCTCAACGACGTGGCCGCCCAGCGCCGGGCCCGGATCACCATGGCCGAGCAGGAACTCCCGCCGCTGCTCCAGGTCCTGGCCTTCGGCGGCGCGCTCGTCCTCGTGCCGCTGACCTTCCTGTACGGGATGCGGCGGCTGCGGATCCAGCTGCTGTTCGTCGCCTCCGTCGCCGCCCTCATCGGCTTCAGCCTGCTCCTCGTCCTCGTCCTGGACCGCCCCTTCTCCGGCGAGCTGAGCGTCAGCCCCGCCCCGTACAAGGAGGGTGCGCTGGCCCGCTACTGGACGCCCTGACCCCCCGGACGGACGCGCCCGGGTGGCCGGACCGCCGCCCGTGCCGTCCCATGGCGGGGAGCGTCCGCGCGGGGGAGCCCGGCAGGACAGGCGGGGAGGCGCGGTGGAGTGGAAGACCCGGGCGCGGGGCCTCCGCGCCGGCGCCGAGCGCCGCTTCCCGGTCCTGACCGAACTGACCGCCCGGCTCGTCGACGGCAACCTCCTCGACGCCGGCACCCGCCTCGCCGCCCAGGCATTCCTCGCCACGATCCCGCTGCTCTTCGCGCTCGCCGCCTTCGCCCCCGCGGCGGTGCGCGAGCAGCTCCTGGAGTCCCTGCGCGCCGTCTTCGGCCTCACCGGCCCCGCCGACGCCGAACTCGAGCGGGTCTTCGACCGCACCACCGCCGCCGAGGTGCGGGAGACCACCGGCGCCGTCGGCGTCCTGATCGCCCTCGTCTCCGCCACCAGCTTCAGCCGCGCCATGGCCCGGGTCTGCGAACGGGCCTGGGGCCTGCCCAAGGCCGGCACCCGGATCGCCGCCTGGCGGTGGGCGGTCTGGCTCCTCGCCCTCGTCCTCGTGCTGCTCCTCCAGGCCCCCATCCGGGACGGCTTCGGCGCCGGCGGCTGGCTGGGACTGCCGCTGTACTTCCTGGTCAGCACCGGCGTCTGGCTCTGGACCCAGCACCTCCTGCTCGCCAAGCGCGTCCCCTGGCTGCCGCTGCTGCCCGGCGCCCTCCTCGGCGGCACCGCCACCACCGTCCTCGGGGTCACCGCCCGCTTCTACATGCCGGGCGCGCTCAACCGCGCCCTCGCCGAGTACGGCGCCCTCGGCCTGGTCCTCACCCTGCTGTCCTGGCTGATCGTCGTCTGCGCCGCGCTGACCTTCGCCTTCACCATCGGAGCCGTACTCGCCCGCGAACCCGCCCTCGCCCGCCGCCTCGGCACCGACCGGGCCGCCCGCCCCGCGGCGACTGCTCCCGACGGCGGAGCCGGACGCACCTGACGGGTGAGCGGCCGCCCTGACCGGCCCAACGGCGGGCCGCACGAGTGGTGGGCCGCCCAGGGCCCTTCGAGACTCCCCGCATGACACAGCACACGACTCGCCCCCCGGCTCGCCCCCGGAGACGCGCCGGGGCGACGGGCCTCGCCTGCGCCCTGGCGCTCGCGGCCGTCCCCGCCCTGGTGCTCGGCCCGGCGGCCGTGCCCGCGGCCGCCGCCGGCCTCCCCGGCGGCCTCGGCCCCTGCGTCGCCGGCGACCCGCCCGGCTGCCCCTCCCCCTTCCCCGAGATCGACAACGATCCGGTCAAGGGCCGGGACGACGCGATCAACATCTACGTCGGCGGCGACTACCTGGTCCGCGGCCGGGCCGCCGAGGCCGAGGGCCGCGTGGTCGTCCTCGACTCCTTCGACATGAGGAAGGACGCGGACGGGATCTACAACGTCGGCGAGGTCGGCGTCGGTTCGAAGGTGCCGCCCTCCGAGGGCGCCGACTGGCTCACCACGGGCGGCGACGTCACCGTCGCCGCGGGCCAGCGGCTGCTGGCCGAGGCCGGCGTCGTCCGCCATGCGGGCGCCGTCACCGGCACCGTCCAGTCCACCCTCGAACAGGACGACGACGCCACCGCGCCGTACACCGCGCTCCGCGACCGGCTGACCCGGGCCAGCCAGTGCTACGCCCGCGTGGACGGCGTCCCGCGCACCCCGACCGGCACCGCCGTCAACCAGGGCGAACAGACCCTCTTCACCGGCGACGGCAGCTCCCCGCTCCAGGTCTTCACCGTCGACTTCGACATGGTCAAGCCCACCGACAGCCAGCAGGGCGTCGTCTTCGCGAACATCCCCGCCGGCGCCACGATCCTCGTCAACGTCCTCGGCGCCGACCGCACGATCAACACCTACAGCGGCGCCATCGCCGACAAGGACGACCCGCTCAACGCCCACCGCGAGCGGCTGCTGTGGAACTTCCCCGACGCCACCGAGGTCGACCTGGTCGGCACCGGCCAGTTCCAGGGCAGCTTCCTCATCGGCAACCAGGCGTCCACCACGACCGTCTCCCTGCCCGGGATCAACGGCCGCTTCTTCACCACCGGTTCCCTCACCCACACCAGCTCCGCCACGGGCGGCGGCGGCCAGGAGTTCCACGCCTACCCCTTCAACGGCGACCTGCCGGACTGCGACACCCCCAGCACCGTCACCGGCGAGGTGCGGGTGACGAAGACCGACGCCGAGACCGGCGACCCGCTGCCCGGCGCCACCTTCCAGCTGTGGGAGGAGACCAACGGCGTCCCGGGCCTCCAGACCCAGGGCATCAACCCGGACACCACCGTCTCCGTGCCGTGCACGACCGGCGCGGACGGCGTCTGCTCGCGGACCGTGGAGACCGGCACGTACTACTGGCAGGAGACGAAGGCCCCGGACGGCTACGACCTGCCGGCGGACCCCGTCTTCGGACCGCTCGTCCTCACCGGGGCGAACGCGCCGGCCGGCGTGGGCGTCGAGGCGGACAACACCGCCACCCCCGTCCCGCCGGTCACCGGCGAGGTCCGGGTGACGAAGACCGACGCCGAGAGCGGCGCCCCGCTGTCCGGCGCCACCTTCCGCCTGTGGGAGGAGACCAACGGCACCGCCGGACTCCAGACCGGCGGCGCCGACCCCGACACGGCGGTCGGCACCCCGTGCACGACCGGCGCGGACGGCGTCTGCTCGCGGACCGTGGGGACCGGCACGTACTACTGGCAGGAGACGGCGGCCCCGGACGGCTACGACCTGCCGGCGGACCCGGTCTTCGGACCGCTCGTCCTCACCGAGGAGAACGCGGAGGCCGGCGTCGACGTCCGGGCCGCCAACTCCCGCACGCCCGTCCCGCCGGGGACCGGGTCGGTGCGGCTGTTCAAGACCGACGCCGACAGCGGGATGCCGCTGCGCGGCGCCACCTTCGAGCTGTGGGAGGAGACCAACGGGGTCGCCGGGCTCCAGACCTCCGGCGCCGACCCCGACACCCGCGTCGGCGAGCCCTGCACCACCGGCTTCGCCGGACTGTGCGGCTTCGGCGAGCTCGACCACGGCACGTACTACCTGCGGGAGACCGGCGTCCCGGACGGCTACGAGCCGCCGCGGAACCCGGTCAGCGGGCCGTACGTGGTGAGCGCGGAGCAGGAGGTCGTCTTCGTCGCCCTGGACAACCGGCGCGGCGACGGCCCGGACCCCGGCCCCGACCCCTGTGAGCCGAAGGGCTACGGCGACGAGGGCTACGGCGACGAGTGCCCCGACGGCGCGCACCGCGCCGCCACCGCCTGAGCGGACGGCCTCCCGGGGGCGGACGGTGACCACCGTCCGCCCCCGGGAGCGTCAGCGCACCGGCGCGGTGCTCTCCCCGGGGACGAGGGCGGGCAGCAGCAGCCGGGGCCGCGGATCGGGGCGCGCGCCCCGCGAAGCGGCGCCGAGGGCGAGGCCGACGGCCTGCCGGGCCATCTCCCGCTTGGGGAGGACCACGGTGGTGAGCGCCGGTCCCGAGAGCAGCCCGGCCGGGGTGTCGTCGTGCGCCACCACCGACAGCCCGTCCGGGACGCTCCGGCCCAGCATCCGCGCGGCCTCCAGGGCGGCGACCGCCAGGACGTCGTGGGTGGCGAAGAGCGCGGTGGCGTCCGGATGGTCCCGCAGCGCCTCGAGGGCCGCCGCGAGCCCGCCCCGGAAGGTGGGGTCGGCCGCCGTCCGCACCGCGTCGTCCGGCAGCGGCATTCCGTCCTCGCGGAAGGCCCGCCGGAAACCCGCGGTCCGGACCGTGTGCGCCGGGCTGGCGAGGACCAGCGCCCGCTCGTGGCCGAGCGCCCGCAGGTGCCGCCCGGCGAGGTGGCCGCCGTGCTCGTAGTCGACGGTGACGACCGGGAAGCCGTCCGGCAGCGCCGCCTCCCAGGCGCACAGCACCACCGGGAAGCGGACGTCCGCGAGGAGCGGCAGGTGCCCGGTCAGCCCCTGGTCGCCGGCGATCAGGAGGGCGTCCACGGACCGGGCGGCGAGCCCGGCCAGATGGCGCCGGGCCCGCTCCCCGTCGAGGCGGGTGGTGCACAGCAGCAGCCGGTGGCCGCGCTCCTCCAGGGCGTCCTCGACCTCCTCGACGACGTCCGCGTAGAACGGCGCGGAGACGGTCGGCACGAAGAGGCCCACGGTGCGGCTGCTGCCGGTGGCGAGCGAACGGGCCACCAGGTTGGGAACGTAGCCGAGTTCGGCGATCGCGGCGCGGACCCGCGCCTCCGTGGCCGGGCGGACCGTCACGCGGCCGGTGACGACGTTGGAGACGGTCTGCTTGGTGACGCCGGCCCGCTCCGCCACGTCCTGCATGGTGACCATGACGCCCCCGTCGTACCCGCCCCGCCCGCCGATCCCGCCCGGCTCGCAACGTAACCGGGCCCCCACCTGCGGTCAAGGCGCGGACGGAAGAGGCCCGTTCGCCATTCTGGCCGCCAACTCCCTTGTACCGAAAGGGACCTGAGGTGTCAGGGCTCTTGTTTTACCGGTCAAATGCGCTCTAGGGTCCGTGCCGTCAGCGGCTCGACTCCTCCACCCCAGGGAGTGCCCGTGCACCTTCCGCGCAGCAGATTCGTGAGCACGCTCGTCGCGGCGGCCCTCGCCGCGTCCGGCGGCGCCGCCCTCGCCGCCCCCGCCCCCGCCCCGGCCGCCCCCGCGTCCGCCACCGCCTCCTACACGGTCACCGTCGGCGCCAAGGGCACCTGGAACCGCCCCGACGACACCCCCGCCAGCCCCTACATCGACAAGGACGGCACCTTCTACTACCAGCAGGCCCACGCCCTGTACGGGACGAACGACCCCCGCAAGTGGACCTTCTACACCGGCACCGACTTCGACACCGCGAACCGCTCCGCCGCGATCAGCGACGCCGTGAACCCCGCGAACCCCGCCGACCGCAACGACGACACCACCTGGCGCTGCGACAACAGCCCCACCGGCGTCGAGTCCACCCCCGCGCCGGCCGGCAGCGGCTACGCCCACCGCAACTACTGCGACCTGACCGGACTGTGGGTCGACCCCGACACCGGCGACTGGTACGGCCTCATCCACAACGAGTTCACCCCGCAGCCCTTCGCCGACGGCATCCACTACGACGGCATCGACTACGCCGTCTCGAAGGACCAGGGCCGGACGTGGACCGTCAAGGACCACGTCATCACCTCGCCGTACAGCACGAAGCGCGGCGACACCGCCGCCTTCCCGCAGCAGACCTACCACTACGGCACCGGCGACCCCCGGCTCTTCGCCGACACCGCCTCCGGCTACTTCTACGTCTTCTACGGCTCCCGGATCGTCAACAAGGGCGGCGGCTGGGCCGCGTTCTACGGCCACGTCGCCCGCGCCCCCATCTCCGGGAAGATGGCGCCCGGTTCCTGGCGCAAGTGGTACGACGGCGCCTGGACCCAGCCCGGCGTCGGCGGCCGGGAATCCACCATGGTCCCGGTCGGCGCGGGCAGCGCCACCGGCTACGTGCCCCCGGCGAAGGAGTACTCCCCGGCCAGTGCCGGCACCGTGGCCCAGCAGGTCGCCGCCGGACTGACCCCCGCGACCTCCCCGCTCTTCGTCATGGACATCACCTACAACGCCCACCTCGGCCTCTACGTCGGCGAGCCGCAGGCCGTCGACCAGAGCGGCAACGCCCCGCAGGAGCTGTACGCCACCGCCGACCTGACCACCCAGAAGTGGTTCCGGCTCGGCGACACCGGGAGCTACCGGACCGCCTCCTGGTACCGCTGGTTCCTCGACAGCGGCAGCCGCACCTCCTCCGGCATCACCGGCAAGGACTTCCGCGCCTACTGCTCCTTCGGCTGCTCCGGCGGCGCGAGCGGCGAGTACGTCAACCTGTCCCTCGGCACCGACGCGCCCGCCGCCCCCGTCGACACCACCCGCGCCCACCGCATCTCCAGCGGCGCCGGCCGGGTCCTCGCCCAGGTCCAGGGCGGCTCCGCCACCACCTCGGCGGCCGCCCCCACCGGCTCGGCCCTGGAGGCGTGGACCTTCACCGCGAAGGGCGACGGCTCCTACCGCATCGCCAACGCCGCCACCGGCAACCTCCTCGGCGTCGCCGCCACCGGCCCCGCCACCCGCGCCTGGGGCACCCGCCCCACCGCGACCCCGGCGGCCCAGGGCCCCGGCCAGGACTGGTGGGTGATCCCCGGCG
This sequence comes from Streptomyces filamentosus, assembly GCF_014654895.1. Lineage (GTDB taxonomy): Bacteria > Actinomycetota > Actinomycetes > Streptomycetales > Streptomycetaceae > Streptomyces > Streptomyces filamentosus. Next base: position 425,612 of record NZ_BNBE01000001.1, on the reverse strand, counting down.
CCTCCGCCGCCGACCACGCCCCCACCGGCACCTACAAGCTGGTCAACCGCTACAGCGGCCTCGTCCTCGGCCTCTCCGCCGACCCCGCTCGCCCCGCCGAGACCACCCCCGCCCGCAGCTGGACCGACACCACCGGCGGCACGGTCGGCGGCGGCCGCACCCCCGCCGAACAGACCCTGACGCTCACCCCCACCGACGCGCCGCCCGTCCTCGACGGCGTCCACACCCTCACCACCGGCGGCCGGGCCCTCGACAACCCGAACAGCTCCACCGCCGACGGCACCCGGCTCGTCACCTGGACGGCCAACAACGGCGCCAACCAGAAGTGGACCCTCACCCGCCGCACCGACGGCTCCTACGAGCTCCGCAACAACGCCTCCGGCAAGTGCGCCGACGTGGAGAACGGCTCCACCGCCGCGGGCGCCCGCGTCATCCAGTGGACCTGCCACGGCGGCGCCAACCAGCGCTGGTCCCTCACCCGCCTCCCGGCCGGCACCCACACCCTCACCTCCGTGGGCAGCGGCCTCCTCCTGACCACCGCCTCCACCGCGAACGGAGCCGAGGTCACCCAGCAGCCCGACACCGGCGCCGCCCTCCAGCGCTGGACGGTCAGCTGACGGACAGCCGGTCCGGCGGCGCGGACGCCCGCTTCCCCGACGCCCGCGCCGCCGCCAGCACGTCCAGGACCCGGTAGGCCGCCGCGAGGCCGTACGTCCGGCCCGCCGGGGAGAAGGACGGCACCGGCCCCGGCGCCCCCGGGGCCGGGACCGACCCCGCCCGCAGCACCCCGTGGCCGAGCACCGGCCCCCACGGCCCCGTCGGGGCCTCGCCGGGACCCGCCATGACGGCCGGGGCGTCGTCCGGACGGTCCACCACCCCCGGATGCTGCGGCCAGAAGCCGCTCTGGGCGAGGAAGTCCGCGCCCACCGGCACGTACGCCGTGTCGCCCGGCACCCCGCCCCCGCCCGCCCCCGCCGAGCCGGGCGCGGCGAACACCAGCCGCGCGCCCCGCGCCTCCCCGCGCGGCCGGACGGCGAGCGACCACGGGCGGGGCGACAGCGGCACCACCACCGCCCCGGCGCGCAGCGCCCCCAGGAGCAGCACGGGGAAGGCGGGCACGTCGGGCAGCCGCAGCCCCACCCGGTCGCCGGGCCGCACGCCGTGCGCGAGCAGCCCGCCCGCCACCCGCGCGCTCGCCTCGTCCAGGTCGGCCCAGCCGAGCACGGCCCCGCCGACCCGTACCGCCGGCTCCTGCGGACACCGCCGGGCTGCTTCCACCAGGACGACCACGAGGTTGGTCACGTCACTCCACTTTCACACGCGTACGGACGGGGACGGGGGTCGGGACGTGGACGATCTTCGCCGGACCGGGCGGGCCCGGACCATGTCGGCGCGCACAGGGTCTGCTGTCACGCCGGACAACCACCACGGGGGAAGTTCCGGCGTTGGAACACCTACGGCCCGTCACTGCGCCTAGGCTCTCCCGAATGCACGCAACAGCCGCACGGCGGCAGGTGGCCGAACTCTCCCGGAAGCTCGCCGCGAGGATCGACGACCTCGCGGCGGACATGGCCCGGAACACGTACGACCACATCGAGTTCTACCGCAGCACGGTCGTCGGCCCCGAGGACCTGCGGGCCTCCATGCGGCTCAACGTGGCCTACATCATCGACCACCTCGCCGACCCGGAGTCCGGTGCCGTGGACCTCTCGGGACCCACCGAGACCGGCCGCAGGCGCGCCCTCCAGGACGCGCCGCTGACCGAGGTCCTGCGCGCCTACCGGCTCGGGTTCCGCCACTTCTGGGACGAACTCCTCCTGGAGGCGCGGAAGGCGGGCGGCTCCGCGCCCGACGCACTCCTCGACGCCGCCTCCGCCATCTGGGAGCTCGCCGACACCTACTCGACCACCCTCACCGACGCCTACCGGCAGACCCGCGCGGAACGGATGGTGGAGACCGACCGGCGCAGGTCCGCCCTGGTCGCCGAGCTGATCGACGGGCCCTCACCGAACAGCGAGACCGTCTGGGAGGTCGCCCGGATCCTCGACTTCCCCTTCCAGGGCACCTTCCTCGTCGTCACCGCCGAGGGCGTCACCCCCGGCGAGCCGCCGCTCCCCGGCCTGGAGAGCCGACTCCGCGCCGTCGACGTCTCCTCCGCGTGGCGGGCCCAGCCCGGCTCCGAGACGGGGGTGCTCTCCTGCCCCCAGCGGGGACGGGTGGACGCCGTCCTGGAGGCCGTGCGGTCCGTCGCCACCAGCCGCGTCGGCGTCAGCCCCGTCTACGAACGGCTCGACCGGACCGGCCACGCCCTGCGGTACGCGCAGGTCGCGGCCGAGTCGCTGCCGCCGGGCGCGGTCGCGGTCCGCCAGCTCGACGACACGCCGCTCACGGAGCTGGTCATGAACAACCTGGAGACCACCCAGCGGGCCGTCCACCGCATCCTCGGCGGGGTGCTCTCGCTGCCCGAGGAGGACCGCACCACCCTCCTCGCCACCGCCCGCGCCTGGCTGGAGGCGCACGGCTCGGCCACCGAGGCGGGCCGGGCCCTCTACTGCCACCCCAACACCGTCCGCTACCGGATGCACCGCCTGGAGGAGTTCCTCCGCGGCCCGCTGGAGGACCCCCGGATCGTCGCCGAGCTCTCCATGGCGCTCGACGCCGTCGGCACCTTCCCGGCGCTCCTGGAGCTCCGGCGGTCCTGAGCGGCGCCCGCGCGGGGAGGGACGACGTACCCACCGGCCGTTTGGGTGCCGGGCCGTGGCATCTACGATGTTCCGACGCGCATTCGCCTGGTGAATGCGGACTGCGGACCTGACCCGCGACCGCGCAAGGAGCCCCCATGCCCGCCGCCCTCGACCGCGCCCCGGACACCGGCGCCCCGACCGGCGAGCTGCTCGACCGGGCGCTCGCCCCGCTCGGGGCCCCCGCCTGCCACCTGCTGACCGGGAGCGGCCGCACGGTCGCCCGCACCGCCGCCGCCCGCGCCGAACTCCCCGCCCCCCGCGCCGCCGACCTCCTGCGGACCGGCCGCGGCACCACCCTGCGCGTCGACGACGGCGCGGCCACCGACTTCGACGCCTGGCACCTCTACCTGCCCGAGCCGGTACGGGTGCCGGCGCGGGCCCTGGCCGAGGTCGCCGCCCTCCTCGCCCGGCACCGCCGCGAGCGGGAACCGGAGCAGGTGGCGGAGCGGGCGACCGCCGAACTCGCCGACGCCCTGCGCGCCTTCGACGCCTTCACCGGCGAACAAGCTGATCGCGTGGCCGCCTTCGGGTCCTGTGCCGAGGAACATGACGGCTCCGCAGGGGAGTTCGGCATGACCGGCGAGGGGGACGGATCCACCCGGCTGCGGGCCGCCCTCGCCGCCTGCGGCCTGGGGGAGACCGGCCCCTACACCGTCGTCGTCGCCTCGCTCGCGCCGCGCGGCGAAGCCGGGGACGCGGCCGCCGCCCTCGCCGAGGCCCTGCGCCACCTGCCGTCCGCCGCCCGCGCCGTCACCGAGGACCCGGACGGCGGCGCGACCGCGGTCGTCGCCCGCGAGCCGGACGCCGGCTACGACGTGCGCGCCCGGCTCGGCGAGGTCTGGCCGCTCATCCACGGCTGCCGCCCCGAGGCCGCCCCGCACGCCGGGGTGAGCGGCCCCGTCGACGCCCCCGAACGGCTGCCCGCCGGCCTCGCCCAGGCCCGCTACGCCCTGGCCGCGGCCCGGGCCACCGGCCCCGCCGGGCCCCGCGTGGTGGGCCTCGGCGACCTCGACGGACTGGACATGCTGCTGGCCGGAGTCCCCTCCGACGTCCGGGAGGTGTACCGGGACACGGTCCTCGGCCCGCTCCTGAAGGCCGGCCGGGGATCGGCCCCCATGCTCCTGGAGACCCTGGAGTCCTTCCTCGCGCACGACCGCTCCTGGGCGCGGACCGCCGAGGCCCTGCACGTGCACGTCAACACGGTCCACTACCGCGTGTCGCGGATCGAGGAACTGACCGGCCGCGACCTGTCCCGGCTCGACCACGCGGCGGATCTGCGCGCGGCCCTCCTGTGCCGCTGACGGGAGCGAACCGTTCCGCCCCGGAGGGCCGGCTTCCGTCCGGCGAGGCCGCCTCGACCGCCCCGGCGCCCGCCGTCCACCGCCCTTGACAAGGCGGCCGGGATCGGGAGGGACTGGGTGCCGCGCCGCCACCGAGGCCGGCGGCACACCCGAGGGGGCGATCACGCATGACCCGACCCGACAGCGCGGGACCCGGCGAGCGCGACGGACTCGGCGAACACGGCGGGCCGGGCGGACATGACGGACTCGGCGAGCGCGGAGGGCCGGGCGGAGACGGCGAGCCGTACGACGTCGTCATCAGCGGGGCGAGCCTCGCCGGCAGCGCCGCCGCGATCCTCCTCGCCCGGCGCGGCGCCCGCGTCGCCCTGCTGGAACGGCGCTCGGACCCCGACGCGTACAAGGTGCTCTGCACCCACGCCCTCACCGCCTGTGCCTACCCCGTGCTCGACGAGCTCGGCCTCGTCCCCGCCCTGGAGAAGGCCGGAGCGGTGCGCAACGAAGCCCGCTGGCACACCCGTTGGGGCTGGATAGAACCGAGGGCGGCGCCCGGCGGGCCCGAACTCCCGTACGCGTACAACATCCGGCGCAGCGTCCTCGATCCGCTCGTCCGGTCCCGCGCCGCGCAGACCCCCGGCGTCGACCTCCTCCTCGGCCACCGGGTCACCGGACTGGTCCGGGAGGCGGGCAGGACCGTCGGCGCGACCGTCGCGGCGCCCGGCGGCGCACGGGAGTTCCGGGCCCGGCTGGTGGTCGGCGCCGACGGCAAGGACTCGCCCGTCGCCGGATACGCCGGGGTGCCCACCGAGCGGCACGAGAACACCCGCTTCGGCTACCTCGCCCACTACCGGGGTCTCCCGCTCCACGGCGGGATCGGCCAGACCTGGTTCCTCGAACCCGACATGGCCTACGCCTTCCCCAACGACGACGGGGTCACCGTCCTCGCGGTCCTCCCCGACAAGAAGCGCCTCCCGGCCTTCCGGGAGGACCTGGAGGGCAGCTTCGAGGCCTTCGTCCGCGCCCTGCCCGAGGCGCCGCCCCTCGACTCCGCCGAACGCGTCTCGAAGATCATCGGCACCCTCGACCACCCCCTGGTCACCCGCGACCCGACCGCCCCCGGCCTCGCCCTCGTCGGCGACGCCGCCCTCGCCGGCGACCCGCTGTGGGGCGTCGGCTGCGGCTGGGCCCTCCAGAGCGCGCAGTGGCTCGCCGAGGCCGTCGCCCCCGCCGCGACCGGCCGCGGCGACCTCGACGCCGCCCTCGCCGTCTACGACCGCACCCACCGCCGCCGGCTCCGCCCCCACCAGCGGATCGCCGCCGACTTCGCCCGGGCCCGCCGCTTCAACGCCCTGGAACGCCTCATGTTCTCCGCCGCCGTCCGCGACCCCGCCACCGCCCGCCACATGTACCGCTTCGCCTCCCGCCTGATCAGCCCCCTCGGCTTCCTCGGCCCCCGGGCCGTGGCCCGCGCCGCGGCCGTCAACCTCCGGCACCGGGCGCGCGCGGACCGGAGGGCGGGACGCTGATCCGGGCGCGCCGGACCGTCGTTACGATGCGGACGCGCGAGCCCCCTTCCGGCCCGCGCGCACCGACCAGTGGGGATGGACATGCGCTTCGCCGTGCTCGGCACGCTGCGGGTCTGCGACGACCAGGACACCGAACTCACCCCGCACTCGCCGATGGTGCGGACACTGCTGGCGGCCCTCCTCCTCACCCCCGGCCGGGCGGTGCCGCTGGAGCGCCTCGAAGACCTCCTCTGGGGCGGCCGGCCGCCCGCCAGCGCCCGCGCCTCCCTCCACAACCACGTGGCACGCCTGCGCCGCGCCCTCGGCGACGCCTCCCGCGTCCTGAGCCGGGACGGCGGCCTCGTCCTCCGGGTCGAGCCGGGCGAACTCGACGCCGAACGGCTCGTGCGCGCCCTGGAGGAGGGCCGGCGGGCCCGCTCCGCCGGAGACTGGGCCCGCGCCGCGCGGGTCACGGAGGAGGCCCTGGCGCTCTGGCGCGGCGCCCCCCTCGCCGAACTCCCCGCGCTCGCCGACCACGCCGCCTCCGAGGCCTCGCGCTGGCAGGAGGCCCGGCTCCAGGCCCTGGAGCTGTGGCTCGACGCCGGGGCGGAGCTGGGCCGCCAGCAGGAGCTGCTGCCCGAACTGCGGCACGTCACCAAGGAGTTCCCCCTCCGGGAGGCGTTCCACGCCCACCTCCTCCTGGCCCTGCACGCCACGGGCCGCCGGAGCGAGGCGCTGGAGGCGTACCACGACCTGCGCCGCGCCCTCGCCGACGCCCTCGGCATCGAACCGGGCCCCGCCGTACGGGCCGCGTTCCAGCGGATCCTGGAGGACGCCCCGCCCGCCCCCGCGGCCGTGCCCCCGCCCCCGCCGGTCTCCGTCTCCGTGGCCGTCTCCACGGCCCCCGCCCCGGAGCCCCCCGCCGTCCCCATGGCGCTGCCCCGCGACCCGGTCTCCTTCACCGGTCGCGAGGCCCAACTCCAGGACCTGATACGGGAGATAGGCGAGGAGACCGGGCCCGGAGCCGCCCGTCCCCCGGCCGCCCTCCGCGTCCACGCCGTCGACGGCATGCCGGGCGTCGGGAAGACCGCCTTCGCCCTCCGCGTCGCCCACCAGGTGCGCGACGCCTACCCCGACGGCCAGATCTTCCTCCCCCTCCACGCCCACACCGCCGGCACCCCGCCCCTCGCCCCCGAGGACGCCCTCGCCGAACTCCTCCTCGCCGCCGGCGAGAGCCCGCAGCGCATCCCCGGCGGCCTCGCCGCCCGCGCCGGCGCCTGGCGCAGCCGGATCGCCGGCCGCCGCATGCTGATCGTCCTCGACGACGCCACCGGCACCGACCAGATCGAACCCCTCCTGCCCGGCACCCCCGGCTGCCTGATCCTCGTGACCAGCCGCCGGCGCCTGGAGGCCCTGACCGGCGCCCGCCCCCTCACCCTCGGCATCCTGTCCGAGGACGAGGCGGTCCGGCTCCTCAGCACCCGCTCCGGCCGGCCCGACGTCACCCGCGACGACCCGTCCGTCGCCCGCCTGGCCCGGATGTGCGGCCGGCTGCCGCTCGCCCTCAACCTGGTCGCGGCCCGGCTGCGCCACCGCCGCCACTGGACGCCCGCCGACCTCGCCGACGACCTCGGCTCGGCCGCCGGCGGCCCCGCCGCCCTCGCCGCCGAGAACGTGTCGGTGGCCGCCGCCTTCGACCTGTCCTACCGCGACCTCACCGACGGCGCCCGGACCCTGCTCCGCCGGATCGGCCTGCTGCCGGGCACCGACCTCGACCTCCACGGCGCCGCCGCCCTCCACGGCTCCGGACTCGCCGCCACCCGCGTCCTCGTGGACGAACTGTGCGACCGGCACCTCGTCGACGAACCCGTCCCCGGCCGCTACCAGACCCACGACCTGGTCCGCGAGTACGCCCGGGGCCTCGGCCGCGCCGACGACCCCGCGCGGTGCGAGGAGGCCATCGGCCGGCTGATGGCCCACTACCTGCACGCCGCCACCGACGCGAGCCTGCGCATCGCCCGCCACCGCGCCGACCCGCCGCCCCTCACCGCCCCGCGCCCCGCCGAACTCCCCGCCTTCGCCGACGCGTACCGCGCCACCGCCTGGCTGCGGGCCGAACACGCCAACCTGCGCGCCGCCCTCGCCCACGCCGCCCGGGACGGCGCCCACGAGGTGACGGTCCGCCTGTCGGCGGCCCTCCACGACTTCCTGCGCTCCGACGGCCACTGGGAGGAGGCCCGCACGACGCACCGGAGCGCGGTGAAGGCCGCCCGGAAGTCCGGCGACCGGCTCGGCGAGGCCGTGGCCCGGTACCAGCTCTCCCTCGTCGGCTCGCTCCAGGGCCGGTACGAGGAGGCCGAGGAGGGCATGCTCCACGCCCTCGGCCTCGTCCGCGAACTCGGCGACCGGGGCCGCGAGGGCATGGTCCTCTACGGCCTCGGCCGCGTCCTGCGCCTCACCGGCCGGTACGAGGAGGCGGCCGGCACCCTGGACGAGGCGCTGCGCCGCCTCGGCGACGCCGGCGACGACCTCGGCGAGGGCACCGCCCGCGTCGAACACGGCCACGTCCTCCAGCTCACCGGCCGCTACGCGCAGGCCGCGACGGCCCTCGAAGGGGCCCTCGACCTCTTCGAGGACGCGGGCGACAACCTCGGCCTCGCCAACGCCCGCGCGATACTCGCCGACACCTGCCGCTCCCTCGGCCGCTACGCGCGGGCCGCCGAACACCACCGCCACGCCCTCGGCCTCTACCGGGGCCTGGGCAACCGGCTGGGCGAGGCGAACGTGCTGACCGACCTCGGCGACGTCCTGCTCCTCACCGGGGCGCACGACCAGGCGACCGACGTCCTCGCCGAAGCCGTCGGCAAGCAGCACGAACTGGGCAGCAGGCTCGGCGAGGCCCAGGCCCTGACGTACCTGGGCCGGGTCCACCTCCGGCGCGGCGACGCCGGCCGCGCCGAGGACGTCCTCGCCCGCGCCCGCGCCCTGTGCACCGAGGTGAACAGCGCGATCGGCACCGCGTACGTCTCCCTGGCCGAGGCCGAGGCCGTCCAGCTGCGGGGCGACCACGTCCGGGCGGGGGAGGCGGCCGAGGAGTGCGCCGCGCGCTTCCGCGAACTCGGCGACCCCGGCGGCGAGACCGCCGCCGTCCACCTGCACGCCCGCGCCCTGCGCGCCGCCGGCTCCCCCGGACGGGCCCTCGCCCGCCACCGGGAGGCCCTCGGCCTCGCCACCCGGCTCCAGGCCCCCTACGAGGAGATGCTCGCCGCCACCGGCGTCGCCGACTGCCTCACCGACCTCGGCACCCCCGAGGACGCCGTTCCCCACCTGCGCCGGGCCCGGGACCTCGCCGAACGCCTCGGCGTCCCCGAGGCCGAGGACCTGCGGGGGCGGCTCGCGGGGCGCTCCTGACGGCGCCCCGGCAGGTGCCTCCGCCGCCGCCTCACCGCGCCCTCCCGGCGACGAGCCCGGCGGCCGCGTCGACCACCAGGAACAGGAGCAGCGTCCAGCCGAGCACCGGGAGCGCCCAGCCGAGGGCGGCCACCGCGGGGACGCCCGCCACGAGCACGGGCAGCGGGACGCGCCGCCAGGCGCCGCGCGCCGGGACCCGGCCGAGGCGGGAGGCACGGTCCCCCCGGGTCGGCCGCCGCTGCCACCACATGCGGTAGCCCCAGAGGACGACCAGGACGAGACCGAGGGCCACGACGACCAGTACGACCTGGTTGGCGACGCCGAACAGCACGCCCATGTGCCCCTGCACGCCGAGCTTGCTGAGCTTGGCGAGCGGCGGGTGGTCCGCCCACCGGGTGCGCGCGGTGACCTCGCCCGTCACGGGGTGCACGGCGACCCGGTCGTAGCGCACGGGCCACACGTCGTCCTTCTGGGCCACCACCCACGCGGCGGAGGCGTCGGCGGGCGGGGTCAGGACGACGGGCCCGTCGAGCCCCGCCCGGCGGGCCGTGGCGAGGGCCGTGTCGAAGGCGGCGGGACCCGGCTCGGCGGGCTCGGCGGCGTCGGCGGTCGCGCCGTCCCCGCCGTGGCCCGCGTGCTCGCCGCCCTCCGCCCCGGAGGCGGGCGCCGCACCCGGAAGCCGGGTGTCCAGCTTCGGGGCGTTGCCCTGGACGGCGTCGACCAGCCGCCCGAAGCGCTCCCCCGAGTACTGCGACCAGGTCAGCCCGGTGGCGCTGAGGAAGAGCAGGCCGAGGGCGAGCCAGACGCCGGTCGCGGCGTGGAGGCCGCGGGTCCGCCGCACGCCGCGGGCGGTCCGCTCGGGCAGCAGGACGCCCCGCACGGACGCAGCCCGCCGCCCCCGGGCCCGGCCGAGCCACAGGACGAGGCCGCCCGCGACGAGCACCCACAGCCAGCTCGCGGCGGCCTCGGAGTACAGCCGGCCGGTCTCGCCGAGCCGCAGGTCGCGGTGCAGGTCGCCGAGCCAGGCGGTCAGCGGCGTCGCCCCTGACCGGGTCGCGAGCGCGCCCCGCACCTCCGCGGTGTACGGGTCGACGAAGACGGTCCGCTGCCGCTCGCCCAGGCCGGGCACGTCGAGCACCACGCGCGTGGTGCCGTCCGGTTCGGCCGGGGTGGCGACGGAGGCCAGGACGCCCTCCGGGTACGCGGCCCGCGCCGCCGCGATCTGCCCGGACAGGGGCACCGTCGGCCCGCCGGTCCGCTCGACGCCCAGCCGGTCGCCGTAGACGAGCTGGTCGAGCTGCGGGGTGAGGGCGTAGACGAGGCCGGTGAGCGCGGCGACGACGAGGAACGGGGCGACGAACACCCCGGCGTAGAAGTGCAGCCGGACCAGCAGCTCCCGCACGCCGTGCCGGGAGCGGACGCCGGGCGCCGCTCTTCGCAGGTCGGGGTCGGGGCCGGGGCCGGGGTCGTGGTCGATGGTGGCGGTCATGGATGTCCCCCGAGGTGTGAGAGGTAGGTGCGGGTGGGGCTACGGATGCGGGCGGGGCTACGGGTACGGGCAGGGGTGCGGGTACGGGCGGGAGTGCGGGTACGGGCGTCGCGCGTCCGGTCGGCCGGCGGTGCCCTCCGGTTCCCGCCGAGGTCGGTGGCCTCCCTCACGGGGCGGGGCGGTTTGGCGTACGCGGGCTGCTGGGCAGCATCGACGCGCCCGGTACGACCACACATCCCGAGACGGCGAGGTGGCCCCATGCCCGACACGACTCCGGAACCGATCGCGACCTTCTGCGGAAAGTGCGACTGCGGCTGTCCGCAGCTCTTCGTGGACGCGGACGCGCCCGCCGACAGGCGCGTCCGCATCACCGACGACTTCGGCCAGCGGGTGCAGATGAGCGAGGAGCAGTTCGCCGACCTGGTCGCCCAGGCCAAGGCCGGCGTGCTGGACGGCTTCGTGACGGCGTAGCCCTCCGCTTCCCCGTCCATCAGCGCTCCCTCCTCCCCGGGCGCGGCCTCCTCCGGGCGCGTCCGGAGAGGAGTCGGACCGCCGGCCCTCCGGGTTCCGGCGGTCCTTCCGTTTTCCGGGACGGATCTCCGGGACGGGTCTGCGGGGCGGGCTCCCGGGGGGCTTCCCGTCAGGCGGCGTCCCGCAGCAGGCGGATCAGGGCCGTACGGGCGCGGGCGACGCGCGAGCGGACCGTGCCGACCGGGCAGCCGAGGGCGTCGGCCGCCTCGGCGTAGGGCAGCCCGAGGAGCTGGGTGAGGACGAACGCCTCGCGCCGGTCGGCCGGGAGGGAGGCCAGGAGCTCCGCGAGGGCGACGCCGTCCTCGAAGCCGGGCAGCCCCAGGGGCTGGGTGTGCTCCGCCTCCTTCTGCCAGTCGTCGCGCCCGGAGAGCCGGGGGCGGGCGGCGGCGTGGCGCAGGCTGTCGACCACGGTGCGGCGGGCTATGGAGAGCAGCCAGGCCCGAGCCGAGGACCGTCCCTGGAAGCGGGGGAGCGCGGTGATCGCGCGGAGGAACACCTCCTGGGTGAGGTCGTCGGCGGCCTGGCGGTCGGCGCTCAGGTACGCCACGTACCGCCGGACGTCGTGGTGCAGGGCCCGTACGAACAGCTCGGTCTTCGCGGGATCGCCGTCCCGCGCGGCCAGCGCGAGCAGGGTCGTCGCCGCGTCGGTGCCGGCGTCCGGGGCGCGGGAGGGCCGGGGAGGCCGAGGGGACCGAGGGGGCTGGGGGAGTCGAGGGAGCCGAGGGGGCTTCCTCGTCTCCGGGCTGAGGGTGTCGGGGGCAGGGGTCATCGCCGTACGTCCTTACGGAGCGGAAGGATCCGGCGGCACGCGCGGCAGCGCCGTGGCGTGGCGCCGGTGAGGGGTCGCGGCCCGCCGTGGCGGCAGGGCCGGGGCCCGGGCGGCGGTGGTCGGCGCGTGCGCGCCGCCGGGCCCGGGGAGCCGGCTGTCAGAGGACAGCGGATGCCGGCGGGGGACCCCTGGAGACGATCGGACGGGCGAGGAGGAGCCGCCGGGGAGCGGGCGCGTCACCGGTGCGGACGGACCGGACCCGGGGCGGGCGCGCGGGCGCGGGGACCACGGCGGAGAGCAGGCGCCACAGCGGCCGCAGGGAGCGGCGGCGCCCGAGGGGCAGCGCCCGTACGAGCCGGAAGAAGGCCCGCTCGCCGTGCGCCAGCCACAGGCCGCTCAGGAGCGCGGCGAGGAGGTGGGCGGACAGCATGCCGGGCGACGAGGCCATGTCCGCCATGTCGTGGACGGGGGCTCCGCCGCCGGGGGAGCCGTGGGACATGCCCAGGTGGGCCATGTGCCCCATGTGCCCCATGGCGGTGTGGTCCATGGGCGGGGCCGCGCCGGCGTCCGGGCCGGGGGCGGGTCCCTGCGCCCGGGAGAACGCCTCGTGCAGCACGCCCTGGACGGCGACGGCGGTCGTGGTCACGGCCGCCGGGCCGCGTTCGCGTCCGGCCAGGACCCAGGCGGCGGCGAACGTCCCGGCGAAGGCCGGGCCGAGGACGAGGGCGGGCAGGTCGCGGCCCGACATCAGGACGTGGCCGGTGGCTGCGAGCAGCACGCAGACGGCCGCGAACATCGCGGCCCGGGCTCCTCGCGCACAGCGGCCTGGTGTCATGGCGCGCCCATCCTCGCACCCCTCTCCGGAGGCGGGGCGGCGGGGACGGCGGTCACGGCCGCCCCCGACCCGTCGGGTCATGAGTACGCGACGGCGGCGGCCCCCACAAGAGCGCGTCGGACCGGGCGGGAACCGGACGGGCTCCCCGCCCGACCCCTCTCCTGCCGTCGCACGGGAGACACGGGAGACAGGGGAACCACGTGAACCGCAGGCAGTTGCTCCGCACGACCACCGCCCTCGGCGTCGCGGCCCCGACGGCCGCGGCGGCGTCAGGGGCCGCCGCGGCGCCCGGAGCCGCTCCGGCACCCGCGTCGGCCCAGGACCCGTCCCGCCCGCTCCGCGTCCACGTCGTGATGTTCGACGGGGTGGAGGAACTCGACTTCGCCGCCCCGTACGAGGTCCTCTCCGCCGCCCGCTTCTTCACCCCGCGCCCGGTGGAGGTCCGGTACGTCTCCGCGACCGGGGCCCGCGCCGTGACGGGGGCGTACGGGACGGCGGTGCGCGGCCTGCGCTCCTGGGACCCGGGCGCGGCGGACGTCCTGGTCGTCCCGGGCGGCGGCTACGCCCGGCGGGACGACCCCGGGGTGTGGGCCGAGATCGACCGGGGCACGCTGCCCCGTGCCCTGGCTGCGGCGCCCCGCCCGGGACTGACCGTCGCGGCGCTGTGCACCGGGGTCATGCTCCTGGCGGCGGCCGGGCTCACCGCCGGTCGCCCCTGCACCACCCACCACCGGGCCGGGGCCGACCTCCGGCGGCAGGGCGGCCTGGTGAAGGACGCCCGGGTCGTCGACGACGGCGACCTCGTCACCGCCGGCGGCATCACCTCGGGCCTGGACCTGGGCCTGCGGCTGGTCCGCCGCGAACTGGGCGCGGACGCGGCGGCGGGCCTGGAGGAGATGCTGGAGTACGAGGCGCGCGGCACGGTCTGGAGCGCCTGAGGGCCCGTGCCCGGCCGCCCGCGGCAGCTCAGGGACGCGGCTGCGGCCGGACGGTGAGGATCTGCTCGGCGCGGCCCACGGGCCCGTCCACGTCGTGGAGGACGCTGCTGGTGAGGCCCTGCCCGGTCGGCCCGAAGGCGACGGTGGTGTCGAGCCCGGTCCAGGGCCCGCGCGGCTGCCGGTACAGGTGGACGGTCAGGTCGACGTTGGGGAACATCCAGTCGGCGGGGTCCTGGAGGACGGCGATGCCGTTCGCGGTGTCCACGAGGGTCAGGTACGAGGCGAGGGCGCCGCTCTCCTCGCCCGCGACGAGCGCGAGCGGCGTGGACAGCCAGGCGGTGCCCCGCCCCGGCCGGGACGAGGCCGTCCGGCGGACCTCGATGGAGGAGACGTACCCGCCGTCCCACGCGTCTCCCATGGGCCAGACCGGCACCTCCCCGGGGGCGGGCAGCGGCTCGGCGGAGGAGTGGGCGACGGCCGAGGAGTCCAGCTCCGCGAGCAGCCAGACCCGTGCCCGGACCACGGCCCGGCCGCCGATGGCCATGGTCGCTTCGAGGAGTTCGATGGTCCGGCCCGGCCGGACGCTCTCGACGGTGACCTCGCACTCGTCGAGCGCGATCCGCCCGAGGATGTCGTAACCGATCCGCCCCGGCAGCAGCCCGCCCGCGCCTCCCGGCCGCCCCTCCAGATACCGGTCGACCGCGTGCACCAGGAGTCCCGACACCGGACTGAAGTGCTGCTCGTCCGCGCTCCACGCCCCGCCCGCGTGCGCCGTGGGCTTGTAACGCCCCTCTCCCGTCCGCTCGTAGTAGCTCTCGCGGCCGTCGGCGCCTGCGCTCACGGATCCGTCCCCTCGTGCGGGCCTGCATGGATGGTTGCCGTATCCACGCATCCTAGGCACCCCGCCCGCGGAGGTCACCGTGAGCCCCGGCACACCCCGCGCTCCGCCGCGATCGCTTTCGGTCAACGTCGGCTGATCGCCGATGCCGTTCGTCGCGTCGGCGTACAACTCGGGAGGCCGAGGTTCACCGGTGGGGGCGTGACGGGAAGGCGACGCGTGCTGTCCGACGAAGTCTGGCGCGACCTGCGCAGCCAAGGCGTGACCAGGATGTTTCCGGCGCGCAGCGTGATGCTGCGGCAGGGTTCCCCCGGGACGCACCTCCTGGCGCTCACCTCAGGTCTGGCCAAAGTGGTGTGCCGCGAGTCCAACGGCGCGAAGACCTGGCTCGCGTTCCGGGGGCCGGGGGACCTCCTCGGCGAGGTGTCGGTCTTCCACGGAACCGCACGCACGGCGGACGTCGTCGCGCTGACGCCCTGTGCCGCGGTCGTCCTGGACGCCAAGCGCTTCGTACGGTTCGTCGAGGAGCGCGGACTGGTCATCCATCTGATGCGCCAAGCACTCGCCAGGATGCGGGAGTCAGACCTCCACCGAGGCGAACTGCAGACGCTGCCCTTGCTCGTGAGGCTGGCGCGTACGCTGCTGAGACTGGCCGCGCTCACCGGCCAGACGGCTGGGGGCGACGCCGTCCGGCTGACGGGACTGAGCCAGGAGGAGGTCGCGCAGGCGATCGGCGTCACCCGCAACGCGGTCATCGGCGGCCTGGGACAGCTACGGGCCGTCGGGCTGGTCGAAACGGCGCGGCGGGTGATCGTCATCCGGGACGTGGAAGCCCTGCGGCGCTGGGCGGCGGCCGACTGAGGGCGGCGGTTCGTGATCTGGGTCACGCCCCATGTGCCCAGCGCTGTGCACTCGACGGAGAGGCACGGAGGGAACCTCGAAGCAGCCGGATCCAGGCTGCTCGACGGACCGTTCGTGAGGAGAATCCGCGTGTCTGCACCCATGCCCCGCCCGTACGCCGAAAGCCGGCCGCTCCCGCCGTACCGTGCTCTGTTCGCCGTGGACGCGAAGGACTTCACGGGTCTGCCCGCCGCCCAGCACGGCCCGGTCAGCCGGCTGATCCCCCAGCTGGTGGACCAGGCCCTGGAGCGGGCGGACCTGCACCGGTTGCGCGACGCCAAGCGCTTTCCCGCCAACACGGGGGACGGGGTGGTCTTCGGGTTCGACCCGGTCCACCTGCCCTTCGTGCTCTGGCCCTTCCTGGGCGTTCTTGACGACGTGCTCGGGTCGTACAACCGGCAGGCCGTCGGTCCCCGGATCAGGCTCCGGGCCAGCGTCCACGTCGGCCCGCTTCCCGACGAGGGCGAGCCCGGGGACGGCAACGGCACGGCCCGCAACGACCTGCACCGGCTCCTGGACTCCCGCCCGGTCAAGGCGATCCTCGCCGCGGCGAGCGAGGAGGTGACCCACCTCGCCGCGATCATTTCGGAGCGGGTCTACGAGGACGTCGTACGGGCTGCCTACACGGGACTCCACCCCGACCGGTGCGTCGAAGTGCCGGCCACCGTCGAGGGAAAGAACTTCTCGCAGCGGGCCTGGCTCTACGTCCCCTCGCCTTCGGGGAACCTCGTGCGGGCGGGCATCCGGCCGCGCGAGGAAGCCGTGGGCACGATCCCGGAGGCGTCCGCCGCGGAGCCTGGCGAGAGGGGCGGCAGGGGGTACGGAGGAAACTCCCAGCAGGTCGGGGAGGGCGTCGCGATGATGGGCGACGTCGGCGGGGACTTCACCTACACTGCGCCCGCGACCACGTATCGCGGAACCAACCAGCACTGGGGCGGCGGAGACAACGTCTCCGGTGACAAGCGGATCGGCGACGGGGGCCACCGGTGAACGCGGGACCCGGTCCGGCCGCGGACCCGGTCACCGGCGGGCCCGCCGCCGGTCGGCCCGTCCCGCCTGCTGGTCCGGGCGCTCCCCTCCCCGGATCCCGCCAACAGGTCGACGGCGGAGTGGCGTTGATGGGAAACGTGGGCGGCGACTTCACGTACCTGAACATCACCGCGTGGGACTGGGACGACGAAGCCACCGAGCGCATCCTCAAACCGCGCCTGCGCGAGGGGCCTTACCCGCCGGACGAGGTGCGCGACCGGCTGTACGGATTCGTCGAGCCCCCGTCGTACGCGCACTGCCGGAAGGTGCTGGACGGCCGGATCGTGCTGCTCAGGGCGAGGGCCGGGACGGGTGCCGGAACGGCGGCGTTCGCCCTTCTCGCCGAAAGGCACGGTGAGGGTGGCGTCACGGGCCTGGACGCGATGGAGGACCTGTCGGCGTGGCGGCCGAAGGCCGGCCGCGGCTACCTCCTCCAGGGGCTGCCGGCGGCCTCCGCCCGCTCGCTCGACGGCGTACGGCTGGCCGGTCTGGCCGAAGCCCTGCGAGGCGCCGGGGCGCACCTGGTCGTCACCATGGCGCAGGACGCCCGGCTGCCGTCCGGCAGCGGCCGGTGGGAAGCGGCGCACGTCGCACCCGGACCGCGCGACGTCGCGGAGAGGCGACTGCGGCTCATGGTCGCGGAGGGGAGGCTCGGAAGCGAACGACTCGCCTTCTTCCTCAAGGACTTGGACTCACCCGCGTTCGGCGAGTACCTCTCGACGCATCCGCTGCCCGGCGACGCCGTGGACCTCTCGGACGGGCTGCTGCAGTCCGCGGAGACCTCGGCCCCCGCCGAATCGGTGCTGGAGGACCTCCTCACCGGTACGGAGGCGGCGGCCCGGTCCGCACTCGCCCGGTCCCGGCACAGCGCCGACGAGGTCTCTCTGATGGCGGCCATCGCCCTGCTCCCGGGACAGGACCGCACGGTGATCGAGCAGTTCACCGCCGCGTTGCGTCCCCTGCTCGGTGAGCGTGCCGCCGGGGCGGGTCGGAGCGGGCACCCGGAGGACGGGCCGCCGGACGTCCTCGGTCCTTCCTTCGAGGACCGGCTCGAAGCCATCGGCGCCCGGTCGCTGGCCCCTCGCAGCTCTTCCTCCGACCGGTACCGCTGTCCCGTGCAGCCGGTCGTCTTCTCCGGCAGGCACCGCTCGGCGACGCTCCTGCGTCATCTGTGGCTGGACTTCGAGGGCATGCCAGAAGCACTGTGGGGAGCGCTGGAGCAGCTGGGCCACCAGCCGGGCCTCGATCTGGCTGCGGGGGAGGCGATCGGGCGCGTGCTCGCGCACGCCACCGGCCCCGGCGCACTGAACCAGCTGCACCGCTTCGCCTCCTCGGGAGACCGCTGGCGCCGCCGACTGGTCGCCGTGGCGCTGGGCGAACTCGTCCAGCACCCCCTGGTCTCCGGGGCGGTCAAGGAGCAGATGCGCCGGTGGAGCCGGTCGTCGGCCGAGCTTCGCTGCACCGTGGCCGAGACCTGCGGGGGCAGCTACGGTCTCGCCCGTCCGGCCGCGGCCCTCAGGCTCCTGGACGGCGTCCTCGACGGTCCCTCCCCGGAACTGGACGTGAAACTGCGTTCCGCCGTCTCCTTCGCGCTGGGCGCCCTCCTCACCGAGGCGGGGAACCACGCCGAGGTCCTGGAGGCGGTGACGAGATGGCTGGAAGCCGGCCGGGGAACACCCCGGCACACGCTGGCGGTGCACGTGATCCACGCCCTGTCGCTCTCGACGTTCCCCCAGCGGGGCACGCCGGGCGCGGTCCGGACGAGCCTGGCCCGGATTCTGGAGGGCCACCCGGCACAGGGCTTCGCCCTCGTCGTGCCGGGGCTCGACGACCCGGCCACGTACGAAGCGGTGGCCGGGGCACTGGGCCGGATCGAAGCC
The DNA here is from genome assembly GCF_014654895.1 of Streptomyces filamentosus. GTDB lineage: Bacteria > Actinomycetota > Actinomycetes > Streptomycetales > Streptomycetaceae > Streptomyces > Streptomyces filamentosus. The sequence continues at coordinate 407,445 of NZ_BNBE01000001.1, read as the reverse complement.
GACCCCGACCTGTTCCACAGGGTGGCCTTCGACCACCTGCTGAGCGAACTCGCCCGCACCGCCGGCCGCCGCCGGGGAGTCGTCCGCTTCCTGCTGGAACGCCACCGGGACCACGCGAACGCCTCGCGAAGGGAGAACGCCTCATGAGCAAGCCACTGTTCGTACCGGCAGGGCCCTCACCGGTCCGGCAACTGCTGCGGCAGCGATTCGCGCCGTCCGAGGACCGCGCGCTCGTCCTCCTCTCGGGCCAGGGGGAGGACCGCGTCGAACTGCCCCGCGGCAGAGACATCTGGGGATACCCACGGCCGTCGATCGGGGCGGTGTTCCGGCGGGAGTTCGACTCGATGGGGTGGGTCTCGCTGACGGAACGCCGGATCGTGGTGGAGGTGCCGCGCCGGGGCTCCGCGACGCCGACGCCCGCGCGAGCACGCTACGAAGTCGCCTGGAACGTCAGCAACCCGGTGGCCGCGGCGCGCAGCGGCCTCACCGAGGCCACCGCCGGCCGGCTGATCGTCCAGGACATCCGCGGAACCGCCGGACTGCCGGAGGGGCCGGATCCCCTTCGGCAGCCGCCGACTCTGTACGGGACCGCTCAGGTCGAGCCCCCCGGACACCCGCGGAACATCGGCGGGGCGGGCCTGGCCTACTGGTTCCTGGACCCCCCGGCCGGCCTCCTGCCGGCTCCGAGCCACCCGGCCGAACTCCTCCTCCCGCCGGGCTTCGGCGAGGCCCACCAAGAGGCGTACCGCTTCTACCGCGAGGTGATTACCGGCGGGCCGGTCGGTCTGGCGGCGCTCTGGCTCCTCCACCATCCCGACCAGGCCAGGGAAGTGCTCGACTGGACGGTTGCGCACGACGAACTGCTCACCGACCGGGACGGGTGGGAGCGGACGCTGGCCGCGACCCTCCAGGGCCTGTCGAAAAGGGACCGGGGCTTCGTCGGGGTGAACCTGGCCCGCCTGCTCAGCGAAGTCGGCGTGCCCCAGGGCGATGAGGTCCTGCGCAGGATCGGCGAAGCGGACGCACCCCGCGGCGGCATGAACGGCTTCCACAGGGGGACGCCGTGAGGGGAGTCCTCCCGCCCCGCCCGGCCCGTTGGAGGAACGGCTCCGGCCGTCCTGTCCCGGACGAGGACCACGTGGCCGCTCTGTCGCGGGAACTCATCGCGCAGAACCACCTGGAGATCGGCCGGGCCGACGGCAAGGCGGCCGTTCTCCTGGCCACCGGGGGAACGCTCTTCGGGCTTCTTCTCTTACGGCGCCCCCTGGGCGACTCGTGGGCCCTCCCCTTGTGGTGGGCGGCCGCCGCCGCCACGACCGGGGCGCTGGGGCTTCTGCTCCTCGCCCTCACCCCGCGTCACGGGGCGAGGGCGGGGGGGAGACAGGACCTCCTCGCGTACTACGAGGACGTGGTGCGTGCGGAGAAGCGCGCCGATCTGGCGGCCGGGCTGGGGAGGGACGGCTCCGACCCCCGGCCCCGGCTGCTCCGCGCGCTCAGGGAGACCAGCAGGATCGCCCGGGCCAAGAACCGCTGCGTGCGGTACGCCGTCGTCATGCTGCTCCCGGCGGTCACGGCGGCCTTCCCGGCCGTGGCACTCGGACGCTGACCCGCCGCGCGAGGGAGGGCTGCCGGCCGGACCGTCCTTCACGCCGCCTCGGTCAGGGCGGAACGGTCCGTGCGGGCGGGGGCGGTGAGGGCGGTCGGGGTCGGCCGGCCGTCGTGGCGCGGCCACAGGAGGAGGGCGGCGGCCGTTCCCGTCAGGGCGAGGGCGGCGAGGACGGACCAGGTGAGGGGGAAGCCGGCGGTGGTGCCGAGCCGGCCGGCGACGGGGTAGGTGACCAGCCAGGCCAGGTGCGACAGGGCGAACTGGGCGGCGAACGCCTGGGGGATCGCGTTCCGGGCGACGGAGGCGCGCAGGACCTTGCCGGTCGGGGTGATGACCAGGGCGGTCCCGACGCCGATCGCGCTCCAGACGAGGGCCGTGGCGGTCCAGGTGAGGAGACCGGTCGCGGCGAGCGCGGCGGCGGCGACCGTGCCGCCGGCGAGGACCCCGGCGCCGGTCGTCATGACGGTGCGGGCGGCGGCCCGGTCGAGGACGCGGGGCAGGACGAGGGCGGTCAGGAGGGTGCCGGTGCCGGAGGCGGCGAGCATCCAGGCGACGTCCGACCGCGTGCCGCCGAGCACGTCCCGGACGTGGTTCACGGTGTTGACGACGACGATCGAACCGGCTGCCGCCACCACGAGGTTGAGCGCCATGACGCCGCGCAGCCGGGGCGTCCCGAAGAACGTCCTGATCCCGGCCGCCGTCTTCTCCCACGCCCCGGTCCGGCCGCCGGGGCGGGCGTCGGGGATGCGGGTCGACAGGACGAGCGCGGCGGAGACGAGGAATCCGGCGGAGGTGCCCAGGAACAGCCGGTCGAAGCTCAGGAACGTCAGGGCGACCGCCGCGAGCACCGGGCTGAGCAGGCTCTCCATGGTGGAGGCGACCTGGGAGGCGGACAGGGCGCGCGTGTAGTCGGCCTCGTCGGTGACGATGTCGGGGATGACGGCCTGGAACGTCGGGGTGAAGGCCGCGGAGGCGGCCTGGAGCAGACCGATCAGCAGATAGACGTGCCAGACCTCGCTGACCAGGGGCAGGGCCAGGACCACCGCGCCGCGGACCGCGTCGAGGAGGAAGAGGAAGGTCCTGCGGGGGAGCCGGTCGATGTACGCGGCGGCCAGGGGCGCGATGGCCACGTACATGACCATCTTGACGGTCAGGGCCGTACCGAGCACCGCGCCGGCGCGCGGACCGGCGAGGTCGTAGGCGAGGAGGCCGAGGGCCACCGTGGTCAGCCCGGTCCCGAACAGGGCGATGACCTGGGCGCCGAACAGCCGGCGGTAGTCGCGGATGCCGAACAGTCGCATGGCGGTTTCCTTCCGTGTCCATGCGGCGGGGCGCGGCCCCGTGGCGGGGGCCGCGCCCCGCCCGTACAGGCGGGGGATTCGGGTGCGGACCGGACCGGACAGCTCATGACGCTCCTCGTGTTTCCCGTGTGCTCGTGTCTCGTGTCCCGTGCTCTCTTCCGGACGGATCAGTGGTGGCCGTGGTGCCCGTGGCCGTGCCCCTGGTGGTGGTCGCCGTGCGCGGGCGCGGGGGCGGGCGCCGCCTCGGCGGTGCGCACCGTGAACTCGGCGGTGCGGACGACGCCGTCGTGCTGGAAGTCCAGGTAGAGGCGGTAGGTGCCGGCCGTGGGCGCGACCGCCATGAAGCTGATGCCGGGCCCGGGCGCGGTGACGCCGTCGCCGGGGTGGCCCTCCGGGTGGACGTGGAGATAGCCCAGGTCGCCGACGCGCAGGGCCACGAGGTGCCCGTAGGCGGCCAGGTAGGGCTCCAGGTCGGTGACGGGCCGGTCGTTCCGGCTGACGGTGAGGGTCAGCTCGCTCGCCTCGCCGGGCACCAGGACGCCGTCGAGGGTGACGCCGTACTCGCCGATCCGCGCGGTGCGGGCGGCCTCGGGGAGCGGCCGGGGGGCGTACGGTCCGGCGACCGCGACGTCGATCCCCAGCGTCAGGGTCCCGTCGTGACCGGCCGGGTGGATGTCGGTGAAGAACCGCCAGTCCCCGGGCTCCAGGTCCAGCTCGGTGCTCCAGTCGCCCTTCTCGTCCCGCACCGGGTGCACGTGCTGGAACCCGGCCGTGTCCCGCCGTACGGCGATGAAGTGCAGCTCCTTCTCGTGCTCGGCGACGAAGTCCGTCACCGGCCGCCCGTCCGGCCCGGTCACCCGGAACCCGACGTGCTGCCGCGCCCCCGCGGCGAGGACCGGGGAGTCGACCTCGAGCGTGTACCCGCCCTCGGAGACCGACAGCCCACCGGGCCGCCCGCCACCGTGACCGGTGTGGCCACCGTGACCGGCGTGGGCGCCATGCGCGTCGTGGTCGGCGTGGATGGTGTGGTTGTCGTGGCTGCCGTGACCGGTGTGGTTCTGCATGGCGTGTCTCCCCAGGATGAAAGTCGCTGCGGTGTCTCGTCCGCGCTGGACGATGATCACAACCATATACCCCCTGGGGGTATTCCGAGAAGGGGAGGAAACTCCGCGCGCCCCGCACCTCCGGACTGCGGGGGCGGGGGGGGCGATCGCCGGGGGGGCGAGGGGGCTTGAGTCTCCTGTAGGGGGAGACGGCAAGGTGGGGGCATGGACGGCGACACGCTTTACCCGATCGGCGAGCTGGCTCGGCGGACCGGTCTCACGGTCAAGACCATCCGGTTCTACTCCGACCGCGGAATCGTGACGCCGACGGACCGCAGCCCGGCCGGCTACCGCTTGTACGACACCGGTGCCGCCGCGCGCCTGGACCTCGTGCGGACCCTGCGGACGCTGGGGCTGGACCTCCCCACGATCCGCAGGATCGTCGACCGGGAGCTCTCGCTCCCCGAGGTCGCCGCGGCGCATGCCGAGGCGCTCGCGGCGCAGATCCGCATCCTGCGTCTGCGCCACGCGGTGCTGACGGTCGTGGCCGAGCGTGGACTCACTCCCGAGGAGACCGAACTCATGCACCAGCTCGCCCAGCTTTCCGAGGACGAACGCCGGGACCTCATCGGCGATTTCCTCGACACCGTCTTCGGCGGCCTCGGCGCCGACCCCGCGTTCGCTGGGGTCAGGCGCACGATGACTCCCGAACTGCCGGACGCTCCCGAGGCGGAGCAGGCCCGAGCGTGGGTGGAGTGGGCCGAACTGGCCCTGGACCCGGACTTCCGCGCCGGCATGCGACGCATGGCCGAGGACCTGGCGGCCGAACGGGCGGAGGGCGACACCACGGGCCCGCGCCGCGACTTCGCCGCGGTCGTCCGCGACCTGGCCGCCCCGGCCCTGGCGGCGGGCGTCGACCCGGCCTCCCCCCAGGCCGATCCGATCGTCGCCGCGTTCGCGGATCGTTACGCGCACATCTGCGGACGTCCTGACGACGCCGAGCTCCGCCGCCGGCTGCTGCTCCGGCTGGAGAGCGTGAACGACCCGCGCAGGGACCGGTACTTCCGGCTGCTCGCGGTCATCAACGGCTGGCCCGCTCCGGAGAGCCTGGCGCGAGTGCTCGACTGGTCCACCGAAGCCCTGCGCGTCCGGACGCGGCGGTAGGGGCCCGGAACCCCCCGGAGGAGGGCGCGGAGATCCGCTCACCGTGAGCGGATCAAGGTTTCGGGGTGGGCGGCTACAGCCAGTCCTTCTTCTTGAACACCACGTACAGGCTCGTGCAGACCACCGCCATCAGCACCACCGCGAACGGGTACCCGCCCGCCCAGTGCAGCTCCGGCATGTGGTCGAAGTTCATGCCGTAGATCGTTCCCACCAGCGTGGGGGCGAACAGGATGGCGGCCCACGAGGAGATCTTCTTGATCTCCTCGTTCTGTTCGAAGCCCGCCTCGGCCAACGCCCGCATCTCCGCGTTCTGTTGCTGGGTGACGAGGGTGGCGTTGACGGTGAGGATCTCGGTGAGGGCCTGGCGGAAGCCGTCGACGCGTTCGCTGGTGTGGGTGACGTGGTCGGCGACGTCGCGGAGGTAGCGCTGGAGTTCCTCGTCGGTGCCGTATTTGGCGAAGCCGGCCATGAGGGCGTGGAGCATGCCGACGAGGGGGCGGGTGGCGCGCTGGAACTCGACCATTTCGCGGGAGAGTTCGTAGATGCGGCGGGAGACGGCGGGGTCGCCGCCGAAGACCTCGGTCTCGATCTCGTCGACGTCGTTCTGGACGCCGGCGACGACCGGGGCGTAGCCGTCGACGACCGCGTCCAGGATGGCGTAGAGGACGGCCTCGGGGCCCAGGGAGAGGAGGGCGGGGTTCTCCTCCATGCGGTGGCGGACGGCCGAGAGGTCGGGGGCGGCGCCGTGGCGGACGGTGATGAGGAAGTCGGGGCCCACGAAGACGTGGAGTTCGCCGAAGTCGACCTCCTCCTGGGCGTCCAGGTAGCGGGCCGCGCGCAGCACGACGAAGAGGGTGTCGCCGTACCGTTCCAGCTTGGGGCGCTGGTGGGCCTCCAGGGCGTCCTCGACGGCGAGTTCGTGGAGGTCGAACTCGGCTGCCAGGGAGTGGAGTTCCTGCTCTGTCGGGCGGTGCAGGCCGATCCAGGCCATGCCGTCCGGGTGTTCGCGCAGCTGCCGGTACGTCTCCGCCAGCGTCGCCGGTGACGCGACCCTCCGGCCGTCGCGGTACAGGGTCGCCTGGACCACGCTCGGGCTCTCGGGCCCGGCGGCGGGCCCCGGGGAGGCGGCGGCGGGCGGCGGCTCCGGGCTGCGGCGCCGGGCCGCGCGGGGGCGGCGGTCGGACACGGGCGTACCTCCGTCGGCTGCTCTGGGGGATCCGGCCCGTTCCTGCCGGACCCCCGGGGGTGGGATCCGGCTGGTTTCTCCGGACCCGGCCCAGGGTCCGGCCCGTTCCTTCCGGATCCCGGCAAGGGGATGATCAGGATATATGGGAGGAAAACCTTGAAGACGTGAAGGGGTTCCGGTCATCGCGGACAGGTTCTGTCCTCTATGGCTCGTAGCGTTCCCGCATGGATTCCCTCCCCCCGGTCTCGCGCCGCGCCCTGGGCCGTGCCACCCTCGCCCGTCAGCTCCTCCTCCGGCGTTCGCCGCTCGGAGCCGAAGAGGCCGTCCGCCACCTGGTCGGGCTCCAGGGGCAGAACACCAAGCCGCCGTACTACGCCCTCGCCGCCCGCCTCGACGGCTTCCGGCCCGAGGAGCTCTCCGCGCTGATGGAGTCCCGCGCCGTCGTCCGGACCGTCTCCCTGCGGTCGACCGTGCACACCCACACCGCCCGCGACGCCGTCGGGCTGCGCCGGCTCGTCCAGGCGGGGGCCGTCGAGCGGGAGCTGAGCATCTTCCGCAAGGGGCTCGTCGGCGTCGACCGCGACCGGCTGGCCGCCCTCGCCACCGCGTACGTCGAGGAACGGCCCCGCACGCCGAAGGAGCTGCGGGACCGGCTGCTGCGGGAGTGGCCCGACGCCGACCCGCTCGCCCTCACCGTCGCCGCCCGCTGTCTGCTGCTGCTGGTCCAGGTCACCCCGCGCGGACTGTGGCGGCGCAGCGGCCGCGTCGCGCTCACCACCAGCCGGGTGTGGCTCGGGGAGCCCGACGCCGAGGCGGCCGGGATCGAGGAGACCGTCCTGCGCTACCTCGCCGCCTTCGGTCCCGCCTCCGTCCAGGACGCGCAGACCTGGTGCAGGCTCACCCGCCTGCGTCCCGTCTTCGAGCGGCTGCGGCCCCGGCTGCTCTCCTTCCGGGACGAGTCGGGGACCGAACTCTTCGACCTGCCCGACGCGCCCCGTCCCGACGAGGACGTCCCCGCCCCGCCGCGCTTCCTGCCCGAGTTCGACAACCTGCTGCTCTCGCACGCCGACCGCACCCGGATCGTCCCCGCCGCGTACAAGGGCCGCACCTGGACCGTCAACCAGGCCCACCGCGTCTTCCTCCTCGACGGGACGCTCGCCGGGCTCTGGCACCTGGAGGAGACCAAGGGGCGCACCCTCCTCACCGTGGAGCCCTTCGCCCCGCTCACGCGCGCCGACCGCGCCGCCCTCACGGACGAGGCCGAGCGGACGCTCCGCCTCACCGCATCCGAGGGCGACGCGTACGACCTCGTCTTCCGCGAGTAGCGCGGGACCCCGTCGCCGTACGGGTACGGGTGGAACCCGCCGCCGTACGGGTACGGGCGGAACCCGCCGCCGTACGGCCGCCTGTCCCTACAGCAGCACCCCCGCCCGCCGGGCCGCCACCACCGCCTCCAGGCGGGTGTGGGCGCCCAGTTTCCGCATGGCCGAGCGCAGGTAGCCCTTCACCGTCTCCGGGCGCAGCCCGAGCCGCTGGGCCGCCGCCGCGTTCGTCGCGCCGGACGCGACCGCCGCGAGGACGTCCGTCTCGCGCGGGGTGAGCGCCACCCCGGCGGCGGGCGCCGGGTTGCCCGCGGCCGTCTCCAGGCGGCCGCAGACGGCGAGGAGCCGGGCCCGCAGCTCCGGGTCGAGCACCTGCGGGGCGAGGGCGCGCAGCTCCCCGTAGGCGTACCGCACCTCCTCCCACGACGGGCCGGGGCGGTCGGCGCCGGGGCCGTCCGGCGGCTCCACGAGGCGGCTCACCTCGTCCCGCACCACCAGCGCCTGCTCCACGTCCCGAGCCGCCGCCACCGCCGCGTCGAAGACGCGTTCGCCGAGGGGGAGCGCGTCCCGCAGCGCCCCGTACAGCACCCCGCGCACCTGCCGCCGGACGACCACCGGCACCGCGATCACCGAGCGCAGGCCCTCCGCCGACACCGGCAGGTCGTACTCGTGGGTGATGTGCCGGGCCACCGGGTAGTCGGTGACCGCGCACGGCCGGCCCAGCGACAGGCACTTTCCGCCCAGGCCGTTGCCGGGGGAGATGACGAGGCCCTGGAGCGCGGGGGTGACCGCCCCGTGGAGCTCGGCGATCCGCAGCGGCCGGCCGCCGTCCTGGACCAGACCGCCGAAGACCACGGGCAGCCCGCTGCCGCGCCGCAGCCGCACCAGCGCGGCCCGCAGCTCCACCGCTTCGATCCGCTCGGACACGGGGGAATCTCCTTCGTTCGCCCCGGAAGCCCCGCCATCACCCCCGAACGGGGGTGGTGAGACCCGGGTCACCGATTACACGATGGGCGGGACCGGTCCCGCAACGAGGAGGACACATGATGGCCACCAGCGCCACCGAGGAGTTCCGGACGGCCAGGGACTTCCTGCTCCGGCACCGCGAGGACTACGCGACGGCGTACGAGGGCTTCGTCTGGCCCCGTCCCGAGCGGTTCAACTGGGCGCTGGAGTGGTTCGACGTCATCGCCGAGGGCAACGACCGCACCGCCCTGCACATCGTCGAGGAGGACGGCTCCGAGACGCGGGCGAGCTTCGCGGAGATGTCCGCCCGTTCGAACCGGGTCGCGAACTGGCTGCGCGCCCAGGGCGTCCGCGCCGGGGACCGGATCGTCGTGATGCTCGGCAACCAGGTCGAGCTGTGGGAGACGATGCTCGCCGCGATGAAGCTGCGCGCCGTCGTCATCCCCGCCACCCCGCTCCTCGGCCCCGCCGACCTGCGCGACCGGATCGAGCGCGGCCGGGCCCGGCACGTCCTGGTCCGCTCCGAGGACACCGGGAAGTTCGCGGAGGTGCCCGGCGACTACACCCGCATCTCGATCGGCGGCGACGGGGTGAACTGGCTGGGGTACGAGCACTCCGCCCGCGAGTCCGAGGTCTTCGAGCCCGACGGCGCCACCCTCGCCCACGACACCCTGATGCTGTACTTCACCTCCGGCACCACCGCCCGCCCCAAGCTCGTCGAGCACACCCACACCTCCTACCCGGTGGGCCACCTGGCGACGATGTACTGGATCGGCCTGAAGCCCGGCGACGTCCACCTCAACATCTCCTCGCCGGGCTGGGCCAAGCACGCCTGGTCCAACCTCTTCGCCCCCTGGAACGCCGGGGCGACCGTCTTCATCCACAACTACACGCGCTTCGACGCGGGCCGGCTGATGGCCGAGATGGACCGGCACGGCGTCACCTCCTTCTGCGCCCCGCCGACCGTGTGGCGGATGCTCATCCAGTCCGACCTGAGCCGCCTCGCCACCCCGCCGCGCGAGGTCGTCGCCGCGGGCGAACCGCTGAACCCCGAGGTCATCGAGGCGGTCCGGCGCGCCTGGGGCGTCACCATCCGCGACGGCTTCGGGCAGACGGAGACCGCCGTCCAGGTCTCCAACAGCCCCGGCCAGCCGCTCAAGGAGGGCTCCATGGGCCGCCCGAGCCCCGGCTACGCGGTCACCCTCGTCGACCCGGTCACCGGCCGCCCGGACGCCGAGGAGGGCGAGATCTGCCTCGACCTGTCCACCCACCCGGTGGGCCTGATGACCGGCTACCACGGCGACCCGGACAAGACGGCCGAGGCGATGGCCGGCGGCTACTACCGCACCGGCGACATCGGCACCCGCGACGAGGACGGCTACATCCACTACGTGGGCCGCGCCGACGACGTCTTCAAGGCGTCCGACTACAAGATCAGCCCGTTCGAGCTGGAGAGCGCGCTCCTGGAGCACGAGGCCGTCGCCGAGGCGGCCGTCGTCCCCGCGCCCGACCCGCTGCGGCTCGCCGTCCCGAAGGCGTACGTCGTCCTCGCCGAGGGCTTCGAGCCGGACGCGGAGACCGCGCGGGCCCTCTTCGCCCACTCGCGGGCCGTGCTCGCCCCGTACAAGCGGGTCCGCCGCATCGAGTTCGCCGAGCTGCCGAAGACCGTCTCCGGCAAGATCCGGCGGGTCGAGCTGCGCCGCCTCACCGCCGAAGGGTCCGCCACGGGGCCCGAGTTCACCGAGGGAGACCTGGCATGACCGGCACGGAACTCTCGTACGCGCACGGGGTGTCGGACACCCCGCTGCTCGGCGACACCATCGGCGCCGACCTCGACCGGGCCGTCGCCGCCTGGCCCGACCGGGAGGCGCTGGTCGACCTGGCCGACGGACGCCGCTGGACCTACGCCGAGTTCGGCGCCGAGGTCGACCGGATCGCCGGGGCGCTGCTCGGCAGCGGCGTCCGCAAGGGCGACCGGGTCGGCATCTGGGCGGTGAACCGCGCCGAATGGGTCCTCGTCCAGTACGCCACCGCCCGCGTCGGCGCCGTCATGGTCACCATCAACCCGGCCTACCGCACCCACGAACTCGCCTACGTGCTGCGCCAGTCGGGCATCTCGATGCTCTTCGCCTCGCTCGCGCACAAGACCAGCGACTACCGGGCGATGGTCGAGGAGGCGCGCGGCGAGTGCCCTGAGCTGCGGGAGGCGGTGTACTTCGGCGACCCGAGCTGGGAGGAGTTCGCGGCCCGTCCGTCCGGCGGGCTCGTCCCCGAGCCCCTCTCCGCCGACGAGCCGGTCAACATCCAGTACACCTCGGGCACGACCGGCTTCCCCAAGGGCGCCACGCTCTCCCACCACAACATCCTCAACAACGGCTACTTCGTCGGCGAGATGATCGCCTACACGGAGGCGGACCGGATCTGCGTGCCGGTGCCCTTCTACCACTGCTTCGGCATGGTGATGGCGAACCTGGCGGCCACCTCGCACGGCGCCTGCATCGTGATCCCGGCCCCGTCCTTCGACCCGGCCGCGACCCTCCGCGCCGTCCAGGAGGAGCGCTGCACCTCCCTCTACGGCGTACCGACCATGTTCATCGCGGAGTTGAACCTCCCCGACTTCGCCGCGTACGACCTGTCCACGCTCCGCACCGGCATCATGGCGGGCTCGCCGTGTCCGGTGGAGGTGATGAAGCGGGTGGTCGCCGAGATGAACATGACGGAGGTGTCCATCTGTTACGGCATGACGGAGACCTCCCCGGTCTCCACCCAGACCCGCCGCGACGACGACCTGGAACGCCGCACCGGCACCGTCGGCCGGGTCCTGCCGCACGTCGAGGTGAAGGTCGTCGACCCGGCCACCGGCCTCACCGTCCCGCGCGGGACGGCCGGCGAACTGTGCACCCGGGGCTACGGCGTGATGCTCGGCTACTGGGGCGAACCGGAGAAGACCGCCGAGGTCGTCGACGCGGGCCGCTGGATGCACACCGGCGACCTCGCCGTGATGCGCGAGGACGGCTACGTCCAGATCGTCGGCCGCATCAAGGACATGATCATCCGTGGCGGGGAGAACGTGTACCCGCGCGAGATCGAGGAGTTCCTGTACGGCCACCCCAAGATCGCCGACGTGCAGGTCGTCGGGATCCCCGACGAGCGCTACGGCGAGGAGATCCTGGCCTGCGTCATCCCCCGGGACCCGGCCGACCCGCCGACCCCCGAGGAGGTCGCCGCCTTCTGCGAGGGCCGCCTCGCCCACTACAAGGTCCCGCGCCGCGTCGAACTCCTCGCCGAGTTCCCCATGACGGTCAGCGGCAAGGTCCGGAAGGTCGAACTGCGGGAGCGGTACGGGGTCTAGGCCGCCCGTCCGGCCGCCCCCCGGGAGTCTGGTCCGAGGGGGGCGGCCGGGGCGCTGCCCGGGTCCGGCAGGGCGGAGGCCCCGCCGCCGGGGGCGTCGTCCTCAGGCGGCGGCCTCCGGGGACCCGGCCAGTTCCCGGCGCATGCAGACGCGGGGCCAGGCCGCCAGGCCGTGGGCGGCCTCGGCCCGGCTGATGGCCCGCAGGCCGGCCGTCAGTGCCGGGTCGGCCTCGGCGAGCGGACGGAAGCCGAGGCGGGCGTAGTACGGGGCGTTCCACGGGACTTCCGCGAAGGTCGTGAGGGTGAGGGCCGTCAGGCCCTCCTCGCGGGCGGCGTCGGCCAGGTGCTCGATGAGGGCCCGGCCGACGCCGCGGCGCGCCGCGTCCGGGTGGACGGAGACCTGTTCGATGTGGGCGGCGCCGTCGACCGTGTCCGCCAGCAGGTAGGCGAGGGGGCGGTCGGCCCCGTCGACCGCCACCCACGCCCGGCCGGCCGCGCGGTAGCCCTCCAGGACGTCCAGCGGCAGCGGCTCGTCGTCGGCGATCGCCGTCATGCCGAGGGTGCGGAAGGGCTCGCCCGCGGCGCGTTCGATGGACTGGAGCAGCGGGAGTTCGGCCGGTGCGGCCGCTCGGATGCGCATACGACAGTATGGCCCGCCGGGGTCAGGGACCGTCCTGGTCCGGGCGGTCCAGGAGCCCCCCGTCACGGGAGAAGCGCGGCAGGAAGAGGGCGAGCGCGGGATCGCCGTACAGGGCCACGTACAGCTGGACCAGGTGGCCGTCCGTCACCTCCCGCCGGTGCGCGGGCAGCGGGTGCCGCTCCCGCAGCTCGGCCAGCAGCCGCCGGGCGGCCCGGGTCGCGGGCGGCAGCCGCAGCAGCCCGAGCGCGGCGAGCAGGACCGGCGGCCCCGCCGCGAGGACGGCCCAGGCGCCGGGCCCGTCCCCGGCGGCGGCCCCGGCGAGCAGCCCGGCCGCGAGCGTCGCCGGTGCGGCCGCCGCCAGCAGCAGGGCCGCGCGCCGGCGCCCCGGGGGCCGCAGCAGCCCCGCCCGTCCCAGCTCGGCCCGCAGCCCGTCGACCGCCTGCCGCGCCTCGGGCCGCAGGGCGAGCGCCCGCAGCGGCAGGGCGTTGCGCAGTGAACGGTGGACGCCGAGCTGGACGGGGTCGCGGGTCCGGCCCGGACCGCCGTTGGCGCGGATCGTCCGCCGGCGTCCGGCCGCGACCGCCCCGCGCTGGTGCAGCGCCACCAGCGCGACCGTCACCGCCGCCCGCCGCCCGCCCCGCAGCAGGGCCAGCGCCGCCGGGCCGGGCGGAGCGTCGGGTGGTACGCCCGGTGTCGCGCCCCGCGCCACGCCGGGCATCGCGTCGGCGGAGCCCGTACCCCCTGTCCGGCCGCGCGGGCGCAGCAGCAGTACCGCCGCGACCAGCAGTTCGGCCCAGGCCGTCCCGGCCGCCCCCGCCCACCACCACGTCCCCGTCCCCATGCCGTCCACCCCTCCCCACGGTGTTTGTGCCCGGGAGAGCGTGATCGTCACGCGTGGATGGCCGGATCCGTTCCCTCGGGGAGCGCGGTACGGGTCAGACGGCGCCGCCCGACGTGAGCTCGTCGGCCGCGTTGTTCACGGGCTGCGGGGTGCCGGTGAGGTCGAGGACGAAGAGCGGCAGCGCTATCTCGGCGGCGCGGGACCGGGCCTCGGGCGTGTACCCGGCCAGCGAGAAGAAGATGCTCACGGCGGAGGCGCTGAGGCCGTTCAGCCACAGGCACTCGACGGCGCGCAGCCCGGCCGGGCGGGTGCTCGGGTCGACCTGGGCGACCAGCCCGGGCCCGCGCAGGTCGACCCCGGCGGAGTGGCGGTCCTCCGGCTGCACGATCTCCCGGAAGCCGAGCCAGTCCAGGTACGAGGCCGCTGCCGCGACCGCGTCCCGCGCCGTCCGGATCGTCACCGGCCGGAACACCCCCCGCTCCGCCGGGGGCCGGGGCACCGCCGGCAGCGGCGGCACGTGCGCGGGATACCGCTCCGCGAACGACCTCGGCGCGACGGGCCCCTCGTCCTCCGGGAGGAGGAAGAGCTCGGCGGGGTCGGCGAGCTGGTCGGGCCCGAAGGGATCGAAGGGATCGAGTGGCCTGAAGGGATCGGAGGAGTCGGAGGGCTCGGAGGGGCCGAGGGGGTGGGGGAGGCCGGAGAGCCCGGAAGGACCGAGGGGGTCCGGGGGGTCGCAGTCGGTGGTGCCGGGGGAGTGGGGCGGGTTCCCGGGGCCGGGGAGGCCGAAGGGACCGCCAGGGGCGGAGGGGTCGAAAGGGGCTCCGGGAGCCCCGGTGGCGTCGGGATCCACCGGAACGTCCGGACCGCCGGAAGCCGCCGGAACGTCCGGAGCCCCGGAAGGCACCGGAGCACCCCAAGCACCTGGACCGCCAGGGGCCGCCGGACCGCCGGGCCTCTCCGGCACCCCGGGCCTCTCCGGCACCCCCGCAGTCCCCGCAGGCCCCGGCGCCCCCGGATCGCCCGCAGCAGCCGCGTACCCCTCGCGTTCCCCCTCGTGCTCCCCCTCGGGAAGCGGGCCCGCCGGCGGCACCGGCACTCCCGACACCCCCGGCTCTCCCGGTGGCACCGGCCTCACCGGCGCCACCGCGACCCGCAGGACCGTCCCGCAGGCGCAGCCCAGTTCCGGCTGCGGCCAGTCGTCCTCGCGGCCGCAGGCTCCGCAGCGGACGGTGACCCATTCGTCCAGCCAGTTGCGGTGCCGGACCGGCCGGGCGGGGGCGTCCGGGAGGAGCGGGGCGGCGACCGGGCTGCCGCAGGCGCAGGGGAAGACGGGTGCCGTGTACGGATGCGTCCGCCGGCACTCCGGGCAGTGCACCGTCACCGCGTCGCCTGGCGACTCACCCACGCCGAACCCCCTCTTCTCGCTCGCCCATAGTCCACCAATCCGGCCGTCCGGGGGTGCGACTTCGGCCATCACGGAGGGCCTTCCGGTGCCCGTCTGCCGGGCGGTCCCTTGACGGCTTCCCGACCCCGACCTACATTGCTTCCGTATAGCAGAACAGTTCTTCCGCATTACGGAAACAGGGACGGGCGGCCCGCCCGGAACCTGCGACCGACCGGCCGAAGCAGGAGCACTCCCATGCCTCGTATGACCGCCGCCGCAGCGGCCGTTGAGATCCTCAAGCGCGAAGGCGTCACCAACGCGTTCGGCGTCCCCGGCGCGGCGATCAACCCCTTCTACCGCGAGCTCAAGAACGTCGGCGGCATCAGCCACACGCTGGCCCGCCACGTCGAGGGCGCCTCCCACATGGCCGAGGGCTACACCCGCGCCAAGGCCGGCAACATCGGTGTCTGCATCGGCACCTCCGGCCCCGCCGGCACCGACATGATCACCGGCCTGTACTCGGCGATCGCCGACTCGATCCCGATCCTCTGCATCACCGGCCAGGCCCCGGTCTCGAAGCTCCACAAGGAGGACTTCCAGGCCGTCGACATCGCCTCGATCGCCGCGCCCGTCACCAAGAAGGCCACCACCGTCCTGGAGGCCGCGCAGGTCCCCGGCGTCTTCCAGCAGGCCTTCCACCTGATGCGCTCCGGCCGTCCCGGCCCGGTCCTCATCGACCTGCCGATCGACGTCCAGCTCACCGAGATCGAGTTCGACCCGGAGACGTACGAGCCGCTGCCGGTCTACAAGCCGGCGGCCACCCGCGCCCAGGCCGAGAAGGCGCTGAGCTTCCTCCTGGAGGCCGAGCGCCCGCTGATCGTCGCCGGCGGCGGCATCATCAACGCCGACGCCACCGACCTCCTCGTCGAGTTCGCCGAGCTGACGAACATCCCGGTCATCTCCACCCTCATGGGCTGGGGCACCATCCCGGACGACCACGAGCTCGCCGCCGGCATGGTCGGCGTCCAGACCGCGCACCGCTACGGCAACGCGACCTTCCTGGAGTCCGACGTCGTCATCGGCATCGGCAACCGCTGGGCCAACCGCCACACCGGCTACAACCTCGACGCCTACACGGCCGGCCGGAAGTTCGTCCACGTCGACATCGAGCCCACCCAGCTCGGCAAGATCTTCGCCCCGGACTACGGCGTCGCCTCCGACGCCAAGGCCGCCCTGGAGCTCTTCGTCGCCATCGCCGGGGAGTGGAAGGCCGAGGGCAGGCTCCCCGACTTCACCGCCTGGGCCGCCTCCGCGCAGGAGCGCAAGGCCACCCTCCAGCGCCGCACGCACTTCGACAACGTGCCGATCAAGCCGCAGCGCGTCTACGAGGAGATGAACAAGGCCTTCGGCCCGGAGACCCGGTACGTCACCACCATCGGCCTCTCCCAGATCGCCGCCGCGCAGTTCCTGCACGTCTACAAGCCGCGCCACTGGATCAACTGCGGCCAGGCCGGCCCGCTCGGCTGGACCATCCCGGCCGCCATCGGCGCCGCCACCGCCGACCCGGAGACCCCGGTCGTCGCGCTCTCCGGCGACTACGACTTCCAGTTCATGATCGAGGAGCTGGCGGTCGCCGCCCAGCACAAGGTCCCCTACGTCCACGTCCTCGTGAACAACGCCTACCTCGGTCTGATCCGTCAGGCGCAGGGCGGCCTCGGCATCAACTTCGAGGTCAACCTGGAGTTCGAGAACATCAACACCCCGGAGATCGGCGTCTACGGCGTCGACCACGTCAAGGTCGCCGAGGGCCTCGGCGTCAAGGCGATCCGCGTCGAGGACCCGGCGAAGCTGGGCGAGGCCCTGGAGCAGGCCAAGAAGATGGCCGTCGAGTTCCAGGTCCCGGTCGTCGTCGAGGCGATCCTGGAGCGCATCACCAACATCGCGATGAGCAAGACCGTCGACATGAGCGACGTCACCGAGTTCGAGGACCTGGCCACCGAGCCGGGCCACGCGCCCACCGCGATCAAGCCGCTCGCGGTCTGACCGCCGGGCCCTCCCGGGCCCGTCCCGCACCCGCGCCCGCCCGCACCCGTCGTCCACGTGACGGGCGCGGGCGGGTGCGTCGCGTTAGCGTGGAGCCCCCAGGGCGGCCCTCCGTCCGCGAAGAGGAGAGCGCCGATGACCGCCGAGCCCACCGTGACCCGCCTGGTCACCCACGTCGAGCTGAACGAGGCCCGCACCACCGCCCGGCAGCTCGACGTGAGCGCGCGGCTGGAGGCCGAACTCTCCGACGGGCGCGCCCTGGTCCTTCTCGACGACCGAGGCTGGGCCGAGAGCGGCCTGGGCGGCGACATCCGGGAGTCGCTCACGCCGGAATCCCTCGCGGAGACCGCCCGCACGGTCGTCGGCCCCGACGAGCCCTACGGGGACGAGACCCACGCGCAGGCCGAGGCCGCCCACTGGGGCGCCCTCGCCGACCGCCTCTCCCGCCGGGGCGTACGCGTCGACGCCGCCGCCCTCGCCGTCCTCCCGCACGACGTCGTCCCCGACGCCGCCCTCCGCGCCTGGGCCGGCTTCCCGGAGGGCCGGCCCGAACACGGCCCGGAAGCGGCCTAGGACCCGCCGCGCTGCGCCCGTACGAGCACCGCGCCCGCCTCCGTCCACGCGTACAGCACGGACCGGCCCGCCCGCCCGCGCCGTATGAGCCCCGCGTCGCGCAGCACCTTCAGGTGGCGGCCCACCGAGCCCAGGCCCTGCCCGGTCAGGGCGACCAACTGGCTGGTGGACAGGGGGGATTCGAGGCGCACCAGGACGCCCGCACGGGCCGGTCCGAGGAGCGCGCCCAGCGCCTGGGGGACCACCGGGCCCGCCCCGTCCGCCAGAACTCCCGCGCAGGGGTAGACGATCGCGTACCGCTCCTCGCCCTCCCGTGACGCGTCCCACGACACCCAGCCCGTCGCGGGCGTCACCGGCACCAGCAGCAGCCGGCCGCCCTCCACCGAACGCGGCGGATAGTCACGGGCGTTGACCTGGAGCCGCCCGTCCCCCAGCCAGCGGGTCCGGCCCGGACACAGCTCGTCCAGGGCCGCCGCCCAGCCGTCCCGCGCCAGCCGCGCCGTCCGGGCCGTCACGTCGGCCTCCATCACCCGCCGCCGCCGCGCCCACTCCGGCAGCACCGTCTCCCGCCACACCCAGGTGAGGAGCTCCGCGAGCCGTCTCGGCAGATCGGGCGCCGAGGCGAGCGGCTTCGGCACCGGGCCGGCCAGGGCGACCTCCAGATCGGCGAGCGCGGCGGCCCGCCCGGTCGCGCGGACCGCCTCCACCTCCTCCTCGAAGCACCGCTCGCCGTCGCCCAGGGGGGTCGGGGTGAGGAAGTCCGCGTTCCAGGTGGGGCTGATCGCCGCCCGGACCAGCAGCCCGTCCAGCGGCTCCGCCGCGAGCCGTGCCCGGTACGCCGGGAGGTGCTCCGTCATCCACGCCCGCTCGCCGGGGTGCCCGGCCCGCCCCGCGTGCAGCGCCTTCAGCGCCGCGACGGTCTCGGCGAGCGGCGACACGACGAACCTGCTCCCCGCGAGCGCGTCCGCCCCGATCCGCCACCAGCCCATACCGCCCCGCCGCCTTCCGTTCCCCTCGGCCTTCCCCGACCGCCCACCGTCCCCCGGCCTGCCCCTGTCCGTCCACCTGCCCCGCCTGTCCACCGGCCTCGGCGCATCCCGTACTCCGTACCCCGTACTCCGCCGCCCTCCCCTTCTTTCGCCTCCCCGCGAAAAAGTACCGGCGCGCCCACGGGCTCCCCAGAATCCCCGCATGCCCGCTTCCCCTCCTTCCGCTTCCCCTTCTTCTTCCGCTTCCCCCTCCTCGACGGGGACCTCCGCCGCGCCCCGCTACCGCGACCTGCTCCGCACCCCCGAGTTCACCCCCCTCTTCCTCGCGGGGGCCGCGCAGACCGCCGCGCAGACCGTCGCCGGGCTCGGGCTCGCCACGCTCGTGTTCCGGGCCACCGGATCGCCGCTGCTCAGCGCGCTCGCGATGTTCGGGCCCTCGCTGGCGCAGCTGCTCGGCGCGACGACGCTGCTGTCCGCGGCGGACCGGCTGCCGCCCCGTACCGCGCTCGCCGTCGTCGCGGTCGTCTTCGCGGCGGGCACGGCGGTCCAGGCGGCGCCGGGGATGCCGCTCGGCGCGGCGTTCGGACTGCTCGCCGTCCTCGGGGTCGTCGGGTCGCTCGGCGGGGGCGTGCGGCTCGGGCTGCTCGGCGAGATCCTGCCCCGGGAGCGGTACCTGCTCGGGCGCGCGGTGTCGAACATGGCGGTCGGCGCCTGCCAGATCGCCGGGTTCGCCGCCGGCGGCGTGCTCCTCGCCGTGCTCTCCCCGCGCGGCACCCTCCTCGCGGGCGCCGCCTGTTACCTCCTCGCCGGCCTGCTGTACCGCTTCGGACTGACGGCCCGTCCGCCGCGCGCCGCCGGACGGCCCTCGCCCGCCGAGACCTGGCGCACCAACGGCCGGCTGCTCGCCGACCGGCGCCGCCGGCTGCTGTACCTCGCGCTGTGGGTGCCCAACGGGCTGATCGTGGGCTGCGAGTCGCTCTTCGTGCCGTACGCCCCCGACCGCGCCGGACTGCTCTTCGCCTGCGCCGCCGTCGGCATGCTCGCCGGGGACACCGTCGTGGGCCGCTTCGTGCCCGCCCGGCTGCAAAGCCGCCTCGCCGCGCCCCTCCAGGCGCTGCTGGCGGCCCCGTACCTGCTCTTCGCCCTCGGCGCGGGGCTGCCGTTCGCGGCGGCGGTGGCGGCCGTGACGGTCTCCGCCGCCGGTTACGCGGCGAGCCTGCTGTACCAGGAGCGGCTGCTCGCGCTCGTCCCGGACGAGTCGAGCGGACACGCGCTCGGTCTGCACGGCTCGGGGATGCTCGCCTGCCAGGGCCTCGCCGCGGCCCTGGCGGGCGGTCTCGCGCAGCTCGCCTCACCGGCGACGGCGATGGCCCTCCTCGCGGCGGCCTCGCTCGCCGTCACCGCCGCGCTCACCGCGGGGCTGTCGAGCGCAGCACGACCGTCTCCTCGCACGGACCGTCGGCGAACAGCTTGAGCGCCTCCATCTCGGCCTTGTCCACGGAGAGTCCCCAGCGCAGCTTGGTGCCGACCCATTCGCCGACGTAGCGGCAGTAGGCGGCGTTGCCCTCGGGCACCCAGTCGGCCGGGTCCTGGCCGGCCTTCGCCCGGTGGCTGCGGGCGGTGACGGCGACCAGGGTGGCCGCGGCCCCCTGGTCGTTGGCGTACTTCGCCCGCCGGGCCGCCGTCCAGCCGGACGCCCCCGAGGCCCACGCCTCCTCCAGCGGCACGAGGTGGTCGACCCGGAGCAGCGCCGGGTCGGTGACGTCCTGGCCGTCGTAGTACGAGGTCCACCGGCCGCCGGTGAGCGCGCAGCCCGCCCCGGTGGCGGGCGCCTCGACGGCCTCCGCGAGCAGCACCTCGGCGCGGGTGTCGCAGCCGTCGGCGGCGTCGAGGCCCCGGTCCCAGTGGGGGAAGGCCGACTCCCGGTGGCCGCCCGGGACTTCGGCGGCCTCGGTGAGTTCGGCGAGCGCGTCGGGGAAGAGCTGGACGCCCGCGGAGGCGGTGGGGGCGGTGAGCGGGGACAGGACGAGGGCGAGCGGGACGAGCCCGCGCATCAGGTTCTTGATCACGTACGGCTGGATAGCGCCGGACGCGGGGCGCGCGGGGGCGAATCGCGGGGCGTTCCTCCGGGCGGGTGCGGATCTTCACCGCAGAAACGATGCGCTGCCGGGGGTGCCGGGGAGCGGTGCCGGGGGCACGGAAAAGAGCGCGGAACCAGGGACCGTAAACCTGGTTCCGCGCTCTCGTTCGGCCGCCCGGCGACGCGAGGGCTGGCGCGACAGGACGTTCGCGCCGCCGGACGGAGTCTGTGGTGCCTCCCGTGTGCGGGGAGGGCGTGGGGACCGCGGTGGTCACGACGGACGTTTCGGCCGGTCCCTTCCTTCAGGTCTGGAAGGGGGCCTGGCGTCCTGGCCACCGCACTGGCTCGCGGCCACCGCGGTCTCACGCTGTCCATGAACACCGACCACCCCTCATCCGGGCCGGTGTTCCGGACGGCGTACGGCATTGACCTCCCGTCAGATGCCGTACGCGGTCTGGGAATCCGAGAGGGCTAGTCCTCGCGCAGGGCGCGGACGGCCTCCTCGACGCGCCTGCCGTACTCGGGGTCGGCGGCGGCGAAGTGGGCGAGGTTCTTCTCGATGACGTCCTCGCGGGACACCTGGGAGAGACCGCCGGCGATGTTGGCGATCAGACGGGACTTCTCGTCCTCCGACATCAGGCGGTAGAGCTCGCCGGCCTGGAAGAAGTCGTCGTCCTTGGTGTGCTGCGGGGCCGCGTGGGTGCCGGTCCAGCCGTGGATCGCGAGCGGCGCCGAGAGCGGCGTGTCGGTCTGGGCCGGGCCCTGGTACGAGTTGGGCTCGTAGTTCTTGTCGTACCGCGAGCCGTTGCGGGTCGCCATGGCGCCGTCCCGGCCGTAGTTCTCGGCGACGGTCGCCCTGGGGGCGTTCACCGGGAGCTGGGTGTGGTTGACGCCGAGGCGGTAGCGGTGGGCGTCCGCGTAGGCGAAGAGGCGGCCCTGGAGCATCTTGTCCGGCGAGGGGCCGATGCCCGGCACGAAGTTGTTCGGGGAGAACGCGGCCTGCTCGACCTCGGCGAAGACGTTGTCCGGGTTGCGGTCGAGGACCATGCGGCCCACGCGCTGGAGCGGGTAGTCGGCGTGCGGCCACACCTTGGTGAGGTCGAACGGGTTGAAGCGGTACTCGGCGGCCTCGGCGGCCGGCATGACCTGCACGTACAGCGTCCAGGACGGGTTCACGCCGCGCTCGATGGCCTGGAGCAGGTCCGTCTGGTGCGAGTTCGCGTCCTTGCCGACGAGCTCGGCGGCCTGGTCGGCGGAGAGGGAGCGGACGCCCTGGTTCGTCTTGAAGTGGTACTTGACGAAGAAGGCCTCGCCCGCCTCGTTGGTCCACTGGTAGGTGTGCGAGCCGTAGCCGTTCATGTGACGGTACGAGGCCGGGATGCCGCGGTCGCCCATGAGCCAGGTGATCTGGTGGGTGGCCTCGGGGGCGTGCGCCCAGAAGTCCCAGACGTTGTCCGGCTCCTGCTTGCCCGTGAAGGGGTCGCGCTTCTGGGAGTGGATGAAGTCGGGGAACTTGATGGGGTCCTTGATGAAGAACACCGGGGTGTTGTTGCCGACGAGGTCGTAGTTGCCCTCTTCGGTGTAGAACTTCACCGCGAAGCCGCGCGGGTCGCGGACCGCGTCCGCGCCGCCGAGCGAGTCGGCCACGGTGGAGAAGCGGATGAAGAGCTCCGTCTTCTTGCCCACCTCGGAGAGGAAGTCGGCCTTGGTGAAGCCGGTGACGTCGTCGGTCACCTCGAAGTAGCCGTACGCGCCGGAGCCGCGGGCGTGGACCACGCGCTCCGGGATGCGCTCACGGTTGAAGCGCGCGAGCTTCTCCAGCAGGTGCTGGTCCTGGAGGAGGAGGGGGCCACCGACGCCGGCGGTGGCGGAGTTCTGGTTGTCGGCGACGGGGGCGCCGGACTCGGTCGTAAGCACGCGCTTCGACATGGTGGCCTTTCCCTGCAAGATGCTGATGACGATGCGGTGGAGCGTAGGTTCGCTCGAAACACGACGTCAACAGTTTGTTGAAAATGAAGTGTGGTGTTCCGGTCGGCGGCGGCGCCTGGGCGCGACAGGACAGGTGTCAGCACCGCCGCCGACCGGAAATCTGGGGCCCCGGGGATCCGGGGCGGTGGATCAGACCTGGGCGCCGGAGAGGCGCTCGACGGCGCGGAGCAGGGCCGAGTGGTCCAGGCCGCCGTCACCCTGCGCGCGCAGCGAGGCGACGAGCTGGGCGACCACGGCGCCGACCGGGAGGGCCGCGCCGACGTTGCGGGCGGCGTCGGTCACGATGCCCATGTCCTTGTGGTGCAGGTCGATCCGGAAGCCGGGCTTGAAGTCCCGGTTCAGGAAGTTGTCCTTCTTGCGGGTCAGCACGGTCGAGCCGGCCAGACCGCCGTTGAGGACGTCGAGGGCGGCCTGGAGGTTCACGCCGGACTTCTCCAGGAAGACCACGGCCTCGGCGCACGCCTGGATGTTCACGGCGACGATGAGCTGGTTGGCCGCCTTGACCGTCTGGCCGGAGCCGTGCGGGCCGCAGAGCACGATGACCTTGCCGAGGGCCTCCAGGATCGGGAGGGCCTCGTCGAAGTCGGCCTGCTCGCCGCCGACCATGATGGAGAGCACGGCCTCGATGGCGCCGGCCTCGCCGCCGGAGACGGGCGCGTCGATGACGCGGATGCCCTTCTCCTTGGCGTTCTTGGCCAGGTCGACCGAGGTCTGCGGGGTGATCGACGACATGTCGATGATCAGCGCGCCCTGCCTGGCGTTCTCCAGGATGCCCTCGGGGCCGTAGGAGATCGCCTCGACCTGCGGGGAGGCGGGCACCATCGTGATGACCACGTCGGCGTCCTTGACGGCCTCGGCGATCGAGCCGGCCGCGGTGCCGCCGGCGGCGGCCAGGCGCTCCAGCTTGTCCTGCTCCAGGGTGAAGCCGGTGACCGAGTAGCCGGCCTTGATCAGGTTCTCGGACATGGGCGAGCCCATGATGCCGAGGCCGATCCACGCGATCTTCGGAAGAGTGCTCATGGTGAGGGTGCCTCTCAAAGCAAGGTCGTACGGGGGAGGGGGCCTGTGTCAGCGGGCCGGGCGGGCCTCGGCGGCGAGCCATTCGAAGGACGCGGCGGCGTCGGCGGCCTTGTACTCCAGGCCCACCCAGCCGTCGTAACCGGCCTTCCGCAGCTCGTCGAGGAGCTGCTCCAGGGGGAGTTCGCCGGTGCCCGGGGCGCCGCGGCCCGGCATGTCCGCGATCTGGACGTGACCGGTCTTCGCCGCGTACTCGGCGATCACCGCGCTGACGTCCTCGCCGTTCATGGCCAGGTGGTAAATGTCGAGGAGGAACTTGGCGTTGCCGAGCCCGGTGGCCTCGTTCACCTTGTCGACGACCTCGATCGCGGAGGGGGCGCTCACCAGCGGGTAGAGCGGCGACTCCGGCTTGTTCAGGGTCTCGATCAGCAGGATCGCGCCGACGCGGTCGGCGGCGCGGGCCGCCAGGACCAGGTTCTCCAGGGCGAGGGCGTCCTGGACCTCCGGGTCGACGCCCTCCGCGCGGTTGCCGTAGAGCGCGTTGAGCGCCTTGCAGCCGACCGAGGCGGCGAAGTCCGCGGCGATGTCGATGTTGGCCCGGAAGCGGTCGGACTCCTCGCCCGGGACCGAGACCGCGCCGCGGTCCGGGCCGGGGAGCTGTCCGGCGTAGAAGTTCAGGCCCACCAGCTGGGTGCCGGCGTCCTCGAGGGCCTTCTTGAGGGCGTCGAGCTCGCTCTGCTCGGGGGTGGCGGTGTCGATCCAGGGCCACCACAGCTCGACCGCGGTGAAGCCGGCCGCGGCGGCGGCCGCGGGGCGCTCCAGGAGCGGGAGTTCCGTGAAGAGGATCGACAGGTTCACATCGAAGCGCTGGTCCGTGTATCCCATGAGGGGCGGCGCTCCTTCCGTATTGCGGAAGTCGTTTTCTGTCTGACGGAATGTTGCAAGCCCGTGGCGGTGGTTGTCAAGGGCGCCCCTCCCGATCGGGACTCCCCCGTGGCCCGAACGGGCCGTAGCGTGGGGGCATGGTGCGTTTGAGAGTGGAGTTCACGACCGAGCCGTTCGACCTCGACGAGGCGCCGGCCCACGCGGTCGTGGCCCGTGAGGTCATCCAGTCGGCAGAACTGGACGCCGTCGACGTCGGCCCCTTCGGCAACACCGCGGAAGGCGGTGCCGACGCCGTCCTCACCGCCGTCGACGAGCTGCTGCGCAAGGCGCTCGACGCCGGTGCCACCCGGGTCTCGCTCCAGGTCAACGTGATCGGTGAGGGCGGGGAGGACGAGAAGTGAGCGAGCACCCCTTGGCGGCGGCGGTGAAGCCGCTGGTCGACGCGATGGGCGCACAGGTCCTGGAGCCGGCGCAGGCCGCGGCCGACGACGTCGTCCTGTCCTGGGAGGGCGAGGACGTCCTCGCCGTACGGCTGCCCCAGCTGTCGGACTCCCTGGACCACATCCTCGCGGCGATGGAGCGGCGGCACGGGATGCCGCTGGCCGAGCTGGACCGCAAGGCCAAGCAGGAGGTGGTCCGGCTCCTGGAGGCGCGCGGCGCCTTCTCCGTGCGGCACGGAGTGGAGACGGTGGCCGGTGCACTCGGTGTCAGCCGGTTCACCGTGTACAACTACCTGAACAGGGAAAACGCCTCCAAGAACGCCTAGTTGATCAAGAATGGCCACGAGCCGTCGTCCGGATGTCGGGACGACGGCTTTTGTGTCACCGAGTTTTCAACAAAGTGTTGACGTCGTGTTGCCGAGGGCGTTAGCTATCCGCAGCCCGTCCGACGCACAGCGAAAAACAGCCACGGAGGCTTCCCGTGACTTCAGGTACGACACCGGGCCTCACCCGGTTCAACACCTCGGCGGACAGCGAGGCTCTCGCCGCGCTCCACGAGGTGTGCTCCAGCTCGGCGTGGGGGAGCAAGATCCTCGCCCAGCGCCCGTACACCACCGCCGAAGCCCTCTTCCTCGCCAGCGACGCCGCCATGGCCGAGCTGACCGCCGAGGACCTGGCCGAGGCGATGGAGGGCCACCCGCCGATCGGTCGTCCGAAGGAAGGGGATGCCACCTCCACCCGCGAACAGAGCGGGATGGCCGGCTCCTCCGCCGAGCTCAAGGCCGAGATGCTCGAACTGAACCTGGCCTACCAGGAACGTTTCGGCCACGTCTTCCTCATCTGCGCCACCGGCAGGACCGGCGAGCAGATGCGCGACGCGGTCAAGGACCGGATCGGCAACTCGCCCGAGCAGGAGCGGGAGATCGTCCGCACCGAACTGGGCAAGATCAACCGCATCCGGCTCACCCGTCTCGTAGAGGAAGAGAGCGCCGCATGAGCACCGACACCACGGCCTCGGTGTCCACCCACATCCTGGACACCAGCATCGGACGCCCCGCGGAGGGCGTGGCGATCACCCTCGCCGCCCGCGCCGGCTCCGGCGCCGCCTGGGTCGCGCTCGGCGGCTCGGCCACCGACGCCGACGGACGGTGCAAGGACCTGCCGGCCCTCCCGGTCGGCACCACCCACGTACGCCTCGACTTCGAGACCGAGGCGTACTTCCTGAGCAAGCAGAACCAGCAAGCCGAGGCGCAGCAGGACGCCCCCGCGAATCGGGACAGCGGTCCGGCCGGTGCTTTCTTCCCGGAGGTGGCGATCACGTTCGCCGTCGAGCCGGGCGAGCACTACCACGTACCGCTGCTGCTCAACCCGTTCGGCTACTCCGTTTACCGAGGGAGCTAGCAGACATGCCCACGATTCTCGGCCAGAACCAGTACGGCAAAGCAGAGAACCGCGTCGTCAAGATCACGCGGGACGGCGCCACCCACCACATCAAGGACCTCAACGTCTCCGTCGCCCTCTCCGGCGACCTCAGCGACGTCCACCTCACCGGCTCCAACGCCAACTGCCTCCCCACCGACACGACGAAGAACACCGTCTTCGCGTTCGCCAAGGAGTACGGCATCGAGTCCGCCGAGCAGTTCGGCATCCACCTCGCCCGCCACTTCGTGACGAGCCAGGAGCCGATCAAGCGCGCCCGGATCCGGATCGAGGAGTACGCCTGGGAGCGCATCGCCTCCTCCGACGCCAACTCCAAGTTCATCGGCGCCGACGAGGTCAACCACTCCTTCGCCCGCAAGGGCCAGGAGACCCGCGTCACCCAGATCACCTACGACGGCGAGAAGTGGGAGGTCATCTCCGGCCTCAAGGACCTCGTCGTCATGAACTCCACCAACTCGGAGTTCTGGGGCTACATCAAGGACCAGTACACCACCCTCCAGGAGGCGTACGACCGCATCCTGGCCACCCAGGTGTCCGGCCGCTGGCGGTTCAACTGGACCGACGACGAGCAGCGCATGCCCAACTGGGAGCGGTCCTACGAGCAGACCAAGAAGCACATGCTGGAAGCCTTCTCGGAGACGTACTCGTACTCCCTCCAGCAGACCCTCTACCAGATGGCCACGCGGATCATCAACCACCGCGCGGAGATCGACGAGGTGCGCTTCTCGCTCCCCAACAAGCACCACTTCCTGGTCGACCTCGAGCCCTTCGGGCTGAAGAACGACAACGAGGTCTACTACGCCGCGGACCGCATGTACGGCCTCATCGAGGCCACGGTCCTGCGTGACGGCGCCTCGGCGCTCATCCCGGTCGACATGACCAATCTCTGAGCGGCATCACATCTCTGAGCGGCACTGAGTGACCCGGCCCCCGCCCGCCCGCAGTCGGGCGGGGGCCGGCACCAGACCGGAGGGAACCCAGCATGGCACTGCCCGCAAAGGGGCCGGCGACCGCCGAAGGCCCGTGTTCCACCCCATCGCCCACCGCGGCCCCGTCCCAGGCCGCCTGCCATCCGGTGGACGAGAAACTCCCCGCCTCGCGGCTCGTGCCCGCGGCGCTCCAGCACATCGCCGCCATGTACGCCGGCGTCGTCACCCCTCCGCTCATCATCGGCCAGGCCGTCGGCCTGGACGCCGCCGGGATGACCCGGCTCATCGCCGCGAGCCTCCTGATCGCCGGTCTCGCGACCATCCTCCAGACCCTCGGCGTCCGGAACTTCGCCGGCAACCGGCTCCCCTTCGTCAACGCCGCCTCCTCCGCGGGCATCGCCCCCATGCTGGCCATCGCCGAGACGAGCGCCCCCGGGCACCAGCTCCCCGCCATCTACGGCGCGGTCATGGTCGCCGGCGTCTTCTGCCTCGCCGTCGGCCCCTTCTTCGGCCGGCTCCTGCGCTTCTTCCCGCCGCTCGTCACCGGCGTCGTCATCACCCTGATCGGCGTCACCCTGATGCCGGTGCCCGTCAGCTGGGCCCAGGGCGGCGACAAGACCGCCGCCGACTTCGGCGCCATGAAGCACCTGGCCCTCGCCGGCTTCACCCTGGTCGTCGTCCTGCTCTTCCAGCGCTTCGGCCGCGGCTTCCTCAAGCAGGTCGCCCTGCTCCTCGGCCTGCTCATCGGCACCCTCGCCGCGATCCCCTTCGGGATGGCCGACTTCAGCGCCCTGCGCGAGGCCCCCGTCGCCGCGCTGCCCGCGCCCTTCGCCTTCGGCGCCCCCGAGTTCCAGCCCGCCGCGATCCTCTCCCTGTGCATCGTGATGCTGGTCCTCATGACCGAGTCCAGCGCCGGCATGCTCGCCCTCGGCGAGATCTGCGAACGGCCCAGCGACGGGAGGACCATCACCCGCGGCCTGCGCACCGACGGCATCGCCACCCTGCTCGGCCCCGTCTTCGGCGGCTTCCCGACCTCCGCCTTCGCGCAGAACGTCGGCGTCGTCTCGCTCACCCGGGTCCGCTCCCGCTACGTGGTCGCCGTCGCCGGCGGCGCCCTCCTGGTCCTCGGCGCCTTCCCGGTGCTCGGCGCGGTCGTCTCCATGGTTCCGATGCCCGTCCTCGGCGGCGCCGGCATCGTCCTCTTCGGCTCGATCGCGGTCAGCGGCATCCGAACCCTCTCCGAGGCCGGACTCGACGACAGCTCCAACATCATCCTGGTGGCCGTCGCGCTCGGCGCGGGCATCATCCCGCTCGCCGCGCCCACCTTCTACGCCGACTTCCCGGCCTGGGCGCAGACCGTGCTCGGTTCCGGCATCAGCGCCGGCGCGCTCGTCGCCGTCCTGCTGAACCTGTTCTTCCACCATCTCGGCACCCGGAGCCGTCAGGCGGCCCCGGCACTCAAATCCTCCTAGGGTCCTGCCGTGCCCACCCCACCCAAGAGGAATGAAGGAAGCACCGCCATGGCAGCACCTTCGGCAGACCGGCGCATCGTCATCGAGAACGCGGCGATCGCCACCGTCGACGCGCACGACACCGAGTACGCCTCCGGCCACCTCGTCGTCGCCGGCAACAGGATCGAGTCCCTCGGCCCCGGCAAGGCCCCCGAGAACCTGGAGAACGTGGTCCGGCGGATCGACGCCACCGGCCACCTGGTCACGCCCGGCCTGGTCAACACCCACCACCACTTCTACCAGTGGATCACCCGGGGCCTCGCCACCGACCACAACCTCTTCAACTGGCTGGTCGCGCTCTACCCCACGTGGGCGCGCATCGACGAGCAGATGGTCCGCGTCGCCGCCCAGGGCTCGCTCGCGATGATGGCCCGCGGCGGCGTCACCACCGCCATGGACCACCACTACGTCTTCCCCCGGGGCTCCGGCGACCTCTCCGGCGCCATCATCGGCGCCGCCTCCGAGATGGGCGTGCGCTTCACCCTGGCCCGCGGCTCCATGGACCGCAGCGAGAAGGACGGCGGCCTGCCGCCGGACTTCGCCGTCGAGACCACCGAGGGCGCGCTCGCCGCGACCGAGGAGACGGTGAAGAAGCACCACGACGCCTCCTTCGACTCGATGACGCAGGTCGCCGTCGCCCCCTGTTCGCCCTTCTCCATCTCCACCGAGCTGCTCCGCGAGGGCGCCGCGCTCGGCCGCCGCCTCGGCGTGCGCATGCACACCCACGGCTCGGAGACCGTGGAGGAGGAGAAGTTCTGCCACGAGCTCTTCGGCATGGGCCCGACCGACTACTTCGAGTCGACCGGCTTCCTCGGCGAGGACGTGTGGATGGCGCACTGCGTCCACATGAACGACTCCGACATCGCCGCCTTCGCCCGCACCAGGACCGGCGTCGCGCACTGCCCCTCGTCGAACGCGCGCCTCGCCGCCGGCATCGCCCGCGTCCCCGACATGCTGAAGGCGGGCGTCCCGGTCGGCCTCGGCGTCGACGGCACCGCCTCCAACGAGTCCGGCGAGCTGCACACCGAGCTCCGCAACGCGCTGCTCATCAACCGCCTCGGCGCCCACCGCGAGTCGGCGCTCAACGCCCGCCAGGCCCTGCGCCTCGGCACCTACGGCGGCGCGCAGGTCCTCGGCCGCGCCGACAACATCGGCTCCCTGGAGGCGGGCAAGCTCGCCGACTTCGTCCTCTGGAAGATCGACGGCCTCGGCCACTCCTCGATCGCCGACCCGGTCACCGCCATCGTCTTCGGCGCGGCGGCCCCGGTCACCGCCTCCTTCGTCAACGGCGAGCAGATCGTGGAGAACAACCGCCTGCTCACCGTCGACGAGGACACCATCGCGCGTGACGCGCGCACGGAGGCGCAGCGCCTGGCCCGCATCGCGGCCCAGGGCTGACCCTTCCCCCGGAGTCCGGTCGAGGGGGACGGCCCTCGACCGGTCGCCGCGGACCCCAGGGTCCGCGGCGGCCCGACCGGGCGGCGCCGTACGCACCCGTCGTACGGCGCCGCCCGGGACGGCCGCACCCGCCCGCACCCCCCTCGGGCGTCCCGTCCCCGCGCCGCACCCCTTCCTCCGGCGCACCGCTCCACCCCGCACCGAGCCGCACCTCCTGCACTTCGCACCGCATCGCACCACCTCCCAGACACCCGCGTCACCGCCGACGTGTAACCGACCGGAGGAACCGCCGTGGCCGACGAGCCCCAGGTTCGCAATGCACAAGACGCAGGCACCGCCCCGGAAGACCGGACCAAGCATCCGGTCGACGAGACCCTGCCCCCCCTCAAGATGTTCACCAGCGGCCTCCAGCACGTGGCCGCCATGTACGCGGGCGTGGTGGCCCCGCCCCTGATCGTCGGAGCGGCCGTCGGGCTTTCCGGCACCGAGCTGACCTTCCTCACCGGCGCCAGCCTCTTCACCGCGGGCCTCGCGACCTTCCTCCAGACCCTCGGCGTCTGGAAGATCGGCGCCAAGCTGCCCTTCGTCAACGGCGTCACCTTCGCCGGCGTGGCCCCCATGCTCGCCATCGTCGACACGACGGAGAACAAGGCCGACGCCCTGCCGATCATCTTCGGCGCGATCATCGTCGCCGGACTCCTCGGCTTCCTCGCCGCCCCCTGGTTCTCCCGGCTGGTGCGGTTCTTCCCGCCGGTCGTCACCGGCACCGTCATCACCCTCATCGGCATCTCGCTGCTGCCGGTCGCCTTCGGCTGGGCCCAGGGGCCCAACCCCAAGGCGGAGGACTACGGTTCGGGCAAGTTCCTCGGGCTCGCCGCCGTCACGCTCGTCGTCGTGCTGCTGCTGCGCCGCTTCACCAGAGGCTTCCTGAAGCAGATCGCGGTCCTCGTCGGCCTGGTCCTCGGCACCCTGATCGCCATACCCTTCGGCGCCACCGACTTCACCCCGGTGACCGAGGCGGACATCGTCGGCTTCCCGACCCCCTTCCACTTCGGCGCCCCGCAGTTCGCGCTGGCCGCGATCATCTCCATGTGCGTGGTCATGCTCGTCTCGATGACCGAGTCCACCGCCGACATGCTGGCGCTGGGCGAGATCGTCGAGCGGCCCGCCGACGAGAAGACCATCGCGGCCGGCCTGCGCGCCGACACCCTCGGCTCGGCGCTCAGCCCGCTCTTCAACGGCTTCATGTGCAGCGCCTTCGCCCAGAACGTCGGCCTGGTCGCCATGACCCGCATCCGCAGCCGCTTCGTCGTCGCCTGCGGTGGCGGCCTGCTGGTCCTGATGGGCCTCTCGCCGGTGATGGCCTCGCTGATCTCGGTCGTGCCCCGCCCCGTCCTCGGCGGCGCCGGCGTCGTCCTCTTCGGCTCGGTCGCGGCCAGCGGCATCCAGATCCTGGTCAAGGCCGGCCTGGAGAAGGACAACAACGTCCTCATCGTGGCGGTCTCGATCGCGGTCGGCATCATCCCGATCACCAAACCGGACTTCTACCACGCCTTCCCGGAGACCGCCCAGATCATCCTGGACTCCGGCATCTCCACCGGCTGCGTGGCCGCCGTCCTGCTCAACGTGGTCTTCAACCACTTCGGCCGCCGCACGGAGGACGACGAGGTGACCGCGCCGATGGAGCCGGGCGAGGAGATCTCGGAGACCCGGGGCGCGAAGGCGGCCCACGCCCACTAGACCCCGGCCGGCCCTCCGCGGCACCAGCCGCGACAACAGCAACAGCAACAGCAACAACAGCGACACCGCCCGCCCCGGGCCCCGCGCACCCCGCGGGGCCCGGGGCGGCGTCCTGGCGCCCGGCGTCCGCTCCACCGCCCCCACCCGCGCCGGCGCGGGCGCGTACCGGCGCGGGCCGCGCCCCCGGACGCCCGGGGGCCCGGCCGGCTCCCGCACCGTCGGGCCGGTCCGGTCGCGCCGCGGCACCCCGGCCGGCGACGCGCACGGCGAACGGTCCGTCATGATCCCCCCGGGAACCGGCTGCGCAGAGTGACGTTTCCGGTGAAGCGCACCCCACCGACAACGCCCTCTTGCGAATCCCTCCCTCCGCATGCGATATAGGTCCAGACCTTTCCGACGGACGGAGGCCGGCCCGTGCAACGACCGCTCGCCGCAAGCCTGTTGATCGTGCTGGCCGTCACGGGCTGCTCCCGTGCCGATCCCCCCGACACCACCCCGCCCGCCGCCCCCACCGGCCTCACCGCCGTCTCCGGCAGCTCCACCACCGTCCACGTCATGTGGCGGGCCGCCACCGACGACCGGGCCGTCACCGGCTACCAGGTCCTCCAGGACGGCCGCCCGGTCAAGGACCTCCCCGCCACCACCCTCATGACCGACGTCACCGGCCTCGCCCCCGGCACCCGCCACGCCTTCGCCGTCCGCGCCCGCGACGCCGCCGGCAACACCTCGCCCGCCACCCCCGCCGCGACCGCCACCACCCTCCGCGCCACCGCCGAGGACCGCGAACCCCCCACCGCCCCCCGCGCCCTGCGCGCCGCCCCCGACGGCACCACCGCCGCCACCCTCGCCTGGACCGCCTCCCGCGACGACACCCGGGTCACCGCCTACGACGTCTACCAGGCCGGCGTCCGCGTCCACACCGCCCCCGGCACCGCCACCACCGCCCGCCTCACCGGACTGCGCCCCGGCACCGCCTACTCCTTCACCCTCCGCGCCCGCGACGCCGCCGAGAACTCCTCCCCGGACAGCCCCCCGGCCGACCTCACCACCGCCCCCGCCCCCGGCGCGCCCGCCAACACCTCGCCCCTCGCCCTCACCGCCACCTCCGCGCACGGCGAGATCACCCTCACCTGGACCCCGCCGGACACCGGAGCCCCCGTCACCCACCACGAACTCCACATCGACGGCCGCTTCGCCACCACCGTCGTCTGGGGCACCGCCCCGCCCGCCGGCCGCGCCACCTACGCCTTCCCCGCCCAGGTGCCGCCCGGCACCGTCCTCACCCTCACCCTCCGCGCCCGCCTCCCCGACGGCACCTGGGGCGACTTCTCCGCCCCCCGGACCGTCACCGTCCGCTGACCCCGGCGGGGGTGTCCCTCAGGCCGTTCCCCCCGCCCCCGAACTACCCTGGAACCGTGGCCGAGACCGTTCTCACCAATACTGGGCTGGACAGGTTCCTGGAACTGCTCGACGGCAGGCCGGAGCACCGTGACCCCGCGTTCCGCCGGGCCGCCGAGGTCGTCCTCGGCCTCCTCGCCCTGCGCGGGGCCGACCGGACGGGCGGACTGCCCGAGCCGACGCCGGAGCTGGTGCGGCGGCTGCTCGTCGAGGACCTGCCCGCCTTCGTGCACGTCGCCCCGGGCGAGCTGGCGGGCTATCCGGCGGTCGTCGGGGAGCTCGCCGCCTGGTTCGACGACGGGGTGCGCGAGCGGATCGCGGCCGCCGTGGAGGAGAGTGCCGGGGACTTCGAGCGGGCCATGACCGACCCCGGGAACCTCACCTGGCACCGCTGGTACGCCTCCCTGCTGCGGACCATGGGCACCGACCTCACCGACCCCGAGGACGTGCGGCGCAGGCTCGGCGCCCTCGAAGGGGCGCCGCTGCCCGACGGCGTGCTGCGGACCGACCTCATGGGGCGGACCGCGCTCGCGGACACCGTGCTCACCGAGGCCGTCGCCCGCGCCTACGTACGGGACGCCGAGCACCCGCCCGCCGCCGGGCCGCTCCTCGGCGACCACGCCGTCGCCGCCGGGATCGGCCGGGTCGCCGCCGCGCTCCTGGACCGCTGGACCGCCGCCGGGCTCGCCGACGAGCTCACGGGGGCCCACGCGCGGTTCGCGCCCGGCCCGGACGACTTCCCCCACCTCGTGCTCGCCGACGCCCTGCTCGACGAGCACATGGACTACCACGGCGACCCCGCGATCCCCGTCCCGCCGCCCCACGCCGTCGAGGAGGGCGAGGCCGAGCGGGACGCCGACGCGCTGCTCGCCGCCGTCGAGGAACTGGCCGAGGAGGAGTACGAGCCGTACGGCGGCGAGGCCCCGCACCTGCTGTACGCGCTCTACCAGCGCGGCTGCGCCGCCGACTCGATCGCCCGCCGCGCCGCCGAGTACGAGGACTGGACCGTCGACCCGGCCCTGGAGGACGTGCCGGTGACCGTGCCGGAGGGCGCCGGCGGCCCGTACGCCACCCCGCCGGTGCCCGAACTCGTCCGGCTGCTCGGCTCCGCCGGGCTCGGCGAGGACGACCGGGCCCGCCTGGAGGGCCCGGCCCGCGAACTCGCCGCCGTCGCCGACCGGCTCGCCGCCACCGGCCTCGTCCTGCGCTCCGGCGACGCCTTCGGGCTGACCCCGCGCGGCGCCGCCACCGTCCGCTACCTCCTGCGGGTCCGCCGGGTCGCCGCGCCCACCGCCGCCGAGGCCGCCGCCTGGTCCGCGCGGGAGCTGGCGGCCGCCGCGGCCCGGTGGCCGCACGCCCCCGCCGCGCGCGTGCTCGCCGACTGGCTCCGCGCGCGCGGCGACACCGCGGAGGCGTGGACGGAACTGCTCGCGGCCCTCGGCGCCGTCCACGCCCACGCCTCCGAAGGGGCGGACGTACGGGCCCTCTTCGGGCTCCTCGACACCGCCGCCGCCCCGCCGGGCGCCCTGCGCGCGGCCCTGCGCGATCCGGTGATCGGCGCCTACGCCCTGCACGCCCTCCACGTCCGCGGCGAGGAGGCCGACCCGGTCCAGGTGCCGCCGTCGGCCCGCGCCCTGCACCTCCTCGACCGACTGCCCGGCAAGAAGGGCCCGCTGGAGTCCCGCCGGGCCGCCTTCGACGCGGCCGCCGCCGACTGGCCGGGCGGCTCGGCCGCCCTGCTCCGCGAGCTGACGGCGGCCGATCCGCACGGGACGCGCCGGGTCCTCGGCCCGCTGGGCGTCACCCCGCCGTGAGGTACATCCCCGAGGGGCCCGCGCCCGCCGTGTTCCGGCAGGCGCGGTGGCCCGAGGGGACGGCGCGGATCAGGGCGAGGCACCGCCCGAGCGCCTGCTGCCCGTAGGCGTTGGGGTGCATCGACTCCTGGACGAGGCCCTGGGTGGACCGGCTGTCGATCCACCGCGCCCACTCGGCGGTCGCCCCGGACGGCGGCTGGGACGCCGTCGCCTGGCGGCTCGCCTTCGCGCACACCTCGCGTCCCTGGAGCGCGTCCCGCAGGTCGAGGAACTGCGCGCCCTTCGCCACCGCGACCTGCCGCAGCCGCCCGGAGAGCTGCGGGACGAGGGAGTCCCGCGCCCAGTCGGAGTCCTCGTTCCAGAACGGGCAGCCGCCGGTGTTCGTCCGCGACCAGCCGCTCTCGGAGTAGCGGTTCTCGGCGGCGCGGGGGAGCGGCGAGGGGTAGGACTGGAGCACGATCCGGTAGTCGGAGGCCGCGTAGCCCGCGCCGCTCATCACCGCGCGGATCTCGTCGACGGCCGTGCCGACGGAGGCCGTCACGGCGTCGATCCTGGCGTCGACCTCGGCCTGCTGGTCGTCGTGGCAGTAGGAGTACCAGACGAGGTAGTCGGTGGCGCAGGCGGTGATGATGTCGGCGAAGCCGAGGTCGTTGCCGCCGATCGACAGGGCGATCAGCTCCACGTCGTGCGTGGCGGCGACGGCGGCCAGCCGGTCGGCCTGCGGGGCCTCGCCCTTGTACGCCAGGCCGCCCCGCGCGGCGCGGACGACGTTCTCGGTGGTCGCCCCGGAGCAGGCCAGGTTGATCAGCTCGGTCGCGATCGGTCCGGCGCTCCTGACCTCGGAGACGTCCGAGCGGTGGCAGCCGCCGGCGGTGGAGCCGTACACCCGCGAGGGGTCGTATCCGCTGCCGGTCCAGGCGCGGTCGGTGCCGTCGCGGCTCCCGGAGTTCGTGAGGCCGTTGCCGAGCCAGCGGCCGGCCTCGCCGGAGATGTAGCTGTCGCCCATGGCGACGACGGCGGTGGGACCGCCGCCCGGGGAGGCCTGGGCGGCCGGGGCGGCGGCGGTGGCCAGTCCGGCGGCGGTACACAGTGCCAGGAACGCGCGCAGCGCGCGGTGGGGGGAGGGCATGGCTGTGCTCCTGCGGTGCGCAGTGGTGTGGGGGACGGCCGCCGGCCGGTGGCATGGCGGAATCTCGCACGCGCTGACTTATTACCGCTAGGTAGCTGCATATCTCGGTTGCGTCACGTCGCCTGTGACGCGTCAGGGCCCGGCCCCCGGAGCTGTGCGTTTTCCGGGGGGCGGGCCCTGGCACGGGTGGTGCGGGAGATCAGCCGACGAGCTGCTCGTACGCGGGGAGGGTGAGGAAGTCCGCGTAGTCCGCGTCGAGGGAGACGTGGAGGAGGAGGTCGTGGGCCTGCTGCCACTTGCCGGCCGCGAAGGCCTCCTCGCCGATCTCGGCGCGGATGGCGGCGAGCTCCTCGGCGGCGACCTTGCGGGCCAGCTCGGGGGTGGCGGTCTCGCCGTTCTCGAAGACCACGCCGGCGTTGATCCACTGCCAGATCTGCGAGCGGGAGATCTCGGCGGTGGCCGCGTCCTCCATCAGGTTGAAGATGGCGACGGCGCCGAGGCCGCGCAGCCACGCCTCGATGTAGCGGATGCCGACCTGGGCCGCGTTGCGCAGGCCGTCGTAGGTGGGCTTCGCGTCGAGCGAGTCGATGGCGATGAGGTCGCCGGGGGCCACCGAGACGTCCTCGCGGAGGCGGTCCTTCTGGTTCGGCCTGTCGCCGAGGACGGCGTCGAAGGAGGCCATGGCGATCGGGACCAGGTCGGGGTGGGCGACCCAGGAGCCGTCGAAGCCGTCGCCGGCCTCGCGGTCCTTGTCGGCCTTGACCTTCTCGAAGGCGACCTTGTTGACCTCGGCGTCCTTGCGGGACGGGATGAAGGCCGCCATGCCGCCGATCGCGTGCGCGCCGCGCTTGTGGCAGGTGCGGACGAGGAGTTCGGTGTACGCGCGCATGAACGGGGCCGTCATCGTGACCGCGTTGCGGTCCGGGAGGACGAACTTCTGCCCGCCGTCACGGAAGTTCTTGACGATGGAGAAGAGGTAGTCCCAGCGGCCCGCGTTGAGGCCGGCGGCGTGGTCGCGGAGCTCGTAGAGGATCTCCTCCATCTCGTACGCGGCCGTGATGGTCTCGATGAGGACCGTGGCGCGGACGGTGCCCTGCGGGATGCCGACGTAGTCCTGGGCGAAGACGAAGATGTCGTTCCAGAGGCGGGCCTCCAGGTGCGACTCGGTCTTCGGCAGGTAGAAGTACGGGCCCTTGCCGAGGTCGATCAGGCGCTGCGCGTTGTGGAAGAAGTACAGGCCGAAGTCGACGAGGGCACCGGGCACCGCGCGTCCCTCGAAGGCGAGGTGACGCTCCTCCAGGTGCCAGCCGCGCGGGCGCATGACGACCGTCGCCAGCTCCTCTGCGGGCTTCAGGGCGTACGACTTGCCGGTGCGGGCGTCGGTGAAGTCGATGTTCCGGGTGTACGCGTCGATCAGGTTGAGCTGACCGAGGACCACGTTCTCCCAGGTGGGGGCCGAAGCGTCCTCGAAGTCCGCGAGCCACACCCGCGCGCCCGAGTTGAGGGCGTTGATCGTCATCTTCCGGTCGGTCGGGCCGGTGATCTCGACGCGGCGGTCGTTCAGGGCCGCCGGGGCCGGCGCGACCTTCCAGGAGTCGTCGGCGCGGATCGCCGCGGTCTCCGGCAGGAAGTCGAGGGTGGAGGTGCGGGCGATCTCGGCCCGGCGCTCGGCGCGGCGGGCCAGCAGCTCGTCACGGCGCGGGGTGAACCGGCGGTGGAGCTCGGCGACGAAGGCGAGGGCCGCCTCCGTCAGCACCTCCTCCTGGCGCGGCAGGGGCTCGGCGTCGACGACGACCAGGGGGGACGGCGCTGGTGCGGACATGAACTGTCACTTCCTTCAGCGGACTACGCGTGCGGTGCCTTGCGGCCGCCGGGCGTCACGGACGGCACGGAGTGCCGCTGGTGCCGAGATACGGCCGCGAGCGCCGTCACAGGGGCTCAGGCGCTTCTATGCAGTGGATATTAGTTTCCTCATGGTGGAAGTTCAATCGTTTGTTGATGTCGAGATTCTTCGGGTCGACAGAACATGGCTCCGGGTGCCAGCCCCTTCACTCCAGGTGCCCGTCCCCGGCTCCGCTCACCCCTCCAGGCGGTACAGATCGGCCTCCGTGTCGATGTCGAACGGCTCCGCCACGTCCCCGCACTCCACCAGCGCCACCGCGTCCCGGTGCGCCGCCAGGTAGTCCCGCGCCCCCCGGTCGCCCTCCGCGCCCGCCGCGATCCCCGCCCACCGGTCCGCCCCGAACAGCACCGGATGCCCCCGCCGCCCGCCGTACGAGGCCGCCGCCAGCGCGTCCCGCGCCCCGTACGCCCCCCGCACCCGGGCCACCGCCGCGGCCCCGATCCCCGGCTGGTCCACCAGCGACACCAGCGCCGCGTCCACCCCGCGCGGATCCGCTGCCAGCGACGCCAGCCCCACCCGCAGGGACGAGCCCATCCCGCCGTCCCACCCCGGGTTCTCCACCACCACGCACCCCGCCAGCTCCGCCCGCTCCCGCACGCGCTCCGCCGCCGCGCCCAGCACCACGTGCACCACCGCGCAGCCGCCCTCGCGCAGCACCCGCACCGCGTGCTCGACCAGCGGACGCCCCCGGTACGGCAGCAGCGCCTTGGGGCGCCCGCCCAGCCGGCGCCCGCCGCCCGCGGCGAGCAGCAGCCCCGCGACCAGGGGCGGTGAGGAAGGGGAGGAAGGGAGGGGAGCGGCTGTCTTCGTCATGGGGACTGCATACCGCATGCCACGGAATG
Organism: Streptomyces filamentosus; assembly: GCF_014654895.1. GTDB lineage: Bacteria > Actinomycetota > Actinomycetes > Streptomycetales > Streptomycetaceae > Streptomyces > Streptomyces filamentosus. The sequence goes on along the minus strand of NZ_BNBE01000001.1, from coordinate 368,521 downwards.
ACACGGTCGCATGAATGCGGGCCGCGGCCTCTTCCCCACCGGGCGGCCGGGAGGTTAACTGACCCCCACTCAGGACGCCCGACCACCGTCCGGAGCCATGGGGAACGTACGTCTCGGAGCGGGGGGCCGTGGTGCGGAGCGTGGGGCAGAGGCGAGTGACCGGCCAGGCAGTGGACCCGAGGGTGACCGGACTGCGGTCCGCCGTCTCCCGCCTCCGGCGCGAACTCGCCGCACACCGGGTGGACCTCGCCGACCGCGAGATCGCCGAGGACGAACTCGCCGCGCTCGACGCGATGGCGGTGAGCGGCGCCCCCGAGGTGTGGCGGCTGCGCCGCAGCCTGCTCCTCGTGGCCGGCTCCCTCGGCTCCGTCAGCGCCCTGTCCGAAGCCCTGGCGGGGGTGCGCCACGCGGTCGAGCTCTTCGGTCCGCCCGGCCCGCCCGTCCAGCGCTGACCCGCCCCGGCCGGCACCGCCCGGCACCGCCCCGCTCGGACCGGCACCGCCCCGCGTACGGGCTACCGCCGGATCAGCCGCCGCTCCCGGGCCGCCGCCACCGCCGCCGTCCGCGAGTCCACGCCCAGCTTGGCGAAGACGTGCACCAGATGCGACTTGACCGTCGCCTGGCTGAGGAAGAGCACCTTGCTGATCTGCTGGTTCGACAGGCCCTCGCCGACCAGCTGGAGCACCTCCAGCTCCCGCTTCGTCAGCGCCTCCGCCGGGGTCCGCATCCGGTCCATCAGCCGGTGCGCCACCGCGGGCGCCAGCGCCGACTGGCCGGCCGCCGCCGTCCGCACCGCCGCCGCCAGCTCCTCCGGCGGCGCGTCCTTCAGCAGATAGCCCGAGGCGCCCGCCTCCACCGCCGCCAGGATGTCCGCGTCCGTGTCGTACGTGGTCAGCACCAGCACCTTCGGCCCGCCCGGCACGGCCGTGATCGCAGCCGTCGCCTCCGAACCGTGCATCCCCGCGCCGAACTGGAGGTCCATCAGGACCACGTCGACGCCCCCGGCCGCCGCCAGCTCCACCGCGCGCTCCGCCGTCGCCGCCTCCGCGACCACCGTGAAGCCCGGCTCGGTGTCCAGGACCGCGCGCAGCCCGGCCCGCACCACCGGATGGTCGTCGGCCAGCAGCAGCCGGACCGGCGCGGGGCCCGTCACGCGGCACCCCCGGCGGGCAGCGGCAGGGTCACCGCGACGGCCGTGCCCTGCCCCGGCGCCGACTCGACCGTGAACGTGCCGCCCAGCGACCGGGCCCGCGAGCGCATCGCCGGCAGTCCGAACCCGCCGCCGTCGGCGGACGGCCGCACCCCCTCCGGGTCGAAGCCCTTCCCGTCGTCCACCACGTCCAGCGCCACCGCGTCCTCCATGAACGACAGGGTGATCTCCACCCGCTCCGCCCCCGCGTGCCGCACCGTGTTCCCCAGCGCCGACTGCGCGATCCGCAGCAGCGCCACCTCGTACGGCGTCGGCAGCTCCACCGGCGTCCCGCTCACCGAGAACCGGGCCCTCGGCCCCGCCCCCGGCTCGCACAGCCGCTCCAGGGCCGCCGCCAGCGAACCGTGCTCCAGGTCCGGCGGCGTCAGCGCCCGCACGAACCGGCGGGCCTCCGCCAGATTGTCCTGCGCCGCCTGCCGCGCCCGGTCGATGTGCCCCGCCGCCGGCGAACCCGCGGGCAGCGCCCGCTCGGCCGCCCGCAGCAGCAGCTGGATCGACGAAAGACCCTGCGCGAGCGTGTCGTGGATCTCCCGGGCCAGCCGCTCCCGCTCCGCCAGCGTCCCCGCGTGCCGCTCCGCCGCCGCCAGCTCGGCCCGGGTGGCGATCAGCTCCTCGATCAGCCGCCGCCGCCGCTCGCTCTCCCGGTACAGCGCCTGATAGCCGAGGACCGTCGCCACCGCCACCGCCGCCCCGAGCAGCGGCCCGATGAAGACACCCGGGTTCAGGGCGGCGCCGTGGCCCACGTACGAGCCGATCGCGGCGCCCGCCGTCAGCGCGACCGCCGGCAGCGACCAGCGGACCGGCAGCAGGTGCAGCTGGAGGAAGTACAGCGGGAAGGCCAGCCACAGGCCCTCCGGGGTCACCCACAGCAGCCCCAGCCAGGACAGCGCCAGCACCCCCAGCCAGCAGGCCGCGGCCCGCTGCGACGTCCGTACGGAGGGCAGCCAGGCGCCCGCCGCGTAGACCGCGCCCGTCACCGCCGCGGCGACCGTCCCGGCGGGGGAGTGGGCACGGACCGCGGCCAGCACCAGCAGCCCCGCCATGAGGAGGTGCAGACACAGGCGCAGGGCGCGGAGGGCGGGGGTGAGCGTGCGGGCATCCATGACCCCACCAGCGTAGACAGGGCGCGAAGGGGACGGCTCAACCGAAAGTTTGAATAAGGAGCCATCCGTGGCGCGATGCCCCGGAGGGGTCCCCGACAGCAGGCTTGGCCCCATGTTCGTGGCATGGAGAGACCTGAGATTCGCCAAGGGGCGGTTCGCCCTCATGGGCACGGTGATCGTGCTGATCACCCTGCTCGTGGGGCTCCTTTCCGGGCTGACGGCCGGACTCGCGCGGGAGAACATCTCGGCGATCACCGGCCTGCCCGCCGACCGGATCGCCTTCGCCGCCCCGCCGGCCGGCCAGTCCGTCTCGTTCACCAACTCCACGGTGACCGGGAAGCAGCGGGACGCCTGGGCAGAGCGGCCCGGCGTCACCGGGGCGGCGCCGCTCGGCATCCGCACCCTCAACGCGGCCGCCGGCGACCGGACCGCCGCCGTCTCCGCCTTCGGCACCGAACCCGGCGACGGACTCGCCCCGGCGGCCGTCGCCCCCGGCCGGGCCGTCCTGTCCGCGTCGGCGGCGGAGGAACTCGGCACGCGCGCCGGGGACACCGTCCGGCTCGGCCCCCTGGACCTCACCGTCACCGCGGTCGCCGGGGACGCCTCGTACAGCCACACGCCCGTCGTGTGGACCTCGCTCGCCGACTGGCAGCGGCTCGGACACGCCGTCGCTGCCGGAGAGACCGGGGAGCAGGCGACCGTCCTCGCGCTGCGCGGCGACGGCGTCGACTGGGCGGCGGGCGACGCCGCCGCCGGCACCGAGGCGCGGACCGTCGACGGCGCCCTCACCGCCATAGGGTCCTACCAGGCCGAGAACGGCTCCCTCCAGCTCATGCGCGGCTTCCTCTTCGTCATCTCCGCGCTCGTCATAGGAGCCTTCTTCACCGTCTGGACCATCCAGCGCAGCGGCGACGTCGCCGTCCTCAAGGCGCTCGGCGCGTCCACGCCCTACCTGCTGCGCGACGCCCTCGGACAGGCCGTCCTCATGCTGACCGCCGGCACGGTGCTCGGCACCGGCCTCGCCGTCGGCATCGGCGCGCTCGTCAGCGGCGGCGACGTGCCCTTCGTCCTGGAACCCCTGACCGTCCTCACCCCCGCGGCCGTGATCATCGTGCTCGGCGTCATCGGCTCCGCCCTGTCCATCCGGCGCATCACCGCCGTCGACCCCCTCACCGCGCTCGGGAGCGCCCGATGAGCCTCGTCCTCGAAGCCGTGACCCTCACCTACCCCGACGGCGACGGGCGGCTCACCGCCCTCGACGAGGTCTCCCTCACCGTCCCCGCCGGCCGGCTCACCGCCGTCGTCGGACCCTCCGGCTCAGGCAAGTCCAGCCTGCTCGCCGTCGCCGCCACCCTCGTCACCCCCGACCGGGGCCGGGTCGTCGTCGCCGGCACCGACACGGCGGGACTCGACGCGGGGGGCCGCGCGGCGCTGCGACGGGAGTCCATCGGGATCGTCTTCCAGCAGCCCAACCTGCTGCCCTCGCTGACCGCGGTCGAACAGCTCCAGGTCATGGCGGACCTGTCGGGGCGCGCGCCGAAGCGGGTACGGGACCGGGCCATGGAACTCCTCGACGCGGTCGGCCTCGCGGACCGGGCCGCGCGCCGGCCGCACCAGCTCTCCGGCGGCCAGCGGCAGCGCGTCAACATCGCGCGGGCGCTCATGAACGAACCCGCGGTGCTGCTCGTCGACGAGCCCACGAGCGCCCTCGACCACGAGCGGGGCGCGGCCGTCGTCGCCCTCCTCGCGGGGCTCACCCGCGAGCGGCGCACCGCGACGGTCCTCGTCACGCACGACCGTGCGCACCTGACGGCGGCGGACGAGGTCACCACCGTCCAGGACGGCCACCTGACCCTCCCGGCCCCGGCCTGACCCGACGCCCGCGCCCTCGCCAGGCGCCCCCGCACGGGCTGCGCCCGTGTCCCCCTGCGGGCCGCGCCCGCGTTCCCTTGCGGGGCTGTCGCCGTCGTCCCTGTGGGCAGGTGTCCCGCAGGGCGGGACGGGTGGGCACAGGGACGGCGCCCTCTGCCGGGCCGAGGCTTCCGGGCCTGGACCCGCACCCGGTGCGCGGCGCACTTGGGGTGCGGGTCCAGGCCCGGAAGAGGAGGCACCCGCGAGGGGTGCCGTTCCGTTGTGCCCACCCGTTCCGCCCCAGCGGAACGATTGCCCACAACGGAACGCCGGCGGCCCGTCCCGCATCCGCGCGGGCCCGGGCCCAGGGGTGGGCACCGCCCCGGCGGAGCGCCCGCCCGCAACGGAACGGCGGCGGCACCGCACCCGCGCGGGCCCGGGCCCAGGGGTGGGCACCGCCCCGGCGGAGCGTCCGCCCGCAACGGAACGGCGGCGGCACCGCACCCGCGCGGGTCCCGGGCCCGGGGGGCGCCTGGAACGGTCCGCCGTGGCGGGGCGGGGCCGTGGGGCGTTACGGCTGGCCGTTGAGGGTGGTGGTGGTGAGGGCGGTGGAGAGTTCCCGGGCCACCTGCTGGAGGATGGGGACGATCTTCTCCGTGGCGGCTTCGGTGACGCGGCCGGCCGGGCCGGAGATGGAGATGGCCGCGGCGGTCGGCGAGTCGGGGACGGAGACCGCGAGGCAGCGGACTCCTATCTCCTGCTCGTTGTCGTCGACGGCGTACCCCGTCTCCCGCACGTCCGCGAGCGCCGCGAGGAACCCGTCGGCGGTGGTGATGGTCTTCTCGGTCGCGGCCGGCATGCCGGTGCGGGCGAGCAGGGCGCGCACCTCGTCGTCGGGCGTGTGCGCGAGGAGCGCCTTGCCGACGCCGGTGGAGTGCGGCAGTACCCGGCGGCCGACCTCGGTGAACATGCGCATGGAGTGCTTGGACGGCACCTGGGCGACGTAGACGATCTCGTCGCCGTCGAGCAGCGCCATGTTCGCGGTCTCGCCGGTCTCCTCGACGAGCCGCGCCAGGTAGGGGCGGGCCCAGGTGCCGAGGAGGCGGGAGGCGGATTCGCCGAGGCGGATGAGCCGGGGGCCGAGCGCGTACCGCCGGTTCGGCTGCTGGCGGACGTAGCCGCAGGCGACGAGGGTGCGCATCAGGCGGTGGATGGTGGGCAGCGGCAGCCCGCTGCTGGCGGAGAGCTCGCTGAGCCCGACCTCGCCGCCGGCGTCGGCCATCCGTTCCAGGAGGTCGAAGGCGCGCTCGAGGGACTGGACGCCTCCGCTCGCGGCGGGCTTGGCGGCGTCGGTGGTGCTGGCGCTGGACGTCGGCACGGCAACGGTCCTTTCGGGGCAGGCGGGCAAGGCAGCAGCCTACCGGTCCGCCGGGCCGTGCACTGTGTGCGGGGCCCGGCGTCCGGGCCGGTCAGCGGGGTGTTTGTCCGGTGTCGGCGGCTGCCCGGCGGGGGCCGGGTCGGCCCCGCATGTGCGGAGCTACCTTCTACTGTACGAAATTTGCATTCCACTTTGTGGAAACATCTAAGCGGCTTACCGTGGAGGTCCCGGGGCGATGGGGGCTCTTGACGCCGTCTCGTCCCGGCCGCAGACTCCTTCAACAGTTCGTTGAATTTCTGCTTCGGGGAAGCGGAACGGAAGGGGCATGGTGGACGTCAACCTGGTACTGCGCTCGACACGGGTCATCACCCCGGAGGGCACGCGGCCGGCGGCCATCGCCGTCTCGGGCGGGACGATCGCGGCGCTGCTGCCGCACGACGCCGAGGTGCCCGCCGGAGCCGTCCTGGAGGACGTCGGCGACGACGTGGTCCTCCCCGGTCTGGTCGACTCCCACGTGCACGTCAACGACCCGGGCCGCACCGAGTGGGAGGGCTTCTGGACCGCGACCCGCGCCGCGGCCGCCGGCGGCATCACGACGATCGTGGACATGCCGCTGAACTCCCTGCCGCCGACCACCACGGTGGACAACCTGCGGGTCAAGCAGGAGGTGGCGCGGGCGAAGGCCCACGTGGACGTGGGCTTCTGGGGCGGCGCCCTGCCGGACAACGTCAAGGACCTGCGCGCCCTGCACGACGCCGGCGTCTACGGCTTCAAGTGCTTCCTGTCGCCCTCCGGCGTCGAGGAGTTCCCCGAGCTCGACCAGGAACAGCTGGCGCAGTCGCTGGCGGAGATCGCCGGGTTCGGCGGACTGATGATCGTCCACGCCGAGGACCCCCACCACCTCGCCGCCGCGCCGCAGAAGTCCTCGGAGCAGTACGCGGACTTCCTGGCCTCCCGCCCGAGGGACGCGGAGAACACCGCGATCCAGAACCTGATCGACCAGGCCCGCCGGCTCGACGCCCGCGTGCACGTGCTGCACCTCTCGTCCTCGGAGGCGCTGCCGCTCATCGCCGCCGCCAAGGCCGAGGGCCTCAAGGTCACCGTGGAGTCGTGTCCGCACTTCCTGACGCTGACCGCGGAGGAGATCCCGGACGGGGCCACCGAGTTCAAGTGCTGCCCGCCCATCCGCGAGGCCGTCAACCAGGACGCCCTGTGGCAGGGACTCGCCGACGGCGTCATCGACTGCATCGTCTCCGACCACTCCCCGTCCACCGCCGACCTGAAGACCCCGGACTTCTCCTCCGCCTGGGGCGGCATCTCCTCCCTCCAGCTCGGCCTCCCCGCCATCTGGACCGAAGCCCGCCGCCGCGGCTTCGACCTCACCGACGTGGTCCGCTGGATGTCCGAGGGCCCCGCCCGCCTCGCCGGACTCGACCGCAAGGGCGCCATCGAGGCCGGACGCGACGCCGACTTCGCCGTCATCGACCCCGACGCCACCTTCACCGTCGACCCGGCCGAGCTCCAGCACCGCAACCGCATCACCGCCTACGCGGGCAAGACCCTCCACGGCGTCGTCAAGTCCACCTGGCTCCACGGCCGCAGGATCAACGACGGCGGCACCCTCGCCGAGCCCTCCGGCCGCCTCCTCGAAAGGAACAACTGAACCGTGACCGGCATACCTTCCTTCACCGGCGACGCCAGCCCCTACGGCGGCGGCGACCCGTACGCCGACTACCGCACGGCCGAGTTCCCCTTCACCCAGTACGCGGACCTCGCCGACCGCCGCCTCGGCGCCGGCGTCATCGCCGCCAACGACGAGTTCTTCGCCGAGCGCGAGAACCTCCTCAAGCCCGAGGCCGCCGAGTTCGACCCCGAGCACTTCGGCCACAAGGGCAAGATCATGGACGGCTGGGAGACCCGCCGCCGGCGCGGCGCCTCCGCCGCCGAACCGCACCCCACCGCCGAGGACCACGACTGGGCCCTCGTCCGGCTCGGCGCCCCCGGAGTCATCCGCGGCATCGTCGTCGACACCGCCCACTTCCGCGGCAACTACCCGCAGGCCGTCTCCGTCGAGGCCACCTCCGTCCCCGGCTCGCCCTCGCCCGAGGACCTCCTCGCCGACGACGTCAAGTGGACGACCCTCGTCCCGCGCACCGCCATCGGCGGCCACGCGGCCAACGGCTTCGCCGTCGACGCCGAACAGCGCTTCACCCACCTCCGCGTCAACCAGCACCCGGACGGCGGCATCGCCCGCCTCCGCGTGTACGGCGAGGTCGCCCCCGACCCGGCGTGGCTGAACGTCCTCGGCACCTTCGACCTCGCCGCCCTGGAGAACGGCGGCCAGGTCGAGGACGCCTCCGACCGCTTCTACTCGCCGGCCACCAACACCATCCAGCCCGGCCGCTCCCGCAAGATGGACGACGGCTGGGAGACCCGCCGCCGCCGCGACAAGGGCAACGACTGGATCCGCTACGCCCTCGTCGCCGAGTCCGCGATCCGCGCCGTCGAGATCGACACCGCCTACCTCAAGGGCAACAGCGCCGGCTGGGCCGCGCTCTCCGTCGCCGCGGAGGGCTCCGAGGACTGGACCGAGGTCCTGCCCCGCACCCGCCTCCAGCCCGACACCAACCACCGCTTCGTCCTCGACGCGCCGGCGGTCGGCTCCCGCGTCCGGATCGACATCTACCCGGACGGCGGCATCTCCCGCCTCCGCCTCTTCGGCTCCCTCACCGAAGCGGGCGCGGCCCGGCTCACCGCCCGCCACCAGGAACTCGGCGGCTGAGCGGAGCCCGTACGACCCCGGGGCCCGGCCGGCCGACACCGCCCGGCCCCGGCGACGACCGGGCGGGCACGACACCCCGCCCGGCCCGCGAGGGCGCACCGACCCGACAGCACCGGTGCGCCCTCGCGCAACGACACCACCCCCTTTTTTTTTAAGGCTCGGTTCGCCTCCGGGCGCTGTGAGCCGGGCTCACGACCCCGACCGTGCTCGCCCGCTCGTTCCTCACGGGCTGCGCGCGCTCGGGGTCGTTCCCCCGGCGCGCCCTTCGGCTCACTCGCCGGTCCTGCGGGGGGAGGTACGGCTCCGCGGGCGAGGTGGCGGGGTGGCCGGGGGTACGGGTTCCGCGGGGCGAGGCCCGGTCGCCGGGCGGGGCTACTCGCCATCGGGTTCGTGCCCCGTCCTCCGTCCGTCAGGCCGCGTGGCCGCCGTCCACCGACAGCTCGGCGCCCGTGACGTACCGGCCGTCGGGGCCCGCCAGGTAGGCGACCGCCGCCGCGACCTCCTCGGGGGTGCCGAAGCGGCCCAGGGCCGTCATGGCCGCCTGGTCCGCCGCGTACGGGCCGTCCGCCGGGTTGAGGTCGGTGTCGACCGGGCCCGGGTGGACGATGTTCGCCGTGATCCCGCGCCCGCCCAGCTCCCGCGCCAGTGCCCGGTTCAGGCCCACCAGGGCGGTCTTGCTCAGGGTGTAGAGCGTGCCGCCGGGACCCGGCACCCGCCGGGTCATGCAGGTGCCGATGGTGATGATCCGGCCGCCGTCCGGCAGCCGCCGCGCAGCCGCCTGGGAGGCGAGGAAGGTCGCGCGGACGTTCACCGCGAGGACCCGGTCCACGTCGGCGAGGGTCAGTCCGGCCAGCGGGCCGAGGACGCCGATGCCGACGTTGTTGACCAGGACGTCCAGCCGCCCCAGATCGTCCGCCGCCCGGTCCACCGCGCCCGCCGCGTCCCCGGCGTCGGCCGCGTCGGCGCGCAGCGGGAGGGCCCGCCGGCCGGCCGCCTCGATGCGGGCCGCGACCTCCTTGGCCGCCGCCTCGTCGCGTACGTAGGTGAAGGCGACGTCCGCGCCCTCCTCCGCGAGCCGTACCGCGGTCGCCGCGCCGATGCCCCGGCTCCCGCCCGTCACCAGCACCGCCGTCCCGTTCATCGTGGACATGTGCTCCAAGCCTCCTCGTCTCGCACAACTGGTTGCGTTTTCAAGGAAACTCGGGGCGGGCGGCCCGTGCTGGCGGCCATCGGACACGGAGTTCGCCGCGCACCGATGAGTTCCGGCGCCCTGCGCGGTCGACACCGGTGGAGCACGAGGGAAGCGCACGACGAAAGGCATCCGCCATGGCCACCCTGAGCCTGACCCAGTTCCTCACCCTCGACGGCGTCTACCAGGCCCCCGGCGGCCCCGACGAGGACCGCAGCGGCGGCTTCGAGCACGGCGGCTGGTCCGTGCCCTTCGGCGACGAGGACTTCGGCCGCCACATCGACCGCATCTTCGCCCGGCCCACCGCCTTCCTCCTCGGCCGCCGCACCTACGACATCTTCGCGGGCCACTGGCCGAAGCGGGCGGACCCGGACGATCCCGTCGCGAGCAAGCTCAACTCCCTCCCCAAGTACGTCGCCACCACCACCCTCGACTCCGCCGACTGGGCCGGCACGACCCTGCTGCGCGGCGACGTCGTCGAGGAGGTAGCCGCCCTCAAGGAGCGCCTCGACGGGGAGATCCAGATGCACGGCAGCGGCGGACTCGCCCGCACCCTCCTCGCCCACGACCTCATCGACACCCTCCACCTGCACGTCTTCCCCGTCGTCCTCGGCACCGGCTTCCGCCTCTTCGCCGAGGGGGCCCGGCCGGCCGCCTTCCGGCTCGCCGAGGCGGCCGTCACGAGCACGGGCGTCGCGCTGCACACGTACGAGCGCGCGGGCCGCCCCGCGTACGGCAGTTACGCCTGAGGGCCGGGCCGCGGAAAAGGGTGTGGTCACCACCGTTCGGCGCCGGGTACGGTGAGCCTCCCGTGTGGGAGCCGCCGAAGTCTCCACCCCGTTCCGACCGTGGGAGACCCGCCCCGACATGGCCGCTCCGTCCGCTTCGCCGTACGCCGGATCCGTCCCGCTCGCCGCCCGCCGCCGCGCCTGGCTCACCGACCTGCCGCTGCTGCTCGTCGCCGTGTTCTGGGGCGGCAGCTACCTCGCGGCCAAGGGCATCACCACCGGCCACACCGTCGTCGCCGTCCTGGTGCTGCGCTTCGCCCTGGTGGTGCCCGTCCTGGTCGTCGCCGGCCGGCGCGGGCTGCGGGCGCTGACCGGCGCGCAGTGGCGGGGCGCCGCCCTGCTCGGCGTGATCCTCGCCGGGATCTTCCTCCTGGAGACCTACGGCGTCGTGCACACCTCCGCCACCAACGCGGGCCTGATCATCAGCCTCACCATGATCCTCACCCCGCTCGCCGAGGCCGCCGTCACCCGGACCGTGCCCTCGCGCGGCTTCCTCGGCGCCGCCGCGCTCTCCGTCGCCGGCGTCGTGCTGCTCACCCAGGGCGCGGGCTTCACCGCCCCCTCCCTCGGCGACCTGCTGATCCTCCTGGCGGCGGTGGCGCGGACCGTCCACGTCCTCGCCATGGCCCGGACCGAGGCCGTCCGGTCGGCCGACGCACTCTCCCTGACCACCGTCCAGCTCGGCACCGCCGTGGTCGTCTTCGCGCTGCTCGCCGCGGCCGGCGGCGGCCCCGCGCCCTGGACGGCCGCGCTCGACTTCGGGCCCCGCGAGTGGGCCGGGCTGCTCTTCCTCTCCGTCTTCTGCACGCTCTTCGCCTTCTTCGTGCAGATGTGGGCCGTCCGCCGCACCTCCGCCTCCCGGGTCAGCCTGCTGCTCGGCACCGAACCGCTGTGGGCCGCCCTCGCCGGCATCGCGCTGGCCGGGGACCGCCCCGGGGTCCTCGGGCTGGCGGGCGCGGTCCTCGTCCTCGGCGGCACGGCCTGGGGGCGGCGCAGCGCCGACGCGGGATAGGTTGTGATCATGACAAACCCCACCGTCGTCACCACCGCAGCGGGCGCCGAGCCCCCGCTCCTCGTCCGCGCCCGCCGCTCCCAGGGCTGGGGCCTCGGCCTCCTCGCGGCGGCCGGGCTCCTCTGGGCCTGGTTCGCCGTCCTCCTCGTCACCCCGTACGGAGAGGAGGGCGGCGACTGCGCCGCCCTCATCGCCCGGGAGTACGACCCCGCCGACCCCTGCGCCGAGCTGCGGGACTGGCCGTTCATGACCGCCCTCCTCGGCGGCTCCGTCCCGCTCGCCGCCGTCGGCTCCGCCGTCTACGCCTCCGGCAGCGCCGCCCGCCGCGTCGCCGAGCACCTGGACACCGCCCCCCGCGCCTGACGCGCGCCCGCCCCGGACCTGCCGCCGCCCTTCCCGGCGTCGGCCGTCCCGGGTGTCGGACCCTCCGGGGATCAGGTCTTCCGGCCGTCCTTCTCGACCCGGTCCGAGACGATCATCAGGACCAGGCCGAGGACGGCGATCACGATGTTCGCGAAGATCTCCCTGCCCTCCAGGAACCACACGTTCTCCGTCAGGAAGCGCGTGGCGCCCATGAACGAGAACCATCCGTCCGTCAGTTCGCGGACCACTCCGCAGACCCCGAAGACGGCGAGCAGGAAACCGGTCACCTCAAGAAATCTCCTCATGGGACGATCATGGACGCGCCTCCCGGCACCCCGCGTCCGTCCCCGGTCCACCGCCCCGCGACCGAAGTACCGATCCCCGCGACTTCCGTCGCGGACGGGCCGCGCGACCCGTCCGGAGGGCCCGCACCTGCGTACATTGCGGATATGACGCGTACGGACCGGCAGCGCTGGCTGCTCCCCTCCCACCTGGCCGGACCGGGCGGGCCCGGAGCCGCCCGGCCGCGCCGCACCGTCCGGGACTGGGTGGTCGACACGACGGTCTTCCTCCTCGCCGCCTTCTTCGGGCTCCTCGCGGCCGACACCAGCGCCCGGTACAACGGCGACCTCGTCAACGTGCTGGACCAGATCGGCGGCGCCCTCGCCTGCTGCGCGCTCTGGCTGCGCCGCCGGTGGCCGACCGGGCTCGCCGCCGTCCTCGCGGTCGCCGGGGCCCTCGTCCCGGCCGCCGCCGGAGCCATGCTCGCGGCCCTCTTCAGCGTCGCCGTCCGCCGTCCCTTCCGGGACATCGCCTGGATCCTCGCCCTCGCCCTCGCCGGGGCCGTCGCCACCGTCTTCGTCCGCCCCGACCCCGAGACCGGAGCCGCCCTCGGCATCGTCCTCGGCGTCTCCCTCACCCTCATGGTCACCGCCTGGGGCATGCTCGTGCGCGCCCGCCGCCAGCTCGTCGAGGCACTGCGCGAGCGCGCCGACCGGGCCGAGGCGGAGGCCGAGCTGCGCGCCGCCCAGGCCCAGCGGCTCGCCCGCGAGGCCATCGCCCGCGAGATGCACGACGTCCTCGCCCACCGGCTCACCCTGCTCAGCGTCCACGCCGGAGCCCTGGAGTTCCGGCCCGACGCCCCGCCCGAGCAGATCGCCCGCGCCGCCGGAGTCATCCGCGACAGCGCCCACGACGCCCTCCAGGACCTGCGCGAGATCATCGGCGTGCTGCGCGCCCCCGGGGAGGACGGCGGCGGCGACCGGCCGCAGCCCACCCTCGCCACCCTCGGCGCGCTCGTCGACGAGTCCCGCGAGGCCGGGACGGAGGTCGTCCTCGACACCACGGTCGACGACCCCGGCTCGGTGCCCGCCGCCACCGGCCGGACCGTCTACCGCATCGCCCAGGAGGGCCTGACCAACGCCCGCAAGCACGCCCCCGGCGCCCCGGTCACCGTCGTGCTGCGCGGCCGGCCCGGCGAAGGACTCACCGTCGAGGTCCGCAACCCGGCGCCCGACGGGCCCGTGCCGCACGTCCCCGGCTCCGGCCAGGGGCTCATCGGCCTGTCCGAGCGGGCCGCCCTCGCCGGCGGCCGCCTCGACCACGGCCCGGCCCCCGGCGGCGGGTTCGCCCTCGTCGCCTGGCTACCGTGGCCCTCATGACCATCCGGCTGCTCCTCGTCGACGACGACCCCCTGGTCCGCGCGGGCCTCACCCTGATGCTCGGCGGCGCCGAGTCCATCGAGATCGTCGGCGAGGGATCCGACGGGAGCGAGGTCCCCGACCTCGTCGACCGGCTCGCCCCCGACGTCGTCCTCATGGACATCCGCATGCCGCACGTCGACGGGCTCACCGCCACCGAGCGGCTGCGGGCCCGCCCCGGCGCCCCCGAGGTGATCGTCCTGACCACCTTCCACGCCGACGAGCAGGTCCTGCGCGCGCTGCGGGCCGGGGCCTCCGGCTTCGTCCTCAAGGACACCCCGCCCGCCGAGATCGTCACCGCCGTCCGCCGGGTCGCCGCCGGCGAGCCCGTCCTCTCGCCCGCCGTCACCCGCCGGCTGATGAGCCACGTCGCCGGCCGGCCGGACGCCCCGCCCCGGCGGGCCGGCGCCGCCGAACGCCTCGCGGGCCTCGCCGAGCGCGAGCGGCAGGTCGCGCTCGCCGTCGGCCGGGGCGCCTCCAACGCCGAGATCGCCGCCGGGCTCTACATGAGCGTGCCCACCGTGAAGACGTACGTCTCCCGGCTGCTCGCCAAGCTGGGCCTCAACAACCGGGTGCAGATCGCCCTGCTGGTCCACGACGCCGGTCTCCTCGATGAAGCCCCGCCCGGCCCTACCGGCGAGTAGTGTGGCGCGGGTGACCGATACCGCCCTCCTGTCCATGGCGCGCGACGTCCTGCGGGCCCAGCCGTTCAGCCGCCTCGTCGGCGCCGACGTCAGCGCCTTCGGCGACGGCGGCGCCACCCTGGAGCTGCCGATCCGCGAGGACCTGCGTCAGCAGAACGGCTACGTCCACGGCGGGGTCCTCTCCTACGCCGCCGACAACGCGATCACCTTCGCCGCCGGCACCGTCCTGGGCCCCGCCGTCCTCACCGCCGGCTACTCCATCGACTACGTCCGCCCCGCCGTCGGCGTCACCCTCCGCGCCCGCGCCGAGGTCCTCCACGCCGGCCGCCGCCAGGCCGTCGTCCGCTGCGAGCTCCTCGCCGTCGACGAGGAGGGCACCGAGACCCTCTGCGCCCTCGCCCAGGGCACCGTCCGCGCGGCCGGCCAGGGAAGTCCCGCCTGATCCGGCCCCGTCCGACCCGGGCCGGGCGCGATCCGGAAGACGCGGCTAGCCGTCCACCCGTACCGCCCGGCCCTCCCGCCGGGACCGCTCGCACGCCTCCGCGACCCGCAGCGCGGCCAGGGCCTCGTACCCGTCGCAGGGGTTCGGGGCCCCGCCGCGCACCAGCCGCACGAAGGCGTCCAGCTCCGCCTCGTACGCGGGGGCGAAGCGCTCCAGGAAACCGGGCCAGGGCTTGGGCGGGGGCGCGGGGGAGTGGGGTTCCAGGGAGGTGAGCGGGGTCCGCTCGTCCAGGCCGACCGCCAGCTGGTCGCGGTCGCCCGCCAGCTCCATCCGCACGTCGTAGCCGGCGCCGTTGCAGCGGGTCGCGGTCGCCGTCACCAGCGTCCCGTCGTCCAGGACGAGCAGCGCGGCGGCCGTGTCCACGTCACCGGCCTCCCGGAACACCGCCGGGCCCCCGTCCGCGCCGCGCGCGTACACCTCCACGACCTCCCGGCCGGTCACCCAGCGCACCGCGTCCACGTCGTGGATCATGCAGTCCCGGAAGAGGCCCCCGGACAGCGGCAGGTACGCGGCGGGCGGTGGCTCCGGGTCCGAGCTGACCGTCCGCACCGTGTGCAGCCGCCCCAGGCGCCCCGCCCGGACGGCCTCCCGCGCGGCCCGGTAGCCGGCGTCGAAGCGGCGCATGAAACCCAGCTGGAGCTCGGTGCCCGCCTCCGCGACCGCCGCCAGGGCCGCCAGCGTGCCCGGCACGTCCAGGGCGATCGGCTTCTCGCAGAAGACCGGCAGGCCCGCCCGCGCGGCCCGGGAGATCAGCTCCGCGTGCGCGGCGGTCGCCGAGGCGATCACCACCGCGTCCGGGCCCCGGCCGAGCAGCGCGGTCACGTCCGGCGCGGCCTCGGCGCCCAGCGCCGCCGCCACCGAGGCCGCCCGCCCCGCGTCGGCGTCGGCGACCACCAGCGAGCCGACCTCCGGATGCCGGGCGAGCACCCCCGCGTGGAAGCTTCCGATCCGGCCCGTACCGATCAGTCCGATGCGCATGGCCCCACCGTGGGGCGCCCGTCGGGCGGTGTCAAGGAGGTGCCGTTGCTGGTCCGTACGGAGGGGGTAGGGATCGGGGGACGGGCCCCCTGACGAGCCCCGTGACCCGCATGACCGATACTGCAATGCACGCAGAAGGACACAAAGGAGGGCACGGCCTCGTGACCAGGTTTCGGACAGGAGGGGTACGCGCCGCGGTCGGCGCCGTGCTCGCCCTCGCGCTCACGGGAGCGCTCGCCGGGTGCAGCAGCACGGGCGGCAAGCGGGCGGAGGACGCCCGCAAGGCGGCCGCGGCCCAGGGCGGGGCGGCCGTGGACACCCCCCGCTGGACCTTCGCGATGGTGACCCACTCGGGCGACGGGGACACCTTCTGGGACATCGTCCAGAACGGCGCCGAGCAGGCCGCCGCCAAGGACAACATCAACTTCCTCTACGCCCACAGCGACGAGTCCCAGCAGCAGGCGCAGCTGATCGACTCGTACGTCGCCAAGGGCGTCGACGGCCTCATCGTCACCCTCGCCAAGCCCGACGCCATGAAGGCCGCCGTGGCGAAGGCCGTCAAGGCCGGCATCCCGGTGATCACGGTGAACTCCGGCGCCGCGCAGTCCGAGGAGTTCGGCGCCCTCACCCACATCGGCCAGGACGAGACCGTCGCCGGCCAGGCCGTCGGCGAGGAGCTGACCAAGCGGGGGAGGAAGAAGGCCCTCTGCGTCCTGCACGAACAGGGCAACGTCGGCCACGAGCAGCGCTGCGCCGGCACGAAGGAGACCTTCGGCGGCGAACTGGTCAACCTCTACGTCGACGGCACCAACATGCCCGACGTGAAGGCGTCCATCGAGGCCAAGCTCCAGTCCGACAAGGACGTCGACGCCGTCGTCACCCTCGGCGCCCCCTTCGCCGACGCCGCCGTCCAGGCCGCGAAGAGCGCCGGCAGCAAGGCCGAGATCGACACCTTCGACCTCAACGCCAAGGTCGCCGCCGCCCTGGAGGCCGGCACCCTCGGCTTCGCCGTCGACCAGCAGCCCTACCTCCAGGGCTACGAGGCCGTCGACCTGCTCTGGCTCTACCGCTACAACGCCGACGTGCTCGGCGGCGGCAAGCCCGTCCTCACCGGACCGCAGATCGTCACCGGGGACCAGGCCGGGGCGCTGAAGCGGTACGCGGAGCGGGGGACCCGATGAGCACCACCGCACCCCCGGCGAGCGGCGACGGCGTCGACCACGTCGACGAACGGCTGCTGCGCACCACCCCGCTGAAGAAGCTCCTCGCCCGTCCCGAGCTGGGCTCCGTCGTCGGCGCGATCGCCGTCTTCGCCTTCTTCGCGGTCGCCGCCGACAGCTTCCTGCGCCCCTCCAGCCTCGGCACCGTCCTCTACGCGGCCTCCACCCTCGGCATCATGGCCGTGCCGGTCGCCCTGCTGATGATCGGCGGCGAGTTCGACCTCTCCGCCGGCGTCCTCGTCACCAGCTCCGCGCTGGTGTCCTCGATGTTCAGCTACCAGATGACCGCGAACGTCTGGGTCGGCGTCGGCGTCTCGCTGCTCGTCACCCTCGCGATCGGCGCCTTCAACGGCTTCATGCTGACCCGCACCAAGCTGCCCAGCTTCATCATCACGCTCGGCACCTTCCTCATGCTCACCGGGCTCAACCTCGGCCTCACCAAGCTGATCACCGGCACCGTCTCCACCAAGTCGATCGCCGACATGGAGGGCTTCCCCTCCGCCCACGCCGTCTTCGCCTCCACCCTCACCGTGGGGAGCGTGGAGCTGAAGGTCACCATCCTGTGGTGGCTCGGCCTCGTCGCGGTCGCCACCTGGATCCTGCTCCGCACCCGCTTCGGCAACTGGATCTTCGCGGTCGGCGGCGGCGCCGACGCGGCCCGCGCGGTCGGCGTCCCGGTCCACCGCACCAAGATCGGCCTCTACACGGGCGTCGCCCTCTGCGCCTGGATCGCCGGGCAGCACCTGCTCTTCTCCTTCGACGTCGTCCAGTCCGGCGAGGGCGTCGGCAACGAACTGATCTACATCATCGCGGCCGTCATCGGCGGCTGCCTGATCACCGGCGGCTACGGCTCGGCCATCGGCTCCGCCGTCGGCGCCCTCATCTTCGGCATGACCAGCAAGGGCATCGTCTACGCCGAGTGGAACCCCGACTGGTTCAAGTTCTTCCTGGGCGCGATGCTGCTCCTCGCGACCCTCCTGAACGCCTGGATCCGCAAGCGCGTGGAGGCCACCAAGTGACCACCGGCACCACCCCCCTGGTCGAGCTGGCCGACGTCAGCAAGTACTACGGCAACATCCGCGCCCTCGAAGGCGTCTCCCTGGAGGTCCGCCCCGGCGAGATCACCTGCGTCCTCGGCGACAACGGCGCCGGCAAGTCCACCCTCATCAAGATCGTCGCGGGACTGCACCGGCACGACGCCGGCACCTTCCGCATCGAGGGCGAGGAGGTCACGCTCGCCAACCCGCGCGACGCCCTCGACCGGGGCATCGCCACCGTCTACCAGGACCTCGCCGTCGTCCCCCTGATGCCGGTCTGGCGGAACTTCTTCCTCGGCTCCGAGCCGACGAGGGGCAAGGGCCCCCTCAAGCGGCTCGACACCGCGCTGATGCGCACCACCACCCGCGAGGCGCTGCTCCGCATGGGCATCGACCTCCGCGACGTCGACCAGCCCATCGGCACCCTCTCCGGCGGCGAACGCCAGTGCGTGGCCATCGCCCGCGCCGTCCACTTCGGCGCCAAGGTCCTCGTCCTCGACGAGCCGACCGCCGCCCTCGGCGTCAAGCAGTCCGGCGTCGTCCTGAAGTACGTGGCCGCCGCCCGCGACCAGGGCCTCGGCGTGGTCCTCATCACCCACAACCCCCACCACGCCTACCTCGTCGGCGACCGGTTCGTGCTGCTCAAGCGCGGGGTGATGGCCGCGAGCCACACCAAGGAGTCCGTGACGCTCGACGAGTTGACCCGCCAGATGGCGGGCGGCAGCGAGCTCGACGACCTCCGCCACGAACTGGAGCGCCCCGCCGGCCCGTGACCCGCCCCGGCTCTCCTCACGCGGACCCGGCGCCCCTCCTGGCAGAATCGACCCGGTGAACACCTACCGTGACCCCGCCGCCCGGGGCGGTGTCCTGCGGACCGTCGGGACCCGCGAGCGGCGCTCCCACCTGTCGGCGCCCCGGGTGCCGACGGTGGGCATCGACATCGGCGGCACCAAGGTGATGGCGGGCGTCGTCGACGCCGACGGCACCATCCTGGAGAAGATCCGCACCGAGACCCCCGACAAGTCCAAGAGCCCCAAGGTCGTCGAGGACACCATCGCCGAACTGGTCCTCGACCTCTCCGACCGGCACGACGTGCACGCCGTCGGCATCGGCGCGGCCGGCTGGGTCGACGCCGACCGGGCCCGCGTCCTCTTCGCCCCCCACCTCGCCTGGCGCAACGAACCCCTCCGGGACGCCCTCCAGGACCGGCTCGCCGTCCCCGTCATGGTGGACAACGACGCCAACACCGCCGCCTGGGCCGAATGGCGCTTCGGCGCCGGACGCGGCGAGGACCACCTCGTCATGATCACCCTCGGCACGGGGATCGGCGGCGCCATCCTGGAGGACGGCAAGGTCAAGCGGGGCAAGTACGGCGTCGCCGGAGAGTTCGGCCACATGCAGGTCGTCCCCGGCGGCCACCGCTGCCCCTGCGGCAACCGCGGCTGCTGGGAGCAGTACAGCTCCGGCAACGCCCTGGTCCGCGAGGCCCGCGAGCTGGCCGCCGCCGACTCCCCGGTGGCGTACGAGATCATCGAGCGGGTCAAGGGGAACGTCCCGGACATCACCGGCCCCCTCATCACCGAGCTGGCCCGCGAGGGCGACGCCATGTGCGTCGAGCTCCTCCAGGACATCGGCCAGTGGCTCGGCGTCGGCATCGCCAACCTCGCCGCCGCCCTCGACCCCTCCTGCTTCGTCATCGGCGGCGGCGTCTCCGCCGCCGACGACCTGCTCATCGGCCCCGCCCGGGACGCCTTCCGCCGCCACCTCACCGGCCGCGGCTACCGCCCCGAGGCCCGCATCACCCGCGCCCAGCTCGGCCCCGAGGCCGGCATGGTCGGCGCCGCCGACCTCGCCCGGCTCGTCGCCCGCCGCTTCCGGCGCGCCAACCGGCGCCGGGTGGAGCGCTACGAGCGGTACGAGCGCTACGCGCAGGCACTGCGCCCCGGAACCCACGGGCGCGCCCCCCGCACCCCCGAGGACCCCGCGACGTGACCGTGCACCCGCCGGCCGCGCCCCCGCCCGAGGAGCACCGTCCGGACGACCGCGGCCCGGGGCACCGGCCGGCCGGGCAGCGGATGCCCGAGGACCGGGGGCACATGATCCGCCGCCGCTGGCTGACGGCGGTCATCATCGTCCTGCTCGTCGGCATCCCCGCCGGCTACCTGGTGATCTCCGCCGGG
Source organism: Streptomyces filamentosus (assembly GCF_014654895.1). Classification (GTDB taxonomy): domain Bacteria; phylum Actinomycetota; class Actinomycetes; order Streptomycetales; family Streptomycetaceae; genus Streptomyces; species Streptomyces filamentosus. The sequence continues at coordinate 348,584 of NZ_BNBE01000001.1, read as the reverse complement.
CAGAGCCGGGAGAGCGGCATCGACAAGGAACGCGAGTCCTCCGCCGTCGGCCTCCAGGACAACTGGCCCTCCCTGATGAAGCGCCGGGTCTTCGAGGTCCCCGTCCCGGCGGGCGCCTCCGGCGTCGCCTACTACGAGACCAGCAACTGGAGGACCAGCCGGCTCTACGTGCAGTTCACCACCACGGCCACCGGCCTCGACGCCTTCCTCGCCGGGTCCGGCACCAGCCGCTCCGCGCTCGTCCCCGGCCGGACCACCGTCTCCGCCCGGGACGCGGACATCGTCGGCTGGACCTTCCCCGACGGCCTGGCCTGGTCCGGCACCACCGTCGACCGCGAGTCCCCCCGCCCCGACACCGACCTCGCCGTCGACCTCACCGACCCCGCCTTCCCCCGCGTCTTCGCGGTCTCCACGACCAGCCCCTGACCCCGCCGGGGGAGCCGGGGCCCGCGGGCGTCAGCGGTTCCGGGCGGGGGAGAGGCGGCAGAGGCCGTGGGCGCCGGGGCAGACCGGCGGCAGCTGCGGGACGGGCCGCTCGGCCCGCTCGGGGACGGCACGGTCGGCGGCCGGCCGGGGACGGCTGCTGAGCCGGGCGCGGGACAGGCCGTCCTGGAGGGCGGCGGCGAACCCGGCGCCCACGAAGGCGTCCCAGACGGACGTGTCCGGCAGGGAAGGGCGGGTGTACGAGCTCATCTGTTCCTCCGGTGCTGGTCGGCCGGCCGATCGGACGGTCAGGGGCGGGCGGGACGGGAGCCGGCGGTGACCTCGGCCGCGATCTCGGCGACCGTCGGGCCGCCGAGCAGCAGTTCCAGGTCGACGGCGATCCCGCAGGCGTCCTCGATCTCGTGGGCGAGGAGCGTGCTGGTCGCGGAGTCGATGCCGTACGCGGAGACCGGGATCCCCGGATCGACGTCCTGCGGGGACAGTTCGAGCAGCCGGGCGAGCAGGCCGGCGACCAGCGCCGTGGCCTCCTCCTGGGTCGGGGCGGCGGTGGCGGACCGGGGCGACGGGGTCATGGGGGCGTTCCTCGCTCATCGGAGGCCGGACCACTGGGCGAGGACGGGGATCCGCCCCTCACCGAGGTCCTGGCCGGAGGTCTGGCGTCGGATCTTTCCGCTGGTGGTGCGCGGAAGCTTGTTGCGGGCGACCGCGTAGACGGTGACCGGGGCCGGCACGGCGCGGGCGACCGCGACGGCGGCGGCCCGCAGCGCGTCCGCGAGGACCCGCTGGTCCCGCTCGGCGGTCTCCACGGCGACGGCGATCCCCCGGCCCCGCGCGGGCCCGCCGGGCCCGTCGAGGTCGTCGGGCGACCACGCGGCCGCGCGCTGCGCCGTGAAGGCGGAGTGGGCGGAGGTCACCAGCTCCTCGGCGTCCTGCGGGTAGTAGTTCTGCCCGCCGACGATCACGAGGTCCTTGACCCGGCCGGTCACGAAGAGTTCCCCTTCGTACAGGAAACCCAGGTCGCCGGTGCGGACGGACTCCTCACCGGCGGACTCCCCGCCGACGGGCTCGCAGTCCGGGCCGTACGGGCGGGCCGCGAAGACCTCCGCGGAGAGTTCCGGACGGCCCCAGTAGCCGCCGCAGTTCCCGGTGGAGCGCACCTGGATCTCACCGACGGCCCCCGCCGGCAGCCGCCGTCCCTCCGGGTCGACGACGTCCACCTCGACGCCCGGCAACGGCGGTCCGCTGCTGACGAGTTCGGCCGCCGCGGCGGACCGCCCCACCGGCTCGGCCCGGCCGGCCGCGAGGGCCTCCCGGTCGAAGTGGCGGACCGTCGTGTGCTCCAGGGGGAGCCCGAACGTCACGGTCAGGGTGCACTCCGCCAGTCCGTAGCCGGGGGAGAAGACCTCCGGGCGGAAGAAGCTCGGACGGAACGCCTCGGCGAACCGGCGCAGCGTGCTCGCCCGTACCGGCTCCGAACCGTTGGCGGCGACGCGCCAGGTCGACAGGTCGACGGCCGCGCGCTCGCGTTCGGGAATCCGCTGCACGCACAGGTCGTAGGCGAAGTCGGGGGCGGCGGAGAACACGTCCTCCTCGGCCTCGATCGCCCGCAGCCACACCCGGGGGTCCCGGACGAAGGCGGCCGGTTCCATCGTGACGACGGACGCGTCCGACACCAGGGGCAGCACGAGGGAGGTGCACAGGCCCATGTCGTGGAAGAGCGGCAGCCAGTTGACGACCGTGGTGCCGGAGTCGATCTCGCAGCGGTCCCGCATCGCGGTCTGGTTGGCGATCAGGTTGCGGTGGCTGACGACGACCCCCCGCGGGTCGCCGGTCGACCCCGAGGTGTACTGGAGCAGGGCCGTCGACGAGGGCCCCACGGAGGGCTCCGGCACCCCGGGCACGGGCGCGTCGGGGCGGCCGGGACGCCGCACCGGCACGTACGCCACGCCGGGAGCGGGCGCGGGGCCGGCCGCGGCGGCGTCCTCGGGGGTGGGGACCAGCACGGCCCGGGGGGAGCAGTCCCGGCAGATGCCCTCCAGCCGGCCCGCGCGGACGGTGGCGCCGGGGCGCGCCGCCGGGCGGAGCGGCGGCACGGGCACGGCCACCATGCCCGCGTACAGGCAGGCGAAGAAACCGACGTGGAAGTCGAGTCCGGGCATGGCCGGGACGACGACGCGGTCGCCGGGGGCGCCGGTCGCGCGCAGCTCGGCGGCCAGCGCCCGCGCGCGGGCGTCGAGACCGGCCGCGGAGAGCCGCTCGACGGGCCGGCCCGAGGCGTCGAGGGCGGTGAGGAACGGAAGGTCGGCGAGGGGGCCCGAGGCGCGGTCCGCCAGCGCCTCGACGAGGGTGGCCGGGGGCTCGGCCGGCGGGCGGGGAGCCAGGGTTCCGGCGGTGCTGCGACGGAGGCTCATCGGTGTCCTTCGGAAGGTGGGGCGGGGTCGGGCCGGCCGTGGTCGAGCCAGTCGGCGAACGCGTCGAGGTCGGGCAGGATCAGCGTGGAACAGGCCAGCACGGCGAGGTTCTGCCGCATGCCGGTGATGGAGACGACGGTGCGGCCCGCGCGGTGCGCGGAGAGGAGCTCGGCGGCGGTGCCCATGCTGGGCTCGTGGCCCGGCAGCCAGGCCACGCACACGTCGCTGCGGGCGGCGAGCAGGGTGAGCCGGTGGAACATGTCGGTGAGGGCGACGAGTTCGGGCGGGAGGTCCCGCCGGCGCACCACGGGGGTGTCCGCGAGCGCCGCGTGCGCGGCCCGCACGTCGGCGCGCAGGCCCGCCTCCCACCGGGCCATGAGGACGCCCGGGTCGTGGACGACGGCACCGGGCACCCGCTCCTCGATGCAGGAGCGCAGGGCGAGCCGGTACGACTGGTCGAGCACGGCGGACCCGGGCCGCGCGCCCTGCATCGTCCCCGCCAGGAAGAACGACGCGGCGGTACGGCCGGGGGCGCTGCCCGGCCCCGGCGCGGTGAGGTCGCGGAGGCCGGTCACTCGTCCTCCACCGGATAGGCGGCGAGCGCGAGGGAGGCGGGGGCGGCGGCCCGGTGCAGCGCCGCCGCCTCCAGGAGGAAGCCGGCCAGCTCCTCGTACGGCACCCCCACGGCGTCGGCGACCAGGTCGGCGGTCCGGCCGAACGCGGCCGAGCCGGGCCGGGAGACGGCCCCCTGGTTGTCCTTGCCGATCATCAGCGCGGCGTCGCCCCGGACGCCGGTGGGCCGGCCGGCCAGCGGCAGGACCACTTCGCCCATCAGCCGCTCGCCGGGGTGGACCACGCGGACGGAGACGCTGTGCTGTTCCGGGTGGAGCAGCAGCGGCCGGACCTCTTCGGCGGGCGGCGGCACCCGGACCATCCGGGTCGCCGGCCGCAGGGTGAAGGAGCGGCTGAGCACGTTGTGCCCCCGGCGCGGGCTGTGGCGCAGGTAGTCCAGGCGCACCGCGTCGTCGTCCAGGCGCCAGGTCGCGCGGACGCGGCTCGGCGCGGGCGAGCCGTCGGCGCGCACCCGCAGCGGGTAGGCGTCCACCGCCCGCCGCACGACGCCGTCCTCGGCGGCCGCGCGGTCGAGCCGCAGGGGCAGGCGGTGGAGCAGATAGGGGTCGAGCACGGTCAGCCCGTCGGCGTCGGGGAACAGGGCGGCGACGTGGCGGCCGTCGGCGGGGTGCTCCACCGCCGCGCCGGTCCGCTCCGCCACCAGCCGGCCCGCCTCGAAGGACTGCCAGGCGCAGGAGGCGCCGTACGGCCGGGGGACGGTCCGGCCGCCGAAGTACTCGTGGAGCTGGGTGGCGCTGTTGTAGGGGTAGCCGGTGAGGAGCCCGTCGAGCACCTCCGCGAACACCGTGGCGCGGTCCGCGTCGTACGGGACGTGCGGGGCGGGCGTCCGGCCACCGCCGGTGGGCGCGACCGTGTTCATGTGTGGCCTCCTGACCGTCGGCCGGGCGCGGCACGCGTCCTGTGCCGCCCCCGGCCTGTCGTACGGGAAGGGAACCGGCCCGGTGCCGCCGTCGCACGGGGGAATGAGCGGCGGCACCGGGCCGGGGTCCGGGGTCCGCGGGCCGTCAGGCGTCCTCGCGGAGGGGCTCGCCGACCGCCCGCATGTGCCGCAGCGCTTCGCGGTGGGAGGCGAGGAGCCCCGTCTGGTGGTACGGGATGCCGAGTCCGGCGCAGTGCCGCTCGGTGAGGAGCTGTGCCTTCCGCAGGGCCGGGGTGGGCATGCTCGGGAACAGGTGGTGCTCGATCTGGTAGTTGAGGCCGCCCATGAGGACGTCCACGAAAGGACCGCCCTTCACGTTCCGGGACGTCAGGACCTGGCGGCGCAGGAAATCGAGGTCGTCCTCGTTCGTCAGCATCGCCATTCCCTTGTGGTTGGGGGCGAAGACGCAGCCCAGATAGACCCCGAAGAGGGCCTGGTGCAGGACGATGAGGGCGATCGCCTTTCCGGCCGGCAGGGCGGCGAAGATCCCGCCGAAATAGACGGCGAAATGGGCGGCGAGCAGAGTTCCTTCGAGAACCGGGCGCTTGGTCGTCGGCCGGCCGAGCGCCCGGATGCTGTTCACGCTGAGATTCCAGCCCTCGAGGGTGAGCAGCGGGAAGAAGAGCCGGGACTGGTGCTTTCCGATGAACCGGGGAATTCCCCGGGCCACCCTCGCCTGGCGCTTCGACCAGACCAGGATGTCCGGTGCGACGTCCGGGTCCTTCTCCTCGTGGTTCGGGTTGGCGTGGTGGCGGTTGTGCTTGTTCATCCACCAGCCGTAGCTCATCCCCAGGAACAGGTTGGCGACGATCAGCCCCCAGAACTCGCTGGGGCCCCGGGTGGAGAAGACCTGCTTGTGCGCGAGGTCGTGGGCGAGCAGGGCGATCTGACCGAACACCACGGCCAGCGGGACGGCCAGGAGCAGCTGCGCCCAGCTGTCGCCCAGGGCGACGACACCGGCCGCGCAGGCTCCGGCGGACGCGCCGACGAGGGCGAACCGCACGGTGTAGTAGAGCGGCCGGCGGCGCAGGAGGCCGGCGTCCGCGACCGTCCGGGACAGCGCCGCGAAGTCGCTGCCCGAGGGCCGGCCGGGGTCCGCCCGGCGGGCGGGGGCCGGCGACCGGGCGGGGAGTAACGGAGGCGGCGGGGCCGCGGCTTCGGTCGTCATGGCTTCGAGTCTGCGCGCTGGGGCGGTTCGTGTGATCCCGTGGACGCCCCTATTCCGAGGCCGCCCGACCCCACTGTCCGCGCGGTCGCCGAATAGGGGTTGGGGGCGCCCCGGCCCCGGCCTAGGCTCACGGCGCCCGGCGCTCACGGCCGACGGCCGCGCGGGCGGGCACGGGCCGCGTCCGGACGCATCGGACGGGCCGGGACGGGACCACGAGCGGAGGAGTCGCCATGGGGCGCGTGCAGGACAAGGTCGTCGCGATCACCGGGGCCGCGCGCGGCCAGGGCCGCAGCCACGCCGTGCGGCTCGCGGAGGAGGGGGCCGACATCATCGCCCTCGACCTCTGCGCCGACGTGCCCGTCACCGGCTATCCGGGACCGGTGCCCGAGGACCTGGAGGAGACCCTGCGGCTGGTGGAGAAGGCCGGCCGGCGGGCCTTCGGCCGGCAGGCCGACGTACGGAACCGGGGCGCGCTCCGCGCCGCGCTGGCCGACGGGGTCGCGGAGCTCGGCCGGCTCGACGCGGTCGTCGCCAACGCGGGCATCATCGCGGTCGGCGCGGACCAGCCGCTGGACGCCTTCACCGCCACCGTGGACATCGACCTGTCGGGGGCGATCAACACCGTGCACGCCGGGCTGACGCACCTGGGGCCGGGCGGCGCGGTGGTGGTGATCGGTTCGGTGGCGGCGCTCATGCCGGGGCACGGCGAGAACCCGGGCGGGCCGGGCATGGCGGGCTACATGTTCGCCAAGCGGTGCCTCGCCGACTACGTGAACACCCTGGCGGTGGAGCTCGGGCCGTCGGGCCGCCGGATCAACGCCGTGCACACGGCCCTCGTCGGCACCCCGATGATCCTGAACGAGCGCATGCACCGGGTCTTCCGGCCGGACCTGGCCGCGCCCGGCGCCGACGACGCCCTCCCCGCGTACGAGCGGCTCACCGCCCTGCCGGTGGCGCACCTGGAACCGTCCGACGTCTCCCACGCCGTGCTGTACCTCGTCTCCGACGAGTCCCGCTACGTGACGGGCGCGCAGCTCAGGGTCGACGCCGGCCAGATCGTCAAGGCAGGTCTCTGACGTGCCCCGGGCCCGTCAGGGACTCGCCCGCGGGCCCGAGGACGAGGGCGGTGAGGACGAGCCCGCGGCCGACCCGCCACCGGCCGGCCAGCACCGGCACCCGGCGGCCCGCCACGACCGGTCCGGGGACGAGCAGCCGCGCCGTGAACCGGCCGTCGGGCAGCAGGGCGATGTCGGCCTCGTCGAAGTCGAGCCACTTCCTGGCCAGGGGGAACCACACCTTGTAGACGGCCTCCTTGGCGCTGAACAGCAGCCGGTCCCAGTGGACGCCGGGGTGGTCGCGGCCGAGCAGGAGCAGCCGCTCGCGCTCGGCGGGCAGGCTCACGGTCTCCAGGACGCCCTCGGGCAGCGGCAGGTGCGGCTCGGCGTCGATGCCGAGCCCGGCGAACTCCGAGGCCCGGGCGAGCACCGCGCCCCGGTAGCCGGTGCAGTGGGTCATGCTCCCCACCAGTCCGGCGGGCCAGCGGGGCTCGCCCTTCGGGCCGGGCAGGATCGGCACGGGGGGCAGCCCGAGCTCCGCCAGGGCGAGCCGGGCGCACAGCCGGGCCGTGTGGAAGGAGTCGCGGCGCTCGGCCACGGAACGGGCGACCACCGCCTCCTCCTCGGGGAACGGCGTGACCGCCTCGGCGTCGTCGAACCGCTCGGCGCCGGCGACCCCGGCGGGCAACAGCTCCTCGATCATCACCGCTCCGGGTGGGGGAAGACCTGCCGGGGGACCGGGCGCACGATGCCCCGGGCGCGCCACTCGCGCGGGTAGCCGAGGGACACCTCCTCGAAGCGGACTCCGTCGTGCCAGGTGGTGCGGGGGATGTGGAGGTGTCCGTAGACGACGGCGGCGGTCGGGAAGCGCAGGTGCCAGTCCGCCGTCCGCTCGGTCCCGCACCACTGGGCGAACTCCGGGTACCGGAGCACCCGGGTGGGGGCGCTGACGAGGGGGTAGTGGTTGACCATCACGAGCCGGGTGCCGGGGTCCACGGCGGCGAGCCGCCGTTCGGTGAGCTCGACGCGCCGGCGGCACCACTCGGCCATGCCGCCGTACGGCTCGGGGTGGAGCATGAACTCGTCGGTGCACACCACCCCGGACTCGTGCGCCCGGGCGAGGGACTGCTCCGGCGTCAGCGAGGGGTCCGGGCGGAAGCTGTAGTCGTAGTGCACGAAGAGCGGGGCGATCGTCAGGTTCTCCTCGGGGCCCTCCCAGACGGGGTAGGGATCCTCGGGGGTGACGACGCCCAGGCCGCGCATGAGTTCCACCAGGTGGCGGTAGCGTTCCTCGCCGCGCAGTCGTACGGGGTCGTGGGGGACGGTCCACAGCTCGTGGTTGCCGGGTGCCCACACCACGGTGGAGAAGCGGTCGGCGAGCGCCTTCATCGTGGACTCGATCTCGGTGCTGATCTCGGCGACGTCGCCCGCCACCAGGAGCCAGTCCCGGTCCGAGGTCGGGCGGATGCCCGCCACGACCTCCCGGTTGTCCGCCATGCCGGTGTGGAGGTCGCTGACGGCGAGGAGTCTGGAAAGGGGCACGGCGTCTCGTCCTCACATGCGGAAGGGTGAGAAAGTTCTACGACAGGGCCGCCCCCTACCGGTACCCCTAGGCCCCCCTGTCCCGCACAACCGGTTATCCAGCCAGCGTCAACCACTCCGAGCCACATGTGATGCAGGTCACGGCGTCTCGAAGGGGGCGGGGTGTAGAACGGTGGAGGAGCGCGACGGGGGCCGCGGCCCTCCGGCGAACGCTCGCGGAAGTGCATCCAGTAGGGCGCTCACTCGGATGCGCGAACGTGCGACGGGGCATCAGCTCGGCCGAATCCGGCCCCGGACGGGAGCGCGTCTTCTGTTTTGGGGGAATCTTGTTTTTAGTGGAACGCGATGACTGCCTGCATGCCCTGGACGAACTCCTGGCCGAGTGTTCCCGGGGCAACGGAAGCGTGGCACTGGTCAGTGGCGGGCTCGCCACCGGGAAGACCGAGTTGCTCGACCACTTCGCGGAGCGCGCCGCGGGACAGGGCGCACTGGTCCTGAGGGCGACCGGCTCCAAGGCCGAACAGGCCCTCCCGATGGGCGCCATGAGCCAGCTCTTCCAGGACGCGGCGCTGCCCGCCGGACCGGTGGAACGCGTCGAGGAGATCGTCGCCGCGGCCGCCCGCTCCCCGGCCGCCGGCGAACCCGCCGAGGACACCGGCCGGCACACCGCCCAGGAGGCACGCGACCTGTGCGCGCTCCTCCTCGAACTCGCCGCGGAACGCCCGGTGGTCATCGGCATCGACGACGTCCACTTCGTCGACAACGCCTCCCTCCACACCCTCCTCTACCTCCAGCGCCGCGTCCGCTCCGCCCGCATCCTCCTCGTCCTCAACGAATGGACCCGGCCGCGGATGGCCCAGCCGTTCTTCCACGCCGAGACCACCCGCCAGCCCCACCACCGGATCCGGCTCGACAGGCTCTCCCGCACCGGCGTGCACGACCTGTTCGCCCACTCCCTCGGCGAGCACACCGCCGGCCGGCTCGCCAGCTCCGCCTACCTCCTGACCGGCGGCAACCCGATGCTCGTCAACGCGCTCATCGAGGACTGCGAGCGCCGCGCGGACCACGACCCCGACGACGGCTCCGCCCGGATCACCCCCGGCGTCTGCTTCGACCAGGCCGTCCACAGCATCCTGCACCGCTGGGAACCCGCCCTCCTCGAAGTGGCGCAGGGCCAGGCCGTCCTCGGCGAACACGCCTCGCCCGCCCTCATCGCCCGCCTCCTCGGAGTCATGCCCGAACGCGCCGCGGAGATGCAGGACATCCTCGGCACCGCAGGACTCCTCGGCCCCTCCGGCTTCCCCGAACCCGTCGCCGCCGCCGTCCTCGGCACCCTCGACGCCGAGGAACGCTCCCAACTGCACTCCCTGTGCGCCGAACTGCTCCACAAACTCGGCTCCAGCACCGCCGAGATCGCGGTCCACCTCCTCGCCGCCGACCGCGCCTCCGGCCGCTGGGCCATGGAGGTGCTCCGGGACGCCGCGGCCCAGGCCCTCGCCGGGAACGACGCCGAGCACGCCGCCGCCTGCCTCGAACTCGCCCTCGACGCCTGCACCCACGACGCCGAACGCCTCACGATCACCGCGATGCTGGCGCGCGCCGCCTGGCGGGTCAACCCGGCGGCGATCCTGCCCCACCTCGACACCCTCCGCGAAGCGGTGCGCGAAGGCTCCCTCAACGGCCGCGACGTCGTCAACGTGATCCGCTACCTGCTCTGGCAGGGCGACATCGAGGGCGCCGGCGAGATCATGAACGACCCCGCCGTCATGGACGACCTGGCCGACGCCCAGCACACCGCCGAACTCAGCCTCATCCTCCTGGCGATGCGCGGCCCCTCCCACCACCCCCTGCCCCGCGGCGCCGAACCCGCCACCCCCGGCGCCCCCGAGATCGGCGGCCCCTTCGGCAACCCCTGGGCCCGCGCCACCGCGACCCTCACCGACGTCCTCCAGCGGGAATCGCCCGAAGCGGCCGTCATGAGCGCCGAGTACATCCTCCAGAGCTGCCGCCTCAGCGACACCACCCTGGAGATCACCGCCTTCGCCCTGCTCGCCCTCCAGTTCTCCGGCCGGCCCGACCTCGCCGCCCTGTGGTGCGACGGGCTGATCGAGGAGGCCGTGCGCCGCCGCGCCAACACCTGGCAGGCGGTCCTCGGCAGCGTCCGCGCCGAGATCGCCCTCCGCCAGGGCGACCTCGCCATCGCCGAGGCCAAGGCGGAGGCGGCCTTCAGCCGGCTCCAGCCGAAGGGCTGGGGCGTCCTCATCGGACTCCCCATCTCGACCCTCGTCATGGTCCACACCGCCCTCAACCGGCCCGAACGCGCCGCCGAACTCCTCACCCTCCTCGTCCCCGAGGCCATGTTCGACACCTCCTTCGGCCTGCTCTACCTCCGGGCCCGCGGCCACCACCACCTCGCCGGCGACCGGGCCCTCGCCGCGCTCAGCGACTTCCAGTCCTGCGGCACGAAGCTGCGCGACTGGAACGCGGACGTCCCCACCCTCATGCCCTGGCGCACCGACCTCGCCGAGGTCTACCTGAAGCTGGCCCGGCCCGACGTCACCCGGGACCTCGTCGACCGCCAGCTGGAACTCCCCGGATCCCAGAACGGCGTCGTCCGCGGCGTCTCGCTGCGCGTCAAGGCCGCGGCCGGTGAACTCGGCCAGCGGCCCCGGCTCCTGAAGAAGGCCATCGAGCTGCTCCAGGACTCCGGCAACCGGCTGGAACTCGTCCGCGCGCTGGCCGACCTGAGCGCCGCCTACCAGGCCCTCGGCGACTTCGCCCGCGCCCGCACCAGCGGCCGGCGCGCCGTGCAGGAGGCCAAGCTCTGCTACGCGGGTGCCGTGCCGGCCCAGCTCCTGCGCGGCCTCCCCGGCGAAGTGGTCGTCGCGGAAAGGGAGAAGAAGGAGGAACCGGCCCCCGCGAAGGGGGACACCTCCACGGCCCTGAGCGACGCGGAGCGCCGGGTCGCCACGCTGGCCGCAGTCGGGCACACCAACCGGGAGATAGGCAACAAGCTCTACATCACCGTGAGCACGGTGGAGCAGCACCTCACCCGGATCTACCGCAAGCTCCAGGTCAGCAGCCGCGACGAGCTCCTCGAAGGACTCCGGCTCCGGCGCGAACCGGAAGACCTGCTCGACGACCACGACGGCGGGGAACTGGCCGCGGAGCGCGAGTTCTAGGAGGAGGCGACGGGGGCGCGGCGGGGGCGGGGCGGGGGGTGTGCGGCCCGTCGTCCCCGCCTCCCCGCCCGTCGCCCCCCGCCTCCCGGCCCGTCGCGGTCAGGGCCGGGGCACGCGGTCCCGCGCGCAGTCGGCGAGCAGCCGGTTGACCTCCGCCGCGTGGGGCGCGAGGAAGAAGTGGCCCCCGTCGAACACCTTCAGCTCGAAACCGCCCGAGGTGTGGTCGCCCCAGGAACGCGCCTCGTCCACCGTCACCTTCGGGTCCCGGTCGCCGACCAGCGCCCACACCGGGCAGGACAGGTCCGGGCCCGGCCGGTAGCGGTAGGTCTCCGCCGCGCGGTAGTCGCTGCGGATCGCCGGCAGGATCATCCGCAGCACCTCCTCGTCGCCGAGCGCCCCCGGGTCGGTCCCGCTCAGCTCCTTCAGCTCGCGCACCAGGCCCTCGTCGTCGCGCCGGTGGACGTACTCGTCCCGGTGCCGCGACGGCGCCCGCCGGCCGGACGCGACCAGTGCCGCCGGGACGATCCCCGCCCGTTCGAGGCGGCGCCCCACCTCGAAGGCCAGCGAGGCGCCCATGCTGTGCCCGAAGAGGACCAGCGGCCGGTCCGCCCACGGACGCAGCTCGCCGGTCAGCACCTCGGCCACGTCGTGCAGATCGCCGATCCCCTCCTCGTGGCGCCGGTCCTGACGTCCCGGGTACTGCAGCGTGATCACGTCCACCGCCGGCGCCAGGCTCCTCGACACCGGGAAATAGAACGACGCGGAACCCCCCGCGTGCGGAAAGCAGACCAGCCGCACCGGGGCGTCGTCGGACGGGTGGAACCTGCGGATCCAGGGACTGCTCGCCCCTTCTGTTGCCACTCCCACGACTTCCGTATCCTTCCGTCGAACCCGGATGTTCTGTGTTGTCGCGAAGCGAATATCCCGTGAGGATCAACTCGACTGCGCTTCCGGCGCAGGCTATTGGAGCCCGTCGCACGGGGCAAGACATTCCCGAATCGACAGTGGTGGGGCCCGGCTCCCGCGACTCCCGGGCCCTCTTCAATAGGGGCGCATAGGGGCGGCCTAGGGGTGGGCGGACACCCTTGACCTGCGTAGCGTTACGAGCATATGCGCCGCAGGTGGATTTGACGACGTGCCTCGAAATCCGGCGCCTCCGGCTGAATGCCGATCCAGAATTCCGAATTCCTGCGCGGACCAGTGAGGAGACGTTGGGTGGAAAACGAGGAGAAGCTTCTCGACTATCTGAAGCGGGCGACAGCCGATCTTCGTGAAGCTCGACGGCGCCTGCGGGACGCCGAGCGCAGGGAGAACGAACCGGTCGCGATCGTCGGCATGAGCTGCCGCTTCCCCGGCGACGTCGGATCCCCCGACGACCTGTGGACGATGGTCAGCCGGGGCCGCGACGGCATCACCGGCTTCCCGGAGGACCGGGGCTGGGACACCGAGGGCCTGTACGACCCCGAGCCCGGCACCCCCGGCAGGACGTACTCCAGGTCCGGCGGCTTCCTCCACGACGCGGCCGACTTCGACGCCGAGTTCTTCAGCATGGGTCCGCGCGAGGCGCTGGCGACGGATCCGCAGCAGCGGCTGCTGCTTGAGGCGTCGTGGGAGGCGATCGAGCGGGCGGGCATCGACCCGTCGTCGCTGAAGGGTTCGCAGACCGGTGTCTTCGCCGGCGTCATGTACCACGACTACGCCTCCCGCCTCCCCGTCATACCCGACGAGCTCCAGGGCTACATAGGCAACGGCAACACCGGCAGTGTGGTCTCCGGCCGGGTGGCGTACGCCCTGGGCCTGGAGGGTCCGGCGGTGTCGGTGGACACGGCGTGCTCGTCGTCGCTCGTCGCCCTGCACTGGGCCATCCAGGCCCTGCGTCGCGGTGAGTGCTCGCTCGCCCTGGCAGGCGGCGTGACGGTGATGCCGACCCCCGAGACCTTCGTCGAGTTCAGCCAGCAGCGTGGTCTCGCCGCCGACGGTCGGATCAAGGCGTTCGCGGAGGCCGCTGATGGTACGGCGTGGGGTGAGGGCGTCGGTGTGCTGCTGGTGGAGCGGCTGTCCGACGCGCAGCGGAACGGCCACCAGATCCTGGCGGTGGTGCGGGGTTCGGCCGTCAACCAGGACGGTGCGAGCAATGGTCTGACTGCCCCCAATGGTCCGTCGCAGCAGCGGGTGATCCGTGCGGCGCTGGCGAACGCGGGTCTGTCGGCGGCGGACGTGGACGCGGTCGAGGCGCACGGGACGGGCACGACCCTGGGCGATCCGATCGAGGCGCAGGCTCTGCTGGCGACGTATGGTCAGGAGCGCCCGGAGGGCCGGCCGCTGTGGCTCGGTTCGGTGAAGTCGAACCTGGGTCACACGCAGGCCGCTGCCGGCGTCGCCGGCATCATCAAGATGGTGCAGGCCATGCGGCACGGAGTCCTGCCGAAGACGCTGCACGTGGATGCTCCGTCGTCGCATGTGGACTGGTCGGCGGGTGAGGTCGAGCTGCTGACGGAGTCCCGGCCGTGGGAGGCGTCCGAGGGTGTTCCGCGTCGTGCGGGTGTCTCGTCGTTCGGCATCAGCGGCACCAACGCGCATGTGATTCTGGAGGAGGCTCCGTCCGTCGAGGCGGAGGCGGCGGTGGGGGAGTGGCCTTCGGGTGTTCCGGTGCCGTGGGTGGTGTCCGGACGCACGGATGAAGCCCTGCGCGAACAGGCCCGGCGACTGCGTCGGCTGGCCCTCGGCTCGGACCACCTGCCGGTGGACCTCGGTTTCTCCCTGGCCTCCTCGCGTGCGGTGCTCGACCACCGTGTCGCGCTCCTCGGCGCGAACCGCACCGAACTCCTGGTCGCTCTGGAAGAGTTGATCGCCGACGAGTCCGGCGAGCGCGGAGCCGTCGCGGCCGAAGGCAAGTCGGCGTTCCTGTTCACGGGGCAGGGCGCGCAGCGGGCGGGGATGGCGGAGGGCCTTTCCGCCGCGTTCCCGGTCTTCGCGGCCGCTCTGGACGAGGTGTGTGAACTCCTCGACGCCGAGGGCGCGTTCGTCCGCCCGCTGCGCGAGGTGATCAAGGACTCCGGTGAGCTGCTGAACCAGACGGTCTACACGCAGTCCGCGCTCTTCGCCGTCGAGGTCGCGTTGTTCCGTCTGGTCGAGTCCCTGGGCGTCCGGCCGGACTATCTGGCGGGTCATTCGGTGGGCGAGATCGCCGCCGCCCACGTGGCGGGGGTGTTCTCCCTGGCGGACGCCTGTCACCTGGTCGTCGCCCGTGGCCGCCTGATGCAGGCGTTGCCTTCCGGCGGGGTGATGGTCGCGGTCCGGGCGGCCGAGGCGGACGTACTCCCGCTGCTGGCCGGCCGTGAGGACGAGATCGGTATCGCCGCTGTCAACGGGCCTGCTTCCGTGGTGATTTCGGGGGCCGAGGCGGCCGTGGAGAAGGTCGTGGCGGTGCTGGAGGAGAAGGGGATCGGAGCGGTCCGGCTGTCCGTCTCTCACGCCTTCCACTCGCCGCTGATGGAGCCGATGCTGGAGGAGTTCGGTCAGGTCGTCAGCGGTCTGGTGTTCTCCGAACCCCGGATCGCGATCGTGTCGAACGTGAGTGGCGGGCTTGCCGCCGCCGGTGAGCTGACGGACCCGGAGTACTGGGTGCGGCACGTCCGCCAGGCCGTGCGGTTCGCCGACGGCGTCCGCGCCCTGGAAGCCGCGGGCGTCACCTCGTACCTTGAGCTCGGCCCCGACGGCATCCTGACCGCGATGGCCCAGACATCCCTGGAGGAGCCCGAGAACGCGCTCCTCGTCCCGGCCCTGCGCCGCGAGCGCGACGAGCCGGCCACCTTCCTCACCGCCCTCGGCGCCCTCTTCGAAGCCGGCGTGGACGTGGACTGGGCCGCGCTCTTCGCCGGTACCGGTGCCCGGCGCGTCGGCCTCCCCACGTACGCCTTCCAGCGGGAGCGGTACTGGCTCGACGCCGTGGCGGGCGTCGGCGGGGACGCGGCGGCGCACGGGCTGACGGCGACCTCCCACCCGTTGCTCAGCGCCGTGCTCGACCTGCCCGACTCCGACGGGCTGGTGCTGACCGGGCGGCTCGGCCTCGACACCCACCCCTGGCTGGGGGACCACGCGGTGTTCGGGACCGTGATCCTGCCCGGATCGGCCTTCGTCGAGCTGGCCGTCCAGGCGACCGAGCACGCGGGCCGCACCGTGGTCGAGGAGCTGACCATCGGGGCGCCCCTCGTGATCCCGCCGTCCGGCGGGGTGCGGGTCAAGGTCGTCGTCGGCGCCTCCGACGAGACGGGGAAGCAGTCGCTGACGGTCTACTCGCAGACCGCGGACGGCGACGCCACCGGTCCCTGGACCCGGCACGCCGAGGGCGTCGTCGGCGACGAGGCGCCCGAGGGCGAGCCGTACGACCTCACCGTCTGGCCGCCCGAGGGCGCCGAGGAGGTGCCGATCGGCGACGCCTACGACGGGCTCGTCGGGCGCGGTTACGGCTACGGCCCCGTGTTCCAGGGGCTGCGCAGGGCCTGGGTGCGCAACGACCGGGAGATGTTCGCCGAGGTGGCGCTGCCCGCGCAGGCCCGCGGCGACGCCGAGGCGTGCGGGCTGCACCCGGCGCTCCTCGACTCCGCCTTCCACGCCTCGCTGTTCGTCGAGCCGGGCGGGCCCGACGTGCCGCGCCTGCCGTTCTCCTGGCACGGCATCAGGCTGCACGCGGCCGGAGCCACGACCGTCCGGGTGCGCTGCGACTCCAACGGGCCCGACACGGCGCAGGTCGACATCGCCGACGCCACCGGCGCCCCGGTCGTCTCGGTGCACCACCTGGTGGCGCCGCCGATCTCCGACGACCAGCTGCGGCTCGCCGGATCCGCGGCCACCGACAACCTCTTCCTGCCCGCCTGGCAGCAGGCCCCCGCCTACCCGTCCGCGTCCGGCGACGCCGGGCGCCACTGGGCGGTCGCCGGGCCCGCCGAGGCATGGGCGGCCGTCGCCGGCCGCACGCTCACCCCGTACCCGGACGTCCCCGCCCTCGTGGCCGCCGTGGACGGCGGTGCGGCCGTCCCCGACGTCGTACTGCTGCCGTGCCCGCCCACCGGCGCGGCGGACGGCACCGACGTGCCGGCGCGGCTGCGGGCCACCGCCGGCCGGACGCTGGCCGGGATCCAGACGTGGCTCGCCGACGAGCGGTTCGCCTCCGCCCGGCTGGTCGTGCTCACCTCGGGCGCGGTCAGCACCGCGCCCGCCGCCGCGGACGGGGCCGCCGACCTCGTCGCGGGGCCCCTGTGGGGCCTCGTGCGCTCCGTCCAGGCCGAGCACCCGGACCGGCTGACCCTGATCGACTGGGACGCGGCCCGCGGCACGGCGGGAGCGCTGCGGGCCGCCGTGCTCTCGGGCGAACCCGAGGCGGCGGTCCGGGACGGCGTCGTCCTGTTGCCGCGCCTGGTGCGCACCGCCGCGCCCGCGGAGGAGACCGGCGGAGGCGTCTTCCGCGGCGACGGCACGGTCCTGGTGACCGGCGGCACCGGCGGACTCGGCGCGCTCGTCGCCCGCCACCTGGTGGAACGGCACGGCGTACGGCACCTGCTGCTCGTCAGCCGCCGGGGGCCGCAGGCGCCGGGCGCGGAGGAGCTGCGGCGGGCGCTGCTCGCGGCCGGCGCGGAGACCGTCGCCGTCGAGGGCTGCGACGTGTCCGACCGCGCCGCCCTGGCCGCCCTGCTCGACGACACCGGGCGGCCCCCGCTGACCGGCGTCGTCCACACCGCCGGCGTCGCCGACAACGGGGTCGTCGAGACCCAGACGCCGGAGCGCCTCGACGGCGTGCTGCGGCCGAAGGCCGACGCCGCCTGGCACCTGCACGAACTGACCCGGGACCGGGACCTCGACGCATTCGTCCTCTTCTCGTCCTCCGCCGGCCTCCTCGTCGGCGGCGGACAGGCCCCCTACGCCACGGCGAACGTCTTCCTCGACGCGCTGGCCGTCCACCGGCGCGCCGCCGGACTGCCCGCCGTGTCCCTCGCCTGGGGCCTGTGGGCGTCCACCGACGGCATGGCGGGACAGATGGGCGCCGCCGACCTCCAGCGGATGCACCGCCTCGGCATGCCGCCGCTGGAGACCGAGGAGGCGCTGCGCCTCCTCGACGTGGCCCTCGGCTCCGGCGAGCCCGTCCTGGTGCCGATCCGGCTGGACCTCGCCGCCCTCGCCAACCGCACCGACGACCTGCCGGCCGTCCTGCGCGGCATGGGCCGGGCCCGCACCCGGCGGCCCGCCCGGAAGGCGGCGGCCGCCGCCGCACCGGCCAGGGGCCTCGCCGACCGCCTCGGCGGCCTCTCCGAGGCCGAGCGGGCCCGGCAGCTCCACCTCCTCGTCCGCGAGCACGTCGCCGGCGTGCTCGGCCACGCCTCCGGCGACGCCGTCGTCCCGGACCGGGCGTTCAAGGACATGGGCTTCGACTCGCTGGCCGCCGTCGAACTGCGCAACCTCCTCAACAAGGCGACCGGACTGCGCCTGCCGACGACCCTGGTCTTCGACTTCCCGTCGCCGGCCGCGCTCGTCGACCACCTGGTCACCGCGCTGGCACCCGCCGACGCCGCGCCGAAGTCCCTGGAGGCGCAGTTCGAACTCCTGGAGGCCACGCTCGCCCAGGCGTCGCCGGAGGACGACCACACGGCGGTCGCCGCCCGCCTCAAGGGGCTGCTGCGCCGGGTCACCGAACTCCAGGCCGGCACGGGCGCGACGGTGTCCGCGCAGCAGTTCGACGAGGCGACGGACGACGAGCTCTTCGACTTCCTCGACAACGAACTCGGCATCTCCTGACACCCCCCGCCCCCTCCGCAGTCCGCCCCTCCCCACCCTTGAGAAGGCTGAGACACCGATGGCGCACGACGACAAACTCCGCGCGTACCTCAAGCGGGCGACGACCGACCTCCAGGAGACCCGGCGCAAGCTGCGCGAGGCCGAGGAAGCCCACCGCGAACCCATCGCCGTCATCGGCATGAGCGGCCGCTACCCCGGCGGCGTCACCTCTCCCGAGGAGCTGTGGCGGCTCGTCTCCGACGGCGTCGACGCGGTCTCCGACTTCCCCACCGACCGGGGATGGAACACCGAGGCCGTGTACGACCCCGAGCCCGGCAGGCCCGGCCGCACCTACGTCCGGCGCGGCGGCTTCCTGCACGACGCCGCCGAGTTCGACGCCGACTTCTTCGGCATCAGCCCCCGCGAGGCCCCCGAGACCGACCCGCAGCAGCGCCTCCTCCTCGAAGTGTCCTGGGAGGCGCTGGAACGGGCCGGCATCGACCCCACCACCCTCAAGGGCAGCAGGACCGGCGTCTTCGCGGGCCTGATGCACCACGACTACCCGCGCAGCACCACCGCCGGCAGCATCGTCTCCGGCATCGTCTCCTACACCTTCGGCCTCGAAGGCCCCGCCGTCACCACCGACACGGCCTGCTCGTCCTCCCTGGTCGCCCTGCACCTGGCCTGCCAGTCCCTGCGGGCCGGGGACTCCACGCTCGCCCTCGCCGGCGGCGTGTGCGTCATGGCCACCCCCCAGCTGTTCATCGAGTTCAGCCGGCAGCGCGCCCTGTCCCCGGACGGCCGCTGCCGGTCCTTCGCCGCGGACGCCGACGGCGCCGGCTGGTCGGAGGGGGCGGGCGTCCTCGTCCTGGAGCGGCTCTCCGACGCCCGCCGCAACGGCCACCCCGTCCTCGCCGTCGTGCGCGGCTCCGCCGTCAACCAGGACGGCGCCAGCAACGGCCTGATGGCGCCGAACGGGCCCGCCCAGCAGCGCGTCATCAAGGCCGCCCTGCGGAACGCCGGCCTCACCGCCGCGGACGTCGACGCCGTCGAGGCGCACGGCACCGGCACCACCCTCGGCGACCCCATCGAGGCCCAGGCCATCCTCGCCACCTACGGCCAGGACCGCCCCGAGGACCGGCCCCTGTGGCTCGGCTCCATCAAGTCGAACATGGGGCACCCGCAGGCCGCCGCCGGCGTCGCCGGCGTGATGAAGATGATCCTCGCGCTCCAGCACGAGACCCTGCCGCGCACCCTGCACGCCGAACGGCCCACCCCGCACGTCGACTGGTCGGCCGGCCGGGTGCGGCTCCTCACCGACGAGGTGCCCTGGCCCGGCGGGGAACGCCCGCGGCGCTTCGGCGTCTCCTCGTTCGGCATCAGCGGCACCAACGCCCACGCCGTCATCGAGGAGGCCCCCGCCCCCGCCGCCCCGGAGGCCGGAACCGGAACCGGCCCCGCCCCCGCCGCCGAGGCCGTGCGGCACCCCTCCGTGCCGTACGCGTGGACGCTGTCCGCCCGCGACGAGACGGCCCTGCGGACCCGCGCCGCACAGCTCCGCACCCACCTGCTCGACCGGCCCGCCGCCGACCCCGCCGACGTGGCCCGCTCGCTCGCCGCCACCCGCACCCTCTTCGAGCACCGGGCGGTGGCCGTCGGCGCCGACCGTACGGAACTCCTCGCCGCCCTCGACCGCATCGCCGCCGGAGAGGGCCCCACCGGGCCCGCCGGCGGGGCACCGGCCGGCCGGACCGCGTTCCTCTTCACCGGCCAGGGCGCCCAGCGCGTCGGCATGGGCGCCGGACTGTACGCCGCCCACCCCGCCTACCGCGACGCCTTCGACGCGGTCTGCGCCGAACTCGACGGCGGACTGCCCCGGCCGCTGCGCGAGGTCGTCTTCGCCGCCGAGGGCTCGGCCGAGGCCGCCCTCCTCGACCGCACGGTCTTCACCCAGGCCGCGCTCTTCGCCACCGAGGTCGCCCTCCACCGCCTCGTCGAGTCCTTCGGCGTCCGCCCCGACGTGCTCATCGGGCACTCCGTCGGCGAGATCGCCGCCGCCCACGTCGCGGGCGTCCTCTCCCTGCCCGACGCAGCCACCCTCGTCGCCGCCCGCGGCCGGCTGATGGAGGCCCTGCCCGAGGGCGGCGCCATGACCGCCGTACGCGCCACCGAGGAGCGGGTGCTGCCGCTGCTCGCCGGACGGGAGGACCGCGTCGGCCTCGCCGCCGTCAACGGCGAGACGTCCGTCGTCCTCTCCGGCGACGCCGAAGCCGTCGCCGAGGTCGCCGCCCTCCTCGCCGAACAGGGCGACCAGACACACGAACTGAGGGTCAGTCACGCCTTCCACTCGCCCCGCATGGACGCCATGCTCGACGACTTCGCCGACGTCCTCGCCACCCTCGACTTCCACGTCCCCACCGTCCCCGTCGTGTCCAACGTGACCGGCCTGCCCGCCGACGGCGACGACCTGCGCACCCCCGACTACTGGGTGCGGCACGTCCGCGGCACCGTCCGCTTCCACGACGGCGTACGCGCCCTCGCCGGACTCGGCGTCACCGCCTGCCTGGAGATCGGCCCCGGCGCCACCCTCACCGCCCTCGCCGGCGCGACCCTCGACGACGACACGCCGTGCCTGCCGCTGCTCCGCCCGGGCACCCCCGAACCCGAGACGGTCGCGGCCGCCCTCGCCGCCCTCCACACCCACGGCACCGACGTCGACTGGGCGGCGTACGCGGGCCCCGGACACCACCACGTCGACCTGCCCACCTACCCCTTCCGGCGCCGCCGCCACTGGGCCGACCCCGAGGAGACCGCCCCCGCCGCCCCGGCCCGCGCCGGCGCCGCCGACGGCGCCTTCTGGTCCGCCGTCGAAAGCCACGACCTCGACGGGCTCACCCGCCTCCTCGACGCCGGAGCCGACGGCCGCGCCTCCCTGGAACCGCTCCTGCCGCTGCTCTCCGACTGGCACCGGCAGAGCGTCGACCAGGCCGTCGTCGACGGCTGGCGCTACCGCGTCGCCTGGCACCCGCGCCCCGCCGCCCCCTCCGGCACCCTCGACGGCACCTGGCTCCTCGCCGTCCCCGCCGACGGCGTCACCGACGCCTGGGCCGACGCCACCGAGCGGGCCCTCACCGACCGCGGCGCCACCGTGCTCCGGCTCCGCGCCACCGGTGCCGACACCGACCGCGCCGGCATGACCGGCCACCTCTCCCGGCTGCTCGCCACCGCGGGCCCCCTCGCCGGAGCGGTGTCGCTGCTCGGCCAGGACGAGACCCCCGACCCGGCCGCGCCCCTCGCGCCCCGCGGCCTCACCACCACCGTCGCCCTCGTCCAGGCCCTCGCCGACCTGGACGTCACCGCCCCCGTGTGGAGCGTGACCCGGGGCGCCGTCGCCGCCGGCCGCTCCGAACCCCTGCCCCACCCCGGGCAGGCCCGCGTCTGGGGCCTGGGACGCGTCGTCGCCCTGGAGAACCCCGCCCTCTGGGGCGGCCTCGTCGACCTGCCCGCCGCCCCGCCGGGCACCGTCCCCGACGACGCCCCCGACGAGCGGATCCTCGCCCGCCTCGCCGACGTCCTCGCCGCACCCGCGGGAGAGGACCAGCTCGCCGTACGGGCCGCCGGCACCTCCGTACGCCGCCTGGAACGCGCCACCGGCGCCACCAGCCCCGCCCGCGGCACCTGGCGGCCCACCGGCACCGTCCTCGTCACCGGCGGCACCGGGGCCGTCGGCACCCTCGTCGCCCGCTGGCTCGCCGGCGCCGGAGCCGACCACCTCCTGCTCACCAGCAGACGCGGCGAGGAGGCCCCCGGCGCCCTCGACCTCAAGCGGGAACTCACCGCGCTCGGCGCCCGCGTCACCCTCGCCGCCTGCGACGTCGCCGACCGCGACGCCGTCGCCGCCCTCCTGAAGGAGCTGCCCGCCGACGCCCCGCTGACGGCCGTCATGCACGCCGCAGGCGTCCTCGACGACGGCACCGTCGGCTCCCTCACCCCGGACCGCCTCGCCGGCGTGCTGGGCCCCAAGGCCGAGGCGGCCCGCAACCTCCACGAGCTCACCCAGGACCTGGACCTGACGGCCTTCGTGTCCTTCTCCTCGATCGCGGGCCTCCTCGGCGGCGCCGGACAGGCCGCCTACGCCGCCGCCAACGCCTACCTCGACGCCCTCGCCGACCACCGCAGGGCCCGCGGACTGCCCGCCACCTCCGTCGCCTGGGGCCCCTGGGGCGGCGGCGGCATGGCCGCCCAGGACGACGTGCAGGAACGGGCCTGGTGGCGCGGACTCACCGAACTCGACCCCGGCCTCGCCGTCGCCGCCCTCCACGAGATCCTGGAACGCGACGAGACCGGCATCGGCGTCGTCGACGCCGACTGGGAGGCCCTGGCGCCCGCGTTCACCGCGGGACGCCCCAGCCCCCTCCTCCACGGCGTGCCCGAGGCCGCCCGCGCCCTCGCCCCCCGCACCGGCACGCCGGACGGCCCCGCCGACGCCGACACCCTCGGCCGCCGGCTCTCCGCCCTCACCCCCGAGGAACGGGACACCGCCCTCCTGGACCTCGTCCGCGGCCAGGTGGCGACCGTCCTCGGCCACGCGGAATCGGAGGCCGTCCCGCCCCACCGGGCGTTCAAGGAGATGGGCTTCGACTCCCTGACCGCCGTCGACTTCCGCAACCGGATGAACGCCGCCACCGGCCTCAAACTCCCGGCGACCCTGCTCTTCGACTACACCAGCCCCGC
The DNA here is from genome assembly GCF_014654895.1 of Streptomyces filamentosus. GTDB lineage: Bacteria > Actinomycetota > Actinomycetes > Streptomycetales > Streptomycetaceae > Streptomyces > Streptomyces filamentosus. The sequence continues at coordinate 325,728 of NZ_BNBE01000001.1, read as the reverse complement.
CACCCTCGCCGAGCACCTGCACGGCGAGCTCGCCCCCGCCGCGGCCGGCCCGGCGGCGGGGGCGGCGACGGAACTCGACCGCATGGAGGCCGCGGTGGCCTCCATGGCACCCGACGAGATCGAGCGTGCCAAGGTCGTCCCCCGGCTCCAGGCCCTCCTGGCCCGACTGAACGAGGCCCACGCCCCGCAGCAGGCCGCCGCGGTCGCCGACCAGCTCAAGGCGGCCTCGGCCGACGAACTGTTCGACTTCATCGACAAAGAACTAGGGATCTCCTGACCACCGGGTTCCTGGAATCTTTATCAACAGAATTGGTGAGGCCCTGATGGGGAACGAAAAGAAGCTGCTCGACTATCTCAAGCGGACGACCGCCGACCTCGCCCAGACGCGGCAGCGACTGCGCGACATCGAGTCGGAGCCGATCGCGATCGTCGGGATGGCGTGCCGCTTCCCGGGAGGCGCCCGCTCACCCGAGGACCTGTGGAAGCTGGTCGCCGAAGAGACCGACGCCATCGGTGAGTTCCCCCAGGACCGCGGGTGGGACATCGACGACATGTACGACGCCGATGCCCACCAGGCCGAGAGCGGCTACACCCGCAGCGGCGGATTCCTCCACGAAGCCGCCCGCTTCGACGCCGAGTTCTTCGGCATCAGCCCGCGCGAGGCCGTCGCCATGGACCCCCAGCAGCGCCTGCTCCTGGAAGCCTCCTGGGAGGCGATGGAACGCGCCGGGATCTCCCCCGACACCCTCAAGGGCGGCCCGGTCGGCGTCTACACCGGCACCAACGGGCAGTCGTACTTCGGCATGAAACTGCCCGAGGAGTCCGCCGCCTACATGACGACCGGCACCAACGGAGCCGTCCTCTCCGGCCGCATCTCCTACGTCTTCGGCTTCGAGGGCCCGGCGGTGTCCGTGGACACCGCCTGCTCCTCCTCGCTGGTCGCCCTCCACCTCGCCGTCCAGGCCCTGCGCCGCGGCGAATGCTCCCTCGCCCTCGCCGGCGGCGTCACCGTGATGGCCACCCCCGACCCCTTCGTCGCCTTCGGCAAGGCCCGCGGCCTCGCCGCCGACGGCCGCTGCAAGGCCTTCGCCGACGCCGCCGACGGCACCGGCTGGAGCGAGGGCGCCGGCGTCCTCCTCGTCGAACGCCTCTCCGACGCCCGCCGCAACGGCCACCCCGTCCTCGCGGTGGTCCGCGGCTCGGCCGTCAACCAGGACGGCGCCAGCAACGGCATCACCGCCCCCAACGGCCCCTCCCAGCGCCGCGTCATCCGGGCCGCCCTCGCCAACGCCGGCCTGTCCACCGCCGACGTGGACGCCGTCGAGGCGCACGGCACCGGCACCACCCTGGGCGACCCCATCGAGGCCCAGGCCCTCCTCGCCACCTACGGCCAGGGACGCACCGCCGAACGCCCCCTGTGGCTCGGCTCGGTCAAGTCGAACCTGGGTCACACCCAGGCCGCCGCCGGCGTCGCCGGCATCATCAAGATGGTGCAGGCCATGCGGCACGGCGTCCTGCCGAAGACGCTGCACGTGGACGAGCCGTCGACCCACGTCGACTGGACGGCCGGACACGTCCGCCTCCTCACCGAGCGCACCCCCTGGGAGCGGGGCGAGCAGCCCCGCCGGGCGGGCGTGTCGTCCTTCGGCCTCAGCGGCACCAACGCCCACGTGATCATCGAGGAGGCCCCCGAACCCGAGGCCGCCGAGACCACCGAGACCGAGGCCGCCGCGCCGGAGACCCCGGTGGGGGAGTGGCCGGCGGGCGTGCCCGTGCCGTGGGTGGTCTCGGGCCGGACCGAAGCCGCACTGCACGCCCAGCTCGCCCGTCTGCGGGAGTTCACCGCGGGTGCCGGTCTCGATCCGGTGGACGTGGGTTTCTCGCTGGTCTCGTCGCGTGCGGTGTTCGACCGGCGTGCGGTGGTCTTCGGCGGGGTTCCGGAGGAAGTGGTGCCGGGGCGCAGGCTGGAGGGCAAGTCGGCGTTCCTGTTCACGGGTCAGGGTGCGCAGCGGGCGGGGATGGCGGAGGGCCTTTCCGCCGCGTTCCCGGTCTTCGCCGCTGCTTTGGATGAGGTGTGTGAACTCCTTGACGGACAGGGCGTGTTCGAGCGTCCGCTGCGTGAGGTGATCAAGGGCTCCGGTGAGCTGCTGGGGCAGACGGTCTACACCCAGTCCGCGCTGTTCGCCGTCGAGGTGGCGTTGTTCCGTCTGGTCGAGTCCCTGGGCGTCCGGCCGGACTATCTGGCGGGTCACTCGGTGGGCGAGATCGCCGCCGCGCATGTGGCGGGAGTCTTCTCCCTGGCGGACGCCTGCCGTCTGGTCGCGGCTCGTGGCCGGTTGATGCAGGCGCTGCCCGCGGGTGGTGTGATGGTCGCGGTCCGGGCCGCCGAGGCGGACGTACTCCCGCTGCTGGCCGGCCGTGAGGCCGAGGTCGGCATAGCCGCCGTCAACGGGCCTTCTTCCGTGGTGATTTCGGGTGCCGAAGCCGCTGTCTCCGAGATCGTGGCGGTGCTGGAGGAGCGGGGTGTCGCCGCGCAGCGGCTGAAGGTCTCGCACGCTTTCCATTCGCCGCTGATGGAGCCGATGCTGGAGGAGTTCCGGCAGGTCGTCAGCGGTCTGGTGTTCTCCGAGCCGCGCATCGCGATCGTGTCCAACGTGATTGGCGGGCTTGCCGCCGCCGGTGAGCTGACGGACCCGGAGTACTGGGTGCGGCACGTCCGCCAGGCCGTGCGGTTCGCCGACGGCGTCCGCGCCCTGGAGGGCGCGGGCGTCACCTCGTACCTCGAACTCGGCCCGGACGGCGTGCTGTCGGCGATGGCCCAGTCCTGCCTGGAGGAGCCCGACAACGCGCTCCTCGTTCCGGCCCTGCGCCGCGAGCGCGACGAGCCGGCCACCTTCCTCACCGCCCTCGGCGCCCTCTTCGAAGCCGGCGTGGACGTCGACTGGGCGGCGCTCTTCGCCGGTACGGGTGCCCGGCGCGTCGACCTGCCCACGTACGCCTTCCAGCACGAGCACTACTGGCTCGCCCCCACCCCCGAGGGGGGCGACGCGACGGCGTTCGGGCTCGCCGCCACCGACCACCCCCTCCTCGGCGCCGCCGTCGAGCTGCCGGACTCCGGCGGCATCGCGCTGAGCGGGCGGATCGGACTCGGCAGCCACCCGTGGCTCGCCGACCACGTCGTCGCCGGGGCCGTCGTCGTCCCGGGCACCGCGCTCGTCGAGATGGTGCTGCGCGCGGGCCGGGAGACCGGCTGCGACCGCCTGGAGGACCTGGTCCTCGAAGCGCCGCTCGTGCTGCCGCAGCGCGGCGCGGCCCAGGTGGTCGTCCTGCTCGCCGCGCTGGGAGACGACGGGACCCGTGCCGTACGCCTCTTCTCGCGGGCCGCCGACGCCGACACCGAGACGGCCTGGACCTCCCACGCCACGGGCGCCGTCGCCCCCGGCGGGGACGCGGCCGCGTTCGACTTCGCCGTCTGGCCGCCGGCCGGCGCCGAGCCCGTCGGCCTCGACACCGTCTACGACGACTTCGCCGTCGCCGGCCTCGCGTACGGCCCGGTCTTCCGCGGGCTCGCGGCCGCCTGGGCGCGGGACGGCGAGGTGTACGCGGACGTCCGGCTGCCTGAGGGCGCCCACGACGACGCCGCGCGGTTCGGCCTGCACCCCGCGGCCTTCGACGCGGCCCTGCACGCCGTGAGCGTGTCGGACACCGTGTCGCAGGGCGGACTCCCCTTCGCCTGGTCCGACGTCGAGCTGTACGCGGGCGGTGCCACCCAGCTCCGGGTCCGCGTACGGGCGGTCCCCGGGCGCGACGCCGCGGCGCTCGACATCGCCGACGCGACGGGCAGCCCCGTGCTGTCCGTGGGGTCGCTGGCCGTCCGCCCGATATCCGCCGAGCGGATCCAGGCCGCCGCCGCGCACCACGACGCGCTGTTCCGGATCTCCTGGCTGCCGCTCCCGGACGCCGCCGCCCCCGTGGAGGGCACCGGCTGGACCCTCCTCGGCGACGACGCCGGCACGTGGGAGGAGGCACTGGGGAGCGGGCCCATCCCGGCCGGCGCGCCCGCCGACCTCGTCCTGCTGCCCGCGGGCGCCGCCGCGGGCCCCGGCACCGACCTGCCGGACGGCGTCGCGGACGCCGTCCACGCCGAGACCGTACGGGTCCTCGGCGCCGTCCGGGAATGGCTCGCCGACCCCGGCCAGGAGGCGGCGAGGCTCGTCGTCGTGACGCGCGGAGCCGTCGACACGGGTGACGGGGGCACGCCCGGCGAGGGCCAGGGGGACGAGGGCACGCGTGGCGGTGCCGCCGGGACCGGGCCCCACCTGGTGGGTGCCGCCGTCAGCGGCCTGATCCGTTCGGCCCAGGCCGAGAACCCCGGCCGCATCGTCCTGATCGACCTCGACGACGACCCCGCGTCCGCCCGGGCGCTGCCCGCCGCCGTCGCCCTCGCCCCCGGCGAGGAGCGCCTCGCCGTCCGGGGCGGCCGGATCCACGCCCCCCGGCTCGCCCGCGTCCCCGGCAGCGGCACGGAGACCACTGGGACGGAGACCGCCGACGCGGAGACCGTCGGCACGGACACCACCGACGCGGAGACCGCCGGGACGGGGAGCCGGCCCGACCACGGCACGGTGCTGCTCACCGGCGCCACCGGCGGCCTCGGCGCCCTCTTCGCCCGCCACCTCGTCCGGGCCCACGGCGTCCGCCACCTGCTCCTCACCAGCCGGAGCGGCGCCGCCGCACCCGGCGCGGACGACCTGCGCGACGAACTCCTCTCCCTCGGCGCGCTGACCGTCACCATCGAGGCGTGCGACGTCGCCGACCGCGCCGCGCTCGCGGCGCTCCTCGCGGCGATCCCCGCCGACCGTCCCCTCACCGGCGTCGTCCACGCCGCCGGCGTCCTCGACGACGGCACCATCGCCTCCCTCACCGCCGACCAGGTGCACACCGTGCTGCGCCCCAAGGTGGACGCCGCCTGGCACCTCCACGAACTGACCGCGGAGTCCGGCCTCACCGACTTCGTCCTCTTCTCCTCCGCGGCGGGCGCCCTCGGCGTCCCCGGCCAGGGCAACTACGCGGCGGCCAACGCCTTCCTGGACGCCCTCGCCCAGCGGCGCCGCGCCGCGGGCCTCCCGGCCACCGCCCTCGCCTGGGGCCCCTGGGCGGAGGGCGGCGGCATGCTCGGCACGCTCAGCGAGACCGACCGGTCCCGCATGGCGCGCGGCGGCGTCGTCCCCCTCGGCGCCGACGAGGGCCTGGCCCTCTTCGACGCCGCCCGCCGCACCGGACGGGCCGCCCTCGTCCCCGTCCGACTCGACACCACGGCCCTGCGCGCCCAGGCCGAGAGCCTGGACGCCCTCTTCCGGGAACTGGTCCCCGCCCCGCGCCGCACGGCCGCGCGGGCGGCGGGCGAAGCGGGAGCGGACACGCCCGCCGGGCGCCTCGCCGGACGCCTCGCCGGCCTCGGCCGGGACGAGCGGCGGCACCTGCTGCTCCAGATCGTCCGCACCCAGGTCGCCAACGTCCTCGGGCACACCTCGCCGGACGCGATCGAACCGGACCGCGCCTTCAGCGAGCTGGGCTTCGACTCGCTCTCCGCCGTCGAACTGCGCAACGCCCTCAACGGCGCCACCGGACTGCGGCTCCCCGCCACCCTCGTCTTCGACTACCCGTCGTCGGCGTCCCTCGCGGAACACGTCCACGAAGCCCTCGCCGGCCCGGACCGGGCCGCCGGGGACGCCCGGGGCCGCACCGCCCGCGGCACCTCCGCGGGCGCGCCGGGCGCCGCCGACGACCCGATCGTGATCGTCGGCATGGCCGCCCGCTACCCGGGCGGCGTCACCACCCCGGACGAACTGTGGGACCTCGTCGCCGAGGGCCGGGACGCGATCTCCGCCTTCCCCGAGGACCGGGGCTGGGACACCCGGCGGCTGTACGACCCGACCCGGGAACGCCCCGACACCAGCTACGTCGACCAGGGCGGGTTCCTGCACGAGGCGGCCGAGTTCGACGCCGCGTTCTTCCGCGTCAGCCCCAACGAGGCCCTCACCGTCGACCCCCAGCAGCGGCTCCTCCTCGAAACCTCCTGGGAGGCGATGGAACGCGCGGGCATCGACCCCGCCACCCTGAAGGGCAGCCGGACCGGCGTCTTCGCCGGCGTGATGTACCACGACTACCCGACCAGCCACGCGATGGGCAGCGCCGTCTCCGGCCGGATCTCCTACACCTTCGGGTTCGAAGGCCCGGCGGTGTCGGTGGACACGGCGTGCTCGTCGTCGCTCGTCGCCCTCCACTGGGCCATCCAGGCCCTCCAGCGGGACGAGTGCGACCTGGCCCTCATCGGAGGCGTCGCCGTCATGGCCACCCCCGAGGTCTTCGTCGAGTTCAGCCGCCAGCGTGGTCTCGCCGCCGACGGTCGGATCAAGGCGTTCGCGGAGGCCGCTGATGGTACGGCGTGGGGTGAGGGCGTCGGTGTGCTGCTGGTGGAGCGGCTGTCCGACGCTCGCGCCAAGGGACACCAGGTCCTGGCGGTGGTGCGGGGTTCGGCGGTGAACCAGGACGGTGCGAGCAATGGTCTGACGGCCCCCAATGGTCCGTCGCAGCAGCGGGTGATCCGTGCGGCGCTGGCGAACGCGGGTCTGTCGGCGGCGGACGTGGACGCGGTCGAGGCGCACGGGACGGGCACGACCCTGGGCGACCCGATCGAGGCGCAGGCCCTCCTGGCCACCTATGGCCAGGAACGTCCGGAGGGCCGGCCGCTGTGGCTCGGTTCGGTGAAGTCGAACCTGGGTCACACGCAGGCCGCCGCCGGCGTCGCCGGCATCATCAAGATGGTGCAGGCCATGCGGCACGGAGTCCTGCCGAAGACGCTGCACGTGGACGAGCCGTCGTCGCACGTGGACTGGTCGGCGGGTGAGGTCGAGCTGCTGACCGAGTCCCGGCCGTGGGAGGCGTTTGAAGGTGCTCCGCGCCGGGCGGGTGTCTCGTCGTTCGGCATCAGCGGCACCAACGCTCACGTGATCATCGAGGAGGCTCCGTCCGTCGAGGCGGAGGTGACGGTGGGGGAGTGGCCTTCGGGTGTCCCGGTGCCGTGGGTGGTGTCCGGACGCACGGAGGAAGCCCTCCGCGCCCAGGCCCGACGACTCTCCGAATACGTCGCGGAGGCCGGCCCGAGCTCGGTGGACGTGGGCTTCTCGCTGGCCTCCCGACCGGTGTTCGACCGGCGTGCGGTGGTCTTCGGCGGGGTTCCGGAGGAAGTGGTGCCGGGGCGCAGGCTGGAGGGCAGGACCGCCTTCCTGTTCACAGGGCAGGGTGCGCAGCGGGCGGGGATGGCGGAGGGCCTTGCGACCGCGTTCCCGGTCTTCGCCAAGGCCCTGGAGGAGACGTGTGAACTCCTCGACGGACAGGGTGCGTTCGAGCGTCCGCTGCGTGAGGTGATCAGGGAATCCGAGGAGCTGCTGGGGCGGACGGTCTACACCCAGCCCGCGCTCTTCGCCGTCGAGGTCGCGTTGTTCCGTCTGGTCGAGTCCCTGGGCGTCCGGCCGGACTATCTGGCGGGTCATTCGGTGGGCGAGATCGCTGCCGCCCACGTGGCCGGAGTGTTCTCGCTGGAGGACGCCTGCAGTCTGGTGGTGGCGCGTGGTCGTCTGATGCAGGCGTTGCCTTCCGGTGGTGTGATGGTCGCGGTCCGGGCCGCCGAGGCGGACGTGCTTCCGCTGCTGGCCGGCCGTGAGGCCGAGGTCGGTATCGCCGCCGTCAACGGGCCTGCTTCTGTGGTGATTTCAGGTGCTGAGGCGGCCGTGGAGAAGGTCGTGGCGGTGCTGGAGGAGAAGGGGATCGGAGCGGTCCGGCTGTCCGTCTCCCACGCCTTCCACTCGCCGCTGATGGAGCCGATGCTGGAGGAGTTCGGTCAGGTCGTCAGCGGTCTGGTGTTCTCCGAACCCCGGATCGCGGTCGTGTCGAACGTGACCGGCCGGCTCGCGGAGGCGTCCGACCTCACGGACCCGGAGTACTGGGTGCGGCACGTCCGCCAGGCGGTCCGGTTCGCCGACGGCGTCCGCGCCCTGGAAGCCGCGGGCGTCACCTCGTACCTCGAACTCGGCCCCGACGGCATCCTGACCGCGATGGCCCAGGCGTCCCTGGACAACCCGGACGACGCCCTCCTGGTCCCGGCCCTGCGCCGCGAGCGCGACGAACCGACCACCTTCCTCACCGCGCTCGGCGCCCTCTTCGAAGCCGGCGTGGACGTGGACTGGGCGGCGCTCTTCGCCGGTACCGGTGCCAGTCGCGTCGACCTGCCCACGTACGCCTTCCAGCACGAGCACTACTGGCTCGACGCGGAGGTCCCCGCCGGTGGCGGGGACGCGGTCGGGCACCCCTTCCTCACCTCGTCGATCCAGCTGGCCGAGGCGGATGGCGGGCTGTTCACCGGAAGCCTGTCCGTGCGGGCCGCGCCGTGGCTGGGCGACCACGCCTTCGGCGAGGCCGTCCTCTTCCCCGGCACCGGGTTCGTCGACCTCGCCCTGTACGTGGGGGAGCGGGTCGGCTGCGGCCGGGTCGCCGATCTGGTGCTGGAGGCGCCGCTCGTGCTGCCCGGCCGGGGAGGGGCGGACGTCCAGCTCTCCGTGGGCGGCCTGGAGCCGGAGGGGACGCGGCGGTTCACCGTCCACGCCCGTCCGGCCCACGCGGACGCCGGCGAGCCCTGGACGCGGCACGCGACCGGTGTCCTGTCGGCGGAGCACGCGGAGCCCTCGTTCCACCTGGGGGTCTGGCCCCCGGTCGGAGCCGAGCCCCTGCCGCTCGACGGCATGTACGAGACCTTCGCCGACGGCGGGCTGGTCTACGGGCCCGCCTTCCAGGGCCTCGCGGCGGCCTGGCGGGACGGTGACGACGTCCTGGCGGAGGTCGTGCTCCCGGAGGACCTCGCCGGGCACGGTGCCGAGGGGTTCGCGCTCCACCCGGCGGTCCTCGACGCGGTCCTCCACGCCATCGGGCTCGCCCGGGGCGCGGAGCGGGCCGAACTGCCGTTCGCGTGGACGGACACGGAGCTGTTCGCGACCGGGGCGACCCGCCTGAGGGCGCGGATCCGGCCCGGGAACGGCCGGGGGACGGTGGCCCTCGACATCGCGGACGGGCAGGGGCGGCCGGTCGCCTCCGTCGGGGAGCTCGCGCTGCGGCCGGTCGCCGACGGTGCGATCGGCGCCGGGGCCTCCTCCGAGCCCCTGTACCGGGTCGCCTGGGTGGAGGCCGAGGTGGCCCCCGCCGGCGGGGACGGTTCCTGGACCGTGCTCGGCGCGGAGCCGCACGGCCTCGCGGACCGGTTCGGCGCCGGCGCGGTGACCGGGCTCGACGAGGTGGCGGACGGGACGGACGTCCTGCTGCTGCCGGTCGGAGCCTGCGCGGCGGGCCCGGACGGCGGCGTCGACGCGACGCCGGACGCCCTGCGGCACGAGACCGCCCGGGTCCTGGCGCTGCTCCAGGCGTGGCAGGCGGACGAGCGGTTCGCGGCGACCCGGCTCGTCGTCCTCACCAAGGGCGCGGCCCAGACCGACGCCGACGGGGACGGGAACGGTGTGCGGCCGGACCCGGTCGGCGCCGCCGTCGGCGGCCTGGTGCGGTCGGCCCAGGCCGAGCACCCCGGCCGGATCGTGCTCGCCGACCTGGACGACGGGACGGACCCGCGCACCCTGCCCGGCGTCCTCGCCGCCGGCGAGGAGCAGGTCGCCGTCCGCGGGACGACCGTCCTCGTGCCGCGCCTGGTCCGCACCCCGCAGGACACGGCGGCGGCCACGGAATCGCCGTGGGACGGGGACGGGACGGTCCTGATCACGGGGGCGACCGGCGGCCTCGGCCCGGTGTTCGCCCGCCACCTCGTCGTACGGCACGGGGTGCGGCACCTGCTCCTGGTGAGCCGGAGGGGCGCGGACGCCCCCGGCGCTCCGGCGCTCCGGAAGGAACTGGAGGCGCTCGGCGCCGAGTCGGTCCTCTTCGCGTCCGCCGACGCCGCCGACCCCGGAGCCCTCGCGGCGGCCCTGGCCGTCGTCTCCCCGGCGCACCCCCTCACCGGCGTCGTGCACGCCGCGGGCGTCCTCGACGACGCCACCCTCGCCTCGCTCACCCCCGAGCGCCTGGCCACGGTCCTGCGGCCCAAGGCGGAGGCGGCCTGGCACCTCCACGAGGCGACCAGGGACCACGCGCTGAAGACCTTCGTGCTCTTCTCCTCCGTGGGCGGGGTCCTCGGCGGCCCCGGACAGGGCAACTACGCCGCCGCCAACGCCTACCTGGACGCCCTCGCCCGGCACCGGACCGCCGCCGGCCTGCCGGCCGTCTCCCTGGCCTGGGGCCTGTGGGGCGCGACCGGGGCTCCCGGAGGCGCGGGCGGGATGGCCGGCGGCCTGACGGAGACGGACGTGCGCCGCGCCGCGCGCTCGGGCATCGCGCCGCTGGACGAGCAGCGGGGAACCGCGCTCTTCGACGCGTCCCTGGCGTCCGGCGCCCCCGTCACGGTCCCCGTGGCCCTGGACCTCCGGGCCCTGGGCCGGGCGGACGCGGCGGACCTCCCGCCGCTCCTCCGCGGACTCGTCCGTACGACTGTCCGGCGGCGCGCCGCCTCCGGCACGGCCTCCGGAGCGGAGGCCCTGAGGGGCCGCCTCGCCGGGGCGGCCACCGGAGACGAGCGGGAGGAGATCCTCGTCGCCCTGGTGCGGCAGCAGGCCGCACTGGTCCTGGGACACAAGGACGCCGACGGCATCGAGGCGGAACGGGCCTTCAACGAGCTCGGTTTCGACTCGCTGACGTCCGTCGAGTTCCGCAACCGCATGGCCGAGGAGACCGGACTGCGGCTGGCCGCCGGCCTGATCTTCGACTACCCGAGCATCCGGGTCCTGGCCCGGCACCTCGGGGAACAGCTGGCCCCCGCGCTTCCCGCGGGCCCGGACGAGCCCGGCACCGACCCGGAGTCCCGGGTGCGGTCCGCCCTCCGGACGATCCCGCTGGACCGGCTCCGGGAGTCCGGACTCCTGGACAGCCTCCTCGAACTGGCCGGCTTCGACGCCGGCCCCGGGGACGAGGCCGCCGGCACCGGAACCGACGCCGGCATCGACATCGACGACATGGACGCCGAGAGCCTCATCTCGATGGCTCTCGACGACACGACGCGGGAGGCCTAGGCCGCCATGGCACAGAAAGAAACGAAGCTCGTCGAGGCGCTGCGCTCCTCGCTCAAGGAGACGGAGCGCCTGCGGGAGCAGAACCGCAGGCTCGTGTCGGCCACCCGCGAACCGATCGCGATCGTCGGCATGGCCTGCCGCTTCCCCGGCGGCGCGGCGAACCCGGACGAGCTCTGGGAGTTCGTCCGCGACGGCCGGGACGGCATCACCCCCTTCCCCGACGACCGGGGCTGGGACCTCGCCCGCCTCCACGACCCCTCGGGCGAGCGGCCCGGCACCACCTACAGCACCGACGGCGGATTCCTGCACGACGCCGGGGACTTCGACGCCCGCTTCTTCGGGATCGGCCTGCGCGAGGTCGCCGGTCTCGACCCCCAGCAGCGCCTCATGCTGGAGGCGTCCTGGGAGGCCCTGGAGCACGCCGGCATCCCGCCGGCCGCCCTGCGCGGCACCCGGACCGGCGTCTACTCCGGCGTGATGTACCACGACTACCCGAACAGTTTCGGCAGCGGGAACATCGTCTCCGGCCGCGTCTCCTACACCTTCGGCCTGGAGGGCCCGGCGGTGTCCGTGGACACCGCCTGCTCCTCCTCGCTGGTCGCCCTCCACCTCGCCGTCCAGGCCCTGCGCCGCGGCGAGTGCGACCTCGCCCTCGCCGGCGGCGTGACGGTCATGGCGACCCCCGGCACCTTCGTCGAGTTCAGCCGCCAGCGCGGCCTCGCCCCCGACGGCCGCTGCAAGGCGTTCGCCGACGGCGCCGACGGCACCGGATTCGCCGAAGGCGTGGGCGTGCTGCTGGTGGAGCGGCTGTCCGACGCCCGCGCGAAGGGCCATCAGGTCCTTGCGGTGGTGCGGGGTTCGGCGGTGAACCAGGACGGTGCGAGCAATGGTCTGACCGCTCCCAATGGTCCGTCGCAGCAGCGGGTGATCCGTGCGGCGCTGGCGAACGCGGGTCTGTCGGCGGCGGACGTGGACGCCGTAGAGGCGCACGGCACCGGCACGACCCTGGGCGACCCGATCGAGGCCGACGCCTTGCTCGCCACCTACGGCCAGGAGCGCTCTGCGGGGCGTCCGCTGTGGCTGGGCTCGGTGAAGTCGAACCTGGGTCACACCCAGGCCGCAGCCGGTGTCGCCGGTGTGATCAAGATGGTGCAGGCCATGCGGCACGGCGTGTTGCCGAAGACGCTGCACGTGGATGCTCCGTCGTCGCATGTGGACTGGTCGGCGGGTGAGGTCGAGCTGCTGACGGAGTCCCGGCCGTGGGAGGTGGCCGAGGGTGCTCCGCGTCGTGCGGGTGTCTCGTCGTTCGGCATCAGCGGCACCAACGCCCATGTGATCATCGAGGAGGCTCCGTCCGTCGAGGCGGAGGTGACGGTGGGGGAGTGGCCTTCGGGTGTCCCGGTGCCGTGGGTGGTGTCCGGACGCACGGACGAAGCCCTTCGCGCTCAGCTCGCCCGTCTGCGGGAGTTCACCGCGGGTGCCGGTCTCGATCCGGTGGACGTGGGTTTCTCGCTGGTCTCGTCGCGTGCGGTGTTCGACCGGCGTGCGGTGGTCTTCGGCGGGGTTCCGGAGGAAGTGGTGCCGGGGCGCAGGCTGGAGGGCAAGTCGGCGTTCCTGTTCACGGGGCAGGGTGCGCAGCGGGCGGGGATGGCGGAGGGCCTCGCCGCCGCATTCCCGGTCTTCGCGACCGCTCTGGACGAGGTGTGTGAACTCCTGGACGGGCAGGGCGTGTTCGAGCGTCCGCTGCGTGAGGTGATCAAGGGCTCCGGTGAGCTGCTGAACCAGACGGTCTACACGCAGTCCGCTCTGTTCGCGGTCGAGGTGGCGTTGTACCGTCTCGTCGAGTCCCTGGGTGTCCGGCCGGGCTACCTGGCGGGTCACTCGGTGGGCGAGATCGCCGCCGCGCATGTGGCGGGAGTCTTCTCCCTGGCGGACGCCTGCCGTCTGGTCGCGGCTCGTGGCCGTCTGATGCAGGCGTTGCCCGAGGGTGGGGTGATGGTTGCGGTCCGGGCGGCCGAGGCGGACGTGCTTCCCCTGCTGGCCGGCCGCGAGGACGAGATCGGCATCGCTGCTGTCAACGGTCCTTCCTCCACGGTGATTTCGGGGGCCGAGGCGGCCGTCGAGAAGGTCGTGGCGGTGCTGGAGGAGCGAGGCGTCACCACACAGCGGCTGAAGGTTTCCCATGCCTTCCACTCGCCGTTGATGGATCCGATGCTGGAGGAGTTCCGGCAGGTCGTGCGGAGCCTGGCCTACGCGGAGCCGCGTATCGCGGTGGTGTCGAACGTGACCGGTCGTCTCGCGGAGGCGTCCGACCTCACCGACCCGGAGTACTGGGTGCGGCACGTCCGCCAGGCGGTCCGGTTCGCCGACGGCGTCCGCGCGCTGGAGGGCGCGGGTGTCACCTCGTACCTCGAACTCGGCCCTGACGGCGTGCTGTCGGCGATGGCCCAGGCGTCCCTGGAGGAGCCCGAGAACGCTCTCCTCGTTCCGGCCCTGCGCCGTGAGCGCGACGAGCCCACGACCTTCCTCACCGCGCTCGGCGCCCTCTTCGAGGCCGGTGTCGGCGTCGACTGGGCCGCGCTCTTCGCCGGTACCGGTGCCCACCGCGTCGGCCTGCCCACGTACGCCTTCCAGCGGGAGCGCCACTGGCTCGACGCGGGGTACGACGGGGCCGACACGACCACTCTGGGGCAGGTGGGCACCGCTCACCCCTTCCTGCGATCGGGGATCGAACTCCCCGACTCCGGTGGGTTCGTGCTCACCGGACGGGTCGGGCTCGACACCCACCCCTGGCTGGCGGACCACGCCGTCTCCGGCACGGTGATCCTGCCCGGTGCGGCGTTCGCGGACCTCGTGCTGCGCGCCGGCCGGCAGGTCGGCCGCGAGCGGATCGGGGAGCTGGTGCTCACCGCGCCGCTCGTGCTGCCCGAGCGCGGATCCGTCGCCCTCCAGGCGGTGCTCGCCGCGGCGGACGAGGACGGCGGGCGCGGGGTCAGGGTGTACGCGCGGGCCGAGGACGCGCCGGAGGGCGCGGAGTGGACCCTGCACGCGACGGGCACGGTCGGGGAGGCCCGGGGGCCGGCGGCGTCCGGTGCCTCCGCGTGGCCGCCGCCCGGGGGTCGGCCCGCCGACGTGGACGCGCTCTACGCGGACCTGGCCTCCGCCGGGCTGGAGTACGGACCGCTCTTCCAGGGGCTGACGGCTGCCTGGACGACCGGCGACGGGGAGGTGTTCGCCGAGGCCGCGCTCCCCGAGAGCGCCCACGGGGACGCCGACGCGTTCGCCCTGCACCCCGCGCTCCTCGACGCGGCCCTGCACGCGGTGGGCCTGTCCGGCTCGGTGGGCGAGGGCGGGCTGCCGTTCGCCTGGACGGACGTCGAGGTGTTCGCGACCGGGGCGACCGGGCTGCGGGTACGCGTCCGGGCGACGGGCGCGGAGGACGGCGCGGTGGCGCTCGACCTCGCCGACGGGGAGGGCCTCCCGGTCGCGTCCGTGGGCTCGCTCGTCGTCCGCCCGCTGCCCGCAGGGGCGCTCACGGCGGGCGGCGCCCCGTCCGACACGCTGTTCCAGGTGGACTGGGTGCCCGTCCCCGCCGCCCCCGCCCCTGCCCCCGAACCCGACGCGTCCCGCTGGGCCTTCCTGCGGGCCGGCGGAGGGGAGCGGGCGGACGGGGCCGCCGTCCACGACGGGCTCGGCGGGCTGCTCGCGCGGCTCGACGCGGGCGACGGGGCGCCCGACGTCGCCGTCCTCGACCACACCGCCCCGGAGGACGGCGCCGCCGGTACCGCCGAGCGGGCGCACGCCACGGCCCGGGACACCCTGGAGGTCCTCCAGGGCTGGGTCGCGGACGAGCGGCTCGCGGGCTCGCACCTGGTGGTCCTCACGTCGGGGGCGGTGGCCGCCGCCGACGGCGAGACGCTGCCCGGTCTCGCCGGCGCGCCCGTGTGGGGGCTGCTGCGCTCCGCGCACGAGGAGTACCCCGGCCGCTTCACCACGGTCGACGCCGACCCCGGGGGCCCGGCCCCGTCGCCGGGGACGCTCGCCCGGGCGGTGGCGCTCGACGAGCCCGAGGTGGCCGTCCGCGGCGGACGGCTGCTGGCCCCGCGCCTGCGCAGGACCCCGGCCGGAGCGCGTGCGCAGGCCGCGCCGTTCGCCGTCGACCCCGGCGGCACCGTCCTGGTCACCGGCGGCACCGGCGGACTCGGCGGCGCCGTCGCCCGGCACCTGGTGGAGCACCACGGCGCCCGCCACCTGCTGCTCGTCAGCCGGCGCGGCGAACAGGCGCCGGGAGCCGGTGCGCTGAAGGACGCCCTGACGGGCGCGGGCGCCGAGAGCGTCACCGTCGCCGCCTGCGACGTGGCCGACCGGCAGGCGCTGGCCCGGCTCCTCGGCAGCGTGCCGGCCGGGCGTCCGCTGACGGCCGTCGTGCACACCGCCGGCGTCCTCGACGACGGGACGATCACCTCCCTCACCCCCGAGCGGCTGGCCCGGGTGCTGCGCCCGAAGACGGACGCCGCACTGCTCCTGGACGAGCTCACCCGCGACGCCGGCCTCTCCGCCTTCGTCCTCTTCTCCTCCCTCGCCGGCACCCTCGGCAGCGCAGGACAGGGCAACTACGCCGCGGCCAACGCCTTCCTGGACGCCCTCGCCCAGCGGCGCCGCGCCGCGGGCCTCCCGGCCGTCTCCCTCGGCTGGGGCCTGTGGACCGCCGGGGACGGCATGGCCGAGTCCATCGGGGACGCCGAACGGCAGCGCCTCGCGGCCTCCGGCATCCTCGCGCTCTCCGGCGACGAGGGCCTCGCCCTGTTCAGCGAGGCCCTGCGCGCCGAGCGGGCCGCCCTCCTGCCCGTACGCCTCGACACCGCGCCCATCCGGGCCCGGGCCGACGTGGTCGAGGTGCCGGCCCTGCTCCGCGAGCTGGTACGGGTGCCGGCGCCCCGCGCCCGGCGGGCCGGCACGCCCGGCGGGCTGCCGGACGGCTTCGCCGCGCTGCCCGGGGCGGAGCGGGAACGGATCCTGCTCGACCTCGTCCGCACCCGTACGGCCGTCGTCCTCGGCTACGCCTCCGCCGAGGAGGCGGAACCCGGCCGGGACTTCCTGGAGGCGGGGGTCGACTCGCTGTCGGCCATGGAGATCCGCAACCTCGTGAACAAGGCGACCGGCGCCGACCTCCCCACCAGCGCGCTCTTCGACCACCGCACCCCGGCGGCGCTCGCCGCCCACCTCCGGGAGCGGCTCGCCGAGGCCGCCGGAGGGAACGCGCGCCCGGCCCCCGACCGGGACGGGGAGACCCCCGAGACCTTCCGGGGGCTCTTCCGGCAGGCGATCCTCACCGGCAACCTGCCGGGCGGCATCCGGCTCCTCAAGGCCGCCGGACACGTCAGGCCCTGGTTCCACTCGCTCGCCGACCTGGAGGAGTCCGCCGGCGAAGGCCCCGGCGGGGCGTTCCCCGAGCCGGTGCGGCTGTCCCGAGGACCGAAGGGGCCGCGGCTGGTGTGCCTGCCGTCGCCGATGGCCATGGGCGGGGCGCAGCAGTACGCGCGGTTCGCCGCCCGCTTCCGGGACGTGCGCGACGTCGTCGCCCTGCCTGTCCTCGGCTTCCACCCGGCCGACCGGCTGCCGGCGACCGTGCCGGCCGCGGTCGAGGCGTTCGCCGCGCACATCGCGCGGGCCGCCGGGGGCGAACCGTTCGTGATCGTCGGCTACTCCTCGGGCGGCCAGTTCGCCCACGCCGCCGCAGAGCACCTGGAACGGGCCGGCACCCCCGCCTCCGGCGTCGTCCTGCTCGACTCGTACCTGCCGAACACGGGCGACGACGACAACGCGTCGACCGGCTTCTGGGGCCAGATGATGGCCGGCATGTTCGACCGGGAGGACGACTTCGGCGGCTTCAACGTGACCCGCCTCGGGGCCATGGGCCGGTACGTCGAACTGATCGGAGGGCTGCGGCCCGAGGAGATGGCGACCCCCGTGCTGTTCGTCCGGCCCGCGGAGTCCTTCGTCGCCGCCCCGGACCCCGCCGAGGGGGACTGGCGCGCCCACTGGCCGACGCCGCACCGCCTCACCGAGGTCCCCGGCACCCATTTCACGATCATCGAGAACAACGCGGTCGAGGCCGCCGCGGCCGTGGAGGAATGGCTCGCGGAGACCTGCGGCTGAAACGGCCGGGGCCACCGCGCCACGGAGCCCGGCGGCACCTCGGGTGCCGCCGGGCTCCCGTCGGCCGCCCCTGCTCAGGGGTGAGTAGGGGCCGATTAGGGGTCCACCGGCCGGGGGCCGGACGTATACCGTGCCTGGAAACTCGAAGTCCCCTGTCATGCGCCGCCGTCATGTGAATTCCATCCCTCCGTGAACTCGGCTGCACGGCCCGGATTCGGGCGACCTCCGGGCAATTTCGAAAGGAATCCACGATGTCGAGACCGCCGAGCTCCAAGGGAATCGTCTCCTTCGGCGAATACAAGACCTGGTACCGCGTGACGGGAGAACTGGGCGCGGGCCGCCCGCCGGTCGTCGTGCTGCACGGAGGCCCCGGCAGCACCCACGACTACCTGCTGGCCCTCGCCGAACTCTCCGACGCCGGCTGGCCCGTGATCCACTACGACCAGCTCGGCAACGGCGGCTCCACCCACCTCCCCGACCGGGGCGAGGACTTCTGGACCGTGCAGCTCTTCAAGGACGAACTCGACAACCTCCTGCGCGCGCTCGGGGTGGCCGACGACTACGTCCTGTTCGGCCAGTCCTGGGGCGGCATCCTCGGCGCCTCCCACGCCGCCGGCCGCCCCCCGGGACTGCGCGGACTGGTGATCGCCAACGCCCCCGCCTCGTACGTGCTGTGGCTCCAGGAGATGGAGGTCCTGCGCGCCGGACTGCCCCAGGACGTCCAGGAGACGCTGCGCCGGCACGAGGCCGCCGGCACGACGGACAGCGAGGAGTACTTCACGGCGATGCGGGTCTTCTACGACCGGCACGTCTGTCGGGTCGTGCCCTGGCCCCGCGACTTCGTCGCCTCCTTCATGGAGATCTACGACGACCCGACCGTGTACTACACGATGAACGGCCCCAACGAGTTCCACGTGATCGGCACCCTCAAGGACTGGTCGGTCGTCGACGAGGTCCACCGCATCGAGGTGCCCACCCTGCTGCTGACCGGCCGCCACGACGAGGCGACCCCCGCCACCGTGCAGCCGTACTTCGACCGCGTCCCGGAGGTCCGCTGGGAGGTCCTGGAGGACTCCAGCCACCTCCCGCACCTGGAGGAGCCCGAACGGTTCCGGGAGGTCGTCCTCGACTACCTCGACGGGCTGCTCACCGACGACGAGCGGAAAGGAGCCGTCCGATGAGCGCCGAGAACCCCGCGGAGGACCGCACCGGGACCGCCGGCGGTGACCCCGCCGGGATCCGTCCCGGCAAGGCCCTCGTCTTCCCCGGCATGAGCGCCTCCCCCTTCACCGAGGTGGGGAAGTTCATGCTGGTCGACCCGGTGGCCCGGGAACTCGCCGACCGCGCCGGCGAGGTGCTCGGCTACCACCTGGTCGACCGGTTCCGCGACGAGGAGGGCGCCGGGGACTACTCCGAGGCCGCGCAGGTCGCCTTCCTCGTCAACTGCCTCGCGTCCGCCCGGTGGGCCGCCGACAACCTCGGCTTCACCCCCGACGTGTGCACCGGGCCCAGCTTCGGCGAGAAGGCCCTCGCCGCCCACACCGGTGCGCTCTCCTTCGAGGACGCCGTCCGGATGACCGCCGGAGGGGCCCGGTGCATGGAGGACTACTTCCGCACCGCCCACCAGGACGTGGTCACCCACTCGTTCCTGCGCACCCCGGCCGAGCGACTGGCCGAACTCTTCGCGGAGTTCGAGTCCCGGGGCGAGTTCCACGAGGTGTCCTGCCACGTGGACCACGACTTCCACATGGTCTCCATGAACGAGTCCAGCCTCGAATGGTTCCTGCCGGCCCTGCGCGCCGGCGGCGGCATGTCGCTGTACACCATGCGACCGCCTGTGCACTGCACGGCCTTCGGGCCGCTGCGGGCCAGGGTCGAGGAGGAGGTCTTCGCCGGCCTCACGTTCCACGACCCCCGGCTGCCCGTCGTCGCCGACCAGGACGGCTCCGTCCTCATCACCGCCGAGGGCGTGCGGACCATGCTCCTCGACAGCTTCGTCACCCCCATGAACTGGCCCTCCGTCGTCGCGTCGCTGAAGGGGCTGGGCGTGCGCACGGTGTGCGTGGCGGGCCCCGACGCCCTCTTCGGACGGGTTCCCGTGACCCGGGACGCCTTCGAGGTCGTCCCGGCGTCCCCCGCCGTCGCCATGCGCCCCCGCAGCCGCCCCCGGCGCACCGCGGCGGGCGCGGGCCCGGCCCGGCGGGCGTGACCGGGCGCGCTCTCCCGGCCCGGCTCCCTCCCTCCCGTACGACCCTCTTCCCCCACGCCCCCTTCCGTACGGCCCCTTTCCGCGCTTTTCCCGTTTTCCCTTTCTCTCCTTTTCGGCCACCACCCCAGCAAGGAGCCCCTCATGTGGGACGAGACCTTCGAGACGACCCTCCGCGGCTTTCTGCCCTTCCTCGGCGAGGACGAGGAACTCACCCCCGACACCCCGCTGCGTGACGTCGGCCTCGACTCCCTCGGCACCGTCGAACTCCTGGCGGCCCTGGAGCGCGCCTACGACGTGCACTTCCAGGACGACGCCCTCAGCCTGGAGACCTTCCGCACCCCGGCCGTCCTCTGGGCCGCGCTGTCGGCGCTGATCCACCAGGCCGCCTGATGGGCGGTCCGGCCGATCCCGCGCTCGCGGGCCGGTTCCTGCGCGGACTGGCGGCCGCCCCCCGGGGCGCCGCCTTCCGCGCCGGGCCCGAGACCCTCACCTACGAGCAGCTCCACGAACGCGCCCTGCGCTGGGCCGGATCGCTGCTCGCGGCGTCCGACGGGGCGCCCGCCGCCGTCGGCGTCCTCGCCGCCAAGGGCGCCACCGCCTACACCGGCATCCTCGCCGCGCTCTACGCGGGCGCGGCCGTCGTCCCGCTCCGTCCCGACTTCCCGCAGGCCCGCACCCGGGCCATGCTGGAGGCCGCGCCGCTCTCCGCCGTCGTCGCCGACGGCCCCGGCGCCGCGGCCCTGACCGGACTCCTCGGCCCCGGCGGCGACGTGCCCGTCCTCGTCCCCGACGAGGGCGCCGTCCTCGGCGCAGGACTGCGCCGCGTCGACGTACGGGACCGCCACGCGCTCGACGCACCGCGCCCCGTCCAGGCCGCGGACACCGCCTACATGCTGTTCACCTCCGGCTCCACCGGCCGGCCCAAGGGGGTGCCGCTCACCCACGGCAACACCCGCCACTACTTCGAACTGCTCGACAGGCGCTACGACTTCACCCCCGACGACGTCCTGTCCCAGACCTTCGACCTGAACTTCGACTGCTCGCTCTTCGACCTCTTCTGCGCCTGGGGCGCCGGCGCCACCGCGCACTGGATCCCCCCGCAGGGCTACCGCGACCTGCCCGGACACCTCGCCGACCACGGCGTCACCGTCTGGTTCTCCACGCCGAGCGCGATCTCCCTCGCCCGGCGCACCGGCGCCCTCACCCCCGGCGCCCTGCCGGGCCTGCGCTGGAGCTTCTTCGCCGGCGAGGCCCTGAAGTGCCAGGACGCGGCCGACTGGCAGCGCGCGGCGCCCTCGTCGACGGTGGAGAACCTCTACGGACCCACCGAGTTCACCGTCACCATCGCCGCCCACCGCTGGGACCCCGACGTCTCGCCGGACCTCGCCGTCAACGGCGTCGTCCCCATCGGCGCCGTCCACGAGGGCCACGAGCAGCTCCTCCTCGACGCCGACGGCCGGCCGGCCGCCGACGAGGGCGAACTGTGCATCGCCGGGCCGCAGATGACCCCCGGCTACCTCGACCCCCGGGACGACGAGGGCCGCTTCCTGGAACACGGCGGACGCACCTGGTACCGCACCGGCGACCGCGTCCGGCGCGTCGGCGACCCCGCGGAAGCGCACCTCGCCTACCTGGGCCGCATGGACGCACAGGTCCAGGTCCAGGGCTGGCGCGTCGAACTCGCCGAGATCGACCACGCCCTCGCCGGCGTCGCCGGCGTCACCGAGGCCGTCACCGTCGACGCCGCCACCGACGACGGCACCCGGCTCGTCGTCTACTACACGGGCCCCGAACCCGTGCGCGCCGCCGCGTTCGCGAAACAGCTCGGCGAGGTGCTGCCCCGCGGGATCCTCCCCCAGCGGTACGTCCGCCTCGACGAATTGCCCCTGAACGCCAATCGGAAAGTCGACCGCAAGGAACTCCGGAATCGCGCCGCGACCGCCCTCGCCGCCACCCCCGGGACGGACGGCGGCAATAGGGGGAACTAGGGGTGGGGGTGCAGGGCCGCTCCGCACTAGCGTTGCCAGGGATCCGATTCCCCCATTTCGGGGTTCGTAACCGGGGAATTCCCGTACGAACCCCGGAGCCGGCGACAGGAGAATGGCCTTGGACCCCCTTTCCGTCGGGGACCGAATAACCGGCGCGGCAGCCGGTACGGAGAATTCACCCCGCAGCAGACTCGTCCACGGACTGCTCGCCGAGGCGGCGGCCGACTCGCCCGACTCCAGGGCCGTCACCGACGCCTCGGGGACGTGGACCTACGCCGAGACCGAGACGGCGGCCCACGCCTTCGCGGCCTGGCTGTCGGACCAGGGCCTCGGCCGCGGCGACCGGCTGGTCGTCCAGCTCCCCACCACCCGCGACCTGGTCGCCATGTTCTTCGGCGCGGCGATGCTGGGCGTCGTCTTCGTCCCCCTCAACCCCGGGATGAAGACCTTCCACCTCGCGCCCGTCCTCGCGAACGCCGAGCCCTCCCTCGTCCTGGTCGGCCCCGCCGCCCTGGAGACCGTCTCCGCCCTCACCGGCGCCGAGGTCCGCGACCAGGACTCCGTCCTCGCCGAGGTCCGCAAGTACGCCGAGACCGGGGCCGAAGCCCCCCGCACCCCCGTCGCCCCCGACGACGTGGCGGTCCTCGTCTACACCTCCGGATCGACCGCCGCCCCCAAGGCCGTGATCTGCCCCCACGCCCAGATCACCTTCGCCTCCGCGGCCATCGAACGGGTCATCGGCTACCGCCCCGACGACGTCGTCCTCTGCCGCTTCCCGCTCTCCTGGGACTACGGCCTCTACAAGGTGCTGCTCTCCGTCATCGGCAGCTCGGAGATCGTCCTCGCCGACGACGCCTCCGACCTGGTGCTGCTGCGCCGCATCCGGGAGACCGGGGCCACCGTCGTCCCGATCGTCCCCTCCCTCGCCGCCATGATCGTCCGCCTCGCGGAGCGCGACGAGGAACCGGCCCCCCGGGTGCGGCTCTTCACCAACACCGGCGCCGCCCTGCCCCAGTCCACCATCGACTCCCTGCGGACCCTGTTCCCCGGCAGCCGGGTGGTGCGCCAGTACGGGCAGACCGAGTGCAAGCGCATCACCGTCATGCCGCCCGACCGGGAACGCGAACGGCCGGACTCCGTCGGACTCCCGCTGCCCGGCACCGAGGTGCTCATCCTCGACGAGCACGGCAGGCCCCTGCCGGCCGGCGAGACCGGCGAGATCGTCGCCGTCGGCCCGCACGTGATGCCCGGCTACTGGCGCAACCCCGAGCAGACCGACCGGGCCTTCCGCCCCCACCCCGCCGGCGGCCTGCGCCTGCACACCGGCGACTACGGCCGGCTCGACGCCGACGGTTACCTGTACTTCGACGGCCGCCGCGACGACATGTTCAAGCGCAAGGGCGTCCGCATGAGCACCGTCGAGATCGAGTCCGCCGCCACCGACATCGACGGCGTGCGCGCCGCCGCCGTGCTGCCCCCCGACGGCGACCGCGACCTCGTCCTCTTCGTCGAGACGCACCGCGGCCGGCACGAGGTCCTCCGCGAACTCAACGCCCGCCTGGAGGCCCAGAAGGTGCCCTCCGTCTGCCACGTGGTCGACGCGATCCCGCTCACCCCGAACGGCAAGAACGACCGCAAGAAACTCGCCGAGATCCTTGAGGGGACCCACCAGTGACCCGCTACGCGGACCTCGCGGAGCGCTACGGCACTCCGCTCTACGTCTACGACCTCGACCGGGTCGAGGCGGCCCGGGACGACCTCTTCGCCGCGCTGCCCGAGGAGTTCGAACTCTTCTGCGCCGTGAAGGCCAACCCGCACCCGGACGTGCTCCGCGCGCTCCGTGAGGGCTCGGACCGCGCCTGCCGCGCCGAGATCAGCTCCACCGGCGAACTGGCCGCCGCCCTCACCGCCGGATACGACGCCGCCGAGTGCCTCTACACCGGCCCCGGCAAGACCGACGGCGAACTCGACGAAGTGCTGGCCAAGGGCGTGCGGATGTTCTCCGTCGAGTCCCTCACCGACCTCCAGCACATCGGCGCCGCCGCGACCCGCCTCGGCCTCGTCGCCGACGCCCTGCTCCGCATCAACAGCGTCTCCGCCAGCGCCACCACCAGCATCCGCATGACCGGCGCCCCCTCGCAGTTCGGCATCGACAGCGAGACCCTCGCCGACCTGATGCCCGCCCTGCGGGCCGTCGAGGGCGTCCGCCTCGCCGGCGCCCACTTCTTCCCCCTCAGCAACGCCCGCGACGAGGACGCCCTCATCGGCGAGTTCCGCAACACCGTCGCCGTCGCCGCCGCGATGTTCGCCGAGACCGGCATCGAACCCCGCTTCCTCGACATCGGCGGCGGCTTCTCCGCCCCCTACGCCGTCCCCGGCGTCCGCCCCCTCTACCCCCGGCTGCGCGCCGCCCTCCAGGAGGCGCTCGACGAGCACTTCCCGCGCTGGCGCCAGGGCTTCCCCACCGTCGCCTGCGAATCGGGCCGCTACCTCGTCGGCGACAGCGGCACCCTCCTCGCCCAGGTCGTCAACGTCAAGGAGAGCCGGGGCCGCACCTTCGTCGTCCTCGACGCCGGCATCAACACCTTCGGCGGCATGTCCGGCATCGGCCGGCTGCTGCCCGTCGCCGTCAGCCCCGACCCCGCCGACGCCGACACCACCGACTGGCACAAGGCCAGCCTCGTCGGCCCCCTGTGCACCCCCGGCGACATCCTCGGCCGCGACGTGCGGCTCCCCGAGCTCACCGGCGGCGACCTCGTCGAGATCCCCAACGCGGGCGCCTACGGCCCCACGGCGAGCCTCCTGATGTTCCTCGGCAGGCCCGCCCCCGTCGAAGCCGTCGTCCGCGGCACCGACCCCGTCTCCGTCACCCGCATCGAACACATCAGGACCCCCGTATGAGCCTCCCCGACACCGTCCTCCCCACCGCGCCCGCCCCCACCGGGCGCCGCGAGACCGTCGTCGTCAGCGGCCTCTCCTCCGACGCCCACACCTGGAACCTGGTCTTCCTCCA
Source organism: Streptomyces filamentosus (assembly GCF_014654895.1). Taxonomy (GTDB): domain Bacteria; phylum Actinomycetota; class Actinomycetes; order Streptomycetales; family Streptomycetaceae; genus Streptomyces; species Streptomyces filamentosus. The sequence goes on along the minus strand of NZ_BNBE01000001.1, from coordinate 301,197 downwards.
GCTGCTCGTCGAGGAACTCGGCTACGACGTCGTCAACCTCGGCCCGACCGTCCCCGACGCCCTCCTGGAAGCCGAGATCCTGGCGCACGACCCCGTCCTCGTCGTCATCAGCAGCGTCAACGGCCACGGCCACCAGGACGGCCTCCGCGTCATCCGCAGGCTCCGCGCCGTCCCCGCCCTCGCGGCCACCCCCATGGTCATCGGCGGCAAGCTGGGCATCTCCGGCGGCGAGGACGACGCCCCCCTCGACGAACTCGTCGCCGCCGGCTTCGACGCCGTCTTCGAGGACGGCAGGACCGAACTCGGCTCCTTCGAACGCTTCATAGGGGCACTGCCCCAGCGGGCCCTCACGTGACCGAAGCACCGCGGCCCGCCGTCCGGGCGGGCGTCGCGCACGCCCACCCGGACTTCGGCCGCTTCGTCCGCGACGCCCACGAAGCCGGCCACCTGGTCGTCCAGCCCCGCATGGGCTTCAGCGACCCCGGCCACATGCGCCGCGGCCTCGCCGCCACCCGGAACGCCCGCGCCACCACCGTCGGCACCCTCACCCTCGACAGCTACACCCGCGTCGGCGACATGCCCGCCGTCGACGAGGCGCTGCGACGGGGAGCCGGCATCAACGGCTACCCCATCGTCAACCACACCCCCGAGACCACCCGCGACGTCCTCGCCGGCCTCCACGGACCCGGCTTCCCCGTCCAGGTCCGGCACGGCTCCTCCCTGCCGTTCCACATCTTCGAGGCACTCCTCCGGGCCGGCCTCACCGCCACCGAGGGAGGCCCCGTCTCGTACTGCCTCCCCTACGGCCGGACCCCCCTCGACCAGTCCGTCCGCGCCTGGGAACGGTCCACCCGCCTCTTCGCCGCCCTCCGCGGCCAGGGCGTCGAACCCCACCTGGAGTCCTTCGGCGGCTGCATGCTCGGACAGCTCTGCCCGCCCAGCCTGCTGGTCGCCATCAGCGCCCTCGAAGCGCTCTTCTTCCACCGCCTCGGCATCCGCAGCATCTCCGTCAGCTACGCCCAGCAGACCCACCCGGGACAGGACGCCGAAGCCGTCGCCGCCCTCCGCGCCCTCTGCGCCCGCCTCCTGCCGGACGCCCTGTGGCACGTCGTCATCTACACCTACATGGGCGTCTACCCCACCACCGAGTCCGGCGCCTACCGGCTCCTCGGCGAAGCGGCCCGGCTGGCCGCCACCACCGGCGCCGAACGCATCATCGTGAAGACCGTCGCGGAATCCCGCCGCATCCCCACGATCGAGGAGAACGTCACGGCGCTGGAACACGCGTCGGACACCGCCCGCCGTTTCCGGCGGACCCCGACGGAGATCGGCACGGACTCCCCGACGTACGCCGAGGCGGCCGCCCTCGTCGACGCCGTCGTGAACCTCCACGACGACCTCGGCCAGGCCCTGCTGCTCGCCTTCAAAAGGGGATACCTGGACGTCCCCTACTGCGTCCACCCCGACAACGCCGGCCGGACCCGCAGCTTCATCGACACGGACGGCCGGCTGCGCTGGGCCTCCACCGGAGCCCTGCCCATCGGCCGGGCCGCACCGGGCCGGGGCGACCGCCGCGTCACCTCCGGCGAGCTGCTCACCGCCCTCTCCTACGTCCAGCGCACCTTCGACGGCGACACCCCCCGCCACCCGCTCTCCGCGTAGGGGGGCCGTAGGGGGCCGTAGGGGTGTGACCCCACCGAACGCCGTCATTAGCTTGGGGACATATGGCCGGGGCGTGAGTCGAATTCCGCCCGGAGTCCCAGGGCCTCTGCCCGATCTTCCGACCGCCGGAAAACCGAACGAATAGTGGAGTGCGCGGAATGAGCGAGTCCGAGAACGTGGTCACCGGGACGGGCAGCACCTCGGAGCAGGGGAACAGCACGCTGGCCCGCCACCTGGCAGGCCGGCGCCCCGCCGAGCAGCTGCGCGCCGCCTTCGCCGTCGTCGAACAGCAGGTCCTCGCGACGCTCCGGCACGCCGGGGCCCAGGTCCCCCGGGCCGTCGAGGGCGGCCGCCCCTTCCTGGAGATCGGCTTCGACTCCCTCGCCGCCGTCGACCTCCACGCCCGGCTCGTCGCCGCCACCGGACTCGACCTGCCCGTCACCCTCGCCTACGACCACCCCACCCCGCTCGCCCTCGCCGGCCACCTGCGCTCCACCGCCCTCGGCCTGACCGCGCAGGAGGTCACCGCCGAACGCGCCGGCGACGACGACGACCCGATCGTCGTCATCGGCGTCGGCTGCCGCTTCCCCGGCGGCGTCGCCTCCCCCGAGGACCTGTGGGAGCTGGTGCGCGGCGAGGCCGAGGTCCTCTCCGAGTTCCCCCGCGACCGCGGCTGGGACGTCGACGGCATGTACGACCCCGACCCCGACGCCACCGGCAAGAGCTACGTCCGCGAGGGCGGCTTCCTCACCGAGGCCACCCTCTTCGACGCCGACTTCTTCGGGATCAGCCCCCGCGAGGCGATCTCCATGGACCCCCAGCAGCGCCAGGTCCTGGAGACCGCCTGGGAGGCCCTCGAACGGGCCGGGATCGCCCCGGACTCGCTGCGCGGCGGCCGCACCGGCGTCTTCGTCGGCGCCGAGGTCCACGACTACGGCGTCCGCATCCAGGAGGCGCCGGAGGGCCTCGAAGGCTATCTGATGACCGGCAACACGCCGAGCGTCATCTCCGGCCGCCTCTCCTACCTCCTCGGCCTGGAGGGCCCCGCCGTCACCCTCGACACCGCCTGCTCCGGCTCCCTCGTCGCCCTCCACCTCGCCGCCCACTCCCTGCGCCAGGGCGAGAGCTCCCTCGCCCTCGCCGGCGGCGTCACCGTCATGGGCAGCCCCGGCATGTTCGCCGCCTTCAGCCGGCAGCGCGGCCTCGCCGCCGACGGCCGCTGCAAGCCCTTCGCCGCCGCCGCCGACGGCACCGGATTCGCCGAGGGCGTCGGCATGTTCGTCCTCGAACGGCTCTCCGACGCCCGCCGCAACAACCACCGCGTCCTCGCCGTCATCCGCTCCACCGCCGTCAACCAGGACGGCGCCAGCAACGGCCTGACCGCCCCCAACGGCCCCTCCCAGCAGCGGCTCATCCGCCAGGCCCTCGCCAACGCCGGCCTCGCCGCCGCCGACGTCGACGCCATGGAGGCGCACGGCACCGGCACCACCCTCGGCGACCCCATCGAGGCCCAGGCCATCCTCGCCACCTACGGCCAGGACCGCCCCGAGGACCGGCCCCTGTGGCTCGGCTCCATCAAGTCGAACCTCGGCCACACCCAGGCCGCCGGCGGCGCCGCCAGCGTCATCAAGCTCATCATGGGCATGCGGCACGGCACCCTCCCCAAGACCCTCCACGTCGACGCCCCCACCCCCCACGTCGACTGGACCACCGGCCACGTCCGGCTCCTCACCGAAGCCACCCCCTGGCAGCCCGCCGAGGGCCGCCCCCGCCGCGCCGCCGTCTCCGCGTTCGGCATCAGCGGCACCAACGCCCACCTCATCATCGAGGAGCCGCCCGCCGAGCAGGCCGCCCCCGCCACGGAGCCGGAGGCGCCGGCCGCCGGCGTCCCCACCCCCTGGGCCGTCTCCGGCCGCGGCACCGAAGCGCTCCGCGCCCAGGCCGCCCGGCTCGCCGCCTTCGCCGCCGGCTCCGCCGAACCGCCCGCCGCGATCGGCCACGCCCTCGTCGCCACCCGCTCCCCCCACGACGACCGCGCCGTCGTCCTCGCCGAGGACCGCGACTCCTTCGTGGCCGCCCTCGGCGCGCTCGCCGAGGGCGTGCCCGTCGACGCCGTCGTCACCGGCCGCGCCCAGCCGGGCCTGCTGGCCTTCCTCTTCACCGGCCAGGGCGCCCAGCGCCTCGCCATGGGACGCGAACTCTACGACGCCTTCCCGGTGTTCGCCGACGCCCTCGACGACGCCGCCGACCTGCTCGACCTCCAGCTCGACACCCCCCTCCTCGACGTCGTCTTCGCCGAGCCCGGCACCCCCGAGGCGGCCCTCCTCGACGGGACCGCCTACACCCAGCCCGCCCTCTTCGCCGTCGAGGTCGCCCTCTACCGGCTCGCCGAATCCCTCGGCCTGCGCCCCGACTACCTCGCCGGCCACTCCGTCGGCGAGATCGCCGCCGCGCACGTCGCCGGGGTCTTCTCCCTGGAGGACGCCTGCCTCCTGGTGGCCGCCCGGGGCCGCCTCATGCAGGAGCTGCCCGCCGGCGGCGTCATGGCCGCCGTCCGGGCGAGCGAGGCGGACGTCCTCCCCCTCCTCGCCGGCCGCGAGCACGAGGTGGGCATCGCCGCCGTCAACGGCCCCGCCTCGCTCGTCCTCTCCGGCACCGGCGACGCCGTCGACGACCTCACCGCGGCCCTCGCCGACCGGGGGATCACGGCGAAGCGCCTCACCGTCTCGCACGCCTTCCACTCGCCCCTCATGGAGCCGATGCTCGACGAGTTCCGCCGCGTCGCGAGCGCGCTGCGCGCCCGCACCCCCGAGACACCCGTCGTCTCCAACGTCACCGGCACCCTCGTCACCGGCGACGAACTCGCCGACCCCGAGTACTGGGTGCGGCACGTCCGCCAGGCGGTCCGGTTCGCCGACGGCGTCCGCGCGCTGGAGGGCGCGGGTGTCACCACGTACCTCGAACTCGGCCCCGACGGCGTCCTCACCGCGATGGCCCAGCCCTGCCTCCAGGACCCCGACGCGGCCCTCCTCACGACCGTCCTCCGCAAGGACCGCCCCGAGGCCCGGCAGTTCCTGACCGCCGTCGCCCAGGCGTACACCCGCGGCCACGAGGTCGACTGGGAGGGCCTGTTCCCCGCCCGGGAGGAACCGCTCCCCGAGCTGCCGACGTACGCCTTCCAGCGCCGCCGCTACTGGCTGGAGCCGGCCGGCTCCGCCACCGACCCGGCCGCCGTCGGCCAGCTCCCCGTCGACCACCCCTTCCTCGGCGCGGGCGTCCAGCTCCCCGGCTCCGACAGCGTCGTCCTCACCGGCCGCCTCGACCTGGGCACCAGCCCCTGGCTCGCGGACCACGCCATCCGCGGCCGGGTCCTCCTCCCCGGCACGGCCTTCGTCGAACTCGCGGTCCACGCGGGCGACCACGTCGGCCACGAGACCCTGGAGGAGCTGACCCTCCACGCCCCGCTCGGCCTCCCCGAGCACGGCGGGGTCTCCGTCCAGGTCCTGGTCGGCCCCGCCGACGCCTCGGACCGCCGCACGGTCTCCGTCCACTCGCGCCCCGACGGCGCCTCCGCCGACACCCCGTGGACCCGCCACGCCGAGGGCGTCCTCGCCCCCGCGACGGCCCCGCACGACCCGGACGGCCTCACCGCCTGGCCGCCGCGCGACGCCACCCCCCTCGACGTGTCCGGCGCCTACGCCCGCATGGTCGAGCAGGGCTACGACTACGGGCCCGTCTTCCAGGGCCTGCGCGCCGCCTGGCGGCGCGGCGACGAGGTCTACGCCGAGATCGGCCTCCCGGACGGCGAGCGGGCCGCCGCGGCCGGCTTCGGCCTGCACCCCGCCCTCCTCGACGCCGCCCTCCAGGCCGCCGACCTGCCCTTCCAGACCGGCGCCGGCGGCACGGACGACACCGACGCCACCCTGCTGCCCTTCGCGTGGAACGACGTCACCCTCCACGCGAACGGCGCCGACGCGCTGCGCGTCCGCATCACCGTCACCAGCCGCGAGCAGGCGTCCCTCTTCCTCGCGGACGGCACCGGCCTGCCCGTCATGACGGTGGGCTCCATGGTGGCCCGCCCCGTCACCGCCGCCCAGCTGGAGACGGCGAACCCCGGCGCCGACCCGCTGTACGCCCCCGTCCACAAGGAACTGGCCGCCGAGCCCGCGGCCTCCCCGGCCGCCGCGTTCGGCACGGACGCGGTGATCGTGCCGATCGACGGAGCGGACCTCCGGGCCACCCTGGCCCACGTCCTGACGCTCCTTCAGGAGACGGTGGACCGCGACGGATCCGGGCCGACGGCCTTCGTGCTCGTCCCCGGCCCGGACGCCGACCCGGTGGTCACCGGAGCGGTTCTCGGCCTGGTGCGTGCGGCCCAGGCCGAGAACCCGGACCGGCTCGTCCTCGTCGAATGGGACGGCGCCGACGCCTCCCTGCACATCCTGCCGTCCGGTGAGCCGGAGGTCGTCCTGCGGGGCGGTGGGGTTCTCGTGCCGCGTCTGGCGCGGGTTTCGGCGGGTGTGCGGGAGGTGTCGTTCGACGGTGCGGGGACGGTGTTGGTCACCGGTGGCACGGGTGGTCTGGGCGCGGTGGTGGCCCGGCACTTGGTGGCGGAACACGGCGTGCGGCACCTGCTGTTGGTGAGCCGGCGGGGGCTGGAGGCTCCTGGTGCGGTGGACCTGGTGGAGGAGCTGGCTTCGCTGGGTGCGGAGTCGGTGGTGGTGGAGTCGGTGGACGTGTCGGAGCGGGAGGCTCTGGCGGAGGTGCTGGGCCGGATTCCGTCCGGGCGTCCGTTGTCGGCCGTGGTCCACACGGCGGGTGTGGTGGACGACGGTGTGTTGTCGTCGCTGACGCCGGAGCGTCTGGATGGTGTGCTGCGTCCGAAGGCGGACGCGGCGCGTCATCTGGACGAGCTGACGCGGGGGATGGATCTCAGCGCGTTCGTGTTGTTCTCGTCGATGGCGGGCACGCTCGACGGTGCGGGTCAGGGGAACTACGCGGCTGCCAACGGTTATCTGGACGCGCTGGCCCGTCGTCGGGTCTCCGAGGGTCTTCCCGCGCTGTCCCTCGCGTGGGGTCTGTGGGACACCGGGGCGGGCATGGGCGGCAAGCTCACCCGCGCCGACATCGACCGGCTCAACTCCTCCGGAATGATCGGACTCGACGCGGCGGAGAGCCTCGCGCTCTTCGACGCCGCCCTCACGAGCGACGTGCCCGTCGCCGCCCCCGTCCGCCTCCACCCGGCGGACCTGCGCGCCCGCCCCGGCGGCGTGCCGGCCCTGCTCCGCGACCTCGTCCGCGCCCCCGGCCGGCGGGCGGCCGCGGCCGGCCCCACGACCACGGCCGACACCCCCATCGCGCAGCGGCTCGCCGGCCTCCCGGCGGACGAGCGCACCCGGGCCCTGCTCGACCTGGTCCGCACCCACGTGGCGGCCGTCCTCCACCACGAGAGCGGCTCGGCCATCGACCCCAAGAGGGCCTTCACCGAGATCGGCTTCGACTCGCTGTCCGCCGTCGACCTCCGCAACCGGCTCAACGCCGAGACCGGGCTGCGCCTGCCCGCCACGCTCGTCTTCGACTACCCGACCCCGCAGGCCCTCGCCGACCACATCAAGGAGACGGTCCTCGGCGCCGAGACCCCGGCCGCCGAGAACCCGCCGGCCGTCACGGTCTCGGACGACGAGCCGATCGCGATCGTCGGCATGAGCTGCCGCTTCCCCGGCGACGTGCGCAACCCCGAGGAACTGTGGGAACTGCTCGCCGCAGGCCGCGACGGCATCTCCCGCTTCCCCGCCAACCGCGGCTGGGACGTCCAGGGCCTGTACGACCCCGAGCCCGGCACCCCCGGCAAGACGTACTCCGACGAGGGCGGCTTCCTCCACGACGCCGCCGACTTCGACGCCCAGTTCTTCGGGATCAGCCCGCGCGAGGCGCTGGCGACGGATCCGCAGCAGCGGCTGCTGCTTGAGGCGTCGTGGGAGGCGATCGAGCGGGCGGGCATCGACCCGTCGTCGCTGAAGGGTTCGCAGACCGGTGTCTTCGCCGGCGTCATGTACCACGACTACGCCTCCCGCCTCGGCGGCCAGGTCCCCGAGGACCTGGAGACCTACCTCGGCAACGGAAGCCTCGGCAGTGTGGTCTCCGGCCGGGTGGCGTACGCCCTGGGCCTGGAGGGTCCGGCGGTGTCGGTGGACACGGCGTGCTCGTCGTCGCTGGTGGCCCTGCACTGGGCCATTCAGGCCCTGCGCCGTGGTGAGTGCTCGCTCGCTCTGGCGGGTGGTGTGACGGTGATGGCGACGCCGGAGACCTTCGTGGACTTCAGCCGGCAGCGTGGTCTCGCCGCCGACGGCCGGTGCAAGGCGTTCGCGGAGGCCGCGGACGGTACGGGCTGGGGCGAGGGCGTCGGCGTCCTCGTCGTGGAGCGTCTCTCCGATGCCCGCGCGAAGGGACACCAGGTCCTGGCGGTGGTGCGGGGCTCGGCCGTCAACCAGGACGGTGCGAGCAATGGTCTGACCGCCCCCAACGGCCCCTCCCAGCAGCGCGTCATCCGCGCCGCCCTCGCCGACGCGGGTCTGTCGGCCGCCGACGTGGACGCCGTCGAGGCGCACGGCACCGGCACCCGCCTCGGTGACCCGATCGAGGCGCAGGCCCTCCTCGCCACCTACGGCCAGGAGCGCCCGGAGGGCCGGCCGCTGTGGCTCGGCTCGGTCAAGTCGAACCTCGGACACACCCAGGCCGCCGCCGGCGTCGCCGGTGTGATCAAGATGGTGCAGGCCATGCGGAACGGTCTGCTGCCGAAGACGCTGCACGTGGATGCTCCCTCGTCGCACGTCGACTGGTCGGCGGGCGAGGTCGAGCTGCTGACGGAGTCCCGGCCGTGGGAGGCGTCCGGGACTGCCCCGCGCAGGGCGGGCGTGTCGTCCTTCGGCATCAGCGGCACCAACGCTCACGTGATCATCGAGGAGGCTCCGTCCGCCGAGGCGGAGGTGACGGCGGGGGAGTGGCCTTCGGGAGTCCCGGTGCCGTGGATCGTCTCCGGCAGCACCCCCACCGCCCTGCGGGCCCAGGCCGACCAGCTCCGGGCCTTCGCCTCCGCGACGGCCCCCTCTCCCGTGGACCTCGGACACGCGCTCGCCACCACGCGCGCGGTCCTCGACCACCGGGCCGTGGTGCTCGGCTCCGGACTCGACGCCCTGACCGAGGGGCTCGGCGGGATGGAACCCGGCCGACGACTCGAAGGCCAGCTGGCGTTCCTGTTCACGGGTCAGGGTGCGCAGCGGGTGGGGATGGCGGAGGGTCTTGCGGCCGCGTTCCCGGTCTTCGCGACCGCTCTGGACGAGGTGTCTGAACTCCTGGACGGGCAGGGCGCGTTCGAGCGTCCGCTGCGTGAGGTGATCAAGGGCTCCGGTGAGCTGCTGAACCAGACGGTCTACACCCAGCCCGCGCTCTTCGCCGTCGAGGTGGCCTTGTTCCGTCTCGTTGAGTCCCTGGGCGTCCGGCCGGACTATCTGGCGGGTCATTCGGTGGGCGAGATCGCTGCCGCCCACGTGGCCGGGGTGTTCTCCCTGGAGGACGCCTGTCACCTGGTCGTCGCCCGTGGCCGCCTGATGCAGGCGTTGCCTTCCGGCGGGGTGATGGTCGCGGTCCGGGCGGCCGAGGCGGACGTGCTTCCCCTGCTGGCCGGCCGCGAGGCCGAGGTCGGCATAGCCGCCGTCAACGGTCCTTCCTCCACAGTGATTTCGGGTGCCGAGGCGGCCGTGGAGAAGGTCGTGGCGGTGCTGGAGGAGAAGGGGATCGGAGCGGTCCGGCTGTCCGTCTCTCACGCCTTCCACTCGCCGTTGATGGATCCGATGCTGGAGGAGTTCCGGCAGGTCGTGCGTGGTCTGGCCTACGCGGAGCCGCGTATCGCGGTCGTGTCGAACGTGACCGGCCGTCTCGCGGAGGCGTCCGACCTCACGGACCCGGAGTACTGGGTGCGGCACGTCCGCCAGGCGGTCCGGTTCGCCGACGGCGTCCGCGCCCTGGAGGGCGCGGGTGTCACCTCGTACCTCGAACTCGGGCCCGACGGCATCCTGACCGCGATGGCCCAGGCGTCCCTGGAGGAGCCCGACAACGCGCTCCTCGTCCCGGCCCTGCGCCGCGAGCGCGACGAGCCCACGACCTTCCTCACCGCCCTCGGCGCCCTCTTCGAAGCCGGCGTGGACGTCGACTGGGCCGCGCTCTTCGCCGGTACCGGTGCCCGTCGCGTCGACCTCCCCACGTACGCCTTCCAGCACGAGCACTACTGGCTCGACGCCGTCGCCGCCCCCGGTGACGCCGCCTCGCTGGGGCAGGCGGCGACCGAGCACCCCTTCCTCGGCGCGGCCATCGAACTGCCCGACTCGGCGGGCTACCTGCTCACCGGCCGGGTCGGCCTCGACACGCACCCCTGGCTCGCCGACCACACGGTGGCCGGTGCGGTGCTGCTGCCGGGGACGGCCTTCGTCGACATGGCGATCCGGGCGGCCCGGCACAAGGGCCAGACCCATCTGGAGGAGCTGACCCTCCAGTCGCCGCTCGTCCTGCCCGAGCACGGCGGGGTCCAGATCCGCGTCACCGTGGGCGACCCCGACGAGGGCGGCCGGTGGCCGTTCTCGGTGCACTCCCGGGAGGAGGGCGCGCCCGCGGACCGCGCCTGGTCGCTGCACGCCACCGGCGCGCTCACCGACGCGGCCCCGCACGCCCCCGCCGGTCTGGGCGTGTGGCCGCCCAAGGGGGCCGTCGCCGTCGACCTGGACGGCGTGTACGGCGAACTCGCCGCCGCCGGCCTCGCCTACGGCCCCGTCTTCCAGGGGCTGCGGGCCGCCTGGAAGCGGAACGGCGAGGTCTTCGCCGAGGTCACCCTGCCGGAGGCGTCGCACGGGGCCGCGGCCACGTTCGCCCTCCACCCCGCGCTGCTGGACTCCGCCCTGCACGCGACCGAACTGCTCGACAACTCCCGGCGCGGCACGGAAGGGGCCTCGCTCCCCTTCGCCTGGACGGACGTGTTCCTGCACGCCGAGGGGGTGACCGCCCTGCGCGTGAAGGTCTCGTCGGCGGCCCCCGACGAGTCCTCCCTCGTCATCGCCGACAGTGCGGGCCTGCCGGTCATGTCGGTCGGCTCGATGGTGGCGCGCCCGCTGTCGGCCGCCCAGATCGCGGCGGCGGGGCGGACGGACGGCGCGGGCGCCCTGTACCGCACGGAGTGGACCGGGGTGTCCGTCGACCCGGCCGCGGTCCTGGAGGGCCGCTGGGCGCTCGTGGGCCCCGGGTCGTACGCCTGGGCGGCCGAGTGGGGCGTGGAGACGGCGGACGGGCTCGACGCCGTCGCCGGCGCGGGCGTCGTGCTCGTACCGGTGGGCGGAGGAGGGCTGCGGGACGAGCTGGCGCGCGTCCTCGGCCTCCTCCAGGGATGGCTCGCCGACGGTCGGTACGAGGGCGGCAGGCTCGTCGTGGTGACGGAGTCCGGCACCGACGACCTGGTGGACGGCGCCGTCACCGGCCTGGTGCGTGCGGCCCAGGCCGAGAACCCGGACCGGATCGTCCTCGTGCGGTCGGACGGATCCGACGCCTCCCTGCGGGCCCTGCCCGCCGCCGTCGCCTCGGGCGAGCCGGAACTCTCCCTTCACGGGGGCGAGGTGCGGGCCCCCCGGCTGGCTCCGGCTCAGGCCGGGGTGCGGGAGGTGTCGTTCGGCGGTGCGGGGACGGTGCTGGTCACCGGTGGCACGGGTGGTCTGGGCGCGGTGGTGGCCCGGCACCTGGTGGCGGAACACGGCGTGCGGCACCTGCTGTTGGTGAGCCGGCGGGGGCTGGAGGCCCCCGGAGCGCCCGGACTCGTCGGTGAACTGGCTTCGCTGGGTGCGGAGTCGGTGGTGGTGGAGTCGGTGGACGTGTCGGAGCGGGAGGCCCTGGCGGAGGTGCTGGGCCGGATCCCGGCCGGGCGTCCGTTGTCGGCCGTGGTCCACACGGCGGGTGTGGTGGACGACGGTGTGCTGTCGTCGCTCACGCCGGAGCGCCTGGAGGTGGTCCTGCGCCCGAAGGCGGACGCGGCGCGTCACCTGGACGAGCTGACGCGGGGTATGGATCTCAGCGCGTTCGTCCTGTTCTCGTCGATGGCGGGCACGCTCGACGGTGCGGGTCAGGGCAACTATGCGGCTGCCAATGGCTATCTGGACGCGCTGGCGCGTCGTCGGGTCGCCGAGGGTCTTCCCGCGCTCTCCCTCGCGTGGGGTCTGTGGGACACCGGGGCGGGCATGGGCGGCAAGCTCACCCGCGCCGACGTCCACCGCATCAACGCCTCCGGGGTCGTCGGCCTGTCGGAGGAGGACAGCCTTGCCCTCCTCGACGCGGCCCTCACCGCCGAGGAGGCGGTGCTCATGCCCGTACGGCTCGACCCGGCGGGCCTCCGGGGCCGCACCGGCGGCGTACCGGCCCTGCTGCGCGGCCTGGTCGCCCCGGACGCCGCCCGGCCCGCCCGGCAGGCGCGGGAGGCGCGGGCCGCGGCGGCCCCGGCGGCGGACGAGAGCCTGGAGCAGCAGCTCTCCGGCCTGGCGGAGGACGAGCAGCTGCACCTCCTCCAGAACCTGGTCTGCGCGCACGTGGCCGCGGTCCTGGGACACGTCTCCGCCGCCACCGTGGACCCGGCCAGGTCCTTCCAGGAGGTCGGCTTCGACTCGCTGACCGCGATCGAACTGCGCAACCGGCTCAACAAGGCGACCGGGCAGCGGCTCCCCGCGACGCTGATCTTCGACTACCCGAGCCCGGTGGCCCTGTCGAAGTACCTCCTCGCCGAACTGCTCCCCGGCATCCCCGAGGCCGCCGCCCCGGCCGGCGGGCTCGACGAGGAGACGTTCCGCAGGGCGCTCGACGCCCTCACGCTGGCACGCGTCAGCGAGGCCGGGCTGCTCGACTCGCTCCTCGCGCTGGCGGCGCCGGAGGGCGCCGCCGGGACTCCGCGGACGGAGACCGGCACGGACGCCGGCCCGGACTCCGGTCCGGACACGGCCGCCGACCAGAGCGAAACGATCATGGCCATGGACGTCGAGGCCCTGCTGGCCGAGGCGGCCCGACGCAGCGATTCCGAGTGACCGAGGAAGGCGTACAGCAATCGTGAGTACTTCTGTCGAGCAGATAGCGGAAGCGCTGCGCAACTCCCTTCTGGAGAACGAGCGGCTCCGCCGGCGGCACGACCAGGTCACCGCCGCCGCCCGGGAACCGATCGCCATCGTCGGCATGAGCTGCCGGTTCCCCGGCGGGGTGGAGAACCCGGACGACCTGTGGCGGCTGGTCGCCGAAGGCCGGGACGCGGTCACGCCGTTCCCCTCCGACCGCGGCTGGGACCTCGACGGCGTCTTCGACACCGATGCCTCGCGCTCCGGCAAGACGTACGCGAAGGAGGGCGGGTTCCTGCACGACGCCCCGCTCTTCGACGCCTCGTTCTTCAGCATGAGCCCTCACGAGGCGGCCGCCACGGACCCGCAGCAGCGGGTGATCCTGGAGGCGTCGTGGGAGGCGTTCGAGCAGGCCGGCATCGACGCGGAGACCCTGCGCGGAAGCCAGACGTCGGTGTTCGTCGGCGTCATGGCGGCCGACTACCACGCCCGTCCCGGGACGGTGCCCGAGGGCGCCGAGGGCTTCCTCGTCGTGGGCACCGACAGCAGCGTCGTCTCGGGCCGGGTCTCCTACAGCCTCGGCCTCGAAGGCCAGGCCGTCTCCATCGACACGGCCTGCTCCTCCTCGCTGGTGGCCCTGCACCTCGCCTGCCAGTCGCTGCGGCAGGGCACCTCCTCCCTCGCCCTCGCCGGTGGTGTGACGGTCATGTCCACCCCCCGCACCTTCGTCGAGTTCAGCCGGCAGCGCGGCCTCGCCCCGGACGGCCGCTGCAAGTCCTTCGCCGAGGCCGCCGACGGCACCGGCTGGTCGGAAGGCGTGGGCCTGCTCGTCCTGGAGCGCCTGTCCGACGCCCGCCGCAACGGCCACCGCGTGCTCGCCGTGGTACGCGGCTCCGCCCTCAACCAGGACGGCGCCAGCAACGGCCTGACCGCCCCCAACGGCCCCTCCCAGCAGCGCGTCATCCGCGCCGCCCTCGCCGACGCCCGGCTGGCTCCCGCCGACGTCGACGCCGTCGAGGCGCACGGCACCGGCACCCGCCTCGGCGACCCCATCGAGGCCCAGGCCCTCCTCGCCACCTACGGCAGGGAGCGCCCCGGCGACCGGCCGCTGTGGCTGGGCTCGATCAAGTCCAACATGGGGCACACGCAGGCCGCCGCGGGCGCCGCGGGCATCATCAAGATGGTGCAGGCGATGCGGCACGGAGTCCTGCCGAAGACGCTGCACGTCGACGCCCCCACGTCCCAGGTGGACTGGGAGGCCGGAGCCGTCGCCCTCCTCACGGACGCCCGCCCGTGGGAGAAGGAGGACGGCGCGCCGCGCCGGGCCGCCGTCTCGTCGTTCGGCATCAGCGGCACCAACGCCCACGTGATCATCGAGGAGGCGCCGGAGACCGCCGACGCCGACGACACCGCCACCGGCGAGCCGAGGCCGGACGCCGAGCCCCTCGCCTGGGCGCCCGCTCCGGCGGCCCCGGCGGACCGGACGGCACGGGCGGGGGAGACGGAAGGAGCGGGGGAGACTCAGGACCCGGCGGGCACGGCCTCCCGTGACGCGCGCGCCCTCCCCGTCCTCCTCTCCGCCGCCGACGAACCGGCGCTCAGGGCCCAGGCCGCCCGCCTCCTCCACCGGCTGGAGACGGGCGACGAGCCGCGCCACCAGGACCTCGCCCACTCCCTCGCGCTCACCCGGGCCACCCTCGAACACCGCGCCGTCCTCACCGCGCCGGACCGCCCCGCCCTCCTCGCCGGACTCCGTGCCCTCGCCGAGGGCACGGAACCGGCGGAGGGAGCCGGCACCGTGATCCGGGGCGCCGCGGCCCGGGAACCCCGCACCGTCCTCGTCCTCCCCGGCCTCGAAGCCGCCCCCGGAGAGACCGCGGACCAAGCCCCCTGGCTCCGCGTCGCCCGCGAACTGTCCGCGTCCTCACCGCTGTTCGCCGCACACCTGCGGACCACGGCCCTCGCGCTCGGCGCCCACGGCGACACCGGCCCGGACCTGACCCGCGTCGTCGGCGGCGAGCCGGACGCGCCCTCGCCCGACGACCCGGCCGTCGCCCGCGCCGGAGCCTTCGCCGTACAGCTCGCGCTCGCCGCCCTCTGGCGCGCCCACGGACTGCGGCCCGCCGCCGTCCTCGGCCACGGCTCCGGCGGCATCGCCGCCGCCCACCTCGCCGGCGGACTCTCCCTGGACGAAGCCGCCCGCCTCGCCGCCGACCCCGCCGCCGGACCCCCGGCCGCGACCGGACGTCCCGGCGGCGCGCAGCTCCTCCTGACCCGCACCGAGGAGGAGTACGCCGAGGCGACCGCCGCCCTCGTCGCGGGCGGCCACACCCTCTTCGTCGACGCGGGCCCCGCGCCCGCGCCCGCCGGCCCCGTCCTGGCCGCCGCGACCGAGGACTTCACCCCGGCCGTCATCGGTCCGCCCGCCCCCGGCGAGCCCGCCGCCGTCGCCTTCGCGGAAGCACTCGGCCGCGCCCACGTCCTCGGCGCCCCCGTCGACTGGGAGGCGTTCCACGCGGGCGGCGGCGCCCGCCGCCTCGACCTCCCCACGTACGCCTTCCAGCGCCGGCGCCACTGGCCGGACTCCCTCGGGGACGCCGGCGACCCCACCGCCTGGGGCCTGGGCAAGGCGGACCACCCCCTCCTCGGCGCGGCGATCGCCCTCGCCGACGCGGACGAGGCGCTCCTCACCGGACGGCTGAGCCTGGAGACCCAGCCGTGGCTCGCCGACCACGCCGCGGGGGACACGGTCCTGCTCCCCGGCACCGCCTTCGTCGAGATGGCGATCCGCGCCGGCGACCAGGTCGGCTGCGGCCTCCTCGACGAGCTGACCCTCACCGCGCCGCTGGTCCTGCCCCCGCGCGGCGGGGTCCGGATGCAGGTCTCCGTCGGCACCGCCGACGCGGACGGGCGGCGCCCGGTCCGGATCCATGCGCGCCCCGACGACCAGGACGACGAGCCCGGCACGCCGTGGACCCTCCACGCCACCGGCACCCTCGCCCCCGAGCGGCCGGCGCCCGCCGCCGACCTGGGGACCTGGCCCCCGAAGGGCGCCACCGCCGTCGACGTGAGCGACCTCTACCCGCGCATGGCGGAGCAGGGCTACGGCTACGGGCCCGCCTTCCAGGGCCTGCGCGCCGTCTGGAAGCGCGGCGACGAACTCTTCGCCGAGGTCGAACTCCCCGAGCCCGTACGGGACCAGGCCGCGCGCTTCGGCCTGCACCCCGCCCTGCTGGACGCGGCACTCCACGCCGCGGGCGCCGACACGGACCCGGCCGCCGGAGATCCCGCGGCCGCCCTCCGCCTCCCCTTCGCCTGGAGCGGCGTACGGCTCCACGCCACGGGAGCGGGAGCCCTGCGCGTCCGCCTCACCGGCTCCGGCCCCGACACCCTGGCGCTGGACATCGCCGGCGCGGACGGCGCCCCCGTGGCCACCGTGGCCTCCCTCGCCCTGCGGGCCGTGGACCCGAAGCGGCTCACCGCCGCCCCCGCCCTCGCGCACGACTCCCTGTTCCGCGTGGAGTGGACGAAGGCCCCGGAGGCCACCGCCGCCGGGACGCACCCGGACGCGGTGGTCGTCACCGTCGGGAGCGGCGGACTCCGCGACGAACTGGAAAAGATCCTGACGACCCTTCAGGACTGGCTGGCCGAACCGGAGTCCGAGGACTCCCGGCTGGTCGTCGTCGCCGGACGGGACACCGACGACCTGGTCCGCGGAGCGGTTCTCGGACTGGTGCGTGCGGCCCAGGCCGAGAACCCCGACCGGATCGTGTGGGTGGAGCGGCAGGACGCCGACGGCCCCCTCCCTGCCCTGCCGTCCGGTGAGCCGGAGGTCGTCCTGCGGGGCGGTGGGGTTCTCGTGCCGCGTCTGGCGCGGGTTTCGGCGGGTGTGCGGGAGGTGTCGTTCGACGGTGCGGGGACGGTGTTGGTCACCGGTGGTACGGGTGGTCTGGGTGCGGTGGTGGCCCGGCACCTGGTGGCGGAACACGGCGTGCGGCACCTGCTGTTGGTGAGTCGGCGGGGGCTGGAGGCTCCTGGTGCGGTGGACCTGGTGGAGGAGCTGGCTTCGTTGGGTGCGGAGTCGGTGGTGGTGGAGTCGGTGGACGTGTCGGAGCGGGAGGCTCTGGCGGAGGTGTTGGGGCGGATTCCGGCCGGGCGTGCGTTGTCGGCCGTGGTCCACACGGCGGGTGTGGTGGACGACGGTGTGTTGTCCTCGCTCACGCCGGAGCGCCTGGAGGTGGTCCTGCGCCCGAAGGCGGACGCGGCGCGTCATCTGGACGAGCTGACGCGGGGGATGGATCTCAGCGCGTTCGTCCTGTTCTCGTCGATGGCGGGCACGCTCGACGGTGCGGGTCAGGGCAACTATGCGGCTGCCAACGGTTATCTGGACGCGCTGGCGCGTCGTCGGGTCTCCGAGGGTCTTCCCGCGCTCTCCCTCGCGTGGGGTCTGTGGGACACCGGGGCGGGCATGGGCGGCAAGCTCACCCGCGCCGACATCGACCGCATCGCGGCAGACGGCGTCCTCGCGCTCACCGCCGAGGAGGGCACCGCGCTCTTCGACGCCGCCCTCGCCTCCGACGAACCCGTCCTGCTGCCCGTACGCTGGGACTTCGCCGCCGTGCGCCGCGCCGCCCGCCCCGTCCCGGCCATGCTCCGCACCCTCGTCCCGGCCCCCGCCCGCCGGGCGAGCGCCGGAACCGCGGACCCCGGCTCCACCGGTCTGCGGGACCGCCTGGCGCGCCTGTCGGCGGACGAACGCGACACCTTCCTGGTCGACCTCGTGCGCTCGGAGGTCTCGGCGGTCCTCGGACACGGCGGCAAGGACGCCGTGGAACCGCAGCGCGCGTTCAAGGAACTCGGCTTCGACTCCCTCGCGGCGGTCACCCTGCGCAACCGCCTCGGCAAGGCGACCGGACTGCGGCTGCCCGCCACCCTCGTCTTCGACTACCCCGCCTCCGACGTCCTCGCCCGCTTCCTCAAGAGCGAACTGGTCGAGGACCGCGACGAGGGCCCCGCCGCGACCGCCCCGGCCGTCGTGCTCTCCGACGACGAGCCGATCGCGATCGTCGGCATGAGCTGCCGCTTCCCCGGCGACGTGCGCAACCCCGAGGAACTGTGGGAACTGCTCGCCGCAGGCCGCGACGGCATCACCGGCTTCCCGGAGGACCGGGGCTGGGACATCGAGGGCCTGTACGACCCCGAGCCCGGCGTCCCCGGCAAGAGCCTCGCCCGCGAGGGCGGCTTCCTCCACGACGCGGCCGACTTCGACGCCGAGTTCTTCAGCATGGGTCCGCGCGAGGCGCTGGCGACGGATCCGCAGCAGCGGCTGCTGCTTGAGGCGTCGTGGGAGGCGATCGAGCGGGCGGGCATCGACCCGTCGTCGCTGAAGGGCTCCCAGACCGGCGTCTTCGCCGGCGTCATGTACCACGACTACGGCACCCGCCTCGGCACGGTGCCCGAGGACGTCAGCGGCTACCTCGGCAACGGAAGCCTCGGCAGTGTGGTCTCCGGCCGGGTGGCGTACGCCCTGGGCCTGGAGGGTCCGGCGGTGTCGGTGGACACGGCGTGCTCGTCGTCGCTGGTGGCCCTGCACTGGGCCATCCAGGCCCTGCGCCGGGGTGAGTGCTCGCTCGCCCTGGCGGGTGGTGTGACGGTGATGGCGACGCCGGAGACCTTCGTGGACTTCAGCCGTCAGCGTGGTCTCGCGGCCGACGGCCGGTGCAAGGCGTTCGCGGAGGCCGCGGACGGTACGGGCTGGGGCGAGGGCGTCGGCGTCCTCGTCGTGGAGCGCCTCTCCGACGCCCGCGCCAAGGGACACCAGGTCCTGGCCGTCGTACGGGGTTCGGCGGTGAACCAGGACGGTGCGAGCAATGGTCTGACGGCCCCCAATGGTCCGTCGCAGCAGCGGGTGATCCGTGCGGCGCTGGCGAACGCGGGTCTGTCGGCGGCGGACGTGGACGCGGTCGAGGCGCACGGGACGGGCACGACCCTGGGCGATCCGATCGAGGCGCAGGCTCTGCTGGCGACGTATGGTCAGGAGCGCCCGGAGGGCCGGCCGCTGTGGCTCGGTTCGGTGAAGTCGAACCTGGGTCACACGCAGGCCGCTGCCGGCGTCGCCGGCATCATCAAGATGGTGCAGGCCATGCGGCACGGCGTGCTGCCGAAGACGCTTCACGTGGATGCTCCGTCGTCGCATGTGGACTGGTCGGCGGGTGAGGTCGAGCTGCTGACGGAGTCCCGGCCGTGGGAGGCGTCCGAGGGTGTTCCGCGTCGTGCGGGTGTCTCGTCGTTCGGCATCAGCGGCACCAACGCGCATGTGATTCTGGAGGAGGCTCCGTCCGTCGAGGCGGAGGCGGCGGTGGGGGAGTGGCCTTCGGGAGTCCCGGTGCCGTGGGTGGTGTCCGGACGCACGGAGGAGGCCATGCGCGAACAGGCTTCCCGTCTAAGGGCGTTCGCTGCCGGATCCGCCTCCGGTCCGCTCGATGTCGCCCACGCCGCGCTCACGTCGCGCACGAGGCACACGCACCGCGCGGTCGTGCTCGGCGCGACGCGCGAGGAACTCCTGGACGGCCTGGCCGCCGTGGCGGAGGGCTCGCCCTCCCCGCGTACGGTCGTCGGGCGCACCGGCGGTCGCCTCGCCTTCCTGTTCACGGGGCAGGGCGCGCAGCGGGTGGGGATGGCGGAGGGCCTTGCCGCCGCGTTCCCGTTCTTCGCCAAGGCCCTGGACGAGACGTGCGAACTCCTGGACGGACAGGGCGCGTTCGAACGTCCGCTGCGTGAGGTGATCAAGGACTCCGGTGAGCTGCTGGGGCAGACGGTCTACACCCAGCCCGCGCTCTTCGCCGTCGAGGTCGCGTTGTTCCGTCTGGTCGAGTCCCTGGGCGTCCGGCCGGACTATCTGGCGGGTCATTCGGTGGGCGAGATCGCCGCCGCCCACGTGGCGGGGGTGTTCTCGCTGGAGGACGCCTGCCGTCTCGTCGCGGCTCGTGGCCGTCTGATGCAGGCGTTGCCTTCCGGCGGGGTGATGGTCGCGGTCCGGGCGGCCGAGGCGGACGTACTCCCGCTGCTGGCCGGCCGTGAGGACGAGATCGGCATAGCCGCCGTCAACGGTCCTTCCTCCACGGTGATTTCGGGTGCCGAGGCGGCCGTCGAGAAGGTCGTTGCGGTGCTGGAGGAGCGTGGTGTCGCCACGCAGCGGCTGAAGGTCTCGCACGCCTTCCACTCGCCGTTGATGGATCCGATGCTGGAGGAGTTCCGGCAGGTCGTGCGTGGTCTGGCCTACGCGGAGCCGCGTATCGCGGTCGTGTCGAACGTGACCGGCCGGCTCGCGGAGGCGTCCGACCTCACCGACCCGGAGTACTGGGTGCGGCACGTCCGCCAGGCGGTCCGGTTCGCCGACGGCGTCCGCGCCCTGGAGGGCGCGGGTGTCACCTCGTACCTCGAACTCGGCCCCGACGGCATCCTGACCGCGATGGCCCAGGCGTCCCTGGAGGAGCCCGACAACGCTCTCCTCGTTCCGGCCCTGCGCCGCGAGCGCGACGAACCGACCACCTTCCTCACCGCCCTCGCGGAGCTCTTCGTCCGTGGGGCGGGCCTCGACGGCGAGGCGCTGTTCGGGGGCTTCGGTGCCCGGCGCGTCGACCTGCCCACGTACGCCTTCCAGCACGTGCGCTACTGGCTCGACGCGGCACCCGCCGCCGTGGACGCCTCGGCGCTGGGGCTGCGGCCGGCCGGGCACCCGCTGCTGGGCGCCGCGGTCGAGCTGCCCGACTCCGGCGGCGTCGCGCTGACGGGCCGGCTGTCGCAGGCCGCGCAGCCGTGGCTCGCCGACCACAGGGTGGCGGGCGCCGTCCTCGTGCCGGGCTCCGCCTTCGTCGAACTCGCCGTGCACGCCGGTGAGCACGCGGGCTGCGACCGGCTCGACGAGCTGACCCTCACCGCGCCCCTGCCGCTGCCCGAGCGGGGCGGCGTCCAGGTCCTGGTGACGGTCTCCGGGCCCGACGAGGCGGGGCGGCGGACGGTCAGGATCCACGCCCGGCCCGACGGCCAGGACCCGGACGCGGAGTGGACCGTCCACGCCGCCGGAACCCTGCTCCCCGCCTTCGCCCCCCTCACCGAACCCGCGCACCTGTCCGTCTGGCCCCCGGAAGGCGCCGAGGAGATCGAACTCCCCGACGCGTACGGCGAACTGGCCGGTCAGGGGTACGGATACGGGCCGGCCTTCCAGGGGCTGCGGCGGGCTTGGCGGGGGAGCGGCGAGATCCTCGCAGAGGTGGAGCTGCCGGAGGAGGACGCCCCCGGCGGCGGCGAGGGCTTCGGGCTGCACCCGGCACTCCTCGACGCGGCCCTGCACGCCTCCCTCCTGCCCACCGGCCTGCCCGAGGACCCCGAAGAGGGGCCGAGGCTGCCGTTCTCCTGGAACGGCGTGACGCTGTACTCCGCGGGCGCCACGGCCCTGCGGGTCAGGCTCCGCGAGGACGCCGCCGGAGCCCTGGCCGTCGACGCCTACGACACCTCCGGCGCCCCCGTCCTCACGGTCGGATCCCTGGTGGCACGCGCCGTCCCGGCCGGCGGGCCCGGCCCCTCCGGCCGGAGCGCGGGCGCCGCGCTCCACCGGGTCGTCTGGAGGGAGGCCGCCCCGGCCGGAGCCGGGGAGACGGAGCCGTACGTCCTCCTCGCCGACCTGGCCCGGACCCTCGACGACGGGGGCACCGTCCCCGGGACGATCGTCGTGCACGGAGCGGACGGAACGGAGGTGAAGGAAGGGGCGGACGGTACGGCTCCGGACCCGGCGCTTCCCGAGGCCGACCGGGCGCGGGCCGTGCTGCTCGGCACCGTCGGCGTGCTCCACGGGCTGCTCGCCGACGAACGGCTCGCCGCCGCACGTGTCGTGGTCGTCACCGAGGGAGCGGTCGCCGCCACCGGGGACGACGCCTCCGCCGACCTCACCCACGCCCCCCTGTGGGGCCTGGTCCGCTCCGTGCGCGAGGAGTACCCGGACCGCGTCGCCCTCGTCGACGTCGAGCCCGGCACCGGAGGGGACGACCGTCTCGCCGCCGCCGTGGCGCTCGGCGTCCCGGAGGTCGCCGTCCGCGGTGACCGGCTCCTGGTGCCCCGCCTCGTGCAGGCCGGCACCGGGGCGGAGGACGGGACGGGGCAGGCCGGACCGGCCGCCTTCGACCCCGACGGGACCGTGCTCGTCACCGGCGGGACCGGCGGACTGGGCGCGATCCTGGCCCGGCACCTCGTGACCGCGCACGGCGTGCGGCACCTGCTGCTGCTCAGCCGCTCCGGTGAACGGGCGCCCGGTGCCGAAGCCCTCCGGGACGAGCTCCTCGCCCTCGGCGCGGCCGGCGTCACGGTCCGGGCCTGCGACGTCGCGGACGAGACGGCCCTGGCCGACGCCGTGGCGGCACTGCCCGCCGGGCACCCGCTGACCGGCATCGTGCACACGGCGGGCGTCCTCGACGACGGGACCTTCGCCGCCCTCACCCCGGAACGCTTCGACACCGTCCTGCGGCCCAAACTGGACGCGGCCCTGCACCTGGACGCCCTGGCCACCCGCCAGGACGTGCGGTCCTTCGTCCTCTTCTCGTCGCTCGCCGGCACCACCGGCAGCGCCGGGCAGGCGAACTACGCAGCCGCCAACGCCTCGCTGGACGCCCTCGCCCGGCGGCGCAGGGCCGCCGGACTGCCCGGCCTCTCCCTGGCCTGGGGCCTGTGGGGAGCCGAGGACGGGGCGGACGGCATGGGGGAGGGCCTGAGCGAGACCGACCGGGCGCGGATGGCCCGCTCCGGAGTCGCCCCGCTCGACGTGCGGGAGGGCCTGGCCCTCTTCGACGCGGCCCTCCGCTCCGACGAGGCCGTCCTCGTCCCCGTACGGCTCGACACGGCGCCGATCAGGGCCCGGGCCGCGACGGAAGGGGTGCCCGCCCTCTTCAGGGAGCTCGTCACCGGACCCGTGCGCAGGGACCGGCGCCCGGCCGGGGCCGGGCGGACCGACGGGCCCGGCACGCTCGCCGGCCGCCTCGCCGGACTGTCCGACGCGGACCGGCGGGCGCTGCTCCTCACCCTGGTCCGCACCCATGTCGCCGCGGTCCTCGGCCACGCCGGACCGGAAGCCGTCGACGCCGAACGGGGCTTCTCCGAGCTGGGCTTCGACTCCCTCGCGGCGGTCGAGATGCGCAACAGGCTCGGCGCCGCGACCGGCCTGCGGCTGACCTCCACGCTCATCTACGACCACCCGACACCGGTGGCGGTCGCCGCGCACCTCCTCGGTGAACTCGTGGAGGAGACGGCCGAGCCCACCGTCGAGGACGAACTGGCCAGGCTGGAACGCCTCCTGGGCACCGCGACGCCCGACCCGGCCGAGCACGCCCGCATCGGGGCCAGGCTGCGCGCCCTGAGCGCCCGGTGGGCCGACGGCGCGGCGGGCGCGGAACGGGAGCAGGAGGAGGCGGACGGCGCCGGCGCGCTGGAGGCGGCCTCGGCCGACGACCTCTTCGACATCCTCGACAACGAACTCGGCCTCTGACCCCACCCGCCCACCCCGACCGTCCACCCGGCCCGTGCCGCGGAGCGCCCCCAGCGCCCCCGGCACGGGCCTTCGTCCTGCCCGCACCCGTCATCCCTTCCGCACCTGGCCTGGCACCCACCCCACCCCCGCACCCGGCACCCACCCCACGCCCGGACCCGGGACGCCCCGGACCCGGGCGCCCCGGGGCCCGGCGTTCTCGGTCTCGGGGCTCCCGCGCCGGGACCCTTCTGTCTCAGGGCCCCGCAGCGGAGGCGCCTCCGCGCCCGGGCCGTTCCCGCCCCCGGGCCGTTCCCGTCGCCCAGCCGCTCCCGCACGCATCCACTGCCCCCGACCCATCCCGCGTCCGCCCCGACCCATCCAACGTCCGCCCCGACCCGCCCCGTGCCCGCCCCCGACCCACCCCGTGCCGTCCCGTCCGTCCCCGGACACACGTGTGTGCCGGGGCGGCGAACCGGCCCGGCACTCACGTCTGTTCAGGTCACCACTGGGTCGACTGACCGCCGTCCCTCCGGTGGCGGGGGCCCTGCTGCCCCTGCGGGTCCTGCGCGTCGTACGTGCTCGGCGTCCCGTATCCGGTCGGCGTCCCGTATCCGGTCGAGGGGCCGTAGCCGTTCGGGGCGCCGTAGCCGTTCGAGGTGCCGTACTCCGGCGCGCCCTGCGCCGCGTAGGCGGCCGCCGTGGGCTGGGGCCGGTCCGCCTGCGGGGCCGGGGCGCAGTCGACGACCTTGGTCTGGGCGCCGATGCGGACCTGGCGCAGCAGGGTGAAGGCGAGCAGGGCCATCAGGGCCAGCAGGCCGGCGGCGGTGTACATCGCGATCTGGAGGCCGTGGGTGAAGGCCGCGCGGGACGCGGCGGCCAGCGCCTGGCCCAGGTCCTGCGGGACGCGGGTGGCGACGTCGAGGGCGTTGCCCAGGGTGTCCCGGGCGGACTCCAGGAGGGTCGGTTCGAGGCCGCTGGGGGCGTTCTCGGCGAGGTCCGAGCGGTAGACGGCGGTGCCGACGCTGCCGAGGACCGAGATGCCGAGCGCGCCGCCGAACTCGGTGGCGATCTGCGAGAGGCCCGAGACGGTGCCCGCCTTCTCCGGCGGGGCGGTGGCGATGATCATGTCGGAGGAGATGGTCAGGACGAGGGTGATGCCGCCGGCCATCGTCGCCGTTCCGGCGACCAGCGCGGCGACCCCGGTGCCGCCGTCGAGCTGCCCGAGGAGGACGAAGCCGACGGCGCCGATGAGGAGGCCCGCGCCGACGACGAACGCCGGGCGGACCCGCCGGACGACGATCGGGGCGAGGGCGGCGGCGGTCATGGCGGCGCCGGCCGCCGGGAGGGCGTACAGACCGGCGACGAACGGCCGCACACCGGCCACCATCTGGAGGTACTGGGTGGTGAAGAGGCTGGAACCCACCATCGAGAAGACACCGAGGGTGTTCGCGGTGATGGAGGCGGTGAAGCCCTTGCTGCGGAACAGCTTCACGTCCAGCATCGGCTGCGCCAGCGACTTCTGGCGGCGGAGGAAGACGTACCCGAGGAACAGGCCGGCCGCCATGACGACGAGCGGCGTGACGCTGATGCCGTCCTGGGCGATGTGCTGGATGCCGTAGATGGTCGGCAGCATCGACGCCAGCGACAGGACCGCGCTGAGCAGGTCGAACGGACCGGGGTTCGGGTCCTTGGACTCCGGCAGCATCACCGGCGCGAGCAGGATGAGCAGCGCCATGATCGGCAGGTTGACGAGGAAGACCGAGCCCCACCAGAAGTGCTCCAGGAGGGCACCGCCCATGAGGGGGCCGAGCATGGCGCCGGCGGCGAAGGCGCCGGTCCACACCGCGATGGCCACGCGGCGCTGCTCGTCGTCGTGGAACATGTTGCGGATCAGGGAGAGCGTCGACGGCATCAGCGTCGCGCCGCCGAGACCGAGCAGCGCCCGGGTCGCGATCAGCATCTCCGCGCTGTCCGAGTAGGCACCGAACGCGGACGCGAGGCCGAAGGCGGCGGCGCCGAAGAGCAGGAGTTTCCGGCGACCGATCCGGTCACCGAGCGTGCCCATCGTCAGCAGCAGCCCCGCGAGCATGAACGGGTAGATGTCGATGATCCACAGCAGCTGCGAGCTGCTGGGCTCCAGAGAAGCGCTGATCATCGGCAGTGCGTACGACAGGACGTGCATGTCGAGGGAGATCAGGAGGACGGGGAGGATCAGGACGGCGAGCCCGAACCATGCCTTGCGGTCGGCACGTTGCGTGTCTGCGTTCATAGAACTGAACCATACGTACGTCCTAGATGGTTGTCTAGTACGAGCGTATAAGCCGAGCGTCTAAGAGGGCCGTCTGAGACAGAAGTAAGAGACATCTGTCTGATACGCATGTCTGTGACAAATGTGCGACCAAGGTTAGGATGCAACTGTGGGAAATCGAGAAGACCTGCTGGTCGGTGCCAAGAAATGCCTGTACGAGCGCGGGTACGCCCGCACCACGGCGCGTGACATCGTCGCCGCGTCCGGTGCGAATCTCGCCTCCATCGGCTACCACTTCGGCTCGAAGGAGGCGTTGCTCAGTGCGGCGGTGATCGAAGCGTTCGAGGAATGGGGGCAGGAGCTGCGCCGCATCCTGGAGGAGGCGGCGGACCCCACGGTCGACGCCGCCTGGGAGCGCGTCACGGAGTTCTTCGTGACGCACCGCCCCCTCCTGCTCGCCAGCATCGAGGCGTTCGCCCAGGCCGACCGCGTCCCCGGGCTCCGCGAGCAGCTGGCCGAGATGTACGAGCGGGCCCGGATGGCCCTGGCCGCCCCGCTCACCCCCCACCTCGGCGACTCCGCCGCCGACCGGACCCTGTGGCTGGTGGGCTCCTTCCACCTCGCCCTCGTCTCCGGCCTCGGCCTCCAGTGGCTCCTCGACCCGGAGAAGGCGCCGACCGGCGAGGAGCTCGCCCAGGCGATGCGCATCTTCGTCGGCGCCGTCGGCCCCGCGGGGGCACCCCCCGCCGGCAGCCCGGTCGGCGCCGGCACCGCCGACTGAGGCGGAGCCGCCGGCCCGACGGGCGGGCCCCGCGGGCCGGGGGGTGGGAGAAACTCCCCCCGGCACGGGGGGCGTGACCCGGTTTCCGCCGGACCTCGGTCGGCCCTACCCTGGCATCCTCACGCAGGGCGACCGCGCATGCTCGGGGAGCAAGGGGTTCCGGCAAGCGCCGCCGGCAGCCGCGAGCAACGAGGAGCGTGTGGTGGAAGACGACGACCTGTGGACCAGAGTGAGGCCGACGCCCGGCGTGACCGGGGAGGTCACCGGCGACGGGGGGCTCGTGCTGCGCTGCACGGTCACCGGCCGCTGCTGGAGGAGCGGCTCCGACACCGCGGCCATGTGGATCGCCCTGCAGCAGCACCGGTGGCGGCTCGCCCCGGCGGCGGTCCACCTCGGCCGGGTGTGGGCCATGGACCCCCTCCTGGTCAGGGTCGCCCTCGGCCGCTGGGTCGAAGAGCTCCAGGCCCACGGCGTGGTCGAGGAGGAACCCCCGCTGCCCCCCGGCCCGCGCCCCGGCTGCGCCGCCCGGGACTAGGGCCGGCCGGGACCGGGGCCGGCCGGACGCCCGGCGCCTGCCGGGCGTCACAGGCCGTCATGGGCCGTCAGAGGTTGAGGTGGGCGAGCACCGCCAGCACCCGGCGGTTGTCGTCGCAGGACTGGGCCAGGCCCAGCTTCCCGAAGATGTTGTTGGTGTGCTTGCTCACCGACTTCTCCGCGATGTTCATCTGCCGCGCGATCGCCGCGTTGCTGCGCCCCTCGGCCATCAGCCCCAGCACCTCCCGCTCCCGCGCCGTCAGCGCCTCCACCGTCCCCCGCGTCTCGTTGCGGGCCAGCAGCTGGGCGACGACCGAGGTGTCCATGGCGGTGCCGCCCGCCGCCACCCGCCGCACCGCGTCCACGAACTCGCTCACCTCGAAGACCCGGTCCTTCAGCAGGTAGCCGATCCCGCCCCGGTGGTCGGAGAGCAACTCCCGCGCGTACAGGTGCTCCACGTGCTGCGACAGCACCAGCACCGGCAGCCCCGGCAGCTCGCGGCGCGCCCGGGCCACCGCCTGGAGCCCCTCGTCGGTGAACGTGGGGGGCAGGCGTACGTCGACCACCGCGACGTCCGGCCGGTGCTCCAGGAGCGCCCGTAACAGGTCCGGCCCGTTGTCCACGGCCTCGACGACCTCGAAGTCGTTCAGCGTGAGCAACTGGATGATGCCCTCCCGCAGCAGGGCCAGGTCCTCGGCGATCACAACACGCACGGCAGCTCCATCCTCACTGTGGTGGGCCCTCCCACCGGACTGTCCACTTCCAGGGTCCCGTCGAACGGCGCCAGCCTGCGGCGCAGCCCGTCCAGCCCCCCGCCCTCCCTGGCCACCGCGCCCCCCGCCCCGTCGTCGCCGACCACCATGGTCAGCCGCTCCCCGGCGTAGCCGACGCGGACCCACGCCGACGTGGCGCCGCTGTGTTTGGCGACGTTCGCCAGCGCCTCCGCCACCGCGAAGTACCCGGCCGACTCCACCGGCGCCTGGGCGCGCCCCGGCAGGTCGACGTCGACCCGCACCGGTATCGGGAGGTCGAGCGCGAGCGCCCGGACCGCGCCCTCCAGACCCCGCTCCGCCAGCACCGGCGGATGGATCCCCCGCACCAGGTCCCGGAGTTCGGCGAGCGCCTGCGCACCGGCCTGGCGCGCCTCCACCAGCAGCCGCCGCGCCACCTCCGGATCCCGGCCCAGCAACTGCTCGGCCAGACCCAGCTTGATCCCGACCGCCACCAACCGGGCCTGCGCGCCGTCGTGCAGGTCGCGCTCGATCCGCCGCAGCTCCGCGGCCTGCGCGTCCACCGCGGCCGACCGGGTCTCGGTCAACTCGACCACCCGGCGCGACAGATCGTCCTTCGCGGTGGGGGCGAGGAGCCGGCGCGTGACCCTCGTGTAGGTCCGCAGCAGCCGCTTCCCGCTCCAGAAGCCCAGGAACAGGATCCCCACGCCCTGGACGAACGCGAGCACCGCCATGGGCCGGCTGTGCACCGGCCAGGTCAGGCCGTAGCCGTAGAACTCCTCCATGTACGGCCAGAAGAACGGCGTGGCCACCACCCCGTGGATCCCGTAGATGATCAGCCACGCCGGCAGCAGGCCGAGGACCAGCCCCAGCGGCGCGTCGATCAGCAGCCACAGCAGGTCCCGCCAGGTCGCCGGATCGGTCACGAGCCGCCGGTAGTACCGGATGCTGCTCGGCACGTCGAGCGGCTCGAAGTCGTCCACCGGATCGGGGCGGTACGGACGGGGCACGCGCACCCCCCACCACTCGCGCAGGAACCGCCGGTGCATGTCGGCGAACCCGCGCACCGCGAGCAGCGCGATCGGCAGCGTCAGGACACCGAGGCCCACCGGCGTCACCCCGAACGAGGCCACCGAGAGGGCGAGCAGCGGAACCGCCCCCAGCTGCGAGAGGAACGCCAGTGCCAGACCGCGCCTCGCGGCCACCAGCCCCTCGACCAGCCAGGGACACAGCTCCGCGCGGACGCGCTGTCGTAACCGGGTCGGTGTCACGGGTCCAGCAGCTCCCGGCTCCAGTCTTCGGTCTCCCCGCGGCCCGCGCACGGGTCCCGCTCCCCACCGAGGGTACGTCAGAGGGCCCGGCGGAGGGCCCGCAAGGGGGAGTTAACTCCCCCTGGAAGAGGGGTGCTGGGCGGCTGCCGACGGCCGCCGCCGATCCGCAGACTTCTTCCCATGAGCACAGAGTTCGCGACGACCACGGACGTCCCCACCACCAGCGGGGCCCCCACGCGGCGGCCCGCCCCCGGTGCCAGCGACTTCGCCCGGCTGAGCCGCCGGATGGCCGCGGAGGGCCTGCTGGACCGCCGGCCCCTCTACTACACGGTGCGCTTCGGCCTCGTGCTCCTCGCCTTCGCCGGCGGCTGGTACGCGCTGTTCGCCCTCGGCGACACCTGGCTCCAGCTCGGACTGGCCGCGGCGATGGCCGTCGTCTTCGCGCAGGTCGCGCTGATCTCCCACGACCTGGCCCACCGCCAGGTGTTCAGCCGCCGCCTGCCCAGCGAGATCGCCGGACGCGTCGCCGCCAACCTCCTCATGGGCATGAGCTACGGCTGGTGGATGAACAAGCACACCCGCCACCACGCCAACCCCAACCACGAGGAACGGGACCCCGACGTGGCCCCCGACATCCTCGTCTGGTCCAAGCGCCAGGCCCGCGAGGCGAGCGGACTGGCCCGGTTCATCGGCCGGCGGCAGGCGTACCTCTTCTTCCCGCTGCTGCTCCTCGAAGGGCTCAACCTCAGCTTCAACAGCTTCCGCGCGCTGCGCAGCCCCACCATGAAGCGGCCCGTCCTGGAGGGCGCCCTGCTCGTCGCCCACTTCGCCGCCTACTTCGGCGCCGTGTTCGCGGCCCTCCCCGCCGGCAAGGCGGTCGCCTTCCTCGCCGTGCACCAGGCACTGATCGGCGTCTACATGGGATGCGTCTTCGCCCCCAACCACAAGGGCATGCTGATGGTGACGCCCGGGATGAAGCTGGACTTCCTCCGCCGCCAGGTCCTCACCTCCCGCAACGTCCGGGGCGGCCCGTTCGTCGACACCCTCATGGGCGGCCTGAACTACCAGGTCGAGCACCACCTCTTCCCGAGCATGCCGACCCCCGCGCTCGGCCGCGCCGCCGAGATCACCCGGGCGTTCTGCGAGGAGGAGGACATCCCCTACTACGAGGTCGGGCTGCTCCGCTCGTACCGCGAGATCCTGGGCCACCTGCACCGGACGGGGGAGCCCATCCGCGAGGCCCGCTGACGGGCCCGCCCACCGGCCGGCGGCCGGGACCCCGGCGCGGGGGCAAGCCCCCGTACCCCGCCTCCGGGGCCCCGGCCGCCCTCCTTGACCCACAATGGAACCCATGAACAGTTCAGCCCGCCCGGACCGCACCCCTCGCCCCACCGCCGCCGAGGAGGACTTCGCGCGCCCGGCAGGCCGCACCCCCGGCCTCCCCGCCGTCGCCTCCTTCGACGAGCTGGACCTGCCCGCGGGGGTGCGGAAGGTGCTCGCCGAACAGGGCGTCGTGACGCCCTTCCCGATCCAGGCGGCGACCCTGCCGGACGCCCTCGCCGGGCGGGACGTGCTGGGCCGGGGCCGTACCGGGTCCGGCAAGACCCTCGCCTTCGGGCTGCCGCTCCTCGTGCGCACCGCGGGCCGCCGGGCCGAGTCCCGCAGGCCCCGGGCGCTCGTCCTCGTCCCCACCCGCGAGCTGGCCCAGCAGGTCACCGACGCGCTCGCCCCGTACGCCCGGGAGCTGGGGGTGCGGACGGTCACCGTGGTCGGCGGCATGTCGATCGGCCGGCAGGCCACCGCGCTGCGCGAGGGGGCCGAGGTCGTGGTCGCCACCCCCGGCCGCCTCGTGGACCTCGTCGAGCGCAAGGACGTCCGCCTCGACCAGGTGGCGATCACCGTCCTCGACGAGGCCGACCAGATGGCCGACCTGGGCTTCACCGACCAGGTCACCGCCCTGCTCGACCTGGTGCGCGAGGACGGCCAGCGCCTGCTGTTCTCCGCCACCCTCGACCGCGGCGTCGATCTCCTGGTCGAGCGCTACCTCCACGACCCGGCGGCCCACTCCGCCGACCCCACGGCCGCCGCCGTCGACGGCATGGAGCACCGGGTGCTCCAGGTGCACGGCGCCGACAAGTTCGCCACCGCCACGGAGATCGCCGCCCGCGACGGGCGCACGATCATGTTCCTGTCCACCAAGGCGTCCGTCGACCGCTTCACCGCGCACCTGCGCGGCAGCGGCGTCCGCGCCGCCGCCCTGCACGGCGACAAGTCGCAGCCGCTGCGCACCCGCACCCTGGAGCGGTTCCGCAGCGGCGAGGTGACTGTCCTGGTGGCCACCAACGTGGCCGCGCGCGGCATCCACGTCGACGAGATCGACCTCGTCGTGAACGTCGACCCGCCGGCCGACCACAAGGACTACCTGCACCGCGGCGGCCGCACCGCCCGCGCCGGCGGCTCCGGCACCGTCGTCACCCTGGTCCTGCCCGACCAGCGCAAGGACGTGCTCCGGCTCATGGCGGACGCGGGGCTCCGGCCCCGGGTCACCCAGGTCCGCTCCGGCGAGGCGGAGCTCACCCGCCTCACCGGAGCCCGGGCGCCGTCCGGCGTCCCCGTCGACGGCGCCGCCCCCAGCGCCGAGCGCCCCAAACGCGGCGGCGCGCAGTTCCGCGGCATGGGCACCGTCCCCGGCAAGCCCGGCCGGGCCAAGAACGAGTCCCGCCGCTCCGCCGAGGAACGCAAGCTGGCCGAGGCCCGCCGGGCCGCCCGCGTCCGCCGGGGCCACTGACACCCCCGTACGCCGGGCCCGTACGCCTGCCCCGCGCACGCCGGGCGCCGGGCTCTCACGTCTGCCCCCGTACGCCGGTCCGCGGGGCTCCCGTACGCTCTCCCGGCCACCGAATTCCGCCCCGGCGCTCCGCCGGGGCCGAAGGGATGAGAGGGTCGGGCGAGTGAGCGAGACACCGACGAACACCCTGCAATACCGAGTCGACGGGCCCGAGGACGCGCCCGTCCTGGTCCTCGGCCCCTCGTTGGGCACCACCTTCCACATGTGGGACCGCCAGGTCCCGGAGCTGACCCGGGACCGGCGGGTGGTCCGCTTCGACCTGCCCGGACACGGCGGCGCGCCCGCCCAGCCCTTCACCTCCGTCGCGGAACTCGGCGACCGGCTCCTCGCCACCCTCGACGTCCTCGGCGTCCAGCGCTTCGGCTACGCCGGCTGCTCCCTCGGCGGCGCCGTCGGCCTCGACCTCGCCCTGCGGGCCCCGCACCGGGTCGCCTCGCTGGCGCTGGTCGCCACCGCGCCGCGCTTCGGCACCGCCGACGAGTTCCGCCAGCGCGGGGTCGTGGTCCGGGCCAACGGACTGGAGCCGATGGCCCGCGCCGCGCCTGAGCAGTGGTTCACCCCGCACTTCGCCGCCAACCAGCCGGCCATCGTCGACTGGGCCGTCCAGATGGTGCGGACCACCGACGCCTCCTGCTACGTCGCCGCCTGCGAGGCCCTCGCCGTCTTCGACGTCCGGGCCGCCCTCGGCTCCATCGGCGTGCCCGCGCTCGTCCTGGTCGGCTCCGAGGACCGGGTCACCGGCCCGGCCGAGGCCCGCACCCTCGTCGCCGGCATCGCCGACGCCAAGCTCGCCGTCGTCCCGGGCGCCTCCCACCTCGCCCCGGTCGAGCAGCCCGCGGCCGTCACCGACCTCCTCCTGGAGCACTTCTCGGCGACCGGCCACGACCCCAGCGGCACCCTCGCCGCCCTGCCGCCCGTGCCCCCGGCGGCCCCGGTCCCGGCCGAGCCCGCCGCCGCCCCGGCCGCCCCCGAGGACGGCGAGGAGCCGCCGGCCGGCCGCCCCGACCCGTACGACGCGGGGCTCGGGCTCCGCCGGGAGGTCCTCGGCGACGCCCACGTCGACCGGGCGCTCGCCGACGCGACGGCGGCCGACTTCCAGGAGCTGGTCACCCGCTACGCCTGGGGCGAGGTCTGGGCCCGGGAGGGCCTCGACCGCCGCACCCGCAGCGTCGTCACCCTGACGGCGCTGATCGCCGGCGGCCACCGGGAGGCGCTCGCCGACCACACCCGCGCCGCCCTGCGCAACGGCCTGTCGCCCGCCGAGATCCGCGAGATCGTGCTGCACACCGCCGTCTACTGCGGCCTGCCGGCGGCCGAGACCGCGCTCGGCACCGTCGGCCGGGTCATCGAGGAGGAGACCACGCCGCCCGCGTAGCGCGCCCGGGCCGGGCCCGCACGCCCGGCGTAGGGTGAGGCCGTGAAGCTGACGAAGAAGTCCCACGCCTGCGTCCGGCTGGAGAAGGACGGGCGGACGCTCGTCCTCGATCCGGGGATGTTCACGGAGGAGGACGCGGTGCTCGGCGCCGACGCCCTCCTCGTCACCCACGAGCACCCGGACCACTTCGACGAGGGACGGCTGCGCGCCGCCCTCGACGCGAACCCGGCCGCCGGGCTGTGGACGCTGCGCAGCGTCGCCGACCGGCTCGCCCCCGCCTACCCGGGCCGGGTGCACACGGTCGGGCACGGGGACGCCTTCACCGCGGCGGGCTTCGACGTCGAGGTCCACGGCGAGCTGCACGCCGTGATCCACCCGGACATCCCCCGGGTCACCAACGTCGGCTTCCTCGTCGACGGCGCGGTCTTCCACCCCGGCGACGCCCTCACCGTCCCGGGCCGCCCGGTGGACACTCTGCTGCTGCCGGTCATGGCGCCGTGGAACAAGATCTCCGAGGTGATCGACTACGTCCGCGAGGTGCGGCCGCGCCGGGCGTACGACATCCACGACGCGCTCCTGACCGACCTGGCCCGGCCCATCTACGACCGGCAGATCGGCGAGCTCGGCGGCACCGACCACCAGCGGCTCGCGTCCGGCGCCTCCGCCGAACTGTGAGCGCGCCCCGGGCCGCTGTCGGTGCCCGCCAGTAGGCTGGGCGTCATGCGCATCGCCACCTGGAACGTCAATTCGATCACCGCCCGGCTGCCCCGCCTGCTGGCCTGGCTGGAGAGCAGCGGCACCGACGTGCTGTGCATCCAGGAGACCAAGTGCGGCGCCGAGCAGTTCCCCGCGGAGCAACTGCGGGAGCTGGGCTACGAGTCGGCGGTCAACGCCACCGGCCGGTGGAACGGCGTGGCGCTGCTCTCCCGCGTCGGCCTCGACGACGTCGTCTCCGGCCTGCCCGGCGGCCCCGAGTACGACGGGGTCCAGGAGCCCCGCGCGGTCTCCGCGACCTGCGGCCCGCTCCGCCTCTGGTCGGTCTACGTGCCGAACGGCCGGGAGCTCGCCCACCCGCACTACGCGTACAAGCTGCGCTGGCTGGAGGCGCTGAGGGCGGCCGTCGCCGAGGACGCGGCCGGCGCGCGGCCGTTCGCCGTGCTCGGCGACTACAACATCGCCCCGACCGACGCCGACGTCTGGGACGTCTCCGTCTTCGAGGGCGGCACCCACGTCACCGAGCCCGAGCGGGCGGCCCTCGCGGCCCTGCGCGAGGCCGGGCTCTCCGACGTCGTCCCGCGCCCCCTCAAGTACGACCACCCGTACACGTACTGGGACTACCGCGAGCTCGGGTTCCCGAAGAACAAGGGCATGCGCATCGACCTGGTGTACGGCAACAAGCCCTTCACGGAGGCCGTGCGGGACGGTTACGTCGACCGCGAGGAGCGCAAGGGCAAGGGCGCCTCGGACCACGCGCCGGTCGTCGTCGACCTGGACCTCTGAACGGCTCCGCGCCCTGACCGCCGCCGGCCGCGGTGACCTGCGGATCGTTCGATAACGATCTCAGCGTGCCGGGTGGTGGACCGGCGGTGACGGTGCGACGCTGTTCCGATGAACATCCCGTTTCTCGACCACTGGCGCAAGCGGCACGAACCCGACCCCTCCCCGCTGGCCGCGGCCTTCGACCGCGACCCCGAGGGCGTCGGCGAACTGCTCGCCGAATGCGAGCTGCTGCGCGCCCGGGTCGAGGCGGCGGGCGTCCGGCTCGACGACACCCCGCGCTCGCTCCAGGAGCTGGACCAGCTCCCGCCGCGCTGGCGCGACGACGCCGAGGAACTGCCCTGGTTCGGGAACGACGCGGGGCTCTACCTCGGCACCGTCATCGTGCGGAACGTGCCCGGGGCCCACTGGCAGCTGTGGCCGGGCGGCGGGCCCGTCGTCGTCCTGGAGTCCGGCCGGGAGGTCCCGGTCGTCGAGTACGGCGTCGAGTGGGCGATGACCGGGGCGCCCGAGCTGTCCCAGGTGTACGCCGAGGCCGCCGAGCAGTGACCTTTCGGCAGCCGGGCGCCCCCGGCTCCGGCTGCCGTAAATACGGCTAATACCGGCTTGCCCCCTTTCGTGCGTGTCGGGCGTGAAGTCCCTTTTTCCGGCGGATAGTTTGCGCTGTCTCGACACACCGCCGACCAAGGGGCAGGGCAGCGCATGACCGGCGATCCGCTGATCGAACTGCGTGACGTGAACAAGCACTACGGCACGCTGCACGTCCTCCAGGGCATCGACCTCACCGTCGACCGCGGCGAGGTCGTCGTCGTCATCGGCCCCTCCGGCTCCGGGAAGTCCACCCTCTGCCGGGCGATCAACCGCCTGGAGACCATCGAGTCCGGCGAGATCCGCATCGACGGCCGGCCGCTGCCCGAGGAGGGCAAGGAGCTGGCCAGGCTCCGCGCCGAGGTCGGCATGGTCTTCCAGTCCTTCAACCTCTTCGCCCACAAGACCGTCCTCGCCAACGTCTCCCTCGCCCAGACGAAGGTCCGCGGCCGCAAGCGCGACGAGGCCGACCGGCGCTCCCGCGAACTCCTCGACCGGGTCGGCCTCGCCGCCCACGCCGACAAGTACCCCGCCCAGCTCTCCGGCGGCCAGCAGCAGCGCGTCGCCATCGCGCGCGCCCTCGCCATGGACCCCAAGGCCCTCCTCTTCGACGAACCGACCTCCGCCCTCGACCCCGAGATGATCAACGAGGTCCTGGAGGTCATGCGGCAGCTCGCCCGCGACGGCATGACCATGGTCGTCGTCACCCACGAGATGGGCTTCGCCCGCTCCGCCGCCAACCGCGTCGTCTTCATGGCCGACGGCCGGATCCTGGAGGACCGTGCGCCCGAGGAGTTCTTCACCGCCCCGCGCAGCGACCGCGCCAAGGACTTCCTCTCCAAGATCCTCTCGCACTGACCGGGACGGGAACCATGCAGCGTACGCACCGACGCCTGGGCGCCCTCGCCCTGCTGCTCGCCGCCGCGGGCCCCCTGCTCACCGGCTGCGGCCGGCCCGGCAGCCCGCCCGTCAAGGGCCCCCAGCCCGACCGGCTGCCCGTCTACACCGTGGAGTCGGCCTTCACCCTGCCGGACTCGCCCACCTGGAACCGGGCGAAGAAACGCGGCCGGCTGATCGTCGGCGCCAAGGAGGACCAGCCGTACCTCGGCGAGAAGGACCCCGCCACCGGCCGCTACTCCGGCTTCGACATCGAGATCGCCAAGATGATGGCCGCCTCCCTCGGCTTCGACCCGGCGACCGGCGTCGACTTCCGCACCATCGCCTCCGCCAACCGCGAGACCGCCCTCCAGAACGGGCAGATCGACTACTACGTCGGCACCTACACCATCAACGACAAGCGCAAACAGCTCGTCGGCTTCGCCGGCCCCTACTACCAGGCCGGCCAGTCCCTCCTCGTCCGCACCGACGAGGACGGCATCCACGGCCCCCAGGACCTCGACGGCAAGCGGGTCTGCTCGGCGGCGGGCTCCACCCCCTACCAGCGCATCCAGCAGGACTACCCGAAGGCCGAACTCGTCGCCTACGACACCTACTCCATCTGCGTCGACAACCTCCTCACCTACCAGGTCGACGCCGTCACCACCGACGACACCATCCTCATGGGCTACGCCGCCAAGGTCCCCGACGAACTGAAGCTCGCCGGGAAGCCGTTCTCGAAGGAGCCGTACGGCATCGGCGTGCCGCGCGGCGACACCGCGCTCCGCCTCGCCCTCGACGACGCCGTCGCCGCGCACGAGAAGAACGGCGACTGGAAGAAGGCGTACGACGCGACCCTCGGCCTCTCCGGGGTCCCCGCCCCGAAGCCGCCGCCCATCGACCGCTACCCGGCCAACTGAGGACCGCCACCGCTGACATGGACGTACTGACAGAGAACTTCTCGCTCTACGCCGAGGGTTTCCTCGGCACCCTCGAACTCACCGTCTACGCCTCGGCGCTCGCCCTCGTCCTGGGCTTCGTCATGGCCGCCTTCCGGGTCGCGCCCGTCGGCTCCTTCCGGGTCTTCGGCACCGCCTGGGTCACGGTCCTGCGCAACACCCCGCTCACCCTGCTGTTCTTCGCGGTGATGCTGGGCCTGCCCCGCTTCGGGATCGTGCTGCCCTTCGAGCTCTTCGCGGTCCTCGCCCTGGGCTGTTACACCTCGGCCTTCATCTGCGAGGCGCTGCGCTCCGGCATCAACACCGTCCCCGTCGGCCAGGGCGAGGCCG
Source organism: Streptomyces filamentosus (assembly GCF_014654895.1). GTDB lineage: Bacteria > Actinomycetota > Actinomycetes > Streptomycetales > Streptomycetaceae > Streptomyces > Streptomyces filamentosus. The sequence continues at coordinate 263,852 of NZ_BNBE01000001.1, read as the reverse complement.
CCCGCAGCCTCGGCATGAGCTTCACCCAGACCCTCGGCACGGTCGTCCTGCCGCAGGCCTTCCGCTCCGTGATCCCGCCGATCGGCTCCACCCTGATCGCCCTCGCCAAGAACTCCGCCATCGCCGGCGCCTTCAGCGTCACCGAACTCCTGGGCACCTACAAGACCCTGAGCGAGCTCGGCTACGACATCATCTGGACCTTCGTCTGGATCGCCGTCGGCTACCTGATCATCACCCTCGCCATCAGCGCGGTCTTCAACGTGCTGGAGAAGCGCTGGGGGGTGGCCCGATGAGCCGTGCGCCGCGGCCCAGCGCCCTCTACGACCTGCCCGGCCCGCAGACCCGCCGCCGGCACCTCCTCTACGGCCTGGCCTCCACCGTCGTGATCCTCGGCATCGCCGCCTGGATCCTCCACCTCCTCTTCGACACCGGCCAGTTCACCGCCGTGAAGTGGCGGCCCTTCCTCTACGAGGGCATCCAGGAGCTGCTGCTCAAGGGTCTCGGCAACACCCTGAAGGCGTTCGCGCTCGCCGCCGTGTTCTCCCTGGCCCTCGGCGCGGTCCTCGCCACCGGGCGGCTCTCCGACCACCGGCCGGTGCGCTGGATCGCCACGCTGCTCGTGGAGTTCTTCCGGGCCATGCCCGTCCTGGTGATGATCTTCTTCATCTTCGTGGCGCTCAAGGTGCAGCCGCTGCCCGCGCTCGTCGCCGGACTCACCCTCTACAACGGCTCCGTGCTCGCCGAGGTCTTCCGCACCGGCGTGCACGCCGTGCCGCGCGGCCAGGGGGAGGCGGCGTACGCGCTCGGCATGCGCAAGACCCAGGTCATGACCTGGGTCCTGGTCCCGCAGGCGGTCCGCGCGATGCTGCCCGCCATCATCAGCCAGCTGGTGGTGGCCCTGAAGGACACCTCGCTCGGATTCCTCATCACCTACGAGGAGTTCCTCCACGCGGGCAAGCTGATCGCCTCCAACCTCGACTACGACCTGCCGTTCATCCCCGTGGTCCTGGTGATCTCGCCGATCTACATCGGCATGTGCATGCTGCTGTCCTGGCTGGCCGGCTGGGTCGCGCGGCGGGAGCGCCGCGACCCCCGGACGAAGGGGGTGGACGTCGCTCCCGCCGCACCGGTGACCACGCTGCCGGGCCGCGAGTGAGAGCCCCCGTCTGAGGGCCCCGCGCGGGCCCGGGACCACGGACCGGCGGCAGCCGTGATCACTCCTCCCGCAGAGGCACCGAGACGTACGAGGGATCGGACGCGGGGGAGGAGAAGGTCAGCTGCGCGCCGGCCGGGTTGTGCGCGATGTAGAGGGGGTCGACGGTGTCGACCACCAGCGCGAGACGGTGACCGGCCGGCACGTCGTAGGCGGTGGAGAACAGCTCCAGGTCCACGGCGAACGGCCGGCCCGGCGTCCGGTCGTGGAAGGTGTACGGGGCGTTGCTCACCAGCTTCCCGACGCCGAGCGGGCCCACGTCGTAGAGGTACGCCACGAAGGTGCCGCTCGACTTCGTGGGCGTGACCGTGGTGTGCAGCAGCGGGGTGCCGCGCACCTCGGCCCCGGCGTCGTACCGCCCGGACTGCCAGACGGCGGCGAAGGAGCGGGGGAGGAGCGGCACGGAGACGGCCGGCGGGGTCCGGGCCAGCTGGTCCAGCAGGTTGCTGAGGAGCACGACGCCGCCGTCGGCACCGGAGTCCACGCCGGTCCAGACGTGCTCGGGGTCGTCCAGGGCGATGCGCTCGCGGTGCGCGCCCACGGACTTCCAGTCGGCGTAGCCCTCGTAGCCGCCGTCGGACCGGGGCTTGAGCCGGACCGGCTGCTCGCGGTCGACGCCGTTGTCGGCGCCCTTGAGGTACCGGTCGAACCAGCGGTGGGCGCTGGTCCAGGTGTCGTTGGGCAGTCCGAGGATGCCGGTGGCCTCGGCGGTGGCGTGGTCGCCGGGGCGGAACTCCAGCCGCTTCGGGCCCGTCAGCTTCTCGTAGAAGCTCGCGTACTGGTTGGGCGGGAAGATGGTGTCGCCCCAGGCGTTGCCGAGCATGATCGCGGCGCCGTTGGCGTTGATCCGGTCGAGGTACGTGCCGGCCGACCGCTGCTTCCCCCAGGCGATCATCTCGTCCTCCTGGTCGAGGTTCGAGGAGAGGAAGTCGCCGAGGACCTTCTTCAGTTCGGGCCCGGGACGGCCGGTGAGGTATCCGGCCCCGCCGAGCAGGGCGGCGGCCTGGAGGTGCTGGGTGCGGCCGCTGTAGATGGATTCGATGAGGTCGGCCCAGCCGCTGAGCGCGGCGACGGCCTTGATCCGGGAGTCGTGCGCGGCGGCGAGCAGCGAGATGCCCGCGCCGTAACTCACCCCGGCCATGCCGACCTTGTCCGGGTCGGCCGGAGTGTGGGCGAGCGCCCAGTCGATCACCTTGGAGGCGTCGGCGACGTCTCTGGGACCTGCGGTCTCGATCTCGCCGCCGGACTCCCAGAAGCCGCGCGAGTTGTAACTCACCACGACGTAACCGGAGTCGGCGAGCTTCTGCGCCTGCGCCAGGTACTCGACCTGTGGCATGGCCCAGCTGGTGGGCAGCACGATCACGGGCAGCCGGGCCGAGTCGCCGGCCCCGGCCGGGGTGACGACGTTGGCCTTGAGGACGGTGCCGCCGTCTCCGGCGATGTCGACGAACCGGATCGACGCGCCGCTCGCGGCGGCCTGGGCGGCGGGCGCCACGGACAGGGCCGTCCCGGCCACCAGGGCGGCCGAGACGGCGAGGGCCAGGGAAGTACGCACGGGCCACTCCTCGATGGGGGGTCACTGATGGGGGGCAGTGAGGTGGCCCGACCGTAACGGCGGCGTGCTACCCGAGGTAACCAGTCGGTAAGTTACGTGCGGGTAACGATTGGGGTGCCCGCTCCCTCCGGGGCGTCCGGGCCGGAGCGGGTCCGTCGTGGTGGACAGGCCCCCGCCCCCGCCCCCAGGCTGGAGCCGTGCAGCAGCCGACGGACCTTCCCGATGTCTTCGACCCCCGGATCCACGCCGCCGGGCCGCCCCACGACGCCTTCCGCGAGCTGCGCGACCGGGCGCCGGTCGCCTGGCAGGAGGAGCGGGCGGTGCTCGGCTGGCCGGCCGGGCCCGGGTTCTGGGCGGTGACGCGGCACGCCGACGTCGTCCGGGTGCTCAAGGACGCGCGGACGTACTCCTCCTGGGCCGGCGCCACCCAGATCCGCGACCCCGACCCCGCCGACCTGCCGTTCATCCGGCGGATGATGCTCAACCAGGACCCGCCGGAGCACGGCAGGCTGCGGAGGCTCGCCGGCCGGGCCTTCACGCCGGGACGGATCGCGCGGTTCGAGGAGACCGCCCGCGCGCGGGCCAGGCAGCTCCTGGCGGCGGCGGTCGGGGAAGGCGGCGAGGTCGACCTCGTGCGGGGCGTCACCGACGACTACGCGCTGCTCAACCTCACCGACCTGCTCGGTGTGCCCGCGAGCGACCGGGGGCTGCTGCACGCCTGGACCGAGCGGGTCATCGCCTACCAGGACCCGGACGAGCCGCCCGTCCTCGGCGCGGACGGGAAGCCGGTGAACCCCCGGTCGCCCGCCATGCTCGCCGAGATGTTCGCGTACGCCCAGGAGCTGGCCGCGTACAAGCGGGAGCATCCGGCCGACGACCTGATGACCGCCCTCGCCACCACCGAACTGGCCGACGCCGAACTGGAGATGTTCTTCTTCCTGCTCACCGTCGCCGGGAACGACACCGTGCGCGCGGCGGCCCCCGGCGGGGTGCTCGCCCTCGCCAGGAACCCGGGGGAGCGGCGGAGGCTGTGGCGGGGTGAGGCCGGCGTGGACACTGCCGTGGACGAACTCCTGCGCGTCCACCCGCCGGTGCTCTCCTTCCACCGCACCGCCGCCCGCGCCACCGGACTCGCGGGGACCCCGATCGCCGAGGGCGACAAGGTCGTCGTCTTCCACGTCTCCGCCAACCACGACGAACGCGTCTTCCCCGACCCGCACCGGCTCGACCTCGGCCGCCGCCCGAACCCGCACGTCTCCTTCGGCGACGGCCCCCACGTCTGCCTCGGCGCCCATTTCGCCAGGCTGCAACTCCGGGTTTTCTACGAGGAGCTGCGGGACTCCTGCGGTGACGTCGAGCTCGCCGGGGAGCCCCGGCGGCTCGTCTCCAACTTCATCAACGGGATCAAGTCGCTGCCGGTACGGCTGCGGGAGCCCTGAGCGCCGCCCGCGTCACGTCGGCCACCAGCTCGACCACGTCGGGGCCGTACGCCTGGGAGTTGACCACCCGCAGCAGCAGGACGAACGAGCCGCCCCGGTGGGTGCGGGCGAGCCGTTCGTGGTGGCGGGCCAGATAGCGGGTCGCCGCCTGGTTGGTGATCGCCCGCTGCCCGCAGAAGAGGAAGACCGGGCGGCCGCCCTCGCCCGCCGTGATCCGGGCGAGCACCACGTACTCGACCGCGCCCGGGTCCATCAGGTACCGCTCGCCGCCGATCTCGATCGCGCCCCGCTCCTCGACCGGGTCCGGTTCCGTCCGCATGGTCAGGCCGGGCAGCAGGGAGCCGAGGTGGGCGGCCATCCGCCTGTTCGACCCCGGGCCGCCGACGCAGAACTCGGTGCGGTCGCCGAAGCCCAGGTGCGTCCGGTCGTGCTGGACGATCTGGGCCTGGGCCCCGCAGTCCTTCACCAGGGCGGCGAGTTCGAGCAGCGCGAAGACGTCGAAGCGGTGCACCGCCCCGTCCCCGCCCGCCTCCCGGTTGACCACGAGCAGACACTCCGCGTGGTCGGGCAGGCCGAAGAACGCCTGCTTGCGGCGGAGCCGGCGGCGCCACGCGTACGTCCGGGTGAGCCATCCCAGGGACGCGCTGACGCCGGTCGCCAGCACGCCGAGCACGATGTTGCGCAGGTCCTCGTCCATAGGGGCGCATGCTAGCGGCGGCCGGGCAGCCGTTCGAGGGGGTGGGGGAGGAGGTCCGGCGCGGAAAGGCGCGGTGACGCGGCGTCAGGGACGGGGGAGGCCCATGCGGCGGGCGAGCGCCGCCACGCCCCGGACCATCAGGCCGTCGCAGATCTGCCGCGGGGTGACGTGGTTGCTGCGGTGGTCGTCGTGCACCTCGTACAGCAGGGCGTGGAGCAGCTGCTCCTCGCGCGCGGTGGCCCGGGCGGGCAGCGGCGTGTCCCGCCACAGCGCCGCGACGTCCGCCGGCGAGACGGGCCGGGGCAGCCCGCAGGCCAGGGGGCTGGGCTCCTCCGCCAGGCCGAGCGCCCCCAGCGCGACCGACCTCTCCGACAGCTCGCGCCGGAACGCGACCCGGCCGGCCGCCTCCGGCGCCACCGCCCGGACCGCCTCCTCGGCCCGGCCGACGGTCGGCCCGTCCGTCCAGACCAGCGTCGGCACGTCCCCGGTCTCCACGGCCAGGGACGCGCCGAGCCGCTCGCCCAGCGCGGCGAGGGCCTCCGCCCCGAGGGCGCGTCCTTCCGGCTCCTCCGTCATGCCGCGAGTCTAGGCCAGGCCGGGATCCCCCAGAAGGCGCCCGCTCCCCGCCCGCCCCCGGCGGCTACGGGGCCGTCAGGACGCGCGGGCCCGCCTCGGTGACCGCGACCGTGTGCTCGGCGTGTGCGGCGCGCGAGCCGTCGAGGGTGCGGATCGTCCAGCCGTCCCGCGCCGTGTAGTGGTCGTCCCCGCCGCCCCCGATGAGCATCGGCTCGATCGCCAGGACCATCCCGGCCCGCAGCCGCATCCCGCGGCCGGGACGCCCCTCGTTGGGCACGCCCGGGTCCTCGTGCATGGCGCGGCCGATGCCGTGCCCGCCGAAACCGTCCGGGACGCCGTACCCGGCCTTCCGGCAGACGGTGCCGATCGCGTGCGCGATGTCCCCGATCCTGTTGCCGACGACCGCCGCCGCGATGCCGGCCGCCAGCGCCTCCTCGGCCGCGGCGATCAGCCGGACGTCCTCGGGGCGGGCCTGGCCCACGGTGAAGCTCACCGCCGCGTCCCCGGCCCAGCCGCGCAGCAGGGCGCCGCAGTCCACCGAGACCAGGTCGCCGTCGGCGAGCCGGGTCCCGTCCGGGATGCCGTGCACGATCGCGTCGTTGACGGAGACGCACACGACGGCGGGGAAGGGCGTCGGCGCCCACTCCGGGAGGTAGTCCAGGAACGGCGAGCCGGCGCCGGACTCCGCCAGCACCTCCCGGGCCGCCCGGTCCAGCGCGGTGGCCGGCACGCCGGGCGCCGCCGCCGCACGGGCCGCCGCCAGGGCGCGGGCCACCACCCGGCCCGCCTCGCGCATCTCGGTCAGGTTCTGTTCGGTCTTGATCTCCACCATTCCCATTACTATACCGGTATAAAAATGGGGTCGGTCCCGTAGAGTGGGGGCATGGTGCGCACCCCCCTCACCCCGGAAGAGCGCGAGCGCGGCGAGCGGCTCGGGCGGCTGCTGCGCGACGCCCGCGGCGAGCGTTCGATGGTCGAGATCGCCGCGGCGGCCGGCCTGTCGGCCGAGACCCTCCGCAAGATCGAGACCGGCCGCGCCCCCACCCCGGCCTTCTTCACCGTCGCGGCCCTCGCCGGCGTCCTCGACCTGTCGATGGACGACCTGGTCGCCCACTGCGCCCTGCTGGCCGCCTGAGCCGGGCGCCGAGTGGCCCCCGTCCCGCCGGGGGAGGAGGCTGGAGACGAGTACGTCCGGGTGGACCGAGGGCGTACCGCGCGCCGCCTCCGCCCGGCCGGGAGAAGGGCTGAGCCATGCGCATGCTTCTGAAGGTCGAGATGGACACCGCGGCCTCCAACGAGGCCATCCGGGAGGGCAGCATCCAGGGGCTCATGCAGGAGGCGGTCGGCCGGATCCGACCCGAGGCCGCCTACTTCACCGTCGAGAACGGCTGCCGCACCGGCTACTTCTTCTTCGACCTGACCGAGACCTCCGACCTGCCGGCGATCGCGGAGCCGTTCTTCATGCGGCTCGGCGCCAGGATCCACTACTCGCCGGTGATGAACCCCGACGAGCTGGCCAAGGGGCTCGCCGCGATCACCACCCGGGGCTGAGCCCCGGCGGACCGGCCCTCGCGGAGCCTTGCCGGACCGCGTCGGACCGGCCCCGCCGGACCGTGCTCAGACCGAGACCGCGAGCTGGACCCGGCTGTGGCGGGGCGTCTCGATCTCGTCGAGCAGCGCGAGCGCCAGGTCGGCGTGCGCGATCCGGCCGGGGCCGTCCAGCGCCGTCCCGACCGCCGTCCGGTAGCCGCCGGTCCGCTCCGCCTCCGCGTCCAGGTCCATCGGCGGCACCACCATCAGCCAGTCGAGCTCCGGCCCCGCCCGGGCCGTCAGCAGGTCGAACTCCACGACGTGGCCCTGCGCGAAGGCCCGCCACTCGGCCGGGAAGTCCGGCGCGTCCATCGGACGCACGTCCGGAGCGTCCGCGAGCCCGAGGGTGACGGCGATGCCGAGGGTGAGCAGCCGGCCCACCCCGGCCGCCGTCAGGCCGGCGACCAGCGCCTTCGTCGTCGCCCCGAAGTACTCCTCCGACGGTACGTCGAGGCGGACGGAGGCGTGCACGGCCGCGTCGTGCCCGGCGGCGAGCGCCGCCACCGACCCCGGGTCCGTCACGTCGCCCCGTACCACCGCCACGCCCGGCCGCTCCAGGTCCGGGTGGCGCGCCGGGTCGCGCACCACCGCCGTCACCCGGTGGCCCCGGGCCGCGGCCTCCGCCACGGCCGCCCGGCCGACCCGCCCGCCGGCGCCGAACACGATGATCCTCTTGCCGCTGTCGATGTCCATGGGCGCGACGGTAGGAGGAGGACCCCCGGTTACTTCAACGGTACCGGCGCGGCTACCGTCGACCCATGAGCGAGCGACCGGCCGGACCACCCGCCGAACCACCGGCCGAACCACCGGCCGAAGGAACGGCCGAAGGGACGGGCGCGCGGCCGCCGGACGGCGAACGGCCCCCGATCCGCGTCGCGTTCGGCGGACCGGACTGCGCGGACGACGCCGTCCAGCCCTTCCGCGTCGGCGACAAGTGGACCGGGCACGTGCTGCGCTGCCTGGAGGACGGCACCGCCCGCCGCTTCGGCGAACTCCGCGCCGCACTGCCCTGGATCACCCCCAAGGTCCTCACCGAGACCCTGCGGTCCATGGAGCGCAGCGGCTTCCTCGCCAGGACCGCGTACGAGGAGAACCCGCCGCGCGTCGAGTACGCCCTCACCCCGCTCGGCCGCTCCCTCTTCGGACCGCTCGACGCGGCCTGCTCCTGGGCCCGCGCCCACGGCACCGCGATCGGCGACGCCCGGTCGGCGTACGCGGGGGACAGCCCGGTGGCGTAACAGCGGATGCGGCACCGGGCCCGCGGCCCCACCGTGGTGCCGTGCCTCCTCAGCCGCGTACCCGCCCGCCCCGTCCGCTCCACCCGGGCCGTCCGGCCCACCCGGCCCGCCCCCGTCCGCGCCGCCGCCTCCACCGCCGCGCGCTCGCCGCCGCCCTCGTCCCGCTGCTGCTGCTCTCCGCGGCGGCCTGCGGCGGAGGGGACACCGGGGACGGCGCGCGGGTCCCGCAGGCCGGCGCCGCCCCGGAGCGCTTCCGCCACCCCGGCGTCCTCGTCGGCGGCGCCCAGCTCGACGCCGTCCGGCGGCACGTCGCGGCCGGCGAGGAGCCCTGGGCCTCCGCCTACCGGGCGATGAGCGCCTCCGACTACGCCTCCCCCGACTACGTCCCCCACCCGGCCGAGACCGTCGCCTGCGCCTCCAACGCCGGCACCGAGGCGTGCGTCGCCGAACGCGAGGACGCCCTCGCCGCGTACACCCACGCCCTCATGTGGTCGGTCACCGGGAAGAAGGCGCACGCCGCGAAGGCCGTCGAGATCATGGACGCCTGGGCGCGGACCGTCAAGGAGCACACCCGCGACGACGCCGACCTCCAGACCGCCTGGTCCGGCTCCTCCTGGGCGCGCGCCGCCGACATCGTGCACGCCGGCTACCCCGCCTGGGACGGCGCTTCCGTGCAGCGCTTCAAGTGGATGCTGCGCAAGGCGTACCTGCCCGCCGTCACCGCCCGCGTCCCCGACCACAACGGCAACTGGGAACTGGCGATGACCGACGCGGCCATCGGCATGGCCGTCTTCCTGGAGGACCGGGGGCTGTTCGAGCAGTCCGTGCGCCGCTACCGCGCCCGCGTGCCCGCCTACTTCTACCTCGCCTCCGACGGCGTCCTGCCCAAGCCGCCGCCCGGCGGCACCATCGACACCGCCGACGAACTGGCGACGTACTGGTTCGGCCAGCGCACCTACCGCGACGGCCTCGGCCAGGAGACCTGCCGCAACTTCATGCACATCGGCTACTCGCTCGCCGCCACCGCCCACATCGCCGAGACCGCCTGGCACCAGGGCGTCGACCTCTACCGCGAGGAGGCCCCGCGGATCGCCGCCGCCCTGGAGTTCCACGCCCGCTACCAGCTGGGGGCCACCGTCCCGCGCTGGCTGTGCGGCGGCAAGGTCGAGCGCACCATGGGCCCCGACGTCGAGGTCGCCCTCAACCACCTCGAAGGCCGCCTGGGCATGCGGCTGCCGCAGACCGAGAAGCTCGCCGCGAGCCAGCGGCCCGGCGGCACCGACGACCTCTTCGTCGCCTGGGAGACGCTGACCCACGCCCGCAACCCCACCCCCGCGTAGGCTCGTCGGCCATGACGACCGACAGGACGACCGAAGAGCTGCGGCGCGGCCGCTACATCAGCCTCACCACCCACCGGAAGGACGGGACCGGCGTCTCCACCCCCGTCTGGTACGCCGTCGAGGACGGGCACGTGTACGTGTGGACCCGCGCCGACTCCTGGAAGGTCAAGCGGCTCCGCAACGACCCGAAGGTCGAACTGGCCGTCTGCGACGTGCGGGGCAACGTCCCCGGGGGCGCCGCCCGCCTTTCCGGCACCGCCCGGCTCGCCACGCCGGACGAGCTGGGCCGCATCCGGAAGATGCTCGCCCGCAAGTACACCTACCAGTTCTGGCTCGTCGACCTCCCGGCCGCGATCGTCCGCCGGGGGAAGCGCCCGCACGCCGGGATCGTCGTCACCCTGTGACCGCCCGGTACCGCACGGATGTGGTCCCCGGGGCACGGAAAGGAAAACGGTCCGTAGCCGTCCCGTAACACGCGTGCGGTGCAATGCCCTGCGGCGGACCGGAAGGTCCCCTTCTACCGCGGGGCAGGTGCGTACGCATGACGGTCACTCACATTCCCACAGAGATGGCGGACTTCACCCACTGGCTGGGCGGACTCGCCGCCCGCGCCGAGGCGTCGGGCGGCTGGTGGGCCGTCTTCGCCGAACGGGACCCGGACGGGCTGCGCGCCTGCCTCGACGGCACCGAACTGCTGCCCTGGGACGTCGTGGAGTCCCTCCTCCGGGACGCGGGCGAGGCGCCGGAGCCGGGGCGGGGACTGTACGAGGCCGCGGCCCTCGCCCACGACCGCAGACCCGGCGGCGCCGACGCCCTGGCGGCCCGCCGTGAGCTCATGGAACGCGAGCGCCGACACGCCGAGACCCGACTCCGCGAACTCGGCCGGCGGCCCGGCACCCCCGACCCCGGTGAAGCGGCCCGGCTGGAGCACGACCTCGCCTGGACCCGGGACGACCTCGCCCGCGCCACGGCCCGGATCGCCGACCTCGGCGAACGGCTCGGACGGCTCGGGCGGGCCGACCTGGGCGCCGCCCCCGGGGCCGAAGAACCCGTCCCCGCCCCCGCTCTCGCCCCCGCCGCTCCCGCGCCGGAGCGGCGGCGTCCCCGGGGCGCCCGGTACGCCTGGGCCGACGACGCCTCCGGAGGCCCCGAGCCCCGGCCCGTCCCCGACGCGCCCGCGCCGCCGGCCGCCGGTGCGGAGCCGCGCGGCGCCCGCTTCCGGCTCAAGCCCGGCCCGCGCACCGGCCCGGCCGCACCGCCCGCCACCGCCACCGCGTCCGCTTCTGCGCCTGCGTCCGCCGCCGCTTTTGCGGGGGCCGAGGAGGAGGCCGCCCGCGCCGCCGCCAACGCCGTCTACGCGATCCAGCGGCTGCGGGCCCAGGGGCGTACCGGCGAGGCGCACGCCCTGCTCTTCGAGGCACTCGCCGGGCCGGTCGGGCGGCTGCCCGCGCTCGCCGGGGAGCTCCACCGCGCCGGGCTCGGCGCGGACTGGGCCATCCTGCTCTGGGAGGCCGCCTCGCTGCCGCCCGCGCGGCTCGCCGCCGTCGCCGGGGCGCTCGCCGACGCGGGCCGCGCCGACGACTGCGAGCAGCTGCTCCGCCAGGGGCTGGCCCGGCCCGTCGAGGAGCTGGCCGGAGCCGTCGCCGCGCTGGTCGCGGAGCACCACGACCACGAGGCGCACGCGCTGCTCACCGCCTTCCTCCGGGTCCGCACCCCCGAGGAGGCGGCCCGGCTCGCCGCCGTGGACCCGGCGCTGCTGATGCCCCGGCTCGGCGCGGCGGCCCGCGCCCTCTCGCCCGCCGACGACCGCGCCCTGCGGCACGCGCTGAGGGTCGGCGGCGTCCTCGGGGCCTGAGGGCGGAACCGTACGTACGGGCAGCGGTCGGTACGTGTCGGTACGTGTCCGGTGTGGACCGGTCCGGTATGAAACATGATCGACCGCACTGCTTCCGGGCGGCGCTCTTGCTCCGGGGTGTGACGGGGCTTACGTTCTCCTCCTACGCACCGTGTCTACGGGCGTAGAGGCTCTTTGACGCCGCGCCGAAGGAGCTGCTCATGACCGTCGTACGCGCCGCCCTCGTCCAGGCGACCTGGACCGGCGACACCGAATCCATGATCGCCAAGCACGAGGAGCACGCCCGCGAGGCCGCCCGGCAGGGCGCCCGGGTGATCGGCTTCCAGGAGGTGTTCAACGCCCCCTACTTCTGCCAGGTCCAGGAGCCCGAGCACTACCGCTGGGCCGAGCCCGTGCCGGACGGCCCCACCGTCACGCGGATGCGGGAGCTCGCCCGCGAGACCGGCATGGTGATCGTCGTCCCCGTCTTCGAGGTCGAGTCCGAGGGCTTCTACTACAACACCGCGGCCGTCATCGACGCCGACGGCAGCTACCTCGGCAAGTACCGCAAGCACCACATCCCGCAGGTGAAGGGGTTCTGGGAGAAGTACTACTTCCGCCCGGGGAACGCCGGCTGGCCGGTCTTCGACACCGCCGTCGGCAAGGTCGGCGTCTACATCTGCTACGACCGCCACTTCCCCGAGGGCTGGCGCCAACTCGGCCTCAACGGCGCCCAGCTGGTCTACAACCCCTCGGCCACCCACCGCGGCCTCTCCTCCTACCTCTGGCAGCTGGAGCAGCCCGCCGCCGCCGTCGCCAACGAGTACTTCGTCGCCGCCATCAACCGCGTCGGCGTCGAGGAGTACGGCGACAACGACTTCTACGGCACCAGCTACTTCGTCGACCCGCGCGGCCGCTTCGTCGGCGACGTCGCCTCCGACAAGGAGGAGGAACTCGTCGTCCGCGACCTCGACTTCGGCCTCATCGAGGAGGTCCGGCAGCAGTGGGCCTTCTACCGCGACCGCCGCCCCGACGCGTACGACGGACTGGTGACGCCGTGAACAGCCTGCACGCCCGCCACCGCGCCGTCCTCCCCGACTGGCTGGCGCTCTACTACGACCGGCCGATCGAGATCACCCACGGCGAGGGCCGCCACGTGTGGGACGCCGACGGCCGCCGCTACCTCGACTTCTTCGGCGGCATCCTCACCACCATGACCGCCCACGCCCTGCCCGAGGTCACCAAGGCGATCGCCGAACAGGCCGGCCGGATCGTCCACTCCTCCACCCTCTACCTCAACCGGCCGATGGTGGAGCTCGCCGAACGGATCGCCACCCTCTCCGGCATCCCCGACGCCCGCGTCTTCTTCACCACCTCGGGCACCGAGGCCAACGACACGGCCCTGCTCCTCGCCACCGCGTACCGCGGCTCGAACCAGGTCCTGGCGATGCGCAACAGCTACCACGGCCGCTCCTTCTCCACCGTGGGCGTCACCGGCAACAGCGCCTGGTCGCCCACCGGCCTCTCCCCGCTCCAGACCCTCTACCTGCACGGCGCGGTCCGCACCCGCGGCCCCTTCGCCGGGCTCACCGACGAGCGGTTCACCGAGGCCGCCGTCGCCGACCTGGAGGACCTCCTCGGCCACACCCACCGCACCGCCGCCCTCCTCGCCGAACCCGTCCAGGGCGTCGGCGGCTTCACCTCCCCGCCGGACGGCCTCTACGCCGCCTTCCGCAAGGTCCTCGACCGGCACGGCGTCCTCTGGATCTCCGACGAGGTGCAGACCGGCTGGGGCCGCACCGGCGACCACTTCTGGGGCTGGCAGGCGCACGCCCAGGCCGGGCCGCCGGACATGCTCACCTTCGCCAAGGGCATCGGCAACGGCATGTCGATCGGCGGCGTCGTCGCCCGCGCCGAGATCATGAACTGCCTCGACGCCAACTCCATCTCCACCTTCGGCGGTTCGCCCGTCACCATGGCCGCGGGCCTCGCCAACCTCACGTACCTCCTCGACCACGACCTCCAGGGCAACGCCCGGCGCGTCGGCGGCCTCCTCATCGAGCGGATCCGCGCCGCCGCGGCCGGGGTCGGCCTCGTCCGCGAGGTCCGCGGCCGCGGCCTCATGATCGGCATCGAGCTCGCCGACCCCGCCACCGGCCGCGCCGCCCCCGAAGCCGCCTCCGCCGTCCTGGAGTCGGCCCGCGAGCACGGCCTCCTCATCGGCAAGGGAGGCGGCCACGACACCAGCGCGCTGCGCGTCGCCCCGCCCCTCTCGCTGACCGTCGCCGAGGCCGAAGAAGGCGCCGCGATCCTCGAACAGGCCCTCCGCTCCCTCTAGTCGGCAGGAGAGAAGTCCCGTGAGCACCCGAACCCTCGTCCGGGGCGGCCTCGTCGTCACCGCCTCCGACGAACTCCACGCCGACGTCCTGATCGAGGACGGCCGCATCGCCGCCCTCGCCGCCCACGGCTCCGACGCGGCGGCCCGCTGGACCGCCGACCGCACCCTGGACGCCACCGGCCGCTACGTCATCCCCGGCGGCGTCGACGTCCACACCCACATGGAGCTGCCCTTCGGCGGCACCTCCGCCTCCGACACCTTCGAGACCGGCACCCGTGCCGCCGCCTGGGGCGGCACCACCACCCTCGTCGACTTCGCCGTCCAGTCCGTCGGCCACCCCCTCCGCGAGGGCCTGGACACCTGGTACGCCAAGGCGGACGGCAACTGCGCGATCGACTACGCCTTCCACATGATCATGTCGGACGTCACCCCGGCCACCCTCCGGGAGATGCCGCTGCTCGTCCAGGAGGGCGTGACCTCCTTCAAGCTCTTCATGGCGTATCCGGGGGTCTTCTACTCGGACGACGGGCAGATCCTGCGCGCCATGCAGGTCGCCGCCGACACCGGCGGGCTGATCATGATGCACGCGGAGAACGGCATCGCGATCGACGTCCTCGTCGAACAGGCCCTGGCCCGGGGCGAGACGGACCCCCGCTACCACGGGGAGGTCCGCAAGGCCCTGCTGGAGGCGGAGGCCACCCACCGGGCGATCCAGCTCGCCCGGGTCGCGGGCAGTCCGCTGTACGTGGTGCACGTGTCCGCCGAGGAGGCGGTGGCGGAGCTGGCGGCGGCGCGGGACAAGGGCCTGCCGGTCTTCGGCGAGACCTGCCCGCAGTACCTGTTCCTGTCGACGGACAACCTGGCGGAGCCGGACTTCGAGGGCGCCAAGTACGTGTGCTCGACGCCGCTGCGGCCGAAGGAGCACCAGGCGGCGCTGTGGCGGGGGCTGCGGACGAACGACCTCCAGGTGGTGTCCACGGACCACTGCCCGTTCTGCTTCACGGGGCAGAAGGAGCTGGGACGCGGGGACTTCTCGAAGATCCCCAACGGCCTGCCCGGGGTGGAGAACCGCATGGACCTCCTCCACCAGGCGGTGGTCGACGGCCACATCTCGCGGCGCCGCTGGATCGAGATCGCCTGCGCCACCCCGGCCCGCATGTTCGGCCTCTACCCGCAGAAGGGCACCATCGCGCCCGGCGCGGACGCCGACGTCGTCATCTACGACCCGCACGCCACCCAGGTCCTGTCGGCCGAGACCCACCACATGAACGTCGACTACTCGGCGTACGAGGGGAGGACGGTGACCGGCCGGGTCGAGACCGTCCTCTCGCGCGGCGAACTCGTCGTCGACCAGCGCACGTACGTCGGCCGCGCCGGCCACGGCGTCTTCGTCCCCCGCTCCACCTGTCAGTACCTGAACTAGGAGGCCCCGCCTTGGACTTCGGACTCGTGCTCCAGACCGACCCGCCCGCCTCGCAGGTCGTCGGCCTGATGCGGCGGGCGGAGCGCAACGGCTTCCGCTACGGCTGGACCTTCGACTCCGCCGTGCTGTGGCAGGAACCCTTCGTCATCTACAGCCAGATCCTCGAACACACCACCAAGCTCCACGTCGGCCCGATGGTGACCAACCCGGGGACCCGCACGTGGGAGGTGACGGCCTCCACCTTCGCCACCCTCAACGACATGTTCGGCAACCGCACGGTCTGCGGCATCGGCCGGGGCGACTCCGCGATGCGCGTCGCCGGCCGCAGGCCCAACACCCTGGCCCGTCTCGGCGAGGCCATCGACGTCATCCGCGACCTCGCGGAGGGCCGCGAGGCCGAGGTCGACGGCAACCCGATCCGGATCCCCTGGGTCAAGAACGGCAAGCTGCCCGTGTGGATGGCCGCCTACGGCCCCAAGGCCCTCGCGCTGGCCGGGCGGAAGGCCGACGGGTTCATCCTCCAGCTCGCCGACCCCTTCCTCACCGAGTGGATGGTCAAGGCCGTCCGCCGGGCGGCGATGGAGGCCGGCCGGGACCCCGACGCCCTCACCATCTGCGTCGCCGCCCCCGCCTACGTGGGCGACGACCTGGCGCACGCCCGGGACCAGTGCCGCTGGTTCGGCGGCATGGTCGGCAACCACGTGGCCGACCTAATCGCCAGGTACGGCGAGCACTCCTCGATGGTGCCGGAGGAGCTGACGGCGTACATCAAGGACCGGCACGGCTACGACTACTCCCACCACGGCCGCGCCGGCAACCCCGACACCGCCTTCGTCCCCGACGAGATCGTGGACCGCTTCTGCCTCCTCGGTCCCGCCGAGGCCCACGTCGACAAGCTCCGCCGCCTCAAGGACCTCGGCGTCGACCAGTTCGCCGTCTACGCCATGCACGACGACCGCGAGGGCACCATCGACGCGTACGGATCCGAGGTCATCCCCGCGCTCCGCTGAGGCGTCCGGCGCGTCACCGGCCTCATGGCCGCCGCTCCTTTTGGGACCGCACCGCAGGGACGGCGGACCGTCGGGTAACGTTCCGGATCATGCTCGCGATACGGTTCGACCGTTTCGGCGGTCCCGAAGTCCTCACGCCCGTCGACCTCCCCGCCCCCGTGCCCGGGCCGGGCGAGACCCTGATCACCGTGGAGGCGGCCGGCGTCAACTTCGCCGACACCTTCCAGACGGACGGGTCCTACCTCTCCGCCGACCTGCTGCCGCACGTGCCGGGCAGCGAGGTGGTCGGCCGCACCGGCGACGGCCGCCGGGTCCTCGCCAAGGTCGCCCACGGTTACGCGGAACAGGTCGTCGCCCGGGAGGCGGCCCTGGTCGAGGTCCCCGAGGAGCTGGACGCGGCACAGGCCCTCGCCCTGTTCACCCAGGGGCTCACCGCCTGGCACCTGCTGCGCTCCGCGGCCCGGCTCGTGCCCGGCGAGAGCGTCGTGGTCCACTCCGCCGCGGGCGGCGTGGGCAGCCTCGCGGTCCAGCTGGCCCGGGAGTTCGGCGCGGGCCGCGTCCTCGCGCAGGCGTCCACGCCGGAGAAGGAACGGCTCGCGCTGGAACTGGGCGCCGACGAGGCCGCCCGCTATCCGCTGCCGCTGCGCGCGGACGTCATCCTGGACGCCGCCGGCGGCGCGCTCTTCGACCAGGCGCTCGGCTCCCTCGCCGACTTCGGACGGCTCGTCACCTACGGCAACGCCTCCCGCACCGCCTTCGCCGCGCTCGACCCGGAGCGGCTCGGCCGGCTCAACGCGGCCGTGGTCGGCTTCTGGCTGCGGCCCACCCTGGCCCGCCCGGGGGCCCTTCACGAACCCCTGGAGGAGCTCTTCGCCCTCGCGCTCCAGGGCCGGCTCCGTCCGGTGACCGGCATCGCGTACCCCCTCGCCGAGGCCCGCGCGGCCCACACCGACCTGCGGGAGCGCCGCACGACCGGCAAGGTCGTGCTGCTGCCCTGACCCGCGCGCGGCGGACACCGCGCCCACGGGGCGGGCCTCCCGCGCCGTGGGCGCGGAAGCGCTCCCGCCTCCTGGGGCGCTCCCGGGGAACGCGGCCCCGTCACGCGGACTCGGCGGCCTCTTCCGGAGCCGGCTCGGCCGCGTTCTGCGCGCGCGCCTGTTCGAGCAGCGCGTCGGAGCGGGCCGGAGAGGTGTCGACGCGCTGGAGGACGGCCGGCATCGTGATGCCCGGCAGGATCAGCTCGTACAACTTCGAGGTCAGACGGACGAGTTCCTGCTCGGTGCCGGAGGCCAGGGCCATCAGCTGCATGCCGGTGAACGCGCCCACCAGCACCTCCGCCGTCCCCATGGGGTCGACGGATTCGTAGATCTCGCCCGCCTCCTTCGCCTCGGCGAGCTGCCGGGCGGTGAGGTCCGTCCACATGGGCCAGGGGCCGCCGAAGAAGGCGCCCGCCCCCTGGTCGGCCGCCAGCCGGGCGGCGCCCCGCAGGATCGGCTCGTTGGGCAGGCGGCGCGACAGGAGCAGTCCCGTGTCCACCAGCGCCTGCACCTTCACCGGGTGGTCGACCGTGCCGGTCACCGCGTGCTCCAGGACCCCGCGGGCGAGTTCCTCCTTGGAGGCGAAGTGGAAGTACAGGGCGCCCTTGGTCACCTGCGCCTGGGTGAGGATCTCGGCGATGTTCGCCGCCTCGTAACCACGGCGGGCGAACACCTCCGCAGCAGCCGTCAGTACCGCGTTGCGCGTTCGGATAGCGCGTGGTTGTCGTGCCACCGCATGGCCTCCTTGCCATCTGTTGTTTGACCAACCTATGTACTGGCCGGGGTTGAAAAGAAAACCGGCTCGTCCGTATCTTACCGAACGAGGGGGTGACCGGAACCTTTCCGGCCACCGATCCGAACACGGGGGAACCATGATCGACGTCATGTCGCGCGACACCGAGACCACCCGCCCAGCCGTCCCGTCGCGCCCTGCCGCCACCTGCGCGCCGCCGTCCGCGGGGGTGCTCCTGCCGGCCCCGACGCCCTCGTTCACGCACCGCGTGGACGAGCGGGACGTCCTCGTCACCCGCTGGTGGCGCCGCAGCGAGACCGAGTTCTCCTTCGACCTGGACTGGTCGGGGGACCACTGCTTCTTCGACGCCGCCCCGGGCGCCGCCCACTCCGAGATGCTCGTCGCGCAGACGATCCGTCAGACGGGCCTCCTGGTCGCCCACGCCGGACTGGGCATCACCCGCTCCCACGAGTTCCTGATGGACTCGATGCGGTACGAGACCCACCCGCACCGCCCCACGGCGGGCCGCGCCCCCGGGCCGATGACCGCGACTGCCGTGTGCGTCCGCTCCGGCCGCCGCACCCTCGACATAGGGATCACCGTCCGGCACGCCGGCGGGGTCTTCCTCACCAGCTCCTCGCGCTTCGGCTGGGTGTCGAAGGACGTCTACCGCAGGCTGCGCGGCGCCTACGCGGCGGCCCGGCCCGTCCCCGCCCCCGCCCCGGAGCCGCCCGCGCTGGTGGGGCGGCGGACGGAGTCGGAGGTCGCCCTCGCCCCGGCCGGCCGCCCCGGCCGCTGGCTGCTGCGGGGCGACACCGGGAACCCGGCGCTCTTCGACCACGCCGTCGACCACGTGCCGGGCCTCGTCCTCGCCGAGGCCGCGCACCAGGCGGCCTACGCCTTCGTGGGGGACCCGGCGTTCTGCCCGGTCTCCACCGCCGTCACGGCCCGGCAGTACGTCGAGTTCGACGCCCCCTGCTGGATCGAGGCCCGCGAGGTGCCCACCCGGCGGCGGGGGGCGCGGGCCGTCGAGGTCGTCGGCGTCCAGCGGGGCCGGACGACGTTCAGCTGCGTCATCGAGGGCGTGCGCTCCCCGGCCTTCGGGTCAGGGCCGGTCTCCGGGGCGTGACGCGCCGGCGGGGCCCCGGCGGGCCCCGCCGGTCACCAGGGGCAGCTCCCGGTGGCCGTTGGAGATGAACGAGGCCAGGGGCCGCAACTCCGTGCCGGGCAAGGCGAGCGCGAGGTGCGGGAACCGCTCGAAGAGCGCCGACAGGGCGATGACGGCCTCCATCCGGGCCAGTGGCGCGCCCAGGCAGTGGTGCGCGCCGTGCCCGAAGGAGAGGTGGGTGCGCCGGGTCGGCCGGGTGACGTCGAAGGCGTCCGCGTCGGGGCCGTGCGTCCCGGGGTCCCGCCCGGCGCCGGCCACGGAGATCACCACCGCGTCGCCCCGTGGTATCACGACGTCGCCGAGGTCGACGTCCTCCACCGCGTAACGGAGCAGGAGGTGGGCGGCGGGCGGCTGCCATCGCAGCGTCTCCTCGACCGCGTCCTCCCACGAGGCTCCGCCCGCGCGGACCAGCGCGAGCTGGTCGGGATGGGTCAGCAGGGCGTGCACGGCGTGGTCGATGAGGTTCACGGACGTCTCGTAGCCCGCCGACAGCAGATGGACGAGGGTGTCCAGGAGCTCCTGCTCGTCGCAGCGGCCCTCGGCCTGCCAGGCGCGGACGAGCCCGCTGGTGAGGTCGTCGCCGGGCGCGCGGCGCTTCGCCGCCACCAGGTCGGTCAGCAGCCCGTACAGCACACCGGCGCAGTGCCGTACCTCCTCGATGTCCGTCGACGTCTCGAAGAGGCGGTCGAAGAGCGCGCACAGCTCGCCCCGCGTCTCCGCGGGCACGCCGAACAGCTCGCAGATGATCCGGGCCGGCAGCGGGACGGCGAACTCGGCGCGCAGGTCGAAGGGCTGCCCGGGCGGGAGCGCCGCCAGCCGGTCGAGCAGTTCGGCGGTGGCGTTCTCGACGGCGGGGCGCATGGCCTCGGTCCGGCGGGCGGTGAAGGAGGAGGCGACGAGGCCGCGCAGCCGGGCGTGTTCGGCGCCGTGCGCGGTGAACATGCTGCGGATCGACACCCACATCGACAGGGACCAGTCCGCGGACACCTCGCCGCTGATCCAGGCGGGCCAGTGCCGCTCGGGGTCCTTGGAGAGACGGGGGTCGGCGAGCAGGCGTCTGCCGGTGTCATGGCCGGGGACCGACCAGGCCGGGACCCCGCCGGGGAGTTCGATCCGCACGGCGGATCCTCCCCGGCTCCGGATGGCCGCCGTCTCGGCGTGTATGTCACGTCCTTGCGGGTCGAGGGCGAAAGGGCATGTCGCGGTCTCTGCGTGCAGGGCCACTTCGGTTCTCCCGTATCGGTGAAAGAGAAAGAGGGTGTGAGGAGACGCTGTCGGGGCTGGGCTGGGCTGGGCGGGTGCCTGGGCGCCGGTGCGGCGACCGCCCGCGGGTCGGCGGCCGGGATCCGGCCGCGGGGTACGCAGGGAGGGGCACCCCCGCCTGATCGGGCGGGGGTGCCGGGGTGTCGGACGGCCGGTCGGCGGTGGCGGTCCCGGGGGCGTCGGACGGTCGGTTAGTTGTGGTGGCGGTGCGGCCGGCCCCGGGACCGGCCCTCCGGCCGATCGCGGAAACCGCTCGACCGGTACGGTATCGGTCTCCCCGTGTGAGGGTTCCGGTGCGGAGGGTGCCGGTACGGAGGGTTCCGGTGCGGCAGGTGCCGGGGTGGGAGCGGCTCAGGGACGCGGGCGCAGCGGCACGTGGATGTCGACGGTGGTGCCCTCGCCGACCACGCTCTCGATCGAGAGCCGGCCGCCGATGTGCTCGACGCGGTCCTTGACCGACCGCAGGCCGTGGCCGCGCGCGCCGGGGCCGTCGAGGTCGGGCAGGAAGCCGATGCCGTCGTCCTTGACCCGGACGTGGCACCAGCGGCGGGTGACGCGGCTGGTGACCGTGATCCGGTCGGCCTCGGCGTGGGCGAGGCCGTTGCGCAGGCACTCCCTCACGGCGAGCAGCAGTTCGCGCCGCCAGGCGGTGGGCATCAGGCGCTCGTCGCCGGTGCAGACGACGGTCACGGGCGGCGCGTCGGGCGCCGCCCGGCCGGCGAGTTCCTCGACCGCCTGGCGCAGGGTGGGGAGCGCGGTGTCGTTGCGCAGCCCCGTGATGAGGTCGCCGGCCTGGCCGACCGCCGCGCGCAACGAGGCCGCGGCGGCGTCGAGGTGGCCGTGGCGGTCCTCGGTGCGCTGCGCGCACAGTTCCAGCAGGCGCAGGGCCTCCGTCAGCCGGGTGCCGAGCTCGTCGTGCAACTCGCGGGCGAGGCGGCGCCGTTCGTGCCAGAGGGCACCCTCCGCGGCGAGCGGGTCACCGGTCCCGCCGCCCGGTCCGGACGGCGAGGCCGCCGCGTGGTGCTCGCGGATCGCCTGGCTCAGCGGTTTGACCAGGGCGGTCGCGCGGGAGACGGCGTGGGCGGCCGGAGTGCTCGCCAGGACGTGGCGCAGGGCGCACTCGGTCAACAGGGCGCCGGCCGCGGAGGCGAGGGCGGGAGCCAGGGCGGGGACGGCCGGACCGTGGGGCACGATCCGGGGCGCGTCACCGGTGGCGATGGTCTGGGCGTCCTCCAGGACGCGCCGGGCGTAGACGTTCAGGACGGCCCGCACCGCGTCGTCCTCGGAGTCCGGGGAGGGGACGAGACCGAGCACGGCGTGCAGCCGCTCGTCGAACCGGCGCAGGACGGCGACGGCCTCGGTGGGGCGCAGCACCCCGTCCGCCGGTCCGTCGTCGGCCCGGCGCGGGGCGGGAACCGCCCCGCGGGTCCGGGACGCCGTCCGGTCCGCCGCCGTGTGGGCGACCCCGTGCGCGTAGGCCGGGGCGGAGCGCCGCAGCCCGTCCTGGAGGGCCGCGGCGAAGCCGCGCCCCACGAATGCTTCCAGCAGGCCGATGCCCGCGTGTTCGGAAGGAGAACCCGTCTCCACCATGAGCCCCCGTGCTCTAGGCCGGTGGGCGGGCCACCGGACTTGTCCGCCGTCGCGGGGACGGGCGGACCCTCCCCTCCGGCGCTTACGAAGAAAATAACAAACCGGATGGACTGTTTGTCAAGGAAGAGTGAGGGGGCCGGGGCGGGGGAGGGGTGGGTGGCTGGGGGAGGGGGTGTCGACCGAGTGCCCGCGGGGGCGGCCCGGGACGGGGTGACGCGGGTGACCGGGGCGGAGGGATGCGGGGCGTCTGGCACGGGGTGACGCGGACGTCCGGGACGGAGCGATGCGGGGCGTCGGACAGCGTCGGGCGCCGGGGCGGGTGTCGGGCCGCACCCGGTCGTCGAGAACCCGGCGTCACCGGACCGTGAACGGTCCGGTGACGCCGGGTTCTCGACGACCGGGTCCGAGGGTCCGAGAGCTCGGGACTCGGGGGCGGAGGGTGGTGCGGGGTCGCTCAGGGTTCCGCGGGGCTCCGCGGAGGTGTCTGCGTCGGCAGCGGCACGGGCGTCCGCAGGACCGCCCCTTCGAGCGCCACGGTGACGGAGTCCCGGCCGCGGGGGTCCACCGCCCGGAGCGCGGACGGGGTGGCGATGCGGGGCAGCAGCAGCCGCCACAGCACGGTCAGCGAGGCGCGCGACAGCCATTCGGCCTCGTCCCCGGCCAGGACCTCCAGCCCGGTGGTCGCCGCGACCACGACGGTGGCCACCTCGCGGTGCGACACCCCGTCGGCGAGCGCGCCCTCGTCGGCGGCCTGGGAGAGGAGCGACTGCACGCAGCTCTGCCACTCCTGGCGCAGGTTCAGCTCCGGGCGCCCGGCGGCGTCGCAGTTGAGCCGGTAGCCGGCCCGTACCACCACGTCCTGCTGCAACAGGCGCGCCAGGGCGTGCGAGGTGTCCGTCAGCGTCTGCAGCGCGTCGGCGTTCCGCTCCTGCGCCGCGCGCGCGGCGCGGCGCAGGGACCGGGACGCCTCGTTCTCGACGGCCTGGGCCACCGCCGCCTTGTTCTCGAAGTGGAAGTGCAGTGCTCCGGAGCTGACTCCGGCGCCGGCGCTGATCTCGGCCAGGCGTGCCTGCGCGTACCCACGTTGCTCGAACAGTTCGGCCGCAGAGCGAATCAGTGCGTAGCGGGTGCGGGCGGCCCGTTCTTGTTTGCTCACTCGTGGCTCCCGGAGGGCACCGCGCGGGGCGGCGGTGACTGTACCGGGGAATATACCAAACCAACTGCGTGGTTTGTATACCGTCAGACCGTCCCCTTGCGGGAGCGGGTTGCGAGACAAGAAGTGGACATGGTCTCCCAAACTGCCACTTTGCACCCCTCCTTGCGGTCGGTGCGGCGGAGTCGGCGCTCCGTCGGGGGCTGGTCAGGTCTTTGACAAACCGGATCGGCGGTTTGTAATCTCCCCATCGAAGGAACAACGGGGATGCGCCAATGCGCGGATGTGCAGGAGCGGCAGATGAAGAGGCAGTCCACAGACCTACTCGAGGCACGCGTACCGCGAGAACACGGAGAGGGGCGGGACGCTTCCGCTCCGCACGCGCCGACAGTGCCGTCCGCGCCGACAGCGCCGTCCGCCCAGGGCAAGGAAGCCCTGCGGGTGCTCGTCGTGGAGAGCGAGACGCGCGCCGCCGACTCCCTGGTGCAGGGCCTGCGCCGGCACGGGTACCGGGCGCAGAGCGTGGCCACCGGGAGCGCGGCCCTCCGGGAGTACCGGAACTCCGACCTCATCCTGCTCGACCTCGACCTGCCGGACCTGGACGGCCTGGAGGTCTGCCGGGGCGTCCGCGCCGACGCGGACACCCCGGTCATCGCGGTCACCGCCCGGGACACCGAACTGGACCGGGTCCTCGGCCTTCAGGCGGGCGCGGACGACTACATGGTCAAGCCGTACGGGTTCCGCGAACTGATGGCGCGGATCGAGGCGGTGATGCGCCGGGTCCGCATGCAGCCGGCGCTCGCCCAGGTCATCATCCGGGGTCCGCTGCGCATCGACGCGGGAACCCGCGAGGTCCGGCTCCACGGGGAGCCGGTCGACGTGACGCGCAAGGAATTCGACCTGCTGCACCTGCTCGCCTCCCAGCCCGATCACGTCGTCTCCCGGAAACAGCTGATGACCCAGGTATGGGAGGATTCCTGGTCGCGCCCCGGACGCACCATCGACACCCACGTCAGCAGTCTGCGCAACAAACTCGGCTCCAGCCGGTGGATCCTCACTGTCAGGGGAGTCGGGTTCCGCCTCGGAAATCTGTGAATTCTCCTCGAGGGGACCTCGCATTTCACCGAACCCTGTACTGGCGGAGGTTGATCCCTGAAGGATCGCTGGTCAAGGTGGAGGAAGTCATGTATTCCGTACCCGGACATCAGGAGAAGTGAATCGTCGTGCGCAAGGTGCTCATCGCCAACCGTGGCGAAATCGCTGTTCGTGTCGCCCGTGCCTGCCGGGATGCCGGGATCGCCAGCGTAGCCGTCTACGCGGAGCCGGACCGGGACGCTCTGCACGTCCGTGCGGCTGACGAGGCGTTCGCCCTGGGCGGTGACACCCCGGCGACCAGCTACCTGGACATGGGCAAGGTCCTGCAGGCCGCGAAGGACTCGGGGGCGGACGCGATCCACCCCGGTTACGGCTTCCTCTCGGAGAACGCGGAGTTCGCCCAGGCCGTGATCGACGCCGGTCTGACGTGGATCGGCCCGCCGCCGCAGGCCATCCGCGACCTCGGTGACAAGGTCGCGGCCCGGCACATCGCCCAGCGTGCCGGTGCCCCGCTGGTGGCGGGCACCCCGGACCCGGTGTCGGGTGCGGACGAGGTCGTCGCGTTCGCCGAGGAGCACGGTCTGCCGATCGCGATCAAGGCGGCGTTCGGCGGCGGCGGGCGTGGTCTGAAGGTCGCCCGCACCCTCGAAGAGGTCCCGGAGCTGTACGACTCCGCCGTCCGCGAGGCCGTCGCCGCGTTCGGGCGGGGCGAGTGCTTCGTCGAGCGGTACCTGGACAAGCCGCGTCACGTGGAGACGCAGTGCCTGGCCGACCAGCACGGCAACGTGGTCGTGGTCTCCACGCGTGACTGCTCGCTCCAGCGCCGGCACCAGAAGCTCGTCGAGGAGGCCCCGGCGCCGTTCCTGACGGAGGAGCAGAACGCGCAGCTGTACGCGGCGTCGAAGGCGATCCTGAAGGAGGCCGGCTATGTCGGCGCCGGCACGGTCGAGTTCCTCGTCGGCATGGACGGCACGATCTCCTTCCTGGAGGTGAACACGCGTCTGCAGGTGGAGCACCCGGTGACCGAGGAGGTCACGGGCATCGACCTGGTCCGGGAGATGTTCCGGATCGCGGACGGTGAGGAGCTCGGGTACGGCGACCCGGCCATGCGCGGTCACTCCTTCGAGTTCCGCATCAACGGCGAGGACCCGGGCCGCAACTTCCTCCCGGCCCCCGGCACGGTCACCCTCTTCCAGCCGCCGACCGGTCCGGGCGTCCGCCTGGACGCGGGTGTGGAGTCCGGCAGCGTGATCGGCCCGGCGTGGGACTCGCTGCTCGCGAAGCTGATCGTGACGGGTGCGACGCGTGAGCAGGCGCTCCAGCGTGCCGCGCGTGCGCTGGCCGAGTTCAGGGTCGAGGGCATGGCGACGGCCATCCCGTTCCACCAGGCGGTCGTCGTCGACCCGGCGTTCACCGCGGACCCGTTCCGGGTCCACACCCGGTGGATCGAGACGGAGTTCGTCAACGAGATCAAGCCGTTCGCCCCGGCCGGCGCGGAGGCGGAGGACGACGAGGCGGGCCGCGAGACGATCGTGGTCGAGGTCGGCGGGAAGCGCCTGGAGGTGTCCCTGCCGTCGAGCCTGGGCATGACCCTGGCCCGCACGGGTCTGGCCGCCGGCGCGAAGCCGAAGCGCCGGGCGGCGAAGAAGTCCGGCCCGGCCGCGTCGGGCGACACCCTGGCCTCGCCGATGCAGGGCACGATCGTGAAGGTCGCGGTCGAGGAGGGCCAGGAGGTCCAGGAGGGCGACCTGATCGTCGTCCTGGAAGCCATGAAGATGGAACAGCCCCTCAACGCCCACAAGTCCGGCACCGTCACCGGCCTCAACGCCGAGGTCGGCGCGTCGGTCACCTCCGGCGCCGGCATCTGCGACATCAAGGCCTGACGAGCACCGGACGACCCCCGCGCCGAAGCCCGCCGGCCGCGCGTTCCCGCAAGGTGGGTACGAAGCCCGGCGAGCGCCGGGCCCGGTGGGCGGACGGCGGCCGGACACGACGGCCGGCGACTGCCGGAGCCCGTAGGCGCGCGGGCGGAGGACACGGCATCCGTCGGAGTACGAAGCCCGGCGGACGTCCGGGCCGGAGGTGCGAAGCTCGCGGGCGCGAGGGCCGGCGGAGCGCCTGGTCCGGTGCGCGCGAAGCGCGTCGTGCAGGAAGCCCGGTGGGCACGAGGGCCGGTGGGTGCGTACCCACCGGCCCTCAGCAGATCTCCGGAGGCCCCCGGCGGGCGGCAACGGGCCCCCGATGGGTGGCAACAGCTCCCCAGCCGACGGCAACGGGCCCTCCGGTCGATGGCAGCGGCCCCCGGCAGGCGGCAACGGGCCCCCGGTGGGTGGCGGCGGACGCTCAGCCGACGGCAGCGGTCCCTCGGCGGCCGGCAACGGGCCCTCCGGTCGACGGCAGCGGCCCCCCGGCGGGCGGCAACAGGCCCCCGGCGGGTGGCAACAGCCCCCCAGCCGACGGCAACGGCCCCTCGGCGGCCGGCAACGGGCCCTCCGGTCGACGGCAACGGCCCCCGGCGGGCGGCAACAGGCCCCACCAGGCGGCAGCAAACCCCCGGCAGGCAACGCCAGGCCCCAGCAGACCGCTGCCGCGCGGACCGGAAGAGACCCCGCCCCAGGGGGAAGGCCGAGCCCTCAGGGCTCGGCCTTCCCCCTGGGGCGGGGCCGGGGGTTCAGCGCGCCGCCTCGGCCGTCGCTCGGCGGGCCAGCGTCTCGTGGACGTCCGTGGCGTGGTAGTACGCGCGGCCCCCCTCGTTGCGCCGGCGCCACTTGTCGGTGCTGGCGTGGCGGTAGACGCTGCCCATCGGCACGCCCCAGAGCCGGGCCACGTCGGCGGGAGCCACCCAGCGGGACGGTTCGGCGGCCGGGGCGTGCCCGCCGCCGTCGCCTCCGGCCGGGCGGTCGCCCCGGGTCCGCGCGCGCGGTGCCGCCGGGGCGCGGTGCCGCGTCGCGCCGTGCCGCCGGCTGAGCTGGAGCCAGCGGTGTCCCAGCCAGCGGTGGGAGGGATGCGCGTCGCAGCGGATCTCGGCCGGCTGCTCGGGCCGCTCCGGCCACACGACCGCCGTCAGTCCGCCCCCGCAACCCTGCTCCACGCACGCGCCGATGGAGACCCGCTGGCCCGGCGGCGGGACGACCGCCCGCCGGGCGCCGCGCGCCGTCCGCGCCACCTCCTCGGACACCTCCCCGGCCGCCTCGTGCGCCGCGAGCCAGGCCGCGTGCCGGACCAGGAAGCCGACGAGCGGGGCGATCGCGCGCCGCGGGGCCGCCAGTTCGCGCTCCTCGGCGACCCGGCAGGCCCAGCGGCTCAGGACCTGGAGGATCAGGGTGCGCGTCTCCACGGCCCGGACGTCGAGCGGGACCTCCGGCACCGTGCCGCCCCGGACCTGCTCACCGGTGCGGCCTGCGTCCCCGCCGAGGCGGCGACCGCACTCCTCGTACAGCTCCGACAGATCCCGCAGCTCCCGGCCCAGCCGTCCGCGGCAGGACGGGCACAGCCTGCTCCCCGCCACCGGCGGCCGGCGGGTCCGGCCCGCCGCCTCCCGGAGGCGGCAGTCGGTGCCCGCGCAGGCGGCCGTGGCCCCGGTCGTAAGGATCGTCCCGTGATGCACCGCATCCCCCTCGTGGTCGCTGGAATCGGTGGCGACGCTAATTCCGCCGCGCGGACGGCGGCAAGAGCGGAAAGCCAATTCTGTACGGCTTCTGACATCCTCCGAAAGGTTTCCTGTCGGTGAAGGGAGGGGAGAGCGGGAAGGTGTTCGGCGTTCCGTGCCGAGCCCCCCGGACCTGGCGCTCCGGCACCCCGAAGGGCGGTCGCGGGAGCACTTCTTGCATTCCTCTGACATTCGCCGCACCGGGTTCTGTGCCGGGCGGAAAGACATGACGAAAACTCACAGAGGCATGAACATGGGCCGGTTGAATTCACCTTTCCCGGCGGACAGGATTGTCATCAGCTTCCGCTGCTCTGCTCTGAGCACACGTCACTCCGGCACACGGGATCTCCCGCGCACCGGAACTCCCACCGAAGGAACCCTTGAGATGGCCGAGGAGAGGTACATGGACGCCGACGCTGCGGTGATTGTCGTGGGCGCTGGTCCGGCCGGGCTGACGCTCGCCGCCGAACTGCGCCTCGCGGGAGTCGACGTCATCGTCCTGGAGCGGCTCGCGGAGCGCACCGGCGAGTCCCGGGGCCTGGGATTCACCGCCCGCACCATGGAGGTCTTCGACCAGCGGGGCATCCTGCCCCGGTTCGGCGAGATCGAGACCAGCCGGCAGGGCCACTTCGGCGGCCTGCCCGTCGACTTCGGGGTCCTGGAGGGCGCCTGGCAGGCCGCCAAGACCGTGCCGCAGTCCGTGACCGAGACCCACCTGGAGCAGTGGGCCGTCAGCCTCGGTGCCGACATACGCCGCAGCCACGAGCTGCTGTCCCTCACGGACGGCGACGACGGCGTCGAGGTCGAGGTCCGCGGTCCGGACGGCGTCCAGACCCTGCGCGCCGACTACCTGGTGGGCTGCGACGGCGGCCGCAGCACCGTCCGCAAGGCGGCCGGCTTCGACTTCCCCGGCACGCCGTCGACGATGGAGATGTTCCTCGCCGACCTCAAGGGCATCGAACTCGAACCCCGCATGATCGGGGAGACCCTGCCCGGCGGCATGGTCATGGTCGGCCCGCTGCCCGGCGGCATCACCCGCATCATCGTCTGCGAGCGCGGCACCCCGCCCCAGCGGCGGGACGCCCCGCCCTCCTTCGACGAGGTCGCCGACGCCTGGAAGCGGCTGACCGGCCAGGACATCTCGCACGCCGAACCGGTGTGGGTCAGCTCCTTCGGCGACGCGACCCGCCAGGTCACCGAGTACCGCCGCGGCCGGGTGCTGCTCGCGGGCGACTCCGCCCACATCCACCTGCCCGCCGGCGGGCAGGGCATGAACACCAGCATCCAGGACGCCGTGAACCTCGGCTGGAAGCTCGCCGCCACCGTCAGGGGCACGGCCTCCCCCGAGCTGCTCGACACCTACCACAGCGAGCGCCACGCCGTCGGCAAGCGCCTCCTCATGAACACCCGCGCCCAGGGCCTGCTCTTCCTCAGCGGTCCCGAGGTGCAGCCGCTGCGCGACGTCCTCAACGAGCTCATCCGCTACGAGGACGTGTCCCGGCACCTCGCCGCCATGGTGAGCGGCCTGGAGATCACGTACGACGTCGGCACCGGCGACCACCCCCTGCTCGGCAAGCGGATGCCCCACCTGGCCCTGACCACCGGGGACCGCACCACCAGCAGCACCCGGCTGCTGCACTCCGCCCGCGGTCTGCTCCTCGACCTGACGGACAACCCCCGGCTCCGGGCCCGCGCCGCCGGCTGGTCGGACCGGGTCGACATCGTCACCGCCGAACCGGGCGAGGTCTCCGCCGACAGCGGACTGCGCGGCACCACCGCCGTCCTCGTCCGCCCCGACGGCTACGTCGCCTGGGCCGCGCCCGGCAGCCACCACGACCTCCCCATGGCCCTGGAGCGCTGGTTCGGCCGACCCCGCGCGCTCTGAGCCGGAGCCCCGCACCCCGCAACCGGTCCCAACCGCCCCCCTGGAGGAGCAACCCCATGGCCACGCCGGAAGCAACCGCCACCCGCCCCCCGCAAGCCGGCCCCGCCGAGCAGCGCCGCCACATCGTGCGGACGGCCCGGGACGTCTTCGCCCGCGAAGGCTGGACCCACGCCACCGTGGAGACCGTCGCGGACGAGGCGGACGTCGCCCCGGAGACGGTCACGCACTACTTCAAGGACAAGGAGCAGCTGCTGCTCTCCGTCCTGCTGGAGAGCGCCGCCGCCGTCGCCGCCTCGCTGACCGTCATCGCCGAGGAGCACCTGGTCGACGTCGTCGACCTGGAGCATGACCTCGCCGCCCTCGGCCGCGCGTGGCTGACGCCGCTGACGAGCTTCCCGGAGCACTTCGCCATCGTCCGGCACATCGGCGCCGAACTCGACCGGCTGCCCGCCGGGGTGCTGGAGATGTGGCAGACCGCCGGCCCCCGGCAGGCCCGGCGCGAACTGGCCCGCCGACTGCGGCGGCTGGCCGATGTTGGACTGCTCGACATCGCCGACGCCGACCACGCCGCCGACCGGTTCATCCAGCTGGTGGCGCAGGGCGTCGTCCAGCGCTCCTTCCACGGCGCCCTGAAGCTCCCGGACTTCGAGGTCGACGCGCTCATCACGGACGGCGTGACCGACTTCGTCCGGCTGTTCAGCCCCCGAGCCACCCCTTGACGCACGGAAAAGAGGAAGAGATGCACAGCACCCTGATCGTGGCCCGTATGGACCTCGCGTCGACCGCCGAAGTCGGCCAGCTCTTCGCGGAGTTCGACGCCACCGACATGCCGCACCGCATGGGCACCCGCCGCCGCCAGCTGTTCGCGTACCGGGGCCTCTACTTCCACCTCCAGGACTTCGACGTCGAGAACGGCGGCGAGCTGATCGAGGAGGCCAAGACGGACCCCTCCTTCGTGAAGGTCAGCGACGACCTGAAGCCCTTCATCACCGCCTACGACCCGAAGACCTGGCGCTCGCCCGCCGACGCCATGGCCACCCGCTTCTACGACTGGACGGCTTCCCGGTGACACCGCGACACGACGACACGAAGGGAGGGCGCGACCAGTGGGCCGCCGCGTAGTGATCACAGGGGTCGGAGTGCTCGCCCCCGGGGGAATCGGCACCAAGAACTTCTGGAGCCTGTTGAGCGAGGGACGCACCGCGACGCGGGGCATCACCTTCTTCGACCCCTCCCAGTTCCGCTCCCAGGTGGCGGCGGAGGTCGACTTCGCCCCCGAACTCCACGGGCTCACCCCGCAGGAGATCCGCCGCATGGACCGCGCCGCGCAGTTCGGCGTCGTCGCCGCCCGCGAGGCGCTGGCCGACAGCGGCCTCGACCTGGCCGGCTTCGACCCGCACCGCACCGGCGTCACGATCGGCAGCGCCGTCGGCGCCACCACCGGCCTGGACGACGAGTACCGGATCGTCAGCGACGACGGCCGGCTCGACCTGGTCGACCACACGTACGCGCCGCAGCACCTGTACAACTACTTCGTCCCGAGCTCGTTCTCGGCCGAGGTCGCCTGGGCCGTCGGCGCCGAGGGCCCCGCCACGGTGGTCTCCACCGGCTGCACCTCCGGACTGGACTCGGTCGGCCACGCCGTCGAGCTGATCCGCGAGGGCACCGCCGACGTGATGATCACCGGCGCCACGGACGCCCCGATCTCGCCGATCACCATGGCCTGCTTCGACGCCATCAAGGCGACCACCCCGCGCAACGACGACCCCGAGCACGCCTCGCGGCCCTTCGACGGCACGCGCAACGGCTTCGTCCTCGGCGAGGGCTCCGCGGTCTTCGTCCTGGAGGAGCTGGAGAGCGCGCGACGCCGCGGAGCGCACATCTACGCGGAGATCGCCGGCTACGCCTCGCGCTGCAACGCCTTCCACATGACCGGGCTGCGCCCCGACGGGCGCGAGATGTCCGAGGCGATCAACGTGGCCATGGCCGAGGCCCGGATGAACCCGGAGTCGATCGACTACATCAACGCGCACGGCTCGGGCACCAAGCAGAACGACCGGCACGAGACGGCCGCGTTCAAGCTGAGCCTCGGCGACCACGCGTACCGCACCCCCGTCAGCTCCATCAAGTCGATGGTGGGCCACTCGCTGGGCGCCATCGGCTCCATCGAGATCGCCGCCTCCGTGCTGGCGATGGAACACCACGTGGTGCCGCCCACCGCCAACCTGCACACCCCCGACCCGGAGTGCGACCTCGACTACGTCCCGCTCCACGCCCGTGAGCACCGCACCGACGCGGTCCTGACCGTGGGCAGCGGATTCGGCGGGTTCCAGAGCGCGATGGTGCTGGCCCGACCCGAGAGGAGCGCGGCATGAGCGCCAAGGCAGTCGTCACCGGCATCGGCGTCGCCACCCCCAACGGCCTGGGCGTGGACGACTTCTGGGCCGCCACCCGGGTCGGCAAGAACGCCATCGAGCGCGTCACCCGCTTCGACCCGGAGCAGTACCCCTCCCGGCTCGCCGGCGAGATCCGCGGCTTCGAGGCGGAGAAGCACCTGCCGAGCCGCCTGATCCCGCAGACGGACCGGATGACCCGGCTCGCCCTGGTCGCCGCCGACTGCGCCTTCGAGGACGCGGGCGTCCAGCCCGGCGACATCCCCGAGTTCGACATGGGCGTCGTCACCGCCTCGACCTCCGGCGGCTTCGAGTTCGGCCAGAACGAGCTCAAGAAGCTCTGGAGCCAGGGCAGTCAGTACGTCAGCGCGTACCAGTCCTTCGCCTGGTTCTACGCCGTCAACAGCGGCCAGATCTCCATCCGCAACGGCATGCGCGGCCCCAGCGGCGTGGTCGTCAGCGACCACGCGGGCGGCCTGGACGCCATCGCCCAGGCGCGCCGGCAGATCCGCAAGGGCAGCAAGCTGATCTTCTCCGGCGGTTTCGACGCGTCGATCTGCCCCTGGGGCTGGGTCGCCCAGATCGCCGGCGGCCGGCTGTCCACCAGCGACGACCCCGACCGCGCCTACCTGCCCTTCGACGCCGCCGCCGGCGGCTACGTCCCCGGTGAGGGCGGCGCGCTGCTGATCCTGGAGGACGAGCGGACCGCCCGCGAGCGCGGCGCCGACAACGTCTACGGCGAGATCGCCGGATACGGCGCCACCTTCGACCCGAAGCCGGGCAGCGGCCGGGAGCCCGGTCTGCGCCGCGCCATCGAGGTCGCCCTCGCCGACGCGGGCGTCGAGGCCGGCGACGTCGACGTGGTCTTCGCTGACGCGGCCGGCACACCCCGGCTGGACCGCGAGGAGGCCGACGCGATCACCGCCGTCTTCGGGCCCTCCGGAGTCCCGGTCACCGCCCCCAAGACGATGATCGGCCGGCTCTACTCCGGCGCCGCGCCGGTGGACGTGGTCACCGCCCTGCTCGCCATCCGCGAGGGGCTGGTTCCGCCCACCACCAACGTCGAGCTGTCGCCCGCGTACGACATCGACCTGGTGGTCGGGCAGCCGCGGCCCACCTCGATCCGCACCGCCCTGGTCCTCGCCCGCGGTTACGGCGGCTACAACTCGGCGGTCGTCGTCCGGGCCACGGACTGACCGCCCCCCAGGCCGCGCCGGCCGCGGCGCCCACCCCCCCCGCCGACGGCCGGCGCACCCCCACCTCCCGTGCTCCGGCACGTACGCCCCACGAAAGGACCCTCATGTCCACGCAGTTCACGATCGACGACCTCAAGCGCATCCTCCTGGAGGGCGCCGGCGCCGAGGAGGGCGTCGACCTCGACGGCGACATCCTCGACACCGACTTCGAGGAGCTGGGTTACGAGTCGCTGGCCCTGCTGGAGACCGGCAGCCGCATCGAGCGCGAGTTCGGCATAGCGCTCGACGACGACGTCTTCACCGACAACCGGACCCCCCGGGCCCTGGTCGCCGCCATCAACGAGACCCTTTCCGCCCTCGTCCCCCAGGCCTGAACCGGTCCGGCACCGTGCGGTGGCCGCCGGCGCGTCCCAGCGCGGCGGCCGCCCGCCCCACGATCCCCTTTGGAGAAGAGAGACATGTCGCAGCAGGACAAGCGGGTCGCCCTGGTCACCGGCGGGACCAGCGGAATCGGGCTGGCCGTGGCCCGCCTCCTGGCGAACCAGGGCCACCGCGTCTTCATCGGCGCCCGCAGCGCCGAGAACGTGGCCGAGACCGTCAAGCAGCTCCAGGCCGAGGGCCTGGAGGTCGACGGCACCACCCTCGACGTGCGCTCCTCGGCCGACGCCCGCGCCTT
The DNA here is from genome assembly GCF_014654895.1 of Streptomyces filamentosus. Classification (GTDB taxonomy): domain Bacteria; phylum Actinomycetota; class Actinomycetes; order Streptomycetales; family Streptomycetaceae; genus Streptomyces; species Streptomyces filamentosus. Next base: position 229,761 of record NZ_BNBE01000001.1, on the reverse strand, counting down.
CGTGCAGGCGGCCGTCGACCGCTTCGGCACCGTCGACGTCCTCGTCAACAACGCGGGCCGCAGCGGCGGCGGCGTCACGGCGGACATCGCCGACGAGCTGTGGGACGACGTCATCGACACCAACCTCAACAGCGTGTTCCGGCTGACCCGCGAGGTCCTCACCACCGGCGGCCTGCGCCACAAGGACCGCGGCCGGATCATCAACATCGCCTCCACGGCCGGCAAGCAGGGCGTCGTCCTCGGCGCCCCGTACTCCGCCTCGAAGCACGGCGTCGTCGGCTTCACCAAGGCGCTGGGCAACGAGCTCGCCCCCACCGGCATCACCGTCAACGCCGTCTGCCCCGGCTACGTCGAGACGCCCATGGCCCAGCGCGTCCGGCAGGGCTACGCGGCCGCGTACGACGCCACCGAGGACGCCATCCTCGCGAAGTTCCAGTCGAAGATCCCGCTGGGCCGCTACTCCACCCCCGAGGAGGTGGCCGGCCTCGTCGGCTACCTGGCGTCGGACACCGCCGCCTCCATCACCTCCCAGGCCCTCAACGTCTGCGGCGGCCTCGGCAACTTCTGACCGGCCCACCCGACCGAACGACCCCAAGGAGCACGAGCATGACGCAGTCCGGCCTGCGCGAGGTGGAGCACGAGATCGCGATCTCGGCTCCCGCCGCCGCCGTCTACCGGCTGATAGCCGACGTGGAGAACTGGCCGCGGATCTTCCCGCCGACCATCCACGTCGACCACGTCGAGAAGGACGAGCGCACCGAGCGCATCCGCATCTGGGCCACCGCCAACGGCGAGCCCAAGAACTGGACCTCGCGCCGCACCCTCGACCCGGAGAACCTGCGCATCACCTTCCGCCAGGAGGTCTCGACGCCGCCGGTCGCCGCCATGGGCGGCACCTGGATCGTCGAGGCCCTCTCCGACACCGAGTCCCGCGTCCGGCTGCTGCACGACTACCGGGCCGTCGACGAGGACCCCGCGAACATGAAGTGGATCGACGAGGCGGTCGACCGCAACTCGCGCTCCGAACTCGCCGCCCTGAAGAAGAACGTCGAACTCGCGCACGCCACCGAGGACCTGACCTTCTCCTTCGAGGACACCGTGCAGATCGGCGGCTCCGCCAAGGACGTCTACGACTTCGTCAACGAGGCCCACCTGTGGTCCGAGCGGCTGCCGCACGTGGCGACCGTCCGCCTCCAGGAGGACACCCCGGGCCTCCAGGAGCTGGAGATGGACACCCGCGCCAAGGACGGCTCGGTGCACACCACCCGGTCGTACCGGGTGACCTTCCCGCACCACAAGATCGCCTACAAGCAGGTCACCCTGCCGGCCCTGATGACCCTCCACACCGGCTACTGGACGTTCGCCGAGAACGAGCACGGCGTCGCCGCCTCGTCCCAGCACACCGTCACCCTCAACACCGACAACATCGCCCGCGTCCTCGGGCCCGAGGCCACCGTGGCCGACGCCCGGGAGTACGTGCGCACGGCGCTCAGCACCAACAGCCGCGCCACCCTGAACCACGCGAAGAGCCACGCGGAAGCCAGGGCCTGACCATGACCGAGGACCGCACGGAGACCCAGGTGGTCGTGGTGGGCGCGGGCCCGGTCGGCCTGATGCTCGCCGGGGAACTGCGGCTGGCCGGCGCGGACGTCGTGGTCCTGGAGAAGCTCACCGCGCCGACCACCGAGTCGAGGGCCTCCACCCTGCACGCCCGGACCATGGAGATCCTCGACAGCCGCGGCCTGCTCGACCGGCTCGGCGAGGTGCCGTCGGAGCCCCGGGGGCACTTCGGGGGGATCCCCCTCGACCTCCGGCTCCCCAGCCCCTGGCCGGGCCAGTGGAAGGTGCCGCAGACCCGCCTGGAGGAACTCCTCGGGGAGTGGGCGAGCGGCCTGGGCGCGGAGATCCGGCGCGGCCACGAGCTGACCGGCCTGACCGTGACCGGCGACCACGCCGAGGCCGTCGCGCGCACCCCCGACGGGACGACGGTGTCCCTGCGGGCCAAGTGCGTCGTCGGCTGCGACGGCGAGAACAGCACGGTCCGTCGGCTGGGCGGCTTCGACTTCCCCGGCACCGACGCGACCCGCGAACTGCTGCGCGCCGACGTGGCGGGCATCGACATCCCCGACCGCCGCTTCCAGCGGCTGGCCGGGGGACTGGCCATCGCCGCCCGGCGTCCCGACGGAGTGACCCGGGTGATGGTGCACGAGTTCGGTGCCCGGCCGAGCGGCGGACAGCCCTCCTTCCAGGACGTCGCCGACACGTGGAAGCGCGTCACCGGGGAGGACATCGGCGGCGGCACCCCGCTGTGGGTGAACTCCTTCGGCGACGCCTCCCGGCAGGTCACGCACTACCGCGACTACCGGCTCCTCCTCGCCGGGGACGCGGCCCACCAGCAGATGCCGATCGGCGGCCAGGCCCTCAACCTCGGCCTCCAGGACGCCGTGAACCTCGGCTGGAAGCTCGCCGCCCAGGTCGCCGAGCGCGGCCCGGACGGACTCCTCGACAGCTACCACGACGAGCGGCACCCGGTCGCCCGGCGGGTGCTGAGCAACATCCGGACCCAGGCCCTGCTCCTGCTGGGCGGACCCGAGGTCGACGCCGTACGGGAGGTGCTCGCCGAACTCACGCCCCGTGAGAACGTCCGCACCCACCTCGCCGGAATGATCTCCGGCCTGGACGTCCGCCACGACGTCGGCCCCGGCCGGCACCCCCTGCTCGGCCGGCGGCTGCCGCCCCGGCCGCTCACCACCCCCGACGGACCGACCACCGGCGCGCGGCTGCTGCGCTCCGGCCGGGGCGTCCTGCTCGTCCCCTCCGGCGACGGGGCCGCCCGGAGCCTGCGGGAGACGGCCGCCCCCTGGTCGGCCCTGGTGGACACGGTGGACGTCGTCCTCCCGCCGCACGCGACGGCGGAGGACTCCGCCGCCCTCCTCGTCCGGCCGGACGGCCACGTCGCCTGGGCCGGCGGGGCGGCGGACGACGCCTCCGGCCTCCGTACGGCGCTGCTCCGCTGGTTCGGCGCTCCGAAGGCCCCGGCGGCCTCCGTCCCCACCCCCTCGAAGACCCCGGCGGCCTCGGCACAGGTCCCGGACACGGCAACAGCGAAGAAACGGAGAACAGACATGGGCAGGCTCACGGGCAGGACGGCACTCGTCACCGGCGCGAGCCGGGGCATGGGCCGCGCGACCGCCATCCGCCTCGCGCAGGAGGGCGCGCTCGTCGCCGTGCACTACGCCACCGGCCGCGAGGCGGCCGAGGACGTCGTCGCCGTCATCGAGAAGGACGGCGGCCGGGCCTTCACCGTCCAGGCGGTGCTGGGCGTCGACGGCGACGTCCACCGGCTCTTCCTCGGGCTGGAGGAGGGGCTGCGGGAGCGGACCGGCTCCACCGACCTCGACATCCTCGTCAACAACGCCGGCGTGATGGGCGGCGTCAAGCCCGAGGAGACCACGCCGGAGAAGTTCGACGAGCTGTACCGGGTCAACGCCAAGGCGCCGTTCTTCCTCATCCAGCGGGCGCTGAAGAACATGCCGGACGGCGGCCGGATCATCAACATCACCTCCGGCCTCACCCGGGTCGCGAACCCGGACGAGATCGCGTACGCGATGACGAAGGGCGCCGTGGACCAGCTCGCGCTGCACTTCGCCAAGCACCTCGGCCCGCGCAACATCACCATCAACAGCGTGGCGCCCGGCATCACCCGCAACGACAACCCCGTCTTCGGCATCCCCGAGGCGGTCGAGCAGATGGCGGCGCTGTCCGCCTTCAACCGGGTGGGCGAGCCCGAGGACGTCGCCGACGTGGTGGCCTTCCTCGCCGGCGACGAGGCCCGGTGGATCACCGGCTCCTTCGTCGACGCCACCGGCGGCACCCTCCTCGGCTGAAGGGCCCCGACGGCCGGCGGACCGGGACCCCACCCCCCGCCGGCGCGGCGGGCCGGCCGCGACCCCCACACCCCCGCGGCCGGCCCCCCGCCACCCCCACCGCCCCCACCCACCACCACACGGAACGGGATCATGACGTCCTCGACGACACCCCGGCCCGGTGCGCCCCGCGCCACGACGGACGGGCACCGGAGCCCGGCCCTCTGGGGCCTGCTGTTCGTGCTCGCCGGCAACATGCTCATCGACGCCCTGGAGGTGTCGGTGGCCCTCGTGGCGCTGCCCTCCATCGGCGACGACCTGGGACAGACCGCCGCCCGGACGCACTGGGTGGTCACCGGATTCGCCATCGGCTTCGGCGGCCTGATGCTCTTCGGCACCCGGCTCGTCGCGATCCTCGGACGCCGGCCGGTCTACCTCACCGCGCTGGCCGTCTTCGCCGCCGCGTCCCTCGCGGGCGCGCTCACGGACGACTGGTCCCTGCTGATCGCCACCCGCTTCGTGAAGGGCGTCTGCGCGGCGCTCACCGCGCCCACCGGACTCGCCATCATCACCTCGGCGTTCCCCCCGGGGCCCGCGCGCGGCCGGGCCGTGTCGGTCTACTCGTTCTTCGGCGCGTCCGGCTTCACGGCGGGACTGCTGCTGTCCGGAGCGCTCACCGAGGCGGGGTGGCGCTGGACCTTCGCCTTCCCCGCCCCGGTCGCCCTGCTGCTGTTCGCGGCCGGCCTGCGCCTGATCCCGAAGGACGACCCGGCCCGGCCCCGGCCCGGACGGTACGCCGCCCCCTCCGCGCTCGCCCACACCGGGGCGCTGCTGGCCCTGGTGTACGCGATCTCGGCCGTGCCCGGCGCGGGCTGGGGCAACCCGCGCACGGTCGCCGCGCTCGCCGCGGCGGCGCTGCTCGCCGCCCTGTTCGTCCGGGCGGAGCGGACCTCGCCCGAACCGCTGGTACGGCCCGGCCTCCTGGGCCACGGCCCGCTGGTGCGCTCCGCGCTGGGCGCCGCCGCGCTCAACGGCTCGTACCTCGGCCTGCTCCTCGTCAGCACCACGCACCTGCAACGGCGGGCCGGCTGGGGCCCCTGGGAGACCGGACTGGCGTTCCTGCCCGCCGCCCTCCCGCTGGCCTGCGTCGCCCTCGGCTCGGGCCGGCTCGCCACCCGCGTCCGCCCCGCCCTCCTGATCGCGGCCGGCGCCGCCGCCGCACCGCTCGGCTACGCGCTCTACCCGCGGGACGCACCGGCGGACGTCCGGTACGCCACCGACGTGCTGCCCACGATGCTGCTCGTCGGCGCCGCCTTCGTCCTCGCCTTCACCGCCCTCCACCTCCAGGCCACCGCCTCGGTGGCCGAGGAGCTCCGGCCCGCGGCGGGCGGGCTCTACCAGACCGCCGTCCAGACGGGCGCGGCGATCGTCACCGCCCTGACGTCGACCCTCCTCGACACGGGGTACGGGCCGCCGCTCCTGCTGGTCACCGCCGTCGGCACGGCCGGACTCCTCGTCGCGCTCCACGGCCTCGCGCCGCGCCGTGCCGCCCCCTGATCGTGCAACACCCCGTTGCGCCCCTGTGAAAGGAACCCTTCATGTCCCACGCACCCCTGCGGCTCGCGGTGATCGTCAGCAGCGTCCGCGAGGGCCGCTTCGGCCCCGTGGTCGGCACCTGGTTCGCCGGTGAGGCCGAGAACCGCGCGGACCTGATCGTCGACGTGATCGACCTGGCCGACCACGAGCTGCCGGCCGCGCTGTCCCACAACCCGTCGCCCGAGACCGCCGAGGCGCTGGCGGCCGTGTCGCCGCGGCTGGAGCAGGCGGACGCCTTCGTGGTCGTCACGCCCGAGTACAACCACAGCTTCCCCGCCTCGCTGAAGCACCTCATCGACTGGCACTACACCCAGTGGCGTGCCAAGCCGGTCGGCTTCGTCTCCTACGGCGGCCTCTCCGGCGGCCTGCGCTCGGTGGAGCAGCTCCGCCCGATCTTCGCGGAGCTGCACGCCGTCACCGTCCGCGACGCCGTCAGCTTCCACACCGCCTGGGAGCAGTTCGGCGAGGACGGCCGGCCGAAGGACGAGACGGGCCCGGCCGGCGCCGCCAAGGTGCTGCTCGACCAGCTCGCCTGGTGGGCCACCGTCCTGCGCGAGGGCCGCGAGAAGACCCCCTACCAGGCCTGAGTTCCGCCCCCGGGCCACCGCGTCCGGGACGGGGACGCGCGGCACGCGCCGCGCGTCCCCGCCGCCCTCGACCACGGGAAGAGCATGACAGCGAACCTGAAGGCGTGCACCGGCCCGGCCCGCACCCGGCCGGCCGACGTGACCGCCCCCGACCCGGCCGCCCTGGCCACCGCCGACCACGGCGAGCGGACGCGGCTGCTCGACCAGTACGTCCGCCAGGAGCTCGGCAGGATCCTCGGCATCGCGCCCCACCAGGTCGACACCACGGGCCGCCCCATGAACAGCCTGGGCGTCGGCTCGATCGCCGGCCTCGAACTCCAGCACCGCATGGAGACGGCGCTGGGGGTCGAACTCCACCTCCAGATGCTGCTGCTCGCCAACAGCGCCGCCGAACTCGTCGACTGCCTGGTCCGGAAGTTCGCACCGGCCGGCGACGGGCCCCGGCACGGCGCCGCGGTGCCGGTATGACGGGGCACGCCACCCTGGCACCGGAGCGGCCGGCCCCCGCCCGGCACGCAGCCCCGCTCGCGGCCGTGCCGTCCGACCGGCTGGACCTGTGGCTGGTCCGCGCCCCGCAGGGGGCGGACGCCACCGCGCTCGACCGGTCCGACCTCGACGCGGCGGAGAGCCGGCGGGCCGACTCCTTCATCCGGCCCGCCGACGGGCTGCTGTACGCGGCGGCCCACGTGGCCCTGCGCAGACTGCTCGGCCACTACACCGGACGGCACCCCGCGGACCTGCGGTTCGTCCGCGAACCCTGCCCCGGGTGCGGCGGGGCGCACGGCCGGCCCGCCGTGGCGGACGCGCCGTCCCTGCACTTCTCCCTCTCGCACAGCAGCGGCCTCGCGCTGGTGGGCGTCGCGGCCGTCCCGGTCGGCGTGGACGTGGAGCGGCTGCCGCGCGACGAGACCGTCGAACTCTGCGTCGCGGCCCTGCACCCCGGCGAGCAGGCCGAACTCTCCGACACCGGGGGGCGGGAGCGCACCGAGCTCTTCGGCCGGATCTGGACCCGCAAGGAGGCGTACCTCAAGGGCATCGGCACCGGTCTCAGCCGCGCACCGTCCGAGGACTACCTCGGCGCCGCCCGGGACCGGCACCCGGAGGGCTGGAGCGTCCTCGACGTGCCCTGCGGCCCCGGCCACGCCGCCTCCGCCGCGGTGCGGGGACCGGCCCCCCGGGTGGTCGAGGTGCGCACCCTGCCCGGGGCCTGGCTCCAGGGCCGCCCGTACGACCGGACCGCCGCCCCCGCCCTCCCCGCCCGCTGAACCGAACGACAAGGACGTGACAGGATGACCCGCACCGCCTTCGTCTTCCCCGGCCACGGCTCCCAGCGCGTCGGCATGGGGAAGGAACCGCTCGCGCGCCGCCCCGACCTGGCCGACGCCTACTTCCGCCAGGCCGAGGACCTCCTCGGGATCCCGCTGGGGCGGATCTGCCGGGAAGGACCCGCCAGGGACCTGGACGACCCGGCGGTCACCCAGCCCGCGGTCTTCCTCACCAGCCTGATCACCCTGGACGTGCTGCGCGGCCAGGGCATCGAGCCGGACGCGGTCGCCGGGCACAGCCTGGGCGAGTACGCGGCGCTGGTCGCCGCCGGCGTGCTGGAGTGGACCGAGGCGCTCTGGCTCGTCCGGCTGCGCGGCGAACTCGTCGCGACCGTCGGCGACCGGGTGCGGGGCGCCACCGCGGCGGTCCTCGGACTGGGGTACGCCACGGTCGTGCGCCTGTGCGCCGAGGCCGCGGCGGAGACCGGGCAGACCGTCGAGGCCACGGGCGACAACGGCCCCGGGCAGGTCGTCGTGTCGGGCCGGGCGGAGGCGGTGGCCGCGCTCACCCGCGCGGCCCTGCGCGCGGGCGCCTCGCGGGTCGCCCCGCTCGACCCCGGGGGCCCCTTCCACTCCAGCCTGCTGCGGTCCGTCCGGGGGGAGTACGCCGAAGCGCTCATCCGGACCGACTTCCGCGAGCCGCGCGTCCCCTTCGTCTCCAGCGTGACCGGGACCCGGCTGTCCACCGCCGCCGAGATCGTCGTCGCCCTGAGCGACCAGCTCACCGAACCGGTGCGGTGGACGAGGACCGTCACCACGCTCTCCGGCATGGGCGCGGAGCGCTTCGTCGAGGTCGGTCCCGGTCTGGTGCTCGGAGGGCTGATCCGCCGGATCGCGCCGGGCGCCCGCGTCCACGCCACCGGCACCGCCCGCCAACTGGCCAGGACCGAGCGGGCCTTCGCCGCCGCCACCGTCTGAAACCCCACGACCGAACGGAGAGGGAAGAGCGACATGTCCACAGCAGAGGGCACGATCCGCAACCGGATCGAGGAACTGAACCAGATCAAGGAGACCGCCCACGAGGGCGACCCGGCCGCCACCGAGCGGCAGCATGCCAAGGGCAAGCTCACCGCCCACGAGCGCATCCGGCTGCTCCTGGACAAGGGGTCGTTCAACGAGGTGGAGCCGCTGCGCCGGCACCGCGCCCAGGGCTTCGGCCTGGAGGACAGGAAGCCGTACGGCGACGGCGTCGTCACCGGCTGGGGCACCGTCCACGGCCGTACGGTCTTCGTCTACGCCCACGACTTCCGGATCTTCGGCGGCGCCCTCGGCGAGGCCCACGCGCAGAAGATCCACAAGATCATGGACCTGGCGGAGGCGGCCGGCGCCCCGCTGGTCTCCCTCAACGACGGCGCCGGCGCCCGCATCCAGGAGGGCGTCACCGCCCTCGCCGGCTACGGCGGCATCTTCCGGCGCAACACCCGCGTCTCCGGGGTGATCCCGCAGATCTCCGTGATGCTCGGCCCGTGCGCCGGCGGCGCGGCCTACAGCCCCGCCCTCACCGACTTCGTCTTCATGGTCCGCGAGACCTCGCAGATGTTCATCACCGGCCCGGACGTCGTCAAGGCGGTCACCGGCGAGGAGATCAGCCAGAACGGCCTCGGCGGCGCCGACGTGCACGCGGCGACCTCCGGCGTCGCGCACTTCGCGTACGACGACGAGGAGAGCTGCCTGGAGGACGTGCGCCACCTCCTGTCGCTGCTGCCCGCCAACAACCGCGAGCTGTCGCCCGTCGAGCGGTCGGGAGACCCGGCGGACCGGCTCAACGACACCCTGCTCGACCTGGTGCCCGCCGAGGCCGGACGGGTCTACGACATCCGCAAGGTCGTCGAGGAGATCGTCGACGACGGCGACTACTTCGAGGTGCACCCCGCCTGGGCGCCCAACATCGTCTGCGCCCTGTCCCGCCTGGACGGCCACGTGGTCGGCATCGTGGCCAACCAGCCGGCCGCCACGGCGGGCGCCCTGGACATCGAGGCGTCCGAGAAGGCCGCCCGGTTCGTCCAGTTCTGCGACGCGTTCAACATCCCGCTGATCACCCTGGTCGACGTGCCCGGCTTCCTGCCGGGCGTCGACCAGGAGCACAACGGCATCATCCGGCGCGGCGCGAAGCTGCTGTACGCCTACTGCAACGCCACGGTGCCCCGCGTCTCCCTGGTGCTGCGCAAGGCGTACGGCGGCGCGTACATCGTCATGGACTCCCTCTCGATCGGCGCCGACCTGGCCCTGGCCTGGCCCACCAACGAGATCGCCGTCATGGGCGCCGAAGGCGCGGCGAACGTCGTCTTCCGCCGCGAGATCAACGCGGCCGACGACCCGGAGGCGGTGCGGGCGCAGCGGATCGCGGAGTACAAGGACGAGCTGATGCACCCGTACTACGCCGCCGAGCGCGGCCTCATCGACGACGTCATCGACCCGCGCGAGACCCGGTCCGTCCTGATCCGGTCGCTCGACATGCTGCGCGCCAAGCACGCCGACCTGCCGTCCCGCAAGCACGGCAACCCGCCGCAGTGAGCACCCCGGCGCCCACCGAACGACCCCCGACCGCCCCGCACACCGAACGAGGGAAGGCAGCCATGCCGCAGCAGAACACCGTCCTGGTCACCGCGGCCACCGGAAACGTCGGCCCGCACGCCGTCGCGCAGCTCCTGGAGGCGGGCGCCACCGTCCGCGCCCTGGTGCTGAAGGACGACCCGAACATCGGCCGGCTCCCCGAGGGCGTGGAGATCCACGTGGGCGACCTCACCGACCCCGCGAGCCTCGACGCGGCCCTGGAGGGCGTCGACGGCGTCTTCCTGATGTGGCCCTTCTTCACGACCCCCGTCGACACGGCCCCCGAGGTGGTGCGGAAGATCGCGGCCACGGCCCGCAAGGCCGTCCTCGTCTCCTCCGTCGGCGTCCACATCGGCCTGGAGCGGACCGACAACAACTGCCACGCCTACCTGGAGGAGCTGCTGGAGGCCACCGACCTGGAGTGGACCTTCCTGCGCACCACCGGCTTCCAGGCCAACGCCCTGGGCTTCGCCGCCCAGATCCGCGAGGACGGGGTCGTGCGCTTCCCGTACGGGGAGGCCGTCCGGACCTCGGTGCACGAGGCGGACCTGGCCGCCGTGGGCACGGCCGTGCTCACCGGCGAGGGCCACGGGGGGCGGAAGTACCTGGTCACCGGCCCGGAGGCGCTGTCGCAGCGGGAGCAGGTGGCGATCATCGGCGAGGTCGTCGGCCGGGAGCTCGGCTGGGAGGACGTGGCGCACGAGGCGGCCCGCGCCGCCATGGTCGCCACCGGCTGGCCGCCCTCGTACGCGGACGGCGCCCTGGACTACTTCGCGATGCTCACCAAGGAGCCGGAGGCGGGATCGACCGTCGTCGAGGACGTGACGGGCCGGCCGGCCCGCACCTTCCGCGACTGGGCGCGGGAGCACGCCTCCGTCTTCCAGTGACCGTCCCACCCCCACAAAGGAGTTACCCCATGCCCGACGCACGTGCCGCCCGCCCGGGGCGGGAGGCCGGCTTCGTCTCCTTCGGCGTGCTCAGGACGACCGGGCCGGAGGCCGCCGCCGACCTGGTCGCCGTCCTCAAGGCCGAGGTGACCGCGTGGGTCCGGCACACGCCGGGCTTCGTCTCCTCGCGGGTGCACCTGAGCGCGGACGGCGCCACGGTCGTCAACCGGGGCGAGTGGACCGACGAGGCCGCCTACCGCACCTCGTTCCGGGACAACCCCGCGGGAGGCGTGCTGCACGGCCTGGGCCGCCGGCCCGGGGTCGTCTCGGCGACCGTCTTCCACGGCGCCCCGGCCCCCGGCATCGAGGGCCCCGAGACCGACGCGCGGCCCGGCGTCGTGGTGGTGGCCACCCGGCACCTGGACGGCCACGGGTCCGCGCGGGCGGTGCTCGACCTGCTGGAGCGCAGCAGCGAGTGGAAGCGCGGTTTCCCCGGTTTCATCTCGGCCACCCCCTACGTCGACCGGGACGGCACCACCTTCATCAACTACCCGATGTGGGTGAGCGAGGTGGCGTACCGGTCGTGGATGGCCGATCCGCGCATCTCCGAGGGCCAGGAGGAACTGGCCCGACTGGAAGTCGCACCGCCGGAGTACGTGCTGTGCACCGTGGCCGCCCACATGGACGCGGCCCCCCGAACCGAGCAGGAGAGTGGACCCGCATGACCGCAGAGACCCGGACCCCCGAGAGCCGCCGGATCGAGGCCGCCCTGACCGAGCTCTGGGAGCGGATCTACGACCCCCAGAGCCGCGCCGTGATCGACGGCCTGCCCGCCGCGGGCCCGCGGCGGGTCCTGGAACTGGGGGCCGGCGCCGGATCGATGGCGTACTGGCTCGCCGAGCGGGCCGACACCGCGTCGGTCCTCGCCGTCGACACCGACGTCAGCGCCCTCGACGCCGACCGCTCGCCAAAGCTGACTGTGCGTCAGCTCGACGTCAAGGAGGCGGAGTTCGAGGAGGGCTCGTTCGACCTCGTCTTCGCCCGGGCCCTCTTCGAGCACCTGGACGGGGCGGAGGAGGTCCTCGCGCGGGCGGTGCGCTGGCTCGCTCCCGGCGGCTGGCTGGTGGTGGAGGACTTCTACTTCCTGCCCAGCGAACACTGCGCGACCCCCGCGGGCCGGGCCCTGGTCGCCGCCTACCTCCAGGGGTGGAAGGCGGCCGGCGCCGACATGCACTGGGGCCGCAGGCTCCCGTCCACGCTGGCCCGCGCGGGCCTCGAAGCGGTGGACCTGCGGGTGACCCCGCTCGGCCCGGGGCAGCATGCCGACGACAACGAGCTGATGCGCCTGCGCATGGCCCTCCAGGGCGAGGGCCTCGTCGCGAGCGGTCTCGTCGGGGCCGAGGACCTCAAGCAGTTCGTCGCGAACCTGGACGACCCGCGGGCCCGGGACGTCACCACCCTGCTGTTCTCCGCGTGGGGCCGGCGCCCGAGCGCATGAGCACCCCCGCACGGCACGAGAGAGGAACGATGACCGCAGTGACGACAGAGCCCCGCGGACAGGACGCGGCGAAACCGGCCGGGGGCGGGCAGGGAGCCACCCTCGTCCTCGCCGGCACCTTGACCATCATGGCCGGGGCGACCGTCGCCCCGGCGATCCCCGGCATCCGCGAGAGCTTCGCCGACGCCGCCAACGTCGACCTGCTGGCGCGGATGATCACCACCACCCACGCGCTGGCGATCGTCCTGTTCTCGCCCCTGGCGGGACTCTTCGTGGAGCGGGTCGGACGCAAGCGCGCCCTCGTCATCGGCATGCTGGCGTTCGCCCTCGGCGGCAGCTCGGGCTCCTACCTGCCCGACCTCCCGAGCATCCTCGTCGGCCGTGCCGTGCTGGGGATCGGCGTCTCGCTGATCATGACGAGCAGCATGGCCATGATCGCCGACCTGTACGAGGGCGACGACCGCCGCAGACTCCTCGGACGACAGGCCGCCGCGGGGTCGTTCGGCGGGGTGGTGCTGCTCCTCGGCGGCGGCGCGCTCGCCGGCCTGGACTGGCGCGTGGTCTTCCTCATCTACCTGCTCGGCGGCGCGCTGGCCGTCCCGGCCCTGATGTTCCTCCCCGGCGGCCGGCAGGCCGCCGCCCCGAGGGATGCCGGGGCGGACGCCGGGCCGGCCGGGCGGAAGGTCCCCGGGGGGATCGTGGCGGCCCTCCTCGCGATGATGCTGGGCCAGATCGCCTTCTACTCGGTGCCCGTGCAGGTCCCCTTCCTGGTGGAGGGCCACTTCGGGGCCGCCTCGGTGGTGTCCGGCGGCGTGCTGGCCGTGCAGACCCTCACCACCGGCCTGGTCGCCATGCGGTTCGCCTTCTTCCGGCGGCTCGCCGGCGAGTACTCCCTCGCCGCCCTGGCGTTCCTGGCGATCGGCCTCGGCTACGTCGTCCTGGCGCTGGCCCCCGGCATCACCGTGCTCGTGCTCGCCCTCCTCGTCATGGGCACCGGCCTGGGCCTGCTCATGCCGAACCTCAACAACTGGGTCCTGGCCGAGGCCCCGGCGGCGGTGCGCGCCCGCTACGCGGGACTGCTGACCACGGCGCTCTTCCTCGGACAGTTCCTCGCGCCGCTCGTCACCCAGCCGATCGTCGGCTCGCTCGGCATCCAGCCCACCTTCGGGGTGATAGCCGCCGGCGCGGTGCTGGTCGCCGCCGCGTACCACCTGGGCGGCCGCCGCTCGGCCCGCGCCGGGGCCGGGGCGCCCGGCCGGCCGGCCGAGCCGTCCCGGGGCGAGCAGTCCCGGACCGAGCCGCCCCGGGGCGTGCCGCACCAGGACGAGCCGAACTCCCACGCCACCGAAGGGACCGCCCGCACATGACCACCGCCGACCGCGCCACCGTGCGCGTCGAGATCACCCTCGACCTCACCTGCGTCCACTCCTACCTCGGGTTCACCCGCTTCGAGCGCGCCGCCCGCCGTCACCGGGACGCCGGCGGGACGCTCGACGTGACGTTCCTGCCCTTCCGGGTCTCCCCGGACGCCCCGGCGGCCGGACGGCCGCTGTCCGAGGTCCACGCGGAGTTCTTCGGCAGCGCGGAGAACGCCGCGCGGGCCACCGCGGGGATGGCGGAGACCGGCGCCCGCGAGGGGCTGGAGTTCGACTTCGCCCGCGCCGTCCACGTCGACACCTTCGAGGCCCACCGCCTCCTGGCCGCCGCCGGGGAGCAGGGGCTGGCGGAGCCGATGGCCGAGCGCCTGTTCCGGGCGTACCTGACCGACGGCCTGAACATCGGCGACGCGGCGACGCTCACGCGCCTCGCCGCGGAGATCGGCGTCCGGCGGGCCGAGACCGGCCCGGGGGCGGACGCCGAGGCGTCGAGGCTCCGGGCCGAGCTCGACCGGGTGCGGGCGCTCGGCGTCCGCTCCGTCCCCCTCTTCCGGTTCGAGGGCGCCGGCCTCCTTTCCGGCGCGCAGCCGGAGGAGGCGTTCCGCCGCGCGATCGAGGCCGCCGCCCGCCACGGCGGCTGAGCCGCCGCCCGGACCGGGGCCGCCCGGGCGGCCCCGGTCCGGGCGGCCCCGCGCCCGCCTGCCCGGCGGGCGTCCGGCCGCGCGGTGCGCCGTCCGCGCCGCGAGGCCCCTGCCGCAAACCCCACGTCCCGAGGAGAGACCATGCGCACGAAGCGCACACGTTCCACCCGCGTCGGAGCGGTGGCCTGCCTGCTGCTCGCCCTCACGGCCACCACCGGCCCGGCCACCGCCGCCGCGCCCGCGTCCGCCCCCGCCGCCGTCGAACCGGCGCCCGACGGGCAGTCGGCCCAGGTCCTGGACATCAGGTCCTCCGCGGAAGGGCTCTCGGCGCCGGCCACCGCCCGGCCCGGCAACGTGACCTTCCGCGTCACCACCACCGACCCCGCGTCCGGCTGGGTCTCGCTGGTGCGCCCGAAGCCGGGGGTGACGTTCGAGGAGTTCCGGTCCAGCCTCCTGAAGATCATCAACCACACGGCGCCGGACATCATCGAGGGCAGCGCCGAGCTGAGGGACCGGGCGGAGCTGCTCGGCGGCACGGTGATCCACCCGAACCTCCCGGCCTCCTTCGGCAAGACGCTGACGCCGGGCACGTACTGGTTCTTCGACTACCAGAACATCCGGGACGCCCAGCCGCGCTTCGCCACCCTCACCGTCGGCGGTGCGCCCGCCACCGCCCCGCTGCCCGTGCCCACCGCGAGCCTGACGGGACGCCTGGTCGACGGCCGGCCGGTCTGGGACCTCCAGGGCACGGTCCGCGCCGGCCGCCCGCTGGTCTTCCGGAACGCGATGCCCGCCGGGCAGAACATCGAGGCGATCTTCTTCCGCCTCGCGGAGGACACCACGGAGGAGGACCTCAAGGCGTACATCGCCGAGTTCGGCGACCACGGCAAGTTCCCGGACCACTCGGGCGCCCTCGACCTGGCCCAGGGCACGGGCGGCCTCCCCATGAACTCCGGCGAGTCCTCGGTGCTCAACCTGACGCTCCAGCCGGGCCGTTACGCCGTGGTGGACTTCTTCGTGGACGCGAACGACGGCACCATCTTCATCAAGCGCGGCCACTGGAAGATCTTCGAGGCGCGCTGACCACCGGCCCCCTCACCTGCCGCCACCGCCGGCGTCCCCACCGCCGGTGAGCATCCCCTGTACCGGACCCCCAGAACCCCAGAAGCCCGGCCGCCGTGCGGCCGGGCTCCCAGGGCGCGCCCCCCCCACCCACCCCCCGCCCGTATCGACTCGACCCGACTCGACGGAGACGATCACCCATGACCCTGCCCGACCTGACCGCAGACAACTTCCTACGCATCGAGAGGGGTTCCGCCGGCCCCGAGGAACTCGCCGCGCTGGTCGCGGTCCTGTTCTCCCGGATGACCGCAGCGGAGGAACCGGACGGGGTGTCCGAGGGCCGCCCCGTCGCCCGCTGGCAGCGTCTGGAGCGCGCCCCGGGCCACCACACCCCGCGCAGCTGGCGGGCGTCCGCGGCGAAGATTGCGGCGGCCCCGCACGGCGGGAGGCACGAGTGACGACGCCGCTGCGCGCCGACGAGGCGAGGGTGACGGCGGAGCTGGATCAACTCCGGGCCCGACTGCGCGAAGTGACGGACCGTCTGGAGATCAGGGAGCTCTTCGACCGGTACGTCGTCGCGCTGGACACCGTGTGCGAGCGGGGCTACGGCGACGACTGGTTCCGGTCCGTCTTCACGGAGGACGCCCAGTTCGTCTTCCCGATCGGGACGCACCGGGGGGTGAGGGGGTTCGCGGCCTTCCAGCGCGAGGCCCGCTCCTGGTGGGAGGGGACCCACCACGTCAGCGCCAACCACCTCGTGGAGCTGGACGGCGACCGGGCCACCCTGCGGGCGCACCAGCTCGCCACGCACGTGCACGGCCCCGGAGGGCCGGAGGAGCACTTCCGGGTCGGCGGGCACAGCGAGGTCCGCGCCGTGCGCACGGCCGCCGGCTGGCGGTTCCACCGGCTGGTCTTCCGGATCGCCTGGACGTCGGGGGAGCCGCTGGAGTCCATGCGGGGCGTGGACTTCTGACCGCCGGCCGCCGGCCGGTCCGCGGGCGCGAGCCGGGGCGGACCGGCGGCGGGGAGCCTCAGTCGACGGTGAACAGGTGCCGCAGGGCGGGCGGGTACGCGCCCGCTTCGGCGGCGGCCGTGACGAAGCCCCCGACCAGCTCCGTCAGGCGTGCGACGCCCTCCTCGCCCAGCCGGTCGTAGGGGGCGGCGTCGAGGCGGTCCGTGTCGGACTCCAGCTCCTCGCGGAAGCGCCTTCCCCGCTCGGTGGGAGCGGAGTCCGGGCCCAGCAGTCCGCGGGCCCGCAGCCGCTCCTCGGCGGCGTCCCATTCCGCGCCCGTCCAGCCGTGGTTGGCGAGGACGGCCTCCTTGGGCACGCCGTCGCCGCTCGCCGTGTGCAGGACCAGGGCGTCGAGGCCGGCGAGTCCGGCGCCGAGCAGGAGGGCGATGTGTCCGTCGCCCCGGTACTCGCGCAGCCGGGTGGCGGCGTGCCACAGCGCCAGGTGCGGGGCGTCGGGCACCGGCAGGTCGGCCAGCGCGGCGTACATGGGACGGCCCTGCGGGGCGCAGGCGGAGACGGCCCGTTCGGCCAGTCCGGCCGCCTCGGCCATCCCGGGCGAGGCGATGACCTCCTCGCCGAGGAGGCGGCGCAGGACGGTGTCGGCGGCCTCGGTCCGCAGGGCGACGACGGTCCGCGGGTCGACCCGGTCCCAGACCGCGGGGAGGTGGCGGGCGACCAGCCGGTGGGCGAGGCCGTTGAGCGCGGCGGCGGCCACGCCGGGGCCGACGCGGCCGAGCGCGGCCGTCTTGCCGGCGACGTGGGCGGCGAGGGGGTCCTCCACCCCGTACCCGGCCAGGCTCCGGCTCAGGTCGGGGGCGAAGTAGACGGTGCTGTGGAAGGAGTTGAGGGCCGTCTGGCAGCGGCGGGCGGCCGGGACGGTCGCGAGTGATGTGCTCATGACATGACAGGTTATTGAGGATTGATCCAGTAATGGAAGGGATGTCTGGAAAAATGCCTGAAAGTCAACAAATACCGGCTGGGGGCGACGCGCCCCCGGGCGCCGGCTCCCCGCCCCCCGAGGCCCCGGAGGTGCGCGCCGTCACCCTCGACGCCGGGGGCGTACCGGTCTCGGGGCTGCTCGCCGAGCCCCTCCGGACGCCGCCCCGGGCCGTGGTGGTCGCCGTCCACGGCGGCGGGATGCGGGCCGGGTACTTCGACAGCCGGGCCCGCCCCGGCCTCTCCCTGCTCACCCTCGGCGCCGAACTGGGCTTCACCGTCCTCTCCCTGGACCGCCCCGGCTACGGCGTCTCCGCCCCCCACTTCCCCGAGGGGCTGCCGCTCGCCGACCAGGCCCGGACCCTCTACGCGGCCCTGGACGACTTCGCCCGCACCCACCCGCTCGGCGCCGGCTTCTTCCTGGTGGCGCACTCCAACGGCGGCAAGCTGGCGCTGACCGCCGCCGCCCAGGAGCGCGGCGACTCCCTCCTCGGCCTCGACGTGTCCGGCCTCGGCACCCGGCTGGCCGTCACCCCCGACCAGCTCCCCGGCGCGGGCGCCCCGGGAGCCTGGCGCCGGCACTGGGGCGCCCTGCGCCTCTACCCGCCGGACGCCTTCCGGCTCGGCCGCGAACTGGTCGCCCCGGTGCCCGCCGTGGAGGCCCGGGAAGCGCCGCTGTGGCCCGAGGCGTACCCCGCCCTCGCGGCCAGGGTGCGCGTGCCGGTGCGCTTCACCTTCGCCGAGCAGGAGCAGTGGTGGCGCTTCGACCCCGGGGCGGTGGCGGCGCTGACCGCCCCGCTCGCCGCGCCCAAGGTGCGGGTCGACCAGCTCCAGGACGCCGGGCACAACATCAGCCTCGGCTGGGCGGCCCGCACCTACCACCTCCAGGCGTTCGGGTTCCTGGAGGAGTGCCTCCTCGCCCGCGACGCGGCGATACCCCGGCCCCGCGACGGGGCCCTGAGGAGCCAGACCCCCGCGCCGGGGACGGAGCGGATCCACGCGGCCCTCCACCGCACGCGCGTCCCCGTCCCGGTGCCGGAACGCGCGGCGTGCTGAGGGGCGCACGGAGCCGGGGAGGCCCGCGCCGGTGCGGGCCCCGACGGCCCGCACCCACGAACCCGGACCCGGCGCCCTCCCGTCCCCGGGGGGCCCACCCCGCCGGCCGGACGGCGAAGGGCCCGGGCACAGGATCCCGAACGAGCAGCGGAACGACGACGAGAGGCTGGGACGCATGAACACCGACATCAGGGAACACGACACGGCCGGCACGGAGAGGATGGTCCACGTGCGGGCCGCGCTGCTCGCCGGAGAGGAGGAGGAAGCGCCCGACCTCCACATCTTCCGCGGCCTCGACTGAGCCCCGCCCTCCGCCACGGCCGGATTCCACCCACGCGAGGAACGATGAAGCGCCCCCTGCACCGCACCTTCCAGTCCCTGACGGTACGCAACTTCCGGCTGTTCACGGCGGGCCAGCTGGTCTCCGTGACCGGCACCTGGATGATGGTCGTCGCCCAGGACTGGCTCGTCCTGTCCCGTACCGGGAACTCGGGGACCGCCCTGGGGGTGGTCACGGCCCTGCAGTTCGCGCCGCTGATCCTGCTCACCCTCTGGGCGGGCGGGCTCGCCGACCGGTACGACAAGCGCCGGCTGCTCATGGCCGCCAACCTCGCCGCCGGCGCCCTCGCCCTGGGGCTGGCCGTCCTGGTGCTGGCGGGTGACGTGCGGCTGTGGCAGATCTACCTGTTCGCGCTCGGCCTCGGCACCGTCAACGCGGTCGAGGTGCCCGCCAGGATGTCCTTCGTGAGCGAGCTCGTCGGCCCCGAACTGGTGCCCAACGCCTCCGCGTTGAGCGCCGTGTACTTCAACGTGGCGCGGGTGGTCGGGCCGGGGGTGGCGGGGCTGTTGATCAGTCGGGTGGACACCGGCCCGGTGATGCTGGTCAACGCGTTCAGCTACCTCGCCACCTGGGGCGGGCTGCGTCTGATCCGGCCGGCCGAGCTCCACCGTGCCGCCCGGCGGCCGGGCCGGGCACCGGTGGGGGAGGGGATCCGGCACGTGCTCTCCCGGCGGGACCTGGCGCTGCCGATGGCCCTGGTGGCGGTGGTCGGCATGTTCGGCTTCAACTTCCAGCTCACGCTGCCGCTGCTCGCCAAGGTCGTCTTCCGCGCCGACGCCGCCGCCTTCGGCCTGCTGACCACGGCGCTGGCGGCCGGCTCGCTCGTCGCCGCGTTCGTGACGACGGGGCGCCGGAGCAGACCGGGGCTCGGCCACGTCGTCGCGGCGGCGGCCGGTTTCGGAGCGGTGGAGGCCCTGGCGGCCCTCGCCCCCGGCTTCGTCGCGGCGGCCGCCCTGCTCTTCCTGACGGGCTTCGGGTCGATCTACTTCTCGCAGGCGGCCAACCACTGCGTCCAGCTCGGGGCGGACCCCGCCTACCGCGGCCGGGTGATGGCGCTGTTCACGCTGGTCTTCCAGGGCACGACGCCGTTCGGCGCGCTGCTCGTCGGCGCCCTCGCGGAGAGCCACGGCGCCCGGTCGGGGCTCCTGCTCGGCGGGGTGGCGTCGGCGTTCGCCGCCGCCGTGGTCCTCGGCGTCCACCGGACGTTTCCGCCCCGGGTGTCCCCGGGGCCGGGCGCCGCGGCCGACCCGGGCCCGGCCGGCGGCGACCCGCGCGGGGCGCGGGCGGTCGCGGACCGGGCTCCCTGACCCCGGGGTGCCGCCGCGGTCAGACGGTGTAGGGCTGTTCGCGGCGGGCGGTGCGCAGCGCCCTGCCCCACCAGGCCACCTGGTCGATCAGCTTCTTCGCCGCCCCGTCGGCGCCCTCGGGCGCGCCGCCGTCGCCGAACGCGCCCCACGGGTTGTGCAGGCTGACCATCTCGCGCACCGTCATCGCGTGCACCTCGGCGAAGACCTGGCGCAGGTGCTCCGCCGCGCGCAGGCCGCCGCCCATCCCGCCGTACGAGACGAGTCCGACCGGCTTGGCGGCCCACTCCTGGAGGTGCCAGTCGATGACGTTCTTCAGCGAGGCCGGGTACGAGTGGTTGTACTCCGGGGTCACCACGATGAACGCGTCCGCCGCCGCGAGCCGCGCCGACAGCGCGTCCTTGACCAGCCTGACCTCCTCGGCCGGCGCCTCGCCCATCGCCGGCATGGCCAGGGGGAGCGGGTGGTCGAGGACGTCGATCACGTCGACGGTCACGTCGTCCCGGCCGCGGGCCTGGTCGGCGACCCAGTGGCCGACCTTCTCGCCGAGACGGCCGCCGCGGACGCTGCCGATGATCACGGCGAGGGCCAGGGGCTGAGCGGACATGGGGTACCTCCAGAGGGACGGCGTGGACCGGGGGAAGGGCGGGCCTTCCGAAAAGTAAACTACACCGTGCAGATCAGAAAGTCAGCCCCTTGTTCCGTACAGGCGGAGAAAGGCGTCGACGCCGGCGTCGACCGACGCGTCCACCTCGGCCTGGGGAAGGGGGAGGGCGCCGTGGAAGGAGCGCTCGTACACCTCCGAGGTGGCGAGCTGGGTGAAGTGCGCGGCGGCCCGCGCCGGGTCGTCCGCGCGCAGGTGGCCGGCGGCCGTGAGTCCGGCCAGCCGCTCGGCGAGCCGCTCGGCGATGCGGCGGGGCCCCTCCTCCCGCCAGCTGTCGATGAACTCCGGGGGCAGCCGCGACGCCTCCGCGAAGATCACGCGCACCAGCGCGAAGTGCTCCTCGAAGCCCTCCTGCGGGGTGGCCAGCGCGCGGCCGAGCGCGGCCAGGCCCGCAGCCAGGTCCGCCGGGTCGGACAGGTGCCGGTCGATGAGCTCCTCCTGGTGGGCGGCGACCGCGTGGGTGCTCTCCCGCAGCACGCTCAGGAAGAGGTGCTCCTTGTCCTGGTGGTGGTTGTAGATGGTGCGCTTCGAGACCCCGGCCTCGGCGGCGATGGCGTCGACGCTGGCGCGGGTGAAGCCCTCGCGCCCGAAGACGGTGCGGGCGGCGCAGTCGATGGCGGCGCGCTTCGCCGGCCGTCCTGAGCGGGGTGCGGTGGTCTGGTCCACGGGGCTCGCCTTCTAAATGCACTGGGTGGTTTACATGGGGTACTGCACGGTGTAGTTTACATCTGCGGGCGGGATTCCACGAGGAAATCCGACCCCCGTCTTCCGCGTGTCCGTCCCGCCCGCACCCCCCAGCCACCCGCCCCGCCCCGGCGGGGCGCTCTCCCAGGAGGCGCCATGTTCGGCAAGCTCACCGTCACCAAGATCTTCTGCACCGACCTCGACGCGATGGTCGCCTTCTACCGCGACCGGCTCGGACTGGCCGTCCGCGAGGAGTACCCGGGGCACACCGTGGTCTTCGACACCGGCCACGGCGGCGAGCTGATCGTCAGCAAGGGCGACAAGCCCGTCCACATCGCCTTCACCGAGGCCGACATCCCCGCCGCGCACGCCGCGCTGAAGGACCTCGGCGCCACCGAGATCGTCCCCCACAAGACCGGCGAGCGCTTCGAGCTGACGGACCCCGAGGGCAACCACCTCATCTTCGTCAACGCCTGACCCGGACCGCCGCGTTCGGGCCCGGCCCACCGGCCCGCCCCACGGCGCCGCACCCCGTCCGACCCGGCCCCGCCGGGCCCCGCCCCGGCGGCCCGGCCCCGCACGCACCGGTCCGCGCCGTCGTACGCCCCGCGCACCACCGGTCCGCGCCGTCGGAGCACCCCGCACCACCGGTCCGCCCCGCACCGCCGGAGCGGCCCGCACCTCCCCCCACCCGTCCACGAAGGAAGAGGCCCCCCGTGCCGCACCCGCCCACCTCCCCTTCGAGCGCAGCCCCCGGACGCACGCGCCGAAACCTGCCCCGCCACCTCACCTATCTGGCCGGCTGCCTCGTCTTCGCCGCCGGAGCCACCCTGTTCATCCACTCCGGCCTCGGCGTGGACCCGCTGGACGTCCTCTCCCTCGGCCTGCTGGAGCACTTCCCGCTCACCATCGGCCTGGCCCAGGCGCTCATCGCCGCCGTCTGCATCGTGATCTGGTCGCTGTGGAACCGCCGCCGCCCGGTCCTGATGCCCTTCGTCACCTTCCTGCTCTGCGGCAGCCTCATCGACCTGATGCGCCTGGCGGACCTGGACGGGATCGCCCCGGTGCCCGCACTGGTCGCGGCCGTCCTGCTGTGCGCCTACGGATCGGCCCTCATCATCATGAGCGGCACCGGCATCCGCGCCATGGACCTCCTCGTCATCTCCCTGCACCGCAAGTGGCACCTCCCCTTCTGGGGGGCCAAGATCGGCGTCGAGGCCGTCCTCCTCGGGGTCGGGTGGCTCCTCGGCGGCCCGGTGGGCGTCGGCACCCTCGCCTTCCTCGTCTTCGTCGACGGACTGATCCAGCCCCTGATGGCCTTCAACGCCCGGGCCCTGCGCCTGCCCAACCTCGGCCTGGCCCCCGCCCCCCGCACCCCCCGCGGCGACCTGGCCCTGGGCGGTGCCCGATGACCACCGCCGCCAGGCCGCCCGCCGGCACCGCGGACCGGGCACCTTCCGCCGCACCCCGCTCCGGCACCCTGCCGCTCGTGCTCTTCGCCTCGACCCTCACGGTGATGGCGGGCTCCATCCTCGCCCCCGTCGTCCAGGTCATCCGCGAGGACCTGGCCCTCAGCGGCACCGCCGCCGGCCTCATCGTCACCGCGCACAGCCTCGCCATCGCCGTCGCCAGCCCGCTGGCGGGATGGATGCTCGACCGCTGGGGACTGCGCCTCCCCCTCGCCGGCGGCCTCGTCGTCTACGGCCTGGCCGGCGCCACCGGCCTCGTCACCGAGGACTACGCCGCCCTCATCGCCGGCCGGATGGTCTTCGGCGTGGGCGCGGCCCTGGTCTTCACCGGCACCACCCTCGCCCTGCTCAACCTCTACCAGGGGAGCGACCGGGAGCGGGCCATGGGCTGGCGGTCGACCGCGACCAGCCTGGGCGGAGTGCTGTGGCCGCTCCTGGCCGGCGCCGTCGGCGGGATCTCCTGGCACCTGCCGTTCGGCGTCTACCTCCTGGGACTGCCCCTGGGCGTGGCCACCCTCTTCCTGCTGCCCGGCGGGAGCCCGGCCGGCGAGGGCGGCCCGGCGGAGCGGATCGGCACGAGGACGCTCCTGCGCCGCCACCGCGTCCTCCTCGTCTGGTACGCCCTCCAGTTCTCCGCCTCCTTGCTGCTCTACGCGCTGCTGCTCTTCCTCCCCCAGCGCCTCGCCGAGACGGGCGTGGACGATCCCCTGCTGGTCTCCCTCTACACCGTGGGCATGTCCGCCACGATGAGCGTCATCGGCCTCTTCTACGCACCGCTCGGCGCCCGGCTGGGCCGGCCGGCGCTGCTGCGCGGCGCCCTGGCCCTGTGGGCCGCCGCGTTCCTCCTCCTGGCCGTGGCGCCCTCGGCCCCCCTGCTGTTCCTGGCCCCGGTCCTCTTCGGCCTCGGCCAGGGGGTGTTCTTCCCGGTGACCACCGTCCTGATCGGGGAGGAGGTGCCCGTCGCGGTCCGCGGCAAGGCCACCGCCCTGTCGGGAACCGCCGCCTTCGCCGGACAGTTCGCCTCCCCGCTCCTGGTGGGCCCGCTCGTCCAGGCCACCTCGCCCACCACGGGCTTCCTGGTGGTGACGGCGCTGCCGGTCCTGGCCCTGGCCGCGGTGTGGCGGGTGCGCGTCAAGGACGCCCGGCCGGCCGAGGACGCCGGCGACGGCCCCGGGGCCGCGGCGGCCACTCGGGCCACCCCGGCCACTCCGGCCGCCCCGACGCCCTGACCATCGGAAACGTGGGTGAGAAGCACCTCGAACACCTGGTAGATTGATGTTCGTCGCCGAGCAGAAGCGCGAAGCGGCAGACACCTTGTCCGGGTGGCGGAATGGCAGACGCGCTAGCTTGAGGTGCTAGTGCCCTTTATCGGGCGTGGGGGTTCAAGTCCCCCCTCGGACACCAGCAGAGACGAGCCGTGCGGACCGGTTTCACACCGGTCCGCACGGCTCGTTCCCGTTTCCGCCGGGCCGTCAGGAGGCGGGCGGGCGGAGGCCGGTCACGCGCTCGATCCAGGACAGGTGGGCCGTGATCCGGGTGTTCACCGCCGGGGTCTCCGTGGCGCAGCCGCGGCCGTAGGAGACCAGGGCGGCCAGGGTGGGGCGGCCGGCGGGGGAGCGGTGGACCAGGGGGCCGCCGGAGTCGTAGACGCAGGTGTCGCGGCCGGGGGTCCAGGTGCACAGCTGGGCCGGGGTGAGGCCGTCGACGCCGCGGAGCGCGCAGGCGGCGTTGGAGAGCGTGTCCAGGGAGACCGTCCGCAGCACGGGGGAGGGGCCCCCGCCGAAGGACGTCGCACCCCAGCCGACCGCCTCCAGCCGCGTGTGGACGAACGATTCGCCAGGGGCGGGGAGCGGTACGGGACGCACCCCGGCGTCCGGGCGGACCGGGGCCGACAGGGTGATGACGGCGAGGTCGTCGTGCTGGGTGGCCCGGTCGTAGCCCGGGTGCACCGAGAAGCGGGCCGGGCGCGCCGCGCGCGCGTGACGGGACTCCGCCGCCGTGCGCAGGTCGTGGTCGCCGAGCAGCACCGCGACCCGGCCGGTGTCCGTGTACGAGCCGGTCAGGCAGTGGGCGGCCGTCAGGACGTGCCGGGGGCCGATCAGCGCCCCGCCGCAGAACTCCCGGCGCCGCTCGACGTCGACCAGCGCCACCGCGTACGGATGCGCCCCCGGGACCGCCTCCTCGCCGCCGACGATCGCCGCGGCCCCGCGCGGCGCGACCGGCGCCGCCGCCAGGAGCATCCCCAGGAGCGCCGCCGCCCCCGCTCTCGTCCGTCCCAAGGTGCCCTCCGCGGCCGTCGACCCAGCGTGTCCACGACGTCAACGAGCCGGTCGCGGGCAGGTCACCCGTCCGGGTCGGGCCGCCAGCCGGGGACGTACGCGGCGGCCGCCGCCTCCCAGGCCGGGACGCCGCCCGGATGCGGCCGGGCGCGGGTCGGCCCGGCGGAGGCGGCGACCGCCTCCCGCGCGCCCGCGAGCGCGCGGGCCGCGTTCGCCGCCCGGACCGCGCGCAGCGGCCCCTCCTCCAGCGCCGCCATCCGCTCCTCGTACGCCCGCACCGGGGAATCCACTCGCACGGGAAGGACCCCGGGCCGTGCCTTCCGGATCCCGCACGGGAAGGACCCCGGGCCGCGCCTTCCGGATCCCGCACGGGAAGGCACGGCCCAGAGCGCCTTCCGGACGGGGCCGGGCCCGTCCCGGAGGGCACGGACCCTAGGGGACCCGCGCGGTCCACTCCGGGGACGAGAACTTGGACTCCGCCAGCTCCTCGGCGAGGGCCGCCTCCTCCTCCGTGACGCCGCCCTCCGTCAGGCCGTACCGCTGCCGGAAGGAGGCGATCATCCGCTCGATGACCGCCTCGCGCGGCAGGCCGGTCTGGCGGCGCAGCGGGTCGACGCGCTTCTTCGCGCTCCTCGTGCCCTTGTCGGACAGCTTCTCGCGGCCGATCCGCAGCACCTCGGTCATCTTGTCGGCGTCGATGTCGTACGCCATCGTCACGTGGTGCAGGACCGCGCCGCCGCCGGCCACCATCCGCTTCTGCGCCGCGCCCGCGATCTTCCCGGCCTCGGTGGCGATGTCGTTGAGCGGCTGGTACCACGCCTTCACGCCCATGTCGCCGAGCGCGCCCAGCACCCAGTCGTCCAGGTAGGCGTAGCTGTCGGCGAAGGACAGGCCCTGCACGAGCGCGTCGGGGACCGACAGGGAGTACGTGATGGTGTTGCCCGGCTCGATGAAGGTCGGACGCCGAAGACACTACAAGCCGCGTCTCCGGTCGGCCATCCCCCGCTGGGCGGCCTGCCAGGCCGCCTACGGCACCCGCGCGGTCCACTCCTCGGTGGCGAACTTCGTCCGCACCAGCTCCTCCGCCCGGAGCAGCTCCTCCGCGGTGACCTCTCCGGTGGTCAGCCCGTGGCGGTCGCGGAAGGAGGCGATCATGTTCTCGATCACCTGCTCCCGGGCGAGGCCGGTCTGTCGGCGGAGCGGGTCGACGCGCTTCTTGGCGCTCTTGGTGCCCTTGTCGGACATCTTCTCCCGGCCGATGCGCAGGACCTCCAGCATCTTGTCGGCGTCGATGTCGTACGACATGGTCACGTGGTGCAGGACCGCCCCGGGCCCGCCGTCCGGGCCGACCACGCGCTTCTGGGCGGCGCCCGCGATCTTCCCGGCCTCGGTGGCGATGTCGTTGAGCGGCTGGTACCACGCCTTGATCCCCATGTCGCCGAGCGCACCCAGGACCCAGTCGTCGAGGTAGGCGTAGCTGTCGGCGAAGGAGAGACCCGACACCAGGGACTCCGGCACGGACAAGGAGTAGGTGATGGTGCTCATCGGTTCCACGAACATGGCCCCGCCTCCGGAAATGCGGCGCACCACGGTCATCCCGTGCTTCGCCGCCCCTTCGGGGTCCACCTCGTTGCGCAGTGACTGGAAACTGCCGATGACCACGGCGGGCGAGGCCCACTCCCAGACCCGCAGGGTGGGAGCGCGCCGTCCGGCGGCGACTTCGGCGGTGAGCACCTCGTCCAGCGCCATGTGCAGGGCAGGGGCCTGAGGTCCCGCGTGCACCAGCTGCCAGTCGTAGTCGCTCCACTCGGTGGCGTGGGCCAGGGCCCGCCGTACGGCGATGCCGATCCCTTCCGCGGTCAGCCCGAACATCACGGTCGACTCAGGCAGTGCCGCGGTGATCCGGGCTGCCAGACCCGTGGCGTCCGTCGAGGACGGAGCCCCCTCCAGGGCACTGTTGATCGCGAGGATCGCCTCGTCGGGCTCCAGGAAGAAGTCCCCTGCCACCCGCACGTTGCGGAGCCCCCCTTCCTCGACGTCCAGATCGACGACGACGAGCTTGCCGCCGGGCGCCTTGTACTCACCGTGCACCGTTTCGTTTCCTTCCGGCATGGGGGGATCCTGGGACTCTCGAAACCCAGCACTCGGACAGATCTGTCCATACTTCGCATCGCACTTTAAGTCACGCCCTCATGTCGAAGTGGGGGAGAGGCCACCCATGGCGTAGCCGTGGATGAAGCGGCACGGCCGGTTGCTGCAGCGACCGGCCGGCGTGGGATCGAGCGTGACGTTGATGCGTGCGGGGTCGGCATCGTCGACCCGCCTGAGGCTGCCGAAGTACGGAAGCGACGCGGAGGTGGAGGTGTGCCATGCTGCGGGCGGCCTGGTACCGGGCGCCGGCGGGGCCGGACTGCTGACAGCGCTCAGAGGTTCCATGCCCCACGAAGCGGAAGCCCGGATCGAGCGGGCAGCGGAATCCTGATCACGGTGCCGCGCGACCTTGTACCGCCGCCACGAGAGTCTGATGTGGGTGACGTGGACGTTCCCACACCGCAGCACGGGAGGTCCCTTCTTTGAAACGCCTCAGCCCGGCCCTCGCCCTTGTTCTCGCCATGAGCGCAGGGGCCTTGAGCGCACCGGCGTCCGCGGCTCCGACGGCCGAGGCAGGACCAGGGGCGACAGCGGAAGCGGTCGCGCCTCTGTCCATACCCGCCGATTCCGTGCTGCTCAGCGCTGGGAAGACCGGCATGCTCAGCCGCACCGGTACCGATGCGGCAGCTGTTCACCGCTGGACGCGTTTGGTGGACGGCGCCACCACCACCCTGCCGGCCGGGTCCTACTGGGGCAGCGCCGGCACCGACCTGATCGTGTCCCAGAGAGGGGCTGTGTTCACGCTCACCGACATGAGCGGTGCCACGGAGCCGGTGGTGATCGACACGTCGGCGTTCAACACGGCCGTCACCCGGTACACGGTGGACCGTGTGGTGGGAGAGTCGCTGCTGATGACTGCCACTGTGAACGGAGCGGAGGAGTTCCATCTCGTCTCCCTGGGCGAGAACGGTCAGGTCAGGGACCGCAAGCTCGACCTGGCCGAGGGGTCGAGGGCGAGGTTCAGTTACGCCTCCGGTCCGGACAGCCTCGCCGTCTCCTACGCGGAGCCGATACCGAACGGCTACTACAGGGGTCGGCTCAGCACGGTGGACGTGGCCACCGGCGCGATCACCGCGTCCCACTACTTCCTCCCGGAGGCGAACTACACGGCGATCGCCGTGACGCCGACCCACCTGACCTGGGTACTCGGCCCGTACGGGAGCAACCCCCAGCTTCAGGTGCTGTCCCGCGCCACGGGCTCGCCGCTGGCCACCACCCCGCTGGTCCGCCGGGAGACGATCGGCCTGACGGTGCACCACGTGGGCGACTGGGTGGCACTGGTCAAGCCGGGTGGCGGGACAGCCACGTCCCCCCACCCGTACACCCCGCTCGTCGCGCGGTCGCTCGATGGCGGGGCGGACGTACCGCTCCTGGCCCACGCGGGATCCGTCGCGTCCAGCCCCGACGGAAGCCTGCTCGCCCTCGGGGGCACGCTCGCCCACGGAGAGGGGCTGTACCGGATCGCCCCCGACCCGGTCACCGGCAAACCCATCGCCACCCTGCTGCGCACCTTCAACCAACCGTCCGCCCTGATGGTGCTGAGGGAGAACCTGCCGACGACCGGCACGTTCGACTTCGACCGCGCGGGTGGCAAGCTGACCGTCGGCTGGACGCTCAGCCGCTTCAACGCCAGGACGACACTGACGCTGACCCACACGGCGTCCGGCCGGTCCGCGAAGGTCGTCCAGGAGCCCCGTGAGGGCGTGACCGCACAGTCCCTCACATGGGACGGGCTGTACAAGGACGGCCTTCCGGCGTTCAACGGCGCTTACACCTGGACGGTGACGGCCGTACCCGCCAATGGTGTCGGCCCGGCCGTCGAGCGCAAGGGGACCTTCACTCTCACCCGAGCCCCGCGTCCGCACGACTTCGACGACAACGGCTCCCCCGACGTCCTCGCCCGACACTCCGACGGCAACCTCTTTTCGTACGACATCCGACAGGTGTGGGGGCTCGATGCCTACGAGAGGCCGTACGAACTACCGATCGGCGGCGGCTGGAACGGGTACGACCGGATCCTCGCCGCCGGCAACCTTGGCGGCACCCGCACCGGCGACACCGTCGCACGAGACAAGAGCGGCGTCCTGTGGTTCTACGAAGGCAAGAGCGGCCACAAGGCGCCTTTCGCCCCGCGCGCCCGGATCGGCGGCGGTTGGGGGATCTACGACCAGCTTGCGACCGGCTCCGATGTGACCGGCGACGGCCGCCCCGATCTCCTGGCCTCCGACAGGGCCGGGGTGCTGTGGCTCTACCGAGGCACCGGCAACGCCAAGTCCCCCTTCGCGACCCGCAAGAAGATCGGCGGCGGTTGGGGCGTCTACAACCAGCTCACCGCCACCGGCAACCTTGCCGGGGCCACGGCCGGCGACCTGGTCGCCCGCGACAAGGACGGCGTCCTCTGGCTCTACCTCGGCAAGGGCGACGGCACCTTCGCCCCTCGGACCCGCATCGGCGGTGGCTGGAGCCTCTTCCCTCACCTCATAGGTATCGGCGACGTCAACGGTGACGGCCGCAACGACCTCCTCGCGGCCAGCCGTGACGCAACGGACGACACTGTCCTGCACCTCTACCGAGGCACCGGCCAGTGGAAGACGCCCTTCGCGCCTGCCCAGACCGACACGGTCGAACAGCTCGCATGGGCCCGCCACCTCTTCTGAACCCGGGACAGCCCTCCCACCGATCACGCGAACCCATGCGTGCGGCCGGCGCGAGCAGGCCTTGGCGTCGTCTGGGCGCAGGCGGCCCTGGTCATCGTCTCCGCGGTCTTCGCAGTCGCCGGCATGTCGCGCTTCAGCAACCGCGACGTCAGCGGCCGGCCGACGAGCTACCTGAGTACGGTGCGGGGCCGGGAGCGAGGAGTTCGGCGAGGCCGCTTCGGGTGGCGGCGATGACCACGCGGTCTTCGGGCCGGAGGACGTATCCGGGGTGGAGGTCCCACAGGAGCTGGGGCTGGGCGCCGTCGTGCGGGGTGGAGGCGAGGTCGGGGCGGCGGGCGGCGGGGTCGGCGGTGTCGAGGGCGAGGATCCGCCACGCGTTCGGGCGGAAGGACTCGGCGACGGTGCGGCCTTCGAGCTGGGGGTGTCCGGCGACGAGGAGGGCGGCGAAGAGCAGGACCTTGCGTTCGACGGGGATCGCGCCGAGGATCTGGCGGCCCATCATGGCGCCGGCGAAGGCGGGGGCGGCGAGGTGGGAGACGCTGCGGCTGCGGGTGACGGCGTCGGGGTGGGCGGAGCGCAGGGTGCGGTAGACGGCGGTGGCGAAGTCGTCGTCGTAGATCCGCAGGACCGTGCGCAGGCCGCCGTTGAGGGTGCGGGCGGCGAGGACGGCTTCGAGGTTGGTGGTGTCGGAGCTGGTGAGGGCGAGCAGGGCGTCGGCCCGGTGGACGCGGGCGGCGTCGAGGACGCCGTCCTCGGTGACGTCGCCGAGGATCACCGGGACGCCCAGGTCGCGGGCGAGCGGGATGCCGCGGGCGTCGGGGTCCTGTTCGACGCAGACGACCGGGATGTCGTGCTCCCGCAGCCGGGCGAGGACCCGGGTCCCGATCTTGCCGAGGCCCAGCAGCACGATGTGCTCGGACAGGCCGCGCGGAGGGCGGCGCAGCGCATTGGCCGTGCGGAAGGTGCCCAGTGCCTCCAGGCCTCCGGCCACGAGCAGGGGCAGGAGGGCGAGACCGACCAGACCGGACAGCAGTTGGAGGACCTGCCGGGTCGTCGAGCCGTCGAGCGCGGGGTCGTTGATCGAGAAGAGGTCGAGCAGGGTCAGGTACGCCGCGTGCACGGGGTCGGCGTCGGTCAGCACGGCCGTGGTGGCGGTCAGTGCCAGGACCGCGGCGGCGATGCAGGCGACCGCCCACCGCAGCCGGGCGGAGAACACCTCGCCCAACGGCGCGCCGCGTCGCGCCAGCCGCCGCGGCGGCGGAGCGGCACTCGCTCGTCGTACGGCTTCCAGGACGATGGCGCCCCGGCCCTGGGCGGCTTGGACGGCTCGCTCGTCAGGCAGGAGCTCGGGGGCGTCCGAACCGCTGGTGCCGGAGCCTTCGGCGCCGGTCGGGTCGGTGGTGGCGGAGGACAGCAGGGCCAGGGTGCACAGGCCGGGATCGGGGACCTCTCCGCGGCCTGGTGCGGGACGCTCCGCCGCGCGCAGAAGGAGCCCGTCGGCCTGGATGATCTTGCGGGTGTCGGCGATGGCGGTGGCCACGAGCGCGGGCGTGGCGGTGTCGGCGTCGGACAGCACGGTCGTGGACGCGTCCAGGACGGTTCGGTCGTTGGCGGACGCGGTGACGAGCGCGGCCTGGTCGAGGAGTTGCTCCAGATGGTCGCCAAGTCTGCGGTTGTACATGCGGACGACCAGCCGCAGCCCCGGGTTGAGCCGGCGCGCGGCCAGTGCGGCCCGCAGGTTCGTCTCGTCGTCCTCGTAGAGCAGGGCGAGCGCGGCGGCCCCCTCGACCCGGGCGCGCCGAAGGGCTTCGCGCGTCGGCGCCGCGGCGGACACCTCGCGCAGGGGCGGCACCGCCGCGGTCGCGTTCCCGGCCGGTGGTGTCTGACCGTCGTGGGCGGCGGCCGGCTCCGCTCCCGGGGCGCCGGTCTGGCCGCCGGGGACGACGAGGACGACGTGCCGCCGGTAGATGTCCCGCAGTTCGGCCGCCAGCCGGCGGGCCAGCCCGTCGTCACCGCAGACCACCATGTGGCCGTCGGTCCACGAACCTTCCTGGTGCGGCAGCACGGTCATCTCTCCCCCAGTGCATCGATCCGGACGGGCCGAGAAAGAAGCGGCATCGTCGGGCGGAACAAGTATCAGGTCCCGGAGGACCGCCGATCGGGCGAACGGCGAGCACGACGGTGGTAGGCCACGGTCCGTGTCAGAAGGGCGAGCCAGACGAGGCCGAACGCTGTGGCCACGAGGCGCAGCCATGCCGGTGTGCCGCTACTGGCGGCTGTCCAGGCGTACACGAGGACGCACAGGGCCATCCAGGTCGGGCTCGTCACAAAGTCCCGTCCTGGATTGCGCGGCGGCATCGACGTTCCCTCAGCCGCTTCGGTGCCGCAGCGAGCGGGCAGCGGCGCGACGACGGGCCCGCAGCGGCTGCCAAAGTACGGCGGTCACTCCTATGGCGGCGGCCGGGGCCCACAGGGTGAAGAACCTCTGGAGACTCGCGTCCCGCTCGTACAGGACGACGGTCAGCGCGAACGTGTAGAGACCCCATGCGACGACCGATCCGGTGGCGATGCCCGGGGCAAGCCGCTGACGGACCGGTGAGCCGTCGGAGTGCCGGATCCACCACCATGCAGCGAAGGCGCCGAGCCCGCCGGCCAGGACGAGCACGATGCCGAATCCCGCTGCGAAGAGGGAGCTGCCGGCCGGATGGGCGTCCGTCCGTCGCCCGCCCTCGGCATCGGAGAGCAGGACGATCGAGCCTCGCCACAGGGTGCCCTCGACGCGGTCTCCCGGGCGGGTTCGCTCCAGGAACTCGTCGACTCCGCTGAACTTCACCGTCCTGGACCCCGACTCGGGCCCGGAGAGTCCTACCTCTCCTCCTGAGGACTTGCCATGCCGGACGCGGACGGAGTCCACGGAGAACCACGTCGTACGGAGACAGTCGTCCATCGAGTCGTCGTGACAGGGAGACGCCGAGAGGAAGGCGTGCTCGTCCGCGGCGGCCCGGGGCAGTACGCCGATCAGGAGTGTGGCGCCGGACAGGAGGGCGACGAGGCTGACAACGCCGATGAGGACGTTCTGGATGTGCCGTCGACGAGAGTCGAACGGCGTGCCGTGCCGAGGCCCCGTCACGTCACGACCGCCTGGGATCCGGTTCGGGACGGCTTCGTCGCGCCTCGTGACCCCCAGCGTGCGGTTCCCCTCCCGATGCCATCCTGATCCCCCGTCACAGGTCGATGCGTTGCTGCGCGCACACCGTGTCACGGCCACACGCCCGCGTCGACTGCCCGGATCCGGCAATCTGAGAGCGCCTTCAGTGCCGTGGCCGTGTGAGGAGGGGAGGGATTTCCCGCGAAGGCCATCCGCGCGCTGAGGCTGGCGGCGGAGGTGGTGGTCAGGTGTGGGGAAGATCGATCCAAACGTGACGAAAGCCCCTGTAGTGCCTGGTCGGCGTAGGGCAACGGTATTTCGATGTGCACGTTGTGGTTGCCTGCTCTCCCGGCGAGGGGACTGGGCAGTGGTATCGCGGGTGGACCGATGACGGCATGGCCGCGCCGTTGGAGGATGCTGGGGTCGGCGCGGAGCCGCGGGTAGGGTTACGGCCGTTCTCGACACATCGCCAACGCATGGGGGCGCGCCCGCAGCCCGGGCGTGACCGGACCGCAGGGGAGGGGCCCGCCATCGTGGTGACTACCGGTCGCGGACGGGCCCGCTCGTTCTTCTCCGCCCACCCCGCTCGGACCGTCGTCCTGGCCTTCGCCGCCGCCGTCGTGATCGGCACAGGAGTGCTGATGCTGCCGGCGTCTGCCGAGGACGGCGGTGCCACCGACGTACTGACGGCGCTGTTCACCTCGACCTCGGCCGTCTGTGTCACCGGCCTGGCCGTCGTGGACACCGGCACCTACTGGAGCGGTTTCGGTGAGGGCGTGATCCTGGCCCTGATCCAGGTCGGCGGCTTCGGGATCATGACCATGGCCTCACTGCTGGCCCTGCTGGTCTCGGGGCGTCTTCGTCTGAGGCTGCAGCTGACGGCGCAGGCCGAGACGAAGAGCCTCGGCATCGGAGACGTACGCCGGGTCCTTCTCGGGGTCGCCGGCACGACGCTGATGGTCGAGCTCGCGGTCGGCGCCGTCCTGGCACTGCGGTTCCGGTTCGGGTACGGGCACTCCGTCGGCGACTCCGCCTACCTCGGGTTCTTCCACGCGGTGTCCGCCTTCAACAACGCCGGCTTCGGCCTCCACGCCGACAGTCTGACCCGCTACGCGCAGGACGCGTGGGTCACGCTGCCCATCGCCGCCGCCGTCATCCTCGGCGGCATCGGCTTCCCGGTTCTGCTGGAGATGCTGCGCCACCGGAACCGGGCCCGTACGACCGGCCGGAAGAACTGGACCCTGCACACCAAGCTCACCGTCATCACCACCGTCGCGCTGCTCGCCGCCGGAACGCTCCTCACCGGCCTGTTGGAGTGGACGAATCCCGCCACGCTCGGTGCCCAGGACTTCTGGGGCAAGCTCCTCAACAGCTTCTTCCACTCGGCGATGAGCCGCACCGCCGGGTTCAACTCCCTGGACATCGGCGCCATGCAGCCCGCGACCCTGCTGATGACGTGCATGCTCATGCTCATCGGAGGCGGCAGCGCGGGCACCGCAGGCGGCATCAAGGTCACCACCTTCGCCGTCCTCGCCGCCGCGATGCTCGCCGAGGTCCGCGGCGAGCCGACCTCCGCCGTCCTCGGCCGCCGCCTCGGCCCGCACGTGCTGCGCCAGGCCCTGACCGTCGCGCTGCTCGGCATCGGCCTGGTCATGGCTGCCACCCTGGCGCTGCTGTCGGTGAGCAGGGCGGCCTTCGAAGCGGTGCTGTTCGAGGTGGTCTCCGCCTTCGCGACGGTGGGGCTGTCCACCGGCCTCACCGCCGACCTGCCCGGCAGCGGACAGCTCGTCCTCATCGTCCTGATGTTCATCGGCCGCATCGGCCCCATCACCCTGGTCTCCGCGCTCGCCCTGCGCGAGCGCACGCGCCGCTACGAACTCCCCGAGGAGCGACCTGTCATTGGCTAGCTTCCTGCACCGTCTCCGCAAGGGCCGGACACGTCGCCCGGACGACGACCGGGCGCAGCCGGACCAGCGCGTCGCCGTCATCGGCCTCGGCCGCTTCGGCAGCTCTCTCGCCAACGAGCTGATGCGCCGGGGCTGGGACGTCCTCGGCATCGACAGCGACGCCCGCCTCGTCCAGAAGTACAGCGACCAGCTCACCCACGCCGCCGTCGCCGACGCCACCGACCCCGACGTCCTCGGCCAGCTCGGCGTCCACGAGTTCACCAGTGCCGTCGTCGGCATCGGCAGCGACATCGAGGCGAGCATCCTCATCAGCTCCAACCTCCTCGAAGCCGGAGTCCCCAACATCTGGGCCAAGGCGATCAGCCGCCAGCACGGCCAGATCCTCGAACGCCTCGGCGTCCCCCACGTCGTCCTGCCCGAGCACGAGATGGGCGAACGCGTCGCCCACCTCGTCACCGGCCGCATGCTCGACTTCATCGAATTCGACGACGACTACGCCCTGGTCAAGACGGTCGCCCCCAGCGTGGCGACCGGCAAGCCCCTGGGGCAGTCCCAGGTACGCGCCCGTCACGGCGTGACGGTCGTGGGCATCAAGCGCCCGGGCGAGGACTTCACCCACGCGACCGCCGAGACGGTCGTCGCGAAGGGCGACATCATCGTCGTGACCGGCAAGACCAGGGCGGTGGAGGCCTTCACCGAGCTGCCCTGAGGTTAGGATCGTGCGCTGGTGAGCCGGGAAGTCTGGTCGGCACTGTCTTCCGCCTGCCCCGAAAGAGTCCGGCCGTGCCCTTCACCCTGATCCTGATCGCCCTGTTCGCCCTCGCCTTCCTGGTCTTCAACGTCGTCCTGTGCGTGCGGGTGTGGCGGATGGCGGAGCTGCCCCGGTGGCGGAGGCTCCTTCCCGCACTGCTGCTGTGCACGGCGCTCGCGGCGAGCGCAGGCCGCGCCTGGGACATCACCGCCGTTGCCGAGGCTGTCGCGTTCCCCCTGAACGCGGCCACCGCCCTGCTCGGCATGTATGAGGTGGATCGGCGGCGTCGCCGTGAGCGCTCCGGCGTGGCCTCGTGAGCGTCACGCAGAGCTGGGTGGTCCTGATCGGCGGAGCGGTGTTCCTCCTCGCACCGAGCGTGGCGGTGCTGGCCGGCTGGCGGCCGGTCTTCCTGCGGGGCGCCCGGGCGCCGGTGCCACTCCTGGGTGCCCTCGGGCTGTGCGTGTACGGGGCTGTACTGGCCACCGCGATCCCGCGTCTGGTCGATGCCCCCACTGCCGTGCGCACCACGTGGGCCTACGTCGGCCTGGGGTTGATGTGGACGGCCGTCGGGCTCTTCATCCTCTACGACATCCTCGCCGGGGCGAACCGGCGCGGCAGGAAATAACGGTGGGCGGGAAGATGACAGACGACTACACACCTGAGTACGCGTCGTTGCTCGTGGACGTCGCGGCCACCGGACGGCGGCTGACCAGGGACGAGATCGAACGCAGGCGGGAGTCGGGCGAGGAGGCTGCCCGAGAGGGACGCGCTTTGCGGGAGCTGATCGGCAGCCACCTGACCGCGGTGAGGTCCGCCTGGCCGGAGCAGTCGCTGACCCGGCGCACGGTCCTGGACCTTCTCTCCGTGGTCGAGCAGTCCGTCGACGCCTTCTCGGCGGGGTTCGAACGGGCCCAGCGACTTGCCGTCAGGCAGGAGGAGGCCGAGCGCCGGGAGTTCATCGACGACCTGCTGTACGGGCGCAGCGACCTGGGCCGGACGGCGGAACGGGCCGAGCGTTTCGGGCTGCGCCTCTCCCAGGCCCACGCGGTCGCCGTCGCGCGCGGGCCGAAGGCGTACACGGAAGCGGACCCGGTGCCGCAGCAGGTCGAGAGGGCCTTGATCGGGCGGTTCGGCGACCGGCACATCCTGCTCACCACGAAGGGCGGTCGCATGGTCTGTGTCGCTCCTGGCGACCAGCCCGAGGTCCTCGCCCACTTCGCCAAGCAGGCGTTCGCCGCCACCGGCGGCGGCCAGGCTGCGATCGGCCGGCCCCAGCCCGGGCCCAGGGGCGTCGTGCACTCCTACGAGGAGGCACTGGGCGCCCTCGACCTCGCCGACCGCCTCGGTCTCGACGCGCCCGTACTGCACGCCGTCGACCTCCTCGTCTACCCGGTCCTCACCCGGGACCGCCAGGCCATGGAGGACCTCGTCCGCAGCACCCTCGGACCCCTGAGGTCCTCCCGCGGCGGGGCCGAACCCCTCCTCGACACGCTCACCGCCTACTTCGACAGCGGGTGCGTGACGACCAAGACCGCCCAGGACCTCAATTTGTCGGTCAGGGCGGTCAGTTACCGCCTGGAACGCATCCATCGACTGACCGGAGCGGACCCTGCCGACCCTGCGAGCCGCTACACGCTGCAAACGGCCGTGATCGGGGCCCGCCTGCTCGGCTGGCCGGAAAGGGAGTTCTGAGCGCGGGGTCACCCGGGGCGGATGGCGACAGAACCGGTCACGTGGGGCGGGACCAGCGTTCCCCCGGTCAAGGGATCACCACGCATGACCGTATCGGTTGGAGTGGTCTTGACCGGCGACTTCTGTCAAGTGCCGTGATGGGAGTTGATGAGGTGAACGTCCCGGCGCGACGCTGTTGGCTGGAGAACCGCCCGATTTCCAACGGAGTTCCTGGTTCCACTGTCGGAATGATCACGTCGCTTTCCGAGACAAGCCGTGGACGCGCCGAGTAGTCGGCTGTGAGCATTCCGTGCGTCTGTTCCCTCTTGATCAGAAGGAGTACGGCGTGCACGGTTCCACCGGCCGGTCCCGCGGACCGGAACGGCGCGGCGGGCCTCTGGCCTTCCCTCTTGCTCTGCTCCTGCTCGCCGAAGCGGGCACTGTCTTATCCCTCGCGCCGGCCGCCTCCGCATCGGAGCCCGCGGCGCACCGCGCCGTGGAGTCGGCGGCCCCGCGGGAAGAAGTGAACGCGCGCCTCACCGCTCAGGCCCAGGGGCGGCGGATCGAGGTCGTGAGCGCCCGCACGGAGAGCACCACGCTGTGGGCGAACCCCGACGGCACGATGTCGCTCGAGTCGTTCGCCGGGCCTGTCCGATTCAGAGAGCGCGGCCGTTGGGTCGGTGTCGACCTCACCCTGGTGAAGGACACGGACGGCTCCGTCCGGCCGAAGGCCCACCCCCGTGGCCTGCGCCTGGCCGGCCGTACGGGCGCGTCCGGTGGAGACCTGGCCACCCTGGGCCAGGACGCGCAACGGCTCTCCCTCGGCTGGAAGGGCCCCCTTCCCGAGCCCCGCCTGAACGGTCCGAAGGCCACGTACGACGATGTGCTTCCCGGAACCGACCTGGTCGTCGAGGCCACCCGCACGGGCTTCGAGCAGTACCTCGTCGTGGCGGACCGGAAGGCGGCCGAACGGGCCGCGGATCTGGTCCTCCCGGTGCGGACGGGCGGGATCACGGCACGTCAGGGCCCGGACGACACGCTGACCCTGACGGACACACGTACGGGCGAGAGCGTGGGACGCGGCTCCACGCCGTACATGTGGGACGCGGGAGCCGGTGGCGAGAACGCGCCCGGAGCCCGCGCCGCCCGCGTGGACCTGGGAGTGACCGAGCGGGCCGGCGGCTTCGACCTGCGGGTCAAGGCGGACCGCGGCTTCCTCACCGACGAGGCCACCCGCTATCCCGTGACCATCGACCCGGCCGTCTACTTCGGCACGGACTTCGACACCTACGTCCGCAACGGCGACACGGCCGACTTCTCGGCCGGCGTCGACCTGCGCGTGGGCCGCGAGTGGCAGAAGGGCGAGGCCCGTTCCTTCATCAACTTCCCGCGCCATGCGTCCGTCACCGGCCAGGACATCCTGAACGCCGAACTCAACCTCTACGCCACTTGGGCGGACAACTGCACACCGCGCTCCTGGGAGATCTGGGACACGGGCAACGCCTCGTCCGCCACCCGCTGGAGCAACCAGCCCGCCTGGCGCTCCAAGGTGACCACTTCCACCCAGACCCACGGCCACACCGACTGCGGCCCGCGCTGGATATCGGAGGACATCACCCCTCTGGTGAAGCAGTGGTCGAAGACCGCGAACACGGTCGACACCATCGGCCTGCGGGCGACCGACGAGAGCGACGTCACCGCCTTCAAGATCTTCGCTTCCGCACAGACCAGCACCGCGCCGTCGATCCTCGTCACCTACGAGACGCCGGCCGACCCGGTCAAGGACCACGTCGTCTACTGGAACGACGTCCTGCAAGAGACCTTCCGGCAGGTCGGCGGCGCGCCCGGCCCGCTGGCTCGGGCCGGGGCGATGGTGCACGGAGCCATCTACGACGCGGCCAACTCGGCCAGGTGCGCCGAGGGCGCGCTCAAGTGCCTTGGTGACGCCTACCTCGTCAAGGCGACGGCCTCCAACGGAGCCCTGCCGGACGTGAACAGCGCCATCGACCACGCCGCCTTCGACGTCCTGCGGTCGCTGTATCCGACACTGAACTTCGACGACGAGATCGCCGCAGCCCGCTCCACCATCCCCGCCGCCGTCACCAGCGCGCAGCGCGCGGCCGGCACCGAGGTGGGACAGAAGGCCGCCTCCGCGATGATCGCGGCCCGCCAGAACGACGGCTCGGCTCCCGTCGCCCCCTACACCGGATCCACGCAGCCCGGCTACTGGCGGCCCACCGGCACAGGTGACGGAGCCACTCCGCAGTGGGGTCTGGTCAAGCCCTTCGCCATGGCGAGCAGCGCGCAGTTCCGTACCGCAGGTCCGGCCGGGCACAGCCAGATGAGCACGTTGCTGCCGAGCCAGGCATACGCCGACCAGGTCAACGACGTGAAGAGCCTCGGTCGTGCCGAGTCCACCGCCCGTACTGCCGACCAGACGCAGGCGGCACTGTTCTGGGCCAACGACCTCGACGGCACCTACAAGCCGCCGGGCCAGCTCTTCGAGCACACCCAGATCCTGTCCCGCCAGCACGGCACCACCGTGACCGGCAACGCCAAACTGTTCGCGCTGACCGCCTTCGCCATGGCGGACGCGGCGATCACGTCCTGGGATCAGAAGTACCAGACGAACATCGACCTGTGGCGGCCGGAGAGCGCGATCCGCCTCGACGGCGACGGCAATGCGAACACCACCGCCGACGCCAACTGGCAGCCGCTGTCACAGGACCGCAACGGCCTGCACTTCTCCCCGCCGTTCCCGGCCTACGTCTCCGGCCACGCCACCTTCGCCGGTGCCTGGTCCAAGGCCACCCAGGCGTGGTTCGGCACCGACCAGATCACTTGGACCGCCACCACCGAGGACCCCAACGCCCTC
Source organism: Streptomyces filamentosus (assembly GCF_014654895.1). Lineage (GTDB taxonomy): Bacteria > Actinomycetota > Actinomycetes > Streptomycetales > Streptomycetaceae > Streptomyces > Streptomyces filamentosus. The sequence goes on along the minus strand of NZ_BNBE01000001.1, from coordinate 189,466 downwards.
GGTGTCACCCGCACCTTCACCAGCATTTCCGCGGCGGCGACCGAGAACGCCGTCGGCCGGGTCTGGCTCGGCGTCCACTACCGCTGGGACGGCACCGACGGGGTCACCGCCGGAGGCAACGCCGCCGCCTACGGCGTCGCGAACAAGCTCAAGCCGAACTCGGCCGCGGCCTGGACCTCCTACGAGACCCTGCACAACCTTGCCGGCTGTCAGGAGGTCGGCAAACGTCTCGTCGCCGAACACCGCTGGAACTCCTACCAGTGCACCCAGGTCCAGGCGTCGGGCCCCGACCACACGCTCTACGTGAAGTAGCCGGACGATGAGGAGGAAAGACACCGACATGCGTACGCATACCCAACCCCGCCGGAGCACCCGCCGGGCGGCCTTCGCTCTTCTCGCGCTCTGCGCCGCGGGAGCCGTCGCCGCTCCGATGGCCTTCGCGGCCGCCTCCGCCGACCGCGCCCCGGCCGCGGCTGTCACGGACGACCGGCTGCTGCCGACCCCTGAAGCCCCGCGCGTCTCCGACGGCTCGTACGCGGGCTTCCAGCTCTGCGGCGACCCGGCCGGAAACCCGGTCGTCACCGCCGACAGCCCGACGCTCGCCGCCACCCTGGAGTCCGTCGCTCCTCCCGGTACCGTCGAACCGTCTCGGCCCGGCCCCCGCCGCAAGGTCGTCTTCGAGGTCGACACCGTCGCGGGCAAGCCCGTGCTCCACCGACAGCTCACGAGCGACACCAGCCACGACGCCGCCCTCCAGGTGCCGGCCGGCACCCTGACCGAGGGCGCGTACCGCTGGCGGGTCAGGGTGAAGGACGGAGACACCGCCTCCGCCTGGACCGCCTGGTGCGCCTTCACGGTCACACGAGCCTGATCGGAACATCGGCCGCCCCGGAGCACCCAGCCGGGACGACCGAGCGCTCCCGGTCCACGCGCGGTCCGCGCTCGTGGACCGGGAGTCCCTTCCTCCTACCTTCATCAGCCACGAGCACACGACCACCGGCACCGCAAAAGCCGTCCGCCTCGCTGACGGTAGCCATACTCTGCGCCTCGAAGGGCTCGATACCAGTAATGGCCCCGATCTGCTGCCCACAGACATCGACTGGTCGACGGTTCCGAGCGTGAGCATCTGGTGCGACCGGTTCGACGTCTCCTTCGGCGCCGCGGCTTTGGCGTGCGTCTGACACCGCTCGCCGAGTACGTCCAGTGGATGCCCCCGGGGCGTAGTAGTCCTCGGGGGCATCGCCGCGTTGCTTCCCCGACGGCAGCCGCCGTCCACGGCCGTTCCGTTACCGACTTGACGGTGTCAGGCGTCCGGCGAGCACCATCGGCGTCCAGTACGTCGTCAACGCATGGAACTCCACTTTCGCTCGAGGTTTGCGCGTCTCGGCATCAAGAAGACGTAAAGATTGCCGTACTCCGGCAATGCGGCTCCTACCAGATGTCCCGCAGAATGGGCCTCGGCGGCAGAGGTGTTGTGTCACTGGTGCCGGGATCCGGAAGAGCTGTCACGGGGGGAGCGGCGATGAGCGAGTTCATCGGAGCGGCCTTCGGCTTTCCCTGTCTGGTGATGACCACCGCATTCGCCGCCGTGATCGGCTTCTGGACGCTGGTGCTCTGCCGCGTCACAGCCCCGGACACCTTCGATGCCGACGCGGACACCGAGGTTCTGGGGCTCGGTGACACGTCGGCCGCCACGGCGGCATCCGCCGTCGTCGCCACCGGGTGGGTGCTCGACGTCTGCGGCATGGTGCTGCTCGGCCGGGCCGGACTGCCCGGAGTCTGGGCCCTGCCGCTGTCCGTGTTCCTGCTCGCGGGTGCTCTGACCCTGTCCTGGTGGCTGACGAAGTGGGTCTTCGGCCTACGGCGACGCGCCTCGTTCCCGAGGACGTCGCCACGGCCGGGCCCGGGGCGACGTGCCCGCACCTGATTCTTCGCGTACCGCCGCCTGAGCGGGTACGCACTCTTCGATCGACACGGGGTTCTCTCATGGATGCCATCACCTCGGGCCTCGGCGTGCTCGTCGCCGTTGTCCTGCTCGCCGTCGTCGCGGCGTTGTTCATGGTCGGCCGGCTGTTCCGCAAGGTGGAGCAGGGCAAGGCGCTGATCGTCTCCAAGATGCGGAAGGTGGACGTCACCTTCACCGGGCAGGTGGTCCTGCCCGTGCTCCACAAGGCCGAGGTCATGGACATCTCGGTGAAGACCATCGAGATCTCCCGGACCGGCCGGGACGGCCTGATCTGCCGGGACAACATCCGGGCCGACATCCGGATCTCCTTCTTCGTCCGGGTGAACAAGACGGTCGACGACGTCATCAAGGTCGCCCAGGCCATCGGCACGGCCCGGGCCAGCGACCAGGCAACGCTCCAGGAGCTGTTCAACGCGAAGTTCTCCGAGGCGCTGAAGTCGGTCGGCAAGCAGATGGACTTCACCGACCTCTACACCAAGCGCGAGGAACTCCGCTTCCGCATCATCGAGTTGATCGGCATCGACCTCAACGGCTACAGCCTTGAGGACGCCGCCATCGACCACCTGGAGCAGACCCCGCTCACCCAGCTCGACGCCGGCAACATCCTCGACGCCCAGGGCATCCGCAAGATCACCGAGCTGACCGCCGCCGAGAACGTCCGCACCAACGAGCTGCGGCAGCACGAGCAGAAGGAGATCACCCGCCAGAACGTCGACGCCCGCGAGGCGATCCTGGAGCTGGAGCGGCGTCAGGCGGACGCGGAGATCAAGCAGAGGCGTGAGATCGAGACCGTCCGGGCCCGCGAGGAGGCGGAGACCGCGAAGGTCGTGGAGGAGGAGCGGCTGCGGGCGCAGAGCGCGTTCCTGCGTACGGAGGAGCAGCTGGGTGTGCAGCGGGAGAACCAGGCCCGCGAGGTCGTCGTCGCGCAGAAGAACCGCGAGCGGGTCATCGCGATCGAGAACGAGCGGATCGAGAAGGACCGCCTGTTGGAGGTCATCGCCCGCGACCGGGAGACCGAGCTGAACCGCATCGCGGCCGAGAAGGAGGTCGAGGCGGAGCGCCGGGACATCGCGGAGGTCATCCGGGAGCGGGTCGCCGTCGACCGCACGGTCGCCGAGCAGGAGGAGTCCATCAAGCGGCTGCGGACCGTGGAGGAGGCCGAGCGCGAGCGGCAGGCCCTGGTCATCGCCGCCGAGGCCGAGGCCCAGGAGAAGCTGGTCAAGGACATCAAGGCGGCCGAGGCCGCCGAGCAGGCCGCGATCCACCGGGCCGCCGAGGAGCTGACCCTGGCCGAGGCCCGGCACAAGGCGGCCGACATGGACGCCCGCGCCAAGATCCGCCTCGCGGAAGGCGTCCAGGCCGAGGCCGCCGCCGAAGGGCTCGCCGCCGTCCAGGTCCGCGAGAAGGAGGCCGACGCCATCGAGAAGGCTGGCCGCGCCGAGGCCGACGCCACCGAGGCCCGGCTGCGCGCCGAGGCCGAGGGGCTGCGGGCCAAGGCGCTCGCCGAGGCGACCGCGATCGGCGAGAAGCTGAAGGCGGAGGCCGAGGGCCTGAACCAGAAGGCGATCGCCGTCGCCGCGTTCGACGAGGCGTCCCGTACGCACGAGGAGTACCGGCTCCGGCTGGAGGCGGAGAAGGAGATCCGGCTCGCCGGTCTCGACGTCCAGCGGCAGGTCGCCGAGGCCCAGGCCACGGTGCTCGCCACCGGCCTTGAGAACGCGGACATCAGCATCGTCGGCGGGGAGTCCGTCTTCCTCGACCGGCTCGTGCAGTCCATCGCGCTGGGCAAGTCCGTCGACGGGTTCGTCGACCACTCCAGCACGATGCAGGCCCTCGCGGGCCCCTGGCTGAACGGCGAGGGCTCCTTCACCGGGGACCTCACCAAGGTGCTCGGATCCCTGTCCACGACCGACGTGCAGAACCTGAGCGTCTCCGCGCTCCTCGCCAAGGTCATGAACTCCGGCCTGCTGGACGCGCCCGCGGAGGGCGCCGTACCGGCGGAGACCGCCGCGCTGAACGGCGCGGCCACGAACTGACCGCCCACGGGGGTGCGGTCAGAACGGGCCCGGTGCCGGCGAACGGGGGAGTCACCGGCACCGGACCCGTCCATCACCACGGTACAAGGAGCGGCAGAGGATGAGCACCGGAATCGACCAGGACGCGTACGCGGTGCTGCGCGACCGCCTCACCGCCCAGGCGGGCGAACTCGCCCGGCGCGCCGAGGCCCTCAACGAGGCGCGGATCGCGGAGTTCGGGTCGGGAGAACTGGCCCTCACCCGTACGGCCCACCTCCGGACCGAGCAGGCCTGCCTGCCCCGGGACGTTGTAGCCGTCGGTGACGACCTCCTGCTCGTGGGCCGTCACACGGCGACCACGGGTGGAGCGGAGCCCACGGTCGCCGACACCTTCACCCTGTACGACCGGGACCTGAACGCCCTGCCCGAGGACGCTGTCCCCGGCCTCCTCGACGACCCCGACTTCCGCCGCGAGTTCGTGGCGCTGCACCGCTACTTCCGGGGCGCCCGTCTGCTGAGACTGCGCCGTGTCGACGGCCGTCTGCTCGCCGTCTTCCAGGTGGGGGAGAAGGCGGGGGACCTGCGTGTCCTGCGCTGGGCCATCGGCCCCTCGGGCGCGCCGCGGTTCCTCGACGCCCGGGGCGAGCGCGACCACGTCCTGCCCGCCTCCCAGGAGGTCGACTGGGTCGAGGCCGGCCGCCAGGACCATGTACCTGGCCGCTTCCCTCACATCGCGGTCGGAGGCGGCCGTCTCTTCGTCTCCACGGTCGGCGGGGCCCTGACCCTGAAGACGGAGAACGACACGGAGACCGCCGACGGCATCCACATCGAACCGGTCGAGGAGCCGCTGCAGTCCCTGGCCGACGCCGAGGTCGCCCACGAGACCGTCGGCCCCCTGGTCCTCGTGCGGGTACGCCCCTACAAGGAAGAGGTCCGGCGGCACCTCGTCTTCAACACCCTCACCGGGGCGGTCTCCCGTCTCGACGGCCTGGAGCAGGCGTGCCTGCGCCTGCCCGAGGACGCCGGTCTCGTGTTCCCCGGTGGCTACTGCCTCGCCACCGGCACCGTGAAGACCTTCGACGCCGACACCTCGGGACTCGCCTTCGACCAGGTGATCCGTTCCCCCAACGGGGAGGACCTCCTGTACGTCTTCCAGGACCAGGCCGAGGGACGTGCCCTGCTCCTCCCGTACAACCTGATCCGCAAGGAGATCGCCGCCCCTCTCTCCGGCCACGGGCACGCGCTGCTCGACGACGGAACGATGCTGCTCCTGCGCGACGGCGGGGGAGAGCCCGGACGGATCCACCAGGTACAGGTCTGGCGGACGCCGTACCTCTCCGACGTCCACGCGCCACCCACCGGCGACGGGCCCCTGGGCCGCATCGGCAACGCCGACCTCGTCCGGGGCATCTCCGACTGCCTGTCGATCGCCCGTCAGGCCACCGAGCTCACACCCGCCGGCGAGGTGTACGAAGCCCTGCGCGCCGCCTGCGTCCACGCGGACGACGTCCACCACTGGCTCGGAGACCCGGCGGCCGGAGACCTCCGTGCCCCGCTGAACGGACTTCTCGGCACGCTCACGCAGGTCCTCGACGAGTTCGAGACCGTCACCACCCTCACCCGCCAGGCGGCGGAAGCCCTCACGAAGGCCGCCGAACGCATCGCCCGGCTGACAAGGCGCGTCCACGGCGAAGCCCCCGCCACGGCGGAGGAATGGATCTCCCGGATCACCGAACTGCGCCAGGCACAGGGCCATGTGCTGACGCTCAAGGAGATGCGGTACGCGGACGCCGACGCGATCGAGTCCCTGGCGGCCGAGACCGAGGACGACATCGTCACGGCGGCCGGACGGGCCGTGCTCTTCCTCGGCCGCGACGACGCGTTCGCCCCTCAGCACGCGGAGGCCGAGGCGCTCGCCGTCCAGGCGCGGGATCTGGTCACCGCCGCCGAGGCCGGCCCCCTCGGCGAGCGGATCGACGCGAGCACGCTCGCCCTGCGGACCGTCAGCGAGATCATCGCCGGGCTCGACGTCGGGGACGCCACCCTCCGCACCGCGATCCTCGGCAGGATCGCGGACGTGCTCGGCGCCCTGAACCGCGCCCGTGCCGTCCTCACCGCCCGGCGCACCGAACTCCTCGACCGCGAAGGCGCGGCCGAGTTCGCCGCCGAACTCGCGCTGCTCGGCCAGACGGTCACCAGCGCCCTCGCCGCGGCCGACACCCCCGAGGCGTGCGACGACCAGCTCGGCCGCCTGATGCTCCAGCTGGAGAACCTGGAGGCCCGGTTCTCCGCCTCCGAAGGCTTCCTCGACGAACTGGCCGAGAAGCGCGCGGACATCCACGAGGCGCTCTCGGCACGCAGGCAGTCCCTCCAGGACACCCGTGCCCGGCAGGCGGAGCGGCACGCCGACTCGGCCATGAGGGTCCTGGAGGCGGTCGCCCGCCGTTCCGCGACCCTGAAGGACCAGGACGAGGTCCACGCCTACTTCGCGTCCGACCCGATGGTCGTCAAGGTCAGGCGCACCGCGGCCGCCCTCCGGGACCTCGGGGACCGGACGCGGGCGGAGGAACTGGAGAGCCGGCTCGCCGCCGCCCGCCAGGAGGCCGGACGCGCGCTGCGGGACCGTACCGACCTGTTCTCCGACGGAGGGGACACCATCCGGCTCGGCCGGCACCGTTTCGCCGTCCACCGCCAGACCCCCGAACTCACCCTCGTACCGTCCGGCGACGCGCTGACCCTCGCCCTGACCGGCACGGACTACCGGGCGCCCGTCACCGACCCGGCCTTCGAGGAGGCCCGCCGCTTCTGGACCCGCCCCCTGCCCTCCGAGTCCCCGGAGGTCTACCGCTCCGAGCACCTGGCCGCCCGCCTCCTCACCGAGTACGGCGCCGGCGGCCTGGCGGACGAGGACCTCCACGCCCTCGCCCGGCGAGCGGCGGAAGGGGCCTACGGCGAAGGGTACGAGCGGGGCGTCCACGACCACGACGCCGCCGTCATCCTGAGGGCGCTGGTCGACCTGCACGCGACGGCCGGTCTGCTCAGGCACTCCGGCCGGGCACGGGCGACCGCCCAGCTCCACTGGGCCCACACCGCCACGGCCGAGGACCGCGCACAGTGGGCCGAGCGGGCCACCTCCCTCACCCACGCCCGCGACCTCTTCGGCACCGAGTCCGTCTTCGACGGACTGCGACGGCACCTCACCGAAGAGATCGGAGATCCGGCCGCCGCCGCGTACCTCGTCGAGGAACTCGCCGCCGAACCGACCGGATTCGTCCTGTCCACCCCGGCCCGCACGCTCCTGGAGAAGTTCCGCCACGCCGTCGGCACCTCCTCGTACGACGACTCCCTCGCCGCCCTCGCCACCCCCGGCGCACGCCGACAGCACGTCGAAGCCTGGCTCACGGCCTACGCGTCCGCGTCAGGCGACGGCCTCGACGCGGACGTGCTCGCCGAGGCGGTCGCCGTCGAGCTCTCTCCGGATCTCGAACGCTACGAAGGTGAGGGCACCGCCGGGGCGAAGGTCACCGGTCTCCTCGGCAGTCACCCGAGGCTGACGGACCGCGCCCTGGACCTCCGTCTCGACGAGTTCCTCGCCAGGACGGCGGCCTTCGCCGCCGACGACGTGCCCGCCCACCGCGCCTACCAACAGCGTCGCCGCGTTCTCGTCGACACGGAGCGCGTACGGCTCCGACTGGACGAGTACCGGCCCAAGGTGATGTCCTCCTTCGTCCGCAACCGCCTCGTCGACGACGTCTACCTCCCGCTCATCGGCGACAACCTGGCCAAGCAGCTGGGTGCGGCCGGCGACGCCAAGCGCAGCGACTCCCACGGCCTGCTGCTGCTCCTGTCCCCGCCCGGCTACGGCAAGACCACGCTCATCGAGTACGTTGCCGACCGCCTCGGCCTCCTCCTCGTCAAGATCGACGGCCCGGCGCTCGGACAGCGCACGGTCACCCTCGACCCGGCTGAGGCCCCCGATGCCACCGCGCGCCGTGAACTGGAGAAGATCGCCTTCGCCCTCGCCGCGGGCGACAACGTCCTGCTGTACCTCGACGACATCCAGCACTGCTCGCCCGAGTTCCTGCAGAAGTTCATCCCCCTCTGCGACGCCACCCGGACGCTGAACGGACGCGACCTGCGCGGCAAGCGCTTCGCCGTCTGCATGGCCGGCAACCCGTACACCGAGTCCGGGCACGCCTTCCGCGTCCCCGACATGCTCGCCAACCGCGCCGACGTGTGGAACCTCGGCGACGTCCTCACCGGTAAGGAGGACGTCTTCGCCCTCAGCTTCATCGAGAACGCCCTCACCTCGAACCCGGTGCTCGCCCCGCTCGCCGGCCGCGAGCGCACGGACGTGGAACTGCTCGTCCGCCTGGCGGCGGGGGACCCGACCGCGCGCCGCGACCGCCTCTCCCACCCCTATGCCCCGGCCGAGCTCGACCAGGTCCTGGCCGTTCTCCGGCACCTGCTGACGGCACGCGAGACCGTCCTGGCCGTCAACGCCGAGTACATCGCCTCCGCCGCCCGCTCGGAAGAAGCCCGTACCGAACCGCCCTTCCGGCTCCAGGGCTCGTACCGCACCATGAACAAGATCGCCACCCGCGTCTCGCCCGCGATGAACGACGCCGAGCTCGCCGCCGTCATCGACGACCACTACACCGCCGAGGCCCAGACCCTCACCGCCGACGCCGAGGCCAACCTCCTCAAGCTCGCCGAACTCCGCGGCACCCGGACGCCGGCGCAAGCCGCCCGCTGGGCCGAGATCACCGCCGCCCATGCCCGCACCCGTGCGCTGGGTGACTCCGGAGGAGAGCCCCTGGCGAGGGCGGTCGCCGCCCTCGGCCTGCTCGCCGACCGCGTCGCGGCGGTCGAAACGGCCATCACCCGGGCGACGGACCCCCGCCACCTTCTCGCCCGGCCCGGCGGGCGGCACGCCGCACCGGCCGTCGGCACGGCGACAGCCGCTGAGCCGGGAGAGACAGGGTTCCCGGGAGTGCGACAGCACCAAGGTGGGTAAAACACCACAAAAGATTCCGAACTAGCTCGCCTTTCGCGGAGCCGCACCCTGTCGGGAGCGCGCCATGGATCCTTGGCTGGTCTGGTTGATCGTCGCGGGGGCGCTGGCCGTGGCGGAGATCTTCACCCTCACCGCCGCGCTGGGGATCCTCGGTGCCGCTGCCGCCGTCACGGCGGGAACCGCCGCTCTGGGCCTTCCGCCCCCGCTGCAGTTCGTCGTCTTCGCGGCCCTCGCCGCTGTCAGCCTCCTGTTCGTACGCCCCGCGGCGGTGCGCCGCCTGGGAGGGCCCCCGGCCGAGCCGTTCGGCGTGGACGCGCTGGTGGGACGGCCCGCCCGGGTCGTCTCGGAGGTGACGGGGGCGGGCGGCCGGGTCCGGATCGGCGGTGAGGAGTGGACGGCGCGCGCCTACGACGAGGCGCTGGTGATCCCTCCGGGAGCGACCGTCGACGTCATGGAGATCGACGGCGCCACGGCCGTCGTCTACCCCCGGGAGTGAGAGCCATGGACGTGTCCGGACTGCTCATCGCCGGTCTGATCCTCGCGGCACTCGCCGTGTTCACCGTCGTACGGGCGGTACGCATCGTGCCGCAGGCGCGGGCCCGCAACGTCGAACGCCTCGGTCGCTACCGCCGCACGCTGAGGCCCGGACTCAACCTCGTCATCCCCTACATCGACCGGGTCTACCCGGTCATCGACCTGCGGGAGCAGGTGGTCTCCTTCAGGCCGCAGCCGGTCATCACCGAGGACAACCTCGTCGTCGAGATCGACACCGTCCTGTACTTCCAGGTCACCGACCCGCGAGCGGCCGCCTACGAGATCGCCGACTTCCTCCAGGGCGTCGAACAGCTCACGGTCACCACCCTGCGCAACGTCGTGGGCTCGATGGACCTGGAGAAGACCCTGACCTCGCGCGACACCATCAACAGCCAGCTGCGCGGCGTGCTCGACGACGCCACCGGCAAGTGGGGGCTGCGGGTGAACCGCGTGGAGATCAAGGCCATCGACCCTCCGCAGTCCATCAAGGACGCGATGGAGAAGCAGATGCGTGCCGAGCGGGACAAGAGGGCGGCGATCCTGGGAGCGGAAGGCCAGCGGCAGTCCCAGATCCTCACCGCGGAGGGGGACAAGCAGGCCGCGGTCCTGCGCGCGGAGGGCAACCGCACTGCCGAGATCCTGAAGGCGGAGGGGCAGTCCCGCGCGATCGACGAGGTCTTCCAGGCCGTGCACCGCAACGACCCCGACCCGGGGCTCCTCGCCTACCAGTACCTGCAGACGCTCCCCCAGCTCGCCCAGGGGGCCGGCAGCACCTTCTGGGTGATCCCGGGCGAGGTCACCACCGCACTCCAAGGCGTGTCGCGCGCCTTCGGCGAGGCGCTGCCCCGGTCCCCGGCGACCCGGGAGACGCCCACCGACGACAGGGCCGCGACCGAAGCCGCGGACGACGCGGCGAAGGCGGCGGAAGCCGCCGCCGAGGCGCTCGCCGACGCCGCCGATGCCGATGCCGAGGCGCTTCCCTTCGCCCCCGGACGTGCGTCTGGACGTACAGCGGACGACCAGGGCGGAGCATAGGGCGGGCCGGGACCGGGCCTGGGCGCTCAGGGTGCGCTCGCAGGGACGAGCTCTGCACCGAGCAGGTCCGCGCACGCGGGGAAGTGATCCGACGCATGCCTTCTCCCAGAGGACGCGGCGCCTTGATGCCGAACGCTGGGGCGGCGGAGGCGTCGTGACGGCGAAGACGCGTGTGGTCGTGATCGGTGGCGGTTACGCGGGCATGAGATCCGCGAACCGGGTGACGCGGCGCGACGACGTGAGCGCCCGGATCACGGGTCTGTCCTGCGTCCGCGATCCTCTGCAGCCGTCACGCTTCACCTCCCCGACGTCTCTCGCCTTGCGCTGGTCCATCCGGCCGTATCGCGCGGCAAGCCGGGCTGCGCAACAGGCACGTACCGCGACACGGTGCTGACGTGCAGAAATGCGTGTCCTGTGAACGGATCGACCGGTCCGCATAACGGTCACATCACACCTGCTGGCCCTTTCTCATGTCACTGACAGTTCTGTGATTTGCGTCACGCGAAAAGGTGTGTGGTCTGTGTTAGGAATGCCCAACTCCGCAGGTGGCGCCACCCCTCGCCGCCGCACCGGGGTTCCGGGCAAGACCCGGCTGTACGACCGAGGTGATCACGCTCCGAGTCCGTGGACGTCGGTCACCCCGCTCGCCGATCGGACAACGGCGTTCGCTCACAGACCGCACCCCCACACCGGCACCGCCTCCCGCAAGGCCGGTCCTGCGCACCTGAGGTCCCCACCGTGTCACTCGATTCCTTCACCCAGTCCGTCGACGAAGCCGTCAGCGGGTTCTTCGAGCCGATAGCCACCTGGCTCGGCGAGGTCGTCTTCTACTCCGTGCCCGTCGGGGGCACCGAGGTCCCGCTCATCGTGGCCTGGCTCGTCGTCGCGGGTCTGGTCTTCACGGGCTGGTTCGGCTTCGTTCAGCTGCGCAAGTTCCGCCTCGCCGTGAACGTGGTGCGCGGCAAGTACGACGAGAAGGGATCGGCCGGAGAGGTCAACCACTTCCAGGCCCTGACCGCCGCCGTCTCCGGAACCGTCGGCCTCGGCAACATCGCCGGTGTGGCCGTCGCCGTCTCCATCGGCGGCCCCGGCGCCACCTTCTGGATGATCCTGTGCGGCCTGCTCGGCATGGCCACCAAGTTCGTCGAGGTCACCCTCGGAGTGAAGTACCGCGAGGTCCACGCCGACGGCACCGTCTCCGGCGGCCCCATGCACTACCTGCCCAAGGGCCTCGCCGAGCGCTTCGGCAAGAACGGCAAGACCCTCGGCAAGGTCCTCGCGGTCCTCGCCTCCTTCATGGTCCTGTTCTTCGGCCTCTTCGGCGGCAACCTCTTCCAGGTCAACCAGTCCTACGCCCAGCTCGTCTCCGTCACCGGCGGCGAGGACGGAATGATGGGCTCCTCCGCCGGCGCCCTGTTCTTCGGCATCCTGATCGCCGCCCTCGTCGGCATCGTGCTCCTCGGCGGCATCCGCTCGATCGCCTCCGTCACCAGCAAGCTCGTCCCCGCCATGGCCGGCATCTACATCGCCGCCTGCCTCGTCGTGATCGCCGTCAACGTCACCGCCGTCCCCGCCGCGGTCTCCACGATCATCGAGGGCGCCTTCAACCCGCAGGGCGTCGCCGGCGGCGTGCTGGGCGCGCTGATCATCGGCTTCAAGCGGGCCGCGTTCTCCAACGAGGCCGGCCTCGGCTCCGCCCCGATCGCCCACTCCGCGGTCAAGACCAAGCACCCCGCCAGCGAGGGCCTGGTCGCCCTCCTGGAGCCGTTCATCGACACCGTCGTCATCTGCACCATGACCGCCCTGACCATCGTCATCGCCAACCCCGCCAGCTGGGCCGAAGCCCGCGCCGGCGAGTCCATCGGCGGCGTCACCATCACCTCCGACGCCTTCGGCACGGTCCTGCCCTGGTTCCCGTACATCCTCACCATCGCGGTCATGCTCTTTGCCATCTCGACCGTGTTGACCTGGGGCTACTACGGCCTCAAGGCGTGGACGCACCTCTTCGGCCGCAGCCGCGCCAGCGAGCTGACCTACAAGGTCGTCTACACCGTCTTCGCCGTCGCCGGCTCGCTCCTGACCCTCCAGACCCTGATCGACATGGCCGACGCGGTGCTCTTCATGCTCGCCGTCATCAACATCATCGGCCTCTACCTCCTCGCCCCCGTCGTCAAGCGGGAGCTGAACTCCTTCCTCGCCTTCGCCAAGCGCCGCGACGCCGGCCTCGACACCGACGAGGACTCCGACCAGGAGCCGGTGAAGACCACCGTCTGACCGCCCCCCGGCGGCCCGGCTCCCGAGGGTGCCCGCATCCACCTCGCGCCTTGGTGGACACGGGCACCCTCACCCCTCGTACCCGGCCACCGTCCGCAGGGCGCCCTGGTGAGCCCCCCGGCCTGCCGATAGGCTGTGAAGAACGCATCAAGAAACGATCGATGCTGGTGTGCCGGGAAGTCTGGTCGGCGTCCGAGGGCCCGTGCGCCCGTCCGCCGACATGCCCCGGAGGGCTTTCCCATGACCCAGGCACGCCCTCGCAAGACCGTCTTCGGACTCCTTCCCTGGCCCGAACGCCAGGCGGTCGCCGAAGCCCTGCGCACCGAGACGGTCGGCGGACTCGTCCTGCTCGCCGCCGCCGTAGTGGCGCTGGCCTGGGCGAACAGTCCGTGGAGCGGCGCCTACGAGGCCGTACGCGACTTCCACTTCGGCATACCCGCCCTCGGCCTCGACCTCTCCGTGGGCCACTGGACAGCCGACGGCCTCCTCGCCGTCTTCTTCCTCGTCGCCGGCATCGAGCTCAAGCGCGAACTCGTCGTCGGAGAACTGCGCACCCCCGCAACCGCCGCACTGCCCGCCGTCGCCGCCCTGTGCGGCATGGCCGTCCCGGCCGCCCTCTACGTCCTCACCGCGAAGGCGGGCGGCGGCTCCCCGGACGGCTGGGCCGTGCCGATGGCCACCGACATCGCCTTCGCCCTCGCCGTCCTCGCCGTCATCAGCACCCACCTCCCCACCGCCCTCCGCGCCTTCCTGCTCACCCTCGCGGTCGTCGACGACCTCGGCGCCATCCTCATCATCGCGATCTTCTTCACCTCCGACCTCAACTTCTGGGCCCTCGCAGGAGCCGTCGCCGGCCTCGTCCTCTTCTACGCCCTCCAGCGCTTCCGGATCCGGGGCTGGTGGTGGTACGTGCCCCTCGGCATCACCGTCTGGGCCCTGATGTACAACTCCGGCGTCCACGCCACCGTCGCCGGCGTCGCCATGGGCCTCATCCTGCGCACCACCCGCGACAAGAACGAGAAGGCATCCCCCGGCGCGAGGGTCGCCCACCTCATCCACCCGTTCTCGGCCGGCGTCGCCGTCCCCCTCTTCGCCCTCTTCGCCGCCGGCGTCAGCGTCTCCGGCGAGGCCCTCGGTCACGTCTTCACCGACCCCGAACCCCTCGCCGTCCTCATCGGCCTCGTCGTCGGCAAGATCCTCGGCATCTTCTTCGGCACCTACCTCGCCGCCCGCTTCACCCGCGCCGAGCTCAACCCCGACCTCGCCTGGGCCGACGTCCTCGGCCTCGCCACCCTCGCCGGCATCGGCTTCACCGTCGCCCTCCTCATCGGCGAACTCGCCTTCCCCGACCCCACCCAGGCCGAACACGTCAAGGCAGCCGTCCTCATCGGCTCCCTCACCGCCGCCGCACTCGCCGCCCTCCTCCTGCGCCGCCGCAACCGCATCTACAGGCAGCTCTACGAGGCCGAGAACCGCGACGACGACGGCGACGGAATCCCCGACTGCTACCAGACCGGAACCGGCGCCCGCCCCGGCGGCAGCCGGTGATCGAGGACGGATACGGCCCCGCGCTCCTCGGCTGTGCCGTTGTCGTGGCGGCCCTCGTGATCCGCACAGCCGTGACGGAGACGAGACGACCGGGCAGCGCACGCCGGGCATGGGCCTTCCTGACCACAGGCCGGGGCCTGACCACGTTCCTCGTGGCCGCCTGCGGGCTCGCCGCCACTACCTACGCCACGGCGGGTCCGGCGTACCTGCCATGGGCGCTGCTCGCCGCCCTGCTCCTTGCGCACGTCACCTCGGAGAAGAGCTGACCCTGCTCTTCGGACGGTCAGACGCGAAGGTCCCGCTGCTGATAGCCGGCCGCGCCGACCACCATGGCAAGGACACCGACAGCCGTCATCATCATCGCCGCAAACCAGCCGACCGGGGCGCCGGGTACGGCCGCCAGATGCGCGAAAGGAGAGACCTGCCCGACCCACGTCGGCCATCCCCAGGAGTCGGCGAACACGTTGAGGAGAAACCCTCCCGCAGCCGGCACGCAGCCGACGAACCCCACCGCGCGCGGAGCCCAGGCGAGAGCCAGAGCCCCGGAGCCCAGGCACAGAAAGACCACGGGCAGGACGTTCCACGCCCCGGACAACGCGTCGAGCAGGCCCAGGCCTGCACCGACCGTCACGGTCCCGGCCCAGGTGGCCAGGCCGGCGACGGTCGTCAGCACGACGGCGCCCCCGGCCGAGGCGGTGACCTCGGCGGCGAGCACCCGAACCCGACTGATGGGCTGGGCGAGCAGCAGCGTCAGCCGTCGCGAGGTCTCGTCCTGGGCGAGGCCGGCGAGCCGGACCGCGGCGAACGCTCCCACGGGGACGGCCAAGAGAGCGAACAGCGCTGCCACGTAGCCTTCGACGCTGGCCAGCCCACCGAAACCGGACTGCTCGGCGAGCTCGACGAAGCGGGGGTTGCCGGCGAGGAAGGCCGTCATCGAAACGGCCAGCACACCGATGAGGAGGAAGTAGGTACCGATCCCTACCGACCAGGCGGCCAGCGGCCGGAGAAGGCGCCGCACGGCGAACGCCTGGGGCGAACCGAGCAGGACCGTGCGCGGCGCTCGACCCGACGGAGACGGTAGAAGGCCGCCACGAACGTCGCGTCGTCCTGCCGCGGCGAGGGCGGCGACGGCCGGCAGAACGCATACGGCTCCCAGGACCGCCAGCGGCCCCATGTGGTCTCCGTCGTAGGGGCGCGCGAGTGCCGCCATGCCGAAGGGCGTGAACCAGCGCAGCCACTCCAGAGCGGCGATGCCGTCCCCGACCATCTTGAGCAGCAGGCCGACGCCGAGCACCGCCACCGCCGCACCGCTGGCAGCCGACCGCGCGGCGAACACCTGCGACGTCAGCACGCCCACAGAGGCGGAGAACACTCCGCACAGGGCAAGGCCGGCCGCGTGTGCCATCGCGCCGTGCGCGGTCGCGCCCGCGACGACGAGACCGGTGAACGCGGCCACGCCCGCCAGCAGCGTCCAGGCCACGAGGGTTGCGAGGTGGCGCGTCACCACCTTCCTGACCGGCACCCTCCCGGCGAGCAGGACGTCCCACCGGCCTGCGTCCTCCTCGCCCCGGGTGATCCGTGTCGCGGCAAGCAGTCCCCACACCGCGAGCAGCACCGAGAGCACCGTCCCTGTCCGCCACACCGCGAAACCGCCGGCGTCATGCAGCGCCACCGGTTCGCCGAACAGCGTACGGATCGCCGGATTCTCAGCCAGAGCAGCCAGAGCCGCGGCGTCGGACGGGCTTGCGACGGCAGTGCGATAGGCGCCCACCGCCACCGCGGACATCAGGGCCGCGAGCGCGATCACGACGACCGCTCCCCGCCACGTCTGTCGCAGCGTCAGGCCCGTGACCACCCACGTGGCGGAAGAAAGAGTCCCCCGGCCCGCGCCGGGTGCCGTCACCGTGGCGGTCATCGCTCCTCCCCGCCGTAGTAGCCGAGGAAGATCTCTTCCAAGGACGGTTCACGCACGGTCAGGCTCCGCACGTCGGCGGCCGCCAGCGCATGCAGGGCCGGGCCGGGCGGTCCAATGAGGGTGAACCGGACCGACGTCGCGCCGGTCGCCTCGACCTCCTCCACGCCGGGCACCCGGGTCAGGTCCGGCGGCGTGGTGGCGAAGCCCGCCGTCACCTCCGTGCGATGCAGCCGTCGCAGCTCTCCGACGGCCGCGACGTCCACGAGCCGCCCCGCGCGCAGGATCGCCACCTTGTCGCAGACGGCCTCGACCTCGGAGAGCTGGTGCGAACTGAGGAAGACGGTCTGGCCGTTGTCCCGGGCCTCACCCACCGCGTGGCGGAACTCACGTTCCATCAGCGGGTCCAGGCCGCTGGACGGCTCGTCCAGCACGAGCAGAGGAGCCCGGGTGGCGAAAGCAGCGATCAGCGCCACCTTCTGCCTGTTCCCCGTGGAGTACGTCCGGCCCGGCTTGGACGGATCCAGACCGAACCGCTCCACCAGCTCGTCCCGATAGGCGAGATCGGTGCCCGGCCCCGTCCGCGCCAGAAGTTCGAGCGTCTCCGCACCCGTCAGCCGGGGCCACAGCGCTATGTCGGCCGGCACATAGGCCAGCCGGCGGTGCGTCACGGCGACGTCGGCGGCGTCCGCACCGAAGACACACGCTCGGCCGGCGGTCGGCCGGGCCAGACCGAGCAGCAACCGGATGGTGGTGGACTTGCCGGCGCCGTTGGGCCCGAGGAACCCGAAGACCTCGCCCGCCGGGACGCTCAGGTCCAGGCTGTCCAGTGCCGTCATACGGCCGTAGCGCTTGGTGAGGGACTCGGTGAGGAGGGCGGGCGAGACCATGAGGCCTCCACGAGAGGGAACGGCGGGCACACGGCCCCTGAACGCCGACCAGACTTCCCGGCACACCAGCCGTGAACGTACTCCCGCCCGAGCCCGCCCGACAAGGGGCAAGCCTCGAGTGCCGACGGGGACATCACCGCGGCGAGCGGGCTAACGGGCTGGAGGGAGGACCGACAGGTAGCGCTCCAGCCCCGTCTGGCGCATGGTCGCCGCCACCTGCGCATGCGCACCGGTGATCTCCATCCGGGTTCCCTGGGCTTGGGCGGCCCGGACCGCGAGGAGTAGCGCCATAGCTCCGTCCGGACTGAGGTGGGTCACACGGGAGACGTCGACCACCAGCACCGTCGGCACATCGCGCAGGGCCGCGCGCAGCACGCGATGCGTGTCGATGACGGTGTCAGCCGTCAGGTCGCCCCTGAACCGGACGACGGCGTGGTCGCGGCGGGGACGGAGTCTGCGCAGCAGCGTCAGGGAACGATGGCGGACCCGTTCGACCGGGGACATCGGAGTCATGCGGGCTCCAGGGCAGGTCACAGAGATCGCCGACCAGACTTCCCGGCACACCCGCCTTCACCATACGCTCCGCCCCCACTCGTCCACCTTCTGTGTGGCGCTGTGTCCCCCAGAGCGCCGGCTCCCGGCAGGGGCAGAGGTGCTCGTACGGGTTGCCGGGGCAAGGAGAGGCTCGACCCACCGGGGTCCGCTCACGGCGGGCCGCCCCGCCGAGCCCGCAAGCGCGCACCTCACCTCTGCGTACCGGCAGCGGGAGGGCTCGGCATGACCGTTGTTTCCCTGCCTGGGCGGCAAAGCCGGGAGAGACTACGCCGGAGGAGGTCTCAGCAGTCGCCCCGTGAGACCTGCACGGTCAGACTGACGGTGGGGGTCTTTCCCAGGGCGCGCGGCGGTTCGGGCGGAGAGAGGCGCATGCAGAAGGTCTCGGACATGTGGGCCGCGCTGACCTCGAAGCTGTCCTCCGTGGGAATGCTCGCCGCACCGCTCCCGTGGCCGTCGTCGGTGGCTCTGATGACGAGGTCGGAGACGGGGCCCTCGTCCGTCGCCTCGATGGCGTCCCTGATCATGCTGTCGTAGCCGAAGTACACCCGCTGCGGCTCGGCCTCAAGATCGCGGGCGGCCCCGTGGACCGCGTCGCGCAGCTCGGACTCACTCCACTGCCCCTGGTCGGACACGTAGAGGTAGGAGCCGACCAGGCCGGCGACGGTCAGGAGCATCAGCACCCGCGCCACGGGGTTACGCGAGTTGTAGACCCATCGGCCCCTCCTTACGAACATGGGCTCGCGGTCGTTCCACGTCACGCTCTCTCCTGTCGCTCTCGTGTTCTTCGTGGGCCGGGATGCCCGTATTCCTTCGTGTGCGCCGGCTCGCGGTCTCTGGCCTTGTCACGGGGCCGTCCCCGCCGGGCCCCGGACGAGACCGTCCGGGGCCCGGCGAGGACGTGGCTTCCCCGCCGGGCGTCAGGCCGCGCAGCCGAGGGCCTTCTTCACCGCCGGTACCAGGTCCACGGCGAATGCCTGGAGGTCGCGGCGACGTTCGGCGACCTCGTCGTCCACCGTGCCGTCGACGGTGACCAGAACACTGAGGTACGCCGCTCCGGGCGCCGTGCACTCCGTGTTCACCATGGCCGCAGCGTCACCCAACGCTCCCTCGCCCGGGAACGGCAGGCCGCTCATCTTCTCGCGGTTGGTGAAGCGGAACGCGTCCACCTCGCCCATCGGGTCGTAGAGCTTGTCCACCTTGCTGACACGGAGGTACATCGCCCGTTTGCCGTCCACCCGGATCTCGCAGTGGCCGCGTGTGTCCTCGCCCGTCTCGACGAGGGAGTCGCCGACGATCTCGACCTTCTCCCCGTCAGGCAGGAACGGGTCGAGTGTCGTCCGATTCACGGTGATCCCACAGGTCTGCTCCGGGACCGCGTACTCGCGTCCCCCGCCGCAGGCAGTGAGGAAGAACGAGACGACGGCGGCGAGCGCGTACGTCACCCCGCGACGTGTTGCCCTTGTCATTGGATGCCCGCCACTCCCTCGGCCTTCTTGTTGCCGTCGTTCGCGGAGCCCTCGATCTGGGCGTACACACCGTGCTCCTTCGAGAATCCCTCGTGCGTCGGATCCTCCGCCCATTCCTTGTTCTCCTGGTACCAGATGTCCGCAAGCTTCTGCAGCTCGAACCTGCGGTTCTCATAGGTCTTGGTGTGATCGCTGGTGGCGTCGGCGTTGATCCGGTTCTGCTCGTCCTCCAGCATCTTCGAGGTGATCAGGTCCACCACGCGCTGGGCCGCGTCACCGGCCGGGTGCCACGGTGTGACGAGGCCGCCGATCGCGTGGTACCTGCCGGCCTTCTCCCACGAGGCGTCGGCGAGCTTCTCGCCCTTCTCGTCGTTCGTCGCCTGGTAGCGGGCTTCCTCCAGGAAGCCGATGGTGCGTCCCGCCCTGTCC
Organism: Streptomyces filamentosus; assembly: GCF_014654895.1. Classification (GTDB taxonomy): domain Bacteria; phylum Actinomycetota; class Actinomycetes; order Streptomycetales; family Streptomycetaceae; genus Streptomyces; species Streptomyces filamentosus. Next base: position 169,825 of record NZ_BNBE01000001.1, on the reverse strand, counting down.
AGGCTGTCTTCCGGATGAGTCTTCTCTGTGTAGATGTCGGCGGCTATCGCTCCGTGCATCTGCTTGTTCAGGAGGGTGTATGACTCCTGGTTCCTGGAGATCTGTTTGCTGACCTCCATCAACTGCCCGGAGTCGAGCTCGTGCTTGACGAGAGGGCTGCTCATCGACTTGTGGACCCAGTCGCTGTGGCTTCCCATGGAGTACGCCATGTCGTCCCGCAGCTCGGGCGGGAAGTCGTTGCCCGTGCTCGCCAGGATGTCCAGCGTGCGCTTCATCGCCTCGCGCCGCTCCGGAGGGTGCTCCCCGAACTCCGACTTGGGCGCGTCCGGCCCGGTGGCGCCGGAGACGGCGGCGAACATCGCCTTGCCGGTGGCGTCGAGGGCCTCGTTGGGGCCGTCCTTCAGCGGGGAGTCGTCGAACGACGGGCGCTCCTTCAGGACCCACTGCGCGTTGTCCTGCGGCTCCTTCGTGTTGAAGAACTGCGTGGCCGCGTCGGGGCTGTTGGAGAGCGCCGTCATGAATCCGGTCATCGGGTCGCGGCCGAAGTCGTCGTCGCCGATGAAGTTCATCTTGGGCATCATCTGCCCCATGCCCTGGTAGTAGTTGCCAGGGATCTTCATCTTCTCCTCGGTGGCGACCAGCTGGTTGCCGTACTTGTTGAGGAACTGGTCGTCGTAGTCGCCCGTGCGCATGAGGTTGCTCATGATCTGATAGCCGTAGACCTCCGCCCCGCGCGTCTTGTACCGCTCGCCGGAGAGCCACACCATGTCGTTCTCCCAGTTCCGCATGGCGGAGCTGTCCGACTGGGTGGCGCCGCCGAGGACCGCGCCGAGGTTCTTCTGGAACTCGCCGAGCTGGTTGAGCTGCGTCCGGTCCAGGGTGCGCGTCAGCTCGTTCGGGTTGTCCGGGCTCGACAGGTCGGCCCAGAACTCCAGCATCGCCTTCGGACCCACCTGCGTGGCGAACTTCTCCTGGAACAGCGGGTCGTTCTTGTACGAGGCGAGGAGGCCGTTCAGCTTCTGGAACTCCTCGGGCGACATCTCGTCGCCCTTCTCCTTCAGGAGCTTCGCCGCCTCCTCGGCCTTGCGCAGCGCGTCGATCGCGGTGTCCCGGTCGCCGTACTTCGCTCCCGAGAAGCCGGTCTCGGCCTGGTCGACGAGGGCGCGCAGGACGGTCGCGGCGGTCGAGTCGCTCTCCGTCGCCCTGTTCAGGATGCGTTCCACGACGTCCCGCAGGTGCTCGGCGTCCTGGGGGGAGTGGTCCGGTACGTCGTGGCCCTTGGCGGCGCGATCCGGGTGGATGAGCATGGTGACGGTGAAACCGCCGGGTATCGACGTCACCGTCAGGTTCTTCTGACGGCCGCGCTCCAGCGCCTGGTCGAGCTGCTGCTTGTAGCTCACCAGCTCGTCATGCGTGTCCTTGAGGATGTCGTGGATGCTCTGCGCCTGCGTGTGCGCGTCCGAGAACTCGCCCGCCGTCTTGGTGATGAAGGAGCGGGAGACGGTGGCGTTCGCGCCGGCCCAGTTCGCCTTGTCCGCCTTGGCCTTGAGGTCGTCCCTGGCGTCCGTCTCCAGTGCCTTGAGCTTGTCCGCGACCCCCTTCCAGGCAGTGATGGCCTGGCTGAGCTGGCCGAAGCTGCCCTGACGCAGCGCTTCGAGGTCCATCAGCGCTGGGTCCTCTCCGTGAAGCCCTCGTCCAGGGTCGCGATGCTGCTCACGACGCCGTAGATGTAGTGCTCGTCGCCGGCGTGCGCGTTCTGCGTGAAGTCCATGTGGTTCGAGATGTGCGCGCAGGCGTCCAGCAACGTCTTCAACTGCTTCTCCCAGCGGTCCTGCACGTGGTCGATCGCGTCGCCCAGGTCGAAGCCCTGCGTCCGCAGGTCCCTGGCGGCCGACTGGCTGACGGACCAGGCGTCGCGTCCGTCCTTGCCCAGCTTGTCGAAGAGCTTGAAGGCGGAGTCGCCGACGGCGGCGAGATCCTGCTGGCTGACCTTGAGGTCACCGCCGGGCGCCCCGCCACCCGGATCCTGTTCGTCGGGCACCCGGTTCAGCTACATCGCGGTGGAGGACTGACCCGAGGCCTCCGCTTTGAGCTGTTCCCACTCTTCCCAGGCCATCAGACCCCTTCCCCCGTGTGTGCTATCGCTCCGACGTGCTCCAGGAGCTGAATCGATCTGCTGCTCGAAGTTCCGACCATAGCAACCGGGTTCGGTGGGAAAAGAGCCCCGTCAGGCGGTGCTGTTCAGAGGAGGAGCCGATCGTGGCAAGAACAGGTGGCATGACCACCTGGCGCCCGGATCTGTCTGTCTCGCTGGCGCGGTCCGGCAGCCTCGGGCAACCTCACGCGCCGGACCACTGCCAGGCCGAGAGCGGTGTCCGGCCCGGCGGCAGCCGGTGATCGACGGCGCACCCGGCTCCTCGGCCCTTGGAGCGGTCGTCCAATCGTCCCGTCATGTCGAGTCAGGCCGTGGGGAGTAACTGGGTCGGCATCGGTCAGGCGACAAGACTGCCGACCGATGGCAAGGCAGCTGCTCCTGCCCTCGCCGCACAATGGCAAACAGTGCAGAACAGCGGCCAAACCGCTGCCGAGTCACGGAAGCGAAGGGGGAACCATGGCCAAGCCTGTACGCGCACGAATCGGCAAGCGGGAGATTCGCTGCCTGACGTGCGGGGGTGATGTTTTCCGGGAGCGCGAGGTGAAGCTCAACAGCACGGGGATGGAGTTCTTCAACCTCGCGTGGGCGAACGAGTCGGCCACCGGGCTGATCTGCTGGTCCTGTGGGTACGTGCAGTTGTTTGTCAACGGTGGCATCAGTCTGTACCGCGCGGACGCATGAGTTCAGGTCCTGGCCGTGCCCCACGACCGCCCTTGCGCGGCCGTGCCCGTCGGAGCCGTACGGGCTCCAGAACCGATTCGACCGTCGCCGACCGGTCTTCCTGGCGACCTGGACGGACACCGCATCCGCGGGCGAGCTGCCCGGCTTGGGGTGGCGTAGTAAGAAGATCCCTTCCTTTGTAATTGCCGGACCTCGGCAATAGATGCCGGGATTTCGTGCGTGTCAAGGTTCTGTCAATGCCGCGTAGGGAAGGTGTAAGTTTCCTCGTGGTGTGCCGGGAAGTCTGGTCGGCGAGCAAGGGACACGTGTCTTATTTGCCGATCGGGGGACTTCCTTCATGGTGCTTGTCGCCGTCTTCGGGGCCGCGCTGCTCGTCGCGGTCCTGCTGTCCGGGCTCGCCGCCCGTACCGTCCTGTCGACCTCGCTGCTCTTCCTGCTCGGCGGAGCGCTCGTCAGCGACGGCTTCCTGGGGCTGATCCATGTCACGCCGGAGAGCGAGATCGTCGCGGTGACCGCCGACCTCGCGCTGTTCGCCGTGCTGTTCACCGATGGGATGCACGTCTCCTTCGCCAAATTGCGGGCGAACTGGCGCAATCCGGTCAGGGCGCTCGGGCTGGGCATGCCGCTCGCCTGCGTCGGTATGGCGCTGATCACCCACTACCTGGTCGGCCTGGACTGGACGACGTCCTTCCTGGTCGGCGCGGTCCTGGCGCCGACGGACCCGGTGTTCGCCTCCGCGATCGTGGGCCGCAAGGAGGTGCCGGCCCGGCTGCGGGAGCTGCTGAACGTGGAGAGCGGCATCAACGACGGGCTCGCCCTTCCGGTGGTCCTGATTCTCATCGCCGCCGCCGGCCCGACCGCGGCCGGTGCGGAGGCGTCGTACGGAAGCATCGCCCTGGAGCTCGGCCTCGGTCTCGCTTTCGGCGTGCTGCTCCCGCTGATCGTCAACGGGCTCGTACGCCTGCCGCACTTCGGCGCCGAGCCCAAGCTGCAACCTCTGCTGCCGCTGGCCACCGGGATCATCCTGTACGCGGCCTGTCACCTCACCCACGCCAACCCCTACCTCGCCGCCTTCTCCGCGGGCGCGGTCCTCGCCGCCGTCGCGCCGGAGTCCCACAAGGCGTTCGAGCCGCTGGGCGAGGCGCTGGCGGAGCTGGCCAAGTTCGCCGCCCTCCTGGTCTTCGGCGCCCTGCTGACCCCGCAGCTGTTCGGCGACCTCTCCTGGGGCGGCTACGCAGCCGCCGTCCTCGCCATCGTGCTGATCAGGCCCGGTTCCCTGCTGCTGTCCCTGTGGGGCACGAGGATCGACCGCCGCGAGAAGCTGGTGGCCGCATGGTTTGGCCCCAAGGGCTTCGCGTCGGTCGTCTACGGACTGCTCGTCCTCCAGGCCGGCATTCCGCAGGGACAGGAGGCGTACACGCTCATCGCCGTCTGCATCGCCTTCTCGATCATCGCCCACAGCAGCACCGATGTCCCCATCGCCCGCCTCTTCCACGTCGACGACCTCATCGGCACCGGTACCACGCCTCCGAAGACCTCCGGCGGCGGGACGAGCACGGGGGAGACCATCCCGCATGCACGCGCGTGATCTGGCATGGCCCTGTACCTCTGTCCGGCTCGACACCCGCCTCTGGGACGCCGTGGGCCTGCTCATCCGCGAAAGGGCGCCGGCACTCGTCGTCGTGAGCGCGGACGGACATCCCCTTGCCGCAGTGCCTCCCACCACGATCCTCAACGCCGCTCTGCCCCGCCCCGTGCGGGACGACCCCCTGCTCGCCGCAGTCGTGGGCGAGGCACTCGACGAGACGGTGCGGGCCGGGGCCGGCGAGATCCTCCTCGCGGACATCCTGCCCACGCGTCCGCCCGGTCCGCCGGTCGTCAGCCCCGACGCGTCACCTCTCCACATGGCCGCGGTGATGGAACGCACCGGCTGTCCCGTCGTCCTGGTCGTGGACTACACCGACGAAGAGCCGCACCTGCTCGGCACCGTGGACGCCACCACCCTGCTCCAGCATTTCTTCTGAATCGCACAGCCGCCCCCCGAGGGAGACATGGACGTCCCACCTCAGACTGCCATCAGGAGCCTCACGCACCCTGGGTTCTCCGGCCACAGGACCTCGCCATGAGCACGCGCCGACGAACCCTCTGGCACCGGGCGTGGGGAGCCGTCGCCGCCCTCCTGGGCCTTGCCGCCCTCACCGTCGTGTCCCTCGGCCTGGCCGCGGTACCCCAGGCAGTGACGGACGAGCGCCAGTACCTCCAGGCCGAGACCTGCGCCGATGCCACTCCCGCGCCTCACGCAAGCTGTCTCCATGCCCGCAAGGCCCGCGTGGCCACTGTCGTCATCCGGGACGAACCTAAGCATGAGGAGTTCGCCCTCCGCCTGCACAAGACACCGGGGCTTCCCCAGGAGATAGACATGGGTGGTGAAGGGCCGCTCCTCGAACGCCTCGAAGCGGGCGACGACGTCACCGTCACCCTGTGGCGCGACCACGCCGTCGTCGTCGCCCGCGACGGAATCGCCCAGGAAACAGCGGACACCCCGGAAGACGAGGCGGATTTCATCCTCGCTGTCGCCCTCGCCCTGATCCCCATCGGCGCCTTCCTCCTCCACACCGGAGCCTCCGCCTGCGCCGGGGCCCGTGCCTGGGCCGCTACCGGGCTGCCCGCTGTGCTCGTGCTGCGGCTGAAATGGGCCCTCGGCTCCACCCTGTGCGTGCTGCCCGCTTTCGCCCTCGCCGGCCTGGCAGAGCTCGGGCCGGTCGGCGAGGCCCTCCTCTGGTGCGCCATGGTTCCGCTCGTCCGCCACTACCTCGCCTGGAAGGCCGTACGGAGCCGAGGTCGGCACGCGCGCCCCCTCGCGGCGGGAAGCACGCTCTTGTGACCAGCGGCCGACCATGCCCACGCGGTCCCGCTCCGCTACACGCCTGGGACTTCGGCGCACCGCAGGCCCGGAGCGGCGACCTACGGCTCTCGGGCTGGTCAACCTGCCGACCATCTCCTGCATGAGGGAGGGCGACACTCCTGTTCCAGATTCTGTGGAACTTTCTGCGCACGGTCATCCTGCCGCCGCTCGGCGTCGCCTACCTGCGGGGCTGGGCCCCCACGTCGGTCACGCGGTTCCGATTCGCGCGCGGTGCGGGCACTCGGGACCACCGTTCGGCCGTCTGAGTCCCGGGCGCGCGGCGAGGGGCGCGTCGTCGCGGGAGACGCATTCGTCGTCCACGCGTCCCGTCCGACAGGGGGGCCATAGCGACCTTTGAAGTTGCGGACGGCACACTGGTGCAAGCCAGTGGCTGCTGTTCTCTGGGCGATGCCAAGAAGGTCGGCGAACGCACCGAGGGCTGGTGATCGAGATCGCCGGCCGAGGTTCCGGGAAACGACCTGGCCCCACGAAAGCACACCGTTCGGCCGGCCGCACGTGAGTGCCCTCCGGCGGAGACCGTGCCGGCCGTCGAGCTCGGCTTTCCCGTGATGAAGGTGATGCGTTGAAAGACTGGTACGAGCCCTGCGCGGATGCGACGGTTGCAGACCGATCTGCCGATCACGAGGTCCGCCATGTCCGTTCTGCCTTTTGCCGCCCCTCTGATGGTGCTCGTCTCCACTGTGTGGGCGGTGGTGCCGCTTCTCTGCATCCGCCGTCGCCGGGCCGGGCTCGTCCTCTCCGCCTCACATCTCGGCGTGACGGTGGTGATCCTTCGCCCCTGGGCCGTGGAGTGGTACTGGGACGAAGGCGCTTTGCTGGTGATGGTCTTCGGGCAGGGTTGCCTCGTCGCGCTGGGGCGGCTGGCCTTCGAGGCGAGTCCTCTCGGCGCCCGCCGTGCGAGGCGGTCGAGTGATCGAGACGTCCAGGCCGTAAGAGATTCGTCATCCGGTGCGGCTTCTCTGTAAAGGGTGTCCCCCGCTTGGATGGGGAAGACAGTGAAGTCGAACCGGAGGAGGGCACCATGGAACGCCGAAGGAAGTGGGCGCTGTGGGGCGGTGTCGCCGCAGTGGTGGCGGCCTCAGCCCTGATGTGGTTCAAGCCGTGGGCCCTGTGGGTGGACGAGACGGTGAACGAGGCTCTCCCCACGAGCGCACCCACCACCGAGGCAGTGGTCCCCACCGCCTCCGGTGCCACGTCGCCCGCGCCCGCGCCGGTCGGTCCGACGACCGTGGCGGAGGGAGTCTTCATCAGTCACGAACACGACACCTCCGGCACCGCGAAGGTGGTCCGTCTCGCGGATGGCACCCACACCCTGAGGATCGAGGAGCTTGACACGAGCAACGGGCCGGACCTTCGGGTCGTCCTCAGCGACGCGCCAGTCGTGGAGGGGAAGGCGGGCTGGCACGTCTTCGACGACGGGCGTCACGTCACGCTTGCCAAACTCAAGGGGAACAAGGGCGACCAGAACTACGCGCTGCCCGCCGACGTCGACTGGTCCCAATACACCAGCCTCAGCATCTGGTGCGACCGCTTCGATGTTTCCTTCGGCGCCGCCGCCCTCACTCGCGTTTGACGAGGGAGCCCTCGCCTTCCCTCTGCTGCCGCATTCCGTCGGCGTGCCAGCCCTGGCGGGCAATCGGCGTCCAACGGGTGACGGGCTGGACGGTCGGCTCTGCGAGCGGCCGCTCACCGGATCGTTCTCAGGAACGCCCGGGTCCGTTCGTGCTCCGGGTCGTCGAGCAGCCGCTCCGGGGCATCGGACTCCAGCACGCGGCCCTCGTCGAACATGAGGATCCGGTGCGAGATGTCGCGGGCGAAGCCCATCTCGTGGGTGACGCAGAGCATCGTGATGTCGGTGCCGGCCGCCACGTCCCGCAGCACGTCCAGGACCTCCGCCACCAGCTCGGGGTCGAGCGCGGAGGTCACCTCGTCCAGGAGCAGCAGCTCCGGGCGCATCGCCAGGGCCCGGGCGATGGCGACGCGCTGCTGCTGGCCGCCGGAGAGCCGGGTGGGGTGCTCGTCCTCCTTCTCGGCGAGACCGACGAGTCCGAGGAGGTCCCGGGCGCGCGCGGCGGCCTCGTCGCCGTCGAGGCCCAGGACGTGCCGGGGCGCCTCCATGACGTTGGCGAGGACGCTCATGTGCGGGAAGAGGTTGAACTGCTGGAACACCATCCCCACGCGCCGGCGGCGCGGGGCCAGGTAGCGCTCGTCCGCCGGGACGAGCTTGCCGCCCGCGCGGCCCGACGGCATGTGGGAGTACGGCTCGCCGTCCACGTGGACGACGCCGTCCGTGACCCGCTCCAGCGTCATCAGCAGCCGCAGGATCGTCGTCTTCCCGGAGCCGCTCGGGCCGATCAGGGTCACCCGCTCGCCCGGCGCGACCGCCAGGTCGAGCCCGTCGAGGACGGTGTGGTCCCCGAACCGTTTCGTCACCCGGGCGAACCGCACCTTCTCCGGTCCGTGGTCGGTCTCAGTGGGCAAGGCGGGCCTCCAGTCGGCGGACGAGCACGGACGTCGGCCAGCTCGCCAGCAGGAAGACGGCGGCGGCCAGGGTGAAGCTCTCCAGATAGGCGAAGTGGGTGCTGCCGAAGGTGCTCGCCTCGTGGACCATCTCGTTCACCGTGATGACCGAGAGGAACGGCGTCTCCTTGAACATGGAGACCGCGTAGTTGCCGAGCGCCGGAAGCACCTTCCGCACGGCCTGCGGCAGCACCACGGCCCGCCACACCCGGCGGCGCGGCAGCGACAGTGCCGTGCACGCCTCCCACTGGCCCTTCGGCACGGCGTCGATGCCGGCGCGGTAGACCTCGGAGAGGTACGTGGCGTAGTGCAGCCCCAGCACCAGCACCCCGAGCGTCAACGGGTCCAGGCCCGGCACCAGCACCCAGGCGGCGAACAGCTGCACCATCACCGGCGTCGAGCGGACGAACGAGGCCAGCGCCCCCACCGGCAGGGCGATCCACCGGGCCCCGGAGCGCTGGACCAGGGCGACGCCGAGCCCGGCGACCACCGCGACCGCGAAGCCGAGGACCGTCGCCAGCAGGGTCACGCCGAAGCCGGACAGCACGACGGGCAGCGCGGCCCGCGCCGCGTCCATGTCCCACATCACGCACCACCGCTTTCCTGGCCGAGCCGTTCCTTCGCCGTTCGCTCCAGCGCGTTCATGCCGGCTCCCAGAAGCGCTGCCACGCCGAAGTAGAGGAGCAGGAGCACCAGATAGGCGGACGCGGTGGCGCCGGTCGCCGAGCGGAGCTGATCGATCTGGAAGGTGAGGTCGGCGACGGTGACCAGGGACAGCAGCGGGGTTGCCTTGAGCAGTTGGATGAGGAGGTTCTTGAAGGGCGGGAGCATGAGGACGTACGCCTGCGGCAGCACGACCCGCCGCAGCCGCAGGACCGGCCCCATGCCCAGCGCGATCGCCGCCTCGGTCTGGGCGGCGGGCACGGCCGCGATCGAGCCCCGCACCACCTCCGCGCCGTACGCCCCGTAGTTGAGCCCGAAGGCGAGCACCCCGCAGGCCATCGGCTCCAGCCGGAAGCCGAGCATCGGCAGCGCGAAGAAGAGCCAGAACAGCTGGACGTAGAGCGAGGTGCCGCGCAGGAACTCCACGACGACGCGGGCCGCGCCGCGCACCACGACGGCCCGGGAGCGGGCGGCCAGGCCCAGGCCGAAGGCGACGAGCAGCGCGAGGGCCGCGCCGAGCACCGTCGCCTCCAGGGTGACCAGGAGCCCCTCGCCGATCGCAGGGAGGGCCCGGCCCAGCTCGGGGAGGAAGTCAGCCATGCCGGCGGCCCGTCACGCTGTGCAGAGATCGGTGGTGCGCAGGGTGCGCGGTGGCACCTCGCGCTCGGTGAAGCCGTACTTCCCGATCAGCCCCACGTACCGCCCGGGGTCACCGGTGATCTTGATGAGCTCGGCGTTGAACGCGTCGCGCAGCGTCGTGGCACCCGGCCGGAAGACGGCACCACCAGGGCTGTATTGCTCGACGCCGTCGATCTCCGGTACGAACGGTTCGAGGACCTGGACGGCGGCCCCCCGGTTGGTGCGGGCGAGCCAGCGCAGCGAGATGCCGGTGAGCGCGAAGGCGTCGATCCGTCCGGCGAGCAGGGCGTCGAGTCCGTCCTGCTGCTTGCCGACCGTCACCAGGGCCCCGTCCGGGACGCCCGCGGCCTTCGCGTAGCCGCCCTCGACGGCGGCGGTCAGGACGCCGACCCGGATGCCCTTCGCCGCGCAGGACGTCAGGTCGCTCAGGCCCTTCGGGTTGCCCTCGCGGACCATGAGGGCGGTGGGGGAGACGAACTCCGGCTCGGAGAAGGCGACCTTGGCGCAGCGCTCGGGGGTGATGGCCATGCCGGCGCTCACCACGTCGAACCGTCCGGCGAGCAGCCCGGGGATGAGGGCGCCGAACTCGGTGAGGGTGGGCCGGAGTTCGGGGATGCCGAGGGCGGTGAAGATCTCCCGGTGGAGGGTGGGCGCCTCCCCGGCGAGCTCGCCGCCGTCCTGGAAGCCGTACGGGGCCTCGCCGGCGAAGCCCACCCGGACGTGACCCTGCTTCCGCAGCCTCGCCAGCAGGTCCGCATCCCCGCCGGGGCCATTGGCGCCGATCTCGGTACGGGTGCAGGCGCCGAGGAGGGCCGGGGCGGCGATCAGGGTGCCGATGCCCAGCGAGCGGGTGAGGAAGCGGCGGCGGTCCAGGGAGGGAAGGTGCTTCATGAGGTCCTTTCTGTGCCGGAGGTTCACCGGGATCAGCCGATAGGGGTGGTGTCGCGGGCGGCGATGAACGAGGGCCGGCGGACCGGCGCGGCGAACGGCAGCTCCGGTGCGTTCTCGACGCTGTTGAAGACGAGGAAGACGTTGCTGCGGGGGAAGGGGGTGATGTTGTCGCCGGAGCCGTGCATCGCGTTGCAGTCGAACCAGACGGCGGACCCCGCCACGCCGGTGAAGTGCTCGATCCCGCAGGCCTCGGCGAAGGTCGTGAGCGCCTTGTGGGAGGGGGTGCCGGCGTCCTGCATCCGCAGCGACTGCTTGTAGTTGTCCTTGGGGGTCTCGCCGGCGCAGCCGAGGAAGGTGCGGTGCGAGCCCGGCATGATCATGAGGCTGCCGTTGGTGGTGAAGTTCGGGGTCAGCGCGATCGACACCGACACGGCCCGCATGAGGGGCAGTCCGTCCTCGGCGTGCCAGGTCTCGAAGTCGGAGTGCCAGTAGAAGCCGCTGGCGCCGAAGCCGGGCTTGACGTTGATCCGGGACTGGTGGACGTAGACGTCGGAGCCGAGGATCTGCCGGGCCCGGTCCACGAGCCGGGGGTCGGCGGCGAGCCGGGCGAAGACCTCGCTGATCCGGTGCACCTCGAAGACCGAGCGGATCTCCTGGGAGCGCGGCTCCACGATCGACCGCTCGTCGTCGCGCACTGCGGGGTCGTTGACCAACCGGTCGAGTTCCGCGCGGAGTTCGGTCACCTCGTCCGGGGTGACGAGGGCGTCGACGGCGAAGAAGCCGTTGCGGTCATAGCTCTCCAGCTCGCGCGGCCAGAACGGCCCCGGCGTGCCGGGCTCGGACCAGACGACGGGCTCCTTGCGGTAGACGAGGGCCTCCTCGGTGCCGCGGGTGGGGTACGGGTCGACGGGGCGGGCGGGGGCGGTGGTCATCGCGGTGCTGGCCTTTCTCGTACGTACGGGGGAGGGGCGGGGCGGTCAGGCGCCCTCGGGCTCGGTGAGCAGCGGGTACACGCCGTTCTCGTCGTGGTCCTCGCGGCCGGTGACCGGCGGGTTGAAGACGCACAGGCAGCGGAAGTCCTCCTTGACCCGGAGGGTGTGCCGCTCGTGGCCGTCGAGGAGGTACATCGTCCCGGGGGTGATCGTGTACGTCGTCCCGGTCTTGTGGTCGGTGAGTTCGGCCTCGCCCGCCGTGCAGACGACGGCCTCGACGTGGTTCGCGTACCACATGGCGGTCTCCGTCCCGGCGTACAGGACGGTCTCGTGGAGGGAGAAGCCGACGCGCTCGCGGGCGAGGACGATGCGCTTGCTCTCCCAGGTGCCGGAGGCGGACTTCACGTGCCGCTCGGTGTTCTCCAGTTCCGCGAAGGTGCGGACGATCATGGCGGTGGCCTTTCCGTGCGGTGGGTCGGGCGGTCTCAGGCGGTGTGGCGGACGGCGCGGGCGAGGATGCCGAGGCCCTCGTCCAGCTCGTCGTCGGTGACGGTCAGCGGCGGCAGCAGCTTGACGACCTCGTCGCGCGGCCCCGACGTCTCGACGAGCAGGCCCAGTTCGAAGGCACGCCGGCACACCGCCCGCGCCCGACCCTCGTGCAGAAACTCCAGGCCCCACACGAGACCGCGGCCCCGGTACGACATCCCGAGCCGCTCATGCCCGGCGGTGAGGTCGCGCAGAGCACTCTCGACTCGTCCGGCCTGCCGCAGCGTGCGGTCGCGCAGGGTGGAGTCCCGCCAGTAGGTGTCGAGGGCGGCGGTGGCGGTGACGAAGGCCGGGTTGTTGCCGCGGAAGGTGCCGTTGTGCTCGCCGGGCTCCCACACGTCGAGCTCGTCGCGGAACAGGCAGAGCGACATGGGCAGTCCGTAGCCGCTGATGGACTTGGAGAGCGTGACGACGTCCGGGGTGATGCCCGCCTCCTCGAAGGAGAAGAAGTCACCGGTGCGCCCGCAGCCCATCTGGATGTCGTCGACGATCAGCAGCATGTCCCGGCGCCGGCACAGGTCGGCGAGGCCGCGTAGCCACTCGGCGCGCGCCACGTTGACCCCGCCCTCGCCCTGGACCGTCTCGACGATGACGGCGGCCGGGTGGTCGAGGCCGGACCCGGAGTCCTCCAGGAGCCGCTCGAACCAGAGGAAGTCCGGGGTCCTGCCACCGAGGTAGTGGTCGAAGGGCATCTGGGTGGTGTGGGTCAGCGGCACGCCCGCGCCGGCGCGTTTGCCGGCGTTTCCGGTGAGGGCGAGGGAGCCGAGGGACATGCCGTGGAAGGCGTTGGTGAAGGACACGACCGTCTTGCGGCCGGTGACCTTGCGGGCCAGCTTCAGCGCCGCCTCGACGGCGTTGGTGCCGGTCGGTCCAGGGAACATCACCTTGTAGGGCAGACTGCGGGGTTCGAGGACGGCCGAGCGGAAGGTCTCCAGGAAGCTCCGTTTGGCCGTCGTCGACATGTCGAGGCCGTGGGTGATGCCGTCGCTCCCGAGGTAGTCGAGGAGCGGGCGCTTCAGCGCGGGGTTGTTGTGGCCGTAGTTGAGCGAACCCGCCCCCGCGAAGAAGTCGAGGAAGGGACGGCCGTGCTCGTCGAAGAGGCGGCTGCCCGTGGCGCGTTCGAAGACAGTGGGCCAGGCGCGGCAGTAGCTGCGCACCTCCGACTCGACGGTCTCGAAGACGGTGGGTTCGGTATCGGCGATGAGCGTCATGCGGGACTCCAGTACGGGGGGTGGCGGAACGGGGGAGACGGAGCGGGGGAGGGGCGGGGCCGGGCGGCGGAGGGTCCGGCGTCAGAAGGCCAGCGGCGCGATGCGGTGCAGCACCTCGGCCTCGTGGCCGGGCGTAGGGAAGGCACCGGACGGGAGGAGCACCGTCCGGCTCACCCGGGCGCCGTGCCGCCGCGCGTAGGCGCCGAACAGGCGCTCCGACGCGAGGTTGTCCGGGGTGATGGTCGTCTCGACGGCGTCGAGCGGGTACGTGCCGGCGACGCGTTCCGAGAGGTGGTCGAGCAGCGCCCCGGCGATGCCGCGGCCCCGGTGAGCGGCGTCGACGGCGACCTGCCAGACCAGCAGCGTCCCCGGCGCGTCGGGCCGGAGGTAGCCGGTCACGAAGCCCACCGGCCGGCCGTCCGCGTCGCGGGCGACGGCGGAGGTGTCGGCGAAGTCCCGGCACCACAGGAGGTAGCTGTAGGAGGAGTTGACGTCGAGCGTCTCGGACTCCCGTGCCAGCCGCCAGAGTTGGGCGCCGTCGCCGGCCCGTGGCCGTCCGATGGTCCATCCCCGGGCAGAGACCGGCGCTTCGTCCCGGACGTGTTCCGGTGCTGTGTGAGCTGTGGTCATGGGCGCCGAAGTTACCCAGCGCAGTCGACAACTTCTTGGACTGCAGAGGTTCCGTAAGGTGCTGAGATTGTGGTAAGGGCGGGGTGTCCGGCAATCCTCTCGTCGGCTGTAAGGGTGAGATTCAGGGGTCGATACAACCCCTTAATTGGACAAAGCTTCCCCATGTAACGAAAAAGTAACATCTTTGCGTTGTGCCACTTTTGCTACCTGAGTGTTACCGCATCGTCGGCCCGATGGGGGTTTGGCTGGCGGAGGGCGGGTTGAGGGTCTTGCTTTCCTTGCGCATGACTGCCCCGGTCATGGGGAGACGCATCGAGAGGGCTGTACGAAGAGGGTGGTTTTCATGAATCCCCGGATGTCGTCGGTACTCGGCCGCCATCCCGCGGCCATGGCCTCGAGCGAGGCGAGAGAACAGCTGGCGGCCTGCATCGATTCGTGTCTCGTCTGTGCGCAGATCTGTAAGACATGCGCGGATGCATGTCTGGGGGAGGATGGGGTGAAGGGCCTGGTCGGCTGTGTGCGGCTCGATCTCGACTGCGCCGAAGCCTGCTGCGCCACGGCGTCCGTGCTGTCGCGCGCGTCCGGCGGTCTCGACAGGGTCGCTCGAGACCTCCTGAGGATCTGCTCCGACGTCTGTGCGGCATGCGCCGACATGTGTGCGGGCCACGCGAAGGAGTACGCGCACTGTCTGGTCTGCGCCGAAGCTTGCCGGGACTGTCAGCATGCGTGCAAGGACCTTCTGGAGGTCCTGCCCTGACCGCGGATGCCTGGGCTTGCCGCGGTGCTTACCTCGGCTCGTCGGACTTCAGCCGCACGAAGGGGATCTGCTTGCCGGCCGACCGGAAGTCGATGGTGTGTCCGTCGATGGGAAATCCCATGTAGCGGCAGAGCGTCCGTGCGGCGCGGGGATGCCGGCGGGCGTACTCGGTCATGATCCTCGCGCCCTCCTCGGGGGTGGGGAACTGGGCCGTCACGACGTGGTAGCCACGCCCGAACTGGATCGTCGCCTGGGGCGTGTGGCGCAGATTGCGGTACCACTGGGCCTCCGACCCGAAACCGGAGGCGACGGTCCAGGTGTCTTGGCGGCGGTCCCGGGCCACCACTTCCAGGACCACCTCGCGCGATCGGCCCGACTGTCGACCGGTGTGGATCAACAGGAGCAGCCGCCCGCCGAACAAGGGGCCGAGGCCGGCGCGGAAGAGATGGATCGGTGAACGGAAGAGCAATCTTCTCCAGCCGACGGGAGGACGTGGGCGCTGGGGGGAGGTGGGCATGTGGCTGGCCTCCGGGTGTGACAGCTGGCCTCGATACGCCATGGACGCGGTTCGGTAACGTCCCGGCATCGGCTATTTCGCGACGCAAACAAACTATTGCATAGTCTCAACGTGGGGCCGGGAGCACGAGTGAGCGCAAGGCTTCTCGGCGCCGCGCAGTACGCGGGCAACCCTCCGTGGTGGCTGGTGGCCGAGGGCTTCTTCGTCGCTTCCGTCGCGACTCTGCTCGTCGGCGGGGCGAGCACCGCCGCCGTTCTGGTCGGTGTGACCTCGTCCCAGGCTGAGGCGGCCGTTTTGGTGGCGACAGCTGCCGTGGCGCTGTACCTGCTGTTCCTTCGCGCAGGCCATCTGCTGGTCGCCCTCCTCGTGGCCGTCGGTTTCCTCCTCTCCCCGGCCCTTTCGGCGCTCGCCGCCGACGCGGTTCTGTCGGGTGCCGGCCGGACCCGGGACGTGGTGGTGACCGCGGTCGCTCACGAGCCGCTCGACCGCCCTGCCTACCGGTGCTCCGTCCGGCTGCAGGACGGCTCCCCCGTACGGCAGAGGTTGTGGCGCGGGTGTGGACCCGAGGTGATCCCGGGCGACCTGATCGGCATGGTCTACGACCCCGGCGACAGGGTCGCCCCGAGGGGACTCGAAGGACGTGGCCCCTTGCTGCGAAGACTGGCCTGGACGACCGTCCTGCTGCTCGTCTTCGCGGCCGTCTCCTTCGTCGCCACGGTGCGGTCCTATCGTGTCTCGTCCGTGGGGTCGGACCAGCCCAGGGGCAGCGGATCGGCATCCCCCGCCCGGTAGGGCGGTTCCTGGCCGGCCGAGTTGAAGGCGGCGAGCGCGTTGACGAGAGCGCTGCGCTGGGCGGGGTCGAGCCGGCGCAGGATGCCCGTGATCTCGTCCCTGCGCCGCGTGGTCACATGCTGGACGACGCGCTCACCCTCGGACGTCAGGCTCTGCATGGTCTCGCGCCGATTGCCGGGATTGGTGCGGCGACTCACCAGGCCGGCCGCGATCAGCCGGTCCACCATCCGCATGGCGGTGGAAGGCTGGACCCCGAGGTGCTCCGCCAGCGTCACCAGCTTCGACGGCCCGTGGGTGGACAGCACCACGAGCATCCTGAACTGGGGCAGGGTGATGCTCTCCTCGACCGTCGCCAGCGACCGCGCCGACACGGCCACCAGAAGTCGTGAAGCCGTGAGCACGGCGCGCGTGACGGCCTCGATGTCGTCCGGCGCCGGCTCGGCCCCCGCGTGCTTCTGCATACGACCTTTCTACCCTGAGAGACGCGGCTGTCCGTCATGGCCTCCCACTCGCTCGCCCTGCGGGCGGTAGCGCAACAGAAGCAAGGCGGCGTCGTCCCCGAGCGGCCCTTCGGCGTGTCTGACGAGGTCCCCGTGAAGCCTCTCCAGGGCGAGCTCGGGGCTTTCCGCGTCCAAGAGGCTGAGCCGGTCCACCAGCGGGTAGAACGTTCCCCGCCGGTCACGGGCTTCGACGACGCCGTCCGTGTACAGCAACAGCTGGTCACCCGGAGCGAACTTTCCTGTCAGTGGTTCCGGGCTTTCTGTCCCGTCGAGCCCCAGGCCCAGCGGCGGTGCGGGCGTACCCGGCTCGAGGAATCGGGCCGCACCGGCGGAACCGAGCAGCAGGGGCGCGGGATGACCGTAGTTCAGCAGCGTCATGGTCCGGTCCGGCCGTACCTCCGCGATCACCGCGGTGACGAACCGCTCGCCCTGCAGAGTCCGGTCCATCGCCCGCTCCAGCCTTGTGCTCACCCCCACCAGCTCCGGCTCGTCGTGGGCCGCTTCCCGAAAGGCGCCCAGCACGTCCGCCGCCGTCTCCACCGCGTCGAGCCCCTTGCCCTGTACGTCTCCGACGATGACCCGCACGCCCCCGGGGAACGTCACCACCTCATAGAGGTCCCCTCCGATCCGCGCCTCCGCGACGGCCGCCGTGTACGAGACGGCCACGAGGAGCTCGCCTGCCTGACGCGGTACGGGGCGCAGGAGAACCCGCTGCGCGACCTCCGCGATCGAGCGGACGCTGGCCAGTTCCGCCTCCCTGCGGCGACGCGTCACCGCTGCGGCCAGGCCGGCGGCGGTCACTCCGGCCACCGAGATGAGTGCCGTCGTGCCGCGCCGCCCGGGAAACAGTCCGTCGTACCAGCCCAGGGCGAGGCAGAGGATCAGGGCCAGGCTCCCGACGAGGGCGGTGCGGGCCGGTCCACCGGTGAGCCCCGCGAAGGCGGGCCCCAGCGCCACCAGCGGCAGCAGACCGACTGTGGGGCCGGCGGCGACGTCCGCCACCAGAGTGACCCCCATGACGATGTAGGGAAGGAGCGATAGAACCCGGGTTCCGGACGGCTGCTGGTTGGACAAGGCGTTCCCCCGGAAGGTGCTCTTCACTCATGGCTACCTTTAGCCTATGCAACGATCCTGTGGGCGGAGACGGCTGTCCCCGCCGGTTACCGAATCGATGAATCGTCCACCGCTTCGCTTCTGTCGGCAGGCGGCCGGTGGGGGTCGGGGGCCGCGCGGGTCAGTAGGTACGGATCGGGGCTCTGAGTAGGGTGTTCACCGCTGAGCTGGTGGACGGGGTGATGGCCAAGCACGACCGGATCGAGCGGCGCCACCGGCTTCTGTCGGCGAGGCGGGTCGTGTGCTTCGTCCTGGCGCTGTGTCTGTGCCAGGACGGCACGGAAGGTGCCGACGAGTCGATGGGCGAGTGACCGATGCGCAAGAAGTGGCTGCCGCTGACCGCAGTGCGGACGGGACCAGGTCGAGCCGCTCCCGGACCGGAGGAACGGTGAGCGAGGAGCCGGTCTTCGTCAGGAGCGGTTGGGGAACCGGCCGGTACGTCTACAACCACCGCAACCCGGTCGGACGCGCACTCATCGTCCTGGCGCCGCTCATCGTGCTCGGCGGGCTGTACGGAGTGCGGGCCGAGTCGACCTGGAGCGAGGGCGAGCTCCGCGACGCCGTCCACCAGGCCGTCGCGGACCTGGACGGCAAGGCGCACTACACGACTCTCGCGGGCGACCGCGGATTCCTGATCGCCGAGGCGATCCAGGAGAGCGGTATCGGGCCCAGGCACAACATCGAGACGCACAAGGAGGAGGACGGCGGCTACACCGTTGGCACTGAGGACACCGATACCGAGTACTGCGTCCGCGTCACCCTGACCCCGGACCCGGAGCCGCCCGTGGTCTTTCCGGGAATCGAGGACCTGCTCCCGCCCGGCCCCGACGTGCTCGCCTTCTACATCTCCCACGCGACCTTCGGCGAGGGCGCTTGCCGCTGATACTGGTCTCGGTGCCCGTGCTGCTCGTGGCACATCGGTTGGGCAGTAACCTCCTTGTATGCATGACTGGTTCAGACGAATTCCGACGCCCCTTCTGTGGGTTGCGCTGTGGCTGGCCATGACCGCGTTCTGGTGGATCGGCGGTCAGTTCACGGAGGAGCCGAAGTCTCTGGTCCTGTGTGCTGTCTGGGGTGGCGTTCCGATAGTTGTCGTGATGCTGCGCGAGTACTTCCGGTCGTTCGCTGTGGGGGACGGAGTCGGTTCGAGCGACAGGCCCCGGGATCAGGAAGGCCGGTGATCACGCACCGGCTCGTCGCCCGTGTGACGATGCCGTGGGCGTCGGAGCGGCTCCGTGAGAGGGGGCCGACTCGATGGAGCCGGGATGTGGGGCAACCTCGGAAGTCCGTACTGATGACGGAAGCCTTACGTCACGGCATGGATGCCCCCGCGGTGCGGCACCTGCCCCTAACGTCGCACCATGCGCGTACTCGTCACCGGAGGAGCCGGGTTCATCGGCTCGCACATCGTCACGGAACTGCTCTCGGCGGGCCACGAGCCCGTCGTACTGGACGCGCTGCTGCCCAGCGCTCATCCCACTGCCCCAGCGCCCTCGCCGGTGGAGTTCCTGCACGCGGACGTCCGGGACCCGCGGGCGGTACGGTCCGCGCTGGACGGGGTGCAGGCAGTCTGTCACCAGGCGGCCATGGTCGGCCTGGGCAAGGACTTCGCCGACGCCCCTGACTACGTCGGCTGCAACGACCTGGGGACCGCGGTGCTGCTCGCGGCGATGGCGCAGACCGGTGTGCGGCGTCTCGTCCTCGCCGGTTCCATGGTCGTGTACGGGGAGGGACGCTACGAGTGCCCTGCCCACGGTCCTGTACGGCCGGGGCCCCGGCGCGCCGAGGACCTGGCGGCGGGACGCTTCGAGCCCCGGTGCCCCGTCTGCGGCGCCGACCTCGCCCCGGGACTCGTCCGGGAGGACGCGCCTGTCGACCCCCGGAACGTGTACGCGACGACGAAGCTGGCCCAGGAGCACCTGGCCGCTTCCTGGGCCCGCTCGGTGGAAGGAACGGCCGTCTCCCTGCGCTACCACAATGTGTACGGGCCGGGCATGCCCCGTGACACCCCCTACGCGGGCGTGGCGTCGCTGTTCCGTTCGGCCCTCGCACGCGGCGAGGCGCCCCGCGTCTTCGAGGACGGCGGACAGCTCCGGGACTTCGTCCACGTACGGGACGTCGCCGCGGCGGACGTGCTGGCACTGGAAGCCGTCGCCGACCTGCCCGCGGGGGTGCTCACCCCGTACAACGTCGGCAGCGGGGAGCCGCACACGGTGGGCGAGATGGCCGCCGCCCTGGCCCGCGCCCACGGAGGCCCGGAGCCCTTGGTGACGGGGGAGTTCCGGCTCGGGGACGTCCGGCACGTCACGGCCGACTCCACCCGGCTGCGGCATGACCTCGGCTGGCTGCCGGAGGTCGGCTTCGCCGAGGGGATGGAGGAGTTCGCCCGGGCCGGGCAGCGGGCTTCCGCCGCCGCGGTCTGACGCCGTGGTCTGGCCCGCGCGCTCAGCCGGCGGCGGCCGGAAGGACGACTTCGAAACGGCACCCTCCGGGAACGTTGCGCACCGCGGCGCTGCCCGAGTGAGCCTCGACGATGCCCCTCACGATCGCGAGCCCCAGCCCCGCCCCCGCGGGAGGGGTGCGCGCCTGGGTGCCGCGCCAGCCGGTGTCGAAGACCCTGGGCAGGTCCTCGTCCCGGATGCCCCCGCAGCCGTCGGTGACCGACAGGACCACGGTGTCCTCGCGCCGCTCGGCGGCCACCGCCACCGTGCCGTCGGGCGGGGTGTGGCGGATGGCGTTGACGAGGAGGTTGGCCAGGACACGGGTCATCTCCTTCCCGTCCACCTCGACGGGCACCGCCTGGACCGCCTCTCCCGACAGGCGTACGCCGTGCTCGCGGGCGAGCGGATCGGCGCCGCCGAGCGCGTCACCGACCAGGTCGTAGACGGAGAGCCGGCTCGGAGCGAGGGTGAGCGCGCCGGCGTGGATCCGGGAGAGCTCGAAGAGGTCGGCCACCATGGCGGTGAGGCGGTCGACCTCGGTGCGGATCTGCCGGTGGTAGCGGTCGGGGTCGGCCGCCACACCGTCCTCCAGCGCCTCCGCCATGGCCCGCAGCCCGGCGAGAGGGGTGCGCAGGTCGTGGGAGATCCAGGCGACGAGCTCCCGCCGGGACGTCTCCAGCGCGCGTTCACGGCGACGGGACTCGTCCAGCTTGGCACTCGTCGCGGCCAGTTCGAGGGTGAGGGCGGCGAGTTCGGCGGTGGCGGTGCCCCTGGGGGCGGAGAAGCTTCCTCCGTCGCCGAAGTCCCGCGCCGCCTTCGTCAGGGCGTGGCTGCGGGCCACCACCCACCGTCCGAGGAGAAGCGCGACTGCCAGCGAGACGAGGGCGGCCATGGCGACGACGACGGTGACGACCCACAGGTCGTGGGCGGAGAGGAACATCGCCTGGGCGACGGCCAGCGTTCCGGCGAGCATCGCCGTCACGGTGACGGCGGCGACCACGGCCAGGGAGACCGCGACCGAGCGGTGGCGCACGAGCCGCAGGACGACCGCGCCCGCGAGCCCGGCGCACGCGGCCCCCAGAAGCGCGAAGAGGGCGATGAGCAGGACGTCCTTCACTCCGTCCCCTCCTCGTTCTCCGGCTCGAAGCTGTAGCCGAGGCCCCACACGGTACGGATGAACCGGGGCCGGGCCGGATCGTCCTCGATCTTGGCCCGGAGCCGTCGCACGTGGACGGTGACGGTGGACAGGTCGCCGAAGTCCCAACCCCACACCTCCCGCATCAGTTCCTCCCTGCCGTGCACGGTGCGCGGACGGCTCAGGAAGTACGCGAGCAGGTCGAACTCCCTGAGGGTGAGGGCGAGTTCCCGCCCCGCCCGGGTGGCGCGGCGGGTCACGGGATCCGCGGTGATGTCTCCGCCCCGCAGTGGGGGTCCCGGATCCGCCGGGGCGGCGGCCGTACGGGTCCGCCGCAGCACGGACTCGACCCGCAGCACCAGTTCGCGCGGGCTGAAGGGCTTGGTGACGTAGTCGTCCGCGCCCATCTCCAGGCCGGTGATGCGGTCGTCCTCGTCGCCGCGGGCCGTCAGCATGATCACCGGCACGGGCCTGCGCGCACGCAGCCGCCTGCAGACCTCCAGGCCGTCCAGGCCGGGCAGCATCAGATCGAGCACGACCAGGTCCGGCCACCGCCGCTCCGCCCGCAGCAGCGCGTCGGGGCCGTCGGCCGCGTGCTCGACGGAGCAGCCCGCCCGCTCCAGGTAGCCGCCGACCACCTCGGCCACCGTGGGGTCGTCGTCCACCACCAGGATCCGGGCGGGTGCGGTCGGGGTGTCGTGCTCGCTCATGGCGTTCACCCTCGCACCCTCCTGCCGCCGACGGCCACGCCCACCCGGGGGACGCTTCCCGATGTCCGCGTTTCGTAAGGAGTGAAAGGGCCTGAAAACCGTCCGCGATTCCTACGGTGAGACGTGTGACACCCATGACCGCAGATGTCGTCCTGCCCTGCCTCGACGAAGCCGAGGCCCTCCCCTGGGTCCTGTCCCGGATTCCCGCCGGTTGGCGGCCCATCGTCGTCGACAACGGCTCCACCGACGGATCGGCCGCGCTCGCCGCCGACCTCGGGGCCACGGTGGTGCGCGAGCCCCGGCGCGGGTTCGGGGCCGCCTGTCAGGCCGGACTGCTCGCGGCGGAGGCCGAGTTCGTGTGCTTCTGCGACTGCGACGCCTCCCTCGACCCCGCCCTGTTGCCCGGCCTCGTCCGCTCCGTGGCCGACGGCTCCGCCGACCTGGTCCTCGGCCGCCGCCGCCCCACCGGGCGAGGAGCCTGGCCGGCCCACGCCAGAGCGGGGAACCTGGCCCTCTCCCGACTGCTGAAACGCCGCACCGGGCTGCGGCTGCGCGACCTGGGACCGATGCGCGCCACCCGCCGCGAAGCACTCCTCGGCCTTGACCTCTCGGACCGCCGCAGCGGCTACCCGCTCCAGATGGTGGTACGGGCGGCCGACGCCGGCTGGAGCGTGTGCGAGGTCGACGTGCCGTACCTGCCCCGGGCGGGCCGCTCGAAGGTCACCGGCACCTGGAAGGGCACCTGGCAGGCCGTGACCGACATGCGCCGCGTGCTCGACGAGCCCGTCGCCGTGGGAGGTGGCCGCCCGTGACCGCCCTCCTGGTCATCGCGAAGCAGCCGCTGCCGGGCCGCGTGAAGACCCGCCTCACGCCTCCGTTCACCCCGGAGGAGGCGGCCTCCCTCGCCGAGGCGGCCCTCGCGGACACTCTCACCGCCGCGGCGCGCGTCCCGGCCGCACGGCACGTCCTCGTGCTCGACGGCGCACCGGGGCCGTGGCTGCCGCCAGGCTTCCAGGTCGTCCCCCAGGTGGCGGGCGGACTCGACGTCCGGCTCGCGGCCGCGTTCGCCGCCTGCGACGGTCCGGCGCTCCTGCTCGGCATGGACACCCCGCAGATCACCCCGGAAATCCTCGCCCCCGCCCTGTGCTGGGACGCGCACGACGCCTGGTTCGGCGCCGCCGCCGACGGGGGTTTCTGGGCCCTCGGCCTCGCCGTTCCCGACCCCGCCCTCCTGCTCGGCGTCCCGATGTCCCGCCCCGACACCGGAGCCGTGCAGCACGCGCGGCTGAGGGCGGCCGGCCTGAGGACCGGTTCGCTGCCCGTCCTGTGTGACGTGGACACCGCGCGGGACGCCCGGTACGTGGCGGCTGAGGCATCGTGGACGCGTTTCGCGGCCCGGCACGCCCGCCTCACGGCTTCGACAGCGGGGACGGCGTCGTGACCACGACGGCGTGGCGCGCAGATCCATACGCCGATGCCCTGCGCACCGGGCGGGGGCCGCTGTTCCTGCGGCGTGACGACGGCTGGCTGCTGCCCCTGGAGGTCGAGCGCTGGTGCGAGGAGCCGGACTCCGCGGACCGGTCCGTCCTGGCACGGTGCGGGCACCGGGTCCTCGACATCGGCTGCGGTCCCGGACGGCTCGTCGCCGCCCTCACCTCCGACGGCCGTCGAACCCTGGGCATCGACGTCAACCCGGAGGCAGTGTCCCGTACGGAGAGAACGGGCGGCGCAGCCCTGTGCAGGTCCGTCTTCGAGGAGCTGCCGGAGGAGGGCCGCTGGGACACGGCCCTCCTCATCGACGGGAACATCGGCATCGGCGGCGATCCCGCCCGCCTGCTGCGGCGGTTGCGCCGGATCGTGTCCCGCACCGGTCGCGTCCTCGCCGAATGCGCGCCCGTCGACGTCGACGAGCGCTGCGAGGTGCGGGTCGACGACGGCCGCGGTGGCAGGGGAGAGCCGTTCCCCTGGGCCCGGATGGGTGTCCGGGCCCTCTCCGACCAGGCGGCCGCGACCGGATGGAGCGTGTCCGATGGCTGGACGGCTGCAGGACGCTCTTTCCTGTCCCTCGTGCCTCAGCCGTCGGTACCGACTCGCCGTTGAGACCGCCGCCGCCACAGGCGCGCGAGGTGCAGCAGCCCCGCGCCCGTGGCCACGGCCGCCAGCACGATCGCGAGGTTCCGTCCGTAGGGGAGGGGCAGCGCCGACGGATTGGGCGGAGGACCGGGCCGCAGGAGGAGCGGCAGCGTCACCAGTACCACGCTGCCGGCGATCACCAGAGCCCCGCGCCACAGGCCCCGTCCGGGTCGTCCGGCGATCAGCAGGCCGACGGCCAGGACCAGCGGGGCGAGGACGCCGTCGTGGACGACGAGTGCCCCGGCCAGCCACACCAGTACGGCGCCCGGGGCCGGTTCGGCCGTCACCAGCCAGGCCCCCAGGCCGATCAGGCCGACCCCGAGACCGCCGACCGCGTAGCGCAACACCTGAGACGGGCTCACAGCACCTCCAGGCGGTGTACCCATTTGGTCTGCAGGACCCCCGGCCGGTTGGGGGCGATGATCCGGGCGGGGAAGCCGTGGTCGAGCGAGAGCCGCTGCCCGTTGAGCGTGAGGGCGAGGAGGGTGAGCGGATCGTCCACGTACTCCGCACCCATCTCCATCACCCGATAGGCGCCCCGGGCCTCCAGCGAAGTCACCCGCAGGGCGTCCCGGCCCGGCCGTCCGCCGGCCCTCTCCACCAGGTCCCGCACCCGCACCCCACCCCAGTCTGCGTCGACGCTCCAGCCCTCGACACAGGCGATCGGCAACCGGGCCTGAGCGGCAGCCATCGTCCGCAGTTCGCCGAGACCGAGGACGTAGGTCTGTGGACCCACGACCTCCAGTCGCCACCGTGCCAGGCCGTCGGCCGAGACACCGGCCGCGGCGGCCGTCCGGTTCACCGGCAGGCCCTGGGGGCCGTGGTCGGGGCTGCGGGGCGCGAGCAGATCGAGCGCCTTGAGGGGGGTGACGGACTGACCGACCGTCGTCAGCGTCACCACACCGACCGCCCCGCCCACGGCGAGGAGCAACGAACGCCGGTCGGCGACGTCCTCGGCCGGCAACGCACGTGTTCCGCTCGACCGTCCGCTCCAATGGGCCCGGATCTCGGGTGCCTTGACCGCGACGTGCAGCAGGATCGAGCCGGCCACGACCCAGGCGACGGCGAAGTGCACCGGTACGAAGGAGAACGACCAGGGGTACCACTCGACGATGTTGAGCAGCCCGGTCACCACCTGGAAGACGGCGGTGGCCACCAGGACGGCGATCGAGAGGCGCTCCAGTGCGTGTCGTACGGACCGGACCGGCGGCCACACGAACAGCCGCGGGTACACCGCCCAGAGCTTGACCGGGAGCAGCACGAGCGCGGCGATGCCGACGGCCACGTGCAGGCCCTGGGTGAGCCGGTAACCCCACACCGGCCGTGCGGGCAAGCGGTCGGCGAGCCAGACCGGCGGGTGCTGGAGGTAGTGACTGACGAGACCGGTCAGCAGGCAGACGCCGAAGGCGGCACCGAGCCACCGGCCCACCACCGTCGCCGTCCTGGCGTCGTGCAGCCGACCGCCGAAGGAGGGTGGCCGCACCGTGGACAGGAACCGGATCGGCGGTTTGGGCACGCGGAAGGTCATGTCGTCCATGACACCCCCGGGAAGGGCCGCGGGAGCGGTTCGACACCTTACGGAACTCGAACGTCCCGCCGGGTCGCCTCCCTGGAAGGCCGGGGCCCTGCCACGCTGCGTGGGTGATCCGCAATCGCCCCGTCGTCGTCGCCACCCTCATGCTCACGGCCCTGACCGCCCTCCTCGTCGCCCTTCTGCACGGAAACGCGCGCGGCGCCGGTCTCCTGGCCGGATACGCGGGGGCGTGGGTGTTGTTCGCGGCTGCCGTCGTCGCCCTGCGCCGGGTCCCCGGCCGGTGCGTTCTCCCGCTCCTCGTCACCGGGGCCATCGCGGTCACGGCCACCGGCCTGACGGCGGCGCCGACCACGAGCACCGACTCCTACCGGTACGCGTGGGACGGGCGAGTGCAGGCCTCCGGATTCTCCCCGTACGACCACGCACCGGACGACCCGGCACTCCTCGAACTCCGTGACGTGTGGCTCTTCCCCGACGCCGCGGCTTGCGCGCGGAGCGAACCCGACCTCGCCCCACTGGACGACGGCCTGTGCACCCGCATCAACCGGCCCACGGTCCACACCATCTACCCGCCGACCGCCGAGGCATGGTTTCTGCTGGTCCACGCCGTCTCACCGGACGGCGTCCGCCACAAGACACTCCAGACCGCCGCCGCCCTCCTCGCGCTGGCCGTCACGGCTCTGCTGGTCGTGATCACCCGCCGCCGGGGCGATCCCCACAGGGTCGCCCTGTGGGCCTGGTGCCCGGCCGTGCCCGTCGAAGCGGTCAACAACGCCCACGTCGACATCCTGGCGGTCCTCCTGTCCGTCGCCGCCCTGGCCGTCGTGGCACGCCACCGCGTCGCCGGCGGGGTGTTGCTCGGCCTGGCGGTCGCCGCGAAGATGCTGCCGGCCCTCCTCGTGCCGGGAGCGCTGTCCGGAGCGAAGCGGCCGCGCGCGGTCCTGGCGGTCCTGCTTCCCGCGGTGGCCACCGTCGGAGCGCTGTACCTGCCGTACGTCCTGCTCTCCCAGGAATCCGTCTTCGGGTACCTGAGCGGCTACGCACGCGAGGAGGGATACGACGAGGCGGCCGCGAGCGGCCGGTACGCCCTGCTCCGACTCGTCCTGCCCGACGCGTGGGCCGTGCCGGCCGTCGTCCTCGTCATGGTGGCGGTGGCGCTCACTGTCTGGTCGCGCGGAGATCCCGAACGCCCCTGGAGCGGTGCCCTGGTGACCACAGGGACCGCCTTCCTCCTGCTGACCCCCGGCTACTCCTGGTACGCCCTCCTCCTGGTCGCGCTCGTCGCCCTGGACGGCCGCTGGGAGTGGCTGGGCGTGGCCCTCGCCGGTGCCACCGCCTACCTCGCGACGCCCCTGGCGGGGCAAGGGACGGCCACCACCGCCTACGGGATCGCGGCGGCGGCGGTCTGCGCCGGCTGGTGGACACGACGACGCGCTGAGGGCGCAGTTCCCGATACGGCACGTCCCCACCCTCGCCCACGGCCCTGTGACGAACCGACCACCCCTCCCACGGAGACACGACACCATGCATGAACGACCCGGCGGCAACCCGACGGCCGACATCGCGATCATCGGCGGAAGCGGCTTCTACGAACTGCTGGAACCGACCCACCGGGTCGAGGTGACCACCCCGTACGGCCCGCCCTCCGACGCCGTGACCATCGGCACCGTGGACGGCCGTGCGGTGGCCTTCCTCCCCCGGCACGGCGCCACTCACGCCCTCCCGGCCCACCGCATCAACTACCGCGCCAACCTGTGGGCCCTCCGCTCGCTGGGCGTCCGGAGGATCCTCGCGCCCTGCGCCGTCGGATCCCTCCGCGACGACCTCGGCCCCGGCAGCGTGGTCGTCCCCGACCAACTGGTGGACCGCACGAGGGGACGTGCGCAGACGTTCTACGACCACGGCGCGGTGCACGTCTCCTTCGCGGACCCGTACTGCGAGACGGGCCGGACCGCCGTCCTCAAGGCGGCGAGTGAGAGCGGGGAGGAGGTCCACGACGGCGGAGTGATGGTCGTCGTGGAAGGCCCTCGCTTCTCGACTCGGGCGGAGTCGCGGTGGTTCGCCTCCGCGGGATGGTCGCTGGTCAACATGACGGGGCATCCTGAGGCGGCGCTCGCACGCGAACTCGCGCTCTGCTACACCTCCGTGGCTCTCGTGACCGACTACGACGCCGGGGTGGCGCGCGGGGAGGGCGTCTCGCAGCACGAGGTCTTCAGGGCGTTCTCGGCGAACGTCCGACGGCTGAAGGACCTCGTCCTCCGTACCGTCCGGAGCATGGAGCCCGAGAGGGAGTGCGCCTGCTCCACGGCGCTCGACGGCATGGAGCTGCCCTTCGAGCTGCCGTGAGGAAGTCGCGCTCCACCACTGAGCCTTTTCCAACCTCACACTGACGCGTGATGAAGGACGAGGACGGCCTGGACGATCGCGGTGATGCGGTTGGTGCTGCACCGGAGTTTCCGCAGGAGTCGCCAACCCTTCCGGGTGGCCATGACTTGCTCACCGAGGCACCGGATCTTGGCATGTGTGCTGTTGTGGCGGCGCTGCCACCACTTGAGGCCACGACTGCGGATGGGCACCCGAATGTTGCCGCCGGCGCCCTGGTGTGTCTTGTCGGCTCAGTACTTGAGGCCCTCGTCGGTGAGTGTTTCGACGATGCCGTGGGGGCGGGCTGCGGTCAGGTTGTGGGTGGAGCCGGGCAGCGCGGGCGAGGTCCACAGCAGGCGGCCGAACGGATCGGGGAGGACCTGGACGTTCATGCCGTGGCGCTTGTGTTTGCCGGAGTGGTACGGGGTGTCGGCGGCGATCCGGTCGATCGGCAGCAGGGTGCCGTCCAGGATTACGAACGCCTTGGTCCGTGCGATGAGAATCGCCCCGGCCAGGGTGGGCGCGAGCGCGGTCAGCACGTCGACGGCCTCGCGTATGTAGCGGTATGCGGTCGCGATGCCGACACCGAACCCGGTGGCGAGCTGGGCGCAGTGTCATCGCACCGCAGATGGGCCAGGGCGAGGAGAGCCTGACGGCCAGCGGTCAGACGCCGCCACCGGGTCCCGACCTCCCCTCTCCGCGCCGCAAGCCGTCTGGTCAGGTACCGCAGGGTGCGACTGGACGGGGCAAACGACGACGGGTAGACAAGCATACGAAGCTCCTGGTGGCTATGGGCGATCTTGGTCGAGAACCCGTCTACCAGGGACTTCGTCGTTCTGTAGATCCGTCCAACACGCGGCTAGCGCCGTCGGATTAGAAAGGGCTGCTCTCGTTGCGCCCGCGCTCAGATCGTTTGCCAGTGCGTGTATGAACGCCCATCTGTGCCATCAGGTTTCGCTGAAGGTTCGCCGGTAGGCGCCGGGTGTGGTGCCGAGATGTGTCCGGAAGCGGCGGCGCAGGTTGACCGCTGAGGCGAGTCCGACTCGGGTGGCGACGGCGTCCACTGGAAGGTCGGTCTGTTCCAGCAGGATCCGTGCCGCGTCGAGGCGCTGGGCGAGCAGCCACTGTCCCGGGCTGGTGCCGAGTTGTTCGGCGAAGCGCCGGGCGAGGGTTCGGCTGGACAGGCCGGCGTGTTCGGCGAGGTGGTCGAGGGTCAGCTGGGTGTCGAGGCGGGAGGTGGCCCACTCCAGCAGGGGCGCCAACGATTCGTCCGCCCTGGCCGGTACGGGCTGCGTGGCGTACTGGAGCTGGCTGCCCTCCCGGTGCGGCGGCAGGACCATGCGCCGGGCGATCTGGGCGGCGTACGCCGCTCCGTGGTCGGAACGCACCAGGTGCAGGCATAGGTCGATGCCGGCGCCGGTCCCTGCACTGGTTGCCACGTCACCGTGGTCCACGAAGAGCACGTCCGGATCCACCTGCACCTCGGGAAAGGAAGCGGCGAACCGGGCGGCGCTGCGCCAGTGAGTGGTGGCGCGGCGGCCGTCGAGCAGTCCGGCCTGAGCGAGGACGAACGCCCCCGTGCAGATCGCGACGATCCTCGCCCTGCGCCGGTGGGCGTCCCGCAGCGCCTCGACGACGTCCGGGGACACGGGCGCGTCGGGCGGCTGCCGGCCGGGGACGACCACGGTGTCCGCCTCCCGCAGGGCGGACAGCCCCTCCTCGACGAGCATCGTGTAGCCGGCGCCGGTCGGCAGCAGCCCGGTCTGCTCGGCGCAGACCCGGAAGTCGTAGCGGGGCGGCGCGTCCGGCGGGGCGATACCGAAGACCTCGAACGCACTGGCCAGCTCGAAGGGCGACTGTGGCGGAGTGAGCAGGGCCACCACCCGATGAAGCGACATGGCAAGAAAGTACTTGAGAATGTCATTCCGGACTCTCGGCTGGGAGACCGGCCCCCGCCACAGTGGGCCCATGAACGAGATCATCGAATCGACAGTGCTGCGGACCGAGACCCAGGTTGGCGGTGCGCCGACCAGTTACCTGACCGTGGAACAGGACGGCCCGGCCGTGCTCCTGCTCCACGGCACCTACTGGAGCCGGGTCTGGCTTCCGGTGATGGACCGCCTCGTCGCGGCGGGACTGCGCCCCGTCGCGGTCGACTTCCCCGGATTCGGGCGCTCGGGAGGCGAACTCACCCTGGAGACGGGTACGGTCCCCGCCCTCGCGGACTGGGTGGCGCGCTTCGCCTCCGCGCTGGACCTCTCCGGGCCGATCGCCGTGGCCGGTCACGACATCGGCGGCGCCGTCGCCCAGTACCTCCTCGTCCACGCCCGCCTCGAGGTGTCCCAGCTTGCCCTGGTCAACTCGGTCAGCTACGACTCCTGGCCGGTGTCGAGCGTGGCCCGCTTCCGGGACCCCGAGGTCGTCGCCGCGACCACCGCCGGCGAGGTCCTCGCCGCCCGCCGCCAGGCCGTGACCCAAGCGCTGGCCGGTGCCGCCACGGAGCGGCTGATCACGGACTACCTGGACCCGTGGACCGACGCGCGGGTCCGCCGCTCCTGGATGGCCATGGTGGGCGCTGCCGACAACCGCTACACCCGGGATCTCCTCCCTGCCATGCGGCAGAACGAGACACCCAAACTGCTGATCTGGGGCGCGGACGACGAGTTCCAGAAGGTGGAGTACGCCGAGCGGTTTGCCTCGGAGATCCCGCACACCACCCTCGTACGCATCCCGGACGCAGGCCACATCCCTACGGAGAACGCGTCCGGCCCGGTCGCACGCGCACTCGCAGACTTCTTCACGGCATAGAGCGCGAAGTCGGTGCTGTCATGAGATACCTACGGAACCGAAACCTGCCGCGTCGAGCAGCACTTCGCCCTGGCCCCGGAACGCTGGGCGTTCCTGGTGCCGACTTCAGCGATCGGACCAGTCGGCGCGTCACGTACCCCCGGCCCGGGGGCAGTCCTCCGCACCGAGACATACCGCGGCACACGACTGGTTCGAGGTTGGAAAAGGTTCAGCGTGAACGGTTTCCCCGTCGAGTCGAGCAGAAATCGGAAGGCGCAGGTATTTTACCCCTGCGGACGACTCAGTGGGGCCAGTGTGCTCCGCGGGTGAGTCGCAACAGGTGAGTATTACTGCTTGCCCCCAGGAGATCGAGGATGTGATCCTTCGGGAGGACGAGAAGGACATACGCTTATGGCACATGCTCGGTGGCATCACATGCTCATGGAGTCGCAGCGCCACGCCCTCAAAGCGGTTGATGAGTGGAACTGCTCCACGGGCAACTACTCCGACTTCCTCACTCACATGCACAAGGCGTGGCACTACTTGCTTCACGCAGAGTTCCACAAGGCCGGAGTGGACTACCGGTACAGGGATCCGAAGACTGGTCGGTACGTCATGATCGACGGCGAGCCGAAAGCTTGGGATCTGGAACGATGCTTGAGAGAGCGCTACGCGAACGCCGGTGATCCGGTACGTCTGAACGCTGAGCTCTTTGTTGCGCTTCGCAACAAGGTGGAGCACCGATATGAGCACAATCTCAAGATCGCCACAGGTGGTAAGGCGCAAGCGCTCGTCGTGAACTATGAGCAGGAGATGGTGGGGCACTTCGGCATCAAGTACAGCCTGGCGGACCGCCTTCGCTTTCCGGTCTCGCTCCAGGCGCTCACGGCTGAAGGACGTGAGCAGCTGGAATCAGCGGCGAGGAAGCTCCCGCAGCCGACCCGCGACCTTGTCGCGAAGTTCGAGGCGGCCATCGATCCGGACGTTCTGGAGAGCCTCCAGTACGACTACCGCATTCGGCTCGTCCCCATGGTCGGATCGAAGACGGACGCCGACCTGGCGATCGACTTCGTGAAGCTCGACGAGCTGACCGAGGAAGAGCGTCGGGTCATGGTTCAGGCCGGGCGTAAGGGCACGGTGATCATCAGAGACCGTCAGGTGGAGGTCGCAGACAGGGCGAAGCTGCGTGCGAAGCAGGTCTGTGGTGCCGTGGAGGAGCGCCTGCCCTTCGAGTTCAGTCCCTTCAGCGAGCATGTGGAGATGTGGCAGCGGTTCCACGTCCGGCCCCCGAAGGACTCCGCGAAGCCGTATGAGACCGACGCGAGGTACTGCATCTACAGCGAGGCTTTCAACGCCTACCTCTACACCCAGGCCTGGGTCGAGAAGATCATCAGAGAAGTCGGCACCCCTGCGAAGTATCAGGACTTCTTCGGCAAGGAACCTCGCATGAAACAGGGCGTCTCTCTGCCACGCCAGGTGGGGCCACCCGCCGAGGAGGGTGAGCAACACCTGCAGCGCGAGAGCGCTTGACGCGGTAGGGGTAGGGAAGCCCCCTGAACGGGCGCAATGGTCGGCCTTGATGGACAGTGTCCGCGAAGCGGTGCGTCAGGTGATGTCACGGCGTGCGTTGTAGGCGCTGATCAACTCCTCCAGACGGCGGGTACACGGCTCACAGGCGTAGAGCGGGGCGTAACCGTGAACCTCGCTCAGGGCCGGCCCAAGCCACAGCACCTGCAGCCCTGTGCCGTCGCACCGCCAGCACTGGCCCGTGACCCACTTCTGCCGGGGCCCGGTCACGGGCTCGTCAGGGAGCCTCACCGCATGATCCCGTAGGTGAGGGCGCAGACGAGTCCGCCCAAGACGACCAGGTAGGCGACGACGCGCCGGCACTGTGCAGCCGCCGCGGCCGCCCGGTGTGGATCGTTGGGGATCACCGGCCGCCCTCCGCTCCGACGAGTCCGGCCTGGGCCGCCTCCGTGCGGAGGCGGATCGGACGGACGGGATCCGCGTACGTGAGGCGGCCGCCGCGGACGAGAACGTCCAAGGGGATGTCCTGCTCCGCCGACCACCGCGCGACGCGCGGGACGTGGAGTCCTCGGTGGACAGGCAGTGTGTCGAGACTCATCGGTTCGAATCCATCGGTTGAGGGCCCTCCGCCGGGGGCTGCGACGTGCCACGGAGGGCGGTTCGAGAGGGTGGGGCCGACGGCCGTCTGCCGTGCACGGGGCTCTGGTGACCGGGGTGCGATCCGAGCGGTATCGGTTGTCGCGCCGCCCCTCCTGGGAAGCCCTGGGCGCCTGCCCGGGGCGAGCCGTGATGGGGTACACACAGAACCTCTAACGGGCTCGGAGCCAGGTCGCCGGAATCGAGCGCTGCCAGGCGGCCTGGCCGCTCCACAGACGCCCGGCCCGGCCTTCGGTGGCCAGGTAGTCGTGCACCGCTTCCAAGCCCCCACCGAGCTCGCGCAGTGCGAGCCCGACCGTCACGTGGGCGTAGCCGCTCGCTTGAGCCAGGTGGTACCAGGTCTCCGGGTAGGGCACGTTCAGTGTGGTGGAGGGGTGTCCGTAGTCGAGAGTCGCGATGCCCTGAACCAGAAGCAGACCGAAGCGGAGCCGGTACGGGTCGGTGGCTTGCCCCAGGCCAAGGCCCTGGGCAATGCCCAGCAGGCCCGGCCGGTATGCCTCCACGCTCTCGGTCGGCCGCGGCCGGGCCGGGGTGAGTAGCACGCGAGGCACGGAGACGATGGGTCCGCGCTCCACCCAGGCGGCGACGGAAACGCGGTCCATGAACTCCGGCCCCGGCGGGGGATAGCGTGTAGCGAGGTCAGCCATCGGAGCACCTTCGTCTGGCCGGGGTCTTGAACTCATGCATTTCGGGTCTCCTGATCCTTCGCCGCGGCAACCAGACTTCGGCCTCGCTGGACGAAGCAGACGACGGCGTCCGGGACGCACAGCACAGCCGGGCCATCCATCGGTACGACCCACCACGCCCGGTAGCGCGGATCGGGTTCCGTCACGCTGGTCGCCGGGACTCCGAGGAAGAAGTCCGACCCAAGGCACTCGATGTCCGGCACTCTCCAGAGCCGGGCGGTGCTGTGCGGGGTGAGGGCGTAGAACTGTCGCCCGCTGCGGTCGTAGAAGACCGGTCCGTCCAGGGCGTCGCCGAGGACGTCCGTCAGCTCGCGAGGGTCCTCGGTGCCAGCCGCGGCGTGGATGATCGCGGCGGGGATGCGTACGGCGGAGAACAGGCCGCCGCACCGTAGGAGCGTGAGCCCGTCCCTCCTCCACTCGCGCTGGGCCTTCTGCGCGTCGGGTGAGGCCAGAAGGAGCCAGGTCTCGACGGCCGCCTCCCGGTTCTCCCGGGAGTGCACGAGCACTCCCGGGGACAATTCCAGCGGCGGCAACGCGAAGGCGGCGACAACCGGTCGGTTGCCTTGGTCCATCCCGGTCCGGCTGCCGTTTCCAGCAGCAGGACCGGGGCTGTAGTTGCGGAACTCCGCACCCTCGCGGCTCGCCATGGAGCGCCCCCGACCTGGTCGTTGAACAGTGCCGGGACCATCGTGGCGAGCTCGGGGGTGCGAAACTCTTTCACTTCGGAGAGAGTCTGACCTCGTTACATGCCGACCCACGCTGCCATGCTGCCCAGGGATTCCGGTGTCCGACGGGACATGTGGATGAGGCCGCGGACCGTTTCTCTGGCCCCGGGGTGGTAACGGGTCTGCTCCGGTGCTGCCCGTCGTGCGGCCCACAGGGACCTCAATGAAGCCTCGCTGCGCCCGAGTTCCATCTCCACGCGGGCTCGGTCGATGAAGTAGTGCGCGCGGCGGGAGGTCGCGATGCCGGCCGGCAGCTTGATCGCCTTCGCCTGCCTCAGCGCTTCGTCGTAATCCCGCATCTCCATTGCGACGCTCATCTCGTGGAGGTCGACGTTGACCGGGCCGAAGTTGAGCCAGTGAACCTTGCTGGCGTCGCCGACCCGTCCCGCGTATTCGCGGGCGCTCGCGATGTGAGTGGCAGCGGTGCTCTCGTCCTCCGCTCGGGCGGCGAGGACGGAGCCGCCCAGGTGGAGCTGGCCGGCCACCGTGAGGGCTTCGCGGGACTCGACGGAAGGGTCGAGGAAGGCGTGGCCGGAGCGGATGAGACGCAGACCGATGGTGTACTCGCCCTCGCGGAAGTACACCAGGCCGCGGAAGT
The DNA here is from genome assembly GCF_014654895.1 of Streptomyces filamentosus. Lineage (GTDB taxonomy): Bacteria > Actinomycetota > Actinomycetes > Streptomycetales > Streptomycetaceae > Streptomyces > Streptomyces filamentosus. Next base: position 135,055 of record NZ_BNBE01000001.1, on the reverse strand, counting down.
ACTGCCGTACGGCGGCGAGGCAGGGGTCGGAGGCCCGCTCCGATGCCCACCCCAGACGGTCGAGGGCGACGCTGGCCAGGTCGAAGTACCCGAGTTTGACCGTGACGTCGTGCGCGGTGCGGTAGGCCGAGGCGAGCGCTCTCCACAGCTCGGTCGTCGGTGTGCGCCAGCAGAGGGCGGTCAGTTCGGTGATGACGTCCGGGAGGGCAGCCGCAGCAGCATGGAGGTGGGTGGCCCTGACGTGCGCGCACAGTTCCTCGGTCGCAGCGGTCAGTTCAACGGCGGGGCGGGTGATGACCCCCGGGTCATCACCCAGGTCGTACAGGTCGAGGGACTCCCGGATCGGGCGGATGAGTTCCGCGAGACGGTCCTCCTGCAGCTGGACCACGTAGGGCTGTCCTGTCAGCACAGTGACGTCGATTCTCAGTGCTCGTGCCACGGCGGCGGTGAAGTCCACGGATGCCGGTCTAGCACCGCATTCAACCTGGGTCAGCCAGCTGTACGAGTACGGGATGCGGTCGGCGAGTTCGCGCTGAGTCAATCTCGCTAGCCGGCGCTGCTCCTTGATGCGCCTTCCGGTGTGGTCGTCGTCCGGTGTCGGCATACTGGTACTCCGTTCCTGACTCGTCATCCGGAACGCTACTCGCGCCCAGAGCCGCGCGAGATGGCTTCACCTCCGACTCGTTGAGTCGGGGGCGCCGCCGTGTGGTCGGATAGGTCCATGAGTACGCGGACCTTGTACCTGTTCAGCAGCGCGGCGCCTCCAGTCTTCGACATAGCCCGGGTCATCGAGGAGGCACAGGCCGATGGATGGGACGTATGCCTGGGACTCACTCCGACGGCGGCCCGCTGGCTCCACGAATCCCTTGACGGCCTCGCCGCGCTGACGGGTCGACCAGTCAGATGGGACTACCGGCTTCCCGGCCAGCCGGACGTGTGGCCGAAGCCGGACGCCATCCTCGTCGCACCGACCACTTTCAACACGGTGAACGCCTGGGCGCTCGGCCTCACGGACAAATGGCTCGTCGGGGTGGTCGCCGAAGGCATCGGCAAAGGCATCCCGATCGCGATGATGCCGTGCGTCAACAGTGCATACGTCGCCCACCCTCAATTCGAGCGGTCGATTGAGGCGCTTCGCACCACTGGCGTTCGCGTGGTGTACGGCGAGGGCGGTTTCGTGCCGAACGAGCCAGGCAAGGGCGACCCGACCACGTACCCTTGGCACGCCGCGCTGGAAGCTGTCTCAGACCTTCGCTGACGATTCACTCGAGTCGGCGACCGCTCCGCTTGAGAGGCCTGCCGTGCCCTCGTGCCAGACCAAACGAGCCCAGGCGCTCGGTGAAGGGGGGAGACCTCCGACTCCTGGGGGCAGGAGTACGAGGGGCGCCCGCTACGTCTGCTCATGTGCCGGCGTCGTACGGAGACGCGGCAGATTGCCCGCACCGTTGACAATTTGGGCCGGCGTCCCGTCGACTCCTCCACGCCCTGGCCCTCCATAGCGGGAGAAGACGGGGCCGCCCGTCCTCCACGCAGCCAATGCCTGTGTGGAGGTCGGGAATGCGGGCGAGGGAAGGAGGTCGGCAGGGACCCAGCAGGTCCTCACGTGCTTGTCCGGCTCGCGGTTGGTCAGTTCTCCGGTCCATGTACTGGTGGCGAAAACGAAGAGGACGAACGGACCGAGCTGGTCGAAGCCCTGATCTACGTGGGTGACGTGGACGAGTGCCAGATCGGTCGGGTCGGTGAGCAGCCCGGTCTCCTCGGCGAGTTCGCGGACGGCGGCTTCGTCGAGCGCTTCGCCGGACTCCGCCTTGCCACCAGGAAGAGTTCAGGCCGGCTGCGGGATCCAATTGCGTACGCCGTAGAGCACAGCGGCGACCGTGTCGCTGGCCTTGTCGTGGACGATCACGCTGACCATGTTCCGGCTGGTCATCTCATTCGGCATGGTGCCCTCCTCATCGTCCGGATGGTGTGGATGCGGTTCAGCACCCGAGCATGAGACGGTCGGTGTCGGTGCGGGAGAAGACCAGGTCGGTCATCGCCTTCGGGGGCGTGGCGCACCGGACGGGCGTCTGGGGCCGGCGCATGGTCCGGGGGTAGGTGGCCGGGTCGTAGCTGTTGGTGAGCGTGTACGGGTGGAACCCGTGGTCGTGTAGGGCGGCGATGACGGCGGCGGCGCTCTCGCCCTGTTTGGCCAGGAGCCGGGGGGTGACCTCGATGACGAGCTCGGCGTCGGCACGCAGGTACGGGAGCGCGGGGAGGAGTCCGCGGATCGCGGCGGCTTCGGCGCCTTCGACGTCGATCTTGATGACGCGGGTGGTGGCAAGGTCGGCCCGGCTGATCAGGTTGGCGAGGGGGGTGGTGGGGACCTCGACGGTCGCGTGGACGTGCTGGGGGCGGACGGCGGTGGTGTGGCCGAGGTTGGAGGGGTCCTCCACGTACAGGGTCAGGGTTCCGGTGGAGTCGGAGACAGCGGAGCGGACGGTGCGGATGTTGGTGCGGCGGTTGGCGGCGGCTGCGGAGACCAGGTCGCCGTGGAAGCCGGGATGGGGCTCGATGGCGACGACGTGGCCGTGAGGTCCGACAGCGTGGGAGGCCAAGAGGCTGAAGACGCCGCGGTGGGCGCCGACGTCGATGAAGGTGTCCCCGGGGCGGAGCCGGTCGCGCAGGAAGGCCGACAGGTTCGGCTCCCACTCGCCGAACAGGTACTGGAAGCGCTGGATGACGTCGCTGGTGGTGACGGGAACCGTGTCGCCGGAGCGCAGCCGGACGGCGGTGTGGACGGGGTGGGTGCGCAGGTGCTCGTCGAGGAAGCGGTCGATGATCTGGGCCTTGCCGAGGGTGCCGGGGGAGTAGCGGACGTAGGCGCGTAGCGCGCGGGCAAGGGCGGAGGCGGGCACGGGCTGCTCCTTCGGGTGGCGGCGGCCGGGAACGGGAATCCGGCCCGGCCGACGGTGGCAGACTGCCGGGAACGACGGCGGAGGCGAGGGGAGTTGATGGTGGTCGAGAGCGGCGCTCCGACGGTCTTCCTGCTGGTGGGGCTCACCGGCTCGGGGAAGACGACCTATGCCCAGCGGGTGCTGGAGCCTCGGGGGGCGGTGCGGCTGTCGGTGGACGAGGTGGTCTTCGAGCGGCACGGCCGGTACGGCGTCGACTACCCGGAGAACACCTACTTCGGGAAGGAGGCTCCGGTCGTCGCCGAGCTGCACGAGCGGCTGGCCGAGCTGGTCGCAGAGGGCCGGGACGTGGTGTGGGACCACGCACTGTGGCCGCGCAAGGACCGCGAGGCGATGAAGACGCTGGTGGAGGCCGCCGGAGGCCGGTGGCGGCTGCTGTACTTCCCCGTGGCCCGGGACGAGCTGCTGCGCCGGCTGGCGGAACGCAACTCGCGGGCGGACGCGAACGCGCTCGTCGTGACGCCGGAGGCGCTGGACGACTTCTTCGTGCGGTTCGAGGAGCCTCAGGGCGAGGGCGAGGAGATCGTGGAGCCGGGCTGGTTCTGAGAGGTGGGCGGGCGCCAGGTGGTGGTGATCGTGGCCGCTTCGGCGGCCCAGCCCTCAGGGAGGCGGTCGAGGGTGACGCGGCGGAAGGCGAGGCGGGGGTCGGCGACGTCGATGCGGCCGGAGTGCCGGTCGACGTGCTCCAGCAGGCGGGACGCCTCGCTGCGGACGGCCGGGGTGTGCTCGGCCCACGCGCCGGAGGAGAACCGTTCGACCCGTCGGCGCAGGTCGTCCAGGACGCCCGAGCGCCACTTGAAATGGTGCACGCACGCGAGCGTGTCCAGGTCGGGCTTGTGGCCGGAGGCTCGGTGGTTGCCGGAGGCCACGTCGGCCGAGGAGTGGGCGAGGACGATCTTGCGGGGGTCGCCCTTGAGGAGCCGGTGGGTGAGGTGTCCGCCGAGCGGGAAGGCCCGCTCCAGTCCGGGGCCGGGGCGCCAGGGGGCGAGGCTGCCGTCGGCCGAGACGCGGTCGAGCATCAGCCCGCCCACCACTCTCCTCGCGGTGCCCATGGCCCGGTCGATCACGTCGGCCAGCGGGGCGGGGTAGGTCTGGAACTCGTCGGTGTCGGCGATCAGGTGCCAGCCGGGCCCGGCCTTCTCGCGCAACCCGTCGCGCAGCTCGGTGTTGGTGTGCTCGTGCCACGGGCCGGTGCTGACCTGGGTGGGGACGATGCCGAGAGCGTGCGTGGCGGCGAGGAGCTCGTGGCGCTGGGCGTCGGGGATGTGGTCGGGGAAGTGGAAGGCGAGGAGGAACCGCTCGATGCCGAGTCGGCGGTAATGGGTGGTCCAGGCGGCCAGCAGCGCGGGCTCGACGGGGCCGACGACCGCGATCAGGGTGGGAGGGATGAACGTCATCAGCGGCACTCCTTAACCAGGCGGGTGTAGGTGGTGGTGAGGAAGGCGGCCTGCTCGGCTGCCGGGTACAGGTCCAGCACCGCCCGTGCCGACGACCCCGGCCGGGCGGGCACCTCGGCGGAGAGCTGGTCCAGCACCTCGGCGAGCGCGCCGGCGTCGCCGGCCGGGAAGGACCGGACCCACGGCTGGCCGACGAGCCGGGCGGTCAGGTCGGGGTCGTGCTCGGAGACGAGGAGCGGAACACCGAGGCGGGCGGCGTCCATAACGAGCCCGGACTCCTTGCCCACGCCCGGGTGGCGGGCGACGAGGGCCGCGTCGGCGGCGCCGTAGACGAGCCGCAGGATCTCGTGGGCGACCGGTCCGGGCATGGTGTGGAGGCGGACGTGGGGCAGCCGGTGCCAGCGGGCGAGGACGGAGTCGTCCAGCGGGGTGCCGCACACCAGGACGTGCAGCGGGGCGGTGAGGCGGGCGAGTGCGGCGTCGACGGTGGCGATGTCCTTGTACGGCCACCAGCCGCCAACCAGGCACACCGCCGTCGCGTCGTCGGGGATGGCGAAGGCGGTCCGGCCGCCGTCGCGCTCGGCCTCGGTCAGCCGCCGCCCGTCGTCGACCGCGAACGCGCGCACCTCGCCGGGAAGGGTCGGGAAGGCGGCAGCGATCTGGTCGCGGACGGCCGGGGTCGGGTGCAGCGCGACCACCCGCTTCTCGCCCCTGCGGGTAAGCCGCCCCAGCCAGCGGACAAGGAGGTCCTCGGTGGTGACCAGCTCGTGGACGAACCGCAGGTGCGGGGCTCCGCCGAGCAGGGCGGCCAGGCCGTGCAGGGCCTCGCTCGCGCTGAGGATCACCACCGCCGACGCCTGCGGGGCGAGGCGGCGCGCTGTCCGCAGGCAGGCTGCCTCGGCCAGACACCGGGCCAGGAGGGTGACCTGGTGCGGCAACCGGCGCACCGGACGAGGCCAGCGCCGGGAAGCGAAAGCCCGCCGTCCGGCCGCCGATACGCGCTCGGCTCCCCACGCGGCGGCCAGCAGGAACCGCGCCACTGCCCCGTCCGGGCCGGCCGCGATGCGAGCATCGGAGCGGGCCAGCGGACCCAGTCCCTGGCTCGGGCTGGCCGGGGCGACGACCAGACTCGCCCCGGTGGCGGCGAGCGCGGTCAGCGTGTGCTGGTGGTGCCCGCCGCCCCGGTGTGCGTACGGCTCGATCAGCACCAGCGGCTCCGGCGCGGTGCTCATCCGGCGACCGCCGGCTCGTCGCGCAGTACGGCGAAGTGCTGCTGCAGCCAGGCCGGGTCGTTGATCGCCTCGAAGCGCTCGGGGTCGCGGCCGACGGCTTGGGCGAAGTCGAGCCCGTCGAGGGCGCCGGCCGCCGCGTAGGCGGCGAAGTCGCCGCTGTTGCTGGCCTTCCAGGCGTCGATCCGTTCCTGGGCGGAGGCGTCGGTCATGCCGTACTCGCTGCCGCGGGCGAGCATCGCGCACTCACGGAAGCCCGCCTTCCACGCGTGGAACGGCGACTGGTTGAACCGCGTGACCCCGGCGGTCTGGCGGCAGAACTCGACCCGGCCGGGCAGGGCGGCCAGCACGTCGACGGCCTGGCCCATCTCCCGCAGCGCCGTTCGGTGGATCAGTTTGAGCCCGCCATAGCCGTAGACCAGGCCGTTGACCGGGTTGGCGGCCTGCCAGACCCGCATCGCCACCCCGTCGGCCAGCGGTTCCACCTCGCCGGCGCAGAAGTCCTCGTCGATGGCGAAGTCGCCGTCGGCGAGGAAGAACTGCTCGGTGTCGACGAGTTCGGCGGTGAGCCGGTAGGCCCGCCGCATCCCGCGCACGCCGTGCAGGCGCTTGACCGCACTGCCCAGGACGTGGCCGAGGCGGGTGTGCAGGAGGTCGGCCTGCGGCTCGTCGTAGGAGAGCAGGACCGCGTCGAAGCCGGTCATCGGATCGCCTCCAGGTAGCGGGCGGCCACGGCAGCCGGGGTGAGGTCGGCGGTGGAGGCGTACGCGCGCTTGGCGTGCAGCAGGTAGAACTCCGGGTCCGTGGCGAGACGCTCGGCGACCTGGGCGGCCTGCTCGGCGGTGTCGAACAGCAGCTCGTCGTCGATGTGCTCGGCCAGCCAGCCGGTACGCGGGGCGATCACGGGCAGGCCCATGGCCTGGCAGTCGATCACCGACATCGACCAGGGGCAGCCGGGGCGAAACGGCGCGATGCCGAAGTGGGCACCGGCCAGGATGTTGCGGTAGCGCACCCGGTCGCCGCGGTCGGAGGCGATCGTGACGCCGTCCGTGGTCGCCAGCTCCTCCAGGTGCCGCTCGGGGCTGGGGTCGAGACGGATCCGCTCGGGGCTTCGGGTGCCGAACAGGTCCATCACCGTCAGCCGCACCGCGCCGCCGGCGACGAGACGGCGGGCCAGCTCGGTGAAGCGGGCCGTGCCGTAGTGGGCGTAGAGGCGGTGGTTGTAGAGACCGGTGGCCCGGCCGTCGGGCGGGGTGATGCCGGCCGGGTCGCGCACCAGCCGTACGTCCCTGGGGGCGGGGACGATGTGCAGCCTGTCGCCGAGGTCGACGCTGGTACGGGCGGCGGCTGCGGTGGTCCAGGAGGCGGCGGTGGAGGAGTGGACCAGGACGCGGTCGCAGGCCGCGAGGCCGGCGGCGAAGGCCAGCAGCACGCTGCGGCCCAGGCCCCGGTCGTCCATCGCCGGGTCCAGCTCCAGGACGCCGGTGTCGGTGAAGGAGAACGGCAGGTAGTGGCAGTACCCGACGACCGTCGCGTCCACCCCGGCCTCCAGGAGCGCGGCCCGGATCGCCGGGGCGGCCTCGACCTGGTTGGCCACCACCACCTCGGGCCGCCGCTCACGGAACAGGGCGACCAGGGCGCCCATGCCGGGGTCGAAGCGGGCCCGGTACTTCGTGGACGGCGAGACGGTGGGCTCGAAGGCGACCCGGGCGTCGCCGACCGCAACCGGCGAGGCCACGGTCACCTCGACCCCGGCGTCTGTCAGGGCCGGGGCGAGCAGGTTGGCGAAGGTGAAACCCGAATCGGCGGCCAACTGGCTGGCGTTGGAGACATTGAGTAGATACAGCAAGCGCATCGCTGCCGCCTTCCTCGTCGGGGCCCGGGGGTCGACCTGGGCCGGTGAAGGAAGGAAACCGATGAACGGGACCGTGACAGAATGATGAATCGAGATCACGCACGGTTCACTCATCTCATCCAGCATCCAGGCGGGGGCTTCGATGGACGCGCGGAACGATGCCCAGACGGTCGACCAAGCTGCCGAGGACTTCGCGGCGACGGTCGCCCACTGGCGCGAGGTACGGGGCCTTCCGAAGCGAGCGTTAGCCAAGAGGATGGGCTTCGATCCGTCCTACGTCAGCCACATCGAGTCGGGCCGGCACAAGCCGACCGAGGACTTCGCCCGCCGCGCCGAGGAGACCCTCGGCGCCGGCAAGGCCATCTGGAAGTGCTGGCTCGACTACGAGGCGGCGAAGGCCCGTACCGCGCCGTCCGCATCCGTACCGGCTCCCCGCAGGATGGAGCAGCCGTACGCGACCGGCTCGGCGATCGTCGTCGAGCACGACGCAGCCCGCCTCGACTACGACGGCCGCCTCTACCGGCTCACGATGTGTCGGCTGCTGCGGAACACCGGCACCGAGCCGATCACCCGCTATCTCATCCGCATCAGCGTCGACCGCTACCCCGGCGAACCCGAGCGCTCCAACGCCCACTACCGTGCCCACCCTTTGACCTGGGACGACCTCGCACTGACCGCGACCTGCCGCGGTGAAGAGATGCGCTGGCAGGCCAAGCACGACCGCGACGCCTTCAAGGAAGTGTGGCTGCGCTTCGAGAATAGCGAGGGCCGCTTCCCCCTCTATCCGGGCGAGTCGGTCTGGATCGAGTACGCCTACTCCGTGGGGGAGGAACAGTGGGGAAGGTGGTTCCAGCGCGCCGTCCGCCTGCCCACCGAACACCTGGCGGTCGAACTCGCCTTCCCTGCCGACCTCGACCCCGCCGTGTGGGGCACCGAGACCTCCATGACTGCCGAGGCCGCCCCGCTCAGGACGGCACCGGTCCAGCACGAGGAGAACGGGAAGCGGATCTTCTCCTGGAGCACGTCCACACCTGCCCTCCACGCCCGGTACCGTCTCGAATGGAGATTCCGGGCGAGTCCCGAACGTGACATGAATCAAGGGGAGTTCAGGTGACCCAGGTGCGGCCCAGCGAGCAGATGCGCGACCTCGGAGTCGTGCAGCGCGGAGCCCCCGTCCTCGCCGAACCGGCCCGCGCCTTCGATCTGCCGGCCGAGCGCCAGGTAGCTGAGCAAGCCGTCGAGCGGTTGTTCTCCGCCATGGAGCGGATCGGGCAGGTGCACCCGTTCGCGAAGGGCATGGGGCTCGCGGCGCCTCAGATCGCGATCGGCCGGGCCGCTGCCGTGGTTCAGCCCCCGGGCCTCGAGACCCCGCCTATCGTCCTGCTGAACCCCCGCATCACCGACAGTTCCATCGACAAGGATGAGCAGTACGAGGGCTGCCTCAGCTACTTCGACGTACGCGGCCTCGTCCCCCGACCGCTGCGGATCACCGTGGAGACCACCACCCTCGAAGGCCAGACAGTGACCACGGTCTACGAACGCGGGCTCGCCCGACTGATCCACCACGAGATCGACCACCTGGACGGCCTGCTCTACACCTCACGCATGAGGGCCGGCGTCGACCCCATCCCTGTCGAGGAGTACCGGCAGACCGGCCGGGCATGGGCCTACGAGGAGTAACGCTCGATCAGCCAGAGCTTGAGGAAGCCCCTCCAGCGAGGTGCTACGCCGCAGCCCTTGAGGCGGGACCGTGGCGTTGGGCGGAAACCTGCCCCATGGCCCTCTCCACGGCGATCCGGATGACGACGCGCTCGGGGTCTGGAGCTGGCATGCGTCCGTATCGCTCTGCGTAACAGGCCACGGCTTCTGCGACTTCGGCAGCGTCGGTTGAAACCTTCGCCGTTCCTTCGAGCGTAGCCCACCGACCTCCGTCCACCTGGCATACCGCAACGCGCCCCTGGCCGCCGTCAGCCAGGATATTGGCGACCTTCCGGCTTGATTTGCGGGTGATAACTCGGGCGATGCCAACGGTCGGGTCGATGGTCACTCCGACCGGGACCACGTGCAGTCCGCCGTCAGGCCGCAGCGTAGTGAGCGTGCACAGGTGGTATTCATTCCAGAACTTCTTGTAGTCGTCGGTCTGTTCGGGGAGGGCTTTCGACATGCGGGACAGGGTAATGGTCGCTAGCGCCCGATGTGCCCCAGAGTGGCCGGTGCCACATGTGGCCTTGAGGTGAGCGTTTCGTGAAAACGTGGGCTATCTGTCAGGTTTTGCCGGAGTGTAAATATCTCGGATTCATAACGGACCAGTGCTGCAACTCGGCACTTGAGGTGCGCATGGTGAGGTCGGAAAAGGCCAGGTCGGGGGCTCTTGATGGTATACTTATGGCCGTTTTAGGGTATTTGTGCCGACCCGGTGGATCATGAGTAGGGGTTCGTGGTTCGCCTGCGCGATCACGTACTGTCCATCAGGTTCCCGAGACCTGGCCGAAGGTGCCCCATCAGCGGGTTCGTGATGTTCGCGTATGCGATATCGCCGTGAGGTGGCGAGGCCTGACGGTTGAGTGGTCACGGGCCGTGGGGCACCTCGTGGAGCCTGTGGGCGCATCCGGCCAAGGCTGACTGGGCTCAGGGATCAAACGTCATCAATGGGGGTTTACCCCTGCTCGGGGGAGCGATCACTGGACGGTTGGAGGATTACCCAGTGTGGTCAGAGAATCGTGCCCGAGGCGCGGTAGGGCGATCGGTTCCTTCGCAAGGTGGAGGTGGTCGAGCCGGGCGACTCAGTCGTTGGCGGCCGGCCGTGAACCGCACCGTGGAAGGTGACCTGCATCGGCTGGTTCGGCGTGAGCTGCAGGACCTTGGAATCGCACCGCCACTCGATATAGAGGAGCTGTGCCAGGCGCTCAGCCGACGCCGGGGCCGACCTCTGTACCTGCGGGAAGCCCCTCTGCCGAAGCCGGGTCCTTCGGGGATGTGGGTCGAGTACGACGACTACGACGTGATCCTGTACCAGCAGGAAACGACCCGTATGCACCAAGAGCACATCATCCTCCACGAAGTAGGCCACATCTTCGTCGCGGAGAACGAAGAAGCCGTCGAGGCTCGGCCGGAGGCGGATCCTGCGGTCGCCGCCGAGGAGGAGACCGCCGTCTTCGTCGAAGGCTGGGCCGCCATGCTGCCCGTCTTCGCGCCCAAGACCATCAAGCGCGTGGCGCGTCGCTGCTCGTACGACGACGGCGAGGAGTGCTCCGTCGAGCTGGTGGCCACGATCATCCTGGAGTGGTCGTCCCTGCTGGCCGGCGCAACGCCGCTGTCGACCGACCCCTCGCTGCGCCGTGTCGAGGCGGCGCTCGGTGACCGGCGAGGGTGGCTGTAGCTGTGGAACTGCTCCTTCTGGTGCTTGTCGCCGCCCTCGGCTGGAAGGTCTACCAGCTGAAACGCTCTCCCCACGACGCACCCCTGCGCTCCGTCACGCTCTGTCTTCTCTGTGCCACGCTCTCGTACCCCGTCGCCATGCCGGGAGGCGCCTCCGGCGTCGACACGGTCGCCGGCCACGGAGCGGCCAAGCTGATCCAGAACGTCCTGCTGCTCCTGACGGTCTACTTCCTGATGTGCTTCTACCTCTTCTCTGCTGCCGACGAAGAGGCGGGGCGCCGGCGGGCGCGCAAGGAAGCGGTCGCCGTCGGCCTCGTCGTGATCGCGATCAGCGCGGCGGCGCTGACGGTCCCGCACGAGGTCTTCGCCGGCAGTTTCAGCACGGCCGACATGACGGTCCCGCAGATCGCCTTCTTCTACGCCGGCGCCGGCCTCTACCTCATGTACGCCCTGGGCATGGCGTACCGCTGGACGACCCAGTACGCGCGCATGTCCCGTCGGCCGCATTCCACCGGGCTGTGGATGACGGCCGTCGGCTTGGGCGCGATGGCCATCGCCTGCGCGATCCGCGCCGTCATCGTCGCCGTTCGATGGGGCGGCGGCGAGGTGCCTCATCCCGTGATGGCAGCCGTCGCCTTCCTCTTGGTCGCGTCTATCCTGCTGTTCGCGGCCGGTATCACCTACTCCGGCGCGCGAGCACGGCTCTCCTCCCTGCGGCTCTGGCTCCGGCACCGACGTGATCACCGCCGCCTCGCCCCCCTGTGGGAACTGCTGACGGAGGCGTATCCCGACACTGTGCTGCGGCCGGCCTCCCCGGCGGCGCTCGACCGCTGGCGTGCCCGCGGTGTGCACCGCCGCTACCACCGTCGCATCGTCGAATGCCGCGACGGCCTGGTGGACATCAGCCCGTACCTTCTGGACGACGGCGACGACAGCGCGATGCTCGACCTCGACACCGACGAGCTCGCGGCCCGACTCCGGAGGGCCGCCGGACGAATCGAGGAAGGGGTTCCGGCGCCGCGCCGTGCCGTCCCTCTCGCGATGGCGCTGGGAAGCGACCGCGAGTCGGATGTGAAACAACTGATAGAGGTGTCCGACGCTCTGAGGAACGCCGTATGACCCCCCACGCCCAAGGAGCCAGCATGCTGATCACCGGCGGACGAGTCATCGTCGGATCGGGGACGTATCTCGAAGACGGGGCCGTCCTCGTCAAGGACGGCTTGATCGCTGCTGTCGGACCGCGCAAGGAGGTCGAGGAGCAGGCCGGCGCCGACACGCCTCGGTTCGCGTTCGACGGGACGATCATGCCGGGCCTGATCGACGCTCACGTCCACTTGGTCTTCGACGGCAGCCCCGACCCGGTGGCCGGCCTCCAGACCTCGACGGACGAAGTCCTGCTCGAAGACATGCGCCATCGTGCGGAGCAGCTTCTGCGCAGCGGCGTCACCACGGCCCGCGACCTCGGCGACCGGGGTGGGCTGGTCCTCCGGCTGGCCGCCGAGATCAGCGAGGGCCGAACTTTGGGGCCGAGGATCGTGTCCGCAGGCACGCCGGTGACCACAGTAGGTGGGCACTGCCACTTCCTCGGAGGCGAGATCGCCGGTGAAGCCGAGGCCCGCGACCTTGTCCGTCGCAATCTCGCGGCCGGCGCCGGAGTCATCAAGGCCATGGTCACCGGCGGCGGCCTGACGAAGGACGGTCCCAAGAGCCACGAGTCCCAGTTCACCAAGGAAGAACTGGGCGCCCTCGTCGACGAGGCCCATCGGGCAGGCGTTCCCGTCGCTGCCCACGCGCACGGAGCCGATGGCATTGCCGCCGCCGTAGAGGCGGGGGTGGACACCATCGAGCACTGCACCTGGATGACCGGCGGCGGCCTCGACTTCCGGCAGGACGTGGTGCAGCAGATCATCGACCGGGGGATCGCCGTCTGCCCTGCGGTCAGCCCTCACTGGCAGATGCTTCCCCGAATCTTCGGAGAGGAGCGAGCCGCCGCGATGTTCGACATGGTGCGCCGGATGGCCGACGCGGGCGTACGCCTGGTGGCCGGCACGGACGCCGGCGTGCAGCGCGCCGGATTCGACGGACTGGTCCCGGCTCTCTCGTTCTACGCCCACCTGGGCCTGACGCCCGCCGCGATCATCGACATGGCGACGTCCGAAGCGGCCACGGCGCTGGGGCTGGACACCACGACCGGGCGGATCACTCCCGGACACCGCGCCGACCTGCTCCTCGTCAACGGCGATCCGCTTTCGGACCTGGGCGCGCTGAAGAACGTCCGTGCCGTGTTCGTCGGCGGAGAGCACTACGAGCCGACGTCGGCGGCCGAGTAGGGGACGCCTGCCCAAGTGCCCTGCCTCCCAAGCTGAGAAGCCGGAGTCAGGGCACTACTCGTTGTCGGTGGGGCCGGCCTTCTTCTCGAACTCGGTCGCGAATTCGTTCAGGATGGAAAGGACCTCTGCGGGTAGACCCTCGGAGCCGAGGCCGCGGGCGCGGACGCGACCCACCTTCCCGTGCTTGGCGGCCGACATCAGGCGCAGCCCTTCATAGACCTGGCGCACGACGGCATCGTCAGGCTCGAAGTACAGACGCGCGACACCGAAGAAGTCGGCGAGCCCCTCCAGAACAACGGGAGCAGGGGTTCCGGCAGAGCCCGTCCGGAGGGCTGCCATCATCTCGGGGTTGGAGACCTCCGCCCCGGCGTACGCGTTCACGGCCTTGGCGATCTCCGCGTCCCCTGGCGCCGTTCCCTCAGGATACGAGCGTTCGAGCAGCAAGGTGATTTTCCCGGCCAGCGTACGAGGGGGCTCCTCGGCCTCGGGAACGAAAGCGGCCTCCCGCTGTACTTCCTCGCCGCGAGCCTTGGCCATGGAACGTTCCTGCGCCCGTCTCACCTCGTCCACGGTGACGCCGTACGCCTCGGCCAAAGAGGGGAGGTACTTGTCCTTGAGGCGCCGCACTCCTTGTTCCGCGCCGGCCACTGGGCCGTCGCTCTTGGTGCCGATGACCGCCGCCATCTCGTACCGGTGCAGGCCGGCGTCGCACCGCAGGTCGGTGAGGTCGGGCAGGCCGTCCCGGGGGAACAGGGAGTCCACCGGTTGCTTGAGCACCTGGGCCAGGGCGGACAGCTTCTCCTGATCCGGCGTGGACGAGCCGAGCTCCCACCCTGCCACCGTCGAATCCGCGACACCCAGGGCGGACGCCACGTCGGACTGAGAGATCTCGGCAGCCCGGCGCACCGAGCGCATGCGAGTTCTGTCGAAGCGGCGAGCTGGCATCAGACCTCGTTTTCGGGAGAGCCGAAGAAACTTCGAGACGTTGACCTTTCGAGTTGGTCAAGATAGTTTCAGGCTACCGAAAAACGCAGGGGTGCGCACCCTCGCCCTCGAGGGCAGGCGTGCGCAGAGGCAGAGCACAGGAGAGGTGGCCGATGCAGGCGAACGGCCCGTGATGAACGCCAGCAATAAAGAACCGGCGCCCGGGAGCTGCTAACTCCCAAGCGCCGGGCCGACACCTCAAGAGGTGTCCAACACATCACGCGGGCGGCGGGGCTTTTGCACGAGAACCACCGCACCGCGCTCCTACGAACAACGGAGTATCGCATGCTCGCCATGCCGAGTGGAACTCTGGCCTGCCCGGAAACCGGCCGCCAGCACCGCCTCGCCACCCAGCTCGCCGACATGATCCCGGGCGCGGCCACGGTCCGGGTCGGTCTCGACGACCCGAAGCAGAGGTGGCCCCATCTGCACGCCGTCGTCAGGAACGAGTCCGGGAGGATCTTGACGACGAACTGTACGACCGCCAGGGTCGCCGCCCGCTGGATCCTGCGGACCTGGCCCGAGGCGGACTGGACCAGGCCGCACGTCTTCGACCTTGCCGACGCCACCCTCACCCACAGCGACTCGGCTGCCGCCGGCCGGGGCCGCTGACATGGCGCGGATCCGAACCATCAAGCCGGAGGCGTTCGTCTCCGAGTCGCTCGCCGAAGTGAGCGTCGAGGCCGAGCGGACCTTCTTCGGGCTCCTCACCCAGTCCGACGACCACGGTCGCCACCGCGACAACGCCGCGATCATCGCCGGACTCCTCTGGCCCCTCCGGGTCGAGCACACCTCGGTCCACGTCGAGGACGACCTCCACCAGCTCGCGAACGCAGGCCTGATCTGCCGGTACACCGGCTGCGACGGCCGCCGCTACCTCCACATCGTGACCTGGTCCGACCACCAGAAGATCGACAAGCCGAGCCAGTCGCGCATCCCCACCTGCCCGGCGCACCAGGCCGCTGCCCGGTGCGCCCCCTGCAAGGGCACCTGCAGCAAGCGGACCGAGGACTCGTCCACCACTCGCCGAGGGCTCGCCGAGGGTTCGCCGAGTACTCCTCGAACCCTCGATTCGGGTGCTCCGGCCACCGCGTCCCCTCGCGACCGCGCAGGCGAGGCTCCCGCTGCCCACCAGGACGCCCTCGACGGCATGATCGGAGCCTCACAGCACGAGGCGGAGAAAAGCACAGGTCAGGGCGCATTCGCCGAGGGTTCTCCGAACCTTCCCCGAAGCGTCGGGGAGGGCTCGGCGCCTGGATCTAGGATCTTGGATCCTGGATCCCTTGTCCCTACTGGGCGCACGGCGCCCGCAGCCGGCGTCTCGGCCAACCAACTCGTCGGCGAGTACGTCGCCGCCTGCGACGAGCGCCCGCCCAGCGACGTGATCGGACACCTCGGCCGGATCACCAAGAAGCTCCTGGGCGAAGGCATCGCCCCCGAGCACATCCGCGCCGGGCTGGCGAACTTCGCCACCAACCCCAAGCACCCCAGCGTGCTGACCAGCATGGTCAACGAGGCCATGAACGCACGCCTCAGCGGTTTGGCACGGCCGGGAATCCGGCCTAACGTGCCCGCCCACCAGGCGTGGACCAACCCGACCGACGCCGCTGCCGCCTACGCCGAGGAGCTGTGATGCGCACCCGACACCGCGAACCGCAGACCCTCGGCGAGGGCACCCTGGACCGGATGGCCCGGATCCTGGCCACCCGCAACATCGACCCCGCTGCCGTCGCTGTACCGGCCGAGGACGAGACCGTCTCCCCGCTGGAGGCCCTGTCGGCCGGGATGCCCCCGCGCTACCGGGCCGCCGTCGCCGACCACCCCCAGGTCCTGACCTGGGTCCGGACCGTTGCCGACGCCGCCGTCGCCCCCAACCAGGGAGCCAGACGGCAGGTCACCACCGGCCCCAGCCTGCTGATGGCCGGCGTCGTCGGCGCGGGCAAGACGCACCAGGCGTACGGCGCGGTCCGGGCTCTGGTGCAGAGCGGAGTCGGCGTGCGCTGGCGCGCGACCACCGCTGCCGACCTGTACGCCGACCTGCGGCCCCGGCCCGGAGCCGACAGCGAGCGGGAGCTGGCCACCGTCAGCCGCTGCCCGCTGCTGATCATCGACGACCTCGGCGCCGCCAAGGCCAGCGACTGGACCGAGGAAGTGACGTACCGGCTGATCAACCGCCGGTACAACTACGAACTCCCGACTCTGATCACCACCAACCTGCGCATCAGCGATCTCCGGGCCCAGCTCGGCGACCGCGTCGCCTCCCGGCTCGCCCAGATGACCACCCGGGTCGAGTTCGAGCAGGTCGACCGCAGACGGCACCGCCTCGCGGCCTGACCAATCCCAAGTCACCACGCCGGGCCGCGCCCGCTACGCGCCGCCCCGAGCCCTTCCCCGACCCAGCGCACCTCTCCGCCGGCGCCCCTGCGCGCGGAGAGCGATCGGAGCACCCTGCATGACCCCCACGACGAACAGCCCCACTCGCCACCGCCTCCTCGGTGACCAGACCTGGCGGGCCGACGCCGTCTGCCAGAGCACCGAGTGCAACCCGGTGGACCCAGAGATCTTCTTCCCCGAGCCGGACGAGACCGACAAGATCACCGCAGCGAAGGCGCTGTGCAACCAGTGCCCGGTCCGCCGAACCTGCCTAGACGCGGCGCTGGAAGGCGGCGACGCCGACGGCATCCGAGGCGGACTGACCGAGGAGGAGCGCCAGCCGCTACACGAGAAGATCGCCGACCGCCTCGACTACAGCCGGGTCAACGACACCATCGCCGGCCGCGACATCCACCTCACCAAGGCCGAGCGCCGCGCGGTCATCCGCGCCGCCTTCCGCCACGGGGTGACCGAGCAGCGCCTGGCCCGACTGCTGAAGATCAGTGAGGAGCATGCCCAGAAGCGGTACCGCGAACTCCGCCGCGCCCTGCGCAACCGAGATCTGAAGCAGACCGAGACGGCCACCGCCACGCTCGAGGCCGGCGGCGAGCGCCTGGGCCGCGACGACTTCGGGACGGCGGCGTGAGCGCCACGACCGCGCCGAAGACGGCGCACATATCCGGCTGGGACCGCGCGGTCGTCATCGCCCTCGGCGGCGCGGGCTGCGCCCTGTCGTACGACGCCCTGCAGCAGATGGCCGTCGCCATCCACATCCGGGGCTTCCTGACCTACCTCTTCCCCCTGGTGATCGACGGGTTCATCGCCTACGGCGTCCGGGCGCTCCTGGTCCTGCGCGACGCGCCGCTGCGCGCCAGGCTCTACGTCTGGACCCTCTTCGGCACGGCCACCGCCGCCAGCATCTGGGCCAACGCCCTCCACGCCGTCCGGCTCAACGAGCAGACCGTCGCCGGCACCGGCCTCCGGCTCGGAGACACGGTGGTCGCGGTGCTGTCCACCATCGCCCCGCTCGCCCTGGCCGGAGCGGTCCACCTCTACATCCTCATCGCCCGGAGGCCGGTCAAGAGCAGTGACCGCGAGGACCTCGGTCAGGCCGGTCACCCGGGTCAGGTCGACCGGCTCGACGCCGCCGAAGTCACCCCGACCGACTGGGTCGGTCAGCAGCAGCCAGCGGCCGGTCAGGGCACCCCCGGTCAGCCGGTCACTGCACTGACCGACCAGCCCCCGCTGCCCCTGGACAAGAAGGCCCCCGCCCCCCGGTCACTGACCGGGGACACGACCCCGGCGGACAGTCCGACGCCGGTCACCGGTCATCCCGGTCACTCCGGTCAGCGGCACAAGGCCGCTGACCTGCCCGGACAGCCGGACACGGCGCGGCCGGTCACTGACCGCGCCGAAGACGCTGCCCTGGTCACCCGTGACCAGAACAGCCAGACAGCGGATCCCGGTCAGCCGGTCACCCAGCCGCCGGTCACTGACCGGGGCACCCGGACACCTGGTGACCGGCGGCCCGACCCGGACACCGAGGAGCTGCTGAAGATCGCCCGGTCGGCGGTCAGGACCCAGGACAAGCTGACCCGCAAGGTGGTCGCCCAGGCGATCCGCGGTCAGCAGATCCCGCTCTCCAGCGACACCCTGACCACCCTGATGGCCCAGCTCCGCGCCCAGCACGGACAACCGGTCACCTCAACCCGCCCCTGACCGAACCTCCACGGAGCGGGTGACCGAGCCGGTCACCCCGACCGGTCACCCGCTCCGGACACCCCTCCCGAACAGAAGCGGAGCCCACCTGATGCGCACTCACCCGGCCACGCCCGCCGAAGTTGAGTCCTGGCTGACCGTCCTGCACCAGCGCGGCCACCTCCACCACGCCCAATCCGGCCCCGATACCACCTGGATCGTGCAGCGCGGGCAGCACGACCGCCCTTGGACCCTCCACCACCCGGTCCTCGCCATGGACTGGATCGAGGAAATCGTCCGCGAAATCCAGCAGCAGAACCCCGAGACGAGCCGGTGACCACCGACGACCCGGCAGCGACCACGGCCGGAGAGCAGCGTGACCCCACGACGGCTCCTGGCGGAGCAAGCTATCGCGTACGACGGTCCTACGGCCCGTCGCACGCACTTGCCCCCGCCCCAGAGGGCGAGGGAAGCCCGGCTGGTCCCCGAGCGAGGGCGCACGGGGACCAGCCGGGCAACCGGCACCAGGGGGCGCCGGTCACCGAGGGAGAAGCCGACCACGACGACCACCGCGAGCAACCGAGCCCGAGCACACCCGCCTTCCCCGACCGCACACCGCGCCGCCGCCCCCGTAACCCGAGCGAACGCACCCGCAAGACGACCACCCGCCTCTCCGACGACGAGAAAGCCGAGATCGCTGCCGCAGCCGCGCAGCGCAACGTCACCGTCGCCCGCTTCCTCGCCGCCGCCGGTCTAGCCGCCGCCCGCGGTTCGACCGCCCTGCACACCAACGAACAACTCGACGCGGCCATCGACGAACTCGCCGCCCTGCGCACCGCCCTGGCCCGGATCGGCAACAACACCAACCAGATCGCCTACACCCTCAACAGCGGCAGCCGCCCGCGGGTCGGCGAACTCGACCACGCCCTCATGGCCCTTACCCGGCTTCTCGCACGCCTCGACGACGCGGCGAACGACCTGGTGACCAGGAGGCTGTGATGGTCCCCGACATCGGACGCGGCTCCCGCACCCACGGACTCCTCGTCTACCTCTACGGCCCCGGCCGACGCGAGGAGCACACCGACGCACACCTCGTGGGCTCCTGGGACGGCTTCGCCCCCGACCCCGGCCGCGACACCAGCCCCGACCCCGACCCGAAGGCCACCCTCGCCCGCCTCACCGCAGCCCTCGACCTGCGGGTCAAGCAGGCCGGCGACCGCGCACCCGCCAAGCATGTCTGGCACTGCTCGGTCCGCACCGCCCCCGGCGACCGGCGGTTCTCCGACGAGGAGTGGAACGCCATCGCCCAGCGCATCGTCCACGCCACGGGCATCGCCCCGGACGGTGATCCCGACGGCTGCCGGTGGATCGCCGTCCGCCACGCGGAAGACCACATCCACATCGTCGCCACCCTGGTCCGAGGAGACCTGCGCAACCCACGCCTGAACTACGACTTCAACAAGGCCCAGGCCGAATGCCGGCGCATCGAGAAGGAGATGGACCTGCGCCGCCTCAACGCCGGCGACGGCACCGCAGCGAAGAACCCCACCAGCGCCGAGAAGTTCAAGGCCGAACGCACCGGCCGCCCCGAGACCCCCCGCGAGACGCTCCGCGAAGCCGTCCGCCAAGCCCTTGCCGGAGCCGCCACCGAAGAGGAGTTCTTCACCCGCCTTCACGAGGCGGGCCTGCGCGTGAAGGTGCGCCACGCATCGTCCGGTGACGCCCTCGGCTACAACGTAGCCCTTCCCGGCGACCGCAACCGCCACGGCGACCCGATCTGGTACCCCGGCTCCAAGCTCGCCCCCGACCTGTCCCTCCCGAAGATCCGCCACCACCTGGCCGACGGCCTCACCGACCAGGCCGCGCCCCCCGCTGCCGAAGGCCGACCGGACTGGCCCCCACCCGCCCGAGCACGCCGCAGCGCCACCGGCACCGCCGAGCACGCCGCCGTCCTCCTCGACCGCGACGACGACGAAGCCGCCGCCCACCTCGTCGGCGTCGGAGAACTCCTCGACGCCCTCGCCCAGACCTCCCCCGCCGCCACCCGCGCCGAGCTGGCCGCCGCCGCCCGATCCTTCGAACGTGCGACCCGCAGCCACGTGCGAGCAGAGCGCGCCGACACCCGAGCCATCCGCTTCGCCGCCCGAGGCATCATCCAGGCCGGCGGCGCCCTCGGGCGCGGCGAAGACGGCGGCACCACCGCCATGCTCGTCTCCACCCTCGTCCTGGTCGCCCTCGCCGCCGCCCGTTGGCACTCCGCCCACGGCCACGCCCAGCAGGCCCACGCCGCCCGCCAGACCGCCCAACACCTCCGCACCGCCTACCGCCTCGCCGCCAACACCCCCATGCGAGCACTCCACGACCAAGGCCGCGCCCTGCCCGAGGCCGACCGGCGGAAGTACGAGAGCACCATCCGAACAGTCCTGAAGGAACAGGACGTCCGCACAGAAGGCGCCTCGACGCAGACGGACGCCTTGGCCGCCACCCTCGCCCAGGCCGAAGCAGCAGGACACGACCCCGAGGTCCTCCTCCAGCGGGCCATCGACATGCGCGAACTCGACACCGCCGCGGACGTGAACGACGTCCTGGTCTGGCGCCTGCGCCGGATCGCGCAGCTCCCCGCCCACCCAGGGGAAGCTACTCATCGCCAGCAGGCTGGCACCCGGCCGAACAGGCCCTCGGCCCGCCCCACCAGCGGACGGAACACATCCGCAGCAGCGCCGCGCCCTGCCGTCCCTGCCCCGCGCAGTCGCCCGCCGCGCCGCTGACCAGTGCGCCCGGAAAGCTGGTCACTGGCCGCCGGATGCCTCGAAATGCCTGGACAAGCGGTTCCACCGGCTGTTACGGCTGAAAACAGCAAGCCCTCGACCGGGAGATGACGCTCGTGCTCAGAACCACCGACCACACCACCGAGCCGGCACCCGTGCTGCCCGCCCTCCTTGCCGGCACCGACCCCCTGCTGTACCTCCAGAACGAGACTCAGCCGGCCGACGGCCCCGGCGCGACCCGCTGCCTCAGCCACCCGCAGGAGCTGGCCTTCGGCGGCATCCCCGCGATGTGCTCGGGCTGCCGGGCCCGACGCGACTGGCTGCTCATCAACCACGGCCGCAACGTCTGGGTCTGCTGCCGGTGCGGCGACCAGTGGCTCGAACCCGAGATCAGCCGCGCCGACTTCGACGCTCTGAGCGGCACCCCGGACGTCACGAACTACCCCAGCGTCGAGCAGGCCCTCACCGCGCTCGGCTTCGACGGCGCTTTTGCAGGCACCTACCTGGCGTAGGACCTGACGGGCGATCACGTGAAACTCGCTGCGTGATCGCCCGGATCATGGAGCGGTTCGGTATGGGCCCAGGCTGCTCGGTCGAATCTCGTACGCTGGCGAGCCCGTCCACGCTCTGCTGCGGTGACCGGCTCCCCGAAAACGATCGACCGCTCCGGTTCTACTCGCTGTCACAGGCTGTGGCGTCGGAACCAGCCGGTTCCGCAGATCTGGTGCTGGCGTTCTCGTTCTTTCCGCCCGCCTGGGGGAGGGCGTAGCGGCGCCGCTGAAACTCATTGCGTTCCACGTCCGGGATCGTCATCGATTCGGCAAGCACGGCGGCGAGCGCGTCCACTTCGGTGTCGGCTACGTCGGTCTGAAAGAGCCACCGGATGTTTTCGTCGCGCGTGATGAGATCGATCGCCGGACGCGCGTTTCCGTCCTGCGCGGTCGCTGCCCGTACGTATCGCACGAGATCGATCGGGATGTCTCGAACGATCTCGCCCTGCTCGAGGAATGCGTTCGCCCTGGCTGTGATGATGCGGCGATCCGTGACGGCGACCAGGGTCTTTGCCGAGGTCTTGTCCCTTGCCGCAGCCAACTTCTCCTTTGCTCCGCTGAAGATCGCGGAGATGGGGCCGAAGGCATCGAGCTGGTCGGGGAAGCCGAGGACGCGCAGGGCCTCACCGTCCTTGAGGAACCAGCGCAGGATGGGAAGGTACGGTTCGAGAGTCAGCGATTCGGGGGCGCAGACGATGCTCGGGGCCTCGAGCGGGGGAGTCGGCGGGTGAAGAGCGTCGGCAAGCGGCGCGATTGCTTCCAGAAGCCGGGCGGAGGTTTCACGGGCAGCCTTCACGTCCTTCCGTTTCCCCGGCAGCGGCCATGAGTCGGGCCCGGGGAGCTCGACGGTGATCCGCAACTCCCGCGTCAGCGAGTCGACGAGGCTCGTCGACTCGGCGAGGACGGAGTCGAACTCCGCGCGGGTGTCGCGTGCGATGACCTCGGCATACTGCGCCTCGGCGGCGTCTTCGCGCCCAGCGGCTCTCGCCCTCGCGGCGCGGAGCGCGTGGTACCCGGTCCATGCCTTGAGGGAGGACAGGAGGGCGTAGGCGTCGAAAGCGATCGCCTCGGCGTTCGTCTGCAAATACTCACGGTGGCTGCGTGCGTCAGCCCGACCGATCTGCCGGACGTGGTCGCGGACGTTCCCCTGGTAGAGCTCAAGCTGCTTCTGCAGCAGCGCTCCGCTGCCCGCGACGTCATCCCACAAGGACGTCGGGACCGATTCGATCTCCCGCGCCTGGGCGACCGCGCGATCGATGGCGGCGACGAGCCCGGTCAGTTCAGCCCACTGATCCTTGCGGATGTCTGCGAGGACCTGACTCGTCACCGCGAGGTTGGCCCTGACGAGGCCCGAGACCTCACTCAGCATCATCTGAAGGGCTACCATGGCCAGCGCCGGCCCGACCGAGGCCGCGGTCTGCGCCTTGCTCACCGCGTTCACGGAGTAGAAGCGAGCCTGATGCAAGAAGTGGCCAGGAACCATCACCGCGCCGAGGTTCCCGCCGTCCTTGGCGGCGAGGGTCGCGCCGCTCTTGAGCAGGGCCTGCGCCGTGTCGCCGATCCTGTAGAGCCCCTGCACGCTGGCGAACGCGTTTCCGAGATTGCCTGCCAAGGTCGCCGCGTTACCGATCGAGGCGAGGACCGCCGAGATCTGCTTGCGGTCGGCAGCCGGAACGATCCCGAAGTCGATCAGATCAGGCTTCAGCTCCGGCGGGACCTCACCGGCGACGACGGCCACCCCCGGGAGCACCTCCACCAGGACCGTCGACACCGCCGTCGAGTCGACGTCCGAGTCGGACACCGGGCCGTCTGCAATGAGCGAGTCGGCGGAATCGCTCCGACCGTTCTCCCCCGGAACGGCTATCTCCATCGAGTCCGAAGGGTCCTGCATGTGGTTTCCTCCCCAGCGAGGGCACGCGACGGGTAGACACCGTCGGCACTCACTGCCGAATCCTACGGCCCGACGCCCCGCGGTCCGGCCCGAATCCACCCAGTTGATTCCGGACCGACACGTGCCGGGCACGGGCGCATCTGGCGGCGCGGAACCATTTCCAGCAGGGCTGGCAGCGAACGCCCGCCCCCGCCGTTCCGCGCACGCGGCCTGGCAGCACCATGCGGGGGCGACGGGTACGCTCACCGTCGATGCGGCCCTGTTGCCGCACCCTTCAAACCGATGGGGAGCGAGCCGGCTCGGGGGGCGGGCGGCGGCGCGAGGAGAACCGGGGGTAGCCATGTCCATGGCCATGTGTCCGCTGTGCAGTGACGACGAGGACATCGAGGTGCGCGCGACGCTCGACGGCGGACGCCGGGTGGTCCGACACCGGTGCGGCTTCGAGTGGGAGCACGGCGGGCTCCCGTCCCCGCAGAAGCAGACGCCCCGCTCCTTCGAGGCGCTCAAGGCACGGTTCCCGAAACCTGAGGACGTCGACCCCGAGCGGTTGGAGCGCGTGGCCCGGTTGAAGGCGCAGTACCTCGCGGTCAAGCCGGACCTCGACTCGCGAGTAGCCGCCTACTGGGCCAAGTACCAGGAGGTATTCGCCCCCGACGGACTGCGGACGTGCAACCCGCAGGTGCTCAAGGACTTCGCCAACTCCGAGATCGGCGCGCGGCCCGGGAACCAGGCCACGTTCAATTCCGCGTGGAACGACATGGGTGATGCGGCGGCAGCCGAGGCGACCCGCTCAACGATCGGATACCTCCTGCACGGGCCCGGCGAGGTGCCCTTGGAGGACCGGCTCCAGCAACTGCTCGACGGATCGAAGCCCTTCGCCATGACCGGCTTCAAGGAAGCGCTCCTGACAAGGGTCCTGTGCGTGGTGTACCCCGAGCG
The DNA here is from genome assembly GCF_014654895.1 of Streptomyces filamentosus. Lineage (GTDB taxonomy): Bacteria > Actinomycetota > Actinomycetes > Streptomycetales > Streptomycetaceae > Streptomyces > Streptomyces filamentosus. The sequence goes on along the minus strand of NZ_BNBE01000001.1, from coordinate 110,708 downwards.
ATTCCTCACGATCCTCAAGTACATGACGGATGCGGGTGGCAAGCGCGAGATCGCGCGGCTGGTCTACGGCTTGGAGCTTCCGGCCCCCGAGTCGGTGAGCTGGACCCGTGGGCGCCTCATTCTCTGGAGCAATGATCTCCTCCGCACCCTCGTCGGAGAAGGCTTCGCCAACCAGCAGCACTCGGCCGCGTTCCTGTGGTGGGCCAAGGACCGAGTCGAGCGGAGCGGGTGACCGTAGAGCAGGGGCCGAGCGCCGTCGCGCGTGGAGCGGGCAGCGTGCCGTTCGGCGGACTCGGGAACCGTCCTCGATCTTTGGGGGAAAGATGGGCGAATACAACTGCCAGCATTGCGGGAAGATTGTCCCCTTGCGTATTGGTGTCCCATATGCGCAAGTGATGGATGACCACTACCAGCAGGCAGGCCACCGCCGCGCCTGCGCAGGACGCAATGCTGCACCTGGCATGGCGGGGCAGCAGCATCCAGGATGCATCTTCGTTGTAGTCGCGCTCTTGGTCGTTGCCGTCGTGTCAATTGTCGTCTCGGCAAACGAGAAACCCGCTCCTGCCGACCCGAACCCTACGAGCGAGATCCGGGACCCCGGGTACTCCAGCAGCCTCTGCGAAGGTCGCGACTATCAGGTGTACGACGACTGCGCCTATTGAGGTAGAAGTGAGCCTTTTCCAACCTCACGCTGACGTGTGATGAAGAGCCAGCACGGCTTGGACGATCGCGGTGATGCGGTTGGTGCTGCAGGCAAGAGGCCGTCAGTCAGGCGTATTGTGCCGTGCTGCGTACTCCTGGGCCCAGGCGACGAACTCGTCCGCAAGCGGGTAGTCGGTCTCCACCGCCTGGAGCAGGTGTTCCAGGGCTACCGGTGCCACGCGGTCCACGTTGAGGAGGACGGCTGCCCAACCGGCCGGACGGTGATGTCGCAGGTGACTGGAACGCTGCCGCATCTCGGCGGCCAGGACATCACGGTCCAGGAATCGCCTCATGGCCGGAAACGTGTGATCGCGCAGCACTTCGGCCAGGTGCTCGGCACACTCTTCCGGTTCGACGCCGGCTCCGTACGTCCACAAACCGTCCAGCGAGCTGCCCCCCGGGACATCGAAGGCCACACCCGCAGGTGGCTTCACTTCCCACCCAAGCATCCCGAAACCCGAACCGGGAAGGTGGTCCTTGGCCTGGTCCCAGTGCTGGCGCTGAGTCCAGGCGCGTTCCGTCAGCGGAACGACGGACACCCGGACGAAGAAGCTCTGGAGCTTCGGATCCATCGGGTGTGCCTGCAATTCGAGCACCGCGCAGTCGCCGCGTTCCCCCAACATCCGGAGCACGCCGCCCTCCGGGACAAGCCCGGCTTCCTTGGCGACAGGCACGACATAACGCCGGCGCCAAGCGCTCTGCGAGATCATCGCTCTCCTTCACTTCGGCCACCATGCCGCCAGTTCGAACATCTCCACGGTGACGCCCGCAGTGAGCCACCTCCAAACTGCCGATGATGTACGACAGTTGGCCTGACAACGTGATGAAGCCCCTGGTAGATGGGATTTCGACCAAGAGAACCGTCTCCACCAGAGGCTTCACGTGCTTGTCTACCCGTCGGGCGTCGACGTGTCCAGTTCCGCCCTCCGCTTCCTCACGCAGCAGTTGCGGCGCCACCGCCGCGCGATCAGCTCCCGGTGGCGGCGCCTGAGCGCGGGCCGCCAGGCCCTGCTCACCCTCGCCCATCTGCGAATGGGGCACACCTATGCCCAGCTCGCGGTCGGGTTCGGCATCGGCACCACGACGGCCTACCGCTACGTCACCGAGGCCGTCGAGCTCCTGGCCGTTCTCGCCCCCAGCCTGGCCGAAGCGGTGCGGACCGCGCCGGCGAAGGCATATCTCCTCCTCGACGGCACGGTCCTTGCCCATCGACCGCATCGCCGCGGACCGGCCGTTCTACTCCGGCAGGCACAAGAAGCACGGGATGAACGTGCAGGTACTCGCCGACCCCTTCGGCCGGCTGCTGTGGGCATCACCGGCCTTGCCCGGCGCCGTCCACGACGTCCGCGCGGCCCGCGAACACGGCATCGTCGACGCCCTCGCCGGGGCCGGCATCCGGTGCTGGGCCGACAGTGATGATGGTTGGTGGTGCCACCGGCAGGTCTGACCCTTGGGCTGACTGACCACAACTTCCGTGTCTTTGCCTTGATCTGTCGGCCTGTCGGTGACACCACCGCACGCAGCCCGGAAGGGTGTCGTGACTTCATAGGAGCTTGTGCGAGAAGCCCCGTCACTGTCGTGTTCGTTCTCCCGACCGGCGCGTGCTGCCCTGTCCACGCGATGAGAAGGCAGCAGGCCCAGCATGATCGACGAGCATCCCGAGCGTGAGGTCTTTGCCGGAGTCGACACTCACACCGACACCCACCACGCCGCTGTTGTCGACCCGCTCGGGCGGCCCGTGGCCGACCAGGAGTTTCCCGCCACCACCCAGGGATATCGCGCCCTGCTGACGTGGCTCGGCACATTCGGCCAGGTACAGGCGGTGGGCGTCGAGTGCACTGGATCCTATGGGGCGGGGCTGACCACCGTGCTGACTGCGAGCGGCCTGGTGGTGGTCGAGGTCAACGTCCCCGACCGGGGCACTCGCCATTCCCGTGGCAAGTCCGACCCGATCGACGCTTACGTGGCCGCCCGGGCAGCAGCCTCGGGACGAGCCCAGGCCATTCCCAAATCCCGCACCGGCACAGTTGAAGCCCTGCGCCAACTGCGAGTGACCCGCGCCTCCGCGATCAAGGCCAGGACGCAAGCGATCAACCAACTCATCGGCTTGCGAGTCACCACTCCTGAGCCTCTGCGTCAGACGCTCGCAGGGCTCACGCGCGCCGCCCTGGTCAATAGCTGCCTTCGGCTGCGGCCCGGGCCCGACCTCGGCGACCCTGTTCACGCCTCCCGCTTCGCCCTGCGCCAGCTGGCTCGCCGCATCCGCAGACTCACCGAAGAGATCGACGAAGTCGACGAGCACCTTTCCGTGCTCACCGCGGCGGCTGCCCCCGAACTGGTCGCGCTGTTCGGCGTGGGCACAGGGACCGCCGGCCAGCTGCTGGTCACGGCCGGCGACAACCCCGAGCGCTTGCGCTCGGAGGCCGCCTTCGCGGCTCTGTGCGGCGCCGCTCCAGTCCCAGCCTCTTCCGGGCGCACCGACAGACACCGCCTCAGTCGGGGCGGTGATCGCCAGGCCAACCGTGCCCTTCACATGATCGCGGTGGTTCGTATGCGCTATTGCCCTCGCACCCGGGCCTACGTCGCGCGGCGCGTCCAGCAGGGGCTGACGAAGAAAGACATCATCCGTTGCCTCAAGCGCTTCATAGCCCGGGAGGTCTACCACGCTCTCAACCAGCCCCGCGCTCGCCACGCCATCTCAACTACTTGACGTCTATAGGAGCATCAAGGGATACCGAGGTGCCGGTGGCACGGTCCGCATCCCGTGCTGGGGACGCTGGGAGACCCTCTCCGCAGGCCAGCAGGCGGTGAACCGGTCCCACGCGAAGATCCGGGCCCTGGCCGAGAAGGCCGTCGCCACCCTCAAGTCCTGGCGGCTCCTCCGCAAACTGCGGTGCTCGACCACCCGGATCACCAGCCTCGTCCAGGCCGTCCTCACTCTGCATCTGACCAGCTCAAGATGAAGATGGAAAAGGCTCAGTAGGCGGGTTCAACCGGTCGTTGCAACATCGGGCTGTTGCAGCGAGCGTAGCTGTTCTTCGAAGACCTCGGCCGGTGTCCGCCAGCCTAGGACCTTGCGGGGCCGGTTGTTGATCGCCGTGGCGACCGCTTCGAGGTCCTCGGCGGGCCATCGGGACAGGTCGGTCCCCTTCGGGAAGTACTGACGCAGCAGCCCGTTGGTGTTCTCATTCGTAGGTCGTTGCCAGGGCGAGTGCGGATCGGCGAAGAACACCTTCGTCCCGGTATCGAGAGCGAACTGGGCATGGCCGGAGAGTTCCTTCCCTCGGTCCCAGGTGAGGGTCTTGCGCAGCTGCTCGGGCAGTTGCGTCATTGATGTGGTGAGCGCCGCGTTCATCGCGATCGCGCCATAGCCTCCGAGCGAGATGCCGTTTTTCACCGGCGGGTTCTCGCCCCAGCCTTCGAGCCGGGGCAGGTGCACCAGGAGCGTGGAGCGGCTGCTGCGCTCGACGAGCGTGCCGATCGCGGAGCGGCCCGTCCCGATGATCAAGTCACCTTCCCAGTGTCCGGGACCGCGCGGTCCCCAGCTTCGGCGGGGCGTTCGCTGAGGACGACGTCCGCGGTGACATGCCCTTGCGGCTTGTTCTGCGACCGCGCACGGGGAGTCCGTAGTGCCCGGCCGGTACGCAGACACGTGACCAGCTCCCGCTTGAGCGCGCCACGGCCTTCGATGAACAGTGCCTGGTAGATCGCCTCGTGGCTGATGCGCATACGCTCATCATCGGGGAAGTCGACATGAAGCCGACGCGAGATCTGCTCCGGGCTCCATGCCGTGGCCCATCTCCTGTCCTGCCGGTGCGGCTTGTTCAGCCCTTTCCACGCCTTCGTCTCGGGCCCGGTGACGATCGTGCCGTCGGGGCGACGGACACTGCCGGCGAGCCGTTCCTGTACGTATTCACGCAATCTGCCGTTGCCTGCGAGCTTGGCTGCCTTCGGGCGCTTCGCCGCCTGCTGCGCCTTCCACTGCGCGACCGTGGCCCGGTATTCCTGCTTCCCGCTGCGGGTGGCGGCGTTGCGACGCAACTCGCGAGAGATCGTCCCCGGGTCACGTCCGACCGCGCGGGCGATCTCCCGCACACCCTTGTCCTGGGCGCGCAGAATCGCGATCTCCTCACGCTCCTCGAAGCTCAGGTAGCGGCCGGTGGGCTCGGCCAGAGAGATCGGCGGCATGCCGCCAGCGTGACGGAACCACCGAGAACCGACCGGCCACGACACTCCGACCGCCAGCGATGCCTCAGCCGTCGTGACGCCCGTGGCGATCAGCCGCCAGAACTGCCGCTGCACCACCCGCGACGGATCAGGCCGGCCAGGCGAGCGCATCGCTGGCCTCAGCGCCCGGTCAGCACGCCACTGCCGCCGAAGTCTCTCGGGCGCATCACCGGTCTTCCTGCTCCAGTCCTCCGTAGCGATCTTGAACACCTCCGAAATCAAGGTGTTGCGACAACCGATTGAATCCGCCGTATCTATTCCTCAGGAAATGCGCACACGGGACACGGCTGGGCATCAAGGCAAGGCCGCCCCGGCCAGGTTGGCGAGAGGCGGCCTTCTGCAGTGCTCGGTCAGAGCTTGGCAAGGCGGTTCGAGAGGTCGAGGGCTTCGGTCGTGAACGCGAGGGCGGCGCACAGGCCGGTCACCTCGTGGAGGGTCGGGCGGACCAGGCGCGGCCAGTCGTCCGGGGCCGCGGGCCAGGAGGTGAGGTGTACCTCGGTGGTGGCTAGGCCCAGGTGGGCGTTGACGTTCCAGCCGGCGCGGGGAGCGGGCTCCCAGTGGAGGCGGATACGGCCGAGGGGGAGCTTCTGGGCATCAACGGGGAGCCAGCTGACGTCGAGAGGGCCGTCGTACCGTGGAGAGACGCGCTGAACGAGCGCGCCGCGGACACCGCCCGGCATGGGGCGTACGGCGAGGCCGTGCAGCGGGTGTATGTGCGGCGGGATGGAAGCCTCCGGGGTGCAGGGAAGAGGGGCTAGGACCAGGCGAGGGCGTCGCTGACCGGTGGGGGGAGGTAGCCCTCTTGGCCGTCGTCGGCGATGAACGCCTTGCCGTCCCGGACGAAGACCTCGGCCGCCAGGTAGTGGGTGAAGGGCCAGTCTGGGTTGATGGCGAGGCGGATCGGAAGGGTGGGGTCGAGGTCCTGGAGCTGGCGGAGCAGGTGGCCGACGGTCATGTACTGGGGCACGGGAAGCCTCCGGGAGAGGTGAGGGCGTACGGGTCGGGAGCATCAGGAGGCGCCGAGACAGAGCAGGTCCCGGGGGACCTTCGGCCCCTGGGTGTGGCTGGCGAGGGCCCGCCCCGACCACCGGTTCAGCGGGTGGAGTGGGCGACGAGGGCGGCGATGAATCCGGCCACCGCTTCGGCGGGGGTATGGGTGCCGAACTCCTGGGTCCACTCGTCGCCTTCGGCGGGTAGCACCTGGACGTGCCAGACGATGTCGCGCGTCCAGGCGGCGGGGTCCTCGGGGAGCCAGCCGACGTAAACGCGGCCGTCAGGGCTCGTCGCGTGGACGTTGGCCTCCGGGGTTTCGATGACCGTCCAGTCGAGGTCGTGGAGGAGTTCGAGGACCGGGGTGGCGCAGTGGTCCGAGGAGAGCCAGTGGCGGTTTTCCACGGAGGGGCGGACGACAGAGGGCAGGAGGGTGGCTGAGGCGTTCACGGTTGGGCGATCCCTTCGTTGAGCTGCGGTTTTCTGACACCCGTACGTTGGCATGGGGTGTGCCGAAGTCCGTAGTTGTTTCCGGGAGTGACCCGTCTGCCGTGGGCGAACTGGCCACGGGCATCAGTCCAGGACGCCGGCGGCGCGGGAATGGAGCGGCGGCCGGAGTTGTCGTAACTGGGTTACGGCAGCGAGCCGTACAGGACCGGAGGGGGGAGCAGGGATGACGGAGCCGAGCAGACACTGGGACGGGGCCGGGCTGGAGCGCAAGATCCGCGCCGCCGGGCGGTCGTGGACCGTCGGAGCGCAGTCCGGCCGGTGGCCGGACGAGGAGATGGTGGTGGAGCACCGGGTCGCGGCCGGCCGGCGCGTCGAGCTGACGGTGGAGGAGTTGGCCCGCGCGGTGGGCGTCCGTACCGAGGACGCCGACCGCGACGAGGACCTCGCCTGACCGGTCAGCGACGCGGCCCCGAGACGGGCGCCGACGGCCCGACGGCAGCCGCAGCAACGGGCTGGTCGGGCAGCCGGCCCGGGGCGTGCGGGGCGAGCCTCGATCGGGCGTTGGCGGCCCGGGACAGGCTCGCCGCCGGGCCCCGGGCCGCCGTCGAGGAGGCTTCACGTGCCTCGATCACGCGCCGGATCGCCTGCACGTGCGCACCGCTCTCCGCGAGCGCGACGCGAAGGTCGGCGGCCGAGCTGACGAGCCGGTCCAGCTCGTAGTGCGCCGGCACGTACCCGGGCCGGGTCAGGGCGTGCAGACGGTCCTGGTGAGCGGCCGCCGCGTTGTCGGTGATGGCCAGGGCCGTACGGATGTGCATGGCCGAGCGCAGGAGCGGGTCGTCGCAGGGGCGACGGACCGCGAGGACCTCCAGGACTTCGATGGGCTGGGCCCAGGCTTTCTCGATCATGGAGGCGGCCTGGTCGAGCGCGGTGGTGTCGGGCATGAGAGGACTCCTGGCGTGCGGAGGGGCGAAGGGGGCGTCTGGGTGGGGCCGGGCGGGAGTCAGCGGCTGTGCCGGCGCGGCGGCGAAGCGACCGGCGGCCGGGCTGCGGCGGCGGGCGCAAGGGTGGAGGACCGCATGCGGGCCGAGGCCGTGGTGCGGTTCTGGGCCGCCATCACGCGGAGGTCGGTGGCTGTCTGCGGAGCGCGCGCGGCACGGCGGACGGCTTCGGTGACGGCGGTACGTCGCACGTCGAGCGGGGTCGGGGCACGAGAGTCTTGAGGAGCGGCAGCCGGGGCGACCGGGGTCAGCGTGACCAGGTGTTCCACTTCGCGGTGGATCATGTGCCGCTCGCGGACTACCGGGGCCGAACTCGCCATGGCGGCGGCCGTCGCGGCGATCAGGTGGGCCGGGGTGCGGGCGGTGAACACCGCCTCCGCCCGCGTGCCCCAGCCCCGAGGGCCGGCCCACAGCGTGATGAACTGGCTGCTGGGTCCCTCACGGTACGAGTCGATTTCGGCGCCCGCGAGTCCGTCGGGGGAGACGAGATCGACGAACCCGTACGTGCGCCTGGACTGCCAGCCGGCGTCGAGCAGCGGCCGGACGGCGTCGGCCCAGTAGAACGACGGTTCCGCCAGGAAGCGCCCGTCGTTCTTGTACGGGTCGGACGCGGCGTAGTCCTGGGCCAGGGCGGTGGTGAGGCCGGCGACGATCTCGGCCGGGGTGACGTGGTTGAAGGTTGCCGTCCAGCGGGGCGGGGCGACGGCGTCCTCGGCGGCGGTGATTTTCCACAGGTCGAAGTCGTCGCCGAACCAGCCGATCCTGATGCGCTGGTCGGGCGAGGTGACGAGGAGCTGGCAGGGGCCGTCGTCGAGGTAGTGGTGCGGCCAGTGGGCCACGGGGGCGAAGCCGGCGTCACCGGCCCCGTTGGAGCCGGCGAGATACAGGGGGCTGACCAGTACCTCTTCATAGCGGGACGGGTCGGAAAAGGGGGACATGGTCGAAGCTCCAGGCGCGGAGGGAGGAGAGAGGGGCCCGCGCGCGCAGCGAGTTGGACGGCAGGAGCGCGCGGACGCCGTATCGACGGAGGGGCGCCGCGGTTCTCGGCACCATCCGGCTCACCGTGACCGCACCGGAGTGGACTGGGTGGTCACGTAGGACGGCACCCGCGGTTGCGGCTGGGGGGCGTGGCTGAACAGTGAGGCCAGCACAGCGGTGCTCCGGCGCAGGGCCGCTGCGGTCCGGGCACCGTCCGCCCCCAACGGGACGCCGGGGTGGGTTCGCTGGGCTGCTGCGATGGGGGCGGGAGGCGGCGGCATCCCGTACACGCAGGGGGCTGCGCTCCTGGGCCAGGGTCATCACCATCCAGGTGGTCCAATTCGGCCCCATCAGGGCGAGTGCGTCCTCGACGTGCTGCGCGTCGTTCGATGCGAAGGAGAAGGTGGGGGGCTGAGCAGGAGTGGGCATGGAAGCGTCCTGTCGGGATGGAGTCAGCGAGAGCGGGAGGCCGTGTTGGCCGTCCCGGCGACGGGCGCGGCGGTCGAGTCGGCGACGAGACCGGGGCTGGCCGGAGGGCTGCTGCGGATGAGGGCGGCGTTCACGCGCGGTGCCGCCGTACGCGCTTCACGCAGGGCGACTTCGCCTCGCGGAGTGAGTGAGAGGAGCTGTCCGGGCCGGTGCAGGCTTTCGCTGGTGTCCTGGTGCAGCAGCCCGTCGGCGACCAGCCGCTGAACGGTCTCGGGCCAGACCTGAGGGGCGGTGCCCGGGCGTCGGCTGTCCGAGAGGTAGGCGTAGCCGTAGAGCGCGCTCTCGTGGAATCGGAGGCCGCCGGCCTCGGCGGCTTCGAGAGCCCTGAGCCGGCGATCACCCGCGATGGCCCAGTCGTCGTCCCGGCCGGCATCCTGCTCCTGGTTCGCCTCGTGGGCCTTCGCCGTCGTGTGTTCGGTGCCGGACTCGTGCAGAAGACGCCGGTACGCGGAGATGGCCTCGACGAGACGGTCGTAGGCCCGATCCTGCTGAGTGAGGAGGTCTCCGAGCTTCGGGATCGAACTCCGCAGGATCGCGTACGAGACGCGTGCACCGCTGAGCTCGCCGTCCCCAACGGGTCCGAGTAGCCGGAGAGCCGCCTTGGCGGCGCCCGTCACCTGGTCGTGCCGGGCATCAAGTTCGTACGCGGCCCCGATCACCCCTGTCGCAGCCCGGTACAGCGGACTGCCGGGGCGGTACGTGGTGTTGAGCGTGGTGACTTCCGAGACGCCGAGCGTCTCGGCGACGAGGTGGAGACCGGGCTCCTCGTTCGGGTCGTAGGGGTTCACTGGGCCGTCTCCATCCGGGCGAGCAGGGAACGGACCAGGGTGGGCAGGTTGTTCGGTCCGTTGTCGGTCCGGACGTGGTCGCTCGCCTCGTCCAGGACGTACGCGGCGTCTTCGAGTAGTCCGCTGGAGATCTCCATGCAGGCGTCGGTGATCCGGGAGGCGGCGAGCAGCGACTGGGAGAGGACCTCGACGTAGTCGTTCGGTGAGAGGCCGGCGGCCTCGGCGGCGGTCCGGATCGCCGCCAGCTCCAGCGCGTTGAACGCGAGATCGAACTCGCCGTCCCGGCCGGCATCGCCGGACGCGGCGAAGGCCGGGTCCCGGGGCTCGGAGGGGATGCCCACGCGGGTGCAGATCTGGTCGACCGAGGCGGTCAGCTCGGTGAAGGACTCGGTGAGCCAGCCCAGCGCGGCGGCGTAGGAAGCAAGGGTGAACAGTCCCGCCGGCGTGGCCGGGCGGGGCACGGCGGCCACCAGCCCTTCGAGCCGGTCGTTCAGCTCACCGACCACCCGGGGTCCGGCGGACAGCGGGCCCAGCACGGGGTGCAGGTAGGAGCGGCTGGCGGCCGTCGGGTACTCGGCGGTCACGATGCCCGAGACGCTCTGCGCGGCCTCGGTGAGAAGCCCCGCGAGTTCGTTACGGGACAGGAGAGCGCGGTCGTCGGTCATCGCGAGGGGGCCTTTCGGGAGGCGGCGGCCGTGGTGGGGACCGCCGGGACGGGAGTTGCCGGGGTGGCCGGCGGGCGGCCGGCGGTGAGGGAGGAGCGGGACCGGGCGGCCTGGACGCGGGCCTCGGCGGCGGAGGCCGCCGCGGTGCCCTGCGTCGGGGCGGTGCGCAGGTGGGCCGTGCGGTAGACCGCGTAGTCCTTCCGGCTCCCGGCGGCGACCAGGTAGATCTCGCGCTTGTGGTTCGAGGCCGGAGGGGCCGGGCGGAACTGGATGACCAGGCGGTAGGACACGGACGGGTCGACGTAGACCTTGTGGTAGCCGGCGAGGCGGCCCTTCAACGGCAGGCAGTCGTCGCTTCCGTGGACCAGGTTCTGCAGTTCCAGCAGCGCCAGGTCGCGGATGTTGTCCGGGAGTTCCCGCAGGTCCGCGATGGCGTCGGGGTGCGCGGCGAAGGCGAAGCGGGCACGGCTCACAGCAGCCGCCCTTGGGCCGGGCGGCGGCCTGGTGCGGCTGGCGGTGTGCGCGGGGCGTCGACGCCGGCCTTCGGTATCGCGGGGGTGTCGGCCGACCGGGAGAGGGCGGCTCGGGCCCGGAGTACGGCGCCGTCGGCGTATCGGTACTCCGGTGGCTCGGGCAGCGGGCCGTCTCGGTCGTCCAGCCAGGCGTGGGCGGCGTCCTCGTCTGCGAACGCGCCCTCGCGCATCGTGTATGTGCCGGCGGCGTGGTCCCACATTTCGTGGAAGACCCGGATCGGCGCCTCGGAAGGCTGGGCGTCCCGGGTCAGTGTCCACGTCTCGCTCGGGTTGAAGTCCGAGGTGTGGGTGTCGAGGACCTCGTACCGGGTGCCTGATCCCCGGATCTGTTGCTCGATCTGGAGAGTGAGATCGTCGGCGGGCTTCACTGCGTCGCCGTGGATCTTGGCGATCTTCTCGGGCGGGCAGCCGCGCTCGACCAGCCACGCCTGGGCGAAGGACACCGTGGCGTGGTAGCTCGTCTCCAGGGTGAACGTGAACCGGCTCAGGTCTCGCGCGACCGCGATCGCCATGACCTGTGGCTTGCCGGGCACCCCCCACGTAACGGACTGATCGTGGGCGACGACGAAGCTGTGGGAGCCGTTGGGCGTGGTGTGGTGCTGGGACAGCGCCCTCAGGTCGCCGGACCAGAATCGCTCCACCGCCTCCGCGGAGGCGGGATCGGCGGGGGCGAGTTCGTCGAGATCGAAGTCGAAGTCGAAGTCGTCGTTCACGCCGCCACCTCCGCGTACCCGGGGGCGGGAGTGGACAGGACCCGGTGGTTGGGCCGGGTCGGGCTCGTCGTGCACGCGGCGAACGGACCGTCCGGGGCGCGCAGGTGCACCAGGGCCTGGTCCAGGTGGTCGCGGTGCCACGTGGAGGGGCCTGCCAGACCGGCTTGCTTGTCGGTGAGCTGCTGCCATGCGAGCCAGAGCGCGTGGAGGCGGGCGACGGCCTCGGGGTGGTCGTGCCACTGCGCGCACCACGGGCGCGTTGTGCTTATCTCCCGGCCGTACACCGGCAGGAGGAGGTGGTTCACCCAGTTGCTGAGGGCGGCGAGTTCGACGGCGTACGCCTCGCCGCCCAGGGCGACGATGAACACTGAGGCAGGGCCGTCGGTCTGTTCCGGGTCGTCCGCCTCGGCTTCCGCAGCCCCGTCCTCCTGCTGGTCGGCAGGAGGCACGGGGTCGGGTTCGGAGCCGAGGCGGTCGAGGATGACGCCGTGCCGCTTGACCTCCGCGATGGTCTGGGCGAGGGCGCTGGCGAGGTCGTCGAGGTCTTCGTCGGAGACCCGGAACGGCACGGGGCCGGGGGCGGAGGCGGTCGGGTTTGTGTCGAACATCGGGGCGTGCTCCATCTGTGAGACGGCGACATGCCCGACAGGATCCGGAGAAACCGCGGTTTGGCCCGGCCGGAAAATCCCGGTAGAGCGCTACTATTTGGCCGCTGGTGAGGCATTTTGAAAACGGCCGGAGCTGTTTCCCTTCCGCGCTTGATCCGGTTTCGGATGGGGGAGGGACAGGTGGGGTGTTTGGAGGCTGGCTACTGATGTCAGATGGGCCTGGCACACTGCGGTCCATGACGTCACGCGATCATCTTCGTTCCACGGCTCCTCGGGCTCTGCGCGATCCCGAAGCCCTGCAGGCACGGCTGGAGGCTGTGCGGACCGTACCTGCCGTACGTCCTTTGAACGACTGGGTGGAGAATCTGCGCGAACGTCTCGGGGACGGCGAGTCCGTGCCGTGGTTCGATCCCGCGTCTGGGGGCGTTGAAGCGCGCAGCTTGTTCCTTCTGGAGGCGCCCGGCCAGAAGTCCATGGGGGCGGAAGCTGCCCTGCGCCGTACGGGCAGCGGCATCATCTCCATCGACAACGACGATCCGACCGCGCAGAACTGCTGGACGCTGCGAGACGAGGCGGGTCTGCCCTATGAGCTGTCTGTGCACTGGAACGTCGTGCCGTGGTACCTGGGCACCGCGGACCGGATCGCCGCACCCGGGCGGACGGAGATACAGCGCGCGGCGCCGTTCCTGCATGAGGTGATCTCGATGCTTCCCGCGCTGGAGGTGGTCGTCCTGATGGGGCGCAAGGCGCAAGCCGGCTGGGCTGCCTATCAGGAGCAGTACGCGCCCAAGGTCCACACTCTTGCCACATGGCACCCAAGTCCGCGGGTGTTCGCCTCCCGGCCTGCGGCCCGCCAGGAGATCCTGGACACGTTGCGTCAGGCGGCTGATCTGCTGCGTTCCGCCTGAGACCGAACGGCGCAACCCGTGAACGCTCACGGGGCGCGCGAGCCCTGGGCGGGGACGTCGGTTTTCCCCTGCCCGGGCGCGGTGCTCTGGCGCTGGGTGCGGTCCGTGAGGTGAGGCTCGCTGGCCTGGGGGCAGTTGTCAGTCGGGGGTGGCAGGATGCCCGGTCATGGGAACGAGAGATGATAGTGACGAGGCATACGTCGTCGATCTGTGCAACCGGATCCTCCACGAGAGCGCCTTGACGCAGCACAAGTTCGACTGGCTGCTGGGAGATCCTGGAACCAACGGCCGCCGGGTCAAGCTGCCCGTCGACGCCTACTGGCCCGGTCACGAGCTCGTTGTCGAGTACCGCGAACTGCAGCACGACCAGCCGATGCCTCACTTCGACAAGCCGGACCGGCTGACCGTGAGTGGTGTCCACCGGGGCGAGCAGCGGGCCCTATACGACGCCCGACGTGACACGGAGATCCCCGCACACGGGCTACGGCTGATCGTCGTCCGCCCGGCCGACCTCGACGCGGACAGCCGCGGACGGCTGCGCCGCAACGAGAAGGCCGACCTGGAGGCGCTGCGGAAGATCCTGGCCCGCGACAACGACGAGGACCGCGTCACCGACGCCTTCCGCACGTGGCTGTTGGCCGAGGGCTGGACCCCGGTCGACCCCACGGACCGCTGGACCGACCTGGAGGCCGTACGCGACCACGAGCGGCTGATCTGCGAAGCCAAAGGCCGCACCAGCGAGAAAGGCATCGACGCCGACATCGCCTACGGCCAGCTGCTACGCCGCATGACGAGCCAGGACCCTCACATACGCTATGCGCTCGTCGTGCCCTCGTCGTCAGTCAAGGCTGCCGAACGAGTCCCGCTCCATGTCCGCGAGCTGCTGCGCATCGATGTGTACGAGGTGACGGACGACAACAGGGTGTGCCAGGTGATTCGGTAGGCGGTCACGGGGACGTGTCTGCCTGCGCAGACAGGTGCCCCGCGTCGGGTTGCTGGGCATCGATGAGGCCAGTCTCGTGTCTGCCACGGTGCCGGAAACGTCTGGTGCTCTGTGCTGCGTGCGCGCTCCCGTCTTCATCGATGCCGACAGCAACCGTTGGCACACCGGACAAGAGCAGTCATTGAGTGGGGGATTCAACAGGCCCCATCGCCCGTGCAGCGTGGGCAGCGCGGGAACGGTGGCGCCAGCAACTGCAGAGCCCGAGCAGCTTGTTGGGGAACGACGCCGTTGCCGAGGGCGGTGAGCTGCGCAGGTCGGCTGAGCCCCGGGGTGGCGGTGACCCAGCCGGTGTCGAGGCCCTGCATCCACTCGACGAAGTCGGCCCGCAGGCGACCGGCCGTGTCGGTGGGCGCTGGCGCGGGGCGGGTGAGCCTCTCCCATCGGGTGATGGCGGCGGCGTACGGTCCCCACTGCTCGTCTCCGCCCCGGCTTCCGGTCCCGTCTCCGCCCACAGCGGCAGGGCCGTCGCCGACAGGGGAGGGTGCCGATCCCCGCCCGAGCGGATGCTCGCGTTTCCGGTCCGCCGGGCGGGGGAGAGCGAGGCCGCCGCACTGGGCAGGGTCATGTCCCCGTTCCCGTGCCGCGGGTTGGGCGAGCCCTTGATCCCGTCCGACGCCTTCGGGGTCGGCAGGAGCCATTCGACCTCGTCGGCCAGGTTCGGCCCGTGGCCCCCGCTCTTCCTCTTGGCCGGGTGCTGCGAGCCGCCGTTCTTCCCGATGTTGCTGGTCGGCGTCTTGAGCAGGGTCTCCTGCGGGCCAGGCCGCCAGGAAGGTTCGCTCGCGACGGTGCGGGGCTCCGACGTCGGAGGCGCGAAGCACGAGCCACTTCGCGTCGTACCGGAGGTCGGCCAGGGATCCGAGTACGGCACCGAGTGCCCGCAGAGGAGGCTGACCTGCGGTGTCGCCCAGACACCACGGGCAGGGTTCCACGTCGCCAGGGGAACCGGCGGGGGAGGTGAGGAGGCCGCGCACATTCTCGATCACTACCAAGCAGGGTCGGAGGGCCTCGACCGCACGGGCGACGTGCAGCCACAGCCCGGAACGGGTGTGGGAGTTGAGTCCGGCCCGGCGGCCGGCGACCGAGACGTCTTTGACAGGGGAATCCGGCCGTGAGGACGCACACCCGGGGGACGGCGGACCAGTCGACGGCCGTGATGTCGCCCAGGTTGGGGACGCCGGGCCAGTGGCGGGCCAGGACGCGCGAGGCGTTCGGATCGACCTCCGCGTGCCAGGCCAGGGTGCCGCCGAGAGCGGCCTGCACCCCCAGGTCGAGGCCGCCGTACCCGGAGCAGAGCGACCCGATCAGCGGAGGACGGGAGACGGTGATGGCCACGTCACCGACCTCGTGTCATCCGGTTTTGAGGAGCCGCCGCCGAGACGGCAGCGGGAGGAAGGGAACGAGGAGAAGACGCCGCTGCCACGGACCGGAGGAGAGCGGCCTGGGTGCGCAGGGACGGAAGGGAGACCGTCGCCGCCGCGACACGCAGGGACTCGGCGGTCTCACGCAGAGCCCCCCTCGCGATGCCGAGTGCGCTGTCGAGGAGCGGCCTTTCCGCCGCGCGCCTGTCCTTGGCTCCGAGCGGGCCGTGAAGGTGCTCTTCCTGGTCCAGGACGGAGAGCCGGAGGGCTACGGCCCCGAGAGCGGACGCCGCTTCGCACGCGGGCCGGATGGCGGCGGCGAAGCCCACGGTGGCAGGGGCGGAGCGTCCTTCGAGGCCGTGCTCGGCGGACCGCAGGAGCACCTCGTCGGCCAGGTCGGTGATCAGCGCGCTGAGTTCCGTGAGGCGGCGGGCGACGGTGACGGCGTCGGGTGAGGGGTGGTGGGGGTCGGTGGACGGGAGGTTGTCTCGCAGGGCGTCGAAGCCCAGTGCCGAGGTACGGAGGGCCAAGACGTTGGAGACGGAGGTGTCGGTCAAGGTGAGCTCCGGAGAGGAAGACGTGAGGGAGGACCGGTACGGGGGTGGAGTCAGCGGTGGCTGCGAGAGGGCGTCCGACCGGTGTGCGTTGGGGAGCTGGGGCCCGCCCGAGGCAGGGGCGATGGCGTCTCGCGTGTCGTGCTGCGGTTGAGAGCCGCGTGCACCCGCGCCGGTGGCGGCCCGTCCGGAGAAGACGTAGGGGCCGATACCGGAGAGGCCGTCCGGCCGTGCGCGGTCTGCCATCGGGCGCGGACCTCGTCGAGTGGACAGAGTGCGTGCAGGGCGTGGTTGATCAGCCGCCCAGGAGCCAGGGCCTCGTCCTCGGCCAGCGCACGGACGGCGCGTGCGGAGGAGGCGGCGGCCTGGCTGAGCGAGGAGCGCATCACCTGCTGGCCGAGCCATTCGGCGTTGCCGGCTCCCACGCCGTCGCAGATGAGGGCGAACCGGCCCTTCGACAGCGTGCCGTCGGTCAGCAGGCCGCGTCGCTGGGCCTCCCATAGGAGGGTGATCCGGTCGAGGGGCTCACCCCGGTGGTGCAGCGCGCCGAGGCACCAGTAGAGCTGTCCGTGGACCGGGTCGGCGAAGTCCCCCGGCCGCAGCCAGTCGACCACCTCGCCCATCGCGCCCGGCCGCTCGACGAGGAGGGCCAGGAGGAACACCTCGTCCTCGGCCACCTGATCGGCCTGCGCCGGCGGAACGGCGGATGGGGTGACGGCCGGCGGAACGGCGGGCGCGACCGGTCGCGGTTCGGTGCCCCACCGCCGGGCGAGATCCGTGAGCACCCCCGCCAGGACGTCCGCGTAGTGCAGCGTCCCCTCGACCTCGCCGCGCAGCGCACCCGTGCGCGCCTCCTGGTGAAGCCGGACCGCATGCTCGGTGACGGTGCGGTGGATCGCCCCTTCCAACACCATGCGGCCGTACACCGGAGCATGCCCCGGACGCGGACAGGTCGAGATCAGTACATGGGCGTACGAGGCGGTCAACCCCCGTACGTGAAGACCAGCCTCGGCGACCGCGTCGGTCACCCACGACAGCGGCACCGGCCGCTCGCCCTCGGCCGCGGGGTGGCCGTCGCTCCCGAGCTTGCGCAGCGCGCCGAACAGGGCCTGGTGGACGGGCCGGTAGAAGTGATCCGGCGCGAGCCACTCCAGGTGCGCGAGCTGGCCTGGGTCGAGCAGCACCGCGCCGAGGAGGGCCTGCTCGGCGTCCATCAGCGGGTTCACCGCCATCCTCCCGTACGGGGAACGGACGCGGCGGACGGCTCATCCAGTCGGGCACGCAGAGCGGCGACCGCATGGTCGGCGGTGGACAGCGCCTCGGCGAAGCCGTTCAGCACGGTGATGAACGCGAGGTCGGAGAGCGGAACCGACCCGACATCACCGACCAGCCACCACCGGCCTGCGTGCAGGACGGCCGGCGACTGCGCCAGCTGCGCGGAGGACGGCGTGGGCGCGCTCATGCCGACAGCCCGAAGTCGTCGTGGCCAACAGTCTTCGCCAGGGCCCGCTCGGTGATCGCCTTCGTGGCGCGGGCGGAGGCAGGCCCGACCACCTTGGCGGAGGGCTCCTTGTACCAGGGCCGGATGCTGAGCATGGCGATTCGCAGTCCGGTGGCGAGCAGCAGCACCTTGCCCTTGGGCAGGGCGCGGATCGCGTCCGGGGGCAGGATCCTCTCGGTGCGCATGCTGATCGAGGTGGACTTGCCGCCCTCGCTCGTGGAGACCGAGACGGTCTGGACGTCGTGGTCGCCGACCTGTCGGCTGAGGCGGTCGGCGAAGTCGGCGTCGTCGATGCCCGATCCGACGATCTTGACGGTGGCGGCGGACCAGAGGGCGTCCATTCCGGCCTCGCCCCAGCACTGCTGGCCCTGCCGGTAGGACTGCAGGATCGTCACCGGGATGACACCCCGGCTGCCCAGGTGCGAGTACAGGTCCGGCAGATCGCTGATGCGGCAGACGTTGGCGGCCTCGTCGAGGACACACAGGGCTGGCGGGTCGAGCCGACCCCCGGAACGCTCGGCGACGATCACGGCCGCGCGCATCACGGCGTCGGC
The DNA here is from genome assembly GCF_014654895.1 of Streptomyces filamentosus. Classification (GTDB taxonomy): domain Bacteria; phylum Actinomycetota; class Actinomycetes; order Streptomycetales; family Streptomycetaceae; genus Streptomyces; species Streptomyces filamentosus. The sequence continues at coordinate 92,686 of NZ_BNBE01000001.1, read as the reverse complement.
CGCTGCCGCGATGATCGCCGACGCGCTGCCGCCGCCGTCCTTGCTCAGCAGGTACAGCGTGTCGCGGGACGTGGCGAAGGTGAAGGGCTTGAACTCGGGGAGGTCCTTGCTCGGGGTGACCCAGGCGGCGACGTCCGGGTCGAGCAGGCAGCTCGCGTACTGCCTCGCCGTCTCATAGATGCCGTCGCGGGTCTCGGTCGCACCGGAGACGGTGCCCTGGAGCTGGGCGGCGACCGCGTCGTGGCCGGCGTCGGTGAGCAGGTCGACCGGGGTCCGGTCGGCGGGGGAGGCGAGCCATGCCAGCACGTCGGTGATCGGCCGCCGGTGGCTCGCGGCGGCCAGGAACAGGGCGCCGAGCGTGTTGGACGCGGCGGTGGACCAGAAGTCGGAGCCGCTCGACTCGTCCACGCTCGCCGCGACGAAGTGCCCGGCCAGCCGCTTCGCACCGGCAAGGTCGCGGGCGTCGGCCAGGATGTCCCACCACATCTCGCGCGGGTGGTGGGCGATCTGCTGGGGGTCGAGGGTCCAGACCGTGCCGACCTCGGCGCGGGCGTCCACCGTCGCGGTGAACGCGTCGTTCGCGGCCTTGTTACTGGTGAGCAGGACCGGGCCGGGAGCCGCGAGGATCGCGGGGATCGCCAGGCCGGACGTCTTACCGGAACGAGGGGCCATGATCGCGACGATCACGTCCTCCCACGAGGCCCGGACCTCGGCCCGGCCCGGGTCGAGGGTGCCGAGCAGGATGCCGCGGTCGGCGGGAGCGACCTCCTTGTCGTCCCGGTCGCCGAGGGACGGGCGCAGGCTCTTGGCCTTGGCGGTGATCTCCTTGTCCAGCAGCGGCGCCAGGTCGCCCTTGCGGGCGAGACAGGTCTTGGCGCCGGCACGTCGGCGCAGCCAGACCACCAGGACGGCGGTGAGCAGGGCCAGGGTGAGCAGGGCGGGAACGACGCGGGCGCCGGTCAGCAGCGCGGTGGTGCTCAGGGCCGGCCACAGCATCTCCGGGTGGAGCAGGGCGTCGGTGGCGCGGAGCGGGGCCCATGGGCCGCTTCCGACGAGGGCGTTGGTGAGGTTGCCGGTCAGCCAGGCCAGCGAGCCGAAGGCCATGGCGGCGCCGAGGACGCCGAACAGGAGGTAGAGGAGCGCGTCGGAGCCGGCGGTCGTCGACGGCGCGCTGGTGCGCGGGGAAGGCACGGGCGGTTCCTTGGGGTGCGAGCGGGCGGGGGCGGGGCGCGCTCGGCTCTCGTGCAGGCCACGGGACTACTCCTTACGGATTGGGCGGGAACGTTTCAGCGGGAACGAGGGGAGGTGCGGCCCACGGACGGAGGCGATGCGGCGGGCGGCGGGGTACTGGTGCCGGGGCGGACCTTGGCCGCGACGGGCGAGGTCTGGCAGGCGGCGACCTGGCGCCGGGCGTCGGTGTCGACGGACTCGCCGACGTAGCCGACGGCCAGGCCCGGGTCGATCGCGACCCGGTGCCCCAGGTCGGTCAGCTGGCTCGAGGCAGCGGAAGCGGCCAGCTGCCGGTCCGGGCCGGTGATGTGCGATGCAAGGCTGTAGGAGGCGGGGTTGCCCGGGTCGGCCGGGGCGGTGAATCCGCAGGAGCGCAGGACGCGGTGGGCCGATTCGGGTAGGTCGGTGCGTCCGTCGGCCCAGACCATGCCGTCGGCCCAGGTGTAGATCTCGACGTCGGTGCCGTAGGTGTCGGCCAAGTTGCCCATCGGGGCTCCTTCCGCAGAACGGGGCGGGGCAAGAGAAGTGGAGGAGGGCACCGGTAGCGATGCTGTGCTAGGGGAGAGCCGTCGGCCCGGGTCCGGGTCCGGGACATGGGCAGGGGAAGGTGAGGCATCCGGGTCGGCACCGAGAACGTCGTCGAGCAGTTCCCGCGTCCGAAGGACGCTGATCATTTTGTGGTGCCGGGGATCGGTGCGCTCGGCCGAGCACGCGGCGATGCCGTCTTCGGCGGCCTCCAGCTGTTCCCGTACGTCTTCGAGTAGGCCGTGGGCGGCGGCCAGCCGGGTCCAGGTCTCCATGGCGGGGTTGTGGTGCGGGTCGTCGAAGGCCAGGCGGACGCGGACCCAGTCGGCGGCAGCGGCGACGAGTTCGGTCAGTTGGGGCAGAGCACCGACGAGCGCGCCGTTGACCTCTTCGATGATCCCGGCCACCTCGTCGGGCGAGGCGTCCTCGGTGAGCCGGGTGATCATCCCCGGCACGGAGGAGGGGTCGGCGGCGGCCGACGGGAGGCGACGGATCTGAAGGGGCGGATCGTCGATGGGCCTCCGGCCGCTGTGGGCGAGCCGGATGTTGTGCTGCATCGCGGCGCCGATGGCCTCGCCGATGCTGGAGTAGTACTCGGGCACGGGTCCTCCTGAAGGGTGGTGCTGACGGGCCGGGCCGGGTGGGAGCACGCGCTCCCACCGGAGGAGACGAGTTTGCTCTTGTGGCGGAGGAATGCGGCCGGCGGATGACGCGACGGAAGAGGAAATCCCGATTACCGCCGGGGGCCGGAGAGGTGCGACGGACGGGCGGACGGGCGGAGTTCCGCGACATCGCTAGCGAAGGCCGCGGTGGCGACATCGGCCTTGGCCCCCGCGGGCGAAACGGCTAGCGCCGCGCTCCGGGAGGCGGACGGGTTCGAGGAGCGCGTTGCCGACTCGGCCTCGGACCGGGACGGTCCGCCGACACGACGCAGATCGTCCTCCGAGTCGACGAGCTCCGACTGCGCCGAACAGACGAAGTCCGCCGCGAAGCCGAACCGGTCGGCCAGCCGGTACGCCTCGTCGTCGAGGCCGTTGATGTGCTCGCCGGCGGCCTCCAGTGCTTCCCGGATGTACTCCAGGGCCCCGTGCTCGGGGTGGAGAAGCTGGTCGACGGCTCGCCGAAGGCCCTCGCCGTTCTCGGCCGACCGGATCTCGTCGGTGATTTGGAGAAGTGCGGCGCCAGCGGCATAGGGCTCAAGGGGGTTCGCCGGGGGCTCATTCGGGCCTTGTCCAGGGAGGGTGCGAGGGCGACGTCGTAGCGGGCGGCGCGGAGCATGTCGGCGGTGCGGCTGGCGATTGCGACCTGGTCGGCGACCGGGCGTGGTGGTGGGAAGCCGGTGGCGCCGGCCGTGACAGTCCTGGGTCTGTTGGAAGCCGGCGTGCTTGAGGAGCATCGCGGACAGGTCGTCGGCGGCCCCTCTGGCCACGACGCTGCCGCTGAACTCGGAGGAGATGGTGATCGAAGGGGTGGGCACACGGGCTCCTGGGCGTGGGGAATCGGATCGACAGGGGAGAGGATCCGCAGAATCCGTGATTTGGCCCGGCCGGGGATCGCTGATAGAGGCCGCGAGCCGCACCGGGGCCTCCCCTTGGGCGACGGGAAGCGAGAGTCCGGTGCCCCGTGGCAGCGGGGCACCGGACAGCTAGTACTCGGGTCTGTCAATCGAACGGCTCTGTCTCATATCCGGTGGTGACGGGGCGTCGTGAGGGTCGTTGGCCATCACATGAAGGATGTCAACGAGCTTGTGCAGATGGTGTTTTCGGGTCTCTTCCCGCTGGTCATCGGGGATGTGGCCGACGAGGGTGAACGGATTGTGGTGCGGGCCCGGACTTCGCAGGAGGCCGTGATCTGTCCGGGGTGCGGGGCGTCGGCGGGGCGGGTGCGCAGCTACCACTGGCGGACAGTCGCCGACGTGCCGGTCGACGACCGCCGGGTGGTGGTCCGTGTGCGGGTGCGGCGTCTGGTGTGTCCCATACGCGGCTGTCGGCAGACCTTCCGCGAGCAGATGCCCGGAGTGCTGGAGCGATACCAGCGTCGTACGGCCCGTCTGACCAGGCAGGTCAAGGCCGTGGTCAAAGAGTTAGCGGGCCGGGCTGGATCGCGTTTGCTGGCGATACTCGCGGTGGGCGTGTCGCGTCACACGGCCCTGCGGACCCTGCTGCGTATCCCGTTGCCCACCGGGCGGGTGCCCCGCGTGATCGGCGTCGACGACTTCGCCCTGCGCCGGCGGCATCGCTACGCCACCGTGGTGATCGACGCCGAGATCCATGAACGGATCGACGTACTGCCCGACCGCACCGCCGACACGCTGGAAGCGTGGCTGCTCAAGCATCCGGGCGTCGAGGTCGTGTGCCGAGACGGCTCCACGACCTACGCCGAGGCCATCCGCCGCGCCCTGCCCGACGCAGTCCAGGTCGCCGACCGGTGGCACCTATGGCATAACCTGTGCGAAGCCGCCCTGAGCGAGGTGAAGGCACACAGCACCTGCTGGGCCGCCGAGCTAGACGCGCCCATCTACGACGGACCCCGCGCGCAGACGACTCTGGAGCGCTGGCACCAGGTCCACGACCTGCTCGAGAAGGGTGTGGGCCTACTCGAATGCGCCCGCCGCCTGCAACTGGCCCTGAACACCGTCAAACGCTATGCGCGAGCCGACCGGCCCGAGCGGATGCTCCGAGTCCCCAAGTACCGCGCCAGCCTCGTCGACTCCTGCCGCGAACACCTGCGCAGACGTCGTGCTGCGGACCCGGCCGTCCCCGTCCAGCACCTCTTCGAAGAGATCAAGGCCCTTGGGTTCACCGGATGTCTGAACCTCTTGCACAAGTACATCAACCAGGGCCGCGCGGACGCCGACCGCAGGCACGTCTCCCCGCTCCGGCTCGCCCCGATGATCCTCGCCAGGCCCGACAACCTCAAGGCCGAGCATCGCGGTCTTCTGGCCCGCCTTACCGCTGCCTGCCCCGAGATGACCCAGCTGGCCGCCGTTGCCGAAGGCTTCGCCGAACTCCTGACACCTTGCGAAGGTAATGCCGACGGTCTCTCGCGCTGGATTTTCAAGGTTCGCTCAGCCGATCTGCCCCATCTGCACGCCTTCACCCGGAGCCTGGACCGAGACCGCGACGCTGTGATCGCCGCACTCACACTTCCGTACAGCAACGGCCCCACCGAAGGCGTCAACACCAAGACCAAACCAAGACCAAGCGGATCGCGCGTCAGATGCACGGACGAGCAGGCTTCACCCTCTTCGCCACCGCATCCTCCTCGGATAGCGGCACTCTCCGTCACCACCGAATATGAGACAGAGCCGAACGATTTACAGTCCAGATCTCCGGCCGGCACCACGACCCCGGCATCCTACGGGACCGCCCCCGGGGCGAACTCCACCAGAATCAGGGCGGAATCGTCGTCAGGCACCGCTCCGGTGAAGGCGGCGACGTCGGCACGTACGCGGCGAAGAGCTTCCTCGGGGCTGCCTTCATCCAGAAGCGGCCCCGCCCGCTCGGCCACCGGGTAGAACCGCCCGTCCCGGTCCCGCGCCTCACTCAGACCGTCGGTGTAGAGCAGGAGCCGGTCCCCTGGTTGCAGGGCCAGTCGCGTGACACTGTCCAGCACGTTGCCGGAGCCTGCCAGCCCGGTGAGCCCGAAAGGCGGCACCGGCTCGTCCGGCTCGAGGAACCTGATGCCACCATCAGCGGTGCGCAGCAGGGGCGCGGGGTGACCCTGGTTGAAGGCGAGGAGCTGTCCGTCCGGGCTGATCTGGGCGAGGATGCCGGTCACGAACCGTTTGCCGTCAGTGGAGCGTTTCAGGGCGGATTCGATGCGTCGGCCGACCTCCGTGAGGTCCTCGTACTCCGGACCGGCCTCACGGAACGCGGCCAGCACCACGGCAGCGCAGCGAATGGTGCCCAGCCCTTTGCCCTGGACATCAGCGATGACGAGGCGTACGCCGTAGGGGGAGGGCACCGCCTTGTACAGGTCCCCTCCGACACGGGTGGCCCGGCTCGCGGATACGTAGGAGGCACCGATCCGTACGGGGCCGAGCACCGGTGGCAGGGGAACGAAGAGCACGTCCTCCAGCGTCCTGGCCACCTCCTGCACGTCGACGAGGCGTCGCTCGGTTTTGAGCCTGATCCACGCGGCGTAGACGGCGGCGAGCGTGACGTACGCGATAGCGGCCAGCGCGACGTACATGCGCAGCGCGCCAAACCGGTCGGCATGTGCCGCGAACAGCAGGCACAGCAGGGCGGCGACGCCCCCCATCGTCACGACGTTCCGGATGCTTCCACGCCCTGCGGCGATCGCCGGGCCGGCGGCGTACACCGGCAGCAGGTTGTACTCAGGCCCCGTCAGCGCGTCCACCACCGCGACACCCAGCATGACGCCCAGGGGCAGCGCGGCCGACGAACGCACCATCGGCCCTGCGGCTCGCAGCCACTCCATCGCCGCACCTCCTGTCCACTCTCCGGCCAGGGGCACTCGCGACCCGCCCGGATCAGGACCACGACAGACGTGCTGGGATCACTCGATGCCGTGTTCCGGCCGGTCCTGGAGTACCAACATAGAAGGGACGAGCCGGTTCGGCGAGGTGGGACGGCATACGCCGCTCCCCGTCACCCCAGCCCGTCCACCAGCACCGCCCCACTGCGCGACCACCCATGCTGCCCGGCGGTGTCGTCGTCGGTCAAAAGTTGGCGAGGCCCTGGACGGGGAGCACGCAGGGCGGCCGAGCGTTCCTCGGCCAGGTGAACAGGTCCTTGCAAGTCGGGAAGTGGTGCTGGGCCGCACCCCGCAAGGCTCGCTCGGCGACGACCGAGATGGTGGACCCCACCCAGCCGTGCCTCCAGGGACCGGCGCTGATTCGCGGGAAGGACCCAGCCGCGCAGTGTGCTGATCATCCCCCGAGTATCGGGACGACCTTCGTCGGCGGCAGCCCGGAAGCGGAGCGGCGACCGACACCACCCGGACGGCTCATCCGGCTCGTGGCCCGTTGCCCCAGCCGCGAGGGTGGGGGGAACGGCCCGCTGTCGGCGGGCGACGTGCAGAACAGCACGCCGAGGAGAGCAGCATGAACCGCAGCACAGGGCCCGCGCCTGCCGAGCCGTCCATCGTGGAGGCGAACGCGGCGGTCCTGCGCCGTTTCCCGTTCGATGACACCCGTGACCTCGAGGACGCGCGCCGGGGCTTCCTGGGTACGGCGCGCGACCCGCTCGTACGCGGTGCCGACGGTGCGGTGTGGGACCTGGACGCCTACGGTTTCCTGGCGGGTGACTGCCCTGCGACGGTCAATCCGAGTCTGTGGCGCCAGAGCCGTCTGGTCGCCGACCACGGCCTGTTCGAGGTTGCCGAGGGCATCTACCAAGTCCGCGGCTTCGACCTGTCGAACATGACGCTGGTCGAGGGGGAGCGGGGCGTCCTGGTCATCGATCCGCTGATCTCATCTGAGACGGCCGCTGCCGCCCTGGCCCTCTACCGCGCCCACCGCGGTCAGCGCCCCGTCACCGCGGTGCTGTACACCCACAGTCACGTCGACCACTTCGGTGGGGTGCGCGGCGTCGTCGGGGAGGCCGAGTTGGCGGCGGGAATCCCGGTGATCGCCCCGTACGGCTTCCTGGAGCACGCGGTGAGCGAGAATGTCTACGCGGGTACCGCGATGGCCCGGCGCGCCGCGTACATGTACGGCGCGGCGCTGCCCAGGGGCGAACGCGGGCAGGTCGGTGCCGGGCTGGGCCAGACGACCTCCACCGGAAGCGTCGGCCTGATCCCTCCGACCCTCACCATCTTGCGGACCGGTCAGGAGGAGGAGGTGGACGGCATCCGCATGGTCTTCCAGCTCACCCCAGGCACGGAGGCGCCGGCCGAGTTGAACATCCACTTCCCCGACCACCGGGCCCTGTGCATGGCCGAGAACGCCACCCACAACCTCCACAACCTGCTGACCCTGCGCGGCGCGGAAGTGCGCGACCCGCGTACGTGGGCCCGCTACCTCGCCGAGGCCGTCACCCTCTTCGGGGCGGACACCGACGTCGCCTTCGCCTCGCACCATTGGCCGGTGTGGGGCCGGGACCGGGTAATCACCTTCCTCAACGAGCAGCGCGATCTGTACGCCTACCTGCACGACCAGACCCTGCGCATGATCAACGAGGGGTTCACCCCGCTGGAGATCGCCGAGCGGATGGAGATGCCGCCCGTACTTGAACAGGCCTGGCACACCCACGGCTACTACGGCTCCGTCAGCCACAACACGAAGGCCGTCTACCAGCGCTACCTCGGCTGGTTCGACGGCAACCCAGCGCACCTGTGGGAGCACCCGCCCACCGAGGCCGCCAAACGCTACGTCGAGTTCATGGGCGGAGCCGGGGAGGTCCTGCGCCGAGCCCGCACGTCCTTCGACGAGGGGGACTTCCGTTGGGTGGCGCAGGTCGTCAACCACGTCCTCTTCGCGGACCCGGACAACCCTGAGGCCCGTGACCTCCAGGCCCGGGCCTTGGAACAGCTCGGCTACGGCAGCGAGAACGGCACCTGGCGCAACTTCTACCTCATGGGCGCCCTGGAACTGCGCGAAGGAGCGGTCGGAACCCCGACCACCACCGCGTCCCCCGACTTCCTGGCGGCCCTCACTCTGGAGCAGCTCTTCGACGCCGCTGCGATCCGCGTCGACGGCCCCCGCTCCTGGCACGCCGACATCACCATCCGCTGGAACATTACGGGAGCCGACCCGGTCACCCTGCGCCTGCGTAACGGCGTCCTCACCCACGGGTCCGCCAGGGTTCCCCTCGACGCGAACCCCGATCTCGACATCACCCTCGCCGAAGCCGACCTGCGCGCTGTCCTCCTCGGCACCCTCTCCCCAGCGGATCTTCTCACCAGGGAAGGTGTCCGGGCCACCGGCGACACCGCCAAGCTCACCGAACTCCTCGGCCACCTCGGACGGCCCGACCCCGACTTCGCCATCGTCACGCCCTGAACCCGCGTGCCCGTGGTTCAAGTCTCAAGGTTCACGACGCACTCGACATATTGATCAGAAAGTCATCGGGTTCACTCGTCGAGGACGTAGCGGACGTGCGGGGCTTCGAGTCTCGGCGGCGAGTTCGGGCTGGTTCCTGACTCGGTGTGTGGGGGCAGGCTGCGTTTGAGGTCGGCGTTGACCAGCTCGCCCGGTTTCAGCTCGGCTGAGTACGAGGGCAGGAAGTGCAGCTCGATCTCGTCGACGTGGTCGGCGAGCCGGGCGAGGAAGCGGCACCTGACGTTCGCGTCGAAGGTCTCGGTGAAGACCTTGAAGTGCATCCGCCCCTTCGTTCGCGGGCATCGCGTTCACGAAGAACCGGTTGCCGGTGCGGCGGACGACCGGCGTCCGTCCCTGCTCGCCCCAGGTGCGGCCGGTGACCTGGTCCGAGCGGATCCCGACCTGGTCGCCGAAGAAGACTTCGATGCCTTCCGCCTTCGCCCTGGCCCGGATAGCCGGCCAGGCCTCTTCGCACCAGAGGCGGACCGCCGCCGGGGCCTGCTCGACCGACCGCTTGTCCAGCCGCTGGAAGGTCAGGTCCCACCGCTTCAGGTAATTGGCCACTCCCGGCTCGGTGAAGCGGACCCGGTACAGCTTGATGATCAGCTCGCCTATCAGCCCCCGCGTCCACAGCTGACCGGAAAAAGTCCCAGGTCGCAGGGGATGTGATCGAGGACCGCCTGCCGCACGGCGGCCTGCTCGGTCTCGGACAGCACCTGATGCTCGCCTGTGCGGCGGCCTCGCGGCCGGGACGGCAACGCGTCCTGGCCACCCGCCTGCCACTTGGCCCACCAGTTGTCCACGGCCCTGACCGACACCCTGAACAGGGCCGCAGCCTCCGGCCGGTCCCGGCCTTCCACCACCGCGGACACCGCCAGCAACCGCACAGCCTCCTGCGCGTCCGGCGACCATATCCGAGCATCCTCCACCAGATCGGTCACGCACGGTCAACGAGCCTGAACCCCAAGCGTTTCGGATCAGTAGGGGTCCGACAGGGAACGCCCGTCCGTGGAGGAGGAGAGGACGAAGCCCGCGTAACCCGCGCGGGCCACGGCGTCACACTCTTCCCTGTACCGGTCGAGCCCGCCCGCGTAGGCGAGGAACACGCGGGGCTTGCCCGGGACGTTCGCCCCCGTGTACCAGGAGTCCACTGCCGGGTAGAGCGTGCGGGCGGCGAGTTCCGCCACGCGTGTCCCCCAGGCGGCCTCGGCGGACGGGGTGGCGTCGATCTCGGTGAGGCCGTTCCTGAGCAGGTGGTCGATGCAGTCGGTGATCCACTCGACCTGTTGTTCGAGGGACACGGTGATGTTGGTGAGTACGGAGGGGCTGAGCGGCCCGAGGACGGTGAAGAGGTTGGGGAAGCCGGCCGAGACGAGCCCGAGGTGGTTTCGGGGGCCTTCGGCCCACCGCTCACGGAGTGTCATGCCTCCCTTTCCCACGATGTCGATGGCGATCTGGGAGCCGGTGAGGGCGTCGAAGCCGGTGGCGAGGACGATCACGTCGAGGTCGTGCTCCCCGTCCGAGATCCGGATGCCTCGGGGGGTGATCCGCTCGATCGGGGTCGCGCGCAGGTCGACGAGCGCCACGTGCGGGAGGTTGTACGTCTCGTAGTAGCCGGTTCCCAGGCAGGGGCGCTTGGTCGCGAACGGGAACGTGCGCGGGGAGAGCAGTTCCGCCGTCGCGGGGTCGGTCACGATCGACCGGATCTTGGACCGGACGAACTCCGCCACGGTCTCGTTGGCCTTCTCGTCGGTGAGGATGTCGGTGTAGGTGCGCAGCAGTCCGTTGAGGAAGCCCTCGTCCCAGGCCGCCTCGTAGGCGGCGGTGCGCTCCGCCTCGTCCGCCTCCAGCGCCGAGCGGGTCGGGGGCGCGAAGACGGTCCCGCCCCGCGAGCGCCGCTGCGCCTGCCGGAACTCGGGGTACCCGGCTTTGAGCGCCGCGCGCTCCGTGGCCCGCAGCGGGCGGTTGCGGGCCGGCAGGACGTAGGCCGGGGTGCGCTGGAAGACGGTCAGGGAGGCCGCCTCCTCGGCGATGACGGGAACGGCCTGGACGCCCGAGCATCCGGTGCCGATCACGGCGACCCTCTTCCCGGCGAAGGAGACGTCCTCGCGCGGCCACCGTGCGGTGTGGTGGACGGCGCCGGTGAAGCTGTCGGCCCCGGGAATCCGCGGATCATTCGGGACCGACATGCAGCCTGTCGTCAGGATCACGAAGCGGGCGGTGACGGCCCCTCCGGCGTCCGTGGACAGCCGCCAGCGATGGTCGCGTCCGTCGTACACGGCTCGTATGACGCGCGTGCGTAGGACGACGTCCTCGCGCAGGTCGAACCGGTCGGCGACGTGGTGGATGTAGCGCAGGATCTCCGGCTGGGCGGCGTAGCGTTCGCTCCACTCCCACTCCTGGTCGAGTTCCGGGGAGAAGGAGTAGGAGTACGACGTGCTCTCGATGTCGCAGCGGGCCCCGGGGTAGCGGTTCCAGTACCACGTTCCGCCGATGTCGTCGCCGGCCTCGAAGACCACGGCCGTCAGGCCGAGCTCCCGCAGCCGGTGGAGCTGGTAGAGGCCGGAGAGCCCGGCCCCGACGATCACGGCGTCGACCCGGTCGCCGTCGGCGAGTGGCCGGGCGGCGGACACCGTCGGGGCGCTCGTCGGAGAACTCGTCGGACGGCTCATCTGGCGGCTCCTGTTCTGTCGGACCACGGACGAAGGGGAAGGGGAGCGGAGAGGCTGCTGTGACGGGTTCTGGGTCGTCCTCCCGCGCACATGCCGGCCGGCCGCTCGTCAGGTGGGGCGGCTGCCGCCCCTCGCCACGGCCGGGATGACCGCGAGGGCAAGGGAACCAGCTGCCGCGGCCAGGACCGGGTATCCGCCGGCACCCATCACCAGTCCCGAGGCCATGCCGCCGGTCGCGCCCGCCACGGACATCCCGACGTCCGCGAGGCCCTGCACCGCGGCCCGGTTCTCGGCGGGCGCGGCGTCCGTGAGCATGGCCGTGCCGCCGAGCAGGGCCAGATTCCAGCCGACTCCGAGCAGGACCAGCGCGCAGGCCAGGAGGGGGAGGGAGTGCGGTGGGGCGAGGCCGGCGAGCAGACCCGCGCCCAGCAGGACGGCTCCGGCCGCGGCGGCGACCCGCCGCCCGCCGATCCGGTCCGCGAGCAGGCCGCTCAGCGGTGACGGCAGGAACATCGCGCCCACGTGCAGGGCGATGACCAGGCCCACCGCCCGTGTCGTGTGGCCGTGGCCCGCCATGTGGACGGGCGTCATGGTCATCACGGCGATCATCACCAGCTGCGCGGTGATCATCACGGTGGCGCCGGTGACGACCCCGGGGGCGGGGCGCCCGGTACGGGCGGCTCCGGGCTCCCGGGGCGGGGTCGGGGGCAGTTGGTCCGGGCGCGACCACACCAGCAGGACGAGCGCGGCCGCCACGTACGCGACCGCCGCCAGCAGGAAGGGGCCCGTCAGCCGTGGCAGGCCCCAGGTGTCGGCGAGGTCTCCGGTGGGTCCGGTCAGGTTCGGGCCGACGACCGCTCCCAGGGGCATGGCGAACAGGACGGTTCCGGCGGCCCGGCCGCGTCGTTCGGGTGGAGCGAGGTCGGCGCCTGCGTAGCGCGCCAGGAGACCGGTGACCGTACCCGCCCCGTACACGAAGAGGGCGGCCAGAAGCAGGACGGGCCAGCGCGCCGCGGCTCCCGCTACCACGCCCGCGCTGCCCAGCGCGGCGATGCCGTTGCCGAGCGCCAGCCCGGGACGGCGCCCGAAGCGCTGGCCGACGCGCCCGAGCCCCGCCGCTCCGAAGGCCGCTCCGGCGGTGTAGAGCGCGGCCGGGAGTCCGGCCAGACCGGTCGAGCCGAGCAGGTCCTGGGCGAGCAGCGCGCCGACCGTGATGCCGGCCGCCATGCCCGCGCCGCCGAGCGTCTGCGAGATGCAGAGCACCGTCAGGGCGCGGCGCTGTTCACGGGAGAAACCCGCCACCCTGGTTGAGGAGGCCGTCTGGGTCACGTGTGGTCCCGCACGGGGACCGTCGGTCCGTCGGGCGTCTCCGTCCCGCCAGCCAGGCTGGCTATCTCCGCCAGCGACATGTGCGGTTCGTCGTGCGGGAACCGCACGATCGTCCAGTGCGGCAGGGCGTCGGCGTCGAGGGGGCCGAACGCGGCCGTGTAGAGGGGGATCCAGCGCAGGGCCTCCTCGGCGGCGGTCTCGCGTCCGGGTGCTTCCTGACGTACCACCTCCTCGTGCGGAGTCGGGCCAACCAGTTCTTCGGTGCTGGGCGCCCGGTCGGCGGCGTGGTCCGAGGGGGCGCGGACGGTGGACGTGGGCATGAGGCTCCTTCGGGGGCCGTCGTCGGGCGCGCCTGGCCGCCGCGGACCTCGGCGATACAGGCGTCGAGGTCACCCTGGAAGACACGCCCCTCTGGGGCGCGCAGGTGGGCGCGGACGCTCAACGGTGTGTGCTCGTAAGGCGTGGATGATGACAGCGCTCGACGGCGGCATGGTAGATCGGGGTGTCGGCCACTCGGCAGGAGCTTCACGGTGAGCTCTCCGGGGCAGTGGAAGGCGGGCGGTGCGAACGAGAGCTGTCGACGCGGCGACGGCCGCGCCGACAGCGTGGGGCGTCAACGGGTCGAAGGACGTGACCGCTCTTGGTGGTGCCGGTGCGCGGTGGAGCCTCCTGAAGACGAAGAGAAGGGGTGCACGTCCGTCAAGAGGTGGTTCCGCGAGGGCCGTCCCCGGTGTCGCCGCCCCGTGCGGCAGCCACGAGGGCGGTCTTGCGCGGCGCCGGATCCGGCATGCCTCCGGGGTCCCGGACGCCGACGCTGTTCTGGGCGGTCCACGCGTCAAGGGCGGTACGGCAGGCGTGATCCAGGTGACGCAGCCGGGAGAGGTCGATCTTCACCGGCCGGTCCTTCGGCAGCGCCTCCAGAGTGTCGAGGATCAGCGGAAGGCGCAGGAAGGTGGCGCTGCCGCTGAGGGCGACCGTGGTGCGCCCATCCCGCTCGTCGATGTCGAGACGGACAGCGGAGGTCTCCCACGCCGTCTTGATAACGGCCGCCCCGATGCCGACCAGGACACCCATGAACATGTCCGTGGCGATGATCGCCAGTCCGGTCGTGGCCAGCACCACTGCCTCGCCACGGTGTTCGCGCCAGAGCGTCCCGAACATCCTGACCGGGACGAGCTTCGCGCCGGCGTGGATGAGCACCCCGGCGAGCGCGGCCACAGGTATCAGACCGAGGACGGCGGGGAACAGGGCCGCGAACAGCAGCAGCCACACTCCGTGGAGGATCCTGGACATCTTGGTACGGGCACCGGCCTGGACGTTGGCGGCGCTGCGCACGATGACGGCGGTCATGGGCAGCGCGCCGACGAGGCCACACAGTGTGTTCCCCGCTCCCTGGGCGATGAGCTCCTTGTTGTAGTGCGTGCGCGGGCCGTCGTGCATCCGGTCCACGGCGGCGGCGCTGAAGAGGGACTCCGCGGAGGCGATGAGCGTGAAGGCGAGAACGACGCCCAGCAGCGCGGGATCCGCCAGCAGCCCGATGTCGTCCAGGCCCGTCAGGTTCAGGGAGTCGATCAGGCCGCGGACCTCGATGGTGGCGACGGGCAGGTCCAGCACCGCCACCGCGAGGGTGGCCAGACCCACGGCGACCAGCGGTCCGGGAAGCAGCCGGGGCAGGCGTCCGGGAAGCCGCTTCCACAGGATGAGCACGGCGATGGCTCCGACACCGATCGCGCAGGAGGAGAGCGCCGGGGCTCCGGACACACTCCTCGTGAGCAGCTCCGGAAGGCCGGCTAGGTTGTCGAGACCGTTTCCGTGCGCCTCGGCTCCCACCAGGGCGTAGAGCTGGCTGCCGATCAGGACGAGGCCGATGCCGGCGAGCATGCCGTGGACGACCGCGGTGGAGATGGCACGGAACCACCTTCCGAAGCCGACGACACCGAGCGCGATCTGGAGCAGTCCCGTGGCCAGGACGAGGATGCCGAGCGCACCGACGCCATGGCTGGTCACGGCCTCGAACACGAGGACCGTGAGACCCGCGGCCGGGCCACTGACCTGAAGCGCGCTGCCCGGCAGCGCGCCGACCAGCAGCCCTCCGACGATTCCCGTGACCAGGCCCAGTTCGGCGGGGACACCGGAGGCCACGGCGATGCCGACGCACAGGGGGACGGCGACGAGGAACACCACGACCGATGCGAGCAGGTCGCGGGAGAGGATGTCCGGCTGTAACCGGAGACGTGGAGAGGTCTTCATTGACTTCAGCTCCTGGGGGTGGGGGGAGCGGCAGCCGAGGGCGGCGGGGGACCGCGCGCGCCGGCACCGCCGTCTACAGGGAGGAGAAGGTACCCGTGGCGATCTGGTGGGCCTGGACGGCGCCGGTGTGGACCTCGTAGTACCAGGCGTGCAGGCCGAGCCGGCCCTCGCGGACGGCCTCGCTCACGCAGGGGTAGTCGCGGAGCCTCTGCATCTGCGCGACGACGTGGTGCTGCACGGGCAGCGCGACATCGGGACCGAGGTCGCCGAAGTCGGGCCCGCCGTCGTCCGTGGGGGCGGACCGGCTGAGCCAGCCGCGTACCGCGGGCAGGGTCCGCAGGTCGTCCCCACGCGCCACGGCTCCCACGGCGCCGCAGTGGGAGTGCCCGCAGAGGATGATGTCGGACACCTCCAGCACGGAGACCGCGTACTCGATCGTCGCCATCTCGCTGGTGGCGTTCTCCGGGTCGTACGGCGGAACGATGTTGCCGGCGGTGCGCAACTCGAACAGTTCGCCCGGGCCGACGCCGGTCAACAGCGTCGGGACCACACGGGAGTCGGAGCAGGTGATGAACATGGCGGAGGGCCGTTGGCCGTCCGCGAAGCCCTGGAGACCGGGTCCCTCTCCGCCGTAGCGGGAAGGAAAGTCCCGGGCCTGGTCGATGATCTGCAACACAGGAGTGTCCTCCTTGGGGAAGTGGTGCGTGGCTCGTCGTACCGGTGGCGGCTTCGACCGGCGCGACAGGGCTCTCGGGTGTACGGAGTGGCACGGGTGCCGGAGGAACAGCTGCGAGTCGTCGCGCGGAGGAACCGTCGAGGTCGTCCATGCCTGCTGTAGGTGCGGTGGCGCCCTGGTCCCGGAATGGCGCCACGGCGACCGAACGCGCCGTCCCAAGGGCGTCGCGTCGCCGGTGACCCGCAGGAACACTATTGGTCCAGACCATGAGCTGGAAATGAGATGACGGTGAGACAGTTCTCATGAGCCGGACCCGGAGGCCGCCCTCCAGCAGGACGCGCTCGCGGGCGCAACAACCCGCGGCCGCCCACGGCCCACGGGCGATTCCGCCGGTGGACCGGGCGCCGCGTACACAGGCCGGCGCGGGGCCGCCACAGCTCGAACTCGCGCCGAAGGTCAGACTCTGAGCCGGTAGCCGACCCCGCGCACGGTCTGGACGCGTTCGGCCCCGATCTTGCGCCGCAGGTAGCGGACGTAGACGTCGACGATGTTCGAGCCGGGGTCGTAGTCGAACCCCCATACATGGCTGAGCAGTTGCTCCCGCGAGAGCACCCGGTCGGGATTGCGCATGAGGATCTCCGCCAGGGCGAACTCGCGGGAGGACAGGTCGGTGACCCGGTTCCCTGCCCGGACCCGGCGGGTACGGAGGTCGAGGACCAGATCTCCGACCCGCAGCAGGAAACCGTCCAGCGGTTCCTCGCGGCGCAGCCGCAGCCGTACCCGCGCCAGTAGCTCGTCGAAGGCGAAGGGCTTGGACATGTAGTCGTCGGCCCCGCTCTCCAGTCCACCCACGACGTCGCTCACCGCGTCACGGGCGGTGAGGATGATGACGGGCAGGGTGACGCGTGCGTTTCTCAGCTTGCGCAGGACCGTCAGTCCGTCGCGGCCGGGCAGACCGAGATCGAGGATCAGGAGGTCGAAGTCGCGGCCGCGTGCGAGCTCGTAGGCGGAGACACCATCGGCGACGACATGGGTGACGTATCCGCTACGGCTCAGCCCCTTTTCGACGAAGGAGGCGATTCTTGCATCGTCCTCCGCTATCAGGATCCGGCTCACCGTGGGTGTCCTCCGTCGTCGGGTGCAGTGCGGGAATGTCGATGACGAAGCGCGCGCCACCGCCGGGAGCGTCCTCGACGTGGGCGCCGCCGCCATGGGCTTGGGCGATCTCGCTGACGAGCGCGAGCCCGATGCCGATACCGGTGTCGGAGCTTGCCGTATCGGCCTGGTAGAAGCGGTGGAAGATCCGCTCGCGATCCTCCGGTGCCACGCCCGGCCCGGTGTCGGCGACCCACAGCACCACCCGGCCGTGCCGCAGACGCGAACCGATCTCGATGGTGCCCGTCTCGGTCGTGTGGGCGACCGCGTTGGCGGCGAGTTGCATCAGCGCCTGGGTCAGTCTCTGACCATCCGCTCGAACGGTGGCGTCGGCGACTTCGGCGACCTTCCAGTGCCGACGTCCCAGCCCCTGCGCGTTGGCCGCCACGTCGACCGCCAGATCGGTCAGCGAGGTCGGGCCGAGGTTGAGGAAGTCCGGGCGCTCGGCCCGTGCCAGGAGGAGGAGGTCGTCCACGATCCGGCGCATCCGGTTCAGTTCGCTGAGGAGCAGTGCGCGGGTCTGGTGGGCCTCGTTGCCCTCGGCGGCGTCCATCAGTTCCAGATGTCCGCGCACGACGGTGATGGGTGTCCGCAGTTCGTGCGCCACCTCGTCGAGGAAGCGGCGCTGTGAGGTGAAGGCCTGGGAGAGCCGTTCGAGCATATGGTTGAACGTTTCAGCGAGTAGTGCCACATCGTCATTGCCCCGTACTGGCAGCCGCTGCGTCAGGTCGGTCTCGCTGATTCGCTCCGCCGTCTGCCGGACCAGTCGGATCGGAGCCAGCACTCTGCCCGCCACCAGCCAGCTCGCCGCCCCGGCGACCAGCAGGGCGACGCCTCCTGAGGCCAGCAGGGTTCGCGCCATCTGCGACTCCCGGCTCAACTGTCGGTCCCGGAAGGCCACCAGAACGAGACGGGTGTCGGCACGGTCGCCCCGCACCCGCACCGGGACGACGCCGTAGCGGACACGCCCCGCCGGGGTGTCCAGCCACCGGATGCCCGGATCGGTCGTTTCCGCCACCATGGCCACGACCTCGGGATCCCGATCCAGACGGGTCGGCACCGGACCGGGGCTGCGCCGGTCGGCGCGCCCGTCGACGACACTGAAGAAGGCCGTTTCATGGGCGGGATGGTGCACCGTCATGAACGCCGTGAGCAGCGCGGCCCCCGTGCCGAAGGGCTCTCCGGAGTGCGGGTCACGCGAGGTCCGGGCGAAGGCACGCAGTTTGTCCGCCTCGGCACGGAGCTGTACGTCGACCTGGCGGTCCAGCTCGGCCCGCCAGAGGACCGTGATCCCGAAGGTGGGCACGGCCAGAGCCGCGCTCAGCAGCAGCATCATCCAGCCCACGATCCGGGACCGAGCGCTGATCGACACACTCGGCATCAGTCGTCCCGCTCGGCGTCATCGTCGTCTTCCCAGAGGCAGCCCGACCCGTCCTGTTCCTCCAAGTCCGTCAAGTCGTCCCAGAAGTCGTCGTCCTCGGTCTCCGGGGGAGGCAGGGCGGCCACCTCGCTGCCACCGGAGCGGGGGCAGGCGACAGAGGGATGCGGGAAGGTGGGGGAAGGTTCGGCCGGCCGGCCCGGGCGGGGCGCGGAAGTGGCCGGAGGTGCCTGCGCGAGGGGAGGCCCCAGGACGACCGCAGGGCCCATGGAAGGTGGAGAGTGCTGCCCCGGCCAGTGCCACACGATCAGCAGCGCCGGCAGGGCCACTCCCGCTCCTAATGCCAACCCCAGCCTGTGCCACAGCATCCGGTCATTGTGCCCGCTCATGATCCAGGCGCCGGACACGAGGAGAGGATTCTCATGCGCGGGGCTGCGGGCATCCGGCCGATGTCCCCTCCTCTCCGATGGCGCGACCGTCAGCCCACGTCGCCGCGCACGGGGGACGTGGGCTGACGCGCCGGACGCATCGGCGCCCAAGGAGCGCCGAGTCGTCGGGATCACGCCAAAGACGGCTGTGACAAGACCACTTCTCATGAATCTTCTTTACCAATCGTTGACAGTCCGCCGATCGCGCTTCTAAATTCACCGAGCGGATCGCCAGGAGCGCGTCATCAGGTAGTGCCTCCGTGATCGGTCCGCACGAAGTAAGCCTTCCACGAGCATCGGAGATAATCATGGAACAGCTCATCCGGAGGATGGCAGAGGACGACGTCTGGAAGAACTGGCTGGCCGTCAACTCCGCGCAGCTGCAGGCGAAGAACGGGTGCATCAGCGCAACGCCCAAGAGTGGCTGCATCAGTGCGACCCCGAAGGCCGGCTGTATCTCCTGACGCCTCGGCGAGGGCGCCCGGGGTGAATTCGTGGGAGGTTCCCCTGCTTGCCCCGGTGCGCTCCGGGCGCCCGATCGTCGACCCCTTGTCCCGTTCCGATTCGACCATGCGCAAAATGAGAAGGAATTAATGAAGGGCCAGCCGACCGACACGGTGATCCAGCATGTTCGCGACATACCG
Source organism: Streptomyces filamentosus (assembly GCF_014654895.1). Taxonomy (GTDB): domain Bacteria; phylum Actinomycetota; class Actinomycetes; order Streptomycetales; family Streptomycetaceae; genus Streptomyces; species Streptomyces filamentosus. The sequence goes on along the minus strand of NZ_BNBE01000001.1, from coordinate 73,393 downwards.
ATCTACCAGAAGGCGTTGGCCGAGGGCTACTTCCCCCTCCTGGAGAAGCCGGAGATCGCGCGGGGATTCCCCGACAACTGGATGACGCCCCGACTCGCGGCGGCACTGGCATCGGGTGAGGCGGAGTTCGTCCTGTCCACCGGGACCAACCACGCGCGCATGCAGATCATCCGGCCTCCGTACTTCCTGCTGTACTCCTACTACGAGTTGTGGAGCAGCCACCCCGACATCGCCGAGACGTGGCGGTCGGGCTGCCGCCGAGTCTCCCTGACCACGGTGCTCGCGACGGAGCACGTGGCGAGGATCAACGCCGCCCGGCGGGGCGTCGAGCCCGGCCCCGTACCCACACTCGATGACCGCTGGCTGGACGAGCGCACCTGCTACCTCAACCTCCATCTCGATCCGGCGACATGGGACCGTGGGGAGGTGATGCGCATGCTCGACGAGATCGATCGGGTGCGGAGGAACCACCCCCAGGGGCTCTACCACCTCGACTGCTCCGGCTACCACCTGGCGCATCTGGTGCGGAAGGCCCTGGCCTGGAACCTGTGGGACGCCTTCCCCCCGCCCGCCAGCATCATCCACGCCTACGAGTACACCCCGGTGAACGTACGGCGCTACCTGCACGGCCACTTCGGCTGCCCCGTCATCGACCTCTTCGGCAGCACGGAACTGGGCTACCTGTACTTCAGCGACCGTGACGGCCGGTACCGGCCCCACCTCGACGGGATGAGCGTCGAACTCCTCCCGGTGGCCCACGGAAGCACGATCCACGAGCTCGTCGTGACCAGTGTGCGCAACCCCTACATGCCACTGGTCCGCTACCGGACGGGGGACTGCGTGCGCACCTCGGACGGCGAGCCGGACCCGGAGACCATCGTCCAGTTCTGCGGCCGGGTGAAGGAGTTGCTGAGCACATCGCAGGGACCGGTCGCCCAAGGCGATCTCGACCGCCTCATGGGCGACGCGTCCGACGCGGTCTTCGTCCACCGGCTCGACGTCCACGGCGACAAGGAGGCCACTCTCCTGTACACGACGTTCACCGGCGAGCCCGTCGGAACCGGGGAGGCGGAGGCGCTGCGGCAGGGGCTCGACGAACTGACCGGTCGTCGCTGCCGAATCGAGCACCGAACCCACATTCCCGTCGGGAAGTCCGGGAAGTACGCCTGGCTCACCGCCGGCGGCGCCTGACCTCACCGACGGATTCCCTCTCCTCTTTCTCTTCTGACTTCCTTTTCCTCAGGAACCGGAGCACCATGACCAGAGGTCGAACCCTCTCTACCTACGACATGAAAAGTCTCCTCGGGGAGTCGCTGCACGCGGAGATCGTGCGGCATTTCACGGACGGGACTCCGGACGCTCCGGTGGATTTCGTGGAGCGCCAGATAACCGAGTGCCTGCGCTACCTCTACCTCGTCTCCCGTCATCGGGAACAGCTCGGCGGACTCTTCCTCCCGGTCGAGCAGGACATCGACGAGATATGGCACTACCTCATCCTGCAGACACGCGAATACCGCACCTTGTGCGAGGAGCGCCTCCCCGGGCGATTCTTCATCCATCACCGGAGCATCGCCTACGAGGAATACCAGCAAGAGCCGGGTCGGGAACAGGCACTGGAAGAGGCGCTGCGTTGGATCCCCCTGTACTGCCGTGAATTCGGGCCCTTCGACGAGGGTGCGCTGCCCCACTGGACCATCGTGCGATTCCTGCACGAGGAGATGGGCCTGTCTCTCGCCGCCATCGCCGATCTGAAGCAGGTGGCCTAAGCGTGAGCGGTCCCCTTCCTCGGAGCGCCGCCGTTCTCGATCCGGCCGGCCCGCTGGGCGGCCACACGTCCCGAATCCGCGCGGCGTCCGCGCTCCACGAAGCGTGACGCGGCGGCAGGAGCCCGGACACGAGTGCAGCCTCCTGTGCGCCAGCGTAGGACTCATGCCCGATCAGGACGCAGGCCGCGGGCGACGGCACCACTTGACCGGCGCACTGATCCTCGCCCGCGCAATCGTCTCGGGTGCCCGGACCGTCGCCCGGGACACCGCGCGGAGACAGCGGCGCGCCACCCGGTTCCGGGGCGACCCTGCGTCCAGCGCCGTCTGCCTGAACGCCGCAACTCCGCGCCCTGTTTCACACTGACCCGCTCCGCGGCGATGCTCGACAGCCCTTCCCCAAGGCTGCTCCTCGACCGATCCGGTCAACCATCAGCGGCCCGTGCCGTCGGCCTTGGTGGCGACCCGGCACAGGTCGTGGTGGTCGAGCGGGCGTCGGTCTCGACTACCGGGCCGAAGCCGTCCAGCTCGGGGACGGACCTGAACGACAGGCCTCGGGTGTGTCGAGTCGTCACCGCCATTTCCCCGGAAGCAGGTAGCGGGGCGAGGCCCACCGGGGCGGCGGCATGGTGGTGGCCGCCGCCTCGCCAGGGTGTCTACGTCGTCCTGTTGGACGGGCTCTGCACGGCGAGCAGGGCCATGTCGTCGGTGGGGTGACCGCCCGTGTGGCTGCGTACGTCCTTCACCACAGCCGAGAGAAGGCGTTGGGGTGTGGGAAACGTGCGTCCGGTGAGGCGTTGGACGGGGTCGTAGAACCGGCCCATCTGGTCCCGGGCCTCCGAGAGGCCGTCTGTGTACATCAGCAGGATGGCCCCTGGTGGGAAGTCCCAGTGGTCTTCCGCGGGTTCGCCGCAGGCGAGTTGGGCGAGTCCCAAGGGGACCGAGAAGGCGTTCGGTGTGAGGAGCGAGGCCGTTCCGTCGGATGTGAGCAGCAGTGGGGGTGGGTGGCCCAGGTTGATGGTGCGTAGGGTGCCGGGTTCGTCAGGGATTTCCGTGAGGAGGCAGGTGGCGAAGCCTTCGGCGTCGCCGTAGCCGCTGCGTCGTGCGGTTTCGCGGGCCAGGGCGCGTTCGAGGTCGTTGGCGACCTCGGTGAGAGTGGCTGCCCGGTCGGCTGTTTCCCAGAAGGCGCCGAGGATGATCGAGACGGTCTCGATGGCCTCCAGTCCCTTGCCGCGTACGTCGGCGACGATGGTCCGGGTGCCGTGAGGGGTTGCGCGGGCGGCGTACAGGTCCCCGCCGACGAGCGTGTCCTGCTGGGCGGTCTCGTAGTGCGTGCTCAGGCGTAGTTCGCCGATGTGCTCGGGTGCGGCCGGCAGGACGGCGCGCTGCGCCGCCTCGGCCACTCCTCTGGCCGCTGTGATCTGGGCGTTGACTCGTACGGCGGCGCGGTTCAGTACGACGGCCATGACGGTGGCGAATCCGATGGAGATGAGATGGGTGGCGAGGTCCTGGTTTGCCGCGGTACCCCCGATGCTGTCCGAGACGACGCTGAGCAGCAGCTCGGCCGCGATGCCCGCGACACCGAAGGAGAGTGTCCCCCACCAGGTGTAGAAGGGAGCGGCCATGAGGGGGGCGACGACGAACGCGGGCATTCCGGTCAGCTGTTCCGGGGTGAAGATCTGGAAGACGACGCCGAGGGTGACCAGAAGGGCGGGAATCGCGCGGGCGCGCTTGCGGGTGGTTTCGCTGCCCGAGTTGTTGCTGCTCAGAGACATTTCGCTCCGTTGTGTCCCCTCCGGTTACGCGACGGCCCCTGAGACCGGTCCGGTTAGGCTACGCCGGATCGCCGGCATGTCGTCGCTGCCACGCCCCGCGGCCTGGCGCCGGGCACGGGCCGCTGCAGGGCGCGGTCTCCAGGGCCGCAGGCGACGCCTCGGTGACGAGGGCGCGCGGGCGGGAGGTGCCGTTCGCACCGCCGCCTCGATGTCCCTCGTGGCCAAGGTGCCGATCCGCATCGCCGCCACCACCACATGCCACTCGCGTCGTCGGCTCAGCCCGCTCGCAAGGGCTCGTCTCCAGCCCTTTGCCGTAGCCCGCTGACGGAGGGCGCGGAACCGTCGGCTCGACCGGGCGACACCGGACACGCGGTCTCCTCGACTGTCCGACTTCCGCCATGGCGGAACCTTGCCATCCGGTACCACTGTGCCTGTGCTTCGCCACCCGATAGACCAGGGCCCATGAGATCCATATCCCCCCGGCGGTCCACCCTGGCCGCCGCCCTCGTCCTGGCCATCGCAGGCTGGCCTCCCCTCTCCGCGGCGTCGGCGGACACCCCGCCGCTCCGCGCCGCGGAGGACGGCGCACCGGAGTCCGTCCGGTCCCATGACATCACCCTCGTCACCGGTGACGTGGTGCACTTCACCGATCTGCCCGGCTCCCGCGACGTGGTGACGGTCGAGCCCGCCGCCGATTCGTCCGGCCCGGTGCAGGTGTACACACGAGGTGAGGACACCTACGTCGTGCCCTCGGACGCGATGCCGCTGCTCGCGGCGGGACGGGTGGATCCTCGCCTGTTCAACGTCACGGATCTGGTCGCGATGGGGTACGACGACGCGCGGGCGGACTCGGTCCCGCTCATCGCGACACCGTCCTCGGTGAACCGCTCCGCCACGCCTCCGCCGGCGCCCGCCGGCTCCCGGACCGTACGGACCCTGGCGTCGATCCGTTCCACGGTCCTGAGCGTCGACAAGGAACGGTCCCGTGCGTTCTGGCAGGGCATTGCCCCGGGCGGCGGGACCTGGAGTCCCGCGAGCGGTGTCGGCAAGCTCTGGCTCGACGGCCGTGTCGAAGCCGCCCTCGCGGCGTCCACGGCCCAGGTCAAGGCTCCTGAAGCATGGTCGAAGGGATTCGACGGCAGCGGTGTGAAGGTGGCGGTGCTGGACACCGGCGCCGACCTCGATCACCCGGACCTGCAGGGGCGGGTCGACGAGGCGAAGAGCTTCGTACCGGGTGAGGGCGTCGACGACGGCAACGGTCACGGCACGCACGTCGCCTCGACCGTCGGCGGCAGCGGGGCGGCGTCCGGCGGCGCGGAGAAGGGCGTGGCGCCCGGCGCCCGCCTCCTGATCGGCAAGGTGCTGGCCGACTCCGGAGCCGGAGCCGACTCCGGAGTCATCGCAGGCATGGAATGGGCCAGGGCACAGGGCGCGGACGTCGTGTCGATGAGCCTGGGATCGAACGACTCCTCCGGCGGCGACGATCCGATGTCCCTGGCACTCGACGCGCTGTCGGCCGACGGCGGCCCCCTCTACGTCGTTGCGGCGGGCAACAGCTACTCTCCCGGCAGCATCGGCGCCCCCGGAGCGGCGAAGTCAGCCCTGACGGTGGCCGCCGTCGACGCGAAGGACAAGCGCGCCGACTTCTCCAGCCAGGGCCCGCTCACCGGCTCGCACGGGTTGAAGCCGGATCTCTCCGCCCCCGGGGTGGGCGTCCTCGCCGCCGCCTCCCAGTCCGTGCCCGGGTGGTCCGGCGGCATGTACCGGTCGATGAACGGCACCTCCATGGCCACCCCGCACGTCTCGGGTGCGGCGGCCGTGCTCAAGCAGCGCCACCCCGAGTGGAGCGGTCAGCGCATCAAGGACGCGCTGATGTCCGCGTCGCACACCACGAACGGAAAGCCGTACGAGACGGGCACGGGCCGTCTGGACGTGGAGACCGCCGTGGACACCGTCATCGACGCGACGGGATCGGTCCCGGCCGCCGTCTACCAGTGGCCCCACACGGGGGATGTGTCCAGCACCCGCACCGTCACCTACCGCAACAGCGGTGACGGCGCGGTGACGCTCGACCTCGCCCTGGACACCGCGGACTCCGCCTACAGCCTCTCGGCGTCCTCGGTCACCGTGCCCGCCCGTGGGAGCGCCGAGGTCACGCTGACGCTGGATCCGTCGCGGGTGCCCGTCGACACGACCTTCTCCGGCAGGATCGCCGCCACCGACGCAGCCACGGGCAAGGTCGTGGCCCACACAGGCTTCGCCCTGTACAAGGAGAGGGAACTGTACGACTACACGATCAAGGTCACCGGCCGGGACGGGAAGCCGGCCAGGGACACCGTGGTCGTCAACAGCCCTCACCGGAGCGACCCCATGTACGTCAACGTCGACGGTGAGACCACGCTGCGCCTGCCCCCGGGCGACTACACCGCCTGGTCGTTCATGGAGGTCCCTGGCGACACCTCCGACGGGCTCGGCATGGCCCTGCTCCTCGATCCCACGACCACGGTCGACGCGGCCCACCCGAGCGGCGAGGTGCGCCTCGACGCGAGCCGGGCGCGCCGCGCGTACGCCCTTCCGGAGCGCGAGAGCACGTCCACCCAGACGATCCTCGACTTCTCGCGTGCCTACGAGACGGGCCCGGTGACCTCGGCCTTCAACTGGAACAGCGCACTGCTCCTGCCGGCCGCGTACGACTCCCTGTACCTCTCCCCCACACAGCCGGTGACCAAGGGTTCACTGGACACGCTGATCCACTGGCGGATGCGAGAGAAGGCGCTGGACGCCGAGACCGGCAGCGGTCGCGAGATCGCTCTCACGGCGCAGCGCAACAGCCCGTTCCACGAGGGGACCAGCACCCTCCGGACGGTGTACGCCGGGAAGGGTTCGACCGCCGACTACGCGGGGCTCGACGTCCGCGGGAAGGCCGTCGTCGTCGACCGCAGCACGGAAGTCCCGATCGCCGAGCGCGTGCGGGCCGCCTCCGAGGCCGGCGCCGCCCTGCTGATCAGCGTCAACGACACGCGCGGCCGACTCTACGAGTCCGCCACCGCGGGCGGCTCCATGCCCGTCGCCTCGGTCATGCAGCGGGACGGTGAGCTGCTCATCGCGGAAGCCCGGTCGGGGCGGGGCAAGCTGCACGTACGGCAGAAGGAGTACCCGGACTACACCTACGACCTGCTGCAGACCTTCAAGGGTTCCATCCCGGACACACCGCTCGTTCACCGTCCCGAGGACGACGACCTGGCGCGTGTCGAGAGCACGTACAACGCCACGCCCGGCACCCTGGGGCAGGGCTCGCGTCACTTCGCACCGACCTGGGGCCCGGCCGTGGGCACGGACGAGTACGAGCGGTACTCCCGCGCGGTCACGGAGTTCGTGGCTCAGCACCCCGCGGGCCTCGGGACCTGGTACGAACAGCACGCCGGCTCGGGTACGGGGGCCGGTTTCGCCGAGCGGAACGTGAGCGCCTCCTACACCGCGGGCAAGCGGTACCGCGCCGCCTGGTTCGCCCCGGTCACCGCTCCACGCCTGAGCGACGGCTCCAATTACGTCGCCCAGCAGAATGTCAGCGGAACCTTCCAGTGGAACGTCGCCATGTGGTCCAGTGGTCACGACGGCCACCTGGGCGTCGGGGGCACGGGCACGAAGACCACGTTGTACCGCGACGGGACGCAGGTCGCCACGTCCAACAGTCAGTCCGGCCGGGCGTGGAACGCGCCGCAGGGCAGGTACGAGCTCGTCGCCACCGGGCAGCGGGCCAGCGCGGCCTGGCCCACGTCGACCCGCACGCGCACCGCGTGGGGCTTCGACTACCTGCCCCTGCCGGCGAACGGCGCCGTCCGCGCCGACGTCCCGCTGCTGAACCTGGACTACGACGTCGCCACCGACATCCAGGGGAAGGCGCGCGCGGGGCACCGTCTCGACCTGGGGCTGCGCTCGACGACGTACACCGGTGAGATCGCGGCCACCGCCGCCTCGCTCCAGGTGTCGTACGACGACGGGGCGACGTGGCGACCCGCTCCACTGAAGCGGACGGGTGAAGGACGGTGGGCGACGGTCCTCCAGAGCCCGGACGACGCGTCCTCGATCTCCCTGCGGGCGACGAGTGAGGCGCCGGGCGGCCTGAGCGTCGAGCAGGAGGTCATCCGGGCGGTCCTCCTGAAGTGATCCGCACTCCGTGGGGCTGCCTGAGGGGCGGCCCCACGGCTTCTCACACCCAGCTGTGGTGTTTGGCGTGCCAGCCGAGTTGCAGTCGAGTGGTCACCTGCGCTCGTGCCATGAGGGCCTGCAACCGTCGCTGGACGGTCCGCACGGACATGCCCAGCTGGCCCGCTACGGCGGAGTCCGTCAGCCCTGCCAGGAGCAGCCGCAGGATGTGCGTGTCCAACACGTCGATCGCGGGATGCGGATCCAGGTAGGGCCGTCCCTGCGTCCAGACCTGCTCGAAGAGCACGGCCGCCACCTGGGCGAGACCGTCGCGCAGGACGACCGTCGGATCGACGTCCTCGCCGTGACAGCGCAGGGGCAGCATCGCCGTCTCGCCGTCGACGAGGATGAGCTTGCACGGGACGCGGTCGACGACGCGTACCTCCACGCCGCCCTCCACTGACTGCGCCACCTGGTCCTGTGCCCCCGGCTCGGTCAGGAACGTGCGGTCGACGACGGCCCGGACCCGCACGCTGCGACCGATGGCCGTCACCTCCTGGCTGTCGTCGGGCGCGACCGCGCGAGGATCCCCCGCGGACAGGATGTCGATGGTGCTGCGCGCGGACAGCTGGAGCTGGAGGTGGCGCCGGCGAATCGCCGCGGTCCCGTGGACGATCTCCACCAGGTCCCGCTCGGCCCGGTCCACGTCGACGGTCCGGTACGCCTCGACGAGCCGGGTGACGGTCAGTTCCGCCCGCAGGAGTCGCTCCCGCTGGGCGGCGAGCTCGGCGCCGAGGGCCACGGCGGGCGGCGAGGCCGCATATCGTTCACCGTCCGCCGTCAGGGCCGCGAGACCTCGGTCGACGAGGAGGCGGAGGGCGTCGTCGGCCCGGTGGTCCGGTAGGGCGGCCGCGTCGGCGACCTCTGCGCGCCGTGCCGCTGGAAGCCGCACGAGCGCTTGATAGACGGCGTCCTCGTCCGCCGTGAGTCCCAGCTCCTCCAGACTCATGTCCGCTCCTCGTCCTCGTCCTCCGCCGACCGGATCCCGGCATTGTCGCAGGTCGTCGCGGTGGACCTGGAAAACCGGTGGCCGCCTTCGCCAGGCCGGGAGCGTCAGGCGCCACCCTCCGATACTCGTCCTCCGTCGTCGCCGTCGTTCCCGGGGCGAACTCCACCAGCAGCAGCAGAACCACGTCGTCGTCCGGCGGCGCGCCCGTGGACGCGGCCGCATCGGCGCGCAGCCGGCCAAGGCCGTCTCGGGGCGCCTTCCTCCGACCTCGTGCGACGCACCACCGCAGCCCACCTCCCGAACTCACCTGCATGGGGACACCGATTCCTGCCCCGCCTGGGGTGGCCGGACGAACCGGGCACGCGCCGGCTTCTGTCAATCAGCCTGCCGATTTCAGCATGTGGACTTCTCACCCCACACCACTTGCGGAATCCAGCGCGTCGAGCCGCGTCGGCGACGCGGGGCGGCCCGCCCGGAGGAACACCGGGCGGGCCGCTGTGATCTATGTGTCGGGCCGCTGTGGCTCAGCCGGCCAGGTCAGGGCGCTGGGTGACCCGGACGGAGTTCACCAGCGACTTGCCGTGGATCGCCGACAGGCGGACGTTGAGCTGACCGTCGGTGACCTTCACCGTGATGGTCTTGTCCAGAGCCGTGAACGTGCCCGCCTCCAGAGCGATGTCGAGGTTGGATACGAACTCCCGGCCCTCGGCGAGCAGGTCGACGACCCTGGCTCCGGGCTTGGTGCCGCTGACCTCGGCGAATCCCAGCTCGATGCGGTAGACGCCGTCGGGGACGTTGTCGAAGCGGTACTCCTGCGCGCCGGTACGGGCCGTGCGGTAGAGCTCCTGCTCGTTCGTGCCGGAGATCGTCTTCTTCGTGCTGGACATCCCCCCGGACCCGATGTAGCCGTACGAGCCGGCCTTGTACGCCCGGTCGGGACCCCAGGCGTCGCCCCGCAGGTCCGTGACCGAACCGGTGGCGCCGGTGTCGAGCGCCGCCTGGTAGGCCGGGACGACGATCTTCAGCGGAATCTCGATGACGGGGACCCGGCCGCTCTCCGACGTGATGAGGAGCGTGCCGGACAGAACCGTGCCCGGAGTGGCGCCGCGGGTGTCGAAGAGCAGGCCCACCTTCTGCGTGGCGCCCTTGGCGAGGGTGCCGGAGGTGGCCGCGATGGTGACCCAGGCGGCGGAGTCCTTCTCCTTCACCGCGTACGGGGTGGTGGTGCCCTCGTTGGTCAGGGTCAGCGTGCGGGTGCGCGTCTGCTCCGCGGGAACGACCACGGTGTACTGGTCCGCGGAGGCCTTGACCAGAGCGGTCTTCAGGACGGCGTCGGCCACGGCGATGCCGCGGGCCTTCACCTCACGCGTCGCGGTGGCGCCGGAGTAGTGCTCCGCGGAGACCGCGATGTCGTAGGCCTCCTCGGTGCTGCCCGCAGGGACCTGGAGGAGGTAGCTGCCGTCGGCGCCCGTGGTGCCCGTGGCGATGTCGGTGCCGCCCTTGCCGACCTTGACGGTGGCGCCCTCGACGGCCTTGCCGTCGTTCTCGTCCGTGACCCTGCCGGCGAGCACCGCGCTCCTGCCGGTGCTGAAGGAGACGCTCAGGCCGTTCGCGACGGCGGGCTGGTTGAACGAGTACTGCAGGGCGTCCATGCCGGTGTGGTCCTCGACGCCGATCGTGGCACTGGAGCCGTTCTCGTAGGTGCCGCTGTCGATGTCCTTGTAGTGGTACGAGACGGTGCCGTCCTCGCCGATGACCGCGGAGAAGCTGATCCGCTGGGCCGCGGCCGAGATGAACTGCAGGTCGCGCCACTCGACGACCACGGAGCGGTGCGGCGCGGTGCCGCGGATCGCCCAGTAGACGCCGGAGTCGCTGGAGCCGGTGTCGATCTGCAGGTTGTCCCAGAAGGGATAGAGGACCCCGTTGGGAACGCCGGTGGACGGCAGGCTGACGTTCGCCGAGGTGATGCTGGGGGTGCCGAACGCGAGGACGCCCTTGACGGTGGCGTTCGCGGAACGGTAGGTCCTGCCGTACAGAGCGACCGGGAACGGCAGGTCGAGGGTGGCCGCGCCGGCCGTCGGGTTGGTGATGGCGAGCTTGGTGTCACCGGCCGGGAAGGCTGCCGTGCCGACCGCGCAGGTCGTGCCGAAGCCGTCTTCCCTGCTGGCCAGGTGGAAGTCCTTGCCCATGGGGGCGGTCAGTTCCACCCGTACGGTCGTCGCCGTGGCGCAGCGGCTGACCGGGGTGACGGCGATGGTGTACGCACCGGTCGGCAGCGTCATCGAGTACGTGCCGTCGGCGGCCGTGACCGTCTTCACCGGGGTGCCCTGGACCACGACGGCCGCACCGGCCTCGGCGCCGCCCTCGGTCCGAACGGTGCCGCTGATCGTGGCGTCCGGCGCCTTCTCCAGGGAGAAGTCCTTCGTCGCCGTCCCGTTCTCGACGATGGTGACGGTGGACTCGGTGGAGTGGTAGCCGAACTTGGAGACGGTGACCTTGTAGTCGCCGACCAGGACCTTGGGGACGCCGTAGGAACCGTCCGCGCCGGTGGTCAGCGTGGACTTCATCGGTCCGTCCAGCGTCACCGTCGCACCCGCGACACCGGAGCCGCCGGAGCCGACCTTGCCACCGATCGCGCCGAGCGCGCCACGCGGGCTGGCCTCGACCGCGGCGAGCGCGTCCAGACGCCCCTCGCCCCAGACGTTGTTGAACTCCGCAGTGCCTCCGCAGCTCAGGTCGGCGGTGTCGATCGCGGTCTCATTGAGGATCCGCTCCGTCGCGACGACGTCTCCGCGGAGCGCGGGCGAGGCCGCCCACATCAGCGCCACGGTGGCGGCGGTGTGCGGGGAGGCCATCGACGTACCCGACTTGACGGTGTAGCCGCCGCCGGGCGCGGCCGAACGGACGTTGGCACCGGGCGCGGCGATGTTCGGCTTGACGATGCCGTCCTCGCCGGTTCCGCGGGAGGAGAAGCTCGCGATGGCGTTGTTGCTGTCGAACGCGCCCGAGGCGTAGGAGTTGGAGTAGTTGCCGGGCGAGCCCGCGGTGTTGCAGCCCTCGACTCCGTTGTTGCCGTTGGAGAAGGCCGGGAAGATGCCCGCGTCACGCCACGCCTGGACGAGGTCCTTGTACCAGGTGTCGATGATGTCGGCACCCCAGGAGTTGTTGATGACGTCCGGCGCGAGGTCCGGCCTGGGGTTGGCACCGGAGGCGTCCGTGGGCGCGAGCATCCACTGGCCGGAGGCGAGCAGGTCCGCCTGGGAACAGGAGCTGGTTCCGCAGCCCTTGGCCGCTATCCACTGGGCACCGGGGGCGACGCCGATCCGGTTGCTGCCGCCGTCGTCACCGACCATGGTGCCCACGGTGTGGGTGCCGTGGCCGTTGTTGTCGCAGGGCGCGGAGGTCGGGCAGGTGCCGCCGGGGTCGAACCAGTTGTACGCGTGGTCGTACGAACCGTCGATCTTCAGGCCTCGGTACTTCGACGCGAGGGCCGGGTGGTCGAACTGGACGCCGGTGTCGATGCTGCCGACGACGACGCCTTCACCGCGGATGCCGAGGTCGCTCCAGATCTTGGGAGCGTTGATCCGGTCGACACCCCACTCCACGGCGTTGACCCGGGGTACCTCCGTGGTGCCCGGCAGCGGGTCGGGCACCATCACCGGGTCGTCCGCCTCGATGGCGGTCACGTCCGAGCGGGCCGCGATCTTCTCGGCCAGCGCCCGGTCACCGGTGATCTTCACCGTGTTCGAGATCCAGAACGACTGGTACGTCGCCCCGGCTTCTTCGGCCAGGGCGATGACCCCGGCCTGGGACTTCTTGGCGAACGCGGTCTTCGCACGGTAGACGGCAGCGGCCTTGGCCGGCTTGCCCTTCGCCGCACGGGCAGATGAGTCGTCCGCCTCCGACGCGAGGTCGACCCAGAAGGTCACCTTCTCCTCGTCGGCGAACTGCTCGACCACCTTGGCCTCGGACTTCGCCCGATAGGCGGAGTAGGGCGCGGGTTCGTTCCGCGCCTGGGCCGGAAGGGCTCCGGCCGCCAGAGGTACGGCGGTCGCGGCAGCCGTGAGCAAGGCTGCGGCTGCCCGTCGTCTGAGACGTCCTGACACAAGCTCTCCTTGGGACATGGGTGGGGGATCTCCCCTTGGGATGGGTCGATTTGGTGCCGCTCATAGCTGCCGATGGCCGCTGGGGTGGGGCGGACGAGTCGGGGGCCGCGTGAGCTTGCGGGGTTGGATCCTGAGGGACGTGGAGCGGGGCACGCAAGGCCCCTGAAAGGGCGCCACAGGCTCTGCAGGCCGCCGTCTCCCGGCGTCGTCCGTACGCGCGCGACGGGTTCACGGCACGCCCTCGGGATCTGGATCGGCAGCTCTCCCCGGCAGCCGTTCGCCGACACGCACCTCGCCCGAAATCTCCTCGCCCACTCCTCTGACCAGCTGTTCGTCGACGTCAGGAGCGCCGTGCCCGGCCCGGACCGGCCAGCCCAGGAGCAGTACCCGGACCGGTTGCCGCACACCGTTCGTCCTGGCGGGACGGCAGCCCCCGTGCGCATCCCACCGGTGCGAAGCGAGCCGACTGGCGGCAAGTGGCCAGGCGACTTGCCGCCACCCCGCGGGGCCGATCGCGCGCTCGGACGGGCGGAGTATGCAGCCATGGTCTCCGAAGCCCGAACTCACGGTGGCGCCCGGCCGACTCGCGGGTGGATGGCGGGCCCGCCGTGCCCAGGTGCGCCGGAGCCCACAGGTCCGTGTCCCCTCTGCTGGAGGACCTGCGTCTGCCTCAGAAAGCGGGGTCGTAGTGTGACCCTCCGTTCCACGGTGCTCGTGGCGGGGTGTCCGAGCGTTCAAAGGGAGGGGTTCATGCTGCGGTCCATCGGTCTGGAACAGGATGAGGAGCGGGTGTACCGGGTGCTGGTCCGGCTGGGGAGCGCGACGAGCCTTGAGGTGGCCCGGCATCTGAACGTGGACGCGAGGGAGGCCGACAGGCTGCTCGGCAGGCTGGAGAACGGCGGCATGGTGTCACGCGCCGCCGGACAGGTCGGCGTCTACGTGGTGGCGCCGCCACAGCTGGCCTTCGGCCCCGCGCTCGCCGCGGGGCGCCACGCCCTGGAGCAGGCGGAGTCCACGGTGGCGGAACTCGCCGAGGAGTACCGGCGGGGCGCGGCCGGACAGGAGCGCGCCGGCCTTCTGGAAGTGTTGACCGGAGCCGATGCGATCCGGCACAGGTTCGAACAGCTCCAGCACGGCGCCCAGCGCGAGTTGCACGCCTTCGTCACGGCCGAGCCGGCGGTGGTACGAGGGGACGAGCACGAGGCGGAGGAGCATGCGGCACGCCGCGGGGTCCGGTACCGGGTCGTCATCGAACAGGCCGCGCTGGACGGGCCGTCGACGACTGCCGAACTCTCCGCGGCTCTGGGGCGCACCCAACGGGTGCGGGTCGTCGAGCGAGTACCGTGCAAGCTGATCGTGGCCGACCGTTCCACAGCACTGATGCCTCTGCTGGGCCCCGTTTCCCCTCAGGACGGTGCGCAACCGACCTCCGTGGTGGTGCGTGCTCCGGGCATCGTGGGGGCACTGCTCAGCCTCTTCGAGACGGTATGGAACTCAGCCCGTCCCCTGCTGCTGTCGGCGTCCGGTGAAGTGGAGGCGGAGCCGCAGACCGAGGAGCCGGACGACACCGACCTGCTTCTGCTGTCCTTGATGCTCACCGGACTGACCGACCGGGCGGTGGCCGCCCGTCTGGGACTGGGGTTGCGCACGGTCCAGCGCCGACTGCAGCGGCTCATGGAGGTCGCCAAGGTCTCCACGCGCATGCAACTCGGCTGGCATGCCTACGAACGCGGATGGGTGCGGCGCTGACCCAGTGCGGCCGGCACTGAGCGTTCTCCGCGTTGCCTCTTCAGGGTGAGCACGGCTTGGGTCATGACGCTCATGCGGTTGGGGCTGATGCGGGATCTGCGTGAGATCTGCCAGGAGTCGAGCCGTGCCACCTGACAGCGCTCTACTTCCCTCGCGAGACGATTACCTCCTGCCACGACGCGGGACCTCACCTTCACCAACCTTCTTGCAGAGATGGTCATCGTCCACAGGAACTTGCTGTTCAGGGAGAAGACGTTTGACATGGTCCCTCTGGTGCTGATCGGGCCGCCGGGCGGGGTTGATCACCGAGGCCTCGTCTGCATCCCGTCCGCCCCGTCCGCGGCTTCCTTCTCACAGTTCACGGCACGGACACTCCCGCCTCGCGTGAATGTGCCGCCGTCGCCGTGGGCGGCACCACCGCCGGCACACCGAGGGTCCGTGGTCCGTCGTGTCCTCCCCCGCCACCGGGCCCCGGAGGGCAGAATCTCCGCATACCTAACGAAGGGGGCGAAATGGCCGGTGTGGGCGAGGCGGCGGCCCGCCGGATGGTCGACGCGCTGTTCATCGAAAGGGCGTGGGGCAGTCGCAGTGCCTCGCGGTTCTGGGTGCTGCTGGCCCTGGCCGCGGTCATCGCGAGCGCGGGAGTGGTGGGGGACTCCACCGCCACCGTCATCGGGGCCATGATCGTGGCCCCGCTGATGACGCCGATCCTCGGGACCGCGCTGGCCCTGGTCCTCGCCGACCGGGCGCATGTCGTGCGCAGCGTGCTACTGGTGTTCGGCGGTGCGGTGGTGGTCGTGCTGATCGGCATGCTGCTGGGCTGGATCGCCGCGCCGCCCGACGCGTTCGCGAGCAACAGTCAGGTGTCCTCCCGGATCAGTCCGCGTCTGATCGACCTGCTCGCCGCGCTGGCCACGGGAACGGTCGGCGCTTTCGCCCTGGTCAGGACCGACATCTCCGACACCTTGCCCGGGGTGGCCATCGCCATCTCGCTCGTCCCACCGCTGGCCGTGACCGGGCTGTTGATCACCGTGCACCGCTACCACGACGCGGGTGAGTCGGCGCTTCTGTTCGCCACCAATGTGGCCGCGATCGTGGCCACCGGCACCCTCGTCTTCCTCGGCTACCGGGTGCGCGACGCGGCCCGGGAGGCCGGGCTCCCGGTGGGTACGTTCCACGGCCGGACGCTGGCGGCGGTGGCGGCCGTGGTGCTGCTGGTCGCCGTCCCGCTCACCACGGGCACCGTCTCCGTCGCCCGGGACCGCGCCCTGGCCGCCGACGCCCGGCCGGTCGCCGACCGCTGGGCGGAGGCGGGCGCCTGGCAGATCGCCTCCGTCGACGCCCGCAACGGCGTCGTCCTGGTCGGGGTCCTCGGGCTTCCGCCCCAGCCCGCCCCCACCGCACTGCGCGCGGCGCTCGACGGCGCCGGCATGGGTGACGCGGATCTTCAGCTCCGCCTCGTCGGCGGCCGTACCCACTGGTGCCCCGCGGGCACCGTCACCTGCACCGTGGAACGCTCACCCGTCGACTGAGCCCGGGCGTATCCGGATGTCCGGCCCCGAGGGCCCGACCGACGGTGAGGTGACCCCCGGAGTTTGGACACAGGGGTTCATGCTGCGAGTGTGAGTCTATGTCCTCGCTGGTGCTGCTGTTCGAAGTCGACGGGTGAGAGGTAGCCGGGGGAGCTGTGGCGCCGTCGCGCGTTGTAGTACGTCAGCCGCTGGAAGAGCTCAGGTCTGCCGCAGCCTTACACGGCACCATGCCACGACCCGACGTGGCGACTACCAACGACTGCTCGCCCGCCCAGCCGGCAGGTAGATCAAAAAACCGCACTGGAGTACTAGAAGTAAGGGTTCTCGATGGGGCGGTTGGCGTCGGTGGCAGCCTGGATTAGCTTGGGGAGGTCGTCGGGCTCGGAGGAGCGCTGGTCGATCCACCAGCCGGCGCGGGTGATCGTGCGTGCGGACTCCTCGATGGCCTCCCAGTCGACCTCGCTGGTGTCGCCTTCGACGACCAGGGCGGTGTAGGCGGCGGCCAGGATCTGGTGGCGGCAGCGTACACCCCAGGAGACGGCCCGCTCGGTTCCCTCCAGCGGAGGCATCCGGTACTGCTGCGACCAGGCTTCGGACTCGGCCTGCTCCTCAGCCCGTTTGGTCTCCAACCATGCTGTCTTGTCCTGCTCGTTGGCTTCCTTGGAGGCACGCCAGCAGGCGGTGCACTCCTGTGTGGCGAGCCATTCGGCGAAGCCTGCGCGGCGGTCGGCCGGCCGATCGGACAGGTCACGGTTGGAGTGATGGCCGCAGGAGTGATCGATGGGCCAGATGGTCTTCACAGCCATAGGACTTATTCCTTACTGATCGTTTCAGAATGAGTTCCGTGCAGGGACTTGGCGGTCGAGCTTGGTGGCGGCAGAGTGGTGCGGGTGTCGGATGATCTTGTGCCTGATGAGCTGTGGGAACGCATCGCCCCGCTGCTGCCGCCCCGCCCGCCGCGGCGCCACCGGTATCCCGGACGCCTGCCTGCGGACGATCGCGCCGCCTTGCGGGGCATCGTTTACGTGCTGCGCAAGAACGTGAGCTGGAGGGACGTGCCCGCCGAGCGGACCGGCTGCAGTGGAGTGACGGCCTGGCGGCGGCTGCGGGACTGGACCGAGGCCGGCGTCTGGCCCCGCCTGCACGAAGTCCTCCTGGCCGAGCTGCGCAAGGCAGGCCTGCTCGACATGGACGACTGCGCGATCGACGGCTCGCACATCCGGGCCCTGAAAGGGGGGCTCACACCGGACCTTCGCCGGTCGACCGGGCCCGGCCGGGCAGCAAGCACCACCTGATCGTCGACCGGCACGGAACACCTCTCGCCGTCACTCTGACCGGCGGAAACAGGCACGACGTCACCCAGTTGACGCCACTGCTGGACGCGATTCCCCGCGTCCGCGGCCTGGTCGGCCGGCCGCGTCACCGGCCGCGACGGCTGTTCGCCGACCGCGGCTACGACTACGACAAGTACCGCCGCATCCTGCGGGCTCGGGGCATCACCCCGAAGATCGCCCGTCGAGGTGTCCCTCACGGCTCGGGGCTGGGCAAGACGCGCTGGGTCGTGGAGCGGACCTTCCCCTGGCTCCACCAGTTCAAACGCCTGCGGATCCGCTACGAGATACGCGCCGACCTCCACCTCGGCCTGCTTCAACTCGCTTGCAGCATCATCTGCTTGCGACGACTCCGAACCTCATTCTGAAACGATCAGTTAGGGGTGTTGGGTCAGCGGTTGCGGGAGAAGGCGATGCGCGGATCGACAGGTTGGGCCGCCGTGACGGGGATGGCGGGAGCGGCCACTGGTCGCTTGCCCGGGAGGCCGGCGACGGCTGGGCTGGAGGCGAGCGCGGCGGCGCTGATCGGAGAACGGTGGGCGCCGGCACCCTGGTCGTGGTCGTGGTCGTGGTCGTGGTCGCGGTCTGGGGACGGGTGCGGCGCGGGGGCGGCGCGACGGTTCGCGACCTCCTGGGCGAGGCGGGGGTGCACCGCGACCCGGACATCCGAGCGGTACAGATCCAGCGTGACGCCGGCGACCTTCCCCAGGGCCTCGTCCCGGCCGGTGGAGGCGGGCAGCGTGTAGATGTCCAGGCGGGGGTCGTGTCGCCAGCCGTGGCCGAGCAGGGCGATTGCGGTGATTCCGGAGGCGCGATCGTCGAGGGCCGCGACGATGCCGAGCTGCGGATGTTCGGCGAAGGCGACCTCGGGCTCGCCGAGCGGGACTCGGCTCGGGGCAGGGCGCGCGCCGGGTGCGAGGGAGGGCTCGAACACGGCGTCCGCATCGACCCGGAAGTCGGCGTTGCGCAGCAGCTCGACGGCCCGGGTTGCGCGGCCCTGCCCGTCACGCTGCTGGTCGGTCAGGGCGTACAGGGCGGGCTCGCCCGGGATGGGGCGGAAGTCGAGCCGTTCCAGCATCCAGGTGCCGGCGGGAAGGTTCTTGGGGTTCGCGGCGACGATGCCGTAATCGGGGTGGCGGCCGACGGTGACGTCGGCGAGCAGTTCTTCGGCGGAGTTGGGCAACACGGCTGATCCATCCGGTGCGGGCTCGATGACGGGAGAGAGCGAGGGCCGGGAATGGTTCTGCTGGTGCGAGGCATATGGCGTGCTCCGAGACGGGAAGGGGTCAGCGGCCAGGGGCGGTGGACGAGCGCGAGGGGGGCAGCGCGGCGCGAGGGGGTGATTCCGCCGCCAGAGGTGTGCGGACCGTGCGCGATCCGGCCGACGGGGACGGCGAGAGAGCAGCGCTCACCCTGGGTGGGACGGGGTCGGCGGCGTGCTCCTGTGAGGAGCGGTACTGCTCGCGGCGTGGGGGTACGCCGAGCTGGTCCAGGCACGTGTCGACGGCGGCGAGCAGGCTTGAGACGCTGCCGCCGTGCCGGGCGTCCGGACCGTCGGGCTCGGAGTCGTAGATCACCTCGTACACCGGGGGTCCGGCCTCCCGGTGGCGGACCACCGTCCAGCTCTCGGGGAAGCCGGGGTTCTCGGAAGGCGGTTCCTGCGGCGGCGAGATGATCATCGAACTGCCGTCGGGGAGGGCGACATCGACGACGTAGTCGCTCAGGCCGTACTCGACGGTGACCTCCAGGCCCCGCCGGCGGAGGGGACCGGTGAGGTAGCCGTACCCACGATCCCGCTTCGGATCCGCGTCGACGAGGGGCGAGAAGGAGCTGGTCCGTGCGGTGACCAGGGGGTGGTCTGGGTTCATCGGTCTTCTCCGTGGTGAGGCGTCCCGGCGGTCGACGCCGCGGTGAGCGCAGACCGGACCGCGTGGGGCGGGCGGTGGTCCACGAGGATCTGGTGATCGGGCGGTTTGGTCCGGCCGGGACTCGGTGCTACGGGTGTCAGCGGGAGCGGCCTGGAACCGGTGCGCCGGGTGCCGGCGCTGGGGGAGAGGCGGGCAGGGTTCCGCGAATTCCGGATGCGGAGCGGGCGAGAGCCGCACGCGCCCGCTTCGTGTGCGCGGAGTGCTCGGCGTCCGCCCGACGGGCCAGGTGGTCGGCGGCCCGGACGAGGGCCGGGCCGCGGATGGCCAGCTCGTCGGCGTAGTGCCAGCCGTCAGCGTTGCGTTCCTCCTTCGCCCGGTCCTCGTAGAGCTTCCGTGAACCGGGCATGGAGGCGTCCATGAGGACCAGGATCTGGTCCCACTCGCGCTGAAGCTGCCCTGCGTGTTCCAGGGTGGCGTCGATGCCGCGCAGCCAGCGGAGGTCTTCGCTGATGGGCCCCTCGGCGTAGTCGGCGCTCCGGGCGGTCGCGCGGGCGCCGGCCAGGACCTCGGGGCCGTGGTCGAGGAAGACCTCGACGTGCCGCCACGCCTCGGCGTCGCGTTTCACTTTCCCGTCCTCGTACCCGTGCTCGTCGACGGGCCAGCCGTCGGTGTCGCAGAAGGAGTCCGAGACCGCGTCCCAGTCGTCGGACGCCTTCCGTATCCCGGCGACGGCAGCAGCCAGCGCCGGGATGTGCCTCCGCCATGCCAGGTCCACACTGGCCGCCGCCGGCTGGTTCTCGGCAGGGGCGGGAGAACTGGAAGAAACGGACATGATCGTTCCTCCGGCCATGGTCTAGGCCGACATTCGGGCGTCGGTGTCGAACAGTTCGCGTTCGGCCGGGTGGAGGATGTGCTGCGTGATGAAGGACCGGCCCGCGACCTTCCACAGGCCCCGGCCCTTGGTCAGCGCGGACACCGCCTGGGTCTCGACGCCGGTCAGGCCGAGCAGGGACGCGGCAGCGTCGAGCTGGTCGGGCTCCTGCCGGTAGATGATGCGCGTGGAGCAGTCGGCCAGGAGACCCTCGGCCAGCACCCGGCCGCGCGAACCGGCGTCCCCCGCCGAGAGCAGGTCACTGAGCCGGTGGATGACCATCAAGTTCGCGATGCCGAGACCACGGCTCAGCTTCCACTGGGACTGCATCCTCTCCAGCAGGCCGACATGTCGCATCACCCGCCACGCCTCGTCGTAGATCACCCAGCGTCGGCCGCCGGCGGGGTCGGCGAGGGCGGACTCCATCCACGCGCTCGCGCACGTCATGGCGAGGACCAGCGCGGTGTCGTCGCCGGCGCCGCCGAGGCGGGAGAGGTCGATGGACAGCATCGGCGCGGTCGGGTCGAACGCCACGGTGCTCGGGGCGTCGAACATGCCGCTCAGATCACCGTGCACCAGGCGGCGCAGGGCGTGTGCGACGTCCTGGGCGGCCGCCCCCAGGTGCCCGGAGGAGTTGCCGAGCGCCTGGTCGAGGCGCTGGGGCGAGCCGAGCACGTAGGCGATCTCGCCGAGCAGCGGCACCGTGCCGCGGGCGGCGGCCTCGGCGACGACCAGGTCGAGAGCGAGGTCCAGGGCGGTGTGCTCCATCGGCAGCAGATCGCGCTTCAGGACGGTGCGCGCCAGGCCGGCCAGGAGCAGCAGGCGCCGCTTTCGGACCTCGCTCGCCCAGTCGTCCTCGCTGACGGAGACGGGCCGGGCCGGTGCGTCCAGCGGGTTCAGCCGGCCCGGCAGGCCGGGGCCGAGCGCGATGCTGTAGCCGCCGAGGGCCTGCGCGACGCCGGTCCACTCGCCCTTCGGGTCGCAGGGAATGTAGATCCGGTAGCCATGGGCGATCGACCGGGTGGCGATGGACTTCGCCAGCGCGGACTTGCCCATGCCGATGATCCCGGCCAGGACGGCGTTGGGGTTGGTGAAGCCCTCGATCCGGCCACTGCCGTACAGCGAGAACGGGTCGAAACAGAACGCGGCCTCCGCATGGACGTCACGGCCGATGAAGACGCCTTCGGCCCCCAGACCGCCCTCGGCGACGAACGGATAGGCCCCGGAAGCGGTGGCGGTGGTCATCCGGTGGGCGGGCAGGCGGAGCTTGCCGCCGCGGGCCGAGGCCGGTCCGGGCCGCCCGGCCGGCGGGTAGACCGGTCGAAGTTCCGGATCGGTGGTCTCCTGGGCACGGTGGTTCGGGGGCGTTCCGGCGAGACGGGCCTGGCGGTGGGCGTCGGCGAAACCGGCGCGGGCTGCCCTGCGCTCGGTGCGCGATGCCTTGTGGGGCACGAACAGGTGGGAGGCGCTGGCGCGGGTACGGGGCATGAACGTTT
This sequence comes from Streptomyces filamentosus, assembly GCF_014654895.1. Lineage (GTDB taxonomy): Bacteria > Actinomycetota > Actinomycetes > Streptomycetales > Streptomycetaceae > Streptomyces > Streptomyces filamentosus. Next base: position 51,747 of record NZ_BNBE01000001.1, on the reverse strand, counting down.
CTCCGAGTGGGGGCGGGTCAGCGGCGGGTGAGGCCGGTGAACGGGGAGTGCAGGTCGGCCGGGGTCGTTCGGCGGCGGACCAGGCGCGCGGTTCGCTGATGGCGCTGGCAGACGGTCAGCTCTGGCGCCCCTTCGGGCAGGCCGCCCCGGCACGCCTCGCGCTCGGGCACCTCGCCGGAGTCCGGGCGGGGAGCTGAGTGGTAGGCGGCGTGGAGGTGGTCGACTGCCTGCCAGATCCGGGTACGGGCGGCACGCAGGTGGTCGCCCTCCGCCGGGAGGAGCCGGCCGGCACGTACGGCGTGGGCGTCGAGCAGCCCGTGCAGCGAGACGAGATGGCAGTGAAGGGCATCCAGCTCGGCGCGGGTGGTGACGAGCGGGCCGCCGGGGAGGTTGAGCGCGCGGTGGAAGTCGAGCGCGGCGGTGGCGAAGGGCACGAAGTCCTGCGCGGTCGTGCGGGGAGTGCGGGGCACGGGAGTGCTCTTTCAGTGATGCGGGGAGTGCCGGGGCTACGCGGCGAGGGCGAGCGGCAGGGCGGCGGCGGTGAACGCCTCGGCCTGCTGCCAGGTCAGCGGCCGGAGGTCGAGCTGGGCGCCGACGGCGGCGGTCTCCACGACCGCGCACGCGGTGCGCAGTTCCTCTTCGGAGTCGGCCGAGACGGTCAGCAGCCCGGTCAGGGCGACGTCCGCGTGGCCGGCGATGAGCTGCCGCTCGCGCGCCTTGATGTCCTGGTACTCGATCGAGTCCGCCTCGGAGTCGACCTGCCCGCGCCGGGCCCGCTCGGCGGCATCGGCGATAACAGACGCCTTCTTGCGCTGGACGTCTCGCAGGGCGGCGTCCAGTCCCTTCGGCTCGTAGCAGAGCGACAGCGTGCGCCGGACTCCGCCGGTGAACAGGAGCTGGTGCAGGAAGCCGGCGCTGGTTTCGGTCCTGGGCCAGTTCTCCACCCAGTACGTGGCGTGGACGGCGGAGTCGGTCGCGATGTGGTCCGCCTTCTCGACGACCACGACGGGGCCGGCGGCTGTGGGCTCGGCCTCGGGGCGGCCGGTGGCCGACCAGCGATCCAGGGAGGCGAGGGCCTTGGGGTCGTAGGCGGTGCGGACGACGGCGGCGATCTCGCGGGCGGTGAGCCAGCCGGTCGGGTTGAGCCCGGCGGTCCGCGCGGCCTGCTCGAAGGTCGAGGTCAGCTGTGCCAGGACGCTGAAGGCCCCGGTCAGGCCGCCGCCGGCCTGGTTGATCAGCCGGCGTGCCGCCTTGGTGTCCAGCGACAGCGCGACGTACGCCTCGTGCGGGGCGGCGGCCGGACCGGCGCTCTGGATCAGCTCGTTGTAGATCGCTCCGGCCACCGGGGTGTCGGGGCGGCCGTGCTCTTCCCAGTAGCGGCGCAGGCTGTCGCCGGAGTCCGGGACGGTGCGTTCGATCACCTGGATGCGGGCGATCTGCCCAGTCCGGGCGAGCGCGGCCAGGGCCCGTCCCCAGCCGGAGACGTTGGCGTGCTGGGTGCCTGGGTCGAGCAGGGCGTAGGCGCGGGAGGAGACCTTGACGACGGCGGTCAGCGTGCCGTTGTGCGGGTCGTGGACCGCGCCGTACCGGCCGTCCGGGGCGGTGGCCACGCGCAGGCTGGCGGCGGTGCCGGGCAGGTGGAGCAGTCCTTCGTGGGTCGGCCGGCGCGAGGGGCGGGTAAGCCAGAGGAGCTGGCCGCGCATCCGGCGCAGCGCGTACCGGACGACGACCGGAGCCCAGTCCGCCAGGGCACGGCTCCGGTGGCGGACGAAGACGAACAGGGCGATGACGGCCCACAGGGGGATGAGCGCGAGGGCGCCGACCACGCCGCGGGCGAGGATCACGGCGAGAAGGAGAAGGCCGGTGAGTCCGGCGGCGAGGAGCTGCGGGGCGGTCAGGCCGAGCAGGACGCCGCGCCTGCTGCGGTGGGGGAACTTCACGGTGGCCGAGGGGACTTCGGCCTGGTGCTTACCGGACATGAGGGTTCCAGACGGTGGAGGTGAACGAGAGACGGGGCGGGCGGCACACTTCTGGAGGACACGGCGGGGCTCCTTCGACGGTCGAGTCGGGAGGGGGCGGGCTGCGGAGGGGCAGCCCGCCCCCGGTGGGGGAGGGTCAGGAACCCTCAGGCGGCTGGGTGGGGAACACCCAGGGCGTCGGCGCCGGCGAGCCGGTGGCTGCCGCCGAGGGCCCGGCGGGCGGCGTGGTGCCGATGTGGCTCACGCCGTTGCCCGGAGCCGACGTGCTGGCGGGACGACCGGAGCTGCCGCTGACGGCCTGGGCACCCGGCTGGGAACCTTCCGCTTCCTCTTCGCCGGGCCGGGTGATGAGCGGCGGGATGCCGGGGCGCTGGATCAGGGCCCGTCCCTTGTCGCCGGTCGCGTTCGGGTCCTCGCCGTAACGGAAGCGTGTCTGCGGCTTGGGCGGGCCGGCGTCGATGCCCTCCTTGCTGAGGTTGCCGCCGGCAGGATCGATGCCGGAGGCGACACCGTCGGCGCCCGCGCCGGGAACCTGACTCGGTCCCTGGGGAGCGGGGGTTCCGGTGCCGACCCGCATCGCCAGGCTGCCGGCGGTCTTCGCCGCGCCGGCGGCGACGGCCATACCCGCGACGCCGGTGCGGTGCAGGTCGTCGTGGCCGCCGCCTTCGCTCGCCCAGTGGACGAACTTGTACGTCGCGTACGGGCAGAGCAGCACCAGGACCATGACGACGATGCCGGCCATCGCGTCCGACAGGGCCGACAGACCGTCGTTGGCGTCGCTCTTGCCCATGGCGGAGACGCCGATCAGGAAGACCACGGTCATCAGAAGCTTCGAGACGATCAGGGTGGCGGTGGCCTCGATCCAGCCCCGACGCCAGCGCTTGGCGACCTCCCAGCCGCCGCCCGCGCCGGCGAACACGGCGAGGGCGACCATGATCAGCACGCCGACCTTCCGGGCGACCATGACGCCCCAGTACAGGAAGGCACCGATCGCGCACCCGAAGGCGACCAGGGCGGGAACACCCCAGCCCAGGCCGTACATCGCCCCCAACTGGTTGATCTTCACGACGCGGCGGATCGCGTCGTCGACCGAGGTGTTGGCGGCTTGGAACAGTCCGTCGGACAGGGCGTCGACCACGGTGATGGCGACGGTGGTGAAGGCGATGGCGGAGAAGCTGAACAGGACGCCGGTCATGGTGCCGATCGCGGCCTGGGCCAGGGCCCGCTCGTCGCGCCGCCAGGCCGCGAACATGAGCTGAATGCAGAAGATGCCTACGGTCAGCGCGAGCCCGATGGGCAGCAGAAGCTGGTAGTTGTCCCGGAACCAGCCGGCGTTGAGGTCGATGGCGGTCGTCTCGTTGACGGCCTTGGCGGCGAGGTCCGCCGCGCTGGCCGCCAGTTCGCCGGCCGACTTCGCGATCCACGCGCCGATGCCGTCGGTGACGGCCCCGGCCGGGTTGGTGACGAAGTCGACGGCGGTGCACACCTTGTCCATCATTGGAAGGCCGCAGACATCCATGGGGGTACCTCCTTTCGTGAACGGGACTCAGGGTGCGACGGACGGCATGACGCCGGCCAGGGCGCAGGGCTGGTTGGGGCGGCACTGGACCGCGAGAGTGGTGGAGCGGCTCTCCGCGCCGCCGACGGGCGAGCCCTTCCAGGCGATCGCCTGCTTCCCCGAGACCGTGACGGCGTAGACGTACGCCTGGGTGATCGCGCCGGGGTCCTCCTGAAGGGCCCGGGTGAAGGCGTTCGGGAAGTGCCCCTCGTTCACGGTGGCCGTGGCGAACTGGCCGTTGGCGGCCATCTCCTTCCACAGCACCGCCAAGGGGATACCTCGGTCGACAGAGGCCGCGTCGGCGTACTTGGCCTCCGGGGTCAGCCACGCGTGCAGAGCGCGCCGCAGTTCGGCCTGCGGGTACGCCCGGGTGTCGTACGACCACAGCGCCGCTGCGGCCGCCTTCCCGAAGGTGATCGGGTCGGTGGTCCTCGGCGGAACCGGCAGGGCGCGGGGGCGGGTGATCACCGTGGGCGGCCCGGACGGCGTGACGGCCGAGGAGGAAGTCGGCGGCGAACTCGGACGCTGGACAGGGGCCTTGGCGGGTGCCCTGCTGTCGCGGGTGAGGTAGGCGGCCAGGCCGGCGAGGGCGAGGAGCATCGCCAGGACGGCGGTGCCGAGCAGCGCCCGGCGGCGCACGCGAGATGCGCCGCCGGGGTTGGAGGAGTGGGAAGACATCAGTGGACCTGCGTCCCCAGCGTGCTGAAGAACGCGACCACGCCGTTCGCGGCGCCGAGCAGGAGGGCCGCGCCGGCGCTCACCAGGACGCCCTTCTTGCCGTTGGCTTCGGCCTGGTGGCCGCCGGAGTGGTGGCCCCAGGCCCACACGCCCGCGCTGACGGCGAGGGCGCCGACCACGGCGATGAGCCCGAAGAGGTTGATGGAGCCCATCACCTGCTTGAGGACGTTCAGGCCCGGCAGGCCGCCCTCGTTCGGCTTGATCCCGGGGTCGTAGGCGAGCTGTATGACCTGTTCGGCGAGATACACGAGAACTCCAGTTTGAATGAAGGCACGCCGAAGCCCGTGAAGGTGGAGCGGCGGTGCGAGAAAGGGGAGAGGGGGAGAGATGCCGGTCAGACGACTCGGCGGACCGCGAGAATCCCGGACTTCCAGGCGGCGACGGTCGTGATGCGGACGACGTCGCCAGTGCGCGGGGCGTGCACGACCAGGCCCTGACCGATGGCCATTCCGACGTGCTCGGGTACGGCGGCCGTTCCCTCGGTGAAGATCAGGTCACCCGGCCGAAGGGCGTCGGCCGAGACCGGCTTGCCCTCCTTTACCTGCGTGTACGTCGTCCGCGTCAGGGTGACCCTGGCGGCCTTGTACGCCTGCTGCATCAAGGAGGAGCAGTCGCACCGGGCCATCGCCGTGTCGCCGTGGGAGTCGGTGCACGTCCCGCCCCACTGGTACGGCGTGCCGAGCTGTCCGAGCGCCCACCGGATCGCCGTCTGGACCTCCCGCGGAGCGGTCGCGGGGATGCTGTACTTCTCGGGCAGCGCGCCGGCTGGGATGGTGCCGAAGTCGGTGCCGTCCCCGTCGGCGGCACAGCCACCCGTGGAGCCGGGCGCAGGACCGTCCGGAACCGGCGACGGTGACGCACCACCGCCACCGCCACCGGTTTTCGGCAGCAGGGGCTCGATGGCCTTCTGCAAGGCCGTGGCCAGCGGCTCCCACTTGGCGTACGCCTCGGGGAAGCCCGACTTCTGCACCGCCTGGGCGGCCTGCGTGACGGACAGGGACTGCCAGCCCGAGACCTGCCGGAGTCCCTCGTAGAACTTGGTCGAGGCGTGCACCGGGTCGAGGATCTCGTTCGCCGTGCCCCAGCCCATCGATGGCCGCTGCTGGAACAGCCCCAGCGAGTCGCGGTCGCCCCAGGTCAGGTTCCGCAGGCCGCTCTCCTGCAGGGCGGTCGCCAGGGCCACGACCTGCCCGCGGGCCGGGATGTTCATCGCGACGCCGGTGGTTTGGATCGTCTTGGCGAAGGGGATCTGCTCGGCCGGATTGTCCAGCCCCGGCACGGAGACCGAAGCCTTGCCGCCGCCATCCAGGATGGCCCTCACCTGGTCGGCGACCGCCGCGGTGTCCACGGACTGCGCGTCACCGATCGGACAGGAAGCCGAAGCGGTTCCGGCGCCGAAGGCGAGGACCGGCACGACCAGCAGCATCGAGCCGGCCGCGCACAGGCCGACGACGCCCTTGGTGGTCTTGTTCATCGCCGCCGCCGTTCACCGGGGCGGCGGGGCCGGCCGGGTGACGGCGTCGGGTCGGGGCGCGGGGGTATCAGGACATGCTGCATCGCAGCGGCTCCTCGGTGTTCGTAGGAGACGCGGTGCCGGCTTCTCGTGCAAAGCCGCCGGCACCGCGCCGATGTGCATCCGCCTCTTGGGCGGGCCCGAGGTCAGAGGAGTTAGCAGCTCCCGAACGCCGGTCTCAGGTCACGCGCGGCAGCCAGCCGCGCTTGTAATCTCAGGCGGTACACAAGGACCTCCGGACGGCATCGGGAAACGTGTGGGCAACGTTCGTTCCTGCTGGCCTGATTGGACGGGAAAGCTCGGATAAGCACAGGTCAGCGAGGTGGAGCGAGGCTCCTTCCCGGCGACACGGCGAGACAGTAGACCGCGATTCCGGCCGCACCAAACGACCTCCGGCCCCGGCCCCGAGCCGCCGCCGCCTCGTTAGGTCCGGCCGGAATCCACGGCTAACCTCCGGCACAACCCCGCCAGAGACGAGCGCCGTTGCGCGCTGTCCGGCATGGGTTCCACGACCCTCCGCCCCCCGTAGAGAGGCCCTCCCCTATGAGCTACACGTTGCACCGAGGCGACGCCCTGACCGTCCTGAAGACACTCCCGGACGAGAGCGTCAACGCGGTGATCACCGACCCTCCGTACAACTCCGGCGGCCGTACGAGCTCGGAACGCACCGGCCGCACCGCGCGCGCCAAGTACGTCACCAGTAACTCGGCACACGACCTCGCCAACTTCCCTGGCGAGAACCGCGACCAGCGCTCGTACCGCTCCTGGCTGACCGAACTGCTCACCGAGGCGTACCGGGCCTCCACCGAGCACGCGATCGCCATGGTCTTCACCGACTGGCGCCAGGAACCGACCACGACCGACGCCCTGCAGATGGCCGGCTGGACCTGGAGCGGCACCCTCCCGTGGATCAAGCCCGCCAGCCGGCCCCGCAAGGGCGGGCCGAAGCAGGACTCCGAGTTCATCGTCTGGGGCGTCAAGGGCTCCCTCGACCACTCCCGCGACCTCTACCTGCCTGGCCACTACATCGCCTCGCAGCCCCGCAAGGGCCGGGTCCACATCACCCAGAAGCCCGTCGAGATCATGCGGCAGCTCGTCCAGGTCTGCCCCGAGGGCGGCACCGTCCTCGACCCGTTCACCGGCAGCGGCTCCACGGGCGTCGCAGCCCTCCGGGAAGGCCGGAACTTCGTCGGCGTCGAACTCTCCCCGCACTACGCCGACGTCGCCGAACAGCGCCTGCGTGCCGAACTGGAACAGGACGACTTCACCCTCGCCGGACCGGAGAGCTGATCATGAGAAACGAGAAGCCGGGGCCGGCGGACCACAGACACCGAAGGGCGGCTGGAACATCGAGAACCGATGCTCCAGCCGCCCTTCCGCTTGTCTCAGGCCGCCTCGAACGCCCGCCGGATCAACGGCGCCGCCTTCTCCAGGTCCGCCGCCGACGCGACACGAACCTCCAGGTCCCCCGTCCCGAGATGCCCGATACCGCGCATGTCCCGGGTGAAGCCCTCCTCCAGCACGACCGTGTCCGGGTCGAGTCTGAGATAGACCAGGATCACCTCGTGCTTCGGACGGAACAGGACCGAGGCCACGTTCACCAGCCGCCGGTAGGCGACGTAGTGCTTGAGGGGCACCACCTCGACCTCGCCCCACGCCGTCAGCGCCTCGTCCACCTCCCCGAACAGATCCCGAAGGCAATCCGGAACAAGACCGGCGCCCGCCGGCGCCGGAGCCGCCGGGGCCACCGCAGCGTCCTCGGCCCCCGCGTCCCGAGCGCGGCTCCGCCGGGGCGCCGCGCTCGGGACGCCGGGCGAGGAGTCCACCAGCAGCAGGCTCAGCAGCCCGCCCTCGAAGACCCGGTAGCGCACCAGGTCGATCCGCTCGGGCACCCTCTGGACGGCCACGCGGTCGTGGTGCGAGAAACCGGCCGCGATGCAGACCATCCGCGGACGCCGCCAGTCGACGGACTCGGCCGCCTCCGCGCCGAGCACCTTCCTGACGAGTGCCTCGAACTCGTGGTGTGCCGACTCCAGCCACGCCATGTACGAGACGGCCTGCGACAGCACCCCGCTGTCGGAGCCCTTCTTGAACTCGATCACCACCGGACTGCCGTTCTCATCCAGCCCGAGCGTGTCGATCCGCCCCCGATGCCACGGACCGGTCGCGTACTCCGACGCCAGGAACCGGATCCCGAGCATCTGCTCCAGCCCGGCCTCGACCCGCCGCTGCAGCTCCACCTCCAGCGCCACCGTCGACCCGGACAGCTCGACATCCCGCCCGTCCGCGTCCTGCCGGAACAACATCAAGTCGACCATCAGCGCCCCTCCCGTGATCTCTAAGAGGAAGCAATCAACGAGGGGCTGCGGATATTCCGCTCGGGAGTCCCTAAGGAGCTTCACGCGGGTCGCCTTTGCGCCTTTTTGGGGCGGGCGCGTCGGATGGTGCGATCGTGAAGTATCCGAACGTATGTGGTCTCAATTTGCGTGCCAGCTGCCTCAGGTAAGTGTGGCGCTGGGGTCAGGTTGGGAAGGCACTGCTGGGCTAGTGAGAAGGGCGGTCTGTTGGGCGAGCTTGCGGTAGCCGGTCTCGGTGAGGGCGCTCCAGGCGCGATAAAAGCCGAAGGAAGTCACCGCGCCGAGCAGTGTGGTGACGCAGAGGATGAGCGCACGATCGTCGAAGGTGTAGCGCAACATGGCCAGGTCTGCCGTAAGGGTCAAGGCGATGACATTGAGAATCCATCCGCGGCAGATGCGCATGCGCGAGCGGGCGTAGTCCGCCCGCGCCGCCTGGATAGGGTTATCGGCCAGGCGTAGGCGCGCCTGGGCGTAGACGCCATCAGATGGGAAGTGATGGATGCGAAGGCGTCGCCGCCGGGGGGCCAGGATCGTGTCAGCGGCTCGGTCGATGAGAATTCCTAGAGCGTAGGCGGCGGCAAGTGCCACGCCAGCGATCAGGGAGGAATCCGCTGCAGGCGCAAGCTTGCTCGTGTTTGCGGGGCCTATGAGGGCGATGAATAGCAGAACTGCTGCAGCCAGTGTGCCGATACCGACCACGAGGACCTCGATGAACATCGCGGTGGCGGCCGCAAGGGCTGGGGGTTCTGCTTGTGTTGAGTTCGTCATAGTCCGGTTCCCCAGATTTGTGCCATATCGGAGAGCATGGTTTCCGGTAGCTCGCTCTTCTGCCAGGCGCTCTTAAGGCGGAAGCGTGCACGGTGGAGCCGCTCGAAGATGATCAGGCTTTCTGGTTGGCTGGCCAGTAGATAGCGGCCATGCTTCAAGAAGTGGGCGCTGGTTGGACCGTAGTCGGCGTAAGCTCGCTCGATGCGTTCACGGAAGACTTCGGTGAATTCGAGTAGCTGCTCACCATAGGTGGTGTCGTCATCGATCGTCTGGGACAGGACGTCGATCGTGTCACGCGAGAGGTCTCTGCTGTAAGGGTGATCGGTGAACGTGCGGTAGCGCTGTTCGGCCATCGAGAGGAGACGGTTGCCGTGAGCGAGATCGGGATGCTGTGTCAACGCTTCAACCCCCCGTTCGACTTCAAGGTCGAACAGCTCGACCAGTGCGATCAGACGGTACAGCGAGCGACTGACATCAGCTGGAGGCTCGACGCCAGGCTTGTAGAGGAGCCGGTGGGACATGCGCGACCACAAGTCGACAGCTTCTGTGCGTAGTTGGATCTCGCACTCGTACGGGACGCCGTCTGGGTCTGCCAATCCGCCGACCATGATGGCCTGGACGTGCAGGCGTGGGTAGCGCAGATGGTCTACATAGCCAGGATCCTTGCGGGCGTCCTCCACCCTGACGATGTCGAGGCACCCTTTGATGGCTTCCAGGACCGGGTCGAGGAGGCCTCGGTGCGGCACGACGACACGTAGGCCGGCCTTGTCGGTTATCTGCTTCCAGGGATCGGTGTAGCGCTTGCGGTAGATCTTGGTCTTGAAGCTGCTGACCTCCTTCGCGCGGGCGGTTACCTCACAGTTGATCCCTTTGCGGGTAGTGCAGTGGATAAGGTGTTTTTTTGTCGCTTCGGCGGCTTCCTCGATACGCGGAAGCTCTTGCTGGTAGCGTTGGAAGGCCTCGTCGGCGGTTAGAGGCATGAATGTCTCAACGTCAGTTCGGAGGTAGAAGCGCTGCTGACGATCACGTTTGCGCCGGCGGGAGTGAGTGGACGACCTTGGCGCGCAAGGATCGAGTCGGGGCACCGAGAATGCTTTCGAGACCGGGGATCGTCTCTGCTTGAGAAGGCAGCTCTACGGGTTGCTCGGGCAGCTTGGGTGGACGCCCGGCCGCAGCGCCACTACTGGTATTGGCGAGAGTGTCGGTGACAGTGACCGTGGTTCGCCCGTCCCCGAGGTCCTTCACAGCCACGGTGCCGTCCTGAACGGCCTCCAGCGGTGCAACCAGGAAAGCTCCGCTGGCAAGATCGACTCGCACCTTCTGCAGCCGGTTGCCGATGAGGTCGGTGTTCTTGTCGAAGGTACGGAGAGGGACATCGTTCGTCTGCAGGAACTCCGCGAAGTCGTCTCGGTGCGGTTCTTGGAGATGGGTTTCGATGAAGTTCGCGGGGTCCAGAGCACCGGCGGAGCTCTGGAGCTCAACCATGACGGCCATGAGATAGTCCACGCGCACGTCGGAGTCGGAAGTTCTGAAGCGGCTGTTCACCCAGTCCATGGCGACGTCGTGGAAGCGTCGGGTCAGCTCTCGGGGGTCGTTCTGATGCCGGCAGCCGAGGAACCTCTCAAGGAAGAACTGCGCCACGTCCTTGCCTGATGTCTGGGGGTCGGCAGCCCACCCCTGAAGCTTCTGCCCGCCCATTCCCTCCTCGGAGAAGAGGGCAACCTTGTACACCTTTGATCTCTCGGTGAACAGTAGATTGGCGAGATACTGCATATCGAAGGTTCGCAAGCCGTCAGTGAGGATCTCGTTCGCTTGCATGCCTGTCTCCTGCTCCAGCTTGACCATCAGGAGCGCCGACTGGTTGTCCAGACGGGCAGCGGCAACCAGGAGGAGGCCCGCCGAGCTGGATCCGTTCTGGCTGTCACGAAGCGCATGGGCGAGCTCACCCGAGACCTCAACCAGATCCTGCTTGCCGGTCAGAAACGCCCGGACAGCATCGGGCAGGCCGGATTTGAGCTCGGGATCCTCAACGACCTCACGGCCCAGACGCCCGAGGACATCACGGAGCTTCCCCTGCAAGGCCGTGCGTCCCCCGTCATCGAGCCTGCAGGCCGTCTCGCTCAGTACGAGTGGCGGAGGGTCTTCTCCTCTGGGGCGCTGAGGCACCACATGCACGATGGCCCGTTCTACGACAAGGTCACCGAAGTCGGTCCGCACATCCCACCCCATGTATCCCCGCCCGTACCCCGAGGGTCGGGCGCTTCCTATCTCCAGACGCACTCCGGGAGGTTGGGGGACCTTCCCGATGCACCCCTGTGCGGTTCTGCCTCGGTCATCTCGCACACCTCATGACAGAGGCTCGTCGGCCGCGCTGTCTCTGTCACATGCCAGAAAACCGTGTCGCTCATCGTAGCGGGGCGGGCACAGGTTCCGGATGGAGCGCGAGTGATGGCTGAACTTATGCGGTGGGAGACGCGTCCAGCAACCGACAGTTGTATGTCGGGAGCGAACGTTAGGCGGTCGATCCGTCGAGGTTGCCGTCGCTGTGAGGACGCCAGCGGTCTGTTCGCCCCGATCCGAACTGCATGACAAGCGAACTGGCTGACCGGCACGACGGAACCTTCCTAGCACCAGATTTCGGCCGGGGGAAACCGCGAAGATGGCGAAACCTGGAGGGGCGGCTGCTCGAAGCCGCCCCTCCAGTGGAGGGCTGGTCGATGCCTCGCGGAGGGTGAGATGGTGCTGAAGACGGACATCCTGAGCAAGGGCGAGTGCCTGCAGGATTTCTGGGATCTCGCATCCACCTTTTCGGCGGCTCGACAGCCTGGCGGAATCTCTGACCGTAACCGTCTGACCTGCACTTACTCAGTGCAGTACGTCATGGATTGGTCAACAACCACCCTTGGTTGGTCAAGATCGTCTCCCACTCGTTTCCCAGTCCCCCACCACATAGACCAGGGCCAGACCGCACGGCACCCTCGAAGGCGTCAACAGCGGTCTGGCCCTGGCATTTGGCCAACGAGCATCTCGCGCGGGAATTACCCCCTGAGAGAGACTCGCCGGTGCGACCACCCGCCGTACTGGGGCGGGTGGCCGCGAGAACCGCCTCCTGCTCGCACGCGGGGTACAGGCGAACCGGGAGCGGCTCCGTCGGCACCAGCGGGACCTGAACCCGCCGTGCCGAACCCTCTGTGCAGTTGCTCTGTGGCCCACAGCGTGCCCGGCGCCACCTTGATATATCAAGCGCCCGACGCGGCTCGTACTGTGCGAACCTCACTCGTGATCATGATCAGAGGTCGCCATGTCAGCCGACGCGCGCTACCGCCGCATCGCCGCTGACATCCACGCCCGCATCCAGGCCGGCGAGTGGGCGCCAGGAGAAGCTCTGCCGTCGCGCAAGCTCATGGCCGGCCAGTACACCGTGCACGAGCAGACCGTGCGCCTCGCCTACGTTCTCCTCCGACAGGCTGGAATTCTCGACGGAGAGCAGCGCAAGGGCGTCTACGTGGCGCACCCTCCTGCTATGCGCACCCTCACGGACCCCGACGCCCCGTGGCCCTACGGCGCCGAACTCACCGACACCACGCCCTGCCGGGCGACCGCCGAGCTCGCCGGCCGCCTCGCAGTCCCGGAAGGAACCGCCCTTCGGCGCGAGGTCGTCGAGTGCATGGACCCGGGCGGCCGGTCCGCGATGGTCGTCACCTCGTGGTGGCGCGCACCGCGCCGCCCGCACGCGTCCTTCGTGGTCGAGGTCGGCGTCCGGCCGGTCACCGAGGAGGAGGCCCGCTCGCTCAGGCTGCTGGTGGACGCGATGGCGTACCGGCTGGTGCGGACGCGCCTCGGCGAAGACGGGCGCCCCGTTGAGACCGCTGATGTCGTCCTCCCTATGGACCGATGGCTGATCCGCCTGAGCGGCATGAGGTAGCACATCAGCGGGGGCGCCCAGCAGTGCAGGGCCTGACGCACATTACGCAGTGTGCCGAACGTTTCCCTTCGGCAACAGTGGGGCGCTGCAGATACTTGGAATCTGTCGTTCTCTACAAGTTGTGGAAGCCGTCAGTCCCACCCCGTAGGCTTGCCCCCATGTCCGAGCACTCCCGCCCCGCCACCCGCACCGCCGATCCTGCCGTCATCAACTGCCGGATCCGTGCCCTGCTGCGCGCTGGCGAGCTGACGGCCGAGGGGCGCGCGGAGTACGGCCGGCTGCTCGTCGAGTGGGATGCCGCCGTCCAGGCCGAGCAGGAGCTCGCGGCCTAGAGAGGCCGCCACTCCTCGCGGTAGTCCAGGTGACCGTCGTAGATGGAGGCGAGCAGACGGAGCGTGGCGCAGGGGTAAGCGGTCTCGGGGAACTGCTTGGGCGGCTCACAGGAACGGCAGACCCGGGTCGTGTCGAAGTGGGCTGCGCCACCGCCCGCGTGCAGGATGACGGGCTCGTGCAGGGCGACGATCTTCCGCTTGGCTTCGACCTCGGCCAGCACCCGCTCGGGATCGTGACGGGCGATGTGGCCGGCGGCGCCATCGGCCACGCACAGACCCCACGCGTCGTGCCCAATGCCTGCCAGCACCTCGGTCTCGTCGTCGCCCGGGTTGTGGACGAGAGTCGGACCGCACTGCCCCCACACGTCCTCCTTGGGCGTCCAGCTCCAGGGGCCCGGAACGGTGCTGCGAGCGATCCGCTCGTCTTCGTCGAGGCGGGCGCGGAGGAACGCGACCAGGTCTTGCACGGGGCCTCCCGGTTGGTGTCCCGCCCGTCGGTCGCTGTCCCGACGGGCGGGTCCGAGCATCGCGTCAGCCAGAAGACGCTGATGTTGGCCCGAGTCTACGACTGGCCGCCGACAGTCCGGGGTGCCGTCGCAGCGCTGTCAGGGGCGCCGCTTACGATGCGACCGTGGCGATCGAACTCCCTGACGAACTGATCAAACTCGAAGAGCAGGCGTGGGCCGAGCAGCAGGCTGGCGCGCTCACCGTGGAAACGGCAGCCGCCGTACAGGCCGCAGTCACTGAGCACGCGACGGCCATCGGGGAGCCGCGGTTCGCCGTCGAGGCCGCGCTGAAGAAGAAGGTCCGACACCCGGACGCATGACCCCGGACATGACGAAGCCGCCCCCTCCCGAAGGAGGGGGCGTTGCCGTCGGGCCTCAGGGGGTCTCGTCAGGCGGCGGTACGACGTCGGGCTCGTGCGGCGGGTCGGCAACCCCCATGTCGGCGAGCGTCTCCCCATCGGCCTCGATGGCGACAGGCAGAGGTCGCAGCGGCTTCAGCTCCATGCTCACACCCCTGTCCGGTTGTACTCCTGGACGAGCTCGTGCGGGTCGGGCGGCTTGCCGACCGGGTCGCGGGCCCACCGGTACAGCTCGTCCACCGTCCACGAGAAGGCCCGGACGAGGGACTCCAGACGGAGCAGCCGGCCTCGCAGCGACCCGTTCTCCTCGTCCACCCGCTTCACCGTCGCCTGCAGGACAGCCAGGTCGGCCGCTTGCTGCGCCGGCGCGGCGTTCGCGCGGGCGGCTGCTTCAGTGGCCGCTGCCGTAGCCCTCGCAGCCCGCACCGTGGCGCGGCCGACGAAGAGGCCGCCGCCGCCCAGGATGCTGCCGGCGGCCGTGATCACAGCCGCCCATTCACCGACGTTCATCCGGCCTCTCTCCGGCCGCGCGGAGACTTGGGGACCGAGTACTCGGGCACCGTCGCGGCCCACATGATGACCGCCACATGGGAGGTCAGGTACCAGACCGCGACGAACGCGCCGCGGGAGTAGTCGCCGGTGAGGACGGCCGCCAGGTAGGCGACGGACCACACCGAGGGGGGTATCAGGGCGGCGAGGAAGCCGACCCTGTCGCGGCCGATACGCGCGAACGCGGAGCCGGCGGTGATGGCGCCGCAGACGATCCACAGCCAGGCCCAGTCCTGCAGCCCGCGCCACTGGGTCAGCAGCCGCAGGCCAACGGGCTCGGGAGGATCGACGAGGAAGCTCGCGCCCCAGCAGATCTTGCCGACGCCGAAGATGAGGAGGATCGCGCCGCGGCGGCCCAAGTGCTTCCGGACTCGCCGCAGCGTCGCGCCCGTCACCTACACCCCCCGGGGTGCCCGGGCGGTGACGAGCGCGTCCTGGGCCCGGCCGGAGACGCCGGTGGGCTTCCACAGGCCGAAGTGTGCGAGAACCGCGGTCGCGAAGGACACGAGGGCGAGCACGGCTGCGGTGCCGGCGTCCCAGCCGGGCCCCGGGTTGGCGAGCTCGATGACGAACCCGTTGAGGGCGGTGAGCGCGAGCAGCAGGACGGCCTTCGTGCCGGCGTGCGTGACGCGTGTCGTCACCAGTCCGACGAGGATGGGCAGGACGACGGAGATGAGCAGGCCGAGCCAGTAGGCGCGGTCGAGGTCGACGGTCATGAGTGGTCCGTTCAGTTGGCGAGGCGGGCGGAGATGTCGGTCGAGACGCGGGCTGCGATCTGCTTGACGAGGGCGCTGACCTGGTCGGGGGTCATGCCGCCCGTCGCGGTGATGCGGACTGTCTTGTCGACGTCGCGCAGGATCTGGTTCATGTCCCGCGTGTCGGTGAGGCCCTCCTGCTTGTACTGCCAGGGCGCGATGCGCTGCTTGTCCTCGATGCGCTTCACCGCGGCTGTGAGGCCCTTCACGGCGACGGCCAGGTCGGCGAGCTGCTTGGCCTGCTCGGGGGTCATGTCTTCCTCCTCGGTGCTGGTCGCGCGGGCGACGATGCCCGGGAACACGACCTTTCTGAACTGCTCGATGCGGGCCTTGCCAGGGCAGGCCGTCCCGCTGACGGCCCACTCGGGGTGCAGGGAGTGGTAGCCGTAGCCCGGGTCGTCCCAGGAGCGGCAGATCCGCAGCGGGATCCCATGTCGCTGGTGCAGCCAGACGCCGAGCTTGATCAGCTCCTCGACCTGCTCGGCCGTCCACGGGTCCGTGTGCTGCAGGTTCGAAGCCGTCTCGATGGAGACAGCGCCCGTCCCGTCCGCGCGGCGGTTGGCCCGGTAGTTGGCGTCGGCTCGGGTCTCGGTGCCGATGTACTGGCCGATGTCGCCGGCGTAGCCGAGACCGAAGTGGCTGTCGAGGTTGGTCGAGTCGCGCCAGTACTCGTACATGCGGCGCGCCGCCCATGGGGCCGCGATGCTGTGCAGGATGAACTGCGTCGGCCTGATGGCCGGCTGCTGATCAGACTCCGGCTGTAGCTCCATCTTGATGGCGCCGGGGTACCAGGCCATGGGGCCTCCAGACATGACGAAACCCCGGCCGGTCGGCGCGGGGCGGGCGAGGAACAGGGGTGGGCTACGGGGTCTCGGGCTGGGTGAGCTGGAGCTCGGCGCTCGTGGACTCGTGTCGGAGGATGTTGGTCACCCCGACCTGGAGCTGCTCGGTGAGCCGGTTCGCGAGGGCGATCACCTCGGTCTCGATGGCCTGGCTGTCGAGGTCGGTCCGGGCCGGCACGTTGACGAGCACGGGGACGCCGCCGGTGAAGTCGGACCAGAGGTTGATGCGGTAGACGACGCCGTCAGGGTCAACCTGTGGGAGACGGATCATGAAGGGGCTCCAGGTCAGGTGAGGGAGTAGCGGCAGCTGTCGAGCGACAGCCACGAGGTTGCGGTGCCGGTGCCGGGCGGGATGATGACCGAGATCTCCCCGGTAGTCCCGACCTCGATGCGGGCGTAGATGTGGGAGGACACGTAGCCCGTCGCGGCAGGGAAGTAGCGGAAAAACGCGGGTCGGACAGCGGCGGGCAGCGTGGCAATGGTGAAGGAGGCCCCCTTGTCGAAAGGGGCGGCCGAGCTGCGTTCGACGGTGCCGCGCAGTTCGACGGTGTCGCCGCTGACCCGGTAGGAGGGCGTGCCCGTTTTCGCCGCGAAGCCAGCCGCGAAGGTGATGGGGACCCAGGGGCCTGAGCTGATGCTGCGCCAGGTGCCGTCACTCATCCGGCCCTCGTACCGGTCCTCGGCGGCGAGGTACACCATCTGCCCGGGTACGGGGGCCTGGTCGCCGACGAGAGTGGCATTCCGTTCGGATGCGGAGCTGAATCGCAGGACTGTCTGGCCGACGATGTCGTCCATGCCTGTGGCGTTGAGGCTGATGTTGGGGGCGTCGGTGAGGGCAGGGACGACGATCCCCTGCCCGTAGGAGTCGGTGGCCACGTGGGACCCTTCTACGCGATCTGATAGGTGACGCCGAAGGAGGCGTAGTCGGTGCTCGCCCAGGTGAAAGGGGTGGCGAAGCGCCATTCGGTGGCGGCGGACCCTGCCGCGGTGACTGCACTGATGCCGACGAGGTAGGAAGTGCCGCCGATGACACGGCACATGCCCGGGTAGTAGGCGGTGCCGGCGTCGGAGCACATGGCCGATCCGGCCCAGAACATCGACGCGCTGGGCAGAGCCGCGGACGTGAAGGGCAGGCCCCACCGCAGGGTGCCGGTTCCGAAGGTGGTCGTCGTACCGGCCACGAACGACAGCCTGACGGTGCACTCATCGCCACGGAGCGTGTACTTCGCGTCGACGAGCGCGTTCCCGGCAGCGGCGCCGCCACCGGCCGAGACGAACGTGGGCGTGTAGCTGACCCAGGCGGTACCGGCGTCGGAGGGCGCGGTGCGGCCGAGGGCCAGCCATGAGCCCTTCCCGGACACGGTGACGACGATGAGGTCGCCGACCACGGGGGCGAGGTAGGTCTCCATGCGGCGGGCGATGATGCCGTCGGTGGTGGTGACGGTGCCGTCGCTGCCGACAGCGGAGACGGTCGCGAGGTGGAAATCGGCGCCCTTCACTCCGGGATTGGCGCGCGCTGCACTGAGTGTGTTGCGCCGGAGGGCGGCCGCCAGATCACTCGCACCGCTCACGTGCCCTCCTTCGCCGAGATGGTCCGGATCGTGAAGTCGCCCGAGACGTCCAGCGGGACAGTGAAGCTGCTCGCCTGGTGGAGCTCCTTGGTGCCGTCCGGGTAGACGACCCGCAGCACGTCACCGGGCGCGAGCGCCGGGTTCGGCAGAGACGAAATGTCCGCGGTCGCGTTCGGGGCGCGCGCGGACTGGAGCAGCAGCGTCGCGGCCTGCGTACAGGCGCCGACCGTGATCAGAGTGGAGCTGGAGTAGAACGTGGGCCGGCGCCCGAACTGCCCGGACCAGTAGGTGGGGCTGCCCGGGTCGTTGTCGACGACGAGCGAGCTCACCGGCGGCGTTGCGGTCTCCGTCGACTCGCCGCGGGCCAGCACCCCGTTGTAGACGCCGTCGGCCGACATGGTGCGGTCG
Organism: Streptomyces filamentosus; assembly: GCF_014654895.1. Taxonomy (GTDB): domain Bacteria; phylum Actinomycetota; class Actinomycetes; order Streptomycetales; family Streptomycetaceae; genus Streptomyces; species Streptomyces filamentosus. The sequence goes on along the minus strand of NZ_BNBE01000001.1, from coordinate 33,587 downwards.
GCCTTGATGTAGGCGCCGCCCTCGCCGGCCGCGATCGTCCACGCCGGTGTGGCGGTCAGCAGGTCCGGCAGCGGGGCGATGACGAACACGCCGTCCGGATCCGCGTACACCTCGCATCCGATCGCGGCCGCCACCTCGACCGCCGCCTCCCACGGATCGGCCTCGACGTCCCAGGTGCGGGCGCCGATCGCCGCGTCGGTGGCCGCGCTGCTGTCGACCGGGGCGTCCGGCAGACTCCGCCGGATCAGGGCGGTGACCGCGGACACCGCGGTGCCGCTGGCCCTCCACGGGGCCGTGAATTTGTCGTCGGAGACGACCGCCTCCAGGCCCTTGCCCTGCAAGGTGACCGGGCCCTCGTCGACGTCCCCGGAGATCTCGTCGACGCGGAAGATTCCGAGCGGCACCAGCTCGCGGGTTCCGTCCGTGTAGACGACACCGCGGGCCACCCGGACCCGGGCGCCGTACACGCCCAGCTTCGCTGCAGGGTCCCTCGGGATGAGGCTGGTGTCCGCCAGAGTGATGGAGCAGGTGCGGCGGACCGACGACCCGCGGTCCACCGCCACCGAACCGCCCGTATGGGCCAGCTGCTCCACGATGCCGTCCGTGCGGTACAGCGCCACCTCCGTGGCAGGCGTGTGGGACGCGGCGATCGCGGCGAGGAACCGGTCGGATACGGGGTACATCGATCACCCCTTCGGCCGGTTCAGGTAGACGTCCTCCCACGTGGCGAAACGGTTCAGGACGTCCGCCCACGTGCCGTACTCGGTGAGGACGTCCTGCCATGTGCGACCGGCCGACCCGGACACCCCGAGAGCAGTCGGCATGTCGACCTGCCGCAGCGGCAGAGTCCACTCCCGCCACACCTCCCAGCCCTGCGGAACGACCCGGCCCTCGGTGACCTGGCCGACCGCCACGTACATGTCGTCGATGCCCATGCCGGGCACGGCCCGCCACATCACAACCCGGCCCGAGTCCAGCAGCCAGTGCAGGGCCCGACGTTCCTCGTCGGAGCGGGTCCAGATGACGAGGTCGCCCTCCAGCCCGCCACGGACGTCGGAGAGAACCACCGAGTTGCGGCGCCCCCGGACCCGGTACTCGCCCTGGGCGATCGGCCGCTGCCAGTCCGGCGGGGTCTTCACCATCACCTGCAGGTTCCGCTGCGGCATGCCCGGATCCGACAGCCAGGCGAGATTTGGGTCCCCTGCCGGGATCGTGGCCCCGCCGGCCCCATTGCGGTCCGCCACGGTGTCGCCGACCTCGAACGTCTCGTAGGCGTAGACGACACGGACGCCGAGCGGGGCCTCGTAGTCCTCGATGAGGAACTGGCTGTCGGTGATCGGCATCCGGTCGATGAGGCCGTCAGGCCCGCGGACCAGAGTGCGCACTCCGTCCGGCGTGGTGCGGGTGAGCGTCAGCAGATTTCCGACCTCCAGCTCCCGGATCACGATGCTGACCGACGCTGTGGCTTCCTGGGGAGTCACCTCAAAGAACGACAGGGATGGGAAGCAGGCCACACGGTCGAGCCGGATGGTCGACGACACTGCAGTTGCAGTGAGAGTCAGGTCGATGGCGATCTTGGCTGCTGCAGCCGGCGGCTCCGCATCAGCGATCAGCTCCCACCAGCCCGCCCCGGGGGCCGCGATCGGCGGCGAGGACCCGACGAGGATCTCGGTCCCCGAGCTGTTGTAGTACCGCGTGGTGACCGCCAGGGTCCAGCCGCCGGCGCTGACCATGAAGTCGAGCGTGATGCGGTGGGGACCGGTGGCGTTGAGGGCGTACTGGCCCGACCGGATGACAGATGCGGTCGCGGTCGCCGACGTGGCAGTCAGTGCGTAGGAACCGGAGCGGAAGACCGATCCCCACGGGGTGCTGCGGCTGATCGCAGCGACCCCGGAGATGACGGCCCACGACCCGACACCCGCCTCGAAGTCGGCGTCGGCATACGGCACGATGCTGCCGGCCGCGAACCGCGGGGCCACGATGACGGCCACGTTGTCGACGCGCAGCACCTGCCCGGCCGTTGCCGTCGACAGGCCGAACGCCACCGACGCGTAGGCGGCGTTGGTGGGCGCGAAGTCGGAGACCCGCTGCCGGTACCAGCCGGTTCCCGGAGCGGCGAGAACCGCGCGAGTCGCTTTGATCTGGGCGAGTCCGGCGTCGTAGAACCGCAGCTCGATCCATGCGGCGGTGCCGCTCGCCGGAGGGTTCAGGTGGGCGTAGGCGAGGTACTCCTGGCCCGGGACGACAGTCGGCTGGTCGGTCGACCGGAACTCGGCCGCCCCGTTCGCGGTCACGGTCATCGTGGCGACGTGACCGCCGACCGTGTACGCGGTAGCCGACCAGTTCACAGCCGGTACCGTGCGCGCGACCGTGCAGTTCGTGGTGGCCGTGTACTCCCAGCCCGCAGCCCGCTCCGACGTCTCCGTGTTGGCCGACAGCAAGTTGCCCGTCGACCGCATCGGCGGCCCGAAGTACACGTTGTCGAACAGGCTGTTCACGGCGGCGGCTGCGGGAGTCGACGAGAACACGACATGCGCGAACGCGGCGCCGGCCGGGGCGTAGTCGGCGACCGCGATCCGATGCCACGTCGCCGACGCAGCAGCCGTCGTCAGCGACCACGAGACCGAGATCTCCGCGAAGGCGGCCGTCAGCCAGCGGATCCCGATCCGCTCCGGCACCGTAGCGCCCGACGCGTCAGCGAACGCGAGGTACTCCACGCCAGGCAGTACGTCATACCCTGCCGTCGTGCGGCACCGCATCTCGCCGGACGCCACAGACCGCATCTGCAGGCAGCCGTCGGACGCGGTCCCCCCAGTCGCGCGCGAGAGCGTGCAGTTCAGGAGCGACGCCCAGCCGGACGAGTTCGGCTCGATGGTCGACACCAGATCCGACAGGGCGTTCCCGGGAATGGCCATCAGCGACCCCCTCCCGCGTTGAGGACTTGGATCAATTCGCCGTTGGCGCGGCGGACTTCCGCCCGCGCGATGTCGGTGATCTCCTTGTCGCCGACGTACACGGAGACGTACATGTCGCCAGCGCCCTCAGAGCGGGCCTGCCTCATCGAGTTCCACTGGGCGCCGGTCAGCACCGGCTCAGGCCGCCCCGTGCCGTTGTAGGCCAGGGTGAAGCCCGGCTGGAGGAATCCGCCGGAGTCGTAGCCGCCCGCCCGGTTGTACGCCTTCGGCAGGCTGCCGTAGGCGCTCAGCGCGTACCGCATGGACGCGTACACGTTGGCCAGGGGGTTCGTCGACACCCCGTAGGAGAACGGACCGGTGCCGCGGTAGGCGCCGGCATGGGACCGGAAGGTGGGGCCGATCACCTGCATGAGGCCGACCGACGGGTGGCCGGCCTGCCAGTTGGAGTCCCACTTGTTGACGATGGTCGGATTGCCGCCCGACTCCTGGTTCATGCGGCGCAGGGTGATGTTGGCGTAGGTGTGCGGCTGGCCCACCTCCGTCAGCGCCTTGAGGACCACGCCCCGCCACTGCTCGACGCCGGCGGCGGGCCGGTAGTCGACGTTCGGGGTGGCCTTCTTGTCGCCCTCCTCTCCGGCGCCGAGGAGCCGTGCGACGGCCCCCTTCGAGAGATCCTTGAGCAGGCCGACGAGGCCGATGGAGCCGCCGGGGATGGCGTCGATCAGCGGGTTCACGACCCGGGTGACGCCGGCGCGGATGGCACCGCCGAAAGTGTCCGCCAGCCAGTCGTAGCCGGACTTCACCTTGTCCCAGGCGCCGGACAGGGCGTTGCCGATGCCGTCGAAGATGCCGCCATCGGCGAAGCCGAGAGCGGACCGAACCCCGCCGACGCCACCGGACCGGGCCGCGGCGTTCATGGCCGCGACGTAGCCGGGGCCGACTGCGCGGGTCCACTCCGGCCGCATGATGGCCTCGCCGCCACTCAGAGCCACCGGGCCTGCCACCGACGGCACCAGGTGGATGTCGCGGCCCGGGGTGTAGCCGGGCATGATGCCGCCCGTCGCGAACCGCATCGGCTCCAGGTGCTTGCCGCCGAACGCGTCGGTGACAAGGTTCCACACCTTGCGGATGCCGGCGTTGTAGACGGTGTCGACGACGAACTTCACCGGCGCCTTGGCGATGTCCTTGATCTTGTCCCACACCAGCTTGATGCCGGCGCGGGCAGCATCGAAGGCTCCCACGATGCGGCCCTTGAGGCTGTCACCCCAGCCCGGGATCGTCTTCGTGAAGAAGTCCCGGACGGGATAGAGCACGTGCGTCTTCAGCCAGGCCCAAGAGGACGCGACACCGTCGCGCATGTCCCGCCAGGAGCCCTTGACGCGGTCCTTCAGCGTCGCGCCCCAGCCCGGGATCGTCTGGGTGAAGAAGATCCTGATGGGCGCGAAGACGTTCGTCTTCAGCCACGACCACGCGTCAGCGATTCCGGTCCGGATGCCCCGCCACACGGGCAGGACCACCTTGTCCCGGAGCCACACGAACGCGGGCCCCAGCTTGGTTCGCACCCACGTGATCAGATCAGCGATAGCGGTGACGAGACCAGAGATCCAGCCGATCACCGTAGTCAGCGCGCCCGTCAGCTCGTCCACGAAGAACGTGGCCAGATCGATCAGCGGCGGCAGCAGCCACGACAGGACGTTGACCGCAAGCTCCAGCACCAGGCCGATCAGCTCAGCCAGGGGCGGCACCAGCGGCAGCAGAGCCACCGCCAGATCCACCCCGGCCTGGGCCAGCTGCAGGATCGACGGCAGCAGCTGCATCAGCACACCGGCCGCCGCGTCCAGGATCATCCCGACCAGCTCCACGAACACCGGGAGCAGAGGCGCGACCGCCTGCACCAGGATCAGGAGAGCACCCGTCAACGGCGGCAGCACCTGCGCGAGGAGGTCCGCCAGCAGTGTCACGAACTGCCCCAGGAACGGGGCGATGTCGACGAGGATCGGGGCGAGCTGGTCCGCGATCTGGCCGATCATCTCCGCGAGCGGGCCGATCATCTGGGCCAGCGCGTCGGATATCGCCACGAACGCCTCCGCCACTGTCGGCAGGATCGGCAGCAGCGCCTCCAGCACCGTCTGCACGAGCTGGACGCCGATCGGAATCAGCGGCGTCAGTCCCTCGACGAGCACCACCGCCGCGTCGGCGAAGGAGAGCAGCGACGGCAGCATCGTCAGCAGAGCCCCGCCGATTGCCTCCAGCGCCTCGCTGATCACCGGCAGCAGCGGCTCCAGTGCGGCGAAAACGGCGTCGACGAGCGCCAGGCCCGCCTCGATGAGAGGCGGCAGGATCTGCATGAGCTGGTCGAGCGCGATCGTCAGCACATTCGCGACGAGTTCGGCGACCTGCGAGAACAGATCGATGAGAGGCTGCAGCATCGGCTCCAGCGCCTGGAAGACCTGCGCGACCATGTCCGCGATCACAGCCAGCGCAGGCATCAGCGCCTCGACCACCTGAGTCAGCGGCCCCATCAGCAGATCGACGAGCTGAGCCGTGACCCGGACGACCGGCTCCAGGGCAGGAGCCAGCGCCGCGATCACCCCGCTGATCAGCTCCGCGATGGGCTGGATCAGCGGCATGACCGCCCGGACGAGCTCCACGATCGTCGTGCCGACCAGGACCAGCGCCGGCGCCAGAGCCTCGATGATCGGCATCAGGGCCGCACCCAGCGAGGCGGCGAGCTCCTGAAGGACCGGCCCCAGCGCCTCGGCGATGGCCGCGATGGGCTGTGCGATGGCCGCGAGCAGCGGGACAACGGCCTGCACGATGGCGCCGATGACCGGCACGAGTGCGCCGATGATCTGAGAGACGCTCGCGAACAGGGCGCGCATCGTCGCCTGCATCTGCGGCGCGGCCAGGATCTTCTCGATCTCGCCGAAGACCGCAGCGAGCGCACCGATGATCTGGCCGCCGGCGTCCGAGGCCGCGCGGAAGATCTCCTGGACGACACCGAAGACGTTGCCCAGGAGCGTCGCGAACTGCGACAGGATCTCGAAGGCGGTGTTGATGCCCTCTTCGAGCGCGCCGGAGGCGAAGCCCTTCGCGACACCGGCGGAGAACCGCTCGATGGTGCCGGCGAGGCCCTGCATCATCCGGTTGAAGGCGGGCTGCGCGGCGACCGCGAGTCGGCCCCAGGCGGTGAGGATCTGCGCCGGGGCGTCCTTGAACGCGGCCAAGTTGTCGTTGGCGCCCGCCAGTACCTGGTCGAGGAGCCCGGTACGGGCCATTTCCTCGACGCCGGACGCGGCCGACTTGGCGATCTGGTTCCAGATCCCGGCGGTAGCGGTGAGCTGCCGCTGCAGAATCGGGATGGTGGTCCGGCCGAGCTGCGTGACCGTGTCGTCGAGGCCCTTGAACAGCTCGTTCTGGACCGACAGCTTCATGCCGGTCCACGCCGGCGCCAGCCCCTGGATCGCCCGCACGAACGACTGGGCGTTCGGCGCGAGCTTGGCCATCGCCTCGCCGAACTTCGACGTCTGGCTCGCCGCGGCGGCCTGCGCGTCCGCCACCGCGGCGGCAGCCTCGGCGACAGCACGCTGCGCGTCCTCGACCTGCCGCTGGCCATCCGCGCGCGCCTCGTCGACGCCACGCTGCGCCTCGGCCAAGGACTCCTGCGCGTCGGCGACATCCTGGGCCGCCTCGACACCGCTACGGCGGGCCTCCTCCTGCGCCCGCGCCAGATCACGCTCGCGGTCGGCGACCGTCTCGTTGGCGCTGCTGAGACGCTCGCGCGCCTGCTGCATCTGGGCCGAACCCTCGACGCCGGCCCGATTCGCCGCCTCGGTGTCCTCCGCCAGACGCTTGGTCTCGCGCTGCTGCTCCTGCAGGTTGAGGGCGGCCCGGTCGTAGGCGAGCTGCAGCTCGGCCAGCTCCTGCGGCGTCGTCCCCTTCTTCTTCTGGGCTTCCTTGAGCTCCCTCTCGGCCTTCGCGAGGCGCTGGGTCGCCTCGCGCTCGTCGAGCTTGGCCTCGGCCAGCCGCTGGTTCATGTCCTCCAGCGACCGAGTGGCCTCCTCGCGGGCCTCGGTCAGCGACACCTGGACGTCGAATGCGTCCTGCTGGGCAGCACGCAGGTCCCCCTCGGCGTCCCGCACTTCCTGCAGAGCGTCGCTCTGGCGCCGCGCCGATTCCTGCGCGACGCGGGCCAGGTTCTGCTCGGCGTCCGCAACACCCTCCAGGGCGTCACGGACCCGGGCTGCGGCATCCACCCGGGCCCGCGCGAGGCCGCGCTGGGCGTTCGCCAGACTCCGCTGGGCCGACTCGACGGCCTTGCTCGCCGACGCGGCCTCCTTGGCCTCCGAGCTGGTGTCTGCGAAAGCGGCCTTGAGCGCCTCACCGACACCCGACAGGCCGATCTTCAAAGCAGCCGCAGCGGTAGCAGCGGTGGTCAGCGCAGGCGCAAGAGCAGCAGCGCCCGCGGCCGCCGACGCGAGGTTCGCGCCGACCGCCACGCCCGCGAGCGCCCCCAGCCCCTTCAGGCCGGCGCCGAACGCCTTCGAGAAAGCCGAAGCGCCGCCGCTGCCCGCCCGCGCAGCGCGGGAGGTGACCGAGCGGGACCAGTCCCCCTCGAACTCGGGCCGGATCGACACATACCCGCGCCCTACGAGCACACCGCCTTCAGCCACCGCGACCTCCGTTACTGGTTCGCGGCGGGCCTCCCGAAGACCGTCGCCAGCTGCTTTGCTCCGGAGCCGTGGCGGCCACCGAAACGGATCACGTTCGACTTCTGCGTCTCAGCGACACCCGGCCGAGGGATCGGCGCCGGCGGCTTCAGCCGGCCCGTCTTCTTCGGATCACCGCCGAGCTTGATCGCGGCGTAGGTGCTCTCCCGGACGGCGTCGACGATGGACGCCAGCAGATGGCGGTCCATCGTCCACGCCTCCTCCTCCGGCGAGGCGTTACGCACAGCGCGGGCCGTAGCCGAGTCACGCGGCAGATAGCGCAGGAAGACCCGCAGCTCACGCCAGGTGAGCCCCCCGCGCCACAGATCCAGCAGGGAGCGGCCCGGCCAGTAGCGGGCCATGTCCCACTCGACGGCCTCCCCGTACTCCGTCAGGAAGCGGAGGAGGCCGGGGATTCCCCCGGCTCGATCCCGGAGCGCCGCATCCACTCCTCGGCGATCAGGTTCAGGTCCACGATCTCGTAGCCGGCGTCGACCATCTCCTTGATCTTGTCGGCGCCGAGGGCGACACGGACGATGCCGAGGTAGTCGTCGGGACCCTTCATGCGTTCCTGCAGGTTCATCGGCAGGGTGTGGAAGGGCTCCAGGGTGAACTCGACGCCGCGGAGCTCGAACGTGGTCGCCTCGGGCAGCGCCTCGCGCTTCTGTGCGGCGAGCGAGTCGAGAGAGACGACCTCGCGGCCGGCAGGCTTCTTGGTGGTCATGGGGTTCTCCTTGCGGGTGGTAGCGGGTTGAGGCCCGGCAGGCGCGACCCGCATGGCACGCCTGCCGGGAGATGTGGTTACGCCGCGGACCAGGCCGGGTCGTTGGACAGCCAGACGGCGATCTCGGGCGCCGAGTCGGCGTAGGCCGACACCGTCATGCCGAGACCCACCGCGCCCGAGCGGGCCAGGGTGAGGGCCTCGCGGTCGGTGACCTCGCCGCGGGCGATGATCAGCCGGTTCTTGATGTCGCCGTCGATCCACTCCAGGCCGATCGCGCGCTCGTCCGGCGCCGGGGCGGCCGGAATGCTGAGCTTGTGCACGGTGCCGGAGACGTCGGACATCGTCGCGGACGGGAAGTACAGCGTCATCGTGGTCGTCTTGAGCTCGATGGCGGTGAACCCGAGCGTCATGTCGACGCCGGTCAGAACCTTCCGCACCGGCGACAGAGACTGCCAGGCGTTGATGTCCTCGGACTCCGTCGAGTAGGTCAGCTCCACGCCGTCGTCGGACAGGTAGCCGAGGTCCTCCCAGCCGGCGGGCCAGGCGGTGTCGAGGTCGGCGGGGGCGGTCGTGCCCTTCGGGGCGATGAGCACGGAGCCGGTCAAGCCCACGCGCACGTTGTCGGCGTCGTTCGCCACGGGATGCCTCCAGGCATAGCGAGGACCCGCACGGCCAGGTGCCGACGGGTGAATGGGTATGGGGGTGCGGGTTGGGTGCTGCTACGCGGGGCGGACCACCATGCTCATCACGAGGACATAGCGGGGCAGGTTGGTGACAGGGTCCGGCAGCCACACGAGGCTCGTCTCCGCCACCCCGTAGATTCGGGCGCCGGGCCGGACAGTGCCCTGTGCTGCGAGCAGATGCGCCGAGACGAGCGCCGCCAGGTCCCGGGCCTCCGCCTTGGTGGCGGCGAGGACGTCGATGTCGAGACCGCGGTTCGCGGTGACCGCCTTGATGGCCGAGCCGCCGCCCGGCCCGAGGGACACCGCCACCACCGGAAGGTGCTCGGCCACGGACTCCGGCCACTCACTGCTGACAGTCACCGTGTCGTCGAGAACCTCGGCCAGCAGATCGATGGCCACCTGCTCGACGTCCGGCATGGGAGCGACGGGCAGCGTCATCGTCGCCTGCGGCCCGTCTCACCAGCCGCAGGTTCCGCCTGCGGCGCCACGGCGAGGGCGGCCGGTTCGGGCAGCGGGGTCGGCGGGTCGGGTACGACATCGACGACGGCAGCCACCCGGCCGTCACGGTTCAGCGACGCCAGCTCGGTGTCGCTCACGTCGATCTCGTCGCCCGGCTTGTGGTCGCCCACCCAATGGGCCAGCTTGATGCGGGGCATCAGGGACTCCTCATCGCTTCCAGAGTGCGGCCCAGGGTCCGCCACTTCGGCGAATGCCCCTCCTGGGGGCGCTCCTGGGACGTGTACGGGCGGCCTGTGCCGAACTCCACCTGCACGGCATAGGCGACGTTCGCCGCGATCTCGGCGCGCCAGCCGAAGGTGTTGCGTGTGAGCTTCGCCTCCAGCGACCGCTTGTAGTCCTGGGAGCGGGTGGCCGTGCCCCATGTCGGGCCGGTGTACGTCGGTGCCAGAGCCTCGGCGATGGCCTTGCCCCGGGTGGCGAGCTCCAGCATGTACGCGGCCATCTCGGGCCCTGAGGCGATCTGGCGGAACATACGTCGCTCGAAGACCACGCGCGTGCGCCCGCGGGCCATCAGTCGACTTCCTTCAGGCGGGCCTCCACATGATGAACCCCAGGGCCGAAGGGGTCGGGCCAGCGTTCGACCTCGCCCTCGACCTCCAAGGTCATCCCGTCGTACTGGATCCTGTCCGTCGCCAGCAGGTCCAGGTCGACACCCTCAGCGGTCTGCAGAATCCAGCCGGTGACCGTCGTCTGGCGGTCGAGAGTCTCCTCGCTGGAGTCCGAACGGCTGGCGGACGGCTGCACGTTCACGCCCTCCACCGTGGAGTGCTCGGCGGCGGACCAGTCTCGCTTCTTGTTGCCGTATCGGTCGGTGACCAGCGGGGCGCGCACGCGGACGACCGACTGGTAGAACATGAGCGTCACGGACTGTCCCCCCAGTTCAGGCGGTACTTCTCCACCGCCGTCGTCCACTGGGCCGTCACCCCGATGGCCGCCTGTGCGCCGAAGGACACCGACTGGCCGCCCACCGTCATCGACGTCACGCCGGGACGCATCGCGTATTGGGCGCGGGCCTGGTCGATGACCGCCTCGGCGATGTCCTCGGGCACCGGGTCGAAGCCGTGCGTCCACACGACCTCGACGCAGCGCAGCCGGTTCGGCCAGCAGGCGCCGATCCTCCGCAGGAAGCCGTCTGCCGACCATTCGTAGTCGGTGAGGTAGGTCAGCGTCTCCCCATCGACCTCGACGGCCGCCACGGAGACGACCGGCGCGGCCGGCAGGAACAAGGACTGTTTACCGTTGCCGTCCAGAACCGTGACATCGCCCTCGACGAGCGAGACGTAGTGCCGGACGGCTCCCCGGAAGCGGCTTGAGGCCGCCGCCAGCGCTTGCAGCAGTCGTGGATCGGTCGCGGGAACACCCAGCCAGGAGGCAAGGTCTTCAGGGGCCGCCAGGTAGTCAGTCGTCGCCACCGCCCGCACCGCCCTTGTCCGCCGCGGTACGGCTCTTGTTGCTGGCAGCCCTCTTCTTCGCGACCGGTGCCGCCTCCTCGCCGTCGGCGGCGACGCTCTCGGACTCCGTGGCGGGCGCGTCGAGGACGCCGAGCCGGCGGGCATCGGCCTCGTTCAGCTTCATCGTGGTCGTCACGCCATGCGGCGTGACCACCTCGTACTTCTTCAGCGGTCCGCCCACAGCGGCCACCTCCACACGTCGGTCGACAGGATCGGCGTCCTGGGCGGTGCCGCATGATGCGTGGCTTTCGCCGCACACAGGACACCGTCCCTGGACCGTGCGTGAGCTGATGAGACTCACGGGGCCATCTGGCCCGACGTGCGCATCGCCGCGAGCAGCGCGTTCAGCTTGGTGCGCAGCGCGTTCACGTCGGCGAGGAGCGCGTCGTACTCGGCCTTCGTCGGGGTTGCGCCGGCCGCTGCCGAGGCGGTGGCGGCGGCCGCGTTCGTGACCGCGGCCGTCTGCCGCCCCTCGCGTGCCGCGCCGGCGCCCGGGTTCAGGTAAGCCATGACAGGGCCTCCGATCAGGCGGTCAGGTCGATCTCGACGAAGGCGTTGGGCTGGATGATGCCGAACGCGGCCCGCATCTCCGCGAGGATCGCGACCATGTTGCGGATGAAGAAGTTGGCGTGGCTGTCGGAGATCGTGATCGACGCCTGCTCGCGGTCCCACAGGACCGCCTTGCGGAAGTCGCCGACGTAGCCGGTTCCCGCGGGGACCGCCTCGGTCTCGATGACCGGCACGCCCCACAGGGTGCCTGCGGAGCCGACCCCGGCGGGGCCGCCGAAGTAGTAGCGGGCTTCGTTGTCCTGCAGGAGGTCGATGGCCTCCAGGTCCGCGGGGTTGAGCAGGTAGGCGTTGGCGGTGGACCGGCCGACGAGCCGCACCTTGGTCTTCGCCTTGCGGGTCGTGGTGAGGAGGTTGGTGTCCCAGGCCTGGGCCTGCACGCCGGAGACGTTGGAGAGGCCCTCGAAGTTCTCCCCGGTGTTGTCGCCGGAGATCATCTGGTCTTCGAGTTCCTCCTCCAGGCCGTAGCGGAGGAATGCGTCGATGATGGACCGGACCTGCGAGGCGTCCGACAGGGCCCGCTTGGTGATCGGGATCCAGTGGGCGATGGTCCTGACCGGGGTCGTCACCTTCGCCCACGCGAGTGCCGACTCCGGCTTCACGCCGTTCGCCGCGTTCATGGAGCCCGGGTCCGCGGTCGCGGTGGACTCGGCGACCGGCGTGGCGTTGTTCGTCTGAGACGTCTGCCGGACGTACTCGATCGTGTCGGAGGTCGTCGTCAGGTTCGTGACGACGTCTCGCAGGCGCAGCGGGCGCTGGAACGCCATCTCGCCGACGAGCAGGCCGCGCATGTCGTTGGTGACGAACGCGCCGCCAGAGGTGTCCGAGCCGCCGGTGACGAGCGCCTTGTAGCCGACCGGGCGGGACTGGACGCGGTGGTCCTTGCCGAAGACGCCGTTCGGGGCCGACGCGAGCAGGCCCTGGTACTCGCCCGACTTCACGAACGTCTCGCCCAGCGATGCCTTGGCGTCCGGGACGATCAGACCGGACGGGGTGCGGCGCTCGCCGGACTTCTCGTTCAGTTCGACGCCCTCGCCGAGGTCGGCCAGCGCCTGGCGCATGGTGGCGGTCGCCTTGGCCTTCTCAAGGCCGTCCTTGGCGGCGCCGGCCTTGGCCATGTGCTCGGTGACCTGGGTGCGTTCGTCGTCGGTGAAGTCGCGGCCCTCGTCGTCCGCCTTCGCGGCGATCCCCTGGGCCTGCTGCAGGTGGTGCTTGAGCTGGTCCTTCAGCTCCTGGATCTTGTCCACGTCTCTCCTCAGTCCGTGAGCGTGTAGGCCTCGGCCGCGAGGGCTTCGAGGTCGGCGTGCAGACGGAGCGAGGCGGGGCTCGGCCCGGCGGGCTGTTCGGCCTTGGCCTCAGGGATTTCCCGGGGCGAAGCGGCAGCGGGCGGGGCAGGCGTGGCCTTCTCGGCGTCCTGCGAGTCGTCGCTGGAAGGAAGCGAGTCCAGCAGCTCGGTGGCGAGGCGTGCGATGTCCCGCACCCTCTCCTCGTTCTTCGCCGACAGTGTCCTGCCGGCCTTCAGGCCCTCCAGGGCCTCCTGGACCTTGGACAGGTCAGGGAACGTCTCGGCGGCCGCCCGGCTCTTCACATCGAGGAGCTCGGTGGCCTGGTTGGCGCCGATCAGCGTCGGACCGACCTCGTACAGCTTGAGCTTGCGCAGCTCGTAGTAGCCGGGGCCGTCCTTCTGGTCCACCCACGACCCTTCTTCGATGTCGTAGGCGAAGGAGAACTGGGTGACGCGCCGACCCTTCAGGAGCTTGTAGACCTGGGCGGATTTCGTGCCGGGGTCGGTGTCGAGACGGGCCTTCACCCACAGGCCCTCAGGGCGTTCCTCCGCCTCCAGGACCTCCCCGATGTGGTACTCGGGGTCGTGGGACATGTGCGACCACAGCACCGGGATGGGGTCGCCGCGACCCTTCCACTCGGCCAAGGTGGCCTCGAAGGCTCCAGGGCTGATCTTGTCGCCGACGCTGTCGACGTTGTAGGCGGCGACGATGGCCTCGAAGACCCCGTCGTCGGTTCCTTCGTGGGTGCCCGCGGCCTTGATCCGCACCGGGCAGCTCTTGATCCGCATGGGTCACTCCGAACTTGAGTACGTCAAAATGCAGCGGCAGTTCGCGGTCTGGTCCGCATCGCCCGTTCCGTCGCCAGGCCAGCGCAGACCGTTCGAGAACACGCCGTTCAACGGCACCGTCTCCCCGTCGAGCACGGCATGCTGCGACCGCGGGTTACCGCTGGTGGTCTCCCACCGCTTGAAGCGCATCCCCGAAGCGCCGGCAGCGTCGTGGCCGCCGAAGCTCTGGGCCTCCGTGGCCGCAGTCTCCGAGCGGGCGAAGGCGGCCGCCACCCACACCGAGGCCGCAAGCGCCAGAGCAGCGCCCAGACCGCCTTCTTCGGGCGGCGGCGGGGCTGCGGCAGCCTTGACTGCCGCCATCTCGCCGGCGCCGTCGTGCAGTTCGGCATGATGCAGGGCCGCGGCCGCCAGCCACGCAGTCATCACCTCGGCCGACCATCCCTCGGCGTCCGGGTTGGATGCCTCCAGGACGTCCCACGCGCCCAACTGGGCCATCCGCACCATGTGGTGCTCGATCAGCCCCTGGATCTGAGCCACCCGGACGGCCCGGTCCCGGCCCCACCAGGCCGACACCCCGCCGCTGTCGGCGGGAAGGTCCTCCAGCAGACCCTCGGCCTGCCTGCGGGTCAACGCCTCCAGCGCCGCCGCGAACCGCTCACGCTCAACAGACGCATCATCCAGGCCCTCAGGCCGCCCCGCCTTCGACAAGACCAGGCGGCCCGCCGCTTTTGGGAGCGGGCCACCAGACTTCGCGGTGTCCGTCGGCGACGCCATGCCGCCCACCATCACGTTCATCGGCGTCACCAGCTCGTCGCCGCCCTCGATCTGCGGCAGGTTCATCCGCGACCGCGCCTCGTTCCGCGTCAGCCAAGGCGCACCAACCGCCGTCTGCAGCATCTGCGCCTGCTCCTCGAAGGAGCCGCGCAGCTTCTCCTGCAAGTTGAACTCCACATACACGCCGTCACTGTCCGGCAGATCCGGAATCAGCTGGAGGCCGATGTCCTCCTGGATCGACTGCAGCCACGGGCCGAGCGTGTCCTGGTAGAGCTGCTGATGCTGCTCCTTGATGTTGGAGAACGTGGCGTGATCCAGGATCCCGACCATCGGCGGAGGGATGTGGTACGCCGCAGCCGTCTCCTCGCGGGTCAGCTTGCGGGCCTCGATGTACTGAGCCTTCGCCGGATCGATCGCCAGCTGCTCGTACTCCATGCCGTCCTCAAGGATCGGCGTCCCGCCGCCCTGCGTGTACGACCTCCAGCCCTCCCTGAACCGGGCCTTCGCCGTCGGATCCCACTTCGGGGCGTCCGCCGGCCGCTTCAGCACGCCCGACAGTCGGCCGCCGTTCCGCCACATCTCCTCGCGGGCCCGGGTCGCCTCAAACTCTTCCGCCAGCAGAGCGCGCAGCGAGTCGATCGGTGACGAGCCGATACGCAGGTCCACCGGGTTGTAGCCGTGGAAGTGCACGACCTGGTCCGGCGTGAGCTTCAGATCGCCCTTCGAGCCGTGGACGGTGAAGCCCTCCGGCTCCAGCCAGTTGTCGCCCTCGATCGAGATGCGCGTCGGCGGAATGGGAATGACGCCGATGACGCCGGAACCGGGCTGGCGCACCTTCACCCAGAACGCCGTGTCATAGATTGCGACATCGGCGACAAGGCGCTCGACCAGCCGGAAGCACGTCAGTCTCGCGCCCGGGGCGGCAAGGATCTGCGACAGCGGATGATCCGTCAGCCGGACCCGGTCCACATCCGACACCCGGCGGTACACGTGCAGGCCGAGCTGCGCGATGTTCCGCGCCAAGAAGGACACCACCGTGCGGATCTGCGGCTGGGCCCGGTACAAGTGCGCGTACTCCAGGAACACGCCGTCCGACACCTGCATCCAAGCCGCCGGAGCCACCGACGGGGCCAGCGAGACCGCCGCAAGGCGGCCCTGGGAGACGACGAACGCCACATCAGCCCCCCATCGCCTGGATGAACTCCACCCGGGCCCGCTCGACGACGACCTCGCCGTCCATCGGCGTGTCCGCCGCGCCGTGCTGCATCAGCGTGACGTCCCGCAGCACCAGCAGCGGGCCCCGCTTCGCCCACAGCACCCCGGCGAACGCCTTGTCGGCGAGGTTCACCACCACACGGCGGCGCACCACCGTCCGACGCCACGGAAACCAGCCCCACATGACGGCACCCCCTCACACGACCTCAAGGTCGCCGTCCTCGTAGGCCGACTTCACAACCGGCTCCCGGGTCATCGCCTCAGACAAGGCGGTCACCGCCGCCGAAACAGCGTCGATCTTCTCCGCCGACCGGGCCTTGTCCGGCTTCACATTGCCCGCCGGGTCCATCGCCACGGCCAGGTTGTCCACCATCCACGTCACCGCCGGGTTCCCGCCGTGCCGGAACATCGGCGCCTCCGGTGTGCCCTTCAGCAGCAGACGCTGCATCTCCTTCAGCGGCGGCGACATCGTGATGAAGCCCTGCCGGACCTTCACCATCGGCGCGTCCGACTCCGCCAGCTTGTTCGTCAGCGGGACCGCCGACCACGGGTCGAAGCCGATCGAGCGCACATCGAAGACCTCCATGTCCCGCTCGATCTGCAGCTGGATGTAGTCGTAGTCGGCGACGTTCCCCGGGGTCGCCACCAGCAGCCCCTCGCGCACCCACACCGTGGCCGCCCCGGCCGTCCGCTGGTCCAGTGCGTCGACGTTGTCCTCCGGCGTCCACAGGCGCCAGATCGCGTCGAAGCCGTCGCGTTCGTCGTCCGGGAACAGCCAGCACAACGCCAGCAAGTCGGACGTAGCCGCCAGGTCCAGGCCGCCATACGCCTCGCGGCCAGCCAGCCGCGCCTCGTCGACCATCCCGGCATTGCGGTGCCAGGACTCCATGGTCAGGAACTTCGTCTCCTGCTTCGTCCGCCGCCCCAGGTGCAGGCGGAGGAACTTCGCCAGGTCGGCCGGGCTCTGCTTCGCCTCATCCGACTTCGACTGCAGGTACGCGCGGGTCGGAGACACCCCGTAGCCCGGATTCGCCTTCCGCCACGTTGCCTCAACATGCGGATCGTCGTCCCGCTCCGCCGCCCACACCACGCCATACACCGACGGGGCCTCGAAGACCCGGCGAGCCAGCTTCTCGACCCGCTGACGCTTGCGGTCGTACACCGACTCCCGCTTGCCGGAGTCCGCGGTCGTGATGATGACCACCAGCGGCTGCCGGCGCGAACCCGTGCCCGTCTCGATCGTCTCGACCAGCTCGGGAGTCTTGTGCTCGTGCAGCTCGTCGATGATGGCGCAGTGGATGTTCGCGCCATGCTGGGCGCCCGCCACCGACGAGATCGGCTTGAAGTACGAGCCGGACTTGCGATGCAGGATCACGCCCTTCAGCGGCGTCACATGGCGCTTCAGGGCAGGAGCCGCCTCGGCGAGCTTCTTCACCGGCTCGAAGACGAACCCGGCCTGCTCCTTCGTCGTCGCCGCGGTGATGCACTGGGCGCCCTGCTCGCCGTCCGCGCACGTCATGTAGATCGCGAGGCCGCCGGCCAATGTCGATTTTCCATTTTTGCGTGGAACATCCACATACAGCTCGCGGACGATCCGCACGTAGGCGCCCGCGTCAGCGTCCCAGCGGACCCAGCCGAAGACCGGCGCCAGGATGTACGCCACCTGCCACGGGTCCGGCCGAAGCGGCTGGCCGGCCCACTGGCCCTGCGTGTGCCGCAACAGGCTGAACGCCTTGATGACCTTGTCGACACGATCCGGATCGAACACCGCGCCGGGCGCCTCGCCCGGAGACGGCGTCTGGATCAGCGGCGGGCAATCCGGCAGCGGGACGCCACGGCTCAGCAAGTACCAGGCGACCTCCGGAGACAGCTTCAGCCGCTCAAGCTCGTCAGAGTCGGGCAGGTCAACCGAAGGGGTTGTCGTCCTCGTCGCCATCGTCGGCCCCCCTCGCCAGGGCCTGCTCGGTCGACGGAGTCAGCCCGAAGTGCGCCGCCCAACTGCGCATCTCCCGTCCCGCCGCCCGCGCGATGCCCACACACGGGTGCGCCAGCTTCCCCTGTCTGGCCTCGATGACCTGGCCCTCGGCCTGCACGGTCCGGGTCGCCTCGACGAACGTCGCCCACGCCTCGCAGTACGCCGCCAGGGCCGCCCGGTCCTCCGGCTTGAGCAGGTCCAGGCGGGACAGTCCTGGCACCACCCGCTTCCACTCCGCCTTCGCCTCGGCGCTCAGCCACGACGGCGGGTTCGGCGGCACCCGCTTGAACGCCGGCCCCAGGTTGACCGGCCGGCCCGCGGTGTCCTTGCCCTCACCCCGACCCTTGATCAGCTTCAGCGCAGCCGGCTGCGCAGTGCGCGCCATGATCACAGACCCCCTACCGCAGATTCTGTGCAGAGATCTCCCGCTCTGGCCGCGTCGGTCCCCGTGCGGATTCTTCCAGAGATTTTTCCTCCCCCTCCCCCGTGGAAATTCTGAAATCGATCTCAAAATTTCCGCGTGGAAAGATCAACGATTTCGAGCGCGCCGGCTTCCTTCGATGGCCTCCCCGATCGACTTCTCCCTGTGGCAGTCGACGTGGATGACTCCGAGGTTGTCCAGGTCGCGCTGGGCACCGCCCTGGCTCACGGGCGTCTTGTGCTCCAGCTCCTCGGCTCCCTCGCCGCCGCACCAATAGCAGCAGCCGTTGTCCCTGGCCATGACCTTGCGTTTCAGTGCGCGCATGGTGCCGCTGCTCATGCCGTAGCGCTCGCGTGGGGAGGATCGGCCGGCCCAGGGTGGACGCTGGTGTTCGTCGCACTTGCCGTACTTGACGGCGAGGCTGCGGCAGCCCACGGAACTGCATCGGCTGGGAGGTGCGACTGGCATGGCGCACCTCCCAGTGAATAACTCTAGTGCGGCGGAATGGGGCCCATGTATCCGTCGGGAATGTGGGTGACGGTGAGCCGGCGCCGGCGTGCTGCGAGAAACACTGGAGTCCACAGTCCGACCGTGCAGACGAGCATGGTCCAGTGGAATGCGAGTGCGATCCAGCCCATCTTCCGCCGCGTCTTGATCTTCGCCATTTGGCCCCCTTGCGTGGTGGTAACCACGGGAGCCTAGGGGGCACCGGCGAGGGAGGTGGGGGTTTCGCGGATTTGCGACTGGCAGGGCGAGTCAGACGCGGATCGCGTTGAGGGTGAGCTCGGCGTGGGCGACGTCGACGCTGAGCGTGGTGCCGTAGTCGGTCGGCGGGAACGGTCCGAACAGCTGGGTCTCTCCGGCAGGCACGGCCTCGACGCGCCCGGGGGTCGCGATGCCGTCGACCTTCCGCGTGGTGAGGAAGGTGATGTTGCGGGACGAGGCGCCGGTGTTCTTCACCATGAGGATGACGCGCCCGTCGTTGGCGACGCTGTGGTTGTTGACGGCGTCGCCGGTGGTGGCCGCCGGAAGGACGGTGCCGGCGCGTGAGGACTGGGTGACGGGGATGGCTACGCGGGGCATGTCCGGCTCCTGGTGGCGTGTGCTGGGGGGCGATGTAGAGCGTGGCTAACGGTCCTCATCCCGGCGCGCAGAAGGGAGCGAGGGTCGCCAGAGAGTAGGCGGCGGAGGCGCGTTGAGAACGCTGGTAAGGGTGATGACTCGGCCCCGGCGTTCCCACAGGAAGTGGAGGCCTGGTGCACCGGTAACGGGGATGATGCCGCAATCGTCCATGCTCACCATTTCCGAAGCGAGCTCGCGGTAGGGGCGCCCGTTGCGGGGATTGCCAGCCACGGGCGCCTCCTTCTACTTAGTGGGCACCGCCCATTCGACGGGTACGTCGAAGCCATCAGGGGCGTAGACGACGGTCTGCGGGCGGCTGTTGCCGGGGACCGGGTATACGACCTTGCCGCGCACGCACTTGCCCGGGGTCAGCTTGGTCTCGATGGGGAACTGCGGCTTGGGGAAGTCGGCCCAGGTGCCGCTGGACGGTTCGACGCGGGCGCCGTCGGCATAGGACAGGGTCCACGGTGTCGTGGTTGCGGCGAACAGGCCCTTGACGCTGCACACCTTGAGTTCGAGGGCGGCCCAGACGTAGCCAGGGGTGCCGGAGTGTTCGGCGGCGGAGCCGACGGACTTGATGCCTTGCTGGTAGCTGAGCACGGCGCTGGTGCCGCGGATCCCGTTCTCGGTGTCTTCCCAGGTGTGGGTGGTACCGAGTGCGAGTGGTCCGCTGGTGCTGGGCTCCGTGGTGGCTGCGGGGGGCTGGCTGGTGGTTTCGGCCGCCGGCGCAGCGGTTGCCGTGGAGGCTTCAGCGCCCTGCTTGTCCGAAGGCGTGGCGGGCGGGTTGTCGGCGGCGCCGCACGCGGTGAGCGTGAGGGCGAAGGCGAGGCTGGCCATGGCCGCGATGGGTCTGATGCGCATCGGGCCAGGCTGCCGGAGCTGAGGGTCGTCTCGGGCCGGTGTAGCCGTGCTGTTACCTACGCGGCGTCGCTACGGGACGGCAGTGGAGGTGGTCCGCCAGCTTCAAGCACTTCACCTGTGTCTTCGTCACGGTGGGCGGGGTTGAGCTCGAAGACGTTGTAACGAACGCGGCCGCGGCCTTTGCCGTATCGCCGGATGCGGCCTTCGTGGGCCCACCGGCGAATGGTGACGCGGGGCCGGCCGGTGTAGTAGGCGGCGGCTTCTTCGTCGACGAGGGCGAGGGAGGTCATTGGTCACCTCCGGGTACGCGAAAGGCCGCCCGTGTGGGGCGGCCTCAGCAGGCGCAAAGCACCGATTGAGAGAACCTTATGTTCGGTCCTGTCATCAGGTCAAGCTATCTCTAAGTAGGTCTACATAGGGGTTCTCTATTCGATTCCGTCGATGGCTTCGCGGATGAGCTGGAGTGCGTCGCCTGTGCACCGTTCGGGCCGGTCGTTCCACCGGTGGTAGGGCTCGTTGATGCCGCGGCGCCGGAGGACGTTCTGCATCTGCTGGCCGGCGGCGATGGCGGTGGCTTCGTCGCCGTAGCCGAGGCGGTAGAGGACGGCTTGGGCGCCGAGGATGCATCGCCGTCCGCTGAGGGATCGGAGTCCGCCGCGGTGATGTCCGTACTGCTCGATGACGAGGGCGGTGAGCTGGAGGTGCTGGGTGACGGTGATGGGGCGTCCGGCGCCGTGGAGGCGGCGGGCGGGGGTGATGGCGAGGGCCCAGTCGGGGATGATGCGCCACCAGCGTGCGGGGGCGGTGAGTTCGGGTGCCGCGGTGGTGGTCTCGACGGAGGACTGCTGGAGGGCTTCGGCGACGAGCTGGTCGGTGGTCTTGGTGACGAGCGGGTGTGCGGTGCGGGGGGCTTGGGTGGCGAGGTACTGCTCGATGTCGCGGATGAGGGTGGCCGCGTCGACCGTCAGATCGGCGGGCCGGACGGCGGTGGACGCGGCCATCTCGGGTTCTCCTTCGAGTGGTGGGGGCGGGTTACTTGAGGCGGCGGAGGGTGTCGACGTGCTCGTAGCCGGCGCAGTGGTCGCCGCAGGTGGGGCCGCATTCGACGATCTCGACGCCGAGAAGGGTGGCGGTGATGGCGCCGGCGGCCTTGGTTCCCTTGTCGCCGGCGACGCGGGCTCCGGCGGTGTGGACGGCGGCGACGAGGCGGCCACGGAGGGTGGGCTTGGGCATGGCGGGCCTTTCTGGGCTCGGGGCTGTCCCGGCTCCCCTCACCGCCCGTGCGTGTCGGGCGGATCGGGCAGCGGGCAGTCCTGGCTCAGCGGCGGCCGGCGTACTGCGCGGACAGGGCGTTGGCGGTCTCGATGGCGTGGAGGTCGCCGACGAGGCGGGCGGCCCGTTGGGCGTCCTCGGTGAAGGCGCCGTGGAGGTCGCGGACGCCGAGGTTGGGCAGGTGGGTGGGCCGCTGGGTGAGGACTTCGCGTTCCTTGCGGAGGAGGCTCTGGGCGCTCATCACTCCGCCGTGGGAGGGGGACTCGACCTCGCGGTGGCCCATGATGCTGCGCTTGTTGGTGACGACCCATTCGCTGTAGGTGTCGCCGCGGTCGGAGTGGTTGTTGATGACGTACAGGTGGTCGCCGGGCTGGATGTCGCGGAGGAACTTGCGCTCGTCGCCGCGGGTGGCCTGGTAGGAGGACTTGAGGCTCATGTCGGGGTCCTTTCAGTGGGGTTCTGGGTGTGGATGGCGCCGTATCGGGCGAGGAGCTGGTGGAGGGTGACGCGGCCGGGGTGGCCGTCGGCGGGGGTGAGGATGGGGCTGCGGAGGACGCCGGTCTGGTCGGTGACGGTCCAGGCGTGGGTGCGGCCGTGGTGGTGGATGTAGAGGGTGGTGCCGGGCTGGATGGCGGCGGTGAGGGCGTCTGCGTCGACTCGGGTGCGGTAGTAGGTGGTCTGCGGGCTGTCCGTCGGGGGCTCCTCTCGGCGGGGATGAATGGGTTGATTTCGGGTGCTAGGCGGCATGGGGCTGCCGCTAAGTTGCAGGTCAGGGGTGCTAGAGGGTCTGCTAAAGGGGTGCTACTTCTTGACCGGCTAGCAGTGCGGTAGCAGGCGAACAGCAGGCTCTGACCTGCGGATTAGCAGTCACTAGCAGACGCCTAGCAGAGGACGATCAGGGCATTACGGGCGCCTGGCGCGTGACTGGAGAACATCGAGCTTGTAGCCGCGGGGGTTCTTCCCATCGGGCATCCCTCCCAACTGGACAGGCTTGCCAGCCCCCGCCTTCTCCATGAGGTCGCGCAGGTCGCCGGCTTCAAGGTTCAGCGCCTTCGCGAGGTCTTCCGTTCGCATGCGGTCGACACCGGCCTCACGCATGGCCTTGGTCGCGTCGGCGACGATCCGCGCCTCGGGCGGCACCTCAACCGGCTTGCCGAACTGGGCGGCGTACCCCGTCAGTGTTCCGGCGTCGATACGAAGCTGCCGGCCGCGCTTGCAGATGGCGAGGAAGGTGGGCAGGTCGATCACGTCGCCACGCTGGGTGGAGTGGCCTTCTTCGGCACCCTGGTCGAGGACGAAGATGCCCTTGGAGTCCTCGGTCAGGAGGTGGGGCGCGGCGCCGTTCATGACGGCGTCGTCACCGAGGACCATCTTGGCGCTGCGGTCGCCCTTTACTCGGAAGCTGGCGCGCTTGACGCACACCTCGCGCAGGGCAGTGGGGACCGAGTTGGAGTCGGGCCGCTGGGTGATGAACATCCCCATGCCGCCGGCGAACCGGGCGACGCGCACGAACCGGGCCATGGACTCGACCATGACGTCCTTCGCGGACCGGGTGCGGGCACCTTCGCCGTCCTCGTCCTCACTGGTCTTCACCTTCATGAGGGCGGCCGCGTCGAGGAGTTCCTGGAGCTCCTCGACGATCACGAGGGTGGGGCCGAGCCCGGGGCGCCGGGTCAGCTCCTTGGTGAGCTTGCCTTCCGGACAGCTGGCCGGGTCCTCGCGGTAGAGGCGGGTCAGCTCGGAGCCGACGCCCTGCATGTCGGTGATCGTCTCGTCGAGGACGTCGAGAACCTTGCGGACCGTGCGCGGGTCGGCGCCGATGACGTACTTGTGGGCGACCTCTTCGAGGGGCAGCCAGTCGGGGCTGACCTTCCCGGAGATGAGGACGATCCGGACGGTCGGGTCGAGAACGGCGGCGGCCGCGACGAGGCGGGCGAGGTAGGACTTGCCGTAGTCCTGCAGGCCGCCGATGAGGAGGGACGACCACAGCAGGTGCAGGTCGACGCGGCGGCCGCGGCCGTCGAGGCCGAGGGGGACGCCGTACTGCCAGAAGTCCCAGCGCTGGGCCTGCGCGAGCTCGCTGTACACCTTGGGGCCGGCGTAGGGGTTGTCGGAGTCAGCAACCCACAGGGTGAAGCGGCCTTCGTGACCTTCGGCGGAGGCGTCGGCCTTCATCTCGATGCGCTGGCGCTTGACGCGGAGGCTGGAGGCGAGCAAGCCGGCCTTGTCGATGGCGGTGACGGCGGCCATGCCGCGGGGCAGTTCGACGGTGGCGGCCCAGCCGGGCCCGTCGCGGTGGATGTCGCCGACGACTCGGGTGTCGCCTCGCTGGCTCTCGGCGATGATCCCTGCGGTGATGAGAGCGTCGACCAGGTTGTTCTCGCCGCCGGATGCGGTGGCGGGCGGGCCGTCCAGGGGGACGAAGGTGGGGTCCGGCTGCGTCTCGCTCACCTCGGTGACGGGCCGCCCGTGGACGGCGCCGATGCCGTAGAAGGCAGCGCCGAGGAGGAGGTCAACCCACAGCTGGCCGGTGAGAACCCCGGTGGCTCCGGTGGCGGTGAGGGCGGCGCCCCATCCGCCGGTCTTGGCCCAGTGTACGGGAAGCGCTCCGACTGGTGATCCACGGACCAGGCACGCAGCCAGCACCAGCGGAAGGAGAAGTCGACGATCCCGAGCCTCAGCAGAGCCAGCGCCCGGTGATGCCCGTCCGACACGTAGATGTCGTGGTAGCGGTCGTCGACACCGAGGAGGATCGGCTTCCGCTGGCCCTGCGGCAGCGACTCCATCAGCCTGGCGAGAACCTTCCGGTCCTTGCTGCGGCCGTCGAAGTCCCTGGCCGCGTGACCCCACGTGGGGTACGAGCCGGGGCGGATGGCGTCGTCGTTCAGCAGGCGGGTCGGCAGGGTGCCGACGTACCTACTCACCGCCGGCTGTTCTTGTTGCGCTCGGCGAGCTTCCGCGACAGCTCCTCGCGCTCCTTGTCCGACAGCGGCGCGGCGGCCTGGCGGCGAACGTAGGAGGCGGCCTCGTGGGCGGCACGGTCAGCCGCAGACATCTCGTACACGGCGATCACCGGGCCGAGGGGATGCGGGCCGGCTGCGGAGCCGGGGCGGGCATCTGGATGACGATCGGACCACGGCCCGACTTCCGGCCCACCAGGACCAGCCGGCGCTCCGACGACGCGGCCTTCACCGGACACCGCCGAACGAGCGGGACTCCAGCGAGGAGGGCAGCGGGGCCAGGTCCGTACCCAGCAGCCGGCCGACCAGCACGCGGGCCATCACGTCCCGGTGCGCCGCATTACGGGCCTTCGGGAGGACGATCTGGATCGGGCCGATGTACGGCTTGATGAAGACACCCTCGAAGGCGTCGCCGTACTCGGAGGGCGCTTCCGTGACCTCCGCGTCCACCTCGGCCAGCAGATCGGCCAGAGGGGTGGACAGGAGGCGGGCGGGGGTGAGGCTGTTCTCGGTAGCGGGCACACGGGTGCCGTTAGACTTCTGCGTAGCCATGAGGGTGACCCTTCAGAGATTCCTCGTGGTAGGGCTGGCCTGCGAGGTGAGAGTCGCGGTGTCCAGCCCGTTTTCTGTTGTAGCGCCGTCCGCAGGCTGGGCCTGGTGAGAGTGGACGACGGAGGGGTTCCAAGCGGCGCTTGGATTCCCTCGCTGATGACGAATGTAGGGGGTCGCGCAGCCTCCGTCAAGCAGCTGCTTGAAGTGGCCCGGATTGGCCCTTACTCTCGTGTCATGACCGATGCCGTGGACACCGCAGAGAGGGCGCTCATCGCTGCGCTCAAGGAGATCAGCGACGCCGTCGAGCGGTACGAGGCGGTCAAAGAGCTTGAGGGGCGGCTCGACCTTTCCCTCAAGGAGATCAAGGCCGATGTCGCGAAGGAGCTGTACGTCGACCGCTCCTGGAACCAGGTTGGCAAGCTGCTCGGCGTGACCGGCTCGCGAGCCGAGCAGATCTCGCGCGCCGCCAGATAGAAGCACCCTTTGCATGCCCTGTAGTCAACCGAGTTGACAGCTCAACTGCCATGAGCGAGCAGGGCAGTGTCGGTGCAACTACGGTGCTTCGACAGTGCAAGACCTCGAATCCGATCGCGCGAGGGGCGGAAAGTGGAAGTCGTCGAGACGTGGACCGGCCGCACGGCATGCGCTCTGCAGCAGGCCCTCAGGATGACGAACGAGCAGTTCGCCGAGCATCTCGACGTGGGGGTCCGCACCGTCGCCAGCTGGCACAGCTCGCCGGACATGGTCCCGAAGAATGACACCCAGCAGCTCCTCGACACCGCCTACGAAAGGGCCTCCGCATCGGTGATTCGCCGCTTCGCTGCCTTATCCCGCCCGACCCCAACCGCTGCTCAGGCGCAGGCTTTCCGCGTGGCAGTCGCGGTCGTAACGCGGGGCCCCGATGTGCTCCTCGTTTGCCGGCGAGGTGACGATGCCCTCACCTGGCAGTTTCCGGCAGGCACCGTGAAGCCCGGCCGGAAGGCCGAGATGGTCGCGGTCGAGGAGACCCGCGCGGAGACCGGAGTTCGGTGCGCAATCCGGCAGCGACTTGGTGAGCGCGTCCACCCCAAGACGGGAGTCCTGGTCGACTACTTCCTCGCGGAGCACCTGATGGGCGAGGCCGAGAACCGGGACCCCGACGAGAACAGCGACGTGGCCTGGGTGCCGCGCGCAGACCTGACCCGCTTCATCCCTGAGCAGCACATCTACCCGCCGATCCTGGAGGCACTGGCGTGACCGAGACGACGACTGAGCAGGGCATCTCCACCGCCATCATCACCGCGGGCGACCGCGTCCTGATGATCCGACGCCGGGAGCGGGAGGGGAAGCTTCTCTGGGCGTTCCCGGGCGGCGGGATCGAGGCCGGGGAGACGCCGGAGCAGGCCGCGGTCCGGGAGACGGCCGAGGAGGTCGACCTGGAGGTGAAGGCGGTCCGATCACTCGGCGAGCGAGTCCACCCGCAGACCGGCCGGCACATGTCTTACGTCGCCTGCGAGGTCGTCGGCGGCGAGGCCCGAGTCGCCGACGAGGAGGAACTGGCCGAGGTCGCCTGGATCCGGCTGGGCGAGATCCCCGACTTCGTGCCGTGGGGGTTGTTCGGGCCGGTGCAGGAGTACCTCGACGAGACGCTGGCCCCTGGGGAGTAGACGCATGACGGAGCGAACCACCCTCTACCGCTACTTCGACACCTCAGGGAACGTCCTGTACCTCGGGATCACGAACGACCTTCAGAGGCGGGAGTCGCAGCACCGGCGCGACTCCGCGCGGACGTGGTTCCCGCTCATCGCCGCACGCACACAGATCTGGTTCGAGACGAGGTCTCAAGCCGAGGCCGCAGAACTCGCAGCCCTTCAATCCGAGTCTCCTCCGTGGAACGTGAAGGACGTGAGCCGCCTGACCGAGCAGGCCCTCATTGCCTCACGTGAGCGAAAATGGGCGAAACGGCCACGCGTCACGAGAGGTCACTCCCCCGCCTATCGCCAGTACGCGGATGAGATCATCGGCCAGATCAAATCGGGCGCACTGAAGCCAGGCGACCATGCGCCTTCGATCAGCAAGTTGGCGAAGGCGAAGGGCATCAGCCCCAGCACCGCCTCGCGCGTCATCCAGACCCTCTCCACTGAGGGCTGGGTGGATCCAGTCTCTGGGTTCGGCAGCATCGTCCGAACTCGACCGTGAAGCAAGACCTCAGCCGCACACGCAGAAGGCCCCACCGGGCATCCGGCGGGGCCTTCGCCGTCTCTGTCATTCACCTTCATGCAGGCGGCGCAGTTCTTCGAGTACGCGATCGGAGAGGGCTCGGATCTCTCGCGCGGTCAGCGTGTCGGAGGTCGCGATGACGGCCTTGACAACGGCGCCCTTGAGGGTGTCATCCGGAATCGTGGCCAGCGTGAGGCCGCTAGCCGGGATGGGCTCGGTCTCGATAGGGCCACCTTCCCCTGCAAGGATCCCGAGCGAGGAGCCGGGCGCCCAGCGCAGAGCTTTGTCGACCTTGCTGTAGCTGCTGTCGCGGATAGGGAGTCCCCGCTCGACGCGCCGGAAGGTGTCCTTGGACATGCCTGCGGTCTGGGCGGCAGCGGTGAGAGGGAGGGCCAGCTCCTGTCGGCGGGCCAGGGCTTTCTCGGCGAGCCGGTCGAGGTCTCGCGATAGGGAAGTAGTCATGGCGCCATGATGCCAACTAGGTCCAACTACGGCTACCTAGATGGTCATAGTTAGCGGAAGATGTAGCGAGATAGCCCCTAGGGTGGCTATGTTGAACGCGAAAGGCCCACCCGGTACTTGGCGGTTCGGGGTGGGCCTGGCGATCAACCCACTGCGCTACAGACAGGAGAGACCATGACCATGGTCGCACGTCAGGGCCCTGAGTTTGAGATCGGTTCGTTCGAGTTCCACGGTGACACCGTCACGGTTGTCACCAACGAGCAGGGCAGCTGGGCCGTCCTTGGCCAGCTGTGCCAGAACCTGACCCTGGACCCGAACGGACAGCGCCAGGCGATCGAGCGAAAGGCCTGGTCAGAGGGTAAGACGTGCGTAATGCACGTCATGCTTCCCGGACAGAGCCGTGTCTACCCTCAGTTCCTGATCCATGAGCGCATTCTGCCGATGTGGTTGGCGAACGTCACCACCAGTCGCATCGCCGACGAGGGCAAGCGATTGAAGGTTGAGCGCGCCCAGGTCGAACTTGCCGATGCCCTGTACCGGTACGTCACCGACGAAACCCGGAGGGCCGTCCCCGTCCCGAAGTCCCGCGAGATCACGGCTGCCGCTGGCCCGGTGCCGTACCGGGAGCAGGCGGAGATCCTGTCGATCCTGCGCCCGGTGCTCCCGGAGGCCTACGCGACGGCGACGGGCAAGGTCATCATGGCGCGCGTGATGGGTGAGCGGCCGGAGCTGGAGTCGTCGGAGACGCCGCTGTACGCGTCGACGTTCCTCGCCGAGAAGGGGCACAAGCCGAAGACCGTCGCGAAGTTCCAGTCGGGCTTCGGTTCGCGGGTCTCGAACCGGTAC
Source organism: Streptomyces filamentosus (assembly GCF_014654895.1). Taxonomy (GTDB): domain Bacteria; phylum Actinomycetota; class Actinomycetes; order Streptomycetales; family Streptomycetaceae; genus Streptomyces; species Streptomyces filamentosus. The sequence goes on along the minus strand of NZ_BNBE01000001.1, from coordinate 5,286 downwards.
TTCAAGGTGCACGGCCGCCGCCCCGGGAAGATCCCCGGCCCGGCCGGCTCGCGCATCGACCAGGTCGCCGCGTACACCGAGGACGACCGCCCGATCCTGGAGCAGGTCTACCAGGAGATCGCCGACATCATCGACGACTTCGAGGGTGGCGGCCAGCTCCGCATGTCCGCCTGACCCCACTCCTGAAGCCCGCCGGCCCACCCCGGCGGGCAACGGTTCGAGTGCTGTTCTGTCGATGAGAGGTGCCGTTTGAGGATCGATGAGGCTGTCGCCGAGGCGTTGGACGCGATTGGCGACGATGCTGTTTACGCCGAGGCCCGGGGGCTGTTGGTGAAGGCGGATCGGCTTCTGCGGGAGGGGACGTCTGGGGAGGCTGCACGGGCTCTTGATGAGGCATTGAGGGTGCTGGACGCGGCCTGTCCGCTCTAGCGTCCCCGAACCGCACCCACCCCCAGCCCGCCGGCCCACCCCCGGCGGGCTTCGTCGTACCCGCCCGCATGCGAGCGCCCGCCGTCGGGGGTCGGCGGGCGCTCGGTGGGTGTTCTGGGGGTGGGGCGGGTTCGGATGCGGCTGGCTGACTCCTGCCTGACCTGCGAGGATGTCCGCCCTCTTTCCGTCGGTCACTCTGCGTGATTTCCTCATGGCTTTCCGGCCTGATTTGCGTCTCGTTTCCGGTGGACGGTTGCAAACTTTTGAACTACCTTTGAGGTCATGACCACGATGCCGGCAGAAGTGAACTTCTCGGAGCTCATCCAGAAGCCCAAGGACACCGTCGCGCGGCTGCAGGACAGCCCTCGCAAGGGCCTGCTCCTGCACCGTCGCGGCGACGAAGAGGACCTGTACCTGACCACGGCCGAGCGCGCCGAGCAGGTCACGGAGGTCGTCGACTCCACCACCCGGATGTTCGTGGCGCTCATGAAGAGCAGCCCTGAAGCCGTCGCCATGCTCACCCAGGTGTTCCCCGAGGCGTTCCCGTGGGTCCGCTTCCTGCCGCAGAAGGCAGTCCAGGAGTTCCTCGTTGAGTTCATGGAGACCGCACGTGCGGCCTCCGACCTCGGTACCGTTGGGCCGATCGTGCCGTTGATCGCGGCATGGAAGTCGACCGCCGAGGTGTACGCGGACCAGGAGCTCTACAGCAAGCTGACCAGTCCGGAGGCGGGCGACTTCGGGGAAGTCGAGCCTCCGGAGGTACCTGCAGATTGAGCAATAAGAGGGGGGACTTCGTCGTCCCGCCGCCCAAGCCGGGCGAATACAAGATCCGATTCGGGGTCAAGGGAGTGGGAACGGGGTGGCAGGAGCTCTGCACCGAAGCCCCGAGCAACACCGCTGACGCCTGGTTCGCGATGAGGACCGAGCCGGCGCCTGCAGTGCAGACCGCCCGCCATCACAAGTTGAAGTTCGACCTCGCTACGGTCGTCTTCGACGGTAAGCGCCGTGACCAGTGGCAGATCGAGGTCACGAGCGGCGGTCGAGTCTGGTACGTGGTCGACGAGGATCGCAAGATCGTATGGATCCTCCACGCGGCCAGCAGGCACCCGAAGAAGACCGAGTAACGACGAACGAGCCCTCCACCCGACCGGGTGGAGGGCTTCGTCGTGTTCCGCCTACAGCCCACCCGCCCGCGTCTGCATGATGGCCCGGACCTCTATGGCATCAGCCTCGGCTTCGATGGCGTCGGCGCCGCTGCGGAGGTCGCACTCGGGGTCGTCGGCGAGGCCTCGGTGTCCGTCGGCTATGGCGCGGAGGAGCTGCACGACCACGGCGGCGGGGATCCATGCCTGGCCGTCGGAGGCGGGCGCCATGGGGATGACGTCGCCGACGCGGAGGCCGGGGTAGTCGCTCATGCCGCAGCCCGCCTGTCGGCGAGGGGTAGCCGGAGAACCTCCGCGTGCCCGTACTCGGCGCCGCAGGCCCGGCATGTTTCCCCATCGGTGGAAAGCGTGACACCGAGGGTGGCGCCACAGGGGCACTGGACTCGGACGCGGATAGGGGGCTTCTCCCCTTCGACAACCGCCGAGCACTGGCGGACCATGCTGTGAATCTCTCGAGCGAACTCATCGAGAGCGGGATGCTTGAGTGCCGCCTGGCCCAGGTTGAGCCGGAGGGTGCGGACGGCGTGGTCGATGCGGTGCTGCAGCCGGCCGCCTTCTCCGATGTCGGCGAGCCCGTAGGTGGCCCAGTCCTTGACCCAGGATTCCAGGTTGCTGACGATGCCGCCGTTCGCGACGAGGTTCAGGACGTGTTCGCTGGGCGGCATGCTGGATCCGCGGGTGCCGGAGACTGCGGGGCCGCCGCTGCTCTTGCCGGGGGTGGTGCGGAGGCAGAGCCGGGCATAAAGGCCGCGGGGTCCGGCGATGGACTGCAGGTTCCGGTCGACGTGCTGCTGGCAGAGCCGGCAGATGAGGCGTCCCTGCTCGTCGTTCCAGAGGTCGCGGTTGCAGATCGTGCAAGCGGAGTTGTGGTCCACGGCGGCTCTCTCCTTGCTGGCGGTGCGGTGGGTCAGTGGCTGATGTGGATCTCGGCTGCGGGGTGGGCGAGGCAGGCGATGCGGAGGCGGGCGAGGTAGTCGAGGGCGCCTTCGTAGTCGCCCCAGCCGTTGCGCGGGTTCATGGCCTGGTAGTGGTCGGGGCGTTGCTGCATGTCGTGGACGGCGCGGGTGAGGGCGTCGCTGCAGTCGCCGGCGCGCTGGCCGTGGAGGTCGGCGAGGCGGTGGCCGAGGGCGTCGTGCCACATGGCGGCGACGTTGCTGGTGTAGTTGCCGATGTCGGCGGCGCAGTAGTCGATGGGCTCGGGGTCGCCGGTGTCGACTTTCAGGTAGAGGCTGATGTCGTAGCTCACGTCTGCTCCCAGTGCATGGCGTAGGCGTCGGTGTGGGGGCCGGCGTGCTGGGCGGGCCGGATACAGCGGTCCTTCGTGGGGGTCTCGGTGGTGCACTGGCTGGCGGGCTGACCGTGGAGGAGGTCGTCGGTGGCGCAGGGGTTGGGGCAGTCGATGCGTGCGCAGGTGACGTGGCCGCCGTTGCCGAGGAAGAGGCTGGTTCCTCGGCAGGCGGGACACTGGCCTTGGACGGCGGGGTTCGGGTCGGGCGGGGTCATCGCTCGCCCTCCGTACCGCTGACGGGGCCGAGGTCGATGACGTGGTCGCCGTCGACGCAGTGCGAGGAGACGCAGCGGCCGACGGGTGTGGCTCCGAGGGCGGCGTGGACAGCGCGCCAGATCATGGCGTTGCGGTGGACGGGGTTCGGCGGCATGTGGTCGCCGAGCTCGCGGATGTGGGCGTACACGGCGTCGTAGGCGGGCTGTCGGGGGTCGGTGGGCCTGGCGGTCGTGTCGAAGTGGTGGGTCTGGTGGTGGGTTGAGGGGATGGGGGTGTCGCCGGCTGACCAGCTGGGGGTGTAGGTGCTGTCGGGTTCGGGGTTGTTGTCGTGGTTCACGGCTGGCCTTTCGGGTTGCTGGTGGTGTTGCCGCGGAGTACGCGGAGGAGTGCATCCCGCTGGTTGGCGGGGAGGTTGTGTCGGGCCCAGTCGCGGGCGGCGTCGATGCGGGTCTGGAAGGTGACGGCGAGGCGCTGGGCGGTCTCAAGGCTCTGCGTGCCCTTCTGGGGCCCCGGAGCGACCCGACCCTCCCCGACTGCCTCCGCGCCCTGTTCGGCGCTTACACGGCCACTCAGGCCCTCTCCTGCCGCCTTGTTGGGGTTCACGCTGCCTCCTGGTTCTCGTTGTTGCGGTTTCTCATGGCTTGCCGGTGGGCTCGTTCGCCGAGTCGGCAGGGCTCGCACTGGGTGGGGTCTTCGCCGCGTCGGCGGTGGGCTTCGTAGCCGGCGTGGTCACCGTGGCGTCGGGGCCGGCCGTCGAGGATCCCGGCCTGGCAGGCGAGGAAGACGGCGTGGACCAAGGTGGTGGCGCCGAGCTTGCCCATGAGCCGATGCCTGGCGTCCTGGACGGCAACTGCCGACTTCCCTATGGCGCGTGCGGTGGCGGCGATGGTGAGCCCGTGGGCGGCGTGCTGGAGAACGGCGAGATCGAGTTCAGTGAGCTGCCCGCCGGGGGCGAGGGCGCGTGTCACAGCGTCTCCAGGACGTCGTCGACGGCCCGGCTTTGCGGCACCCGTCCGCCGCCGCAGGGCCGGCCGTGGTCGTGGAGCGGGTAGAGGGCGGCGATCCAGCGGCGGGTGGCCTGCCAGGCGGAGTGGGTCTTGCCGACGCCGAGGGGACCCCACAGGAACAGGCTGACGGGGGCGTCGGCCGTGCGGTCCGCCCAGGCGGCGACAGCGGGGTGGAGGTCGATCTGCTGGCGGTAGAGGGCGGGGATCTGGCCATCGAAGGCGGCGACGGCCTCGTCGCGGCGCTCGGTGCGCCAGTCGTCCATGTCGGACGGTTCAGCCGAAGGTGCTGGCATTGCGGATCTCCTCGTCGGTCATGTCTCGGTTGGCGGTCTGGGGGCCGGAAGGGTGGTGGCGGCGCTGTTCGTTCGCGGCCTGCCGGCGGAGGGTCGTGAACTTGTCGCGGAGCTTGGCGGGGCTCAGGATGTGCGCGTTCCAGAAGTCGGAGGCGTGGGCCCAGTCGATGGCGGCGATGGCCTGGTCCGGGGTGATGCCGTCGACGTCGATCAGGCGGCGCATGTCGGTGCGCCATTTCTTGGTGATCTGGGGGCGTGGGTCGCCGCCCTTCTCGATGGCGGCAGCAAGGTGTCTGCAGACCCGTTCGACGTCGTGCCGCAGAGGTTCCGAGGACTCCGAAGGAGTTCGAGTAGTTCTTTTAACTACCTCTGCCTCTGCCTCTGTATCTGCTTCGGTTTTGCTTCGCGGTTGCTTCGGTTTTGCTGAAGCACTTGCTTCGCCGTTTGCTTCAGCGGCGGAAGCGGCCCGACGCACCTCTCCGGAGCGCCGTCCCCCCTTCCGACCTGCGGCTGCGCGCTTCTCGCTGAGGGCCTTGACCTCAGAATGGGAACGCTGGTGGACGACGTAGTCGTGGACGACGTAGGAGTCGGCCGGCGCGGGCGGGCACCTGGGGCAGTCGTGGTCGAAGCCGTGCCACAAGCCGACCCGCAACAACGCTGAAGCAAGTGCTTCGCTATTGCTTGAGTCGGTGAGCCGAGGGACGAGTCCCTTGGGGATCACTCCGTCGGTCAGCTGACGCGAGCAGTACGAGAGTCCGCAGATATAGAGCCAGCCAGCCTCACCGCCCGCAGCGATGATCTTCGGGTGGTCCGGCAGACCGTCGTGCACCCTGATGTAGGTGCGCGTGTCCTTCTCGGCCATCGGAGCTTCCTTCAAGTACGGGTGGGCG